>NZ_PPXG01000010.1 GCF_002909485.1 Stutzerimonas stutzeri
GTTACCTGTCAAGCTGTTTTTGAAGAAGTTTTTCTTTCTTCTCAACCGCTTGCGCTTCAGATCAACTTGCGTCTCTCATCAGCGGGAGGCGAATCATACAGCGTTCAAAACCGCTGTCAACCACCTCTTTCAACCGCTTCCGATCAACCTGACCGAAGCCACCAGCAGCGCTAAACCACCGCCCTGCCAGCCCGGCGCATTCTACTCGAATCCGCCACCAGTGCAACCCTTTTATCTCGCTAACCTTTTGATTTGCAAGAGGTTTTGCTTAAGGACTGCGCCGGAAGTGGTGCGCATTATAGGGGCCTGAAAACTACCGTCAACCGTTAATTCAGACTTTATGCGTTTGGCCACGCCCGGCGCACATCCAAAGGCCACCTATATAAATGATGGATTGCATGCAGCCCTGACGCCTCACTGCCTTTCTTCAAACTGGGCCCTTCAGCCATTACACTAACGCCTTTCTACTAAGTCATGGCTTCTCATGTCCCCGCAAAGCGGCGCCCCCCTAGATCTGCTTCTCTTTCCAACCTGGCTGGTTCCGGTAGAACCTGCAGGGGTGGTACTGAAAGGGCACGGGCTCGGAATTCGAGACGGCCGTATCGCGCTTATCGCACCGAAAGCTGAAGCACTTAAATATGCGGCCAATGAAACGCGCGATCTAGAGGGGATGCTGCTCGCACCTGGCCTCGTTAACGCACACGGGCATGCAGCCATGACCCTGTTTCGCGGCCTCGCCGATGACCTGCCCTTACAGCGCTGGCTTAAAGACCATATCTGGCCGGCTGAAACCCGGTGGGTTGACGAAGCTTTCGTCCAAAGCGGCAGCGAGCTTGCCATTGCCGAACAGTTGAAAAGCGGCATCACGTGCTTTTCAGACATGTACTTCTATCCCAACGTCGTAAGCGCGCTCGTGCACAAGTATGGCGTGCGAGCACAGATCACCATTCCCGTCCTGGACTTTCCGATCCCCGGTGCCCGGGACGCTGACGAAGCGCTGCGCAATGGCGTCGCACTCTTCGACGACCTTAAGCACCACCCGCGCATCACGGTTGCCTTCGGACCGCACGCGCCGTATTCAGTCACGGACGACAAGCTTGAGAACATTCGCATACTGGTGGCGGAGATGGACGCAGGGGTTCATATGCATGTCCACGAAACTGCCCATGAGGTTCAGGAGGCGCTGCAGAAGAGTGGCGAGAGACCCTTAGCGCGGCTTGCACGACTTCAGCTACTCGGGCCGCGATTCCAGGCGGTGCACATGACGCAGGTCGATGATGAAGATATCGAACTGCTCACTGAGCATAATTGCAGCGTCATTCACTGCCCTGAATCCAACCTCAAGCTCGCCAGCGGCTTCTGTCCCGTGGAACGCCTCTGGGAAGCTGGAATCAACGTTGCGATCGGAACCGACGGCGCCGCGAGCAATAACGATTTGGATCTGCTAGGCGAGACACGCACCGCCGCCCTGCTGGCAAAGGCAGTCGCCGGATCGGCTACAGCACTGGACGCTCATCGGGCGCTACGCATGGCTACGCTCAACGGAGCACGGGCCATGGGGCTGGACGACCATACCGGATCGCTGGAGGTCGGCAAGTTCGCAGATCTGGTCGCGTTCGACCTCTCGGGCCTAGCTCAACAACCTATATACGACCCCGTCTCCCAGTTGATCTACTCCACCGGCAGGGACACGGTCCGGCATGTGTGGGTCGGCGGCAAGCAGCTGCTTGATAATGGCAGCCTGACCCGCATGGATGAGCAGCGGATAATAGCCAATGCCCGCCAATGGGCTGAACGGATCGCAGGGACGGACAAGTCTTGACGCGTTCGTGTCCATATAGAACCTGTTATCGCGACAAACTGACATACAAACTGTGGGCGGCTGATGCACCCACCATCTATCCGAAGCTGGCAACATGAGCGTTTGCAGCTCAAGCTTCTCCCTCAGCCTTCAAACGGACCGGATCATGAGCAACGTCGACCACGCTGAAATCGCCAAATTCGAAGCCCTTGCGCATCGTTGGTGGGACCGCGAAAGCGAGTTCAAGCCGCTGCACGAGATCAACCCGCTTCGAGTGAACTGGATAGACGAACACGTTGGGCTAGCAGGCAAGAAGGTCATCGATATTGGCTGTGGCGGTGGAATTCTGAGCGAATCCATGGCCCAGCGCGGAGCCAAGGTAATCGGCATAGATATGGGCGAAGCTCCGCTGTCGGTAGCGCGCCTACACCTTCTCGAGTCCGGGCTTGACATTGATTATAGGCAGATCACTGCCGAAGCGATGGCAGAGGAAGCACCAGAACAATTCGATGTCGTCACCTGCCTTGAGATGCTGGAACACGTACCTGATCCGGCATCGGTCATCCGCGCCTGCTGTGCACTGGTCAAGCCAGGCGGACAGGTATTTTTCTCCACGATCAACCGCAATCCGAAAGCCTACGCGTTAGCCATTATTGGCGCAGAGTACGTGCTGCAGTTGCTTCCGCGAGGCACCCACGACTTCAAGAAATTCATCCGGCCATCGGAACTGGGTGCCTGGAGCCGCGACGCCGGCCTGGCAGTCAAAGACATAATCGGCCTAACTTATAACCCGCTCACCAAGCACTACAAGCTGTCCGCGGACGTCGATGTCAACTATATGGTTCAGACCATCAAGGAGGCATGATGCGCCTGCGCGCTGTTCTGTTCGACATGGACGGTACTCTGCTCGATACCGCTCCCGACTTCATCGCCGTCGCGCAAGCCATGCGAATTGCCCGTGGTCTGACGCCCGTTGCGGGACAACAGATTCGTGATGTGGTGTCTGGCGGAGCAAGAGCCATGGTGCTCAGCGCATTCGACGTTGATCCGCTATCGCTCGAGTTCGAAGAACTGCGTCTCGAGTTTCTCGAGCGATATCAGGAAAATTGCGCAGTACACAGCCACCTCTATGAAGGCATGGCCGAATTACTCAATGAGATTGAGCAGGCAAACCTGCTTTGGGGGGTTGTGACCAACAAACCACTGCGTTTTGCGGAACCAATCATGCATCAGCTGGGCCTAGCCTCCCGCTCTGCGGTTCTGATCTGTCCTGACCACGTCAAAAATAGCAAGCCGGATCCCGAGCCTATGCTCCTGGCATGCAAAAAACTCAACCTCGATCCATCTGCAGTGCTGTTCGTCGGCGACGACCTGCGGGATATCGAATCCGGCCGCGCCGCCGGAAGCAGAACGGCCGCGGTGAGCTACGGCTACATCCACCCCGAGGACAACCCCGGTAACTGGGGCGCGGATGTTGTGATCGATCATCCGTTGGAGCTGCGTCGAGTTCTGGATCGAGCGTTGTGCGCCTGCTGAATTGGCAATAGCGCAACCTCCCCGATGCTATCCGCTCGGCAGCGGCTGCCGAGCGCCAAATATTAATATCGATTTACGAGGCATCCCGATGTTCGAGTACTCCGCCCGCCCCGACCTCCTCGAAGGGCGCATCATTCTGGTTACCGGGGCCGGTCGCGGCATCGGAGAAGCCGCAGCTAAGGCCTATGCCGCTCACGGAGCTACGGTGCTGTTGCTCGGTAAGAACGAAGAAAATCTAAACCGCGTCTATGACGATATAGAAGCGGCGGGGCACCCCCGCCCCGCAGTCATCCCGTTGAATCTGGAAACCGCGCTGCCTCATCAATATGATGGACTGGCCGCTATGGTCGAACGCGAATTCGGGCATATCGACGGCATCTTGCATAATGCGGCAATCGTGGGGCCGCGCACGCCTCTCGAGCAGTTGTCCGGCGACAACTTCATGCGGGTGATGCAGGTAAATGTGAACGCGATGTTCATGCTGACCAGTACCCTGCTCCCGTTGCTCAAGCTGGCCAAGGACGCATCGGTAGTCTTCACATCAAGCAGTGTTGGCCGCAAAGGGCGCGCCTACTGGGGTGCCTATGCAGTGTCGAAGTTTGCTACCGAGGGATTGATGCAGGTGCTGGCAGACGAAATGGACGACACCTCACCGGTCCGAGCTAACAGCATCAACCCCGGCGCAACCCGCACTGACATGCGCGCCAAGGCCTACCCGGGAGAGAATCCGATCGTCAATCCGCTTCCCGCCGAAATCATGCCTGTCTACCTATACCTAATGGGCCCGGACAGTGCCGGGATCAATGGTCAGGCTTTCGACGCTCAATAACGCCGGAGTGCCAATAGAGCAATGCACTGCGCAGTGGGACAGTCGCTATCCCTCTGCGCAGCACTAGAACTCTTTAGGATTTCTTGTTGCGGTCACGCCCGAAACCAGGACGCTGGCCGTCACCTGCGGGCTTATTGGCTAGCCCCGGCGAACGCCCAGCACCATCATTGCGCCTCCCACCCTTACGCGATTCACCTGGGCGCTCTGCGACCGGCGTTCCACGGGACTTCTCGCCGCTAGCATGCGGCTTACGCCCACTCTGGTCGTTCCGTGGTGCCCGTGACTTTTCCGACGCAGGCGAATCAGCCTCGTTCGCCGAGCGCAACACTCGGGGCCGACGGTCGCCCCGACTCAGTGGTTTAGCCACCTTGCGCTGCATACGGTCGATCTTTTCCTTGGCCTTGGCTTTCATACTTGGCAAGGCGAGTGGCTTGAGACCCACTTCCTGGCTGAGGATGTCCACCTCGCTTTGCGACATCTCGCGCCAGCGCCCCATCGGCAGATCGGAAGTCATGAATACCGGACCGAAACGAACCCGCTTCAACCGGCTCACAACCAGGCCCTGAGATTCCCAGAGCCGTCGAACCTCGCGATTGCGGCCTTCCATCACTACGCAGTGGTACCAATGATTGAATCCTTCACCGCCAGGTGCTTCCTGGATATCGGTAAAGCGCGCCGGACCATCCTCCAGCATCACACCAGTTTTGAGTCTGTCGATCATTTCGTCATCGACCTCCCCGCGCACCCGCACCGCATATTCGCGGTCCATTTCATATGATGGGTGCATTAGGCGGTTGGCCAGCTCACCGTCAGTGGTGAAAAGCAGGAGGCCAGTGGTATTGATGTCCAACCTGCCGATGTTGATCCAACGGCCTTCCTTGGGGCGCGGCAACCGATCAAAAACCGTGGGGCGCCCTTCCGGATCGTTGCGTGTGCAAATCTCACCATCAGGCTTGTTATAGATCAGTACGCGACGAACAATTTCATTCGCTTCTTCGCGCTTTAGCAGGCGGCCATCGACAGCAATCGCATCGTGCGAATCGACACGCTGGCCAAGGCTGGCGATAGCGCCGTTGACTTTGACTCGACCTTCGGCGATCCATTTTTCAACGTCGCGACGCGACGCCATGCCCAGACGGGCCAGGACTTTCTGCAGCTTTTCGCCGTGAGTTACATGAGTGCTTGTTTCTTCGTGCTCGGTCATCTGGGCACCTCCCGGTGTGGCAATCCGATTGAAAGGGCGCGAATCATACGCGCATAGTTGCTGCTACGCACCTAGGACAGCGTAGCAGCACTGCGGAACAGCCATGGTGGAGTCAGCGCAAAGCCGCCAGCGCCTCAGCCGTTCGCTGCTGAATAGCTGACCAGTCACCGCTGGCGAGGCTCGTGCTATCTATCATCCAGGTACCACCAACACACATTACGTTCGGCAATGCCAGGTATTGTGGGGCGTTGCCAGCTGTTACACCGCCGGTGGGGCAGAAACGAACATCCGCAAAAGGGCCGCCAAATGCCTTCAATGCAGCGATGCCACCACAGACCTCAGCCGGAAAGAGTTTGAAGCGACGATAACCGAGCGCGTAGCCCTCCATGACATCCGATGCGCTACTGGTGCCGGGCAGCAGCGGCACAGAACAGCTGACTCCTGCCTCGAGGATTTCCCGCGTAGAACCTGGCGTGACGATGAACTGCGCACCCGCTGCTTCAGCCTCATCCATCATGCGTCGGTTCAGCACGGTGCCGGCGCCAACACAAAGGCCTGGACGTTCTTCACGCAGTTGTCGAATGGCGGCCAGGCCGTAACTTGATCGCAAGGTGATCTCCAACGTACGTAGACCGCCCGCAGCCAATGCATCAGCAAGGGGCAGGATCTGCTCTTCGCCGCCGATGGTGATAACTGGCAAGATCCGCGCATCTACACAGATTCGTTCTATCAGAGCGTTTTTCTGGTCCATGGTCATGCGAAAGTCCTCGGGCCTCACGGGCACCAATAGATTTCGAGCGGGGAATGCAGGAATGCACGGATCGGCATCTGCAGCGGGTCGGCAATGAGAGCCGCGCGCAAGGTTTCCAGTTTGTCGGCGCCCTGGATGGCTAGGCACTGCTTCCGCGCACACGCCAAAAGCGGATAGGTCATCGTTAGACGAGCCTGCGGTGCAAACGGCGCCTGCATCGGTAGGCAGCGCTCCTGGCAGTCCTCCCGTAGCGCGTGTGCGAGCCCAGGATTGCCCGGGAACAGCGAAGCCGTGTGGCCATCGTCCCCCATTCCCAGTACCAGCACATCGATGGGCCGAGTCAGTTGCCCAAGTGCACGGTCGGCAAGCAATGCAGCCTGCTCCACAGAATCGGTAGGTTGGTACAACCCGATCAGCCGCGCTTCACGGGCCGCGTTCTTCAGCAGGTGACGTCGCACCAACCCTTCATTACTGGCCGGATCATCCGGAGACACCCAGCGCTCATCAGCCAAGCTGATCTGCACCTTCGACCAGTCCAGCTCCTGGGTTGAAAGTAGCTCGAAGAATGCAATCGGACTGCGCCCGCCGGACACGACCAAACTCGCGACGCCATGGGTTTGCACTGCATAGACAAGCGCCTTGGCCACACTGTCAGCCATCAACTCGGCCTGCCGCTGCGGACTGGCCGAACTATGTGCCACCACTCCGGTAGGAATATCCAGTTCAGAGATCGCCATACCACGCCCTCCCATCGCGTGTGATCAGTGCAATCGAAGCGACTGGCCCCCAGGAACCAGCGGGATAAAGCTTGAGCTCTGCGCCAAGACGATTCCAGCCTTCGATGAGCTGATCGCACCATTGCCACGCATACTCGATTTCATCCCTGCGCACGAAAAGGTTCTGATTGCCCTGCATGACCTCGAGCAGGAGGCGCTCATAGGCATCGGGAATGCGGGTGCTCTTGTAGGTCTCGGAGAAATTCAGCTGCAAGGGCCCACTGCGCAAGTGCATGCCCTTGTCCAACCCCTGCTCTTTGGTCATCACCTGTAGCGAAATGCCCTCGTCAGGCTGCAGACGAATGATCAGGCGATTGCTGATCAGCGCTCGCTGCTCAGGCGCGAAAATGTAGAAAGGTGGTTCCTTGAAATGAATGACGATCTGCGACAGCTTCTGCGCCATACGTTTGCCGGTACGCAGATAGAAAGGCACTCCTGACCAGCGCCAGTTGCAGATGTCGGCACGCAACGCCACGAAGGTTTCCGTGCCGCTTTCGGCGTTCGAGTTCTCTTCATCCAGATAGCCGGGTACCGAGACGCCGGCAACGTTGCCGGCGGCATACTGGCCCCGCACCACCCGCTGATGAATGGATTGCGCGGTAATCGGGGCCAGCGCCTTGAGTACCTTCACCTTTTCATCACGGATGCTGTCGGCGGTCAGATTGCTTGGAGGATCCATGGCGATCAAGCAGAGCAACTGCAGCAGATGGTTCTGAACCATATCGCGCAATTGACCGGCCTGATCGAAATAGCCCCAGCGCCCTTCGATGCCGACTGTTTCGGCCACGGTGATTTCCACATGGGAGATGTGGTGCTGGTCCCACTGCGTCTCGAATAGGCTGTTGGCGAAGCGTAGCGCGATGAGGTTCTGTACCGTTTCCTTGCCGAGATAATGGTCGATACGATAGATGCGACTCTCCGGAAAGTGTTCGGCGACCGCATCGTTGATAACGCGAGAGGACACAAGATCGTGGCCGATGGGTTTTTCCAGAACGACCCGCGCCTGCTCTGCAAGCCCTGCCGAAGCCAGGAACCTGCAGATGTCACCATAGACGGCCGCGGGCGTAGCGAAATAGGCAATCAGGGGCTGCTCGACCGGCACACAGCCACGAAGCGCCGCGTAATCCTCAGCCCGGTTAAAATCCATTGCCAGATAGTGCAGTCGGGCGCCGAAACGCTCGAGAGCCGGCTCATCGAGCTCACCAGCAGGAACCCGAGCACGCAGCGCATGCTCAATCCGTGCCTTCTGGGCGGCCGGCTCACCGCTCTCGCGCGATAGCGCGAGAATCTGGGTATCGGCATGCAGTAGGCCAGCACGATCCAACTGATACAGGGCTGGAAACAGCTTACGCAGCGCCAGGTCGCCCAACGCGCCGAACAACGAAAAGGTGATGGGTTCTACCGTAATGCCTGGCATGGTCCGTCCGCTTGAATGCAAGGGCTCAACGACGTGTAGCGCGAGCACGACAATGATCAGTCGGCGATGAGCGAAGATATCGCGCGCCGCCTTCCAATCAGACACCACATGCAACAGACCACTCGGCGACGCAAATGCTCAGCATCGGCGGAAAAATCCGCACAGCGCCCAGCCTCCTTGGCACGCAGCATATGCCTAGTCACGGCCACCTCGACCTAACCCCGGTTCTCAGCTGATCAGCTTCCCGCAAGACGTGCGCGGAACAGCGCCTGATGCTTTCGGCACTGCTGAGCCGCGAGCAGGAACACGCCATGTCCGCCGCATGAGAACTCCAGCCAGGTGAAATCCACTTCAGGATACAGTGCCTGCACATGAACCTGGCTATTCCCCACTTCGACGATCAGGATGCCGTCATCGGTGAGATGATCAGCGGCCTGCGCGAGCATACGCCGCACCAGATCCAGCCCATCTTCACCGCAAGCCAACCCCAAGGGCGGCTCATGATGAAACTCATCGGGCATGTCGTCGAAATCTTCGGCATCGACGTACGGAGGATTGGAAACGATCAGATCAAAGCGCTGATTGGGCAGCCCGTCGAACCCATCGCTTTGCACTGTGTAAACCCGATCCTCGAGTCCGTGATGTTCGATGTTTCGATTCGCCACCTCGATCGCATCGAACGATAGGTCAGCGAGAACCACCTCCGCTGCAAGAAACTCGTATGCGCAGGCGATGCCGATACAGCCTGACCCGGTGCACAGATCGAGTATCCGCGTCGGCGTATCGGGTAGCCACGGCTCAAAACGATGCTCGATCAGCTCACCTATCGGCGACCGCGGGATCAACACACGCTCATCGACGATGAAGGGCAAACCGCAGAACCACGCCTGCCCAAGAAGGTAGGCCGTTGGCACGCGCTCCTCAATTCGACGACGCAGCAGATTCTGTAGATGCTCACACTCATCGAGCTCCAGACGGCAGTCCAGATAGCTATCGGACATTTCCCACGGCAGGTGAAGTGCACCTAGCACCAATTGGCGCGCGTCATCCCAAGCATTGTCGGTGCCATGACCGAAGAACAACTGCTCGGCCTGAAATCTGCTGACAGCCCAGCGAATATGGTCACGTAGCGTACGTAAGCGGGAGAGCGAAGCGGTCAAGATGACGTCTCCTATAAAAAGGGCGCGAGTGTAGCAGGCATACGAAAAACGCAGCTATGCCACTGCTCGTAAGGCTCAGGTAGTGGCCATGGCTCATCCCGTTTTTCGAATCGCCACTACGCCCAGTTCGCTCTTCGAACCGCGCCAGGAGCTCGGGCTCTTCTTGGCAGGCGAAGCAGAATCCCGATTAGACCGAGCAGTCAGGACTTCACCCAGCGAAACATGAGCCGGACGGTTCACATCCGCGCATTCTGGCGCCACAATCAGCCCCCTCAAAGCACAAGGAGCCGAAAATGACCAAGCCACAGACCATGCTTCAGCTCAGTGGCCGCAGCTATAACCCGGCCACGCTGACGAATGCCACACTGCTGGTCATCGATGTTCAGGAAGAGTACCGCAGCGGTGTTCTGGCCCTGCCTGCGCTGGACCGGGCACTGCCGGAAATCACTCGCCTCCTGGCCGCTGCGCGTGAGGCCGGTGCGCCAATCGTGCACGTGCATCACCTGGGTATCAGCGGCGGCCTTTTTGACCCGCAGGGTTTCCGCGGACAGATCATGCCCGAGGCTGCACCGCAGCCAGGAGAGGCAGTAGTTGCCAAACGCCTTCCGAACGCCTTTTCCGGTACCGAACTTCATGACCTGCTGCAGAAGCTCGGGCGCCTGGACCTGATTGTTTGCGGCTTCATGACCCACTCGAGCATCAGCACTACCGTTCGAGCTGCCAAGGATTACGGCTATCGCTGCACGCTGGTCGATAGCGCCTGCGCCACGCGGAACCTGCCCATGGGCGATGGCAGCATCGACGCAGATCAGGTGCACCGAATCGAGATGACTATTCTCGCCGACAACTTTGCCGTTTGTGTGCAAGACGTAGCGGCGCTAGCGCTTTAGGGATTCACGATCTGAAGGCCAGCTGAGCTGCCCGGCCTATCCAGCAATAGATACAGCAGCTGCGCATGCATGATCTGCCCCAAACAAATGACACGCCTGGGCGGAACGCTCATCCGCCAGGCGCAGTGGCTGGGGTAAACTGCCACCCTGTTTGGAGGCCCCATGCAAGAAGACGACTTCTCTCTCTTCAAATCGGCGGTGCGCGGCGTCAAGCCGATCAAGCACGACCGCGCCGAGACCGGCAAAGCACGTAATAATCGCGAACAGATTGCGATTCGCCGCAGCAACGCCACCGTTAGCAACGAGACCACTCGCGTCGACGGGCTATCAGATCAGTTCGTCATAGATGTCGGCGCCGAAGACGAGCTTTACTGGGCTCGCGACGGGGTGCAGGACAGTCAGGTCCGCAAACTCAAGGCGGGCCAGATCCCGTTCGAGGGGAGCCTTGACCTGCATGGCATGAGCGTCGAGAAAGCCCGCGAGCTACTGTGGGACTTTATTGCCGAAGCCACCCGACTCGAAGTGCGTTGCGTCCGCGTCACCCATGGCAAGGCTGCGCGGGTCGACGGCAAGCGCCCGTTGATCAAGAGCCACGTCAACACCTGGTTGCGGCAGCACCCGCAGGTGCTTGGCTTCACATCCTGCCTGCCACGCCATGGCGGAACCGGCGCTCTGTACGTAATGCTCAAACGCACCATGCTTGAAGGCCGGGACGAGTGAACCGCACGCCGTATCGCTCGATATACTTGCCAGCCAAGCGGCCGCCCCCTACCCTTCGCGTTCGCGCCCTCATGAAGCCTGACAGGTAGTTTCAATGTCTCTGGAACAACACTACACCGCGATCCTTGGCCAACTTGGCGAGGACGTTAGCCGCGAAGGTCTGCTCGACACGCCCAAGCGTGCTGCCAAAGCCATGCAGTACCTATGCAAGGGCTATCAGCAAACCCTTGAAGAAGTCACCAACGGTGCGCTGTTCAGTTCAGATAACAGCGAGATGGTGCTGGTCAAGAATATCGAGCTGTATTCGCTGTGCGAGCATCACATACTGCCGTTCATTGGTAAGGCGCACGTCGCTTACCTCCCCAACGGCAAGGTACTCGGCCTGTCGAAGGTTGCCCGGATCGTAGATATGTACGCGCGCCGGTTGCAGATCCAGGAAAACCTGACCCGCGAAATCGCCGAAGCGATGCAGCAGGTTACCGGTGCATCAGGTGTGGCCGTTGTCATCGAAGCCCAGCACATGTGCATGATGATGCGCGGTGTCGAGAAGCAGAACTCATCGATGGTTACGTCGGTGATGCTCGGTCAGTTCCGTGACAACGCCGCAACTCGCAGCGAGTTTCTCGGACTGGTCAAGTAACATCGGGCGTACAGAAAAAACAGGGCCCTTGCGGCCCTGTTTGTTTTCAATCGTACATGCCGATATACCTTGGATGACTGGCGACTCGCTGCAACCATTGGCGAATCGCGGGATAGGCATCCAGTTGAAAACCTCCCTCCTCGGCCACGTGCGTATAGGCATATAGCGCCACGTCCGCGATGGAGTAATGCTCCCCCACCAGATAGGGCGTACGCAGCAGTTGCTGCTCCATCACGTTCAGCGCGTGATACCCGTCCAGCTGCTTGGCCTCATACTCTTCACGGCGGTCCTCCGGCATGCCGAGATAGACCTTGATGTAACGAGCAACCGCAAGAAAGGGCTCGTGACTGTACTGCTCGAAGAACTGCCACTGCAGTACCTGGGTGCGCAGGCGTGGATCTGTAGGCAGGAACTCACTGCCCTCCGCAAGATAGTTCAGAATTGCATTGGACTCCCAAAGGCATGCGCCATCTTCAAGCTCCAGCACCGGAATCTTGCCGTTTGGATTCTTCTTGAGAAACTCCTCGGAGCGAGACTCGCCCCGTAGAATATTGATCGGAATCCATTCGTAAGGCTGGTCCAACAGATGAAGCATCAGCTTGATCTTGTAGCAATTACCCGACCTGTAATCGCCATAGACTTTCAACATGGTCTCCCCTCCGATCAACCCGCGATGCGGGTTTGCAATATCCTTCAAGCGGCTTCCAATGCACTGGCATTACGGATAACTTGCGCGAGCCGACGTAGCCCTTCCTCCATTCTCTCAGACGCAACATGGCTAAAATTCAGCCGCAGATAACCGGGATTGGCGTCTGGGTCCACGAAGAACGGCTCGCCGGGCATGAACACCACATCATTGGCGAGCGCCTGGGCAAGCAACGTTCGCGTATCCAGCGGCCGCTTCAGGGTCAGCCAGAAGAACAGTCCACCCTGCGGCAGCTCCCAGGTCGCCAGATCACCAAAATGCTCGTCGAGCGAAGCCTGCATTGCGTCACGGCGGACACGATAGAAGTCCCGCAGCTGCGCAAGATGCTCTTGATAACGTTCACTTCCCAGCCACTGCAGCGCCTGCCATTGACCGATCCGGTTGGTATGCAGATCAGCTGACTGCTTAAGCCGCAGCAAATAAGGGAATAGGTCCGGTGAGGCAATCAGATAGCCCACTCGCAAGCCAGGAAGCAGCGTCTTCGATACCGTACCGGTGTACATCCAGCTGGCACGCTTCAGTCGCGAGACGATTGGCCTGGCACTGCCCTGATCAAATACCAGCTCACGGTATGGTTCATCCTCAAGCAGAGTCACGCCAAACTCGTCGAGCAAGCTGGCAACGTCGTTACGCTTGTCCTCGCTGTAGCGAACGGCAGATGGATTCTGGAAGGTGGGGATCAGATAAGCGAAAGCGGGCGTGTGCTGTTCCAGCATGGCGCGCAGCGCTTTCAGGTCCGGGCCATCAGCCTGTTGCGGGACAGCCAGACAGTGTGCGCCAAACAGCTGAAAGGATTGAAGCGCGGCAAGATAGGTCGGCGCCTCAACCAATACCTCCGTGCCCGAGTCGATAAACAACTTCGATGCGAGATCCAGTGTTTGCTGCGAGCCACTGACGATTAACACCTGGCTAGCCTCGCAAGGTACGCCAAGTTCTCGCGCTTGGGCGGCAATGGTTTCACGCAAGGCGGGCTCGCCTTCGCTCATGCCGTACTGCCCCATGCCTGCCGGCAGCTCGGCCCAATCGACCGCAGGCAGCATCGCCTCGGCCGGCAGTCCTCCAGCGAAGGACATCACCTCCGGGCGCTGGGCTGCAGCGAGGATTTCACGAATGAGGGAACTTTTAAGGCGAGTAATGCGTTCGGAGAAGGCCATTTTCATACCAGATGCGAGGCGCTGCAAAATAAGTCAAACTTCTTGACCGAAATTACGCCTCTCACGATAAATACGTCAATATGCCTGACCTAAAAAAAAGCGCAGTACAGCGCCAGATCATGGAGAGCTTCTTTCTCGGCTATCAGGCCTTCACGGCCAAGCCTGACGAAATGCTCGCCCGCCGCGGCCTGTCCCGTGTGCATCACCGCATTCTGTTCTTTATCGCGAGCTACCCGGACCTAAGCGTCAAGGAGCTGCTGAGCTATCTTGGCGTTTCCAAACAGGCATTGAATACGCCGCTGCGCCAGTTGATCGAGATGCATCTGGTGGAAAGCCTTACTGCAGAGGATGACAAGCGAAAGCGCATGCTGCGGTTTACCGCAGAGGGAGCGAAGCTCGAGCAGGCCTTGCGCAGGGAACAGGTCCGCCTGCTTCAACGCGCCTTCGATGATGTCGGCGAACAGGCCGTGGATGGCTGGCTGGCAGTCAACCAGGCGCTTGCCATGGAGAAAACCAAAGGCTAGACGAGGATTCGGAGATCCGACCGGATGGCTTCATCTTCAGATCACTTTCTTACAGACGCAAAAAAGGGCGACCGAAGTCGCCCTTTATTATGAAGAACCCGAACTTAGTTCTGGTTTTCCATCTGAGCACGGATCAGATCACCAATGGTGGTCGGGCCAGTGCTTTCTACGTCCTGCTTGGTGCGCAGCTCTTTCATCGCATCCTTTTCGTCTTCGACGTCTTTGGACTTGATGGACAGACTGATCACGCGGGACTTGCGGTCAATGCTGATGATCTTGGCTTCGACTTCGTCGCCTTCCTTCAGCACGTTGCGCGCGTCTTCAACGCGGTCACGGCTAATTTCGGAAGCTTTCAAAGTAGCTTCGATATCGTTACCCAGATCGATGATGGCGCCCTTGGCGTCAACTTCTTTCACGGTACCGCGAACGATGCTGCCCTTGTCATTGACGGCGGCGTAGTTGGAGAACGGATCGTCTTCCAGCTGCTTGATGCCCAGGGAGATGCGCTCACGCTCCGGGTCGACCGACAGGATGACGGTGTCCAGCTCGTCGCCCTTCTTGAAGCGGCGAACGGCTTCTTCACCCGGCTCGTTCCAAGAGATGTCGGACAGGTGAACCAGACCATCGATGCCGCCGTCCAGACCAATGAAGATACCGAAATCGGTGATCGACTTGATCGTGCCGGAGATCTTGTCGCCCTTGTTGAACTGGCCGGAGAAGTCTTCCCATGGGTTGGTTTTGCACTGCTTGATACCCAGGGAGATACGACGACGCTCTTCGTCGATGTCCAGAACCATGACTTCCACTTCGTCGCCGACCTGTACGACCTTCGACGGGTGGATGTTCTTGTTGGTCCAGTCCATTTCGGAAACGTGTACCAGACCTTCGACACCTTCTTCCAGCTCGGCAAAGCAGCCGTAGTCGGTCAGATTGGTAACGCGAGCCTGAACACGGGTGCCTTCCGGGTAACGAGCCTTGATGGCAACCCATGGGTCTTCGCCCAGCTGCTTCAGGCCCAGCGATACGCGGTTGCGCTCGCGGTCGAACTTGAGCACCTTGACATCGATCTCGTCGCCAACGTTGACGATCTCGGACGGATGCTTGATACGCTTCCAGGCCATGTCGGTGATGTGCAGCAGACCATCGACGCCACCCAGGTCAACGAACGCACCGTAGTCGGTGAGGTTCTTGACGATACCCTTGACCTGCTGACCTTCCTGCAGGGATTCCAGCAGAGCTTCACGCTCGGCGCTGTTCTCGGCTTCCAGCACGCTGCGGCGGGAAACGACAACGTTGTTGCGCTTCTGGTCCAGCTTGATGACCTTGAACTCGAGCTCTTTGCCTTCCAGGTGAGTGGTATCACGCACCGGACGGACATCGACCAAGGAGCCTGGCAGGAACGCACGGATGCCGTTAACGTCGACAGTGAAGCCGCCTTTAACCTTACCGTTGATAACGCCCTTGACCACTTCCTCGGCGGCGAAAGCTGCTTCCAGAACAATCCAGGATTCCGCGCGCTTGGCCTTTTCACGGGACAGCTTGGTTTCGCCAAAGCCATCTTCAACCGCGTCCAGAGCAACGTGGACCTCGTCACCCACCTTGATGGTCAGCTCGCCCTGCTCGTTGTAGAACTGCTCGACCGGGATGACGCCCTCGGACTTCAGACCGGCATGAACAGTGACCCAGTCACCGTCGATGTCGACCACGATGCCGGTGATGATGGCACCCGGCTGCATGTCGAGGGTTTTTAGGCTTTCTTCAAAAAGTTCTGCAAAGCTTTCGCTCATGTTTATTCCTGCTGTTTTCGGACGAGGACCCGCCCAATCTCCACATTCCAGACAATGTGGGTTCATTCATATAAAAAAAGGCCTGTGGGACTGGATCTGGTCTCCCACATGCCTCCTTGTTAACGGCCCCGAGAGGCACATCGTAACGACTGCGCCAGCTCAAGGTCCGTTTGGCCGCCTTTCGGCATTCCGTTCATCCAGCCAAATCGCGCTCGGCGACTTCGCTCAGAATCTTTTGCAGCACTTCTTCGATGGAGAGCGTAGTGGAATCCAGTTGAACGGCATCGTCTGCCGGCCTCAACGGTGCCACCGCACGTTGGGTATCACGCTCGTCGCGCTCCCGGATCTCCTCAAGAAGACTCGCGAGATTAACATCATCACCGCGAGCCTTCAACTGCAAGAAGCGTCTGCGAGCACGTTCCTCTGCACTCGCAGTAAGAAATATCTTCAGCGGCGCGTCGGGGAAAACCACTGTCCCCATGTCGCGCCCATCAGCCACCAGGCCGGGAGCCTCGCGAAATGCCTTCTGCCGTTGCAGCAGGGCCGTGCGGACCACCGGCAACGCGGCTACCTGAGATGCACCGGCACCCACTTGTTCGTTGCGGATGGATTCAGTGACCTCCTCCCCTTCCAAGGTGATGATCATGCCGTGCCCGTCGCGAGCAGCACCGAACTGAACGTCGAGGTGTTCGGCTAGCACCTTTAGCGCTTCTTCGTTGGTTAGGTCGACACCGTGATTGCGCGCAGCAAATGCCAGCAATCGATATAAGGCGCCGGAGTCGAGAAAGTTCCACCCGAGTTCTCCGGCGAGTAGTGCGGCTACTGTCCCCTTCCCTGATCCGCTCGGGCCGTCAATGGTGATGACCGGTACGGGCCTAATCATGAACCACCCTCCGAGTGAACCCGCATGCCGGCACGTTGCGCCAGTGCAAGAAAATTGGGGAACGAAGTTGCTACGTTGGCACAGTCGTGGACCCGAATCGGACCGCTGGCGCGCAATGCAGCCACGCTGAACGACATGGCGATGCGATGATCCCCATGCGCCCAGACTTCGCCGGAGCCAATCGCACCTCCTTCGATGACAATCCCGTCTGGGGTCGGTTCAGCTTTGATGCCAAGCGCTTGCAAGCCGTCCGCCATTACCTGGATTCGATCGGACTCCTTGACTCGCAGCTCCTCGGCGCCACGCAGGGTGGTGCGACCCTCCGCGCATGCAGCCGCAACGAAGAGCACCGGGAACTCGTCGATAGCGAGCGGAACCAGATCCTCGGGAATATCGATACCCTTGAGCTGAGCGCCACGAACACGGATGTCTGCTACTGGCTCACCGCCCACTTCGCGAGGATTCTCCAGAGAGATGTCACCACCCATCAGCTTGAGGATGTCGATCACCCCTGTACGGGTCGGATTCACGCCAACGTGCTCAAGCACGATCTCTGAACCCTGCGCAATGCTCGCAGCCACCATGAAGAATGCCGCTGAAGAAATATCGGCAGGCACTTCAATATGGGTACCACGCAGCTTGTGTCCTGGTTCAACAACCGCAGTACTGCCCTTGACGGTCACCGGATAGCCGAAACCGCGAAGCATCCGCTCGGTGTGATCACGCGTCGGAGCCGGTTCGGTTACCGAGGTCTGATCAGCTGCATACAGGCCGGCCAGTAACAGGCAGGACTTGACCTGCGCGCTGGCCATCGGCATTTCGTAATGCATGCCGGACAGACGCTGGCCGCCGCGAATGGTCAGCGGCGGACGCCCTTCCGGTGCCGTCTCGATCACGGCCCCCATCTCGCGCAGCGGCTTGGCAACGCGGTTCATCGGCCGCTTGGACAGGGACGCATCACCCGTCAACGTCGTATCGAACGGTTGCGCCGCGAGCAAACCGGACAGCAGCCGCATGGAGGTTCCTGAGTTGCCCAGGTAGATCGGCCCGGGCGGGGCCTTGAGGCCGTGCAGACCAACACCATGGACCGTCACGCGCCCCTGATGCGGGCCCTCAATGACGACGCCCATGTCCCGGAACGCCTGAATGGTGGCCAGAGCATCTTCTCCTTCCAGGAAGCCTTCGACTTCCGTTACGCCCTCGGCAAGGGAACCAAGCATGATCGAGCGGTGAGAGATGGATTTGTCGCCTGGGACACGCAGATGGCCAGTCAGGCTGCCGCCAGGATTGGCGAGAAAAACGAGGTCATTGGAATGCATAACGTCCACATAGGCTCGGCGAGCCAGTATTTTGCTGAAATGTTCCCGGGCAGCCTTGGCGCGAGTGAAAACGCCCAACAGCTTGTGCCCGTCGCCTTCATCGACCGCGGCGCGCAGCGCGTCGAGGTCGGCACGAAAATCGTCCAGGGTATGCAGCACTGCCTCGCGATTGGCGAGAAAGATGTCGTGCCACATCACCGGATCGCTACCGGCGATACGGGTGAAATCGCGAAAACCACCTGCCGCGTAGCGGAAGATCTCGAGATTCTCATGGCGCTTGGCGAGCGAATCAACCAGTCCGAAGGCCAGCAGATGCGGTAAATGACTAGTGGCAGCCAGCACCTCATCGTGATGCGTCACCTCCATATGCTCGACATCCGCACCCAGCGCCGACCAAAGCTTGCTCACCAGCGTGAGCGCTTGCGGATCGGTATTTTCCAGCGGCGTCAGGATCACCTTGTGCCGCCGAAACAGCGTGCTGTTCGCCGCCGTCACGCCACTGAGTTCGGAGCCGGCGATGGGGTGGCCCGGCACGAACCTTGGTGGCATGTTGCCGAACACTTTACGCGCACAGCGCACGACATTGCCCTTGGCGCTGCCGACGTCAGTGATCACTGCGTCGCCCAGTTCAATGTTTGCCAGCTCGGCGAGCAGCCGCTCAAGGGCGAGAATAGGCGTGGCGAGCTGAATCACCTCAGCCCCATGACAAGCCTCTGCAAGCGTCTCGGCGCAGCGATCCACCACGCCCAGTTCGACCGCTAGCTCACGCGAGCGTGCATCCAGGTCGAAGCCGATCACCTCGCGACAAAGGCCAGCCTCGCGCAAGCCTTTGGCGAACGAGCCGCCAATCAGCCCAAGGCCTATCACCACCAGGCGATTCACAATAGGCGAAGGCTGCTGCACGTGACGAGCGTGATTCACTGAGCGAGCACCTGGCGCAGCACATCGAGAAAGCGTGCATTTTCCTGCTCGGTGCCAATTGAGACACGCAGGAACGTTGGCATACCGTATCCGGCCATAGGGCGCACAATCACCCCTTCGCGCAACAGCGCCTGATTGATCAGTGCAGCGTCACGGGCGAAGTCCACCGCGATGAAATTGCCCCGAGAAGGAATCCAATCCAAAGCCAGCTGACGGAAACCGGCTTCCAGCTGAAGCATTCCGGCATCATTCGCCTTGCGGCTGGCAAGCAGATAATCGACGTCATCCAGCGCTGCGCAAGCCGCTGCCAGCGCCAGACTGTTCACGTTGAATGGCTGCCTGACGCGATTCAGCACATCGGCGATCACCGGCGAACTGATCGCGTAGCCGACCCGCAGCGCAGCAAGCCCATAAGCCTTGGAGAAGGTGCGCGAAACCAGCAGGTTCGGGTAGTCGGCCAGAAACACCAGGCCATCCGGCAACTCCTGCCCTTCGGCATATTCAATGTAGGCTTCGTCCAGCACCACCAGAACACGCTCCGGTACGCGCGCGAGAAATCCACCCAGCGCAGCAGCATCGAACCAGGTTCCGGTGGGATTGTTGGGGTTGGCGAGGAAAACAACACGGGTGTTGTCATCAACGGCCGCCGCCATTGCGTCGAGGTCGTGACCCCAGTTCCTGGCCGGTACGGCACGTGCCTCGCCCCCGACCGCCTGCGTCGCAATCGGATAGACAGCGAACGCATGCTCACTGAACACGGCGTTGAGGCCTGGCGCCAAATAGGCGCGCGCCACGAGCTCCAGAATGTCGTTGGACCCATTGCCCAGCGTGACCTGATTGATCCCTACTTCATAGCGCTCGGCCAGCCGCTGCTTGAGCGCGAAACCGTTACCGTCTGGATAACGGGTGAGCTCCGAAAGCGCGGCTTTAATCGCGGCAAGCACTTTCGGACTCGGCCCCAACGGATTCTCGTTACTGGCCAGCTTCACGATTCCCGCCGGGTCCAAGTTCAGCTCTCGCGCCAGCTCGTCAACCGGCTTGCCCGGCACATACGGAGACAGTTTCTGCACCCCAGGCTGCGCCAGGGCGAGGAAATCACAACTCATAAAAAGGCCTCAGGCCGCAGGCGCCTGGCAGCAGGTACAAGCCGGTCGCCTGTCACCCCACACGCCCGCCACCTGCAACCGCAATTAAAGAACCGCTTTGGGATAAGAGCCCAACACCTTCAGGGCGACAGCTTCCTGCCCAAGCTTTTCCAGCGCATCCTTGATCAGCGGATCCTGGTGGTGCCCCAGGAAATCGATAAAGAACACGTAGGTCCACTTGCCGCTACGCGATGGTCGCGTTTCGATACGAGTAAGGTCGATTCCGTTGGCATGGAACGGCACCAGCAACTCATGCAGCGCACCAGGCTTGTTGCGCATCGATACGATGATCGAGGTCTTGTCGTCGCCAGTCGGCGGCACTTCCTGACTGCCGATGATCAGGAACCGCGTGGAGTTATCCGGACGATCCTCGATCTTCTCTGCCAACTTGCTCAGACCGTACAACTGGGCAGCCATGTCGCCGGCGATAGCTGCCGAATTCCACTCGCTTTTTACCCGCTTGGCCGCATCGGCGTTACTGGAAACCGCCACTCGCTCAACGTTTGGATAATGTGCGTCGAGCCATTTTCGACACTGAGCCAGCGATTGTGCATGGGAGTAGATGCGTGTGATGCGATCAGTCTTTGTTGTCTCGCCCACCAGCAGATGATGGTGGATACGCAGCTCCACTTCGCCGCAGATCACGATGTCGTGCTCGAGGAAACTATCCAGCGTATGGTTGACCGCGCCTTCGGTGGAGTTCTCCACCGGCACAACGCCAAAATTCACAGCCCCGGCAACGACCTCGCGGAACACCTCGTCGATGGCCGCCATCGGCTTACTGATCACTGCATGGCCGAAGTGCTTGAGCGCCGCCGCCTGAGAAAACGTCCCTTCCGGCCCGAGATAAGCCACCCGCAACGGCTGCTCGAGAGCTAGGCACGAAGACATGATTTCGCGGAACAGCCGCGCCATTTCCTCGTTATCGAGCGGACCGCGATTGAGCTCCATGATGTGCTTGAGCACCCATGCCTCGCGCTCGGGCCGATAGAACACCGCCGACTCGCCCTCGGCCAGCGCTGCGGTCTTGACCCGGGCGACCTCCTGGGCACAGCGAGCACGCTCGCTGATCAGATCAAGAATCCGCTCGTCGAGGCTGTCAATTCGAACCCGCAGGGCCTTCAGCTGATCGGCGTCGCTCATCAACCGTGCTCCTTCTCGAACTCGGCCATGTAGGCTACAAGTGCTTCAACCGCATCCAGGCCGACGGCGTTATAAATCGAAGCGCGCATGCCGCCAACGGATCGATGCCCCTTGAGATTCAACAAGCCACGCGCGTCTGCGCCCGTAAGGAACGCCTTGTCCAGACGCTCATCAGCCAGACGGAACGGTACGTTCATCCACGAGCGCGCATTGATGGCGATCGGGTTGGTGTAGAAGTCGCTGGCGTCGATGGCACCATAGAGCATTTCCTTCTTGGCGCGATTGCGCTGCTCCATCGCCTCGACGCCACCCTGCTCCTTCAGCCACTCAAAGACCAGCCCCGAAAGGTACCAGGAGAAAGTCGCAGGCGTGTTGTACATCGAGCCGTTATCCGCCGCGACCTTGTAGTCGAGCATGGTCGGGCAAGCAGAGCGCGCACGACCGAGCAAATCCTCACGAACGATGACGACCACCAGCCCGGACGGGCCAATGTTTTTCTGTGCACCGGCGTAGATAAGTCCGAACTTCGATACATCGACTGTCCGCGACAGGATGTCCGAAGACATGTCGACAACCAGAGGCGTGTCCCCCAGGTCCGGAACCCAATCGAACTGCAGGCCACCGATGGTCTCGTTGCTTGCATAGTGGAGATACGCAGCGCGCTCACTGAGCTGCCACTCGTTCTGCCCAGGAATGGCAAAGTAATCAAGCGACTTGGCGCTCGCAGCTACGTTGACGTTACCGAAACGACGTGCCTCCTCGACCGCTTTGCGCGACCAGATCCCCGTATCGATGTAGTCGGCAACCCCATCTTCCGGCAGCAGGTTCAGCGGAATTTCAGCAAACTGCTGACTGGCCCCACCCTGCAGGAAGAGAACCTTGTAGTTGGACGGAATTGACAGCAGTTCACGCAGGTCTTGTTCGGCCTTCTCCGCGATAGCGGTGTACTCGTCGCTACGATGACTCATCTCCATGACGGACAGGCCCTTGCCATGCCAGTCAAGAAGCTCCGCCTGGGCGCGCTGAAGGACAGCTTCGGGAAGCGCAGCCGGACCGGCACAGAAGTTAAAGGCGCGTTTGCTCACTCTGTTCTCTCGCTCTTGCTCGATATTGAATCCCGGGACTCAACGGTCGATATCTCTACCGACCGCCGCGCTACCACCTGCCCGGTGTCCCGCTGTTGGCGATAGCTTTCGCCACTCAATCTTCGTCGTCAGTCGGCACCACGTCCGGAGAAACGTCGCCAGCACCGCCGAGCAGTTCGTCCTCGCTTGGTTCGGTGCTAAGCACAGGCATTTCCTTTTCGAGAGCGTCATCATCGAGCAGTGCTTCGATGTCTTCCAGCACATCGTCCTCAGATGGCTCCTGCACTCGCTCCAGACCAACAAGATGCTCACCCTTACTCAGCTTGATCAGCGTAACGCCCTGGGTATTGCGACCCAGCGACGACACTTCATCAACTCGGGTCCGCACGAGCGTGCCCTGATCGGAAATCAGCATGATCTCCTCACCTTCTAGCACCTGAACCGCACCGACCAGCGGACCGTTGCGCTCATTGGTGACCATGGCGATCACGCCTTGACCGCCACGACCACGGCGAGGGAATTCGTCTATTGACGTGCGCTTGCCGTAGCCACGCACGGATGCGGTAAGAATCTGCGCGCCCGACTCTGGAATCAGCATGGAAATGATTTGCTGCCCTTCAGGCAGCCGCATGCCGCGCACACCCCGGGCGTTTCGGCCCATGATACGGACCTTGCTTTCCTTGAAACGGATCACCTTGCCGCCATCGGAGAACATCATGACTTCCTGGGCGCCATCGGTCACTGCCGCTGCGATCAGGGTGTCACCCTCCTCCAGCTTCAGCGCAATGAGGCCGGAACTACGCGGCCGGCTGAACTGCACCAGAGGTGTTTTCTTGACCGTGCCTTTGGCAGTAGCCATGAAGATGTATGAACCGGTTGGCTCATCTTTCTCATCGCTGTCTGCATCATCGCCTTCAGCGTCGTCAGCATCATCGTGCTCAATGACAAGGCCTTCGGTTTCGTCCAGGTCCTCTTCACCTTCGGCTGCCTGCTTACGCAGCGCTTCCAGGTCCACCTGAAGCATGGCGGTGATTCGCTCACCCTCGTCCAGCGGCAGTAGGTTGACCAATGGGCGCCCGCGGGAGGTACGCGATGCTTCCGGAATCTCGTAGGTCTTCAGCCAGTACACCTTGCCCTTGCTGGAGAACAACAACAGCGTGGTATGGCTGTTGGCAACCAGCAGATGCTCGACGTAGTCCTCTTCCTTCACACCGGTTGCAGCCTTGCCACGGCCACCGCGGCGCTGTGCCTGGTAAGCGGCCAGCGGCTGGGACTTGGCATAGCCACCATGAGAAATGGTGACGACACGCTCTTCTTCAGTGATCAGGTCTGCCAGTGTCAGGTCCAGACGAGACTCGAGAATCTCGGTACGCCGCGCATCGCCGAAATCGCGCTTCACGCCCTCGAGCTCTTCGCGAATGACCTCCATCAGACGGACCGGACTGGTCAGGATACGGATCAGCTCGCCGATCTGAGTGAGGATTTCCTGATACTCGCTGAGCAGTTTCTCGTGCTCGAGCCCGGTCAGGCGGTGCAGACGCAGATCCAGAATCGCCTGAGCTTGCTCCGGAGACAGGTAATACTTTCCGTCACGCAGGCCAAACTGCGCATCCAGGCCTTCCGGTCGGCAAGCGTCGGCACCCGCACGCTCGACCATCGACTCGACAGCACTCGATTCCCAAGCAGTGGAGATCAGTGCATCTTTCGCTTCAGCGGGAGTCGGCGAGGCTTTGATCGCCGCGATAACGGGATCGATATTGGATAGCGCGACCGCCTGGCCTTCAAGGATATGGCCACGTTCACGCGCCTTGCGTAGCTCATAGACGGTACGCCGGGTTACGACTTCACGGCGGTGGCGAACGAAAGCTTCCAGCAGCTCCTTGAGATTCAGCGTGCGCGGCTGGCCGTCGATAAGCGCGACCACGTTGATACCAAACACGCTCTGCAGCTGAGTCTGCGCATATAGATTATTGAGGATCACCTCAGGCACTTCGCCGCGACGCAGCTCAATTACCACCCGCATGCCGTCCTTGTCGGACTCGTCACGCAGTTCGGTAATGCCTTCGATCTTCTTCTCTTTCACCAGCTCGGCGATCTTCTCGATCAACCGTGCCTTGTTCAACTGATAAGGCAGCTCGGTGATGATGATCTGCTGACGGCCACCGACCTTGTCGATATCTTCGATATCGGCGCGTGCACGGATATAAATGCGGCCACGCCCGGTGCGGTATGCCTCGACGATCCCGGCACGGCCATTGATGATGGCGGCAGTGGGGAAATCGGGACCCGGAATGAACTGCATCAGCTCATCAATGGTGATATCGGCGTTGTCGATCAGCGCCAGACAGCCATCGATGACTTCGCCCAGGTTATGCGGCGGGATGTTGGTTGCCATACCTACCGCAATACCACTGGAGCCGTTCACCAGCAGGTTCGGCACCTTCGTCGGCATAACTGCCGGAATCTGCTCGGTGCCATCGTAGTTAGGCACCCAGTCGACGGTCTCTTTTTCCAAATCAGCCAGCAGCTCGTGCGCCAGCTTGGCCATGCGCACTTCTGTGTAACGCATTGCCGCGGCACTGTCGCCATCGACCGAACCGAAGTTGCCCTGACCATCGACCAGCATGTAGCGCAGCGAGAACGGCTGCGCCATACGCACGATCGTGTCGTACACCGCGGAGTCGCCGTGAGGGTGATACTTACCGATCACATCACCGACCACACGGGCGGATTTCTTGTACGGCTTGTTCCAGTCATTGCCAAGCTCGCTCATGGCGAACAGCACGCGGCGGTGTACCGGTTTCAGGCCATCGCGCGCGTCCGGCAGCGCACGGCCAATGATCACGCTCATGGCGTAATCAAGGTAGGACTGCTTGAGCTCGTCTTCGATATTGACCGGGAGGATTTCTTTGGCCAGTTCGCCCATGGAAGCCTGGTTCCTTATAGTCAGCAGGGTCCTGTAATAAGCGCGGGATAGTAACACAGACGGCTGCTATAAGCTGAGCCCTGCACGGAGCAAAACCCGGCCGGCGCGCAAATCACCCGCGCACGATCGCCCCTGGCCATGTCAACTCAGTGCAATCGTTTACGGCTCATCAGCTCAGCCATTTTCGCAGCGTTAGGGCGCTCTACCACCCCCTTCTCGGTCACGATGGCGTCGATGAGGTCGGCGGGAGTCACATCGAACACCGGATTGAATGCCTCGATATCAGCCGCGAAACGCTGCCCATTGACTTCGAGTAGCTCACTGCCAGCGCGCTCCTCGATAGGAATATCGTCACCACTTTCCAAGGCCATATCGATTGTCGAGCTTGGTGCCACAACCATAAATCGCACACCGTGGTGCATTGCCAGCACCGCAAGTTGATAAGTGCCGATCTTGTTCGCCACATCGCCGTTGCCCGTGATGCGGTCCGCACCGACAATCACCCAGGATATTCCCTTCGATTTCATCAGATGAGCAGCCGCCGAATCGACATTCAACGTGGCAGGCACCTCATCACCCAGCAGCTCCCATGCCGTCAATCTAGAGCCTTGCAACCACGGACGGGTCTCGTCGACATAAACTCGCTCTACCAAACCCTCGAGATGAGCGGCCCGGATTACGCCAAGCGCAGTACCAAAACCACCAGTGGCCAGCGCCCCGGTATTGCAATGGGTGAGAAAGTTCTGGGGATTACCCTGATGGCGCCGAATGAGGTCGACACCGAGCTGAGCCATCGCGAGATTCGCCTCGCGATCGCTTTCATGTATTGAAATGGCCTGCGCCTCCAGCGCCGCGCAAGGATCCTCACCGGGCTTGAGGCGTACAAGACGCTCACGCATCTGATTCAGCGCCCAGAACAGATTGACCGCAGTGGGACGGGAATCGGCAAGGACCTTGAAATCCTCCTCCAGCGCCTGTCGCCAGTCACCACCCTCACCAACGCGAGCGCGAACAGCCAATACAAGACCGTAGGCTGCACTAATCCCGATTGCTGGAGCCCCCCGAACCACCATATCCCGAATCGCCTCAGCAACCGCCGCGACGGAGTCGTATCCACGCCAAATCTCTTCGACCGGCAGCCTGCGCTGATCAAGCAGCTTCAGACGCCCGCCCAGCCACTCGATTGACTTCACCTTCTCCGCGGCCAGCAAACGCTCACGCATGGCAGTCTTCCTCTTCAGATACACGCCCAGCCCCATCAGAAAGGATCGAACCGGATGCGGCGCTCGCGCCAACATATCCGCACAAACAAAAAAGCCCGGTCGTTTCCGAACCGGGCTTTTTCATCTATCGATTTGGTCGGGACGGAGTGATTCGAACACTCGACCCCTTGCACCCCATGCAAGTGCGCTACCAGGCTGCGCTACGCCCCGACTAATGCCAACAGCACTGCTGAAAGCGGAACGAACTATACATTAAGCATCTGAATATGTGAAAGTTTTTTAGGCGTCGCGCTGACTATTTCCTCAATACCTGCAGAACTTCTTCCAGCTCCGAAATCATCTGCCGGATCAGCTGCTTGTATTGCGTAGTATCGTCGCGAGCCTCTTCCCCAGACATACGCTGCCTAGCGCCGCCGATAGTGAACCCTTGCTCATAAAGGAGCGCACGGATCTGACGAATCATCAAGACGTCCTGGCGCTGATAATAGCGCCTGTTACCGCGACGCTTCACAGGATTGAGCTGAGGAAACTCCTGCTCCCAATAGCGCAGTACATGAGGCTTAACCGCGCAGAGCTCGCTGACTTCTCCGATGGTGAAATAGCGCTTGCCCGGAATTGCCGGCAGCTCGTCGTTATGACTTGGTTCCAGCATAGGCCTCGACTCTCGCTTTGAGCTTCTGCCCTGGACGGAACGTCACGACGCGCCGCGCCGTGATTGGGATTTCCTCACCTGTTTTCGGATTACGCCCAGGGCGCTGGCGCTTATCGCGCAGGTCAAAATTGCCGAATCCGGACAACTTGACCTGCTCGTTATGCTCGAGCGCCTGACGGATCTCCTCGAAAAACAGCTCGACCAACTCCTTGGCCTCGCGCTTATTCAAGCCCAGCTCTTCATATAGACGTTCCGCCATTTCAGCTTTCGTCAGAGCCCCCATACGCTATTTCCTTAACGTGGCGTTGAACCTTTCTTCCAGGGAGGTGAGGATTTGCTGCATCGCACCATTCACCTCATCGTCATTTAGAGTGCGCGATGGGTGCTGCCAGGTCAAGCCAACTGCCATACTTTTGCTAAGAGGATCAACACCTTTGCCCTGATAGACATCAAAAAGCTTGAGGTCAGTCAGATTCTCGCCCGCAGCATCACGAATACAGCTCAGGATATCTTGGGCTGCGATATCTCGCGCAACCAACACGGCAAGGTCGCGTCGAACTTCGGGGAATCGCGACAGCTCTGCAAAGGAAGGCATTCGCCCCTCGGCAATCTCGCTGATCTTCAGCTCAAACATGTAAACCGGCTGATCAATACCCAAGGAGCTTGCCAGCTCGGGATGGAGGCTTCCCACGAATCCAACCAGTCGTCCAGCGCGCTCGATACGCGCGGTCTGCCCCGGGTGCAGCGCCGGGTGCTCCCCCGCAACGAAACGATACGCGCCAGCATTTCCAGCAAAAGCCAGTAGCGCTTCGACGTCTGCCTTAATGTCGTAAAAATCCACCCCCTCACGGGAGTTCGTCCAGCCTTCGGGCTGCCGGCTTCCGGTGAGCACGCCAGCCAACATGCTTTCTTGCTCAAGCTCTTGCAACTGACCAACAAAGCGCAGCCCCGCTTCGAATAAGCGCACTCGTGACTGCTGACGATTGAGGTTGTATTGCATCGCCTTGACCAGCCCCGGCCAGAGCGATGCCCGCATGGCCGCCATATCAGCAGATATCGGGTTGGCCAACTGCAACGGCTCCACACCAGGATTGAACTGCTCAAATAGCTTGGGATCGATGAAGCTGTAGGTGATTGCCTCCTGATAACCGCGGGCCACCAGCAGATGCCGAAGCGATGGCAACTCGGCACGAGCCTCGGGCTTTGCCTCAGGCGCAAGCCGGGCCTGGGGATAACGCACCGGCAGTCGGTCGTAGCCATACAGACGACCCAGCTCTTCGATCAGATCAACTTCAAGACTGATATCAAAACGATGACTCGGGATAGCAAACTGCCAATGGCGCTCGCTTTCCTCGGTCACCGTGAGACCCAGCGATGTCAGCAGGCGCACTACCTCGACGCCCTCCATCTCCAAACCCAACATCTGGGTGACGCGCTCAGCCCTCAGCGTTACCGGAGCAACAGTGGGCAATTCGCGCTCACTGACCGCCTCGACAATCGGCCCCGCCTCACCACCAACGATGTCCAACAGCAAACCGGTCGCGCGCTCCATTGCTCTGCGAGCAAGCAGGGAGTCAACGCCACGCTCGTAACGATGCGATGCATCCGTATGCAACCCATAGGACCGCGCTTTTCCGGCCAGAGCAATGGTGTCGAAGAACGCGCTCTCCAGGAAGATACTCTGCGTAGCGACACTGACACCGCTGTGCTCTCCCCCCATTACGCCAGCGATAGCGAGCACACGCTGATGGTCCGCAATGACTAATGTATCCGCGCGCAGAGCGATCTCCTGGCCATTCAGCAGGATCAGCTTCTCACCCTCTTCAGCCATTCGAACCCGAATGCCACCTTTGATCTCGGCGAGATCAAAAGCATGCAAAGGCTGGCCCAATTCAAGCATCACGTAGTTGGTTACATCGACAACTGCGTCGACACTACGAATATCGGAACGACGCAAACGCTCAACCATCCACAGGGGCGTTGAACGGGATAGGTCGACGTTCCGAATGACACGCCCGAGATAACGCGGGCACGCCGCGGGGGCGAGGACCTCGACTGTACGCGACTCGTCATGACAGGCCGGTACGTCGACAACTTCCACGGGACTGACCGACGCGTCATAGATCGCCCCGACTTCGCGCGCCAAGCCAGCAATGGACAGACAATCCCCGCGATTGGGGGTAAGGCCAATCTCGATGCTTATATCATCGAGGCCAAGAAACTCACGGAAATCAGTACCAACTGGTGCATCGCTGGCAAGCTCCATCAGACCGCTATCGTCACTACCCACCTGCAACTCGGTTTCCGAGCACAGCATGCCGTTGGACTCAACGCCGCGAAGCTTGGCCTTCTTGATCTTGAAATCACCCGGCAACCGGGCACCAATCATGGCAAAGGGGATCTTCAGGCCTGGTCGCACATTCGGCGCGCCGCACACCACCTGAAAGGTTTCGCTGCCATTGCTGACCTGACACACCCGCAGTTTGTCGGCATCGGGATGCGGCATAGTTTCCAACACTTCGCCGACAACCACACCACTGAAACTGCCTGCGACCGGTGTTACGGCGTCGACTTCAAGCCCGACCATGGACAAACGGGCAACCAGCTCATCGCGGGAAACCTGCGGATTGACCCAGCTCCGCAGCCATTGTTCACTGAATTTCATGCTGTTCTCCTGGAAACTACCGGGTCATGTCTTAGCGGAACTGCTCAAGAAAGCGCAGATCGTTGTCGAAAAAAATACGCAGATCCGTAACCCCGTAGCGCAACATCGCGAGCCGCTCCACACCCATTCCGAAAGCAAAGCCCTGATATCGATCCGGATCGATGCCAGACATCCGCAGAACATTCGGATGCACCATCCCACAACCCAAAACCTCCAACCAATCGGATTTGGTTTCGCCGTTCTTGGTTATGACACGACGAATATCAACCTCGGCCGAGGGTTCAGTGAAAGGGAAGAACGAGGGGCGGAAACGCACCTCCAAATCAGCCTCGAAGAACTCCCGGAGGAACGCCTGGATAGTGCCCTTGAGGTCCGCAAAACTGACGCCCTCGTCGATCAGCAAGCCTTCAACCTGATGGAACATCGGGGAATGCGTCTGATCGGAGTCACATCGATAAACGCGACCTGGACAGATAATTCGTATAGGCGGCTGCTGCGACTCCATCGTCCGGACCTGTACGGAGGACGTATGGGTACGAAGAACCGTGTTGGCATTGAAATAGAAGGTGTCGTGCATTGCCCGAGCAGGATGGTGGCTAGGGATATTGAGTGCCTCGAAGTTGTGATAGTCATCCTCGACTTCAGGCCCCTCGGCAACGGTATAACCAATGCGACTGAATATTTGCTCCATCCGCTCCAAAGCTCGAGAGATTGGGTGCAATCCGCCACTTGCCTGGCCGCGACCAGGCAACGTCACATCTATTTGCTCTGCTGCCAGCTTGGCATCCAAGGCAGCGCGCTCAAGGTCCGACTTACGCACGCTCAAGGCATCTTGAACCCGCCCCTTCGCAGCATTGATCAAAGCGCCAGCTTGCGGTCGCTCCTCGGCGGAAAGCTTGCCCAATGTTTGCATTAACTGCGTTAGCTCGCCTTTCTTGCCCAGATACTGGACGCGAATCTGCTCAAGGGCCGCAATGTCTTCGCTTTGCTGCAGGGCCTCAAGCGCTTGCGAGACCAGTGCATCCAGATTTTCCATTTACACAACCTCCAGAGGTTCTTGCAGAACCGCGCTGATCACCTTCCTGAAGCGGCCGATGGACACGCGCCTTTTTGCAAAAGCCCCCTCTCAGATACGAAATAGGGGAAGAGCACAAGGCTCTTCCCCTATTGATGACGTTGCAACGAATCCGAAGATTCGTGATTGCCGGGGCTTAAGCCAGAGAAGCTTTGGCTTTCTCGACAATCGCAGCAAACGCCGCTTTTTCGTTCACTGCCAGATCGGCCAGAACCTTGCGGTCGATCTCGATGGCCGCTTTTTTCAGACCGGCGATCAGACGGCTGTACGACAGACCGTTGACACGAGCACCAGCATTGATACGGGCGATCCACAGAGCGCGGAACTGACGCTTCCGCTGACGGCGGTCACGGTAGGCATACTGGCCAGCCTTGATTACCGCCTGCTTGGCAACGCGGAATACGCGCGAGCGCGCTCCGTAGTAGCCTTTGGCGAGTTTCAGAATCTTCTTGTGACGACGACGGGCAACGACGCCACGCTTAACACGAGCCATGAGTTATTCCTCTGAGTCTTGACCGAATCAACGAACGCGCAGCATGCGCGCCACCTTTGCAACGTCGGACGGGTGCACTTGCGAGCAACCGCGCAGCTGACGCTTACGCTTGGTGGACATCTTGGTCAGGATGTGGCTCTTGAAAGCGTGCTTGTGCTTGAAGCCGTTAGCAGTCTTCTTGAAGCGCTTCGCAGCACCACTTTTAGTCTTCATCTTTGGCATGTTCGGTACTCCACATTGTGGGTGATTACAAATAACCGCAAGGCCTGCCAGTGCCCTGGGGGTTACTTTTTCTTCTTGGGAGCGATGACCATGATCAGCTGGCGTCCTTCCATCTTCGGATGCTGTTCGACCGAACCATATTCAGCGAGATCGGTTTCGACCCGCTTCAACAATTCCATCCCCAGCTCCTGATGGGCCATCTCACGACCGCGGAATCGCAATGATACCTTGGCCCTGTCCCCGTCACTCAGGAAACGCACCAGGTTGCGTAGCTTGACCTGGTAGTCCCCTTCTTCCGTCCCTGGACGAAACTTTACTTCTTTAACCTGAATCTGCTTCTGGTTCTTCTTCGCCGCAGCTACCTGCTTTTTCTTTTCAAACAGATGCTTGCCGTAATCCATGATCCGGCATACCGGCGGAATCGCATCGGCAGAAATCTCAACCAGATCCAGCTTGGCTTCTTCTGCTACTTGCAGCGCTTCATCAATCGAGACGATGCCAATCTGCTCGCCGTCAGCACCAATCAAACGGACCTCACGAGCCGAGATATTCTCGTTGATCGGGGCCTTGGGTGCAGCTCGTTTATCCTGTCTCATTTCACGCTTAATAGTCATTACTCCAATTCTTGGCGACCACGCCGGGAAACCGCCTGTGTCAACATCTGCGCGAATTGATCGAGGGGCATGGACCCCATATCGACGCCTTCGCGGGTGCGCACAGCAACGGATCGTGTCTCAACCTCCCGATCCCCGATAACCAAGAGATAAGGAGCCTTGAGCAAAGTATGCTCGCGGATTTTAAAGCCGATCTTTTCGTTTCTCAAGTCACACTTGGCACGAAACCCGCTTTGGAGGAGCGTTTTTTCGACTTCAGCGGCAAAAGCAGCCTGCTTATCGGTGATATTCATGATCACCGCCTGCGTCGGCGCGAGCCATGCAGGGAAAGCCCCTTCATAGTGCTCGATCAGAATACCAATGAAACGCTCGAAAGATCCAAGGATCGCTCTGTGCAACATGACCGGATGCTGTCGATCATTGTTCTCACTGACGTATTCCGCACCGAGACGCACCGGCAGATTGAAATCCAATTGCAGCGTGCCGCATTGCCATACCCGCCCGAGACAATCGCGCAGGGAGAACTCGATCTTAGGTCCGTAGAACGCACCCTCACCAGGCTGCAGATCATAAGGTAGGCCGGCACTTTCCAGCGCCGAGGCCAACGCAGCCTCAGCACGATCCCAAAGCTCATCAGAGCCCACACGCTTCTCGGGGCGAGTCGACAACTTCAGCTCGATCTCCGAAAAACCAAAATCGGCATATACCGCCTGGGTGAGCTTGATGAATGCAGCCGACTCCGCCTGCATTTGCTCTTCCGTACAAAAGATATGCGCATCATCCTGCGTAAAACCACGCACACGCATAATGCCGTGCAGCGCACCGGATGGCTCGTTGCGGTGGCAAGCACCGAACTCCGCCAAACGTAGCGGAAGCTCGCGATAGCTCTTCAAGCCCTGATTGTAAACCTGAACGTGACACGGACAATTCATCGGCTTGATAGCATAATCACGATTCTCCGACTGGGTCGTGAACATGTTTTCAGCGTAATTCGCCCAGTGACCGGATTTCTCCCAAAGCACTCGATCGACCACCTGGGGCGTCCTGATTTCCAGGTAACCATTTTCACGCTGCACCTGACGCATGTACTGCTCTAGCACTTGATAGAGCGTCCAGCCGTTCGGATGCCAGAACACCATCCCCGGGGCTTCTTCCTGAGTATGGAACAGATCCAGGCGCTTGCCGATCTTGCGATGATCGCGCTTCTCGGCCTCCTCGATGCGCTGGATATAGGCAGCAAGCTGCTTCTTGTCAGCCCATGCCGTACCGTAGATACGCTGCAACTGCTCGTTTTTCGCGTCACCGCGCCAGTACGCGCCGGACAGCTTGGTAAGCTTGAAGGACTTCAGGAAACGCGTGTTCGGCACATGCGGACCACGGCACATATCGACGTATTCTTCGTGGTAATACAAGCCCATAGCCTGCTCGTCAGGCATATCGTCTACCAGACGCAGCTTGTAATCCTCACCCCGCGACGCGAACACCTCTATCACTTCTGCCCGCGGCGTCACCCTCTTGACAACGTCGTAATCTCGATCGATCAGCTCTTTCATACGCTGCTCGATGGCGGCGACGTCATCGGGGGTAAAAGGTCGCTCGTATGCGATGTCGTAATAGAAGCCCTCATCGATGACCGGCCCGATGACCATCCGAGCCGTCGGATAGAGCTGCTTCACAGCGTGCCCGATCAAATGCGCACAGGAATGGCGAATGATCTCCAGCCCTTCCGCATCCTTCGGCGTTATGATCTGCAACGTGGCATCTTTTTCGATCAAATCACAGGCATCGACCAACTTGCCGTCGACCTTACCAGCAACGGTCGCCTTAGCGAGACCAGCACCAATGGACTGAGCTACTTCAGCCACAGAAACGGAATGATCGAACGAACGCTGACTGCCATCGGGAAGAGTAATGGTGGGCATGGCGCCTCCTCTCCTAGTGGTGACCCGTACCAAAGGCCACATGGGTTGGGATGAGCCAGTAAAGCGATTCAGCGAGCATGCCTGCCGCACAATGGCAGGCGCCTGAGGGGCTCACTCTCTACCGAACCGAAGTCACTGGAAGAACAAGACTGGCGATACTTTCAGAAAGCCGAAGCACTGACAAGCAGCCAAAAAAAAGGGTCGCATGCGCGACCCTTTTATTCGAATTGGTAGGCACAATTGGATTCGAACCAACGACCCCCACCATGTCAAGGTGGTGCTCTAACCAACTGAGCTATGTGCCTTCGATGGGGGCGCATTCTAAAGCCAAAGAAAAAAGTGTCAAGCGGTTTTTTTGCTAACCCACTGATATTTAGAAATTTTGAAAAGCTGCTTCCGCATAAGCTAGTGCCTGGCGGGCAATGCGCTTAAGCGCTAGCATGCGTAAAAAATTCAGAACAGAGGGCCCAATATGCCGCACAACGGATACCCCACCTCCTACTACGCTGCGACGGCAAATTCGGCAAATTCTCGACCGGAGCTGCAGGAAAACAAACAGGTCGACGTGTGCGTCATCGGCGCCGGATACACGGGCCTATCCACAGCGCTTTTTCTACTCGAAAACGGCTTCAGCGTAGTGGTGCTGGAAGCAAAAAAGGTTGGCTTTGGAGCGTCTGGCCGCAACGGTGGCCAAATCGTCAATAGTTACAGCCGCGATTTGGACAGCGTTGAGCGCAGCGTCAGCGCCTCGGCTGCCAAGCTAATTGGAGAAATGGCATTCGAAGGGGGCCAAATTATCCGTGAACGCATTGGCCACTATGGCATCGAGTGCGATTTGAAAGACGGAGGGGTATTCGCCGCCTTCAATCAAAAGCAGATGCACCACCTCGAACACCAGAAGGCGCTATGGGAGCGATATGGATATCGGCATCTGGAGCTACTCGATGATCAACATATACGGCAGGTCGTAGCTTGCGACCGCTATGTGGGGGGCATGCTCGATAAGCAAGGCGGCCATATACACCCGCTGAATCTAGCACTCGGCGAAGCGGCAGCCGTTGAGTCTCTGGGCGGAACCATTCACGAGAACTCCCCCGCCATTCGCATTGATCGCGGCGAAACACCACTGGTGCACACCCCATCGGGGACCGTTCGCGCTAAATTTGTTGTGGTGGCAGGCAATGCCTATCTGGGCAACCTGATTCCAGAACTGGCAGCTAAATCCATGCCCTGCGGAACTCAAGTTATAGCAACCGAGCCGCTCGAAGAGGAACTCGCCCGGAGCCTGCTGCCGCAGGATTACTGCATTGAGGATTGTAACTACCTGCTCGACTACTATCGATTGTCCGCCGACAGACGCCTTATCTATGGCGGGGGCGTCGTCTATGGAGCCCGTGATCCGGCAGATGTCGAGTCTATTATCCGACCGAAGATGCTGAAGACCTTCCCGCAGCTGGAGAAGGTGAAAATTGACTACGCATGGACCGGCAATTTTCTACTGACCCTATCACGCTTGCCACAAGTAGGGAGGCTAGGAAAAAACATCTACTACTCGCAGGGCTGCAGCGGCCACGGCGTAACGTATACCCATATTGCCGGGAAGGTAATCGCCGAAGCGCTAAGCAGTCAGGCAACGCGATTTGACGCATTTGCTAGTCTGCCCCACTACCCGTTTCCCGGCGGCCAGCGCTTCCAAATTCCGCTCAGCGCACTCGGCGCGATGTACTACACCTTGCGGGACAAACTTGGTTTCTAATCACGCATCAGGGAGAAGAACACAACGGGCTTGGCCGGCACTGCAGCGCTGCCGCCTCACCGTCCTGCGCCGGTAGCGTTGCCTGGAATCGCTTATCATCGGGCGCTAGACGGACGGCGCACTCTCGCGCGTGTCTGGCGCCGGCCGCACACCCCTGCTCCGCCATCACCTGGGATAGATTGAACCAACCGATGGCGAAACGCGGGTCACGCAGAACACTGGCACGTAATGACTCTTCCGCCCTTGCTTTTTCTCCCGCCGCGTATTGACTGTTCGCTAACGCGAAAAGCGCCAATGCCGAGCTCCATTGCTCCGCAGCAACCTCGTACGCCACCCGGGCCGCAGCGAGCTGCCCTACCTCCTCAAGATCGCTCGCACTGCGCAGCCAAACCGTTTCCTGGGCACCATGCGGAATTTGATCTGGATTGAGCGTCACTACAGCCCAGCGGCCGCCCTTAGCCCAAGATCGTTCGAACTCGCGAAAGCTGCCCACCCAGCGTTTCGTAGTACCGGAGCGAAGAACGATTTTTTGCTCTGCAAGGTCATAGCCCACCACAACAGCGAAATGCCATTGCGGCCAACGATCAAACGCAAGATTTTGTAGTACCAGAACCGGATTACCCGCCGCGACTTGGGTAAGTAGATCATTCAGGCGGGGGCTTAGCGGGTAAACGAGAAGGCCGTTGGAGCGGGCAGCAGCCACCATCTCCACCTGCAGGCTGCCTTTACGCTGGGGGATATAAACCTGATTTACCAGTGCATCTGGCGTTACAGGGACGCCCCGCTGCGATAGCACGGTCGCCAAAGCAGCAGGCCCGCATTGATAGTCTTCCTGCGGATAGAACGGCACATCGACCAGCTCGGCGCGCACCGGGAGCTGTGCATCTTCGACAAGCGTCACAGTCGTCCGAGCACAGCCCCCGACCAATCCGATCAGCAGCAGTATGAAAAACCGCTGGATCAACGGTTGACGCAGTTGACGAAGTTGAAGATGTTAGTGGCGCACAGCATGTCAGTGATGATGAAAATCACCAGAAACAACACGATCACCCCCACCACACCCGCTCCGGCAGGCGCTTGATCAAGCTGTTGATTGAACTGGGCTAGCTCTGACGCCGTCAGACTGTTGATGCGTTTTTCTACCTGATCACGCTCAACCCCCATTGATTCAAGCTTCTTTTGAACATCCTGATCGTCCAACATGGTCAATAGCTGTTGTCGATCCACTTGTTGCTGCTGTTCTGCAACGACTTCCGGGGTGCCAATCATCGCCGCCTGCGCCATCGGGATCTGCGCCACAAGCAATATATGCAAGGCAGCCAGAACTGTCGCGACACGCTTGAGTAGTGGGGAGGTGAACATAGAGGAAACTCCTTAATTGTCGTTACGCGAGGGGTTGCAAAGCGCCATCAGAAGATATGACGAGTCAATGCCGCTTCGGTTCCCGATCATCGCTGCTCTTTTTGACGCTACCTCAGAGGTCATCAGCCGCGTTTAAATTGGGCCTACCAGCCTGCTCGTAACTTTGATAATAGTTAGCTTCTCAGAAATGGCGAACAAAGGAGCTCTCGTGAGTCGAATCAACACATTTATTCCAGTGGCGCTGGCTATGGCTGCAGCGCTGATCGCGGGCTGCCAATCCAGCACAACCGCGGCGCCGGACACTGCAACTGAACCGCCAACCAGATGCGACTCCGACGCAGTGAGGCATTTAATTGGGCAGATTGCCACCCCGGAACTATTGAACCAAGCACGGGACCAGGCAGGCGCAAGCACAGCTCGAATTCTTCGCCCCGACGACATTGTGACCCTTGAATACAATTCGCAACGGCTGAACATCAACACCGACTCAGCCATGAAAATCGAACGAATCAACTGCGGCTGACGATCTCGCCCTGGGTAGTGCAAAAGCACGTGTCCGCCCCGGCTCAGCATGGATAGCTTGCTGGGCCGGCGGCTAAAGGATTTATAGGCTTATTACGTCAGCGCCCTTCCCGTATGAAAACGGGACGCCGAAATACGCTTGGGCGGCGTAAGGAGAAAATGCAGCTTGTAACGATTGATCACCACCTGAGCAATCAGCGGAGCGGCAATTCCGATCAGCGTTCCGATTACGAGATGCATTGCAATTGAGTCGATGCCGAGGAACTTGCTGAGCACCACCCGCACACCGCTGCCCGCAAGAATATGCATCAGGTATATGGTCATCGAGGAAGCACCGATGAACAAAAACCAGTCGGCTCGAAACTGCCCGAGCCACATTGACAAAGCAACCATGAAAAAGATGGATAGAGTAGCCAGCGCAAGCATGGGCAGCCCACCATCTGTGTAGTTCATGCCAAATGTCACGTGAAACAGGTATTGCCCGACCACGAACAATGCACCGAAGAAAAAGGTTAACTGAGTGTGTCGTGCGAGGAAGAAAGCTTTAACTTCGTTAAACCAAACGCCCAGAGCGAAAAAAACTGTATTGCCTAGGATAAAGCGCGTCATATTGTTAATGGTCAGGTCCTGCTGAAATACAAACAGCACGCCAAATAACACCACGAATGGCAAGAAATACCGACGATCAGCTTTTGCGTAGAGGAACGTACAAACCACGAAAACAAGGAAAAGCGCGTAAAGGAACCAAAATTGGGCCCTAGGCATCCACAGCAGCGAAAAAACTTCGGCCAAGGTGACCTGGCCATTCGTGTAATTCGACAGGCCTACTTCGAACAGGCCTTGCAACAGAGACCAAACAATAAATGGATAGACGATTGTATCCACTTTATTGATGATCAGTCCGCCCTTGCCTCTCTTCTGCAGCGAGTCAAAGAAGAACAGCCCAGACAGGAAGAAGAACAGTGGCATGTGAAAGCTGTAAATAATGCTGTCCACAAGCACAAAACTCGCTTCATCCATGGGGAGTCCTGCATTGAAAACGCCGCGAGCCACGTGGCCGTAAACCACGAGAATAATTCCGATCGCCTTGGCGTAATCAACCCAAACATTTCTTTCCTGCATTGCGTTCTTCTCCTTGTGTCGGCCAATTTAAGCAGGCGGCGTCCGCTGCGTCCTTGGAAAAGCGGATGGAGGAGATAGACAACAGATTTTATCGTTGGTTTAGTCAACACACGGCCGCCGAGCCCTACTGCGTCGATTCAGGCAAGGGTGCTAAATGCACCGGTTGTCGATGTACAGGCGGCAGTGTTATATCGCAGTCTTTTGCGCGAGCACCTTCATGTCTGATCCCGAGCTACCCTCCTGCTCTATCTTGCTGCTTGCAGGCGGTCGCGGACGCCGAATGGGCGGGCATGACAAGGGGCTGATCAAATGGCAAGGCCGTCCGCTGATCGCCTGGTTGCGCGACGTCGCCCGCCCCATGACCGACGAACTACTGCTGTCTTGCAATCGAAACCAATCGCTTTATGCGGATTATGCGGACCGACTGGTCAGTGATACGGATGCCGGATATCCGGGCCCGCTGGCCGGGATACGAGCCGGCCTCGCCCTGGCACACAACCGATGGATGATGGTGCTGCCGTGCGATACCCCCATGGTAGACCGCGCGCTACTACACTCCCTGTATCGAACAGCCATTGAAGCGCCCGAAAGGCCTGTGATGCTTCGACACGGCGAGCAATGGGAGCCCCTGTTCAGCATCATTCCCATCGAACTATTGAGTCAGGTCGACGCGCTTTGGCTGGCCGGCGAACGGAGTCCGAAGAACCTTCTGCTCCAGCTGGGGGCTCGTGAGCTGCGGGTTGCGGACGATGACAGCCGCTTGATAAACCTGAACACCCCGCAGCTGCTCGCAATGGCCGGAGTGACCGGGGGAACTTCGCCCTAGTACGCTTCGTCCCATGGGTATCAATACCCGCAGAAGGAACAGCGTCATGCGTCAACATACTATTCCAGCCCTCTTTCTTGCTTTGGGCTTCGGAGTCCTCGCAGGCTGCGCCAATCCCAGTGTAATCACCCTCAACGATGGGCGGGAAATTCAGACCCTGGACCACCCCGATTACGACGAGGAATCCGGTTTCTATGAGTACGAACAGATCGATGGCAAGCCTGGCAAGGTGAACAAAGATCAAGTGCGGACCGTTAGAGAACTCTAAAAGCTGACCCGCGCGCTACCGTGGCGGTAGCGCGCGGAGGAAACCGAAACAACCTTTTCTCGGCAGACCTTCCAAAAATCCCCCGCCTAACACCTTGTGCAACAAAAGTTTTTCTGTAGAATGCGCGCCATCTTCGGAGCGTAGCGCAGCTTGGTAGCGCGTCTCGTTCGGGACGAGAAGGTCGCTGGTTCGAATCCAGTCGCTCCGACCATATCCCGGGTTCAGCTTCATATATGCAGCTGAACTAAAAAAACCGGTCTTTGACCGGTTTTTTTGTGCGCGAAATTCGTGCCCTATTACGCGGGCGCCTGTAAAAAGCTCACTATCTGTTCAGCCTCGAACGGCCAATCTAGCTCGGCGCCGGTATCAACACGGCGGAGGACGGGGATTCGCAAAGCGTAAACCTCTACCCCCTCAACGCTTTCCGCGATATCAATAAGCTCAACGAGCAACCCATACTCAACCAAAGGCATGAGGACCTCTTCAGCCTGCTCGCAAAGATGGCAGCCTGAGGTCCCGAAAAGTTGGCATTCCGGCAGCAGCATTTGGTTCTCTCACAATTTCCGTGAAAGAGATTCTAGCAAGGGCTCCAAGGTACGCCATTGGTTATGGGCAGCGCTTTAGCTAAATAGCTGTCGGAAATGTGAATTCGCCCCCACTCATCAGGCGATTGTGCGAACGCCATTCGACTCAGCCCTAGCAAAACGCTAGGATGCTGCGACCCGCGGCAACGCAGATTGCCCGGCAATACCCGTTAGTCTTTAATCGCCAAGCTTATGCAGTGCACTAACAGATCACAGTCGGCGCCGGATGTTTGGCAGGCTGCGACCGTCTAGCACGTTGACTTGCGGGACTTGGCGACTAAAGTCTAAAGGTTGAAAAACCTCTGTAATGTTTTATTGCATGGCGCCGTAAAGAGCGACTTCAGAGCATCATCCAACGAGGAGAAATAAGAAATGCTCAAGACCCCCATCGCCCGGGGCGTGGCCCTCGCCACTCTGGGAGCAACACTGGCTATCCCAACCATGGCCCAAGCCGCCTTCATCGAAGACACCAAGGCTGGCCTGGAGCTGCGTAACTTCTATTTCAACCGTGATTACCGTGAAGATCCTGGCCAGAGCAAGCAGGAAGAGTGGGGCCAGGGTTTCCTGCTGCGTGTTGAATCCGGCTTTACCGAAGGTACTGTAGGATTTGGCGTCGACGCTCTCGCGCTGCAGGGTGTCAAGTTGTACTCCAGTGAAGACACTGGCGGTAGCGGCCTGATGCCTAGCTCATACGGCAACGAAGCACCCGGCGAGTGGTCGTCCTTTGGCCTGACGGGTAAAGCGAAAGTTTCCGAAACAGTTCTAAAGGTCGGCACACTGCAGTTCAAGAACCCGGCAATTGGCACCAGCGACAGCCGTCTGCTGCCGCAAACCATGCAGGGCGCCCAGATCATTTCAAAAGAGATCAAAGGGCTGACTCTGGATGCAGGCTATGCAAACCGCATCAACCATCGTGACTCTACGAACAACCAAGTGATGGCGCTGAACACCGGCGGCCGTCGTGGTATCACCGTAGACGCCGGCACTCCCAACGAGTCCAATGACTTCCGCTTCTTGGGTGGTAGCTACCAGGTATCTAAAGACCTGACTGCTACTTACTACTACAGCAACCTGGAAGACCTCTATAAGCAGCATACGTACAACCTCGTACATGTTCTGCCTATTGGAGATGGCCAGTCTCTGAAAACTGACCTGCGCTATTCGCGCTCCAAGGACGACGGCAGCTCGAACGTCGACAACAAAGCACTTGGCGCTATGGTCACTTATTCGCTGAGCGGCCACAGCTTCGGTCTTGGCTACCAGAAGATGAGCGGCGACACTGGCTTTGCATATGTTGGCGGCTCTACCGATCCATTCCTGGTCAACTACGTCCAGATCAATGACTTCGCCAACGCTGACGAGAAGTCCTGGCAGGCTCGCTATGACTTCAACTTCGCCTCCATTGGTGTGCCTGGCCTGACATTTATGACCCGCTATATCACTGGCGACAACTTCGAGCGCGCGAATGGCACCGAAGGCAAGCAGTGGGAGCGCGACATGGATATCGGTTACACCTTCCAGGAAGGTACGCTGAAGAACCTGAACGTCAAATGGCGTAACGCGACTGCTCGCAACAACTACAACCGCGGCACCAACGTCGACGAAAACCGTCTGATCGTCAGCTACACCATTCCGCTGATGTAAATGCGGCTACGGCACTTAGCGTGTTGTAGATAGGAAAACCCGCTCCGGCGGGTTTTCTTTTGCCAGGACGCTTTGAAGTTAATAGGCGCGACGGTGACGCCAACACTACACTCTGCACGCCTACCAACCGGTGCTAACGAAACAGGGAACCTTGCGCCAACGCTACGCTCGAAACTTTAGGCAACGGACCTTTCGTCCCTGCAAGATTCATGAAGGAGCTGCGAATGTCTACCGAGTCCACTTTCGGCACAAACGACAACACCCCGATCCCTGAGGGTCCTGCTGGAAGCAACCGTCCGCTAATCGATACGTCCGCCCACCGTCGTAACCTGCAGGCCGCACAAAACGCGCTGATTGAGGAATTTCATACTCTCATCGGTGATACCGAGCGCTTGCTCAAGCACACCCAGGAAACTGCAGGCGGCCAAACTGAAGAGCTGCGCGGCAAGATTAACGCGAACATTGCCAAAGCTCGCGAGATGCTAAAAGAACGGGAATCTTCGATGCGTGATCAAGGCCAAGCTGCCATCCAGTGCACAGAGGAATATGTACATACACACCCGTGGCAATCGATCGGCATCGCTGCCGGCGTCGGTTTCCTGCTTGGCCTGATTTCACGTCGCTGATGGGAGAGACACCAATGGAAGCGAAGCCCGGCGCCGAGGCCCCTAAGCCATCGCTGAAAAAGCTGGGCGGCGCATTCGTCGGTCTGCTGCAGGGCCACCTCGAGCTCGTAGGCATTGAGCTACAGGAAGAGAAAGCACGTACGTTTCGGCTATTTCTCCTGGCTGGTGTCAGCCTTATTCTAGGGCTGCTGGTTCTAGTTGGTCTTTCAGCAGCGATCGTCATCGCCTTCTGGGAAACCCATCGGATGGCTGCGATTCTTGGACTCTGCGCAACTTACGCAGTGGTCATGATCATCTGCATAAGTCGTGCAGTTTCCCTCGCCAAACAATGCGCCGCGCCGTTCCAGGCAACCCTGGAAGAGCTGGAACGCAATCGGGAGCGATTACTGCCATGAGCGGACCGTTGAGCACGTCTAATAATCTGAGCATGCGCAAGGATCTTGTGAGACTGCGTATGGAAATGCATCGCCAGCAGATGCTTTACCACGTGCAGCCTCTGTCTCATCCTTTGCAGCATGTGAGGAGTTTCATGACCTCACACAACCCATCATCCGAGCCTTCTTCGGGAAAAGGTCCGATGATGGTTGCAGCGACAGTGGTGTTGGCGCTCTTCGGTCGGCGAATGGGAAAGATCGGGAAATTGGCTCGGGTCGCACTGACGCTTTATCCACTGATCAAACGCCAGCAAAAATTGCGCGGAAGGTAGCGCTAATACCGTCGAGCCTGAACCTCTTCATAAACAGCCCGCTCCGGCCATATCGGCCGGGGCGTTGCTGTGCGTATTGAGGGTACCTTCCCGCTCACTAGTGCGATTAGTACCCATCGGGGTCATGGCGGTTATGATAGTTTCCCCCCAGCCCGATTATGGCAATACGGAGATGGTCCTTGGACTGGCACACATTGCTCACCCGCGAACGACTCGGTAAATCTGCTCAAAGCAGCGACGAACTAGGCCGCAGTCCGTTTCACAAGGATCACGACCGCATCATTTTCTCCGGAGCTTTCCGCCGCCTCGGGCGCAAGACACAGGTTCATCCGGTATCGAGCAACGACCACATCCATACCCGCCTCACCCATTCGCTTGAAGTCAGCTGCGTAGGCCGATCGCTGGGCATGCGTGTCGGCGAAGTATTGCGTGAAGACCTACCTGAATGGTGCAGCCCTGCGGACCTTGGCATGGTCGTCCAGTCTGCCTGCCTGGCTCACGACATTGGCAACCCACCCTTCGGCCACTCCGGTGAAGACGCCATTCGCTGCTGGTTCCAGCAAGCAGCTGGCCGGGGATGGCTCGACGACATGAGCGACGCACAGCGCGCGGACTTCCTCAACTTTGAGGGCAACGCCCAGGGCTTTCGCGTGCTCACGCAGCTGGAATATCACCAGTTCGACGGTGGGACGCGGCTGACCTATGCCACGCTTGGCACCTACCTCAAGTATCCATGGACCTCCCGACACGCGGAGGCGCTCGGCTACAAGAAGCACAAGTTCGGCTGCTATCAGAACGAACAGCCATTACTTGAGCAGATCGCACAGAAGCTCAACCTGCCCAAGGTAGCGGACCAACGCTGGGCACGCCATCCGCTCGTTTACCTAATGGAAGCGGCAGACGACATTTGTTACGGGCTGATCGATCTTGAGGATGGCCTCGAGATGGAGCTGCTTGACTATTCGGAAGTCGAGGCGCTGCTACTCGCGCTGGTCGGCGATGACATCCCGGAAACCTATCGCCAGCTAGGCCCCAATGACTCAAGGCGGCGCAAGTTAGCTATTCTGCGCGGCAAGGCCATCGAACACCTGACCAATGCTGCGGCGGCCGCGTTCGTCGAGCAGCAGCGCAGTTTGCTGCGTGGTGAGCTAACAGGCGATCTCGTTGAACACATGCACGGTCCTGCTAAGGACTGCGTGCTGCAAGCGAAAGCGATGGCCCGGGAGAAGATCTTCCAGGATAAGCGTAAGACTCTGCACGAGATTGGTGCCTACACGACGCTGGAGATATTGTTAAACGCTTTCTGCGGCGCAGCCCTGGAGCGGCATCGCGGCGGCACCCCTTCGTTCAAGAACCAGCGAATCCTCGACCTTTTGGGTCGTAGCGCGCCTTCGCCGGACCTGCCGCTCTATCAGTCCTTCCTGCGAATGATCGACTTCATCGCTGGCATGACCGACAGCTATGCCACGGAAATGGCCGGTGAGATGACCGGCCGCTCCAGCCCGGTTTGACCACGTGAAGCGCCTGCTGCGAGAAAGCATCCATTGGCATCCTGCTCGCCCCGCCTGGGGCGCGGCCATGGTTGCCGGCTTCGGTTGCGCCTTGCCATTACTACTTGGGTTGTTCAGTGGCCATCCAGGCTTCCTGTGGGCGACAGTAGGCGCGTTTCAGGCTGCCAAGGCCAATCCCCTCCATCGCTTCGGTATGCTGCGCATGCTGCTGCTCATAGCCTTGGGAGCCGGTAGCGCCGGACTGGGTTTCTGGTCGGCAACCCATCCACTGATCAGTCTCGGCCTGTTCGCATTCTATGGCCTGCTGCTGGCCTGGCTGCAACGCTACGGAAGCGAAGCCGGCAAGCTCGGCATCGGCTTGGCGATCTGTCTGTGTCTCGGCCAAGGGCAATACGGCATAGGCGATTTCAACAATCCTTATGCGATTGCCATGCTGTTCGCGCTTGGGGGACTTTGGGTGACCTTGCTGGCATTCGGGATGCGCGGGATGCATGGTTTACGGATGTGGCCGTACATGCCCCGACTGATGAGCATCCTGCGGGTGTTGCGACGACATGCCAGGCGGACGCCTATCCGGCAATGGCGTGTGCATGCGTTGACCTACATGCTGGCCGGGGCGTTGGGGGGCGTCATCGTCAATATGGCTCAACTGCCGAGAGGCTATTGGCTAACCCTGGCTGTATTCACCACGTTGCAGATGGATCTAGAGCGCAGCTTTGTGCGGGCACTGCAGGCAGCCCTGGGGATACTGGCCGCCGCAGCCATTCTGATCTATATCGGCCATGGCTTGGCCGACCCGCCCTTGATGGTGATGATCCTGCTGCCGCTCGTGGTGCTCGGCAGGGCATTTCAGGCAAATCACTACGGGCTGTTCGTGCTGCAGACGACACTGCTGTTTCTGCTGCTGGCGGAAACCCTAGCCCAGGACTGGAATCTGCCACAGATACGGCTCATAAATGCTGCCATTGGCGTGGCTGTGGCATTATTGATCGCTACGTTGATGCACTGGCTTCACATACTGCTGGCTAGGCGATCGCTCAGGAAAACCCAGCCGGCAGCACCAGAATCTGACGAGAAACCTACGCCTGAGTCCTGATCGGGTTTTCCGGGTACCACACATCCATCAGCGGGCTAACACTGTACTCAGCCAGCTCGGTGCGACCTTTCAGCCAGGCATCCACCGCCGCACGCTGCTCTTCGCTGACTGATCCACGGCGGCCCAGGCAGACAAAACCATAGTCTTCGCCACCGATGTAGCCGAGTTCGTTGGCTTCCATGGCTTCATCAATGAAGGCTTCGAGGAAGTCATCCACAGCCTTGCTTTCGATCCCTTCGCGATAGGTGAGATTGATCTCGAAGCCCAGTTCCTGGAACTCATCGACACAGAGTTTCTTGCGCAGACGACGCGAACGATTTGTAGCCATTGGATCGATCCTATTTTTACTTGATGACGGCGCGCACTCTAACAGTAACCCTGTACTAAGGCGATGATCGACGAAAACTAGCGACGCCATCGCAGTGCCTCTTGTGCATCTATTTTTTGCAGTAACCCAGCTGGCACAGCTACGCTTATCGGATAGCGGCACAGCGCCTCTACAGCCCGGGCATAATGGCCCGCATTCGTTCCCTTAGAGTAGTGGGAAATCGCATGCAAAATCGTATTGCCAGTCACTCCTCGTGCCTGCCCAGAGGCGCTCGTCCATGAACCGGATTTTTCGCGGCATCAGCCTCTTCGCGCTCGTTTTACCAATGGCCCTTCCACTGCACGCAGCCGGCGTTAATCAAACGCTGCCAGCCCGCGTCGAGCAGGCGCTGAAGGCCAATAAAATCAACAGTGATGCACTCTCGGTGGTGATATTGCCACTCACCGGCGACGGCGTGCCGACCTTCATCAATGCGGATGTGTCGGTCAATCCTGCGTCAACCATGAAGCTGATCACCACTTTTGCGGCACTTGATCTGCTCGGACCTAATCATCAGTGGAAAACCGAGTTCTATGCCGACGGTCCTTTGGTGGACGGCACGCTCAACGGCAACCTTTACCTGAAAGGCGGCGGCGATCCAAAGCTGAACATGGAGAAGCTCTGGTTGCTGCTACGTGATCTACGCGCCAATGGGGTGAATAAGGTCACCGGTGACCTCGTACTGGACCGCAGCCACTTCGTCCAGCCCAACCTGCCGATATTCGATGATGACGGAGGTGATCAGAACAAACCGTTTCTGGTCGGTCCGGACTCGCTTCTGGTCAACCTCAAGGCGCTGCGCTTCATCGTCCGCAACGATGGCGGCAAGGTTAACATCGCGATCGAGCCCCCCATTGCCAGCGTGCGCATCGACAACCGCGTGCAAGCGCTGCCTGCAGCCAAATGCCCCGGCTGGCCCGAGGTGCTCTATAACCCGGTTCCAGATGGTGATGGTGTCACTGTGGTGGTTACGGGCAAACTCGCCGACGGCTGCAGCGCCCAGACCTACCTGGCACTGCTGGATCATGAACGCTATGCCGCAGGTGCCGTTCGCGCCATTTGGGGTGAACTCGGCGGCAGCATCCTGGGCCGTGACCGCGTCGCCACAGTACCCAGCAAAGCGCGCCTGCTGGCCAGAGCCTATTCCCCGGATCTCACCGAGATCATTCGCGACGTCAACAAGTACAGCAACAACACCATGGCCAAGCAGCTATTCCTAAGCCTTGGTGCGGAGTTCCGTAACGAGGCAGATGGTGATGACGCCAAGGCGGCACAACGGGTCATCCGCCAGTGGCTGGCGAAGAAAGGGCTCATTTCCCCGCACCTGGTGATCGAGAACGGCTCGGGGCTCTCGCGTGCTGAACGCGTCAGCGCGCGAGAATTTGGCAGCTTGCTACAGGCCGCCTGGCGTAGCCCTTACTCTGCCGAGTTCATCTCATCGATGCCGCTGGCCGCCGTGGACGGCACCATGCGTAAACGCCTTCGCAATACGCCGGTCGCAGGAAAGGCGCATATCAAAACGGGCACCCTGAACAATGTCCGCGCTATCGCAGGTTACAGTCGCGACGGTGACGGTAATGTCTGGGCAGTTGTCGCCATCCTGAACCATCCCCGCCCTTGGGGCGCCTCGTCGATTCTCGACCAGGTACTGGTAAGCCTGTACAACCAGCGCAGCGAGAGCACCGCACAGCGCTGAGGCTGCGAACCAGGCAGGCCCGGTGGCCTGCCTTCAGCGCTAAGCAGCCATTTACGAAGCCGGCGGCAGACCAGCTGTAGACACTATCACCGTGCCTGCAACTTCCAGGCGCGGTGGATCCGCGGATTGCGACGGAAATCCTCATCCAGCGTTGCGGCAGTAATTTCCTCAACGGCATAGCGATCGCTCAGGCTCGCATCCAGCACGAACTTGCGAAAGTTGTTGGAGAAATACAGTGTCCCGCCCGGCGCCAGCCGCGCCATGGCGAGATCGAGCAAAGCCAAGTGATCCCGCTGCACGTCGAACACACCTTCCATGCGCTTGGAGTTGGAGAAGGTCGGTGGGTCGATGAAGATAAGGTCGTATTCATCACGATCCTCTTCCAACCAGGCCATCACGTCCCCCTGCTCCAGTCGCTGTCGGTCCGAAAGCCCGTTTAGCGAGAGGTTGCGGCGCGCCCAATCGAGATAGGTTTTCGAAAGGTCGACGCTGGTGGTACTGCGCGCACCGCCTTTGGCAGCGTGCACCGTGGCAGTCGCGGTGTAGCAAAACAGGTTGAGAAAACGCTTGCCGGCCGCTTCACGCTGGATGCGCAGGCGCAGTGGGCGATGGTCGAGGAACAGTCCGGTATCGAGGTAATCGGTAAGATTGACCAACAACTTGACGCCACCCTCTGCGACTTCAAGAAACTCCCCCTGAGAGGCCTGGCGCTCGTACTGACGCGTGCCGGTCTGACGCTCGCGACGCTTGACCACCACCTTCTCACGCGCAATACCCAGCGCTTGCGGAATCGCCGCCAAGGCGTCCAGCAAGCGTATCTGCGCTTTTTCCGGGTCGATGGAGCGTGGCGGAGCGTACTCCTGTACGTGCACCCAGTCGCGATACAGATCGATTGCCAGCGCATATTCCGGCATGTCGGCGTCATACAGGCGATAGCACTCGATGCCCTCGCGACGTGCCCATTTGCCAAGTTGGCGTAGGTTCTTCTGCAGGCGATTGGCAAACATCTGCCCGCCTTCACTGAGGCGCGCTTGCTCCACTGGCGCCTGCTGCTGAGCATGATGCTCCTCGCTTGCGGTGCTGCGCTGGCCGGTGACGAACTGATCCAGCTCGACCTTGATCAATAGTAGCTTGCACGGCAGCGCACCGTTCCAGAAGGCATATTGCTTGTGGCTGCGGATGCCCATGCGCTTGCCGAGATCTGGCGCAGCAGTGAACACAGCCGCCTCCCACCCCAAACATGCCTGGCGCAAACGTTCACCGAGATTCTGATAGAGATAAAGGAGACTCGCTTCGTCGCCCAGGCGCTCGCCGTAAGGCGGATTACAGATGACCAAGCCCTTCTGATTCTGGTCCGGGCGCGGCTCGAAGTCACCGACATCGCCCTGGTAGACCTTGATCCAGTTCGCCAGCCCAGCACGCTCGATGTTGTTGCGGCCCGGCTGAATGAGTCGCGGGTCGGCCTCATAGCCACGAATCCACAATGGTGGTTTCGCCAGCCCTGCCTCTGCACGTTCTAGTGCTTCGCCATGTAGACGGGTCCAAAGTGCTGGGACGTGCCCCAGCCACGAGCTGAACCCCCAACGCTCGCGCTTGAGGTTCGGTGCAATGTCTGCCGCCATCATTGCTGCTTCAACAAGAAAGGTGCCGACGCCGCACATGGGGTCCGCCAGCGCACCACCAGCAGCGGCAATACGTGGCCAGCCCGCACGGATCAGAATTGCGGCAGCGAGGTTTTCCTTGAGTGGTGCGACGCCCTGCTGCAGCCTGTAGCCACGCTGATGCAGACTGTGTCCGGACAGATCCAGCGAGAGCACGGCTTGCCCCTTGTCGAGGCGCAGATGCACGCGCAAATCCGGATCGAGCTTATCAATGTTCGGGCGCTCGCCCGAAGCAGTGCGCAACCGATCAACGATTGCATCCTTTACCTTGAGCGCACCGAAATGAGTGTTGTCGATACCGGAGCCGCGACCGCTGAACTCTACGGCCAGACTGCCCTGCGGCAGCATATGGTCCGCCCAGTCGACCGCATGAACGCCCTGGTAGAGCGTCTCGGCATCGGTCGTCGGAAAGCGACTGATCACCAACAGCACGCGGTTAGCCAGGCGCGACCAAAGGCACAGTCGGTAGGCCACCTCAAGCCCAGCAAAGCCGCGGATGGCTGAAGTCTGCTCGCGAGCCTCCTCCAGCCCTAATGCGGTGGCTTCTTCAAGCAGCAGGCCTTCGAGCCCCTTGGGACAGGTAAGGATCAGTTCACGGCGATCGGTCATGGCTTTTCCACAAAAGGTGCGTCGGACCGTCACGACCCTTTCGTCGGAACAAGCCCAGCAAAAAAAATAAAAAGAAAGGAACGAAAAAAACCTCAGGGCAGCGGTGAAAGCAGCTCAGCAATGGGCTTTACACGTCTCGCCTTCACCGGCTTATGGGTAGAACCATAGATTCGTTACCTACTTATGACAAAACGATCATTCCAGCCTCTAGGCCATTGGGTTAGAACTTACCTCAGGCCGGCATCGCAATGATGCCGGCGAGGCGCGCCACGCCGGCAGCGCGCTTCATTGGCAGTCTATCTGCCCGGCCTCGCCATGAGGCCACAGGAACACCAGTCAACCACTGAGGGCAATACCCAATGAGAAGACTCAAGCGTGATCCGATGGAACGAGCATTTCTGCGCGGTTATCAACACGGCATACATGGCAAATCTCGCGACCTCTGTCCCTTTTCCCATCCCAACGTTCGCCAAGCCTGGATTAACGGCTGGCGGGAGGGTCGCGGCGACAACTGGGATGGCCTGACCGGCACAGCCGGTCTACATAGACTCAACGAACTCCACGCGGTCGGCTGACCCACCGATCCATCCGACTTGAAACAGCACGCCCGACCCGGGCGGCGGGCTAAAAGCCCAGGGGCTCCACAAGGAGCCCCAACTCAGCAGCCAGAGCGCTCAACGCGCTTGTGAGCGCAGCGCCGCAATGGCATCCACCGCCTCGCGGATCAATGCCGGCCCCTTGTAGATGAAACCTGAGTAAAGCTGGACCAGGCTGGCGCCCGCCTCAATCTTCTCTGCCGCGTGCCGGCCCTCGGTGATACCGCCCACCGCAATGATCGGCAGCCGCCCCCCGAGCGTCTGAGCCAGAACCCTGACGGTATGGGTGCTCTTGTCTCGCACAGGGGCACCAGAAAGACCGCCTGCTTCGTCGGCATGCGCCAACCCGGCGACGCCTTCTCGGCCGAGGGTGGTATTGGTGGCGATGATCGCATCCATCCCGGCCTGGAATACCGTCTCCCCTACCAGAGCGGTTTCTTCATCGGTCATGTCAGGAGCGATTTTGATGGCCAACGGGACCCGTTTGCCATGCATGATCTCGAGATCCTCACGGCGCAGCCTGAGCGCCTCGAGCAATTGCTTGAGCGAGTCGCCGAATTGCAGGCTGCGCAAACCGGGCGTATTCGGCGAGCTGACGTTTACGGTGACGTAGCTGGCATGGTGATAGACCTTGTCCAGACACAGCAGGTAATCCTCATCCGCACGCTCGACGGGGGTATCGAAATTCTTGCCAATATTGATACCCAGCACGCCCTTGAACTTGGCGGCCTCTACCCGAGCCAGAAGTGCATCGACTCCATGGTTGTTGAAACCCATGCGATTGATGATCGCTTCGGCCTCCGGCAGCCGGAATATCCGCGGCTTGGGATTGCCCGGTTGCGGGCGCGGCGTCACGGTTCCCACTTCGATGAAGCCGAAGCCGAGCTGCGAAAGACCACGGATAGCCTCGCCGTTCTTGTCCAGGCCTGCGGCCAGGCCAACAGGATTGGGGAAATCCAGCCCCATCACCCGTACCGGCAAAGTTGCCGGCGACTTGCTAAACATTGAATTGAGCCCGAGACGGCCACCTGCGCCAATCAGCTCGAGGGAAAGTTCATGGGAAGTTTCCGGAGATAACTTGAACAAAAGCTGGCGGGCCAGGTTATACATACGCAGCCTAAAGTCTCGGTAAATGTGGACGCGGAGTATAGCAGCCCAAGGTAAGTTCAGCGGTGGCCAGCAGTACGAAATGCCGCACTGCATCAGCGACTATTTAAGACGGCGCAAGCGTAGTAGTTGACCTTGCCCGTCAAATTCAATCTCGAAGGAACCATATACGCCTTCATGTGTCAGAAACGGGCGTAAATGATGTGCAGGAAGGCTGACTCGCGTCCCGTCGCGGCTTCGAATCAGGACTCGATTCGCATGGCCCTGATACACCGCTTTCATTCGTTCGGCGGACAGCGCGATATCCAGCACCAGATTTGGCATGGAGGCTCCTCAATGATCTATTCAGCGATATTGCCACATCGACACCCGATAATCGGCCAGGCTTACAGGACAGGATCGAGCCGCAGGTGGCTCAAAGCCCGTGCGCTATTGCTGCGGGTCTGCCACACTTCGGCCGTAGCCCTGAGAGCTCAAGCATCATGATGAGCCTGCCCGAGCCCATGCCTTTACTGACATCTCAAATCGCCAGACTTGCGCAACGCCTCGGGCTGCGCTCCAAGGCTTCGCTTCCCATTCAGGAAAGAGCTAGCAGTTTGCAGCTGCCTTTCACTCGAATGCCCGAGCCTGAACCAAGCATCTTCTGGAACGACGGGCCCTGCCTGCAGCGCCTGCTTGAACTGCCGCGCAGTGCTCTTTCCGGCCCGGTGCAGGAAGACAAGGCGCGTGCTCATAGCGCACTGACCCGTCTCATCAGCAAGGATTGCGTTCAGTCGCAGCTTGACCTGCGTCAGATCGACGGTTTTGGAGGGCAGTGTAAGGACCAGTCGAGCTACCCCACCTTCGAAGCGTTCGCCACCACGTCGGCCTGCCGACAGGTGCGCATCATCAGCTACAAGGATTTTCTGCGGACGCTCGGCACCGCCCTGCCCGGTTTCGACAAAGGCTTACCGATTGACGTACGCCAGGCAAGCTGGCTCGGCGAGCGCCTTTACTGGGCTGGCGAATACCACCTCGAAGCCTTTGCCTGCGCTGTAGCCTATGCAAGGCTTCGCGGCCTGGAAGTGATGCTACCAGCGGACGTAACCGACTACCGGCTCGACCGTGCGGGCATTCATGCGCTGGACGCGGAATATCACGCCGTGACCATGCCAGCTCAGGCTTGGAGCGATCGTGAATTCATGGCCCTGCTTCTCGACAGCCAAGTCCCCTACGCTCGCTTGACGCTGTTGCGCGACGCCAGCAACTCGGAGCTGCTTTTGCTGGAAAAGCGCGATCCCACAGCCAATGCTATAGGCGAGGGTTTGAAGCTGGCTGGAGCACCGGACTTGATCCGCTATCTGCGTGATCTGCCGCAGATCACTCGCTTTAAGGTCGGGCTACCGGCGCAAGACTAAACCTCCGACTCTTAATACCGTTTAACTCAGACCTACAACGCAAAAACAGCGCACCGTCCTGAGGGACGGTGCGCTGTCTGATCGCCTGAGGCCTGACCTTCTGCGGACAAATCGTCCGCAGAAGGAATCTCACGGCCGTCAGCCATGCCCTACCGACTGCGCCAGCCCTTGCAGCTCGCGACTGGCGACTGCATAGATGGCGTAGTCGTTGCCGCTGGCAGCGCGCAGCTCGGCCAGCATCGAGCGCCAGCGCTCCAGCAGTACTGGTCGCTGAGACAACCAGGCGTCGACCCGCTCGCTGATCGCCTCCGGACCGTTCTCCATCTGCAGCACCGATACCGTGATGCTGCGCTGCTGTGAGTCGAGGTCGTCGCGGAAGCTTTCACGCGCCAGGGCCTGCCAATTGTTGGCCACGGGCAGATTGGTCAACAGGTGCAGATACCAGGGAAGCTCCAGCGCGCCACCGACGGCAAAGTAGGTTGCCGCCACCTGCGCGGGCACCTGGCCGGTTTCGTCAGCGGCCTCGAGAATCGGCAGCAGCGTGTACAGATGGCTGGTGCCAGCTACCATGCGCGCCAGTAGCTCCGGAACACCTGCTTCGGTGTAACGCTGATAGCGCTCCTGCCAACGGTCACGGGTCGACCCCTGCAGCAGCTCATCGAGCTTCAGACCGAGGGCGGCTACCCGCGGACCAAAATGAGCGACGTCGCGTGCGGCATCCAACTCGCTACGACGATTGCGCAGGAACCAGCGCGTCGCGCGGCGGCCCAGGCGCATCAGCTCATCCATCAGGGCCAGTTGCAGCTCGGCGGGCACCTTATGATCCAGCGCCTCGATCTGCCGGAACCAATGAGGCAGGTGGAAGATATCGCGCACGATGACATAGGCGCCGGCGACATTCGCCGCGCTCATGCCGGTTGCCTCGTTCAAGCGCTGGACGAAGGTGATGCCCATGTTGTTGACCAGATCATTGGCGATCTGGGTGGCAACGATTTCGCGCTTGAGGCGGTGCTGCAGCATCGCCTCGCGGAAACGCTCAGCCAACTGCTGCGGAAACGCACTGTCCATTTCCCGAGCAAGGTAATCGTCATCCGGCACGCGCGAATCGAGCAACGCCTTCTTGAGTTCTATCTTGCTGTAGGAGATCAGCACCGATAGCTCTGGTCGGGTCAGCCCCTTGCCGATCGTCGCACGCTCGGCAAGAGCTTCATCGGTCGGCAGAAATTCGAGTGCCCGGTCGAGCTGGCCGGCAGATTCCAGCGCATTGATCAGCCGAACGTACTCAGCCGCCCGTTCACGCGAACGATGCTGCGCCTGAGAAAGCGCCTGGGTCTGCTTGTAGTTGTTCTGCAGCACCAGCTCGGCCACGGCGTCGGTCATTTCGAACAGCAGTTGATCGCGCTGCTTGGCGGTCATGTCACCGGCACTGACCACCTCGTTGAGCAGGATCTTGATGTTCACTTCATGATCCGAGCAATCGACGCCGCCGGCATTGTCGATGAAGTCGGTATTGCTCGAGCCACCATGCAGCGCGTACTCGACGCGTCCCAGCTGGGTCATGCCGAGGTTGCCGCCCTCACCCACTACCTTGGCGCGCAGATCGGCGCCATTGACCCGCACCGCATCGTTGGCCTTGTCGCCGACTTCGGCGTGGCTCTCGCCGCTGCTCTTCACATAGGTCCCAATACCGCCGTTCCACAACAGGTCCACCGGTGCCTTGAGCAGCGCATGGATCAGTTCAGCCGGCGTAAGCTGATCCGCCTCGATGGCGAAGCGCTCTTTCATCTGTGGCGTGATCGCCACCCGCTTGGCCGACCGCGGGAAGATGCCACCGCCTTCGGAGATCAACGAGGCGTCGTAATCGGTCCACGACGAGCGCGGCAAGTCGAACAGGCGCTTGCGCTCGATGAAACTGCGCGCAGGGTCGGGATTGGGATCGATGAAGATGTGCAGATGGTTGAACGCCGCGACCAGTTGCAGGGTTTCGGACATCAGCAAACCGTTGCCGAACACGTCGCCCGCCATATCACCTACGCCGATGACACTGATGACATCGGTTTGCACATTGATGCCGCGTTCGCGGAAATGGCGTTGCACGGAAACCCAGGCGCCGCGCGCGGTGATGCCCATCTTCTTGTGGTCGTAGCCTGCTGAGCCGCCCGAAGCAAACGCATCACCGAGCCAGAAGTCATACTCGGCAGCAATCCCATTGGCGATGTCGGAAAAACTCGCCGTACCCTTGTCTGCAGCGACTACCAGATAGGGATCGTCGCCGTCATAACGCAACACATTGGCCGGAGGGGCGACCTGGCCTTCGCGCAAGTTATCGGTGATGTCCAGCAAGCCACTGATGAAGATCCGATAGCAGGCGATCGCTTCGGCCTGAATATCGTCACGCGTGCCACTGGTAGGCAACCGACGCGGCACGAAACCGCCCTTGGCACCGCCGGGAACGATCACCGCATTCTTCACTTGCTGCGCCTTGACCAGGCCAAGCACTTCGGTGCGGTAGTCCTCTTCGCGATCAGACCAGCGCAATCCGCCGCGGGCCACTTTGCCACCGCGCAGGTGCACGCCTTCGACCCGTGGCGAATAGACGAAGATCTCGTACATCGGCGCCGGCCGTGGCATCTCCGGGATCGAGCGCGGATCGAGCTTGAAGCTGAAATACTGCTTTGGTTTGCCGTTGGCATCCGGCTGGTAGAAGTTGGTCCGCAGAGTCGCCTGGATCAGCGCCAGATAGCGCCGCAGAATCCGGTCCTCGTTGAGTACCGCGACGTCATCCAGGGCGCTGATAATCGCCTGCTCGAGCCGTTGTTGCTTGTCAGCCAGATCTTCATCACCCAGCTTGCGCGCCAGATAGAAGCGCATCTTGAACAGCCGCACCAACTCACGGGATATGTCCGTGTGATTGAGCAACGCGCTGGCAATGTAGCCAAGGTCGAAGCCCATGCGAATTTGCTTGAGGTAACGCGCATAAGCGCGCAACAGAGCGACTTCGCGCCAAGCCAGCCCTGCCGTCAGCACCAGGCGGTTGAACCCGTCATTCTCGGCAAAACCTCCATAGATATGGATGAACGCGTCCTGCAGCGCCTCATTGATCTCCAGCAGGTCGATTTCCAGACCTTCGGCGTAGGTGAAGGCGAAGTCGTGTATCCAGTACTCGCGGTCGCTGCGGTCACGCAATCGGAACGGAAACTCGCCGAGCACACGCAGCCCCAGGTTTTCCATGATCGGCAGGATGTCCGACAACGGCAGCGGCGTGTTCATGTGATAGAGCTTGCAGTGCAGGCGGTTCTCTTCAGCCGTGATTGGTTGATAGAAGCTCATCACCAGCGGCCGCTCTTCACTCAACTCGAGCACATGCTGCATGTCGACAGTGGCCGATTGTGGCGAAAAACGTTCGCGGTAGCCGGCTGGGAAGCCCTTTGGAAATTCGCTGAGCAGATGAGTACCCTTGGCCTCGCCGAAGCGCTCGACAACCAAACTCTGGTAATCGTCCTGCCAGGTCCGGCAAGCCTGCAGCACTTCCTGCTCCAGACGCACCGTATCCACCTGCACCGCACGGCTGGGATCAAGGCGCAGGATGAATTGCACGCGAGTCAGAACCGATTCGGAAAAATAGGTGGAGAATTCGCAATCACTGGCTTCAAGGCGTTCCTGTAGCACTTGCTGGATCTTCAACCGCGTCTCGGTGGAATAGCTGTCACGCGGCACGTACACCAGGCAGTAGCAGAAACGTCGATAGGGGTCGAAGCGCAGGAACAGTCGCAGCCGATTGCGTTCCTGGATCTGCACGATGGCAATTGCGTTTTCGAACAGCTCGTCGATCGGCGCCTGGAACAGCTCGTCACGCGGCAGAACTTCGAGAACCTGCACCAGCTCTTTGGCCAGGTGCGCAGAGCTGCCGAAATTGGCCCGCTGCACTACTGTCTCGACCTTACGACGAATGAACGGAATACGACGCACGCTCTGGGTATAGACCGAAGAGGTAAACAAACCCAGGAAGCGACACTCGCGAACCACCCGCCCTTCATCATCGAATTCACGCACCGAAACGAAGTCGGGATAAGCGGGGCGATGCACGCGGCTGGGCATTGCCGCCTTGGCGAAGGACAGCAGCAACGGCTCGCGCAGATAGCTCACCGACTGGCCGGTGAGCGACTGCTCCTCCTCAGAAAGCCCGGTACGCATGCTGCGTGACAGGCCCAGTAGCGAGCTTTCGTCATAGACGATTCGTCCGCCATCGGCCTGCTCCTGCACTGAGAATTCCTCGTAGCCGAGGAAGGTGAAGTGGTCGTCTGCCAGCCAGCGCATGAAGTCCCGGATCTCGTCCAGTTCGTCGCCGTCGATACGCAGATTGACCTGCTCCAGTCGCCCCTGCACCTCTGCCGCCTTGCTCTTCATGGCGGCGAAGTCACCCACCACCTGACGCACGTCAGCCAGCACGCCCAGCAGGGACTGCTCGAGTTCGCGCAACGCAGAAGGGCTTGCACAGCGATCGATTTCGACGAAGATCAGCGATTCCGCATGACTATCAGCAGCATGCTGGTCTTTCGGCAGGAGCTCCAACAAAGTGCCGTCCGCTGCGCGCCGAACCTGCAGCACACTGGTCTGCAGGGTATGAATGCTGTACCCGCGGCGCGTCAGCTCCATGCGTACCGAGTCAACTAGAAACGGCATGTCTGGGTGCAATACCTCAACCACGCTGTGGGTCGATTGCCAGCCATGCTTCTCGAAATCGGGATTGAACACCTGCACTTCGGGGGTAACGGGATCGAACCGCTCGAGCAGGCGCCAGCTGGCCAGTGTCGAGCCGACCAGATCGCTCATGCGCCGCTCGGTAAGCTCGGGCAACGCGACAATGCCGAAGAACTGTTCGGCGAACAGGCTCAGTTGCGGCAGGAATTTCGGGTCTACGTGTTGCGCTAACGCTGTCTGCAATTGCTGCTGAAAGTCGGCTTTGCTGGCCGCTGAAAAGAACGCCATGTATGGCTCCGCTTGGCTTGCTGGGGAAAGGCTCGTCGGTAGTGACTGACGGCACAGGACGAAGGTTCAAGGTTAGTCTAGTTGAGGGTTAATGCAGTAAAGTGGCGCCTGTCCTGCAGTCACCTGCGACCGTCTGTAGCAGACAATAGTAGGCGGTGGCACCGACAGCCGCACTAGCCGATTTGCCGCCCACCTGGAAGACCCGAAACGATGGATCACCGTGAATCGATACTCGCGCTGCGACAGTTCCTGTCCACCCAGATTCTAGGCCAGGAGCGGCTGATCGAACGCCTGCTGATCGCCTTGCTCGCCGATGGCCATATGCTCGTCGAAGGCGCCCCAGGCCTGGCCAAGACTCGCGCCATCAAGGAACTCGCCGAAGGCCTGGAGGCCGAGTTTCATCGCATTCAGTTCACGCCTGATCTGTTGCCGGCCGACATCACCGGCACCGAAATTTATCGCCCGGAAACCGGTAGCTTCGTTTTTCAGCAGGGGCCTATCTTCCATAACCTGGTGCTTGCTGACGAAATCAACCGAGCGCCGGCCAAGGTGCAATCGGCACTGCTCGAAGCGATGGCCGAGCGACAGGTCAGCGTCGGGCGCAGCACCTACGATCTGCCACCACTGTTCCTGGTGATGGCGACTCAGAACCCGATCGAACAGGAAGGCACCTACCCGCTACCCGAGGCGCAGCTCGACCGTTTTCTGCTGCACGTGAAGATCGGTTTCCCTGACGCTTCGGTGGAACGTCGCATCCTGCAGCAGGCCCGTGGCGAGGCGATCAACGGCGAGGCCGCGCCGGAACATCGGGTCAGCCAGCAGGCGATCTTCGCTGCGCGCAAGGACATTCTTGGTCTGTACATGGCCGATGCGGTGGAGGAGTATCTGGTGCAACTGGTCATGGCCACACGCACCCCGGCCAAATTCGACGCCGAGCTGGCCGAATGGATCGCCTACGGTGCAAGCCCGCGCGGCTCCATCTCGCTGGATCGCTGCGCCCGCGCCCATGCCTGGTTGGCTGGGCGAGATTTCGTCAGTCCCGAAGACATCCAGGCGATGCTCTTCGATGTCCTGCGTCACCGTCTGATCCTCTCCTTCGAGGCTGAAGCGGCAGGAATCGATCAGGACCGTGTCATCCAGCGCATTCTCGACGTGGTTGCGGTGGCCTGATGGAACCGCAGGCTTCCGTCACCGGGCAGCCAAGCGAGCTGGACTCCGGTATCCGCGTGAGCCTTGCTGAGCTTATTGATATGCGTCATCGCGTCCGTGAAGTGCCGCTGTTTTCCACACCGAACCGCCGCAGTCCGCTGGTGGGCCTGCATCATTCCAAGTTGCGCGGGCGCGGCGTGGATTTCGACCAGGTTCGTATTTATCAGCCCGGCGATGATGTTCGCACTATCGACTGGCGCGTCACTGCACGCACCCAGGAGCCGCACACAAAACTCTTTCACGAAGAACGCGAACGTCCGATCTATATCGTCGTCGAGCAGAGCCCACGGTTATTCTTCAGCAGCGGACGCCTGTTCAAGTCAGTGCTGGCGGCCCACGCGACAAGCCTGATCGGCTGGGCAGCGCTTAGCCACAACGACCGGGTTGGTGGATTGGTGTTCGGTAGCGAGCAGCAGGAGATCAAGCCACGGCGCAGCAAGCAGAGCCTGTTGCAGCTGCTTGATCGCGTCACCCGAGCCAACAACCACCTGCAGCCGGACAGCCCACTGGACCAGGAAGCCTTCAGCATGGCCCTACGCAGAACACGAGAAGTGCTGCGCCCGGGTAGCCTGTCAGTGATTCTCTGCGACGAGCGCACCCTGACCGATGCCGCTGAACAACAACTCAGCCTGCTGGCGCGCCATGTCGATCTGCTATTGCTGCCTCTTTTCGACCCACTCGATCACGCTTTGCCCGCCGCCGGCCTGCTGCGCTTCAGCGAAGGCAATGCCCGCTTGGAACTGGATACCCACGACGCAGACCTGCGCCAACGCTACCGCCAATTGGGCGAAGCGCGCAGTGCACGCTGGCAGCGATTGGCCGATCGCCTGCGAGTACCGCTGATGCCTCTCGATACCCAGCGCGACCTGGTCGAGCAATTGCGCGAACATCTGAGCGTCCGCCACCCGAGCGCCCGACGATGAACCCGCTCGATCAACTGGCACCCCTGATCGAACCCGAGCCGGTCGCCTGGTGGCCACCGGCGCCAGGCTGGTGGCTGCTTGGGCTATTTCTGATCGCCGTTGCCGCGCTGCTCTGGCATCTTCGTCACCGTCTGATCAAGCGCACGCCTCGCGCGCAGGCAGAGCCGCCACTGGACCCGCAGCGCCAGGAAGCACTGATCGAACTGTCGCGGCTGGGCAAGCCCTACGGAGGCCAACCGGCCAGCCACTGGCTGCAGCAACTCAACGCGCTACTCAAGCGGCTCTGTCGTATTCGCTACCCCAACGATCATCCACACACGCTCAGCGGGCGCGCCTGGCTAGCCTTTCTCGATAGCCGCTGCCCGGCCGCCGGACTCACTCGCTGGATGATCCTGGTCGAAGGCGCCTACCGAGCCGAGTGCCGCCTCGACGATAAGGCTATCGACGGCCTCGAACAGTCCGTCGATATCTGGATTCGCAAACATGTTTGAACTGGCCTGGCCCTGGGCCTTCCTATTGCTGCCGCTGCCCTGGCTGCTGCGTGCATTGCTGCCGCCGGCGGACAGCGGTGAAGCGGCATTGAAGGTCAGCTTTCTAGACGAACTGCAGCAGCTGTCCGGTCGCCGTGCTCGCGTCGCCCTACCCGCCTGGCGCCAGCAATTGCCTTACCTCACCATCTGGCTGCTGCTGCTGTTCGCCGCGGCCCGCCCCCAATGGCTAGGCGAACCGCTGCCGCTGCCCACCAGCGGTCGCGATCTGCTCTTGGCGGTGGATGTATCAGGCTCGATGGATTATCCCGATATGCAATGGCAAGGCGAGGAGCTGACGCGGCTGGAGCTGGTCAAGGTGTTGCTGGGGGACTTCATCGAACAGCGCCACGGCGATCGCGTCGGTCTGGTCCTTTTCGGCAGCAAGGCCTACCTGCAGGCACCATTGACCTTCGACCGCCGTACCGTAAGGGTCTGGCTGGACGAAGCGCGCGTTGGCATCGCCGGTAGCAATACCGCCATCGGCGATGCCATAGGGTTGGCATTGAAACGACTCAGAGATCGTCCGGCGAACAGTCGCGTACTGGTACTGATCACCGATGGCGCCAACAACGGCGGCGAGATCGAGCCGCTGTTGGCGGCATCATTGGCAGCAGAAGAAGGTGTGCGGATCTACACCATCGGCATCGGCGCCATCCCGGAAGAAGGTGGCGTGCTCAGCCGCTTCGGCTTCAACCCGGGCCTGGATCTGGATGAACCCACTCTTCGCGCCATCGCCGAACAGACCGGAGGGGAGTACTTTCGAGCCGCCTCCAGTGAAGAGCTGAAGACCATCGGCGACACACTGGATCGGCTCGAGCCAGCCGCACAGCAACCGATCCAGGCACGCATTGCCGAAGCGCTCTACGTCTGGCCGCTATCGGCGGCGCTGCTGATCAGTCTGCTGATGGTCGCGGCCAGCCTGTGGAGTGCCCAACTGCAACGGCTGGCATGGCGGCGGGAGCAACCCCGATGAGCGAACTGCTGCCCCATCTGCTGCGGCCCTACTGGCTGATCATCCTCCCTCTGCTGATCTGGTTACTCTGGCGGCTGTGGCATCGCCAGTTGCAGGTCGGCCGTTGGCAGCGCCTGCTCCCGGAAGCCTTTCATGCCGCCCTGCTGACCCGCGGCCGGCTGCGCCACAGCCGTCTGCCCTGGCTGGTATTGGGCCTGGCCTGGCTGCTGGCAGTCCTCGCGATGCTGGGGCCGAGCTGGCAGCGGTTCGAGCAGCCCAGTGTCAAACGCAGCGATCCGCTGGTGGTCCTGCTGGAACTCACACCCTCGATGCTCGCCGGCGACGCTCCACCCACCCGTCTGGAGCAGGCCAAACGCAAGCTGCTGGATCTGCTGGAGCGTCGCCAGGACGTGCAGACCGCCGTAGTGGTATTCGCCGGCAGCGCTCATACCGTGGTGCCGCTGTCCGACGACCTGGCGACAACCCGCAACCTGCTCGATGCACTGCATCCGGCGCTGATGCCCGAACCCGGCCAGCGCGCGGACCTTGCCGTTGCCAAGGGCCTCGCCTTGCTCAAGCAGGCAGGCTTGGGTCGGGGCCGACTATTGCTGATCGGCAGCAGCCTCGACGAACACGAGCGCGGCGCAATTGCCACGCTGATGCAGGGACGCGGCGAGCGCCTGCTGATCCTCGGCGTCGGCACCGAACAGGGTGCGCCGATTGCCGGGGAGAACGGCAGCTTCCTCAAGGATGCCCAGGGCGCGATCCTCATCCCGCGCCTGGACAATGCACGGCTGCAGCGCTTGGCCGCGGAGCTGGGCGGTCTCTATCAGCAAGCGCGATTGGGCGACGACGACCTGGCGGCCCTAGGCCTGTTCGATCAAAGCGGCACATTGCAGCACGACGATGAGGTTACTCGCCTGGAAGCCTGGCTGGATCAGGGCCACTGGCTGCTACTACCCCTACTGCTGCTGGCAGCCCTGGCCGGCCGGCGCGGCTGGCTGTTCTGCCTGCCGTTGCTGCTGTTGCAGCCGCAACCTGCCAGTGCCTTCGAAGTCGACAACCTCTGGCTGCGCCGCGATCAGCAAGGTCAGCGACTGCTAGAGGCAGAGCAGCCGGCAAAAGCCGCCGAGCGCTTTATTGACCACCGCTGGCAAGCCACAGCTCGCTATCAGGCCGGCGACTATGCCGGCGCCGCTGAGCTATTCGCCGAAGGCGACACCGCGGCCGACCACTACAACCGTGGCAACGCCCTGGCCCGCAGCGAGGCGTTCGAAGCCGCCATCGAGGCCTATGATCAAGCACTGGAACTGCAGCCCGATCTGCTAACGGCACAGCACAACAAGGCCCTGATCGAAGAGTTGCTGCGCCGTCGTGAGGAACAACCTGAAGCCGAGCAAGAACAGGATCAGCAAACGGAACAGGCCGAAGAGCCCAAGCCGCAACAATCACAACAGCAGGAACCGGGCTCCATCAGTGCACCATCGCCTGATGACACCCAAGGTGAGCCAACCAGCGAAGGCAGCGCGGCCTCGCAACCCTCAACAACCGAAGCGATGCAAGAGTCGGAAGAAATGGATGCCTCTTCGGCCCAAGCGCAACATGAGGCACTCCCCGAGCAAGAGCGACAACAGGCGATGGAGCAGTGGTTACGTCAGATTCCGGACAACCCAGGCGAGCTGCTAAGACGAAAATTTCTTTACGAACAACGCAAGCACCAGGAAACCAATCGATGATGCGCCTGATGGCTTTTCTTCTGCTCAGCCTAGTTGCAAGCCAAGCGGGTGCCGCAGGCCTGTTCGCGCGAGTGGATCGCACCCAGCTGAGCATCGACGAAACCTTCGAACTGAGCCTGGAAAGCCAAGGCAGCGCAGTTTTTGGCAAGCCCGACCTGGAGCCACTGGATGAGCTGTTCGACGTATTCGATACACGCCAGGTCAACCAGCTTTCCAGCAGCAATGGCGAAGCCCGTGCCATCACTCGTTGGCTGATCACCCTGCGACCGAAGCAGACCGGCTACCTGATCATTCCGCCCCTGCAGTTGGGTGAATGGCGTAGCGAACCGATCACGCTGCTGGTGCAGGAATCGCTGAAAAACACCGAAAGCGATCAGCTGGCGCCGATCTTCATCGATGCCAGTGTCGACGAAGAGAGCGTTTATGTGCAGGCCCAGGTAATCCTCACCTTGCGCATCTTTCATTCCGTCTCGCTGTACGACGACAGCACCCTCTCGCCGCTGCAGATGCCCGAAGCTCTGGTGGAGCGACTCGGCGAGCCGCGCACCTATGAGAAGACCATCAACGGCATCCGCCATGGCGTCATCGAAGTGCGCTATGCACTGTTTCCGCAGAAATCCGGAGAGCTGACGATTCCCGCCCAGCTGTTCAGCGCCACTACCGTGACCAACGCCAGCAACTCGCTGTTCGGCTCACGGTCGGGACGCTCGACCCAAGTCAGATCACCCAGCATCCCGCTGACCGTCAAGGCCAAGCCGGCGGACTATCCCGCGGATGCACCCTGGCTGCCGGCCCGCAGCCTGACACTGGTGGAGGCCTGGAGCCCTGAGCCGGACCAGGCCCAAGCGGGCGAATCGCTTACCCGCAGCCTGTTGCTCAAAGCTGAGGGATTGACCAGCACGCAGCTGCCCGCCATCGGCTCTGTGCAAAGCGCCGAGTTACGGCGCTACCCAGATCAACCAACTCTGGCAAACCAAGTTAGCGGTATTGGCCTGGTTGGTAGCCGCGAGCAGCGCGAAGCCCTGATTCCGACCCGTAGTGGACCGCTACAACTGCCTGCGCTAGAGGTGGTCTGGTGGAATACCGTGGAAGACCGCCTGGAGCGCACCACACTGGACGAGCGCACCCTGAACGTCGCTGACAATCCGAATCTCGTGCCACCTCCTCTGGAGCAACCCGCCTCAGCGTCGGTACCGGTCCAAAAGCAACTGGTCTGGCCCTGGCAACTGAGCACTACACTCTTTGCGCTCACCACGCTCATCGGCTTCGGGCTCTGGTCACGCGCGCGCCGACAGCCCGCGGTGCAACGCGCATTGCAACCCGGCCCCACCCCGCGCAGCCTGCTCGACGATCTGCGTCGAGCCTGTCAGGCCAACGATTCCCAGGCCACTCGCCAGGCACTGGACGCCTGGGCACGGCAGCAACCCGAAACCTTGGCCGACATGGCCGCCCGCTTCGTGCCGTTGTCTGATGCGCTGGATGGCCTCAACGGTGCGCTGTACAGCGAGGCCGGCCAGCGTTGGCAAGGCGATGCGTTGTGGCAGGCGATCCAGGCGCTCCCCCCGGCGACCGGCCCCAGCATCGAGCAGGAGCAGAGCGCCCTGCCACCACTTTATCCACGCTGACCAAACACCTCGCACTGCCCACCGCCAGAGTATTAACCGAGGCGGTGCACCGGCACCGCGTCGTGCACCATTTTCACGCTGGCATATCGCTTGCTTCAGGCTTGGCATAGATCACTCCTGAGCCGTCGCGCGGTTCATTGAACTGCGCCGCACGCTTCGCAATCGAAAAGGCCAACACAGCATGACTGAACCCGCCACGCCGCACCGCCACGATGCACTGGCCTGGGTCGCCGGCAGCGATGCACCGGAAAAGAGCTCGGTCAATCTCGGCTTCCTGCCGCTCACGGACGCCGCATCGCTGATCGTCGCGGCAACGCAGGGCTTCGCCCAGCCCTTCGGCCTGACGCTCAACCTGCACCGGCAGAATTCCTGGTCGGCCCTACGCGACAAGCTGACAGGGGGCGAACTGGACGCTGCTCATGGGCTCTATGGGCTGCTGTATGCGGTTCATCTGGGCATCGGCGGTAGCCCGGCGGTGGACATGGCTGTACTCATGGGCCTCGCCCAGAACGGCCAGAGCATCAATCTATCGGCCTCGCTGAAGGCAGCCGGCGTGACCGATGCTGAGGCATTACGCAATAGCGTGCGTCAAAGCGGTGCACGCCTGACCCTCGCACATACGTTCCCCACGGGCACCCACGCGCTGTGGCTTTACTACTGGTTGGCGGCGAACGGCATTCATCCCTTGCAGGACGTGCGAACGCTTGTGTTGCCGCCTTCGCAGATGGTGGCCCATTTGCAGGCCGGTCGCATCGACGGTTTTTGTGCTGGAGAGCCCTGGGGGGCGCAAGCAATAGCAGAAGGTGTCGGCTTCACGCTGGCGACCAGCCAGTCGATCTGGCCGGACCATCCAGAGAAGGTACTAGGCTGCACCCAGGCCTTCGTCGAGCAATACCCCAACACCGCCCGTGCACTGGTAATGGCGATTCTTGAGGCAAGCCGTTTCATCGATCAGAGTCAGGAAAACCGCCGCAGCACTGCGCAGCTGATCGCCGGAAGCGAGTATGTCAACGCACCGCTGGCAGCCATCGAGTCACGATTTCTCGGCGCTTATCAGGACGGCCTGGGTAATGCCTGGAACGACGAGCATGCGCTGCGCTTCTTTGCTGATGGTGCAGCAAACATGCCCTACCTGTCTGATGGCCTGTGGTTCATGACTCAGCTGCGACGCTGGGGTCTGCTACGGCAGGACCCCGATTATAAGCAGGTTGCTAGCCAGGTGCAGCAGACCGGGTTGTACCGACAGGCCGCTGAAGCGCTCGGTATTGCAGTACCGGAATCGCCTATGCGCAGCGCCACGCTCATGGACGGCAAACTCTGGGACGGCACCGACCCGGCAGCTTACGCCCGCAGTTTCACGTTGCACGCCATGGCCGAACACGCCGTGGTTGCCGCACTTTGACAAGGGGGGCGGCATGTTACGTATCCTGCTGATCGACGACACCCCACGAAAGATTGGACGCCTGAAAAGCGCGCTGATCGAGGCTGGCTTCGAAGTCATCGATGAGTCCGGCCTGACCATCGACCTGCCCGAACGGGTCGAGGCCATCCGCCCTGACGTGGTGCTGATCGACACCGACTCACCGGGCCGTGACGTTCTGGAACAAGTGGTCCTGGTTAGCCGCGACCAACCGAGGCCCATCGTCATGTTCACCGACGACAGTGACCCTGGTGCCATGCGCCAGGCCATTCGCGCCGGCGTCAGCGCTTACATCGTCGAAGGCATCCAGGCCCAGCGGCTGAAGCCGATCCTCGATGTAGCGATGGCGCGCTTCGAGACCGACCAGGCGATTCGCGCACAATTGCAGGCCCGTGAACAGCAACTCGCCGAACGCAAGCGCATCGAACTGGCCAAGGGCATGCTGATGAAGATGCGCGACTGCAAGGAGGAAGAGGCCTATACGCTGATGCGTCGCCAGGCGATGAGCCGCCAACAAAAGCTGATCCAGGTCGCCGAACAGATCATTGCCATGAACGAGCTGCTCGGGCAGTGATCTGCCCGCCCGCCGTGCATTCGCTCAACCAAACATCGTACCCACGAGTAGTCATCTGACCTGGACGTATGACACAGCGCTAGAATGCGCGCCTTCGACCGTTGACCGAGCGACCCATGGCGCGCCTGAATCTAGAGTTCCCAGAAGACCAGTACTGCTTTTCCACTCAGCTCACCGTGCGGATCACCGACATCAACGCCGGCAACCATCTGGCCAACGACTCGATGATTTCGATGATTTCCGAGGCACGGGCGCGCTTTCTGTTCGCCTATGGCGTGGCCGAAACCCGCCAGGACGGCGCCGGGATCATCGTGACCGACCTTGCCACGACTTACAGAGCCGAGGCCCACGCGCGTGACGCACTGCTGTTCGAAGTCGGGGTGATGGATTTCAACAAGTACGGCGGTGATATCATCTTCCGCATCACCCGCCCTGCCGACGGCACACTGATTGCCATGGCCAAATCCGGTTTCGTCTTCTACGACTATGCCCAAAGCCGCGTCGTCGCCATGCCCGAGGCGTTCGCCGGCAAGTTTCCGCGGGTCAACCGGATCGAGTAGGGTCGCTTTCCATGGTTAGCAGCCGTTGGACGTCATCGCGATGACAAAGCTCCGTGCCTGGGCGGATCACCGTCGCGGCACCGGCGGCGATACCCAGACGAACGGCCTCACGTAACGATTGCTCCTCGGCCAGCGCCAGCACCATGGCACCGAGCATGCTGTCGCCCGCCCCAACTGCGCTCACCACCGCTACATCTGGTGAAGGCAGTCGCTGCAGCTGATCGCAACAGGCGTACAGGGCGCCCTCGGCACCCAGCGAAAGCACGATGATTTCGGCACTGCCCTGAACAATCAGCCTGCGCAGTGCTGCTTCCTGCTCGGCTTCGCTGAGAACCGCACACCCCATGAGAGTGCATAACTCGTCGAGACTCGGTTTCATCAGGTACGCACCACCTTGACGGGCCGCATAGCGCAGAGGCTCTCCGGACAGATCGACAACCAGGCGCGCGCCGAGACGGCGTGTCAGCGCCAGCAGCTCGTCGTAAAAACACAGGCCAACGCCGGGTGGAAAGCTGCCGCTCAAAACAACGTACGCCGGCGCCGGGCGGAGCGTCGCGAGCGTGGCCAGACAGCGTTGCAGTTCCTGCTCGGCAAGCGCCGGACCAGGCAGCACGAAGCGGTATTGCAGCCCGGATTCCAGCTCGTCCACGGTAAAGCTCTCTCGTGTGTCGCCAGCAATGGACACCGGGCGATGCACCAGACCGAGCTCGTTCAGGGAGCGCTGCAGCAGCTCGCCGAATGGGCCGCCAGCGGGATAGACAGCGACCGCATTGCCGCCAAGTGTCTTGACCACTCGGGCCACGTTTATTCCACCGCCACCCGGATCGTGACGCGGCAACGAGCAGCGCAGCTTCTGGGTATCGGTGACCCGGGCGGTGCTGACGGAAAGATCCATCGCCGGATTGAGGGTCAGGGTTGCAATCAGGGGCATCGGTCGCTCCTTGGCAAAGCCGCTCAAGAGTAGGCTCGGTTGCCATTTCGTCGCAGCCGGGCAGATCCTGTTTTAGTACGGGACAAAGCGCAAGCCATGAAATCCGGGGTTCCAAACTAACGGCGCGTCACGCAGCATCGCGCAAAAACAGGCGCGGATCATAGGTTTGCGCGGTTCGCGGCAAAACTGCAACGGCCCCTCACTTCGATCGCTCCCCGGATTTTGCGTAACGCCGCGAAGCTTGCCCTGATTTGGCGCGCTGTTGCGCGCTATCTGTGCGCTTCGCTGCTAAAACGTGCCTGCCACACGCCCTGAACTCGCACAATTGGCGGCATCCGCAGGCTGGCACGCTAGATGCTAGTTCTGGTTCAGGCAGGCCAACGGCGGTCTGCGAAACACGACAAAGGCGTTGCATCATTCCTGCTCCGGCAGGCGTGCTGCGGCGCCTTTTTGTTTTCCGCCTCGACGACGGGGCGGCCTGAGCAGCCCGAGCGGCCAACGCCGCGCCACGAAAGCCCTGGAGCCGATCCAATGAGCACGAGTTTCTGGAAAGCCGGCCACACGCCGACCCTGTTTGCCTCCTTCCTCTACTTCGACCTGAGTTTCATGGTCTGGTACGTGCTCGGCCCGCTGGGCGTGCAGATTGCCGCCGACCTGGGCCTGACCACCCAGCAGCGCGCCATGATGGTCGCCACGCCGATTCTCGCTGGCGCAGTATTACGCCTGGTGCTGGGCATCCTCGCCGATCGCACTTCACCTAAAACCGCCGGCCTGTTCGGTCAGGTCGTGGTGATCGTTGCGCTATTCGTCGCCTGGCTGCACGGCATCCACAACTACGAACAGGCGCTGCTGCTCGGGTTGTTCCTTGGGATGGCCGGCGCATCCTTTGCAGTGGCACTACCGCTGGCCTCGCAGTGGTATCCGGCCGAGCACCAGGGCAAGGCCATGGGCATTGCCGGGGCCGGCAACTCCGGCACCGTGCTGGCCGCCCTGTTCGCTCCGGTACTGGCAGCCATCTTCGGCTGGAACAACGTGTTTGGCCTGGCCCTGATCCCGCTGGTGCTAACCCTCATCATCTTCGCCAGTGTGGCGAAGAATGCCCCCAACCGCCCGGCACCGAAGTCGCTGGCCGATTACATGAAGGCACTGGGCGACCGCGATAGCTGGTGGTTCATGTTCTTCTACAGCGTGACCTTCGGCGGCTTTCTCGGCCTGGCCAGCACGCTGCCCGGCTATTTCCATGACCAGTACGCCTTCGACCCGGTCAAGGCCGGCTACTACACGGCTGCCTGCGTCTTCGCTGGCAGTCTGCTACGGCCACTCGGCGGCGCGCTGGCCGACCGCATCGGCGGCATCAGAGCACTGTTGGTGATGTACACCGTCGCCGCATTCTGCATCGCCGCCGTGGGCTTCAACCTGCCGAGTTCCACTGCCGCGCTGGCGCTGTTCGTGGTCGCCATGCTCAGCCTGGGTGCCGGCAACGGTGCGGTGTTCCAACTGGTGCCGCAGCGTTTCAACAAAGAGATTGGCGTGATGACCGGACTGGTCGGCATGGCCGGCGGTATCGGCGGCTTTCTGCTCACCGCCGGGCTTGGCGCAGTCAAGCAATCGACCGGCGACTACCAGCTCGGCCTCTGGCTGTTCGCCAGCCTCGGCGTGCTCGCTTGGTTCGGCCTCTATGGCGTCAAGCGTCGCTGGCGCACCACCTGGGGTTCGGCTGCGGTAACCGCGGCGCGGGTGTGATGCCCACGCAGATCCTGCAGGGCGCGAATATTGCTCTGCTGCAGTACGCAGTCATTCGAGAGCAACCATGCCCCTGCGATTGAGTTATGGCGAAGCCAGTGCTGCTGGGCCGCGCCCGGAAAATCAGGATGCGATACGCATCGTCACCCCGGCACCCGGACTGGCCACCGGCAAGGGCTATCTGTTCGCCCTGGCCGATGGAGTCAGCCAGTGCGCCGATGGTGGGTTGGCCGCGCGCGCGACCTTGCAGGCGCTGGCCTTCGACTACTACGCGACGCCCGAGACCTGGGCCGTCGCGCAATCGCTGGACCGCGTGCTGGTCGCACATAACCGCTGGCTACAGGCCAACGGCGGCAGTCAGCCGCTGTTGACCACGTTGACCGCGCTGGTTCTGCGCGGGCGACGCTTCACCCTCGCCCACGTCGGCGACTGCCGCGCCTACCGCTGGAACGGCACTCAGCTCGAGCGGCTCAGCGAGGATCATGTCTGGGAACAAGCCGGCATGCAGCATGTGCTCAAACGCGCCATGGGGCTGGATCAACATCTGGTGATGGATTACCTCGACGGAGAGCTGCAGGAAGGCGAAAGCTATCTGCTGCTGAGCGATGGTGTCTGGTCCTGCGTCCCCGAACGCGATATCGAGCATATTCTTCACGACCAGCCTGACCTCAGAGCCGCCGCACAGGCGCTGGTCAATCTGGCGCACCAGAGCGGCAGCCAGGACAACGCCAGTGCATTGCTGTTGCGCGTAGACGCGCTGCCCACAGCAGTTCTTGCCGACACCCTGGCCCAGCTCGATCACTGGCCGCTGCCGCCAAAGCTGCGCGCTGGCCAGACGTTCGAGGGCTGGCAGGTGAATGCACTGCTGCACGAGTCGCGACAGTCACTGATCTACCGCGTGCTTGATGGCCAGGGCCAACCGTGGCTGCTGAAGACGCTGCCACCCAGCCGGCAGGACGAAGCGGACGCCGGGCCTGCGCTGCTGCAGGAAGAATGGTTCATGCGCCGGGTCGCCGGGCGCAACTTCGCCGAACTGCATCCTCTGCCAGAACGCCAACACCTCTATTACGTGCAGCGCGAGTACAGCGGGACGACCCTGGCACGACGCTTCGAACAAGACGGCCCGTTGCCACTGGCCGATCTGCGGCAGGTCGCGTCCCGGCTGATCCGTGCGGTGGGCATGCTGCATCGGCGCAACATCCTGCATCGCGATATCAAGCCGGAGAACCTGTTGCTGGACGAAGACGGCGAGCTGCGCATCCTGGATTTCGGCCTGGCGTTCTGCCCCGGGCTGTCTCGCGATCAACCCAATCACCTGCCCGGAACCCCAAGTTTCATTGCCCCGGAGGCATTCACAGGTGCCGAACCCAGCACGGCGCAGGATCTCTACGCGACCGGTGTGACACTCTATTACCTGCTGACCGGGCACTACCCGTACGGCGAGATCGAAGCCTTCCAGCGTCCGCGCTTCGGCAATCCGACACCGGCCAGCCGCTATCGCCCGGACCTGCCGACCTGGCTGGAGGACAGTCTCAGCTGTGCGGTAGCGGTAGACCCACAGCAACGTTTCGAAACCGCCGAGCAATGGCTGCTTGAGCTGGAACAGGGTGAACAGCGCAGTGCCGACCTTCGGCCGCGGCCGCTGCTCGAACGTGAGCCGCTGAAGGTCTGGCGCAGCGTGGCGTTGCTTTCCTTGCTGCTCAACCTGATGCTGCTGATGCTGCTGGCGCGGCTGTCCTGAACAGCGCCGGGAGTCCTCAGTCGGGAACGATGGCATCGGCAAGGCGCCTGGCCTGCCCAGCCCTTGAGGCCACCCACGCTTCCAGCTTCGCGGGAGGCAGCGGCGCGGAGAAGAGATAGCCCTGCCCGACCCGATACCCCATCCGGGCCAGGATGCACCGCTGCGCCTCGGTTTCGATCCCTTCGGCCACCACCGACAATTGCAAGCTCTCACCGAGACGCAATACCGCATCGCTCAGGGTCCGGCTGGCAGCATCGCGATCCAGCTCGGAGACGAAGGCGCGATCCAGCTTGAGCTCCTGTACGGGCAGACGATGCAGGTGGCTCAGGCTGGAAAAGCCGGTGCCGAAATCATCCATCGACAACGAGACACCCTGGGCATGAATCTCCTGGAAGGTGGCCAGGAACACAGGAGTGGTATCCATCAACACGCTTTCGGTTATTTCCAGCGTCAGCTCGGCGGCCGGAACTCCATGCCGGGCGAGCGCGCGCGCGACGGTCGCCGGCAGTTCGGGATTCTGGAAATTGGAAGGCGACAGGTTGACCGATATCGTCGGAACCGCCAGCCCGCGGTGACGCCATTCGGCCAGTTGGCGGCAGGCTTCGTGCAGCACCCATCGCCCGAGTTCGTCTATCAATCCGCACTGCTCCGCCAGGGCAACGAAGTGCGCGGGCGAGATATTTCCCAGTTGCGGATGGCGCCAACGAGCCAGCGCCTCAACCCCGCGCAAGCGGCCATCCTCGAAACAGACCTGTGGTTGGTAATGCAGCTGCAACTGGTTCTGTTCGATGGCCATGCGCAGCGCATCTTCCAGCGCCAGGTCCTGAGGCGAGCGCATCTGCTTCTCGCTGAAGAAACAGTAACGCCCCAGGCCACCAACTTTCGCCCGCTGCAGCGCGATGTCGGCACGATGGACCAGCGTATCGATATCCTCGCCGTCTGCAGGAAACAGGCTGATGCCCAGGCACGCCGACAGCACGAGCGGGACATCGGCGATCTGGCAAGGCCGGCTCAGGATCGACAGCAGCCGCTGTGCCGACGCGGCGGCCTGCTCGGCACGGCACCAGGGCAACACCAGTGCGAAGGTATCCGCCGAGAGATGGGCGACGATATCGCAACTACGCCGCTCCTGCGCGAGGCGCTGCGCGACCAGGCCCAGCAGCTCATCCCCGCCGGTTCGGCCGAGGCACTGGTTGATCCGCTGGAAGCGGTCCAGATCGACAAGCACCACGGCGAGCGGGCGCTTGTCGCAGCGGGCCTGGACCAGCGCCTGGGCGGCCCGGGTCTGCAGCAGGCTGCGGTTGGGCAATCCGGTCAGGTCGTCGTAGAACTTCAGCCGATTGATACGGGCACGGCTCTCCTCGCGCTCCAGTACCAAGGCGCAGAGCGGCAGGCAAGTCTCGATCAGTTGCCGGTGCAGCGGCGTCGGAGCCGCCGTTTCCTGCGGCTGCACCGCGAGCACGGCGAGCACCCGGCCATCGCCGGCCTGTATCGGCGCCGCCCAGAAGCGCTGCGTGCCCTGCGATGCGGCGATGTCATGCAGGCTTCGGGGTGCGGGCACATCGATAGCGGTTGGTGCCGTGCAACAATACAGACCGTCACCGGCCAGGCCTTCCAGCGCCTGGACCTGCCGCACGGACAGGCCGGAGCCGGCCAGCGGGCGCAACGCCCCCTGCTCGTCGATGCGTAGAATGAAGGCGATCGCATCCGGCGCTATGCGCTCGATCTCCTGGCAGATCAGGCTCGCCTGCTCCGACAGGGGGACCGCGCGCAACAGGCTGGCGATTACCTTCCTAGTGAGGTCCATGAGTTCGCGTACGCTTGGCATAGGACGGTTTCGCTGTGGTTTGTGGCCGAGGATGTAGGGGCGGATCGCGACTGGCACCCTAAAGCTTGAAGTGCATCACCATCTCGTTGAGTTCCACCGCCAGGCGCGACAGTTCGCTGCTGGCCGCGCTGGTCTGGTTGGCGCCTGCCGCGGCGCCGGTGGAAAGGTCGCGGATATTGATCAGGTTGCGGTCCACCTCGCGCGTCACCTGGGCTTGTTCCTCCGCTGCGCTGGCGATCACCAAGTTGCGTTCGCTGATCTGCATCACGCTCTGGAAGATGTCCTCGAGCGCCTGGCCGGCGCTGCGAGTCGAATTCAACGAGGACTGGGCCCTGCGGGTGCTGACCGTCATCGACTCGACGGCCTCGTTGGTGCCGTTGCGGATACGGCCGATCATCTGTTCGATCTCGCCGGTCGACTCCTGGGTCCGCTGGGCCAGGGTGCGCACTTCGTCGGCGACCACGGCGAAGCCGCGCCCAGCCTCACCGGCACGTGCGGCCTCGATGGCGGCATTGAGCGCCAGCAGGTTGGTCTGCTCCGATACGGCGCGGATCACATCGAGCACCTTGCCGATGCTGTGTGCCTGCTCGGCCAGCTCCCGCACCAGTTGCGAGGTGACCTCAATGTCACGGGTCATCGCTTCCACCTCGGCGAGGGTGGCCTGCACCTGGACACGGCTCTGCTGCGCCAGCGCGTTGGAGTCGTTCGACGCCTGCGCAGTGGATACCGCATTGCGCGCCACCTCGTCCACGGCGGTGGTCATCTCGTTCACCGCGGTCGCCGCCTGTTCCAGTTCCTGGTGCTGCTGATGCAGCCCACGATTGGAATCCTCGGTGACGGCACTGAGTTCTTCGGCGGCCGAGGCCAGCTGGTTCGACGAATTGGTAATCCTGCCGATGGTTTCCCGCTGGCTTTCCTGCATGCGGGCGAGCGCAGCGAACAGCACGCCGATCTCGTTGGTCGAATGCACCTCGATTCGGCTGGTCAGGTCGCCGCCGGCGATGCGGCCGAATATGCTGCCGACCTCGCGCAACGGAGCGAACACACGGGTGGCGATGAACCACCAGCAGCCGACCGCCAGCAGCAGGGTGATGGCGGTCAGCAGGATGGCTTCGGTCAAGGCCAGCGCATAACGATCTTGGGCGTCCTGCATGACGGCGGTGATATGCGCCTCCATCCGCAGTTCATAGGACTGCAGCACCTTGTCGAAATCGTCGTTCGCTGCCCGGGCTGTCAAGTTGACTTCGATGTAGCGACTCTGCGAGCCGCCTTGCAGGGCCTGCAACTGTTCGTCCAGCGCCGCATGGTAGGCGGTGAACGCCTGTAGCAGCTGCTGCTCTAGACTCTGCCAGGACCCCCCGGCGCTGTTTCCGGTGAATACATCGAAGGCGCTCTCCGCCTCGTCGACCAGTCTCCGGGTGATGGCCAGTGTGGCCTGGGCCTCGTCCCGCTCCCCGGCAGTCGTTTCCAGGAACGCCCCGGCCATACCGACACGGGCGCGCAACAGACGGGCATAGGCGCGCTGCAGCTGGTCGTTGCGCTCGATACCTTGCAGATACAGGTTCTGAATCTGCTCCATGCTGATCTTCGCGCCTCTCCAGGCGGTGACGGTCGACACCAGCAAGGCCACGATCAGCGTGCAAAGAACGATCGATATCCCTGTGCGTATTTTCAGATTGGCCAGCATTCCCTTTCTCCCCACGAAAAACTCCAAGCGGCGCTCTAGATAGCACGTTGACAGCAGAACTATCGCTCTCGGCTGTGACAGGGGTCAACAGGAAAATGACATCTAACGCCTACCATATAGACGCTAAACGTCCTTCGCTTGTGGAGCTTGCGCTCAGAAAATAACTCAAAACGTCATATCAAATGACGCGAGAGGCCAAGCGAATGAAGGACAGAGGACTGGTGTACGAAGTAGGCGAGACGATCGCCATCCGCCGCAAGGTAAAGGGCCTGACCCAGGCACAGGTAGCGGAGATCATGGGCGTCGAGAAGGAAACGATCAGCCGCATGGAAAACGGAGTGATATCACCGACGCTGCCCCGGCTGCAGCAAATCGCCGAGATACTCGAATGCTCGCCGAGCGATCTTTTTCGCAGCGGTCCTGCCAAAGCGGCCGACCACGCTCAATCCATCGGGGAAATGATTCAGGACCTGCCCGAGAACGAGCGGATGCTAGTGGTGAGCTTCGTCAGCGAAGTGGTCAAGGTGTTCAAGGCCAGAGGGACCGCCTGTGGCGATGACGAGGAATAGCCTGTATCCGGCAGGCCACAGGCCGGGCCAGCCAACCTGAAATCCGCAGCATCAAAAAGCACCGCCTGGCATCACGTTCGCCGGGCTTTGCTACGCTCAACCCGCTTCCGAAGCTGGAGCTTCCGGCACCTGTACGCCCCCAAGCGTCGCTCATTGCGCGGCGATGCCGAGGCCTGCGCAATGAGCGCTGGTTCGCAGGGTGGGCGACGGCAAATCCTTGCCAACGCGTGGGCGCGGATCACGGTGTGCACATGCTGCTTGCTCGGGACTGATCTGAGGCTGCCCCTGAAGCCCGTGCAGACCACTAGCGACGGGTAATCAGCCCTTGGCGCGCCACCCGGATCAACTCTCGTACGCACTCTTCCAGGCGTTCGGCCGTCGGCGCCTGAATGACCGCCAGATCGAAGCTGTCGGTGGCGAAACGTGCCAGCGACTCGTCGGCCGTGGCGAACTGGATAAGCAGGGCGCGGGATTTGCGATGACGTCGTGGCCACCCTTCGAGGTAGCGCAACAGGGACGGCTGGTGAGTGCCGCCGAGGAGGATTTTCGGATTGCTGGGGTGTAGGCCGCTGGTGATCGGGGCCAGGCGCAACTGGGCGTGCTTTGCGTTCATCAATTCAACTTCCGCCTCGAGGGTTCCGCTGGGCAGCGGTGGGAGGCGACACCGGAACCAGCGCTTTAGCGGTATTTCGAAGCCATCGGCTCCAGGCGCCCCGCAAGTAGCTGACTAAATCGGCGCATGGGCGAAACTTTAGAAACCCAGCCGCCGCCTGTCAACGGCCTTTTAAGGATCGACAACAGGCGCAATTCGCACCACCACGGCGCAAGCCGCTGCATATCAGTGCAACGATCAACCCCTAAACGCCGCGCCGGCAAGCTCCAACCCATTGAAAAATGGCGTATTGGAAAGTTGGCACAGCCTCTGCAATGTGAAATATCGAAGAATCATTACGACCTGACCCTCAACGTGGAGCGGCCAGGTTTCCCGAGAGAACGGGACACGGACAAAGGCGTCCTCACTGGGTAACCGGTGGGACGCCTTTTTTGTTGTTGAAAAATTTCGAGCAGGCCAGACGGTAACGTCGCATGGCACGGAGAACGGGCATGAAGAAACTCAAATTGGTGATGATCGGCAACGGCATGGCCGGCGTGCGGACCCTTGAGGAACTGCTCAAGCTCACAAACGAGCTCTACGACATCACGGTGTTCGGCGCCGAGCCGCATCCAAACTACAACCGCATCCTGCTCTCCCCCGTGCTGGCCGGCGAACAGCAGTTCGAAGAGATCGTGCTCAACGATCTCAACTGGTACGCCGAAAACGACATCCGTCTGATGCTCAACCGCAAGGTTGTGAAGATCGACCGCGTCAAACGCCGGGTCATCGCCGACGACGGCAGCGAGGCGGAATACGACCGCCTGCTCATAGCCACCGGCTCCAACCCGTTCATCCTGCCGATTCCGGGCAAGGACCTGCAAGGCGTGATCGGCTACCGCGACATTGCCGACACCCAGGTGATGATGGAAACCGCCAAGACCCACAAACACGCGGTGGTCATCGGCGGCGGCCTGCTCGGCCTGGAAGCGGCCAATGGCCTCAAGCTGCGCGGCATGGACGTCACCGTGGTGCACATCGGCGACTGGCTGATGGAGCGCCAGCTGGACAAGACTGCCGGCACCCTGCTGCAGAGCGCGCTGGAAAGCCGTGGCCTTAAGTTTCTCCTGCCCAAGCACACCGCCGAACTGCTCGACAACGGCGAAGGCCGGGTCTGCGCGGTCAAGTTCAAGGACGGTGAGGTGATCCCCGCCGACTTGGTGGTGATGGCCGCGGGCATCCGTCCCAACAGCGAGCTGGCGGAACAGGCCGGCATCCCGTGCAATCGCGGCATTCTGGTCAACGACACGCTGCAGACCTATGACCCGCGCATCTATGCCGTCGGCGAATGCGCCAACCATCGTGGCACCGCCTATGGCCTGGTCGCGCCGCTGTTCGAACAAGCCAAGGTCTGCGCCAACCACCTGGCGATGCTCGGCTTCTCCCGCTACCTGGGCTCGGTGACCTCGACCAAGCTCAAGGTCACCGGTATCGACCTGTTCTCAGCCGGCGATTTCATCGGCGGCGACGGCACCGAAACCATCACCCTCTCCGACCCCATCGGCGGTGTCTACAAGAAGCTGGTGATCAAGGACGACGTACTGGTCGGCGCCTGCCTGTACGGCGACACCGCCGATGGTGGCTGGTACTTCCGCCAAGTGCGCGAAGGCCAGAACGTGGGCCAGATACGCGACCATCTGATGTTCGGTGCGGCCGGCTTAGGCGAGGGAGCCATCGGCGATGCTGGCCATCAGGGCCAGAGCAAGGCCATGTCAATGCCGGACGACATGGAGGTCTGCGGCTGCAACGGGGTGTGCAAGGGCACCATCGTCAAGGCGATCCAGGAACACGGGCTGTTCTCGGTGGACGAGGTGAAGAAACACACCAAGGCCGCCAGCTCCTGCGGCTCCTGTGCCGGGCTAGTCGAGCAGATTCTGATCAACACCGTCGGCGGCGCCGCGGACGTCAAGCCGAAGAGCGAAAAAGCCATCTGCGGCTGCAGCGATCTCAACCACGGCCAGGTACGCAAGGCCATTCGCGAGCACCACCTGACCAGCATTCCGGCGGCCATGGCCTTCATGGATTGGCGCACGCCGAACGGCTGCGCTACCTGCCGCCCGGCGCTGAACTACTACCTGATCTCCACCTGGCCGGGCGAAGCCAAAGACGACCCGCAATCGCGCTTCATCAACGAGCGCGCCCACGCCAACATCCAGAAGGACGGCACCTATTCGGTCATTCCACGGATGTGGGGCGGCGTCACCAATGCTGCTGAGCTGCGGCGCATCGCCGATGTGGCGGACAAGTATCAGGTGCCGATGGTCAAGGTCACCGGCGGCCAGCGCATCGACCTGCTGGGTATCAGGAAGGAAGACCTGCCGGGCGTCTGGAAAGACTTGGATATGCCTTCCGGCCACGCCTACGGCAAATCCATCCGCACCGTGAAGACCTGCGTCGGCAGCGAGTTCTGCCGCTTCGGTACGCAGAACTCGACGCAGATGGGCATCGACCTGGAACACGCTCTGTTCAACATGTGGTCGCCGCACAAGGTCAAGCTGGCCGTCTCCGGCTGCCCGCGAAACTGCGCCGAATCCGGCATCAAGGACGTCGGCATCATCGGCGTGGACTCCGGCTGGGAGCTGTACATCGGCGGCAACGGCGGCATCAAGACCGAGGCCGGCGAGTTCTTCGTCAAGGTGAAGACGGCCGAGGAGGTCATGGAATACAGCTTGGCGTTCCTCCAGCTCTACCGCGAGGAAGCCTTTTACCTTGAGCGCACCGTGCACTACATGCAGCGCGTCGGCATGGATCACATCAAGAAGGCCGTGCTGGACGACGCCGAGCGACGCAAGGCGCTGCACCAGCGGTTGCTGTTCTCGCTCTCCTTCGAGCAGGACCCGTGGCAGGAGCAGCTCTCCAAGCCGCAGCTGAAGAAGGAATTCGACCGCATCGCCGTCAAGCAGCTGGAAAACGCCTGAGAACCTGATCTGGAGAGACACCGCATGAACTGGCTCGATATCTGCGCACTGGATGAAATCAACCCGCTCGGCTCGCGCATCATCGCCGGCCCCAAGGGTGATATCGCAATATTCCGCACCTCCGACGATCAGGTCTTCGCCCTCGACGACCGCTGCCCGCACAAAGGCGGCCCGCTCTCGCAGGGGATCGTCTACGGCAAGCAGGTCGCCTGCCCGCTACACAACTGGCAGATCGATCTGGCCAGCGGCGAGGCCTTGGCCCCGGACGTTGGCTGCGCCCATCGCCACGAGGCGCGCGTCGAGAACGGTCGCGTGCAGCTTTCGCTGAATGCGCGCAAAGAGTGTGCGGCATAAGACCTACCCGTAGGGTGGGCTTCAGCCCACCGAGCCACTCGTGGCGAAAGCCGGATTACCGGTGTGCCCAAGCCCACCCTGCAGCCGAAACCGACGATACTTTCCTGGAGACGACGCCATGCGTATGACAACCGCCTCGACCTGCTGCTACTGCGGTGTCGGCTGTGGCGTACTGATCGAGCACGACGGCGAACGCATCCTCGACGTGGCTGGCGACCCCAGCCATCCGGCCAACTTCGGCAAGCTGTGCAGCAAGGGCTCGACCCTGCACCTGACCGGCGACCTCGACGCTCGCGCGCTTTATCCCGAGCTGCGTCTGGGCAAGGGCCTGGCCCGCAGCCGCACCGACTGGGACAGTGCCCTGGAGCACGCGGCCAGCGTATTCGCCGAGACCATCCGCGAACACGGGCCGGACAGCGTCGCCTTCTATGTCTCCGGCCAGCTGCTGACCGAAGACTACTACGCCTTCAACAAACTGGCCCGCGCCCTGGTCGGCACCAACAACTTGGATTCCAACTCGCGGCTGTGCATGTCCTCGGCGGTGGTCGGCTACAAGCGCAGCCTGGGCGCCGACGCCCCGCCCTGCTCCTACGAAGACATCGAGCGGGCCGACTGCCTGCTGATCGCCGGCAGCAACATGGCCTACGCGCATCCGGTGCTGTTCCGCCGACTGGAGGAAGCCAAGGCGAAGCGGCCGGAGATGACCATCATCGTCGTCGACCCGCGGCGCACGGACACCAGCGAGCTGGCCGACCTGCATCTGCCGATCCTGCCGGGCACCGATGTCGCACTGCTCCACGGCCTGCTGCATATCCTCATGTGGGAAGGCTGGATCGACCGCCGTTTCATCGATGCCCATACCGAAGGCTTCGATGCCCTGAAAAGCCTGGTGCGCGATTACAGCCCAGCGATGGTCGCCGAACTCTGTGGCATCTCTGTAGATGATCTGCAGACCTGTGCACGGCTGATTGGAAAACCCAGGGCGCGCAGGAGCGTCGCGAGCGAAGGTGCGGCAAGGCAAAAAACGGCGAGGGAGCGGAGTTTACATGCAGTAAATGAGCATCCCGAGCCGGTTTTTAACGCGGCCGCACCGAGTGCAGCAGCTCCTGCGCGTCATGGGGCGCCGAGCTTTCTAAGCCTGTGGTGCATGGGGCTGAATCAGTCCACTGCCGGCAGTGCGAAGAACAGTGCGCTGATCAACCTGCACCTGGCCACCGGGCAGATCGGCCGCCCGGGCGCCGGCCCCTTCTCGCTCACCGGCCAACCGAATGCCATGGGCGGTCGTGAGACCGGTAGCCTGTCCAATCTGTTGCCCGGCCACCGCGACGCAACCAATGCCGAACACCGCGCCGAAGTCGCCGGCTATTGGGGCGTCGAGCAGCTGTCGGCGCAGCCCGGGCTGTCCGCCATCGAGCTGTTCGAGGCGGTGCGCGCCGGCAAGATCAAGGCGCTGTGGATCGCCTGCACCAACCCGGCTCAGTCGCTGCCGGACCAACAGAAAGTCCATGAAGCTCTGGCCACCTGCCCCTTCGTCGTGGTTCAGGAAGCCTTCTTTACCACCGAAACCTGTCGCCATGCCGATCTTCTGCTGCCGGCCGCGAGCTGGGGCGAGAAGGAAGGCACAGTGACCAACTCCGAGCGCCGTATCAGCCACGTGCGCCGCGCCGTACCGGCCCCAGGCGAAGCCCGTGCAGACTGGGCGATCACCTGCGATTTCGCCCGGCGTCTGGAAAGCCGCCTGCGCCCCGGTGCGCCAAGCCTGTTTGCCTTCGAGAATGCCGAAGCGCTGTTCGAGGAGTACAAGCCGCTCACTGCCGGTCACGATCTGGACTACAGCGGCCTGAGCTATGCCGTGCTCGATGCGCGTGGTCCACAGCAATGGCCCTTCCCACCGGGCAGCGAACAAGGCACCGCGCGGCTGTATGGCGACGGAGTGTTCCCCACTGCCAATGGCCGCGCTCGCTTTATCGCCGAGCACTACCAGGCGCCGAAGGAAAAGCGCGAGGCGCGCTACCCGCTGACGCTCAACACCGGCCGGCTGCGCGACCAGTGGCACGGCATGAGCCGCACTGGCACAGCAGCGCGGCTGTTCGGCCATGTCGAAGAAGCGTTGCTCGGAATGAACGCCGATGACATGCGCCGCCGGCGTCTGCTGGACGGCCAGCTGGTGACGGTGAAAAGCCGTCGCGGCAGCCTGATCCTCCCGGTGCAGAAGGATGACAGTCTGCGCGCCGGCCAGGCCTTCCTGCCGATGCACTGGGGTGATCGATTCCTCAAGGGGCTGGGCTGCAACGTACTGACCCTGGCCAGCGTCGATCCGCTGTCGAAACAACCGGAACTCAAGCACGCCGGCATTGAAGTGGAACAGGTCGAATTGCCCTGGCAGTTCTTCGCGCTGGTTGAAGGCGACGTGCAGCAGCGCTTCGAGGCATTGCGGCCGCTGTTCGAAGCCTTCGACTACGCCAGTTTCAGCCTCGCAGGCCGCGAGCGCTCGGCACTGCTGATCCGCGCCGCCCGGCGCTCGACGCCAACGGCTACCGAGCTGGCCACCATCGACCGGCTGCTCGGCCTCGACGAAGGCCCGGTGCTGGCCTATGACGACCCGCGTCGCGCGGTCGGCAAGCGCGTACGCATCGAGGAAGGCCGTATCGTCGCGTTGCGCCTGGCCGGCGAGACCGCCGCCCGGCAGTGGCTGCGCGGACTCTGGGAAAGCGGCAGCGCCGACGCAGACCTGCGCCGCTGGCTGCTGGCTCCACTCAGCGCGCCACCTGGCGGCGCGACGGTCAGCACCGATCGCACCCTGTGCAACTGCATGAACGTCAGCCGGAGCAAAGTCCATGCAGGCATCGAGCGTGGCCTCGATCTCAATGGGCTCAAGCAGGAGCTGGGTTGTGGCACCAGCTGCGGATCCTGCGTTCCCGAAATCAAGCGCCTGCTGGCCAGTCAGCCGGAACGCGCACTTTCCTGATACCGACCAAGACGAGGATTACCCCATGAGCGCAAAAGTCTGGCTGGTAGGCGCCGGCCCTGGCGACCCGGAACTGCTGACCCTCAAGGCCGTGCGGGCGCTGGGGGAAGCGCAGGTGGTGATGATTGATGATCTGGTCAATCCCGCTGTTCTTGAGCACTGCCCCAACGCACGCATCATCCCCGTGGGCAAACGTGGCGGCTGCCGCTCCACGCCGCAAGCCTTTATCCATCGACTGATGCTGCGTTACGCCCGCCAGGGCAAGTGCGTGGTGCGCCTCAAGGGTGGAGATCCGTGCATCTTCGGCCGCGGTGGCGAGGAAGCCGAATGGCTGTCGGCGCGCGGCATCGAGGTCGAACTGGTCAACGGCATCACCGCCGGCCTGGCCGGTGCCACGCAATGCGGCATCTCGCTGACCCAGCGCGGCGTCGCCCGCGGCGTCACCCTGGTCACCGCACACACACTCGACGACAGCAGCCCGGAATGGCAGGCGCTGGCGAAAAGCGGCACCACGCTGGTGGTGTACATGGGTGTGAGCAAGCTGGAACAGGTGCAAGCCGGACTCTTGGAAGGCGGCCTTCCCGCCGGCACACCGGTGGCGATGATTGAGAATGCCTCACTGCCGCAGCAACGCGAGTGCCGTTCGAGCCTGGCTGGCATGTGCCGCGATGCATTGACCTTCAAGCTGAAGAGTCCGGCCATTCTGGTGATCGGCGAAGTTGCCGCGCAGACAGCAATGGAAGCCATAAGCCAGAGCGCCTGACCGTAGCCCTATCGCCGGGCGGACAACGCGATAGCCATAAAAAAACCGCGACCCTAGGGCCGCGGTTTTCGTTATTGCGTGATCATCACGCCTTCTGGCGCAGCTTCTCTGGATTGATCAGGAAGCGGGCCAGGGCCGGCAGCAGCCAGATCGCCCCGACCATGTTCCAGAGGAACATGAAGGTCAGCATCATGCCCATGTCGGCTTGGAACTTGATGTCCGAGAACACCCAGGTCACCACGCCGATCGCCAGACAGACGCCGGTGAAGATCACCGCCTTGCCGGTGGATTTCAGCGTCTGGTAGTAGGCCTCCTGCAAGGTCATGCCTTGGCGCAGGAACGACTCCAAACGGCTGTAGATATAGATACCGTAGTCCACACCGATACCCACCCCCAACGCGATCACTGGCAAGGTTGCCACCTTGACTCCAATTCCCATGAAGGCCATCAGCGCGTTGCCGAGGATCGAGGTCAGCACCAGAGGCAGGATCACGCAGAGCGTCGCGGCCAACGAACGGAAGGTCAGCAGGCACATGAAGCTCACTGCTGCGTAGACCGCGATCAGCATCGTGATTTCCGACTCGGCGATGACCTCGTTGGTGGCCGCCTCGATACCGGCGTTACCGGCCGCGAGTACGAACTCCAGCCCTTCGCGGTTGTTCTCCTCGGCGAAATCCTTCGCAGCGGCGACCACGTGCTCCAGCGTTTCCGCCTTGTGGTCGTTGAGGAACACCAGCACCGGTGCCAGCGAGCAGTCACTGTTGTACATGCCTTCGGCGCGGGCGATGGAGTTGTTCAGCACGTGCGGGTTACGCGACAGCGTCTCCCACTTCAGGCTGCCTTCGTTCATGCCCTTGATGCCCTGACGCGCGACCGAGACCATCGACACCGCCGACTGCACGCCCTCGGTGTTCTGCATCTTCCACATCAGCTCGTCCATGGCGGCGAGCGTGTCGTAGTGCGAACAACCTTCAGGCGCGGTCTTGACCATCACCACCAGCACGTCTGAGCTGGTCGAGTAGTTGCGAATGACGAAGTCGTTATCGAGGTTGTAGCGCGAGTCTGGGTGCAGCTCCGGGGCGCCCTGGTCGAGGTCGCCAATCTTCAGGTTCTGGCCATACCAGAGACCACCAGCCAGCGCCAGCACGGCGATGGTAATGGAGATTGGCGCAACGGTTGGGCTGGCAAAGTTGGACAGTGCGCGCCAGAACGGATGGTCACGCGAAGCCTCTTCGCGCGCCTGCTTGACCGCCTTCTGGCTGATGCCCATATAGGAAATCGCCACCGGCAGCAGGATCAGGTTGGTCAGGATGATCACCGCCACACCCAGCGAAGCGCCGATGGCCAGTTCGCGGATAACGCCGATGTCGATCAGCAGCAAGGTGACGAACCCCGCAGCATCCGACAGCAGCGCCACCATGCCAGGTATGAACAGCTGCCGGAACGCCATGCGCGCCGCCGTCACCGGGTCTTCCGTATACCCGGATGCCATGGCGATGCCGTTGATCTTCTGTACGCCGTGAGAAATGCCGATGGCGAAGACCAGGAACGGCACCAGCATCGAGTACGGATCGAGCCCGAAGCCCAGCGTATGCAGCAAACCGAGCTGCCAGGTGACGGCAATCAGCGTGGTGATCAGCACCGCAATGGTGCTCTTCAAGCACCGGGTGAACCACAGCAGCAGTACGAAGGTGATGCCGATGGCGACGATGAAGAACAGCGCGACACCGACCAGCCCATCAATCAGGTCACCGACCTTCTTGGCGAAGCCGATGATGTGCACCTTCACATTCGGGTTCTGCGCCTGATACTTCTCGCGAATCTTCTCTTCCAGCTCGTGGGAGAACTTCTGGTAGTCCAGCTTGATCTGCCGGCTCTGGTCTTCAGGGTCCGGGTAGGACTCCAGCAGCGGCACATCGATGATGCTCGACTTGAAGTTGTTGGCCACCAGGCGGCCGATCTGACCGGACTTGAGGATATTGTCGCGCAGGTCATCGAGGCTCTCGGGCGAGCCGTCGTAGGTCTGCGGGATGACCTCGCCACCAGCGAAGCCTTCCTCGGTGACCTCGGTCCAGCGAACGTTGGGGCTCCACAGCGACTTCATGTTGGAGCGGTCGACGCCGCGGATGTAGAACACCTCGTCATGGATCTGCCGCAGCGTTTCCATGTACTCCTTGGAGAAGATGTCTCCCTCAACCGCTTCCACGGAAATCCGTACCGTGTTGCCGAGGTTAGCCAGATCGTTCTGGTGCTCGAGCATCTTCTGGATGTAGGGATGCCCCAGCGGAATCATCTTCTCGAAGCTGGTTTGCGGCCGAACCTGCGCCGCCTGGTAAAAGAGGAACGCGCTGATCAGCAGGCAGAGAACCACGACTGCCGGCCGGTTGTTGAAAATCAGGCGCTCGAGGAACGACGCCGGTTTCTGTTGGTGCTTGGTCATACAGACTCTCCCGGCTTTATTGTTTTGGGGCCAGATCCGCGCCCGATGGCGAGGCGATGCGAACACCACCCTGCCCTACCAGGATCAGGTTGCCTTGGGAATCGGAGCTAACGCCCGACAGCGAACGCCGGTCGGGACGGTTAAAGAGTTTGAAGCTGCTGCCCTGGTCGTCGCTGGTCAGCACCGCGCCACCGTGCCCGACCACCGCAATGCGTCCGTCACGCAACAAGCTGCCATCGGCCAGCCCGGACTCCAGCGCATGGCCGTTACCGTTGCTGAGTTCGATGGCCTGCCAGCTGTCGCCGAAATCGACGGAGCGAAACAGGTGACCGCGCAAGCCGAAGGCAACCACCACGCCTGGCTCCGAGCCACCTACCACGCCGAAGAACGAGCCCTTATAGGGCGATTCGACGCGCTCCCAGGTTTCGCCCATATCGGCTGAGCGGAACATGCCGCCCATTTCACCGACGACGAACAGGCCCGATCCCTGAATATGGGTGATGGCGTTCAGATGAAAACCATCCTCGTTGTCGAGCCGCTCGCTGATGTCATCCCAGCTCTGGCCGCCATCGACGGTTTCGATCAGGGCGCCATAGGCGCCGACCGCGATGCCGTGCTGAGTGTCTTCAAACCAGATGTCCAGCAACGGAGCTTCGCGCTCACGCTCTTCATACTGCGCCGTCCAGCTCGCGCCGCCGTCGGCAGTGTTCAGCACCAGCGCATCATGGCCGACCGCCCAGCCGTGCTTGTCATCGACGAAGTAGATAGCCGTCAGCAGCTGGCGAGTCGGCACCTTTGCCTGCACCCAGCTGTTGCCTTCGTCGTCGGAATAAAGAATGTGTCCTCGATCGCCCGCAGCAACGAGACGGTCGCCGGCCTGGGTGATGTCGAGAAGAAGATTGGATGCGGCTTTAGCCGACTCGATTGAATAGCGAGTCTGGCCGTCGGTTGTGGCCTGGGCCGGAGCCGCCGCCGCAAGCAGCAGGAGCGAGAAGGCGCCGCATAGCGAAAGCATGCCCGCAACCGATGAGTGAAGACGCGACGCCCTCGCCCGGAATGGAACCGCGGCGCGGCCGGATAGTGTGCGCCGCAATACGGGCTCACTCATACATACCCCCTTTATTCTTATTAGGTAAGGCCTGAAGTGCAGGCTCAGCCATCCTAGCCAGCTTACGCGGACACACACAATTGGCCGGACGTTATGAATTGTTAACTCTCACGCAATGATTGACGCACGATCACTCAGGTTGATCGGGCCAGTTGCCAGTATGCCAACTGGCAGATTCGATATTGCAATGCCGATCCGACGCGGTGTACCAGGAGGATGGTCACCGCAGGCGGCAACGAATCAAGAGTATCTCCAGGTGGGACGCGGTCCACTGTGACCTGACGGCACGGTGAACCGACGAAGGCCCGCTTTGGTGGGCTGAAGCCTAAAGCAGAGGCAGCGGCCGATCGTTGCGCGATCGGCCTTGCCGGGTCAGGCGAGGCTCTTGCTCACCACTTCGTAGACATCGCTGGACAGCTCACCGGAAGCAAGGATGCGCTCCAGCTCGCCCTTCATCAGCGCCTGACGTGCGCTGTCGTACTTGCGCCAGCGGGTCAGCGGCGCCAGCAGACGCGAGGCGATCTGCGGGTTCAGCGCGTTGAGGGTAATAACCTGATCGGCAAGGAAGCGGTAGCCGGCACCATCGGTGCGGTGGAAGTTGACCAGGTTCTGATTGGCGAAGGCACCGATCAGCGCGCGCACCTTGTTCGGGTTCTTCAGGGTGAACGCCGGATGCTGCATCAGCGCCTGTACCCGCTCCAGGCCACCGGGCAGCGGATTGCCGGCCTGCACGCTGAACCACTGATCCATGACCAGCGGATTGTCCTTGAAATGCTCGGCGAAAGACTGCAGCGCCTTGTCGCGCTCCGCCTCGAACGGCGAGTTGACCAGCACGGCCAGTGCGGTCAGGCGTTCGGTCATGTTGTCGGCGTGCTCGAACTGCTCCAGACACGCTTCGACGACCTCGGCTTTCTCGCTCAACATCAGGTATGACAGGGCGATGTTCTGCAGCGCGCGACGAGCGAAGTGCTCGGCCGAGGCGACATAGGCGGTGTTGCGTGAGGTCTCGCGATTGACCTGATAGCGCTGCCACAGCGGCTCGAACAACACATCGGCGATGCGCTTGCGGGCGAAATCGCGCGCGGCGTGGATGGCATCGACATCCGCCACGTCGCTGATTTCGGTCAAATAGGCTTCGCCCGGCAACGAGAGCATTTCGGCGACCATGGCCGCATCCAGTTCATCGTTCTGCAGCAGGCTGCGCAGCGCCTCGATCAGGCGCTCATCCATCGCCAGCGCCTCGCCACGCTGGTGCTGGCCGACCAGCTCCTGCAGCACCTGCACCGACAACTGCTGACCCGCTTCCCAGCGGTTGAAGCCGTCGGAATCGTGCTGCATGAGGAACATCAGCTGGTCGCGGTTATACGGGTAGTCCAGCTTCACCGGCGCGGAGAAACCACGCAGCAGGGAGGGCTGCGGCCGCTCGGCGATATCGACGAAAGTGAAGGCCTGTTCGGCTTCGGTCACCGCCAGCACACGGCTGGTCCCGGCGGCAGACGCTTCGCCCTGCAGCCGCAGCGGCATGTCCGAACCATCGGCAGCCAGCAGGCCGAGTTTCACCGGGATTACGAACGGCTCCTTGGTCGGCTGGCCCGGCGTCGGCGGACAGCTCTGGCGCAAGGTCAGGCGATAAGTCTTCGCTGCCTCGTCGTATTGCTCGCTGACGGCCAGGCGCGGTGTGCCGGACTGGCTGTACCAACGCTTGAACTGAGTCAGGTCCGCACCGTTGGCATCTTCCATCGCCTTGACGAAATCGTCGACGGTCACGGCCTGGCCGTCATGCCGTTCGAAGTAGAGATCGCTGCCCTTGCGGAAGCCCTCTTCGCCCAGCAGCGTCTGGATCATGCGCACCACTTCAGCGCCCTTCTCGTAGACGGTTAGGGTGTAGAAGTTGGAAATCTCGATAAAGGATTCCGGGCGCACCGAGTGCGCCATGGGGCCGGCATCCTCGGCGAACTGGTGGGTGCGCAGGTAGGCGACGTCCTCGACGCGCTTGACCGTCGCCGAGTTCATGTCGGCGCTGAACTGCGAATCACGGAACACGGTGAAGCCTTCCTTGAGCGACAGCTGGAACCAGTCGCGGCAGGTCACGCGGTTGCCCGACCAGTTGTGGAAATACTCGTGGGCGACGATGGCCTCGACGCGCTGATGGGCGGCATCAGTGGCGGTTTCGGCACGTGCCAGTACGGCGCTGGAGTTGAAGATATTGAGGCCCTTGTTTTCCATGGCGCCCATGTTGAAGTCGTTGACCGCGACGATCATGAAGATGTCCAGGTCGTACTCGCGACCGTAGGCCTCCTCGTCCCACTTCATCGACTTCTTCAGGCTGTCCATGGCGTGCTGGCACTTGTCGACGTTCTCCGGCTCGACGTAGATCCGTAGCGCCACGTTGCGCCCGCTCATGGTGGTGAAGCTGTCCTCGATGGCCCAGAGGTCACCCGCCACCAGGGCGAACAGATAGGCCGGCTTCTTGAACGGGTCTTCCCAGGTCGCCCAATGCCGGCCGTTGTCTTCGCTGCCGCTGGCAATCGGGTTGCCGTTGGAAAGCAGCACCGGATAGGCCTTCTGATCGGCGCTCACCGTGGTGGTGAACTTGCTCATCACGTCTGGACGGTCGAGGTAATAGGTGATCTTGCGGAAGCCCTCGGCCTCGCACTGGGTGCAAAACATGCTTCCGGACTTGTACAACCCTTCCAGCGCGGTGTTGGTTTCCGGATGGATCACCACCGAAGTGTCGATCACGAAAGCATCGCTTTCCGGCTGCAGGGTCAGGCAGTCCTCGCTGATCTGGTAGTCGCCAGCGTCCAGCGCGCGGTCGTTCAGCGCGATGGACAGTAGTTCGAGCTCCTGCCCGTGCAGCTCCAGCGGCGGCAGGTTGCCGGACGGGCGCTCAGGGTTGCGGCGCATTACCAGCTGCGCATGCACCAGAGTGCGATCCTCGTACAGTTCGAAGGTCAGGTGGGTTTCATCGATCAGGTACTCTGGCGCCTGGTAATCCTTCAGATGAATGACTTTCGGTTGTTCGGTACGCATGGAAACCTCGTCGGCTGTGCTTCAAGCGGCTAGCTTCAAGCGGAAAAATGGCGATGGACCTGCCAGCCCGGGTACCGGGCTGCTAATGACTTCGAGCTTAGCGCCTGTAGCGGCGGACTTGTAGGGTGGAAAACGGCGCAGCCTTTTCCACGCGATTGTTCCAGGCCGCTCATCCTTGAGCCGTCGGCCCTTAGCGCCGCAGGGTGGATGCCGCTTCTTACATCCGTATGCACCCACTGCGCCCTGCTCCGCGGTGGTCAAGGTTGCACCGTTGTCCACCCTACGCAGCAGTGCTGGCGGCGACCTGATAAGCGGTGAACTTGCGGATATTGATCACGCCGGTGTCGAGAATCAGGTACTGGCCCTTGATGCCCCTGAGCGTGCCCTCGACCACGGGTGTCTTCTCCAAATCGAGGCTGACCACCTTGGTCGGATAGGCCTCCACGGGATAGCGAATCTCCAGCACCTCGGCATCGGCCACCGGCTGGATCGCCTGCAGGCCGTAGCGCTGTTGCAACTCGCGCAACCCCGCGGCGCAGGCATCGAAGATCTGCTCGCGCATTTCGATCAGGTCGATCGGCTCAGCGTCACTTTTGAGCAGCGCCCGCCAGTTGGTGCGATCCGCCACCTGGCTGCGCAGCAGATCTTCCACCATGCCCGACTGCAGGCGTGTGGCAACCCGCATGATCGGCAGCGCCTGGCTGGCGCCCTGATCGAGCCAGCGCGTCGGCAATTGCGTAGCACGGGTGATGCCGACCTTGATGCCTGACGAGTTGGCCAGGTAGACCACGTGGTCGGTCATGCAGAAGTCCATGCCCCACTGCGGATCGCGGCAGGTGCCGAAGTCGTGGTGGCATTTTTCCGGGCTCATGATGCAGACATCGCACTGCGGTAGCTTTTTAAAGCAGGGATAACAATAACCCTGGCTGAAACTTTTGTTGGTCTTGCGTCCGCAATGGGTGCAGTTGATGGCGCCAAGGTACTCCAGCCGCAAGGTCTTGCCGATCAGCGGATTGACCGGCACCAGTTCGTCATTCAGGCGGAAGGAATACTGCGCCGGTGCGCCGAGCTGAATCGACATTTTGCTTAGCGCGCCACGTCCCAATTCGAGCATCAGTGGCGGGTTCCCGAAGCGGGAGCGAACAGACTGCTGTCGATGGCCGGCTCGGCCTTCTTGCTCTTGGAGCCGCACTCCTGGCCACCCATGAAGCCGGTACGCTGCTCTTCTGGAAGATTTTTCATCTCCCAGGCAATCACCGCCTGCATGCAGGTTTCTTTCTGTTCAGGGGTCAGCTTGCGGCCATCCGCCCATTTGCCGACCTCGAGGGCTTGCTTGAGGCTTGCGTAGATTTCGGGGGTGATGTTTTCGGCGGTTTGGATAAAGGTCGACATGGCCAGCTCCGAGGGAAACGAGCAGCCATTCTACCGGGCAGTCACGTTTTAGGGAAAAGGCCCGCAAGCTAACGGCGGCGCGCCAGCATGCCGCCAATCACGCCGGTGACACAGCCCGCGACAAGGCCGCCGACATGCGCAGCGTTGGCGATGGCCAGTGCGCCAAAACTGAGCACCTCGATAACGCCGGTCAAACAGATCACCAGCCACACCAGCATCAGCACCACCACACCGGGCGGCAATCGGTAGGCAGCGTTAGGGGCGAGTTTCTGGTACAGCCAGCAATGCCCGAGCAGGCCGTACAGCACGCCCGAAAGACCACCGAAGATACCCGGCCCACCGAACAAGTATTGAGCGAAGTTGGATACCAACCCGAACGCTATTGTCAGCGCCAGCAGCATCCAGGCTCGCTGATGCGCTTCAATGCGCCGCCCCAGCTCCCAGAACCACATGCTGTTCATTGCCAGATGCAAAATGCCGAAGTGCACGAAGATCGGCGTGATCAACCGCCACCATTGCCCGGTTGCGAGCGTCTGGTCCAGCGACGCGAAGTAGGCGTATTCGCCCTCGACACGGAAGTCGACGAAATTCAGCCAGCGGATCGTCGCGAAGTTGTCGCCGAGCATGGTGACGGCTGCGACAACCAGGGTGAAAACCAGAACCAGCGCGGTGAGGGGGCTTGCGCGCAAAGCTGCTACGAAACCGCCGCGCCGACGCGGCTGTTCGATGACGATGCTGTCGTCGCCCCGGGGATGCCGAGCGTACAGGTCGCGAACCTGCTCGACGACCTCAGCCGGCACACGCAGCACCTGCTGGTCACCCTCCTCCGACACTCGGCACGGCACCCGCAGGCGGTGCAACAAGGCGATGAAGCCGCTCAGATCTTCCGACAGCGGCAGGCGCAGGGCTTCGGCAACGGACATGCTCATTGGAACACCGCCTGCACATCGATCCAGACGAACTTGGCCGGGTCCAGACGCGTCTCCCGGTCCAGCCGGTAAGCCACCAACTTGCCGTTCTTTACCGCGCTGTAATCCAGGCAGGCCAGGTTATCGCGAAGGGGCCCGGGACGGCCGCGGCGCCAGTAGTGGCCGACGAACAGCAAAGGCTCGTCCGGGCCGTAGAGGAACAGGCGATTCTTCTGCTGTTGCGATAAGGGCATGCGTGCCGCATGGTCCGGCAGGCCGTCGGGCTGAAAAACGACGTCCCCGTAGGTTTGCGGGTTCTCTTCCCAGAACTTGGTGCGGAAAAAGGTACGCACGAAACCCTCCTCACTGGTCAACGTCATGCCTTCGGGCAGCGGCATGTCGGTACCGCGCAGCAGGCGGTCGAGCGCCTGGCAGATGAAGGTGCCCGGCAGGCCGGCCTCACGCAGAATTCCTCGATTGATGCAGGCATCGTTAAGGAACGGACGCAGACGCGCGATCACGTCGCTGTCCCAGCACGCGTGCACGACGCGGAAGCGCTCGCTCTCGAGAAAAAGCGGCAGGCCGTAGAACCATTCACGAAAGGCTTTCCACTCCTCGGGATAGGCTTCGAACTGCTGGAAGGTCTCCTGCAACAGCCGGGCGAAACGCGGCGAATGCTCGCGCACGAAATCGCGACCGCTGCCCGGTGGTGCGGGCATGTACCAACCCAGCGCGTTGAACTCATGGTTGCCCATGATGCAGTAGGCCTGCCCACGGTCGACCATGTCGTAGACCAGATGCAGCGCCTCACGGATATGTGGCCCGCGATCGATGATGTCGCCGAGGAAGATCACCTGCCGCCGCGAATGTCGCCAAACTCCACCCTGCAAGCGATAGCCCAGTGAATCCAGCAGGCGCGCCAGCGCACGGCCGCAGCCATGCACGTCACCGATCAGGTCGTAGCCGCGCTCGGGATCAAGCAGCATCAATCGCCCCCGCCGAGGCGACTACCCCAGCCAAGCTTGGTTCGGCAGACTTCGTAGTAGTTGTGGTCCAGCGGGTGGATCAGGTGCAGCTTCTGCGGCTTCTTGCGCACGGTCACGGTATCGCCCGGTGCGCAAGTGAAGTGGTTCTGGCCATCGCAGGACACCTGCGGATAGATCTGCATGTTTGGTGACACCACGATCTTCAGCTCGCTGTTGCCGTCGACCACGATCGGTCGGCTCGACAGGGTATGCGGGTACATGGGCACGACAACGATGGCATCCAGCCGCGGATGCATGATCGGACCGCCAGCGGAAAGCGAATAGGCCGTGGAGCCGGTGGGCGTCGCCACGATCAGCCCGTCGGCCTTCTGGCTGCAGACGAACTGGCCGTCGATGTACAGCTCGAATTCGATCATTCGCGTGGATTTGCCGGGGTGCAGCACCACGTCGTTGAGCGCGTCGCCCTCGCCGATCGGCTCGTCGAAACGTCGGGCCTGGGCTTCGAGCAGGAAACGATTCTCCAGCGTGTATTGCCCGTTGAGCACCTCGGCAACTTTCTCTTCCAGCTCGTCCGGGCGAATGTCGGTGAGAAAGCCGAGGCTGCCGCGGTTGATGCCGAGGACCGGCACCCGGTGCTTTGCCATCGCCCGGGCCGCGCCCAGCAGGCTACCGTCACCGCCGACCACGATCACCAGATCGCAGGATTCGCCCAGGCGCTGCCTGGATGACGTCTGCATGCCATGGCCCGGCAGCACCTCGGCGATGTTCTCTTCGAGAATCACGTGCAGATGGCGCTCGACGAGGAATCGCTTCAGCCGGCGGATTGTATCCAGCACCTGGGAGCTTCCCAGACGACCGATGATGCCGATATTGCGAAATTGCTCCATTGACGTTCCCTGGTGTGGCTGGGCAGATGTTGCGGGCAGTCGCAACGCTCGAAAGTAACACGCGGCACCCTGGCAAGATCGCCGATGCGGATAGCCGATACGCCTGGAATCCAGCACAGGCGTTAGAGCCTTTGGCCGGCGCCGTGTTCAGCGGCAGTGGATTATCAGCGAAACGCCGGACCATCAGCAAACCGGCAGCTATGCTGCACGCATGAGCCTTTGCAGTCTTGCCGACTTACCCAATCGTCTCCAGCATCCGCAGGTGCGCGATCTCGCCTGGACGATCCTTTCGCCGTCATTGCTGAGCGAGGCGCCAAGGTGTCAGCGGAACCCACTGACCGCCAGCCGCTGGAACAACGAGCCGGGGTTGCTGGCCGACTGGCTGCTGCGCCAGGACGCCGAGCCATCCATCCTCCACGCCTGGTTGTCGCTGCACAGCACTCGGCGATTGGGTCTGTATTACGAAAGACTGTGGCAGTACGCGCTATCCCAGGCGCCCGATATCCAGCTGCTCGCGGCGAACCTGCCGATTCGACAGAACGGCAGCACCCTCGGTGAGCTCGACCTGCTGTTCTGTGATGACCAAGGCGTGCACCATCTCGAGCTGGCCGTGAAGTTCTATCTGGGCCTCGCATCAGGCGATGGTAGCCAACACGCGCATTGGCTTGGCCCTGGCAGCCATGACCGCCTTGACCTCAAGCTCGCCCACATGTGCCAGCATCAGCTGCCGCTGTGTACCCAGCCGGCAACCCTGGCAGTGCTCGCTGAACTTACTGGCCGGCCAGTGCAGAGCAGCTTCTGGCTCGGCGGTTATCTGTTCCAGCCGTGGCCGCGGGGGTGCACGCCTCCGCTCGGCGCCAATCCGCATCACCTGCACGGCCGCTGGGTTCGCCAGGCCGACTGGCCGATCTATGAGGCCGAAAAACCCGGAGCGGTTTGGCAGCCTATTGAGCGCGGTGCATGGCTGGCAGCAGCGCGCGTCGCCGCTGCGCAGCGTTGGGACGCTAGCAGCTTTGCCGACTGGTTGGCCAGCGGACCGGCTGCCACACGAGCGCAACTCCTGGCACGGCTTGAACCGGATGCTTCAGGCGTTTGGCTGGAGCAGGAAAGAGTTTTTCTCGTCACCGACGATTGGCCGCGCAACGGCGCCGCAACGCAATCTCCGTCATCCACCTGACACGTTCACCGGCTAGACTGCCTGCCCGACTCGACCCTGCAGATCGACATCCGACGGACCCGCATGCCTACCGCCTCGAAAGTTAATTCAGCAACTGCCCGACTCGACGCCTGGACGATTTTTCTGGTGTTTCTGCGCCTTGGCCTGACCTCCTTTGGTGGGCCGATCGCACACCTTGGCTATTTCCGCGAGGAGTTCGTTCGACGCCGCGGCTGGCTGGACGAGCGCAGTTACGCCGACCTGGTCGCGCTCTGCCAGTTTCTTCCCGGCCCAGCCAGCAGCCAGGTTGGCCTGGCGATCGGCCTGCTACGCGGCGGTTATCGCGGCTCGCTGGCGGCTTGGGCGGGCTTCACCCTGCCATCGGCGATCGCGTTGACGCTGTTCGCGTTGGGTATCTCCACGTGGGGCGATGCACTGCCCAGTGGCATCCTTCACGGCCTTAAAATCGTTGCCGTTGCGGTGGTAGCGCAGGCCGTATGGGGCATGGCGCGAACGCTATGCACCGACGGGCCGCGGATCGCCATCGCCCTCATGGCGGCAAGCGCCGTGTTGTTGCTTCCCTTCGTCTGGGGTCAGGTCGCCGTCATCGTCGCGGCTGGCCTGATCGGGCTGCTTGTATTCCGCCCAACCACCATCGACTCGCATGCAACGTTGGCTGTTACCGTTACAGCCCGGAGCGCACTGGTGGCATTGATCCTGTTCTTCGCGCTGCTTGCGCTGCTGCCGCTACTCGCCAGCAGCACGGGCAGCCACGCATTGGCACAGGTCGACGCGTTCTACCGGACGGGCGCTCTGGTGTTCGGCGGCGGCCACGTGGTGTTGCCCCTGCTGCAGGCGGAGGTAGTGCCCTCAGGCTGGGTGGACAATGACGTATTCCTGGCCGGTTATGGCGCCGCGCAGGCCGTACCGGGCCCGTTGTTCACTTTTGCTGCATTCCTCGGCGCCTCGATGAACGACGCACCCAGCAGCTTGTTTGGTGCGGCGCTGTGTTTGGTAGCAGTGTTCGTCCCTTCGTTTCTGCTAGTGATCGGCGCACTGCCCTTCTGGGAACGACTGCGCAGCAACAGGCGCACTCAGGCGGCACTGGCAGGCATCAACGCCGCGGTGGTCGGGCTGCTGCTGGCCGCGCTGTACGATCCGGTATGGAGCAGTGCGATCAAGGCGCCAGAACACTTCGTCCTCGCCCTGGTCGCCCTGGCCGCACTGATGTACTGGAAATTGCCGCCGTGGCTGGTGGTGCTCGGTGGGGCCATCGGTGGCGGGCTACTCGGTCTGATGGGCTGAGGGCGGTCAGCTCTCCAGCGCCAACAGCACTGCGCTGGCCACCAGAAAAATGCTGAACAACAACCGCAACAACCGTTCGGGCAAGGCATGCGCAAGCCGAACGCCCAGGCTGATGCTGAGCAGCCCGCCAACTGCCAGGGGCAAGCCCAGCAGCCAGTTGACCTGATGATGCAGCGCATAGGTGACCAGGGTGACGCCCGTGCTCGGCGCCGCCAGCGCCAGCGACAGGCCCTGGGCAACCACCTGCGAGGTACCGAATACACTGGTCAGGATCGGTGTGGCGATGACTGCACCACCGACTCCGAATAGACCACCGAGTGCTCCGGCGCCGGCACCGAGCACGCCCAGCCATGGCCACGGATGACGGAGTTGGCCGTCACCAGGGGCCGGACGTAGAAACACCCGCAACAACGTGTACGCTGCCAGTGCCAGCAGAAAGCCGACGAAAGCCAAGCGCATGCGCCCGGCATCCAGCGACACCGCAACGGCCGCGCCTGCGATAGCGAACACGAAGCTGGCGCTACCCAGTGCGAGGGCATGCCGCCAATCAATGCGATTGCGCTGGTGATAACGCCAGATGGCGAGCAACACGTTGGGTACGACCATCACCAGCGCCGTACCCTGCGCCAGTTGCTGGTCCAGGCCAAACAGGACACCCAGCACCGGAATTGCGATCAGCCCACCGCCAATACCGAACAATCCGCCGAGCGTGCCTAACGCCAACCCGAGCAGCACGTTCAATCCGACATCCAGCAGCATTCCGGCACTCCAGTTCGATGGGGCGCTCATCGTACGCTGCCACCGCTGGCACCGGTACGCATAGCCCCGCACAATGGCTTTGCGTAAAACGCACAAGCAAGGAGTTCAGATGCTGCCCGATGCCCTTTCCGCCCAGCTCAGCCTGTTCATCGACGTGCTCGACGCCGGCAGTTTCTCTGCCGCCGCGCGCCGCCATGGACTGACACCTTCGGCCGTGGCACGGCGCATCGACGCGCTGGAGCAGGCGCTCGGCTGTCAGCTATTCAGTCGTAGCACCCATGCGGTTCGCCCAATGCCCGCGGCGCTGGCATTTGCCGAGCGCGCCCGGCGCATCGTTCAGGAACTGCATCTGGCGCGCGCAGAGGCAACGTCGCTGGACAGCGCACCTAAGGGGCGCATCCGTATCGACGCGCCAGCCCCCTTCGGTCGCCGTCACCTGGCTCCGGCATTGGCGGAATTTCTGCAGGCCTATCCCGGGGTCGATGTTCAGCTGCGCCTGATCGATAGCTTCGTCGACCTCCAGGGCGAGCATTTAGGGGAAGTCGATCTGGTACTGCGCATCGGCCCATTAGCCGATACACGACTGGTCGCCACGCCGCTGGCGCCGATGGTGCGAGTCGTCTGCGCCAGCCCCGCCTATCTGGAGCGCCGAGGGGTACCACTGCAGCCAGAAGAATTACCCGAACATGACGGGCTGGATTGGGATGCCCTGGCGCCGCCACATGCCTGGCGCTTCGAGCGTGGCGGGAGGCCTCAGCTGCTGCGCCCTGGTAGGTTGCGCATGGTGGCGAACAACGCCGAAGCGCTGCTGGCCGGAGTGCTGGGCGGACTTGGCATCGCCCATCTACCCACTTGGCTGATCAGCGATTACCTGCTGCGCGGTGAGCTGTTGCCGCTGTTCTGCGAAGGGGGATTACCGCCGCCGGAAGCCAGTGGCATCTATGCACTGCGCCTGACACGCGAAGCGGATTCACGGAGCCGGCTTCTGTTGGAGTTTCTGAAAAATCGCTTCGGCCCGGTCCCTCCCTGGGACCAGGCACTTCAGAGCGGTTTCAAAAGGGAGTGAAGGTCAAGCTCTCTGACCTTCGAGCTCCTGGGTGACGCCCCAGCCATCGAGCACCCCGCCAAGGGGTTCGACCAGATATTCAAGGTCCTGCTCGAAATCGCCGATGCCGTCGAACGTTGCGTACATCACCTTGCTGATCTGCAGGTTCCAGTTTCCGTCCTCACGCGGAAACACCTGCGTATTGATGGTTTCGCCGCGAAAATTCTGTGCGGCTCTCTGGGCACGGTCCTGCTCGGGAAATACCGCGTAGAACTCGATAGGATGCACACGGGCGAAATCGAAACCGCCCTCCTTCATCCGGCGCAGAACGGTGCTGCTGACATCCTCGTGGAAGGTGGTGCTCATGAATCAGCCTCCTCTCATACTGGATGGAGTTGCCACGAGCTCAGCGGGAGATCGGCTCCGTCGTCAAGACATCGGGCAAACGGGAGTCGCAACAGCTAGTCGAAGTAACGCGGTGGACGATGTCCACAGTGACAAGCTAGCAGGCCGCGAAGCTGACTGCGAGAGCTATATGGCGTCACGCCACATCAGCAGCGAATCACGGCCCCTTACTCCAGATAGAGGCCCGGGGCTGATGGCAGTTCAACGAGCATCCGTCTCAGGTTGCTGCACCACTGCTCGCGAATTCCCTCGTAATAGGCGTCGCCCTCCTCCACGCGATAGCCGGCGGGCAGCTCGAGACTGTCCTTGCGATAAACCAACACATCCAGCGGCATACCTACCGACAGATTGCTGCGGATGGTCGAGTCGAAGGAGATCAGCGCACAGCGAAGCGCCTGTTCGAGGCCAGTAGCGTGCTTCAGTGCGCGATCGAGAATGGGTTTACCGTACTTGCTTTCGCCGATCTGGAAGTAAGGCGTGTCTACCGTCGAGCTGATGAAGTTTCCCTGCGGGTACAGGTTGTAAAGTTCGGGGACTTCACCTTTGATCTGCCCACCCACCAGGAAAGAGCTGCTCATGTCGATTCCCGAACTCATGCTCGGTGACGCATCGTGCTCCACGACTTCGCGCAGCGTATCGCCGACCAGGCGTGCGGCGGCAAACATGCTGGGAACGTTGTTGAGATTGACGCCTTCGGCCGTTAACCGATGGCGCAACAAGCTCACCACTGCTTGCGAGGTGGCCAGATTACCGGCGGTCTGCAGCACGATCAGGCGCTCGCCCGGCAGGCCAAAACGGTAAAGCTTGCGGAACGTGGCGATATGATCGACACCGGCGTTGGTCCGCGAGTCGGACACGAACACCAGTCCGTCGGCAAGATTCATGGCGACACAGTAAGTCATTACTCGGACTCTTTTGATTGAGGGACCGCCCCCAGGCAGGCGCGGATGGTAACCCAGCCACGTCGTACCGCAAGGCCACGCCCCGGAGCACTACTGCTGCGCCATTTGCATCGGCATCACCTGCACTCGCGCATGCATCGACTCGCAGCCACCGCCCCGGCGCATCCCACGCACGGGGCAGGCGTCGAGATAATCCAGCCCCACCGCCAGCTTGAGATGGCGATCCGGACGAATCAGTCGGTTCGATACATCGAAGCTATACCAGAGCCCCTCCACCCATGCCTCGACCCAGGCGTGACTGGCCAGGTGGTCACTGTCATCGGTGAGCAGATAGCCCGATACATAACGCGCTGGTATACCCAGGCTACGAGCACACGCGATGAAGGCGTGACTGTGGTCCTGGCAGACGCCTGCACGACCCGCAAATGACTGCGCGGCCGTGCTTCCCACGTGCGTCGCACCCGGGGTGTAGACCATGTGATCGGCGAGCGCGTGCATCAGCTGCGCCAGCGAGTCCCGCTCGGGACGGCTGCCGCACTGCTGCCGAGCGAAATCAGCCAAGGCGTCGTCAGCCTGAGTCAGCGGGCTGACCCGCAAAAACGGTAGCGGCGATGCGTCCTCGGTTTCGCATTCACAGGCTTCATCGATTTCCACCTGACCGCGAGCGCGAATGACGATCTCGTCATGGGGTTCGTCGAGTGTCAGCACATGCAGAACGTTGCCGTAGGGATCGAGCTGCGCACGCACCGGGCGCGGCAGCTCGAGCGCCCAGCTGAATACACGCTGGCGCTGGCTCTGCTGCGGAGTCAGGCGCAGGTACTGGATGCTTGCACGAACCTGATCTTCGTAGCGATAGCTGGTGTCGTGGCTTATCGATAGCTTCATGCTGCCTCCAGATAGGACGAGTGAATGGCGCTGCCGAGCCGGCCGATATGCTCGATGTAAACGCTGATCCAATCGTGCAGACCGAACTCGACCACCTCGTCGATTGCCGTATAGCGCAGTCCCGCTTCGAGCTCGGAAGCCAGACGTTGCGCAGGGCGCCCGTTCTCCCCCGGCAGACTGGCCAGGATCAGTTGCAGCTCCACCAGACAAGCGCGTAATGAGCGCGGCACGTCCGCACGCAATAGCAGCAGCTCCGCGACCTTGGCCGTCCGCGGGGACCCACGGTAGATCTCGGCAAACGCCTCGAACGAGGACAGCGCCCGCAGCAGCGCGCTCCACTGGTAATAGGCGCGAGCGGAACGGTCATCGAGCAGTTCGCTTTCCTCGCCTAGCAGCTCGTGGCGCGCATCGAGCAGACGCAAGGTGTTATCCGCGCGCTCGATAAAGGTGCCCAGCCGGATGAAGCGATAGGCATCGCTGCGCATGATGGTGCCCACGGTAGCCCCCCGAAACAGGTGCGAGCGTTCCTTGACCCACTCACAGAATCGGCTGATGCCGTAGCGTCCCAAGCCCTGCTCGGCGATGCCACGCATTTCCAGCCAGGCCGCGTTGATGTTCTCCCACATATCCGAGGTGATGCGGCCGCGCACGGCGTGGGCGTTGCTGCGAGCCAGGCGCAGGCAGTTGAACAAGCTGACGGGGTTGGCTTCCTCAAGGGCGAAGAAGTGCAGCATCCGCTCGGCATTCAACTGGCCGTGGCAGCGCAGATACTCGTCCAGGGTGCCGGTGATCAGCAGCGGCATCGCCAGCTCGTCGAGGCCATCGCCGCGTCCGCTTTGCGGCATCAGCGACAGCGAATAGCTCACATCCATCATGCGCGCCATGTTCTCGGCACGCTCCAGATAGCGGGACATCCAGTACAGGTCGGCAGCGGTTCTACTCAGCATTCAGCAATCCTCCACAACCCAGGTGTCCTTGGTTCCGCCGCCTTGCGACGAGTTGACCACCAGCGAGCCCTCACGCAGCGCAACACGGGTCAGCCCTCCAGGGACCAGACGTGTCTCGCGGCCACTGAGCACGAAGGGCCGAAGGTCGATGTGTCGTGGTGCGATACCGTTTTCGACGAAGGTTGGACAGGTCGACAGGCTCAGCGTGGGTTGAGCGATGTAGGCAGCCGGATTAGCCTTCAACCGGGCACGAAAGGCTTCGATCTCCCTTACGCTGGCCGCAGGGCCAACCAACATGCCGTACCCGCCAGAGCCTTGGGTTTCCTTGACCACCAACTCCGGCAAGTGAGCCAGAACGTGGGACAGTTCGTCTGGCTTGCGGCACTGCCAGGTCGGCACATTGGCGAGAATCGGCTCTTCGTCCAGATAGAAGCGGATCATGTCCGGGACGAATGGGTAGATCGACTTGTCATCCGCCACACCGGTACCGATGGCATTGGCCAGCACCAGATTGCCTGCCCGATACGCCGAGAGCAGGCCTGGCACACCCAGGGTCGAATCAGGATTGAATGCCAGCGGATCAAGAAAACCATCGTCGAGTCGGCGGTAGATCACATCCACCTGGCGCGCGCCGGAGGTGGTACGCATGTACAGGTGCTCGTCGCGAACGAACAGATCGGCCCCCTCGACCAGCTCGACACCCATTTCCCGCGCCAGAAAGGCGTGCTCGAAAAAGGCGCTGTTGAACCGACCCGGTGTCATTACCACCACGCAGGGATTATCCATCGGGCTCGAATGCTTGAGCGTTTCCAGCAACAGGTTCGGGTAGTGGTTGATCGGCGCGATGCGCTGTGCGGCGAACAGCTCGGGGAACAACCGCATCATCATCTTGCGGTCTTCGAGCATGTAGCTCACGCCGCTGGGTGTGCGCAGATTGTCTTCGAGTACGTAATAGGTGCCGTCGCCGTCGCGCACCAGATCCACGCCAGCAATGTGCGCGTAGATGTCTCCGTGCAGGTCGAGCCCCTGCATGGCAGGTTGATAGCCCTCGTTGGTCAGCACCTGCTCCGGTGCGATGACGCCTGCCTTGAGGATGCGCTGATCGTGGTAGATATCCGCAAGGAACAGGTTGAGCGCCTGGACCCGCTGGACACAGCCGCGCTCGACCATGCGCCATTCGCTCATCGGGATGGAGCGCGGAATGGTATCGAAAGGAATCAGACGCTCTGTGCCCTGCTCATCGCCGTACAGCGTAAAGGTGATGCCAGCCCGGTGGAACAGTAGATCGGCCTCGCGTCGGCGCTGGGCCAACATATCGGCTGGCGTGCTCGACAACCAGCTGGAAAACGGCTGGTAGTGAGGTCGGCAGCCGCCCTGGGGGTCGAACATTTCATCGTAGAAAACGCGGTCCATGCAAAGCCCTCGAGCACATACGTGCCCAGTCACAGTGCAAACCCCGCGCCACGAGAACAATTTCTTTCAAAACAGCAGGTTACGAATTAGAACAAAAAAGCCCGCACCGTTTCCGGGCGGGCCACGTCATCCACTAAGGTAGAGCGCCCCGTTTCGAGACACTCATCACACTTCGCCTCAGTCGTTGCTGGGCTTGGCGATTGCGTGCAACACGTACTGAGGCAGTGCGAAAGCGCCAATGTGCACGTGGGGGTTGTAGTAACGGGTAAAGATGCCGCTGCCTGCGAACCGTTGTAGCAGTGTTTCCAACGGCAGCTTGCGGTTCTCGGCACTGCAGGCGCCCCAAGCGAAAGTCATGGCGCCACCGATGTAGGTCGGCACCGCAGCCTGGTAGAAATGCCAGTCGCCGAAAAGGCCCTGCAGGCGCTTGGCAGTGGTCTGCACCTCGCCCAGCTGCATGAAGGGCGTTCCGTTTTGCGCCACCAGAATGCCGCCTTCGTTGAGGCAGCGCCGACATGCTTGGTAGAAATTCTCAGAGAACAGCGCTTCGCCGGGACCGATGGGATCGGTGGCGTCGGAAATGATGACGTCGAACTTCTCTTCGGTGGTCGCCACGAAGTGCATGCCGTCGTCGATCACCAGATTCAGCCGCGAATCATCGAAGGTTCCAGCGGAATGGTTTGGCAGGAACTCCTTGCACATTTCCACTACGGCGTCATCGATCTCGACCATCGTGATGCTTTCGATATCGCGATGGCGCGCCACCTCGCGCAGGATGCCGCCGTCGCCGCCGCCGATGATCAGCACACGGCGCGCCAGTCCATGGGACAGAATCGGCACATGGGTGAGCATCTCGTGGTAAATGAACTCGTCGGCTTCGGTGGTCTGGATCACTCCGTCCAATGCCATCACGCGTCCCATGCGGGCATTCTCGAAGATCACCAGATGCTGATGCTCGGTGTGTACTTCGTGCAGCAGCTTGTCGATCTGGAATCGCTGCCCGTATCCCTCGTAGAGAGTTTCCTGAAAGTCGCTCATCGGGTGTCTCCCTTGGCGCGGCGTCCGAAGCAGCGCTTCGGTGCCTGATAGCTGTCTGGCGTGGCAGGCAATGGAGCTTGCCCACCGAAAAGAGCCGCATTCTACGTTGGCCAAGATGACAGCGGTAACCGCGGGCAGCAAAAGCATACTTCGGGACGACAAAGCCGCATGCAGCCGCTAGGGTGCAGAGATGATCGAAACCTTGCACTTGCCTTACCTCGAACCTTGGGACTGGCAACAGTTCCACCGCCATTTTTCTCTGCGCCTGCTCCCCGGCGTGGAGCGACTGGACGCAGACGGTTACGCACGCACACTGCGTCTGGGCGAAGCCAGTGGCTGGCTTTGCGTGCGCTCACTGGATGATCGCCCAGCGCTCGAACTGACGCTCAGCGACTCGTTGCAACAAGCCACCCAGCCGCTTGTCCGTCAGGTGCGCAAGATGTTCGACCTGGACGCCGACCCGCATGCGATTGCCGCGCATTTCGTCCTCGACCCTGAATTGGCTCCGCTGATCGCTGCGCATCCCGGCCTGCGTCTTCCCGCCGCCTACGACCCGTTCGAACAGGCCGTACGGGCAGTGGTCGGCCAGCAGGTCACCGTCAAGGCGGCAGTGACCATCACCCGGCGCCTGGTGGAGCGTCTCGGCGAGCCGCTAGAGAGTCCGCCACACGGACTTGCAATGCTGTTCCCTACGGCGCAAGCGATCGCCGATGACCCGCTGGAAAATATCGGCATGCCTGCCAAACGTGCGCAGGCCCTGCGCCGCCTCGCCGCGGCCGTAGCCGAAGACGCGTTGCAGCTGCATGTGGAAGATGGCGCCGATGCGCTGGTGCAACGACTCTGCGAATTGCCGGGAATCGGCCCCTGGACCGCCGAGTACATTGCGTTACGGGGTTTCGGGGTTGCGGACGCCTTTCCTGCTGCCGATCTCGGGTTACTCAAAGCACCGCTGTGGGGAGTCGACGGTCTCACAGCCAAGGCGCTGGCCGAACGAGCCGAAGCGTGGCGCCCGTGGCGTGCCTATGCGGCCATCCACATCTGGGATAACTATGCAAAAGGGGCCAAGGGCGGCTAAGGCGGTGCGAGGCGCGCCAGCACCTTGGGTGGGCTAGCCAGTGGCCGGGCCAGGATAAATCCCTCGGCCGATTGCGGAAATATCCCGGTCAGCGCGGTGATATTGACCTGATGGGTGATCAGCACCGCCACCTCGCCAGCCTGCAGCTGCGCGACGGCATCGCGCAGCTCAGCAGTATGTCGGCGTTCGGTGGCAGGTGATGCGAAGAACGAATCCAGCGCGGGTAACGGCTCCACTAGCCCGACCGACATATTTTCGGCCGTCTCAAGTGCGCGGCACCAACGACTGCTGAACAAACGAACTTCGCCGAGGCCCTCTTCGCGTAGTCGCGCCCCCCAGCGAATCGCCTCGGAGCGGCCACGCTGGTCGAGGTTACGTTGAGTTCCGCAATCTTCGAGGACAAAACCTTCAGGATCACCCAGACCGGGAGCGGTGGCGTGGCGAAGAAGTAGCACGGCGCGACCTTCGCGCAGTGCCTGCCATGCAGCCTCGTCGTCAGCCTTGATCGCTTCGGCAACAAGGATCAGCGCGACGATAACCAGGCCACTGCGCCACATGCTTCACAGCCGCGCCTTGCCGAACGGCCCCGCCGCTACCGCCCACATGATCAGACCGACCACGGGCAACAGCAGAATTACAAATGACCAGACGACCTTGCGACCAACCTCGATGCCGCTACGCCAGACGTAGGCGATTGCCAAAATATCCAGCACCAGCACCACAATGGCCAGCGGGCCGCTCAGACTTTCCATCGGAGGCTACCGGTACGGCCCGCGCGAGTCAGGGCGATTGCCGCGCGGTCCCATGATTCCCCAGATGATCAGGCCGAGTACTGGCAGAAGTACGATCAGAAGAACCCAGAGCACTTTCTTGCCGCTGGTGCTGTCACTGCGAATAATGCTGATGATCGCCCAGATATCCAGTATCAGGATGAGAAGGCCGAAAATACCGCCGAAGGCGTCTCCCATGGGTACGCTCCTGTTTGAGTGAGTACCTAATCTAGGATGCCAGCGCGGCGGCAGGGTTCAGTACCGGCTCCGGAACCACTCAATAGCGACGCGGCTCAATCAGCGAAAAACTGGCAACGGTTGGATGCTTGCCGAGCAAACCGCCTTCACGCGCCACGCCGCAAACCTGCATGCCAGCCTGCCGGGCGGCATCCAATTCTTCGACCACATCGGAGAGGAACAGCACCTCGGCTGCCTGCAAGCCGATGGCTTCGGCAATGCGCTGATAGGACGCCACCTCGCGCTTGTGCCCGCTCGTAGTATCGAAATAGCCAGAGAACAACGACGTCAGGTCGCCAGCCTCAGAGCAGCCGAAAATCAGCTTCTGCGCCTGGATTGAGCCGGAGGAATACACGTAAAGACCGAAACCCTGCGTCTTCCATTCTCGCAGCGCAGCCACCGCGTCCGGGTAGACATGCCCCTTGAGCTGCCCGGCCCGATAGCCCTGGGCCCAGACCATGCCTTGCAGGGCCTTGAGCGACGTGGCCTTGCGATCACTGGCGATCCAGCCAAGCAGGATTTCGATGACGCGCTCAATATTGGCATCGGCCTCACCGCTTTCGCTGCGCACCGCTTCGATCTGCGCGGCGACGGCGGGCTCCTCGGCATGGCTGCGGATGTACGCTGGTAGATGCGCGCGAGCATAGGGAAACAGCACATCGAAGACGAAGCTGACAGCACTGGTGGTGCCTTCGATGTCGGTGAGAATCGCCTTGACCGGCATATCAGTCGTCCAGCCGCGGGAACTGATCGGCGATGCTCTCGCCAGTGAACTCTGCGACCCAGCCTTCAGGGTTGTTGAACAGGCGGATCGCGATGAAGTGCGGCTCTTCGCCCATGTCGAACCAGTGGCGCGTGCCGGCGGGCACAGAGATCAGGTCGTTCTTTTCGCACAGCACGGCGTAGACCATGTCGTCGATATGCAGGGTAAACAGCCCGCGCCCGGCAACGAAGAAGCGTACCTCGTCCTCGGCGTGGCGGTGCTCATCGAGGAACTTCGCGCGTAGTTCGTCCTTCTGCGGGTGGTCGCGGGTCAGGCTGATCACATCGACTGTGACGTAGCCGCGCTCGACCATCAGCTTGTCGATCTGCGGCCGGTAGGCGGCGATCACCTCCTCCTGGCTGGCCCCTGCGGCGATAGGTGCGCTGGCCTCCCAGCGCTCCAGCTGCACACCGACCTCAGCCAGGGTCGGGGCAATGTCTTCGAGGTGGCTCAGCACCTTGAGCGGTTGGTCTGGACGGGTCTCGTGATAGACGCTGAGGACACTCATGTTCGGCTCTCCGAAAGAAATCAGCTGGTCGGTAGCTACCGGCCAGGCAGGAATTTATCTGGGCTGCAGGGCGCGCATTTTCAATTCGCATTCGAAGAGAAATTCGAATGCCTCGATCTGCCGCAGCGCATCACTCATCTTCTCACCCCAGGTGTACAGCCCGTGACCACGAATCAGGTAGCCAACACAATCGGGATGCTCGTCAAGCCACGGCTGCACCCTGGTGGCCAGGGCGGCGATGTCCTGATCGTTGTCGAAGATCGGCACCAGTACCTGTGATTCATGGCTCGAGATGCCGCTGAAGGCCTTCTGCAGCTCGTAATCGGCGAACACCAGCGAATCGCCCAAGGCAATGCGGGACAGCACCGTGGCATTAACTGAATGGGTGTGCAGCACCGCGCCAATCTCCGGCTTCCAGCGATACAGCTGGGTATGCAGCAGTGTTTCCGCCGACGGCCTCTTGCCCTCTTCCAGGCTGTTGCCATGCGTGTCCACCGCCAATAGGTCATCGGCAGTCAGCTCGCCCTTGTGCCTGCCGGAAACCGTCAGCAGTATCTCGGCGCTGGTCAGGCGCGCGGAATAGTTGCTGCTGGTCGCCGGCGACCAGCCACGACCATACAAAAAGCGGCCGACGTCGATGATCGTCTGGCTCAGGTGGCGGCGCGTGGCAGTCATGCTCGGTCCTCCTGCAAGCGGAAGGCAATGATAGCGGCTGCGGCCAGCGCCGCCAGACTGGCGATGGCGAACGACCAGCCCGGCCCGAGGCCGGACCAGGCATATCCGGCGTAAAGCGCGCCCAGCGCCCCGCCGATGCCGGACAGGCTGGCGTAAAGCGCCTGGCCCTGGCCCTGCTGCCGATGGCCAAAACTGCGCTGAACGAAATGAATGGCGGCGGCATGGAAGCTGCCGAATGTGGCCGCATGCATCAACTGGGCGACCAGCAGCACGGCCAGATGCTCGGCGAACTGCCCAAGCAACACCCAACGCAGCGCAGCAATCAGGAAGCTGGCCAACAGCACCTGACGCAGCGAGAAACGCTCTAGCAGGCGCGCCATGACCAGAAACAGCAGGATTTCCGCGACCACGCCCAGCGCCCACATCAGCCCGATAAAGCTGCGGCTGTAGCCCAGTGCTTCGAGGTGAATGCTGAAAAAGGTGTAGTACGGCCCGTGAGCCAGCTGCATCAGCGCCACGCAACCGTAGAAGGCCAGTACGCCAGGCCGCCGCAACTGGACGACAAAGCCGCCCTGCCCGATCGCCTCGCTACGCTGACGCGGATGAGCGTTGGGCACCCAGGCGCTGCTCAGCACGATGCCGACCATCACGAAGGCCACCGCGGTCGGGTAAAGATCGAGGCTGAGCTGCTGGAACAACAGCCCGAGCCCCACCACCGCGAAAATGAAACCGATACTGCCCCACAGCCTGACCTGGCTGTAGCGCTCGGGCTGTTCATGCAGATGGGCCAGTGTGATGACTTCGAACTGAGGCAGTACCGCGTGCCAGAAGAACGCATGCAGCGCCATCACCAACGCCAGCCACGCAAAGCTCTTGTCGAAGAAGATCAAGCCGAAGGACAGCAAGGTGCACAACGCACTGAGACGAACGATTTCCAGCCGGCGGCCGGTTGCGTCACCCAGCCAGCCCCAGAGATTCGGCGCCACGCAGCGCATCAGCATGGGAATGGCGATCAGCTCGCCAATCCGCTCCGGCGAGAAACCAAGGTGATCGAAGTACAGGCCGAGAAACGGCGCCGTCGAGCCGAGCAACCCAAAGTAAAAGAAGTAGAAACCGGACAGACGCCAGTACGGCAGAGCAGCGGCCATAGGCTACAAGCTACCGACTGCGGACAACGGCCACCTTATGCTGCCGCCGTCGGTTTGCCGTCTACGGCCCGGATTCACAGTTGCGGCAGCACCGGGGTGAGAACCTGCACATCGGCGTTCTGCCCACGGTGGCGCAGCAGGTGATCGAGCAGCACGATGGCCATCATGGCCTCGGCAATCGGCGTGGCACGGATGCCAACGCACGGGTCATGGCGGCCCTTGGTGATGACATCGACCGGTGCGCCATTCACGTCGATCGACTGCCCTGGCGTGGTGATGCTGGACGTCGGCTTGAGCGCCAGATGGGCAATGATCGGCTGGCCCGAGGAGATGCCGCCGAGAATGCCGCCGGCATTGTTGGAATGAAAACCCTGCGGCGTCAGCTCGTCACGATGCTCGGTGCCACGCTGGGCTACCGAGGCGAAACCGGCACCGATCTCCACGCCCTTGACCGCGTTGATGCTCATCAGCGCATGGGCCAGCTCGGCGTCCAGACGGTCGAAGATCGGCTCGCCAAGGCCCGGTGGCACGCCATCGGCGACCACGGTGATCTTCGCGCCCACCGAATCCTGATCGCGACGCAGCTGGTCCATGTAGGCCTCCAACTCCGGCACCTTGTCCGGGTCGGGGCTGAAGAAGGCATTCTGCTCGACACTATCCCAGGTCTTGAACGGGATCTCGATCGGCCCGAGCTGGCTCATGTAGCCACGCACCTGGATGCCCAGGGTCGCCAGATACTTCTTGGCGATGGCGCCGGCAGCCACGCGCATGGCGGTCTCGCGCGCGGAGCTGCGGCCACCGCCGCGGTAGTCGCGCACGCCGTATTTGTGGTGATAGGTGTAGTCGGCATGGGCCGGACGGAACTGATCCTTGATCGCCGAGTAGTCCTTGGACTTCTGGTCAGTGTTGCGAATCAGCAAGCCGATCGGGCACCCGGTGGTCTTGCCTTCGAACACGCCGGAGAGGATTTCCACCTCGTCGGCTTCCTGGCGCTGGGTGGTATGCCGGCTGGTACCAGGCTTGCGGCGGTCGAGATCACGCTGCAGATCGTCCAGCGACAACTCCAGCCCGGGCGGACAGCCGTCGACGATGGCCACCAGCGCAGGACCATGGCTTTCGCCGGCAGTGGTGACGGTGAACAGCTTGCCGTAGGTATTGCCGGACATGCAGGACGCTCCGCGATCGACCGAAAAACAGGGGTCGGAAGTATACCTGAGGCAGCTGCGGTTTCATCGCCCCTGTTGCCGGCGCATACTGACCTTTGCGGCGATTGCCGCGTCCAACCTGCACTGTTATCCACGAAGCCCTTCCATGCGTGCCCTGCTGATATTGCTGCTACTGACCATGTCACCCTCGTTCCTGCAGGCTCAGACCCTGCTCAATCAGACCCTGAACATGGACACCGGCAGCGGCGTGCTGCAGGGCAGCCTGTTGCTGCCGAAAAGCGACCAGCCCGTGCCGGTAGCGCTGCTGATCGCCGGGTCCGGCCCGACCGATCGCAATGGCAACAACCCAGCCGGACGCAACGACAGCCTCAAACGTCTGGCCCAGGGGCTGGCGCGACTGGGCGTGGCCAGCCTTCGTTATGACAAGCGCGGCGTGGGCGCCAGTCTGCCGGCCGCGCCGAACGAGCGTGATCTGAGTGTGGAGGCCTATGTCGGCGACGCCTTGGCCTGGAGCGAAAAGCTCAGGAACGACTCGCGCTTCAGCGAGCTGATTCTCATCGGCCATAGCGAGGGTGCGCTGATCGCCAGCCTTGCAGCGCCGGAGTCCGGAGCGGCGGCACTGATCAGTATCGCCGGCAGCGGCCGACCCATCGACGAGGTGCTGCGCGAGCAGTTGCAGGGCCGTCTGCCACCGACGCTACTGGCCACCAGTCATTACCTGATCGACCAGCTCAAGGCCGGACGCGTCCAAGCCGAGGTGCCCGAGCCACTGCAGGTACTGTTCCGACCCAGCGTGCAGCCTTACCTGATATCGCTGTTCGCCTACGATCCGGCAGAGGTCTTCGCAGCCGTCGACATACCCGCGCTGATTGTCCAGGGCCGACACGACATCCAGGTTGGCATCGAAGACGCCGAAGCACTGCAGCGCGCCAAGCCCGATGCCCGGTTGGCCATGGTCGACGGCATGAATCACGTGCTGCGCATCGTCCCGGCGGACGCCAGGCAGCTGGCATCCTACGACGACCCTGATCTGCCGATAGCCCGCGGTCTGGTGCAGGATATCCAGCGATTCCTGCAGGATAATGGCATGCTGCCAGCCTCCAGTTAGTCGCCGCGCAGCCGATAGCCCGCGTGACGATGGCCCGATACGAATCCTGAACGAGCCGCCGCGCAGGCCCAGGAACGCGCAGATGACCGACACCGAGACGACTCAAACGACCGAGAAAGAACAGGCAGCACCGTCCAAGCACCCGTGGGCAGAGCTCAAGCCTGACCGTTTTCGCTTGCTGCGCCTGGCGCCATTGCCCACCGAGCGCGACGGCGGCGCAAGACCGCTACGCTTCGTCGAGCTGGCGCAGCTGGAGCGACACACGCCTGAGCAGAGCCTGCTGCGGATGTTCATCAATATCCCTGGGCAGGTGCGTTCGCGCAAAAACAACGTGCTTGAGGTCTGGGCCGATCACCGCAACAAGGAGCTACGCTTCGGCCCGGATTCAGGCTTACGTTTGGAGCCGGTGAACCGAGGGCTTGGCCGTTTTCTTCTGGCGCAGGGTGCGGCATGGGCCCAACGGCGTTGGGGCCACTATCTGGTTGAAGGCGGCGCGTTGCCCAAGGACGTTTCAAGCGACGACCAGCGCCTGCGCCGCGATCACTGTCTGCGTACCCAGGGCTTTGATGTCGACTATCCTCAGGCCGAACCGTTGAAGCCGACCTACGGCGCTTCGCGCGTCAGTGCACTTCGGCAGGATTGGAATAGCGAAAAGGTTCAGGTGGTGGAGCTGCAGGAAGCAGCGGCCATGCTGGAACAGGCCGACCGCAACCTGCAGGCGCAGGAAAACCAGATTCGTGAGCTGCAGGAGCGAATCGCCCGCTTCCGCCGTGAGGACGGTGCGCTGCGATTCACCATCGTTTGCCTGATTGCGCTGGCGCTGTTCCAGGCCGGACTGCTGATCTGGATGGCAACGCGCTAAGCCGCGACTCTTACCACCAGTGCTCCACCTGTACGCCGAAGTTCGAACCGTGCTGCGCGTTGCCGAACGCGCCGCTGTCGGACAACGCGGAGCCTTCAGCCATCAGGTTGGCGGCACGCTGCGCGGCATCGTTCCAGCTGGCGTAGGTGTAGTAGAGACGGAACTCCGGACGCGCCCAGAAGCCTGGGCCCGCGGGTGACCAGGTCGGCGCGACGGTGAACTTGCTCAGCTTGCGCGTGCCGTCGGTGGCATCGATCTGGTCATGCCCCACTTCGGCGACGAGTTTGAACTGCTCGCTGAATGCATAGACCGGGCGGGCGCCCACCGACCACCAGTCCTGATCGCCGCCGTCGGCGCGCTTGTCCTTCTGATAGACCACCTGGAACTGGCCGCCAAAGCGCGGCGTCAGCTGCCAGTCGAAATACTCCACCACGCGCCAGCTCTTGGCACTGTCATCCAGCGTCACGTCGCCAGTGTAGCCGAGGCCAGTGCCCGGCCCTTCACCGTACTGCAATGCCAGGGTGTTCTTGCCGCCGAGAAAGTCGGACTGCACGTGCTGCACCGTCACGGCCCAACCACTGTGGGCATCGTCTCGGCTGGGTTTATCGATGTAACTGAGGCCGAATTCCAGCTCCCCGCCCGGATTGCTGTCGAAACCGCCGACGTTGAAGTCGTGGCGATTGACATAGTTCTTCTGGAATACGCTGTCCTTGCGCGAGAACGCGTAGCTGTACTTCAGCCCGCCGATCTCCATGTCCTCGACACCGGCGCCGGTGGCGCTCTGGTTCCAGTAGTAGAAATCGGAGATATGGATGTCATTACGCTTGTAGAAGCGGCGGCCAGCCCAAAACGAGCCGTTGTTTAGCGCCGGCACCTTGCTCCACTCGGCATAGGCTTGCACCATCCGGGCCCAACCATGATCACCGGTGAACTTCGGGGTATGGTTGTACTGGTTGTACAGCGCCGCCATGCCCTCCACGCTCAGCACCGAACCATCGGCAAAGGTGTAGAGGTCGTGACGCAGGTCCAGCTCGCCGTACTGCTCACATTCGTTACCGAGACGGTACTTGCTCGGCGCACCGGGCAATTGGAAGCACGATTGCGAATCGCTGTTGACCGACTCACCGACGCCGCTACGCATGTAGCCAGTGAATTCCAGGGCGTGAGCGCTCAAAGGCAAGGTCATACCGGCAACGGCGGTCGCAACGCCCAGGGCTGTTAGTGTTTTTTTCATATCCACTCCGCTTTTGTTGTTATTGATCGCTGGATCGAGCCGAGCCGGCTCTATTCATTCCTGTAACCGTTCACGTTTCATCGAACACCTGCTGGCAAGGCAGGCGGTATTTCACTGCACCGTTCCCGCACCATTGGAAACCAGCCGGGTTACCTTGCTCTCACGCACAGGCTCAGGCTGTACCACGCCCAGCCGCTCGCCGGTCTGGGCATCGAACAGCAGCGCCCTGCGCGGATCGAATTGCAGATTGAGCGTTTCCCCCACCCGCGGCGCCTGATCCGGCGCCAGTCGGCAGCAGGCCTTGACCTGATTCAGCGTGAAAACCACCAGCGTGTCTGGGCCGGTCGGCTCCACTACTTCGATGTCGACCGACAAAGCAGAATCCGCTGATCCGACTCCAGCAATGCCGATCTGTTCCGGCCGAATACCGAGGATGAGTTCGCGATCACGCAGGCCTTCATCAGTCGCGATCGGCAGTGGCAGCTCGCAACTGCCCTGCTCGCTGTTGAGCACGCCCACCCAGCGCCCGTCACGCTGGCGAATGCGCACCGGCACGAAATTCATCGGCGGCGAGCCAATGAAGCTGGCGACGAACAGGTTGGCCGGGTTGTTGTAGATCTCGTGCGGCGTGCCGAACTGCTGGATCACGCCATCCTTCATCACCGCCACCTTGTCGCCGAGGGTCATCGCCTCGATCTGGTCGTGGGTGACATAGACGGTGGTGGTCTTCAGCCGCTGGTGCATCAGCTTGATTTCGGTGCGCATCTCCACCCGCAGCTTGGCATCGAGATTCGACAACGGCTCATCGAATAGATAGATCTTCGGCCGTCGCGCCAGCGCCCGGCCCATGGCCACGCGCTGCTGCTGGCCGCCCGACAGCTGCGCCGGCTTGCGTTCCAGCAGCGGTTCGATCTGCAGCAGCTTGGCGACTCGCGCCACCTCCTCCTCGATCTTCGCCGCCGACACCTTGCGCATCTTCAGGCCGAAGGCGATGTTGTCGCGCACGGTCATGGTGGGATAGAGCGCGTAGGACTGGAACACCATGGCGATATCCCGATCCTTCGGACTGGCCTGGCTGATGTCTTCGCCGTCGACAAGGATCTCGCCGCCGGTGATGCTCTCCAGGCCGGCAATGCAGTTCATCAGGGTGGATTTTCCGCAGCCCGAGGGCCCGACAAGAATCAGGAATTCACCGGCGTCGATCTTCAGCGCGATGTCCTTCAGCGTTGCGATCTGGCTGTTGCCATAGTTCTTTTGAACGTTGCGCAGTTCCAGGGAAGCCATCGTTATTTCTCCTCAACCCTTGACGGCGCCGGCTGTCAGCCCGCGCAGGAAATATTTGCCGGCGACCACGTAGACCACCAGCGTGGGCAGGCCGGCGATCATCGCCGCGGCCATGTCGACGTTGTATCGCTTGGCGCCGGTGCTGGTGTTCACCAGATTGTTCAGCGCCACGGTGACCGGCTGCGTGTCACCACTGGCGAACACCACGCCGAACAGAAAGTCGTTCCAGATCTGAGTGAACTGCCAGATCAGGCAGACCATGATGATCGGCACTGACATCGGCAGCAGGATGCGTCCGAAGATAGTGAAGAAGCCGGCTCCGTCCAGCCGTGCCGCTCGCACCAGCGCATCCGGCACGCTGACGTAGAAGTTGCGGAAGAACAGCGTGGTGAAGGCCAGCCCGTAGACCACGTGCACCAGCACCAGACCGGTGGTGGTATTGGCCAGCCCGAGCTTGCCGAGGGTGAAGGACGCCGGTAGCAGGATTACCTGGAACGGCAGGAAGCAGCCGAACAGCAGCAGACCAAAGAACAGCTGCGAACCACGGAAGCGCCACATCGACAGCACATACCCGTTAAGTGCGCCCAGCGCGGTGGAAATCAGCACGGCTGGAATGACGATCTTCACCGAGTTCCAGAAATAGCCGCCGATGCTGTCCCAGGCGGTCAGCCAACCCATCGCACTGAACGCTTGCGGCCAGCTCAGGAGGTTGCCCGTGCGGATGTCTTCCGGGGTCTTGAAGCTGGTCAGCAACATCACGATCAGCGGCACCAGGTAGACGGCGCACGCCAGCAGCAGGGTGGCATGGATGGTCAGGCGCCCGAGGGTCAGGCGTGGTTGAGCGAAGTCAGACATGGCGCTTGTTCCTCAGCTCGGAATACAGGTACGGCACGATGATCGCCATCACCGCGCCAAGCATCAGCATGGCGCTGGCTGCACCCAGTCCCATCTGGCCGCGTGTGAAGGTGTGGGCGTACATGAACATCGCCGGCAGATCGCTGGAGTAGCCCGGCCCACCGGCAGTCATCGCCGCCACCAGGTCGAAGCTCTTGATCGCGATGTGGGCGAGAATCATCAAGGCGCTGAAGAACACCGGGCGCAAACTCGGCAACACGATGCGCAGGTAGATGGTCGGCAGGCTCGCACCATCCACCTGAGCAGCGCGGATGATCGACTGATCGACGCTGCGCAGACCGGCGAGGAACAGCGCCATGACGAACCCGGAGGCCTGCCACACCGCGGCGATCACCAGGCAATAGATGACCCGATCCGGATCGACCAGCCAGTCGAAGCGAAAGCCTTCCCAGCCCCAGTCGCGCAGCAGCTTGTCCAGGCCCAGGCCAGGATTGAGCAGCCACTGCCAGGCGGTGCCGGTGACGATCATCGACAACGCCATGGGATACAGGTAGATGGTGCGGATCAGCCCTTCGCGGCGGATACGCTGGTCCAGCAGCACGGCGAGCACGACGCCGATAAGCAGGCTGATGGCGATGAACAATCCACCAAAAACCAGCAGGTTCTGGCTGGCGACCCACCAGCGATCGTTGTCCCACAGGCGCTCGTACTGCTGCAGGCCGACCCATTTGTAGCTGGGCATGAAGCGTGAATTGGTGAACGAGAGCAGGAAGGTCCAGCCGATGTAGGCGTAGAAACCGACCAGCACGATCAGCATGCTCGGCGCCAGCACCAGCTTGGGCAGCCAGCGCTGCAGGGCGTCGAACGGCGAGGCTTTGGCGGGCCTGGCTTGAAGCGCGATGGAGCTCATGGATGTGATCCCTCATGGAAATCCGGGATGTCGTCGCCCGCAGCACAGGCGTGGGCCTGTACCGGGACGTACGTCAGGGAAGTGGGCAGACGCGGTCCGCCCTCAGCGTTACTGCACGGCTTTGATCGCTGCCGCGAGCTGCTTGGCCGCCTTTTGCGGGTCGGCCTTGGGGTCGTTGAAGAAGTTGGTGACGACGTCGAACACCGCGCCCTGCACGTAGCTAGAAGCAGCCATGCCATGGGTCAGACTGGGCTGCAGACCGCTGCCCTTGGCGGCTTCCTTGAAGTCGGTCATCGACTGCTGGGCGCAGGCATCGAACTCGCTCATGTCCTGGTCCTGGCGAACCGGAATCGAGCCCTTGTTCTGGTTGAAGAAGGTCTGGAACTCAGGCTCCAGTACGGTGCGCGCCAGGTCTTCCTGGGCCTTGCGGTTGTCGTCGTTGCTGAGCTTGAACATCGCCAGGGAGTCGATATTGAAGGCGAAGCTGCCCTGGGTGCCGGGGAACGGCAGGCACTGATAGTCCTTGCCAGCCACCTTGTTGGCGGCAGTGAACTCGCTCTTGGCCCAGTCGCCCATGATCTGCATGCCGGCCTTGCCGTCGATGACCATGCCGGTGGCACGGTTCCACTCCCGGCCAGCGGCGTCGGCGTCGATGTAGTCGCGCAGCTTCTTCAGCGCGGTAAAGGCCTGGACCATCTTGTCGCCGGTCAGGGTGTCGTTGTCCAGCTCGACGAAGGCCTTGTGGTAGTCGTCCGGGCCGAGAATGCTCAGTACGAAACCCTCGAACACGGTGCCGTCCTGCCAGGGTTGGCCACCGTGGGCGACCGGAATGAAGCCGGCGGCCTTGAGTTTGTCGGCCGCGGCGAAGAACTCGTCGAGGGTCTTCGGCGGCTTGGCACCGGCCTTCTCGAACACCTCCGGATTGATCCACAGCCAGTTGACCCGGTGCACATTGACTGGCACGGCCACGTAGGAACCATCGTACTGCATGATCTTGCGCACCTGCTCAGGCAGCAACTCATCCCAGCGCTCGGCCTTGGCGGTGTCATCGAGGTTGGCAAGCAGGCCGAGTTCGCCCCACTCTTGGATGTCTGGTCCTTTGATCTGCGCTGCGGAAGGCGGATTACCGGAAACGGCGCGGGTTTTCAGTACGGTCATGGCGGCCTCGCCGCCGCCGCCGGCTACGGCGAAGTCCTTCCAGCTGTGGCCCTTCTGCTCTACCAGCTTCTGCAGGGTATCGGCCGCGCGCTTTTCACCGCCGGAGGTCCACCAGTGCAGAACTTCGACTTCGCCGGCATGGGCGAAAACAGGCAGGGCAAGGGAAACGGAAAGAGCGAGACGATGGATCGCTTTCATGTAGAGGCACCTTCTTGTTTTTATCCGGCAAGTCGTTGGTCGCTTGCGATGATCGAGTCTATGCGCAGAAAAATGGACACTGGGTAACGAAGGGATGGCCGATGGTCACCGGACGGTTACAAAGGTGCGACAAGCGTAACGATGCGCACTGTGCGGGATCAGCGTGGCAGCGTTAGCGTCACCCTCAGCCCTCCCTGCTGCAGGTTGCGCATGCTCAGCTCGCCGCCATGGGCATGGGCGATGTTGCGCGCGATACCAAGCCCCAGCCCATAGCCCTGCTGCTGCCCGGAAAGCCGCACATGGGGTTCGAAGACGTGCTCCAGCCGCTGCTCCGGCACACCTGGCCCTTCGTCGTCGACATGCAGTACCAGCGTCTCCCTGTCATCTTCGACGTGCAGATGGGCACGCTCGCCGTACTTCAGGGCGTTATCCAGCAGATTGCCAATGCAGCGCTTGAGCGCCAGCGGCTTGCCCGGATAAGTCGCCAAAGCCCGGCCGTCCAGCGTCACGCGAGTACCGTCGCAGGCCTGATAAGGCTCGACGATATGCTCGAGCAGCAGATTGAGATCCACCGCCTCGATGTTCTCGTGGATATCGGTGTCCTTCACGCACTGCAACGCGCCCTTGACCAGCAGCTCCAGTTCGTCGAGGTCACGGGTGAATTTGACCTGCTGGGCTTCATCCTCCAGCAGTTCGACCCGCAGACGCAGTCGTGTGATGGGTGTGCGCAGGTCATGGGAAATGGCGCTGAACAGCTGGCCGCGCTCGGTCAAATAGCGACTGATACGTTCGCGCATGTTGTTGAAGGCACGACTCACCTCGACGATCTCGCTGGCGCCGGTTTCCGTCAGGGTTTTCACCTCGGCACCCAACGACAGTTCGCGAGCAGCCTTGGCCAGGCGCTTGAGCGGCCGGCTTTGCCAACGCACCAGCAAGCCAATGAACAGCAGCAGAAAGGCGCTGGTCAGCACAATGAACCAGAGCTGCTGGACCGGCAGGCCCTCGTCTTCCAGGCTGACGTAGGGCGCCGGCATCAGCGAGGCCAGATAGAGCCATTCCTGCGGGGCGATCTGGATCTGCGTCACCAGTACCGGCGGTGAAAGCGGTTCGAGCCCCAGCGCGTAGTGCGCCCAGGAACGCGGCAGCTCATCGAGCTTGATGCCGCTGTTGAAAATTCGCAGATCGTCCGGGCTGACGAACTCGATGGTCAGGTCCACTTCCCCACCGAGCCGTTGACGTAACACCTGCTCGACTTCATGCAGGACGACTCGCTTGCGTGGCGTTTCGGGGAGGATTTTCATGTCCAGCGGCTTGTCGTTGAGCGACACGAAAAAGCGCGTACCACCCATGCTGCGCAACTGATCGAGCACCAGCGGCCGATACCCCAAGGGCAGCGAGCGAAAGTAGCTGACACTGGCCGCCATGGACTGCGCCAGGCTGCGGGCGCTGGTGAGCAATCCTTCCATCTGGCTGGCACGCAGCTGCGATAGCCAGATCAGGCTGGACAGGCCCTGAGCCAACAATACTGCCAACAAGGTCAGCAGCAACATGCGCCCAAGCAGCGAGCGCGGCACCAGCCGCAGGCGCCGCCGCTCAGTGTGCAGATGCATGGTGCGGCGTTACCTGGGTAGCCAATAGATAGCCGCAGCCGCGCACGGTACGAATCAGACGCGGCGACTTGCCGGTATCGCGCAGGCGCTGGCGTAGCCGACTGACCGCCATGTCGACGATGCGCTCCAGGGGCATCACCTCACGCCCGCGAGTGGCGTTGGCAATGGTGTCGCGGTCGAGGATCTGCTGCGGATGGTCGAGAAACAGCTTTAGCAGGGCGAAGTCTGCACCGGAGAGGAAAACCTCTTCGCCGTCGGCGTGAAATAGACGATGACTGATCATGTCCAGTCTCCACTCATCGAACGCCAGCACATCGCTGCCGCGCTCCTGAGCGAAGCTCACGCGACGTAGCAGCGCCTTTATCCGCGCCAGCAACTCGCGCGGACTGAACGGTTTGCCCAGATAGTCGTCGGCACCAAGCTCCAGGCCGATCACTCGGTCGGTTTCGTCGGAACTGGCGGTGAGCATGATGATCGGCATCGAGGCCAGCCGTTCATGCTGGCGAATCCAGCGGCACAAGCTGAAGCCGTCCTCGTCGGGCAGCATGACGTCGAGAATCACCAGATCGGCCGGCTCGGCGCACAGCGCCGCGCGAAACTGCGCGCCGTCCGGCACGCCGCGCACTTGAAAGCCCGAGCGGCTGAGATAGGTCTGCAACAGTTCGCGGATTTCCTGATCGTCATCGACCAGAAGGATGTTCTTACCTGCTTGGCTCACGTCACGTCCCTTTTTGTTGTTATGAGGTCACCCGTCGACCCGACATGCCGCAGCCTAGGCTCCTTCCAACAACGGTTGCAATGCCACGCCCGCGCCTTCGAGGCCTGGGTACGGCGCGGTCACCAGCCAGACCGGCAGGCGATCGAAATAGCGGCTCATCTGCCCCTTATCGCGCAGCGCCTCGCTGAAACCGCTACGCAGGAAAAATTCGGCGAAACGGGGTACCACACCGCCAACGATGTATACGCCGCCGCGAGCGCCGAGGGTCAGCACGTTATCGCCGACGATACGCCCCAACCAGCGGCAGAACTGCTCCAATACCGCCGTCGCGTATACGTCTCCTGTCAGCGCAGCAGCGGTAATGCCCGCAGGCGAGTCGAACGCAACCTGTTGCCGATCCAGCGCGCAGCAGGCGCGGTAAAGCGTCAGCAAACCTGGGCCACTGAGCACAGCTTCCGCGTTCACGTGACCGAGGGAGCGATGCAACTGGGCCCAGATCGCGGCCTCGCGTTCACTGCCAATCGGCAGGCAAATATGTCCGCCCTCCCCCGGCAGGGCACGCCAACCAGCGCCCGCCAATGGCAGCAGCCCGGCAACCCCAAGCCCGGTGCCGGGCCCTATGACCAGCCGTGGCCGTCCCGGTTCAGGCTCACCCTCACAAACCGTGATGCGCTCGCCATCGTGCAGCCGCGTCATCCCGAGAGCCATGGCGGTGAAGTCGTTGATCAGCAGCAACTCTTTCACGCCCAGTTCGCGGCAGAACGCTTCGCGACTCAGCTGCCAATGATTATTGGTGAAACGGAAAAGATCACCGCCCACCGGCCCGGCGCAGGCCAGGCAAACGGCTTCGAGCGCCTCCAACGGCTGATCGACCTCACTCAGATACGCCCGGATCGCCAGCTCCGGCCGAGCATGATCGGCTGTGGGAATCACACGAATCTGTTCGATGCGCTGATCACGCCAGAGCGCGAAGCGTGCATTGGTACCACCGATGTCTCCGACCAGCGCGGTTTTCATTTGAGCGCCTCCAGGCTCTCGGTAAAGGCACTGGCGCCCTGCTCCGCCGTGCTGAAGGACGCACGCATGAATGCAAACAGCTCGCGACCACAGCCGATGCCCATGTCTTCGGGACGAATCGCCGGTTCTCGCGCATCCCATTCGACGGGATCGACCAGTGCGCGCAGCTCGCCGGTCTCGCCATCGACGCGGATGATGTCGCCGTCTCGCACCCGCGCCAGCGGTCCGCCGTCCAGCGCCTCCGGGCAGACATGGATAGCCGCCGGGACCTTGCCCGATGCGCCGGACATACGCCCATCGGTGACCAGCGCCACCTTGTACCCGCGGTCCTGCAGCACGCCGAGGAACGGCGTCAGCTTGTGCAACTCGGGCATGCCATTGGCTTTGGGCCCCTGAAAGCGCACCACCGCAACGAAGTCACACTCCAGCTCGCCGGCCTTGAACGCGGTCGCCAGCTCACTCTGATCGATGAACACCCGCGCCGGCGCCTGGACCACACGGTGTTCCGGCGCCACGGCGGAAATCTTGGTGACGCCGCGGCCGAGGTTGCCCTCCAGTACACGCAGCCCGCCTTCCGGTGAGAAAGGCCGGTCAGCCGGACGGAGGATGTTTTCATCGAGGCTCTGCGTCGGGCCGTCACGCCAGACCAGCTTGTCACCGTCGAGGAACGGCTCCTGGATGTAGCGTCGCAGCCCCTTGCCGACGACAGTGTGCACGTCCTCATGCAACAGTCCGGCGTCGAGCAGCGTGCGCACCATGAACGGTACCCCGCCACAGGCATGGAAATGGTTCACATCGGCCTGGCCGTTGGGGTAGACCTTGGCCAGCGTCGGCACCACTTCGGAAAGCTCCGCCATGTCCTGCCAGGTCAGCTGGATGCCAGCGGCACGGGCGAACGCCGGGATATGCAGGGTGTGATTGGTCGACCCCCCGGTGGCGCTGAGCGCAACCACCGAGTTGACGATGGATTTCTCGTCGACTACCTGACACAGCGGCGTGTAATTGCCCGCCTGATGGGTCAGGCGCGTCACCTGATGCGCCGCCTCTCGAGTCAGGGCATCGCGCAACGGCGTGTAAGGGTTGACGAACGAGGAGCCCGGCAGATGCAGGCCCATGATCTCCATCACCACCTGATTGGTATTGGCCGTGCCATAGAAGGTGCAGGTGCCTGGGCTGTGATAGGAATTCATTTCCGACTCCAGCAGCTCCTCGCGGCTGGCCTTGCCCTCGGCGTAACGCTGGCGAACTTCCGCTTTCGCCTTATTGGGGATCCCCGATGGCATCGGCCCGCCGGGCACGAAAATCGTCGGCAGGTGGCCGAAACGCAGGGCGCCGATCATCAGACCAGGCACGATCTTGTCGCAAATGCCGAGCATCAATGCGGCATCGAACATGTTGTGCGACAGCGCAACTGCCGTGCTCATGGCGATAACTTCGCGACTGGCCAGGCTCATCTCCATGCCGGCTTCGCCTTGGGTAACACCATCGCACATGGCCGGCACGCCACCGGCGAACTGTCCGACCGAGCCAATTTCGCGCAATGCCTGGCGAATCGCTTCCGGGAAGTGCTCGTAAGGCTGATGCGCCGAGAGCATGTCGTTGTAAGCCGAGACGATGGCCACGTTGGCCGCATTCATCAGGCGCAGGCTCTGCTTGTCCTCGCCGGAATTGCAGCCGGCGACGCCATGGGCGAAATTGGCGCACTGCAGCTTGCCCCGCTGCGGACCTTCGCTGGCGGCGGCGGCCATCATCGCCAGATAGCGCTCGCGGGTCTTGCGGCTACGCTCGACCAGGCGCTCGGTAACTTCTAGAACTCGCGGATGCATGCCTTACTCCTGCTGCAAAACTCAACTGTTTGTTGAACGACTCAACGTTTGGTTGAAAGCTCTGACAACCATAAACCATCCAGGGTCAGTTGGCGTTCAGACACGACGCAACGCCGCCGCTCGAAGCAACGGCAGGCAAGTAGTTGGCACAATGGCTGATGGACGCAGGCTTGCGAGGAGGGAAAATGCGAGGGCAATGCCGATAAAAAACCTGAAAAATATGGTGTTACGGCGCCGGTTTCTCCTCAGCCGGCTCGTCTGTAGCTTCTTCTGCATCCAACAGATCATCGAAATCTGTCTTGAGCCCCTGCTCCATGCCGTCAAGCTCGGCCAGCAAGCTGCGGAAGCTGGTTTGCTCGGGTAGCGGCGCCAGAGGCTCGTCCGCAGCCTCATCGGCGCGTGCCTGCAAGGCAACAGGCACGGGCGCGTCCTCATCGTCGAGCATCGGCCGCAGCTCCGGTTCCATCTCGCGCAGCACGGCCAGCGGCGGCAGCTCATCAAGGTTTTTCAGGTTGAAATGGTCGAGAAACTGGCGGGTGGTGGCGAACATCGCCGGCCGACCAGGCACGTCACGATGACCGACCACGCGAATCCACTCGCGCTCCTGTAGCGTCTTGACGATCTGACTGTTGACCGCAACGCCACGGATGTCCTCGATCTCGCCACGGGTGATCGGCTGGCGGTAAGCGATCAGCGCCAGGGTCTCCAACAGCGCGCGGGAATAGCGCTGCGGGCGCTCTTCCCACAACCGACCAACCCAGGGTGAAAAGCGCTGACGCACCTGCAGGCGGTAACCGCTGGCCACTTCCTTGAGCTCGAACGCGCGGCCCTTGCAGGATTTTTCCAGCACCTCAAGGGCCTTCTTCAGCAGCGCCGAGGAAGGCCGCTCGCCTTCCTCGAAGAGTTCGCTGAGGCGCTCAAGGGAAAGCGGCTTGCCGGAGGCGAGCAGAAAGGCTTCGAGCAGCGAAGCGAGATCCTTGGGATCGGACAGGTCCACGATTGACTCCTGCAAATGCCTATTCGGTACGACTACGCACATGGATCGGCGCAAAGGGCTCATTCTGCACCAGCTCGACCAGCAACTCCTTGATCAGCTCGAGCACGGCCATGAAGGTCACCACCACGCCAAGGCGCCCTTCCTCGATCCTGAACAGCGTCACGAAGGGGACGAAGGCGCCGCCTTTCAAGCGTTCGAGCACTTCGCTCATACGCTCGCGGGTCGACAGCGCTTCGCGGGTGACCTGGTGGCTCTCGAACATATCGGCACGGCGCAGCACTTCGGCCATCGACACCAGCAGCTCCTCGAGGCTGACATCCGGCAGCAGCTTGCGTGCCCGCGCCTCGGGCGCATCGAGGCGCGGCACCTGCAGGTCGCGGCCGACACGTGGCAGCTCGTCGATGTCTTCGGCAGCCGCTTTGAAACGCTCGTACTCCTGCAGCCGACGGATCAGCTCGGCACGTGGGTCGTCTTCTTCATCGGCCACCTCGGCCGAGCGCGGCAGGAGCATGCGCGACTTGATCTCGGCAAGCATCGCGGCCATCACCAGATACTCGGCCGCCAGCTCCAGCCGCACCGACTTCATCAGCTCGACGTAGCCCATGTACTGACGAGTTATCTCCGCCACGGGAATGTCGAGAATGTCGATGTTCTGCTTGCGGATCAGGTAGAGCAATAGATCCAGAGGGCCTTCGAACGCTTCGAGAATGACCTCCAGCGCGTCCGGCGGGATATACAGATCCAGCGGCAGCTCGGTGACGGCCTCGCCATAGACCAGCGCCAGCCGCAGCTGCTCACCGGGCTGGATCGTTACGATGCTGTGAGACTCGCTCTGCTGCATGGACATCCTTGAGGCTGCGCGGGACGGCAGTCAGCGATAATTCAGGCCCATGGCCTGGCGTACTTCAATCAGCGTCTCACGGGCTTCGTCGCGGGCTCGGTCGGCGCCTTCGGCAAGGATGCTGCGGACCAGGTCGGGGTTCTGCTCGTAGTCCAGTGCGCGTTCCTGCAACGGCATCAGATCGTTCCTGATCGAATCGATCAAGGGCGCCTTGCACTCCAGACAGCCGATACCGGCACCGCGACAGCCCTGCTCGGCCCACTGGCGCACAGCTTCATCGGAATGCACCAGGTGCATTTGCCACACCGGGCAGCGCGCCGGCTCACCAGGGTCGCTGCGATGTACGCGGGCCGGGTCGGTGGGCATGCGGCGGATCTTCTCTTCGATCTCGTTCGACGTGTCGCGCAGGTAGATGGCATTGCTGTTGGACTTGGCCATCTTGCCGCCGTCGAGACCGGATATCTTCGGCGAATCGCCGAGCAGCGCCTGAGGCTCGGGCAGCAACAGCTTGCCGCAGCCTTCCAGGTAGCCGTAGAGCCTCTCCTGATCGCCGATGGTGATGGTCTGCTGTTCCTTGATGATGGCACGCGCGGTGTTCAGCGCCTCGACGTCGCCCTGCTCCTGATAGGCCTTGCGCAAGCTGACATAAAGACGCGAAGTTTTCTTGCCGAGCTTGCGGATCGCCGCTTCGGCCTTATCTTCGAAGTCCGCCTCACGCCCATAAATGTGATTGAAGCGGCGTGCCACATCGCGGGCGAATTCGATATGCGGCAGTTGGTCGGCACCAACCGGCACGAGCCCGGCACGATAGATCAGGATGTCCGCCGCCTGCAGTAGCGGATAGCCGAGAAAGCCATAGGTATCAAGATCCTTATGCTGCAGATTCTGCTGCAGCTCCTTGTAGGATGGCACCCGCTCCAGCCAACTCAGCGGACAGATCATCGACAGCAGCAGGTGCAGCTCGGCATGCTCGGGTACCTGCGACTGGATGAACAGCGTGGCGGAGCTTGGGCTGACTCCAGAGGCCAGCCAGTCCACCGCCATATCCATGATGTTCTGCGAAATCTCACCGGAGCTCTCGTAATCCGTGGTCAGCGCATGCCAGTCGACGATGCAGAAAAAGCATTCGTATTCATGCTGCAGCTTGACCCAGTTCTTCAGAACGCCGTTGTAGTGACCAAGATGGAGCCGGCCGCTGGGACGCATGCCGGAAACCACACGTCGCTGTGAATCCATGGAGCTCAAAAGGGTGTCCTTGATTGATGTAATTCGGGCAGCTCGCTAGCCGGCTCAGACCATGAAAGGCGCGGGATCGCCACAACCGACCCGCACCACTTCAGGCTGATCGTCGACCAGGCTGACCACGGTAGATGCCTCGAGGCCACCGTACCCGCCATCGATGATCAGGTCTACCTGATGCTCCAAGGCATCACGCATCTCATAGGGGTCGCTCATCGGCAACTCTTCGCCAGGTAGGATCAGGCTGACACTCATCAATGGCTCGCCCAGTTCTTCCAGCAGAGCCTGGGCAATCGGCAGAGCCGGCACGCGCAGCCCAATGGTGCGACGCTTGGGATGCAGCAGCATGCGCGGCACTTCGCGAGTAGCCGACAGAATGATCGTGTAAGGCCCCGGCAGATGGGCCTTGAGCAGGCGGAATGCGGCGGTATCGACCTTGGCGAACAGCCCCAGCTGCGACAGGTCGCGGCAGGCCAGGGTGAAGTTGTGCTTATCGTCGAGCTGGCGCAGACGGCGGATACGTTCGATCCCGGCCTTGTTGCCCATCGAACAGCCGACGGCATAGCTGGAATCAGTCGGATAGACCACCACCCCACCCTTGCGGATGATTTCCACAGCCTGTTTGATCAGGCGCGGCTGGGGGTTATCCGGGTGAATCTGAAAGAACTGGCTCATGGAAACTCCCTGTTCAGCTGGCAGCAGGTATGCGGCGCTCATGATCGAAATGTCTCCAAAGCGGCGACAGGTCCTCCGGCAAACTGCGGTACAACCCCAGCTCCGACCAGTCCCCAGGCGCGTGGAAGTCGCTGCCCACCGTCGCCATCAGGCCGAATTCACGCACCAGCGTCGACAGCCCGCCGACCTGCTCCAACGGCTGCATGCCGTTGACCACCTCCAACGCGTGACCGCCTGCCTGGGCGAAATCGATTACCAGCCGACGCCGCTTGCTGCGGGTGAAATCGTACTGCCACGGATGCGCGAGGCTCATCCACGCGCCGGAATCGCGCAAGGTCTGCACCGTCTGTTCCAGGCTCGGCCAATGCTGCTTCACGTCACCGAGCTTGCCCGAACCGAGCCATTTACGGAATGCTTCGGCGCGGTCACGCACATAACCGGCGCGCACGAGATAGTCCGCGAAGTGCGGGCGGGCCGGCGCATTACCACTGTCGCCGAGTTCTTGCTGAATCGCCCTTGCGCCCTCGAGCGCGCCCGGCATGCCCTTCGCTTCGAGGCGCTGGCCGATCAGCTCGGCGCGGCGCCAGCGACCATCGTGCAGAAGCGCGATAGCCTGCTGTAATGCCGGAGCATCAGCGGTGAAGGCATAGCCCAATATATGAATGGTAGCCCCGCTCCACAGGCATGAAAGCTCGATCCCATTGACCAGCTGCATGCCCAGCGCCTGAGCCGTCGCTCGCGCCTCGGCGAGGCCATCCACCGTGTCATGGTCGGTTAGCGCCAGCATCTCGACGCCGCGCGCATGGGCGCGCTCCACCAATTTGGCAGGCGCCATCACACCGTCCGAGGCGGTGCTGTGGCAATGCAGATCGACAATCATCGGGTAACGCACTCCAGTGAGGTGCTGACACCTCGAGAAAGAACCGTGAGACCTGGCGCAAAGATGGTCAACTGGCTGCCATCGCTGGAAACCAGACGCTCAGGTAAAAACGGCCGACTAGTCTAACGCCGCGCCAGAGCTTTGGCTTGCCTCGTGTCATCGCACGATGGAACCACTGCCGGCATGCCTCCCTTCGCAGCTGATTCGACCACCAATCCTGTTTGCCGTGCGGTGGGCGATACGCCAGATCAAGCGCAGCGCTTCCGCCTTCAGCGCCGTTTGCTATGATGGCGCGCTATGCCGCAGAGGCAGCTGCCACGCGCCATGAGGCCTCGGACAGGGCGTCAGCCAAGTCGCCACCGGGCTTTCAATTCCGCTTACAGACGCAACCCACGCGAACGAGGAACGACCATGCTGTACGCCGTTATCGCCACCGACGCACCGAATTCCCTGCAGGACCGCCTCGCCACTCGCCCAGCCCATCTGGCCCGCCTAGAGCAACTGAAGAACGAAGGCCGCCTGGTTCTCGCCGGTCCGCACCCGGCCATCGACAGCAATGATCCGGGCGAAGCCGGTTTCAGCGGCAGCCTGGTGGTTGCCGAGTTCGACTCCCTCGAAGCAGCGCAGCAGTGGGCGGACGCAGATCCCTATAAAGCTGCGGGCGTCTACGTGAGCGTGGTAGTCAAGCCCTTCAAGAAAGTGCTGCCCTGAGCCGACACAGCCGGGATAGCGAATCTGCCCGGCCGCTGGAGTACCACGGCCTCGATAGGAAATAGGAGTTCCGATGCGTCAACGACCGCTTTCCCTGCTGTTTGCCCTGTCCCTGCTCGCCCCCGCGCTGCATGCCCAGGAAGAGCCGATAGAGCCTCCCACAACAGTGACCGAACCCACTGACTCCATTGAGTTCGAGGCGTTGGAAGTCGAAGCCGAACCGCAACTTGCAGGCCTGGCCGGCGATACCACTGAGGCACTGCTGCTGCGCTTGCGCGAGGAGAACAGACGGCTGCGCCTGCAACTGCAGACCGAACAGGCGAAAGTGCTGCCAGCCATGTTGAGCGAGCAGCAGCAATGGTTCGCCGTTGGCGGCGCAGTCGGAGTCATCAGTTTCACCCTAGGCCTGCTGGTAACGCGCGGCCGCCGCCGTCGCCAGTGGCTCAACTGAGTGCCAGAGCTGAAATGAGTGAATTACTGCTTATCGACGACGACCAGGAGTTGTGCGAGCTGTTGATCAGCTGGCTCGCGCAAGAAGGTTTCGTCGCCCACGCCTGCCACGATGGCCAGAGCGCACGGCAGGCGCTGGCGCAACACCAACCAGCGGCAGTCATCCTGGACGTTATGCTCCCGGACGGCAGTGGCCTGGAACTACTCAAGCAGCTACGCAGCGAACATCCCGAGCTGCCGGTGCTGATGCTCTCGGGGCGTGGCGAACCGCTGGACCGCATTCTCGGTCTGGAGCTTGGCGCCGACGATTACCTGGCCAAGCCCTGCGACCCTCGCGAACTCACCGCACGTCTGCGCGCCGTACTGCGTCGAAGTCACCCAGCCGCAGCACCCAGCCAGGTCGAGCTCGGTGATCTGTGTTACAGCCCCGCCCGCGGCGTCGCCAGCGTTGGCGGCCACGACGTCAGCCTTACCCTGTCCGAAGGCCGCATTCTCGAGACATTGCTGGCGCAACCCGGGGAGCCGATCGACAAGCAAACCCTCGCCCAGCATGCGCTGGGTCGCAAACTGACCCTCTATGATCGCAGCCTGGACATGCATGTCAGCAACCTGCGTCGCAAGCTTGGACCGCATACCGACGGCAGTCCGCGCATCGTCGCGTTACGCAGCCGCGGCTATCTTTACTCGGCCTAACGTCTTTACCCAGCCTTTACCGTGGGCTGACCGCTCTTGACCTTGCACTGCGTAGACTGAACTCATCCGGTCACAGACCTGCCGTCAGCGCCCATCTGGATAGCGCGGCGGCACGGCCGGTTTCCCTACATAGGAGAGTTTTCACCATGCGCAAATCACTCGTAGCCCTACTGTTCGCCGCAGCCCTGCCGACCTTTGCATTCGCGATGCCCGGCGGCATGCACGACGGCCATCACGGTGGCAAGAAGGCGCCGCACATGTTTCAGGACCTGGACCTGACCAAGGAACAGCAGCGCGAAATGCGCAAGCTGATGGGCCAGCAAATGAAGCAGCATAAGGAAATCACCCAGCGCTATCTCGACAAGCTGCCCGAAGCCGATCGCAAGGCCATGCAGAAGGACCTTGAAGCCAGCCGCGAAAAGACTCACCAGAGCATGCGTGCCCAACTCAAGCCCGAGCAGCAGAAAGCCTTCGACGAAAGCATCAAAAAAATGGAAGAGAAGCGCGCCGAACGCGCCGAATTCCTCAAGTGGAAAGCTGACCGCGATCAGAAGAACTGATCCTAGGACGCCTTCGTTAAACTGCCCGGCAGCGTCCGCCCGTCATTTGTGATGACAGCGCGGAGCTGACCGGGCTATTGCTGTGGAGAGGACCAGTGCGATCACTGTTCTGGCGCATACTCGCGACGTTCTGGCTGGCCATAGCCTTGGTGGCCGGCCTGGCCATGCTGCTCGGCCATGCGCTTAATCAGGATGCCTGGATTCTCAGCCGCCACCCGGCGCTGCAGGGGCTCGCCGAGACCTGGACCGAGGTTTATGAACGCCAGGGCCCGATTGCCGCGCAACGCCTGCTCGAGCAACGCCGGCATCGCTCCCGCGTCGACGTACAGGTACTGGCGGAGAACGGTCAACCGATTATCCGCGGCACTTTCTCTGACCGCGCTGCCGCACTTGAAGCACGCCATCAGGACCGCGAGCGTCACCTACCCTGGCGGCGCCTGACTGCCGATTACATCAGCCCCAATAGTGGCGAAACCTATCTATTCATCTACCGCATCCCACATCCCGAACTGCAGGCTTGGCACCGTGGAAGTCTGGCCTGGCCCTTGAGCGCCCTGGGCATCGCCCTGGTTGTACTGACGGGCTTCAGCCTGCTGCTTACCCTTTCCATCACCCGACCGCTGGATCGCCTTCGCCGCGCAGTGCATGACCTCGGCCAGACCACCTATCAGCAGCAGTCATTGGCCCGGCTGGCCACGCGGCGCGATGAGCTCGGCGTGCTGGCGAACGACTTCAACCGCATGGGCGCGCGGCTGCAGGCACTGATCAGCAGCCAACGCCAGCTACTGCGCGATGTGTCCCATGAACTGCGCTCACCGCTTGCCCGGCTGCGCATAGCCCAGGCACTCGCAGAGCGCGCCAGCCCGAGCGAGCGAGAAGTGATCTGGCCGCGTCTGGCCAAAGAGTGCGATCGACTGGAAGCGTTGATCAGCGAGATTCTCGAGCTCTCGCGCCTTGATGCTGAACCTGGCGCAGTTACCCCCGTAGACCTGCCGTCGATGTTCGAGCAACTGAAGGACAACGCTCGCATCATCTGTCCAGCTCAACGCATCGACAGCCGGGTGGAGCCCGACGTGCGACTGAGCGGCTGGTCTGAAATGCTGGAGCGTGCGCTGGACAACCTGTTGCGCAATGCGCTGCGCTTCAACCCCGAAGGGATGCCGATCGAGCTGCGCGCGCAGCGTGAGGGCAACGAACTGGTACTGAGTGTCCGTGATCACGGTCCCGGCGTAGCCGAGGAATACCTGCCGCAACTGAGCGAACCATTCTTCCGCGCCCCGGGGCAGACGGCCGCCGGTCATGGCCTTGGACTGGCGATTGCCCGCCGCGCGGCAGAGCGCCACGGCGGGCAACTGCAATTGGCCAACCATCCCGACGGCGGCTTCATTGCCAGGCTGCGCTTGCCAGTATCTGGTGCCCAGCCCAGCGCTGCAGACGCTTAAGCGTCCTGCTGACCGCCCCAGTCGCTGACGAACGCCTGCGGTTCGAGCACTGGAGCGGCGCGCACGCGCCCTTCCGGTGTCCCGATATATATGAAGCCCAGCAAGCGCTCTTGTTGGCTCAAGCCCAGGCCGCTGAGTACCTGAGGGTCATAGGAGAATTCGCCTGTGCGCCACACGGCACCAATTCCCTGGGCATGGGCGGCCAGCAATAGTCCGTGGGCCGCACAGCCGACGGCAAGCAGCTGTTCGTGTTCCGGCACCTTCGGATGCGCCTTCACGCTGGCGATCACCACAATAAGCATCGGCGCTCGCAGCGGCATGTTCCGCGCTTTCTGCAGCGCTTGCTCCGAAGCGTCGGGCTCCCACGACTGCAGTGCTCGGGCAAACAACTCACCAAGCTTGTGACGCGCATCGCCCTCGATGGTCAGGAAGCGCCAGGGATGCAGCTGTCCGTGATCCGGGGCACGTAGCGCTGCGCGAAAGAGCAGGTCGAGTTGAGCGGCATCAGGGGCCGGCTCGCATAGGCGAGTGACAGATACGCGATTTAGCAGCAGGTCCAGAGCGTCCATCCATTACCTCCTAAAGGGGTCGGACATTCTAGAGGGTGTTGCCGCGTTACCGCGAGTGATGGCGGGTTAGCGGCAACCACACCCCCGCCGCAATTACACGGCTCAGGCCACCTGATCTGGAGAAATCTGTGGCTGCAATGGTGGCATCAGCGGTGGCAACCCATGCGCTGCGCGTGCCGTGTCGCAACGAGGATTATGCTCGCCATGCTCCCAGGACGCCTCGAACTCGCGACAAGCGCTCGATCGCTGCTCATACATACTGCAGCGCACCCCGCACCCCACGTCACCCAGTAGCCCTACGCAGCGAGATGGCTTGCTGTCAGTGCCAAGCATGGCCACATGAAAGGGCGAGACCTGAACCGTCAGGTGGTCAGGAACCGCACCGCCGGCCGACATGCATTCACCAAAATAGAAGGACACACGGAAGTACGCGCAGCATGCGCCGCACGTGAGACAGGGATTGTCGATGGACATGGCAGGTGAACACCCAGAAACCGGAAAGGGCCGGCGCCCCGGCGGCTATTCTATTCATGGCAACGGCCTTGGGAAGGGGCTGCGAGCTCCCATCGAAAACATTTTTGCGACGGGCCGCGCAGCGGTTTACTGGCACCAAGACACGAGTAGAATGACCGCCCTCTTCCACCGTGCCGAGCACCTCTACATGGCCCTGCCGACACTGCGCATCATCGGTTTCATTCTCGGCATATTCCTGATCACCCTCGCCGTCAGCATGATCGTCCCGATGCTCACGCTGCTGAGCTTCGAACGAACCGATGACCTGCAGGCATTCATCTGGTCGAGCCTGATCACCTTTTCCTGCGGCTTCGCGCTGGTTGCTCCAGGACGGCCAGCCAATACCAACCTGCGTCCGCGAGACATGTATTTCCTGACGACGCTGAGCTGGGTAGCGGTGTGCTGCTTCGCCGCACTGCCACTGATGCTGACCCAACACATCAGCTATTCCGACGCCTTCTTCGAAACCATGTCGGGCATCACCACCACCGGCGCCACGGTGCTATCAGGGCTGGACAGCCTATCGCCGGGCCTGCTCATGTGGCGCTCGCTGCTGCATTGGCTGGGCGGTATCGGCTTTATTGGAATGGCGATTGCCATTCTGCCGCTGTTGCGGGTCGGCGGGATGCGGCTGTTCCAGACCGAATCTTCGGACTGGTCGGAAAAAGTCATGCCGCGCTCACACGTGGCCGGTCGATACCTCATTACGATTTATGCGGTTTTCACCCTGGCAGCATTCGTCGCGTTCCTGCTGGCCGGCATGAGCCCGTTCGATGCCATCAACCATGCGATGTCCACCGTGGCAACAGGCGGCTTTTCAACCTCAGATGCGTCGATGGGCAAGTTCGGACCGTCAGCCCATTGGGTCGCAGTGTTCTTTATGCTCCTCGGCAGTCTGCCGTTCACCCTGTACGTAATGACGCTGCGCGGTAACCGCACGGCCTTGTTCAGAGATCAGCAGGTCCGCGGTTTTGTGGTGATGCTGACGGTGACGAGCCTGCTGTTCAGCGGCTGGTACTGGTTGAACAATGAAATCCCTATGCTGGATGCGCTGCGCGTCGTCACCTTCAGCGTGGTTTCAGTAGTGACCACAACCGGATTTGCGGTTGACGATTACACCCAGTGGGGCGGATTCGCCGTCATGGTGTTTTTCTACCTCACCTTTGTCGGCGGCTGCTCGGGCTCGACGTCAGGCGGCCTGAAAATGTTCCGATTCCAGGTGGCCTACTCACTGCTGCGCGCCAACTTCAAACAGCTGATTCACCCACGCGCGGTGATTCGCCAGCAATACAACGGCCACAACCTTGACGAAGAAATCGTTCGCTCGATTCTCACGTTCTCGTTCTTCATCACCATGACCATCGGTGTACTGGCGCTATGTCTGGCGCTGCTGGGGCTCGACCCGATCACCGCGCTTACCGGCGCCGCCACAGCAGTGTGCAATGTCGGCCCTGGCCTGGGTGAAATCATCGGTCCGGCGGGCAATTTCTCAACATTGCCTGATGCCGCCAAATGGCTGCTGTCGATAGGCATGCTGCTCGGCCGCCTGGAAATCATCACCGTGCTGGTGTTGCTGACCCCTGCATTCTGGCGGCATTGATCAGGCGGCGGTTCCGGAGTCTCGTCTGAACAGTCGTTGCCCCAGGGTAACCAGCGTGAGCACGGCACCGCCGACGACCATGCCGAACGCGGCATCGAGCAGCGTCGGCAGCAGACCACCCAGGACGGCACCCAGGTAAGGCAACCCTAGGGCGTCATGGGCGCTACTCTCGATGAAGTGGTGCACGGCGCGAATACCGTGGGTGAGAATACCGCCACCCACCATGAACATGGCCGCGGTGCCTATGACCGATAGGAACTTCATCAGCCAGGGCGCGACGCGCAGGATGCCTCGGCCAGTGGCGCTTGCCAGGCCACTTGCGCGCTTGCTCAAAGCCAGGCCGAGATCATCGAGCTTGACGATAGCCGCCACGAGGCCGTAGACGCCAACCGTCATCAGGATGGCGATCCCCACCAGCACCATCACCTGCTGACTAAAGGAAGCTGCAGCGACCGTGCCCAAGGTAATGGCAATGATCTCTGCAGACAAAATGAAGTCTGTACGCACGGCGCCGCTGATCTTGCGTTTTTCGAACACCACCATGTCTACGGACGGGTCGGCGAGTGCTTTCGCCGTCTCCGCGTGACCACTGCGCGCGGTATGCAGAAAGCGGTGCGCCAGCTTCTCGAACCCCTCGTAGCAGAGAAAAGCGCCACCGAGCATCAGCAGCGGCGTAATCGCCCACGGCAGGAACGCGCTGATCAGCAGCGCAGCGGGGACCAGAATAGCTTTGTTGCGAAACGAGCCCTTGGCCACCGCCCACACAACGGGCAGCTCGCGGTCGGCCTTCACGCCTGTCACCTGCTGCGCATTGAGGGCAAGATCATCGCCCAGCACGCCGGCGGTCTTCTTTGCCGCCACCTTGGTCATTACCGATACATCGTCGAGTACGCTCGCAATATCGTCGAGCAGCGCAAGAAGGCTGGTGGCCAATTTGGATCTCCGTTACATGAGAAGGCGCATAGATGTAACCGATTCGCTGTAGTTAAGGCTATGCGCACGCATCCAGATCATTAGCGAAGGGGCCGCACGCGTTGACGATACTCACCGGGCGTCACGCCGAACCAGCGCTTGAAGGCCCGATAGAAATTGCTCGGATCGGCGAAGCCAAGCAGGTAGGCGATTTCCAGCGGTGCGAGATTGGGCTGGGCCAGGTACTGCTCCGCCAGATCGCGACGCGTGTCATCCAGCAATTTCTGAAAACTGCTGCCCTCATCGTGCATACGCCGCTGCAGCGTGCGCTCGGAGAGGCAAAGCGCCTGCGCGACCGCTTCGCGCCTGGGCTCACCTTGCGGCAGCACCCGGCAGAGAATCTGACGCGCGCGATGCATGATCCGGGTATCAGCGAAGCGCGCCAGATAGTCGCCGGCGAAACGGTCATGCAACTGCGCCAGTGCTTCATTGGCCGTCGGTAATGGCATTTCTACATCAACTTGGCAGAACAGCAGCGCGTAGCGGGGCGCCTCGAAACGCAGCGGCGCTTGAAACAGTCGCTGATAAGGCTCCAGATCACGCGGCGCGCGCCCCTGAAAACTCACCTCTAACGGCTGCAGCGCCGTTCCAGTCAACCAGCGGCAAAAGGTCAAACAGCCCGCAAGCGAGCCTTCGGCACTTTGCCGGGCCGGTGGAAGCCGATCACCCTGGATCGTCAAACTCAGACGGTAAACTTGCGAACACTGCTGAAAATCCAGGTCTGCCCCCTCAGCAATGATCCGCTGGTAACGCACCAGCCTGGCAAAGCCCTCCTTTAGATTACGGCTCGACATCAGCGCATAACCAACCACATTCAGCGCCGCCGGCCGCACCTGCCGCGCCATATCCAAGCCGATGGCAGGATTTCCGGAAACAGCCACGGCGCGATGCCACAGGCGGGTCATATCGTCCTGCGCAAAGCGAGCATCGGCGTCACTCAAAGCCGTGTAATCCAGATTCAGCTCGCTGAACAACTGGCGGCAGTCGATCCCTGCCGACTCGAGAGTCTGGACTATTCCCTGTGCCCAGCTCGAGGAAGTGGTGCGTTCGGTCATGTTGCTTCTTGTTCTACGGATGGTAAGGCAGCTGTGTGCAAGGCAACTAAACTGGCCCTGATTGTCACTGACTCGCAAGGCGTTAGCTGACTAAGCTGTGCGACGACAATAACAGGAGGTACGCCATGAGTACGCAAACCGCCGAACGCTTCACCAGCTTTGCCGATTTTTACCCGTTCTATCTCGCCGAGCACAGCAATCGGACCTGTCGTCGACTGCATTTCGCAGGCAGCCTGCTGGTGCTGGCAATTCTTGGTTACGCGCTGGCCACCCAACAGTGGGCCTGGTTGCTCGCCATACCAGTGGCCGGTTATGGATTTGCCTGGGTCGGCCATTTCGTTTTCGAGAAGAATCGCCCTGCGACATTCCAGTACCCGCTGTACAGCTTTCTGGGCGATTGGGTGATGTTCAGAGACATGTTGATCGGTCGCGTCCACTTCTGAGTGCGACGACACCGACATATCCGACCAGTGCCGCGGCTGTTTTCAAGCTGTGGTTTGGCGATGTGGTCCTGCTTGGTTATGATCAGGCGGCTGTTGCACGAGTCGGCCATCGCCGAGCTGACTCAGCAGCCGCAAGACTGAACATTGAAGCACTCGATACGTTCGTCATCAGCAGCGTGACGAGACCATAGAGTTCAGCGTCAGTCTGCTAGGCGCATGGGGAAAAGGCGTCGACAAACCATCAGGAACCGTACACATACATGAATTCCACCACGGTTGAGCGCCGCAATGGCCTCGCCACTCGTCCGTTGCGCGAGTATTACTCCCGAGTAATCGCGTACCTGACTTGCGCCGCCACGCTCGCGGCAGGCACCTACACCCATTATTTCTCGATGGAACTGCTGTGGATGGTGCCGTACGCCTTGCTCTATCCGCATTTGGCCTATCACCTGAGCTATCGATTCAAACGCGATCATCCCGAACGCACCTCGCAGACGCTGCTCTGCCTGGACGCACTGAATGCTGGCGCGGGCATCCTGCTGCTCGGTTTCTCGATCGTACCCAGCCTGATGTTTCTGCTCACGCTCGCTTTTAGCGCGCTGGTGATCGGCAGTCTGCGCAACCTGGCGCTGGCGCTGGCATGCGTGACAGTCGGTGTTGGCCTGGCCTTTCTGGTGGCCCCCCTGCAGTATCAGGGCACAACGCCGCCGCTGGTTTCGCTGGTCAGCATCTTGTTCACCGGCTTCTACGTCTGTGCCACGGCCTACTTCGTTCACCAGCAGGGACAGCGCCTGGCCCAGGCCCGCAAGGAAATTGAAACGGAACAGGCCAAGGCCGCGCGCCTGGCCCGCAACCTCGCAAAATATCTCTCACCACAGGTTTGGGAATCGATCTTCACCGGCAAGCGTAGCGTTCGTCTGGAAACTCAACGCAAGCGACTCACGGTGTTCTTTTCCGACATCAAGGGCTTCACCGAGCTTGCCGAAGAGTTGGAAGCCGAAGCCCTCACCGACCTGCTCAACAACTACCTCAACGAGATGTCGAAGATCGCCCTCAAATATGGCGGCACCATCGACAAGTTCGTCGGCGACTGCGTGATGGTGTTCTTTGGTGACCCATCCAGCCAGGGCGCGAAAAAAGACGCGGTGGCAGCAGTGTCCATGGCCATCGCCATGCGCAAGCACATGAAGGTGCTGCGCCAGCAATGGCGCGCCCAAGGCATCACCAAGCCTATGGAAATCCGCATGGGCATCAACACCGGCTACTGCACGGTGGGCAACTTCGGCGCCGACACCCGAATGGACTACACCATCATCGGCCGCGAAGTGAACCTGGCCAGTCGCCTGGAAAGCTCAGCCGAGGCCAGCGAGATCCTGGTTTCCCATGAAACCTATTCGCTGATCAAGGACGTGATCATGTGCCGCGACAAGGGACAGATTCCGGTCAAAGGCTTCTCTCGCCCGGTGCAGATCTATCAAGTAGTGGATTTCCGCCGCGACCTTGGCGCGACCTGCAGCTTCCTGGAACACGAACTGCCCGGCTTCTCCATGTACCTGGACACCAATGGCGTGCAGAATTTCGACAAGGAACGCGTGATCCAGGCACTGCAGCAGGCTGCTGAGAAGTTACGCGACAAGGTCATCCTCTGATCTTCTGATCCACAGTCTGCCAGCCGTGCGCTGCACGGCATGCTGGCTGCTTCCGAGACCTCCGTCAGATGCTATCGCTGCGCAACTACCGCCACGACCTCATTGCTCATAGCCACGATCACCCGCAGCTGGTATTCGGCCTCAAGGGACTGCTGGAGTTCGAGATCGCCGGGCGCGGCAGCTGCGTCGGCGAGCGGGGTTTGGCGGTGATACCCTCTGCCACCCACCACGCCTGCGCCAGCGCCACCGGCAGTCACTGCCTGGTGCTTGACCTTCCATCCGAGGGCTGGGTTCACCAGCGCTTGGGCCACCACACAGAGGCCAGCCTACGCCTGCTTGAACGCCCCGGCACCTTGCACCTCGCCCCGCCCCAGCAGAACCTCATTGCCTGGCTGGCGAGCAGCCCCATCAATGATTCGGTAATCGCCGAACAAGGTACTGTGCTGTTGCTGGCAAGCCTGGCTGGCGCACAGGAAGCGTCCCTGGACTTGAAGCTGCTGCCGCTAGCGGCCATCGACGCATTTATCGACCGGCACCTGGCACACCCGCTTCAGGTTGCCGACCTCGCCCGTATCGCCGGATTATCAGCGGCAGGCTTGCATGCGCGCTTTCTTCGCGAGACTGGTCGAACGCCGATGGAGTACGTGCGCCAGCGGCGCCTGCAGTATGCCGAGGCGCTTTTGCACGACACCTGGCTGCCGATCGGCGAGATCGCCGCGCAAGTAGGCTATACCTCGCAAAGCGCCTTCACCGCCGCGCTGGTTCGCGCACGCGGTTGCACGCCGCGTGCATTGCGCCGCGAGTTGCGCGACAAAATCGATGACTGACGCGACAGACACGCCCCCAACGACCGCCTAGCATGGTCCTGATTCGCAAGGTCCAGATAGCCATGATCCCACTGTTTCGCTCCCGCCCCGGCGCATACGGAATGTGCTGCTCGCTCAGGCCGAGCACCCCATGACTCCGCGTAACGCCCTGCTGGCGATCCATCTCGGCGCGCTGATGTTTGGTCTGTCTGGCGTACTCGGCAAGCTGGCCGACAGTTCGGCGCTGATCATCACCTTCGGCCGCGCACTGTTCGCCGTTCTGGCATTACTGTTGGTGACGCAGCTGTTGCGGCCCAGCGGCGCGCCGCCAAACTGGCGGCAACGCGCCGGATTGGCGTTGGGCGGCCTGCTGCTCGGCGCGCACTGGCTGACCTTCTTCATTGCCGTGAAGATCGCTGGCGTAGGCATCGCCACCCTGGGCTTCGCCAGCTTTCCCGCCTTTACCGTACTGCTCGAAGGCCTGCTGTTCCGCGAACGTACCCGCGCCGTGGAATTTGCCATGGTCGGCGTGGTATGCGCCGGCTTGCTACTGGTCGCTCCGGCATTCGACCTCAGCAGCGGCCCGACTACCGGGCTGCTCTATGGCGTGCTGTCGGGGCTGCTGTTTGCCCTGCTGTCGCTGCTCAACCGCGCCGTTACCCGCGGCCTGGATCCAGTTCGATCGGCTCTATGGCAGAACTTGGCGATCCTCGCCGGCCTGCTGCCATTCAGCTGGTCGGCGATCCCTGCGATACCGGCGCAGGACTGGCTTTGGCTGGCGCTGTTGGGCGTGCTCTGCACAGGGCTGGCGCACAGCCTGTTCGTGGCCAGCCTGCGGGTGCTAAAAGCACGTACGACCTCGGTGATCTTCGCCCTCGAACCGGTCTACGGCATCGCCTTCGCCTGGTGGCTGTTCAATGAGCAGCCAACACTGCGCATGCTGCTCGGCGGCGCCTTGATCATCATCGCGAGCGTTGTGACCAGCCGCCTGAAAACCCCGCCCAGCGTTGCCCCCAAACTCATCAACTGACTCTCAACGATCGTTGTGGCCCAGCGAGCGTTGCGGGTCGATGCAATCACGCACACGCTGCTTGAGCTCCTTGGCCTCGGGAAAGCCACCATCGTTCTTTCGTTCCCATATCTGCACGCCGTCGCAGCTGATATGGAAGGTTCCGCCAGTGGCAGGCACCAGGCAAACGCGCCCCAAATCATCGGCGAAGGTCGACAGCAACTCCTGGGCGAGCCAGGCGGCGCGCAACAGCCACTGACACTGAGTGCAATAGGTGATGACAATTTCCGGCTTGGCTAAGGTCATTTGTGGCGTCTCCGGCGCGTTCATAGCGGCCTATAATAGCCGCCTTCCACCACGCACTCCGTCGGTTCAGCCATGCTCCGCCTTTTGATTTCCGTGCTGTTACTGCTTGCCACGCCTTTGCTGTTCGCTCAATCAGCTCAACCGAAGACAGGGCTAGTCCTGTCTGGAGGCGCGGCGCGCGGGCTGGCCCACGTCGGCGTGCTCAAGGCATTGGAAGAGCAAGGTGTACGCATTGATGCCATCGCCGGCACCAGCATGGGCGCCGTCGTCGGCGGGTTGTACGCTGCGGGGTACAGCGTCGCCGAGCTTGAACGCCTTGCACTGACACTCGATTGGCAACAGGTACTCTCCGATGACCCACCGCGCCAGGACATTCCCTATCGGCGCAAACAGGATGATCGCGATTTTCTTATCAAGCAGAAGCTCAGCTTCCGCGACGACGGTAGCCTGGGCCTTCCGCTGGGCGTGATCCAAGGGCAGAACCTTGCGCTGCTGCTCGAGCGCCTGCTGGTGCATGCCAGCGACACCCGCGACTTCGATCAGCTACCGATCCCCTTCCGCGCCGTAGCCACCGATATTGCCAACGACGAGAAGGTGATCTTTCGCCGTGGCCACCTGCCCCAGGTAATTCGCGCGAGCATGTCGATTCCGGCCGTGTTCGCGCCGGTGGAGCTGGGCGGCCGCCTGCTGGTAGATGGCGGCATGGTTGACAACATTCCGATGGATGTCGCCCGCGACATGGGAGTCGACCGTCTGATCGTCGTGGACATCGGAACGCCCCTCAAGCCGCGCAAGGAGCTGCTCACGGTGGTCGATGTACTCAACCAGACTACAACCATGATGACCCGCCGCAACTCCGAGGCGCAGCTGGCCACTCTGCAACCGCATGACCTCTTGATCCAGCCGCCACTGGCCGCCTACGGCTCTACCGACTTCGACCGTGCCGCGCAACTGGTCGATGCCGGCTACCGCGCTACGCTTGCGCTGGAAGGACGCCTGGCCGAGATGCGCGCCCCGAGTGGCGGCAACCCGGCACTTAGCCTGGCGCGTTCCAGCGACCCGCGCACGCCGGTTATCACAGCGATAAAGGTGGAGAACGACTCCAAGGTCAGCGATGCAGTGATCCGCCGACATATTCGCCAGGAACTGGGCGCCCCATTGGACCTGGAGCATCTGCAGAAGGACATGGGCACGCTCTACGGTCTGGACTATTTCGAACGTGTCGAATATCGGGTCCAGCGTGGCAAGCTTGGCAACACGCTTGTGATCAGTGCCCGTGAGAAGCGTACCGGCACCGACTACCTGCGCCTCGGCCTGAGCCTCTCGGATGATTTCCGAGGGGACAGCGTCTTCAACCTGGGCGCCAGCTATCGTAAGAACGGCATCAATGAACTGGGTGCCGAATGGCTCACACGCCTGCAGCTGGGTGATCGGCAAGAGCTCTACAGCGAGTTCTATCAACCGCTGGATGCCGGATCACGCTGGTTCGTCGCGCCGAACCTGTTTGTCGAAGCTCAGAACGTGGAGTCCATTCTCGATAACGACCCGATTGCCGAGTATCGCCTGCAGCGCTACGGCTACGGCCTGAACGTAGGTCGCCAGATCGCCAACAATGGTGAGATCCGCTTCGGAGTCGGTCAGGCGTGGGGCGAGGCGGACGTTCGAATCGGCGAGCGGGACCTGCCGGACTTCAGCTTCACCGAAGGCTATTACGAGCTGCAGTATTCCTTCGATACGCTGGACAACGTCGACTTCCCACGCGAAGGCGAGGACATACGCCTGACGCTGCGTCAGTACGACCCAACGCTGAGCTCGGACCAGCGCTACCGACAGTGGAACATCAAGCTGGACAAGGCGCTCAGCCATGACGCCAATACCTGGGTACTGGGCGGGCGTTATGGCCGCACGATGGACGACGCAGAGGTCGTGACATCAAGCTTCCTGCTTGGCGGCGCCCGCCAGCTATCAGGCTTTCGCCAGGACGCATTGGCGGGCCAGAACATCAGCCTGGCCCGAATGGTCTACTACCGTCGCATGACGCCACGATCGTTCCTGCCGCTGTCATTCCCGGTTTATCTGGGGGGCTCCCTTGAGCGCGGCCGGGCCTGGAACAACGACAATGACTTCGACAGCGGCTACATAAATGCCGCCAGCATCTTCCTCGGATACGACACGCCACTAGGTCCGCTTAACTTCGGTTACGGCGTCAATGACGAGGACGAACAAGCGCTTTACATGAATCTGGGTCGCAGCTTCTAGGAGCATCGATCAAGGATCTGGGGATTCTACGCAGGCCCTGCACGACAGGATAAAACGTGCAGCGCATCGGCTGGCGCCGTTGCGTGGAGAGCAAAGCGGAGTCGATAGGCGCTTATAAGAGGTGACCGTGATCAACACGGTAGACCAGCGCGCTCCACCTTCAGCTGATCAGCGTTTATCCAGATTGGCGAGGATGCGCGCATGCACCTGCTGGCATTTGCGCAAATCCTCTTCGTCGATGCCAGCAAATGCGTCATGACGAACCTGGGTGGAAATCGCCTCGATCTTCTCGATCAGTGGCAGTGCCGGAGCCCCCAGGGAAATCCGTTTGGCCCGACGATCTTCGGCCGAAGCTTTGCGATGCACCAACCCCTGTGCCTCGAGACTGTCCAGCAAACGGGCCAGGGTTGGCCCCTCTACCGCGACGCTTTGCGCAAGCTCACGCTGAGTGGGCTCATGGTCGAAACGGGCGAGATGAAGAAGAACCAGCCAACGCGCCTGTGACAATCCGAGATCGGCCAGACGTCGATCCAGTTCCGCGCGCCAGCCACGCGAGAGTTGCGCCAACTGCATGGCAAAACGATGTTGCTCGGCGTACATGTACGGCCATTCCTGCAAAAACTAATTATTAGTGAGCTAACCACAGCTCCGAAAAGCAGGCAAGACGACCTTCGGTCGCTGATAGGGCTGCAAAAGTCGTAATGATGGCACCGCCAAAGCCAACGAGCCCATCGTGCAGCCCTGACGCGGCCTGCAGCGCAGTCAGCACGATGCACCTGGTTACAATTCGAACTCGACTTGCAATGCGGCACGCACGCAATAGAGCACCTGCTCAGATACGCGACCGGCAAATTGCTCTGCTACAGCGCTCACTGGTGGCAACTCCCCCTCACCATCGAGAAACGCCTCCTGAATCTCCCCGAGCAAATCCTCAGGCAGATCCAGCGCTTGCTCCAGGCTTAGCTGCTGCAATCCAATCGCCTCGGCGAGCATGCTGTAAACGTTCTTTTCGCTGCAGTCGAGCTGACGAGCTATTTGCGCAGGGGTCATTCCGGCGCGCGCCAGGGTGATCAGCTCATGGCGCAGATCGGCAGGCGACTTGGCCGCTGCCACGTTGCCTTGCAGTACTTCAAGAAAGGCCTGGCCATATCGCTCCAGCTTGCGCGCACCTACCCCGCTGACGGTAGCCATGTCCGAGAGTGAGGCTGGCTGGCTGCGCAGCATCTCCAGCAAGGTGGCGTCCGGAAAGATCACGTAGGGCGGTACGCTGTGCTCTTCCGCCAACTTGCGGCGCAGTGCCCGCAGCGCTTCCCAGGTCTCGCGCTCCTCGCTGCGCACCAGCTGGCTGGCCGCGCTAGCCGCCGGCTTTGCGGTCTTGCTGGCCAACTCGCGACGCAGCTCAAGGCTCACTTCTCCGCGTAGCAATGGGCGGCAGCTGTCGCTCAGACGCAATCCACCAAAGCCTTCGAGATCGACGTCAGCCAACCCTCTAGCCACCAACTGGCGGAAAAGTGACCGCCACTCCGGCTCCGTCAGCGCTTTGCCCACGCCAAACACGGAAAGATGTTGATGACCGAGGCCGCGTACCTTGTCGTTATCGCGCCCCAGCAGAACATCGACAAGGTGCCCGACGCCATAGCGCTGGCCGCTGCGGTAAATCGCCGAGAGCGCCTGGCGGGCTGGCTCGGTGGCATTCCAGGTCTGAACGCCATCCACGCAATTGTCGCAATGACCGCAAGGGTCTGGCAGCTCTTCATCGAAGTAGGCGAGCAGCACCTGCCGGCGACAACGAGTCTCCTCGCACAGCGCCAACATTGCATCGAGCTTGTGTTGCTCGACGCGCTTGTGGCGCTCGTCTCCCTCGGAATTGTTAAGCATCTGCTTGAGGAAAATCACATCCTGCAGGCCATAGGCCATCCACGCGTCAGCGGGCAGTCCGTCGCGCCCTGCCCGCCCGGTTTCCTGATAGTAGGCCTCGAGAGACTTGGGCAGGTCGAGGTGGGCGACGAAGCGCACGTTGGGCTTGTCGATACCCATGCCGAACGCAATGGTCGCCACCATGATCAGCCCCTCTTCGTTGAGGAAACGCTTCTGGTGATAGGCACGCAGCTCGTTGGGCAAACCCGCGTGATAGGGCAATGCGGGAAAACCCTGCTCGGAGAGAAACGCAGCGAGATCATCCACCTTCTTGCGCGACATGCAGTAGACGATGCCGGCATCACCGCGGCGCTCGGCAAGGAACCCCAGCAATTGCTTGCGCGGCTGCTCCTTCGGCACGATTCGATAGAAGATGTTCGGACGGTCAAAACTCGACAGGAAGCGCTCGGCATTCTCCAAATGCAGGCGTTGAACGATCTCTTCCCGGGTGCGCTTGTCCGCCGTAGCGGTCAGAGCAACACGGGGCACGCCTGGGAATAACTCCGACAGCTGGCCTAGCTGCATGTACTCAGGGCGGAAGTCATGCCCCCACTGGGACACGCAGTGCGCCTCGTCGATGGCGAACAAGGCGATTTCGAGCCGTTGCAGGAACGCCAGCATACGCGGCTGAACCAGCCGCTCTGGCGCCAGATAGAGCACTTTTATCTCGTTGCGCCGGATACGCTCGGCGATGTCGCGCTGCTCATCTGCGCCGAGCGTCGAATTGAGCGCTACGGCCGATACGCCCAGCTCATCAAGGGTCGCCACCTGATCGTCCATCAGCGCGATCAAGGGCGACACCACCACCGCCAGCCCTTCGCGCAACAGCGCAGGTACCTGGTAGCACAACGACTTGCCGCCACCCGTCGGCATCAGCACGAGCGCATCGCCGCCACTACCGACACGCTCGATGATCGCGCCTTGGTTACCACGAAACGCGTCGTAGCCAAATACGTCTTTGAGGATGCGCTGTGCCTGGTCGAGCATGCCGGTCTCCGAAACAAGGCGCGCAGTATACGCGAGCAAACCGCGTAGTTCAGGACCGTTGCGCCATTGCAGATGAGAACCCGCTACACGCATGCATACGGAAGGCGAGTAGCCTGCGTCCCCCACCTCGTCTAGAATCCCGACTGTCTTCCAACCCCAAGGTAGTTCCAGATGTCATTCGCCGAGCAACTCGCCCGCCTGCAAGTCTTTCTTGATGCAGATGATCTGCACGAGGAAGCACTGGATTACATCGCCGCCCATGGCTACCTGACAGCACTGTGTATCTGTTCCGAACAGGTGCCCGAGCGTGAATGGATCGACGCCCTGTTCTCCGAGCCGCCCAAGTACCAGGACGACACCGAACGCGAAGCCATCGAGGCCACGCTCATCCAGCTCAAGGCGCACATCGCACGCCAACTGGCCAGCGACGAAGATATGGAGCTGCCTTGCGAGCTGGATCTAGGCGAGGAGCCGGACGAGTCGGACCTGCGTGGCTGGTGCATTGGCTTCATGGAAGGCGTATTCATGCGCGAAGCGATCTGGTTCGAGGACTCCGAAGAGGAGGTCAGCGAGCTGCTGCTGCCGATCATGGTTGGCTCAGGCCTGTTCGACGAGCAGCCTGAGTTCGCCGACATTGCCGATGACGCCGACTTGGTTGACGAAATGGTCGCGCAGATTCCGGAGTTGCTGACGGCGCTGTACCTGATCTGCCACGCCCCTGAGGAAAAGCCCGCCCTACTCAAGCCACGCCGCCACTGACTGGTTGGTGGCACCCAGTCAGAGGGTGGGCGCCAGCTCACCCTCGTGCCATCAGTGCGCGGCCCCCTGGCCCGCCCTCTCGCTGCGCTAAAGCGGTCCACTGGCGGGACACTGCAGAATGGAGAGAATCCTTGCTCTACATGTCTCGATGTTCAACCGTTCGGCACTTGCGAATGAGCGACGAAGCCGGCTTAAGCTGGTGCCACAACACGGTTCGCAGCGAACCGAAAAGCGCGCCCGGATAGCATCGTGGCTCATCGTGATATTCAGCAGCACCGCAACCCTCTGGTCCGCTCGCTATTGCTGGTGACAGGCTGGCTAGCGGTAGCGTTGGGCGTCATCGGTATTTTCCTGCCAGTTCTTCCCACTACCCCATTCCTGCTTTTGGCCGCCGCCTGTTTTGTGCGTAGCTCGCAACGCTTCTACGACTGGCTGGTGGGTCACCCACGCCTTGGCCCCTGGTTTCGCGACTACCTGGAAGGCAACGGCATTCCACTCAAGGGCAAGCTGTATGCAATTGCCACGATGTGGGTCAGCATTGGTATTTCCTGCTGGCTGGTCCCGCTGATCTGGGCTCGAATAGGCATGTTGCTGAGTGCGTCGCTTGTGACCCTGTACATTCTCAAGCAGAAAACGCTGACGGCCGGCAAACATTCTGGAGTGGAGTAACTGCGCGTGGGCCCGGTGCCAGTCTGGAGCGACTGGATGCGTTTTGCAGTTCGCTGCCAGGTTGACTCCACGTTATTGCCGGTCTGCATGATTGCGACGATATATCTCTTCTCCCATCGCATTGATCTGACCTTCGATCAACGCATCAAACGGGCGAAGCAGCTCGTCAAATCGCCTCGGAGCCTCAAGCGCATCCAGCGCTGCAACGATCGCCTCGACTGTCGACAACGCGCCCGCCATCGGCGCCTTGCGTAAACGGTAGCGGGAGATCAGCCCGTCCGGCAGCGCTACCCGTGGCAGCGCCGCCAGCCACGGATTGATGTGCAGGATCTTGCGAGCCTTGCGCCAGGTGCCATCCGGCACGACCAAACGTATAGGCGTTTCGCCGCAGGCAATACTGCCGACGGGTACAGCATCGTCCCCTGGAAACAGCAGGTAGCTCGGTTCGCTGGCAGCGCAATCGTCCTCAAAGCATTCGCCGATTCTCAGCTGGGCATTGCGCAAGCCCAACACCGCCAACCGCGCCGTATTCAGGGCATGGCTCGCTTCGTTGGAATGCTGAAGCACAAGCACTCGGGTGCGGCTATCCAGCGCCGGTATCAGCGCACACAGGCAAAGGGATAAAGGGCGCTGGCAACGCGAACATCGTGGACGGGACATGGATCACCTCGGCGGCGGAGTCTGCCATATCGGCCGACAATCTGCAGACCGACTATGCTTGGCCCGACCCCATCACGAGGCACCGGCATGATCACCGTCCATCATCTGAATCACTCTCGCTCGCACCGCGTCCTGTGGCTGCTGGAGGAGCTTGAGCTGTTGTACGAGCTCAAGCGCTATGCGCGGGATCCGAAGACAATGCTGGCACCGGCGGAGCTGAAAGCTGTTCATCCACTTGGGAAATCGCCGGTTATCACCGATGGCGACCTAACGCTTGCCGAGTCCGCGGTCATTCTCGAGTATCTGTTGGAGCGATACGGAAACGGGCGCCTGATGCCTGAAAGCGGCACCGCGGAATTTCGCCGTTTTCGATATTGGATGCACTACGCCGAAGGCTCGGCCATGCCGCCGCTCCTGCTGAAGTTGGTGTTTGACCGGGTCAGCGATGGTCCAATGCCATTCTTCATCCGCCCGGTAGCACGTGCAATAGCGAAGGGCGCCAATCGAGCTTTCATAGGCCCGCAGCTAAAGACCCATCTTGATTACATGGAGGCAGCGCTGGAAAAGTCTGACTGGTTTGCTGGCGAGGCTTTCAGCGCAGCGGACATACAGATGAGCTTTCCGATAGAGGCGGCGCATTCCAGAGCCGGGCTGGACGAGCGCCGTCCTCGCCTGATGGGTTTCTTGCAGCGCATACAACAGCGGCCCGCCTATAGACGAGCCGTCGAGCGTGGCGGCCCCGCCCTGCCCAGTGCGTAGCGCCACCCCCCATTAACGGAAAGAACGGCGATCCTGTTCGCGCCGGGCGCGGACGGGGACTGGTTGCATACGAGGTGGTTCGATCAAGCCAAGCGTGATCGCCAACTTCCAGAACATCTCATTGAGCCTTGCTTTCATGGTCAGACCCTCCTGCGAAATAACGGGCTACATCGGAGCCATGGGGGCTTCGAGGTCAGCATAATCCAACTTTCACCCTGGCGCTCGTGCGCTTTGCACCGAAAGCCACCGGACTGGCGTCGCTTTGTTACGGCGCTTTACAACTGCGACCGATCCGAGCGACGTGCGTTCAACGACATTCTGCCGCCCGCGTCGATCGCTCCGGCAAATGGCTCAATTACGGTCCGCCTTGCGTCGATAAGGGAAGACATCGATTACCTTGCCGCCGCGAATGGCTTCTTGTAGACCCTTCCAATAATCGGCGTCATACAGTTCGCCGTGCAGACTGGCGAAAAGCCGGCGTTGTCCGTAATCGGCGAACAGAAAGCGAGGGAATTCTTCTGGAAACACATCGTTCGGCCCCACCGAGTACCAGGGCTCCGACGCCATTTCGTCCTCGGGATAACGCGGCGGCGGGATGTGGCGGAAATTCACCTCGGTGAGAAAGCAGATTTCGTCGTAATCATAAAAGACCACTCGCCCATGGCGCGTGACGCCGAAGTTTTTCAGCAGCATGTCGCCGGGAAAGATATTGGCGGCGGCGAGCTGTTTGATGGCCAACCCGTAGTCTTCCAGCACCTCGTGCACTTGCTGTTCGCTAGCGTGCTCAAGGTAAAGGTTAAGCGGTGTCATGCGACGCTCGGTCCAGCAATGGCGAACCAGTACGGTATCGCCCTGCACCTCGACCGTCGAAGGCGCGACTTCCAGCAGCTCGGCGAGGCATTCTGGATCGAACTTCTCCTTGGGAAAGCGGAAGTCGGCGAACTCTTGGGTGTCGGCCATGCGCCCTACACGGTCGACGCTTTTTACCAAGCGATACTTCTCGATCACGGTGGCACGGTTGACGCTCTTGATCGGCGAAAAGCGATCCTTGATCAGTTTGAATACTGTGTTGAAACCCGGCAGCGTGAACACCGTCATGACCATACCGCGCACGCCGGGCGCCATGACGAAGCGGTCGTCGGTATTGGCCAGGTGATCGATCAGCGCTCGGTAAAACTCCGACTTGCCGTGCTTGTAGAATCCGATCGACGTATACAACTCAGCGATGTGCTTGCCGGGCAGAATACGTTTGAGAAAGCCGACAAAATCCGCCGGGATGGGAATCTCCACCATGAAATACGAGCGGGTGAAGGAAAAAATGATCGACACCTCCGCCTCGTCGGTAATCAGCGCGTCGGCAACGATGCCCTCGCCCTCACGGTGCAGCAACGGAATGACCAGCGGCCACTGTTCGTCGCAAGTGAAGATGCGCCCTAGCAGATACGCCCCCTTGTTGCGATAGAGCACGGAAACGAACAGCTCAACCGTGAGTTCTGGGTCCTTGCAGACCCAGTCGGGTAGCGTTTCCTGAAGCTGGGCCTGCATGCGTAGCAGGTCTCCGGGAAGGTCGCAGTAAGGGACAGCGAAGGCGTAATCACTCAGCAGTTGTTTCAGCATCCCGGCCAGATCGCCGTTGGGCTGGTACGTGCGCGTCTGTGCAAGGCGTTCATGGGCGCGCACTGCGGGGCGCGTGGTATGGATGAACATGGTGCCGTCGCTGATGCAGTCATGACTGAACAGGCCGCAGAAGATCGAGTTGTACCAGGTCTCCGACAGCTCATCGTCGAAGCGCGGGTTGATCAGATCGATATACGCACTTTTGATTTGCGGCCATGCCTCGACCTGAAGCAGGTCGGCATGATCGAAGCTGGCCAGCAATCCCCGCCGGGTTTCACTGACCTTCTCTTCGTAGAGGTTGATCCTCGCTGCCGAGGCACGTTGCGCTTCCTGCCATTGCGCTTGCTCGAAGCGCGTCTGGGCGCCTTCGGTGATCAGGCGAAACTGCTCACGGTAGTCATCGAAGCCAAGAAGGATCTGCCGAGCCATTTCAGCGGCCAGTTTCTGCTGCACCATGATTCACCCACTGCCGAACATGAACGTCCGCCGAGCTTAGCAGCCAACAGTTTGAAAGTCGGTTTCGGATTGCCAGTTGGCGGCTGGGAGACAACACTTGCAGCTTCCTGAGTTGGAGTCAGCCTGATGCGACCGGTCGACATGCTTCGCCTGCTTGCCCTCGCAGCCATCTGGGGCGCGAGTTTTTTGTTCCTGCGCATCATCGCACCTGTGCTCGGCACCTTTCCCACGGCGTTCTTTCGCGTACTGCTAGCAACCGCTGGCTTGCTGGCCATCCTCGCCCTGCTTCGCACACGCTGGGACTTTCGCGGCAAGCTTGGCTTGTGTCTGGTGCTTGGCGTGATCAATTCAGGTATCCCGTTTGCCTTGTACTCGGTGGCTGCGCAACTGGTTCCGGCTGGTTACTCGGCGATATTCAACGCCACCACGCCGATGATGGGCGTGCTGATCGGCGCACTGTTCTTCGCCGAGGAGCTGACGCTCGCCAAGATAGTCGGCGTTTTCAGCGGACTTGGGGGCGTGGCATTGCTGATGCGAATCGGACCGGTGCCATTCAGTATGGACCTGCTGCTCGGCGCGCTGGCCTGCCTGGGCGCCACCGCCTGTTATGGCTTCGGCGGCTTTCTCACCCGCCGCTGGATCAATCAGGGCGAAGGCCTGGACAGCGAGGTGGTCGCATTCGGTAGCCAGCTCGGTGCGGCACTGTGCCTGTTGCCATTGTTCGGACTGTCGATACTGAAGGCGCCGCCGGTGAGCTGGGGCAATTCGACGGTCTGGCTGAGTTTGCTGGGTCTGGGGCTGGTCTGTACGGCGTTCGCCTACATCCTCTACTTCCGCTTGCTGGCGGATATCGGACCGGTCAAGACGCTGACGGTGACCTTCCTGATCCCGCCATTTGGCGTGCTGTGGGGCGTGATATTTCTTGATGAGCCGCTTTCGTGGGCTTACGTCCAGGGCGGTGCGCTGATCGCGCTGGCATTGTGGCTGATCCTGCGTCAGGCGCCGATTGCCCAGCCACAGGCTAATCCGCGACGCAGCTGATTTCAGCAACTGCGCCGCGCAGGTATTACTGCACCAGTTCCTGGTCGCTGAACATATCGGTGAACAGCATGCTGGACAGGTAACGCTCGCCGGAGTCAGGCAGGATCACGACGATGTTCTTGCCCTGCATTTCCGGCCGTTCGGCCAGACGGACGGCTGCCACCATGGCCGCGCCACAGGAGATGCCGCAAAGAATGCCCTCTTCGCGCATCAGCCTTAGGGCCATCTGCTTGGCCTCCTCGTCATCGACCAGTTCGACGCGATCAACCATCGATAGATCGAGATTCTTCGGCACGAAGCCTGCGCCAATGCCCTGAATCTTATGCGGGCTGGGCTTGACCTCTTCGCCTGCAAGCGTCTGGCTGATCACCGGCGAGCTGGTCGGCTCCACCGCCACGCTGAGGATCTGCTTACCCTTGGTGTTCTTGATATAACGCGAAACACCGGTGATGGTGCCGCCCGTGCCCACACCGGCTACCAACACATCGATGCTGCCGTCGGTGTCGTTCCAGATTTCCGGCCCGGTGGTCTTTTCATGAATCGCCGGGTTGGACGGATTCTCGAACTGTTGCGGCATGTAGTACTGCTCGGGGTTCGAGGCGGCGATCTCCGCGGCCTTCTCGATCGCGCCCTTCATTCCCTTGGCCGGTTCGGTAAGCACCAGTTCGGCACCAAGGGCTTTCAGTACCTTGCGTCGCTCAAGACTCATCGACGCCGGCATGGTGAGCATGAGCTTGTAGCCGCGCGCCGCAGCGACGAAGGCCAGGCCGATGCCAGTATTGCCTGAAGTGGGTTCGACCAGCGTCATGCCGGGCTTGATCCGGCCGCTGTCCTCGGCATCCCAGATCATCCCAGCGCCAATCCGGCATTTCACGGAATAGGCCGGATTGCGCCCTTCGATCTTGGCCATGATGCTGACGCCCTTGGGGCCGAGGCGGTTGATCATTACCAGCGGGGTGTTGCCGATGGAGCGTGCGTTGTCTGCGAAGATGCGACTCATGGGAATGCCCTGTCCGAGATGTACCTGACCAATCAGCGTATGCGCAGTCCTGGCGTCAGTCCAGCCGAACTCACAGCGGCCGCCTGGGGTCCATCGTCTACATATATCCCATCGTCGGAACGCCATGACACGTCGCCTGCTTCCTCTGTGGATTCTTCTCGCGCTCGGCCTGCTGCTGATCGTGGTGCACCTCGCCCTACCGCATTTGGTGCGCAACTACCTGAACGAGAAAATGGCCGACATGGGCGACTACACGGGGCATGTCGAAGACGTCGATCTCGCCTGGTGGCGGGGCGCCTACCGCGTCGAAGGCCTGCTGATCGAGAAGAAGGACAAGCGCGTACAGGCGCCGCTGCTCAAAGCACCAGGCATCGACATCGCCATCCGCTGGGACGGCATCCTGCGACATCGAGAGATCGTCGGTGAGGTCGTTTTCGAGCAGCCGCATCTGAATTTCGTCGATGGCGGCGACAGCGGCGACTCGCAAAATGGCGAAGGCGTCGATTGGCGTGATCAGCTCGACGCCCTGGTGCCGATCACGCTCAATGAGATCCGCGTGGTGGATGGACAGCTATCGTTTCGTAACTTCTCTTCCGACCCACAGGTGCATGTTTACGCCAGCGACATTCAGGCCAGCCTGTACAACCTGACCAACACGGACGATGCCGATGGCACGCGCACCGCAGCCTTCCAAGGCACCGGAAAAATGTTCAACCAGGCCCCGATCGAAGCGACCGCCAGCTTCGATCCGTTTACCGACTGGGAGGACTTCGAGGTCAATCTGCGCGTGACCGGCGTACCGCTCAAACAGCTGAACGACCTCAGCCGCGCCTACGCCAAGTTCGACTTCGCTGGCGGCACAGGTGACCTCGTCGTCGAAGTCCAAGCCAGCGACAGTCAGCTCGACGGCTATATCAAGCCGCTGTTGCGCGACGTTGATATCTTCGATTACGAGCAGGACATCAAGAACGAGGACAAAGGTTTCTTGCGGGGTCTCTGGGAAGCGGTGGTCGGCGGTGGGCAGGAAGTGCTGAAGAACCAGCGCAAGGACCAGTTCGCCACCCGTGTGGAATTGTCCGGCACGACCAAGGAGACGGATGTCAGCCCCTTCCAGGCGTTCGTGGCGATACTGCGCAATGCATTCGTCGAAGCCTTCACAGCCCGTTTTGAACGTGCGATGAGCGAAGAAGAGTAGCGCCAGCCGTCACCAGAAACGCGCACGCAGCCATTCAGTGACTGAATGATGCGCTCACGTTCACAGTCGCGCGACCTTCCCTTATAGTCCTCACCTGACTACAACGAGTGCCTGCGTGCCAGGCCCCGCCGAAGGAATCCGTAATGAAATTCGAAGGCACCCAGTCCTACGTCGCCACTGACGATCTCAAACTTGCGGTCAACGCCGCCATCACGCTGGAGCGCCCGCTGCTGGTCAAAGGCGAGCCAGGTACCGGCAAGACCATGCTGGCCGAGCAGCTGGCTGAGTCCTTCGGCGCTCGGCTCATCACCTGGCACATCAAATCCACCACCAAGGCGCATCAAGGCCTTTACGAATACGATGCGGTGAGCCGCCTGCGTGACTCGCAGCTGGGCGTGGACAAGGTCCACGATGTGAAGAACTACATCAAGAAAGGCAAGCTGTGGGAGGCCTTCGAGAGTGAAGAGCGGGTCATTCTGCTGATCGATGAAATTGACAAAGCTGACATCGAGTTTCCAAACGATCTGTTGCAGGAACTCGACAAGATGGAGTTCTACGTCTACGAGACCAACGAAACCATCAAGGCGACCCAGCGCCCGATTATCATCATCACCTCGAACAACGAAAAAGAGCTACCCGACGCATTTCTGCGCCGCTGCTTCTTCCACTACATCGCCTTCCCTGATCGCGAGACGCTGCAGCGCATCGTCGATGTGCATTACCCGGACATCAAGAAAGATCTGGTCAGCGAGGCGCTGGACGTATTCTTCGACGTGCGCAAAGTGCCGGGGCTGAAGAAGAAGCCCTCGACGTCCGAGCTGGTCGATTGGCTAAAACTGCTGATGGCCGACAACATCGGCGAGGCCGTGCTGCGTGAGCGCGATCCGACCCGTGCGATCCCGCCGCTGGCCGGGGCACTGGTCAAGAACGAGCAGGACGTCATGCTGTTGGAGCGTCTAGCCTTCATGAGTCGACGCGCCAACAGCCGTTGATCGGCGCCGGCTTCGGCGGAGCCGGCCGCGTACTCATAGGAGGAAGAAACCATGCAAACGCATACCGGTAGTTGCCTGTGCGGCGTCGTGCGCTATCGCATCGATGCGCCCATTGATGAGCTGACCCACTGCCATTGCAAGATGTGCCGAAAGGCCCACGGCGCCGCATTCGCGACCTATGCGAGCGTGCCGCTGGAGGCCCTGCATTTCATGGCGGGCAAGGACCAACTGGGCGTTTTCCACTCCTCCGAGCACGTGACGCGCACCTTCTGCATCCGCTGCGGCTCCAACCTGCTGTTTGTTGACAACCGCGAGCATGAAGTAGGGGTCGCTGCCGGCTCTCTCGACTCGCCGCTGCCGGCTCCGCCGCAGTCACACATCTTCGTTGGCTCGAAGGCCGACTGGTACGAGATTCGCGACGCGCTCCCCGAGCACGACCGTGACCTTTAATCCATTTCCATAGCGCGCCGCCGCGTGCGCGCCTGAGGTTCTGTCATGCTGCTTGGCCTGTTCAATGAGATGCGCGCCGCCAAGGTGCCAGTGTCGGTACGCGAACTGTTGGATCTGATCGATGCGCTCAAGCACCGTGTCGTGTTCGCCGACATGGACGAGTTTTATTTCCTGGCGCGCACGGTGATGGTCAAAGACGAACGTCACTTCGACAAGTTCGACCGGGCATTCGGCGCCTATTTCAAAGGCCTGGAAAACCTTGACCAGCATCTCGAAGCGCTGATTCCCGAAGACTGGTTGCGCAAGGAATTCGAACGCAGCCTGAGCGACGAAGAGCGCGCGCAAATCCAATCCCTCGGTGGCCTGGACAAGCTGATCGAGGAATTCAAGAAGCGGCTCGAAGAACAGAAGGAACGTCATGCCGGCGGCAACAAGTGGATAGGCACCGGCGGCACCAGCCCGTTCGGCTCCGGCGGCTACAACCCGGAAGGCATCCGCATCGGCGATGCCGGCAAGCGTCAGGGCAAGGCGGTCAAGGTCTGGGACCAGCGCGAATACAAGAACCTCGACGATCAGGTCGAATTGGGCACGCGCAACATCAAGATTGCCTTGCGTCGTCTGCGCAAGTTCGCACGCCAAGGCGCGGCGGACGAACTGGACATCGACGGCACCATCGACCATACCGCGCGCGATGCGGGCCTGCTCAACATCCAGATGCGACCGGAGCGGCGTAATGCGGTGAAGCTGCTGATCCTGTTCGACATCGGCGGTTCGATGGATGCCCACGTCAAGGTATGCGAAGAACTGTTCTCCGCCTGCAAGACCGAGTTCAAGCATCTGGAGTACTTCTACTTCCACAATTTCATCTACGAATCGGTGTGGAAAAACAACTTCCGCCGTACCTCGGAGCGAACCTCGACGCTGGATCTACTGCACAAGTACGGCGCCGACTACAAGGTGGTGTTTGTCGGTGACGCGGCGATGGCGCCCTATGAAGTCACCCAGCCGGGGGGCAGTGTCGAGCACTGGAACGAGGAAGCCGGCTACGTCTGGATGCAGCGCTTCATGGAGAAGTACAAAAAGCTCATCTGGATCAACCCCTACCCCAAGGACACGTGGGGTTACACGACCTCTACCGGAATCATCCGCGAACTGGTCGAGGAACGGATGTATCCGCTGACCTTGAGCGGCCTGGAAGAAGGTATGCGGTTTCTGGCCAAGTAACATACGCCCGACGCAAGCTGCCGCTTCAAGGCATGCACAAGCTATACAGCCAACGCCTGCAGCAGACATTTACCTCCTTCGCCCCCCGCGTGTGAGTCCGGGTAACGTGCCCTGAGGCTATCAACAGCAGCCAGGCCCGCTCTGCAGCAACATTTTCTTTCATTTGCAGCTGCGGGTTTTCGCTCGCTCATCCGTCTTGTTCATTAGAGACGCCCTAAACCGTGCGCTCTCCATGTTTCGGCATGCGGGAGCGAACTCTGCTGACAGCAGCAGTGCGGACTCAAATCCTGTGCGCATCCCCTCCTATACGTAGACCCCATCCCACATGTCCAAGAAGTCCCGCTCCAGACTCTGGTTCCTCGTCCACAGCTGGTTGTCCCTGCCGATCTGGTTCTTCCTGCTGATCATCTGCGTGACCGGTACGCTTGCTACGATAAGTCAGGAAATCGTCTGGCTGGCCAACCCGGACGTGCGTGCCAGCAAGCCTTCGTCTAATGCTCAACGGCTCGATTACGAGCAGATCCTGCAGTCCGTGCAGACGCAGCAGCCCAGGCTCGCCGTGCTCGGGCTGTCGCGCCCGCAGGAGGATCATTTTGCGCTGACGGTGCGGGTCGCCTACCCCGACGCCACCACCGCGACTCTCTACGTGAACCCCTATTCCGGGGCGATCCAGGGCGTCAGCCCGCTGTTCGACTTCCGCCAGTTCACTCGTGCCCTACATGGCTGGTGGCTTGCACCTTGGACCGATGGATACAGCTGGGGCTGGTACTTGGTATGCAGCCTGGGCCCGCTAATGCTTGCCTCACTGATCACCGGCCTGGTGGTCTATAAGCGCTTCTGGCGCGCCTTCTTTAAACCGCGGCTGCGTCTAAACCAGGGCGCGCGCGTATTCTGGGGGGACTTCCACCGACTGTCGGGCATTTGGTCGATCTGGTTCATCGGCATCATCTCGGTCACCGGCACCTGGTTCCTGCTGCAGGCGATCCTCTCGGATCTCGACATTCCCTACGTCCAGAGCCGCCCGCCCGCCGTAATCCAGCGTGACGCTGTGACCACCACCACCAACCAGGCACCGCCGACCCTGGGCCTCGATGAAATCACACAAATTGCCCAAGCGCGGGTGCCGGGCTTCGAGCCCAGCTTCATCAGTCTGCCGGAAAGCGCCTATGGCCCGGTCACTATCGGTGGACGCGGCTGGTACCCGCTGATGAACCAGTCGCTATCGATCAGTCCCTACGACGGCAGCATCGTCGGCACCAACCTGCTCGATGATCGCCCTGCCCTGGCCTTCGTCACCGAATCGATGTATCCGCTGCATTTCGGTGACTTCGGCGGACTCTGGCTGAAGTTGCTTTGGTTCCTATTCGGCCTGTTGCTGACCTTCATGGTACTGAGCGGCTTGCTGATATGGAGCAAGCGCACCGTCAAGGCCAGCGCCCAACTGCGCCGCCCGTCCCGTGCCGACTGCCGTGCGGCTCTCGAAACCGCTGCGGAGAAAACCCCATGAGCGCTTCCTCCTCAACCCCCGGCCGGCTGCGTGCGGCGTGGCTGCGCTGGCGCTTCCATCTCAACGTTCTGCTGTTGATCGTGCCGCTGGCACTCATGTCGCAATACTTCCAGAATCAGGCCAAGTCCCGCGGCCTAATGGGCCTGGGGGAGCGTGAGATCGGCGAGATCCAGGTTGGCCCTTGGAGCGCACGGCTGGCCGAGCACGAATTGGGCGGCCCTCACGACGAAGGCATCTACGGCTTTCACAAGCCGTTCATGGTTGCCTTTTGCGAGGCATGCCTGCCACAGATCAAAGCCGCCTACCTGCGCATCGGCAAACCGCAAAGCCTGCGGACCGCCGGCTCCTTGCTGATGGGCAACCCATACGCGCTGGAGGGCGAGGTGGTGGTGCCACCGCGTGCCTCTCCGGACAGCGATCTCTGGCTGACCGTGGAGGGCTGGGACGGCAGCGTCCACCAGGCCTCCATCCCCCTGGCAGAAGCTTCGCCCGACACCCGGGCCTGGCTCGAACGACGAGGCAACCACTGATGATCATTCCCCGGTCCGTAGCCGTCGTGGCCGCTGTCCTGCTTATCGGCATCGCTCAGCAAGTCGCAGCACATCAGGCGCCTTTCTGCCAGTGCAAGGCCGTCGGCGAGCGTACTGTTCGCTGCGTCGGCGGTTTCAGTGGCGGCGTGCCGGCCACCGGCGTGACGCTCGACGTGATCGACTACGACGAGCGCATTCTGGTGGCCGGCAAGCTGGACGAAGAGGCGTCCTTTACCTTCGAACGGCCGGAGACGCCCTTCTACATCCTCTTCGACGCAGGCCCCGGCTACACCGTCGAAATCGACCATCGGGACCTGTAACCACAACAACAGGTTGATGGTACTCATGATCTGATTGCCTTGGTTCCGCCCTTTGCGTCATGCGATGGCCAGGGCGCCGGCCATAAGGGTGCAGGCGCCGGGTTGCCTTACCAGCGGTGAATCAAGCTCGACCAGTCGGCCTGCAGCTGATTTACGGAGTAACCGCCGTGCGCCAGCCACCGCCGAGAGCTCTGGCCAGCGCTACGCCGCTCTGCAAATGGGCCAGGCGCAGCTGAGCGCTCTGATCTTCAGCGACGAACAGATTGCGCTGGGCATCGAGAAGGTTGAGCAGGTCGTCGGCGCCGGCCTGATAGCGCCGTTCGGCCAGTTGCAGGGCGCGCTCGGCCTGGGCTTGTACTTCCCGCTGGGCTTGCCATCGGGCCTCTACCCCGGCAATAGCATTGAGCGCCGTCTGTACGTCGGCAAACGCATCAATGATGCGCTGGCGATAATGGGCCAGCAGCTCCTCGCGTCGGGCAGCGCTGCGATCATGTGCCGCCGCCAGGGCTCCGCCGTCGAAGATTGGCGCAGTTAGAGACGCCGTCAGCGAATACAACGGATTAGCCAACACGTGCGACAGACTGCCCGCCGAGCCAGTGGCGCCAGCAGTCAGGTTCAAACGCGGCAACAGCGCGGCACGCGCCGCACGTAGGTTGGCATCGGCTGCGCTCAGTTGCGCCTCGGCGCGTGCCAGGTCGGGACGCCGCAGCAGCAGATCGCTGGGCAAGCCTGCGGCCAGCTCCGGTGCTTGCAAGGCCGCAAGCGAAGTAGCGGAAGGCGCCGCCGGGGCGCTCTGCCCTAGCAGCACGGCCAGGCTGCTGCGGATGTCGTCAGCCTGCTGCCGCAATTCTTCTCGGCTACGTCGCTGCTCGGCCACCAGGCCGCGCTGCTGAGCCAACTCGAGTAGTGTAGCGGCGCCTGCGTTCTGGCGCGCCTGCACGGTAGCCATCACCCGTTCTGCATTGCTCAGGTTGAGATCGGCCAAACGCAGGCGCTCGGCCAAGGCAACCTGATGCAACCAGGTATCGACCAGGACGGCGGTCATGCTCAGGCGCAGGGTTTCTCGATCAAATCGACTGGCAGCCAGCTCGGCGTATGCCGCTTCGTGATCAGCGGCCAAACGGCCCCACAGATCAACTTCGTAACTGGCGGCCAGACCACCGCCATAGCGGCTGCCGACGGCTTCACCACTGCCGCCCAGGCGGCTTTCGTGGCTGGCGCCAAGATTGCCATCCAAGAGTGGCCGCAACGGTGCGCCGGAGGCACGAATGCCGGCTTCGGCCTGCCGCAAGCGCGCAGCGGCAGCCGCAAGGTCCTGGTTGTGATTCAGGGCCTGCTCAACCAGTACATCCAGTTCCCTACTGGCGAAGACCCGCCACCAGGTGTCGGACAATGCTGCACCGCCCTCCGGGGCATGGCGCCAGGCACCTGGTGCGACCGGACGATTGGGCGGTGTATAGGACGTATGACTGCAGCCGCTGAGCAACAACGCGCCGCACAGCACCGGGAGGGTACATCGAAACATGGGAAGTCCTGTCATTGCACGGCCAGTGCTACCACCGGGTCGAGTTGCGCTGCTGTCTTGGCTGGCAGGTAGCCGAAAACCAGACCAGTGCCGACCGAGCAGGCGAATGCCAGTAACATGGCCGACAGCGAGAACACCAACGGCACGTTCCAGGCAATCAACAAGGCGCCGAACAGCAACCCGGTGACCACGCCGACGCTGCCACCGACCAACGTGACCAAAACCGATTCGGTGAGAAACTGACGCATGATGTCGCGCTGGCGTGCGCCAGTCGCCATGCGAATGCCGATCTCGCGGGTGCGCTCGCGTACCGTCATCAGCATCACGTTCATCACGCCGATACCGCCGACCAGCAGCGACACAGCGGCGATCAGGCCGAGCATCAGGGTCATACTCTGCCGCGTCTTGGCCTCGGCCTGTAGTTTGGCGGCGGAGTTGTAGACGCGAAAATCCTGACGACCATGGCGCTGCAGCATCAGCTCTTCCAGGGATGCCTGGGCCTGGGCGACCACATCACTGCGTTTCACTTCGATGGCCCCGTAACTCTCGTCACGCAGCTTGGGGAACACCCGCACCACACCGGTGCTGTGCGGCACCAGAACCTGCTCGTCGGGGTAGTTGCCACCCGCTTCACTGCCCTTCTCGCTCATCACTCCGATCACCTCGAAGGGCGAACTGTTGATCAGGATGATCGTGCCGAGCGGATCGCCGCCATCCGGGAACAGGCTGGCATGAACCTCATGCCCGAGCACCGCCACCGGGGCTATTTCACGATCCTCCGCAGCGTTGAAGAAACGCCCTCGCGCCACCGGCCAGCGGTGTATCTGTGGCAGGTGTTCGCCGACGCCGAGCACTTCGGTCTGCAGCGCCTGCTGGCCATGACGAATTAGCGCTGGGTCACGCAGTATCGGCATCACCCGGGACACTTCACGCAGCTTGCCAATGGCTTCGAAATCGCCAGCGGTGAGCACTCCGACAGGGCCGCCTGTACGCGGCACATCGCTGGACACGTACATCATGTTGGCACCCATCACGCCCATTTCAGCGACCACCTTCTGGCGGGCACCTTCACCGACGGCGAGCATGACGATTACCGACGCCACGCCGATGACGATGCCCAGCAGGGTCAGTGCGGTGCGAAAACGGTGGATCAACAGCACGCGCCAGGCACCGCGCAACATCTCGCCCAGCTCGCTGAAGAAGGAGGCGCCTCTGTCGCGACCGGCCTGGCGCATGTCCGGTGCCGGCAGCGCATTGCTCGGCAGCATGGCGCCGCTGTCACTGATGATTTCTCCGTCGCGGATCTCGATCACCCGCCGCGCCTGAGCGGCGACATCGCGGTCGTGAGTGATCAGGATGATGGTGTGCCCGGCGTCAGCCAGTTCGTGCAGCAGCGCCATCACTTCCTTGCCGCTGCGGCTGTCCAGCGCGCCGGTGGGCTCGTCGGCGAGGATAATGCGTCCACCGTTCATCAACGCCCGGGCAATCGATACGCGTTGCTGTTGGCCACCGGACAACTGACCCGGCCGATGCTCCAGCCGCTCGTCCAGCCCCAGCCGACGCAACAACGCAGTCGCCCGCTCGCGGCGCTGCTCGGCCGGCATGCCGGCGTAGATCGCCGGCACCTCGACGTTCTCCCGCGCGGATTCGGTGGCGATCAGGTGATAGCCCTGAAACACGAAGCCAAAGGCCTCGCGACGCAGCCAGGCCAATTGGTCAGCGTCGAAGACAGCCACGTCCTCGCCGGCAAAGCGGTAGCTGCCGGCACTGGGGCGGTCCAGACAGCCGAGCAGGTTCATCAGCGTCGACTTGCCGGAACCGGACGTGCCAACGATGGCGACGAATTCTCCCGCCTGAATCGATAGGCTGATGCCCCGCAGCACATCGACGGCCGGTGCCCCGTTGTCACCGCCATAGGTGCGCCGGATGCCCTGCAGCTCGATCAGCGGCGCTACCACTGAAACCTCGACGTGCCGGATTCGGTCGGAGCTTCGCCCGTCACCAGATGCTCGCCTTCTTGCAGGCCGTCGAGAATCTCGGCCACCTGACGATCCCGCGCGCCTACCTTCACCGCACGCAATTCCGGCTGGCCATTGGCAAGAACTCGCACCTGTAAGTTGCCCGGCGTGCCCTGCAAGGCATCCAGCGGCGCAGTCAGCACATCCTTCGCCGAAGCGGTGACGAACACCACTTGAGCGGTCATCTGCGGCATCAACTCACCATCGTTGTTATCCACCTCGAACAGCACGGTGTACTGCACCACCTTTTCCGGCTCGGCGCTGCTGCTGTTCGATTCGCCCTGGCCAGTGGCGGTCACCGGTGGCGCGGGCAGCACCTGGCGCACTGTGCTATGCCAGCGCCGCTCATCACCACCCAGGGTGGTGAAGTACAGCGGCAGATCCGCCTTGACCCGGCGGATATCGGCCTCGGAGACACGCGTCCAACCGGTCATGCTGCGCAGGTCGGCGATACGCATCACCGTCGGCGTCTGGTAGGTGGCGTTGAGTGTCTGCCCTTCCTTCACATCGACACCCAGCACCGAGCCGGCGATTGGCGCGTAGATGCGCGTGTAGCTTAGTTGCGCCTCATTACCACGCAAACGGGCCTGAGCTTCGGCGATCTGCGCGCGCAATTGCTTCAACCGCGCCCCAGCCGAACGCAGGTTGGCAACGGCAATCTGCACATCCTCCTCGCGAGTCGCCTCGTCGGCCAACAGGCGCTGCTGCCGGCGATGCTGCTGCTGAGCCAGGTCGTGCTGCGCCTGCTGCTCGGCCAACTGGGCGCGCAAGCCGTCCAGCGCAGCGCGGTCGGCCTCCACAGTGGCCTCATGCAGACTGGCATCGATTTCGGCAAGTAGCTGGCCCTTTTCCACCCGATCACCAGGCTCCACGTGCAAGCGCATTATCTGTCCGGAGACCTGGGCGCCCACGTCCACCGAATGGCGCGGCTGCAACGTGCCAATAGCGACCACGGTAGCCACTACATTTCCACGCTCTACGGTGGCGGTGGCGTAGTCGATTACTGGCCTTTTGTTGATCCAGCCCGCAAGACCTAGCGGTATCACAAGCAATGCGATGGCCAACCAGCGGTGCCGTTTAGATAGTAGGGGAAGCGACATGCGTAGTTCGATCTCTGTCTAAGCGTTGGGTGACCGTCCATGAACCCGAGCCGAGATGGGTGCCACAGCGCCGGAGGGGCGCTGTCGAGCCAGCTCGGATGTGATGACAAACGTAGAACCACGCTGCCCCGACACGGCGCCCAGGGCGTTGGTGCAAGCGATATTGCTCAGGACGGGAAAGCCTCCTCTACTGGCTCTGCTTGCCGGTTTGAAGGCGCAGGCGCCCTAGCCTGTAGGTAGGGCGCGTTACACGGCTTTCCGCCCTGGCTACTTAAAAAAGCTGCACCAGCGTGGCCGTGACGTTACGCGGAGTGCCATACCACCCGCGCGAACCGATCGCCGTGTAGTAATGCTCGTCGAGTGCGTTGTTGAGGTTCAGCGAGACGCTGGTCTCGGGCGTGAACGCGTAATGCGCCATCAGATCCACGACGCTGTAAGCGCCCTGGTTAAAAGACTCACCGTTAGGCCCGGAACCTTTGTAGTACTCCGCGCCCTGCCAGCGCACACCGCCGCCTACCTTCAGCTGCTGCAGGGACTGCAGGCGGTAGGTGGTAAAGAGCTTGAAGGTATCCCGCGGCACCTGCGTGAGCATCCGTTTATCGTCGGAGTCTTTTATCTCGGCATAGGTGTAGCTGGCAGAAACCTGCCAGTCAGGCAGGATTTCCCCCGCCATTTCCATCTCGAATCCGCGGGTTTTTGTGCCAGACTCAGCACGGTAGGCCTGGTTGCCATCCGGCGCTAGGTTACCGCCATCAGCCACAGCAAGGTTGTCCTGACGCACTTCGAAGATGCTGAAAGCAGTAGTGAATCGACTGTCCCAGAACTCGCTTTTGATACCCAGCTCGTAGTTTTCGCCTTCTTCCGGCTCGATATAGGTACCGTTGACGTCCTGCCTATCCTGCGGTTTGAAGATGGTGGTATAGCTGGCATAGGCCGACCAGTTTTCGGCGAAGTCGTAGACGAGGCCAAGGTACGGTGTGACGATGCCGCTTTCGACCTGCTCGGTATGGCTAACTTCGTTCGTCGCCAAGACGCGCGACTTTTTATCACGCTGCCAGTCGATCACTCGCACCCCGGTGATCAACGAGACGCTGTCGGAGAGACTCCAGCGGGCGGCGGCGACTAGTCCCAACTGGGTTTCATCTAGCGAATCCTCCGAGTACTTGGTGTGAATGGCGCTCGGAACGGCAAGGGAGCCGTCCCAAGTGTAGATATTATCGATGGTCTGGAATGACCACAGTGGGTAGCCGTCGTTGCGGTAATAAGCCTTGTAGTGGCTCGCACCCAGGTGCAGCTCGTGCTCGCGGTTAAACAGCTCGAATGGGCCGGAAGCGCCCAGGTCGAATGAGGTCTGACGAGGCTCGCCCGCCCAGCGCCCGGTCCAGGTGCCGATTCCGCTGCCGTCGGGGTTGACGGTGCCGCTGGCCGCGGTAGCGAAGGCATCGTCATAGCTGCGGCGATTGTGTTCGGCGTTGAATTTCAACTGCCAGCCATTGCCCAGCGCATGCTCCAGAGTGGTGAATAGCGTTTTGCTTTCACGCTCGTGGTAGCTCCAATCGGCAGCCGAGTTGAACGAGCGTGAAGGCTTGAAGTGAGTACCGTTGGATTTGAACATTGGAAAGCCATGGTTGCCCGCCCCATCATTGTCCATATCCTGGTATTCGGCTCCCACTGTGAGCATGGTTTCATCGGCGATATCCCATTCCAGCACCCCGTACGCCACCTGCTTTTTCAGGGACTGTCGGTCGATATGGCTCTTTCCGTCTGTCTTCGACGCGACGAAGCGACCGCGTACGTGGCCGCTTTCAGATAGCGCCCCAGATAGATCCAGCTCGGTACGGTAGTTGTCCCAGGAACCCGCTTTCGCCGTCAGCGAACGTCGCGTGTCGTGTGTCGGTTTCTTGCGAATCAAGTTCACCGTCGCACCGGGGTCACCCACGCCCGACATCAATCCCGTGGCGCCGCGCACCACCTCGACTCGGTCATAGGTCACCATATCGGCGAGGTCGTCACGAAAGCCATAGGTATCAGGTCGGTTGATGCCATCGACCTGGATGCTGCCGACTTCGAAACCACGGACGTATATCTGGTTGCTATCACTCCCAGCGGGCCCGAAGGTGTTGACGACAACGCCGGGAGTTTGCTCGAGAACCTGTGAAATATCGTTCAGGTTCTGGTCTTCGATTTGCTGGCGGGTCACTACGCTGACCGACTGCGGCGTCTCACGCATGGATAGGCTCAGCTTCGTCGCTGTGCTAGTCGAACCTGTCACGTAGCTGCCAGTACCCTCGCTGGTGGCACCCAGCTGCGTGCTGGTCACGGTAGTCGCCCCCAGCTCCAGCGCAGCAACCTGACGGGCGCGAACCAGCACATAGCGCTTGCCGTCAACATGCTCTACTCGCAGACCACTACCTTGCAGCAGATGAGCAAAACCCTCCTCCACCTCGTATTCGCCTTGCAGACCATTGCTGTGCAGACCGGCGGTTTCCTCGCTTCCGAAACTGATGGTAATGCCGCTGGCGGCCGCGAACTGACTGAGGGCTCCGGCTAGACTGCCGGCAGGTATGTCATAGCCGATGGGTTCGGCCGAAGCCGCTGCTGCGATCAGCAACGTGCCGGAAAGGCTCAGCGCCAGTGCCGCGTGACGGATGCTGCGGCTGAAGGGCGAAGTGCTTTGGGACATGATGGGCTCCAGTTCGAGGTAGGCATGAGCGGGCGTCTGTAGCGCTCGTGAACATGGAGCCGAAGCAGAAATGAAAATCTGTTACCTCTTAAGTCATTTTTTTAGCGGCTCGAATGTCGCCGAGCCTTCGTGAAGACACCTCCCATCAGCATGCTCTGGCAAACGGTCACGCCTTGCGGTGTTCGATACGTATCCAATACTGCGTCATGCGGCGCACATGAACTGGCAGCGCATCTTCGAGACTGGCTAGGGTGGCTTCGTTGTCATTCAGGTTGAAGGCGCCGGACAGGCGCATGCCCGCGACCTCCGGCGTACAGCCTAGGTAGCCGGGGCTATAGCGCGACAGCTCGGCAAGCAAATTGTCCAGGCGCCAGTCAACCGCAACTAGCATGCCCTGTGTCCAGGCGGAAGCGCTGCCTTGCGCCGCACGCGGTGCCCCCATCGTGTCGGCGCTGAAATCAAGCGCTTGGCCTGCCTCTACCCGCAGCGCGGGCCCTACCGCCAGGCGTGGATGTACTTCCACAGCATGGGCTTCGACCTCGACTCGCGTCAGGCTGTCGATCCGGCGTACGCTGAATCGGGTCCCCAGCGCGAGGATGCGCCCCTCGGCAGTCTGCACGCTCAGCGGGCGCGTATCCTTGGCGGTTTCCACGAGAATTTCGCCTTGCTGCAGATTGATAAGGCGTCGCCCTGCATCGAAAAGGATATCCACGCGCGTATCGGTATTGAGTTCGAGGCGAGTGCCATCGGCCAGGGCCACGCGCCGACGCTCGCCTATCCGCGTGACGTAATCGGCGCTCCATGGCGAGAGCTGATAGCCCTGCCAACCAACCACGCCAACACCTAGCAACAGGGCAAGCGTTTTTAGGGCGCTACGACGGTCTCGACGCGCCGTTTCCAGCGTGCTGACCGCGCCGGCGGGAGCCTGACCGAGCTGTTGTTGCAACAGTTCGATACGCGCCCAGGCTTCGGCATGGCGGCTATCGGCACCAAGCCAGGCTTGCCAGCCGACACGCGTAGCATCGTCGGCAGTACTGTCATGCAGACGTACATACCACTCCACGGCCTCGGTGAGAAAGGCCGTCACACATCCTCCAGCTGCAGGCAATGCAGCAGACCGATGGCCAGGTGCTTGCGCACCGTGGTGACCGAAACGCCTACCCGTTCGGCAGTTTTCTCATATGTCAGGCCGTCCAGTTGCACGGCAAGGAAGATAGCGCGAGTGCGTGCCCCGAGGCCGTCTAGCAGACGGTCGATGGCCATCAGGCTATCGAGGATTACCGCTCGCTCTTCAGCCGACGACGCGTACTGTTCGGGACGAAGGGCGAGTGCTTCGAGGTAAGCCTGCTCCAGAGAACGTCGCCGGTAAAGATCAATGACCAGACCTCGGGCAATGGTCGATAGATAGTGGCGCGGCTCGCGCAGATTGCCCGCTGTACGGGCGACCATTACCCGAACGAAAGTGTCCTGCGCCAGGTCGGCGGCATCGGCGGAATTGTTTAATCGTTGGCGCAGCCAGCCACGAAGCCAGCCGTGATGGTCGCGGTAAAGCACGTGCAAAGCCGTGCCGGTGGATGCCGTGGACATCCCGCCCTCCAGTAGAGACAGCATGCGAATGGGAATTCTTCGCAATTCTACGTGTAAGGCGGGCTGCTGGGAATGACAATCTTGTGGCTTGTTGATGATCATTCCCTCGCTCTGCGTGAGTCGAAGGTCATTTGAGGCCTCATCCTGAGAAGGGGCAGCAGATAGTCCTTCTCATCAGAGTCAGAAGCTCCAGCGAGTGCTCAACATGACGTTACGTGGATCACCCGAATAGGCGGAATTGTAAAAGCCGATGTTGGTGTAATACTTCTTGTCGAACAAGTTATAGACATTGAGTGTAGCCGACAGGTTTTCGCTGATCTGATAACGGGCCATTGCATCCACCAGCGAGTACGGGTCTTGGGAAAATTTTTCCCGGATGCCCTTACCGCGATTGTTCAATACCTGCCACCCCTCGCTTTGCCAGCGTGCGCCTCCTCCGACAGTGAAGCGATCCAGCGGCCCTCTGAGTTTATAGCTGGTATAGAGCGTGAGCTGATCTTGCGGCTCCCAGGTCGATAACTTGTCGCCGGCCTGGTCGCGAATGATCTTGTGGGTATAGCCCGCCTGGATTTGCCAGCCTGCTGCCAGCTCTCCGGATATTTCGGCTTCATAGCCCTTAGTTTTTGCCTTGAATGCGATGTAAGGATCCGCGTTCAGCGCGATGTCGGCATTGAGGTCGGACTCGGGGCGGTTATCCTGATGCACCTCGAAGTAGGCCACGCTGGTGTTGAGACGACCATCGAAAAACTCACCCTTGATACCTACTTCGTAATTCTGTCCTTCATCGGGTTCCAGCAGTTTGTTCGCGCTATCGCGGTAGTAGGTTTGCGGCATGAAAATATCGGTGTAACTGGCGTAGAGCGAATAGTTTGAGTTGAGGTCATAAATCATGCCCGCATAGGGAACTAGGCGACCAGTTTCGACGCTCTTGTCCGTGCCGCTCAGACGATAGTCCGCCAAGCGTGCACCGAGTAGCAGCGAAAGCTGGTCGTTCACGCTTAAGCGGGTTGCCAGGTAGGCTGCGGTCTGCCGGGTTATTTGGTCAATGCGTTGGCCAAGCGGGCCCCAGTCTGGTTCAGTTACATCGCCGTCAAAATTATAGAAGTCGATATCGTTGTCGTAATAGGTGACGTTCCAATAGTCCTTACCGAGCCAGTGAGATCTGGAGGTCGATGCACCGACGACCAGTTCGTGCTCTCGCCCTAGCAGGCTAAACGGCCCGCTGGCGTAGCCATCCAGAGAATTACTGGTTGTTTCACCGGTGTATTTATTGGCGTAAAGCTTTGCTCGACCGGTGCTCGCATCGGGGGGCGACTGCATGGAACCGAGCGGTGCGTCATACCCATTGACCTGGCGGTTGTATTGCAACTTACCCACCCAGTCATTATCGAAACTGTGCTCCAGAGTGGCAAAGAGGCTGTGGTTGTACTGCTGCCAACTGCTCCACGTGGCGCCGTTATTGTACGAGCGTGGCAATTCAATTCGCTCGCCACGAGAGTCGAACAATGGACGGCTGCCAGACCAGCCTGAGCCTTTGGGGTCATTGTTCTGATAATCGGCACCGACACTAAGGAGCGTTTGTGGGCTGAGATCGAACTCGAGAATGCCGTAATAAACACTGGTTTTGCGCTGGTAGTGATCCATGAACGAATGCTTGTCCTGGTAAGCCACGACAGCGCGACCACGCACATTACCGCTTTCGGTCAGCGGGCCAGTCAGGTCAATCTGTGAGCGGTAGTTATCCCAGCTACCTGCGGCCAGATCCAAGTGGCCTTTGAATTCGTGCCCAGGTTTCTTTCGAACCAGATTAATGACCCCTCCCGGGCTTCCTGCGCCGGATAACAATCCCGGGGAGCCTTTAAGTATTTCGACCCTGTCGAAGATGGCCATGTCACTGAGTGTATGCCCTGCCGAATAGGCTGAGTTGCGTAATGTGGGAATGCCGTCGTATTGGAAGTTATCGATAGAAAAACCACGGGAGTAGTAGTTAGTGCGTTCGCTGTCATAGGTTGAAACGGTGATCCCGGGCGTATGGCGCATCACATCATCAATGCCAGTGAGACCAAAATCATCGATATGCTGGCGCGTGACGACGGAGATGGACTGCGGTGTTTCCCTTGGCGTCAGTACCAGACGAGTGGCAGTGGCGATCGATCCTGGGGTATAGGAGCCCGTCCCCTCGGTGATGGTACCGAGCTGGTTGCTGATGATGGTGGTTGCTCCCAACTCCAAGACATCACCGCGACCCTCCGTCACTTCCAACGAATAGTTACCACCGTTGCTGACCGCGCGCAGGCCGGTGCCGACCAGTAGGCGCGCCAGGCCCTCGCTCACCGAATAACTGCCGTCGAGTCCCTGGCTGTGCTTGGCAGCGGTGAGCTGGGCATTGATCGAAAGCAGGATACCGGCCTCCATGGCGAAACGATTGAGGGCTTGGTCGAGCGGGCCGGCGGAAATGGCATAGGCTCGGGTTTGCTGGCCGGTGCCGGGTTGAGCCTGAGCGACCGGCGCGATCAGCAACGGGCTTGTGGCTACCACGCCGGCAAATAGGGCTCGGCAAGCCGCCGAGGTCAGTCTGGAAAGATTGGTTACGTGCATGTGCGGCATTCTGGATCGTCCTCTTGAGAATGCTTCTCGGTTGCTTTCAAGAGGTATCCCGAGCGAGGTGACGAAACCGACAAGGGCATGGTGAAAATTTTTAAGAGGCCTGTGCCCAGATACTGAAGCGATACCGTACGGGCTGGTGGAGGCGCATTCTGTGTAACTCGCGGGCATGCCCCGCTCCCTAAGGGAAGTCGCTCATCCTCTCGCAGATCTGCGTGGACCAACCGTAACCCAATAGCGGGTCAGACTATGCACTTCGATCGGTAGCGACTGTTGCAGTGCTATCAGCACCCGATCGGTGTCGGCCAGCGGGAATACGCCGGTCAGTTCCAGGCCGGCCACAGTCGGGTCGCAGCGCAGGACACCGGGGCGGTGGCGCGCTAATTCGGCAAGGAAATGACCGAGCGGCATGCGCTCGGCGACCAGGCGGCCTTCATCCCAGGCGATGGCCTTGGCATCGGCACGGTCGAGCTCGCCAAAGCGCTCGGCACTGAACCATTGGCGCTGCCCGGCCTGCAAGCGGCTGGCCGCGGCATGACGGGGGCGCAACTCCAGTTCGCCGTCGAACAAGTCGACGCGGCTGCCGCCGTCCATTTCGAGAACCGAGAAGCGCGTGCCCAGCGCCTGGATCTCGCCAGCGGCGGTCTCGACGATTAACGGACGACCTGCCGCGTCATGGCCGCTATCGAGCAGCAGTTCGCCCTCGAGCAGGCGGATGCGCCGCTCGCTGCTACTAAAGTGGATGTCCACAGCACTGCCGCTATTTAAACGCAGCCGGCTACCATCGGCCAGGACGCGCTGCAAACGCTCGCCGGCGCCACTGCGCAGGTCGGCCAGGGCTTCGCGCCAGGGTAGCTGCGAGTGGGCGACATAGCCGCTACCACCAGCAACCAAGAGCAGGCCAAGCAGCTTGAGCGCCTGGCGCCGGTAGGCGTCTGGCCGCTCACGCAGCACCTGGCAGGCGGTCTCTAGCGGCACTACCGCTAGAGCACCCTGCAGTTGCTCCAGGCGCTGCCAGGCCCGCTGATGTTCAGTGTCGGCTGCCTGCCAAGCTTCGAATGCGGCGCGCTGGCAGTCGTCCAATCCACCATCCCAATGTAGCATCAGCCAATGGCTGGCCTGCTCGACGATGGCGGGCGCGATGGGCGCTTCGGCAGAGCGACTCATTCGGCGTAGAGCACCTGGTAGCAGGCCTGGATGGCGCGCAGCATGTACTTCTGCACCGAGCTGACGCTGACCTGTAGACGTTCGGCGATTTGCGCATAGGTAAGCCCCTCAAGCTGGGAAAGCAAGAAGGCTTCACGCACTTTCCCAGGCATGCCGTCGAGCATCGTATCGATCTGCATAAGGGTCTCGACGATCATTGCGCGGGTCTCCAGCGAGGGGGTTTCCCGCTCGGGCAGTGCGGCGAGGCTGTCGAGGTAGGCTTGCTCAATGCGTTGACGGCGCCACTGGTCGACCACCAGATTGCGTGCGATCTGGGCCAGGTAGCTGCGCCCTTCCCCGCTTGCTGGCAAGCGGCCGCTGGTCAGCAGGCGCAGGAACGTGTCCTGAGCGATATCGGCGGCTCGTTCACGATCGCCAAGGCGACGACGCAACCAGCCCTGCAACCAGCCGTGATGATCGAGGTATAGGCCATGCACTCGCCGGTGCATCAAGACTGGATCAGGAAACGTGATGGACACCAAGAATTCCCATAAGAGACGATGGAGATAAGAATCGATCGCATCTTAAAGGAGGCGGAATGCCTTGGGAATGGCAAATGTCCGGCTCAGTGCCGGCGCAGCCGGTTATTGCGTTTAGGCCACAGCAGGCTTGCCAGTACCATGCCCAGTGCCTCTATCAACCAGGCCAGCGCCAGCGCGCAGCTGATGCCCCAGGCGATGGCTTCAGGTGCAAGCAAGACCTGGAAGCGGTAGCTGCTCCATACCTGCCCGCGCAGGCTGGGCTCGGCACCGAGCATTACGTGTACGGCGCAGGCATACCAGGGGCGCTGCATCGCCTGCCACTCGCGTTCCAGCAACCGCGCGCGGCGTACCAGGTGATCGACACTTTGCGCATCGTTCTGGAACACCGGGTCATCGCTGTTGCGGTAATGCTGCACCAGTGCGTCCAGATCTCCACTGAAGAAGCGCCGCGCCGTCTCCTGAAACCCCTGTAACCCTTGCTCGGCCTCCAGGCGCCTCGCCTCGACGTGCTTGGCATAAGCATCGATAAAGCCCGGCACCTGCACGCCTACCAGCAAGCCAAACGCAAACAGGGTTAAACGCAGATAACTTCTCAGCACGCGGCCACCTTTCCTTGCACAACACACTCGCCTAGCTGCCACAAACTCCATTGCCCCGGCTCGTGCAACGTCCATTGCTCGTTATTGGTCAGCGGCTCAGTGGCCAGAACGGTGACAACGTCGTCTGGGGTTGTTTCGGCATGGAAGTTCACGGTCAGTTCGGCATCCCGCAGCTGAGCCGGGCCGAACGGGGCGCGGCGGGTGATCTGCGCAAGCTTGGTGCTACAGAAGCTGAACAACCATTCACCGTTGCTAAGCAGGCAATTGAATACGCCCTTACGACGATACTCATTGCACGCGCCGAGCAGTACCGGTAGCAGGTTTTCGGCAGCGCAGCGGTCCGGAAAATCCAAACGGATACGATTTAGCAGATCGCAGAAGGCTCGTTCACTATCGGTATCGCCGACAGACCGGTAGAAGCCTTTGGAGGGTTCGAAATCCGAGAGCTGACCATTGTGTGCGAAGCACCAATGCTGCCCCCATAGCTCGCGAACGAAGGGATGGGTGTTGACCAGAGAAACCTTGCCGACGTTGGCGTGACGGATGTGGCCGATCACTACCTCGCTTTTGATCAGGTAGCGCTGCACCATTTTCGCCACCTCGGATTCGCAGCTGGCGACCGGGTCCTGAAACAATCGCAGGCCGCGGCCTTCATAAAAGGCGATCCCCCAACCGTCCTTATGCGGCCCAGTCTTGCCGCCTCGCTGCATCAGGCCGGTAAAGCTGAACACGATATCGGTGGGAACGTTGGCGCTCATGCCAAGCAGCTCGCACATGCGTCATCTCCCGATAGCTAGCTGAAACCAGAATGTTCTCACGCCTAGATCCGGGGTTCGGTGCGCAACCGCCCGCGCGATGGCGCGTAGTCCGGCTCATCTGGATCGCCGCCCTCATCGTTCATTCGCTCGCGCAGCGTGCGATTGTCTTCGTCCTCGGCGGCGGTTTCGCTACGCCTTGCGTATTTACGCTCGATAGGCCATCGAATAGCCACCAACAGCAAATACAAACCGAACGCGATCAATCCGTACATCGCCAGATCCGCCACCGCGCGCCAGGCGTTGTTACCGACCTTGAAAACCAGATCCATGGCAGTAATGGCCACGGCCGGCGCGAACAGTTCCTTGGTCGGATCAACGATGGTCGGGGTAAACAACAGCACGGCCACGATCAACCGCAACGGCTCACGTAGCCAGCGCCACATCCAGCGCGTCACCCGGAACCAGAACAGCAGACATCCCAGCGCTGCTAGCCCGTAAAGGGCCCAAGCGAACGAATAATCGGAGTCGAACATCAGCATGGCGTTTTCTCGATGACAAGCCGTTCACAAATGCCAGCAAGCCGCTGGCAAAACAACTGAAGCAATTCAACGGCGCGACGAGCCTGAACAGCGACGCGGCAACAAGCGGCCATGATAACAGCCCATACCCCTTCGCCGTCATCGTCGGTGACAACAAGCCACTGGCGGAGCGCGGAGCAAGGTCGTATAAACCTGTTAAACGAAAGGGTAATCCCCATTATCGCCGGGACGACCGCTGCCTCTGGCGACCGGCACACAAGGAGAAAACACGCCATGCCCTACCAACATATCCTGGTCGCCATCGACCTGACCGAAGAGTGCCATCCGGTTGTTGCCCGCGCTCAGGCGCTTGCCAGCACATCGAATGCGAAACTCAGCCTGGTACATATCATCGAACCAATGGCCATGGCCTTCGGCGGCGACGTTCCAATGGACCTATCGATGCTGCAGCAACAGCAATTCGATCAGGCACGTGAGCGAATGAACGGCTTCGCGGACAGCTATCCAGGCCTGGCTGCGGAACATCGTCATCTGGCCTACGGGCAACCCCGCCAGGAAGTGCATCGCCTGGCCAAGGAGCAAGGTTGCGACCTCATAGTAGTAGGCAGTCATGGCCGCCACGGGCTCGCGCTGTTGCTGGGTTCCACTGCGAACGACATTCTGCACGGGGCACCCTGCGACGTGCTGGCCGTGCGCTTGAAGAAGGCTGAATAGCGATCCTGAATCGCGCAGAGTTTTCGCACTCTGCGCAACGTCGCCGCGTTCAGATCATCTCGACCCCGTCGCCCGCACTCATCACCAGAGGGCGGATCTTCTGCAGCTGAGTCTCGAGCGAATAGGTCAGACTCGACGACATGGAAAAGAAGGTTAGGAACGCCTTTAGGTTGGAGTCGGCATGACAGGTGTCGTGGATGCGCTGCCAGAACGCCTGATTGACCAGCTGCAGCTGCTGGAATAAACGTACCAATCCGCGCAACTCCCAGTCAGCATGCCGACCTTCACGCAAGTTGAAGTACTGCCGCGCCAAGTAAAGCGATACCGCCCGCAGGACAAACTCGTGATTGCTGGCAAACGGCAGATGCTGCTTGGCCATGGGTTTGAGCCGCGCAAGTACAGGGCAAGCGCTGGTCGCCATGATCACCCCGAGCAATGCCCGCAGCCCTTCGTCCAGGCCAACCATCTTCGTGTATTCACGCTCCGGTGTGCGTACCCACACCAACGCTTTCTGCACGGCGGGCAGGCCTTGGAAATCCTCGATTACCCGGTGCAGGTCAACCGCGGCGGGACAATGACTGAAGTCGTCCTTGCTGAGCGGGCAATTCGAACAGCGTTGATGATCAAGACGGGTCCATTTAGGTGCCTGAGCAGCCACCTCCCTGTCGTATTCACGATCCAGCTCGATCCGGTAGCTGAAATCATGCTCATCATCCAGGGTGATACGGTATTCGATTGCCATTGACGCTCCATATGACTGCATCATCCGATGCGGATACTTAACTACGCGCCAGAACGCATGGCATTGATCCATCTCATAAGCCGTAACCGCAAACCGCGTCGTCGTACGCCGGGACGCGGACCGCAGCCCGCGCCTTTCGCCCAGCGAAGCGACCTGGCTACCCCTCCAGTTCGGCCCAACGTTCGAGCAACCCATCGAGCTCAAGCTGCAACGCCTCGATACGGCTCAGCACCGCCGCAGTCGCATCCGCCGGCTGCTGATAGAACGCTGGATCGGATATCTCAGCCTGGAGAGCCTCGATGCCCTTCTCCACTTCATCGATCCTGCCAGGCAAGGCTTCCAACTCACGCTGCAACTTGTAGCTGAGCTTCTTTTTGGGCGGCACAACCTCAGCGGCGGCAGGTGTCTGCTGCGGTTTTTTGCTCTCCTTGGCTTCACCACCAGACTCAGCGACGCCGAGCAAACGCGGCGACCCGCCCTGACGCAGCCAGTCCTGATAACCGCCAACGTACTCGCGCACTTCACCGCCGCCCTGGAACACCAAAGTACTGGTGACCACATTATCGAGGAACGCCCGATCGTGGCTCACCATCAGCACCGTGCCCTGGAAGCCAAGCAGGACTTCTTCCAGCAGCTCCAGCGTCTCCACATCGAGATCGTTGGTCGGTTCGTCGAGCACCAACAGGTTGGCTGGCTTACTGAATAGCTTAGCCAGCAAGAGCCGTGCCCGCTCGCCTCCGGACAAGGCCTTGACCGGCGTTCGCGCACGCTGCGGGCTGAACAGGAAGTCGCCGAGATAGCTCAGCACATGGCGATTCTGGCCATCAATGGTGATGAACTCACGTCCCTCGGCAAGGTTGTCGATCACCGTCTTTTCCAGCTCCAACTGGTGACGCAATTGGTCGAAATACGCCACTTCGAGTTTGGTGCCGAACTCGATCGTGCCACTGCTCGGCCGCAGCTCATCCAACAACAGCTTGAGCAGCGTGGTTTTGCCGGTACCGTTGGCACCGAGCAGCCCGATACGGTCGCCACGCTGAATGACCATTGAAAAGTCACGAATCAAAGGCTCGCCGCCGGGATGGGCGAAGGTCACGTTTTCAGCGACGATGACCTGCTTGCCCGACTTTTCTGCCGTCTCTACCTGGAACGTCGCCTTGCCCTGCACGTTGCGCCGCTCGCTGCGCTCTGCCCGCAGCTCTTTGAGCGCACGCACACGACCCTCGTTGCGGGTGCGGCGCGCCTTGATACCCTGTCGAATCCAAACCTCTTCCTGCGCCAGCTTCTTATCGAACAGCGCGTTGGCGGTTTCCTCGGCGGCGATCTGCTGCTCCTTGTGCACCAGGAAACTCGCATAGTCGCCATTCCAGTCGATCAGGTGGCCACGGTCCAGCTCGAGAATGCGGGTGGCCAGATTCTGCAGGAATGCCCGGTCGTGGGTGATGAACAGCACGGCCCCGTTAAAACCGGTCAGCGCCTCTTCCAACCAGGCAATCGCGCCGATATCCAAGTGGTTGGTGGGCTCGTCAAGCAATAGCAGATCAGGCTCGGATACCAGCGCCTGAGCCAGCAAAACACGTCGCCGCCATCCGCCGGACAGCTCAGCCAACGTGCGATCGGCAGGCAGCTGCAGGCGACTCAGCGTGCTGTCGACCAGCTGCTGCAAGCGCCAGCCATCCTTCGCCTCGAGCGCCTGCTGCACATGCATCAGTTTGTCGAGGTCCGCTTCGTTCTGGATGTTCTGACTCAGATGGTGATATTCGGCGAGCAGCTCGCCAACTCCGGCCAACCCTTCGGCGACTACGTCGAACACCGTGCGGTCATCCGCGCGCGGCAGCTCCTGCGGCAGCTCACCGATCTTCAAACCCGGAGCACGCCAGATTTCGCCATCATCGGATGCCCGATCACCCTTGACCAGGCGCAGCATGCTGGATTTTCCGGTGCCGTTGCGGCCAATGATGCAGACCCGCTCACCCCGCGCGATCTGCCAGGACACGCCGTCCAGCAGCGGCGTAGTGCCATAGGCGAGGGATACATCGGTGAACTTGAGCAGGGTCATGACTACCTCCGGAAAACAGGGCGCGCATTCTAACAGATACCCGCTCACCGCCCCTTCGGAGTGAGCAGCCTTTTATCGACAATGTGGCGACTTGGCCACCCCAACTGATCGGTGCGGCGCACTGCGTTAGGGCATACGCTCGTCGGAAGTCCGGTTTAGTTTGTTACCGGAGCTTAATGCGCGTTTAACTGGCCGGTGCGGCAGGCTAAGCTAGCCCCTGCAGCAGGCCGTTTCGTGCGTCGCTTCGGCACAGCACGCCGCCTGTACCTCAACGCCTCCCGTTCTACGGATGTACCATGCGCGGCCGACTCTCCAGTTTGTGTTTCTGCCTGTTCGTTTCAACCATCGGTCTGGATGCGTCCGCCGCCAGCCTCAGTCAACAGCGCCAGTACTACGACGAGGCTAAACAGGCCCTCGCCAAGGGCGACAGTGGGCCCTATCGCCGCCACCAAGCGGCCCTGCGCGACTACCCGCTTGTGCCCTACCTGGCTTACGACGAGCTGACCCATCGACTGAAGTCGGCCAGCAATCAGGAAGTGGAAAAATTCCTCGCCGAGCACGGTGACCTGCCTCAGATCAGCTGGATGAAGCTGCGCTGGCTAAGACTGCTAGCAGCTCGAGGGGACTGGCAGACCTTCACTCGCTATTACGATCCAAAGATGAACTTCACCGAACTGGACTGCCTTTTCGGCCAGTACCAGCTGCGCAATGACATTCCAGGCGCCGATGCCGCTACCGAGCGGCTGTGGCTAGTCGGCAAGTCGCAGCACAATTCCTGTGATCCGCTGTTCGAGCTCTGGGAAGGCAAAGGCCTGTTGACCGAAGAGCGACGCTGGAAGCGCACCAAGCTTGCTGTGGAGAGTGGCAACTACGGCGTGGCCAGCTTTCTGGCCAAACGACTGCCGACGTTGCAGACCCAAGGCCAGCTGATGATCGACGTTGCGCAGAAGCCACAAATGCTCCGCCAGCCAGAGCGCTTCGCGCCTACCAACTCCGCTATGGCGGACGTCGTTTCAGTTGGTCTGCGACGCCTGGCCCGTCAGGACCCAGAGCAAGCGTTGAGCCTGCTGGATAGCTACGCCCGCCGCTTCTCTTTCTCCTCCGAGGAGAAAGTCGCCATCGCACGCCAAATCGGGCTGACCCTCGCCAAGCGATTCGATGGCCGCGCCCTCAAGGTGATGGCTGAATACGATCCCGAACTACGCGACAACACTGTCAGTGAATGGCGCGCCCGCCTGCTGCTGCGCCAAGGCCAGTGGGACGAGGTTCACAAGCTGACTCAGCGCTTTCCTGAAGACCTGGCAAACACCAACCGCTGGCGCTACTGGCAGGCACGCAGCCTGCAGCTGGCCAAACCCGAAAGCAAACAGGCAGCCCTGCTCTATCAACCTGTCGCCCAGGAGAGGGATTTCTACGGATTCCTATCCGCCGACCGTATTCAGGCGCCATACAAGCTGAACCACCAACCGTTGGCGCTCGATCCGAAGGTCGTGCAAAAGGTGCGCAACACTGCGGGCATCCGCCGCGCACTGGAATTCCATGATCGCGGGCAGATCGTCGATGGCCGCCGCGAGTGGTATCACGTCAGCCGGCTGTTCAGCCGAGACGAAATGGTCGCCCAAGCCCGCATCGCCTATGAGAAGGAATGGTATTTCCCAGCGATTCGCACCATCAGCCAGGCGCAATACTGGGACGATTTGGATATCCGTTTCCCAATGGCGCATCGCAACACGCTGATTCAGGCATCGAGGGCGCGAGAGATTCACCCCAGCTGGGCCTTCGCCGTTACCCGTCAGGAAAGCGCTTTCATGGCCGATGCGCGCTCCCATGTCGGCGCGACCGGCCTCATGCAGCTAATGCCTGCGACTGCCAAGGAAACAGCCAAACGGTTCAATATCCCGCTGGCCTCGCAGCAGCAGGTGCTCAACCCCAACACCAACATCCAGCTGGGCACCGCTTATCTGAGCCAGATCTACGGTCAATTCAACGGCAACCGCGTACTCGCCTCGGCCGCCTACAACGCAGGCCCCGGCCGTGTGCGCCAGTGGCTACGCAATGCCGAGCATCTGTCGTTCGATGTTTGGGTGGAGAACATCCCATTCGATGAAACCCGCCAGTACGTGCAGAACGTGCTGACCTACTCGGTCATCTACGGGCAGAAGCTGAACTCACCGCAACCACTGGTGGAATGGCACGAACGCTACTTCGAATCGCAATAGCGCGAGTAGCGCCCTGCGGGCGATAGGCGTGCTGCCGCGATAAATAGCCCGATGGGGAGCAAAGCCTCGGGCTATTCCAGCACCTCGACGGGCATCCCAACCGCCAATTGACCGGTGCCTTCTGAGATCAGGTTCTGCCCGAAGAACACCCCGCCCTGGCCTTTTCGGTAAGACAGCAGCGTATTCAGGGGCTCACGGTCCGGATCGCGCTCCGCGCTGAGCGGATCGATGGTGGGAATGACGCACCGCGAACAGGGTTTGACGATACGAAAGGTCAGCTGGCCAATGCGAATGCGCTTCCAGGCGTCCTCGGCATATGGCTCGGTGCCGCTTATGACCAGATTCGGGCGGAACCGCAGCATCTCCAGCGGGCGACCAACGCGACGTACCAAGTCATCCAGCGATGCCTGGCCGATTAGCAGAAAGGGAAATCCATCGCTGAATGCCGTTCGCTCACCCAACCGCGAATAGTCCAGATCGACCTGGATGCCGTCATCCTCCGGCAGGTAAACCAAGCGACAGGCCTGGCCAAGAAAGTGCGACAGCCAGGTCGCTGCTGTTTCGCCTGCGTCCGGCACCACGGGATTGGAGCTCCACACCTGTACGCAACGCATCTCTTTACGGTCTGGCACTTGAACCAGCAGCTCCTGCATGCCTGGCGCGGCTAGGCGTAATGCGCTATCGCCCTGCCAGCGGGCCTGTAACAGCGCCATCCTGGGTATTGCGCGCTGGGTAAGGAACCGCCCGGTGCCGGCCGCCACCACCATCCAGCGGCGATCGCCGAGCAGCCCAAGCGCATCGCTCGCGCAATGCTGCAGCGATTCGCCTGCGGCGGATTTGAGTGGAAAGCGATAGAGCGAGGAGAGTTGCATGCTGCGCCTCCATGGAGATAGCGCAGCAGCATATCAGGGCGTGGCTACACGTTTCAGCCGCTGGAGAGCAGGCGCATTCAGCCTTGCTCTTCCATCTTCAAGCGATCCTGAATCACGTCCACGAGCTTTTCCGGCTGGAACTTGGAGAGGAAGTTGTCACATCCGACCTTTTGCACCATCGCCAGGTTAAAGCTACCGGACAGCGAGGTGTGCAGCACCACATAGAGATCGCGCAGGCGTGGGTCATGACGAATTTCAGTGGTCAGACGATAACCGTCCATCTCCGGCATCTCAGCATCGGTAAAGACCATCAGCAACTTTTCGGTCAGCACTTCGCCAGCGTCCGCCCATGCCTTGAGCATGTTCAGGCCCTTCAAGCCGTCACTGGCAGTGTGAATCTTCAAGCCGAGCTGGCTAAGGGTTTCGCGCAGCTGCGACAGCGCAACCGTAGAGTCGTCCACACAAAGCACTTCTCTGCCCCGCGCGCGCTCGAGGCCCGGATCAGCGAGACGTTCGGCGGAAATACTGGTGTCATAAGGCACAATTTCGGCCAGCACCTTTTCCACGTCGATCACTTCCACCAACTCGTCATCGACCTTGGTGATGGAGGTCAGATAGTGCTGGCGACCCGCTGTGGTCGGCGGCGGCATCACCGACTCCCAATTGAGGTTGACGATACGGTCCACGCCGCCGACCAGAAAGGCCTGCACGGTGCGGTTGTATTCGGTGACGATAATGGTGCTGCGCTCATCCGGCACGAGCGGCCGCAAGCCTATCGCGCGCGACAGGTCGACTACCGGCAGCGTCTGGCCGCGAAGGTTGACCACACCACACACCGAACTGTGCCGGTGCGGCATGAGGGTCATCTTCGGCAGTTGGACGACTTCCTGGACCTTGAAGACGTTGATGGCAAACTTCTGCCGCCCGCCGAGCCGGAACATGAGAATCTCGAGGCGATTCTGCCCCACTAGACGGGTGCGTTGATCGACTGAATCGAGAATGCCGGCCATTTCCAGGCTCCTTGGGAGAACAATGTAAAAGGCATATCGGCCGTATCTGCCGAGGCTTTATGTACCGCCAGTTGTTTTTTTCAACCCGCGGCGCCCTCGCCCCCAAAAGGCCTCTCGTCTATTGCGGCTCGGTGTTTCGGCTCAGAAGCGGCGAATCCGCCGGCAGATGCATGCGCAACGACCCGGCCCGCACCTCGAAACGCAACCGGGCGCCGGTAAGCGGCTCGCCATCCAGATTGATGTCGATTGGCGTCGGTGCTTCAACGTCGAGCCAAGGCACCCGCGCACTCACCGACACCGCATCGACACCCAGCAGGCCGCCGCTCAGGAGCGTGCCCAGGGTGCCGACAGCATCGGCAGGCGCCGGCACGATGCACACATCCAGCAGCCCGTCGTCAATCGTCGCCTGCGGGCAAAGTAGCTGCCCACCACCCGCTTGCCGCCCGTTGCCAATTCCCAACGCGAGAAACTCACCTTCCCACTCGAAACCCGGACCGCTGAAGCGGCCCCGAGTCGATCGAATCTCGGCAAAGCGGCTCAAACCCGTCAGCAGGTAAGCACCTCCACCCAACACGCGCTTGAGGTCTTCGGATGTACTGGCCGTGACTTGAGAGCCGAAGCCTCCAGTGGCCATATTGACGAACGGTTGACCATTCATCTCGCCAACGTCAATGGTCTGTGGCAGCTCACCCAGCAACGCAAGCGCGTCAAACGGATCGAGCGGAACGCCGGCCGCCCGGGCAAAATCATTGGCACTACCCAAGGGCATCAAAGCGAGGCTCGCCGTGGCCTGCGCCTCAAGCATCGCCACCGCCACCTCGCGCAGCGTTCCATCGCCACCGCCGGCAATCAGCGTAGGGTATCCGGCCTCGAGCGCTTCGAGCACCAAGCGTTGCGCATCTCCGGGCTCCCACGTAACGCGAACCGCCAGGTCCCATCCAAGTTCGCGCTGCTTGTTCACAGCCTCGCGAACCTCCTCATTAAGCGCCTGTTTTCCATGCAGTATCAGCAGCGCCTTGGTTTCGCTCATGGCCGTTCGTTCCTCACTGTTCGCACCGCTGCATAGGACCGAGTTCCCGCGAGGAAGTTGTGCGCCACAAGCGCAACGGTATTAATCCAAATGTTTGATCAATCACACCGCCGGTCAGCGCGTCTTCTTTTGAAAAGCGCGGCCAGCGCTCACCTAGATTTCGATAAAAACCTTTTAAAACAGCTATTTGCATGACGATTTGAGATTTCCTGATTTTTTTGGTGGCTCGCTGAGTACTACTGAACTCATCCCGAGAGGCACGGTCGGAGCAGGAGTCCCAATCACGGTTGCGATGGCGGCCTGCTATCACCCTTCCGCGTGCCGCGACGATTAATTCGAGATATGAGCCAGCTTTGAGCTGAGGATGGAGCCTTGTATGCGCGTACAGTCAGTTGGAACCCTTGAATATGCTCACCCGAGTTTCGTCGATTACTTTCTGGCAAGCGTCCGCCTGATTCACGGCCTGACGGCCATCCTACCGGGCCTCCTGCTACTGGCCTTCATGGACCTCCCCACCACCGGGCCATTCAGTGCATTTCTGGGCTTCTTCGCAGTGCTCAGCATCATCATTTTTCATACCGCAGGCATTTATAGCGAAGAGGTGTTCAGCACACTGCTGCGCTTTCGCGTCATGCTCCTCGCATGGGCGGCGGCTTTCAGTTTTCTAGTGTTCATGCACCAGGGCATGGGGCTGTTCGGCTATCTGGAAGCCAAGCACCTAGCCTTCTGGTTCTTCACGAGCACTGTACTGTTCGGCGCAGAGCGCCTGGCGATGCTGGCCCTGTTCCGCCGACTAATGGCACGCGGAATGTTCCTTCAGAACGCGGTAATCCTTGGCGGCACCGATAACGGAATCCGCGTTGCCGAATACCTGCAGAACCACCGCGACATCCGCACTGGCGTCCTCGGCTTCATTGACGACCGTCTGGAGCGCCTGCCCACAGAGCTGGCCAACCTGCCGCTACTGGGCAACACCCGTGATCTGGAGCGAATGATTCGCGAAGAGAAAGTCACGCAAGTGCTGGTCGCCCTGCCCTGGTTCGCTGACAGCCGAATCGGCCAGGTGATTGCCGAGCTTCGCAAGCTGCCGGTCAACGTTCTGCTGGTCCCCGACATGGTTGCCTTCCGCCATGCCGACAAGCGCATCACCGAGATCGGCGGTCTGCCGACCCTCATCGCGTCGGACCTGCCACTGCGTGGTTGGTCGCCGATGTTCAAGCGCCTGGAAGACATTGTCATCTCCAGCATTGCGCTGCTCGCCGCCGCTCCAGTCATGCTGGCGATAGCCCTGGCGATCAAGCTCGACTCGCCCGGCCCCGTACTGTTCAAGCAGAAGCGCTATGGCTACAACAATCGCCTGATCGAAGTCTTCAAATTCCGCTCGATGTACCACGAAAAATCCGATGCAAACGCCGACCGCCAGACCACTCGCGGCGACGACCGGATTACCCGCATCGGCCGCTTCATCCGCAAGACCAGCCTCGATGAACTGCCTCAACTGCTGAACGTATTTCTCGGCAGCATGTCCATGGTCGGTCCGCGTCCACATGCCACCGCCACCAAAGCTGCCGGCGTGCTGTTCGAGGACGCCGTGGCCGAGTACTCCGCGCGTCATCGCGTGAAGCCTGGTATCACCGGATGGGCGCAGATCAACGGCTATCGGGGTGAAACCGACACGCTGGAGAAGATCGAGAAGCGCGTTGAGTTCGACCTGGACTACATCGAGCGATGGTCAGTCTGGTTCGACCTTTACATCCTCGTGCGTACTCCACCGGCATTGATCTTCAACAAGGATGTGTACTGATCGGCGACTGGGCGACCTGCTGCCGAAAAGACTGGAAAAAGTCACGCCGCATAAGGCGTGACAGGAAGGAACTAATGACGCTCCCAAAAATCTCATTTCCGTTCACCGAGGGCCCCACCCCGGCGACTGCGAACCAGCAGCCACGAGGTTAACCCCATGTTCAAGAACATCTTGATCGTCTGTGTTGGAAACATCTGTCGAAGCCCCGCGGCCGAAGCAATGTTGGCGCACAGACTTCGCGGCCAGGACCTGACGATCAGCTCGGCAGGTATTGGTGCACTAGTAGGTAACCCGATGGACAAGACCGCCCATGAAGTATTGCAGGACAACGGACTGGAACTCCCAGCCCACTGCGCCCGCCAGGTCGACAGCCACATGCTGCACCAGGCCGACCTGATCCTTGCAATGGAGCATAGCCACATTCAGCACATTCGCCAGATTGCACCCGAAGTGCATGGCAAAACGTTTCTCATCGGCAAATGGCAGGACGACCTGGAAATACCAGACCCGTACCGCCAATCCAAACCTGCTTTTGAACATGTCCATAATCTCCTGACGAAATCCGTCGAGAGCTGGCTTCCTTACCTGAAATGAAGAAGGAACTTCGATGACAACCATGCCCCGCCCAATCTATGAAACCAAAGAGGACAAGGACATCGACCTGGCCCACCTCTTTGACACGTTCATCAACAACCGCGTGCTCATACTGGGCATCACAGGGTTCTTCGCAGCCCTGGGTATCGCCTATGCGCTGCTCGCTACACCGGTCTATCTCGCAAGCGCGATGATCCAGATCGAGCCCAAGAGCGGCCTGCCAAGCTTGACCGATGTGGTCAACAGCAACCCACCGGTATCCCCGGCGCAAACCGAGATTGCACTGCTCAAATCGCGCTCGGTGGTTGGCGGTGCGGTCAGCAACCTGAACCTCGACATCATCATTACCCCCCACCACTTCCCGATCATCGGCGGCTTCATGGCGCGCCGTTTCGAGCCGACGGAAGAAGGTGAGCTGGGCTGGCACCCGACTGGTCTGGGCGGCTACGCCTGGGGCGGCGAAGTGCTCAAGGTCACTCAGCTAGAAGTACCGGATAAGGTGCACGGTAAGGAGCTGACCCTTGAAGCGGCCGAGAACAACGGCTTCATCCTGCGCGACAAGGATGGTGAAGTCGTCGTCCAGGGCGTTGTCGGTGAGCCGGTGGAGAACGAGGACTATCGCGTCACCGTTGCCGAGCTGAATGCACGCCCGGGCACCACCTTTACCGTGATCAAGAATCGCACGTACAACACCACCGAGAGCTTCCAGCAGCGTCTGGCGGCAGCCGAGCGTGGCAAGCAGTCCGGAATCGTCAACGTGACGCTTGAGGACCCCAATCCAGCACATGCCATCCGCGTACTGGAAGAAGTGGCCAACCTCTATGTCGAGCAGAACATCGCGCGCAATGCGGCCGAGGCCACCCAGAGTCTTGAGTTCCTCAACGAGCAGATTCCGACGGTCCGTCGCCACCTTGAAGCGGCACAAACCGCGCTGAACAAGTACCAGACCGGTTCGCGCTCGGTGGATATCACCGCTGAGACGCAATCGGTGCTCGATCGTATCGTCGACATGGAGCGTCAGATCTCCGAGCAGAACCTCAAGCGTACCGAGATGGAACGCCGCTTCACCCGCCAGCACCCGAACTTCCAGGCACTGCTGAACCAGATCAACCAACTGCAACTGCAGAAGGAAGAACTGGAGAAGCAGATCGGCACCCTGCCGTCGACCCAGCAGGAACTGCTGCGCCTGACCCGTGACGTGGAAGTTTCCTCGGAAACCTACTCCATGCTGCTGAACAAGACCCAGGAGCTGGACATCATCCGTGCCGGTACCGTGGGCAACGTGCGCATCATCGACCACGCTGCAGCGGATCTGGAGAACCCGGTCAAGCCGAACAAGCCGCTGGTTGTGATCGTCGTTACTTTGCTCGGCGCTCTGCTCGCTACTGCCTTCGTCTATGTCCGTGAAGCACTCAAGCGCGGTGTAGAGAATCCGGAAGACATCGAGCGTACCGGCACCCCGGTATATGCCTCGATTCCGTTCACCGAGAAGCAGGCTGTGCTGGAAAAGCGCTTGGCCAACTTCAAGCGTGACAAGAGCACAGCGTCTTACCTGCTGACCGTCAACGACCCGGCCGACCTCGCCACCGAAGCCATGCGCAGCCTGCGTACCAGCCTGCACTTCGCGATGATCGAAGCCAAGAACAACGTACTGATGATCACCGGCCCGAGCCCGGCGGTAGGCAAGTCGTTCGTCACCACCAACCTCGCCGCGGTCGTCGCTCAATCCGGCAAGCGCGTGCTGCTGGTCGACGCCGACATGCGCAAGGGCTACCTGCACAAGGTCATGCGCTGTGACGGTGACAAGGGTCTGTCCGACATCCTTTCCGGCCGCATCACCCTGTTCGATGCCATCCAGAAGACTCAGTTGAACAACCTGCACGTGATCACGCACGGCCAGCTGCCGCCGAACCCGTCTGAGCTGTTGATGCACGAGAACTTCTCTCGCTTCGTCAAAGAGATCAGCCACATGTACGACCTGGTGATCTTCGATACCCCGCCGATTCTGGCGGTCACCGATGCAGCGCTGGTCGGCAGCCAGGCAGGTACCACGCTGATGGTCACCCGCTACGGCCTGAACGGTGTGAAGGAAATCGAAGCGGCCAAGCGTCGCCTCGAGCAGAACGGCCTGATGGTCAAAGGCGTGATCTTCAACGCCGTCGTACGCAAGGCGTCTACCTACGGCGAGTACGGTTACTACCAGTACGAATACGCCAGTACCACCAAGTAAAAGTGATTCGCATGGCGACGGCCCCCCGTCGCCATGCCGAACACCGCATTCACCCCCCTTTTTTTCAACTGCCTAACAACTGACCTTTAGCGCGTCAGTATTTTTTTTTGCCTGAGGATAGGTGCTAGCAATGACCAGATACCCCAACCGGCCAGCAGGACGCGCAACACGACTGGCTCTGGCGCTGGTTGCCACACTGACCGCTGCCGGCGCATGCGCTACCGATTGGCCGACTTCAGACAAGGGTCTGGCCCTGCTCGGGGTCAATATCTCTGGCGCCGGATTTGCCCCGCACGTGACTCCGGGCAAGAACGGCACGCACTACTTCTACCCGGAAAAAAAGCACTTCAAGTACTACGCCGATCAGGGCATTCGCCTGATTCGCTTTCCGTTCATCTGGGAGCGAGTTCAACACTCGCTCGACAAAGGATTGAACTTCGATCAGATCCGGTTGTTGAAGAAGACCCTGGATCTGGCGGCCATGAACGGCCAGAAGGTCATTCTGGACATGCACAACTATGGTCGTTATCACGGCGAACTCATCGGCTCGAGCAAGGTGCCCTACGAGGCCTATGCATCGGTCTGGCGCCAGCTGGCGGAGCACTTCAAGGGCCATCGCGGCCTGCTGGGCTACGACATCATGAACGAACCCCACGGCACAGTAGGCCTCTGGCCTGGCGCCGCCCAGGCTGCCGTCGATGCAATCCGTGAGGTGGACGACCAGACCTTGATCTTCGTCGAGGGCGAACGCTGGTCGAGCGCTTATCACTGGCCGCAGGTGAACGCCAACTTCCTTATCAACGACCCAGCCGACCGCATCGTCTACGAAGCGCACCTGTACTTCGACCAGGACTTTTCCGGCAAGTACATGGAAAAGACCAGCCGCGACATTGACCCGATGATCGGCGTCGAACGAGCCCGCCCCTTCATCGAGTGGCTTAAGAAGCATGGCCAGAAAGGCTTTCTCGGCGAATACGGCATCCCCGACGACCTGCCCGAAGCTGCCGAGGCGATGGACAACCTGCTCGCCTACCTCAATGACAACTGCGTGCCCAGTGCGTACTGGGCCGGCGGCCCCGGCTGGGGCACTTACAAACTTTCAATAGAGCCGCGCAATGGAAAGGACCGTCCGCAGATGGAGCTGATGCGCAAACATCTGACAAACGACTGCACCGCGATTGGCCCCCACGCTGACTGATTCTGGAGTGACTCGAACATGAAATTCGGACTGCTATGGCACTCATTCTCATCCGGCAACCTTGGGGTTGGCGCGTTGAGTATTTCCAACATGCTGCTGATCGACCAGGCAGCCCGCAACTGCGGGATCACGCCTGAGTTCCTGATCATCGGCTCATCCGGTCCTTGTGACTATCCACCCTCTACCGAGCGCTTCAAGTACGAATTCATCGAATTCAACGAGAAGGCGTTGCTCAAGAATCCCCATGGTCTTTACCAGGCGATCAGCTCCTGTGACGCGGTATTCGATATCGGTGAGGGCGATAGCTTCTCCGATATCTACGGAGCCAAGCGCCTGATCAAGCTGTTGGTCAGCAAGGGAATGGCGCTCGGTGGCCGCGTGCCGCTGATTCTCTCGCCGCAGACTATCGGCCCGTTCAAAGCTGACTGGGCAACCAGGACATCCGCATGGGCCATGAAGAAAAGCACCATGGTCTTTGCACGTGACCATCAGTCCTTCGATGTGCTCAAGCAGCTCGACACGCCGAACCGTGACGAAGTCATAGACGTCGCCTTTGCCCTGCCCTTCGAGCGCAAGACCGAGCATCGAGACCCGAACAAGCTGGCCGTTGGCTTGAGCGTTTCGGCGCTGCTGCATCACGGTGGTTACGAAGGCAGTGCCAACCAGTTCGGCCTGCGAGCCGACTATAAGGCGCTCACCGACCGCCTGATTCGCACCCTGCTTGAGCGCGGCCACGAAGTGCACTTGGTACCCCACGTGATCCCGACCGGCTTTGCAGCCGAGGACGACTACACAGTTTCCGAGGAACTACGGCAGCAGTATCCGGAGCTCAAGCTGGCTCCGCGCTTCAAGGGTCCGATCGAAGCCAAGTCTTACATCAGTGGCATGGATTTCTTCGTTGGTGCGCGCATGCACGCCACCATCGGCGCATTTTCCGCCGGCGTCCCGGTCGTGCCCCTGGCGTACAGCCGCAAGTTCGCCGGTCTTTATCAGTCGCTCGATTATCACCGCGTCGTCGACCTCAAAACCGAGGGCACCGACAGCGCGCTGGAGTTGGTGCTATCCCACCTGGACAACCGTGAACAGCTCAAGGCTGAGGTCGCCGCCAGTGGTGTGATCATCCGCCGCAAGCTCGATGCCTACAGCGCGGCGCTGGAGCAGATCCTGATGTCGCTGCAACAGCCTCAGGCTGCGAACCAGAACTAACCATGCGAGATCATGCCCTTATGGGGGTTACCACGGCGGCTCGGACCGCCGTGCAGCTCGGCACTCTGCTAATCCTTGCGCGAACGTTGGGGCCGAGCGATTTCGGCTTCATTTCGATCGTGATTACCTGGTCGACCATTGTCGCCCTTGTGACCGACTACGGCTTTGGCATGCGAGCGCTGCGCGACATTGGCGCCGAGCGCCATCGTGCCGGCGAAATCATGTCTGCGAGCCTGGCGGCGAAGTCCGTACTGGTGCTGCCGGCCTGCATCGTGCTGCTGCCGATCATTCTGTTTTTCCTTGATCTGCACACCACGGAGCGCTTCGCCGCCGTGCTGTTCCTGCTCGGTACCCTCGCATCGTCCTATGGCGACCTTGGGCTGACGGTGTTTCGCAGCATCGGCCAGTTTCACCGCGAAACGAAGATCGTGGTGGTCACCGCATTGGTGCATTTCGTGCTAATCGGCGCGGCAATTCTGCTGCACAACGACGTACTGGCCATCGGCGTGGCATTCCTGGTGTCGCGGCTGATCTATGCGACCTTCGCCCTTCGCGCACTATCGAAGATCCTCGCGCTGGGCGGCATTTTGCGCAGCTCCTGGCGGGTACTGGCAGAGCGCTTCAGGTCCTCCACCAGCTTCGCCATCGACAGCGGCGCCACCAACATCTTTGCCCAGCTCGACGTCATTTTGGTCAACCACCTCGCCGGCCGCGAAGCTGCAGGCATCTACTTTGCCGGCTCGCGCCTGATTCAGGGCGCGGTGCCCTTCAGCGTCTTGCTGGCCAGCGTGCATATTCCACGCTTCGCTTATCAGCTGCACAACAAGACGGCCGGGCTGTTCCGCTACGGCGTCCGCATCCTCGGCGAATACGCCGGCATGGGGCTGATCTTCGCCCTGGCGTTCTTCTTTATCGGGCCGCTGTTCACCGACTACTTCCTCGGCGCCGAGTACGCCGAACTGAACACCCTTTGGCTAGCGTTCGCCTGCTTTACCGCGGCGCGTTTCGTCGCCGCAGGGTTGGGCGTGCAGCTGATGGCCATGGGCACGGGCTTTCTGCGCACCTTCGGCATCATCGCCTCGGGCGTGATCACGGTGGCCTGTTATTGGATTTTCATCCCGTCGCACGGGATACAGGCGGCGCCTTGGGTGTCCACTCTGGGCATGGTCGTCCTGACGCTTATCTACGGTTATGCGGTGCTCAACATCTACCGCAAGCAACGGCAACCCGCATGACCGCACTCGTTAAATACTGCCAGTCGCGCAACGCGCGTGGCTGGCCGCTCAAGGGAAGGCAGGTATGAAAGCTCTATTGAATCGCGTGCTCAACAACGACCTGTGCAGCGGCTGCGGCATGTGCAGCTCGGTGGCTGACGACGACGCCATCAAGATCCGCCTGACCGGCGATGGCTACCACCGCCCGGTGCTCAACGACCAGTATCAGAACAGGCCGGTCGCCAATGAGCAGACCAGCGCGGCATTCGCCAAATCCTGCCCGGCGCTGAACCTGGATATTCGCCCCTACAAGTCGGTGAACTATCACCCGATCTGGGGCGAAATCCTCGACACCATGAAGGGCTATGCGACCGACAATGAAATCCGCCAGGCCGGCTCGTCCGGCGGGGTTATTTCGGCACTGGCGCAGTACTGCCTGGAAAACAAGTTGGTCGACGGCGTAATCCAGATCCAGGCCTCGCAAACCGATCCGTTGGAGAACGTAGCCACGATCAGCCGCTCTCGGCAGAACATCATCGCCTCGTCCGGTTCGCGCTATGCACCGGCCAGCCCAGGTGAAGCGCTGAAATGGGTCGCCATGTCCACCGAGAAGTACCTCTTCATTGGCAAGCCATGCGATGCCGCGGCAGTGCGCCAGATGCAGCAACACGACCCGCGCCTCAAGCAGAACATCCCCTACATCGTCTCCTTTATGTGCGCCGGTACGCCGAGCCTGCAGGGCACCGAGCAGGTGCTGGAAAAACTGGAGGCCAAGCGCAGCGAGGTCACCTCCTTCCGCTACCGCGGTGACGGTTGGCCGGGTCTGACCAAGGCCACCCTGGCCAATGGCGACGAGCGCACCATGACCTACAACGACTCATGGGGAAAAGTGCTCAACCGCCACCTGCAGACGCGCTGCAAGATCTGCCCGGATGGCATCGGTGAGTTCGCCGACATCGTCTGCGCCGACGGCTGGGAAGGCGACGAAAAGGGCTACCCCTCCTTCGAAGAGCGTGAGGGCAATTCGCTGATTCTGGTACGTACCGCAAAAGGTCGCGAACTTTTTCGCAACGCGGAGGCTGATGGCGTTGTCAAAGCGGAAGCTTTCGATACGAACAGCATCTTCGCCATCCAGCCGTTCCAGTACTACCGCCGCACGACGATCCTGCCGCGGCTGTTGGCGATGAAGCTGCTGCTGCTCAAAACCCCTTCGTACAAAGGCTTCGAGCTTGGCAAAGGGGTAAAGGAGATCGGGTTCTATCAGAGCTTCAAGGCGTTTACCGGTTTGCTGGTGCGACGCAAGAAGATCAAGAAGCGGGCGCTGGAAACAGCTTGAAAAGCTGTAGCGCTCAAGGAACCAATACCTAAGGACTCAGGTTGATGACAAATTTCGGCTCACGCTTCTTCTTTTTTCCGCTGTTGATTCTGGCGTTAATCCTGCACTTCTCGGTGTTCGGTGACAGCCCCCACAACCCCTACGGCATCAAGGGGCTGAACGAGCTGTACCTGGCGGTCAGCATCGTGTTCACCATTCTTTTGCTGTTGGCATCGTCAGAAAACGCGCCGCGTGAATTTCGCATCCTCATGTACTACTGCTTTTACACCGCAGTGGTTTTCTTGGTCCTGCCCGCGATTTTTGCGTATTACACCTACGGTCAACCGATCGTCTTCGGCCTTATCGAAGAGCGGCGAGTGCTGTTCTGCCTTGGCTTCGCGCCGCTGCTGTTCCTCGGCAAGCGGGTCAGCACGCTGCAGTTCGAGCGAGGACTGCTTTATGCGGCGCTAATCGCGGCGTTCTTTTCGTGGTGTTTCAAGTTCGGCGTGATTCCCGACACGCGCCTTGAAGTGCGCTCGGACGACCGCCCGGATCGCTCGTCCATCGGACCCTACCTGATCTGTTTCGGTTATTTCTACTGCATCCAGATCTGGTCGAAGGGCATCTCGCCGATCAACGGTGCGGCTCGCAACAAGACCCTGTATTTGGTGATCGCCGCACTACTTCTGCTGACGCTGGTGTTCGCCACTCAGACTCGACAGCTCATTGTTCTGTGTCTGTTGTTCACGCTTTTTTGCCTGCGTGCCAAGGCGGTTATCTGGGCAGCTTCGTTATCGATTCTGCTTTCACCGTTTTATTTCTTCCCGAGCCTGCTCGAGGTTCTCGGCCTGAATACCGAGTTCTATGACAGCACCCTCGAAGGTGTAGAAGACGGCGTGCGCACGCACACCATCGCGTCGATCTTCGCCCATCTGGACCAGGTCAACTGGCTACCCAGCGGATCGCTGTCGCTGATGTGGCAGGACGGCTTCATTCCCTATTTCGGCGAGCATTTCTTCCTTTCCGATGTCGGAGTCTTCGGTACGTTGTTCCGCTTCGGTTTCCTCACGTTCTTCCTTATCCCGATAACGCTGTTCGTTTATCACCGCATCGCGAAGAACATCACCGCAGACATGACCTTTATCTACTCGACGATTCTGGCGTTCTTCGTCATCTGGCCACTCAATGGCTTGTTCGAGTACGGCCAGCCGATCATCACGATGCTGTTCGTCATTCACGCCCTCAAGGCCCGTCACCTTCGCAGCCAGGAACTCATCCATGAACGTCGCGCTTATCCTCAACTACAAGGCAGCTACTGAAACCATCAGTTGCGTTGAGAGCCTGCTCGCTCATTGCCCGGCTCTTAATCACGTCGTGGTCATCGACAACGACTCCCAGGACGGCTCCATGGTGGCGTTCAACCAGTGGCTGGAAGCACAGCCGCGCCCCAACGTCACACTGCTGGCCAACCCGGAAAACAATGGCTACGCCGGCGGCAACAACTACGGGTTGCGCTGGGTGCAGGAAAACCTGCCGGTAACCAACTTCTGGATCGTCAACAACGACACCTACGTCGACAGCGATGCCTTTACCCCGCTGCTCCAGGCGCTGAATGAGAACGACCGCCAGTTCGTGGGCTCGGTAATTCTCAGCGCCGACACCGGACGCCTGGAGTGCTATGGCGGCGGCAAGCTCTATCCGCTACTGGGCAAAGCCAAGCTGCTGGGCAAGGACCAGACGCTGGAAGCCATGGCCCAGAACAGCGAGCAGCCTGATTATCTGATGGGCTGCAGCCTGGCGTTCTCGGCCAAGCTGGTCGAGCGTGTCGGCCTGATGGATGAGGCGTACTTCATGTACTCCGAGGAAGTCGACTGGCAGTTCCAGGCGAAGAAGAAAGGTATTTCCATCCGCGTCGTGCCGTCCAGCCGGCTGTTCCACTACGGCTCGCTCAGCTCAGGCGGCCGTTCGGCCTTCTATCACTACTACCGCAACCGTGCGGCGACCCGGTTCAACAAGCGCTTCTACGGCCAGGGCTTTGCTTTCGTGTCGGCCTGTCTCCTTTCGGTGATCACCGTCATCAAGGAGTTCAACCACCCCAGCCTCGCCTGGTCTGGCATCAAGGGCGCCTTCAAGGGAGTAACGATGAGTGTCTAACGAGACTAATCACGCGTTCGGTGTGAACTTCTACACCGGCAGCAAAGCGGCGTTGCTGAACTGCATTCGCGAGGGGGTTCACCAACCCTACTCGTTCGTAGTGACGCCCAACGTCGACCACCTGGCGCAGCTGCAGCAAAACGCAGCACTGCGCGGCGCCTACGCCAAGGCACGCCTGCGTTTGTGCGACAGCAGAATTCTCCAACCGCTGCTGCAGCGTCTCGGCGTACAGATCGAAGAGGTCATTCCGGGCAGCGATCTGACCGTCGACCTGCTGCGTTGGGCTGACCGCGAGCGTCTGCGCATTGTTCTGATCGGTGCCACTGAGCAGGAATGCGTGAAACTGCTTGCGCTCTATCCTGGCATTACGCTGTATCACCACAACCCACCTATGGGATTCATCAATAGGCCGGAAGAAGTGCAACAAGCACTGCAGTTCGTTCGCGAACACCCTTCCGAATTGGTGTTCTATGCCGTGGGCGCGCCACGCCAGGAAATCCTTGCTAGTTCTATCGAAAGTCATGAGCGAACCGGCATGGGATTTTGTATCGGCGCCTCCATTTCCTTCGCCACGGGCAGTATTAAGCGCGCTCCCGTATGGATGCAGAACTACAAACTCGAATGGCTGCACCGAATGCTCTCCGAGCCCAAACGGCTGGTAAAGCGTTATGCCCATGACGCGCTGTTCATAGTTCCTGCGTTTATGCGCGAAAAAAACTACCGCGCTCAAAAAGCGAAGCCGGCGGAGCAGGACTCCTAGGAAAATTATCGAAAAATTGGCTGTAATTGCACTGAAACACGGTGAACCCAGCCAGAACACGACGGTCTATCCCTACTGTGAAAGCACCAGAGGATGGCAATTCAACATCGAACTAGACATAAGCGCCGTCCCGCCTTGGTAGTTTGTACAGCAGACACGCCGCTTACAAGCAAGGGATTAAACCTGCCCAACCGTTTAAGCCGCTGTAGTTATTACCAAAAGGGAATTAAATCGCTTCCGCGCAGCTGAATATAAGGCTGCTGGAGATGAACATTCAGGAAGGAGAGAAACTTTGGCTACCGATCCAATTTGGTCGCTGAGGAGTGTGGAGTGATGACTCCGATCCTCTTGGAAAGGCGAAAGAACAACTCAAACGCCTCAAGCAAAAAAGTGAATCAAGCCGTCTCACTCTTTGAAATACAACCACTCCGTCAAGGATGAACAACCCATGAAACCATTCATTGCTCTTGCATTTACTTCCGCCCTTGCGCTGCAGGGCTGCGCTTTCGCCCCCGGCCAGTACCTCGATCCCGATGAGTTCAAGGATGGCGCCGAAGCCGAACACGGCACGGTGCAGCTGATCCGCATCACTCCCGAATTGCTCAAAGGCGAACTGGCGTCCGACGTGGGTACGTCGAGTAAGCAAGAACTGCTGAACTACAAGCCCAGCTCCTACCGCATCGGCGCGAACGACCTCCTCTACATCACTGTATGGGATCACCCCGAACTGACCGCCCCGTCTGGCCCGCAGCAGCAGCTGGACGCCAACGGTCGTCTGGTCCGTCCTGATGGCACCCTCTTCTATCCGTACATTGGCAATGTCGACGCCGCCGGCAAGACGATCGAAGAACTGCGTACCACCATCGCTCGTCGCCTGACCAACTACATCGACAGCCCGCAGGTGGATGTCTCCATCCTGCGCTTCGGTAGCCAGCGTATTGTCGTTTCCGGTGCATTCAACACTGCCGGCGAAGTACCGGTGACCACTGCACCGATGACCATTACCCAGGCTATCGGCCAGGCAGGTGTGGACACCGAAACTGCTGACCTGACCGGCCTGACCCTCAAGCGTGACGGTCGTGAGTACATGCTCGACGTCGATTCGCTCAACCGTCCCGATTCTTGGCTGCACCAGGTTTACCTGAAAGATGGTGACCAGTTGCACCTGCCGTACAACGACCAGCGCAAGATCTACGTACTGGGCGAAGTGAATCTGCCGCAGGCTTTGTCCTTCAAGGCCACCAACATGAACCTGATGGACGCAGTAGGTACCGCTGGCGGCATTCGCCAGGAAACTGCGGATGGTGAAGCGCTGTACGTGATTCGCGGTGCGGAAAACATGGCCACCGAGCCGGCCAAGGTTTTCCAGCTGAACGCAAAATCGCCGACCGCCTTTGCGCTGGCCAAGCACTTCCCGCTGCTGCCGCAGGACGTCGTGTTCGTGGGTCCAGCCAACATCACCCGCTGGAACCGCTTCATCAGCCAACTACTGCCGTCGGCTAACGTCATCGGCATCGGCGCTGCTGCGGATTACAACCTGAACCGCTAAGCACCGGCATCGCCTGATCGGCTGACGATCAGGCAGAAAGAACCGCAGAGCCAATCACGTGTTGCTCTGCGGTTTTTTTATGCTCGCTGGGAATGTCCTGTGGTCGCTGGGAATGTGTTGCCCTGTTTGGTCACACTGCAATCGTCGCGGGAGCCGACCTCGAGGCGAAGCGTTTGCTCCTGCCAGGTCCGCACACCATTCGCCGCGTGGGCGCGCCTCCTACAGAGCGGTGTGCATCGTCTGCTTTGTGGGAGGCCCGCCCCGGGGCGAAGCTCTTGCTCCTGCCAGGCCCGCACACCATTCGCCGCGAGGGCGCGCCTCCTACGGGTGGGTGCACATCTGCTTGTGTGGGAGGCCCGACTCGGGACGAAGCTCTTGCTCCTGCCAGGCCCGCACTCCATTCGCCGCGAGGGCGCGCCTCCTACGGGCGGGGATGCACATCTGCCTGTGTGGGAGGCCCGCCCTCGGGGCGAAGCTTTTATTGCTTAAAACCTCGCGAAGCGCCCAGGCGGGCACCCACGTAGGGTGGGCTTTAGCCCACCACACACGACGTTACGCTTGAATTACCGATCCAATGCAGCTCAACGGACCGCCTCGAACAGCCCTGCTGCGCCCATGCCGCCGCCGACACACATGGTCACGACGCCGTAGCGCAGATTGCGTCGCTGCAATTCGCGAACGATATGCCCGGCGGTGCGCGAACCTGTCATGCCAAATGGATGGCCAATAGAGATCGATCCTCCATTGACGTTGTACTTTTCGTTATCAATGCCAAGGGTGTCCCGGCAATACAGGCACTGCGAGGCGAAGGCCTCGTTAAGTTCCCACAGGTCGATGTCGTCGATCTGCAGCCCCTTGGCCTTGAGCAGACGCGGCACCGCGTAAACCGGCCCAATGCCCATCTCCTCTGGCTCGCAGCCTGCCACGGTGAAACCACGGAAAAAGGCGCGCGGCTTGAGGCCAAGTTCGATGGCCTTGTCCAGGCTCATCACCAGCGTCATGGACGCGCCATCGGACAGCTGCGAGGCGTTACCGGCGGTGACCGAGCCGTCTTCAGCGAACACGGGCTTGAGTCCGGCCAGGCTTTCCAGCGTGGTGTCCGGACGGTTGCAATCATCACCCTCGACCACGCCCTGATGCACGGTGCGCTCGCCGGTGTTCTTGTCCTCGGTGAAGTACTGGACATTCATTGGCACGATCTCATCGCTGAACAGCCCCGCGGCCTGCGCACGTGCCGTACGCTGCTGGCTCTGCAGTGAATAGATGTCCTGCTGCTCACGGGTGACGTTATAGCGACGAGCGACCAACTCGGCAGTCTGACCCATGGTGTGATAAATGCCCGGCACGCGCTCCTGGATGATCGGATTGAACAGGTGATCGGTGTTGCGGCTCTTCAGGGTCAGGGTGATCGACTCCACCCCGCCGGCAACGATGATGTCGCTGCATCCCGAGGCAATCTGGTTGGCCGCCACGGCGATAGCCTGCAGGCCCGATGAGCAATACCGATTGAGCGTCATGCCGGCACAGTCGATACCTAACCGGGACAACACAGCCACGTTACGACCGATGTTATAGCCCTGCGCCCCCTCATTGGAGCCGGCACCGACAATACAGTCCTCGACCAACGCGGGGTCAAGATCGTTACGAGACAGCAGCGCATCGACGCAATGCGCGGCCATATCATCAGGACGGGTCATGTTGAACTTGCCACGGAAAGACTTGGCCAGACCGGTTCGTACGCTATCGACGATCACTACTTCACGCATGACATACCTCGGAGACTAGGAGCGGTCGCGGGGATGTTGTGACGGCGCTACGCGCACGGATTGTTCCACGACCGCAGGATGGACGGTGATCCGAGCATAGTTCCCACCTCGCCAGCATTGCGACGACCATTCAGTTTGGATATGGACGGCCATCGTTTGCCCGATCGCTCTGGGGCGTTCGCTTCAGCGCCCACTCACCCTACCCTGCAGAATCTCACCGGGCACACTCTGTAGCAGCAGAAATGAACATGTTGGTGGCCTGAAGCCCACCCTACGATGCTGATACACCAGGCCCTGCACCGTAGATGTTGTAGGTCCACGCAGCGGCTGCTAGCTCTCTAGCAGAGCTTTATCAATACGTAATGACGGGCTGAAACCCACCAAACTAGGTGCTGCAGCAGCTTGAACACGCCGATGCGTGACTGCCAGGCCGGCGTCAGCGAACCGCGACGCTGCCGCATGTAGGGTGGGCTTCAGCCACCGACGAGCCAAGACCGAGCGCTACCTATGCCACCGGCCTCAAAGGAACCAATCTACGGCGTCATCACCTCCCCTTTTAACGGCCCTTGTCGATCGCAGCCTCCAGCGCCTCGTTCAATGTGCGCAGCACCTTGATGCGGGCGAAGCGCTTGTCGTTGGCTTCCACCAACGTCCAGGGGGCGATCTCCGTGCTGGTACGATCAACCATGTCCGCAACCGCGTGGCTGTAGTCATCCCATCGCTCCCGGTTACGCCAATCCTCGTCGGTGATCTTGAAACGCTTGAATGGCGTTTCCTCGCGTTCCTTAAAGCGTTTGAGCTGGGTCTTTTTGTCGATGCTCAGCCAGAACTTCACCAGCACGATATCTGCATCCACCAGCTGCTCTTCGAAATCGTTGATCTCGGAGTAGGCCCGTAGCCACTCGTCCGGGGTGCAAAAGCCCTCCACTCGCTCGACCAGCACGCGGCCATACCAGGAGCGGTCAAATATGGTGAACTTGCCGCGCTCGGGCACATTGCGCCAGAAACGCCAGAGCCACGGTTGAGCACGCTCCTCCTCGGTGGGCGCGGCGATCTGCACCGTGCGATAGAGCCGTGGGTCAAGCGCACCCGTCACGCGCCGAATCGCACTGCCCTTGCCCGCCGCGTCATGCCCTTCGAACAGCGCCAGCACGCCACGCTTGCGTAGCCTGCGGTCCCGCAACAGTTGCGAAAGCCGCGCCTGCTCTTCAGCGAGCTGCTGCTGGTAGTCGTCCTTGCTGAGTTTCTGATCCAGATCCAGGCTGTCCAACAGAGTCAGATGATCCAGATCGATCTGCAGCGGGGCCGAATGCGGCTGTGACGCTGCCCGCCCAGGCTGCTCCGCTGCCGCCAGCGCGGCCTGCAAACCTTCGAGCAGGATGCGGCCGACCGTCAGGCTGCGATAGCGCTCGTCCACCCCCTCAATTACATACCACGGTGCAAAATCTCGGCTACTGAGCCGCAGGATCTTCTCACCGTGGCGCACGAACTTGTCGTAAGTCTTGGACTGCTGCCAATCCAAAGGGCTGATACGCCAGCTATGCAGCGGGTCGTTTTTCAGTGAATCCAACCGGGCCTTCATTTGCTCTTTGGAGAGGTGAAACCAGAACTTGAAGATCAGCATCCCATCGTCGCAGAGCATGCGTTCAAGCCGCTGCGCCCGGGCAGTTGCCAGCTTGAGCTCAGCGCTCTTGATCCGCCCATGCACACGGTCCTCGAGCATCTTGCTGTACCAGTTGCCGAAGAAAATACCGGTATGCCCTTTAGGCGGCAGCCGACGCCAGAATCGCCAACCAGGGGGATGCGAAAGCTCTTCGTCACTGGGTACATCGAAGCTGTCGGCACGTATCAGCCGCGGGTCCATCCATTCATTCAACAACTTGATGGTCTCGCCTTTACCTGCGCCTTCGATGCCGTTGATCAGAATCAGCAGCGGAAATCTCGCCAATGCCTTGAGTCGGTATTGGGCCTGGAGCAGCGCCTCTCGCAATTCCGGCACGGCAGCATCGTAGGTCGCTTTGTCAATGGAGTGGCCAATTTCGGCTGATTCGAACATCGCTGTCTCCGCCCTGATAATGCGCTAAACCCTAGCAGGCAGGCTGGGGACATAGCGAGCGGTGTGGGGAAATAGACCGTACGAGGGGCTTGTACTTGGCGTAAACGTGCGGCTGCTTTCGTCGGGGGGCGCGCCTGCTACAAGAGCTGTGCGCTCGCAATTTCGTGGGAGGCCCGACCTCGGGGCGAAGCTTGGGCTTCTGCCGGACCGCAGCTCCATCACCGCGAGGACGCACCTCCTACAGGAGCTGTGCACTCGCCGATTTTGTAGGAGGCCCGCCCTCGGGGCGAAGCTTTGGCTTTTCGCCGGGCTACAGCTCCATCGCCGCGAGGGCGCGCCTCCTACAAGAGCTGTGCGCTCGCCATTTCGTGGGAGGCCCGACCTCAGGGCGAAGCTTTGGCTTCTGGCCGGACTACAGCTCCATCGCCGCGGGGCGCGCCTCCTACAAGAGCTGTGCGCTCGCCATTTCGTGGGAGGCCCGACCTCGGGGCGAATTTTGGCCCTGGCCAGGGCTTGTGATGCACGGCTGAACCCACAACCATCAACCTTGGGGCAGAATAGCGGACATGAACGAACACCCGCCCTTACCACGCTGCTGCACAACACCCGTCGACAGTTGGCCGCTGCCTCAGCCGCTAACTGGCGTGCACCTGCTGAGCACACGCTTCGATCCAGAACTGCTTCAGCAAGACGATTTCACCCGCTGGGACATTCCCGCGCCGCAAGGCGTCAACAAGCGAAAAACCGAATTTCTCGCCGGGCGTATTTGCGCCCGCACAGCCTTGCACCACCTCATAGGCGAGCCCTTCGTCCCTCCAATTGGCGAAGACCGTGCGCCGCAATGGCCAATCGGCACCGTTGGCTCCATCACCCATGGGGCCGGCTGGGCAGGCGCGGTCGTTGCTCGACAGCTGCACTGGGACGGGCTGGGCTTGGATATCGAACGAATTCTGATCCCGGAGCGAGCTGACCGCCTGGCGAACGAGATCCTTACGCCGAACGAACAACAACGCCTTGCGCGCCTGAACGATTCCGAACGTGCCCTGCTCGTCACCCGAACCTTTTCACTCAAGGAAAGCTTGTTCAAGGCGCTCTACCCGCTGGTCAGGCGCCGTTTCTATTTCCAAGATGCCGAAGTATTGGACACCACCGCGGAAGGCACCGCACGCCTGCGCCTACTGATCGATCTCTCACAGACCTGGCATCACGGCGTTGAGCTAGACGGCCAGTTCGCCAGCTTTGACGGCTACCTGCTCAGCCTCGTCGGCGTGCCAGCCCGTTCTACGCCGACCACCTCAGCGTAGAGCCATCCGCCCATGGAGCCCGAACCGAGCCAGTAGAAAGCGCGCACTCGCAGCGAACACAGACTGACGGGCAACAAAGCCGCTCGCACCGATTCACCGCCCCTCATATCCGAAAAACCGAACCCGCAGGCTCCAAGCGAGTCAACCAGACACCCCAACTCACTGGCGCGCGCGCCTATAATCGCGCCTCAAAAACCGACATAGGTACACCATGGCCAATCCATACCACGATCAAAACCTGGCCCTGCTGGCCCATCTACGCGGCATCCTGCTTGCCATGGGCGAGGCCGAACAAGTCTCGGAGGAAAGTCATGCGCTGTTTCTGGAGCGCTTCGACGAACTGATCATGAGGCTGCAGAACGTGCCGGAAGAACGGCACATGGGCCAAGATCTGATCTGCCAGGTCTTCCACCGCTACCCGCAAATCGCACACCTGGTGCCGCGCGATTTACTGTGGTACTTCGGCGGCGACTGTCTGCACTTCATGCCAGATGACGAAATCGCCATCTTCCAAGCCCTGGAAGAGCGTCGCTACGAAGCCGAGCAGAATGACGAGCCTTTTGATTGGAACCGTGAAAAGCAATTGCTGACCATGCCCGACGAAGGCGCGAGACACTGATTGGGCACAGCAAGGGGCAAGGGTAAAAGGGTGCAAGGGCGTAGGGCGTATAACTAAGAGTCAAGCGAGACCTGTAGTGGTGGGCTGAAGCCCACCCTACGGCACTGCAGACCTACACGATCCCCAAGCCTTCCCACCACCCCTTGTGGGAGGCACGCGCACGCGCGAACGCAGCCCAAACCACCTACCCAGCTAAAACTCACCCAAACATCAGGCCAACACAACCTCAAAGCGCCACCACCCTTTGTGGGAGGCGCGCCCTCGCGGCGAATGCATCCTCAAAATCACTACCCAGGCTGCAACCCAGCACCATTACGACTAATCCCGCGGCTCAACCCGCCGCTGCTGATAGATCCAGTCGACAATCTCACCCTCTGGCACATACCCGCTCACCACCTCCCGCAGCAGCTGCCGCACCTGCGGGTAGTCATCGCTCTCCACAGCCTTGAGCAGTTTCGCCAACCTGTCCTTGAGCACATCCCAGTCGAGATGCTCCTCATTGGCGCGCATGATCATTGGATGTTCGGTAGCGCTCACGTTGTCGCCGATCAACAGCTCCTCATACAGCTTCTCGCCGGGCCGCAGGCCGGTGTATTCGATAGCGATATCCCCATGCGGGCATTTCTCAGACCGTACACTCAGGCCAGACAGATGAATGAGCTTCTCGGCCAGCTCCGCAATGCGCACTGGCTGCCCCATGTCTAGTACGAACACATCCCCGCCCTGCCCCATCGAGCCCGCCTGAATGACGAGCTGTGCAGCTTCAGGGATAGTCATGAAGTAACGAGTGATCTTCGGATGCGTAACGGTCACCGGCCCGCCCGCACGTATCTGCGAATAGAACCGCGGTATGACCGATCCGGACGAGCCAAGCACATTGCCGAAACGCACCATGGTAAAGCGGGTCTTGTTGACGTGATGTACACCGTCCGCAACGCCGAACAGGCTAGGCGCCGCCTCACTGCTCAGCGCTTGTAGAACCAGTTCGGCCACACGCTTGGTACTGCCCATGACGTTGGTAGGCCGCACCGCCTTGTCGGTGGAAATCAGCACGAAGTTGGTCACCCCGGCCTGCACAGCCGACTGGGCTGTGTTCAGCGTACCCACCACATTGTTCAGCAAACCCTCGGCCACATTGTGTTCAACCATCGGCACATGCTTGTAGGCCGCCGCGTGGTAGATCGTCTCGACACCCCAGGTGCGCATAACATCCAGCAGCCGATCAGCATTGCGAATCGAACCCAGAATGGGCACCAACTTGGTTGCCAAAGATGATCGTTCGATCAACCGCTCCAGCTCCATATGAATGCTGTAGAGATTGAATTCACTGTGCTCGAACAAAAGCAGCACCTGGGGCTTGTTCGAGAGGATCTGCCGGCACAGCTCCGAACCAATCGACCCGCCGGCGCCGGTTACCATCACCACCTTGCCGCGAATGCACCTCTCGAACAGTGCCTGCTGCGGAGGCACCGCCTCACGTCCCAGCAAATCGGCAATATCGACCTCCTGGATGTCCTCTACCTGCACCTTGCCGCTCGCCAGATCCATAAACCCCGGCACACTGCGCACGTGCAAAGGGAATCGCTCGAGCATCTCGAGAATCTCTCGCCGGCGCCCTCGCGAAGCGGAAGGAATGGCCAGGAGGATCTCAGCCGCGCTCGTATCCTCTACCAATTGAGTAATCTGCTTGGCGGAGTAAACCCGCAGCCCCGCGATAACACGGTTATGCAGGTTGGGATCATCATCAATGAAGGCCACAGGCCGCATTGCACGGCCCATACGCAACGCGGCAACCAGCTGATTGCCTGCCGCCCCGGCGCCGTATACGGCAACCCTGGGTAGTCCTGCCTCTTTGCCCTTGAACTTGGTGGCCGTGTGCGGTGAAAACCAGTCACCCATAAAGTACTGGCGCATCACCAACCGCAAGCCTCCAATAAGCACCAGGCTCAACCACCAATAGTTGAACACCATGGAGCGCGGAATCAGCTTGGGCGCATCGGTGTACCAATACACGGCCAATGAGAGCAACAGGGCGGAAAGCGTAACCGCCTTGGCAATTGCGATCAGCGCATCGTTGCCGAAGTAACGCATGACCGCCCGATACATGCCAAAGCGAACGAAGAACGGTATCGAAAGCAGTGGTGCAACGACGAATAGCCAAGCATGGCCACCCAGAGGGTCTACAAAACTCGCGTTACCTAGGCGAATGAGGAAAGCCAGCCACAATGCCAGCCATACCAGCAACACATCCGCAGAAACCTGAATCAGCCGTTTTTGCTGCCTAGGCAAGCGCACTAACCGAGCCCTTAGGGAAACTCTGAAGAAGACTTCCAGATTTTGGCAAAATACCCGGATTCCACCCGCTGAGTTTCCCCATGAAGCAGATGACCTTCGCTGACGCCGAGTACGCCGGCAAGCGCAAGCAGACCCGCA
>NZ_PPXG01000011.1 GCF_002909485.1 Stutzerimonas stutzeri
TCGAATCCGCCACCAGTGCAACCCTTTTATCTCGCTAACCTTTTGATTTGCAAGAGGTTTTGCTTAAGGACTGCGCCGGAAGTGGTGCGCATTATAGGGGCCTGAAAACTACCGTCAACCGTTAATTTCAGTTTTTCCCCAACTTACTTCTTCTGCTTCGAAGGGAGACCAGGGCCGCAGCCACTGACGGAACGCGCGCGATAAGCAGCACTGCAGCAATGCCTGCATATAGAAACCAGCGCGCGGAGTCGGCGCGGACCACCCAGAGCATATGTAGCAACACGACTATTACGATGACATATACCAACCGATGCACTGTCTTCCAGCGCCTGCCAAGACGGCGCATGCTCCATCGGGAGGACGTCGTTGCCAGAACGGTCAACCCCAAAAAACCGAGACCACCGACAAGAATGTACGGCCGCTCCCGCAGCTCTTCGCCCAAACGAGCGATTTCGCCACCCAGCAGAAAGTACAGATAGCTAGTTATATGCAACAGCGCGTAAGTGAAGCACCACAGCCCAAGTTGACGCCGTATGGCTAGCCAGCCACCCCACCCGGCCAGCCGCTGCAAGGGTGTCATGGATAGTGTCAGCAGCAGCAGGACCAGCGCTCCCTGCCCGAGGTTATCGACCAGTACTTTTCCAGGGTCAGGACCGAGTGCGAATTGCCACGCCAGATACAACCAGTACAGCGGCACGCCCGCGGCACAAGCGAATACCGTCAGCCGCCACAACGGGAAGCGCATCAGTAATCCTTGTGGAGATCCATTGGGCTATATAGCCCGGCGACCTGCTCGGCGTACCCATTGAAAGGCTGGGTGTCTCGCAAGTTGGGGCTGAACAGGCTTCCGGGAAGCCTGCGCTCACGGGCCTGGGACCATCGGGGGTGGGACACTTTCGGATTCACGTTCGCATAGAACCCATATTCTTGCGGCGCCATCGACTGCCAGGTCGTCGCGGGTTGATCTCGAACGAAGCTGATGCGCACGATCGACTTGATGCTTTTGAACCCGTACTTCCACGGAACCACCAGCCGTAGGGGCGCACCGTTCTGGTTCGGCAAGGAGCGACCGTACATGCCCACAGCGAGTAAAGTCAGAGGATGCATGGCTTCGTCCATTCGCAGCCCTTCAACGTAGGGCCAATCAATCAGCGCGAACCCAGAACGGGTGCCTCGCATTTCTTCAGGGCGGTAGGCGGTTTCGAAGCGAACGAACTTGGCGGATGAATGCGGTTGGATCTTACGAACCAGATCAGCCAGGGGGAACCCCAGCCACGGAATGACCATCGACCACGCTTCTACACAGCGAAGTCGATAGATGCGCTCCTCAAGCCGCCCTTCAGAGAAAAGGTCCTCAAGGGAGTAACGCCCAGGTCTGTCCACCTCGCCGTCGACCAGCACCGTCCAAGGCTCCACTTTCAAAGCTGAAGCGTGCCGCGCAGGGTCCCCCTTATTGGGGCCGAACTCATAGAAATTGTTGTACTGAGTTGCATCGGTAAAAGGCGTTATAGCTTCGCCATCGGGGACGGCAGCCTGCCAACGGGTGTTAGCCAATTTGTCAGCGAACCACTTGGGCGCTGTCGCCGCGGTAACGCCAGGGTAGCGCTCGGACGCATTAACCAGAGACGGCATTGCGATGGCAACGCCGGAAAGCGCTGCCCCGCTAAGCACCTGCCGGCGACTCAAATAAGCCGGCTCGGGTGTTACTTCTGACTCACGGCACTCGCCGGAGGCGGGAATCCTGATAAGCATGGGCAGCTCCGCGCATTGGCTCCAACGAAGCAATACGCGCAGCCAGATTGAAAATCAACCCTCGACGCGCTTACGACGGCGCAACTGCATCAAGTACTGCACGGGGCCGGAAACCGCATACGCCAGGAAGATCAACAGCAAAATACGCGGCGGATCACTGAACACTACGGCAAACACAAGCACCACCACCAGAATGGCTACGAAAGGAACACGCCCTTTCAGATCCAAGTCTTTGAAGCTGTAGTACTTGATATTGCTCACCATCAGCAAACCGGCAGCAGCGACCATCAGCGCAAACAGCATTACCAGCACCAGCGGTAAGTCGCCCCCGCGGATACCGACATCATCTAGCGCCCAAACAGCCCACACCCAGCCCGCCACCACACCCGCTGCGGCCGGACTAGCCAAGCCGATAAACCAGCGCTTGTCTACCTTGCCGATCTGCGTATTGAAACGCGCCAGGCGCAGCGCAGCGCACGCGACATAGATGAAGGCAACGGTGAGGCCAACATTTCCCAATTCGGACAGTGCCCACTCGTAAGCCAGCACCGCGGGCGCTAGACCAAACGCCACCATGTCAGACAGCGAGTCGTACTCGGCACCAAAAGCGCTCTGGGTATTGGTCAAGCGCGCCACACGTCCATCCAGGCCGTCGAGCACCATCGCGACAAACACGGTCGCCGCGGCCACATAGAAGTTGCCGTTGATAGCCGTGATGATCGAAAAGAACCCGGCGAAAAGATTGGCAGTGGTGAACAGGTTGGGCAGCAGATAGATGCCGCGATGCCGTACCTTGCGGCCGTCAGGCTCCTGGGTTTCCTCAACATGCTCATCGATCGGCAGAATGCTCTCTGGCTCGACTGGCTTGTTCGGATCTTCGGGTTGTCCACTCATGCGCATTCACCTTCTACAACAGGTACGGATAGATTTCGACCAGATCAAGAGACCTGCGGTTCAGCCTGGCCAAACCCGCGATTTATACCAGAAGCCTGGCAGGCAAAACGAAAAAACGCGGCCGAAGCCGCGTTTATTGAGCAGTAGAACGATCAGTTCTTGCTCTTGTCGACGATCTTGTTCGCCGCAATCCAAGGCATCATCGCACGCAGCTTCTCGCCGACGACTTCAATGCCGTGGGCCGCATTGTTGCGACGGTAGGCGGTCATGGACGGATAGTTCGACGCGCCTTCAGTGATGAACATCTTGGCGTACTCACCATCCTGAATACGCTTCAGGGCATTACGCATCGCGGCGCGGGACTCGGCGTTGATGACTTCAGGACCGGTGACGTACTCACCGTACTCGGCATTGTTGGAGATCGAGTAGTTCATGTTGGCGATGCCGCCTTCGAACATCAGATCGACGATCAGCTTCAGTTCATGCAAGCACTCGAAGTAGGCCATTTCCGGCGCGTAACCAGCTTCGACCAACGTTTCGAAGCCGGCCTTGACCAGCTCGACGCAACCGCCACAGAGAACAGCCTGCTCGCCGAACAGGTCGGTTTCGGTTTCATCCTTGAAGGTGGTTTCGATGATGCCGGTACGACCACCGCCGACGCCGCAGGCGTAGGACAGCGCGACGTTACGGGCGTTGCCGGAAGCATCCTGGTAGATCGCGATCAGGTCGGGAATACCGCCACCCTTGACGAACTCGGAACGCACGGTGTGACCTGGTGCCTTGGGAGCGATCATGATGACGTCCAGATCACCGCGCGGCACGACCTGATTGTAGTGGATCGAGAAGCCATGGGCGAAGGCCAGGGTAGCGCCCCGCTTCAGGTTCGGCTCGATCTCGTCCTTGTACAGGCGGCCCTGGAACTCGTCTGGGGTCAGGATCATCACCAAGTCGGCAGCGGCAACGGCTGCCGGCACGTCGCTGACCTTCAGGCCATGAGCCTCAGCCTTGGCGATGGAGGACGAGCCCGGACGCAGGCCAACGGTGACGTCGACGCCGGAATCCTTCAGGTTGCACGCGTGAGCGTGGCCCTGGGAGCCGTAACCGATGATGGCGACCTTCTTGCCCTGAATGATGGAGAGGTCGCAGTCTTTATCGTAAGAAACCTTCATGAATTACCCCTGTTGCCGGCCTCGTGGGCCATTCGATAAAACGTTACTGACTGGCGAGACGACGTGTCCGACAGCCGACTAGATACTCAGTACCTTGTCACCGCGAGAGATCCCGGTGACGCCACTGCGCACAACTTCCAGGATCGAAGCGGTGCCAACGGCCTGAATGAAACTGTCCAGCTTGTCACTGGTTCCGGCCAGCTGAATCGTATATACGCTGGTGGTCACGTCGACGATCTGCCCGCGGAAGATGTCGGTGGTGCGCTTGACCTCGGCGCGCTGAGCTCCTGTGGCCTTGACCTTGATAAGCATCAGTTCACGCTCGATGTGAGCGCTCTCCGACAGGTCGACCAGCTTGACGACTTCAACCAGCTTGTTGAGGTTTTTGGTGATCTGCTCGATCACCTCCTCATGGCCTACCGTGGTCAGCGTCAGACGCGACAGCGTCGGGTCTTCAGTCGGCGCCACAGTGAGGCTTTCGATGTTGTAGTTGCGTTGCGAAAACAGGCCGACCACACGAGACAGTGCACCCGGTTCGTTTTCCATCAGCAGGGAGATGATGTGTCTCATGATCAGGTCCGCTCCGTCTTGCTCAGCCACATGTCGCGCATCGCACCGTCTTTGATCTGCATCGGGTAGACGTGCTCGGCGGTATCGACAGCGATATCCAGGAAGACCAGACGATCCTTCATGGCGAATGCCTCTTCCATCATCGGCTTGAGGTCCTTGAGGTCGGTAATGCGCATTCCGACGTGACCATAAGCCTCGGCCAGCTTGACGAAGTCAGGCAGCGACTCCATGTAGGAGTGCGAGTAGCGACTGTTGTACACCATGTCCTGCCACTGGCGGACCATGCCCAACGCACCGTTGTTGAGGTTGATGATCTTCACTGGCAGGTCGTACTGCAGGCAGGTCGACAGCTCCTGAATGTTCATCTGGATACTGCCCTCGCCGGTAACGCAGGCGACATCGGCTTCGGGGAAGCTCAGCTTCACACCCATGGCTGCCGGCAAGCCGAAGCCCATGGTGCCGAGGCCGCCCGAGTTGAGCCAGCGGTTGGGCTTGTCGAACTTGTAGTACTGGCAGGCGAACATCTGATGCTGACCGACGTCCGAGGTTACATAGGCCTGACCCTTGGTCACTTCGCAGAGCACCTCGATAGCTGCCTGCGGCTTGATGATCGAACCATCGCCCTCGTTATAGGGGAACAACCGGCCATTGCCGCGCCATTCGTCGATCTGCTTCCACCAACTGGCCACGGTCTCGGCATTCGGCACTTGGCCGATTTCCTTGACGATGGCGACCATCTCGGTGAGCACGCTGTCGACCGGACCGACAATCGGGATGTCCGCCTTGATGGTCTTGGAGATAGATGCCGGATCGATGTCGATGTGGATGATCTTGGCGCTTGGGCAGAACTTGGTCGCACCATTGATCACGCGGTCATCGAAGCGCGCACCGACAGCCAGGATCACATCGGAGTGGTGCATCGCCAGGTTGGCGGTGTAGCTGCCGTGCATGCCGAGCATGCCGACGAACTGGCGGTCGCTGCCCGGATAGCACCCTAGGCCCATCAAGGTGTTGGTCACCGGCAGGTTGAGCATCTTCGCCAGCTCGGTCAGTTGCTCCGAGGCCTTGCCCAGGACCACGCCGCCACCGGCGTAGATGATGGGCCGCTTGGCTCCCAGCAGCAACTCCGCCGCCTTGCGAATCTGGCCCGAATGCCCACGCACGGCCGGGCTGTACGAACGCAGCTTGGCCTTCTTCGGGTAGACGTACTCGTATTTTTCGGCCGGGTTGGTCATATCCTTCGGGATATCGATGACAACCGGCCCTGGACGCCCGGACTCGGCGAGATAGAACGCCTTCTTCATCACTTCGGGGATTTCCGAAGGATGTTTGATCATGAAGCTGTGCTTCACGATGGGCCGGGAGATGCCGATCATGTCGGTTTCCTGGAAGGCATCGGTGCCGACCATGGTGCTGGGCACCTGACCGGAGATGACCACCATCGGGATCGAGTCCATGAAGGCGGTGGCGATACCGGTGATGGCATTAGTCGCCCCTGGACCGGAGGTCACCAGCACCACGCCAGCCTTGCCGGTCGCGCGCGCATAGCCATCGGCCATGTGAGTGGCGGCCTGCTCGTGGCGAACCAGGATGTGCTCGATGGACTTTTCTTTGAAAAGCGCATCGTAGATATGCAGAACGGCACCGCCTGGGTACCCGTAGATGTACTTAACGCCTTCGTCGCGCAGGAAGCGGACGACCATTTCAGCGCCGGATAAGAGTTCCACGTTGTTCACCTCTGAAACGCCAGATAGCGAATCCAAGTCGGAGCCGCCAGAAATAGGTTTACTGCTAGCAGGGCATGAGCGACGGTGGTCGCCGACTACGTCAGCCACTGACTGAGCCAGTATTGGAAGAGACCCTGGTGTCTCGGGCTCTCCACCCAGCGCGAGGTAACGCGTTGCGGGTGATGCAGGTCGGCGCGGGTAGCACCTCATGTCTGTCTAGACTGAGCCGGTATCGCTTGCGGCGAGGCGACTCAGGACAGCAAGCTTCGAATTGTTCGGATTCAGCACCAGCAAGTCAAGCTTGCCGTTGTGTTTGAGCAACGTTGAGCTGTGACGGGGTGCAGAAGCAACGCTCTGGCTTTTGGGTATAGTGACCGCCGGTTTTCGATTTAAACGAAGGTAAAAACATGCGATTCATGTTTCTTGCGGGCGGCTTGGTACTGGCGCTTTGCGGCAACGTCATGGCTGCCCAGGTGTACAAGTGGGTAGACGCCCAAGGGGTCACGCACTTCGGTGCGCAACCGCCGCAGGGCCAGCAAGTGGAAACCGTCAATACAGTAACGGCACCGGCGAAACCAGCCGCAAAGCCAGACAACGTCGCGCCGGATGAAGCCGATAGCGAGGCTGATCAAAGCAGCATTGACCGCAAAGTGAAGCAGCAGGTCGCCGCTCAGGAAGCTGAGCGCAAGCGTTACTGCGAAAGCATGCGCACGAACCTGGCCCAACTGCAGAACAATCCGCGCGTGCGCGTCGAGGACAATGGCGACACCCGGCGAATTAGCGAAGAAGAACGGCAGACGCGAATCGCTGAAACCCGCGATAAAATCGCGGAACACTGCAATTGATCAGACCACTGAGTGAAACGCGCTGCAGCGCCTCATAACTCCGAGGCGCCAGGCGCTTCGATCAGGTCGTCGAAGCCCCGCAACGCTTCCAGCAGGCTCCCGACTCGCGCGTCGCGATAGACCATCTCAGCCATCGCGCAGATGCCGGACACCACCGGCAATGGATGATCCGCCTCTACGATGGCCTTCATCCGAGGCAGGAATATCCATTGCAGCCATTCTTCGAACCGTAGCGTATCTACGCAGAACGGCTCGACGCTGGCCAGAGCCTCCGCCGTCGGAGGCTCGACACGCCACAGCCCGAGCACCCGCAACTCACGCTCGATCAACAGCAGCTGCTGAGCGACCACAGGCAAGCGCTGATCCATTACAGATTGACCTTGGCACGCTCGCGCGCCTGAGCGGCACCTGCGGTGTCACCCTGACGTTCACGTGCCTGAGCGATCAGCTCCCACAGACTCGCCTGCAGGGCAGGCCGGTCACCGGCATAGCTCAGCGCACGCCGGGACAGCTGCTCGGCCTGAGTCGCATCGCCTTGGGCCAGACGGACCTGGGCCAAGCGATAAAGCACCTGGGGCTCGCGCGGAGCGATGCGCTGCGCGCGCTCAAGGCTGGAGGCAGCACCATTCAAATCGCCACCACCCTGCTGTTGCTGCGCAGTCGTCAGCAGCGCCAGCACGGGACCGTCGAGTTGTTCGTCGGCAGCTAGGCCACTACGGGACGAGGGAATGCCACTGGGCATGCTTGGTTGAGGCGCACTGGCCGGGGCCGAGATCGAAGGGGCGGGTTGCCACGTTGGCTGTGTCCCACCCGTGGTATCGATCGCCCCAGAGAACGGTGCGTCAGGCGCGGCAAATGTCTCAAGGGGCGCGGAACTACCCTGCGGCACCATCACGACCACGCCCGAATCCTCCTGTTGCTGGCGCGGCGCGGCGGTGGCTGGAGCCCGATAACCCTGACGGGCGGCAGTCTCCTCGGACACGGGAGCCCCTGCATCAACGACGGGAATCGAACGGCGATCCACGGTGGCACAACCCTGGATCAGAGCCACGACCGCAATAACAGTCATCCACTGCTTGTTCACTAATTCAGACCTCTTAAACCAAATAGCACGAGATGCACCGTGGGCCGCTGCTATTGCAGCCATCCACGCACCCAATCCATGACCGACTCCGCCGGAGCTTGAATACCACACCCTGGCCCCGGAGCCGGCTCGCTGCCGCGAATATAGGGCATCTGCACAGCATCAGGGCAGCGCTCATCCGTGCCCAGACCGCTTCGCGCATCTATCCAGGCATAAGCCACATTATCCGGCACCGGCATCTGCAGAGGCAGCGGATCAGCACGACGCATGAAATCACTCCACACCTGAAGCGCACCCGTTGCACCTGTCAGCGAGGTCTTGCCGTTATCATCGCGCCCCAGCCAGACCACCGCCAGCAGATCCTGGCTGAACCCGGCGAACCAGCTGTCACGCGAGTCGTTAGTGGTGCCGGTCTTGCCGGCCAGATTGAGCGACCGCGGCAGGCGATTGTAGGCGGATCGCCCGGTCCCCTCGCTCATGGCGCGCTGCATGGCGTACTGGGTCAGATAGATGGCGCCCGGATCGAAGCGCTGCTGTATCTGGAACGGGTACCGCTTGAGCGGTTCGCCGTCAGCTGTCAGCACACTGCGAATGCCACGCAATGGCGTGTTGAAGCCGCCGTTGGCTAATGTCTGATACATATCAGCCACCTCGATCGGGCGCAGCCCGCCAGCCCCGAGCAGCATCGATGGGTAAGCCGGCCACTTAGGCGAGGCGCCCAGCCGCTCGAGTGTCTTCAGCACATTGGGCACGCCGAGATCGAGCCCGAGCCGCGCGGTAGACAGGTTGTAGGAGTTGGCGAGAGCTTGATACAGGTAGACCGTGCCGTAAGCCTGACGGCCATAGTTCTGTGGCTTCCATATCTGCCCGTCCGCACCCTTGACCGAAAAGGGCTCATCTTCGAGCAGACTGGTCAGCGTGTACTGGCTGGGCTTCTCAAGCGCGGCTAGGTAGATGGCAGGTTTGATCAGCGAGCCGATCGGCCGCGACGCGTCCAATGCCCGGTTGAAGCCGGCGTATCCAGGCTGGCGACCGCCCAGCATCGCCTGGATCTCCCCGGTTTCAGGGTTGGTCACGATCATCGCGCCTTCAACGCCCTCGGTGCTCTTGCCGAGGCGCTTGAGCGTTTCGCTCATGGCCTGCTCGGCCTTCAGTTGCAGGATCGGATCGAAACTGGTGAAGACTCGCAGCCCCTCTTCGGTGAGGTCCTCATCTCGATAATCCTCGCGCAGCTGGCGTTTGACGAGGTCGAGGAACGCCGGATACGAGCTGTCCGCCATGCTGCCACGCTGGGTTACGCCCAAAGGTGCCTGCTTGGCCTTGGCTAAGACCTCAGCGCTCACCACCTGCTGTTCAGCCAGCAGATCGAGAACCAGATTGCGTCGCTCTAACGCCCGCTCGGGGTTGCGGCGAGGATTGTAGTAAGTCGGGCCTTTCACCATGCCGACCAGCAGCGCCACTTGCGGCAGCTTCAGCTCGGCCAACGGTTGCCCGAAGAAGTACTGACTTGCCAGACCGAAGCCATGCACCGCACGTCGCCCATCCTGACCGAGGAACACTTCATTCAGATAGGCCTCGAGGATTTCCTCTTTGCCATAGTGCAACTCCAGCAGCACCGCCATCATCGCCTCGGTGGCCTTGCGATTGAGGCTACGCTCGTTGGTCAGGTAAAAGTTCTTCACCAGCTGCTGAGTGAGGGTGCTGCCACCCTGCCGGACCTGGCCTGCAGTCAGGTTGACCCAGACCGCACGAGCGATGGACTTGGGCGACACGCCGAAGTGATTGAAGAACTCCCGATCCTCCACCGCGACCAGCGTCTCGATCAGATACGGCGGCACCTGATCGAGCTTGATCAGGATCCGGTCCTCGTTATGCGCAGGGTACAACCCACCAATCAGCACCGGCTCGAGACGAGCAACCGGTGTGGTACTGCCGTTGCCAGCAGTCAGGCCGGCGACGAAGTCGCCCGAGAAGCGCACCCGCAGCCGTTGTGACTGCTCGGCGCCCTCATAGAACTGAAAGCCACGGGTATGCAATTCGATGTCGTTGCCCGCAACGGAAGCGCCTCCAGGGCCGCTGACTGCTTTTTCGCGGCGATAGCCCAGCGCGTCCAGTTCTGCCAGGAAGTCGTTCTTGTCCAGTTTCTGTCCTACGAACAACTCAAGCGGCCGCGCATAGACCTTGGCCGGAATCGTCCAGCGCTTGCCGGAGAATTTCTCCTGCACCACGGCATCGAGATAAATAGCGAAACCGGCCAGGATCACCAGGCCGACAATGGACAATTTGACCGCCCAGCCCAACCAGGGGCGAGCGCCTGCAGAGCGGCGCTTGGAGCGTGTACGAGAGGAGCGAGGTTTAGTCATGGCGGCGCATTATACGCACTTTGCCGCGGCGGACCGACGGCCTCTCAGCAGTTTGCAGTGCAACGCTCAGCGGCCATAATGCCAGCGACTTTTCGACTGTGTGAACTGCTTTGCAGTGGACTCGCACGCCCGTTCAAGAACTTCAACAAGGAATGACCGTGAGCCAAGCACTGATCGCCGCGCTGCAGAATCCTGCGCTGTACCCGCACCCTGCCGAGGAATGCAGGGTCATCGAAACCCATATTTCCTGGGTGATCCTCACCGGCACGTACGCCTACAAGATCAAGAAGCCGGTGGACTTCGGCTTTCTCAACTTCACCGATCTCGCGGCGCGCAAGCATTTCTGCGAAGAGGAGCTGCGCCTTAATCAACGCATGGCGCCGGACCTGTATCTCGAAGTGTTGCCCATCAGCGGCTCGCCGGGTGCACCAGAGATCAACGGTGCTGGCGAGCCCTTCGAGTATGCATTGAAGATGCGCGAGTTTCCGCAGACCCAACTGCTGGCCGAATTGCAGGCACGCGGTGAGCTGACGGATGCGCACATCGACGCGCTGGCCGAGCAAATCGCTCACTTTCACCAAAGCACCCCTCAAGTACCTGCGGGTCATGCACTACGAAGCGCCGACGCGATCGTCGCGCCAATGCGGCAGAACTTCGAGCAGATCCGCCCCCTGCTAAGCGAAGCGGCGGATCTGCGCCAGCTGGACGCGCTCGAGGAGTGGACCGAAACCAGTGTTGAGCGTCTGCGCCCACTGCTCGATCAGCGCTGCCAGCAGGGCTTCGTGCGTGAGTGCCACGGTGACCTTCACCTGGGCAACGCCACGTTGATTGATGGCAAGGTCGTGCTGTTCGACTGCATCGAGTTCAACGAGCCGTTTCGCCTGATCGATATCGCCTCGGATGCCGCGTTCCTGGCGATGGATCTCGAAGATCGCGGTCTGAAGTGCCAGGCGCGCCGTTTCATCAATGGCTGGTTCGAGCACACCGGTGACTATGCGGCACTGGCGCTGCTGAATTTGTACAAAGCCTATCGCGCACTGGTGCGCGCGAAGGTCAGCCTGTTCCGCCTGTATCAGGAGCAGGACGCCGTGCAACGCAAGGTGATCGTGCGCCAGTACCGCAGCTATGCCAATTTGGCCGAGAGTTACAGCGCCATTCCCTCGCGCTTTCTCGCAATCACCCACGGCGTGTCGGCTGTAGGCAAAAGCCACGTCGCACTGCGCCTGGTGGAGGCTCTTGGCGCAATACGCCTGCGCTCGGATGTCGAACGCAAGCGCTTGCACGGCGAGCAGTCCCAGGCACAGCAGGGCCAGCTGGATACCGGCATTTATAGCCAGCAGGCCAGCGACGAGACCTATCGGCATCTGCACCAGCTGGCGACCACCGCACTGCAGGCAGGCTTCTCCGTGGTGATCGACGCGGCATACCTGAAACTACAGCAGCGTCAGGATGCATGGCAGGCGGCCGAGGCCACCGGTGTGCCCTTCCTGATTCTTGACTGCCAGGCTCCCGATGCGGTGATCGCCCAGTGGTTGGCGCAACGCCAGGCCGAGGGACTCGATCCATCTGACGCGACCATGGAAGTGGTGCATGCCCAGCAGGCCAGCCGCGAAGAACTGAGCGAACGCGAGCGGCTGCACAGCCGCCGGGTCGACACGCAGGACGCCGGCAGCCTTGACGAGCTGGTCGCCAGCATCCGCCAGCACCTGCCGGGGCTCTGACGGCCGCGCACCGCCGCCAGCAGAGTGCGGCGGTGCTTCTATACTCTCGGTATTCCAATCATGGAACACCACCATGTCTGCCCGTGAAGCACCTACGCCCAACCCAGCCAGCGACAGCGTCCAGCTGTTCTCTAGCCGATCCGTCGACTATGCACGCTTCCGTCCGACTTACCCCGAGGCGCTTTTCACATGGCTCGCAAGCCAGTGCGTAGCGACCGACACAGCGCTGGATCTCGCAGCAGGTAACGGACAAGCCAGCATCCCGCTAATAGGACACTTTCGTCGCGTCTTGGCGTGCGATGCCAGCACCAAGCAGCTCAGCGCCGTAGGCGACTGGTCGGGCGTCCGGCGTTTCGTCGCCGAAGCGGAATACCTGCCGTTGCGTCGCAACCAGCTGGATCTGCTGGTAGTCGCACAAGCGTTGCACTGGTTTGCCACTCCCACATTCTTCGCCCAGGCGCAATTCGCGCTGAAACCGAACGGCCTATTCTGCGCTTGGTGCTACAGCCTGCTGGAGGTATCGGCAGAGGTGGATGCGGTGATCCGCACGCTGTACAGCGAAACCCTCTCGGGCTACTGGCCAGCCGGTCGCTCCAGCGTCGACGCTGGTTACAGCGATATCCAGGCTCCATTCGAGAGCATCGAAACCCCAGCGTTCGCACTCGAAGCGTGTTGGAATCTCTCTGAGCTGATCGGCTATTTAGGTACATGGTCAGCTGTGAAGCTGTGGCGACAGCGGCATGATCGCGATCCCATTGCAATGATCGAGGCTCGGTTGTCGTCGGCCTGGGGCCCTGCCGAACGGCGGCGAATCATCCGCTGGCCGCTACACTTTCTGACGGGCTTCCCCAACCGCTAGCACCGCAAGGACGCCACCATGCACGACGAACTGCTTTCGCTCCGCAATCTCGGCAAGACATCGGTGCAATGGCTGCACGCATCAGGCATCCATACGGCTGCGGATTTGCGCAGGCTCGGCGCGGTTAGCTCCTATCTCGCAGTAAAGTCGCGCGGCTTCGGCGCCTCGAAGGTACTGCTGTATGCCATCGAAGGCGCGCTGCGCGACATGCCCTGGCAGCAGCTGCCGGCGCCCTTGAAGGAAGAGCTCAATCGAAATCTTGGCACCAATCCCGACAACTAGAGCTAGCTCACAACCTCTGCTCGGCGAGATTTACTCAGCCCTCACCCGAGCCTATTGTGCGCCGACGTGACCCTGCCAATCGTCTGCCCGTTCGTTCAAGGATTACCGACATGTATTTACTCGGGGAGCAACCGGCGTACGCCGATCGCCTGATCAATCGCCTGCAAACAATTCCTTGCCAATTGCTGGAAGGCTTGTCGCCCTCGGGGCCCAATCTTGAACTCAAACACACCGATAACCTGTGCGCCGAGCTTCCGGCGCAACAACTGTTCATCATCGAGACCGGGCTGCTGCATGCGCTGATCGACGATAAGGCACTGTTCTACCTACAGGAGGGTGACCTCGTGGGGCTGCGCCAGTCAGGCGATCTGCCAGATTGCCGCTATTGCAGCGATGAACCCATCAGCCTGATCCCCTACTCGCGCAATGCAGTATTTCAGCACATTCACGCTGACGAGCATCGCCAGGAGTTGTTCACTCAGTACCTGATCGGACATACAGCACTGCTCGGCGATGCCCTAGCGCGCCTGAAGCAACCGGAGATTCGACCGGCTACCGGCTTCAAGCATTTCGCCGTCGGTGAAGAACTGATTCACCAAGGAGACGAGGCAGACAACGTGTTCATCATCATTGAAGGCCATGCCGAGGCTGTAGTCGATGGACAAAAAGTGGGTGACGTACAAAAAGACGAGATCTTTGGTGCCATGGCGGTCTTCACCCGCGAGCGGCGTAGCGCTACGGTAGTCGCCAGCGAGCCCTGTACGGTCATGGTGATTCCGAAGGAGCAGTTCCTAGGTCTGACGCAGAGCAATCCGCGAATTGCCCACAGCCTTATTGAGAGCATGGCACGGCGCATCGACCTGCTTAACAAGGAAGTCACCCACCTGCGCGTCAATGTTGCCGTTTGAGGCGGACGGGCCGTTTTTGCTGCGCAACAAATATTTTTACGAAAGCCTGTTGACGCAGAAATGAGAATTGTTATTATTATCGCAACTGATCGCGAGGTCAGCCGATAGCTGAAGGCTCAGGCAGTCGATCCTTCAGGTTATCTCCTCATCAGGCTAATCACGGTTTTGACCCGGCTCTGCCGGGTCTTTTTTTGCCTGCAGAAAACTCGGCCTCTTCTACTTTCCATGTTGGCGCAGTTGCTCGCAGTGATCCTGCTCTGGCTGCGCTGCGGTGTACCAGACGTAATCGGCCTGCGCTGCGGTTACCGTCTCCCCCACCTCGGCAAGCATCAGCACACCTACCCGCTCCCCTGACAGATCCGCGATATGCAACGGCACGCCCAGATCACGCCGCACATGGAACGCGCCGGCTAGCAGCATCGCGGGCTTCGGTGCAGCAACCATCTGCTCAGCCATGCGCCGATCACGTTGCTGCTGCACCGCCAGCATTGCCGGCAGCTGGGATGCGGGCAACATGCCACAGTGAGAAACCTCGATTTGCGCCAACAGTGCATTGCTTACCCCAGGGGTTGCAGATGCGCGTCCCTGCAGGGGTGGCACGGAGCGATAGATCGACATGATTTCGTCACGCCCAAGGTTGGCATGCAGCAATGGGTACGACTGAGCGAGCGCATGGCTGACCAGCGCTCCGTACAGGCTCCAGTCCCAGCCTTTCTGCCAGCCAAGCGCCTTGGGAAGATCGGCAGGCTCGCGACGATCACGCATCTCGCGGCGCACCGCATCGACTCGCGGTTGCTGATCAGGCTCAAGCATCTCCAGCAGCAGACTGCCTTGCGGACGCTCGCCCTCCAGCGCTCGTAGCAACCAGAGTTGCAGTGCGTGATGGTCGGGATTGTCGTGCCGTTCGCCGACCAGCAGACCGTCATAAATCTGGAGTTGCGCCACCAGCTGCGCGGGGCCGAGAACGGCATTTCTACGCAGATCGACGATCAGACCCAAGTCGGGATGCGCACGCCCCTCCGGACTTTGCCACTCGGGCAGAGGTGGCAGGGAATGGCATCCCGCAAGCAGCCCCAATACCAGCAACACAATAATTCGCACAGCGGACCTCCTTAGCGAGCGATGATCAGCGGGTGACCGAGCTCAGGATGACGTTGGACCAGCACATCCAGACCGAATACGGTCCGCAGCGGCTCGGCCCGCAGCACCTCATCAGGTGAACCAGCAGCGATCGACCGGCCAGCCCTCAACAGCAATAGACAATCACAGTAACGCGCGGCCAGATTAAGGTCATGCAGGATTACCAGGGCGGCTCCGCCTTGCTCGGCAAAGCCCCTTACTGCCTGGAGAATGCTGTGCTGATGTGCAGGGTCGAGCATCGACGTAGGCTCGTCGAGCAGCAGTACTTGCCCTGCCCCGCCCGGCCACAGCTGCGCCAGCACCCGGGCAAGATGTACACGCTGGCGTTCGCCGCCGGACAGTTTAAGGTAGCTGCGGCCGGCAAGATGCTGCGCGTCAGCAGCAACGAGTGCGGCTGAGACAACGGCGGCATCGACCGCACGCCCGCTACGATGGGGCAGACGGCCCATGGCGACCACATCCACGACCCGGAAGGCGAAGCTGAGCGTCGAGCTTTGCGGCAACACGGCCAGGCAGCGCGCGCGCTCCACGTCCGGCCACTCGCCAAGCGCTCGCCCTTGCAGCGACACGTGCCCCATGGATGGTCTGATTTCACCGGACAGCGTCCCAAGCAGCGTGCTCTTGCCTGCACCGTTCGGGCCCAGCACGCCGAAAACCTGTCCTGGCCGCAGCTCGAGCGAAACGCCCTGCAGAGCCGTTATCGCGCCTCGCTGCACCGTCAGGTCAGTACCCACCAGCATCAGACGCGCTCCCGCAGCAGCAGATAAAGAAAGAAAGGCGCGCCGAGCAACGCAGTGACGATGCCTATCGGCAGCTCGGCAGGCGCAATCACCAGCCGCGCTGCAATATCGGCGAGTAGTAGCAGACTGGCGCCGGCAAGCGCCGAAGCCGGTAACAGCAGACGGTGATCGGGCCCCACCACCAAGCGCATTAAATGCGGGACCACCAACCCGATAAAGCCAATCAGGCCCGCGGCCGCAACCGCAGCACCGACGCCCAGTGCCGTACACACCACTAGCTCGCGCTTGATTCGCTCGATGTCGAAGCCCAAATGGCGCGCTTCGGACTCGCCCAGCAACAGCGCATTCAAGGCCTTCGCCCGCTGCGGCAGCCAAAGCGCAACCGCAGCGGTAATAAGCAGCAACGGCCATAACCGTGCGTAGCTGGCGCCATTCAGGCTGCCGAGATTCCAGAAGGTCAGCGAGCGCAGCGTCCGATCGTCGGCGAGGTAGGTGAACAACCCGACGACGGCACCGGCTAGCGCCGTCAGTGCGATGCCGGCCAGTAGCATCGTGGCCACGTGGGTCTGGCCATCACGGCGTCCCAGCCGGTAGACCAGCAAGGTCACGCCCAGCCCCCCGACGAAAGCGAATACCGACAGCACATAAGGCTCCAGCACCAGGGGCAACGCAGGAACGAATGTGCTACCGACGATCGCCACAGCCGCGCCGAGTGCCGCACCGCTGGAAACCCCGACCAACCCCGGATCCGCCAGGGGGTTGCGAAACAGGCCCTGCATCGCTACGCCGCAAAGCGCTAGCACTGCACCGGCCGCACACCCCAGCAACGTACGCGGCAGACGGATCTGCGCGAGAATCAGCTCTGCCTGCTCGAGCCCGGAAGGGTCGATCGGCACGCCGATTAGCCGCAATGCCGCAGCAAGGCTGTCGCCCATCGTCAGGCTCAGCGGCCCCAACGCCAGCGATAGCCATATGGCGACCAGCAGCAACAAGCCAAGGACGAAAAACAGAAAGCGCGCGGGAATCGGACTACCCATCGGATTGCGTTGCCAAGCGATATGAGCGGCGAAGAATAAGAGCACGCTGCTGGGGCCGCCAGCCCGGCGAAGATTATCAGGCTGCACATCATCGAATGCTGCGGGATAATCCTGACTCATGGCGGAGAACAAGATGATCAGATTGTGCGCAACGTCCGAGTTGCTCGAAGGGCAAAGCCGCGGCTTCACCGTCGGCGAGTTGAAAGTGATCGCCGTTCGCCGGGAGGGCCGGCCATATCTGTACGAAAACCGCTGCCCGCATCGTGGCGTAGCGCTGGAATGGCTTGCCGATCAGTTCCTCGATGACAGCGGCAGCCTGCTGCAATGCGCCACCCACGGCGCGCTCTTTCTCATCGAATCCGGCGAGTGCGTGGCCGGCCCCTGCGCAGGCCAAACGTTGCGTCAGCTCCGTGGAATCGAAAAGCACGACAGCATCTGGTTGCAAACTGATCGGCAGAGCGACAGTTGAGCGCGGGCGCCGGACGCCGGCCGCGGTTATCATGCCGGCACAGCTTTACCGTGAGATCGCCATGCTTCGCCTCCTGAGCCTGCTGCTCCTGCTATTCGTGCTCCCCGCCAACGCCGGCCTGTTCGACAACAAGCCCAGCGCCACCTTCGGCAGTGCGCTGAACAACAGCGGTGACTTCCTGCCGGTGCGCGAGGCGTTCAGACTCAGCCTTGTCGATGCAAAGCCCGAGCAGATCACTCTGCGCTTCGTCGCAGCAGAGGGCTACTACCTCTATCGGCACCGTTTTGCGTTCCAGACCGACGAGCCGGGCGTAGAAATCGGCGAGGCGCAACTGCCCGACGGAGTTGCCAAGGTCGACGACTATTTCGGCGAGATCGAGGCCTATTACGGCATCCTCGACATCGAAATCCCCATAACCAACCCTGACAATCGCCCCTTCGTCCTTCAGGTTTCCTACCAGGGCTGTGCCGACAAAGGCCTGTGTTACCCGCCGGAAACCGAATCGCTTTCCATTGGTGACGGAGCCACACCAAGCACTGCAGAGGGTAGCGAAACAGGTAGCCGCGATCTTTCCTGGCGCTCCATCGCACTGTTCTTCCTCGCCGGCCTGGGCCTGACCTTCACGCCTTGCGTGCTACCGATGCTGCCAATCCTCACCGGGGTGGTTTTGCGCGACCAGCCCGGAGGCATGCGCAGCTTCCTGCTATCGCTGACCTATGTACTGCCGATGGCGGGCGGCTTCGCCCTGCTGGGCGCATTGATGGGGGTGTTCGGCGCGGAGCTCAATCTGCAAGCTCGCCTGCAGTCACCGTGGATTCTTGTGCCCTTCTCGCTGTTCTTCGTCGTCTTCGCGCTGGCCATGTTCGGGCTGTTCGAACTACGCCTACCCCAGGCCCTGAGCAGTCGACTAGATCGCCTCGCAGGCAATGCACGGGGCGGTTCATTCACCGGCGCAGCATTGCTCGGCGCAGTATCCAGCCTGCTGGTATCGCCCTGCGTTTCCGCGCCACTGGCCGGCGCATTGCTGTATATCAGCGCCAGCGGTGATGCGCTGGGCGGCGGTTTGAAGCTTTTCGCGTTGGGCCTGGGGATGGGTGCGCCACTGGTGCTGTTCGCCACTGGGGGTGGCGCGCTGCTGCCCAAAAGCGGGCCATGGATGGTCACCGTGCGCAACGTCTTCGGTGTGCTTCTGCTCGCCGTCGCCGTCTGGATGCTCGAGCGTGTCGTGCCCGGCCCGGTCGCGCTGGCCCTGTGGGGACTGCTCGCAGCAGGCAGCGCCGTCTTTCTCGGCACCCTGGAACTCACCAGCAAGACGCCACGGCAAAAGCTCGCACAACTGCTGGGGCTGGTGTTGCTGGTCTATGCACTAGCCGCCTGGGTGGGCGCGCTACAGGGCGGCTCCGACCCGCTTCGGCCACTACCGAACGCCACTGCTGGCGCATCGCCGAACAGCATCGCCAGCGAGGGCTGGCACACCATTTCCACGCCGGCCGAACTCGATTCACAGCTGGCCGCAGCCCGCGCCGCCGGCCAACCACTCATGCTCGATTGGTATGCAGACTGGTGCATCAGCTGCAAGGTCATCGAGCGTGAAGTGTTCGCCAATCCTCAGGTAGCACCTCGCCTTGCAGACTATCGTCTAATCCGCTTCGACATCACCGAAAGCAACGCCGTCCAGCGCAGCCTGCTGGACCGCTACAAGCTCTTCGGCCCACCAGCCATTCTGTTCTTTGATCGCAACGGCAAGGAGCTGAGCGACGTACGTGTAGTCGGCGAAATAGACGCCTCCGGTTTCGTCGATCGACTGGATCGCGCAGCACCATCGCTATAACTCGCGAACAATGATTTCCCTATATCGCCTCCGATAAGCCAAGCAATTGCTGGCTGACCGAATGATTGCGGCAATCTTCAGACATAATGCGGGCATTTCCCGCGATCGCGACATGACTGGACAGTCAGCCCTTGCTTGGGGCATAGTTTTTCCCTTCCCGCGAACCGGTCCGCACTCGCCGGCTCAGCGCACCCAGAAAAACAAGGAATACCGATGGCCACGTTTCTGGTCCTCCACGGCCCGAATCTGAATCTGCTCGGCACCCGCGAGCCAGGCGTCTACGGCGCGGTGACGCTGGCACAGATCAACCATGATCTGGAGCAGCGCGCCCGTGAAAACGGACACCACCTGCTGCACCTGCAATCCAATGCCGAGTACGAGCTGATCGAACGCATCCATGCCGCTCGCAGCGAAGGCGTCGACTTCATTCTGATCAATCCCGCGGCATTCACGCATACCAGCGTCGCATTACGTGACGCGTTGCTGGCCGTGAGCATCCCATTCATCGAAGTGCACCTGTCCAACGTGCACAAGCGTGAACCTTTCCGCCATCACTCCTACTTTTCCGATGTCGCGGTAGGGGTGATCTGCGGCCTTGGCGCCAGCGGCTACCGACTGGCCTTGGAGGCCGCCCTGGAACAACTCGCTGCTTCCTGATGGATTCGCACTGGCCGAATCTTGAAGAAGCGAGCAGCAATGCCCTTTGAACTTACTTGGGAGTCAATGCTTCATGGATATTCGCAAAGTCAAAAAGCTGATCGAACTGCTGGAAGAGTCCGGTATCGACGAACTGGAAATCCACGAGGGTGAAGAGTCGGTACGCATCAGCCGCCACAGCAAGCAAGTAGCGATGCAGCAGCCGATCTACGCACAGGCACCGGCCGCGCCAGCGCCCGCACCTGTCGCAGCTGCCGCTCCGGCGGCCGACGCTGCTCCGGCCGCTCCCAAACTGAATGGCACCGTGGTTCGCTCACCGATGGTTGGCACCTTCTACCGCGCCTCTTCGCCAGAGTCCAAGTCCTTCGTCGACGTTGGCCAGAGCGTGAAGAAAGGCGACATCCTCTGCATCGTAGAAGCCATGAAGATGATGAATCACATCGAGGCCGAAACCAGCGGCACCATCGAATCCATCCTGGTGGAGAATGGTCAGCCGGTCGAATACGACCAGCCGCTGTTCACCATCGTTTGAACCGCGGAGAGCCAGCGATGTTGGAAAAAGTACTGATCGCCAACCGCGGCGAGATCGCCCTTCGAGTTCTGCGCGCATGCAAGGAACTGGGCATCAAGACCGTGGCGGTGCACTCCACTGCCGACCGTGACCTGATGCACGTGTCGCTGGCCGACGAGTCCGTCTGCATCGGCCCGGCCGCCTCTGCACAGTCGTACCTGAGCATACCGGCGCTGATTGCTGCCGCCGAAGTGACGGGTGCCGACGGCATCCATCCCGGCTACGGCTTCCTCGCCGAGAACGCCGACTTCGCCGAACAGGTGGAGAAATCCGGCTTTACCTTCATCGGCCCAACCGCCGACGTTATCCGCCTGATGGGTGACAAGGTCTCCGCCAAGGACGCCATGAAGCAAGCCGGCGTACCGACCGTACCGGGTTCCGACGGCCCGCTGCCGGAAGACGAAAAGGAAGCGCTGCGGATCGCTCGCGAAGTGGGCTATCCGGTGATCATCAAGGCCGCCGGTGGCGGCGGTGGTCGCGGCATGCGTGTGGTGCACAAGGAGGAGGACCTGATTGACTCCGCCAAGCTGACCCGTAACGAAGCCGGCGCAGCCTTTGGCAACCCGATGGTCTACCTCGAGAAGTTCCTGACCAATCCACGCCACGTGGAAATCCAGGTGCTCGCCGACGGCCAGGGTAACGCCATTCATCTGGGCGATCGCGACTGCTCGCTACAGCGTCGCCACCAGAAGGTGATCGAGGAAGCCCCAGCCCCGCTGATCGATGAAGAAGCCCGTCGCAAGGTCCAGGCCCGCTGCATCAAAGCCTGTATCGACATCGGCTACCGCGGTGCCGGCACCTTCGAGTTTCTCTATGAAGATGGCAACTTCTACTTCATCGAGATGAACACGCGGGTTCAGGTGGAACACCCGGTTACCGAGATGGTCACCGGCATCGACATCGTCAAGGAAATGCTGCTGATCGGCGGCGGTCAGAAGCTCTCGATCAAGCAGGAAGACGTGGTCATCCGCGGCCACGCCATCGAATGCCGCATCAACGCCGAAGATCCGCGCACCTTCATGCCCAGCCCGGGCAAGGTGAAGCACTTCCACGCGCCAGGCGGTAACGGCATACGCGTCGATTCGCACCTGTATGACGGTTATACCGTCCCACCACACTACGATTCGTTGATCGGCAAGCTGATCACCTTCGGCGCCAGCCGCGACGAAGCGATGGGACGCATGCGCAATGCGCTCGACGAGCTGATCGTAGATGGCATCAAGACCAACGCCCCGCTGCACCGTGACCTGGTGCGCGACGCTGGCTTCTGCGCAGGTGGCGTCAACATCCATTACCTGGAGAAGAAGCTAGGTATGGACAAGCACTGAGTCCCGGCTCGCTGCTGCACCACAGAGGCCGCCTTCGGGCGGCCTCTGTCGTTTCTGAAAACCGCCGCCCGGACACCCCGTGCTGGCCGCAACAAGCCCCCTCCAGTAAGCTTGCCGGTTTTTACCGCGACCCCTTCGAGAGGCTTCCATGTCCTGGCTGCAGATCCGACTCGCCATCACCCCCGATCAGGCCGAACCGCTGGAAGACCAGCTGCTTGAGCTGGGCGCAGTCTCCGTGACCTTTATGGACGCCGAAGATCAGCCAATCTTCGAGCCGGACCTAAACACCACCCCCCTGTGGTCGCATACCCATCTGCTGGCCTTGTTCGAAGCCGATACCGACCCGGACACCTTGCTTGCACATCTGCAACTGCTACGCGGCGTTGAATTGCCCGAACATCAAGTCGAGGTGATTGAAGATCAGGACTGGGAGCGTAGCTGGATGGACAACTTCAAGCCCATGCGCTTCGGTCGCCGCCTGTGGATCGTTCCAAGCTGGCACGCAGCGCCAGAGCCCGATGCCGTCAACCTGCTGCTGGACCCCGGCCTGGCATTCGGCACCGGCACCCACCCCACCACGGCGTTGTGCCTCGAGTGGCTTGACGCCCAGCCTCTCGAGAAGCAGTCATTGCTGGACTTTGGCTGCGGCTCCGGGATCCTCGCCATCGCCGGCCTCCTGCTGGGCGCAGAACACGCGGTCGGCACCGACATCGACACCCAGGCCCTGGACGCCTCGCGCGACAACGCCGAGCGCAATCGCATCGCAGAGGAGCGCTTCGCGCTCTATCTTCCGGAACAGCTGCCAGAGCAGCCAGCCGATGTCGTGGTAGCCAATATCCTCGCCGGGCCACTGGTGTCGCTTTCAGCACGCATCACAGCACTGGTCAAACCCGGCGGTCGCCTGGCACTGTCCGGCATCCTCGCCGAGCAGGCCGACGAGGTCCGTGCCGCTTACTACGAAGCGTTCGAGCTCGACCCAACCGCGGAAAAAGACGGCTGGGTACGTATCAGTGGCGTCCGCCGTACCTGAAAGGCGCGTTGCGACCTCGCCCGCACACTTGCGCCGGCCCACTGCCGCGGCGCGGCCGGCTTGCGCTAGACTAGCCGGCACCTTCGCGCGGAAACACGCATGACCAGCTTCATCACCCAGTGCCCCAACTGCAGCACCCGCTTTCGCATTGGCCGCAGCCAGCTCCTCGCAGCTCATGGCGCGGTGCGCTGCGGCGCCTGTCTGGAAGTGTTCAACGCAGCCCACCACCTGCTGCGTGATGAGCTGGATCCGACGCGGCCACTGACTGCACCCACGCCCGCAAAGGTCGAGGTCCAGCCGACGGAGGGCGGCGCAGCGCCTGGCGCTCCAACGCCTGAGAAAGCCGATGAAACACTGTGGATTCACGATGACCTGGATCTGGACAGCCTTGATCTCGACGAAGAGCTGGCCAAGCTCGAGCGGCAGGAACGCGAGCTGTCGCGTGATCTGGCCGGCCTGAAGTCGGTCGACAACGCAGCGGCGGAAGCTCAATCGGACGCGGCTACCGCGCATGACGAGAGCTGGGCCGAGATCCTGTTGCACGCCGAGCAGGGCACTGCGGATACTCCGACGAGCCCGCACGATGAAGCGGTTAGCTTTACTCCAATCACAGCCGATGCACCGCAGCCGCCGTCCCCTCTGGCGGTAGACACGACGCTGCTGTCCACGGCCAAGACGCAACAGGTCAACAGTGAGCGCATCGAACCAGACATCACGCCCATCGAGCCTGCCACCCCCACCGCACCGAACGACCCCTCCAGCCCACGCCGCGAGCCTGACCTGCGTGACGAGCCGCTGTTCGAGCTCGACGACGAGCCGTTGCAACTCGACTGGCAAGAGCGCAAGAAGCCCTGGGGCCGCTGGCTCGGCTGGAGCGTCCTTAATCTTCTTGCCCTAGGCGCACTCTGCGCGCAGTACGTCGCATACAACTACGAAGAGCTGTCGCGGCAGCATCAATACCGCCCCTGGTTTGAGCGAATCTGCCCGGCGCTTGGCTGCGAATTGCCTGCGCTGGTTGATATCGGTCAGATCAAGAGCAGTAACCTGGTCGTGCGCAGCCACCCCGAGTTCACAGGCGCTCTGGTGGTCGACGCAATTCTCTACAACCGCGCCGCCTTCGCGCAGCCATTTCCACTGCTGGAAATCCGCTTCGCCGATCTGAACGGAAAGCTGCTGGCCAGTCGTAGCTTCAAACCAAGCGAATACCTCTCCGGTGAACTCGCAGGGCAGGCGCAGATGCCACCCCAGGTACCCATCCATATAGCTCTGGACATCCTCGACCCCGGCGCCAAGGCGGTTAACTACAGCCTGAGCTTCCATTCGCCCGAATAACGGCGTTCGGCATTTTCACCAGTGTTAAGCGACGGGACTCACAACCGCCGACAACTGCGCCATCCAAACTCCCGGCGATAAGGCGACCGCTGTTCAGAATTTGTTCAAAACAGCCTTTAACCCGTCATGCGTAGCGGGTATTATGCCCACCCTTTTTTGCAGTCCCGATCTACCTAACAAGCAGGCCCCAAGCAGGGAATCTTCATGTCAGCGGTACGCATCGGCCCATACACCTTGATGAATCAATTGATCCTCGCGCCCATGGCCGGCGTGACCGATCAACCGTTCCGCCAGTTGTGCCGCCGCTTCGGCGCGGCCCTAGTGGTTTCGGAAATGCTCACCAGCGATGTACGCCTGTGGAACAGCCGTAAATCTCGCCTGCGCATGCCGCATGCCGACGAGCCCGAACCGCGTTCCGTGCAGATTGCTGGAGGCGACCCGCAGATGCTCGCCGAAGCGGCGCGACGCAACGTGGAGCTGGGCGCGCAGATCATCGATATCAACATGGGCTGCCCGGCAAAGAAGGTCTGTAACAAGGCGGCAGGCTCGGCGCTCATGCGCGATGAGCGGTTGGTGGTGGAAATCCTCGAAGCAGTGGTGGCCGCTGTGGATGTTCCAGTGACCTTGAAGATACGCACCGGCTGGGACCGGCAGAACAAGAACGGCCTGACCATCGCACGTATCGCCGAGCAGTCGGGCATTGCAGCACTTGCCGTCCACGGGCGGACCCGAGCGGACCTGTATACCGGCGATGCCGAGTACGACACCGTCGCAGCCATCAAGCAGGCGGTATCCATTCCGGTATTCGCCAATGGCGATATCGACTCACCGCTCAAGGCGGCACAGGTGCTGCAGGCAACCGGGGCGGATGGTTTGCTGATAGGGCGTGCGGCGCAGGGTCGCCCCTGGATCTTTCGCGAGGTGGCGCATTATCTGCGCACCGGCGAACTGCTGGCGGCGCCGGCGCTGGAAGAAATCGAAGACACCCTGCTCGAACACGTGCAGGCGCTGCATGAATTCTATGGCGAGGTGATGGGAGTCCGTATCGCCCGCAAACACGTAGGTTGGTATCTCGCAACACTGCCGGGCGCGCGGGACTTCCGTGCCCGTTTCAATCATCTGGAAGACAGGGATGCACAGGGCTTCAGCATTCGGCAATTCTTTGCCGAACAACGCTCAGGGCCTGGCTCGGTGGATGGAACAGAGGTGGCCGCATGACGCTGTTGAATGAAACATTGGTAAGTGGAACAACATCCGTGAGTGACAACGTGAACCTCAAGCAGCACCTGAACACGCCGAGCGAAGCGGGGCAGACGTTGCGTGGCAGCGTAGAGAAAGCGCTGCACAACTATTTCGCCCGCCTCGAAGGTGCCGACGTCACGGACGTTTACAACCTCGTACTCTCCGAAGTGGAAGCGCCGCTGCTGGAAACCGTGATGCACTACGTCAAGGGTAACCAGACCAAGGCCTCGGAGCTGCTGGGCCTGAACCGCGGCACGCTGCGCAAGAAACTCAAACAGTACGACCTGCTCTGACGCGACAACCGGCAGGCGCGGCTGAGCCACCTGCCTGTTTCGCGGCCTCAAGCCTGTAGCCTCTAGGAAACGTCAATGACCGACCAAACCACCCGCCTTCCCGTGCGCCGCGCGCTGATCAGCGTATCCGACAAGACCGGCGTCGTAGACTTCGCGCGCGACCTTGAAGCCCTTGGCGTCGAGATCCTCTCCACCGGCGGTACCTTCAAGCTGCTGCGTGACAATGGCATCGCTGCCGTCGAAGTTGCCGATTACACCGGTTTCCCGGAGATGATGGACGGTCGCGTGAAGACCCTGCATCCGAAGATCCACGGCGGCATCCTTGGTCGTCGTGACTTGGACGGCGCAGTGATGGCCGAGCATGGCATTGCTCCGATCGATCTGGTGGCGGTCAACCTCTATCCGTTCGCCGCCACTGTAGCCAAGCCCGGCTGCACACTGCCGGATGCCATCGAGAACATCGACATCGGCGGTCCGACCATGGTCCGCAGCGCGGCGAAGAACCACAAGGACGTCGCCATCGTGGTCAATGCCGAAGATTACGCGGCAGTGGTCGACAACCTGAAGAACGGCGGGCTGACCTACGCCCAGCGCTTCGACCTGGCGCTCAAGGCGTTCGAGCACACTGCCGGTTACGACGGCATGATCGCCAACTACCTGGGCGGCATCGACCAGGGCACCGAGCAGCTCAGCACCGAAGGCCGCAGCCTGTTCCCGCGCACCTACAACATGCAGTTCATCAAGGCGCAGGACATGCGCTACGGTGAAAACCCGCACCAGCAAGCTGCCTTCTATGTCGACAAACCGGAAGAAGCCTGCGTCGCCACAGCCAAGCAGCTGCAGGGCAAGGAACTTTCGTTCAATAACGTCGCCGACACCGACGCTGCGCTGGAATGCGTTAAGAGCTTCACCAAACCGGCCTGCGTGATCGTCAAGCATGCCAATCCATGCGGTGTGGCAGTGGTTCCGGAAGATGAAGGTGGCATCCGCAAGGCCTATGAGCTGGCCTACGCCACCGACAGCGAATCGGCGTTCGGCGGCATCATCGCCTTCAACCGCGAGCTGGACGGCGAAACCGCCCAGGCCATCGTCGAGCGCCAGTTCGTCGAAGTGATCATCGCGCCCAAGGTTTCTCAAGCCGCGCGCGACGTGGTTGCCAGCAAGGCCAACGTGCGTCTGCTCGAGTGCGGCCAGTGGCCGGTCGAACGCAGCCCGGGCTGGGACTACAAGCGCGTCAATGGCGGCCTGCTGATCCAGAGCCGCGACATCGGCATGATCACCGAAGCCGACCTCAAGATCGTGACCCAGCGCGCGCCGACCGAGCAGGAGATCCACGACCTGATCTTTGCCTGGAAGGTGGCCAAGTTCGTCAAGTCCAACGCCATCGTCTATGCCAAGAACCGCCAGACCGTCGGCGTCGGCGCCGGCCAGATGAGCCGCGTCAATTCGGCGCGTATCGCCGCGATCAAGGCCGAGCATGCCGGCCTGCCGGTGCCCGGCGCGGTGATGGCTTCAGACGCCTTCTTCCCGTTCCGGGACGGCATCGACAACGCGGCCAAGGCGGGCATCACCGCAGTGATCCAGCCGGGCGGTTCGATGCGCGACAACGAAGTGATCGCAGCGGCCGACGAAGCAGGCATTGCCATGGTGTTCACCGGCATGCGCCACTTTAGGCATTGATTCCGGCCGCACTGTAGCCAGCATCTGCTGCGTTGCCCCGGACTCCGCCAATGCTCATTGCCAACAGGTAACTGCGCTTGTCGAAGCCCGGGGCGCCTTGTATCTACCGGCTCCATTGCGACCTCGCACCCAGTCGCCTTTTTCGTAGGGTGGAAAACCGCGTAGCGTTTTCCACCGAATGGGCCAACGGCCCTTGCCTCCCTCTCTAGGAGACAGCAATGAATGTACTGATCATCGGCAGCGGCGGCCGCGAGCACGCCCTGGCCTGGAAGGTCGCGCAGGACCCTCGCGTCGCCAAGGTCTTCGTCGCCCCGGGCAACGCCGGCACCGCGACCGAAGCCAAGTGCGAGAACGTCGCCATCGACGTACTGGCCATCGAGCAACTGGCCGACTTCGCTGCAGCCAATGTGCAGTTGACCATCGTCGGCCCTGAGGCGCCTCTGGTCAAAGGCGTGGTCGATCTGTTCCGATCGCGCGGTCTGGACATCTTCGGCCCCACTGCCGCAGCTGCTCAGCTGGAGGGCTCCAAGGCGTTCACCAAGGACTTTCTGGCTCGCCACGCGATCCCGACCGCCGACTATCAGAACTTCACCGAAGTCGAACCAGCCCTGGCCTATCTGCGCGAAAAGGGCGCGCCGATCGTCATCAAGGCCGACGGCCTGGCTGCCGGCAAAGGCGTGATCGTGGCGATGACCTTGGTAGAAGCCGAAGACGCTGTACGTGACATGCTCTCAGGCAATGCCTTCGGCGATGCTGGTGCCCGTGTGGTCATCGAGGAATTTCTCGACGGCGAGGAAGCCAGTTTCATCGTCATGGTCGATGGCGAGAACGTACTGCCGATGGCTACCAGCCAGGACCACAAACGCGTCGGCGACGGCGACAGCGGCCCGAACACCGGCGGTATGGGTGCCTACTCCCCCGCTCCAGTGGTCACCGCCGAAGTGCACAGGCGCGTGATGGACGAGGTGATCTATCCAACCGTGCGCGGTATGGCCGCCGAAGGTAACGTTTACACCGGCTTCCTCTATGCCGGGTTGATGATCGACCAGAACGGCGCGCCCAAGGTCATCGAATTCAATTGCCGCTTCGGCGATCCGGAAACCCAGCCGATCATGGTTCGCCTGGAATCGTCGCTGGTATTGCTGGTCGAGGCTGCCCTGGCCAAGGCACTGAACAAGGTGGAAGCCACCTGGGACCCGCGCCCTACGGTCGGCGTAGTACTGGCTGCCGGCGGCTATCCGGGCGACTATGCCAAGGGCGACGTAATCGAAGGGCTGGACGATGCCGCGGCGCTGGATGGCAAGGTATTCCATGCCGGCACGATGCTGAATGCCCAAGGCCAGGTCACCACGGCAGGCGGTCGAGTGCTCTGCGCAACCGCCATCGGCCGCACCGTTTCGGAAGCGCAACAGCAGGCCTACCGTCTGGCGGAAAAAATCCGCTGGAACGGCTGTTTCTATCGGAACGACATCGGCTACCGCGCCATCGCCCGGGAGCTGGGCGACAGCTAAGCGGCGCCAGCCACCAATAATGCGTGCGACACCAAATTTTATCGGTGCCGCACGCATTACAGGCCGACAAAGGCATGGCTATAATCCGCCGTCACACACATGAACGGACTTCGCTAGTGGGTCGGCTCCGGATTGCCATCGCTGTCATCTTCGGCCTGCTGCTGATCAACCTGATCCCGCTGTCGGCCCAGGCTTCCATTGCCCAACCATCCCCATCCTCCGCTCTAACCGCCGAACCCGACTCCGTACCGCAGAACTGGCGCATGCTGATCGACCAGTCCGGCAGGCTTACGCTCGACGAAGTGCTCTCCCAGCGCGCCCTGTTTCAGCGCCTGGACAAACTGTCATATAGCGCCCCGGAGAGTGACAAAGCCGTCTGGTTGCAAGTCAGCCTGCCGCCGCTGACCAAGCCGAAATGGCTATGGCTGTTCGCACCGCGTGTGCAGTATCTGGATTTCTATCTGCTACGCGACGGCCAACTGGAGCAACACACAGCGACCGGCGAGCTGCGCCCATTAAGCGCAAGGCCGCTGCCTAACCGGGCGTACTTGTTCAGCCTGCCGAACGATGGACAGCCACGCGAAGCCTATATCCGCCTGCAGTCCAGTCATCCGGTGATGACCTGGTTCAAAACCATCGACGATAGTGGCCTGGTCAGCCAAAGCAAGCCGGCCTATCTGTTCGGTGCACTGTTCGGCGCCCTGGCGTTGTTGATGGTCTACAACTTGCTGCGCTTTGCCTATACGCGCAGCTACACCCATATCTGGCTCAGCCTACTGCACGGCGCGCTGCTGACCTGCGCCATGGCCAACCTGGGAGTACTGGCGGTATGGCTGCCTGGGCTGACCTACAGCCAACCTTTGATAGCCGACCTCTCGGCGCTGGCAGCCAGCAGTGCGCTGCTTGGTTACAGCCTGGGCTTTTTCCATCACCGAGGGCGCACCTGGATCACCTGGCTGCTGGGCATCGAGCTCAATATTGTGCTGGCCCTGGCGGGCGCCATCCTGCTCGGCGATTGGCTCTGGTACAGCTGGCTGATTTATTCGCTTGTCTTAGCCGCTGCATTCAGTGCGTTGTTCGTGGCGCTGTATCAATGGCGGCAGGGTTATCAGCCGGCGCGACTCGTCGTCGCCGGTCTGATGCTGTTCAACATCGGCATGGCGTTCTTCATGCCGATGTTGCTCGGCTTCGACCAGCTCGATCCCGGATGGCTGACCGGCGGGCTGTTCAGCCTGGCGACGTTTGGCGGCCTGCTGCTTAGCTTCGCGTTGCTTGAGCGGCAGCGGCAACTACAATCAGACAGTCGCACCCAGTACACCGCCGCCGCAGTCACCAGCGCTGAACTGAAAACCAAGGCCGACTTCCTTTCGAAAATTAGCCACGAGCTACGTACGCCGATGAACGGCGTGCTGGGCATGAGCGAACTGCTGCTGGGAACATCGCTGTCGGCAAAGCAGCGCGACTACGTTCAGACCATTCATAGCTCGGGCAACGAGTTGCTCAATCTGATCAATGAGATTCTCGACATTTCCAAGCTGGAATCCGGCCAGATTGAACTGGATGACGTGCAGTTCGATTTCAATGCCCTGATCGAAGATTGCCTGAGCATCTTCCGCGCCAAAGCCGAACAGCAAAAGGTCGAGCTAATCAGCTTCATCCAGCCTCAGCTGCCGCAAGTAGTAGCCGGTGACCCCACGCGCCTTCGCCAGACGCTGCTAAATCTGCTCGAGAACGCCTTCAAACAGACCGACGAAGGCGAAGTGTTGTTGATCGCAGCGGTGGACGGGCCACAGGATAACCCGCGCCTGCGAATCACCGTACAGGACAGCGGCCGCCCCTTGGAGGCCTACGAGCGCGACGCCCTGCTTAACGCTGCAGTGGATAGCCACGATTTTCTGGCTGCGACGCGTCACGGCGGGCGCCTTGGTCTGATCATCGCTCGCCAGCTGGTGCAGCTGATGGATGGCGACTTCGGAATCCAGACCGGCACCACCCAGGGCAATACGCTGTGGATCAGCCTGCCGCTGGCCAGCGATGGGCTGGCGCAGAACAACCCCGACCTGGACGGGCCACTCCAAGGCACGCGCCTGCTGATCGTCGATGACAACGACACCTGCCGCAAGGTACTGGTCCAGCAGTGCAGTGCCTGGGGGCTGGAGGTCAGCGCGGTCGCCTCGGGCAAGGAGGCACTGGCCCTGCTGCGCACCAAGGCTCATCTCAAGGAGTACTTCGATGTTGTGCTACTGGATCAGGACATGCCTGGGATGACCGGAATGCAGCTAGCCAGCAAGATCAAGGAAGACTCCAGCCTCAACCACGACATCCTGCTGATCATGCTCACCGGCATGAGCAGCGCACCGAGCAAGATCATCGCGCGCAATGCGGGTATCAAGCGCATCCTTGCCAAGCCGGTCGCAGGCTACACGCTAAGAACAACCCTTGCTGACGAGCTCGCCCAGCGCCAACAGGGAGGCCCGCATCGCCCAACGACGGCACCACAATCGTCGACACTGCTCGACGTCCCTGCCGACTTCCGCATCCTGGTCGCCGAGGACAACAGCATCTCCACCAAGGTCATCCGTGGCATGCTGAACAAGCTCAACCTGCAACCGGATACCGCCTGCAACGGAGAGGAAGCGCTGGAGGCAATCAAGGCCCAACCGTATGACCTGGTGCTGATGGATTGCGAGATGCCGGTGCTCGACGGTTTCCAGGCCACCCACCAACTACGCGAGTGGGAGGCTCAAAACGGGCGACCGCGCACCCCGGTGGTCGCCCTGACCGCGCACATTCTCAGCGAGCACCGAGAACGTGCGCGGGAAGCGGGCATGGACGGCCACATGGCCAAGCCGGTCGAACTCTCGCATCTGCGCGAGCTGATCGACCACTGGGTCCGCGTCAAGCAGGCCGAGCACATCGACTGACCGCCCGCGTGAGCATCAGGCAGCCAGTGGCTTCACATCACAAATCAGCAAGCCGCTTTCCGGTTTAGCTGGCATGCGCGTCAGGTCGATGCGCAGATCCTGCGCCGGCACCGCGTACTGCATCTCCCGGGTCAACATGCGCAATGCAAGCTTCAGTAACTCGATGGCCAGCCGTTCGCCCGGACAACGATGCCCCTCGGCAGGATCGCCGCCGCCCTGGGTCACGAAGCTGAAGGCGTTGCCCTGCCAACCTTCGAAGCGCTCTGGTTGAAACGTGTCGGGTTCGCTCCAGCGACTTGCTTCCCTGTTCGTGCCCCATAGGTCGAGCATCACACGCGTGCCCGCAGGGAAATGGTAGCCCTGCCAATCGAACCCTTCGCGCACCCGGGCGGCGGTAAAAGGGAAGAACGCATGAATTCGCCGCACCTCCTGCGCGAAAGGCTCGAGCATGGCATCGTCGGTGCGTAGGCGCTCGCGCCACTGTGGGTGAGCCAACAACTCCAGCGCGCCATAGATAATGAAATAGGAGACGGCGACGGTCGGGCGCAGCAGGTTGAGCAACTCGACTGCCGCCACGCGGCTGTCGAGGGGCGAGCCATCCAGATTGCGGTGGTGTGCGACGACCATCAGCGCTGTCGCCGGATCGGCCTCCAGCTCGCCCGAACGTACCTGTTCGATCAGCTGCTGCAACCAGGCTTCTGCTTCGCGCCTGGCCTTGCGTGCAGCCCACTGCCGCGTGCCAATGCCCCCCGCGCCGTCGATCATGGCCACCAACTGGTCACGGCGCTCAGCCAATTCCGCTGACGGCAGTGGCACACCGGCCCAGCGGCATACGCTATCGGTGAGTAGGGTCTGGACCTCGCGCATGAGCTCGATGTTGCTGCGCGCCTGCCACTCGCCGATAGCACGGCGCCAGCCCTGTTCGGTCGCCATTACGATCTCTTCGACGGCTGCGGCATCCAACAGCTGCATGAACATGCGCTTGCGATGTCGGTGGGCCTCACCGTCCAGTCCTTGAACACCACCTTCGCCGATCAAGGTCTTTTTCAGCATCCGCGGCATTGCCTTGTCCCGCTGCAGATAGTGCTCGTCATAGAACAGGCGCGCAGCCTCCTCGCCACTCAGGCAGATGGTGTTCTGCATCAGAAGACGCGTCTGGAACAGGTTGCTGTGCAAGCGTCGGCAGCGCTCACGAATGAAGGGATAGCCTTCGCCAAGCAGCGAAAGCGAGCTCTCCAGATGTTCGTCACGGGGAATGTCGGTCATTGGCGTACTCCTTTTAGCTGGGTCTGCAGTCGACAGCTCACTGCTTCAGGCGTTGCCGGGGGAGCTCCCCGAGAGTCGGAAAACTGAACAAAACCCACCGATTGCTGCCGATTATCAGGACGAGCCGAAACAGGTGGAGGTGGTTGGCCTGGCGGCGAATCAGGGATGACCGGTGCGCGCCAGCAGCGAGCGTGACCGCCCTGAAAACCCAAGGAGTCACGCAATGATGAAGAGGAGCGATGTCGCCTGGACCCTGTTCGGGGTCTCAGCCGTGCTGCTATCTGGTTACCTGCTGTACCACGAGGTGCGCAATATCTCACTGGCCGAGCTCACCGGCAGCCTGCAGGCAATCGGTGCACGACATTGGCTGCTGGCTGCGCTTTCGACTCTGGGCGCCTATGTGGCACTGGCGTGGTACGACCGCATCGCCATGGCGCACCTGGGCAAGAAGATCTCCTGGTGGTTCATCGCGCTCTGCTCATTCACTACCTATGCCCTGGCCCATAATATCGGCGCCTCGGTGTTCTCCGGCGCGCTGGTGCGTTACCGCGCTTACCGCAGCAAAGGGCTGACGCCTCAGGAAATCGGCATCCTCATCGTCTTCTGCTCGCTGACCTTTGCACTGGGAACCTTGCTTGCATCCGGCGTCGTGCTGATTTTAAAGCCACAACTGCTAGACCGCGCCGTCCACAGCGCCAGCTGGGTATCGATCGCCATCGGTGCCGGGCTGCTCGCACTAATCACGCTCTACGCTTTCGGGGCGTGGCGCCAACTGCCCTCCTGGCGCCTTGGCAAGTGGCACATCCAATACCCACGGCTGCCTATTGTCGGCCGCCAACTGCTGGCCGGGCCGCTTGAGCTTTTCTGCGCGGCAGCAATCATCTATTTCGCGCTACCCGCAGAAAACAACCCTGGATATCTGACAATTCTCGGCGTGTTCCTGGCGTCTTTTACGCTGGCATTGCTTTCGCACGCGCCAGGAGGACTCGGCGTGCTCGAGCTGACCTTCGTCGCCGCTTTACCGGAGCTGCCTACAGTCGACGTGCTCGCGGCGCTGATCGTCTTCCGCGGTTTCTACCTGTTGCTGCCATTCGCACTGGCGATCGTCGTTGTACTGTTTTTCGAGCACAGCCAATGGCGCACGAGGCGTGCCGAGGCATCGTCTCGCTAAATGGCCGCAGTCGAAACATGCAGAATTCCCATCCCGACGAAGATGGTCTGGCGAAGAGGCGCTACACGAGCGATCATGCAGCCCTCTTCAGACCAACCCGATGTCATGACCGATACCACCCACGCCCCTGCCGAACATAAACCGCGCCCGCTGATCGACCTCGCCGTCAGCATCGTCATTCCTTCGCTGATCCTGATGAAGCTCAGTGGCGAACATCGTCTAGGCGCTGATGGCGCACTCCTACTCGCCCTGGCTTTTCCGCTGAGCTGGGGGCTGTGGGAACTGGCCAAATACCGCAAGTTCAATTGGATCGCACTGCTTGGCCTCATCAGCGTCATGCTGACCGGCGGCATCGGCCTGCTGCAGCTCGACACCCAATGGCTGGCAGTCAAAGAAGCAGCTGTCCCGGGCGTCATCGGCATCGCCGTGCTGGCGTCGACGCGCACGCGTTACCCCCTGATTCGCACACTGCTGTACAACCCCAAGGTGCTCAACGTCGACAAGATCCACGAGCAGCTCGAACAAAATGGTCAGGTCGAACACTTCGAGACGCGCCTGCTGCGGGCTACGTACCTTCTAAGCGGCACGTTCTTCTTCTCGTCCTTCATGAATTACGTGCTGGCCAAGTGGATAGTCAACAGCCCCGCCGGCAGCGAAGCCTTCAATGCCGAACTGGGCCGCATGACCCTACTCAGCTACCCGATGATTGCCATTCCCAGCATGCTGATGATGATGGCGATCTTCTATTACCTCTGGCGCACCATCCACGGCCTTACCGGCCTGCGCCTCGAAGACATCATGGCTGCCGGAGCACAGGAGCAGGCCGGCCGTAACAAGTAGCTGAGCATGAAAAAGGGCTGCCCAGCGCACGCTGGGCAGCCCGTCCGCGCCCCCGTTCCGTCAGAACAGCAGCTTGAATATCCCGATCACGACGATCAGGCCGATGATGAAGATGATTCCTGCGGTCCCGCCGATGAATTTCAGCATGCTGTTCTCTCCCGTTTTTCCAAGTCTGTGTTTTTGTGACCTCCCTGGTGCGAGGGCGTTCGTTAAAACCGACATGGAACCGTTCAAGCCGTCCACTCTGGCAGTGGGCGAGCACACTGCCCGCTGTGTCAGCCAGCAACCAGCAGCATCCACAATGGCAGACTGACAGCAGCCGCCACGGTGGAGAGAAACACGGTCGAGCTGACCGCTCGCGTATCTTCAGAGTGCTTGACGAAGGCCAGCACGTTCACGCCGCTCGGGCAGGCCGCCAGCAGCACCAGTACATTGCGCGCATCTTGATTCAAGCCAGGCAACAAGCCACTCAGCCACCAGACCACTGCTGGAAACAGCACTAGCTTGATCAGCGTTAGCAGCAGCACTGAGCCACTGGGGCGCAGCCGATAACGCGACAGACTGATTCCCAGCACCATCAGCGCACAGGGCAACGCCGCCTGCGCCAACCACCCTGCGACACGCCACAGCGGCTCGGGCAGCTCGAGACCAGAGAGATTCAGGAGCGCGCCGAGTAGCAGGCCGATGATGAGGGGATTGGCCAGATTCTTTAGCAGCGCCGGGACGCTGACTTTGTCGCCATCACCCAACGCGGCATAGAAGCTTTGCAGGGAGAAAAGTATCAGGCTGTGAAATACCAGAATGGCGAACACGTAGATCAGGCTTTCCGCACCGAGCAGCGTCGTCACCAGAGGGATGCCGACCAGCACGTTGTTCGAGTAGGCGGCCGTAAGACCCAGCGGAGTCGCCCGCCCGGCTCGCCGGTGGGCGACGGCGTTGACCAGCACGAAGACCAGCAGCACTGGCACGAAATAGGCCAGCAGAAGCATCGGCGACATGCCGTCGCTAAGCTCGGCGCGCGCGATCCCGTTGAACAGTACAGCGGGCATGAACAGCTTGAATGTGACACTGCCCAGCCCAGCGGCACCTTCGTTGTTCAACCACTGGCGCCAGCCAAACAGATACCCGAGCGCAATCAGACCGAAGATCGGCAGAATTGCCAACACCACTACCATGTCGCGCCTCCCGAGAGCCGAACGTCAGGCCGCACCTTGGCGCGGGAGCGCAAGAATACATTGGCAGTGGGGGTAATGGCACGGCGGCCCTGCCGGCCGCGCAGCGTTTAACTCAGGCTCGCGAGCTGCGCCCACGCGCGACTGCCGGCCTTTCCTGCTGATGGAGGATGGCAAGCACTTCGGCCAAGTCGTCCTGCCAGTCGTGAGGCGCCAAGCCGAACGTCTTCTGGAAACGGCTGCAATCGAGCACAGACCAGGCTGGACGTCGCGCCGGAGTCGGGTACTGCGCGGTTGCAATTGGCGATACCTTAGGCTGCCGCGCCAGCAGCCCTACATCCGCACCCTGACGGAATATCTCGACGGCAAAGTCATACCAGGAGCAGGCAGGTGCGCCGCTGTAGTGATAAACCCCCCAGGCGAGTTCACCTTCGGCGGCGTAGCGGCGCGCCAGTTCCAGCAATACCCGGGCAATGCTCCCAGCCTGGGTCGGGCAGCCGATCTGATCGCTCACTACGCCAAGCGCGTCGCGCTGTTGGGCTAAGCGCAGCATGGTCTTGACGAAGTTGTGTCCGTGCACGCCATAGACCCAGCTGGTGCGCAGGATCAGATGGGCTGGCAGGCACGAACGGATAGCCTCTTCGCCCTCCAGCTTGCTAGCGCCGTAGACGCCAGTGGGGCCGGTGTCATCGTCTTCGCTGTACGGCCGATTGGCTTCACCGGAAAACACATAGTCTGTGGAAATGTGAAACAGCGGAATGCCCGCCCCCTTGGCGGCCTCGGCGAGGTACCGCGGGCCATCGCGGTTTACCGCGTAAGCCTGGTCGGAATGGGATTCGGCATTGTCCACATGCGTGTATGCGGCGGCGTTGATGATCAACCCAGGACGCTGGCGCATCGCAGCAGCGACTTGCTCCGGCTTGGAGACATCCAGCTGCGCACGCGCTGGTGCCAGCACCTCCAGCCCGAAGTCTGCCGCCCGCTCAACCAGCTCCCGACCTACTTGGCCACCCGCACCGCAAACGAGAATTCGCATTCTTCTGTTGCCTCATCGTCGATGCTCGCGGCTGGCGCAAGCATCCATAATTGTTTTTTTGCCACGACGCCGCATGCACGCCAGAGCGCTGCGGCACCGCTGTCTCTTCCTACCGAAACAGGCAGAGCCGCGTCTCGACGCCGTGGCAAACGGCGGAGCAGAGCCCTTCCCGTGCATGGTGGGATATGGTTTCCAGCCTCGTTGAGGCCAGACGAAAGGCACTTTGTTCCCCACCCAGCTATATATTTTTTTGCAGGCCCGGCCTCCAGCAGTCAGAGCAGTACCGCCAACGGACAGCTCACGTACATTTCCTGCTCGGAAAGCTCAACGCCATAAGCCAGCACTTCCACCCCAGCTGCCACGGCATCGTTCAGCGCCGCGGCATATAGCGGGTCGATTTCGCCGGCCGAACGCACCGCCTCGATGCCGCTCAGGTTCACGCAATACAACTGCACGGCGCGAACACCCGCACGCGCCAGCGCTGCCAGCTCACGCAAGTGTTTGGCACCGCGCACCGTTACGGCATCGGGAAATGCTGCGACCGCTGTGTTGGCGAACCCGAGGGTGACACTCTTGACCTCAACGAAGGCCGCGCCACCGGGATAGTCGAGACGGAAATCCACCCTACTGTTCTCGACGCCATAAGCCACCTCGCGCTTGAGCGCTGTGAACCCAGCCAGCTCGGTGATCCGTCCGCTCAGCAGAGCTTCCTCGATCAACGGATTGGCTCGTGCGGTATTCACGCAAGCCAGCCGGCCTTGAGGGGTTTCAACCAACTCCCAGGTGCCAGGTAACTTGCGCCGAGGATCGTTGCTGCGCTGAAACCACACCCGCGCGCCCTCCTCCATGCAATTGAGCATCGAACCGGTATTAGGGCAGTGAATGCACAGCGCCTCGCCCTCATCGGTGATGATGTCGGCGAGAAAACGTTTGTAGCGCCTTACCAGACGGCCGCGCTCCAGCGGTTGAGCGAAACGCATCAGGACTGCCAGCTGCGCAAGCCGCGGGCAATTCGCTGCACGGCCTGCTCGAGACGCGGCAAATCCTGGGTGTAGGCGAAGCGTACGTGATGCCCAGCCTGGAAGCGGCCGAAATCCAGGCCTGGGGTGATCGCGACAAATTCGGTTTCCAGCATGTGCTGACAGAACGCGTAGGCATCGCCGCCGAAGGCGCTGATGTCGGCGTACAGATAGAACGCGCCTTGCGGCTCGACCGCGATGCCGAAGCCCAGATCACGCAAGGCTGGCAGCAGGAAATCACGGCGGCGGGCAAACTCACCGCGGCGTGCTTCGAGAATCTCCAGCGTAGCCGGCTCGAAACAGGCCAGAGCTGCGTGCTGGGCCATGCTCGGCGCGCTGATGTAGAGGTTCTGCGCCAACTTCTCCAGCTCCGGAACGGCAGCAGGCGGCGCCACCAACCAGCCCAGGCGCCAGCCGGTCATGCCGAAATACTTGGAGAAACTGTTGAGCACGAAAGCGTCGTCGTCGACTTCCAGCACACTCGCCGCATCCACACCGTAGGTCAGCCCGTGATAGATCTCATCAACAACGAGGTGGCCGCCACGCTCCTTCAACGCCGCCGACAGCCCCGCCAGCTCATCACGTTCCAAAAGGGTGCCCGTGGGATTTGCCGGCGAAGCCACCAGTGCACCGACACTGTCGCGATCCCAGTAGCGCTCGACCAGCTCGCGGGTCAGCTGGTAACGCACATCGGGACCGACGGGCACCAGCTGCGCTGCGCCTTCCACCAGGCGTAGGAAATGTCGGTTGCAGGGATAGCCTGGATCAGCCAGCAACCAATGTTTGCCTGGGTCCACCAGCAGGCTAGCGGCCAGCAACAAGGCGCCGGAGCCACCGGGCGTAATCAGGATGCGCTCGGGGTCGATGGATAATCCGTAGCGCTGCGCGTAAAAGTTCGCGATCGCTTCACGCAGCTGCGGCAGGCCACGGGCAGGCGTATAGCGCGTGTGCCCCGCGGCCAGCGCGGCTTGTCCCGCTGCGACGATTGGGGCTGCGGTAGTGAAGTCCGGCTCACCGATTTCCAGATGAATGACGTCGTGGCCTTGAACTTGCAGCTGGTTGGCCCGCTCCAAAAGCGCCATGACGTGGAAAGGTTCGATTGCGCGGCTGCGCGCACTGTATGACGAGGTCATTTGACCTTCCTGTTGAGAACGAAACGTGAATTCTACCCAAGGTCCCGATACTGCTGCAGTTACAGTTGGATTCGGGAGTAGCGCGCCCCGATCCGATCTGGTAAGTTCGCCCGCTTGCAGCCGCAGGGCCGGCACGGGTCGGCAAGGGACAAATCATCCTGCGCAATGGACATAGCGAGAGGCGTTCATCCATGCCCATTACCAAAGAAACACCGTCGAGCAAGCAACTGATTCGCGCCTTCGAGCCCTATAAGGAAAGCAAGGGCGAGGAATACATGAGCGACAAGATGCGCGCCCACTTCACCGGCATCCTGAACAAGTGGAAACAGGAGCTGATGGAAGAGGTCGACCGCACCGTACACCACATGCAGGACGAGGCGGCCAACTTCCCCGATCCGGCCGATCGCGCCAGCCAGGAAGAAGAATTCAGCCTGGAACTGCGTGCCCGTGACCGCGAGCGCAAGTTGATCAAGAAGATTGACGAGACGCTGCAGCTGATCGAAGACAACGAATACGGCTGGTGCGATTCCTGCGGCGTCGAGATCGGTATTCGCCGATTGGAAGCCCGACCCACCGCTACGCTCTGCATCGATTGCAAGACGCTGGCGGAGATCAAGGAAAAGCAGATCGGTTCCTGATCCAGAACGGGGCGCTTCGGCGCCCCGCTTCATTTCCAGGCTATGCACTGATTCATCCGCCCCGCCATCCTCGATTGCGCCGGCCCCCATCATGCCCTCGTTCCTCCCATCCCAAGCCAATCGCTATGTCGGCCGCTTTGCCCCGACACCCAGTGGCTATCTGCATTTCGGTTCGCTGGTCGCAGCCCTTGCTTCCTATCTCGATGCCCGCGCGGTCGGCGGTCGCTGGCTGCTGCGCATGGAAGACATCGACCCACCAAGGGAAATGCCAGGCGCGCAGGCAGCCATCGTCGAGACGCTGTCGAGCTACGGATTTGAATGGGACGGCGATATGCAGCGCCAGAGCGAGCGCCACGCAGCCTACGGCGCCGCCATCGAACGCCTGCTAGATAAAGGCCTGGCGTATGCCTGCACCTGCTCACGCAAGCAGCTCCAAGACTATCCCGGCCCCTACCCGGGTTTCTGCCGCGACGCCGGCCATGGCCTCGACGACGCCGCCATCCGTCTGCGCGTGCCGGACCGCGAGTACGGCTTCACTGACCGCGTGCAGGGCGAGTTCCGCCAGCATCTGGGCAGGGAGGTCGGGGATTTCGTGATCCGTCGTCGCGACGGCCTGATCGCCTATCAGCTGGCGGTTGTGCTCGACGATGCCTGGCAGGGCGTTACCGACGTCGTACGCGGCGCCGATCTGCTCGACTCCACGCCGCGCCAGCTCTACCTGCAGGAAGTCCTTGGCGTATCGCAGCCACGCTATCTGCATCTGCCGCTGATCATCCAGCCCGACGGACACAAGCTGGGCAAAAGCTACCGCTCGCCCCCGCTGCAGCCCCACGAAGCCAGCCCGCTGCTGCTGCGTGCACTGCGCGCCCTCGGCCAGCAACCGCTAGCAGAGCTGGACAACGCGCTGCCGAGTGAAATCCTAGACTGGGCGGTTAGGCACTGGGACGCCGATCGCATTCCGCGCACCCGGACACTGGCTGAAACACAGCTGCGCTGAGTAGCGGCGGCGGCGAAGCGGGACCTACGAGTGGTTTTGCCCAGCGCTGGTGGCTTGCAACGTGCCGCTGCTCTACCATCGCCTCACTTCCGACACGAGATCCGGCATGTATATCTACCGACTGGTGCTGCTCCTGGTGGTGGGGATCTACCTGTTCTCCCCCGCCATCATGGACTGGTGGATCGACCCTAACGGTGCCTGGTATCGGCCCTACGTGCTGTGGCTGATCCTGATCGTGGTGACCTTCATTCTCCAGAGCCAGCGTGATGCAGACGAGCTTTAGCCTAAGCCAGCTGATTTTGATCAGCGCCGCCTACCTGTTCATGCTGTTCGGTGTCGCCTGGGTCAGCGAACGTGGCCTGATTCCGCGCTGGATCATCCGGCACCCGTTGACCTACACCCTGTCGCTGGGCGTCTACGCCAGCGCCTGGGCGTTCTACGGCACGGTCGGCCTGGCCTATCAGTATGGCTACGGCTTTCTCGCCACTTACCTAGGGGTTTGCGGCGCATTTTTGCTGGCGCCGGTGCTGCTCTATCCGATCCTGCGGATTACCCGCACGTATCAGCTGTCTTCACTGGCCGATCTGGTGGCGTTCCGCTTTCGTAGCACCTGGAGCGGCGCCCTGACCACTATCGTCATGCTGATCGGCATGCTGCCGTTGTTGGCGCTGCAGATCCAGGCAGTAGCCGATGCGATCGGCATCCTCACCCTGGAGCCCTTGCAGGAACGCGTGGCGTTGGGCTACTGCCTGATGATCATGCTGTTCACCATCCTCTTCGGCGCCCGCCACATCGCCACGCGGGAAAAGCACGAAGGCCTGGTATTCGCAATCGCCTTCGAATCCATCGTCAAGCTGTTCACCTTCGGCGCCATCGGCCTTTATGCGCTCTACGTCGTGTTCGGCGGCCCCCATCAGCTGGAGATCTGGCTGCTACAGAACCAGTCGGCCCTGCAGGCATTGCATACCCCCTTGCAGGAAGGTCCATGGCGCACGCTGCTGTTGGTTTTCTTCGCCTCGGCCATCGTGATGCCGCACATGTATCACATGACCTTTACCGAGAACCTCGATCCTCGCGGACTCGTCAGCGCCAGCTGGGGTCTGCCGCTCTATCTATTACTGATGAGCCTGGCCGTGCCGCTGATCCTCTGGGCCGGGCTGAAACTTGGGGTGAGTACCAATCCGGAGTACTTCACCCTTGGCCTGGGCATCGCCGCGCAGAGCGAGACTCTGGCGCTGCTGGCGTTCGTCGGCGGACTCTCGGCCTCCAGCGGGCTGATCATCGTCAGCACCCTGGCACTGTCGGGCATGGCGCTCAACCATCTGGTGCTACCGCTGTATCAGCCGTCCAGCGAGGGCAATATCTATCGCTGGTTGAAGTGGACGCGGCGCAGCCTGATCTTCGCCATCATCATGGCCGGATATGGCTTCTACCTGCTGCTGGGCGCCGAGCAGGACCTGTCCAACCTCGGCATCGTCGCGTTCGTCGCCACCCTGCAGTTCCTCCCCGGCGTGCTTTCGGTACTCTACTGGCCAACCGCCAATCGTCGCGGCTACATCGCCGGCCTACTGGCCGGCATCGGCGTCTGGGTGGTGACCATGCTGTTGCCACTGGTGGGCAACCTGGATGGCTTCTACATCCCGCTATTCAACGTCGTCTATGTGCTGGACGACACCAGTTGGCACCTGGCGGCGATCGCCTCGCTGGCAGTGAATGTGCTGGCGTTCTCGCTGTTCTCGATCTTCACCGAAACCAGCCCCGAGGAGCAGAGCGCCGCCGAAGCTTGCGCCGTGGAAAACGTGCGTCGACCGCAACGTCGCGAGTTGATGGCGGCCTCGCCGCAGGAATTCGCCACTCAGTTGGCCAAGCCGCTTGGCGCCAAGACCGCCCAACGCGAAGTGGAGCAGGCACTGCGCGATCTGCAGCTGCCGTTCGACGAACACCGACCGTACGCCTTGCGCCGCTTGCGCGACCGTATCGAAGCCAACCTTTCTGGCCTGATGGGGCCTAGCGTGGCCCAGGATATCGTCGAGAATTTCCTGGCCTACAAGAACGGTGCAGAGGGCTATATCACCGAGGATATTCACTTCATCGAGAGCCGCCTGGAGGAGTATCACTCGCGCCTTACCGGCTTGGCCGCAGAACTCGACGCCCTGCGCCGCTATCACCGGCAAACACTGCAGGAACTGCCCATGGGTGTCTGCTCGCTGGCCAAGGATCAGGAAATTCTCATGTGGAACCGCGCCCTCGAAGAGCTCACCGAGATTCCCGCGCTGCAGGTAGTCGGCTCGCGTCTTTCGACCATTGCCGAACCCTGGCGAAGCCTCCTGAGCGACTTCATCAGCCAGGCCGACGAGCACCTGCACAAGCAGCGCCTGGCGCACAACGGCCATCGCCGCTGTCTCAATCTGCACAAGGCAGCCATTGCTGAACCACTGGCGCCGGGCAACAGCGGCCTCGTGCTGCTGGTCGAAGACCTGACCGAAACCCAGCAGCTTGAAGACCGCCTGGTGCACTCCGAACGCCTGGCCAGTATTGGCCGTCTGGCAGCCGGCGTCGCACACGAGATCGGCAACCCGATCACCGGCATTGCCTGCCTGGCGCAAAACCTGCGGGAGGAGCGCGACGGTGATGGCGAAATCGTCGAGATCAGCGGCCAAATCATCGAGCAAACAAAACGGGTCTCGCGCATCGTGCAATCGCTGATGAGCTTTGCCCATGCCGGCGAGCGCCAGCACCAGCTGTATCCAGTGAGCCTGGCGCAAGCCACGCAGGATGCCATCGGCCTGCTCTCGCTCAACCGCAATCGCACCGAAGTGCAATTCATCAACATCTGTGACCCGACCCATTTCGCCGAGGGTGACCCGCAGCGCCTCGCCCAAGTGCTGATCAACCTGCTATCGAACGCCCGCGACGCGTCGCCGCAAGGCGGGATCATCCGCATCAGCAGCGAAGTTGCCGAGCAGACCGTGTACCTCATCGTGGAGGACGAAGGCAGTGGGATTCCCAAGGACATCCAGGACCGCCTGTTCGAGCCGTTCTTCACCACCAAGGACCCCGGCGAAGGCACCGGCCTGGGCCTCGCACTGGTCTATTCGATCATTGAAGAGCATTATGGCCAGATTGATATCGACAGCCCGGCCGACCCGGAAACACAACGCGGCACCCGTTTTCGCATCACCCTGCCGCGGCATGTCGAAGCGTCCCATGCCGTAAGTTGAAGAGGCGACTGCCGTACCGGCCCTGCGCCGGTTCTGCCTCCAGACCGTCGAGAGAGTACTGATGTCACACATACTGATCGTCGAAGACGAAACCATCATCCGCTCCGCCCTGAGGCGCCTCCTCGAGCGCAACCAGTACGAGGTCAGCGAAGCCGGCTCGGTGCAGGAAGCACAGGAGCGCTACAGCATCCCGGGTTTCGATCTCATCGTCAGCGACCTGAGACTCCCCGGGGCACCCGGAACGGAGCTGATCAAGCTCGCCGAAGGCACACCAGTGCTGATCATGACCAGTTACGCCAGCCTGCGCTCGGCGGTGGACTCGATGAAGATGGGCGCGGTCGACTACATCGCCAAGCCCTTCGATCACGACGAAATGCTGCAGACGGTCGCCCGGATTCTCGACGATCATCAGCAAAACGCTACGCCCCAGGCGCAAGCCACCCGCGGCCAGACTAGTGCACCGGGCGAGGCAGTACGAAACGATATTGGCATCATCGGCCACTGTGCTCCCATGCAAGATCTGTTCGGCAAGATCCGCAAGGTGGCTCCCACCGACTCCAATGTGCTGATTCAGGGCGAGTCGGGCACAGGCAAGGAATTGGTCGCCCGTGCGCTGCACAACCTATCGCGACGTGCCAAGGCGCCGATGATTTCGGTCAACTGCGCAGCCATTCCGGAAACACTGATCGAGTCCGAGTTGTTCGGCCATGAGAAAGGCGCTTTCACCGGCGCTAGCGCCGGTCGTGCAGGCCTGGTAGAAGCCGCCGACGGCGGCACGCTGTTCCTCGACGAGATAGGCGAGTTACCGCTTGAGGCGCAGGCTCGGCTGCTCCGGGTACTACAGGAAGGTGAGATCCGCCGGGTTGGTTCGGTGCAATCGCAAAAGGTCGATGTGCGACTGATCGCGGCCACGCACCGCGATCTGAAAACCCTGGCCAAGACCGGCCAGTTCCGTGAAGACCTCTATTACCGACTGCATGTCATCGCGCTCAAGCTGCCGCCGCTGCGCGAGCGCGGCAGCGACGTGCTGGAGATTGCCAAGGCATTCCTCACTCGCCAGGGTGAGCGCATGAGCAGCGACGACCTGCACTTCTCCCGCGATGCCGAGCAAGCGATCCGTCATTACTCTTGGCCGGGCAACGTGCGCGAACTGGAAAACGCCATCGAGCGTGCGGCGATTCTTAGCGAAAGCCCGGAAATCGACGCAGAGCTGCTTGGCATCGATATCGAACTCGATGAGCTGGACGACGACTTCGACGAGCCACTGGGAAGCATCCGCGGCATAGCCACTGGCAACGAGCCGACCGAGGACCTGTCGCTAGAGGATTACTTCCAGCACTTTGTGCTCGAGCACCAGGACCACATGACCGAAACCGAGCTGGCTCGCAAGCTGGGCATCAGCCGTAAATGTCTCTGGGAACGGCGCCAGCGCCTGGGCATCCCACGCCGCAAATCGAGTAGCGCTGCTGGGTAGTCTGTTACCGCCACGGCATGATTCGTAACAAAAACCGGGAGTAACGGTAACGCTACCCCGGTTTTTTATTGCTCGGCGCAATCACCAGAATCTATAACACCTTGATAAATAAGGACTTCGTAAAACTGGCACGACAACTGCTTACTTACTGGCACAACAACAATAACAAGCAGATCCCACAATAAGAACAAGACGTAACGGCTCCAGCAAAACAAAGACAAGAAGGCGGAGGCGCAGCTAACTGATTCTTTTGGAGAGGACTTGCCACGGGGTTCGCCCCACGACCAGGCCGAGAACAATAAAAACTGCATCAGCAGGGCCCGCACTGGTTGGATCGAAGATCACGGCAAAGTCAGCGACCAAAGAAATCCGTTTGCTATTAGCTCCCAATGTGGAGTGCTCCTGACGGCCACGGCCGAAGGGAACAGGCGAACAACAAGAACAGCAACGCCTGAACGACTAATAACAATAAAGCACGCTACAGTATTCAAAGGGGAGCTTCGGCTCCCCTTTGTGCTATCTGCCTCTTCCCTTGCGTTACAACATCCCTCGCACCCATCACGTGAATGCTGCCTGCCCCTGCAGACTTACCGTCCCCGCGATACCCTCGTCTCGCTATTCGAGATGCTTTTTGACAGCTCCCTACGCATCGTTCAACATCCAGCACTCTCGGTGCTAGAATCCGCACAGGTTTCGCGGCCATTCGCGAACCGGCCCGTCATTCCGCCACACAGTTGCCCCCCATGCTGAAAAAGCTGTTCCAGTCTTTTCGTCTTCCTCTGCGCCGCATCCCGCATCCCCGTCGCTCACCTGAAATTCTGTCCAGCCGGCAGCATTCCCTACATCGCAACGAGATCAGTCGTTACGCGGTGAGCGTGGTCGAACGCCTACAGCAGGCCGGTTACGAGGCTTATGTAGTGGGCGGCTGCGTACGCGATCTGCTGCTGCAGCTGAACCCCAAGGATTACGACGTCGCCACCAGCGCAACGCCCGAACAGGTTCGCGCCGAGTTCCGCAATGCGCGCGTGATCGGCCGACGTTTCAAGCTGGTACATGTGCATTTCGGCCGCGAGATCATCGAGGTAGCCACCTTCCGCGCCAACCACCCGGAAGAGGATGACGATGACGCCAGCCACCTGGCCTCGCGCAACGAGAGCGGCCGCATTCTGCGCGACAACATCTACGGCACACTGGAAGACGATGCCCAGCGCCGCGACTTCACCATCAATGCGCTGTACTACGACCCGACCACTGAACGCATCCTCGATCACACCCGCGGCGTACATGACATCCGTAATCGGCTGATACGCCTGATCGGCGATCCGGAGCAGCGCTATCAGGAAGACCCGGTGCGCATGCTGCGCGCCGTACGCTTCGCCGCTAAGCTCGACTTCGAAATCGAGCGCCACAGCGCCGAGCCCATCGTCGATCTGGCCGATCTGCTCGACGGCATTCCCTCGGCACGCCTGTTCGACGAAACGCTCAAACTGTTCCTTGGTGGCAAAGCCGAACGCACCTTCGAACTGCTGCTCGAGTACGACCTCTTCGCCCCGCTATTCCCGGCGAGCGCCGCAGCGCTTGAGCGCGACCCGGAATATGCCGGCACGCTGATCCGCAACGCCCTGGCCAATACCGACCTGCGCATCGAACAGGGCAAACCGGTAACGCCTGCATTCCTGTTCGCCGCGTTGCTCTGGCCTGCCCTGCCCGCGCGCGTGCAGGAATTGCAGGACCGTGGCATGCCGCCGATCCCGGCGATGCAGGAAGCGGCACATGACATCATCTGGGAACAGTGCCAGCGCACCGCGATTCCCAAGCGCTTCACCATGCCCATGCGCGAAATCTGGGATATGCAGGAGCGCCTGCCCCGTCGCCAGGGCCGCCGCGCCGATCAGTTGCTGGAAAATCCGCGCTTCCGTGCGGGTTACGATTTTCTTCTGCTGCGCGAAAGTGCCGGGGAGCAGACCGGAGGGCTGGGCGACTGGTGGACCGAATACCAGGACGCTACCGATAGTGAACGCCGCAACATGATTCGCGGCCTGAGCAACAAGGAAGAAGCCGGCGGTGCGAAGAAGCGCCGCCGCGGCGGGCGCCGTCGCCGTGGTCCGGGCGAAGGCGCCGGCAACCCGGCTGAATAGGATGGAGCGCGTTTACATCGGACTGGGTAGCAACCTGGCCGATCCGCAACAGCAATTGCGCGGCGCGCTGCAGGCGCTGGCGGAACTGCCGCAGAGCAATTTGGCAGCAGTCTCGTCACTCTACGCAAGCGACCCACTCGGGCCTGCCGACCAACCACGCTACGTCAATGCCGTTGCTGTGCTGGAAACCGGCCTCGCGCCACTGGCGCTACTCGACGCCCTGCAGCACATCGAACTGGCCCAAGGTCGCGAGCGCAAGACCGAACGCTGGGGGCCGCGGACGCTGGATCTGGACATTCTGCTATTCGGCGACCGCATGATTGATGAGCCCCGCCTGCAGGTTCCGCACTATCACCTGCAGGCCCGCGCGTTCGTACTCTATCCGCTCGCCGAGATCGCACCGACCGAACTGGTGCTGGCCGATGGAAGACGGCTCGTCGATCTGCTTGCGGCCTGCCCGTTCAATGGCCTTGAGCGACTCCACGACAAGAGTGTCACCGGCGCAGTAACGAACGTAACGCGCAGGTAACACTCGCGATTGACTTACTCTGCCGCCGCCGGGACTATAAGCGCCCTCTGCCGCCAGCGGCCATTGCACCTCGCATGCACCGCCCGGCAATCCTGACCTCCGAGGCTCGAAGAGGACGGCATTCATGCCAGACGTAACCCTGACCACGCTGCAAGGGCTCAAGCAGAAGGGCGAGAAGATCGCCATGCTCACCTGCTATGACGCCACCTTCGCCAAGACTGCCTGCGATGCGGGCGTCGAAATGCTCCTGATCGGCGACTCACTCGGCATGGTCCTGCAAGGTCACGACAGCACCCTGCCGGTCACCGTCGGCGACATGGCCTACCACACCGCCAGCGTCAAACGCGGTAACCGCGGCGCCATGATCGTCGCCGACCTGCCATTTATGGCGAACGCCACCACCGAGCAGACGCTGAACAACTCCGCGCTGCTGATGCAGGCCGGTGCGCACATGATCAAGCTCGAAGGCGCCGCCTGGCTGGCCGAATCGATCCGCCTGTTGGCCGAACGCGGTATTCCGGTGTGTGCCCACATGGGGCTGACGCCGCAGGCAGTCAACCTGTTTGGCGGTTACAAAGTACAAGGCCGCGAAGAAGCCCAGGCGCAGCAGATGCTGGAAGACGCCAAGTCGCTGGAAGCAGCAGGAACCGCGATGCTGCTGCTCGAATGCGTTCCCAGCGAACTGGCTGCGCGCATCACCCGGGCGGTACAGATTCCGGTGATCGGCATCGGCGCCGGCAGCGACACCGACGGCCAGGTGCTCGTGTTGCACGATATGCTCGGGCTCTCTCTCGGTGGCCGAGTGCCGAAGTTCGTCAAGAACTTCATGCGCGAGCACGGTGACATACCGTCTGCCATCGCCGGCTATGTGAAAGCCGTCAAGGCCACCGAATTCCCCGCAGCCGAACACGGTTTCTCCGCATGAACATCGTCAAGACCATTGCCGACCTGCGTGCTGCGGTCGCCCGCGCCCGTGGGGAAGGCAAGCGTATCGGCTTTGTGCCGACCATGGGCAACCTGCACGACGGCCATATCGCGCTGGTGAAAAAGGCCGGTCAGCGTGCCGACTTCGTGGTTGCCAGCATCTTCGTCAATCCGCTGCAGTTCGGCCCCAATGAGGACCTGGACAACTACCCGCGCACGCTCGCGGCGGATCAGGACAAGCTGTTCGAAGCCGGCTGTCATCTGCTCTTCGCGCCAAATGTCGAAGAAATGTACCCACACGGCCAAGCTCAGCAGACCATCGTTCGGGTCCCGGGCGTCTCCGAAGGGCTCTGTGGCGGCAGCCGTCCCGGGCACTTTGACGGCGTCTCCACGGTGGTGACCAAGCTGTTCAACATGGTTCTGCCGGATCTGGCCGTATTCGGGCAGAAGGACTTCCAGCAGCTGGCTGTAATCCGCACCATGGTTCGCGACCTGAACATGCCGGTGCAGATACTCTCCGAGCCAATCGTTCGGGCCGAAGATGGTTTGGCATTGTCTTCGCGCAATGGCTACTTGAGTGCAGAAGAGCGCGCCATTGCGCCCGTGCTGTATCGCACGCTTGGCCAGCTGGATGTGGCGATTCGCGGCGGCCGCCGTGATTATCCGGCACTGATCGCCGAGGGCCTGAGCGCCCTGCAAGCTGCCGGCCTGCGGCCTGACTATCTGGAAATCCGCAACGCGGTCGACCTGCAGCCGATAAATGGCGAAGCCGGCGAGCTGGTCATCCTCGCAGCGGCGTACCTGGGCAAGACACGGTTGATCGACAACCTGCTGATCGATATCCATCCATCTGCCTGAGTTTTTCCAACCACCCATAGCCTTGATCGCGTTCAAGGCTTAGGGCACACTCTGCGCCGCTTGCGCCCCCGGAGGACCCCGCCATGCACGCCATCATGCTCAAGGCCAAACTGCACCGCGCCCAGGTAACTCACTCGGTGCTCGACTATGAAGGGTCCTGCGCCATCGACGGCGACTGGCTGGACCTGGCCGGAATCCGCGAATACGAACAGATCCAGATCTATAACGTCGACAACGGCGAGCGCTTCACCACCTACGCCATTCGCGGCGAAGAAGGTTCCAAGATCATCTCGGTCAACGGTGCCGCGGCCCACAAGGCTGGTGTCGGTCATCGCCTGATCATCTGCGCCTACGCTCATTACAGCGAGGCAGAACTGGCCAATTTCAAACCCCATGTTCTCTACATGGGCGCCGATGGCGAGCTGAGCCACACCAGCAACGCCATCCCGGTACAGGTTGCCTGAGCCACCGCCAGATGCTGTCGAATGAAAGCCCGAAGTGTTCCGCACTTCGGGCTTTTTCGTTTGATCGCGACTCAACGGTCAGGAGGCGATTGGGCGAAAGCGCTGATACGAGCACAATAGAAGGCAAAAGCCCGGAACACAGTAGGGGGTTTCCCTGTCTGACCTGTCTCTGATGGCATAGGATGTGCCTTCACCGGCTCGGTCAAAGCCGGGTTCGGCCAGCATCCGCAGCATTCAGGAGGAGTGCCGGCGCGCCCGCACGGTCATACACATCACTGAATCCTGTCACGGCATTGCCCGCCGACGCGTGAACCGCAGGGATTCAGCGGCCTGTCAAAGCAAAGGAAGCCGCATCACCATGAGCTACTACCAGCATCCGCTCGATGTCACCGGCCTGCCGTCCTGGAAGGCCCTGGAAGAACACCGCCTGACCATGCAGAACTTCAGCATGCGAGAGGCATTCAAGGCCGACCCGACGCGTTTCGATGATCTGTCGGTTTCCTGCAGCGGCCTGTTTCTCGACTATTCGAAAAACCTGATCACCCCTGAAACCCGCACGCTGCTGGTGAACCTGGCCCGCGAGGCTGGCGTCGAGCAGGCTGCACGCGCCATGTTTGAAGGCGAGCGCATCAACGCATCAGAAAACCGCCCCGTATTGCACACCGCACTGCGTCGCCCTATGGGTGAGTCAGTGATGGTCGACGGGCAGAACATCATGCGCGATGTGCACACCGCACTGGCCCAGATGACCGATATCGTTACCCGAATCCACAACAACCTGTGGCGCGGCTTCAGCGACAAGACCATCACCGATGTGGTGAACATCGGCATCGGCGGCTCGTTCCTCGGTCCGCAGCTGGTATCAGAAGCGCTGCTGCCGTTCACCCAGCACGGCGTGCGCACGCACTACCTGGCCAATATCGACGGCAGCGAGTTCCGCGAAGTAACCGCCAAGCTCAACGTCGAAACGACCCTGTTCATCATCTCCAGCAAGACCTTCGGCACGCTCGAAACGCTGAAGAATGCCCAGGCCGCGCGCACCTGGTATCTGGGCAAGGGCGGCACCGAAGAGAAGCTCTACCGCCACTTCATCGCTGTCACCAGCAACAAGAAGGCCGCCATCGATTTCGGTATTCGGGAGAAGAACATCTTCCCGATGTGGGACTGGGTCGGTGGCCGTTACTCCCTGTGGTCGGCAATCGGCCTGCCCATCGCGCTGGCCATCGGTATGTCCAACTTCAAGGACCTGCTATCCGGCGCCTATAGCATGGACCAGCACTTCCTCACTGAGCCGTTCGAAAGCAACATGCCGGTTCTGCTGGCAATGCTCGGCATCTGGTATCACAACTTCTGGGGCGCTGAAAGCTATGCCTTCCTGCCCTACGACCACTACCTGCGCAACTTCGTAAAACACCTGCAGCAGATGGACATGGAGTCCAACGGCAAGAGTGTGCGGCAAGACGGTACGCCGGTCTCCTGTACCACCGGACCGGTAATCTGGGGTGGTGTGGGCGCCAATGGTCAGCATGCCTACCATCAGTTGCTGCATCAGGGCACACCGCTGATTCCAGCAGACTTCATTGTGCCGGTAGTCAGCCACAACCCGGTCGCCGACCACCACGAGTGGCTCTACGCCAACTGCCTGTCGCAAAGCCAGGCGCTGATGCGAGGCAAGACACGCGAGGAAGCCGAGGCCGAACTGCGTGCCAAGGGACTGAGCGAAGCGGAAGTTCAGCGCCTGGCGCCTCACAAGGTCATTCCCGGTAACCGGCCAAGCAATACTGTGGTCATGGAAACCATCAGTCCCGGCCGTCTCGGTGCACTGATCGCGCTGTACGAGCACAAGGTGTTCGTACAGGGGGTGATCTGGGGAATCAATTCGTTCGATCAGTGGGGAGTCGAGTTGGGCAAGGACCTGGGCAAAACCGTCTACAACCAGATGACCTGCTTCGATGCGGCCCCGGCAGAAGACGCCTCCACTCAGGGCCTGATCGACTTCTTCCGCGGCCGTCATCGCGGTTGATATCGCCCTCGACCGGACAGTGCACGACTACTGTCCGGTCTCATTCCCGTCTCCCCTCTTATTGCGCCAGCAACTGACGAGCGGCCGATGGCAGCTGCCTGATCAGGTAACATCGCCCCGACCCAAGCCAGAAGCGCTGTCGCCATGGAACTCATCCGCCAACATATCGAAACCCGCGTACTGAGCCTCACTGGCCTTGCAATCGGCGGTGTGGACTATGAGAACCCGCCCGGCGACCCCGGCCTGTTCGGACCCGAGTCGGTATGCTGGCGCGTGCATGGTGACTTCACCTCGATGATGGTTGGCGGGATCTCCGCGCTGCTATTGCAGGCCTTACATCCGCTGGCGCTGGCCGGCGTATGGGACCACTCGAACTTCCGTGAAGATCTACTCGGCCGACTGCGCCGCACCGGGCAGTTCATCGCCGCAACGACGTTCGGCAGCCACGCCGACGCCGAGCGTTTAATCGAGCGGGTCAGGCGGATTCACTGCGGCGTGACAGGCATCGCACCAGACGGCCGTCCTTACGCCGCGTCCGATCCAGACCTCTTGACCTGGGTCCATGTCGCCGAAGTCAGCAGCTTCCTCAAATCGCATCTGCGCTATCTCAATCCAGGGCTATCCGGTGCCGAGCAGGATCGCTATTACGCCGAAGTCTCGCTGATCGCCGAGCGCCTCGGCGCCCGCGACGTACCACGCTCGCGCGCGCAGATCGAGACATACCTGGAGCGCATTCGCCCGCAGCTACGAAGTGACGAGCGTGCGCAGGAAATACTGCAGATACTGCGCACTGCCCCCGCCCCCAGCAGACTGCTAAGACCTTTCGGTACGCTGATGCTGCACGCAGGGATAGACCTGATGCCCGAATGGGCCCCTGCCATGTTCGGCCTATCCCTGAGCGAGGCCCGCCGTCAGCTTATTCGTACAGGTGTGCGCAACACCGCACCAGTGCTGCGCTGGGCGGTACGTAACGCCTCGGTACACCGTGCGCGGCGGCGTATGGGCCTGCCGTCACGCTAGTGACGACCGCCCACTAAAGCGTTTCTTGTTAAACTGCGCGCCCTTCTATATTTCGAGCCGCCGCGCATGGCATCTCTAGACCAGGCGCTGCGCGCCGCCTTCGACTCTCGACGCCCGTTGCTCGACGAGCTGCAGCAACAGGGCACAGATTGCTACCGACTATTCCACGGCAGCCAGGAAGGCGCGTCCGGCCTGACCGTGGACCGCTACGGTCCGCAGTTGATGGTGCAGAGTTTTCATCAGCCGCTCGACGCGCGATCACTTCAGGCTATCCATGAAGAGGCCATCCGCTTCATCGGGCAGCCGCTGCAGCTCATCTACAACGACCGATCTCAAAGCAACTCGCGAATTGATCGCAGCACTGCCCTGCATCAACCAGGCGATGTCGCACTTGAAGACCAGATCGCGCACGAGTGGGGCCTCAACTACCGTGTCCGCGGCCGCCACAGTGGCCAGGATCCACTACTGTTTCTCGACCTGCGCAATGCCCGCGGCTGGGTCAAGCAGCACAGCACCGGCAAGTCGATGCTCAACCTGTTCGCCTATACCTGCGGTGTTGGTCTGTGCGCTACAGCCGGCGGCGCACGGGAAGTCTGGAACGTCGACTTTGCCGAGCGCAATCTGGCGGTGGGCCGGGAAAACGGCGAACTGAATCCATCGCTGCCAGACATGCACTTCATCCACTCGGACTACTTTCCAGCCATTCGCCAACTGGCCGGCCTCCCCGTCAGTGCGCGCCGCGGAAGAACGCTGCCGGATTACCCACGCCTGGCGCAACGCCAGTTCGATCTGGTGCTGCTCGACCCGCCCGCGTGGGCGCGCAGCGCCTTCGGGACGGTGGACCTGCTGCGCGACTATCAGAGCCTGCTCAAACCGGCACTGCTGGCCACCGCTAAGGGCGGCGTGCTGGTCTGCTGCAATAACCTGGCAAAGGTGTCGATGGAGGACTGGCGCACTCAAGTGCTGCGTTGCGCCGAGAAGGCGGGTAGACCGGTGCGCGAATGGCAAACTCTGACCCCTGCCGCGGATTTTCCCTCCCACGATGGGTTGCCGCCACTCAAGGTTCTGATTCTGCAGCTTTGAGTTGCATTGCTCATATCGCTCGATTCGGGGAACCGCGAACACATGCCATACTCCAAGGCAACCATCCGCCAGGAATACATCCGGCCATGCCCAATGGAATGAAGCGTGCGTTCACCGGTGTCGCACTCACGTTAATCTGCTACAGCCTGCTCGGCTTCCTGGTCCTGCCCGGTGTCGCCCAACGCATCGCCAATCAGCAACTGGCAGCCTACGCCACCGTCCCGGCCAGCCTGGAACGCATCGAGTTCAACCCCTTCAGCCTCGAGCTCGCGCTGTTCAACCTACATATAGGTGAGCAGAACGATCGCCAGCTGGCGCTGGAAAAGCTCTACCTCGACCTGCAATGGGACAGCCTCTGGCAGCGCACGCTGCACCTTGCCAACGCAGAGCTGGTGGCGCCGCATACCGAAGTGCGCCTTTCGGAAGATGGCGTGCTCAACCTCAGCCAGCTGTTCGACGTGCCCAAGTCAGACGCACCTGCCAGCGAAGAAAACGAAATCTTCGCTGCGCATCGATCGCCTGCAGCTGGTGCGTGGATACCTCAGCTTTCAGGACCTGCGCCCCAGCGAGCCGATAGCCCTGATCTACGATTCGCTTGATTTCGAATTGCATAATCTGGCAACCCGCGCCGACGGCCGCGCCGAGGCCCGCCTAACCGCCAGCGGCCAGAGTGGTGGGCGTATCGACTGGCAAGGCAATGTCAGCCTGCAACCGCTGGCATCTCAAGGCCAGCTGCATGTCAGCAACCTCCAGCTAAAGGACTTCTGGCCCTACGTGCGCGACGCTGCTCCACTGGCTCTCCAAGGAGGCAGCCTCGAGCTCAACACCACTTATGTTCTGGACCTAAGCAAAGGACTGGCACTGAGACTGGAGGATGCCACCCTGGGACTGCAATCACTGGCGCTCGACGGTCCTGACGGGCGCCAGTTAGTTCGTCTGGAGCAGGTCGAGCTGAGCGAAACCGCGGTGGATCTAGCGAAGCAGCAAGTCATCATTGGCAAGCTGCGCAGCCGCAACCTGGAAACCTGGGCAGCCCGCGAGGCTGATGGAGAGCTGGACTGGCAGAAGCTGTTTGCCCCCGCAAATGACAGAGCGGCCGCTCCGACAGGCGCCGCTAAAACAGCCCCACAGGATGCGCAGAGCAAACCCTGGCAGGTGCTAGTGCGCAGCGCCCAACTGCGTGATTATCAGGTGCACCTCGTCGATCGCGTCCCCGATGATGAAGTTGCGCTGAAACTAGGCCCACTGAACCTCGACATCAGCGAATTCGATAGTCTGGGAACCAGCCCCTTTTCCCTCAAGCTGGATACCGGCGTAGGCAAGCAGGGGGCTCTCAAGGCAGCCGGGCAGCTTCAGCTGAGCCCTGTGAGCGGCAACCTGAAAATCACCACCAGCGACATTGACCTGCGGCTCGCTCAGGCTTATCTAAGCCCACTGGTCCACCTGGAGCTCCGTAGCGGCATGCTGGCCAGTGAACTCGCGGTGGATGTACAGAGCGCCGAACCGCTGGCGTTCAGCGTGCGTGGAGCGATCGACGCTACACAACTGCATACGCTCGATACGATAAACAATCGCGACTTCGTCAAATGGCGGCGACTGCAGCTCAGCGGACTCGAATACCAGCACCCACACAGCCTGGACATAGACCGGATCGAATTGAGTCAGCCTTACGCCCGCTTCATTATCAATCCGGACCTGAGTACCAACATCAATGACCTGCTGGTCAATCGCAACGGGCCTGAAAGCGAAAATGCACAAGCGCAGCCAGCCGCGTCGGAACCGCTCGCTATTCGCATCGGCGGTATCGCTATCGCAGACGGCTCGGCTAATTTCGCCGACTTCAGCCTACGCCCGCCTTTCGTCACAGCCGTCCAGTCGCTGAACGGCGAGATCGGCACGCTGGACAACCGAGCGCAGAAGGCCGCCTCGGTGGATATCGCCGGCAAGGTGGATCAATACGCGCCAGTCAGTATCAAGGGCAGCCTGACGCCGTTCGACCCGCTGCAAAGCCTCGATATCGCCACGAGTTTTCGCCAAGTCGAGCTGACCACCCTAACCCCCTACTCCGGCAAGTTCGCTGGCTATCGCATCCGCAAGGGCCGTCTCAACCTGGACTTGCACTACCGTATCCAGCAGGGCCAGCTGAACGCGCAAAACAAGGTTGTACTGGAGCAGCTGCAGCTTGGCGAAAAAGTCGACAGCCCTGATGCGGTAGACCTGCCAATACGTCTGGCGGTGGCGTTGCTCAAGGACACCAAAGGCACTATTTCGATTGAGCTGCCCGTGCAGGGCAATCTGAACGATCCGCAGTTCAGCGTCATGCCGATCGTCTGGCAGACACTACGTAACCTGGTAGTGCGCGCCGCCCAGACACCATTCAAGTTCATTGCCGGACTCGCAGGCGGCGGCGAGGAGGATCTCAGCCACATCGGTTTCGCGCCCGCTAGCAGTGAGCTGGATGGCGAAGCCCGCAAGAATTTGGACACCCTGGCCTCGGCACTAAAGGAGCGCCCAGGCCTACGCCTTGAGGTCGAGGGCATGAGCTCAACCGCCGCCGACGGCCCGCTAGTAGCCGAGCAGCGCTTGCAACAGGAGCTCCGCGAAACCCAGTACCGAATTCTGCAACGCCGCGGTGACAAGGTCCCGGCGGATCCAGCTCAGATCCAAATCGAAGACGACGATGAAGCGCCATTACTCGAAGGAATCTACCGCAGTCGGCTTAGCCGCCAGCCACCAAGCGAGTGGGCTGAGCTCGATTCGCAGGAGCGTACCCAGCAGCTGCGCCAAGCTGTGCTGGACTCCTGGGCGGATAACGCCACGCTACTACGCCGGCTGAGCCGCGAGCGGGCGGGCGCGATAAAAGGCCATCTGGTCCAGGCCGGCCTGGACTCGGAGCGCATTTATCTGCTGGATACCGGAACCACCGAACGGGAAAAGGATGGCAAGGTTGCCACAGTGCTGCAATTGGGGAGTGAATAATGGCCTTGAGAACGTGTATCGGCACCTGTTTGCTGTTGGTCGCAGCTACCTGCGCCCATGCGGATACCCTGCGCTGCGGTAGTCAGCTGGTCACCACGGGTGACCGCACCTTCGAGGTGGAGCGCAAATGCGGAACGCCGCAGCATCGGGATCTGGTCGGTTACAGCCTGACTCGCAATGATCGGCAGGAGTTCAAGCTGGAGGAGTGGGTATATGGTCCGCGCAACGGCATGCTCAGCATTCTCACCTTCGAAGGCAATCGTCTGATACGCATCGAAACTCAACGAGCCAACTGAGCGCATGGAGCCTGTAAATGAATCGTCGCACGCTATTGGTTCTAATCGGCCTGCTGTCATGCAGCCTGGAAGCACACGCATCGTCCACTTACCGCTGTAACAGCCGCCTGGTGAGCCTGGATGCAACCACCGCAGAAGTGCGCAGCAAATGCGGAGACCCAACCAGTAGTGCAATGGTCGGCTACAAGGAAATCACCGACGATTACGGATACCGTCAAGAGGTGCCAGTCGAGGAATGGACCTATGGGCCTAACCACGGGATGCTCCATTTCCTACGCTTCGAGGGCAATCGGCTCCGGCAAATCGACAGCCAACGAGGTAATTAACCGCACGAAAAAACCCCGCGATCAGCGGGGTTTTTTATTCGCTCACCCGCCAGTCTCAGGCGGGGAAGAGATATTACTCGGCGGTTTTCAGGCCGTCCGCAGCAACGTCACGCACGCCCTTGATGCCTTTAGCCTTGCTGACGGCGACTTCTTTCTCGGCCTCAGTAGCTACAGTCCCGGACAGCGAAACGACGCCATCCTTGGTTTCCACTTCGATATCCATGCCAGGGGTGGCGCCCTCAGCCAACAGGGTCGACTTCACCTTGGTGGTGATCCAGGTATCAGATACAGCGTCACCGGCATCATCCATAGTATTAGCGGCCAACATGACGGTGTCGGTCTTGTCGATGGCAGGGGTGTTATCTGCCAGGGCTGCACCGGCGAACGGCAGGCTAAGAGCAGCGGCGATGGCGGCGGCAGTAAGGGTCTGAGTAGTCTTCATAGATGTCACTCCTGTTCTCATGATTTCTGGGGCATGACTCCGGCCTCAGATGCACAGATAACATCGCAAGCGGTGTGCCAACATTCTGATAATTTTTTATTCTTTAAAATCAAATAGTTATAGATATGGCTAAGTGCGTTTGACTTGCACAATGCATGTTCGGCGCTAACAGTACGTGCATCTTGCAACCTTTCTTGGACTTGCTGACGAAAGATGGACAAACAAAAAGGGCCCTAAGGCCCTTTCTGTAAACTACGCGTACCGCTTTAGACGCCAGAGGCCTCTGCAGCTGCCACATCCTTGATGGAGAGCTTGATACGGCCGCGGTTATCTACGTCCAGTACCAGTACTTTGACCTCCTGACCTTCCTTCAGCACATCGGTGACTTTCTCGACACGCTGATCGCTCAGCATCGAGATGTGCACAAGACCATCCTTGCCAGGCAGGATGTTGACGAAAGCACCAAAGTCGACGATGCGCTCGACCTTACCGACGTATATCTTGCCGATTTCCGCTTCAGCAGTGATGCCCAGTACTCGCTGGCGCGCTGCTTCAGCCGCTTCCTTGGTTTCGCCGAAGATCTTGATTGAGCCATCGTCCTCGATATCGATCGACGCCTTGGTCTCTTCGCATATGGAGCGAATGGTAGCGCCACCCTTGCCGATAACGTCGCGAATCTTGTCCTGATCGATCTTCATCGCGATCATGGTCGGAGCGTTGGCCGACAGTTCGCTGCGCGACTGGGAGATGACCTGGTTCATCTGACCGAGGATGTTCAGGCGTGCTTCCAGAGCTTGCTCAAGAGCCTGCTCCATGATCTCTTCGGTGATGCCCTGGATCTTGATGTCCATCTGCAGTGCGGTAACGCCTATGGCGGTACCGGCCACCTTGAAGTCCATGTCACCCAGGTGATCTTCGTCGCCAAGGATGTCGGTCAGAACGGCGAATTTCTCGCCTTCCTTGACCAGACCCATGGCGATACCGGCCACCGGTGCTTTCATCGGCACGCCAGCGTCCATCAGCGCCAGAGAAGCGCCGCATACCGAGGCCATCGAACTGGAGCCATTGGACTCGGTGATCTCCGAAACCACGCGGATGGTGTAGGGGAACTCGTCGGCACTCGGCAGCATGGCCGCAACGGAACGGCGAGCCAGGCGACCATGACCGATTTCGCGACGACCCGTAGCGCCCATGCGACCACACTCACCCACCGAATACGGAGGGAAGTTGTAGTGCAGCATGAAGGGATCTTTCTTCTCACCTTCCAGGGTGTCGAGCAGCTGCGCATCACGGGCGGTACCGAGAGTAGCGACCACCAGAGCCTGGGTTTCGCCACGGGTGAACAGAGCCGAACCGTGGGTCTTGTCCAGCACACCGACTTCGATATTCAGACCACGCACGGTACGGGTGTCACGACCATCAATACGCGGCTTGCCGTTGACGATGTTCTCGCGGACGGTGCGGTACTCGATCTCACCGAAGGCTTCCTTCACCTCACCGGCAGAAGGCTGGCCTTCTTCACCGGCGAACTTGGCGACAACCTGCTCTTTCAGCTCGCCCAGACGCGCATAGCGGTCCTGCTTGATGATGATGGTGTAAGCCTGGGAGATCGCTTCGCCAAACTCGCTGCGGATGGCATCGAGCAGCGCGGTGTTTTCCGCTTTCGGCTGCCAGTCCCAACGCGGCTTGGCAGCTTCAGCAACCAGCTCGGTCACAGCCTGGATCACAGCCTGGAATTCATCATGGGCAAACAGTACGGCGCCCAGCATCTGGTCTTCGGTCAGCTCTTTGGCTTCCGACTCAACCATCAGCACGGCGTCTTTGGTACCGGCTACGACCATGTCCAGGCTGGAAGCCTTGAGCTGCTCGTAGTTCGGGTTCAGCAGGTAACCGGTTTCCGGGTGGAAAGCGACGCGCGCGGCGCCAATCGGGCCGTTGAACGGAATACCGGAGATAGCCAGCGCAGCCGAGGTACCGATCATCGCAGCGATGTCCGGATCGGTCTTCTTGCTGGTGGAAACCACGGTGCAGATGACCTGCACTTCGTTCTGGAAACCTTCCGGAAACAGCGGACGGATCGGACGGTCGATCAGGCGCGAGGTCAGGGTTTCTTTCTCGCTCGGGCGCGCTTCACGCTTGAAGAAACCGCCAGGAATCTTGCCGGCTGCGTAGGTTTTTTCCTGGTAGTGAACAGACAGCGGGAAAAAGCCTTTGCTGGGATCAGCAGTCTTGGCGCCGGTGACAGCGACCAGCACGGTGACATCATCGTCAACGGTGACCAGTACTGCGCCGCTGGCTTGACGGGCGATACGACCCGTTTCGAGGGTAACGGTCGATTGACCGAACTGGAACTTCTTGATTACCGGGTTCACGGTTCTTCCTTCTCTATGTTGCCTTTGGGGAAATTGGCAGAACGCTCGGGAGTCGGCCCGAAACCTCCTGCAAGAAAGCCGAAAGCTGGAAGACCGAAGCTGTCAGCGAGAGATATCTCTGCTTTCAACTCCAGGCTTCCAGCTTCCGGCTTCCAGCTCGGGTACGTCTTAGCGACGCAGACCCAGACGACCAATCAAGGTGCTGTAACGAGTGGTGTCCTTGCCCTTCAGGTAGTCCAGCAGCTTGCGGCGCTGGTTAACCATACGGATCAGGCCACGACGAGAGTGGTGGTCTTTACCGTTGGCCTTGAAGTGACCTTGCAGCTTGTTGATGTTGGCGGTCAGCAGGGCTACCTGCACTTCCGGAGAACCGGTATCACCTTCAGCTTGCTTGTACTCGTTAACGATCTGGGCTTTTTCTTCAACGCTCAGTGCCATGATAGGGCTCCTTGAGTGAACAGGCCGGGAATCATCCCGTGTTTAATTAAGAGAAATGACCATGCCTGTTGACAGCCACCCTCTGACGCACCGCGCGAACGCGATGCGCTACGGTCATTCCGACCGAATCAGTCGACGCGGCGCAATGCGCCCGTCCTCGCTCACTTCACCAATACCGATGAAGCGGCCGTTGTTGTCCTGTACACGCACCATGCCAAACTTGGGCGCTTCCGGCGCCCGAACCGGCTGACCATGCAGCCAGTAATAGGCACTATGCTCGGAGAGCTGCAGCAATGGCCAATGTTCCAGACCGCTGTCGACCGGTTGCAGCAAACCATCCAATGCCTCGGAACCGCCTTCGCCATGCAACCGTTCCAGCGTCTCGAGCGTCACCGTCTGCGACAGCTCGAATGGACCGGCCTGCGTCCGACGCAGTTCTGCGACATGAGCACCGCAACCTAGCAACAAGCCGATGTCTTCAACCAGCGTCCGAATATAGGTGCCTTTACTGCATGCCACGGCAAGCCGCGCCTTGTCACCGTCGAGCGCTAGCAACTCCAGGCGCGCAATATTAACAGAACGTGGCTCGCGCTCCACTACCTCTCCGGCACGCGCCAGTTTGTATAGCGGTTGACCGTCGCGCTTGAGCGCCGAATACATCGGCGGCACCTGCTGGATGTCGCCGCGGAACTGTGGCAGCAGTACCTCCAGCTGCTCACGAGTAACAGCTACCGGCTTGCGCTCCAAGACTTCGCCTTCGGCATCGGCAGTGGTCGTGGTCACGCCTAGCTGCATGACCGTTTCATAGGCCTTGTCGGCCTCCAACAGATACTGAGAGAACTTGGTGGCTTCGCCGAAGCACAACGGCAACACGCCAGTGGCCAGCGGATCGAGACTTCCGGTGTGCCCGGCCTTCTCGGCATTGAGCAGCCAGCGAATCTTCTGCAGCGCTGCGTTGGACGTAAAACCCTTCGGCTTGTCGAGCAGGATGATACCGTTGACGTTACGCCGTATACGCTTGACCTGTGCCACCCTTATTCCCCGCGCTCGTCGCTGTGCTTGCGATCTTCAGCCACAGCACGCTCGATCAGCGAGCTCAGCTCGACCCCCCGGCGGATACTGGCGTCATAATTGAAATGCAGCTGCGGCACGCTGCGCAGCTTCATGCTCTTGCCCAGCAGCATACGCAGAAAACCTGCGGCGTCGTTGAGAATGCGCAGGTTGCCCTTGACCGCAGCCTCATCGTCATCCTGCCCCATGATCGTGATGAAGATCTTCGCATGAGAGAGGTCGCGACTAACGTCGACGCCGGTGATGGTGACCAGGCCCAAGCGCGGATCTTTGATCTCGCGCTGAATGAGCAAAGCCAGCTCACGTTGCATCTGGTCGCCGATACGCTGGGTACGACTGAATTCTTTGGCCATTGATTTCCACCCGTTTAAAAGCCGAAAGCTGGAAGCTCGAAGCGGTGACCGCATCTCAGCGGTCACCGACTCCTTGCTTCCAGCTTTCAGATTGACGCTTGCTTACAGCGAACGAGCCACTTCGACCTTCTCGAATACTTCGATTTTGTCGCCAGCCTTGACGTCGTTGTAACTCTTCACCGCGATACCGCATTCCATACCGGCACGGACTTCCGCAACGTCATCCTTGAAGCGACGCAGGGACTCCAGCTCGCCTTCGAAAATGACCACGTCATCGCGCAGGACACGAATCGGACGGTTGCGATGCACCATACCCTCGATGACCATGCAGCCCGCCACAGCGCCGAACTTCGGCGAACGGAACACGTCGCGCACTTCAGCGATGCCAAGGATGTTCTCTCGAACATCGCTGCCGAGCATGCCGGTCAGCGCCTTCTTGACGTCTTCGATGATGTCGTAGATCACGTTGTAGTAACGCATATCCAGACCTTCCTGCTCGACGATCTTGCGCGCGCCGGCATCGGCCCGCACGTTGAAGCCGAACAGCACCGCGTTGGATGCCAGCGCGAGGTTGGCATCGCTTTCGGTGATACCACCAACGCCGCCGCCAATCACACGGACCTGCACTTCGTCGTTACCCAGCCCGCCAAGCGAACCCTGCAGCGCTTCGAGAGAACCCCGGACGTCGGATTTGAGGACGATGTTGAGCGTCTTCTTCTCTTCCTGACCCATGTTCTCGAAAATGTTTTCCAGCTTGCCGGCATGCGCACGCGCCAGCTTCACTTCGCGGAACTTGCCCTGACGGAACATGGCGACTTCGCGCGCCTTCTTTTCATCGCTCAGCACGCTGAGCTCGTCGCCGGCATCTGGAGTGCCATCGAGACCAAGGATCTCGACCGGAATCGAAGGACCTGCTTCTTTAATCGGCTTGCCGTTCTCGTCGAGCATGGCGCGGATGCGGCCGAAGTTCGAGCCAACCAGCACCATATCGCCCTGACGCAGCGTACCGTCCTGAACCAGTACGGTAGCAACCGGACCACGGCCCTTGTCCAGGCGCGATTCGACCACCACTCCACGACCCGGAGCCGACGGCGTTGCAGTCAGTTCGAGAATTTCAGCCTGCAGCAGCACCGCCTCGAGCAGATCGTCCACACCAGTACCCATCTTCGCGGATACCGATACAAACGGCGTGTCGCCACCCCACTCTTCCGAAGTCACCTCGTGAACAGACAGCTCGCTACGAATCCGGTCCAGATCGGCGCCCGGCTTGTCGATCTTGTTCACCGCTACCACTAGCGGAACACCAGCAGCCTTGGCATGCTGAATCGCTTCGATGGTTTGCGGCATCACGCCATCATCCGCCGCAACGACAAGAATGACGATGTCAGTCGCTTGGGCACCGCGGGCACGCATTGCGGTAAACGCTGCGTGGCCGGGGGTGTCGAGGAACGTAACCATCCCACGATCGGTTTCGACGTGATAGGCGCCGATGTGCTGGGTGATACCGCCCGCTTCGCCAGCAGCCACCTTGGCGCGACGGATGTAGTCGAGCAGCGAGGTCTTACCGTGGTCAACGTGACCCATTACGGTTACGACGGGCGCGCGGTTGATGGCCTCACCTTCGAACTTCAACAGTTCGGCCAATTGCTCTTCCAGCGCGTTGTCGCTGACCAGCTTGACCTTGTGGCCAAGTTCCTCAGCAATGAGCTGGGCAGTTTCCTGATCCAGAACCTGGTTGATGGTCACAGGTGTGCCCATCTTGAACATGAACTTGATGACTTCGGCTGCCTTGACCGACATCTGCTGCGCCAGATCACCAACGGTGATGGTCTCACCAATCGCGACTTCGCGAACGATCGGACCGCTTGGGCTCTGGAAACCATGCGCATTGCGCTTCTTCAGCTTCGACTTGCCACGACCACCGCGACGGAACCCATCGGCGTCGTCTTCACCGCTACGCGTTGTGCGCGACAACGGAGCTTTCGCCTTCAGGGACGGACGGTGCTGCGCCTGCTTGCGGTCGCGGCGCTCGTCATCGTCGCTACGCGCCTTATCAGGGCGACGTGGCTCATCCTTCTTGCGATCATCAACCGGCGCAGTAGGCGCTTCGGTAACCGGCGCCGCAACGGCAGGTGCCGGCACATCGTTAGCGGGAGCAGCCTCGGCGGTTTTGGCCGAAGTGGCCTCGGCCTGACGACGCGCTTCTTCCTCTATACGCAAACGCGACTCTTCGTTTGCCTTATGGCGCGCTGCTTCTTCTGCGGCGAGCTTCTCTTCGAGCTCGCGCTGCTTCTCAGCCTCAATCTCATCAGGGCTGCGCTTGATGAAGGTTTTCTTCTTGCGCACTTCAACGCTGATGGTCTTGCTGCCGCCCACTTTCAACTTGGTCGTGGTCTTGCGCTGCAAGGTTATCTTGCTGGGCTCGGCCACTTTGGCCCCGTGGCTGCTCTTGAGGTGCGCCAGCAGGGCTTGTTTCTCACTATCGGTCACTACTTGCTCGGCGCTGGTGTGCGACAGTCCTGCCTCACGCATCTGCTGAAGCAGTCGTTCGACCGGTGTGGCGACCACTTGGGCCAGTTCTTTCACCGTGACTTCCGTCATGCATTTCTCTCCTCAGGCCGCTAATTACTTACTCGAACCAATGGGCTCGGGCGGCCATGATCAGCTTGCCGGCACGCTCTTCATCGATGCCGTCTATGTCGAGCAGGTCGTCTATCGACTGCTCGGCCAGGTCTTCGCGGGTGATGACGCCCCGCACGGCCAACTCGACCGCCAGTTCTTTATCCATGCCTTCGAGCGCCAGCAGATCTTCAGCCGGCTGAGCGTCTGCAAGCTTCTCCTCGTTAGCGATGGCCTTGGTCAGCAGGCGATCTTTGGCCCGCGTACGTAGCTCATTGACGATGTCTTCGTCGAAGCCTTCGATGCCAAGCATTTCCTCCATGGGGACATAGGCAATCTCTTCGAGGGAGGTAAAGCCCTCTTCCACCAACACCTGAGCCAACTCCTCATCGACGTCCAGCTCTTCGATAAAGTTGCGCAGAATGTCGCCGGTTTCTTCTTGCTGCTTGGCCTGGATGTCCGCTTCGGTCATGACATTCAGCGTCCAGCCGGACAGCTGACTGGCCAGACGCACGTTCTGACCGCCACGACCGATCGCCTGTGCCAGGTTGTCTTCGCCCACCGCGATGTCCATTGCATGGGCATCCTCGTCGACGATGATCGCTGCGACTTCGGCCGGGGCCATTGCATTGATGACGAACTGCGCTGGGTTCTCATCCCAAAGGACGATATCGACGCGCTCGCCGCCGATCTCACCGGACACGGCTTGAACGCGAGAACCACGCATACCGATACAGGCGCCCTGCGGATCGATGCGCTTGTCCTTGGAGCGAACGGCAATCTTGGCGCGCGATCCCGGGTCACGAGACGCGCCCATGACCTCGATCAGTCCTTCGGCGATCTCTGGAACCTCAATACGGAACAGCTCGATCAGCATCTGCGGCGCAGTACGCGACAGGATCAGCTGCGGGCCACGATTCTCAGTACGAATTTCCTTGAGCAGCGCACGAACACGGGCGCCAACGCGGAAGGTCTCACGCGCGATGATATCTTCGCGCGCCAACAAGGCCTCGGCGTTGTTACCCAGATCGACAATGACACTGTCACGGGTAACTTTCTTGACGGTACCCGAAATGATCTCGCCCAGACGATCACGATAGGCTTCTACCACCTGCGCCCGCTCAGCCTCGCGCACCTTCTGCACGATGACCTGTTTGGCAGTCTGAGCCGCAATACGCCCGAACTCGATGGATTCGATCTTCTCTTCGAACACATCACCAAGCTTGGCGTCCGGATTACGTGCCTGGGCCTGATCCAGAGCCAGCTGATGGGCTGGATCATCGAAGTGCTCATCGTCAACGACGGTCCAGCGACGGAAGGTCTCGTAGCTGCCGTTTTGGCGATTGATTTCTACACGCAGATCAACTTCGTCCTCGTAGCGCTTCTTGGTAGCAGTGGCCAGAGCCAGCTCAAGCGCTTCGAAGATCACACTAGCCGGTACGCCCTTTTCATTGGACACCGACTCCACAACCAGCAGTACTTCTTTGCTCATCGTACGCCTCGCCTTTCGCAATCCATTGGGGTCCGCGGGGATCCGCTCTCAGTCAAAACAGGGAACTATGTTGGCCTTATCGATCATGTCGATCGGCAGCAGGTATTCATGGTCGTCCACAAGCACCACAACATCCTGCTCTTCAACCCCACGGAGAAGACCCTGGAAATTGCGCCTGCCCTCGAAGGGCGAGCGCAGCTTTATTTTTACTTGCTCACCGACATGAGCGGTGTACTGCTCAATTGTGAACAGTGGCCGATCCATTCCAGGAGAAGAGACCTCAAGGGTGTAGTCCACACTGATCGGATCCTCCACGTCGAGCACACCACTCAGCTGGCGACTGACCTTCTCGCAATCGTCGACGAGGATGCCGTCGGCATGGTCTATATAGACCCGCAACAGTGAATGCCGCCCCTGGGAAATAAACTCGATACCCCAGCACTGATAGCCAAGCGCCTCAACCACCGGGGCCAACAAGGCCTGCAACTGTTCTAGCTTGCTCGACATCGAAGTCCCTCGCGCATGCTGTACAAATGAAAAATGGGCGAAACGCCCATCCCTTTAACCGCCTGTAAATGCCGGCGGCCTGGCCTCAAGCTAATAAAAAGCCCCTGTACAGGGGCTCTTTATTGACTGGTTGCGGGGGCTGGATTTGAACCAACGACCTTCGGGTTATGAGCCCGACGAGCTACCAGACTGCTCCACCCCGCGTCAAACTGGGCACGAATTATACGACCCATGCCTTATACGGGTCAACCTAAACCCTTAAAACACAAGAAAGCCCGCACTAGGCGGGCCTGCTTGTTTGGTACCGAGGAGGGGACTCGAACCCCTACAGCCTATGGCCACTACCACCTCAAGGTAGCGTGTCTACCAATTCCACCACCTCGGCAAAAACCTTACTGCCCCCTCTCCACTTCAGGGAGGTCGCTTGCAGTATCTGTCGGCTTGCGCTGCTCGAGCACAGGCACATCTTCAACTGCGGGCTTGCTGGCCGGAACTTCCAAAACCGCCGGATCCGGCAAACCTGCCTGTGACAACCGATCAGCCTGCTCTTTGGCGAAGAACGCCAACCCCAGACTGGTCACGAAAAAAACGCCGGCGAGTATAGCAGTAAGCCGACTCAAAAAGGTAGCAGAACCTTGGCTTCCGAAAACAGTTGCCGAAGCACCCGAACCGAAAGACGCACCAGCATCCGCACCTTTGCCCTGCTGCAGCAGCACCAGCGCAACAACACCAAGAGCAACCAGCAGATGCACCACAATCACAACAGTCTGCAACATCTGTTCAGTTCCCTGCGGCGCGACAGATCGCACCGAATTCATCCGCTTTCAGAGAGGCCCCACCAACCAACCCCCCATCAATATCTGCCATTGCAAACAGCTCGGCGGCGTTTTCCGCCTTTACGCTGCCACCGTACAGAAGCCTGACACCCTCGGCGACATGGCGATCCAAACGCGACAACTGCTCTCGAATGGCAGCGTGTACTTCCTGAGCCTGCTGAGGGCTCGCCGTCAGGCCAGTGCCGATCGCCCAGACCGGCTCATAGGCAATGACCGCCGACTCAAAAGCAGCTATACCATGATCATCAAGCACTTTCGCCAGCTGCCGCCCGACCACTTCAAGCGTTTTTCCCGCCTGACGCTCTTCAAGCGTTTCACCCAGGCACAACACAGGCTTCAAACCACCAGCCTGCGCCGCTGAAAACTTTTGGCTTACCACTTCATCCGTTTCGCCCAAAATCAGGCGACGCTCGGAGTGACCAACCAACACCCATTCACAACCGACTTCAAGCAACTGATCGGCTGACACCTCACCGGTTAGCGCCCCAAAACCATTTTGCACCGCACAATCCTGGGCGCCGACAGCAAATCCAGCACCATCGGCAGCCTTCAGGACCTGACAGATATGCAAACAGGAGGGGAACACGGCAACCTCAACCGCTGCAGGCAATTCCTGCGCCCGGAGAGACCCGATCAGCTCTGCGACGCTAGCGCCGGTACCGTTCATTTTCCAGTTACCAGCAACCATGGCGCGACGCATGCTTTACCTCATCGGTCAAAGTGGGCGCAGATGTTACTCAACAGAAAACGCCCTGGCAAGCACCATCACGCACAAACTTCAGTCACCACCTTCGCAAGCTCTTCTGCCATGCTGCGCACCTGGCTTTCATCATCGCCCTCAACCATGACACGCACGAGCGGCTCAGTTCCGGACTTGCGCAGCAGCACCCTACCACGACCGCCCATCCGTTCGGTGACGCTCTCGCAAGCGGCCTTCACATCTGGATGCGAGATTGGATCGCGATCACCCGAGAAACGCACATTAATCAATACCTGCGGGCATTTGTGCCAAGCCAACCGCTCCTGGGCAAGCGTCTGCTCACGGCGACGGAGTGCCAGCACGACCTGAAGCGCAGCGATGATCGCATCACCTGTGGTGGTGTGTTGCGCACATACGATATGCCCGGAGTTTTCACCACCCAACACCCAGTTACGCTCGAGCATATCTGCGATTACGTAACGATCTCCCACCTTGGCCCGAATGAACGGGATATCGCGCGCCTTCAGAGCCAACTCGAGCCCGAGATTGCTCATCAAGGTACCCACTACCCCCCCTCCAAGCCGATCCCGCTCCTGCAAATCGGTCGCGATGATGTAAAGCAACTCATCGCCGTCGACTACCGCACCGGTATGGTCGACCATCATCACCCGATCACCATCGCCATCGAAGGCGATCCCTAGATCGGCACCATGATCGACGACAGCCCTCTGTAGCTGTGCTACATGAGTGGAGCCAACATCAGCATTGATGTTCAGACCATCAGGCTGCGCGCCGATTACGACCACCTCGGCACCCAACTCACGAAACACGCTAGGCGCAACTTTGTAGGTAGCGCCGTGAGCGCAGTCGATCACCAGCTTCATGCCTGAGAAATCGGTACTGGTTGGCACGCTGCTTTTGCAAAACTCGATATATCGACCCGCAGCATCATTGATGCGCGACGCCTTGCCCAACTGAGCCGACTCAACCACGGACATCGGCGTATCGAGCAGCTCCTCAATCATCAGCTCCACCTCATCGGGAAGCTTGGTACCGCGGCCAGAGAAGAACTTGATCCCGTTATCGTGATGAGGATTATGCGAGGCACTGATGACAATGCCAGCTTCGGCGTGAAAGGTACGTGTCAGATAAGCCACCGCAGGGGTCGGCATCGGACCAAGCAACAGCACATCGGCCCCTGCCGCAGAAAGCCCCGCCTGCAAGGCCGACTCGAACATATAACCCGAGATGCGCGTATCTTTCCCGATCAAGATTCGACATTTGCCCTGCTTGCGAAAGGCCATTCCAGCCGCCCAACCCAGCTTGAGCATGAAATCAGGTGTGATGGGGTGCTGCCCGACATGCCCACGTATGCCATCGGTGCCGAAATACTTTCTACTCATGGTGCTTTCCCTTATTCCGCCGTCTGCACTGCGGCGATCATTCGAATCACATCAACCGTTTCAGCAACATCGTGCACTCTCACAATTTGCGCACCTTTGCTCACGGCAAGCGCCGCCAGCGCGAGACTGCCATATAGGCGCTGACCAACTGGATGCCCCAGCACGCCGCCGATCATGCTTTTGCGTGATACCCCTACGAGCAGAGGTCGACCAAAGCAGTGAAGCGTCTCCAGCCGTCTGAAAAGGCTGAGGTTATGCGCCAGCGTCTTGGCAAAGCCGAACCCCGGGTCAAGAACAATGCGTTCGACCGGAATACCCGCCGTCACACAGACTGCCATTCGTTCTTTGAGAAACGCACAGACTTCATGCGCGATGTCGTCATAGCGCGGATCGTTCTGCATATCACCGGGTTCTCCGCGCATGTGCATGAGGCACACTGGAAGGCCACTGTCAGCCGCAGCATCCAGCGCCCCGTCGCGCCGCAGCGAGCGCACATCATTGATCAATCCGGCGCCAAGACGGGCGCACTCGCGAATCACTGCCGGGGTGGATGTATCGACCGACACGACAACATCCAGCTCGCGCGCAATAGCCTCGACGATGGGAGCGACCCGCTCCAGCTCTTCAGTAGGCGACACCGAGCGCGCACCGGGGCGGGTGGACTCACCACCAACATCAATCAGCGTAGCGCCTGCAGCAGCCATTGCCTGGGCATGACGCACAGCTGCGTCGCGCTCGGCAAAACGACCACCATCGGAAAAAGAATCGGGGGTGACATTGAGAATCCCCATCACATGGGGACGAGATAAGTCGAGAATCCGACTGCCACAGACCAGTCGAGCGGTAGAAGAGGAATCTGTCATTTACGAGCCTTGAGCTTTCAGGCCGGACACCCTGAGCAGGCGGTCCACGCCAACTGCACCACTATGGCGCAAAGGGGGCGAACAATTTACACCAGAAGGGGCGCCTATGCGCCCCTTCCGGATAAACCATCACATCACGCACCGATGAGACCATCAGGCGACGCTGCGCTCAATGCTCGCCAGCCGGCCCGCCGATTGGCGATTGCGGGCGACTGTCGTCCGGCACAGCAGGCGTTCCCGAAGTCCCTGAGCCACCCTCCCAGTCGCGCGGTTCGCGCGGCGGGCGACCAGCCATGATGTCGTCGATCTGCGGCGCATCAATGGTTTCGTACTTCATCAACGCTTCAGCCATCGTGTCGAGTTTGTCGCGGTTGTCAGTCAGAATTTGCCTGGCCGTGCCGTAGCAGCGATCAATGATGCTGCGTACTTCCTCATCAATCAGCTTCGCGGTTTCACCGGACACGTTGGAATGTTGACTGCCAGCACTGCGACCGAGGAACACCTCGCCCTCCTCTTCGGCATACATCAACGGTCCGAGCTTTTCCGACAGGCCCCATTTGGTGACCATATTCCGAGCCAGCTGCGTTGCCCGCATGATGTCGTTCGACGCACCGGTAGTGACGCCCTCGAACCCCAGAGTCATTTCCTCAGCGATACGGCCACCGAATAACGAACATATCTGACTGATCAGTGCGCGTTTCGAGAGGCTGTAACGATCTTCTTCCGGCAAGAACATGGTGACGCCGAGCGCCCGACCACGCGGAATGATAGACACCTTGTAAACGGGATCATGCTCAGGAACCACCCGACCAACGATGGCATGACCTGCCTCATGGTAAGCGGTATTGAGCTTCTCCTTTTCTGACATGACCATGGACTTGCGCTCGGCGCCCATCATGATCTTGTCTTTGGCCAGCTCGAACTCTTTCATCTCGACCACACGCTTACCGGCACGGGCAGCAAACAGCGAAGCCTCGTTGACTAGGTTAGCCAAGTCGGCACCGGAAAAGCCCGGCGTACCGCGCGCAATGACGGCCGGAGCAACGTCTTCGCCCATGGGCACTTTGCGCATATGTACTTTGAGGATCTGCTCGCGACCACGGATATCCGGCAGGCCAACCACCACCTGACGGTCGAAACGGCCCGGACGCAGCAAGGCAGGGTCGAGCACGTCAGGACGGTTGGTGGCGGCGATCACGATGATGCCGTCGTTCATTTCGAAGCCATCCATCTCTACCAGCAACTGGTTGAGAGTCTGCTCACGCTCGTCGTGGCCACCACCCATGCCCGCACCACGATGGCGGCCTACGGCATCGATCTCATCGATAAAGATGATGCAAGGCGCGTGCTTCTTGGCTTGCTCGAACATGTCACGCACGCGGGATGCACCGACACCGACGAACATTTCCACAAAATCTGAACCGGAAATGGTGAAGAACGGCACCTTGGCTTCGCCAGCAACTGCCTTGGCCAAAAGAGTTTTACCGGTACCTGGCGAGCCAACCATCAGCACACCACGCGGGATACGTCCGCCTAGGCGCTGAAACTTGCCCGGATCGCGCAGGAACTCGACCAACTCATGAACTTCTTCCTTTGCCTCGTCACAACCTGCAACGTCAGCAAAGGTAGTCTTGACCTGATCCTCCGACAGCAGACGGGCTTTGCTCTTGCCAAAACTCATAGGGCCGCCCTTGCCGCCAGCGCCACCCTGCATCTGCCGCATGAAGAACATGAATACGGCAATGATCACAAGGATCGGGAAGCTGGCAACGAGCAGCTGCGTCCAGATGCTTTGCTGCTCAGGCTGCTTGCCCTCGATCAGCACATTGTTATCGAGCAAGTCGCCGATCAAGCCATTGTCTTGAATAGCTGGCCGAATGGTCTTGAAGGTATCCCCCTCGCTGCGCTTACCGATGATGACAAAACCATCGACGGTAACGCGCTCGACCCGTCCCTCTTTGACCTGCTCGAGGAAGTCCGAGTAATTCAGCGTCTGGGGCTCGCTCGGGCTGGAAAAGTTGTTCATCACCGTGACCAGGACGGCGGCGATGATCAGCCACAGGATCAGGTTTTTTGCCATGTCGTTCAAATTAACTACCCTCTGGAGCAAACCCGTTGTCTTCAGGCCCGCATGACGGCCGATTGGTTGCTCGGCCTAACTTACTACACAACGCACTGGAACTGGCAGTCGGTCTGTAACCCTATGAAACAGCCTAGCCCTTGTGCCGCGGGGCCGTCCATTCGACTGAAGCCTGCTTTCATAGACCACGAAAGAGCCGTTTTGGCACCACCGGCCGAATCGGCTTGCACCGCCTGCGAAACCTCAAGCCATTACCACTACCGCATGGGGGCGCCGCTCGCATAACCTGCCCTGCAAAGCCTGAGCTTCCGACACCTGCCGCACCACGCCCGGATTCAGGAAAATGCCCGACATATTCTGATCAGGAAATCTCTGGGACGGCACCTCGCGCATAGCGAGACCCAACAACTCCGGAGAAGCATGACACACGATTGAGTTTCAGCCCGCTGACTCATATTGGGGCCATATCCGAAAACACAAGGCCGGCCACGCTGGCAGTTACAACAAGGATCTGCAGACACCTCACCTACGAAATAACCAACGAGGTGAAAAGGATCACACCGGTAACGCCTATGCGCAAAGGATATCAGAAGCAATGGATCGCCCCTTTTGCCAATGAGCCGACGTTGCACTGTCGGCCGTGTCAAGCTGCTGCCTGATCTGTGCGGCCTCGCACCTCTCAGTTACACTAACAGCCGTTTTTTAAGGGTTCTGACGCAAGGGTCGAAATATGCCGCTCACAAACGAGCAGAAGAAACAGTACAAGTCCATCGGCCACCACCTGAAACCGGTTCTGATCGTAGCCGAAAACGGGCTGACCGAGGGTGTTCAAGCCGAGCTTGAGCGAGCCCTGAATGATCACGAGCTCATCAAGATCCAGTTCCGTCTCACCGAACGTGAAGACCGTCGCGCATTGATGGAAGAGCTGTGCAAGATCGGCAAGTGCGATCTGGTACAAGCGATCGGCAAAATGGCGCTGGTATACCGTAAGAACCCAAAAGTGAACAAACAGCTATCGAACGTTCACCGCTTCCAGGCTTGAGATCGTGCGGCAGGTCGAGCCTGCCGCACCTCTTAACGCTCGCTTCCCGGAGCCGGCTGCAGCACCAGCATCAGCCCGCAAAGCGCCATGACCAGAAAACTGAAACTGGCCCAGTAGAGCGATTCGAACCAGCCAGCCCGCATCATCAATTGACTGCCTGCGAGCAGTATCACCGTCAACAGCAACTGCCCGCGCACATCGCGCCACAGCCCGCGCAACCCCGTTACCTGAATCAGAACCAGCACCTGTAGCGCACCGCATAGTGCGGCGAAGCCGACCAGCAACGGCCGCAGGTTGCCAGCGATCTCCTCGACCAGCAACGGCGCCAGGCCGATGCGCCCGATCGCGGGCAAAACCAAAAACTGCAGCAACCACAGGCCACCAACCCAGAATGTCTGGGCCAGTTGCCAGGTGATGATGCCAGCCCGCGCGGGCTGCCGGTCAGAGATGGCGGACTTCGACAATCTCGTACTCAATCACGCCACTGGGCGTCTTGACGGCCACAACGTCGCCTTCTGCCTTGCCAATCAGTGCGCGCGCAATCGGTGAACTCACCGACAGCTTGCCCTGCTTGATATTCGCCTCATCGTCACCGACGATCTGGTAGGTCACTCGCTCATCTGTCTCGACATTGGCGATTTCCACGGTGGCGCCGAAAATCACCTTGCCAGTATGGGCAATGGTGGTGACGTCGATGATCACCGCATTCTGCAGACGCCCTTCGATATCGCGGATACGCGCCTCGACCATGCCCTGCTGCTCGCGCGCAGCGTGGTACTCGGCGTTCTCCTTGAGGTCACCGAGCTCGCGCGCGGTGCCAATATCCTGGCTGAGCTTAGGACGCACCACCTTGGTGAGGTGCGCATGCTCTTCTTCCAGGGCGCGCGCGCCCTGGACGGTCATCGGGTATTTAGTCATGCGTTGATTCCTGCATGCAGGTCCTGCAGCCGGCGCACGGTCTTCTCGGGACCGAACTTCAGCGCTTCACAGATCGCCTGACCCGCCGCAATGGTCGTGGTGCAATAGATCTTGTGCTGCAGAGCGTTACGACGAATGGAATAAGAGTCAGCGATCGACTGACGACCTTCAGTGGTGTTGATGATCAGGGTGACTTCGTCGTTCTTGATCATGTCGACCACGTGCGGGCGACCTTCGGTCACCTTGTTGACGCGACGCACAGGCAAACCCGCCGCCTCGATCAGCTTGGCAGTGCCGGCAGTGGCCACCACTTCAAAGCCTAGACCAATCAGGTCACGCGCCACGCCCGCCACCAACGGCTTGTCGTCGTCACGCACACTGATAAAGGCCACACCGGCATTCGGCAGGATTTCGCTGGCGCCCGATTGGGCCTTGGCGAAGGCTTCGCCGAAGGTATCGCCCACGCCCATCACCTCACCAGTGGACTTCATTTCTGGGCCGAGGATGGGGTCGACGCCTGGGAACTTGGCGAACGGGAACACCGCTTCCTTGACGCTGAAATACGGCGGGATGATCTCGGCGCTGTAGCCCGCTTCTTCGAGCGACTTGCCGGCCATGACGCGCGCGGCCACTTTGGCCAGCGAGACGCCAACGCACTTGGAGACGAACGGCACGGTACGCGAGGCGCGCGGGTTGACTTCGATAACGAAGATGTCCTCGCCCTGCACGGCCATCTGCACGTTCATCAGGCCGACCACATTGAGCTCCAGGGCCATTTTCTTGACCTGGTCGCGGATCTCGTCCTGGATATGCATCGGCAGCGAGTACGGCGGCAGCGAGCAGGCGGAGTCACCGGAGTGCACGCCGGCCTGTTCGATGTGCTGCATGATCGCGCCGATCACCACGGTTTCGCCGTCGCACACCGCATCCACGTCCACTTCGATGGCGCAGTTGAGGAAGTGATCGAGCAGCACCGGGCTGTCGTTGGAAACTTTCACCGCTTCGCGCATATAACGCTTGAGCTCGTCTTCCTGATAGACGATTTCCATCGCCCGGCCGCCCAATACATAGGACGGACGCACCACCAGCGGGTAGCCGATGGTCTTGGAGTGTGCCAGGGCTTCTTCTTCGCTGCGCGCGGTGGCGTTGGCCGGCTGACGCAGACCGAGACGCTGCACCATCTGCTGGAAGCGCTCACGGTCTTCGGCGCGGTCGATGGCGTCCGGACTGGTACCGATGATCGGCACGCCGGCTTCTTCCAGAGCGCGACATATCTTCAGCGGGGTCTGGCCGCCGTACTGCACGATCACGCCTTTCGGTTGCTCGACGCGGACGATTTCCAGCACGTCCTCCAGGGTCACCGGCTCGAAGTACAGGCGGTCGGAGGTGTCGTAGTCGGTGGAGACGGTTTCCGGGTTGCAGTTGACCATGATGGTCTCGTAACCGTCTTCACGCAGGGCCAGCGCGGCGTGTACGCAGCAGTAGTCGAACTCGATACCCTGGCCGATACGGTTCGGGCCGCCACCAAGGATCATGATCTTGTCGCGGCTCGACGGATTGGCTTCGCACTCTTCCTCGTAGGTCGAGTACATGTAGGCGGTGTCGGTGGCGAACTCGGCGGCGCAGGTGTCGACGCGCTTGTACACCGGCAGTACCTTGAGCTTGTGACGGTGGCTGCGCAGGTTCTTCTCGGTCACACCCAGCAGTTTGGCAAGGCGAATGTCGGAGAAACCTTTGCGCTTGAGCGTGTACATCGAGTCACGATCAATGCTGGACAGCGCCAGGGTCTTGATGCGCTCTTCGTCCTTGATCAGGTCTTCGATCTGCACCAGGAACCATTCATCGATATTGGTCAGCGCGAAGACGTCGGCCACGGTCTTACCCGCACGGAAGGCATCAGCGATGTACCAGATACGGTCCGCACTGGGCACGGTCAGCTCGCGACGCAGGGTGCTCTCAGCTTCAGGGTCGGCCAGGTCGAGTTTTTCGTCGAAGCCGGCCACGCCCACTTCCAGACCGCGCAGGGCTTTCTGCAGAGATTCCTGGAAGGTGCGGCCGATGGCCATGACTTCACCGACCGATTTCATCTGCGTAGTCAGGCGGGCGTCGGCTTTCGGGAATTTCTCGAAGGCAAAACGCGGGATCTTGGTCACGACGTAATCGATGGCCGGCTCGAACGAGGCCGGGGTGCGACCGCCGGTGATGTCGTTGCTCAGCTCGTCGAGGGTGTAGCCCACGGCCAGCTTGGCGGCGATCTTGGCAATCGGGAAGCCGGTGGCCTTGGAGGCCAGGGCCGAGGAACGCGACACGCGCGGGTTCATCTCGATCACCACCATACGGCCGGTGTTCGGGCAGATGCCGAACTGCACGTTGGAGCCGCCGGTTTCCACGCCGATCTCACGCAGCACCGCGAGCGAGGCGTTACGCAGGATCTGGTATTCCTTGTCGGTCAGGGTTTGCGCTGGGGCCACGGTGATCGAGTCACCGGTGTGCACGCCCATCGGGTCGAAGTTTTCGATGGCGCAGACGATGATGCAGTTGTCCTTCTTGTCGCGGACAACCTCCATCTCGTATTCCTTCCAGCCGATCAGCGATTCGTCGATCAGCAGTTCGCTGGTCGGCGACAGATCGATACCGCGGGCGCAGATTTCTTCGAATTCTTCGCGGTTGTAGGCAATGCCGCCGCCGGTGCCGCCCATGGTGAAGGACGGACGGATAATGCAGGGAAAGCCGACCTTCTCCAGCACCGCGTAGGCTTCTTCCATGTTGTGGGCGATGCCGGAAACCGGGCAGGCCAGGCCGATGTCTTTCATCGCCTTGTCGAAGCGCGAGCGGTCTTCAGCCTTGTCGATGGTATCGGCATTGGCGCCGATCATCTCGACGCCGAACTTCTCCAGCACGCCGTGCTTTTCCAGGTCCAGTGCACAGTTCAGCGCAGTCTGGCCGCCCATGGTTGGCAGCAGTGCATCGGGCCGCTCTTTCTCGATGATCTTGGCCACGGTGGCCCACTTGATGGGCTCGATATAGGTGGCGTCGGCCATCGATGGGTCGGTCATGATGGTGGCGGGATTGGAGTTCACCAGGATGACGCGGAAGCCTTCCTCTTTCAGAGCCTTGCACGCCTGAGCACCGGAATAATCGAACTCGCAGGCCTGGCCAATGACGATGGGGCCGGCGCCGAGGATGAGGATGCTTTTGATATCTGTACGTTTTGGCATTTTCTTACTCTCGAATCCTTTGGTCAGTCGACAGGCTTAGCGGCGCTTGGCCATGGCTTCGATGAAACGGTCGAACAGCGGCGCGACGTCATGCGGACCTGGGCTCGCTTCGGGGTGCCCCTGGAAGCTGAAGGCAACCTTGTCGGTGCGCTCGATACCCTGCAGGGTGCCGTCGAACAGCGACTTGTGCGTCGCGCGCACATTGGCCGGTAGGCTCGCCTCGTCCACCGCAAAGCCATGGTTCTGACTGGTGATCATCACCACGCCGGTCTTCAGGTCCTGCACCGGATGGTTTGCGCCATGGTGGCCGTTAGGCATTTTCACTGTCTTGGCGCCGGAGGCCAGTGCCAGCAGCTGGTGACCCAGGCAAATGCCGAACACAGGAATGTCGGTCTCGAGCACTTCCTGGATCGCCTTGATCGCGTAGTCGCACGGCTCGGGATCGCCCGGGCCGTTGGCCAGGAAGATACCGTCCGGATTTAGCGCCAAGGCTTCACTGGCGGGCGTCTGCGCGGGCAGCACGGTCACGCGGCAACCGCGGGCGACCAGCATGCGCAGGATGTTGTACTTCACACCGTAGTCGAAAGCGACGACGTGATAGGGCAGCTCGCTGGCGGGGATTTCGGCATGACCATCATCCTTCAGGCACCAGACACTGGAACGCCACTCGTAACGCTCTTTGACGCTGACTTCCTTGGCCAGATCCATGCCTTTGAGGCCTGGGAAGCTGCGCGCCAGCTCCAACGCTTTTTCTTCGGTCGCGTCGCTGCCAGCCAGAATGCAGCCGTCCTGCGCACCCTTCTCACGCAGGATGCGCGTCAAACGACGGGTATCGATGCCAGCGATGGCAACGGTGCCGTTGGCCTTGAGGTAGTCAGGCAGCGGTTGCTTGTTACGCCAGTTGCTGGAGATCAGCGGCAAGTCGCGAATCACCAGACCCGCAGCCCAAACCTTCCAGGACTCTGCATCTTCCGGCGTGGTGCCGGTATTGCCGACGTGAGGATAGGTGAGCGTAACGATCTGCTTGGCGTAGGAAGGATCGGTGAGGATTTCCTGATAGCCGGTCATGGCGGTGTTGAACACCACCTCACCAATGGTTTGCCCATCGGCGCCGATGGATTCGCCGCGAAAGATGCTGCCATCGGCAAGAGCCAGAATGGCTGGCGTAAGGGCTGGCTTAGTCAAGAGACCTCCCGTAGATCAAGGCTGGAGCAGACGCAGATTGTAAAAAAGCGGGATGACGTATGAAGGTCATCCCGCTTTTTATTTGATTCATTTCTGCGCAACTTTTAGTGGACACACTAAAGCGAGAAGCTTACAGAAAACCGCTTTTCGGGTCCAGCCAAAATGGCTGGTAAACGCACCTAAACCGAGCATCCCCTTGCCGACAGGCAGAAAAACTCACTTCAGCCCCAGCACATCCTGCATGTCATACAGACCTGCCGGCTTCTGGTCGAGCCACAGCGCTGCACGCACTGCCCCCTTGGCAAAGGTCATACGACTGGAGGCCTTGTGAGTGATTTCCACGCGTTCGCCGTCCGCCGCAAACAACACAGTGTGATCACCGACCACATCGCCGGCCCGCACAGTAGCGAAACCAATGGTGTCGCGCTGACGCGCCCCGGTCTGGCCTTCGCGCCCATACACTGCCACCTTCTGCAGGTCACGCCCCAACGCCTCGGCCACTACCTCGCCCATGCGCAGCGCAGTACCCGATGGCGCGTCCACCTTGTGGCGGTGATGCGCCTCGATGATCTCGATATCGACTTCGTCGCCCAGCACCCGCGCTGCCGTGTCCAGCAGCTTGAGGCACAGATTGACGCCGACACTGAAGTTGGCCGCGAAGACGATCGGGATGTCCTTGGCCGCCGCAGCGAGACGCTCCTTCTCTTCCGGAGAGAAGCCGGTCGTACCGATCACCATGGCCTTGCCGGCACGGCGACAGACCTCAAGGTTCTTCAGCGTTACCGATGGATGGGTGAAATCGATAAGCACGTCGAACTCGTCGACAGCCCTGGCGAGCTCCCCGGTCAACGGCACACCTAGACGGCCAATGGCAGCCAGTTCGCCAGCGTCGGCACCCACCAAGGTGCTGTCCGGACGATCAATGGCTGCCGTAAGGCCGGCGGCACCGCTGGTCTGCTGCACCGCCTCGATCAAGGTCTTGCCCATACGCCCGGCGGCGCCGGTCACTGCAATACGTCGCATCAAATCAGCTCCAGGCTGCAGGCCTGCGGGCGGCCGACGCAAGCACGAAGCCTGTCACCTGCCACCCGCAGCCCTGTGTCATACATCACCGAAAAAACGCTTCACACCCTCGAACCAGCCACTGGCCTTAGGTGAATGAGAGGTATCGCCCTGCAAGGTGCTGCGAAACTCCTCAAGCATCTCGCGCTGGCGCTTGCTCAGGTTGACCGGCGTCTCCACCGCAACCCGACACAGCAGATCGCCCGCCGCGCCACCGCGCACCGGCGCGACGCCCTTACCACGCAAGCGGAACTGCTTGCCGGTTTGGGTACCCTCGGGAATCTTCAGCTTGACGCGACCATCCAGGGTCGGCACTTCCAACTCGCCACCCAACGCAGCATCGGCAAAGCTGATCGGCACTTCGCAATACAAATGCTTACCGTCACGCTGAAAGATCGCGTGCTCGCGGACGTTGACCACTACATACAGATCGCCGGCTGGACCACCCTGGGTGCCCGCTTCGCCTTCGCCGGACAGACGAATGCGGTCGCCAGTGTCGACACCTGGCGGAACCTTGACCGATAGTGTTTTCTGCTCCTCCACGCGCCCCTGCCCATGGCAGCTGCCGCACGGATCGGAAATCATCTTGCCGCTGCCATGGCAACGCGGGCAGGTCTGCTGCACCGAGAAGAAGCCCTGCTGCATGCGCACCTGGCCGATACCGCCACAGGTGGTGCACGTCACGGGACTGGTGCCCTTCTTCGCGCCGGAGCCATCACAGGTCTTGCATTCGACCAGCGTCGGCACGCGAATAGTCACCGTGGTACCGCGTACCGCTTCTTCGAGATCGAGCTCTAGCGTGTAACGCAGATCACTGCCGCGCTGCGCGCCGCCACGTCCGCCGCCGCGGCCACCACTGAAGAAATCGCTGAACACATCGCCGAAGATGTCGGAGAAGTTCGCCCCGCCATAGCCGGCACCGGCTGCGCCAGCACCCATCTGCGGATCGACACCGGCATGACCGTACTGATCGTAGGCAGCCCGCTTGCTCGGATCGGAAAGCACTTCATAGGCCTCGTTGGCCTCCTTGAAGGCTTCCTCGGCAGCTTTGTCTCCCGGATTGCGGTCCGGGTGATGCTTCATCGCAAGGCGCCGGTAGGCTTTTTTCAGCTCCGCCTCGCTGACGCCACGCTCGACGCCCAGCACCTCATAAAAATCGCGTTTGGCCATAACTATCCTGAACCCTCAATTTCATGCCTTCCAGACGCGCCGACGCGGGAGCAAGCCCCCGCGCAGCGGTCGGGCCCGTCCGAGCGATGTCGGGACGGGCTGGAACGGAAGCAAGCCAGGGCTTACTTGTTGTCCTTGACCTCTTCGAACTCGGCGTCGACCACGTCGTCGCCCGGCTGGGTCTGCTCATCTGCCGACTGACCCTCAGCACCCTGGGGCTGCTCGGCGTACATCTTCTGCGCGACCGGCGTGGAAGCCTGGGAAACAGCAGCGATCTTCGCTTCGATCTCGGCCTTGTCGTCGCCCTTGATGGCCAGCTCCAACTCGCCAAGCGCTTTCTCGATTGCCGCCTTGTCGTCGTCGCTGGCCTTGTCGCCAGCCTCAACGAGCATCTTGCGGGTCGCGTGCACCAGCTGATCCCCCTGGTTGCGCGCAGTCGCCAGCTCTTCGAACTTGCGGTCTTCCTCGGCATTCGCTTCGGCATCGCGGACCATCTGCTCGATTTCTTCCTCGGACAGACCCGAGTTGGCCTTGATCACGATGGACTGCTGCTTGCCAGTGGCCTTGTCCTTGGCGGACACATGCAGGATGCCGTTGGCGTCGATGTCGAAGGTGACCTCGATCTGCGGCATGCCACGCGGTGCCGGCGGAATCTCGGCCAGGTCGAAGCGGCCCAGCGACTTGTTACCGGTTGCCTGCTTGCGCTCACCCTGCAGCACGTGAATGGTCACCGCGCTCTGGTTGTCGTCGGCAGTGGAGAACACCTGCGACTTCTTGGTCGGGATGGTGGTGTTCTTCTCGATCAGCGGAGTCATCACGCCGCCCAGGGTTTCGATACCCAGGGTCAGGGGCGATACGTCAAGCAGCAGCACATCCTTCACGTCACCAGCCAGTACCGCGCCCTGAATGGCGGCGCCCATGGCCACAGCTTCGTCCGGGTTGACGTCCTTGCGCGCTTCCTTGCCGAAGAACTCGGCGACCTTCTGCTGAACCAGCGGCATACGGGTCTGACCGCCGACCAGGATCACGTCATCGATCTTCGAAACATCAACACCGGCGTCCTTAAGCGCGATGCGGCAAGGCTCGATGGTGCGCTGCACCAGATCCTCGACCAGCGCTTCCAGCTTGGCACGAGAAATCTTCACGTTCAGGTGCTTCGGACCGGTCGCGTCTGCGGTGATGTACGGCAGGTTGACGTCAGTCTGCTGGCTGGAGGACAGCTCGATCTTGGCCTTTTCAGCAGCTTCCTTCAGGCGCTGCATGGCCAGCGGATCACCCTTGAGGTTCATGCCGCTTTCTTTCTTGAATTCGTCGACGAGGTAGTCGATCAGGCGAATGTCGAAGTCTTCACCACCGAGGAAGGTGTCACCGTTGGTGGCCAACACTTCGAACTGGTGCTCGCCATCGACTTCAGCGATCTCAATCACCGACACGTCGAACGTACCGCCGCCCAAGTCATAAACGATGACGGTGTGATCGCCCCGGGCCTTGTCCATACCGTACGCCAACGCAGCCGCGGTCGGCTCGTTGATGATGCGCTTGACGTCCAGACCAGCGATGCGGCCGGCATCTTTGGTGGCCTGACGCTGACTGTCGTTGAAATAGGCCGGCACGGTGATGACCGCTTCGGTCACCGGCTCACCGAGGTAATCCTCGGCAGTCTTCTTCATCTTCTTGAGAATTTCCGCAGAGATCTGCGGCGGAGCCATTTTCTGGCCATTCACTTCAACCCAGGCGTCGCTGTTGTCCGCCTTGACGATCTTGTAAGGGACCATCTGGATGTCTTTCTGCACGACATCTTCATCGAAGCGACGACCGATCAGTCGCTTCACCGCGTACAGAGTGTTGTGCGGGTTGGTCACCGCCTGACGCTTGGCCGACTGGCCAACCAGGATTTCGCCATCATTCGCATACGCGATGATCGACGGGGTAGTACGGCCGCCTTCGGCATTCTCAATAACCTTGGCTTTACCGTTTTCCAGGATCGAGACGCAGGAGTTGGTGGTTCCCAAGTCGATACCAATGATCTTGCCCATTTAATTCGCTCTCCAAATTTCGATTGGTCCGCGCCCGTTTACCGGCTGCGGGTAACAAAAAAACGCTTGGCTACCAGATGGGGGTTGGCAACCGAATTTCAAGCCTTCTCATCAATGGAAGGCGGCGCATCGGCCGGTGCCTTGCTGACGACGACCATCGCCGGGCGCAGCAAGCGACCGTTGAGCAGATAGCCCTTCTGAAATACCTTGAGCACGCTACCCGGCTCGACATGGGTGCTTTCTTCCATGGCCATAGCCTGATGATGCTCGGGATTGAACGGCTCGCCGTGAGGATCGAGCTGCTCGAGCTGATGACGGGCCAAGGTGTCCTGCAGCAGCTTGAGGGTCAGCTGGACCCCCTCGCGCATCGGCCTCACCGCTTCGTCGTCCGAACTAGACAGTTCGAGACCGCGTTCCAGACTGTCGGCAACGGCAAGCAAATCGCCGGCAAACTTTTCCAGCGCGAACTTGTGCGCCTTCTCCACATCCTGCTCTGCACGCCGACGAATGTTCTGCAGCTCCGCCGCTACGCGCAGGGACTGGTCCTGCGCTGCGGCCAACTGCTCTTCCAGCGACTGCACGCGGGCAGCCAGATCCTCAGCTACGTCCGCTTCCGAATGCTCGGGCGTTTCCGGGGTCTGGTTATCCAGGTTCTGCTCGTCAGCCATGGGTCCTCCTCTCTCATACGATCAGCGGGCAGCAAACCCGCGCTTGTGCGGCTATATGGGGGCGCGAAAACCGGCTTCAAGGGCTATCGCTGGCAGCCGATGCAGGAAATGACGAACCGTCACGCCAAATGCCCGCTCGCACTGATCCGCCAACGCTTGTAGTCGCCACAGAAACCACTGTATAAATACCCAGGCACGCAACTTGGGGAGCCTCACATGCTGGTTCATCTGTCGGTACACAACTACGCCATCGTCGAGCACCTCGACCTCGAACTGAAACGAGGCATGAGCGTCATCAGCGGGGAAACAGGCGCGGGCAAGTCAATCATGCTGGACGCCCTTGGTCTGACCCTGGGCGATCGCACCGACAGCAGCGTCGTCCGCATCGGCGCCGACAAGGCCGACATCCTCGCCAGCTTCGATCTGGACGACATTCCGGATGCGCGAGCCTGGCTCGCCGAGCGCGATATGGATAGCGACGGGCCGTGCATCCTGCGCCGCGTAATCACCGCAGAGGGCCGCTCGCGTGGCTATATAAACGGCACCCCCTGCCCCCAGGGCGACCTCAAGGCACTGGGCGAGTTGCTGATCGACATCCACAGCCAGCACGAGCATCAGTCCCTACTGAAGACCGACACTCATCGGCGCCTGCTCGATGAGTACAGTGGCAACCAAGAACTCGCGCGACAGGTACAGCTGGCCGCGCAGCGTTGGCGGCAAACGCGCCAGACGCTGGAGCGCCTAAGCAATAGCGGTGACGAACAGCGCGCCCGTCACCAGCTGCTCAGCTACCAGCTGGAAGAGCTGGAGAACCTCTCGTTGGGCGAGAACGAACTGGAGCAACTGGAACACGAACACAAGAACCTGGCCAACGCCGAACAGCTGCTCGGCGCCTGCCGCCAAGTCATGGAACTGTGCAGCGAGAGCGATGCAGGCAATGTGCTGTCGGCGCTGACCAGCAGCCTGCAGCGCCTGACCGCCTTCCAAGACCAACCCCAGGCTCTTACCGAAGCGGTCAACTTGCTGGCGAGCGCGCAGATTCAGGTCGAAGAGGCCATTGGCGAACTCAACCGCTTCGTAGACCATTTCGACGCCGACCCCGAGCGCCAGCAAACGCTGGAAGAGCGGCTGGACACCATCTACACCCTGGCACGCAAGCATCGGGTACAACCCGCGGCACTGCCGGGCCTGCATCAGCAACTGCTGGAAGAACTCGAAGGACTCAACGCTGACGACGAAGCAGTCGAGCGACTCGGCGAAGAGCTGGCGGCCTATGCTCGACACTACGAGGAAAAAGCCAGCGAACTCAGCCGCAGCCGCCAAGCGGCCGCTGATCAGCTGGCACGCGCAGTAGAGGTGGAGATTCAGCGACTGGGCATGCCGGGCGGCCGATTCAACGTGCAACTCAAGCCAGCCGCAGAAGGGGAGTTAATGCCTTACGGCCTGGAACAGGTGGAGTTTCTGGTCAGCGCCAACCCGGGGCAACCGCTGCGCCCGCTGGCCAAAGTCGCCTCCGGCGGAGAGCTATCACGCATCAGCCTGGCGATCCAGGTGATCACAGCGCAGACATCTCGCGTGCCTACGCTGGTCTTCGATGAGGTCGATGTCGGCATCGGCGGCCCGACCGCGGAAGTCGTCGGGCAACTACTGCGTCGCCTAGGCGAACGCGGCCAGGTACTGACCGTTACTCACCTGCCACAGGTGGCTGCACAAGGTCATCACCACCTGTTCGTACACAAGGCCCGCGGGGCCGATGAAACCCGCACCGCAGTAACCGAACTGGACCAGGCCGGCCGCGTCGAGGAGATCGCGCGAATGCTTGGCGGCGTCGACCTGACCGAGCAATCGCTGGCGCACGCTCGGCAAATGGTCACATCCGCACAGGTTTGACCCTTTGAAGAATGCGCATAAGAAAAAGACGGCCTCGGCCGCCTTTTTCATACATCTTGAATCAGTCTTTCTTACGCACGTAGAGCACCAGATTGTGATCCACTAGATCGTAACCGTGACGCTGGACGATCTCTTTCTGCAGTTTTTCGATCTCGGGATCGAAAAACTCGATGACATCGCCACTATCGACGCAGACCATGTGGTCGTGGTGCCCGCCATCGGCCAGTTCGAACACGGCGTGACCACCATCGAAGTTGTGCCGAACTACCAGACCGGCCGCCTCGAATTGTGTCAGCACGCGATAGACCGTTGCCAAACCGACATCTTCACCCGCCTCCATCAACGCCTTGTAGACATCTTCAGCGCTCATGTGACGACGGTCCGTCGTATCCAGCATCTGCAGGATCTTGACCCGCGGCAGAGTTACTTTGAGACCAGCTTTTCTTAGTTCGCTATTTTCGACCATGGTTGGCTTTCTCGCTGCTGCTGTTTCGCAGCCTCCTTCAATACGGGTATGATCCGGGTTCTTTGCCCAGCCAAGATAGTGGAAGTCACCCACCGATGCAAAACACCAAGCTCATGCTGGCCAGTCTCACCTTCGCAGGTCTGGTCGCACTCGCCGGTTGTTCATTTCCCGGGGTTTACAAGGTCGACATTCAACAGGGCAATGTCGTCACGCAGGACATGATAGACCAGTTGCGCCCCGGAATGACCCGCCAGCAGGTGCGGTTTATCATGGGCAACCCGCTGATCACCGATACATTCCACGCCAATCGCTGGGACTACCTGTACAGCATCCAGCCGGGGGGCAGTCCGCGCCAGCAGGAACGCGTGAGCCTGGTCTTCAACGCTAACGATCAGTTGGCCGGTCTGGCTGGCGATTTCATGCCTGGCGTGAGCCGCGACGAACAGATTCTCGGCCGCGAGGCACAAGGCACGGGCACAGCGCCCGTCGCCGTACCGCGCGAGGCCGAAGAACATCCGGCACCTGGTTCGCTGCTGGAGCAGATCCAGCGCGAAGTGGACGAAGCCGAAACGGTTCCGGTGCCAACGCCAGAACCGTTGGAAACCGAATAAAAAAACGCCCGGCTTGTCCGGGCGTTTTTTATGTTTCAACATGCGTAGCTCAGGCGTCTTCGGCCTTATTCTTCGCTGCACGCGCGGCGCGCTGTTTACGCACCTCCTTCGGATCGGCAATCAGCGGTCGATAGATCTCCACCCGCTCGCCCTCCTCTAGCACGCGCTCTTCAGGCTTAGGCACTGCCTTGCCGAATATACCCAGCGGCGCCCCAGCCAGGTCCAGACCGGGAAAATGCGCCTCCATTCCTGAACGCAAAGCCGCCTCGCGCACAGTTGTGCCGGCCGGCACCGTCATTTGCAGCAGCTTCTGCTTGTCGGCCAACGCATAGACTACTTCGACTGCAATCGACTGTTTATCCATATAGCTGCTTCGCTCGCTCGCAAAACGCATCCACCAATGTGTTGGCAGCCTGATTGAACAACGGCCCCAACGTCGCCTTGACCAACGGCCCGGCGTAATCGAATTTCAGGTCAAGACTGATCTTGCAAGCCTTTTCGCCAAGCGCCTTGAATTCCCATATGCCGTGCAAATGGCTGAAAGGACCTTCTTCCAGCGTCATCTCTATACGCTTGCCGAGCTGCAGGGCATTGCGCGTCATGAAACGCTGACTCAATCCAGCCTTCGCCACCGTCATGCTGGCGTGCATCTCGGTCTCACTACTGGAAAGCACCTCGGTCGCAGAGCACCAGGGCAGGAACTGTGGGTAGCTGGCTACGTCGTTGACCATGTCGAACAGCGCCTGCGCCGGATATGGCAGCAGAGCGGAACGTTGAATGTGCGTTGTCATGCAGACCTTCTACGTCATCGTTTCATTGTGCGCCATGGATGAAGAACGACGCAGCCAGCCCGCAACCGCGGCACTGGTATAGCGAAGAGCCCATGCGGCGCAAAGCGGGCACATTGTCGGGGATTAGCGGCTGCCCCTCAAGTTTCTGCTGTTGCGCCCCCTGCGAGCTGTCGCCAGCCGCAGCGGGACTCCCTATAATGCGGCCCCTATGGCCAAACAGAAGAAACAGTCCCCCGGGACCATCGCGCTGAACAAGAAGGCGCTACACGATTATTTCATCGAGCAGAAGTTCGAGGCGGGCCTCGTCCTGGCCGGTTGGGAAGTGAAAAGCATGCGCGCTGGCAAGGCGCAGCTGGTAGACAGCTATGTGCTGCTCAAGGATGGTGAGGCCTGGCTGATGGGCTCCCACATCACCCCGCTGACCAGCGCCAGCACCCACGTCATTGCCGACCCGACCCGCACCCGCAAGCTACTGCTGAACAAACGCGAACTGGGCAAGCTGTTCGGCGCCGTGCAGCAAAAGGGTTACACCTGCGTGGCGCTTGCGTTGTACTGGAAGAAGCACATGATCAAGTGCGAGATTGCGCTTGGCAAAGGCAAAAAAGAATTCGACAAGCGCCACACCGAGAAGGAGCGTGACTCCGATCGGGAGATCCAGCGCGCGATGCGCACCAAGGGTAAAGACGACTGAGAACCGCAGAGCAGCGCCAGCAGCTCTGCCCGATCAGCACTTCCTTGGCAGCACCGCACGGATTCGCCTGCGCAGGCACCGAACCGGCGATCTGCCGGTTCGACCCTCACACGACCTTCTGCCCTGCCCCCACCCGTTCGCCCTGCCTGCGCTGCGCCCGTGCCAGCCGCTGGGCTTCCTGCTGCCCTTCGGCAAGCACTTCCTGCACGTAATTGATATGGCGATGGATGACCTCGCGGGCCTCAGCCGCTCGCCGGGCCATGATCGCCTCGTACAACTCGCGGTGCTGACTCATCAGCATGTCCCGCGTCTCGTCACGCAGGGCGTACATGCCTCCGATGTTGGTGACCACGTTGCGCTTGAGCAGATCGAAGAGCCCGCGAATGGTGTGCAGCAGAACAGCATTGTGACTGGCTTCGGCGATGGCCAAATGGAATTGGGCATCCGCTGCGCCCTCTTCGGCTCGAGTGACCTTGCCTTCGCGGGCATAGCAATCCTGCAATGCCACGAAGGCTTCGGTGAGCCGCTTCTGGTCCACCTCGGTTGCACGTAACGCCGCGTAATAAGCACAGCTGCCCTCCAGCGTATGGCGGAATTCCAGCAGGTCACGCTGCGCATCGCCGTTGTTTTCCAGCAGATGCAGCAATGGGTCGCTAAAGGTAGACCCCAGCGACTCGGCGACGAAGGTGCCGCCGCCGTGCCGACTGACCAGCAGGCCCTTGGCCGCCAGTTTCTGGATCGCCTCGCGCAGGGATGGCCGCGAGACACCGAAACGTTCGGCTAGGGCACGCTCCGCCGGAAGCCGCTCGCCCGCCTTGAGGGTGCCTTCGAGAATCATGGTTTCCAATTGCGCGACGATATCGTCCGAGAGCCGCCGCTGCCGCACCATCCCCACGTCCATAATCACCCCGAATGGTCTTACCAATCTGAAAATGCTAGCGATGCCCGCGCATCCGCACAAGCCCGAGTGTTGCGACCAAAGTCTATAGCTAGCTAATTGACGCCCCTATACGCAGCTCTTACGCTGGCCATTCCCTCCTGTTAATTGGTCTTACCAATTTACAGAGTGGTCTAAAAATAAGAGGACTCAGCATGAGATCTGCGCACAACAACAATTTCCCGGTCCGCTCAGGACCCCATCTGAACCGAACCGCAGGGGAAGCCTGACATGTCCAACGGACTGCTCGCACTTTTCGCCTTCACACCCATTCTGCTCGCGGCAATCATGCTGATCGGCCTACGCTGGCCAGCCAGCCGCGCCATGCCGCTGGTATTTCTATTCACTGCAGCCATCGGGTTGTTCGTCTGGGACATGAGCGTTAACCGCATCATCGCCTCGACGCTACAGGGCTTGGTGATAACCCTGGGCCTGCTGTGGATCATCTTCGGCGCGATTCTGCTGCTGAACACCCTGAAACACTCCGGCGGCATCACCGCCATTCGCGCCGGCTTTACCACCATCAGCCCCGACCGCCGTATCCAGGCCATCATCATCGCCTGGCTGTTCGGCTGCTTCATCGAAGGCGCCTCCGGCTTCGGCACCCCGGCTGCCATCGCCGCACCACTGCTCGTCGCGGTCGGCTTCCCGGCAATGGCGGCGGTCCTGCTCGGCATGCTGGTACAAAGCACGCCGGTTTCCTTCGGCGCCGTCGGCACGCCGATCGTCGTCGGCATCAACAGCGGCCTGGACACTGCGGCCATCGGTGCACAGCTGGCTGCGCAGGGTTCAAGCTGGAACGCTTATCTGCAGCAGATCACCAGCAGCGTGGCGATCACCCACGCCATCGTCGGTACCGTGATGCCACTGATCATGGTCCTGATGCTGACCCGCTTCTTCGGCAAGGAAAAGAGCTGGAAAGCCGGCTTTGAAGTGCTGCCATTTGCGATCTTCGCCGGCCTGGCGTTCACCCTGCCCTACGCGGCCACCGGCATCTTCCTCGGCCCGGAATTTCCGTCGCTACTGGGCGGTCTGGTCGGCCTGGCGATTGTCACCACGGCTGCTCGCTACAAATTCCTGACGCCGAAGACCACCTGGGACTTTGCCGATGCCAAGGAATGGCCAGCCGAGTGGCTGGGCACCATCGAAATGAAGCTGGACGAGATGACGGCTCGCCCGATGAGCGCCTTCCGCGCCTGGCTCCCCTACGTGCTGGTGGGTGCGATCCTGGTGATCAGCCGCGTGTTTCCGCAGGTCACTGCCGCGCTGAAATCGGTCTCCATAGCCTTTGCCAACATCCTCGGCGAGACAGGCATCAATGCGGGCATCGAACCGCTGTACCTGCCGGGCGGCATCCTCGTCATGGTGGTGCTGATCACCTTCTTCCTGCACGGCATGCGCGCCTCGGAACTCAAGGCTGCTGTGAAGGAATCCAGTGGTGTGTTGCTCAGCGCCGGCTTCGTGCTGCTGTTCACCGTGCCGATGGTGCGCATCCTGATCAACTCTGGCGTCAACGGCGCTGAACTGGCGAGCATGCCAATCGTCATGGCGCGCTACGTCGCCGACAGCGTGGGCAGCATCTACCCGCTGCTGGCACCCGCCGTAGGCGCACTGGGCGCATTCCTGGCCGGCTCCAACACGGTCAGCAACATGATGTTCAGCCAGTTCCAGTTTGGCGTTGCACAGTCGCTCGGAATTTCCGGCGCGATGGTAGTTGCCACCCAGGCTGTTGGCGCTGCGGCAGGCAACATGGTTGCGATCCACAACGTGGTCGCTGCTTCCGCCACCGTCGGCCTGCTCGGTCGCGAAGGCTCCACGCTGCGCAAGACCATATGGCCTACGCTGTACTACGTGCTCTTCACGGGGGTGATCAGCCTGATCGCCATCTACGTGTTGGGCGTTACCGACCCACTGGTCGGGGTGTAAGAAACAGAACCGTGCCCCCAATGGGGGCACGGTTGCATTCCAGAAACCGCATTTTGCGGATAACCGGGCCCACCCGGAGACCAAGCCGATGAGCGAACTCTTCTACGATGCTGCGCCAAACGCCACCCGCGTTGCGCCGCCACTGCCAAAGCCCCGCGCGTACCCCGCCAAGCCGAGCCAGGTTTATTTGTTCGGCACCTGCGTGGTCGACCTGTTCTATCCCGAGGCTGGCCTGGATGCGATCCACCTGCTCGAGCGCGAAGGATTGACCGTGCACTATCCGCAGGGGCAGACCTGTTGCGGTCAGCCGGCTTACACGACCGGCTACACCGACGAGGCGCGCAAGGTCGCACGGGCGCAGTTGGAACTGTTCGCCAACGACTGGCCCGTCGTCGTCCCTTCCGGCTCCTGCGCCGGGATGCTGCGCCACCATTATCTGGATCTGTTCAAGGACGAGCCGGCCACCCTCGCCCGAGCCGAGGGGCTGGCGGAGCGCACCTTTGAGCTGGCCGAATTTCTACTCAACGTCTGCAAGGTCGAGTTCAAGGATGTCGGCACGCCAGCCAAGGTCGCGCTGCACACTTCCTGCTCGGCCCGTCGCGAGATGAACACCCACCTGCACGGCCGCGAGCTACTCGCCCAGCTGGGCCAGGTCGAGCGCGTCGAGCATGACCACGAAAGCGAGTGCTGCGGCTTCGGCGGCACCTTCAGCGTGCGTATGCCCGACATTTCCGGCGCCATGGTGCTGGACAAGACCCGCGCACTGAAGGAATCCGGCGCGCATCAGGTGATCAGCGCCGACTGCGGTTGCCTGATGAACATCAATGGTTCGCTGGAAAAACAGCGTGAAGCCCTGCGCGGCCAGCATCTGGCGAGTTTCCTCTGGCAGCGCACGGGAGGTGCCCGATGAACGCCGAACAGCGCATTCCTGCAATACAGATCGAGAACGCCGGCGACCCGGATTTCCGCGCCCGCGCCCGCAAGTCCCTGAAGGACGACCAGCTAAGGCGCAACTTCCGCACCGCCATGGACTCGCTGATGACCAAGCGTGCCGTGGCCTTCAGCGATGCCGACGAACGCGAGCGGCTGCGCGAGATGGGCAACCGTATCCGCGCCCGCGCACTGTCCAAGCTGCCCGAACTGCTCGAGCGGCTGGAAACCAACCTGACCCGCAATGGTGTGAAAGTGCACTGGGCGGAAACGGTTGAAGAGGCAAACAACATCGTCCTCGAGATCGCCCGCGCCCACGAGGCGAAGCAAGTGATCAAGGGCAAATCGATGGTCAGCGAAGAGATGGAGATGAACCATTTCCTCGAAGGCCATGGTATCGAATGCCTGGAATCGGACATGGGCGAGTACATCGTCCAGCTCGACCACGAAAAGCCGTCCCATATCATCATGCCCGCCATCCACAAGAACGCCGGCCAGGTCGCGACCTTGTTTCACGAGAAGCTCGGCGTGGAGTACACCAAGGACGTCGACGAGCTCATTCAGATCGGCCGCCGCACGCTGCGCCAGAAGTTCTTCGAAGCGGATATCGGCGTCTCTGGCGTGAACTTCGCGGTAGCTGAAACCGGCACCCTGTTGCTCGTGGAAAACGAAGGAAACGGCCGCATGTCCACCGGTGTGCCGCCGGTTCATATTGCCGTCACCGGCATCGAAAAGGTTGTCGAGAACCTGCGTGACGTAGTTCCGCTGCTCTCGCTGCTGACTCGCTCAGCGCTGGGCCAGCCCATCACCACCTACGTCAACATGATCTCTAGCCCGCGCAAGGCAAACGAGCTCGACGGCCCGCAAGAAGTGCACCTGATCCTGCTGGACAACGGCCGCAGCCAGGCTTTTGCCGACAGCGAACTGCGCCAGACGCTCAACTGCATTCGCTGCGGCGCGTGCATGAACCATTGCCCGGTGTACACCCGCGTCGGCGGTCACACTTACGGCGAGGTCTACCCCGGCCCCATCGGCAAGATCATCACTCCTCACATGGTCGGCCTGGACAAGGTGCCGGATCATCCCAGCGCCTCTTCTCTATGCGGCGCTTGTGGCGAAGTCTGCCCGGTGAAAATCCCGATCCCGGCCATTCTGCGCCGGCTGCGCGAAGAGAACGTCAAGGCGCCGGACGATCCGCACAAGGTCATGCGCGGCCAGGGCAGCAAATACTCGAAGAAAGAACGACTGATGTGGTCCGGCTGGCGCCTGCTCAACACCAGCCCGACGCTGTACCGCGTGTTCGGCTTCTTCGCCACTCGCCTGCGCGGCCTGACGCCATCGAACATCGGCCCCTGGACGCAGAACCACAGCGCACCGAAACCTGCCGCCCGCTCGTTGCACGAGCTGGCCCGCGAGCACCTGGAGGGCAAGCGATGAGCGCCAAGGCCAATATCCTCGCCAAGCTGAAGAAGAGCCTGGAAGGCGCTACGCCTATCGTAGATGACTACGACGTATCGCTGGTCACCCAGCCGTGGAGCTACGCACCCGAGCAGCGTATCGCCCGCCTGCGCCAGCTGATGGAGGCGGTGCACACCGAAATCCACCTGACCACGGACGCCGGCTGGCCCGCCCTGCTCGAACAGTTGCTGCACGACCGTCAGCTGCCGAGCCTGCTGATTGCCCCGACCACGCCGTACGGCCAGCGCTTCACCGAGCATTGCGCCGGCCGTGAAGGCCTGCCGACGCTGAAGTCCTACGACCGCCCGGTCGAAGACTGGAAGGACGAGTTGTTCAACGACACCCCGGCGAGCCTCACCGGCACCCTCGGTGCCATCGCCTCCACCGGCAGCCTGATCATGTGGCCGACCCGCGAGGAGCCGCGCCTGATGAGCTTGGTGCCACCGGTGCACTTCGCCATCCTCAAGGCCAGCGAAATCCACGACAACTTCTACGAGATCCAGCAGAAGTTCCAGTGGGCTGCCGGCATGCCGACTAATGCGCTGCTGGTTTCCGGCCCGTCGAAAACCGCCGACATCGAACAGGTGCTGGCTTATGGCGCCCATGGTCCGAAGGATTTGATCCTGCTGATCCTGGAGGACGCATGAACTCGGCCGTGCAACTCGAACGCGTGCCTTTGCCAGCCGCATTCATCGGCGAAGTCGAACGCCTGATCCCGGTCGAGCGGCGCTTCGACGATCCGCTCTCCACCCTCGCCTTCGGCACCGACGCCAGCTTCTACCGGCTGATTCCCAAGCTGGTGGTGCGCGTCGAATCCGAAGCCGAGGTGATCGCGCTGCTCAAGCTGGCCCACACGGAAAATGTCCCGGTCACCTTCCGTGCCGCCGGCACCAGCCTGTCCGGCCAGGCGATCAGCGACTCGGTGCTGATCGTGCTCGGCGACAACTGGAACGGCCGCGAGATTCGCAACGGCGGCGAGCAGATCCGCCTGCAGCCCGGCGTCATCGGCGCCAACGCCAACGCCGTACTCGCACCTTTCCAGCGCAAGATCGGCCCTGATCCCGCCTCGATCAACGCAGCAAAGATCGGCGGCATCGTTGCCAACAACTCCAGCGGCATGTGCTGCGGCACGGCGCAGAACACCTACAAAACCCTCGCCGGGCTGCGCGTCGTGCTGGCCGATGGCACCGTGGTCGACAGCGAAGATGCCGCCAGCGTCGACGCCTTCCGCCAGAGCCACGCAGCACTACTCGATCAACTGGCCGAACTCGGACGCGAAACTCGCGCCAATGCAGAACTGGCCGCGAAGATCCGCCACAAGTACCGGCTGAAGAACACCACCGGTTTCTCGCTCAATGCGCTGGTCGACTACGACGAGCCGCTGGATATCCTCAACCACCTGATGGTCGGCTCCGAAGGAACGCTGGGCTTTATCAGCGCGGTGACCTACGACACCGTGCCGGACCATCCGCACAAGGCCAGCGCGCTGGTGGTGTTCCCCGACGTAGAAACCTGCTGCCTGGCCGTACCGGTGCTCAAGCAGCAACCGGTATCAGCCGTGGAGCTGCTCGACCGTCGCAGCCTGCGCTCGGTCGAACACAAGGCCGGCATGCCCGAGTGGGTGAAGGAACTGTCGCCGACCGCCTGCGCGCTGCTGATCGAATCGCGCGCAGCCAGCCAGTCGCTGCTGCATGAGCAGATCAACCTGATCATGACTTCCATCGCGCACTTCCCGGTGGAGAAACAGGTCGACTTCAGCGAAGACCCGGTGATCTACAACCAGCTGTGGAAGATCCGCAAGGACACCTTCCCGGCAGTCGGCGCCGTGCGCCAGACCGGCACCACGGTGATCATCGAGGACGTCACCTTCCCCGTCGAGCGCCTGGCCGAGGGCGTCAACCGGCTGATCGAATTGCTCGACAAGCACCGCTACGACGAGGCGATCCTCTTCGGCCACGCGCTGGAGGGTAACCTGCACTTCGTCTTCACCCAGGGCTTCGATGATCCGGCGCAGATCGCCCGTTACGAAGCCTTCATGGGCGAAGTGGCACAGCTGGTCGCCGTCGAATTCGGCGGTGCGCTCAAGGCCGAGCACGGCACCGGGCGCAACATGGCGCCCTTCGTCGAGCTGGAATGGGGCAGCGAAGCCTACGCGCTGATGTGGAAGATCAAGCGCCTGCTCGACCCCACCGGCATCCTCAATCCGGACGTGGTGCTCTCAGAAGACCCGGACATCCACCTGAAGAATCTCAAGCCGATGCCGGCCGCCGACGAGATTGTCGACAAATGCATCGAATGCGGTTTCTGCGAACCGGTTTGCCCGTCCAACGGACTGACCCTGACGCCGCGCCAGCGCATCGTCATCTGGCGCGACATCCAGGCCCGTAAGCGCGCCGGTGTAGACACCACGGAAATCGAGCGGCTTTACCACTATCACGGCGTCGAAACCTGCGCCGCCACCGGCCTGTGCGCCCAGCGCTGCCCGGTGGGCATCAATACCGGCGACCTCGTGCGCAAGCTGCGTGGCAAGGAGGCCAACAAGACCGGTACCGCCAACTGGCTGGCCGACCATTTCGGCACCGCCGTGCAGGGCACCCGTTTCATGCTGCATGCCGCCAACGGCGCGCACATCATCCTCGGTACCAAGCGCCTGGCCAAGCTGTCCGCGACCATGACCAATGCCAGCAAGGGTCGCGTGCCGCAATGGACACCGGCGATGCCGCAACCCCTGCAGCGCCTGCACCTGCCCCAGCCTGCCGTTCAGGACGAACGCCCGCGCGTGGTCTATCTGGCCGCCTGCGTCTCGCGTGCCATGGCGCCCGCCGCACGCGATCAGGAACAAGAGCCTCTGCTCGACAAGACCCGCAGCCTGCTGGAAAAGGCCGGCTACCAAGTGATCTTCCCCGAGCAGCTGAACGATCTGTGCTGCGGCCAGCCGTTTGCCTCCAAGGGTTACGCCGAACAGGGCGAGCGCAAGCGTCAGGAAATGCTCGACGCGCTGCTCAAGGCCAGCCGCGGCGGCCTTGATCCGATCTACTGCGATACCAGCCCCTGCACGCTGCGCCTGGTCCAGGGCCTGACCGATCAGCGCCTCGACATGTACGATCCGGTGCGCTTCATCCGCACACACCTGCTCGACAAGCTGGACTTCGTCCCGCAGGAAAAAGCGATCGCCGTGCACGTCACCTGCAGCACCCAGCACCTTGGGGAAGCGCAGGCACTGATCGACATTGCTCGTCGCTGCGCCAAGGAAGTTGTGGTGCCAGAAGGCATTCATTGCTGCGGTTTCGCCGGAGACAAAGGCTTCACCACCCCGGAGCTCAACGGTCACGCCCTGCGCAGCCTGAAGGATGCGGTGCAGATCTGCGATGAAGGCATATCCACCAGCCGCACCTGCGAGATCGGCCTGTCCCGTCATGGCCAGATCGACTACCACGGACTGGTCTATCTGGTAGATCGCGTCACGCGCAGTAAAACAGCGGCCCTGCCGCTCTAACTCGCGCACCACGGCCCCGCTCAAGAGCGCGGGGCCGCTTCGTTTGTGTCGCTTCGATGAACGCTCACGCGCAATCGCAGTCGGATTTTTAGAGCCCGTGACGGGTTCTATTCGACTCGGAGCCGCCGCTTCAGCTGTTATCAGGCAGGCCCGGGAAGTCCACAAGACTGGAGGCCCCACAATGAAAGTTCATGCACTGCTTGCATCCGCGGTACTGCTCGCTAGCCCGGCTGTCTTCGCACAAGACCTGTGCCAGATCAACCTGCAGGAAATCGACGACAACATGGCCACCAACACCGCCACTCTGGGTGAGCCGGCCAAGAGCAAAGTCGACGAGTACGTCAAACAAGCCCGCGAGGCTCAGCAGTCCGGTGACACTGAGGCCTGCATCGCGCACTCCACCAAAGCCCTGCAAGAGCTCAAAGGCCCGGGCAGCTCGGGCAGCAGCGGCACTGCAGGCTCCGGCTCCGGTAACTGAGCCAAGGCGGCGGGGTCGCACCAGCGATCCTGCCGCGGCCAGCTGTACGTTGTATAACCATCATGGCTACAAACTGATCGACAGCGCGTAAAGATCGCCGTACACTCGCGCCCAGCACCACAAGCGTCACCAGGGGCCGATTAGGATTCGACGCCGGTAACAAAACTTGAGGGGCATGCCGAGTTGGTAACAGAACTCGTAAATAAACTGTTGCAAACTTATAGTTGCCAACGACGACAACTACGAAGGGTACGCGCTAGCCGCCTAACCTTCATCTGGTCGCTTCGGCGCCAGCGGTCACTAGGGGATGCCTGTAAACCCGAAATGACTGTCAGATAGAACAGGATCGCCGCCAAGTTCGCTGTAGACGTAACGGCTAAAACTCATACAGCTCGCTCCAAGCACCCTGCCAATCGGGCGGCGCGGAGTTAACTCAGTAGATCTGGCTAAGCATGTAGAACCGATAGCGGAGAGCTGGCGGACGGGGGTTCAAATCCCCCCGGCTCCACCAAATGCAAGTTTCCACATGTTCCCACATGATTGGAGACACCCCAGAAGCCCCGCCTAGTGCGGGGCTTCTTGTTTCTACATGTACCCACATGCGCACCCATAGCATTGCTCTTTCTGTATCCCTGCATGTATCCTTCCTGAATTATTGAACCGACGGGATACAAATATGAAGCGCAGCCAGATCAGGAAGCGTCCAATGGCCGATACAGTACTGGCTAGCCTGGAAGCTGACGCTAAGGAGTATCGGGAGCTTGATGGCGACGGCCTGTATCTCCGGGTGAAGCCGGACGGGTCAAAATCATGGCAGCTGCGCTACAAAAAACCGGACGGGAAATGGTCATGGCTGGGGCTCGGTGCCTATGGCAAGGGAGAGCATCAGCTCAGCGGCGAACAGGCGCGGAGAAAAGTTCGCGATCTGCGAGAAGCAACGTCTAAGGACGGAAGCATGCTGGCTACCAAGCAAGCCAAAAAGGCGGCCGAGGCTGAAGCAGCTAACAACACATTCGAACACTTGGCCCGGGAGTGGTTTGCCACCAAGCGCAAAACTTGGACCGAAGGCACGGCTGTTCGCACCATCGGCGCACTGGAGAAACACGTCTTCCCCGTATTCGGGAAAAGACCCTACGGGGGCATTACCCCAATGGAATGGATGAAGTTCCTGCGCACCATGGAGCAGACAGGCATTGTTGAACAAACCAGTCGGGTGCGGGGTATGTGTCGGGAGGTTTACGATCTGGCTCGAGTCACAGGCCGCGCCGCCCACAATCCGCTCGAAGGCTTGCATAAGTTCCTGCTAACCAAGCCCGTTGAAAACTTCGCTCATGTATCCCTTGAAGAACTGCCTGCGCTGTTGCGAGCAATCCGCTCATATCCTCACGCGCCTGATGTACGCATCGGCTTGCAGCTGCTGACCCTGCTCGCTTGCCGACCTTCAGAACTGCGTGAAGCTCGCTGGCACGAGCTCGATCTCGACGCCGCGTTGTGGCTAATTCCCGCCGAGCGCATGAAGCGCCGTCGGGAACACCTGGTGCCGTTGCCAACTCAAGCGGTCGCACTCTTGCGCGAGTTGCATAACCTCACAGGCAGCTACTCTCTGTTGTTTCCCGGACGCAGTAACAGCACCAAACCTCGCAGCAACACCGTATTTCTGATGGCTCTGCGCCGCCTGGGATATGAAGGCCGTCAAACTGGTCACGGCTTCCGGCACCTTGCCAGCACCATCCTCAACGAACATGGCTTCGACTCTCAGCACGTCGAAGCCCAACTCTCACATGTCAAGGAAGGTGTCCGAGGTGTGTATGACAAGAGTACCTATCTTGAACAGCGCAAGGTGATGATGCAGTGGTATGGCGACCATCTCGACAAGCTGGCATCTGGCAATATCGTAGATATCAGGCGGAAGGCATGAACATGGAACAGCCAGAGCAACGCAAATGGGACCAGGTAACCCCTGAGGGGCTATACACCATCATTCAGTATCTTAAGAGTAATTTTGATGCCGAGTTGTCGCACAAGGTAATAGAGCTTTTCCACGAGCGGATGCGGGACGATATTGATTTTGACCCGGCATTGCTCCACTCACTGATGAAGCATGTTTTTGCCCAAATCATGGAGGGCAAAAGTGCCGATCAAGCTTTTGGACTCAAGACGGAGAAAGGAAAGTACCCTCGCCCGGATACCCATTCCCGCGATCTGCATGCAACGGCGATCGTCATCCTGCGACTCAGGCAGGGGCTAAATTTGGAGGACAGCAGTAATGATGCGGCCGAGCTGCTCGGCATATCAGATATGACTGTCAAACGTGCTTGCGCCGATTGGCGTGAAGCACTTGAAGAGCTAGACCTGCCAGATGAAACCTTGCAAGTGCTCGCCGCCGAGCATCCAATATCACCATAAACGCTTTATGCAGTTTGGACCAACTTCCTAGAACGCCCCACTGTGTGCGCCGTACCCATACGGAGCCACTCAAATGCGCCCAGTTAGTCCCTGCATCAACCAAGCCCTGATTCCCCAACCCGACGTCTGCAAAGCTATTGGCCAGACCCGCTCTGGCCTGGACAAGTTACGCAAGAAAGACCCCACCTTCCCGAAGCCGATTAAATTCAGCGATACCCGTCAGGCTGCTGCCTACTATGTAGTTGCCGAGCTGAATGCCTGGCTCGCTCGCAAGATCAAGGAGCGTGATGCGGAGTAATCCGCATTGCCTTTTACTGATCAGAGCCTGAAAAGCCTATGGCCTCACGTATTGGTCGATTCCTTAGCTGCAAAGGTAAAGTCAGTATCGAATTTGGCCGGCTCGTTGTGCTGCAACCCAACGGTAAAGAGGTGGATCCAGATTGGGTAAAGAACCATTCGACGGATCTGCTACACGAGATCTTGGCCACGCTGAAAATAGACGCATACGAATACCGCAGCTACTCCACAGGCTATTACGATCAGGGCAAACATCCCGGGGTTAGCCTTCAGTTCAGGTCAACGATAAATGACGAAGCAAGCTACGTTGTTTTCAACGTATCGCTTACGCGTAGCCGTACTACCAAAGCAGGAAAGAAAGGTTCGCCATTACCGAAGGGGCACTTCCATGTTGGAGACCGCAGTCACTTCTATAAATTCTGGAAATCAACACCGCTGGCTGTTCCCAAAAGCCTTACCTCATTTCATGACTACATGGGGAACCTAAAAAATATACTGTTCACGGCAAACCTGACGGAAGGAAGAGATGATGGACGGATGGATGCAGGTTCAATAAGCCCTCTTTCTGTCTCACCGGACCTGGTGAGGAAAGCGTTTTTACCGGATAGCTCACCGATAGCATCCGGATATACCCCGGATAACTTCCGGATAACCACGCCGGATAAGAATTTGGCTCTAGGCCATACAGGGCGGCCCTCTCAGCCAATATCAACTACGTGGGATCGAAGCTGCGGTAAAGCGGTAATCAGGGATCGCGATGACACGGGGCCTAGCTCAGCCCCCTTACTCAAACGACCGCAAGACCAAACCGTTGACGAATGGACGGCCGAGCTCTAGCCACTAGATGGCGAGCAACAAAAGCGACCATCACTCCTCTGCGAAGTAATCGCTGTCGAGCTGCTTCACCTCGTACACTTGCTTTACGCTCACGCCCAGGTTGTTCTCCACCATCAGTCGAGCTAACTCAACACCATCGATCAGCACCACTTTGATATCCAAGCCCAGCGCTGCAGTACGAGCACCATCCGAGAATTCCGAGGTGGTGATGAACACGCCTTTGCGTGCACGCTGGCGAGTCAATGCGCCGATGAACTTATCGATCTCCGGACGGTGCACCGTGTTGGCCCAGCGCTTGGCCTGCAGATAGATCACGTCGAGGCCGAGCTTGTCTTCTTTGATAATCCCGTCGATGCCATCATCGTTGGTCGCCTGGGTCGCCTTGCCGGCCTCCTTGCGCGAGCCGCCGTAGCCCATAGCGATCATCAGATCGACCACCAACTGTTCAAAGAAACTGGGTGTAGCTGCCCGGACTTGCACTAGAAGCTCGTCTGCAAGGGACTGCACCAGCGCTTGATGCGCCTCTGCCAACTGTTCGTCAGGCGTGGTTTCGGCAATCGCAACATCCAGCAAGACGGGCGCGTCAGGCGCTTGCGGTTTGGCGGTGTGAAAGTCCGCGAACTCGGGAAACTGCTTCAACCAGCTAACCGTGATGCGCTCCGGCCCATTTGTCAGAGCGTCAACGCCGCGCGGAGTAATCTGAACCATCCCCTTGGTCGGAATGCACAGCAGCCCAGCTTTGTTCAGATAAGTACGAGCCCAGCCCACACGGTTATTTATCACCGTCTGATGACCGGAGGGCAGCCGCTCCTTACGCTCGTCCTCGGTCAATTGAAACTGCTCGGCCACCCGCTCGCGCACCTCGTTGAGGGGCATCGGCACACCGTTCCGTACAGTGGCCAGAACAGGTCGCATCACGCTTTGAAAATCCGGAATTGCCATCGTCGTTCCTTATCTCTGATGGCTGCGCTCAGGCACCGCGCGCGCCGCTCTCACCAACGCCCGCCTGCTGCGTCAGCATCTTCAAAATCACCAGTGCAAACGCCCGACTCTTAGTCTGGTTATCCAACACTTCCAGCGACAACTTCTCGTGGTCGGTCATGGCGTCGAGCACGGTATCCAGGACGCGTTTGGGGAACAGGCCGTGCATCACTTGATCAACTGAGTGGTTGTTCACCTGCGCCATTACGTCGTCCTGGCGGCTAATGCGCTGGGCGATGCCGGTTAGGAACTGCAGCTGGTCCTCATCGCTCACTTCAGCACCGAAGATATCGTTGAGCGCCTCGATGATCTCTGAGAGACGCTTCTTCTCAGGGTCGTGCGGTTTCCCGCTGCCTACCGCGCTGGCCGGGTCCAGGGTGTACTCCCCTCCCTCCTCGCTCAGGCGCAGCTGGTGCTCGGCGCGCTTGCTTAGCCGGTAGTGCGTCAACTGCAGCTCGCCGACGTCCACGTCGTCCTGTTCTAGGCGGTCCGTGCGCAGCAGCGGGTGCAAGTTTTTGGCGAATACGCAGAGCTGCTCCAGCTCGCGATCCTCATAGGGGACGATCTGCGAAAGGAATTCGTACAGGCGCACAAAGCTCTGCAGGTTCTTGCGGAACAGGTCGAGCTGGTCCACTTGCTCACCGGCTTCTTTTAGGGCGTGCTCGGCCTTCTTCAGGCCGGCGCTGTCGCCATTGGCCTCGGCGGTGCGTTTGTAATCCAGCGCCTGCTGGCGTGACTCGACGCTGAAGGCGTAACGCTTGGCGAAGCGCTCCTTGGCGGGCTGGCAGTAGTAGCTGAGTTTGCTGGCGGCGGCCTTCGGGTCGAAGAAGGCCAGGGCGAAGGCCTCGACCTCCTGCCAGTAATAAATGTTCTCGGCGTCCAGCTTTTTCTGCAGGTCATAGATGATCTGCGGGTCGGTTACGTCGGTCAGCTCGGCCCGGGTGTAGTACGGCAGGAAGGCGTCGAGGATGTCCTGCGCCTCATTGAAGAAGTCGAGAATGAAGGTCTGCTTGGCCGGAAAGGTGCGGTTCAGCCGCGACAGGGTTTGCACGCAGTCCACGCCCTGCAGCTTCTTGTCCACGTACATGGCGCACAGCTTGGGCTGGTCGAAGCCGGTCTGGTACTTGTTGGCCGCAATCATCACATTGAAGTCCTGGGTATCGAACGCCTTCGCCAGGTCGCGACCGTTCAGGCCGGCGTTGAGCAGGCTGCTACTTTCCGTCACTTCCTCGGGGATCACCTCATCGGGCAACACGCTGCCGGAGAACGCCACCAGCGGATGCACGTCAGCGTAGCCCATCTGCTGCACGTAGGCCTTGACCGCCAACTGGTAGCGCACTGCCTCCTGACGGCTGCTGGTCACCACCATGGCCTTGGACTGCCCATTGAGCAGATGGAGGATGTTGGCGCGAAAGTGCTCGACGATGATCTCGACCTTCTTGTCGATGTTGTACGGATGCAGGCGCACCCAGCGCGCCAGCTTCATGCGCGCCTTCTTCGAGTCCACCTCGTCGTCTTCGCCGTCCGGGTGGGCAATCTTCCAAGCGGTGCTGTAGGTGGTGTAGTTCTGCAGCACGTCGAGGATGAAGCCCTCTTCGATGGCCTGGCGCATGGAGTACAGATGAAACGCCTCGGGCTTGTTGCTGGCGCTTGGTGGCAGCGTCGGGTCGGGCACGCGGCCGAACAGCTCCAGGGTCTTGGCCTTGGGGGTGGCGGTGAATGCGTAATAGCTGATGCGCTCGTTCGGCTGGCGCGCCTGCACAGCGGCGTCCAGCACGTCTTCGGCGCTGATTTCCTCCGCCTCAAGCGCATCACTACCAAGAATCTGTTTCAGCTTGCTCGCTGAAGATCCGGTCTGCGAGGAATGCGCCTCGTCGGCGATTACTGCATAGCGCCCCGAAGCGAGCTTCGGATACTTCTCCAGCGCATCGAACAGCGCCGGGAAGGTCTGGATGGTGACGATGATGATGCGCACCTGGTCGGCCAGCGCCTCAGCCAGTTGCTCTGACTTGCTCAGGTTGCCGATGTCACGGGTAATCGGCCGGACCACGCCCTGGGCGTGCTCGAACTGGTAGATGGTGTTCTGCAGCTGGCTGTCCAGCACGGTGCGGTCGGTGACCACGATCACCGAGCTGAACAGCCGCTGGCCGTCAGCGCTGTACATCGAGGCGAGCTGGTGAGCAGTCCAGGCGATGGAGTTGGACTTGCCGGAACCGGCGCTGTGCTGGATCAGGTAACGCTTGCCCGGCCCTTCAGCGTGTGTGGTCTCGATCAGCTGGTTGACCACATCCCACTGGTGATAGCGCGGGAAGATCATCGTTTCCCTGGTGGTCAGCGTACCGTCGAAGCCCTCGCTGGTTTTCTTGTCTAGGTGCAGGAAGCGCCCGAGCACCTTGAGCCAGGCATCCGGCTGGAACAGTTGCTGCCACAGGTAGCCGGTGGCGTATTGGCCGTCGTCGGCAGACGGTGGGTTGCCGGCGCCGCCTTCCGCGCTACCGAGGTTGAACGGCAGAAAGAAGGTGTCCTTGCCGTCCAGCTTGGTGGTCATCGCCACCTCGTTCTGCCCGACCGCGAAATGCACCAGCGCGCCGCGCTTGAAGGTCAGCAGCGGCTCGGGCTTGCGGGTCAGCGGGTCTTTTACCGGGCGGTCGTAGCGGTACTGGCGCTTGGCGTTTTCCACCGACTGCTTAAACTCGCTTTTCAGTTCCAGCGTCGCGGTGGGGATGCCGTTGACGAACAGCACCAGGTCCAGACGCGGGTTGTAGCTTTGCCCGCCCACACCGGCTTCCCGCGCATGGGGTGAGTAGGACACCTCTGGCACCACGCGCAGGCGGTTACACTGGTAGCGCTTGAGGGTATCCGGGTTCATGCCGTGGTCGGGTTTGAAGCTGCACAGCTCCACCTTCACCGCGGGCAGCTTGAAGCCGTGGCGCAGCACATCGAGCGTGCCGCTCTGCTCCAGCTCGCGGACCAGCTTCTGTACCAGCACCTCGTCCGGGTTGTTCGGATTGGCCTTGGCAAACTTGTCCCAACGCTCGGGCCAGGCATCCTTGAAGTAACCGAGAAAGTCCTCGGTATACAGCGCCGTGCGCCGGTCATAGCCGCTGGCCGGGCCGGTGAGCCAGCCGTGGGCGGTCATGGCGGTGATGATGTCTTGTTGAAACTGGGCTTCCCGGCTATCCGCCATAACGCTCCCTGCTCCCTTCTCGGCAATGTGGGTGTTGTTTTTTACAGCGGCCTCAGCAGCACGAAATGCTCCACCAGGCGCACCATCAATTCTTTCTGCTCAGGCAGGCTCTCGGCCACCAACAGCGCCAGCGCTACCAGCGTGTTGTCATTGATCAACTGCTCCACCGGCCGCGCCAGCAGGTGCTGGTTCAGTTGCAGATACCAGAGAAACAAAAACGAACCACTGCGCTTGTTGCCATCGGCCAGCGGGTGGTTCTTGATGACGAAATACAGCAGATGCGCCGCGCGGCTGGCCACGTTGGGGTAGAACCATTCATCGCCAAAACCTTGCTCGATGGTGGCAATGGCCGAGGCCAGGCCATCGCCGCGCAGTTGGCCGAACAGCTCGGTCGCCTCGCCCTTGGCCATCAGCGTGGCCTTCAACTGCGCGATGGCCGCCAACACATCATCCAGCTCCAGGGCGCGCATGTCGGTCTGACGTGCGCTCTGCTCCTGCAGGCTTTGCTCATCGTAGCCCTGCAGCAGGCTCCAACTGCGGGCGTAGTCGCCGATCACCTGGAGCACGGCCCGGCCTTGGTCATTGACCAGTTGCTGGTTGGCCAGGGTGCGCGACAACAGGCTCACCGCCTGCTCAAACTCGATACCGCGCTCCGCCAAACGGCGCTGGTTGAGGGTGTAGCCTTCGACCAGATGCGCCTGCAACACCCGTGTAGCCCACTGACGGAACTGGGTAGCCCGCCTGGAACTCACGCGATAACCCACGGAAATGATGGCATCCAGGCTGTAGTGCTTGATGCGCCGACGCACCTGGCGGATACCTTCCTGACGAACCACTAAGAAATCCTTAGTGGTTGCCTGCTCGGCCAATTCCTCATCCCTGAAGATGTTTTTCAGGTGCATCAAGACGTTTTCAGGCGTGGTGTCGAACAGCTCGCCCATTTGCGCCTGGCTCAGCCAAAGCGTGTCGTGCTCCAGCGCGACCTGCAGCTGTGCCTGGCCGTCGGCCGAGGTAAATAGCTGGATCTGCTGGCTTATGGCCGGCTGGTAAGGCGCCTCCTGGCTGTCCGCCATTTACACGGCCTCCGCTTCTTCTATTTTGGGTGCTTGCGCGCGGGCCGGTGGTTGCCAGCCTCGCACGTCGATTTTGCCGGTGACGACGGCGGAGATTAGGGCGGAACGGCGTTCTTGGAGCAGTTCAACGCTCTCGCTTGCCTGCTCAAATAGCGCGGACATCTGATCGAGTTGGTTCCTGATAAAGCTGCTGATCCTGCGCTGTTCGTCAATTTCTGGAATTGATATCTGAAAACTCATTATCTGTTCAGGACTGATATGCGGAACGCTAACCCCAGTTAAATCAGGCTCTACATATGTCTTAAATAGCTCTGACGCGAGCAAGCAAAACAAATATTCGTCATCAAGCTCTGCAATTGGGCTAATGGCAGCCACACGCTGAAGAAGCAGGCACGGCATATCTTCTTTTGTCACTCGGGCGATCCGCATTCCCTCACTGATCCATGGCCGATCCATGCCGAGCACGATTTGCCCTTCCTCCATGAGATAACTCGAAAGGTTATCGCCCTCACAGAGGCTCCAGTAAACGGTGTCGATCCACTTAAGCGAGCCGACTCCAATATTTGCCCCACGTAGAAGCCGCACATCTGATTCGTCATGAGAGAAAGATGCAGACGGAAAAGGAAACCCCGTCTTGATTTGTGCGTAGTGGCTAAGCTTGGAAACCTTCCAATGCGCCGGCACCTCGCCCAGCCACTCCACACCGGAGTCCTTCATCGGCACAGTCGGGTCGAGGCCTTTGGTGACGGCGTGGGAGATAACGGCCTGGCGCTTTTCCTTGAGCAGTTCGATCAGGCGCTGCTGCTCTTCGATCAGCGCGTCTATGCGGGCGGTTTCGTGGTCGAGGAAATTGCAAATATTTGCCTGCTCGCCTCGGGGAGGAAGCGATAGCTCAATATTCATAAAGGTTTCTGGTCTTACAACCTTTCTTAGTCCGGTATAAAAAGGCCTAAGCCCTTTGCGTAAATCGATAGCAAAGTAGCAATAATAAATAAATCTTGGGTCCGCAGCCGGAAAGGCTCTGGCAACCGTGTATGCACCGGTGATCATCCCGTAGTCGCTGGAAATTCCGACCGTGCGAGGTGTCTCATCAATATCAAACAGACAGAAAACAATATCGTCTGGCTCAACTGTTTGATATGTGTCGAACTCAGCTGGAAATTTACCTTTCCCGCTTTCCATATCTCGGGGAATCACCCCTCGAAGAGTAAGTGACAATAGCTGAAAATCTTTGGACTTGCTCCCCACAAGCGTGGACACAATTCTAAAAGCTTGCTTGTTTCGTCTAACGACCCAATGTTCAGGCACCTCTGGTAGCCATTTCACGCCCGATTCTTTGTACGCGGGGTACGCTGGAAAACTCATGCCGACAGCCCCTCAATCATCTGCTTGATGCGGTCGGTGCAGGCTTTTAGGTCGCGGTCGATTTCTTCCAGCGGACGCGGTGGCTGGAACACATAAAAGTGGCGGTTAAACGGAATCTCGAAGCCAACAATACCGACCTCGCCGTCCAGCGCATCGGTCTTGCTTTCGTCGATCCAGGCATCCGGTACATGGGGGATGACTTCACGCTGGAAGTAGTCGTACACCGACTCGCCCAGCGGCACGTTCTCGTTATCGCGCAGGCCGGCGTCGGCTTCCGGCTGGCCTTTGGTGGTGCAGATGTCTGCCTCGGGGTCGCGCTCGCTCAGGGCGCTCATCAGTGCTTTGAGTTCCGGCGTACTCAGGCTGACGCTGTGCGCGGTGAGGGCTTTTTTCAGCAGCTTGCTGAACTGCTCGCGGTTGCGGTGCAGCTGGCTGGAGTCCATCGAGTGCAAAGCAGCCAGCAGTTGTTGCTGGGCGGCGCTGTCGAGTTTCTGCAGGGCTTTTTCTTCCAGCACTTTGCCGATGCGTTCGGCGCTGGTCTGGAAGTTCAGGCGCAGCGGGCGTTCGACGGTGATGCGGCGGTAGCCAAAGGCGTCGATGGGGAAGATTTTGCTCTGCGCGGTTTGCTCGAAGCTGCCATACAGGCGCACCAGTTCGCTGATTTGATCCTCAGTGATGTACTGGCGCTTGCTGCCCAGCGACTTGCGCATTTTGGCGTAGTGCTGGCTGCCGTCGATCAACTGCACCTTGCCCTGGCGCACGGCGGCCTTGTGGTTGGAAAGAATCCACACATAGGTGGCGATGCCGGTGTTGTAGAACATGTCCGTCGGCAGCGCGACGATGGCTTCGACCAGATCGTTCTGCAGCAGGTAGCGGCGAATTTCCGACTCGCCGGAGCCGGCGCCGCCGGTAAACAGCGGCGAGCCGTTGAGGATGATGCCGATGCGCGAGCCACCGTCGCGCGGGTCACGCATCTTGCTGACCAGGTGCAGCAGGAACAGCAGCGATCCATCGGACACGCGCGGCAGGCCGGGGCCGAAGCGACCGTCGAAGCCCTTGTGGCTGTGCTCGTCGGTGATCTGCTTCTGCACCTTCTTCCACTCCACGCCGAACGGCGGGTTGCTGAGCATGAAGTCGAAGCGCTTGTCGGCGAGCTGGTCGTTGGACAGGGTGTTGCCGAGCTTGATGCTGGCCACGTCCTGGCCCTTGATTAGCATGTCCGCCTTGCAGATGGCGTAGGACTCGGGGTTGAGCTCCTGGCCGTGCAGGGACACGGTGACCTTTTCGCTGATGGACTGGATGTACTCGTCGCCCTCGGAGAGGAAGCCGCCGGTGCCCGCAGTCGGGTCATAGATGGTGACGATGCTGTTGGGCGCGAGCTTGCCGTCCTGCCCGGTGATCACCAGCGAGGTGGTCAGGTGCACGATATCGCGCGGGGTAAAGTGCTCCCCGGCGGTTTCGTTGGAGCTTTCGGCGAACTTGCGGATCAGCTCTTCGAAGATGATGCCCATGCCGAAGTTGCTGATGCGCTCTGGGCTCAGGTCGGTGGCAGCGAAGCGCTGCACCACTTGGTACAGCAGGTTGGCGCTGGCCAGCTGCTGAACGAAATCCTCGAAGTGAAAGTGCTCGAAAATCTCGCGGGCGTCCTTGCTGAAGGAGTGCACGTACTTCATCAGGTCGTCGGCGGTCTGGGTGTCGGATAGGGTGCCAAGAGTAAGCGGCGAGGCGTTGAAAAACTGCTGGCCCGCGGCGCGCAGCAGAATCATTTCGCGCACAGTATCGGGACGGCCTTCCTGCGCGTAGGTCTGCTTGACCACCTCATCCTTGGTCGGAGCCAGCACGCATTCCATCCGCCGTAGCAGGGTGAACGGCAGGATGATGCGGCCGTACTGGGACTGTTTGAAGTCACCGCGCAACAGGTCGGCAATCGACCAGAGAAAAGCGGCCGTCTGGGAATGGTTTTCCGTGTTCACGCTACAGCTCCCGGGTATCGAGCAAAGCCGCTACTTTAACCCGAGGAGATCACCAAGAATTAGACTAATGCGAACCCAATCCCTTCCACGCCATTGTCACTACCAACTGGTACGCAAAAGTTGGTACGCAAGGTGGTACGCACGAAATAGCCATCTTTTGGAAGGTACTCTGAACGCATCAGTCCACAATATTCACATGCCCCTTCCCTGCTCAAAGCAATACAGCGTGGATGCTCACGACGGTGGTATCCAGCTTAGTATCCACATGGCTGGGAGTCGCGAACGTGACGGCGAGCCCTCCTATGAGCTCATTCAGTTTTGTCAGGGACGGTTATGGACGTGAATATGGATCGCTACGAGGGTTGTCTACTGGGCTTGGCCTGTGGCGACGCTGTAGGCACAGCAGTGGAGTTCGTGCCGCGGGGGCGGTTTGCGCCATTAACAGATATGACTGGAGGCGGGAAATTCAGACTTCTCAAAGGAGAATGGACAGACGACACCTCGATGGCGCTGTGCCTCGCGGAAAGCCTGATCGAGTGTAACGGCTTCGACCCACTCGACCAGATGCAGCGGTACTGGCAATGGGCTGATCAGGGGCACAACTCGTGCCGGCCACATGCTTTCGGCATTGGAAAGACCGTTGCGGCAGCGTTGACCCGCTTTCACCGAACCGGCGAACCTTACTGCGGCTCAACGGACCCCAGCTCATCGGGCAATGGCTCGCTGATGCGGTTGGCACCTATTCCCATGTACTACCTCAACGACCCGGACCGAGCGCTGGATTATGCGGCCCTGGGATCGGCCACTACACACGCATCAGAAGAGTGTCTCGCCAGTTGCCGCTATTTCGCGTCGGTATTGTTACGAGCGTTAGCCGGTGAACGAGACAAGGCTAAGCTGTTCCCAGCTCGCCTTGAGTTTGACGCCCCGGAGACAATGAAACGGATCATCGAGCAGCGTTTTCGCCATGCGTCAGAAGCAGAAGTATCTGGGTCCGGCTATGTGGTGGAAAGCCTTGAGGCTGCGCTCTGGTCTTTTTGGCATACGGACAACTTCCGGGACGCGATACTCGCGGCCGCGAATCTTGGCGATGATGCGGACACCACAGCTGCGATATGTGGGCAGATAGCTGGTGCGTATTACGGGAGCAGCCAGATCCCCGAGGACTGGATTAGCAGTTTGTACCGGGGTGAAGACATCCGGCGGATAGCTCACCAGCTGGCACAGCTGAAGCAACACGAAGCGAGTTGACTATCAGTCTGCTATTTCGAAACGGCAAACGAAGCTACTCAAAAATAAGGGTACAAGAATGCTTGGATGGCTCTCTGAACGAACCCGGATGGCAAAGATTGCTGGGCTATGGATGGATGCAACGCGACTCGACCCCGGCGATGGCGGGCAAATAGCCACGATGGCTTCAGGTCTGATAAAGACCGCCAACATGAGGACAGAGGACGCCTGGCTAACATCTCTTGGCAACTGGACTTTCAATCACCCTGATCCAGAGGCCCAGTTCATTCTCGCCAGCGGGCTTGTTCGGTTCTTAGATATCTACGGCCACAGCGCTGGACTAAGCCCCGAGTGTCGCAACGCCACTAGGGAACTTGCCGTAGAGCTCGCTGCCGCTACCGCAATTTTCAATCCGGCAATCCGCCTAGCAGGCGAGCGCTTTGCTGAACAGGAAAGGCTTGAGACATTGGAAGAACAACGCAGGCTTGAAGCCAAACGCATCGAAAAACATCTCCTCAATGCTGAACTGCTGTCCAGAGCTCAGCATTCTGGCAATAGGCAATCAGAAAGACCGACTGAGTCGAAACCTAGGAATACCGCTGGCTTAATAAGTAAGGCCGAGGCCTATACCCATGCTATTGAATTTTTGAGCCTTCAGCTCTGTGATGAGGGATACGCGATCAAGTGGATGGGCGAAAGCCGGGGCGACATTCCCAGCCTGATCATTGAAAAAGGCACCATTATTTTTCATGTACTGCTGCATGTGGACATCTGGCCTGCGCGTACAACCCCTGCGCCCTTCGTACTGGAGAGATTCCAACAGGAAGCTACAGCTGCGGGTGCATACCTGCGTTATGCGGGATTGATAGCTTTAAACAGGCGTGCCAAACAGGGTCATGAAAAATCGGAGATAACCGCAGCTAATATTGGCTTTAGCTTTGACGGCCTTCAGAGCTTAGGAGCTTGACGGCAGTTCAGCTCCTGACCATAACGAGCCACTGCACCGGTTGTGGCTTCACTCCGAAGTTTGTGGAAGCCTGTGGCCCTCGGTCGTCAAATGTCGATTTACGCTGAGGCGCTTGTGGGCACGACCAACGAACAAGGCTGCAGTGAGTAGTTGTCGTGTGAGTAGGCCGGAGCGTGCTTTGGCCAGTGAGGACAGCAACGGAAGCGTCATGACGGCTCAGTTAGACGACTCGCTACGGTAACTGCACCGGGTGACCATTATCGCGATAGTCAAAATGGTACGCAGTGATCGGTACGCAGCTTGGTACGCACGGAAACTTCCATTGGCAGGGACAACCGCTAGGATTAACAACTGCAGGTTAACAAGCTAGTTAACACGGATTCCTAGTGCTCGCGACTTGCGTCAAGCTCTCGGTCGAGCAGTATCCAAGCCGGTATCCAACGAAACCGAACTATCAGCCGTCGGCGATAGCAGGCAACCAAATGGGTCAAACCGGAAGCTGGCTTAGCCATGCGTCTAAAAATCCTCAGCACTTCTGCTATTAACGCGCCATCACGCTTTACCGCAATCTTGCACCTCGCTACTGTGATGGGAACGCAGTCACAGTATTGCCGCAAGACACCAGGGATGGACTCCGCAAGCTTAGCAGCGCCTCAAACGCATCCAGCCTTCGCCCTCCTACCTAACTGTCCCGACGCGACAAGCTCGGTCTGCATCTACCTATACGTTTTTCTCGATGGATGAGTTAGATGACAGTGCAATCTTCGGCCAGCATGCCTTTGACAGCCAATGAACGGAAACTCGTACAGGATTGGATACTGGACCTGGTTCCCGGCGACGGGACGGCAGTAGGTAACAAGACGCTAAAACAGCGGCTTGAAGAAAAAGCAGAACTTCACGACTTCGGAATCGCCGACGATGATTACTGGTCAGTCCGTGAAGAATTGATTGGCCAGGGCAAGCTGCAAAAAGGAAGCGGTCGGGGCGGCTCGGTGTACCGCGTCGACAGCAGCTGGAGACCGAGCAGTCAGCAACCTCGACCCGACGAGCCATCCAACTGGGAGGATCTCGACGATGCTGCCAGCGACAGTCCAGAAAGCTTGGAGAAACTTCGCAGCCGCCTGCTAGATCTCAGCGCTAGAAACAGGCTCCTGAATTTTTCGCACGCACGGTCCAAACGTTTCGCGCGGATCATCGACGAGCTCCCCGATCATCTGTTTGAGACGTTAACCGCCGAAGAAACGATGCGCTTCGCGCCGGTACCCGAGCCAACGGAGCGACAGCTGATCGAGCACGGCTACCTTAAATACGACGAGCAAACCGGCAGTGTCAGCGAGCTGAAAAAACCGCCAACAGCGGAAACGTGGGCGCAGGTCCTAGGCATGGAAACAAGCTATGAACTGCCAACAGGATCGGATGCCCCTAGCGGGAAACACGCTGACGATGCCATTCAAACGCTTTACTACCCAGCCGAGCTTGAGTCACGCCTGCAGATTCTGCACGCGCAGTCGCGACTCTCGTTGGATGAAACCGGCGCCAACATTCTTTATTTAGCGCTCGGTTTCCTCGAATGGGACGAGTCGATAGCCGGAAAAGACAGCTCGCGCCTGGCACCCCTGATGCTGCTGCCCGTCCGCCTGGAGAAGGGGAAGCTCAACTCCAAAACAGCGACCTTCGACTATGAGGTTCTGTACACCGGCGAAGACATTCTCACCAACCTCTCGCTCCGGGAGAAGCTACGCCGCGACTTCGGAATCGCACTGCCACGTATCACCGACGATATCCTGCCAGAAGAGTACTTCGCCCGCGTACGGGAGACTGTTCTCGAAGTGAAGCCTGATTGGAAGCTGCACCGCTTTGCTTCCCTTGGTTTGTTCGAGTTCGGCAAGCTGATGATGTACCTCGATCTGGAGCCAGGTAAAAACCAGGCGTTACTGCAGAATAGTCTGGTCCAGCGACTAATTGGCCTCGTAGATAGCCAAAGGCCCGAATTTGCTGCCAGTACTTTTAGCTCCGAGCATGCCATTGACGAGCTTCAGGAAGTTCATCAGCTTTACCCGTTGATCGATGACGCGGACAGCTCACAGCACAGTGCGCTCGTCGATGTAATGCGCGGCGAGGACTTGGTGATCGAAGGGCCGCCTGGCACAGGTAAGTCACAGACCATCACCAATATGATCTCCGCAGCAATGGCACAGGGCAAAAAGGTGCTATTCGTGGCGGAAAAACGCGCCGCGCTAGAGGTCGTTAAAAATCGACTCACACGTGCAGGATTAGGGGAATTCTGTCTGGAGTTGCATAGCCACAAAAGCCAGAAAAGTGCAGTAGCCGCCAGCATTGGACAACGCTTAAGCAACCGAGGCAGCTACCGTAAGCCCGGCCAACTGAATGATTTGATCAAGAACTACGAACGGTTGAAGGAGCAGCTGAACGAGCATGTCCGGCAGTTGCACACCCTCTATGCCGACACCGGACTCACAGCTCATCAGATCCTAATGCAAGCCACTCGCCTACGGGAAAGCCTGGCGATCCGTCCAGCCGACCTCCACCCCTCGGATGCAACCAGCCTGGATAGGAATCAAGTCCATGAGCAGGCTGGGTACTTCGCCCATGTGTACACCAAGACCATCGAGGAGGCCGGCCAGAGCGGCCAGCTTGAAACGCATCCATGGTTTGGCTGCACCAAGACACAAATAGGCGGGCTAGAAAGATCCGACATCTTGCTCCAGCTGAAAAAGGCCATAGGGGCTTCAGAGGAGTTAGACGCAGCATGCGGTAGGGCCTCGGCCGACCTTAAAGCACCTGAGGTCGCATCGCTCTCGCCCAAAGCGCTCCAGCAGCTGGCCAGTGCATTATCCGCGATGCCCATCCCCAAAGGAGACGAAGACTGGGACTTGATCAACCGACTCGATGCTGCCAGCTGCGAGGCGCTACAAGCTTGGCTAGAAGGCATGGATCAGCTGATGGAGGAGCAAATTGGGCTGAACCAGGCTCTGCACCCTAGCGTAATTGACTCTCCTCATGCCCTAGAAGCAATCAAAAACTCCTGCGCACAGATACGGCAGCACAATGACCGTAGCGAGCTGAAACTGGATAACCTCTTGGAGTTGATGCAGAAAGCCCAAGAGATCATTGACGAGGCACCCAAAGCCCAACTACTGATTCAAACCATTGCGAAGACATCAGCCACGCAGTCGCTCAGGACGGACAAGCACGGCATTGAGCAACTCGCCCTCCTGCTGGAGCTCCTGCTGCGAATGCCCATTGCCTTGTCGGAATGGCGCCACAAACGCTTCGAAGAAGCTGCACTGGATATTATGTTGCCTGAGCTCAGCGAGCTTATAAGCAGCATCACACAGCTCGAAGAAAAGTGCGCCAGCGTATTCACACTTGGTCGGCTACCGGACCACACGAGACTTGAAGACCTGCAGCGAGTGCTCGAAGACAGCTCGCTATTTCGCTGGTTCAAGAGCAGTTGGCGCGCAGCCAAGGCAGAAATTCTTGGCATGGTACGACCAGGTATTAAGCTGAAAGCAGCTATCCAGATGCTCCCGGACGGAATTTCCTACAAACAAAGCCGCAGCCGACTAGCGACTGACTCAAGTTATCGGGAAGCCCTCGGGGAGCATTTTAGAGATACAGAAACTAAAACTGACGATCTGATTGCCCTGCGCAACTGGTATCGCACACTGCGAGATAAGTGTGGCCGGGGGTTCGGCGGCAACGTTTGGGTTGCCGAGTATCTACTAAAGGAAAATGCGCAGGTGCTGGAGCGCCTGCTTGGCGATGCCGGAGCGCTGAAGGAATACCTCTCGGACGTACTATCCCATCGTGATGAATTAGAAAGCGTGCTGCCGTTAGATGTGCACCAACTGAAATCCGAGGACTTGCTGGCCCCCAACGGCCTCTATCTGCGCCTCATCAAAGATATCGGTAGCGCCCTCAACACCCTTCTGCCGCTTATTAGCGAACAGGCTCCTACAACTGGCCGAGTATTGGCGCTCGCCCACTCCGTGGAGAGCTGGCAGGAGCGTGCCGCAGCGCTGCAGAACAATGCCGAACTACTGGCGTGTCTTGAAGGCGAAGAGTTACCCCGCCTCGATAACTTAGCTGAGGCGCGTGGACGCCTGATCGCCTGGCGCCACACAGTATCGTTCGTTCGCCCGATTATGGCCCTGTCGATACGGCACCTGCTGATGACCCAGCTCTCGGCAGCCACCACCAAACAGGCCGAACAACTCGTCACAGGCTGGAACGGCCTGAGCCAACAGCTAGCTAATGTGCTGCAAGTCTGGGAGCAGACATTAGCCGGTTTAACCAGCAAGGCCGAAATAGATCTGAACTGACCCTGATTTTACGGACACCTCGAATGTGACTATACCGTCAGAGAGGAAGGTGTCCCATGACCGACAAACGTAGGTATCAACGCTACAGCCCAGAGTTCAAGCGAGAGGCTGTACG
>NZ_PPXG01000012.1 GCF_002909485.1 Stutzerimonas stutzeri
CCGAACTCAGTAGTGAAACGACGCATCGCCGATGGTAGTGTGGGGTTTCCCCATGTGAGAGTAGGTCATCGTCAAGCTCTTATCCCAAACCCCCGATCGGAGAAATCCGGTCGGGGGTTTGCTTTTGGGCTCGATTTAGCAGAAGTACAGGAAAGTAGGCTGATGTGTGGGCGAATGAGCGTGCCTTCTAATCTACGGGCGCGAAGTCTAGTACGCTCATTCATGCCCAGCTGACGGCTGCATCCCCGACTCGTTTAGAATGAGCGCTTTACTCGGATATTCTCCCCATGTCGGAATCGGCTGCTACGCCAGAGCTTGATGAAATTCCGCTCGAGCAGCTGGTCGCCTGCCCCGAATGTGATTTGCTGATGCTCAAGCCGACGCTCAACCTCGGCGAGGTTGCCGACTGTCCGCGTTGCGGTTGTGAGTTGTTTCGTTTACGGCATCGCATCGTCGGGCCTGGCTTGGCATTGGTGCTGGCCGCGCTACTGCTGTACTTCCCTGCCAACTTTCTACCCATCATGCGCCTGAATCTGCTCGGCCGCGTAACTGACGATACGGTGTGGAGTGGAGTGTTGAGTCTGTACAACAGCGGCATGCAAGGTGTTGCTATGGTGGTGTTTCTCTGCAGCATGGCCGTGCCGCTACTTAAGTTGCTGTGCCAGCTCGCCGTGTTGCTTTGCATTGCGTTCGGTCGAGCAAAGCCCTTGGGCGTGCTGCTTTATCGGACGTATCACCATCTACGTGAATGGGGGATGCTGGAGGTATATCTGCTTGGCATTCTGGTTTCGATCATCAAGCTCAGAGACATGGCCGAGCTGAGTCTTGGTATCGGCTTGGCATGCTTTGCCGGCCTGCTGGTCGTTCAGGTGTGGTTGGAGTTGGTAATGTCGCCGCATCAGGTTTGGGAAGCCCTCTCGGAGCGTCGTGATGCGCGCTGCTGATGCCGGATTGATGGTTTGCCATGAGTGCCATCAGCTGAACCGAGCGAACGCAGTTCAGCGTCATCACCATTGCACCCGCTGCGGTGCTCGCGTGCATACGCGCCGGCCAAATAGCATCGTCCGAACCTGGGCGCTGCTGATTACCGCGGCACTGCTTTACCTGCCGGCCAATCTTCTGCCGATCATGACGGTACGCATGCTCGGTAGTGGTACGCCGGACACGATAATGTCCGGCGTTGTCACCCTGGCAAAGCACGGAATGTTCCCTATTGCCGCAGTGGTGTTTATCGCCAGTATTCTGGTTCCCACATTCAAGCTGGTTGGGATTGCGATGTTGCTGTTCTCAGTACAGCGGCATCACCCAATGTCGCCGCGCCAACGAATACTTGTTTTTCGATTCATCGAGTGGATTGGGCGATGGTCCATGCTCGACATATTTGTCATCGCCATTCTGGTGGCAATCGTCAATTTCGGCAGCCTTGCCAGCGTGGAAGCGGGCTTTGGCGCCGTTGCCTTCGCCAGCGTGGTGATACTGACCATGCTCGCCGCCATCACTTTCGACCCACGTCTTATCTGGGATAACACGGAATCCGGGGCCACGCATGACTGACCTGCCACAAGCCAATACTCGTCCCGCTTCCAGTTGGTCTGCCATCTGGATACTGCCGCTGATCGCACTGGCGATCGGCGCGTGGTTGGCTTGGGAAGCCTATAGCGAGCGGGGCATCCACATCGAGGTGGTCTTCGAAAGTGCCGAGGGTATCGAGATCGGCAAGACGTCGGTGCTCTACAAGGGCATGACGATTGGTGTCGTGAGAGATCTGCGGCTTGGCGATGATGAACGTCGACAGGTAGTAGTCGCCGAAATCGAAATGAACAAGGATGTCGATGGCTACCTGCGCAGCGGCACGCGCTTCTGGCTGGTCAAGCCCAGTGTGACCTTGGCTGGAATTACCGGCCTGGAGACCCTTGTGTCTGGCAACTACATCGGTATCAGCCCTGCCGAAGGGGAGGAAACCCGGCGTTTCGTTGCGCTGGCGGAAGAGCCGCCCATGTCCGACACCCGTATCGGCCTGCATCTTACGCTAAAGGCCGAGCGGCTCGGCTCGTTGAACCGTGGTAGCCCAGTGTTCTACCGGCAGATCCAGGTAGGCCAGGTGAAGAACTATGTGTTGGCCGAAGACGACAGCACGGTGGAAGTGCAACTGTATATCCAGCCGGAATACGCACATCTGGTGCGTAAGCACACCCGTTTCTGGAACGCCAGCGGCGTTACCGTGGATGCTGGGCTGACCGGGGTGAAATTTCGTACGGAATCGCTGGCCAGCATCGTGGCCGGGGGCATTGCCTTTGCCACGCCAGCTCACCGGCAAGACAGTCCGGCGACCGATCCGAGCATTCCGTTCAGGCTTTACGAGGATTTCGATGCGGCTCAGGCGGGTATAAAAACGCTCGTTGCGCTGCAGGACTTCGATGGGCTTCAGGCAGGCCGCACAACGGTGATCTACAAGGGCATGCAGGTCGGTTTGCTAAAGAAGCTGGATATCGATTCTGACCTCAGTGGCGCACAGGCCGAGCTTTCCATTGACCCGCTGTTCGAGGACTATCTGGTCGAGGACACACAGTTCTGGGTGGTCAAACCATCGGTTTCGGTTGCCGGGATCTCGGGACTCGAGGCCTTGGTGCGCGGCAACTACATTTCCGTGCGCCCTGGAGAGAAGGGCGCGCAGGCTAGGCGCAACTTTGTTGCACGCGCCAAGGCACCGCCACTGGATATACGTTCGCCGGGCCTTCACCTGGTGCTGACCGCGGACAATCTCGGCTCGCTGGATGTCGGTAGTCCTGTGCTCTACCGCCAGGTGAGGGTTGGCTCCGTGCAAAGCTACCAGTTCTCCCGCGACCAGCAGCGGGTTGTGGTTGGCGTGCACATCGAGCAGCCCTACGCCGATCTGGTAAACAGCTCGAGCCGGTTCTGGAATGCCAGTGGCATCTCCCTGTCCGGAGGGCTGTCCGGTATCGAGGTGCGTAGCGAGTCGCTGCAAAGCCTGCTGGCCGGTGGGATCGCATTCGAGACGCCGGATCCGCAAGCGGCGGCCACCAAAAAAGTGCCTCGGTTTGAACTGCACAAGGACAGGGACAGCGCGATACGGCGCGGTACGTCGGTAGAGATTCGTCTGGATCGCGGCGATGGCTTGGCGGCCGGAACGCCGATCCGCTACAAGGGCCTGGACGTCGGTGAGGTCGATAGCGTGACGCTGAGCGACGACCTCGGGCACGTCGTGCTGCGCGCCCGGATAACCGCTGCAGAGTCTCGTATTGCCCGCGCGGGCACCCAGTTCTGGGTGGTACGGCCCGAGCTTGGCATCATGCGCACGGCCAATCTGGACACCCTGGTCAGCGGTCCCTACCTCGAGGTTGCTCCCGGCAGGCCGGGTGCTGCAGCCCAATCGCGTTTCGTGGGGCAGGAGCGTGAGCCGCAGAAGGCGGGAGAAGGACTCACCTTGGTACTCAGCGCGGCGCGGCTGGGGTCAATCAAACCGGGTAATGCAGTCACTTACCGTGAGGTGAAAGTCGGCGAGGTGATCGGGTACGAGCTGGGCCAGACGGCAGACCGCGTGTTGATTCGCGTGCTTATCGAGCCACGCTACGCCGCGCTGGTGCACACCGGCAGCCGGTTCTGGGAAACCAGTGGCTTTGGTGTCGACTTCAGCCTGTTCAAGGGTGCCAGCCTACGTACCGATTCGCTGGAGTCGCTGATCGAGGGCGGCGTTGCCTTTGCTACGCCTGATGGCGAACGCATGGGACAGCGCGCCTTGCCAGGACAGACCTTTGCCTTGTTCAAGGAGCCGCAGGAGGAGTGGTTTGACTGGGCGCCGAAGATCGAGCTGGGGCGAGCTGCCAGTGGCAAGTGACGATCAATCCGGGACGGTATTGGTGGAATGAAGTCCACCCTACGGCGATAGCCGGATGTGTATGAAAAAGGGCCCCGCGGGGCCCTTTTTCGTTGCAGGGAGATCAGGCCGGTTCTTCGGTCCGTTGGGCTGAAACAGTGTGCTCGCTGGCGGTTGGTTCGCGGCGGCTGATGTATTTCCAGTCCGCCTCGTCGATGTAGATGCCGGTCGGCCCGCTGCCGCCCTCCAGGTCGATGGCGACGTGCGCGGAGACCTGCGGCTTCACCGACGCGAGGATCGGCACGAAGCCCAGCTGCAGGCTGGTTTCGATCAGCGCCTGCTGGTTGCGCTCGTCGATGTCTGCCGCCTCGTCGAGGTAGTAGGGCAGGCGGATGCGCCCGGCCTGATCGCGGTCCATCAGGTGCAGCAACAGGTACATGTTGGTCAGCGCCTTGATGGTCATCGTGGTGCCGTTCGACGCCGCACCGTCGATGTCGGTGTGGATCACTGGCTGGCCGCCGACCTTGGTGATTTCGAATGCCAGCTCGAACAGGTCCTTCAAGCCCAGCTGGTTGTTGTTCGCCGCCACCAGCCGCGCCAGATACTCCTTGGCTTCCTCGTTCTTCGCGTCCTGTTCGGACGACTGGGACAGATCGAACACCGACAGCGTCTCGCCTTCCTCGTACTGTCCGGCGCTGTGGATGATCTGGTCGATGTGCTTGAGCGCATCCTTGTTCGGCGCCAGCACGATGCGGAAGCTTGCCAGGTTGGAAACCTGGCGCTTGTTGATCTCGCGGTTGAACAGCGCCAGCTGGTGTTCCAAGCTCTCGTAGTCGCTGCGGATGTTGCGCAGCGTTCGGGCGATGTCGGTGACCGCGGCGCGACGTGCCTTGGCCAGGGTCAGTGCCTCGTCCTGACGATGCGCGTAGGCGTTGACCAGCAGCTGCAGGCGGCGCTCGGGATCTTCCTCGCTGTCGAACTTGGCTACGCCCTTAAGTCGCACTTGCGCATACAGCGCCTCGATCTGGCCGTCGACGCGCTGCAGCGCCTGCCAGCTGTCCTGGTAGTCGTTGAGTAGCGGCAGCAGATTGTCCAGCGAGTCGTCCACCGGGTCCATGAACGGCGTGCCGAACGGCAGATTGGCCGGTAGCAGCTGGCGACGACGCAGGGCGTCTTCCAGCGTGCGCTCCTTGGCTTCCAGATCGGCCAGCTGACGACCGACCAGCTGCAGCTTGGCGGACAGGTGCTGCACGCGCTCGGCGAAGGCGTCACTGGTGCGCTTGAGTTCCTCCTGGGCGGCTTCGGCCTGGGCCAGCTGCTCCAGCTTTGCCGGCTCCTCGGCGGCCAGGGTTTGGCTGCGGCGGAAGTCTTCCAGCGCTTTCTGCGCATCCAGCACGGCCTGGTACAGCGCCTCGGCCTGGGCCTTGCTCGCGGCGCGGTCGACGGCCACCGCGTGCTGGGTCTTGAGCTGCTTGAGTTCGCGCTCCAGGCGATCCTTCTGGTCGCGCAGGGCGGCACGGTCGGCCAGAGCCTGCAGGGCCGGTGGCTCGATATGCGAGAGGTCGATGGACAGGCCCGGCACCGAGAAGGTGTCGCCCTTGAAGCGATCAAGCACTGCTTCCACGGCCTTGACCCAGTCGTCGCTCTCGGCGGTGATGCCTTTCTCACCCAGGGGCAGGCTGAACAGCTGGCCATTGAACAGGCGCATCAGGCGGTCGACGTCGGCCTGGGAGAATTCCTCGCGCAGGCGCGAGTAGCTGTTGTTGTTGGCGTGGTCGAGCTGCTGCTTGACCGCCTTCAGGCGCTTTTCCAGGTCGCGCAGGCGTTCGTCGAGGTCCTCGCTGGAGAACTGGCGGGACTGCGCCAGCGCACCGGCCAGCTCGTCGTGTGCGTCCTTGGCGGCGAGCAGCTGCTGCTCCAGTACATGCGCGTCCTCGACCAGGGCAAAACGGTTCTTCAGCACCGCCAGCTCGCCGAGCCAGCGCTGGGCTTCGCTGATCTCGCGCTCCAGGCGCATCAGCTCGCCGGTGCTGCCGCGCTGCTCGTTCTGCAGGCCGTCCTGCTCGCCACGGTAGTGCTCGGCCTGGATCACCAGCTCTTCCTTGCGCGCATCGGCGTAGTCGTGCCAAGTGCCGAGCAGATTGTCGAGCAGCGGCGAGAGGCGATGCAGCTTGCCGCGCAGCAGCTCGCGCTGGGCGACGCCGGCGGCCAGCGCTTCGACCAGTGGGCCGGCGGCCACCAGTGCCTGGTAGTCCTGCTCCATGCGGCGCACGTCGCGGAAGGCTTCTTCGGTGGCGGCGATGTAGTCGACGCTGCCCGAACGCAGGCTGTGCTCAAAGGCATCGAGGAACAGCTGCTTGAGCTTGGCCGCGGTGATCTCGCGCATGTGCAGCAGGTTGATGAACAGCGCACGGAAGGTCTTCAGGCTCTGCTCGCTGGTCGAGCGCAGCGGGATCAGCGTCATGTCCAGCGGAATCGAGGTGTGCCCGCCGACCAGCAGTCGGCGCAGCTCGTCCGGCTTGGCCTCGTAGGCCTTGATGCCGGCGCGTTCGAGGTTGGCGAACAGCTCGCGCTGGCGCAGGCAGGTGCCGTTCTGCTGGTAATGGTCGAGATCCAGCGAACCCTGGTAGACGAAGAACTGGTGGCCGAAGCCGCCGCCTGGGCCGCGACCGGCCACGCCGATCACATGCGGGCCGTGGGGCAGCATGACTTCGACGAGGATGTAGCTGGTGTCCGAGGCGAAGTAGAACTTGCGTGACTGCTCCAGGCTGTACTTGCCGAAGCTCATGTCCGACATGCGCGCCAGGATCGGGAACTGCAGCGCGTTGATCGAAGCGGACTTGCCGAGGTTGTTGGCGCCGTAGACCGACAACGGGTTTTCCAACGGGAAGATGCCGAGGCTGTAGCCGGCGGTGTTCAGCAGGGCGAAGCGGCGAATGCCGTAGCGTTCCTGGCTCATGCTTCAAGCTCCTTTTCTGCCGCGATGGCGCGGGCGAGGGCGGCTTCTTCGGACTCTTCGACGAGAGCTTCGTCCGGCTCTTCGATAAGAATGATGTCGTCCTCGCTGTCGTCTTCAGCGATCAGCTCCGGCGCTGGCAACGGCAGATCGCTGCTGTGCAGGCTGGCGGCCAGGTCGCGGTCCTGCTGTACCGACAGGCAGACGTCGAGAAAGCGGTGCATCGGTGGCAGGAAACGGTAGACGCCGTTGCTGTCCTCGGCGAAGCCCAGTTGCGTCAGGCGGCGAATGATCTTTTCTTCCAGCTCGTCCTGGGTGGTGACTTCGGCCTGCTGAAAGAGGTCGCGGTACTTGTCCAGAAGCGCGGGTAGTTCGTCGCGACCGAGGCTGCCACCGTCGAGCACGGCCAGCGGGTCGCGGCCCTGATCGGCGAGGTGTTCGACGAGGATGAAGGTGAACAGCGCCAGGCGCTGGGCGGTCTTGTTCACCTGCGCGCCCATCTGCTCGGGGACGAAGTAGTAGAAACCGCGCGGATCGCAGACCAGCTCGAAGCCGAGCGCCTTGAACAAGGCGCGGTACTGGTCCTGCAGGTTCGATAGTTGCGCGTAGGGCTCTGGCTCGCTGCGCGACAGGTGATAGCCCTTGAACAGCTCGCGGAAGATCGGCGCCAGCTGGGTCATTTCCTTGAGGTCGATGTTCATTCAGGTTGCTCGCTGGATCGTTGGGTAGAAATCAACAAGGTGATTTCCACAGCGTGATGTGATGGGCTTTGGCCTGTGTTGGTGCCTGCCCCTCACCCCAACCCTCTCCCCATAGGGGAGAGGGGGCTGTTGGTGCGGGGAGCGGAAAGCGACGTCAACCTGAGCCTTGCGATGGGCAGGCTGCGGGGCCTGGCTGCAATGCCGGATGTGAGCGCAGTATGGAAGACCGCCCCATGGAAAGCGGCGAAGCCTTTTCCACCTTTTCGATTCGGTGTGGCTGGAGGTGGACAAGCTGCGCGTTGTCCACCCTACGTAGGAATCAGCCATTGGCATTGGCCACCAGCGCAAAGGAACTGAGGCTGACGCGGTGCTCGCGGGTCAGATATTCGCGGCGCTCTAGCCGGTCGCGCTGGAAGCGGCTGTCGCGGGACAAGCGCGAAAACCAGTAGAGCAGCTCGTCGGTGGCGCCCTCGGGTTCCTGCTCCAGCAGCCAGGCCATCAGGTCCGGTAACGGCAGTGCCTGCTGGCAGCGCTCGATCATCTCCCGAGCGGTGCGGGGCGCGCGGTGCTGCTCGTTTTTGCGCTTGCCACTGGCCCTGGGAAATTGCGCCGGTTTCGGTTCGAATCGGGCCAGCGCGTAGACGTAAGCCTCTACCTGGCTGGCCGTGCCGAGGAAGGTGGTCTGTGGGCGGGTAAACAGCGGCAGCGAGGCCTGCGGTACGGCATCGAGGCCCTTCTTGCGGATCGCCGACAGCGCCAGCGCCGCGCCGCGGGTCACGGCGTTGTGCCGGCGGGCTTCTTCGCGCAGTGGCAGCAGCAATTCGCGCGCCTTGCGCAGGGTCAGCTGGGCAGTGGTCTGCATTTCCAGGATGCGCGCGTGGGTACGCACGAGCAGGTCGTCGTCCACCAGTTGGCCCAGGCGCTGCTGTTCGCCGAGCAACTTCATCAATACCTGCTCGACCCGGTGCACGCCCTGCTCGAAGGCGCCGTCGGCGGAGACCAGTTGAATCATCGGCTCGACGTATTCGTCCCAGGTCGCCAGCACTTCGGCATAGCGCTGACGCAGTGGAATCTGCCGGTCGCTGGTCTTGGCCCGGTCGGCCACGGCGACCAGCGCCTGCTCGTCGTTATCGAGCTTCTTCAGTACATCGCGCACGCGCATATCGAGCAGGCGCAGCTGGCGGGCCAGGTCGTTGCCGTCGCGAATTTCGAATGCATCGAGGATATGCCCGGCCAGACGCTCCAGATGGCGCAGGTAGGCTTCGATCTCCAGGCATAGGCCGAGACGGTGCTCGCGGCGCAGGTAGGCGAGGAAGTCGTGGATCTGCGCGTTCAGCTCGAAGCGGTTGGGGCTCTTGGCCACCGGCACCAGGATATCCAGGCGGATCCACTGGTCGAGCAGGGCGGTAATGTCGGTGGGCGTGCCTTCGGGCAATTGCGCGGCGAGCTGATGACGAAGTTCGATCAGGCTCAGCGTGCCCGCATCGAAACGCTCGCACAGTGGCTCGAGCAACGTCCAGTGTTCGGCGAGGGCACGCAATACGCGCTTGGGTTCGATCATCGAGGCGCCAGTCCAGCCAGTAAAAAAGCGCGAATTGTACTGCATTGACGCCCAAGTGAAGGCTCGCCGGATAATCGGAAGCGCCTGAATGGCAGGTCAGGCAATCGGCAGCGCAATTCACCTGAACGTCATTGCGCGTGGGTTAGCCTGTCTAGCATCGGCTATTGCGGCGGTATCGATACTGCCGAATGTCCTGAATGATGACGAAGTGTTGAAAATCTATTCCGATATGCGTCGGTAATCGGCACAATTCGCGGCTTTTGCAAACGGGGAGCTGCCGGCTCCTGTCCGGCGAAAACCCTTGGGGGCACGTACACATGATCAATACGCCGTATTACCTCATCGACAAGCAGAAGCTGCTGGGCAATCTGGAAAAGATCGCCTATGTGCGCGAACAGTCTGGCGCCAAGGCCCTGCTGGCACTCAAGTGCTTCGCCACCTGGTCGGTATTCGACCTGATGCAGCAGTACATGGACGGCACCACATCGTCGTCGCTCTATGAACTCAAGCTGGGTCGGCAGAAGTTCGCCGGCGAGACCCATGCCTACAGCGTGGCCTGGGCCGACGACGAAATCGAAGAGATGGTCGCCAACTGCGACAAGATCATCTTCAACTCCGTCGGCCAGCTCGAGCGCTTCGAGGCTGGCACCGAGGGGATTATCCGCGGTCTGCGCGTCAATCCGCAGGTCAGCAGCTCCGACTACCTGCTGGCCGATCCGGCGCGCCCGTTCAGCCGCCTGGGCGAACACGATCCGGCGAAGATCGAGGCGGTGATCGGCAAGATCAGCGGCTTCATGTTTCACAACAACTGTGAGAACTCCAGCCTTGAGCTGTTCGACGAGATGCTGAATGCCATCGAGGAGCGCTTCGGGCATCTGCTGGAAAAGGTCGAGTGGGTCAGCCTCGGCGGCGGTATCCATTTCACCGGCGAAGGCTATCCGCTCGATGCCTTCTGCGCGCGGCTAAAAGCCTTCTCGGAGAAATTCGGCGTGCAGGTCTACCTGGAGCCGGGTGAAGCGGCGATCACCATGAGTGCGTCGCTGGAAGTGACGGTGCTCGACACCCTGTACAACGGCAAGAATCTCGCGGTGGTCGACAGCTCCATCGAGGCACACATGCTCGACCTGCTGATCTACCGCCTCAACGCCAAGATGGCGCCCAACGACGGCGAGCACAGCTACATGGTGTGCGGAAAGAGCTGTCTGGCCGGCGACATCTTCGGTGAGTACCAATTCGATCGTCCGCTGGCCATCGGCGATCGTCTGTCGTTCATCGACGCGGCGGGTTACACCATGGTCAAGAAAAACTGGTTCAACGGCCTGAAAATGCCGTCCATCGTGGTAAAGCAGCTCGACGGCAGCGTCGAGGTGGTTCGTGAGTTCGACTTTAACGATTACCTGTCCAGCCTCTCCTGAGGCCGCAGTACAAGGGGGTGAAACAATTGAAGAAAAACGTTCTTATCATTGGTGCAGGAGGTGTCGCCAAGGTGGTGGCCCATAAGTGCGCGCAGCACAACGACGAACTCGGTCGTATTGCTATCGCGTCGCGCAACATCTCCAAATGCCAGGCCATCATCGACAGCGTGCAAGCCAAGGGCGGGCTCAAGCAGCCTGGCGAGATCAAGGCCTATGCGCTGGACGCCATGGACGTGGAAGCGACCAAGGCACTGATTCGGGAAACCGAATCGCAGATCGTCATCAACGTCGGTTCTGCTTTCCTCAACATGTCCGTGCTGCGTGCCTGCATCGACACCGGCGCCGCGTATCTCGATACCGCGATCCACGAAGAGCCGGGCAAGATTTGTGAAACGCCGCCGTGGTATGGCAACTACGAGTGGAAGCACCTGACCGAGTGTCAGGAGAAGGGCGTCACCGCCATCCTCGGCGTTGGTTTCGACCCAGGTGTGGTCAACGCCTACGCTGCTCTGGCGCAACAGGAATACTTCGACAAGATCGAGTCGATCGACATTCTCGACGTCAATGCCGGTTCGCACGGCAAGTATTTCGCCACCAATTTCGACCCGGAAATCAATTTTCGCGAATTCACCGGTCAGGTTTACAGCTGGCAAAACAGCCGGTGGACGACCAACCGCATGTTCGAGGTCAAACGCACTGACGACCTGCCGGTCGTGGGCGAACAGAGCCTCTACCTGACTGGCCACGACGAGGTGCACTCGCTGTCCAAGCACCTCGATGTACCGAACATCCGCTTCTGGATGAGCTTTGGCGAGCACTACATCAACGTCTTTAGCGTGCTGAACAGCCTTGGCCTGCTCTCCGAGCAGCCGGTGCGCACTGCCGAAGGCCTGGAAGTGGTGCCGCTCAAGGTGGTCAAGGCCGTGCTGCCTGATCCCGCCTCGTTGGCGCCGGGTTACACCGGCAAGACCTGCATCGGCGATCTGGTCAAAGGCACGAAGGATGGGCAGCCGCGCGAGCTGTTCATCTACAACGTCGCCGACCATGAAGAGGCCTACGCCGAGACCGACAGCCAGGGCATTTCCTACACTGCCGGCGTACCGCCGGTTGCCGCCGCGCTGCTGGTAGCGCGTGGCGAGTGGGATGCGCAGCGCATGGTCAACGTCGAAGAGCTGCCGGCCCAGCCGTTCCTCAAGCTGCTCGATGCGATGGGGCTGCCGACTCGGATCAAGGATGAGCGCGGCGACCGGGCCTGGGATCAGGCTTGATCGGCTGCGCGTCGGCCCTGCTGCGTTAAAAACAGGCTCGGACGGTGGCTTGCCACCGAACGGCCTTTAGGCCGGCCCGAAGGGCGAGCGGAGCGAGTAATGCTCATTTACAGCAGTAAACTCCGCTTCCTCGCCTGTTTTTGCCTTGCATGGCTCTAGCTCGCTCGATCAGCCTAAAGCCCGCCTAAAGGCGGGCTTTGTGTTTTCTGGCGTAGGGTGGAAAACGCCGAAGGCTTTTCCACCAATGGGGGCTGGCGGAAACCGCGTTGCGGTTTTCCACCCTACGAACACAGCTTCGCCTTCCCGCTTCGTCGATTTCACGCGACAATCCACGGAGTACAAGCGCCCTCCGAGAGGCGCTCGGCAGCCGTGAGGATTTCCTATGAGCAGCAATGATCGCGTCATCATCTTCGACACCACCCTGCGCGACGGCGAGCAGAGCCCCGGCGCGTCCATGACCGGTGAGGAAAAGCTGCGCATCGCTCGTGCGCTGGAGCGGCTGAAGGTGGACGTGATCGAAGCGGGCTTCGCCATCGCCAGCCCGGGCGATTTCGCCGCGGTGAAGCTGGTTGCCGACAACATCAAGGACAGCACCGTGTGCAGCCTGGCGCGCGCTGTCGATGCCGACATCGAGCGTGCCGCCGAAGCACTGGCCGGCGCCAACTCCGGGCGCATCCACACCTTTATTGCCACCAGCCCGATCCACATGCAGTACAAGCTGCGCATGCAGCCGGACCAGGTGGTCGAGCAGGCCGTGCGCGCGGTGAAGAAGGCGCGCAGCCTGTGTGCTGACGTGGAATTCTCCTGCGAAGACGCCGGCCGCTCGGAGATCGACTTCCTCTGCCGCATCATCGAGGCCGCGATCGACGCCGGCGCTCGCACCATCAACATCCCGGACACCGTCGGCTACGCCATCCCGCACCAGTACGCCGAAACCATCCGCCAGCTGCTCGAGCGCATCCCCAACGCCGACAGGGCGGTGTTCTCCGTGCATTGCCATAACGACCTCGGCCTGGCCGTGGCCAACTCGCTGGCTGCCGTTGTGGCAGGCGCGCGCCAGGTGGAGTGCACCATCAACGGCCTTGGCGAGCGTGCAGGCAACGCCGCGCTGGAAGAGATCGTCATGGCGATCAAGACCCGCCAGGACCTGCTCGACGTACACACCCGCATCGAGACTGAGCACATCCTCGCGGCCTCGCGTCTGGTGTCGGGCATCACCGGCTTCCCGGTGCAGCCGAACAAAGCCATCGTCGGCGCCAACGCCTTCGCCCACGAGTCGGGCATCCACCAGGACGGCGTGCTCAAGCACCGCGAAACCTATGAAATCATGTCCGCCCAGTCGGTCGGCTGGAACGCCAACAAGATGGTCATGGGCAAGCACTCTGGCCGCGCCGCATTCCGTTCGCGTCTGGATGAGCTGGGCATCGTGCTGGAAGGCGATGAGCTGAACGCCGCCTTTGCCCGCTTCAAGGAACTGGCGGACAAGAAACACGAAATCTTCGACGAAGACTTGCAGGCGCTGGTCTCCGACACCTTGGCTGACGAAGCGCCGGAGCACTTCAAGCTGGCCACCCTGGAGGTCGCGAGCAAGACCGGCACCATCCCCGAAGCCAAGCTGGTGCTCAGCGTCGACGGTGCCGAGCGCAGCGCCCAAGCTCAGGGTTCCGGCCCGGTCGATGCGACCTTCAAGGCCATCGAGGCGATTGCCGATTCTGGGGCGACGCTGCAGCTGTATTCGGTCAACGCCATCACCCAGGGCACCGACTCCCAGGGTGAAGTGACCGTGCGGCTGGAGAAGGGCGGGCGCATCGTCAATGGCAACGGCGCCGATACCGACATCGTCGTCGCTTCGGCCAAGGCTTACCTCAACGCGCTGAACCTGATGCAGGTCGGCGCCAAGGCACATCCGCAGGTGGAGGGCGTTTGATCAACGAAGCCCGGCGTCGCGCCTACCTCGACGCCATGCAGGTGGCCAGCTGGCTGCCGCGCACCGAACTGCCTTTCGCTGCGCCGTCGCGGCCGGAGCTGCTATTGCCGGTGGCAGCCGAAGCGGAGCCGGAGATAGCCGTTGCTCCGCCAGCCGAGGTACAGGTGGCCGCGTCCGTAGTGGAACGGGCGCCCGCAGCGCCGCCAGTTGAACAGCCGCAAGCGCCGCGCCCTCGTATCGCCATGCCGGAGCCCAAGCAGCCGGAACCGGTTGCCGCCGCGGCGGAAGAACAGGCGGCCGAGCCGGCCAAGCCCATCGAGCCACCGCCGCGTTTCTCGCTGCAGCTGATGCGCGCCGGCAACGTCTTGCTGGTGGTGGAGCTGCCCACCGGTGAGTCCTTCCAGAGCCGTGATCCGGCCTACATCCTGCTAAAGGACCTGTTGCGCGCCGCACGCCTGCCGGATAAGCCGCAGCAGGTTGGCGATGGCGAGCCGATTCGCTGGCCGCTACTGCACAAGGGCAGCCTCGACCAGGGTGGCGAAGCCGCACGTGATTACGTCCAGGGCGTGATGGCCGCCGAGCTGGAAAACATGGGCTGCGACTGCATCTGGCTGATCGGCCGCCCTGCGCTGCGTTTCGCCGGCGAAGTGGATGTCGACGCCTGCTATCGCGAACTGGCCGTCGACGGGCTTGGCCGCGCGCTGGCGATGCCTGGGCTGGAGCAATTGATGGAGCAGCCGGCCGCCAAGGCCGAGCTGTGGAAGGCCATGCGCCGCAGCATGCCGCGTTGGCATATAGGTAGTTCTCGTGATGAGTGATGCTGTCAGCTTCCGCCCGATGACCGCGGCGGATATCGAAACCGTGTTGAAGATCGAGTACGCGGCCTTCAGCCACCCCTGGACGCGCGGCATCTTCAACGACGCCCTGAGTGCCTACGAGTGCTGGGTGATGTTCGAGGGCGAGCAACAGGTCGGCCACGGCGTGATCAACCTGATTCTCGACGAGGCGCACCTGCTCAATATCACCGTCAAACCGCAGAGTCAGGGGCGTGGCCTCGGCCTGCGTCTGCTGGAGCACCTGATGCAGCGCGCACGCGAACGCGGCGGGCGTGAGTGTTTCCTCGAAGTGCGTGCGAGCAATACCACGGCCTATCGGCTTTATGAGCGCTATGGCTTCAATGAGATCGGCCGGCGGCGAGCGTACTACCCAGCGGCAGATGGACGTGAAGATGCGCTAGTGATGGCCTGTACGTTGCTGGATTGATTGCTGCGGGCGGTGCTCCGGCTTTAAGACGGAGCTCGCCGGCGTCTACGTCTCACAGTTCCCGATCTCCGACTGTCGCCGGCCTCGTAGGGTGGATCACGCTTCAACGATCCACCGTACCCACGTCAGGGTGGATGTAAAAAGCGACATCCACCCTACGCACACTGGATTGATTTGCTGCGGGACGAGGCCTCGGCTTTTGGTGGAGCTCGCCGGCGCCCACAGTCGCGGTTCCCGATCTCCGACTGTCGCCGGCCTCGTAGGGTGGATCACGCTTCATCGAGCCACCGTGCTCTGGTCAAGGTGGATGTAAAAGGCGACATCCACCCTACATCTACGAAGTCAGCCGAGGCCCGCCTTATGAGCTTCGGGGGCATGTCGCTTTCGCCTGGCGAGTGCGGCAACGGGCTCCGCTCTATTCCCCCGGCCGCTTGTCCCGTCCCGAATCCAGCGGGGCTTCGCCTTCAAGCTCGTCGTCGGACAGTACGCTGTCGTCTTCACGCAATACCGCATCGCCGCCGCTGAGGCCGGTGTCCTCGTCGCCTTTGGCCGGCCCGTCCCATGGTTTGCCATCAAGCGGGTCTTGGCGGCCAAGCTCGGCTTCGTCGAGATCCACGTCGGCGCCGATTTCATGCTCTGAAACCACGCTCAGGTCCTGGTCCGCTGGTCCGCCATGGCCGCGTTCGCTCGGCGAGCGCGCACCATCGTCTGGAATCAGCGTTTCCGGGGCCATGTCGTCCATGGTGGTTTCGCCATCCGGCACTTCGCCAGCGGTCATGCCAGCCTCTGCTGCACGTTCTGCGGTGAATTCGTCGGTAGCCTGCTCACCAGGCACTTCGTCACCGATACGGCCTTTGCGCTCATCGCGTCGCTGGTCGAAGTCGAGTTGTTCGATAGAGCCCATACGGTCTTCGGTGTTGTCGATTTCCGTCGGGGTGTAGGGTTTTTTGTCGCTCATGATCGTCTCCTGTCAGGACAGCGGTCTTGCAGGTTGTGACCTGGCAGCACGGGGAAGATTCAGGCGCGCCGCTGGCCGGATCCAGCATCCGGGTCCATCCTGTTGGCTGAGGTAAATGCTTGAGGGTCTTGTGAAAAGGGACGAACCACCGCGCGTGATCCGGAGTCCTACTCTGCATGAATGATCAAAACGACCAACCCGCGCCAGAGGCGCTGCGCTACGCCTTCTTCTTCGATGTCGACGGAACGCTTGCTGAGATTCAGCCGCGACCGGAACTCGTGTTCATTCCACCGCCCACCCTCGCGGCCCTGGAGCGGCTGCATGCCGACGGCATACCCGTTGCCGTTATCTCCGGCCGTCCGCTCGCGCAGCTCGATGCATTGCTCGCGCCGTTGCAACTGCCCGCCGCCGGTGTCCACGGTGCCGAGCGCCGCGATGCCAAGGGCGAGTTACGCAATCTGGCACTCGACAGCCACGCGCTGGAGCAAATCCAGCGGGAGCTGCAGCAGGCGTGTAGCGAACACCCCGGTCTGCATCTGGAGAACAAGAGCGTCGCCTTCGCTTTGCATTTCCGCCAGGCACCCGAGCTGGAAGAGGTTGCCCGCAGCCTTGCCGAAGACTTCGCCGAGCGTTACGCCGAGGTGCTGACCCTGCAGCCGGGCAAGTGCGTGTTCGAACTCAAGCCCCGCGGCGCGAGCAAGGGCGAGGTGATCCGCGCCTTCATGCAGGAGCCGCCGTTCGCCGGCAAAACCCCAGTGTTCCTTGGCGACGACCTCACCGACGAAGCCGGCTTTGCCGCGGTCAACGCGCTCGGCGGGCGCTCCATCAAGGTCGGCGATGGCCCCAGCGAAGCCCGCGAACGGGTCGCCTCGGTGGCCGCGGTCGGGGCCTGGGTCGGAGCCCTGCTGAACGATCTCGGCGTGCCGGCCGAGCCAAAAATAAAACCAGACTAGAGCGAGATTTTTTGCCATGAGCCGTTTAGTAGTGGTTTCCAACCGCGTGGCGCCAATCAAACCGGGCAAGGTTGCCGCCGGAGGGCTGGCCGTTGGCGTCTACGATGCGTTGCGTCAGGCCGGTGGTATCTGGTTCGGCTGGAGCGGCGATATCAGCGCGACCCCGAGCATCAATACCGAAACAGTGGGCAACATCACCTACGTCACGCTGCCATTGAGCAAGCGCGACTACGACCAGTACTACCGCGGCTTCTCCAACAATACGCTCTGGCCGATCTTCCACTACCGTATCGACCTGGCACGCTACAGCCGCGAAGAATACGACGGCTACCGGCGGGTCAACGGCATGCTGGCCGAGAAGCTCCTACCGCTGCTTGAACCTGACGACATCATCTGGATTCACGACTACCACCTGATCCCGTTCGCTGAAGCCTGCCGCCAGCTGGGCATCCGCAACCGCATCGGCTTTTTCCTGCACATCCCGTTTCCCGCGCCGGAAATTCTCACCGCGATCCCGCCGCACAACGAGCTGCTCAAGACCCTCTGCTACTACGACCTGATCGGCTTCCAGACTGACACCGACCGCCTGGCCTTTCAGGACTACATCACCCGCGAAGTGCGCGGCGTCATCGAGCCGGACGGCAGCCTGACCGCCTACGGGCAGAACTTCCGCGCCGGGGTTTACCCGATCGGCGTCGTGCCGGACGAAATCCAGAAGCTCGCCGAAGGCTACAAAGGCCGCGCCCATCCCATGCGCCGCGCCAGCGACACCAAGCGGCAGACCATCATTTCCGTCGACCGACTGGACTACTCCAAGGGCCTGGTGGAGCGCTTCCGCGCCTACGAGGAGTTTCTCGACCGCTACCCGAGCCATCGCAACAACGTCGAATTTCTGCAGATCGCGCCGACCTCGCGCTCCGACGTGCGCACCTATCAGCACATCCGCGAGCAGCTCGAAAGCCAGGCCGGACACCTCAATGGGCGTCTCTCCGACCTCGACTGGACGCCGCTGCACTACCTCAACAAGAGTTACGACCGCCGGGTGCTGATGGGCCTGTTCCGCACCGCCGACGTCGGCTTCGTCACCCCGCTGCGCGATGGCATGAACCTGGTCGCCAAGGAATACGTCGCCGCGCAGGACCCGGAAAACCCTGGCGTGCTGGTGCTGTCGCGCTTCGCTGGTGCCGCACGCGAGCTGACCTCCGCGCTGATCGTCAATCCATACGATTGCGTCGGCATGGCCGAAGCCCTCGACCGCGCCCTGAGCATGCCGCTGGCCGAACGCAAGGATCGTTACGAGCACCTGATGCGCGCCATTCGCGCCGCCGATCTGGATGCCTGGCGCGACAACTTCATGCGAGACCTGCGTTCGTACGTCTCCCAGCCCAGCACCACGGTCATCGAGACTGAAGAACTCGTCGAGCCGGACTGATCGCCCGCGCGCGCGCCGGCCTTGCTTGTCAAAGGCCAGGCGGGCTCGTAAGGTGCGGGGCCGAACCATAGGGACAACGTAGATGAGCGAGCTGGAACCGCTGTTCGAGAACAACGCCCGCTGGGCCGAGGCCATCAAGGAAGAAGACCCCACCTTCTTCGAGAAACTGTCCAAGCAGCAGGCGCCGGAATACCTGTGGATCGGCTGCTCCGACGCCCGCGTACCGGCCAACGAGATCGTCGGCCTGCTGCCGGGTGATCTCTTTGTTCATCGCAACGTCGCCAATGTCGTGCTGCACACCGACCTCAACTGCCTGTCGGTCATCCAGTACGCGGTCGACGTGCTCAAGGTCAAACACATCCTCGTCACCGGCCACTACGGCTGCGGTGGCGTGCGCGCCTCCATGCGCGACGACCAGCTTGGCCTGATCGACGGCTGGCTGCGCAGCATCCGCGACCTCTACTACGAGCATCGCGTGCACCTCTCCAAGCTGGCCAGCGAAGACGAGCAGGTCGACCGACTCTGCGAGCTGAACGTCATCCAGCAGGTTGCCAACGTCAGCCACACCACCATCGTCCAGAACGCCTGGCACCGTGGGCAGCCTCTGGCCGTGCATGGCTGCATTTACGGCATCAAGGACGGCATCTGGAAGAACCTCAACGTCACCGTCAGCGGGCTCGATCAGCTGCCGTCGCAGTACCGCCTGCGTCCGCCGCGTAACGCCTGATGAACAGCCGCCACGCCCCGGCGTTCGCCGGTCTGCTCATCGCTGTGCTCTGCTGGAGTGGCAACGCGCTGGTGGCACGTGCCTTTTACGATCAGATCCCGCCGCTGAGCCTGTCGTTCTGGCGCTGGGTGCTGGCCACCACGCTGCTGCTGCCCTTCGTCGCGCGCGGCATCTGGTTGCACCGCGCCACCTTGCGGGCTGCCGGCTGGCGCCTGCCGGTGATCGCCGCGCTCGGTATCGCCAGCTACAACTCGCTGCTCTACACCGCCGCGCAAAGCACCGAAGCGATCAACCTGACGCTGGTGAACACCTGCCTGCCACTGGCGACCTTTATCGGGGCGGGCTTCCTGCTCGGTGAATGGCCACTGCGCCGTGCCTGGTTCGGCATGGCGGTGGCGGCGGCGGGGCTGCTCTACCTGATCAGCCGTGGCAGCTGGCAGACCTTTGCCAGCCTGTCGTTCAAGGCCGGCGACCTCATCATGCTGCTGGCCGTGCTGGTCTGGGCGCTTTACACGCTGCTGCTGCGGCGCTGGTCCAGTTTCCTCACCGTGCCCCCGCTCGTGCTACTCGGCGTGCTGATGCTGCTTGGCGTGCCGCTGATCCTGCCGTTCTACCTGTACGAACTGAGCCGGGTAGGGGGCTTCGCCGCCACACCGGCCAACCTCGGCGCCATCGGCTACACCGCCGTATTCGCCTCGCTGATTGCCTACCTCGCCTGGAACCACGGCGTAAAAGTCGTCGGCGCCGCCAAGGCCGCCATGGCCAGCTACCTGATGCCCGTTTTCACCGCGCTGCTCGGCTGGCTGCTGCTCGGCGAAGCCCTGCAACCCTTCCACTGGATCGGCGGCGCCCTGATCTTCGCCGGCCTGCTGCTGGCTACGCGGCCGTCGTTCCGCTAAGCCCACAGGGCTTTCCGTGGAGCGGCTGAGTACGCCCCCGCCTAGATCGCACGGGTCGAGGCAGTAGCGATCCGATGCGGCAGCCGACGAACGACGACCGACCCACACCAAAGCTGGCCCTCGACCGTTCGTAACTAACCGTTTGAAAAGGATAAAAAATCTGCGAAGCCAGGGTTGACAGCCTAAACCGACCAGAGAATAATGCGCGCCACTTGGCTACATAGCTCAGTTGGTTAGAGCGCAGCATTCATAATGCTGATGTCCCAGGTTCAAGTCCCGGTGTAGCCACCAGACAAAACAAGGGGTTAGCGAAAGCTAGCCCCTTTTTTGTTTGTGCCGGTGACTACGGAGTGACTACGCCTTGTCTACGTCTTGCAATAGGCTCGTGTTTTGTCTAACGTTTCCTCTGCGCCGAGGAGCGCATGCAGATCCGTTTCAGCGAAGCCTTAGGCATCCTTCCTTCCTGTATTCCACGTAACCCACGCACAAAGCGTACGGATCCGCTTACTAGCTCAATGTGCATTGGAGTTACGTATGTATTCTGACAACTTGCTCTCTGTTCGTGATCAGTATGCCGACGCCCTAAAGCGGCGCTTGAAGCAGATAAATAAACGGTCGAACGACGATACCCCCCTTTCAGCGCTCTACGATGCTGCCGCGATGAAGGTGGGCTACAACAACTGGAGTCTGTTTATTAAAGACCTCCCGTCAATGTCTGACGCCCGTTTCAAATATGTTCAGGACGTATTTCATAACGCCGACGTTCTCGCGCACGCAGACTATGACCAGGATATCGATATTGATGAATTTTGGTTTGAGGGTGCAGGAGATTACTAACTAATCCCCGTAGCTACCGGATGTTCGCTTTGCGCTAGTGGAGAAAGGCGCAAGGCGGATTCCAAATGATCCGGCGACAAGTGCGCGTAGCGCATGGTCATCGTGATCGACGAGTGCCCCAGGATCCGTTGCAGGCCAAGGATGTCACCACCGGCCATCATGTAGTGACTGGCGAAAGTGTGCCGCAGGATGTGGGTCATCTGGCCCGGGGTGTCGAAGCCGCAACGCTTGTAGGCACACCGGAAAGCCGACCGGCAGGGCATGAATAGCCGACCGTTTCCAGGCATCCCCACCTTCAACGCCAGATCCTCAACATCCTTCGGAATCGGTACGGATCTCGACTGCCGATTCTTGGTGCGATGGAAGTGCGCCTTGCCACCGTAGATCGCGGCACGGGTCAGCGATTCGGCTTCATCCCACCGGGCTCCCGTGGCCAAACAGAGTAGAGCGACGGGGTAGGTGTGATTGTTGGTGGAGCGCTTGCACTCTTCGAGCAACTGGCGGATCTGCGGCAGGGTGAGAAAGGTCAGCTCTACCTGATCTGTCTTGATCTGACGGACATTGGCGAGCGGGTTCTTGCCTACCCAAGCACCGAGCCGGATCAGTTCCGAGAACACGGCGGACAGGTAGCGTTGCTCATGGTTGACGGTATTCGGAGACGCCACTTTCAACCGCTGTTGCCGATACCGCGCCCACGCCAGTGCGTCAAAGGACGAGACGAGTGGATCGCCAAGCCGTTTCGCGATCGCCAGCGTTCTCGACAAGCGTGTCTTTTCGTCCTTGAGCGTGCAGCCGTGCAGCTGATGCCAGAGATTAACCAGATCCGATAGCTGATCATCCATCGGTCGCCCGGTTTGCGTCAGGCTTTTGAAGAAATCCGTTTCGTAGCGCAGGGCAGCGGCTTTGGTTAGAAAGCCTTTCTTGCGGATACGGCGTCCGCTTCTCCCGTTATCGTAGAAGTCAGCCGTCCAGGTCTTACCGTCCTTGCGTGCCGTCATATAGCGCGGCCCCACCGCACATGCCGTTCCTGGAGCAGGTTCTTGATGTGCTTGTACAGATCCCGCTCCGTCATATCCTTCGATGCGTAGTGATCACGAATCACCGGCCAGCATTCCCATTCCTTCAGTCGATCAAATGCGGTCTTAGCGCCCACTCGCTCCCGTGCCAGCAGGCTTACGAAGTTTCCCAGGAACAGTTCCACGTTCTTGCCCGAGAAGCCCCGTGAGGTCTTGTAGTAGCGCTTGTATTCCGTTTCATCGACCAGCGAATCGACCGGCACATCGACACGAATGTCGTCGCGGATCAGCGTCCATATCGGCTCGAAATAGCCGGGGCGGGCAAGCAGCTTGAACTGTCCCAAACCGTAGCGCCACAGGCCGTCCAGATGGGCTGAGAATGCAGCATAGGAGTCCGTTTCGAGGGCTTTGCCGGTCTTCGCGTCAATTGAGCCGCTGGCGAATTGTTGGATCACCGAATGGTGATAGCGAAGCTCGACGCGCCATACGTCTTGGGTCGGGTCGTAGTTGTCGGGATCGGTCGAATCGAACGAATCCCGGCGACGCCAGACGCTTTCCCAGTAGTCGAGTTTGTCTTGGGAGCGAGCCTGGATTGTCTTGTTGTAGATCCCGAGCTGTACTCCACCAGCGGAACCAAACAGGAAGGATTGCCCACGGCCATAGGTGGCAGCTTCCATGGTCCATTGGATCTCCTTGATGCCCGAAATATCGCGGTTTGCGCGAGCGCGGCAATGCATGCGGGCGGTCAGATCAGCCGGGGGCTCCCAACCTTGCAGATCCAAGGCGAGGTGGACGGCGCATTGGTTCCGCTCGCGGTGGGTCATCACGGCTGCAGCGTAGTAGTCCATCCGCTCTTGCAGACGCTCAGGCGACAGGGCGTCGATGGCGTGCGGTGAAACTTCGATTTTCAGGTGCGGGCCGATCTGGTCCAGCTTGGCGTTGAAGTTTTTGATGAGCAGGATGAATCCGAGGTCAGCATTCTGGAGCTTGTACTGGTAACCAGAGTCCCGGCCAACGCGGCCGGCATGCCAGAACTGCCCGGCAAACTCGACCATGACGCCCGGTTTCTCGAACAGCGCCATGATCTCGGGACGGATCAGTCCGCGATACAGCTGGCGTACCGTGTCGACGCCACACCGCAGCAAACGAACCTTGGATAGATCGACTATCCGAGCCGTGCCCGGGTCGACAAATAACCGGCTTTGACTGTCTTCCGATCCGGTCAGGAGGTCGATTCGTTTGAAGTCTTTATTGGCCATTCTGTTTCCCCTTCACTATGGGTTACTAAGGTTGTTCGGTTGGATTTATCTGACGTGCTACAGGGACGTCAGCGCGCCGCCGGCCTAACGCTCGTGCCTTGCGCTCCCGGCCGGCGGCGCGGCGACGCCCCTCAAAGCGCTTCAAAACGGCACCGTCGCAGCGGGTGCCACCTGGGATAAGGCGGAAGCTGCCCCCAGCAGGTACGCCAGCAGCAGCAAGCCCAGGGCTTCTATCAATCCGTGGTTGTTCACAGCGTCGGCCTCGGCGGGGGTACGTATTCGGCTCTGGTATCCGTAGGCGCGGGGTGGTTCTCACGCGGCAAGATGCTTCCCAGCAGCGAAGGCGGACTACTGCCAGTGCCGGACGCTCCGGGCACGCTTCCAACACAGGTGATTGCCCGGCTCCACTGCTCATAGCGGGCCTCGACCAAGCATTCCCCTTTGCCTTTGAAGTGGTAGCCAGAGACAGCCAGCTGGCGGGAGTTCAGTTCGATTCGCCGGCCTTGCGGATCTGTCAGGGAGAACAGGTAGAACGGACCGCGATTGCGGTCGTAGAGGTAGCCGATGACTGCGATTTCGCGATCGGCAAAGGGATGGCCGCTCAGAGCAGCAGGCTGAGCACTCGGTTGACCAGAAATACCAGTAATAGGAAAAGTGCTATGCGCATTAGTACGCGCAGCAGCAGCCACCGGAGCAGCTGCGCCAGCGGACGCAGCAGGTGCCATAGCTGGCGAATCAGTAGGCCCGTCGCTTCGGGAATGGCCTTCACTGCCGATGACACGCAAAGGCCCCATAGAGACGACAAAGCCAATAAGGCTGGCCAGCAGTACCAGTAGAAAAACCAGCTTAGGCGACCGGAAGAGACTCTTGCCGGCCTTGGTGTCCTGATGGGTGCCGGTGGCGGTGGATTGGTACAGGGCGAAGGTTTGTTTGCGGATTCGCTTGTATTCAATGACGGTGCCTTCGGCGGGTGGACGGTTGAGCTGGGCATCGTGTTGGGCCTCCTTGTAGCGGCCAGGAATTCCAATGACCGCGAGGTTGGAATGCTTGTAGGCCATCTCGCAGGTCATGCGGATGTCGTCGCGGATGTAGGAAACGTTGGGCGTGGTCAGAACGATGTCCCAGCCGAAGTGCCGGTGGCGGGTCCAGGCGTCCAGCCAGCCCATGGGGCGGTCGGCGGCATGGGCGGCTTCGGGGCCACCGGGGAAGTCGAAGCGCTTGAGATCCGATTCGCGCCAGGACTTAGGGAACACCAGCTGGGTTTCATCAAAGATGATGAATGCACCCTTGGGCACCCACATAAACCAAGAGCGCATCTTTTCCAGGTCTTCGAGCGATTCCAGCGACAGGTTGACGATGTCGGCGGTGTCCGGCAGGTCCGGGAACACCTGATAAGCGCGCTCCAGGGTAAAGCCCCGAATGTTGGTGATGATCACGCGGCCTTCCTTCAGGGCGCGGATGGCATCGTCCTGTATCGCCCCCGAGGTTTTGTAAGAACCATTCGGGCCATGGTGGATTTTGATCGACATGGTTAGCGTCCGATGAAGGGCACGAAGCGCATGCAGAAGCGCGTGGCCAGGGCCAAGAAGATGATGTTCAGGGCTTGAGGGACGCCGAAGAAGGCAAAACCCGCCGCGATTGGGCCCGGCAACGCGTCGTACATCGAGCGCACCATTGCCGATATACCCAAGCTGTCGATCAGTTCGCGGGCGACCGTATAGCTGACGTCGAGCAGGAAGATCAGCCCCTTGAGCGAGGCGTAGATAGCGGCCTTGGTGGCCACGACCATGCCGTCTTTAACGAGGTCGTAGATGCCCTGGGCAATGAAGTCCCAAACGTATTGAAAGAACGCGATGATCTGGTCGAGAAAGCCGGAGAGCCATTCCATGATTCAGTCCTTCAGAATGACGAACGCCGCGACGACCGCTGCGATCAGCAGCAGGACGTAACGCAGGCTGGAAAGGGTGTCGGAGTAGGTGGAAACGCAGAGCGACATGCTCTGGCCAAATACGGTGAAGGTCTCGCAGGGCAATTGGCCGCTGCCGCCGCCCAGGTTGAGGTCAAAGGCGGCCTTCATGCCGTTGACGTTCTCACGCACTTTCGCCTTGAGCTCGGCCTTTACTTCATCAAGGCGCTGATCCCACTCAGCGTTCGCTTGATCCCAGCTGCCAGACTCCGGCTCGCCGAGTTGGCCACCTGGCCCAGGAACGGTGCCCTGGCATTTGTTGGGATCGGTAGCTGGGTTGCACTGGCCTTCGCCGTTACCTTCGCCCGATCCGCCGCCGGAGCCGTCACCATCACCGGAGCCGCCGTCATTACCACCGCCGTCGCCGGAGCCACCATCAGAGCCGCCGCCGTTATTGCCACCGCCCGATCCGCCATCACCTGATCCATCGTCGGAGCCTCCGTCCTCACCGCCGTCATCGCCATCATCGCCGGGAGCCTTGACGCAGGTAGTCCCCGACCAGACGTAGCCAGGAATGGCCGAGCAGCCAGGATCATCAGGATCGGAATCGGGGACATCTTCAGCATCGGGGGCATTGAGCGGGTCACCCGTCGCCCCTAGTGGTGCATCGGGGGCCGAGCAGTTATCACCTGAAGGCGTGCCGATGTAATTACAGAAGCCTGACGTGGTGGACCCCACGTCGAAGTAACAACTACTGGCGCGATCAGCCAACGTATAGGAGCAACTGTCGTAACAAACAGATCCACCACCGCTGGTGACAACGTAGTTATTACCGTTGGAATTAATGATTGATCCGGTGTTCTTGAAGATGCCGGGACTGATGTTGGCATCGCATTGGCTGGCTTCGGGGATCACGCAGGTGGTAACAGACCCGGAAGTTACCTCGGGATTGGAAAAAGCGTAATCAAGCGGCTTCTCTTTCCATTTGCAGAATCCGGTATTGCCGCCGGACCAGTAGGTGTAGGTTTTTCCACCGGAAACCACCGGCGGGTTTGCATAGGCATTACAGGCCAGCTCCCGAGTGGCGTAGCAGGCCGATCCTTCGGCGGTGTTTGAATGCCGAAAGCCGGTTGTTTGAGCGACAGACCGATCAGAATAGAAACCGGCCGAAACCACCAGCAGGAACAGCGCGAGAAGATGCCCATACGTGCGCCCTTGGATATCGTCCATCGTTACACCCGCCCAAAAAACACGAGATAGAACGCCAGGGTGGTGCGGATCGAGACGTACAGTTCATTGCTCATGGCATCCCCCTGAAAAGAAAACCCCGCCGGAGCGGGGTTTGTGCTCGGCTGTCGTGAGCGGCTAGAAGAATTCGCCGGTCCGATATCCCGTGATGAAGGCGCCGGCGACGAACGCCCCCAACCACAACGACCAGATCACGCTTACGCTTTGCGCAGCATGCTGAAGACCAGAGCGGCAGCGGCGAGCACCACCAGCGCGGCGGCGATGTAGCCACCAATGGTGCTCATGTCGCCCTTGGCTTCGCCGAAGGTGGCTTGCACCTCGGTGGTGTCGATCACAGCCGCCCAGGCGGGCAGAGCGGTCGCCGCGGTGACAGATCCGGCGATGCAGAGATTGCGAAATCCGTTGACGGGGTTGAGCTTGGCGATTTGCTTTTTCATGTGGTGTTTCCTCACTTTGCTTTTCGAAGGAGCGACGCGAACCAACCCACGATCAGTCCGGTCGCGAAAACCCCCAGGACACCCGCGACACCAATGCCGAAGGCTTCCGGGGAGAAACCGCCATTGACCAGGATGTCTACGTATCCAGCGGCCTCTGGCGGAATCAGGTAGGCGGATCGCCATTCAATGTGCTGGCACTGCATCAGGCCGTCTGGGGTGTAGGCCCAGCCGGTGCACACTTGAACGGCAACGACGCCCGACATTTACCGAACCTCCTCGAGGTCGGCGGCTTGTTCGGAGGGTTCGCAGTCAGGGCAGACGGCGAAGTGGGGCGGCAGGCTGAGGTCTGGCAGCAGGTCGCTTTGCGGCGCGGGCAGCGCCATGAGCTTGCCCATGTCGTTGCCGCAGCAGTCGCAATACACCCGGTCATCGATCAGCATGGCCGCCCCTCCCGGTTAGTTGGCCTTGGCCTGTTCCGGCTGGGTGCCGGCTGGCTTGGCGGTTGGGGTCGGTTGCTGGGTCGGCTTGGCGGCCTGGGTGGCGGGCTTCACCGATTCCAGATGCAGGCAGAGATTGTTGCCTTTCTGTTTGCCTGCTCGGGCGATCTCGAAGTGGATGCGCACGGTTTCCAGCGGCTCGAAGTTGGCGCCGGAGGCGAACACTTCGTCGGCCACTTCCAGGGGAACATCCATGCTGACGATGGACAGGCCGTTTTCGGTCTGGCCGTCCGGCTCATCGCCATAGAAGACTTTGACGATCTTTACTTCGCTGCCGTTTTGGCTGAAGGCGAGTTTCTGAGTGCCGAGAAATGCAACTTCCATAGTCGAACGTGCCATTTGTGTTTCCTCAGTTAGTTGCGCGTTATTGCGCGGATTTGCCTTTTGCGGGCCGAGAGAGCCCGAGCAGAGGAACTGTTAAAGTTCGCCTCTTGCCTGGGTTTACGCGGCTTACAACGGGTTTGTGGTACTAGTTATACACGCTTGGAAAGCGTTTTTATCGCAAATATATAAATGTTATTAGTTGCTGTTAGTTTGTGGATTACTGTGGAATTAACTGGTTTCTTAATTTGGCTACTATTAATTCCAACTATTAACACCAAGGGCTCTGCCCTTGTCATCCCGCTCTTGCCGCCGAGGGCTCGGGAGCGCGGGGCGGTGAAGCTGCCCCACACTCACGAGCGGAGGCTGTTTCTGTTCGTGCAGGGTCAAGGGTGCGCTCCGCCCGTGCTTCCGTTCGCCGGATCGGTGAAGCGTGATCCGACGAGCCGGGAGCGCGGCCCTGGACCTGATCAAATCCGAGTTGCGGCATGGCGGTGAGAATTGCTCCGATGGCTACCACCGTCAGAGACTGGCTAAGCACGAGCAACGCGGTAATGACGTTCATGCACTCACCCCACCAGCTCGAACGGTTCGTGAATAGGCACGTAGGGCGTTGGCTTGCCCGAGTCGTAGATAACGCTCCACCACTTCGCGGGGCGGTCGGGCGGCGTGTGCTTCTCGCAGATAAAGGCCGGTTCCACTGTCCACTCCGAGACCAGAGGCTTCCAGGTTCCACCGACGCAGCCCATTTGCAGCGTGCGAGTCGGCCGCGCAGAGGCGGGGCGGCATTGGGCGCAGCGTGTGGACGGGGAGGGAGCGGGCTTCTCCATTTCGCGTCTGGACCAGCAGACAGAGCAGTCGCAGTCCGGTGCATGCAGAGGCTTGCGGCCATACGTCATAAGTCATGCCCTCGCCGTTGGGAGCAGTAACGATGGTCATCATCGGGCGCTCCACCATTCGCGGATGATCTGGAAGCGCTCACGGGCGCTTTCCTGGGCAAGCAGGGAGTCCAGCGGATCGTCCGCGACGATCTCGGAAACCACGGCATCTATATGGCGATGGCAATCGGTACGCGACTTACCTTGCGCCAGAACATTCCACTTCACGCGCTGGGTCCGGCCGTGCAGCGAGGCGATGCGCAGGGTGCAGGGGCGATTACTCATCGGCGTAATCCCCCTGGCAGAACACCGACTTGCCCCGCTCGATGTCGCGGCGGATGCGGTGCAGGTTGATGACGCGGCGGCGGCCGATCTTCACGGTTGGGAGGGTGTAGGTTTCCACCCAGCCGCGCACCACGTCTTCGGTGATCTGCTCGACGCCCATCATTTCAGCCAGCACGAGCTGCGTGCAGAACGGCGCTTCTCGGAAGCTGACGATCCGTTCGGCTTGGCCTTCGATGGTTAACCCCGCTACTCCAGACTGTTCCATGTGATTACCCCTATAATCCGAACACTATCGGCGCTATGGCTGCTAAGTATGTACTCAATACATGTGTTCATAATACATCTATAGCGCAAAGTGTACATAAAACATCTATGGCATTTTTCAATGAGCGAAGGGATTACCGATAGGGGCTATCGATTGCTGGAGATCGCCAGCCTCAAGACCCTGGCTGAAGCTGGCAGCACTGACTATGTGCGGTGGCAGAACATCAAGAGAGGAAAGGCCCGAATCGGCGCGAACGAAATCGAGATCCTCGGGCGAGTGTTTCCTGATTTTCGTTGGTGGCTGCTGACCGGCGAAGTGCAGCCGGGAATTGGCCAGACAAGCCCCGACTACGACGAAGCCAACCGAAACTTGGCCAATCCAAACGCGGGATAGCGATCACACAGGAAGTGGCTAGGCGCTGGTACGCCCGAAGGAACGGAGGAAGGGACGGATATGGATATTGAACGTGCGCTGCTGAAAGCAGGCGTGACCGTGGCTGCGATGTTTGCCATCTACCAAGGTTCGCAGGGAATGCAAGAGTTCGCGAAGCAACGCTCAGCTGAGGCGAATCAGAAAGCCGAAACGCAGCAATCAGAACCGCTAGAGCGGCCTGACGACTACATTGAATCCCTTCGGCTGACAGAAGTAGAGCGACGCCGCTCTGAGGCAGTAACTACCCACGCTGAATCCATTCGAAACGTGCCGAAGGCAAGCACAAAATGACGATCAGTTAGTTGCGGGTAGCCGCGCCAGCCTCGCGATTCAGGCAAACGAAAACGCAAAGCCAGTCGAGAGGTTCGGCGCTTCAGATTGACTGGAGGACTGGGGATCCTGCCAATGCAATAACTATTTAAACTTTCCAGCTTCGGTCAGTCTTAAGAATTCTGAGTCTTTAATGCCAATGCGCATCCAGTTGCCAGCTAGCTTGGCCATTTCGCTCGCGGCCCGTGCATATCGTATTTCCCCGACCCAAGTGAATACGTGGGTGCCGCCAACATTCGAGAAGGTAAAGTACGGTGTGCCAACTTCGGGACAATGAATAGCCCCTCGCACACGCCCCCGCTCATCTGGTAGAAAAGAAAAAGTGGCGAGCGTAGGATGCTTTTCCCTGAAATACAATCCTCGATAACCACCATCGGCATCTTTGAAAACCAGGCTATAACATTCGTCGTCAACAGTTGCCTCTAGAAAAACAAATGGTGTTTCTCTAGCGAGACGCAACGTATCGCACGCTGGCGTTAGGCAAAGGAAGTACCTTTTAACCTCGCCGCTTTGACATTGCAGCAAAGTTCCGGTGGTTAAGGAAGGCAGCCAGCCCTCGCCGCCAAACAGTTTACTATCTCCAAAGCCCTCCCTTTTGAAAACAACCAATCTGGAGAAGTCTGATTCGGCCTGTTTTGACGCAGCAGGCCCACCGGCAAGAGCCTCAGAGACACGATGCCGGTGTTCAATACCAAAACTCACCGGTTCTCCTGCATCTGTTTTAGTGCCTTTATTGTCAATTCCGTTGTTAAGAAGTTGAGATATTAGTAGCGAGTCAACATTCTTGTTTTTTTTATAAGGAGTCTCAATGAATTTATCTTTATTGTGAGCCAGCCAGTGAGTCACGGCATGCTTATCAAGATAGCGGTCAGCAACCGACTCCAAGCCTAGGGCGTTATCACACTCGGCAACTAAGAGCTCTCTCATCATCTCCGCAACATCCTCGGGCGGATCTGAGATCAAGCGATTGGCTACATAAGCAGAATCAAGATGCGATCCAAAACGAGTAACCATGTGATGGCTATTCTTTCGAATGGCTCCAACTGCCGCTAATGCAAATGACGGAAGAAGACCTTCGGCAAATTTACAAAATTCATTAACTAAAACCGTCGGCAAGTCGGCTGATGAGACAGACTGTTTATTTAGAACTATAGCCAAGCAACTTTGTTTTTCCGAATAAAGTACTCCGTCAGCTATTTCATCAACAGTCACGCCGCCCTCTGCTAGAGACTCACGAACATCCTGGCTCACTCCGTCGGTAAGCGGCTGGCCGGTGTAAACACAAATAAAACGAAGTCGGCCATTCTCGGAAACATCACTTACGGCTATCTCTCGAAGAATCCTTTTAGTAAGGTTTGGAGATCCGTCGTAAAGAAACCAATCGATAACGACAATGTCGCAAGCGATCGCAGAGTTAAGAACTCGTTTTACAACAGCTTCTTCATTAAAAGCTTCATCCTCTGGGAGAACAAAGGCGCATGCCAATCCGTTTTCTGCGAAAGCATCAGAAATTTTTCGAACATCCAGCTGGTGCGGATTTTCCAGCTCAGTATGATGCGCTGAAATATCGGCATTAAGCTGAATGGATGTAAGTGTAGGGTCTAGATGACTCATGCCATCGTCTGGGACCTCAAGAGAAAAATCTAAAGCCGGGGAGGGTGGTCCTATCTTTACGAAAGGTTCGTTATCAATAACCACTGCACTTTTAAGAAATCGCTTTACTGCAGATAGACAATGCTCATTCCATATTTCCTGCGGGTCAGGGACTGGATTACCACGCTCAAATGCTTCAGCTTGCATACTACTCTCCCTCACTCATGGATTTAATCCTAAAGATAGGGCTAATATCCAAACCTGTGCTAATAAGCTCTATATCAAACCCTTCCCTACGCAGCGTCTCGCGACTGATGGCCAAGCCCATACCTCGCCCGCCGGGTTTATTGGTCTCGCCAAACTCAAAAATTCGATCAGACAGCCTAGATTCGATACCAGGTCCTGTGTTTGAAATTAGAAACCCATGTTCATCTATATCAAAAACTATCTCCCGCTTACTTTCGGCTCGGCTCGAGATCCAGTAGATAGCATTATCGACAACGTTAATGAAAGCACCTAGTAATGCCGAAGATCTGCACTCAACTTTTCTGGATCGGAACCCGTCAGTAGCCACAAGAGAGATTTTAGATTCGGCTAGTTGTTCGCCAAATACTCTGCGAACAACATTAAGTATTTCATCCCCTGAGACCAATACGGTTGAGCGGTGCAGCCTGCGCCCTAGCGGATCAAGTACTTTTAGATATCCATCAAGATGCTCTATGTGAGCGCGAAGATCTTTATAGATTTTGGCCAAAGGGGGGTTTCGGTCAGCCCATGGTTTGAGTTCGGTCATTGAAACCCTAATCCCTCGGGCCGCACGTTCAAACTCATGCTGCAATATCCCGACTGACATTCCCATTTGTGCAAAATCCGCATAGAACTCAATCTGCTCCTCTAAAACCTGATTGCGAGCTTCAAGGGCAGCAAAGCGGTCATCCAAAGTTTCACGGCTGCGTATACCCTCAGCCAGCTCAACCATCTGGCGTTTGAAAGAATCAAGAAACTCAGTTTCTCTACTGCGTAGTTCCGTAATGCGTCGTTCTACTTCGTATCTCGCTTGGTCAATTTTGTCCGGGTTTTCAGCTGAATCTTTAACGAATTTATCAATGACCTGCTCAATGTTTACTCGAAGATGCGAGAATTCTTCTTGGAGAACATCTTTTACTGCTGCCTGCATAAAACTTGCGGCCTCAGCTGTTTCGCGGCGCAAACCAACCAGCTCGCGAACAGTGCTGTCGCGTTCCTTCTCTACATCCTGTAGGGCAATGTTGCGACGTTCTGCTGACGCAATCTTCCCTTCGGTAGCCTCATGTATTAGTTCATCGATATTGGCACGCAGCGGATCAAGAATAGACTCGCGTACAACCTTCGATATCGATTCATAAGACGCCCAGTCCTTCTGTAATTTGCTGGTAAGCGCAAATCCTTTAGGGCTAGTGATAACTGATTTGTTATAAAGGCTTCGCGCCTTCTGCTTCACTTCTAGCTCTAAAAGCCTAGCCTTGGACGCAAAATCACCAAGATCAAGCTCGGATCTAAAGTGGTCTAGGCGTTCCTCAAGAAAAGCTAAGATGCTCTTTGATTCTGACTCAAACTCTCCTTTATTATATATTTCAAAGAAGATCTTTAATGCTTCTCGAAATTCGTTTCTCCTGGCATCAGCTTTTTCTTGCTGCTTCTTTAGTAAAGCTGCCTGAGCTGCGAATGTGTCCTTGCCGGCCCAGAAATCATCACCTTGCGGGGAGCTTCTCCGGAAAAATTCATAAGCTAGTTGTCGAAAAAAATTAATTAATATTGCGCGGAAATCTCGGTATGCCTGATTTTCTCTAAAACCCTCGCGCCCTGCTTTTTCAGTAAGAGCGCCGTTCTCGGAATGGCTGATCGAGACATAACCGAATCCACGCCGATAAGAAAAGAACCAGTCTTTAGCTGCCAGGTTGCGCCTTTTCTCAATATCCAGCCAGTCGTAATCGGAGTTTCCGTATGGGAGTATTCTTATACCGTCTCTATATATATATAGCCCGCCAAGCCTATTTGTTTTTTCATCCATCTCGGCCCAATCCTGCGGGGCGAGCCTGGATTCGTCGGGCCTGCCTTGAATATATCCGTACCTAAAAGAGAACGCCCCGCATTTTGGCTGTCGTCCTTTCCCTTCTGACCAATTACAAATGAAGTCTCGCTGTTTTCCGTAAATCGAGACAACACCTACAAATTGGCCGTATTCATCAAAAGTTCCCTCGAAGTATTGGTCGGTTTTTAGAAAATCATCACTGGTGAAGAAATTTTTTGAACCAATAAGATCTATAACATCGAGCTTAGAGTGGTCCCTGAACTCAGTTTTGATAACTGGATCATCAAAGGCCATCGTATTTGAGAAGCCAAGCAAGTTTCTCTCTAGCTTTGACGACTCCTTGTCCGCCCCGCCATCAATATCGTCATCTAGTTCCGGGGCTACCGGCAGCAAAATGAATTGAGTGCCATAACCCTCGCCTGCAAGGCTTAGCGGCTCCATTCGGCCGTTGTTAAGTGTTTTGTCTAAATTGTCCGGCCCAATGATCCTGGCTAGCTCGATATCTCGACATAGCTTTTTAAAAGCAATTGGTTCAATTTCTTTTTCTAGGCTATGCAGGTTTTGCTCAACCCGGTCTATTAGTCGACCAATGTCCTTCTGCGTTGGCAGAGTGCCGCCAGGTAGTTCTTCAACTGGGATATCTATTGCACCAATGTCTAATCCTGGCTGCTCAAATAGCCCCCAGTGCACAACCGCAACAACAAGATCCCGGAGGCCATCTGGGCGGCAAGCTCGTGTCAATAGGATGGTTATTGGTGCAATAACCGCAATAGCGAGGCGGCCAATGCCTTTTTCGCCCATGATGACGCGTCTAGGAAGATTCTTCGGGCCACGCCATTCGTTCCAACTATCGTTTTTTTCATGGTTGGCGTGAACCCGGGATTCGGTACCAAGCGTAAGCCAACGGTTCTCCACATCATCCCGAGTCATGCCATAACCGTCATCCCGAAGCACAAGCACACGATTACGGCGATAGAAGTCGACTTCGACTCGCTCAGCGTAGGCGTCATGGGCGTTCTTGAATAACTCGTGAATTGCAGTAGGTATACCCGCAATTTGTTGCCGGCCGAGCATGTCGACGGCTCTAGCTCGTACCCTGAGCTGTGTCATGAAGACTCCTAGGTCTTAAAGGAGTTACCGATTCTTTTTGGTATTTAACCGCTCCGTGACAATTGCAGCCATGGAGTCAGGTGTTTCGTGCGTCCAGAACCTCAGCACCTCCCAGCCTGCCTCAATCAGCAGCGTGGTTACCCGCTCATCCCAGGTGCGGTTGCTGTTGAGCTTTTCTACCCACCAGTTCTCGTTAGCTTTCGGAATCGTACCGTGATATGGACAACCGTGCCAAAAACATCCGTCTACGTAGACTGCGACCTTTTCGCTAGGGAACGTAATGTCGATATTGGAGCGCCCCATGGCTGTAGCCTTGGGTTTGTAGTGAATTCGATACCGCAGCCCTGCTGCAAATAGTAACTTGCGCAAAGCCAGCTCCGGAGCTGTGTCTTTCGTACGCACACGCTTCATCACAGCCGACACCAGTTCCGAGGAAGGTGCAGGCCGAGACGATGAAAGTTTTGTCACAGGTTCGGTCGGAGTGCAGCCTTAAGGCTGGACGCGATGGTACGCATCATTTCCGGAGGTACGGCGTTGCCGATCTGCGTTGCCACTTGGCTAGCGTTGCCGTGGAACACGTAATCATCCGGGAAGGATTGGAGACGGGCGGCCTCACGCAACGTGATGGCTCGATTTTGCTCAGGATGAGCGTATCTACCCCGGGTTATATCCGTGCAACCGGTAGTCAGCGTAGGAGCAATGCCATTCCATGCCATACGGCCATAGGTATCCGAGAAGGAGCCTTTCTTCGTGGAGTTCTTATGGCAAGCCAATTGAAGGTGCGGAGGTAGGGATTCGCGGCCACCACCGTCTACGGGAATATGCCGCAGACGCTCGATGTTTAACGGCGAATGCTTACGGGCGTAGTGGAGAGGGTCCGCGCCTGCTGATTCACGCCCCACGGGAGGCACTGGAAGATCCCGAAGAACCTGACCAACCGTTCTCTTACTGGTCCGCGCAATGTTTGTCGCCTTCTCAAGCGAGACGCCTTTTGCGGCTACGAGAATCATACGAGTACGGCGCTGGGGAACACCTAACTCCGAGGCATCCACACGCATCGGCTCGGCCACATCGTATCCCTCAGTGCGAAGCCACGCAGTGAATCCATCAAAGATGTCGGTGGAAGCCAGCCCAGGAACATTTTCGAGGAAGACCAGCGAAGGGCTGAAGCGCTTGATGAACTTTTGTGATTCCTCAACCAAGTTATTCCGGGAGTCGTCCTTGCTCTTATGACGATTCTGGCTGCTGAAGGGCTGGCAGGGAGCACACACGACCAAAAGGTCGAGCTTACCTGGGATGAGGTCAGCGAACTCCTCAGGATCAACCTGACGGATGTCCTTTTCCAGCAAGCGGACTTTATCGTGGTTCGCGCGATAGGTCCGGCATGCTCCCGCGTCGAAGTCGACGGCACCAACTACGTTGAAGCCAGCTTGCTTCAATCCCAAAGAAACGGCTCCGGACCCGCAGAACAAATCCAGAGCAATAGGCTTTTGAGAGCGCTTAGCCATGAGGGAATCCCTAACGAGTTAGTGTGCGTCCTACACCCAAAATCGTGACGGGTTACGGGAACATAATCTGGCGGAATACTAGGCGCAAGTAGCTGTAGAGTCTAGATTTTTTGCGGCTTTCAGCCGATGTGGATGCCCTGGGGAAACCGCCTTTTGATCCCTCCAGCGGCGTTAAAATCAGGTGACTACTTTTGGGTTTTTTTCCGGAAAGGTGTGCAGTAGTGAGTAGGGGTAAACGCTGAAAGCCCCTTCCTATGGTGATCACTGGGGCAGTGAGATGCTTTGCTGGAGATTCATAATGCTGATGTCCCAGGTTCAAGTCCCGGTGTAGCCACCAGACAAAACAAGGGGTTAGCGAAAGCTAGCCCCTTTTTTGTTTGTGCCGGTGACTACGCCCTGTCTACAGACGAAATCCTATTACCCCCGCCCGCTCCAGGGATCGATTAAAGCCACTCCCAATGGCTCGAAATGACGGGTATTGCGAGTCGCGATGACTGCATCGTGTAGCCGTCCAATCGCAGCGATCTGCGCGTCTGCCATATCTACTATCCGCCCCTTCGCTTCGGTTGCGGCTGCAATCTCTGCATAGTGGACGGCTGCGCCTGCATCAAACGGCAGAATATTGCCGGCGAAATCTTCGTCAAACATGGCCGAGGCAATGTCGAACAGCCCTTGTTTTCGCTTGCCGTCCGGCATTCTGGCAATGCCATAAAGAATCTCCGCGACGGTGATCGCACTAATCGCTAACTCGCTCGCCGGCTGGGCGTCGACCCACTCAATTACTTGCGGTGCTGGCTTGGCTCGCATCAGCTCGGACAGCACATTGGTATCGAGCAGGATCATTCATCGAAGCTCGCTGCTCGGACCTTATCTTTTCGCTCAGGCAATGCGAGATCCGCACCGCCGACCGTAGCAAAACGGGAGTGAATGCGAGTACCCAGCCCACCACGCTTTTCCTGACGCGACAGGGCTTGCCGAATGATGATCCGGGCTTCTTCTTCCATCGAGCGCCCATGACTGGCAGCTACAACGCGCAACTGCGCCTTCAGGTCGTCGTCAAGGTTTCGGATCGTAATGCTGGCCATAGAATCTCCGAGTGAATGCAATGCAATCATTGATAGCATACCTGCAGGCACGTTAAACGGATACCACGGCATGACCGCTTTGGATAAACGGAGATAGGCGAAGCGCCGATTTCGGATGGTCCGGCGACAGGTGTGCATAGTGCATCGTCATCGTGATCGACGAGTGCCCCAGGATCCGTTGCAAGCCGAGAATGTCACCACCGGCCATCATGTAGTGACTGGCGAAGGTGTGCCGCAGGATGTGGGTCATTTGGCCCGGTGTGTCGAAGCCACAACGCTTGTAGGCACACCGGAAAGCCGACCGGCAGGGCATGAATAGCCGACCGTTCCCAGGCATGCCCACCTTCAACGCCAGATCTTCAACATCCTTCAGGATCGGCACGGATCTCGACTGGCGATTCTTGGTGCATGGTAATGTGCCTTGCCCCCATAGATCGCAAAGGCGTCTAGCCAAGCTAGCCGCTTTTTGTCGTTCCACCTATCCGCTGTTCCGTTTACCGAGGTAAACCATGCGTGACCATTTTGATGAGATTCGTGCCGAGCGGGATGTTCGTTCCGTGGAGCCGGCCGTTTACAACCGTGATCCCCATGCCGGGCTGTGGAAGCAGATCGCGTTGGGGATCGTGGTGGGTTATCTGGCGTTGGGTGTTTTAAGTGCCGTGGGTTGGGCGGTGTTTGTGCGTTTTGCGTTGGATAGTCTGCAGATTGCGGTGCCGTGAAGGTTGGGGCGATAGGCTAGTGAGCAGATTCTTGTGAAGGCCGCGGTATCAGCGGCCTGTGGCGCCTTAGGTAGCCGTTGACGCTATCCGTTGCGCGGCGCAGAATCGGCGCCATTTCGCGGGGAGCGATCCTCCGCTAGCGGTTTTCTTGGGTGTCTTAAGGGCGTGTGATGAATACGTTGCTATCTGCGGTCTCGGTGATCGTTTGTGTGCTGGCAATCGGTGCGGGTGTGATGCTGGATGTTCGGCACAAGCCGAGCGATGAGGCGAAGCGGGCGTATACCGCGGAGCGTGTGAACGAGATGCTGCGGCGCGGCACCAAGCAGGGCTGAGCCGGCAGGCAAGGCTGAAGCGTGAAAAAAGGCGGCCCGAGGGTCGCCTTTTTTATGCCTGAAAAAAGCCGGGCGCGAGGCCCGGCGAAGTCTAACGAGGAGGGTGCTGCGGCGTGGTGCTTACCAGAGCGGCAGGCTGTAGCTGACGATAAAGCGGTTCTCGTCCAGGTCGCTGCCGAAGTTGCTGCGGGTGGTGGCGTTGCGCAGGCGCAGGCCGAGGTTCTTCAGCGGGCCGCTCTGGAACACGTAGGCGAGGTCGGTATTGCGCTCCCAGGTCTTGCCTTCGCTGGCGCCGGGGCCGCGGTCGACGTTGTCGCCGGAGAGGTAGCGCGTCATCAGGCTCAGGCCGGGGATGCCCATGGCGGCGAAGTCGTAGTCGTAGCGAACCTGCCAGGAGCGTTCGTCCTCGTTGCCGAAGTCGTTGATCTGCACCAGGTTGACCAGCGAGTTGTCGCTACCGGCGATGTAGGCGAAGCCGGTGTCGCCGTTGAGCTGCTGATAGCCGGCGCCGAAGGCGTGGCCGCCGAGCTTGTAGGTAAACATGGCGCCGAAGGCATCGGTGTCGACATTGCTGCCGCCGTCGTCGGTCTGGTGCACGTAGCGCAGGTCGGTCTTGAAGCTTTGCTTGTCGCCAAGCGGCAGCACGTGGACCAGGCCGAAGTTGTGTTCCTTGTAGATGCCGTCCAGCCCGCCGTAGAAGTAGCTGGTGCTCAGCTCCGGCGACCAGGCGTAGCGCGCGCCGGCGAAGAGGAATTCGTCGCTGCTGGTCTGGCTGCCGAACTGGATGTTGCGGCGGCCGCCGTTGAAGGCGGTCATTTCCTCGTTATCGGAGGAGTTGCGCTGGTTGACGCGGTCGAGCTTGCCGACGTCCAGGGTCAGGCCTTCGATCTCCTTGCTTTGCAGCCAGGCGCCGCGATAGGTCTGCGGCAGCAGGCGGCTGTCGTTGCGCATCACCACCGGCAGGATGGGTTGCAGGGTGCCGACGTGCAGGGTGGTGGCGGACAGTTTGGCCTTGGCCGTCACACCGGCGGAGCCGTAGTCGTCCTGGGCACGGTTGGGGGCGTCGCGGTCGCTCTGCAGGATGCCGGTGCCGACGCGGTCGGGGCTGGAGTCGAGCTTCACGCCGAGCAGGCCGATGGCGTCCACACCGAAGCCGATCGGGCCTTCGGTGTAGCCGGATTCCATTTTCAGCATGAAGCCCTGGGCCCATTCTTCGGCCTTGGACTGACCGTCGCCGGAGCGGAAGTCGCGGTTCATGTAGAAGTTGCGCAGGTCGATGCTGGCCTTGCTGTCTTCGACGAAGGCGGCGCTGGCGGGGTGGGAGGCGATCACTACGACGCCGCCGCAGAGAATGTAACAGAGGGATTTGTGGTGCAGTCGCATGGTATTTCCTCTTGTTGTTGTTTTTGGGCCGCTCTCGGGCGGCTACAGGGCATAGAGCGAAAGGCGTGCCAGTGGCGGAAATAGCCGGCCTGTTCGGCTGGATGGCTCGTGCCAGAGCGCTTGCGCTTTGGAATGGCATGGCTCGGGAGCGGCATGGGAAGCGTCCGGCTGGCTGGACATGTATGGCGCGCGGCCAGCTTTGGCGAGGCGGTGTCCAGCGCGGCGGACGGTTGGAGGAGGGCGCCGGCCGGGTAGCCGGCGCCGGTTCAGATGCTAGCGGGTGCCCTTGCGGCTCTGCACGCAGACGAAGCTCGATGCGGCATTGACGTCGCCCTTGCCAACGTACTTCGGCCAGCCGGGGTATTCGCACAGCGGGCGGGTGCGGCCGGGCACGCCGACGCTGTCGGCAACGACCTGCCGGCGCGGCGCACGGCCCTGTTCGACCCAGTCTTCCAGTGCGCTCAGCGAATCCCAGGCGGCGTTGAACACGGTGCTGGCGGCGTGGCCGTAGCCGGGGATCTCGTAGTAGCGCAGGAAGCGCTGCGTCTTGCCTGGGCCCATGTCGCGACGCACGCGCTCGTAGTACTCGGCGGTGGCGCGGGTGCTCACCAGCTGGTCGGAAGTGCCGTGTGCCATGAGGATCTTGCCGCCGTTGCGGGCGAAGGCGGACAGGTCGGTCCGGTTGACGTCCTGGCGCAGCGACAGCTCGCTGATGCGCGCCTGCCACGGGCCGGGGTTCTGCGGGTCGAGGGTCAGCGAGTTGAAGGTGGGGTTGCGCGTCACGAAGAAGCGCACCCATTCATCCCAGAACCCCGAGTGGTAGGGCGCGCCCTCGGCGAAGCCGGTGCCGTGCACGGGCATCGGGTAGCTCGGCTGCAGGGTGTTGAGGCCGAGGCGGTTGACCACCAGCTGCAGGCCTTCACCCGGCCGGCCGAGGTCGGTGCCCCAGGTGTTGAAGCCGGGGTAGTGGGTTTCGCCGCTGGCCAGCCGGAAGTTGAAGCGGATCGGCGTGTTGAACACCCGCAGCGCCTGGATCTGCGCATCCGACAGGCAACGTTGCGAGGTGTCGGCACCGCCCGGGCAGCGCAGCGGTTTGCCGTTGAGCCTGGCGCGGGCCGGGTCGAACTGCGCGTTGCAGGCGGCCTGATGGCTGATCACGCCGTCGCGCACGCCATCCAACTTGTCGCAGGCCTGCATCGCGGCTTCCAGCAGTGCGGCACGTTTCTCCAGGCTGGGAAAGGCGCCGGGCTGGGCGAGGGCGCGGGTGATGCGGCCGAACTGCAGGTCCAGCGCCAGGGCGTTGTAGGCGGGGTAGAGGACGATGGCGCCGTTGAAGTCGGTCGGCCATTGCTGCACCACGGCCAGCGCCTCGCGGCCACCGGTGGAGCCGCCAGCGAAATAGCTGCGCTCGGGCGCGGCGCCGTAGCGCTGTTCGATCAGGTAGACGGCGGCATCGCGCGTTTTCTTCAGCGCGTCGTGGGCGTAGTTGGCCAGGGCTTCGTCGTTCCAGGCGAAGGAGCCGGGGCTCAGCGGATCGGCGACATGCCCGGAATCGCTGCCGAACACTGCGTAGCCGCGGCCGAGCGGCGTGGGTTGATCGACCGGGCCGGCGGGTACGTTGCCGGCGACGTTCGGCACCGTGCCGTTGTAACCGCCGCCGCCGAACATCATCGCCTTGCGGTTCCACTGCTCGGGCAGCACCAGGCGCATGCGTATTGCCGGTGCGGCGGGGTCGAGCGGGCGAATCTCGGCGCTGAGGTCGCAGTAGGCGCCGAACGTCTGCGGTGCGCTGCCGCCAGCCGCGATAGGGGTCGCTGCGGTGACGCGCGCACCGCTGGTAGGTAGGCCTAAGGCCTGGGCCGGTATCTCGCGGCCAAGCAGTTCGGTGCAGGTCGCCGCCTGAGCGGCTTCGGCGGCAAGCAACGCCAAGGCCAGTGGCGTCAGGCACAGCGCGCGGCGGGTAAACGGATTGCTACGGATAGGCATCATTGGGCTTCCTTCTTGTTGTTGTCGAGCCGGTGCGCCGGTCGGGCGCAAGAGCGCTCAAGCCAATGGCATGCCAGCGGCTGGAAGGAAGGGGGTGGCAGGCGATGGTCGGTCATCGCCGCTGGGGCGAGGGCTCTATGGCGCGGAAGAAGGGAGATCGGGAGAAGGAGGCGAGGCGTCCAGCGCGGTGGATCGCACGTGAAGTGATGTCCGGCGCGCTGGACGACTGTCCGCAACGCCGGACATGGCGCTGTCAGTTGTAGCGGCCGTTGATTCCACCGACGCTGTAGCGCCCGGCGCCAAGCAGCATGATGGCCAGCGCGCCGAACAGGAACAGCCCCTGCAATTCGATGGCCCAGCCGCCCATCGGCCCGATGTCGAACAATTCGGCCTGGTGCGCCAGGGCCAACGCGACGACCATGTTGCCCAGCATCAGCAGGCCACCGAGGCGGGTGTAAACGCCAAGGATCACCAGCAGCGGCCCGACCACCTCACCCAGGTAGACGCCGTAGGCGAGAAACGTCGGCAGGCCCATGCCGCCGAGCATGCCGGCGATGCCATCGACGCCGTGCAACAGTTTGTGGATGCCGTGCATCAGCATCAGCACGCCGACTGCCAGTCTGAGAACCAGTTTGCCTGCATCGTCTGTCATCGTTGCCCGTCCCATTGCGGCGCCGGGAATCGGCGGCCCTGACTCCACTGTAGATCAGTCGCTGTGACATTGCCGACTCGCCACTGGCGGCCAGCCCTCGGACTAGACCGCTCAGCGCTGGCTCAGGCCGTGTTGCTGCAGCTTGCTGTAGAGGCTGGCGCGGGAGATGCCGAGTTCCATCGCGGCACGGCGGCGGTTGCCCTTGCAGGCGAGCAATGCACTTTGCAGGGCGCGGCGCTCGGCCTGGGCGATGGTCTGGGCCAGTGGTTGCAGCGGGAGTTCTTCGATATCGGCTGCCGGCACGGCCTGCGCTGGCGCTGGTACGGCAGCGACATAGGCCGGTGCGTCCGCGGAACGGGCCTGATCGCCAAGCAATGGCATCAAATGCGCCGCCTGCAACTGCGGGCCATCGGCGGACAACTGCGCACGCTCCAGCAGGTTGCCCAGCTCACGCACGTTGCCGCGCCAGGGCTGTGCGCAGAGCAGTGCCAGCGCCTCGGGGCTCAGCTCCATGGGCGGCTGGCCGGAGCGGTTGGCGATGTCGTCGAGCAGGTGTTCGACCACGGCGGGGATGTCGCTGCTGCGCTCACGCAACGGCGGTACGCGCAGGGCGAGGACATTGAGGCGGTAGTAAAGGTCGTCGCGGAACTGGCCGGCGGCGACCTTGGCTTCCAGGTCGATATGCGTCGCGGCAATCACCCGCACGTTGAGCGCCTTGACCTGATTGGAGCCCAGCGGCTCGACCTCCTGTTCCTGCAGCACACGCAGCAGCTTGGCCTGCAGCGGCAACGGCAGGTCGCCGATCTCGTCGAGGAACAGCGTGCCGCCATTGGCCACCTCGAACTTGCCGATGCGCGCCTTGCGGTCAGCGCCGGTAAAGGCGCCGGGGGCCGTGCCGAACAGTTCGGCCTCGACCAGGCTTTCCGGAATCGCCGCGACGTTGACCGCGACGAAGGGCCCGCGCGCCCGCGGCGAGAGGTTATGGATGCCCTGGGCCAGCAGCTCCTTGCCGGTGCCGGTCTCGCCACGCAGCAGCACCGTGGCATCGAGCTGCGCGGCGCGCCGGGCCTGACGCTTGATCTCGCTGGCGGCCGGGCTGTTGCCGATGAAACCGGCGATGGTGTAACGCGCCCGACGTGCCTTGGCCAGTTCGTTCTGGGTAGCGACCAGCTGAGTCTGCAGGCTGGTGTACTTGGACATCAGCGGCTTGAGATGCCGCGCGCGGTCGAACAGCACGAAGCCCAGCGCGCCGACCAGGGTGCCGTCCTCGTCGCGCAGCGGAATGCGGGTGACCACGAAGTGCTCGTCGCCGAAGGCCATCAGGTCGATCATGCTCGGCTGGCCGCTTTCCACCACCTCGCGCAGGCGGCTGGCCGGCAGCACTTCCTCGATCTCCTTGCCGAGCACGCTGGACGGATCGCGGATGCCGACCTTCTCGGCGTACTTGTCGTTGATCCAGACGATGCGCGCCTGACGGTTGACCGCGATGGTGCCCTCGCACTGCGCGTTGAGGTGATCGAACAGCAGCGGCATGGCCACGGCACGGAAGCGTTCCGGGGAAACGCCGACGATCAGGCCGTGGTTGTCGAGTGCGTCGCGGGCAATGCTCATGGGCAGTCAGGTCCGTTCTGGGGCGACCGATTATGGTTGGCCCCGGCTGCCACGGGCAAGGCAGCCGGGCTTGCTCACGGCTGGGAATACACTTCGTTGGGCAGCCAGGTGGCCAGCGGGGCGAAGTAGAACACCAACGCCAGGCCGATCAGCTGGATGACGATGTAGGGCAGCACGCCGAGGTAGACATCGCGGGTGGTGATGCCCGGCGGGCAGACACCCTTGATGTAGAACAGCGCGAAGCCCACCGGAGGCGTGAGGAACGAGGTCTGCAGGCAGAGTGCGAAGAGAATCGCGAACCACAGCGGATCGACGCCCATGGAGAACAGCACCGGCGCCACCAGCGGCAGGATGATCAGGGTGATCTCCACCCAGTCGAGGAAGAACCCCAGCAGGAAGGTGATCGCCAGCACGGTAAGCAGCACGCCGGTCTGGCCGAACGGCAGGCCGGTCAGCGCTGCGCGGATCACGTCATCGCCACCCAGGCCACGCAGCACGGCGGCGAACACCGTGGCGCCGATGAATATGCCGAAGATGAACGCGGCGGTGCGGCTGGTCTGGTACAGCGCATCCTTTAGCACCGGCAGATTGAGGCGGCGGCTGGCCGCGGCCATTAGCAACGCACCGAAGGCGCCGACCGCTGAAGCCTCGGTGGTGGTGGCGATGCCGAAGAAGATCGAGCCGAGCACGGCGAAGATCAGCGCCAGCGGCGGCACCACGGCCCAGAACACGTCGAGCAGGGCACGGGCGTCGAGTTTCGGCCGGTTGGCCGGGGCCGGGGCGAAGTCCTTCTTCAGCCAGGCGACGATCACGATGTAGAGGATGTACATCAGCGCCAGCATCATTCCGGGGATCAGCGCGCCCATGAACAGCTTGCCCACCGAGGCTTCCGAGGTGCCGAGGCGGTCGGCCATCAGCACCAGCATGATGCTCGGCGGAATGAGGATGCCCAGCGTGCCCACCGAGCAGGCGGTGCCCACCGCCAGGCTCTTGTTGTAGTTGGCCTGCAGCATCGGCCCGATGGAGAGCATGCCGAGCAGCGCCACCGAGGCACCGACGATGCCGGTGGACGCAGCCAGCAGGATGCCTACCACCACCACCGTCACCGCGTAGCCGCCGCGCAGCGGGCCGAGTACGCGCACCAAGCTGTGCATCAGGCGTTCGGCGATGCCCGAGCGGTCGAGCATGATGCCCATGAAGATGAACAGTGGCAGGGCGACCATCAGCTCGTTGGCGACGATGCCGTAGATGCGCGCGTCGAGCACGCCGATGGTGCCGTCCCAGGTGAACCAGAGATTGGCGTCGAAGTGTTCGACCAGCACATAGCCAACCACGGCGAACAGCAGGCCGATGCCGGCCAGCGACCAGGCGACCGGGAAGCCGAGCAGCAGCAGGCCCATGAAGCTGGCGAACATGGCGATGACGAGGATTTCTTCCAGACCCATGATTGCGACTACTCCATCAGGGCTGCGAACGAGTGCGGTCGCGCTCGTCCGAGGGGGCCATCAGGGCCCGCGGGAAATTGAACAGCAGGGTGCTGCAGCGCAGCGCGCGGGACAGCAGCGCCAGCGCCACCAGCATGAGGCCGATGGGCAGCACGCTCTTGAATATGAAGCGGTAGGGCAGCCCGCTGGGCGCCTGGGAGCGTTCGTTGTAGAGGTAGGCTTTGTAGGCGTAGGGGACCAACGCATCGATCATCAGTGCAATGACCGGCAGGGCTAGCAGCGCGATGGCGATCAGCTCGATCCAGGCCTGGCTGCGCAGGCTGAAGCGCTCGCGCAGCACGTCGACGCGCACATGGTCGTCGCGCACCACGGCATAGGCGAGGGCGAGCATCAGGGCTGCGCCGAACAGGTGCCAGGACAGTTCCTCCAGCGCAATGGAACCGCGCGAGAGGGCGAAGCGGCTGAACACGTTGGCCAGCACGACCAGCAGAACCGCCAGCCAGAGCCAGGCGCTGGCCTGGCCGATGGCAACCAGCAGGCGGTCCAGCGGCCGCGAAATACGGTTGTACGGCAGCGCGTCGGGCGCTGGCGCATCGGGAGAGACGGGCTTGAAGGACACGGCGACCTCGGAATCTCGACAAAAGGGATAGGAGGCGGGCACGTCGCCGTGCCCGCCGGCTGGCAAGCCGTCAGTCGTACTTGTAGAAGTCGCGCGGCAGGTAGCCCATGCCGTGCCAGATCGAGTGGTGCTTCATGAACTCGCGCTGGCTGGTCAGCACGCGCTTGAACATCTCGTCCTTGGCGGCCATCTCGTCGAGCACTTCATCGGTGACCTTCTGCAGCTCGCGCAGTACCGGCTCGGGCAGCACCTGGGCCTTCACGCCCTGCTTCTGGTAGTCACGCAGCGCGGTCGGCTGAGCCCACTCGCTTTCGGCGAAGCCCTTGAGCGTGGCCGATTCGCAACCCATCTCGATGAGCGCGCGGCTCTCCGGCTTGAGCTTGTCCCAGACGTCCTTGTTCACCAGCAGGTGCGAGGTGGTCAGCGTCTGGTGCCAGCCGGGCATGATGTAGTTCTTGATGATCTGGTCCAGGCCCAGCATCTTGTCCACCGCCGGCTGCGAGAACTCGGTGGCGTCGATGGTCTTGCGCTCCAGCGCCTGGTAGATCTCGCCGCCCGGCACCATGGTCACCGAGGCGCCGAGCTTTTCCAGCACCTTGCCGCCGATGCCGGCGAAGCGGATACGCAGGCCGTCGAAGTCCTCCAGCTTCTCGATGGGCTTGGCGAACCAGCCGGCTCCCTCCGGGCCGATGATGCTGCACAGCATCGGGTGGATGTTGCGCTGGGCGTAGATTTCCTCAAGCAGCTTCTTGCCGTCACCCTGGTAGTACCAGGCCAGGTGCGCCGGCGGCTCCATGTTGAACGGCGCGCCGGAGTACAGCGGCAGGGCCGGGATGGTGCCCTGGTCGTAGCCGATCCAGGTGTAGCCGGCCGGATACTTGCCGCTACTCACCGCATCCATGATCTCGAACGGCGGCACCAGCTCGCCCGGCTCGTAGTAGCGCAGCTGGATGTCGCCGCCCGAGACTGCCTTGAGCGATTCGGAAAGATGCTTGACCGGGGTGGAGAGGCCGATCAGGTGCGAGGGGAAGGCCAGCGGCACCTGCCAGCGGATCTTTTCCGCGGCGCTGGCGACGCCACTGAGCAGGCTGGCGCCGAGCAGGGTGGTGGCACCGATGGCGCAGGTGATACGGGAGAGTTTGTTCTTGGTCGACATGCAGGTTTCCTTCTTGTTGTTGTTCTGGTGCCCGAGGGCGGACGCGTAACTGCCCGTGGGTCGAGGGCGTTAACAGGCCAGAACAAGAACAGAGGCCGAGCCGATGCTGCCGATCCGGCGCCAGTCTTGTTCTTTGGTTTGTTCTGGCGTCGCAGGGTGGATTGCAGGTTCTGTGCCTATCTTGTGGGGCCGGCCGAAAGCGGGGATCGGTTGTGGTGCAGGTGTGGGGTGCGGATGAGGCGGTGGGCAGAAGGCGCGATCCTTCGATAGATGGTTATGGGCTGGCGTTGAGATGGCCGGTGGGCTGAAGCCCACCCTACAAGTGGTAGCGGAGCGCCCTGGGCCACTGCTTTGGTCGATCAACCGTAGGGTGGGCTTCAGCCCACCGATTTCGGATCGAAGCCGGCGTTCGAGCGTTCGGGACACTACGGAGAGTGTCCATTCCGGCAGACACCGGCACGGCCGAAAACCCGTGGTGTCTGCGATTCTGGAAAGTGTCCATTTTTCCGGACGGGCTGTTTGCTGTGGCGCGCAATAAAAAGGCGTTGCGCTTGGCGCGACGCCTGACGGGATGAATCTATCGGGTAAGCGAAGCGATCAGCTGGCGGCTTGCTTGGCCAGGGTGCTTTCCAGGGCGCTGCGGCAGCGTTCCTCGGCTGTGTCCAGCTCAAGCTGCATCTGCTGGATGTCGAGCAGTTGCTGCTCCAGCTGCTGGCGGCGATCGGCGATCATCTGCAGCATGATGTTCAGCTGCTTCTGGTTGCCGGCCTTGGGGTCGTAGAGCTCGATCAGCGTCTTGCATTCCGCCAGCGAGAAGCCGATGCGCTTGCCGCGCAGGATCAGCTTCAGCGCGACGCGATCCTTGCCTGAATAGATGCGTTCCTGACCGCGGCGGGTCGGCGTGAGCATGCCCTGTTCTTCATAGAAACGGATGGCGCGGGTGGTGATGTCCAGCTCGTTGGCCAGGTCGGAAATGCTGTAGGTCTGTTTAGCCATGATTCCTTCCGATCATCCTCTGTCGCGCCCGGTGATCCGGGCGCGTATGTCTGCCCCGCGCCGTGTGATTCGCTCAGGGGCGTTCGACTGCCAAGGCTACTCCCTGACCACCACCGATGCACAGTGTTGCCAGGCCCTTGCGAGCGTCGCGGCGCTGCATCTCGTGCAGCAGGGTCACCAGGATGCGGCAGCCCGAGGCGCCGATCGGGTGACCGAGGGCGATGGCCCCGCCGTTCACGTTGACCTTATCGGCATCCCAGCCCAATTCCTTACCGACCGACAACGCCTGCACGGCGAAGGCTTCGTTGGCTTCGATCAGGTCCAGCTCGGCCAGCGTCCAGCCGGCCTTTTCCAGGCAGCGACGGGTGGCGGTGACCGGGCCGATGCCCATGACCGCCGGGTCGACGCCGGCGTTGGCGTAGCCGGCGATCTTGGCCAGCACCGGCAGGCCCAGGGCCTCGGCCTTGCTGGCGCTCATCAGCACCACCGCAGCGGCGCCGTCGTTTAGGGTCGAAGCGTTGCCGGCGGTGACGCTGCCGTCTTTCTTGAACGCTGCGCGCAGGCCGCCGAGGGAGTCGGCCGTGGTGCCGGCGCGGGGCTGTTCGTCACGGGCGAAGGCGACCGGGTCGCCCTTGCGCTGGGGAATCATGACCGGGGTGATCTCGGCATCGAAGCGACCGCTTTCGATGGCCGCCGCGGCACGCTGCTGCGACTGCGCGGCGAAGGCGTCCTGCTGCGCACGGTCGATGCCGTACTTGTCGGCCAGGTTCTCCGCGGTGATGCCCATGTGGTAGTCGTTGAAGGCGTCCCACAGGCCGTCGGTGATCATGCTGTCGACCATCTGCGCGTGGCCCATGCGCAGGCCGGTGCGCGCGCCGGGCATGACGTAGGGCGCCAGGCTCATGTTCTCCATACCGCCAGCTATGACCACATCGGCGTCGCCGCAGCGGATCGCCTGCACGGCCAGGTGCACGGCCTTGAGGCCCGAGCCGCAGACCTTGTTCAGCGTCATGGACGGTACGGCGTGGGGCAGGCCGGCCTTGATCGAGGCCTGGCGCGCGGTGTTCTGCCCGGCGCCGGCGGTGAGCACGTGGCCGAGGATCACTTCGTCGACCTGGGCCGGGTCGATGCCGGTCTTTTCCAGCAGGGCGCGGATCACGGTGGCGCCCAGTTCGACCGCCGGCACATTGGCCAGCGCGCCCTGGAAACTGCCGATGGCGGTGCGGGTTGCAGCTACGATGACGACGTCTTGCATGACGGACTCCGAATAAAAAAGCGCTACGCCGGAGCGTAACGCGAGGGCCAGACACGCGGCCTGGCTCCGGGAAAGGGTGCCCTCGAACGACACGGCGGAAGCGGCCTGGTGGACCGGTCAATGCCGCAGTATACGGGCGGCTAAGTGACTGGCCAGTGCTGGCGCGGGTGTGTCTTCGCGGTCGCGTCGAGCGCTCGGGCTGGCCGGGAAAAACGCCGCTGGCTGTGCAGCCCGGAGCGGCGTTCCCGTACCGCGACTCAGCGCTGAATCGGGCTGCCGGTGGCCTCTTGCAGTTCGTCGAAGCTGACGCCTTCGGCCAGCTCGACCAGCTTCAGGCCCTGCTCAGTGACGTCCAGCACGCCGAGGTCGGTGATGATCCGGTCGACCACGCCGAGACCGGTCAGCGGCAGATCGCAAGCGGGCAGGATCTTGTGCGCGCCGCCCTTGGCGGTGTGCTCCATCAGCACCACGACGCGCTTGACGCCCGCTACCAGATCCATCGCGCCGCCCATGCCCTTGACCATCTTGCCGGGGATCATCCAGTTGGCCAGATCGCCTTTTTCCGACACCTGCATGGCGCCGAGGATGGCTAGGTTGATATGGCCGCCGCGGATCATGGCGAAGCTCTGCGCATTGTCGAAGAAGCTCGAGCCGGGCAGGGCGGTGACGGTCTGCTTGCCGGCGTTGATCAGGTCCGGGTCGATCTCTTCTTCGGTCGGGAAGGGGCCGATGCCGAGCAGGCCGTTCTCGCTCTGCAGCCAGACATCCATGCCTTCCGGGATATAGTTGGCGACCAGGGTCGGCAGGCCGATACCGAGGTTGACGTAGAAGCCGTCCTGCAGCTCCTGGGCGGCGCGCTGCGCCATCTGTTCACGTGTCCAGGCCATGGTCTCAGCTCCTCACCGTGCGTTTTTCGATGCGTTTTTCCGGGCTCGGGTTGTGCACGATGCGATGCACGTAGATGCCCGGCAGGTGGATCTGGTCCGGGTCCAGCTCGCCGGTCTCGACGATCTCCTCCACCTCGACGACGCAGACCTCGCCGGCCATCGCTGCCAGCGGGTTGAAGTTGCGCGCGGTCTTGCGAAACAGCAGGTTGCCGGCCTTGTCGGCCTTCCATGCCTTGACCAAGGCCAGGTCCGCGGTCAGCGATTCTTCCATCACGTACCACTCGCCGTTGAACTGGCGGGTCTCCTTGCCCTCGGCGACCAGCGTGCCGTAGCCGGTCTTGGTGTAGAACGCCGGTATGCCCGCGCCGCCGGCACGCAGCTTCTCGGCCAGGGTGCCCTGCGGGGTGAACTCCAGGGCCAGTTCGCCGGCCAGATATTGGCGTTCGAACTCCTTGTTCTCGCCCACGTAGGAGGAAACCATCTTGCTGATCTGCCGCGTCTCCAGCAGCAGGCCGAGGCCGAAGCCGTCGACGCCGGCGTTGTTGCTGATGGCAGTCAGGTCTTTCTTGCAGCTGTCGCGCAAGGCGGCGATCAGCTGCTCGGGGATGCCGCACAGGCCGAAGCCGCCGACGGCGATGGTCATGCCGTCCTCGACCAGGCCTTCCAGGGCGTGGGCGGCGCTGGGGTAAATCTTGTTCATGAATTACCTCTACTTGTTGTTCTGTCTGTGCCAGGTGGTCCGATAGATGGCCGCCCGACGAATAGGGTTTAGCAAGAACGGTGCCGCTATCCGGCGTGCCTGGCGCGGGCGACCCGCGAACCGTTGGCACGCCCCAGCAGCTGGCTGATGCGCTGGCCGGCGGCGATCAGTGCGTCGAGGTCGATGCCGGTGGCTATGTCCAGCCCGTTGAACATGTACAGCACGTCTTCGCTGGCGACATTGCCGCTGGCGCCTTTGGCGTAGGGGCAACCGCCGAGGCCGGCGACCGAGCTGTCGAACACCGCGATGCCTTCCAGCAGGCTCGCATAGATATTCGCCAGCGCCTGGCCGTAGGTGTCGTGAAAATGCCCGGCGAGTCGTTCGCGTGGCACTTCACGAGCTACCGTGTCGAATAGCGTGCGGGTCTTGCCCGGCGTGCCGGTGCCGATGGTGTCGCCCAGCGATACCTCGTAGCAGCCCATGGCGTACAGCTCGCGGGCGACCTCGGCAACCTTGGCCGGCGCCACTTCACCTTCATAGGGGCAGCCGAGCACGCAGGAAACGTAGCCGCGCACGCGAATGTCGTGCTCGCGGGCGGCCTCCATCAGCGGCGCGAAGCGTGCCAGGCTCTCGGCGATGGAGCAGTTGATGTTCTTTTGCGAGAAGGCTTCGGAGGCCGCACCGAACACCGCGACTTCCTTCACGCCGGCCTCGATGGCCGCCTCCAGGCCCTTCATGTTCGGCGTCAGCGCCGCGTAAGTGACCCCGGCCTTGCGCTGGATCTGCGCGAAGACTTCGGCGGAGCCCGCCATCTGCGGCACCCACTTGGGCGAGACGAAGCTGCCGACTTCGATATAGGACAGTCCGGCGGCGCTCAGGTCGTCGACCAGACGCACCTTGTCCGCCACGCTGATCGGCTGCTGCTCGTTCTGCAGACCGTCACGCGGGCCAACTTCGACCAGACGGACCTGTTTGGGCAGGCTCATATGTCCTCCATGGGTGAACGCTCTTCGAGCCTTCACCAGTGTCGTTGAATTGTGACGCTGCTTAAAGCCCACCGATGTAGCTGCAGGCCGACCGAAGTGCTCCGGCGCTGCTGGTGGGCTAAAGCCCACCCTACGGATCAAGCCTCTTCCATCTCCAGGAGCACCGCGCCTTCGCTGACCATCTCGCCTTCGCTGCAGAACAGGCTCTTGACCACGCCAGCCTGGGCGCTGCGGATGCTGTGTTCCATCTTCATCGCTTCCAGCACGATCAACGCGGTGCCGGCTTCGACATGCTGACCGGCCTCCACCAATACACGCACGATGCTGCCGTTCATTGGCGCGGTCAGGCCGCCGTGATGCTGGTGGCTGGCCTCGGCTTCGGCGATGGGGTCGAAGGCGCGCACGGCCAGCCATTCGCCGTTCCACTGCAGGTACAGCGCATCGTCCTGGCGGATCGCTTGGGGCGTGCGGACGTTTGGCTGCTGCGCTGCCGGATCGATCCTCAACCGGCGGCTCTCGCCATTGCACTGCAGGTGCAGGCTGATCTGCGCCGGCATGCCGAAACGCAGCCCGCTGCGCTTGGACCACGGCGAATGGGCATCGTCGTCGCGAACGGTAGTCGGTTCGGTCTGCACGAAGCACTCGGCAGCCTGTTGCCAGAAGGCATCGGAGAGCTCGCCAGCCGGACGCAGCAGTTCGCTTTCGTGGCGCGGGATAAAGCCGGTATCCAGCTCGGCCTCGGCAAAGGCGCGATGGCCGACGACGCGGCGCAGGAACGCGAGGTTGGTGCGCACGCCGCCGACGGCGGTCTCGTCGAGCATGGCCAAGAGGCGCAGCCGTGCTTCCTCGCGGTTCTCGCCCCAGGCGATCAGCTTGCCGAGCATCGGATCGTAGAACGGCGACACGGTATCGCCCTCGGCGACGCCGCTGTCGACGCGACGGCCAGGGCCATCTGCGGCTTCTCGATAGAGATCGAGGGTGCCGGTGGCAGGGAGGAAATCGTTGTCCGGGTCCTCGGCGTACAGCCGTACCTCGATCGCATGGCCGAGCAGCGGCACCTGCTCCTGGCTGATCGGTAGCGGCTCGCCACGGGCGACGCGAATCTGCCAGGCGACCAGATCGAGGCCGGTGATGGCCTCCGTGACCGGGTGCTCGACCTGCAGACGGGTGTTCATTTCCATGAAGAAGAATTCGCCACGGGCATCCAGCAGGAATTCCACGGTGCCGGCGCCGACGTAGCCGATGGCCTTGGCCGCCTTCACCGCGGCTTCGCCCATGGCACGTCGCAGCTCGGGGGATAAGCCGGGGGCCGGGGCCTCTTCGACCACCTTCTGATGGCGGCGCTGGATCGAGCAGTCGCGCTCGTTGAGGTACAGGCAGTTACCGTGCTGGTCGGCGAAGACCTGGATTTCCACATGGCGCGGCTTGAGCACGTATTTCTCGACCAGCATGCGCGAGTCGCCGAACGACGACTGCGCCTCGCGTTGGGCGGACGCCAGCGCCTCGGCTAGGTCCGCCTCGCGCTCGACCACCTTCATGCCCTTGCCGCCACCACCGGCGGTGGCCTTGAGCAGCACCGGGTAGCCGATCTTTTCCGCGGCAGCACGGAAGGTTTCCACGTCCTGCGCTTCGCCGTGGTAGCCCGGCACCAGCGGCACGCCGGCTTCTTCCATCAGCGCCTTGGCGGCGGACTTGCTGCCCATGGCGTCGATGGCGGAGGCGGGTGGGCCGAGGAAGATCAATCCGGCCTGTTCGATGGCGCGGGCGAACTCGGCGTTCTCCGAAAGAAAACCGTAGCCCGGGTGGATCGCCTGGGCGCCGCTGGCCTTGGCCGCTTCGACCAATTTGTCGATGCGCAGGTAGCTCTCGGCCGGCTTGGCGCCGCCCAGGTCGATGCGGATATCGGCTTCGCGGGCATGGCGCGCGCTGGCGTCGATGGCGCTGTGCACCGCAACGGTGGTCAGGCCCATGGCCTTGGCGGTGCGCATCACGCGGCAGGCGATCTCGCCGCGGTTGGCAACCAGGAGGGTGGTAATCATTGTTGTGGCTCCTGCGTGGCCTTCAGTGGGTTTCCCCTCACCCTAGCCCTCTCCCCTGAGGGGCGAGGGGATGACGGAGTGAGGCGGAGGAATGATGTGGTTTGGTTGTCGGCGGCTTGCCGGATGGAGGCAGCAGGCCGAGCGTCGTGGCGGTGGCCGCGTGGTGCGCTTTGGTTTTTTGGCTGCAACTGCATCGTGCTCCAGACCCCGCACGGCCAAACCCCCTCGCCCCCTTGGGGAGAGGGCTGGGGTGAGGGGGCGATGCCAAGGACCGACACAGCCGCCCGACCACCACACAACGCAACCCTCTCACCGCGCGTACGCGACAACGTATACGAGCGAGCACCCCACAGAAGCCCAGTCATCACGAGCGCTCCTGCCAGGCGGGCGTGCGTTTTTCCAGAAAGGCGCTCAGGCCTTCCTGACTTTCCGGGCTGGTGCGCAGGAGGGCAATGGCCTGTTCGGTGGTCTGGCGCAGGTCGGCGCTGAAATCGCCATCGCCCACTTCCAGCAGCAGGTCCTTGCAGGCCTTGAGTGCCTGCGGGCTGTTGAGCAGCAGGTTGTCGACCCATTGCTCCAGCGCGGCGTCCAGTTCACTGGCCGGGTAGGTCTCGGCGAGCAGGCCCAGTTCGCGGGCACGTGTGCCGTCGAAGCGTTCGGCGGTCAGCGCGTAGCGGCGGGTGGCGCGCTCGCCGATGGCCTTGACCACGTACGGGCTGATCACCGCCGGCGCCAGGCCGATGCGGACTTCCGACAGGCAGAACAGTGCGTCGCGGGCGCCGATGGCCATGTCGCAGCAGGCGATCAGCCCCAGCGCGCCGCCAAAGGCCGCGCCCTGTACCACGGCCAGGGTTGGCTGCGGCAGCTGGTAAAGGCGCTGCATCAGCTCGCCGAGTTCGTGGGCGTCAGCCAGGTTCGCCTGGTAGTCGAGTTTGGCCGACTCGCGCATCCAGCCGAGATCGGCGCCGGCGGAGAAGTGCTTGCCACGCCCGCGCAGGATGAGGAAGCGGATGCCCGCATCGTCCTGCACCTGGGCCAGTGCGGCGTTCAGTTCGCCGATCACCCGGGCGTCGAAGGCATTGTTCTTGTCCGCGCGGTTGAGCCAGAGGGTGGCGACGCCGCGTGGGTCCCGTTCCAGTTGGATAGTGCTGAAGTCGCTCATAGTCTGTCGCATTCCTCGATGCTTCTTTTTGTAGGAGGCCCGACCTCGGGGCGAAGCTTTTCTGTCAGGCAGGCTGTCGGCTGCATTCGCCGCGAGGTCGCGCCTCCTACGGTTGGGCGCGCCTTGATGTCGCTACATGCGGAAAACACCAAATTTAGTCGGCTCGATCGGAGCATTGAGCGCGGCGGACAGCGCCAGCCCCAGCACCTCGCGGGTCTGCGCCGGGTCGATCACGCCGTCGTCCCACAGCCGCGCGCTGGAGTAATAGGGATGGCCCTGGCGCTCGTACTGTTCGAGGATCGGCTGCTTGATGGCGGCTACCTCGTCGTCGCCGAGGCTCTTGCCGGCGCGTTCGCTCTGTTCCTGCTTGACCTGGGCGAGTACCCCGGCGGCCTGTTCGCCGCCCATCACGGCGATGCGCGCGTTGGGCCACATCCACAGGAAGCGCGGGTCGTAGGCGCGGCCGCACATGCCGTAGTTGCCGGCACCGAAGCTGCCGCCGATGAGCACGGTGAATTTTGGCACCTGGGCGCAAGCCACCGCGGTGACCAGCTTGGCGCCGTGCTTGGCGATGCCGCCGGCCTCGTATTTCTGCCCGACCATGAAGCCGGTGATGTTCTGCAGGAACAGCAGCGGAATGCCGCGCTGGCAGGCCAGTTCGATGAAGTGCGCGCCTTTCTGCGCCGCCTCGGCGAAGAGGATGCCGTTGTTGGCGAGGATGGCGATCGGGTAGCCGTGCAGATGGGCGAAGCCGCAGACCAGGGTGGTGCCGAACAGCGCCTTGAATTCATCGAACTCGCTGCCGTCCACCAGCCGCGCGATCACTTCGCGCACGTCGTAGGGTTGCTTGGCCTGGGCCGGAATCACACCGTACAGCTCGTCGGTGGCATACAGCGGTGCACGCGGTTCGCGGGTCTGCAGCTGGCCAAGCTTGCGCCAGTTGAGGTTGGCCACACAGCGGCGGGCGATGGCCAGCGCGTGTTCGTCGTTCTCGGCGTAATGGTCGGCGACGCCGCTGGTCTTGCAGTGCACGTCGGCGCCGCCCAGGTCCTCGGCAGTTACCACTTCGCCGGTGGCAGCCTTCACCAGCGGCGGGCCGGCGAGGAAGATGGTCGCCTGGTTGCGCACCATGATGGCCTCGTCGGCCATCGCCGGCACGTAGGCGCCGCCGGCGGTGCAGGAGCCCATCACCACTGCGATCTGCGGGATGCCCATGGCGCTCATGTTGGCCTGGTTGAAGAAGATGCGGCCAAAGTGTTCGCGGTCCGGGAACACCTCGTCCTGACGCGGCAGGTTGGCGCCGCCGGAGTCCACCAGGTAGATGCAGGGCAGGCGATTTTCGCGGGCTACGGTCTGCGCGCGCAGGTGCTTTTTCACCGTCAGCGGGTAGTAGGTGCCGCCTTTAACGGTGGCGTCGTTGGCGATGATCATGCACTCGACGCCTTCGACGCGGCCGATACCCGCGACCACGCCGGCGGCGGCGACGTCTTCGCCGTAGACCTCATGGGCGGCCAACGGCGCGAGTTCGAGAAAGGCCGAGCCGGCGTCGAGCAGGGTGTCGATGCGCTCGCGCACCAAGAGCTTTCCGCGTGAGACATGGCGCTGCTGGGCGGTGGCGCCGCCGCCTTCGCTGACGCGGCCGAGCAGGGCGCGCAGGTTGTTCACCTGGTCGAGCATCGCCGCGCTGTTGGCGGCGAACTCCGGTGAACGGGTATTGATCTGGGTGTGCAGGATGGCCATGGTTGGCTCCGTTCAATTCCATCATGGATGGCTCTGCCATCCACCGACTGCGGTGGAAAACGCTTCGCGGTTTTCCACCCTACGGGGGTTGGGCGTTGTTCCGCCCGCAGCTCACCTGGATTCGTTGAACAGCTCGCGGCCGATCAGCATCCGGCGGATCTCGCTGGTGCCGGCGCCGATCTCGTACAGCTTGGCGTCACGCAGCAGGCGGCCGGTGGGGAATTCGTTGATATAGCCGTTGCCACCGAGGATCTGGATCGCCTGCAGAGCCATCTGCGTAGCGTTTTCGGCGGTATAGAGGATCACCCCGGCGGCGTCCTTGCGGGTGGTCTCGCCACGGTCGCAGGCCTGGGCGACGGCGTAGAGATAGGCGCGGCTGGCGTTGAGCTGGGTGTACATGTCCGCCACCTTGCCCTGGATGAACTGGAACTCGCCGATGCTCTGACCGAACTGCTTGCGGTCGTGGATATAGGGCACCACCACGTCGAGGCAGGCCTGCATGATCCCGGTCGGGCCGCCGGCCAGCACCACGCGTTCGTAATCCAGGCCGCTCATCAGCACCTTGACGCCGCCGTTCTCGAGGCCCAGCACGTTCTCTTCCGGCACCTCGACGTCATCGAAGAACAGCTCGCAGGTGTTGGAGCCGCGCATGCCGAGCTTGTCGAACTTGTTGCCGCGGGAGAAACCCTTCCAGTCGCGCTCGACGATGAACGCGGTGATGCCGTGCGGCCCCTTGTCCAGGTCGGTCTTGGCGTAGATCACGTAGGTGTTGGCGTCCGGGCCGTTGGTGATCCAGGTCTTGCTGCCGTTGAGCACGTAGCGGTCGCCGCGCTTTTCGGCGCGCAGCTTCATGGAGACCACGTCGGAGCCGGCATTCGGCTCGCTCATGGCCAGCGCGCCGACGTGTTCGCCGCTGATCAGCTTGGGCAGGTAGCGGGCCTTCTGCTCGGGGTTGCCGTTGCGGTTGATCTGGTTGACGCACAGGTTGGAGTGGGCGCCGTAGGAGAGGGCGACCGAGGCCGAGCCGCGGCTGATTTCTTCCATCGCCACCACGTGGGCCAGGTAGCCGAGGCCGGCACCGCCGTACTCCTCGGAGACGGTCACGCCGAGCAGGCCCATCTCGCCGAATTTTCTCCACATGTCAGCCGGGAACAGGTTTTCCTGATCGATGGCTTCGGCGCGCGGGGCAATCTCGGCGGCGACGAAGGCCTGCACCTGCTCGCGCAGCATGTCGATGGTTTCACCGAGGGCGAAATTGAGGCTGGAGTAATTCATGGGGCCACCTGCTTGTCTTGTAATTGTTCTGTTTTCAGAGGATTCGTTCGTCCGGCGGAGTGCGGGCCGGCGCTCTGGTAGCGGTCTGACGTCATCGAAATGGATGATCGCTCTCTGCTTTACGTTAACGTAAAGGTCCGCTCTCGGTCTGTCAACACACCGCCGAGCCGGCATGCTGCAAGCATAGGCCTGCCAAGGTGCGGCCGCCGGTAGTCGGTCCTACGGTGGTGTTTCGTGGCAGGGCACTCGCCGCGAGGCTGGCGGGACTAAACAGGCAGTGGCCGCAATGCCGGCCTGCCACCCGACGAGGAACTCCATGCCCCGCATCGGCTTCGCCTGCATGTATCGCCACCCGCAACAGAGCCTCTCGCTGAAGGAGCTGGAGCGCATCGAACGCACCTTCAATCCGCGCAGCACCACGCTGCGCTGGATGGCTTCGGTCGGTCGCGCAGCGGCGGAGGCGAAGCTCGAGGAGATCGTCGAGCACAATCTGAGCGCTCAGCGGGTGTTGCTCGAATACGTCGCCACGTTGCCGCCGATGCTGCGCATGTTGCGCCTGTCCAGCGACTTGCTGCCGTTCTACAGCCATGCCGAGATCGCGCCGTTCTATCGCCGTGCTGAAATACAGAGCCGCCTCGAGGCGGGTTTCGCCGCGATCGGCGAGCTGGCGCGGGCCAACGATATCCGCCTGTCGATGCATCCCGGCCAGTACTGCGTGCTGGGTTCGGACAAGCCGCTGGTGGTGGAAAACAGCCTGGCGGAATTCGAGTACCACGCCGACATGATCCGCATGATGGGTTACGGCCGGCGCTTTCAGGACTTCAAGTGCAACCTGCATATCGCCGGGCGGCTCGGCGCCGAGGGCGTGCGTGCCGTGTGGCCGCGCCTGTCGGCCGAGGCGCGGCACTGCATCACCTTCGAGAACGACGAAAAGACCTATGGCCTGGACGACTGCCTGAGCCTCGCCGACCTCGCGCCGGTGGTGCTGGATATCCATCACTGCTGGATTCACGAGAACCGCTATATCGAGCCGGACGACCCGCGCATTGAGCGCGTTCTTGAAAGCTGGCGCGGTGTGCGGCCGACCATGCACTACTCGCAGCCGCAGGAGAGCCTGATGGATATGGGCTTCGCGCCGGAGCGTAAGCTGGAAATCCCCGAGTTGCTGGAAAAGGTCAGCAAGCGCGACCTCTATGCGCACAGCAAGCGCATGTGGAACCGCTGGACGAATCGCTATGCGTTTCAGTTTCTGGATCGCTTCGACATCATGCTCGAAGCCAAGGACAAGAACCTCGCTGCGCTGGATTTCCTTCACGAGTACCAGCACGAAAGTGCCTGACGGGGCGGGCGCGGCATCATTGTGAAGCACCCGGTTTCGCGCCGCGGTTGCTCGCTTCCAGGCATGCCGTACAGTCTGATCTGACCTGCAACTGGCCCCGCGCAACACCGCTGGATACTGGCCTTTTGACTGCTCACACCCCTCGACTTTCGCCTACCCTGCGACATATTGTCAGCTAGTTACCTTTACGTTAACGTAATCGTGACCTAGGGTGACTGTCAGCAGCGCCAGCGCCCTTGCGAGCACGCCTCATAACAAACATAAGACTGAGGAAAATCGTCATGAGTCTTCCGAGCTATACCTGCGGACCGCAGAGCAAACCCCTGTTGCCCATGACCATCGGCGCGGCGTTCGACCGTACCGTGGAGCGCTTTTCCCAGCGTGAGGCCTTGGTGGTGCGCCATCAGCAGCTGCGTTACACCTGGGCGGAACTGGCGGAGGCGGTGGACCGTTGCGCGCGTGGCCTGCTGGCCCTCGGACTGCAAGCTGGCGAACGAGTGGGCATCTGGTCGCCGAACAATGCCCAGTGGTGCATCACCCAGTTCGCCACCGCGAAGATCGGCGTGGTGCTGGTCAACATCAATCCCGCCTACCGCCTCAGCGAACTCGAGTACGCCTTGAAACAGTCCGGCTGCCGCTGGCTGATCTGCGCCGATGCCTTCAAGACGTCCGATTACCACGCCATGCTCCACGAGCTGCTGCCGGAGCTGGAAAGCGCCGCCGTCGGCGCCCTGCAGAGCCATATGCTGCCCGAGCTGCGCGGCGTGATAAGCCTGTGTGACAAGCCGGTGGACGGCATGCTGCAGTGGCAGGCGCTGATGGAGATGGCCGAGCAGGTCGGCCCCGAGCAGTTGCGCCAGTGCGGCGAGCGTCTGCAGTTCGACGACCCCATCAACATCCAGTACACCTCTGGCACCACGGGCTTCCCCAAGGGCGCCACGCTCAGCCACTACAACATCCTCAACAACGGCTACATGGTCGGCGAGAGCCTCAGGCTGACCGAGCACGACCGTCTGGTGATCCCGGTGCCGCTGTACCACTGCTTCGGCATGGTCATGGGCAACCTCGGCTGTGTCACCCATGGCACCACCATGATCTACCCGAGCGCCGCCTTCGAGCCGCTGGCCGCGTTGCAGGCTGCGGCCGAGGAAAAGGCCACCGGCATGTACGGCGTGCCGACCATGTTCATCGCCATGCTCGACCACCCGGAGCGCCAGTCGCTGGACCTGAGCAGCCTGCGCACCGGCATCATGGCCGGCTCTACCTGCCCGATCGAAGTGATGAAGCGTGTCATCGACGACATGCACCTGGCCGAAATGCAGATCGCCTACGGCATGACCGAAACCAGCCCGGTCTCGACCCAGACCAGCGCCGACGACGACCTGGAACGTCGCGTGACCAGCGTCGGCCGCACGCAGCCGCATCTGGAAAGCAAGATCGTCGACGAGCACGGCGCGGTGGTGCCGCGCGGGCAGATCGGCGAACTGTGCACCCGCGGCTACAGCGTGATGCTCGGTTACTGGAACAACCCGGACGCCACCCGCGATGCCATCGACGGCGCCCGCTGGATGCACACCGGTGACCTCGCGGTAATGGACGATGAGGGTTACATCAAGATCGTCGGCCGCAACAAGGACATGATCATCCGCGGCGGCGAGAACGTGTACCCGCGCGAGATCGAGGAATTTCTCTTCACCCATCCGGCGGTCGCCGATGTGCAGGTGATCGGCGTGCCGGACAGCAAGTTCGGCGAGGAGATCGTCGCCTGGGTCAAGCTGCACCCGGGCCATCAGGTCGAGGCCGAGGCGCTGCGCGAGTTCTGCAAGGGTCGCATCGCCCATTTCAAGACGCCGCGGCATATCCGCTTCGTCGACGACTTCCCGATGACCATCAGCGGCAAGGTGCAGAAGTTCCGCATGCGCGAGATCAGCGTGGTCGAGCTGGGCATCAGCGAACAGCACTGACCGGCACCGGCCGGGCTCGCCCGGCCGCCCCCTTCGAAGTCCGTTCACGTATACGGAGCTTTCCATGACGCTGCCCATTACTCAGCCGATCAGTCGTTTTCCGCTACCCGATAGCCTCGACGCGCTACCCGCCGATCTGCGCGAACGGATTCTCGCCGTACAGGAAAAGGCCGGTTTCATTCCCAACGTCTTTCTCATGCTGGCCCATCGGCCGGCGGAGTTCCGCGCCTTCTTCGCCTATCACGATGCGCTGATGGAGCGCGAAGCCGACAGCCTGACCCAGGCCGAGAAGGAGATGATCGTGGTGGCGGTCAGTGCCGACCACGGCTGCCTGTATTGCGTGGTCGCCCATGGCGCGATCCTGCGCATCCTCGCCAAGGACGCGCAGCTGGCCGACCAGATCGCTGTCAACTACCGCACCGCGCCGATCTCCGCACGCCAGCGCACGATGCTCGATTTCGCCCTGCACCTGGCCGTCGGCCGCGGCGTGCTGGATGACGTCTGGCAGGCGCGGCTGGAAGCGCAGGGTTTCAGCCGCGACGACATCTGGGACATCGGCGCCATCGCCGGGCTGTTCGGCCTCTCCAACCGCCTGGTGTCCATGGCGCGCACCCCGCCCAACGATGAGTTCTACCTGCTGGGTCGTGTGCCCAGAAGCACCGCGCGCTGAGCGCGACACCGCATTACCGCATGAGGTGGTAATCCAGTCCGGCAGGGAGTCGCGGTCGGGCTAACACAGCTGCATTCATCAACAATAACAAGAGAGACATCTATGCACCTGAAACCCCTGAGCCAGTACTTCCTCTTCGGTGGCATGGCCGCTGCACTCGGCGCCCCGGGCATCGCCAGCGCCGCGTTCGTCGATGACGCCACGGCAAGTCTGGAGTTGCGCAACTTCTATATGAATCGCGACTACCGCGAAGACGGCCAAGTCGATTCCCCGCGCCACAAGGGCGAGCCCAAATCCAAGGCAGAGGAGTGGGGCCAGGGCTTCATCCTCAACCTGCAGTCCGGCTTCACCGAAGGGCCGGTTGGCTTCGGCGTCGATGCGCTCGGCCTGCTGGGGGTGAAGCTTGACTCCGGCGCCGGCACCAGTGGCACAGGCACTCTGCCGCGTAGTCCGAGCAGCGCCGAGCCAGTGGACGACTACAGCTTCCTCGGCCTCACCGCCAAGGCCAAACTGTCGAATACGGTGCTGACCATTGGTACCCATCAGCCAACCCTGCCGGTGCTGTTCCGCAACGATACCCGCATGCTGCCGCAGACCTTCGAGGGTGCGCAGATCCTGTCGAAGGAAATCGAAGGACTGACTGTACTCGGCGGCCAGTTCCGCTCGACGCGCCTGCGTGATTCGTCCAACTACGGCGACATGACCATGTTCGCCGACGGCTCGAGTGGCGGTGTGGCCAGCGACCGCTTCAACTTTGCGGGCGGCAGCTATGCCTTCACTCCGAAACTCACCGCCACCTATTACTACGCTGAGTTGGAAGACAACTACAGCCAGCATCACGTCAACCTGCTGCACGTGCTGCCGCTGTCCGAGCGGCTCAGCTTGAAGTCCGATATCCGCTACTTCAAGAGTGACGGCGAAGGCAATGCGCGGGTCGACAACCGCAACATTGGCGGCATGTTCAGCATGCTCTACTCCGGGCACTCCCTGGGCCTGGGCTATCAGGATCAGAGCGGCGACACCGGCATGCCTTTCGTCGGCGGCGGTACCGATCCATGGACGCTCAATACCCTTACCTACCACCACTTCTTGCGGGCAGAGGAGGATGGTTGGCAGCTGCGTTACGACTATGACTTCGCCGCAGCTGGCATTCCGGGGCTGGCGCTGATGGCGCGTTACGTGCGCGGTGACAACTTCGAGATTGGTGGGGTGGATGCCAAGGAATGGGAACGGGACGTGGACCTGGCGTACACCGTGCAGAGCGGCCCGCTGAAGAACTTCAACGTGCGGTTGCGCAATGTGATGTACCGCGGCAGCCACACCACGGATCTCGATGAGAACCGGGTGATTGTCAGCTACATGATGAAGTTCTGATGTGAGAGGGGCATGGCCGGACCGGGCAATGGTTCGGCTGTGCTTTTTTACGTAGCGTGAGGTTTGATTTGGCGGCGGTGGTAAGCCGGTCGCCGAGTCGCTTGATAACGTGGTTTCGCCCTGCCGGGCAGGTTTCTTTGGCCGCCGCCCCGGATGGCCGCCCCCTTCAAATTGATCGTGCCCACGCTCCAGCTCGGGCACGCCGAGGGCGGACGCTCTGCGTCCAGGGCGCAGGAGCGCCGGAGATAGGGTTCGGTATCAGCGCTATCGGCCGCACGGCAGGGCGAATCGATGCGCAATTCCCGTAACACCGACGCAAGCAACACGATCAAACCATAGTCCCGAATGCTGGCCATTTGCCCAGGTTCTCCGCGCTTTTCCGATCAATCATCCGTTTGAAAAAGCCACTTGCCGTATACGGAAACTGGTTGTTATCGTTTACGTAAAGGTCATGCAGTGACCTGCGCCATAACCAACAAAAACAATCAAGGTTAGAGGGCACCCAATGGAACCAGAGTTCGTGCTGGAAACGCGCGGCCTGACCAAGGAATTCCGCGGCTTCACCGCAGTGGATTCCGTCGATCTGAAGGTCCGTCAGGGTCACATCCATGCGCTTATCGGCCCCAACGGCGCCGGCAAGACCACCGTATTCAATCTTCTCACCAAATTCCTTACGCCCACTCGCGGCGAGATCCTCTATCGCGGCAAGAACATCACCTCGATGAAGGCCAACGAGATCGCCCGGCTCGGTCTGGTGCGCTCGTTCCAGATCTCCGCGGTGTTCGGCCACATGAGCGTGTTGGAGAACGTGCGTGTCGCGCTGCAGCAGAAGATGGGCAACTCCTTTCACTTCTGGAAATCCGAACGCAGCCTGCGCGAGCTGGACGACAAGGTGATGCAGCTGCTCGCCGAGGTCGATCTGCAGTCCTTCGCCCAGACCCTCGCCGTCGAGCTGCCCTACGGCCGCAAGCGCGCGCTGGAGCTGGCCACCACCCTGGCGCTCGACCCCTTCGTGCTGCTGCTCGACGAACCGACCCAGGGCATGGGCAGCGAGGACGTCGACATGGTCGTCGAGCTGGTGCGCAAGGCGGCCGCCAACCGCACGGTGCTGATGGTCGAGCACAACCTCAGTGTCGTCAGCCGGCTGTGCGATCGCATCACCGTGCTGGCGCGCGGCTCGGTGCTTGCCGAAGGCGACTACGAAAGCGTTTCGGCCAACCCGCAGGTGCGCGAAGCCTATCTCGGCAGCGAAGCCGCGACCCTCGAGGAGGCGCACGCATGAATCCACCCATGGACCGCGATCAGCTGCGCGTCAGTGATCTGCATGCCTTCTACGGCGAGTCGCACATTCTGCATGGTGTCGATCTGGTGGTCGGCCGCGGCGAGCTGGTGACCCTGCTCGGACGCAACGGCGCCGGGCGCTCCACCACGCTGCGGGCGATCATGAACATGGTCGGGCGCCGCACCGGCTCCATCGTGGTCAACGGCAACGAGACCATCGGCATGCCGGCGCACCAGATTCCGCGCCTTGGCGTCGGCTACTGCCCGGAAGAACGCGGCATCTTCGCCAGTTTGAGCGTCGAGGAGAACCTGCTGCTACCGCCTACGGTGCGCAGCGGCGGGATGAGTCTGGACGAGCTCTACGAGATGTTTCCCAACCTCTACGAGCGCCGTTTCAGCCAGGGCACGCGGCTTTCCGGTGGCGAACAGCAGATGCTGGCCATGGCGCGCATCCTGCGCACCGGCGCCAACCTGCTGCTGCTCGACGAGATCACCGAAGGCCTGGCGCCGGTCATCGTGCAGAAGCTCGGCGAGGTGCTGATCAAGCTCAAGCAGCGCGGCCTGACCATCGTCCTTGTGGAGCAGAACTTCCGCTTCGCCGCGCCATTGGCCGACCGCCATTACGTCATGGAACACGGCCGCATCATCGAAGAGATCGAGGCGGCCGACCTGGATTCGAAGAAGGATTTCCTCAATTCCTGTCTCGGGGTGTGAGCCCCGGACGACTCAGGAAGCAGCAACCGGCCGCAGTGGATGCCGGCTCCGACCACAACAAAAACAATCGAGAGTGGTGATTACATGAGCTTTTTCCGCAAGAGTGCGAGCGCCATCCTGGCTTCAACCCTGATCGCCTCGGCCGCCCAGGCCGAGATCAGCAACGACGAAATCCGGATCGGCTACCTGGCCGATATGTCCGGCACCTATCGCGACCTGTCCGGCCCGGGCGGCCTGGAGGCGCTGAGAATGGCGGTGGAGGATTTCGGCGGCAAGGTCGATGGCAAGAAGATCGTCGTCTTCCATGCCGACGACCTGAACAAGCCGGACGTCGGAGCCAACACCGTGCGTCAGTGGATCGACGAGCGCAACGTCGACATGGTGACCGGCATGGTCGCCAGCTCCGTGGTACTGGCCGCGAGCAAGGTGGTGGAGCAGGGCGGCAAGCTGGCACTGATCTCTGGCGCGGCGGCATCGAGCATCACCAACGAGTTCTGCTCGCCGAACCATATCCACTGGACCTACGACACCTACGCGCTGGCCAACGGCACGGCCAAGGCCGTACTCGCCGACGGCGGCAAGAGCTGGTTCATCCTCACCGCCGACTATGCCTTCGGCCATTCCATGGAGACCGACATCACCAAGGTGGTGGAGGGCGAGGGCGGCAGCGTCGTCGGTAAGGTTCGCCATCCGTTCCCAAGCAATGATTTCTCTTCGTACATGTTGCAGGCCCAGGGCTCCGGTGCCGAGGTGATCGCCCTGGCCAACGCCGGTGCCGATACGGTCAACTCGCTGAAGACCGCCAGTGAGTTCGGCGTCACCCAGTCCGGGCAGAAGCTCGCCGGCATGGTGGTGTTTCTCAACGACATCCATGCCATGGGCCTGGACGTGACCCAGGGTCTGATGCTGACTACCGGCTGGTACTGGGACATGAACGATGAAACCCGTGCCTGGGCCAAGCGCTATTACGAACGCACCAAGCGCATGCCGGGCATGGTGCACGCCGGCATCTACTCGGCGACTACCCACTATCTGAACGCAGTGAAAGCCGCTGGCACCGACGAGACGGTCGCGGTGCGCGCACAGATGGCCAAGACCCCGGTCAACGACATGTTCGCCAAGGACGGGCGTATCCGCGAGGACGGCCGCATGGTCCACGACATGTATCTGGTGCAGGTCAAGACGCCGGCCGAATCCAGCGGCGAGTGGGACCTGTACAAGGTGGTCAGCACCATCCCCGGCGAGCAGGCATACCGGCCGATCGCCGAAACCCAATGCACCAAGCTGGTCGCCAAGGACTGACCGACTAGGCCGCGCTATCACCCGGTCGGTAACGGCCGGGTGCCACGGACTTCCTTTGGGTGGTGAACCATGACTCTCGTATTCGGCGTACCCCTGAGCGTGCTGCTCGGGCAGCTGCTGCTCGGTCTGATCAACGGGGCGTTCTACGCGCTGCTGAGCCTGGGCCTGGCGATCATCTTCGGCCTGCTGCGCATCATCAACTTCGCCCATGGCGCGCAGTACATGCTCGGCGCTTTCGTGGCCTTTCTCGGGCTGAACTATCTGGGCGTGAGTTACTGGTTCGCGCTGGTGCTGGCGCCGTTGGTGGTGGGCTGTCTGGGCATGGCCATCGAGCGCGGGCTGCTACGGCGCATCGCCGGTGAGGATCACCTCTACGGATTGCTGCTGACCTTCGGCCTGGCGCTGATCGTCGAGGGCAGCTTCGTCAAGCTGTTCGGCGTGTCCGGTTCGTCCTATCCAATGCCGGAGTTGCTGCGTGGCGGCTTCAATCTCGGCTTCATGTTCCTGCCGACCTACCGCGCCTGGGTGATCGTCGCCGCGCTGGTGGTGTGCCTGGCGACCTGGTACGTGATTGAGCGCACGCGGCTGGGCTCCTACCTGCGCGCCGGCACCGAGAACCCGAAACTGATGCAGGGCTTCGGCATCAACGTGCCGCTGCTCGTGACCCTGACCTACGGCTACGGTGTGGCTCTGGCGGCCTTCGCCGGCGTGCTGGCTGCGCCGATCTACGCGGTGACGCCGGGCATGGGCTCGAACCTGCTGATCGTGGTGTTCGCCGTGGTGGTGATCGGCGGCATGGGCTCGATCCTCGGCGCGATCGTCACCGGTATCGCCATGGGCCTGATCGAAGGGCTGACCAAGGTGTTCTATCCGGAAGCGGCCAATACCGTGGTGTTCCTGGTCATGGTGGCGGTGCTGCTGATTCGTCCTGCGGGACTCTTTGGTAAGGAGGCATGAGCATGACGAATCCGGCAAATGCAGAAGTCGCATCGGTGCGGCAGGCCAGTGTGGTACGCGAGCGCAGGCATGCAGCAGCGCGGCGGCAGAAGATTTTCTATGCGGCGTTGCTGGTGATCGCGCTGTTGGCGCCGCTGGCGGTGTATCCGGTGTTCCTGATGAAGCTGCTGTGCTTCGCCCTGTTCGCCTGCGCCTTCAACCTGCTGCTCGGCTACGCGGGGCTGCTGTCCTTCGGCCATGCGGCGTTCTTCGCCACCGGCGGCTACATCACCGGCTACATGCTGAGCAGCTACAGCGGGCTCAGCACCGAGCTGGGGATACTCGCCGGCACGCTGGCCTCGACGGTGCTCGGTGCGCTGTTCGGCATGCTGGCGATCCGCAGGCAGGGCATCTACTTCGCCATGATCACCCTGGCGCTGGCGCAGCTGGTGTTCTTCGTCTTCGTCCAGGCGCCGTTCACCGGTGGCGAAAACGGGTTGCAGGGCGTGCCGCGTGGGCATCTGTTCGGCCTTGTCGATATGAAGAACAACATGGCGATGTACTACTTCGTGCTGGCGGTATTCGTCCTTGGCTTCGCCATCATCCAGCGCACCATTCACTCACCGTACGGCCAGGTGCTCAAGGCCATCCGCGAGAACGAGCCGCGAGCGGTATCGCTCGGCTACAACGTCGACCGGCACAAGCTGCTGGCGTTCGTGATCTCCGCTGCGCTTGCCGGCCTGGCCGGCGCGACCAAGACCGTGGTGTTCCAGCTGGCCTCGCTGACCGATGCGCACTGGCACATGTCCGGCGAAGTCATCCTGATGACCTTGCTCGGCGGCGTCGGCACCATCCTCGGCCCGCTGGTCGGCGCCACCGTGGTGGTGACGCTACAGAGCTCGCTGTCCAACGGGCCACTGGGGGAGTGGGTGCACGTCATTCTCGGGGTGATCTTCGTGCTCTGCGTGCTGCTGTTCCGCTCCGGCATCGTCGGCTGGCTGGAACGGCTGGTGAAGCGCAACTTCAAGTAGCGGGCTGATGCGGCATCGTCCAGATTGCGCCGGACGGTGCTTCGCCTTTCGAACCCGTTGGGCAGATGCGTGCCTAACCTGCACACACCTCGTGAGGTAACCGTCATGCCTGGTATCGAACCGCTTCAACCGTCGCAGCCCTTCTGGCCGTGGCGGGCCGACGAATCACCTCTCAACGACCTGGACGACGCCGAGAGTGACACCGAGCTGGAGGGTCCGGAAGAACTGCCGGAAGAGGTGCTCGAACAGCTGGAAAAGGTCGCGCCACCGCCCGAGCCGATCCCCGATCCGGGACCGCTGTAACCGCAGAGCTTTGCCTGCCGGAAACGAAAAGGCCCCGACGAGTCGGGGCCTTTAGCCGAGTGCCTGACGGACTCAGACGTTGAAGCGGAAGTGCATCACGTCACCGTCTTTGACGATGTACTCCTTGCCTTCCAGGCGCCACTTGCCGGCTTCCTTGGCACCGGCTTCGCCCTTGTACTGAATGAAGTCGTTATAGGCGATGACCTCGGCGCGAATGAAGCCTTTCTCGAAGTCTGTGTGGATCACTGCTGCTGCCTGCGGAGCGGTGGCGCCGATTCTGACGGTCCAGGCACGGACTTCCTTCACGCCAGCGGTGAAGTAGGTCTGCAGGTTGAGCAATTCATAACCGGCGCGGATCACGCGGTTCAGGCCGGGCTCTTCGAGACCTAAGGATTCGAGGAACATGTCTTTTTCTTCACCGTCATCGAGTTCGGCGATTTCCGCTTCGATTTTGTTGCACACCGGTACGACCGGAGCGCCTTCGGCGTCGGCGATGGCCTGGACCACGTCGAGCAGCGGGTTGTTCTCGAAGCCGTCTTCGGCGACGTTGGCGATGTACATCACCGGCTTGCTGGTGAGCAGGTGAAAACCGCGCACCAAGGCCTTTTCGTCGTCACCCAAACTCTTCATCAGGGTGCGAGCCGGCTTGCCCTCGGTGAAGTGCGGAATGAGCTTCTCGAGCAGGGCTTTCTGCGCGACGGCGTCCTTGTCGCCACCCTTGGCGTTGCGGGTGACTTTCTGCAGTTGCTTCTCGCAGCTGTCGAGGTCGGCAAAGATCAGTTCGAGGTCGATGATCTCGATGTCGCGCTTGGGATCGACGCTGTTGGCGACGTGGATCACGTTGTCGTCCTGAAAGCAGCGCACGACGTGGGCGATGGCATCGGTCTCGCGGATGTTGGCGAGGAACTTGTTGCCCAGGCCTTCACCTTTCGAGGCGCCTTCCACCAAGCCGGCGATGTCGACGAACTCCATGGTGGTGGGGATCACCCGCTCTGGCTTGACGATCGCCGCCAGCGCATCGAGACGCGGGTCGGGCATCGGTACGATGCCACTGTTCGGCTCGATGGTGCAGAACGGGAAGTTCTCAGCCGCGATGCCGGATTTGGTCAGGGCGTTGAACAGGGTGGACTTGCCGACGTTGGGCAGACCGACGATGCCGCAGTTGAATCCCATGGTGATCTTGCCTCGGAGTTAGGTTCAGGCCTTCTGGCTGTGCAGGCGCTGCATCGCGCGGGTCCAGTCGCCGGCCAGGATTTCCGGCACGACGTCCAGCGCGAAGTCGATGCTGGCGTCGAGCTTTTCGCGCTCGGCCTGTGGTGCACGACCCAGCACGTAGCCACTGACCAGGCTCGCGTGGCCCGGATGGCCGATACCCAGTCGCAGGCGATGAAAGCTGTTCTGGTTGCCGAGCTTGGCGATGATGTCGCGCAGCCCGTTGTGCCCGCCGTGCCCGCCGCCCTGCTTGAGCTTTGCGACGCCGGGGGGCATATCGAGTTCATCATGGGCGACCAGGATGGACTCGGGGGGAATTCGGAAAAAGCCGGCTAACGCCGCCACCGCTTGACCGCTACGGTTCATGTAGGTGGTGGGTATGAGCAGGCGGATATCGTCGCCCTGATGGCTGAATTTGCCTACCAGGCCGAAGTACTTGCGATCATTGCTGAGCGAGACGCCCTCACGGGCAGCCAGACGCTCAACGAAAAGAGCCCCCGCGTTATGCCGGGTCTGGTCGTATTCAGGGCCCGGATTTCCCAGGCCGACGATCAGTTTTACGGCAGTCACGACGGGGGCCTCTTCTTCGGCTATGCGAGTGAATTACTCGGCAGCGTCTTCTTCTTTCGGAGCGTCTTCCTTGCTCACGCGCGGAGCGTGAACGTTGGCAACCGGCAGATCGCTACCGTGGGCCAGTGCGACCAGCTCAACGCCTTTCGGCAGCTTGATGTCGGTCATGTGCAGAACCTGGCCCACTTCGACGTTGGCCATGTCGACTTCGATGAACTCCGGCAGGTCTTGCGGCATGCAGGAAACTTCGACTTCGTTCAGGTTGTGCAGGATTTCGCCGCCTTGCTTCTTCACGCCCACGGAAGATTCCTGGTTGATGAAGTGCAGGGGAACGGTGGCGGTCAGCTTGTGGCCGGCAACGACGCGAACGAAGTCGGCGTGCAGGACGAAGCTCTTGGCCGGGTGACGCTGCAGCGCCTTGATCAGAACGGATTCGTTCTGGCCATCGACGTTCAGGGTCAGAACGTGGCTGAAGGAGGCTTCGTTTTCCAGCAGCTTGGCGAAATCTTTGGCCAGGATGCTGATGGACTGCGGGGCCTTGTCGCCACCGTAGATGACGGCCGGGACCAGGGCGGCGTTACGACGCAGGCGGCGGCTCGCACCTTTCCCCAGGTCGGAACGCACTTGGGCATTCAGAGTGAAATCGTTCATGGTGATTCTCCAGTAGCAACATTACCTGTCGCGCTTGCGACCAGCGCTCGGGCTGTTGGGCAAAAAGCCCCGCACGAGGCGGGGCACATTACGTTCAGTGCGATTTGCGAAGCTTTCGCTTAGCGGAACATCGCACTGATCGATTCGGCATTGCTGATGCGGCGGACCGCTTCAGCCACCACTGGTGCGATGTCCAGTTGGCGAATTCGGGTGCAGGACTGCGCAGCGGCCGACAGCGGAATGGTGTTGGTCACCACCAGCTCGTCGAGCACGGAGCCTTCGATGTTCTCGATGGCGCGGCCGGACAGGATCGGGTGCGTGCAGTAGGCGTACACCTTGGAGGCGCCATGATCTTTCAGCGCCTTGGCTGCGTGACACAGGGTGCCGGCGGTATCGACCATATCGTCGACGAGAATGCAGGTACGCCCATCGATGTCACCGATGATGTGCATCACTTCGGACTGGTTGGCTTTTGGTCGACGCTTGTCGATGATCGCCAGGTCGACGCCGAGGGACTTGGCCACGGCACGGGCACGGACCACGCCGCCGATGTCGGGGGAGACGATCATCAGGTTCTCGAAACGCTGAGCCTGAATGTCGTCAACCAGCACCGGCGAGCCGTAGATGTTGTCCACCGGCATGTCGAAGAAGCCCTGGATCTGGTCGGCGTGCAGGTCGACGGTCAGAACACGGTTGACGCCAACGACGTCGAGCATGTCGGCCACGACTTTGGCGCTGATCGGTACACGAGCAGAGCGCGGACGACGATCCTGGCGGGCATAACCGAAGTAGGGGATCACGGCGGTGATTCGCGACGCCGAGGAGCGGCGGAAGGCGTCGGCCAATACCACCAGCTCCATCAGGTTGTCGTTGGTCGGAGCGCAGGTCGGCTGGATCAGAAATACGTCCTTACCGCGAACGTTTTCGTTGATCTCGACGCTGATTTCACCGTCGGAGAACTTTCCGACGTAGGCATCACCGAGGGGAATATGCAGCTGACGTACGACACGCCGGGCCAGGTCGGGGTTGGCGTTCCCCGTGAAGACCATCATCTTGGACACGCGCAGTACCTGCCTGAGGGTGGGTCCGATGAATAAAAAGCTGTTCAAAAGGCATGCTCTTGAACAGCTTCAAGTGTATGGCAGGGGCGGCTGGATTCGAACCAACGCATGCCAGGATCAAAACCTGGTGCCTTACCGCTTGGCGACGCCCCTGTAGGGTCAACTTCTAATGCTATTCAGTGCGTTCTCAGTCATACGAACCCCGGAGGTTATGGCAGGGGCGGCTGGATTCGAACCAACGCATGCCAGGATCAAAACCTGGTGCCTTACCGCTTGGCGACGCCCCTGTATCGTACAACCTGTGTGCTACGCACTTACTTCCTGCGCCAGCTGCTCAAGGCTTCGGTGCAACATCGAAACGTTACGACCGCGCGCCACGAAACTTGGCAAAGTGTCTGGAAGTTGGCGGCGGACTTTATCAGCCTCGCCTGCATTTGGGAAGCTCCCAAACACACAAGCTCCAGTGCCGGTCATGCTTGCTGGAACGAATTTGTTCAACAAGCTCAAAGCGTTACGAACTTCTGGATAACGCTTCTCGACCACAGGCTGACAGTCGTTATGACCGCCCCCAGCAAGAAGGCTGCGAACTGTAATGGCCGGGGTATTACGTGTCAACTCTGGGTCTGCAAATATTTCCGCTGTACTAACAGAGACTTGCGGAGCTATCACGAGGAACCATGGCTCGGCCAGTTCCACCGGCTGCAGACGCTCGCCAACGCCCTCGGCAAACGCTGCGCGGCCTCTGACGAAAACCGGTACATCGGCCCCCAGAGTGAGCCCCAACTCGGCCAGCCGGTCTTCGCCAAGGTGCAGCTGCCAAAGATGGTCGAGGCCGAGCAGAGTGGTGGCTGCGTCGGAGCTGCCGCCACCGATGCCGCCGCCCATGGGCAGACGTTTGAGCAAATGAATGTCGGCGCCCAGCGGGCAACCGCTTTCACGCTGCAACAGGCGCGCCGCGAGGACGATCAGGTTGCTGTCGTGGTCGACCCCCGGCAGCTCGGCATGCAGCCGGATTTCGCCATCTTCACGCGGGCTGAAGCTGAGTTCGTCGCCATGGTCGAGAAACTGGAACAGCGTCTGCAACTCGTGGTAGCCGTCGGCGCGGCGTCCGATGATATGCAGCATCAGATTGAGTTTGGCGGGCGCCGGTAGCGTCAGCATTCAACGGCCCAGCTGGCGGGGTTGCCAGTCCTTGATCACCAGGGTGATCTGCAGATCGTGCCCTTGCAGCCTGATGCGCTCGGGCAGGACGAAACCGTTGTGTTCGGCATAGGCCAGATACTCGACCTGCCAGCCGTCCTGCTCAAGACGCGCCAGGCGGCTCTCGCTGTCTAGGCTCAAGCGACTGCGGCTGTCCGGTGCTGGCAGCCCGCGCACCCACCAGAGCAGGTGGGACACCGGTAGCTGCCAGCCGAGCTGTGCTTGTACTAGCGCTTCCGGGGACTCGGCTTCGAATCGGCCCTGGCCGGCAACCTCCAGCGATACTGCGTCCGGCCGGCCGGTAAGACGGGTCGCGCCGCGGCCTAGAGGGCCGGACAGGCGGATGTCAAAGTAGTCCTGGCGCTGTAGCCAGAACAGCGTACCGCTGCCGGATTCCTGTGGTGCACGAATGCCGATTTTGCCGCTGATCTGCCAGCCGTCGAGCGCTACGACATGGCTGCGGTGTTCTTTCCAGGCCGCTGCATTACCCGGGCCTTCAACCGATTCGCGTGGGCCAAGCCCTGCACAGCCAGCGAGCAAGAGGGCAAGGCAGGGAGCAAGAAGATTTCTCAACAGGGACATGGGTCAGGGCTTCTCCGAGCCAGTCAGCCGCTTGAGCGTTTCGCGCAATACCTGGCTGTCCGGTTGTAGTTTGAGTGCCTTCGACCAGACCGCGCGCGCCTCGCTGCGTTCACCCTTCGTCCACAGCACTTCGCCCAGATGAGCGGCAACTTCGTGATCTGGGAAGCGCTGCAGCGCTTTGCGTAGAAGCGCTTCGGCCTCATCAAGATTGCCAAGGCGGAAGTTGACCCAGCCGAGGCTGTCGAGGATTGCGGGATCGTCAGGATTGAGCTGGTACGCCTGCTCTATCAGTTGCAGCGCCTCGTCATGACGTTTGGTGCGATCGGCCAGGGTGTAACCCAGGGCGTTGAGCGCCATGGCGTTTTCTGGCTCGCGATCGATGATGAAGCGCAGGTCGCGTTCCAGCTGAGCCAGATCGCCGCGTTTCTCCGCAAGCATGGCGCGGGTATAGAGCAGGTTGAGGTCGTCAGGGTACTCGGCCAGTGCCTGCTCCACTAGTTGCCAGGCCTGTTCGGTGCGTTTGTGTTCGGCGAGCGCCTCAATCTCGATCAGATACAGCTGGATGGCGTAGTCGGGCTGCTGTTGGCGGGCGTCGGCAAGCACCGCGGATGCTTCCTGGTCGCGGTTGCTGGTGTAGAGCAGCTGGCTCTGCAGCAATTTTGCCGGTAAGAATTCGTTGCCGGGGCCGACCTCGGCCAGGGCTTCCAGGGCTTTGGATTTCTTGTCCATGGCTTGATATGCACGGCCAAGATTGAAGTGGGCGGCATCGAGATGGCTGCCGCGCTCGATCAGCTCCTCCAGGTAGACCGTGGCTTCGCGCCACGCCTGCGCTTCCATGCAGACCAGCGCCATGGAGAAGCGCAGGTCATCGTCAGCCGGATGCTGCTGGACCAGCGTGGCGAACTCACCCATGGCGTCTTCCAGGCGCTCCTGTTCGACCAGCAGACGCGCATAGGTCAGACGTAGGCGCTTGTCTTCGGGGTGCTGGCGAAGGCTTTTCTCCAGGAGCGGAAGTGCTTCGTCGCTGCGCTGCAGACTGTGCAGCAAACGTGCTTCGAGCAGGATCGACGGAATCTGGCGCTGCTTGGCCGGCTGTGCCTGCAGCAGGGCCAGCGCTTCCTCGCTGCGATCATCCTGTTGCAACAGGACGGCCTTGCCGAAAGATAATTGGGGGTTGTCCGGGTGCTTGAGCAGCAGCTTGTCGAAGCTCTGCAGCAGGCCTGCGCGGGTGTCAGGATCGGTTTCCGAAGCCGAAAGGGCGAGGAAATCGAAATGTGTGTCGCCCTGGCCTTGCAGAACCTTTTCCATGAACTCCAGGGATTCTTCATAACGGCCGGCACGGGCGAGCTGCACGGCAGCGGCGCGCTGCGCGTCAAGATTCTCCGGCGCGTTGCGTGCCCAGATCAGCGCGGTATCAAGCGCTGCCTGATCGGCACCGAGGTATTCGGCGATGCGAAATCCGCGCTCGGCCACGCCAGCGTCCTGCGTCGCATGCGCCTGCTGGACATAGTTGCCCAGAGCGATGTCGAAGCGATTGCGCTGGCCAGCCAGCTCTGCCACCAGCAGTGCGTAGAGGGACTGCCGGCTGAATGAGCCGTACTCGGTCGCGGCGCTGGAAGCGCTCTCCGGCGCAGCGTCCTCAACCGGGGGGCTGCTCGCGGGAGTTTGCTGCGTGAAAGTCTGGCAGCCGCCGAGTAATAGCAGGGCGGCAAGTGCGGCGAGTCTTTTCATAGGGGAGATATACGGCTGGTAAGCGGTCGCGGCATGATGACACAAGCCGCAGGGCAAGCCCATGGCCCTGGGGGCGCGTAGGCCGGTTCGGTAGCAATCGGGCTACCAATCGCATCCGACAATCGAGGGCAATGGTTGTTCTCCATCTGGCGAAGTAGGAGAATTGCGCGCTCTGTTATCGAATCAGCGATTCTGCATGGCTTTCCTCGCGCTTGGCATTAATCACAAGACCGCTTCGGTGGACGTCCGCGAGCGCGTAGCCTTCACGCCCGATCAGATGGTCGAGGCCTTGCGGCAGCTGTGCCGCGTCACACCCACCCGCGAAGCGGCGATCCTCTCCACCTGTAATCGCAGCGAGCTGTATCTGCAGCAGGACGAGGTCGAGGCCGAGGCCGTACTTGCTTGGCTGGCCAGTTATCATCGTCTAAGCCTCGACGAGCTCAAGGCGTGCGCCTATGTGCATGTTGACGATCAGGCCGTGCGCCACATGATGCGGGTCGCATCCGGGCTCGATTCGCTGGTGTTGGGCGAGCCGCAGATTCTCGGACAGATGAAGTCCGCCTATGCAGTTGCGCGGGAGGCCGGCAGCGTTGGCCCGCTGCTTGGCCGGCTGTTCCAGGCGACATTCAGTACGGCAAAGACTGTGCGTACCGATACCGCGATCGGTGAGAACCCGGTTTCCGTCGCGTTTGCCGCAGTCAGCCTGGCGCGGCAGATATTCAGCAATCTGCAGCGCAGTCAGGCCCTGCTGATCGGTGCCGGAGAAACCATCACACTGGTCGCTCGTCACCTGCACGAGCAAGGCGTGAGGAGGATCGTTGTCGCCAACCGTACGCTCGAGCGGGCCAGTGCCTTGGCCGCGGAACTGGGCGCGCATGCAATCCTGCTCGCCGATATTCCCGATGAGTTGCATAACAGCGACATCGTCATCAGTTCTACCGCCAGCCAGTTGCCAATTCTTGGCAAGGGCGCGGTCGAGCAGGCGCTCAAGCGGCGCAAGCACAAACCGATGTTCATGGTCGATATCGCCGTACCGCGGGACATCGAATCGCAGGTCGGCGAGCTGGATGACGTTTATCTGTATACCGTCGACGATCTGCACGAGGTAGTCGCCGAGAACCTCAAGAGCCGGCAGGGCGCTGCCCAGGCAGCCGAGGAGCTGGTCGCGGCCGGCACCGAGGACTTCATGCAGCGCCTGCGCGAGCTGGCCGCTGTGGATGTGCTCAAGGCCTATCGGCAACATGCCGAGAGGATTCGTGACGACGAGCTGAGCAAGGCACAGCGCTTGCTGGCTAACGGCGCCAGCGCCGAGGATGCGCTCGCGCAGCTTGCCCGCGGCCTGACCAACAAATTGCTGCATGCGCCTAGCGTGCAGTTGAAAAAACTCTCTGCTGAGGGCCGCGTCGAGGCGCTGAGCATGGCCCAGGAGCTCTTCGCCCTGCACGAGGGCCCGGAAAAACCATGAAAGCTTCACTGCTGAACAAGCTGGACATCTTGCAGGACCGTTTCGAAGAACTTACCGCACTGCTCGGCGATGCCGAGGTCATCAGCGATCAGACGCGTTTTCGCGCTTATTCTCGCGAATACGCCGAAGTTGAGCCGGTAATCGTCGCTTATCGCCAGCTGTGCAAGGTTCAGCAGGACCTAGAGGGTGCCCAGGCACTGCTCAAGGACAGCGATCCTGATATGCGCGAGATGGCCGAAGAAGAAGTCGCCGAGGCGAAGACTCAGCTCGAAACGCTGGAGGCCAACCTGCAGCGCATGCTGCTGCCAAAGGACCCGAACGACGGGCGCAACGTGTTCCTCGAGATCCGCGCCGGCACCGGCGGCGACGAGGCGGCGATCTTCGCTGGCGATCTTTTTCGCATGTATTCCCGCTATGCCGAGAAGCAAGGCTGGCGCGTCGAGATTCTGTCTGAGAGCGAAGGAGAGCATGGCGGCTACAAGGAGGTGATCTCGCGCGTCGAGGGCGATAACGTCTACGCCAAGCTCAAGTTCGAGTCCGGCGCGCACCGGGTACAGCGCGTGCCGGAAACCGAGTCGCAGGGCCGCATCCACACCTCGGCCTGCACAGTTGCGGTGTTGCCCGAGCCAGATGAGCAGGCCGCTGTGGAGATCAATCCGGCCGAGCTGCGCATCGACACCTATCGCTCCTCCGGCGCCGGCGGTCAGCACGTCAACAAGACCGATTCGGCGATCCGTATCACGCACCTGCCCACCGGCATGGTGGTCGAGTGCCAGGAAGAGCGTTCGCAGCACAAGAACCGCGCCAAGGCCATGGCCTGGCTCGCGGCCAAGCTGCAGGACCGCCAGGACGCGGCGGCGCACAAGGAAATTTCCGAAACGCGCAAGCTGCTGGTCGGCTCCGGTGATCGCTCCGAGCGTATCCGTACCTACAATTTTCCCCAGGGCCGCGTCACCGACCATCGCGTCAACCTCACGCTGTATTCGCTCAACGAGGTGATCGGCGGCGCAGTAGAGCAGGTCATCGAGCCGCTGTTGCAGGAATACCAGGCCGACCAGCTGGCCGCGCTGGGCGACTGATCCTTTCCGCTGCGCATGGCGCAATCGACGAGCATCTCATGCCAACCATCGAGTCCTTGCTGCACAGTGCCGATCTCCCTGATTCGCCGAGCGCCAGGTTGGACGCCGAGTGGTTACTCGCTGCCGCTCTGGGCAAGTCCACTAGCTACCTGCGCACCTGGCCCGAGCGTGAGGTGCCGGCTGACTGCGCCGAACGCTTCGCCGCTGATCTGGCGCGGCGTCGGCAGGGGGAGCCGGTTGCCTATATCCTCGGCCGGCAGGGCTTCTGGAGTCTGGAACTTGAAGTTGCGCCTGATACGCTGATTCCAAGGCCGGATACCGAACTGCTGGTGGAAACCGCCCTGCAATTACTCCCTGCCACGCCCGCGCAGGTGCTCGACCTCGGCACCGGCACGGGTGCGATCGCTCTGGCGCTGGCTGCCGAACGCCCGGCATGGCGGGTCTGTGGTGTGGACTGCATCGAGGCGGCCGTAGCGCTGGCCGAGCGCAATCGCCTGCGCCTTGGGCTACATAATGCTGCATTTACTGTGAGCAACTGGTTCGCGGGGCTCGCTGGCGAGCGCTTCCAGCTGATTGTGAGCAACCCGCCGTATATCCCCCAGAGTGACCCGCATTTGCAGCAGGGCGACGTCCGTTTCGAGCCACATAGTGCATTGATCGCCGGTCTGGATGGGCTGGACGACATCCGTTCGATCATCGCCCAGGCGCCGGCGCACTTGCGGCCGGATGGCTGGTTGCTGCTGGAGCATGGCTACGATCAGGCCGAGGCGGTGCGTGTGCTAATGGTTTCCCAGGGTTTCGAAGATGTGCAAAGCCGGCTCGATCTGGGCGGGCATGAGCGCATCAGCCTTGGGCGGCTACCATGATGGTGTTTCGTGAGGTCCGCGGATGCTGAGTGACGAAGAGCTGCTGCGCTACAGTCGGCAGATCCTGCTCAAGCAGGTTGATATCGAGGGGCAGCTGCGACTCAAGCAGAGCCGCGTGCTGATCGTTGGGCTCGGTGGGCTCGGGTCGCCGGTGGCGCTCTATCTGGCCGCCGCCGGGGTCGGTGAACTTCATCTCGCCGATTTCGATACCCTGGATCTGACTAACTTGCAGCGGCAAATTGCCCATGACACCCCGTCGCTGGGGCGGCACAAGGTCGACTCGGCCATGCTCCGGCTGGAGGCGCTCAACCCGCGTGTGCGTCTGGTGCCTTACCGCAGCGGTTTGGATGCCGATTCACTCGATGCGGCGGTTGCCCAGGTCGATCTGGTGCTCGATTGCACGGACAACTTCGGTATCCGTGAGGCGGTGAACGCCGCCTGCGTGAAGGCGAAGAAACCGCTGGTCAGCGGCGCGGCGATCCGCTTCGAGGGACAGCTGTCGGTGTTCGATCCGCGAGTCGAGACCAGCCCTTGCTACCACTGCCTCTACGGGCACGGTAGCGAAGCCGAGCTGACCTGCAGTGAGGCCGGTGTAATAGGGCCGTTGGTGGGCATGGTAGGCAGCCTTCAAGCGCTGGAAGCCCTCAAGCTATTGGTCGGTTTCGGCGAGCCGCTGATTGGCCGGCTGCTATTGGTCGATGCCTTGTCCAGCCGCTTTCGCGAGCTGAGGGTAAAACGCGATCCGCATTGCGCGGTATGTGGCATCAGCGATGGCTGATCGTGCAGCCCCTGTCGGAGTTTTCGACTCAGGCGTCGGTGGGCTTTCGGTGTTGCGTGAAATCCGTAAGTGCCTGCCGCATGAATCGCTACTCTATCTGGCCGACAGTGCCCATGTGCCCTATGGCGAAAAAAGCCCGGAGTACATCCGCGAGCGCTGCCGTGTGATTGCTGCCTTTCTTGTTGAAAAGGGTGCCAAGGCGCTGGTGGTGGCGTGCAACACCGCGACCGCCGCTGGGGTCACCGAGTTGCGAGAGTGTTATCCGCAGATGCCGATCGTCGCCATGGAGCCGGCCGTCAAGCCGGCAGCGCTGGCCACCCGAAGTGGCGTCGTCGGAGTGCTTGCTACTACCGGAACGTTGAAGAGCGCCAGGTTCGCCGCGTTGCTCGATCGATTCGCCGCCGATGTACGCGTCATCACTCAGCCGTGTCCGGGTCTGGTCGAGCGCATCGAGGCAGGTGATTTGAGCAGTGCCGAAACGCGCGCCATGCTGGCGGGATGGGTTGCTCCACTGCTGGCGCAGGGCTGCGACACGCTGATCCTGGGCTGCACACACTACCCGTTCATTCGGCCGCTGCTGGTTCAGTTGTTGCCGAGCGACATCCGGTTGATTGATACGGGAGCAGCGGTCGCGCGACACTTGCGTGAATTGCTGGCGGAGCGCCATCTGCTTGCTAGTGGACGGGCCACACAGGGCTTCTACTGCAGTGGCGATCCGCAGCGAATGGCCCGGGTGCTGCCTATACTTTGGGGGGAAAATGCCGTAGTCGAGTTCTTCCCCAATTAGGAACTCCAAGCGCAGCGGGGTTTCTCAATTGGGGTATACGGATTTAATGGTTGATGGGGCACCTTCACCCCATCAATCTGATACCACCCTCAGATGGTTGATAGATCGACTCCGTAGTTGAGTTCCTCTGCGAAGTCCGGCAGTCCGTAACCGATGGT
>NZ_PPXG01000013.1 GCF_002909485.1 Stutzerimonas stutzeri
TCAGGCGAAGGTGGAAACAGAAAATTGGCAGTAGAGTAGGCTGAAGAGGATCAATCAGATAATCCGCTGAGAAAGATTTTCTTCTTTACATCTTTGGCATTTTATCAACCAGAAATTCCGGATACCCCTCAATTGTTGCTGGCAACAAATAACCAAACAAATGCAGTGTTTGATAAGGAAGTTTCCATGAAAAAACTGTTCTCGCTAGCTGCAGTAGCGGCACTCTCCGTAGGGCAAATGGCAGCCGCCCATGCCGTAGACTTTACTGTCGCGGTTGGTCAGACCGATGAGTCGACCATGACCTATCGCCTGGGTGCGCAGTTCGACTTCGGTACCAGCTGGTTCCAGACCAGTGTGGGGCGGCTGACCGGCTACTGGGATGCGGGCTACACCTACTGGGAGGGGGACGACTCGTCCAGCAATCACAGCGTGTCGCTGGCCCCGGTATTCGTCTACGAATTCGCCGGAGAATCGGTCAAACCCTATGTCGAGGCAGGTATCGGCGTGGCTGCGTTCGAGAATACCGAGGTCGAGGGCAATCGCCTGGGTTCCTCGTTCCAGTTCGAGGATCGGTTCGGGGCTGGCTTGCGGTTCGCCGGCGGTCATGAAGTGGGTATCCGCGCGATTCACTATTCCAATGCCGGCATCAAGAAGCCAAATGACGGTATCGAAAGCTACGCGCTGCATTACCGGATGGCGTTCTAAGACGCTGTCTGCGCTGCAGGGCTGCCCACCGGCCCTGCAGCTTCTCACAACGCTGGGCTAGCAGTAGGCGGTGGCGCTGCCCTTGCGTTCCTCGTGACAATCGTCCGAGCCCAATTCGAATTCTCTGCAGATGAGTGGCCGATTCTCATAGATCGTGCAGCGCATGCTGTTTCGGTCGAGTGCGGCGCACCAGCCGTCATCCAGGCGATGCATGACTTCGCCACCCCACTCATCTGTATCGATAAAGCGCTTTGGCACGCCGGTGTCGCTGAACAGCAGAACCTCAAGGCGACAACAGCAGGCTGCGCAGGTCGCGCAGCTCACGGTGGCGTCTTCGAGTTGCTGATGGGGGATGGTCGAGTCGTTCATTGCGCCAGTCTAGTCGATATGATCAACCGGACGGGAGCGCTGCGAGCAGCAAAGAGGTAGCAGCCTCCCGGCTGTTGGCCCGTGCGTCACAGCTCGTCGTTCAGCTGTTTGTTGCGCCAGCCTTGGCCGCCAGGCAGCAGCAAGTTGAGCAGTAGCGCGACGATCGCGCACAGCGAGATGCCGGACAAGGTGAACTCACCGTAGCCGATTGCCATGCCGCCGATGCCGAACACCAGTGTCACCGAAACGATGATGAGGTTGCGGGCTTCGGACAGGTCCACCTGGTGGCGAATCAGCGTGCTCAGGCCGACCACGGCGATCGAGCCGAACAGCAAGCAGAGAATGCCGCCCATTACCGGGATCGGAATACTGAGCAGTCCGGCGCCGAACTTGCCAATGAAGGCAAGGGTGATGGCGAACACAGCCGCCCAGGTCATGATCTTCGGGTTGTAATTCTTGGTCAGCATGACGGCCCCGGTAACCTCGGCATAAGTCGTGTTCGGCGGCCCACCGAACAGACCGGCCGCCGAGGTGGCCACGCCATCGCCCAGCAAGGTGCGGTGCAGGCCGGGGTTTTTGACATAGTTGTTGCCGGTAACGCTACCGATGGCGACCACGCCGCCGATGTGTTCGATGGCCGGAGCAAGTGCTACCGGTACCATGAACAGAATGGCGCCAATGTTGAATTCGGGTGTAACGAAGTTGGGTATCGCCAACCAGGGCGCTGCGGCGATTCCGCTGGTGTCGACTACGCCAAAGGCGAAGGACAGCCCATAGCCGACTGCAACGCCAGCAAGAATTGGCACCAGGCGGAACAAGCCCTTACCCAGCACGGCCACCAGCAATGTAGTGACCAAGGCGGGCATGGAGATGAGCATCGCTGTTTGGTAGGGGATCAGCTGCGCACTGCCGTCGCCTGCTTTTCCCATGGCCATGTTGACTGCCACCGGCGAGAGGGCCAGGCCAATGGAGATGATCACTGGGGCGATGACTACCGGCGGCAGCAATCGATCGATGAACCCCGGGCCCTTCAGGCGTACTGCAAAGCTGAGCAGGATGTAGACGAAGCCTGCCGCTACCACGCCGCCCATGACGGCGGGTAAGCCGAACTCGCCCTTGGCAGCGATGATCGGCGCGATGAAAGCGAAGCTGGATGCCAGAAAAACCGGAACCTGGCGCCGCGTGACCACTTGGAACAACAGCGTGCCCAACCCTGCAGTAAACAATGCGACGTTAGGGTCCATGCCGGTAATCAGCGGCATCAGTACCAGTGCGCCGAAGGCGACAAATAGCATTTGCGCGCCAGCCAGTACCTGCTGGCCAAGCGGCTCGTCGGTGTGCGACATGCTTAGATGTCCTTCTGTTTGGTGCCGAAGATCTTGTCGCCGGCATCGCCCAGGCCAGGGACGATGTAGCCGTGTTCGTCGAGACGCTCGTCAATGGATGCGGTCAAGATCAGCACGTCCGGGTGAGCTGCTTCCACTGCCGCAATGCCTTCTGGCGCCGCGACCAGCACCAGGGCGCGAATCTCCTTGCAGCCGGCCTTCTTCAGCATGTCGATGGTGGCGACCATCGAGCCGCCAGTTGCGAGCATGGGGTCGATGATGATCGCCAAGCGCTGCTCGATCTCAGGTACCAGCTTCTCCAGGTACGTCTGTGCCTTGAAGGTTTCTTCGTTGCGCGCGATACCAACCGCGCTGACCTTGGCACCAGGGATGAGGCTGAGCACGCCGTCGAGCATGCCGATACCGGCACGCAGAATCGGTACTACCGTGATCTTCTTGCCGGAAATCTTTTCCACTTGCACCGGGCCGCACCAACCATCGATGTTGTAGTGTTCCAGCGGCAGATCCGAGGTTGCTTCATAAGTGAGGATCGAGCCCACTTCCTGAGCCAGTTCGCGGAAGTTCTTGGTACTGATATCGGCGCGGCGCATCAGGCCGAGCTTGTGACGGATCAGCGGATGGCGGATCTCTCGAATGGGCATTGTGGGCTCCGGCGGGCAAATAAACCGGCTTAGATTAAAGCATCGCCGGGTCAGCGGCTATTCGCGTGTCATTCAGCCGGCGGACTTGCTGCAGCCGGCGTGGGTGGGTATCTTCCACGCCCTTTCGCAAGCGGCAGAAAGTAGTCTGTTCGGTCAGGTTCTTCGTCGCACAGGGTTGTCTGGCTTCAATGCGATTCAACCGCACGAGTTGTCACCTCTGCTGGCGCTCTATCACTCATCCTTCTGGGGAATCGCATCATGTCCGTCGATCTCGCACATATCCGCCAAGTCATGGCCGAGGCAGACTGCCTGTACACCGAAGAGCAAGTCGAAGCAGCGATTACCAAGGTTGCCGATACGATCAATGGCGAGTTGGCGGATCGCAACCCTGTCGTGTTTTGTGTCATGAACGGCGGTTTGATTTTCTCCGGTAAATTGGTGCCGAAGCTGAGTTTCCCGCTTGAGCTGTCCTATCTGCATGCGACTCGTTACCGCAACCAAACCAGTGGCGGTGAACTGTTCTGGAAGGCCAAGCCGGAAATCTCCTTTATCGATCGTGACGTGCTGATCATCGACGACATCCTGGACGAGGGGCATACACTGGGCGCGATCATCGATTTCTGTCGGCACGCCGGCGCAGCAGCGGTGCATACCGCGGTGCTCATCGACAAAGACCACCAGCGCAAGGCTCGTCCGGATTTGAAGGCTGATTACGTCGGCCTCAGCTGCATCGATCGCTACATCTTCGGCTACGGCATGGACTACAAAGGTTACTGGCGTAACGCGCCGGGCATCTATGCGGTGAAAGGGCTGTAATAGCGTTTGTTGCGGGGCTGTAACCCGCGGCCATGCGCACCTGCAATGGGTGCGCAGGTGAAATGTTCGTTAGCGTGTTATCGGGCGACCGTGGGGATGCAGCAGGCTCGACTGCCAGGTCGAGCTCATCGTAAGCACAGCTTGCCCAGAACGCTGTTTCGTTTCGCCCCATCTTGCCCATGAAAGTAACGTCTCTGATCGATTGTGCCCTCGGCGGACGCCGTTCATGCCCTGATGTCGGCTCGCACTCGTGCGTCCAGATGGTGAGTCATTCGACAGGGTTGGCGGGTGATATCGCCGTCATGAATTGAACTTTAGGATAACTGACCGACATTTCTTCACGCTTGGTGCCGGAAACGCTCTGCGGCGGGCTTTGCGCCCTTTGCAATCACGGCTAAGCTCAGAAAGTCCTTAATACGCATGGCCTAACGTAATCACGCTGGAAGCCACTGCTGGAAAGGCTATTAACACTAAAGGATTACAAGCTAAATCAAACCTTAGTGCGCTTAACCCTCCCTCGGCGTCTGGGTAGGGTTGACGCACTTCGAACCAACCAGGAGCGCCTCATGACAAAAACAACAAGGCAAGGAATCTTCCAGCCGAAGTCTCTAGCTCTCGCCGTCGCGCTGGGCACCGCTGCCCCGGCCTACGCCGTGAACTTCAATATCGGTGAAATCGAAGGTCAATTCGATTCTTCCATGTCCATCGGCGCCAGCTGGTCGACCACCGACCGCGATATGGATCTAGTCGGTATCAACAATGGTGGAACCGGGTACACACAAACTGGGGATGACGGACGGCTCAACTTCAAGAAGGGTGAAACCTTCTCCAAGATTTTCAAAGGTGTTCATGACCTCGAGCTTCGTTATCGGGACAGTGGTGCCTTTATTCGCGGCAAATACTGGTACGACTTCGAGCTGAAGGACGAAAGCCGTCTGTTCAAAGACATCAGCGACAGCAATCGTAAGGAAGCCGCCCAATCTTCGGGCGCGCAGATTCTCGACGCGTTTTTCTATCACAACTATGCGCTTGGTGACCTGCCAGGCACTGTCCGCGTTGGCCGGCAGGTTGTCAGTTGGGGTGAAAGCACCTTCATCGGTAACAGCATCAACTCCATCAACCCGCTCGATGCGGCGGCATTTCGCCGGCCTGGGGCTGAGATCAAAGAGGGTCTGATTCCAGTCAACATGTTCTACGTTTCGCAAAGTCTAAGTGATCGCCTGAGCATGGAGGCGTTCTATCAGATCGAGTGGGACCAGACCATTGCTGATAATTGCGGCACGTTCTTCGCGGTAGACGTGGTCCAGGATGGTTGTAACAACAACTACCACGTGGGCAACCCAGCAATCGCTCCACTTCAACCTGTCGCCGCTGCGTTCGGGCAGGGGTTTGAAGTTACTCCTGAAGGGGTGATTTTGCCGCGAGCTGGCGACCGTGATGCACGTGATTCCGGCCAGTATGGGCTTGCGTTGCGCTGGCTTGGTGATGCCACCGAGTATGGCGCGTATTTCATGAACTACCACAGTCGGACGCCAAACGTCAGTACGCAATCTGCTGGCTTGGCTACCGCAGCGCAGCTGCCTGGCATTATCGGCGCAGCTAACGGGATCGTGCCAGGTTCTGGTGCTGGATTGGCGCAGAGCGTCATGCTTGGCAATGGCAGCTACTACCTTGAGTACCCTGAAGATATCCAGCTCTATGGACTCAGCTTCTCTACGACGCTACCCACAGGTACCGCATGGTCGGGGGAAATCAGCTACCGTCCCAATGCGCCTGTACAGCTCAATACTCAAGATGTCACAAGAGCGCTGCTAAACCCCATTGCGCCCGGAACTTCGCCCATCGAGAGTTCCTTTGGAGCAGAAAACCGCGGCTATAACCGTAAAGAGATCACCCAGATTCAGACCACTTTCACGCACTTCTTTGATCAGGTGCTTGGTGCCGGTCGTGTCACGGTCGTCGGTGAAATTGGTTATGCCCACGTAGGCGGTTTGGAGAGTACTAGCGAACTTCGTTACGGACGCGATGCTATTTATGGCACGCCGGACGATCCGTTAGCACTCGCCGACTACGGCCGCCACGGCTTTGTAACTGCAAATTCCTGGGGCTACCGCCTGCGCGCAGTTGCTGATTACAACAACGTCTTCGCTGGCATTAACTTCAAACCTAACGTGTCGTTTTCCCATGACGTTGATGGTTACGGTCCGAATGGTCTGTTCAACGAAGGTGCCAAGGCCGTTAGCGTTGGTCTGGACGCCGAGTACCAAAATACCTACACCGCCAGCTTGTCTTACACCGATTTCTTCGGGGGTGACTTCAACACGCTGGTTGACCGCGACTTCCTCGCGTTCAGCGTGGGCGTGAACTTCTAAGGAGCGTTGCCCTGATGTCCGGCTGGCGAGGAAGCGCCGGTCGGACAATAGCGATAGGCATCGCATCCGGCCGTATAACAAGATCAAGAGGAACTGGAATCGTATGAAAACAACAAGAAAGCTATTCAGTGTCTTGGCCTTCTCTCTGCTTGCGAGCAGCGTGATGGCTGCCGTATCCCCCGAAGAAGCCGCCAAGCTCGGCACCTCCCTGACGCCGCTGGGCGCCGAAAAGGCTGGCAACGCCGACGGCAGCATTCCCGAGTGGACCGGTGGTCTCAAGACCGACGCAGCGCCCCTGAAGAATGGGCACCTGACCAATCCTTTCAAGGATGAGCAGCCCAAGTTCGTCATCACCGCGCAGAATGCCGAGGAGTACAAGGACAAGCTCACTGCCGGCCAGATGGCCATGTTCAAGCGCTATCCTGAAACCTACAAGATTCGGGTATTCCCTACCCATCGTACGGTCGCCGTTCCGGACGAGATCTACGAAGCGGCTAAGCGGAGCGCAGTGAACACAGAGCTCGTCGGCGGTGGTAACGGCGTTGCCAACTTCACCGACAGCCGCTACTACGCGTTCCCGATTCCGAAGAACGGGCTTGAAGTGGTGTGGAACCACATTACTCGGTATCGCGGCGGCAACGTTCGCCGCAACATCGTGCAGGCTACTCCGCAAACCAACGGCAGCTACACCATGGTCCACTTCGAGGACGAGGTGGCGTTCCCTCTGGGCATGACCGATCTGGATCCGGAGCGCGCCAAGAACGCGCTGCTGTTCTTCAAGCAGCGTGTGACTGCGCCGTCACGTCTGGCCGGTAACGTCCTGCTGGTGCACGATTCTCTGGATCAGGTGAAAGAGCCTCGCCAGGCGTGGATCTACAACGCCGGTCAGCGTCGTGTCCGCCGCGCGCCTCAGGTTGCCTACGATGGGCCAGGTACCGCGTCGGACGGCATGCGTACCACCGACAACTTCGATATGTTCAGCGGCGCGCCGGATCGCTACGACTGGAAGCTGGTAGGCAAGAAAGAGTTGTACGTGCCTTACAACAGCTACGAAATTGCCTCCAGCGACCTGAAGTACAAGGACATCATCAAGGCAGGTCACGTCAATCAGGATCTGGCGCGCTACGAGCTGCACCGCGTCTGGGAGATCGAGGCCACGCTCAAGAGCGGCGAGCGCAACATTTACGCCAAGCGCCGCTTCTTCGTCGACGAGGATAGCTGGACCATCGTTCAATCTGAGCTGTATGACGGACGCGGACAGCTGTGGCGCGTAGGTGAAGCCCACTCGCTGCAGTACTACCAGCACAAGGTGCCGGCCTACGCCTTCGAAGCGCTGTACGACATCATTTCCGGTCGCTACATCGCGATCGGCATGAGCAACGAAGAGAAGCCTCACGAGTACGGCTATCGTGCATCGGCTAGGGACTTCACGCCGGCCGCTCTGCGAAACGCCGGGGTGCGCTGATCTCCGAGCATTTCGCTGGTGAATAAGGCGGCCAAGTTGGCCGCCTTTTTTTTTGTTTCAAACCAGTGGATGATAATTTCCGTCTGCTGCTCTCGACTCTAGGTAAATCGAATACGAGTGAATACTGGGGAGCGTTACCCCCACTCAAGGTTAGGAGTGGGATCGCTTCGGCGGCCTGGCGTGTTAGCTGAGCGTAACGCCAGGCAGATGCCGCGCTGTGTTTCAATGGACTGACTCGAACAAGAGAACGTTGCCATGTCCGTACGCTTCATTCCTGATGCGCTAAGTGCAGAGGCAAGCGCTGCAGGGCAACTCGCGTCGATTCCTCGCCTGCCTCCTGTGCACATAGCACGCCCGCGGCTAGTTCAATCATTGCTTGGCTCTGATTGCCGTTTGCGCCTGATATGTGCGCCGGCTGGCTTCGGCAAGACGGTGCTGATGAGTGAATGTGCACGATTGGTGCCCGAGGGCACGCAGCTGGTATGGCTGGACCTTGGCGGGCGAATGTGTACCGTGCAGGCGCTGTATAGACAGCTGGCCAGCGCGCTGGCAGAGCCGTTGAACAGCGACGGCGGCAGCGAAGACGACATGCTCGGCATGCTGCGACGCGTCCGCCAGCCGCTGTGGATCATGCTTGATGACTATCCGCGTGATTACAGTCCGGAGCTCGATGCATGCCTCGACATGCTACTGGATATGGGGCCGACTCCGATCAGCTGGTGGGTCACCAGCCGCCGCCAGCCAGCCTGGAAGTTGCCGCGATTGCTGTTGCAAGGTCACTTGTTCGAGCTGGAGGCCGAGTCGCTTGCGTTTACCGCGGAGGAGCTTGAGCTATTACTTCAGGTTCACCGGCTGACCCTTTCGCCGGAGAGCTTTCAGCAGTTGCATCTGGGTACCGAGGGGTGGCCTGCTGGCGTTTGTCTGATGCTGCTTAGCGCCGACGAACAGGCGCTGCGCGAGCGGCTGGTTGCCGGCACGCCTTTGCTTCGTGATTATGTCCAGCGCGAAGTGATGGCAGGGTTAAGCGAAGACGTGCGGCGTGCTTTGGTTGCCCTGGCGCGTATGCCTCGTTTCTCTGCGGAGCTCTGCGATCATGTGCTTGACGGTGTCGGCCGCGAGATTCTCGGTATTCTGAAGACACAGCAGTTGTTCATCCGGCAGATCGACAACTGCGGCGAGTGGTTTCGGTTGTGGAAGCCGCTTGCGCTGATGCTGCAGCGTTCGGAAACCGCGACGCCGACCCAAGTGCATCTGCGTGCCTGCCAGTGGTTCGCCAGTCGCGGCGAAATGCGTGAGGCGGTGGAGCACGCGCTCTGGGCGGGGCAGCCAGAGGTGGCCGCCAACTATCTGCAGCGTTACGGCCAGGAGCAGCTCCTGATCGGCGATAACGTATCGCGCTTTCTGAAATGGCGCAGCGAATTACCTCAGGACCTGTTCGCCAGCACCACTCGACTGATCGTATTGCAGGGGTGGGCGCTGATCATTTCTGCTCGCCTCGATGAAGTGGATGACTGCCTGGCCGAACTGGCTAAGTTCTTCCCCCAGCCCGATGCGCGCCGGCAAGCCCAGCTGCTGGCGCAATGGCAGGCATTGCGTGGGTTTCTGGCGCGCCTGCGTGGCGAACCCGAGGCACGCGAGAACTGCCTTCAGGCCCTGGAGATACTGTCCGACCATGCTTGGGCGCAACGTGTGCTCTGTTATCAGGTGCTGACTCAGCAGGCGATGGCAGAGGGTGAACTGGAGCTCGCTCAGCGCTACAACAGCGAAGGCATGAAACTCGCGCGGCTCAAAGGCAGCGTGCTTTACGAAGTGATGCTCAGCGTTGATCGCATCCAGTTGCTGGAGCTGACGGGTGAGTTCGAGCGTGCCGTCGGCGTGCTGAATGAGGCGCTTCAGGCTCTGCGCGAGACGGTTCGGCATAGCCCGCTCATCGGGCGGCTTCAGCTTCTGCAGGGCCATCTTTTGGCCTACCAGGGACTTGATGAGCCGGCACAGGAGGCTTACCAGCTAGGAAAGGTCGAAACCGAAACCTGCGGTGATTCCTACTGTTTCTTTGGCTATGTTGGGCTGGCTGAGCTCGCTGCGCGCAGTCAGGAGTTTGCCTGCGCCTATCACTGGCTGCGCGACGCTGAGCGGTTGTCGCAGTGGCGACACGTCCCGGAGGCAAGATTTCGAGGCATCTTGCTGCTAATAAACGGCGTGGCCTGGTTGCACCAGGGAGAGCTTCGCAAGGCTCGCGGTGCGCTGTGTCAGGTGCGAGATCTGTACGAAGGGCAGGGCTATTTATCACCGTCCGGCTTTTATGAGTTGCTGCCCAGGGTCCGGCGTTATCTGGCGGTGATCGATATTCTCGAAGGGCAGACGGCGAAAGCGATCATCGCCTTGCGCGAGCAGGTCGAGCAGAACTTGCAGGTTCAGCGGCTGGGTCTTGCGTGTGAATGCCGTTTCAGTCTGGCCGAAGCGCTTCAGGCTGATGGCCAAATCGCCGAGGCGGAGATGGAGCTACGCCTAGCGCTAGGTGAAGCGGCGCGGCAGCAACTGGTAAAGCCGCTTTACGAGTTGCATCACCGACAGCCGCAATGGCTTACCCGTGTATTGCCCGCGGTGAAGGGCGAGTCGTTGCGATACAGGCTGCTGAAGTACGAGCGCGAGCCGGAAATGTCGCTTCCTTCAGCGGAGGAAACAGTACTTAGTAATCGTGAACTGACTGTTTTGCGTCTGATTGCCCAAGGCTGTTCGAATCAGGAGATCGCCGAGCAGTTGTTCATTTCCCTGCATACGGTCAAGACGCATGCGCGCAGGATCAATACCAAGCTGGGTGTGGCGCGCCGAACGCAGGCGGTGGCCAAGGCCAAGGCGCTTGCCTGGCTTTAGGGAGGGCTGCAGGATTCACCCATCGTTGCGTATGGACGCGCGATGTTCGGACACAACGATGTGCTGCGAGTCGAAAGACCGGCAGATGGGGAGTGGGTTCTTGTTGTTGTTTTCGATGGTTCGAGACGAAGCGACGGCAACCTGTAGGCAGTCAGGCTGATGACACTACAGCGGGGCGGGGTGCAACTCTCCGCGAGCTGCGCGTGATGGCATCTGGTCGCCGCGTTCGATGGCGAGGCTGACCTGCAGGCTGGTAATCAGCCGCTGCAGTTTCTGCTGATCACTCCACTGCTCGGCGCTGATGAAACGCTTCACTGCAACACCTTCTGCGCCTGTTAGTGTCAGCAGTATGCTGCCGTCCGGCTTCTCGATGCAGAAGTTCACATTGTAGCGAGGACGAAATACATCACTGATCTTCTGGAATGGACTCGTCATGCCTAATTACCTGTGTGAGGGGTTGCCAGCTATGGACCCGGCAAGGCAATGACAAGTTTCCAGGCTGCGGTGCTCATTGGTCTGCTCACGGCCAACGTGTTTTCGGCTCATTTATACCGTCAGGCTTGTACTGTCAGCTCCGCTAAAGCCTCAGGGCTGCTCTTGAAGGCCTTAGCGAACAAGTCGCGATGCCTTGCCATGTAGATGCCAATATCCTCGGCCTGCTGCTCACTCAGCGATGGAGAGGCTTGCTGCAGGACTGCCGCCAGCGCTTCGGCCAGCTCAAGCATCTTGTCGTGACGATCGGCTTCGGCTTTATCCATGAACAAACGCTCCAGGTCCCGACTGCTGCGGTACACCACTTCGACGGCCATTTACCACCTCGGTCATTGGCAGATTAATACTGTTTATCTGTACAGCATAAGCGGGTGGGGCAAAGATTGATAGTGCTCTGTCCCTGGTCGCTTCAGTCGGCGAAATGCCCCTGCAGGCGTTCGGCATGAAATTCCAGAGTGGCTGCGCGATAGCCACTGCGTAGTAACGGCAGTGGGAGGCAGGATTCCCATCGGGCTCCTGGCTGGAGGTCTCCGGGGCCCTGATAGATCGGGGCGTCGAAGGCACTTCGCGCGAGGTTTGTACGTGATCCTGGCGAGTAGGCCGCCACTTCCCATCGCAGGCTCTGTAACGCTTTGTCGGTGTGATTATGCACGCTTACGTGAAGTGGCTGAGCACCGGTGCAGCGTCGGGGGTCGTGGGACAGCTGGATCTCGATGCGACTGAGCAGTTGTTCCTCGCGATGCTCCTGCCAGAGTACCCAGCCGGCGACAAGTACGAGGCCTAGTACGGCGCCCAGCGAAATGGGCACGGCTCTGAATGGGTAGCGAATCAGCAGCACAAGCCAGGTGAGGATAAGCAGGGCGCCAATCAACATGGCCGAATACCGGCGAACAGGTGGCAGAGCAGCATGAAAGTCCTCCGTAACGACGTGGTTCATGCTAACCCGTGCTAGCGATTGTTGCGCAACCATGGCGCAGGCATTTGTAGCAGGATGTCAGTCTTTCTGTTTGCTGCGACTGGCCAGGCGCTCAAGTGCAGCACGCAGCTTGGGGTCGCGGATGCCATCAGCTGCGGCCTGAATGCTATCGGCGGCGTTGCTTGAAAGCGGTTGCGTGCGGGCCGGAGTGTGCCTCGGTGGAGGCGGGGGCTGCACCTTGAATTGGATGCGAGTCAGGCCCGCGAATGCTTCGAGTGCTTCCAGCTGGCGCTGCAGCCGACGCTGCTGATAGCGCAGGCGCGTGGCCCAGTGGCCATCGGTGACAATCAGCAGCAGGCAGCCCTCGCGCCAAGATGCCACACGACAATGCTCGCGGGCGGCGGGCTGTAATTGGCTTTCCAGCAACTGTTGCAGGCGATCAAGGCGAAGGGCTTCGCCGAATAGCGCTCTGAGCGGCTTTACTTCGCGCAACAGGGCCGCGGGTGCGCGGGCTGGTGACGGGCGAAAGGCCATGATGGTCCGTAGGTTCAGTGGTGACGCTTGCATCGTAGCAGAAGCCTGCGCGCCCTGGCGCTGCCTATGCGGAGGTGCGATGGGCCATTTCGAGGCCGGGGTCGAGTACCGAAAAATGCGCTGTGTCTGGCTTTCGGCAAGATCGACTAGCACGGCATCATCAGTGACGCTGAGTCACTGCGCTGCGCAGTTAGGCACCTTTCCTCACTGCCGTTTCCGAGTAGAATGGCCCTTTTGCACGCAGCCGTGACCCCACGGACGTGCCTCCATCCCCAGCATGGAAGTCTTTGTCGATATGTTTGCGCCTTTATTGAAGAAACTCTTTGGAAGCAAGAATGAGCGTGAGGTCAAACGCATGCTCAAGGCGGTGCAGTCCGTCAATGCGCTCGAAGAGCAGATGTTGTCGCTCTCCGACGAGCAACTGCGCAGCAAGACCGAAGAGTTCAAGGCCCGTCTCGAGAAAGGCGAAACCCTCGACCAGATCCTCCCCGAAGCGTTCGCTGTCTGCCGCGAAGCCGGCAAGCGCGTCATGGGCATGCGTCACTTCGACGTTCAGCTGATCGGCGGCATGACCCTGCATGAAGGCCGCATCGCGGAGATGCGCACCGGTGAAGGCAAGACCCTGGTAGCAACTCTGGCGGTCTACCTCAATGCACTGGCCGGCAAGGGTGTGCACGTAGTCACGGTCAACGACTACCTGGCTCGTCGTGACGCCAACTGGATGCGCCCGCTGTACGAATTCCTTGGCCTTTCGGTTGGTATCGTGACGCCCTTCCAGCCACCGGAAGAGAAGCGCGCCGCCTACGCCGCCGACATCACCTACGGCACCAACAACGAGTTCGGCTTTGATTACCTGCGCGACAACATGGCGTTCAGCCTGCAGGAGAAGAACCAGCGCGAACTCAACTTCGCTGTCATCGACGAAGTCGACTCGATTCTGATCGACGAGGCCCGTACGCCGCTGATCATCTCCGGTCAGGCCGAAGACAGCTCCAAGCTGTACCAGCAGATCAACTTGCTCATTCCCCGGCTTACGCAGCATATCGAGGAAGAGGAGGGCGTCGTCACCCAGGAGGGGCATTTCTCCATCGATGAGAAGACCCGTCAGGTCGAGCTTAACGAGCAGGGTCACCAGTACATCGAAGAGTTACTCACTCAGGCCGGTCTGCTGGCCGAGGGCGAGAGCCTCTATTCGGCGCACAACCTCGGTTTGCTGACCCATGTGTATGCCGGCCTGCGCGCTCACAAGTTGTTCCATCGCAACGTCGAATACATCGTGCAGAACAATCAGGTACTGCTGATCGACGAGCACACCGGCCGGACCATGCCTGGCCGTCGTCTTTCCGAAGGCCTGCACCAGGCCATCGAAGCGAAGGAAGGGCTGCAGATCCAACCCGAGAGCCAGACCCTGGCGTCTACCACTTTCCAGAACTATTTCCGTCTGTACAAAAAACTGGCGGGCATGACCGGTACCGCCGACACCGAGGCCTTCGAGTTTCAGCAGATCTACAGCCTGCCGGTTGTGGTCATCCCGACCAACAAGCCGCTGGCGCGCAAGGATTTCAATGACCTGGTCTACCTGACCCAGGAAGAGAAATTCGCTGCAATCATCGCTGACATCAAAGAGTGCCGTAATCAAGGCCGCCCGGTGCTGGTGGGTACGGCAACCATCGAGTCGTCCGAATATGTGTCGCGCCTGCTTGAGGCGGAAGGTTTCGAGCACAAGGTTCTCAACGCCAAACACCACGACAAGGAAGCCGAGATCATTGCCCAGGCTGGCCGGCCTGGCGCCGTGACCATCGCTACCAACATGGCCGGTCGCGGTACCGACATCCTTCTGGGGGGCAATTGGGAAGTGGAGGTCGCCGCTCTCGAGAACGCGACTGAAGAGCAGATTGCGCAGATCAAGGCGGATTGGCAGACACGTCACCAGCAGGTGCTCGAAGCGGGTGGTTTGCACGTAATCGCATCCGAGCGCCACGAGTCACGTCGTATCGACAACCAGCTGCGTGGTCGTGCCGGCCGACAGGGCGACCCGGGTTCCAGCCGTTTCTATCTGTCGCTGGAAGACAGCCTGATGCGCATCTTCGCCTCTGATCGGGTGAAGAATTTCATGAAGGCGCTCGGCATGGAATCCGGCGAGGCGATCGAGCATCGCATGGTGACCAATGCCATCGAAAAGGCGCAGCGCAAGGTAGAAGGCCGTAACTTCGACATGCGCAAGCAGTTGCTCGAATACGACGATGTGGCCAATGAGCAGCGCAAGGTTATCTACCACATGCGCAACAGCCTGCTGGCTGCTGACGAGATCGGCCAGACGATTGCCGAATTCCGTCAGGAAGCGCTGGATGCTGCCATCAGCGTTCATATTCCACCGCAGTCTCTGCCCGAGCAGTGGGATATTTCCGGCCTTGAAGCTGTGCTCTACAGCGACTTCGGCACTCGCCTGCCGATCCAGCAGTGGCTGGACGAAGATGAAAAGCTCTACGAGGAGACCCTGCGCGAGAAGATTCTCCAGGCGCTGCTCGATGCTTACAACGAGAAGGAGGACATGGCAGGCGCCGAGGCGCTGCGTTCCTTCGAGAAGCAGATCGTGCTGCGCGTGCTGGATGATCTGTGGAAAGACCATCTGTCGACCATGGATCACCTGCGTCACGGTATTCACCTGCGCGGTTACGCCCAGAAGAACCCGAAGCAGGAATACAAGCGCGAGTCGTTCACGCTGTTCCAGGAGTTGCTCGAATCCATCAAGCGCGACAGCATCCGCGTGCTCTCTCATGTCCAGGTGCGCCGCGAAGATCCGGCCGAAGAGGAAGCGCGTCTGCGCCACGAGGCGGAAGAGTTGGCCAAGCGCATGCAGTTCCAGCACGCCGAGGTGTCTGCGCTGGATCAGCCGGAGGAGGAGCCCGAGGTCGAAGGTCAGGCTGACGTCGCCGTGGCGCCGGTGCGCACCGAGCCGAAGATCGGCCGCAACGAGCCATGTCCGTGCGGATCGGGCAAAAAATACAAGCATTGCCACGGGCAGGTTCAGTAAGTCCGACCTCGCCGTTAATTCCGCGCCGCGACCGGCTTCTGCCGCTCGCGGCGTTTTTGTCGCAAACCCGTTCTCGGCCTCTTGGCCATCCATTGTTCTGAAGGAGCGCATCCATGGCTGTTGGTCTTGGTCCTTTACCTACCCTGCACCCGGTACCCGGTTTCGAACTCGGCATCGCTTCTGCTGGCATCAAGCGACCGGGGCGCAAGGACGTAGTGATCATGCGCTGTGCCGAAGGCTCGCGGATTGCGGGCGTGACCACCACCAACGCTTTTTGCGCTGCACCAGTGATCATCACCCGTGAGCGCCTGCAGGGCCCGGTGCGCTACCTGCTGACCAATACTGGTAACGCCAATGCCGGAACCGGACCGCAGGGCTTGGCCGATGCACGGCACACCTGCGCGGCGTTGGCTGCCATCACCGGGGTCGACGAGACGGCTGTGCTGCCGTTCTCGACCGGCGTGATCGGCGAGCCGCTGCCGGTGCAGAAGATCGAATCGGCATTGCAGGCGGCGCTCGATGACCTGTCGACGGACCACTGGGCCGAAGCTGCTACCGGCATCATGACCACAGATACGCTACCCAAGGGCGCCAGTCGGCAGTTCCTGCACGATGGCGTGACGGTGACCGTCACCGGTATCAGCAAGGGCGCCGGCATGATCCGGCCGAACATGGCGACCATGCTCGGTTACATCGCCACCGACGCCAAGGTTGCCGGCAGCGTGCTGCAGGATCTGGTACGCGATGCGGCGAACAAGTCGTTCAACCGCATCACCATCGACGGTGATACCTCCACCAACGATTGCTGCATGCTTATCGCCACCGGTCAGGCTGCTCTGCCCGAGATCACCGAAGCCACCGGCGAGCTGTTCGGCAAGCTCAAGCAGGCAGTGCTGGAGGTCTTCATGGAGGTGGCTCAGGCCATCGTCCGCGACGGTGAAGGCGCGACCAAGTTCGTCACGGTGCAGGTCAACGGTGGTGGCAACCATCAGGAGTGCCTGGACGTCGCTTATGCCGTGGCGCATTCGCCGCTGATCAAGACCGCGCTGTTCGCCTCGGACCCGAACTGGGGGCGTATCCTCGCCGCCGTGGGCTATGCCGGCGTGCCTGACCTGGATGTAAGCAAGATCGACGTGTTTCTGGGCGAAGTCTGCATCGCCAGCCAGGGCGGTCGCTCGCCCAGCTACACCGAAGAGCAGGGCGCGGCGGTGATGGCTCGCGAGGAAATCACCATCCGCATTGAGTTGGGTCGTGGCAGCTGCAGCGAGACCATCTGGACCACTGATCTGTCCCACGAGTACGTGAAGATCAACGCCGAATACCGCACCTGATCGAACTCTGCGTTTAGCTATTCCCGTTGTGCATGACCCCATGTGCAACGGGAATTTGCCATTTGCGCTTGCCGCGCTTTAACGTCCGCTGACTCTTCCCTAAGACACTCGAGGCGCATCGGTCATGGCTCTGCAATTGGTCGTCGGTGACAAGAACTACTCCTCCTGGTCGCTGCGCGCCGCTCTGGCATTGGAGCTGTCCGAGGCTGCCTGCGTGCAGATTCCGGTGTCGCTCTATCGGCCCGACAGCCGAGCTCGGCTGCTCAGTTATTCGCCAACGGGTAAGGTGCCGGTGCTGCTGACCGAGGACGGCCCGGTGTGGGATTCGCTGGCAATCGCCGAATACCTTGCCGAGCAGTTCCCCGATGCACACCTGTGGCCGCGCGAGCGCTATGCGCGCGCATTGGCGCGAAGTATCTGCGCGGAGATGCACAGTGGCTTTCAGGCGCTGCGCAGCCATCTGCCGATGGATATGGCGCGCGACCAGGCCTTGCCTGAGGTTCCCGATGCAGTTCGAGCAGACATCGAGCGAATCTGCGCCATCTGGATCGATTGCCGTGAGCGCTTTGGCCTGAGCGGTGATTATCTGTTCGGCCAACCAAGTATCGCTGATGCGTTTTATGCCCCGGTGGCTTCGCGCCTGCGAAGTTATCGGGTGGCCTTACCGGCCGCCGCAGCGAGCTATGTTGAGACGATCCATCAGTGGCCGGCTTTCCAGCGCTGGCATCAGGGCGCCCTTCAGGAAGTGAGAAAGTGAAACGAATCCATGTTGCCGCGGCCGTTATTCGTGACGCCGACGAGCGGGTGCTGATCGCCAAGCGACCGCTCGACAAGCACCAGGGGGGGCTGTGGGAGTTTCCCGGCGGAAAGGTCGAGGCAGATGAGCGCGTCGAGGCGGCGCTGGCGCGTGAGCTGCTGGAGGAGCTGGGCATCGTCGTTACCGCGGCGCAGCCGTTGATCCAGGTGCGCCACGATTATCCGGACAAGCAGGTGCTGCTCGATGTCTGGGAGGTGCACGCGTTTACCGGTGAACCCCACGGTGCGGAAGGTCAGCCGCTGATGTGGGTGACGGCGGAACAGTTGACGGACTACAGCTTCCCGGCTGCGAATCAGCCGATCGTCGCTGCTGCGCGCTTGCCTCAGCACTACCTGATAACGCCGGATGGCATCGCCCCGCAACGGTTGCTCGATGGACTCGCGCGAGCGCTGGATGACGGCATACGCCTGATCCAGCTACGTGTACCGTCGCTACCGCCTGCCGACTACCGTGCGTTGGCAGAGCGGGTGCTGGCCTTGTGCGAGGGTCGTGCTCAGCTGATGCTCAAGGGCCCTCTAGAGTGGGCGTGCGACTACCCCGTTGCAGGCTGGCATCTGACCGCAAAGCAGCTGCGAGAGCAGGCAGGGGGAGAACGACCGATCGCGGCGGGTAGCTGGCTGGCAGCGTCCTGTCATAGCGGCGAGGAGCTGGCACTTGCTGCGGCTTTGGGAGTAGATTTCGTCACGTTGTCGCCGGTGCAGGCTACTGCCAGCCATCCTCGGTCGCCGGCTTTGGGCTGGCCGCGTGTTGCCGATTTGCTGTTAGGCTTCGATCGACCGGTTTACCTGCTGGGCGGCCTTCAGGCGTCTGACTTGTCCACGGCTCGTCGAGCGGGTGCGCAGGGCGTCGCGGCGATTCGGGCGTTCTGGCCGAATTGAACCACGCCCGCAATTGTGGGTCACTGGCGATGCCGCCGTAGGCCGGTCATACGAATGTGTTATCGATAGATGAAAGCAATCGGCGCTATTCCCTTAATCAATTAACGGTATGCTGCTGGCTGCGCTATCGTAGGCCCCGTCAAAGTTTCTTAACCCCCCAAAGGAGTTAGCAGATGTCGCTGATCAACACTCAAGTTCAACCTTTCAAAGTCAATGCCTTCCACAATGGCAAGTTCATTGAAGTCACCGAAGAATCCCTGAAGGGCAAGTGGTCGGTTCTGATCTTCATGCCGGCAGCGTTCACCTTTAACTGCCCGACTGAAATCGAAGACGCTGCCAACAGCTACGCCGAATTCCAGAAGGCCGGTACCGAGGTGTACATCGTCACCACCGATACCCACTTCTCGCACAAGGTTTGGCATGAAACTTCCCCTGCCGTTGGCAAGGCGCAGTTCCCGCTGATCGGTGACCCGACTCACCAGCTGACCCGCGCTTTCGGTGTGCACATCGAAGAAGAAGGTCTGGCGCTGCGTGGCACCTTCCTGATCAACCCGGAAGGCGTGATCAAGACCGTCGAGATTCATTCCAACGAGATCGCTCGTGACGTGTCGGAAACTCTGCGCAAGCTGAAAGCCGCCCAGTACACCGCCGCTCACCCGGGCGAAGTTTGCCCGGCCAAGTGGAAAGAGGGCGAGAAGACCCTGGCTCCTTCGCTGGACTTGGTCGGCAAGATCTAAGGCTTCGCCTATCTGCCCTGCGTGCTGGAGGGCTGCTCAAAGCTCTCTGGCAACCCAACGCCTGGACGCGAACCGTCCGGGCGTTTTATTTCCTGAATTCCGTACGGGGTACCGCTGCTCATGTTGGACACCAATCTCAAAACCCAGTTGAAAGCCTACCTGGAGAAGGTCACCCAGCCCTTCGAGATCGTCGCGTCCCTCGATGACGGCGAGAAATCCCAGGAGATGCTGAGCCTGCTGCAGGACATTGCCAGCCTCAGCGACAAAATCACCCTGAAGACCGACGGCGACGACGCGCGCAAACCGTCGTTCTCGCTCAACCGCATCGGCGGCAACATCAGCCTGCGCTTTGCCGGCATCCCCATGGGCCACGAATTCACCTCGCTGGTGCTGGCCCTGCTGCAGGTCGGTGGCCACCCGTCGAAGACCGCCCCCGAGGTAATCGAGCAGATCAAGGCCCTCGACGGCGACTACCGCTTCGAAACCTACTTCTCGCTGTCCTGCCAGAACTGCCCGGACGTGGTCCAGGCACTGAACCTGATGGCCGTGCTCAACCCGAACATCCAGCACGTCGCCATCGACGGCGCGCTGTTCCAGGATGAAGTCGAAGCACGCCAGATCATGTCGGTGCCGAGCATCTACCTCAATGGTGAACTGTTCACCCAGGGCCGCATGAGCGAAGAAGAGATCCTCGCCAAGCTCGACACCGGCTCCAGCGCCCGTGATGCCGAGAAGCTCAAGGCCAAGGACGCCTACGACGTGCTGGTGGTCGGTGGTGGCCCGGCCGGCGCCGCAGCGGCCATCTACGCCGCGCGCAAGGGCATCCGCACCGGCGTTGCGGCCGAACGCTTCGGCGGCCAGGTGCTGGACACCATGGCCATCGAGAACTTCATCTCGGTGAAGGAAACCGAAGGCCCGAAACTGGCCCGCGCGCTGGAAGAACACGTGCGTGAATACGACGTCGACATCATGAACCTGCAGCGCGCCAGCAAGCTGATTCCGGCTGGCGACGACGGCCTGCACCGCGTGCAGTTCGAAAACGGCGGCGAGCTCAAGGCCAAGACCCTGATCCTCGCCACTGGCGCGCGCTGGCGCGAAATGAACGTGCCCGGCGAGCAGGAATACCGCGGCCGTGGCGTCGCCTACTGCCCGCACTGCGACGGCCCGCTGTTCAAGGGCAAGCGCGTGGCGGTGATCGGTGGTGGCAACTCCGGCGTAGAAGCGGCCATCGACCTGGCTGGCATCGTCGCCCACGTGACCCTGCTGGAATTCGGCGAAGAGCTGCGGGCCGATGCCGTACTGCAACGCAAGCTGCAGAGCCTGTCCAACGTGACCATCCTGAAGATGGCGCAGACCACCGAAGTCCAGGGCGACGGCCAGAAGGTCACCGGCCTGGTCTACAAGGACCGCACCAGCGACGAGATGCACACCGTCGAGCTGGAAGGCATCTTCGTGCAGATCGGCCTGCTGCCCAACAGCGAATGGCTCAAGGGCACCCTGGAGCTGTCGCGTTTCGGTGAGATCATCGTCGATGCCAAGGGCCAGACCAGCATCCCCGGCGTGTTCGCTGCTGGTGACGTGACCACGGTGCCGTACAAGCAGATCGTGATCGCCGTGGGTGAAGGCGCCAAGGCTTCGCTGAGCGCCTTCGATCACCTGATCCGGTCTTCCGCGCCGGCCTGATCAGGGCGTTGCAAAAAATGAAAGGGGAGCAGATTCGCGTCTGCTCCCCTTTTTTTATTTCACCATGACTCCCGTACCGAACTTCGCTGGACTACGCCGAAGCCCCATACAGCAGGTTTATCAATAACTTAGGCGAGTCCAACATATGCCGGTGCTTTCCGAAACCTGACCTAGCTTCCCCTCTGCTGGCCCCTACAAGGCTCCTGGGAATCGGGTCCTTCCGAGGAGTCATCATGGCAAGAATCAAGCTCACCAAGTCCGCCGTGGAGGCGGCGAAACCCCAGGCGCAGGCCGTCGAACTCAGGGACACGCTGGTGCCCGGCTTCCTGTGCAAGATTACACCGGCGGGCCGCAAGGTCTTCATGCTCCAGTACCGCACGAACGCCGGGGAGCGCCGCAAGCCCGCCTTGGGCTTGTTCGGGGAGTTGACCGTTGAGCAGGCTCGCTCGCTGGCGCAGGAGTGGCTGGCGCAGGTGCGCCGGGGCGGCGATCCCAGCGCCGATAAGGCAACCGCCCGATCCGCCCCCACGGTCGCGGAACTGTGCAAGAAGTTCATGGAGGACCACTCCAAGCAGCGTAACAAGCCCAGCACGCAGCGCGGGTACCAGGCGGTCATCGACCGTTGCATCGTCCCGATGCTCGGCCGCATCAAGGTGCAGGACGTGAAGCGGCCCGACGTGGCGTCGGCCATGAAGAAGATGGTCCACAAGCCGGCCGAGGCGAACCGTACTTTCAGCGTCATGCGTAAGATGTTCAATCTGGCCGAGGTGTGGGGCTATCGGCTTGACGGCACCAACCCGTGCCGCCATGTCCCGATGTATCCCAACGGCAAGGCCACCCACCTCATAAGCGACGAGGAAATGGGCAAGCTGTTCCGGTATCTCGCCTTTCTGGAAACCGACGGCCTGGGGCAGGATCACGCGATCCTGCCGCTGGCGATCCGGCTGCAATTCGAGTTTGCGGGCCGCCGCTCCGAAGTCGTCGCGCTGCAATGGGATTGGGTTGATCTGGAGAACCGGCGCGTGGTCTGGCCCGACAGTAAGACCGGCTGCATGTCCAAGCCCTTGAGCGAGGAAGCCCATCGTCTGCTGTCTACCGCGCCCCGGAAGGACGGTTGCCCGTATGTGTTCCCGTCCCCGAACCATCCCGGGAAGCACATGACCACGGGCGAGTATTACGGCGGTTGGACGCGCATCCTCAAGCGCGCCGGCGTGACCCATGTGGGGACGCACGGCATCCGGCATCGCTCGGCTACCGACATTGCCAATTCGGGCATCCCCGTCAAGGTCGGCATGGCGCTGACGGCGCACAAGACCGTGGCGATGTTCATGCGCTACGTCCACACAGAAGACAAGCCGGTCCGGGAGGCGGCCGAACTGGTGGCCAACCGACGCCAAGCCATCACCGGGGCGCGGCGAACTGATCCGGTGGAAACAGCGGCTAGCTAGGCCAACTTCTTGCGATTCATACCCGAACGGATATAATCCTGGTTCAGGAACGCAAGCTGCTGTACTGGGAAGGCTCCTCTAAGAAGGACTTCAAGGAGTTTCCCATCGACGTACAGAAGGACATGGGTGTCGCGTTGTTCATCGTCCAGTTGGGCAGCACGCCGCCTTCGGCCAAGCTCTGGAAAGGGTTGGGCTCCGGTGTGTACGAATTGGTGGAAGACCACCGAAGCGACACCTTCCGGGCAGTCTATACAGTGAAGATGGGCGATGCGGTACATGTACTACATGCGTTCCAGAAGAAGTCCAAGTCCGGCATCGCCACGCCGCAGCCGGACGTGGAACTGATCGAGAAGCGGTTGAAGGCCATGGTGGCCCGTCATAAGACGAGCGGGAGATAAACGATGAAGCGTAGTGACCATCCGCAAGGCACTGACAACGTGCTGCGAGATTTGGGCTTTGACGATGCTGAAGAGCTTTCGGCAAAGGCAGCGCTCGCGCTCAAGCTTAATGAATTGATTGACCATCGCGGCCTGAGCCAGACGGAGATTGCTGCGATCACGGGCATGACTCAACCGAAAGTGTCTCAAGTCCGCCGCTACAAGCTCCAGAACATTTCACTGGAACGGCTGATGCAGGCACTGGTTTCACTGGACCAGCGCGTAGAGATTGTGGTGCAGCCTGCGCGGCATGCACATTCGGCGTGCATTACGGTTGCCGCATGAGTCTGTGGCGTCTGTATAGAGGGAGATGGGGAGAATGAAGTTTGCCTATGAAGATTTGAGCGACGATCAGTTCGAGGTACTGATCGTGCTCTTGTGCCAACGCTTGCTCGGTATCGCCGTTCAGGGATTCGCAAAAGGGCCGGATGGCGGGCGCGACGCAAAATTTGTCGGCACGGCGGAACTGCACCCCAGTAAGGCCGCCCCGTGGGTGGGCACGGTCATTGTTCAGGCCAAGCATACCAACGGGTACAACCGCAGCTTTTCGGAACTGGATTTCTACAGTACATCTAGCAGCAACACGGTGGTCGGCAAAGAAGTGCCACGCATCAAGAAGCTGCGCGAGGCCAAGCAACTCGACCACTACATGCTGTTTGCGAATCGCCGCCTGACCGGAAATTCCGAGACAGAAATCCGTGACCACATCGCCGCCGAATGCGGCGTCCCTGCTTCGTCTATCTATCTTTGCGGCCTGGAACAACTAGAACTTTGGCTGAAACGCTTTCCAGAAGTGGCCCTGGAGGCGAATTTGGATGCGGTGGACTCGCCTCTGATTGTCAGTCCAGATGATCTTGCCGAGGTTGTTCAGGCGCTTGCGCGCCAAAAGGATGACCTGACAGCGTTACTCGACGACCCGCCCACCGTGCGCGTGACGTATGAGGAGAAGAACGCGCTCAACAATATGACGGCAGCATATGCAAAGGAGCAGCGGCGTAAATACCTGAAGGAAACGGCGCAAATTCGCACTTTTCTGGCTGCGCCAGAGAATATCGAATTGCTGCGCATGTACGAATCTGTGGTCGATGAGTTTCAGCTCAAGATCCTTGCGAAGCGCAAGGACTATCAGACCTTCGACGAAGTCATGGAATATCTGGTGGATCTGTTGTTCAGTCGCGACCCTGTTCTTCGGCAACACGCCCACAAGCGACTGACGAGAGCCATTCTTTTCTACATGTATTGGAACTGTGACATCGGGGAGGTGGATGATGCTGCGGCCAACCAAGCACTCACATCCTGATCGCACAGTAATTAATGTTTCTCTTCTGCTCCTTTCGCGGCTGAAAGATCGTCGCGTCGATGAATACGATGTGCTGCGCAAATTTGCAAAGAAGCACGTTGTCGGCGGCGACGTGCTTTTCCTGCCTGCACTCAATTTTCTCTATCTGATGGGCCTGATTGAATATCGTCCTAAGACGGACGCAGTCGAATACGTAGGGCCAAATGAAGCTATCTAAACTCTATTCCAACAAGCCGGATGTGTTTGAGCCCGTGGACTTTGCTCTTGGACTGAATGTCGTCATGGCGGAAATCCGTCTGCCGGAGAATCGGAACAAGGACACACACAATCTTGGGAAGACCACGCTGGGGCGTCTTTTGGACTTCGGATTCTTGGCAGGAAAAGACCCTAAGTTCTTCCTCTTCAAGCATTTTGAATTGTTCAAGGATTTCGTCTTTTTCCTTGAAGTTGAACTGGAGGACGGCTCCTTCATCACGATCCGACGCAGCGTAGAAGACGCGACCAAAATCGCCTTTAAGCAGCATGAGGCAGGCCATCAGGACTTGTCGGCGTTGGCGCTCGCGGAATGGGGTCATCGGGACGTTCCTTTTGAACGTGCACGAGAACTGCTTGATGGCCTGCTCGACTGGCGTGCTCTCAAGCCGTGGTCGTACCGCAAAGCGCTTGGCTATCTGTTGCGGTCACAAGAGGATTTCCGCGAAGTTTTCCAACTTCGCAAGTTCGCTTCCAAACATGCTGATTGGAAGCCATTCCTTGCACACCTTCTTGGCTTTGATGCCAAGCTTATTGCCGAGCACTATGCAAAAGAGCATGAGCTCGCCAAAAAGCAGGAGACGGCGCAAGCCATCAAGAATGAATTGGGGGGGTCGATCGAGGACATCAGCAAGATTGAGGGCATTCTTCTGCTCAAGCAAAAAGATGCGGAGAAGAAGCAAGTGCTGCTGGATGCTTTCGATTTTCGCGCTCTAGACAAGGATCGCACCAAGAAGGTGGTGGAAGAAGTTGATGAGCGCATCGCTGCGCTGAACTCGGAACGCTATTCTTTGAGTCAAAACAGGAAGAAGGTGCAGGCATCATTGCAGGAGGATCAGATTCTGTTTAGCCCTGATGAAGCCCAGAGGTTGTTTGGCGAAGCTGGCGTGCTGTTCCAGGGACAGATCAAGAAAGATTTCCAGCAATTGATCGCCTTCAACCGAGCTATCACAGATGAGCGGCGCGGCTATCTCCAAGAGGAATTTGCGGAGATCGAGGGGGAACTGAAGCGAGTGAACGCAGAACTGAACTCCTTGGGAAAAAAACGTTCAGAGATGCTCTCCTTCCTAAGCGGAACGGATGTTTTCACCAAATACAAGTTACTTTCGGATGAGATGGTGACGCTGCGTGCGGACATCACATCGCTGGAACACCAGAAAGGCCATCTGCATCGTCTTCAGGAGTTGCGTACAGAGATTAGAGCCTTGACGGAAGAGCGCGACCATTTGCAGGCGCGGATCGAAGCCGACGTGGATAAGCAGAATTCTGATCAGGCAAGCCTGTTCTCCACGATTCGCGTTTTCTTCAGCGAGATTGTTGAGGAAGTCATTGATCGCAAGGCGCTATTGAGCGTGGCGCTCAATCAGGCAGGTCATCTGGATTTCAAGGCGGAAATTCTCGATGGCTCTGGCAACGCCACGAGCGCTGACTTGGGACACACTTACCGAAAGCTGCTGTGTGTTGCTTTTGATATGGCTGTGCTTCGTGCGCACCTGAGTGAGAAGTTCCCGCGCTTTGTGTATCACGACGGTGTGCTGGAATCGCTGGACGACCGAAAGAAAGAGAACTTGATGACAGTTGTGCGTCGTTATGCAGATTTAGGGTTGCAGCCGGTCATCACGCTGATTGACTCCGATTTGCCAGTACGAGCAGAAGATGATGCCCCTGTTTTTACAGCGGGTGAAATCGTCGTCACGCTACATGATGAGGGGGATCACGGCCGAATCTTCAAAATGAGAGGATGGTAATTCAATCCTCATTGGTTCACGTAGTTATTCAGGGCATGCTCCTGGCATTCAAAGTGATGGCTTGTGCGCGTTAGAGCGTGTTCTGAACTTTGAGCGCCGCAATAGTAATGAGGCTGGGGTGCTGTGATGCCCCGCAAGGCGATGCCGCGTTGGGCGCTGGTTTGGAAGTAGGAGCCACACACGTGCAAGCTTGGCTCTCAAACGGCACGCCAACGATGGGATTGGCCGGCCGGATTTTGAAGGATAAGCGGTGACGCGATGAAGCTAAACAAGGCTTGGTGGGAGCATCTTGCGCCGAAGTCGATGATCGGAAGGCGGCGCGAGGTTGAGCAGCTGCTTGAAGACTTCGTGCGGTCCTCCGAATACGGGCGGGAATGGGCGCGGGTGGCTGCGAATCCCCACGGCGTGTTTAGGCTCAAGCCAGGCCAAGTGATACCCGTGGTGCGCATGATTTTCATGGGCGACCGTCCGGGGTTCATCTCTCCGTTCCGGAAGCTCATGGATGGGCACAGAACGGTGGACCGCAAGCCAGAGTACGGTCTCGGCGCCCTAGGTGAAGGCGAGTTAGCTATCCAGCCTACGATTTCGGTGGAAGTCGTTACTGACCCCGCGTACTTGGCTGCGGCCATGCGCGGAGCTACGCAGATTAACGAAAGCACCATCAGGAGCCCTAGCCTTGTATTTTCGGTGCCCGCGCACTTCCTGCTATCGCCCAAGCACTACCCCGAACGCGCATATGTCCTCTACCAGCACATCTTCGGCGCTGGTGCGTCATACCCCGACGACGGGTCCTTTTATGTGGGTGTGTCCACCCGTAGCTGGCAAAAGCGCTGGTCCGAGCACCGTCGCGCGATTGAGACGGGCAGTCCATTGCTTTTCCATCGCCGATTTCGAGAAGAGCAAGAGGGTGGGCGTCTCACGTACGTGCACCACAAGGTGATGGCTATCACCGACGATGTGGAGCAGCTCTACGAGGCGGAAGAGTTCCTGGTGGAAGGGCATTGGGATGACGAACGCCGGCTCAACATGGTGCCGGGCGGAAAGAGCGGCCTACACTACCTGCGCGAAAACGGATTGCTTTTGAAAGGCGTCGTTCCTCTGCCCGATGACCGCGACAAGATTCTGCACAAGTGGTTGAATGACCATCCCCGCTTGGGGTTACCGGCGCCATGGGTCGCCGAAAAGTGGAAGGACAACGACTGGGCGATAGCGCAGATTTGCGGGCGGGACGGGCGCTTATCGGTGGTCCAAGTCAAGGCGATACGCGAGCTCGCCAAAAACCACACGCCCGAGGAAATTTACGTGCGCATCGGGGCGAAAGACGTGGACCAAGTGAAACGAGTCTTGGAAGGAAAAACCTACGCACGAATAGCCTGATCTCCAAAGCGTTGTACCAAGCCGCCACGGTTCGCGCTGGCGGCTTTTCCGATGCTTAAAGCGTTCGAAACAATCAGCCACTTAGAGCGTTTTCTGAACTTTAAGCGCCGCAATAGCAGTGAGGCTAGAGTGCGGTGTTGCGCCGCAAGCCCTACCCGACGGACGTCAGCGGCGAAGAATGGCTTCGCTGGCTATCACCTGCTGGCAGTGCACCTTACGCCGGCCGAAGAACGCGAGCGTGCCCAGGTCGACCACATCTGCGCCGCAGTGCAGCGGCCGCGGGCCACACAATCGAGCTGGCATGGGCCGACCGGAGCTAACCGGAGAGAAAGCGCGAGAGGCCGAAAAGGAACATGACATCACACTGCAGATCGTGAAGCTGCCTAAAGCGAAGAAAGGCTTCGTACTGCTGCCCAGGCGCTGGGTGGTCTAGCGTAGCTTTGGTTGGCAGGCGCGCTTTCGACGACTGTCTCGGAACTATGAACGGCTGCCCGAAGTGCTCAGCGGACTGCACTTCCTCGTCTTTTCCGTGTTCATGCTGCCCAATGCCGCGCGACTGCTGGCTTCTGCCAGTGGTTCATAACAGGCTCTAGCTCCTGTTGAGCCGGCATCACTTTATGTAGTTGAGTGCTCATCCCTTCAGAAATCTTATAAAGTGTTACAAACTTGCTTGCTTCGGTCACGCCGAGCAAGTCTTCCAAGATGGTCACAAGGACGGTCTATGGCCGCAAAGGATGAGCAAATGATTGGTCGTGGGTCTGAATGGCGTCGCTGGGAACCGCACATCCATGCGCCAGGAACCGTTCTAAATAATCAGTTTGGCAGCGACTCCCCTTGGGATGCCTATCTCAAAAAGCTTGAGACAGTCACGCCGAAAATTGAGGCGTTGGCGGTGACTGACTATTACCTTACCGACACGTACGAAGAGGTGCTAAGGCAAAAGGCGGCTGGCCGTTTAAAAGATATACAACTCATTTTTCCCAACGTCGAATTGCGTTTAGATGTCGCTGCAAAGTCTGGCTTTGTCAACGTGCATCTCCTAGTCAGTCCTGAAGATCCGAACCACGTCGCAGAACTGCACCGCATCCTTCAGCGCCTTCAGTTCCAGGCGCATGGCGATACCTTCAACTGCACCCGCCTGGATCTGATGTCCCTCGGCAGAAAAGCCGACACTAGCATCATCGACGACCGCGCTGCGCTTTCGCACGGCGCCACGCAGTTCAAAGTGAATTTTGACCAGCTCCGCCGGGTTATGCGAGAGAGCGATTGGGCGAAGACCAACATCCTCATCGCGGTTGCTGGCGCGACGGGCGACGGAACTTCGGGGTTACGCCAAGCCGCAGACGCAACCATGCGTCAGGAGATCGAAAAGTTCGCCCACATCATCTTCTCAAGCAGTACGGCACAGCGCGAATTCTGGTCTGGTCGCAAGGGTGTGCCGCTCGACCAACTCAAGGAGCGTTATGGCGGCTGCAAGCCCTGTCTCCACGGCAGCGATGCCCACGACCAGAAAACCGTAGGCGAGCCGGTTGAAGAGCGTTATTCGTGGATCAAGGGTGGTCTAGAGTTCGACGCCCTGCGCCAGGCTTGTATCGACCCCGAAGGTCGTGCTTATGTCGGAAGCGAATCGCCGTCCACGGCCATGCCTTCCCAAGTAATCTCGAACATAGCTATCGGAGATGCCAGTTGGGCATCAACTCCGGACATGCCACTTAATCCTGGGCTTGTCGCGATCATCGGCGCGCGCGGCTCAGGCAAGACCGCACTTGCTGACATGATTGCCGCCGGCTGTGACGCAATCACTCCAGCCGCTTGGAATGCGAGCGCAAACATCAGCCCGTCATTTCTCGTCCGTGCACGCCAGTTGCTTGGCCAGGCGACTGCAACGCTGACATGGGGTGGAGGTGCTTCAGTCACACGCTTCCTCGACGGGCGCGATGCAAACGGTCATCTTGCCTTTCCCCGAGCGCGCTACTTATCTCAGCAATTTGTAGAGGAGCTTTGCTCCTCTGCTGGCGTCTCCGATGGACTCATCGCGGAGATAGAGCGTGTGATCTTTGATGCCCATCCACAGGATGATCTTGACGGCGCTATCGACTTTGCTGAATTGAGGGATTTCCGCACCGCCCGTTTTCAGCAGGCCCGAGAACGGGAGGCTGAGGCAATCGCCGATTTATCCGAGCGCATTGCCACGGAGATTGAAAAGGAAGCTGCTACCACAGGCCTAGCGCTGCAAGTCACGCAAAAGACCGGCCAGATCAAAAGCTACAACGAAGATCTCGCCAAGCTTGTCGTGAAGGGAACTGAGGCTCAGGCCAATCGCCACACCCAGCTTGGACAGGCCGTGCAGACGCTGCGCGGAACGATCCAAGCCTACGGCAATCAGCGCCGGACATTCGTTGCGCTGCAGGATGAGGTGGTAAGCACTCGCAATACCAAGGCCCCCGAGCTGCTGCGCCAAGCCAAGGAGCGACATGTTCACAGCGGTCTCAATCAGCAGCAATGGGATGAGTTCCTGCTGATCTATAAAGGCGATGTCGATACGAGTTTGACCAGCTATGTCACATGGTCCGATCAGCAAATCGCAGCACTCACAGGTCCGGCCATTTCGGCCAGCGACCCGAACACACCGCTCTTCCCAGACACTTCTGACATCTCTAAATTAACCCTTAATACGCTGTTGGCTGAAATGGCCCGGCTGGAGGTGCTGGTAAGCGCCGACAATGTCGTTCGCGGTCAGTACTCCACCCTGTCAAAGCGCATCGCCCAAGAGAACGCCGCGCTCATTAGCCTTCAAACACGCCTAACCGACGCTCAAGGCGCTGGCGCGCGTCGTAAGGAACTCCAGAGCGAGCGGGAAGCGGCTTATGGCCGAGTATTTCAGGCGATCATCAACGAGCAGAATTCGCTCGCCGATCTTTATGGCCCCCTGATGGCGCGCTTAAATGCGTCCACCGGCACCCTTCGCAAGCTCGGTTTCTCGGTTCGCCGCGTCGTTGACGTTGCTGCCTGGGGAGCTGTAGCTGAAGAAGACCTTCTCGACCGACGGAAGGCAGGGCCATTCCAAGGCCGCGGCGCGTTAATCGCTCTGGCGGACAAAACCCTACGATCAGCATGGGAAATAGGTTCGGCTGCCGACGTGCAGGCAGCGATGACGAATTTTATTTCGCAATACATGCGCGACCTTCTGAGCCAGGCTCCCTTTGGCCAGAATCAACAAGCAGAGTTTCGTGGCTGGTTGAAGCAGTTCGCTCACTGGCTTTTCGCCACCGATCACATCTCGGTGCGATACGAAATAGTCTATGACGGAATGGATATCCGAAAGCTGTCGCCTGGAACACGGGGTATCGTACTTCTTCTTCTCTACTTGGCACTGGACGATGCTGACGATCGGCCACTTATCATTGATCAGCCAGAGGAGAACTTGGACCCCAAATCTGTGTTCGAGGAGTTGGTCGCCCTGTTTATCGCGGCTAAGGCCAAACGCCAGGTAATCATGGTCACGCACAATGCCAATCTCGTCATCAACACTGATGCGGACCAGATCATTGTCGCCGACGCTGGCCCTCATCCTGCTGGTGGGTTGCCCCCACTCAAATACACATCTGGCGGCCTTGAGAACACTGCTATTCGCAAGGCGGTTTGCGACATTCTGGAGGGCGGGGAAGAGGCCTTCCGCGAACGCGCACGTCGATTGAGGGTTAGGCTGGATCGCTAACTGCGGCAGCATTGAACGCTCAATGCTTAGATTGATTGCCCGATGTTTGGGAACGAACATCGGTTTTTATCACCTAGATGCCTTGCGCCGGTATGGACGCAAATTGCACTTAGGTGCGATTCCATCGACCAACGGAAGGATGCAATAGCTCCAATGACGGCCTCCGCTCCTATAGACACTACTGGCCTGCTCACCATATTGGGAGTCATCGCCGCTGTGTGGGCGCTCATCTCTCCCACTAACCGGCTCCGGCTTCGCTTCTGCACTACATGGTTGGATTGGGTCGTGGGTGGATCGGTGTTTTTTCTTGTCCACTACCTGATGTACGCCCCGGTCTTGGAGCAACTTGGGCTGTACTACAGCTTGGGACCTTGGAAATGGGGGCTCGACAGTTCAAGTGCGGTGTATCTGCTGCTGCTCTCGGTGGCACTGTACTTCTTTTGGCGAACACGCTTTCCGACGCTGGCCCGGGGGCGAGTGCACGTCTTTCGTGAATTGATCGAAAACTTGCACCTCACCAAGCGCTATGACGAACTGGTATTGCTGGTCGAACCCCAACTGCCCACTCTTATTTCCCTAACCCGGCAACAGTCTTGGCTGGTGTGCTGGATCGACAACGGGGGTAATTCCAAGGATGAACTGGCGGCACTCTTGCGCGGGGAGCCCCCCAAACCTCCTTCAGCATGGCGCCAGCAGTGGCGCCGTTCTCTGCACACATTGAAATCCAGATGTGCAGAGCGAGACCAAGCTAGCTTACAAGCCCGGGAGACCCTCCTGAATCTGGTCACCTCACCTGAGTTAACCATTCACTTGGCGCAGGCGCACCCACACTTCTGCCTCAAGCTGCTGGAGGCGGACGAAGCGATACGCTCCGACTTCATTGCGCATTACATCGACGCGCTGTTGGATGCAAAGGGGAGCCGCCTCTACGTTGAGCTGAAGAACAACCGCAATCTCAATGGCGGAAGCCGTCTGTACTTGCCTGAAAGCAATCGGCTACTTCGCTTCTTCTTCGCCGATGCAGCGATGGCGGTAAAAAACGACGTGGAGGCTGCGATAGGTGATTCTGTACGCCGCCGATTGGACGAAGACAAGCAATTGGCCGAAACGCTAAACGAACCATTGGGCTCCTACCAAGAGGTCGGGCGTTTTCGTTGCCCGATCAATTCAGGCATAACGCTCTTTGAGATCATGGTCCATGAAGGCATCCACCAAGGGTTGCAAGACCATATGTGGCTGCACTATTTTGACGACTTCGCCGAAAAGATCCTCAAGCAAATGTCTGGCGTATCCGACGAGGAGGCCTATCTGGAGTGGCCAACGCCATTTCACTACCTTCTCGGCCGCATGGTTGGCGTCTCTACGGATTGGGCTGAGCAGTGCGCGCGCATAGATGACTCCGAAATCCCACAGGCAACCCGTTGTGCCGTTGATTTCGATCGCCACTATATCTCCAAGCAAGCCACCAAGGTAATGGGGGCGATGCTGCAACACATCATTCCGAGTGAGAAGCTATCGGCGTCATTCAAGACGCATCTGCTGGAAATCGCTATTCGCAGTTATGTAAGGCTCCAGAGCGATCCGAGGATGGCTGATGTCGCAGCGTCATTCCTGAAGGCCGTGATCGTCGGATCGGATTTGCCTACAAAGGACGCTTACCGGCAGGAGCTTCGTAATGTATTCGGAAATCTGGATCACGTTCTGCGGGACAACGCGTCCACCTTCAAAGCTGCGCTGGACGCCTCGCTGCCTTGACGTTTCGCTGTACGGGGGCCGTCACCGCGGCTGATTCACTTATTCGGCATGCCGGACGTTGGCAGTGGCTACGACTTGATTAAGGCCGTAGCCCCTTCGTTCATCGCCCTCGTCAATGAGCCGCATCATGGCTTCGCGCAGTTCGCTCGACACGGGTGCGCCGGCGTCCGTGTCGCGAAAGTAGCGCATCACAGTACCCGCGACGATGTCGGCCAGCTGCACGCCGATGGCCTCATGCGACTGCGCAAACTCGATGCTGGCTTCCTCCTCGAACCGGTAGTCAGACTGCGGGGTGTAGGGCAGATCGACCGAGTGGCTCAGGTTTTCGGCCGTCATTTTTCCCTGGCGCAGAATGTTCTCCACCTCCAATTGCTGGTCGTGTACCAAGCGGATGCCGGCCAAGCGCCTGCTGTAATAGCGATTCATCCTGGCGTAGATGCTCGTGAATGACGTCAGGTTCGGCAACATCCAGACCTGTTTCGCATGTTTGTTAAGGTCGGGGGGCGGAAGAAACCGCGACCAAGCCTCGCCACCGCTAACACGTTGCTCGTCGTATTCGGCTTCAGCCTCCTGCACCATGTGGGCAATGCCTTCCGCGATTTGCACGGCCGAGCCGGTATAGCCCAGATCTGTGGCCATGTCGCGCAGCACGGCGAATGAGGCGCGGAGCGTCCCGTCACCCGGCGCCAGGCACGAGGCGACGAATGTATCGAGGACGCCTTCGGACGCGTGAAAGTACAGGAAGTCTGCCACCGTGTTCTTGATGAAGTGAAGCTTCACCGACTCGGTATAGCCGAGGCATGCTGGCAAGAGGTGGAACGAGGTGATGCTGGTGCAGATAAAGAAGCGCTTGTCGACCACCTCGATGAAAAGCGGAGCGCGTTGATCGAGCAATCCATGGATGACTTCGGCCGAGAATCTTGGCTTGGCTGTCAGCGACTTGGACTTGAGTTCGCCAGCAGGAATGCGGTGACGGCTTCGCAGCTCATTAATGCGATCTTCCCAGTCATGACCGTTCTCAAGACCAATGCCGGCTAGGGCAAAGTAGGGCTGGCCCTTGAAGTCGTAAGCACTGCCGCTGTTGACCATGTCCCCGCTGTGGCCGCTTTCATCAATATAGACGGTGGTCATGTTTCGATGCTGTCCCTGGAGTGATTCGTCTTCGGATGTATAGCGCATTTAGAACGCGCGCTCGACCTAGTGTTAAGGGGCGGGCGCGTTTGCGCCTTTCCTGGGGCTGGCGGCCATTGGTGTCTTCCTGCCACCTCTGCTGAACGTCAATGTCCCGTTGAAGTTGCAAGAACGACTCTTTGATCACAGTGTGCCAAAAAGCCTGCTGATCCGTTGATTCATGGGCGTCCCCGGCCCAGAAGCATGGCCGGTCGCGCTGTCGTGCTGCGCATCGAGCCGCCTGCGGCGTCTCGCCCCTTCGGGCTTCCATCGTTCCCTCGCTTCGCTCGGCTGACGCCTACGGCCCGGCTTCCAGCTTCGGGCCTGCGCGCTTCGCTTGCGTGCGGTCTGCACATCACGGCGGCCGTTGCCATGTCCAGCCGTCTCTCCTGACTCCATCACCTTGCTCGCGACTGTAGCCCGTGGCCGCGTGCCATCAAGGCGCGCCAGGCCGTGTCCTCGGCTGCGCCTGCGGGCCGCACCACCCTGACGCTTTTCTCCTTGACGGCCCACGTCCGTGGGCTCCTGACCGTCGCGGGCGATGAACTCAGGAAAGACGGTGGCAACAGGGCCAACCGGGTTCCTCGTGCCAACCGCACCGAACAGCCGAAAGGCTGGGCTCCGAATCTAGGAATCCGGTGTGCGGTTTGAACAGCAAACCCTTTTCGTCAGGAGAAAGACCATGCTTGCATCCCGTTTCGCTTCCCGTTCCCCGGTACTGCGCAGCGATTCCCCGCTGTCCGATGACCAGATTCACCGCGTGGCCCCATCCATTTTTGCGGAAGCGCCCCACGAAAGTCGCTCCCAGCGTTACGCCTATATCCCCACCGCCACGGTGCTGACCGAACTGCGCAAGGAAGGGTTTCAGCCCTTCATGGTGACGCAGACCCGCACCCGCCACGAAGACCGGCGCGACTACACCAAGCACATGATCCGGCTGCGCCATGCCAGCCAGATCAACGCCCGAGGCGAAGCCAACGAAATCATCCTGTTGAACTCGCACGATGGCACCAGCAGCTACCAGATGCTGGCCGGCATGTTCCGTTTCGTATGCAGCAATGGGCTGGTGTGCGGCGATACCGTGGCCGATGTGCGCGTGCCGCATAAGGGCGACGTGGCCGGGCAAGTGATCGAAGGTGCCTATCAGGTGCTGCATGGCTTCGACCGTGCGCTGGAATCCCGCGAATCCATGCAGGCCATCACGCTGGACGAAGGCGAGGCCGAAGTGTTCGCCCGCGCCGCGCTGTCGCTCAAGTACGACGACCCGGACAAGCCCGCACCCATCACCGAGTCGCAAATCCTGATGCCGCGCCGGTTCGACGACCACCGCCCGGACTTGTGGAGCGTGTTCAACCGCACCCAAGAGAACCTGACCAAAGGCGGTTTGCACGGGCGCAGCGCCAACGGACGCCGTCAGCAGACCCGCCCGGTGCAGGGCATTGATTCCGATATTCGCCTCAATCGCGCTCTGTGGCTGCTGGCCGATGGCCTGCGCCAGTTGAAAGCCTGATTTCCCTGCGCGGCAGGGGCAGGCAGCAACCCTTGCCGCGTCATTCGCTGCTGTATTCCATCATCGCAAGGAGTTTTCACCATGAACGCCATCAACCACACCGAAGCCCAAGCCATCCACGCCACGGCCAGTGCCGCGCCTGCCGTGCTGCTGGAAGCCGCCGACCCGAGCAAGAATCTGATTCTGGTGCCGCTGTCGCGGCTGGTATCGCGCCCCACGGGCCGCAACGTGCGCAAGACCCCGCGCATGTCGATTCCTGAACTCGCCGCCAGCATCCAGCGTGTCGGCCTGCTGCAAAACCTGATCGTCACCGCCACCGCTGACGGCGAGCGTTATGAAGTCGTGGCCGGAGGTCGTCGCCTCGCAGCCTTGAAGCTGCTGGCGAAAAAGCACCGCATCAGCAAGGAATGGGAGGTGCCTTGCCTGCTGGTGGCCGATGGCACCGCCCGCACCGCCAGCCTGACCGAGAACGTGCAGCGCGAAGCCATGCACCCCGCCGACCAGTTCGAGGCATTTGCCGCGTTGGTGGCCGAAGGCCGCCCCATCGAGGACATTGCCGCAGATTTCAGCGTCACGCCGCTGGTGGTGCAGCGCCGCCTGAAACTCGCCAACGTGTCGCCGCGCCTGCTGGAAGACTACCGCGCCGAGGCCGTGAGCCTTGACCAGTTGATGGCCCTTGCCATCACCGACGATCACGCCGCACAGGAAGCCGCGTTCTACGATGCGCCGACATGGCAGCGCAGCCCGCATAACCTGCGCGACCGCCTGACCGAGCGCGAGATTGATGCCCACCGGCATCCGCTGGTGCGTTTCGTTGGGCTGGATGCTTACGAGGCCGCAGGCGGTGGCACCCGCCGCGATCTGTTCGCGGAAGCCGATAGCGGCGTGTATCTGACCGATGCCACGCTGTTGGAACGGCTGGCGCAGGACAAGCTGGTCAGCCTTGCCGCCGAGGTGAAGGCCGAAGGCTGGGCATGGGTGGATGCCACCCCCGGCGCGACCCATGCCGACCTGCAAGCCTTCCAGCGCGCCCCGAGGCAGCGCCGTAACCCGAACAAGCGCGAAGCCCAACGCATCGAGAAACTGCAAACCAAGATGCAGGCGCTGGCCGAGGCCGTGGATGCCGCCTTGAACGCCGACGATGAAGAAAAGGCCGACGCCTTGCAGGAGGAAGGCGAACACCTGGGCGAACAGTTGCAGACGCTGGAAGATGGCTTGCAGGACTACGGGGAAGCCGTCAAAGCTGCCGCCGGTGCCATCGTCACCATTGACCGCAACGGCGAGGTCGTGATTCATCGTGGCCTGCTGCGCGAAGCCGAGGCCAAGGCACTGCGCACGCTTGAACGGCTGCGGCAAGGTTTCGGTAGCGAGGGCGATGCCGGGAACGATGATGCTGGCGAGGAAACCGACGAAGCACCCAAGCCCGCCGCCATGTCCGACCGGCTGGCGCAGCGGTTGAGTGCCCACCGTACCGCCGCGCTGCAAATCGAAGTAGCCCGGCATCCGCAGGTAGCGCTGGCCGCACTGGTGCATGGCATGGTGCAGACTGTCTTGCAAGGCAGCCACTACGGCCACGATCTGCCGCTGGGCGTGAAGCTGGCCCAGCAGGATCGGCTGGAAGGCATGGCCCCGGACTGGCCGGAATCGCCCGCCGCCGTGGCACTGCGCGAACTGCAACAGGTAGCGGGTGAAGCCTTGCCGGAGGACAGCGCCGAACTGTTCGCCGCACTGCTGGCTAAGTCGCAGGATGAACTGGTGCGCCTGCTGGCCGTATGCGTGGCATCCACGGTCGATGTGGTGACGCTCCGCGCCACGCAGCACCAGCCCGGCGCTGAACTGGCGCAGGCCGTGGCGCTGGACATGGCGGCATGGTGGCAACCGACCGCAGACGGCTATTTCCAGCATGTGCCGAAGGCCGCGATTCTGGAAGCCGTGGGCGAATTCGCACCGGAGCACGTCACCCGGCTGGCGAAGTTGAAAAAAGGCGACATTGCCAGCGAAGCCGAACGGCTGGCCGATGGAACTGGCTGGATGCCCGCAATCTTCGCCGCCGAAGCCACGCAGCAGGCCGCGCAGGAGGTGGTGACGGACGAGGCAGCCGAAGCGCCGGAGGAAGCCGCCGCCGTGGCGGATGAGCAGACGCAGGCCGAGGCACTGGCCGTTTGACCCCGTACCACAGATAGCGCCCCGGTTCCGGCCGGGGCGCTTTCATGCCGAGGATTCCCCCATGAGCCACGACACCACGAACCGCCCGCGCATGGCCGCGACCTATGCCCCCGGCACGGTACGCGCCCGCCGCTGGCATGGCGATAGCGACGTGCGGGGCTACCGTCCGCCTCGCGGCTGGACAGCCCGTGCCGACCTGACCGACCTACACCCCATCACGGGCCGCGCCTTGCCGCGTGCCGTGTGGTGGATCATCGAAACCAAAGAATAGGGAGCAGCTCCGCGCCCAAGCCGTTCCGTCTTGGGCGCGGGGAATGCCAAAAATCCGGGCGCGGCGGTGGCCGCGCCCGGTTTCAAGGCTCAAAGCCAAAACGCCCCTTTACCGCCTTCGGTCAGGCGGCAAAGGGGCCGCGCACAAGTCGCTTTTTGCGCAAAAACCATTGAAGCCATGCAAGTGCAGCGGCGCACGCGCCGCCGACATTCCGACAGCACCTCGCCGCAATGGGCGGCGCTTGTGGGGCTACGCCCCGGCTTGCTGCGGCAGGTTGCACGAAAGCGTGCCGTGCTCGACGCTGGCGGTTCGTTGCCTGTACGTCACGAAGGACGGTTCACCGACACACCACCTGGCCTCGATGTGGAGCTTCCACGCCACGCATCAAGCATGTGGCCGCAAGTTGTGGCAGGAGCGCTCGTACCTTGTTGCTGGGGCATTGACCTGGCCGCGTCAGGGAACAAGCCGGTGAGGTTGTCATACGGGGATGCCGAGTCGGTCATGTCTCCATTCGGGAGAGGCGACCCGTGCGTCCTTGGCTTGTCGTGAATCCTGGCGGTGGCGCGGCTGCGCATTGGGCTTTATGACCGCAACATTGCGGCGAAAACAATTTCCCCTACGCTGCGCGCATTCCTCGCGGGACAAATTCTTTTCGCCTCCAGGTTCTCCACGTTGTTGCGACCGCTCCGCGGTGCGGCCAGCCCATCCCCCGCCGGGCGGATCACAACAAGGACGCACTGGCGCGACCTTGTTCAACCCGAAAGGAGAAATCATCATGGCTAACATTGGCACCTTCACCGCAGAGAAAGACGGCTTCACCGGCACGCTTCGCACCCTGACGCTCAACGTCAAGGTCAAGCTGGTTCCCAACGACAAGGGTGACAACGAAAGCGCACCCGACTACCGCCTGCAAGCGGCTGGCCACGACATCGGCGCAGCGTGGAAAAAGACCAGCGAGGCCGGACGCCCTTATGTGTCCGTGACCCTTGACGATCCATCGTTCCCTGCAACGGTCTATGCCCGCCTGATCGAAGGCGAGGACGGCACGCACGACCTGATCTGGTCGCGCAGCAAGCCCAAGGCCGCCTGATAGTCGCTCACCGCGCCCCGCCCATTACGGCGGGGCACAACTCTATGCACGCATGACCTTATTCCAGTCGATGCTATGACCGGCAGCTTCAAGCTCACGCGCGAGTGCCTGTTTCCAGCCCCCGCCGCTATCCATCGTCTCCCAAACAACACCGGCGAAATCGCTTGGAATTTCCACCGCCCCGCGTTTGAGAGCACATACCTTGTCTCTGCCTAGGCGACCAATGAAGTACCCCAACTCCAAAAGCACATTCTGACGGGCTCTGGGCTCAGGTGTTCCTCCTTTTACGCAGCCCTCATCGTCTGGAGTAAGCAGAACTACTGCGAAACCAACATCACTGTGAGCAACCACTTTTTCGATAATTGTTCGTCCTTGGTTAGCCTGTTCGTGCAAGATGACGGCTTCAAGCCCGATTCGCTCAAGAAATCGTGCCACTGTTTCACGAGCACCATCGTCGTGACCATGAACGATAAAGACTTTGCGCGAAAATTGAGCTTTTAACATGGTATCCGTGCTCCCCTTGGTCTGGATATAACTCTTGTAATCCCGCACAAAGGGAATGATTAGCTGGCCAGTAAGTGCGTGAATTCCAGCAATGACCTTTTTTCCGGAATAGAAAAAATGGTGTCCGAAATTGGTAGCGTAGCCGGGATCTGCCGCCAGCTTCTCGATTAAAAGCAACGTCAACCCCAGCGCCTGCTTGGGGTCGTCTGGCCAAGCAAGCTGGGCGCTTCCAATCATGCTGCCCCCAGACTTTTCACTTTCAGCGATGAACGCCTCAACGTCGAGACCTTCCGTGAGCTCGGCGTTGTATGGCTCAAGGTCGGGATGTCGTAGCAGTTGAGCCAATTTTTTGAGAGGTCTTTCGTAAGTTTGAAGCTGTGAGGACTGCAAATCTAGAACTGCATTGTTTATTTCCGAGAATAAGTCTTTAGCCATCAATCATCCCCATCCGACTTCAATCTAGCTTCTGCCGCTTTTTCAAGAATACTCTCCCGATACTTTTCCTTCATTTGTTCTGCGAGAGGGCCAACGATAGGGTTCGAAGAATATTCTCCTAAGCGGTCGTCGATCATTCGATTGACCGATTGAATTGCGCCCTCAATGCTGGCGGGATCATTTGGATCAAAGTTTACGACCCCCAGTTCGCCGTCTAACTCACTCAAGGCGCGCTGCGCATCTTTCAGGTTTTTCTGAAGCTTATCCAGTCCGGTAATTTTGAACACGACTCACCTCCTTTTATTTATTCAGATGCTCGGAAAATGATGAAACTTCCCGAGCAATGTGATCCATCAGTTCGTGGGCGTTTTTGGGATCACTGCCTGCATACGCAAGGACCAGCAGCGTGAGTGGGTGAACATCCAGCACGGCACAAACATCTTCAATTTTATTCAATGTTGGGCTTTTCAGCCCTCGCTCCAAAGAGCTGAGGTAAGTTCGGCTGGACACATCCGAGAACGCCTCCTGGCTCAGGCCACGCGCCTTTCTGATCCGCCGTAGTGCATCGGGCAACGATGGCTTGAATGCTGTCATTCTGAACTTTCCCCAAAATCCAGAATGACAACCTGTTGCGCCCTATAGGGCTACAATCTATAGTGTTCATTTTTCCGTTTGTGCCTTTACTGAAATCCGCATTGGCGGCTTTCAGCAAAAGCGGAGAGCCTGATCCGTGTCTTTCCTGACTTCCGTGCATGTGCCTTCGTGCTTCTACGCTTTTGCGGATGCGTGGGCTTGCGCATCTGCGCTTTCGAGGGAATGCGGTAAAGCGTCCCTGATGTTTCGTGCATGCGTGGGAGTGCAGCCATGACCCCGCTCATCACCGCCGACGAGCGCACGCGCCTGCTGGCCAACGGCCAGGCCCGCGCTGCCGGGCAGGACACCGACCCGCAGCCCGTGGTGCGCCTGTTCACCCCGGATGCGCATGCCACCTGGCTGCTGGCTTCGCTCGACCCAGCCGATGGCGATACTGCCCACGGCCTGATCGGCTTGGGGATTGGCATGCCTGCACTGGGAACGGTGAAGCTGTCCGACCTGGCCGCCATCGTCGGGCCGCGGCAGCAGTCCGTGATGCGGGATCGCTATTTCCAGCCGGTGCGGCGGCTGTCGGAATACCTGCGGCTGGCCGAAGACAACGGCTCGATCACCGATTGAGGGCCACCGCGAAGCGGTGGCGCACTGTGTCTATTTCGGTCTGGTCTGTGACCCGTTCGGTCTGAATTGGCAGTGTTGCACCGAAGCGGTGCGTGCCAGATCGAAACGGTCATGATGCCTGGCGCGGGCTGCGGCAAGCTGACCGACGCGGCATGCCATTGGAGTGCGTTGCCGCCGTCGCACTCGGACGATTTCAGCAACGTATCGGAGTTCATCGGTCTTGACACTGCCAGTTTACGCTTCACCCATGACGTTTTGACGATGGCCTCGTAGCACGCCGTTTCGCCGTGGCGACGCATCCCCAGCACAGGGAGGTTGCCGTATGGCTGATCGCAGTGCCGAGCCGTGGTATGCCACGGCGGCCTATCTCTACGTTCTGCACTTGGATGGCCCGGCGCTGGCCTGGGAGTACCTGCGCCGTCATCCAGACTACCAGCGCGACTGGCTGCGCCGTCGTCGCCAACCGGATGCCGCCGGGCATTGGGGGCTGCGCCTGCTGGAAGATCCCGCCCTGGATGCGCGGGATGCACACCCGGCCTGGTTCCCCGATCACGATGCCGTGGTGCAGCTCTACCCGGATGCCGATCCGCCGCCCGATGCCTTGTGCTTTGCGTTCTGGAAGCTGCCGGGCCACAAACACCTGATCCATGACGGCAAGCGCCTGGTGCTGGTGGCACGCTGGCCCGGCTGCTGCCTGCGTTTCGTGCTCGCGCCAGGCTTGGCCGACGGCATGGCTTACGCCTATGCCATCCGGGCCTGCGTCGCACCTTGCGAACGCTATGCAGCCCTGGTGAGCGAATTGAACAAGATCGCCGTAGCCGCAGGTGCCGTACCTGCGGCGACCGTCCGGCCACGTCCGCCGCTGTCCGCATTGTTGGAACTGCACACGCTTCAGGCGCTGGACGCGACCCTGGCGGGTGCGTCCTTGCGGGAGGTGGCCGAAGGGCTGTTTGGTGTGGATGCCGTTGCCGCCGACTGGCACGCCGACAGCGCTTTGCGCGCCCGCGTGCGGCGGCTGGTGCGCCGGGCCAATGGGCTGATGCGCGGTGGCTATCGCCGTCTGGCGCAACTTCCCCCCGTTCCGCCGCATGAGGGGGGACGTTTCGCATCCCCTGCAGAACGTCCCTGAGCAAGAACCCCAAGTTTCTTGAGACTGCCTCCATCCGGTCGCGCTGTGTGGCCGGGCTTTACCTACCGATGGAGGTACATCCCATGCGACCCGCTCCCTTGCGGCCTGCCGCCGTTCCCGCTGCCACACCCGCACACCCCCAACGCTATCTCACCAACGATGAAGCTGCCGATTACCTGCGCCTGTCACCGCGCACGCTGGAGAAACAGCGCGTGATCGGCGGCGGCCCGAAGTTCCGCAAGTTCGGCCGCCGTGTGATGTACGCCGTGGCCGACCTTGATGCCTGGGCGGAAACGCGCAGCTTCGAGACCACTTCCGACCCCGAATATGCCGAGCACCACTCGGCTGACAGCCGTGCGCGCTGATCGGCGCATCGTCGGTGGCCATCGCCATGTTCCGCCCACCAGGGCACGCCTTGCCGCAGCGCGAACAGCTCGACCTGTTCCGCGCGCTGCCGGGCGACATGGCGCCGCGCGACAGCCAGGACTTGATGGCCTTTCCGTTCTTCTCGCTGGCGAAGTCGCGGCGCACCGCGCCGATCGATTTCCGCAGCGGGAGCATCACCATCCGCGTGGAAGGCACACAGGAACATGGCATCGCCACGATATGGGATGCCGACATCCTGATCTGGGCCGCCAGCCAGATCGTGGAAGCCCGCGACGCGGGCATCCCGACCTCGCGGCTGATGCAGGTGCGTCCCTACGAGATCCTGCGCTTCATCGGGCGCGGTACGTCGCTGCGCGACTACCAGCGCCTCAAGGCCGCGCTCGACCGGCTGCAATCGACCACGGTGGCCACGTCCATTCGAGAAACCACGGGAAGGCGATTGCATCGCTTCTCGTGGATCAACGAGTGGAAGGAGCTGGCCGACGCCAGCGGCACGCCGCTGGGCATCGAGCTGATCCTGCCGGACTGGTTCTATGCGGGCGTGGTGGACGCGGCCCTGGTGCTAACCATCCACCCGACGTATTTCCGGCTCACGGGCGGCATCGAGCGGTGGCTGTATCGCCTGGTGCGCAAGCATGGCGGCCGGCAGGAACATGGCTGGCAATTCGATTTCCAGCACCTGTACCGCAAGTCGGGCAGCGTGGCGCGCTTCTACGACTTCGCCGCCGACCTGCGCGCGCTGGTGGCGCGGCAATCGCTGCCCGGCTACGTCCTGGGCATCGAGCGGATGCCTGGCGAGAAAACCGAACTGCTGACATTCCGGCCCGTGCCGCCCACGGCACGGGGATAACTGCGGGAAAACCTGTTAATTCACTCGTGCTATCAGGCAACAGAGGACTCGTGCTATCAGGCAACAAATCGTCGTGCTATCAGGCAAAAAAATCGGCTGCAAACCCGCGCCGTTGCTGGGTTTTCTCGCCCCTTAACTTCCCTAACAGTAAATACATAACTTTTAGTAGAAGCGCGCCGTTTCGGTGGACAACCGCCAAACGGCACGGCGAACCCCGTTTCGCAGGACAGGCAAAGCCCGGCTTTCCAGCAGGGAGGGCCGCGTCATGATCTTCGCGCTTCTCAATCAGAAAGGCGGCGTCGGCAAGACCACGCTCGCCACGCACATCGCGGGCGAACTGGCGATGCGCGGTCTGCACGTCATCCTGCTGGATGCCGACCCGCAGGGTTCCTCACTGGACTGGACGCAGCGCAGAAGCCAGCAGGGCTTGCCCCGGCTGTTCAGCACCGTGGGCCTCGCCCGCGAGACGCTGCATCAGGAAGCGCCGGAGCTGGCCCGCCGCGCCGATCACGTCATCATCGACGGCCCGCCGCGCATCGCCGCATTGGCGCGTTCCGCGCTGCTGGCGGCCGAGCGCGTGCTGATTCCCGTGCAGCCCAGTCCGTATGACCTGTGGGCCAGCGCCGAGATGGTGGCGCTGATCCGCGAAGCGCAGGTGTTCCGGCCTGCGCTGCACGCGGCCTTCGTCATCAACCGGCGCGTCAGCACCACCATCATCGGCAGGGAAGCGCGGCAATCGCTGGCCGAACAGCCGCTGCCGGCGCTGCGCAGCGAAGTGCGCCAGCGCATCGTCTTCGCCGACAGCGTGGCCGCTGGCCGGCTCGCCCGCGAGACGGCGCCCGACAGCGCCGCCGCCCGCGAGATCGCCGTGCTCACCGATGAACTGCTGCGGTGGCCGACATGAGCAGCCCGCGCAGCAAGCGCGTCGGCATCGGCGCACGTCCGCCCGCGAATCCGCACGCCGAGGCGTGGATTCGCCAGGGCGATGCCGATGCGCTCAACAAGGGCGACCTTTATACGGCCCGCCTGACGCTCGACGTGACGCCCGCGCTACGTGCACGCATCAAGATCGCCGCCTTCGGCCAGGGCGTGACCGTGGCCGAGTTGCTGCGCGGCTTGCTGGAACGGGAGTTCCCCGACAAGCGCCCGGAGAACCTGCCATGAACGCATCCGCCTTGCCTGCCGCTCACGCGGCGACGGCTGCACCGGCTGCTGCGCCGCCGCCTTCGCTTTCGACGCTCGCCGGCCAGGCCGGCAGCGTGCCGCTGACGCGCGTATCGCTCGCCTACATCGAACCGCGCTTCAAGCTCTACCTGCGTTTCGGCGAACCGGCACGCACGTTGCGGCTCGACCGCTGGCGGCGCTGCGCGGTGTTCCTGCCGCGTGCAATGTTCTGCCGCGTGCGCTGGGAAGCAAACGACTACGGCACGATCCGCTGGCAGCTCATGGTGATGCAAGCCGCCACGCCGCTGGACGACATGCAGCGCATCCCCGGCGTGCGGCCCGGCGCACGCCTGCTGCTGCACGCCGAAGGCGAAAACGCGGTGCGTGCCGTGCTGGAACGCATCGACGGCATCGAAGGGCAAGGCATCGCCGCCATCGACGTGTCGCCAGCGTACTGGCGCACGCTGGGCAACCGTCTGGCGGCCCGCCTGGCGCTGCCCGAATACACCGCCGAGCGGCACGCCGCCTGGCTGGCCGGAAAGGCGCTGCCATGACGACCCAATCCAACACCCCATGCACGCACGAAGTCGCGCCGCAACCTCGCTCGCGCCTGCGCGTTCGCATCGTGCTGGCGGGCTTCGCCGCCGTCGGCCTCGCTGCGCTGGCCTGGGCGGCTTTCGTGTCGCCGCTGCCGCGTCTGACCTACAACCCGTCCGACAGCGTGGCGGTCGGCTGGTATCGCATCGAACCGTTCGACCCGCGCACCGCCTCGCTGCCACGTCCGTTGTCCGTGGACAGCATCGTGCTGGTGCCGCTGCCCGACAGGGCCGCCATGCTGGCTGCGCAGCGCGGCTACCTGCCGACCCGCGTTCCGCTGCTCAAACGTGTGGGCGCGGTCGCGCCGCAACACGTTTGCATCGTCGCCGGGCAGGTACGCATCGACGGCGTGCCTGCGGCCGCCGCGCTGCCTGCCGACCGGCTGGGCCGGCCGCTGCCATCCTTGCAGCTTTGCCGCCGCCTCGAATCGGGCGAGCTGTTCCTGTTGAGCGTGACCAATCCAGCGTCGTTCGACAGCCGCTATTTCGGGCCGGTCAGCGCATCCGCCGTGATCGGCGTCGCGTATCCGGTCTGGCTGGAAACACGCCCATGATGGCCGCCGATTCGCTGCACGTTGCCGTGCATCTCATCGTGCCATCGGGCATGTCGTTCCGGTGGCTGCCGCCGTGTCGTCGCGCGTGCAGCGCGGGCGCATCCGCGCCGCGCCTCGCGCAACATCCGGCGCAGCCGTCCAACGTGCAGGCGTCTTGCCTCGAACGCGCCCGGCCTGCAGCCATTGGCGCGTTCGCCGGCGGGCGGGTTGCAAGCAGCGCAGCGCCGCCGGGCCGCCGACGCCCGGAGCGACAGCGAAGGGCAAAGGCGGAAGGCAAGACAAAAGGACGCGGCACCAGGCCGCGTAGAAAGCCTGTCTGCACATGGGGGTGGCGCGGCACGGAGCGGCTTCGCCACCGTGCCGCTTGGGGCGCGAGGCCCGCGCCAATGCAGGCATGTCCCCGTGCTTCGCACGACAGGACACGCCAGAGCTTGCAGGGAGCGCAGCCATGACCGCCCGCCGCGACGACGATTTCCGGGTGCGTCCGAGCGCCCCGAAGAACCGGGGCAAAGGCCAGGGCCAGAGCTTCGTTTCCAAGGTACTCAAGCAGGCGGGCAAGGCCAGCGGCGGCAAGTCCTCGATGCGCCATTCCGCAGCCGGCGGCAGCGGCGCACGCGCCGGCCAGCGGCCCGGCTCGCGCCTGGGGCGCGGCCATACGGCGGCGCGCTTCGCCGGGGCGAAGCTGACGTCCATGTCGCGGCGCGTGACCATCAAGACCCTACTGGTCAATCAACGCAACGCCAGCCCGCAGTCGCTCGCCAAGCACCTGCGCTACATCGAGCGCGACGGCGCCGGCCGCGATGGCGAACCGGGCCGGGCCTACGGGCCGCAGATTGACGATGCCGACCTCGATGCCTTCAAGGAGCGGGCCGACGACGACCGGCACCATTTCCGCTTCATCGTCTCACCGGAAGACGGTGCCGAGCTTGAGGAGTTGCGCACCTACACCCGGCATCTGGTGAACCGGATGGAAGCCGACCTGGGGACGCGGCTGGATTGGGTGGCAGTCGATCACTGGAACACCGACAACCCGCACACCCACCTGATCGTGCGCGGGCGCGACGACACCGGCAAAGACCTCATCATCGCGGGCGACTACATCGCCCACGGCTTCCGCCATCGCGCCGCCGAACTGGCGACGGAATGGCTGGGGCCGCGCACCGAACTGGAGATTCAGCAGACCTTGCAGCGCGAGGTGGAACAGGAGCGGTGGACGAGCCTCGACCGCACATTGCAGCGTGAGGCCGGCGAGGATGGCCGGGTGCAGATCGAGCGCTTCAATGAGCCCCGCCTGCAACGCCAGCGGCTGCTGCTGATCGGCCGACTCCAACGCTTGCAGCGCCTGGGCCTGGCTGACGAGACGCAGCCCGGCACCTGGGCCGTGCATGCCGACGCGGAGAAGACCTTGCGCGCCTTGGGCGAGCGTGGTGACATCATCCGCACCATGCAGCGCGCCATGAGCGGCCAGCCGCGCGAGCTGGCGGTGTTTGAGCCCGGCGACGACGGCCGCACCATCGTCGGCCGCGTGGCCGGCAAGGGGCTGGCCGACGAGCTGCACGACCGCGGCTATCTGGTCATCGACGGCGTGGACGGCAAGGCCCACTACGTCGCTTTGAACGCCCGCGTCGAGCTGGCGAACTATCCCACCGGAGCCGTGGTGGAGGTACGCGGTTCCACCGAGGTGCGGGCGGCCGACAAGAACATCGCCGCGCTGGCGAGCGATGGCCTGTACCGCGCCGATCATCACCTGGCGATCGAGCAAGGCCGAGCCAAGCCCGGCCGCGACCCGCAGGAGGTCGTCGCGGCCCATGTCCGCCGACTGGAAGCCCTGCGCCGGGCCGGCATCGTGGAACGTGTGGCTGATGGACTATGGAAGGTGCCGGACGACCTGGCCGAACGTGGCCGCCAGAACGACGCACAGCGCCTGGGCGGCGTGGCGGTGGAGCTGAAATCGCACTTGCCCATCGAGCGGCAGGCCCGCGTGATCGGCGCGACCTGGCTGGACCAGCAGTTGATCGGTGGCGGTAAGGGGCTGGGCGATCTGGGCTTTGGCGGCGAGACGAAGGAAGCCTTGCAGCAGCGCGCCGACTTCCTTGAAGAACAGGGGCTGGCCCAGCGGCGTGGGCAGCGGGTGATCCTCGCCCGGAACCTGCTGGGGACGCTGCGGAATCGGGAACTGGCAAAGGCCGCCAAGGATATTGCCGCCGAAATCGGCCTAGCGCATCGGCCCGTCACCGACGGGCAGCGCGTGGCTGGCATCTACCGGCGCAGCCTCATGCTCGCCAGCGGGCGCTACGCGATGCTAGACGACGGCATGGGGTTCAGTCTGGTGCCGTGGAAGCCGGTGATTGAACAGCGACTGGGGCAGCGACTTGCCGCGACGGTGCGCGGTGGCGGCGTGGCGTGGGAAATCGGACGGCAGCGGGGAATGGGCATTGGCTAATGCTCGAAGAGTCTCAGCCACATAACCCGGCAGGCTGTCTAGAGATATGCCGAGGCAGTTGTGAAATTCTTCGCTGCATATCTTCAACGGGTTGGATCTATGGCCCGGAAGCGGCCATCCAGATAGACGAGTGGATCGGCATATGCAGATGTGAGCACACGCTCGACACTGGCCAGCATTACCGAGTGGGTGCCGACTGCATGGTGTTCAATCAGCTCACAGAACAGCGAAGCCTGCGCCCCTTGCAGATAGGGCAACCCATTGACTTCATCAAATCGCCAGGCTTCATGATCGAAACGGTCGGTCCCCGTGGCGCTACGGCAGTGCACCGCAAGTACCTCCTGTTCTGCGCGGAGTACATTGATGCAGAACCGTCGAGAAGCCAGCAGCGGCCCATGGATACGGGTTTGCTGACCAATGCACACTAGAACCGTGGGCGGCTCCAGTGAGACTGATGCGAATGAACTGGCGATCATTACGTGTCCGTGGCCATCGGGAGCGATCGACGTGATTAGCGTCACCGTGGAGGCCACGCCGCGCATCGCCTGCCTCAATTGGGCAGCAATCAAAGGGTGTTGGGACATGTAGATGTGCTCAATCATGGGTTACGGGTGTGTTTCACGCTTAGCCCAACCAGGGTGCTTTGTCAGCAAACCCAACATCTCGTCCATCGCGTCATAGGAGCGTTTGAGCGTGCTGTATGGATTCCCCCCGACCAATGTGCCATCATAGCCGACGGGGCCGGTATAACCGAACGACTTGGCAAGTCCAAGAAGTGCGAAGTTGTCGAGTTCTCCTGCATCGAGCGCCTCGAAAGTGGCAATACGACTCCAGCCAAGTGGGCTGCGGGTTGCGCCGCTGAGAGTCAATTCCCGCATGAAGGGTGTTGACGCCATTAACGCTGGCGTCGGGTCTACGGCCTGATAGCCCTCCGTCGGGCTGCCTGCATTGGTTTCGTAGCCATACCAGTGATAGCTTGGAAACACGATGCCGAGATTCGGATGGTTCACGACCGAGCAGATCTGTGCCGCAATGGAGTAATGATCCATCCAGAAGCCCAGATGAAAATACAGCAGGATGTCAATTCCGCGCCGTGCGCAAATCTCAAGTGCCCGACCAAGGAAGTCCTGCAATACCTTGTCGTCCGGTGCCTTTCGATGATTTGAACCGTGGCCTGCCGTCCTGATTCCAAGATTGACAGCCTTCACGCCTTCCATCTCCTCAAGCATCCGCAAGAGTCCTGCGTTGATGGGATGCTGTGGGCCCTGATCCAGGTCGATCACCACATACACGCTAAAGACCTCCAAACCGAAACGATCTTTCACGGTGGATAGACGCTTTGCGGTTTCCCATCGGCTCCCTGACCAGACGGCATAGGTCAGGCCGTCATAACCGATGTCAGCCAGCATTTCGCATTGGACATCGAAGGCATAGGTACCAGCCGAAGAAGTAAAAGCGAGATCCCAGGCAAAAATTTTATGACCGTGCAGCATCCTGCGCCTCCTCCAAATGGGCAGTAGCGTGCGCCGGAAAGTGCGGTACGACATGCTCGCCAAGTTCCTGAACAATCTCATGCGCCGGACGTGTCGCGTATTTCAGGTTGAGGCCAATATGATTAACCCCAATATCGCGCAAGCGGCTGAAGTAGTCAGTAAAGAATCGGTGACCAGCCCGAAACCCGAGGAAGATGGGCGATGGGGGTTCATCGGGATTCTCCGACAGGTCAATATAGAAGGATTGCGTGAAGGGTTTGAATCTTGGTGTCAGCGACCGCCAATTCTTGATTGTCATGGCTTGCTGCGCGATATTTTGGGGATAGTAAAGCCAGCCATCCCCATGCTCGGCAATCCATTCGACCGACTGGCGTGAATGACCAGTCACCATCACGGGAATGTCTCTCAACGCCGGTTTCGGCAGCGTATCTGCACCCGACAAGTTCACTCGGGGCGTGGAGATTTCCGGGAAGTCCTCACGCCAGGCTTGACGCAACACAGTCAATGCTTCTTGGAACAACGTGGCTCGCGCATCCATTGTCTGACCGAAGGCCGGGAACTCTGTTGGCCGATCACCCGTGGCGATACCTAGCACCAGGCGCTGATTTGACAAGCGGTCGATCGAGGCTGCTGCTTTGGCCACAAGCAAGGGATGACGCAGAGTGGTGATGACGCTGCCAGTTGCGAGCGCGATGCGCGACGTCTGTGCCGTGACGTAGCCCATGAATGGCCACAGGTCATGGATGTGACCCACGTCGCCAAAAGACGGGACATTGAGAAATACATCCCTGAAGTAAAGGGCTGCAAAGTTATGAGCTTCAGCCAATTGTGCCGTGCGAATCTGCTGTGCCATGTCCATCTCAGGAATGGCGCCAGGGTAGGACTCGATGGCGAAGAAAAGACCCAGCGTCAGGCTTCCTTCCTGATACATGGTCGAGTATCCACGATGATTTTTGGGGTATCCGGAAAATATGGTTGATTATCGCTCTAGCCCGTACTTCTCATAGGCACCCAATAAAACTGGCTGGGTAACCATGAGAATTCCGGGCTAGAAGCCTCAACTCATTCGCGTATCGAGCAACTTCCTACTTGACAGGCTTCTGAACCAACCATAACATACGCAAACATGCGCATACATGCATGTGTGCGTATGTTGGAATGATGTCATTAATCGGGAGATAATTTATTATGCAAGAAAGTGATTGGGGAATAGTTTTGGATGAGTTCCTGCATATAGGAAGCGGGCTATTATTGATAATTGCCGCAGTCGCAATTATTACTGGCCTTGTCCGGCATTACGTGCCACAGGAGAAGCTACAAGAAAAGTTAAGCAAGCATGAAAGTAAAGGCCCGATAATCGGGGCGCTCATGGGAATTTTAACCCCTTTTTGTAGTGCTGCAATGATTCCAGTTATGATTGGCATGGTGCAAATGGGAATTGCTACTGGAACTGTATTTAGTTTTTTGATTTCAGCTCCTTTAACAAACTTTGTTGTGGTTGGATTAATTGCAGCTACCTTTGGAATCAAAGTGGCCTTTATTTATTTTTTACTGACATTTCTGGGAGCGATAGCGGCAGGATATATAGTCAGCTTTACAAGTCTGCGTAATGCAGTAAAGCGCGATATAGTTGAACCTAAACAGACTTGTAGTGTTTCTACAAA
>NZ_PPXG01000014.1 GCF_002909485.1 Stutzerimonas stutzeri
CTGAGTTCGGGATGGGATCAGGTGGTTCCAACGCTCTATGGTCGTCAAGCAATTCGGTTGGGGAGTCGGTGTTGAGTCGCTTCCCCTAATTGGGTATGTGATGTCTGTTTCGGTGTTGCTTGCGAGTGTTGCTGATCTTCGGTTTGTTTGTCGACTTCAACCGTCTGACACGCAAACATCAAATTGTTTGGGTGTTATATGGTCAAGCCTCACGGGCAATTAGTATTGGTTAGCTCAACGCCTCACAGCGCTTACACACCCAACCTATCAACGTCGTAGTCTTCGACGGCCCTTCAGGGAGCTCAAGGCTCCAGTGAGATCTCATCTTGAGGCAAGTTTCCCGCTTAGATGCTTTCAGCGGTTATCTCTTCCGAACGTAGCTACCCGGCAATGCCACTGGCGTGACAACCGGAACACCAGAGGTTCGTCCACTCCGGTCCTCTCGTACTAGGAGCAGCCCCTCTCAAATCTCAAACGTCCACGGCAGATAGGGACCGAACTGTCTCACGACGTTCTAAACCCAGCTCGCGTACCACTTTAAATGGCGAACAGCCATACCCTTGGGACCGGCTTCAGCCCCAGGATGTGATGAGCCGACATCGAGGTGCCAAACACCGCCGTCGATATGAACTCTTGGGCGGTATCAGCCTGTTATCCCCGGAGTACCTTTTATCCGTTGAGCGATGGCCCTTCCATACAGAACCACCGGATCACTAAGACCTACTTTCGTACCTGCTCGACGTGTCTGTCTCGCAGTCAAGCGCGCTTTTGCCTTTATACTCTACGACCGATTTCCGACCGGTCTGAGCGCACCTTCGTACTCCTCCGTTACTCTTTAGGAGGAGACCGCCCCAGTCAAACTACCCACCATACACTGTCCTCGATCCGGATAACGGACCAGAGTTAGAACCTCAAAGTTGCCAGGGTGGTATTTCAAGGTTGGCTCCACGCGAACTGGCGTCCACGCTTCAAAGCCTCCCACCTATCCTACACAAGCAAATTCAAAGTCCAGTGCAAAGCTATAGTAAAGGTTCACGGGGTCTTTCCGTCTAGCCGCGGATACACTGCATCTTCACAGCGATTTCAATTTCACTGAGTCTCGGGTGGAGACAGCGCCGCCATCGTTACGCCATTCGTGCAGGTCGGAACTTACCCGACAAGGAATTTCGCTACCTTAGGACCGTTATAGTTACGGCCGCCGTTTACCGGGGCTTCGATCAAGAGCTTCGCTTGCGCTAACCCCATCAATTAACCTTCCGGCACCGGGCAGGCGTCACACCCTATACGTCCACTTTCGTGTTTGCAGAGTGCTGTGTTTTTAATAAACAGTCGCAGCGGCCTGGTATCTTCGACCGGCATGGGCTTACGTAGTAAATACTTCACCCTCACCGGCGCACCTTCTCCCGAAGTTACGGTGCCATTTTGCCTAGTTCCTTCACCCGAGTTCTCTCAAGCGCCTTGGTATTCTCTACCCAACCACCTGTGTCGGTTTGGGGTACGGTTCCTAGTTACCTGAAGCTTAGAGGCTTTTCCTGGAAGCATGGCATCAACCACTTCGCTTTCTAAAAGAAAGCTCGTCATCAGTTCTCGGCATTAAGATCCCGGATTTACCTAAGACCTCTGCCTACCACCTTAAACAAGGACAACCAACGCCTTGCTGGCCTAGCCTTCTCCGTCCCCCCATCGCAGTAACTAGAAGTACGGGAATATTAACCCGTTTCCCATCGACTACGCTCTTCAGCCTCGCCTTAGGGACCGACTCACCCTGCGTCGATTAACGTTGCGCAGGAACCCTTGGTCTTTCGGCGTGCGAGTTTTTCACTCGCATTGTCGTTACTCATGTCAGCATTCGCACTTCTGATACCTCCAGCCAGCTTCTCAACTGACCTTCACAGGCTTACAGAACGCTCCTCTACCGCTCAACTTGCGTTGAACCCGTAGCTTCGGTACCTGGTTTGAGCCCCGTTACATCTTCCGCGCAGGCCGACTCGACTAGTGAGCTATTACGCTTTCTTTAAAGGGTGGCTGCTTCTAAGCCAACCTCCTAGCTGTCTAAGCCTTCCCACATCGTTTCCCACTTAACCAGGATTTTGGGACCTTAGCTGACGGTCTGGGTTGTTTCCCTTTTCACGACGGACGTTAGCACCCGCCGTGTGTCTCCCGTGCTGACACTTGCTGGTATTCGGAGTTTGCATCGGTTTGGTAAGTCGGGATGACCCCCTAGCCGAAACAGTGCTCTACCCCCAGCAGTGATACACGAGGCGCTACCTAAATAGCTTTCGAGGAGAACCAGCTATCTCCGAGCTTGATTAGCCTTTCACTCCGATCCACAGGTCATCCGCTAACTTTTCAACGGTAGTCGGTTCGGTCCTCCAGTTAGTGTTACCCAACCTTCAACCTGCCCATGGATAGATCGCCCGGTTTCGGGTCTATTCCCAGCGACTAAACGCCCTATTAAGACTCGCTTTCGCTACGCCTCCCCTATTCGGTTAAGCTCGCCACTGAAAATAAGTCGCTGACCCATTATACAAAAGGTACGCAGTCACCTAACAAAGTAGGCTCCCACTGCTTGTACGCATACGGTTTCAGGATCTATTTCACTCCCCTCTCCGGGGTTCTTTTCGCCTTTCCCTCACGGTACTAGTTCACTATCGGTCAGTCAGTAGTATTTAGCCTTGGAGGATGGTCCCCCCATATTCAGACAAAGTTTCTCGTGCTCCGTCCTACTCGATTTCACTTCTAAGACCTTTTCGCGTACAGGGCTATCACCCACTATGGCCGCACTTTCCAGAGCGTTCCGCTAAAATCAAAGAAGCTTAAGGGCTAATCCCCGTTCGCTCGCCACTACTAAGGGAATCTCGGTTGATTTCTTTTCCTCAGGGTACTTAGATGTTTCAGTTCCCCTGGTTCGCCTCACACACCTATGTATTCAGTGTGTGATAACCATCTTATGATGGCTGGGTTCCCCCATTCAGACATCTCCGGATCAAAGTCTGTTTGCCGACTCCCCGAAGCTTTTCGCAGGCTACCACGTCTTTCATCGCCTCTGACTGCCAAGGCATCCACCGTATGCGCTTCTTCACTTGACCATATAACCCCAAGCAATCTGGTTACTGTCTAATAACGTGAAGACGACATTCGCCGAAAATCCGCAATTTTACTCGCAAATTTTACCTTGACTTGAATAATTACCAGTGAAAGTAACTACCCAAATCTACTTCTATCACATACCCAAATTTTTAAAGAACAGTTCTGGCGCAAAGACCAGAAATCAATACTCTCCATACCTCAGGAGTACTCATTTCTGTGCTTTCAGCGATTGTCGAGAATAATGGTGGAGCCAAGCGGGATCGAACCGCTGACCTCCTGCGTGCAAAGCAGGCGCTCTCCCAGCTGAGCTATGGCCCCATCTACAGATCGGCCACATCCCATGACAATTGGTGGGTCTGGGCAGATTCGAACTGCCGACCTCACCCTTATCAGGGGTGCGCTCTAACCAACTGAGCTACAGACCCAATCGTCTCTCTCGGGTCGAAACCCAATCGCTTTTCGCTAGTGAATCAAGCAATTCGTGTGGGAACTTGTAAAGAAGCTGAAGTCTTCGATTAAGGAGGTGATCCAGCCGCAGGTTCCCCTACGGCTACCTTGTTACGACTTCACCCCAGTCATGAATCACTCCGTGGTAACCGTCCCCCCGAAGGTTAGACTAGCTACTTCTGGAGCAACCCACTCCCATGGTGTGACGGGCGGTGTGTACAAGGCCCGGGAACGTATTCACCGTGACATTCTGATTCACGATTACTAGCGATTCCGACTTCACGCAGTCGAGTTGCAGACTGCGATCCGGACTACGATCGGTTTTATGGGATTAGCTCCACCTCGCGGCTTGGCAACCCTTTGTACCGACCATTGTAGCACGTGTGTAGCCCAGGCCGTAAGGGCCATGATGACTTGACGTCATCCCCACCTTCCTCCGGTTTGTCACCGGCAGTCTCCTTAGAGTGCCCACCTTAACGTGCTGGTAACTAAGGACAAGGGTTGCGCTCGTTACGGGACTTAACCCAACATCTCACGACACGAGCTGACGACAGCCATGCAGCACCTGTGTCAGAGTTCCCGAAGGCACCAATCCATCTCTGGAAAGTTCTCTGCATGTCAAGGCCTGGTAAGGTTCTTCGCGTTGCTTCGAATTAAACCACATGCTCCACCGCTTGTGCGGGCCCCCGTCAATTCATTTGAGTTTTAACCTTGCGGCCGTACTCCCCAGGCGGTCGACTTAATGCGTTAGCTGCGCCACTAAGATCTCAAGGATCCCAACGGCTAGTCGACATCGTTTACGGCGTGGACTACCAGGGTATCTAATCCTGTTTGCTCCCCACGCTTTCGCACCTCAGTGTCAGTATTAGCCCAGGTGGTCGCCTTCGCCACTGGTGTTCCTTCCTATATCTACGCATTTCACCGCTACACAGGAAATTCCACCACCCTCTGCCATACTCTAGCTTGCCAGTTTTGGATGCAGTTCCCAGGTTGAGCCCGGGGCTTTCACATCCAACTTAACAAACCACCTACGCGCGCTTTACGCCCAGTAATTCCGATTAACGCTTGCACCCTTCGTATTACCGCGGCTGCTGGCACGAAGTTAGCCGGTGCTTATTCTGTCGGTAACGTCAAAACAGCAAGGTATTAGCTTACTGCCCTTCCTCCCAACTTAAAGTGCTTTACAATCCGAAGACCTTCTTCACACACGCGGCATGGCTGGATCAGGCTTTCGCCCATTGTCCAATATTCCCCACTGCTGCCTCCCGTAGGAGTCTGGACCGTGTCTCAGTTCCAGTGTGACTGATCATCCTCTCAGACCAGTTACGGATCGTCGCCTTGGTGAGCCTTTACCTCACCAACTAGCTAATCCGACCTAGGCTCATCTATTAGCGCAAGGCCCGAAGGTCCCCTGCTTTCTCCCGTAGGACGTATGCGGTATTAGCGTTCCTTTCGAAACGTTGTCCCCCACTAATAGGCAGATTCCTAGGCATTACTCACCCGTCCGCCGCTGAATCAGAGAGCAAGCTCTCTTCATCCGCTCGACTTGCATGTGTTAGGCCTGCCGCCAGCGTTCAATCTGAGCCATGATCAAACTCTTCAGTTTAATACTGCATGGGTTTTGAGAAAACCCTAAACTTGGCTCAGCAATCGCAATCTCTTCTTAAAGAATCACTTCTAAAGAAGAGTACTCAATGATTTCTCGTTGAGCGTTTGTGATGCTGATAATCTTACTGACCATCAGTCTTACATTCACAAGCACCCACACGAATTGCTTGATTCAGTTGTTAAAGAGCGTTTCGATCAAGTCTTTCGTCTCAACCGAGGCCGCGCATTCTACAGCAGCCTTGTTACCTGTCAAGCTGTTTTTGAAGAAGTTTTTCTTTCTTCTCAACCGCTTGCGCTTCAGATCAACTTGCGTCTCTCATCAGCGGGAGGCGAATCATACAGCGTTCAAAACCGCTGTCAACCACCTC
>NZ_PPXG01000015.1 GCF_002909485.1 Stutzerimonas stutzeri
GGGTATACGGATTTAATGGTTGATGGGGCACCTTCACCCCATCAATCTGATACCACCCTCAGATGGTTGATAGATCGACTCCGTAGTTGAGTTCCTCTGCGAAGTCCGGCAGTCCGTAACCGATGGTTTTCTTGTAGAAAGGAGAGACCTTCGCAGTCGGTGCCTTCTTCTTGTGCTTCGTGGTGTAGAGCATTCGTGCCCGCATCACCTCGAAGGAGTAACCGCGCCCTTCACGGTTCTTGTCCTTGGCCAGTCGGTTGATGGACTCCGTGTAAGCGTTGGTGACGGGCATGTCCGTCTCGAAGTAGGTCATGGTCTCTTCGCGCCAGTTTCCCACTGCCCTGACCAGATCGCTCCAGACTTCCTTTTGGCCCTTCGGGATGGTGGCTATCCACTCGTCCAGGGCGGCTTCTGCCTGGAGCCGTGTGGTGGCGTCCCAGATGCCGTAGAAGCGCTCCTTGTGCTCGTAGGCGGCCAGCAGTTGCGGGAACGCGCCTGTCCAGGTCTCCATGATGAGGCGCTCCCGGTCTGAGACTTCGTGAGCGCGTTTCAGCAGGATTTTCCGGTCTCCCTTGAGAGTCCGGCTCTGGGACGGTTTCGGCTCCTTTCTGAGGCCCTTGCGCACTCTCTCTAGGGCATCGTTGGCCATGCGCACCACATGGAACTTATCGACCACGATACGGGCCTGGGGCAGCACAGCCTTGACCGCTGCCCGGTAGGGGTTCCACATGTCCATGCTGACGATCTCGACCTTCTGCCGGTCTTTCAGCTTCATCAGGTAGTTGGTCACCACGTCCTGGCGGCGGGTGGCCAGCAGGTCGAGCAGGGTTCGCTCCTCAATGTTGGTCAGAATGCAGCGGTAGCGCTTGTTCAGGTATAGCTCGTCAATGCCCAGGATGCGGGGCGTCTCGAAGCGGTGCCAGCGCCCCAGGAACTCGGCGCGGGCGTTGAAGATGTCGCGCACCGTCTTCTCGTCCAGGCCGGTCTGTGCCGCCACAAAGGTGTAGGGGTGGTTGAAGGATTCCTTCTCCACGTACTCATGCAGCCGCAGTGTCATACGGAATCCGTCCACCATCTCCGGTAGCTGGGGCCTGAATGTTGTCTTGCAGGCCCGGCAGGTGTATCGGCGGCGGACCACCCAGAGAGTGACCCGCTTGCCGTGGATGGGCAGATCACGATAGGGAACGTCACGCTTGCCGAACCGCACGAACTCACCCTGCACGCCGCACCCCTCGCAGGCTACTGGTGTAGGTGCTTCAAGCCGAAAATGTATGTCTTCATTCTGCTCATCAGAATCCACCAACTGGTACCCAGGAAGGCTTAACGAATTAATCATCTCCCGCCTTGATCAGAAAAACAGGTAGGTGGCGTAACCGGCAATCATCGCCATAGCAAAAATGACTGCTAAAAACGCCGCTAAAAGCTTCAGCGTGAACAAAGAGCGCAACAGAATGAGCTCAGTCAGGCTGGCTCCGGCACTGCCGATGATCAACGCTAGCACCGTCCCGGCACCCACGCCTTTGGCCATCAGAGCCGCTGCCAGAGGTATGACGGCTTCAGCGCGAATATACAACGGCACGCCGATGACAGCGGCAACTGGAATGGCAAAGGGATTATCTGGGCCTGCATACTGCTCCAATAAGTCAGTGGGCATGAAACCATAGATCACGCTGCCAATCGCAATACCGATGAGCAGGTAAGGCAACACATCGATAAAGTCCGACCAAGCTTCCCGCCACACACCACTGTACTTCCCTTCTTTCTTAACCGTGACAGTGGGTTGACTGTCACAGCATTCGCTAGACGTAGAGACTGTTGTCTTCCTATCAGCCCCGCAAGAAGCCGTCTTCGGAGTGGTGTCGCAGCTGTTGGTGCCGCAACTCGATGCGGTCGATGTAGCACTGCACGGGCTTGCTGATGAACTACATCCACTGCTCTCTTGTGTCGCCGTCCGGCGCACATAACGCTCGAAGCCAAGCGTGTGAAGCAGCCATCCGGCACCTACCGCGACCACCAAAGCGGCGAGCACATAGATAGCAGTAAGTGTCCATCCAAACGTGGCAACCAGCAGGCCGACGACGATAGGATTCAGCAACGGAGATGAGAAAAGAAACACCATCATCGGCCCAAAACCGGCCCGTGCCCGAATCAACCCTTTCAACATGGGGATAGTCGAGCAACTACAGAAGGGCGTTATAGCTCCTAAACCAGCAGCAAGAAAATAGCCTCGCTTCCCACTGGAAGTCAGTAACGCTTCCACCTTGGATGGTGGGATGTGACGTTGAAGAACTCCGACCAGCAAGCTAATGCCAATGAATAAAACCGATAGCTCGATAGCGAGAAAGGCGAACATGCCTAGAGCGTCTTGGAGTTGAGATGACATTCAATATTACTCCTATATTTCTAGTATTGTCGAAATGATGTACGCAGCCTACTTGCGTTTATCCGACCTGTCAACTATAATTCTAGAAACATCGAATTATTGGGGCGTGCTATGGATCACGAAAAGGTTGCAGCCAGCTTAGCTGAGCTAGGGAATAGTCACCGACTGTCCGTGTTCCGCTTTCTGGTCAAAGCTGGCCATGATGGGGCTTCGGTCGGAGATATCCAGAAGGGGCTGGGTATTCCTGCTTCGACGCTATCACATCACCTTGCGCGCATGGCCAAGGTAGGGCTGATCCGGCAGGAGAAACATAGCCGCACGATTGTCTGTATACCCGAGTATGGGCACCTAGAGAATTTGATCGGTTTCTTACAAGAGGAATGTTGTGCAGGTGTTCGGATTGCGCATGAACCAGAACCGCTTTGACGCTTGCCCAGCTCTCGCTGTCCTCCCTAGTCAGCATCGCTATGAAGACTCAGGCGAAGGTGGAAACAGAAAATTGGCAGTAGAGTAGGCTGAAGAGGATCAATCAGATAATCCGCTGAGAAAGATTTTCTTCTTTACATCTTTGGCATTTTATCAACCAGAAATTCCGGATACCC
>NZ_PPXG01000016.1 GCF_002909485.1 Stutzerimonas stutzeri
TGAGGCTGAAGGCAGGCTACATGCCGGCACTGAAGAATAGCCAGAAACTGGTGTCGAAGAGCAACTAACTAGCCCTAATGCTTGATCTTCAACCTGCAGTAAATTTTTCACCTCATTTTTCTTTGTACCTGAATCCGTGAGACCGGCCCCCGGAAGCACTTCTAACCCACTGACTTGCATGGCAATATAGCCGATATCGCCATTCACCCAGACAGTGCCATGCCCAACGTCAAGTTCCGCGCCAGTCGCCGCTCCCTCACCAGCCATGCCGGGCTGTCGATCATCGGGCAGTGCTTCGAGATCGCCGGCGTCGACAGCATCGATGGCCGCTTCCCCACCACACTGGGCATGCGTACCAGCGATGTGGTCAAGAGCTACCTGGGCCTGCTGTGTCTGGGCATGAGCGACTATGACGCTGTCGAGAACTTCCGCCGCGACAAGCCCTTCCAACAACTGCTGACCCTGCAGAAGGTGCCGAGCGCGGCGACGCTGCGACAGCGGCTGGAGAAACTTGCCGCCAACGACCTGCAGGCGCGCACCGCCACCTGGTCCACGACCCTGCTGTCACTGATCGAAGCACCGATCACCGCCGAGACGACGCACGTCTGCCTGGACATCGACACCTTCGTCATGGACAACAGCAACTCGAAGAAGGAAGGCGTCTCGCGGACCTACCAGAAGGTCGATGGCTACACCCCGATCGCCGCCTATCTGGGCAACGAAGGGTGGTGCCTGGGTCTGGAACTGCGGCCTGGCAAGCAGCACACCATGAAGGAGAGCAACGCCTTCCTGGAGCGGGTACTGCCTCGCGCCCAATGCCTGACCAAGCAACCGATCCTGTTACGCGAGGACAGCGGCTTCGACAGCCAGGCGCACCTGGCGCTTCTCGAACAGCAACGCCAGGTCTTTGCCGACGAGGGGCGCCGGCTCGACTATGTCGTCAAATGGAACCCGCGCGGCTCGGCCACGGCTGATCGAGATACCTGGCTGGCGGTGGCGGCGGACTACTGGGAAGAGCTGCGTCCTGGCAAGCGCCAGGCGCTGTGGCCGCAGACCGTCTCGATCCACGACGACAACAAGACCGAATACGTCGTCCAACGCGTGATGCGCCTGGTAGAGCGCACCGCCGATCGCGATGGCCAGTTGCTGCTCGAACCGGACTATGAGTTGGAAGGCTGGTGGACCAGCCTGGACGAGGCGCCGGAGGCGGTGATCAAGCGCTACCAGGCGCATGCCACCCATGAGCAGTTTCACAGCGAGATCAAGACCGATCTCGACCTGGAGCGCTTGCCGTCCGGCAAGTTCGCCACCAACGATCTGATCCTGCATCTCGCCCAGTTGGCCTACAACATCCTGCGCCTGATGGGACAGCTAGGCATGACCGGCGAGCTGAGCCCGGTTCGCCACCCGGCCAAGCGGCGCCGGCTGCGCACCGTGCTACAAGAGTTGGTGCACCGTGCGGCTCTCGTGATTCACAAGGCACGGCAGATCATCCTCGACTTCGGGCAAGATATCGGTCGCATGACGGTGTTGAACACGCTACGAAGCCGGCTGCGCTATCCACGAGGCACACCATGCTGATCGCCTGTCGGACAAAGCCACCAAGCAGAGGGCTGAGGGTCACCCGCAGCCAGCATCACCGTGCCCGGCGAGTAGTGATGCATGCCAAAACGGGCTGTGAATGCCAGCCGATGCGGCGATGGTCGGCCATATCAGGCATGCGCCGGGTGATAGAGACGGGTTTGGAGTTCAAAAAAGGCTCGCTGGCGATGACAGGGAAACTGCCGGCGCCGGCATCACGGATTCAGGTTTGTAGAAACACTACAAGTCTGTTTAGGTTCAACTATATCGCGCTTTACTGCATTACGCAGACTTGTAAAGCTGACTATATATCCTGCCGCTATCGCTCCCAGAAATGTCAGTAAAAAATAAATAA
>NZ_PPXG01000017.1 GCF_002909485.1 Stutzerimonas stutzeri
GGGTATACGGATTTAATGGTTGATGGGGCATCTTCACCCCACCAACCTGATGCCACCCTCAGATGGTTGATAGATCGACCCCGTAGTTGAGTTCCTCTGCGAAGTCTAGCATTCCGTAACCGATGGTTTTCTTGTAGAACGGAGAGATCTTCGCAGTCGGGGCCTTCTTCTTGTGCTTCGTGGTGTAGAGCATTCGTGCCCGCATCACCTCGAACGAGTAACCGCGCCCTTCTCGGTTCTTGTCCTTGGCCAGTCGGTTGATGGATTCTGTGTAAGCGTTGGTGACGGGTATGTCCGCCTCGAAGTAGGTCATGAGCTCTTCGCGCCAGTTGCCCACCGCCCTGACCAGGTCGCTCCAGACTTCCTTCTGGCCCTCCGGGATGGCGGCTATCCAGTCATCCAGGGCGGCTTCTGCCTCGGGCCGTGTGGTGGCGTCCCAGATGCCGTAGAAGCGTTCCTTGTGTTCGTAAGCGGCCAGCAGTTGCGGGAATGCACCCGTCCATGTTTCCATGATTAACCACTCCCGGTCTGAGACTTCGTGAGCGCGTTTCAGCAGGATTTTCCGGTCTCCTTTGAGGGTTCGGCTTTGGGCGGGTTTTAGATCCGTCCTGAGTCCCTTGCGCACCTTCTCCAGGGCATCGTTGGCCATGCGCACCACATGGAACTTATCGACCACAATGCGGGCCTGTGGCAGTGCTGTCTTGACCGCTGTCCGGTAGGGGTTCCACATGTCCATGCTGACGATCTCGACCTTCTGCCGGTCTTTGAGCTTCATCAGGTAGTTGGTCACCACGTCCTGCCGGCGGGTGGCCAGCAGGTCGAGCAGGGTTCGCTCCTCGATGTTGGTCAGGATGCAGCGGTAGCGCTTGTTCAAGTACAGCTCGTCGATGCCCAGAATGCGGGGCGTCTCGAAGCGGTGCCAGCGCCCCAGGAACTCGGCGCGGGCGTTAAAGATGTCGCGTACCGTCTTCTCGTCCAGGCCGGTCTGTGCCGCCACGAAGGTGTAGGGGTGGTTGAAGGATTCCTTCTCCACGTATTCATGCAGCCGCAGCGTCATGCGGAAGCCGTCCACCATTTCCGGCAGCTGGGGCCTGAAGGTGGTCTTGCAGGCACGGCAGATGTACCGGCGGCGGACTACCCAGAGGGTGACCCGTTTGCCGTGAATAGGTAGATCACGATAGGGAACATCACGCTTGCCGAACCGCACGAACTCGCCCTGCACACCGCATTCCTCGCAGGCTATTGGTGTAGGTGCTTCAAGCTGAAAATGTATGTCGTCATTCTGCTCCTCAGAATCCACCAACTGGTACCCAGGAAGGCTTAACGAATTAATCATCTCCCGCCTTGATCAGAAAAACAGGTAGGTGGCGTATGGGCATATAGAAAACTTGATCAGTTTCCTACAAGAGGAATGTTGTGCAGGCGTTTAGATTGGACATGATCCAGAATCTTTTTGAGGCTTGCCCAGCTCTCGCTGTCATCCCTAGTCAGCATCGCTATGAAGACTCAGGCGTAAAGTGGAGACGGAAAATTGACAGAGTAGGCTGAAAAGGATCAACCAAATAATCCGTTGATATAGACTTCCTCCTCTACACTTTGGGCGTTTTGTCAACCAGAAACTCCGGAGACTCAATTAAAGTAGAACTGGCGGGAGCAAATCAGCCAGTTAACCCAAATGTTTTTATTTATT
>NZ_PPXG01000018.1 GCF_002909485.1 Stutzerimonas stutzeri
GGGATGGCGATGCCGCCATAGCGGTCGCCGGCCCAGCTCGAGCTGACGCGTAGCCAGCAGCTGGTCTTGTCGTCGGCCTGGCCTTCGCGGTCCCAGTGGAATTGAACGCGCACGCGGCCGTACTCGTCGCAGTGTATTTCTTCGCCGGCGGGGCCGGTAACCACGGCGGTCTGGCTGCCGAGCACCTTCGGTTTCGGATGGTCCAGAGGCGGGCGGAAGGGGATGTCCCAAGGAGTGGCGGTGAAGTGGTTGCGGTAGCCCTGATGGAAGTCGGAGCGGGTAAGAGCCCCCTCACCCCAGCCCTCTCCCCACAGGGGAGAGGGAGTCAGCGCGGAGCCGCCTGATAGGTCGGTGACGGATTCCTCCAACACCTGCGGCTGCTTGCCTTCGTGCAGCACTTCGGTAAGCAGCCAGAGCTGGTTCCAGTCGGTGCGGGGGTGTTCGCCGAGCGGGAGGAAGTGCCCGCTCGCCAGTCGTGGCTGGTCGCTTTCGCCTTCAGCCAATTCGTAATCATGGCGGTGGCGTTCCAGAGCGCGTTGCGAGAGGTGCTTGCCGCGGGCGCGCTCGGTGAAGTGGCCAGGGTAGTCGTAGTCTTCGAGATCGGGCTGGAAGTCGCTGTGGAAAGCCGCCTCCATGGTCAGACGCGGCTTCTCGAAATCGTAATCGCGGCGCGTGACGCGGCTGGTGCGGGTTTCCAGACGCAGGCCGAAGCGTTTGATTACCGGCTGGTCGGCGACCAGGCCGCTGTCCTGCTGATAGGCCGTGGCGACAAGCTTGGGAAAGACTGTCAGGTCGTCTCCGAACACCAGCACATGACCGGCCGTGCTGTGCTGGAAGTGATAGTGGATACCCTCTTCCTCGCACAGGCGCTGGATGAAGTGCAGGCCGGTTTCGTCGTACTGCACGCAGTACTCGCGCGGCGGGTAAATCACAGGGCCGAGCTGGAAGCGGTAGGCATCGGCCTGGATGCCATGTTCTTCGAGCACCTGGGCGATGATCTGCGGCACGCTGAGCTGCTGGAAGATGCGCTGGTTGGTGCGATGGGCAAGATAGGCCAGCTGCGGCACGATCGTCAGTCGATAGCGGGTCAGGCGCTGGCCGGATTCACCCTGGGCAGCTTGATGCACCAGTCCATGAATGCCGCTGCCGTCCGGGGCGAAGGCGAGGAAGGCCGGGCGATGCAGCAGGCGTTCCAGATCCAGTTCGGGGCGTTCGCTGACCAGCTCCAGGTCGAAGCGATAGGGTTGGCTGATGGCTTCGCGGCCCCGGAATTCGAGCACCTTGAAGTCGTGCTCGATGCCTTCGAGGGTCAGTGTGAAGTGGGCCTGGTTGGCTGGG
>NZ_PPXG01000001.1 GCF_002909485.1 Stutzerimonas stutzeri
ACTCGCAAGCAACACCGAAACAGACATCACATACCCAATTAGGGGAAGCGACTCAACACCGACTCCCCAACCGAATTGCTTGACGACCATAGAGCGTTGGAACCACCTGATCCCATCCCGAACTCAGCAGTGAAACGACGCATCGCCGATGGTAGTGTGGGGTTTCCCCATGTGAGAGTAGGTCATCGTCAAGCTCTTACCCCAAACCCCCGATCGGAGAAATCCGGTCGGGGGTTTGCTTTTGGGCGGAGGAAAGTTCAGGAAGAGTGCGGTAACGGAATAGGCAAGCTCGCACGAGCAGTTGCCGTCCTGTTCCACATCCCTGCAGGTTTTTATGTCTGCAGGAGTTAGCGCGGTCACGAGCGTGGACGGGATTTGATCAACGTCGTTGTCGCGACTATCACTCTCGCTGCCCAGACTCAAGCATGGTCTCAGGGCGGACCCATTGGTCGAATTCATCGCTGGTCAGATAACCAAGCTCCATGGCCGCCTCTCTCAGCGTAGCGCCTTCCGCATAAGCCTTTTTAGCAATTTCAGCGGCTTTGTCGTAGCCGATATGGGGATTCAATGCCGTTACCAGCATAAGTCCGTGCTCAAGATGCTCTGCCATACGCGCTGCATCTGGTTCCAACCCCGCAATGCAATGGGAATTGAAATTGCGGCAGCCATCGGAAAGAAGCTGGATGGATTGAAGCAGGTTGTGAACGATCACCGGCTTGAATACATTCAGTTGAAGATGTCCCTGGCTTGCTGCAAAGCTAATCGTTGTGTCGTTACCCATTACCTGGCAGGCAAGCATTGATAATGCTTCGCACTGGGTTGGATTGACCTTGCCAGGCATGATCGAACTGCCTGGCTCGTTAGCTGGTAGTCGTACCTCGGCAATGCCTCCGCGCGGGCCTGAGCTAAGCAAGCGAAGATCATTGGCCAATTTCATTAGCGCCACTGCCAGCGTTTTCAGCGCTCCGGAAAGGGCTACTAACGGCTCATGCCCAGCCAGCGCTGCGAACTTATTAGGTGCGGAGACGAACGGCAGCCCGGAGAGAGCCGCTAATTCAGCTGCAATCGCTTCTGCGAAGCCGTGAGGTGAGTTCAGCCCGGTTCCTACAGCGGTGCCCCCTTGGGCAAGCTCGTACACAGCCGGCAGGCACTGACGAATCGTACGCTCGGCGATATCGAGCTGGGCGACGAACGCCGACATCTCCTGGCCGAAGGTGATTGGAGTCGCATCCATCATATGGGTGCGTCCGGTCTTGATTAGCTTGTTGTGCCGCGCGGCGAGCTCTGCCAGTCCTCCCGAAAGTTCTGCCAACGCGGGCAGCAGATTGCCTTGGACGGCTTTTGCCGCGGCAATATGCATTGCTGTTGGAAAACAGTCATTTGAGCTCTGGGCACGATTGACGTGGTCGTTGGGGTGAACGGGTGTTTTGCCACCTCGATTACCCCCGGCAAGTTCGTTGGCGCGCCCGGCAATGACCTCATTGACGTTCATATTGCTCTGGGTGCCGCTGCCAGTCTGCCAAACCACTAATGGAAACTGATCATCGTGTTGGTCGTGCAGAACCTCATCCGCGGCTTGCTCGATCAGGCGAGCAATGTCTGGGGGCAAATCACCAATTCGATTGTTTACCCGTGCTGCGGCTTTTTTGATCAGCGCTAGGGCATGCATCACCTCGATCGGCATGCGCTCGCTGCCGATTGCGAAATTGCTCAGCGAGCGTTGTGTCTGTGCGCCCCAGTATGCTTGTTCCGGTACTTCGACTTGTCCCAGACTGTCGGTTTCTATACGTGTCATGCCATGCTCCTGCTCGATAGTGCTGATTTAGGCTGTGCTGCTGCATTGGCAGTTCCGTTACGTTGTCTCGCTGCTTGAGGCATTGGAACTACCGGCGCAGAATGTGTCCATTGAGGGCTACCTATAGCCTTCCCGGGGATTTCCTATGCCCACGTTTCGTATCCAGGCCTTGCGCTGTGCAATGCTGTTTATCTGCGCCAGCTCATCGGCTTTCGCCGACAATGCAGGTCATGAGAGAAGTGCAGAGCGCTTTCTGCAGTTAGCCAATGCTGACCGGCTCGCAGTGCCCGTTTATGCCCAGGTGCAGCAGATGTTCGCGCAACGGTTTGCCGAAACTCAGGCACCTGAGAACAAGAAGGCGATGCTTGAACGTTATCAGGCTCAGGCTAACGCGGCGTTGGACAAGGCTATAGGTTGGGACAAGCTGAAACCTGATCTGGTCAGTCTGTACACCAGTCATTTTTCCGAGGCCGAGCTCAACCAGCTGATCGACTTCTATCAGTCGCCGCTGGGCAAGAAGATGCTCACCAAGTTGCCGGAGCTCAACGCGCGCTCAGCGCAGCTCACCCAGGTCAAGTTGGAAGCCGTAGTACCGGAAGTGAACAAGCTGCTGTCAGATATGACAGCTGAACTCGAAAACCAAAAGCCTTAAGAGAACCAGGCATGCGCAAGCTCGATCTAATTCAAAATGCCCTGCAAACCCTGCAGCCGGAGCACCTTGAAGTGCTCGATGAAAGCCATACGCATAGCCGCGGGCAAGAAACCCACTACAAAGCGGTGATTGTCAGCGAGCAGTTTGCTGGTCTGAATTCAGTAAAGCGTCATCAGAAGGCATACGCGGCGATGGGCGAGATGATGCAACAGATTCACGCCCTTGCCTTGCACACCTATACGCCTGAGGAATGGGCGCTACAGCTTGCAGTTCCTGCATCCCCTGTCTGTGCTGGCGGACATAAGTAGCGCTTTGTTGCGCAGGACCGTGCTGCGCGTTCTTTGTTAGGCTTCTCGTTCGCGCCGGCCCACGCCGGCGTTTTCGTTTGTATCCGGTCCACCCTTTACGCGGGTGACCACTGGTGGAAGTATTCATGACACAAAGTATTGTTGTGGCAGCGCTTTACAAGTTCGTATTGCTGCCTGACCACGTTGCGCTACGCGAACCCCTGCTCGAAACACTTCTTCAACACGGCATCAAGGGGACGCTGCTGCTCGCGGAAGAGGGCATTAATGGCACCGTGTCCGGTACGCGTGAGGCGATCGATGCGCTGCTCGACTGGTTCCGCCGCGATGTTCGGTTGGCCGATATCGACCACAAGGAATCGTACTGCGATGAGCAGCCGTTCTATCGCACCAAGGTCAAGCTGAAGAAGGAGATCGTCACGCTTGGCGTTGAGGGTGTCGACCCCAACAAGAGGGTCGGGACTTACGTGGAGCCGCGGGACTGGAACGAGCTCATCGCCGATCCCGAGGTGCTGCTGATCGATACGCGCAACGACTACGAAGTGGCGATCGGCACGTTCGAGGGCGCCGTCGATCCCAAGACGAACTCGTTTCGCGAGTTTCCCGACTACATCAAGGCCCACTACGATCCGGCAAAGCACAAGAAGGTTGCGATGTTCTGCACTGGCGGAATTCGTTGCGAAAAGGCGTCGAGCTACATGCTCGGTGAGGGTTTCGAAGAGGTCTATCACCTCAAAGGCGGCATCCTCAAGTATCTGGAAGATGTGCCCGAGGCGCAAAGTCGCTGGCAGGGTGACTGCTTCGTGTTCGATAACCGGGTGACCGTACGCCATGATCTCAGTGTCGGCGAGTTCGACCTATGCCACGCCTGCCGCGCGCCGCTATCCGTGGAAGACCGGCAATCGGAGCACTACGCTTCGGGTATCAGTTGTCCGCATTGCTGGGATACGTTGAGTGAGAAGACTCGCGCCGGCGCCCGCGAACGGCAGAAACAGATAGAGCTGGCGCGTCAGCGCAATCAGCCGCATCCCATCGGCCGCGACCCGCGAGCACCGGACCGCTGAGTTAACTGGCTGCTGCGCCAACCCGCCATTGGAGTATCGAAGTGGCTCGACTGATCTATGTGATGGACCCAATGTGCTCCTGGTGCTGGGGTTTCGCCCCCGTAATGCAGGCTCTGGCCGATCAGGCCCTGGGGCAGGGCGTATCGCTCGAGCTGAGGGTGGGCGGTTTGCGCCGTGAGCAGATGGTGATGGATCAGGCCGGGCGTGAGCGCACGGTTTCCTACTGGCAGGCCGTGCATTCGGCGACTGGCCAGCCGTTCAATTTTGACCAAGGTTTGCCTGAAGGATTGATCTACGACACCGAGCCGGTCTGTCGTGCCCTAGTTGCAGCCCGTGGTCTAGACGGTGCACGGGTTTGGTTATTGTCACTATTGATTCAGCAGGCATTCTACGAGCGGGGGCAGGACGTGACCCGGGCAGCATTGTTGGTAGAGCTGGCAGAGGAGGCAGGGCTGCCGCGCAGCCAGTTCGCGGAGCGTTACGATGACCCTGCCACCAGGATAGCGACCGCGGCTGACTTCACTTGGGTGGAGAATCTGGGTATTGCGGGCTTCCCGACCTTGCTGGCCGAGCATGAGGGCCAACTGGCCCTACTCACCAACGGTTATCAGACGCTGCCTGTCCTGGCGCCGCTTTTGGCACGTTGGCTGGAGCGCAACGCCCATGGTTGACCAACTCAGCTGGGCGGAGATCCGTCGGCTCGCGCTGCACCACCGCAAAGCCCTGATACTGGCAAATCTGGTTGCCGTGTTAGCGACGCTTTGCAGTGTGCCTATTCCATTATTACTGCCGTTGCTGGTCGACGAGGTGCTGCTCGGAGCGGGTGACTCTGCGTTACAGGTCATGGACCGCTTCCTGCCGACCGGCTGGGAAAGCGCGGCGGGTTACATCGGGCTCATGCTTGGCATAACGCTGGTTTTGCGGGCTTCTGCGCTAGTGTTCAACGTACTGCAGGCGCGTCTGTTCGCGCGATTGTCGAAGGACATCGTGTACCGCATTCGCATACGTTTGATCGAGCGGCTAAAGCGCATTGCTCTGGCAGAATACGAAAGCCTCGGCGGCGGTACGGTAGCCGCGCATCTGGTTACCGATCTGGAGACCATCGACAAATTCATCGGCGACACGCTCAGTCGTCTGCTCGTCGCCGTGTTGTCGATCATCGGTACGGCAGCCATTCTGGTATGGATGCACTGGCAACTGGCGCTGCTGATCCTTTTGTTCAACCCGTTGGTGATCTACGCCACGGTGCAATTGGGTAAGCGGGTAAAGCACCTGAAGAAGCTGGAAAACGACAGTACGTCGCGCTTCACGCAGGCGTTGACCGAAACCCTCGATGCTATTCAGGAGGTGCGCGCCGGTAACCGTCAGGGATTCTTTCTGGGGCGGTTGGGCCTGCGCGCACGGGAAGTACGCGACTATGCGATCGCCTCGCAGTGGAAGACCGATGCGTCAAACCGGGCCAGTGGGCTGTTGTTCCAGTTCGGTATCGATGTTTTTCGTGCCGCCGCGATGCTCACCGTACTGTTTTCAGACCTGTCGATTGGGCAAATGCTGGCGGTGTTCAGTTACCTCTGGTTCATGATCGGTCCGGTGGAACAACTGCTGAGCCTGCAGTATGCCTTCTACGCCGCCGGCGGCGCGCTGGGCCGCATCAACCAGTTATTGGCGCGGGAGGACGAGCCGCAGCATGTCGGTGGGCGCGACCCGTTCACCGGTCAGACGACAGTCGCGATCGATGTGCGCGGCTTGCGGTTCGCCTACCAGGAAGAGCCCATTCTCGAAGGGCTCGACCTCAGCATCGCACCAGGCGAGAAAGTCGCCATCGTAGGGGCCAGCGGGGGCGGTAAGAGCACGCTTGTGCAGCTACTGCTGGGCTTGTATCAACCGCAGTCGGGGCAAATACGTTTCGGCGGCGTACCGATCGAAGACATTGGGCTGGGCACTGTACGCGATAACGTTGCGGTGGTGCTGCAGCACCCGGCGTTGTTCAACGACACCGTACGAGCCAATCTGATGATGGGGCGTGAGCTCGATGACGAGGCCTGCTGGCGAGCCCTGGAGATTGCTCAGTTGGCAGATACGATTCGCCAGTTGCCGAGCGGCCTGGACAGCATTGTCGGGCGTTCCGGTGTGCGCTTGTCTGGAGGCCAGCGGCAACGCTTGGCGGTCGCGCGAATGATCCTCGCTGAGCCGAAAGTTGTGATTCTCGACGAAGCCACCTCTGCACTGGATGCAGCGACGGAATACGCATTGCATCAAGGGCTCAACCGGTTTCTTCAGGGGCGTACGACCTTGATCATCGCTCACCGATTGTCGGCGGTGAAGCAGGCTGATCGCGTGCTGGTCTTCGACGGAGGCCGCATCGCTGAAGACGGTGACCATCAACAGCTTATTGCCGATGGTGGGCTTTACGCTCGGCTGTACGGGCACCTGCAGCACTAGCCAAGCCTGCCATAGGCTGTGTTAACTCGGAGCACGGAGCTTTTCCCGTGGGCTGGCTTTCGCCCGACGGAATCACGCTAAAAGTTCAGGGACGGCCTCTGCGAAGCACTCCCCGCGTGTCCGAGGGAGTGAGTTATATATTCGCCAGGGCGAAGGCGGTCAGCATTCCAGCTGTCAGTCCTAAGGCGTCAAAAATATCCAGCTGAAACACTCAACTATTAGTAATCTCTGCCGACTTCCCGATCGTGCTTCTTTTTGTGGAATCTCTCTGATGGAACCAGTGGCGAATCTATTCACCAATCTTTCGGTAGGCAAAAAACTCGTTGGCGGCTTTGGCCTGGTACTGCTGCTCACACTCGGCGTAGCCAGCACCGGATTTGTAGCCGTCGATGAGATTCTTGGCCGAGCTCAGCAGATCGAGCAGCTGTCTAGTGTAAACGCGTCCATCCTGTCGGCCCGCGGTGCAGAGCGGGATTATGCTCTGACCCGGCAGCAGTCTTCTGCCGATGCGTTGCACAAGTCGCTGCAACAGCTCAGCGAAGAGCTTTCCGGCTTGACGACAAGCTCCAGTGCAGTCGAACGGGCTTACTTGAGCCGGATAAGCCAAGCTGCGGAAGAGTATGGGCGACAGTTCGACCGTTACATGCAGTTGATCGAGCGGGGCGTGGCTCTGCGCACGCGAATGCAGGACGCTGCGCAGGTCAGCCGTGAAGAGTTCGAGTTCATTGAGCTTGATATGTACGACGCGGTGCGGGTGTTGCGCCTGGAAGGCGACCGGCTCAAGGGGAGTGATCCGCTTACCGTTGCCGAAGCGACATCCGGGCTGACCAAGCAGATCCTGGACATGCGCACTTTGGAAAACGTATTCGTCGCCAACAGCTCTGACGAAGCGGCCACTAGCTGGAGCGACCTGCACGGGAACGTTACCACCATCGGCAGCAACCTGAAGATTTGGCTGAACGACGACCAAAAGGCGTCCATGGACAAGGCGTTGGCCGAGCTCGACCAGTACCGGTTGGCCTTTGACGAGTTTCGCCAGAATCGCGGTGAACGGCTCGAGCTCGAACGTTCGATGGCCCAGCAGTCGGAGGTGGTAATTGCTGCCGCTGACGAGGCGCTGGCCAATGCCAGCAAGGCCATGCAGCAACAGCGCAGCAGCAGCTACATGTTGCTCGGGGTGATCGGTGCGCTGGCAATCTTCGTTGGGCTGTTGGCTGCTACGCTGATCTCGCGAATGATCGTCGGCCCGCTTCGCAGTACTGTTCAACAAGCTCAGCGTGTTGCCAGTGGCGACTTGACGTATTCCGAGGCGAGCACCCGTCGTGATGAGGTCGGGCAACTGCAGAATGCCATGCACGGCATGACCGAAAGCCTACGCAACCTGATCGGCCGTATCGGTGGAGGCGTCAGCCAGATTGCGGCTGCTGCCGACCAGCTTTCAGCTGTGACCGCGCAGACCAGTGCCGGCGTACAGACTCAGCGGGTCGAAACGGAGCAAGTGGCCACGGCGATGCATGAGATGGCTGCCACCGTGCAGGAAGTTGCGCGCAATGCCGAGCAGGCTTCCATCGCTGCTCGCCAGGCGGACCAGCAGGCGCGCCAAGGGGATCTGGTGGTGCAGGATGCGGTTAAGCAGATCGGCAACCTGGCCGGGGAGGTGGATCAATCGGCCCATGCGATCGAAGCGTTGCACGCCGAAAGCGGGCGTATCGGCAGCGTGCTCGAGGTGATCCGTGCGGTTGCCGAGCAGACTAACCTGTTGGCACTCAATGCAGCCATTGAAGCGGCCCGTGCCGGCGAGCAGGGCCGCGGGTTTGCAGTGGTGGCCGACGAGGTCCGTGCATTGGCGCGGCGCACCCATGATTCCACCGAGGAGATCGAAGGGCTGATCGCGAATCTGCAGCGGGTGGCGCAGCAGGCAGTTGAGCAGATGCAGACCAGTCGGGACCTTACTCAGAGCACTGTGGGCCTGGCTAACGAGGCAGGTGTCGCACTGGGACGGATCACCGAGTCGGTGTCTACCATCGAACAGATGAACCAGCAGATTGCTGCAGCGGCCGAGCAGCAGAGCGCCGTAGCAGAGAACATTTCCGAAAGCGTGACCCGCGTCCGGGATATCGGCGATCAGAGCGCCAGTGCCACGGAGCATACTGCCAGCGCCAGCGCTGAGCTGGCACGTCTGGGTCTGGAGCTGCAGGAACTGGTCCGTCAGTTCCGAACCTGACGCGTGGTGGGGAGATAAGCGGCTCGGGCTTCGAGCCGCTTACTCAGCGACTTCCGTTCAGCTCGGCCGCCCAGGCTGCCAGGGGTAGCGCCGGCTCCTGTTGCCAGATCCGTTGCCACAAGCTTGCCAGGCGGCTCATGTCGCCTCGATTGGCCGGTAGGCGCTCGGGCTGCTCGATCAGGCGCCAGCCTTCGATGGAGCGCTCCGCCAGCGGGAAGCGGAATGGATGAAAGCCTGTCATGCCCAATCGTAAATCGGTTACCAGCAGCTGGTCGTCATCCACGTCATAGCGCAGCACGTTCCCGGTAAACCACTTCAATCGCTCGTATTGCTCTGAGCCACGCAGCTCGGCAGCCAGATGAGCGTTGCGCGGCAAGCGCACCAGCGTCGGCGGCGCGTCGTCCCACCAGCTGACCAGCGTTTCGTAATAGTGCTCGCCATCCACGAGGATCACCCGCCACAGCAAGCTGTTGAAAGGTGTTGGCGTGCTGAACATCTGCTCCGCCTGAATTCCTTGGCTGGCCATGGTGGCCTGCACGCGGTGTTCGGCCATCTGTTTGCCGGCCAACGTGAACCCCAGGTAACAGGTGGAAATGGCCAGGGCGTAGGCGGGCCATTTCGCTGTGCGTTCGCGCAGGCCAAACAGCAGACCCACTAGCACCGCAACGAGCAGCGGCACGCTGTAGAGAGGATCGATGATGAACACACTGGACCAGGCGATAGGAGGCGTGGTCAGCGGCCAGAGCAGCTGGGTGCCATAGCTGGTGAAGGCGTCCAGCAGGACGTGAGTGATCAGCACCAGCCAGATGCTGAGGAACAGTCGTGTACCGGTGTATCGCTCGTCTGGGCGGAATCGCCTGATCAGCCAGGTCAGCAGAACGGCGAGCAGGCTCAGAACGAACAGCGAATGGCTGAAGCCGCGGTGATAGGTCATGTTGGCGACCGCATCGCCGTAGTCGATGACCACATCTAGATCCGGCAGTGTGCCGAGTACGGCGCCATAAACGAGCGCCTTGCGGCCCTGCCAGCGGCCGAGCATCACGCCTTGCACGCTGGCGCCAAGCAGGGCCTGGGTGATCGAGTCCATGTTCAGATCCGTTGGGGGCGGGGGATTACCTTAGCCGAACGACTGCTGGCATCAGGTGGGCAATGTTCTAAAAAGTGTGTCGGCGGCACGCACGGCATAGGACAATCACAGGCGTCTATCGTCTCCGTCGCGAGCTTTCATGCTGGAAATTTCCAATACCGTGCAGTTGCCTGATGCCGAGATCGAGCTGACCGCCATACGCGCCCAGGGGGCGGGCGGCCAGAACGTCAACAAGGTATCCAGCGCCTTGCACCTACGCTTCGACATTCAGGCGTCTTCTTTACCTGCGTTCTACAAGGAGCGACTGTTGGCTCTGCGTGACAGCCGGATCACCGGCGAGGGCGTGGTAGTCATCAAGGCGCAGCGTTATCGTACTCAGGAGCAGAATCGTCTCGACGCACTGGAGCGCTTGGCAGACTTGATTCGCAGCGTGGCCAAGGTGGAGAAGGCACGCCGCCCGACCAAGCCGACGCTTGGTTCGAAGAAGCGCAGGCTGGAGGGCAAGAGCAAGCGTGGTGCGATCAAGGCAGGGCGCGGCAAAATTGAATTCTGACCGGCCCATGGCCGCCATGGCCCCGCCTTGCTTGGGTTTATAGGGTGCCTGTTCGTGGCGAAACGGGCTCTTCCTGAGCAGCCGGATGTTCGTCGACCATCTCGGCCTCATCGGCCGCTGCTGGCGCGGGTTCGACTTCTGGTGTGTCAGGCATCAGCTCCAACACCGTGTGGCTGGTACGCAGCATCGGCGTGAAGTGGCCGTGCGGTTCGGTCACCAGATCCACAACGCGGCGCGGGCGCCAGAACGAGTAGATTGCAAGAATGCCCAACGTCACCGCGAAGAACAGTGGCAGCGCGATGGCGCCAAACAGATGCATCAAGCCACCTGCGACTACCGGCCCGAATGCTGCACCGAAACCGTTGGCCAGCAACAGGCCGCTGGAGCCGGATAGGATCTCGTCCGGATTCAGCTGGTCGACCATCTGGGCCACAGCGATCGAGTAGATCGAGAATGCCAGTCCGCCCCAGAGGAACATCAGCCCCAGCAGCAAAGAGCCCGCGAGAATTGGTGTGATGATCAATGCCAGCACCGCGGCGATCGCCACCACCCAGAGCAGCACCACGCGCCGGTCATGTTTGTCCGAGAACAGCCCGATCGGCCATTGCAGCACTGCGCCACCAAGGATGGTGATACTCATCAGCAGGCCGACGCCGGCCGCATCGAAACCGACCTGGCTCGCATACACCGGCGCCAGGCCCCAGAAGCCGCCCAGTGTGAGCCCGGAAATACCGGCTGCCATCAACGGCAGCGGAGCGATACGGGCCAGTTGCAGCAAGTCGGTGGCCGGCATGTCCGGCAGCGCGGGTTGCGCCTGGCGGGTCAGGGTGATCGGCATCAGCGCGCTGCTGATGAGAATCGCCGCCAGCGCGAACAGCGTGAAGTTCATCGGCGTATCGAGGCTCAACAGCTGTTGAGCGGCCGCTAGCGCGCCGAGGTTAACCGCCATGTACAGAGCAAATACCTGGCCGCGCTTCTCGCCGCTGACCTGAGCGTTCAGCCAACTTTCGATAACCATGTACAGCGTGACCAGCGAAACGCCGTAGAGCACCCGCAGCACCAGCCATACCCACGGGTTTACGATCAGCACGTGCAACAGCACAGCCACCGCCGCAAGCGCGGCATAGAAGGCAAAGGTGCGGATATGGCCGATGCGCCGGATCAGCGATGGTGCAAGCCAGGTGCCGATCAAGAAGCCTGCGAAATAGCCGGACATCAGCAGACCGATCAGACCGGTCGAATAGCCTTCGGCAACGCCGCGTAGTGTAAGCAGGGTATTGAGCAGCCCGTGTCCCAGCAGAAGCAGTGCCACGCCAGCGAGCAGGGAGCTGATAGGTGCAATCAAGGTTTTCATCGGTAACACCCTAAATAACGAGATAGCTGAAAACAAGTCGCGGTGCGTTTTGTATTGTGAACGTCGGAAGGCAACTGTTTGGTTTAAAAGAGCTGGATTGAAGTGCTGAGTAAGCGAGCGACACCACGCCGCTGCTATCGGGTAGAGCACGTCTTTCAGCACTGCCTGGCGAGGGTGTTCTCCAGCGGCGCTGCGTGTCGTACGGCCAGATTTAATAGCTGCACCGCCTCGGCTACAGCCTGCCGATCCAATGCGCCGTCTAGCGAGGCAGCCGCCTGTTCGAGGATTGCTTGAGCGTGGCGCAGGATTACGCGCTCGTCCTCGGCGTCCGTCGCACTGAACAAAAGGTTCTTGCACGCCTGAAGCAAGGTCAGCAGCACCTGCAGATCCTCTTTGCCGTAAGCGCGCAGCGAGCCGAACGCCAGCAGGAGCATCTGATGCAGATCGAGCTCGCTGAGGAAGATCCGTGGCGCGCCTTGCTCGGGGGCGACATCGTGGTCCGGCAACTTCATCCGTTCGCTGAGCAGCACGCCCATCATGTCGATCGCCTTGATCGCCGTTCCCGGATCGTTGATGCCCGGGCTTAGCGCGCGTACGGCAATCTCGATGATCTGCTTGAAGCCGAAGAAGAAATGCCGGTGGGCGTATTCCTCGACGTAGAAATCGAAACAGTCGAGCAGCTGCGCCACGCAGCGTTCGTCCAGCTCGCGGTTCAGTCGTATCAGTGGGTGCCCAGGCATGACGAAAAAGCCATAGTGCACCTGCACGGTCATGCAGGCGTCCTGTTCGTCGAGCAGCGCCTGCGCGGCAGAAATGTTCAGTGCCTTGAAATAGCCGGAGCGCCGCGCCCGGATCGTCTGCCAATCGCTGTCGTCCGGCCATTCTGCGACCTTGCAGTGCTCCAGTCGCTCGATGCGCTGTTGCAGCTGGGCATGGGTTTGCTTGTAGACGCGGCTGAGGATGAAGTCGACCTGGATCGATAGAGAAATGGAGCGGATGAAGTAAACGAACAGGCACAAACAAATGACGCCGAGGCCAAGCGCCAGAAAGATGCCCAGGCTCGGTACGTTGATATCGTCGCCTTCCTGAATCGTTGAGATCAGCATCAGCGAGTTGATGATCGTGCCGAGGTAGACGCCGAGCACCACCTGATGACTGCGGCTGCTGATCAGCCCGGGAATGACCCGCGGCGACAGCGACGAGGCGGCTGAGTTGAGCACCACCATCACCATCGAGAAGCTGAATACCATCAACGAGATGATGCCGGCGACCAGCGTCCCGAGAATCAGGCGGGCGTTCTCAGCGTTCTTAACCAACCCCAGGTCCAGATCTTCTTTGTATGACTGCAGCCATGTCATCTCAAGCACGATGGATACGATGCACAGGCCGGCGAGGCCAACGGCGATTAGCGTGGGGTAAAACGCGATGCTGCCGGTTACCCGGTGATACAGGCGAAACAGCCTGTTGGTGAGTGCGGACATTGGGGCTCCCTGCGATGGTCCGCCGAAGCGGGGCTACCCGCCTTTCGGCAGCATCCGGGACGTAACGTTCGCTCACGCGTTGTGGCTGGGGACCAGGGTCGCAATCAGCGCGCGCACGCTGCCGGGCAGTGCGTCCAGTTCGCGGACCAGGATGCTGCGTTCGCGCACCGCCCAGGGCTCGTCCAGAGTCACCAGCGCAAGCTGCATGGTGCGGCTATGTCGCCGTGCTGCGGATTCCGGAATGATGCCGATCCCGACGCCAGCCTCGATCATCCGACACACCGCCTCGAAGCTGGATAACTGGATGCGCAGGGACAACTGACTACCCAGCTTTTCCACCTGATCGCGCAGGAAGGTCAGCAGCGTACTGCCTTCATGCAACCCGATGTGCTGATAGTGCAGGGTCTGGCGCAGCGTCACGCGTGGTTCGTTCGCCAACGCATGGCCGATCGGCACGGCGAGCAGCAACCTGTCGGTACTGAAATGCAGCACCTGCAGCCCGTCGGCGCACACCGGGCCTGCGATGATGCCCATGTCCGTGCTGCCGTCCAGCACACCTCGCACGATGTCGCGGCTCAGGCGTTCCTGCAGATCCACCGTTACGCCCGGACGTTGAGCGAGAAAGCCGGCCAGCACTTCCGGGAGGAACTCGGTCACCGCCGTGGTATTGGCGAATATGCGGATGTGCCCGGCGGCATCGGTGCCGTATTCGGTGAACTCGCTTTTCAGGTAATCAACCTGACGCATGATCAGCCGCGCATGCTGCAGCAGCTTGCACCCGGCCGGCGTCAGCTCAACACCGCGGCTGTCGCGATACAGCAAGCGGCTGTACAGCTGGCTTTCCAGCGCCTTGATGCGGGCGCTGGCCGCCGCTGGCGACAAGTGGGCGCGGCGTGCGCCCTGAGTCAGGCTGGGCGATTCGGCGATGTGAATGAAGAGGCGAAGATCGACCAGATCGAAATGCATGTGCACGCTCGAAGAGTCAGTGGGCGTTCAGCTTAGCCGAACGCCGGTCTCGGTAATTGCAAATTCTCAGTATGCCGGGCGTGGTGCATTCTTTCTGAAACAATACAGCCGGAAGCCTCAGATGACCGACGTAACTGCCTGGATCGGCCGTAGCGAAGAAGTCCATGACCAGCTCAGCCGCAACCTGCTGATGCGCATTGCTGCAACGCTCGGCGAAGCCACCCCTGCCCATGGCGAAGCACTGCCGCCGTTGTGGCAATGGTGCTTCTTTCAGGAGCCCTTACCCGAAATTGGCCTGGGCGAAGACGGTCATCCGGCGCGTGGTGGGTTTCTGCCGCCAGCCGACAACCGCAACCGCATGTGGGCCGGCGGGCGTGTCGAGTTCATCGAGCCTTTGACGGCCGGGTCCGAGGCGAATCGCGTATCCACCATCAAGCACATCGAGGAAAAGCACGGCCGCACAGGCGCACTGCTATTCGTCACGGTGCAGCACGACTATCTGCAGGACGGGCGCCTGGCCATCCGCGAAGAGCAGGACATCGTCTACCGCGAACCCAGCCCGCCAAAAACCAGCAGCGGTGAGCCGATGGTAGCCGGCGATTGGCTGGAGGCCGTTACCCCGACGCCAACCCTGCTGTTCCGTTATTCAGCCGTCACCTTCAACGGCCACCGCATTCATTACGACTGGCCCTACGTCACTGAAACCGAAGGCTACTCGGGCCTGGTTGTACACGGCCCATTGATCGCCACGCTCAACCTGCGGGCCTTCTGCCGTGCCCATCCGGATGCACGCTTGCGCCGCTTCGCCTACCGCGGCCTGCGTCCTCTGGTGGTGCCGCAGGAGTTTGAGGTCGGAGGTCGAATCGTTGAGCCGGGTAAGGCCAAACTCTGGGCCGGCGATCACAACGGCCTGGCGCAGAAAGCGGAAGTGGAATTCGACTGATCGAGTGGTTGCTTCCCCCCTCACCCTAACCCTCTCCCCGGAGGGGCGAGGGGACTGCTTCAGCAGGGGGACGGGGGTCGCGGAGATACGTAGCTGGCGAGCTTCCCAAGTGAAGCAACACCAGTCAGTCGAGCCAAGCACATAAGCAGCCCCCTCTCCCTGAGGGAGAGGGCTGGGGTGAGGGGAAGAGGCCAGCCGACAAGGATGGGGGCAAGTCCACATCTCTCCACCCATCAGCAATACGCAATGCAGCATCGCCAGTTTTTGAGGAACCGAGATGACCCTGCACAAGAACGAAGAACTGAATGCCATCCGCGAAGGCGTACGTGCGCTCTGCGCCGATTTTCCGGCCGAATACTGGCGCAAGCTCGATGAGGAGAAAAGCTTCCCGGTCGCCTTCGTCAAGGCGTTGACCGAGGCCGGCTGGCTGTCAGCGATGATCCCGGAAGAGTACGGCGGATCTGGGCTTGGGTTGGCCGAAGCTTCGGTGATTCTCGAAGAAGTAAACCGCTGCGGGGGCAACTCCGGCACCGTTCATGGGCAGATGTACAACATGTTTACGCTGCTCCGGCACGGCAGCGAAGAACAGAAGCGCTACTACCTGCCGAAGCTGGCCAGCGGGGAATTGCGGCTGCAGTCCATGGGCGTCACCGAGCCCACTACTGGTACCGACACCACCAAGATCAAGACCACCGCGGTGAAGCAGGGCGACAAGTACGTGATCAACGGGCAGAAAGTGTGGATCTCGCGCATTCAGCATTCGGACCTGATGATCCTGCTGGCACGCACCACGCCGCTGGCCGAGGTGCAGCGCAAGTCCGAAGGCATGTCGATCTTCCTGGTCGATCTGCGTGGAGCCATCGGCAACGGCCTGACCGTGCAGCCGATCGCCAACATGGTCAATCACGAGACCAACGAGCTGTTCTTCGACAACCTGGAAATCCCCGCCAGCAGCCTGATCGGTGAGGAGGGCAAGGGGTTCCGCTACATCCTCGACGGTCTGAATGCCGAACGCACCCTGATCGCCGCCGAGTGCATCGGGGATGGTCGCTGGTTTGTCGAGAAGTCCGCCGCCTACGCCCGTGATCGCGTGGTGTTCGGCAGGCCTATCGGCCAGAACCAGGGCGTGCAGTTCCCGATTGCCGAGGCGCACATCGAGATCGAGGCCGCCGACCTGATGCGCTGGCGTGCCTGCGAGGAATACGACAGCGGCCGCAACGCCGGCGCCGCCGCCAACATGGCCAAGTATCTGGCTGCCAAGGCCAGCTGGGAAGCGGCCAACGCCTGCCTGCAGACCCACGGTGGCTTCGGCTTCGCCAACGAATACGACGTCGAGCGCAAGTTCCGCGAGACGCGGCTGTACCAAGTGGCGCCGATCTCGACCAACCTGATCCTGTCGTACGTGGCGGAGCATCTGCTGGAGCTGCCGCGCTCGTTTTAACGAAGCCAAATGTAGGGTGGAAAACGGCGAAGCCTTTTCCATGCGTATCGAAACAGGCGACACAGGTGGTGGAAATGCTTCGCGATTTCCACCCTACAAAAAAGAGGAAGTGCGTCATGAATATCAGCCATCTCGACCACCTGGTGCTGACCGTCGCCGACCTCGAGGCAACGATCGACTTCTTCACCCGCGTGCTCGGCATGCAGGCGGTGACCTTCGGCGAAGGGCGCAAGGCGCTCGCCTTCGGCAACCAGAAGATCAACCTGCACCAGGCCGGACGCGAATTCGAACCCAAGGCCGAGCGGCCGACGCCGGGTTCGGCGGACCTCTGCTTTATCGTCGCCACACCGCTGGCCGAGGTGATCGCCCATCTCCAGGCGCAGCAGGTCGCCATCGTCGAAGGTCCGGTGCAGCGCACCGGGGCGACCGGACCGATCCGCTCGGTGTATGTGCGCGACCCCGACCAGAACCTCATCGAACTGTCCATTCCGTTAGAGAATCCGCTGGAGCCCAACGCATGAGCCAGCACACCCGTGCCCTGACCGAATTCCTCGCCGGGCTTGCCTACGAGCAGATCCCCGAGCCGGTGCTGGCCCGCACCGAAGACCTCTTTCTCGACTGGCTCGGCTCGGCCCTGGCCAGCGCAGGCTCGCATCCGATTCCGCTGTTCGAGCGTTACGCGCAGAGAATGGGCCCGGCCGACGGGCCGGCGTGCATTCTGGTCAACGGCCAGAGCAGCTCGGCCTATTTCGCCGCGCTGGTGAACGCCGCCAGCTCGCACCTGGTGGAGCAGGACGATCTGCACAACAGCTCCGTGCTGCACCCGGCCACGGTGGTATTCCCGGCCGCGCTGGCGGCGGCGCAGGATCTGGGCAAGTCCGGCCGCGAGCTTCTGGTGGCCTCGGTCGCCGGCTACGAGGCGGGTATCCGCATCGGCGAATTCCTCGGCCGCTCGCATTACCGCATCTTCCACACCACCGCGACCGTCGGCACGCTGGCGGCGGCGGTAGCGGTGGGCAAGCTGATGGATTTCGACCAGCAGCAGTTCACCCATCTGCTCGGCAGCGCCGGTACGCAAGCGGCGGGGCTGTGGGAGTTTCTCCGTGACGCGGCGGACTCCAAGCAGCTGCACACCGCCAAGGCGGCTGCCGATGGCCTGCTCGCCGCCTACCTGACCGCCGATGGCCTGGCCGGCGCGCAGGACATCCTCGAAGGAGAGCAGGGCATGGCTGCCGGTATGTCCAGCGATGCCGATCCGAGCAAGCTGTCCGACCGCCTCGGCACCCGCTGGGCGCTGGCGGAAACCTCGTTCAAGTTCCACGCCTCCTGCCGGCATACCCATCCGGCCGCCGATGCGCTGCTGGCGCTGATGCGGCGAGAAGGCCTGCACGCCGATGACATTTCCAGCGTCACCACCCGCGTGCATCAGGGGGCGATCGACGTGCTCGGTCGCGTGACCGTGCCACAAAGTGTCCATCAGGCGAAGTTCTCCATGGGCACCGTGCTGGGGTTGATCGCCCTGTACGGCAAGGCCGGCCTGACCGAATTCCACAGCCATGCGCTCAGCGACCCGCGCGTCGGCGAGTTTTGCGAGAGGGTCTCGATGACCCTCGATCCAGAGGTGGACGGCGCCTACCCGGCGCGCTGGCTCGGTCGCGTCGACGTGACCACCACCGACGGCCGTACGCTGCACGGCGCCATCGACGAGCCGAAGGGCGACCCGGGCAACACGCTGAGCCGCGCCGAGCTGGAGGACAAGTTTCGCCGCCTGGTTCAGTTCTCCGCTGCGCGTAGCGATGGCGAGGCGGGCGTGCTGATCGACAAGGTCTGGCGCCTACGCAAGCTGCAGCAGCTGGGCGCGCTTGCGTGACTTGTAGGGTGGATGACGGCGAAGCCTCATCCACCAACAGGGCGCCAGAGTCACGGGGACTTGAACAAACGCGTGGAAATGGCTTCGGCGATTTCCACCCTACGCCGAATTTGCAGGAACCGAACATGAACGACACCCAAGTCAAACCCCGCCCACTCGATGGCATCACCGTGGTCAGCCTCGAGCACGCCATCGCCGCGCCGTTCTGCACGCGCCAGCTGGCCGACCTCGGCGCGCGGGTGATCAAGATCGAGCGGCCCGGTGCCGGCGACTTCGCCCGCGGCTACGACGAGCGGGTCGACGGGCTGGCCTCGCATTTCGTCTGGACCAACCGCTCCAAGGAAAGCCTGAGCCTGGACGTGAAACAGGACGCCGCCGCCCAGGTGCTCGACCAGCTCCTGACCAAGGCCGACGTGCTGGTGCAGAACCTGGCGCCCGGTGCCGCGGCGCGCATGGGGCTGTCCTTCGAGGCGCTGCACGAGCGCTTTCCGCGGCTGATCGTCTGCGACATCTCCGGCTACGGCGAAGGCGGTCCCTACGAGCAGAAGAAGGCCTATGACCTGCTGATCCAGAGCGAGGGCGGCTTCCTCTCCGTCACTGGCGGGCCGGGCGAAACCGAGATGGCCAAGGCCGGCTGCTCCATCGCCGATATCGCCGCGGGCATGTACGCCTACACCGGAGTGCTCTCGGCGCTGATGCTGCGCGACAAGACGGGCGAGGGCAGCCGCGTCGACGTCTCCATGCTCGAAAGCCTGGTGGAGTGGATGGGCTACCCGTTGTATTACGCCTACAAGGGCGCGCCGCCGCCGCCGCGTGCCGGCGCCGCCCACGCCACCATCTACCCCTACGGCCCGTTCCCCACCGGCGACGGCGGCACGGTGATGCTCGGTCTGCAGAACGAGCGTGAGTGGCTGGCGTTCTGCGACAAGGTGCTGCTGCAGCCGGAACTGACGCAGGACGAGCGCTTCTCGAGCAACGCCCGGCGTTCGGAGCATCGCACCGAATTGCGTGCGCTCATCGTCGAGGCGTTCAGTCGCCTGAGCGCCGAAGAGGTGATCGCCCGGCTGGATGCCGCGCCCATCGCCAATGCGCATGTCAACGACATGGCGGGTGTCTGGGCGCATCCGCAGCTCAAGGCGCGCCAGCGATGGAGCGAGGTGGACAGCCCGGCCGGTCGCCTGCCTGCGCTGCTGCCGCCGGGGCGCAACAGTGCCTTCGCCCCGCGCATGGACCCAATCCCCGCCTTGGGCCAGCATACTGACAGCCTGCTGGCCGAGCTGGGTTACGCCCCCGGCGACATTCAGCGCTTGCACGAGCAGGGCGCGGTATGAGCGTGCCCAGGAGCCAGCCCATGAACTCATCGATCATCCGTAGCGCGCTGTTCGTCCCGGCGACCCGCCCGGAACGCATTCCCAAGGCGCTGGCGAGCGGCGCCGACGCGGTCATCGTCGACCTCGAGGATGCGGTCGCAGAGAACCTTAAGGCAGAGGCGAGGGGTAACCTCGATGCCTTCCTCGCGGCCAACCCGGCGGCGCGCCTGCTGGTGCGCATCAACGCGCCAACCCATGCCGAGCAGGCCGCGGACCTCGCGCTCTGTGCCCGTCATGCCGGCGTCACCGGCGTGCTGCTGCCGAAGGTCGAAAGCGCGGTGCAGGTTGCGCTGGCGGCCAGCTACGGCAAGCCGGTCTGGCCAATCGTCGAAAGTGCCCGCGGGCTGGCCAATCTGGCGGAAATTGCCCACGCCCAGGGTGTCGAGCGGCTGTCCTTCGGCGCGCTGGACCTGGGTCTCGATCTCGGCCTGGCCAATGGCACCGCCGGCGCCGAGCGCATGCTCGACCAGGCACGCTATGCGCTGCTGCTGCAGTCGCGATTGGCCGGGCTGGCAGCACCGCTGGATAGCGTCTTTCCCGACATCAAGAACCTCGAAGGCCTCGCCCGTGCCGCTGCCGATGCGCGTGACATGGGCTTTGGCGGCCTGCTGTGCATCCATCCGAGCCAGGTGGCGGTGGTGCACGAAACCCTGATGCCCAGTGCCGCGGAACTGGCCTGGGCGCAACGCATCCTCGCCGCCGGAGCTTCCGGCGATGGGGTTTTCGTGGTGGACGGACAGATGGTCGACGCCCCCGTCATCGGCCGTGCCCGTCGCCTGCTGCAACGTGCCGGACAAGCGGTGCCCTGACCGCAACGCTTGCCTGCGAAACGTACCAACCGACAAAAACAAGAGGGTACTTCCATGCTGAGTAACAAGCTCAAGGCACTCGCCTGCGCGCTTTCTTTCACCGTCGCCGGACTGGTGCATGCCGATCCCGTGACCATCAAGTTCGCCCATGTAGTGGCGGACAACACGCCGAAGGGGCAGGGCGCCCTGCTGTTCAAGAAACTCGCCGAGGAACGCCTGCCGGGCAAGGTGAAGGTCGAGGTCTACCCGAACTCCTCGCTGTTCGGCGACGGCAAGGAAATGGAGGCCCTGCTGCTGGGTGATGTGCACATGCTGGCGCCTTCGCTGGCCAAGTTCGAGCATTACGCCAAGGCCATCCAGATATTCGATCTGCCGTTCCTGTTCGACGACCTGGCCGCTGCCGACCGCTTCCAGAGCAGCCCGCAGGGCCGGGCGCTGCTGACCGCGATGGAGGACAAGAACATCACCGGTCTGGCCTATTGGCACAACGGCACCAAGCAGCTCTCGGCCAACAAGCCGCTGCGCGAACCCAAGGACGCGCGCGGCCTGAAGTTCCGCGTGCAGGCCTCCGCGGTGCTCGACGAGCAGTTCAAGGCGGTACGCGCCAACCCGCGCAAGATGAGCTTCGCCGAGGTCTACCAGGGCCTGCAGACCGGTGTGGTCAATGGCACCGAGAACACCTGGTCGAACTACGAAAGCCAGAAGGTCCATGAGGTACAGCCGTACATGACCGCGTCCGATCATGGCCTGATCGACTACATGGTGATCACCAACACCAAGTTCTGGAAAGGCTTGCCGGATGATGTGCGCAGCGAGCTGGAAGCGATCATGGCTGAGGTCACCGTCGAGGTTAACCGCCAGGCGGACGAACTCAATCAGAAGGCGCGCCAGACCATCGCCGCCTCCGGCAAGACCGAAATCATCGAGCTGACCCCCGAGCAACGCGCGATGTGGCGCGAGGCGATGAAACCGGTGTGGAAGAAGTTCGAGAGCGAGATCGGCGTCGAGCTGATCGAGGCGGCCCAGGCAGCCAACCGCTCCTGACGCCAAACCATCCGCCTGAGCGGGCGCAGTGTGCTCCCGCCCAGGTTCTTATCGGTCAACCGTGCGGCGCCCGTCCAGATGAGACGGGCCTGCTTTTTTTACCCAGACGAACGCTTATGCTGACCGCTCGACCAACGTAAGGAGACGCCGGTATGAGTCGCTATGCCTTTGTCAGCACGCCGGTGCTGGATATCGCTTATCTCGAATGGAATCCCCGTGGCCAACAGGTGGCCGTGCTCGTGCACGGCTGGCCGGATTGCGCGGAGAGCTGGACCGAGGTCGCCGAGCGCCTGGCCTCTGCCGGCTACCGGGTGCTCTGCCCGACGCTGCGTGGTTTCGGGCAGACGCGCTTTATCGACCCACTGACCCCGCGCAGCGGCCAGCTGGCCGCATTGGGCCGCGATCTGCTGGATTTCATCGATGCGCTGCGCCTCGACCAGCCGGTGCTGGTCGGCCACGACTGGGGCGCGCGGGCGGTGGCCAATGCCTGCGGGCTGCGCCATCACGCCGCCGCACGGCTGGTAATGCTCGCGGTGGGCTATGGCACCAATGACCCGAACCAGCACATCTCGCTAAGCCAGGCGCGCAACTACTGGTACCACTGGTACATGGCCACCCCGCGCGGGGAGCAGACGGTAACCGAGGATCGTGCGGCCTTTACGCGGCTGCTGTGGGATACCTGGTCACCGGCCGGCTGGTACGCCGAGGCGGATTTTATCCAGGCCCTGGAAGCTTTCGATAATCCGGACTGGGCTGCCGTGGTACTGCATTCCTATCGCCACCGCTGGGGCTTCGTCGACGGCGATCCTGCCTATGCATCGGACGAGGCGCTGCTGCAACCGGCCCCGGTGCTCGCCGTGCCGACGCTGGTGCTGCACGGCGAAGCCGATACCTGCAACGCACCGGAAACCTCGGCGGGCCGCGAGGCCTTGTTCAGCGGCCCTTACCACCGACAGCTATTGCCAGGCGTCGGCCATTTCCCCCAGCGCGAAGCGCCGCAGGCGGTGGCCGAGGCGATTCTGCAGTTCTGTCAGGGGGATTGAGCCGTTGCTACATGCTGCGGGCGGCGAGACCTAAGGATGGTCTGAAAAAGACTTCCCGAATCTGGTGAAATACGCCGATCCCGTTGCCCGAGTTTCCCGATGAAGCAAATGACCTTCGCCGACGCCGAGTACGCCGGCAAGCGCAAGCAGACCCGCAAAGAGTTGTTCCTGATCGAGATGGATCAGGTGGTGCCGTGGAAGGGTTTGATTGCCCTGATCGAGCCGCACTACCCCAAGGGTGAAGGTGGTCGTCCGGCGTATCAGCTGATGGCGATGCTGCGCGTACATTTGATGCAGAACTGGTTCGGCTACAGCGATCCGGCGATGGAGGAGGCGCTGTACGAGACCACCATTCTGCGCCAGTTCGCAGGGTTGAGCCTGGAGCGCATTCCGGACGAAACCACCATCCTCAACTTCCGTCGTTTGCTGGAGAAGCACGAACTGGCTGCTGGAATCCTGGCCGTGATCAACGGCTACCTGGCGACCGTGGCCTGTCGCTGCGCCAGGGCACCATCGTCGATGCCACGCTGATCAATGCGCCGAGTTCGACGAAGAATAAAGATGGCAAACGCGACCCGGAGATGCACCAGACCAAGAAGGGAAACCAATATTGTGTGTCACGAACACAGGTCAGTTGACCTGTGATGCTGTACCGAAGATGGAAGTAGGCCTTCCGAAGTCGGCTTGCAGGAGCGGACTTCAAACCACCCGGTGCTGCTGCGCCCAAAAGGCGTGGTGGTGAGCGACCGAGGAAAAGTCACCCCTGAGGGTGGCAGGTGAGTATGGAGAAGATGAGCGAAAGCAAACCGTCCGATGACGCATCGTTATGCCCAAGGTGCTGTCGAAACTGAGGTTGAGTATTGGCTTCAGGACGAGTCGGGGCGTTACCTGCTTACGGACCCGATGGCAGCCGGTGTATAGGCGGCATGATCTCCATATAGGCTTTGGTATGGAACGTGAGAACCTTGCTCCAGATGCGAAGGAAAATGACAAATGGCCAACACCATGAGGAAGAATACCGATGCTGGAGCGAGGGGCGGAGCCTCCCGTAGTAGTGATGAAGCCTCTGTAATGGCGGTGGAGCGAAGGGGCGGCGTTATCCTGCCGACGAATGCTGTCAACCTCCGGGGATGAGCAGCATGATATCGGCGAAACCTTATGGATTAGCGAAGCGCACGGTATGGGAGGCATACCAGCAGGTTAAAGCTAACCGTGGTGCTGCTGGCGTCGACGATGAAACCATTGCCGACTTCGAGCAGGGCCTGTCGAAGAATCTTTACAAGCTGTGGAACCGGATGTCGTCGGGATCATACTTCCCGCCGCCGGTGAAGCAGGTGGAGATTCCCAAAGCGTCGGGAGGCATGCGCAAGCTGGGAGTGCCCACGGTCTCTGACCGTGTTGCGCAAACCGTAGTCAAGCTTCTCATCGAGCCAGAGCTGGACTCGATCTTCCATCCGGACTCTTATGGGTATCGGCCTGGACGGTCGGCGAAGCAGGCCGTGGCAATCACTCGTGAACGCTGCTGGCGATATGACTGGGTCGTGGAGTTTGATATCAAGGCGGCTTTCGATCAGATTGATCATGGGCTGCTGATGAAAGCGGTACGCGCCCACATCAAGGAAGACTGGATTCTTCTGTACATTGAGCGGTGGCTGGTTGCTCCGTTCGAAACGAAGGACGGCGTTTGCGTTCCACGCGACCGCGGCACTCCGCAAGGAGGAGTAGTCAGTCCAATCCTGATGAATCTGTTCATGCACTACGCCTTCGACATGTGGATGCAACGCACCAGCGCGAACTGTCCGTTCGCCCGGTATGCAGACGATGCGGTGGTTCACTGCCGTAGTCGGAAGCAGGCGGAATATATGATGCGAACCATCGCGTCACGGCTAGCGGACTGCGGGCTGACGATGCATCCTGAGAAATCGAAGATCGTGTATTGCAAGGACAGCAACCGTACCGAACAGCATCTGCATGTGAGCTTCACCTTCCTGGGTTTTATGTTCAGGCCGAGGAAGGCACTCAGCAAAGAAGGCAGGCTTTTCACGAGCTTCCTTCCGGGAGCGAGCGAGGGTGCCTTGAAGCGGATGCGGCAAACGGTGCGCAGGTGGCGACTCAATAGTCAAACCCACGTGACGCTGGCCGATGTGGCTCGGCTATACAATCCGGTGATACAGGGGTGGTGGCACTACTATGGCTCGTTTTATCGGACGTCCATGCTTGGCATCTTCCAACACATTGACCGCGCACTTGAACGCTGGGCCCGACGAAAGTACAAGGCCCTTCACAGGCGGAAGCGGCGTGGTAGCCGATGGGTGGAAAAGATGCGTATGGCGGCACCCCGACTGTTCCATCACTGGCGAGTGGCTGGGCAACAAGGTTGGATAACGGGAGCCGTATGACGCGAGAGTGTCACGTACGGTTCTGCGAGCGGCTGTGGGGGCAGTTCCTGCGGTCGACTCACCACTTCGGTATGAAGGCGCATATCGGCGTGGACGACACGTCTGGCCTGGTGCACAGCGTAGTGGGTACGGCGGCCAACGTTGCGGACGTTACTCAGGTCGACAAGTTGCTGCATGGCGACGAGAACGTAGTTTGTACGGACGCGGGCTACATTGGCGTTGAGAAACGTCCGGAGCATGCTGATCGGAAGGTTATCTGGCAGGTGGCGGCACGACGTAGCACCTACAAGAAGCTCGATAAACGCAGTGCGCTATACAAAGCCAAGCGCAAGATCGAGAAAGCCAAGGCTCAGGTGCGCGCCAAGGTCGAGCACCCGTTCCGGGTGATCAAGCGGCAGTTTGGTTATACCAAGGTGCGCTTCCGCGGACTGGTGAAGAACACGGCGCAACTGGTGACGCTGTTCGCCCTGTCGAACCTCTGGATGGCTCGCAGACATTTGCTGGCGAATGCAGGAGAGGTGCGCCTGTAATGTGGGAAATGGCTGCGGCGAAGTTATCGCGGCGGCCATAAACACCGATATCGGTGGGCGAACTGATCATTTTGGATCGGTTTTCCGCTTTCAAAAACGGCGCAGGCTGAAGTCGACCGGAAATACAGGCTGCTTCAGACCATCCTTAGAAGAAACCGTGAAGGAGCAAGGCGTTAGCCAGCTTATTGGCGATGGTCATGTGCTTCGACGAATTGTGACGCAGGTTGGGTGGTCCGCAGGGGCAGCGGAACCAGGCCCCTTTTCATCCCAATTCACAGGCCGGACGCCGTGAAACCGATATTAAAGATTGACCGCTGAGGTTACTTCCGCAATGACCTCGATGGTTGGGGCGCGGCGGCGGCCGCGCGTGCAGTCGAGCACAGGCCGGTCGCTGCCCCATCAGATTGCCGTCCTCGCCCAGCCGGCTGCGGATTGCTGCTCGGCCAGTCCAGAGGCACGCAGCAGTTCCTGTGTGTAGGGGTGGCTCGGTGCCTGGAAAATCTGCCGGGCATCGCCTTGTTCGACGACGATACCGTCCTTGATGACCATGAGGTCGTGGGCGAGGGCGCGGACCACCGCCAGGTCGTGACTGATGAACAGATAGGTCAGCCCATGTACCGCCTGCAGGTTGCGCAGCAGGTCGACGATCTGCTTCTGCACGGTGCGGTCCAGCGCCGAGGTGGGTTCGTCGAGCAGGATCACCTCGGGTTCGAGGACCAGCGCTCGGGCGATGGAGATGCGCTGGCGTTGGCCCCCGGAGAATTCATGGGGATAGCGATGGCGCGTCTGCGGATCGAGGCCGACTTCCTGCAGGACGCGGATCACCGCGAGCTCGCGCTCGGCCACGGTCCCGATGCGGTGGATGTCCAGGCCTTCGCGGATGATCTGTTCAACCGACATGCGCGGGCTCAGGCTGCCGAACGGATCCTGGAACACCGCTTGCAGGTGCCTGCGGTGTGGGCGCATGGCCTTCGCGCTCAGTGCATCCAGGCGCTGGGTTCCGAAGTGGATCTCGCCCTGGGAACCCACCAGGCGCAGCAGCGCCTGGCCGAGGGTCGACTTGCCCGAACCGGATTCGCCGACGATGCCCAGGGTACGCCCGCGCGTGAGTTCGAAGCTGATGCCATCCACAGCCTTGACGTAGCGCTGCTGGCGGCTGAACAACGGCTTGGGCAGGGGAAACCAGACACGCAGGCCGCAGGCCCGGATCAGCGTGTCGTCACTGCGTGAGGGTAGCGGGTCGCCGGAGGGCTCCGCATCGAGCAACAGGCGGGTATAGGGGTGGTGCGGCGCAGAAAACAGGCTGCGGCATTCGTTCTGCTCCACCAGGCTGCCCTGGCGCATCACGCAGACACGTTGAGCGATCTTGCTCACCAGGTTCAGGTCGTGGCTGATCAGTAGCAGCGACATCCCGAGGCGCGCCTGCAGGTCCTTGAGCAGCAGCAGGATGGTTTCCTGGACGGTCACGTCCAGCGCCGTGGTGGGCTCGTCGGCAATCAGCAGCTCGGGCTCATTGGCCAGCGCCATGGCGATCATCACCCGCTGCCGCTGGCCGCCAGATAATTGGTGGGGATAGGCGTTGAGCCGTGCGGTCGGCTCGCGGATGCCCACTAGTTCCAGCAACTCCACGCTGCGCGCCCGTGCCGCCTTGCCAGTGAGCCCCTTGTGCAGAGACAGGATCTCGCCGATCTGCCGTTCGACGGTGTGCAGCGGATTGAGCGATGTCATGGGTTCCTGGAAGATCATCGCGATTCGGTTACCGCGCAATTCGCGAAGCCGTTTTTCCGAGGCTCCAAGCAGGTCTTCGCCCGCATAGCGGATGGCTCCGGAGGTCCGGGTGGACGCGGGCAACAGGCGCAACAGCGAGTGGGCCAGCACCGACTTGCCCGAGCCGGACTCGCCGACCAGCGCGAGGCATTCGCCGCGACGGATGTCCAGGTCGATGCCGTGAACCACCTCCTGCCCGGCGAAGGCCACTCTCAGGTCACGGATTTCAATCAGGTTGTCTTGGTTCATGCGGACCTCGGGTCAAGGGCGTCGCGGGCCGATTCGCCGATGAATAGCAGCAAGCTGAGAATGGTCGCCAGCGCGGCGAAGGCGGTAAGGCCCAGCCAGGCGGCTTGCAGGTTGCGTTTGGCCTGGCCGATGAGCTCACCCAGCGAAGCGGTGCCAGGCGGCATGCCAAAGCCCAGGAAATCCAGCGCGGTCAGGGTGGTAATGGCCCCGGTGAGGATGAAGGGAACGAAGGTCATGGTGGAGGTCAGCGCGTTGGGCAGGATGTGGCGCCACATGATCATGCGGTCCGAAAGGCCCAGCGCCCGGGCGGCTTTCACGTATTCTAGGGAACGCCCGCGCAGGAACTCGGCGCGCACCACGTCCACCAGCGCCATCCACGAGAACAGCGCCATGATGCCCAGCAGCCAGCCGAAGCCGGGCTCGACGAAGCCCGAGAGAATGATCAATAGATAGAGCACCGGCAGGCCCGACCAGATTTCCAGTAGCCGCTGGCCGAACAGATCGACCTTTCCGCCGTAATAGCCCTGCAGGGCGCCGACGGTCACGCCGACGATGACGCTGATCAGGGTCAGTGCCAGCGCGAACAGGATCGATACCCGTGTGCCGTAAAGCAGGCGTGCCAGCACATCGCGCGCCTGTTCGTCGGTGCCCAGCCAGTTCTCCGTGGAGGGTGGGCTCGGAGAGGGGACCGTGAGGTCGTAGTTCACCGTGTCGTAGCTGAACGGGATCGGCGGGAACAGCATCCAGCCACCGTGATCCTCGATCAGGTGGCGCACGTATTCGCTGCGGTAATCCGGCGGAAAGGGGAACTGCCCGCCGAATTCGGTTTCCGGATAGGGCTTGAAGATCGGAAAGTAGAGCGTGCCGTTGTGGCTGAGCAGGAGCGGCTTGTCGTTGGCGACCAGTTCGCCGCACAGGCAGATGACGAGCAACGCAGTAAACAGCCAGAGCGACCACCAGCCGCGGCGGTTGGCCTTGAAGCGCTGGAGTCGGCGGCGATTGATCGGCGAGAGAGCAGGCATCAGGCGGTCCTCGCTAAGAAGTCGATACGTGGGTCGATCAGGGTGTAGCTGAGGTCACCGATGATTTTTACCAGCAGCCCGAACAGGGTAAAGATGAACAGGGTGCCGAATACCACCGGGTAGTCGCGGTACAGCGCTGCCTCATAGCCCATTCGCCCCAGGCCATCGAGGGAAAAGATCACCTCGACCAGCAGCGAACCGGCGAAGAACACCTCGATCAGCGCGGTGGGCAGTCCGGCCACGACGAGCAGGATCGCGTTGCGGAACACGTGGCGGTAGAGCACCGCCCGTTCGGTAAGCCCCTTGGCCCTGGCGGTCACCACGTATTGGCGGCTGATCTCGTTGAGAAAGCTGTTTTTGGTGAGGATGGTCAGGGTGGCAAAGCCACCGATGACCAGCGCTGATACCGGCAGCACCAGGTGCCACAGGTAATCGATGACCTTGCCTGCCGGGCTCAGCTCCTCGAAATGCTCGGACGTCAGCCCCACGGCCGGAAACCAGCTCAGATAGCTCCCTCCGGCAAACACCACCAGCAGCAACATGGCGAACAGGAACGCCGGTACCGCGTAACCCACGATGATGACCGTGCTGCTCCAGACGTCGAAGGCACTACCGTGCCTGACGGCTTTGCGGATGCCGAGCGGGATCGACACCAGATAGGTGATGAGGGTGGCCCACAGCCCGAGGGAGAGAGATACCGGCAGTTTTTCCAGGATCAGGTCGGTGACTTTCGCGCCCCGGAAAAAGCTGGTGCCAAAATCCAGGGACGCGTAGTTCTTGAGCATGAGCCAGAGCCGCTCGTGGGGTGGCTTATCGAAGCCGTACTGGCGTTCGAGCTCCTTTATCAGCTCCGGGTCGAGGCCACGGCTGGCGCGGCTGCCGCCGGACGAAACGCTGCCGGTTTCAGGCGCTGCCTGACCGACGCCCGTGCCACCGAAGCCCTGCATGCGGGCCATGGCCTGTTCCACCGGCCCACCGGGCGCCGCCTGCACGATGATGAAGTTGATCACGATGATGCACAGCAGCGTTGGCACCACCAGCGCCATGCGCCTTAGTAGATAGCTGATCATGGCGCAGTGTCCTTCAGGCGTTCGGCCATCTGTTCGTTGGTGAGCGCGGTGGGGCTCACCTCCCACCAAGTTTCCAGGCCCACGTCATACGCAGGCTCGATTTTCGGCCGGCCGAATCGATTCCAGTGCACGGTGGGCGTCCCGTCCGAGTAGTAGTTGGGAATGATCAGGTGGCTCCATTGCAGGACCCGGTCCAGCGCGCGGGCATGCAGGACCATGTCCTCGCGGCTGGTGGCGTCGACCAGGCCGGCGATCAGCACGTCGACGGCCGGCTCTTGCAACGCCATGGCATTTGAACTGCCCACCGAGGTGGCGCTGCTGGACCCGAACAGGTCGTAGAGATCGCTGCCTGGGGAGGGGTTGGGAATACCGCTGCGCGGAAAACCGGTGACGATCATGTCGTAATCGCGGCCGTTGACCCGGCTGATGTACTGCGAGGTATCCACCCGCCGCAGGTTCAGGGTGATGCCGATTTGCGACAGGGTGCGCTTGTAGGGCAGCAGCATACGATCGAAACCCTGGCCGTCGAGAAAGGTGAATTCCAGGGGTTGGTCGTCGGCGTTGACCAGTTTATCCCCTTTCGGTCGCCAGCCGGCCTCCTGCAGCAACGTCAGCGCCTGGAGCTGTTTGTCGCGGACGAAGCCGCTGCCGTCGGTCGCAGGTGCCCGGTATACCCGGCTGAAGACTTCATCCGGAATCTGCCCCCGCAAGGGTTCCAGAATGGCCAGCTCCTGCGCGGTCGGTAGCTCGGTGGCAGCCATTTCGGTGTTGGGAAAGTAGCTGTGCTGGCGCGTATAGAAGTTGCGCATCATCTGCTTGTTGGTCCATTCGAAGTCCCAGAGCAGGGTCAGTGCCTCGCGCACCCGGCGGTCCTGGAAGATCGGGTTGAGCAGGTTGAATGCAAAGCCCTGTGGCGCCGTGGGTTTGCCCCTGGCCAGGATGGCCTTCTGCAGCCGGCCATCGCGCAAGGCAGGGCTGTCATAGCGGATGGTGAAGCCGGTTGCGGAGTACTCGCGGTTGTAGTCGTAGGCGCCGGCAATCAGCAATTGTCGGGACACCTCGATATCGCCGTAGAAATTCACGACGAGCTGATCGAAGTTGTACAGGCCGCGGCTGACGGGCAAGTCCTTTGCCCACCAATCGTTCACGCGCTCAAAGGCTACGCTGCGTCCGGGCTCCACCTTGCTGACCCGGTAGGGCCCGCTACCCAGCGGTGGCTCGTAGCCGCCGCCGTTGCGGAAGTCGCGGTCTTTCCACCAGTGCTGCGGCAACACCCGCATGCTGGCCAGGTCGAGCGGTAGCGTGCGGTTGGCGCCTTCCTTGAAGTCGAAGCGTATCGTCAGTGGAGCTTCGATCACGGCCTTCTCGACGAAGCCATAGAACTGTCGGTAGCTCAGTGAACCCTGGGTCATCAATGTTTCGAAGGTGAATTTGACGTCCTCTGCGGTCATGGGGTGGCCGTCATGGAAACGTGCCTTTGGGTTGATGAAAAAGCGCACCCAGCGGTTGTCCGGGTCGCGCTCCATCTTCTCGGCCACCAGGGCATAAACACTGTAGGGCTCGTCCAGTGAACGGTAGGCGAGCGGCTCGAATACCCAGGTATCGAGCTGCGACACGCCGGTGGCCTTGTCGACGTACGGCAGCAGGTAGGTGAACAGGTCGGTTTCCTGGGATGAGCGGCGCAGGCTGCCGCCCTTGGGGGCATCCGGGTTGACGTAGTCGAAGTGCTGGAAGTCCGCCGCATACCTGGGAGGTTCGCCGTAGACGGTCATGGACACGTCAGGTTGGGCGAAGGCCAGGGCGCTGACGCTTGCCAGAAGGATAAAAAACAGGGGGCGCCGCGAGCAGCGCCCGAGGGAGCAGTTCTGAAGCAGGCAAGAAACGTTCAAGGGCATCATCTCGTCAGGCGATTGGTGGCGTGCGGTCCGAATCCATGCCGTGTCTGTCGAAAGGGCGGCCCCCGCCGCGGGCGGGGGCCGCTGTGGCTTAGAAGCGATAGGTGACGCGGGTGTAAAGGGTCCTTCCCAGCGGATCGGTATAACGGGGGTCATAACCGCTCTGGAAGGTCACGGCCTGGTTGGTGAACGGCGGGTCGCGATCGAAGAGGTTCTTCACGCCCACGTCCAGATCCAGGGTCTGGCGCCAGTTATAGCCGGCCGCCAGGTCCCACATCATGTACGACGAAACCCGAGCGTTTCCTTCGGTATCGTAATCGTTGTAGCCGGACATGTAGCGGTTGGTCAGGGATGCCCGGTATGGCCCCGCGTTCCAGGTGCCCACGAGATTGTGCTTCCAGCGGAAAATGACACCATTGCCCTGGAAGTCGCCCACGTTCTCGATGTAGGCGCCGCCTGCCTCGTCCTGGTAGTCGTAACGGGTCACGTAGGTGCCCTGCATCGACAGGCCGAACTGGCCGTAGGGGCTGTTCGGAAAGAGGTAGTCGAGGGACAGGTCGATGCCGCTCGTCTTCACTTTCCCCTGGTTCGACAGGCCGGTGATGATGTAGTCGATCGAACCATCCGCCGCCCTCACGATGCGGTCGGCATAGAGCTCAGGGTTGGCGAAGATCGAGGTTTCCGAAAACTCCGCGATCTGCCCGGAGATGTCGATCCACCACAGATCGACGCCCACCGACAGGTTGCTGAGGGGCTGGTAGACGAAGCCGAGTGTCTTGTTGCGCGCCGTCTCGGGCGTCAGGTCGGTGTTGCCGCCAGTCTGGTTGAGCACCTGCTGGTCGCAGTCGCGGTTGGCCACGCCACCGTTGCTCGGCGAACCGCCAGCGCACAGGACCGGGTCGTTGTAGCTCCCGGCGCTATAGGTGATGTAGGTGGGATCGTACAGCTCATACAGCGAAGGCGCGCGGAAACCCTCGCTGTAGGCGCCACGGATCACCAGTTCCCGGAACGGCTGGTAGCGGAACGAATATTTCGGGTTAGTGGTACTGCCCACATCGCTGTACTTGTCGTGGCGAATCGCCGCGCTCAGCTCCAGGCTATCGAAGACCGGCACGTTCAGTTCGGCGTACTGGCCCTGTACGTTGCGGTCGCCGCTGACGGTCGGGTCCCCACTGACGCCGAGGCTGCCCACCAGCGAGGTGATCCCGGTGTCATAGGCTGCGTGGAAATCTTCCTCGCGGTACTCGCCGCCCAATGCGATGGCGGCCGGGCCGGCGCCGAACCAGTCGCCGATCTCCCGGCTCACCCGTCCATCGATGGTCTTGACCCGGCCTACGGCAGTCATGTAGTCGCCGTTTACCCCGATGCTGTTGATCAGCTCCTGCCCAGCCTGGGTTTGCGGCCCGAACGGGTTGATGATGCCGTTTTCAATGGCATCAGCCGCCAGCTCGTCGTTGAGGTAGCCGCCACGCAGGGAGCTGACCACCTTGTTTTCGTTATAGGATGCGCCGACGTTGTAGTCCCAGGCACCGGCGAGATTGCCGTCGAACACCAGTTGCAGGCGTTGACCGGTATTTTGGTCCTTTTGTATGCGCGCGCCGGCGTCGCTCTCGCGCCAGCCGACGGTTACCGGGTCGGTGGTGATCAGATCGAAGCTGGTGGGCAAGGGTGTCGAGCCGTTACCCGGATAGAAGGGCGTATCGGGTCCCACACTTAGGCCGGTCAGCAGGGATGGCCCGATGGTTGTGGTGTTGTTGTTGCGTGCCCAGAAATAATCCAGGCTTACGTTATGGTCATCGGCCAGTTTCAACGTACCCATGGTGAACACCGAGGTCTTTTCGGTTTCCGGTATCAGGTCGATGTACTCACGCGTACTGAAGCGGCACAGGCCGTTGCTGGCTATCAGGTTCGCGCCGTTGCAGCCGGTGTCGGCCAGCGGGTTGGTCGCGTTCGCCCCCTGGGTGTAGTTGCCCGGATAGGCGGTACCCGAGGTGCCGTTCAAACCACGGCTGGGTCTGAAGTCGTTGGTGAAGTCACGGTCGCTTGCGGTGAGGTTGTCCTGCTTGTCGTAATTCACCACCCCAAAGACGTTGAAGCGGTCTTCCTGCAGATCGCCGAAACCCCAGCTGCCGCTGTAGTTGCGTCCTTGGGCACCGCCCGACTCGGTAGGGTAGGTGTAACCCGCGCTGAACTGGCCTTCGGTGACGCTTTTTTTGGTGATGAAGTTGATTACGCCGCCGATGGCGTCGGTGCCGTAAAGCGCCGAGGCGCCGTCCCGCAGGATCTCCACCCGGTCGATGGCCGCGAACGGGATGGTGTTGAGGTCCACCGCGGCGCCATCGATGGCATTGTTGGCCAGCCGCCGGCCGTTGAGCAGCACCAGGGTCTTGTTGGCGCCGATACCGCGCATGTCGGCAAACGAGGCACCGCCGGTTCCACTGCCAATCGATTGGGCGGCGGTGGTGGTGGTCTGGCTGCCGACGATGCGGTTGACCAGCTCCTGGGTGGTGGTCACGCCCTGCTTCTGCAGCTCTTCGGCACGCAGGATGGTGATCGGTACGGCGGTTTCGGCGTCGGCCCGGCGGATCGCCGACCCCGTCACCTCGATACGCTGGAGTTCGGTCACCGAGGGCACGACAGTGGCTGCCTGCGACTGCTCGAATTCATCGGTGATTTCCTGCGCGCCGACCTGAGGCGCGCCGAGTGCCAATAGCCAGAGCGGCACGAACCGGTAACGGGTGATCGCTGCTGCCAGGGGGGTGCGAGCAAAACTACTACGGTACGTCGTCATTTTGTTATCCCTCGTCTCGGGCGTTGGGGCGTGGCTTCTTGAGCCGCTATTGCACCGGTCTGGTTATGCCTTCCCGGGCCTTTCACCTGGCAACACTTCACCTATACCGCCGAGGCTTCGCCCCGGCCGCATGGATGTCGTCAGGAATTCAGTGGGAGGTCATGACCGCAATGCGGGTGATTCCCGATCGTTCGATGGATGCCATGGCTTTCGCCACCTGGCCGTAGTTGACGTTTTCATCGGCTTGCAGCTGCACCCTGACTTCAGGGTCGCCGGCCTTGACGTCCTGCAGGTTGAGCTCGAGCAGGTCGGGTTCGATCTCCGATTTGTCGAGGTAGAACTTGCCGTCCGCATCGACGCTGACCACGACGGGGTCTTTCATCTCCGCAGGCGCGACGGCGCCGGTCTTGGGCAGGTTGATCTTGATGGCATTGGTCATCAGCGGGGTGGTGACGATGAACACCACCAGCAGCACGAGCATGACGTCCACCAGGGGGGTGACGTTCATTTCGCTGAGGACTTCGTCGTTGTCTTGGGTAGAAAAGGACATGTCAGCTGGCCTCGCGCATGGCGGCGTTCTGTTGGGCGATCGGTTTGCGACTCAGCGCGAAATCGCTGCGCTGCGCCAGGCTGTCGAAGTCATGGGCGAAATCGTCCATGTGCGCGCCAGCGAGCTTCAGGCGGCGAAGGAAGAAGTTGTAGATGAGCACCGCGGGTACTGCGACGGCAATGCCGACGCCGGTCGCAATCAGTGCATGGCCGATGGGACCGGCAACGGTGTCGAGGCCGGCATTGCCGGTGACGCCGATCATCGTGAGCGCATCCATGATGCCCCACACGGTGCCGAACAGCCCGATGAACGGGGAGGTGCTGCCGATGCTGGCGAGCACGGCGAGACCCGCTTCCAGCGCCCGACGCTCTTTGAGGATCTGCTGGCGCAGGTTGCGCTCGACGCGGTTGCCGCGATCGATGCTCTGCGCGAGCTGCAGGGTATTGCGAGGGGTTTCATCCGGTGCCATGGCCAGGAAGCCCCTGTTGGCGATGCGTGCCATCGGGCCCGGGTACTGTGATGCATGCTCGGCGGCGGTCAGCAGGTCCGGTGCGCCCCAGAATGCCTTCAGAAAATGCTTGTTCTGGCGGCGGGCCTTCATGGACTGGGCCAGCTTGACCATGAAGATGGCCCAGGTGGCTACCGAAAACAGCACCAGCCCCCAGAGGACGCCTGGAACGATCAGTGAATTGACAGTTTCGTTCATCGTGTATCCCTCTCGTTAAGCAATCGGCGTTGCTGCCTCAGCGCGGCAACTTGAAATCAATCGTTTGGGTGGCGAAGCCTTCGATGGCTACATCGCCCCGTTTGGCCGGGATGAATTTCCAGCCCTTGACCGTTGCCACTGCCGCTTCGTCGAGCTGGCTGCGGCCACTGGATTTGGTCACTTCCACGCTGCCTGCGCGGCCATTGGGCAGAACCCGGATGCGCAGCGTGACGGTGCCTTCCCAGCCCCTGCGCAACGCCAATGACGGGTATTGCGGCGAGGGGTTGCCCAGGCTCGCAAGGCCCGAGACCGCGGGCGTTTCCTTTGGCGGACCGGGTGGGGCCACCGGAACCACAGGAGCGGGCGGCGCCGGTTGCGGCGGTGGCGCAGGCGCAGGCGCAGGCGCAGGTTGTGGCTTGGGTTGCGGCTTGGGCTCGGGCTTGGGCACAGGTTTTGGCACCGGCTTGGGTTTCGGTGGCTCCGGCTTGGGAGGGGGTTTTATCGCTTCCTCCTGTACGGGCGGCTCGGGTTCTGGCTCCGGCTCCGGCTCCGGCTCCGGCTCGGGCTCCGGCGGCGGTGGAGGCGGTTCTGGCGGAGGCGGCGGTTCCGGTGCAGGTGGCTCTGGCGCAGGTTCCGGGGGAGGAGGCGCCGTGCTGCTCAGCTCGATGATCATTTCCGGGATCTGCGGCGCCACTTCCTCGGGCGCTTCGCCCGAAAGCAGATACCAGGCAAGGCCGGCATGGAGCACCAGCGACGCGCCCACCAGCAGCCCCATGTTTCGCCGGCTGAGGATGTTCGGAGACGATTCGTTAACGCGAAACGTGAATGCTGATTGGGCAGAGGAGGACAGTATTTCTCCTTTGATGTTGAGGTTATCCAATACTGCGTTTCCCATTTAGTGTTCTCCCTTTTGGGAAAAAGTGCCGGTCGACTCATTAGCGGAGCCACATTGTTTGTTCGCCGATTCCGGCACTCGCTAACTTTATGAGTAGAACGACCTTCCGGTGCAGAGTAACGACTTCGGGTAAATAATTAATCCTGTCTTGTTAGTCAGGAACTGTATATACGGTTTTAATTAGAACGTCTTCATGAATCGTAAAGCAAGCTCTATGCCATCCCTTCTATTCAGATATATATAAATAAATAACTTATAATTCAAAGAGTTATGCAGGGGTTCTAGATGCCTTTGGCCCAGGCGATGGCGGCGGCGCTGGCGGTTGCACCGCCACTATTGGTCGCTGCTCCAAAGTTGCCCATTGTGTCAGGATTGTGTTTTAAATAGGAGCGTTACCCTTTTGCATCGTCCATTTAACTGTTATTTGCGTGATTCGTTACTGTAAGCAGGGCTGTCACGGAAACAGTCATGTGATTCCGCATGTTGTTAATAATGCCGGTTGAAGGTGCGGCGTTCCGGCGGCATATCACCCACCCCATTCACCTCATGGGTGGTAGGAGATATGCCGTCGGAAAGGTAAGTTGTGCGCTAATCAGAGCGTGAGGACAAACTTGGTTGTCAGCGCGCCGGGCAACAACATCGACTCGGTATGGCGTCGCCCGTAGGTCGAATGACTGGGCGACAGTTCGCGCTGCCGGGTGAGCCCCAGCAGGTGCGGCGGACCGAGGAACTGGTAAAGGCTGTCATCGAACCGCATGGTATCCACCGGCGCAACGATCTGGCCTTTTTCAACCCAGAAGGTCGCATAGCGCGTCATGCCGGTGAGGCGGGCGGTGGCGAGGTCGGAGTGGTTCACGTACCACAGGTTGCTGATGAACAGACCGGTGTCCAGTTCAGCCAGTACCTGCTCGGTTTCGATGGTTCCGGTATCCATGCAGAGCGAGCGGGGCATCTCTTCCATGTCGCTGCCGTTTTCGCGGAGGCCGTATTCGCGTGCGCTGCGGGCACTGACCAATTCGCCGACGAGCTTACCGTGTTCGATCAGGCGAAGGTCGTCACGGATCCGGCCATCGCGGGTGAACGCCGGGCATAGTGAGCCGCTGACCTGTTCGCTCAGGCCCAGTTGAGGGCTCAGTGACTGCTGCCCGGCAAACAGTTGCTGCAGCGGGCTTTGCGCGGTGCGCAACGCCCTGGCGGAAAAGGCGCTCCATGCCATCAGGCCCAGCAGTTCGCCCAGCGCCGCCGGGGCCAGGTAGGCGCGATAGGCGCCTGGCTGCAGGACCCGCACCGGTTTGCGCAGCATCTCCAGATGAAGATCCGCTTGCGCCATGCGTGCCTCGAAAGCCGCCGGGTTCCATGCCGGCCCTGCCAGTTGCGCCTTCACCGCGCGTCCGGCGTCGCCGAACAGGCTCCACTCGACACTCGACTGGCTCACCGCATGCCAACCGAACGCACCGGCAGAGTCGGCGTAACCGTAATAGATCGGCCCGCTGGCGTAGAACCCCACGATGTCTCGATCTTTCGAGGCATTGCCGATTTGCTCGATAACATCTCCCGGAGCAGGCGCCATCTGCAGGCTGGACGATTCGTTGGTCCAGCCGAGGTGGTTGAGTTGCAGGTAAGGGTCCGGCGCCAGATCGGACAGAACGCCTCGCAGCTGGCTGACGGCCTCGGTAACCCGGGGCCTGTCCAGAATCACATTACCCTGCAAGGTCAGCCGGGCACTGGCATGCCGGCGGTCGCGCGCCAGGCCGAGGGTCATCTCGATCTGGTCGACCTGGCCGGCCTGGCGGACCTTGCCATGATTGAAACGGACGAAATCGGAGGCTTCGGCGTTGTACCAGAGCGTGTAGTGCTCTCCGGCGTTGAGCGCGCGCTGCAGCGCCTCGCGGATGCCCTGGAAATGCTCCAGTGCCTGGGTGGTGTTCGAGAGCGCCATCATTGACCACCTCCAAAGACTTCGATGCCAGCAAACACGCAGGCGGGGGAGGCGTGCCCGACCCGGACGGCCTGGTTCGGCTCGCCCTTGCCGCAGTTCGGAGTGCCCAGCACCTGCCGGGTCGAGTGGTCGCCGACCGCGACGAGGTTGCACCAGAATCGCGAGGAGATACCCCGGTAGTTCGGATTCTTGACCACTTCGCAGAGTTGCCCCTTGCGGATCATCTGACCCCACTCGCAGCCGAACTGGAATTTATTGCGTGCATCGTCGATCGACCAGGAGCGGTTCGAGGCCATGAGAATCCCGTCCTCAATGCCTTCGATCAGTTGCGTGAGGTTGCCCTCGCCCGGCTCCACGTTGAGGTTGGCCATCCGGTCGATGGTGGGTCTATTCCAGCTGCAGGCGCGGCTGCTAGCCACCCCTTCTATACCGCTGCGGCGGGCAGACAGCGAGCCGCCGAGCGGGCGTTTGAGAATGCCGTCTTCGATCAGCAGGGCTTTTTGGGCCGGCGTGCCGTCATCGTCGTGGGAGTAGCTGGCCAGTTCTTCGGGGATATGCGGGTCGAAGCTGACGTTCAGCAGCGGCGAGCCATAACGGTAATGCCCGAAATCGTCCTGCTTCACGAAGCTGGTCCCGGCGTAGTTGCGTTCGTCTCCGAGGATCCGGTCCATCTCCAGCGGGTGGCCGATGGACTCATGGATCTGCAGGATCATCTGGTCGGGCATCAGCAACAGGTGGCGTTTGCCGCTCGGTGTGTTTGGCGCCAGCAGCAGTTGCAGGGCCTCATCGGCCAGGCGAGCGCCGGCGCCGAAGAGCCCGCTTCTGGCCAGCACATCGAGGCCGCCCTGCTGCGCGAAGTTTCCGCCGCTGAGGCTGCGAATCTGGCTGTCATGACCGTCGTAGGCGGTGATTTGCATGTTCGGGTAGACGAAACGCTGAGCAAAACGCAACTGCGAGCCCGTGCTGTCAAAAAACAGCTGCTCGCGAGTTTCCCAGCTCAGTCGGGCTTCCCGGTTGACGATCCGGCTATCCGACGGCACGGCGTCGCACTCCTGAAGCAGCAGGTCCAGGCACTGGGCAACCGTCGGCAGGGCCTGCATGAGGTCGAGAGAGACATAGTCGGCGCGTTGGCCCGTGCGTGACGGCGAGGCGGTTGGCAGCGAGAGGGCGTGGGACGCCGCTGCGGCGGCGAGCTGTTCGGCTTTTACCAGTGCTCGCTGAAGGCCGTCCGCACTCAGGTCGGAGGTTGCCGCATAGGCTTCGAAACCGTTGACCTGGGCAGTCAGCATGACGCCTTCGTCAAAGGTGGTGTGTACCGGAAGGGGGGTGGCCTTGATGACTCCAAGGTGAAGCGTCTGACTTTTTACGTGGCGTAGCGACCAGAAATCCGCATCGCTGCGAAGCGCGCTGACACGCGCCCTGAAGGATTCGAACGCATCGAACATGTCTGTTCCCCGAAACCGCCCTGCAGGGTAAGCAAGGCAATAAGTGGGCAGCGCTTTTGGCGCTGCGGTCTCCCGTTCCGTCGCAGCCGTCGATAAACGACCTGAGCGCGGTGAGGTGAAGTCCCTCTGAAACTTCTATGCCAAATATTAAGCACGGGTAAAAAAAAGCAGTATTCGCCTGCCCAGCGGGGCGTGACGTCATCCCGCTGCTACAGACGACGGGCTCCGCATCAGTGTTGGGGGGCCGAGGACCGTTGCAGCCCTTGCATACTCATGAGCGGATCGGACTGATGCGCAGCGCGAGTGATCACAAACTGTGCATATTGCTGTCTCTTTTGCCTTTATTGCACCGCTTTTGGGCGCCCTTGCCGCCGCTGACGAGCGTAGCGCCAGTGCGGGCGGCGGGCTTCAGCCGACGAGAGACGACGGTTTCGGATAACGCCGGTCGGCCTTGCCGGCCTTGAGGATCGCGCTCGGCACGTCGTGGCCGACCAGCATCGGCAAGCGTTCTGCGGCCTCGAGCAGCCGGTCCAGATCGACGCCGGTTTCCAGCCCCATGCGCTGGAACATGTGCACCAGATCCTCGGTGCAGATATTGCCGCTGGCCCCCGGCGCATAGGGACAGCCCCCCAGACCACCGAGGGACGCGTCGAAGCGGTCGATGCCCGCGTTCAGTGCCGCCAGTGCATTGGCCAGACCCATGCCGCGGGTATTGTGGAAATGCGCGGTAAACACGGCGTCGGGCCAACGGCTCAGCGCCTCGCGGCAGATGCGCTCGACCTGCGCTGGGTCGGCCATGCCGGTGGTGTCGCAGAGGGTGATGCCCTGCACGCCGATCTCCAGCAGGCGCTGCACCAGTTCGTACACGCGCGGCTCCGGCACCTCGCCCTCGAAGGGGCAGCCGAAGGTGGTCGACAGCGAGGCGTTGACGAACACCCCGCTGCCGCGGGTGACCTCGATGATCTCGCGGAACTGCGCCAGCGACTGCTCGGGCGTCATGCGCAGGTTGGCCAGGCCGTGGGTGTCGCTGGCCGACATCACCAGGTTGATCTCGTCCACTGCGCAGGCCAGCGCGCGTTCGCAGCCCCTCACGTTGGGCACCAGCACGGTGTACTCGACGCCCGGCACGCGGCGGATGCCGCGCATCACCTCCTCGGCGTCGCGCAGGTTGGGGATGGCCTTGGGCGAGGTGAAGGAGGTGACCTCGATCTTCGCCAGCCCGGTTTGCGAGAGGCGGTCGATCAGCGCGATCTTGTCCGCGGTCGGCACGAAGTTCGGCTCGATCTGGAAACCGTCACGGGTGGCGACTTCCTGGATGTACAGGCGTTTGCTCATGGTGCAGTCCTGATGTGTTCGGCTATGTATGAGAGGGCGTCATCCACCCTACGCGGCACGCTGTTGGCTTGAAGCTTGAAGCTTGAAGCTTGAAGCTTGAAGCTTGAAGCTTGTGGCTTGCCGCTGCTTCTTTCAGATGATTCCCCGCTCGCGCAGGCCCTGGCGTTGTTCGTCGGTGAGGCCGAGGCCGGCCAGCACGTCGTCGGTGTGCTCGCCCAGCTGCGGGCCGCCGTGGCCGATGCGCCCGGGCGTGCGCGAGAGCTTGGGCAGCACGCCCGGCACCTTGAGCGGGCCGGCAAAGGTCTGCACCTGCTCGATCATCTGCCGTGCCAGGTAGTGCGGGTCCTTGACGATATCGGCAGCGGTGTAGGGATAGCCGGCCGGCACGCGGGCGCCCTTGAGTGCTTCGATCACCTCGTCGCGCCTGTGCTGGATGGTCCATTCGCCAATGGCGGCATCGATCAGCTCTGCGTGCTGGGCGCGGCCGTCGTTGTGGGCGAAGCGCGGATCATCGGCAAGGTCCTGGCGGCCCATCAGGGTCATCAGGCGCTTGTAGATGCTGTCGCCATTGCCGGCGATCAGCACGTAGGCGCCGTCGTTGCACAGATAGGAATTTGACGGCGTAATGCCGGGCAGGGCACTGCCAGCCGGCTCGCGTACGTAGCCGAAGGCGTCGTATTCGGGCACGAGGCTTTCCATCATGGCGAACACCGACTCGTATAGCGCCACGTCGATCTCCTGGCCCTGGCCGCTTCGGTTGCGCTCCTGCAGGGCGAGCAATACACCGATCACGCCATACAGCGAGGACAGCGAATCGCCGATGCTGACGCCGACCCGCACCGGCGGCTGGCCCGGATAGCCGGACAGGTGACGCAGGCCGCCCATGGCTTCGCCGATCACGCCGAAGCCCGGCAGGTCGCGATAGGGACCGGTCTGGCCGTATCCGGAAATGCGCAGCATGATCAGCCGAGGGTTCAGCTTCGACAGCTCATCCCAGCCCAGGCCCCATTCTTCCAGCGTGCCGGGGCGGAAGTTCTCCACCAGGATGTCGGCTTCGGCCACCAGCTGGCGGACGATTTCCTGGCCTTCCGCGGCCTTGAGATCCAGCGTCACCGAGCGCTTGTTGCGCGACTGCACGTGCCACCAGAGCGAGGTGCCGTCCTTGAGCTTGCGCCACTTGCGCAGTGGGTCGCCGACCTTTGGCGGTTCGATCTTGATCACATCGGCGCCGAATTCACCGAGCAGCTTGCTGGCGAAAGGGCCGGCGATCAGTTGGCCCATCTCGATCACCTTGAGGCCCTGCAGCGGCAGGTTCTTGTCTGTCTGTTCGCTCATCACGACACCTGTGCCGGTTGATTCATGGTGCCGAGCATGACCGACGCATCGACAGCGGACAATTGGCCGTTGGCCAAGTGAGGTTTCGCGCTTCACGAAGGCTAAGACGAAAGAGGCTTTGAAAAGCACGGATTAAGCAGCGCATGCTTCGTCTACCGCGAATACGGGAAGCCACTATGCGTCGCATCGATTTCGTCACCCTACGCCTGTTCGTCGCCATCGCCGATGAGCGCAGCCTGACCCGTGCCGCCGAGCGCGAGCACCTGGCGCTGGCGGCGGTGAGCAAGCGCGTCAGCGATCTGGAAGGGCAACTCGGCGTCAGCCTGCTCTATCGCCAGCCCAAGGGCGTCGAGCTGACGCCGGCCGGCCACGCGCTGCTGCACCACGCGCGCAATCTGCTGGATAACCTGCAACAGCTGGACGCCGACTTGAGCGAGTTCAGCCAGGGCGTGAAGGGCCATGTGCGCATCCACGCCAATACCTCGGCGGTGATCGAATTCCTGCCCGAGGACCTGAGTACCTTCACCCGTCAGCACCCGGAAGTGAAGATCGACCTGGAGGAGCGTGTCAGCAGCGACACCCTGCGCGCACTGCGCGAGGGGCTGACCGATATCGGCATCTTCGCCGGGCATATGCCGGCCGAGGATCTGCAGGTGTTTCCCTACCGCGAGGATCGGCTGGTGCTGGTAACGCCCCGCGAGCATGTGCTGGCCGGCCGCGAATGCATTGCATTGCGCGAGGCGGCAGGCTTCGACTTTATCGGCCTACAGCAGGACGCCTCGCTGCATGCCCTGCTGCAGCAGTCGGCACAGCAGATGGGCACGCCGCTGCGCCTGCGCATCCAGGTACGCAGCTTCGAGGCGATTTGCCGGATGATCCACACCGGCATGGGCATCGGCGTGCTGCCCGAGCAGGTGGTGCGCAACTACCTGCCGGCGCTGGACGTTGCCATGGTGCCGCTGACCGATGTCTGGGCGCGGCGCGAACTCAAGCTGGGCGTGCGCAACCTGGAAAGCCTGTCGGTGACCGCCCGGCAGATGCTCGAACACCTCACCGCTCGCGAAGGCAATGGCTGAAGAAGCGCGTCGGGCGGTGTGATTGTGCTGCTGCCTTCGCCAAGCACGAAGTCTTGCTTGGCCAAATAGCAATTCAGCGCGTGGCGGTGCCGGGGTAGAGTCGGGCAGCGATATGGCTCACACAACTACAAAACGGAGCTCACACCCCATGGCACGACTCACCCGTGGCATCACCCGTCTGCTCGCCGCTTCGGCACTGTTTAGCGTGCTTGGCGCCCAGGCCGATCCGGTCCTGATCAAGTTCTCCCACATCACTGCCGACAGCACGCCGAAGGGCCAGGGCGCGCTGCTGTTCAAGAAGCTCGTCGAAGAACGCCTGCCCGGCCAGGTCGAGGTACAGGTGTTCGCCAACTCTTCGCTGTATGGCGACGGCAAGGAGATGGAAGCGCTGCTGATGAACGAGGTGCAGCTGCTGGCGCCAGCACCATCGAAGCTCGAGCAGTACACCAAGCAGCTGCAGCTGTTCGACCTGATGTTCCTGTTCGACGACATGCCCGCGGCGCAGCGCTTCCAGCAGTCGGACAAGGGCCGCGCGATGCTCAAGTCGATGGAAGACAAGGGCATCACCGGCCTAGCCTATTGGCTCAACGGTATGCGCCACTTCACTGCAAACAAGCCGCTGCGCGAGCCGGCCGACGCCCGCGGGCTGAAATTCCGCGTACAGCCCTCGGACCTGCAGGCCGCCCAGTACACCGCGCTGCGGGCGGTGCCGCGCAAGATGGCCTTCGCCGAGATCTATCAGGGCCTGCAGACCGGCGTGGTCAATGCTCAGGACAACCCTTGGTCGAATATCTACAGCCAGAAGTACCACGAGGTGCAGAAGTACATCACTGAGTCCGGTCACGGCATCGGCAACTACCTGCTGATCACCAATACCAAGTTCTGGAATGGCCTGCCGGACGACGTACGCGGCGAGCTGGAGACGATCATCGATGAGGTCACCGCAGAAGTGAACCGCCAGGCCGAGGCACTGAACGAGAAGGCCAAGCAGGGCGTCATCGACTCGGGCAAGAGCGAGATTCTGGTGCTCACCGACGAGCAACGCGCCAAGTGGCGTGAAGCAGTGCAACCGGCGTGGCATAAGTTCGAAGCCGATATCGGCAAGGATTTGATCGAGGCCGCGCGCGCAGCCAACTCTGCGCCCTGAGGCAAGCCCGCCAATGGTCTGTTAGACCAATGTGCAGTTTCGGCGGCAGCGCCGCCTGCACAGAATGGCGGCGTCTATCTGCGTGATCGGACAAGTGTGTATTCCAACCGGATGGTTGACCGAGCGGCCCTTGAGGCCGCTTTTTTTTGCCCGCAAATCGTGCCCTGTGACGTAGGCGCCGAAGCACTTTGATACGCCCGGCCCGTTTTCGCGGCTGTGCCAGGCACGTCATGCCACTACACGCGGTCTATGCTTGAGCAAGCTGATATCGCCATGAGCGGCGTGTTTGGCTGTATTGCTTCGTCTGACAGGCGCTGGGTTGGTCATTGGGTTCGCCTGCTGGACAGGGTTCTGCATACCAACAAGACAGGCGAGGAACTGCCATGAGTGCTGCGTCAGTTTACCCGGTGCGTCCCGAAGTGGCCGCTCAGTCGTTGACCAATGAAGCCAGTTACAAGGCCATGTACCAGCAGTCGGTGATCAATCCCGAGGGCTTCTGGCGCGAGCAGGCGACGCGGTTGGACTGGATACAACCTTTCACCGAGGTCAAACGCACCTCGTTTGACGACCACCATGTGGATATCAAGTGGTTCGCCGACGGCACGTTGAGCGTATCGGCCAATTGCCTGGATCGTCATCTCGACGAGCGCGGCGATCAAGTGGCGATCATCTGGGAGGGTGACGACCCGTCCGAGCATCGCGAAATCACCTACCGCGAGCTGTACCAGGAGGTCTGCAAGTTCGCCAATGCGCTGCGCGGCCAGGATGTGCATCGCGGCGATGTGGTGACCATCTACATGCCGATGATTCCGGAAGCCGCGGTGGCGATGCTCGCCTGCGCGCGCATTGGCGCGATCCACTCGGTGGTGTTCGGTGGCTTCTCTCCGGAAGCGTTGGCCGGACGCATCATCGATGGCAATTCGAAGGTGGTGATCACCGCCGACGAAGGGATTCGCGGTGGCAAGCCTGTGCCGCTCAAGGAAAATGTCGACGAGGCGCTGACACACCCGCAAACCCGCTGTGTGCAAAAGATCATCGTGGTGCGTCGCACCGGCGCGGACATCCGCTGGCATCCGCATCGTGACATCTGCTACGACGACCTGATGCGGGTCGCCGGGGAGGTTTGTGCGCCGAAGGAGATGGGCGCCGAGGAGCCACTGTTCATCCTCTATACCTCCGGCTCCACCGGCAAACCAAAAGGCGTGCTGCATACCTGTGGCGGCTACCTGCTCTATGCCGCGCTGACCCATGAGCGGGTGTTCGACTACCGGCCGGGGGACGTCTACTGGTGTACCGCCGATATCGGCTGGATCACTGGTCACAGCTACCTGATCTACGGCCCACTGGCCAACGGCGCGACAACGCTGATGTACGAGGGCGTACCCAACCACCCGGACGTCACGCGCGTTGCGCGGATCATCGACAAGCACAAGGTGAACATCCTCTACACGGCGCCGACGGCGATTCGCGCGATGATGGCCGAGGGTTCCGCGGCTGTGGAAGGCGCCGATGGCTCCAGCCTGCGGTTGCTCGGCACGGTTGGGGAACCGATCAACCCCGAGGCATGGCACTGGTACTACGAGACGGTCGGGCAGTCGCGTTGCCCCATCGTCGACACCTGGTGGCAGACCGAGACTGGCGGCATCCTCATCAGCCCGCTGCCCGGTGCTACCGCGCTCAAGCCGGGCTCTGCCACGCGCCCGCTGTTCGGGGTGGTGCCCGGGTTGGTCGACAACCTCGGCAATCTTCTGGAAGGCGCGGCGGAGGGTAATCTGGTGATTCTCGACTCCTGGCCGGGGCAGATGCGCACTATCTACCGCGACCACGACCGTTTCGTCGATACCTACTTCAAGACCTTTCGCGGCATGTACTTCACCGGCGATGGCGCTCGGCGGGACGAGGACGGCTACTACTGGATCACCGGGCGGGTAGACGATGTGCTTAATGTGTCAGGGCACCGCATGGGCACCGCCGAGATCGAGAGCGCCATGGTCGCGCACGCCAAGGTCGCCGAAGCCGCAGCAGTGGGCGTGCCGCACGCACTCAAGGGCCAAGCGATCTATGTGTATGTGACCCTTGTCGCCGGGGTGGAGCCGACCGACGCGTTGCGCCAGGAGCTGCAACAGTGGGTGCGGCATGAGATCGGCCCGATCGCCGTACCGGATACGATTCAGTGGGCACCGGGTCTGCCCAAGACGCGCTCGGGCAAGATCATGCGTCGACTGTTGCGCAAGATCGCCACCGACGACTATGACGCGCTGGGCGATACCTCGACGCTGGCCGATCCTGGTGTGGTCGATCAGCTGATCAAGGCCCATGAGGCCGTACGGCAGGTTTGAACGATATTGAGTAGATGGCCGGCGCGCGCTGCGTGCCGGCCGGATCATTCAAACGCCAGCTGGTGGGCTTTTCAGGCTGTCGTTGCCGGTAACCGTGGTGCCATTGGTGGCGGCTTCCGCATTCGCCCGCAGCTTCTGTTTGTCCGCTTCGGAACGTTCCAACGGCATCTGGTGCGAGCGACCCTCGGCCAGACCTGCCTGTTCATTGATTTCGTTGAAGACGCGCTTGGCTTCGCAATGGCCGGTTACGCCACGAGCCACCGCGAGGCCGCCGATGCCCAGCTGCAGTAGTCCTCCCAGGCCGCCGCGGCTGACGCCCTTGGCAAGGAAATAGATACCCCCAGCAAGGGACATGGCACGTTCCCAGCCGTGGACGTTCTGGTTGAGGTGATTCGAAGAGTTGTTGTTCATGGGTGGCTCCGACGAGGACATTCTCAATGAATGACTCTCGTCGGCGCGGGCTGTTCGGTGCCGCAGGTCGGCAGTTTGCGTGCCGGTCACGTCATAGCGAACACCTTGAGCACGAAGGCATACTCCAATGCCACGTCCTTGAGCGCCTGGTAGCGGCCGCTCATGCCGCCGTGCCCGGCACCGAATTCGGTCTTGAGCAGTAGAAGATTGTCGTTGGTGCGGGTAGCCCGCAGCTTGGCAACCCATTTGGCCGCTTCCCAGTACTGCACACGGCTGTCGTTGTAGCCGGCCACTGCGAGCAGGGCGGGGTAGGCCTGGGCGCGGACGTTTTCATAAGGCGCATAGGCCTTTATCCGCTCATGCACTTCCGGCTGATTTGGGTCGCCCCACTCATCGTATTCGGTGACAGTCAGCGGTAGATCGGCGTTGAGCATGGTGTTGAGCACGTCTACGAAAGGCACCTCGGCGACGGCCGCGCCAAACAGCTCAGGGCGCATGTTCAGTACGGCACCGATCAGCAGTCCACCGGCGCTGCCGCCGCTGATGGCCAGGCGCGCCGAGGTCGTGTAGCCGTCGGCCAGCAGCTGTTCGGCACAGGCGATGAAGTCACTGAAGGTGTTCGGTTTGTGCTCCAGCTTGCCGGCACGGTACCAGGCCTCGCCCAGATCGCCACCACCACGCACATGGGCAATGGCGAATACGAAACCGCGGTCGAGCAACGACAGCCGTGCATGTGAGAACCAGGGGTCGAGGCTGTGGCCATAGGCGCCATAGCCATAGAGATAAAGAGGTGCAGGCTTGTCGAAACTGTCACGCCGGCCGACCAGGCTAATGGGGATCTGCGTGCCGTCCTGCGCGGTCGCCCAGATGCGTCGACTTTCATAGGCGTCCGCATCGAAAGGGCCTTCCACCGGCGTTTCCTTGAGTACTTGCTGGGTGCCATCGGCCAGGCTCAGCTGGCGAATCTGCGCCGGGCGGTTGAGCGCCTCATAGCGCAGTCGGATAACCGTGCTGGTGAACTCCAGAGAGTTCTGTACATGCAGGCTGTAGGCCGCGTCGGGCAGTTGCAGGCGATAGGGCTGTACGCCCTGCGGCCGTACCTCGATCACCGGCAGGCCACTCTCGCGCAGGGTCAGGGTGATCGCCTCGGCGTTCAGGCTGACGTCCTCGAGCATCACCGCTTCGTCATGCGGGACCAGTTCCTGCCAGTGCCGTCGCTCAGGTTGCGCCTCGCTGGCGTGATAGAGGGCGAAGTTGATGCCCGCCTGATTGCTGCGGATCAGCCAGTTCCATAGGCCTTCGTACAGGCCATGATCGGGGAAGTATTCGTGGTCTTCCTGACGCGGCGCCAGGCATGCCCACTGACCTTTCGGCTCGTCCGCCGAAAGCACCCAGGCTTCGCTGGTGGTTTTACTGTGGGAAAGAATCACCAGCTGGCGCTCGGAGCTGGTGCGGTAGCAATGCACGAAGAAGCGCCCGTCCGGATCGTGGTAGACCTCGGTGCTGCCGGTTTCGCCCAGCCGATGGCGGTAGATCTTGTGCGGACGGTGGGTGTCGTCCAGTTCACCGTAGAACAGTGTCTGGCTATCGTTGGCCCAGGTCATGCTGCCGTCGCAGTCGTCGAAGGGCAGGGCGGTCACGTCGCCGCTGGCGAGGTCCTTGACGAACAGCCGGTAGATCTCATCGCCTTCGCGGTCCAGGCTGTAGGCCAGCTTGGCGTGATCCTGGCTGACGCTGAACGCGCCCAGCGAAAGGAAACCGCCGCCGGCCAGCTCGTTAGGGTCGAGCAGCAGCTGTTCGGTGTTCTCGTCTACGCTGAGCGAGCCATCGACCGGCCGCGGGCAGCGATAGTGCCGCGGATATTCGTCGCCAGCCGTGGTGCGCTGGTAATACAGCCACGGCCCCCAGGGCGAGGGCAGAGACAGATCGGTTTCGCGGATACGGCCCTTTATTTCCTGGAATAGCGTCTCGCGCAGTTCGGCCTGGTCGGCGAGCTGTTCCTCGAGGAAGGCGTTCTCCGCCTTGAGGTACGCCAACACGTCGTCGGCGTCGCGATTTTCCAGCCAGCGATAGGGATCGGTGCCAGTGTCGGTGCGGGCGATGGGGGCGTTGGACATGCAGTAACTCCGGATTCGTTTCGCGGCCTCGTAAGGCCGGTGATGGCATAGAGCGGGATTCGCCAGTGTACCTGCTCGGCTAGGACTAGGATTCATGGAGCAGCGTGGTATCGGTCAGTGATCGGTGCGTTGCAGGATCGGCTCGGTGAATGACAGCGAATCGGCACCGTGGATGATGACCATGTGGTCGCGAAATGTCCGCTGGCAGCACCGCTCGGTTAGGCAAGACAGCTGATTGACAATGCTGAGCTTTTCCCCGAAGGTGTGCCGACCCAAATCAAACGGGCGTATGAATCGAGCGTTTGCCAGAGCAGGCGCCGATCACCCGGATTATCGTGTCGGTGGGTGTCGTTCGCCGCAAGGCGCGGCCGAGTAGGGCCGAAGACGTGAGACACGTAACGTTCAGCTTCCATACCTGGAGATCAGTTGATGATTTACGAAGGTAAAGCCATCACGGTTAAGGCTCTTGAGAGTGGCATCGTCGAATTGAATTTCGACCTCAAGGGTGAGTCCGTCAACAAGTTCAATCGCCTCACTCTCAACGATCTGCGCCAGGCCGTCGATGCCATCAAGGCCGACGCGTCGGTGAAAGGCGTCATCGTTACCAGTGGCAAGGACGTATTCATCGTCGGCGCCGACATCACCGAATTCGTCGACAACTTCAAGATGGCCGACGAGGAACTGGTCGCCGGCAACCTCGAAGCGAACAAGATCTTCAGCGATTTCGAAGACCTGGGCGTACCCACCGTGGCCGCCATCAACGGCATCGCCTTGGGTGGCGGTTTCGAGATGTGCATGGCCGCGGACTACCGCGTCATGTCCACCACCGCCAAGGTTGGTCTGCCGGAAGTGAAGCTGGGCATCTACCCAGGCTTCGGCGGCACCGTGCGCCTGCCACGTTTGATCGGTGTCGATAACGCCGTCGAGTGGATCGCATCCGGCAAGGAAAACCGCGCCGAAGACGCGCTCAAGGTTCATGCCGTCGATGCCGTCGTTGCGCCGGAGAAACTGCAGGCTGCTGCACTGGATCTGGTCAAGCGCGCCATTTCCGGTGAGCTGGATTACAAGGCCAAGCGTCAGCCGAAGCTGGACAAGCTCAAGCTCAATGCCATCGAGCAGATGATGGCCTTCGAAACCAGCAAGGCCTTTGTTGCAGGCCAGGCCGGCCCGAACTATCCGGCCCCGGTCGAAGCTATCAAGACCATCCAGAAAGCCGCCAACTTCACCCGTGACAAGGCCATCGAAATCGAGGCCGCCGGCTTCGTCAAACTGGCCAAGACCTCGGTTGCACAGAGCCTGGTCGGCCTGTTCCTCAGCGATCAGGAACTGAAGAAAAAGGCCAAGGCCTACGACAAGCAGGCGCGTGACGTGAAACTGGCTGCCGTACTGGGCGCCGGCATCATGGGCGGCGGCATCGCCTACCAGTCGGCCGTCAAGGGCACGCCGATCCTGATGAAGGATATCCGTGAAGAGGGTATCCAGATGGGGCTGGACGAGGCCTCCAAGCTGCTCGGCAAGCGTGTCGAAAAAGGCCGTCTGACTGCCGACAAGATGGCTCAGGCGCTCAACGCGATTCGCCCGACCATGTCTTATGGTGATTTCGGTAACGTCGACATCGTCGTCGAGGCCGTGGTCGAGAACCCGAAGGTCAAGCACGCCGTGCTGGCCGAGGTGGAAGGGCACGTTCGTGAAGACGCGATCATCGCCTCCAACACCTCGACGATCTCCATCAACTACCTGGCCCAGGCGCTCAAGCGTCCGGAAAACTTCTGCGGCATGCACTTCTTCAACCCGGTTCACATGATGCCGCTGGTGGAAGTGATCCGTGGCGAGAAGACCAGCGAAGTGGCTATCGCTACCACCGTTGCCTACGCCAAGAAAATGGGCAAGAGCCCGGTCGTGGTCAACGATTGCCCGGGCTTCCTGGTCAACCGCGTGCTGTTCCCGTACTTCGGCGGCTTCGCCCGCGCCATCGCCCACGGTGTCGACTTCGTTCGCGCCGACAAGGTGATGGAGAGGTTCGGCTGGCCGATGGGCCCGGCCTATCTGATGGACGTTGTCGGCATGGACACCGGCCACCACGGCCGTGACGTGATGGCTGAAGGCTTCCCGGATCGCATGAAGGACGACACCCGCACGGCTGTCGACGTCATGTACGAGGCCAACCGTCTCGGCCAGAAGAACGGCAAGGGCTTCTACGCCTACGAGATGGACAAGAAGGGCAAGCCGAAGAAGGTCGTCGATGCCGAGGCCTACGAGCTGCTCAAGCCGATCGTTGCCGAGACTCGCGAGCTGTCCGACGAGGACATCATCAACTACATGATGATCCCGCTGTGCCTGGAAACCGTGCGCTGCCTGGAAGACGGCATCGTCGAGACCGCTGCCGAAGCCGATATGGGCCTGATCTATGGCATTGGCTTCCCACCCTTCCGTGGTGGTGCGCTGCGCTACATCGATTCGATCGGCGTTGCCGAGTTCGTTGCGATGGCCGACAAGTACGCCGACCTGGGCCCGCTGTACCACCCGACCGCGAAGCTGCGTGAGATGGCTGCCAACGGCCAGCGCTTCTACGGTTAATCGAGGGAGAGAGAATTCATGAGTCTGAATCCAAGAGATGCAGTCATCGTCGACTTCGGTCGCACCCCGATGGGGCGCTCCAAGGGCGGCATGCACCGTAATACCCGCGCTGAAACCATGTCCGCACACCTGATCGACGGCGTGCTGGCGCGCAACCCGAAAATCGACCCGGCCGAAGTCGAGGACGTGATCTGGGGCTGCGTGAACCAGACCCTCGAGCAGGGCTGGAACATCGCCCGCATGGCTTCGCTGCTGACCCGTATCCCCCACACCAGTGCGGCGCAGACCGTGAGCCGCCTCTGCGGTTCGTCCATGAGCGCCCTGCACACCGCCGTGCAGGCCATCCAGACCAACAACGGTGACGTGTTCGTCATCGGTGGTGTGGAGCACATGGGCCACGTTAGCATGATGCATGGTGTCGACCCGAACCCGCAGCTGTCGCTGTACGCCGCCAAGGCGTCCGGCATGATGGGCCTGACCGCTGAAATGCTCGGCAAGATGCACGGCATCACCCGCGAGCAGCAGGATGCCTTCGGTGAGCGTTCGCACCGCCTGGCGCACAAGGCCACGCTGGAAGGCAACTTCAAGGATGAGATCATCCCGATGGAAGGCTACGACGAGGACGGTTTCCTCAAGGTCTTCGATTACGACGAAACCATCCGTCCGGACACCACTCTGGAAAGCCTGGCTGCACTGAAGCCTGCGTTCAACCCGAAGGGCGGTACCGTGACTGCAGGTACGTCCTCGCAGATCACCGACGGCGCGTCCTGCATGATCGTCATGTCCGCACAGCGTGCCAAGGATCTCGGCATCCAGCCGTTGGCCGTGGTTCGCGCCATGGCGCTGGCCGGCGTAGACCCGGCAATCATGGGTTACGGCCCGGTTCCGTCCACCCAGAAGGTGCTCAAGCGCGCCGGTCTGACCATGGACGACATCAGCCACGTCGAGCTGAACGAAGCCTTCGCTGCACAGGCTCTGCCGGTGCTCAAGGACCTCAAGCTGCTCGACAAGATGGAAGAGAAGGTCAACCTGCACGGTGGCGCGATCGCCCTGGGTCACCCGTTCGGCTGCTCCGGTGCGCGTATCTCCGGCACGCTGCTGAACGTGATGAAGCAGAACAACGGTACGATTGGTGTCGCCACCATGTGTATCGGTCTGGGCCAGGGGATCAGTACGGTCTTCGAACGCGTCTAACAGACAGATGCAAATGACTGCGCTAGGCTGACAGCCAATCTCGCGTGTTTGCGGGAACATGAGTTGTCAGTCGGTGCATGGAAGCCGGGGCCTGGTGCCCCGGTTTTTCTTTTTTGTATTTGCGTGGAGGTAGGCATGCAGTTGCAGCCGGGGCGTTATCGCCATTACAAGGGGCCGGAATATCGTGTATTCGCTGTTGCACGGCATTCCGAGACTGAAGAGCCGGTGGTGTTCTACCAGGCGCTGTACGGGGAACGCGGACTCTGGGTACGCCCGTTATCGATGTTTACCGAGACCGTCGAAGTCAACGGTGAAACGGTCCCTCGTTTTGCATTGCTCGAAGCCGAAGCGAGCCTTTTTGAAGGCTAAGCTGGCATGCCGCCACCAGTCCCGCGCTTGACCTCACGTCCATCGCCACTATATATAGCGGTGCTTTTTAGACAGAGCGAAAACCTCGGCGTCCGCTTGGCGGCATCGAACCGCTGCTCTGATTCGCACCAGGCGGAGCCGGGGCAGGGCGATTGTTCTGCCAGTCGGCCCGTTCGCAAAACGCGCACTAACGTTCGCTGATGCCTTGCCGATTACCGCCGGTACGGGTATTCAAACTGTCGGAGGCGCCGCCTCTGTTCACCTTTCGATTCAGGAACTCTCCTCTCCATGGGTAAATCGCTGGTCATCGTGGAATCACCGGCCAAGGCCAAGACAATCAACAAGTATTTGGGCAACCAGTACGTGGTGAAGTCGAGTATCGGCCATATCCGCGACCTTCCTACCAGCGGCTCTGCCAACAAGGAGCCGGTCAAGCGCGGCAAGGCTGCGGCCACCGACGCGCCAGCGCTCTCGCCGAAAGAGAAGGCCAAGCGCCAGCTCGTGGCGCGCATGGGGGTCGACCCGGAACATGGCTGGAAAGCCAAGTACGAGATTCTGCCCGGCAAGGAAAAGGTCATCGAAGAACTGCGTCGTCTGGCCAAGGAAGCCGACACCATCTATCTCGCAACCGACTTGGATAGAGAGGGGGAGGCCATCGCCTGGCACCTGCGCGAGTCGATTGGCGGCGACGACAGTCGTTACAAGCGTGTGGTGTTCAACGAAATCACCAAGAAGGCGATCCAGGAAGCGTTCTCCAAACCTGGCGATCTGGATATCAACCGGGTCAACGCGCAGCAGGCGCGTCGTTTCCTCGATCGCGTGGTCGGCTACATGGTGTCGCCGCTGCTTTGGGCGAAGATCGCCCGTGGTCTCTCGGCAGGCCGTGTGCAGTCGGTGGCTGTGAAGCTGGTGGTCGAGCGCGAGCGCGAAATCCGCGCCTTCGTTCCAGAAGAGTATTGGGAAGTGCACGCGGACCTGGCGAGTGCGCAGCAGGCCAAGGTGCGTTTCGAAGTCGCCCGCGAGAACGGCGAAGCCTTCAAGCCGCTGAACGAAGCGCAGGCCACCGCAGCACTCGAAAAGCTCAAGGGCGCTCAGTACAGTGTCAGCAAGCGCGAGGATAAGCCAACCAGCAGCAAGCCGTCGGCCCCCTTCATCACTTCGACCCTGCAGCAGGCGGCGAGCAATCGCCTCGGTTTTGGCGTGAAGAAGACCATGATGATGGCTCAGCGCTTGTACGAGGCCGGCTACATCACCTACATGCGTACTGACTCGACCAATCTCTCCGCTGACGCGGTCGGTATGGTGCGTGGTTTCATCGAAAGCGAGTTCGGTGACAAGTACCTGCCGGAGAAGCCGAACGTCTATTCGAGCAAGGAGGGCGCCCAGGAGGCGCACGAGGCGATTCGCCCGTCCGACGTCAACATGCGGCCGACCCAGCTGTCAGGCATGGAGCGCGATGCCGAGCGCCTCTATGAGCTGATCTGGCGCCAGTTCGTTGCCTGCCAGATGCCACCGGCACAGTACCTGTCCACCAGCGTGACCGTCGCTGCCGGCAATTTCGAGCTGCGCGCCAAGGGCCGCATCCTGAAGTTCGACGGCTACACCAAGGTCATGCCGCAGCAGAGCAAGGCCGGTGAGGATGACGTCTTGCCAGAGATGAACAAGGGCGACGACATGAAGCTGCTCAAGCTCGATCCGAGCCAGCACTTCACCAAGCCGCCAGCGCGCTACTCCGAAGCCAGCCTGGTCAAGGAGATGGAGAAGCGCGGTATCGGTCGGCCGTCCACCTACGCCGCGATCATTTCGACGATCCAGGACCGCGGCTACGTCTCGCTGCACAACCGCCGTTTCTATTCGGAGAAGATGGGTGACATCGTCACTGAGCGTCTGTCCGAGAGCTTCAACAATCTGATGGATTACGGTTTTACCGCCGGTATGGAAGAGCATCTGGACGACGTCGCTCAGGGCGAACGCGACTGGAAGCACGTGCTGGACGAGTTCTACGGTGATTTCCGCAAAAAGCTCGAAGTTGCCGAAGCCAGCGAAAACGGCATGCGCGCCAATCAGCCGACCTTGACCGATATTCCGTGCAAGGTCTGCGGTCGTCCGATGATGATCCGCACGGCCTCGACCGGCGTGTTCCTTGGCTGCTCCGGCTACAGCCTGCCGCCGAAGGAGCGCTGCAAATCGACGGTCAACCTGATTCCCGGTGACGAGATCGCTGCCGATGACGAGGGCGAATCCGAGTCCCTCGTGCTGCTCGGCAAGCACCGTTGCCCGATCTGCAGCACCGCGATGGATGCCTACCTGCTCGACGAGACGCAGAAGCTGCATATCTGCGGCAATAACCCGGATTGCTCGGGTTACGAGATCGAGAAGGGTCAGTACCGCATCAAGGGCTACGAAGGCCCGAGCCTGGAATGTGACAAGTGCGGCAGTGAAATGCAGCTCAAGACTGGCCGTTTCGGCAAGTTCTTCGGTTGCACCAATGCCGAGTGCAAGAACACCCGCAAATTGCTGAAGAACGGCGAGGCGGCACCGCCGAAGATGGATGCGGTGAAGATGCCGGAGCTCAAGTGCGAAAAGGTCGATGACACCTACGTGCTCCGTGATGGCGCTTCGGGTCTGTTCCTGGCTGCCAGTCAGTTCCCGAAGAATCGCGAAACCCGCGCCCCGCTGGTGCGTGAGTTGATCCCCCATAAGGACGAGATCGATCCCAAGTACCACTTCCTGCTCGATGCGCCACAGAAAGATCCGGAAGGCCGCTTCGCGGTCATCCGTTTCAGCCGCAAGACCAAGGAGCAGTATGTGCAGACCGAAGTGGACGGCAAGCCGACCGGCTGGAAGGCGTTCTACGACGGCGGCAAGTGGAAGGTCGAAGACAAGCGCTGATTTTGTTGCGGTCGACCGCTCAGCGGGTCGGCCGGAAAGAGCGCTTTCTTCAGATTGGCTGACGCTTCGTCAGCCAATCTGGTGCGGCAACCTGTGAAGGTCCATTCTCTGTTCATCTTCTTTCGGAGAGCATGCCATGGCTCACGAGCTCTACACGCGCACCAACCAGAAGATCTTCTTCGCCGGCTTGTCACTGGAAAGCTGGCGCAAAGCCGAAGAGTCCGCCTCCATGCATTCCCAGGGGTTGATCCAGGCTGAGCGCGAGGCTTGCCTGTTTCACCTTTACGGCGCCTTGCTTGGCCTGTGCCATGAAATCGCCGGCTACTATCGTTCTCCCGGTGCGGATGCACCGATGGTAGAGGCATTTCTGACCCGTAGCGTGCTGGAAGCGGCGCCGAGTCCGGAGCTTGCTGAGCTGCTGGAATTGTCGGAGCAGCCGAGCACCTGGCTCGGACAGTTGCTGATGGCCTACAAACAGCTGTTTCAGCCGCCACGGGCTCCTGCCAAGGCCAAGAGCGATCCGCGCCAGCCGCTGATCGAGGCGATCAGTGTCGAGGATGAAGCGCCGCCCCTGTCGCGTGTCGAACTGGAAGCCTGGCGGCAGAACCTCAAGGGGCTGGCGCTACGCTTTCGCGAGTCGCTTACCGAGTGGTGACAGCTCGCGTAGCGACGTCAGCCGCTGTGCCTGATGGTCAGTACCATGGCGATCCCGCCGAGAATGGCCGTGCCGGACAAAAGCAGCGTTGACGTAACCGCTTCGCCAAGCAGTACGGCCCCGGCAATGGCGGTTAGCAGCGGAACGCTGAGCTGCACGCTCGCTGCCTGTATTGCTGCAAGACCGGGTAATGCTGCATACCAGATGGCATAGCCGATGCCCGAAGTCAGTGCCCCGGAAAGCAGGGCGTAAACGACTCCAGGCACATCCAATTGCTGCTGGCCAACCAGCAGCAGGCACAGCACTACGGCGAACGGCACAGCCTTGATGAAGTTGCCCGCAGTTGCTGCCAGGGGATTGCTCGCGCTCCGTCCGCGTAGCGAGTAGATGCCCCAGGCGGCACCGGACAGTAGCATCAGCAGCGCGCCATCCAGTGCCGGCGCGCTGCTTCCCGGCAGCAGCAGAATCAGCAGTCCACTCAACGCAAGCAGCAAACCGGCAATCTGTCCGGCGCTGAAGCGTTCGCCCCGCAGCAATCCCCAGGCAAGCATGCTCAGCTGCACTGCGCCGAACAGCAGCAGGGCGCCTGCGCCTGCATCCAGGTTGATATAGGCGAAGGAAAAACTCGCCGCGTAGACGAACAACGCCAAGGCGCTGAGCCAGTCTCCACCTGTCGAATGATTAGTGCTGAATCGCAACAGCAACCAGAGTGTGAGCGCCCCGGCCAGGAGGCGCAGGCTGGTGAAGCTGGCCGGGTCGATAGCGGTATCCCGCAAGGCAATACGGCACAAAATCGAATTGCCGGCGAACGCCAGTATGGCTAGAGCGGTTAGCAGCAGGGTTCGGGTGGTCATATGCAATCCTTATCGCCGCGCGGACGCGCGCGCTTTTTTTGCGCATGCTACGTGGCAGTCACCCTCGGGCACATTGTTTTTCGTATGACGTGCAGGCTCGTATCTGCGGGCTGCCGAGCGTGCCTGAGGTTGGCAAAGGCTGCTCTGAGGCTGGTCGGCTGTTACAATGGTCGCCTTTCACGCGGAGCTGATCCATGCCTACATCTTTTCTGGAAATCGTCGAGCTACCTGACGGGCGCATCGTGCTTCGTCGTGCCGAGGACGAAGAGGTGCTGGTCACGCTGGATTTCTCCAAAGACGCCAAGCTGTTTCTGCAGGGGCAGCATGTCGAAATCGCCAAGGCGATGTTCAATGTCGGCGTTCAGATGGCCGGTCGTATGTCGGAAGGTGATTTCGAGCGTGATGACGACGAGCCGCGCGTTCTGCACTGAACGCAGTGACTTCAGAATTCCATGAGCGATGCAGCAGCACATCCCTGTGCTGTGGTGCTCAGCATCCCAGGCGAATATTCAGACTCTGAGCATCGCCCAGATCGGCAGCAGCACGGAGCTTGCTGCGGGTTGCGCCATCGAGCTTACTGAACCAGCTGACGACAGTATGGCTGCAACCCGAGGCCAGCGCCTTGCAGGCAAGCTCCTGTGCACCTTCCGCATCGCGCGGCTGCAGCAGGATGATGCGTTCGCGATTCAGGCCGCATTTGCGCAACCAGTTTTGCGAGAGAAACGCAGGTGGGGCAATCAGGGTCAGCCATCGGCTGTCCGTCGCATCGCCGAGTTCACGCAGGATAGGGGCGAGCAACAGGTGGCAGTGTTCGCTGCTGCCACTCAGGCTCAACTCGCTCAGATGCTCCTTGCACTGTTCGGGCTTGTTACGTGCTTTCAAACTGCCAAACGGTGCCAGGCTTTGCGCGATGACGCCATCGAACAACGACAGTTGGGGCCGGGAAGTGCTGGTCTGATACTGCATGAACCTTCTCCTTAGCGGCGTATGACGCCGACACTCAAGCCTTCTATCACCAATTCCTGCTGTTCGAGGTCGACCTCGATGGGTGCGAACTCGGGGTTCTCCGCCAGCAGCCAAATTTTCTTGCCGTCACGCTTGAAGCGTTTCACCGTGACTTCATCACCAATGCGCGCAACTACGATCTGGCCGTTTCTCGCCTCACGAGTTGTGTGTACGGCGAGCAGATCGCCGTCGAAGATGCCGACGTCCTTCATGCTCATGCCATGCACCCGCAATAGATAATCTGCTCGCGGATGGAAAAAGCCCGGGCTGATCTGGCAGGATTCTTCGACATGTTGCTGTGCCAGAATCGGCGCGCCGGCGGCAACCCGCCCTATGATTGGCAGGCCAGCTTCGGCGGGCGCGGGTTCGAAGTCTGGAACGCGTATCCCGCGGGATGCACCGGGCGTCATCTCGATTGCGCCTTTGCGCGCCAGTGCCTTGAGATGCTCCTCGGCAGCGTTGGGCGACTTGAAGCCAAGTTCATTGGCGATCTCGGCGCGGGTCGGCGGATATCCGTTGTCCTCTAGGCAACGCTTGATAAAGGCGAGGATTTCCGTCTGGCGAGGCGTCAGCTTGATCATGTCGGTCTCTGTTCTTTTATACAGTGACTGGGATTATATACAGTGATCTGGCCTTGGCAACGAATGATTCTTGGAGGTCAGGTGCTTCGTAGCGCATGCGGCATGACGCGTCTGCGACAATGACGCTAGTGCCGCAAGGCGTTTCGTGGTTGACTTGCCGGTCGGTGAAACGTAAGTTTCAAACAGTTGTTTGTCTTTCGGAGGGGGCATGGCGCAGTCGGAAACAGTTGAGCGCATTCTTGATGCAGCGGAACAGCTGTTCGCGGAAAAAGGCTTCGCCGAAACCTCGCTTCGCCTGATTACCAGCAAGGCTGGGGTCAACCTGGCTGCGGTGAACTATCACTTCGGGTCGAAGAAGGCGCTGATTCAGGCCGTTTTCTCGCGTTTTCTCGGGCCATTCTGCGCCAGCCTCGAGCGTGAACTGGACCGCCGGGAGGCGCTGACCGACAAGAAGGACACGCTCGAAGAGTTGCTGGAGATCCTCGTCGAGCAGGCCTTGGCGGTCAAGCCACGCAGTGGCGACGATCTCTCCATCTTCATGCGCCTGCTGGGCCTTTCGTTCAGCCAGAGCCAGGGTCACCTGCGGCGTTATCTGGAAGACATGTACGGCAAGGTATTCCGCCGCTACATGCTCAAAGTTCATGATGCCGCTCCGGCTATTCCGCCTATCGAGTTGTTCTGGCGGGTGCACTTCATGCTCGGCGCGGCAGCGTTCAGCATGTCGGGTATCAAGGCGCTGCGCGCAATTTCCGAAAACGACTTCGGGGTGAGAACCTCGATCGAGCAGGTCATGCGCATGATGGTGCCTTTTCTTGCGGCGGGCATGCGAGCCGACAGCGGCATCGATGATATGGCGCTGGCCGCCGCATTGCCGATTGGGCGACGCAACGCCGTGGCCATCCCGGCAAAGGCTTGATGTATAAGCCTGCCGGTTGATCGGCTAAGCTAGCTGCCCATGGCATCTCTCGATCTTCTGCATATATCCATCGCCGATCAGCAGCTTTACGGTTTCGCTGACGGGCATCTGTGCCTGCGCTTACCGGTTTCCACGGGGCGCAATGGCGCCGGGGAGCTGAATGGCTCCGGCTGCACGCCACGTGGGCTACACCAGGTCCGTGCGCGAATTGGTGACGATCTGCCGTCAGGGGCGGTACTGCGCGGACGTCGCTGGACCGGTGAGGTATGGTCTGGGGCGCTTCACGACAGCTTTCCTGGGCGCGATTGGATACTGACGCGCATTCTCTGGCTCAGTGGGTGTGAGTCCGGAGCCAACCGAATGGGCCAGGTCGATACCTTTCGCCGCTACATCTATATCCACGGTACCCCCGATTGCGAGCCGATGGGTGTGCCGCTTTCTCACGGCTGCATCCGCATGCGCAACGACGATTTGCTCAAGCTCTTTCCATTGGTACCGCCTCATTGTGCGGTGCGCATCGACGAGGCTCCCTGTCCGAACTGGGCCGCCGCTGAACTCGAATAAGGATTCCAACTGCATATGTACGGTTCACTCATGCTGGACATTGCCGGTACCTGGCTGACTGCCGAAGACCGGCACCTGCTGCGCCAGCCCGAGGTTGGCGGGCTCATTCTGTTTGCCCGGAATATCGAGCACCCGCGTCAGGTCGATGAGCTGTGCCGCTCGATCCGAGCTGTTCGACCAGACTTGCTCTTGGCAGTGGACCAAGAGGGCGGTCGCGTGCAGCGGTTGCGCCAGGGGTTTTTGAAGCTTCCGGCGATGCGTGAACTGGCACGTTGCACCGATGCACCGCGGCTGGCTGAAGCCTGTGGTTGGGTGATGGCGACTGAAGTGCTGGCTGTGGGGCTGGACTTGAGCTTCGCGCCGGTTCTAGATATCGACCATCAGCGAAGTGCGGTAGTCGGAGCACGTGCATTCGAGAGTGATCCGCACGCCGCTGTGGTGCTGATCGATGCCTTCATCCGAGGAATGCATGCTGCTGGCATGGCGGCCACGGGCAAGCATTTTCCCGGACATGGTTGGGCTGAGGCGGATTCTCATGTCGCCATTCCCGTTGATGAGCGAAGTCTTGAGGAGCTGCGCAGCTGTGACCTGATTCCCTTTCAGGCGTTGAGCGGCACGCTCGATGCAATCATGCCAGCGCATGTGATCTATCCTCAGGTCGACGATCAGCCGGCGGGCTTTTCGCGACGCTGGCTGCAGGACATCTTGCGTACCGAACTCGGTTTCCAGGGTGTGATATTCAGTGACGATCTGTCGATGGCCGGTGCACATGTCGCCGGCGACGCCGCTGACCGGATCCAGGCTGCCATGACAGCAGGCTGTGACATGGGGCTGGTGTGCAATGATCGGGCGGCAGCAGAACTGGCGTTGGGTGCGCTGCAACGCCTGGGTGCGACACCTCCACCTACGCTTTCGCGCATGCGCGCTCGTAGGGAATGCGTTGTGGATTACAAGCAGAACCCTCGTTGGCTGGACGCCATTGGTGCGCTCAAAGCCGCCGACCTGATTGACTGACTCTTGCTCTCAAGGAATACCCATGACAGTCCATGCCATTATCGGCGGTACCGGCCTGACTCAGCTGAGCGGCTTCAAGATGCAGCGCGCACAGCTCATCGATACGCCCTACGGGCGTCCGTCCGGTGAAATATTGCGCGGTGAGTATGGCGGCCGAGAAATGCTCTTTCTGGCCAGGCACGGTCATCCACATCGTATTCCGCCGCATCAGGTGAACTACCGCGCCAATCTCTGGGCGTTGAAGCACGCCGGTGCCGAGGCAATTCTCGCGGTCAATGCAGTGGGCGGCATTCATTCGGCCATGGGCACAGGCCATTTCTGCGTGCCACACCAGCTGATCGATTACACCTATGGCCGCGAACACACCTTCTTCGAGGGCGATATCGACCACGTAACCCATATCGACTTCAGCTATCCCTATGACGAAATGCTGCGTGAACGCTTGATTGGCGCGCTAGCGGCCGAGGGTTATGCGTTCAGCAGCCATGGCGTGTACGGCTGTACCCAGGGACCGCGTCTGGAGACCATTGCGGAGATTGCCCGCATGGAGCGCGATGGCTGCGACATCGTGGGCATGACCGGCATGCCAGAGGCCGCGCTGGCCCGTGAGCTCGACTTGCCTTATGCCTGCCTGGCGCTGGTGGTCAATGCGGCGGCCGGCAAGGCGAGCGGGGTGATCACCATGACTGAGATCGAGGCGGCACTGGCTGCCGGTATAGGTAAGGCGCGACAGATACTCGCAAAAGTGCTGGCGGCCTGACTATCTGCGGCGCACTGCAACGCGGGTGCGCTTTGTCTGAAACGTCGTTGTCATATTGCGGCTTGAGACTGGTATTTTTTGCGGCGGACACCATTGCGGCAAGCACGCCGCTTGCTACACTTGACCGTCCTTTGGAGTACCGGAATGTTTTGCCAGGCACACACAATAAGAATTCTTAGAACGGTCGTGTTGCTGACGCTGCTTGGCGGCATTGCCGGTTGTTCGACCTGGTTCTCGGGGGATTTCAAGGAGCCGAAGGTCGAGCTCACCAAAGTCGATATCATCAAGGCGAGGTTGCTCGAACAGCAGTTCATGCTGCGCTTTCGTATCGACAATCCCAATGATCGCAGTCTGCCGGTGCGCGGACTTATCTATACCGTCCATCTCAATGACGTGGAGCTGGCCAGTGGCGAATCCAGTGGTTGGTTGACGGTTCCGGCCAATAGCTTCGAGTATTACGAGGTGCCCGTGCATACCAACCTATGGCGCCACATGAAGTACATTGTGCGGCTGCTGGAGAAACCCGACCGTCCGATCAGCTATCGATTGGCCGGTGAGCTCAAGACGGGTTTGATGGCGGGGCGGCGCGTGCACATTTCCACAGATGGCGAGATAATCCCGGGCAACTTTATTCCGGAGTAGTACCCCATGAGCCAAGAACCCCACGTCCATGGTCCCGACTGCAACCACGATCATGACCATGATCACCACCACGTCCATGGGCCGCATTGCAATCACAGCCATGAGCCTGTGCGCAATCCGCTGAAGGATGTCGGTCGCAACGACCCGTGCCCCTGCGGTAGTCAGCAGAAGTACAAGAAATGCCACGGCGCCTGAGCCTGTTATGACCTTAGCCCTCGGTCTTCTCATCATTGCCGTGCTGCTGATTGCGGCGCTAGGCGGTTATGCCCTCTATCTCTGGCGCCGTGTCTGGCGTAAAGAGCATTTACAGGTGGAGACCAGGGCCAAACAGCAGACAGCGCTGGCGGAGGATCTGCGGATTCTTGCCAGCTGCCTGCTGGACGAACAGCTACCGCTCATTGAAGGCGCTATTCGAATCAAGGTGCTGCTCGACAACTATGACGTGGCGCTGGGCCAGCATCCCCGTTGCCAGGTGTTCCAACAGCTGTTCGACGCCACCGAGCAAGTGCCTACTCACGATGCCTGGAAGGCGCTGGACAAGCACGAGCGGCGTCGGCACGAGGCGCAGTTCAGTGCGCTGGAACTGCAACACAAGGCTGAAGCCCGGCGTTCGGCCCGTTGGCTGCTCGACGAAGCTCTGCCAAAATCACGCGACGCGGCCTGATCGACCGATCTTCTTCGCTGCACACCCTCTAAGCTGTTAGCACTCTTTTCTCTTGCAAAGCTCGCACAGGAGTCTTCGATGTCTCTGCGTCTGCCGTTCGGCCTGGTTCGCGTGACGCTGGGGGCCGCGCTCGGCCTGGCCGGCCTCGGTGGTTGTCAGGCCTATCTCGATAACCGCTACAGCGCCAGCCTGCCGCCGGCTCAGGGTATTCAACCGCTCACGGGCCTGGCGGGCAGCGCGAGCATTCGGCGCAATTCGTTAGGTATGCCGCTGATCGAGACCTCGTCGTTCCACGATGCGCTGTTCGCAATGGGCTATATCCATGCGACTGATCGTTTGAGTCAGATGGTGAGTCTGCGTCTCATGGCGCAGGGGCGATTGGCCGAGATGGTGGGCCCCGGTGTGCTTGATACCGACCGATTCATGCGTGCCGTCAATCTGCGCCAAAGCGCTGAGGTGCTCTACCGAGAATCCTCTCCGCGGATGAAGAAGTTCTTCGAGGTCTATGCTCGCGGCGTCAATGCCTATCTATATCGCCACAGCGATAAGCTCCCGATGGATCTGGCTGAGTCCGGCTACAAGCCGGAATACTGGAAGCCCGAGGATTCGGTGCTGGTGTTCTGCCTGCTCAATTTCGGGCTGTCACAGAATCTGCAGGAGGAGGTGGCGGCATTGCTGCTGGCGCAGAAGGTAGGGAGCGACAAGCTGGCCTGGCTCCTGCCGATCTATCCGGATGAGGCATTGCCGTTTGCCGAAGCCGACAAGCTCAAGGGGCTCGCTCTGAGTGGATCAGTGCCAGGACTGGCGGCGATCGAGCAGGCGGCACAACACTTGGCGTCGCTAACCCCGACTGGCATGGCTGCGTCGAACAACTGGGCCATTGCCGGCAGCAACGCCCGGAGTGGCAAACCAATTCTGGCTAACGACACGCACCTGCCACTGTCGATGCCTTCGTACTGGAATTTCATGCAGATACGCGCACCTAAATTCCAGGCTGCTGGTGTCACCATCGCTGGTGTGCCCGCGGTGGTGGCCGGTTTCAATGGCAAGCTCGGCTGGGGCATGACCATGGTTATGGGGGATAACCAGGACCTGTATCTCGAGCAGGTGCGCCGTGAAGGTTCACGGTTGATGTATCTGGCCGACGGCAAGTGGCTGCCGGCTCGTGAGCGGCATGAAACCTATATCGTCAAAGGCGAGCGGCCGATCCGCGAGACCATCTTCGAGACCCGCAACGGCCCACTGCTGAATACCGCGCTAGGCGAGCGCAAGCATCCGTTGCAGCCGCTGCAACTGCGCAGCGGCTACGGTCTTGCGCTGAAAACCACGCAGCTGGAGGCGGACCGCTCGCTGGATGCCTTCTTCGATCTGTCCCGTGCGCAATCGGTGGATCAGGCCTTCGAGGCGACCCGCGAGATCCGCTCGACCGCCCTGAACTTGGTGTTCGCCGACCAGCAGGGCATCGGCTGGCAGGTCACCGGGCGTTTCCCCAACCGCCGAGAAGGCCTGGGGTTGGTGCCGTCGCCGGGTTGGGAGAATCGCTATGAGTGGGATGGCTTCGCCGACCCGATGTTGCACCCGTATGATCAAGACCCTTCCCAGGGCTGGCTCGGTACTGCCAACCATCGCAGCGTGCCGCGGGGTTATGGGATGCAGCTATCCAGCTCCTGGTACGGCCCCGAACGTTATGAGCGGCTCGCGGAGCTGGCGGGGCGCGGCAAGCACGACACCCGCAGCACCATTGCGATGCAATACGACCAGGTGACCCCGTTCGCCGCCAAGCTCAGGGCAATGTTCGAGGCCCCAGGCATGGCCGGGCCGCTGCGGCAGGCGATCGATGCGCTTCCAGTCGCCGAGCGCAGCAAAGCGCGTGAAGCGCTGGATCGGTTGCTGGCCTTCGATGGCAAGCTGGCCGCTGACTCGGCCAACGCTGCGCTTTACAGCGCCTTCCTGCATGAAAGCGCGCGGCAGATCTTCCTCGACGAGTTGGGCCCGGAGGACATGCCGGCGTGGCGCGCTCTGGTGCAGGCGGCCAATACCTCCTATTCGGCGCAGGCGGACCATTTGCTCGGACGTGAAGACAGCCCGTTCTGGAACGACCAGCGGACTGCGCAAACCGAAGACAAGCCGGCGATCCTCGCGCGCAGCCTGGCAGCCGCCGTGGCCTTGCTGGAAAGCCGTCTCGGAAATGAGCGTAGTGCCTGGCAATGGGGCAAGCTGCATACGGCCAGCTGGACCTCTGGCGCTACGCAGCTGGCGCCACATATGCCGGCGAGCCAGCGCAGCAAGATCAATGCCATCGGCAGCTACCTCGACCGTGGTCCCTGCGCCATGGGTGGTGATCACAGCACGCTGAACGCCTCCGCCTACAGCATGGGTGCAGACTTCAATACCTGGCTGATTCCGGCGATGCGCATCATCGTCGACTTCGGTCGCGACGAGCCCATGATCGGCCTCAACAGTTCGGGGCAGTCGGGCAATCCGGCCAGCCCGCATTATGCCGACGGCATCGACGCCTGGATGAAGGCGCAATACATGAGCTTCCCGTTCAAGACGGAGAACCTCGACAAGATCTATGGCAATCAGCGCCTGTTGTTGACGCCGGCAGGTAAGTGATAGGCGCGCTGCACCGGCGTTATGCCGGTTGCGGCGCAGCTGGTGCGACTTCGAGAACACGGATCATGTTCTGAGCCGGATAGTGCCAGCGCACGTCCACATCCCATAACTGCGCGCCGTAACGCCGTTCGGGCTCCGGCTTCTGATAGGCCGGGCGCGGGTCCTGCGCCAGGCACTGTTCGATGAGTTCGACCAGAGGCTCGCCCAGGCGCAGTGCTTCGCGGCGGGCTTGCAGCAATCCCGATTCCGACCATTGCACCTCGATCAACTCTGGCGCATCGGCGGCCATGTCGTTGCGTGCGTCAGGTAGCGCATCGGCGTAGGGCACGTAGGGTTTGATGTCCAGCACCGGGGTGCCGTCCAGCAGGTCGATGCCGGAAATGAACAGTCGTCCCGGCTCGACCTTATCCAGCCTGACCACCGACTGACCGATGCCATTGGGTCTGTGCGTTGCTCGCGTGGCAAACACGCCAGTCATGCGATTGCCGCCCAGACGTGGCGGGCGGACCTTGAGGCGGGGCTTGCTTTCCAGCGCCTGGTGGAAGAGAAACAGCAGCCACACGTGGCTGGCCTGCTCAAGGCCGGCCACCGCATCACCGTTGTCGAACGGCGGCAGCAGTTCCAGCACGCCACGTGCGGCCGGCGCCAGGCTGGGCTGGCGCGGAATAGCGAATTTCTCCTTGAAGCAGGAGCGAACGTAACCGATAGGCGAGACGCTGTAATCCATGAAAAGCGGGCCTGGAAGCAGTCGGGCGGCTGCGCATATTACCCGCTATGGCCACCCGTTGCGCTTTTCGCAGGCCGACGCCCATGGGTGGCGCCGGCCCGCCGCTGATGTGCTACAGGCCGAGCAGGTTGGCCACGTAATCGGCATCCTTGTCGCCGCGGCCGGAGAGATTGACGAGGATATGGCTGTCCTTGCTCAGCGTCGGTGCGGTGCGGATGGCCCAGGCTACGGCATGGGCGCTTTCCAGTGCCGGGATGATGCCTTCCACGCGGGACAGGGTCATGAAGGCGTCGAGACACTCCTGGTCGGTTGCCGTCTGGTAATTCACCCGGCCGAGATCCTTGAGGTAGCTGTGCTGTGGACCGACGCCCGGGTAGTCCAGGCCGGAAGCGATGGAGTGCACCGCCGACGGGTTGCCATCGGCATCCTCCAGCACGTAGCAGGCCATGCCATGCAATTCGCCTGGCTTGCCTTTGGACAGCGTCGCGGAGTGGCGGCCGGGCTTGTCCAGGCCTTCGCCGGCCGGCTCGATACCGACCAGCTCGACCGCGGCGTCTTCGAGGAAGGCGGTGAACATGCCCATGGCATTGGAGCCGCCGCCGACACAGGCGACGACGTGGTCGGGCAGGCGACCATGACGGGTGAGGAACTGCTCCCGGGCCTCGGTGCCGATGATCGACTGGAAGTCGCGGACCATCTTCGGAAACGGGTGCGGGCCGACTACCGAGCCGATGGCATAGATGTAGTCGTGCGGGTCCTTCAGGTACTCCTCGAAGGCGCTGTCCACCGCTTCCTTGAGGGTGGCGGCGCCGCGGGTTACGGCCACCAGCTTGCAGCCAAGGATCTTCATCTTGGTGACGTTGGGGTGTTCCTTCTCGATGTCCACCTGGCCCATGTGGATCTCGCAGGGAATACCCACCAGCGCGCAGGCGGTGGCCAGGGCGACACCGTGCTGGCCGGCCCCGGTTTCGGCGATCACCTTCTTCTTGTCCATGAACTTGGCCAGCAGGGCCTCGCCGAGGCAATGGTTGATCTTGTGCGCGCCGGTGTGGTTCAGGTCCTCGCGCTTCAGGTGAATCTGCGCACCACCGAGCTGCTCGGAGAGGCGACGCGCATGGAAGATTGGGCTCGGGCGACCGACGTAGTCGGCGAACAGTGCAGCCAGCTCTTGCTGAAAATCTTCGCGCTGGCGGATTTCTTCGTAGGCGAGGTTGATGTCGTCCATGGCCTGCTTGAGGTGCGGCGGGACCAGCTGGCCGCCATAGGGACCGAAGTATCCGTTGGCATCGGGCATGGCAGTGAAGCGGGGATCGGACGACATGTGTTCATCTCTGCGGGTGAAATGGTAGGGGCGCCTGCTGCGCGGCGGTGATCATAAGTCAGGACACGGTTGCTGAAAATGCCGCGGCTGGCACCGGCGCAGACCTCTTGCGAGCAGTCCACACAGGCGATTGCCGGATCGAAATATGGCGGCTAGAAGGTGTACGATCCTGTTCGTGGTCGCTAAATCGGTGCTTATCGTGTAGGATGCGCGCCGACTTCAACATTATGGGAGCAGAATTCAACTTTTGTTTTTGTCGGCATTGCTTTGCCGACGGGCATGGCTGTCATCAGTACGGCTGCTTTGCTTTGCCCATCCCTCCATCGGGCCGACGCATTCACCAATGAATTGCGTGTCGCCTGCCGCAATACGTCGCACTGCGATGTCGTAAAAGCCAGAACAAGTTCAGGAGATAGAACTGATGAACGAGGCTGAGCTCTCGCCCAACGATTCCGAAGCGCCCGCTGACCGAATCAATCCCGTAGTCTTCTACGGTTCCGCAATCGCCATCGTGCTGTTTGCCGTATGGACGATGTTTTTCACCGACCGCTCGTTGGCGGTTATCAATACGGTACTTGGCTGGATATCCAACACATTCGGCTGGTTCTACTTCCTCGCCGTTCTGCTCTATCTGCTATTCGTGGTGATCGTCGCCACTAGCCGCTACGGCAAGATCCGCCTCGGGCCGGATCACTCCAAGCCTGAATTCAATGTGGTCACCTGGGCGGCTATGCTGTTTTCCGCCGGTATCGGCATCGACCTGCTGTTCTTCTGTATCGCCGAACCCATCACCCAGTTTCTCGAACCGCCGGTAGGCGATGGCGGAACCACCCAGGCTGCGCGTCATGCGATGGAACTGACCTTCCTGCACTGGGGCCTCTCCGGCTGGGGTGTCTACACACTGGTCGGCATGTCGCTGGCGTATTTCAGCTTCCGTCAGGGATTGCCGCTGTCGATCCGCTCATCGCTGTACCCGATCTTCGGCAAGCGCATCTATGGCCCCATCGGCCACACTGTCGATACCGCCGCGGTCCTGGGCACGATCTTCGGTATCGCCACCAGTCTAGGCATCGGCATCATTCAGCTGAACTTCGGCCTCAACTACATCTTTGGCATTCCGGAAGGCACGCTCACCCAGGCGGTGCTGGTGGTGCTGATCGTGGTGTTTTCGGCTATCTCGGCGGCGACCGGGGTAGAGCGGGGGATTCGCCGGCTTTCCGAATTCAACATGCTGCTGGCGGTTCTGCTGCTGCTGTTCGTGCTGGTGGTCGGCGACACGGTGTTCCTGCTCAACGCATTGGTGATGAACGTCGGCGACTACTTCTCCAACTTCATCAGCCTGTCGCTGGACACCTATGCCTACCGCCGTCCGACCGACTGGCTGAACGCCTGGACGGTGTTCTTCTGGGCCTGGTGGATTGCCTGGGGGCCGTTCGTGGGCCTGTTCCTGGCGCGGATTTCCCGCGGTCGCACCATCCGCGAGTTCGTCATCGGCACGCTGCTGCTGCCCCTGGCCTTCATGATGGCCTGGATGTCGATCATGGGTAACAGCGCCATCGAAATGGTCATGGGCGGTGCGCTCGAGTTCGGTCAGCAGGCGGTGAGCAACCCCGGTTCGTCGATCTATCTGTTCCTGCAGAGCCTGCCCTGGGCCGGCCTCACCACCATCGTGGTGACGATCCTGGCCATCGTGTTCTTCGTCACCTCCGGCGACTCCGGCTCGCTGGTGCTGTCGAACTTCACGTCCATCCTCAAGGATGTGAACAGCGATGCGCCGGTGTGGATGCGCATTCTCTGGGCGGCGATCATCGGCATTCTCACCCTGGCGCTGCTAATCGCCGGCGGGCTGACCGCGCTGCAGGGCACCGTGGTGATCATGGGGCTGCCGTTCTCCATCGTCCTGCTGTTCATGATGTACGGGCTGTTCAAGGCATTGCACGTCGAAGGCGTCATGGCCGACAGCTACCAGAAGAGCCTGTCCGGCTACCTGTCCGGGCGCGCCACGCTGGAGCACACGCAGATGAACTGGAGTCAGCGCCTGTCGCGGGCGATGAGCTTCCCCAGCCGTTCGCAGATCCGTCGTTACCTGAAGGATGTCTGCAAGCCGGCGATGGAAGAGATCCAGAAGGCGCTGGGCGAGAAGGGCGTGCCGGTGGACATCGTTGAAGGCGAGCCGGGCAACGAGCACCTGGCGCTGCACGTCAATCTGGGCAGCGAGCAGGACTTCACTTACCAGATCTGGCCGGTGCGCGGCACCATGCCATCCTTTGCCCTGCGCACGCAGAGCGGCAACGCCGACTACTACCGGCTCGAGGTGCATCTGCGTCAGGGCAGCCTGGGTTACGACCTGATGGGCTACTCCCGGCGCCAGCTGATCGAGGACATCCTCGACCACTACGAGCACCACATGCACTTCCTGCATCTGCAGCGCGAGAACGGTGGTGGTGAAAGCGGCATGCCCAACCCGGGCGCAACGCCGACACCTTGACCCTGCACGCCTCGGGCGATCCCCGAGGCGTTCCATTCATGTCGCGGTAGTGTCGATCCGCTGCCGCCACGACCAGTACGAAGAGGTAGAACATGGCCCGTTTCCCACGGCAGCAACTCTATATCCATGGCGGCTACGTCGACGCCAGCAGCAACCAGACCTTCGAGAGCATCAACCCGGCCAACGGCGAAGTCCTGGCCGAAGTGGCGGAGGCCGGTGCGGCCGATCTGGAGCGCGCGGTTGAAAGTGCCGAGCAGGGCCAGCGCATCTGGGCGGCATTGACCGGCATCGAGCGGGCGCGAATCATGCGTCGCGCGGTCGATCTGCTGCGCGAGCGCAACGACGAGCTGGCCGTGCTGGAAACCCTGGACACCGGCAAGCCGCTGAGCGAAACCCGCAGCGTTGACATCGTCACCGGCGCCGACGTGCTGGAGTATTACGCGGGCCTGGCGCCGGCCATCGAGGGCGAGCAGATTCCGCTGCGCGACAGCAGCTTCGTCTATACCCGGCGCGAACCGCTGGGCGTGGTCGCCGGCATCGGCGCCTGGAACTATCCCATCCAGATCGCTCTGTGGAAGGCGGCTCCGGCATTGGCCGCCGGCAACGCGATGATCTTCAAACCCAGCGAAGTCACCTCGTTGAGCGCGCTCAAACTGGCGGAAATCTTCAGCGAAGCGGGTTTGCCAAACGGGGTATTCAACGTTCTGACCGGCACTGGTGCTGGCGTTGGGGCGCTGATCACCGAGCACCCACGCATCGCCAAAGTGTCTTTCACCGGCGGCGTGGCGACGGGCAAGAAGGTCATGGCCAGCGCGGCGGCGTCGTCGCTCAAGGACGTGACCATGGAGCTGGGTGGCAAGTCGCCGTTGATCATTTGCGAAGATGCCGATCTGGACCGCGCGGCCGACATCGCGGTGATGGCCAATTTCTTCAGCTCCGGCCAGGTGTGCACCAACGGCACGCGGGTGTTCGTCCCGTCCGGTCTGAAATCTGCGTTCGAGGCCAAGCTGCTGGAGCGGGTGCAGCGCATTCGTCTCGGCGATCCGCAGCAGGAGGAAACCAACTTCGGTCCACTGGTTAGCTTCGCGCACATGAACAATGTGCTCGACTACATCGCCAAGGGCAAAGCCGCCGGTGCGCGGGTGCTCTGTGGCGGCGAGCGGGTGACTGAAGGCGAATACGCCAAGGGCGCCTTTGTCGCACCGACCATCTTCAGCGACTGCAGCGACGACATGATCATCGTGCGCGAAGAGATCTTCGGCCCTGTGCTGAGCCTGCTCGAATACCAGGACGAGGACGAAGTCATCCGCCGCGCCAACGACACCGAGTACGGCCTCGCCGCGGGCGTGGTCACCAGCGATCTGGCGCGGGCGCACCGCATCATCCATCGCCTGGAAGCCGGCATCTGCTGGATCAATACCTGGGGCGAATCGCCGGCGCAGATGCCGGTCGGTGGCTACAAGCAGTCCGGCATCGGCCGCGAAAACGGTATCGCCTCGCTGGCGCACTACACGCGGGTCAAATCGGTACAGGTAGAACTGGGCGAGTTCGCCTCGGTGTTCTGAGGGAGGTAGAACCATGGAATACGACTACATCATCATCGGCGCCGGCTCGGCGGGTAACGTGCTCGCCGCGCGCCTGACCGAGGACGCCGACGTCAGCGTGCTGCTGCTGGAAGCCGGCGGCCCGGACTATCGGCTGGATTTCCGCACCCAGATGCCCGCCGCACTGGCGTATCCGCTGCAGGGCACGCGCTACAACTGGGCGTACAAGACCGATCCCGAGCCGCACATGAACAACCGCCGCATGGACTGCGGTCGCGGCAAGGGCCTGGGTGGTTCGTCGCTGATCAACGGCATGTGCTACATCCGCGGCAACGCCCTGGACTACGACAACTGGGCCAAAGCACCGGGGCTGGAGGACTGGACCTACCTGGACTGCCTGCCGTACTTCCGCAAGGCCGAGTCTCGCGACATCGGCCCCAACGACTACCACGGCGGCGACGGCCCGGTCAGCGTGACCACACCCAAAGCCGACAACAACGAGTTGTTCCACGCGATGGTCGAAGCGGGCGTGCAGGCGGGCTTCCCGCGTACCGATGACCTCAACGGCTACCAGCAGGAAGGCTTCGGCCCGATGGATCGCACCGTGACGCCGCAGGGCCGGCGCGCCAGTACCGCTCGCGGCTATCTGGACCAGGCCAAGGAACGGCCGAACCTGACCATCCACACCCATGCCGTCACCGACCGCGTGTTGTTCGAGGGCAAGCGTGCCGTCGGGGTACGTTACCTGCGCGGCCGCGAGCAGCCCCACGTTGCGCGCGCACGCCGTGAAGTGCTGCTGTGCGGCGGCGCCATCGCTTCGCCGCAGATCCTGCAGCGTTCGGGGGTCGGCCCTGGCGCGTTGCTGAAGAAGCTCGGCGTCACGCTGGTGCAGGAGCTGCCCGGTGTCGGCCAGAACCTGCAGGATCACCTGGAGATGTACCTGCAGTTCGAGTGCCTGAAGCCGGTGTCGCTGTACCCGGCGCTCAAGTGGTGGAACCAGCCGGCGATCGGCGCCGAGTGGCTGTTCCTCGGCAGCGGCATCGGTGCCAGCAACCAGTTCGAGGCCGGCGGCTTCATTCGCAGCAGCGACGAGTTCGAATGGCCGAACATCCAGTTCCACTTCCTGCCGGTGGCGGTCAGCTACAACGGCAGCAATGCCCATGACGGCCACAGCTTCCAGGCCCACGTCGGCTCGATGCGTTCACCCAGTCGCGGTCGTATCGAGATTCGCTCCACTGATCCGCGGGTCGATCCCAGCATCCTGTTCAACTACATGGCCCACGAGCAGGACTGGCGCGAGTTTCGCGATGCCATCCGCATCACCCGCGAGATCATCTCGCAGCCCGCGCTCGACCCCTACCGCGGCCGTGAGCTGAACCCGGGTGTGGAAGCGCAGAGCGATGCCGAGCTGGACGCCTTCGTCCGCGAGCACGCTGAGACGGCCTATCACCCGTCCTGCTCGTGCAAGATGGGCACCGACGACATGGCCGTGGTTGACGGTCAGGGTAGGGTGCATGGGGTGGACGGGCTGCGCGTGGTGGATGCCTCGATCATGCCGCAGATCATCACCGGTAACCTCAACGCCACCACCATCATGCTGGCCGAGAAGATCGCCGACCGGATTCGCGGTCGCGAGCCGTTGCCGCGCAGCACGGCGAGCTACTACGTCGCCAACGGCGCACCGATGCGGCAACCGCCGCAGCGTTGACGGACCTGCAGTCCGTCGGTGGAGAAGGCTTCGCCGAGGACTGGTTGCACAGAAATGAAAACGCCCCGCTAGTGCGGGGCGTTTTCGTGTGGCGGAACAGTTCAGATCACTTCGGCCCAGAGGTCGTACTCGTCGGCGTTGGTGACGCGTACGCGGACCTTGTCGCCCGGCTGCAGTGGCTGTTCGCTGTCGACGTAGACCATGCCGTCGATCTCCGGGGCATCGGCCCAGGAGCGTCCAATGGCGCCGTCTTCATCCACTTCGTCGATCAGTACCTCCAGCTCCTGGCCGACCTTGCGCTGCAGGCGCTCGGCGCTGATGGCCTGCTGGTGCGCCATGAAGCGGTCCCAGCGCTCCTGCTTGATCTCGTCCGGCACCGGCTCCAGGCCCATGACCTCGGCCGGTGCGCCTTCGACCGGCGAATACTGGAAGCAGCCGACGCGGTCGAGCTGGGCTTCGGTCAGCCAATCGAGCAGGTACTGGAAATCTTCTTCGGTTTCGCCGGGGAAGCCGACGATGAAGGTCGAGCGAATGGTCAGCTCGGGGCAGATCTCGCGCCACTTCTTGATGCGCGCCAGGGTCTTGTCTTCGAAGGCCGGGCGCTTCATGGCCTTGAGCACTTTCGGGCTGGCGTGCTGGAAGGGTATGTCCAGGTACGGCAGGATCTTGCCGGCGGCCATCAGCGGGATCACGTCGTCGACATTGGGGTAGGGGTAGACGTAGTGCAGGCGCACCCAGACGCCCATCTTGCCCAGCTCCTCGCACAGCTCGAGCATGCGCGTCTTGACCGGCTGGCCGTTCCAGAAATCCAGCTTGTACTTGAGGTCCACGCCATAGGCGCTGGTGTCCTGGCTGATCACCAGGACCTCCTTCACACCGGCCTTGACCAGGCGTTCGGCTTCGCTGAGCACGTCACCGACCGGCCGGCTGACCAGCTTGCCGCGCATCGACGGGATGATGCAGAAGCTGCACGTATGGTTGCAGCCCTCGGAAATCTTCAGATAGGCGTAGTGGCGCGGGGTGAGCTTGATGCCCTGCGGCGGTACGAGATCGACGAAGGGGTCGTGCTCGATGTTCGGCGGCACCGCTTCGTGCACGGCGTTGACGACCTGCTCGTACTGCTGCGGCCCGGTGACTGCCAGCACGCTGGGGTGTACGCCGCGGATGTTGTTCTCGTCCACGCCCATGCAGCCGGTGACGATCACCTTGCCGTTCTCGGCGATCGCCTCGCCAATGGCGTCCAGCGATTCGGCCTTGGCGCTGTCGATGAAACCGCAGGTGTTAACCACCACCACATCGGCATCCTCGTAGGACGGCACGATCTGGTAACCCTCCATGCGCAGCTGCGTGAGGATGCGTTCAGAGTCGACCGTTGCCTTGGGGCAACCCAAGCTCACGAACCCGACTGTTGGCGTTTTGCTCATCGACTTTGAACCTCGAAAACCGCGTATGAAAAAGGCGCGCGAGTATATAGAGCTGAGCATTTTTTAGCCAGACTGGATGCGCCTGGGCTCGACCGTTCAGCGGTTTTGCCGGTCCTCTGCCACGGCAGCGAGCGAGGCGGCACGGTGATCTGGCTGGACTAACCTCCACATTCATTGGCCGGCACGAGGCGGTCGTGCTGCATGAGGTATCAAAACGCTATCATTGCCGTCTTAATTAAACCGAGCAAAGGGACTTCATGAAAACGTTGCTATCGAACTGTCTGGCGATTACGGCCGCCATGGTTTTCTGTACGGCCGCATTCGCCGAGGATGCGCTATTCAAGGGGTATATGTATGGCGCGCCGTTCAGCACACACAGCAATCAGGAAGGCTATTACGATTGTTCTGCAGAAATTGGCGCCACCGCACTGTGCGTGGATGACGTCAAGTTCGTAGGTCACTCTTTTACCGCAGCCTTACTGTTTTCCGGCGACAAGCTTTATATGGTCAGCCTGCTGTCCACTTTTGAACAGCAGGCCTATGTGCAGGCGGTCGCTGCGCTGGCTAAGTCCTTCGCCCTTGTTTCCCTGGCCGATGCCAGCTCGCAGCTCGATCTTCTTGATCTGGATCGTCGCAACAACCGGCAGGATTTCGCTGCCAAGTTGTCGAGTTACGAAAGCGTGGCGGCTAACGCGGGCAACCTTACCTATACCTTCATCGAAGGCCTGGATCGGGCCAAGAAGCACCCTAACGTCACAACAGCAATAGGCGCCGCCAAGGACAACACCCGTGTTGCTGAGCTGGTGATAATGGATGATGGTGCCGACTCGATTCTCGCCATCCGCTTTTCCTTTCCCAAGCTGGAGGCCAGAAAGCTCAAGGACGCGCTCGCCAGTCCCGTAGAGGATTTCTAACGGACACACGCGGGCGTTTTTAACCGGTCAGCGATTGGCGGTCGCAACTGCCGTCGCTGCTGAGCGTCGCTGGCGCGGCAGATAACGCTTGAGCGTCAACGCCGGTGATTCGATCAGGTGCCAGGACAATGCGGCGGCGGCCAGGCTGGTAATGAAAGCCAGGAGCATGAACGGAATCAACGGCAACTGGCCTTGGGTCCAGTGCATGATCAGCTGCTGGATTGGAAAGCTGAAGATATATAGCCCGTAGGAGAAGTCGCCTGCCTTGCCGAACCCGGCCAGCCGAGGGATGCGCAATTGCGCGAGGTATAGCGTGAGGTAGGGTAGGGTCAGCACATGCATCAACTGCCAGTAGTCGCTGCGTGCGCTGAGCAGGTTGATAACCACCAGCAGCGCGGCAAGCTTCCAGCTCCAGACGATGCGCTCGCGGTATAGGTAGAACGCCACCCCCGCATAGAAGAACATCCCTAGCCGCGTCGCTTTGCGCAACAGGTCGGCTTGCACCTCGTAGGTCGGAATGAGGTGGAAATGTGCGGCCATCATCAGTGCCAGCCCTACCAGGGCGGTACTGCGGCCAAAGACCCTGAGCAGGCCCAGTGTCAGTACCGTGGCGTACATCAGTACCTCATAAGGCAACGTCCATAACGAGCCGTTGACTGTGTACTGGAACGGGTTGGATTCAAACACCCCGGGCAGGCGGAACTCGGTGATCAGTAGCACGTTGCCCAGATAGCTCAAGGTGTCCGGGGCAGCAATGTATTCGCGCAGGGGCAGGTGGGTTGCTAGCGGGCCGACCACCAGTACGGCGAAAAGCACGGAGACGATCAGTGCCGGAAGAATGCGCAGCGCCCGTTTGGCGACGAACTCCAGCACGCTGCGACTGTTCAGCCAGGAGGCAGCGATGAGAAAACCGCTCATGACGAAGAACACGTGTACGGCGATGTCGGCCGAATCGTAACTGCCGCTGAACAGCCGCATCGGTTCATTGGCACCTCGGCCGGACAGCCAGAAGCTGTGGCCGAATACCACCATCGAAGCGGCGAAGAAGCGCAGGAAATCGAAGTTGTTCTCCCTGTGCGCCATGGTTGACGTATGCATCGAAACCTCCTTGTAAACGCGATCAGCGCAGTGGGAACGCCTGGCTCATGCCTAGCGTGCGGCTTTCGCCGTCACGGATGGCTTGCTCGATCAGTTGCAGGCGTTGCGCGGCATGCCGCCGTCGCGCCACATGGCGTAGTAGGCCAAGGAAGATCCACCGGTTCAGGCGATACATCCATGGCGTCGCCACCCAGACGTAGGTGTCGAACCAGGCCTGGTTGCGGGCGGTGTAGTAGGCGCGGAAATCGGAGTCGCCCAGCAGGAAGGCCTCGTAGATGTTGCGGGTGTGGGCCTTGATGTTCCAGGACAGCTCCAGCTCGTCGATCAGTGCGTCGGTGACTAGCCGCAAGCGGCCGCCCTTGGCAGTGATGCGGCGGGTGTATTCGGTGTCGTCGGCATACAGCACCAGCTCGCGCAACGGCACGCCGATGGCTTGATAAAGGCTGCGGTGAGCGAGCATGCCGCCGTAGGGCGCGAACGGCAGATCAATGGCTCTGGGCGGTGTGCCCTTCGGCCGGCCCCAGGGTAGACGGCGCCAGAGCTTGTAGGGCAACTGCGCCACGTGGAAGCCGAAGTAGCTGGAGCGCGGCTGGATGACGAAGTGCTTCGGTACTCCGCGAGCGACGTCCTCCTGCTGGCTGGGCCGAAAGCCCAGTACAGCGGCGCGATGCAGACCTACATCGTTACCCAGCAGCGCCAGCTCCTCGTGTAGCAACCGCACGGCAGATGCGGTCGGTGCGTTGTCGTCGTCCATCATCCAGATGTACTGCGCGCCTTCGGCGAGCGCAGCTTCCAACCCAACCGCATAGCCGTTTGCCGAACCGGTATTCTGCGCAAGCGGGATGACCCGCACCTGGCCGGGCCAGCGGCTGGTCAGTTGCTCGAGTGGTGCAGCGGACGCATTGCTGACCACCACCACACGGGCGATCTGCTCGAAGGCGAAGGCCTGTTCAATCAAGCGTCGCAGGTAGATCAGTCGATCTCCGTAGGTCACTGTGACGATGGTCGTTTGCCGTCTTAACGGTGCCTCACAAGGGGTGGTTACGACTGGCTGTGCACCCTGGGGGCAGGGCTCGATGCATGCTGTATTCGGCACGGGGATGTCTCCTCAACTCTGTTCTGGCAAGGCGAGCGGGGGGCAGAAGGGTTGCGCTTCGACTACCGAGTCCTGTTCATTAGGGCTGAAGAAGGCGTGGAAGATGCGGATGAATCCTCCTCCCGAGCTGCTGCCTGGCGCGTCTGGTGCCGGGATGACTTCGGTGTAGGAGTAGCCATCGGCTTGAATCAGCGACGTTCTGGATAGATCTTTTGTGCTCATGCTGTGGCTCCTGAGTAGCCGGGTGCTGCGATGCCTTGTTCAGAATGAATAGCGCCTGCCGTCCATGGGCACAGACCAGAACGAACCGGAGGCCGGCTCGGCAAATCGATGCTGCTGTTGGCCGGGTGCCGGGCTGTTGTGCTGCTCGGCCTGGGACGAGGCACAGCGCTGCGGGGCACCACCCGGTGTCGGGCTAAACGCCATGACGCTGGTGGTGGCATCGCAGACGACGGTATGGCTGTCCGGGTTGGCGGACGTATCAATCAGCGACTCGTTCACAACTGCCGCGCTTGCGGGCGCAGTCGTTATGACGAGGGCGAACCCGAGCGCGCGGGTCGCTCTCATCCACTGCTTTACTGTGTTCATCCTTGAAACCTCGTAAATGAATGTGCGTGGACGTTTTCACGCCTGCTTGATGGGCACCACTGCGGCCGGATAGATCAGTGAGCCAGGCGGTGGCGAGGAGACGAAGCCCTCGCCGTTGTAGGCCTTGGCTTCACGCAGCCGTGCTTCAACGAAGGCGCGGATTTCCAGCTGAAAGCGCTCGCTGGAAAAACGCTCGGCATTACTGCGGCAGTTCGCTGCGCTGATGCGCGAGCGCTGGGCTTCGAACTCGGCAACGGCATCGATGATCGATTGGGTGGTCTGTTCCGGGTAGAACACGCCGGTCGGGTCGGGATGCTCTAGGCCGCGCACGGTTTCCAGCACGCCGCCACGACCGAAGGCGATGACCGGTGTGCCACAGGCCTGTGCCTCGATCGGAGCAATGCCGAAGTCTTCCTCAGCGGCGAAGACAAACGCTTTGGCGCGCTGCATATGTCGCAGCAGCATGTTGAAGCTTTGGTAGCCAAGCAGGCTTACATTGGGGCCTGCCGCTTCGCGAGCCTTTTCCATCTCCGGCCCGGTGCCGATCACGATCAGGCGCTTGTCCGGCATCGCCGCGAACGCCTCGATGATCAGCGGGATCTTCTTGTACGGCACCATGCGCGAGGCGGTCAGGTAAAAGTCCTCTTTGGCCTCGTGGAGGGTGAACTGGCGGGTATCCACCGGCGGGTAGATCACCGTGGACTGGCGCCGGTAGCTCTTGTTGATGCGGCGGCCGATGAAGTGCGAGTTAGCGATGAACTCATCGACGCCGCTGGCAGTTCGCTGATCCCACATGCGCATGTAATGCAGCAGCATGCGCGCGAGCTTGGCCTTGATGCCGTACTCCAGGCTGGCCTCGTGCAGGTACTGGTGCTGCAGGTCCCAGGCATAGCGGATCGGCGAATGTACATAGCTGATGTGCAGCTGGTTGGGGCCAGTTAGTACACCTTTGGCCACCGCGTGGCTGCTGGAAATGACCAGGTCATAAGAGGACATGTCCAGCTGCTCGATGGCCAGTGGCATCAGCGGCAGGTACTTCTGGTAATGGGTGCGCGCCTTCGGCAACCGCTGGATGAAGGTGGTGGTGGCGCGTTTTCCACCGAGGTGAGCACGGTCTTCGTCGGAAAGAAAATCGATGACGGCGAACAGGTCGGCGTCTGGCCAGACGGCGCACAGGCCGGCGAGCACGCGTTCGGCGCCGGCGTACGTCACCAGCCAATCGTGAACGATGGCAACTTTCATGGCATGACATCCTTGATCGAAAAAGAGAAGAGCGGCAAGGCAGCAATGCTTAGCGGCCGTGCAGACGTACCAGTGGCATCAGGTTGTGTTGTCCCGTCAGGCGCTTACCGGCATGAGCCACCGGCAGGTCCAGCAGCTGACGGCAGAGCTGGGCACTGCCGAGTGCCAGCAGCAGGCCGAGAGCAGTGCCAGCGAGGTCCGCGGATGGGCCGGTCAAGCCGAGTGCCTGGGTCAGCAGGTGGCTCAGCCGATGCATCGCCGGCAGCAGCAGATAGAGCGAGTAGCTAAGGCTTCCGAGCCAGACGAGTGGTGGCGCCCGCAGCGGCAACCGGCTGGTGAGCAGCAGGAAGGTCACGATGGCCAGGGCATAGGTGAACAGGTCCCGAGGCCAGGCGTTTTCGTCCGCAGTCCAGCCAGCCAGGAAGATGATCGGCAGCACCAGCAGGTAGACCCTTAGCGTGTAGCGCGCATATTCGCGGGCTCTTCTGCGTGCATAGCTGCTGCTTTCATGCTTGGCCTCATACCGGAGTGATGCGAAGAACATCAGCGATAGCACCAGCGGTAGCGTGACAGGCAGCTCTTCGCCCATCAGCTGCCGCGTCACGGCAAGCAGCAGCGCGACAGCCAGCAGAAGGAGTGCGCAGCTGGCCCGCAGGCTTACGCTGTGCAACAGACCGAGCACCTGCAGCAGCAGGCACAGCCCGTAGAACAGCAGGATTGGCGGCAGTGCCCCGTAAGCGCCGATGACCTCGAATGCCGTAGCGCTGTCTGGCGCTGCTGCCACACCCGGCAGCCAGGCCGATGCTGTCGGCAGCAGAATGGCTGTCAGCAGCACCGCCAGCAGGTAAACCGGCAGCAGCCGCAGCAGGCGGCGGATGGCGAAACCTCGCCCGCCGTCTGCACTGGCGTGCAGACTGGCCGGTACGACGAAACCGCAGCACAGTAGAAACCAAAGTATCGCCAGCAGCCCAGGGTCCAGGGCGTGCTGCAGTGTCCAGCCGCCCAGAAGCGGTATCAGTAGGGCCTGGAAAATCAAAAGTATCGCCGCGCTGCCACGTAGCGCGTCGATATGCGCCAACCGTTCCATGGTCTGCCTCGCTTGATTGATGGGATTGAATGTCGAAACAGCATTGGCCAAACGTCAGGAGCGGTCCGATGACCAGACGACGAAGGTCGGCGGGCTGGGCCTGCCCATCAGCGCCTGATCGATCAGCTGCGACACGGTCTGCGCCGAGCGCTTCCAGGAGTAGCGCTCCACGTTGGCCAGCCCGAGGGTGCGCAGATCGTCGCGCAGCCGCGCGTCCTGCAGCACATGGCGCATGCAGCGGGCGATGTCTTCGATGTTCAGCGGCTCGAAATAGAGCACGCTGTCTCCGAGCACCTCGGGAATCGAGGCAGCCCGTGCCGCGATCACCGGGCAGCCGCAGGCCTGTGCCTCCAATGGTGGAATGCCAAACCCCTCGTATAGCGAAGGAAAGACGAACGCTGAGGCACCCTGGTATTCGCGTACCAACTGCTCATCGTCGAGTCGGCCGAGTACCCGCACACGGGTGTCGCCGCCAACACTGCAATTGGTACCGGAAAAGACCGAGTGCGAATCGCCGACGATGTGCAGCTCCACCTCATCGAAGCCTTCGAGGCTGAGGAATGCCGCCACCATTCGCGTGAAATTCTTGTGCGCATTCGGCGAGGAAACCGCCAGCAGGTAAGGCCTGCCGCTGTGCTTGCCCTGCGCGCCGCGCGGAGGATGAAATTTCGCCGCAACCGCATTCGGCACCACGCAGATCTTTTCGCTCGGGTAGCCGTAGTAGCGGGCAATTTCCTTGCGCGAGAAATCACTGACGGTGATCAGCGCCTTGATCCGCTTGAGCAGCAACGGCGTAAGGCCTTTGTAGAGGCTGCGGAAAGTACGCGAATAGCTCTCCGGGTGGCGGACGTAGGTAATGTCATGATGCGTGGCTACCTGATTGCTGTAGATCAACGGTGCCGTGTTGCACAGCGAAAGCAGCGGAGGATGCCCGTTACGCGACAGCCACAAGGGCAGATCAAGCTGTTCCCAAAGGTGACCACGGTTGCGACCGATGCGACGCACCTGTAGACGTTCGGCGCTGACGTGCATATGGATGTCGTGAGGGGCGACGAATGTCAGGTCTTTGCGCATGGCAGCAAGCTCCAGACAGACCTGTTCGGCAAAACGTTGTACGCCGCGGGTTTCCTGAGTCAGGAAACGAGCGTTGATCGCAATCATGAGCGGCTCTCCTTGCGGGAAGGTGCGTCGTTTTTAGAAGCGACGATGACGAGAGATCATTGCGCCGCCGGTGAGCAGCGGCGCAGGGTCAAAGCAGAGTGGTCAGCGCCGTGGCGATTGGGTTGTCATACGCGCCTGGAATGCAGCGGACAGAGGTGCAAGCGGTGAAGCGATTCCATTCAACCTTCGGGCGGCACCGCTCGCAGGCTGACGATCTTCGGAAATCCCGTCAGCTCCACCGTGGCGCTGCAACCACGATCTTTGCCTGGGCATTGCCACTCGGTGCTGGTGGTGACTCGTCCGTGCTGTGGCTGTGCGGTATCGATCAGAGCGACCCGGCCAGCTTCCTGCGTGCTGGCTTGCAGCTCGACCGAGCGCGGTTTGCCGGTGCTCCATGCCACGATCCGTTCATCCTCGCCGCGGGCAAAGCGCAGCATTACTACCTCACCCCTCGCGTGCTGCTCTCGTCCAACGAAGGCGTAGGTGCTGACGATTTCGCTTATGGCGCTGAGTACCAGATAGGCTGGTTTAACGGTGAAGTCCTGCCGAACCAGACCGAAGTTGTGCTCGCGCTCGGTCTTGTCGGTGCCATCGTTTCTGAAGTCGTACCACCACATGCCCTTGATGCTGGGCAGCGTTTTGGCAAGGAAGAAGCTGCGTGCGAGGTAGGCGGCCTGCAGGGTCTCGTCGATGCCGCACGCGCCTTGATGCGACGGCCAAGCCATTTCGGTGAGATAAAGCGGCACCGGCCGCCCGGCGGCGCGGGTCAGGTCCTTGTCGACCTCGGTCATCCATTCGATCCAGGCTTCAGGTGTGTTACGTCGCCAGCCTCGGCAGTGCACGTAAGGGTGTAGCGACAGCCCATCCACCGATTGCATCAGCCCGTTTTCCAACAGGCGCAGGGCGAAGCCAGACTCGATGCCCTGGGTGGTCACGGCGCCCGCGAGCACCTTGGCATTGGGTGCCCGCTGCCGAATGATGCCCGATGCGTCGGCGATGAGCCGCGCGTAATCCTGGGTGAATTCTGGATCGCGCGGGTCTTCGACGTCCCATTCGTTCCATATCTCGTAATAGGCCACCTGGCCTTTCAGCTGGTCGGCAATGAATTCGACGTAACGGTTGAACGCTGCCCTGACCGGCTCGCTGCGGGGCTTTTGCCCCCCACCGTAGTGGGAATTGCCATAGCCGAGGATGAACTGCGTGCTCAGCCCATGGCGTGCTGTTTCCTTCAGGTAACGGTGCCAGCTCGGCTCGATCTTCAGCTGTCCCGGCTTGCGTTCGACATAAGCCCAGTGGGCGTCGGTACGCACGGAGGTGATGCCTGCATCGCGCATCATCGCGTAGGCGCGCCCGCTGGGATCGCCCCTGTGCAATTCATGGGCGCAGACGCCGACAACGAAGGGGTCCTCGGTGGTGGTCTGGGCTAAGCCATGCAGGGAGTGGCCGAGCAGGCCGCCGAGCAGCAGAGCGTTCAGCAGGGAAGAGCGCATCGTCATGTGGATCATCCGTGAAGGTTGGTGCTCAGGTGAGGTGCTGCAGTTCAGGAAGCCGTTGTGCCGACAGGCTGTTGGCCGAGGCCCGGGCCGGGGACAGCACGTGAGAGATGGCCAGCCCGAGGAAAAGTGTGGCGATGGAAACTTCGAGTACATCCGTGGCCCAGGCCACCAGACAGATGCAGAAGACGATCGGCAGCAGGGCGCTGCGCAGCCGCGGCCCACGTTCATGCAGACGCAGCATGAGCGGAAAGGTCAGCAGGTAGAGCAGCACGCCGAACACGCCGAGCATTCCCCACAGGTAAAGCGCGGTGCTGTCGGCAATGCTCAGCAGCTCGAGTCCCGGTAATGGGTAGACCTGGCCGGCGCTGCCCACTGCACCGAATCCCGCGCCCCACAAGCCCCAACCTTCGCGGCTGATTACTTCGATGAAGTTCGGCCAGCTGTTGATCAGCCGGTCGGCGAAGGACGCCAGCAGGGTGCCGTTATTGGCTGCGTTGGGGTCCAGGCTCAGCACCAGGCTTGCCAAGGGCAATGCAAGGCCAACCAGCACCGCGACGAGGAAGGCGGTCGCGCTGGCAAAGCGGTAGGCCGTCACGAACAGCATCAATAGCGTCAGCACGTAGGCTGCGGCTGTGGATTTGTTGGTGGTGAGCACGATGCCCACCAGCGCAGCGACGTAGAGCATCAACCGTAGCAGGCGTGACCGGGTGAAGGCGGCGATGAACAGGCTGTATACCGCGATCATCACCGACAACGCCGTGGACATGCGGGCGAAGCCGCCGATGCGGTCGATGTCGTCGAACGCCCAGGATCGGTTGGCGCTCAGTTCCACTTCGCCGACCATGTAGCTATAGCCCTTCCATGGCACGCTGGTCAGCAGGTCGAGGGCGATGCCAACGAACGATGCGATCAGGCAGAAGCCGATGATCCGCCGCAGTAGTGCCAGCCGTAACTCCAGATGACGGCCGCAGATCAGACCGAACAGCAGTGGTATGTAAATGAATAGGCTGAAGCCGATGTTGGCCAGCTCCGCACCGTGCATCAGTGCCAACTGGCTCGATGTGACAAGTCCCAGCAGCACCAGCCAGAACAGCGGCCAACCTCGATAGCGCAACAGTTCCAGGCTCAGGGCGAGCAAGCAGGCTACTTTCGGTAAGTACAGCAGCCAGGAGACTCCGGCCATATCGAAGTAATAGCGCAGCGCCCCGGAAAAGGTTTCAGTCAGCAGCAGCGAGGCGACGACTAGCGTCAGCAACGTCGGCTTGTCGAAGGCCAACGGATTCGAGTCGCGTTGCCGCGGGGTAATCAGCAGGCTCTGGGTCATGGTGGGTCCTCGTTCCCTGAAGTGTTTCGCGCAAGATGGCTTGGTACTGATCCAGCATGCGTTCCATATCCAGCAGCGGCAGCACACTGGCTCGAGCCTGACTGGCCAGCTTCTGGCGCATTGCGCCATCGATATAGAGCCAGAGCATGGCGATGCCGAGTGAGTCGGGATCATCGGGCGAGCAGAGCAGACCGTTACATTCGTCGCGGATGATCTCCGGCAGCCCGCCCATGTTGCTGGCGATCACCGGCAGGTGGTTGGCGCAGCCCTCGACGGCGACTAGGCCGAAGGGCTCGGCCCACAGCGATGGCACTACCAGCACATCGATGCTTTGCATGAACTCGTCGCTGTCGCAGTAACCGAGAAAGCTGACCTTTTTCGGATCGGCCATAGCCTTGAGCTTGGCCTCGTAGTCAAGCTTTCCGCGCCCGGCGATGTCCAGCCGGGCATCGATGTCCAGCCGCTGAAACTGCTCGATCAGCCAGCCGACGCCCTTGTTCTCCGAAAGTGTGCCGATGTAGCCGAAACGCAGCGGGTAGTTGCAGCGCTGCTTCGGCTTGCGGCCGTGGCCAGGATTTGCCGGCGTGCAGTTGTGCACCACGTGTTGGCGGGCGCCGCTGAAGTAGCCCTGTTCGGTGATTCGTTTGAGCACGAAGCGGCTGACGCCGATCACCGTGGCGACTTGGGTCGAGGCGCTGGCGTGGCCGAGGCGGAAAACCGAGCACAACCCGCACTGGCGCTGGCAGCATCTGCCGCGGTTGAACATGGTGTCCTTTGGGCAGAGCAGATAAAGGTCGTGCAGCACCTGAACGATGGGCAGGCCCGCGGCGGCGATTTCGTCCCAGACGGAAATCGACCAGCCGGTGAGGTTGTTGGCGACGACGATATCCGGTTGCACCTGCTCGATCACCTCGCGTACGTAGCGGCGCATGTCGTTGTTGTAGCGATCACGATAGTGCCAGCCGAGCCGGGCGACGTGGCTGGGGCGCTGCTGTGTGTAATGCCAATAGATGTTCGCCAGGCGCGCGCGGTAGACCCGTACGCCGTCCTGGCACTGCATGTTCAATCCGGCATCCGGGCCGGTTGCCAGTACCGCCACCTCGCAACCACGACGCTGTAGTCCCTCTGCCAGGTGGCGGAGGATGACTTCCGCGCCGCCGCCGACATGCGGGGGGTAGAACGCATTGAGGAATAGGATCTTCATCGGTTGGCTCGCTGATTGATCCTGTCAGGCTGCTCGGAGGCGCCGAAGCACCTCGCCTGGTCAGGAATAGCACTGGAGATAGCGGGTGGGCACCCGGACTTTCTGTTCACGCTGCAGCAGGTTGAGCAGGATGACGGAACGCTCCTCGCCGTCGCTGCTGACGAAAATCGCTTCGATCTCACTGAAGCTGCCGCCACTTAGCTGTACCCGATCTCCGGGGGTGAACGGCCTGGCCGGCGTGTCCTGCTCCTGGGCGAGGCGCTGTCGCAACTGCTCGATCAGCTCGTCGCGCACCGCTGTGGGCTGGCCGCCGAAGCTCACCACACGACTGACGCCGCGGGTGGAGCGAATCGGGTACCAGTTGTCATTGATGCAATCCAGGCGGATGAACAGATAGCCCGGAAACAGTGCTTCGCCGGTCCTGAAATTTGATGAGCCGCGCAATGGCGGCGGCGCTTTGATCGGCCGGTAGCACTCGAAGTGCTGGCGCAGCAGGTGCTCCTCGGCGCGGGCTTCCTGGCGTGGTTTGGTCTGGATCAGATACCAGCGTGCGGTTTTGCTCGGTGTCATGAGGATGTCCTTCCCTGAGTGGCCTGCTCGAATCCCGATGGCAGGCTGAATGTTGTCAAGCCAGCGTCAGCGTTGCCCTTTTTTCATGACCTTCGAGCACGCTGAAGCGCTGTAACAGGTCCTTGAGCGTCTCGCGGCTGTTGAACATCAGTACATCGATGATCGACAACGACGGCACGAATGGATGTTTGAATTGCGGGTAGGCAATGTCGTCCATGCGCAGGAAACGCAGCAGCAGCCCGTCGGCGCGGAAGCGGGCAGGGCAGTACAGGTCCATGCCACCGATGGGGTTCAGGTATAGCTCACCATCCATACGATGGGTGATCTGGATGACCCGGTCCTGCATCTCCATCTTCGCCGGCAAGCCTAGGCTGGAGCCGCGATAGATCGGCGTGCGGATATTCAGGTAGGCGCAAAGGCAGCGCAGGGCGTTCTCGGTAAACAGCGCCAGGTTGCGTTCCGGGCAGTGCAGGATGCCGTGGATCAGCGGCAGCACCGTGTCGCGGTGTGGCGCCTTGGCGTAGCAGCGTTCGAGCATCGTCAGCAGCGCATCGGCTTCCTTGTCAAAGTCGTCACAGAGCCAGCGCTCGTTGATGCGCTCGGTCTGATGGCCCTTCTTCAAGGGGAAGGTGATCAGTTTGGGTTGACCGTTGACCAATATGCGGTTGCGGTTCATCCATGAGCCTTTGACGAACTGCAGGTCGTCCCCCAGGACGAACACGTCGCTGAGGGCAATCAGTTGAAAGTAGCCCATGTATGGAAATAGGTAGGGCTGCATCATCGAGACGGTTCTGAGCACGGCGCACCTCCTTGTATGGCGTTCAAGCTTGCTGGGTATAGGTGTAATAGCCGTAGGCACCGCTGTCATAAGGTGACGTCGACGCCTTGCGCTTCACGGCATTGAGGATCACGCCCTTGAGGATCACGCCGTTTTGCGCAAGGCGGCGTTTGGACGCATCGATCTGCGAGCTCGTACTAATCCCGAAGCGGGCCACCAACAGGTTGGTGCCGGCTTGCTGGGCGACCAACACCGCATCGGTGACGGCCAGCACGGGTGGCGTGTCGATGATGATGAAGTCATACAGGCGCTCTGCTTCTTTCAGCAGCCGGGAGAAGTTGTCATGCATCAGCAACTCCGATGGATTCGGTGCCGAGAAACCGGCGGAGATGAAGTGCAGGTTCTTCAGCTCTGTACGGTTGCTGACTTCCGCCAGCCCCAGGCCGCTGGCCAGTGCATCCGACAGCCCGTGGCGTGGCGCAATGCCGAACAGTGTGTGCAAGTAACCGCGGCGCATGTCGGCATCGATCAACAGCACGCGCTGCCCGGTCTGCGCGATGACGGCGGCGAGGTTGCTGGATACGAACGACTTGCCCACCGCGGGGGTAGGGCTGGTGATCATCAGCACCTTGTTGCGCGCCTCGAGCATGGCGAACTTGAGGCTGGTGCGCAGGCTGCGCAGCGATTCGACGGCCAGATCGGTCGGCTCGGTCAGGCTTAGCAGTCGGGTCTTGCCGTCGCGCGTCTTGCGGCTGCGGTTCAGTTGATCCTGGGAGGCGCTGTAGGGCAGGCCGGCATATACCGGAACGCCGAGCTTTTCGATGACGTCCGGGCTCTCCACGCCACGGTAGAACGCCTGGCGAAGCAGGATCACCGCTGCCGAAACCAGTAAGCCGACGAGAATGGCAATAGCCACAACCAGGGGGCGAACCGGCTTTGAGGGCTTCTCGATCATTGAGTAGGCGTTGTCGATGATGCGCACATTGCCGATGGTGCCGGCGCGCAGAATGTCCTGCTCCTGCGCCTGGTTCATCAGCAACGTGTAGGTTTGGGTCGTGACTTCCATGTCACGTTGCAGGCGCAGCAACTCCTGCTGCGTCATGGGTAAAGCGTCGACCTTCTTCATTAGCTGGGCTTTCTGCGCCTGCAGCTCGTTCATCTGGGTGATCAGCGTGCGGTAGGTCGGGTGTTCGCGGGTGTAGAGCCGGTCGTAATCCACACGCTTGAGCGTCAGTTCGGAAATCTGCGTCTCCAATGCGACGATCTGGTCCAGCACGCCCTTGGTCTCGATGCTGATATCCACCGATTTGGAGCTGGTCTGATAGCTGTTCAGTGCCGCTTCGGCCTTCTCAAGCTCCTTGCGCACCTGTGGCAGTTGCGAGCGGAGAAACTCCAGGCGCTGAGCCGCCTCGGCCGAGCTGCGCTGAATGTTCTGGCTGACGTACAAGCGGCTGATTTCATCGAGAACCCGGTTGGCCAGCTGCGGGTCGGGGTCTTCCAGAGACATATAGATGATCCCGGAATCCTTGCCGGCCTCGCCGACCTTCAGGCGGTTCTGGTAATCCAGTGCCGTGGTCTGCGGGCGATTCCTGACCAGCAGGAATTCGGTACCGGCGCGCGCTTGCAGGTCGGCGACCTGCACCTTGAAGCCCTGGCTTTCCACAGCCTGGTTTACCTGGCCACGCAGAAGCAGCTGCTGTTCGTCGTCATACAGGCTGAAGTTGTCGGCATTGCCGGCAACCAGAGTGAGCTCCATGCCCAGATAGGCCTCCGGGACATCAAGCTGGAATACGTCGAGCTTTTCCCCGCCCCAGGCATATCCGGCCAACCCGAACAAGGGCGCAGCCAGAGCGCCATCGGTCGCGGGATCGTGTTTGCGAGCCATGTAGGCGCCAATCACCGGGAAGTGCCGCGGCTTCGCAACGATATAAAGCTTGAGCTCTTCGACCGCCCTGCCCAGCACGGCACGGGATTTGAGCAGCGATATCTCGGTGACCGCCTGGGATACCGAGTCTGGTCGCGCCGATATTTCCGGTACGCCTGTGATCGCGCCTTTTTTGGGTTCGATCTGGATCATCGCAGTGGCCTGGTAGATTGGCGTGGCGATCAGGGCGTAGGCGACGCCAAGCGCGGCGAACAGCCCCGTGATGGCAATGATCAGCGCCTTGTGGTCGAAGGCCGTGCGCATTATTGCGGCGAGATCGATGCGGTTGTCCGCGTCGTATTCCAGTGAAGAGCGGGTCAAGGCAGTCATTGGGAGTCCTTCCTCATGTTGCGAGTTTGCGAAGATCCGGGTCTGGGCTGATCAGCTCTTGGCCAGCCTGGGGCTCAACCTGCGCAGCAGGTTGAGGGTGATGTTCTGGGCGATCGTGGACAGCGCCTGCAGCTTGCTGAGCGGAGAGATCAGCGACAGACACTCACCGAATATCTGAACCAGGAAGTATTCGTAGAGCGGGCGGTTACCGATGCGGTTGTAATAGCGCGCCAGCGAGTAGTGGGCGTGCATGGCCATCTGGATGCGCTGTTTGCTTGGCCGCATGGAGAAGATGCCGCCTTCATGGACGCGGTAGGCAGCCGGGCTGATTTCTTCCATGAACTTGCCTTTGCCGTAGGCGCCAAGCAGCGACCACCAGCAAATATCCAGTACTTCCACGCCGAGCAGTTCCGGCGGTAGTTCCTGGATAAGGTTGCGAAAGCAGACGGTTAGTGTGGAAAGTGGGCGACCCTGCATCAGCTCGAGAGCGGTGGCATCCTTGCGCAGTTTTCCAGTCAGCTGCGGGCTTTGAATGATGCCCTGGCTGTTGAACATGAATGCATCGTGATAGGTGATGACGTAGTCGCGGTGCTGTTCGAGGAAATCCACCTGCTGTTGCAGTTTGCTTGGGTCGGTCCAGTAGTCGTCGCCTTCGCAATAGGCAATGTACTTGCCGCCCGCCCGAGCGAACAGGCGCGTGCTGAACGGCACGCCGAGGCTGAACTGGTTCTGGGTCTGGTAGATCGGCTTGATGATGCGTGGGTAGCGCGCCGCGTAGTCGGCAATGATCGCAGCGGTGGTGTCGGTCGAAGCGTCGTCATGGACGATCACCTCGAAGGGAAAATCCGTTTCCTGCTGGAGAAAGCTTTCCAGCGCCTTTCTGATAAACGATGCATGGTTGTACGCCAGGCAGACGATGCTCAGCAGCGGTTCGGTCTTGCCGCCCCAGCGTTCAATCAAGGCTTGCTCGCTCTTCAATTCCATTTTTGGATGCTCGCTTGGTGATAAGAAGGTAAAGCGTCAGTACCAGGGACTTCGAGCTGGCAGCGACTGCCAGCAGGCAGATCAGCCCGCTCATGGTGAGCGCCGCCAGGATGTCGAAGCGGTTATCGCTGGCGATCAGCGCGAACAGCGGCTCGCTGATTGCCAGACCGATTAAGGTCGCGGCGGTGATCCGCAGCATGTCGCGCACCCAGATGCCTTGCAGACCCGGAGCAAAGCGCCGGTGTACCACTGGAGGCCAGATCGCGAAGGTCGTCAGGCGCAGAAAGAACCAGGCCACCGCAGCGCCGTAGGCGCCATGGACAAGCGCGGCGTAAACCACGATCGGCACGCTGATGGCGGTGGAAGTCACGCTGTACCAGATGTGCAGGCGCAACTGGCCGTAGGCATATTGCAGGTAGAACTGGAACGCGCTGACTGCCATCAGTGCACTGCCGGGCACGTACCAGAACAGCATGGGTTCGCTCCATTGGGCGGCTGCCGCGTCACCGGTCCAGGCGAAGATCAACGACTGTCCGTGCCAGGCGATCACTGCGGCCATCGGAAATAGAACGCTGCAGACGAAGCGGCTGGCGTTGAGGTATAGCCGCTCCATGTCGGCGATTCGGCCTTCGGCGACGAGTACGGTCATGCGCGGCAGCAACGTTTGCACCAGCGGATTGGTCAGGGTCATGATCCCGGTGGTGATTAGCGCCACCAGCGAGAAGTAGCCGTACTCCTTGAGCAGCAACACCTTGGAAAGGAGCACTTTGTCCAGCTGAGTCAGCACGATCCATAGCAGCGAGGAGAAACACATGCCGCCGGCAAACGGGAGGATCGGCCGGACGACCTGCCAGTCGATGCCGGTGAACAGCCGTGGACCGGACAGCTGGACGTACGCCTTGCTGGCAAATGCCAGCGTTTCCACCAGGGCGACGGCCGCTTGGAACAGGAAGAAGTCCAGCGGGTCTTGCGAGACGTAGGCGACCAGAAACAGCCCGCCGAAATAACGCAGGGTGGCGATCAGCATGTTCGCGGCATTCAGCCAGCCATGCAGCTCCACGCCCTGCAGGCCGCTCTTGTACAGCGTTGCATATAGACGTAGGCCGACCATCAGGCCCATCAGGCTGATGCACTGCATGATGGTTCCGGTACTGAGCTCACGAGCCTGTAGCCACGTCTGTGCGATCCAGCCGCTGGCGAGAAAAATAGCCGTGCACGTGGTCAGTACGATCGGCAGCAACAGAAGTTCGAAGGAGCGCAGTAAACGCCCGGCGGGCCCCGGTCCGGCCATCAGTTCGGCTTGGCCCCTATAGTGCGCCACCTGGCGTACCAGTGCCGGCGACATCCCGGCATCAAGTAGCTGCAGCCAGGCTTGAAGCACGGCGAAGAAGCCGATCAGGCCATACGCCTCTGCTCCCAGATGCGCCAGATAGAAAGGCAGAATCAGAATGCCGATCAGCAGGGCGTAGGCCTGGCCAAGGTAATTCAGGCCGGTGTTTCGGATCACCGATAGCCGCTTGGGATCTGACATAAGCTGTGAGTAGCCTCGATAAATCAGGAAATGTGTTTGCACTCCGTAGCGGATATGGGCTCGGCGACGCCGAGCATCCCGAACGCTTCGACGAACGGCTGAAACAGCGTACGGCTCGACTGCGAGCTGTGAACCGACTCCTGAATCAGTGTCTGCACGACCATCTCCTGCACCTTGCGCGGCAAACCTGGATAAATCGGCAGGCACATCACCCGGCGGCTCAGTGCGCGGGAGCGGGGCTGCGGCGTCTGTGGTTGCAAGTGCTCAAGCGTGTCCAGCGAGGGGTAAAAGTAACGCCGCGGATTGACACCGTTTTCATTCAGCTGCGAGCGGCAGCGCAGAAGTTGGTTTTCGTCATCGAGTGCGATAGGGAAATAGCTGTAGTTGCATTGAGATTCGGGTTGTAGCAACTGCAGGTCAAAATGGTCGGCAAGGCGTTTTTCATAGCGTCGACCGATCTCGGCGCGGCACTCGAGAATGAGTTCGATGTCATCGAGCACGCACATGCCCATGGCTGCGGAAAACTCATTGAGCTTGGCATTGATGCCAATGCCTTCGATCTGATCGGTGTCGACGATGCCGAAATTACATAGCAGCCGTACCCGGTCGGCCAATTCGTCGTCGTTGGTGACGATGGCTCCGCCCTCTATGGTGTGAAACAGTTTGGTGGCGTGAAAGCTGAGGGTGCTGATGTCTCCCCATTTGTAAACGGACTGTCCTTTATGGCGAACGCCGAACGCATGTGCGCCGTCATAAACAACCTTCAGGTTGTGTATGCGCGCAATCTGCTCAATACGCTCCACATCACAGGGATTGCCGAATACATGGGTGGCAACTATGGCGGATGTGTCCTGTTGTATATGGCGCTCGATCTGGTTCGGGTCAAGATTCCATGTGGCCGGATCAATGTCGGCGAAGATCGGTTTAATGCCTTCCCACTGTAGCGAGCTGGTGGTGGCCACGAAACTGAACGGAGTGGTAATTGCACTGCCATTGATTCCAAGTGCCCGATAGGCAATCTGTAGTGCAATGGTTCCGTTGTTGGTGAGAATGATGTTCCTCACACCTAGATAATCTTTCAGTCGTTGCTCGAGGGCGGTTACAAGTGGCCCGTTATTGGTGAGCCAGCCAGTGTTGTAGATTCGGTCGATATAAGCTTTGAGTTTGTTTTTGCTGCCCAGGTAAGACTTGGTGACATTTATCATGGTGATTTCCTTATCGAGGCTTTCAGCCATCCGGCTGTTATTCAGCACGCGCGCTCATGAGAGCAGCACGCTAACTCAAACCGGCTGGTGGGCACCAATCACACTGGCGCGCCGTGCTCTGCGCTGGTTATGCCTGAGGATCATTCGAGTAAGCAGGCTCCCAGCATGCGGATCACCGAAGTGGAATATCGCGGTTGCGCGTAGCTTCGCCGGATCGCAAGGCTCGTTGGCATGCAGCGATCGATAGCCCCAGAACAGGTAGAGATTGCCTGGCACCAGTTGCAGGCGCTGCGGCTTGAGAAGACCGATTGCGATCGCTCGAGTAACCAGCTTCCGGCTTAGGCTGTTCTGCAGCAGTACCTTCTCCAGCACGTTGAACAGCACGTATTTGCGGACTTTGCGAAGGTTGGGAAACAGCAGAAGATCACCGCGTTCCTCGCCTTCACGCGGTATCTCAACCGGAAGCAACGCGGTAACCAGCGAGGCGTCAAAGTGAAAACAGTTCGACTCCTTTCGTCCCGTTTGACCTTGCACGCAGCGCATAACCAGATAAATGCGGTTGCTGTGAGCGGCCATACCTGCACCGATCCGATAGATGTCGGCCAGCAAAGCCCTGAACTCCGGCGCGGCACTCAGTATGGAAAGGAGTGAGCCGGATATTTGTTCTCCGTCGTGAATCGCGAAATACTCCCCGCGATGCCGTTGCGCCTGGTCAAATACCTGCTCACGCAACTCAATTAATTGATTGCTGTTCAGATAACCGGGCAGGCAAGCGAACCCTTTTCGATTTATCTCCCAGGCAATCAGCGCTTTATCCTGAGCTTCCAAGCTATGAAACATGGACACGATAGTTCTCCCTGCATATATGTCAGGCGAAAAAGTTCTACCCATTTGCGTGCTGCGAGTGTTTATCAACGCAGTGCTGTCAGGGATAGTGGAGAAGCGAAGGCGATTCGAGATTGACTAGAGCTAAATGTGATTGCGTTTTCTGCTTTTTATTTTGGTAAAGCTACCGCCACCGGCATGCTAAGCCGTTGCAGGTTACTTGCTGCGTAATGCTTGCCTTTCAGCAGTAGAACTTCTCGTCTATGCGAGTATCGCGAGATTGAGGAATGTTCAGGCAAAGCTACCGCACCCCGGAAACTATCCAGAGGCTTTATACGATACCGATGACGAACAAGCCTACATCGCTACTCTACGGAAGCGCTGCTAATCAGGCAGGGGGTTTAACTCTCGTGTCACAAAACTTGACCTGTCCAGTTGGTCTTAAACTGCTTTGCAACGTATTGCTCCCTGTTGTGAATAGATATCCGTCATAACGTGAACCAAGTCAAGCTGGCGAGCCAAAAAAATGTTGAATCCAGCCATGCCTTGTCAGTCGGGCGCGTTAACATACTGAATTATATTGATTTTTGATTTTGAGGCTGAGCCATGATGACTATCATGGGCCGTTATAGTGAGCGTTATAATTAGCTCCAAGGTGAATAAGAACTCGTCGCCTTACTGGTCTTTAGTATCGATTGCATAAGCGGGAGGCTTATTATTCCGAGGGCATTAGGCAACTACTCTTGGAAAGAGTTAATTCTATGAATGCTTGGGGGATTCGACCGTTAGTCGAAGGGCGCGCACCTGCTGGGGCGGCAAAGAAGACGCTCAAACGAAAAAGGCCACTCGGTTGAGTGGCCTTTTCGTATTTGGTTGCGGGAGCCGGATTTGAACCGACGACCTTCGGGTTATGAGCCCGACGAGCTACCAGACTGCTCCATCCCGCGTCTGTGGGGCGCATTCTACAGTCGGAACACTCGATGTCAATCGAAATGAATAAAAAAGGTTAATTTATTCAAAAGGTTAGCCCGGGTCGCGCGGAGAGGAGCTAGCCAAGGGGATGCGCTTTTTCAGGCGGCAAAAAAAAAGCCACTCATCTGAGTGGCTTTCAAAAATTGGTTGCGGGAGCCGGATTTGAACCGACGACCTTCGGGTTATGAGCCCGACGAGCTACCAGACTGCTCCATCCCGCGATGCGCATTCTACAGCTTTAAATGCTGCTGTCACGGGTTTATTTAAAAAAAACCGCGAGTGCCGGTCAGGCGTGCCAGGAGGGCAGGGCGGGAGCGTCGGTAGGGCCGTGGGATGGGCGTGGTGGGGGAGTGCTGGGTGTACGCGGCTGATGTCGCCGCGCGATCCGCATCATGCCCCAGAGCATGGCGAACGCAACCGTGAGCCAGCCCATCAACATCATTACCAGTATCAGCGCAGGTTCCATCCGGTGGCTCCCTCTGTAAATCCATATTCATCCTTGTTGATGGGACCCCTATGGTGGCAGGCGGTTCCGGTGCCATCGGTCGCCGCGCATTGCACTCCTATTGGCCAGTGCTGCCCAAACCAATAGATGGATCACGGGAGATGCCGATCATGCGTATTTACCTAACTGCTTTACTGTTGGTACTCGCTTCCACGGCGGGTGCACAGGGTGCGATGGCCCCGTCTGCTGAAATGCCGTTAGCGCAGAACACCGGTGCAGCGGACCGCGGGGCAGCCGGAAACGGCTCAATGGGCGTCGGGGATGGTATCGACTACATCGGCGATGATCGAAAAGCGCCTGCGCAACGTAATGGAACCCAACCATCATCTTCAGAGCAGCTCGACAAATCCGCCGAGCCGGGGCACGGCGGTAACGAAACCGATATGGAGCATCGCCGCCGGCCGAAGCTGGAAAAGCGCAGCGATTGACGTTGCTCTTCATTACCCGAGGATGTAGCCATGAATCGAATACTCACATCAGTTGCAGCATTGCTTTTGACCAGTTCTGCCGGCGTTTTTGCAGGCTCGGCGGATAAAACCCACGACAATACCCATCCTCATGGCTCCGCGGATCAGACGTCAGTGGAGTCGAAATCGAATTCCTCGCCGCGTAATGACAAGTCCTCCATTCATGATGATCGCTCCCGCGAGGGCGAGCAGGATGATGATCTGGGCACCATGGGAACAGGCAATACCGGAACAACGGGCGGCATGGGCGCTACCACCGGCACCGATACCATCGGAGGAACGATCGAGGAGTAGCTCGGTTGCCAGAGCTGATAACTCATGCGTGATTCATAAAGAAGGCGGGCATACGTACAATGCCCGCCTTTCATCATGTATTGGCCTGGTATGCAGATCGCTTTGGCTCCCATGGAGGGGCTGGTCGACGGGATTCTACGAGACGTACTAACGCGTATGGGCGGTGTCGACTGGTGCGTCACCGAGTTCATTCGAGTTTCTGATCGTTTATTACCGCAAAGCAGCTTTCGCAAGCTAGCACCTGAATTGCAGGCTGGGGCTGTCACGCGTTTCGGAACGCCAGTGCGTGTCCAGCTGCTCGGTTCTGACCCTATTTGTCTCGCGGATAACGCCGCCTTCGCCGCCTCGCTGGGCGCGCCCGCTATAGATCTCAATTTCGGCTGCCCGGCCAAGACGGTGAACAAGTCGCGCGGCGGGGCCATCCTGCTCAGGGAACCGGAATTGCTGCACGCCATCCTGTGCGAGGTGCGGCGGGCCGTACCTGCGCATATTCCGGTTACCGCCAAGATGCGCCTGGGCTTCGACAGCCCGGACGGTGCACTTGATTGCGCTCGGGCGTTGGTCGACGGCGGGGCGGAGCAGCTGGTGGTGCATGCGCGAACGAAGGTCGAGGGCTACAAACCGCCGGCTCATTGGGAGTGGGTGGCTCGCGTGCAGGAAGTGGTCGCGGTGCCGGTGTACGCCAATGGCGATATCTGGTCCCTGGAAGACTGGCGTCGCTGTCGAGAGGTCAGCGGTGCGGAGAACATCATGCTGGGTCGCGGCCTGGTTTCGCGGCCAGATCTGGCACGGCAGATCGCCGCAGCCAAACAGGGGCAAAACATCGCCGAGATGAGTTGGGCAGAGTTCCAGCCCATGCTGGTCGACTTCTGGCAGCAGGCGCGAGGCAAGATCGCACCACGCTATGCGCCCGGCAGACTGAAGCAGTGGCTGGCCTTGCTTACGCGCAACTACCCCGAGGCGGTGGCGCTGTTCGCCGCACTGCGCCGGGAGAACGATTGCGCGCGGATCGACGCGATGCTCGGGGTCGAAACCGTCGGTATTCCGGTGGCGGCGCTGGGTTAGGCCGATCAGCGTCCGCCGCTGACGTCCAGCAACGCGCCGGTGGTATAGCTGGCGTGCTCACTGGCGAGCCAGAGTATGGCTTTGGCAACTTCCTCGGCTTTCCCGCCGCGGCCCATGGGCACGCTCGCCTTGACCCGCTCGATACGATCCGGCTCGCCACCGCTGGCGTGAATCTCGGTATCGATCACGCCGGGTCGTACCGCATTCACCCGAATGCCTTCGCCGGCCACTTCCCTGGCCAGCCCGACCGTCATGCTGTCGATGGCGCCCTTGGCCGCCGCGTAGTCGATGTACTCCCCAGGCGCGCCAAGTCGCGCGGCGATCGAGGACAGGTTGATGATCGAACCACCCTGGCCTCCATGCTGAGTGGACATGCGCTTGATCGCCTCGCGTGCGCATAGAAAGCTGCCGATGACGTTGGCACCTAGCACGCGCGTCCAGCGGGCGGCATCCATCTGCTCCAGGCGCATTTGCTGTTCGAGCATGCCGGCGTTGTTGATCAGCACGTCCAGGCGGCCGAATTCGTGGTCGATGACATCGAACATGTTCACCACCTGGTTTTCATCGGCGACATCGGCTTTGACCGTGATCGCCGATATGCCCAGCGCGCGAACCTGCTTGAGCACTTGGTTCGCTGCGTCTTCGCGATGGTGATAGTTGAGGCAGATGGCGTAGCCCTGACGTGCCGCCAGTCGGGCCGTTGCCGCCCCGATACCCCGGCTGGCACCGGTGATCAACATGACTCTGGACATGGCTTTTCCTCTTGCAGGCAGGCTTGTCGAGCGAGCCTTGAAATTTGCGGGACAGCTCCTATCTAGGGCTCAGCGGGATGCCGAATTCGGGTTCCGCCTGTTTCAACTCGCTGATTTCAGGAGGTTTTATCATGAGTGCATTTCCCATGGCTCCTCTGTTCCGGCAATCCGTCGGCTTCGACCGCTTCAACGACCTGTTCGAGTCCGCCCTGCGCAACGATACCGGCAGCTCGTATCCACCCTACAACATCGAGAAACATGGCGAGGACCAGTATCGCATCGTGGTCGCCGCCGCCGGCCTCGAAGAGTCCGACCTCGATCTGCAGGTGGAGCGCAGCGTGCTGACGATCAGCGGCGGGCGTCGTGAAAATGAGGTAGAGAACGTCACCTATCTGCATCAGGGCATCGCCCAGCGGGCGTTCAAGCTGTCGTTCCGTCTGGCCGACCATATCGAGGTCAAGGGGGCGGCGCTGAACAACGGCCTGCTCCATATCGACCTGGTGCGGGTCGTGCCGGAAGAAGCCAAGCCCAAGCGCATCCCGATCAATGCCGATCAGCGACCCGCACTGGAGGGTTGATCCGGAAAGTAGAGAAGGGCGCCGCATGGCGTCCTTCTTCGTTCGGGGCATTTGTGTCGATCAGCTCCCGCGTTCGGCATCCAGCAGCGCCATGAAGGCCTTGGCTGCATTGGATAACGTGCGCTCGGTATGGAGGATGTAGCCGAGTTGTCGCGTCAGTTGGATGTCCGGCAGCGGCAAGCTGACGACCTGTTCGTCGAGCATGCTGCGGGGCAACACGCTCCAGGCAATGCCAATGGAGACCATCATTTTGATGGTCTCCATATAGTTCGTGCTCATGGTGATATTGGGCGTCAGCCCCTCGCGTTCGAATAGTCGCTGGGCAATGTGGTGTGTGAAGGTGTTGCCGCCAGGAAACACGGCGGGATGGCCCGCCACATCTGCGAGCCGGATGTCCGTCTTGCCTGCCAGAGGATGCTCGGGGGCGACGACGAATTCCAGCGGGTCGTCCCACACTTTTACCGCTCTTACCGGATCGGCAGTTTGCGGTGCCAAGGTGATGACGGCCAGTTCCGCACGGCCATGCAGCACTTCGTCGTAGGCGACTTCCGAATCGAGAAAGCGGATATCCAGGCTGACCTGCGGATAAGCGCGGGTGAATGCGCGAAGCAGTGGCGGCAGTCGGTGCAGGCCGATGTGATGGCTGGTCGCCAGGCTCAATCGCCCGCCAATGTCGCCGTTGAGGTTGGTCAAAGCACGACGAGTGTCGTCCAGCACATTGAGAATCTGATAGGCACGCGGTAACAGGGATCGGCCTGCCTCGGTCAGGCCGATCTCGCGACCAAGCCGGTCGAACAGGCGCACGCCGAGTTGCGATTCCAGGGCTGCGATGCGCTTGCTGACTGCCGGCTGGGTCAGATGTAGCCGCTCGGCAGCCAGGGAAAAGCTGCCCGTTTCGGCAACAGCGATTAGGGCATTGAGGTTGGCTAAATCCATCGGTAGGGTCTCTCCACGGCAATGCCAATTCCTTTCGGGAATAGTTTGGATGAAAAATATGAATTTGAGTAATTCAATGCAAGCCCCTAGCATCGTCCCCATAAGCGCAAGGGCTATTCGCCCCGCATAGAAAGCAGATGAGGAAAGTCCGATGGCCGGCAAAACGCTCTACGACAAGCTCTGGGAAATGCACGAGGTGAAGCGTCGCGATGACGGTTCGTCGCTGATCTACATCGACCGTCACATCCTGCATGAAGTGACCTCGCCACAAGCGTTCGAAGGACTGCGTCTGGCCAATCGCAAGCCGTGGCGCATCGATGCCAATATCGCTACCCCCGACCACAACGTGCCGACCACCAAGGCCGAGCGCCAGGGCGGGCTGGAGGCCATCGCTGACGAGGTGTCGCGCATTCAGGTGCAGACGCTGGACGAGAACTGCGATGACTTCGGCATTCTCGAATTCAAGATGAATGACGTACGCCAGGGTATCGTCCACGTCATCGGCCCCGAGCAGGGCGCGACCTTGCCAGGCATGACCGTGGTCTGCGGTGACTCGCATACCTCCACCCACGGTGCCTTCGGGGCGCTGGCCCATGGCATCGGTACCTCGGAAGTCGAGCATGTGCTCGCGACCCAGTGCCTCGTGGCCAAGAAGATGAAGAACATGCAGGTGCGCGTCGAAGGCGAGCTGCCGTTCGGCGTGACCGCCAAGGACGTCGTATTGGCAGTGATTGGCAAGATCGGCACTGCCGGCGGTAACGGCCATGCGCTTGAGTTCGCCGGCAGCGCCATTCGCGATCTGTCCATGGAAGGGCGCATGACGATCTGCAACATGTCGATCGAAGCCGGGGCGCGTGTCGGCATGGTAGCGGTCGACGAAAAGACAATCGCCTATGTCGAAGGGCGTCCGTACGCGCCGAAAGGCTCGGATTGGGACAAGGCCGTTGAGTTGTGGAAGGGCCTGGTCTCCGATGACGACGCAGTGTTCGATACCATCGTTGAACTCAACGCAGAAGATATCAAGCCGCAGGTCAGTTGGGGCACGTCGCCGGAAATGGTGCTGGCTGTTGATCAGAACGTGCCGGACCCTGCCGCCGAAGCCGACCCGGTCAAGCGTGATTCCATCGTTCGCGCGTTGAAATACATGGGCCTGTCGGCCAATCAGCCAATCACCGAGATCAAACTGGACCGCGTGTTCATAGGTTCTTGTACCAACTCGCGGATCGAGGACCTGCGCGCGGCGGCTGAAGTCGCCAAGGGCCGCAAGGTTGCAGCGAACGTCAAACAGGCGATGGTGGTGCCGGGCTCCGGTTTGGTGAAGCAGCAGGCTGAGGCTGAAGGGCTTGACAAGATCTTCGTCGAAGCCGGCTTCGAATGGCGCGAGCCGGGCTGCTCCATGTGCCTGGCGATGAACCCGGACAAACTCGGCAGCGGCGAACATTGCGCCTCGACTTCCAACCGCAACTTCGAGGGGCGTCAGGGCGCCGGTGGGCGCACCCATCTGGTCAGCCCGGCCATGGCGGCCGCTGCGGCGGTAACCGGCCATTTCATCGATGTACGCGAACTGGTCCAGGCCTGAGGAGAGAACGGATGAAAGCCTTTACCCAACACACCGGCCTGGTCTGCCCATTGGATCGCGCTAATGTCGATACCGATCAGATCATTCCCAAGCAGTTTCTCAAGTCCATCAAGCGCACCGGTTTCGGTCCGAACCTGTTTGACGAGTGGCGCTATCTGGACGTCGGTCAGCCGAACCAGGATTGCTCGCAGCGTCCGGTGAACAAGGACTTCGTGCTGAATTTTCCGCGCTATCAGGGCGCCAGCGTGCTGCTGGCCCGTGAGAACTTCGGCTGCGGCTCGTCCCGCGAGCACGCCCCCTGGGCTTTGGAAGAATACGGTTTCCGTACCATCATTGCGCCGAGCTTTGCCGACATCTTCTACAACAACAGCTTCAAGAACGGCCTGCTGCCGATCGTGCTGAAGGAAGAAGAGGTGGATGAGCTGTTCGCGCAGGCCGAAGCGAACGAAGGCTACCAGCTGACCGTTGACCTCGCCGCGCAGGTCGTGACACGCCCAGACGGCAAGCAGTACGACTTTGAAGTCGATGCCTTCCGTAAGCACTGCCTGCTCAATGGCCTCGATGATATCGGCCTGACGTTGCAAGACGCGGACGCGATCAAAGCGTTCGAAATCCGTCACCAGCAGAACCAGCCATGGCTGTTCGGTGCGATCAAGTAGGCTGAGTATTGCCAAGTAGGGTGGGCTTCAGCCCACCGGTATGGCTCGGAGCTACTGGTGGGCTGAGGCCTACCCTATGAAATGCCCCTGCCGCGATGTGACTCCCCTATAAGGAATAAGAGATGTCCAAACAGATTCTAATTCTCCCCGGCGACGGCATCGGCCCGGAAATCATGGCCGAGGCGGTCAAGGTACTGCAGCTAGCCAATGACAAGTTCCAGCTGGATTTCGAACTGAGCTACGACGAACTGGGTGGCGCGGCGGTCGACAAGTATGGCGTGCCGCTGGCGGACGAAACCCTCGAGCGTGCCCGTGCCGCGGACGCCATCCTGCTTGGCGCTGTGGGCGGGCCGAAGTGGGACAAGATCGATCCGGCCATCCGTCCCGAGCGCGGTTTGCTGAAGATTCGCTCCGAGCTGGGCCTGTTCGGCAATCTGCGTCCTGCACTGCTCTACCCTCAACTGGCCGATGCGTCATCGCTGAAGCCTGAGATCGTGGCCGGTCTGGATATCCTCATCGTTCGCGAGTTGACTGGCGGGATCTATTTCGGCAAGCCACGCGAAAGCAAGGTGCTGGAGAGCGGCGAGCGCATGGCGTACGACACGCTGCCGTACAGCGAGAGCGAGATCCGTCGCATTGCCAAGGTCGGCTTCGACATGGCCATGGTGCGCAACAAGAAACTTTGCTCGGTGGATAAAGCCAACGTGCTGGCGTCCAGCCAGCTGTGGCGTGCCGTGGTCGAGGAAGTGGCCAAGGACTATCCCGAGGTCGAGCTGAGCCACATGTATGTCGACAATGCGGCGATGCAGCTGGTGCGTGCACCGAAGCAGTTCGACGTGATCGTCACCGACAACATGTTTGGCGACATCCTGTCGGACGAAGCGTCCATGCTGACCGGCTCCATCGGCATGCTGCCATCTGCCTCGCTGGATGCGGGCAACAAGGGCATGTACGAGCCGTGCCACGGTTCGGCGCCAGACATCGCCGGTCAGGGCATTGCAAATCCGCTGGCAACCATCCTCTCCGTTTCGATGATGCTGCGTTACAGCTTCAATCAGGGCGCAGCGGCCGATGCCATCGAACAGGCGGTGAGCGATGTGCTCGATCAGGGCCTGCGTACCGGAGACATCTGGTCCGAAGGTTGTAACAAAGTCGGCACTCAGGCGATGGGTGATGCAGTAGTCGCGGCCCTCGCGAAGTTGTAATCTTCTGGCCCGCCTTAATCTGCGCGGGCCACTTTTTCTATAGGTGTAGTTGCGATGAAACGTGTAGGTCTGATCGGTTGGCGCGGTATGGTCGGTTCCGTGCTCATGCAGCGGATGCTGGAAGAGCGGGATTTCGACCTGATCGAGCCCGTGTTCTTCACCACCTCCAACGTCGGCGGCCAAGGCCCCGAAATTGGAAAGGAAACCGCTGCGCTGAAGGACGCCTACAACATCGACGAGTTGAAAGGCCTCGATGTGATCCTGACCTGTCAGGGCGGCGACTACACCAACGAAGTCTTCCCCAAGCTGCGTGAAGCCGGCTGGCAGGGCTACTGGATCGATGCGGCGTCCTCACTGCGGATGCAGGACGACGCGGTAATCGTCCTCGATCCGGTGAACCGCCGTGTGATCGACCAGCAGCTGGATGCGGGCACCAAGAACTACATCGGCGGCAACTGCACCGTCAGCTTGGCGCTGATGGGCCTTGGTGGCCTGTTCGAAGCCGGTCTGGTCGAGTGGATGAGCGCGATGACTTATCAGGCGGCTTCCGGAGCCGGTGCGCAGAATATGCGCGAGCTGATCAAGCAGATGGGCGCCATCAATGCGGCTGTGGCCGATGACCTGACCAATCCCGCCAGCGCCATTCTCGACATTGATCGCAAGGTTGCCGAGACCCAGCGTAGCGAAGCCTTCCCGGTCGACAATTTTGGCGTGCCGCTGGCGGGTAGTCTGATCCCGTATATCGACAAGGAGCTGCCAAACGGACAGAGCCGTGAAGAGTGGAAAGCGCAGGCCGAAACCAACAAGATTCTCGGCCGATTCAAGAGCCCGATCCCGGTCGACGGTATCTGCGTGCGCGTCGGCGCCATGCGCTGCCACAGCCAGGCCCTGACCATCAAGCTGAACAAGGATGTGCCGATCGCCGATATCGAGGGGCTGATCAGCCAGCACAATCCGTGGGTCAGGCTGGTGCCGAATCACCGTGATGCCAGTATGCAGGAACTAAGTCCGGCAGCGGTCACCGGGACGCTGAGCGTTCCGGTTGGACGTTTGCGCAAGCTCAATATGGGCTCGCACTACCTGGGCGCGTTCACCGTGGGCGATCAGCTGCTGTGGGGTGCTGCCGAGCCGCTACGTCGCATGCTACGTATCCTGCTGGAGCGTTGATGCGCACTCGATGAAGTGCAGAACGCCGCGACTTGTTCGCGGCGTTTTCGTTTGCGCAGCGTGCCACTCGGCGGCGCTGGTTGCAGTGATCTGCCATTTCGCTACAGTGCCGATCCTTAACGCGTGGAGGTGGCGATGCCCACAGGTGTCGGTGTTGCGGTTGTAGGTGCGGTCAGCCTGGTAGGTGAGGCGCTGGTCGAGGTGCTGGAAGAGCGTGCGTTTCCGCTTGCCGAGCTGCACCTGCTTGACCACGAGGAGAGCGTCGGGCAAACAGTGCCTTTCAAGGGGCGTAATCTTCGTGTTTCCGATGCTGAGCGCTTTGATTTCAGTCGTGTGCAGCTAGTCTTTCTCGTTGGTGGTGCGGCGGCGGTTGTCGAATGCAACGCCAAGGCAGTGGCTGCAGGCTGCCGGATCGTTGATCTGTCCGGTTCTATTCCCGTGTCTCAGCAGCCATGCCTGGTGCCGGAGGTAAACGGCAGCCTGCTGGGTGCGGCAGCTGATTTGCGTGCCATCGCCTCGCCGCTGCCGGAGTCGGTCGCGCTGGCAATCGCCTTGGCCCCGATTCAGCAGCAGCTGGACTTGCAGCGGGTTACGGTAACGGCGTGCCTGCCGGTATCTAGTCGCGGCAAGGTGGGCGTGAAAGAGCTCGCACGACAAACAACCGAACTGTTGAATGCCAGACCTCTAGAGCCGCGAGTGTTTGGCCGGCAGATGGCGTTCAATATGCTCGCGCAAGTCGAAGAGGTTGATGTGCAGGGCTATGGGCGACAAGAGCGACGGCTGATTGAGGAGCTTCGTCAGCTGCTGGGTCTTCCGGAACTCACGGTCGCCGTCACCTTCATTCAGGCGCCGGTGTTCTTTGGCGAAAGTCTTGTCGTCTCGTTGCAGGGTAGTGTCGAGGCGAACGTTCAAGGGCTGTCTGAGACTCTGGACATGGCTCCGGGGATCGAACTTGTGGAGTCGGACGACTACCCGACGGCGGTCGGTGACGCGGTTGGGCAGGATGTCATCTATGTAGGCCGGATGCGCCGTGGCATCTGTGATCCGCGCGAAGTCAATTTGTGGATTGTGTCTGATAACGTGCGAAAAGGCTCGGCACTAAACGCTGTGCAGTCCGGTGAGTTGTTGATAAAAGACTATCTGTAAAAGATACTTACTGGTAATTCAAAGAATATTTCTAGCCGATGCGCTGAACGGCTTATCGCTGATGGGGAGTCACCGTTAGGTGGCGCGGGCAGTGACATAAGAGCCTCTCGTAGTTCGAGAAAAAAGATAAACAAGGGATTAAATAATGGTTCGGGTTCGCAATCTGGTGCTGGCAATCGCGGCTGCTACCGCGCTGACTACAGAAATGGCCCATGCGCTTGGGTTAGGTGAGGTCACGCTTCAGTCGTCATTGAATCAACCGCTGATCGCGGAAATCGAGCTGCTCGATGCAAATAGCCTTGCGCCGGGTGAGGTCATTCCGGTGCTCGCCTCGGTTGAGGAGTTCAATCGGGCCGGCATTGATCGCCAGTACTTTCTGACTGATCTGAAGTTCACGCCGGTATTGCGGCCAAACGGGAAGAGCGTCATCCAGGTTTCTTCCAACAAGCCGGTACGCGAGCCCTATCTCAATTTCCTCGTAGAAGTGCTCTGGCCCAGCGGGCGCTTGCTGCGCGAGTACACTCTGCTGCTGGATCCGCCGCTCTATTCGCCGGAAACCGCCGCGGCCGCCGCGCCTCAGTTGCCGATATCCGCTCCAGTTCGCACTACTCAGCCCGCGCGCCCTGCGCCGGCTCGTCCGACTGCTGCGCCTTCAACGGCAGTGCAGTCTGCAACCGCTCCTCAGAGTGGAAGCAGCGAGTACAAAACTTCTGCCCGTGACACCCTTTGGGAAATTGCCGAGCGCAATCGTCGTAACGGAACGGTTCATCAGACGATGCTGGCCATCCAGGATCTCAATCCGGATGCCTTCATTGGCGGCAACATCAACCGCATGAAGAGCGGGCAGGTGCTTCGCCTGCCGGATGCCGAGCAGATATCCACTCGCTCTCAAGCCCAGGCGATCACTCAGGTCGCAGAGCAGAATGCGGCCTGGCGCCAGGGTAGTGCAGCAGCCGGTGCTCGTCAGCTGGATGCGACTCGCCGTACCGAGGCCGGTGCCGCCCCGTCGCGTAGTGAATCTGGCGACAACCTGCGCCTGGTTGCCGGCGATGCAGGCAAATCGACCGAAGGCTCGGATACCGGTTCAGCCGGTGATGGCAAGGCCCTACGCGACAAGCTTGCCGTAACTCAGGAAAGCCTGGATTCCAGTCGTCGTGAAAATGACGAACTCAAAGATCGTCTGAATGATCTGCAGGGGCAGCTGGAGAAACTACAGCGCCTGATGCAGCTCAAGGATGATCAGCTTGCCAAGCTTCAGGCTCAGGTTGGCGCAGAGGGGCAGGCCCCGACAGCAGATGATATTGCTGGTCAGCCTGAGACTGCCGCAAATGAGTCCCCATCTCCTGAGGGTAGCGTCACGGGCGATTCGGCCCCAAGCGATCAGGAGGCGGCCGCACCAGCTGCCGCTCCAGCACCTGCTGCCAAACCAGCTGCTAAGCCCGCCGCGCCTGCGGCGCCGGTCGCTCCTGTTGTCGAGCCGGAGCCCAAGGGGCTGATCGATGACCTGCTGTCCAATACATTGCTGCTGGGTGTGGTAGGCGGTAGCGCTCTGCTGCTGTTGCTAGTCGGCTTGATGGCGCTATCACGGCGCAACGCGATGAAAGAGGCCGAGCTGCAAGAGAGCCTGTTGGCGGATAACACCATTGACGATCTGCACACGGGTTCTCCGGCCTTCGTCGATATCGGACAGGAGCAGCCGAAGCAAACTCAATTTTCCGGCGCCGCTGCGTCGGCATCGAGCGCAGATGAACTGACGGCTTCTACTGGAGATGCGCTGGCCGAGGCGGACATTTATATAGCCTATGGTCGCTTCAATCAGGCAGCAGAGCTGCTGCAGAACGCGCTCAATGATGAGCCTCAGCGCAGTGATTTGCGGTTGAAGCTGATGGAGGTTTACGCAGAGCTCGGTAATCGTGATGGGTTCGCTCGTGAAGAAGCCGAGTTACGCGAAATCGGTGGCGCTACCCATGAGGTCGAGAAGCTGAAGTACAAGTACCCAGCTATGGCAGCCATTGGCGGGTCAGCAGCTGTGGCCTCGACGCAAATGGATATGAACAGCTTCAATCTCGACGACCTGCAGCTGGACGAGCCAACTTCGCCATCCGCCGGTCAGGATATGGATGATTCGTTCGATCTAAGTCTGGATGACTTGGACATAGATTTGAATGATGAGCGCCCGAAGAGTGCGCCAGTGGATGATTCGCTGAATTTCGATGACCTGACGCTGGATGAAGTTGAAGGGGTTACGCCTGGCGCGCAGACAGCCGCGAGTGATTTCTCTTTCGATCTTGAAGAGGAAAAGAGCGCGCCGGACGCTGAGCAGGATCTGTCGGATTTTTCCTTCGATCTGGGCGCCGATACGAGCGGTAAGAAGGGCGACGACGAGTTTTCGCTCAATTTCGACGAGCAACCTGCAGACGCGCCCACCGCATTCGACAGCGACGAACTCGACTTCGAACTCGCTGAGCCTGCCACCAGTCCTGCGGACCTGCCTGACGACTTCGACATTTCCTTTGGTGAGCCCGAAAAGCAGCCTGAGAGTTTTGCCGAAAAGTTGGACGAAGTAGAGGCTGAGCTCGAAGATTTGTCCAGGGATCTGGATGAGCCTGCCCCTGCCCCCAATTTGGCTGCGACAGACGCCGGCGGTGTGGATGAGGACTTCGATTTCTTCTCCGATACCGACGAAACCACCACCAAGCTGGATCTCGCCAGAGCCTATATCGACATGGGCGATGCTGAAGGTGCTCGCGATATCCTCGACGAGGTGATCTCCGAAGGTAGTGATGCCCAACAGCAAGAGGCGCGAGAGATGCTCGCCAAACTAGCCTGATCATGACCCAAGCAGTACCCGAAACGGCAGCCGAAATGGCTGCCGTCGGCGTTTCCAGAATTGCACTTGGCGTTGAGTACAAGGGATCGCGCTATCGCGGGTTCCAGCGTCAGCGTGCTGGCGTGCCATCCATTCAGGAGACCCTCGAAACCGCGCTGACAAAGGTGGCGGGAGGTCATTCCGTCACACTCAGCTGTGCCGGGCGAACCGATGCGCTCGTGCACGCGAGCGCGCAGGTGGTTCATTTCGATACGCCGATCACGCGCAGCATGCACGCGTGGGTCATGGGCGCGAATATGAATCTGCCGTCCGATATCAGTGTCACCTGGGCGAAAGAAATGCCTCGCCATTTTGATGCCCGCTTCAGTGCGATGGCCCGTCGGTATCGCTATGTGATCTATAACGACCAGATCCGCCCGGCGCATATGGCAGAAGAGGTGACCTGGAACCATCGGCCGCTGGATGTTGACCGCATGCGTGCCGCTGCTGCGGTATTTGTGGGGACGCACGACTTCAGTGCATTCCGAGCAAGGCAGTGCCAAGCCAAGTCACCGATCAAAACCATTCATCACCTAGAACTTCTCGAGCATGGCCGGTTAATCGTCATCGATGTGCGCGCCAACGCATTTCTGCATCACATGGTACGTAACTTCGCAGGCGTTCTGATGACGATCGGCGCGGGTGAGCGGCCAGTGGAGTGGGCGGCCGAAGTGCTGCAGTCTCGGGTGCGACGAACCGGTGGAGTAACCGCGCACCCTTACGGGCTCTATCTAATCGAGGTCGATTATCCCGACGAGTTCGAACTGCCGAAGCGCTATCTTGGGCCGCATTTTCTGTCGGGTTTGCCGGATGTGCGCTACTGATGCTCGTATCTTGGGCTGTTGCGCCTATTCGCTTGCAGGTGACAGCTCTTTTGTTACCATCCGGTTTCTTTCTTATTAGGTAAGCATCCGTTGTCAGTCGTTCGCAGCAAGATTTGCGGGATCACTCGAGTCGAGGACGCATTGACAGCCGCCGAAGCGGGTGCCGATGCCATCGGCTTGGTGTTTTACCCCAAGAGCCCTCGTGCCGTCAGTGTGCAGCAGGCCCGCGACATCGTCGCGGCCCTGCCGCCTTTCGTTACGACGGTCGGTTTGTTCGTCAACGCCAGTCGTTGTGAGATCGGCGAAATCCTCGATGCCGTGCCGCTGGATATGCTGCAATTTCACGGCGACGAATCGCCTGCGGAGTGCGAAGGTTTCCATCGGCCTTGGTTCAAGGCGCTGCGGGTTGGTGGTGGTGAGGATATTGCTGCTCAAGCTGCTCGCTATCGGAATGCTAGCGGCATTCTCCTGGATACCTTCGTAGCAGGCGTGCCGGGAGGGACGGGCGAACGCTTCGATTGGTCGCTGATTCCGGCTGCGCTGACCAAGCCCTTGATTCTGGCGGGAGGGCTGACCATGGAGAACGTTCAGCAAGCCATCGCCGAGGTTCGGCCATATGCGGTGGATGTCAGTGGGGGCGTGGAAGCGAGTAAGGGCATCAAGGACGCTCACAAGGTAATGGCTTTTGTCGAGCGCGTGCGTTCGGCCATGTGACGCCTGGGCAGCCGTCGCCGTCCAGTAACGAGTCGCTGGTGAGACCAGCACCGTGTTTGGTGATTTCCTCCGTCAGGTGGAAATCGAAGTTTCGCGACTGCGCCCTACTAGGTGCATCGCTCACGCGACCAAGAGTGCCGGCTTACCTCCGGTCGCAACGATGAATGTGCCTGCAGCGCGAGCGCGCTCGGGACTGAAGCTTTGGAGAACAAGAGCATGAGCAACTGGCTGGTAGACAAACTGATCCCTTCGATCATGCGCTCGGAGACGCAGAAGAGTTCGGTACCCGAAGGCCTCTGGCACAAGTGTCCGTCCTGCGAAGCGGTTCTGTACCGTCCGGAGCTGGAAAAGACGCTAGACGTCTGCCCCAAGTGCCAGCATCACATGCGTATCGACGCCCGTACTCGCCTCGACATTTTCCTCGACGCCGACGGCCGTGAGGAGATTGCAGCAGAGCTGGAGCCGGTTGACCGCCTCAAATTCCGTGATAGCAAGAAATATAAGGATCGCCTGACCGCGGCGCAGAAGCAGACCGGCGAGAAAGATGCTCTGGTTGCTATGAGCGGCAAGTTGGTCAACATCCCCGTGGTCGCTTGCGCTTTCGAGTTCTCCTTCATGGGCGGCTCCATGGGGGCCATTGTCGGTGAGCGTTTCGTTCGTGCCGCCAACGTGGCGTTGGAAAAGCGTTCCCCGCTAGTGTGTTTCTCCGCGTCGGGCGGTGCTCGCATGCAGGAAGCTCTGATCTCTCTCATGCAGATGGCAAAGACCTCCGCTGTACTGGCGCGTATGCGCGAAGAAGGCCTTCCGTTCATCTCTGTGCTGACCGACCCGGTGTACGGTGGCGTCTCCGCGAGTTTGGCGATGCTCGGCGACGTGATCGTTGCCGAGCCGAAGGCCTTGATTGGCTTCGCCGGCCCACGAGTGATCGAGCAAACCGTGCGGGAGAAGTTGCCGGAAGGGTTCCAGCGTAGCGAGTTCCTGCTGGATCATGGTGCCATCGATCTGATCATTCCGCGCTCCGAATTGCGCTCCCGTCTATCCCGTCTGCTAGCCCAGATGCAGAAATTGCCAAGCCCGGTGGAGCCCGCTCAGGTGACGGCTACTGCATGACCGGTCGGAGTCTTGCCGACTGGCTCGCCTATCTCGAGCAACTGCATCCCACTGCCATCGATATGGGGCTGGAAAGAGTCCAGGCAGTGGCGGCGCGGCTTGGCCTTACACGGCCGGCTCCGCTGGTGGTTACGGTTACCGGCACTAACGGTAAGGGCTCGACTTGCGCCTTCATTGCAGCCTTGTTGGTTAGTCAGGGTTTTAAGGTCGGCAGCTATAGCTCGCCACATCTGCAGCGCTACAACGAGCGCGTGCAGCTGGATGGTAGGCAGGCGAGCGATGTTGAGCTTTGCGAAGCGTTCACTGCAGTGGAGACCGCTCGCGGCGAAGTTTCTCTTACCTACTTCGAGATGGGCACGCTTGCGGCCTTTTGGCTGTTCGAGCGGAGCGGGCTGGACGCCGTGGTGCTGGAAGTTGGTCTTGGCGGTCGTCTGGATGCTGTCAACATCGTCGATGCGGACCTGGCTGTAATCACCAATATCGGGCTCGATCACGCCGACTGGCTGGGCGATACTCGCGAGAGCGTCGCCTACGAAAAAGCCGGAATTCTACGCGATGGCAAGCCGGCGCTTTGCGGGGATCTGGATATTCCGGCGCCGTTGCTGGCGCGCGCTGACACACTGAAAGCGCCGCTGTATTTGCGAGGGCGGGATTTCGATCTGGCGCTGGATCCTGAGAGCTGGCATTGGCGGGGTGTTGGTCCAGCTGGAGAGCAGCTGGAACTGCATGGCTTGCCTCTGCTGTCGTTGCCCATCGAAAACGCTGCCCTTGCGCTGCAGGCATATGCATTGCTGGGGTTGCCGTGGGACGCACTTCGTTTGGCTGCTGCGCTGCTTCAGACGCGGGTGGTTGGGCGTCTCGACACTCGAAAAATCCTCTGGCGAGGGCACGAGATATCTCTGCTGCTGGACGTCGGTCACAACCCGCACGCCGCGAGCTATCTCGCCCAGCGCCTTGCGCAGCAGTCGATAACCGGACGCAGGCTGGCGGTGTTCGGTCTCCTTGGCGACAAGGACCTGGGCGGGGTGCTGGACGCGCTGCGATCATGCGTTGCTGACTGGGCTGTCGCGCCACTCCCCACACCGCGGACACAATCGGCCGCACAGTTGGCTTCGGCGCTGCTTGAGCGCGGCGCTTCAGTCAGCCAGTATGCGAGCATCGAACAGGCGCTGGACGCCCAGTGCGCCAAGGCTGAATCCACTGACCAAGTACTGGTCGTCGGATCGTTCTATTGCGTAGCGGCGGCGCTTGAGTGGCTCGAAAAACAGGCTGAGGAGAGCGGGGATGGCATTGCTGGATAAGGGATTGCTGCAACGCATGGTTGGCGCACTGGTGCTGGTTGCGCTGGCGGTCATATTCGTGCCGATGCTGTTCAATCGGCAAGATGACCTGGGGCATGTCACTGTCGATGCGCCAAGCATTCCTGCGGCGCCCGTGGTTGCGGAAATAGAGATGCAGCCGGTCGAAGTACCGCAGCCCGAGTCTGTCCCCGAGGGTTTCGAGATCATCGAGGAGGGTGCCGAGCCAGATGCAGCGCCGGCTGCTCCCGAACAGGCCCCGGCACCAATCGAGCCAGCTGCTCCGGTGGCGGCTGCCCCAGCTGCGCAACCGCCCGCAACACAGTCACAACCCCCGGTAGCCGATCCGCGGCTGGACAACAACAATCTGCCGGTCAGCTGGTCGATTCAACTAGCCAGTCTGTCCAACCGTGCCAGCGCCGAAAGCCTGCAGCAAACCCTGCGCTCGCAGGGGTATAACGCTTACATCCGCACCGCAGAAGGCATGAATCGTGTCTTCGTCGGGCCCTTGGTCGAGCGCAGCGAGGCGAATCGGCTTCGCGATGTACTGCAACGTCAGCAAAAGCTCGATGGTTTCGTTGTCCGCTTCAAGCCGGAAGGAAGCTGAGTTGTTGAAGCGCTGGCCGAGTACTCGGCATTAGGATCGACCAGCGCATCACCAGCGGTAGCCAGCTCGTATTCCTGGCGCTCGCGCTCTGCTAAAATCCGCCGCCTTTCTCCATTGCAGAAGTCATCGTGGCATTCACCTGGGTCGATTGGACCATTATTGCCGTCATAGCTGTATCCAGCCTGATCAGCTTGAAGCGTGGTTTCGTGAAAGAAGCGCTTTCGCTGGTTACCTGGATCATCGCCGGTGTGGTCGCATGGATGTTTGGTGGTGCGTTGTCCCACCATCTGGCGGAATACATCAGCACGCCTTCTGCACAGGTCATTGCGGCTTGCGCTTTACTGTTCGTGGCCACTCTACTGGTAGGTGCGTTGGTTAATTTTCTGATCGGTGAGCTGATCAGGGTTACCGGCCTGTCGGGAACCGATCGATTCCTCGGTATGGTGTTCGGCGCCGCTCGAGGCGGTCTACTGATCGTTGTACTTGCCGGGTTGTTGAGCCTCGCACCGGTCGAGCAGGATATGTGGTGGCGCGAATCGGCACTGTTACCTCACTTTCTACTGATCGCCGACTGGTCCAAGAACCTCATTCTCGGGTTCAGCGGCCAATGGTTCGCCGGTTCGCTCAACCCGCCTGGTTGAGTCTTTTTTAACGGATGCTCGGCCTGCCGTTGTATCCGGTCAGCCTGTAATAACTGAGAGGTTCCTTGCATGTGTGGCATTGTCGGCATTGTCGGTAAGTCGAACGTCAATCAGGCGCTGTATGACGCGCTTACCGTGCTGCAACACCGTGGCCAGGATGCAGCCGGTATCGTGACCAGCCATGACGGACGCTTGTTTCTGCGCAAGGACAACGGACTGGTTAGGGACGTATTCCAACAACGACACATGCAGCGGCTGGTGGGCAACATGGGCATCGGCCATATCCGCTATCCCACCGCAGGCAGCTCCAGTTCCGCCGAAGCACAGCCGTTCTATGTCAACTCGCCCTACGGCATCACTCTCGCGCACAACGGCAACCTGACTAACGTCGATCAGCTGACAAAGGAAATCTACGAGTCGGATCTGCGTCATGTGAACACCAATTCCGACTCGGAAGTGCTGCTCAACGTGTTCGCTCATGAACTGGCGGTGCGTGGCAAGCTGCAGCCGACAGAGGAAGACGTCTTTGCTGCGGTGAGCAAAGTCCATGACCGGTGCCGTGGTGGCTATGCGGTGGTTGCGATGGTGACTGGCTATGGCATCGTCGGCTTCCGCGACCCCAATGCAATCCGTCCTATTGTGTTCGGTCAGCGTCATACCGACGAGGGCGTCGAGTACATGATCGCCTCGGAAAGTGTTTCGCTCGACGTGCTCGGCTTCACCCTGATTCGCGATCTGGCACCAGGCGAAGCGGTGTATATCACCGCTGACGGCAAGTTGTTCACTCGTCAGTGTGCGGAAGCACCGAAGCTTGCCCCTTGCATCTTCGAGTACGTCTACCTGGCGCGCTCCGACTCCCTCATGGACGGCGTCTCGGTGTACAAGGCGCGCTTGCGTATGGGCGAGAAACTGGCCGACAAGATTCTGCGCGAACGCGCCGAGCATGACATCGATGTGGTCATCCCGATTCCTGATACCAGCCGTACCGCTGCACTGGAGTTGGCCAACCGGCTGGGCGTGAAGTTCCGCGAGGGGTTCGTCAAGAACCGCTACATAGGTCGCACATTCATCATGCCCGGCCAGGCTGCGCGCAAAAAATCGGTTCGCCAGAAGCTCAATGCCATCGAGCTCGAGTTCCGCGGTAAGAACGTGATGCTGGTGGACGACTCCATCGTGCGCGGTACCACCTGCAAGCAGATCATCCAGATGGCCCGGGAAGCCGGGGCGAAGAATGTCTACTTCTGCTCGGCCGCGCCGGCGGTACGTTATCCGAACGTGTACGGCATCGACATGCCCAGTGCCCATGAGCTGATCGCGCATAACCGCACCACTGAAGAGGTTGCGGAGCTGATTGGCGCCGATTGGTTGATCTACCAGGATCTGGAAGATCTCATCGAGGCGGTTGGTGGCGGCAAGGTCAAGATCGACAACTTCGATTGTGCGGTTTTCGACGGCAACTACATCACAGGCGACATCGATGAAGCCTATCTGCACAAGATCGAGCAGGCGCGGAACGACCTGAGCAAGGTCAAGACCAACGCGGTCAGCGCGATCATCGATCTCTACAACAACTGATTCATGCCGGGGCGGCAGCCACGGCTGCCCCTGGTCGAGGTAAGGGCTATGACGACTGAATGGGAAGCCGGACGGCTGGACAGCGATCTGCAGGGCGTTGGGTTCGACACGCTCGCGGTGCGCGCGGGCCAGCGTCGGACTCCGGAGGGTGAGCACGGGGAGCCGCTGTTCTTCACTTCCAGTTACGTGTTTCGTAGCGCTGCCGATGCGGCTGCTCGCTTCGCAGGCGACGTGCCGGGTAATGTCTATTCGCGCTACACAAATCCAACCGTGCGCGCATTCGAAGAGCGCATTGCGGCTATGGAAGGCGCCGAACAAGCCGTAGCCACGGCGTCCGGCATGGCGGCCATCCTCGCTACTGTCATGAGCCTGTGCTCGGCCGGTGACCATGTGTTGGTGTCGCGTAGCGTGTTCGGTGCGACCGTTTCGCTGTTCGAGAAGTACTTCAAGCGCTTCGGGGTGCAGGTCGACTACGTCCCGCTCACCGACTTTTCCGCTTGGGAGTCGGCATTCAAGGAAAACACCAAGCTGGTTTTCGTCGAATCACCTTCCAACCCGCTGGCCGAGTTGGTCGATATCGCCGCGCTGGCGCAGCTCTGCAATGCCAAGGGGGCATTGCTGGCTGTCGATAACTGTTTTTGCACACCGGTATTGCAGCAGCCGTTGGCATTGGGCGCGGATATAGTGATCCACTCCGCGACCAAGTACATCGACGGTCAGGGCCGCTGCCTGGGCGGTGTCGTTGCCGGTCGTGGCGAACAGATGAAAGAGATTGTCGGATTCCTGCGTACTGCCGGGCCGACACTCAGTCCGTTCAACGCCTGGGTATTTCTCAAGGGTCTGGAAACGCTACGGCTACGCATGCAGGCGCATTGTGCCAGCGCACAAGAGCTTGCCGCGTGGCTCGAGCAGCAACCCGGTATCGAGCGCGTCTACTACGCTGGTTTATCCAGCCATCCACAGCATGAACTGGCCAAGCGTCAGCAGAAGGGCTTTGGTGCAGTGGTAAGTTTCGAGGTCACCGGTGGCAAGGAGGGCGCCTGGCGCTTTATCGACGCCACGCGGCTGATCTCGATCACCGCCAATCTCGGCGACAGCAAGACCACCATCACCCATCCAGGCTCTACCACCCACGGCCGGCTTTCCGCCGAGGATCGTGCGACTGCCGGTATCCGCGATAGCCTCATTCGCGTCGCGGTCGGGCTTGAAGATGTTGCTGATCTCAAGGCCGATCTCGCCCGAGGGCTGGCCGCTCTCTAAGCGCCACGTGCTCCGCCTCGCGCAAGCGGGGCTGGAGCACGAGGCCTATTGACTCGGTTTCACTGACGCAGATCGATGGCCGGAGCGGGTTCGCCCCGTCCGTCGAAGAGTTGCTCAGGATTTGCCGGCAGGATGCTTGGGCTGGCCGAATCGGTCTCTATTACCCGGATGTCGCTGTACTTCTTCCCGGAAAGGGCAGCCAGGCCGGCTCGGTCGCGGATCACCGTGGGCCGCAGGAACACCATCAGATTGCGCTTGACGTGTGTTTCCTGAGTCGAGCGAAACAGTGCACCGAGGAATGGAATGTCGCCCAGTAACGGCACCTTGGCGTTGGTGCGGGTAACGTCGTCCTGAATCAGGCCGCCTAGCACTATCACCTGGCCGTCTTCGGCAAGGATGGTGCTCTTGATGGCGCGTTTGTTGGTCACCAGATCGACGGCTTGCGCCGTCAGGCTGGCGCTTGGTGCAATCGAGGATATTTCCTGCTCGATCTGCAGGCGCAGCGTGGCGCCCTCGTTGATGTGTGGCGTCACCTTCAGTGTTACGCCGATGTCCTGGCGCTCAATGGTGGTGAATGGGTTGTTCGCCCCGGCTGCATCGGTAGTGTAGGAGCCTGTCTGGAATGGCACGTTCTGGCCGACAAGAATCTCAGCCTCCTGGTTATCCAGCGTCAGCAAGCTCGGCGTCGACAGCAAGTTGCTCTTGCTGTTGGCTGACAGTGCGGTAACCAGCGCGCCGAAACTGCGGGTGCCGATGCCGATGATCGCGCCATCGGGTAGGTTGTCGGGAATTTCGTTCTCGTTGATTGCATTGAGCACGCTGCCGACAGAAATGCCAGTGTTGCCGAAGCTAACACCACCGGCTCCGCCGGTACCGCCGCGCGCGTCCACCGCCCACTGTACGCCGAGCGCGTCGGTGATGTCGCCCGAAACCTCGACGATGGCGGCTTCGACCATCACCTGGGCTCGAGGTACATCGAGCTGCCTGACAATGCTTTCCATGGTGCCGATCAGCTCAGGATCGGCAAGTAAAACCAAGGCATTCAGGCTTTCATCGGCGCGGATCAGGATATTCTGCGGCCTTCTTGACGCGGTCTCACCGTCGTCGGGGCTCTTCAGCCCCTCGGAAATGTCCCCCAGCGTCTCGGCCAGCGACTTGGCGTCGTTGTGGCGTAGGCGGATGACGCGCGTGTTGGCCGAGCGCGTGGTTGGCGTGTCGAGGCTCTGTGCCAGCGAGGCAAGCTTGCCACGGGCTTCGCTGGGGCCGATGAATATCAGTCGATTGGTCCGTGAGTCGGCGATGATCTGCACGCCAGAGGTGGTTTTCGCATCGCCGCGCAACAATGAGTTGCGCAGCACTTCGGCAATATCGACAGCCCAGCCGTGCTGCAGATTGAGGACGCCGTAGTCGTTGCTTTCAGCCCGATCAAGTTGGCGGACCAAGTCCTGAATGCGTGCAATATTGGCACTGCGATCGCTGATGATCAGCGCATTTGCAGACGAAACAGCGGCAAGATGACCGAACTGCGGGACCAGCGGTCGAATCAACGGAATCAGCTCCGCAGCAGAAGTGTGCTGTACCTGAATAACGCGGGTTTCCAGTTGATCACCGCCGGAAGGCCCACCGCCTGCTTCTGCCTTGGCCTCGGCGTTGGGGACCACGCGTGCGACGTCGCCTTGTGTCAGTACGCTGAAACCATGCGTGGCCATCACGGAGAGAAACAGCTGGTACACCTCGCTGAGCGAGAGCGTGGCATTGGAAACGACGCTCACTTGCCCCTTTACTCGTGGGTCGACGATGAAGGTTTGTCCACTGAGCTGGCTTATCTGATCGATGAACGCACGGATGTCTGCGTCCTTAAGATTGATCGTCCAGCCGTCCTGTTGGGTATTACTTGGTTCGATACCGGGTTCGGCGGCAATAGAGGGTAGGGGGACGGCCAGCAGGCTGGTGGCGAGCAGGGCAAGTAACGGGCGCGAAAAAGGCTTCGGCATCGGTCAATCGTCTTCCATGGGCTGGTCATTGGCGGGCGGGGCATCGTTTTGGTTTACGGCGTCTTCCAGTTGCTGACGCAAGGCGTCCATCTGTTGCTGCATCAGCTGCGTCTCCTCCTCCGGTGGTTCGGCATAGGTGGCGTCATCCTGGTAGGACGCATCGTTCAGCTCGCCGGGAATGTAGCTTGGCGAGCGGACTTGAGGAAACCGCAGGATTTCGACGGCGCCGTCGCGCGATAGCTCTACGCGATCAGGGTAGACCCGATGCAGGCTTACACCACTTGCTAGCTCTTCACCCTGCCAGTAAAGCCGGGGCGGCTGCCCATCGATCTGCACGATTGCACTTGAGCGCTGCGGTTGGCGATGCACAAAACTGCCACGCAGAGTGAAGCCGCTGGCCGCCGCGGTAGTCGCGTAGGAATTAGAGGAGGCGGCTGAGCCGAACAATATCTCCAGCCGTTGCATGTCTGGACCGCCCAAGTTTCCCGCACCCTGTTCATAGACATCTGCGGGAGCAGGCGCACGGGATAGGCTTATCCATTGCTCAATCTGCGCCGCGAGGTAAACCCCGAACAGGCAAAGGAATACGGTGCTGATGATCAGTGGAGCGTAGCGGCGGTAGTTGCGCAATTTTCCCGGCAGTGGCAAGCGGAATACTCCGTGGCGCTTTTGTTATTCGGTTCCCTGTACGCGGGTTGCCTCTGTCAGGCGATACAGCACTTGTAGAACAGTTTCGACCAGGCCGCAGCAAATTTGCAGGCATCGTTGGCGGAACGATGGTGTCTGGACAAAGTTACAAAGTGACGTGGCAGCTGTAGTTGACCACAGTTCCGTAAAAAAAATTCAATGCTGTTGTTGACTTAGCGTAGGGGGGTGAGTAAATTGCGCGCCTCGCAAGGCGATCGGCTGATTAGCTCAGCTGGGAGAGCACCTGCATCACACGCAGGGGGTCGGCGGTTCGATCCCGTCATCAGCCACCAACCTTTGTGAGATTTCGGACGAAAGTCCGGCCGACGCGCAGCGGTAGTTCAGTCGGTTAGAATACCGGCCTGTCACGCCGGGGGTCGCGGGTTCGAGTCCCGTCCGCTGCGCCATATAACTCCTCCTTTTGAACTAGAGGATGGAACAAAAAAAGCTGCCAATGGCAGCTTTTTTTGTGCTCGCTAAAAATGCCTGCGGTAAATCAATTTGATGTCGATGTTCACGGTGCCGAAGCATGTGATGATAGATGGCCGTTCATTGTCGTTCCATGGTGCGGTCGCGCAGCGTAGCGCTGCTGGCGCTAAGCATCGACGCAACCTGTTGGCCGGAACCGTCGCAGCCCTGCCGCGGGGCCTTTAGAGCCCTCGCTTTGTGCCTAGTATCGAGGCACTGCAGGATGCAGGCGAGCGTCGGATTCGAGAGCGTCGAGCAATGCTTCGGCGAGTGTCTGGCTCGTAAAGGGTTTCGCCAGGACTCGAAAGCCGTGCTCGGCGGCGATACGCTCGGTATAGCCTGTCGCCAGTATCACGCGTAGCCCCGGATAGAAGCGTTGCGCTTCTTGGGCAAGCCCAACGCCATCCAACCTTCCAGGCATGACGATGTCCGAAAGTAGCACATCGATCGCTGGCTGGGCTTCGTCTGCCAATCTCGTCAAAGCCGTATCAGCGTCTGGTGCCTCATCGACCTGATAGCCAAGTTCCTCGAGCATCGACACCACCACCTCGCGCACGTCCGCATCGTCATCGACCAGCAACACTCGCGCGGTGCGTTTATTACGGGGCGGTGCTTCCTGTACTGGATTTGCCGCTTGGCCTTGGTGTTCGATGCGCGGTAGCAGGAGCGTGATGCGGCTACCTTTGCCGACTTCACTGTCCAGCGAAACCGCACCGTTGGATTGATGGGCGAAACCATAGACCTGAGCAAGGCCCAAGCCTGTACCTTCACCGATTGCCTTGGTGGTGAAAAATGGCTCGAACGCCCGCGCTTGGATTTCCTTGCTCATGCCGCAACCGGTATCGGCAACAGTTACACAGAGATAGGCTCCTGCCGGTAGATTCGGCGAGTTGCCGTGCTCTAGCACGACGCTGTGGAGGGTGATAGTCAAGGGGCCGCCTTCGGGCATTGCGTCGCGTGCGTTAATTGCCAGGTTGAGGATGGCAAGCTCGCACTGCACGGGGTCCAGTGCGGTCGGCCAGGCACCGTCAGGCAAAAGAAGCTCCAAGACGACGTTATTCGGCAGCGCGCCGGTGAGTAGCTCACGCATGCTGAGGATCAGCTCGCGCAAGTCGACCTGCTCGATATCTCCTGTACGGCTTCGGCTGAACGTCATCAGGTGCCGAGTAAGGCGGGTTGCGCGCTGTGCCGATCGCTGGCAGGTTTCGATGGCGCGCTTGGCTCTGGGGTTCGAGCTCAGCATTTCAGCCAGGTGCAATCCCACAGTCATGCTCTGCAGGAGGTTGTTGAACTCGTGCGAGATCCCCGCAGTGAGATTGCCCAGGGCTTCGAGCTTCTGGCCCTGTAGCAACGCACGATGGGACCGTTCGGCCTGGGCGACCGCCTCTTGAACCCGCTCTGACATTTCCTGGCTGGAACGGTGGATAGTCACGCTGGCCTTCGCCAGTACCTGTGCAGTCCGGTCGGTCTCGTCTATTCCGGTCTGAGGAGGCTCGAACACCTCTCCGCGTGCCAAGGCGCCTGCAGCCTGGTCCAGTTGTGTTAACGGGCGTGTAATTGTGCGGCCAAGCGCGACGGCTAGACCGATCGCGAGCGCGAGCACGAAAAGGATGCCAAGGCAGGCGGTGCCGATGGGCGACAAAACGCTGGCAAGCAGGTCTGCCCGGGGGATCGCGATCAGCGCCGTCCAGCCTGATCCCTCAGCGCGGCTGAAAAAGGTAACCACTGGTTGGTCGTCGCGTGTGACGGACGTGAGCTTGCCTTCGCGATCGGGGCTGGCGCGCAGCCCGGCGACGAAGTCAGCGCCGGCGGCTTCGCCGACATGGCGATCAGGGTCGCGGGTGCGTGCCACGATGGTATAGGTTTGGTCCAACACCGCACCGAGCCATTGTTCAGGCAGCTCCTGCGCCTCGAGTAGCGCTCCAATGCGAGCGAGCGGGAACCTCATTGTCAGGTAGTAGATGATACGACCGTCGCGCATCACCGGCCGATGAACGGCAACGCTATGGACGCGTGTCAGCGGATCGCGAAACAATGGGCTGACGGCAAGCAGCGGGTAGTGTTCGAACCCCGGCAGGCTTGGGGGCATTGGCAAGGGCGTTCCGTACGGATAGTCGGAGTCAGCAAGGGGAATGCCGTTCGGGTCAAATATCGTTACACCGGTACCTATCGGTTGAATTGTCTGTTGCAACCGCTCGTGAAAGGTCCGCAGGTCACCTTGTACCAGTGTTGGCGATGCAGCGAGCGTCGTGACGATGGCCCCATAGCGCTCAAGTTCGCGCTCGACCGCAAGGGCCACGCCACGAGCAGCCTCGTACATGCCCTGATCGATCTGGTACGACTGCGCCTTGTAAACCGAATAGGTTGCAAATAGTGCAAAGGCCAGTGCTGGTGTAATGACTGCTACGACAAGCCATATGAGACGAGCACGTATCGACACGAAGCGAAGTCCTGATCAGATCAAGCGTCGATGCGTGTAACGCACCACGTAGCCCATCGTCTTGCTGAGCTCCTTCAGAAGACAGCGCGCAACCGCGCTTGTTACGCGGTTGATACGAAGGAAGGGCACTGGGGGGAGCTGCTTAGGCGAGGCAGTGCAACTGTCGTGATCCGAAGCCTGTCGAAACAATCCGGTGCAGAGTGAACGCCGTACAAGGTGCTCTGCTCGGCGCCAACCCAGCAAAGTGTCGGCCCGTCTGGGGCTCCCCGTTCTGGTTATGTTCCTGATCACAGGGATGCTGGCGGGGGAGAGTGGTATTTGCGGCGTTGCCTTTGACAATGCACTAGCCGCTCCCTCGCTGGGCACACTGGCCCTCGCGCTTGTCCTGTTTGACGGTGGCCTGCAATCACCGATGGAAGCGGCTAACGACCAAGGCATCGAGGCCTCCTATCTCAAGCGCTCCATTATCCGGTAGCGGAATGATGTGGCACGGTTTGTACTGCTATGGGCTACCCGCGTTGCCGAAATAGCGCGTCGAGCTCCGCTCCGGAGGCAGCGTTGGCGAAACCATCGAACCGTCCATGCTCGGCGATGGACCGCGCCGCGTGTAGAAAACCGGTCCATGCCGCTCTTGCCAAGGCCCCGCCGACGCTGACGCGCCTGACGCCGAGGGCAGCGAGGTCCTGAACGGTCAGGTCGCTGTTCCAGCCAATCAGTACATTGACCGGCTTTGGCGAGACCGCCGCCACGACGGCGCTGATCTGCTCGCGAGTTCTCAGGCCTGGTGCGTACAGGCAGTCAGCGCCTGCGTCGGCATAGGCTTTCAGGCGTGCAATGGTGTCGTCGAGATCAGGGCGATCCACGAAGAAGTTCTCGGCGCGCCCGATAAGCAATGTTTCGCCTCCGGTAGCGTCGATCGCCTCCCGCGCCGCACACATTCGCTCAGTTGCCTCAGCAAGCTCGCGCAATGGCTCGCGCGGGTCGCCTGTGGAGTCCTCGATGGAAATACCCGCGACACCGGTTCCGACCGCCATCCGCACGCTTTCGGCCACGCCTTCGGGCGTATTGGCGTAGCCACTCTCGAAATCGGCGTTCACGGGCAGATGGGTGGCTTGGACCATGTAGCGCATATGGGCGAGAACCTCGTCGCGCTGCATCTGTCCATCGGCACGGGCACACGACCAAGCATAGCCAGAGCTGGTCGTCGCCAGCGCCTTGAAACCGAGACCTGCGAGGACACTCGTGCTGCCGGCATCCCAAGGGTTGGGCAGGACGAAGCAGCCCGACTGATGCAGCGCACGAAAAGCGGCACGTTTTTGCGACACACTGGGATGGACCATGAACCCTCCTGATTGGTGATATGGGTGGGCACGACGCTCTTCGATTCGCCGCAGCGCGTCGTCAAAGACTAGATGGAATACGGCGTGCCGTGGTTGTTGGTGCATGCGCTGCAGGGTGCCACAGCGCTATTCGCTATCCTTGTAGAACGGTCGAGCTCATCGCGCCTTCGTGGTGATCCGCGCCGGGCACTTATCCGTGCTACGACGGTGCGTAGAGGCTTGTGATGACAGGCGGCGATATCATCAACCCGCACTTGTCCGTCCGACACGTCCGTTTGCACTCGCATGTCGTGGCTTCTACAACGTAACGTGCAGCTACCACCTGGCCGGCAATGCCATACGACGAGGATTTGATGACGACCGACAAACAGCAATTTGCCAGCGACAACTATTCCGGCATCTGCCCTGAAGCCTGGGACGCCATGGCGAGAGCGAACCAGGGCCACGACAGGGCATACGGCGACGACCAATGGACCGCCTGCGCGGCTGACCACTTCCGCGCATTGTTCGAGACCGACTGCGAGGTGTTCTTCGCCTTCAACGGTACGGCGGCCAATTCGCTGGCGTTGTCGTCCCTTTGCCAGAGCTACCACAGTGTGATCTGTGCCGACATCGCCCACGTCGAGACGGACGAATGCGGCGCGCCGGAATTCTTCTCCAATGGCTCCAAGCTGCTGCTCGGGAGGACCGAGGGCGGCAAGCTAACGCCCGCCGCCATTCGCGAGATCGCCCTGAAGCGCAAGGACATCCATTACCCCAAGCCGCGGGTGGTTAGCCTGACCCAGGCCACAGAAGTCGGTACCGTCTACCAGCCCGACGAGCTGCGTGCCATCAGCGACATCTGTAAGGACCTCGGGTTGCACCTGCACATGGACGGCGCGCGCTTCGCCAATGCCTGCGCTTACCTGGGCATGTCGCCCGCCGAGCTGAGCTGGAAGGCCGGCGTCGATGTGCTCTGTTTCGGTGGCACGAAGAACGGCATGGCGGTGGGCGAGGCCATCCTGTTCTTCAATCGCGAACTGGCCACGGATTTCGAGTACCGCTGCAAGCAGGCTGGCCAGCTTGCCTCCAAGATGCGTTTTCTTTCGGCGCCGTGGGTCGGGCTTCTGGAAAACGGCGCGTGGCTGAGATACGCCGAACACGCCAACCGTTGTGCCCAGCTGCTGGCCGAGTTGATTCAGCCGTTGCCTGGTGTCGAGTTGATGTTTCCGGTGCAGGCCAATGGCGTCTTCGTCAGCCTGCCGCCATCGGCACTGGAGGCGCTCAGGAACCGCGGCTGGATGTTCTACACCTTCATCGGTGTCGGCGGTGCGCGCTTCATGTGCTCGTGGGACACCAGCGAAGCGCGGGTACGTCAGCTGGCCGATGACATACGTGCGGCCGTAACCGACGCCCTGTAGCCGCGGACGATGTAACCGTTCGCGAAGTGGCTCGGAAATACACGGCTAGCGGCTATTGAGCCCTGCTCGTTTGAATAAGGCTGGAGCAGCGCTGCAGCGAGGCTAGATTCTGGTTTGCTCGAGCAGTGCACGGCGGAACGCCTGTGCCACAGGCCCGAGCGGCTCATCCAGGCGGTGCGCCAGATAAGCTTCTGATTGCACTTCGCTGCGTCTGCCGAGGTCGGGAATGGCAACGCGCACAAGTCGGCCAGCATCCAGGTCATCCTGAATCTGCCACGCCGGCAACCTACCCCAACCGAGCCCGGCGCGAATCAGCGCGGCCTTTGCCTCCTGGGTGTTTACTCGACAGGTGAATGGGGAGAGAACGCCGAACGAGCGGCCTTCCGAGAGTGGGGTAGGGTCAGTCAATACCACCTGCAGAAACCCCGCGAGTTCCGGCAAGCCGAACGGCGCATGGTTGCCGAGTTCTGCCAGCGGATGATCGCTACGCACGACAGCGATCTGCCGAATCGAGCTGATCGCCTCCAGTGCGAGTCGAGGATTTCGAAAATCTTCTCCAACGACGATTGCGAGCGTGCAGCGCTTTTCATCCAGCGCTGCAATCGGGCCACCCAGGGCCTGTGACTCCAGACGAAAGCTGGTGGAAGGAAAGTCGACGCTCGCCTGGGTAATGGCCTGCGCCACCGCTTCGATCGGAAACAGCGTATCCACCACCAGGGTCAGTTCCAGCTCGACACCCGCGCCCAGTGCGCGAGCCCGAGCACGCATGGCATCAGCGCGCAGCAGGATGTCGCGTGCATGGGCCAGCAACGCCTGGCCCTCTGGTGTCAGTACGGGACGATAGCCGCTGCGATCAAACAGCTGCAGGCCCAGTTCCGTCTCCAGATTCGCAATTGCATGACTGATGGCCGACTGCACGCGCAAAAGCCGTGCGGCGCCGGATCTAAAGCTTCCGCTGTCGGCCACCGTCACGAATGTACGAATCTGATCCAGCGTCATGCCATCGAGCATGATCTGCCCCGTAGATCGAGTTGATCGAAATTTAATCACTCCGCGAGAGCGTTTTTAGCCATTAGCCTGGCTCCAGTCAATGCCATCGGAGGACTGCAGCAATGACGAACGTACTGGTGCTCTATTACTCATCCTATGGGCATGTCGAAGCACTTGCCCATGCCGTCGCCGAAGGCGCTCGCGAGGCCGGCGCGCTTGCAGACGTCAAGCGGGTGCCCGAACTCGTTCCGGAGCAGGTCGCCCGCAAAGCGGGATACAAGATGCTCCAGTCCGCCGCAGCGGCAACTGTGGCGGAATTGCCGAGTTACGACGCGATCGTGATCGGCACGCCGACGCGTTTCGGCAACATGGCAGCGCAGATGAAAAACTTTTTCGACCAGTGCGGTGGCCTGTGGGCCGAGGACAGGCTGGTTGGAAAGGTGGGAAGCGTCTTTACCTCGACGGGAAGCCAGCATGGGGGCCAGGAAAGCACCATTCTGGCGACCCACACCGTACTGCTTCATCTTGGGATGGTCGTGGTTGGGCTGCCGTATAGCTTCAAGGGCCAGCTCCGGATGGATGCTATTAGCGGCGGCACGCCCTATGGCGCTTCGACTCTGGCCGATGACGGCAGCGGCGGTGACCGTCGGCCAAGCGAGAACGAGCTGCAGGGTGCGCGTTTCCAGGGGCGACACGTCGCACGTGTTGCTGCAGCACTCGCTGCCAATCCCCTCGGAGCGCCGAGATGAGCGCAGAGATCCGTCAGTCGCGTATGGGGCTGATCGTCTGGATCATTCTGACCTGCGGAATCGTTGCAGCTCTGCATCTGGGCAAGGCCGCCATCGCCATACCGCTGCTACAGGCGGACCTGGGCTTAGATCTTGCTCAAGCCGGCTGGCTGACCGGCATATTTGCGGTGATCGGTCTGCTTGGCGGCGCGCCAGCCGGTGCGCTGGCAGCAGCGGCAGGCGATCGCAGGGCCTTACTGCTGGGGCTCGGAACCACCGCAGTTGCCGGAGCCGCAGGTGCAATCGCGCCATCATTCGCCGCTTTGCTCACTTCTCGATTGTTGGAGGGGCTAGGATTTCTGCTGATCATCGTCGCCGGTCCGGCGATTCTGGAGCGGCTAACGACTGGCCCGGAGCGGGACAAGGCATTCTCGCTATGGAGTTGCTTCATGCCATGCGGGGTAGCGTTGGCCATGGTCGGAGGGCCGCTGTTCCAGAGCTGGCAATGGTTCTGGTGGTCGAGTTCAGGACTCGCCGTAATCGCTGCAGTGGCCGTAACCTGTTGCATACCCCATGGCGTTTCGTCCGGGCTGCAGCGGCAGTTACTGGGAAATATTCGGCGCGTGCTTTATTCCCGGTCCACCGTTTTGCTGGCAGTTGTTTTCGCACTGTACAGCTTGATGTTCTTTGCTCTGTTCAGCTTCCTGCCTGTTCTGTTGATGGAACGTATGGATATCTCATATCGGGGCGCGGGACTTTTGAGCGCGCTGGCAAGTGCGGTTAATGCCAGTGGCAACCTTGCTGCAGGCTATCTGCTCGTGCGCGGTGCCGGGCGTGGTGCGCTGATCCTGTTCGCCAGCGGCGTCATGGGTGCAGCCGGGCTTGGCATATTCCTGGGATTGTTCGAGCCGCTGACAACCTTCCTGCTGTGCCTGTTCTTTTCTGCCGTAGGCGGACTGATCCCGGCCACGTTGCTGGCATCCGCATCACTGGCAGCGCGAGAGACACCCCTCGTTCCAATTGCCGTCGGCCTGATGATGCAGGGCAGCAATCTGGGGCAATTGCTGGGCCCGGTCCTTGTCGGCGGCGTTACTGCAGCCTTCGGCTGGAGCGCTGCAGGTCCCGTTGTGCTGGTCGCGGCTATGGCAGCTGGTGTGACCGCGCTTTTTCTGCCTGCTGCATTTCAGCGCAGCGAACCCACGGTTAGGACGGCCATGAGCCTTCCAGAAGCAGCGATGCACGGCCCTGACCCAAAAGAGCGCTGACACCTCGTATATCTTCGTGCGGAAGCTGTCGGATTTTCATGGCTGGCGCGCCCCAAACTGGGGCCTGGCATTATCTGCGTGCGTCTTGCTGGTGCGTTATGCGGCGACAGGCGCAGTTGTCACCCGTATGGATGGCAACGTGCCATCGATGGAGCGTTTCTTGCTGTGTTCCGGCTTTCTGCCTCTCCTGCTGACTCCTGGCCCCAGACATCGGGCTGCCGCGGCTATTCGGTCGAATCGCAGGACCATCACATCAAGCCCGAACCAATGACCCACGAAATCCCCACCAGAACCAATCGTCGGAGCAGTTTGCTGACTTCCGAGGTGCTGGACCGTCCTCGCGTCCTGGACACGCTGGTCAACAATCTTGAAGGTATGGCTTACCGCTGCCGCAATGATGCGTCATGGACGATGATCTTCGTCAGCCAGGGGTCGCTGGGTTTGTGTGGCTACACCGCTGCAGATTTGGTCGACGATACCCATGTCTCCTGGGAACGTATTACCTATCCGGATGACCGGCTGCGGGTACGGCGTAGCATCGAGACGGCCATTGCCGAGCTGGGCAGATTTGCCGTGCACTATCGGATTCGCACTGCGTCGGGCTTCCTCAAGTGGGTCATCGAACGAGGTGTCGCGGTGGCCGATGAGCAGGGCGAAATCGTGGTGGAGGGTTTCATTGAGGACATCACGGCGCAAAAGGCTGTACTCGACGCATTGGAGCAAGCCGAACTGCGTTACCGCAGCATTTTCGAGAATGCTTCAGAGGGAATTTTCCAGTCGACTCGTGATGGCCGTTATTTGGCCGCCAATCCTGCGCTTGCGCGAATCTATGGTTATGACAGTGCGTCCGAACTGGTGGCCGACCTGGCTGATATAGAGCGCCGTTTGTACGTTGAGGCTGGCCGCCGTGAGGCGTTCTGCCAGCAGATGGAGCTTCAGGGCGAGGTGCTTAACTTTGAATCCGAGGTGTATCGCCGCGACGGCACACGCATCTGGATTTCGGAGAACGCGCATGTGGTACGCGGATCCAGTGGTGAGTTCATCTGCTACGAAGGTACCGTGCAGGACATCTCCGAGCGTAAACACTATCAACAGCAGCTCGAGCGGCAGGCCAACCACGATCTGCTGACCGGCCTGCCCAATCGCATTCTGCTCAATGACCGTATCGAACAGGGGCTGGCGCGCGCGGCGCGTCTTGGCTATTACCTGACCTTGGTGTTCATCGATCTGGATAATTTCAAATTCATCAATGATGGTCTTGGGCATGTGGTGGGCGACGAGCTGCTCAAGACCATCGCCGCTCGGCTTGCCGGCAGCCTGCGCAGTTCCGACACCGTCGCTCGGGTAGGCGGCGACGAGTTCGTGCTGGTGCTCAGTGATCACTACCGCATCAGCACGGTGATCTCGTTATTGGAGCGCGTGCTCAACGAGATTAGCCGACCGGTCACGCTTGCTGGACGTGAGTTTCAGGTTGGGGCGAGCCTTGGTGTGGCGATGTTCCCTGACGACGGAGACGACGCGCAGACCCTCCTGAAACACGCAGATATCGCGATGTACGCCGCCAAGAAGCGGGGGCGCAACAACTTTCAGTTTTTTACTCAGGATCTCAACCGGATTGCCGACGAGCGTTTGAATCTTGAAGCGGCTATGCGCATAGCATTGGAGCGAAATGAGTTTGCGGTGCATTACCAGCCAAAGGTCGACGCGTCGCGACGTATCGTAGGGTTCGAAGCGCTGGCGCGCTGGACGCATGCCGAGCTGGGGGTGATCGGGCCCGATCGCTTCATTCCGGTAGCGGAAGAGAGCGGCCTGATCATGCCGCTGACGCTGGCCATCTTGCGACAGGCCGTCACTGATGCACGACAGTGGAATGAGGGACGCGATAGGCCGCTGCTGGTAGCCGTGAATCTGTCGCCCCTATTGTTTCTTGGCGGCGACGTGGTCGAGCGCGTCGTCGCGGTACTGGATGAAGTAGGGATGCCGCCGACGCAGGTCGAGCTGGAAATCACCGAAACGGTCTTTCTCGGCGACGACACGCGGGCGGTCTCGATTCTCGCCGAGTTCAAGTCGCGCGGCTTCCGACTGGCGATGGACGATTTCGGTACCGGTTACTCGGCGCTCAGTTATTTGCGGCGGTTTCCGCTGGACATCATCAAGATCGATCGATCATTGGTCACCGGGCTTGAGCAGGAAGAGGAGGTGGCAATGATTGCCCGTGCAGCGATTTCGTTAGGCAAGAGCCTGCACAAGACGGTGGTGGCCGAAGGCGTGGAAAACCTGGCCCAATTCGAATTTCTCCGCCGTAATGGCTGCGACGAATTTCAGGGTTATTTACTGTCGCGGCCTCTGCCTGCGGTGCAGGTCGCGGCATTGCTGGCCGCGGGAGGAGTTGTCACCTTGTAGCCCCGGCGTCAGCTCTCGGTAGCGACGGCGCCATCCTTCCAGAGCTGCACCAGTTCCTGCGGCGCGCGCTCCTCGGCTACTTGCAGGATCATCTCGGCGTCGGTGTCCTCGCGCCGATAGTGCAACTCGACCCTGAAGAAGCGCCGGTCGCCACCACCTACATTCTTGCTGGCGACCGGCAGGCAACGCTCGACTACCGAACAAAGCTCACGCCGCTGCGCGTCGTCGCAGTCGATGAATTCTATCTGTCTGGTTCGCGCCATCCCTGGGGCTGGGGCAAATCCGCCTTGGCGTGAGACGCGCAATGATGTCTCTGGCCCTAGTACTGGCATTTTCATCTTGCCTCCTTAGCGTGGTGATACACCAACCTGCATCCAGGCGTGACGCACTGCTTCGACCGGACCTGATTGATGGCCGAACAAGCGCGCCGCCTGCTCCAGCGTTGTCTCGGCGAAGGTGATGAAATCTGCATCGTTCGGTAGTTGGGGATCACAGATGGTGTTGTACCAGATGCGTCCGGCCTGCTCCCATGCGTAACCGCCGAGTGCTGCAGCGACTAGGTAGAACGCTCGGTTGGGGATACCGGAGTTCAGATGCACGCCGCCATTGTCATCCCAGGTTTCGATGAAGTCGCGCATATGTGCCGGTTGCGGATCGCGGCCAAGCAGGGGATCGTCATAGGCGCTCCCCGGGTTGGCCATGGAGCGCAGCGCAACGCCCTGGACCTTCTCGGTGAGTAACTCGGCGCCGATCAGCCAGTCTGCTTCTGCGGCGCTCTGGCGTAGGGCGTGCTGCTTGGCCAGTACGCCGAAAACGTCCGACACGGATTCGTTCAACGCGCCCGACTGATTGAAATAGATTAGCGCTGCTTCGCTTTCGATCAATCCATGCGCGAGCTCGTGTGCGACCACATCCAATGATCGCGTGAAGCGCTGGAACAGCTCGCCATCGCCATCGCCAAACACCATCTGCTCGCCATTCCAGAAGGCGTTTTCGTAGCCTTCGCCATAGTGCACGGTGCCGATCAGCGGCATGCCCAGGTCGTCAATCGAGTCTCGTTGGAAAACCTGCCAGAAGAACTCATAGGTCGCGCCGAGCGCATCGTAGGCCTCATCCACCGCCGGGTCGCCCGTGGCAGGTTGGCCCTCACGGCGGCGCGGGGTGCCGGGCAGCTGCATGCGTTGTTCGGCATCATGAATGAGCCGCTGCGGATGACCAGGTGTGCGTTGCTCGCCAAGTGCGGCAATCACCGTGGGGTGGGGTGGGCCGGGGTTGGGCAGCAGGCTGTGCAGATGATCCAGCGTGCCCAGGGCGCGATCTCGCTGGTAGGGCGAGCCGCGGTCGATGATACGGTCGAGTATGTATGGCGGGATGAAGGCATGCATGGGCACCGGCGGTACTCCTGACTTGACGCGGCATCGACCAGCATAGCTCCGAGTCGAACTGCCAGGACGACCGCCCATCAAAGGACTGCTGCGACGATCTGGCGCGGCCCTGCGGCGCACCCTTGGCGCGATCTGCTGTCACTTGTGCTGCACCCCGCATCTGCTGTCATTGCGCCGAGCGGGTGGTCATCTCACGAGGAGTTCACCAATGTTCGGATTGGAAGCACTTGAGCTTGCGCGAATCCAGTTCGCTTTCACGATCACGTTCCACATCATCTTTCCTGCGATCACCATCGGGCTTGCAAGCTTTCTTGCGGTACTCGAAGGGCTATGGCTGAAGACCCGTGATGAGGTCTATCGGGATCTCTACCATTTCTGGCTGAAGATATTCGCGGTCAATTTCGGCATGGGGGTGGTGTCTGGAATTGTCATGGCCTATCAGTTCGGTACCAACTGGAGCGCTTTCTCCGAGTTTGCCGGGAGTGTGACGGGGCCGCTGCTTGCGTACGAAGTACTGACTGCCTTCTTCCTGGAGGCGGGATTCCTTGGCGTGATGCTGTTTGGCTGGAACCGTGTCGGTGAGCGGCTGCATTTCTTTTCCACGCTCATGGTTGCGGTCGGCACCCTGATCTCAACCTTCTGGATTCTCGCGTCCAACAGCTGGATGCATACGCCGCAGGGCCACGAGATCATCGATGGCATCGTAGTGCCGGTGGACTGGTTCGCGATCATTTTCAACCCGTCCTTCCCTTATCGCTTGGCACATATGGCGGTAGCGGCGTTCCTTGCCACGGCCTTCTTCGTCGGCGCTTCGGCAGCCTGGCATCTGCTACGTGGGAAGGACACTCCGGCGATTCGAAAAATGCTTTCGATGGCCATGTGGATGGCCCTGCTGGTGGCGCCGGTGCAAGCGGTTATCGGTGATTTCCACGGGTTGAACACACTGGAATACCAGCCTGCGAAGATCGCGGCGATGGAGGGGCACTGGGACAATTCCGAGGGTGGTCCGACCCCGTTGCTGCTATTCGGCTGGCCGGACATGGAAGCGGAGGTAACCCGCTACAAGGTCGAGATTCCCTACCTTGGCAGCCTGATCCTCAAGCACAGTCTGACCGAGCCGATTCCGGCGCTGAAGGATTTCCCCCCTGAAGACCGGCCGAACTCCACCATTGTGTTCTGGACGTTCCGCATCATGGTCGCACTAGGCCTGCTGATGATCCTGACTGGTATCTGGAGTCTGATGCTGCGTCGAGGCGAGCGGCTATACAGCTCGCGGCCCTTCCTGCGATTGGTTTTGTGGATGGGACCGTCCGGCCTGATCGCTATCCTCGCCGGCTGGTACACCACCGAGATTGGCCGTCAGCCATGGGTGATCTATGGGTTGATGCGTACAGCCGATGCGGTATCCAGTCACGGTGCCGGCCAGCTCGGGCTGACCCTGGCTATGTTCGTCGTTGTTTACTTCGCCGTGTTCGGGGTAGGCATGGTGTATGTCCTGCGGCTGGTGAAAAAAGGCCCGGTAATCAGCGAGGGGCGCGAGAAGGGCACGGGTGGTCCCGGCGAGTCGCGGACGCCGATGCGGCCAATATCCGCCGCGGACGAGGGCCTTCCAGAAGGGCAAAGCGATCAACTGGGCGAGAGGAACTGAGCCATGGGCATCGATCTTTCACTGATCTGGGCGGTGATCATCATCTTCGGCATCATGATGTACGTGGTGATGGATGGCTTCGATCTCGGCGTTGGCATTCTTTTTCCGTTCGTTAAGGACAGCTCCGAGCGCGACGTCATGATGAATACCGTGGCGCCGGTCTGGGATGGTAACGAAACCTGGCTGGTGCTCGGTGGGGCGGGGCTGTTCGCAGCCTTTCCGCTGGCCTACTCGGTGGTGCTGTCGGCACTCTACCTACCGATCATCTTCATGCTGATGGGGCTGATCTTCCGTGGCGTAGCATTCGAGTTTCGCTTCAAGGTCGCCCGTGAACGACAACACGTGTGGGACAGGGCGTTCATTGGCGGATCGCTGGTGGCGACATTCTTCCAGGGCGTGGTGCTCGGTGCATTCATCAGCGGGTTACCGGTAGAGGGCCGAGCCTACGCCGGCGGAGCACTGGACTGGCTGACCCCCTTCTCATTGTTCTGTGGCCTGGCGCTGATTTTTGCCTACGCGCTGCTTGGTTGCACATGGCTGATGATGCGTACTGGAGGTGATCTGCAGCGCCGCATGCACGATATCGGCATTCCCTTGGTGTGGGCTGTATTGGTGGTGACCGGGATCGTCAGTGTGTGGACGCCTTTGACTCACCCGGACATCGCCGAGCGCTGGTTCAGCATGCCTAACCTGCTGTATTTCATGCCGGTTCCGGTGCTGGTGTTGCTCTGCACCTTCGGCCTGTTGCGATCTATCCAACGCTATGCCAATTACACGCCGTTCCTGCTGACGCTAGCGCTGATCTTCCTCGGCTACAGCGGGCTGGGTATAAGTCTGTGGCCGAATATCATTCCTCCGTCGGTGACAATCTGGGACGCGGCTGCACCACCGCAAAGTCAAGGTTTCACGCTGGTCGGGGCGCTGCTGATTCTTCCATTGATTCTGATGTACACGGCGTGGAGTTATTACGTATTTCGGGGCAAGGTCAGCGCCGAGGACGGGTATCACTGATGGCGCAGCAGGAGAAAAAAACAGCCTCGGGAGGCGAGCCAAAACCGCTCTGGCAGCGCATGACATGGCTTGTGCTGATCTGGAGCGGCAGCGTGCTGGCGTTGGGCGTCGTGGCCTGGCTGCTGCGTCTGGCCATGAATGCCGCGGGGTTGTCCTCACCTTGACGCGTGCCCCGGCATGGGGCGCGTCCTTCACCTACAGCGCCTTTTTGTGGCTGCGGCGCAGGTGAGCCACGTCACGATTCCTTAATTTGCAGGTTGTAGCCTTGCTGGCATGAACCTTGATGAATGGACAGGCGTAGCGCCTTGACCAAAAACAGCGACGAGGAATCCAACTATGGACGACTACCAGGACGAACTACTCGAGTGGCACGCCGCCGAGCAGGACCATCCCGACTGCGCTGAGGACGCGGTCGAACTCTAGCCGCTGAGCGGCCGCGCCTCGGCTGTTCAGGCTCCGCGACGCTGGGCACGCCTGTAATCACCGGGCGTCTGACCGCTCCAGCGTTTGAAAGCGCGTTGGAACGCTTCCGCCGAGGAAAAGCCGAGTAGCCAGGCGATCTCGCCGAAGGCCGAGTCGGTGTCACGTATATAGGCCATTGCCAGATCGCGGCGCGTGTCATTCAGGATTGCGCGATAGCTGCTGCTCTCATCGGCAAGCTTGCGTCGCAGTGTCCATGCCGGCATTTGCAGGCGGGCTGCAATCTGCTGCAGGTCTGGCTCCTGGCCCTTGAGCAGCGGCCCTAGTAGTTGTGCGACCCGCTCGCGCAGGCTGCGAGTGCGAGTGCGCCGTTCCAGTTCGGCTTCGCAAAGCTCCAGTAGATGCCGCCAGGTGCCTGGGCAGTGCTCGGGGTTACGCAGGGCAAGCGTGGCTTGGTCCAGCTGCAGCTGATTCGCCTGTGCGGCAAAGCTGACAGGACGACCAAACAGTGCGTCGTAACGCGGTGCGTAATCTGGCGCTTCGAACTCGATGTGTACCGCCATTGGCACCAAGGGCTGGGCGCTGAGCCGCGCCAGCTGGCTAATCCAGCTGGCGAGCACAGTATCGACGACAAAGCGGTTGTAGGCGTTGTAAGGACTAATGGAGTAGAAGCGCAACCACGCTCCTGATGCGTCTTCGTGGAAGCTTGAGCTACCCCGGTAGTTGGATGCGTACAGCGCTTCGTAGCGGATCAGCGCACGCGCCGCTTCGCGCACGGTCGGTGCCTGAGAGGCGGTCAGCCCGGCCAGCCCAAGATGCCCGGGTTTGCGTAGGCGTCCCATCACCAGGCCCAGTGCCGGATCGCCAGCGAGTTGAATCGCAGCGTGGCCCAAGCGCATATAACGCGCAATCGAAAGGCGCGCGTGTGGCTCGGCGAGCCGCTCGGTGTCCAGGCCGTAGGCCAGCAACAAGGGTTGGGGGTCCTGTCCGTATAGTTGCAGCGCTTCACCGAGGCTGTGGAGGAAGCCAACGGACAGGTCACCCAGTCGCACGCGCTGTGTATTCACCGGGCAGCATCGAGCCAGAGATTACGTATCTGCACCGGAACGCCATGGCCGGGAGGGGCAGGGCGGCGAGGCGAGCCCAACAGATTCCAGGGCATGGCCAGGGTGCGCACGGCCATGTGCGGTCGCTCGGCGAACGTATCGGTGATCGTGCTGCCGCAGCTCGATTGCGGATCTGCCAACGCACCGGGAATGGCCAATAATTTCGCTTCGGCAGGCGGTCGCTGCAGGTAGGCGTCACATCCTAGAAGCACCGCCAGTGAGCCTGCTGGCGTCTCGATAAGACGGTGGGGCTCTGGGATCGGCGCAACGCTATAGCGACGCTCGTAGCGGCTCAGGGTCTGTTTGTACTGCAACGCTCCTAGTGCTCTGCCCCGTGAGTCGAAGGTGAGGCTGACCTGTCGCAGTGGGCCATCACCGATTTTGAGATGGGCATTTTCCAGATAAGGCTCTGGCAGCACGATCGAGCCAGCCACCAGCGTGACGCCAAATTCTTTGGCCAAACCACCAAAAACCGTTTGGTACTCCTCAGCCATCTGCCGTGCTTTGAGGCGCAGCACGGCACCCGTACGACGGTCGTCGCCCTGGTTTCCGGTCAGGGCGCGAAGATAGCTGCCTGGATTGCTCAAGGCCATCCATTGCATCGCGTCACGTAGGGTTCGGGCCTGTTGTACTTCCGGCTTTTCACCCAGGGCAAACAGGCCTGTGCCGACATGCTCGGGCAATACCACAATGGTCCGCTCACTGAGCATCCCGGCTTCTTCAGCTTGCCGGAGGTAGGTCTGGAACTTCAGCTGTAGCCGCTCGCGGCTCTGGTAGTCGGCGGGCTGGAGTCGCGTTTCGATACCTAGCAGGTTGCCCGCAGTGCCGGCTTGCCCATGGCTTTCGATAGGCAGGGTGCGCAGATCGGACAGCAACGGGCCGCTCCGCCGATCACCGGTCCAGTCGAGGTAAACGGCGAACGAAACCCCGGCGAGCAGAAGCAGTAGGACGATTCTAAGTGAGATGCGCATGAGAAAAGAACGGCTATAAAGTGAGTCAGCCTAGGGAACACAACTCGAATTGCCAAGTTTTTTGCGCTGAAGGATCAAAAAGTTGTCACTTTCGATCATTGAGTACGGCGGTTGCTCTGTTTATCGTCGCTGCATACCGACCGCGGCCCCAAGAGGCCCGGCATTCGAAATGATGAGGACGCTCCGATGACCGCTTTCCCGAAACTGCTGGCTCCGCTAGACCTGGGCTTCACCACCTTGCGCAACCGCACTTTGATGGGCTCCATGCACACCGGCCTGGAGGAGATGCCCAATGGCTTCGAGCGGATGGCGGCGTTCTTCGCTGAGCGTGCTCGTGGTGGAGTAGGCCTGATCGTTACCGGCGGCGTAGGTCCCAACGAGGAGGGCTCGGTGCGTGCCGGAGCAGCCAAGCTCTCCACGCCTGAAGAAGCCGAGGAGCACAAAATCGTCACCCAGGCGGTGCATGAGGCCGGTGGCAAGATCTGTATGCAAATCCTGCACGCAGGTCGTTACGCCTACAGCCCGCAACTGGTCGCTCCGAGCGCGATCCAGGCACCGATCAACCCTTTCACGCCCCGCGAGCTGGATGAGGAAGGTATCGAGAAGCAGATCCGTGACTTCGTCAACTGTGCAAGTCTCGCCCAGCAGGCCGGTTATGACGGCGTTGAAATCATGGGTTCGGAAGGCTACTTCATCAATCAGTTCCTGGTTGCGCATACCAACCACCGCACCGACCGTTGGGGTGGCAGCTATGAGAATCGCATGCGCCTGCCGATAGAGGTTGTGCGCCGTGTACGCGAAGCAGTGGGTAGCGATTTCATCATCATTTATCGCCTGTCGATGCTCGATCTAATCGAAGGCGGCAGTGTGTGGGAGGAGGTGGTGCAGCTGGCCAAGGCGATCGAACAGGCCGGAGCGACGCTGATAAACACCGGTATCGGCTGGCATGAGGCGCGTATTCCGACCATCGCCACCAAGGTGCCGCGTGCCGCCTTCACCAAGGTCACTGCCAAGCTACGTGGTGAGGTGAGCATTCCGCTGATCACCACCAACCGTATCAATACCCCGGAGATCGCCGAGCAGGTGCTGGCCGAAGGTGACGCCGACATGGTGTCCATGGCCCGCCCGTTCCTCGCCGATCCGGAGTTCGTCAATAAGGCTGCCGCCGGTCACAGCGAGCGCATCAACACCTGCATCGGCTGCAACCAGGCCTGTCTGGATCACACCTTCAGCGGCAAGCTCACGACCTGCTTGGTCAACCCGCGTGCGTGCTACGAAACCGAACTCAACTATATCCCCACCACTGCGGTGAAAAAGATCGCGGTAGTTGGTGCCGGCCCGGCGGGCCTGGCTGCTGCAACCATCGCGGCCGAACGGGGCCATAAGGTGACTTTGATCGATTCGTCCGCCGAAATTGGTGGCCAGTTCAATGTCGCCAAGCGAGTGCCGGGCAAGGAAGAGTTCTACGAAACCTTGCGCTATTTCCAGAACCGCCTTCAGGAAACCGGCGTCGAGGTTCGTCTGAACACCCGCGCAACGGTGCAGACGCTACTGGCTGGAGGCTTCGATGAGATCGTGCTGGCGACTGGAATCGCGCCGCGAATCCCGGCAATTCCTGGGATCGATCATCCGAAAGTAGTCAGTTATCTGGATGCGATTCTGGAGCGCAAGCCGGTCGGCCAGCGTGTCGCCGTGATCGGTGCAGGCGGTATCGGGTTCGACGTGTCCGAGTACATTACTCACGACGGCGAGTCCACCAGCCTGAATCGTGAGGCCTTCTGGAAAGAATGGGGCATCGACCTAGGACTGTCGGTACGCGGTGGTATCGCGGGCATTCAGCCCGCTCCGCATGCGCCCAAGCGTCAGGTCTATCTGCTGCAGCGCAAGAAGTCCAAGGTGGGTAACGGTCTGGGTAAGACCACCGGCTGGATTCACCGTACAGGTTTGAAGAACAAGCACGTGCAGATGCTCAACTCGGTGGAGTATCTGCAAGTCGACGATGCTGGTCTGCACATTCGTGTGGGCGAAGGTGAGCCGCAGCTACTGCCGGTGGATACCGTGATCCTCTGTGCCGGCCAGGAGCCGCTGCGCGAACTTCAGGAGGGGTTGGAGGCTGCAGGCGCTCAAGTGCATCTGATCGGCGGCGCGGATGTGGCTGCCGAACTCGATGCCAAGCGCGCCATCAATCAGGGCTGCCGGCTGGCCGCGGTGCTATAGCACTCCCGATATGTCCGCGTATTTGAATGGAGCCCTAGCGTATGGAAAGTGAACTCATGTTGCAGGCTGGCGCTGCTGCCAGCCTGCAAGCGTGGCATCGAATGGTCGCCAATGGAGATCTGAGCGCGTTGTCGGAATTACTGCATCCGCAGGCGGTATTCCGCTCTCCAATGGCGCACAAACCGTATGAAGGCGCGGCGGCGGTCAATCTGATTCTCAATACTGTACTCAAGGTTTTCGAGGACTTTCACTACCATCGGGAGCTGGCTAGCGCACAAGGCACGGATGTGGTGCTTGAGTTCAGTGCCCGTATAGGCAGTCGCGAGCTCAAGGGTATCGACATGATCCGTTTCGATGAGGCGGGCAAGATTGTCGATTTCGAAGTAATGGTCCGTCCCATGAGCGGCCTGCAGGCGCTGGGTGACGAGATGAAGCGCCGCCTTGCGGCATACAGTGCCGGGTGATTTAGCAAAGCCCATCGCAAAATCTGTAGTGCCCCGCATCGACTGTCGCTCAATCTCGGGACTGGCTGCCAACCCAGTCACATTGCCTGCTTGAACATTTCCCCTAAACTTGCGGCACTAACGGGGCGACGGCATCGGAAGGCCATATCGCTCCGGACAATGCTGGCTCGCTGCTGCGGGCAATAAAGGAAGTCGAGCATGCAGAACAAACCGCAGATGGTCGAAGCCGTACTGTTCTTCAATGAAGGCGCCATCTGCAAGGAAATGCTGTATCCAGAATTCGAGGCGGTGCTCGACGGAGTCGTTGCATTGCCTGAGTTCGCGGATCGTCAGATGCACGCTGTATACGTGATGATCAATCCGCGGCTGCAGGTGCGTGCCGCAGTATTTTTTTGTCTCGACTTCAATGATGACGGCTCCGCCGACGCAGGCTGGAACATTCCGTTGCGCCAGTTGGCCGAGCGCACTGGCCGTGGCCCGGACATGGGCGCTGGGCCGATTCGCCTGGCTTGCCGCAGTCAGTGCCCAGTGTCCTGGCATCAGATGCACATGTGGGACCCCAAGATCAGCCCTGAGCGCAACGATCTGGTAGTGCTGCGCGAAACAATCAAGCGCAATCAGCTTGGCTTGCTGGTAGAAGACGATGGCCCACAGACGGTGCCGGCAGAGCGCCTGCAGATGGTCGCTGAAGATGCCTGGTATGCGGCCGAGGCGGGCAAGGGCGCCGCTGCCAAGCGATCCGAGAGCCATGAGCGAGAGCAGCGGCAGAAGGCGGCGTTGCTGATCAAGCAGCAGCGTCAGCGCATCGCCAACCTTGAGCGCCTGCGCGAAGAGGAGGCGCTGAAATTGTCGGCTTCCGCGGAAAAGGAGCGTAAGGCGCTGCAGGAGGAAATCCGCGCGCTGCAGCAACAGCTGCAGCAGCAGGCTGAGATCAACGCGAGTCTGCATGCGCAGATGACCGCCCAGGGTGAGAGCTTCCAAAAGGCCCGTGAGGAGATGAGCAAGCAGCTGCGCACACTGGAAGTGAGCGGACGGGTCGAGATTGGCGCAGCTCGAGAGCAGTTCGAGCATGAGGCTCAAGCCCGCATCGCCGCGGCAGTTGCAGAGTACAAGGAGCAAGTGGCGATCCGCGATGTCGAGCTGGCCTATCGCAATGAACTGGATGCTCAGCAGGAAGAGGAAATCCAGCGACTGAAAAACGAAGGCGAGGAACTACGGCGCAGTGGCGATCGCGTGCTCGAAGATCTGTCGCGCCAGGGCGTTGTTTTCATGGCCTACCATCCCGGTGCCGGGCACCTGACCATTGCGCTGCAGGACTTGGCTCGTTATCGCGCCAACCCTCTCGCTTACGCCGCTGCCAAGTGTTTCGTTTCCGAGGAGCAATATCGCCAGTGGTTGGAGCATTATCAGAAGCCGGCCTGCGTCGCGGCGCTTTCCAGCGGTGAGCGTTGCGCGATGCCCCTGGACAAGATCGATGCGCCGAGTCGCTTCGTGATCGGCGAATCCAACTGCTGCGCCCGGCACCGCAAGGAAGACCGACAGCGTACCGGTAGCTGAGCGGTTTGTTCTCTTCCCAACCTCGTTTCGGGTTCGATGGCCAGTTGATCCTGCGGCCCTTGTCGCTGGACTGGCTGCAGCAGAGTGGGGTCGAGGTCGCGGTGCTTCGGCTGGATCTGGTTGACCACGAGCTATCGGGCAACAAGTGGTTCAAGCTGGTAAAGCACCTGGAAGCGGCTCAGCGTGCGCGTGCGCCTGGGCTAATCAGCCTTGGCGGTGCTCATTCCAATCACCTGCACGCGTTAGCGGCTGCCGGCCGCCGATTTGGCCTCGCAACCGTCGGGTTGCTGCGCGGTCAGGAGCAGGACACTCCGACAGTCACGGATCTGCGCGCCTGGGGCATGCAGCTCCACTGGCTCGGCTACGGCGGCTACCGGGACCGCAACCTACCCACTTTTTGGGAGCGATGGCGAGCGCAGTATCCGGGCTTCTACTGTATCCCGGAAGGCGGGGGTGGCTTGCTTGGCGCAATGGGTTGCGCGGAGCTTGTTCCAAGAGTTCGATCTGCGCTGGCGTCAGCCGGTTGGGACAACTATGACGCGATCTGGCTGGCCGCCGGAACCGGGACGACCCTGGCTGGGCTGGTCATTGGCGAGGCCGGCCAGCACCGGGTTTTCGGGGCGCTGGCGGGACCGCCTTCGCATGCTGTCGGGGCGGGCGTGGCGGACTTGCTCGCACAAGCGGGTGTGCCCGACAGGGGCTATGAATTGCTGGACGCCAGTCGTGGCGGGTTTGGCCGTTTCGACAAGGAATTGGCCCTGTTCATCCTGAGCACCGAGCGCGACGGTGGCGTGCCGCTCGATCCGATATACACTGCAAAGACAATGATGGCATTGCGCCTTTATATCGGGCGCGGTTATTTTCCTTCTGGTACGCGGCTGATATTCGTCCACACCGGTGGGCTGCAAGGGCGCCGCGCTGCTCAGGGTCAGCTACGGAAGCTGATTGACGGATAGACGTTTGGATTTTCTCGGATGAACAAACCGCTGCATCCTGACCAGCTGCGTAATCTGGTCCCACTCAATGGTCTTTCGCCGCGTCAGTTGTGGGAGTTGCGCGCGCGGCTGCTTTCGCGTCCGCTCCGGACGGGTCAGGTACTCGAAACAGCTACCGATCAAACGCCGATGCGCCACTATCTGATGTCTGGCCGTCTGCTGTTGATCGATGCCGAGGGCATCGAGTCCCAGCTGCTGGCCAATACGCCGGCAGCTTTATACGGCCTTTCCCCAGGTCAACTGAGAGAAGTGCGAGCGCTGGATGACTGCAACCTGCTCGCGGTAGATAACATGGAGCTGGAGCGGCTGCTGTCCTGGCGACAGTCCCTTCAGGACGTACTGCTGCAGCTTTCTATGGATGGCGAAGACGGCGAGTGGCTTGAGCGTTTGCTGGAAAACCCCCTTTTTGTCCAAGTGCCGGCTGCGAATATTCGCAGCATGTTGAATCGCCTTTTGGAGCTAGAGGTCTTCGCTGGGCAGGCGTTGCTGCGTGAAGGCGAGACTGGCGATTGCTGTTATTTCCTCAAGAGTGGCCGTGCACAGGTGCTGAAGGCCGCCGGTAGCGGCGACCAGTTATTGGCCGAACTGGAGCCTGGTGCGTGTTTCGGTGAGGAAGCACTGCTTGAGGAGCGTCCGCGCAATGCCAGTGTCGCGATGGTCGAGGATGGTCGTGTGCTGCGCCTTGCGCGGACAGACTTTCTCGAATTGCTGAAGGCGCCGGTGGTCGGCGAGGTCGATCTGGATGGCGTGGCGGATCTGCTTGGCTGCGGTGCCCAGTGGCTGGACGTACGTCTGCTCGATGATTACGAGCGGGGCCATGCCATGCAGGCGCTGCACATGCCTCTGCATTTGCTGCGCCTGAAGACACGCCTGCTGGACCCTCAACGCCCCTACCTCTGCTATTGCGAAAGCGGTAAGCGCAGCGCAAATGCAGTGTTTTTGCTGACCCAGCTCGGCTTTACCGCCTATGCACTTCAAGGCGGGCTCGACGCGCTAAGCGCGGAGGACCGTGCAGCGCTGCTCTGGGAATGCGGCACAGGCTACTTGGCTCGCTCAAACGGCAGGATCGAGCGCAGCCTATGATTGCAGCGGGCCAATCTCTGGTTCCTGGCGTTAGATGATCGCCCTGCGTAGAACGGTCTGTCGACGGATCTCGCGGCGGGCGCTGCGGGCCAGGCGAATGCTGAGCAGCAGAGCCGCGCAACTCAAGCCTGCGATCAACCCTTGCCAGAGCCCGCTCGGACCGCTTGCTGCACCGAGGTGGTCGGTCAGGCCCAACAGATACCCCACCGGCAGGCCGATGCCCCAATAGGCGAAGAGGGTATAGACCATCGTCATGCGAGTGTCCTGATAGCCGCGCAGCGCGCCGGCGGCGGTGACCTGGACTACGTCCGAGAATTGAAACAACGCTGCGTAGAAAAACAAGCCGGCAGCAACGGCGATCACGGCCGGGTCCGGCGTGTAGATCCTTGCTATCTGTTCGCTGAACAGCAGCATGAGGCTGGCGGAAAAGCAGGCATATACGAGCGCTGCGGCGATACCCACACCAGCCACGAAGCGAGCATCTCGTGGAGCATTGCGACCGAGTTCCTGACCGATGCGCACGGTCACTGCCATGCCCAGGGAAAGCGGGATCATGAAGATCAGCGAGGTGAAATTCAGCGCAATCTGGTGACCGGCCACCACGGTTGCACCGAGCCCGCCGATCAACAATGCGATCACGGAGAAGATGCTCGCTTCGGCGAATACTGCGACGCCAATCGGTACGCCGACCGACAGCAGATGTCGGAGCATCGGCCAGCGTGGCCATTCGAAGTGCGAAAACAGCTGGCTCGCCTGATAGGCCGGAGCGCGCCTGACCCAGAAGCTCATCGCCATCAGCATGAACAGCATCACCAGAGCGGTGGAAACGCCGCAACCGACGCCGCCCATCGCAGGCACGCCGAGCTTGCCGTAGATGAACACGTAGTTCAGGGGGATGTTCAGCAACAAGCCGAGGATGCCAATCACCATGCTCGGCCGCGGATGCCCCAGGCCGTCGCTGAAGCAACGCAGCACCTGATACAGCGCGACGGCCGGGAAGCCGCAAGCTACGGCGCGCAGGTAGGCCATGGTTGGCTCGATCAGGGCCGGCTCCACTCGCATCCAGTGCAGCACGGGCTTGGCGTTCCACATCAGCAGCGCGCTGGCCACCCCTATGCCGGCGCCCATCCACAATGCCTGACGAACCAGCGGCCCGATTTCGGCATGGTTTCCCGCGCCAAAACGTTGTGCAACGTTCGGCGTGGTTGCCAGCGTAATGCCGCTGACCAGCAGATAAACCGGCACCCAGATCGAGTTGCCTAGCGCGACCGCGGCCAGGTCATGTGGGCTGACGCGCCCGGCCATCACGGTATCGACGAAGCCCATGGCAGTGCTGGCCAGCTGGGCGATCATCATGGGCAGGGCGAGGGCGAAGAGGGTGCGCAATTCAAGGCGGACCCGTCTGAGTCTGAGCTCAGTGGGCATTACGTGGCGTTCCGGTTGTATACAAGAAGCGCGCTAGTCTACGCCCCGCAGCTGCACTCAGGAAGGCGGCAAAGCAGTGGCAAGCCGTCTAGAATGTGCTTCCCCTCACCGGAGCCACGCCATGCATATCCTTGCCGACGAAAACATTCCGCTGGTCGATGAATTCTTCGCCGGCGTCGGAGAGGTTCGCCGCATGCCGGGCCGCAGCATCAATCGAGCGGCGCTAGAGAATGTCGATGTGCTGCTGGTGCGCTCGGTGACTCGCGTAGACCGCGAGCTGCTGGATGGCACGGCGGTTAGATTCGTCGGTACCTGCACAATTGGCACCGACCATCTGGATCTTGATTACTTCGAGCAAGCAGGCATCGATTGGGCCAGCGCGCCAGGCTGCAATGCGCGGGGAGTTGTCGACTATGTGCTGGGCAGCTTGCTCGCGCTGGCGGAATTGAAAGGCGAGCCATTGGCGCAGCGCCGGTTCGGTGTTGTCGGGGCCGGCGAGGTGGGAGGGCGACTGGTCGAGGTCATGCGAGGACTTGGCTGGGACGTGCGCGTCTGTGACCCGCCACGCCAGGCTCGGGAGGTGGGTGGTTTCGTCCCGCTGGATGAAGTGCTCGCCGAGTGCGATGTGATCAGCCTGCATACCCCGCTCGACATGAGCGGTGACTGGCCGACGTTCCACCTGTTCGAGCAGAAGCGACTATCGAAGCTGCGGCCGGGTGCCTGGCTGATCAACGCCAGCCGAGGGGCTGTGGTGGATAACGCGGCACTGCGCGATCTGCTTCTGCAGCGTCCGGATGTCGAAGCGGTATTAGATGTCTGGGAAGGTGAACCGCAAGTGGACGTCGCACTTGCCGGCTTGTGCCGTATCGCCACGCCGCACATCGCTGGGTACAGCCTGGATGGTAAGCTGCGCGGCACAGCACAGGTCTACGCCGCGTTTTGCGCAGTGCGCGGCCTTGAGCCAGTGATAGAGCTGGCGCAACTGATGCCTGGTGCGCCGCTGACCGAGCTGACCTTCGCAGCTTCCGCAAAGCCGACCGATCTGCTGACCACAGTATGTCGCGCGGTTTACGACCCCCGCCGCGACGACGCCGACTTTCGTCGCAGCCTGCTTGGCGATGAGGCGCAGCGTCGGGCCGGGTTCGACCTGCTGCGCAAACAGTACCCGCTGCGGCGCGAGATTGATGGCCTCAAGGTGCGGATAGGCGGGCACAATCCGGCGCTGGCTACGATAGTCGAGGCGCTCGGTGCCCGATTGCTTGGTTAGCCGGCAGTTCTGGCGCAGCCCGGATGCAATTTCCATCCTGCTCCGCTAGCATTACCCGTCCTCTGCCTTGTCCCCCGCGATGGTGTTATGAGTTATCAGGTTCTCGCACGTAAATGGCGTCCGCGCTCGTTTCGCGAAATGGTCGGCCAGACGCATGTGCTCAAGGCCCTGATCAATGCGCTAGACAATCAGCGCCTGCACCACGCCTACCTGTTCACCGGCACGCGAGGTGTCGGCAAGACGACCATCGCGCGGATCATCGCCAAGTGTCTGAATTGCGAAACCGGCGTTAGCTCGACCCCCTGTGGCGAGTGCTCGGTGTGCCGTGAGATCGATGAAGGGCGCTTCGTCGACCTGATCGAGGTCGACGCCGCGAGCCGCACCAAGGTCGAAGACACCCGGGAGCTGCTGGACAACGTGCAGTACGCGCCGAGCCGCGGGCGCTACAAGGTTTATCTGATCGACGAAGTGCACATGCTCTCGTCGCACTCATTCAATGCGCTGCTCAAGACCCTCGAGGAGCCGCCACCTCACGTCAAGTTCCTGCTGGCCACTACCGATCCGCAAAAGCTGCCGGTCACCATCCTTTCCCGCTGCCTGCAGTTCTCGCTGAAGAACATGCCGCCGGAGCGCGTGGTCGAGCACCTCACCCATGTTCTGAGTGTCGAAAACGTTCCGTTCGAAGATGATGCGCTGTGGCTGCTGGGCCGCGCGGCGGATGGCTCGATGCGCGATGCGATGAGCCTGACCGACCAGGCGATCGCTTTTGGTGAAGGCAAGGTGCTGGCTGCCGACGTGCGGGCGATGCTGGGTACGCTCGATCACGGTCAGGTCTACGGCGTGCTTCAGGCGCTGCTCGAAGGCGATGCCAGGGCACTGCTCGAAGCAGTTCGACACCTTGCCGAGCAAGGCCCGGACTGGGCTGGTGTACTGGCTGAGATTCTCAACGTGTTGCACCGCGTCGCCATCGCCCAGGCGCTACCGGAGGCAGTGGACAATGGCCAGGGTGATCGCGATCGCGTACTGGCCTTGGCCCAGGCTCTGCCAGCCGAAGACGTGCAGTTCTACTACCAGATGGGGCTGATCGGTCGGCGCGATCTGCCGCTGGCGCCAGACCCGCGTAGTGGCTTCGAAATGGTGCTGCTGCGGATGCTGGCGTTTCGTCCTGCGGGAAGTCATGACGCACCGCGAACACCGCTAAAGACCCTGGGAATCAGTCCGGCCACAGCTGATTCCAAGCCCGCAGCGGTGGCCGACACGACTTCGACGAGCGTGTCGCCGCGTCCAGCCCCGGTGGCTTCGGTAGCAGCTGCTGCACCAGCGCCTGTGTTGCCTGCGGTTTCCGAGGGTGCGGCACCATCGATGCGCGAGCCCTCGGCCGTGCCGCAAGTGACCATGCAGCCTACAGAGGCGCCTCAAGTAGCGCCCGTCGTCGATGTGCCGTGGAACGAGCCACCCGATGTACCGCCAATTGCAGTCGAGGCCGCTGCCGTGCTGGCTGAGCCTGTATCGTTGGATGGCCCAGCCGATCACGTGGCTTCTGTAGTGCAGGTCGAAGAGCCGGACGATGACGAGCCGCCGCTGACCGATGAGGACTACTTTGAGGCCGAGAATCAGGCCGAGGCCTATCTGGATGAGTTGGACCAGGCCAGCGATGAGCCAGAGATCGTCGAGCCGCTACCTTCGGTCGAGCCGGCGACCGGGCTTGCTGCCGAGTGGCTAGAGCTCTATCTCAAACTTGGCTTGTCCGGCCTCACTGGAAGTATTGCCGCGAACTGTACCTTGATCGCGGTAGAAGGTGACCGTTGGCTGATGCACCTCGATCCAGCGCAGAGTGCGCTGTTCAACTCCACGCAACAGCGGCGGCTGAACGAAGCGCTGAACCAATACCATGGTCGCACGCTGCAGTTGGATATTGTGCTTCAGAAGCCGGAGCAGGAGACGCCGGCGCAGGCTGCTGCGCGCCGGCGCGCCGAGCGGCAACGAGCAGCGGAAGAGTCGATTCACTCGGACCCTCTGGTCCAACAGTTGATGCAGCAGTTCGCCGCGGTAATCCGCGAAGGCACCATAGAACCCGTAGAACACTCCGAACCCTGATTGAATTGAGGTGATATCCCATGATGAAAGGTGGCATGGCCGGCCTGATGAAGCAGGCGCAGCAGATGCAGGAAAAGATGCAGAAAATGCAGGAAGAGCTGGCGAACGCCGAGGTTACTGGCCAGTCTGGTGCCGGGCTGGTCAGCGTCGTGATGAACGGGCGCCATGACGTCAAGCGCGTCAGCCTCGACGACAGCCTGATGCAGGAAGACAAAGAGATCCTAGAAGACTTGATCGCCGCTGCCGTCAACGACGCGGTGCGTAAGATCGAGCAGAACAGCCAGGACAAGATGGCGGGCATGACCGCCGGCATGCAACTACCCCCAGGCTTCAAGATGCCCTTCTGAACCGGGTCATCCAGTCGGTGCGCACGGCTGCGTTGCTCGAAGGCGCGGACATCCTCATTTACGCGCAGTGAATTTCGGTGCCCGCGCTTTCTCGTGCCTTGCCCTGCATGCCGCCTGAACGCCCTTGCTCCATGCTGCCCTTTTCGATAGCGACACATATACCTATGAGCTTCAGTCCCCTGATTCGCCAACTCATCGATGCGCTGCGCATTCTTCCCGGTGTCGGGCAGAAGACTGCGCAGCGCATGGCTTTGCAAATGCTGGAGCGTGATCGCAGTGGCGGGTTGCGCCTGGCTCAGGCATTGGAAAAAGCGATGGAGGGGGTCGGCTATTGTCGGCAGTGCCGAACGCTGACCGAAGATGAGCTCTGCCCGCAGTGCGCTGATCCGCGGCGGGACGATTCGCTGCTATGCGTGGTGCAGAGCCCCGTGGACGTCTTCGCTGTCGAGCAGACCGGTTTTCGAGGGCGCTATTTCGTGCTCAAGGGTCATCTGTCCCCGCTCGATGGTCTGGGGCCGGAAGCCATCGGCATTCCCGAGCTGCTTACCCGGGTTGCGGACGGGGCGTTCAGTGAGGTCATCCTGGCCACCAATCCAACGGTCGAAGGCGAGGCGACGGCACACTACATCGCGCAAATGTTGATTCCGAAGGGGTTAACCATTAGCCGGATCGCCCACGGTGTGCCCTTGGGTGGGGAGCTGGATTTGGTTGATGGCGGCACCTTGGCGCACGCATTGGCGGGTCGTAAGACGATCAGCCTATAACCCGAACTACTGACGTTATGCCACCTCGGTAGTGCCGTTTCTTATTTGATTCGGGTAAAGTTCTAAGCCACGAAAGTTAGATAGCTAAAACGAATATAAGCCTTCGTTTTGGTTATATGTGCTGGCTCCCCGAATCGAGGTCGAAATGAAAGCGAAGCATTGGCTGGTTCCTGCTCTTCTTCTGTTGAGTGCATTTGCCCAGGCGCAGGAGAAGTTCAAGGTGGGTTACATCCGTGTGATGGATGATGCCCAGGCAATGGTTGCGCATGAAGCGGGTCTGTACAAAAAGCATGGCCTGGATGTCGAGCTGATCGAATTCAGCTCGGGCACCGATCTGATCAAAGCCATTGTTGGCGGGCAGCTGGACACCGGCGTGCTCGGCTTCACCAATGCTGTCGCCTGGGCCTCCAAAGGGGCTGATCTGAAGGTGGTGGGTGGTGCACAGCAGGGTTATCACTCGATTCTTGTGCGCGAAGACACCGACATCAAAGACGTAGCGGGCCTCAAGGATCGTACGCTGGCTTCCCAGCGCGAGGGCAGCACGGCAGATGCGGTCCTGCGCGGTGTGACTTTGAAGAGTGCCGGGCTCAAGCCGAGTGACGTCAATATCATGGGCGTCAGTCCTGCGGTGGCGGTGCAGTCGTTGGTATCCGGGCGCGTGGACGCTGCTTTCCTGTTCGAGCCGTATGATCGCATCGCGCAACTGGTCGCGCCGGTTCGTCAGGTCTATGAGATCGGTGAAGTGTGGCCGTTCCCATGCATGGTGGTAATCACCTCGGGCGACACCTTGGCAAAGCGCAAGGACGCGGTCTGGAAGTCGCTGGACGCCCAACGTGATGCCATCGAGATGCTCGACAAGCAGCCGGCCGAAGCGGCCAAGCTCATTGCCAGCTACTTCATCGCCGAGCCGACATTGAAGACACTCAAGCGTGGCGAGCTCGCCCGTGAGGTGGTCATTGAAGAGGCAATCGGCACCCAGACCTTCAGCGCCAAGCTTGATGAAAACGACCGGGCGCGTATTCAGGAGCTTGCGGACATTCTGCAGGAACTCGGCTCGCTGAAGACGCGCGATGGCAAGCCTTTCGATACCAGCGCCATCCTCGATCTGTCCTGGCAGGAAGCCCGCGAGCTCTGATCGTTTTTTCGTTTCGTCATCACATCGGCCCGGCCTCGCGTCGGGTCGTTTACATCGCCCGCATTGCCGGGCAGTTCCGTTTCTGGATTTGCGGATTTTTATGCAGCTCAGGTTTGAAGAAGTAGACAAGCGCTTCGGGCAGCTCGAGGTCATCAAGGGCTTTAGCGGCGAGTTTGCTCCGGGCGAACTGGTTGCGCTGGTCGGACCTTCCGGTTGCGGTAAGTCGACCCTATTGCATCTGGTCGCCGGTCTGGAGAAGCCTAGCGCGGGCCGCGTGCTTGCAGACGGCAAGCCGATCACCGAGCCGAGTCCCCGACGTACGCTGGTGTTCCAGGAGCACGCGTTGTATCCCTGGCTCAGCTTGCAGGGCAATGTCGCCATGGCGCTTGAACTGCAAGGGGTGGCCAAGACCAATGCGTTCGAACAGGCGCAGAGCTGGCTCGAACGGGTCGGACTCAACGGTTTTGAGCACTACTACCCGCATCAGGTATCTGGTGGCATGCGCCAGCGTACGGCTCTGGCCCGCGCGTTCATCGCTAAACCCGAAGTGCTGTTGCTGGATGAACCGTTCGGCGCTTTGGATGCCTTGACTCGAATGGCGCTGCAGGATGTGTTGCGCGAGCTGATCGAGGAGCATCAGCCAACCGTGCTGCTGGTAACCCATGATGTTGATGAGGCGTTGTACCTGGCCGATCACGTGCTCGTCTTCAGCGCGCGGCCAACGCGTGTGTTGAAAACCTTCAACTTCACCCATTGCGAGAAGAGCCACGACCTGTCCGACTTCGCTGCCGAGCGTAAGGAAATTCTGAGTCTGCTGGGCATCAAGACGGAGGTAGCGCATCCATGAGCCAGGCACGTCGTCTTACCGGCCCGAAGAAGTATCTTGCTGTCGTTCTGGCAATCCTGTTCATTCTGTCGATCTGGCAGGCCGCCGCATGGAGCTTGCCGGCCTTTCTGATGCCGGGCATTCCGACCGTCTTCGAACGCCTGTTCATGACCATCCAGCAACCGGAGTTCCGTGAGGGGCTTTACGGGAGCATGAGTCGCCTCGGCAGTGGCTACAGCTTTGCACTGCTGTTCGGCATCGGCTTTGGCCTGGTTGGCGGGGTGCTGTTTTTCTTCCGCGAGATTCTGCGCTCGGCCATCGTCATCCTGCAGTCGATTCCCTCGATTGCCTGGGTGCCGCTGTTTCTGATCGTCATGGGCTTCGGCAACCTGCCAATCATCGTCGTGGTGGCGCTGGCGGCCTTCTTCCCCATGGCGCTGTCGGTGATGAATGCCACCGAAAGCGTGCAGCCGGTGCATGTCGCGGCTGCGCGGGTGATGGGTGCGTCACGCTGGCAGTTGCTGCGCCGCGTTTATCTGCCGGCGGTGATGCCTGAATTGATCACCGGTGCTCAGCTGGCTTTCGGCAACGCCTGGCGTGCGCTGATTTCCGCTGAAATGCTGATCGGTTTCGGCCAGGGGCTGGGACGTTCGCTGGCGTATTCCGGTGAGATCGCCGATATGGTCGGGGTGATGATGAATATCTTAGTGATCGCCATCCTCGCCACGCTGATCGATCAGGTGGTGCTGGAAAAATTCAAGCAACGGATGCTGCGTTACCAATACGTCTGAGGTCGCTGCCGTGCGCGTATTACCGCTTCTAGTCTTGTTGCCGGCCTTGCTGGGACCGGTCCTGGCATCTGCTCAGCCGCTGCATGCGACGCTGCCCGAATACCGCATGCTGTCGAGCACCGAAACGGACAGCTTCGAGTCGGCACTGCTGGAGGCTTTGGCTGAGGCGCTGGGGCAGGCGGTGACTATCACGCAGCAGCTCGACAGCGCTGACCTGCGGCTGGGATCGGCGGACACCGGCCCGCTCTACTACCAGCCCGTTCCCGCTGCTCTGACGGCCAACGAAGGTGGTGTCGCCGATTGGCAGCACCTGCGCGATCAGCCGGTCTGCCTCGTTGCGGCCAGCCCTTACGCGCAATTGGTTGCACAGCGCTTCGGCGCACAGCCGCGTGAATACCCCAGCACTGCACATGCCCTGATCGGTCTCAAACTGGGCGAGTGCCGCGCAGTTGTCGATGACCAGCGTCTGCTCACAGAAATGGCAAAGCTGCCCGAATGGCGTCGTTACAACAGCCTGCTGCCGGCTCTGGAGGAGGGCAAGCAGCAGCTGCGTATCGCCACGCCGGATGCTGCGCTACAGGCTCGCATCGACGGATTGCTGGCGCAGTGGAAGGCAGAGGGAGCGCTGGAAGAACTGATCCGCTTCTGGATCGATGAGGTGGCCTTCCAAGCCTACGTGTTGGCCGATACTCTGGACTGCCACTAACAAAACCACCTGCTAAAGCGTAGCAGCGGATGCTGGCGAGCATTGCACATCGCCAACAACCGCTGCCGCTGCTTAGAACTGGCGGCTGTAGAACAGCGAGTAGGACTCGATGCCATCGTTGGGTTGCTTGATGCCGGCATTGGAGTAGTGCATGGCGCGAATGCCGACCTTCTGCGCATGGGGCAGCTTCAGGCCGGCGCCAATGCGGTTTTCGAAGTTGAACGAGGAGCCCAGCTGCTGCTCGCCGACGTCGGTCTTGGAGAAGAAGGCGACACCGACACCGCCTTCGACGAAGGGCGTGTACTTGAAGCCGCTGAACTCATAAACAAACACCGGGGCGAAGGACAGCGAGTGCGCGGCGGTGTAGTCGTCGCCGCCTTCCCAGTAGGTGTAGGCGGCATCCCAGTAGCCGCTCAGATGGCCTGTGTCGCTGTTGAGCCAACTCTTGTCCCAGTCGAATGCCAGGCCGGCGCGGTAGCTCATATCGCCCTGGCCGGTCACGCCCAGGGAGCCGGAAAACTCGGCTGCGGTGGCAGAGGCGGTGCCGGTCAGAAGGGCCAGTGCCAAAGGCAGTGCAAAGCGTTTTTTCATATTTCTTTCCTCATTTTTATTGCTCACCAGAACGGTGTTGCAAGGAGGGGCCGCTCGGCAGACCGGCCCCGCCAGTTACTGCGGGGTTTCGTTATGCAGCGCGAAGCGTTCTTCCCAGCCACCACCCAACGCCTTGTACAGCAGAATTTCCCTGTTCAACTGTAATAGCTGGTCGCTGAGCAACTGCCGCTGCGAGGCGAACAGTTCGCGCTGAGCGTCGAGCACGGTCAGGTAGGCATCCACGCCCTCGTCGTAACGCTGGCGCGCCAGTTGATAGTAGTCCTGGTTGTTCTCGACCAGATCACTCTGGGCCAGCACCTGTTCGCCGAGGTTGTCGCGCGCGGCCAGGCCATCGGCCACTTCACGGAAGGCCGTCTGGATACTCTTTTCATACGCTGCGACGTTGATGTCCTTCTGGACTTCGGCGTACTCCAGGTTGGCCTTGAGCCGCCCGGCGGTGAAGATCGGGATATTGATCTGCGGCATCAGGCTCCAGGTTCCGGAACCTGCGTCGAACAGGCCGCTCAGCTCGCTGCTGGCGGTGCCAGCGGCACCCGTCAGGCCGATGCTTGGGAAGAACGCCGCCCGTGCTGCGCCGATATTGGCATTGGCGGCGAGTAGGCGATGTTCGGCGGCACGGATATCCGGCCGACGAAGCAGCAGGTCGGCTGGCAGACCTGCGGGAAACTCGGCAAGCAGATCCATCTGCGGCTTGTCGGCATCCTGCAGGTCCGCCGGAATACCGGTGCCGAGCAGCAGGCGCAGGGCATTGGCATCTTCGGCAATGAGCCGCTTATACAGTGCCTTCTGCGTACGCGCCTGATCGACCAGGGTGCGCGCCTGGCGGACGTCCAGTGCCGAGGCGGTGCCCGCTTCGGCAGTGGCCTTGATCAGCTCCAGGCTTTCTTGATAGCTGTCGAGGGTTGCCTCGGTCAGCTTCAGTTGGGCCTGGTCGGTGCGCCAGTTGAAGTAGGCCGTGGCCACGTCGCTGACGAGCGCGATCTGCACGCTGCGCTGTGCTTCGGCCGTGGCCAGGTATTGCTCCAGTGCCGCTCGGCTGAGGCTGCGGATACGCCCGAAGACGTCCAGCTCATAGGCCACGCCGAGTGATACGTCGTACTGGCTCTGGATGCCCGATACGCCGTTCGGCGACAGGTCATCCGGCAGGCGTTGGCGAGCACCGCCAGCGCCGGCATCGATGCTGGGAAACAGCTCGGAACGCTGGATACGGTGCAATGCCCGGTAGGCTTCGACGTTCAGTATGGCCTGGCGCAGGTCGCGGTTGTTGTCCAGCGCCACGCCGACCAATTGGCGCAATGCTGGGTCGCGGAAAAATTCCTGCCAGGCCAGGTCTGCGGCGCTCTTGCCGCCTTCCTGGTCATAAGCCGTACCTGGTGCCCAGTTGGCTGCAATGGGCGCTTCCGGGCGCTCGTATTCGGGGATCAGGCTGCAGCCGGACAACGCCAGAGTCACCGCGACGGTTAGATACTTGAGACTCATACACTTTCTCCTTCGTCGGCTTTCTTGCGGCCCTCAAACAACGTAACCACCAACACATAGAACAGCGGTACGAAGAACACCGCGAGCACCGTGGCGGTGATCATCCCGCCGACTACACCGGTGGCTACCGAGTGCTGGCTGCCGGCACCGGCGCCACTGGCCAGGGCCATCGGCATTACGCCGAGGGTGAATGCCAGGGAGGTCATGACGATCGGGCGCAGCCGCAGCCGGGCGGCATGGGTCGCGGCCTGGACCAGCGGCATGCCTTCCTTCTCGTACAGGTCCTTGGCGAACTCGACGATGAGGATGGCGTTCTTCGCCGACAGACCGACGGTGGTCATCAAACCGATCTGGAAGTACACATCAGCGTTCAGCTCACGCATCAGCGTGGCCAATACCGCACCGAGGATGCCCAGCGGCACCACCAGCATCACCGAGACCGGCACCGACCAGCTCTCATAGAGTGCAGCCAGGCAGAGAAACACGATCAGTACGGTGAGCGCATAGAGCATGGGCGCCTGGTCGCCGGTCTGGATTTCCTCATAGGACAGGCCGCTGTAGCTCAGGCCGATGCCAGGCGGCAGCTGCTGCATGATCTCGGCGATGGCGAACATGGCGTCGCCGGTGCTGTAGCCGGAGGCCGGCTCGCCGAGGATTTGCACCGAGGAGATGCCGCCGTAGCGCTCCAGCTTGGGTGAGCCGAACGCCCATTCGCCGGTGGCGAAGGCCGAGAACGGCACCATCTCACCCAGGTTATTGCGCACGTACCACTTGTCGAAGTCTTCCGGCGAGATGCGCGAATCGTCCTGGCCCTGGATGTAGACGCGCTTGACGCGGCCCTGGTCGATGAAGTCGTTGACATACATCGAGCCCCAAGCAGCGCTCATGGTCTGGTTGATCGAGGCGATGCTGACCTGCAATGCGCGGGCCTTCTCGTCGTCAATGTTGACCTGGAACTGCGGCTCGTCATCCTTGCCGTTGGGGCGCACGGCATTCAGCTTCGGGTGCTCGCTGGCCAATTGCAGAAACTGGTTGCGTGCGTCCATCAGAGCTTCGTGGCCGAGGCTCGCATTATCCTGCAGGAACAGGTCGAAGCCCATGGCATTACCCATTTCCAGAATCGCTGGCGGCACGAAGGCCATCACCGTGGCGTCCTTGATCCCGGCGAAGTGGGCATTGGCGCGCTCGGCAAGGCTGAATACATCCTGGCCATCATCGGCGCGCTGATCCCAGCCCTTGAGCATGACTAGGCCAAGGCCGGAGTTCTGCCCGCGACCGGCGAAGTTGAAGCCATTGACGGTGAACACGTGCTCAATCAGCTCGCCTTCCTCGTCCTTCAGGTGCTCTTGCACCTGCTGGAGGACCGCTTCGGTCCGCTCGGAGGTCGAGTTCACCGGCATGCGCACTTCCACGATCATCAGCCCCTGGTCCTCGTTGGGCAGGAAGGCCTTGGGGATCTGGGTGAACAGGTAGCCAGTGCCGGCGGTAACCAGCACGAACGCCAGCAGGTAGCGCCCGCGATTCTTGAGCATGCCGCTGACGCCGCGTTCGAAGCGATTCGTGCCACGGTCGAAAACACGGTTGAACCAGCCGAAGAAGCCTTTTTTCTCGTGATGGGCGTCACCTGTGGGCTTCTTCAGGAGGGTGGCGCACAGCGCCGGGGTGAAAATCAGCGCAACCAATACCGACAGGCTCATACAGAGCACGATGGTCACGGCGAACTGCTTATAGATGATGCCCGCTGAACCGCCGAAGAAGGCCATGGGCACGAACACCGCTGACAGCACCAGGCCGATGCCGACCAGTGCGCCCTGAATCTGTCCCATGGATTTGCGCGTCGCTTCCAGCGGCGTCAGCCCTTCCTCATGCATCAGGCGTTCGACGTTCTCCACCACCACGATGGCGTCATCCACCAGCAGACCGATGGCCAGCACCATGGCGTACATGGTTAGCACGTTGATGCTGAGGCCGAAGTAGGGCAGCAGAGCGAAGGCGCCGAGCAGCACCACAGGCACCGCCAGGGTTGGAATCAGCGTGGCCCGGAAGTTCTGCAGGAACAGGTACATCACCAGAAACACCAGTACCACGGCTTCGATGATGGTAAACACCACCGAGCTGATCGAGGCTTCCACCACCGGTGTAGTGTCGTAGGGGTAGATCACCTCGATGCCTTCGGGCAGATAAGCCTTCTGCTTCTCCATCTGGGCCTTCACCGCTTCCACGGTTTCCAGCAGGTTGCCGCCCGAAGTCAGGCGCAGCGCCAGCCCGGCCGTTGGCTGGCCATTACGCTTGCTGGAGATCGAGAAGTTATCGGATCCCAGTTCGACTTGGGCCACGTCCTTGATACGGACCTGTGAGCCGTCAGCCTTGACCTTGACCAGGATTTCCTCGAATTCCGGCGGTGTGGTCATGCGGGTTTTGCCCAGTACGGTGGCATTCAGCTGCACGCCGCTGCGGGTCGGCAAACCGCCGAGCTGGCCGGAGGAAACCTGTACGTTCTGCTCGCGAATCGCGTCTGCGACATCGCTGGGGGTCAGCTGGTAGCTGTTGAGCTTGGCCGGATCTAGCCAGATGCGCATGGCGTAAGGCGAGCCAAACAGCATGTAGTCACCGACGCCGTCGATGCGCGAAATCGGGTCCTGCAACTGCGAGGCGGCCAGGTTGGCAAGGTCGAAGTTGTCCATCTTGCCGGTGCTGTCCAGCAGGCTGACGATCAGGAAAAAGTTCTGCTGGAATTTCACCACCCGCAGACCCTGGCGCTGCACTTCTTCAGGCAGCCTGGGCGTGGCCAGCTGCAGCTTGTTCTGCACCTGGACCTGGGCGATGTCGGGGTCGGTGCCCTGCTCGAATGTAACGATGATGGTCATGCTGCCGTCGGAGCTGCTTTCGGCGGACATGTAGCGGAAACCGTCGAGGCCGCTGAGCTGCTGCTCAATGACCTGCACCACGGTGTCTTGCACTGTCTGCGCCGAGGCACCGGGGTAGCTGACCTGGATCGAAACTGCCGGAGCGGCAATATTCGGGTACTGGCTGATCGGCATTTTCACCAATGACAACGCGCCGGCGAGCATGGCCACGATGGCCAGCACCCAGGCGAAGATCGGCCTGTCGATAAAGAAACGGGACATTAAGCTTCAGCTCCTCAGTTGGCCGCAGCGGCGGTTGGCGTAGGGCTGAACTCGTCGACCAGCTTGACGTTCTTGGCCTCTACCGGCTTGACGGTGATGCCGCTGCGCACACGCTGAGTGCCTTCGGTGACCACCCGCTCGCCATCGGCGATGCCCTTACCGATCAGCCAGGCATTGCCGACAGTGCGCAGGGTCTCGACTTCACGGAGTTCGACGCTGTCGTCCGACTTGACCACCCAGACGCTGGGCACACCGCGTACATCGCGGCTTACCGCCTGTTGCGGCACCAGGATGGCCTCCTGCTGAGTGCCCTCCTTGAGCAGTGCGTGGACGAACATGCCGGGCAGCAACTTGCGGTCGGGGTTGGGGAACTCGGCGCGCAGGGTCACGGAACCTGTGGTCGGGGCGACGCTGACCTCTGAGAACTTCAGCGTGCCAGTCAATGGATAGGCACTGCCGTCATCCAGGGTCAGGCTGACTTGGGCCTGATCCTCACCAGTGCTCTGCAGTCGCCCGGAGTCCAGCGCGCGACGCAACTCAAGCAGCTTGGTGATGGGCTGGTTGACGTCTACATAGATCGGGTCGAGCTGGGTAACGGTGGACAGTTCCTGGGCCTGGCCATTGGTCACCAGTGCGCCTTCGGAGACTGCCGAACGCCCGATGCGCCCGGAAATCGGTGCCAGCACTTCGGTGTACTGCACATTAATGCGCGTCACCTGAACTTCGGCCTGGGCTTGTTTCCAAGCGGCCAGAGCATCGTCGTACTGCTGGCGGCTGACTGCGTTGGTCTTGAGCAGGCGCTCGTAGCGCTTGGCGAGATTCTCGGCGGTGACCAGGTTGGCCTTGGCGCGCGCCAGCTCGGCTTCATAGGTGCGCGGGTCGATCTGGTAGAGCTGCTGGCCCTTCTTCACTTCGCTGCCTTCGGTAAACAGGCGCTGTTGGACGATGCCGGACACCTGCGGACGGACCTCGGCGATACGGTAAGCCGAGGTCCGTCCGGGTAGATCGGTAGTCAGTGTCAGCGGCCGGGCCTGCACGCTATACACGCCGACCTCCGGGACAGGTGGGGCGCTGGCTACCGGCTCTTCATTGGAACAGCCGACCAACAAAAACAGGGCCGTCAGAGGAACCAACGGCCTGGCACGCAAGAATTTAGTGTGTATCACCTGTATTTCTCCTTGAGATACATATCATCATGTATCGTTATGCGGGCTAGTGTATCAGTAGGCGGTTCGGTCTCGCCAAAACAAAACTGTCCGCACAGGGTGTCGAGCGAATGCTTGCTGGCAGTGACGGGTCAGAAGGAGAGATTGTGATTGGCGTACAAACGGCGGCTGCCGGACAATGACGGCACGGCGAGCGGGGCAAATACAGGAGAGGTATCGATGACTCAAACGGACTAGATTGGCGGCGGCGGCAAGCATGCCGGTATTCAGGTGATTGCCCGTGCGGCGGCGGTCATGCGTGCCTTGGGTAACAATCCGCAGGGTCTGAGCCTGGCGGCCATCGCGCAGATCGTCGATCTGCCGCGCTCGACGGTGCAGCGCATCATCAATGCACTGGAAAGTGAATATCTGGTTGAAACCCTGGGGCCGAGTGGCGGTTTCCGGCTGGGCCCGGCGCTGGGCCAACTGATCAGTCAGACACAAACCGACATCATTTCATTGCTCAGGCCGCACATGCTGGACCTGTCCGAGCGGCTTCAGGAGTCGGTCTGTCTGAGCGCGTTGGTTGGCGACAAGGTTTATGTCCTCGATCGCACCATTGCCGAGCGCGAGTTGCGAGTCGTGTTTCCCATCGGTATCAAAGCTCCGGCCTATGCCACGGCTGGCGGCAAGGCGCATCTGGCCACGCTGTCGGAAGAGGGACTACGGCAGTTGCTGCCTGACCCGTTGCCAAATCTGACGCCTAAAACACTGAATCTGGCGGAGCTGCGTGAGCAACTGGCGCTGATCCGTGCCGGCGCCGTGGCTGAGGACCACGGTGAGCTGATCGAAGGGTTGAGTTCATTTTCGGTTCTGTTGGACACCTACCAAGGGAGTTACAGCATCTCCGTGGTGGTTCCGACACCCCGAGTGGTTTCCCATGGGGAGGCGCTCAATCAGGCGCTGCTGCTGTGCAAACAGAATGTCGAGCGGGCCATAGGACGGACTGCACGCGAAGCGTGAAGCCCTGCTCAGGGGCTTTTTGTCAGCACTTTCGTCAGGGCATCCGGCAAGGCTTCCAGTTTGAACGGCGCGCGGATATGCCCGCGCAGGGTGCCGTCGGGGGCGATCAGGGCCAGATTACCGCTGTGGGCGACGCTGTAGTCGCCTTCGGTTGCGCTGGCTGGAACGAACGGTAGGCCCAGCGCCTTGGATAATTTTTGCAGCTGCGCCATCTCGCCGGTCAGCCCGGTAAAACCCGCGCGGTAGTAGCCCAGGTAGGTTTTCAGCTGCTCGGGCGTGTCGCGTGCCGGATCGGCGGTGACCAGTACCAGTTGCAGTCGTTCGCGTACTTCGCCCGGCAATTGCCCCAAGACCCGGCGCATGTCGCTGAGCGTGGTGGGGCAGATATCCGGACAGGCGGTGAAGCCGAAGAAGAGGATATGCCAGTGGTCACGCAGTGACTGAGTGTTGAAGGGCTGGCCGTCCTGGTCGATCAGCTCGATGTTGGGCAGGGCGCGCTCGCGCGGTAGCAGCAAGAGGTTCGCGTCGTCCATTAGGGCGTTGCGATCCAGCGCGAGGGCGGGAAGGGTGAAAAAGAGCATGCCCATCAGCAGGCAGCGCAGTTGCAGGGAATCGAGCATGACAATCTCGTTTTGCAGAGGGCTTGGCCAGGCGTGAAGCCCGCCGCAAGGGCGAGCTGTCGTGGTTTTTAGCGCTCGTTCAGCTCGAATGCAGTCAGGGTAAAGGTGGGAATGTCCATGTCCTGCAGCTTGCGCGAGCCGCCCAGTTCGGGAAGATCGATGATCGCAGCGGCTTCGTAAATGTGGGCGCCCATGCGACGAACCAGTTGGGCTGCCGCGATGAAGGTTCCACCCGTGGCAATCAGGTCATCGAGCAGCAGTACCGAATCACCTTCGCAGAGGCTGTCGGCATGGACTTCGAGAAAGGCTTCGCCGTATTCGCTCTGGTAGGACTCGACCAGCACATCGGCAGGCAGTTTGCCCTTCTTGCGGAACAGAATCAGTGGTTTGTTCAGTTCATAGGCGATGATCGAGCCAATGATGAAACCGCGAGCATCCAGCGCGCCGATATGGCTGAACTCGGTTTCCACGTAGCGCTGAATCAGGCTGTCGGCAACCATGCGCAGGGCCTTGGGCGATTGCAACAGCGGGGTAATGTCTCGAAACACCACGCCGGGGCTGGGGAAATCCGGCACGGGGCGAATCAGTTTCTTGATGCTGAATTCATCGAAGATCATCAGGGGCTCCTTCAGGCGTCCATGTTTCCACCGGCCAGGGCGCACAGTCGGATGGAGTCGAGAATGCGCACTTCCTTGCCTTCAGCTTCCAGCAGACCACTGGCCTGACAGCGGGTAAAAACCCGGGAAACCGTTTCGACTGCTAGCCCCAGATAACTGCCGATTTCGTTGCGTGACATGGGCAGGCGGAACTGATTGGCGGAGAAGCCGCGCGCGCTGAAGCGGGCTGACAGGTTGATCAGGAAGGTAGCGATGCGTTCATCGGCGGTTTTCTTCGAGAGCAACAGCATCATTTGCTGATCATCGCGAATTTCGCGACTCATGATGCGCATCAGCTGACGTCGCAGCTGCGGTAGCAGAACGCTGAGTTCATCGAGGCGCTCGAAGGGGATTTCGCAAACAGAGGTGGTTTCCAGCGCCTGTGCTGAAACCGGGTAGGTTTCGGTATCCATGCCGGAAAGGCCGACCATTTCGCTGGGCAGGTGAAAACCGGTGATCTGTTCTTCTCCGGTATCGGTCACGCTGAACGTGCGCAGGGCGCCGGAGCGTATGGCGAATACGGAGCTGAATGTATCGCCTTGACGAAACAGCATTTCGCCCTTTTTCAAAGGACGGCCACGCTTGACGATGTCGTCGAGCGCGTCCATATCCTGCATATTAAGCGAAAGCGGAAGGCACAGGCCGGACAGGCTGCAATCCTTGCAATGAGCTTGCCGCTGCGTGCGGGTCTTGATCGACTCGGGCATGGGTGATCCTGAAAACCTTACGAGATGTCGCAAGATTAACTCAGGCAGCGGACTTAGGCCAATTGGTGCAAGAGTCGCAGGGTGTCGAACGGGTGGTCAGGTTCAGAAAACCTGGGAAACGCGCTGGGGCCGGTGCTCGGGCAGCAGGTAATGATCGAACTGCATGCACAGCGCACGAACCAGCAAGAGGCCCGCAGGCAATACGGCAATGCCGTCGTCACTCAGCTGGATGATGTCATCGCTGGCCATCTGCTCAAGTGCTGGCCAGGCTGACTGGAAGTATTCCTTGAAATCGATACCGAGGCTTCGCTCGATCTCCTTGAAGTGCAGCTCGAATTCACAGATGAGGTTCTGGATCACCTGCCGCCGGATCCGGTCGTCTTCGTTGCAGCGCAGGCCTCGGGCAGTGGCGAGTTGCTTCTGATCCAGCGACTTCTGGTAGAGGTTGATGTCGCTGTGGTTCTGGCAATACAGATCGCCTATCTGGCTGATGGATGACATGCCAAGCCCGATGAGATCGCAATGTCCATGAGTGGTGTAGCCCTGAAAATTCCGGGTAAGGGTGCCGTCTTCCTGGGCCATTGCCAGTTCATCATCGGGCAGGGCGAAATGGTCCATGCCGATATAGCGGTAACCGGATTGCGTCAGCCCTTCCACGCCGTTCTGCAGCATCGCCAGCTTGTCGGCTTCGCAAGGAAGGTCCGCTGCGTTGATTCGGCGCTGTCCCTGGAAGCGTTCGGGACTATGGGTATAGCTGAATAGCGATACGCGATCCGGCTGCATGGCGACAACGTTCTTCACGGTTTGCGCAAAACGCTCGGGTGTCTGCAGCGGCAGGCCATAGAGAAGATCGATGTTGATCGAGTGATATTGCAGGGTTCGCGCCGCCTCGATGATGGTTTCGGTCTGCTCCAGTGTCTGCATGCGATTGATCGCGCGTTGAACCTCGGGATTCAGGGCCTGCACGCCGATACTGATGCGGTTGAAGCCCAGCTCGCGAAGTAGGCCCATCGTTGACCAGTCGGCTTCGCGCGGATCGATTTCGATGCTGAAATCGCCGTGGTCGTCGTCCTGCAGATTGAAGTGCTTGCGCAGGTGCGCCATCAGGTGGCGCAGTTCGTCATGGCTGAGAAAGGTGGGGGTGCCACCGCCAAAGTGCAGCTGCTCGACGACCTGGTCAGGCCCGATATGGCAGGCGATCATCTCGATCTCCTTTTCCAGGCGTTCCAGATAAGGCAGCGTGCAACCGCGATCCTTGGTAATGACCCTGTTGCGCACACAGTAGTGACAGGCGTTTGCACAAAACGGCAGGTGAACGTACAGCGAAAGCGGGCGATTGGCCTGCCGGCTGCTGCGCAATGCATGCAGGAGATCGAAGGAGCCGACCTTGTCATTGAACTGAAGGGCAGTCGGATACGAGGTATAGCGCGGGCCGGTCTGATCGTAACGACGGATCAGGTCGGTATTCCAGCGAATGACGTCGAGCATCGTGCGTTCTCGGATTGACTGCAGTGGGCGGGATTCTAGGGGGGGCACACAGGTACAGACTTGACCTGCATCAAGCCAGCCCGGAGGCCGCCTGGCGCCTTGAGACGAGCGGTATGATGGGTGGAGATTTATTGGCGTGTCTGTGGTCGGATTGTCAAACTGTGGTCAGTCACTGAATTGTTCGTTTTATAAGGAGTAAGCCAATGCAAGGTCGCCAGCAGCAGATCGCTGTCGCACTCAATGTGTGCCCGCCTTTTGAGGGGCCCGAGGCCGTTCAGGCTGAAATCGACCGGCGGGTGGCTTTTATCCAGGGCTGCTTGCGTGAATCCGGATTGAAGACCCTGGTGCTGGGTATCAGTGGCGGGGTCGATTCGACCACGGCAGGGATGCTTGCTCAGCGCGCGGTCGAGGGGATGCGTGCCGCGGGCGAAGGCGACGATTATCGATTCATCGCGGTGCGTCTGCCTTACCAGGTGCAGCACGATGAAGATGAAGCGCAGCTGGCAGTGGATACCATCAGCCCGGATGAGTGTCATACGGTCAATATCGGCGCGGCGGTCCTGGGGCTTTCCCGGGCGACCGAGGCGCTGGAGCCGCTGGCGGACAGCTCGCGTGACTTCGTGCTGGGTAATACCAAGGCGCGGATGCGCATGGTGGCGCAGTACACCATCGCCAATGCGCGTCAGGGCCTGGTTATTGGCACCGACCATGCTGCCGAGGCGGTGATGGGCTTTTTCACCAAGTTCGGTGACGGCGCCTGCGACCTGACGCCGTTGGCAGGGTTGGTCAAGGGCCAGGTCCGTGAGATCGCCGCTGCACTGGGTGCTCCGCAGCAACTGGTACACAAGGTGCCTACTGCTGATCTGGAAGAACTCGAGCCGGGTAAGCCGGATGAGGTTGCCCATGGCGTGACCTATCAGGACATCGACGCCTTCCTGCAAGGTTTCGAGGTGTCGGACGAGGTCGCACGGATCATCATCGATACCTACGACAAGTCACAGCACAAGCGGGAATTGCCTAAAGAACCGCCAAGGCGGTAAAGCAGACGTTGGGTCGCGCTTCATCCACCCGACTAGCGAGCCTGGATACCGCAACCCCTCTGGCTTTCAATGCCCCATCAGCCACTGCTGGTGGGGGCCGGGTAGAGTCCAGAGGCCGAAGAGAATGACCATGATGCCGCCGGCCATGCGTACACCGCGCTTGCGCAGCAGTGCGGTCATGCGCTCGGCGGCCAGGCCGGTGGCCAGCAGGACCGGCCAGGTACCGATACCGAAGGCCAGCATCAGCAGGGCGCTGTCGAGAGCGTCGCCCTGGCTCGCCGACCAGAGCAGGGTGCTGTAGACCAGCCCGCAGGGTAACCAGCCCCAGAGCGTGCCAAGGAACAGCGCTTGCGGCATGTTGCGCACTGGCATGAGGCGGCTGGCGACGGGTTGGATATGTCGCCACAGGCCGCGCCCCATGGTTTCGATGCGTGTCAGTCCGCTCCACCAGCCTGCCAGGTACAGCCCCATGGCGATCAGCAGCAGTGCCGCCACGACCCGCAGCGCCATCGCCGCCGGGCTTTTGGCAACGGCCCAGCCGGCAAGACCGACAAGCAGGCCTGCGGCTGCATAGCTCAGTACCCGGCCAAGGTTGTAGGCCACCAGCAGACGCAGGCGCTTGCCGCGTTGCTCGGCTGGAATGGCCATGGTCAGGGCGCCCATCAAACCGCCACACATGCCCAGGCAATGTCCCCCGCCGAGCAGGCCGAGGACAAAGGCGGACAGCAGCAGGGGCACTAGCTCAGTCACGCTTGGGATTCTCCTCGTCGTTCTGCGCCGCCTGCTCGATGCCGGCCTGATGCTTCGGGTCTTCGTCGTCGAACAGAATACTGTGTGCCGGTCCGTCCAGGTCGTCGTACTGCCCCGTGTCAACGGCCCAGAAGAATACCCAGATGGCCAGCGCGACCAGAACAATCGCGACGGGTATCAGAATGTAGAGTGCGGCCATGGGGCCTCCGGAAAATGCCGTGATGCAGGTGAAGGGGGGGCGGGTGTCGCTCATCCTACTTCAGGCTGCTGGTGTTCGGCGCGTCAGGCGTTTTTGGCAGTCGGGTCAGCCTCAGCGCGTTGAGCACCACGAGCAGAGAACTGGCCGACATGCCCAGCGCAGCCCACAGTGGCGTCACCCAGCCAACGGCGGCGAACGGCAGGATCAAACCGTTGTAAAGGGTTGCCCAGCTCAGGTTTTCGATGATGATGCGGCGGCTGCGCCGTGCAACGTCGAAAGCCTGCGCCAGGCTACTGAGGCGATTGGATAGCAGCACCGCATCGGCACTGGTTTTTGCCAGGTCAGTGGCCGAACCCATGGCAACGCTGATATCAGCTGCAGCAAGTACCGGGACGTCATTGACACCATCACCGAGCATCAGCACCCGATGCCCCTGGGCCTGCAGTGCTTGCAGTCGGATGAGCTTCGCGGCGGGCGTCATACCGCCTTCGGCCTGATCGATACCCAGTTCGCGGGCAATCTGGCCGACCATGGGTGAACTATCGCCGGAGAGCAGAAGCGTCTGCCAGCCACGGGCACGGCAGGCCTCGAGCAGTGCGGGGGCATCATCACGAAGACGATCGTCCAGTACCAGCCAGGCCAGCGGCCCCTGTTCGTCACCCAGCAACAGCCACTGACCTTGTTCGCCTGGAATGGCGGGGGTAGGTTGGGTGAAGCCTTCAGCGACGAAGCCGGGTTGGCCGATTCGCAGCTTACGGCCGTCGACGCTGCCATGAAGGCCCAGGCCCGGAACGGTCTCGACGGACTCGGCGGCTTGTGGTGCTCGGCCGAAAGCACGGGCTATGGGATGTTCGGAGCGATTTTCGAGGGCTGCTGCCAGCGCCAGGCAGGTATCGGCGTCGAGTGCGCCGAGCGGGTGCACGGCGCTGAGCGTCAGGCGGCCCTCGGTAAGGGTACCGGTCTTGTCGAACACTACCGTGTCGATCTGATTGAGGCCTTCCAGCACGTGGCCGCGGGTGAGCAGCAGGCCAAGCTTGTGCAGCGTGCCGGTAGCGGCGGTCAGGGCAGTCGGCGTGGCGAGCGAAAGGGCGCAGGGGCAGGTGGCGACCAACAGGGCTAACACTACCCAGAAAGCCCGCTGAGGATCGATCTGCCACCAGATGATGCCGACGACGGCTGCAGTCAGCAGCACCACCAGCAGGAACCATTGCGCGACACGGTCAGCCAGTTCGGCAAGACGCGGCTTGTCCGACTGGGCGCGTTCCAGCAGGCGGACGATGGCCGACAGGCGCGTATCGTCACCGAGCGCCTGCACCTGGATCGTCAGCGGGCCTTCAACGTTCAGAGTGCCGGCGGTGACCGAGTCGCCAACGTCCCGCGGTTGCGGCAGGTACTCGCCGGTCAGGACCGATTCGTCAACACTCGATTGACCACTGAGGATGCGGCCATCAGCCGGGACGAGAGCGCCCGGCTGCACCAGTATGCGATCACCCACACACAGCTCGCTAAGCAGGATACGAGCGGTTTGCTCCTCTTCGTCCAGTCTCAGGCAGGACGCTGGCAGCAGGTTGACCAGTTGCGCAGTGGCCGCCGCTGTACGCTCCCGTGCACGGCGCTCCAGATAGCGGCCGGTGAGCAGGAACAGCGCGAACATGCCTACTGCGTCGAAATACAGTTCGCCCTGGCCGGTCACGGTGGACCAGATGCCGGCAAGATAGGCGCCGCCGATGGCGAGTGAGACCGAGACGTCCATGGTCAGGTGGCGTGTGCGCAGATCGCGCAGGGCACCCTTGAAGAAATCGGTACAGCAATAGAAGACGATGGGCGTGGTAAGCAGCAGCGCGGTCCAGCGCAAGGTGACGAAGAAACTTTCTGAAAGATCCAGGTTGAACTCGGGCCAGGTGGCCATGGTCGCCATCATCACCTGCATCCAGAGCAGTCCTGTTACACCAATCTGGCGCAGGCTGCGGCGGTTTTCGCTGGCCAGTCGCTCCGAGACCTGGTCGGCCTGATAGGGATGCGCGGCGTAGCCGATGCGGCGAAGCTCGGCGAGTAACTCGCTGAGCGGCAAGCGGCTGTCGCTCCAGCGCACCTGCAGACGGTGATTGGACAGATTCAGACTGGCCTCGGCGATGCCGTCGAGGCCGAGCAGATGCCGCTCGATCAGCCAGCCGCAGGCAGCACAACTGATGCCTTCGATCATCAGCGCGGTACTGGCGAGATCACCCTCATGCTGTACGAAGGGTTGCTGGACGTCCTCGCGGTCGTACAGCGCCAGCTCATCGGACAGAGCCTGAGGAAGTGCGCCGGGGTTGGTCGAAGCCTCGCTGCGGTGCAGGTAGTAGCTTTCCAGACCGGCACTGACGATGGCCTCGGCTACCGCCTGGCAACCGGGACAGCACATCGCCCGCGTCTCGTCGAGTACGCGGGCGTGCCAGGTGCTGCCGGCGGGAACCGGCAGGCCACAGTGATAGCAGGGGAGAGGACTTGCCATCGAATCGATCAGTGGTTCAGTTGGTAGGTCTGGCCGCTGCTGATTTCCATTTCCTCGAACAGGCGCCAGTCCTGCTCGCCTTCACGACCGATCAGCTCGATAAAGCGCCGACCCGTGACGGAATCCTGCATTTGCCCCTGGTACAGGCCTTCACCTTGGGGTTGCAGGATGATGCGGCGATCACGCTCGGGTTGTGTCGGCGAGAGCAGGTTGAGCACCAGTTGCGGCGGATGGCTGTTGCCGCTGAGCTGCAGCTCGGCCAGCCCGCGCTCGTCGTTGAGCTTCAGTTGCGCCTGAACCTGCAGGCGCTCGGCGAGTTTCTCGCGTTCCAGCGACTGGTTGATGCCCTTGCCGGCATCGTAGTAGTTGTCCGATACCAGGGTGTCGGCCGTGCGGATGGAAATGACCAGCAGCGAGGTGCCGAGCACCACCGCCAACGCCAGGATGCCGATGACGAACCAGGCCCAGAACTGGGTGTACCAACGGGTTTTTACGTTATCAGAAGCGCTCATGGACTACCTGTTCAGCGGATGCTCGGGCCGATGAAACGGCTCTCTGCATCGTCTTTGATTGAAGAATCGTTAGCCGACCGGATATGGAAGACGATGTCGTTGGTGCTGGAGGGCAGCTTTTCTGGCGCGATGGACAGTTCCACCGGGATGGTGATCAGTTCGCCGGCTGCCGAGTGGATTTCGTTGCGGCCTTCATAACGCAGGCCATCGATACCACTGGCCTCGATGATGTAGGTCTGTTCGCTCTGAGACTTGTTCATGACCTTCAGGGTATAGACGTTCTCCACCATGCCCTGCTCGTTCTCGCGGTACAGCACGCGGTCCTTGAGAACGTCGAGCTTGACCAGCGAACGGTCGGCCACGGCGTACGCGAACAACCCCATCATGGCCAGCAGCGCAACGGCATAACCGATCAGACGGGGCCGCATCAGGTGGGTCTTCTGACCAGACAGGTTGTGCTCGGTGGTGTAGCTGATCAGCCCGCGCGGGTAGTTCATCTTGTCCATGATGGTGTCGCAGGCGTCGATACAGGCGGCGCAGCCGATGCACTCCACCTGCAGGCCGTCACGGATGTCGATGCCGGTCGGGCAGACTTGCACGCACATGGTGCAGTCGATGCAGTCACCCAGGCCCATGGCCTTGTAGTCCGCATCCTTTTTGCGTGGGCCGCGCTTCTCGCCACGGCGCGGGTCATAGGAAACGATCAGGGTGTCTTTGTCGAACATCACGCTCTGGAAGCGCGCGTAGGGGCACATGTAGATGCACACCTGTTCACGCAGGTAGCCGGCGTTGCCATAGGTGGCCAGCGTGAAGAAGCCTACCCAGAACAGCGCCCAACCTCCGACTTGCAGGGTGAACAGGTCAGGTACCAGTTCGCGGATCGGAGTGAAATAGCCGACGAAGGTGATGCCGATGGCCAGGGATACGCCTAGCCAGATTGTGTGCTTGGCCAGTTTGCGACCGAACTTGTTGGCGCTCATGGGCGCCTTGTCCAGCTTCATGCGCTGGTTGCGATCACCTTCGGTGACCTTTTCCGCCCACATGAAAACCCAGGTGAAAACGCTTTGCGGGCAGGTGTAGCCGCACCAGACACGCCCGGCGAAGACGGTAATGAAGAACAGGCCGAAGGCACAGATGATCAGCAGCGCCGACAGCAGGATGAAGTCCTGCGGCCAGAAGGTGGCGCCGAAGATGTAGAACTTGCGCTCGGGCAGGTCCCACCAGACCGCCTGACGACCATTCCAGTTCAGCCAGGCAGTACCAAAATAGAGGATGAACAGCAGGCCGCCGCCTACAAGACGCAGATTGCGGAAAAGACCGGTGAACGAGCGGGTATAGATTTTTTCACGAGCAGCGTAGAGGTCTGTTGAAGCCTGGACCTTGTTCGGGGGGGTTACATCATGAACGGGGATTTGCTCAGTCATCGAATGCGTACCACGGCGGAGGGTGAGTGTCCCGGTCGGTACATGCCGACCGGGATCATTTTTCTGTCCAGCTGCGAATGGTACGCCCGGAGTATAGAGGTCGGGTGCGACAGGACGTCACCCCCGACCTCGAACGATCACTTCTCCGGTTGTTGCGAGAGGCTGTACACATAAGCTGCCAGCAGGTGCACCTTGTCATTGCCAAGAATTTCTTCCTGGGCAGGCATGCGACCGTTACGGCCGTAGCGCAGGGTCTGCTGTATCTGGCCGAAACTTGAACCGTAAAGCCAGACGTTGTCCGTAAGATCCGGCGCGCCCATTGCCTGGGTGCCTTTGCCTTCAGGACCATGACAGGCTACACAGGTGCTGGCGAAGATCTTTTGACCCTGCTCAATGTCGATGTTGATACCCTCCGGCGTATTGCGCCCGGACAGGCTGAGCACGTAGCCGGTGACGTTGCGAATGCCATCTTCGCCAATCACGTTCAGCCAGCCTGGCATTGCAGCCTGTCGACCGGCCAGAATGCTGGTCTTGATGGTTTCGGGCTCGCCGCCCCACAGCCATTCGTTGTCGGTGAGGTTGGGGAAGCCGTAGGCGCCCTTGGCATCCGAACCGTGGCAGACCGAACAGTTGGACGCAAACAGACGACCGCCCATTTTCAGGGCCTGCGGATCCTTGGCGACTTCTTCAACCGGCATGGAGGCGAACTTGGCATAGAGCGGGCCGTACTGCTCGTTGGCGCGGTCCATCTCGCGTTGCCATTCCTTGACCTGGGTCCAGCCACCTTCGTAGCCGGGCAGGATGCCTTTCCAATTGCCCAGTCCCGGATAGAGGACCAGATAGCCGAGGGCGAATATCACGGTGCCGACGAACAGCATGAACCACCAGCGCGGCAGCGGATTGTCGTATTCCTCGATGCCATCATAGGAATGGCCGACGGTTTCTTCGGTGCTTTCGTGGCGTTGTCCCTTGCGAGTTGCCAGTAGCAGCCATACCAGCGCGGCAATGGTGCCCAGGCTCAGTAGGGTGATGTACCAACTCCAAAACGAGGTCATTTATTTCTTACTCCTGGACGCTTCTTCATCACGCTTCTTGGCGTCGGGCTCGTCTGCGAAGGGCAGGTTGGCGGCTTCATCGAAGCTGTTCTTGCGTTTGCTGCTGTAAGCCCAGAGCACGACGCCAATGAAGGCGACGACGACTAAAATAGTGCCCAGACCGCGAAGAGTCCCGATATCCATGGTGCGTTACCGTTTGTTGGTGAGTGCAGTGCCAAGGACCTGCAGGTAGGCCACCATGGCATCCATTTCGGTCTTGCCCCTTACCGCGTCTTTCGCACCGGCGATATCTTCATCGGTGTAAGGCACGCCCAAGGTGCGCAAGGCGTTCATCTTTTTGGGGGTGTCCCGGCCGTCGAGGGTGTTTTCCACCAGCCACGGGTAGGACGGCATCTTCGATTCCGGCACTACGTTGCGCGGGTTGTACAGATGCGCGCGGTGCCAGTCATCGGAGTAGCGGCCGCCGACACGGGCCAGGTCCGGACCGGTACGCTTGGAGCCCCACAGGAACGGATGGTCGTAGACGCTTTCGCCCGCGACGGAGTAGTGGCCGTAGCGCTCGGTTTCTGCGCGGAACGGACGGATCATCTGTGAATGGCAGCCGACGCAGCCTTCACGGATGTAGAGGTCACGACCTTCGAGCTGCAGTGCGGTGTAGGGCTTCATGCCTTCCACCGGCTCGTTGACGACATCCTGGAAGAACAGCGGGACGATCTGGGTCAGACCGCCGATGCTCACCGCGAGGATCATGAACAGGGTCAGCAGACCGACGTTCTTTTCCAGTATTTCGTGATTCTTCATTGCTCGGCTCCTCAGGCGATCTGTGCGGCAGCGTTATAGTCGGCAGCCTTGGCGTGACGCACGGTGCGCCAGGTGTTGTAGGCCATCAAGAACATGCCGATGAGGAAGAACGCACCACCGATCATGCGGATCACGAAGCCTGGGTGGCTGGCTTCAAGTGCTTCGACGAACGAGTAGGTGAGGGTGCCGTCTTCGTTGATCGCACGCCACATCAGGCCTTGGGCGATGCCGTTGACCCACATCGAGGCGATGTAGAGCACGGTGCCGATGGTAGCCAACCAGAAGTGTGCGTTGATCAGGCCGATGCTGTGCATCTGCTCGCGAGCGAAGACCTTCGGAATCAGGTGATACATCGAACCGATGGTGATCATCGCCACCCAGCCGAGGGCGCCGGCGTGTACGTGGCCGATGGTCCAGTCGGTGTAGTGGGACAGGGCGTTGACGGTCTTGATGGCCATCATCGGACCTTCAAAGGTCGACATGCCGTAGAACGCCAGGGAGACCACCAGGAAGCGCAGGATCGGATCGGTACGCAGCTTATGCCAGGCGCCGGACAGGGTCATCATGCCGTTGATCATGCCGCCCCAGCTCGGTGCCAGCAGGATGATCGACATCACCATGCCCAGGCTCTGCGCCCAGTCTGGCAGCGCGGTGTAGTGCAGGTGGTGCGGGCCGGCCCAGATATAAAGGGTGATCAGCGCCCAGAAGTGGACGATCGACAGGCGATAGGAATACACCGGACGCTCGGCCTGCTTGGGCACGAAGTAATACATCATGCCGAGGAAGCCGGTGGTCAGGAAGAAGCCCACGGCATTGTGGCCGTACCACCACTGCACCATCGCATCGGTCGCGCCGGCGTAGATGGAGTAGGACTTGAACCAGGTAACCGGGATTTCCAGGTTATTGACGATGTGCAGCATCGCCGTCACCAGGATAAAGGCGCCGAAGAACCAGTTGCCCACATAAATGTGCTTGGACTTGCGCTTCATGATGGTGCCGAAGAACACCAGCGCATAGGAAATCCAGACCACAGCCAGCAGGATGTCGATCGGCCATTCCAGTTCGGCGTATTCCTTGGAACTGGTGAAGCCCTGCGGCAGTGTGATCACTGCGGCAACGATCACCGCCTGCCAACCCCAGAAGGTGAAGGAGGCCAGGCTGTCGGAGAACAGTCGCGCCTGGCAGGTGCGCTGCACCACATAAAAGGAGGTGGCCATCAAGGCGCAACCGCCGAAGGCGAAGATCACCGCGTTGGTGTGCAGCGGTCGCAGACGACCGAAGCTGGTCCAGGGCAGGTCGAAGTTGAGTCCCGGCCACACAAGCTGCGCGGCGATAAAGACTCCCAGACCCATCCCGATGATTCCCCACACCACCGTCATGATGGCGAACTGGCGAACCACCTTATAGTTATATGCAGTCTCACTTATTGCTGTGCTCATGCAAGGCTTCCACGCTAAATGGCATATCAAGGGGGGCAAAAACGGCGGCAAGTATGGAGAAAGGAGGGGGGTAATGCAAACGAGCTCCAGCCCCCTTGATGCCGTTCCGGCTCTGATTTCAAGCGTCTTCCATGCGGGTCGCAGGATCGCTTGGCACACCACGATGCTGTGCTGAATCGAGGGTTTCGCCTTGTAGTTCTGCGGGATCTTGGCGAGTGCCGAAGAGTATGGAAGCGGTTTGCTCGTATGGCAAAGAAGGGATGTGTCGAGTGGTCTGCGACAGAGCGTCGCATGTCGTCATTTAGGTGGGAGGCTTGATTGAAAACAGGGCGGTATGGGGTACCGCCCTGTTAGGGGTTTTACTGCTTCGCCAGTTGCTCAGGCGTTTGCGACAGGCTGTATACGTATGCCGCCAGCAGATGCACCTTGTCGTTGCCGAGGTACTGTTCCTGCGCCGGCATCTGACCGTTACGGCCGTGGCGGATGGTCTGCTGCAGTTGCGGCAGGCTTGAACCGTAGATCCAGGCGGCAGGGTTGGTCAGCTGCGGTGCACCGAGTGCGGCCATGCCTGCGCCGGTTGCACCGTGACAGACGGAGCAGGTTTGCGCGTATACCTCGGAACCGGCGGCCAGGTTGGCCTCGGTGCCTTCAGGCAGCGGCAGTCCAGCCAGCTCGTTGCGTACGAAGGCCGCGACGTTTTTCACGCCTTCATCGCCAATGACCTGACCCCAGGCCGGCATCGCTGCGATTCGTCCGTGGAGGATGCTTGCCTTGATTGTTTCCGGCTCGCCGCCCCAGCGCCATTCGTTATCGGCCAGGTTGGGGAAGCCGTTGGAACCCTTGGCGTCCGAACCATGGCAGATGGCGCAGTAGTTGGCGTACAGGCGAGCGCCGATCTTCAGTGCGCGTTCGTCCTGAGCGACTTCTGCGACGCTCATGGCCGAAAACTTGGCGAAGATCGGGCCGAACTTGGCGTCAGCCTGATCGACTTCGCGCTGCCATTCCTTTTCCTGGGTCCAGCCGCCTTCATAGCCCGGCAGAACGCCTTTCCAGTTGCCCAGACCCGGATACAGGATCAGGTAGACGATGCCGAACAGCAGCGTGCCGATGAACAGCATGAACCACCACTTGGGCAGCGGGTTGTCATACTCCTCGATACCGTCGAAGGAATGCCCCATGGTCTTGTCGGTCGTGCCGGCAGATTCGCCCTTGCGGGTGGCGAAGATCAGCCAGAACAGAGCGACGATGGTGCCCAGCGTCAGCAGGGCGATGTATCCACTCCAGAAAGTGCTCATGTGCTACTCCTGGACAGCCCGAGCAACTCTGGCTGTCCGCGATTGAAGTACCTGACGGCTGATTTGCCAGCCGGTCATTTTTCTTGGTCAGTACGACTCAGCGCTTGTTGGTCAGTGCTGTGCCGAGTACCTGCAGGTAGGCCACCATTGCATCCATCTCGGTTTTGCCATTGACGGAGTCCCGGGCGCTGGTGATGTCCTCTTCGGTGTACGGAACGCCAAGCATGCGCAGGGCCGACATCTTCTTGGCGGTGTCCTTGCCATCGAGGATGTTCTCGACCAGCCACGGATAGGACGGCATCTTCGACTCGGGCACTACGTTGCGCGGGTTGTACAGGTGCGCCCGGTGCCAGTCATCGGAGTAGCGGCCGCCGACACGGGCCAGGTCCGGACCGGTGCGCTTGGAGCCCCACAGGAACGGATGGTCGTAGACGCTTTCACCGGCAACAGAGTAGTGGCCGTAGCGTTCGGTCTCGGCGCGGAAGGGACGGATCATCTGCGAGTGGCAGCCAACGCAGCCTTCGCGGATGTACAGGTCACGGCCTTCCAGTTGCAGTGCGGTGTAGGGCTTCATGCCCTCTACCGGCTCATTCACGGCGTCCTGGAAGAACAGCGGAACGATCTGGGTCAGACCGCCGATGCTCACCGCGAGGATCATGAACAGGGCCAGCAGGCCGACGTTCTTTTCTAGTTTCTCGTGCTGTTTCATTTACCTAGGCTCCTCAGGCGATCTGCGCGGCAGCGTCGTACTCGGCGGGCTTGGCAGCCTGCACGGTGCGCCAGGTGTTGTAGGCCATCACCAGCATGCCAACGAAGAAGATCGCACCACCGATCATCCGCACTACGAAGCCGGGGTGACTGGCTTCCAGCGATTCGACGAAGGAGTAGGTCAGGGTGCCGTCGTCGTTGATCGCGCGCCACATCAGGCCTTGGGCGATACCGTTGACCCACATCGAGGCGATGTAGAGAACGGTACCGATGGTTGCCAGCCAGAAGTGGGTGTTGATCAGCGCAATGCTGTGCATCTGCTCGCGACCGAAGACTTTCGGGACCAGGTGATACAGGGCGCCGATGGATACCATGGCAACCCAGCCGAGGGCGCCGGCGTGTACGTGGCCGATGGTCCAGTCGGTGTAGTGGGACAGGGCGTTGACGGTCTTGATGGCCATCATCGGACCTTCGAAGGTCGACATGCCGTAGAACGCCAGCGATACCACCAAGAAGCGCAGGATCGGATCGCTACGCAGTTTGTGCCAGGCACCGGACAGCGTCATCATGCCGTTGATCATGCCGCCCCAGCTCGGAGCCAGCAGAATCAGCGACATCACCATGCCCAAGCTCTGCGCCCAATCCGGCAGCGCGGTGTAGTGCAGGTGGTGCGGGCCGGCCCAGATGTAGACGGTGATCAGTGCCCAGAAGTGGACGATCGACAGGCGATAGGAATACACCGGACGCTCGGCCTGCTTCGGCACGAAGTAGTACATGATTCCGAGGAAACCAGCGGTTAGGAAGAAGCCCACGGCGTTGTGGCCGTACCACCATTGCACCATCGCATCGGTTGCACCGGCATACAGCGAATAGGACTTCATCGCGGTAACCGGAATTTCCAGGTTGTTGACGATATGCAGGATCGCCACGGTCAGGATGAATGCACCGAAGAACCAGTTACCGACGTAGATGTGCTTGACCTTTCGCGTCGCCAGCGTTCCGAAAAAGACGATGGCATACGCCACCCAGACGATGGTGATCAGGATGTCGATCGGCCATTCCAGCTCCGCGTATTCCTTGGAACTGGTGAAACCCAGCGGCAGGGATATCGCAGCGAGGAGGATTACCAACTGCCAACCCCAGAAGGTGAACGCGGCCAGTTTCGGCGCGAACAGGGTGGTCTGACAGGTGCGCTGAACCGAGTAGTAGGACGTTGCGAACAGAGCACAGCCGCCAAAGGCGAAAATCACCGCGTTGGTGTGCAATGGGCGTAGACGACCGAAGCTGGTCCACGGGAGGTCGAAGTTAAGAAATGGCCAGGCCAATTGTGCTGCGATGAAAACGCCGAGCCCCATCCCGACGATTCCCCACACCACCGTCATGATGGCGAATTGGCGGACCACCTTGTAACTGTAGGCGGTACTGGTTGCTGTGTTCATGTATGGGCTTCCATCCACGGGTAATGAGCAGTTTTTTTCTTTCTAATAGAAAGCGAGGCAAGGATGGGGAAAGGGCAATCTGCCGGTATTGACACGGATCAATACACACAAAGTGACAAAGGTCATCTCGTCAGATGGAACCAACCACGAGGCGGTGCTTGGGCGAGCTTGGTCCTGGCCCATGGCGCGGGTGCACCGATGGACAGTACGTTCATGAATGAAATGGCTGATCGCCTTGCTGGCCGCGGGGTTGCAGTGTGCCGCTTCGAGTTCGCCTACATGGCGGCGCGTCGTGCGGAAGGCCGCAAGCGACCACCCAGTCCACAGGCGCAGCTGCTTGCGCAATGGCGCGAGATCTACGCCCAGGTGCGACAGCAGGCCACAGGGCTTCTAGCGATCGGCGGCAAGTCGATGGGCGGTCGTATGGCCAGTCTGTTGGCCGACGAAATAGGGGCAGATGCGTTGGTCTGTCTGGGCTATCCGTTTCATCCTGCTGGTAACCAGGATAAACCGCGGGTAGTCCACCTCGCCGCGCTACAGACACCGACGTTGGTCATACAAGGTGAGCGCGACACATTGGGCAACCGCGAAACGGTTGAGCAGTACAAACTGTCGCCAGCGATCAGTTTGTACTGGCTCGCGGCGGCAGATCATGATCTCAAGCCGTTGAAACGTTCCGGACTGACCCATGATCAGCATCTAGATAGCGCCGCCGACGCAGTAGCGGCTTTTCTGCATGGTTTGGTGAGGTAATGAGAATGCTGCTATCCACGGCCGACGCCTCACAACAACGGCCGTGGATTGCCCTCAGCGGTTGAACCGCTCCACCAGCGAGTACTGGCCTTCCGCGGTCGCAGTGAGTTCTTCGCTGAGCAGTGCAGAACTGCGGGCATCCCCCGAGGTTTGGTCGGCGAGACGGGCAATGGTACTGACGTTGTGGCTGATCTCATCAGCGACCGCGCTTTGCTGCTCCGTAGCAGACGCGATCTGTGTGGTCATGTCGATGATATTGCCCATCGCTTCATTGATGCCGGCGAGGGCCTGGTCGGCCTGGGCCACCTGATCGACGCCACGGGCGGCATGCACGTGGCCATCTTCGGTTGTCTGCACTGCATGACGCGCCTGAGACTGCAATCTCTCGATCAGCTGATGAATCTCGCCGGTGGCTGAAGTCGTGCGCTGGGCGAGCTGGCGTACTTCATCTGCCACCACAGCGAATCCGCGCCCGCTTTCGCCTGCCCGTGCGGCCTCGATGGCTGCGTTGAGCGCCAGCAGGTTGGTCTGGTCAGCGATGCTCTTGATGACATCGACCACGCCGCCAATCGCCTGGCTATCGTTCGCCAGCTGATTGACCGCTTCACCCGTTTTGGCCACCGAGTCGGACAGCTGCTGGATCGCGATACGTGTTTCGGCGGTAACCTCACGGCCATGAACAGTCAGGCGACTCGCTTCTCTGGTTGCCTCGGCCGCTAGCGCGACGTTGCTTGCCACCTCCTGTGTGGTGGCAGCCATTTCGTTGATGGCTGTTGCAACCTGCTCGGTCTCCTGATGCTGCTGCACAAGACCATTGGCGCAGTTCTGTGCCAGGGAGTCGGCCTGCTTGGCTTGGCCCTGAAGATGGATAGCGGTGTCTTGCAAGCGAGTCAGACAGGTCTTCAGGTGAGCCTGCTGGCTGAGCATCGCCATCTCCAGTTGCGCCTCGACACCTCGGCTATCGGTGTACATGCATGCGATAAGCGGGTCACTGGTGGTCTCACGTGCCAGCTGCAACAGACGCTTCAGGCCTCTCTGCTGCCATTGCAGACCCACGAGACCCAGCGGCACGGACAGCAGCGCTGCAGCAAAAAACGCTAGAGGATGATCGAATCCAGCGCCGACGAAAAAGCCGATCTGGCTGATGACAATGAACGGTATCCACTTGCTCAGGATCGGTAGCCAGGTGTCGCGGCGGGGCACCCCGCTTTTGCCGGAATTGATGCGCGCATAGAGCGCTTCCGCCCGTTGGACCTGCTCGCGGGTCGGTTTGGTCCGCACGGACTCGTAGCCCGTGACTTGCCGTTGTTGATCGAGAATGGGGGTGACGTATGCATTGACCCAGTAGTGATCGCCAGTCTTGCGGCGATTCTTGACGATACCCATCCACGGTTTGCCCTGCTTGAGGGTCGACCACATATGTTCGAATACGGCGGGCGGCACGTCTGGGTGACGCACCAAATTATGCGGGGCGCGAATCAGCTCTTCGCGATCGAAGCCGCTAACCTCGGCAAAGATGCTGTTGCAGTACGTGATCTGGCCTTTGAGGTCCGTGGTTGAGACGAGCCGCTTCTGGTCTGGAAAGGCGTATTCACGTTGAGTTACGGGCTGGTTATTACGCATCGACTATCACGCCTGGCAAGAGGAATCGTAAGGTGGCGCACCTGACCTTTGTATTTTTTTAAGGGGCCAGGCTGACCAGTTGGTCGGCCGGAGAGTGGCGTTCTTGAGCGAAAGCTGATCCTTGGATCAGTTTCTATTGCCCACAGGCGACCAGCGGCCGCCAAGGCTTAATGGTTCTGTCATGAGGTTTGGGCGATTGTCGACGTGTGTCCGGGTGCTTTGCGATGCGAAGTGACGATCAGGGAGCCGGGCAGCGGGCAGGGATGTTCAGGGCAGCTGGAAACCACTCGCCGATGGACCGGCGGACGCCGGTGCGAAAGGAATCGCACCGGCGCTTCCGGTTTCGATCAGCTGCCGATCAGCTGGCGCAACACGTAGTGCAGAATGCCGCCGGCCTTGAAGTACTGCACCTCGTTGAGGGTATCGATGCGGCTCAGCACCTGGAACGAGTCGCGCGAGCCGTCGGCGCGTTCGACGTCAACGGTCAGCGTCTGGCGCGGCTTGATGTCGGCATCGAGCCCACGGATCGACAGCTTCTCCGTACCGTTCAAGCCCAGCGACTGACGCGTTTGCTCGCCAACGAACTGCAATGCCAGAACGCCCATGCCGATCAGGTTGGAGCGGTGAATACGCTCGAAACTCTCAGCGATCACCGCCTTCACGCCCAACAGGTTGGTGCCCTTGGCCGCCCAGTCGCGGCTGGAGCCGGTGCCGTATTCCTTGCCGGCAATTACCACCAGTGGCACTCCCTCGGCCTGATAGCGCATGGCGGCATCGTAGATCGAGAGTTTTTCGCCGCTCGGTTGATACAGCGTATTGCCCCCTTCCTCGCCGCCAAGCATCTCGTTGCGGATACGAATATTGGCAAAGGTGCCACGCATCATCACTTCGTGATTGCCCCGACGCGAGCCATAGGAGTTGAAGTCCTCCGGCGCTACGCCCAGCGACTGAAGGTACATGCCCGCCGGTGAGCTGGCTTTGATGTTGCCGGCCGGCGAGATGTGGTCGGTGGTGATCGAGTCGCCGAATACCGCCAGCACTCGAGCGTTCTCAACATCTGCCGGTGGAGTCGGTGGCTGGCCGATATCCTCGAAGTAGGGCGGGTTCTGCACGTAGCTGGAGCCGGCGTCCCACTTATAAGTGTCCCCGGCACTGACCGGAATCTTCTGCCAGTGCTCGTCGCCGCTGAACACGTCGGCATAACGGCTGCGGAACATCTCGCCATCAATGCTCGCGACCGCTTCGGCGATCTCGGCGCTGCTCGGCCAGATATCCTTCAGGTACACCGGCTGGTTCTGCGCGTCATAGCCAAGTGGCTCACGGTCCATGTCGATACGAGTAGTGCCAGCCAGTGCGAAGGCGACCACCAGTGGTGGGGATGCCAGCCAGTTAGCCTTTACCAACGGGTGTACGCGACCCTCGAAGTTGCGGTTGCCGGAGAGCACGGAGGAGACGATCAGGTCGTTGTCGGTGATCGCCTGGCCAATAGGGTCTGGCAGCGGGCCGGAGTTGCCGATGCAGGTGGTACAGCCGTAGCCCACCAGATTGAAACCGAGTTCGTCCAGGTAACGCGTCAGCCCGGCACGCTCGAGGTAATCGGTGACCACCTTTGAGCCGGGCGCCAGCGATGTCTTGACCCAGGGCTGGCGTTTCATGCCGCGTTCGATTGCCTTCTTCGCAACCAGGCCTGCGGCCATCAGCACGTTCGGGTTTGAGGTATTGGTGCAGGAGGTGATGGCGGCGATGACGACGGCACCGTGTTTGAGCGCAAAGTTCTCACCGGCGACTGCAAACTCGGTATCGGTCTGTTGCTGGCGCCCGCTGGTTTCCAGAAGCAGATCGAAGTTCGCGCCAATATCGCCGAGCGTCACGCGGTCCTGCGGGCGCTTGGGGCCGGCGACGGAGGGCCGGACCTGGCTCAGATCAAGCTCTAGGGTGGCGGTGAACTCAGGGTCGGGCGAATTGCTGTCGCGCCACATGCCTTGTGCCTTGCTGTAGGCCTCCACCAGGGCAATGCGCTCTTCGTTACGGCCAGTCAGGCGCAGGTAGTCGATGGTCACCTGGTCGACAGGGAAGAAGCCGCAAGTGGCGCCATATTCCGGCGCCATATTGCCGATGGTGGCGCGGTCGGCCAGTGGCAGGTGATCCAGGCCAGGGCCATAGAACTCGACGAACTTGCCGACCACGCCGTGCTTGCGCAGCATCTGCGTCACGGTCAGCACCAGGTCGGTGGCGGTGACGCCTTCGTTGAGTTTGCCGGTCAGGCGGAAGCCGATGACCTCCGGGATCAGCATCGACACCGGCTGCCCAAGCATTGCCGCCTCGGCCTCGATACCGCCGACACCCCAGCCGAGCACCCCCAGGCCATTGATCATCGTGGTGTGCGAGTCAGTGCCGACCAAGGTATCGGGATAGGCAAAGGTTTCGCCATTCTCTTCACGGGTCCAGACCACCTGGCCGAGATACTCCAGATTCACCTGGTGACAGATGCCAGTGCCCGGCGGTACCACGGCGAAGTTATCGAAGGCTTGTTGGCCCCAACGCAGGAACTCGTAGCGCTCGCCGTTGCGTTGCATCTCTATCGCGACGTTCTGCTCGAACGCCTGGTTGGTGCCGAAGCGATCGACCATCACCGAATGGTCGATGACAAGGTCCACCGGAGAAAGCGGGTTGATCTTCTGCGGATCACCCCCGGCTTTTGCGACGGCATCGCGCATGGCAGCCAGATCGACAACAGCCGGTACGCCGGTGAAATCCTGCATCAGTACGCGAGCTGGGCGGTACTGGATTTCCTGGTCAGAGCTGCGGGTCTGCAGCCAACTCACCAACGACTTCAGGTCGTCGGCGCGCACGGTCAGGTTATCTTCCCAGCGCAGCAGGTTTTCCAGCAGCACTTTGAGAGAGGTTGGCAGGCGGCTGATGTCGCCCAGCTGAGCAGCCGCATCGGGCAGGCTGTAGTAGTAGTAGGTCTTGCCGGCGACTTCGAGGCTTCGGCGGCATTTCAGGCTATCCAGGGAAGGCATTCCTCATCTCCTTGTGCCCACACGGTAAGGGCTGGCTGATGAATGAGCGGTGAAGCCCGGAGGGCTTCGCTACTGCACTGGACCGGGTCATGCGGGCGAGGGTTCCCGTGGTCAGCTATGATGCGCGGCTTTGGCGCAGGTCCGCCCGCTGACAGGATTCGAACATGAACACATTGCTGCTGCATTGCCGCCCCGGATTCGAAGGCGAGGTTTGCGCGGAAATCAGCGAACATGCCGCCGCACTCGACGTCGCCGGTTACGCCAAAGCGCGGCCGGAGAGTGCTTGCGCGGAGTTCATCTGCAGCGATGCCGGCGATGCTGAGCGTCTGATGCGCAAGCTGCATTTCGCCGGGCTGATCTTTCCCAGGCAATGGGCGCGTGGCGAGTACCTGCAACTTCCTGAAACGGATCGCATCAGTGTGCTTCTGGCGTATCTCTCGAGTTATCCGGTGTGCAGCGGCCTGTGGTTGGAGGTACTGGATACCAACGACGGCAAGGAGCTGTCCAACTTCTGCCGCAAGTTCGAGGCACCACTACGCAAGGCGCTGATCAAGGCCTGTCGCCTCGACGAGCAGGGCAGAGGCCCGCGTCTGCTGCTGACCTTCAAGAGCGGCCGAGAGGTGTTCGCCGGCATCGCCGAGACCAATAACAGCGCGCTGTGGCCCATGGGCATACCCCGACTGAAGTTCCCCCGCCAGGCACCGAGCCGTTCCACGCTCAAGCTGGAAGAGGCGTGGCACCACTTCATTCCGCGTGACCAGTGGGACACACGATTGGCGGCGGGCATGACCGGGGTCGATCTCGGTGCGGCGCCGGGTGGCTGGACCTGGCAGCTGGTCAATCGGCACATCAAGGTCAGCGCGGTAGACAACGGACCGATGGACCCTGATCTGATGGATTCCGGACTGGTCGAGCATTACCGGGCTGACGGCTTCACTTTTCGTCCGCGCAAACCGGTGAACTGGATGGTCTGCGACATCGTCGAAAAGCCGGCACGGAATGCGGCGCTGCTGGAAACATGGATTGGCGAAGGCCTATGCCGCGAAGCGGTGGTCAACCTCAAACTGCCGATGAAGCAGCGCTATGCCGAAGTGAAAAGACTGCTGGAGCGAATTGCCGATGGCCTGGCCGCGCGCGGCGTCAAGGCCAGTATCGGCTGCAAGCAGCTGTATCACGATCGTGAAGAGGTGACCTGTCATCTGCGGCGCCTCTGATACACGCGGATGACCTGTTCGCCTGCTTGCGCGACAATGCCGACCTGATTTCCGGAGCCCAAGATGACCCAATCAGCTGAAATGACCGTCGATGCCGTACTCGATGCCAGCGGCCTGAACTGCCCCGAGCCGGTGATGATGCTGCACAACAAGGTGCGCGATTTGGCCGGTGGCGCCTTGCTCAAGGTGATCGCCACCGATCCCTCGACCCAGCGCGACATCCCCAAGTTCTGCATTTTCCTTGGCCATGATCTGGTCGAACAGCAGGAAGCGGCAGGCACCTACCTCTACTGGATTCGTAAGAAGAGCGAGTGATCGATGGGCGTGCCGGTTCGATCACTCGGCCTCAGGTCAATTCCTCGCGATTACCGCCCGCTTGCTGGCGCCGCCACATGCGGGTCAGCCAGCGCCAGGCGATCCAGCCGCCGCCAATCAGGTAGATCAGCCCGCCCGGCACCCACATGATCAGCCCGGCCAGTTGCTGGTCCTCCACCGAACGACCTTCGCCGTAGAACGAGACAGTGCCGAAGGTGAGCAGGGCGCCCAACAGACCGGTGTGCATCAGCGTCAGCAATACGGCCATCAGCGCCTGCGGTACCTGCTTTGGATTGGCACGCAACACCGACCACCAGAACAGCCAGCCGGTGAACAGAAAGCAGGCGTGCTCGAATGCATGCCACCACAGGTTGTCCAGCGCCAACACGTAGAGCTTCGGCGTGTGCCAGATCCAGATGATCGCTCCGTGCAGCAATGCCAGTAGCGTGGGATAACGACCGGCGCGAAGGATGCCCGTCCACACCGGCTGCGCGAACCTGCCGGTGACACCGCGCCATTGCGGCAGCGGCCTGGCCAGCGCCCACAGCGGGGCAATCACGATGATGAATAGCATGTGCTGGGTCATGTGCCAGCTGGTGCTGCTTTCCGCCCAATCGTCGATTGGCCCGAATACGGCCAATACGACCAGTAGCATGGCACTGTGAAAGCAGAATGCTTCGCTGCGCCGCGGTGGCACCTTGCGGGCGCCCAGCACATAAAGCAGCCACGCGGCCGCGACCAGAACGGCCGTGAGCAGCAGGGGCGCGCGCTCGAGGATATGGGCGTCGAACAGGCCATGAGCATGGGCGGGCAGAGGCAGGGTGATCGCCGTCAACGCTAGAGTCCGCGTCCAGCGATTCTTAGAAAGGTCTACAGGCATGGCGGAATCTGCAACAGCGGAATGCCAACGAAGAGGGTCGCCAGCGCTGCGATAAAGTGAATGCCCGCGGCCACCTTGGTGACGAAAAGTTGCCGCTCGTTCAACTCTTGAGGCGGTCGCGACAGGCGCCAGAAGTAGCGCGCCAGCCAGAGTAATAGTGCCAGCGTCAGCAGGGTCAGCACGCCGAGGCCGCCGTTCAGCCAGTTCCATACGCCTTCTGCGGGGTCCGGCGGGCTTACTTTGCAGATCACTGCCTGGCCACCGTACATCGCGACGAACCACAGGCTCCAGATGATCAGCCCGATCGGGATCTGTACCGGGTGGAAGGGTGAAGTGCGAGCGTATGCCATCAGGCGCCTCCCCAAGTTGCTGGAAACAGCACAATCGCCGCATAGCTGATCCAGAGCACCCCAAGGTTGTAGTACCAGAGTTGCTCCACCACGACGGGCTCGTATGGTGCCTTGTCACCCACGTAACCAAGGCTCACCCGCCATGCCTGCAGGCCGGTGAGCACTGCTGCCAGCGTGCAGTGGATCAGGTTGTACGCCAGCATCACGAAGATCACCGCATCGTGGGCCGTTTCGGTCGGGGCCAGCCCTGCCGTCAACATCAGCCAAAGCAACATGGCCGACTGCGCCAGCGCGATGCACCCCAACAGCGCGAGCTGCTGCATCAGCCCACTGTGTGTGCCTGCCCGCAGGTGTTTGATCAAACGGTGCAGCCAGAGCGTGCCGGCACTGAGCAGCAGCGCGCTGGCCAGCATCAGCCAACCATTCAGGCCGCTGTCCGGCACTTTCCATTGCGGCGAGACGGTCCACAGGTAGAACCAGCCGAACAGCAGCGACAGATAGAGCGCGCCATTGGCCAGCAGCGTCACACCCATACCCCACAGACCTGGTCCGTCGAAGGTGCGTGAATGCAGTGGGGGCTCACCTGGCTGGGTATGCGCATCGGGGGCGGCAGCCGGGTGGGCGCCGTTTTCCCAAGACCATCGCAATAGCACGATCAGCGTCGCCATAGTGGCAATGATGGAGAGGATGTAGGCCTTGTTCAGCAGGCTCAGGCAAAGCGCGGCAAGGAACACCGAGGCGATGAACGGCAGCCAGCTGTTGCCCGGCAAATGAATGATCTCGCGGACCTTGCCCGTCAGCGGATCACTGCCCCAAGTCTCCCGCCGACCATGGTCGATTACCGTCAGCGCATGTTCACCGCGGGCGATGCTGTCTGGCAGTTCAGGATCTTTCCATAGGGGATGGCGGTCCGTCACATCAGGCAGGCTGACGAAGTTGTACGCGCTGGGCGGCAGGCTTGTGGCCCACTCCAGCGTATCGGCGTTCCATGGGTTCTTCGGCGCGCGAACACCGAAACGGAAATGCAGGATGATATCCAGCAGTATGGTCGCCACGCCTGCAGCCATGATGAAGCTGCCGATCGACGACACCAAGTTGGGCATGTCCCAGCCCAGGCCCGTGTCGTAGGTGTAGACGCGGCGTGGCATGCCGATCAGGCCGGTCCAGTGCATGATCAGGAACGTTACGTTGAAGCCGATGAAGAACAGCCAGAAGCCCCAGCGACCGAGCTTCGCCGAGGGCATGCGCCCGGAGAAATGCGGCAGCCAGTAGTAAAGCCCGGCCATCAACGGGAAGACCATGCCGCCCACCAGCACGTAGTGCATATGCGCGACGACGAAGTGAGTGTCGTGCACCTGCCAGTCGAAAGGCACCAGCGCCAGCATCACCCCGGTCAGTCCGCCGGCGACGAAGACGATTAAGAATCCCACCAACCAGAGCATTGGCACCTTGTACACCGGTTTGCCGAGCCAGAGCGTTGCCAGCCAGGCGAAAATCTGCACGCCGGTGGGGATTGCCACCAACATGCTCGCTGCCGAGAAGAACGCCGTGGCCAGCTGGGGGATGCCCACCGTGAACATGTGGTGCACCCACAGCCCGAAGCTGATGAAGCCGGTGGTCAGTACGCCCAGTACGACCCAACGGTAGCCCACCAGGGGGCGCTGGCAGAACACTGGAATCAGCGTGGAGACGATCCCGGCACCCGGCAGAAAGATGATGTACACCTCCGGATGACCAAACAGCCAGAACAGGTGTTGCCAGAGCACCGGATCGCCGCCGCGGGCGACATCGAAGAACGGCATGCCGGCTGCGCGCTCCAGCTCCAGCAGGATGGAGCCGAGGATCAGCGGCGGAAAACCGACCACGATCATCATCGCCATCACCAGGATGTACCACACATACAGTGGCATCTTGTGTAGCGCCATGCCGTTGGTGCGGGTGCGCAGGATCGACACCACCAGCTCGACGCCCGCACTCACTGCGGAAATCTCCACGAAGGTGATGCCCAGCAGCCAAAAGTCTGAGTTCACCCCGGGGGTATGCGCCGAGCTGGACAGCGGCGTGTACATGAACCAGCCCGCCTTGGGCGCGAGATCGAGAAAGATGCTCGAGAGCAGGATCAGTCCGCCGAACAGGTAGCAGTAATAGCCAAGGGCGGAAAGGCGCGGAAACACCAGATCGCGTGCGCCGATCATCTTCGGGATCAGGTAGACCGCCAGCCCCTCCATCATCGGTACGGCGAAGAGAAACATCATCACCGTGCCGTGCATGGTGAAGACCTGGTTGTAGACGTCTGGCTCCATCAGCTCGTAGCCGGGCAGCGCAAGCTGCGTGCGGATGAGCATGGCCAGCAGGCCGCCTACCAGAAAGAAAAACGCGCCGGTGACCAGAAAGCGCAGACCAATGGTGGTGTGATTGACAATGGTCAGTGCGCGCCACCCGCGCGGGTTGCCCCAGACCTTGTCAAATTCGTCCTGCATCTGTTCGAGATCGGTTGCGGCTGCGCCACTTTTTTGCGTTGGGTTCATGGAGCTAGGGTCTCCAGCCAGTCGGCAAGCTGGCCGAGGGTTTCTTCAGGAATGTCGTCGTGGCGAGGCATTGCGATGCCGTGTTTCAGGCTCTGGTGATCGCTCAGCCAACGCCGTAGGCCTTCACTGTCGTTGGCGATCACCCCTGCACCCAGGGTTGGGCGCGTAGCAAGGTCGCTCAGGTCTGGGGCGCGATTGCCATCGCTGACGCCGGCTACGCGGTGGCATTGGCTGCAGCGATCGTTGAAGACGTTGCCTGCGGCGCCGGTTGGCGCCTGGTGCTGAAGGTCTGTGCGGCTTTCGATCCAGCTGGCAAAAGCGTCGGGCTCGAGAGCCTCGACGTGCAGAATCATATGGGCGTGCTGGCTGCCGCAGAATTCCGAACATTGCCCGCGGAACACGCCGGTCTGTGATGCCTGCAGGCGCAAGGTGTTGGTCCGTCCGGGGACCATGTCCAACTTGCCTCCCAGGCGCGGCACCCAGAACGAGTGAATCACGTCGGCGCTGGTGACCTCGACGTCGACCGGGCGATCGACCGGCAGAATGAACTGGTTGGCCGTCACCACGCCGCTCTCCGGATAGCGCACCTCCCACCACCATTGATGGCCGATGACCTGGATACGCAGCGGCTGCTCGCCCTCGACGGGTAGCGGCAGCATGTTGCGCCCTGTCGGAATGCCGAAAGCCAACAGCGCAATGATGCTCACGGTGGGCAGGATGATGCCGCCGCCGATGATCCAGCGCCGATTTATGCGTTTTGCTTCTTCAGCGGTGTGGCTTTGCGGGCGACGCAGCATGGCGTAGATCCACAGCGCGCTCACAACCAGCAGCACCAGCACGGAAAAGCCAAACATCGCCCACCAGACGTTCGCCACGTCACGCGCCATCGGCCCGGCGGGGGAAAGCACCGACTGCGGCCCATCGCAGCCAACCAGTAAAGGAACTGCCAGCGCCAGCGTGGTCCATTTGAAAGGGTTGCCGCCTCGTTTCGATGCGTGGGCGGCCAGTTTCAATTCAGTGCCTGGGAGGGCCGGATGGCCACAGAACGCGAGTCCATCAACAGTAACGCCGCCATTGCCGGTCATCCGTTGCATCCGATGATGATCCATTTTCCGGTCGCGGCGTTGATAGGTCTGGTGCCTGCAGACCTTGCCTACCTGTGGACGCTCGACGAATTCTGGTGGCGTGCCGGGCTCTGGCTGTCTGGTGTGGGTGCTATCGGTGGCTGGATCGCAAGCATCGCCGGTGTGATCGATCTGGTCTCGGTGCAACAGATTCGCCGCAAGATCACCGCCTGGTGCCATGCGATTCTGGCGGTGATGATGCTCTCGCTGGCTTCGCTGAACTGGCTGTTGCGCTATCAGGGCATGGATCGTGGTGATGGCGACGCCATGTGGGGTTTGTACCTTTCGCTGCTGACCGCCGTGCTGATCTCGCTTGCAGCCTTTCTCGGCGGGCGACTGGTCTACGAACATGCTGTTGGCGTGGATATCGAAGGCGGCAGTTCCTGACTGCTCACTGAGCCGACTGGAAGAGGCGGCCATCAGCCCTCGTTCTTGCACTGAACCAGGGCGGGGAAGATAGTCGAATCGAGCCATGCGAGCGGTCATGCGGGGCGGTCGTTCCTTGAGTCAGAAGGGCTTGGCAAGCACCAGCCAGAGGGTGAGAGTGATCAAGACCGGCACCAGCACACCCAGGGCCATGCACTGGTATGTGACGCCTCGGTCTGGTTCACGTTCGATGCGCAGCACCAGAACACCGCACAGCGCGTGGCAGAGCGCCATGGCCGTCACCAAAGTGAGCTTTACGATCAGCCAGCCGGCCAGCGTGCCGTCGCGCAGGAACAGCGCCGTGCCGGAGCCGATCGCCACCAGCGCAGCGGGTGTGCTGATGAGGGTGAAAACCATGCGGGTAAGGTGCGCGTGGTCGCGATAGAAGAGCTGATCGTTACGCTTGGTGCCTGCGGCGATCATCGCCGGCAGATAAAGCAGCGAGCCACACCAGCAGAGCAGGGCGGCAAAGTGCAGCAGTTTGAGCAGTGGCATGCCGGTCTCCATCCTGCCTGATGCGAATCTGAGGATGTGACAGTCCTGCTTCCGGGCAGTTCGTCATTGCGCGGATGAAGCGGCGAAGCACGGGCTATATCCGACGCCGATTGGGTACTTGGCGTTAGGGCAGGGGGAGATCGCTAGTTTTGTTCGCGGCGTTCGAACAACTGGCTGCCGCAACGGCTGCAAAAAGCGGCATTGGGTTCGTGGGTGAGCTTGTCGCAGGTTGGGCAGCTGTGTTGCAGGCTCTCCTGACGCATGGCATTGGCCAGCTCCGCAGTGAAGATGCCGGTTGGCACCGCGATGATCGAGTAACCGGTGATCATCACCACAGTCGCTAGGGCCTGGCCCAGAGGCGTATGCGGGGTGATATCGCCGAAGCCGACGGTGGTCAGTGTGACCACTGCCCAATATATGCTCATCGGAATACTGGTGAAGCCGTTGCTAGGTCCTTCAATCACGTACATCAGCGTGCCGTAGACGACGAGCAGCGTGGTGACGCTAAGCAGAAAGACGATGATTTTCTGCCGACTGCCCTGCAGTGCTACGAGCAGGAAGTTGGCTTGGCTCAGGTACGGAGTGAGCTTGAGTACGCGAAATATTCGCAGCATGCGGACGATGCGCACCACCAGCAAGTACTGCGCGTCAGGCAGCAGCAGGGCAATGAAAGCGGGCAGCACCGACAGCAAATCGATGGCGCCGTAAAAGCTGAAAATGTACTTGCGTGGCTCGGGGTGCGAGTAAATGCGCACCACGTATTCCACGGCGAATATTGCAGTGAATCCCCACTCCAGATTGGTCAGCAGCTGGCCATGCCGGTCGTTGAACGAGGCGATGCTGTCGAGCATCACCACTATCAGGCTGGTCATGATGATCACCAGCAGCCAGGTATCGAAGCGTTTGCCGGCCGGGGTATTGGTGAAAAATATGATGATGTATAGCCGCTCTCGCCAGCTCATTGCTTTTAGGGAGTCGTTGTCCATTCGCCGTGGTCTCTCGCATAAGTGGCAGATCAGCGCCCGTCACCGCTTCGTCGTGAGCCGCATAACCCTGCGGGCTCCGGCGCAGCCGGGTACTAAATGGCAAGATGCCAACCTCGCCCGCCAAAGCGAGCCATTAAAGCACTGCTATCGGTCAGCTGCATGTCGTGCTGCGGTCTAGCCCTATGGCCGTTGGTAACACCACTTTGCCTGATTCGCGCTTAGCGCATAGTCTGAACAAAAGCGCAGCAAGCAGTGGAGAGTGCAATGCCCGATTCCCAGTTGGTCGATCCATTCGGTCGGCGCATCACCTACCTGAGGCTATCGGTAACCGATCGCTGCGATTTCCGTTGCACCTATTGCATGAGCGAAGACATGGTCTTCGCTCCCCGCGCGCAGATTCTCACGCTGGAAGAACTCTATGCCGTTGCCGATGCGTTCATCAGCCTCGGCGTCAAACGTATTCGCGTGACAGGTGGCGAGCCGCTTGTGCGCAAGGGCCTTACCGGGCTGTTGGGGCGACTCGGTGCTCGCGAAGAACTGGAAGACCTGGCCATCACCACCAACGGCTCGCAGCTGCCGTTACTCGCCACTGCTTTGCATGACGCCGGCGTCAAGCGTCTTAACATCAGCCTGGATTCGCTCAAGCGTGAGCGGTTTGCCGAGCTCACGCGCCGCGACATGCTTCATCAGGTGGTTCAGGGAATCGATGCGGCAATTGATGCTGGGTTCAATCGGATCAAGCTCAACAGCGTGATCCAGAAAGGCCGTAACGATGACGAAGTGCTGGATCTGGTGAATTTCGCCGTCGAGCGAGGTCTGGACATCAGCTTTATCGAAGAAATGCCGCTGGGCAATGTCTCCAGCCACGAGCGCGAAATCACCTTCTGCTCCAGCGATGAGGTGCGCGAGCGCATCGAAGCAGGCCATCAGCTGGTGCGCAGCAGCCACACCACCGGCGGCCCTTCGCGCTATTGGCAGGTCGCGGGAACCGAAACCCAGGTCGGCTTCATTTCGCCGCATAGCAACAACTTCTGCGGCAGCTGCAATCGCGTGCGCGTGACTGCCGAGGGCAAGCTGGTGCTTTGTCTGGGGCATGAAGGCGCGCTGGATCTTAAAAGCCTGATGCGGCGTTATCCCGGTGATAGCGAGCGGTTGCGCAATGCCTTGGTGAGTGCGCTGCAACTTAAGCCGGAAAAGCACCACTTTCGTACCGACGAGCAGGTTCAGGTGGTGCGTTTCATGAGCATGACGGGCGGTTAGTTCCAAGACGCTCCTGCTCCTCGATCGACGACTTCTTCCAGCCTTGGCTTCTCTCTCCGTTTTTTTCATCGCTGCGGTTCTGTGCGCCGCCACGCTGCGAGCAGGACCGGGCGGCGTGATAAACTCCGTGGCTTCTTGCCAGTAGCCATTCCATGCCAGGATTTCCGATGTTCACGGCGACTTCGCTTGTTCGTTCCCCCGCTGACTGCCACGGATAGGCTGCATGCGACTGAAAAGCATCAAACTCGCCGGCTTCAAGTCCTTCGTCGATCCCACTACGGTCAGCTTCCCGAGCAACATGGCGGCCGTAGTTGGACCCAATGGCTGTGGCAAATCCAACATCATCGATGCGGTGCGTTGGGTGATGGGCGAAAGCTCGGCGAAGAACCTGCGCGGCGAGTCGATGACCGACGTCATCTTCAATGGCTCGAATACGCGCAAGCCGGTCACGCAGGCAAGTATCGAGCTCATTTTTGATAACTCAGACGGCACGCTGACCGGCGAGTACGCGGCATTCGCCGAGATATCCATCCGCCGTCGCGTGACCCGCGATTCGCAGAACACCTACTTTCTCAACGGTGTGAAATGCCGGCGCCGCGACATCACCGACATATTCCTCGGCACCGGCCTTGGGCCGCGCAGCTATTCGATCATCGAGCAGGGGATGATCTCAAAGCTGATCGAGGCCAAACCTGAAGATCTGCGCAACTTCATCGAGGAAGCAGCCGGCATCTCCAAGTACAAGGAGCGCCGGCGCGAAACCGAGAACCGAATCCGTCGCACCCACGAGAATCTTGCGCGCTTGACCGATCTGCGCGAAGAGCTGGAGCGACAACTCGAACGGCTACACCGTCAGGCGCAATCAGCAGAGAAGTATCAGGAGTACAAGGCCGAGGAGCGCCAGCTAAAGGCGCAGCTTTCGGCACTACGTTGGCAGGCCCTGAACGATCAGGTGGGCCAGCGCGAGCAGGTGATCGGTGATCAGGAGGTGGCCTTCGAGGCGCTGGTCGCCGAGCAGCGTAACGCCGATGCAAGCATCGAGCGCCTGCGTGACGGTCACCACGAGCTGTCTGAGCGGTTCAACCAGGTGCAGGGGCGTTTCTATTCCGTGGGCGGCGATATCGCCCGCGTCGAGCAAAGTATCCAGCACGGCCAGCAGCGCTTGCGACAGTTGCAGGACGACCTTCGCGAAGCGGAACAGGCACGCCTGGAGACCGAGTCGCACCTCGGTCACGATCGCACGTTGCTCGCCACGCTGGGTGAGGAACTGGCGATGCTCGAGCCCGGGCAGTTGGATTCAGGGATCGCCGCCGAGGAGTCCGCTGCGCAGCTGGAAGAGGCCGAAGCGGCCATGCAGGCCTGGCAGGAGCAGTGGGAACGATTCAATCAGCACAGCGCAGAGCCGCGCCGTGCTGCCGAAGTTCAGCAATCGCGTATCCAGCAGCTGGAGCAGAGCCTGGAGCGGTTGGCCGAGCGTCAGCGTCGCCTGGATGACGAGCGTACGCTGCTGGCTGGCGATCCTGAAGATGTCGCGATCCTCGAGCTCGGTGAGCAACTTGCAGTGAGTGAGCTTAAGCTCGAAACACTGGCGGCAGAGGGGGACGCTCTCAATGAACGTTTGGAGCAACTGCGCGAAGCGCTGCAGCAGGGGACTCTCACGCAACAGCAGCTGCAGGGCGAACTGCAACGGTTGAACGGTCGCATTGCGTCGCTGGAGGCATTGCAACAGGCCGCGATGGACCCAGGCAAGGGTGTCGCCGAGTGGCTGCATGAGCAGGAGTTGGAACAGCGGCCGCGTCTCTCCGAAGGGTTGCGTGTCGAATCCGGTTGGGAGCTGGCGGTAGAAACCGTGCTCGGTACGGACTTGCACGCTGTGCTGCTGGACGATTTTGCGGCGATCGAGCTCGGCAGTTTCGAACAGGGTGATCTGCGTCTGGTCAGCCCGCGCAATGGTGGCGCGCATCGCCCCGGTAGCTTGCTTGACCTGGTCGAATCAGAACTGGACCTCTCGCCCTGGTTGGGTCTCGTGCGGCCTGTCGAATCCTTGGATCAAGCGCTGGCCGCGCGCGCCGGCCTAGGTGAAGGCGAAAGCCTGATAAGCCGTGATGGGTATTGGGTTGGTCAGCATTTTTTGCGGGTCAGCCGCGCTAGCAAGGCAGAATCCGGTGTGCTTGCGCGCGGGCAGGAATTAGAGCGGCTACAGGCGGAGCGCGATGAGCGTGAAGTCGCTCTGACAACGGTCGAAGAGCGCGTTGCTGGGCTGCGCGCTGATCAGGCCCGCCTTGAGGATGAGCGAGAGCAACAGCGCCGTCGGGAGCAGGACGAAGCGCGCGGCCTCAGTGATCTCAAGGCACAATTGTCCGCTGGACAGGCCCGGCTCGAGCAGTTGGCACTGCGCCGCCGACGGCTGGATGAAGAGCTCGCCGAACAACAAGAACAGCGCGAGATTGAGACCGAGCAACTCGGCGAGGCGCGTCTGCAACTGCAGGACGCGCTGGATGCGATGGCTCAGGACACCGAGCAGCGCGAAATTTTGCTGGCTGGGCGGGACGGAATTCGCGAGCAGCTAGATCGCGTTCGTCAGGAGGCCCGCCAACAGAAAGACCACGCGCACCAGCTGGCGCTGCGCGTTAGCTCGCTCAGGGCACAGCACGAGTCCACCCGGCAGGCACTGGAACGGCTGGAGCAGCAGTTCGAGCGAGCCATCGAACGTCGTGAGCAGCTGAGTCTGAATCTGGAGGAAGGTGAGGCACCCCTGGAAGAGCTGCGGATGAAGCTCGAGGAGCTGTTGGAACGACGCATGGGCGTTGAAGACGAACTCAAGCATGCGCGACTTGCATTGGAAGACGCCGACCGTGAGCTGCGCGACGCGGAAAAGCGGCGCACCCAGGCCGAACAGCAGGCGCAGTTGCTGCGTGGTCAGCTGGAACAGCAGCGGATGGATTGGCAGGGGCTAAGCGTCAGGCGCAAGGCGCTGCAGGAGCAGCTGGACGAAGACGGATATGATCTGCACGGCGTGCTCGCCACCTTGCCAGCCGAGGCGACCGAGCCAAGCTGGGAAGCGGAACTGGAACGCCTTGGCCAGCGCATTCAGCGCCTCGGGCCGATCAACCTGGCGGCGATCGACGAGTATCAGCAGCAATCGGAACGCAAACGCTATCTCGATGCTCAGAACGACGACCTTGTCGAGGCGCTGGATACCCTGGAAAACGTCATCCGCAAAATCGACCGCGAAACCCGCAATCGTTTCAAGGAAACCTTCGACCAGATCAACAGTGGCCTGCAGGCGCTTTTTCCCAAAGTGTTTGGCGGCGGCAATGCTTATCTGGAACTTACCGGAGAAGATTTACTCGATACCGGGGTGGCGATCATGGCGCGCCCGCCTGGAAAGAAGAACAGCACTATCCACTTGCTGTCCGGCGGTGAAAAGGCGTTGACGGCGCTGGCATTGGTATTTGCCATCTTTCAGCTCAATCCTGCACCGTTCTGCATGCTCGACGAAGTTGACGCACCGCTGGATGATGCGAACGTGGGGCGTTATGCGCGGCTGGTGAAGGAGATGTCGGAGAAAGTGCAGTTCATCTACATCACCCACAACAAGATCGCCATGGAGATGGCCGATCAATTGATGGGTGTGACCATGCATGAGCCGGGCTGTTCGCGGCTAGTGACGGTTGATGTGGAACAGGCCGTCGCGCTGGTCGAATCTTGAGGATTAAGCCGCGTGTTTGAGCCTTTTTGATACAAGGAAGGCAATAAAAAGAGAACTACCGCACGGTGCAAAGTTACCGTTCGTCGTGCTAGCTTAGAGCACAATTTTTACGATGCGCATGAAACGGTCCTAAGTGATCGTTTGATGCGTCTTTATCATCGAAGTCAGAGGTTAATGCATTAATGGATATCGGTCTGCGCGAGTGGCTGATCGTCATCGGCATCATTGTCATCGGCGGCATTCTGTTTGACGGTTGGCGTCGCATGCGCGGTGGCAAGGGCAAGCTGAAATTCAAGCTGGACCGTAGCCTCTCCACCCTTCCTGATGCTGAAGATTCTGCCGAGGTTCTCGGCCCGGCTCGTGTCGTGAATCGTGACCACGAGCCCTCTTTGGACGAGGGTGACATGCCGCCCATGAGCGCCCGTGAGTCCGGCAAGCGTCGCCGTCAGGACGAACCGTTTCAGGGTGATCTTCAGCTGAGCAGCGACGAGCCCGTGCCAACGCTGCTCGATCCGGTGGTGGGTGACGATGAGGGCGAAAAGGATCAGCCGCAGAAAGAGCTGGCGCCTGTAGAGGAAGTGCTGGTCATCAACGTCATCTGCCGCGATCCCCACGGTTTCCGTGGTCCTGCGCTGCTGCAGAACATTCTCGAAAGCGGTCTTCGCTTTGGCGAGATGGATATTTTCCATCGCCACGAGAGCATGGCTGGCAATGGAGAGGTGCTGTTTTCCATGGCCAATGCGGTCAAGCCTGGCACCTTTGATCTGGACGATATCGATCACTTCACCACGCCGGCCGTGAGCTTTTTCCTCGGTCTACCGGGCCCGCGTCATCCCAAACAGGCTTTCGATGTCATGGTTGCCGCGGCGCGCAAGCTGTCCCAGGAACTCAACGGTGAGCTGAAGGACGATCAGCGCAGCGTGCTGACTGCCCAGACCATCGAGCACTACCGGCAGCGCATAGTCGAGTTCGAGCGCCGTCAGATGACCGTCAAACAGCGCTGAGCAATACCGTAGGGTGGGCTTCAGCCCACCGATGCCTCCTCGGAACAGTGCCGCGATGCTGATGCTTTCTCGAAATGCGTCACAAGGTGGGCTTCAGTCACCCCGCAGCGGCACCTCCCCCAAGCTCCTCCGAATACCCGCAACCCTTCAGTCACGCTCTTAATCGGCTAAAATCCGGCGCTTTCATATCAACCAAAGGGCACTGATCTGGTCTGAATCAGTACAGCCCCAGCCATGGCTCTGTCCTATGCCTTCCGCCCAAACCGCTGCCGAGCGCATCGCCGAACTGCGCAGCGAAATCGATGCCCATAACTACCGCTATTACGTCCTTGACGAGCCCAGCGTTCCGGACGCTGAGTACGATCGTCTGTTCAATGAGCTGAAGGCCCTGGAGGCCGAGCACCCGGAGCTGGTAACTCCTGAGTCACCAACCCAGCGCGTCGGCGGTGCAGCGCTTGCGGCGTTCGGCCAGGTCCGTCATGAAGTGCCAATGCTGAGCCTGGGCAACGCCTTTGAAGAACAGGATCTGCTGGATTTCGACCGCCGTGTGCGCGAGGGCCTGGACTTGCCCGCTGGGGACCTATTTGGTGAAGGCCCCGTGATCGAGTACAGCTGCGAGCCGAAGCTCGATGGTCTTGCGGTCAGCCTGCTTTACGAGAACGGCCATCTGGTGCGCGGCGCCACCCGAGGTGACGGCAGCACCGGCGAGGACATCAGCGCCAACGTGCGCACCGTGCGCAACATCCCGTTGAAGCTTCAAGGCAGCGGCTGGCCCGCGGTGCTTGAGGTGCGTGGGGAAATCTACATGCCCAAGGCCGGCTTTGAGGCACTTAATGCACGGCAACTGGAGGGCGGTGGCAAACCCTTCGCCAACCCCCGTAATGCGGCGGCAGGCAGCCTGCGTCAGCTGGATTCTAAAATCACCGCCAGCCGCCCGCTGGAGCTTTGTGCATATGGCGTAGGCCGTAGTGATGGTGATCTTCCGGACACCCACATCGGCATTCTCAACGCGCTGAAAGGCTGGGGGCTGCCCATCAGTCGCGAGCTGAAACTAGCCAATGGTGTCGCCGAGTGCCGAGCCTACTACGACGCCATCGGCGAAAAGCGCGATGCGCTGCCCTACGAAATTGACGGCGTGGTGTTCAAAGTCAATTCCGTGGCTCAGCAACGTGAACTGGGCTTTCGCGCCCGCGAGCCACGCTGGGCTATTGCTCACAAGTTTCCCGCACGCGAGGAAATCACCGAGCTGCTCGGCGTCGAGTTTCAGGTTGGCCGCACTGGCGCTATCACGCCGGTTGCGCGGCTCAAGCCGGTGCAAGTGGCGGGCGTTACCGTCTCCAATGCGACATTGCACAACATGGATGAAGTGGCGCGCCTGGGTGTGATGATCGGCGATACCGTGATTGTCCGGCGCGCAGGTGACGTGATTCCACAGATTCTTGGTGTCATTGCTGAGCGCCGACCGGATGATGCGCAGGCTGTGCATGTGCCGCAACAATGTCCAGTGTGCGGCTCTGCGGTGGAACGCACCCAGCTGATCAAACGCAGCAAGGGTCGTGAGTCGGTCAGCGAAGGCTCGATCTACCGCTGCGTTGGCCGTCTGGCCTGCCAGGCTCAGCTCAAGCAGGCGATCATCCACTTCGTTTCGCGCCGCGCTATGGATATCGATGGATTGGGCGACAAGATTGTCGAGCAGCTGGTTGATAAGAGTCTGGTCAATTCCCCGGCGGATTTGTACTGCCTCACTGATGCCCAGGTCATCGAGCTTGAGGGCTTCGCTGAAACGTCAACGCGCAATCTGCTCAGCGCCATTGATGCCAGCCGCAAACCCACCCTGGCGCGCTTTATGTTTGCGCTGGGGATTCCAGATGTAGGGGAGGAGACAGCCAAGCTGCTGGCGCGAGCGCTCGGCTCGCTGGAGCGAATCGCGAAAGCGCTACCGGATGTACTGGTCTACCTGCCCGATGTGGGACTCGAGGTTGCGCACGAGATCCACAGCTTCTTCGAGGACGAACACAATCGCACTGTGATTGCGTTGCTGCGCGAACGCGGCGTCGAGCCGCAGGAGGAGGGCGACGTCCACCCCGAATTCGCCGCCTGCGCAACGCTCGCCGATATGCTCGATCGGCTCAATATTCCCTACATCGCCCGCACCGGTGCCCAGCGGCTTGCAGAGCGTTTTGGTAGCCTGGATGCGATCATCGCCGCCGACTGGCTTGACCTGCGCCAGGTCGAACGCCTCACCGAAAAAGCTGCCCGCTCACTGCGCGACTACTTCAATAACCCCGAAAACGCCAACCGCGCCCGCATGATCGAAGCGCAACTACGTGAATTCGGTATGCACTGGCAGAGCGAGCGCAAGGAAGCCGCAGGCCTCCCGCTCGCCGGCCAGACCTGGGTCCTGACCGGTACGCTGGAAAGCATGAGCCGCGACGAGGCCAAGGAGAAATTGGAAGCGCTAGGGGCGAAAGTTTCCGGCTCCGTATCGGCCAAGACCAGTGTCGTTGTAGCGGGCCCGGGTGCTGGATCCAAGCTCGCCAAAGCCACTCAGCTAGGTTTAAGCGTGTTTGATGAACAGGCATTTTTAGAGCGGCTTGCGCGGCTTGAACAGGCAAAGGTCGTAGTCTGATCCGGCATTAAGGATAAGCGGTGCTCGTTACAAGCAGCCGCAACAATTTATCCGATTCCCGCCCCGGTAGCTGATTAAGAGCTAATCTGACTTAAGTGCATAAATCACCTTCTGTCGTGAGGAGCGGGCACGTCTCGAGCAGATTTTGTGCGTTCTGGCCAGGTTTTTGCTGCTGCGTTAGCAGTGGCAATTTTTTGTCGATTAGCCAGCAAGAATGCTAGATCACACTGCCATCGCTGAGGATCCGGTATGTGCGTAGTTATGGTCCCAGCGGATGAAGCGTGGAACGAACGTGTAAGGCTCTGCGCCCGAGGGGTGTGGGCCATACTGCATCTCAAAAAACGAAGATGAGTAACTTCGAGAGATGCTCTCTACATCACGGTGGGGGTAGTGTGTAAAACATGGAAACGGCGCATAACATATGAGGATGATTCATCCATTGGCGGACGTTCAGTCGAGTTCTATAGGAGAGAATACGCGCATCTGGCAATTCGTCGTGATCTTGCCGGGGGCTCGTATAGGTGCTGACTGCAATGTGTGCTCACACTGTTTTATCGAAAATGATGTTCTTGTCGGTGATCGAGTAACCATAAAAAGCTGTGTGCAATTGTGGGACGGATTGCGAGTGGCTGATGACGTATTTATAGGCCCTAATGTTTCCTTCACCAACGATCTATATCCGCGATCGCGTGATTACCCGGATTCTTTTGCCGCCACCGTGATAGAACCTGGCGCGTCAATTGGTGCAGGTGCGGTAATTCTACCTGGATTAGTTATCGGTCATGGGGCTCTGGTAGGAGCAGGCGCGGTAGTTACTCACGACGTACCGCCTAGGACACTGGTGGTGGGCAATCCGGCACGAGTAGTCCGCACGTTGGCTGACGCAGAGGAGTGGTCATGATTCCGTTCTTAGACCTTCGGATGCTTAACAGCCGCTTCGAGAACGAGTTCGCTGCCGCGCTGCAAAGCGTTTTAGCTAGCGGATGGTATATCCACGGCGAGGAATGCCGTGCATTCGAGGCCGAATTTGCCGGCTATTGTGGTGTTGCCCATGCAGTTGGGGTCGGCAATGGGTTGGACGCCCTAGTGCTGATTCTTCGTGCCTTGCTAGAGGCAGGCCGGTTGCAGCCAGGCGATGAAGTCCTCGTGCCGGGCAATACCTTCATCGCAAGCGTCTTAGCGGTCAGTGCATGTGGCTTGAAAGTACGATTGGTCGAGCCGGAATTGTCGAGTTTCAACGTCGACCCGCGAGCCGTTGAAGCGGCAATCGGCACGCGCACTCGGGTAATTCTTGCAGTACATCTCTATGGGCGCTTGGCTGACATGGAGGCCCTCGCCGAAATTGCCAAGCGTCACGACTTGTTGTTACTGGAAGATGCTGCGCAGGCGCACGGCGCGCGGCTCGGTCCACGTCGCGCGGGTGCTTGGAGCCTAGCAGCGGGCTTCAGTATGTTTCCGGGTAAGCCGCTGGGTGCACTCGGCGATGGGGGCATGGTGACGACCAATGATACGGAGCTGGCGACTATCATTCGCTCGTTACAGAGCTATGGTTCCCCGGTCAAATATCAGCACGATCGCAAGGGGTGCAACTCTCGGCTGGACGAGTTGCAAGCCGCTTTTCTGCGCATAAAACTCAGACATCTAGACGCAGATAATCAGGCGCGCCACGAGATCGCTGTGCGCTATTCCCAGAACCTGGATCGGCGAATCTTGTATCTACCCGAGCTGCGAAGTGGCGATGAAGTTCATGCATGGCATCTTTACGTTGTCCGCAGCGAGTACAGAAACGCCCTACAGCAACATCTGCTTAAGGCCGGAGTGCAGACGCTAATTCACTATCCCACGCCGATTCACCGGCAGGCAGCATACAGTGAGATGAGAGAGTTATCCTTGCCGGTCACAGAGATGCTCAGCACACAGGTTCTTAGCCTGCCAATCTACCCAGGGTTGTCAGTGCCGCAAATTGACCAGGTAATCAATGCCTGCAATAGTTTCATGGCAAGTTAACAAAATTAGATATAGGAGCATTGGCGTGTCACTACAGCATTGCAGGATCGTCGACCTGCCGAAGATAGAAGACCCGCGAGGCAATCTGACCTTTGTTGAGGGCGGACAACATATACCTTTCGACATCAAACGGGTCTACTACCTCTATGATGTGCCAGGCGGATCGTATCGCGGTGGCCATGCACATAAAGAACTTCATCAGTTGCTGATCGCCATGTCAGGCAGTTTCGACATTACACTTGATGATGGGCGTACAAAGTTCAAGTATCACCTGAACCGATCCTACTATGGGCTTTATATACCACCTATGATCTGGCGGGAAATGGATAACTTCTCTAGCGGCTCGGTCTGCATGGTGCTAGCGTCGTCTCATTATACAGAAGAGGATTACTATCGTAATTATGAGGAGTTCTCTCAGGCAGTTGGTAATGGTTCGGTGCATGGCTAATGCGAGGCGTAGGTTATGCGTTAAGGCTGATATGAGTGAAATATGTGCTTGTCATTTTGCAGTTTTTTTATACGTAGCGAAGCTTCTATTGGTTCCTCAAGTAAATTGGTAGGTCGTTTACATTCAGTGTATTAGATATCGAGATAATAATGACTGCAGGTAAAGTGGTTTACGTTGGCATGAGCGCCGATCTTGTTCATCCTGGCCATCTTAATATTCTTAAGAAAGCTGCCGAGTATGGTGAAGTAGTGGTCGGGCTCCTAACGGATGCGGCCATAGCCAGTTACAAGCGAATTCCGTATATGGAATTCGAACAGCGACGCTTAGTCATAGAGAACATTAAAAGCGTGTCGCGTGTGGTTCCGCAAACCACTCTGGATTATGTGCCAAACCTGCGCGCACTTAAGCCCGATTATGTAGTTCATGGTGATGACTGGCGTGAAGGCGTTCAGCGCGAAACCCGCCAACGAGTTATTGATGCTTTGACCGAATGGGGCGGCGAGCTGATTGAGATTCCTTATACTGCGGGTATTTCTTCTACACAGTTGAATAAAGCGCTTCGAGAAATTGGTACAACCCCCGATCTGCGCTTAAAGTCCTTACGTCGAATGTTGCAAGTCAAACCATTGTTACGTTTTCTTGATATTCATAACGCTTTGAGCGGACTGATAATCGAGAACACAAAAGTCTCTACGCCTGAAGGTTTGCGCGAGTTCGACGGTATGTGGGGGAGTTCATTAACTGACTCTACTGCTAAGGGCAAGCCTGACATTGAAGCGGTCGACGTGTCAGCTCGAATGAATACCCTAAATGAAGTGCTGGAAGTTACGACCAAACCAATAATTTACGACGCAGATACTGGTGGGCAGTCGGAGCACTTTGAATTTACTGTGCGTACGCTTGAGCGCCTTGGGGTTTCTGCTGCGATAATCGAAGATAAGACAGGGCTGAAGAAAAACTCGCTCTTTGGCAATGAGGTTGCTCAAGCACAAGATACCATTGAAAATTTTTCCGCAAAAATAAGAATTGGTAAAAAAGCCCAGGCCACTGATGATTTCATGATCATTGCTAGGATCGAAAGTCTGATTCTTGACCGAGGCATGGATGATGCAGTCGCAAGAGCAATGGCGTACTTGAATGCTGGTGCTGACGGCATAATGATACATAGCCGCAAGGAAGATCCGGCCGAGATATTCGAGTTCTGTGATCATTACCGAAAATTTGAAAATCGGAAGCCATTGGTAGTTGTGCCCTCAAGCTATAACCGGGTGTTCGAGACGGAGCTGCAGGAAAGAGGGGTTAATATTGTGATCTACGCAAATCAGCTTTTGCGTAGTGCCTATCCAGCTATGTTGGAAACTGCAAAATCCATTTTGCTTCACCAGCGCTCTAAAGAATGTGACGAAAAAATGTTGCCGATCAAAGAGATTTTGGAACTGATACCGGGGACAAAATAAGGGCGCACACCATGATCAATTCGCGAGCCTTTTATACAAAACTAAAAGAATTCGATGTAGGCCTTTTCGCGGGAGTGCCTGACTCTTTGCTTAAGGACCTTTGTGCCTATATTGAGGATCATGCTGGGGTTGGAGAGCATGTAATTACCGCTAACGAAGGCAATGCAGTAGCTATAGCCGCTGGGTATCATCTGACTACCGGCAGTCTGGCTGCAGTTTATATGCAGAATTCTGGATTGGGGAATGCAATTAATCCGTTAACTTCGATTGCTGACTCTAAGGTCTATAAAATTCCAATGGTATTGATTGTTGGGTGGCGCGGCGAGCCAGGCGTGAAGGACGAACCGCAGCATGTTAAGCAGGGCGAAATTACTCAGCAGCAATTGAATATTCTTGGCATTCCGAATTGGATATTGGACAAAGATTCTGACTTAGATGTAACGCTAGAAGCTGCGATGCAAGAGCTTAAGAGGACCGGCGCCCCTATAGCAATCCTCGTACGCAACGGTACTTTTACTAGATACGAAAGTCAGCGCAAGCCAGATTCTATTTCACAAATGAGGCGCGAAGACGCTTTACGTTGTCTCCTAAGTCTAATTGGTGACGCCCTAGTAATAAGTACTACGGGAAAGACCTCGCGCGAGTTATTTGAGCTCCGTGCCGAGCACGGCGGAATTCAGCGTGATTTTCTATCAGTTGGGGCTATGGGGCACACGGCATCGATTGCATTAGGAGCTGCACTGGGTAATCCACATAAGCAGATAGTCTGTATTGATGGTGATGGATCAGTGCTTATGCACATGGGGGCACTTCCTATCATTGGTGATCTGGCGCCAAAGAACTTAGTCCATGTGCTATTGAATAATGCCGCCCATGAGTCCGTCGGAGGACAGCCGACGGTGGGGGGGAAGATCGATTTCAAAAGTATAGCACTTGCAAGTGGCTATAAGGATTATAAGGTCGCTAGTGACGCTGTAGGTATAACTGCAGCTTGGCGGGCTATTCAAAAGCAGCCTGGCCCGGTGTTTTTGGAAATAAAGATCGCCATAGGTTCGCGTGATGATCTGGGGCGCCCTACCAGCACGCCGCAAGAAAATAAACGGGCCTTTATGCAGGTCGCTGGGTTGTGAGTAATTGGTCTTTCCATAATCCCGTTAAGCTTAATGCTGGGCAGGGTAGCTTAAAGCAATTACCGCAATGGTTGTGTTCCGGGACTTGGCTGTTAGTCACAACTAACGGATTTACCTGTCGCGGCATGACTTGCCAAGTTCAGAAACTTTTGCCGAGCATAAATCTAGTTATATATGATCAGGTCACTCCAAATCCGGAGCTTGATGATTTAGAAAAGCTAACAAGTTATTATCGTGGTCAGGGTGTTCAAGGAATTTTAGCTATTGGAGGCGGAAGTGTGCTGGATGCAGCCAAGGTGCTTTCTGTGTCAATTCCTAGTCATCTGCCTCGACCTCTGATTCAAATTTTACGTGAGAAGCAGCCGCAGCTTTGGAGTAAAAAGATACCCTTAATAGCCGTACCTACAACTTCGGGAACAGGTGCAGAGGTTACCCCTTTTGCTACTGTCTGGGATAGAACTCAACACAAAAAATATTCCGTAACTGGAGATATGATTTTTCCAGACAGAGCAATATTGGATCCGGAGCTAACTCTTAGCTTGCCGGAAATAGAGACATTATACACTGGGCTCGATGCAGTCTCGCATGCCATCGAATCTATATGGAATATTAATAGCAATCCCATAAGTCGGGGTTTAGCGCTGCAGGCGTTAGAGTTAACTGTTAATTCTCTGCCGCAGGTGTTGGAAGATCCCTTTGATCTAAAAGCTCGTGGCGCTATGCAAGTGGCCAGTCTATTAGCGGGGCTGGCAATCAGCCAAACGCGTACAGCAATTGCGCATTCTATGTCCTATCCATTAACTAGCCATTATGGTGTTCCACATGGATTGGCATGTAGCTTTACATTGCCTGCTCTTATCGATCATTACTTAGACAGTAATGTTAACTGTCCCGAAAAAAAGTTATTGCGCTGCGTTCAAGGTATGTTAAAAAGCTTTCAGCTAGATGCCCATATTAATAAGTATGTCAGTAGAGAGAATATCTGTTCACTCAGCGGTGAGATGTATCATCCTGACAGAGTCGGGAATTATGCTGGCTTAATCTCGGCTGAAGTGTTCAAAAAAATAATTCTATCTGCCACAGAAAGTCGTCTGGCGCTCGTAAAAAATGCTGGCGAAGACCTAGGGTGAGGTCAGTCATTATTGCCAAGGCCCTTAATAAGGTTCCCTATAAAGCAAATTTATGAATTTTGTGACAGGCAAACGAAGAGGGCGAAGGTGAAAACAGTGATCACTTATGGAACGTTCGATATGTTTCATGTTGGCCATTTACGTTTGCTTGAGCGTATGCGTGAACTGGGTGAGCAGGTAATCGTGGCTGTATCGACTGACGAGTTCAACGCTTTAAAAGGTAAGCGGGCTTTGGTACCTTATGAAGAACGCCGGGAAATCATAAGCGCGATAAAGTTTGTTGATCTGGTAATACCAGAATGCTCTTGGGAGCAAAAGGAAAGAGATATAGCAGAGCATGCTGTCGATGTATTTGTGATGGGCTGTGATTGGGCAGGAAAATTTGATTATCTCTCAAATATCTGCCGGGTCGTTTATCTTGATAGAACCCAGGGCATTTCTTCTTCAGCCATTAAGCAGGCGTTAATTCTTCAGGCGGCCAAGTAAAAATTATATCGACTCTCTAAGTTGGCTAGATTGACTATTCCGTAACAAATTGGCGCAGACGCTTTATTTATTCGGGGTTAATAATCGTGAAGATATTTTTTTAGATGCCATTGCGGGGGCATAAAATGCATTGTGGGACTGCTGATATGGCTAACCTTCCGAAGGTTACGCTTGCTCTAATATGTTACAACCAAGAAAAATATATAGAGCAGGCAGTTAATTCTTGTTTGTATCAAGATTATCCTAACTTGAATATTGTCGTGTCCGACGATGCTTCCAGTGATAACACAGTTAGTGTTGTTAGGGGTTTGCTGGATATCTATGCGGGAAGTTGTGATGTGGTTGTGAATCAGAATCCGGTCAACTTGGGTATTGGCCGCCATTTTGCCTTCCTAATGGAAAATCTCGTCGGCGGCGAACTCGTGGTGATGTGTGCTGGCGATGATGTATCAAAGCCGAATAGAGTTTCTAGAATCGTGCAAGAGTGGTTGGAGGCCGGTAAACCATCTTTGGTGGCGCATGGTCTAGAAGAGATAGATGAGAGCGGAGCTATCGTTAGTGGATTGGCAACCTTTCAATATAATAATCAAGATTATTCTATTCATGCTAATAACATGTATAGCATGATTGAGTACCAAAAGTATCATTTTGCAATACATTTTTTAGGTGCTGCTGTTGCGTACCGGATAGATACTTACAAAAGTTTCGGTACCCCGGTGACCTATCCTGACTGTGAAGATCATCTCATGTACTTTCGCGCATTACTCGCTGACGGAGTGCATTATTTTCCTGAGATACTTGTGGGGTATCGAAAGCATGAGAATGGCTGGACTTCACAGATGATAAAACCTCTTCACCCAATGAATAGGACGTCACCTTTTTTGTCTTTTTTTCTGGATAAAAATGGAAACTTAGCAGAAGAGTATTTTAACTGTTTTGTCACACACCAGATAGTGACGCAGCAATGGCATGATTATTTGCTTGCTGTACGGGCTGAGAAAGTTAAGGTTGACTTCGAGCTTGTCGCTTTGATGCGAAAGAACATGTTGCGTAGGCATAGGTTTTTGGTGGGAAATAAGGAGCTCTGCGATGATCAAATGGATTATGCCCCTCCCTTAAAGGCTGTGATTTTTGGAACAGCATTAGGTGCCAAGAATACCTTTTATGGACTTGGGGATGGGTTTAAAATTTTGTATGCATGTAATACTGACCCAGATCTAAGTGAAAAAATCTGTTTTGGTTTGAAGGTGATTGATTTAAAGCAGCTTGAGTTAATCATCAATGAGGTTGACTGTGTCCTTGTGGCTAGCGGGTACTTCTTTAAAATAAAGAAATTACTGATGGAGCAGGCAAATGTCGACGACAGAAAAATAATCAGAGTCCCTGCTTCTGTGATAGTGGGTGATTAGTAGTGCTGGTGCTTCGCTTTGCAACAGCATGGCCATCCTAAGTGAGAAGTGTGCGATGTCATTCTGCATAACCTGTAGAGATAAGTGTTATGATTTTTCCTCTTCCCGAAATTGATTTTACTAGGCCTTTGTATATTTACGGGGCAGGGATGATGGGAGTGTCTTATAAAAGACAGGTTGAGCATTTAGACGTGAAAAACGTGCTACAGGGCTTTGTTGAAGATCAACCGACTATGGAAAGCTATCTAGGCGTTCCAGTCGTTAAAAGATCTGACCTCACTGCTCTCCAATTAAAAAGCTCTCAATTTTTAATTGCTTCAAATAGACTTGGTAGAGTATTTGAAAATAATTTGTTAGAGCAAGGGTGCGATGCGAAAAACATAATATTGCCGTTAAGCCTCGCCTGGAATGGCCGGTCAGTAATGGAGCAAATAGACAGCGATAGAAGCGTTTGTATTTATCCCGTTGTTTCAAGCTCGGAAGACTTAAAGGTTATCTGCAATAGAGTCAAGAAGAAACAAGCGCTATTTTCCGGCAGGGGGATAAGCCTTCGTGTGACGGTGGTTGTCACCGAGACCATACACTTCAATGAATTGCCGTGCTCTGGGATTGAGTTGGTAATAGCTAATAGCCGGGAAAGTTATCCCAGCGAAATACTTGAAGAAAATGATGTTATTTTGGTGTTGAACGGCAATGATCTAACTGCTTTGGATGCGGCTTATCATAGTAAAGTTTATTTCTATGGCATAAGCGTTTTAGATTCTTTTTCGAGAAGAATGAAAGGCTGTCTCGTGGTTGGTCAGCGACAGAAGCATAAGTGTTTTTTAAAGAAAATTGAGGGCAAAGATCGTATAAGGGTTGTATTTCTAGCCATTCATCACAGTGTATGGAAGGTAGATTCTGTATTTAACAGGATGCTGGCCAATCCGTTGTTTGATCCGGTGATTCTTGTCTGTCCCTTTATATCTTATGGGGACGAGCGCATGTGGGATGATATGCGGCAGTGTTGCGTTTTTTTTGAAGAAAAGGGTTACCCGTTTACCTCTGCTTATAATGGATCTGAAAGTCGTTGGATGCGTTTGGAGGAGTTGGAGCCAGATATTGTTTTTTTTACCAATCCACATAATTTGACTCGCAGAGAATACTATCAAGACGCTTATTTAAATTATCTGAGTTGTTATGTCCCGTATCACCACGAGGTTTGCCGTTATGGGGGAGATGCAGCACAATATAATCAGGATTTTCATAATGCGCTTTGGAGAATATTCGCGCCGCACGAATATTCAATGAAAACGTATGTGGATGTGGCGGTGGCAAAAGGACAGAATGTTGTTGTTTCAGGCTATCCTGCGATGGAGGCTCTGATAGAAAAGAAAGCAAAAGGTCGATATCTGGATGTTTGGAAATCCAAAGACGATCGCCGCCGGATCATCTGGGCTCCGCATCATACAATCGTTGATGCGTTTTTGCCGTACTCAAATTTTCTGAGGTATGCGCAAGCGTTCAGGGATTTCTCAGAGTCGATGAAGGAAAAAGTTGTTTGGAGTTTCAAGCCTCATCCTTTGCTAAAGGCAAAGTTATACAGGCATGCTTGTTGGGGGCGAGAGAAAACGGATGCATATTATGATTTTTGGAAAAATGAATCGCACACGCAGCTAGATGAAGGTGAATATACCGATTTGTTTCTTTCGTCCGATGCGATGATTCACGATTCAGGTTCATTTCTGGCTGAATTCTTATATGTTGAAAAACCAGTTTTGTACTTGCTGGCTGAAAGTAATCAGGGCGAATATTATTCTGAATTTGGCACCGCTGCGTTAAAAGGGTGCGAAATTGGCTATTGTTTTGAAGATGTCGTGGTATTTGTGGAGCGCTTGATTATTTCAGATAAGGAAATATTGCAGGCTCACAAAGATTTTCTAAGCAAAGAAATTAATCCTTACTTTGCTGGGGAAATGCCGTCGGAAAGAATAGTCAGTGAAATATCTAAGGGTATACGCTAGGTCTTCATGGTATGCATTCATGTGGATAAGCCTAACGTCAATTTTTTGTGGGGTACTTTAAGCACCATGTGCATCGAACGGAGATAGCTCTGATGCGCCTTGTGAGTGGTTAGGCGATGGCAGGGGCTTCGACTTAAAAGCGGTCGCTTACAGAATTAGTTAGCACGTGGTGTCTCGGACAGGTGAAAATACCTCTACTTCATCATTACGACAGGGGACAGAAAATTAAAAAGCCAATCACCGTCACCAGCCCCCTACTGCCCCCCTTGGATGAGTTCATTCCCTACCTCGAGCGTATCTGGGAAAGTCGTATGCTCACTAATGGTGGGGCTATGCATCAGCAACTAGAGCAGGCGCTGTGCGAGTACCTAGGGGTTGAGCACTTGGCGTTGTTCGCTAACGGCACCCTTGCACTGGTTACCGCTTTGCAGGCGCTGCGTGTAACTGGTGAGGTCATAACCACGCCGTATTCCTTCGTCGCTACAGCTCATTCACTGTTATGGAATGGCGTCAAGCCAGTGTTCGTGGACATCGATCCGGTTTCTCTCAACCTTGACCCAGAGAAAATAGAAGCGGCAATTACCCCCTCGACCACGGCGATCATGCCGGTACACTGCTACGGACGGCCATGCGACGTGGCGGCAATCGAGCGTATTGCGGACACCTATAATCTGCGGGTTATCTACGACGCAGCTCATGCTTTCGGTGTGCGCGACGAGGGCGGTAGTATTCTTCGCCATGGCGATCTAAGCGTGCTCAGCTTTCATGCCACCAAGGTGTTCAACACTTTCGAGGGCGGGGCGATTATTTGCCCGGATGCGAAGACTTACCGGCGCATCGGGCACCTGAAAAATTTCGGGTTCGTTAACGAGACAACCGTAATTGCGCCAGGCATCAACGGTAAGATGAGCGAAGTCAACGCTGCCTTCGGGTTGCTGCAATTACGCTACATTGACCAGGCATTGGCGCGCCGTAAGCAGATTGACCACTATTACCGCGAGCGATTGGTCGGGGTAGCTGGGATAAGCTGCTTCGAGGGTCTGATTGACAACAGCAATCACGCTTATTTTCCCATCCTGGTTGAGGCGCAGTTTCCCTTGGCGCGAGACGAGCTTTATGAGCGCCTGCGCGAGCGCGACATCTTAGCTCGACGCTATTTTTACCCGCTCATCAGTGATTTCCCGATGTATCGCGGCCTGCCCTCTGCGGAGCCCGCCAACTTGCCGGTGGCTCGCGCCATCGCCGGTAAGGTCATCTGCCTGCCAATTTATCCGGATCTGGCGGACGAGGAAGTGGACATCATCTGCCAGCTCATTATTTCAGCGGGGCTACGGTGATTATCGCGGTAATGCAGCCTTATTTGTTTCCTTACCTCGGCTATTTTCAGTTGGCCGGGAGTGTCGACCATTTTGTGTTTCTCGACGATGTGGCCTTTATCAAAAAGGGCTACATCAACCGCAATCGCATTCTGCTCAGCGGCCATCCGTTCACCTTTAGCATCGCGGTGGAGCGGGTCAGCCAGAACCGCAGGATCGACGAGCACTATTTTACCGGTGTGTTCGATACTTTTCTGGAGCAGTTGCGCCACGCCTACAGCCGAGCGCCTTTTTTTGCCGAGGTGTTTGCCTTGGTCGAGGCCGTTTGCCTAGCACCGGAACGCAATGTTGCACGCAAGAGTGCGGCGTCGGTATGCGCGGTATTCGATTATCTTCAGCTGCCGTTTTCCACTCAGTTCGCTTCAACAATGCCGCGCACTGCGGCGAGTGGTGAGCAACGGATACTCGAACTGTGCCAACACTTCGGCGCTGACGCCTATCACAACGCGGCGGGTGGGCAGGAACTGTATAACAGTCGGCACTTTGCCGCGCAGGGTGTGCGCTTGCGCTTTGTGAGCAATCGTTTTGCTGTGTACAACCAGGGCGTGGGAACATTTGTGCCAGGGCTGTCGATTATTGACGTCCTGATGCACAACTCGCGTGAGCAGGTATGCGAGATGCTGCTGGATTTCGACCTAGTGGAGGCAGCATGAAGCGCATCAACGTGCTGGTGTTTCCTTGCGGTAGTGAAGTGGGCTTGGAGATTCAGCGTGCGCTCGCTCGCTCGATCCACGTCGATCTGCACGGCGCCTCCAGCCGCGACGATCATGGTCGCCTGGCATTCGAGCGCTACATCGAGCTGCCGAATATCGTCGATGCGGATTTTGATGAACGCTTCGCGGAGTTGCTGGCGGGCTGGGATATTCAGCTTGTGTTCGCCACTCACGACAGCGTTTTGGCCTATCTGGCGCCGCGAATGGCGGCATGGCGTGTCCATCTAGTTAACGGCGACCCGCAAAGCACACAGATTGCTCGTAGCAAGGCGGCTACCTACGCACTGCTCGCTGGGGAAGACTGGCTTCCCAGGCTGTTTGCGGGACTAGATGAGGTGGAGCGTTGGCCTGTTTTACTCAAGCCAGACCAGCGCCAGGGAGGGCAGGGCGTGACGCTGGTCACGGATCGTATGGCCGCCGAGGTGGCGCTGGCTACTCTGGATCAGCCGCTGATCTGCGAGTACCTACCGGGCGAGGAGCTGACGGTCGACTGCTTCAGTGACTGGCGCGGGCAGCTGCTGTATATCGGCCCTCGTAGCCGAGAGCGGGTGGTAGGCGGTATTGCCATGCGCTCGCGGCGCATTCCTGTGACTCAAGAGGTGGGGCGGATCGCTAAAGCGATCCATGGTCGCCTGAAATTTCGTGGCCCTTGGTTCTTTCAGCTCAAGCGTGACGAGCAGGGCGGTTATAAACTTCTCGAGGTCAGTTGTCGCCTGTCCAGCAGTTCTGTGGTTCAACGAGTGGCTGGCGTAAACCTGCCGTTGATGGCTGTGCAAGATTTCATGGCACGTGATCTGAAAGTGCTCGACGAGCCCCGAGTTGTACTGGTCGAGCGCTGCCTCGCTAGCCATGCCGTGCTGGCATATGCCTTCGACACTGTTTACATGGACTTCGACGACACGCTTGTCTGCGGCGGGCGCGCTAACCCTCAGGCCATGCGCTTTGCCTACAGAGTGCTGGAGATGGGCAGGCGTCTGGTTCTGCTCACCCGCCATGAAGGCAGCCTTGAGGCTGCTCTGGCCGAAGCGCGAATCGCCGAATCTTTATTCGATGAGATCATCCATCTGCGATCGGGTGAGCCGAAGTCCTCCGTGGTCGAGGGAGCAGCTATCTTCATTGACAACCATTTCCCTGAGCGTCTGGATGTGGCGCTTAACCGTGGGATCCCGGTGTTCGATGTGGACGCGTTGGAGCTGTTGTTTCCATGAAGCGTTGGGAAGCACCGATCCGGCGCAGGTGGCTGGCTGCCTTGCTGATCCTGCCGCTGTGGTGGCTTTATGACCGGCTGACAATAAAACGAGCCAATCACTGGGCATTCTTCGTCCACCCGCTCAAGCCCAGCCAGTTGGTTGAAAACTCGCGGGCCATGTTTGAGGCGGTGAAGGGCGACCCAAGCATTCACAAGCGAGTGTTCACTCGCGACCTAGCGGCAGATCTGCATCTTGACGACGCCTGTAATACCGAGGTGATCGATGTGCAGAGCCTGCGAGGCCTGGCTGAGCTGGCGCGGTGTGGAGTCTACCTGCTGTCCAACGCGGTAGCCCTAGATATGTCATGGCGCTGGGCAGATGGTTCCTTTAGCGTGGTGCGGCCGAGCTTGACGCGGCGCGTGCTGGTCAATCTTTGGCATGGCATTCCATTAAAACGGCTTTTCGCTCTGGCTAATCGCGAACAGCGTCGGCGTGCGGATAGGGTCGCCTTTCGCCGTAAAGAGCGGCGCTTCTATAGAGGTCTTATCGCTTCCTCCGATATTGATAGTTATGCGATGGCGGCCATATTTCATCCTATTGATTATGAGCGGGTCTGGGTCACTGGGTTGCCGCGTAATGATTTTCTCCTTATGCCTGAGCAGGCGCTTCCGCGTTTTCTTCGTTATGAAGTTGAATATATTCGTAATCTTAAGAAGAACAGGCGCTTGGTGGTTTATGCGCCGACTTTTCGTGAAGCTGATTTTAATGGTGCTGGATGTTACCAGTTTGACGAGGAGCAGGTGGTGCGGCTCAAGGATTTATTACGGCAGAACGACGCCGTTTTAGGTTTTCGGATGCACTACTTCCGCAAGGGCGATCAGTTATTTAATCTCGAATATTATGCCGACGGAGAGTTAATCGTCGACTTAGGGCATGCGGTTGTTAGTGAAATAGCCCCGATATTGCGTGAGGCTGACTTGGTGGTGACTGATTATTCATCACTGTATATTGATGCACTTTATTTGGATAAGCCAGTTATTAGCTTTGCCTATGATCTAGGGCACTATAAAAGCAGCCAGAATGGCTTGTTGTATGACATGGATCTAGTTTTCCCCGGACCGGTAGTGACCGATTTTGACGACTTGCTGGTGAAATTACAGGATGAGTTGGTCGAGGCTAACCAAGTACCTTCCGAAGCCTATCGGACCTGCAAGAAATTCTTTTTTAATTATCAAGATGATCAAAATTCCCGGCGAGTCGTCGAAAGGCTGCGCGCACTAAGTATTGAGGAGTGACCGGTGACTGATACGAATGACGTCAAGCCCTTGGTTAGCGTGGCCATGCCGGCTTACAAATCTGCTTATTTGGAAACTGCTCTTGATAGCGTGCTTCGACAAACTTACCGGCCTTTGGAGCTAGTAATTTGTGATGACTGCCGGGGAGGTGAGGTTCGCGAGATCGTGGAGCGGTTCATTGAGCGTGCCGACTTCAAGGTGATATACGAGCATAATCCGAAGCGTTTAAATGAAATAAATAATCTTGCGCGTTGTATCGAGTTGGCGAGCGGGGAGTATGTTAAATTTCTTTATGATGATGACGTGCTTCACCCCGAATGCGTGGCATCCTTGTTGGAACTCATGCAGGGCGATGCCAGTGTTTCACTTGCCAGCTCCCGGCGGCGTCGTATAGGACCTTCAGGCAAACGACTGCCTGATATATATGCCACGGCATTTCCTTTCGAAACTGATGCGTTAATTGATGGCGAACAGCTTGTTTCATTCTTGGTCGACCATACAATTAATTTCATAGGCGAGCCCAGTTCCGTTATGTGTCGGCGCGCCGATGTATTGGCAATGGGCAATCAGCTAAGCACATTGAATGGTGTGAGAATCCATTGGGTTGGTGATCTCGCCATCTACGCCAAGTTATTGCGTTCGGGAAACTTGGCGATGCGTTGCGAGGCGCTGTCCGATTTTCGGGTCTCAGAGGAGCAGTTCAGCCAATTAGGTCGCGACCAGCCAGGTATAGGGGAAAAAGGGCACGAGAATTTTCGGCAGATGATTCGCGATCTGGGCTGGTATCGCACTGACGAGGACAGTCGGTTTGTGCGCGTGGCACCTATCACTCAGCTCAAAGCAAGGGTGTTCAAGCCGGTAAACGTGCTTGCAGCATTAATGCGGGCTATCGGTTTGGGAACTGTCCCGTTGCAGGCTTGGCAGGGGGAGCGCTGGCCGAAGGATGTTCAGCGACGACTCATAGAGGAACGCTTGGCTTGCAGCAATGGCGGGCCGCGTATAGCTGTGGCAGTCCTTGATGTAAAGGCGGACCGAGAAGCTGTAGAAAAGACGATACGGAGTCTGGAAAGCACTAACTGCTACCGAAACATTGATATCCAAGTGGTTTCGTCTATGGCCTTCTCGGGCCTCGACGGTCGGGCGGAGCTGTTCCCGCTGGCTGGCAGCACCCCAATTGCTGTACTCAATAATGTCGTCGCTACCTCCAGCCAAGCTGTGTGGATGTTGGTGGCGGAGGCCGGCGTTGAATTTACCTCTAGCGGCTTGCTAATCGCGGCATTAGATCTGCTGGGCGCGCCGGAGTCTTGCCTTGCCGTATATGCAGATGAGCTGATGCGTCTGGAAGATGGTGGAAGTGGGGTGGCGTTGCGTCCGGATTTCAACTTGGATTTACTGCTCAGTTTTCCCGCTGGGCTTTGCAAACACTGGCTGTTAAGACGCGAAGCGTTGGTGGAGCTGGGCGGTTTTGCTGTTGAATATGAAGAGGCGTTCGAGTTGGACTACCAGCTGCGCCTAGTTGAGCGGTACGGCCTAGCCTGTATAGGCCATATAAGTGAGCCGCTCCTCACAAGCGTTGCATTTACGCTCCGAGACAGTGCTCAGGAGCGCGCTGTGATCGAGCGGCATTTGCATGCCAGAGGATACGCGCAGGCTAAAGTGGATAGCCGGCTGCCAGGTCGCTATGAACTCGATTATGGCCATGCGCAACTGGGATCTGTGAGCATTCTGATAGTAGTCAAGGATCGCTTGCCACAGATTCAGCGATGCATGGAAACACTGTTGGAGCATACCGACTACGCAAATTACGAAGTGCTGTTGCTCGACCATGGTAATCAGTCAACACCGATGCGTGAGTGGCTCGCCGGCGTCGAGGCGATGGCTGTGGATCAATTGAGGGTGTTGCACTTCGATTCTGCTTTGTCGCGCGAGGCTTTGTGCAACCAGGCGGCCGAGCAAGCGAGAGGTGACTTCCTGCTATGGCTGGGCGATGGCGCCGGCGTCATGGCAGAAGGCTGGTTGCAGCAACTACTCAACCATGGTCAGCGATCAGAAGTCGGGGCAGTGAGCGGCAAATTATTGTCGGCAGATGGCAATATCCGCCACGCTGGCTTGTTGCTCGGTCTCTGCGGTCCCGTCGGCCGTGCTTTTGAAGGGGCCTCGTTTGATGATGCAGGCTATATGCAGCGTCTGCAGATCGACCAGAACTATTCTGCCCTCAGTGGCGAGTGTCTGATGGTCCATCGAGAGCTATTTCAGCAGCTCGGTGGTTTTGATGAGTCGCCTATGCTCGCGCGTTGGGCTGATGTGGATCTTTGCCTTCGTTTGCAGCAGTCGGGATATCTCAACGTCTGGACTCCCCGGGTACAGTTGTTGATGGATGCCCCGCCTGACGCGGTCACCAACGCTGCGGAGGAAGATGAGTTTTACCGGCGTTGGTTGCCGGTCTTGGCTCACGACCCTGCCTATAACGCTGGGTTCAGCTTGCAGGTTGAGCAAGGTTTCAAGTTGGCCGATCCTCAGTTGTCCTGGCGTCCCTTGCAATCCTGGCGACCACTGCCGGTTGTTTTGGGCCACTACGCGGATCGCGAGGGTTGCGGCCACTATCGTGTGATCCAACCGTTCAATGCCATGCGCGATGCCGGTCTCATTGAGGGGGCGTTAACTGTCGGCCTGCTTTCCCCGGTCGAGCTGGCCCGTTACGCGCCTGACGTCGTGTTGTTGCAACGTCAGGTGGGTGAAGAGCAGTTGGAGCAGATGCGGCGGGTGCGGGAGTTTTCTAGCGCGTTCAAAATATACGAGTTGGACGACTATCTGCCGAACCTGCCGATCAAGAGTATCCACCGACTGCATATGCCAAAGGACATCGTTCGTACTTTGCGGCGTGCACTGGGATACGTTGATCGTTTTGTGGTTTCCACCCAGCCGTTGGCAGAGGCCTACGCAGGGTTGCACGACGATATCAAGGTCATCGAGAACCGCTTGCCAGCTACCTGGTGGAAGGGAAAGCAAAGTGAACGACGGGTTGGTCTAAAGCCGAGGGTTGGCTGGGCTGGAGGGGTTGGTCATACGGGCGATTTGGAGCTAATTGTCGACGTGATCAAAGAGCTCGCCGACGAGGTCGAATGGGTCTTCTTTGGGATGTGCCCCGATAAGCTGAGGCCTTACGTTCATGAATTCCATGGGGGCGTGTCGATTCATCAGTATCCGTCGGTTCTAGCCAGCATGAACCTGGATCTTGCACTGGCTCCGCTCGAGCAAAACCTTTTCAATGAATGCAAGAGCAATTTGCGCCTGCTTGAGTACGGCGCCTGCGGCTTCCCTGTCATAGCCAGTGATGTTCGGTGCTATCGAGGTGACCTTCCAGTTATGTTGGTGAAGAACCGCTTCCGAGATTGGGTGGATGCGATCAGGGCTCACATCAACGATCTTGATGCAGCCTCCAGAGCAGGTGATGACCTACGGAATGTCGTATTGAGCAAATGGATGCTTGAAGGTGCGAATCTGGAATCCTGGCGAAAGGCTTGGCTTCCCTAGACCGCTGGCTGGTTTGCATCAATCAGGCGATGCGGCCCGACTCGGCTGGTGAAATCGAAGGTGCCCCTTCCCGGGGTACCTCGCTATAAGGTCGTCTGGCCTTGGCAAGGACCGACTCCCCTATTCGGCTAGCGTTGCCACTGGAGCGCCATGTCGGAGCGTTCGGCCTGCGCCTTCTGTGCTTCGATAAATGTACGCCGCGCATGTGTCCAGCAGGCCAGGCGCTCAATGCCATCTCCAAGGTACGTCCTGTGCGGCTGATCGAGTACTTGAAGAGAGTCACCGGTTTGTCCGGCGAAGCCAGCTCTTCAGAAAGAGGAGCGCAGCATCCTCTCTTTATGGGCTCGTGAACGCTTAGCACGGCTTCGATCTCGCCTGGGGGCTTGCGCGGCTGTCACACGCCCCATGATGAGTTAGTTCCTAAGGTTCTCCGCCGACTTGCCGATGTAGTGACAAGGCGTCGGTACGAGCGTTCGAGGAAGTCAAGGGTGACGAAGATTTTTTCTCTTTTCCCCTAAAGCTTTTGAGAGTACCGCCGAAATAAATCATGAATGCGAACTTTATGGGTGCCTGGGTAATGTCCCTCCCTAAGGTCGCACACTCAGGCAAACAAGCTAGGTCCGATGGAGGACACACATCATGGCTTTGACCGTCAACACTAACGTTGCTTCCCTGAATACTCAGCGCAACCTCAGCAACTCCGCCAACTCCCTGCAGACCACAATGCAGCGCCTGTCAACCGGTAGCCGCATCAACAGCGCCAAGGACGATGCCGCCGGTCTGCAGATTTCCAACCGTCTGGGAAGCCAGATCAGTGGTCTGAATGTTGCGGTTAAAAACTCCAATGACGGCATCTCCATGGCGCAGACTGCTGAAGGCGCCCTGCAGCAGTCTACGAATATCCTGCAGCGTATGCGTGACCTGTCCCTGCAGGCTGCAAACGGTTCCAACAGTGATTCTGAGCGTGGTGCACTAAACGACGAAGTCACCCAGCTGAAGAAAGAACTGGACCGTATCAGCAATACCACTACCTTCGGTGGTCGTCAGTTGCTCAACGGCGACTTCGGCACTGCAAGCTTCCAGGTGGGTGCAGCGGCCAACGAGATCATCAGTGTTTCCATTGGCGAGATGAGCTCCAAGTCGCTTGATGCTACGCACTACGAGTCCACTATCGCTGCTTCGAGCGCAACCGCGGCCGCTTCTCCGGCGACCGGCGCTGCGGCCAGTGGTGGCGTTACGGTAGGTTTCTCGGTCGGTTCCAAGTCGTATTCGGTTGATGCAAAGTTCGCCAAAGGCGATACCGACGTACAAATCAACCAGAAATTGGCTGCCGCCATTAACGATACCAACTCGGGCGTGGGTGCCTTCGTAGACGAATCTACTGGTGCAATAACTGTTGTCGCTAAAGAGGACGCTAACACCACTGGGCAGTCAGCATTTGCCCTTACTAGCATGGCTCAGACTAGCGGTACCGGTTTCACCGCGGGTGCTACAACGGTTGCGGCCACAGCAGGTACGGCAACTTCCACAACCATCGCCAAGATTGACCTGTCTACGGCCAAAGGCGCACAGATTGCCGTCCAGGCCATCGACGAGGCGATCAAGTCGATCGACTCGCAGCGAGCCGAACTTGGTGCGGTGCAGAACCGCTTCGAGAATACGATTGCCAACTTGCAGAACATTGGCGAGAACGTATCGGCTGCCCGAGGCCGTATCCAGGATACCGACTACGCTGCTGAAACTGCAGCACTGAGCAAAAACCAGATCCTGCAGCAGGCAGGTACTGCAATTCTTGCCCAGGCCAACCAGTTGCCGCAGGCGGTTCTTAGCCTCCTGCAGTGATTGATACGGAAGGTCTGCAGTAACCGCGGGAGGAAGTGCTTGGCGCTTCCTCCCGTTTTGCCGTTGCGAGGTGAAAAATGGACATTGCGCTTTCAGGGCTGCCTACCAATACAGCTCAAACAACAGTTCAATTGATGGTGCCAGAGGGCGAGCGTCGAAGCATTGCGAGTCCATCTTCCAGCCGGGAATTTATCGAAAAGGCTGTTCCCGCTCCAGATCGGACGGCCACTACGGCCTCGCTTGAGGGGGCTGTTTCCAGTATCAAAGATTTCGTGCAAACCATCCGTCGTGATCTCAATTTTGATCTGGATGATTCTAGCGGTCAGATGGTGGTAAAAGTGACGGATCGAGCCACCGGCGACGTTGTTAGGCAGATCCCGACCGAAGAAGCTCTGCGACTAGCCGAGAACTTGGAAGAGGCCCGTAGTCTTTTATTCAATGCAAAGGCATAGCGGCGCGATTCTTGCTCTCTTAGAGCTATGGCTTAAAGCGTCAAAACGATGACGAGGTGGTGACATGGCAGGTATCACAGGCATTGGCTCAGGCATGGACATCGACAAGATGGTCGGTGCACTGGTTGCGGCGGAGAAAGCTCCGAAAGAAGCTCAGCTAACCCGTTTGGCAACCGCTACGACCACCAAAATTTCCGCTCTGGGTACATTGCGAACGTCGTTGAGCAGCTTTCAAACAGCGCTTAAGGATTTGAACGACATCAAGCTGTTCGAAAATCGATCTGCCAAATCATCTAACACGGACCTGTTGACCGCTACTGCCAGCAAGACTGCTCAGGCGGGAACCTATACTGTTAAGGTCGAGCAACTGGCTACGGGAAGCAAGACAGCTACCGCTGCATTGGAAGGCGACTTCAGGACGGGAGCTGCCGGAACCTTGACGGTCAAGGTTGGGGATAGCGATGCAGGTGTTAGCATCAATGTTGGTAGCAACGCTTCTTTGTCTGACGTAAGAGATGCACTGAATACAGCGCTTAAGGACTCTGGAGTTACTGCCAACCTCCTCACCGATCCCAGCACCGGCAAAACCCGTTTGGTAATGTCATCGTCTAACACGGGGGAGGGTAAAGACGTTTCGATCGACGCCAGTGATGGGTTGGATGCTCTAGCAATTGATACCGACAATGCTGCTACCGGTGAGGCGGGGGGAGTTTTGGAGTGGTCGCAAAACGCTAAGTTCACCATTGATGGTTTGGCCTTGCAAAGTGCGAGCAACAAGGTTTCCGGGGCCATTCCTGAGGTAACGCTAAATCTGGTGGCGGCGAATAAGGATAAGACCTCCACGGTAACGGTTGCGCAGGATAGCGAAGGTGTTACCGCTAACATCAAAAAGTTCGTAGCGGCTTACAATAATTTGATTAGCACGACCAATTCACTAACCCGGGTGACGAAGGTTGGCGAGGATGGTGCTCCGCTCACGGGAGGTTTGGTAGGTGATTCCAGTGTTCGCAGCATTCTTTCCGGTATCCAGAACGAGCTGATTTCAGTCGGAGGAGGCGACGGTATAAGGGTACTGTCCGATCTTGGCATCACCACGCAGAAAGATGGCACTCTGGCGATCAACGATACGAAGCTGAAGGCAGCCCTCGAGAATAACTTTGACGCTGTCGGCAGCTTCTTTACCGGTGAGTCTGGCCTCATGAACCGTCTTAATAATCGGGTTGAGGGCTTCAATCAGGCCGGAGGCATCTTGGCCCAGCGGGTCTCCGGCCTGGAAGCAACGAACACCGACATTAAGGCCCAGCGAGAAAAGCTGGCGCTGCGCGTTGAGTCGATGACAGCACGCCTTTATGCACAGTTCAACGCCATGGATACTTTGGTTGCTCAGCTTTCCAGTACTAGTAGTTGGCTAGATAGCACGCTATCCAGCCTTCCTGGCGTGGTGAAGAAAAACAGTAGATAGAGTGGCATTGGATTCCTCGTAAGGCGGGCGGTCGCGGCTATTAGAGGGGCGGTGGTCGTTGCCATCCGTTCCGTTACATGTGCCTAGGGGTCTGGTTACTAACGTTGGTTCTTTTGCTTTCTGCAAGCGCTCTGCGGACCGCATGCTTTTTCGAAGATCCTTTTGGAGTTGCTGCTAAAGCTACTTGGGCGGGTGCCGATAAGCTGGATAGTCCCGCACATCTGGAGCGAAATCCCCATGTACGCCATGGCAGCTATGAAGCAATATCAGTCAGTCAATACCAACGCACAGCTAGTAGATGCAAGTCCGCACCGGCTGATCCAGATGCTGATGGAGGGCGGTCTTGCGCGCCTAGCTCAGGCCCGGGGTGCTATGGAGCGCGGCGATGTAGCTCTCAAAGGAACCTTGATCGGCAAGGCAGTTGATATCATCGGGGGGCTGCGCGAAGCTCTCAACCAGGAGGCTGGTGGCGATCTTGCGGTGAGTCTTGATAGGCTCTACGGTTACATGGGCTCACGCTTGCTTGAAGCAAATCTGAAGAACGACTTGGCGATTATCGATGAGGTTGCTGGGTTACTGCGCGAAGTCAAGGCCGGCTGGGATGCTATTGCGTAGTACAGCTGAGCAAGCGCAGACATAAATAATTTCTTCGTTTTGTCAACCGAATCCTTGGGGGCGATATGCAACACGGTTTGGAGGCGCTGGAATCTCTCAGGCTCGCCCTGGCAGGGGCTCTGGAGAGCCGGGATTGGGAGGCGATCGGCGTCCTGGACTCACAGTGTCGCGCGTTGATGGGAAACAATTCGGGAATCATTGATTCGGATCTTCGGGAGCAAATTGAAGCCTTGTCGCGGTTGTATATAGAGTTGCAACAAGCCGCGCGCGCTGAGCGTGAGCGAATCGCCAGCGACTTAACGCGCCTCAATCAATCAAAACAGGTTGACCAGGCGTATAAAGCGTTCGGTTGATCTGCTTTCTCAGCCTCGGCATCAGGCTGCGGTGGAAAACGGTGGCTGCTTTCCACCTGAGCCCGAGATTCTCGCTTAGCGATACTCGCAAAGATAGGCGGTGTCCACTGTTACCTTCAGCTGGAACTTGCTGTTTGCCGGAACGGTAAACTGACTGCCGCCAGCAAAGGTTTCCCACTTCTCGCTACCGGGCAGTTTGACATCCAGGCTGCCGGCAACTACATGCATGACTTCCAGCTGCGCTGTGCCGAATTCATACTCGCCGGGTGCCATCACGCCGATGGTGGCGGTACCTGCTCCCATTTCGAAAGCGATGGATTTGACGGTGCCATCGAAATACTCGTTGACCTTGAACATTGAGACTCCTTTGCAGGGTTGAGAAAGGTGGCCAGTATGCCTAAGCGCCTATGGTGGCGTCACCTGGCGGCCGCTCCTTCCAAGGGCGCATTGGCACTAGGCGCGAAATATGAAGTACACGGCGCCGACCAGGCATATGCCCGCCCATAGATAGTCCAGTTTCAATGGCTGCTGCATGTACATCACGCTGAACGGGACGAAGATCATCAGGGTGATTACCTCCTGCATGATCTTCAGTTGACCGATCGACAGTTCGCTATAGCCGATGCGATTCGCTGGCACCATCAACATGTACTCGAAGAAGGCAATACCCCAACTGATCAGGGCGGCGATGAGCCAGGGTTTGCCGTTCAGGCTCTTCAGGTGGCCATACCAGGCGAACGTCATAAATAGATTGGAGCAGCAGAGTAGGGCGGCAGTTTGCAGCCAGACGGGCATGAACATGTACTCAAGATGAAGACGCGCTAGCGTATTTCCTGTCGCATCTGTCTGCAATGGCATATCTAGTGTCAGCGCTTCAGGCGGATTATTATCGGCGCCCTTTTGCTTTGAGTGGCTGATCCATGGATTGCCGGCCCGGTTGCGGTGCTTGCTGCATTGCCCCTTCGATTAGTACGCCTATCCCCGGTATGCCGCACGGCAAGGCAGCTGGGCAGCGGTGCATTCAGCTGCGCGCTGACTTTCTGTGCTCATTGTTTGGTGATCCGCGGCGGCCGTCTGTGTGTGCCGCTTTTGCGGCCGATCCTGGTTGTTGTGGCGAAAACAGGGATGAAGCGATCCGCTTGTTGGGCTGGCTGGAAGAGGCGACAGCCTGACGAGGGTTTGGTGGCTGGTAATGCGGACGGGCTAAGTTGGGCGGCCTGGCATGGCATTTCTGCGAGGCAGATGTTCTGGGCGTTGTACCCTCGTGGGCGAGGTGAGATGGAGGTATTTGCTGCGTGCTGGCGCCGAGGTCGCTCTTGTCCCCCTGTGTTCCCGATTTTCCGTCAGTACTGTGACGATAGCTTCGCTTGCGCACTGGGGCGCTGAGCCTCTTTTGGCTGGTCGAGCGAGGGAGCGGCCAGTCGATGTTGATGTGGTGTATATGCAAAAAAGGCTGCCCGAAGGCAGCCTTTCTTTTGTGCTGGTTGTCGCTTAACGCGGCAGGTCGCGCTTGGTGTGGCCGGTGTACAGCTGACGCGGCCGGCCAATCTTCTGCCCGGAGGCGATCATTTCCTTCCAGTGGGAAATCCAGCCGACAGTGCGCGCAAGGGCGAAGATGACGGTGAACATGCTGGTCGGAATGCCGATAGCCTTGAGGATGATGCCCGAGTAGAAGTCGACGTTCGGATAGAGGTTGCGCTCGGCGAAGTAGGGGTCGTTGAGTGCGATCTCTTCCAGCTTCATGGCCAGATCCAGTTGCGGATCATTGATGCCCAGCTCGCTCAGTACTTCGTCGCAGGTCTGCTTCATGACCTTGGCGCGTGGGTCGAAGTTCTTGTACACGCGATGGCCGAAGCCCATCAGTTTGAACGGGTCGTTCTTGTCCTTGGCCTTGGCCAGGAATTTCTCGACGTTCGATACGTCTCCGATCTCGTCCAGCATGGTGAGCACGGCTTCGTTCGCGCCGCCGTGTGCCGGTCCCCACAGGGCCGCGATGCCGGCTGCGATACAGGCGAACGGATTGGCGCCGGTGGAGCCCGCCAGGCGAACGGTAGAAGTGGACGCATTCTGCTCGTGGTCAGCGTGCAGGATGAAGATGCGGTCCATGGCTTTGGCCAACACTGGGCTGATCGGTTTGATCTCGCACGGGGTGTTGAACATCATGTGCAGGAAGTTTTCCGAGTAGCTCAGATCGTTGCGCGGGTACATCAGCGGCTGACCGATCGAGTACTTGTAGACCATTGCAGCGATGGTCGGCATCTTGGCGACCAGGCGCACCGCGGAGATTTCGCGATGGTGCGGATCGTTGATGTCCAGGGAATCGTGGTAGAAGGCCGATAGAGCGCCAACAACACCGCACATGATCGCCATCGGGTGAGCGTCGCGACGGAAGCCATTAAGGAAGGACTTCAGCTGCTCGTGAACCATCGTGTGGTTCTTGACGGTGCTGACGAACTGCGCCTTTTGCTCAGCGGTAGGCAGCTCACCGTTCAGCAGCAGGTAGCAGGTTTCCAGATAATCGGACTTTTCCGCCAGCTGCTCGATTGGGTAGCCACGATGCAGCAGGATGCCCTTGTCCCCATCGATGTAGGTGATCTTGGACTCGCAAGAGGCGGTCGACATGAAGCCGGGATCGAAGGTGAAGTGACCCGTGGAGGTCAGGCTTCGTACGTCTATTACATCAGGCCCTACGGTACCGGTTAAAACGGGCAGTTCGACGGGGGCAGCGCCCTCGATGATCAACTGCGCTTTCTTGTCAGCCATGTATGGCCTCCTGTTTTGTGCTTGGAATCATCATGGCCCCCCACGCAGGGCCCGCATCACTATAGTGTGATAAATCGCAAAGTCAATTTGCGCGAACCCATGCCGTAGAGGGCTCTGCAGGGGGATGCGTACAGCTTGGATGCACTGTTTACGGCATTTATATAGGGGCTGCTATCCGCCTTTAGTGGCACTTCACCACATTGTCATTAGTGACCTAACTGTTTATACTCGGACACCGACCGGCAGGGGCCTTACAGGCAGTATTCTGTAGGTTGTCACTCGTGGGTAGCGGGTACTGCTGCGTACTCTTCCCAACAACTTTGCCCTGCGCTCTGGGGCTCTCAAGTGTGAAAAAAAGCCGTGAAAAGCCAACGACCTGTAAACCTAGATCTTAGGACAATAAAACTCCCCATCACTGCTTACACGTCGATTCTCCACCGTGTATCCGGTGTCATCCTGTTCGTCGGTATCGCCTTGTTGCTGCTTGCGCTCGATACCTCGTTGTCTTCGCCTGAAGGTTTCGAGGATGTTCGTGCCTATTTGAGCAGCCCCCTGGCTAAGCTGGTGAGCTGGGCGTTGCTGTCCGCACTGCTGTATCACCTTGTGGCAGGTGTTCGTCACCTGATCATGGACACTGGCCATGGCGAGACGCTGGAAGGCGGCAAGCTGGGCGCGAAAATCGTAATCGCCGTTTCGGTGGTGCTGATCGTTCTGGCGGGGGTGTGGATATGGTAACCAATGTCACCAATTTCTCGCGCTCGGGTCTGTATGACTGGATGGCGCAACGTGTTTCTGCAGTAGTTCTTGCGGCTTATTTTCTGTTCCTGCTTGGGTACCTGATTGCGAACCCAGGTCTGGAGTACGCCCAGTGGCACGAGTTGTTTTCGGCTAACTGGATGCGCATCTTCAGTCTGTTGGCTCTGGTCGCCTTGAGTGTGCACGCGTGGGTAGGCATGTGGACGATTTCCACCGACTACCTGACCAACATGGCGATCGGTAAGTGGGCTACCGGCGTTCGTTTTCTATTCCAGACGGTGTGTGGCATCGCCATGTTCACTTTCTTCGTCTGGGGCGTGCAGATTCTTTGGGGTATCTGATTCATGGCTAATATTCGTACGCTTTCCTTCGACGCCATCATTGTCGGTGGCGGTGGCGCCGGTATGCGCGCTGCGTTGCAGCTGGCTCAAGGCGGCCATAAGACCGCGGTAGTCACCAAGGTCTTCCCGACTCGTTCGCATACTGTTTCCGCTCAGGGTGGCATCACCTGCGCAATCGCTTCGGCCGATCCGAACGATGATTGGCGCTGGCACATGTACGATACCGTCAAGGGCTCCGACTACATCGGTGACCAGGACGCTATCGAATACATGTGTTCCGTCGGGCCGGAAGCGGTGTTCGAGCTTGAGCACATGGGGTTGCCGTTCTCCCGTACCGAGCAAGGTCGCATCTACCAGCGTCCGTTCGGCGGCCAGTCGAAAGATTTCGGTAAGGGTGGTCAAGCTGCTCGTACTTGTGCGGCTGCTGACCGTACTGGTCATGCGCTGCTGCATACCCTTTATCAGGGTAACCTGAAGAACAATACCGTCTTCCTGAATGAGTGGTATGCCGTCGATCTGGTGAAGAATCAGGACGGTGCGGTCGTCGGCGTGATTGCCATCTGCATCGAAACCGGTGAAACCGTTTATATCCGCTCCAAGGCTACGGTTCTTGCCACTGGCGGTGCCGGTCGCATCTACGCATCGACTACCAATGCTCTGATCAATACCGGCGACGGTGTTGGCATGGCGCTGCGTGCTGGTGTGCCGGTTCAGGACATCGAGATGTGGCAGTTCCACCCGACTGGTATTGCCGGCGCCGGTGTGCTGGTGACCGAGGGTTGCCGCGGTGAAGGTGGTTACCTGATCAACAAGCATGGCGAGCGCTTCATGGAGCGTTATGCTCCGAACGCGAAGGATCTGGCTGGCCGTGACGTGGTTGCGCGTTCGATGGTCAAGGAAATCCTGGCTGGCAACGGGTGTGGTCCAGATGGCGATCACGTGATGCTGAAGCTGGATCACCTGGGTGAAGAGGTTCTGCACAGCCGTCTTCCGGGTATCTGTGAGCTGTCGAAGACCTTCGCACACGTAGATCCTGTGACTGCTCCGGTGCCGGTTGTGCCGACCTGTCACTACATGATGGGTGGTATTGCCACCAATATTCATGGCCAGGCCATTACTCAGGACGCCAGCGGCAAAGACACGATCATTGATGGTCTGTTCGCGGTGGGTGAAGTGGCGTGCGTATCCGTACATGGTGCCAACCGCCTTGGCGGTAACTCGTTGCTCGACCTGGTCGTATTCGGCCGTGCTGCCGGTCTGCATCTGGAAAAGGCACTCAAGGAAGGCGTCGAGCATCGTGGAGCGAGCGAGACTGATCTGGATGTCGCGCTTAACCGCCTAGCCAGTCTCAATGAACGCACCACCGGTGAAGATGTTGCGCCGCTGCGTAAAGAGCTGCAGAGCTGCATGCAGAACTACTTCGGTGTATTCCGTACTGGCGAATACATGCAGAAGGGTATCGCTCAGCTGGAGGATCTGCGTCAGCGTATCGCTAACGTCAAGATCTCGGACAAGAGCCAGGCGTTCAACACTGCGCGCATCGAAGCGCTCGAGCTGCAGAACCTGCTGGAAGTTGCCGAGGCTACCGCAATTGCTGCGGAAAACCGCAAGGAATCCCGTGGCGCGCATGCTCGCGAAGATTTCGAAGAGCGTGATGACGAGAATTGGTTGTGCCACACCCTGTATTTCCCGGGTGACAAGCGCGTTACCAAGCGTGCCGTGAACTTCGCTCCGAAGACCGTTCCGGCATTCGAGCCCAAGGTTCGGACTTATTGAGGTCGCCGATATGTTGCAAGTGAGTGTTTATCGCTACAACCCCGATCAGGACGAAAAGCCGTTCATGCAGGATTTTCAGGTCAATACCGACGGTAAAGACCTGATGGTTCTCGACGTCTTGGCTCTGATCAAGGAACAGGATCAGGGTTTCTCCTATCGTCGCTCCTGCCGTGAAGGCGTGTGTGGTTCCGATGGGATGAATATCAACGGGAAGAATGGTCTGGCTTGCATCACTCCGTTGTCTGCTGTGGTCAAGGGCAACAAGTTGGTCGTCCGTCCGTTGCCGGGTTTGCCGGTAATTCGTGACTTGGCGGTCGATATGAGCATCTTCTACAAGCAGTATGAGAAGGTGCGTCCGTATCTGATGAACGATACGCCGCCTCCGGCTATCGAACGTCTGCAAAGCCCGGAAGAGCGTGAGAAGCTGGACGGCCTGTATGAGTGCATTCTGTGCGCTTGCTGCTCGACCAGCTGCCCGTCCTTCTGGTGGAATCCGGACAAGTTTCTCGGTCCGGCCGCGTCGCTGCAGGCCTATCGTTTCCTGGCCGACAGCCGCGACACTGAAACCGAGAATCGTTTGGCCGGTTTGGACGATCCGTTTAGTGTGTTCCGCTGCCGCGGTATCATGAACTGCGTTGACGTTTGTCCGAAAGGATTGAACCCGACCAAAGCAATTGGTCACATACGCAACATGCTGCTGCAGAGCGGTACTTGATGACACCCCGGCTGCGAAAGGTTATGCGCTAGCCTGGAACGGCCGGATCGCTTTACCCGTTACACCTGCGGCGCCGAAGTTGAAGCTCGGCGCCGTAGTTTTAGTAGGAATCCCAGCTCACAAAGCCGGGATTTCACTCTGAAAACTTGATGACCAGCAGGAGCATCCGGGTTGTGCCCGGGAACTATCTGCGCGGTCCGTAGTGGCTTTACCTGAGTCGCTGCTTCAGAACTTGGGAAGTCATGCTGCGGTTTCCACGCTGGTGGTGTCTCCTTATCGAAGGTGACCAGACATGCAAGAAAGCGTAATGCAGCGCATGTGGGACAGTGCCCACCTATCCGGTGGTAACGCTGCCTATGTGGAAGAGCTTTTTGAGCTCTACCTGCACGATCCCAACGCTGTGCCCGAAGAGTGGCGCACTTATTTCCAGAAGTTGCCCTCCGGTGGCAGCGCTTCAGCCGATGTATCGCATTCGACGATTCGCGACCACTTCGTCCTGCTGGCCAAGAACCAGCGTCGTGCCCAGCCTGTTTCCGCAGGTAGCGTCAGCAGTGAGCACGAGAAGAAGCAGATCGAAGTCCTGCGCCTGATTCAGGCCTATCGAGTGCGCGGCCATCAGGCAGCCCAGCTTGATCCGCTTGGTCTGCAGCAGCGTGCGGTCCCTGCTGATCTGGCAATCAACAACTACGGTCTGACCGACGCCGATCTTGACACCGTGTTCCGCACGGCGGATCTGGCCATGGTCAACGGCCAGGCTACTCTGCGCGAAATCGTCAAGGCGCTGCAAGAAACCTACTGCCGCACCATTGGCGCCGAGTACATGCACATCGTCGACTCCGAGCAGCGCAGCTGGTTTGTCCAGCGCTTGGAAAGCGTGCGTGCCCGCCCCGAGTTTTCGCCGGAAATCAAAAGCCATCTGCTTGAGCGCCTTACTGCTGCCGAAGGCCTGGAAAAGTACTTGGGTACCAAGTATCCGGGTACCAAGCGCTTCGGTCTGGAAGGCGGCGAGAGCCTGATTCCGCTGCTTGATGAAATCATCCAGCGTTCCGGCTCCTATGGCACCAAGGAAATCGTTATTGGCATGGCCCACCGTGGTCGCCTGAACGTACTGGTCAACACTTTCGGAAAGAACCCGCGTGACCTGTTCGACGAGTTCGAAGGCAAGAAGGTCGAAGGCTTGAGCTCGGGTGACGTCAAGTACCACCAGGGCTTTTCTTCCAACGTGATGACTCCAGGTGGCGAAATTCACCTGGCCATGGCGTTCAACCCCTCTCACCTGGAAATCGTTTCCCCGGTGGTCGAGGGCTCGGTGCGAGCTCGTCAGGATCGTCGTTGCGATCCGATTGGCGACAAGGTGCTTCCGGTAACCATCCACGGCGATGCTGCTGTCGCCGGTCAGGGTGTGGTGATGGAAACCTTCCAGATGTCGCAGACCCGTGCCTATCGCACAGGTGGCACCATCCGCATCGTGGTCAACAACCAGGTCGGCTTCACCACCAACAAGCAGGAAGATGCTCGTTCTACCGAGTACGCGACCGATGTGGCGAAGATGATTCAGGCGCCGATCTTCCATGTGAACGCAGACGATCCCGAGGCTGTGCTGTTCGTCACCCAGCTGGCCGTCGATTATCGGATGCAGTTCAAGCGCGACATCGTCATTGACCTGATTTGCTATCGCCGTCGTGGTCACAACGAGGCGGACGAGCCGAACGGCACCCAGCCGCTGATGTATCAGAAGATTGCCAAGCAGCGCACCACTCGTGAGCTGTATGCCGATTCGCTGATCCAGTCCAACGTGCTGGATGACGAGCGTGTTCAGGCCAAGATCGACGAGTACCGTACGGCGCTCGACAATGGTCTGCACGTGGTCAAGAGCCTCGTCAAGGAGCCGAACAAGGAGCTCTTCGTCGACTGGCGCCCATATCTAGGTCATGCCTGGACTGCCCGTCATGACACCAGCTTCGATCTGAAGACGCTGCAGGACCTGTCCAATAAGCTGCTGCAGACGCCTGAAGGCTTTGTTGTGCAGCGCCAGGTCTCGAAGATTCTAGAAGATCGCCAGAAGATGGGCGCAGGCGCGCTGGCCATCAACTGGGGTTACGCGGAAGTCATGGCATACGCCACGCTGCTGTTCGAAGGCCATCCTGTGCGTATCTCTGGGCAGGACGTAGGTCGGGGCACCTTCTCGCATCGCCATGCTGCGCTGCACAACCAGAAGGACGGCAACACCTATATCCCGCTGCAGCACCTCTATGAAGGTCAGCCGCGTTTCGATCTATACGACTCGTTCCTTTCCGAGGAAGCGGTTCTAGCGTTCGAATACGGTTACGCCACCACGATGCCCAACGCTCTCGTTGTCTGGGAAGCGCAGTTTGGCGACTTCGCCAACGGCGCCCAGGTGGTGATCGACCAGTTCATCACCAGCGGTGAGCACAAGTGGGGTCGTCTGTGCGGTTTGACCATGCTGTTGCCGCATGGTTATGAGGGGCAGGGGCCGGAGCACTCGTCCGCTCGCCTGGAGCGTTACCTGCAGCTGTGTGCTGAGCACAACATTCAGGTCTGCGTACCAACGACTCCAGCTCAGGTCTATCACATGCTGCGTCGTCAGGCGATTCGCCCGCTGCGCAAGCCTCTGGTTGCGCTGACGCCCAAGTCTCTGTTGCGTCACAAGCTTGCGACCTCGACTCTGGAGGAACTCACTCAGGGTTCGTTCCAGACCGTGATCCCGGAAGTCGACGCAATCGATCCGGCGAAGGTCGAGCGTGTGATCATGTGTAGCGGCAAGGTCTACTATGACCTGCTGGACAAGCGCCGCGCCGAGGGCCGTGAGGATATCGCCATCGTGCGTATCGAACAGCTCTATCCGTTCCCGGAAGAGGATCTTGCTGAGGCGCTCGCGCCTTACCAGAACCTCAAGCACATCGTCTGGTGCCAGGAAGAGCCGATGAACCAGGGCGCTTGGTATTGCAGCCAGCACCACATGCGCCGCGTGGCGACAGCGTTCAAGAAGGAACTGTTCCTTCAATATGCAGGTCGTGATGCATCAGCGGCGCCGGCGGTCGGGTACGCCTCAATGCATGCCGAACAGCAGGAAAAACTGCTGCAGGACGCCTTCACCGTTTAACCCATTCGTGCAAGAGGCCGCGAAAATTCGCGGCCTCGATGTAGAAACCGAATCAATAGGACCCCTGAATAATGGCTATCGAGATCAAAGCCCCTACATTCCCGGAATCGGTTGCCGACGGCACCGTTGCTACCTGGCATAAGCAGCCGGGCGACGCGGTTAAGCGTGATGAGCTGATCGTCGACATCGAAACCGACAAGGTGGTCATGGAAGTGCTCGCCGAAACTGATGGCGTACTGACCGAGATCGTCAAGAACGAAGGCGACACCGTGCTGAGCGGCGAGCTACTCGGTAAGCTGGAAGCCGGCGCCGCTGCAGCAGCAGCGCCTGCCCCGGCTGCAGCTGCCCCGGCGCAAGCTGCCCCGGCGCAAGCTGCTGCCCCGGCTGCAGCTGCAAGCGCAGCTGGCGAAGAGCCGATTCTGGCTCCGGCTGCTCGCAAGATGGCTGAAGAAAACGGTATCAATCCGAACAGCATCGCCGGCACCGGTAAAGATGGCCGTGTGACCAAGGAAGACGTGGTAGCCGCCATTGAGGCGAAGAAGTCCGCTCCGGCTGCTGCGGCCAAGCCTGCAGCACCGGCTGCCGCTGCGCCGATCTTTGCCGAAGGCGATCGCGTCGAGAAGCGTGTTCCGATGACTCGCCTGCGTACCAAGGTTGCCGAGCGTCTGGTTGAAGCTCAGTCGTCGATGGCCATGCTGACTACGTTCAACGAAGTCAACATGAAGCCGATCATGGAGCTTCGTGCCAAGTACAAGGATCTGTTCGAGAAGACTCACAACGGCGTGCGCCTGGGCTTTATGTCCTTCTTCGTCAAGGCCGCGGTAGAAGCGCTCAAGCGCCAGCCTGGCGTCAATGCCTCCATCGATGGCAATGACATTGTTTACCACGGCTATCAGGACATCGGCGTAGCCGTTTCCAGCGACCGTGGTCTGGTTGTTCCGGTCCTGCGCAATGCCGAGCACATGAGCCTCGCCGAGATCGAAGGCGGTATCAACGAATATGGCAAGAAGGCCAAGGCCGGCAAGCTGACCATCGAGGAAATGACTGGTGGTACCTTCACCATTTCCAACGGTGGTGTGTTCGGCTCGCTGCTGTCGACTCCGATCGTCAACCCGCCGCAGACCGCCATCCTTGGTATGCACAAGATCCAGGAACGTCCGATGGCCGTTAACGGTCAAGTGGTCATCCTGCCGATGATGTACCTGGCACTGTCCTATGACCATCGCTTGATCGACGGCAAGGAAGCAGTAACCTTCCTGGTTACCATGAAGGACCTGCTGGAAGACCCGGCCCGTCTGCTGCTGGATATCTGATAGAAACGCCACAAGCTGCAGCTGGCAGGTCAGGCGAAAGCCGGCCGTGCTGCCTGCAGCTTTTGGCTTTTAGCTGCTTTTAAAGAGGATTCGTAATGAGCCAGAAATTCGACGTCGTCGTCATCGGTGCCGGCCCTGGCGGCTATGTGGCCGCTATTCGTGCAGCCCAGCTGGGTCTGAAGACCGCGTGTATCGAAAAGTACCAGGGCAAGGATGGTAAGACCGCGCTTGGCGGCACGTGCCTCAACGTAGGTTGCATTCCTTCCAAGGCGCTGTTGGACAGCTCCTACAAATTCCACGAAGCCCATGAGAGCTTCAAGGTCCATGGCATCAGCACTGGCGAAGTGGCCATGGACGTTCCGACCATGGTTGCGCGCAAGGACCAGATCGTTAAGAACCTTACCGGCGGTGTCTCGGCACTGCTAAAGGCCAACGGTGTGACCGTCTTCGAGGGCCATGGCAAACTGCTAGCTGGCAAGCAGGTCGAAGTGACCGGCCTGGACGGCAACGTTGCGACGCTGGCTGCCGATAATGTAATCCTGGCCTCCGGCTCCACCCCGGTGAACATTCCGCCGGCGCCTGTCGATCAGAATGTGATCGTCGACTCCACTGGCGCCCTGGATTTCCAGAGCGTTCCGGGCAAGCTGGGCGTCATCGGCGCAGGCGTGATCGGTCTGGAGCTCGGCTCGGTCTGGGCACGTCTGGGTGCTGAAGTGACTGTTATCGAAGCCATGGACAAGTTCCTGCCGGCCGCCGATGAGCAGATTTCCAAAGAGGCGTTCAAGATTCTCTCCAAGCAGGGCCTGAAGATCCTGCTGGGTGCGCGTCTAACCGGCTCGGAAGTGAAGGGCGATCAGGTGACCGTCAACTTCACCAGCGCTGAAGGCGATCAGCAGATGACCTTCGACAAGCTGATCGTTGCGGTTGGTCGTCGTCCGGTCACTTCCGAGCTGCTGGCTGCTGACGCCGGCGTCGATATGGACGAGCGTGGTTTCATCTTCGTTGATGACTACTGCGCCACCAGTGTGCCGGGCGTTTACGCTATCGGCGACGTGGTCCGCGGCGCGATGCTCGCGCACAAGGCCTCGGAAGAGGGTGTGATGGTTGCCGAGCGTATCGCCGGTCACAAGAGCCAGATGAACTATGACCTGATTCCGTCGGTCATTTACACTCATCCGGAAATTGCGTGGGTCGGCAAATCCGAGCAGGCGCTGAAGGCTGAAGGCGTTGAGATCAACGTTGGTACCTTCCCGTTTGCTGCCAGCGGTCGTGCCATGGCCGCCAACGATACCGCCGGCTTGGTCAAGGTTATCGCCGATGCCAAGACCGATCGCGTATTGGGTGTTCACGTGATGGGCCCAAGCGCAGCCGAGCTGGTTCAGCAGGGCGCCATCGGGATGGAGTTCGGCACCAGTGCCGAAGACCTGGGCATGATGGTGTTCTCGCACCCGACGATGTCCGAAGCGCTGCATGAAGCGGCTCTGGCGGTGAATGGCCACGCCATCCACATCGCCAATCGCAAGAAGCGCTAATCGGTTTCGTGCTGTACCCGGGCCCGACGTATCTGCGGATACGCCGGGCCTTTTGCAAACTGCAGATTCGATAAGGATTGCAGGTCGCTGAGAGGTATCGTGAATTCGCGGATAGTTTTCAGCGACTTGTGAGGGGGCACGACAGTTCGTCGTGCCGTAAATGCGCCAATACCAAACCAGACGGTAGAAAGCATGAATCTTCACGAGTACCAAGGTAAACAACTGTTCGCTGAATACGGTCTGCCCGTTTCCAAGGGTTACGCCGTAGACAGCCCGAAAGAAGCTGCGGAAGCCTGCGACAAGATCGGCGGCACCCAATGGGTGGTCAAGGCCCAGGTTCACGCCGGTGGCCGCGGCAAGGCCGGTGGCGTCAAGCTGGTCCGTAGCAAGGATGAAGCTCGGGCGTTTGCCCAGCAGTGGCTCGACAAGCGTCTGGTTACCTATCAGACCGATGCCAATGGCCAACCGGTCAGCAAGATCCTCGTCGAGGCTTGTACCGATATCGAAAAGGAGCTCTATTTGGGCGCCGTTGTCGATCGTGCCAGCCGTCGAGTCGTCTTCATGGCCTCCACCGAAGGTGGCGTGGATATCGAGAAGGTTGCTCACGACACGCCCGAAAAAATCCTCAAGGCCACCATCGATCCGCTGGTCGGCGCGCAGCCATTCCAAGCGCGTGAACTGGCATTTCAGCTCGGTCTGAAAGGTGATCAGGTCAAGCAGTTCGTCCATATCTTCGTTGGCCTTGCCCAGCTGTTCCAGGATTACGATCTGGCGCTGTTGGAGGTCAATCCGCTGGTGATCAAGACCGACGGCAACCTGCACTGCCTGGATGCCAAGATCAATATCGACAGCAACGCGATTTATCGCCAGCCAAAGCTGCGCGATATGGCCGACCCGTCCCAGGACGACCCGCGCGAGGCCCATGCGGCCAAGTGGGAGCTGAACTACGTGGCGCTCGACGGCAACATCGGCTGCATGGTCAATGGTGCCGGCCTGGCGATGGGCACTATGGATATCGTCAATCTGCACGGCGGCGCACCGGCAAACTTCCTCGACGTGGGCGGTGGTGCCACCGAAGAACGGGTGACCGAAGCATTCAAGATCATTCTTTCCGATAGCAACGTTGCAGCTGTTCTGGTGAACATTTTCGGCGGCATCGTACGTTGCGACATGATTGCCGAAGGCATCATCGGGGCAGTGCGCGAAGTGGGCGTAAAAGTACCCGTGGTTGTCCGTCTGGAAGGCAACAACGCCGATCTGGGCGCCAAGATGCTGAGCGAAAGCGGTCTGAACATCATCGGTGCGAGCAGCCTGACCGATGCGGCCATTCAGGTTGTCAAAGCCGCGGAGGGCAAATAATGAGCGTATTGATCAACAAGGACACCAAGGTCATTTGCCAGGGCTTCACCGGCTCGCAGGGTACCTTCCACTCCGAACAGGCCATCGCCTATGGCACCAAGATGGTTGGCGGCGTTACGCCAGGCAAGGGTGGCACCATGCACCTCGGCCTGCCGGTGTTCAACACCGTTCGCGAAGCTGTTGAGACCACTGGTGCCGATGCTTCGGTCATCTATGTACCAGCACCGTTCTGCAAGGACTCCATTCTCGAAGCAGCATTCGGTGGCATCAAGCTGATCGTCTGTATCACCGAAGGCATTCCGACGCTGGATATGCTTGAGGTGAAGATCAAGTGCGATGAGCTGGGTGTACGCCTGATCGGGCCTAACTGCCCAGGCGTGATCACCCCTGGCGAGTGCAAGATTGGCATTCAGCCCGGTCATATCCACCTGCCAGGTAAGGTCGGTATCGTTTCCCGGTCCGGCACTCTGACCTATGAGGCCGTTAAGCAGACCACTGATGCCGGGTTCGGTCAGTCCACCTGCGTCGGCATCGGCGGCGACCCCATTCCGGGCTCGACCTTCATCGATATCCTCGAGCTGTTCCAGAACGACCCGCAAACCGAGGCCATCGTCATGATCGGCGAGATTGGCGGCTCGGCGGAAGAGGAGGCTGCTGCCTTCATCAAGGCCAATGTCACCAAGCCCGTGGTTTCCTATATCGCGGGCGTTACCGCTCCGGCGGGCAAGCGGATGGGGCACGCGGGCGCGATCATTTCCGGCGGCAAGGGAACAGCGGAGGAGAAATTCGCAGCTCTGCAGGATGCCGGCGTGAAGACCGTTCGCTCCCTCGCCGATATCGGCAAGGCGTTGGCGGAAGTGACTGGCTGGGAGGCAAAGGCCTAATCAGCCTGCCTGAGAGAGGCCCGGTAACGCCCGGGCTTTTCGGGCGTCCACCTTGTCATGTGGGCGCCTACCTGGTCTTGTTGCAAGACGCCCTCGCAGATCCGGTCAGCCGTGTCGGTGGGGGCGCTTTGGCGTTACGCCCTTGTAGCGTTAACGAACCGACTTGCAGCATGCGCTCTACATCGTTAGTCGCGTGATAGTTGTCTTGAACATCCAGAGTGACACTTTTCGCAGATTAAGCCGACGTTCCAATCGGCTTCATGACTGCATCGTGGCATCATTGCCGCTCATTCATACGTTTGTTCGATCCACAAGATCGATGACGTGCAACGAAGGATTCGGCCCAACCGGCTGGATAACGTTTCCCCTTATCCCTGAAGGAAACCCGCATCCCATTAGTCAGGCCAATATGAACTGCTGACCCGTCGCGCTCGACGTGTGCGTCGCCTTCATCTATGCCGTTTATCCATTTGGTAGTTTTCCCCGCATGAATCGTTTGAAAGGTTTTGACCTGCTAGCCCTTGGCTTCATGACGTTTGCGCTGTTCCTGGGCGCCGGCAATATTATTTTTCCACCCAGCGCCGGGATGGCCGCCGGCGAGTTCATCTGGCATGCGGCGCTTGGTTTCTTGCTGACGGGTGTGGGCCTGCCTCTGCTGACCGTGGTAGCGCTAGCTCGGGTCGGCGGCGGGATGGATCGCCTCACCGCCCCGCTTGGCAAAGTTGCAGGCACGGGGTTGGCGGTCGCCGTCTATCTGGCTATTGGCCCGCTATTCGCTACTCCGCGGACGGCTGTTGTTTCGTTCGAAATGGGCATCGCTCCGTTCAGTGGCAACTCCGGCACGCCATTGTTCATCTACACGCTCGTGTTCTTCGCAGCCATGCTGTTTCTGGTGTTGAATCCGGGCCAACTGGTCAATCGTATCGGCAAATTCATCACGCCGGTGTTGCTGGCTGCGCTGTTGGTGCTTGGCGGTGCGGCGATCTTCGCGCCAGCAGGCGAGTTAGGCGTCGCCACCGAAGGCTATCGCGCTTCTCCCTTGATCAAGGGTTTTCTCGAAGGCTATCTGACTATGGATACCCTCGGTGCGCTGGTCTTCGGGATCGTGATTGCCACCGCCATCCGTGACCGAGGCGTGACCGAGCCGGCACTGGTGACCCGCTACTCGATGATCGCCGGGGTGATCGCCGCCATCGGGCTATCGCTGGTTTACCTGGCTTTGTTCTACCTCGGTGCTACCAGTCAGGGAATCGCTGCAGGTGCCGAGAACGGCGTGCAGATTCTGACGACCTATGTGCAGCACACCTTCGGCACACCGGGCAGTCTGCTGCTGGCAGTGGTCATCACGCTGGCCTGCTTGACGACCGCGGTAGGTCTGACGACAGCCTGTGGCGAGTTCTTCAGCGGGCTGCTGCCGGTTTCGTATCGCACGGTCGTGATCGTTTTTGCGCTGTTCAGCCTGTTGGTCGCCAATCAGGGCCTTACTCAGTTGATCAGCGTGTCGGTGCCGGTGTTGGTTGGTTTGTACCCGCTGGCAATCGTATTGGTTGCGCTGAGCTTGCTGGATCGCTTCTGGGTATCGCCGTCGCGGGTGTTCATGCCGGTGATGGCGGTTACGCTGATCTTCGGCATCGTCGATGGCCTTGCTGCCGCGGGCTTCAGTGATTGGGTTCCTACATTGTTCGCGCAATTGCCGTTGGCGGATCAGAGTATGGGCTGGCTGGTCCCCGTTCTGGTGATGCTGGTCCTGGCCGTCGCCACGGATCGCCTGCTAGGTCGCGCCGAGCATATGCAGCGGCAGGCTTGAGGTAACCATTGCGCTGCGTCGAGGTCGATGATTGATCTTCGGCGCAGCGCTATTGTCGTGCGACAGTCATGGCAGCACGGCGCTGGCTATAATCTCGCGAGTTTTCCGAGGGCGTGCCATGACGTTATCCGACCCAACCTTGCCGCATTTGATCGCCGTATTCTGGTTCGTTGTCTGCTGGGCGGGCTACACCCGCTATGCCAGTTGGCGTGGGCGTGACACTGCCTGTCTGGCGAGTGTGCTGCACCTGTATCGCCAGGATTGGATGCAGCGCTTGCTGATGCGTGACAACCGCATTGCCGATGCCAATGTGATCGGTAATCTGGAGCGCAATGCATCGTTCTTTGCATCCAGTACGCTGATCATTCTTGCAGGCATCCTGACTGCACTCGGCGCATCGGAACGGGCCGTTTCGCTTCTTGCCGACCTGCCGTTCGCGCAACCGGTCAGTCGCGGCCTTTCCGAAGTCAAACTGCTGTGTCTGGCTGTCGTCTTCGTATATGCCTTTTTCACGTTCAGTTGGTGCATGCGCCAATACAACTTTGCGGCAGTATTGGTTGCCTCGGCGCCAATGGTAGGGGAGCGCAACGTCAGCGATCAGGAGCGCAGGGCCTTCGCTGAGCGCGCCGCGCAGGTAATCTCAATGGCGGCCAACCAGTTCAACTTCGGCCTGCGTGCCTATTATTTCGGGATGGCAACGCTGTCGTGGTTCGTGCACCCCTGGTTCTTCATGCTTGTCACCACCGGCGTTGTGCTGATTCTCTACCGTCGTGAATTTCACTCGGACGTGCTCGAGGTGATGGTATTCACGCCAACTTCACCGGTCGAAGCGCCCAAGGAATAGGGGCCGTGCATGGCAAAGCGGTATCATGCTCGGCTTGATTCATTCCACCGAGAATTCGAATGAGTGATAGCCAGATACTCGAGCGTACTCAACGCTTCCTGTCTTTCCTGCGGCATTGCCAGGTGCTCGGTTTGAGTGTGGAGCATGCTGACAGCCGGGGCCTTACATTGCGCCTGCCATATAGTGAGAAAATAGTTGGCAACCCGGAAACGGGCGGCGTGCACGGTGGCGCGATCACCACGCTCATGGACACCACGTGCGGAATTTCCACGGCCTGCGCCTTGCCGGAACTGGAGGTTTGTCCGACGCTCGACCTACGTATCGACTACATGCATCCAGCCGAGGCGGGGCACGATATCTTCGGTTTCGCCGAGTGCTACCGCGTCACGCCAACGGTGATCTTCACCCGCGGCGTTGCCTATCAGCGCGACATCAATGAACCCATTGCCCATGTAGTGGGCACGTTCATGCGCATGGGCAAGAGTGGGTCTCGCAAGGAGGGCGGGGTATGAACGATCTGAACCTCAACGAGTTGGTGCAGCAGGCCCATGCCAGCAACGATTACGACTCGCTGATCAAGTTGGTGCCATATGCCAAGTTGATTGGCATTGAATGCCTTCGCCTCGGTGACGAGATGGTCTTTCGTCTGCCACAGAACGAGGACAACATTGGCAACCCGCTGCCTGCCATCCACGGCGGTGTGATTGCAGGCTTCATGGAGCACGCAGCCCTGCTGCACCTGCTGATGTTCATGGGAGCGCCACATTTACCCAAAATCATCGACTTCTCGATAGATTATCTACGCGCCGGTCACTATCGTGACACCTTTGCCGCCTGTCAGGTCTGGCGCCAGGGCCGTCGGGTCGCCAATGTGGCGATCACCGCCTGGCAGACACATCAGGCCGAGCCCATCGCTACTGCCCGCTGCCATTTCAAGATCGACGAGCCCTGATGCATTCGTCCTGGGCGGCGGCGTAGCGGTGCACGCCGGCGGCCCTGTGCGATAGCGTTAAGGAACTCGAATGGAAGCACTGTTGATCCTCGGCGGCCTACTGTTGATCGTTGCCGGTTTCATCTGGCTGATCAGTCAGGCATTTTCCACTAGTTTGCTGTGGGGGCTGGGCAGCTTGCTGCCGCCGTTGACACTGGCGTTCGTATTCAGCCATTGGCGTGTGGCACGCAAGGCACTGATTCTCTCCTGTCTGGGTGTCATTCCGCTTATTGTGGGACTGTCTTTGCTGGCCAGCCGCGACGCAGAGCGGCTGGAGGCGATCTTTAGCCTGGGTTGGCTGCCAACCCAGGTGCAACCTGAGCTTGCCATGGGCGTTCGCGGAAAGCTGAACGGCCGCAAGTTTGCCCCGCAACAAGGTGAATTGATCAACGGCGTGCTCACGCTACGTGAGGGGCAGGGTTTTTTTGCCCGTCAGGAAGTGACTATCCGCCTGCACAAGCTTTCGGAGGGCGCACTGCGTGTCGATGTGCTTCCCGATGATGCCGCCGGGGCCTTGCCAGAGGTTGAAATCGCCTGGTTGAGCCACGACCAGGAGTTGCCCGAAACGCGTCGTCTGGATCGCGGTTACACGCTGCATCTCGACCTGCAGCCAGTTGCGCCGAACAAGCTGCGAGGCAATTTCCATCTTGTCCTGCCACCCCACTATGAGACTAGCCTCACGGGTGTCATTGAGCTTTTCACTGACCGCTTACGTTATCTCGACGGCCATGTTGATCGTCGATACGACTCACGGGACACCGTGGCTTTCGTGATCGAGGATTACTTACAGCGAAGACATGCCAGTCGTGATGTTACATTGCAATCGATTTCCCCCGTGACACTCCCTGCCGATGAGCTAGAGTTAGAGGTCGAAGCTCAGGTGAAGGGCAAGCTACAGGCCTTTGAGGTGCGTCTCGACAAGAACGAGCAGGGCTGGCATGTCAGGGGTGATGAGTACCCGTCCCTGGCGGTGCCGGATGTGGAGGCGACTGCCCCGGGGCGGGCTCTGGAAGCTGTCGCTGCAAAAAAAGTGCCGCAGAGTACGTCGGATCGCCGTTTACGCTTCTCCATGGAACAGGTTCTGCGCACGCCCGACCGCTATCAACATTTGTTGATGCGCGCCCATACCGAGCGCGGTGGCGTCGCTGAAGGGCGGTTCGCGGGCCTCGATAGCGAAGGCAATTTGATCATCAGGCGGATCATCCGCGGGCCTGGCGAAGCTACCTACAATTTGTCCCCTGGCGAGATCGTGCTGCTCGAGCTTATCGAGCCTTGAACTGTGCCGGCCGATGCAGTGCTGGCGTCGGCCGCCCTTGAAATCCATCGTCGTGCCCCCATCTGCCAGACATCGCCGCAGCCGCGGTCCGTGCCATTACGAGATGTGGAGTTTGTAGACGATGAGTGTGGAGACTCAAAAAGAAACCCTGGGCTTCCAGACCGAAGTGAAGCAGCTGCTTCATCTGATGATCCATTCCCTGTATTCCAACAAGGAAATCTTCCTGCGGGAGCTGATTTCCAATGCCTCGGATGCTGCCGATAAGCTGCGTTTCGAAGCGCTGGCCAATCCAGAACTGCTCGAAGGTAGCGCCGATCTGAAGATTCGCCTTAGCTTCGACAAGGACGCCAAGACCGTTACGCTCGAAGATAACGGTATAGGCATGAATCGCGACGACGTAATCGCGCATCTGGGGACCATCGCCAAATCCGGCACCGCTGACTTCCTGAAGAATCTTTCCGGCGACCAGAAAAAGGATTCGCACCTTATCGGGCAGTTCGGTGTGGGCTTCTATTCCGCTTTCATCGTCGCCGACAAGGTCGATGTATACAGCCGTCGCGCCGGCACACCAGCCAGCGAGGGGGTGCACTGGTCGTCGAAGGGTGAGGGTGAATTCGAAGTCGCCACCATCGAAAAAGCCGAACGCGGTACCCGTATCGTTCTGCATCTGAAGAGTGAGGAGCAGGAATTCGCCGACGGCTGGCGTCTGCGTAACATCGTCAAGAAGTACTCTGATCACATTGCGCTGCCAATTGAACTGCCAAAAGAGTCGCACGGTGAGGAAGCGGACAAGCCGGCCGAGCAGGAATGGGAAACGGTCAACCGTGCCAGCGCCTTGTGGACTCGTCCGCGTACCGAGGTGAAGGACGAGGAATACCAGGAGTTCTACAAACACGTCGCCCACGACTTCGATAATCCCCTGTCCTGGAGCCACAACAAGGTCGAAGGCAAGCTCGAATATACGTCCTTGCTCTACGTACCAGGCCGCGCGCCGTTCGACCTGTACCACCGTGAAGCCCCGAAGGGGCTCAAGCTCTATGTGCAGCGCGTATTCATCATGGATCAGGCCGACGAATTCCTGCCGCTTTACCTACGCTTTATCAAGGGTGTGGTGGATTCCAACGACCTGTCGCTCAACGTATCCCGTGAGATCCTGCAGAAAGATCCGGTCATCGATTCGATGAAGTCGGCGCTTACCAAGCGTGTGCTGGACATGCTTGAGAAGCTGGCCAAGGACAAGCCAGAGGACTACAAGAAGTTCTGGTCGCAGTTCGGACAGGTGCTCAAAGAAGGCCCGGCGGAAGATTTCGCCAACAAGGAGAAGATTGCCGGCCTGTTGCGTTTCGCCTCCACCAGCGATGCGTCTGGCGAGCAATCGGTCTCGCTGACCGACTACCTGTCGCGCATGAAGGAAGGGCAGGACAAGGTTTACTACCTCACTGGCGAGAGCTACGCGCAAGTCAAGAACAGTCCGCATCTGGAAGTGTTCCGCAAGAAGGGCATCGAGGTGCTGCTCCTCACCGATCGCATCGACGAGTGGCTGATGAGCTACCTCACCGAGTTCGATGGAAAGCAGCTTGCCGACGTCGCCCGTGGCGATCTGGATCTGGGCAAGTTGGACTCCGAAGAGGACAAGAAGGCTCAGGAGGAGGTCGCCAAGGCCAAGGAAGGGCTGGTGGAGCGTCTGAAGGGGGCGCTGGGTGACGAGGTTGCCGAGGTTAGGGTGTCGCATCGCCTGACTGACTCGCCGGCGATCCTGGCGATCGGTGAGCAGGATCTTGGCCTGCAGATGCGGCAGATTCTCGAGGCGAGCGGGCAAAAGGTGCCTGAGTCCAAGCCGATCTTCGAAATCAACCCGCAGCACCCGTTGATTGAGAAGCTGGACGCCGAGCCGGACGAAGATCGCTTCGCGGATCTCTCGCACATTCTGTTCGACCAGGCCGCACTCGCGGCGGGTGATAGCCTGAAGGATCCGGCAGCTTATGTTCAGCGTCTGAACAAGCTATTGGTCGAACTATCGGCCTGAACCGTAGCTGCGACACACAAAACGGCCCGTCACTGACGGGCCGTTTTCGTTTCAGCATGCTTCAGAGCAGTATGCTGACCAGGGTGGTGCCATGGGTGAGATTGTCTGCCACCGGGCAGCGCTGCTCGATTTGCTCCAGCAAAGCCTGCTTGCCGGCCCGGTCCAGGTCGGCGTCGATGTCCACCTTTATGCGCAACTCCTGAAAACCCGGCCGTACAGCCGGATCTCGGCCGAGAAGACCTGCCGGATCATAATCCGCTTCAATCTCGAAACGCATGCCACGAAGTTCGATCTTCTGCTGATGGGCAATGAAGCGGCCGATGGTGCCAAAGCAGCCGGCCACGGCTGCCAAGATGGCTTCCAGGGGGGTGGGGCCAAGATCCTGGCCTGCTGCACTCTTTGGTTGATCCATGACCAGGCGATGATTACCGCACTCGACTTCGATGGTCATCCCCGCAGTCATGTGCCCCTGTGCGCTGATAGTTTTCATTGCCATGTAGAGGTTTCCTTTGCTGAGCCTGAACTTTCCGGACAGGGCCGGAACGCGCCGTTGTGTGGTCGTGCTGGACGGATACTAGTGTTCCACCCGAAAACAGGCTTTGACTCTAATCAATATACGGTGGGGGGTATATGGGCGCGGCTGGTTGACGGCGGCATTCCAGTTTCCCCATATGGCCAAAAGATGAACGGTCGTGCTTGGTGGGGGTCTACTTCGCTGGCTGTCAGGAGGACCTGCTTTGTACATTCCGAAAATTATTTCCCTCGTCGCTCTTTTATTGCTATCGCAATTTTCTGTAGCTGAAGGGCGCGATTACCGCTTTAGCGATGCCCATCTGCACTACGTGGACTTTTTCCAGGAAACCGACGGCATGCAGAAGCTGCTTGATGCAATGGACGCCGGTGGCATCGATCACGTGATGATCAGCGGTATTCCCGTCGCGAAGAAGTGGCACGAGAACGAGCCCAAGCGTCCGCGCTACTACGCGGGTGATGACGCACCGGTATATTGGTATAGCGCTACGGACGTGCTGGTCGCCGCGGCTCTGGAAGAGCTGGATGAGGAGCAACGCAAGCGCTTCCATCCGTTTCTTTCCGGATTCAACCCTAACGACAAGAATGCCGATGCGCATATTCGTCGCATGCTCGAGCTGCATCCTGGCCTCTGGCAGGGCCTGGGCGAGATCTTTACCCGTCACGACGACGTCACGGCGCTAACCGAAGGGGATACGCCACGGGCCAACAATGAGGCGTTGGCGCGGGTTTATCACCTGGCCGCCGAGTTTGACCTGCCGGTGATGCTGCACTCGAACATCACCTCCAAGCGTGAGCGCAATCCGCTTTACCTGGTCGAGCTGGAGGAGCCGCTGCGCAACCATCCACATACTCGTTTCATCTGGGCCCATGCCGGCACCAGCATGGAACTGCATCGGCATCAGGAGAAGTTGACCTTCCTGCACGAGACAGTCAGCCGCTTGCTCGACGATTATCCAAATCTGTACATCGATCTCTCCTGGACGATGCTCAAGCCTTATCTGCTGGATGAGCAAGGCCGTCCTGACTCCAAGTGGGTAGCGCTTGTGCAGCGGCATCCTACGCGCTTCGTGATCGGTTCCGACGTAGTGGGGCGCTTCAATAATCTGGCAGTTGGGATGAAGGCCTTCGAGCCGTTTCTTGATGCGCTTCCCGAGTCAGTCGCACGTGCCGTGGCGCGAGACAATTTTCTCGCCTTGCTGCCAAGTGAGCGTCAGGCTGAGGTGCGCTGATCGTCACGAGTTTGTCATGGTCGAGTCATAACCTGCCGGCTTCTCAAGCTTAAGGAGCAGGTTCTATGTGGCTACCTCGTTGGGCGCTAGCCGCCATGGTATTTGGTATGAGTGCGCCCCTGGCGCAAGCCCAGGTTGAAGTGGTCGGTACCGTGGAGTACGGCGTATTCGAGACGGTGAAAGAAGACTTTCAACCGGGTGAGCGCGTGCTTTCTCGGCGCGATCAAGCACTTCGACAGACTACCGAGGTGCCGGCGCGCCTAGGTAGCAAGTTCGGCTTACGCTATCGCCTTGCCGGCAAGCAGGACGCGGACACCCCTCTGACCCTGCTGTATCTGACACCCGGGGTAGTGACGCCCGATGGGCAGCGCCACGACAAATTCGAGGTCGTGCAGCGCTTGGTGCCAAGCGTGGAAACCGATGTGATGGCATTCGAGTTTACCGAGCCCCATGAGGTGGTAACGGGTAAATGGCAGCTGATGGTCTTTCAGGGGGACCGCAAGCTGGCTGAGCAGACTTTTCAGGTAGGCACTAAATGATGGCCATTTCCACGAGTGCTGATGGCCATTTGAGCCGTTAGTCGGCGAAAGGTACGAGTAGGGCAATAACTTGACGCCAGCGTTCAAGTGAGAGGGCGGGCCTTCCGATAAGGGAACAAGTCACGGTTTGTGGCGCGTTTCATTTTCATGGAGAAGGTAGTCCCATGGCTATTCGCACAATCACCATCGGTAAACGTTCCGCATTAGGCTTCGGCCTGATCGGTTTGCTCGTGTTGTTTCTTGGCCTGTTCGCGTTGAGCCAGATGGCGAACATGCGCAAAGAAAGCCGGGACGTCGACCAGAACTGGCTGCCAAGCATCATGGCTGTCAGCGATCTCAATCTGACTGTGATGCGCGTACGTGCGCTCACCTTGCGTGTAACGCTGGCTGAAGACCCGCAGGTTGTGCGAAGCACCACGGAGCGCCTGACTCAGCTTCGCGCCGCATTGGCTGAGCGCGATGCCGAATATGCGAAGCTGTTGACCACCGCAGAAGAGAAAGCCGCTTATCAGCGCTTTAAGCAAGCATCTGAACAGTACCTGCCGCTGCAGCTGCGAGTCACCGAGCATGCGTCTCGCGGTGAGCGTGAGCAAGCGGTGGCGATCATCAACGGCGTAATCAACGAGCACGCGGATAACGTTACTGCCTCTTTGAACGAGCTTCAGCAAATCAATAGTGACGAGGCTGGCCGAGCGGCTGACCGAGCCTCAAGCCAATATGACACCGCTTTTGGATGGGTAATGGCGACCTTGGTGCTGGCTGCCGCCATCACCGTAGCGCTTGCGTGGGTGTTTACGCGTAGTGTCGTCGGTCCTTTGGGGATGGCGGTGTCGGTTGCCGAGCGTATTGCCAGTGGCGACCTGACCGGTGATTTCACAGTAGAAGGCAAGGATGAGCCTGCTCGCCTATTGACCTCACTTAAAGCCATGCAGAGTAGCTTGCGCGGGACCATCCAAAGCATTGCTGAGTCGTCTAATCAGTTGGCCTCGGCAGCCGAGGAGCTCAATGCGGTGACCGAGGACTCGACGCGCGGGCTGCATCAGCAGAGCAACGAGATCGAGCAGGCCGCAGCTGCCGTCAACGAGATGACCGCCGCAGTCGACGAAGTGGCACGTAACGCCGTTGCCACCTCGGAAGCCTCCCAGGATTCCAACGACACCGCCCTGCGCGGACGCAAGCAGGTGATGCAGACGGTCGAATCCATCAACTTGCTGGCTAGCGATGTGACTAATACCGCCGGCGAGGTGGAGCACCTGGCAGGCCAGGTGCGGGACATCAGTAAGGTACTGGAAGTAATCCGCTCGATTGCTGAGCAAACCAATTTGCTCGCGCTGAATGCGGCAATCGAAGCCGCACGAGCAGGCGATGCCGGGCGTGGTTTTGCGGTGGTGGCTGATGAGGTGCGGGCGTTGGCGCATCGTACACAGCAGTCCACGGGAGAGATCGAGCAGATGATTGGCAGTGTCCATCAGGGCACCGACAAGGCTGTGAGCGCAATGCATATCAGCAATGAACGTGCCCGTACGACGCTGGAAATGGCCCGGGCTGCCGGTGATGCGCTTGACGGTATTACATCGGCGATCAGCCAGATCAGCGAACGTAACCTTGTAATCGCAAGCGCCTCGGAGGAGCAGGCCCAGGTTGCACGCGAGGTTGACCGCAATCTTGTGAACATCCGGGATCTATCGTTGCAATCCTCGGCTGGCGCCAATCAAACAAGCGCCGCGAGCCAAGAGCTTGCGCGGCTTGCAATCGGATTGAACGAGCTGGTGGGGAAGTTCCAAATCTGAGAGCTGCTCGACAGCGCTAATCAGATGTATTTGCGTTCTCGATAAATTTATTTAGGGTTTTCTGTCAAGTATTTAATGACCTCACCCGATATACGGTTATATCCCGTAGTCATGTGAGGTCACATTATGTTCAGGCAGATGAGAATTGCCCTAAGAGCTGGTTTGGGTTTTGGTGCTGTCGCGCTGCTGGTATTTGCGCTTGGTGCTTTTGCCCTCGCCCGTATCTCCGCCATGGAGGGTGAGGCTAAGGAGATCGACCAACGCCTGCTACCCACGATTCAATTACTAGGTCAGGCCAATCAGGAATTCCTGCGGATTCGAGCAGGAACGCTACGGTTGCTTATCGGCGATGCGGCAGAACGGCGCAGTGGTGTTGAAAGCCTGGAGACGATCCGTAGAACGTTGGCCCAAGAGCGGCAAGAACTGGACCAGCTGATTCAGGATCCCGACGGCAAAGCCCTGCTCGCCGCTTTCGATCAAGCCCTGGTGCGCTATGAGAAGTTTCAGCGCCAGATTATCGATCTAGCTTTGGAGGGTCGCACCGATGAGGCGATCGCGATCACCAGAGGTGAACTTAACGATCATGCTCGCAACACATCCGACACCCTGCGCGATCTTGTCGACCTCAACCGTAAAACCGCCAATGCGGCTAGTGAGCATGCCCTCCAAGTGGCTAGTAGCGCCTTTCAGGGTGTCGTCGTTGCGATGGTCCTGGCATTTGGCGCCACCATCGTTCTGGCAATGTTGCTTACACGCAGCATCGTGCAGCCGCTGGCTGAAGCTGTAGGCGTCGCGGAAGTCATTGCCAGCGGCGACCTTACTCGCAACATCCACGTGGTCGGTAGTGACGAGCCAGCCCGCCTGCTCACTGCGCTGCAAGCTATGCAGCAAAGCTTGCGTGAAACTATTCAGGGCATCTCCGACTCTTCGAACCAGCTGGCTTCGGCTGCAGAAGAGCTCAATGTCGTGACCGAAGACTCGACTCGTGGCCTGCATCAGCAAAATCATGAGATCGAGCAGGCCGCGACGGCGGTCAACGAGATGACCACCGCAGTCGACGAAGTGGCGCGCAACGCGGTCGCCACTTCCGAGGCCTCACGTGAATCTGACGAGACGGCGCAGCACGGCCGTCAGCAGGTCATTCGCACGGTCGATTCGATCGGCCTGCTTGCCGGGGATGTGACCCAGACCGCGGCAGAAGTTGAGCGGCTGGCTGGCCAAGTGCGCGACATCAGCAAGGTGCTGGACGTGATCCGCTCGATTGCCGAGCAGACCAACTTGCTGGCGCTGAACGCAGCCATCGAGGCTGCGCGGGCAGGGGATGCGGGGCGTGGTTTCGCGGTAGTGGCCGACGAAGTGCGTGCGCTGGCGCATCGGACTCAGCAGTCGACTCAGGAAATCGAGAAGATGATTGGTGATGTGCATCTGGGGACCGACAAGGCCGTGCATGCCATGCAGCTAAGCAACGAGCGCGCTGGCACCACGCTTGAGCTGGCCCGCGCTGCTGGAGAAGCGCTTGATGGTATTGCCACGGCGATCAGCCAGATCAGCGAACGTAACCTAGTAATCGCCAGCGCCTCGGAGGAGCAGGCCCAGGTTGCGCGCGAGGTTGACCGCAATCTGGTGAACATTCGGGATCTGTCGTTGCAGTCTTCGGCTGGTGCTAATCAGACCAGTGCAGCCAGCCAGGAACTGGCACGGCTCGCCATCGATCTGAACAATCTAGTAGCTCGCTTTCAGGTCTGATGCCAATCGTAGAAGGCGTCGCAACGACGCCTTCTGTGGGAGCACGTGCTACCAGTCCGCGACTTTTCGCCTTCCCGTGACAGTGCAGCGCTGGGCATGGGCGGGCGAGCGGCGTACCATCCGGCGTTTTTCCATGGCAGGAACGAGCCATTTCGGATCGTTCTTTCCAAGCTGCGAGATGCGCCTATGTCCGATATGCCTCGATTCATCCGCTTTATCAGCCGTACCAGCCTCGTTGCCCAGATCGTTGTCGGCCTGGTCGCAGGAGCATTGTTGGCGCTGTTCATACCCGCCGCAGCCAAATCGGTAGCGCTTCTGGGCGATCTGTTCGTGCAGGCGCTCAAGGCGGTGGCGCCAATCCTGGTGTTCGTGCTGGTGACCTCGTCGCTGGCAAATCACAAGCGCGGACAGCCAACCCACATAAGGCCCATCATCCTGCTCTACGCGTTCGGCACGTTGAGCGCTGCAGCCGTTGCGGTGCTAGCGAGCTTCATGTTTCCAACCACGCTTACGCTGGTGAGCGGTACCGCCGATGTCACCCCGCCATCCGGGGTGGGCGCGGTGCTGCAAACGCTGTTGTTCAATATTGCTGACAACCCGGTGCGGGCGCTGCTGAATGGCAACTTCATCGGGATCCTGGCGTGGGCCATCGGCCTTGGCTTCGCCTTCAGGCACGCGAGTGAAAGCACCCGCCATCTGATCAGTGACCTGTCCGATGGTGTCACTTTGATCGTGAAAGTGGTGATCCGTTTCGCTCCGCTGGGCGTCTTCGGGCTGGTGGCGGGCACTCTGGCCGACTCAGGCTTCGATGTGTTGCTGGGCTATGTGCGGCTGCTGCTGGTGCTGGTTGGCGCTATGCTGTTCATGGCGCTGGTGATGAACCCGCTGATCGTATTCTGGCAGATTCGCCGTAATCCTTATCCCTTGGTCTTTACCTGCCTGCGTGAGAGCGGGATCACTGCATTCTTCACGCGCAGCTCTGCCGCAAACATTCCGGTGAACATGCAGCTTTGCCAGCGCCTTGGGCTGCACAAGGACACTTATTCGGTTTCCATTCCGCTAGGTGCCACCATAAATATGGGGGGCGCGGCGATCACTATCACGGTGCTTACGCTTGCCGCGGTGAATACCCTCGGCATTCAGGTGGATATTGCCACCGCAGTGTTGCTCAGCCTTCTCGCGGCGGTTTGTGCCTGTGGTGCTTCGGGCGTAGCTGGTGGCTCGTTGCTGCTCATTCCGTTGGCCTGCAGCCTGTTTGGCATCTCCAATGACCTGGCGATGCAGGTGGTAGCCGTTGGCTTCATCATCGGGGTCGTTCAGGACTCGGCTGAAACCGCGCTCAATTCATCTACGGATGTGCTTTTCACCGCCGCTTCCTGCATCGCCCATGGCGATATCGAAGCAGGTAACGAAGAGCCCGTCTGATCGGGCGCGAAGCAGGAACGAAAAACGGCGCCCGAGGGCGCCGTTTTCATTTGTCGCTAGTCAGCCTAGGCTTTATAGCGGCGCAGCACCAAGGTGGCGTTGGTGCCGCCAAAACCGAAGCTGTTGCTCATCACGGTATCGAGCTGCACGTTCTCGCGGGTTTCACGAAGAATCGGCATGTCTGCGACTTCCGGATCCAACTCGTCGATGTTGGCCGAGCCCGCGATGAAGTTGCCTTCCATCATCAGCATCGAGTAGATCGCTTCGTGGACGCCTGCGGCACCCAGCGAGTGGCCGGACAGGCTCTTCGTCGAGCTGATGGTCGGAACCTTGTCACCAAACATATTGCGTACGGCCTTGATCTCGGCCACATCACCGACCGGCGTGGAGGTGCCGTGAGTGTTGAGGTAGTCGATCGTGGTATCAACGGTAGACATCGCCTGCTGCATGCAGCGCAGAGCACCTTCACCGCTTGGAGCAACCATGTCGTAGCCATCGGAAGTGGCGCCGTAGCCGACGATTTCCGCGTAGATCTTGGCGCCGCGCTTGAGTGCATGCTCCAGCTCTTCGACCACCACCATGCCGCCGCCACCGGCGATGACGAAACCGTCACGCTTGGCGTCGTAGGCGCGGGAGGCTTTTTCCGGCGTATCGTTGTACTGGCTGGAAAGTGCACCCATGGCGTCAAACAAGCAGCTCTGGCTGTAATGTTCTTCTTCACCACCACCGGCAAAGACCACATCCTGCTTGCCCATCTGGATCTGCTCCATGGCGTGACCGATGCAATGTGCGCTGGTGGCGCAGGCCGAAGCGATGGAGTAGTTGATGCCCTTGATGCGGAACGGCGTCGCCAGGCAAGCAGAAACGGTGCTGCTCATGGTGCGCGGTACGCGGTATGGGCCGATGCGCTTGACGCCCTTGTCGCGCAGGATGTCGATGGCTTCCATCTGATTGATGGTCGATGCGCCACCGGAACCGGCCACCAGGCCGATGCGCGGGTTGGAAATGTCATCAAGGCTGAAGCCGGCGTCTTTCACAGCCTGCTCCATCGCCAGATAGGCGTAGGCGGCGGCGTCGCCCATGAAGCGCAGAACCTTACGGTCGATCAGCTCTTCGAGGTTGAGGTTGACGGAACCGGAGACTTGGCTGCGCAGCCCCATGTCCGCGTAGGACTGGTTGAAGCGGATGCCGGGGCGGCCGGCACGCAGGTTGCCGGAGACGGTCTCTTTGTCATTGCCCAGGCAGGAAACGATACCCAGGCCAGTGATCACGACGCGACGCATGCGGATGTCCTTCAAAAGCTGTCGGTAGAGGTGAAAAGGCCGACGCGCAAGCCTTCGGCACTGTAGATCTCGCGGCCATCAACGCTAACCGTGCCATCGGCGATGCCGAGGATCAGCGAGCGACTGATGGTGCGCTTGATATGGATGTTGTAGGTGACTTTCTTGGCGGTTGGCAAAACCTGGCCGAAAAATTTCACTTCGCCAGAGCCAAGGGCGCGGCCTCGGCCGGGATTGCCCTGCCAGCCGAGATAGAAGCCGACCAGCTGCCACATGGCATCGAGGCCCAGGCAGCCGGGCATGACCGGATCGCCTTCGAAATGGCAAGCGAAGAACCAGAGATCAGGGTTGATATCGAGTTCGGCAACCAGCTCGCCCTTGCCATACTTGCCGCCCACTTCGCTGATGTGAACGATACGATCGACCATGAGCATGTTCGGCGCGGGCAGTTGCGCATTACCGGGACCGAAGAGTTCGCCGCGGCTGCAACGAAGCAGGTCTTCCCGAGTAAAGGCGTGTTGTTTGGTCATGCGTATTCCTCAATGGGCCCCTGCGAAGGGCTTTGCTGCTTACATACCGGGCCAGAATTCGAGGCCTGATCATCAAGACTAGTCATAGACTGCCGTGTTGTGGCTAAAGTCACAGCCTGGCAACAGCGACGCCGCTCAACCCGTACATGCGGCTGAAGGACGCAAAGACAGAATCGGGCGGCTACTTTAACACTCCTTAACCCGGAACGAGGACCTTGCGACAGCGTGTCCTCTATAGACAATCGTTGCAGTGACGGTTGCATGGGTGAAATGAACGCCTGTTTCCGGGCGCTGAGCAGCGTCGGGATTAGCTTTTGATGCAACTGTAACCGAATGATTTCATTGGGTATGGCGGTTGCGCTGGCTGCTGTAGGCATGAAACGTATAATGCAGGACACTGCCATCTCGGATGGCCCATTACGGAACGCACATGACACGACAGCAACCCATCGCCGTACTCGGCGGCGGCAGTTTCGGTACCGCTATCGCCAATTTGCTGGCCGAGAACGGTCACCACGTCCTGCTTTGGATGCGCGATGCGGAGCAAGCCGAAAGTATCCGGACGCTGCGACAGAACCCGCGCTATCTCAAAGGCGTCGAGATTCTTGCGCAAGTAGAGCCGACGACCGATCTGGCCTATGCGCTGGAAGCCTGCGAGCTGGCTTTCGTCGCGCTTCCGTCCAGTGCGCTTCGCCAGGCGCTGCAGCCGTTCGCGGCGCAGCTCGGCGGCAAGATGCTGGTCAGTACCACCAAAGGCATCGAGGCCGACGGCTTCATGCTGATGAGTCAAATTCTCGAGCAGATCGCGCCGCAAGCGCGCATTGGCGTGCTGTCCGGACCGAACCTGGCGCGTGAAGTAGCGGAGCACGCGCTGACCGCGACTGTCGTGGCGAGCCAGGACGAGGCTTTGTGCCGGAGCGTGCAGCAGGTGCTGCATGGCCGCACCTTCCGTGTCTATGCCAGTTCGGATCGTTTCGGCGTCGAGCTGGGCGGGGCATTGAAGAACGTCTACGCGATCATGGCGGGTATGGCCGCAGCTCTGGGCATGGGTGAGAACACCCGCAGCATGCTGATCACCCGCGCTCTTGCGGAAATGACTCGTTTCGCCGTGAAGCTGGGCGCCAATCCCATGACCTTTCTCGGTCTGGCAGGTGTCGGCGATCTGATCGTGACCTGCACATCGCCCAAGAGCCGCAATTTTCAGGTGGGTTATGCGCTGGGCGAGGGTCTGAGCCTGGATGAGGCGGTTTCCCGACTGGGAGAGGTCGCCGAAGGCGTCAACACTATCAAGGTGCTCAAGTGCAAGGCCGAGGAGCTGCAGGTCTACATGCCACTGGTCGCGGGCCTGCATGCCATCCTCTTCGAGGGGCGTACGCTCGATCAGATTATCGGCGTGCTGATGCGTGGCGAGCCCAAGACCGATGTGGATTTCATTTCAACCGACGGATTCTGAGCCGAGCTTAGGGGGTACTTCGATGAACCAATCAAACCAGGCAACGGACCGGGAGTCGCTGATCTTGCGGGCCGTCTGGATGCTGATTTTCTTCTTTGTATGGCAGCTCGCCGAACTCGCATTGCTGGTAGTCGTGGTGCTGCAGCTGGTGACGCGGCTGGTCAAGGGCCATGCGGATTCCGGCATGCAGGGCTTTGGCGACAGCCTGAGCCAATACATTGCGCAGATAGGCCGTTTCGCGACCTTCAATACCGAGCGCAAGCCCTGGCCTCTATCGGACTGGCCGACCCCGCGCCCGGCTGACGTCGAGCTGATTAAGCCGGTCCCTCCGGTCTCGCCAGCCGCGCCGGAGGAACAGAAGGACCCACAGCAGGGCCCAACAACATGAGGCTATGGTTGCTAAGACATGGCGAAGCCGAGCCACGCGCTCGAACCGACGCGGAGCGCAATCTGACCGAGGGTGGTCGTCGTGACGTGCGCCGCAGCGCTACCTTTCTGCGTGGCAAGCCATTGCAAACGATTCTGGTGAGTCCGTTTCATCGCGCGCAACAGACAGCGGACGAGGTGCGCAAGGCGCTGAGCTTTGACGGTCAATGTGAAACCGTGAGCTGGCTGACCCCGGAGGCAGATCTTGGCGAGGCATTGCGAGAGCTGGAACTGCGTGGTGAGACTGATCTGCTGCTGGTCACCCATCAGCCCTTCGTTGGCAGCCTCGCCGGCTGGTTGGTGAATGGCGATCAAGCAGAGCCTGTGGCGATGGCGACTGCTGCCCTGGCGGAGCTGGAGGGCGACGCGATTGCCGGAGGATTGATGCGGCTGGTGTCCTTGCATCAGGTTGGTTAGGGTTGGCGAGCCTGCTGAGCTCGTGAGCCTGGCGGGCATCGAACCAAGAACAACAATATCGGTAAGGAGCATGCGCCTTGAGCATTTGGTACCGTCAACCCGACCTAGAAGACCTACACAGCACCCGTAAGAACACCATCAGCGAACTGCTGGATATCCGCTTCGAATCCTTCGATGAGTCTTCAATCACCGCCAGCATGCCGGTCGACTCCCGCACTCATCAGCCCTACGGCTTGCTGCATGGCGGCGCCTCGGTGGTGCTGGCTGAAACTCTGGGCTCCATTGCCAGTTATCACTGCATCGACACCAGCAGGTTCTACTGTGTCGGGCTGGAGGTGAACGCCAATCACCTGCGCGGCTTGCGTAGTGGTCGGGTGACAGGCGTCTGTCGGCCAGTGCATCTGGGGCGTTCGACGCATGTTTGGGATATCCGCCTGAGTGGCGAGGATGGCAAGCCAAGCTGCATCTCCCGCCTGACCGTGGCAATAGTGCCTCTGGAAAAGGGCGCGTAAACAGACCGTTGCATGGGCAGGCCGACATTGCGGCCTGCTGATTGGCCTGAATGCCGTCCATTCGGCTGGGCTATGGCGATTGCCGCATGCCGAGGCCTGCCAGACAATGGGGTTCCAGTCTGTCCGGCAAAGCCACCATGTCGCAACGCATCTTCTTCGCCCATGCCAACGGCTTTCCTTCGGCAACCTATCGCAAGCTGTTCGACGCATTGGCGCCGGAATATCAGGTCACGCACATGGATCGCCATGGGCATGACCCTAGATTCCCAGTGGACGACAATTGGAACAACCTGCTCGATGAATTAATCGAGCAGTTGGAGGGCCTGCACGAGCAGGTCTGGGGAGTGGGGCATTCGCTCGGCGGCATGCTGCATTATCGCGCTGCGCTGTTGCGGCCCGACCTGTATCACGGGGTCGTTATGCTCGATTCGCCAATCCCCACCTGGTTCGATCAATCCGTTATCTGGGCGGCCAAGCGCCTGGGTTTCATCGACCGGCTGACGCCGGCAGGCCGCACGCTGGGGCGCCGCGAGCAATTTTCCAGTATCGAAGAAGCGCGGGCTTATTTCGCTGGCAAGGCGCTGTTCAGCAGCTTCGACCCAGAATGCCTCGAAGCTTATATCGAACATGGTCTGGAGCCCGTAGGGCAGGGGATGCGTCTGCGTTTCGATCCGCAGACCGAAATCAGCATCTATCGCAGCGTGCCACATCTCACGCCTGGTTGGCCGCCAGCGCTGAAGATCCCCCTGGCCATGGTGCGCGGGCGCGATAGCCGCGTGGTGCTGCCCCATCACGGCTATCTGCTGCGGTTGATGTCGCGCGGTGAAGCGCACACGCTGCCTGGTGGACACATGTTCCCATTCGAGCGGCCTCTCGAGACGGCAGAGATGCTGCACAGGCTGCTTGACCGCTGGGGTAGCCAGAATGAGCTTGCCAAGGGGGCGGCATGAGCGTGTTGTTCGAAGAAGTCAGGTTGAGTCTGCCGCATCTCGAGGTGGCGGCTCACCTTTACGGACCTGAAGATGGCAAACCGGTGATCGCTTTGCATGGCTGGCTGGATAATGCCGCGTCGTTCAGTCGACTTGCGCCTCGGTTGCAAGGGTTGCGCATCGTCGCGCTGGACCTTCCTGGTCATGGTCATTCCGAGCATCGCCCAGCCGGTGTTGGATACAACATCTGGGACTACGCTCATGATGTACTGCAAGTCGCCGAACAGTTCGGCTGGCAGCGGTTTTCACTGCTAGGCCATTCCATGGGCGCTATCGTTTCCGTACTGCTCGCTGGCGCGCTGCCGAAGCGTGTCGAGCGACTGGCATTGATCGACGGTGTGATCCCCTACACCGGCGAGGCCGACAGCGCACCGCAGAAGCTGGGCGCGGCGCTCAAGGCGCTGTTGTCGGTCGACGACAAACGCAAGCCGGTTTATGCGGCGTTCGATCAGGCCGTAGAGGCGCGCATGAACGGTGTTGGCGCGGTTAGTCGCGAGGCAGCCGAGCGGCTCGCTCAGCGAGGGCTGATGCCGGTTCCGGGCGGCTATACCTGGCGTACCGATTCACGCTTGATGCTGCCATCGTCGATGCGGCTGACACGTGCTCACGCCAGGGCATTCCTTGCGCAGATCGCCTGCCCCGCCAGTTTGGTGCTTGCTGAGCAGGGCTTGCTGACTCAACCAGAGTTGCTTGAATTGACCAATAGCCTTCCCTTCGAGGTGCGACATCTGCCTGGCGGGCACCATCTCCATCTTGACGACGAGGTGGGTGCCGAAGCTGTCGCCACGGTGTTCAACACGTTCTTCCAGGGCTGAGCGTTGCCAGGTGTTTGCAATACTCTCTCGCAAAGCCTCGCTTGACTTGCTTTTGCCAACTGGTGAGGCTGGGAGCAACGTTCCCAGCAGAGCTTGCCCGATGATTGACCGCTACAATGCCGCAACGCCCAGCGGGCATGGGCCTGTTTCTATTTTGAAGGCATCGGGTTCCTGTAGCCCCGTGCTTTGGTTGAGCTTCGAAAAGCAGTCGAAGGTGATCCGTTGAGGAGTTTTATGCGAAGTGCATGGATTGCAGCATCGGTTTTGGTATCCGTTGCTGCAGTGGCTGCCGATGTTCCCGGGAGCGCTGATCTTGACCAGCTACCTCGCTACGCGCAGGCACAGATCATCGACTATCGACAGTCCGAGGTGCGGGAACGCGTATATCCCCAGGATTCGATACGCCGCATCAGCGGCAACCTGCGTATGGCTTCGCAGGTGGTCGTGTCCGGTGAGCTGACCGCGCTCACCTACGAGTTACCTGCCTCGCACGCAAAAATTGACGCATTCACCCAAGCTCGCATTGAGCTGTTGCGTCAGGGCGCCGAGCTGCTGTTCTGGTGCGAAGGCCGTGAATGTGGCTCCAGTAGCCTGTGGGCCAATGCCATCTTTGGGAAATCCATGCTCTATGGACCCGAGGCGCAGCAGGCATATCTGCTGGCGCGCCTCCCCGAAGCTGAGGGTGATTTGATCGCCTTGTACGGGGTTACGCGTGGCAATGGCCGTCCTTATCTGCATGTAGAGCACATGCGTTCGGATCGGCCGCTGGATGAAGTGCTGCCAACGGCAGCGACCCTGCTACGGCAGTTGCGCGACACGGGCGAACTGCGTCTGCCACGTCTGGCCGATGAGCCGACAGCAGAATGGGGCGGGTTGCTGGCCAATGTTCTGAGTCTGGACAGCACGACGCGGGTCAGTCTCGCCGGTCGCGGCGCGGTGGCCTGGCGCGAGGCCCTGATCGCCGAGCGCATCCGTGGCGGACGGTTGGAAGTGGATGACTCGCAGGAACCGGGGCTGCTTATCAAACTATTGCGCTAACCCCGCGCAGCGGCTGCAATAGCCGCCTTCGCTCGCGCATCTAGTCAACAGATGCGTGGGCTCTTCCATGTAGAGTAGTTACGCATGCTCAATAATGATCGCCTGCTGGTGCAGATCCTGCTCCTCGGCTTGCTGGCTGCCTGTCTTTGGGTATTGGCCCCGTTCGCTTCCGCGTTGTTCTGGGCGGCGGTTCTGGCTTTCGCCAGCTGGCCAGTGATGCGCTGGCTGACGCGCAGGTTGAATGGCAACGCGACGCTCGCGGCAGGGTTGCTCACGTTCAGCTGGATGGTTCTGGTGGCGGTGCCGCTGGTATGGCTGGGCTTCAATATCGCCGATCACATTCGCGATGCGAATGCGCTGTTGCACGACCTGCAAGTCGAAGGCCTGCCGGCGGCCCCTGAGTGGCTGGGTGAGTTGCCATTGGTAGGCGACGCTCTGGTGACGTTCTGGGATACGGTAGACGAGCAGGGTACAGCCCTGATCGCCAGCATTCGGCCCTACATCGGCCAGGTTGCCAACTGGCTGTTGGTGCGTAGCGCGCGAATTGGCGGCGGCATGCTTGAGCTGGCGTTGAGCCTCGTACTGGTGTTTTTCTTCTATCGTGATGGGCCGCGTCTGTCGGCGTTCGTCCACAGCCTGCTGCACAGGCTGATTGGCGATCGCTCGGATCATTATCTCGAGCTCGTCGCAGGCACTGTTCAGCGGGTGGTCAATGGCGTGATCGGCACCGCCGCGGCGCAGGCGATTCTGGCTTATATCGGCTTTCTCATTGCCGGCATACCGGGTGCTCTGGTGCTCGGCTTACTGACATTCGCCTTCAGCTTCATCATGGTGCCGCCACTGATCTGGGGGCCGGCGGTCGCCTGGCTGGCGTGGCAGGGCGATTACGGCATGGCGATTTTTCTCGGTGTCTGGGGCATGTTCGTCATCAGCGGCGTGGACAACGTGCTCAAACCATATCTGATTAGCCGAGGAGGCAATCTGCCGCTGGTGGTCGTGCTGCTCGGTGTGTTCGGCGGCATCCTCGCGTTCGGTTTCATGGGCCTGTTCCTCGGCCCGACCTTACTTGCAGTGGCCTACAGCCTGCTGGGCGACTGGTTGGTCAAGGAGGTGCCGCAGATGCCGCCGCATGGGGCACCGCAGCCTACGAGCGAGCCTGCCGATCAGTGAGCGTGCCGCTCACTGTTCCTCTTCGTAGCGCACCAGCGCATCGTGGGCGACGATACGGCCCAGGGCGATCAGTTCGGGGGCCTTGTAGAACTCGTAGAAGCGACAGGCCCGCTTGGGAATGTTGATCAGGACGTTGGGCGGGTAACCAGCAATCTTGTATTGCGCCAGTGACGACTGCATGACGTCGAAGCTCTGGTTGATCAGTTCCAGCAGCGAGGCCGGACCGGTGACGTCGATTACCGTTGCGCCTTCGGCAGACTTCGGCGCGCTTTGGCTGGTCGGCGCGGCGGGCGGCTGATCGCCGCGCAGCAGTTCGCCAGCACGAAGGTCGTCAATCTGCTCGGCCAGTTCGGCTTCATCCTTGCGCCAGAAGGGGATGTGCGAGCTAATGGAACTCATGAGCGAGTCGAAGCGCCCCGGCCGTTCGATTTCCGGCAGCGGGTATTGCCTGTGATTATTGGCGTTAAGGTTGACCGCGACGATCATGTCGCAGTGCGCCGACACCACCGGGACGATCGGCAGCGGATTGAGCAGACCGCCGTCGACTAGCATGCGATTGCCCTGCATCACCGGCGTGAACAGGCTCGGGATTGCCGCAGACGCGCGCATCGCGAGCTCCAGGCTACCTTCCTGGAACCAGATTTCCTGCTGATTGGTCAGGTCCGTGGCGACGGCAGTGAAGGGGATTGGCAGGTCCTCGATACATATCTTGCCGACCATGTCACGGATGCGGCCGAAGACCTTTTCTCCGCGGATCGCGCCGAGGCTGAAGCTCGGATCGACAAGGCGCAACAGGTCGAGATAGTCCAGGCTCTCGATCCAGCTACGGTATTCGTCCAGCTTCCCCGCCGCATAGATACCGCCGACCACTGCTCCCATGGAACAACCTGCGATGCAGGCGATTTCGTAGCCGCGCGCCTCTAACTCCTCGATTACGCCGATGTGTGCATAGCCCCGCGCGCCACCGGATCCCAAAACCAGTGCAACCTTCTTACTCATGCATTTCTCCCTGTGGCACTCCCGCTAGCTTCGTACCTGACCGCCAACCCTGCAAGGGTTGATCAGCAATGAACCCCGACGCCGCCGGCCGGCGGGATGCCTGAGCGGGGAATGCGCGGCTGCCTTTGCTACAATCGCCGCCCCGTCTGTGCATGTGCCACGAGAGAGCCCGATGAGCGAACCGATCCGCCTTACCCAGTACAGTCACGGCGCCGGCTGCGGCTGCAAGATATCGCCCAAGGTGCTGGACGTGATACTTGCCGGCAGTGGCGCGCAGAATCTCGATCCGCGCCTGTGGGTCGGCAACGCCTCGCGTGACGATGCTGCGGTGTATGGCATCGACGAGGAGCGCGGCGTGGTGTCGACCACCGACTTTTTCATGCCTATCGTCGACGATCCCTACGATTTCGGCCGCATTGCTGCCACCAATGCCATCAGCGACATTTACGCCATGGGTGGCGACCCGCTCATGGCTATCGCGATCCTAGGGTGGCCGGTCAACGTGCTGCCGCCGGAAGTCGCCCGCGAGGTCATCGCCGGTGGCCGTGCGGTGTGTGACGCTGCAGGTATTCCGCTGGCCGGCGGCCATTCGATCGACGCGCCCGAGCCAATCTTCGGCCTCGCCGTCACCGGCCTGGTGAACAAGCACCAGATGAAACGCAATGACACCGCCACTGCTGGCTGCAGGCTGTACCTGACCAAGCCACTGGGTATCGGCATCCTCACAACAGCAGAGAAGCAGGCCAAATTGAGGACCGAAGATGTCGGCCTTGCGCGGGACTGGATGTGCACCCTGAACACACCTGGCAGCCGTTTCGGCAAGCTCTTGGGCGTTCGCGCGATGACTGACGTGACTGGCTTCGGCCTGCTTGGCCATCTGGTGGAAATGGCCGATGGCAGTGGCCTAACGGCCGAAATCGACTACGCACGCGTGCCGCGGTTGCCTGGCATCGAGTACTACCTAGAGCAGGGTTGTGTGCCGGGTGGCACCCAACGCAACTACGACAGCTACGGTGAGCGAATTGCCGCGCTGGATGAGCGTCACAAGCAGTTGCTGTGTGATCCGCAGACCAGTGGCGGATTGCTGGTGGCCGTTGAGCCGGAAGGCGAAGCGGAGTTTCTCGCGGTTTGCGCTGAGCTCGGCCTGGCACTGGAGCCGATCGGCCAGCTGGTCGATGCGCGCAGCCATGCAGTCGAGGTGCGTTGATGCGTGGCGATACCGAAGATTTCCGCGAGCTGTTTATCAACGATGCTCCGATGATGGATGCTCGCGCGCCGGTGGAATTCGAAAAGGGCGCGTTTCCCGGCGTGATTAACCTGCCATTGATGAACGATATCGAACGGCAGAAAGTCGGTACCTGCTACAAACAGCACGGACAGAAGGCCGCCATCGAGCTGGGGCAGCAGCTGGTTTCCGGCAAGATCAAGGCCGAGCGTTTGCAGGCTTGGGCCGACTTCGCCCGCGCTCATCCGAACGGCTATCTGTACTGCTTCCGCGGCGGGTTGCGCTCGAAGATCGTCCAGCAGTGGCTGAAAGACGAGATGGGCATCGACTATCCGAGGGTCGTCGGCGGCTACAAGGCGATGCGCCACTTCCTGCTCGACACCATCGAGCAGGCGGTTGAACAGTGTGACTTCGTACTGGTTGGGGGCATGACGGGTACTGGCAAGACCGAAGTGCTGGCGCAGCTGGAAAACAGCCTCGACCTGGAAGGCCTGGCCAACCACCGCGGTTCCAGTTTCGGCAAGCGCGCCACTCCCCAACCGGCGCAGATCGACTTTGAAAATGCGTTGGCAGTCCGTGTGCTGAAAATGCGCGCAACTGGGATCGAGACCTTCGTGATCGAGGACGAGGCGCGTCTGGTAGGTCGCTGCTCTATTCCATTGCCGCTGTTCAACGGCATGCAGGCATTTCCGCTAGTCTGGTTGGAAGACAGCCTGCAGGGGCGGGTTGAGCGTATCCTCAAGGATTATGTAATTGATTTGTGTGCTGAATTCATCGCTGAGCAAGGCGAGAGCGGTTTCGCTGCTTTCGCCGAGCGTCTGCAGCAAAGTCTGGTCAATATCAGTAAGCGACTCGGTGGCGAGCGGTATCAGCGACTTGCACTGATGATGGATCAAGCCTTGGCCGAGCAGGCGCGCAGTGGCTTGGTCGATCTGCATCGCGCCTGGATCGAGGCGTTGTTGGGAGAATATTACGATCCGATGTATGCCTATCAGCGCGAAAGCAAAGCGGCACGGATCGAATTTGCTGGCGACCAGCCATCCGTGGTCGAGTATCTGCGGCATCGTAGGGCGCAAATCGCGCTTTAATTTATAAATGGCATACGAGGGATGATGCGATGAAAACCTGGCTATCTTTGCCTCTGTTGGTGCTGTTGCTGGCCGGTTGTGCCGGCAAGACGGCATACCGTGACAGCTGCGCCGCGGAACTGGATGCGGCGTGGAAGGAGCAAAGCCTGGCGGAAGCCGAAGGCTTTGCCGGCACCGTGAGTTATTCCAAGGCCATGGCCTTGTTGACGGGCGCCAAGACTCAACAGCAGTTCGAGGCGTTCCGCGGCTGCACACAGAAGGCGCAGAAAGCGCGCTTCTATCTGCGCGAGTCGCGCGCCGGGCGTTGAGCTGAGGAAACCTGATCGCGGCCCGTTCAAAAATCGCGCGGGCCGGCGGTTATCATCATGCAGCAGCCCTGACCGGTTTCATGCATCCCTTACGCCGCAATGGCGCAACGTCACGGCAATCTCCACCGTCTTCGCTCCTCGTCTGCCGCTCGCTGAATTCTCTTGGCTGGTTTGTCCTATGCGGGCTTGCGTCTGCTGCATATTGCATCGGATCAAGGTGCGGATCACAAACTCGTCACCGCGCATTTCCTTTGCTATGCCTGGCTGCGGCTGACCAGTAGCATCGGTCGGAGGAACGGAGGAGAGTTTATGCGCACCCGATTGGACGCCTGCCTGCGAGCAGTCAATGAAGTACTGCTTGGCAAGGAAGCTCAGGTCCGGCTGGCCCTGGCCTGTCTGTTGGCCCGCGGCCACTTGTTGGTCGAAGACATGCCCGGCATGGGCAAGACCACGCTGAGTCACGCCTTGGCCAAAGTATTGGGGCTCGAGTTTCAGCGCATCCAGTTCACCTCCGATCTGCTGCCCGGTGACATCCTCGGCACGTCTGTGTTCGACAAGGACAGTGGACAGTTCGTGTTCCACCCGGGGCCGATCTTCGCCGAGCTGGTGCTGGCCGATGAAATCAACCGCGCCACGCCGAAAAGCCAGAGCGCACTGCTCGAAGCAATGGAGGAGGGCCAGGTCACCATCGAAGGCGCGACGCGCCCCCTGCCTGAACCATTTTTCGTTATTGCCACACAGAATCCGGTGAACTCGGGCGGCACTTTCGCGCTGCCGGAATCGCAGCTGGACCGCTTCCTGATGCGCGTTTCGCTGGGCTATCCAGCCAAGGCGGCGGAAAAAGCGCTGCTTTTGGGCGAGTCCCGCCGGGACCTGTTAACTCGCCTCGAACCGCTGCTGGCACACGATGAGCTGCGAGTCATTCAGGACGCCGTCGGCAAGGTGCGCGTTAGCGATGCGCTAGTCGACTACGTGTTGCGACTGGTGGAAGCTACGCGCACTCAGCCGCAGTTCGCCTGGGGCCTGTCGCCGCGCGGCAGCCTGGCGTTGCTCGCGGCCGCGCGTGCCTGGGCTTTTCTCGACGGCCGCGATTACGTGATTCCAGAAGACGTTCAGGCCGTGCTGCCAACCGTGGTCGGTCATCGCCTGCGTGAGCGCGCTGACGCGACCGGTCACGGTGGCGGTGCGTTGGTGCAGTGGCTGCTGCGCGAAGTGCCCGCGCTGTGAGACGGGCTTGCGCGCATCACGGCGAGCGAACATTGTGAGGGTGTTGCCGCGTTTTCGTGATCGCTGGCTGCTGCGGCGAATACCGCCAGCATCCAGCGTGCGCCTTAACCAGCGGCGCATCTTCATCATGCCCACCGCGGTGGGCCTGGCGTTTCTCGTGGCGCTTTTGCTAATGCTGCTCACTGCGATCAATTACCAGAACAGCCTGGCCTATGGGCTGACCTTTCTGCTTGGCTCGCTGTATCTCGTCACTATCCTGCATACCTGGCGCAACCTTGCTGGGCTAGTCTTGCAAGCCGGCGGTTCCACCGCCGCGTTCGTCGGCGAGCATGCGCTGTTACGGGTACGCCTGGAGAGCCTCGGCCGCGCCTATCAGGCTGTGGCGCTGGGCTGGCCTGCCAGTGGGTTGCGGCTGGTGGATGTGCCGGCAGGCGGCACCGTCGAAGTCGAATTGAGCCTGCCAACCCAACGCCGCGGCTGGTTGCGACCGGGCCGAGTGAGGGTTGAGAGTCGCTTCCCGCTGGGGCTGCTGGTTGCCTGGAGCTGGATCGATCTGGAGCTGGCGGCACTGGTCTATCCACAGCCGATGATCGCCGAGCGTCTGCCTGGCGGCAGCGCTCCGGAAACCGAGGATGAGGGCACGCTGACGCGGGGCGCCGGTGTGGATGATTATCAGGGGCTGCGGGCCTGGCAGCCGGGCGATCCGCGGCGACGCTTGCATTGGAAAGCCTATTCTCGTGGCCAGGGTCTGCTGGTGAAGGATTTCGCCAGTCTGCTCGGCAACGATCCGCTGCTCGACTTCGATGCGTTCGACGGCGATATCGAGCAGCGCCTGTCGATGCTTTGCCACTGGGTCGTCGACCTGAGCGATAAGCAGCAGCCGTTCGCACTGCAGCTGCCTGGTGAGCTTATCGGTCCCGACGGTGGGCAGGCGCACCGGGACGCCTGTCTGCGCGCTCTGGCGTTGTACGGGCTGAATGAGGAGGGCGCGAAGTGAGCGCGAAGCCGGGGATTCCGCGCAACAGCCTGATCTGGCTACTGGTTGCACAGGTACTGGTGATCCTGCCGCACCTCACTCACCTGCCGTTGTGGATCATTGGTTTGTGGCTGGGATGCGCCAGCTGGCGAATTCAGATATTTCGTATGCGTGCGCGTTATCCACGCAGCTGGCTGAAGGCGCTACTGATGATTGGCGCAGGCTTCGGCGTGTACTTCTCACGAGGCAGCCTGGTCGGCCTGGAAGCCGGCGTAGTGCTGCTGATCGCGGCATTCATTCTCAAGCTGGTGGAGATGAGTACCCGTCGCGATGCGCTGGTGCTGATCTTCCTCGGTTTCTTTGCTGTCGTGACCAGCTACCTATTCGAGGACAGCCTGGTGGCTGGGATTTACAGCCTGCTGCCTGTTACAGCACTACTGGCAGCGATGATCGGACTGCAGCAGAGCACTCTGGTGACCCGGCCATGGCCAACCGTACGCTTGGCCGGTTCGCTGTTGTTGCAGGCGATCCCCCTGATGCTGGTGCTGTTCCTGTTCTTCCCCCGACTGCCGCCGCTCTGGTCGTTGCCGCAAGCCGGCGATCAGGGCGTCACCGGCTTGGCCGATCATATGGCGCCCGGTGATATCGCGCGCCTGAGCCGCTCGCCGGAGCTGGCCTTTCGCGTCAGCTTCGATGGCGACATTCCTCCTCGGAACCAGCTGTATTGGCGCGCCGTGACGTTCGAGCGATTCGATGGTCGGCGCTGGTCGCAATCCTATGCCTCTCACGTGCCGCAGGCGCCGGAATGGCAGAAGGCCGGCGAGCCGCTGAGTTACAACGTGGTGATGCAGCCCAGCGGGCAGCCATGGCTGTTTGCGCTGGACGTCCCGGAAGTCGCTACGGGACAGGCTCAGATGATGTCCGATTTCCATTTGCAGCGCCGCCAACCGGTGAACCAGCCGCTGATGTATCAGGTGACGTCCTGGTTGGACGCTCGTCGTGAGGCAACCAGCGCGCCGGAGAGTCTAGGCCGTGCGTTGCAGCTACCGGAGCACGGTAACCCACGCAGCCGCGCATGGGCTGCGGAGCTAAGGCGCTCGGCTCAGGAGCCGCAGGCCATGGTGGATGCGCTGTTGAGGCACTTCAATCGCCAGCCTTATTACTACACTCTGGAGCCCCCGCCGGTGGGGAGTCATATCGTCGACGATTTTCTGTTCGAAACACGCAGCGGCTTCTGTGCGCATTACGCTGGTGCAATGACCTTTGTCTTGCGCGCGGCTGGCATTCCGGCGCGTGTGGTGGCCGGTTATCAGGGGGGCGAGGTCAATCCGGCCGGCAACTACCTTTCGGTTCATCAGTTCGACGCCCATGCCTGGGTCGAGTACTGGGATGCCGAGCGCGGCTGGGTCAGTGTCGATCCGACGTTCCAGGTCGCACCTGAGCGAATCGAGCAGGGACTGGAGCAGGCATTGGCTCGAGAGCAGAGTTTTCTTGCCGATGAGCCCATGTCGCTGCTGCGCTACCGCGATATTGGCTGGCTGAATGCGCTGCGGTTGCGCTGGGACAGCATCAACTACGGCTGGCAACGCTGGGTGCTCAATTATCAGGGTGATCAGCAATCGGAGACGCTGAGGCGCTGGTTCGGCAAGCTTGATGGTCAGACGCTCGGCCTCGGGCTGGTCGCGGTATTGGGCATTCTGATCGCGGCGCTGGCGTTGTTGTTGTTCAAGCCCTGGCGTCGTGAAACCGACGTGCAGCAGCGGATATTCGGGCGTTTCGAGCGTCTGCTGGCGCGCCATGGTGCTTGTCGTCGCAAAGGCGAGGGCGCACGTAGTTATGCTGAGCGCGCAGCTGCAATGCTGCCCGACCAGGCACCGGCGATCTTGGCGTTCGTCAGGCTCTACGAGGCGCAGCGCTATGCGCAGCAAGCGGGCTCGGCAGATGAGCTCTCAGATGCCTTGCACCAGCTTCGTCGAGCGTTGCCCTGGCGTTTGACGCTCTCCGTTGATCGCCCCTGAGCGCCCCATTGCCAGCGTAGATGATTCAGCATTCCATTCGTTGGCTCTGGCCTGGCAGGCTCGCACCCACGCCAACGCGCCTATAACATCGCTCGGTATAACGAACGATAACGAGGTGGATATGGAGCTTTGCGAGCTGCTGCAGGCGGTACGTGACAATCCCGACAACGTGGTAGTGCCTGCTAGTTGGGGGCAAGGCCGTGCCGGCTTCGGTGGCTTGGTTGCTGCGCTGGTCTTCGAAAGCATGCGCGCCAAGGTGCCCGAGGGCAGGCCGCTGCGCTCGTTGGCAATCACCTTCGTCGGGCCACTGGCGCTGGATAAGCCAGCGCTTTTCGAGGCCGAGGTGTTGCGCGAAGGCAAGGCGGTTAGCCAGATGCTTGGCCGCGCGGTGCAGGATGGTCAGGTTGTCACCATCGTCCAGGGGAGTTTTGGCGCGCCACGGAGCTCGGTAGTGGATGTTGCGGCTGAGCCGGCGCCGGCGATGCCGCCAGTCGAAGCCTGTCAGGAGCTACCCTATGTACCTGGAGTGACACCGGAGTTCACCCGATACCTGGCGATGCGTTGGGGGATCGGCGGGTTGCCGTTCTCCGGTAACAAATCCCGCGAGATGGGAGGCTGGGTTCGACAGCGCGGGGATTTGCCTCGCGAGCCAATGACCGAGGCACACCTGCTGGCGCTGGTCGATGCCTGGCCTCCTGCCGTGCTGCCGCATCTGCAAAACTTCGCCCCCGGCAGTTCGCTGACCTGGACCATCGAGTTCATCCAACCACTTCCCAGTCTCGACACACACGACTGGTGCATGTACCGCGCGCTGATCGAGCATGCGCGCGATGGTTATGGTCATTGCTCTGCCGCATTGTGGACGCCAGCGGGCGAGCTTATCGCCCTGAGTCGGCAGACGGTGACGGTGTTCGGCTGACTACAAGTTCCGCTTCGAGCCGCACATATCGAAGCCGCTGCATTGCAGTGCGTGGCACAGTGATCACTCTGCCACGCGGCTGAATCATCATTTGCGATCGGTGCGGTAGATCTTCTCGGAATTTATCTTCGGGCTCCACGGCAGGTTCGAGTTCTGCCAGCCGTTCTGCAGACGGAAGCCGGCTTGTGGCCCTTCCTTTATAGCCGAGCCCTGGAAGCCATCAACCACATAGCGAGCGTTGGGGAAGCCGTTCTCGCGCAGGAAGTCGGCGCTTGGTTTGCCACGTTCACTACCCGAGCGGCACATGGTGATGATTTCGGCATCGGTGCCCAATCCTCGGTTGTCCAGCTCCGCCCGGATCTGTGCGATGAATTGAGGATTGCGATTGGTCTGGAACACCCCGCGTTCATCATTCCAGCTGTTGCGGTCAACCAGCAGGAACGGCACGTTGACATCGACCGCGTCGGTGAAGCCGACAAACATGATTTCTACGGGGTCGCGAACATCTACGAAGAGCACCTGCGCGTTTTCCTGCTGAGAACGGGCGTAGGCGTCTTGTGGGGATATTTCGGGTTCCACCGCTTGAGCGGTGGCGGCCAGCAGACCGAGGGAGGCAGCGATCAACAAGGTTTTCATTGGGATGCTCCAGCATGTTTGAGAAAAGTAGGCTGACTAATCATATACCCATGGGGGTATTTATCCGGCTAATGATATTGCAGCGCTTTCCTTCAAGCGTTGTGCATCGCTCTGTTGCATCCAGATGTGTGCTCAATAGTGGCCAACCACCTTTGCAAACCAGGAAGATCAGCAGTTGAAATGGGCATCGGTGGTAAAGATATTTGTCGCGGCCCAGTTGGTTGGCAATGATCTGTAGCAAGGTCGGGCGCTGGTCCAGCGGTGCAGCCCAGCAGGCTGAGCTAGTCTCTTAACCAGCGTTATGGGAAAGAGCGTCAGGCGAGACAGGGTTGAGCGTTAGAGACATTAACCGGCTTGGCTCCTGTTTACTGGTGCACCAGCGGAGATTTGGCAATGAAGATCGAGCGATTCGAAGACCTGATCGACTGGACACGCGACACCCATGCCATGCTGGCGCGTTGCATGGCGCGCTGTTCCGACAAGCACGAGGAAACCCGCGCCAAATGGCTGCTGGTCTATATTGCCGACCACGAGCGAGCCCTGGCAGAAACGGTCGACAAGATCGAGAAGCATGCCGACCCGAAGGCATTGCACACCTGGATCTACGACTACCTGACACGCAATCCGGTTTTGCGCAATCAGGCCTGTAAGGCTTACGACACCATGACAGTGGAGGAGATCTCGCTGGATATCTTCACCATCCACAATCAGGTCATCGATCTCTACCGCTCCCTGGCCCGCCGTGCCGAGATCGACGGTGCTCGCAATCTGGCCGAAGATCTGCTGCATCTTGAGGAGCACGAAACGATGCGGCTGGCGCGGCAGGTGAGCCGTATCCACGAGATGTAAGCGCAGGCGTGGGCAGGCCATTTCGAGCATACTGCCGCACTAATCAGAATGCTGCTCACGGGGCGGTGAATGCTCGCGCTTTCCGGCTATCTCGGCCTTTTTCTCTCTGCCTTCGGTGCTGCCACTTTGCTTCCCATGCAGTCAGAGGCGGTGCTCGCCGGACTCCTTCTTTCCGAGCGCTACACGGCCTGGGCCCTGGTCGCCGTGGCTAGCCTGGGCAATGTACTCGGCTCGGTGGTGAACTGGCTGCTCGGGCGTTACGTCGAGCATTTTCGCCACAAGCGCTGGTTTCCGGTCAACGAGCGGCAGCTGGCCAAGGCACAGCAAAGCTATCACCGCTACGGTCGCTGGACCTTGCTGCTCAGCTGGGTGCCGATCATCGGTGATCCGCTTACGCTGGTCGCGGGTGTCATGCGCGAACCGCTATGGAGCTTTCTTCTGATCGTCACGTTGGCCAAGACCGCACGCTATCTGATCGTGATGGGGCTGACGCTCGGCTGGATGTGACGCAAGGGCTGACAGCACGACCATGCCTGGTCGATCATGCGCCATCTACAACCGACAGGAATCCGAGCGGCATGATCATCGAGGCACAAACGACAGCAGACGCAGCGGTCGGCACAGCCAGTGCCAGCCGTGACAGCATCAGTGTCCGTTTGGTGGCCGAGGCACTGCTCGGTTTCGTCGGGGCGCGGCTGAGCGGCGAGCAACTGCTGGAGGAAATCGGTCTTGACCGCGCCTGCCTGCAAGATCCCGACGGCCGCATGGACGTGCGCGACTACTCGCAACTCTGGCTGCGTTTGGCGCGGCGCTTCGACGACGAATTCTTCGGCATGGACCCGCGCCGGCTGCGCTCGGGCAGCTTCGTTTTTCTCAGCCGCAGCTGTCTGCAACAGCCCACGCTGGAGAAAGCACTGGTTCACGCGCTGGAGTTTCTCGGCCTGGGGTTGGAGAACCTGCGCGGCAAGCTGATCCGCAGCCAGAGCCTGGCAGAGGTGGTGCTGCGCGAGCGCAACGCCGAGCCGGCGAGAGCCTTCTGCTACTTCACCTTCTGGATGCTGCTGCACGGTCTGGCCTGCTGGCTGGTAGGGCGGCGCATCCCGCTGCTGGCGGTCGAGTTGCGTTGTGCCGAGCCGGACTACACGGACGATTACCGGGTGATGTTTTCCGACAACCTGCGTTTCGGCCGACCCTCGACACGGATCATCTTCGCTGCCGAAGTGCTCGACCTGCCGATCCGTCGCAGCGAAGCGGAGTTGCGTGTTTTTCTCGCCGAGGCCCCGGCGAACATTCTGGTGCGCTACCGTGATCATTCCAGTCTGGCGAGTCGCATCAAGCAGCACTTGCGCAGCCTGCCTGCCGAACGCTGGCCGGACAGCGAGACGCTGGCACAGACGCTGTGCATCTCGGCCTCGACGTTCCGTCGCCGGCTGGCGGAGGCGGGGCAGCCTTATCAAGCGATCAAGGATGGCTTGCGCCAGGAAATGGCGACCGAGTGGCTGGCTGATGCCACCATCAGCTACGGGGAAATCGCCGAGCGCCTTGGGTTTGCCGATGTCAGCTCGTTCTACAAGGCGTTCCGCAAGTGGACGGGTATCAATCCGGGCCACTACCGCAATCTGATTCTGGCGCCGGCACGGCGCTGATTCCCTCGCCTCGCAGCTTCCGGCCGCTGACGTACATCGCGGCGTTGGCGTAGTCGCGTTTTGCCATTGGCCAAAACGGTCAGGCAGGTTGAGAACATCGACCATTGCCGCACCCGTGCTGCTGTCCAAAGATAACCCCGGCTTCGCACCGAATAACAACAAGCACGGGAGAGAGCCATGCACATTCGCGACAAGGTATTCCTCATTACGGGCGGCGCTTCCGGCCTCGGCGCTGCGGCGGCCCAGGCGCTGGTCGAGGCGGGTGGCAAGGTCGTGCTCGCCGACCTGGATGAAGCGGCGGCCAATGCCACTGCCGAGGGGCTGGGGCCCAATGCGCTGGGCGTTGTTGCCGACATTCGTGACGAACAGGCCGCACGCTACGCCGTCGCCACCGCCCGCGAACATTTCGGCGGGCTGCACGGGCTGGTCAACTGCGCCGGCGTCGCCGGCGGCGAGAAAGTCCTCGGTCGCAATGGTCCGCACAGCCTCGACGCTTTCAGCCGCATCGTTGGTATCAACCTGATCGGCAGCTTCAATATGCTGCGGCTGGCCGCCGAGGCCATGGCCGAGAACGCGCCAGACGCCGATGGCGAGCGCGGCGCGATCATCAATACCGCATCGATTGCCGCCTTCGACGGGCAGATCGGCCAGGCTGCCTATGCCGCGTCCAAGGGCGGTGTGGTCAGCATGACCCTGCCGGCCGCCCGCGAGCTGGCCCGCTTCGGCATCCGCGTGATGACCATTGCGCCCGGCGTGTTCGAGACGCCGATGATGGCCGGCATGACTCAGGAAATCCGTGACTCGCTGGCCGCCGGCGTGCCGTTCCCGCCACGCCTGGGTCACCCAGCCGAATACGCCGCGCTGGTGCGGCACATCTTCGAGAACAGCATGCTCAACGGTGAGGTGATCCGCCTCGACGGCGCCTTGCGCATGGCCGCCAAGTAAAGGAAGCAGAAATGAAAGATGATCCGATCGTAATCGTCAGCAGCGCGCGCACGCCCATGGGTGGTTTCCAGGGTGACCTGCTGGGCATGACGGCGCCGCAGCTCGGCGCTGCCGCCATCCGCGCGGCGGTGGAGCGCAGCGGCCTGCCGGCCGAGAACGTGCAGGACGTGCTGATGGGCTGCGTGCTGCCCGCTGGTCAGGGCCAAGCCCCAGCGCGCCAGGCCGCTCTCGGCGCCGGGCTGACCCGCGCCACCACCTGCACGACGGTGAACAAGATGTGTGGTTCGGGCATGCAGACGGTGATCATGGCTCACGACCAGTTGCTCGCGGGCAGCGCGGAAATCGTCGTCGCCGGCGGCATGGAGAGCATGTCCAACGCGCCGTATCTGCTCGACCGCGCCCGCGGCGGGTACCGCATGGGGCACGGTCGGGTGCTGGACCACATGTTTCTAGACGGCTTGGAAGATGCCTACGACAAGGGCCGCCTGATGGGCACCTTCGCCGAGGAATGTGCCGATACGTTCGGCTTCACGCGTGAAGAGCAGGACGCGTTCGCGCTGGAATCGCTACGTCGGGCGCAGGTGGCGATCAGCGAAGGGCGCTTCGCCGATGAGATCGTTGCGCTGGAGGTTACCCAGGGCAAACAGCAGCGCCAGATCCGCGATGACGAGCAGCCGCCCAAGGCTATGCCGGAAAAGATCCCCACCCTGAGACCGGCGTTCCGCGAGGGCGGCACGGTGACTGCGGCCAACTCAAGCTCGATTTCCGACGGCGCCGCCGCGCTGTTGCTGATGCGCCGCTCCGAAGCCGAGCGCTGGGGCCTGCAGCCGCAGGCGGTGATCCACGGCCACGCGGCCTACGCCGATGCACCGAACCTGTTCACCACGGCGCCAATCGGCGCGATCCGCAAATTGATGGAACGCACCGGCTGGTCGATTGACGACGTGGATCTGTTCGAGATCAACGAAGCCTTCGCGGTCGTCGCCATGGCCAGCATCCGCGAGCTCGGTCTGGACCATGCCAAGGTCAACGTCAACGGTGGCGCCTGTGCGCTTGGTCATCCGATCGGTGCCTCCGGCGCGCGGATTCTGGTGACGCTGCTTTCGGCCCTCCGTGCCCGTGGCCTGCGCCGTGGCGTGGCGGCGATCTGCATCGGCGGCGGCGAAGCCACCGCCATGGCCGTCGAACTGATCTGAGGAGGCATCCATGCTGCCCAATGAAGATCAAAACGCGATCGCCGAGATGGCTCGCCAGTTCGCTCAGGAACGCCTGAAGCCGTTCGCCGAACAGTGGAGCCGCGAGCATCGCTATCCCGCCGAGGCAATCGGCGAAATGGCCGCGCTCGGCTTCTTCGGCATGCTTGTACCGGAGCAGTGGGGCGGCAGCGACACCGGGTACCTGGCCTATGCCATGGCACTGGAAGAGATTGCCGCCGGTGACGGCGCCTGCTCAACCATCATGAGCGTGCACAACTCGGTAGGCTGCGTGCCGATCCTGCGTTTCGGCAACGATCAGCAGAAGCGCGACTTCCTTGCCCCGCTGGCACGCGGCGAGCAGATCGGCGCCTTTGCCCTGACCGAACCGCAGGCCGGCTCCGACGCCAGCAGCCTGCGTACTCGAGCCCGGCGTGACGGCGATCATTACGTGCTCAACGGCGCCAAGCAGTTCATTACCTCCGGCAAGCATGCCGGCACCGTAATCGTCTTCGCGGTGACCGACCCGGATGCCGGCAAGCGCGGCATCAGTGCCTTTATCGTGCCCACCGACAGCCCCGGCTATCAGGTGGTGCGGGTCGAGGACAAGCTCGGCCAGCACGCCTCGGATACCTGTCAGATCGCCTTCGAGGACCTGCGCGTGCCGGTCGCCAACCGGCTGGGCGAGGAGGGCGAAGGCTACCGCATTGCCCTGGCAAACCTAGAAGGGGGACGCATCGGCATCGCCGCCCAGGCGGTGGGCATGGCGCGCGCGGCGTTCGAGGCGGCGCGTGATTACGCCCGGGACCGCGAAACCTTCGGCAAGCCGATCATCGAGCATCAGGCCGTGGCTTTCCGTCTGGCTGACATGGCTACGCAGATCGCTGTGGCACGGCAGATGGTCCATCACGCTGCGGCGCTGCGCGAGGCCGGACGGCCGGCATTGGTGGAGGCCTCGATGGCCAAGCTGTTCGCCTCGGAGATGGCGGAAAAGGTCTGCTCGGCAGCGATACAGACCCTGGGCGGCTATGGCTACCTGTCCGACTTCCCGGTGGAGCGTATCTACCGCGACGTGCGGGTCTGCCAGATCTACGAAGGCACCAGCGATATTCAGCGCCTGGTCATCGCGCGCAACCTCGGAGGGCCGGCCTGACCTGAACCAGCTGCGCCTGCGTGCCCTGCGGCGCATCGATACATGATTTCAAGTGGTGCCGGTAGAACGCTGTTTCCTCGACCGGTACTTGCACAATAAAAACAAGATAGAGGTAGGAAACATGCAACCAGGATTGATGCAGAACGCCCCGCTGTTGATCAGCAGCATCGTCACCCACGCCGCGCGTGCTCATGGCGACCGCGAAATCGTCTCGCGGCTGGTCGACGAACCCCTCTGGCGTTATGACTATGCCGGTCTTGCCGCCCGCTCGGCACAGGCCGCCAGCATGCTGGGCAAGCTCGGCATCGGCCCCGGCGACTGCGTGTCGTCGCTGGCCTGGAATACACATCGTCACTACGAGCTGTTCTTCGCCGTGCCCGGCATCGGCGCCGTGCTGCACACGGCCAACCCGCGGCTGTCGGACGAACAGATCGTCTACACCATCAACCACGCCGGCAGCCAGGTGCTGCTGTTCGATAGCAGCTTTGCCGCCTGCGTCGAGCGGCTGCGGCCGCGGCTGGGCAATATCCGCCATTTCATCGAACTGGCCGCGCAGCCAAGTTCCGGCCTTGAAGGTGTGCTGAGTTACGAACAGCTGATCGCCGCTGAGCAGCCGTTGGACTGGCCGCAGTTCGACGAGAACGCCGGCGCGGTGCTCTGTTACACCTCCGGCACCACCGGCGACCCCAAAGGCGTGCTCTACAGCCACCGCTCGGTGGTGCTGCATGCGATGGCCGCCGGGCTGTCCGGCGCATTCGGCCTGTCCGCCTTCGATTGCATCATGCCGTGCTCGTCGCTCTATCACGGCACCGCCTGGGGCATTCCGTTCGCCGCGGCGATCAATGGCTGCAAGTTCGTGCTGCCATGCGACAAGATGGACGGCGCGAGCCTGCAGGAACTGATCAAGACCGAGGGCGTGACGTTGTCCGGCGGCGTGCCGACCATCTGGACCATGTACCTCGCCCATCTGGAACGTAGCGGTGAGGATTCCGGCAGTCTGGCGCGGCTGGTGATCGGCGGTTCCGCCGTGCCGCGGGCGATGGCCGAGACCTTCCAGACCAAATACGGCGTCGCGGTTTGCCAGCTGTGGGGCATGACCGAAACCAGTCCCCTGGGCGTGGTGGCGACGCCGACGCCGAAACTGGCCGAACGTGGCCAGCAGGCCACCAACGACACCATCTGGACGCGCCAGGGGCGCCTGCAATTCGGCATCGAACTGAAGATCGTCGACGAGGACGGGAGTGAGCTGCCATGCGACGGCGTCAGTTCCGGCAGCCTCAAGGTGCGCGGTCCCTGGACGGTGGAGCGCTACTACCGCAGCGAAGTGAGCGCACTGGATGAGGATGGCTGGTTCGACACCGGTGACATCGCCACGCTGGATGCCGACGGCTTCATGCGTATCACCGACCGCAGCAAGGACGTGATCAAGTCCGGCGGCGAATGGGTCAGCTCCATCGATATCGAGAACGTCGCGGCGGCCTGTCCCGGTGTGAAGGTGGCGGCGGTAGTCGGCGTGTTCCACCCCAAATGGGAGGAGCGTCCGGTACTGGTGATCGAGCCGCACGCCGATGCCGAGGTCACCGTGGAGAAGATTCTCGCCCATCTGGAGCCGAACATCGTCAAGTGGTGGATGCCGGATGCGGTGATCTTCGACGCGGTGCCGCTGACCGCTACGGGCAAGATCGACAAGAAGGTGCTGCGCGAGCGCTATCGCAACCATCTGGTCGAGAACCAGCTGACCGCCGCGAATCAGTAACCGTTTGCTGGAAAGTACGCCCCGTGCCCATCGGCGCGGGGCGTGCCCGTGCGTGCGAATCAGGAGAGGCATGATGAGTGAGAGCACCGAGGTAAGACAGGGCCCGTTGAAAGGCCTGCGCGTGCTGGAGTTCGCGGGGATCGGGCCAGGCCCGCACTGCGCAATGCTGCTGGCGGACATGGGCGCCGAAGTGCTGCGTATCGAACGCGAGGGTGGTAACGGCTGGCCGAACCCGGTGGTCGATCGTGGGCGCAAGACGCTGACGCTCGATATTCGCAGCGAAGCCGGGCGTGCGCGCTGCATTGAGCTGGCGCAGACCGCCGACGTGCTGATTGAGGGCTTTCGCCCCGGCGTTATGGAAAAGCTTGGGCTGGGGCCGGACGAACTGCTGCAGTGCAATCCGAAACTGATCTACGGTCGCATGACCGGTTGGGGCCAGACCGGCCCGCTGGCCAGGGCCGCCGGGCACGATATCAACTACATCGCCTTGACCGGCGCGCTGGCGGCAATCCGCGGCGAGAGCGGGACGGCGATACCGCCGTTGAACCTGGTCGGCGATTTCGGTGGCGGTTCGCTGTACCTCGCGGTCGGCATTCTCGCTGCGTTATGGGAGCGCGAGCGATCCGGTCAGGGCCAGGTGATCGATGCGGCGATCGTCGATGGCGTGTCTTCGCTGATGACCTTCTTTGCCGGTCTGCTGCCAGGCGGGCGAATCAACATGCGGCGCGAACGCAATCCGCTGGCTGGCGCTGCGCCGAATTACCGTTGCTATCGCTGCGCGGATGGACGCGAGATTGCAATCGGGCCTCTGGAGCTGCAGTTCTGGCGAGAGCTGCTGGAGCGCATCGATGCGCCGGAAGCGCTCTGGGCAGGGTTTGACGAGCCGTCCAAATGGCCGGAACAGGCCAAGCTACTGGAACGGCTATTCATTACCCGTACGCAAGCCGAGTGGTGCGCCTTGTTGGAGGGCAGCGATGCGTGTTTCGCACCGGTGCTCGAGCTGGCCGGAGCGGCACAGCACCCACATATGCGCCAGCGTGGCGTTTATCAGGAACTGGACGGCGTGTTGCAGGCGGCGCCGGCGCCGCGGTTCTCGCGTACGCCAGGCAAGGCGAGGCGCACATTACGGTGCAGTCCGGATGAGGGCTGGGATTGAATTGCCGCAGTCGGTGAAACGGCTCAACGCGGTGTTTAAACGTACCCGGTGGTTACGCAGCGCTTGCTGGAAGCCGTACATTTGCCGCCACCTAAAAAGCACGTTTTTTATTGGACATACAGTCAGGAAATCGATTCCACAATATATAACGCTTATGTCGCAACACCGTCCAAAGTAATCATCTGGTATCGACCAAAGTAGTGTGTATAGCCTGTAATCCGCGGGCTAGACGTGCCGCACGTCGGTTAAGGTTGCGGCTTGGCGCCAGCTGGCTAATATGAAAGCGAGGCTGCTTATTACAACAAAAACGGGGAGTCAGACGTCATGAACATTAATGCCGAACAACAAGTAGTTGCACTTGAAATGTGCCGGTTCCTGGCCCACTGCGTCGCTGCGATCGTTGTCGTGGGGATGCTTTTCGTGGCCCTCGTCGGATCCTGGCATTCAGCCCTGAGTGTTGGGGCCGTTCCATTGCTCGCCATCATGGCCTGCGATTATCTAGCAAGACGCAAGGAAACTGCTGTACAGACAGCAGACGCCTGATACCACTCGGGCGCTAACCAGCCGAAGAACCTCTTATGCCCATCGAGCGATAGACACCCTGACAGTGTTCACTGCCGGGGTGTCCTGCATTGGGTTTACCGCGCATCGTCCTCAACAGAGGCTATAGAACTCGCGCTTGCCGCAGAGCCTTACCAGCCAACGGTTACCCAAAGGTGTTACTCCTTTAGTGCTGCGTAACGACCGGCTGAGGTGGGCGGTAACGAATACCACCTCCAGCCTGTGAGGTTTCAAGGGCTGAAAATCCTAATCGCTTGATAAACAAAGAATTTTAAAAGTTGGCACGACGAATGCTTTCTTTATGGCATAACAAGAACAAGAAAACACACCCCATAACAAAAACAATATGTAGCGACTCCGACACAATAAAAATAAGCATGTGGAGGCGTAGCAAACTGATTCTTTTGGAGAGGAATTGCCCGACAGGTTTCCTGTTGACCGGACCGAGAACAACAAAACTGCCTTCAGGCAGCTCCAGAACCGGTTGAGCCCCCAGGGGCAGTGGCAACATCAGCGACCAAAAAAATCCGTTTGTTCTTTATGTCCCTTATGGGACTGCTATGCGGACGTTGGTCCGACCGGGCCGCTAACAAAAACAACAAGCTCGTCAGCAGAAGAAGAACGAAGCAACACACCCTGAAGGGGAGCCTTACGGCTCCCCTTTTTATTGGTCGCAGTTAACGGCTGTTGCGAATCACCGGCGGGGCGGGAGGCGGGATTGGTGGGCTGAAGCCCACCCTACAAGTCAGTAGGCGCTTAGGTGGGAATCCGGCGTTGCATTGGTGTATGTACCGTAGGATGGGCTTCAGCCCACCAACAAGCGTCGTGAAGACCAAGCGCAGCTGATCCCAGCAGCCTTCACGCCCCCAGCCTCGCGGCGTGCCTATTAAAGCGCGTAGTTCGCCAGCTCCCGCGCGATCAGCAGGCGCTGGATTTCGCTCGAGCCCTCGTAGATCTGCGTGATTCGTGCGTCGCGGTAGTAGCGCTCGACCGGATAATCCTCTAGATAGCCGTAGCCGCCGTGAATCTGCACGGCCTGCGAGCAGACCTTCTCCGCCATCTCCGAGGCGAACAGCTTGGCCTGGGAGGCTTCGGACAGGCAGGGCAGGCCAGCGCTCTTCAGCCTTGCGGCATGCAGGATCAGCAGGCGCGCGGCGTTCAGCTGGGTCTGCATGTCGGCGAGCATGTTGGCGATGCTCTGGTGCTCGGCAATCGGCTTGCCGAACTGCACACGCTCGCGGGCGTAGAGCAGGGCGGCTTCGAAGGCCGCACGGGCAATACCCAGCGCCTGCGCACCGATGCCGATACGCCCGCCTTCCAGATTCGACAGTGCAATCGCCAGGCCCTTGCCGCGTTCGCCAAGCAGGTTAGCCTCCGGGATGCGGCAGTCGCTGAGCGAGACCGCGCAGGTGTCCGAGGCGCGGATGCCCATCTTGTGTTCGCTGCGTTCCACCGCAAAACCAGGGGTATCGGTAGGCACCAGAAACGCGGAAAGACCCTTCTTGCCGAGATCCGGATCAGTCACCGCGAAGACGATGGCCAACTTCGCCCGCTTGGCATTGCTGCAGAACTGCTTGCTGCCGTTGAGCACCCACTGGCCGTCCACCAGTTCGGCGCGGGTGCGCAGGTTGTGCGCTTCGGAGCCCGCCTGCGGTTCGGTGAGGGCGAAGCAGCCGATGGCGCGACCGCTGGCCAGTTCGGCCAGCCATTCGTCCTTCTGCGCCTGCGAGCCGTAGTTCAGCACCGGGCCGCAACCGACCGAGTTGTGGATGCTCATCAGCGCGCCGGTGGCGCCGTCGCCTGCGGAGATCTCCTCCACGGCCAGGGCGTAGGCGACGTAGTCGATGTAGCTGCCGCCCCATTCTTCCGGGACGACCATGCCGAGCAGGCCAAGCTCGCCCATCTGGGCGACCAGGACGTCGTCGATCCAGCCGGCCTTTTCCCAGGCTTGTGCATGGGGGGTGATCTCGCGGCGGGCGAAGTCGCGCGCCATGTCGCGGATCATGCGTTGGTCTTCGCTGAGTTCGAGGTCATGCATTGCGCGGTCTCTTCTTGTTGTTGTGCTGCAAAAGAGGTTCAGGCCGTGGCGCTGCGGCGTGTCTTGCCGGTGGTGGCCTTGAAGCCGTCGAAGAACGCCTGGACGCGCTCCGGCGTGACCTCTGCCAGCGTCGGCGGATTCCAGCGCGGTGATTTGTCCTTGTCGATGATCAGCGCACGCACGCCTTCCATGATGTCGCCCTTGGCGAACCATTGACGGTCCAGATGCAGCTCCAGGGCGAAGCAGTCGGCGATCGGCAGTTCGCGGCCGCGACGCAGCATCTCCAGGGTCACGCACATGGCCAGCGGCGAGCGGCTGTCGAGCACCTTGAGCGTTTCCTCGGCCCAGTCGGCGAACTCCGGGCGCGTTTCGGCGGCCAGTGATGCGCGAATCGCCGCCACGTCGCTTTTGCCGAAATGCTCGTCGATGGCCTGATGCAGCGCCTTCAGCTCGGAACCCGGCAGTTTGTTGCTGCCCAGCATCGCCACCAGGGTGCGCAACGCCTCCTGCGGATGAACGGACCAGCTCATGTGGTCGAGGCAACGATCCAGCTCGGCGATCTGGTCGTGGCTGACGCACCAGTCCGCCAGACCGACGTGCAGCGCATCGGCTGCGCGGATCTGCAGGCCGGTGACGCCCATGTAGGTGCCAAGCTCACCCGGCAGGCGCGAGAGGAAATAGCTGCCGCCCACATCCGGGAAATAGCCGATGCCTACTTCCGGCATGCCCATCCGCACGCGCTCGGTGACCACGCGCAGCGAGGCGCCCTGGACCAGGCCCATGCCGCCGCCGAGGACGAAGCCGTCCATCAGCGCCAGCAGCGGCTTCGGGTAGGCGTGGATGTACTGGTCGAGGGCGTATTCCTCCTCGAAGAAGGTTTCGTGCTCGGTGTCGCCGCGCTGGAAGCTGTCGTACAGCGAACGGATGTCACCGCCAGCGCAGAAGGCCTTCTCGCCATTGGCGCGCAGCACCACCGCATGGATCTGCGGATCGGCCGCCCAGGCGCTGAGCTGCTGTTGCAGCAGGCGGACCATTTCCAGGGTCACGGCATTCAGCCCGGCCGGGCGATTGAGTGTGAGGTGACCGACGTGGTTGCGTACGGCGGCCAGCACGGGGCGTTCGGTTGCACTCATGGTTCAGGTGTCCTTGCGGTACTGATTGATGATCGCCGAGAAGTCCAGGCCGCCATGGCCCTGGGCGCTGAAGCTCTGGTAGAGCTGCTGGGCGAGGGCGCCGAGGATCACCGGCTGGCGCACCTGCTTGGCGGCCTCGGTGGCCAGGCCCAGGTCCTTGAGCATCAGATCGCTGCCGAAGCCGCCGCTGTAGCCGCGGGCGGCCGGAACATTCTCCAGCACGCCGGGGAAGGGGTTGTAGGTATCCGAGCTCCAGCAGCGACCGCTGGAGGTGTTGATCACGCCAGCCAGGGTCTTGGCATCCATGCCCAGCGCGACGCCCAATGCCATGGCCTCGGCGACGCCGATCATGGAGATACCCAAGAGCATGTTGTTGGCGACCTTGGCCACCTGGCCGTTGCCGGCTGCACCGCAGTGCACGATGTTCTTGCCCATGACCGCGAGAATCGGTTGTGCACGATCGAAGTCCGCATCGCTGCCACCGACCATGAAGGTCAGGGTGCCGGCTGCAGCACCGCCGGTGCCGCCGGAAACCGGTGCGTCGAGCATTGGGTTGCCATGCTCGGCCGCCGCCTTGGCCACTTCGCGAGCGCTGTGCGGGTCGATGGTGGAGCAGTCGATCAGCATCACACCCTCGCGGCTGCTGGCGATCAGGCCCTTCTCGCCCAGGTACACGCTCTTCACATGGACGGCGGCCGGTAGCATTGTGATGATCAGCTCGGCATTGCCCTGGGCGATGGCGGTCGGGGAGTCGACCGGCAGCGCGCCGGCGCCAACCAGGCTCTCGACGGCCGCGGCATTGAGGTCGAATACGCTGAGCTGGTGGCCTGCCTTGAGCAGGTTGTGAGCCATGGGCGCGCCCATGTTGCCCAGGCCGATAAATCCGATATGCATGGCTGTTTCCTCTTGTTGTTATGGCCAGATGCGGCTTAGCGATTGGTGAACTCAGGCTTGCGCTTCTCGCTGAACGCCGCCATGCCTTCCTTCTGGTCGGCGGTGGCGAACACCGCGTGGAACACACGACGCTCGAAGCGGATGCCTTCGGCCAGCGTGGTCTCGAAGGCGCGGTTGACGCTTTCCTTGATCATCATGGTGGCCGGCAGGGATTTCTCGGCGATCACCCGGGCGGCCTTGAGGGTTTCCTCCAGCAGGCTTTCGGCCGGGAACACACGGGCGACGAGGCCGGCGCGCTCGGCTTCGGCGGCGTCCATCTGGCGACCGGTCAGGCACATGTCCATCGCCTTGGCCTTGCCCACTGCGCGGGTCAGGCGCTGGGTGCCGCCGATGCCCGGCAGCACGCCGAGGTTGACTTCCGGCTGGCCAAAACGCGCGTTGTCGGCGGCGAAGATCATGTCGCAGAGCAATGCCAGCTCGCAGCCACCACCCAGGGCGTAACCGGCGACGGCGGCAATCAGCGGCTTGCGGCGCGTGGCAATGCGGTCGGCTTCGGCAAAGAGGTCATCGAGATAGACCTGCGGGTAGGACAGCTCGGCCATTTCCTTGATGTCGGCGCCAGCGGCGAACGCCTTGGCCGAGCCGGTGAGCACGATGCAGCCGATCTGCGGATCGGCCTCCAGCTGGCCCAGGGCCTGGTTCAGTTCGCTGATCAGCTGCGCATTGAGCGCATTGAGCGCCTGCGGCCGGTTGAGGGTGATCAGAGCAACGCGCTCCTGGATGTCGACGAGCAGGGTTTCGAATGTCATTTCAGCGTCCTTGAGGGCCGGCGCGTCCGCTGGCCCGGTGGGTAAGTATCACTTCAGATTGATGGTGGTGTTGACCGGGCCGCCCACTTCGTTCTCGTCGAACCAGCGCTCGGTGATGGTCTTGGTCTGGGTGTAGAACTGCACCACCTGCTTGCCGTAGGGGCCGAGGTCGCCGAGCTTGGAAGCGCGGGAGCCGGTGAAGGAGAACATCGGCACCGGCACCGGGATCGGTACGTTGATGCCCACCTGACCCACATCGATCTCTTCCTGGAAGTGCCGCGCCGCCGCGCCGGAGCGGGTGAAGATGGCCGTGCCGTTGCCATTCGGGTTGGCGTTGATCAGCTCGATGGCTTCGTCCATGGTCGCCGCCGCCATCACGCAAAGTACTGGGCCGAAGATTTCTTCCTGGTAGATGCTCATCTCGCGGGTGACACCGGAGAAGATGGTCGGGCCGACGAAGTTGCCCTTTTCGTAGCCGCTGACGCTCGGGTTGCGGCCGTCCAGCTCCAGCTTGGCGCCTTCGCGTACGCCGCGTTCGATCAGCCCGCTGACGCGATCCAGCGCCGCGCAGGAAACCAGCGGGCCGACATCGGTGCCGGCCTCGACACCGGCGTTGACCTTGAGGGTCTGCGCCTTGGCTACCAGATCGGGAATCCAGGCCTGCGCCTCGCCCACCAGCACCACCACCGACAGCGCCATGCAGCGCTGGCCGGCCGCACCGAAGGCGGCACCGGCGAGGTTGTTGAGGGTCTGTTCCTTGTGCGCATCGGGCAGCACGATGGCGTGGTTCTTCGCGCCCATCATGCACTGCACGCGCTTGCCGGCCTGGCTGGCGCGGTTGTAGACATGGGTGCCGACCCTGGTCGAGCCAACGAAGGACACCGCCTTGATATCCGGGTGGTCGCAGATCGCATTCACCACGTCCGGCCCGCCGTGCACCACGTTGAGCACGCCCGGCGGCACGCCCGCTTCCAGCGCCAGTTCGCACAGCCGCATGGTGACCATCGGGTCCTGCTCGGACGGCTTGAGGACGAAAGTGTTACCGGTGGCGATGGCCATCGGGAACATCCACAGCGGGATCATGGCCGGGAAGTTGAACGGCGTGATGCCGGCGCAGACTCCCAGCGGCTGCAGCAGGGTATAGGTATCGACGCCGGCGGCGACGTTGTTCGCCAGCTCGCCGAGCTGCAGGTTGCCGATACCGGCGGCGTGCTCGACCACTTCCAGGCCACGGAACACGTCGCCCTCGGCATCGGCCAGGGTCTTGCCCTGTTCGGCAGTGAGGATCGCCGCCAGCTCCTTCATGTTTTCACGAATCAGCTGCTGGTACTTGAGGAAGATGCGCGCACGCGCACCGATCGGTGTCTTGCGCCAGGTCTTGAAGGCTTGCTGGCCACTGGCGACGGCACGGTCGATTTCCTCGGCAGTCGCAAAAGGCACGCGCGCCAGGACTTCCTGGGTCGCCGGGTTGACGACATCGCGCCAGTCCTGGGTGGTCGATTCGATAAATTCACCGTCGATCAGCAATTTGACGGTAGGAATGGAGCTGGACGTTGTCATAAGGCTCTCCGCCTGAGAAGGCACTGTTGTTGTTATGGCTCGCGGACGGCTGCGACCAGTTGCACCGAATGTAGCAATGCAAAAAACCACATTACAATGCGATCGACTGCAGAGTCGCTCTGCATAAATGCACAGGGGCTAATGGAGGCTTCAACCATGGACTGGGACAATCTGCGCTATTTCCTTGAGGTCGCCCGAGCGGGGCGGCTAACGACCGCGGCGCGCCGGCTCGCCGTGGACCACACCACCGTGTCGCGTCGTTTGCAGGCGCTGGAAAAAAGCATGGGCCTGCAGCTGTTCCTGCGTGAGCCGGGCGGTTACAAGCTCACCGAAGCTGGGCGCAACCTGCTGCCGCGAGTGGAAGCGATGGAAAGCGCCAGCGTGGCCATCGAGCACTCGTTGCCGAGCATGGGTGATGGCCTTTCTGGGCAGGTACGCATCGGCGCCACCGAGGGTTATGGCACGGTGATGCTCGCCGGCCAGCTCACCGGGCTCAGCCGGCGCTATCCGCACCTGAACATCGATCTGCTGGCGCTGCCGCGCGCGGTGCGCCTGTCGCGTCACGAGGCGGACATCGTCATCACCCTCGAACGCCCGGAGCGCGGGCCGTTCATCATCACCCGGCTCACCGACTACGTGCTGCGGCTGTATGCCTCGCCGGCGTATCTCGACGAACACCCGCCGATCCGCAGCCGCGAGGATCTGGCAGAGCACCGCTTCGTCAGCTACGTGGATGACCTGCTGTTCAGCAAGGAGCTGCTGTTTCTCGATGGCATCGCCGACGCCCGCTCCATCGGTCTGCGCAGCACCAGCTTGCTGGCGCAGCAGGAAGCGGTGGCGATGGGGGCGGGGATCGCGATCCTGCCGGCGTTTTCCGCCGACACTGATCCACGGCTGCGACTGCTGCTGCCGGAGGAGGTCAGCTTTACCCGCACCTTCTGGATGCTGATGCCGATCGAGTTCAAGGACCTGGCGCGCATGCGCACGACCTGGGATTACCTGAAGGAAATGGCGCAGCAGAACCAAGGCCGACTGCTGGGCCAGTAGTTATCGCTGGCCGAGCTGTCCAGAGAACCAGGGCGGCGCCGATAGAGCGCCGTGAGCTTTACGCTTCAGCCGTGTATGGCAGTTATGCGCAGGCGGCACATCATCGAGGCTCCGCCCGGTTGATCAGACGCGCGGCGTGGTGCGGCTTTCGTTCCCCATGGGGGTGGAGTCCGGCATCTGTACGCTGGTATCGGTGAAGTCCGAACTGTGCACTTCGGAATCCATCGGCATATGGCTGTAGCGCTGGCTCGGCAGTGCCGGCTTCGCTTCCATCTCGGTCAACAGCCGCTTGCCCTCGCAACGGCCGCTGATTCCGCGCGCCAGTGCCATGCCGCCCATCGCCAGCTCGGCCAGTCCGAAAATCCCGCCGCGGCGCAGCCCTTTACCCATCAGCACCAAGCCGCCCGCCAGCGAGGCCGCGCGCTCCCAGCCGTGTACATTCTGCGGGGCATTCTTGTCGAATAATTGCTTGATCATCTGCAGCGTCCTCTGAAGGCAAGTGGTTAATAGATGACTGCGCCGGGCCGCCAGCGTTCCGGCCAGAGCGCGATGTGGTCCCACAGCAGCGCCGCGGGGTCCGAGGCGAAAAATACGTTTTCTTTACGCCGCCTGGCCGCTTGCGCAATCGAAACTTTACAGCCGCCGCTCCGAAACTTTGCGTTCACGCATTGACGCGTCCTACGGAGCATTACCCATGACCATCCTCGACGGGCTCGCATTGGGCCTGGCCATCATCCTGTTCTTCTATTTGCTGGCTGCGCTGCTGCGCGCCGAACGTAGTTAGGGGGCCGCATGCACGCCAATGACTACTGGCTAATCGCAGCTTTTTTTATCCTCGTGCTGGCGCCAGCGCCCTGGCTCGGGCGCTATCTGTACCGTGCAATGGAGGGTGAACGCACCTGGCTGACACCTGTATTTCAGCCGGTCGAGCGGCTGTGCTATCGAGCTGCAGGCGTAGATCGGGACAGCGAGCAAAACTGGTTGGGCTACAGCCTGGCTTTGCTCGGCCTGACTGTGGTCAGCCTCCTTGGGTTGTTTGCGACGCTCATGTTGCAAGGGCAGCTTCCGCTGAATCCGCAACGCATTCCCGGGCTCGAATGGCACCTGGCGCTGAACACTGCTGTGAGTTTCGTCACCAACACCAACTGGCAGGCCTATAGCGGTGAGGCGCAGCTCAGCTACTTCAGCCAGATGCTGGGTCTGGGTGTGCAGAACTTCGTCAGCCCGGCGGTCGGTCTGGCGGTGCTGGTGGTGCTCTGTCGCGCACTGTCGCGCCGCAACGCGGGTGCAGTCGGCAATTTCTGGGTCGATATGACCCGCGCCGTGCTGTATGGACTGCTGCCATTCAGCCTCATCCTAGCGCTGCTGCTGGTGTGGCAGGGCGTGCCGCAAAGCCTGGCGGACTACGTTCAGGTGGTGACGCTGCAGGGCGGCGAGCAGAGCATTCCACTGGGGCCGGCAGCCAGCCAGATCGCGATCAAACAGCTAGGCACTAACGGCGGTGGCTTCTTCGGCGTCAATTCGGCCCACCCGTTCGAGAACCCGACAGCCTGGAGCAACCTGCTCGAGGTGGCTTCGATCCCGCTGTTGCCGGCCGCACTGGTATTCATGTTCGGCCACTACGTTCGCGACCTTCGGCAGAGCAGGGCGATTCTGGCCTGCATGCTGGTGCTGTTCTCACTCGGGCTGGGCACGACCCTGCTTGCCGAGCATCAGCCCAACCCTGCATTTTTTGGTATTGCCGTGGAACAGACGGGGCCGCTGGAAGGCAAGGAAAGCCGTCTGGGCATTGCCGCCTCGGCGCTATGGGCGACCGTCACCAGCGCGGCTTCGAACGGCTCGGTCAATGCCATGCATGACAGCTTCAGCCCCCTTGGCGGCATGGTGCCGATGTTCAACATGATGCTGGGCGAGATCGTGTTCGGCGGTGTTGGCGCAGGCTTGTACGGCATGTTGCTGTTCGTGCTGGTCACGGTTTTCCTGGCGGGACTGATGATCGGACGCACACCCGAGTACCTAGGCAAGAAGCTCGAAGCGCGCGAGGTCCGCCTGCTGGTGGCTTCTCTGCTGGTGATGCCGGTGGGTGTGCTGGTGCTGGCTGCGATCGGTGTCAGCTTGCCGGGACCCGCCGCCTCGATCACCAATCCTGGCCCTCATGGGCTGAGCCAGATCCTGTACGCCTACACCTCGGGTACCGGCAATAACGGCTCGGCCTTCGCCGGCTTTGGCGCCGGCACGACGTATCACAACCTGATGATCGCACTCGCCATGCTGCTGGGGCGCTTCGGCTTCATCCTGCCGGTGCTGGCGATTGCCGGCAGTCTGGCGGCTAAGAACCGCGCACCGCTCGATGCCAACAGCTTCCCCACCCACGGACCGCTGTTCGTGACGCTGTTGACCCTGGTGATTCTGCTGGTCGGCGGGCTGACATTCCTGCCGGCCCTCGCGCTCGGCCCGCTCGCCGAACACTTCGTCCTGCTGCAAGGCTTCTGAGGAGCGTCATGATGAACGTCCGTCAAACGGCACTCGAAAGTGCCGAGCAACAACCTGCTACATCCTTTGCCGCGCTGTGCAAGCCGGCGCTGTTGCAGGCCCTGGTCAAACTCGACCCACGCCGGCTCGCCCGATCTCCGGTGATGCTGGTGGTCGAGCTCGCCGCTGTAGCGACCACATTGCTGTGTTTCTTGCCCGACGCGGCGGTCAGTCGCCCGGTGGCAATACAGATAGCGCTATGGCTGTGGTTCACCGTGCTCTTCGCCAACTTTGCCGAAGCGCTTGCCGAAGGGCGCGGCAAGGCACGGGCGGATAGCCTCAAGGCAGGCGTACAGGGGCTCGAAGCGCGACTGCGCGATGACAATGGCAATTACCGTCAGGTGGCGGCGAGCAGCCTGCGGCGCGGCGATGTGGTAAGGGTCGAGGTCGGCGAGCTGATTCCCGGTGATGGGGAAGTCATCGAAGGCATCGCGGCCGTCAACGAGGCGGCGATTACCGGGGAGTCTGCACCGGTGATCCGCGAGTCGGGAGGGGATCGCTCGGCCGTCACGGGCAATACCCGCGTAGTGTCCGATTGGCTTTTGGTGCGCATCAGCAGCGATCCGGGCGAATCCACACTGGACCGAATGATCGCTCTGGTTGAGGGGGCCAAGCGACAGAAAACGCCCAACGAGGTCGCGCTGGACGTCCTGTTGATCGGGCTGACGCTGATCTTTCTCGTAGTGGTCGCCACGCTGCAGCCATTCGCCCGCTTCGCCGGGGGCGATCTGCCACTGGTCTTTCTGGTCGCGCTGCTGGTGACATTGATTCCGACGACGATCGGCGGGCTGTTGTCGGCGATCGGCATCGCCGGCATGGATCGTCTGGTGCGGCTCAACGTGATCGCCAAATCGGGCCGGGCAGTGGAGGCGGCGGGCGACGTCCAGGTGCTGCTATTGGACAAGACCGGCACCATCACCTTCGGCAACCGGCGCTGCAGCGCGATGGTGAAGGCCCCCGGCATTTCCACCACTGAGCTGTCGTATGCGGCATTGCTCTCTTCGCTGGCGGACGACACGGCCGAAGGCAAATCCATCGTGGAATACCTGCGTGCCCTGTCGCCCATGGCGGAGCCGTCCACACAGAACGTCAGCAATATTCCATTCAGCGCCGAAACCCGTTTATCCGGTGCCGATCATCAGGGCCGCCGCTATCGCAAGGGAGCCGTAGACGCCGTGCTTGACCATCTCGGCATGACGCGCGAGCAGGTTCCGCCGGTACTGGCACGTGAGGTGGAAAAGATCGCTCAGAGTGGCGGCACGCCTTTGCTGGTATGCGCCGATGACCGTTTGTTGGGCGTCATCCACCTAAAGGATGTCGTAAAACCCGGCATACGCGAGCGCTTCGCCGAGCTGCGTCAGCTGGGCATACGTACGGTGATGGTTACCGGGGACAACCCACTGACTGCCGCCGCGATCGCAGCCGAGGCCGGGGTCGACGACCTGATCGCCGAAGCGACGCCGCAGAAGAAGTTGCAGCGCATTCGCCAGGAGCAGGCCGAGGGCAAGATGGTCGCCATGTGCGGCGATGGCGCCAACGATGCGCCAGCGCTGGCACAGGCCGATGTCGGCATGGCGATGAACGACGGCACCCAGGCTGCGCGGGAGGCGGCGAATCTGGTCGATCTGGACTCCGATCCGACCAAGTTGCTCGACGTGGTTCAGGTGGGCAAGCAGCTGCTGGTGACACGGGGCGCGTTGACGACCTTTTCGATCGCCAACGACGTGGCGAAGTACTTCGCCATCCTGCCTGCACTATTCATCGGCATCTATCCGCAGCTCTCGGCACTGAACCTGATGCAGCTGCACAGTCCCGAAAGCGCGATCCTGTCGGCGATCGTATTCAACGCGCTGATCATCGTCGTCCTGATCCCGCTGGCGCTGCGTGGCGTGCGCATCAAGGCGGCCGACGCAGCCAGCCTGCTACGGCGCAACCTGCTGATCTACGGACTGGGTGGGCTGCTGGCGCCGTTCGTTGGGATAAAGCTGATCGATCTGCTACTGACCGCGACTGGTCTGGTCTGAATCCCGCCGCGCCTCACTGGCGCGGCTTCTGGAGATGAAAAAATGCTCAAACAAATTCGTCCGGCGCTCGTCCTGCTGGTTCTGATGACCCTGATCACAGGGGGCGCTTATCCGCTGCTGGTCACGGCTGTGGCGCAGCTGGCCTTTGCCGAACAGGCCAACGGCAGCCTGGTTCGTGATGCCAGCGGGCAGGTGCGTGGTAGCAGCTTGTTGGCCCAGCGTTTCGAAGGCGCGCAGTGGTTCCATCCGCGCCCTTCGGCGGGGGACTACGAGACGGTGGCCAGCGGCGCCAGCAACCTGGCACCAAGCAACCCGGAACTGGCCGACCAGGTCCGTGCGCGGGTAATCGAATGGGGAGGCAGCCCGACGGAGCCGGTGCCTATGGAGTTGGCGACGACTTCGGCCAGCGGGCTCGACCCGCACCTGACGCTGGCTGCCGCTCGCTTCCAGGTATCACGGGTCGCCGCCGCTCGGGGAATACAGCCCGAGCGTCTGGACCGCTTGTTGCACGAACACCTGGAAACCCCTCTGGTGGGGCCCGCCGTGGTCAACGTGCTGGCTCTGAATCTCGCATTGGCCGACAATCGTCTGCCTGCCCCTAGCGAGTGATGTGAATGAGCGATGCCCTGCGCGCGGATGCGCTGCTCGACGATGTTCCGAGGGAAGGCCGTGGGCGTCTCAAGGTTTTCCTCGGAGCCGCGCCCGGGGTCGGCAAGACCTACGCGATGCTGCAGGCCGCACAGCGCCAACGACAGTTGGGGCGCGACTTGCGGGTGGGGGTGGTCGAGACCCATGGCAGGGCCGAAACCGAGGCGATGCTCATTGGCCTGCCCGCTCAGCCGCTGATCCGCAGCGAGTATCGCGGCATCACCTTGGCAGAAATGGATCTCGATGGCTTGCTGGCCGTGCGGCCGAATGTAGTGCTGGTGGACGAACTGGCGCACAGCAACGCGCCCGGTAGCCGCCACAGCAAGCGCTGGCAGGACGTGCTGGAACTGCTCGAAGCAGGCATCGATGTCTATACCACGGTCAATGTCCAGCATCTGGAAAGCCTGAACGATCAAGTCCGTGCGATTACAGGGATACAGGTCCGGGAAACGGTCCCGGACTGGATACTGCAGGAGGCCGACGACATCCTGCTGATCGACCTGCCACCGCGCGAGCTGCTGGAACGCTTGCGCGAGGGCAAGGTGTATGTTCCTGAACAGGCCCGGGCGGCTATCGACGCATTCTTTACGCAGACCAACCTGACGGCCTTGCGTGAGCTGGCAATGCAGACTGCCGCCGCTCGGGTCGATGCCGAGCTGAACCGGCGTTACCGCTTGCAAGGTCAGTCGGCACCGGCCGTTCGTGGTCGCCTGCTGGTCGGTATCCACGGTAACGATGCTGCCGAAGGGCTGGTACGGCACGCCGCACGCGTTGCGGAGCGTAGGCACCTGCCGTGGTCAGTCGTGTATGTGAACACCGGGGCGAATCGCAACGAGGCCACATTGGGCCATCTTCAGGCTGCCCAGCAGCTCGCTGAAAGATTAGGCGCCGAGGTGGTGGAGCTGCGTGGAGAGCGAGTAGCCCGCACATTGATCGACCACGCGTACGAGCGCCGCGCTACGTTGGTCCTGGTCGGACGTAGCGGAGCACGACGGGGCCTGAAACGCTTGTTCATGCGTTCAGTCGCCGAACAGCTCATCGCGGCAGGTCAGGGGCTGGAAATCAGCATCTTCGACCAGCAGCGCACGCCCTCGCGTAGTTCGGGCCGGGCGACGAGGCCGTTCGAATGGCGCACTTACCTGCTGGCCTTACTGGCCACGTTGGTGGCGACTGGCGCTGCACTCGTGCTGTCGCGCTATCTTGCGCTGCCCAACATCTCCCTGGTGTTTCTTACAGCGGTATTGATGGTGGCGGTGCGTAGTAGCCTGGGCCCGTCGCTGGCCTGCGCCGGGCTGTCGTTTCTTTTTTACAACTTTCTGTTCATACCACCGACCTTCACTTTTATCGTGGCGCGGCAGGAAGATGTGCTGACGTTGCTGTTCTTCCTGCTGATGGCGGTTCTGGCAGGAAATCTCGCCAGCCGTCAGCGTCACCAGTTGCAGGCTTTGCGGCAGGCGCAAGCGGAGACTACGGCGCTGCTCGAGCTCTCCGGGCGGCTAAGTGCTGCCACCGATATGCAGGCCGTTTGCGCAGTTGCGGTTCACCAACTGCAGTTGCTTTCGGACGTTGAAGCCGTAGTGGCGACGCGTACGAAAAAGGCCGAGTGGTCGTTCAAGGGTGATGTTTTGCCGGTTTTGAGTGACTTGGAGCAGGCGGCGGCTGAGTGGTCCTGGAAACATGGACAAGCTGCGGGGCAGGGGACTGATACCTTGCCTGGCGGCCAGTGGTGGTGGCTGCCACTCTCCAGCGATGGGCAATCGCTGGGCGTGCTTGGTATTCGGCCGGCCCCTGGGAAACAGCTACCGCCGGCCAAGGGTCGACTCATTGCCGCTCTGGCCCAACCCGTGGCGCAAGCGTTGGGGCGCGCAACACTTGCCAATGAACTTGAGGCGGCCCGGCTGCATGGCCAGAACGAAGAGCTGCGCAGTGCCTTGCTGGCTTCCGTTTCGCACGATTTGCGCACACCGCTGACCGCCATGCGCGGGTCCATCGACTGCCTGGCCAGTCTGGGGGCGGGCATGAGTGAGACTGACCGGCAGGAGCTTCTGGATACCACGCGGGACGAAGCGGAGCGGCTGGATCGCTATATCCAGAACCTGCTGGATATGACGCGGCTGGGCCATGGCGGTCTCAAGCTGATTCGCGACTGGGTGACGCCGGCCGATATTGTCGCCAGCGCCCTGCAACGCCTGCAGCGAGTCCTGGCTGGTTTCCAGGTCGTGCTTCGGATTCCCGACCGGCTGCCGCTGCTGTACGTCCACGCGGCGCTGATCGAACAGGCGCTGGTCAACGTGCTGGAAAATGCTGCGCGATTTTCCTCGCCGGGAGGGTCCGTGGAAGTGGCAATTTCAGCGGCCCCCAACGCGTTGCGTTTCATCGTCAGGGACGAGGGGCCGGGCATTCCCGAAGCGGAGCGAGAGAAAATCTTCGATATGTTCTACACCGCTGCACGGGGAGACCGGGGCGGTCCGGGCACCGGGCTGGGGCTCGCCATCTGCCAGGGCATGATCGGCGCTCATGGCGGGCGCGTACTGGTTGATGATGGGCTCAATGGCCGAGGCGCAAGTGTGATCCTGGAACTGCCGCTATCGCCGCAGCCGGAAATGGAGGACGGTCTTTCGTGAGTGGCGAATCGGCAAGTGTTCTGATCATCGACGATGAGCCGCAGATCCGGAAATTCCTTCGCATCAGCCTTGTCTCGCAAGGCTATCGGGTGGTCGAGGGCGTCGATGGCCGCGATGGTCTGACCCGTGCGGCGCTCGAGCGGCCGGATCTGGTTGTGCTGGACCTTGGCCTGCCTGACATGGACGGCCAGGTCGTGTTGAGCGAGCTGCGCGGCTGGAGCCAGGTGCCGGTGATTGTGCTGTCGGTACGCTCCAGTGAGGCGGAAAAGGTCAGGGCGCTCGATGCTGGCGCGAATGACTACGTCACCAAGCCATTCGGTATTCAGGAATTCCTCGCCCGGGTGCGCGGGCTGTTGCGTCAATCCACGGTTTCTGCGAGCACGACCGCCCAGGTGGTTGCAGGTGCCTTGTGCATAGACTTCGCGTTCAGACGGGTCAGTCTGGACGACCAGGCCGTGAGCCTCACCCGCAAGGAGTATGCGGTGCTAGCGGAGCTGGCCCGTCACGCTGGGCGGGTGGTGACACAACAGCATTTGCTGAAAGAAATCTGGGGGCCGTCCCACGGAGGCGACAGTCACTATCTACGTGTCGTCATCGGGCATCTGCGGCGCAAGCTTGGCGACGATCCGGCTGCGCCGCGCTTTATCGTGACCGAGCCCGGAGTCGGGTATCGCTTGGTCTCGGACGCATGATGCGCGCACCTGAGCAGCACTTCATCGCTGCCAGAGAATGAGCGGCAGCTCCAGCGGCACCGCCAGGCCCAGCGCGGGGCTGGGTACGACCCGAGCCGTGTAGTCGGCCTCAGGGCGCTGGGTGCTCAGCTCAGTCCGGTAGCTGGCGTATGAGCCTTCGTGGTGCTGGAGTTGCAACGTGTGGACGCTGGCCGGCTCCGCTCCCTGCGATTCGGCGAACAGCTGCACGGCTATCTGCTCCGGTTCGATTCGGCCCAGGTGCAGGCGCGCCTCGACATGATGAGTGTCACGCTCGCTCCGCCACTCAAGCTGTTCGAAGGCCAGTTCGTGCCAGTAGCTGCGCAGGCTGGTGATTCGGCGCGACATCTCGGTGGCCAACGCAGAACCATCCGCGCAGCGTTGCCGGTAGCTGCTGGACAGCGGCAGGTAATAGCGCTCAGTGTATTCGCGCACGGTTCGGTCGGCGGAAAAGCGCTCCACCAGAGCACTCATGCTGCGGCGCATGCGTTTCACCCAGGCGGTGGGGATGTCCTGCTGGTCGCGCTGGTAGAAGCAGGGCACGACTTGCTCTTCGAGTAGCCGATACAGCTGTTCGGCGTCCGCGGCATCGTGTTCGGGTTCGTGCTCCAAGCCGTCGCCGACGGCCCAGCCGAGGTCGGCGGCATAGGCTTCGGCCCACCAGCCGTCGAGCTGCGAAAGATTCAGCCCACCGTTGGCCAGGACCTTCATGCCGCTGGTGCCACTGGCTTCCCACGGGCGGCGTGGGGTATTCAGCCAGACATCCACGCCCTGCACCATGTGCCGGGCGATACGCATGTCATAGTCCTCGAGAAAAACCACGTGGCCGGCAATATCGGGGCGCGCGGCGAACCGCTGCCATTCGCTGAGCAGCGCCTGGCCTGCGCGATCGGCGGGGTGCGCCTTGCCGGCAACCAGCAGCTGCACCGGGTAATCGCGATGGGTGAGGAGGCGCGCCAGCCGTTCCGGGTCCTGCAGCAGCAGGTTGGGGCGTTTGTAGGCGGCGAAGCGCCGGGCAAAGCCCAGCGTCAGCCGTTGCGGATGCAGGCGCGAGCCGGCGAATTCGATCTCCGCAGGCGAGGCGCCGTGCACCGCGAGGCTGCGGGCCAGGTGGCTGCGTACGAAGCTGAGCAGTTCGCCACGAGCATGCTGGCGGATCTGCCACAGCCAGCGGTCATCGACCTGGGCCAGAAGATCGTCCACTGAGGCCTGGTCGGTGCCGCGCCAGGGAATCTCATCGCCATGCAGCTCATACCAGTGGGCTTCGGCGTCCGGCGATACCCAGGTCGGCAGATGGATGCCATTGGTGACATGACCGATCGGCACCGACTCGAGCGGCCAGCGCGGATAAAGCTCGCGGAAGATGTAGCGACTGGTGCGGCCATGCAGCTGGCTGACGGCATTGACCGCGCCGGCCCCGCGCGTTGCCAGGTAGGCCATGTTGAATGGCTCGTGTGGGTCGTGCACATGCTTGCGTCCCATGGCCAGTAGTGACTGCAGTGGGATGCCCAGTTCGTACTCGGCATAGCGTTCCAGGTACTTGCTCAGCAGCTCAGGCGGAAAACGATCGAAACCGGCTTCGACAGGCGTATGGGTCGTGAACAGATTGCCGGCCCGCGTTGCGTGGAGGGCGACTTCGAACGACACGCGCTCCCTGGCCATGTAGCTGCGGGCGCGTTCGAGTACGGCGAATGCCGCGTGGCCGTCGTTCAGATGAAGTACGTCGGCCTGCACACCGTCTGCTTCAAGCAGCCGCCAGCCGCCGATGCCCAGCACCAGCTCCTGGCGCAGACGCATCTCGTTGTCGCCGCCGTAGAGTTCGCTGGTGATCAATCGCGCAATGGGTGGGTTGGCAGGGTCGTTGGTGTCCAGCAACAGCAGACGGTGGCGTCCGACCCTGGCCTGCCAGCCGCGCAGCCAGATCTGTACGCCGGGGAGTTGGATCGCGAACCTTAGCGCTGTACCGTCAGCGTCGAGCAGCGGCTCAATGGGCATCTGCCGTGTGTCGTTGACCGGGTACAGCGCCTGCTGGTGGCAGTCCGGACCAATACTCTGGCGAAAATAGCCGTGCTGCCAGAGCATCCCTACTGCGGTTATCGGCACGCCGAGATCGTTGGCCGCCTTGAGCTGATCGCCGGCGACATTGCCGAGCCCGCCAGAGTAGATCGGCAGCGCCTCGCTGAGCATGTACTCCATCGAAAAGTAGGCGACGTGCGCGAGTTTCTCTCCGTAGTGCTGGCTGGCAAACCAGGTTGGTCGTTCCAGCCGTGCCTGCTGGGCTTCAACGATGCCTTCCACCAGACGATGGCATTCGGCGCGCTGCAACAGTGCTTCCAGCCTCTGCTCGGGCACGGTGCTGAGTACCAGGCTGGGATTGCGCGTGAGCTGCCACAGGTCGTTGTCGAGCAGCTGCCAGAGGTCATCGTTCTGGCTGGTCCAGCGGATGGACTGGTCGAAGGCAAGCTGGCGCAGGGTTTCCGGGGTAATCGCGGGGCGTTCGGATACGGGCGTCATGCGGGCTCTCTCGTCTGGACTGGGCGCACGGTACTTTCCAGCATAGGCCGACCGTCGCGGCTGATGGCAAGCGCCTCAGCGTCGGGCGTCGGCCTTCGGTTGCGGTACATCGCCCGGGGTGACGGGCTCTTCGTCGATGGTTTCCTCGGCCAGCTGCTCGTCGTCGCGGTCGGCTTCGAGGCCATGCTGCTCTTCAGTGTGCTTGGGGTCGTACTGCAGCTCGATGAACACCGGGAAATGATCGGAGCCGATATCCGGAAGCCGCAGCAGACGGATGAAACGGAAATGCGAGCTGTGGAAGAAGTGATCCAGCGGCCAGCGCAGAAACCAGTGATGGGCATGGAAGGTGTTGTACATGCCGCGGCCAACGCGTGGATCGAGCAGGCCGCTGATCTTGCGGAACAGACGCGTGGTAGGTGACCAGGCGACATCGTTGAGGTCGCCGCTGACGATGATCGGGTCATCGTTGTCCTGGATGCTTCTGGCGACCACCAGCAGTTCCGCGTCGCGCTCGGTGGATTCTTCATTCTCGGTCGGGCTGGGCGGTGCCGGATGGAGGAAGTGCATGCGCACCGCGAGGTCGTCGCTCACACGCACCCGAGCATGCATGGAGGGCACGTCGTCCTCCACCAGAAAGCACAGCTCTGGCTCTTCCAGCGGCAGACGTGAAAAGACATGCATGCCGTAGAGGTTATCCAGCGGGCAGCGGATGCTGTGCGGATACTCTTCGGCGAGTTGTTCGAGCTGCGCTTCCCACCACTGGTCCGATTCGAGGGTCACCAGAACGTCGGGGCGATACTCGCGGACCAGCGCCAGCAGCCGGTCGGACTGCCGATTCGACCCCAGCACGTTGGATGACATCACCCGGATGCGCGGCCCTGTGGCATCTGCCTCCACCCGGCGCACCTCGTTGCGCCAGGGACGTGTGTAGGGCACGACCCACGCGAGCTGGTAGACCAGACACGCGCCGGCCAGGGCGGAGATCAGGTATTGCCAGGGTTGGCTGTAGTCGAGCAGCAGGCCCTGAGCAACGAGCAGAGCGACCAGTAGCGCGCCGAGCTGCAGGCGAGGAAATTCCCATACGCGCACCCACCAAGCGCGATGCCGCCAGAGCGGCAGGAGTGTGACGAGCACAAAGAGTCCCGTGGTGAGCAGCAATATCCCTTCGATCATGACGTTTCCCGTTGCGGCCGATCAGTTCGGCAATCAGGCGTGCATTCCAGATTGGTTCCAGGACCGAGGTATTCGACAGGCAATCAAGCGAAGCGTCGCAAACGAATTCGGTTTGCGCCCATTCCTTGTTGGTGCACGCGCCGAAACCGGCGCCGGAGCGGCAACCGGTGCGGGCGCTGGGATCAGTTTTCGACCGAAAGCATGCCGCCGGTCAGTGCTGGTAGGTGCTCCGGCTGACAGAGCGTGTTCTGGCCTTGCAGATAAGGCAGCAGGATAGGCGCCATGCCCTTGAGCGTCTGTACCGGCAGCGCCGAGGTGAAGCGGAAGCTGTCGGCGGCGCGTCCCGGCACATAGGCCGTCAGTGTGCCGAAGTGGTTGGGCCCGAGATAGAAGACGAAGGTGGCTGTGCGGTTCAGCGCCAGCGAGCTGATCAGCCGGCCGCCAGCACCGACGCTCTGGATGCGGTTGTCACCGGTGCCGGTCTTGCCGCCCATTCGCAAAGCGCTGCCGTCCTGCTGCACGAAACTGCCTTGCAAACGCCGCGCAGTACCGCCTTCGACGACATTGGCCAGTGCATCCTGTAGCGCGCGGGCCACTTCGACCGGCATCACCCGCTTGCCGGTCCCGGTGGCAAGGCCCATGCGGGTTTCATAGGGCGTGCCCTGGGCGAAGTGCAGGTTGTCGATGCGCACGCTGGGCAGGCGGACACCATCGTTGAGGATGATGCCCATCAGATCGGCCAGCGCAGCCGGCCGATCACCCGAGCTGCCCAGCGCGGTCGCCAGTGACGGCACCAGGTTGTCGAACGGATAGCCCAGCCGCTGCCAGCGGCGATGAATGTCGGTGAAGGCCTCGACCTCCAGCATGATGCGAATCCGGCTGTCGCGCGCGCTCTTGTGCCGGCTGCGGAACAGCCAGCCGTAGACTTCCTGGCGCTGCGCGCGGCTGTCGGCAACCACTTCGGAGAGCGTCGCCTGCGGGTGGGCGATCAGGTAGCCCAGCAGCCAGAGGTCCAGCGGGTGCGTGCGGGCGATGTAGGCCTGATCGGGCAGGCTGTAGGCGCCCGGGCCATAGCGGGTGTAGAGCGCATCCAGCTTCTTGTCGTTGAGATCGGAGTCCGGCAGATGCTGCTTGAGAAAACTGTCGAATACCGGCCGCTCGGCATCCGGCATCAGGTAGCGATGCACGGCCGCCAGGCGCACGGGTGTCGGCCGCATGCCCTGCAGGAAGGTCTCGATGCGCTGCTCGGCGCTCTTGTTGCGGTACTTCTTCCAGAAACGTTGCAGGAACACCGAGCCCTCGCGATCGGCGAAGCGGGTCAGGTATTCCTGGCGGCGCGGGTCCTTGTCGTCCCCCAGCAGCTCGGCGCTGTTGATGGTTTCGTAGGTGCTGTAGCTCACCAGATCACGCATCAGCCGCACGAACGGCAGATTGATCGACTCGCGCAGTGATTCGCGCACCGTGGGAATGCGCCCGTCGTCTTCACGGCGGAAGTTGCCGAAGCGGTGCATGCCGGCGCCGGTGAAGAAGCGTTCGGCGGGGCTGGCCGAGTAGCGTCGCTCCAGCGCCGCGTCAAGCATGCGCTCCAGGCTGCGGTCGCTGTGTGTGGCCAGGTAATCGATGGCCCAGCGGCTGAGATTGGCCTTGGCGTTGATCTTGCGTAGCTCGCTCGGGGTGAGGTCCGAGTAGCGTTGGTGCAGTTCGGCGATGACCTCGAGATAGGTGGTCAGTACGCGCAGCTTGGCGGTTGAACCCAGCTCCAGCTTGCTGCCCTCGTTGATGTCGAACGGCTGGTTGGTGTTGTCGGTCTGCACCCGCACCTGGAAGCCTTCCTCGCCGCGCTCGAACAGCGTGAAGCTGTAACGCACGGCGGCGGTCTTCTCCGGGGACAGCATGCGATCACCAAACAGCCCGACCGATTCGGCGAAAGCGGGATCGGCCAGGCGCACCAGGTACTCGCTGATCTGTGCCTGCAGATCACCCTGCAGCGGCGTGCTGGCGGTGAGGTCCAGGCGATCCAGGTCGTACAGCGGCAAGCCGAGCAGCCCGGCCAGACGCATGCGCGCGACGGTGATGCCCTTGGTGGCTTCCACCTGCCGGATCGCCGAGTCGCGACTCGGGCTTTGTCCGAGGACGCGCTGGCCCAGCGCTGCGTCGCGCAGGCCGGCATCGATGATGCCGCCGTTGGCCAGCAGGCGGATGTGACTGTCGGTCAGCGTTGCCATTTCCTCGCGACCGGCACCCAGGTAGTACGACGGACGCCGCTGTGCGATCAGCAGCGACAGCACCTGACGCAGCGCCAGACCGCGCGCCTGCGCATCGACCTCGTCGGCGCTATGTGGATCGAGCAGGCGATTGACTTCACGGAAGTCGGCGCCGAACCACAGCCGCAAGCCATCGGCGATGCCATGCACCTCACCGTGCCCGGGCGCCGCCGAGAGCGGCACGCTGTTGAGGTAGTCGCGCACGATGCGCTGACGGGTGGCCAGGGTCTGCGGGCCCTCGCGATAGGTACGCACGCTGGCGGAGATCATCTGTCGGATCTTTTCCTGCGGATCGCCGGTGCGGCCTTCGGGTGAATGCCGATACTTCTCGACCTGGGTGGCCAGGGTGCTGCCGCCGGCGGCCTGGCCGCTGAGGCCGAGGCGCTTCTCCAGCTGGCTGATCGCCGCCTTGGTGAAGCGCGGCCAGTCCACCGCCGGGTTGGCGTGGGGGCGGCTGGCGTCCAGCAGGCCACGGTCCTCGATGAACAACAGGCTCATCACCACCAGCGGTGGGATGTCCTCGAAGCGCTCGTAATACTGGCGTGGATAGCTGTTGGTGTAGATCGGCACGCCGCGGCAGTCGTTGATGGTCAACCCGGCCTGGGAGTCCTCGGGGTAGGGCGGAAAGAATCCGCGGTGGGTGTAATCCAGCAGTGCCCGCGAGAAGCGTGCCTGCTCCTCGATCCTGAAGTTGCGCTGTGACAGCTGTTGAATGAAGCGCGGCAGATCGACGTAGCCCAGGCGGCGGTCGAACGGGCCGTCTTCTGGGAACTGAATGCGTGGGCTCGGCCCGGGTTTGACCACGTAATCCAGATCGGCCGCATAGCGGCTTAACCAATGCGATTGCCACCGGGCGCTGTCCAGCTCCTGCCAACCGAGATAGCCACCGCCTGCCAGCAGCGAAATGCCGACGAGCAGCGCCAATCGGCGTGCCGTCTTGCGACGGCCTTTAGCTGATGTGCGGGATGATTTGGGGGAAGGGGCGCGCTTGCTACGCCCATCCTGGGATGTCTTGTCGGACCGCCATACTGCGCCCATGTATGCCTGGCTTCCTAGCAGTGCTCTACGGCAAGCATAGTTCGCCCGCACGGCTTAAGCGATGGCGGTTTGACGAACGGAGCGGCTCAAGCACGAGCCTTGAAGCGGAGGCGGTGGGGCGCTTGGTGAGTTGCTCGTCGTAGCTGTGGACCGCTACTGTGAGACGTGCATCGTTCGGGGCTTGGGAGTAGTAATGAAGGGCAATAACGATTGGATACGGCGCCCTGACGAGCCCGGCCCCCTTGAGCGGCTTGAGGCCTACTTCAGTGGCTACGGTTACGCTCCCCACAGGCATGACACTTATGCGATCGGCTGTACGCTCGCCGGCGTGCACCGTTTCAACTACCGCAAGAGCGCCCGCTACAGTCTCCCTGGAGATACCTTCGTGGTGTATCCCGACGAGTTGCACGACGGCGAGGCGGGGAGCGAGGCGGGTTTTCGGTACCGGATAATCTATATCCAGCCTGCGATGCTGCAGGGGCCGCTCGGTGGGCAGCCATTGCCTTTCATCAATGATGGGATATCCCGTGATCCACGCTTGCGGCGTGTCGTCTGGGCGCTGCTGTCTTGCCTGGACAACCCGATAGAAGAGTTGGAGCAGCAGGATGCGCTGTTTGATCTGGCCCAGGTCATGTCCGTCGTAGCCGGGAAAAGAGTCAATCGACGACGAGCCGACTTCCGCGCCGCCGAACTGGCTCGGGAGTACATGCACCATCATCTGGATGGAGCTCTCAGCCTTGACGAACTCGAGCGGGTTTCCGGCCGGGATCGCTGGAACCTGTCGCGCGATTTTCGCGCCCTGTATGGCACCAGCCCATACCGCTACCTGACGTTACGTCGCCTAGATCATGTTCGGCGGTTGCTTTCGAACGGGATATCAGTGGCCGACGCGGCACTTGTTTCGGGGTTTAACGACCAGAGCCACATGAGTCGCCACTTCAAACAAGCCTATGGACTTACCCCTGCACACTGGGCACGGCTGATGCGGCTGAGCTGAAGTCAGCGCGCGGTTGCACGATCGTACAAGAATCCTTCGGCGGCACTACTCACACTTCGCTGCGCATGTCATCGCGCAGCTCGGAGAGTGGTGTAATTGTTAGAAATAGTAGAGAACGCGGACCCGGCGGCGCCCACGCTCGTAACCGGCAGCGCTTTGAAACAGGCCCTTCCGGCGGCATTGTCGGTCATGCCGGTTGCCATGCTGTTCGGCGTGCTTGCCGCACGGTCCGGCTGGTCGGTACTGGATGTTTTGCTGCTCGGCTTGCTAGGTTTCACTGGCAGCGGGCAGTTTGCAGCATTGCCGCTGTCCGAAAGTGGCACGGGGTTCTTTACGCTGCTGCTTGTAACTGCATCGATCAATTGTCGTTACCTGCCGATGGCGATCTCGACTATACGACGGATGCCTCGATCTGCATTCGCGCGCGCCTGCAGTGCGCACATGCTAGGCGACGAAGCCTATGCCTGTGAACGGGACGACGAGCCGATCGACCGGATGCTGCAGATACGCAGCGCGATATTTCTAACCTGGGTACTGGCAGGAGCCTTTGGCGCTGTGATCGGTGGGGTTCTGCCTGAAGATTGGCTCAGCAACGATTTCAACCTCGGATTTCCGGCGAGCGCTGTGTTGTTTTACCTCGCCTTGTCGCAGCTGAAGGCACGGCGAGCGCACATTCGGCGCCATCAGGTCGCCGGGGCAGCTTTGATCTTTCTTTGTGCCGCAGCTTCCCTCGGACTGATCCTGACGCTTGGTCCTGTGTACTTCTGGATCCCCGGCGTATTACTCGTAGCCTTGCTATTGAACGGAGTCAGAGCATGAACGGGGCGGTCCTGATTGCCACCGCCGCGCTGCTGATCACCAGCTTGTTGGTCAGAGTCGTGCCAGTATTCGTCAGCATGCCGCTCGGCGCGGGCGGTCTACGCATCGTCGGGCAGATCCTGCCGACCGCGGTGTTCATCAATCTCGCAGTCTACGTCGCATACAGCGAAATCAGCGCTGCACCGGCTGCTGCTGCGACGTCACTATTGGGTGTCGCTCTGCTCGCCATCAGCGGCCGAGTCGGTCTGGTTGGCAGCATGCTGGTCGGTGCAGCGCTCTACTACACAGCGGGAGCCCTCATCGGCTGATCGAGTCAGAACCAGCGATCGTTACGCTTACGGCCGCGGGTGAGCATTGGCAGGATCAGGCCCACCAGCAGCCCAGCACCGGCGATGCTGCCGCCATAGACCATGTACTGCATGAGCACCTGCTTGTTCTCGTCGCCGAGCCGCGCCTGGGTCGTACGCAGTTCGGACTGTGCTTCGGTCAGCTCCGCCTCGAGGGCGATGCGGCGGGCGTCGAGTTCGTCGATCAGGGCTTTGCGCGAGTCCAGGGTTTCCTGCATGCCCTGCACGCGGACCTGCCAGCTTTCGTCGATGGTCTTGAGTTCCTCGCTCAGTTCTGCGACCTGCTGTTCGAGCTGCGGCAGGCGCTCGGCCTGGCCGGGAACGTCCTGCAGTTCCTTGCTGGGTATCCAGACGTTGCTGCCGGACTCCGAGCGTACCTGGCTGTAATCGCCCTGAGTGCTGATCAGCTCGACCTTCTGCCCCGAGGTCAGCGTGCCGACGATGCGATAGCCGTCGGTAGGGCCGCTGCGTACGTAGGTATTCAGACTGTCGCTGACCCAGCGCGTGTTATCCGAGGATTCCTGGGCGTTTACGGGGCCGGCAACAAGCAGGGCGCCCAATAGACTGGCGCCGATGACTTGGCGCGGCTGGGGAAAGCTGAACCGGGAGAGCAAGGCAAAAAGATGAAGAGATATGGACATGAAAAGTTCGCGTTATTGGAAGAATAGGACCCAAGCGTGGGGTGGTGAGGTCGACTGCATCTGGCACGCGAGACTCTGGGCCAGCCGCAGAGAAAAGCACCGCTTTTAGTGGCCGGACGCGGTGGCAGCCACAGATCGGAGCCTGACGTGCAAACGGCACGAAAATGAAGATGCTCCGCGGGTGCATCAGCTGACTGACCGTCCTCCCCGGCGAAAGTTCAGGCGGTTTTTGTCGGGCTGACAATGCTGGCGATGAGGGGCGGCGAGCTGGGAAACTGCAGTCGATGCCAGCCGCAAGCGGCTAAAACCGCGGGGTGGGGCGGTGCGAGACCGAGCCGGCCTCTATGCCGGCATGGCTATGGGAGCTTCGGTGCGGTGGGCCTGCTCCAGCGTGACCCCTTTTCGCTGATGCAGGCCCACCGTCAGTTTATTTCGATTGCTCTTGAGCGAGACCGAGCTGCTTCTGCCGTGCGCGCCGGGCCATCATGTTCAGCATCTCGACCCCGGCGGAGAACGCCATGGCGGCATACACGTAGCCCTTTGGTACGTGGGCACCGAAGCCTTCCGCGATGAGGGTCATGCCGATCATCAGCAGGAAGCCGAGCGCGAGCATCACGACGGTCGGGTTCTCGTTGATGAATTTGGCCAGCGGGTTCGCCGCCAGGAGCATCACGGATACCGCGACGACCACGGCAATGACCATGATCGCGACATGATCGGTCATACCCACCGCAGTGATGATGCTGTCCACCGAGAACACCAGGTCGAGCAGCAATATCTGCGCAATCGCGGCGCTGAAGCCCATCGTGACGGCATTGTCGAGCTGCTTGCCTTCGAACATATCGCCGCCGGGTGTCGGGTCGACACTGTGGTGAATCTCCTTGGTGGCCTTCCAGAGCAGGAACAGGCCGCCGCCGATCAGAATCATGTCCTTCCAGGAAAACGCATTGCCGAACAGTTCGATGACCGGCTCGGTGAGCTGAACGATCCAGGCCACCGTGCCGAGCAGGCCCAGTCTCAGGACCAGCGCCAGGCTGATGCCGATGCGCCTCGCGCGCTCACGCTAGCTTGTTCGTCAGAATCGAAATGAAGATCAGGTTGTCGATGCCGAGCACCACCTCCATGGCGATCAAGGTTGCCAGGGCAACCCAGGTGGTGGGTTCGGAGAAGAGCTGGATAAGCGATTCCATATGGATCTCTAGCGTGAGTGATGACGATCCCGCGTCTGGCGGGTGCGCGAGCATAGCTGGAAGGCAATCCGTAACAGAGCCCGCATTTTTGACCGCTTTGTATCAAATCGATTCAGTGCCAAGTGGCGGCTGCCTCGCGTGCGGTAACCGTCCCTATAGCGCCAGGATGCGTCGAAATCCCATGCGCCTGGGGCGCCAGAATCAGGCAAGCCAGACCGTTTGTTCTTTGGCCACCACTTGACACCTGCGGGTGCAAAGCCCGGCGGTTTCTGCTTTTATGACCTGCAGCACGCTGCGGAATACCGCCCGCCCATTCATCACGATGCATAGTGGAAATAGCTCTGGAAAATCTGACCCGAGAGGAGCTGGTGGCTGAGGTGGCGCGCTTGCGCGCGGTTCTGGGCCTGGCTGGAATCGATCCAGACCCAGCCTTGTCCCAAGTTCCCCTTGATACCCAGCCCGCCCGCGAGCAGCATCGTCAGCACCCGACAACCGTACAGTCGGGCGTTTCGAAAGATATCCCTGAAACGTTGCATGCCAGCCTCCTGGCACTGGCTGGCAGCGAGGCGCGTCAGCGCGCGATATTCGAGAGTGCGATCGACTTCGCCATCATCCTGACCGACACCGCAGGCATCATCACCGACTGGAATGCCGGCGCCGAGCAGGTGATGGGCTGGACCGCAGAGGAGATGCGCGGGCAAAGCGCCGAGCGGTTCTTCACGCCGGCCGATCGGGCCTGCGACTGGCTCGGCGAAGAGATGCAGAGCGCGCTACGTGAGGGCCGCGCCCTGGACGAGCGATGGCACCTGCGCAAGGACGGTCAGCAGTTCTGGGCAGCGGGCGAACTCTCGCCGATCCATGACGAAAACGGTGCACACCTCGGCTTCATGAAAATCCTGCGTGACCGCACCAGCGAGCACCTTGCGGGCCTCGCCATGGAAGATACCCAGGTGCGTTATCGGCTGGCCGCGAAGGCGACCAACGATGCGGTCTGGGACTGGGACCTGGTCAGCAATCACGTGTTGTGGAATGACGCGCTGGAGCAGGCGTACGGCCATCCGCTGGCAAACGTCGACAGCTCTGGTGACTGGTGGCTGGCGCATATCCATCCGGATGACCGTGCACGTATTCATCGGTCTATCCATGCGGTCATCAATGGCAGCGAGGTGACCTGGACCGACGAGTACCGCTTTCGCCGTCTGGATGGGTCCTACGCGGATATCCTCGACCGCGGTCATGTGATTCGTGACGTTCACGGCCAAGCCGTGCGGATGATTGGCGCGATGCTCGACCTGACGCGCATGCGCGCCGCCGAGGCGGCCTTGCGCCAGAGTGAGGAACGCTTCAGCACCATTCTGGAGACCATCGAGGCGGCATTCGCCATCGTTCAGGTCAAGTTCGATGCCGACGACAATCCCGTGGATTACTGCTTCCTCGAGGCCAATCCTGCGTTCGAGCGCCAGGCCGGCGTAGACCTGCGCGGCAAATGGGTCACCGAGTTCGCGCCGGACCTGGAGCAGTTCTGGTTCGAAGCCTATGGCCACGTAGCCAAGACCGGTGAGCCTGCCAATTTCGAGAACTATGCCGAGGCGTTCGAACGCTGGTTCGACGTTCGCGCCGTCCGCGTCGGCGATCCCGCCGAGCGGCGAATCGCCATTCTATTCAACGACGTCACCGAGCGCAGAAACGCCGAAGAGCGGCTTCGGATCAGCGAAGCCCTCGCCCGCGAGAACGTGCAGCGCGTCCAGCTGGCCTTGGAGGCAGGCGCGATCATCGGTACCTGGAACTGGCATCTGCCGACCGACCGCTTCACCGTGGATGAGGGCTTTGCGAACGCCTTCGGCCTCGACCTCGCTCTCGGTCGCGAAGGGCTCAGCCTCGAGCAAATCATTGCAACGGTGCACCCCGAGGACAGGGACGGGCTGATCGCTGCAATCGAAGAAGTCATTGCCCGTGGCGGCGCCTATGCGCACCAGTACCGCGTACGACGGGCCGATGGCCGTTTCTACTGGATCGAGGCAAACGGGCGCGTCGATCATGCCGAGGACGGCACGCCGCTGAGCTTCCCCGGCGTACTGATCGACGTCGAGGACCGGCGCTCCATCGAAGCGGAGCGGGATCGCGCCACCGCTGCGCTGCGCGCGCTCAACGACACGCTGGAACAGCGCGTGGCCGAGCGGACGGCAGAGCTGATCCAGGCCGAAGAGAAGTTGCGTCAGTCGCAGAAAATGGAAGCGGTCGGCCAGCTGACTGGCGGTCTTGCCCATGACTTCAACAACCTGCTGGCCGGTATCAGCGGCGCGCTGGAATTGATGAATCTGCGGATTTCCCAGGGGCGGCTGGACGATATCGACAAGTACATGTCGGCTGCGCAGGGCGCCGCCAGGCGTGCCGCGGCGCTGACCCATCGGCTGCTCGCCTTTTCCCGCCGGCAGACTCTCGACCCGCGGCCGGTTGACGTCAACATGCTGATGGAGGGCATGACCGAGCTGATCCAGCGCACGGTGGGGCCGAGCATCCTCCTCGAAACCATCAGCGCGCCCGACCTCTGGGCGGCGTCGGTCGATGCCAGTCAGCTGGAGAACGCGATTCTCAATCTCTGCATCAACTCGCGCGACGCGATGCCCGACGGCGGTCGGATCACCATCGAGACCGCCAACCGCGTGCTCGGCCCGGAGATGGCGCAGGTCTATGACCTGCCCGCCGGCGAGTATCTGTCGCTGTCCGTCACCGACACAGGGGCCGGCATGACGCCCAGCGTGATTGCAAAAGCGTTCGACCCGTTCTTCACCACCAAACCGATTGGCGAAGGCACCGGGCTGGGGCTTTCGATGATCTACGGATTCGCCAAACAGTCCGGCGGGCAGGTGCGTATCGATTCCGAGGTCGGTCGCGGAACCTCGATGTGCATCTACCTGCCGCGCTACCACGGCAATGCCGGGACCGGCACCTTGGCGCAAAGCAACTCCGCGACAGCGCTTGCGGGCGCCTGCGGCACGATTCTGATCGTCGACGACGAGCCGACTGTGCGCCTGCTGCTGATGGATGTGCTGGGCGATCTCGGCTACACACTGATCGAAGCGTCGGACAGCGTGGCCGGGCTGAAGCTGCTGCAGTCGGATGTGAGCATCGACCTGCTGATCACCGATGTCGGCTTGCCCGGTGGGATGAACGGCCGGCAGATGGCCGATGCCGGTCGCCAGGTGCGCCCCGGCCTGAAGACGCTGTTCATCACTGGTTATGCCGAGAGCGCCGCGTTGGGCAACAGCTCGCTCGGCGCTGGCATGCAGGTGCTGACCAAGCCTTTCGCGATAGATGTCCTCGCTGCCCGGGTGCTCGAGATGATGAAAGGCTAGGTCAGGCTTCGAGCGTTCTATTTCGGCCGTCCAGTTGAAGAATCGAAGCAATGCGCCTAGCCTCTCGCTCTGCTTTCAGGGCCGCCGATTCCGGCGGTTCTCACTCTTCGGATCCGTCAGTGTGGGTCGAATGAAATCACTGCTGCACCCAGGCAGGGTTGTCTCGCTCGTTTTTCTCTTCGCCATTCTCTGCGGTACAGCGTTGCTGTCATTGCCCGCTGCCCAAGCCCAGGGTGAGTCGGCGCCGTGGATCACTGCCTTCTTTACCGCCGTGTCAGCGGTCAGCGTCACCGGGCTAGTGGTAGTCGACACCGGCACCTATTGGTCCACTTTCGGCCAGGTGGTGATCATGCTGCTGTTCCAGCTCGGTGGCTTCGGCATGATGACCCTGGCAACCCTGCTCGGGTTGCTGGTCAACCGCTCGTTTCACTTGCGAACCAAGCTGATCGCTCAGGCCGAATCCCACGTGCTGGGGCTGGGTGACATCACCAGCGTGGCGAAGCTCGTTCTGGTGGTGACGCTGGTGATGGAGCTGGCGGTGATGCTGCTGCTCACCCTGCGCTTGCACCTGACATACGACCTCGCCTGGGGCGATGCAGCCTGGAGCGGGCTGTTCCACGCGGTGTCGGCGTTCAACAACGCCGGGTTCTCGATTCACGGCGACGGCCTGGTCCGCTATGCCACTGATGCGCTGATCCTGACACCGGTGATGAGCGCCATCGTGATCGGCGGGATAGGCTTTCCGGTGCTCTACGATCTGCGCAGCAAGTGGACCGATCCGCGGCATTGGTCGCTGCACACCAAGCTGACGCTGTCCGGGACTGGGGTATTGCTGGCAGGCGGCTTCCTGGCCGTGTTGCTGTTCGAGTGGTCCAACCCGGGCACGCTCGGCCCGATGGCCTGGGCGGACAAGATGCTCTCGGCGGCCTTCGTTTCCGTCTCGGCGCGTACAGCCGGCTTCAATGCCATCGACATCGGCGCGCTGACCCACGAGAGCTGGGCGCTGCACTATTTTCTGATGTTCATTGGCGGTGGCAGTGCCGGTACCGCGGGCGGGGTCAAGGTCGGAACAGTGGCCATCCTGGCGCTGATGGTGATCGCCGAGATTCGCGGCCGGCCCGATGTCGAGGTGTTCGGCCGTCGGGTCGGCAGTTCCGTGCAGCGCCAGGCCATTACCGTGCTCGTGCTGGGCAGCGCGCTGGTGGTGCTGGGTACGCTGGTCATCCTGCGCGACACCGATATCCCGACCGATCAGGTCATCTTCGAAGTCATTTCGGCATTCGGCACGGTCGGCCTGTCCACCGGCATTACCGCGGACCTGCCGGAAACCAGTCAGCTCATGCTGACCCTACTGATGTATGTCGGTCGGGTCGGCACCATCACGCTGGCCGCTTCCCTCGCACTGGGCGAGCACCGCATGCCATACCGCTATCCGGAGGAACACCCAATTGTTGGCTAAATTGTTGTTTTCAGAGCAGTTTTCGTTCTCTAAAGGCGACAGCGTGGTGGTCATCGGGCTGGGGCGGTTCGGCAGTTCGGTGGCGCGCTCATTGACGCGTCTGGGCCATGATGTGATGGGTATCGATCAGGCGGCGGAGCCCGTGCATGCCTGGGCCGACCTGCTGACCCATGCGGTGCAGGCCGATTCCACCAATGTCATGGCGCTGCGGCAGCTCGGCGTCGCCGATTTTCCCCACGCGATCGTCGGCATCGGCTCCGACATGGCGGCAAGCCTGATGACCATCATGGCGCTGACCGAGCTGGGCATCAAAGACATCTGGGTCAAGGCGCTGACGGCCGAGCACGGGCAGATCGCGACGCGGATCGGCGCGCACCATGTGGTCTATCCCGAGGCGGACATGGGCGAGCGGGTCGCCCATCTGATCTCCGGGCGGATGGTGGATTTCATCGAGTTCGACGACGGTTTCGCCATCGCCAAGATCCATGCGCCGGAACGCGTTCATAACGCGACGCTCGCCGCCGCCGGGGTGCGCGAGAAGTTCGGCGTGACCGTCGTGGGCCTCAAGCGCGCCAATGAGGATTTTCAGCATGCGACGCCCAGCACCCAGGTGCTGCCGGGTGATCTGCTGATCGTTTCGGGCCCGACCCATGACATCCAGCGTTTCGCCGGCCAGGGGCGCAAGCGAAGCTGAGGCCTGGGGCTACGCGCTCCTTTAGTGCGGCAGCCGAGAGGCGACTACGCTTCTCGGGCGGTCGAGCCTGCGATTCAGTGATCGATAGCCTGGGCTCGCTGCTTCCTTCGTTGAATTAGAGGACGCCGAACGTGAACTCATTAACCGGTGGCTGCCTGTGCGGCAACGTGCGGATCATGACGGTGGGGCAGCCTTATCGCGTCGGGATCTGTCATTGCCTGGACTGCCGCAAACATCATGGCGCGCTGTTCTATGCGGCTGCGGTGTTCCCCCAGGATGCGGTAACCGTCGAGGGCGAGACGGCCGAATATGCCGGACGGCATTTCTGCCCGTGCTGTGGCTCGTCTGTTTTTTCCCGCCTCGCCGATGAAATCGAGGTGCATCTCGGCGCCCTGGATGCACCCGACCAACTGACGCCGACCTACGAATGCTGGACCGTGCGTCGCGAAGGCTGGCTGCCGCCGTTTCCGCTCAACCGGCGCTACCAGCACGATCGCGACGACTCCAGCCGCTTCGAATGAGCGTCATTGGCCGCTGGCGATCAGCGGCTGCTCTGTTTTCTGGGTGTTCGGCAGCACGCGAATCGCGATGAATTTCGAAGTCGGCGTGTGGCTGCGCTCGCCAAAGCTCTCCAGCGGCACCAGCGGGTTGGTTTCCGGGTAGTAGGCGGCGGCCTGGCCGGGCGGGGTGTCGTAGGCGAGCAGGGTGAAACCGCGCACGCGGCGTTCGATGCCGTCGTCCCACAGCGAGAGCAGATCGACCTGCTGGCCGGCTTCCAGGCCCAGTCGCTGGATGTCGGCGGGATTGACGAACACCACATCGCGCATGCCTTTTACCCCACGATAGCGATCATCCAGACCATAGAGCGTGGTGTTGTACTGATCGTGGGAGCGCAACGTCTGCAGGATCAGGTCGGCCTCCACGCCGCCGTGGCGGGCCTGCTCGGGTAGCAGATCGGCCGGCAACGGGTGCGCCTTGAGCTCGGCGCGACCGCTGGCGGTGTTCCATTCGCGCCGGGCAGCGGCATTGCCCAGGTAGAAGCCGCCAGGGCGATGCAGGCGGTGGTCGAAGCCGGTGAAACCGGGAATGGTCGCCGCAATCAGCTCGCGGATACGGGCGTAGTCCTCCACCAGCCAGAGCCAGTCCACCGGGCGCTTGCCCAGCGTGGCGGCGGCGATGCCGGCGACGATGGCCGGCTCCGAGCGCATCTCGGCGGACGCGGGCTCGAGCTGGCCGCGGGAGGCGTGGATCATGCTGAACGAGTCTTCTACGGTGACCGCCTGCGGGCCGCAGGCCTGGCGGTCGATGTCGGTGCGGCCGAGGCACGGCAGGATCAGCGCGTCGCGGCCCATGGTCAGGTGACTGCGGTTGAGCTTGGTGCTGATCTGTACGGTCAGTTCGCAGTTGCGCAGCGCCTGCTGGGTGCGCGGGGTGTCCGGCGTGGCCTGGGCGAAGTTGCCGCCGAGACCGATGAACACCTTGACCTGCCCGGCGAGCATGGCCTGGATGCATTCCACGGTGTTGTATCCGGGCTGGCGCGGCATCGGCAGGTCGAACTGGCGCTGCAGTGCATCGAGCAGCGCAAGCGGCGGCCGCTCATTGATGCCCATGGTGCGGTCGCCCTGCACGTTGCTGTGGCCGCGCACCGGGCAGGCGCCAGCGCCGGGTTTGCCGAGGTTGCCGCGCAACAGCAGTAGGTTGGCGATTTCCTGGATGGTCGCCACCGAGTGCCGGTGCTGGGTAATGCCCATCGCCCAGCAGACGATGACCCGTTCGGCGTTGCGGTAGATCTCCGCGGCATGGCGAATGGTTTCGCGATCGAGCCCCGACTGCTGCTCGATCAGCGCCCAGGGCGTGGCTTCGACCTCGGCCAGATAGGCGTCCAGCCCGTGGCTGTGCTCAGCCAGAAACGCGTGATCGAACACCGCCGGCGCGCCGCTGGCCTGGGCTTCCTGCTCCCATTGCAGCAGGTACTTGGCGATGCCGCGCAGCACCGCCAGATCGCCACCGAGATTGGGCCGCAAGTAGGCGCTGTGAGTCGGCGCGTCCTGGTTGGCGAGCATCTCGATGGGCTTCTGCGGGTGCTGGAAGCGTTCCAGCCCGCGCTCGCGCAATGGATTGAAGCAGACCACCTGAGCGCCGCGCTCCACAGCCTGCCGCAATGGTTCGAGCATGCGCGGATGGTTGGTGCCGGGGTTCTGCCCGAGGACGAAGATCGCATCGGCGTGATCGAAATCCTCCAGCGTCACCGTGCCCTTGCCGACGCCGATGGATTCGGTCAGGGCGACGCCGCTGGCCTCGTGGCACATGTTCGAGCAGTCGGGAAAATTGTTGGTGCCGAAGCTGCGACCGAACAGCTGGTAGAGATAAGCCGCTTCGTTGCTGGCCCGGCCGGACGTGTAGAAGGCTGCCTGGTGCGGGCTGTCCAGGCCGTTCAGGTGATGGGCGATCAGCGCAAAGGCATCGTCCCAGCTGATCGGCAGGTAGCGGTCGCTGGCGGCGTCGTAACGGACCGGTTCACTCAGGCGACCTTGGTATTCGAGCCAGTAATCGCTCTGCTGGCGTAACTGGCTGACGCTGTGGCGGGCGAAGAAGGCGGCATCCACGCGGCGGCGCGTGGCTTCCCAGTTCACTGCCTTGGCGCCGTTTTCGCAGAACTTCACCGCACCGGCCTCCGGCGAATCACCCCAGGCGCAGCCGGGGCAGTCGAAGCCGCCGTTCTGGTTGGTGCGCAGCATGGCGCGGATGTTCTTCAGCGCGTTGCCACTGCCGAGCCAGGCGCTGGCCACGCTGCGCAGCGCGCCCCAGCCGCCTGCCGGGCCGGCGTAGGGCTGGAAACGGGTGGCGGGATGGAAGCGGGACGTGCGGCTCATGGGTGGTATCCGTTCTGATCGGGCAGGGCTGGCGCCGGGCTATAGACCCGTGGCGCACTGCGATGAGGTAGGTGAATGAGGTTCAGGTTGTGTCGGCGCGCCCATTCGACGGTGAGTTGAGTCGGTGCCGATAGGCTGACTAGCGTGCCGATGTTGGCGCGCACGGCCTTGTGGATCAGCTCCAGGCTGCAGCGGCTGGTGACCACGACGAAGCCTTCGCTTGGCGTACGGCGCTGCAGCGTCAGCGCACCGATCAGCTTGTCCAGGGCGTTGTGCCGGCCGATGTCCTCGCGGCACAGGGCGATCTCTCCGTTGCCGTCGACATACAGCGCCGCGTGCAGTGCGCCGCTGTCGCGGGCCAGCAGCTGGGCGTTGGCGATGCGCTGGCGCAGATCGTGGAAATGCCCTTCGGGCGGCAGATCGATTGGCGAAAGTGGTGCGAGCTGCGGCAATGCCTGCTCCAGCGCCTGCACACCGCACAGGCCACAACCGCTGTGGCCGGCCAACTGCCGCCGTTGCTGCTTGATGTGCCAGAACGCCCGCGGGCTCACCTGCACTTCGGCATGCTGCGCGCTGCCATCGCCCCGCAAACGCAGGTCGCGTAGATCATCGATGCACTCGATCAAGCCGGCGCTCAGGCTGAAGCCGATAACGAAGTCTTCCAGATCCAGCGGTGTCACCATCATCACGGCCTGATTGAGGCCGTTGTAGCTGATGGCCAAGGCACATTCGTCAGCCAAGGGCGCCGCGCCGAGATCCGGAGCATTGGCGCTTGGGGCGTTGAGGGTGGCGTATTGCATGGCGGTTGCCTGCGACAGGTCGACGCAGGGAGCCTAGGAGCACGGGGAAGGATCGTCCAATCGCTATGTTCGATAGAGCAATCGAGCGTATCGATCGCCCGTCAGGGGATGGCGGGCCTTTGCCGCTGCAACAGCTCGCGCGCTTCGTTGAAACAGGCTTCGCCCAGCGCGGATCGAGGTGAGCCGCGGCGCAGAATCAGCCCCAGCGGCGCGAGGGTACTGGCATTGTCGATGGGCGTTAGGGTCAACCGGCTGTCCAGTGCTTCGAGGCCGCTATCCAGCGGCATGATTGCGCAACACAGGCCGGCCCCTACGGCCTGTAGCAGATGGTGCACGGCATCGGTCTGCAGCCGCGGTGCCAGGCTAAGGCCACGGCTACGCAGCGCGTGATCGATGGACTGGCGAAAATGCATGCCCCCGGTCAAAAGGCCAAGCGGCAGGTCGAGGAGGGCCTCCCAGCTCAGCGCACCTTTGTCGAAGCTGAAATGGCGTTCGTCGTGCAGCAGCCCCATTCGAGTTTCGCCTAATGGCAGGCTGGTGAAGTGCGCATCGTCCAGCCGTTCCAGATAGGACAGGCCCAGGTCCAGCAGATTGCGATTGAGCCGTTCGAGGATTTGTTCGCTGCTTAACGCGAACAACTCGAAACGCAGATTTGGGTGGCGCTCGCCGAAGGCCTGTATCAACTGCATCGGGTCGAACCCGGCCAGCGGCACCACGCCCAGGCGTAAGGTGCCTACCAGCTGGCCGCGACAGGAGGCGGCTTCGGCGAGCAGGCCGTCCTGCGCCGCGAGCAGGCTACGCGCCCAGGCCAGAATGCGCTCGCCCTCGGGGGTGAAGCCCTCGAAGCGCTGGCTGCGGATTACCAGTTGCAGGCCGAGTTCGTCTTCGAGGCTGCGCAGGCGCATCGAGAGGGTCGGCTGAGTGATATGGCAGCGCGCCGCCGCCTGACCGAAATGCCGCGTTTCGTCCAGCGCCACGAGAAACTTCAGCTGCTTGATATCCATGCCCGCTCGCCTCGAAGGTAGTGCGGGTGGCACCTTAGCATGCTGTCAGGGGGCGTCGAACAGCGGCTGCAGCCCGCTGGGCACCACGCCGGTCCAGCGCTTGAAGGCGCGGCGGAAGTTGGTGGTGTCGTTGAAGCCGAGGTGCCGCGCCACGGCCTCATTGCCGAGGCCGCGGGCCTGATAGAGGTAGAGCGCGACGTGCGTGCGCACCAGATCGAGTTGTTCCTGAAAATGCGTGCCGTGCTTGGCCAGCTTGCGCTTGAGCGTCGCCGAGCTCATGGCGAACGCCAGCGCGACGCGCTCCAGGTTCAGCGGCTCGCGGATGTTGTCATGCAGGTATTGGTAGAACGCATCGAGAAACGCACAGGGGCCTTCCAGCGCCTCGATCTGCTGCTGGCTGGCCTGCTGCGCGACCTGGCCTACCGTGGCCGAAGCATCGGGCCAGGGCTGATGCAGGTACTCGCGAGGCAGGCTGAGCAGGGTCAGGTGGCGGTCGAACTGCAGCGCGTCACCCAGGTGCACCCAGTACTGCTCGACATGGCGCGGTTGCGGGTAGGCGAACTGGAAACGCCACGGCAGGCGCAGGCCGCTGCCGCGCTTGCACAGCGCGACGATGGCGGTCAGGTGCGCCTCGATGAGAAACCGTTGGTGGCGGCCGGCGCTGCCATTGTCCAGCCAATAGATGTGCAGCTGCTGCTCGTCCAGCAGCAGCCTCGGCGCCAGCAGCGGGCAGAGCAGGGCGCGGAACTGGCTAAGCCGCTCCAGCGCCTGTTCGAGGTTGCCGGCGTTGGCCAAGGCAAGGCTGACATCGCCGTAGTGCCCGGGCAGCAAGCGCTGGCCGAACAGAAAGCTGCTGTCCGCAGCACCCAACAAGCGCTCGGTATTGCCGATGAGCGTCAGCAGCTGCTCCGGGCTGACGCGGGCGCGGCCGCTGGCGACGTCCTCGTAGAACAGCCCGCTGCCGCGCAGCAGCGCATGGCTGTCGATACCGCGCGAGAGTGCCAGGTCGAGCAACACCGCCGGCTGGTGGTGGGCGGCGATGAAGCGGGTGTCCCATTCGTACCAGCGTAACGGGCTTTCCATGGTCGCCTCAGGCGCAGCGTGGCAGGGACTGCTTGGCCTTGGCCAAACCGAGGTTGAGGCGTTTGAGCAACTGCTCGGCATCGTCGTCGAAGGCCATCACCACCGCGGTGCTGGCGCGCAGATGCAGGCGCTCGCCGTGCTGGCGCGTCTTGTGCGCGAGGCTGGCGACGGCGGTCTGCAACTCCTCGGCGAGCTGCCGCGCCTGTTGCTCGGCGGTATCGGGCAGCAGCACGACGAAGCGATCCCCGGCGAGGCGGCAGAGCAGGTCCTGATGGCGCAGGTTGAGCACCAGCAACTGCGCCACGGCCTGCAACACGAGGTCCCCTTCTTCCTGACCGTAGCGCTGGTTGACCCGGCTGAACTCGTCGAGGTCCACCGCCAGCAGCGACAGCGGCCTTTGCTCGTCGGCGGCCTGGCGCAGGGCCGAGTCCAGTTGCCGACGCAGGTACTCGGCCGTGCCGAGCGGGGTCAGGTTGTCGAACAGGCGATGCTCGCGGAAAAGCCGTTCGCGCTTGTGCATCTGCGCGTTGATGGCGCGCTGTTCCTGGTTCAGGTGGTAGATGCCGAAGGTCAGCAGGATCAGGCCGACCGGCATGGGCGCGGTTTCCAGCCAGTTGTCCCAGGCGATGGTGGCGGGGATCTGGATGAATTCGTCGAGCAGGTCCATCCACCAGGAAAAACAGATACAGGCCAGCCCCAGCGCCAGCAACCGCGTCACCCGGCCGGCCGGGCGGCTGTGCAGCAGCATGATCAGCCAGGCGAGGGCGAGGGCGGCGCAACCGCCTTCGCCGACCACGTCCATCCAGTCGATCTCGCCCCAGGATTTGAGCTGGCCGACGGCGAGGAGCAGCTGCAGGCCGACGTTGGCGGCCAGAGCGAGACCGAGGAGGGTGAGGGTGTGGAGTTTGAGGAGGGATTTCATCGGGTCTCCGTGGCGAGGGATCGCGCCAGTGCGTGAGGGCACGGAAACAGATGGATGTGACGGTTGGATGAATGGGGTGGGGGTTGAATTGGCTCAGGTTTTTTTTGGTTGATTGGACAGTTTGGTGGGGGGCTCGGGAATGTGGTTTGTCCTGATGGATCGGATCAGTTCTGGACGAGGTGCTTGCTGCATCGAGTCTATGCCGATTGCCGAGTTGCCTGGCGATTTAGGTTTCGCCCTGCTGGGCGAGTCACTTTCTCTTGCCTGGCCAAGAGAAAGTAACCAAAGAGAAGGCCACCCCGACATCCGGGTTTTGCTTCGCAAAACTCCCCTCCCTCCGGCGCTGCTCCGGGGGCCGTCGCGAAGGGACGTCCCTGTCCCTTCACTCCTCGCTCGGCGTCCTGCCTCGCGTCCCCCTGCGCAACGCCTACGTTCGGCCTCCTGACGGGGGAGTTAGTCCGAGATGCCTGACAGATTGAGAGGCTTGGTTTGTAGTTTTTGATCGATTGAAAACTATCAGGCGACTCCAATCGCCCCTTCAGGAGGGTGAACGGAGTCGTCGCGTAGAGGGGCGAGCGGCATGGATGCCGCGAGAGCCGTAAAGGGCCATGGATGGCCCTTGTACGGCGACCCTCGGAACGGCGGCGTAGTGAACGAACCCGGAGCGAAGCGAAGGGCCGGATGCAGGGGCAAGCGTTTTTGCCTACTTTTTCCGCGACTGGAAAAAGTAGGTCGCCCAGCAGGGCGAAACAGAGCTACCGGATACACGAAAAATCGGACTTGGCGCGGTGCTTATCCACCGCACCACAAAGCTATGGTCGCGCTCAAAAAACAGGTCATATCAGCTCAATCCCGCTCGCAAAATCCCCGAAAACCCCCTGTTCCAAGCCCTCCCCGAACCTCCTGTCACAGAACCGCCATATCCCCCACCTACCGTCCGCTGCAGTTCCGGGATGGACCCGGTAAACACCGTTCGGGGGATTGTTCATGAGCACATACCGCAGCGGCATCCGCCATGCAGGATTCCGCATCAGCCTGCTGGCTCTGGCCGTCAGCGCCGGTTCGGCCTGGGCCGAGGAGCCGCTTGTCATCGAGCACGTCGAAGTCGTCGGCCAGGCCGTCAGCATCGATAAAGCACTGAAGGACCAGCGCCGTTCCGACAGCGTGAAGAGCGTCGTACATGCCGATGGCATCGGCCAACTGCCGGACGACAACGCCGCCGAGGCCCTGCAGCGCATTCCTGGCCTGTCCGTCGAGCGCGACCAGGGTGAAGGGCGCTTCGTAAGCGTGCGCGGCATCGCGCCGGATCTGAACAGCGTCACCATCAACGGCACCCTGGTGCCCTCACCGGAAAGCGGTCGTCGCGCGGTAGCGCTGGACGTGCTGCCCTCGGAACTGGTGCAGTCGCTGTCGGTGGTCAAGACGCTGACTCCGGACATGGATGCCAACTCCCTCGGCGGCACAATCGAAGTGGAGAGCTTGTCCGCCTTCGATCACGATGGGCTGTTCTACAGCATCAGCGGCGAGGGCAGTTACGACGATAACGTCGACAAGACCAGCCCGAAATTCTCTGGTGCGATCAGCAATCGCTTCAGCCTGGGCGATGGCATCGACAACTTCGGCGTTGCCGCGGCGGTTAGTTGGCAAGAGCGCGATTTCGGTTCGGAGAACGTTGAAACTGGCGGCAAGTGGGATTTCGAGGACGCGGCCCGGTTGGAGGAAGTCGAGCAGCGTGATTACGAAATCACTCGTGAACGCACCGGCTTTGGCTTGAACTTCGACTACAAGCCGGATGACGTCAGCAGCTACTACCTGCGCACGCTGTATAGCCGTTTCAAAGACACCGAAACCCGGAATGCCGCGGGCGTCGAGTTTGCAGATCCCCAGGCTCCCGGCGAGACCGGCGATGCCGAGGGCTGGCGCGAGCTGAAATCCCGCGAGGACACCCAGACCATCCAGTCCTACGTGTTCGGCGGCGAACGCATGATGGGTTTGTGGACGCTCAGCGGTCAGGCCGGTTACAGCCAGGCGCGCGAACGCAACCCAGGCGGTATTGCTGGTGCGACATTCGAAGGAGACTTTGCGGACGTCGGCTATTCCAGCAGCCGCAAGCCGCGTCTGACAGCGGGCTCGGCATTCTACGATCCGAACGCGTTCGAACTGGACGAGGTGGAGTGGGAGAAGAGCGACACCCGCGACCGCGAAAAGAATATCCGCCTGGATCTGGCGCGCGAATACGACATCCAGGGGTACGCCGCACAAGCCAAGTTCGGCGGCAAGGTCAGCCGACGCCACAAGGACAACGACAGCGAGGTCTGGGTTTACGACGACTTCGACGACCTGACCTTGGCTGATTTCCAGAGTGGCAAGGTCGATTACGCCCTCGGCCGCTTTGGCCCGGGGATCAGTGCTTCGGCTATCAAGGGTGCCATCGCCGGTCTGGATTCCAGTCAGTTCTACGACGAGGAGGAGTCACGCATCAACGACTTCGACATGCACGAGGACATCAACGCTGGCTACCTGATGAACACCGTGGACATCGACCGCTGGCGCTTCATTGCCGGCCTGCGCTACGAAGGCACCCGCTTTCGTGCCAAAGGCACCGGCATGCGCGATGACCAGTTCGAGTCGATTTCCAGTAGCAACAGCTATCACCACTGGCTGCCAGGCCTGCACGCACGTTATCAGCTGACGCCCGACACCATGATTCGTGCTGCCTGGACCAACAGCGTAGTCCGGCCGACCTTTGGCCAGCTTGCGCCTGGCTTCGTTATCGACGGCGACGATGCCTCGTTTGGCAACCCTGATCTCAAGCCGCTGGAGTCGGTGAACTACGACCTGGGCATCGAGCATTACATGGGGCGCGCCGGCGTGGTGTCGGCCTACCTGTTCTACAAGGACATCGACAACTTCATCTACAACACCGACCTCGCCGGCACCGGCGAGTGGGGCGCGTTCGATGAAGCCCTGAGCTTCCAGAATGGCAGCAGCGCCAAGCTCTACGGCCTGGAGCTGGCCTACTCGCAGAAGCTCGACTGGCTGCCCGCACCGTGGAACGGTGTATTGCTGGGCGCCAATGCCACCTTCAGCCAGTCCGATGCGGACATCGAAGGGCAGGGCATGAAGCGCAGCATCGACCTGCCGAATCACTCCGACACGGTCGCCAACCTGATGCTCGGCTGGGAGAACGATCGCCTCAACGTGCGCCTGGCTGCCAACTACAAGTCCGATTACCTGTACGAAGTGGCCGGCATCGACGACAAGGCCCACGACCTGTACGTCGACGACCAGCTGTTCATCGACTTCAAGGCCGGCTACTTCCTCACGCCGAGCCTGCAGCTGACCTTCGAGGCGCTGAACCTGACGGACGAGTCCTACTACGTCTACACCGGGCGCCACGCCTTCAACGCTCAGTACGAAGAATACGGCCCGACCTACAAGCTCGGCCTGACCCTGACCCACTTCTGACCTTATGCCGCCCCGGTGCCCGCCGTCCCCCTTTCGGCCGGGCATCGGCACGCGGCAGCCTGAATGGAAACACCATGTACGCATTATCCAAAACCGCGCTGCTCGGCCTGTGCATCGCCCTGGCGGCTTGCCAGTCCGTAAAGCAAGACGAACCCTTCAACGCGGTGCAGTTGAGCTTTATCGAGCCCGTGCAGGATGGCCTCGAGTACGCCCAACTGATGAGTAACTCCCCCTGGTCCAGCGCCGAGCGCATCCAGCTTGATGCCAAGGGGCTGCACTTGGTGGACGCCAGCGGCCGCACCCTTGCTGAATATGCCGGGCGCTTCGAAGGGCTCGACCATCGCGCCGACCAGCAAGGGCTGCTGCTGGCTACCGTCGAGCGCAAGCGTCAGCAGGCGATGTTGATCGGCCTGGATGCCAAGCGCGCCTGGAGTCAGCCGCTCTATCTGCCGCGTACGGCCTTCGCCATCGAAGGGCTGTGCCTGTATCGCGACAGTGCCCGCAACGATTTCGTTTTCCTGGTTGGTGAGGAGGGTGTCGGCGAGCAATGGCTGGTGGCTAGCCAAGGCCGCCTGCTTGGCGAGGCGCGCCGGGTGCGCGGTCTAAGCTTGCCGCCGGAAAGCGCTTTCTGCCAGACCGACGACGCGACGGCACAGCTCTACGTCAACGAGGAAAACGTCGGCTTGTGGCGGTATCCGGCTGATGCCGAGGCGCCGTTGCAGCGTGAGCCTGTGGATCTGCGCCAGCCCTTTGGCCATCTGGCTGAAGCTGCGGCCGGTATGGCGTTGGTGCCAGGCGGGCTGCTGGCACTCGACCCTGAAGCGCCGGCGTTGCACCTGTACCGCCAGACCCAGGACGGCTGGAAAGCCGACGGTGTCGTTGCTCTTGAGGATTTCGATGAGCCAGAGCAGATCAGCGCTCGCCGCTCTCAGAATGGCATCGAGCTATTGTTGGCGGACGAGCGCGGCCTGCATCGCGCTCGCCTGGCCTGGCAGCCGCAAGCGCTAGCGCAAACTGCGCCGATCATCAGCTTGCCGGCAGCAGCCGAGACCGACGCCGTGCCTAGCCTGGGCGATGCGGCGGATGATCCGGCCATCTGGGTCCACCCGCGCAATCCGGCACAGAGCCGCGTGCTTGGCACCGACAAAAAGGGCGGTCTGCTGGTGTACGACCTGAATGGGCATGAGGTTCAGGACCTGCGGGTCGGTCGGTTGAACAACGTCGATGTGCGCAGTGATTTCCGCTTGGGCGCTAAACAGGTCGATCTGGCAGTGGCGAGCAATCGGGATCGCAACAGCCTGCATCTGTTCGCCATTGATCGCGTTAGCGGCATGTTGGCCGACATCGGCCAGATCGCCACACCGCTGACCGATATCTACGGCCTGTGCATGTTCAAGGATCGCCAGGGCGGCATCCATGCTATCGCCAACGACAAGGATGGCACCTTCGTGCAGTACCGCCTCGACGGTTCGACCGGGCAGCCACGTGGCGAGTTGGTACGGCGCTTCAAGGTGGAGACCCAGCCGGAAGGATGTGTCGCGGACGACCGTAATGAGCGGCTCTTCGTCGGCGAAGAGGATGTCGCGGTATGGGTGTTGGACGCCCGAGCCGAGGCACCGACCGCGTTGGAAAAAGTGATCGGCGTAGGCGGGCCGGTGCATGACGACATCGAAGGCCTGGCCCTTTACCAGGGCACGAGCGGCGATTACCTGGTCATTTCCAGCCAGGGCAACGACAGCTATGTGGTGCTCGATGCCCAGGCGCCCTATGCCGTACGCGGTGCTTTCCGCATCGGCCTGAATGCCGAGCGCGGTATCGACGGTGCATCCGAGACCGACGGTTTGGAAGTCACTTCAGCGAACCTCGGCGGGATCTGGAGCCGCGGCATGCTGGTGGTGCAGGACGGCCGCAAGCGCATGCCCGAGGGGGCGCAAAACTACAAGTACCTGCCCTGGTCGGCGGTCGCCGATGCGCTCGGCCTGGACTGAATGTCATCGTCCTGTAACTGACCTGTCATCCAATAGCAGCTGCCCACTCGGGGCAGGAGGAAACGATTTATGCAAACGACTCTTGAGCACATGTCCGTCTGGGGCCTGATCAGTGAAGCCAGCCTGGTGGTTCAGGCGGTGATGGTCATTCTGGTGCTGGCTTCGGTGTCCAGCTGGTATCTGATCATTCGCCGCAGTGTTGCGTTGCGCAGCGCCGAGCGCTTGCAGCGTGGTTTCCAGCAGCGCTTCCGTCAGGGTGGCGATCTTGCCCAGCTTTACCGCGAAGGCCAGGAAAAACCGTTGCCGGAAGAGGCCGCGTTGCAACGCATTTTCCTTGCCGGCTATGCGGAATTCGCCCAGTTGCAGCGCCAGCCAGGCATCGCGGCGGATGCGGTGGCGCAAGGTGTCGAGCGCAGCCTGTACGTGGCCATCGCCGAGCAGGAAGAGCGTCTGGAGAAGGGCCTGCAGTTTCTCGCTACGGTAGGCTCGGTCAGCCCTTACATCGGCCTGTTCGGCACCGTTTGGGGGATCATGAACTCCTTCCTCGGGCTGTCGCAGGTGCAGCAGGCGACGCTTTCCACGGTTGCTCCAGGTATCGCTGAAGCGCTGATCGCCACGGCCATCGGTCTGTTCGCGGCGATTCCCGCGGTGATGGCCTACAACCGCTTCGCCGCGCGCGGGCAGACGCTGACCGGACGTTACTACGCCTTCGGTAACGAGCTGCAGGCGCGACTGCATCGTCGGCTGCACGCCGGTTCGCCCAGCGTTGCCGCAGCCGCCTGAGGAGGTTTGTCATGCTAGTCAGGCCACAGCACAAACACGGGCCCAAAGCGGAAATGAACGTGGTGCCCTATATCGACGTCATGCTGGTGCTGCTGGTGATCTTCATGGTCACCGCACCGATGCTGGTGCAGGGCGTCAAGATCGAGCTGCCCAAGGTGGCTGCCGAGGCGCTGCCGGTTGAAAACGAGCGGCAGATCCTCACCCTTTCGGTGAAGGCTGACGGTGGCTTCTATTGGAATCTGGGTAGCGAGCTGGATGTCGAGAACCAGACCGATACTGCCGTCGACTTGGCAGAGCTACAGGCCAAGGTCGGTGCAATCATCGCTGAGCGGGGGGACACCCAGGTCTACATCCGCGCTGATGAGGCAGCCGATTACGGACGCGTGGTTGCCGGCATCGCCGAACTGCAGCGCGGTGGCGTGCTCAACCTGGGGCTGATCACCGAGGCGCCTGCCGATGTGGGGCAGGGGCAATGATGAGCACGTTCAGCCCGTCTGCAGCGCAGGGCTACGAACCTCATCATCAGCGGCAATGGGTTGGGTCAGCCGGGGCGGCGCTGCTGACGGTCGGGCTGCACGCCGGGTTGTTCACGTTGTTGCTCACAGGCTGGACACCGGCGCTGGAGATGCCTCGCGCTACGCAGGTAATGCATACCGAGCTGATCAGCCAGCCACCGCCTGCAGTGCCTGAGGCGCTGGCAGAACCGCCTGTCGAGCCGGTGGTGGAACCGCCGCCAGTCGAACCGCAGGATACCGCGGCTGAGCAGTTGCGGCTGGAACAGGCTGAACTGGCGTTCAAGCGTGCCGAGCAGGAGCGTGAGGCCGAACAGCAAAAGTTGCAGCGCGAACGCCTCGAGCGGCGTCGTGAAGAGCAGCGCCAGGAGCAAGCCCGCGAGCAGGAGCGACTGGCCGAGCAGGCACGGGTGGAAGAAGCCCGGCGCCAGGTGCAAGCGACGCAACGTGCCGAGGCTGCTGAACGCGCGCGTCAGGCTGCGGCGGCCGAAGCGGCTAGTCGTCAGTACCTGCCGATTGCCAAGAAGCCCCCGGTATACCCGCAACGGGCGCTGGACTCCGGCCTGCAGGGCTCGTGCACGGTGAGCTACACGGTGGATGCCCAGGGTCGCGCGCGCTCGCCCAAGGTGGTCGGCGACTGCCACCCGCTGTTCATTCGTCCATCGCTTACGGCTGCCGAGAGCTTCCGTTACCAGCCGCGCATCGTCGATGTTCGGGCCGTGCCCGTACCGGATGTACGGAACACCTTTCACTACCGCATCGAATGATGCGAGTTGCAGACCAAGGATTCATTTTCGATGAAACAGGGTTTCACTGAATTCCACTCCAGCGTTGCTGCTCATGACGATCAGCCGGTCAATCCGAGCGGCAACGCATCGCTGGCGCAGACTATCGATCAACGCCGCCGTGGCTTGCTAAAGGGCGGCCTCGGCCTGGCTGGCATCGCTTTTCTCGGTGGAGGCATGGCAGGGGCACGAGCCGCAGCCCGACAAGATTCGCTGCTCGGCTTCGAAGGTATTCCCGCCCAGCTCGACCTAAATTTCGACCGTGTCGAGGTGGCGCCCGGCTATAGCGCCCGGGTGTTCTTTTCCTGGGGCGATCCGGTGTTGGCTGATGCGCCGCAGTGGCAGCCGGACGCCAGTGACGACTGGCAGGCCCAACTCAAGCAGGCCGGTGACAACCATGACGGCATGCATTTCTTTGCCTTTCCCGATGCGCCAGACAGCCGCGGACTGCTGGCCATCAACCACGAGTACGTCAATCCGACGCTGCATCCCGAGGGCATCAGCGTGGTCGACGGCCGGCGCCCGCTGGAGCAGGTGCGCAAGGAGCAGGCGGCCCATGGCCTGAGCGTCATCGAAGTGCGCAAGGATGCGCAGGGTAAATGGCAGCGGGTGATGGATTCGCCGTACAACCGCCGCATCTCCGGCCTTACACCAATGGCGGTTGCCGGGCCGCTGGCCGGCCACGCAGCGATGAAAACCAAGGACGACCCGGAAGGAATGACGGTGCTGGGCACGCTGAACAACTGCTCCAGCGGGCTCACGCCCTGGGGCACCTATCTGGTCTGCGAGGAGAACTGGCACAACTACTTCGTCAACCACGACCCCCAGGACCTCGCCGCACGCGTCTCGCATAACCGCTACGGTATCGCCGGCAGCGGCATGAGCAAGCTCTATGGCTGGGGCACGGTTGATCCGCGCTTCGATGCCACGCCGCAGGCGGATCAGCCCCATGGCGGCTTCGTCAACGAGCCGCACCGTTTCGGCTGGGTGGTGGAGGTCGATCCGTTCGATCCGCAGAGCACTCCGATCAAGCGCACCGCCTTCGGCCGTTATTGCCGCGAGTGCTCGGTGCTGTCGCTGGGCGAGGACGGGCGCATGGCGTTCTACTCAGGCGACGATACCAAGGGCGAGTACGTCTACAAGTTCGTCCCCAACGGCCGCTTCGTGGCCGGTGCGGATGCCGCCAACCGCCGCCTGCTGGATGAGGGCACGCTGTACGTCGCCCGGTTCGACGCCGACGGCAGCGGTGAGTGGCTGGCGCTGGTGCACGGCGAGCACGGCCTGACCGCGGAGAACGGCTTTCCCAGCCAGGCCGAGGTGCTGCTCAACGCCCGCGCCGCCGCCGACCGCGCCGGCGCGACGCCGATGGATCGGCCGGAGTGGGTGGCGGTGCATCCTGACAGCCGCGAGGTCTACGTCACGCTGACCAACAATGACGGGCGCGGCGCCAAGCAGCCGCTGGACAAGGCCAATCCGCGCCCGAACAACCTGCACGGGCAGATTCTGCGCTGGAATGAAGAAGGCGGTGACCCGACGGCAACGCGCTTCCAGTGGGAAGTCTTTCTGCTTGCCGGTGAGCAACACGGGGCACGGGATGCCCAGGGTAATGCGGTTGCCGCCAATCTGATTGGCACCATCGATGGCGACCGCTTTTCCTCGCCGGATGGGCTGGCGTTCGACCGTGATGGACGGCTGTGGATCGAAACCGACTTCGACGATGATCAGCCGGCGATGCAGGCGATGGGCACCAATCAGCTGCTCTGTGCCGATCCGAAAACGCGCGAGGTGCGGCGTTTTCTGGTCGGACCACGAGGTTGCGAGATTACCGGCATCACCTGGAGCCCGGATTACCGCGCCATGTGGATCAACGTGCAGCACCCCGGGCTGAGCTTCCCGGCCAGCGACGGCCAGTCACGCCCACGTTCATCCACGATGCTGATCACCAAGAACGATGGTGGGGTGATCGGCAGCTGACGGTGGCGTCAGCGAATTGGGCCGAGGCAAAGCGACCTCTGCATCCTGGGCTAGCTCATGCACGACTTGCTGCGGAGCTTGCACATGCGCAGCATGATTCGCTGCGCTGGTTGGCACCCTGCGCTGTTACGGGCGCCTATGCCAGCCCACGGGTGCATGGTGAATCAAGGGCAGCGCCCGTTAGCTGGACATTGACCGGAACTACGCTCGCTGCCGTAGCGCTAGAGTCCAGCGCAGGACGAGCCAGGCTAACAGCGCGGCGAGCACGTCATCCAATACGATTCCCAGGCCGCCACCAATGGTTTCGACGAATCCAATGGGCGGAGGCTTGGTGATATCGAAGAGCCGGTAAAGTAGAAATCCAGCGCCTATCGTCCACCGCCGATGAGCCGTTGCCAGGCCAACGAAAACGAGCGGAAAGGCGAGGTACTCATCGGCGACGATCTGCGCAGCATCGCCGCCTCCAAGCCAGTGCGAGGCCCAGTGGCACAGCGGAACACCGACCAATAGCAGCGCGGTGATGATCAGCAGTTGTCTTGCTAAAGGCTGGCCCCAAAGCCACCACACTAACGGTATACCCAGCAGTGATCCCAAGGTTCCGGGCATCCAGGGCGATGATCCCAACCCGAAACCGGTGGCAATCAATAAAACGACATGCTCCGTGATCAATTGTCGAACCTCTGTGATGACCATCTGGCGTAGCTCAAAAAATGCCTCGCAACGTGTGGCATGAAATCAATTCGACCGTTGGGTATCGAACATCGCACAAATTGAACGCCGCTTTCTCCTGCCGCTAGCAAATGCGGCCACGAGGCACGTTGGTGCCGGCGTGGCTCGCTGCGCTTACTACGATGCTGCGCCGGCTCACGAAACATCAAGGCGGCGCATTGATTAAATAAGGACCCACGGTGTTTGCAATCGACAAGCTACTGCTGCTGGCCGCAGTACTGATTCTCTTCGGCGTGCTATCCAGCAAGTTGTCAGCTCGTCTCGGGCTCCCCGTGCTGGTGTTGTTTCTGATCACCGGCATGCTTGCGGGTGAGAACGGCATTGGCGGGGTCGTTTTCGATAATGCGGTCGCTGCTCATGCGCTCGGCACCCTGGCATTGGCGCTTATTCTTTTCGACGGTGGCCTGCAAACGCCCGTCTCATCAATACGGAAGGTCTGGAAGCCAGCTTCGCTGCTAGCAACCGTCGGGGTACTTGCAACGGCCGCCATCGCAGGGTTGGCAGCGGCATGGATGCTTGAGCTCCCGGTTCTTGAAGGCATGTTGCTGGGGGCAATCATCGGATCGACCGATGCTGCAGCAGTGTTTTCGTTATTGCGCAATGCCGGAATTCACGTCAATCAGCGGCTCAAGTCGGTCTTGGAGATCGAAAGCGCTTCCAACGACCCCATGGCAATCTTCCTGACGGTGGGCCTATTAGAGGTCCTGGTCAACGGCATGCCCCTTGGCTGGGGGCTGCTCCAACTGTTCCTGATGCAAATGGGGGTAGGTGCGCTGGTCGGGCTTGGCGTCGGCTGGTCGGTGCTCAGGCTACTGAGCAGGATAAAGCTGGTCGCGACCGGCTTGTATCCGGTGCTCGTCGCGGCCGGCGGACTGCTCGCCTATGGGGTATCCGCAAATCTGGGCGGCAGCGGCTTTCTGGCGATCTTCGTCGCCGGCGTGATGATCGGAAACCAGAAATTCATTTTTCAACGCAGCACGTTCCTGTTCATGGACGGCCTGGCCTGGCTGAGCCAGATCACCATGTTCGTGGTCCTAGGTCTGCTCGTCGATCCGGTTTCGCTGCTCGACGTCTGGTTCGAGGGGCTGGTGATTGCGCTGGTTCTGGTGTTGCTGGCCAGACCCCTGGCGGTTGCTCCGCTGCTTGCGCTGTTTGGTTTCAACCTCAGGGAGACGGCGCTCGTTTCCTGGGTGGGTCTGCGCGGTTCGGTGCCAATCATCCTGGCAATCTTCCCTCTGCTTTTCGGACTGCCAAATGCGCCACTGATCTTCAACGTGGTTTTCTTCGTGGTTTTGCTGTCCGCAACGGTGCAGGGCTCAACGCTCCCGCTCGTGGCGCGCAAGCTCGGGCTGACTGAGAAACCGCCGGCGGCTCCCGCCGCGACCCTTGAGATCTCATCTCTGCACGATGTCGACGCGGAAATCGTCGAATACAAACTTGGCAACGATGCGAGAGCCTCCGGCCGACTGCTCTCGCAGATGGCGCTGCCCGAAGGCGTAGTCGTGGCGATGATTACGCGAGGATCGGCCGTCATCCCGCCCCGGGGGTCGACGCGGCTTGAAGCCGGTGATCATCTGTTTGTCGTCCTCAAACCCACCAATCAACCTTTCGTCGACTGCGTTTTCTCTCAGGCGGTAGAAGCATCGAGAACCGATCTGCCCAACCTTGAGCTTCGGCTCAAGGGCAGCACCAAGGTCGTAGACGTATGGAATTCCTACGGCATCGACTTGGCAGCAGAGAAGGGGCAGACCCTGGACCAGTTGATCAAGCAGGCACTCGGCGGCAGTGTTCGCCAAGGGGCTGAATTCATGGCCGGATCAGCTCTGTTAATCGTCCGCGAGCAATTGCAGGGGCGCATTACCACGGTTGGCATTCAGGCGGCTTCGGCTGACGCAGGCGGGTAACTCAGCACCTATCGAATCGGTGAGAAGGAAAGGGTTTCGTTTGCCGCAAGACCTACGCCTTGCGCTTGCCTTCCTTTGCCTCGACACGAGAATGCCTGATGGTGAGGAGCGTGTTGGGGCTGTTGTAATCGGTGGTCCTGGCCGCACGATCTCGCTCTGCCGTGCGAAGGTCCAGCACGGCGCCCGCGCCAACCACGCCAATGCTGAGCACGGCGCAAAGGATCATCATGGGAGTATTCATGTGGTTCTCGTAGGGTAGAAAGTTGGGGACGGCGAGTAGGTTGGGGCGCCGCGCCTGTTTTCAATCCCGCTGCTGCAAGATGGGCTCTCGAGGTGCCCACCTGCAATGGGCTTGATGTTGAATGGTGCCGCGGATTGCGGGGGATGGTTACGGTGGATAGGGGCCCCGTGGGGCCACTTCCAACAGCGACGGTGCCCGCTGTGCGAGCTTGCTCAGGCGCCGCCGGCGCGCAGCTGCTCGATGGCGTCGAAAAGTTCGCCCTGGCTGAATGGTTTGGCCAGCCGTCGCAATGGCAGCGCAGGCACAGCGGCTGGCAGCTCGGCATAGCCGGACACCAGCAGAATAGGCAGGTGCGGCCGACTTTGCCGTGCCACGGCTGCCAATTGCGCGCCGCTCATAAGCGGCATCGCGTGGTCGGTGATGAGCATGTCTACCTGAGCAACGCGCAGCAGATCCAGCGCTTCGCTGGCTGAGCGAGCGGTGATGACGTGGTGCCCTGCGGCTTCAAGCATGCCGGCGGTGCCAAACAGCACCAGTTCATCGTCATCGACGGCCAGCACCGTTAGCGGTTTTGCGGTGCGCCGAGGTGGGCTATCTGCGAAAGCCCGACCAGTGACTTGCTGGTCGGTGTCGTCCAGCGCGGGTAACCAGATCGCGGCGGTGGTGCCTGCACCTGGGCTGCTGTGCAGTACCAGGCGCCCGCCGGATTGCTCGGCCAGACCGTGCACCATAGACAGCCCGAGGCCGGTGCCCTTGCCGACACCCTTGGTGGTGAAGAATGGTTCGACCGCGCGCTTTAGCGTCGTCTGGTCCATGCCCGCGCCGCTGTCGCTGACCTGGAGGCGAACATAACGTCCGGTAGCCAGGCCGTTCTGTTCGCTGGTCAGCGTCAGTTCCTCGGCCTGCAGCAGAATGCGGCCTTCGCCAGCCATGGCGTCGCGTGCGTTGCCGGCGAGGTTGAGCAGGGCGGTTTCCAATTGATTCGGATCGGTCTTCACCCGTGCCAGGTGTTGCGGCAGGTTGACGTCCAGCTGGATGGTCGGGCCGAGTGAGCTAAGCAGCAGTGCGCGCATGCCCTCGATCAACTGGTGAAGGTCGATAGGTGTCTTGTGCAGTTCCTGCTTGCGCGCGAACGAGAGCATGCGCGCTGTGAGCGAGGCGCCGCGTTCGGCACCGGCCCGGGCGTTGTCCACCAAGCGCAGCAGTGCAGGGTCGGCTGGCATGCGCCGGCGCAGCAATTCCAGGCTGCCGAGCACCGCCATCAGCAGATTGTTGAAGTCGTGGGCGATGCCACCGGTGAGATTGCCTAGCGCTTCCATCTTGTGCAGCTGCTGCAACGCCTGCTCGGCAGCGACGCGCTCGCTGATGTCCAGTGCTTCTGGGACCAGTGCAACGACGCTGCCGTCGTCACCCAGCACCGGGCGCATGGAAAAGTCGAACGTGCGCGTGCCGCTCGGCATGTTCAGGGTCATGGTCACGTGCTCGGTACCGCCGGCAGCAACGCGCAGGGTCATCGCTTTTATTGTTTCCGGCATCCCTGGGGTTGCAGTGAACCATGGCGATTCCCAGAACGGTATGCCGGCCAGCTGGTGGAAGCGCGCCTCGATGCCCGACAGCGCGGTGGCGTTCACATAGAGGATTGAGCCATTCGGTGCGAGCATCGCCTTGTACAGGTGAGAGGTTTCCAGCACCGCACGGATATTGGCCTCGCTGCGGGCCAGGGCCGCTGTGCGCTCTGCCACTTTGGCTTCGAGCTGTTCCAGAAAGCATTGCTCGCGCTGCCTGACCGCGGCAGCCGAGCGCACGCGCTCGATATGGGCCCATGAGCGGTCGGCGACTTCGGTGAGCAAGGCCAGCTCGCAGCTACTCCAGACGCGTGGCTCGCGGTCGTGAATGGCCATCAGGGCGGTCAGTCGCCCTTCCTTGACCAGCGGCATGCAGATGGTTGCGGCAATGTCGAGTTGCTGGAAGGTGGCGGCGTCGGCCGGCGGCAGTTGTGCGCAATGATCGGCACTGACGAAGGCTTCGCCGCCGCGCAGCTTGGTTGCCGCGAGTGTGCCGAACGCCTCCAGCCGGTAGCGTCCGACGATGCTGACGCAGCCCGGAGCGGCCCAGTCGCCGCGGATGGTGAAGCCGTTCTGGTCGGGGTCCATGTCGGCGTAGGCGCAGCTCGATAGAGCTAAGTGCTCGCCGAGCATGCGTGTGGTGATCGTCAGGATGGCATCGGCATCAACGCTACGAGCGGTTTCCTTGGCTAACGCATCGAGGAAACGCAGGCGCTGCTCATTTTCGCGCAGTGCCTGTTCGGCCTCGGCACGTTCGGTGACATCGTAGCCCTCGACGAAGATGCCACTGACATTGCCATCGGCGTCGGTCACCGGCTGGAAGACGAAATCCAGCAGGCGCTCTTCCTCCGCTTCACCCTGGATGCGTTGCAAGCCGATACGGATGCTGGAGCCGACGAAGGCGGTGCCGCTGCGGTAGACCCGGTCAAGAATGTCGATGAAACCCTGACGCTCGACTTCCGGCAGCGCTTCGCGCACCGGCTTGCCGATCACGTCCCGCTCGCCAACCACCCGCAGATAGGCCGGATTGGCCATTTCGAAGATGTGCTCCGGGCCGCGCAGCATCGCCATCAGCCCGGGCGCCTGCTCGAACATCTCTTGCAGGCGTGCCTGCTGGCCTTGCAGCTCACGCTCGGCCATTACCCGTTCGGTGGTTTCCACGACGAGGGCAATCACGCCGGCCGGCTGCGCCAGGTCATCGAATACCGGTGAATAGTCCAGATTCATCCAGGCGCGCTCAGGGCGGCCGTTGCGGTACAGCACCAGCTCCTGGTCCTTGTATGACAGGGTGCCGCCGGCCAGGCCGACCTTCATCACGTTGTCGTTGAAGTCGGCGACCTCCGGCCAACCCTCGCGTACCTCAGAGCCCAGCAGTTGCGGGTGCCGGCTACCAGCAAACACGGAGTAGGCGTCGTTGTAGATCATGATGCCGCGCTCGCCCCAGAGCAGCACGATAGGGGTCGGCGAAAGGAGCAGCATGGCGGTGACGGTTTTCAGGCTCGATGGCCAGCCAGCCAGGGGCCCTAGCGCAGTTTGCGACCAGTCGAAGCGGCGAATCAGCGCGCTGAGCTCACCACCGTCTGGGAGAAAGATGTGGCTCGAGTCGTCAGGCGAGGGGGTGGCTGCCGGTTCCATCAAAGCGATCCGTAACGGGTTGGATGAAGTGACACGTTGGGGTAATCCGAACCAAGGGCTGTTTCAGCTCGGACAGCCGTTTGCTCTGGAAGTCTTGCCGCTTCGACGCCCGGCATCGATTTGCTGTTGTTGGTCGCTGCGGCGGCGAGAATACAGGGGAAAACCCGTACCATATCAACGATATGTAAGAGCCACAGTGAGTTTTCGGATGCTTTCTGCAGTCAAGCGCTACAGGTCCCTCGTTGCCCGGGTGCTGCAGCGCTGTTTTCCACGCACCTCGGCTCATCTGCGCGACGAGGATGAGCTGTTGTTTCGCCGCTGGCGAACCGCCCAAGGCAAAGCGCCTAAGGCAGGTAACGGCAAAGGTAGGGGCAAAAACAAGTCCGCCAGTACGAAATGCGCTGCGGCGAAACCGCGCAAGCCGGCCAATCAGGGCATCTACGCGGCAGCGCAGCTGAAAGTTGAGGATGCACAGGCTCAGGTGATGCGCGACCGCGTCGAGCAGGCGGTGACTGCCGGCATCATCAGCGCGCCGTCGGAGGAGCAGTGGGCGATGATCCTCAGCCGCAGCCCGGTGACGCGAATCTTCGCCGGTGCCGGCTCCGGCAAATCCACCACCTTGTTGCTACGCGTGGTGTTCATGCTCTGTCACATGGGCGTCGAGCCCGGGCGCCTGACCGTTATCTCGTTCACCAACGCCTCCTGCGCGCAGCTGCGCGAACAGTTGGTGCGGGTGCTCGGCTTCTGGCAGGTACCGTTCGATGCGCAGCAGGCGCGCCAGTGCGTGCGCACCTTCCATTCGGCCATGGCGCAGCTTGCGCGCGAGGTCTTGAATCGGCCGGTGTGGTTCGAGCAGCTGGACGACAAGGCCGCCGCGGCGGACGAACCGGACAACCCGTTGGCCTCCGCGCGCCTGCGTCCCGCGCAAACTCGCCTGCTCAAACAGGCCTATCAGCAGTGTTACGCCGAACAAGCGACATTCCGCGAACGAGTGCACCGCTTGCTCGATCTGCCCGTGCCGCCGGCCGAAGCCGAGCAGGGCAGGCGCGTCGCACCGAAAGCGCCAGGCGATACCTTCACCCTGGCCGGCGAGTTCACGCCGCTGCCGCTGTACGAGGCCTTCTATGCCCAGGCAGGCTTTATCGAGAGCATCGGCATTCGTATCGATCAGCTGCAGCCGGGCAGGCTGCAGTGCGCGGCGCGCGAACGAGATTTCGTCGAAGCGCTGATGAGCTTCCATGGCTACTTCAGGGCCGCGCTGGGTGAGCAGGGGCTGATGACCTTCAACGAGGCCTTTCAACAGCTCACCGAGCGTTTGGTCTCGGGCACGGATGTGCCGCAGGCCAGCCTTGCGCCGTTCGAGCACCTGCTGATCGACGAATTCCAGGACATTTCCCCGCAGATCGTCCAATGGCTGCAAGCGCTGCATCGCCAGCTGGCGCGACAGAAGAGCAGCCCAAGCCTGATGGCCATCGGTGACGATTGGCAGTCGATCTACGGCTGGCGCGGCAGTTCGCCGGAGTTGTTCATGGACTTCGACAAGTACTTTCCGCGGCGCGGCGCCAAGGGCAGCGAGACGCTGCTGCTGGAAACAAACTACCGCTCCATCGAGCCGGTGATTCGCGATGGCGAGGCGGTGCTGGCCGGCGTGCAGTTCAAGCAGGCCAAGACCAGCCGGCCATGCAAGCCGACGCTGCCGGGCGACCACGGGGTAAAGCTGGTCACCGGTTTCGACCTGAACAGGGGGCTGCCGAACCTGATCGAGGCGATCACTGCGCAATGTGCCCATGTGGCCGAACGGCAAAGCCGCGAACGCACCGCGGTGCTGTTGCTCAGCCGGCGTAACGAGCCGCTGCGGACCATTCAGGCGCAGCTGGACCGCAAGCTGCCGGTCAAGGCCTACACCATCCACCGCGCCAAGGGGCTGCAGGCCGAAGTGGCGATCATCGTCGACGACTGCGCGCCGGTTCAGCCGCACCCGTTGCGCAACGCGCTGTATACCTACTCGGGCTTCTTCCGCAACAGCTATGACCAGGCCATGGCCGATGAAAGCCTGCGCCTGGGCTATGTGGCGATCACCCGCGGCGTCAGCCGGGTGTTCTGGTACACGCGCAGGGCCCAGGGCGCCACCGAGCGCCTGGCGCGGCGTGGCTAGGCGTCAACGCAACAGCAGCGCAACTACTGTACCGGCCAGCAGCAGCGACAGGCCCTTCCAGAACAGCAGCGGGTTGCGCTCGAGTAACGGCGGGCGGGCCCGGTTGAGAAACGCCGGGTTGGGCTGGCGCAGCTCGAAGACGAACTCCGACAGCTCGGCATAGCGCCGCGCCGGATCGGGATGCAGTGCCTTGCCCAGCACTTCGTCGATCCACGCTGGAATATCGCGCTGCGCATGGCGTAGCGGCTGATAGCACAGGCGTTTCTGCGCTGCAGTGGTGCGCGCCCTGGCGACGTCGGCGCCATAGGGCAAGCGACCGCTGAGCAGCTGATAGGCGATCACCGCAAGGGAGAATTGATCCGAGCGCGGCGTGCCGGCTTCGCCGAGAAAATACTCCGGTGCGGTATAGGCCGCGGTGCCGAGCAGGTTGTCCTGCGTGCCCGGCGCGTTGCGTTCGGCGAGCCCGGCGACACGGGTCGAGCCGAAGTCGATGAGCTTCAGCGTGCCGGTGGCGTCGATCATCAGGTTCTGCGGGCGCAGGTCCTGGTGCAGCATTTCCAGGCGGTGGAAGGCACGCAGGCCGCGAGCGATCTGCTCGACGATGCCGCGCACGGTTTCCAGGTCCGGCGCTGGGTGGTCCAGCATCCATTGCGCCAGCGTCTGGCCATCGATGAATTCGCTGACCGTGTACAGGTAGCGGCGCTGCCGTGGTGGCGGACAGGCCTTGACCACATGGGGGTTGTCCAGGCGGCGGGCGATCCACTCTTCCAGGAGGAAGCGCTCCAGATAGGCGGGGTCGCCACGCAGATCCATCGACGGCGTCTTCAGTACCACGGTGGCGCCGCTGGCTTCGTCGACGGCCAGATGCACATGGCTGCGGCTGCTGACATGCAGCTCGCGAACGATGCGATAGCCGTCGAACTGCATGCGCGGCTCCAGCAGTGGCGGCAGCGCCAGTTCGCCGAGCTGCCGCTGCACATCGTCGACAGCCTGCTCCGGCAGGCTGTCGATGCGCACCAGCTGTGCGGTGAGGTTGTCGTCGCTGCCGTTGGCCAATGCCAGCTCGACGATCCGTCGCGCCGCCAGGTCGAGGTCGTCGCCATGCTCGGCAACGAGCTGCGCCACCTCCCGTGCGCCGATGTGCTCGTAGACGCCATCGGTGGCGAGCAGGAACAGATCGCCGGCCGCCAGCGGCAGAGTGCGGTAGTCGATCTCCAGGTGCCGGTCGATGCCCAGCGCTCGGCCGAGGTAGCTGGTGTCCGCCGACACGCGCACGCGGTGATCTTCGGTCAGTTGTTCGAGGCCGCCGTCGCGCAGTCGATAGATGCGCGCATCGCCGACGTGGAACAGGTGCGCGCTGGCGGACTTGAGCACCAGCGCGCTGAAGGTGCAGACATAGCCGCGGTCGCGGTCATAGCGGTGCGGGCTGTGGCGGGTCTGCGCATGCAGCCAGGAATTGATCGCCACCAGCACCCGCTGCGCCGACTGCTTCACCGACCAGGCGTCGGAGGTGCAAAAGTAGTCGGAAAGAAAGCTCGCCACCGCGGTTTCGCTGGCGACATGGCTGACGTCGCTGCTGCTTATGCCATCGGCCAGCGCAATGGCGATGCCCTTGCTGGCGAGCTGGGCGTCAGTGGGCACGCAGGCGCCGTGAAAGTCCTGGTTGGCCGGCTTGCGCCCGCGGTCCGAGTGCTGGCCGAGGGAAATGGCGAGTTGGCTGGGCATCTTCATCTGCGCAAAAGCCCCGGCGCGCGTGCGAACCGGGGCCTTCGTTCACTCCAGGGTCAGTAGACGGCGCGCTTGGGTGCGGTGCGCACATGGGTGGTGTAGAGCGTGAGGCCGGTGAAGGCCAGGCCGCCGACCAGATTGCCCAGTGCGGTGGGGATTTCGTTCCAGACCATGTAATCCATCACCGAGAAGTCGCCGCCCATGATCATCGCCGAGGGGAACAGAAACATGTTCACCACCGAATGCTCGAAGCCCATGAAAAAGAACAGCATGATCGGCATCCACATGGCGATCACCTTGCCGCTGACCGAGGTGGAGATCATCGCGCCGACCACGCCCATCGACACCATCCAGTTGCACAGCATGCCGCGCAGGAAGATGGTCGCCCAACCGGCCGCGCCGAACTCGGCGTAGCCCAGGGTGCGGTCCTCACCGATGTGCGAGATCTTCTCGCCGATTGGCCCCGGGTCGGTGGAAAAGCCCATGGTAAAGACGAAGGCCATCATGAAGGCGACCACCAGCGCGCCGGCGAAGTTGCCGAGAAATACCCAGCCCCAGTTGCGCAGAATGCCATTCACGGTCACGCCAGGACGGCGGTCGAGCAGGGCCAGCGGGGTGAGCATGAATACCCCGGTGAGCAGGTCGAAGCCCATCAGGTAAAGCATGATGAAACCCACCGGGAACAGCATCGCGCCAACCAACGGCGAGCCGGTCTGCACGGTAACGGCTACGGCGAACACCGCGGCGAGGGAGAGGATGGCGCCAGCCATGAAGGCGCGGATCAGCGTGTCGCGGGTGGACATGAAGATCTTCGATTCGCCGGCGTCCACCATCTTGGTGACGAACTCGGCAGGGACTATGTAGGACATGGCGGAATCTCTTTATTGGCAATGGAAGGCCGGCCCCGGCGGTCGTACCGGGGCTGGCTGGGCGTTGTCAGGTTGCGGGGCGAAGCGTTGGGCGTTGCTGAAGGCTCGGTCGCGGTCAAGACCGCTCCGATGGATCGGTGCGGTTTGGGAGCGGGGAGCCGCGCGAGTAAACGTTGGCAATCAGCCGGCGGCGATTTGCACCACGTCGCCCTCCAGGCGCACCGGCCAGACGCGCAGGCTTTGTTCGGGGTATTCCATGCAACTGCCGTCCTGCAGGCGGAAATGCTGCTTGTACAACGGCGAAGCGATCACAAGCTCACCCTTGAGGTTGCCGACGATGCCGCGGCCGATCACGTTGGCGCCAGACTTGGGGTCGCGGTTGTCGATGGCGAACAGCTGCTCGCCTTCGGCGTTATCGGGCAGGTGAAACAGCGCCACCTGGGCGCCTTCGTGCCAGGCCACCACACCGGAATTGGCGACCAAATCGGCGCGGCTGCACAGCACCTGCCAGACCGCTGGTGCGGTTGAACGGGAGTCGAGACGAACGACGTTGGACTGGCTCATCAGAGCACCTCCTGGGTAAGGGGAATCAGGTGAAGTTCGCTGGCGCGCACCGGCCGACGCTGGCCGCGCTCCTTGACGAAGTGGATGTCGGGGTCGCCGCGCCCGTCGTTGACGAAGGTGCGGAAGCGCTTGAGCTTTTCCGGATCGCTGATGGCGTTGGCCCATTCGCACTGGTAGCTATCGACCACCTGCTGCATCTGGCTTTCCAGCTCGGCGGCCAGACCCAGGCTGTCGTCGAGGATGACTGCCTTCAGGTAGTCCAGGCCGCCTTCCAGGCTCTCGCGCCAGACCGAGGTGCGCTGCAGCTTGTCTGCGGTGCGTACGTAGAACATCAGCACGCGGTCGATGGTGCGTATCAGCGCTTCGTCGTCGAGGTCGGTGGCGAACAGCTCGGCATGCCGCGGGCGCATACCGCCGTTGCCGCAGACATAGAGGTTCCAGCCCTTGTCGGTGGCGATCACGCCGATGTCCTTGCTCTGCGCCTCGGCGCATTCGCGGGTACAACCGGATACGGCGAACTTGATCTTGTGTGGTGCACGCAGGCCCTTGTAGCGGTCCTCCAGGCGCAGTGCCATGCCGACGCTGTCCTGCACGCCGTAACGGCACCAGGTGCTGCCGACGCAGGATTTCACCGTACGCAGGCTCTTGCCGTAGGCGTGACCGGTCTCGAAACCGGCGGCGATCAGCTCGCCCCAGATGTCCGGCAGCTCGTGCAGCTGGGCGCCGAACAGGTCGATGCGCTGGCCGCCGGTGATCTTGGTGTAAAGATCGTATTTCTTCGCCACCTGGCCGATGGCGATCAGCCCTTCGGGAGTGATCTCGCCACCGGGAATACGCGGCACCACCGAGTAGGTGCCGTTCTTCTGCATGTTGGCCATGAAGGTGTCGTTGGTGTCCTGCAGCGGAATCAGCGCCGGATCGGTGATCGGCTGGTTCCAGCAAGAGGCGAGGATTGAACCCACCGTCGGCTTGCAGATGTCGCAGCCGACATGCCCGCGACCGTGCTTGGCCAGCAGTTCGGCGAAGCTCTGGATGCCCTCGACGCGGACGATGCCGTAGAGCTCCTGGCGGGTGTAGGCGAAGTGCTCGCAGAGGCTCTTGTCCACCGCCACGCCGCGCGCCGCCAGCTCGGAATCGAACACCAGCTTGAGCAGGGCGTTGCAACCGCCGCAGCCGGTAGCCGCCTTGGTCGCGGCCTTGAGCTCACCGAGGTCGGTGACGCCGGCATCGACCTGGCAGCACACCGCGCCCTTGCTGACGTTGTGACAGGAACAGATGGTCGCGCTGGCCGGCAGGGCGTCCGGGCCAAGGGTCGGAGCGCCTTCGGTCTGCGGCAGGATCAGCGCGGACGGGTCGGCCGGCAGCTTGATGCCGTTCTGCGCATACTGCAGCAGGGTGTCGTAGTAGCTGTTGTCGCCGACCAGTACCGCGCCGAGCACGGTCTTGCCATCGGCGGATACCACCAAACGGCGGTAGCTGGCGGTGGCCTCGTCGATGAAGCGGTAACTGCGCGAGCCCGGCGTGGCACCATGGGCATCGCCGATGGATCCTACATCCACGCCAAGCAGCTTGAGCTTGGTCGACATGTCGGCGCCGTAGAAGAGTTCGTGCGGTTCCTCGGCCAGCTGCGCGGCGACACTGCGCGCCATGCTGTAGCCCGGTGCAACCAGGCCGAACACGCTGCCGTTCCAGCTGGCGCACTCGCCGATGGCGAAGATCGCCGGGTCCGAGGTGCGGCATTCGCTGTCGATCACGATGCCGCCGCGCGGAGCAATCTCCAGATCCGCGACATGGCCGAGGGCGTCCTGCGGGCGGATGCCGGCGGAAAACACAATCAGGTCGGTTTCGAGGAATTCGCCATCGGTGAAGTTCATCCGCCAGGCGTAGTCCTCGCCGGCGACAATTTCCTGAGTGGCGCGCGACAGGTGCACGCCGACGCCGAGCGACTCGATGCGGGCCTTCAATGCCGCACCGCCTTCGCCGTCCAGCTGCACTGGCATCAGGCGCGGGGCGAATTCGACGACATGGGCTTCCAGACCGAGCGATTTCAGCGCGTTGGCCGCTTCCAGGCCGAGCAGACCGCCACCAACCACCACACCGCGCGTGGCGCCGCTGGCGGCCGCACGAATCGCATCAAGGTCGTCGAGGGTGCGGTAGACCAGCCGCGCGCTGCCTTCGGCACCGGTGATCGGTGGCACGAAGGGGTAGGAGCCGGTGGCAAGAATCAGTTGGTCGTAGGGCTGGCGGCCGGCACTGGTAACGACTTCCTTGCGCTCGCGGTCGATGCCCAGCACCTGTACGCCCAGATGGGTGTAGACGCCGTGGCTGCTGTAGTAGTCGGCATCGCACATGGCCAGCGACTCGGCATCGCGGCCGCCGAAGTATTCGGACAGGTGCACGCGGTCGTAGGCGCGCTGGCGCTCCTCGCCGAACACATGCAGCTCGTAGCGCGTGAGGGCACCGCGCTCGATCAGCTGTTCGATGCAGTGGTGACCGACCATGCCGTTGCCGACGATGACCAGTTTTTCGAGCGTGAGCGGAGTGACGGTAGAACTCATGGCCTTTCCTCAGTCGAGCTGCTGCGGCACGTGGCCGGCAAAACGCAAAAAGGCGCCTGGAGCTGGTATCAGCTCCAGGCGCCTTTGCCTGGTAATTAGTGGTGTGTGGGGTGGTCGATCAGGCCTCGTTGCCTGCTGCACCCGGTCCCGCGCCTGTTGGCTTGACGGTCGCCGCTGACCGTTTGGGACGACCTGCCGCGACGCGGCAGGTGTTGCGAGGAAGACTGCAGGTTGTATGCCAGCTTGTTCAGATGAGCGTTTTTCCCGGTAGTCAGGCGCGTGATGGCGCGGTGTTGCGGGGCATCGAGGGTTAGGCCGCAGACCGAGTCAGCGTCGGTTGTGAGGCCAGATCGAATCAGAGTTGAACCAGAACGGTGCGGTGGAGCGAGGGCGCTCCCCGCATTGGGGCGGGCTAGGGAATGCGCACTATCAGCCGCCAAACGCCTCGCGGAGCAATTCGGGTAGTGCCTTGCCAGCGGGCAGGGCGAGCAGATGTTCGCGGTTGTCTGCAGTCGGTTCGCCGTGCGGATTGATATGCACCACGGTGGCTCCGGCGTCACGCGCCCGATGCGGCACCTCTGCAGCGGGGTACACCACGCCGGAGGTGCCGACCGACAGCAACAGGTCGCATTCGCCAGCCGCCTGGAACGCGGCATTGAGTGCAGCGATGGGCAGACTCTCGCCGAACCAGACGACGCCGGGCCGCAGCCGTCCGCCGCAGTGGCTGCAACGGGGTGGCTCGAGGCGACGACCGCCTTCGGGCTCGTCGGCATCTGGCAGTGGCTCGGCTGGCTCACGGGCGCAGGCGAAGCAGCGCGGCTGATGCAGGCTGCCATGCAGGTGGATCACGTTCTGGCTACCGGCACGTTCGTGCAGGTCATCGACGTTCTGCGTGATCAGCGTTAGTTGCGGTACATGGTGCGCCAGTTCGGCGATGGCCAGGTGAGCAGGGTTCGGCTGGGACTGCAGCACGCGCATGCGCCGCCATTCGTACCACCCCCATACCATTGGCGGATCACGGCGGAAGGCCTCGGGCGTGGCCAGCTCGCTGGGATCGAAGCGCTCCCATAAACCGGTCAGCGCATCGCGGAAGGTCGGAATGCCGCTTTCGGCGGAAACGCCGGCGCCGGTGAATACGACTACGTGGCGCGCCGCGCGCAGGGCGCAAATCAGGGAAGCAGGAATCACGAGCGGCTCCGGATCAGGGATGGCTGGCTATCAATACCATCGCGCTGCCAGCTTTTACAAAGCGTCTGTTGAGCGAATGCGCTCGATGGACGTGTTCTTGAAGGGCTGTCTTTCTCAGCGTCGAAGTTCTGACCGTTTAGCCGCTCGTCTTGGCCATCTGTCACCTACTTGACGGACGTCAACGTCATCGGCAGTGGCTCGCGGATGATGCCCCGTACAGCAATAGAAGCGATATTCGATGCCGGGAGGCGCTTATGCTTGGCTCAGTGGACTGGGACGACAGCCTGGTACAACGCTACGGACAAGTCGGGCAACTGCATTGCAGCTATCCGACCGCGGTTGATTTCAGCGACCGTATCGCACCACTGGACTTGCTGCGTGCGCTACGTGAAAGCCGCCGGGCGGGGCGCTCGCTTTCCATCGCGATCCACCAGCCAGACGGCGCGGAATTGAAGCCCGGCGAAGCAACAGCCTATCAGTTGCGCTTGGAACGCGAGATCGAACAGCTCGGTTGTCATGTTGGGCCAATGCAGCAAGTCGAGCAGCTGCGGCTGAGCGCCGGCACTCTGGGTATAGAGGCGCTGCGGAGGTTGGTAACGCTGCTCAAGACGCGGTTCAGTTTTGCCGATCCTTGCGCAGGCAGTTTTACTGCCGAGGTAGAACTCGCTCACGTCGACTGGCCCCTGATTGGCGCCCTGCATGAGCTTGGCTTCAATCAGCTCAGCGTCGCCGTGCCGGATTTGCGAGCCGATGATGGCGCAACGGTGGAGTATTTCCGCAGCTCGGCGCGCATCCGTGCGGTGATCGAGGCAGCGCACGCATTGCACTACCGCTCGGTAAACCTTGATCTCGGCTATGGCAGGTCATGGCAGACGCCTGCGAGCTTTGCACGCAAGCTTGCCTCGATCATCGAATTGGCGCCCGATCAGGTCACGATGTTCGACTACCGCGACGTCACATCAGGGGCCTCGCCAGGTGGTGCACGGCTCGGTCTGGCCTCGGTTGCCGACACACTGGCGATGTACCGGCATGGAGTCGAGCAGCTGAACGCGGCCGGCTATCGCTATATCGGATTAGGCAAGTTCGTCCTGCCGCACGATGACCTGGCCATGGCACAGGAAATAGGCGCGCTGCATCACGATGTCCTCGGCTACACGCCGCATGGTGACTGCGATCATCTGGGGTTGGGCGTCGGCGCCATCAGCCGGATCGGTGGATTGTTCTGCCAGAACGCCAGCACCGTCCAGACCTATCAGCAGGCACTCGATCAGGGCCAGTTACCCAGCAGCTGCGGCCTGCACGCGAGCCACGTCGACCCGCTGCATAGCAGGCTGATCGAGCGCTTGCTCTGCACCTTCGAACTGGACTTCGATGCGCTCAGCCTGCAAAGCGGTGTGGACGTGCGGCAGCATTACGCCCAGCACTGGGCAACGCTAAGGCAGTTGCACATCGACGGTGTAATCGTGCTGGGAGAAAACGGGTTGGCAATTCCTCCGCAAGCGCGGCTGCTGGTTGCCGCGGTGTGTGAGGCGTTCAACCGGCCCAGTGCTATGGCGACTGGCAATTCAGTAGGCCACGGCTGGCTTCGCTGAGCCTAAGCGACGACTTCAGCGCACTGTGAAACGGCCGCTCAGATTGCCCAGGCGACCGGCCAGCTCGTGCAGCTGCCGGCCGTCGCTGTCCAGCTGGCTGGCGTCACCGGCGTTACGCTCGGCAACTTGTTGGACACTCTGTAAATGACGCCCCATATCGGCTGAAACCGCCGTCTGCTGGTGGGTCGCTGCGGCGATCTTCTCGTTCATCTGGCTGATGCTCTCGATCTCGCTGGCGATGGCGTCCAATAGTGAAGTGGTGTCCTGGCTGCTATTTACACAGCGGGCAACGCTATCGCGGCTGTTCTGCATCGCCTCGGTCGCTTTGCGACTGCCTTGCTGCAGACGACTGATGATGCCCTGGATCTCGGTGGTCGAAGCCGCGGTTTTCTGCGCGAGATTGCGCACTTCGTCGGCAACTACGGCAAAACCTCGGCCCTGTTCGCCAGCCCGCGCTGCCTCGATGGCGGCGTTGAGTGCGAGTAGGTTGGTCTGATCGGCGATGGTGCGAATGACCTCCAGCACGCGGTCGATCTGTTCCGATTGTGCCGCTAGATCCCGGACCACACGGTCGGTGCCTTCGATATGTTCGGCAAGGCAGCTGATTTCGCCGCGGACACCGCTGACCGCATTACGCCCCTGTCCGGCCTTCTGGCTGGCGCCTTGTGCTGCCTGAGCAGCGCGATCGGCGTGGCCGGCAACGTCATTGATGGCCACGGTCATCTGTTGCATGGCTTCGACCATGTAAGCCGTTTCATCCAGCTGGCGGCTGGCACCATCACGCAGCTGGCGAGTCGCTTCGCTCAGGTTTGCGGCAGTTCCGCCCAAGCCGGCGGTGTCGCGCACCACCGATCCGACCAGCTCGCCCAGTTGATCGAGCAGGTGATTGAAACGCTGGGTGACCGGGCCAGTGGCCTTGCTGCGATAGCTCAGGTCGATGCGGTCGGGATGTGCGGTGATGGCGGCAGCAGCGCCGAGCAGCGCTTCGCCCTCACGGGCTTCGGCGGCGGCACGGATCGCCAGATAGATCAGGATCGCGCTTTCGAGTACCACGTAGAACGCGTGCAGGAATACTTCGCCCCAGTTGCCATCGGGCATCAGGAACACGCCAGTGCCTTGCTGCTGCAGTGCAAAGAAGCTCAGATGGTGAACGGCGATTGTCAGCGCGGCGACGACGATGGGCAGCCAGTCACGGTAATAAACCAAAAATGCCAGCAGCGCGAAGATGCCGAAGTGCATTTCCAGCATGCCGTGGGCCTGGTTGATATGCAGAGCGGAGAGCACCATGAACGCCGCGCCAATCAGGCAACGCAGCAGGCGCTGGCCAGGGATAAGCAGGTAAAGCGCCGTTACTGCAACGCCAGTCAGCCCGCCGATGACCAACGCCTGTGCCCAGGTGTCATAAAACGCCGCTACTCCGAAGGAATAGATCACCAGAAACCAGATCACACCCAGCATGATGCGATCGGCCTTGAGGTAATGCGCTTGCAGCGTGACGCTTTCGGTGTTCATGGGGTGCTCCGGGTGAAGTTACGCAAGGCTGTTAGCGGCTTGCACTCGAGCCACTTGACCCGTCGTAGAGCGGTTTCCGACGAGCGCCCGGTTTGGCCAGCAGCAGCTGTGCGGTGCCGATGGCGCGTTCGAGAAATCCGCCTTCGCAGTAGCACAGGTAGAACTCCCAGAGCCGATAGAAATAGTCGTCGTAACCGTGGCGCTCCAGCTCGCCGCGGGCGAGGCGGAAGTTTTCGTGCCACAGGCGCAGGGTGCGCGCGTAGTGCTCGCCGAAGTCCTCCATGTGCAGCAGGTTCATGTCGGTGTCTTGGGAGACGACGTTGAGCATGCGTTGCAGCGAGGGCAGCGCGCCGCCGGGGAAGATGTAGCGCTGGATGAAGTCGACGCTGCGGCGCGCCTGTTCGTAGCGCTGGTCGCGAATGGTGATGGCTTGCAGCAGCATCAGCCCGTCTTTTTTGAGCAGGCGTGCGCATTGGCGGAAATAGCTGGGCAGGAAATCGTGGCCAACGGCTTCGATCATCTCGATGGAGACCAGTTTGTCGAACTCGCCATCGAGGTCGCGATAGTCCTTGAGCAGCAGGGTGATGCGGTCCTGCAGGCCCTGTTCTTCAATACGCCGCTGGGTGTAGGCGAACTGCTCGCGCGACAGCGTGGTGGTGGTCACCCGGCAGCCACGGTGGGTTGCGGCATAGAGCGCCATGCTGCCCCAGCCGGTGCCGATTTCCAGCAAATGATCCTCGGGCTGCAGGTCAAGCTTTTCGCAGATGCGCTCGAGCTTGTGCAGTTGGGCCTGTTCCAGATCCTGTTCGGGTGTGGCGAACATCGCCGCCGAGTACATCATGGTCGGGTCGAGAAACTGCTCGAACAGCTCGTTGCCCAGGTCGTAATGCGCGGCGATGTTGCGTTGCGACCCGGTGCGGGTGTTGCGGTTGAGCCAGTGCAGCGCCTTGATCACCGGTTGGCCAAACAACGCCAGGCTGCCGCGTTCGATGTTATCCAACACATCCATATTTGCGACGAACAGGCGGATCACCGCAGTCAGGTCCGGGCTGTGCCAGTAGCCATGAATGTAGGCTTCGCCGGCGCCTATCGAGCCGCGAGCGGCGATCAGACCCCAGGCCGCGTCGTCTACCACATTGATTTCGGCCTGCAGCGAGCTTGCGAGGTCACCGAACAGCCGGCACTCGCCACCGAACTTCAGCGTCAGCTGGCCATGGCGCAGCTTGTCCAGCTGCCGCAGCACGGTGCGGCGCAGCAGGCTGCTGGTAAGACCCATACCGGCCAGCGGGTGGGCTTTGACAGTCAGGCTAGGGCTCTTCATGGCGGGCTCCGGTGCGTTGCGTGATGGCCAGGCCGTACGCTGAGGTGGTGGGTTGGTGGGGGAAGATCGGGGTGCGCTTGAGTAGCAGGCGCAACGCTTGCCAGTAGATGGCGAGCAAGGTCTTGGCTGTCATCCAGGGAAAGTTGAGCAGGTAGCGGTGCACGGTGCCGGAAGTCAGCGCCTGACGGTCCAGACCAAGGGTGGCGTCGAAAAGCTTCTGCTCGCCTTGCCAGTCCTCCATATGCACGCCGATGCGCCGTCCCGGCTGGTTAAAGCGCATGCGGTATTCCAGTTCGCCAGGCAGGAACGGCGAGACGTGGAAGGTCTTCGCCACCGTGCAGCGCAGGTTGCGATTGCCACTGGCCGGCAGCACGTAGTGGTAGCGCTCGCGCCAGGGCGTGTTGCTGACTTCGCAGAGCACCGCCGTCAGCTGCTCCTGCTCGTCGAAGCAATAGAAGAAGCTGACCGGGTTGAAACACAGCCCCCAGCTGCGCGGCTGGGTCAGCACACGCACGGCGCCGGTGACCGGCCGGCCGAGGGCCTCGGAAACGCGCTGGCGAACCGCATCTGCCAGCGCAATGCCCTGGCGGGTGTATTGCGGCAGGTAGTCGCGCTCACGGAAGGAGAACGGCGCGAAGCGCGCTCGGCCACTCAGCGGCGAGAGCCCGAAAACGGCGTCCTGTTCGGCTAGATCGAGGTACAGCAGCCCCATGCGATAGCTGAACGCGTGGACGCGTGGAGCGAAGCGCCGATGCTGCACCCAGCCGAGATACAGCGCGCTGTGCAACACGGCGCTGCTCACAGGGTTTCTCCGAACGCGGCAGCGACACGCAGGGCACTGACCACGCCATCTTCGTGGAAGCCGTTGCCCCAGTAGGCACCACAGAAGTAGCTATGGCGCGCACCGAGCAACTCGTCGGCGCGGGCCTGGGCGGCAATGCCGGCCAGGCTGTATTGCGGGTGGTCATAGGTGAAGCGTGCGAGGATTTGTTCCGGGTCAATGGCCTCGGTCTGATTGAGGCTGACACAGAAGGTCTCGGGGGCGTCGATGCCCTGCAGGATATTCATGTTGTAGGTCACCGCGGCCTGCTGCTCGCTCGGTCCACCAAGGCGGTAATTCCAGCTGGCCCAGGCACGGCGACGCTTGGGCAGCAGGCGAGTGTCGGTATGCAGTACCACGTCATTACTGGCATAGCCGATGGCGCCAAGGATGTCCCTCTCGGCTGCACGCGGTTCGGCCAGCAGGCGCAGGGCCTGATCGCTGTGGCAGGCGAAGATGACCTTGTCGAATCGCTCTGCGCCCGCCGGGCTATGGATCGTCACGCCATGCGCGTCGCGCAGTACTTCGAACACCGGGCAATTGAGGCGGATGTGCTGGCTGAAGCCCTTGGTCAGTGGCGATACATAGGCGCTGGAGCCGCCTTCGACGACGTACCATTGCGGGCGATCACTCACTGAAAGCAGCCCGTGGTTCTTGAAAAAACGGATGAAGAAATCGACTGGAAATTCCAGCATGTCGGCCAGCGGCATCGACCAGATTGCCGCGCCCATCGGCACGATGTAGTGATCGATGAAGCGTTGGCTGTAGCGGCCTAGCTCTAGATAGGTGCCCAGCGTGACGTGGGCGCCGATACGGCCGCTCTGGTAGTCGTCCAGCGCCTCGCGGTTGAAGCGCAGGATGTCGCGGATCATGCCCCAGAAGGGTGGCGACAACAGATTGCTGCGCTGGGCGAACAGGGTGTTCAGGTCGTGCCCGTTGTACTCAAGATCACTTAGCGGATTGCTCACCGAAAAGCTCATCTCGGTTGCTTTGTAACGCACCCCGAGTTGACCCAGCAGCTTGATGAAGTTGGGATAGGTCCAATCGTTGAAGACGATGAAGCCGGTGTCCACCGCATAGTCCTGGCCGTGCACACGGACATCCACGGTATGGGTGTGGCCACCGATCCAGCTGGCCGATTCGAACACCGCGATCTGGTGCTGACGGGACAGCAGATGCGCACAGGTAAGTCCGGCAATACCGCTGCCGATGATGGCAATCTTCATGGTTATCCTTCCTTGAGTGACGTGCGTGCCAGTCGCCGGCCGAGGGCGACTTGCAGGCGTGCGGGCAGCAGTGAGAGCAGGCGCAGTACAGCGATGAACGGCGCGGGAAAAGCGATGTGCAGCGGGCGGCGCTCGAGGCATCGGGCGATGTGTCGTGCGGCCTTGTTCGCCGGCCAGCTCATTGGCATGGGAAAGTCGTTGCGGCGGGTCAGTGGCGTGTCGACGAACCCCGGACTGACCAGGCTGATGTCGATGCCTTCGCTGGCCAGATCCAGGCGCAGGGACTCGAGCAGGTAGCGCAGCGCTGCCTTGGACGCGCCATAGGCACCGGCACGAGGTAGCGGCAGCCAGGTAACCGAGCTGCCGACGCCGACCAGATGTGGTCGTACGCCTTGGCGCAATAGCGGTAATGCCACCTCGATGCAGTAACCTACAGCGAGTACATTGGCTCGCATTACGCGCTCCAGCAATGCCGCCTCGAACTGTCCCGCGTCGATGTATTCGCAGGTGCCGGCGTTGAGAATCACGCTGTCGAGCGCGCCCCATTGCGCTTCGATCGTCGCGCCCATGGCACGCACCTGTTCGATGTCGCCGAGGTCGCCGGACAGGACGAGAACCTGGCCTGGATAACGCCGGGCAAAGGCGTCCAAGGGCTCGACACGGCGTGCGGACAGGGCCAGGCAGTGGCCCTCTGCGAGCAAGATGCGCGCGAGTTCGTGACCGATGCCGCTGCTGGCGCCGGTCAGCCAGATTCGCCGCGAGAGGTTCACGCCAGCCTCCGCTGTAACCAGCGAATCATCCAGCTGAGCACCGGAACGTGTTGATAGAGCAGGGCGCCGGCATCGAAATAGTCGCGGTGCCGTTCGACCTTCCCTTCGTCGTTCCAGCGCAACAGCGAACAACCTTCCAGGCTGATCAGTCCACCGCCGTTCAGTCGCGGATGACGGTAGCTCATGATCCAGCGCAGATAGCCTTGGCCGTCGCATACCTCGTCGTGGCTGATGAATTCGAAGTGCAGATGTTCGACGTTGGCGTACAACTCGCTGAAGTAGCGCTGCAGTTCAACGAGCCCACACACCTCGTGCAGCGGATCGGTGAAGTGGATGTCGGTGCTGTATAAATCGGCGAGCCGATCGAGATTGCTCGCATTAAGACTCGCAAACTCACCAGCGAAGTGCTGCAGAAAGCGGCTCATGACGCGGCTTCCGGCAGGTTGCGGAAGGCATCTAGTGCCCGCGCCCGGGTCGCGCTCAGGTCGACGATCGGCGCCGGATACTCCGTTACGCCGAACAGGCTGCGGTGCGCCGACGGGTTATGCACGTCGCGCTTGCTCAGGTGCTGCAGCTCGGGAAGCCAGCGGCGCAGGAACTGCCCGTCCGGGTCGAAGCGTTGCGACTGGCTGATCGGATTGAACAGCCGGAAGTAGGGCACCGAATCCGTACCGGTTGAGGCGCTCCATTGCCAGCCGCCGTTGTTGGCAGCCAGATCGCCGTCCACCAGATGGCGCATGAACCAGCGTTCGCCTTCACGCCAATCGATCAGCAGGTTCTTGCTGAGGAACATGGCGACGACCATGCGCAGGCGGTTGTGCATCCAGCCAGTTTCTTGAAGCTGGCGCATGGCGGCATCGATGATCGGAAAGCCGGTGCGTCCCTGCTGCCAGGCTTCCAGTTCGTAGGGCGCTCGACGCCAGGGCAGCGCATCGGTTTCGCTACGGAAGGCGCGGTGCATCGAAACCCGCGGGTATCCTTCCAGAATGTGCTTGTAGAACTCGCGCCAGAGCAGTTCGTTGACCCAGGTTGTGGCGCCGGTGCTGCCGCTGTCCAATTCGCCCTGGTTGTAGCCGAGCGCTGCATGCAGGCACTGGCGGATGGAGATGACGCCGGCCGCGAGGTACGCCGACAGCTGGCTGGTTCCAGGTTCGGCGGGAAAGTCGCGGCGCTGGTGATAATCGCTCAGATCATCTTCGACGAACGTTGCCAGCCGTCGCTGCGCGAAGGCCTCGCCAGCAGGCCACAACGCGCGCAGATAGTCGGTCGGACGCGGGAAGCCCGCTACGGCGCTGGGCACGGGATCGCTGGCAATGGACATAGGCGCCTGTGCTGCCGGCAGATGCACGCAATACGGCAGCGACACGCTCAGGCGCGCGAGGCACTGTTTGCGGAACTGGCTGAAGACCTTGAAGTAGCCACCCGACTGAGTCAGAACGCTGCCCGGCGCGAACAACAGCTGATCGAGATAGCTACGTACGCGCACATCGTGGGTATCCAGTCTCGCCGCGACGGCTCGATCACGACGCTGCTCGTTGACGCCGTACTCTTCGTTGTAATGCACACCCTGTACGCCAAGTTCACGGCATAGCTTCAGCAGCGCTTCGGGCACCGCCTGCCAATCGTCCACCTCACGAATCAACAGCGGAACGTTGAGTGCGCGCAGTTGGGTGGATAGCTCGGCGAGGTTGCGCAGCCAGAAGTCCACCTTGCAGGGCGCGTCGTCGTGGGCAAGCCATTGCCCTGGCGTGACCAGATACAGCGCCACGGTGGGGCCAGCGGCCATCGCGGCGGCCAGGGCGGTGTTGTCGCTTGTGCGCAGGTCGGTGCGCAACCAGAGCAGTTGGGTCATGACGCGCTCCCTTCGCTACCCGGCAGCAGGCCGGCACCTTGCAGCTGTTGCAGAGCGGCCAGCGGATCGTCGGCCAGCATCAGCCCACCGTGCCGATGGAGTTCCGGGGCATGGATATGGACGGCCGGGCCGGCCAGCAACAGCGGCGCGGCGCTTTGCTCGACCAGGCGGGGTAGATGGCGCTGCAGGCAACTGCTGGGCAAGCTGTTGCTGGCATACAGAAGCAGTGCGCGCGGCCAGATACGTTCCATCGCCAGATTCAGCTCGTTCAACGGTACGGGCCATTCGATGACTTCGACCGGGCAGTCGGTACTCGACACGAGCCAAGCAGTCAGCCACAGGCCTGGGGCAAAGGATTCGCCATCGAGATTTGCAAGCAGCAGCGGCCGGCCGGCCTGCTGTCGGTTGTTGAAATAGATGCGAGTGGCCAGCTTGCTGCGCAGCCAGGAATGAAACAGAACCCGTTCCACTGCGGCGCCGTACTGTCCTTGCCAGCGCTGGTCAAGCGCGTCGAGCAGGGGCTGCACGAGGTGCTGGCAAAGCGTGCGCGGCGGATACAAGGCCATGGCGCGGTTGAAGGCATCGTCCAGCTGGCGTTCGCTGAGGCGCTCGATGGCTTGCAGCAGTTCGTCGAGCATCTCGGACCACTGATTCTGCTGCGGCAGCTCCGGCGGGGTGGTGGCATCCAGCAGGGGCTTTATCTGGCTGACCGCTACACCGCGATTGAGCCAGGTGAGGATGTCGCGGATGCGCTGGATATGCGCCTCTTCGTACAGCCGATGCCCCTTGGGCGTGCGCAGCGGGACGATCAGACCATAGCGGCGCTCCCAGGCTCGCAGGGTGACGGCGTTGACGCCGGTAATACGCGCCACTTCGCGGATCGGCAGCAGGCCGTCGGCGTTCAGCTCCACCAGGTCCGTTGATTCACTCATGTTCAGATTCCGTTGCGCAGGCTGAGGGTTTCGGGGTGCGGCTGCATGTATGCCTGGCGCGCGATGTAGTGATCGGGATGACGGCGGAAGTGGTGCTTGAGCAGCGTCAGCGGCACCACCAGCGGAATGACGCCGTCGCGGTACTGGTCGATGAGGTGCCGCATCTCGCGGCGGTCCTCCGAGCCCAGTGCGTTCTTGAGATAGCCACTCAAATGCAGCAGAACGTTGCAGTGCGTGCCGCGAGTTGCCGGCTTTTTAAGTGCTTGCATCATTTGGCTGAAGTAGTGGGGCGCAAACTCCTCCAGGGAGTGTTCGGCCAATTTGGCGACCAGTTGGCCGAGCACCTTGTATTGCAGGGGGTTGCTAGCCATCAGCTGGTATTTGTAGCGCGAGTGGAAATCGACGATCGCTCGGCGGGTAAGTCCGGCGTGGAGCAGACGCTGCCAGTCGGCATAGGCGTAGACGCGGGTAAGGAAGTTCTCGCGCAGCACGGCGTCATTCAGTCGGCCGTCCTCTTCTACCGGCAGGTCGGGGCAGGCCTGCATCAGTGCCTGGGCGAACACGCCGGCGCCGCCACCGGGCAGGGTGTGGCCGTTGGCGCCATAGACCTTGACCCGTTCCATTCCGCAGGACGGCGACTTCTGCATGAGGATGTAGCCGCTGATGTCGTGCAGCTGTTCAGCGATCTGTCGCCCATACGCGGCCAGGGCCTCGGTCACATCCAGTTCGGGGCGTACGGTGCCCACGGCACGGGGCGCGTCGCTTTCACCTACCAGACGAATCGGTTCGCGTGGCGTACCGAGCCCGATGGCCACCTCCGGGCATACCGGAATGAACTCGAAGTGATGCGCCAGGGTTTCGCTGCACAGGCGTGATTCCTTGTGTCCGCCATTGAAGCGCACCGGGTTACCTAACAGACAGGCACTGATTCCAATCTTGGGCGTGGGAAGCGTGGTGTGCATGATGGTGACCTCGTCCTGTACAAGTTGGAGTTTTGTACAACTTGAGGTCATCATAATGTCGATATTGTACAAGTCAATATGAAATGTACAACTTAATGGGAATTCCTATACGAAGATGATTCGCAGCCCCTGAGTGATGCAGGTTTCTTCGTTCCATAGTGCAGCATGCGAAGAGGAGATCACCCAGAGAGCGGTCTTTGCGTCAGGTCGGCCTCACCGTTTTGAATCTGCTTATATGAGAGGCACGGCATTGATGTGCTGTACATTCGAATATCGCTGTATAGGTGTATGCTGTACGGAAAGCTGTCGAACGAGCACAGCGCGGTTGCGCACCAGGAGTTCACCATGAACATTTTGCTGACTGGCGGTACCGGTTTGATTGGTCGCGCGTTGTGTCAACGTTGGCTGGCGGACGGGCATCGGCTGTGGGTCTGGAGTCGTCAACCACAGCGGGTTGCGCAGCTGTGCGGTGCCCAGGTGCAGGGGGTTGGCAGCTTGCAACAGCTCGATGCGGTGGCTCTGGACGCAGTGGTCAACCTGGCCGGCGCACCTATTGCCGATCGGCCATGGACCAAGTCGCGCAAGGCTCTGCTATGGGATAGCCGGGTGAAGCTGACGGATCAGTTAGTCGAGTGGCTCGGCCGGCGTGAGCAGAAACCGCCGCTGCTGATCTCCGGGTCCGCAGTGGGTTGGTATGGCGACGGCGGTGAACATCGGCTCACCGAAGCCGATCAGCCGGTGTCAGCCGATTTCGCCAGCCAGCTGTGCAATGCCTGGGAAGAGCGGGCGATGGAGGCGACCGTACTGGGTATACGTGTGGTGCTGGTTCGTACCGGGTTGGTGCTGGCAAAAGACGGCGGGTTTCTAAAGCGCCTGTTGCCGGTGTTCAAGTTTGGCCTAGGGGGGCGTTTGGGGAACGGCCGTCAATGGATGCCCTGGATTCACATAGAAGATCAAATCGGCCTGATTGATTTTCTTCTGCGGCAGCCCGCGGCCAGTGGCCCCTACAATGCGTGTGCGCCGGAGCCGGTGCGCAACGCGGATTTCACTCGCAGCTTGGGGCATGCCCTTGGTCGCCCGGCGGTGCTGCCGGTACCGGCGGCGATACTCAAGCCAATGTTGGGAGAGCTTGCAGGGCTGTTGCTCGGTGGCCAGCACACGTCACCGCAGCGGTTGCAGGACGAAGGCTTTCGCTTTCATTTCAGTGATCTGGATTCGGCCCTGGCCGACCTATTGACGCACCCCTGAAGGGCGCACCCTGTGTGAAAATAGCGCGCCTCGCTTGCAGCGAGGCGTCAATCTTAAACAGTAGTCAGGAAAGTTTGCATGACAGAGCAGGCGTTGTTGTTGGTCAATCTGGGTTCACCAGCCTCTACGGAGGTCGCCGATGTGCGCCGCTACCTCAACCAGTTCCTGATGGATCCCTACGTGATCGATCTGCCGTGGCCACTGCGGCGTCTGCTGGTTTCGCTGATTCTGGTCAAGCGCCCCGAGCAATCTGCCCACGCTTATGCGTCGATCTGGTGGCCGGAAGGCTCTCCGCTGGTCGTGCTCAGCCGCCGTCTGCAGGAAGCTGTACGGCCACACTGGACGCAAGGGCCAGTCGAACTGGCGATGCGTTACGGTGAGCCGTCCATCGACACCACACTGACCCGTCTGGCCGGGCAGGGCATCAGCCAGGTGACGCTGGCTCCGCTCTATCCGCAATTCGCCGACAGCACGACCACCACTGTCATCCAGGAAGCCCGACGGGTCATTCGTGAGCGGGGACTCAACCTGCAACTGTCGATCCTCCAGCCATTCTATGACCAGCCGGAATACCTTGAAGCGCTGGCGGCCAGTGCCAAGCCGCATCTGGAGCAGGATTTCGATCACCTGCTGCTGAGCTTTCACGGGTTGCCCGAGCGTCATCTGCACAAGGTCGATCCGACAGGCTCGCATTGCCTGAAGAGTGATGACTGCTGTCAGCGGGCAGAGGGCGCTGTGCTCGCCAGCTGCTATCGCGCACAGTGCATGCGCACCGCAGCCGGGTTCGCCGCGCAGGCGGGGTTGCGTGATGATCAGTGGTCGGTTTCATTCCAGTCGCGCCTGGGGCGGGCCAAGTGGATCGAGCCCTATACCGAGGCGCGCTTGGACGAGCTAGCCGAGCGTGGGGTAAAGAAGCTGTTGGTGATGTGCCCGGCCTTCGTCGCCGATTGCATCGAAACCCTAGAGGAAATCGGTGATCGTGGGCGCGAGCAGTTCATCGATGCCGGCGGTGAAGAGCTGGTGCTGGTGCCTTGTCTGAACACCCACGAGGACTGGGTGCAGGCGTTGGTCAAGCTTTGCAGTCGCGCGCCTCTGGCACTGTAGCAACAGTGGCTGGGAAGCGGCGTTGCGGCGGCTCTTTCCAGCTCTATCCCTTGGTCCCCTTGGCGATTCTGGCATCGTGGACCATTTGCTCGAATGCAGACACGGACAGCGGTTTACCGAACAGGTAGCCCTGAAAGTGGCAACAGCCGTTGGCGAGCAATATCACCCTCTGCGGCTCGTGCTCGACGCCTTCAGCGATAACTTCCAGGCCCAACCCGGTGGCCAGCGCGCAGATCGAACGCACGATGGTCAGGCTGCTGGCATCTTCTGGAAGTCGGCAAATGAAGGTCTGATCGATCTTCAGCTGATCCAGCGGTAGTTGCTGCAGGTAGCTCATCGACGAATAGCCGGTGCCGAAATCGTCGATGGAAAAGCGAATGCCACGTTCTTTCAGCCGGGTCATGCGGGTAATGGCTTCGGCCATGTTGTCCAGTAGCAGCGTTTCGGTGAGCTCCAGCTTGAGCCTGGAAGGGTCGGCGCCGCTGTGCTCCAGTAATCCGAGCAGCTTTTCGACGAAGTCGTCCTGATACAGAAGGTGTGCGCTGAGGTTCACCGAAAGGGTCAGTTCGGCGAATTCCGGTGTCTTCGCCCAATGCGCGAGCTGGGCACATGCTTGAGCCAATACCTGCTGGTCGAGCGCGTGGATGAGCCCGGCGTGTTCCGCCTGGCTGATGAAGGCAGTCGGTGTCAGCAGACCGCGCTGTGGATGCTGCCAACGCACCAGGGCCTCGGCGCCGACGATGCCTTCGGCATGTTCGAGCTGCGGCTGGAAGTGGAGTACGAACTCACCATTCTTCAGCCCCCGGCGAATCTCGTCCTCCAGGCGCAGGCGCTCTTGCACGGCCTGTTGCATGCGTGGGTCGAAGAAGCGCAGGGCGTTCTTGCCGGAGATCTTCGCCTCGTACATCGACATATCGGCGCGCTTCATCAACTCGTCGCTGCTACTGGCATCCGCACCGAACAGCACCACGCCGATACTCGCGCTGCTGTACAGGCTGATTTCGTTCAGCCGGTACGGTCGATCCAGTGAGTTCAGCAACTTCATGCCGATATGCTCGGCCTGGGCTGCGGCCTGTAGTGCATCGTCCCCAAGACTCTCCAGCATCACCACGAACTCATCACCACCAAGTCGTGCCACGGTGTCGCTGGCCCGCACGTCCCCATGCAGCCGCTCGGCGGCGATGCGCAGCACCTGATCGCCGGTCTGGTGGCCATGCAGATCGTTAATGTTCTTGAAGTTGTCCAGATCGATGAACATCAGCGCGCCCAGTTGGCTGCTGCGTCGACTTGCAGCCATGGCCTGGTGCAGACGATCCAGCAATAAGCGCCGGTTAGGCAGGCCGGTCAGAGGGTCGTAGAACGCCAGGTTGTGGATGTGTTCTTCGGCCGCCTTGCGATCGGTTATGTCAGTGAAAGCCGCGACGTAGTGGGTAGTTTCATCTCGCATGTTGCGCACTGCGCTGATCGACAGCCACTCGGGGAAGATCTGACCGCTCTTGCGGCGATTCCAAATTTCGCCCTCCCACACACCAATGGTTTCGATGCTGGACCACATGGTGCGATAGAACTCGGCGCTGTGTTTGCCGGAGGCAAGCAGGGCGGTGGTCTGGCCGATGGCCTCCTCGGCGCTGTACCCGCTGATGCGGGTGAAGGCTCCGTTTACCCGCAGGATGCGGTTCTGCGCATCGGTAATCAGCATGCCCTGCTGTGACTCGAACGCGATGGCGGCTATCCGGCGCTCTAGCTCGGTATTCACCCTGTCGGTGATATCGCGGCTCAGCCAGACTACCGCACGCTTTTGTCCTTCCGGCAATTCCAGCGGTAAGGCACGACCCTCAAATACTTTAGGGCCGCCCAGGGTAGCCATGCTGTATTCGATCAGCTGCGGTGCGTCGCTGTTAAGGGTGCGCTTGATGAAGTCGAGAAAGCGGCGCTCGTCCGCTTCGGGCATAACGTCATGCAGGCGTCGGCCGAGCAGCTTGCTGGCATCGTCGTATAGCATGTTGCGTTCGGCGCAGAGGATTTCCAGGTAGCGGCCATCTTCGTCGATCACCATGAGCAGGTCAGGGATTGCCTTTGTAATGGCCCGCAGCCGTGCTTCGCTGAAGCGCAGCGCCTGCTCGAAGCGATCACGCTCCAGCAGGTCATTGAGCATTACGCCAAGGGTGGCAGTGGCCAGGGGCAGCGCGAGCAACACCGGTAGGGCGATTTCCGCCATCGCGGCGGCGGCAAGTGGACTGGGCAGCAGCAGCGCGACGATGCCCAGTACACCGAGGTGTAGCAGCAGACCGAAGCCGAGCAGCTGCCAGAAGCCGATACGCAGCCAACGCTGTCGGTAGGCGCACCGGTAGCCGATGCCAAGCAGGATAGGTAGCAGGATATTGGCAAGTCCAGGCACGACACCGGGTCCGCCAATCCAAAGACGGTAGCCGCCAGCCAGCACGCCTGCGGTGCCAGCCACCAGCGGGCCGCCGAACAAGCCAGCCATGCTCAGGACAACGGTACGTGCGTCGAGAATGATCCCGGTCTGGCCGATGCTGGTGTTCAGCATGCCGAAAATGCAGGCGCTGCCGAACCAGAGCCCAGCGAGCAGTTTTGCAGAGAGTTGACCGCTTCGGTTCCAACTACGTGTGGTGAAAGCCAGCAGCCAACATAACGCGAGCAGCATGACCGCGTTTTCTACGACAGCGTTGATCGTCAAGACAGATCCTAGGGCGTGAACTGCCCACTGCAGGATTTAAATGGCAAGTTGCCAGTATCCCACATCTGCCGTGCCCCGGGTTACGACACTTAGGTCTCGTTTTTTTTGGCTAGAAGTCGAGGCGCATCGGCATAAGTGCGCCTTAAGTCTGTGGCCGACCAGCGTTGGCCAAGCGCTACGGTCAGCTCTGCTGCTGGCTCAACTTCAACTTGAGTTCGCAGATTTCCGCTTCCAGCGCTTCGACTCGCTGCAGTGCGTCGACCTCGGCGGTGACGTTCTTCTGAATGCCGATAAAGTAGGTTAGCTGGTCGGCTTCGTTGAACACCGGCGTGATCGACAGCTCGTTCCAGAACGGCGTGCCGTCCTTGCGGTAGTTGCGGATGATCTGACGGCACGGCTGATTGCTTTTCACGGCTTCGCGGATCGCCTGCAGCGCTGGCTGGTCGCGATCCTCACCCTGCAGGAAGCGGCAGTCGCGGTAGAGGATATCGTCCACCGCATAGCCGGTCAGGCGCTCGAACGCCGGGTTGGCGTAGATCAGGATGTTGTCGTCGCCTTCCTGCTCGGCGACCACGATTCCATCGTTGGAGGCTTCGATAACCAGTTGCAGCAGCTTGGCATTGATCATGTCACGACATCCTGAAAGGGCATGCGGCGCATTCTAGAACAACTTGGCCTGATCGGTGCCTTGCCGTAGTGCTCGAAACATCAGCTCACTCGATGCGCTTGCGGAAGAACAACGTGACCTGACCCACCTCGACACCGAATTTGCTCATGAACGAGCGATTAGCCAGGGTGTTCTCGTCGATGAGATACATCCAGTCGTCCAGATGCACGTCGTAGACCTTGTCATCCACCGGCAGGCTAAGCACGTAGCGCCAGCGCAGGGCGTTGCCGGCCACTTCGCCAATGGCCTCGCCGACCACATCGGCGGCGGTGCCACGCCAGTGACCAGGGCTTTGCTCGGTCAGCGTCCAGACGCGCTGCTGCGTGGTGCCGTCGCTGTAGCGGAAGTGTTCATCGAGAATCAGCTTGTCGCCATCGAGGCTGCCGTCGATCTCGACATGGAAGCGCTTGACCACCTCGCCTGAGCGTTTCTGGAACATGCCCCAGGCATCCACCTTGCCAACGAAGTATTTGCGCAGGTCCAGCTGCGGCTCCTCGTTGCGGTAGTGCTCGACGTCGACGTCGACAGCGGTGCAGCTGAGCAGTAGCAGGCAGCAGGCCAGGATCAATGCCTTTTTCATGGTTTCGGTTCTCCGCAGGGAAGGGATGTGAGCAGCCCAGCCGCCAGCAGCTTCAGCAGGCAGGGCAGGTCGGCGTAGACCAGCGCGAGGCTCCAGCCGGCCGGCGTGCCCGGTTGGTAGCTACTCAAGGCCAGCAGGGGCAGGGCGAGGCCGGCTATGGCGAGCGCCAGCTTGGCGAGAAAACTCCATAGACCGAAGTAGGCGGCGGTCGAGTCGCGCTCATCGGCGGGAATGATGTCCGCCAGCAAGGCCGGCGGCAGCGCCAGATCGGCTCCGAGGGCGAGGCCGGACATCACGCATACACCGGCATAGGCCCAGGCGGAGCCGGGCTCCAGCAGCACCGCCCAGATGAAGGCGGCACAACCGGTGAGCATGCCGATCCGCCAGCTGCGGCGCTTGCCCAGCCGATCGGCCAGGCGCGTCCATAGTGGCAGGCCCAATGCGCCGCTAATGAAGTAAAGCGCGAGGAACAGGCCGGTCAGCTGCGCCAGCTGCAGGCGGTCGGCAATGAAGAACAGTGCCAAAGTGGCTGGAATCGCCACCGCCACGGCGTTGATGAAATAGACGCCCGCCAGTCGCCGAAATGCCGGGTTGCGCAGCGGCAGATGCCAGCTTCCGGCAGCGGTGCGTGCAGTGCGACGCGGCCTTGGTGCTGCTAGCAGGAGGACAGCGGTGCCAATACACAGTAGTACGGCGAATGTGGCGGCGAAGGTTGCCAGGGCCGCAGCCATGCCGTACTCCGTCGCCAGCACTGCCGGCAGAACGCTGGCCAGAACCACGCCGAAAAGTCCTGCGCCTTCGCGCCATGCGGCGACTCGCGTGCGGGTGTCCCGCTGATCGGAGAGGCGTGCGCCCCACGCCAGGTAGGTGATATTGACCAGGCTGTGCAGGGTGTAGGTAAGGGCCAGCAATGCACCCAGCCAAAGGGCAAGGCTGAATCTGCCAAGACTGTCCGGTGGTATCAGCAGCGCTGCCATCGCCAGGCTCAGCAGTACGGCCGCGCCGGCCAGCAGGATGGTCCAGCCGCGTGGCGAACGGCGGTCGATGAAGCGGCCGAGCCAGGGGTCTTGCATGGTGTCCAGCAAACGGGCAAGGAACAGCACGGCGCCGGTCAGCGTCAGGCCGAGGCCGAGATCGGTCGCATAGAAATTCGGCACCAGCACGTAGATCGGCAGCATGGCCATCGCCAGCGGCAGGCCGAGCACGCCATAGGCTGCCAGCGCAGTGCTCTTCATTGTTCGCCCAGCAGGTTGCGCCGCAACTTCTGGTCGCGGCTGCGTGGGTCGAGCCATATGGCGAAAAAGGCCTCGGCAAACAGCGGATCGACGACCTCGTGCTGTAATCGATCATTGACATAGAAGCGGCAGCCGCGCCCGGGCAAAAAGATGCCGGTGATTCGGTCACCCGCCTGCACATCGACGAAGGCCTGCTGCATGTCTGCACGCCAGCGGAGCAGCTGTTCGGCATCGAGCGGTTCGCTGGAGAATCGCTGAATCTCTTCCAGGCTGGTGCGTACCAGGTCGTCGCGGCTGATGGAGCGGTGATAGGTCAGCTCCAACGCGAACGGCGTCCGGGCTTGCAGCGGCGCAGCTTCGCTCCACAAGCGCGCGTCATAGATGCGCAAGCCGAAAAAGCGCAACTGACCTTCGCCGATCAGCCGTGCCTTAGGCACTAACTCTCGCCAGTTCGCCTCAGCCACCAAGGGGATCAGCGACAGCAGGCTGGCGAGCACAGCGCGGCGGATATTCACGACACCGTGCTCAGCGACTGCTGGCGAGGGTGATCGAAACCGAGTCGGCAAAGCGCAGCGCGTGGGGCTTGTCGACTTCCACCTCGGCGTAACTCACCGCCGGATGAGTCATCACCAGGTCGAGGATTTCCTGGGTCATGCGCTCGAGCAGGGCGAAGCGGTTCAGCTCCACATGGCGAATGATCGCCTTGGTGATGGTGCGGTAGTTGAGCGCCAGCCCGATGTCGTTATCGCGCACCGCCTCGACGGCGGGGTAGAGGATATTCAGGTTGATCAGCACATCCTGGCGGTTATGGATCTCGTCCTCGTTGATGCCAATGTAAGTGCGCAGGCGTAGGTCCTTTACCCGGATGCGCGCCATGCCCGGTTCCAGACGCGGCATCACTGCCCCCTCCCGATCAGCTGGAGGAATTCCATCCGAGTGTTGCAGGAGTTGCGGAAGGCACCGAGCATCACGGAGGTGTTCATTACCGAGTTCTGCTTCTCCACGCCGCGCATCATCATGCACATGTGCTTGGCTTCGATGACCACGGCAACACCAGCGGCGCCGGTGACTTCCTGAATGGCTTCGGCGATCTGGCGGGTCAGGTTTTCCTGAATCTGTAGGCGGCGGGCAAACATGTCGACGATTCGCGCGATCTTGGACAAGCCCAGTACGCGCCCGGTGGGGATGTAAGCCACATGGGCCTTGCCGATGAAGGGCAGTATGTGGTGCTCGCACAGGGAGTACAGCTCGATGTCCTTGACGATGACCATCTCGTCGTTGTCCGAGGCGAACAGCGCGCCGTTGACGATCTCCTCCAGGCTGCGGTTGTAGCCGCCGCACAGGTATTGCATCGCCTTCGCCGCGCGTTGCGGCGTGTCGCGCAGACCTTCGCGCTCCGGGTCTTCGCCTACGCCGGACAGTATTTCGCGGTAATGACCAGGCAAATCGTTCATGACGGGTTCCTTTCGTAAGACGGACGCGACTGCTGTGGAAGAGTCGAGGTGAACTCTGGATGTGATAAAGCTATACGAATACTAGTTATTGTACAATTAAATGTACAAGAATATTCTGCTCCAAATAGACGAAGCCCAGGCTTTGCGGTCAACCGGGCGTTGCTTGCGTTCTGGGCAGCGCAAGATTCTGAATCTGTACAGGTATCCGAGTATGAAACCGGGCATGTCGAGGCTTGGGCTGCGTATTGCGCTATGTCGCGGCCGAGTAGAGCGGGTCGAGCTGCATGGTCTGCGCTGCTGCGGGTACAGCGCCTGGGTGGTCGAGCGCAGCGGTTGCCGCCGGCAGTTCGGCGATGGCCAGCGCAACGTCTGGATTGACCTGGGCAGCTTGAAGCGGGTGCTTCGGGCGTGCGGTGTGCTTGAAGTCTACTGGCGGCAGCCGGTCAGCCATGACGAAATGATCGGCCGCCCGGCTGCTGTGGAGTTCGGGCTCGGCCTGCGCATGCCGCTGCTCGCCGAGAACTAATGGTGATCTTCGGTTGTGCCGTCAGTGTTCGACGGCTTCTGCGGGACGTTGCACTGGGTGGCGCAACGATTCGCACCGTCGGGATGCGGCAGCCAATCCAGATGGGGGCGTAGTACGGCGAACAGCTGGTAACCGAGCAGTAGCAGCGGGCGCATTGGCCGCCAGCCGAGCGGTGCGGCCCAGCGACCGTGGCCCGCCAGGCGCCAGCTCCAGTATGTGGCGTCCACGCCGATCAGCCAGCTGCCGCTGGCGCTGCGCGCATGCAACCGTCGGCGAAGCTGCGCCAGATCCCGGTCGAGCCCCTCGGGATCGAAGTCCGCCGCGCTGATATCCACCAGCAGCAAACGCCCTGGCTTGGCGCTGCGTTCCAGCCAGCGAATCTCGCGCGCGCAGAGCGGACAGTTGCGATCGACATAGAGCGTCAGGGGCAGATCGGGCGTCATTTCATCGCACCTCGGGTTTGTACAACGTTTGTAAAGGGTATGCGGCGAAACGCTGGGTTACAATCTCGGAATTATCTTCAAGCGAGCCGCCCCATGACCGATTCTTCCGGCGCTTCGACCCTGGCTTCGAACGCCTTCGAGCAGCAGGATCTATTCCCTATCCGTGAAGTTTCCCGCCTGACCGGCGTCAACCCGGTCACTTTGCGCGCGTGGGAACGCCGCTACGGGCTGATTCGGCCGACGCGTACGGACAGCGGTCATCGCCTGTACTCGATGGCCGACGTGGAAGCGGTACGCAGCATCCTTTCCTGGACCGAACGTGGGGTGGCCGTTAGCAAGGTTGGCAGCATCCTGGCGCGCAGCGCGGCGACCCGCGAGGCCGAGGAGCCCACTGCAACGCCCAGCGGTGAGTGGAGCGAATGGCAAGGGCAACTGCGTGACGCTGTGAATGGCTTCGACGAGGCGCGCCTGGAGCAGCTGTATGGCCAGGTCTTCTCCACCTATCCACTGGCTGTGGTTTTTCAGGATGTTCTGTTGCCGGTTTGGCAGGAGCTTCTGCTGCGTCAGGATGAGTTCGGCGGCACCAGCGAGTGGCTCTTCCTCGACGCTTTTTTGCGTGCACGGGTGCTGCAGCGTCTGCAACTGGCGCGTATGCCTGGCGGCGAGCGTGTGCTGCTCGCGGCCATGCCCGGCCAGTGCCGCGAGTTGGAACTGCTGGTCGCAGGGCTGATGTTGAGCGGCGACAGCCTCACCGTCAGCGTGCTACCGATCGGCCAGCCCCTCGAAGAGCTTGCGCTGGTCTGCGACAAGATGAAGCCGCAGGGGCTGGTGCTGTTCTCCAACGTTCCCCATGGCGAGGCGCAGCTGCGTCAGCTCAACAAGCTCTCACTGGGCCTCGATTGCCCGCTGGCGCTTGCTGGCGAGGCGGCCGAACTGGGCCGTGAGGCCCTAGCGGGTACGCCAATAGCGTGCCTGGGCAATTCTGGCAAGCTCATGCAACGCCGCCTGCGGCAGTTTCTCGCCGGTCAGCTGGATACCTGAGCGGTGCGTTTGGCTGTTCGGCAAAAGGAGATCAATCCATGACGCCAGCCAGCGTTCCGTCTGCCGTGATACCGCAGCGACATGTTCTGCCCAATGGGTTGCGACTGGGCTTTATCCAGCAGCCCGCGGGTAGCCAGGCCGCAGCCCTGGTTCGCGTAAATGCGGGGGCGCACGATGCGCCGAGCGAATACCCGGGGCTGGCGCATTTCCTCGAGCACCTGCTGTTTCTGGGCAGCCATGCCTTTGCGCCGGCACAGAGCCTAATGCCCTTCGTGCAGGGGCGAGGCGGGCAGCTCAATGCGTCGACCCGTGAGCGCCACACCGACTTCTTCTTTCAGGTGTCGGCCGATGCCTTCGAAGGCGCACTCAAGCGTTTGCTCGATATGCTCGCCCGGCCGCTGCTCGACGAGGACGCGCAGCTGCGAGAACGCGAGGTTTTGCAGGCAGAATTTCTGGCCCGTGGGAGGGATCGGGAAACGCTGTGCGACACCGCTATCGGTACGGCGCTTGCCCTACACCCCTTTTGCGCCTTTCACGCAGGCAATCGCGACACGCTGCCGGTAGAGACGCCTGCGTTTCAGCAGGCGCTGCACGGGTACCACCGACGCTTCTATCACACGGGGCAGATGGAATTGCTGGTCGCCGCGCCCTGCAGTCTCGAACAGGTGCTGGAGCTGCTGCATTGCGTTGAATGCCGGCTGCCTATTGCATCGGCGGTAGAGCGAACGGTTCCGCCGCTGCAGGCGAACGGCGATGCCACGTTGCATCTGAGAGTCGACGGCGAACAGCCCTGTCTGGATATGGCATTCGCGCTGGATGGCCTGCCGGCTGAAACCGCGGTGGCGCTGGATATCCTGGGAACATGCATGGCTTCCCAAGCCAGTGGCAGTCTTTTCGCGGTCATGGGCGAGGCGCGCTGGTGCAACGCGCTGAAGCTACGGGCGCCGTACTGGCATGACGGACAAGGTGTGGTCGTCCTCGAGTTTCAGCTGACCGAGCAGGGCATGGCGGATCGCGCGCAGGTTGTCGCAGCCGTTCGAGACTGGCTGCACTTTATGACGGTGAATGCGCCCTGGTCCGAGCTGTGGAATGAATACGTGCAGATCAGACGACGCGAGCTGCTGGGCAAGGAGCCGTTGGCGCTGTTGCGCTATTGGATCGATCCGGCAGCCTGGGCTCCATCCACCGACTCCGAAGGGGTACAGCATGCGCTCAGGGCGCTGGGTGCCAAGCTCGACAGCTGCGAGCCAATCATTCTCACAGCAGATGACAAAGACGGTGAATGTGGCGAGCGAATCGATACGGTAGGTGCTGGTTTTGCGCTACAGCTGACCTCGGAACCGCTGCCGACTGTTGATCGGCGGACCTGGCAATGGCGGCTGCCCGAACATAATCCCTGGCTCAGTGAGCACGTGCGGCGATGGGTGGCGCCGGTGGTGTCACCATCGCTGTGTTGGCTCGAACATGGCGATGGTGCGAGCGGGCAGGGCGCGTTGTTTTTGCGTTGGCGCTTCGCCAACGGTCAGCCGGCAGCCGGCTTATGGCACTGTCTGCAGGCCGCGTTGCGAGCACACGCTCATGCCGCTGCACAAGCCGGGGTAGAGCTACGTTTCGAAGATCACGGGCGCAGCTGGAGCCTGGCGCTGATTGGCTATGCCGAGACGCTACCGCTCATTCTTAGGGACTTGCTTGTGATTCTGAAAACACCACCAGCCGGTGCGTTCGATGAAGGTGCGCGACTCCTCAGCAAGGCCGAACGGCCATGCGCCGACGAGATACTCATACGGCAGTTGCTGCGCCGGATTCCAGTTCTGCTCGAGCCGACGATGCAAGCCGCTGATCTTCCTCCGCATCAGGTGCTGCTCGATCAAACCTGGCAGCAGTTGCGTTGGGATGCCCTGGCCATCGGTTTACCAGCTCATTTGAGCGGACCGCTGCAGGATATTCTCGATGCTGTGCCCGGTGTGCCCGGTGTGCCCGGGGCGCCTGATCGGGTCAGCAGTGAACGATCCGGCGACTTGCCGCGCTACCAGTGGTCCCGCTTCGGCGAGTCAGGTGAAGAGACGGCCTTGGTATTGTTTTGTCCACTGCCTGATCGAACGGCCGCCACTGAAGCGGCCTGGCGGCAGCTTTCGCAGCTCATGGAAGGTGCGTTCTTCCGCCGGCTGCGCAGCGAGCTGCAACTTGGGTACGCGGTGTTTTGCGGCTTTCGCCAGTTCGGCGAGCGGCTCGGCATCGTTTTCGCCGTGCAGTCTCCCAGCGCTTCGGCTGCGGAAATTCTGTGGCATATCGAAGCCTTTCTCGACGCCTTCGCTGGCAACCTGACAGCGCAAATCGGCGAGATGTCACTCGGCGACGGTTCGGTTCCCACACAAAGCGATGACTTGCGACGGAGCGCCGAGCGCATCTGGCAAGCGCACTTGGCCGGTGGTGACAACGGTCATCCCGCTGCCGTGGCTGCTGCAATGGCTGTGCTCCAGCCTCAGGACATTCGTGACCAGCTACAGGGCCTGCGAGCCGCCGTGGGCGGTTGGTGTGTCGTAGCGAATGCAGACGCGCCGGACGCACGCTGGCAGCAACGCTGACTGGCCAGCCCTGCTGCCTGCGCAAAGCACGGCAGAAACGCCCCTTCCACCTGCAGCAGCACTGGCCCGTGGTTCCTCAGCCGGTAGGCGCGCTGCTTTGGGCGTAGTACCTAAGCCCACGCCAGCCAGGCCCTGGGATGACATGCTTTGCACGCAGGACGGCCCCCGCAGCGAAAGTACTAGCCTTTCGCCGCCATCGAAGCGTATGTGCGCTCTGATGGCCTTTCGATAATCGCTCCCGTCACGACTGCTTGTCGTCATTACCGCGGAGAGCGCCATGCACAACAACAAGAAAGCCGTATCAACCCTGCTACCACTGGCCCTTGCCAGTGCCGTCGCCATGACCGTAAGCCAATCGGCACTTGCCGAAATCATGCTTTACGATGAAGGGGACACCACCTTCGCCGTAGATGGTTACTTCAACACCTTCTACGTCCACAGCGACATCGAACGGGATGGCGAGCAGTTCGACCGCAAGCAGTCGCGGGTGAAAATGGGCTTTCTGCCCAACTGGATCGGCTTCAACTTCGGCAAACAGGTCGGCGACCTCAAGCTGGGCGGACGCTCCTCTTTCTGGGTAACGATCAACGACAGCGACACCAATGGCACCGAAACCGGCATCGACGTTCGTCAGTTCTATGCCACCGCCGGCAACGAGCAGTGGGGTGAAGTGCTGTTCGGTAAGGACTTCGGTCTGTTCGGTCGTTCCAACATCCTGCTCGACGAGATGCTCAGCGGCTACGGCCAGGTCAGCGACACCCTGGGTCTGGTCGATGGCGGCGGCGTCTCCTTCGGCAACATCGGTACTGGCTACCCATACCCGTTCCCGACTTCGCAGATCACCTACCGCTCGCCGAAAATGAGCGGCCTGCGCATCGCTGCAGGCATCATGGACCCGGTGGACACCACCGAAGACACTACATCCACTCTGGATAAGGCCTACCAGGATGCACCTCGTTTCGAAACCGAGGTGACCTACGAGTTCGAACTGGGCGGTACTCAGTTCTATACCTGGATCAACGGTATGCAGCAGAGCTCGGACAACACCGACAGCAGCATCGACAAGGTCGACTCCAAGGGGCTGGGCTACGGTGTGCAAGCCAAGATGGGCAGCCTATCGCTGACCGCTTCGGGCTTCCAGGCCGAGGGCATCAATCCGTTCTTCACCAATAACGCTAACAAGGCTTTCCTGCGCGAGGTCGATACCGACGGCTATCTGCTGCAGGGCTCCTATCGCTTCGGTAAGAACCGCGTGGCGTTGTCTTACGGCAAGACCAAAGACGATGGCAACGGATTGGGCAGTGCAGCCGATTATGAAACCCGCGGCGTAGCTTTCTTCCACAGCATCAACGACAACCTGACGCTGGTGGCCGAGCTGAACCAGTTCGAAATCGAAGGTCGCGACACTCCAACCCTGGACGAAGAAACCCGTACCTTCGCTGTGGGCGCGGCGCTGAGCTTCTAAGTCGCTGGAACAGGGCGCGGATGGCAGCCGAACCGTAGGTCGTGCCATCCGTTGCGATGCAGTGCAGTGTACGTTGATCGTCCCCACGCCCTGACTGCAGCGGTTACCGCTGTATCCTGAAAGGCTGGCACCCGTGAGGGGCCAGCCTTTTCGCTGTCTGCACATCCCGAGAGAATTGCTGCCGGCAGCGGAACTGTTTGCTGCCTGCGTTGTTTCGTCGCGGTGCTACCTAGGCAGGTCTTTTCCGGTACTCAAGTAGCATTTTCGTCCCATATGCCCTGCCCAAGAATGGGGTCATCCGATTCAAGTGGTGCGGGGTGCCGTGCGTGACCGATGAACAAGGTGAAGTAATCCGCACGGCGATGTCCGACGCTCGGCTGGCCGAGACGGTGGCGCAGGATCTGGCGCGTCAACTGATGCACCCGCATCTGGGCTTCGTGCTGTTTTTCTGTTCGGCTGAATATGACCTGCCGGCGCTGGGCGATGCGCTGCGCCAGTACTTTGGTGGTGTGCGTCTGGTTGGTTGCACGTCGGCGGGCGAGATCACCTCGCAAGGCTATGGTCGCAGCTGCGTGACGGCAGTTGGCTTCGACCATCGCAGTTTTTCCATCGCCTGCGAGCTTATCGACGAGATGGATCGCTTCAGCCTCATCGAAGCGCAGCAGCTGGTGGAGCGTCTGGGGAGCGATTGCCGCAGCAATTCGCTGGCGCCGATCAAGGACCACAGCTTTGCGCTGACCCTGCTTGACGGGCTGTCCAGTCGCGAGGAGATCGTGCTCTCCGCGCTCAGCGCCGCCTTCGGCAGCATTCCACACTTTGGCGGTTCGGCTGGTGACGACAACCATCTAAGCGATACCTACGTGTATTACGACGGCCGCTTCTACAGCAATGCGGCCATCGTGGTGTTGATCAACACCTGGCTGGATTTCGAGGTGTTCACCACCCATCACATCCTGCCGCTCGAGGACAAGCTGGTGGTGACCCGCGCCGATAGCAACAGCCGTCGGGTCTATGAGCTGAATGCTGAGCCGGCCGCCGAGGAATATGCACGGCTGATTGGCGTGCCGGTCAGCGATCTCGACCATAGGCTGTTTGCCGCGCACCCGCTGGCGGTGCGTATCAACGAGCACTACTACGTTCGCTCGATCCAGAAGGTCAACGAGGACATGAGCCTGACCTTCTATTGCGCGGTGGAGAACGGCATCGTGCTCACCGCCATGGAACCCGGCCCGCTGATGCCGAACCTGGAAGCTCTGTTTCAGCGTCTGGAGCAGCGCCTCGGCCCGCCGCTGCTCACGATTGGGTGCGACTGTTTTCTGCGTCGCCTGGAGATCGAGGCCAACGACACCAGCGAGCAAACCTCGGCTTTTCTCCGACGCCAGCAGGTGATCGGCTTCAACACCTACGGAGAGCAGTTCAATGGCATGCACATCAACCAGACCTTCACCGGTGTCGCCATTGGCCGACCGGGAGGCCGGGCAGGTCGCTGAGCTGTTGGCGCGTCAGGCCGAACTCGAGCGCGAAAACCTCAAGCTCAAGCGGATCAATGCCGCACTCATCGAACGCGTCGAATCCAGCGGTGCCGGCCGCGATGCCTCCTACGCGGCCTTCCAGCATTCTGTGGAACTGGCCGAGCAAGTGCGCGAGCGCACCGATGCGCTGAATCAGGCGATGGCCGAGCTCAAGGGCAGCAACCAACTACTCAGCGATGCGCGTTTACGTGCAGAAACCGCCCACCAGCACTTGGTAGATGCCATCGAGAGCATTTCCGACGCCTTTGTGCTGTTCGACCGAGACCAGCGCATCGTTCTGTTCAACCGTCGTTTCAAGTCGCTATGGACACGCACGCGCGCGCGCATCAACGCCGGCACACGCCTGGCGGAAGTGCGGCGGCTGGCCGAAAGCACTGGGCTGATCGTCGAAGAGCACCGTGGCAAGGGCGATGAGCCGACGGTGTACCGGCTGAACACCGGCCGTTGGGTTCAGGTCAGCGAACGGCCGACTCGCGAAGGTGGGCTGGTTATCCTCTATACGGATATCACCGAAGTAAAAGTCAGCGAGACCATGCGCCGCGAGCAGGCACTGGCGCAGAAGTCGCGGCTGTTGCAGCGCGCCGTGGATAACCTGTCCCAGGGCGTGGCGATGGTCAGTGCCGAGGGTGCTCTGGAATTGTGGAACCGGCGCTTTCTCGAGCTCTGCGGGCTGGCGCCGATCGAGGCGCATCGGCCGTTCGAGGAAGTCATGGCCGACAGCGAGCTGACCCTGCTTACGCCCAACAGCCGAGATGCCCGCGGCCGGCCGATTCGCGAGCTGGAGCAGCGCCTGTTCGATGGCCGTGTATTGGAAATCCGCACCCATGCACTGCCCACCGGCGGCTTCGTCAATACCTTCACCGACATTACCGAGCGTTATCGCCATGCCGAGGCGCTGCGCGAAAGCGAGCGCTGGATCCGCCTGATCACCGACCATGTGCCGGCGCTGATCGCCTATGTCTCGGCCGATCTCACCTACGAGTTCACTAACAAGGTCTACGAAGAATGGTACCGCTGGCCCAGCGACGGCATGCTCGGTCAGTCCTTGCGCGAAGTACACAGCGGCGAGCACTGGCGGCAGCTGGAGCCTTACATCGACCGCGCGCTGTCGGGCGAAAGCGTCAGTTTCGAAATGGCCGAGCGCAATCATGCTGGCCAACAGCGCTACATGCTGCGTTCCTACGTGCCGAACCGGCAGGCCAATGGTGAGGTGGCCGGTATTTTCGTGCTGATCCAGGACATCACCGATCGCCGACGCACCGCCGAGGCACTGCACCAGGCCTATCAGAACCTCGAACAGCGGGTGCGTGAGCGCACTGCCGAACTCACCAGCCTCAACGATCAGCTACTGCGCGAGATCGACGAGCGCAGCCACGTCGAAGCACGTCTGCGCGAAGCCAAGCGCGAGGCGGAAGTGGCCAACCTGTCCAAAACCAAGTTCCTCGCCGCGGTCAGCCATGACCTTCTGCAGCCGCTGAATGCAGCCCGACTGTTTACCAGTGCCTTGCTCGAGCAACCAGGCGCGCCCAACGGCGGGTTGATCCGCAATATCAGTAATTCACTGGAAGACGTTGAAAACCTGCTGGGCACGTTGGTTGATATTTCCAAGCTGGATGCCGGCGTGATCAAGCCGGATATCGCCCCGTTTGCTGTCAGCGAGCTGCTGGAGAATCTTGCCGCGGAGTTTCGTCAGATCGCCGGGGCTGAGCAACTGCAGTTGGACTTCATTCCCTGTTCCGCGCTGGTGCGCAGTGATATCCAGCTGCTGGCGCGCATCCTGCGCAACCTCCTGACCAACGCCATTCGCTATACGCCGCAGGGGCGTGTGCTGCTGGGCTGCCGCCGGCATCGGCAGAGCCTGTCCATCGAGGTATGGGATACCGGGGTAGGTATCGCTTCGGACAAGCTTGAGGAGATCTTTCACGAGTTCAAGCGCGGGGAGGGCGTACGGCCCAACCAGGACCGCGGCCTGGGGCTCGGCCTGGCGATCGTGGAGAAAATCGCGCGCATGCTCGGCCATCGCATTCGGGTTAGCTCGCACCCGGGGCGTGGCTCGTGCTTCGCCATCGACGTGCCGCTGGCCAAGCGTGCACCCAAGGCACGGCCGGAGCCAAGTACGACCGAGCTGGTACTGCAGCGGTTGCAGGGGGCTCGGGTATGGGTGCTGGACAACGATACGGCGATCTGCGCCGGCATGCGCACGCTGCTGGAGGGTTGGGGTTGCAAGGTGATCACGGCGCTGTCCGAGGAGGATCTGGCGCGGCAGGTAGACAACTTCCATGCCGAAGCGGACCTGATGATCGCCGACTATCACCTGGACAACGGCCACACTGGCATCGACGTGGTTGCCACCGTCAACGCACGACGCGCCAGCCCGTTACCGGCACTGATGATCACCGCCAACTACAGCAACGAACTTAAGCAGCAGGTTCGCGAATTGGGTCATATGCTGATGCACAAGCCGGTGCGGCCGATGAAGCTGAAGACTGCCATGTGCCACATGCTCGAACATGGCAGCGCCGGATAACTATGCGATCCCATACAGACCAGACCACGCAATCGCCCCGAGGTCGGGCCTCCCATAAAGGCACCACGAGCTGCACAAAGCTGTGGGAGGCGCGCCCTCGCGGCGATGCTCTTCAAGCTTCAAGCTTCAAGCTTCACGCTTGCAGCTTCGCGCGCTCCCTCGTCCAAATCCCGCGTCCCGGAAGCCGCTCACGGTCATGAGGTCGATCAAATCCAGCAAGCGGGCCCTTCGGCACGATGCCATTGGCGTTGATCTGCCGATGGCTGGCGTAGTAGTGATTCTTGATGTGAGTGAAATCCACCGTTTCGGCGATTCCGGGCCACTGGTACAGCTCGCGTAGCCAGTTCGACAGGTTCGGATAATCCTCGATGCGACGCAGGTTGCACTTGAAGTGCCCGTAGTACACCGCATCGAAGCGCACAGCTGTGGTGAACAGGCGCCAATCGGCTTCCGTGAGATATTCGCCAGTCAGATAGCGTTGTTTGCCAAGACGCCGCTCGACCCAATCGAGCTCGTGAAACAGCTCTTCGAATGCCTCTTCGTAGGCGTCCTGAGTGGTCGCGAATCCGGCGCGATACACCCCGTTGTTGATTGCCGGGTAAATCCTCGCGTTGAGTGCGTCGATCTCGCCGCGTAGCGGTTCGGGGTAGAAATCCAGCTGCGAGCCGGTCAGCTCGTCGAACGCGCCGTTGAAAATGCGGATGATCTCGGCGGACTCATTGTTGACGATGCAGTGGCGTTCCCGATCCCACAGGATAGGAACCGTCACGCGGCCAGAGTAGCCCGAGTCATCGCGGGTGTAGCGTTGATGCAGATATTCAAGGCCGTCCAGCGCGTCGCCGCTGGAGCCGGTGGCCTTGTCGAAGGTCCAGCCGTTCTCCGCCATCAGCCAGCTGACCACAGACACGTCGATCAGCGTCTCCAGACCTTTGAGCTTGCGGTAGATCAGTGTGCGGTGAGCCCAGGGGCACGCTAGCGCAACGTACAGGTGATAGCGCCCGGGCTCGGCCGGATAGCCGGCCTTGCCGCCGGGCCCCGGCGAGCCGTCCCGGGTGATCCAGTTGTGGCGCTTGGAGTGTTCGCGTTCGAACCTGCCATCTCTGCTTGAATACCAGCGGTCGTGCCACTGGCCATCGATAAGTAATCCCATTTTGTCCTCCTGTTACAGCATAGGAGGGCAGTCTAGGAAGCATCGTTCGATTGATGTGACCGAATGGCGGGTTAATCCTATCGCTTAAATTGATGAATGGCGGGCCTGCCAGAAACGTTGCGCTTGCTCGAAAGCCGCGTCCCGCGTCTCGCCAAGACCTCGCATGGCAAGGGCCATGGTGGCGATCACGGCGAGTTCACCGTACGCATCTTCCTGCTCGCCTGCCCAGACTGCGAGCAGCTGCTGCGGGTCGAGCAGTGCGGGCTTTACGTGGCGCCGCTCGGACAGCGCGGGCCATTCCTCGTCCCATGGCGTACCGCCAGTGGTGCCATAGAGGTGGGAGATGTTGTCCGGGTTCATCTCGATCTCGCCGCCTTCGCCTTTGATGACGATGGCATGGTCGCCGAGCAAGGTGCTGGCCTGGCGGTGCGTATCCTGATAACCCGGATGAAAGATGCTCTGCAGACCGCAGCGGGCGCCGAGTGGGTTGAGCAGGCGCGCCAGTGAGTGAACCGGTGAGCGCAGGCCGAGCAGGTTGCGCATGTCGATCATGCGCTGCAACACCGGCATCCATGCGCCCAGCGGAATGAACGCGAGATTGTGCTGGTCCAGAGCGGCGCCTACCTGCTGCCAGCCGCCGCAGTGGTGGATGCCGAGCAGCGCCAGTTGCTGTTCGGTGTAGATGCGACCGGCAGTGTGCGCACCACCGCCGTGCAGCAGGATGCGCACGCCGTTGTTGGCGAGGCATTTGGCTGCAAGCAGATACCAAGGCAGATGGCGCTTCTTGCCGGCATAGCTCGGCCAGTCGAGGTCGACAGCGATAGCCGGCGCCTGCGCGCGCTCGCGTACGGCCTCGGTGAAGCCGGCCAACTCTTCGGCACTTTCTTCCTTGTGGCGCAGCAGCATGAGGAAGGCGCCGAGCTGAGCGTCTTCGACTTTGCCGTCGAGCAGCATGCCCATTGCTTCGCGAGCTTCCTCACGGGTCAGGTCGCGGGCGCCACGCTTGCCCTTGCCGAGGACACGCACGAAGGCGGCGAAAGGATGTTCTGCTGGGGTTTCGATGTTCATAGGCAATTGCTCGGTTTCGGCAGCCCGGCCAGCTTGGCGGCCAGTTTGGCGGGGGTGCCTTTGAACAGGCGGTTGAGGTGCAGGCTGTTGCCTTTCTCCGCGCCGAGCTTGAGCGCGGTGTACTTGATCAACGGGCGCGTGGCCGGCGATAGCTGAAATTCTGCATAGAACTCGCGCAGCAGCCACAGGATTTCCCAGTGATCGGCTTCCAGTGCCAAGTCTTCACGGTCTGCCAGCGCTTCGGCAACGGGTTCGCTCCAGTCAGCCAGATCGACCAGAAAGCCGTCCTTGTCCAGCGCGATCTCGCGCCCTTCGACTAACAGGCTCATAGCCAGCTGTTGACCCGCTGGTAGCGGCAGGTCAGTTCGACGAAACCGGCATAGTTCAGCAATTGCACACGAGCGGGCAGGGCATCGAGCGCACGGGCCTGCACGTCTTCTTCAAGTGCGAACAGCGCGACCTGCTCAGGCAGTTGCTCCAGCTCGGTCGCGGGTTTAGTTCCGGCCGTCAGGGCGTAGGTTGCGTCGCCGGTCAGCAGCAGCGCGTCGGTGTCACCTAGCAGCGGCAGACAGCTGCTGAAGCGGCCGTCGCTGAAGGGCGAATGGGAAAGCATATGCAAAGTGGCCATCAGATCGTGATCACATAGTCATAGCGGTTGATCAGGGTGCTCAGGTCGGTGTCGTCGAGGATTTCGACTGGCAGCGCCAGAGAGGATTCATCCAGGTTGCGCTCGGCCAGGCTGCGGCGAGCGAGGAACAGCGCGTCGACACCGAACAGCGGCAGTGCCTGTAGATTCGCGGTCAGGTCCTTTTGCTCGAGCGCCGCTGCCTGTTGTGCGGCGGCAAGCTGAAATACGCCGTCATCGAGAAACAGCAGCCCCAGCGGCAACTCGAAGGCGCCTCCGGCCAGCACGATGTCCAATGCCTCGCGGGCCGAGGGGCCGGACCAGGGCGCCTGGCGACTGATGATCAGCATGGATCGGGCCATCAGTGACCTCCAAAACAGACGAGACGGTCGGCATGCTGCGCCGCCTCATGCAGCTGGCCCAGCCCGGAAAGCTCCCAGCCAGCCGCAAGGTTCGCCGCCGGGCGTTGATAACGCTGTGCTTCGCCGGTATCCAGTACGCCCCGGCGCAAGCCGGCGGCGATGCAGACCACGCCATCCAATTGGTTGTTCGTGACGAAGTGGCTCCATTCGGCGGCTACGTTCAGTTCATCCTGTGCCGCCACGACGTTCGCCGAGGCGCTGTGCACGCCGTCCTGATAGAAGAACAAACGGCTGATCTCGTGACCGCCAGCCAGCGCGGCTTCGGCGAAGCGCAGCGCTCTTCGCGCGGCGGGCGAGTGGGGCGGGGCGAACAGGGCGATTACGAATTTCATCGGGGCACCATTGCGAAACAGTCGACATGATACGCGAGCCGCGCGGATGGAGAATCCATCGTCGTCTATTCAAGCGTTCGTCGGTCGGCGAAGGTCTGCGACGGTGTTGGAGCTCAACGGTAGACTGAGGCGCAGCGCGCCGGCCGATTTGGCCAGCATTGCCCGCGTCTTCGCCACTCCGGTAGATTGGCCGGCTTTCTGCCCGTTACCGGGCTTGGTCGTATGGATATCCCATGTCTGCTTCCGACGCTTGCGCGTTGCCTGATTCCGTTTACCGTCAGCCTGGCTTCCTGCCTTTTCTGATCAGTCGCGTACTGGCCATGTTCGCTGTTCAGATTCTTGCCGTCGTGGTGGCGTGGCAGGTGTATGACATGACCGGCGATCCGCTGTCACTGGCCTACGTCGGCCTGGCGCAATTCGTGCCTATGTTTCTGCTGCTGATGCCGGCTGGCGACATGATCGACCGCTATGATCGCAAGCGCATCCTCGCGTTGAGCTGGGGGCTCGAAGCGATCTGTGCGGCGGCTTTGCTGTACCTGTCGCTTACCAGCGCCGCGGTGGCAGGTTTTTACCTCGTGCTGGTTTTCTACGGCTGCGCCCGTGCCTTTACCGCGCCGGCATTGTCGAGCCTTTTGCCGCAAATCGTGCCCCGTGAACGTCTCGCCGCTGCAATTGCTGCCAACAGTATGATCGTGCGCGGTTCGACCATTGCCGGGCCGGTGTTCGGCGGCGGTTTGTACGCGCTGGGTGGTGGCGGACTGACCTATGGAGCTTGCCTGGTGTTCTTTCTTGCCGCCATTGCATTGCTGCAGCGCGTGCCGGTGCGCTATGGCGAGGCTATGCAGGCACTTGAAGCCACGGCGTGGCAGCGTTTTACGGCAGGAATTCGCTTCATTCGTTCGAGGCCGATCATCCTCGGGACCATCTCGCTGGACCTGTTCGCTGTCTTGCTCGGCGGTGTGGTGGCGCTGTTGCCGATTTACGCCAAGGAAGTGCTGGAAGTGGGGCCCACCGGCCTAGGCGCACTGCGCAGTGCCATGGCTCTGGGCGAGGTGATGGTCGGCTTCTACCTGAGCACACGACCGTTCAACCGCCGTGTCGGTATGACCATGTTCATCGCGGTGGCGATCTTCGGGATCGCCAATCTGGTCTTTGCGCTGTCCAGCCTATTCTGGCTTTCGTTCGCGGCTCTGTTCATTGCCGGTGGCGCGGACATGGTCAGCATGTACATTCGCTCGTCGCTGATCCAGTTCTCTACACCCGATGCCATGCGCGGTCGAGTCAACGCCGTGAACATGCTATTCATTGGCTCGTCCAACGAGCTCGGTGAATTCCGTGCGGGCTTCAGCGCATCCTGGTTCGGGGCGGTCCCGGCGGCGCTGTTGGGTTGCTTCTGCACACTTGCAGTTACCGGGGGCTGGATGCTCGGCTTCAAGAGCTTGCGGCAGGTGGATCGCTTCGAGGACGCGGCACCACGAGCCCAGGCGGGGCGGGGCGACTGACTGCTACAAAGCTGTTGCCGATGTGTGGGCTGCCTAAACGAAAACACCCTGCGAGAGCATGGCTTTCGCAGGGTGTCGGGGAGCCCGCCGAAGCAGATTCGTCAAAGGTTTATCAGTCGTCGCCACCGAAGATGCCGAGAAGCTGCAGCAAACTGATGAACAGGTTGTACAGCGAAACGAACAGGCCAATGGTGGCCATGATGTAGTTACGCTCGCCGCCATGGATGATGGCGCTGGTCTGGAACAGAATGCAGGCCGATGAGAACAGCACGAAGCCCGCGCTGATCGCCAGTTGCAGCCCGGTGATCTGGAAGAAGAAGCCCGCCAGCATGGCGCCGATCAACACGAAGAAGCCCGCGGTGATAAAGCCGCTGAGGAAGCTCATGTCCTTGCGGGTGATCAGTACGTAGGCCGAGAGGCCGAAGAACACCAGGGCGGTCATCGAGAGCGCCGAGCTGATCAGCTCGCCACCATTGGCCAAGCCCAGATACATGTTGAGGATCGGGCCGAGGGTGTAGCCCATGAAACCGGTCAGGGCGAAAGTGGAAACCAGGCCCCAGACCGAGTTGCGCAGCTTGGCGGTGAGGAAGAAGAGGCCGTAGAAACCGATCAGCACCACGAAGATGTTCGGGTAGGCGGCATTGGCCTGCATGGCCATGTAGGCAACCAGACCGCTGAACGCAAGGGTCATGGCCAAGAGTCCGTAGGTGTTGCGCAGAACCTTGCTGACCTCCCGCTGTTCGACCTGCGTGTGGCTAAGCGCGTATTCGTGTTCGTGCATGGCGACACTCCTTGGATGAATTCAAGCCTGAGACGATTTGTCCCGGATCATAGCAGAGGCAAGCGAGATGCCTAGCATCAGTGTTTGACAGTGTATTTCTATCCGGTAATATTGCGCCCGCTTTATCCGGAAGTGTGGCCGAGTGGTTGAAGGCAGCGGTCTTGAAAACCGCCGAAGGGGAGACTCTTCCCAGAGTTCGAATCTCTGCGCTTCCGCCATCTGAAAACCTGAAGGCCCCGTATTCCGGGGCCTTCAGCGTTTCTGCGGTATGGAAAAGTGGTGTAAATATTCCCCTGTTGTTTCCCGTGCTCTCACGAGTGCCGGAATCTCGAGGGTGGGATGCCATGGCATTCGTTCTGCAGTGGTCGCCACATAGCTTCGTCGGCGACGCGCCAATAGGCGCGATTATGGTGCGCTGGTCCCCGCTGGCTTTACATTGGCTGACGCTCAGATGAGATCGCTCCAGGCTGTGGGGGAGTTGGCAGTTGCCGAGGTGGCGATACGCCAGCTGCCTGCTAGAATGCGGCGCCTGACAAATGGAGTTGTCACCATGAAACGTTTCAGGCAACCGGAAGCCTTCGCATTGATTCAGCAGCACTTCGAGCCATTGGTGTTCAGTGCCCGCATGGATTCACCGTCCACCGTACGCATAATGCTCATCGATGAAGCGACTGGCGAGTCGCTATTGCTGACCGGCCTGCCGTGTCGCATATCCCTTTCCCGCGCCGAGATCGCTGGCTTGATCAGCGCCATTGATCTGGATGCCGCAGCCCTCAGACCCGCCCTGCTAAGCAACCTCAAACGCCCTCGCTTGTTGGGTTAATCGGTAGGGTGGCGTCGATATGCATTGTCGTCACCAGTGAAAGTAGATTGCTTGCCATCAAGGGCGCTTGCTCTCTGAGCGAAAACAGCTTGGGCGACAACAGCCAGGTGTGGGTGATGCCCATCAGGCTCGAATAGAGCAGCAGCGCTAACGCGCGTGGCGCCTGGCAGTGCTGGATGACTTGTTCTTGCTGCCCCAATTCGATCAGCTCCTCAAGCAGCTGGACCATGTCCCGAGTCAACTTGCGCTCACGTTTGAGCGTGCTGGCCATCTGTGCCGTGAGTTCGGTCTTGTTCAGCAGAATCTCGAAAGACTGGCGATACCAACAGTCGTCCAGGAGTAAGCGAAACCACTCATTGACGAAATGCCCAAGGGCGGCAGCTGGCTTCCCGGCAAGTTCGCGGCTGCGCTCGATCAGTCGTTCCAAGGGTTCTTGAGAAACGGTTAGCACCGCTTGGTACAGCTCGTCCTTGCTTTTGAAATGCCAGTAGATGGGGCCGCGGCTGAAGCCGGCGGCTTCGGCGATCATCGCCAAGGTGGTATTGGAGTAGCCATTGCGGCTGAACAGCTCAAGTGCCGCGGCGATTACCTTTAGGCGGGTCTGTTCAGCGTCTTCTTTGGTACGGCGCATGGGGCTCCTCGAAATGCGCAGCGGCCACGCAGCGTGCCGTTGCCGGACGCTGCGTGGCAAGGCTTTACAGCGCGCCGTCGGCGGCCATCTGCATGTAGCTGGTGTCGAAGCGTAGCTTGAGGTTGCCCTGGTCACCGAGCGCGCCCTTGGGCATGGTGATGCCGACGAAGTCCACCGAGTCGGCGCCGTCGCCCAGCAGGCCGTGATCGAAGGAGAATCTGCGCACGCTGTCCATGGCTTCATGGGCCTGTTGGCCGGAAATGAAGGCGATCGCTTCGGCTGGCTGGAAGAACATATGGGTGCCCTTGAGCTGCGCCTCGTAGCCGGCCTGGTCGGTACCCGATGCAGCTCCCAGCTGGGCGCGCAGTTCGGCACCTTCCGGCGTATCGCTGGCCATGATTGCCATCACTTCGTACCACGCGCCGGTAACGGCCTTGCCGAAGGCCGGATTGTCGGCCAGCGTCTCGCTGTTGACGATCAGCAGGTCCTTAACGTGGCCTGGCACGCTGGCTGAATCGAACACCTGATGTGCGTCGGGTGCAGCGGCGACTTCCTGTAGCAGCGGGCTCCAGGTTGCTACGTTACGCACGTCGGCAGTGCTGAAGGCGGCGACGATGTCAGCGTCCGAGGTGTTGACCACCTTTACGTCCTTCTCCGAAAGACCGACGCTGTCCAGCGCCTTGGCCAGGATGTAGTGCGACACCGACAGTTCGACCAGATGCACCTGCTGGCCCTTGATCTGCTTGAGATCATCGGTGCCCTTCATCACCAGCCCGTCGTTGCCGTTGGAGTAGCTACCGACAATCAGTGCGGTGGTATCAACGCCACCGGCAGCCGGGATCGAAAGGGCATCCATGCTGGTGGCGACCACGCCATCGAACTGACCGGCGCTGTACTGGTTGATGGACTCGACGTAGTCGTTTATCTGGCTGATGTTCACCTCGATGCCGTACTTGTCCGCCCACTTCTTCATGATTCCGGACTCGTCGGCGTACTTCCAGGGCATCCAGCCGACGTAGATGGTCCAGGCCAGGTTGAAACTGGTTTTCTCCTCGGCTTGAGCCAAAGGGGCGAGGCCGGCCAGGGCGATGGCCCCAGCGCAAAGCAGTTTTTTCATGGTGCCGTGCATGGTGTTACTCCCTGGTCAGAAGAATTTCAGATAGCGCTGGATTTCCCAGTCGGAAACGTGGGTGTGGTAGGCATTCCATTCGTCGCGCTTGAAGTCGACGAAGGCCTGGTACATCGCGTCGCCGAACACTTGGCGCGACAGCGGGTCGGCCTCGAAGGCGTCGATGGCTTCGCTGAGGGTGCGCGGCAGGGTTTCGATCCCCATCTGCGCCACTTCCTGTTCGCTGTACTGGTACATGTTTTCGCGGTGCGGCTGGCCGGGATCGAGCTTGTCACGGATGCCTTCGAGGCCAGCAGCAAGGATCATCGCGCCGCCCAGGTAGGGATTGCAGCCGATATCCGCGGCGCGGCATTCGACCCGCGCGCCCTGAGACGGGATGCGCAGCATGTTGGTACGGTTGTTGTTGCCGTAGCAGCAGAACACCGGTGCCCAGGTCGAGCCGGACATGGCGCCCTTGCGGATCAGCCGCTTGTAGCTGTTGACCGTCGGGGCGATGACCGCGCAGATCGCCTTGGCGTGCTTTAGCACCCCGGCGATGAAGTGGTAGGCCAGCGGGGTCACGCCGCAACCGTAGGTGTCCTCGCCGTCGACTTCGAACAGGTTCTTGCCGGTTTCGATGTCGGCCAGCGACATGTTGTAGTGCGCGCCGCTGCCGGTGCGGTTGGCCGAGGGCTTGGGCATGAAGGTGGCGAAGGCACCGTGCTTGCGGGCGATCTCGTTTGCCATCATGCGGAAGAACACGAAACGGTCGGCCATGCCGAGGGCGTCGGTGTACTTGAAGTCGGTTTCGAACTGGCCGTTGGCGTCCTCGTGGTCGAAGGAATAGACGCCCCAGCCCATTTCGTTCATGGCTTCGACCAGCTCGTCGATGATGGGCAGGTTGTCCATCAGCAGGCGCGGGTCGTAGCAGGGCTTGGCCATGTCGTCGCGCTCGGAGATCGGCGCGAAGCCGCCGTCTGGCGTGTCTTTGAACAGGAAGAACTCGGTCTCGATACCCAGGTTGAAGGTGTAGCCGAGTTCGGCGGCGGCTTCGGTCTGACGCTTGAGAATGCCGCGCGAGCAAGCTTCGAAGGGCTTGCCGTCCAGATAGAGATCGCTGGCGAACCAGGCCAGGTCGCGGTTCCAGCTGCACTGGGTGGCCGTAGCCGGGTCGGGCATGGCAGCCACTTCGTTGTCACTGATCTCCTGCGGCACGCCATCCAGCGCCGCACCGGTGTAGAGCTCGGAGCCACGGAGCATCTGACCGAGGTGGGCGAGGGGGACGAACTTGCCCTTGATCACTCCGTGGAGGTCGACGTAGCTGGCCATCGCGTACTTGACGCCCTTGTCCTGCAATTGCTGTTTCAGCTCCTCGACGGAGGAGAGGGGGAAGCTGGTCATCTGCTTGCGCTCCTTGGAGTCATGAATGGCGGCACCTGGCACCGCTGGCACGATTCCTTCATCCAATATACATGCCAGCGTGTATAGAAACGGGTCACCGCTGGCGCCGCCTCGCCCCGTTTCGTCGATGCCGGAGTCACACAGATGCTTGAAATAAAAAGGGAAAAGAAGCTTTTCGCGCTGGGTGAAATGCGCCTGGACAACGGTGAGCGTCTACGCAACGCGCGCCTTTGCTATCAGGTGGTGGGTACGCCGAACCGTGCACGGGACAACCTGGTGCTGATTCCGAGCTACTACGGCGGCACACATTGGGGCAGCCTGCCCCTGCTTGGTGCAGATGGGCCGCTGGCAAGTGGTGACTACTGCATCGTACTCACCAACCTGCTGGGCGCGGGCTGGTCAACTTCGCCTAGCAATGCTGCGCCTGGGCAGGAAGCTGCGCAGTTTCCGCGGGTGAGTCTGCTGGACAATATCCGTGCGCAGAAGGCCTTGCTCGATCGGCTGTACGGCAATGACTGGCAGCTCGCGCTGGTGGCAGGCTGGTCCATGGGCGGCATGCAGACGCTGTTCTGGGCGATGGCCTATCCCGAGCGGGTGCGCGCCATCCTGCCGTTCTGCTGCACGGCGCGCTGTTGGCCGCACAATCAGGTATTTCTAGAGGGTGTAAAGGCGGCCCTCCGTGCCGACGCGGCCTGGCAAGGCGGGCGCTATGACACTCCGCCGGAACGCGGCTTGCGTGCCTTTGGCCGCGCCTATGCCGGATGGGCATATTCACAGGCGTTCTTTCGTCGCGAGCTGTGGCGCGAACTGGGCTTTGCCAGTCTTGAGGAGCTGCTCGATTACTGGGAGCGGGATCATCTGGAGCAGGATGCCAACGACCTGCTTTGTGTGCTGCATACCTGGCAATCGGCCGACCCGGCCCGCAGTTTCGGGAAGGACTCGCTGGCGGAGGCGCTAGGGCTCATCAAGGCGCGCGCCATCGTCATGCCCGGCAGCACAGACCTGTACTTCACCGTCGAGGATGCGCGTCGTGAGGCATCACTGATGCCAAACGCAGAACTTCGAGTGCTGGAGTCGGATTGGGGCCATTGCGCCGGTGGACCCGGGCGCAGTGCGGCGGCCATGCAGCAGGTATTTGCTGCGATGGCGGAGCTGCTGGAGGCAGGGCGCTGAATCGGCAGCGCTCAGGCCGGATGGCAGGCTGATCAGCCTGCCACGGCGCTCAGCTTCTGCAGCTGTTCGAGATCAGTCTGCATACCGGAGGTTTCCCGAATGCGCGCGAGAATCTCGCGCTTGAGTGCGGTGAATTCCGGCGCGAGCTTCATGTCCTGGTTGCGCTGGGCCGGCAGTGGCACGTCGTAGATCGAGTCGATGCGCCCGGGCCTCGGCGCCATCAGCACGATGCGGCTGCCGAGATAGATGGCTTCCTCGACGTCGTGGGTGACGAACAGGATCGTGCTCTTTTCCAGCCGGTGCACATGGCGAATCAGGTCGTGCATCACCTCCCGCGTCTGAGCATCCAGCGCGCCGAAGGGCTCGTCCATCAGCAGCGTCGCAGGTTTGGGCATCAAGGCGCGGGCGATGGCGACGCGCTGCTGCATGCCGCCGGAGAGCTGGCTGGGATAGGCATCGGCGAAGCGCGTCAGGCCCATCAAGTTGAGCAGGGCGTCGGCGCGGCCTGCGGCCGACTCCACGTCGCCGTCATGGCGCACGGTGTCGCCGATCACCTTGAGCTGACGGCAGAACTTGATGTTTTGCATCACCCTCAGCCAGGGGTAGAGGCTGTAGTGCTGGAAGACCATGGCGCGGTCGACGCCAGGGCCGTCGATGGGCTTGCCGTCGAGCAGGATCTCGCCGCGGCTCAGTGTCTCCAGCCCGGCAATGATGCGCAGCAGGGTGGACTTGCCGCAGCCCGACGCGCCGACGAAGGTGACGAACTCGTTGGGCTGGATATCCAGGTCGATCGATTGCAGCGCCTGCACCTCGCGCTGCTCGCTGACGAAGGTCTTGCCAACCTGGCGGATACGAATCTTGGCATCGGACATGGTCATTTCCTCATCCAGGGGAAGGAGCGGCGGTGCAGCCAGCGGAAGGCCTGGTCAGTGAGCAGGCCGATCAGGCCGATCAGCAGGATGCCGGCGAAGATCTTGTCAGTGTGCATGTAGCGCTGTGCCTTGAGGATGGCGTAACCGAGACCGGAATTGGCCGCAACCAGTTCGGCCACCACCAGATAGGTCCAGGCCCAGCCACAGGTGATACGCAGGGTGTCGAGCAGCGCCGGTTTGGCCGACGGCAGGATCACCAGCTTGACGATTTCGCCGCGGTTGGCGCCCATGGTCTGCGCCGCCTCGATCTGTGCCATGGGCACGCGCCGCACGTCCTCGGCAACCATCAGCACCATCTGGAAAAAGGTGCCGATGAAGATGATCAATACCTTTGAACCTTCGTCGATACCGACCCACAGCATCACCAGCGGAATGAACGCCACCGCCGGCATGTAGCGGATAAAGTCGGTGAGTGGTTCCAGGAAGGCCTGCACCGGCCGGTAGGTGCCGATGTACAGCCCCAGCGGTAGGGCGATCAGCGCCGAGGCGCCGAAGCCCGCCATGACCCGCCAGACGCTGATGCCGATGTCCCCCAGCAGCCCCTCGCTGGTCCACCAGCGGCCGATGCGTTCGAGCACGGCGCCGGGGCTGGGCATGAACATGGGGTCGGCCAGACCGAGGGCTGTCCACAGCCACCAGACGACGAAGGGCAGGCTCAGCCCGGCGCCGGTCAACAGCCAGGCGCTGCGTCGGGATAACTCGCCGCGAATGCGCCAGAAGCCGCTTTTGCGAACGGCCTGTGTTGTCGCTACGGCGGGCTTTTCCCGGCTCGGCTGCTCGACGCTGGGCGTTGCGATGGTGATCTGCGCAGTCATGCGGGCACCTCCAGGGGCGTGCTGGTAACGGGATGCTCGGCACGCTGCCAGCCGCCGCTCGGCGCATAGCGGCCCAGTCGTGCCAGGTCTTCGTTGGGCAGGCTGGCCGGATTGGCGAAGCGCCAATAGCTGGACAGCAGCGCATCACCGACACGACCCGGTAGTGTCGAATGGCTGATCTGCCAGGGCGTGGCACCGTTGCGATGGCGGCCGAAGGACAGTTCGAATGCCAGCAGCTGCGGGCGCAGGGCGGGATCAACGGCGCCCAGTTGGTCGCGTAGATGCTTGTTGCCTGTTGAAAGGGGCAGCGGACGATCGGCGGCGAACAGGAAGTAATCGCCGGCTACCAGCAGGCAGGCCTGGCGGGCAGGCTGCCCGGCTGCACGCAACCAGAGGCCCCAGTTAACGCCAGCGGATTCGGGCAGGCGTTGCCAGACTTCGTGGTAGCTGCCGTCCAGCCCGTCTTCCAGCAGGCGCTCCGGGGTTTCGAAGTGCATCAGGCCGATATCCGCCGGCCCGCCCGGCGGCTGGAAGTCGATCAGCCGATGCCACTGGCAGATATCGCCGTTGACCTCGGTAACGCCGGCGAAACCGGCCTGTTCGCTCAGGGCCAACTGCTGGGCGTGGCTGCAGGTTTCCAGCGAAGCTGCCGGCGGCAGCGCTTGCGGCCGCGGCAGGCGCAGGTCGGCGTGCAGGCTGGGGGTCTGCAGCCAGTACACCTCGCTGGTTTCGTCACGCAAGCCGGCCGTGGTGGTCAGCAGGCGTCGGCGCCACACGCCGAGATAGGCATCGGGAACGCTCTTCATGCGTGGTACTCCGGAAAGCGTTTGAGAGTGCGCCAGAAGGCCATGTCGTGATTCGGCCAGATCGCGGCGTCGGTCTCGGAAGCGGTGTCCTTGAGCTTGCGAATGCTGGCCAGCGCCAGATCTTCGCGGTCCTGCCAGCACAGTCCGGGCGCGACTTCGTCGACCAGGTTCTCGCTCAGGTCCGCAGCATCCCCGGCGAGAATCACCGGCTTGCCGTGCGGCAGTTCGATAAGCAGCGACATGTGGCCGGCGGTGTGCCCAGGTGTATTGATGGCGCGCAGTCCGGGCAGCAGCTCGTATTCGTCGCCCTGCAGCTTCCAGTGATGCTCGCCTGCAAAGTCATCGGCGAAGTAGGCGTCGTCCGCCTGGGCGCGGGCGGCGGCGAGTTCCGCTTCATGCACATGCACGTCGCAGCCGCACAACTCGCACAGGCCGCCGGCATGATCGAAATGCAGATGACTGAGGAACACGAGATCGATATCGGCGGGTGAAAGCCCGTGTCGGGCGAGGTGAGCGGGTAGTCGCTGCTCCTCGGTCATCTCGGGCGGCCCCATTGGAAACTCCACCGGATCGAACCAGCGTGCCCGCAGTAGCGGATCGCTGAGCTTGGCGTAGTCGCAGCCGACGTCGAACAGCACGCGACCCTGTCGGGTTTCGATTAGGAAAGCGAGGATCGGCGCGTCGATCAGCGTGCCCTGGCCGCAATTGCGGGTGGAAATCGACTTGTCGTAGCGATGCGTGGCGGTCAGCAGCGGCCAGAGTTTCAGCACATCGGTCATGCGGCGCGCTCCAGGCGCTGGAGCAGGCTGGCGCTGTCGGTCACGCTGCCGAACAGCCCGCCTTCGACCTCGATCATCGCCAGCGCAGCCGCATGCAGTTGCGGGTCGGACGAGGCGCAGGCATCGCTGACGGTCAGGCAGTCGAAACCGAGATCGATGGCCTGGCGCAGCGTCGAGGACACGCAGACCTCGGTGGTCACGCCGGTCAGGATCAGCTGCTCGATGCCGCGGCGGCGCAGGATCAGCTCCAGATCGGTGTGGGCAAAGGCGCTGTAGCCGGGTTTGTCGATCACCGGCTCGCCAGCGCGCGGCTGCAGTTCGTCGATCAGGTCGTGGCCGAATTCGCCACGCACCAGCAGGCGGCCGAGGGGGCCGACGCTGCCGATGAGGGCGCCGGTCGCTTCGGCACGGCGGCGTTTGGGGTCGGGCAGGTCGGAAAGATCCGGACGATGGCCTTCACGGGTGTGCACCACCAGCATGCCCAGCCCGCGGGCGCGATCCAGCAGCGCCTGGATTGCCGGGATCGGTGCGCGCAGGCGGCTGACGTCCATGCCGGCCTGGTCGGCGTAGCCGCCCAGGGCGCAGAAGTCGCGCTGCATGTCGATCACCAGCAGCGCCGTGCGCCCGGGGTTCAGGTTCGTCGCCAGGCTCACAGGGCAAACTCCTTGCACACCGCGGCGGTGATGCCGTCGACGATATCTTCGGCCAGCCGCTGGCCTTTCGCCGCGCTGGAGCCTTTGGCCGAGGACAGCACGCCGGAAGGTGGCACCCACTCGATGCGGGTGGGATACATGTCGTAGGGCGGGAAGTCCGCTGGGGCGTCGTCCGGAATTTTCTCCAGCGCCACCAGTTGCGGATGGAAGTGCAGCATTAGCGAGGTCTCGATCACCGCAGCATGCTCCAGAGCGAAGCCGGGGAATCCATCGGGGAAGACATCGGTCAGGGTCTGCTCGCGGCAGAAATCCCAGTGCTCCAGGCGCATCACCTCCAGCCCTGCGTCCGGCCCGAGGTCGCGCAGCGCCAGCTGGATGCCCTCGGCGACGAACCACTGGTTCTCGTAATGGCCGAGCACCAGCACCAGGCGGCGCGCGCCGTGGCGGTGGAACTCCCGTACGGCGTCGCGCACCAGTGCGCTCAAGGTCGCGCCATCCAGGCTGGTGGTACCGCAGAAATGCTGACCGCCGCCGCATTTCGGTTGCGATTTGTAGCCGTAGGACAGCGCAGGCGCGACCAGCCCGCCGACCCGTGCCGCCACGTCGGCGCTGATCGCGCTGGCCAGCAGCGCGTCGGTGCCCAGCGGCAGGTGCGGGCCATGCTGCTCGGTGGCGCCGCAGGGCAGGAAGACCACGGCGCCTTCGCCGATGCGGAGTTCATAGTCGACCCAGCTCAGTTGATCCATGTGCACGGTCATGCGCAGGTGCTCCTAGTCGCGATGGGGAGGGGACGTTCCGGCCAGCCGGCGATCAGCGCGGCGGTGGTGATCAGGGCGGCACCGAGCCATTCGTTCGGGCCGATGGCGTGGTTGCCGAACCAGGCGGACGACAGCACCGCGGCGATCAGCTCGAACACCACCAGCACCGCGGCGCGGCCGGCCTCAAGATGAGTGAGGCCGTACTGCACGGCGGCCATGCTGATCAGCCAGCCGAGCGCCAGCAGGGCGATCTGCCAGGTCAGGGTCAGATCCAGCGTTGGTATCGACTGACGAAACAGTAGGCAGAACAGCCCACCGAGCAGCGCGCTGCCGATGAAACTGACCAGTGCCTTACTCGCCAGCGGCACCCGGTCAGCGGCGCGGGTGGCCAGGTTGTTGAGGCTGAAGGCAAGGCCGGCGGAAAGCGCCAGCCAGTCATTCGCGCCTGGCGCATCCAGGGCTTCACCCGTGATGCCGAGGGTCAGGCCGATACCGAGCATCGCCAGGCCCAGGGCGAACAGCCGCGTGCCGCTGAGGCGTTCGCCGAGCAGCAGCCAGCCGCCGACCATCGCCCACACCGGCGCCAGATAGAACAGCAGCATCACCCGCACCACGTTGCCGTCGGCCAGGGCGGTAACCAGTGCCGCGGTGGCCCAGCCGCCGCACAGACCCATGGTGAGCACCTGGCGATACTGGCTGGCCCACTGCCGTCGCTGCTGCCAGAGCACCGGCACAGCCAGGAGGCTGAGCAGCGAATAGGTCAGCAGCACCAGCGGCATACCAGCCAGGCCACGGGCGGCGAAGAACTGCAGCGGTAGCCAGCCAAGCCCCCACATGACGGCGCCACCGATCAGCATGCCCTGCGGCATCAGGCTGTTCATGCGCCCATCCAAGAGCCGCCATTGGGCCCGAGCAGCTGTCCGGTGAAATAGCTCGCCTGCGGCGAAAGCAGGAAGACGATGGCCGCCGCGACTTCCTCCGGCGTGCCCAGACGCGCCATGGGGATCGCCAGCTCCTTGGCCATCCACTCATCACTCATGTGCTCCGGGCTGACCATTGCCGTGGCGATGGGGCCGGGGGCGACGCCATTGACGCGAATGCCGTCGGCGGCGAATTCGCGCGCCAGCGAACGGGTCAGGCCGATCACCCCGGCCTTGGCCGTGCAGTAGGCGGCGTACTGCTCGCGGCCGAGAAAGCCGAGGTCCGAGGCGACATTGACGATGGCGCCGCTGCGCCGCGGCTGCATTTGCGCCAGCGCATGGCGACAGCAGCGGTAAACACCGCCCAGGTCGACGCCCAGCACTCTTGCCCAGTCCGCCTCGCTGGTCTCGAGAAAGGGCTTTTCCAGGATCACCCCAGCGTTGTTGACCAGCAGATCGAGCGGCCCGTGCGCCTCGATGGTCTCGAACATCGCTGCGACCGCAGCCGGGTCACTGACATCCGCCTGGGTCGTGCAGGCGTCGCCGCCGTTGGCGATGATCTGCTCGCCCAATCGTTCCGCCAGGTCGTGTTGGTCGCGATGGTTGATCCACACCCGCGCGCCCTCGGTTGCGAGCGCAAGGGCGGTGGCACGGCCGATACCGCTCGCCGCGCCGGTGACCAGAGCGGTCTGCCCGGTAAAGATGGCAGCCATCAGTGCATCACCTCGCCGTGGCTGACCGACAGCGCCTGGCCGGTCAGGGCGGCGGCCAGCGGTGAGCCGAGGAACAGAAAGGTGCCGCCCAGGTCCGCGGGCGTCAGCAGCTCCGGAATGGCCTGGTTGGCGAGGATCGCCGCCAGCTCGGCGCTGTCGCTGCGGCCGTTGGCGTCGGCCATCACCTGCAGCGAGCGCATCGCCGCATCGGTGCCGATCCAGCCGGGACACACCGCATTGACGCGGATGCGCCGCGGGCCCAGTTCCCAGGCCAGCGAGCGGGTCAGGCCGACCACCGCGTGTTTGCTGGCGACATAGGCGGAAAAACCCGGCACGCCTTTCAGGCCCCAGATCGAGGCCTGATTGATCACACTGGCGCCGGCACGCAGGCGCGGTAGCAGGGCGCGGGTCAGGCGCTGCATGGAGCCGACGTTGTTCTCCAGCAGGGTCGACCAGCGCTGATCGGCCTCGAAGCTGCACTCGCCCAGCGGCGTGGCGTATTCGACGCCGGCGTTGTTGACCAGCACATCGGCGCTCAGGCCTCGACAGGCGAGGTCATCGGCGTAGCGCTGCACCGCCTGGCGGTCGCCGAGGTCCAGTGCGGTGCATTGCAGCGGCGTCTCGCCAGCGAGTTCGTCGACGAGCCGGGCGAGGGCGTCGGCGTCACGGTCGAGCAGCTCCAGTGTGGCTCCGGCGGCGGCGAAACTCTGCGCCAGGCCACGACCGATGCCACCGGCGGCGCCGGTGATGACCACGCAGCGGCCGCGGTAATCCAGTGCCTTGTGCATGTCACACCGCCGTCAGGAAGGAGACGCCCACGGCGCCGTAGAAGTTGTCGGCCTTGTGCGGCCCTTCGCTGACCACACCGTAGTCATCGTCCAGCACACGGCGCACGCGGTAGCGGTGGAAACTGCCGAGCAGCTTGCGCATCGGGATGACCTGGTTGTAGGTGCTGCCGTACAGCTCGGCGTGCAGCTTGGGCAGGCGATACCAGGGCGCCACGGGCTTTTCGTGGTGGGCGTTGTGGAAGGAAAAGTTGAGCAGCAGCAGGTTCAGCGCCGGCCAGCGCTCGGAAACCACGTTGCTGTAGGTGTTCTGCTGCTCGTAGCTGCGGTCGCGGCGTTTGTCCTCCGGCAGCTTGCCGCCATCTTCCAGCACGGCGAAGGCCTCGTAGGTGTGCTGATAGGCATCGGCGAAGCGCAGCACGCTGAGCATGATCATCCATGCCACGGCGTACAGCAGCACGGCCTTCAGCGAGAGCGCGGCAAGCCCGGCGAAGAGCAGTGTGCGAACGGCCAGCACAGCAGCGACCTTGCCACGGCGGGCGCGGTGCTTGTCGTTGTCGGTAATGAAGGGCAGGGCGATCACGTAGAAATGCATGATCAGTTCCACCGCCGGCACATAGGCCCATTCCAGCGCCAGCACCAGCTTCTGGAACCACAGCGGGCGTGCCTTGAGAAAGGCCTTGCTGTCGAAGGTGATCACGTCGGCGCGGTCGACGTGATGGCGCATGTGTTTCTTGCGCAGGTCCTGAAACTCGGCGTAGCAGCTGCCGCACAACCAACTGCAGACGTTGCCGGCCCATTCGTTGTGCTTGGGCACGCTGAAGATCGCGCCGTGGGCGAATTCGTGAATCAGGTAAGCGGCGATGATCATGCCGTGGGCCAGCAGCAACGTGCCCAGTGCGTTCAGCCAACCATTGGCGGCGAACAGCAGGGCCAGGCCGCCGCCGTAGGCAAGAGCGGTATAGAGGATCGCCAGCGTGTTGGGCACGCGGCCATCGGCGTAGCGGTACAGAGGTTTCGCAGTCATGGTCTTCTCCAGCACAGGCGGGCGACGGCCCGCCCGGCGTCGGCTTACTGGGCGAGCGCTTCGGTGAATTGGGCGTCGTAGGTCTGGCTGAAATCCGGGATGGTTGGGATCTGCCCGTTGTCCTTGAGCAGCTTGGCGATGATCGCGCCGCTGCCATGGAAGGAATGGGTGTCGTCGCCTGGGCTGAAGCTCTTGCCCATCTCCGCGAGCGGGATGTTGTAGGCGCCGGCCATCTGCTCGACGGCTTCTTCGGCGCTGACGCCAAGCACCTCGCCGATGATCTTTGCCGACTCCTCGGGGTGCGCCTGCATGTAGGCCAGGCCGTCGAGATAGCCCTGGATCATTGCCTTGATGGCGGCGGGCTTCTTGGTGATCACCGCCTCGTCGAAGACCAGCACGTCGGTGATCAGGCCGGGGGCGTCCTTGGACGAATAGACCACCCTGAACTTGTCGCCGCCGCCCATGGAAAGGATCTGCGAGACATTGGGCTCATAGGTCACACCAATCGGCAGGTTGCCCGAGGCCATGGCGCCGGGAATGCCTTCCGGGGTCATGTTGACGGCGTTGATGTCCTTGTCGCTCATGCCGTTCTGCTGCAGCGCATAGGCCAGCAGAAAGTCCGATGGTGAGAGCGGGTTGAAGCCGACCTTCTTGCCCTTGAAGTCGGCAACGGTCTGGATCGAGGCGTCGGCGACGATGGCGTCACCGCCGTTGGAGAAGTCGATGGGCATGACCACCCGGTGCTTCAAGCCCTTGGCGACCGAGGCCACCACCTGGTCGTAGGTGAGCATGCCGCCGTCCAGTGCGCGGCTAAGCATGGCGGTGGGAATCAGCGCAGGGTCGTTGAAGAACTGCAGGTCCACATCCAGGCCGTGGGGCTTGAATAGGTCTTTCTTGTCGGCGACGTAGAAGGGGCCATAGCCGGCCCAGACCACAGTGCCGATCTTCAGCTTTTCGGCGGCCTGGCTGGCCAGCGGTGAAAACAATGTCGCGACGGCCAGGCCGGCGGCGAGAAGGGTCTTGTTCAGCGAGCGCAGTGTGGACATGGCGTGATTTCCCTACACATTGGAATGACAAGGCACGGGATGACATCGCGTCTCCCGGGCTTTTATCCCTCCGTGTAGTCCCGTCCCTGGGACCGGAGAACTCTCGGACCAGCGCCCACTCCCTGTGAGCCGGAACCCTAGTTCTCCTTGAAGCTGCTCCTGTGTTTGTGCCAAGCGTCATGAGTGCCGGTGGCGACTCATCCCGTTCATTAGCTCTACAGCAGGTTGCGTGCCAGCTGCGCTGCTCGAAGCAAAAGCGCCGTCTATTCAAGAAGTTGCCGTACGAAACGGCAGTAGAGCGTTTGCTCGGCTTGAACTTCGCTGCTCTCAAATGGGGAGCCTTGCTCCGCGATAGTGCGGAGCAAGGCTGTGGTGGTAGGTTATTGGCGAGGAAGGCACAGCATCCTCAAGGCGCTCCCACAAAACGCTGATGCGGGAGCCGTCGGGGACGTGAATCAAATCAGGTCGGTACTGGCGCATCCTCGCGGAGCAGTCCATCGCGCTTGAGCGTCTGCCAGAACTCGCTGGGAACCTGAGTATTGAAATAGTCCATGTACTGCTTCGGCCGCTCGGGGTTCGCTGTACCGGGGATGATCGAGGCCACAACCGGGTTGGCCAGGCAAAAGTGCAGCGCTGCGGCGCGCAGGTCCACGCCGCAGCGCTCGGCAACCGCGTTCAGCTGCTTCCTACGCTCGCTGATGTGCGCCGGGATCTGGTCGTACTCGTAATGCTCGCCGCCGGCCAGCACGCCGGAATTGAATGGGCCGCCAACGACGATGCCGACACCCCGCTCATGGCAGGTCGGAAACAGCGTATCCAGCGCTTCGTCGTGCTCCAGCAGCGAATAGCGACCGGCCAGCAGGAACACGTTCGGATCGCTCTGCTCAAGTGCCATGCGGCACGGTTCGACCAGATTGACACCCAGACCCCAGCCGCGAATCACACCCTCATCGCGCAATTGCGTCAGGGCCTTAGCCGCGCCGTTCATCGCTTGTTGGAAGTACTCCTTCCACTGCGGGCCCCATTGATCCTCGGACACGTCGTGGATGAACACCACGTCGAGGCGATCAACGCCCATGCGCTCCAGGCTGTCTTCGATAGAGCGTCGCGCGCCGTCGGCCGAGTAGTCGGGGACACGCTTGTTGGGCAGTTCGTCGACGAAAGGCTTGGCATTCTCCGGCTGGGCGGCCGGGTGCAGCAGTCGCCCGACCTTGGTACTTAGCACGTATTCATCGCGTGGCTTGCCGCTGAGCAGGCGACCGAAGCGCTGCTCGGCCAGCCCTGCGCCATAGTGTGGCGACACGTCGTAATAGCGAAAGCCGGCGTCCCAGGCGGCCTTGAGGGTGGCGTCGGCAGTTTCTTCGCTGAGCGGATGGAACATGTTGCCCAGCGGTGCGCCGCCGAGGCCAATGCGTGGCAGGGTGATACGCATGGAGTACTCCTCCTTCGGATGCAGATGGTGCCGACCGGAGTCGGCGTGGCTCTGCATCCGAGGTCGGCCCGGCGCTGGATGTTCCGACGATGCGACGGGATGGCTACAGCGCAACCCCGTCGATTCTCGTCTGCCTCAGCCGCGGCACTTCAAATAGGCGCGCCAGCCGCCCAGCTCGGTGATGTCCTGCGATCCCTCCAGGCCGTAGGGCTCGCAGATGAAGCCCGTCTCCCAACGGCCATCGGCCAGTTGCACCTTGCCTAGGCCGAGGGGTGCCGGAATGCCTGTGAGAAAGGAACCGAGCTCCGCGCTGGGCAACTCCCAGACCTCCACCTCGACAGCCGCTCCGCCTTCGGTGACGCGAACCATGCCCGGGCGCAGCGGCGGGCCGCCGGCCAGGGCGTAGAGCTTGTAGTCCGGCGAGCTGCGGGTGGTTTCCAGCAGCAGGCCGCCGCGCAGCCTGAGCTGCCAGTTCAGCGGCAGGCCGTCCAGGTGCGCACCGCAGACCACCACGCGGGCGCGGTCGTTGCGAGCCGGGTTCTGTGGTGCTGGCATGTCGAGTGCGTTGCCGCTGATCAGCTTCAGCTCGGTCTGGCGCTGTAGCGCGTCGGCCAGGCTCAACAGGTACTGGTCGGTGAACGCCCGGCCGAACAGTGTCACGCCCCAGGGCAGGCCGTTCTGCATGACGGCGGCCGGCACCGCCACCGCGGCGTAGTCCAGCATGTTCATGAAGTTGGTGTAGTAGCCCAGGTCCGAGTTGCGCTTGACTGGTTCAGCATGCAGCTCGGCAAGAGTGACCGGGCGCGGGTAGGCGGGTGTGAGTACGCAATCGACCTCGGCCATGATCCGGTCGCAGATGGCCGTCAGCTGCTGCAGGCGATATTGGGCCTGGAACAGCTGCACGGCGGTGGTACCCGGCGCCTTTTCCAATACCGCTTTTATCACCGGCAGCACGGCATCGGGCTGCTGCTCGATCAGCGCGCCGGCGACACTATAGCGCTCGGCGACCCAGGGCCCTTCGTAGAGCAGGCGCGCGGCCTCGAGGAACGGCGAAAAGTCCACTTCCACCGGCTCGCCACCAATGGCCTTGAGATGCTCAATGGTGGTGGCGAATAGCGACGGGCTTTCCGGGCAGCCGAGAAATTCGAGCTGCTTTGGCACACCGAAGCGAAAGGACTTCACCTGACCAAACGCTGAGCCGTCGTTCCAAAGTGGGTTGGCGCGGCTGTACTCGTCCCGAGGGTCGAGCCTGGCGGTCAGCGCCAGCAACTGACTGGCTTCAGAGGCGGTGGTAGTGAAGAAGGTCACGCAGTCCAGCGTACGGCAGGCGGGGACGACGCCGGCGGTGGAGATCAGGCCCTTGCTGGCTTTCAGCCCCACCAGGTTGTTCAGCGCAGCCGGAACGCGGCCGGAGCCGGCGGTGTCGGTGCCCAGCGCAAAGGTGCACAGGCCCAGCGCCACGGCCAAGGATGAGCCGGCGCTGGAGCCACCGGAGGGATAGTCGGGGTGCACGCTGTTGCGGCACTCGCCATAGGGCGAGCGGGTGCCGTTGAGGCCGGTGGCGAACTGATCGAGGTTGGTTTTGCCGAGTGGTATTGCACCCAGCGCAATCAGCTGCTCGACGATGGTGGCGCTGGTTTCAGGGGTGTAGGCGAAGGCTGGGCATGCGGCGGTGGTGGGGATGCCGGCCAGATCGATGTTGTCCTTGATGGCGAACGGGATGCCGTAGAGCGGGAGTTCGGCGGAGGTTTTGTCATCCAGGGCTGCGATGAAGGGTTCGAGTTCTTCGACGCTCAGCAGGTGGATAAAGGCGTTGAATTCGCCGTTCAGTTCGGCGGCCTTGGCGTGTAGCTCGAGGATCAGCTGGCGCGGGGTCGTGGTGCCTGCTTCATAGGCAGCGCGCAACGTGTTGAGGCGCAGATCGAAATTGGTCGTCATGGTTGGCTTCCTCTGTGGCGGGCCTAGTCTGTTCGGGCGGTTGGGATGAAGGTTTGGCTAGCGCCTCTTTCCCCTCACCCCAGCCCTCTCCCCAAAGGGGCGAGGGGGTTGGTTCGGTGTTGCTGATGGCTATGTGGTCTGGCGTTGTTTTGGTGCTGTTAGTCCGGCGCCTGTGGTGTGTGTCGTGGCGAGGGATTTGGCCTGTTCCCCTCATTCCGGCCGTCTCTCCAAAGGTGCGAGAGTCAGTTCGGTGTTGCTGGTGGTCTTGTGGTCTGGCGTTGCTTTGGTGCTGTTAGTCCGGCGCCTGCGATGTGTGTCGTGGCGAGGGATTTGGATGGGTCTGTTCCCCTCATCCCGGCCGTCTCCCCAAAGGTGCGAGGGTTGGTTCGGTGTTGCCGGTGGTCTTGTGGTTTGGCGTTGCTTTGGTGCTGTTAGTCCGGCGCCTGTGGTGTGTGTCGTGGCGAGGGATTTGGTTGGGTCTGTTCCCTTCATCCCGGCCGTCTCCCCAAAGGTGCGAGGGTTGGTTCGGTGTTGCTGATGGTCGTGTGGTCCGGCGTTGCTTTCGTATGAGGCCAGGATTTCGGTGCGCGGCTCATGGCAATGCGTGAACAGCGTCGATGTCCAGATCCCGAACCCGCGCCGAACCGGTCCCCTCTCCCTGAGGGAGAGGGCTAGGGTGAGGGGGGAAATGGTGGGCAAAGACCACAGTTCTCAGACCTCCTCGATCACCACTACCCGCTGGCCTGCGCGCACCGGCGAACCGGGCTGCACACGGACGTCCATCACCACCCCGGCGACCGGGGCGGTGAGCGGGATCTCCATCTTCATGCTCTCGAGGATCACCAGCACGTCGCCGGCCTCGACCCGCGCACCCTCGGCCACCGACACTTGCCAGAGATTTCCGGCGATATGGCTGTCAATGCCGTGCTGGCCGGCGCCGAGCGGTGTGTCTTCGCCCAGATCGGCGACGATTTCCTCGCTTTCGAAATGCGCCTGGCCGGATTCGATCCAGCGCTGGCGCTCGGCGTCGAAGGCTGCGCGCTGCTGGCTGCGGAACGCCTCGATGCTGTCGGCTTCCCTGGCCAGGAAGTCCTGATAGTCCGAGAGGCACAGCTCGGTCTCCTCGATCTTCAGCGGGTAGCGGCCCAACGGAAAGTCGCGGCGAATCTTCAACAGTTCCTCGGCGCTGACCGGATAGAAGCGAATCTGGTCGAAAAAGCGCAGCAGCCATGGCTTGCCGTCGAATGCGGCGACTTCGCGATAGCGGTTCCACATCTGCAGCGTGCGGCCGACGAACTGGTAGCCGCCGGGGCCCTCCATGCCGTAGACGCACATGTAGGCGCCGCCAATGCCCACCGAGTTTTCGGCCGTCCAGGTGCGCGCCGGGTTGTACTTGGTGGTGACCAGCCGATGACGCGGGTCCAGTGGAGTGGCGACGGGGGCGCCGAGGTATACATCGCCGAGGCCCATCACCAGATAACTGGCGTCGAACACGGTGCGGTAAACCTCGTCGAGGTTCGGCAGATCATTGATGCGGCGGATGAATTCCAAGTTGCTCGGGCACCAGGGAGCATCCCTGCGCACGGTCGTCATGTACTTCTCGATCGCCAACTGGCAGGCAGGATCGTCCCAGGACAGGGGCAGATGAACGATGCGCGAGGGCACCGTCAGGTTCTCGGCGTGGCAAACGGCATCCCACTGGCCAATCACTTCGGCCAGCAGGCGAGCAAGCGGCAGAATGTCAGGCTGGTAGTGGACCTGCAGCGAGCGAATCCCGGGTGTGAGGTCGATCACGCCATCCAGCGCTTTCGTCTCCAGCGCCTGCATCAGCGCGTGGGCGCGAAAGCGCAGCACCAGATCCAACTCTGGGGCACCGATTTCCAGTAGCACGTGAGTGTCGCCGGCGAGGCGGGCTACCAGACGAGTGTCATCAGAGCCGATGTCGAGGACGATGGGGGAGGTGAGCGCATATTCCGCAGACTGCGCGTAAATGCCCCCTCTCCCCCCGGGAGAGGGCTGGGGTGAGGGGCTTTTGCTGTCGGTTGAAACAGCCCTCACCCCGATCGCGGGCCGCCCCGGCCCCTCTCCCGGAGGGAGAGGGGAGACAAGCGTGCACTCTTCGCGCCGGGCTCTTGCCAGCTCCCGCGCTGTGGCGATATCCACCGGGACAAAGCGCACTTTATCCCCTGCCTTAAGCTGCCCGAGCTGCCACAGGTCGGCCTCGATAATGGTCACCGGACAGACAAACCCCCCCAGGCTCGGGCCGTCCGGGCCGAGGATCACCGGCATGTCCCCTGTGAAATCGACCGCGCCGATGGCGTAGGGGTTGTCGTGGATGTTCGATGGATGCAAACCGGCTTCGCCGCCGCTCTCGCGCACCCATTCGGGCTTGGGACCGATCAGGCGCACGCCGGTACGGCTGGAGTTGAAGTGCACTTCCCAGTGGGTACTGAAGAACGTCTTGATGTAGCCCTCGGTAAAGTACTCCGGCGCGCCATGCGGGCCGTAGATCACTCGTAGCTCGCGCACCGCCGGCAGCACTTCGCAGAGTTCCAGCGGCAGGCTGGCCCCCGCCGAGCTGTCGGTCAGTTCGCTCAGATGCAGCACGTCGCCCGCACGCAGCGCGCGGCCGCCGTGGCCGCCGAACTGGCCGAGAGTGAAGGTACTTTTGCTGCCCAGGTAATCCGGCAGCTGAATGCCGCCACGTATGCTGAGATAGCTGCGCGCGCCGGCACCGGCAATGGTGCCGATAGCCAGGGTGCTACCGGCTTTCACCAGGATCGCGGTGTACATCGGCTGCATGACATCGTCGAGCTTCAGCGTGATCTCGGCGCCGGTGACTGCCACCACCGCATCGGTGTTGAAGCGCAGGCTCGGCCCGCTCATGGTGATTTCCAGACCTGCGGCACCACCCGGATTGCCCAACAGGGCATTGCCCAGGCGCAGGGCGCGGCTGTCCATCGGTCCGGACGGCGGCACTCCCACCGCCCAGTAGCCGAGGCGGCCAGGAAAGTCCTGCACGGTAGTCTGAGTGCCGCCGCTTATCACCTCGAAGGTGTTGGCCTTGTAGGTCAGGCCTTCGAGGCAACGGGTCCATGGCGTGCCATTGACGAAAGGTTCAAAGGTCAGGATTTGCCGGAGGTAAGCGCGGTTGGTTTCCACGCCATAGAGCAGCGTGTCGCCGAGGGCGGCATCCAATGCCAGGCGCGCCTGTTCGCGACTTGGCGCCCAGGTTATGAGCTTTGCAATCATCGGGTCGAAGTAGGGCGGGATCTCGCAGCCCGCTTCAACCCAGGTGTCGATACGCAGGGTCTTGCCATCTGCTGACGGGAAGTTCACCGCTGTGAGCAGGCCGGGACTCGGCTGGAAATCGCGGCCGGGGTCTTCGGCATACAGGCGCGATTGAATCGAATGGCCGTTAGGCTTCAGATCCTTGGCCAGCTCGATCAGCGGAGGCAAGTCACCGGCAGCCAGCTCGATCATCCAGCGCACCAGGTCCACCCCCCACACCTGCTCGGTAACGCCATGCTCCACCTGCAAGCGGGTGTTCACTTCGAGAAAGTAGAAGCGCTCGGCCTCGGTGTCGTAGACGAATTCGACAGTACCGGCGCTGCGGTAGCTGACGGCCTTGGACAGCCTGATCGCCGCGTCGCACAGCGCCTCGGCCATGCCGGCCGGCAGATTTGGCGCCGGGGTTTCTTCCAGCACCTTCTGGTTGCGCCGCTGCACCGAGCAGTCACGCACCCCGAGGGCAATCACCTCGCCGGCACCGTCGCCGAACACCTGCACTTCCAGGTGGCGAGCGCGCTGGATGTATTTTTCGATAAACACGCCGCTGTCGCTGAAGTTGTTCTGCCCCAGGCGTTTGACTGCGTCGAAGGCTTCGCTCAGTTCGGCGGCGCTGTTGCACACACGCATGCCGATGCCACCACCGCCAGCGGTGCTTTTCAGCATCACCGGGTAGCCGACCTGCTCGCCGGCGATCAGCGCAGCCTCAAGGTCTGCCAGCAACTCGGTGCCCTCGAGCATCGGCACGCCGTGCTGCTTGGCCAGGGCGCGGGCGGTGTGCTTGAGGCCGAATACGCGCAGTTGCTCAGGCGTCGGGCCGACGAAGGCGATACCCGCGGCCTCGCAGGCTTCGGCAAAGGCGGCGTTCTCCGAGAGAAAGCCGTAGCCGGGGTGGATTGCTTGCACACCGGTTTCCCGGGCCACGGCAAGAATTTTTTCCACCACCAGGTAGGTGCTCGAGGCCGGGCCTTCGCCCAGGCTGTGCGACTCGGCGGCCTGTTGGATATGCAAGCTGGCGGCGTCGGCCTCGGAATAGACGGCGACGCCTTTCACGTTCAGGGCGCGCAGCGTGCGCAGGATGCGGCAGCTGATGGCACCGCGGTTGGCGATAAGGAGTTTGCTGAACATCTTCAATCCCTCACGGGGAGGCGGGCCGTCCCGCTTTATTTCTTCGTCGCCCCCGGCCGTCCGGGGGGTGGCGTTTGTCGGTGGGCCTGGCGGCGTTCTGCTTTAGCCAACCATTGCGTATTAATGTGTGGCTGCGGGCTTGAAGCCCACCCTACGGATGATGCCGGGCTGCGCGACGGTCATTCGCGCCTTGCTCTTGCGACGCGCCTGCTACTGGTAGCTGCCCGGCACGCGCCTGCAGCAGCGGCAGCAGGTAGCGGCGCAACAACCGCATCAGTCCCATACCAGCACCTGGGCAGGTGTCGGGTTCCAGCCGTTGCACGGGTTGTTCAGCTGGGGGCAATTTGAGATCAGTACGATCACGTCCATCTCGGCGCGCAGTTCGACATATTTGCCGGGTGCGGAGAGGCCGTCCTCGAAGGTCAACCCGCCGTCAGGCGTGACCGGCACGTTCATGAAGAAGTTGATGTTGGCGCCTATGTCGCGCTTCTCCAGGCGACCGTCGTGCAGGCTGGCGCGCAGAAAGTTGTCGCGGCAGCTGTGCATGTAGCGCTTGTCCAGCGCATAGCGCACCACGTTGCTTTCCTGGGCGCAGGCGCCGCCCAGGGTGTCGTGGCGCCCGCAGGTGTCGGCCGTGATGGTCAGTAATGGGTGGCCCAGATTGGAGTAGAGAACGGTCCCGGCGGTTAGGTAGACCTTGTTCTGCCGGCGCAGGGTGCGCTGCGGGTCGAAGCGTTCGCGCGGGTTCTTCGCGCTGAAGAAAAGCGTATCGATGGCCTGGTTGCCCTCAACATCCAACAGGCGCAGGGTCTGCCCGGCCTTCACTTCGAACAGGTACGGCTCGCCGGCCGGAATCAGGTGGCGGAATGTAGCGGTTTCGGGGTGCAGGCTGCTTTCTACGATGGTCATCTCGGCAACCTCCTCAGATGTAGAGTCGTTCGGTGTTGTGGAAGCCGCGGCCGTTCTCCGGGCGCGAAGTACGGCAGAGCACGCTGATACCGTCGCTCTCGACCTTGTGCCAGCTGAGCTGCACAGGCTTTGGTGCGTAAACCGGGTTCGGGTCGAGCGGGTGCTGCAGGGCGGTAAGGATCACCAAGGTATCCATCGGCGCATACAGCTCGACGTAGCTGCCCGGCTTGGAGTTGCCGCTGTGAAAGGCAAACCTACCGTCTGCGTCCACATCCACCCGGCTGAACAGATTGAGCACCATCAGCAGGTCCTGCAGGTTCAGATTCCACTTGCCCATTTCCACCAGCAGGTTGTCGGTGCCGTTGCGAAAGAAGCCGTTGTGCAGTTCCTGATAGCGGCCTTCGCCGTACCTTTCCCGCACTTCGTCGGCGTTCAGTACGCCGCCGAAGCTATCGTGCCAGCCGCAGGTGTCGGCCGTGATGGCGGCGAGTACGCGACCCATGTCCGAGTACAGGCAGTGGCCGGCGGTGAGCTTGGCGGTGTGTTGGCATTTGAGCGTATCCGGTAGGTTGAGGCGTTCGCTCTTCTCATTGGCATTGAGCAGCATGATGCTGACGTTGGCGCCGCCTTCGAGATCGGTCAGACGCAGCAGCTGGCCGCGCTTGAGGACGAAGGAGGTGTGGCCGCCACCGGGAATGGTTTCCTCGTACAGCGTGGGGCGGATCGCGAGTGAAGCGCTCATGTCAGGCTCCTTGATAGACAGTTCGGAAAGGGCCGCAGAGATCGGCCGGCAGACTGGCGACACCGTCGGGCAGGTGGCGGTTGTCGTGCAGTGGAATGTCGTAGGTCACCCGTGCGCCATAAGCACCCGGGGCGTGCGGATCGATGCGTGGCTTGTCGAACACCAGCAGCCGACTGCCGAGGGTGAAGCCCTCAGAGAGGTCATGGGTGACCATGAACACCGTCAGCCGGGTTTCCCTCCAAAGCTCGAGCAGCAGCGCGTGCATGTCCTTGCGAATGCCTGGGTCGAGCGCGCCGAAGGGCTCGTCGAGCAGTAGCACGCGTGGCTTCATGATCAGTGCCTGGGCGATGGCGAGGCGTTGCTGCATGCCGCCGGAGAGCTGCGCCGGATACTTGTCCAGGGCATGGTCGAGGCCAACCTTGTGCAACATCTGTGCAGCCTGCTCGCGGGCATCGCGCTTGTTGCGCCCGAGCAGGCGGCCCAGCAGCGGAGCGTGTGGCAGCTCGAGACCAAGGGCGACGTTGTTCAGCACGGACAGATGTGGGAATACCGAGTAACGCTGAAAAACCACGCCTCGGCTGGCGTCCGGCTCGTCAGCCAGTGGCTGACCGTCCAGCAGAATCTCGCCACGGCTGGGGGTTTCCTGGCCAAGCAACAGCCGTAAAAAGGTGGACTTGCCACAGCCGGACGCACCGACCAGAGTGCAAAATTCACCTTCGACGATGTTCAGGTTCAGACGCTCCAGTACCACCTGGTCGCCGTATTCCTGCCAGACGTTCTTTACCTGGATAAACGTGTTGGATTCGCCTGCGGCGCGCTGCTCCGGACGCGCGGGTACGGGCGTGTTCGCGTCTATATCGCTCATGCCTTGGCTCCTTCGTACCAGGGGAACAGCAGCTGTGTCAGACGCCGCAGCAGGTAGTCCATGGCCCACGCCAGCGCGGTAATCCAGGCGACGTAAGGCAGGATCACGTCCATCGCCATGTAGCGACGCACGAGAAAGATGCGATAGCCCAGGCCATCGGTGGAGGCGATGGCTTCAGCGGCAATGAGGAACAGCCAGGCCGAACCGAGCACCAGCCGCAGGCTGATCAGCAGGCGCGGCATCAACTGCGGCAGCACCAGGCGCAGGATCAACGTCCAGGTGTTGGCACCCAAGGTTTGCGCCTTGATCAGCAGTTCGCGGGGGATTTCTCGCGCTCGGTGTTCAAGGTCACGAGCCAGGATCGGTGTGATACCGATGACGATGAGCATCACCTTGGACAGCTCGCCCAGCCCGAACACAATGAACAGGATTGGCAGAATCGCCAGTGGCGGCACCATCGAAAGCACCGTGAGCAAGGGCGAAAGCGGCGCGCTAAACAGGGGCAGCGTGCCGGCGGCGATGCCCAGGCATAGTCCGGCTACCGCCGCAATAGCGAGGCCGATGCCGAGGCGCTTTAGGCTGGAGGCGGTGTCCTGCCAGAACAGGTAATCGCCGGAGCGTTTATCGGGGGTGAAGGCGAGGCGCTCTATCGCTGCACTCATCTGGCTGAAGCTGGGCAGCAGCTTGTCGTTCGGGTTGAGCTCCAGGCGCTGGGCCGAGTTGGTCAGGTACAGCGCCAAGAGCAGGGCAAACGGCAGGATCGCCAATGCCCACCAGCCGCTGCGGCCAGGCGTGCGGTTTATCAGGCGCATGGACAGGCACCTCGTATGACGGTGGCTGTAACAGACCGATAGGCGTGAGGTTCAGGCGTGGCGCACAGCCCGGTATACAGGGCGCAGAACGGCGGGGCCGGTTCGAACGGGAGCATGGCAAACCCTCCAGTGTTGGGAATAGCGCAGGAGCTGCGTGGCAATGACGCTGTCTCCCGGGCTTTTATCCCGCCGTGTAACCTCACTGGAGGTCGCCAACTCTCGGACCAGCCACTCGTGTTGACGAGTCGGAACCCTAGTCGGCTATTTCAAATTGTTTTGCAGATGCAGCAGCTTTCTTGCACGCCAAGATGCAAAGCAAGAGCGGTGCCAATGCACGGAAATCGCGCGCCATAGGCGTCGCGAAAGGATTGCTAATCGGTGGCTGCCCTGTTTTGGGGCTGCGCTCGAAGCGGTGCATGCTTTTCGAGCGCGCTACGGCGAAGCTGGATCGCAACGCCGATAGGGCATGAAGGCTTAGAGCTTGAGCTGGCCGATAGCCCGACTCAAATCGTTGGATAGCGCGGCCAGTTCTGCGCTGGTGCTGGCCGAGCTTACGGTTTGTTCGACGGTTCGTTCAGTGACATCGCGGATGCCGGTAACCGATCGATTGAGCTCTTCGGCGACCTGGCTCTGCTGTTCTGCAGCAACGGCGATCTGCGTGTTGCTTTCGCGCATCTGCGCCACGGCGCCGGCGATGGCTTCAAGCGCCTGGGCCGCCTCATGCGCTTCACGCACACAGTCGTCGGCCTTGAGCGAACTCTCCTGCATGAACTCCACGGCATCGCGGGTCATGGCCTGCAGGCCGGAGATCATCTGGGTGATTTCGTCGGTGGAGTCCTGTACGCGCTTGGCAAGGTTACGCACCTCGTCGGCGACCACTGCGAAACCGCGACCCTGCTCACCGGCACGAGCAGCCTCGATGGCGGCGTTGAGCGCCAGCAGGTTGGTCTGTTCGGCGATGCTGTGGATCACGTTGACGACGCTGTTGATCTTCTGGCTGTCTGCGGCGAGCTGGCCGATCATCTCACCGGTCTGCTGAACGCCCAAGGAAAGGCTGGAGATGGACTTCTGGACCCGCCCTACGACCCGATGACCGTCGCCAGCGAGGCGATCGGCATTCTGCGATTGGTCCCGTGTTTCGCGTGCATGTTCGGCGATCTGATGAACCGTGGCGCTCATTTCATTGATCGCCGTTGCGGCCTGATCGGTTTCGCCCTGTTGGCCGCGCATGCCCTTGTGCACATCATTCATGCTCGTGGCGAGGCGGCTTGCACCTTCGTCGAGGCGGGCGGCCGCTTGGGCGACAGTGCTGACCACACGTTGGTAGCCGTTTTGCATCGCATTGAATGCGCTGGCCATCTGGCCGACTTCGTCACGGCTTTCCAGCGGTACGCGGGCCTGCAAATCGCCGCTGCGCTCGACGTGCAGCATGACGTCCTTGAGTGTATTGAGATGGCTGAGCAGAAAGCGGATGAGTAGCTGCGAGGCGGCGAGCAGACCGAGCATCAGCACTGCAACCGCCATGGCATAGCTGAAGAAATGCTCACTCAGCACTTGAATGACGCTGGGCGCGCGGGCCAGTACAGCCAGCTTCTGGCCATCGGGTCGGGCAATCGTCTGCGCACCCACTACCGGGTTACTGGCGAACAATCGGTCATAGGAGAGGGCGGTCCACCCGTTATCGGCAACGACCTGGCCCTCGACTTGGGCGCGCTGATCTGCCTGAAACACAGCTAGGTCCGGGCCCTGCGGCAGCGCCGCGGACTCGGGCCATGCTGCCAGTAGTGAAGCACGCGCCTGGGCAGCTAAGTGGGCATCGGCGCTGCGCGCACTCTGCTCCAGCTGTACGGCATAGAGCACCAACAGCAACGCGATGACGAAGGTCACCATGTTGAGCGCCCAGAATTTGTACTTGAGCGACAGATCGCGAATCCAAACGGCCATGACTGCTCTTCTTCATATTTAGGAGGTGGCCGTAGCGGTTGAACGCATGCGGCGCGACTCAACAATTAACGGCCGCTGGGGGCAGAGCTTGAGAAGAAATTGTGAATCAGTCGAGGTCAGGCAGCCCGAAGAAAGTGCGGGCGCAGCGGGTGGTGTGCTCGGCGAGTCGCGCTTCGCTTTCGCCACGGTGAATAGCCACCTCGCGCAGCACTTCCGGTAGATAGGCTGGTTGATTTTGCCCGCTTTTCGGCTTGGGTCGCAGGCTGCGTGGTAACAGATAGGGCGCATCGCTTTCCAGCATCAGGCGTCCTTCGGGTATTTCACCGACCAGCGGATGCAGATGGGTGCCACGACGCTCGTCGCAAATCCAACCGGTGATGCCGATGTGCAGATCGAGGTCGAGATAGGTGTACAGCGCACGTTTCTCGCCAGTGAAGCAGTGCACCACCGCGGCGCTCAACTGGTCGCGAAACGGCCGCAGGATCGCTACCAGCCGTTCGCTGGCGTCGCGCTCGTGGAGGAAGACCGGTAGGCATAGGTCGACAGCGAGCTGCAGCTGTTCTTCCAGTGCACGTTCTTGTTGTGGTCGTGGCGAGAAATCGCGGTTGAAATCCAGCCCGCACTCACCGACAGCGCGCACTTCGGGCTCACCCAGCAGACTGCGCAGCTGGCTAACGCTATCGGCGGTCCACTGGCTGGCGTCGTGCGGATGGACGCCTGCGGTGCTGAATAGGTGTTGGCGAGATTCGTCGATCTCGCGACAGAGTCTGATCGCAGCTTCACTTTCTGCAAGACTGGTTCCGGTGAGCACCATCTGAGCAACGCCCGCGGCTTTGGCACGCTCGACGACTGCCGATGGGTCCGAGGCGAATGTCGGATGGGTCAAATTGACGCCAATATCGATAAGCTGCATAGCGACCCCAAAACTTAAATTCAATGTAAATCAACAAGATAGGTTATTAACCTAAACCACTTTTAGAGCATCAGCTAGCAGAATCACCCGACCTGTGAGAACCTTTGCCACCTTATTGCGGGCAGGGACACCGCGTTTAGCGCTCTCTGCGTCTTCAGACCGGTGCATCCTCGATGTCACGATTGCTGCCACTTCTGATCTGCTTGCTGCTGGTTTTAACGCCGGTGATAGCGAGCGCTCGCGTGGCCGGACCTGAGGCCTGGCAATCGAGCGATACGGTACGTGATCTTGCCGAGATTCGCCGCAGTGGCGTATTGCGCGTACTGGTCAACCAGAGCCGTAACAGTTCCGGAGAAGTGAAGGGCGAGGCAATAGGCGTGGAGTACGCGCGGCTGCGCGCCTTTGAACAACACCTGAACCGCGACGCCGCACCCGGGCGCTCAATTACCCTCAAAATCATTCCCAAAGCCAAAGACCAATTGCTCGGCGCGCTGCAGCGCGGTGAAGGTGATCTGGTAGCGCCTGGCGAATTGCTGCCGTTGGCGGGCATGAAGGGCATCAGCCGCAGCCGGCCAGTAGTAAGCGACGTATCGCTGGTGCTGATTGGACGGCAGGGCGGTCCACGCTATCAGCGTCTGGAGCAGCTTTCCGGGCGTAGCGTTGCCTTGCCGCCTGGCAGTGCCGCAGGGCCGGCGCTGGCGCGCCTGAACAAACAGTTGATGGAACGCAATCAGGCGCCGATCGTCGCGGAGTGGGTCGACCCCACGATGGCCGTCGAAGACGTGCTGGAAATGGTGCAGGCCGGCGTCTATCCGGCCACCGTCGTCGAGCACACCATCGCCAAGCGTTGGGCCAAGGTCATGCCGAAACTGCGTATCGACCAGCACCTGAGTCTGGAGGACAAAGGCAGCATGCACTGGTTCGTGCGCAAGGATGCCAGCATGCTGCGCGCAAGTGCCGATCGCTTTCTCAAGGACTTCGATCTGCCGGATAACCAGGATGTAGCTTTCGAGCGTGTTTACCGGCGCCTGTACAAAGTGCAATACCCGCTCGACAGAGTCGGTCGCCAGCGCCTGGAAAAGGTTCGTCCGACGCTGCAGCGCTATGCCGAACAGATCGAACTGGATTGGCTGAACCTTGCCGCACTGGCGTTCAAGGAATCCACGTTGAATCCGGCGGCCCGGGGGGCTGGCGGCGCGACAGGCTTGATGCAGGTTACGCCGGCCACCGCCCGCGCGATGGGCGTGAGCAATATCCAGCAGCTGGACAATAACGTGCAGGCCAGTGCGAAGTATTTGGCGAACATCCGCCGTAACTACTTCGCCAGCCCGCGCCTGAACGAGCGTGAGCGCATGGCGTTCATTCTCGCCGCTTACAATCTCGGCCCGCAGCGAGTGCAGAGCATGCGTGCCGAGGCCCGCCGACGCGGCCTCAATCCGGACCAGTGGTTCTTCCAGGTCGAACGTATTGCCATGGAGACCGTCGGGATGGGTGTGGTGGCCTACGTCAACAGTATCAACAAGTACTACCTCGCCTATCAGCGCGAGCGTTACTTACTGGAAGCAGACCGCAAGACGGCGGCCAACTGATCACGTTCAGCGGGTTGCGGTGCGCGCAGCCTGCTGCTGGTATGCAGCAACAAGGCGCAAACGTTCGCTCTCGTCGAAATGCTCCGTCTCCAGGCGTTCGATAGCTCTAAGGCGCTCGATGTCGTCCAGGCCGCGGGTGGTCTCAATGCGCTGCCGTTCCTGTCGATAGGCCGCGACTCGCTGTTGCCATTGATGGCGTTGTTGGTCCAGCGCCTCCAGACGCTCAGCTGCCGCCGAGCCCACCAATTGCTGACGTAGCTGGCGGATCTGCTGTGCACTTCCACCGTTTGCCAACAGTGCGGCGCTTTGCTCGCGAAGCTCGGTTTGCAACTGTGGCACAAGCAGATCCTGCAGTTCGCCGGGCAGCGATGCGCGCAGCTGATCAATGGCTCGACCCTTGGCAGCGCTATCCAGCGCAGGGTCGGAGCGTATGGCAAGGCGCTCCAGGCTGAAGCGGTCGTAAGCTTCGTCCAGCGCAAAGAAGGCCTGGTGAACAGCGGGGTCAAGTACCTGTGCCCGCAGCGCTTGTACCGCGCTCAGACGCTGGCGCAACGCACCCAGATCTGGCGCGCGCGTGTAAGAGGCTTCTAATTCAAGCAGTTGGCGCTTGTAACTCAGGTACTGGTTGAGTATTGCAATCGCCTGGCCTTGGGCAGGTTCCGGTAGCTCGGCAGCAATATGATGGTGCAATCGTTCGATGCTGCCTTTGAGTGACTCCTCACCGATAGCCGCGAGAAAGTAATCAAAGATCTGTCGAATCTCGGCTCCGACGATGAGGTTGCCGGCTTGGTCCAGGCGGAATTGACCGTCGATGTGCGTGCCCTTGAACGAGTCCGGGAGTTTCATAGCAGTCTGTGGCGCTGCATTTGTTTCGCGCGGTTGCATGACTGGTGGTGTTGAAGCCGGGGCTGGCGAGACAGAGGCGGGTGGCGTGGCAGCCGAGGTCGGGCTGGAAGCTGATCGGCCCAACATGATGGTCAGGCTTAGCGCGGCGACCAGGGTCAGCAGAACGAGGTATCGACTCATGGAAATGCCTTACGAAGGCGGTCGGGATGGTGATCCCGACCAAGTTCATGGGGGCTGTAAACTTTGGCTCATCCAGTTCGCTAGAGGCCGGCGTTCTTCAGTCGGTTGGCGTGCTGGCGATAAACGCTGACGGGGTCGGTTTCGAACAGGCTGGTCAGCCCCATGAACTGATTGACCTCGTCAAGGTGATTCATGCGGTAGTTGTCGCGGATGACCATGCCCAGATGCGAACTGCAGCGCCCGACCAAGCCATCGTTGGGGCCGCTGAACGCCAGGGACCCGGCCCCCATCATGGCGTCGCTAACATCTAACGGATTGGTCAGGGGGCTGGTGCCACTCCAGGAGTAGTAGTGCACGCCGTTGACCTTGTAGGCGCCTTCGCCGCATTCACTGGTGGGAATCCCCTGCGGGAACTTGGCGTTGAAGCGCGCAGCGCCTTCGCTGTTGAGCGACTCCAGGGTACCCAATGAGTCCTGCGGGGCGGTGCTGGAACTGCCCGACAGGAAGTTGATGAAGGTGCCCATGGCATTCACCAGCCCAGCGACGATGGCTTCGCCAGAGGAGCCTTCAGGGATATTGCGTATCAGATCGGCGACGTCCGAGCCTTTGTGCGGTGCTCCGACGCTCGTCACCGATGCAATCAGATCCGGTCGAATCCCGGCCACGTAGCGCACGGTGGGTCCGCCATGACTGTGCCCGACCAGATTGACCTTGGGCTTGCCGCTGATCGCGACGATCTCCTCCACCTGTGCCAGCAACTCCTCACCGCGGAGTTCGGAGGTGTTGAGTTGGCTGACCTCCGTGACATAAACCTGAGCGCCGTCGCGACGCAGTGCCTTGGGGATGCCATACCAGTAATCGATGCCGAGCAAACTGTCGAAGCCGAGCATACCGTGGGCCAGCACAATCGGATATTTCGTAGCGGTGTAGCCACTGCCGGAAGCAGCGTAAGCCTGACCGGTGAGCGCCAAGGCGCTACCCAGACAGAGGGCGAGCAAGGTTTTTTTCTTGTTCATGGACGCACTCTTCGAATGTGAATCGGGCTGTGGGCACTCCCTTGCCGTTCACCGCGCATCGCGCGTACTGCGCAAGGATAAGCGCAGCATTCGTGCCAGAACTTGCGAGATGAGACGCATAAGCTCTAGCTGGGCTCTCGTGCGAGAAATGATATTGCCGTGCTATCGGGACGGTTCGGCGTAACTGTTACCGAGCGAAACGGCAATTGAGTGAGAAGGTACTGTTTCGCCGAAGATGAGTGACGCAAAGGCGCATTATCGACGAAGATGATGACCGATTGTTCTCATTGTGACCTTATGGTCACGGGTATTCGATTGCCACCACGTACCAGAGCTTCATGCCGGTGGGCGTCTGCACCTGAACTTCGGCATCCAGCGTCTTACCCAGCAAGGCACGCGCCAATGGTGAGTCGATGCTGATCAGCCCTTGGCGGAGATCCAGCTCGTCGGGGCCTACGATTCGGTAGCGCGCTTCCTCACCGTCCTCATCCTCCAGGGTTACCCATGCGCCGAAATACACTTTGTTCGGATCGCTAGGGCGTTCGCCGACCACCTTGAGCTTTTCCAATCGCTTGGTCAGGAAGCGCACACGGCTGTCGATTTCCCGAAGCATCTTCTTGCCATAGGTGTACTCGGCATTCTCCGAACGGTCACCTTGTGCCGCTGCCTCGCTCACCGATTGGGTTACCTGTGGGCGCTTGACATGCCAGAGTTCGTGAAGCTCGGCGCGCAGCCGGGCTTCGCCCTCGGGGGTGATCAAGGGCGTGCCAGCCGGGCGGGGTGGGCGGTAGCGGCTCATGGATTTCCGGTCTTGCTGAAAAGCGCTGATTGTACCGCTTCAATTCTCGCGCAGTACGGTAAGCGGGCTGGCGTTGAGCGCTCGGCGCGTGCCGATCAGCCCGGCGCCACCAACCAGCAGCGCACCAATCAGTGGCAATACCAGCAACCAGGGATGCGGCTGCCAGCGCAGATCGAACGCGTAGTGATAGAGCAGGGCGCTGACCAGTTCGCAACCGAGCGCGGCCAGCAGGCCACTGGCTGCACCGAGCAGGCCGAACTCTGCGCGACGTGCACGAAGCAGCAATCGCCGCTCCGCACCAAGTGCCCGCAGCAATGCGCCCTGGCGAATGCGCTCGTCCAGCGTGGCCTGCAACCCGGCGAACAAAACCGCCAGTCCGGCGGCAAGCACGAACAGCAGCACGTACTCCACTGCCAGCGACACCTGGGCAAGAATGCTGCGCAGCTGAGCCAGCAACGCCTCCACCTGAAGTAGGGTGACCGAGGGGAACGCACGAGCCAGCTCTACAAGCTCACGCTCCTTGCCGGGTGGCAGGTGGAAGCTGGTCATATAGGTCGCTGGCATACCCTGCAGCGTGTCCGGTTCGAAGATCATGTAGAAATTGGGCTGGAAGCTATCCCAGTTGACCTCACGCAGGCTGGTGACGCTGGCCTCGCGGGCCAACCCGCCGATGGTGAAGGACAAGCGGTCGCCCAGCTTCAGTTGCAGGCTTTCAGCTAGCTCGGCCTCTACGGATACCCCTGGGGTGTCCGTTGCCTTCTTATCTGTCCACCATTGCCCGGCAACCAGATGGTTGTCCTTGGGAAGGTCGGACGCCCAGGTCAGGCTGAGATCGCGGCGTATGGCGCGCTCACCCTGGGATTCCTTGCTGACCAACTGGCGCACCGGCTCGCCGTTGATCGAAATCAGGCGGCCCGGTACGACCGGATACAGTGGGGCGGCATGGCTGGAAAGGGCGGCGATGCGCTCGGCAAAGGCATCCTTTTCCGCTGGTAGGACATTCAGAACGAAGTGGTTGGGTGCGTTATCCGGCAGCTGTTCCTGCCAGGTATCGAGCAACTCGCCGCGCAACAACGCGATCAGAGCCATGGCCAGCAGGATCAGGCCGAAAGCGAGTGCTTGCCCTGCGGCTGCCAGTGGATGGCGCAGCAACTGGCCCAGGCCAAGGCGCCAGCTCAGCGATGCGCCAGCAAGCAAGCGACGCATGGCCTTGAGGCCGAGCAGAAGCAGGCCGCCAAGGAGCAGCGTGGCAAGCAGGCCGCCGCCAAGCAATGCCAGGGTGATTTTCAGATCGAGGCTTAGGCGCCACATGATCAGCCCGAGCGCGAAGATGGCCGTGCCGTAGACCAACCATGCACTGGGCGGGATGGGCAGCATGTCGCGGCGCAGCACCCGCAACGGTGGTACACGACCCAATGCTGCCAGCGGGGGCAGGGCAAAGCCTGCCAGCGCTACCAGACCGGTTGCTATGCCGGCAGTTGCGGGCCAGATGCCGCCCGGCGGTATCTCCTGGGCAAGTAGATCGCGCAAAAGGAAGAACAGCCCGTGCTGTGCAGCCCAGCCGAGCAGCGCCCCCGTAAAACTGGCAAGCAGGCCGAGCATGCCCAGTTGCAGGGTGTAGAGCAGCAGCGCATCAATGCGTGAAAGACCCAGGCAGCGCAGCAGGGCGCTGGCGTCGAAGCGGCGCGTGGCGAAGCGGGCTGCGGAGAGCGCCACGGCCACTCCGGCCAGTAGAATCGCGGCCAGGCTGGCGAGGTTCAGATAGCGCTCAGCGCGACCAAGTGCACCACCGATCTGTCGATTGCTGTCGTTGGCCGTTTCAATACGCTGATGCGCTTGCAGCCCTGCTTGCAGTGACTGCTGATAGGTCGCGAGTGCCGCGCTCTCGCCGCGCCAAAGCTCGCGGTAGCGGACGCGGCTGCCGGGTTGCACGACGCCAGTTGCGTCCAGGTCATCGAGGTGCATCAGGACGCGTGGAGTCAGGCTGTAGAAATCGCCGACTCGGTCCGGTTCGTAGGTGAGTACACGGGTCAGGCGCAGCGGTTTATTGCCGACTTCGATGCTGTCTCCGATCGCCAGGTCGAGTGCTGCGAACAGTCGTGCTTCGGCCCAGGCTTCGCCGGGTGCCGGGCCCCCTCCTGGTTGTTCGGCCTCATAGGGCTGCGCTGCACTGCGCAGGGTGCCACGTAGCGGATAGGCGCTGCTCGCAGCCTTCACGCTGGCAAGTTGCAGGTTCTGATCGGTTGCAATCACACTTGAGAATTCGACTACCCGTGCATGATCGAGACCTTGTGCCATGCCCGCTTCGATCTGCTCTGGCACTGCCGGCGCGCTACCGCTCAGGACCATGTCAGCACCCAGAAACTCACTGGCTCGTAGCAGCATTGCGTCGTTCAACCGGGCGCCGAAGTAGCCGATCGCAGTGCTGGCAGCCACAGCCACCACCAGCGCGAAAAACAGCACACGCAGCTCGCCAGCGCGGGCGTCACGCATTAATTGTCGGAAAGCCAGGGCAAGTAGCCGAGCCTTGGGCATGCGCATCATTCGGCTGACTCGGCAGCGATCTGTCGACCAGCTTCGAGGCGAATCATGCGATGGCACCGTTTGGCCAGGCGCTCATCGTGGGTTACCAGCACCAGGGTGGTTCCGCGTTCACGATTGAGCTCGAAAAGCAGTTCCGTGACATGGGCGCCGGTGTGAGTGTCGAGATTGCCGGTGGGTTCATCGGCAAACAGCACGTCAGGTTCGGCGGCGAACGCGCGGGCGAGGGCGACACGTTGCTGCTCACCACCGGAGAGCTGGCGAGGATAGTGATGCAGGCGCTCCGCCAGGCCAACGCGTCCGAGCAGTTCGGTGGCCCGTTCACGGGCGTCGCGGCGGCCGTCCAGCTCCAACGGCAGCATGACGTTCTCCAATGCGTTCAGGCTGTCCAGCAGCTGGAAGGACTGGAAAACGAAGCCGACGTGCTCGGCGCGCACCCGTGCCCGCTGATCTTCGTCGAGTGCAGCCAGCGCATGGCCGGCCAGGTGTACTTCGCCCGAGCTCGGCAGATCGAGCCCGGCCAGCAGGCCGAGCAGCGTTGACTTTCCAGAGCCCGAGGTGCCAACGATGGCAAGGCTGTCGCCCTTGGCCAGTTGCAGGGAGAGGTCGGCCAGGATGCTCAGCTCGCCTTCCGCGCTGGGTACCACTTTGTTAAGGTTCCGGGCGTCGAGAATGTTGCCGCTCATGAGGGGATCCGATGCGAAGTTGGCTGAAATGCGGGGCTCTGGCGCTGCTGTGCTGGACTCAGGGAGCCCTGGCCGGAACCGTTCTGGTGGTCGGGGATAGTATCAGCGCCGCTTTCGGGCTGGAAACAAGCCAGGGCTGGGTGCATCTGCTACAGGAGCGTCTGGTCGAAGAGGATGAATCATGGCGGGTAGTGAATGCCTCGATCAGCGGCGACACCACGGCTGGCGGGCTCGCGCGGCTCGATCCACTGCTTGCTGAGCACACGCCTGAGGTGGTCATTTTGGAGCTCGGTGGCAACGATGGCTTGCGCGGCCAGGCTCCAGGGCAATTGAAACAGAATCTTGCCGAAATGATTGATCGCAGCCGTGATGCAGGTGCGCAAGTGTTGTTACTGGGCATGCGCATGCCACCCAATCTCGGGCAGCGTTACACCCGCGCTTTCGCTGACGCGTTCGACTCGCTCGCTGCCGAGAAAACTGTCGCCTATGTGCCATTCCTGCTCGAGGGTGTTGGCGGTGTCGCGGGCATGATGCAGGCCGATGGTATTCACCCGACTGCCGAGGCGCAGGATCTACTGCTCAAGACAGTCTGGCCGGTGCTCAAACCCTTGCTTTGAGGCGTGCGCGCAGCTACTGTCGCGCCCTCGATTGGAGCCTCAGATGTCGCGCTCAGCCAGGACCCTTTACGCTTATCGAATCATCGTGCCGGACGAACAGTACGACATGTTCGCCTGCCGCGAAAATCGACTGCATCTGGCGTCACGGCAGCTTGAGCTGAGCGGCAATGCCGACCGTACGCTATGCGGTGGTTTGCTGCCGGCGCAGCCTCGCTGGAGGGAACTGGAGCGCGCGATGCTCAAGGATCGGCAGCTGTGCCCCAACTGCCGGCAACTGCTGGAAGCACGACGCAAGGGCCTTCCGTCCGCCACTGCTGCCTGGTAGCTCAAGTTTCGCTCGGTTCAAGTACAATCGCTCCATTTCCATAATCCAAATCTTCAAGGATTTCTGAATGCTCTCGCGCGCGTTTGCAGTCGCCTCCTGTTTGTCATTCGCTGCTTTGCTTTCGGCAGGCACCAGTGCGGCGCTCGAGCTGCCGCTGCCGCCCGAGGGTGACGATATCGTCGGTCAGATTCAGGTCATCAAGGCCAAATATGAAGACACCTTCGCCGCCATTGGTGAGACCTATGACCTAGGTTACCTTGAGCTGGTGGCTGCCAACCCGGGCGTCGACCCCTGGCTGCCCGGTGAGGGCACCGACATCATTCTGCCGACCCGTTTCATCCTGCCGCCAGGTCCTCGTGAAGGGATCGTGATCAATATTGCCGAGTACCGTCTGTACTACTACCCGGAAGGCAAGAACGTCGTGCATACCTTCCCGCTTGGCATCGGCCGTGAGGGCTGGGGATCACCCGTTGGCAATACCCGTATTTCTGCCATGACCAGTAACCCCGCCTGGTATCCGCCTCAGTCGATTCGTGATGAGCACGCAGCTGACGGTGACCCGTTACCCAGGGTGGTACCGCCGGGCCCGGATAACCCGCTCGGACCTTACAAGATGACCCTGGCGCTGCCGGGATACCTGATCCATGGTTCGAACAAGAAGTTCGGTATTGGCATGCGCGTCAGCCACGGCTGTTTCCGCATGCTCAATCACAACGTGCTCGAGCTGTCGAAGATGGTCAAGGTTGGCACGCCGGTACGGATCGTCGACGAGCCTTACAAGTTCGGTATCAGTGACGGCAAGGTTTATCTCGAGGCCCATGCGCCGCTGGAAGATGGCGATCAGAAGACGCTCACGCTTATGGATAAGCATGCCGTTGTCATCAATACGCTGCTCAAACGCGACGAGGCCGCTGGCAAGCTGCATCTGGACTGGGAAATGGTGCGCGAGATAATCGCCGGCGAGGACGGCTTGCCGATTCAGATCGCCGAACAGCGGAGCGAAGTAGTTGCCCATGAGGAACAGTTGTTCTGATGGCCAAGCTGAGGGTATAAAAAAAGCCGACCTGAAAGGTCGGCTTTTTTTATTTCTACAAGCTTACTTGCGGCTAGCGCGTTCCAGCATACGCAGAGCACGCTCGTTGGCTTCGTCAGCAGTCTGCTGAGCCTTCTGAGCGGCGGCCATAGCTTCGTCGGCCTTGCTGTACGCTTCGTCAGCGCGAGCTTGGGCGCGGGCAGCGGCGTCTTCAGTCGCGGTCAGGCGAGCTTCGCTTTCTTTAGTCATGCTGTTGCTGCAACCGGTAGCCAGAACTGCGGCCAGAGCCAGAGCAGAGAATTTCAGAACGTTGTTCATCTTGTTCCCCTCAAGGTGGAAATCCATAAAGCAACTTCCGTTATGGAAAGTTTGCGCGCACATACTACCTATAACTTAGCTTAAGTAAACGGAGGCGATGGTAGCGCTTCGGCTTTTTTTTCCGGAACCGCCTTCAGTTAAGCACTCATGCCGGCAAGTTGGATGAAAAACATCCAGCGCAAGTCATTTACATAGGCTTCGTAGTTGCCAGATTCTCCGATTGACCGAAAGTTCCTGATCTTCGGTGCGCAAATACTGCTCAACGGGAGGCTGGTCGAATCGGATGGAAACGGGTAGAAAGACAATCCAAAGCATCTTTGGCGGCAGCTGAGTGTCATCACCGCAGCCAACCGAGAACAAGAAGACAGGACAACCCTGCTAAGGAGTTGAAATGAGCGATATGGTGCAGGTTCACCACGACCTGGCTGGTCATCGCTTCGAGGCTCAGATCGAAGGCCATTGCGCCTACCTGGCGTATATGGATCTGGGCAAGCAGACCTTGGACATATATCGCACCTTCGTGCCGGATGCTCTGCGCGGGCGTGGCATTGCGGCGGTGCTTGCGCAACACGCGCTCGAATATGCCGAGCGAGAGGGTTATCAGGTGATCCCGTCGTGTTCATATGTCGAGCGGTATATCGAACGCAATCGACCAGCGTCGGACCAGGTTGAGTCAAACCCATAAAAAAAACGCCGGGAGACCGGCGTTTTTCGTTTCAGTCGCGCTGCCGTCTGGGCAACACATCCTTGAGCTTGTCGTGCATGCTCATCACCGCTTTCTCGGTGGTTTCCCAATCGATACAGGCATCGGTGATCGATACACCGTACTTGAGATCGCAAAGATCCTTCGGGATCGACTGGTTGCCCCAGCCGAGGTGGCTTTCCACCATAAGGCCGACGATGGAATTGTTGCCTTCCAGGATCTGGTTGGCGACGTTGTCCATCACCAGCGGTTGCAAGGCAGGGTCCTTGTTGGAGTTGGCGTGACTGCAGTCGATCATGACGTTGGGGCGGATGCCGGCCTTGTTCAGCTCCTGCTCGCACACTGCGACGCTGACCGAGTCGTAGTTGGGCTTGCCATTACCGCCGCGAAGCACAACGTGGCCATAATTGTTGCCCTTGGTGGTGACGATGGACACTCCGCCGGACTGGTTGATACCGAGGAAGCGGTGTGGGCTGGAAACCGACTGCAGGGCGTTGATAGCCACGGTCAGGCTGCCGTCGGTGCCATTCTTGAAGCCGACCGCCGAGGACAGGCCCGACGCCATCTCACGGTGCGTCTGGGATTCGGTGGTCCGGGCGCCAATGGCCGACCAGCTGATCAGATCCTGCAGATACTGCGGGGAAATTGGATCAAGCGCTTCGGTCGCAGTGGGTAGGCCCATCTCGGCGAGATCGAGCAGCAACTTGCGGCCGATGTGCAGGCCGTCCTGGATCTTGAACGAGTCGTCCATGTAAGGATCGTTGATCAGACCTTTCCAGCCGACGGTGGTGCGTGGCTTCTCGAAATACACCCGCATGACGAGGAACAGACTGTCCGAAACCTTTTCCGCCAACACCTTTAGCCGCTCGGCGTACTCGTGGGCGGCCTTCAGGTCGTGAATGGAGCAAGGCCCGATCACTATGAACAGGCGGTGATCCTTGCCGTCGAGAATGTCGCGTACGACCTGGCGCCCGTGGGATACGGTCTGCAGCGCGGAGGCGGTCAGCGGGATTTCACGCTTCAGTTGCTCCGGCGTGATCAGGGTCACATTGGAGGCAACGTTAAGATCGTCGATTGGTAAATCAGCCATTTGTTACTCGTCAGAGATCACGGGAGCCGTCCGCCAGCCATCCCGGTGCGGCGGAACATAGCGTGAGGGCGCAGCGGGGAAACGGAACCTTAGCGCTAAAGGGCGAAATCGACAACGAGATTGATGGCCTATTGCGGCGTTCCGCGCGGACAGCCGTTGGCCTGCAGGGTGCGCTGCTGGGACGCTAGGCGTCGTGCTGCTATCGTTTGGTTTTTCAACTGGTTGGCGCGGTGACGCGACCATCCTTCTATCTGGAGTGCTTATGTCTGCAGCGAGCCCACGTATCGGCATCGTCGGCACTGGTGCCATCGGTGGTTTCTACGGTCTTATGCTGGCGCGCGCCGGCTACGATGTGCACTTTCTGCTACGCAGCGAATACGCCACCGTTCGTGAGCGCGGGCTGCGAGTCAACAGTGCCGTTCACGGACCGTTGGCATTGGAGCAGCCGCAGGTCTACCGCGATGTCTCGCAAATGCCGCGATGCAACTGGTTGCTGGTGGGAGCGAAAAGCACGAGCAATGCGGCGCTGGCGCCGATCATCGCGCAGCTGGCTGCTCCTGATTGCAAGGTCGTGGTGTTGCAGAACGGCTTGGGTGTGGAGGATGCCCTCAGGCCGTTGCTGCCTGAAAGCGTGCATCTGTTGGGCGGGCTGTGCGCGATCTGCGCTCATCGCTCTGCACCCGGTGTGGTCGAGCATCAGGCACTTGGCGGGGTTAATCTCGGCTATCACTCCGGGCCTGCGGGTGCAGAAGAGCAGGCGCAGCTCGCTGTGCTGAACGAGATGGCCGAGATGTTCCGACAGGCTGGGGTGGACTCCGCTCCGATGCCCAGCTTGGCGCAGGCACGCTGGATGAAGCTGGTGTGGAACGTACCGTTCAATGGCCTATCCGCGCTGCTGAATGCGGGCACTGAAGCGCTGCTTGGCGATAGTCACGCCCGTGTGCAGATCAAGGCCATCATGCAGGAAGTGTGTGCGGCTGCGCGGGCGCTGGGCTGTTCATTGCCCGAGGATTTTCCTGAAAAGCTGTTGATGGGCACAGCACGTATGCCCGATTACCTGCCAAGCATGTATCACGACCGAATCCAGTGCCGGCCGATGGAGCTCGAGGCCATCTACGAGGCACCGCTTGCTGCCGCGGCGCAGGCGGGCGTTTCGATGCCTCGGACGGAAATGCTGTACCACATGTTGCGCTTTCTAGAGGCTAATGGTCAGGGCTGACGCAAAGATTGGGCTCGATTTCGCCGCGCTGCTAAGCTCATCCAGCAGCGGTGACCACCCTGACCAAAGGTCGCACAGCAAAAAGTTTGCGGAAGATCTATCATTCGCCGGTGAACCTTTCATCTGGTTATAAGTGTTGCGGCGAGCGCGATGGCGCCTTTGCCTTGAGGGATTTCTATGAAGCTTCAACAACTGCGTTACATCTGGGAAGTGGCGCATCATGACCTCAATGTATCGGCAACTGCCCAGAGTCTGTTCACCTCCCAGCCAGGCATTAGCAAGCAGATTCGCTTGCTCGAAGACGAACTCGGCGTAGAGGTCTTCGCTCGTAGCGGTAAGCACCTGACTCGGGTGACACCAGCAGGGGAACGCATCATCACCACGGCAGGAGAGATCCTGCGCAAATGCGAAAGCATCAAGCAGATTGCCCAGGAGTTCTCCAACGAGAAGAAGGGCACTCTGAGCATCGCCACCACCCACACCCAGGCGCGCTATGCGCTGCCCCAGGTGATCAGTAGCTTTATCAAGCAGTATCCCGACGTCTCCCTGCACATGCATCAGGGCACGCCGATGCAGATAGCGGAAATGGCTGCCGATGGAACTGTCGATTTTGCTATCGCTACTGAGGGGTTGGAGCTGTTCGGCGACCTGGTGATGATGCCTTGCTACCGCTGGAACCGTTGCGTGATCGTGCCTCAGGGGCATCCATTGGCCAAGCTCGAAAAGCTCACCCTGGAAGCGCTCGCCGAGCATCCCATCGTGACCTATGTATTCGGCTTTACCGGTCGCTCCAAGCTCGACGAGGCGTTCGGACACCGGGGGCTTTCGCCCAAGGTGGTGTTCACGGCCGCCGACGCCGACGTGATCAAGACCTACGTGCGCCTTGGGCTGGGGGTCGGGATCGTGGCGCGCATGGCGGTCGATGCCAAGCTGGATTCGGATCTGGTGGTGCTGGACGCCAGCGAGTTGTTCGAGTCGAGCGTGACAAAGATCGGTTTTCGTCGCGGCACGTTCCTGCGCGGCTTCATGTGCGACTTCATACAGCAGTTCGCCCCACATCTGGATCGGGACATGTTGGAAAGGGCCGTGCAATGTCGTAACAAAGTGGAATTGGATGAACTGTTCGACGGGATGGAGTTGCCGACCTACTGATCGGTGACGGCAGGTCGGTCCTGGTACCCAACCTGCTGCACTCGTTTTTTCCGATCCGATGGCTAGCGCCGCTGGGCCAGGCTGATCTTCATATCAGTTCTTAGCGATCAGATTGCCGGCGTGCAAGCCACATTCTTTATGAGTCGCTTCTTCCCACCACCAGCGGCCCTCGCGCTCGTGCTGGTTGGGCAGGACCGGACGGGTGCAGGGTTCGCAGCCAATGCTGATGAACCCGCGCTCGTGCAGGCTGTTGAAGGGGAGTTCGAGCATGCGGATGTAACCCCAGACTTCCTCGCTGGTCATCTGCGCCAACGGATTGAACTTGTACAGCGCGTTTTCCGGCGTCGAAAACGCTGAGTCGAGTTCCAGCACCGGTACTTGGCTGCGTGTGCCCGGGCTCTGATCGCGACGCTGGCCGGTGGCCCAGGCGCGGACGGTCGTCAGCTTGCGCCGCAACGGCTCGATCTTGCGAATCCCGCAGCATTCGCCGTGACCGTCGCGGTAGAAGCTGAACAGGCCTTTCTCGTTCACCAGGGGCTGCAGAAGTGCCGGGTCCGGCGTCATGATCTCGATAGCGATGCCGTAGTGCTCGCGTACCTGCTCGATGAACCGGTAGGTCTCACTGTGGAGGCGGCCGGTATCAAGGGTGAATACTTTGACGTTTTTGTTGAGTTTCCAGGCCATGTCGAGCAACACCACGTCCTCGGCGCCGCTGAAGGAAATCCACAGGTCATCACCGAACAGGTCGAAGGCGAGTTTTAAAACGTCTTGCGGGGACTTCTCGGCGTAGGCGGCGGCCAACGCAGCAACGTCGATAGATGGGCTCATCAGGCGGCTTCCTTATAGATAACGGCGCTTTGGCGCTCTGAGGCGGCGGATGGTAGCAAACGGCGGTTATGCCGCTAAATAACGTTTAGATACGCTGATCAGCTGCTTCGGGTATAAGCCTTGCGTTGCTTCGGTTGCGTGCTGCCGTTAGAGTGCCGCCTTCAATTTTCTGCATTGAGGAGTGGCCCGTGGAAATAGCCTGTCTCGACCTGGAAGGTGTGCTGGTTCCGGAAATCTGGATCGCCTTTGCCGAGGCCACCGGAATCGAATCGCTCCGGGCGACCACGCGGGACATTCCCGATTACGACGTGCTGATGAAGCAGCGTCTTCGCATTCTCGATGAACACGGCCTGAAGCTCGCCGATATCCAGAAGGTGATTGCAACTCTGAAGCCACTGGAAGGCGCACCGGAGTTCGTCGACTGGCTGCGCGAGCGCTTTCAGGTGGTGATCCTCTCGGACACTTTCTACGAGTTCTCGCAGCCGCTGATGCGTCAGCTGGGTTTTCCGACGCTGCTTTGCCACCGCCTGATCACCGACGAAACCGATCGTGTCGTGGATTATCAGCTGCGCCAGAAGGACCCCAAGCGTCAGTCGGTCATCGCGCTGAAAAGCCTCTACTACCGCGTGATTGCCGCTGGCGACTCCTACAACGACACCACCATGCTCAGCGAAGCCCATGCCGGCATCCTGTTCCATGCGCCGGATAACGTCATCGCTGAGTTCCCGCAGTTCCCTGCGGTGCATACCTTCGATGAGCTGAAGCAGGAATTCCTCAAGGCGTCGAACCGCAAACTGGCGCTCTGATACAGCGACAAGGTGCAGGCAAAAGCGGCAGGAAACAGGCAGGGTGGGCTTCGGCCCACCAAATCCAGGCCTGTCGCACGTTGTCCGGTGACACTGCGCAATATAGGAGGCGGCAGGTTTTAAAAAGCTTGGCAGATGCTTGTGCGTGCCACTGATTGGCTTGCAGCTTAGAGCCCTTCCAGCGTTCTCATCAGAACGCTCACCTTGTCGATCGATTCCTGGTACTCCGCTTGCCAATCGGAATCGGCGACGATACCGCCGCCGCCCCAGCAGCTGGCTTGCCCATCCCGGATGAGCAGTGTGCGAATGGCGATGGAACTGTCCATTTCTCCTCTGATATCGATGTACAGCAGCGATCCGCAATAGATAGAGCGGCGAGTGGGCTCCAGCTCGTCGATGATCTGCATCGCGCGGATCTTCGGCGCCCCTGTGATCGAGCCGCCGGGAAAGCTGCCAGCCAGGAGATCGAATGCATCGTGGTTGTCGGCCAATTCACCGGTCACGCAGCTCACCAGATGATGGACGTTGGGGTAGCTTTCCAAGGCGAACAGCTGCGGAACACGCACGCTGCCGATCCGACAGCTGCGGCCAAGGTCGTTGCGCAGGAGGTCGACGATCATCAGATTCTCGGCTCGATCCTTTTCGCTGGCGAGCAGCGCTTGCGCTTGTGCGGCGTCGCTGCGCTCGTCCGCACCGCGTGGCCGGGTGCCCTTGATCGGACGAGTTTCCACATGGCCCTGGTGCAAACGCAGGAAGCGCTCCGGCGACAGACTGGCTATCACGCCTTCGTCCAGCGTTAGGAATCCGGCATAAGGTGTTGGGCAGGCCTCGCGCAGTGCCCGATAGGCGGCCCAGGAGTCGCCCGAACAGCCGGCGCGGAAACGCTGAGTGAAGTTGACCTGGTAGCAGTCGCCGGCCTGGATGTAGGCCTGAATGCGCTCAATGCCGTTCCGGTACGTGTCGACACTCAGATCGGCAGCGAAACGGCTGTGCAGCGTGAATGGAGCATTTTCGACGGTGGTGCCCGAATCGAACAGCGTGATCAGCCGCATCTGTTCGGCGGCAGTCGTCGCTGGGTGAAACATTAACTGACTGGTCCGCCTTTGGTGATCGCTGATCAGCGCCCAGCCATAAAGGCCAAAACGCGCCAGTGGCAGACCGTTGTCGTCGATGGCGCGCTGGGGAAGGGTCTCGAGGCGTGTACCGAAGTCGTAGCTCAAAAGGCCGATCAGCCCACCGGCAAACGGCAGCTCGCAGTCCTCGGGCAGCTCTGCGGAGCCCAGTCCGCGCAATGCCTGGCGCAAGCGCTGGAAGAAATCACGTCCTGATTCATCGTCGCGTGGCTCGTGCACAGCCAGCGGCCAGGCGCTGAGAATGTCGAAGCGTCCGCGTTCGGCTTTTGGCCTGCCGGAATCGAGCAGGACCGCGCTCGGCGCGTGGCGGATGCGTTCGAACCAGTGAGAGGGGTCCGCCTGATAGGGCAGGGCGTGCAGCGTGCAGATGGGCATGGGTCAGGTCGATGAGAGGGCAGCCCGCGAGGATACGCGGGCCATCCGGTTTGCGTCATTCAGACGTGGGGCGGGACATGCCCGAACAGCTCCTGGGAGAACTTTACTCGTTCCTCCGGCGTTTCCTGAATGCCTTTCTCCTTGAGTTCCGCCAACCGATTCTCAACGGCATGCGCGCGGTGCGTCAGGCCGCAGTCGTTGGCGATCTGGATATTCAGGCCCGGGCGCGCATTCAGCTCGAGAATGAGCGGCCCTTTGTCCTGATCGAGCACCATGTCCACGCCGATATAGCCCAGCCCGCAAAGCTCGTAGCAGGCAGCGCCGAGCTTCATGAAACCGTCCCAGTTGGGCAGCTGCACGCCGTCCACCGCGTTAGTGGTGTCTGGATGCTTGCTGATCTTGTTGTTCAGCCAGGTGCCGCGTAGCGTGATACCGGTGGCCAGGTCCACACCGACGCCGATGGCGCCCTGGTGCAGGTTCGCCTTGCCGCCGGATTGCCGGGTGGGCAGGCGCAGCATGGCCATGACTGGGTAGCCCATGAGCACGATGATTCGGATGTCCGGCACGCCTTCATAGCTGATGCTCTTGAAGATCGGGTCAGGTGTCACGCGGTATTCGATCAAGGCGCGGTCACGGTGACCGCCCAGGGAGTAAAGGCCGGTGAGGATGTTGGATATCTGGTGCTCGATTTCCTCGTGCGTCAGGATCTTGCCGGACACGGTTCTGTAACGGCCCTCGAAGCGGTCGGCGATCACCAGGATGCCGTCGCCCCCAGCGCCTTGAGCTGGTTTCACGACAAAATCGGTGTGATCCCTGACGATGTCCTTGAGCTTATCGATGTCCTTTTCGGTCTCGATGACGCCGTACATCTCCGGCACATGAATACCGGCTGCAATGGCCCGTTCCTTGGTGATGATTTTGTCATCGACGATCGGATACAGGTTGCGCTTGTTGTACTTGAGCACGTAGTCCGCGTTACGGCGGTTGATGCCCATGATTCCCTTGGCTTCCAGGGCCTTCCACGTCTTGATCAGACCAAACATGGCTCAATCCTTCAGAAAGGCTTTGAAGCGGAACAGCTCGGTCAGGCGGTAGCCGCGGTAGCGACCCATCGCCAGCATGAAGCCCACCATGATCATCAGTACCGCCGGGAAGGTGAAGATGAAGTAGGTCAACTCCCGAATGTTCATCAGCATGAATGCCAGGCTTGCGGCGATCAGCGTGCCGACCGCAACCTTGAAGGCATGGCCGCCACCGCGCTCTTCCCAGGTGATCGACAGGCGCTCGATGGTCATGGTCAGAATCACCATCGGGAACAGCGATACCGACAGCCCTCGCTCCAGGCCGAGCTTGTGACTGAGCAGGCTGATCACGGCAATCAGCACCACGACGAATGTCAAAACCACTGACAGCCGCGGCAGCATTTGCAATTTGAGGTGTTCCAGATAGGAACGCAGCGACAGGCCCAGCGCCGTGATCAGCGTGAACAGAATGATGCCGAAGCCGATCTGAGTTTCGCGGAATGCCAGGGCAATCAGCACCGGGGTGAAGGTGCCGAGGGTCTGCAGGCCACCGAGATTGCGCAGGATCAGAATCACCAGCACACCAATCGGGATCATGATCATGATCTGGTAGGTCTGCTGGGTCTGCAACGGTAGGCCGTACAGCGAATATTCCAGGAAGCCCGCCTCGGTGTTTTCGTCGGTCAACTTGGCCAGGCGAATGGCATTCATCTCGCTGTTGTTGAGCGTGAAGGTGACCTGCGGATTGCGTCCACCTTCCAGGCTGATCAGCGGCTCGTCGCCAGTCCACCAGATCAGGCGATCATTCGGCAGCCCCTGCTCACCGGTGCCGGGGTTGAAGAACAGCCACTTGTCTCCGTTGAAGCTGCGCAGCCAGAGCTCCGGTGTCTGTGGCTGATCGGCAGCCAGGCGGATAGTGTGTACGCGCTCCATCGGCACATGAGCAATAGACAGCAGCAGCTCGATGACACGCGCCTTGTTCGGGATTGAGGTGTCGCCGCCCAGCAGTAATTTGACGTTGTCGTCGTTGGGGTTGTTGACCCGCTTGATCGCTTCGCTGATGAAGGTCTCGACGTCGGCCGAGTGCTGGCGAATCGGCGATAGTAGCGCTTCGGCTGCGATTTTCTCTGGTCCTTCCACCGGGATGCTGTCGCGGAAGATCGGCCCGGTTGCCTTGGTCTGTTCGCCGCTGTAGCGTTTGGTCAGTACCAGACGGTAATAAAGCGTCTGATTGCCACTGGCGCGGCGCGCGGACCAGGTAACACGACGATTGCCATCGGCACGGTTGATGCTGACGCCGTAGTTGTTGGAAATGAAGCTCTCGTTGAGGCTGACGAATTCCTGGTTCAGCGGTGGTACGTACATCTGCAGCTTGACCGGCTCACGCGGGCTGGCCTGGAATTCGACCTTGGCGTCGATGTTCCAGAGGTCATCGGTTTCGTCTTCGGTAACAGGAATGCCCAGTATGAAAATTTGGTAGGCAGTGATCGAAATTCCCAAAGCGACGAGCAGGAAGATCAGGACTTTCAGATGCAAAGTGAGAGCGCGCATGGGTATTACTCGTCAGCGTCAGATTCGTTGAGGCAGCCGGGCTTGCCGGCAATAAAGGTGCGACTTGGGTCGACCAGGGCGCCGAAGCGGGTGAGCGCGTCGGAACCTATCAAAAGTGGGTATTGGAATGCAGTACGGTCTGTGAGGTTCACTTCGATTGTGCGTTTAGCCTTGCCCATGCATAGATCCAGCTCGATAACCGGGCGTGCTGTATAGGTTTTTTCCTCTTCCGGATCGAAATCACCGGCCCTGCGCTTGATTTTGCTGATGCGTGCAAGCGGCCGCTCGATGGGGTGCTCGTGCGCGCTGTCCACTGCCAGATAGAAGCGCACCCACGACTCGCCCTTGCGCTTGAAGCGAGTGATGTCTCGGGCGCTTAGCGACGCGGTCTGCGCGCCCGTGTCCAGCTTCGCCTCCACCTCAAGATTGAAGTCGGGCAGCCCGACGTTCTCGTTAAGTCCGTAGATCGTTTTGTTGGAAGCCGCGCCAATCGTGGGCAGGAGCAATACGCAGAGCAGCAGGAAGTGGGCTTTAACTCTCATGGAACCTATGGTCTTGAGGGAAGGGGGAAAATGGCTGGACATGTGGGCTGCACGGCTTGCAGACGAACGCCCATGGGGCGAAAGGCTGGCATTCTAGCATGCTGCTTTCAGGACGCTACAGCGTGCTCTTGCGCTGCCGCAGGATGAATCGTTACAGGCGTTGCTTCGTACGACTTTAGTAAATGTGTCGACAATCTATTCGGCATGATGTTGACGGTTAGGCGCGGCGGGCGTACTTTCGCGGCATAGAAACTTGAATTGTCGACAATCATGCTGGATACGATTGAGCTTCACACTTCTGCGCAACAGCTCGACAGCGGCACGCTGGCCGAGCATGTGTTTCGTCTGATCCAGGCGGCTATCGTCAAGGGCGAAATCGCGCCGGGCAGCAAGATTTCCGAGCCCGAATTGGCGCGCACCTACGGAATCAGTCGCGGGCCACTGCGTGAGGCCATTCACCGCCTGGAAGGCCAGAAGCTGCTGGTTCGGGTGCCGCATGTTGGCGCGCGGGTTGTTTCGCTCAGTCATGCCGAGCTAATCGAGCTCTACGAAATTCGCGAATCACTGGAAGGCATGGCCTGCCGGCTGGCTGCCGAGCGCATGAGCGATGGTGAAATCGATGATTTGCGCCGAGTACTGAGCACCCATGAGCGCGACGAGGCCTTTCAGGCGGGCGTCGGCTACTACCAGCAGGAAGGTGATTTCGACTTCCACTACCGGATCATTCAGGGCAGCGGCAATCGCACGCTGGCCAAGCTGCTGTGCGACGAGCTTTATCAGCTGGTGCGCATGTACCGCATCCAGTTTTCGACCACGCCAAACCGACCACACCAGGCGTTCGCCGAACACCATCGAATTCTCGACGCCATCGCTGAACGTGATGGTGAGTTGGCAGAGCTGCTAATGCGCCGCCATATCGCTGCTTCCAAGCGCAATGTCGAACGTCACTTCAAGGACGTTCTAGAGCAAACACCACATAAAAGGGGTAATGCATGACTCTTCCTTCTGCCGGTCAGCGTTTCCGTGACGCCGTGGCCAGTGAGCATCCGCTGCAAGTGGTTGGTGCGATCAACGCCAACCATGCGCTGCTGGCCAAACGTGCCGGTTTCAAGGCCATTTATCTGTCTGGTGGCGGCGTTGCAGCCGGTTCGCTGGGGTTACCTGACCTGGGTATCACTGGGCTCGACGACGTACTGACCGACGTACGTCGTATCACCGACGTTTGCGATCTGCCGTTGCTGGTGGATGTAGACACCGGATTCGGCTCCTCGGCCTTCAATGTGGCGCGTACCGTCAAGTCGATGATCAAGTTCGGCGCGGCGGCGATCCACATCGAGGACCAGGTTGGTGCCAAGCGCTGCGGCCATCGCCCGAACAAGGAGATCGTTTCCCAGCAGGAAATGGTCGATCGCATCAAGGCTGCAGTCGACGCTCGTACCGATGACAGTTTCGTGATCATGGCGCGGACCGATGCACTGGCCGTGGAAGGTCTGAACTCCGCGCTGGATCGTGCCGCCGCCTGCATAGAAGCGGGTGCTGACATGATCTTCCCCGAGGCCATCACCGAGCTGGCGATGTACAAGACCTTCGCCGACCGAGTGAAGGCGCCGATCCTGGCCAATATCACCGAGTTCGGTGCGACGCCGCTGTACACCACCGAAGAGTTGGCCAGCGTCGACGTTTCCCTTGTGCTGTACCCGCTGTCGGCCTTTCGCGCCATGAACAAGGCGGCGGAAAACGTTTACACCGCGCTGCGTCGTGATGGCACGCAGAAGAATGTGATCGACACCATGCAGACCCGCATGGAGCTTTACGATCGCATCAACTATCACACGTTCGAGCAGCACCTCGACGCGCTGTTCGCTCAGAAGAAGAGCTAAGCACGCGGGCGCTGCCGGTTTACGCGCAGCGCCCGAGTGATCCATTTTTCGACGTGATTTGCAGTATCCAGAACAAATCCAAGAAGGAGATAGCAATGGCTGAAGCAAAAGTACTGAGCGGCGCGGGCCTGCGTGGACAGATCGCCGGGCAAACCGCCCTATGTACCGTTGGCAAGACCGGTGCTGGGCTGACCTACCGCGGCTACGACGTGCGCGATCTGGCTGCCGAATGCGATTTCGAGGAAGTTGCCTACCTGCTTTTCTATGGTGAGTTGCCGAACGCTCAGCAACTGGCCGATTACAAGAATCGCTTGAAGTCCATGCGCGACCTTCCGCAGGCCCTGAAGGAAGTGCTGGAGCGTATCCCGGCAAGCGCCCATCCGATGGATGTCATGCGCACCGGTTCGTCGGTGCTTGGCACTCTGGAGCCGGAACTAGGCTTCGAGCAGCAGCGCGACGTGGCCGAGCGGCTGATGGCCGCGTTTCCGGCGATCATGTGCTACTGGTATCGCTTCACCCATGACGGCGTTCGCATCAGCTGCACCAGCGACGAAGACACCCTCGGCGGTCATTTCCTCGCGCTGCTGCACGACAAGAAGCCAAGCGATTTGCACGTCAAGGTGATGAACGTCTCGCTGATTCTCTATGCCGAGCACGAGTTCAACGCTTCGACTTTCACCGCGCGTGTCTGCGCCTCGACGCTTTCCGACCTCTATTCCTGCGTGACCGGCGCCATCGGTTCGCTGCGCGGGCCGCTGCATGGCGGCGCCAACGAAGCGGCGATGGACATGATCGAGCAGTGGAAGAGTGCAGAGGAGGCTCGCGAAGCGATCCTCGGCATGCTCGAGCGCAAGGACAAAATCATGGGCTTCGGGCATGCGATCTACAGCGAATCCGACCCGCGCAACGAGGTGATCAAAGTCTGGGCCAAGAAGCTCGCCGACGAAGTGGGCGACACCGTGCTTTACCCGGTTTCAGTGGCCGTCGACGAAACCATGTGGGAACAGAAGAAGTTGTTCCCTAATGCCGACTTCTATCACGCCTCGGCTTATCACTTCATGGGCATCCCGACCAAGCTGTTCACGCCGATCTTCGTTTGCTCGCGCGTTACCGGCTGGGCGTCCCATGTGTTCGAACAACGCAGCAACAACCGGATCATTCGGCCGAGCGCCGAGTACATCGGTCCGGAGCAGCGCAAGGTCGTCCCGATCGCCCAACGCTGATCGTGAAAAGGGGGCTCGTCTAACGAGCCCCCTCACACCTTGCCCCTCGAATCATTACTGGATTGAGTCCTTCCGGCATGAATACACAACACCGCAAACCTTTGCCAGGCACTCAGCTTGACTACTTCGATACCCGCGAGGCCATCGAAGCGATCGAGCCCGGTGCTTACAATAAGCTGCCCTATACCTCTCGCGTGCTGGCCGAACAGCTGGTTCGTCGCTGTGAGCCCGAAGCGCTGACCGATTCGCTGAAGCAGATCATCGAGCGCAAGCGTGACCTCGACTTTCCCTGGTATCCGGCGCGCGTGGTCTGCCACGACATTCTCGGCCAGACGGCGTTGGTCGACCTGGCCGGTCTGCGTGATGCAATTGCCGAGCAGGGTGGCGATCCTGCCAAGGTCAACCCGGTGGTGCCGACCCAGCTGATCGTCGACCACTCGCTGGCGGTGGAATTCGCTGGTTTCGATCCAGATGCTTTCGAGAAGAATCGCGCCGTCGAGGAGCGCCGTAACGAGGATCGATTCCACTTCATCGAGTGGACCAAGACCGCGTTCAAGAATGTCGATGTGATCCCGGCCGGCAACGGCATCATGCACCAGATCAATCTGGAGAAGATGTCGCCGGTTATCCAGGCGCGTGGTGGCGTCGCGTTCCCGGATACCTGCGTTGGCACCGACTCGCATACGCCGCACGTCGACGCCCTGGGTGTGATCGCCATCGGTGTTGGCGGCCTGGAAGCCGAGACCGTGATGCTCGGTCTGCCGTCGATGATGCGCCTGCCCGACATCGTCGGTGTACGCCTGACCGGCAAGCGTCAGCCTGGCATCACCGCCACCGATATCGTGCTGGCGCTGACCGAGTTCCTGCGCAAGGAGCGTGTGGTCGGAGCCTGGGTAGAGTTCTTTGGCGAAGGCGCCGATAGCCTGACCATCGGTGATCGCGCGACCATTTCCAACATGTGTCCGGAATACGGCGCAACTGCATCGATGTTCTACATCGACCAGCAGACCATCGACTACCTCAAGCTGACCGGTCGCGAGCCGGAGCAGGTTGCGCTCGTCGAGCTGTACGCCAAGGAAACGGGCCTTTGGGCGACGGCTCTGGAAGGCGCCGAATACGAACGCGTGCTCGAATTCGACCTATCCAGCGTGGTGCGCAACATGGCCGGCCCGTCCAATCCGCACAAGCGCCTGCCGACGTCCGCTCTGCACGAGCGTGGCATCGCCGACGAAGGCAAGTTGGCGGCCGGACGTGTCGAGGAGGCTGAGGGGCTGCTGCCGGACGGCGCAGTCATCATTGCCGCCATCACCAGCTGCACCAACACCTCGAACCCGCGCAACGTGGTTGCCGCCGGCTTGCTGGCGAAGAAGGCCAATGATCTTGGTCTGGTGCGCAAGCCCTGGGTCAAAACGTCTTTCGCGCCGGGCTCCAAGGTCGCCAAACTGTATCTGGAAGAGGCCGGACTGCTGAGTGAGCTGGAAAAGCTCGGCTTCGGCATCGTCGCCTACGCTTGCACCACCTGCAATGGCATGTCCGGTGCGCTGGACCCGGTGATCCAGAAAGAAATCATCGAGCGAGACCTGTACGCCACGGCAGTGTTGTCCGGCAATCGTAACTTTGATGGGCGGATCCATCCGTACGCCAAACAGGCATTCTTGGCCTCGCCGCCGCTGGTGGTCGCCTATGCAATCGCCGGTACCGTGCGCTTCGACATCGAACAGGACGTCCTTGGCACCGACCAGAGTGGCAACCCTGTCACCCTGAAGGACCTATGGCCTTCAGACGAGGAAATCGACGCCATCGTCGCCGCGTCGGTGAAGCCTGAGCAGTTCCGGCAGATCTACATTCCGATGTTCGACCTGGGCACTATCGAGGAAGCCGAAAGCCCGCTGTACGACTGGCGGCCGATGTCCACTTACATTCGCCGCCCGCCTTACTGGGAAGGTGCGCTGGCCGGCGAGCGAACGCTCAAGGGCATGCGTCCGTTGGCGATTCTGCCGGACAACATCACCACCGATCACCTGTCGCCATCCAACGCTATTCTGCTGGACTCGGCCGCTGGCGAGTATCTGGCCAAGATGGGCCTGCCGGAAGAGGACTTCAATTCCTACGCCACCCATCGCGGTGACCATCTGACGGCCCAGCGCGCGACCTTTGCCAATCCACAGCTGGTCAACGAGATGGCGATAGTCGACGGCAAGGTGCAGAAAGGTTCGCTGGCCCGTGTCGAGCCGGAAGGCAAGGTGATGCGCATGTGGGAAGCGATCGAAACCTACATGACTCGCAAGCAGAACCTGATCATCGTCGCCGGTGCCGATTACGGTCAGGGATCATCGCGTGACTGGGCTGCCAAAGGCGTGCGCCTGGCCGGTGTGGAGGTGATCGTCGCCGAAGGTTTCGAGCGTATTCACCGCACCAATCTGGTGGGTATGGGTGTGCTGCCAGTCGAGTTCAAGCCTGGCACTACTCGCCTGACGCTAGGTCTGGATGGCACCGAAACCTACGACATTGAAGGCGAGCTATCGCCGCGTGGCGATCTGACCCTGGTCATTCACCAGAAGGGCGGCGAAATAACGCGTGTACCAGTCACCTGCCGCCTCGATACCGCGGCTGAGGTTGGCGTTTATCAGGCTGGCGGCGTGCTGCAGCGCTTTGCTCAGGACTTCCTCGCGTCGTCCGCTGCCTGACTTTGCGGGGTGGATGGCGTTTTTTATCCGCAGGCCGGTCCAGCGATGGGTCGGCAAAGCGTGATCCACCCTGCGATCCACTTATCTTCCAGCCAGGACTCACTCATGGCTCATCAATCCCAGATCAAGATTCCCGCCACCTACATGCGTGGCGGCACCAGCAAGGGCGTTTTCTTTCGCCTGCAAGACCTGCCGGAAAGCTGCCAAGTGCCCGGCGCTGCGCGTGACAAACTGTTCATGCGGGTGATCGGTAGCCCTGATCCTTATTCGGCACACATCGATGGCATGGGTGGCGCCACGTCCAGCACCAGTAAATGCGTGATCCTCTCTAAGAGCGCTCGACCTGATCATGATGTCGAGTACCTCTATGGTCAGGTGTCGATCGACAAGCCCTTCGTCGATTGGAGCGGCAACTGCGGCAACCTCTCCACAGGCGCGGGTGCGTTCGCCCTGCATGCCGGACTGGTGGACGCCGAGCGCATTCCTCAGAACGGTACCTGTGTAGTGCGTATCTGGCAGGCAAACATCGGCAAGACCATCATCGCCCACGTACCGGTCACTGATGGACAGGTGCAGGAGACAGGCGATTTTGAGTTGGACGGCGTGACCTTCCCGGCTGCTGAGATCGTACTCGAATTTCTCGATCCGTCCGACGATGGCGAGGAGGGCGGCTCGATGTTTCCTACCGGTAACCTAGTCGACGAACTAGAAGTACCCGGCATCGGCACGCTCAAGGCGACCATGATCAGCGCCGGAATCCCAACGGTGTTCGTCAATGCCCAGGACATCGGCTATCAAGGCACCGAACTGCGTGAGGAAATCAATGGCGATCCGGACGCGCTAGCTCGCCTGGAATCGATTCGTGTGGCCGGCGCGCTGCGCATGGGGCTGATCAAGACTGCTGAAGAAGCGTTGACGCGTCAGCACACGCCAAAGATTGCATTCGTTTCCGAGCCGAAAATCTATCGGGCGTCCTCCGGCAAGACCATCGAAGCAGGCGAGGTCGACCTGCTTGTACGGGCGTTGTCCATGGGCAAGCTGCACCACGCAATGATGGGTACTTGTGCAGTGGCCATTGGTACCGCGGCTGCAGTGCCTGGCACCTTGGTCAATCTGGCTGCGGGAGGTAGTGAGCGTGAGGCCGTACGTTTCGGCCATCCCTCTGGCACGCTGCGGGTCGGTGCCGAGGCCAAGCAGATCAATGGGGAGTGGACGGTAACCAAGGCCATCATGAGTCGCAGCGCTCGGGTGCTGATGGAAGGTTGGGTGCGTGTGCCGGGCGATGTACTTTCCGCCTGAGGGCAAGATCAGGGTCGATCAGACTGCTTTTTCTTGCGCGTAAATAACAAAAAGTCCGCACCAAGCGGACTTTTTGTTGTCTAGCGAAGCGGTACTTATTTGAGTCGACGCTCGACGCCTTTTTCCACAAGGATCTTGGCGGATATCTCCTCGACGGAGAAATGCGTGGAGTTGATGTAGTTGATGTTCTCGCGGCGGAACAGGCTTTCCACCTCGCGGACTTCGAATTCGCACTGTGCGAAGCTGGCGTAACGGCTGTTGGGCTTGCGCTCGTGACGAATAGCGGACAGGCGGTCGGGGTCGATGGTGAGACCGAACAGCTTGTCCTTGTACTCCTTGAGAACGCTGGGAAGCTGCAGACGCTCCATATCATCTTCAGTCAGCGGATAATTGGCGGCGCGAATACCGTACTGCATCGCCATATACAGGCAGGTTGGTGTTTTGCCACACCGGGAAACGCCGACGAGAATCAGGTCGGCCTTGTCGTAATAGCGGGTGCGGGCTCCATCATCATTATCGAGGGCGAAGTTGACGGCCTCGATACGCTCCATGTAGTTGGAGTTGTGGCTGATGGAGTGAGACTTTCCAACGGAATACGAGGAACGTGACATCAGCTCATGTTCCAGTGGAGCAAGGAAGGAAGAAAAGATGTCGATCATGAAGCCATTGGATTCGGCCAGAATGTCACGGATTTCCTGGTTTACCAGAGTGTCGAAGATGATCGGCCGCCCACCGTCCTTCTCCGCGGCATTATTGATTTGCTGTACCATGGCCCGCGCTTTTTCCGCAGTGTCTATGTACGGGCGGGTTAGCTTCGTGAAGGTTATGTTCTCGAACTGTGCCAGAAGACTATGGCCCAGAGTTTCCGCGGTGATACCGGTGCCGTCAGAAATGAAGAAAGCAGTTCGTTTCATGTGCCTTGGGCCTTAAGTCGAGAACGGTTCCCAGCTATAGTAGGCCCTTCGCCGAGCCCGGTTGGCGGGCATTGTTACTTATTTTGCAGGGTCGGGCCACAGTCGTGCGGCCAGGCCCCGGTTGAGTTTCCAACACTAATGTGGAGAGATCACCTTGGTAGAGTACGTAGTTTCCCTCGATAAGCTCGGCAATCATGACGTTGAGCGCGTAGGGGGCAAGAACGCCTCCCTCGGCGAGATGATCAGCAACCTCGCAGGCGCGGGTGTATCGGTGCCTGGCGGTTTCGCCACTACGGCCCAGGCCTATCGTGATTTCATGGAGCTCAGCGGTCTCAACGAGCAGATCCATGCGCTTCTCGATGCGTTGGACGTGGATGACGTCAATGCGCTCGCCAAAGCCGGCTCGCAGATTCGCGGCTGGGTCATGGAGGCGCAGTTCCCGCCTAAGCTGGATGCCGACATTCGCACTGCATTCGCAGAAATGTCTGACGGTAACGACAACATGGCGGTCGCGGTTCGCTCCTCGGCCACCGCCGAAGACCTGCCGGATGCTTCCTTTGCTGGCCAGCAGGAAACCTTCCTGAACATTCGTGGTGTGGACAATGTAATCCGTGCCACCAAGGAAGTGTTCGCGTCGCTATTCAACGATCGCGCCATCGCCTATCGCGTGCACCAGGGCTTTGATCACAAGCTGGTCGCCCTGTCTGCCGGCGTGCAGCGTATGGTCCGCTCCGAAACAGGCACTGCCGGTGTCATGTTCACTCTGGATACGGAATCCGGCTTCCGCGACGTGGTATTCATCACTGGCGCCTACGGCCTGGGTGAAACCGTTGTGCAGGGTGCGGTCAACCCGGACGAGTTCTATGTCCACAAGCAAACGCTTGAGGCCGGTCGTCCCGCCATCCTGCGTCGCAATCTGGGCAGCAAGGCGATCAAGATGATCTACGGCGCAGAAGCAAGCGCCGGTAAGTCGGTCAAGACCGTCGACGTCGACCAAGCGGACCGCGTGCGTTTCTGCCTGAGCGATGAAGAAGTGAGCAATCTGGCCAGGCAAGCCATGACCATCGAGAAGCACTACGGCCGTCCGATGGACATCGAGTGGGCCAAAGATGGCGATGACAATAAGCTGTATATCGTTCAGGCGCGCCCAGAAACCGTGAAGAGTCGCAGCAGCGCCAACGTGATGGAGCGTTACCTGCTGAAGGAAAAGGGTACCGTTCTCGTTGAGGGACGTGCCATTGGCCAGCGTATCGGCGCCGGTCCGGTCAAAGTCATCCACGACGTCAGCGAGATGGACAAGGTTCAGCCGGGTGACGTGTTGGTTTCCGACATGACCGATCCAGATTGGGAACCGGTCATGAAGCGCGCCAGCGCTATCGTCACCAACCGTGGTGGACGTACCTGCCACGCGGCGATCATCGCGCGCGAACTAGGGATTCCAGCAGTCGTTGGCTGTGGTAACGCTACTGATCTGTTGAAAGACGGTCAGCGCGTGACCGTCTCCTGCGCCGAGGGCGATACCGGCCTGATCTTCGATGGAGAGCTGGGCTTCGACATCCGTCAGAACTCCATCGATGCCATGCCGGAGCTGCCATTCAAAATCATGATGAACGTCGGCAACCCTGATCGCGCTTTCGACTTCGCGCATCTGCCGAACGAAGGTGTTGGTCTGGCTCGCCTCGAGTTCATCATCAACCGCATGATCGGTGTGCACCCCAAGGCGCTGTTGAACTTCGATGGCTTGCCTGCCGACGTGAAGAACAGCGTAGAGAAGCGCATTGCCGGTTACGATGACCCGGTCAACTTCTATGTCGAGAAGCTAGTCGAGGGTGTCAGCACCCTGGCCGCTGCCTTCTGGCCGAAGAAGGTGATCGTGCGCCTGTCGGACTTCAAGTCCAATGAATACGCCAACCTGATTGGCGGCAAGCTGTATGAGCCTGAAGAAGAAAACCCGATGCTGGGCTTCCGCGGTGCATCGCGCTACATCAGCGATTCCTTCCGTGACTGCTTCGAGCTCGAGTGCCGTGCGATGCGCAAGGTACGCGATGTGATGGGCCTTACGAACGTCGAACTTATGGTGCCATTCGTCCGCACCCTGGGCGAGGCGTCGCAGGTCATCGACATTCTTGGTCAATTCGGTCTCAAGCGCGGCGAGAATGGCCTGCGCATCATCATGATGTGCGAGCTGCCGTCCAACGCTCTGCTTGCCGATGAGTTCCTGGAGTTCTTCGACGGTTTCTCCATCGGCTCAAATGATATGACTCAGCTGACGTTGGGCCTGGACCGTGATTCCGGCATCATTGCCCATCTGTTCGACGAGCGTAATCCGGCGGTGAAGAAGCTGTTGGCCAATGCTATCCAGGCGTGCAACAAGGCTGGCAAATACATCGGCATCTGCGGGCAGGGCCCGTCGGATCACCCGGATCTGGCGAAGTGGCTGATGGAGCAGGGCATTGAAAGCGTGTCGCTGAACCCGGACTCGGTTCTCGATACCTGGTTCTTCCTGGCCGACCGCGAGATCTGACGGCTCCAGGCTGTAGCGAAACGGGGCGTAAGCCCCGTTTTCGTTGGTGCCCAATAATCGTCGGCTCAGCAATCCCGTTTCGTGAGGCACGCGTAGCGGCTAAGATGTCGCGCCAATGGCTTTACGACTGGACATTCGCCCGTAATTTCCAAGCAGAAGGAGCTTCCCATGCAATACGTCACGCCTGATCTGTGCGACGCCTACCCGGACTTGGTGCAGGTTGTCGAACCGCTGTTCAGCAACTTCGGTGGCCGCGACTCCTTCGGTGGAGAAATCGTGACCATCAAGTGTTTCGAAGATAATTCGCTGGTCAAGGACCAGGTCGATGTCGATGGAACCGGCAAGGTGCTGGTGGTCGATGGTGGCGGTTCGCTGCGCCGCGCCCTGCTGGGCGACATGCTTGCTGAAAAGGCGGCCCGCAATGGATGGGAAGGTCTGGTTATCTACGGCTGCGTCCGTGACGTCGATGTTCTCGCTCAAACCGATCTAGGCGTCCAGGCACTGGCCAGCCATCCGATGAAGACCGACAAACGCGGTATCGGCGATCTCAATGTTCCAGTCACGTTCTGTGGTGTGACGTTCCGTCCTGGTGAATATGTATATGCCGATAACAACGGCATTATCGTATCCCCAGAGTCGCTCTCCATGCCGGAGTGACGCCGGTCGCAATAGGCGGATGCACTCGTCATTTTTTTGAGCCCGGCTATGCCGGGCTTTTTATGGGCTCCGACGGAACAGATTGATGCAGGAAACTGATAGCGGGCAGAGTGGCCTGATCCACGCCTTTGTCCTCGACGGTAGCGGTGGTTCTCGGCAGATCAGCTTTGGCGACTTGGCTGGGCTGCAGCTTGCAGCTAACGAAAGCGTCTGGCTGCACTGGGATCGTAGCCAGCGGCAGGCACAGGACTGGCTGCGGGTGAAAAGCGGCTTGAGCACTTTCGCGTGCGACGTGCTGCTCGAAGAAAACACGCGCCCGCGCATGCTGGCCTTGCCGCAGGAAGAACTGCTGCTGTTTCTTCGCGGAGTGAACCTCAACCCTGAGGCAGAGCCGGAGGACATGGTGTCCCTGCGCGTGTTCGCCGATCGTCAACGGGTCATCTCCCTGCGGCTCAGGCCGTTGCGCTCCACTGAAGTAGTGATTCGGTTGCTGACGGAGGGGAGGGGGCCGAAATCCGCTTCCGAGCTCTTGTTGTACCTGGCCGAGGCGATGACAGATCGCGTCGATGACCTGGTTACGCAGCTGGCTGAGCGCATAGATGTCGAGGAAGAAAGACTCGAGGCCAGCGAGCGCTACGCGCCTGAGCATGACTCAATGCTGTCCCTGCGCCGGCAGGCGGCAAGCCTGCGCAGGTTTCTGCTGCCTCAGCGCGAGCTATACGGACAGCTGACGCGAAACCGGTTGAGCTGGTTCGCCGACGACGACACTGAGTACTGGAACGAGCTCAGCAATCGACTCATCCGCTACCTGGAAGAACTCGACATGGTTCGCGAGCGGGTAAACCTGGTACTTGAGTCGGAGCACCGCAGACTCAGCGAGCGGATGAATCGCACCATGTATCTAATTGCCATTCTCACTGGCTTTTTCCTCCCGCTGAGTTTTCTGACGGGACTGCTTGGGATAAACGTTGGCGGCATCCCTGGCGCCGAATTTCCCTACGGTTTTGTCGTGGCTTGCGTGCTCATCGGCGGCATCGCGCTATTGCAGTGGTGGATTTTGCGCCGCATGCGTTGGCTGTAAATGTGACTTCTACCCCGTCATAGACCGTCTAGCCGACATACTTAGCGAGGTTTGCATGAGCGATCCCTTTGAAGAATCCCTGCGAGACATGCTCAACAAGCCCTCTGTGCATGACGATGACGCTTGTCTGGGCCGCGTTCTCAAGACGGCCAACCGCCAGGTAGGCGCTGGCGATCTGTTTACCATGATTGGGCACTGGCTGGAGGCGTTGATGATTGCCGCAAATAGCGGCTCGCGACACCTCAGCCCGGTTTCTCGCCGAGCAGCCCCCACACGTTCGTTCGATAAGGCTGATTGATCAATGGAATTCAATCCCTGGACCCAAAGTCTTCTGTCAGCAATGAGCTCGCTCTGGGCTTCCGTGGCCGCCTTCATTCCGCGGCTGTTCGGCGCGTTGGTTGTCGTTCTACTCGGTTTTATCGTGGCCAAACTCCTCGACACGTTGCTGTCAAAGGTGCTGGCCAAGGTAGGCCTTGACCGGTTGATGGCTGGCACCGGCCTGACCAAGCTGCTGAGCAGGGCGGGAATACGCATCCCAGTTTCTGCACTGATTGGTAAAGTGGTTTACTGGTTTGTGTTGTTGATCTTTCTCGTCTCGGCGGCTGAGTCGCTGGGGCTTGAGCGGGTCTCTGCAACGCTCGACATGTTGGCGCTCTACGTACCCAAAGTATTTGGTGCAGCATTGATTTTGCTAGCAGGCGTGCTGTTGGCACAGGTGCTGAGCGGATTGGTGCGCGGCGCCGCGGAAGGGGTTGGACTGGACTACGCCAACGGCCTTGCGCGCATGGCGCAGGGGCTGGTGATCATCATCAGCATTTCCGTTGCGATCGGGCAGCTCGAGGTCAAGACCGAGTTACTCAACTACGTCATCGCCATCGTACTGATCACCGTGGGGCTGGCAGTGGCACTGGCGTTTGGTCTCGGTAGTCGCGAACTTGTCACTCAAATTCTGGCCGGCATCTACGTTCGTGAGCTTTACGATGTAGGGCAGCAGGTGCGTTTGGACGATGTCCAGGGGGTGATCGAGGAGATCGGAACGGTCAAGACGTTGCTGCTAACAGATGACGGGGAGCTGGTCTCGGTGGCCAACAAAGTGCTGCTTGAGCAGCGGGTTGGCAGCCGTTAAGCCTGCGTTTCTGGTAAAGTACGACGCCTTTTTTCCGGTTTCCAACAATGGCGGCCGTGATTTTGACTGCCGGCTCGAACCGTCTTGACTAAAACCTCATCGTCCATTTCGCGGTACGACCCTCGCCAGCTCACCGATGAAGAGCTGGTGCAGCACGCCCATGTCGAGCTATTTCATATAACACGTGCTTATGAAGAACTCATGCGGCGATATCAGCGTACACTGTTCAACGTATGCGCACGCTATTTGGGAAACGAGCGGGACGCCGATGATGTATGTCAGGAGGTAATGCTCAAGGTTCTTTATGGCTTAAAGAACTTTGAAGGTAAATCGAAATTCAAAACCTGGCTATACAGCATCACTTACAACGAATGCATTACTCAATATCGCAAAGAGCGCCGCAAAAGACGCCTGCTCGATGCCCTAAGCCTGGATCCGCTTGAAGAGGCTTCCGAGGAAAAGGCACCGAAGGTCGAAGAAAAGGCGGGGCTGGATCGTTGGCTTGTACATGTCAACCCGATTGATCGAGAGATATTGGTGTTGCGTTTTGTTGCCGAACTAGAGTTCCAAGAAATCGCAGATATCATGCACATGGGTTTGAGCGCCACGAAGATGCGCTACAAGCGGGCACTAGATAAGCTGCGGGAAAATTTTTCCGAGCAAACTGAAACTTAATCCTGGAAACTTGTCTTATACCTTGCGAACAGCTTGGGCATACAGACAGCCGGTTTCCTTAGATTGTTCTGATTCTAACCACCAGATGGGGATTTACGGATGAAACTTAAAAACACCTTAGGCGTCGTTATCGGTTCGATGGTTGCCGCCACTTCTTTTAGCGCGCTGGCCCAAGGACAGGGTGCCGTAGAGGTGGAAGCGTTCGGTAAGCATTACTTCACCGATAGCTCGCGTGATGTGCAGCGTGACGGCGAGCTCTACGGCGCTGGCGTCAGCTACTTCCTGACCGACGATGTTTCGTTGGGTCTCTCCTATGGCGAATATCACGACCTGACCTCTAAGGATCCGGTTGATGGTGGCGGCCACAAGAACATCAAGGGCAGCCTGACTTCCCTTGACGCTGCCTACCACTTCGGCGCGCCGGGTGTCGGTCTGCGTCCTTACGTGTCCGCTGGCATGGCTCACCAGAGCATCGGTCAGGCTGACCGTGGCGGCCGCGATCGCAGCACCTTTGCAAACGTTGGTACCGGCCTGAAGTACTACTTCACCGAGAACTTCTTTGCTAAAGCCAGCGTTGATGGCATGTACAACATCGACGCAGACGAAGGCGAGTGGATGGCTGGCGTCGGTGTTGGTCTGAACTTCGGTGGCGGTGCTCGCCAGGTTGCGGCAGTCGAGCCGACCCCAGAGCCGGCCCCGGCTCCGATCGTCGACACCGAGCCAGAGCCGGCTCCGGAACTGGTACGTGTTGAGCTGGACGTCAAGTTCGATTTCGACAAGTCGCGCGTTCGTGAAGAAAGCTACAGCGATATCAAGAACCTCGCTGACTTCATGCAGCAGTACCCGCAGACCAACACCACCGTTGAAGGTCACACTGACTCCGTTGGTACTGATCAGTACAACCAGCGTCTGTCCGAGCGTCGTGCCGAAGCAGTTCGCAACGTTCTGGTCAACGAGTACGGTGTTGAAGGTGGTCGCGTGAACTCCGTAGGTTACGGTGAGTCCCGTCCGGTTGCCGACAACTCCACCGAGGAAGGTCGTCAGATCAACCGTCGCGTTGAGGCCGAAGTAGAAGCTCAGGTTCAGTAATCTGAATTAGCTACTTCTAGAAAAGCCCGGCTAGTCCGGGCTTTTCTTTGTCCGTAGAAAAGCAGTTCTTCAGCGGTGCCTTTGCGGCTTCGTGGTAAATGGCCGAATGCTTTGCCGACGAGAGAGCCAGCTTGCTGTTGTGCGTTCGTAGTGACCACGCCGATAGCGCTGATTGTCACTTCGGCAATAAGGGATCGGCGAACATAGAAGAAAAAACCATGAATAAAAAACCCCGCCGGAGCGGGGTTTTTTCATTGCCTTACCGTGTCATCAGACTTCGACGACTTTGATCTTGGCCTTCTCCGCGGCATCACGGAACTCAGCGATCTGGTCGAAGGACAGGTAGCGATAGATGTCGGCAGCCATGCTGTCGATGTTCTTCGCGTACCCCATGTACTCCTCAACGCTCGGTAGTTTTCCGGTGATGGCTGCTACCGCTGCGAGCTCGGCCGACGCCAGGTAGACGTTGGTGGCATCGCCCAGGCGGTTCGGGAAGTTACGGGTCGAGGTGGAAACCACGGTCGATCCGGTCTGAACGCGAGCCTGGTTACCCATGCACAGGGAGCAGCCCGGCATTTCCATGCGCGCGCCAGCCTTGCCATAGATGCCGTAATAGCCTTCTTCGGTCAGTTGGTGAGCATCCATCTTGGTTGGCGGAGCCAGCCACAGGCGGGTCGGGATGCCGCCCTTGACCTTGTCGAGCAGCTTGCCGGCAGCGCGGAAGTGGCCAATGTTGGTCATGCAGGAGCCGATGAACACTTCATCGATCTTCTCGCCAGCTACGGTGGACAGCAAGCGCGCATCGTCTGGGTCGTTCGGAGCGCAAAGCACAGGCTCTTTGACTTCGGCCAGGTCGATCTCGATCACGGCCGCGTACTCGGCGTCCTTGTCCGCTTCTAGCAGCTTCGGATCGGCGATCCATGCTTCCATCGCCTGAGCGCGGCGCTCCAGGGTGCGGGCATCACCATAGCCCTCGCTGATCATCCAGCGCAGCATAGTGATGTTGGATCTCAGGTACTCAGCAATCGAATCTTCCGGCAGCTTGATTGTGCAGCCTGCAGCCGAGCGCTCCGCGGAGGCGTCGGACAGCTCGAACGCTTGCTCGACGGTCAGCTGATTCAGTCCTTCGATCTCGAGAATGCGGCCGGAGAAGATGTTCTTCTTGCCCTTCTTCTCGACAGTCAGCAGGCCCTGCTGAATGGCGTAGTAGGGGATGGCATGAACCAGGTCACGCAGGGTGATGCCAGGCTGCATCTGGCCCTTGAAGCGCACCAGTACGGATTCCGGCATGTCCAGCGGCATGACACCAGTGGCGGCAGCGAAGGCAACCAGGCCAGAACCGGCCGGGAAGGAGATGCCGATCGGGAAGCGGGTGTGCGAGTCACCGCCAGTACCAACGGTGTCCGGCAGCAGCATGCGGTTCAGCCAGCTGTGGATGATGCCGTCACCTGGACGCAGGGACACGCCGCTGCGGTTCATGATGAAGTCAGGCAGCGTGTGGTGCGTGTTGACGTCGATTGGCTTCGGATAGGCAGCGGTGTGGCAGAACGACTGCATGACCAGGTCGGCGGAGAAGCCCAGGCAAGCCAGGTCTTTCAGTTCGTCGCGGGTCATCGGGCCAGTGGTGTCCTGGGAGCCGACGGTGGTCATCTGCGGCTCGCAGTAGGTGCCCGGGCGGACGCCTTTGCCTTCCGGCAGGCCGCAGGCACGACCGACCATTTTCTGCGCGAGGGTAAAGCCCTTGCCGCTGTCGGTCGGTGCATCCGGTTTCTTGAACAGGGTGGACGGAGCCAAGCCCAGCTCAGCACGGGCCTTCTCGGTCAGGCCGCGGCCGATGATCAGCGGAATTCGGCCGCCAGCACGGACTTCATCCAGCAGTACTTCAGTCTTCAGTTCGAAAGTAGTGATGACTTCATCGGTACCGTGCTTGCAAACCTTGCCGGCATACGGATAGACGTCGATCACGTCGCCCATACCCAGATTGCTGCAATCGAATTCGATCGGCAGAGCGCCGGCATCTTCCATGGTGTTGTAGAAGATCGGAGCAATCTTGGTGCCGAAGCAGAAGCCGCCAGCGCGCTTGTTCGGTACGTTCGGGATGTCGTCACCGAAGAACCACAGCACGGAGTTGGTAGCGGACTTCCGCGAGGAACCTGTACCGACTACGTCGCCGACGTAAGCAACCGGAAAGCCCTTGGCTTTCAGCTCTTCCATCTGCTTGATTGGGCCTACGGAGCCCGGTACGTCCGGGTTGATACCGTCGCGGGCCATTTTCAGCATAGCCAGCGCGTGCAGCGGAATGTCAGGGCGCGACCAGGCATCAGGAGCCGGCGACAGGTCGTCAGTATTGGTTTCGCCGGTCACCTTGAATACGGAGAGGGAGACCTTCTCGGCAACAGCCGGACGATTGGTGAACCATTCACCTTCAGCCCAGGATTGCATCACGCCCTTGGCGTGTTCGTTACCAGCCTTGGCTTTCTCGGCCACATCGTGGAAAGCGTCGAACATCAGCAGCGTGTGCTTCAGTTGCTCGGCGGCAACAGCGGCCAGCTCGGCGCTATCCAGCAGCTCGACCAGAGTAGCGATGTTGTAGCCGCCCTGCATGGTGCCCAGCAGTTCGACAGCGCGCTGCTTGCTCAGCAATGGCGAGGAGGTTTCACCCTTGGCCAGGGCGGACAGGAAGCCGGCCTTGACGTAGGCGGCTTCGTCGACGCCAGCGGGGACGCGGTTGGTGATCAGGTCAACGAGGAATTCTTCTTCGCCGGCTGGCGGATTCTTCAGCAGCTCGACCAGGCCTGCGGTTTGCTCGGCGTTCAGCGGCTGGGGCACGACGCCCTGGGCGGCACGCTCTTCTACGTGTTTGCGATAGGCTTCAAGCACAGTTTTTACCCTCATCATTGGTCCCTCGGGTGTTTCGGGACGCGCATCCGGAAGCTGTTTTCAAAGTTTTACGCCGGGCGGGCGAAGCCGGATGGGCAGGGTACAGGCAGTTCTGCGCATCCGGCATGCAGCCGGTTCAACTGTGCTCGTGACGCTTTGAAAACAGCTTCTTATGGAATGTGGCGCCAAAAACGGCGGGCCGATTCTACTGGAAATGGGCTGCAAAGTTAAGTCGAGCGCCTGCGGCGGCTGATGCCGCATGCTTTATCGGGGCGCGTGTTAGCGTGCTCCGAGAGCAGCCAGGCCGCGGGCTGCGGTCGGGTGTCGCCGATTCTGAGGGCAAACACAGGTGACCCTGGTAGGACAAAAGTCTAAGATGCCCGACCGCTCACCAATCCACTCCGCTCATGTCCAGTCAGCGCATCAAGACTCCCTGCATCGGCCTTTGCTCGACGGTATACGGCGATGTCGTCTGTCGTGGCTGTAAGCGCTTTCATCACGAGGTCGTTAATTGGAACGCCTATGACGAGCAGGAGAAGCGGGCGGTATGGCGACGTCTCGAGATTCTCTTGGCGCAAGTGATGGCGGCCAAGCTCGAAGTGTTCGACGCGCAGCTGTTGCGCCAACAGCTGGAGGCGCGGCAAATCCGCTTCGTGGTGGAGCAGTCGCCGTACTGCTGGGCCTATCATTTGATTGCCCGCGGCGCACGAGTCATTCAGCAGCTCGATGCATATGGGGTCGTGTTGCTGCCAGAGTTTCGCGACTGGCCGCTGCCAGATTTACGCGACGCCATTGATCGGGAGTTCTTCCTGTTATCCGAAGCGCACTACGAGCGCTACATCGCGCCACGCTTTCTGCTGGAGGGAATGGACGTCAGGATTTGACGACGAAAGCCTCATGGGAGGCTTTCGCTCAGCGGGCTCAGTGACGAACCAGATCCTCAAGGTGATCGATGATGTCGTTGGGCTTAAGGACCAAAACGTCGCTTTCCAGCGTGTCGAGCACCACCTCAGCGGTGTTGCCCATCAGGGCGCCGGAGAAGCCGGTTCGTGCCACGGTTCCAATGACGGTCACGACTGCTTTCAACTGATGGCAAACCCGTGGGATGAGCGCATCGGCGGGGCCTTCCTCGACGTGCAGCTGAGCGTCCGGGATATGGAACTCTTCCTGGAACTGCTTGCATGCGTCGCGGTATCTCGCCTCGATGGTTTCCTTCAGCTGGAAAGCCGGATCGGCTGCGGAGAGCATCGCGGATGGGTGCGCGCTGATCACGTGCAGCTTGCCATCAGCCAGACTGGCAATCTCGTAGCCGTGATTGACGATGGTTGCATGCAAGGTGCGATGCTCAACATCGGAGTTGCCGACGTCTACTGCCGCAAGAATGTTGCCGCCTGTCCAAGGATTGTCGGTTTTCACCATCAGAACCGGGCACGGACAGTAGCGCAGCAGCTTCCAATCCTCAGGGGTGAGCAGGGCACGCTTCAAGGGGTTGTCCGGCACGTGTTGCTTGGCCACCAGACCACAGCCTTCTGCCTGCTGCACGGTGATAATGGTTTGGTGAACGCTTTCATGCCACGCCTGTTGTGTCGTGACCTGGTGGCCGCCACTCTCCAGCTGTTCGCGCAATGTCGCCAAGTGCGCGCTGTGATCGCGCTTGGTGTCACAGATCAGCAGGTGCAGGCGGGACTGGCTGACGGTAGATATCAGCCGGGCGCGTTTCAGTGCCAGCGCTTGCGGCTGGTTCGGGTCAATTACCACGAGGATGCAGCGAATGGCTTGCATGATCGGCTCCATTTCCAGATTCAGGTTGGTCAACTATAGACAAGCCTGCGATGCCGGCCGTGATGTATATCAAGCAAGGCTGGCTGCTCCGCGCGGCATTCGCAATAATGCCCGCCCGGCGTCGGGCGGTGCCATGTAACCGTCGGCTTATTTTGTTCCTGAATATGCAAGGTTCGACATGCTTCCTGATCTGAATGAATTTCTCGGTTGTGCCACGCCCGCAGCCTGGGTGGAGGCAGCATTGCGGAATCAGGATGTGATGCTGATCGACCATGGCAACTGTGAGAAGAAAGCCGCGGGAGCGGCGTTTCAGTTGATGTTTCGCTACATCGACAAACCGGATCTGCAGAACAAGATGTCGCGTCTGGCGCGCGAAGAGCTCCGCCATTTTGAGCAGGTGCTAGCCATCATCCGCCGACGTGAGATTGCACTGCGTAACGTCGGTTCGTCTCGCTATGCCGCTGGCCTGCGCGAACTGGTGCGTAACCATGAGCCGTATCGCCTGACCGATACGTTGGTGATTGGCGCCTTTATCGAAGCGCGTTCCTGCGAGCGCTTCGCCATGCTGGTCCCGCACCTTGATGAAGAGCTGGGCAAGTTCTATCACGGCCTGCTGAAATCCGAAGCACGGCACTTTCAGGACTACCTGAAGCTGGCTTACCAATACGGTGAAGCGGCGGATGTGGATGCAACGATCATCCGAGTGCGCGAGCGTGAGCGTGATCTGATCGAAAGCCCGGACGCCGAGTTTCGCTTTCACAGCGGTGTGCCGCTGGCGGCTTAATTCAAATCGAAGGGCGTCTGGTGGAAGCCGTTTTGATCGACCTGCAACGCCCAGCCTTGACGGTCCCAATCACCGAGTACGATCCGTCGTGCCCGAAGGCCGTGCACTTCCAGTTCATGTATCGCCGGACGATGGGTGTGGCCGTGAATCAGCGTCTGCACGCCATGCTCGATGAGCACGCGAGGAATCAGCTCCGGAGTGACATCAATGATGTCGGTGGCTTTCATGCGCGTCTGGGTGCGGCTCTCGTTACGCAGCTTGCGCGCCAGTTTTCGGCGAGTGGGCAGCGGTAGATTGCGCAGGATGAATAGGCTGAGCGGATTGCGTAGCACCCGCCGCAGACGCATGTAGCCTTCATCACGGGTGCACAGGCTGTCGCCATGCATCAGCAGGACGCGTTCACCGTTAAGCTCGACGACACTCGGGTCGGCCAGCAGCGTGCAGCCCGCTGCCCGGCAAAAGCCCTTGCCCAGCATGAAGTCACGATTGCCGTGCATCAGGTAGATGCGCACGCCACGACCGCTCAGGCCGCGCAAGGCCTCTGCGATCGAGCATTGAAAGGGTGTCATCGCATCGTCGCCAATCCAAACTTCGAAGAAATCACCGAGGATGTACAGCGCTTCAGCCTGGCAGGCGCGTGTTTCGAGGAAATGCAGAAACGCCCGGGTAATGTCCGGGCGCTTCTCTTCCAGATGCAGATCCGAGATCAGCAGGATCACTCGCTTTACTCGACGATCTCAGCCTTCTCGATCACCACGTCTTCCACCGGAACGTCCTGATGACCGGACTTCATGGTGGTCGCCACGGCTTTGATCTTCTCGACCACGTCCATGCCTTCGGTCACTTCGCCGAACACGGTGTAACCCCAACCTTGTACGGTCGGCGCGCTGTGGTCGAGGAAGTCGTTGTCCTTCACGTTGATAAAGAACTGCGCGGAGGCAGAGTGCGGCTCCATGGTACGGGCCATTGCCAGGGTGCCGATTTTGTTGGAAAGGCCATTGTTGGCCTCGTTCTTGATCGGCGCACGGGTGGGCTTCTGCTTCATGCCGGATTCGAAACCGCCGCCCTGAATCATGAAGTTGCTGATCACGCGATGGAAGATGGTGCCGTCGTAGTGGCCGCTCTTCACGTATTCCTTGAAGTTGGCAGTGGTTTCCGGAGCCTTGTCTTCGAATAGATTGACGGTGATGACGCCGTAGTTGGTGTGCAGTTTGATCATCGGGTGAGGTTCCGTTTTTGATGGTGCGGGACAGGCCGCTGCAAGGGTCGTCGTTACCGAGTGTCGTCAACCGCTGATGGCAGTGCCACCTGGACGCATTGCTCTGTCAGGGGGTTGACGGGTCCGCTATGATAAGCGCTTTGATTTGGTCGGCCTACCCTGAGCCGCACTCGCTGATCGTTAAGGACATCATGAGCAAGCCCGAGACTCCCGCCGCTAGCAACTTTCTCCGTCCGATCGTCCAGGCCGACCTGGACTCCGGCAAGCACGCCAAGATCGTCACCCGCTTCCCGCCTGAGCCCAATGGCTATCTGCATATCGGCCACGCCAAATCGATCTGCCTGAATTTCGGCCTGGCGAAGGAGTTCGGTGGCGAGTGCAACCTGCGCTTCGATGACACCAACCCGGCCAAGGAAGACCAGGAGTACATCGACGCCATCAAGAGTGATGTCGAATGGCTGGGCTTTCAGTGGGCGGGCGAGGAGCGCTATGCCTCCAACTATTTCGATCAGCTGCACGAGTGGGCCGTCCATCTGATCAAGGCGGGCAAGGCCTATGTCTGTGATCTGACGCCTGAGCAAGCGCGTGAGTATCGCGGCAGCCTGACCGAGCCCGGCAAGAACAGTCCGTTCCGCGAGCGATCGGTGGAGGAAAACCTCGATCTCTTTGCGCGCATGAAAGCCGGTGAATTCCCGGATGGCGCCCGTGCGCTGCGGGCGAAGATCGACATGGCTTCGCCCAACATGAACCTGCGCGACCCGATCCTCTATCGCATTCGCCATGCGCACCATCACCAGACCGGCGACAAGTGGTGCATCTACCCCAGCTACGATTTCACCCATGGTCAGTCGGATGCCATCGAGGGCATCACGCATTCGATCTGTACATTGGAATTCGAGGATCACCGGCCGCTGTACGAGTGGTTCCTGGCCAACTTGCCGGTGCCGGCGCAGCCGCGTCAGTACGAATTCGCCCGCCTCAACCTGAACTACACCATCACCAGCAAGCGCAAGCTCAAGCAGCTGGTCGATGAGAAGCACGTGAACGGCTGGGACGATCCGAGGATGTCGACGCTTTCTGGCTTTCGTCGTCGCGGTTACACCCCGGCGTCGATCCGCAATTTCTGCGACATGATCGGTGTGAATCGCGCCGGTGGCGTCGTCGACATCGGCATGCTGGAGTTCGCCATCCGCGAAGATCTTGATGCCAATGCAGCCCGTGCGATGTGCGTGCTCAAGCCGCTCAAGGTGGTGATTACCAACTACCCGGAAGGCCAGGTCGAGAACCTCGAGCTACCGCGCCATCCCAAGCAGGATATGGGCGTGCGGGTGCTGCCATTCAGCCGGGAACTCTACATCGACGCCGGCGACTTCGAGGAAGTCCCTCCGGCTGGGTTCAAACGCTTGATTCCGGGCGGCGAAGTGCGCCTGCGCGGCAGCTACGTCATCCGTGCCGATGAAGCCGTGAAGGATGATCAGGGCAATATCGTCGAGCTGCGCTGTTCCTATGACGAGAACACCCTCGGCAAGAATCCGGAGGGGCGCAAGGTCAAGGGTGTGATCCATTGGGTTCCGGCAGCCGAGAGCGTCGAGTGCGAAGTGCGTCTGTACGACCGGCTGTTTCGTTCGGCTAATCCGGAGAAGGACGAGGAGGGGGGCAGCTTCCTCGACAATATCAACCCCGAGTCGCTGGTGGTGCTCAAGGGCTGCCGTGCCGAGCCTTCACTTGCCAATGCCGAACCGGAAGAGCGCTTCCAGTTCGAGCGCGAAGGATATTTTTGCGCCGACATGAAGGACAGCAAGCCGGGCGCACCTGTGTTCAACCGCACCGTCACACTGCGTGACTCCTGGGGCCAATGATGGCGTTGTCAATCTACAACACCCTGACCAAGACCAAGGAAGCCTTCCGCCCATTGGAAGGCAACAAGGTGCGCATGTACGTCTGCGGCATGACGGTTTATGACTTCTGCCACATCGGCCATGCCCGGGTGATGGTCGCTTTCGATGTGGTCACTCGCTGGCTGCGCCACCGAGGTTATGACGTGACCTACGTGCGCAATATCACCGACATCGACGACAAGATCATTCGCCGTGCCGGTGAGAACGGCGAGCCGTTCCAGGCCCTGGTCGAGCGCATGATCGCCGCCATGCACGAGGACGAGACGCGCCTCAACGTGTTGCGTCCTGATATCGAGCCGCGCGCCACTGATCACATCGCTGGCATGCACCAGATGATCCAGACGCTGATCGACAAGGGCTTCGCCTATGCACCAGGCAACGGTGACGTCTACTACCGCGTCGGCAAGTTCGTCGGTTACGGCAAGCTGTCGCGGCGCAAGATCCAGGACCTGAAGATCGGCGCGCGCATTGAGGTCGATGAGGCCAAGGAAGATCCGCTGGATTTCGTGCTGTGGAAGGGCGCCAAACCCGGAGAGCCGAGCTGGGATTCGCCGTGGGGCGCTGGGCGTCCCGGTTGGCATATCGAGTGCTCGGTAATGTCCACCTGCTGCCTGGGTGAGACCTTCGACATTCATGGCGGTGGACCGGATCTGGTATTCCCGCACCACGAGAACGAGATCGCGCAGAGCGAGGCTGCCACCGGCAAGCAGTACGCCAATGCCTGGATGCACGCTGGCGCAGTGCGAGTCGATGGCGAGAAGATGTCCAAAAGCCTGGGCAACTTCTTCACCATTCGCGAAGTGCTGGAGAAATACCAGCCCGAGGTGGTGCGTTACCTGCTGGTCTCAAGCCACTACCGCAGCCCGATCAACTACTCCGAGGACAGTCTGCGCGAGGCAAAGGGCGCCCTGGAGCGCTTCTATAACGGCCTCAAGGGTCTACCGAACGCGGCGCCTGCTGGTGGTGACGAATTCGCCGCGCGCTTCGGTACCGCGATGGACGATGACTTCAACTCGCCGGAAGCCTGCGCGGTACTGTTCGAGATGGTCCGCGAGGTCAACCGCCTGCGCGAGTCCGATATCAATGCCGCCGCAGCGTTGGCAGCACGCCTCAAGCAGTTGGCTGACGTTTTAGGTGTGCTCCAGCTCGATCCCGACGCCTTCCTGCAGGCCGGTGCGGCTGGAAAGGTCGATGCCGCCGAGGTCGAAGCGTTGATCGCTGCACGCCTCACTGCGCGGGCGGAGAAGAACTGGGGCGAATCCGATCGCATCCGCGACCAGCTCACCGCAATGGGTGTGGTGCTTGAGGATGGCAAAGGCGGGACGACCTGGCGCCTGGCTGAGTAAGGCAAAAAAAACGGCACCGAAAGGTGCCGTTTTTGTTTTCAGTCCTGGCAGTTACCCATGCAGATGCTCCGCTGCATGCAGCGTATTTTCCAGTAGGCACGCGCGAGTCATCGGGCCTACGCCACCGGGGACCGGGGTAATCCAGGCAGCTCGCTCGCTGGCTGGCCCGAACTCCACATCACCCAGCAGGCGACCGTCTGCCTGGCGGTTGATACCGACATCGATGACGATCGCGCCAGGCTTGATCCAATCACCCTTGACCAAGCCGGTAATGCCAGTCGCTACGACCACCAGGTCGGCACGGCGAACGTGCTCTTCAAGGTTGCGCGTGAAGCGATGAGTCACGGTGGTGGTGCAGCCAGCCAGCAGCAACTCCAGAGCCATCGGACGGCCGACGATGTTGGATGCGCCCACCACGACTGCATCCAGTCCGTGCAGATCGACACCGGTGCTCTCCAGCAGCGTAATGATCCCTTTTGGCGTACAGGGTCGCAGTAGCGGCATGCGTTGAGCGAGACGACCGACGTTATAGGGATGGAAGCCATCCACATCCTTGTCAGGGCGGATGCGTTCGAGCAGCTGCGAGGCATCGAGGTGCTTGGGAAGTGGCAGCTGCACAAGGATGCCGTCGATGGACGTGTCGTTGTTAAGTTGATCGATCAGAGCCAACAGATCTTCCTGTCGAGTATCGCTCGGCAGGTCATGGGCCACGGAGTTGAAACCTACCTCCTCGCAATCCTTGCGCTTGTGCGCCACGTAAACCTGGGAGGCTGGGTCGCTGCCCACCAGAATCACGGCGAGGCCGGGCGCTCGGAGCCCTTGGGCGCGCCGTTCGGCAACACGACCGGAGATCTGTTGGCGAATGTTGGCAGCAATCGTTTTACCGTCGATCAGTTTTGCGGTCATGACGCGTGGTTAACCATTGGAGAGGACTTGGAAAGGGTGCGTATTCTCGCATGCCATGGCGATGCGGCAAAGGCGAAGCAGCTACCGGCACCTGTAACTCCTTTATCTAACTGAAATTTTTTTGAATTTGCTGTTGACGACTGTTTGGAGCCTCTATAACATTCGCCCCGCTTGTCGAGCACAGCCTGCTGCTGGGTGAGATGGCTTTCGAAGAGGGTAGCTTCTTCTAGGGCCGGAGCTTTAAAGTCTGCGCTCCGAACAGAATGCAGATAAAGCGCCCGTAGCTCAGTTGGATAGAGCATCCGCCTTCTAAGCGGATGGTCGCAGGTTCGAGTCCTGCCGGGTGCGCCATTTCGGGCTCTGGCACAAGCAAATGCAATATGGTGGGCGTAGCTCAGTTGGTAGAGCACAGGATTGTGGCTCCTGGTGTCGAGGGTTCGATCCCCTTCGTCCACCCCATATTCCAGAGAACGCCAGGCGCTGCCTGGCGTTTTCGTTTAAGCCCTGTTTAGCGGACGTGGTGAAATTGGTAGACACACCAGATTTAGGTTCTGGCGCCGCAAGGTGTGAGAGTTCGAGTCTCTCCGTCCGCACCATTACATGATTCTCGAGACTTCTTATGGAGAATCGAAATCTCTGAAAGCCCCGTAATAGGGGCTTTTTTGTGCCTTGCGATTTTCTATGCGGTGTACGAACGCGCGCACCTGGATCTGCAGCAGGCTCTGTTATTGCAGGTCTTGGCTATTCGCGAAGCCGCAAAGATGGCATGCGCGTCGCGCACTGCCACTTCTCTGAGCGGAGCGAGTAGCCGGCAATCGTCCTTTATGGCTTGGGTTCCACGGCGCAGTTGCGACCCTGTGCGTGCCAAAAGTTGCCGGTGATGCTCTGGCTTGGGCGCCGCATCAACTGCAGCTGCAGTGATGCACACGCTAGCGTGAGGCCGCAGGCGATGTGGCGAAGTTTTATCCTCGTCGCCACGGGCGAATCAGGCGATCCCACACGGAACGTCTTGACTCCGGCTGCTCAGGCCAATGCGCCTTCTTGTTCTCGCATTGCACGATGCCGTTGGTGCCGAGCCTCAGACGCCAGCGTTGGGCTGACGGAAAGTGCTCACCGGGCATGGTGTGCAGCAGCAGCAGGTTGTAGTCGTGCTGCTTCTCGATCGCGTGGGCCTGGACCGGGGCAGAGGCGTTATCGCCAGAGGAGTCGTCGTCCGTGCGAACGAACAGCTTGTTGTGGCTGGCCTGGATCATTGCGCATAGCTGTTCGCAGTCCAGCGTAAGCCTCTCCCGAATTTCGTCATGTTCCAGCGCAGCCTTGTCCAAATTGAGCAGCGCGCGATAGCAAATGACCTGCCGCTCCTCGTTGGTGGCCCATTTGCCGGAGTGTTCACGTACCAGCGGCGGCAAATTGGGCAGCTTGCGGTAGTCGAGCCAGACCCACTGCTGAGCAAGCAGCTTGCGGGTATAAGGCATGAGCAGGCGAATCTTCCAGCGCGGCTTGCCCTTGCGGAGCCTGCGGGTGAGAGCGGTGATCATGTCGTCACGCAGCAAGTCACGGATGGCGTAAACCAGGGCGATCACCAGCAGTAGGGCCAGGGAGAGCTTTTCGCTGGCGTCCCGCGCGTTGAACAGGAAGTAGGTGAATAGCGACATGATCAGCATCGTCGATGCTGCTTTGACCAGCTTGTGGGTGCCAGCCCCCAGTTCCGTGACCTTCGAACGCAACAGCACTGGGTACTCCAGCAACCGGTGATACAACGCCATGCGGTTCCATATGCGTGTCGGCGTACCGTGGAAATCGCTCAGGTACTCGCGCTCCTTGCGGTATTTGTGTTCCTGGCGCAGGAATTCGGCTACGGCCTGCTTGAGCTCATCATCAAGAGTGGCAAAACCCTCGAGGGTCATGCCTTCCAGCAGAAACTGCTCGGCGTGCCATGAGAAATAGATGTCCATCTGACGGAAGTAGCGCTGCTGATTGCTCTGGTTCGGGCTGGATTTGCGCAGGCGCTGCGCAAAGTTCTGACTGAGCCGCAGGCCGCGCGCAATTGGCTCAGCAACGGCCCCGGAAGCGAGCATTTGCTGACGCAACCGCTCCATTGAGGCCTGGTATTGGAAGAACCAGGAGCCGTACATGATTTCGTAATGCGGTGAGAGCAGCACGAAGGATTGATCAGCCTTGCTGATGCGATCCTTCGACGGCATGCCGAGCAACCCGAAGCTGTGCTTCAGGGTGGTAAAGAAGAAGTGCTCCTCCGACAGGGTCCAGGCCGACAGATTGCTTTCATGCGGGGTGAACAGATACAGCTCGATCTTGTGCCGTCCAGGCTGCTTCAGCGTACGGGTCAGCTGCAGGCGGAAATCGCCCTTGCGCTTGAGTGAGAACACGGAACCCCCGATGACAGTTGGACGCGTCAGGATACCAAGCTTTGCCAGCGGAGGGCCCCAAGCCGGTCCGGGCTTTAGCTTGAGGTGCGAGCGCTATGCTCGCTTTAACGAACAAGCCACTTGCATCAGGGCCTAGCCAAACCTGTCGGATGATCGTGTACGAAGTGCGGAGCCGTTGCTGATCGCCTTTGGCAGGTTTGCTAAACGGCTCCGGCCCACTGACGTTTCATATAGCGTTTGGTCGGAACGCCGGTGTGCCGCCGCCGATAATTACGACGGGGTACCCCAATATGAAGGACGGGAGGCTCGGCTCTGATCAGCGACAGGGCCTGGCGTGGGTAGCGCCCGCACAACCGGTCTGCCGCCGCAGATTGGCGATCTGAAGCAGCGCACCAGCCAGCGCAACCGTGGCGGCACTGACGGAAAGTGTCCAGGTCTGCATCTGCAGAAGCAGGACAAAGCCTCCAGCTGCTGCGCCGATGGCACTACCCAGGTACAGCGCTGACTCGTTCAAGGCAATCGCAAGGTTGCCGTCGCCCTGTACCTGACGAGCCAGGATGAGTTCATTGTTCTGGGGCACCTGCAATGCCCATCCAGCGGCTCCCCATATCGCGATGGGTAGCGCTGCGAACCACACATTGAGCGAAGCAGAAATGGGCAATAGAAAAAGCGAAGCACTCAGGATCAGCATGATCGTAAGGACTATCACCGGTCCTCGTATGCGATCAACCACCGGCCCGATCAGAAGGCTGCCCATCACACCACCGATGCCCCAGATCCAGAGATACGGCTTTATCGAGCGAACGGAACCGTGATCGGTGTCGGTGAGCAGCGGCGCAATGAAGGTGTACATCCCGAGGCTGGCAATCGCCGCGAGCAACGATACGAGCAAGATGGTTAGCACGTGGCCGTCAGAGAGAATGGCGAGCTTTTCGCGAAGCGAACTGGTCGCCGCGCAGGGCAGCGAGGGGAGCAAGACTGATAACCCCACAAAGGCGAGCAGGCCCAACAGTGCGACCAGCCACAATGCGGCCTGCCAGCCCATCTGTTCCGCGATGACAAGGCTCAGCGGGACACCTAAAACCACGCCACTGGCCATCCCGCCCATAATGATGGCAATAGACTTGCCTCGCCGCTCTGCAGTCGATAACGCTGCTGATGCTCCGATCCCCATGGCCAGGTAGACGCCTGCGCCAGCCCCGGCGACCGCGCGCCAGATCATCAAGGTATTGAAATCACGCGCTAGAGCACTTGCTGCATTAGCAATCACGAATAGACCCAGCGCAGCCAGGAGCCCAGTGCGTTGCCGATCAGGTGGCGTCAGCGCGACTAACAGCGGCGAGCCGAGGCCGTAGGCCAGGGTGAAGGCCGTTACCAGCTGTGCTGCGATCGCAACGGAGACTGAGAACGAAGCCTCGATCATGGGAATCAGCCCGGCCGTGACGTAGGAGGCCATCCCAAGTGCAAATGCGCCGATAGCTATGAGATAGACCGGATGAGAGTTGGAGGAGGGCGAGCTCATAGGGCGACACCCCAGCGCAACGAGGAGGTGCGCGATCCCGTCCAGGCCCCATCCTGTCGGGGCAGGGGTGGCAACTCGAGTCGTGACCTACGCCAGATGCCGACTCTGCCAGTTTGTGTTCCATCCATATGCGCGTGTTGGGATGACCGGACAGCCGGCTTGAAGCGGTTAGTCTGGCAGCCTGATTTCTGCCACGTCAGCAGCTCGCAAATTGATGCGTGGACCATCGATGTTCTCCTGGATGAGCAAAACCCGCATCAGCTTGGCCCTCGTTCTAGCGTAGCTTCGGCGGGCGAGAGGCTATTCTTAGTACCGGCCTCATACAGTTACAATTTGAGCGCTTATGCTGTTACTAGGAGTGATTGGATGAGTGCGCCCCGTAGCCATGAACGAAACAGGGCAGAACTTGCGGTGTTTTTGCGTAGCCGCCGCGAGCGCATTGCGCCAGAGGATGTCGGGCTTCCATCGGGTGGACGGCGCCGCACACCTGGCTTGCGGCGCGAGGAAGTTGCAGCGCTGGCAGGAGTCGGACTGTCTTGGTACACGTGGCTCGAGCAGGGGCGGGATATCGGGGTTTCAGCGGCGTTTCTCGAAAACCTTTCCAGAACGCTAAAGCTCGATGCAACCGAACGTCGTCACCTGTTCCTGTTAGCCCACCAGCGGCTGCCTCCGGAACCAGGAAGAACTTGGTGCGTGGTGCCGCCTTTGGTCCATCGCCTGATGGACGATCTGCATTTGCGCCCAGCCTATGTGTTGAACCTGAGATGGGACGTGCTGGCCTGGAACGCGGCCGCCGATAAGGTGTTCGGTTTTTCGAGTTTCCCGATTGAACGACGCAACCTGCTCTGGCTGTTGTTCACTGAGTCTTCGTTCCGGACGTTGCTCGATCCATGGGGCGATCAGGCGTCACAAATCCTGTCGAGCTTTCGGCGTGACTTCGTCAGGGCGCCCCTGGATCCGGAAATCGGAACATTGGTCAAGGACCTGGAAAAGCTCGATCCGGATTTCAAAACGTGGTGGAAACAGCAGGATATCCATGGGCCTTGCCAGGGTGTCCGGTACTTGCAGATCAAGGAAGTCGGCGCTGTAGTGTTCGATCACACTTCACTGGTGATCGATGTCGACCGTGATTTGCGTCTGGTCTGCTATGCCGCGAAGGAAGGCCAGGTACAAAGCACGCGGTTCGAACACTGGCTGACAGCCAAGTCCGAGCGCTCCGACACCTAACGGCCCAAACGATCAGCCGGAATGACCGGACTGGTTCCAGGCGCGCCGTCTTGCGCATCACGGTTGGGGAAGGTGGCCCCGTACCATGACCCGCGTTCCGGTCATGGCTGCTGTGATGTTCCGGAGCGCGAGGTCTAGCTCAGTCGACATCGAGCTGATGTCAGTGTCAGCGAACCTTGAATCGGCTTACCACGGCCGTAAGTCGCCCGTTCGTGTTGAGCAGCGACTCCGTGCTTCGGTCCACGCTCACTCCGCTTTCCACCAATTCGTCGACAACATGCCGCACGGCAACCATGTTTCGGTTGATCTCCTCGGCCACTGCGCTTTGCTCTTCCGCGGCAGTGGCGATCTGCGTACTCAGGTCGTTGATATGAACTACCGAGCTGGCCATCTCGTCCAGCCCGACAGTGACCTGGGCGGTTTTGTCTGCGGTTGTCTGGCAGCTGACTTTGGTTTGCTCCATGGCCTGAACCGCCAGCCCCACACCCTGCTGCAGCCGCTGGAGTGTCTCGTTGATTTCCGAGGTGCTCTGCTGGGTACGTGCTGCCAAGGCTCTGACCTCGTCGGCGACAACCGCGAAACCTCGTCCTTGCTCGCCTGCGCGCGCTGCTTCGATCGCCGCGTTCAGCGCTAGCAGGTTGGTCTGGCCGGCGATATCACCTATTACGCCTAGTACGTCATTGATGCGTTGAGCGTCGGCCTCCATGGCCTGCACCTTGGCGGTGGCACTTTCAACTTCGCCTACCAGTGCCCGAACACTGCTGGAGGCGTCGTCAACCACTCGCTTCGAGGATGCGGCGTTGTGATTGGCGGTTTGGGTGAATGTGGCCGTTTCGCTGGCGCTCTGTGCCACGGACTCGGCGGTCGAGCTCATTTCGTTGATCGCCGTGACCGCCTGATCGGTCTCTGACGCATGTCGGGCGAGGGCTTCATTGGTTGTGCGCGATAGCTGCTTGAGTTGGCCAATTTCGCTATGGATCTGGGTAGTGGCGTCGCTTACATCGATCATCATCTTTTGCAGATAGACGATGAACCCGTTTACCGAACGCGCAACCTGATCGACTTCGTCCTCGCCTTTGATATCGATTCGCTTGGTCAGGTCGGCATCGCCTGCGGACAACGCATCGATATTGGAGCGCAGCACGCCGAGTCGCTTCATCAACTGGTTGAGGGCAAAGATCATCAGCGCGAGCAGAATCATTACCATGGGGATCTGTAGCGAAGCGAGGGTCTTGAGCATGGCGTCGCTTCGTGCTTCAAGCTGCGCTGTGGGCAGTGCCGCGGCTAATAGCCATGGTGTGCCCGCAATAGGTGTCAGAAAGAAACTGAAGTCTTCACCGGACTTGCTGATGTAGTCCAGGCGTTGCAGCTGTTGCGGCTTACCCAGCAGTGCCTGTTGGACCGACGCAATAAAGGGGGACTGGCCCGATAGCTCCGACACGTTTCTCAGCACCATGTTTCCGCTCACCTGCGGTTGGTTGCTGAGAATCTTGCCGTCCGCTTCGACGATCATCACCTCGCCCTTGATCTCGTCCTGCTTTTCGGCAACCAGTCGATTGAAAAAGCCGAGTGTCAGATCGATTGTCGAGACACCCCAAGCCGAACCGTCCTTGTAAATGGTCATGGCGCAATTGGTGCGTGGTTCTGCGCTCGCATCGTCTTTGTAAGCAGCGGCCCATACGCATTTTCCACGCGGGGCTTGCATGCCGTCTCTATGCCAAGGTTGTTCGAAGTAATTCAGGGATTCGGCAGAATTCCAGTGTGTATTGACCACCAGTTTCCCCGACTGGTCCCGATGGTAGAACGTACTGTGCTTTGCGCGTCCCGGCGTCCGTGCACCTGACATTGGCCAGATTCCGCCGCCGAACACTTTCACGTCACCGTATTGATCGACCAGGCCCGGAAGAACTCGGTCAATCTCATCGCTTTCCAGCATGGGAACAGTCTGGGTGATGCTACGGGCCTGGGCTTCGACCCGCGCCAGCTCCATTGTGATCTGTTCACCAATTTCACTGACCTGGGACAGCACGATCGATTCGCCTGCTGCCATAAGCTGCGGCGCGACGAAACGTTTGATGCCAAGCATCGTGAGCAGCATGACCAGCAATACGAAGCCGATGAAGGTGATTGTGTAACGTGACTTTATGGTTTTGAGCGCGAACATATCTTGAGCCTTAAGACGGCCGCCCGCTTAAGCGGGCGTGGCGATGAACGCGCTATCGGCTGTCAAGTGCGTGGCTTGAGGCTCAACTGACCGATGGTGCGGCCGCTCAGCTGAGCTTGAAATGCCCATTGCCGGCCGAATCTGAGGCTGCACAACTTCCGCCCTAAACGCCGCATCGCAGAACGTCAATGGGATGGATACAGCTCCACCACCACACCTGAATCCGGTCGGTCCATTGCCTGGTTCATGGCGTGAACCAATGAAGTTTGGGTAAAGGGCTTGGCCAGGGTGTGAAGTCGGCGGTTACCCTCGGCGAGGTCCGCATAGCCACTCACCAGAAGAACCGGCAACCCTGGACGCTCCGTGTGGATCGTTTCAGCCAGCTGGGCGCCAGTCATTCCCGGCATCATGTGGTCAGTCACCAGAATGTCGAAATTGCCCTGTCGGCGCAGGAGGCTGAGCGCCGCCTCGCCGTTGTCTACCGCCGTGACGCGATAGCCGAGGTCCTCCAGGAGCGCCGAAGTGTTTTCCAGCACGAGCGGATCATCGTCTACCACGAGTACTGCCAGTGAAACCCTCGACATCGTGTGGGGCAATAGCGTGCCGGGGACTTCGATCACCTCGTCGTCATGCTGGGTCTGCTGCGTCGTACCTTGTGGCAGCCATAGCTCGATGGTGGTTCCGTTGCCAGGACTGCTCTGGATTTCCAAGCGTCCACCCGACTGCTCGGCCAGGCCGTGGGCCATGGAAAGCCCCAGGCCAGTGCCTTTGTTCGGCCCTTTGGTGGTAAAGAACGGGTCCGTGGCACGCGACAGGATTTCCGCAGGCATGCCGCAGCCGTTGTCGCGCACGGTAAGTACGACATAGTCGCGCTGGGTATGGCCGTCGTGCGTGGTGGCAGACCGTCGGCTCTGACCTTCGATGCAGATGGTGCCGCCATTGGGCATCGCATCACGTGCATTGACCACGAGATTGATCAACACCATTTCCAGTTGGTTTGCGTCGACGAAGGCGGGCGGCAGGTTCAACGGAAAGCGCATGTCTACGGTTATATTCGCCTCCACCGAGCGCTGCAGCAATTCGCGCACGCCCATTACCAGATCAGGAAGGAGGATCGAACTGGGGCGTAGTTCCTGCTTGCGCGCGAAGGTGAGCAACCTCTGAACCAGACCAGCGCCTCGTTGTGTGGCCTGCAGGGCATTCGCGATCAGGCTATCGACACGCGTCTCGCCGCTCGGAATCCGTTTGCGCAGCAGCTCCAAGTTGCCGCCCACCACCGCCAGCAGGTTATTGAAATCATGTGCGATGCCGCCGGTAAGCTTGCCTACGGCCTCCATCTTCTGCGCCTGGCGCAGCGCAGCCTCAGCCTGCCTACGCTCGGTGACATTAACTAGGCCGCCGAGAATGAGCGAGCCTCCTGAGGTCGTTTCAATACGGGTCGAGGCGAGTACATCCACGAAAATGCCGGCCCTCGCGACGAGCCGATACTCGGCGTTCAGGCATTCGCCCGTTTCGAGCAGCACTGGCCAGTCCTGCTCGATCATCTGCCGGGCCGATGCTTCAGTCATGAAGCTGATCAGCTGGCGTCCAATCACATCTTCCCGGCGAAACCCGACAAGGGCGAGCCACGCGTCGCTCACCGACTCCAGGCGGCCGTCGTGGTCCAGGGAGTGCAGGGGCAGGGGTGTCTTGCTATAGAGCTCCCTGAAACGCTCCTCGCTCAGGCGCAGTGCCGACGCCTCACGTTCGCTGAGGATTGCCCGACGTCTGTCGTGCATCGAGGCGGCCAGGCCAAAGAACAGAACAATGAAGGTCGAACCGGATACGGCCGAGGCAAGGGTCACAAGATCCAGACCGCCACCGGCCGTTACTGGTATCTCAAGATCTAAGGGCGTGAAGTGCGCGCCGATCATCGCAACGTAATGCATGCCAGCAATGGCGAAGCCCATCGCCACAGCCGATATCCCCTGCAACAGCGGTCGCGCACCCTTGGCCGACAACCACAGAGCAACCGTAGAGGCACCGATCGCGATAGCAAAGGAAACCGCGACCCATGCCCAGTCATAGCTCAACTCGGCGTGAAGGGTCATGGCGGCCATACCCATGTAGTGCATCGCGCCAATACCGAGGCCCATGAACAGGCCGCCTACGCCCAGGGTTGCGCCGTTCGAACCCTTGGCGCCGACAGCAAAGAAGCTGATGGCCGTTACCACCATCGGCAGGACAAAGGACCAGACCGTCAAGCCGACGTCGTACTGAATCTCCACCCCAGGCATGCCGAAGGCGAGCATGCCGATGAAGTGCATCGACCATATGCTGCCGCCCATGCAAGCGGCTGCGGCGGCTAGCCACGCATGCCGTGCCCAGCCATGGGCGACCCGGTTGCGGCTGGCGAGATCGAGGGCGGTGAAAGATCCGGCGATGGCGATCAGGATGGAAAGGCTGACCAGTGCGATGTTGTAGGTGGTATGCATAGGCGTCCGCTGGCAAAACGTCGTCGTTGTTTAGTCTTGCAGAGAGCGCCGTTTGATTCCTGGAACTCGACCAATGGCACATCACGGAACAGCGTAAGCGAGTTGTAGCCAGAGGCCGGCCCACATCCTTTTCCGCTGTCCACCCCTGTTCGCTTAAACTGGATGAGAATTATTATCTACAAGTGACGGGTGTATCTACCTGACAAGGAGTGGCGATGGGCGGGTACCTGGCGGATGTGCTGGTCATCGAGGACGATCAGGTTCTGAACGCTCAGCTGGCTGAGCTACTGAGACTGCAAGGATATGCAGTGCGATCCAGCCTGTTGGGTGAAAGCGGACTGGCAATGGCATTGGCCAGCGCGCCGGATCTGGTGCTGCTGGATGTCATGTTGCCAGACATGAATGGACTTTCAGTACTGCGCCGGCTGCGTGAACGGCAGCAAACGCCAGTGATCATGCTGACAGCGTGCGGCGCGGAGGAAGAGCGTATTCGCGGATTGCGGCATGGCGCGGACGACTATCTGGCCAAGCCTTTCAACCTGACCGAGCTGCAGCTACGTATCGATGCAATCCTGCGGCGTACGCGCAGCGCAGACCATCGTGTGACAGTGCCGTCGTCCCTGCAGGTTGATTCTCTGATTCTCGATCGCCACAGCTTATGGGCGCGGGTTGGCGAGCATGATCTGGCGTTGACGCCGCTGCAGTTCCGGCTGCTCTGGCAATTTGTGCTCCAGCGCGGAGAAGTCCTCAGCAAACCTTACCTCTATCGAGTGGTTCTGGAGCGTGAGTACAGCGGCTACGACCGCAGCCTCGACATGCATGTCAGTCGCATTCGGCGCCGGTTGGGCGAGGCCGGGCTTGCCGCCGATCGTTTACAGACGCTTCACGGCCGCGGTTACAGCTTCCAATGAACCGGCGCTTGTTCTGGAAGCTGTGCGTAGGGGTTGCGCTGGGCAGCGTAGCGCTGTTTTGGGTCATCGCGCGGCTCAGCGGTCAGGCCGAAGAGCAGATGAGTTTCATTGACGCCGAGCATCAGCACACGCTGCGCCAGTACGCGCAGCAAGCCGAGGCGCTCTACCGCGAGGGGGATGCTAAGGCGCTGCAGGATTGGCTGCGTTCCGTGCAACTGCAGGAGCAAACCTGGGCAGCGATCGTCGAGCCGCACCTGCAGGCGCTGGCTGGCAGTGAGTTGTCCGAGCGGTTTCTCAGCGAATTCAGTCTGGGTCGAGACCCGTCGTGGAAGATTCACCTTTATTTCCAGGACAACCCGATCATGGACGTACCGTTCGCCGATGGGCAGCGGCGATTTCTGATCCAGCTGCCGCAACGTATGCGCCCCGGACATTACTGGTATCCCGCACGCCTGCTCCTGGAGCTGGTGTTGCCGCTGGTGTTGCTGGTGATCGGCTGCCTGTTGCTCTATCGCCATCTGATGCAGCCGCTGAATCGCCTGGAACAAGCAACCCGTCGATTCAGCGAAGGAGACTATGAAGCGCGGGCCGGTGCGCTGTTGGGCTCGCGTCGCGATGAACTGGCGGGGTTGGCCGAAACCTTCGATGCGATGGCTGAGCGAATTGGCGGGTTGATCATCGATCAGCGTCAGCGCCTCGCCGAGATGTCTCACGAGTTGCGTACGCCACTGGCTCGTATCGAAATGGCGGTGGGGCTTGCCGAGCAGGGTGCGGACTCCGCTACCCTGTTGCCGCGTATACGCCAGGACTGCGCTGCGATGCGATGTCTGGTCGAGGATTCGCTAACGCTGAGCTGGCTCGAAACGGAGCGCCCCAGGTTGCGTGACGAGACGCTGGATCTGATCGATCTGCTGGATAGCATTCTTGATGACGCCCGCTTCGAATTCCCGGATCGCCATATCGACACGCAGCTTCCTACGGAGGCCGAGCTGGTTGGCAGCTGCCACCGTGCGCTTGGTCAGGCGATCGAGAATATAGTGCGCAACGCCCTCGACCACACGCCGCCTGGAGGAAGAGTACGCATTCATCTGCAAACCGTCCCCCAGGCCTATTGCCTTGAGATCATCGATCAGGGCCCTGGGGTGCCGGAGCAGTGGCTCGAGCGTATCTTCCTGCCGTTCGAGCGGCTGAGTGAAGATAGAGCCGGTTACGGCCTGGGCCTGGCGCTGGCGCAGCGTCAGGTACGTGCGATCGGCGGGAGACTGGCGGCGCGCAATGACGAGCAAGGTGGCTTGTGTATGGGGATCTGGCTGCCCCGCGAAGGGAGCGCTGCGTAACAGTTGTAAAAGTGATTCTGCTGCTGCAGTCCTCCAGCGAGAATGATGAATACGAAACGTTCGCATTCTTGCTTCGAGGTCTTTCATGCAACATTGTCCATGTCCGCGCGCGCTACTCGGGTCACTGTCGTTCGCCGCGCTTCTGACTACCGTGCCTTGCCAGGCTCAACCATCCGCACCTTTGGAGTTGAGCGGCACCGAGGTAACGGCGCGCCACGTGCAAGACGACAGCGTCGAATCCGAGCAGCTTCAGCATTACCAGGCGGCCGACCTGCAGGACGTGTTCGAGTCCAGTCCGGAGGTCTCTGTTGGCGGCGGCCCCGGCGTGGCTCAAAAGCTCTATCTGCGTGGCTTCGAGGATACCTTGCTCAACATCACCATCGACGGTGCCAGCCAGCCTGGGCAGACCTTCCACCATACAGGCCGTATTGGCATCGAGCCGGAACTGCTCAAGCGTGCCGAAGTGCGGGCCGGTACGGGCGATGCGACGTCGGGTCCCGGGGCTTTGGGTGGCTCGATTCGCTTCGTCACCAAGGATCCGGACGATCTGTTACGTGAGGGCGAGCGGGCTGGTGCGCTGGTAAAAGGTGGCTATTTCAGCAACGCAGAGGGCTACAAGACCAGTACGAGCTTGTTTGGTCGGGTCAACGATGACTGGTCGGCATTGGCGGTGGCCACCTACCAGGATCAAAACGACTATGAGGATGGCAAGGGGCGCGATGTTCTCGGCACCGGAGCGCGGCAGCAACTGGGTTTCGCCAAACTGGTCGGGCGCCTGAGCGATGAGCAGACGCTGCGGTTGTCCTACGAAAAACGCACCGACGAAGGCGAACGCAGCCAGCGGCCGCAGTGGATCCCGAGTGGGTTCAATCCATTATTTCCGCTGGAAACGGAGCGCGAAACCTGGACCTTGAACTACGGCTGGAATCCGCTGAGCGACGAGCTACTCGACCTCGAGGTTACGACCTATCACACCTCCACCGAGTTGCAGCAGGACGGACGCTGGGGACTGTACATCGGTGACACAACAAGTGCCGGACTGGACGTACGCAATACGAGTGAGTTTGGTGCTCATCGCCTGACTTATGGTGTCGATTATCGCGATGACAAAACCAGCCTTGGCCCTGCTGGCGACCGCAAACTGGATGAGGAGGAGGGCAGCGTACTCGGCTTCTACCTCCAGAACAGTTATCAGGTCACGGACAAACTGCTGCTCGGCATGGGTGTTCGCTATGATCGCTACCGTCTCGATGATCGTGACGGGCAGGATTTCTCGGACGCCGGCTTCAGCCCGAACGTGAATCTGCGTTATCAACTGACGCCACAACTTGCGCTGCTCGCCGGTCATGCTCAGGCACTGCGTGGCGTGCAGGTACGCGACGCATTCAAGCTCGATGCCGCAGGTAACGACCCTGACCTTGATGCAGAAAAAGCGCGCACCAACGAGATGGGGATCGAGTTCCGCGAGGGCGGTCTGGAGCTGTCGGGCAAGCTCTACGACACCCGTATCCGCGACGTGATCTATGACCCCAGCGGGCGACCCAATCTCTACGTGAACGGCGGCACGCTCAGAAGCCAGGGCGTGTTGTTGCAAAGCGCATATCACTGGCAGCAACTGAGCATTGGACTGAGCTACCACCATAACGCCATCGAGCTCGATGGCGATGATCTGAACGTATACGAGCACAACGGCTTGGGCACGACGCTTGGCGATACGTGGATAGGCTTTGCCGACTACCGTGCCAATGATGCGCTGAGTTTCGGCTGGCAGGGCCGCTTCGTCACCGCTGTGGACTCGCTACGCACTGGCGTCGGCAAGCTAGACAAACCCGGCTACGGCGTACACGACCTCTACGCCCAGTGGTCAGCGCTACCCAATGATCGGCTAGTGTTGAACCTGACATTGAAGAATATTCTCGACAAGCAGTATCTGGACCACGCCAGCAACGAGGATTTCGAGCACATCCCGGGTTACGAAGGTGTGCGCGGCAGTTACGAGCCCGGCCGCGAGCTGCGCCTTGGTGTCGCGTTGCGGATCTGAATGTATGCATGAAGGCTTGCGGTCGGATGACGACGATTGCGCGTGTTCCGGCAGCTCGCGCGGCTAGCAGGTGCCTCGCGGGCTGCAGTTGAAGCGCTCTCGGCACAGGCGCGACCGGTCATTCAGGCGGACACGCCGGCCCCTTCTAGGTTGTCCGCGGATAGATGTGCCCCGCCGATCTCACAGCGAAGCGAAAGAGCTCGTCAGGGATGCATCAGGGCGGGCTCGCTGCCTCGGGTACGTAGATCATTCTTCCGTCGTTCAGGCGGTAGGTGATGCCGGCTTTCGCTCCCTGGCCTTCGCCGATTTCCCCGCTGGATTCATATTGCGTCAGTTCCTGGCCTTCCTTGATCAGCATGCGCATGTTTGTTTCGCCGGGGTTCTCGATGACCACGACCTTGTCCTGGCTGAACGGATTGAGCGGGTTTTGCACGATGACGATAAGCAGGATGCCGATCACTACTAGGAACAGATCGATCAGGTTGACCACGGAAAGTAGCGGATCATCGTCGTCGTCATGGTCGAGAAAGCGCATCAATGCAGCTCCACGGCACGTTCGATGGCGCGCAACTCCTGCAGTAGCCAGCGTCGCCGCACGGTAAGCACGTAGAAGGCGATGCTGGAGGCGACGAGCGCAAGAATCACGGCCGAAAAGGCGACCACCAGGTTCTCGCCGATGCCTTTGGCGTCGCTCTCGGTGAGGGCGAGCAGGGCAGGTCCCATAGGGATCATGGTGGCGACAAGGCCGAGCATAGGCGCGCTGCGCGAGGTCACGCGCAGCCATTCGAGGCGCTGCATGATCCACAGCTCCAGATCATCACTGGTGCCGCCATGGATGGCCTGATGAGCAGCAAGTACCGAGCTGTAGCGGCCGCTGCGGCGTTGCCAAGCCTCCATGGCAAAGCTGCCCAGTGCAAGAAAGGCGTAAACCAGCGCAGCGAGGATTAGCAGCAAAACGGGCACCAGAAAGATGCGGGTGAGTTCGTAGAGACTGGTTTCAAGTGCGTTCATTGGATGGGGTTCTTTCGGTCAGGAGTGGTAGCGATACGACGGTTGGCGAGTGCCTGACGCACTGCGCCGAGCAGCAGGCAAATGAGTAAGGCAGCGATGCCGAGGGCGAGTCGCCATGGGCTGGGTGCCTCGCTCGGTTGTTCGGCGACCTCCTGCATCACCTGCCCACGTACGGTCTCGCCTGGCATGGTGGCGTCAGAGGCGGGTGCGTCCGGCGAAGGCTGTGGCGCGTTGAGAGCGAGTCCGTACCCAATGGCCATCTGTTCAATGAATTCACGGGTCGCCGGTTCGCCTGTGTCGGCGCCGTGGTCACGGGTCAAGGCCTGCCAACGCTCGGTCAGCTCGCGGCGGGTCTCCTCGGATGCGTCCCAGTAGCCTTTGCGGATCGCCTCGACCATGCGCTCGATAAGCTGCGCCTGGGCGGTGGGGTTGTTGTCTTGGAACCATTGGCTCAGACCGAGCTCACGCTGGTCCTTGACGAAGGTGTCATGCAAGGCCTGCCATTGATCAGCGCGAACCATGCTTCTGTCAGCTGCTTGCCAGCCCCACAGATTGTTGGCGACGTTGAGTATCTCTAATGTTCCGGCGTAGCCCTCCTGTTGCATGGCAGTGATCCATTGCGGGTTCAGGTAGCGGCTGCGCAGCTCTCGGGCGAGATAACTCGCCGCCCCAGTAGTCCGCGGTTCGCTTTTGCGTAGATCAGAGATATAGAGCGATGGGCTGGTGCCGTCGAGATGACGGATCGCCAGAGACAGCCCGCCGAGAAACTCGAATGGATGATCCGTAGAAAGCACGCCATTCAGCTCGCTGGATCGGGCCATCACCGCCGCCTGGACACCCTTGAGTTGCTCAGCGAACAGGTTCTGACCGTCTATCTTTTCTCCCCAGCTCCTGGTGCCATAGCCATATTGCAGTCGTGAGAGGAATTGGTCGGCGAGCTGCGCCTCATCTTCCCATCGGGTCGAGTCAAGGGTGAGTTGAGATACGCCGGTACCGTAATCGCCAGGCTCATTGCCAAACAGCCGTAGCTGAGACAGTTGTTCTGCGCTATCGGCATCGACGCCCTGGTCGCTTAGCCGTTGGGCCAGGGCTCTGCTATTGCTGGCCAGTACGTTGCCAGGCTCGTCGAGCGCCGCGAGCTGTTCAACCACATCGGCGAGCAAGCGCATGAAACCATCGAACTGGTCGCGATAAACGCTGGTGACCTGTACGACGACATCGATGCGCGGCCTGCCAAGTTCCGCTGCCGGAATAATCTGCAGCGCACGCACGCGTCCCCCGGTGTCCCAGACCGGCCGTACTCCCAGGGCATGCAGGATCTGACTTTCGAGGACGCCGAGATGGCGCATGGCTTCCGACGACCACAGACTGAAGGCAAGCTTTTGCGGCGTCTCGCCTTCGTGTTCCTCCCGGTAGCTCGCAAGCAGCTGCTCCAATGCCTTGCCGCCGGCCTCGTATGCTGTACGGGTCGGTAGTTTGTCTGCTTCAAACGCGTACAGGTTGCGCCCGCTTGGTACGTCTGGGTTGCGTACCGGGTCGCCGCCGGGGCCGGGGGCAATGAAGCCGCCGGCCAGGCCGGCCAGCAGTGCTTCGATTTCACCCGTCTCGGCCAGATTGGCGTCCAGATCGATTGCTCGCACGATTTGTTCGCGCAGACCTGGGTCATTGATCGAACCAGCTTGTTCGCCATTCCGAAGAAAGCGTTGCAGGGTGCGGTAGGGCAGACTCTTTTGCAGACCTGTGAAGTCTTCGGCCAGCGGTTCATCTTCGCTCAGCTTCAGCGCCTGCAGAAACTGCGGTCCCAGCTGCTGTAGCACTGTGGCCAGGCGGTGCTCTGGCGACGCCGCTTCGCCAAAGGTGTGTAGGCCCAGTGGCACATTCGCCTCGGCCATGTCGTGCAATCTATCGTGCAGCGCCTGAAGGAAGCCGTCTGGCTCGGTGTGCGTTCGCTCTTCGTTCCAGCCCAGGTCATCGAGCATCCGACTTTGCAGCGCTAGCTGCCGGATACGCTCGACAGTGGCGTCGCGTACCGCGCCCTGATCGAGTTGCTGGTATTCGTGAATCAGTGCGTGCAGCTCTCGCAGCTCGTCGTAAAGACCGGCTGGGGCGAAAGGCGGCGTTTGGTGACTGATGATCACCGCACGACCGCGACGACGTGCCTGAATCGCCTCGCCGATATTGTCCTGAATATAGGGGTAGAACACTGGCAGGTCGCCTAGCGCCAGGAAGGGGTAGTCGCCGGCCGCCAGCCCTTTATCCTTGCCGGGCAACCACTCCTGGGTCCCGTGAGTGCCAAAGTGGATCAGTGCGTCGGCCTTGAAGCCGACTCGCAGCGCCTGATAAGCCGCCAGATAGAGGTGGTCCGGTGGGATCTTGCTGTCGTGATAAGCCTCGCCCGGGCGGCCGGCCCGCGGCGGTTGCGGTAGCAGCAATAACTTACCGAGGCGCGCGGCCGGAATCACGAAGTGCAGTGCTCCATCGATCTCGCGCAATGCCCAATGTGCCGCGGGATCACCCCAGCGCTCGTTCAGCGCGTGGCGGTCATGTTCGGGTAGGGTTGCCAGCCAGCGTTGGTATTGGTCCAACGACAACGTCAAGGCGAAGCCGTCAGCTAGCAATGTATCCAGTGTTTCCGGGCGGTAGTAACCGCCGAGCAGGCGCTGCGCGGTTTCGATCAGCTCACTTTCATCGCTGGGCAGCACGTCATAACCGGTTTGGCGCAATGCCAAGGAGAGCCGCGCCAGGCTGCGCGGCACGTTCAGATTTGATGCGGAAATGTTCTTTGCACCGTCGGGGTGGTTCCAGAACATCACGGCCAGGTGCTTTTCGGCCGGAGTCAGCCGGCGAAGACGAGACAGGCTGGCGACCTTGCCGAGTAGGGCCTCGAGCTGCTCCGGGATCGGCGTAGGCTCGCCATTCTCGATAGCGGCGATCACCAGTGGATCGGTCATGCCCCAGCTTTCCGGTACGGTCAGCATCGTCGCGGCGGTACGTGGCGTTACCCCGCTACTGGAGGCTCGCCAATGTGCCCGGTCCCCCTCGCGCCAGGTGAGAGTCGATAACACGGGGATACCTAGCGCCAGGAATTCCGCCTGTCGAGCTGTACCGTTCTGCATGTGCTGCAGGTTGACCAATACCTCACTGCGAGCCGGCACGAGAACCTTGCTAAGCGCTTGTGGGTCTTTGTCATCCGCCCAGAATGCCAACGGTGCCTGACCACGGGCCTCGCTACGGCGGATGAGCTCATCGATCAGCTGAAGTTGGCCGTCGACCAGGGCACCGCGATGGATCGCGAACGCTACCCGTGGTGCCTGGGGCGTCCAGCGTTCGGCTCCCCAGGCTAGATAGTCGTCCAGAACTTCGAATGGGCCAGGTGCATCAGGATGGTGGAAACCCGTGCTGGCGAGCTCGGTCGGGGGCGCAATGGACTCATTTTCAGCTCCGTCGTGCCGGGCGCGAAGGTAAGCGAACAGGTTTCGCAGGTTTTGCTCGCCGCCGTTTTCGTAGTATCCGATCAGCAGCCTCGCCTCGGCGGCGGGCAAGTTACCGGACGCGGGGGCGCCACCGCCTATGCGTATCCACGGTGTAGTAGTCGCGCTGAGTCGGTCGCCGAGCGCCTGCTGAACGGCGCTTAGGTCGGCGGGCCTAGGCGTATCCAGGATCAGTAGGGCAGCAGTTTCGTCCAGCCCCTTAGCGAAGGCGGCAGAGGATACCCGCGTACTACTCAGCGTAACGCCCGATTCGTTCGCCCAGCTGGCAAGCCGATCGAGCTTGCCTTGCAGCACGAAGTCGGTTGTCACGACCTGTACCCGAAGCGCCCTCGGCTGCGCTGGCTCGGCAAAGGCAAGCGCACCCCAGCCGGCCAGCGCCAGGATGAGCAGGCTGGTTTGGATCAGGCAGTGCATATCAGAAACTCAGATTCACGCCGACGTGGTAAGTCCGGCCGGGTTCGGCGAAGCCGAAATTGTCGGACACATCGCTGAAGTCTTCGTCAGTGAGGTTTTCGATGCCGCCTCGAATGCTGAGATTTTCGGTGATGCGCTGGGTCAGTTCCAGGTGCCACAGGCTGTAGGCCGGCACTGCATAGGCGGTATTGCTGGAGTAGGTCAGCTGGCTGCCTACGTATTCGCCACGCAGTTGCCCGGTAAAGCGGGCGTTCGGTGTCCATTGCATTCGGGTGTTGGCCAGATGCCGAGCGCGATCACCCAGCCTGCGGTCGCCGCTACGGTCGATGGCGTCCAGATAGGTGTAGTTCAGATCCCAGCGCAGGTTGGCTGGTAGATCCAGGCCGCCACCCAGCTCGAGGCCGCGGATACGCGCCTTGTCGACGTTATCGTAGTTGCGTATCTCGCGGCCACGTTGGCCACAGCTCGCCACGCACACGGTCTGGATCAGGCCGCGAACGTTGTTCTGGAACAGCCCAGCATTCAGCGACCAGCCGTTCGCCTGGTAGTCTGCGCTGAGCTCATAGGTGGTGTTCGTTTCGGGTTCGAGGTCTGGATTCCCGAAAATAGTGAACATTCCGCCGCCGCCAACGGCCGAATAGCCTGGCGACAGCTGCTTGAGCGATGGCGCCTTGAAGCCGCGGCCGCCGCCACCCTTGATCGTCAGTTCATCGTTGACGTGATGGACGAGGTAGGCGCGCGGGCTGTTGTGCCAGCCATATTCCTCGTGGCGGTCAAAACGATTCCCCAGTACCAGCGACCAGGAAGGATCGAACTCGATTTCGTCCTGCAGAAACAACGCGCGATGAATGATGCTCGCATCGCCGGTAGCGAATCCTCCGTCCTCCAGTTGCTCGTTGCGCCATTCGCCACCGAGCGTCACCAGGTGCATGTCGGCCACCGGCATACTCAGGCTGCCGTCGACGATATCGTCGGTGAGTTCCTGGCGCGGCGAAGTGGGAATGACATCGTTGGTAAAGCGGTTGTTACGCTCCAGGGTGTTGCGATAGGCGCGAAGCGAGCTGGCGCCCCACGACCAATCGCCACTATGGGCGACGGAGAATCGTTCGCGCTCGATGCGATCGCTGGCCTCGTAGTCGACAGGCCTAGCACCTGCACGGCGCGTATTGCGCCAGCGATCTTCCAGCCCGTTGGCGTAGGTTAGGTCGATTCGCTGAGCGGCGTCTGGCGTCCAGCTCAGAGAGACGCTGCCGCTATGGGCATCACGGCCTTCGATTTCCGACAGGGCTGCATCACGATGTAGGGGCGTTTCCTGCCGTCGCCGCGTCTCGCCGCTCAGTGACAGGCCCAGCACATCAGGTATCAGCGGGCCGCCGGTATACACACCCAGCTGGTGCGTCTGGCCGCCCCGATCATCCTCGCGCACGCCACCATTGAGCTGTGCCGCACCATGCCAGGCGTCCGTGCTGCGACGGGTAATGACGTTGACCACACCACCAAGCGCCTCGGAACCGTAGAGCGAGGACATCGGCCCGCGTATCACCTCGATTCGCTCGATGGCCTCCACCGGAACCCAGCCTAGATCGAAATCGGCATGGGCGACGGCGCCGCCGGCGGTATTGATGCGCTGTCCATTCACCAGCACCAACGTGTGCTCGCTCCCCATGCCGCGAATGCTCACACCGCGGCGAGTCATGCCGATGCCGGTGAATTGCAAACCTGGTGTGCCACGCAGGGCATCCTCCAGATCTTGAACCGGACGCAGGGTCAATTCCTCGTGAGTGATTACGGTAACGCTCGCCGGCGCATCGTTCAGCTGACGCACCGTAGAGGTTGCAGTGACGACGGTGGGCTTCAGATGCAGCGCGTTGTCGGCGCCCAGCGCTGCCAGAGGCAGGCAAGCCAGAACGGAGAAGAGTCGAGCTGGGGAGCAAAGATCAGGAGTGCTGAAACGGCGGAACATCTAATCATCTTCCTTGGCTGATTGGGTGTAGCGATGCAAGCCGCACCGGCAGGGCGACTTTGCATCCGAGGGTGCATCAGTTCTTTTTCGCGAAACCGGCGAAGCGCTTGTTGAAGCCGGCAATGCGGCCTTCGGTGGTGGTTTTGCGCTGTTTGCCCGTGTAGATCGGGTGCGACGCACTGGAAACATCGAGCGCGATATACGGGTAGGTATTGCCGTCCGTGTGCTGCTGGGTGCGATTGGTGTCGGCGGTCGAACCGATCAGAAAAAAGACGTCCGCCGCGGTGTCGTGAAACAGCACTGGGCGGTAGTCGGGATGGATACCTGGTTTCATGAGTCCGTCCTTTCAGGAAGTACAATGTCGATGTCAGAAACACGTTATAACATAACGACAATGAGGCGAGCGAGACCCCACTGGTGCTTAGCTGGGTGAAGCAGGGTAGGTATCGGAAAGGTAGCCTTGCCGCAAACCCATACGCATGTCGGGTGTAGTGGTGGGTGACTGAATGCGATATCGCGATGAGCGATCAGACGTTCTGCTCGTGATGCTCACTGCTCGACAGATTGGCAGTCAGCAGACGCATGCGTCAGGTCAGGTCAGGTTACATATTGCGGATGTAGGTAATTGCGGAGTGGGGCGCGGTTCTGGATGAGCCCTGCAATCTCACCAGAAGCACCGCGATGACATTCCGGTTATCCCATTTGAAACAGGGGGCGCCTAGGTAATTCCTTCAGGCTTATCTGGGCGCCTGTTCGCTGGTTTTCGCTATACGGTCACTTCAACACCAGCCGCACGTCGATATTCCCGCGCGTTGCATTGGAGTAGGGGCAAACCTGATGCGCCGCGTCGATCAGGCTTTGAGCCAGATTACGGTCAAGCCCAGGCAGGCTGATCTGCAGCTCGACTTCCAGGCCGAAGCCCCCGGGGATCTGGCCAATACCGACATTGGCGGTAACGGCGGTCTCAGCCGGCAGCGCCTGTTTCTGTTGGCCCGCGATGAACTTCATTGCCCCGATGAAGCAAGCCGAGTACCCGGCCGCAAACAGCTGCTCCGGGTTGGTCGCTTCGCCGCCTTGGCCACCCAGCTCGCGAGGAGTGCTGAGGTTGACATCCAATGCACCGTCAGACGATAAGGCTCGGCCGTCGCGACCTCCAGTGGTGGTTACGGTAGCGGTATAGAGAGCTTGGATGGATTGCATGGTCTTCTCCGTGGATGCCTTGTGATAATACTTTGCGCGCAAAGTAATTAGCTGAAGAAGGTATGCTTGATTTAGTTGGCGCGCAAGGTATTTTCGGGGCGGTTTGGGATACTCGAATAGGGGCAGCGACGAGCGGACGTCAGACCAGCTTTTGCAGCGCGCTGCGCAGCGCGACAATCTGGTCCTTCAGCGCAGCGATGGTTTCAGGGGACTGACCGCTTGCACCAAGGATATTCGTGGGAAAGCACTCGGCTTCTGCCTGCAAAGCGCGACCCTTCTCGGTCACTCGTAATTCGACTACGCGCTCGTCGTCGGTGCGTCGGGTCCGGGTGATAAAACCTTCAGCCTCAAGCCGTTTCAGTAGCGGTGTCAGTGAACCTGGGTCAGTCAACAGACGCGCACTGATGTCACCAACGGTGATGCCGTCCTCTTCCCAAAGCACCAGCATGGCCAAGTATTGCGGATAGGTCAGCCCAATTCGCTGGAGCATGGGTTTGTAGACCTTGGTCATCAGCAGCGAGGTTGAATGCAATGCGAAGCAAAGTTGATTGTCCAGCTGCAGTGCCGGGCAGGAGCGGGGCTTGGTCATGATCGAAGAGGTCAGAGCGAGGTGAGCCGTAACGTTATCGCCCAAACTCTTGGGGCGCAAATGTAATGCACTGCTGACGACGGTAGCGACGATGCATCCGTACATTCTTGCAGAGTCATCTATTCCGTTGAAAAAACGAATGCATAAAGGCAGAACTGAAATCAGTGAGCCTTGCTTATCGTTCTTTGCAAAATTGCATTCAACAGATTAGTTGGCGCTTATGACATCTTTTCGGTGTGATGGTGTTTTCAGCACGAAATAAAAACCGATCTCGATGCGGTTTTCTACAAAAGTGCTGCGCTGTAATTTTAGCGATTCTATAACCTTTAATTTCGTCGCTTACAGCGCCGCAAGTGGAACCCCAAGCATACCGTCTGTCGGCACTTTTCTTGGTCTTCGTGACTTCATTTTTCACGAAGGTATTAATCCTATGTTTGTGAAAGCCCATCAATACAAGCCTACGGCATTGATTCAAAACATTTCTACCTATCTTAGGGATTAATTCTCAATCACTTATTTTGCGCTATTTCTCAATATATTTTTATAGAATGAAATGGGTGGCGAATTCTCAATCTGACGTGACTTATTCCTGTGGCTAGACTGCCGATCGAGATTAACTCGTTGCTCAAGAGGCCAGGCATGCGTCATTTATCAATAGCCTTATTGCTCGCGTTGCTTGTTTTACCTACTGCCCTTTGGGCGCAGACGAAATCCAGTAGCGATGTAAGTTATCGACCCGACGTCACGATTACATTGAGGACGGATATTGCTGACGGAAAGCTCGTTTACGTTAGTGAATCCGGCCCTACTCGTGGGCAAGTGAACCCCGAACTACGGGTTCCCGAAGGCGCCGTGGTGCAAATCAACTTGATAAACGGCGACGGCGCGGTTCATGACATAGCGGTGCCGGAATTCGATGCCGGCTCCGGTGAGATTTCCGGGAAGGGTTCCGCGACTGCAATCGTGTTTCGCGCTACCAAAAGTGGAACCTTCGAGTATTACTGCACGCTTCCAGGGCACAAGGCCGCCGGTATGTTCGGGAAGTTCATCGTTGGAGATGGCCCAGAGACGGTCGTCGAACAGGGCAAGGACCTTTCCAAGGACCCGACACAGGTCGGTGAGCCGGTCGGCAGTCGCGAACCGAAGAGCATCACCCTCGACTTGCGGACCACCGAGGAGGAGGGGCGGTTGAGCGATGGCAGCACCTACAAGTTCTGGACCTTCGACGGCACGGTGCCCGGGCCGATGGTGCGCATTCGCGAGGGCGATACCGTCACGTTGAATCTCAGCAACGAGCCTGACAGTGCGCATATCCATTCCATCGATCTGCATGCGGTGACCGGTCCCGGTGGCGGCGCCGCGGTCACTCAGGTTGCGCCTGGGCAGACCCGTTCGTTCACCTTCAAGGCGTTACAGCCAGGCCTCTACGTCTATCACTGCGCCACACCGATGGTTGCGCAGCACATCAGCAACGGCATGTATGGGTTGATTCTGGTCGAGCCCGAGGGCGGGCTACCGAAGGTCGACCACGAGTTCTATGTGATGCAGGGCGAGCTGTACACGGCAAACCCGAGAGGAGCCCGCGGGCTGCATGAGTTCTCGCTGGACATGCTACTGCGCGAGACGCCGCAACATCTGATGTTCAATGGTTCGAAGGACGCTCTCACCAGTATCCATAAGATGGAAGTCAACACCGGTGACAGCGTGCGCATCTTCTTTGGTGTCGGCGGCCCGAACCTGATTTCCAGCTTCCATGTGATTGGTGAAATCTTCGACAAGGTCTTCGATCAGGGGTCGCTCTCCAGCCCGCCACTGACGGATGTGCAGACGACCCTCGTGCCGGCCGGCGGCGCCACCATGGTCGAGTTCGTCGCGGACTACCCAGGCAAGTACATCCTGGTGGACCACGCCTTGTCGCGCGCAGAGAAAGGCCTGATGGGTGTGTTGACGGTGAAGGGCGATGCGGACGCTTCGATCTTTTCCAGCCCCGAACCGATTGACCCGCATTCCGGGCACTGAGAGCGGTTTCCCATACTGCAGCTGATGCTGCAAAGGAGAAGGCATGCAGGCTCGAAAGTTATATGGCCCATTGAAGATTCTGAGTGTTGTCGTACTCGCGCTGATGTTTGGCGCAATGCTCTACGCGTTCACGATGACGCTCATTCACTGGACAGGCATCAATGTCTGAGGGCACGCCATGAACAACCGCCAAGCGAGGCTCTTCGCGATTGCCGCAACCGGTGTGGCCACGCTCGTGTTCATCGGGCTGACAGTGGACAGTCACCGGCAGTTTCCAAAACTGACCAATGCCGAGAACATCACCGCGGAGGTCAAACACGGGATGGATGTCTGGCATAAGTACAACTGCATCAACTGCCACACGCTGTTCGGTGAGGGGGCCTACTACGCGCCTGATCTGACCAAGATCACCCAGCACCGCGGCGAGCCTTATCTCAAGGCTTATATGCGCGATCCATCGAAGTTCTATGACGAGAAGATCCATCGTCGCCTGATGCCCAAGCAGGATCTGGCGGAAGATGAAATCAGCGATCTAATCGCTTTTCTCGACTGGGTGAGCAAAGTCGATAACCAGGGCTGGCCACCTCGACCGATCCTGGTCACCGGTAGCTTCGTTCCGGGTGCCGACACTGGTGGTGGGCAGCGTGACGACCTGCCGGCGGGCGCGCGCCCGGTGGATGCTGACGATGACGAGCGTGCGTTGGGCGAGCAGGTGTTTCGCTCTGCCGTGCCTGCGTGCAACGCCTGCCACTCCATCGCGCCCGGGGCCAACATGGCAGGACCGACGCTGGCAGGGCTTGCCACCCGTGCGGCGGAGATCGTGGCATCTCCCGACTACCAGGGCCAGGCCAGCGATGCTCGCGGCTATATTCGCGAGTCCATCGTGGACCCTAGTGCGCACATCATTCCCGGCGCTATGTACTCAGCCGACGGCACGTCATTCATGCCAACGGGTTATGACAAGAGCCTGACGGACGAGCAGATCGATCAGCTGACGGCCTATCTCGAAACACTCAAGTGACACGCGTACGGCCAAGCCTAATTCGGCCCGACCCACGTTCGCTTTAAGGGGAAACTACGATGCGCTATCAGTCCCAATCGGTCGCCTACTGGTACTTCGCCGTCGCGATGGTGCTGTTCGGCCTGCAGCTGGTGTTCGGCCTGCTGTCGGCGACCAAATACATCGGGCCGGACCCGCTGCTGTACATCCTGCCGTTCGACGTGACCAAGGTGATCCACACCAACCTGCTGATCGTATGGGTGCTGACCGGCTTCATGGGCGCGACCTACTGGATGATTCCTGAGGAGTCCCGCGCTGAGCTGCACAGCACCAAGCTGGCCTATGTGCAGTTGGTGCTTTGGACGCTGATGGGTGTTACGGCAATCATCGGCTACCTGTTCCGCTATGGCACCGGCAACAAGCTGCTCGAACAGCCGCTGCCGCACAAGATCGTCATCGTCATCTGCATGCTGATCTTCCTCTATAACATCGGCATGACGATCCGAAAATCGGGGCGCTTCACCACGACCGAGGCGGTGCTGATGATCGGTTTCGTCAGTGCTGCGCTTTTGTATCTGCCGGCATTGCTGCACTACGAGAACTACACGGTTTCGATCTTCTATCGCTGGTGGACGATTCACCTCTGGGTTGAAGGCGTATGGATGATGATCATGGGCGGCTTCCTGGCCTACCTGCTGATCCGCTTGTCCGGTGCGGATCGGGAAGTCATGGAGAAGTGGCTGTATGTGATTGTCGGCCTGGTGTTTATTGCCGGCATCCTCGGCACGGCACACCACTATTACTGGGTCGGCGTACCGACCTACTGGCTGCCGATCGGCGGGTTCTTCAGCGCGCTGGAGCCGCTCGCACTCGTCGGCATGGCCGCCTATGCCTACGGCGCCATGCGGCGCTCGGGGCTGGCGCACCCGAATACACTGGCGCTGCACTGGACGATCGGCAGCGCGCTGTTCTCCCTGTTCGGCGCCGGGCTGCTGGGCCTGGCGCACACCTGGCCGAGCGTCAACAAATGGACCCACGGCACCTTGATCACCGCCATGCACGGCCATGCGGCGTTCTATGGGGCCTACGCGATGATTGTCATGGCGATGATCACTTATGCCTTGCCATCGCTGACTGCCGGGCGCCGGGAGCAGGGCACTGCGCTGGGCTACTGGGCGTTCTGGCTGCAGATCACCGGCATGTTCGGTATGACGCTGTCGTTCGCCACGGCTGGTATCGCGCAGGTCTATCTGGAGCGGATCATGGGCATGGGCTATCTGGATGCACAGCTCAAGATCCAGATCCATTTCGTGATGCTCATCGCCACCGCCTCGCTGTTCACGGTGGGCGTTGCGCTGTTCATCTACGACTTCTTCCGCTACACGCCACGCTTTGTCCTGAACGATACGGAGCCTGTGCTGGCAGAGACGGAGGTGCGCCCAACGTGACGTTGCCCGAATACCCGCCATTGGCGCAGGCAAGCGAGGAGGCGCCGTTCTACGTAGCGAGCGGTAATGAGGTCGCGATGTTCGAGCGCTGCCATGCGCGCGACCTGGCGGTCATGCTCAAAGGGCCGACCGGCTGCGGTAAGACCCGCTTCGTCGAGCATATGGCCTGGAAGCTGGGGCGGCCGCTGATCACGGTGGCCTGCCACGATGATCTGTCTGCCAGCGATCTGATCGGGCGCTTCCTCATTCGCCATGACGGCACCGTCTGGCAGGACGGCCCTCTGACCCGGGCTGTACGTGAGGGAGCCATCTGCTATCTGGATGAAGTTGTCGAAGCGCGGCAGGACACGGTGGTCGTCCTGCACGCTTTGACCGATCACCGGCGCCTGTTACCGATCGACAAGACCGGTGAGTTGCTGATGGCATCACCAGGCTTTCAGTTGGTGATCTCCTACAACCCGGGCTACCAGCGCATGCTCAAGGACCTCAAGCCAAGCACGCGTCAGCGTTTCGTGGCTATGGATCTGGATTTCCCGGGCGAAGAGGAGGAGGCGAGGATCGTCCAGCGCGAAAGTGGTGTCGATGCACCGACCGCGCGCGCCTTGGTCACGCTGGCGCGCAGGCTGCGAGCGCTGCGTGACCGTGGCTTGGCCGAGGTGCCCAGCACCCGCCTGCTGATCGCCGCAGGCGCACTTTGCGCCGATGGCATAGCAGTTCGGGAAGCTTGCCTGGCGGCAATCGTCTCGCCCCTTTCGGACGACGAAGCGCTGGTCGGGGCGATGCGCGATCTGGTCGACGGAACCTTCATCTAGACCATGGCCGAAGCCGAAGAAGTTCTTACCGACGCTGCGCGGCATGCGACGGTCTTCGCCCAACGCCTTTGGCGCCGCTACAGCCCAGCGCCGGACGCACCGGCAAGTCTGCCCCTTAGCGAAGTGGCTGAGCGCCTGGAGTTGCTACTGGCGGCAGTATTCGGCAACAGCTATCGGCTGCGTATCGCCCAGCCGCCGGCACGACCGACCTTGCTGGCAGACTGGTTCGGCCGAAGTCCCAGGCCGCAGCGACTCGCGGCAGTGCCGGCAACCGATGGTGCGAGTATCTGGTTGCCGCGCACGCTGGATATCCCTGATCGCACACTTGCATCGACTCTCTACAAAGTGATGGCCTTGCAGCAGGCCATGCGTATTCGCCGGGGCTGTGCACTGCCCCAATGGCACAGTCTGCCGCCACTGGCTGGTGCGCTGTACCACCTGCTGGAAGCCTATGCGGCCGAGCGCGAGTTGTTAGAGGAAATGCCAGGGCTTGCCGACTCGGCGCAGGCATTGCGGGCCTGCGCACTCGCGCGTCGTCCACCGCTGAGTGCATTCGGTTCGGCACGGCGGCCTTTGGAGGCTCGCGTGCGAGCGCTGTTGGTGGGCGAAGCGGATGGTTTTCCGCAATCGCCTACGCCAGAAACCTCATGCGAGTGGGCGACTCGATTGGTGGCCGAATGGGCGTTGGAACCTGCTTCTGGAGGACGCATCGGCCAGGAGCCGCTGTTCGCGGACTGGTGGACCGGAACGTTGCTGGCTCCTGCGATGCGCCATCAGCAGCATACGGTCGCTGCCCAGGCTTCACTCGACCCCACTCAGCCGGCGCCGCAGAGCGTGCGGCTCGAACGGCGACCCGATATTCGTCAGGCGCGCCCCGATGAGGATGAATCGGAGGAAAGCGGACCACTGATGATCCAGTTGGACGAGCCCCATCCCCATGCGGAAGACCCGATGGGCTTGCAGCGGCCCATCGATCGGGACGATGCGGATGCCGAGCTGTTCGGTGAAATGCTCGGCGATCTTCCTCAGGCGCGCCTGGTGGCTTCGCCTGGGCGACCCAAAGAGGTGCTGCTGGCTGATGATCCTCCTGACGCTTCGGCCACCGTGCTTGCGCCCGGCATTTCGGCTGCGCAGCTAGGGATCGCCTATCCCGAATGGGATTACCGTACGCAGCATTACCGCGAGCAGAGCGCGCTCGTGCAGGTACGCGCAGCTCCGCCGGGTAGTGCAGCCTGGGTAGCGGAAACGCTCGAATCCCATCGAGGATTGCTCGAGGGGATTCGTCGCCGTTTCGAATTGCTGCGCACCCATCGGGCCTGGTTGCGCGGTCAGGTCGATGGAGACGAGCTGGATCTGGATGCCTATGTCGATGCGCTAGCGAATCTGCGGGCGGGTAGCGGGCTGACCGACCGTCTGTACCGCACGCAACGTTGTGCGGAGCGGAACCTGGCCATCCTGCTGCTCATCGATGTCAGCGGGTCGACGGACAGCTGGATTTCCCAGGGGCGACGCGTGATAGATGTCGAGCGCGAAGCCCTGTTGCTGGTGAGCATCGCGCTGCAGAGCCTGGGTGCGCCCTATGCGATACAGGCATTTTCAGGGCAGGGCAGGGAAGCGGTCTTGGTCCGTAATATCAAGACCTTCGAGGAGGCTTACGGGCAGGACGTGGCACTCCGCATAGCCTCCCTGGAGCCGGAGCATTACACCCGCTGCGGCGCGGCTATCCGCCATGCCAGTGCCAGCCTGATGCGCCAGCCAGCAGCCCGTCGACTACTGCTGGTGCTGTCCGATGGAAAGCCCAGTGACAATGATGACTACGAAGGCCGATATGGAATCGAAGACACCCGCCAGGCGGTTCTGGAAGCGGTGCTGCAGGGAATATCGCCGTTCTGCCTGACCATCGACCGGCAGGCCAGCGCCTACCTGCCACGGATATTCGGCGCCACCCGCTACGCGCTGCTACCCCGTCCAAACTTGCTGCCTACGGTATTGCTCGACTGGATGAAGCGCCTGGTACAGGGCTAGCGGCTATTTCGAGCCGTCGATGAGCGACATGGAATCGCCTGCGTGAATACTGTATAAATAGACAGTATTCAGAGGTGAACTCCGTGAGCAGTGCATTCATTTCTTTGCTTAATAAGGCATTTCCTGGCCGAACGCTGATAGCGAGGTTCGCCTGATGGGAACGGTCGCAGCGCTCGAAGTCCTGCTCGACCAGCGTCGTGTATGGCGGGGGCAGTCGGTTGCGCCCGCTGCCGGAGCGCAGCCGACAGGCCATGCTCAATTGGACAGGCGTCTGCCTTCGGGCGGCTGGCCGCGAGCTGCACTGACCGAGATCCTGATGCCCGCTGCCGGGACAGGAGAGCTGCGCTTGCTGTGGCCAACCATCGCCCGTCTTACCGCTGCTGGTCAGCGCGTCGTGCTGGTGGCGCCACCTTTCATTCCCTATCCGGCTGCATGGCTGGCAGCCGGTGTCGCCTTGCAACACCTGGTGATTATCCAGGCGACCGGCAAGGAAGTGCTGTGGGCCGCGGAGCAATGCCTGCGTTCCGGGTGTTGTGCAGCCGTGCTGTGCTGGCCGCAGCGTGCGGATGACCGCGGCATGCGTCGCCTGCAGGTGGCGGCCGAAAGCGGAGATAGTTTGGGTTTTGCTCTTCGTGATGCCGGCGAGGCAGTCAATCCGTCACCAGCGGCATTGCGCCTTGTGCTGGATACGCCGCCTGGATCGGTGCGGCTACTCAAATGCCGAGGCGGTGTGGTGCCGCAGACCTCGTTTGCCCTGGCTGAGGGAGCCTGACGGCAATGCGCTGGGCCTGCATTGTTCTGCCGCAACTGGCACTCGACGGCGTGCTGCGTGCGCAAGAAGTTGGCGATGCGCCGCTGGCCATGATCACCGGGGGGGTGCAACGACGATTGTTGCAGGCAGTCAACGCACCGGCACGCCAGCTTGGGCTACGTCCAGGCATGACACTGACGGCGGCACAGGCCCTGGCGCGAGACTTCATCCGGGTTGAGTACGACACTCGCGAAATAGAACGTTCGGAGCGCTTGCTGGCCGCCTGGGCCTATCGCTTCAGTTCGCATGTCAGCCTGTTCTATCCGCGCACCCTGCTGCTGGAGGTGGAATCCAGCCTTGCACTCTTCGGTCCCTGGCCGCGGTTCGAGGCCAGATTGCGTCAGGAACTCACCGATCTGGGTTTCCGTCACCGCATCGTAGTGGCACCAAATCCCGTTGCGGCACGTGTGCTGGCGAATGTTCACGATGGCCTGGTGGTCGATGAGCAGGGCCTGCTCGAGACGCTCATGCCTCTTTCGCTGGAGCGACTCGGTTTGCCGCGCGACGCTACCCGAAGCTGCCAGCGCATGGGAGTACGCACGCTTCGCCAGTTGCTGGCACTGCCTCGCTCGGGGCTGGCGAAACGTTTCCCTGCAGAAGTACTGCTGCAACTTGATCGCCTGCTGGGGCAACAACCTATAGCGCTGGATTATTTCCTGCCGCCTGAGCGTTTCGAGCAGCGGCTGGAGTTCAATTTTGACGTCGAGTCGCATCAGGCACTGCTGTTTCCGTTGCGACGGTTGTGCGCGGATCTGGCGGCTTTCCTGCACGGCCGTGATTGTGGTGTGGAGCGCTTCGTGTTGCACATGGAGCATCGTTCAGCTGCGGACACTCGGCTCGATGTGGGGTTGCTGAGCCCGGAGCGCGCGAGCGAGCGGCTTTTCGAGCTGGCGCGTGGGCGCCTGGAGCGTTTGCAACTGCCGACGGCAACGCAGGCGCTACGGTTGGTAGCCGAAGACCTGCCCGTGTTCGTGCCTGAGTGCCGAGAGCTGTTCGATGACCGCCCGCAGCGTAGCCTGGTCTGGCTGCAATTGCGGGAGCGATTGCGAGCCCGCCTGGGTGAGGAGGCGGTTCTGGCGTTGCATGCGCGGGACGATCATCGTCCGGAACATGCCTGGCGATTGGCTACCGAGGATGGTTCGGGCAGTCATGGGTCTGCGGATAAGCGCCCCGGATGGTTGCTGCCACAGGCGAAGCAGCTGAAGGAAAATGAGGTCCGGATTCTGAGCGGTCCAGAGCGAATCGAGTCCGGCTGGTGGGACGCGGACGATATTCGACGTGACTACTTCCTGATCGAAACTCGCACTGGGCAGCTGGGTTGGGCCTATCGAGCGTTCGGGGAGGCAGGCCCTCTGATGCTGCAGGGGTGGTTCGCATGAACTTGCCCGATTACGCGGAGCTGCATTGCCTGTCCAACTTCAGTTTTCAGCGCGGCGCTTCCAGCGCAGGTGAACTGTTCAAGCGCGCTCACCAACAGGCCTACAAGGCGCTGGCCATCACCGATGAGTGCTCCCTGGCGGGGATCGTGCGTGCGTGGCAGGCCGCCAGAGAGGCGGGCGTTCCATTGATCGTCGGCAGTGAAGTAAAGGTCGAGGACGGCCCCAAACTGGTGCTGTTGGTGGAGAACATCAAGGGCTACCAGAATCTGTGTCGCATCATCACCCTGGCACGTCGGCGTGCGCAGAAAGGGCAGTACCGTTTGCTGCGCGAGGATATCGATCAGTCCGCGCAGGGGCTTCTAGCGCTCTGGCTGCCGGAGCTCGATGACAACGAAAGCCATGGCCGTTGGCTCAGTGAGCGCTTTGCCGATCGCCTCTGGCTGGCGGTCGAACTGCACTACGGTAGTGATGACGCACGGCGCCTCGCACATTGTCAGGCTTTGGCTCGATCGCTTGGCATCGCCTTGGTGGCTGCCGGCGATGTTCATATGCACGCCCGCGGGCGGCGTGCGCTGCAGGATTGCCTGGCAGCCATCCGCCATCACTGCAGCGTTGCCGAAGCCGGGCACCGACTTTTTCCCAATGGCGAACGTCACCTTCGTTCACGGGATCAACTGGCCGAGCTGTACCCAGCCGCGCTGCTCGATGAAACGCTGAGAATTGCCGAGCGCTGCCGATTCGACCTTGGCCAACTGCGCTATGAGTATCCCCACGAGCTGGTACCGTATGGGCAGACCGCTACCCACTGGCTGCGCCATCTGACAGAGCAGGGTGCGCTTTCTCGCTGGCCCGGAGGCACTCCCGCGGTCGCCCGTGATCGGATCGAAAGCGAACTCCAGCTGATCGCCGAGTTGGGTTACGAAAGCTACTTTCTGACCGTGCACGACATCGTTCGCTTTGCGCGCGAACGCAGCATTCTCTGTCAGGGGCGCGGGTCTGCCGCCAATTCCACGGTCTGTTACGCACTTGGCATCACCGAGCTGGATCCGTCGCAGCGGCACATGCTGTTTGCCCGCTTTCTATCGAAGGAGCGTAACGAGCCGCCGGATATAGATGTCGATTTCGAGCATGAGCGGCGCGAGGAAGTCATTCAGTACATCTTCCGTCGCTATGGTCGCGAACGTGCGGCATTGACCGCTGTGGTCAGCAGCTATCGGGGAGCTGGAGCTGTGCGAGACGTGGCCAAGGCGCTGGGTTTGCCGCCCGATCAGGTCAGTGCGCTGGCGGATTGCTGCGGTCACTACAGCAGCGCGCCGCCAGCTCCTGAGCGCCTTCGCGAGGCGGGCTTCGACCCCGACAATCCGTTACTGCGTCGGGTGCTGGTGCTGACCAGCCAGCTGGTGGGGTTTCCCCGTCATCTGTCGCAGCATCCAGGCGGTTTCGTCATTTCCGAGCGGCCGCTGCAGACGCTGGTGCCGGTTGAAAATGCCGCAATGGCAGAACGCACCATCATTCAGTGGGACAAGGATGATCTGGACCTGATGGGGCTGCTCAAGGTCGATGTTCTGGCGCTGGGCATGCTCAGCGCGTTGCGTCGCTGCTTCGATCTGATCGAGCGATATCGAGGCCAGCGCTGGACGCTGGCGAGCCTGCCACAGGAGGACCCGGCGACCTACGCCATGATCTCGCGCGCCGATACCGTCGGCGTGTTCCAGATAGAGTCCCGTGCGCAGATGGCCATGCTGCCCAGGCTTCGTCCGCAGACCTTTTATGACCTGGTCATTCAGGTGGCCATCGTGCGGCCAGGGCCGATCCAGGGCGATATGGTGCATCCCTATTTGCGTCGGCGTAACGGTGAGGAGCCGGAAACCTATGCGTCCGAAGAGCTTCGTGCCGTGCTCGAACGAACGCTGGGTGTTCCGCTGTTTCAGGAGCAGGTCATGGAGCTGGCCATCGTCGCGGCCGACTACACGCCAGGCGAGGCAGACCAGCTGCGCCGCTCCATGGCGGCATGGAAGCGTCATGGGGGTCTCGAGCCGCACCGGCAGCGGCTGACCGAGCGCATGCGCGCCAATGGTTATCAGGCTGAATTCGCCGCGCGCCTGTTCGAACAGATCAAGGGCTTCGGCAGCTATGGCTTCCCCGAATCCCACGCAGCCAGCTTCGCCTTGCTGTCCTATGCCAGCAGCTGGTTGAAGTGTCACGAGCCGGCGGCCTTTGCCTGTGCCCTGATCAACAGCTGGCCTATGGGCTTCTACAGTCCTGACCAGATTCTTCAGGATGCGCGCCGTCACGGCATCGAAATACGTCCGGTCGATATTCGTTTCAGTGACTGGGAATGCTCGTTGGAGAGTGGCGAGCAGGGTGACGCTGCCATCCGGCTGGGCTTGTGTCTAGTGCGCGGGCTCAAGGGCGAAGACGCTCTACGCTTGGTGCGGAGTCGTCAGCAGGCAGCGTTTGCGGATGTTGAGGACGTCTGTCGACGCGCGGCGCTGGATCGCCGGTCGCGCGAGTTGCTGGCTGATGCCGGCGCATTGCGTGGCCTTGCGGGCCATCGCCACCGAGCCCGCTGGGCCATTGCCGGCGTCGAGGAACAGTTGCCTCTGTTCGCCGGACTGGTGACGCAAGAGTCCGTGGTGACACTGCCGCTGCCGAGCGTGGCTGAAGATCTGCAGAGCGATTACGAGCTGCTGGGCACCACGCTGGGCCCGCATCCACTGCAGTTGTTGCGTGGGACCTTGCGAGCACGGCGCTGCCTGGCTTCAAGGGATCTGGCCGGCGTTGACAGCGGACGTCAGGTGCGTGTGGCAGGGCTGGTGACTGGACGGCAGAAACCGCAAACAGCCAGCGGCGTGATCTTCGTGACGCTGGAGGACGAATTCGGCATGGTCAACGTCGTGGTGTGGCATGAATTGGCCGAGCGGCAGCGGCGGGCGCTCGTCGGCTCACAACTGCTGGAGGTCGAAGGCAAGCTGGAAAGCCAGGACGGGGTCAGACATCTCATAGCCGGGCGCCTGACCGATCTGAGCGTGTTGCTGAGCGGCCTAGACATACGCAGTCGTGACTTTCGCTGAATGGCTTGCCTAGCCGCCATTCGGTTCGGCGTGACAGGCAGGGTGACTTATGTCAACCGAGCCACTAGAATGCTTGCCCATTCTGGGGCCGGAACGCCCGGCTTATGTCTGTGCAACGAGGAAAATCCATGCAAGTTTCTGTTGAAAGCACCTCCGCTCTTGAGCGCCGCATGACCATCGGCGTGCCGGTCGAGCGCATCGAGACCGAAGTCAACAAGCGTCTGCAACAGACCGCCAGCCGTGCCAAGATTCCTGGATTCCGCCCCGGCAAGGTGCCGATGAGCGTGATCCGTCAGCGTTACGAAGAAGCCGCTCGCCAGGAAGCCCTGGGTGACCTGATTCAGTCGACCTTCTATGAAGCCATCGTCGCCGAGAAGCTGAACCCGGCCGGTGCTCCATCTGTCGAGCCGAAAGTGTTCGAAAAAGGCAAGGACCTGGAGTACGTCGCTACCTTCGAAGTATTCCCGGAGTTCGAGGTCGCTGGCCTCGAAGCCATCGAGATCGAGCGCCTGCAGGCTGAAGTGGCCGATAGCGACGTCGACAACATGCTGGAAATCCTGCGCAAGCAGAACACTCGCTTCGAGAACGTCGAGCGTGCTGCCGAAGACGGCGACCAGCTGAACATCGATTTCGTCGGCAAGATCGACGGCGAGGCCTTCGCTGGTGGCTCGGCCAAGGGCACTCAGCTCGTTCTGGGCTCGGGTCGCATGATCCCTGGTTTCGAAGACGCCCTGGTCGGTGCCAAAGCCGGTGAAGAGCGCGTGATCAACCCGACTTTCCCCGAGGATTACCAGAACCTCGATCTGGCAGGTAAAACCGCTGAGTTCACCGTTACCGTGAACAGCATTGCCGCTCCGCAGCTGCCAGAACTCAATGACGAGTTCTTCGCTCAGTTCGGCGTGCAGGAAGGCGGCGTAGAAGGTTTCCGCGCCGAAGTCAAAAAGAACATGGAGCGCGAGCTGCGCCAGGCCATCAAGACCAAGGTGAAGAACCAGGTCATGGAAGGTCTGGTAGCTGGCAATCCGATCGAAGTGCCCAAAGCACTGATCGACAACGAAGTGAACCGTCTGCGCGTCCAGGCCGTTCAGCAGTTCGGCGGCAACATCAAGCCCGACCAGCTGCCGGCCGACCTCTTCCAGGAGCAGGCCAAGCGCCGCGTCGTTCTGGGCCTGATCGTGGCTGAAGTGGTCAAGCAGAAAGAGCTGAAGCCTGATGAAGCGCGTGTCCGTGAGCTGATCGAAGAGATGGCATCTGCCTATCAGGAGCCGGAGCAGGTTGTTTCCTGGTACTACAAGAATGACGAGCAGTTGAACGAAGTGCGTTCGGTTGTGCTCGAAGAGCAAGTTGTAGATACTGTCCTGCAGCAGGCCAAGGTGACCGACAAGTCGGTCTCTTACGAAGAAGCTGTCAAGCCTGCGGAAGCCCCGCAAGCAGCCTGATTTCTTCACGTATTCGAGTGCACAAACATAAGCCAGCCTCGTGCTGGCTTATGTCTTTTAAGGCATGACATAGGGAGTATCGTTGGAACATGTCCCGCAATCCTTTTATGCAAGCTCCGGACATTCAGGCCGCCGGCGGCCTGGTCCCGATGGTGATCGAGCAATCCGCACGCGGTGAGCGCGCCTATGACATCTATTCCCGCCTCCTTAAAGAGCGGGTGATCTTCATGGTTGGCCAGGTCGAAGACTACATGGCCAACCTGATCGTCGCGCAGATGCTGTTCCTTGAGGCCGAAAACCCCGAGAAGGACATTCACCTGTATATCAACTCCCCAGGTGGCTCGGTCACTGCCGGTATGTCGATCTACGACACCATGCAGTTCATCAAGCCGGACGTGTCGACCATCTGTATCGGTCAAGCCTGTTCCATGGGCGCCTTGCTCTTGACCGGTGGCGCCGCAGGCAAGCGTTACTGCCTGCCGCATTCGCGCATGATGATTCACCAGCCACTGGGCGGTTTCCAGGGTCAGGCTTCGGATATTGAAATTCACGCACGTGAAATTCTCACCATCCGTGAGCGCCTGAACAAAGTGCTGGCTCACCATACCGGTCAGCCCATGGATGTAATTGCCCGTGACACCGACCGCGACAACTTCATGAGTGGAGAGGACGCCGTCAAGTACGGGCTGATCGATCAGGTTCTGACTCAGCGTCAAATGGCCGTTTAATCTCCACAGCCAGCGATATGCGGCTGCTCCGTGGGCTTGAAAAAGCCCACGATTGCCTTCATCTTGTGTTTCAAGCCTTCCCGATTGGATCGATCGAATGACTGACACCCGCAACGGCGAGGACTCCGGCAAACTGCTCTATTGCTCTTTTTGCGGCAAAAGCCAGCATGAAGTACGCAAGTTGATCGCCGGGCCCTCCGTTTTCATCTGCGACGAGTGCGTCGACCTGTGCAATGACATCATCCGCGAGGAGGTGCAGGAAGCCCAGGCCGAGAGCAACGCGCACAAACTGCCTGCGCCGAAGGAGATCAGCGGCATTCTCGACCAATACGTCATTGGTCAGGAACGTGCGAAGAAGATCCTGGCAGTAGCCGTTTACAACCATTACAAACGCCTGAACCAGCGCGACAAGAAAGAAGAAGTCGAGTTGGGTAAGAGCAACATTCTGCTGATTGGCCCGACCGGATCCGGCAAGACGCTGCTGGCCGAAACGCTGGCGCGCCTGCTCAATGTTCCGTTCACCATCGCTGACGCGACCACCCTCACCGAGGCGGGTTATGTGGGCGAAGATGTCGAGAACATCATCCAGAAATTGCTGCAGAAGTGCGATTACGATGTAGAGAAGGCTCAGATGGGCATCGTTTACATCGACGAAATCGACAAGATCTCCCGTAAATCAGACAACCCGTCGATCACTCGCGACGTGTCAGGCGAAGGTGTGCAACAAGCCCTGCTGAAGCTGATCGAGGGTACGGTTGCATCTGTGCCGCCACAGGGTGGTCGCAAGCATCCGCAGCAGGAGTTCCTGCAGGTTGATACGCGCAACATCCTGTTCATTTGCGGTGGCGCTTTTGCTGGCCTGGAAAAGGTGATTCAGGGTCGTTCTACGCAGGGCGGTATCGGCTTCAATGCCGAGGTGCGCAGCAAGGATCCGGGTAAGAAGATTGGCGAGGCACTACGTGCCGTTGAACCGGATGATTTGGTCAAGTTCGGCCTCATCCCCGAATTCGTCGGTCGTCTGCCTGTGATCGCCACGCTTGACGAACTCGACGAAGCAGCTCTGATCCAGATTCTCACCGAGCCGAAGAACGCGCTGACCAAGCAGTATGCCAAGCTGTTCGAACTCGAAGGTGTGGATTTGGAGTTCCGTTCGGACGCGTTGAAGGCTATTGCTTCTCGCGCACTCGAACGCAAGACTGGTGCGCGCGGACTGCGTTCGATTCTCGAAGGTGTATTGCTGGACACCATGTACGAGATTCCTTCGCAGAAGGATGTCAGCAAGGTGGTCATCGATGAAAGCGTTATCGAAGGCACGTCTCAGCCGTTACTGATTTACGAGAACGCTGAACCGCCAGCCAAGGCTGCGCCTGACGCGTAATCGAACAAAGGGGCCTGCGGGCCCCTTTGCATTTGGTCTGCCTCCTTGTTTTTTGCGGTGCGTGCCCTCATCTTTGCTGCAAGGGTATTGCCCGTCCGTTTACCGCCGTATGGCCGTCGTAGAGCTGAATTTATGAAGACAACCATCGAATTGCCCCTTTTGCCGCTGCGAGATGTGGTGGTCTATCCCCACATGGTGATACCGCTTTTCGTTGGCCGTGAAAAATCCATCGAAGCGCTCGAATCCGCCATGGCCGGCGATAAGCAGATTCTGCTGTTGGCGCAGAAGAATCCTGCGGATGACGATCCTGCTGAAGACGCGCTGTATCGCGTAGGTACCGTGGCTACGGTGTTGCAGCTGCTCAAGCTGCCGGACGGCACCGTCAAGGTGCTGGTCGAGGGGGAGCAGCGGGGCGTGATCGAACGATTTGTCGAGGTCGACGATCATTGCCGCGCCGAGGTCTCGCTGATCGATGAGACCGAGGTCGATGCACGTGAGTCCGAAGTTTTCACCCGCAGCCTGCTTAGTCAGTTCGAACAGTACGTTCAGTTGGGCAAGAAGGTGCCCGCAGAGGTTCTGTCCTCGCTGAGCAGCATCGATGAGCCGGCGCGCCTGGTGGATACCATGGCGGCGCATATGGCTTTGAAGATCGAGCAAAAGCAGCAGATTCTCGAGATCACTGATCTGCCGGCCCGAGTCGAGCATGTGCTCGCTCTACTGGATGCAGAGATCGATCTGCTGCAAGTGGAAAAGCGCATCCGCGGTCGTGTGAAAAAGCAGATGGAGCGCAGCCAGCGAGAGTACTACCTGAATGAGCAGATGAAGGCCATTCAAAAAGAGCTCGGTGATATAGACGAAGGCCATAACGAAATCGATGACCTGAAGAAACGCATCGAGAATGCCGGACTGAGCAAAGACGCCTATACCAAAGCGCAGGCCGAGCTCAACAAGCTCAAGCAGATGTCTCCGATGTCCGCTGAAGCCACAGTGGTGCGTACCTACATCGATTGGCTGGTAAACGTGCCATGGAAAGCTGCCAGCAAGGTCCGCCTGGACCTCGCCAAGGCCGAGGAAGTGCTCGATGCTGACCACTACGGCTTGGAAGAAGTGAAGGACCGTATCCTCGAATATCTCGCCGTGCAAAAGCGGGTGAAGAAGCTCAAGGGACCTGTGCTCTGCCTAGTCGGCCCGCCCGGCGTCGGCAAGACTTCTCTGGCCGAGTCCATCGCCCGATCGACCAATCGCAAGTTCGTGCGCATGGCGCTTGGCGGTGTGCGTGACGAAGCCGAGATTCGCGGGCATCGCCGCACATACATCGGCTCCATGCCTGGCCGCCTGATTCAGAAAATGACCAAGGTCGGAGTGCGCAACCCGCTGTTCTTGCTCGACGAGATCGACAAGATGGGCAGCGACATGCGTGGTGATCCAGCATCGGCACTGCTCGAGGTGCTGGATCCAGAGCAGAACCACAACTTCAACGATCACTATCTTGAGGTCGACTACGACCTATCCGACGTGATGTTCCTCTGTACCGCCAACTCGATGAACATCCCGGCGCCGCTGCTCGACCGCATGGAGGTCATCAGGCTGCCCGGTTATACCGAGGATGAGAAGATCAACATCGCGACACGTTACCTGGCCCCCAAGCAGGTCCAGGCCAATGGCCTGAAGAAAGATGAGTTGGCGTTTCAGGAATCTGCGATCCGGGACATCATTCGCTACTACACCCGTGAAGCCGGGGTGCGCAGCCTGGAGCGGCAGCTGGCTAAAGTTTGCCGTAAGGTAGTCAAAGAGCACGCTTCGGATAAACGCTTCCACGTGAACGTGGATGCCGACGCCCTAGAGCACTTCCTGGGCGTTCGCAAGTTCCGCTATGGTCTTGCGGAGCTGCAGGATCAGGTGGGTCAGGTCACAGGGCTGGCCTGGACTCAGGTCGGCGGTGAGCTATTGACCATCGAGGCTGCTGTAGTGCCCGGTAAGGGCCGCCTGACCAAGACCGGCTCTCTGGGTGAGGTCATGGCTGAATCGATCACTGCAGCGCTTACCGTGGTTCGTAGCCGTGCTACAAGCCTGGGTATACCCGCAGATTTCAACGAGAAACAGGATATTCACATCCACGTGCCAGAAGGCGCGACACCGAAAGATGGTCCGAGTGCGGGTATCGGCATGTGCACATCGCTAGTATCTGCGCTGACTCAGATACCCGTGCGCGCAGATGTCGCAATGACCGGTGAAATAACATTGCGCGGGCAAGTGCTTGCCATCGGCGGATTGAAGGAAAAACTACTTGCTGCTCACCGTGGCGGGATCAAGACGGTGATCATTCCGGAAGAAAATCAGCGTGACCTGAAAGAGATTCCTGAAAATATTAAGCAGGACTTGCAGATTAAACCGGTGAAGTGGATTGACGAAGTCCTGCAAATTGCGCTGCAATACGTGCCGGAGCCCTTGCCCGATGCGGCTCCCGAGATTGTTGCAAAGGACGACAAGCGCGAGCCTGATTCCAAGGAGCGAATCAGCACGCATTAGTCTGGAAGGCCACGTTGACACACTTCAGGTGCCCTTGTTTAATCGGCCTCTTGTGTCATTGCCATCCAGCACCGCTTTGCTTACACCCGAAAATTAAAGATACGACTCAACAGAAATAAGGGGACTTAGAGTGAACAAGTCGGAACTGATCGATGCTATCGCTGCATCTGCTGATATCCCAAAAGCTGTTGCTGGCCGCGCGCTGGATGCAGTGATCGAATCCGTCACCGGTGCCCTGAAGGCTGGTGACTCCGTGGTACTGGTTGGTTTCGGTACTTTCGCTGTCAAGGAGCGCGCTGCGCGCACCGGCCGCAACCCGCAGACTGGCAAGCCGATCAACATCGCCGCTGCCAAGATCCCGGGTTTCAAAGCTGGCAAGGCTCTGAAAGACGCCGTTAACTAAGCGTTTTTCTACCCGGCCAGTCAGCTTGCGCTGCTCTGGTTCGGGGCGGTTGTCGAGCAGGCCTGGCCTGCTGCAGTCTGGCTTGGGGGAATAAGCCCAACCGCTCCAAAAGCTCCGAGAAGGCGCATCCCTGGATGCGCCTTTCTTTTATCTGGTTTCCACCCGTGTTGCGCATCCCATCGCGCCGCAGACTCCTGGGGGTCGCATGCTTCAAAACATCAGGGACAATTCACAAGGCTGGATAGCCAAAACTATCATCGGCATCATTGTGGTGCTGTTGGCACTGACCGGCTTCGATGCCATCTTCAACGCCGCCAGCAATAGTCAAAATGCAGCAAAGGTCAACGGCGAGGAGATCTCGCGCTACGACCTTGACCAGGCGATGAACATGCAGCGTCGCCAGCTGGCCCAGCAGCTCGGCCAAGACTTCGATGCCTCGCTGCTTGATGACCGCCTGTTGCGCGACTCCGCACTAGGCTCATTAATCGATCGCATGTTGCTGCTGCAGGGTGCCAAGGACGCGGATTTCGCCTTTTCTCGCGAAGCACTCGATCAATTGATTCTCCAGACCCCCGAATTCCAGGTTGAAGGCGCCTTCAGCGCCGCGCGTTTCGATCAGGTCATCCAGCAGATGGGCTATTCCCGCCTTCAGTTCCGTCAGCTGCTTGAGCAGGAAATGCTGATCGGCCAGTTGCGCGCAGGCATTTCCGGAACCGGATTCGTGACTGATCAGCAGGTCGATAACTTTGCTCGCCTCGAGATGCAGACGCGTGACTTCGAGACCCTCACCATCCCCGCACAGTACGAGTCGATCGAAGTCAGCGATGAGCAGATCGAGGAGTATTACGAGGCAAACGCTGACCGTTTCCGCACGCCTGAGCAAGTCATCGTCGAGTACGTCGAGCTGAAGAAAGAGTCATTCTTCGATCAGGTCGAAGCGTCCGACGAGGAATTGCAGAATCTGTATCAACAGCAGATCGCCAATCTGGACGAGCAGCGTCGTGCAGCGCACATCCTCATCGAAACCAGCGGTGAGCTGAGCGACGACGAGGCTAAAGCGAAGATTGACGAAATCGCCGTTCGGCTGAAAGGTGGCGAGGACTTTGCCGCTGTCGCCAAGGAAGTTTCGCAGGACCCAGGCTCTGCCAACGAAGGTGGTGATTTGGGCTTTGCCGGCACTGGCGTGTATGACCCTGCGTTTGAAGAAGCGCTGTATGCGTTGAACGAAGGGGACATCTCGTCGCCGGTCAAATCTGAATTTGGCTGGCACATCATCAAGTTGCTCGGCGTACAGTCGCCCGAGGTTCCCTCCTTTGAAAGCATGAAGCCTGAGCTCGTGCGCGAGCTGAAGGCACAGCAGGTTGAGCAGCGTTTTGTTGAAACCAGCAAACAGCTGGAAGATGCTGCATTCGAAGCATCTGACCTGGCGCAGCCCGCTCAGGAGCTCGGCCTGATGGTGCAGACTACTGAAGCATTCGGTAGAGAGGGTGGTGACGGTATCACTGCCAATCGCCAGGTCATCCAGGCAGCCTTTAGCGATGAAGTTCTGGTGGATGGTGCCAACAGCAGCGTCATTGAGCTCGACCCTGAGACCTCTATCGCCTTGCGTGTCAAAGAGCATCTGAAGCCAGCGGCGATTCCGCTCGCGGATGTGCGTGACAATATCGTCCAGCAGCTTCAACGAAGCCTGGCTGCGGAAACAGCGCGCACGCAGGGTGAGCAGCGGCTAGCGGACCTGCGTGACGGTAAGCAGTCCGATGGCCAGTGGCAACCCGTAGAGGCAGCGTCGCGCAGTCAGGAAGGCGTTGCGCCTGCGCTGCTGCAGGCGGTGTTCCGCATGCCGCGTCCAGAACAACAGGACAAGCCGAACTACACTGGTGTGGCGTTGAGCAATGGTGACTATGTCGTTGTTCGGTTGAATGGCGTCAATGAGCCAGAAACCGCTCTGACCGATGAAGAGAAGCTGAACTACCGTCGTTTTCTGGCTTCACGCATTGGTCAGCAGGACTTCGCGGCCTACCGTCAGAAACAGCAGGCCGAGGCAGACATCGAAAGATTCTGACCTGGCTCTGATAGTGGAATGATTGCTCAGGCGACCCGATCCTGACGATCGCATGATGCGACAACGCCCCGACTGGTTCGGGGCGTTGTCGTTTTCAAAGGGCGCATTAGCGCATTAGCGCAGCAGGCGATGTGCCAACCATGGGCCCTGATGCAACAGAGCCGAATGAACCTGCACCAACTGTGCCCCGGCCGCCATACGTGCCTGCAGTTGATCCGCTGCCTGAATACCGCCAACCGAGATCAACGCCAGTCCCTCGCCGCAGAAGCGCCGTAAATGGGCGATCTGCTCACATGCCTGCGCTTGCTGTAGCCCGTGTTGCCAGTCCTGGTAGCGCTCGCGTGTCGCGGGCGGGCCAGGGTCATGGGCGGCGAGCAAGCCGTCGAAGCCCAGCTCCAACAGCATCTCAGTGATTGAGAACGGAACACGCCCAGGCAGACAGCGGAGCTTCACCACCAATGGTATTTGGCGTGAGCCTGCCTGGTTCAATTCGTGCTGGTCGGCTCGAAGCGCAGCCAGCAACAGACGCAAGCGCGTGGGCTGTTGCAGCAACGGCGCGCTGGCTGGGCCCATCAGATTGAGTACCAGATAGTCACCGTACGCGCGGGCGGCACGTAAAAGCGTACAGCTTTCAGCTGTCGAGTTTCGGGCATCCAGGGTTAGATTGATGCCCAACTGCGCTTCGCCATGGGGCGCAAGCTGCAGTCTGGCCAAGCCCTGAGCAGTAAGACTGCCGATTTCGTTAAAGCCAAAGCCAAGTGCCGCCACCCGCCGGGCGAGGCGCCCGCTACGGTCGAAACCGGCGGCAATGCCCAGCGGGGAGGGGAAATCCAGCCCCATTACCCTGAGCGGACGGCCAAACTCCGACCTGGGCAAGCGACACGCAATGCTGACTAGCTCCAAAGCCAATCGGCCGCGCAGGGCTCGCAGATTGATTTGTCTAACCATGGCAGCGCTCAAACTCTTGCATGAACGCTAGCAGCCGTTTCACGCCGATCAGCGGCATGGCGTTGTAGAGGCTGGCCCGAACACCGCCGATGGCTGCATGCCCATTCAGATTAGCCAGGCCGTTCGAGCTGGCCTGATTAAGAAATGCCTCGGTCAATCGTTCGTCACTCAGCTGGAAGCAGACGTTTATCGATGACCGGTCTTGTGCACGCTGAGGACAGTGGTAGAGCCAACTCGCGTCCAGATATCGGTACAGTTGACTGCTTTTCTCACGCGCTGCCGCCTCCATGGAGAAGAGCCCACCGTGGCTAGCGATCCACCGCTGCATCAGTCCGGCGACATACAGGGCGAACGTCGGCGGCGTGTTGAAGCGGCTCTGTTGTTCGGCCTGTGTAGCATAACTGAACGCTGCGGGCAGGCCAGATCGTGGCTTTTGCAGAAGATCCTCACGGACTATCACCACACACAAACCGGCGACTCCAAGATTTTTCTGTGCACTGGCATAGATCAGCCCGAAGCGTTCGATCGGAACGGGCCGGGTTAGAAAGTCGGAGGTCATGTCCGCCACCAGCGGTACCGACAATTGCGGAAACTCCTGCAGCTGCAATCCGTTACCGGTTTCGTTGCTGGTTACATGGCAATAGCCGGCAGCAGGGTCGAGGCACCAATGATCGACTGGGGGCAGGGCGGTGAAAGCCTGATCCGCACCGCTGGCGATGACATTTACTGGCGAATGACGGCGGGCCTCTGTGATTGCCTTGCGCGCCCAGTGGCCGCTCTCCAGATAGTCTGCGCTCTGGCCTGGGTGCAGCAGGTTGAGCGGCAACAGGCCGAACTGCGCCGAGGCACCGCCTTGCATGAAGAGCACGCGATAGTTGTCTGGGATCGCCAGTAACGCGCGCAGGTCGGCTTCGGTCTCGGCCATCAGCTGCTTGAAGGCGGTGCTGGTGAAGGGCTGCTCCAGCACAGAAGAGCCGGTATTACGCCAATTCGGCAATTGCTCGCGAATCTGTTCCAACACCTCCTCAGGCAACATCGCCGGACCTGCGGCGAAGTTGTAGCGTTCGGGCTGCTCAGAAGAGGTGCAAGCCATGACCACCACTCGCCATCAGAAACAGCAGGGGAAAGGACAGAATGGTGTTGCTGCGCGAGGAGAGAAAGGTGATCCGCGAGCAGCGCACCCGCTCTTCCAATGTCGCCGGGACGAAGCCGAGCAGCTTCTTTTGATGCGGCCACAGCACCAGCCAAAGGTTGAGCAGCATGAGCGTGCCGATCCAGGCGCCAAGGCCGATCACCGCCAGCGGCCCTTGCAATAACAGGGCATCGACCAGCCAGCCGCGTTGCCAGAGCATGAACATACCGGAGGCCCAGACCACCACGGAAGCGTAGCGGAAGATGCCGTGTTCACGTTTCATCCGCACTTCCAGGTCGCGGTTCAGCGTAGCGGTGTCGATGCCATTCTGTAGTGGTACGAAACGCGGGTTCTGAATGAAGTTGGCGTAGTTGTGCCCGATCCACACCAGCGCGAAAAGGAGATGTGCGTAACGTGTGATCAGGTCAAGAATCGGCATCAGCCCACCAGCCAGTAGCGCAGCAGTAGATAGCAGCCGAGCGTCAACATGAGACCGGCGCTGACGGTGCCGCCAAACGAGTCATGGGGAAGTTTCAAATTCCACCCCCTGGCTGGCCTGACGAGCGATCAGCGCGCCTGGCGGGCGCGTGGCGTCCTGTGCAAGCTCCACGGCCTGACGGATCAGCTGATGATGCGGTGACTTACTGCATGCCGGGTCGGTGTTGGCACCATTGCCAGTCAGCAGCAACGCCTGGCAACGGCAGCCGCCGAAGTCCTTTTCCTTCTCATCGCAGCTGCGGCATGGCTCAGGCATCCACGCGTCACCTCGATAGAGGTTGAACACCGGCGAGTCGTGCCATATTTGCTCAAGCCGCTGCTGGCGAACATTGGGAAAAGTCAGGCTCTTGAAGTTACTGGCCTGTGAGCAGGGCAGCACATTGCCATTCGGTGCGATGGTGACATGTATGGCGCCCCAGCCGTTCATGCAGGCCTTGGGGCGGCCTTCGTAATAGTCGGGGATAACGAAGAAGATGGTCAGGCGATCACCAAAACGCTCGCGTGCACTCTTCACCGCAGCTTCGGCTCTCTGCAGCTCGGCCTGGGTCGGCATCAACTGATCACGGTTGAGCAGCGCCCAGTTGTAGTACTGCACATTGGCCAGCTCTAGGTATTCGACCCCCAGCTGCACAGCGAACTCGATGATGTCTTGCACCTGACCGATGTTCTGCCTGGTGATGGGCACGTTGAGCACCATCGGAAAGTCCATGGATTTGATCAGCCGTGCCATGCGCAGTTTGCGCTCCCACGCGTCGACGCCGGCGAGCTGGCGGGCCACATCGCGGTCGGTGGACTGAAAACCGAGCTGAATATGCCGCAGGCCTGCACGCTTCAAGGCCCGCAGACGTGCCTCGGTAAGACCGATGCCAGAGGTGATCAGGTTGGTGTAGTAGCCCATACGGTCAGCCTCGGCAACCAGGGTCTCAAGGTCCTTGCGCAGCGTGGGCTCACCGCCGGAGAAGCCGATCTGCATCGCCCCCATCGCGCGGGCCTGGGCCATTACGTCGATCCATTCGACGGTGCTGAGCTCGTCCTGCCGGTAATCGCCAAAGTTGCGCGGGTTACTGCAGAACACGCATTGCAACGGGCATTGGTACGTCAGTTCTAGCAGCAGCCAGACTGGATTACCGTTACCGTCAAGCCTTGGCGCGGATCCAACCTTTGCCATGGGATACCTCCAGAAAATTCAGGACGCCATCGCGGACTGCGTCGCGAGCAGATGCGTTGTAGGCCTCGTGCAGCTGTTCGATCAGCTGAGTGACACTGGTCTTGCCGTCACAGCGCTTCAATATTTCTCCGCCGGTGGCGTTCAGCTTGACGATGCCTTCGGGGTAGAGAAGTACGTGGGCCTGTTGCGACTCCTCCCAGCGAAATAGGAAGGGCGGACGAATCTCGTAGCAGCGCTCGGTCGATGTTGTTGTTGTCATGTCCATTTCCTCGCTCGGTCGGTGTGATGGCAGTTGCCACCACGCCGACCAGGGGCTCAGCGCACGTAAACGTACGCGGTGACTTCGAAGCCCAGACGCAGGTCGCAGAAGTCCGGATCGATCCACTGCATGGCATATCTCCTAAAGCGGTTGTTAAGGGGCAAACAATGTTGCCACTCGAAACTAAGGCGCTTTCCGAGGGCATCTCATACGACTTTCGGGCTGATTTTTTCCGCTTTTGGTCGCACTTTTATTGCGCTGGAGAAATATTTCAGTGCTGCCTCAACACCCTTGTTCAGAGTCATTTTCTAATGCCTGTAAGCGCTCTAAGCTGCCGGGCTTTTTTTGTCGCAAGTGCTCGTCTTCCACGTCTGCCCGGATGCTCAAACGTCGGCCCTGCGCCTCGGCATCTACTACCAAATGAGGAGTTCTCCGCTGCCATGGGGGCATTCCGCAGCGAAGACTGCGCTGCCTAACATCGGTCCATGTTCTGCGCACCTTCCGGCGCAGGCTCCGACAAGCAGAAGAAAGAGAGGCCCATCATGATCTACGCCCAGCCCGGTACCCCTGGCGCCGTCGTTTCCTTCAAACCACGCTATGGCAACTACATCGGCGGCGAATTCGTGCCACCGGCCAAAGGCGAGTACTTCGTCAATACCTCGCCGGTTAATGGAGAAGTGATTGCCGAGTTTCCGCGTTCGGGCGCCGAGGATGTCGAGAAGGCGCTGGATGCCGCTCATGCCGCCGCCGATGCTTGGGGCCGAACCTCTGTCCAGGATCGTGCCAACATCCTGCTGAAGATTGCCGATCGCATCGAAGCCAATCTGGAAAAGCTCGCGATCGCCGAAACCTGGGACAACGGCAAGGCCGTTCGTGAAACCCTGAACGCTGACGTGCCGCTGGCCGCTGACCACTTCCGCTACTTTGCTGGCTGTATCCGCGCCCAGGAAGGCGGTGCTGCCGAGATCAACGAGCACACGGCCGCTTATCACTTCCACGAGCCGCTGGGCGTGGTCGGACAGATCATTCCGTGGAACTTTCCGCTGCTGATGGCCGCCTGGAAGCTCGCCCCGGCCCTGGCCGCCGGCAACTGCATCGTGCTCAAGCCGGCCGAGCAGACTCCGTTGTCAATCATGGTGTTCATCGAGGTTGTCGGCGACCTGCTGCCGCCGGGCGTGCTGAACATCGTTCAGGGCTTTGGCAGAGAAGCTGGGCAGGCGCTGGCAACCAGTACCCGCATCGCCAAGATCGCCTTTACCGGATCGACCCCAGTCGGAGCGCACATCATGCGTTGTGCTGCCGAGAACATCATTCCGAGCACGGTGGAACTGGGTGGCAAGAGCCCGAATATCTTCTTTGAAGACATCATGAATGCTGAACCTGCGTTCATCGAGAAGGCAGCTGAAGGCCTGGTGCTGGCGTTCTTCAACCAGGGCGAGGTCTGCACTTGTCCGTCGCGCGCGCTGATTCAGGAGTCGATCTTCGAACCCTTCATGGAAGTGGTGATGAAGAAGATCAAGGCGATCAAGCGTGGTGACCCGCTGGACACTGAAACCATGGTCGGCGCTCAGGCGTCCGAGCAGCAATTCGACAAGATTCTGTCCTACATGGAGGTTGCTCAGCAGGAAGGTGCGCAAATCCTTACCGGTGGCGCCGCTGAGAAGCTTGAAGGTGGCTTGGCTTCTGGTTACTACGTCCAGCCGACCCTGATCAAGGGACACAACAAGATGCGCGTGTTCCAGGAGGAAATCTTCGGCCCGGTGGTCGGCGTTACGACCTTCAAGGATGAAGCCGAAGCCTTGGCAATTGCAAACGACACAGAGTTCGGCCTGGGTGCCGGCGTCTGGACCCGCGACATCAATCGCGCTTACCGCATGGGCCGTGGCATCAAGGCCGGCCGCGTGTGGACCAACTGTTACCACCTGTATCCGGCGCACGCTGCATTCGGTGGCTACAAGAAGTCCGGGGTCGGTCGTGAAACCCACAAAATGATGCTTGATCACTACCAGCAGACCAAGAACCTGCTGATCAGCTACGACATCAATCCACTCGGGTTCTTCTGATGAGGGCCCCGGCGCGTTAGCTCCAACGCGCCGGTTATTTGCTACGCACGTCATGTGCAGGAACCTGTGCCGCTTCTTTGTAACCCCCTTGAATCGAGCACAAGGCTCCTATCGCAACGCGGCTTCGGCCGCGTTTTTTTTTGGCTCCATGGATGACCAGCCATCGCAGGCATCGAACTCCCTCCGGTACAAACCTCTCACATCAGCATGTCCCCGGTGCTGGAAGATGAGGAGATCACCATGTCGCAACTGCTCGAGCGCTACTCGCTGAAACACCTGAACCTGCGCAATCGCGCGGTCGTCGCGCCCATGACCCGGGTCAGCGCCGAAGCTGAGGGCGCAGCCAACGAGCTGATGCGTGATTACTACGCGTCGTTCGCCAAGGGCGGCTTTGGCCTGGTCATCAGCGAGGGCATCTATACCGATACGGCTTATAGCCAGGGCTACTTCAACCAGCCAGGCCTCGCGACCGAGTCCCATCGAGACAGCTGGCGTCTGTCAGTCGAGGCCGTACACGAGGCAGGCGCAGCTTTTGTCGCCCAGCTCATGCACGGCGGCGCTCAAACGCAGGGCAATATCCACCATGCTCGGCATGTCGCGCCCTAAGCAGTGCAGCCTGGCGGGTCTCAGCTGACGTTCTACGGTGGTGAAGGGCCATATGCGACACCAGCTGAAATGAGCGAGAAGGAAATCCAGGAAGCCATCGCAGGCTTTGCCCTTGCTGCTCGCCATGCACAAGAGGCCGGTTTCGATGGCGTCGAGCTGCATGGCGCCAATGGCTACCTGTTGCACGAATTCATCAGCGCCGAGTTCAACCTGCGCCATGACCACTGGGGCGGTGATTTTCTTGATCGCTTACGCATGCCACAGGCGGTCATCAGCGCAGTGCGGGCTGAAGTTGGCGCTGATTTTCTTGTCGGTATGCGACTGTCGCAGAGCATGGTGAGCGACAGCGGGCTGAAGTGGGAGGGCGGGGTAGAAGAGGCGCAAACTCGTTTCGCTGCCCTGGCAGAAGCCGGCCTCGATTATCTGCACGTCACCGAACCCGACGCTGCTGCGCCGGCCTTCGCCGATGGACCGAGCTTCGCCGCGATTGCCAAGAGCAGCGTGTCGCTTCCGGTGATTGGAAATGGCGGCATCGTGAGCGGAGATCAGGCCCAGCACCTGCTCACCCACGGCAGCATGGATCTGGTTGCGGTTGGCAAGGCCGCCCTGGCCAATAATGATTGGCCTCTACGTATTCAGCAGGGCTTGCCGCTGAGTGATTTCGATAGCGCCATGTTCGCGCCCATGGCAACCATCACCAACGAGCTGGCATGGCGCAACGCCAATGGTCGATCGGCCCTGCATGCGGGTTGACTCTTTGAACTGGCAAAGGCTAGCTGAAAGCGAGGCACCGCAACATGCAAAGGTGGGTGTTACGGCACTACCATCGCATGTCGCTGTCTCCTTCCAAAGTACCATTCTGTTTTAGGCAGAATAAGGGGCTTAATTGGGTTGTCGGAATCTACCGGCACCATAAAAAGAGGACCGACCTATGTGGACTAAACCCGCCTTCACCGACATGCGTATTGGTTTCGAAGTCACCATGTACTTCGCTAATCGTTGATGAATCAGCCCCGGCTCAGGCCGGGGCTTTGCTTTTGGGGGCTGTCGATGTTCATCCGTATTCTCGGTTCCGCTGCGGGCGGTGGTTTTCCGCAATGGAACTGCAACTGCGCCAACTGTGCAGGACTGCGCGCCGGGACGCTCAACGCCAAGGCACGTACCCAGTCCTCTATCGCCCTCAGCGACAATGGCGTCGACTGGATTCTGTGCAACGCTTCGCCGGACATCCGCGCGCAGTTGGAATCTTTCCCGACTCTGCAACCAGCTCGAGCCCCGCGTGATACCGCCATCGGCGCAATCGTGCTGCTGGACAGCCAGATCGACCACACCACCGGCCTGCTGACCCTGCGCGAAGGTTGCCCTCACGAAGTCTGGTGCACCGAGATGGTCCACCAGGATCTGACCACCGGCTTCCCGCTGTTCAACATGCTCGAGCACTGGAACGGTGGGCTGAAGTGGAACCCCATCGGCCTGACCGGCAGTTTCACCATTCCCTGCTGCCCGGCTCTGCATATCACGCCGATCCCGCTACGCAGCTCGGCACCACCTTATTCGCCACACCGCAATGACCCGCACCCGGGTGACAACATTGGTCTGCTGATCGAGGATCGCAAAACTGGTGGCACGCTGTTTTATGCACCAGGGCTGGGCAAAGTCAGCGACGAGCTCCTGGATACCATGCGCCAGGCCGATTGCCTGCTGGTCGATGGGACGCTCTGGCGCGATGACGAAATGCTCGTACGCGAGGTCGGCACCAAGCTCGGCAGCGAAATGGGGCACCTGCAGCAGAGCGGCCCAGGCGGCATGATCGAGGTGCTCGATGGCATGCCCGCCGTCCGCAAGATTCTCATCCACATCAACAACACCAATCCGATCCTCGATGAGGATTCCGTCGAGCGCGAAATCCTCGGTGAACACGGAATCGAAGTTGCCTTCGACGGCATGAACATCGAGCTATAACACGGCCTGGCCATCGTGAGTGCGGCCACAGCCGCCTCTTGCGTCAAGTCACGCACGTCGGAATGACAAGAAAAGGAATGACACCGCCATGATCCTGCCAGCCATGAGCCCCGCGGAATTCGAACAGGCACTGCGCGCCAAGGGCGAGTACTACCACATCCATCACCCGTTTCACCGCGCCATGTATGCCGGGCAGGCAACACGCGAACAGATTCAGGGCTGGGTCGCCAATCGTTTCTACTATCAGGTATGCATCCCGGTGAAGGATGCGGCGATCATGGCCAATTGTCCGGACCGCGATACCCGCCGGGAGTGGATTCAGCGAATCATCGATCACGATGGGGCGCCGGGTGAGGAGGGTGGTATCGAGGCCTGGCTGCGCCTGGCCGAAGCTGTCGGGCTGGATCGCGAGCAAGTGCTGTCGCACGAACTGGTGCTACCCGGCGTACGTTTCGCCGTCGACGCATACGTCAACTTCGCCCGACGAGCCAGTTGGCAGGAGGCCGCCAGCAGTTCGCTGACCGAATTATTCGCGCCGACCATCCACCAGTCGCGCCTGGACAGCTGGCCGCAGCACTATCCGTGGATCGATGCCTCGGGATACGACTACTTTCGCAAACGCCTGAAGGAAGCCCGCCGCGACGTCGAACACGGCCTGCGCATTACTCTGGATCACTACCGAACCCGAGAATCCCAGGAGCGTATGCTGGAGATCCTGCAGTTCAAGCTCGACGTGCTGTGGAGCATGCTGGACGCCATGAGCATGGCCTACGAGCTGGATCGCCCGCCGTACCATACCGTGACCCCGGAGCGCGTCTGGCACAAGGGAATCAGCTTCTAGCCACAGGCTCTTGTAGGGTGGGCTGAGCCCGCCGCCAATGAGCAAAATGATTCGGCCAGGCTGCCAGCCTGCCTTTGGCGAGACATCGACCATGAGCGACATCCAACTGACCCAGATTCCGGTCTTCCGCCGCGGCTACCGCTTTCAATGGGAGCCAGCGCAAAGCTGCCATGTGCTGCTATACCCGGAAGGCATGATCAAACTCAACGAAAGCGCGGCGGCGGTGCTTACCGAAGTGGACGGAACACGCAGCGTCGGTGCCATCGTTGCCGATCTACAGGCCCGCTACCCCGAGGCCGAAGGTATTCAAGAAGATATTGTCGCGTTTCTGGAGGTTGCCGTTGAACGGTTCTGGATCGAGCTTCGCTAAACCCGGTTACGAGCCCGGTCCGCCGCTCTGGCTGCTCGCGGAGCTGACCTACCGTTGCCCGCTACAATGTCCATACTGTTCCAACCCGCTGGATTTCGCCCGCAGCCATGAAGAGTTGAGCACCGCCGAATGGATCGAGGTGTTTCGCCAGGCTCGCGAAATGGGGGCCGCGCAATTGGGGTTTTCCGGTGGCGAACCATTGGTGCGCCAGGACCTGGCGGAGCTGATCGAGGCCGCGCGAGGCCTGGGGTATTACACCAACCTCATCACCTCCGGTATCGGCCTCACCGAAGAGAAGATCGCCAGTTTCGCCGAGGCCGGCCTCGACCATATCCAGATCAGTTTCCAGGCCGCTGACGAAGAAGTGAATAACCTGCTCGCAGGCTCGAAGAAGGCATTTGCCCACAAACTAGAAATGGCTCGGGCGGTGAAGAAGCACGGCTACCCGATGGTGCTCAACTTCGTCACCCATCGGCACAATATCGACAACATCGATCAGATCATTCGTCTGTGCATCGAGCTCGAAGCCGATTTCGTCGAACTCGCCACCTGCCAGTTCTACGGCTGGGCCGAGCTGAACCGTGCCGGATTGCTGCCGAGCAAGGAGCAGCTTGTACGTGCCGAGCGCATCACCAATGAGTGGCGCGAGAAACTCGCCGCCGAGAACCACCCCTGCAAACTGATCTTTGTCACCCCCGATTACTACGAAGAACGGCCGAAAGGCTGCATGAACGGCTGGGGCAACCTGTTCCTCGATATCACCCCCGACGGCACGGCTTTGCCTTGTCATAGTGCACGCCAATTGCCGGTTGAATTTCCCAATGTGCGCGAGCACAGCATCGAACATATCTGGCGGCACTCGTTCGGCTTCAACAAATTTCGCGGTTATGACTGGATGCCCGAGCCATGCCGCAGTTGCGATGAGAAGGAGCGGGACTTCGGCGGCTGTCGCTGCCAGGCCTTCATGCTCACCGGCGATGCTGCCAACGCCGATCCGGTATGTAGCAAGTCCGAGCATCACGGCATAATCCTCGCGGCTCGTGATCAGGCCGACCACGGCGCATTGGGGCTCGAGCAACTGCAGCACCGCAACGAAAAGGCCTCAAAGCTGATCCTGAAGGTATGAAGTCTCCCGACAACGATTGCACCAGTGCCAGCCCAGCGACTCAGGCGCTGCCTTACGGCTTCTGGCCCAGCGAGTGGAGTGCCGATGCAGCCGCGGCCGCCAGCCAAGACTATGCCGAACTGCGGAGCGGGCACGGTGGGCTGTTCTGGATCGAGTATGACCCTGCCCATGGGCGCTGCATCCTGTGGTTCTGGCGAGCCGGCAGCGTGCTCCGTGTTACCCCCGACGGCTACTCGGTACGCAGTCGCGTCTACGAGTACGGCGGCGGCGCGTTCTGCCTGACCGGCCAGGGCCTCGCCTTCGTCAACGAGGCGGATCAGCAGGTCTACCTGCAGGCGCTCAATGAGGCTGACGCTGCAGCACTGCCTGTCGCCCTGACCGGGCGGGCGGAATGCCGGTATGGCGACCTGCAACATGACCCTCATGCCGATGCAATCGTCGCGCTGGAAGAAACCCACGCCGCTGATGAGGTCGTGCATCGTCTGGTGAGCATTGCCATGGGTGATGGCGTGCGCCGGGTTCTTGTTGAGGGAGCCGATTTCTATTCCTCGCCCACGCTGAGCTCTGACGGAGCGCGTCTGGCCTGGATCGAGTGGGATCGCCCAGAGCAACCCTGGACGTCGACGCGGTTGTACATAGCTGAGCGTACGCCCGACGGGCATTGGGGCAACCGGCAGTGCCTGGCTGGCGCGGCGGGCGGCGAGTCCTTGCAACAGCCACGCTTCGCCCCCGATGGCCGCCTGTATTGCCTCAGCGACCGTCTGGGCTTTTGGCAACCCTGGGTGGAGGAGGACGGCCAACTGCTGATCCATCCGCTGATGCGATCCGGACAGACGCAAGCGACACAGAATTTCGACTGCGCCCCAGCGCCTTGGCAGTTGGGCACCACTAGCTACGTGCCATTGGCAGAGGGTGGCTTGCTCCTGACGCACATGGTCGATGGCTATGGCTGGCTGTTCGAGCACGTTGCCGATGGTAGCCGGCGCCAACTGGCCGCCAACTTCACTCGCTGCCGCCAACTTGCCGCGAACGAGACACATGTGTTCTGCATTGCCGGCTCGCCTGAGCGAGCTGCGTCGGTTATTGCCATCGAGCGGATCAGTGGTGCAGTGCAAATTCTGGCGGGCGGGGCCCAGCCGCTTGCGACCACCCAGTTGTCGCGCCCGCAGTCCATGCGCTTTGCTACCGAAGGCGGGGAGGTCGCATACGCTTTCTTTTATCCTCCGGCCAATGCGCATTTTTGCGGCGATCCGAAATCACTGCCCCCACTGGTGGTCTTCGCCCACGGTGGTCCAACATCGGCTAGCTACCCGGTGTTCGACCCGCGCATCCAGTACTGGACCCAGCGCGGGTTCGCCGTAGTCGACGTCAATTACCGCGGCAGCAGCGGATTTGGCCGCACCTATCGACAGCGCTTGCGTGAGCAGTGGGGTATTGTCGATGTGGAGGACGTCTGCCGGGCGGCACAGGCGCTCGTGGAGCAGGGTGTGGTTGATCCGCAACGGCTGTTCGTACGCGGCTCCAGCGCCGGCGGCTTTACCGCGCTCAACGCGTTGGCGACGACCGATCTATTCCGCGGCGGCGCAAGTCTGTATGGCGTAAGCGACCCTCTGGCTCTGAGCCGGGTAACGCACAAGTTCGAAGGCGACTACCTGGATTGGCTGATCGGCGATCCGCAGCGAGTACCGGAGCGCTTTCGCGAACGTGCACCGTTGCATAACGCCGAGAGAATAAACGCGCCGGTGATCTTTTTTCAGGGCGGGCTGGACGCCGTGGTGCTGCCCGAACAGACCGAGTCGATGGTGGCTGCCTTGCGCAGCCGTGGCATCGAGGTGGAATATCGGCTGTACCCCGAGGAGCGCCATGGCTTTCGCCACGCGGCCAACCTCGCTGACGCGTTGGAGCGCGAATTGCGGTTTTACCAAAGGTTGCTTTGACGCTTTGCTCCGCCCCCGAAAACGCGCCATCCATTAGCATTAGGCGCATTGCTTTACCCGAGCAATGCAGTAGGCTTGCGCCCGTTGTTACAAAAAATAAAGAAGGCCGCAGTGATGAGCCCGAATATCAGCCTCCAGCGCAAATTCGTCTCCCCTGAAATCATCTTTGGGGCGGGCTGCCGTCATAGTGTCGGCACCTGCGCCGCCAACTTTGGGGCGCGAAAGGTGCTGGTGGTTTCTGATCCTGGCGTTGTCAAGGCTGGCTGGGTGGCGGACGTGCAGGCGAGCCTCGATCGCCAGAACATCGAACACTGCCTGTTCACAGGTGTTTCCCCTAATCCTCGCTGCGAAGAGGTAATGCTCGGCGCCGAGCTTTATAGCAGCGAAGGCTGCAACGTGATCGTCGCGGTCGGCGGTGGCAGCCCGATGGACTGCGCCAAGGGCATAGGCATCGTCGCCGCTCATGGGCGCCATATTTATGAGTTCGAGGGAGTGGATACGCTACGCGTGCCAAGCCCGCCGCTGATTCTGATTCCGACTACTGCGGGCACCTCGGCCGATGTCTCTCAGTTCGTGATCATCTCCAATCAGCAAGAGCGGATGAAGTTCTCCATCGTCAGCAAGGCCGCTGTGCCGGATGTCTCGCTGATCGATCCGGAAACCACTCTCAGCATGGATCCGTTTCTCTCCGCCTGCACCGGTATCGATGCTTTGGTACATGCAATCGAAGCGTTCGTGTCCACCGGCCATGGTCCATTGACCGATCCCCACGCGCTGGAAGCCATGCGGTTGATCAACGGCAATCTGGTGCAGATGATTGCCAACCCGGCTGATATCACGCTGCGTGAACAGATCATGCTTGGCAGCATGCAGGCGGGGTTGGCGTTCTCCAATGCGATTCTCGGCGCCGTGCATGCCATGTCCCACAGCCTGGGCGGCTACCTCGATTTGCCGCATGGCGTGTGCAACGCCGTGTTGGTCGAACATGTCGTCGCATTCAATTACGACGCTTCGCCGGACCGCTACCGCAAGGTCGCTGAAACACTTGGCATCGATCCGCGCGGGCTGAACCATCGTCAGATTCGCGAGCGGTTGGTGCAGCATCTAATCGACCTCAAACAGCAGATCGGCTTCCGCGAAACGCTGAGCCTGCACGGCGTTAACCTTTCCGATATCCCGTTCCTCTCGCAACATGCGATGCAGGACCCCTGCATCCTGACCAATCCACGCTCGTCGACGCAGCGCGACGTCGAGGTCGTCTATGCCGAAGCCCTCTGATGACCAGCATCAGGCACTGACGGAACTCCTCGGGTTCGGTAGCCATTCGGCACGCAAAAGCCATTATCCAGAGCTGTTGGCTCGCGTGGCAGAGCTCGAAGCCGAGCGCAATCGTTATAAATGGCTGTTTGAACACGCCGTGCACGGGATTTTCCAGGCAAGCCTGCACGAAGGCATCCGTGCGACCAACCCGGCACTTGCGCGCATGCTGGGTTATGAGTCCTCCGAGGAGGCGCTGTGGGCGCTAACCGACCTGTCGCACCATTTATTCATTGGTGGGGAGGATGAACTGCGCCAGATTCGTCACACCCTGAGCCAGCAGCATGGATTGTTCGGCTACGAGACGCGCCTGCGACGCAAGGATGGCAGCGCCATCTACGTGGTCATGAACTTGTTGCTCAAGCCGGATGAAGAAGGCCTGGTCGAAGGATTCGTCGCCGATGTCACCGAGCGCAGACTGGTCCAGATACGCCTGCTGCAGTTGAATGAAGAACTGGAGCTGCGCGTCGCCGAACGTACCTGCGAGCTGCGCGAGGCTCGTGATGCAGCGGAGGCTGCCAACCTCAGCAAGGACAAGTATCTCGCCGCGGCCAGCCATGACCTGCTGCAACCCCTCAACGCTGCGCGCCTCTTGATCTCGACCTTGCGTGAGCGAAAGCTGCCCCAGAGTGAATCGCATCTGGTCGAGCGGGCCCATCAGGCACTGGAAGGCGCCGAAGACCTGCTTACCGACCTGCTCGATATCTCCAAGCTCGATCAGGCCGCTATCAAGCCGGACATCGACATCTACTCACTGGACGACGTTCTGTTGCCGCTGGTGTCCGAGTTCCAGTCGGTGGCCAGTGCTGCGGGGCTTAGGTTGAAACACTATATTCCTCGTTTCGCCGTCAAGACCGATTTCCGTCTTCTGACGCGGATTCTGCGCAACTTTCTCAGCAACGCTTGCCGTTATACCGATCGAGGCAGCGTACTGGTCGGCGCTCGCATACGCGACGGTGCAGTGCGCTTCGAGGTCTGGGATACCGGTCGAGGTATCCCAGAGGAGGAGTTGCAATCGATCTTCCTCGAATTCAACCAGCTTGGAATCGGTCGTTCCGCGAAGCGCAGCGGAGTAGGGCTGGGCCTGGCCATTGTCGACCGCATCGCCAACATGCTGGGCTACAGCGTCCTAGTCCGCTCGACTCCGGGACGGGGCTCCGTTTTCAGCATCGATGTGCCACTGGCCGAGACCATACCCAGTGCGCGGGTTGCCTCGCCTTCGATCGCTCCGCAACTGGGTGATCCGCTGCCTGGGCGACGTCTGCTGGTGATCGACAACGAGGAGAGCATTCTCCAAAGCATGTCAGCGCTTCTGGAACAATGGGGCTGCACCGTAGTGACTGCTACCGACGAGCAGAGCGCGCTGGCTGCTCTGGGCGGGATGGCACCGGATGCAATCCTCGCCGATTACCATCTGGATCACGGGCTGACCGGCTGGGACGTCGTGCTCGCGGTGCGAGAACGCTTCAATCAGGCGCTGCCGGTGGTGATGATCACCGCTGATCGCAGTAACCAGTGCCGTCAGCAATTGCAGGGCTGTGGCGTTCCAGTGCTGAACAAACCGGTCAAGCCCGGCAAGATGCGCTCGGTGCTCAGCCATCTGCTTGCGGGCAACGGCGGCGCAAGTGCGTCAGAAGCCGGCTGACACGATTTCGATCAAGTTTTTCCTCTCGTGATCCCGGCAGTTTATCGATTGATGCGCAGACCTAGAGGATGAACGACAGGCACGGGCGTACCGGCTACATCAACAATAAAAGGAACGAGTAGCCGAGCGACCCGAGCAGAAACGCGCCGAATCGGCTGTTGCGTTCCGACGGCAGCTCCTCCTTGAGTACGTTGAGGATGATTGCACCGGCGATGAACGCAGTGACTGCTGATACGCCTAGCTCGGACAGCTCTATGATTGCGCCGAACGCCCAGCCAACCAGCGTAGAGCCCGCCAGTATCCAGCGACCTCGACGAGCGAACAGCTGCTGATGGTCGTGCTGAAGTGCTACGTCATTGACCATGAAATGCAGCGACATGGCCACGGTGTACCAGACCAGTTCCAACTCCTGGCCGGGGTCTCGGTTGGCGAGGATATAGCCGATCAGAGCGTTGTAGCCGGCGAATGCACCTATGTGGAGCCAGAACACGCCAGCGTGAGAAGGCGCACCTTCAGACTGCTCGTCGCGGTGCTGCTTGATCAGCCGCTCGAGTCCGTAGAAGCAGACGAGACCGATCAGCGCTAGCAGATATGCGTGGTGTTCCAGGTAGCGCAACGGGTGGAACCCGCTATCCTCCATCACCTTCTGCCCGTGAGCCAGCTCAGGAAGCAGATGAACGAACACGTAGGCGACGGCAACGCCACCGGCCGCGGATAACCAGCGGCTGCGCGGCAACTGGTGCAGCTCGCTCAGCCTTCCGGCCAATATGTGGGTGGCGGTCAGAACCAGTGCGGCGAGCAATGTGAGCATGGGTAACCTGAGGAAATAGCCATCAGGTTTGTGACTTTGGCCGTCCATCGGCGTTCAGCATGCAGTTCGTCGGCTGGTGGGGCGGACTTATGATCTCGATCAGTTACCTGCATCGTGATCGGCCAGGCCGATGATTTTTTTGATAGAGTTCGCTCCTGAAAAAGCGAGCAGCCAGCCAGCTTTTAGTACGGTCAATGAGGTGTCTGCTTGATTAGGGTGCTGGTGGTCGATGACCACGATCTGGTTCGCACAGGCATCAGTCGCATGTTGGGGGACATCTCCGGACTGCAGGTGATTGGTCAGGCGGACTCCGGTGAAGATGCCATTCGCAAGGCCCGGGAGCTCAAGCCCGATGTCGTCCTGATGGACGTCAAGATGCCCGGCATCGGTGGCCTCGAGGCGACCCGAAAACTGCTGCGCAGCTATCCCGATCTGAAGGTCATTGCAGTGACCATCTGCGAAGAAGATCCTTTTCCGACCCGTCTCCTGCAAGCCGGCGCTGCGGGCTACCTGACCAAGGGTGCGGCGCTGGAAGAAATGGTTCAGGCCATTCGCATGGTGTTTGGCGGCCAGCGTTACATCAGCCCCCAGATTGCCCAGCAGCTGGCGCTGAAATCGTTCCAGCCGCAGCTCAGCGAATCACCGTTCGATCTGCTCTCGGAGCGGGAAATCCAAATTGCGCTGATGATCGCCAACTGCCAGAAAGTACAGAGCATCTCTGACAAGCTCTGTCTCTCGCCGAAGACGGTCAACACCTACCGCTATCGCATCTTCGAAAAGCTGTCGATTACCAGTGATGTCGAGCTTGCCCTGCTGGCGGTTCGCCACGGGATGGTCGACACCGTCAACTGATGGCAGAAACCTTCGACTCGTCGGCGTTCCTGGCGGCCTGCAGCGGCCGCCCGGGCGTTTATCGCATGTTCGATGCGCAGGCCAAGTTGCTTTATGTCGGCAAGGCCAAGAACCTCAAAAAACGCCTGGCAAGTTATTTCCGCAAGACCGGGCAGGCGCCGAAGACCGCCGCACTGGTGGCCAAGATCGCCCAGGTCGAAACCACCATCACCGCCAACGAGACCGAGGCGCTGCTGCTCGAGCAGACCCTGATCAAGCAATGGCGGCCGCCTTACAACATCCTGCTGCGTGACGATAAGTCCTATCCCTATGTGTTCCTCTCGGCCGGCGAGTTTCCGCGACTGAGCATTCATCGCGGCGCAAAGAAAGAGCCTGGCCGCTACTTTGGCCCCTATCCGAGCGCCGGAGCGATTCGCGAGAGCCTGAGTCTGCTGCAGAAGGCGTTCTTCGTGCGCCAGTGCGAAGACAGCTACTACCGAAACCGCACACGGCCTTGCCTGCAGTACCAGATCAAGCGCTGCAAGGCGCCTTGCGTGAAGCTGGTGGACGCGGACGAGTACGCCGAAGACGTACGCCATTCAGTGATGTTCCTTGAAGGCCGCAGCAATGCGTTGTCTGAAGAACTCTCACGAAATATGGAAAAGGCTGCGATGAATCTGGACTTCGAGCGCGCCGCCGAGATCCGCGATCAGATCGGCATCCTGCGCCGCGTGCAGGACCAACAGAGCATGGAAGGCGGCACTGGCGACGTGGATATCGTCGCCGCGGTGGTCAGCCCGGGCGGTGCCTGCGTTCACCTGATCACCGTGCGTGGCGGCCGGGTGCTGGGGAGCAAGAATTTCTTCCCGCAGGTAGCGATCGAAGAAAGTGTCAGCGAAGTGCTGCAGGCGTTCCTTGAGCAGTACTATCTGGCCGCTATCGAGCGCGATCTGCCAGGCGAGCTGATCGTCAACGCTGTGCATGAGGATTTCCCCACGCTTATCAACGCCATCGCCGAGTTGCGTGGCTTCGATCTGACGATTACTCACCGCGTGCGTGGCACGCGTGCGCGCTGGCAGCAGTTGGCTTTGACCAACGCCGAACAGGCGATGGGCGCTCGCCTGGCCAATCGTCAGCATCTATCGGCTCGCTTCGAGGCATTGGCCGAGGCGCTGGAACTGGACGAATCACCGCAGCGCCTGGAGTGTTTCGATATCAGCCATTCCAGCGGTGAGGCGACGGTGGCATCCTGCGTGGTCTTCGGGCCAGAGGGTCCGCTGAAGTCCGACTACCGCCGCTACAACATTGAAGGCGTCACCGCAGGTGATGACTACGCGGCCATGCACCAGGCACTGTCCCGACGTTTTCGCAAGGCAGCGGAGGGGGAGGGCAAACTACCGGATATTCTGTTGGTCGATGGTGGCAAAGGCCAGCTCAACATGGCGCGCGAGGTGCTCGAGGAGCTGGCCGTGCCGGAACTGATCCTGCTCGGCGTAGCCAAAGGCGTGACGCGCAAGCCGGGACTTGAAACGCTCTACCTCAATGATGCAGCGCACGAATTCACGCTCCCGGCAGATTCACCGGCACTGCACCTGATCCAGCAGGTGCGCGACGAGGCGCACCGTTTCGCCATTACTGGCCACCGCGCAAGGCGCGGAAAAACCCGCCGCACATCGACTCTGGAGGCGGTTCCAGGTATCGGCCCGAAGCGCCGGCGCGAACTGCTAACGCATTTTGGCGGTCTTCAGGAACTGTGTAGAGCAAGCCTCGACGAGATCGCGAAAGCTCCGGGCATCAGTAAAAAGCTTGCCGAGTCGATTTATGCCGCTCTACACAGTGAGTAAACTGTCCCCCGAATTCTGCCGATCAGTGGTACCGATGAATATTCCGAACCTGCTCACCGTTCTACGCGTGCTGCTGATACCCATCTTCATTTTGCTTTTCTATCTCCCGTTTCACTGGAGCTATCTGGCCGCGAGCTCGGTATTCACCGTGGCGGCGCTGACCGACTGGCTTGATGGGTACCTGGCGCGCCGTCTGGAGCAGAGCACGCCATTCGGTGCATTCCTCGATCCGGTAGCGGACAAGCTGATGGTAGCGGTCGCGCTGGTGCTGCTGGTAGAAGAGCACTCGAACCTGTGGCTGACATTGCCGGCAGCCATCATCATTGGTCGTGAAATTGTCGTTTCGGCGCTGCGCGAGTGGATGGCAGAGCTGGGCGCGCGAGCGCAGGTGGCGGTGTCGAGTCTGGGCAAGTGGAAGACCGCCGCGCAGATGGTTGCGCTTGTGGTCCTGCTGGCGAACCCGCCGCAACCAACGATCTGGGTCGGCTTGGGCTATGCGTTGCTGATCGTGGCGGCGGGCCTGACACTGTGGTCGATGATCAATTACCTGATGGCCGCCTGGCCGCATCTGAGCCCTACCGAAAAGAAATAAAAACTTTTTTAATCAAAGGGTTGACGGCAGCATTCGATCGTATAGAATGGCGCCCGTCACCAAGACAATGCGGGAATAGCTCAGTTGGTAGAGCACGACCTTGCCAAGGTCGGGGTCGCGAGTTCGAGTCTCGTTTCCCGCTCCAGTTTGTAAGATCGCGCCGCAGTAATCATGCGGCGCCTTCGTTTTGAGGCCGGTTGGCAGAGTGGTTATGCAGCGGATTGCAAATCCGTGTACGCCGGTTCGATTCCGACATCGGCCTCCATATTGAAAAGCCCCAAGCAATCCGTTGCTTGGGGCTTTTTCTTTTGTGCGGGAAAAGAGTAGTTCGTCGCGAGGCTTTTTCCGACAGTGCGCGATTCCAAAAACGCTATCTATACTGCATGAGCCCTCTCACGCAGGAGAATAGCCATGCGACGCTTCTCAGCCCTTGCCTTTGCCGTGCTGCTCAGTGCGCCGGCCCTGGCGATGCATTGCCCGATGGACATGGCCAAGATCGACGAGCAGCTAAAGACCAATCCGCCGAAAGATGCAACGACGCTGCAACAGGTGCGCGAGTTGCGTGCCGAGGGTGAGCAGCTGCATCAGGAGGGCAAGCACGCTGACTCGGTGCGGGTGCTCGGTAGGGCGCTGTATCTGTTGGGCCTGAAGCCCTGATCAATGCGCTCGGCGTAGCCCCACCAGCAGCCAGAACAGTAGGCCCAGCACCGGGAAGACGGCGATGCCAATCGCCCAGAGCGCCTTTGCGCCTACGGTTCGCTCACTTTTGAAGACGCTGATTACCGCTAGCAAATTCAGTGCTATGAGCACCACTGCTGCCGCAATGGCGAGGTACGTTGTCGAATCGGACACTTCTCACACTCCTGACGGTTCACTTATGAGGCCGTGAACTGCACAGGACGGTTCCGTTCGGCGAGGGCCGTGCCGCATTTGCCGCACAACGTCGAGACGATCGCTCAGCCGAGCAGCTGCTGAAGCTCATCGCTGCTGGGCACCTTACCCTCCACGACTATGTCGTCGTCCACTGCGAGCGCCGGGGTGCGCATGATGCCCGCATCGATGATGGCGTTGACGTCGGAGACTTTCTCAACCTCGAAATCCAGCCCGAGTCTCCGCGCGGCTACCTCGGCATTGGCGGTGAGTTGTTGGCACTTGGCGCAGCCGGATCCATAAACAGTCAGTTTCAGCGTCTTTCTCACATCAGTTGCCCATAGAGATAGCCGCTGAGCGTGGCCATAACCACCACCAGCGAGCAGTACACGATCGTTTTCTGGGTGCCGAGCACGGTGCGAATCACCAGCATGTTCGGTAGCGACAATGCAGGACCCGCCAACAGGATCGCCAGCGCCGGGCCCTTACCCATACCCGCGCCCAGCAGGCCTTCGACAATGGGCACCTCGGTCAGGGTGGAAAAATACATGAACGCGCCCAATACCGAGGCGAGGAGGGTGGAGGTGAAACTGTTATCGCCGACAGCCCAGACTACCCATTCGCCGGGGATCAGCCCTTCATGGCCAGGGCGGCCGAGCAGCATGCCGGCGATCAGTACTCCGCCAAGCAGCAACGGCATGATCTGCTTGGTGAAGTCCCAGCTCTGCCCAACCCATTCCTGACCTGCCGCATTCTCGCGACTGGCTTGAAGCATAAGCCCGGCGATGCCAATAACCATCGCCAGTTCTGGCCATTGCGGCGCAAGCAGAGCGCTCACCGCGACCAGCGCGCCAATAGCTAGCAGTGGCTTAACCGACCACTTCCAACGGCGTACCAGTAGTGTTGCCAGCAATATCGCGAGGAGCGCGGTGATTGGCCATTTCCACGCGTGAATCACCATCCAGGTCGCGCTATCGGCGCTCGCCCAGTTGGCGAATACCAAGATGCCTATCATCAAGCTGAACAACGCCACGATGTCACCAATTGGGTGCCCATCGTCGTCATCGGCGAAGCCACGTGCTCCCTTGGCTGCACGCGCAGCCTCCTCATGGCGGTAGAGCAAATGCATGATGGCGCCGATCACGAGAGCGAAGACAATGGCGCCCACAGCACGAGCAATGCCAAGTTCAGCACCCAGTATCTTGGCGGTGACCACGATGGCCATGACATTGATCGCCGCGCCCAGGCCCGCGCCGCGTTTGTAGATGCCGCCGAACAGCGGCAGCACGGTGCATGAACATACAGCCAACAGCGTACCGGCGACGGACGCCACACCAAAAGCAACCGGCTTCGGCGAGGCCGGGCCTAAGTGCTTCATTACCGCACCCTGGCTGATGTAGACCGCCATCGCCCCGGCTATGACAAATGCCGGTAACAGGCAAAGAATCACATGCTCACGAGCGTACCACTGGGTCAGGCGCAGGCCTTCGAGCACCGCGTTCTCGAAGCGCGGCTGCCCCAGTGGCAGAAAAAAGATCAACAGGAACGCCGCACACATCCCGAGAAGCACCTTGGCTTCGATAGCATGACCCCGCCAGAAGCTCCTTAGATGCGCACTCAACGAAGCCGGCAAATCACTGCCAGGTGCGGGCTGCTCTTGTGCGGGGCTGTCCATGTCGATGGTCCTCATTAGACTGCATTGATGGTAGCCAGCCTGTACGCAGCCCTGCTGATCAGGATCAAGCGCGGGTCAGTGTTCCTCTCTCAATCAGCAGGCAGTGCGCGGTTATACCAGTCACGACTGTGGTTGATGCTGCGCACCAGCCAGAGCATGACCGGCACCTCGATTAACACGCCCACAACGGTCGCAAGGGCTGCACCGGAATTGAAACCATAGAGCACGATGGCAACGGCAACCGCCAGTTCGAAGAAGTTCGAGGCACCGATCATCGCCGAAGGGCCGGCGACATCATGGCGAACCAGAAAGCGACGGTTGAGCCAATAGCCGAGCCCGGCGATGAACAGTGTTTGCAGCAGGATCGGTACCGCTAGCATGGCGATGATCAACGGCTGAGCAACGATCGCTTCGCCCTGGAAGGAGAACAGAAGCACCAGGGTTGCCAGTAGCGCCACGATGGAGAACGGCTGGACCTTCGCCAGTGCCGCCTGGAAGGCCTGTTCACCGCGCTTCATCAGCCGGCCGCGAATGAACTGGGCGATGGCCAGCGGAATTACGATGTACATCACCACCGAGAGCAGCAGGGTGTCCCAGGGCACCGGGATCGAGGACACGCCGAGCAGCAGCGCGACGATTGGCGCAAAAGCGAACACCATCACCACGTCGTTGAGCGCCACCTGGGTCAGGGTGAAGTTGGCGTTGCCGTTACAGAGATTACTCCAGACGAAGACCATCGCCGTGCAGGGTGCGGCGCCGAGAAGGATCAGGCCGGCCATGTAGCTATCGAGCTCGGAAGCCGGGAGCCACGGGGCGAAAACATGCTTGATGAATATCCAGCCAAGCAGGGCCATGGTAAATGGCTTGACCGCCCAGTTGACGAACAGGGTGATGCCCATGCTCGCCCGTTGCGCATAGACCTCCCGTAGTGCCGAGAAATCGATCTTCATTAGCATTGGGATGATCATCACCCAGATCAGCAGACCGACAGGGATGTTCACGTGGGCGATTTCCAGCGCACCGACCGCTTGTGCAGCGGCGGGCATGCCCAGGCCGAGGAGGGTGCCGGCAATGATGCAGAGGAACACCCAAAGCGTCAGATAACGCTCGAAAAAGCCGAGTGGGGCGCCGGCGGCTTTCTTGCCGACCACTTCACATTGACTGGACATCGGTATCTAACCTTCTCGCAAGATGATCGGGATTACGTATGTTGCTTATTTCGGGCGCTGCGTCGGCGTCGAGGCAAGCGTTTGGACGACCTCGTCGACGGTACTTCGCGCAGTGCGGGTGACCCCGATCAGCGTGGCGGACGCCGCGCCAGTCCAGTCGCCGTAGCCCACCAGCCAAAGCTTGGGCTGTTTCACGACGCGCGTGCCCTCTACCTGAACCTTGCCATCAGCCTCGATGACGTCCAGCTCACGAAGGTGATCCAGCGCCGGACTGAACCCAGTGCACCAGATCACCGCATCGAGCGCGACATGACGACCGTCGTCCCATTCGATACCGCTTTCGGTGAAGCGTACGAAAGGCCGTTCAGCCACCAGTACTCCGCGCGCTCGGGCCTCACGTACCGGCGGCACCATCACGATGTCACCGAAACCGCCCGCCGGCTCGTCGATGCTGCGACCCTCTTGCTGCGCCCTCCAACGCTCGGTGGCGCGTTCGAACAGCACGCGGCCGTCTACGTCATCGGGCAGAAATGCTGGCGTGTCCTTTGTGATCCATAGCGTTTCGCTGACTTTGGAAACCTCGGCCAGAATCTGTGCCCCAGAGTTGCCGCCACCCACCACCATGACCCGCTTACCCGAGAAGGGGGTCGGATCATGGTAGTTAGCCGAATGAAGCTGAATTCCCTGAAAGCGCTCGCGGCCCTCATAAGGCGGGATAATTGGTTTGCTCCAGGTACCGGTCGCGCTGATTACTGCCCGCGCGAGCCATTGCTGGTGGCCGGCTTGCACCTGCCAGAGATCGTCGCGGTGACTGACCGTGTCGACGCGAACTGGCCGCTGGATCGGAAATCGATAGCGGTCTTCGTAACGTCGTAAATAATCGATAACGTCGTTGCGCGTAGGGGTGCCTGGCTCGGACTGAGCGGGCATTGGCCAGCCGGCAATCGAACTCCAGGCAGCAGGTGAGAATAGCCGCAGCGATGCCCAGGTGTGCAACCAGGCGCCGCCAGGGCTGGACTGCTCATCGAGCAGCAGATATGACAACGAAGTACGACGCAGGAAGTAGGCGGTCGCCAGGGCGGATTGCCCTGCACCGATGACGATGACATCGACGACGTTGGATGCTGTCATCAACAGCCTCTCTTCGGGAAAGTAGATTTATTCGTTTATGGATATATACGAATTAAAGAATATACGCCTCCTCCATTGCTCTATGCAAACCTTGGAATAATCCTATTTTGACATGGCATAGGCGTCGGCAATATGTGCTTTACTTGCTTATACGGCAAACAATATATTCGCTTATGCATACCTACTGGAGAGCGGCTTCATGTCCTACAAAGCGAGCGTTTTGTTCGTTTGCGTTGCCAATTCGGCACGTTCTCAACTCGCCGAGGCGCTACTGCGGCATACCGACTCGGTGCATTTCGAAGCCTTCAGTGCTGGTACTGCTCCCACTCAGGTTGACGCCCGCGCACTGGCAGCGCTGGAGCAGCTCGGCGTGCCATCTGAAGGGTTGCGCAGCAAGTCGCTGGCGGAGCTGGACCGGCAGCAGTTCGATTACGTAATCACGTTGTGTGACAAATCATCGCTGGAATGCCATGCATTGCCGGGCGCCGGCGAATATATCGCCTGGAATTTCGAAGACCCCGCGGTCAGTGAGCATTCGGAGCCGTACCGGCATACGCTCCACGAGATACACGAGCGGATCAAGATGTTCGTTCTGGTGAAGAACAAGCGCTGAGAAGGTATTCCCGTGGTTGAGCACCTGACACCTACCGCCGTATTCAAATGCCTTGCAGACGAGACACGGGTGCGAATCGCACTGCTCGTTGCTCGTGAAGGCGAGTTGTGCGTTTGCGAGTTGACCTGCGCGCTGGATGAAAGCCAGCCGAAGATCTCGCGGCATCTGGCGCTGCTGCGCGGCTGCGGAATACTGGAAGATCGCCGTCAAGGCCAATGGGTTTATTACCGGCTCCATCCGCACCTGCCTGACTGGGTGACCGACATGCTGCAGCCGATCCTGGCCGCGAACAAGAACTGGTTGAGCGACAACGTGCAGCGCCTCGAAAGCATGCGCAACCGCCCCGAACGCGCCAGTTCATGTGCCTGAAGCAAGGATGACTATGAAGATTCTCTTTCTCTGCACCGCGAACAGTTGCCGCAGCATTCTGGCCGAGGCGCTGTTCAATCACCTTGCGCCGGTCGGCATGCGCGCGTTCAGCGCCGGCAGCGAGCCAAGAGGCGAAATCAATCCACTGACGCTTGAGGCGCTGGCGCGGGCCGGCATTGCGGCTGATGGCTTGTATAGCAAGAGCAGCGATGCGCATCAGGCGCTGAATCCCGACTTCGTCATTACCGTCTGCGACAAGGCCGCTGGCGAAGCGTGCCCGGTGCATTTCGGCCCGGCCACAAAGGCGCACTGGGGGCTTGTCGATCCTTCCGAGAGCGTCGGTAGTCCCGACGAAATCGAGGCGACGTTCGATGCCACGCTGGCCAGGCTCAAGCTACGTTTCACCGCGTTTCTAGCGCTACCGCTCGCACAACTGGATGCCGCTACGCTGAGAACTGAGCTGGCGCGCATTGGCACACTTTGAACATTGCAGGCCATGCCTAATGAACGACGATCTGCCCAATATCGACCCAGATCTACTGGATATGCCTGACCTGGACAAGCTTGCTTCGCCAGCAGGTCCGGAACACAGACCACGTATCCTGCTGCTCTATGGTTCCAACCGGGAGCGCTCCTACAGTCGTCTGCTGGTACAGGAAGCTGCACGCCTGCTCGAGCGTTTCGGCGCCGAGACGCGCATCTTCAATCCGGCAGGGTTGCCGCTCCCCGACGATGCGCCGGACAGCCACCCGAAGGTTCAGGAGCTGCGCGAGTTGATGCAGTGGTCGGAAGGGCAGGTGTGGTGTTCGCCTGAACGTCACGGCTCGATGAGCGCGGTGTTCAAGGCGCAGATCGACTGGGTGCCGCTAGCCATGGGGGCGGTGCGGCCGACCCAGGGCAAGACGCTGGCGATCATGCAGGTCAGTGGCGGTTCGCAATCGTTCAACGCGCTGAACCAGATGCGCGTACTCGGTCGCTGGATGCGCATGGTCACCATCCCCAATCAATCCTCAGTGGCCAAAGCCTTTCTGGAGTTTGACGATGCCGGCCGGATGAAGCCCTCGGCCTACTACGACCGCGTGGTGGATGTGATGGAGGAGCTGATCAAGTTCACCCTACTGGTACGCGGTCGGGCCGACTATCTGGTCGATCGCTATTCGGAACGCAAGGAGTCGGCTGAAGCGCTGTCCCGCCGCGTCAATCAACGCTCCATCTGACCTCCAGGAATCGCCCGCGTGTCTCATCCCTACGACATCCTCAATGTGCCCGGCTGCGCCGGTCAGCTGATCCTCACTCCGTGCCCCGGTAGCAAGGGCACTAGCGTCAGCGAGGCACTTACTACGCTGCAAGCGGCTGGTGCCGAGGCGCTGATCACCTTGATGCCCGCTGAAGAGCTGGCCTGTAACGAAGCGACGCAGCTGCCGCAGCTATGTGCCGAACGCGATCTTGAGTGGTTCCATCTGCCAGTCGCCGACGAGCAGGTGCCGCTGGCGGATTTCGATGACGCCTGGGGAGAGTCCGTTGCCCGCATCAGTGAATTGCTGAGTGCCGGAAAAAGCGTTGCCATTCACTGCAAGGGTGGCTCTGGGCGTACCGGGCTGATCGCCGCGCGCATTCTCATAGACCGGGAAGTGCCGCGCGAAACTGCCATCGCCAGCGTCCAGGCGCTGCGTCCCAAAGCAATCCAGCATCCGGCGCATATCGGCTGGATTGAGCGCTTCGGCGAATAACGAGGCTTGCATGCTGAATACGCTTGGCCTGTTCGTGATAACCGCGGTCGCAGAAATCGTCGGCTGCTACCTGCCGTACCTCTGGCTGAAACAAGGCAGGAGTATCTGGTTATTGGTGCCGGCGGCGTTTTCCCTGGCGCTATTCGCCTGGTTGCTTTCATTGCATCCCACCGCCGCAGGGCGTGTGTACGCCGCTTACGGCGGCGTGTATGTCGGTGTCGCGCTGGTCTGGCTGTGGCTGGTCGACGGCGTTCGCCCGACTTGGTGGGACCTGCTTGGCTGCGCCGTGGCCATGTTGGGCATGGCGATCATCATGTTTGCGCCACGAACCCCCTGATTCACATCTCGAAAGCGAGTCTTCCATGAGTATCAAAGTGGGCATTAACGGCTTCGGCCGCATCGGACGTCTGGCATTGCGTGCCGCGTGGGATTGGCCAGAGCTGGAATTCGTACAAATCAATGATCCGGCGGGCGATGCCGCAACCCATGCTCACCTGCTGAACTTCGATTCCATCCATGGCCGCTGGCAGCACGAGGCGGGCGCCGAAGGCGACTGCCTGGTAATCGACGGTCAGCGGGTCAAGGTCAGCGCCAACAAGACGATTGCCGAAACCGACTGGTCGCCTTGCGATCTGGTCATTGAGGCCAGCGGCAAGATGAAGACCGTGGCGGTGCTACAGCAATATCTGGATCAAGGCGTGAAGCGGGTGGTTGTCAGCGCGCCGGTGAAGGAGCCGGGTGCATTGAACGTCGTCATGGGCGTCAACGACGGTCTGTTCGATCCGGCCAAGCATCGCATCGTGACTGCGGCTTCTTGCACCACCAACTGCCTGGCGCCGGTGGTCAAAGTCATCCACGAGCAGCTCGGCATCCGCCACGGCTCGATCACCACGATTCACGACCTGACCAACACCCAGAGCATTCTCGACCAGCCGCACAAGGACCTGCGCCGCGCGCGGGCATCCGGCATGAGCCTGATTCCCACCACCACCGGCTCGGCGACGGCGATCGCGGAGATATTTCCCGAACTTCGCGGCAAGCTGAATGGCCATGCCGTGCGCGTGCCGCTGGCCAATGCGTCGCTGACCGATTGCGTGTTCGAGGTGGAGCGAGCAACCGATGCTGCCGAGGTTAATCAGCTGCTCAAAGCCGCGGCCGATGGCGAGTTAAAGGGGATTCTCGGGTACGAGGAACGGCCTTTGGTTTCCATTGATTACCGCACCGATCCGCGCTCGTCGATCATCGATGCGCTGTCGACCATGGTGGTCAATGGGACGCAAGTGAAGATCTATGCCTGGTACGACAACGAGTGGGGCTACGCCAACCGCACTGTCGAACTGGCACGCAAGGTGGGGTTGGCAGTGTGAGGCGCCGTTCGCGATTTCGCTAGCGGTGCGGGTTATGAAACACGGCAGGGTGGTGGTGGGCTGAAGCCCACCCGCGGCCAATCCGTGGCTCGACGGGTGGGCTTTACCCCATCGCTCATCGCTACGCAGCACACCTGATTAATCAAACCGGAACCTGCCATGCAAGCCCTTGCCCGACTGTCCCCCGAGGTGCGTCAGTACCTGATCGTCACCGGTAATTACTGGGCCTTCACGCTCACCGACGGTGCCCTGCGCATGCTGGTGGTGTTGCACTTCCATTCGCTGGGGTATTCACCGCTGCAGATCGCGGCCCTGTTTCTGTTCTACGAGGTGTTCGGCGTCATCACCAACCTGATTGGCGGCTATCTTGGGGCGCGACTCGGCCTGAACCGGACGATGAACCTTGGGCTGGCGATGCAGGTAGTGGCTCTGCTGATGCTCACGGTGCCAGCCATATGGCTGACAGTGCCCTGGGTGATGGGCGCGCAAGCGCTGTCCGGCATTGCCAAGGATCTGAACAAGATGTCGGCCAAGAGCTCGATCAAGCTTCTGGTGCCCGACAGCCAGCAGGGCACGCTGTATAAGTGGGTGGCTATTCTCACCGGCTCGAAAAATGCGCTCAAGGGCGTAGGATTCTTCCTGGGGGGCGCGCTGCTCACGCTGCTGGGCTTCGCCGGAGCAGTCCTGGCGATGGCTGCGGTGCTGGCGGTGATCTGGCTGGGCAGCCTGGTGCTGCTGAAAAAGGATCTTGGCAAGGCGAAGGCCAAGCCGAAATTCAGGGACATCCTCTCCAAAAGCCGGGCGATCAATGTGCTGTCTGCGGCGCGATTGTTTCTCTTCGGCGCGCGAGACGTGTGGTTCGTTATTGCATTACCGGTGTACCTGAGCACCGTGTTTGGCTGGAGTTTCTGGATGGTCGGAGGCTTTTTGGCCTGCTGGGTTATCGGCTACGGCATCGTCCAGTCAATAGCGCCAGCCATTACCGGCAAGCGCAGCGGCCAAGTGCCAGATGGGCGCGCAGCATTCATCTGGGCGGCATTGCTCGCAGCGTTGCCCGCGGCGATCGCGATAGGCCTGACAACCGATGCTTCGCCCCAGTGGGTGCTGATCGGGGGCCTGCTGCTGTTCGGCGCACTGTTCGCGGTGAACTCATCACTGCACAGCTATCTGATCGTCAGCTACGCCAAGGAAGATGGCGTCTCGCTGGACGTGGGCTTCTACTACATGTCCAACGCCATGGGCCGGTTGATCGGCACCTTACTCTCCGGCTGGGTGTTCCAGGCCTATGGGCTGCAGGCCTGCTTGTGGGTCTCATCATCGTTCGTGCTGCTTGCCGCGCTCATCTCGCTGCGACTACCTCGCCACGCACACTAGTTGTGCAGGGCAGGCAGGCCGGGCGCGGTGGCGCCCGACCTGCACTACTCAGTACGTGTACTGCAGCTGTGCCCAGAGCTTGTCCGTATCCACCGAGTAGTCGTCGGCGTCATAGCTGGCGTACTTGACCGTTGCAACCAATCCCTTGACTAGCGGGATTGCGCGGCTGTAGCCAACGTTGATCTCTTCGCCGTACTGCTGACTGCCGCGCTCGGCGCGGAAGTCGTGATACCAGGCTTGCAGTGTGCCGCCGAACAACGGCAGTGTGCCCCCGAGATAGACATCCTGCACGCCATCTGCTGGTGTCAGCAGAAAGGTGTCGGCCCAGCCCTGAAAGGCGTGCTTGGTGGCAAGAGGCGTCTGAAACGCACGATTGCCTGGTCCGGAATCACCACCCAGCACTTCCATTCCCGCTTTCAACGTGGCGCCTCGCAATGCATAACCCAGTTCGGCCAAGTAGTACTCGCTGCTCAGCTCCTGCGGATTGCCTGCGTAGTCCTGCTGACGTGCATATTCAAGTGCGTAGCTGACGCCCTGAACGGCACCGTTCAGGCGCAGACCTGTGGTCTTGCTGGATAGGGACCCCAGCGCCGCAGCGGGTGCAGTGGCAATGTTGTCGAGACCCAGTAGATAGCTGTACGCAGTGACCGTCAGCTCCGGTGAGTGCGCGTAGCGGGCGTTGAACAGATGGCTGTGGCCTTCGATATTGGCCGGATTGGCGCGATTGTCGAAACGGTTGTCGCCCGGGCCGAAGATTGTGTTGATGTTATCGATGTAGGCGTAAGTCAGCGTCAGCTTGTCGAGCGGTTGCAGCTGGCCCAGCACGCCGTCGTAGGTTTGTTCGTTCTGCCGCCAACCGACGCCACCTACGAAACGTTGATTGTCCAGATTGATGCGCTGGCGGCCAGCAATGGCGCTGCCGAACGCATGGTCGTAACGCAACAGCGCCTGGTTGATTTCGCTGCCGTCAGGGTCGGGTACTGCCGAGTAGTCGGTCTGGCCGTTGCGGGTGCTGTTGTAGGCGGCATCACCCAAACGACTTACGTTGTCTGCCTCGACCAGGGCCGACAAACCGTACCACTTGCCGGTCTGAAAACCGACGCGGGTGCGCACCGTTTGGGCGTTGGCGTGCTTCAGCGCATTGTCCTGGTCGACATGCTCGTAGCGATAGCGCACGTCGAGGATCGGCTTAGCATCAGTGAATAAAGTACTGAAATTCTCCTGAGCGAAGATCGTAGGGCTGCATAACAGTCCGGCGCTCAGTAGGTAAGGGGTCAGATGATGGGGATGCAGGTTCTTCATGTGCCGCTCCTTGGTTGACATCGGAGCGAACGATAGGCTGCTTACTATTTTTGCCATTGACAGCCGTCAAGACCAAAAAAATGCCTCTGGAAAGCGCCTTACGGCCCGTTCCAGAGTTCAAGCCCTTGCGTCTAGCTATGTACAGCTGTTCTTAGCATGCCGATATCGTGTGCGGCGCGCTGAATCAGGGCAGCGGCGCTCGGGCCCGACTTGTCGTGACCGCTACGACGCCCGCGACGCCAGTGCGCCATCGGCTGGAGTGCACTGATATCCGATCGGGTAACCAGTTCTTCGAGTGACCGCTTGCTCATGTTCGCGTCCTCACGTGGTGAGTTCGGTGGAGCGTCCTTGCGCCATGGGGAGTCCATGAGCAGACAATGCGCGATCATTGTTACAGCGGTTTGGCAGCGGGGGCTCAGTCTGACGGCCGGTAAAGATTGAAGAAGGCCGGCTACCGCACTGGAGCGATCACACTTCGGCAATGGCGCTGACGCTGGTGATGCCCGCGTTCCAAATCATTTCGTAATGTGCCGTTTGAATGATGGACAGTACGCTCCGAGGCGTCATGAGCGCCCAGCAATGTTGGCCAGGGTTGCGTACCGAATGATAACGCAGCCCAGGAAATCCACCCTGCCTGACCAGATGGCCGAACTGGCGAGAGTGGCAGTAATCCTCGGCGTCATAGATGGGGTCTGTCATTGCTACGGTTGTGGCGTCGAGCAGACCCGCCTCGTTGAACTGACACGACAGTCCGCGAAAAACGAAGCGTTCGAAGTTCAAACCTTCAACATGGGACCAGTACAGTTCCTGATGATGCCTAACCTCGGCAAGCGCCGTTTCCATGCTGTCGCCTAGATAGAGCACGCCGTAACTGCCATCGCTGAAACGCGAACCGGCGGGGTTAACATGTGTGAAGGGCGCGGTCGCATAGGAGCAGCCAGGAATGCCAAACGGGATCTGATCGCGGGGAATCAGCTCAAGCCTGCCGGTCTCATTATGCAGCCTCGGATTCGTCAGGGCCTGGAGTTGATACAAGATCTCGAACTCCCCGGCGTCTGCCACATCGTCAAATAGATCGATGGGCGGAAACTTGGAATTGACCAGTCGGTAAGCCTGTAACCGAGCATCAGCCCGTACGGGCAGCCGTTGCGGCACTACCACTGTGCGCCTCGCAAGCTATCGATGCGGCGGAACGACTCGTAGAGGGAAATCATGTCGCCCTGGGCCATCACCTCCAGCGGCGAACGCCCGTTGAAGAACTCGTTGTGATTGGCCATCGCTGGGAATCCATAAGTGTTCTCCGGGTTATCGAAGATCAGCCGCAGCGCCGCATGAATATTGAGAATGAAACTGACACGCTGCATCTGGTCCGGGTCCAGGCTGACCGACCAATCCGAATTACGCAGTTTGGCTCGTGCATGGGTACTGCGGGAAATACGCAGTATCCGGCATGCCTGCTCAGTGGATGCCTGCCATTTTTCGAGGATATTCACCGCGGTCCTGAGGCCGGCGGCGCACTGGTCTTTGGTAAACGCGGGAGCCTGAAGAGTCACAGTCATGGCAATTGCTCGATTAGTTCCATGGAGTCAGCATAGCACTATATGTATCTGTAGACACAAATACGCGCGAACTATCTTTCTGGACATTGATAAGAGCAACAGCGCGGTGCCGGTTAGTTCGATATGAACTTCAGCCAACAACAAGGCGGTAAATCGCGTTCAATAGATAAGACGTCGCCAGGTGCTGCGGTCGTGACAGGAGCGCTCGCGCCAATTGCAAAAATGAACAATGCGCAAATGACAGAACGGATGTTGGAAGGCTGAAAGCCGCGTGAAGACTGGTGCCCGGAGCGGGGGTCGAACCCGCATACCCTTTCGGATGAGGGATTTTAAGTCCCTTGCGTATACCAATTTCGCCATCCGGGCGGAGGCTGCGTAGCAGTGTGCCGATGGGGAATCGGCGGCGCAGGACTATAGCGAGCCTCCGTGCACCACGCAACCCGAACGGCGCCACTTTGCGGGTCTCAGTTGCTGGAATCGGCGGTAAACGTCCACCAGTTCGGCAGCAGGCGGCGCACCTGAGGCCGGCCGAAACGGTCGTCAATCAGGTGCACGACACCTTCATCGCTCTGTGTACGGATAACTCGCCCCGCAGCCTGGACGACCTTCTGCAGGCCGGGGTAGAGGTATGTGTAGTCGTAACCCATACCACGGCCGAACAGCTGATCCAGGCGCTGTTTGAACTGCTCGTTGACTGGATTGACCTGCGGTAGCCCCAGAGTTGCTATAAACGCACCGATCAAGCGTTTGCCCGGCAGGTCAATGCCTTCGGCAAAGGCGCCTCCGAGCACCGCGAAACCGATACCTTGGCTGTGCTCGGTGAAGCGATCGAGAAATGCGCTGCGGGCCGCCTCCTGCATGCCACGGGTCTGTTCCCAGAAAGGCACTTCCGGATATTGCTCGCGTAGCAGGGCAGTCACCTGCTGCAGGTAATCGAAGCTGCTGAAAAAGGCCAGGTAGTTGCCGGGATGATCGCAGTATTGCTGAGCGATGAGTTCGACGACGGCACCGAGTGAAGCATGGCGATGCTGGTAGCGGGTCGATACATCCTTGGCCAGACATACCCGCAGCTGATCACTCTGGAACGGCGATTCGACCTCGATCCAGGCGCTACCTGCCGGCAGCCCCAGCGTGTCGGCGTAGAATCTTCGTGGGTTCAATGTGGCCGAAAACAGGACGTTCGAACGGGCTTGTTCCAGCCGGGGCGCGAGAAATGGCCCGGGAACCACATTGCGCAGGCACAGGATCGAGCGTTTGGTTTTGCTGCGGCCAGCCGCGGGCAACAGACTGACATCGAACAGCGAGTGCTCACCGAACAGCTCGGCAACCCGGCAAAAATGCATAGCGTCGAAGTAGGCTCGTTGCAGCTCAGCATCCAATCCAGCAGGCTGCTCGCTGAGGTAATCGGTGATGGCACTGACGGCTTGCTGTAGCGCGCCAATCAGCTTGATCGGCAGCTCGGGTTGCACCTGATAGACCGCTATCTGCTCTCGATGCAGCTCGTTCCAGCAGCGCTGGACCCGCCCCAGCGGGCGCTTCAAGGATTGCGGCGCCTTGCTCCCGAGAGCGGCAAAGGCACGCTGATCGAGTTCCGCGCTGTACATGCCGCGCGCCCGCTCGAGCAGGTTGTGCGCCTCGTCCACCAGCACGCCAACACGCCAGTCGTTGTTGAGTGTCAGGCCGTAGAGTAGAGCACTGAGATCGAAGTAATAGTTGTAGTCGCCCACCACCGCATCCACCCAGCGTGCCAGTTCCTGGCTGAGGTAGTAGGGGCAAACCTGATGGGCCAGGGCGACGTCGCGAAGTGTCGCCTGATCGAGCATGCAGTGCTGCAGTGCCGCTGCGCGAGCCGCTGGCAAACGATCATAAAAGCCCTTCGCCAAGGGACAAGAATCGCCATGGCAGGCCTTGTCCGGGTGCTCGCAGGCCTTGTCGCGCGCAATAAGCTCCAGCACACGCAAGCTGCCGGCGCCGTTGCGCTGCAGCGTTTGCAGTGCATCGAGCGCCAGCTGGCGGCCGGAGGTCTTCGCGGCGAGAAAGAACAGCTTGTCCAACTGCTGGCTGGGGAAGGCTTTGAGCTGTGGAAACAGCGTGCCAAGTGTCTTGCCGATGCCGGTCGGCGCCTGGGCCATGAGCGTGGTGCCGGTGCAGGCCGCCTTGTACACCGCTTCGGCGAGTTGGCGCTGGCCAGAGCGGAAGTCGGCGTGAGGAAAGCGCAGGGCCACGAGCATCTGATCGCGTGCGGCCCGATGGGCCAGTTCCTGCTCAGCCCAGTCAATGAACGCGCGGCACTGGATTTCAAAAAAACTTCGCAAAGTCTGCGCAGTGTGACGCTCGATGAACAGAGTCTCCTTGTGACTGACGATATCGAAGTAGACCAGTGCCAGCTCGACATCGGCGAGTTGGCGCACCTGACATAGCAGCCAGCCGTAGATCTTCACCTGCGCCCAATGCAACTGCCGATGGTTGCTTGGTTGGCGTTCCAGACCGCCGCGAAAGGTCTTGATCTCTTCCAGGCGGTTGCGCACCGGATCATAGCCATCGGCACGGCCGCGCACCGTCAGCTGCCCATATTGGCCTTGCAGCGGGACTTCACGTTCGTAGCCTTCAGCGCGCCTGGCGGTGACCTGAGCATGGCCGGCGATACCTTCCTGCGCGGTGGGCGAGGGCGTGAAGCGCAAGTCCAGATCGCCGACCTTGGCGGTGAACTCGCAGAGCGCGCGCACTGCGACCCGATAGCTCATGGTGCAACCTCGGTCCAGCGCACATGACAGACCGCGATGGGCAACTCATGCTGGTGAGCGTAGTCGATCCAGCGCTTCTGGTTGTCTTGCAGGCGATCGCCCGGGCCTTTCACCTCGATCATCCGGTAGCGGCGCGCTTCGGGCCACAGCTGGATGAGGTCCGGCAGGCCAGTACGATTGCCGCAAACATCGGCGAGGATGCGCTGGAACATCAGTTTCAGATGCGCGGCGGGAATGCACGCCAGAGCATGGGTCAGCAGCTCTTCGTCGAGCAGCCCCCAGGTGACGAACGCGTTATGTATGCCGAGCTTTGCCTGAAAGGTGCGCCAGATGCAGTCGCGGTAGTCGTCACTGTCCAGACAGGCCAGGCAGGCGGTAAACAGGTCGGCACGGCGCTGATGAAAGTCCGTTCGATTCAGATCAGCCGGTGCCCAGTGAAATGGATGGAAGAAGGCACCGGGCAGCGGCGCGAAAATAGCCTCCCAGCAAAGCAACCCGAACAACGAGCCGACCAGGGCATTCTCGACATAATAGACAGGAGCCTCTGGCGTCGACAGGTGTTCGCGCACCGCGTGCTCAACGCTGCTCGCAGAGCGTGGCAGCACGATATCGAGCAGCTCTGGTTCACGGCTACGATGTCGTATCGCTGGCAGGCCCAGGCAGCGTTGCAGGCGCGGCAGAATGCGTTGCAGCTGCTGCAGTTCATGTTCACTTTGCGGCGCGGCTTGCGCCTGAAGCAGTAACTCCAGGGCTGCAGCAGGGTGACCGCAGCGTTCGAGCACCCTGATCGCGCGTTCGCGCGCACCTGGATAGGGGTTGGCGGCGTGCAAACGCAGCGCCTCCGGTAGTTCTCCGAGCCGTTCGAACTGCTGGCCGATACGCAGCAACAGCTTGCCGCGGCGGCTTTCCAGCCAGGCATTGGCATACGGCGTAAGTGGCACGTCGATCAAGACGTCGGGTAGGGGTTCACCTGCGTCGAAGCGCTCCCGACAGCGATGCAGATGCAGATATGCGTCCAGATCGGTGCGGCAGGTGAAAGCGCGGGAGGTTGGGGAGAAGGCGACTTGCTCGTAACGATAGATACCCAGATCGGCCAGCACGAACTCCGACCAGTCCTGATGAATATTGCCAAAGAACAGCAAGCGCAGGCGCTCACAAAGCTCGTCGATGCAAAGTGCGAACACCGAATCCTCGATCTGACTGCACCAATCCTGGAATGGCTTGGCCCCATCGTGGATCGCACGCAGATTGTCCAGCAACTCGGCCTTACGCAAGCTGGCCGATGCTGTTGCTCCGAACACCTGCAGCAACTCACCTTTGGTCAGCAGCGCGAACAGCTGCTCCAGGGTTAGAGAGCTGGACGCATCGACCCATCCATGTTCAATCAGCGGCAGAACCGCATGGCGCGCACAACCAATTTCCTGATAGCGCAGCTTGCTAGCCCGGAACAGCATGCCCTTGCGCATGACCATGCGCACCAATAGCGCCTGGGAAGCCTGGGGCAGGTGGGAGAAGTGATCGATAAACGCCAGCTCGGCTTCATCCAGCAGATCACTGTGGTGACGACCCACCCAGGCCAAGACCTGCTGAAAGTTGTCGAGATAGTAGAAGGGGTTTTCGAGAGCCTGACGCATGGCACATCCGCTGAAAGCTGGGGCGCGGGCGGCCCATTCAAAGACTGTCTATTTATACAGTTTGAATGCGTTTTGGCAATTGCTCGGTGATCAGCGGGCCTGATTTCAGGCCCTAAAAGCAGGCGGCTGGGACCGCCTGCTGCGAAGGTCGGTTGCGGATCAGACTGTACGCGAAAAACGCCCGCGCTGCTCGCCGCCGAGGTACGCGTCGAAGGCCATGGCGACGTTACGCATCATCAGTTGCCCTTGCGGCAACAGAACCAGCGCATCGTCGTGCAACTCCACCAGCCCGTCGGCAACGGGTTCGGTCAGTTTCGCCAACGACTCGGCGAAGTACTCACGGAAGTTGATGCCATGTTTTTGCTCGATCTTGAGGTAGTCGACACGGCTATGGCACATGAGCGAGACGATCACATCACGGCGCAGGCAGTCGTCGTCGCTCAGCTTGTAGCCACGATGAACCGGGAGCATGCCTTCGTTGAGTCGCGCGTAATACTGCGAGAGTTCCTTGACGTTCTGGCTGTAGCTGTCGGCGACTTTGCCGATGGAGGAGATGCCCAGGCCGATCAGATCGCAATCTGCATGGGTCGAATAGCCCTGGAAGTTGCGCTGCAGGGTGCCATTGGCACGGGCGAGGGCGAGCTCGTCATCCGGCAAGGAGAAATGATCCATGCCGATATAGATGTAACCGGCCGCGGTCAGGCGCTGGATAGTCAGCTCCAGCAGTTCGAGCTTGCGCTCAGGCGGCGGCATGTCCTCCGGGCGAATCAGTTTTTGCGCCCGGACCAGTTCGGGCAAGTGAGCGTAGCTGTAGGCCGCGATACGATCGGGGCGGATGTCGATGATCTTGTCTAACGTGGTATCGAAGCTGGCCACCGTCTGCAGCGGCAGACCATAGATCAGGTCGACGCTAATGGACTTGAAGTGTGCGTCACGGGCAGCCTGGACCAGCTCGCGGGTCTGCTCCTCGGTCTGAATGCGGTTGACGGCGATCTGCACCTGTTCGTCGAAGTCCTGCACGCCAAAGCTCAGCCGGTTGAAGCCCAGCTTGCGCAGGCCATGGATCTGCTCGGGCGTGACGGTGCGCGGGTCGACCTCCAGCGAGAACTCGTGGTTATCGCTGTCATCCATGTTGAAGGCCTGATGCAGGCTAGCCATCAGGTCAGCCAGCTGCTCACTGGTAAAGTAGGTGGGCGTACCGCCCCCCAGATGCAGTTGAGTCAGTTTGCGCGAGCGGTCGAATAGCTCGCCCTGCATGGCGATTTCGCGCTTGAGGTATTCGAGATATTCGACCGCGCGATCGGTCTTGTGGGTAATGATCTTGTTGCAAGCGCAGTAGTAACAAAGGCTCTTGCAGAACGGAATGTGGATGTACACCGACAGCGGCTTGGGCGGTTGCGCCTGATTACTGCGTGCGGCGGCGGCGCGGTAATCATCCTGGGCGAACGCCTGGTGGAACTGCGGGGCAGTGGGGTAGGAGGTGTAGCGCGGACCGGGACGGTCGTATTTCTCGACCAGGGCCCGGTCGAAGCTCGGCAGTTGGTCCATGTTCGTTTTCACCTAAGGATTGAATTCGGAGTCAGGCACGGAACGCGGTGTGTCACCCTCGGGCGTGTCCGGTTCAGGCAGGTCATGGGCGCGGATTATGGACGATTCACTCCTGTGCGCCGACTGTCTCAGATCAAGAATAGCGCGCCAGCGCTACTGCGGTACGCACCATTGGTGCGCACCGCAGCTGTGGCCGACCGGGGGACGGGCCCGCCTCGCGATGTGTGAGTCAAAGTTTGAACTGGCCAACCAAGCGATTCAGTTCGGTTGCCAAACGCACCAACTCATCACTGATCTGCGAGGTTTGCGTCGCGTCTGCCGAGGTCGTATCGGCAATACGGCTGATTGTCGAGATATTGCGATTGATTTCTTCTGCTACCGCGCTTTGCTGCTCGGCCGCCGTTGCGATCTGGGTGTTCATCTCGTTGATCGTACCTACTTCGTCGGCAATCACACCCAGACTTTGCGCGGCTTTCTCGACGCATGCCGAACCTGAGCGAGCACGCAATTGTGCTTCCTTCATCGCCTGCACTGCATTGCGTACACCGCTTTGCAGTTGCTCGATCATCGCTTGGATTTCTTCGGTGGACTTCTGCGTACGCGAGGCCAATGTGCGCACTTCATCGGCAACTACCGCGAAGCCACGACCCTGTTCACCGGCGCGTGCCGCTTCGATCGCGGCATTCAGTGCGAGCAGGTTAGTCTGCTCCGCGATGCCGTTGATCACACCGAGCACCATGTCGATGCTGGCACTGTCGCTTTCGACACGCTGGATGACTTGGGCCGCTTTCTCGATTTCGGCGATCAGCACTTCAATGCCGTCGAGGGCCTCGGTCGCAACCTTCACTCCGGCTTTGGATTCGCTGTCCGCGCCGGCCGATGCAGTAGCCGTCTGGCTGGCATTACGCGCTACTTCCTGCACTGTTGCACTCATCTCGTTCATCGCCGAGGCAACCATGTCGGTTTCGCTACGCTGCTCATTCACGGCAGCCAGCGTCTTCTCGGCAACATGGGAAACCCTTTCGGATACATCACTGAGCTGACGAGTCACGCCCGTGACGGCCTCCAGGCTGTGGCGGAACTTGCCGATCATGTGATTGAAAGCGTCGCCCATGGCGCCGATTTCATCCTTCGCGCCTATTGCTACGCTACGGCTGAGGTCTTCATCTTTGGCCATTGAGTCCATGGTGTGGCGCATGGCATTGATGCGACGGATGATCACATGGCGCACGGTCAGACACATGACGACGACACCGATGACCAGCAACAGCAACTGAATCCCCGCGCTGATAATAATGTTGCGGTCGACTTCCTCATCAAGAGCTTTCAGGTCGTAGCTTATGCGTACCGCTCCCATAACCGCATTTTCTGCGCTCTGGTGGCAGGTCATGCAGTTGGTGCCACGGTAATCCGCATGCGCAAGGATTGGATTGATCACTGTGAGCACACGGTTGCCATCGCGCTTCTCGACCTCAACGATCTCTTCCCCGCCCAACGCACGGCGGTCCAGCGCATCGACCGGGGCCTGATGGTCGTAGCCCGGCCCGAACACTTTGGTGATTTCATCGCCGCGGATAATTCGGGCATCAATGACGCCTGGCCGTGCAAGGATCTTGTTCCGCAAAACCTCACGCTGCGCCATGGTGCCGGTGAGCATCATGGTGTTGATGCTATCGAAATAGGAGTCGGCGGCATCTTTAGTCTGCTGCTCGACTACCTGCAGCACAAGTCGCTTCTCCGTACTGGCCGCGAAGAACAGCGAGGCGGACATGATCGCTACCAGCACCAGTACCAAGGCCAGGTTGATCTTGGTCTGCACGGACATTTGTCGAGAAGCGGAACTGTTGTTCATGGTTTTCCTTAGTACTACTGCCACGCGGAGGTAGCGGTCATTACGCTCTATCGTTTACGAGTTCTCATCAATGCAGCGGCAACGAACCAGCTGATGATCCTATCGGCCGGCCACACGAATTCTTGAAGCCATGCGAGTGATAGCCATGCGCCATTATGAGGCGCGTCATGGTATTGCTTTCCGCAAGCAGGTGAGCATTCCAGCGACCAATAACAGCGCTATCACTGGTTTTACTGATTTAGGTCATCAGAGCACGCACGTCTCGATCAAAGCCTAATGGCCGGCTGGTAGTGCTATATGTCTACAGTCCTGCGTCATCGTGGACCTTTATCAGGTAATGGTGGCGGCATAGCTTTACAGAATGTCAAAGCCCGATTAGCGTTGCCGCGCTGTCTGAATGGTCTTTACCGAACGCGCAGAGAGGCGGGCATATTTTCTGCATTCGTCCGTTGCGCTTGCTGCGAACCCCTGTAGAAAAAAATGGTCGTAGGCTCTACGCCGGCAAGAACGGGCAACACTGCAAGGCAGCTGCTGTTCTCGATGGCAGTGCATCGACTGGAACCTTTATTTCAAGGACTCACATGATCAAGAAATGCCTTTTTCCCGCTGCCGGATATGGCACACGTTTTCTTCCTGCAACCAAAGCCATGCCCAAGGAAATGCTGCCGGTGGTGAACAAGCCCCTGATTCAGTACGGGGTTGAAGAGGCACTGGAGGCTGGACTCAACCAGATCGCGATCGTTACCGGACGTGGCAAGCGTTCGCTGGAAGACCATTTCGATATCAGCTACGAGCTGGAACACCAGATCCGTAACACCGACAAGGAAAAATATCTGGTCGGTATTCGCCGCCTGATCGACGAATGTAGCTTCTCTTATACCCGCCAGGTGGAGATGAAGGGCCTTGGCCACGCCATCCTCAGTGGTCGCCCATTGATCGGTGACGAGCCTTTTGCCGTCGTACTGGCAGACGACCTGTGCATCAACCTAAACGGCGACCCCGTGCTGGCGCAGATGGTCAAGCTTTACAACCAGTTCCGCTGTTCGATCGTGGCGATACAGGAAGTCCCGCCGGAAGAGACCAGCAAGTACGGCGTAATCGCCGGCGAGATGATCCGCGACGATATCTTCCGCGTAAGCCACATGGTCGAGAAGCCCAAGCCGGAAGACGCGCCATCTAACCTGGCGATCATTGGCCGCTACATCCTCACGCCGGACATCTTCGATCTGATCGAGCAGACCGAGCCAGGCAAGGGCGGCGAAATCCAGATCACCGATGCGCTGATGCGCCAGGCTCAGGATGGCTGCGTACTGGCGTATAAGTTCAAGGGCCAGCGCTTCGACTGCGGTAGCGCCGAGGGCTACATCGCTGCGACCAACTTCTGCTACGAGCACTTCTACCTCACCGGTAAGGCGTTCTGATCCCAGTACCTGACGTTTGTTGTAGGGCGGGTTTGAACCCTTCGCTCCGCTTCCTGTAGCGCAAGGAGGCTGCCCTACGGCCCCAGGCCCACGTAAAAAGCCACCTGCGGGTGGCTTTTTACGTTTCAGGGTGACGGAATGCCTTCGGCGCCGGGTCCCAGTGGTTGGCCGTAACTGAACTCGACATAGTTGCCGGCCGGGTCACGCAGACCGCAGTAATAGCCGACCGGATAGGGTTCGTCACGCGGTTCCCATATCAGACAGCCGTCTTCGCGAGCACGCTCGGCAATTGCATCGACTTGCTCTCGACTGGCTAGCGCGAAGCCGAAATGACTGTAGTCATCCGTCCCCAGTGATCGATCTTTGCCACCGGGCATGATCACGAATATGAACTCACGCTCTTTCCCAGGCTCTGCCATCCAGACGATTCGCGAGCCCTTTCCGGCGCGCTCGTGAAATACATCCATGCCACAAAATCGTGCATAGAATTCGATACAGGCATCAAGATCCGGCACATGCAGAGCCAGATGGGTGAGGGTAGGGCGCATGTGGCACTCCTTCGGTGATTCAGGCCGAATGCCTGGGTTATGCTGTTCGCTACAGAAGGAGACAACATTACATGGCTTACGACTTCGATCTATTCGTCATCGGCGCAGGTTCCGGTGGCGTGCGTGCGGCGCGCTTCGCCGCAGGGTTCGGCGCAAAAGTGGCGGTCGCGGAAAGCCGTTATCTGGGCGGCACCTGCGTTAACGTCGGTTGCGTACCGAAGAAGCTGCTGGTCTACGGCGCCCATTACGCCGAGGACATTGGCCAGGCACAGGGCTACGGCTGGACCATCGACGGCGCGACCTTCGACTGGAAGACGCTGATCAGCAACAAGGACCGCGAAATCCAGCGGCTGAACGACATCTACCGCAGCATTCTGGTGGATAGTGGCGTGACGCTTCTGCAAGCACACGCCCGCCTGGTGGATGCCCATACCGTCGAAGTCGACGGCAGGCAGTACAGCGCCGAGCATATTTTGATTGCCACCGGCGGCTGGCCCCACGTACCGAAGATTCCCGGTCGCGAACACGCCATCACGTCCAATGAAGCTTTCTACCTCGAATCGCTTCCGCGTCGTGTGCTGGTGGTGGGCGGTGGCTATATCGCAGTCGAGTTCGCCTCTATCTTCCATGGCTGCGGCGCCGATACGAAGCTGCTCTATCGTGGCGAGCTGTTCCTGCGCGGTTTCGACGGTTCACTACGCGACCACTTGAAGGACGAGATGATCAAGAAGGGCGTGGACCTGCAGTTCAATGCCGATATCGTGCATATCGACAAGCAGGCCGATGGCAGCCTGCTCGCCACGCTGGAAGACGGCCGCATTCTGGAAGCAGATTGCATATTTTACGCAACGGGGCGCCGCCCGATGCTCGACAATTTGGGGCTGGAGCAGGCCGGTGTAGCGCTGGATGCCCGCGGCTTCATCGCCGTCGATGATGAGTACCGCACCTCGGTGTCTTCCATTCTGGCTATCGGTGACGTGATCGGACGCGTACAGCTGACACCCGTTGCTCTCGCCGAGGGCATGGCGGTGGCGCGGCGGCTATTCAAACCGGAGCAGTACCGCAAGGTCGACTACACGACCATTCCGACCGCGGTGTTCAGTTTGCCGAACATGGCGACTGTCGGGTTGACCGAAGAAGAAGCACGCGAGCAAGGCTACAAGGTGACGATCTTCGAAAGCCGTTTCCGGCCGATGAAACTGACCATGACCGATAGTCTCGAGCGCAGCCTGATGAAGCTGGTGGTCGATTCCGAGACCGACCGCGTACTGGGCTGTCACATGGCCGGACCGGACGCAGGCGAAATCATGCAAGGGTTGGGCGTGGCGCTAAAGGCTGGCGCGACCAAGCAAGTGTTCGACGACACGCTGGGCATTCACCCAACGGCCGCCGAAGAGTTCGTCACCATGCGTACGCCTGCAGCGATCTGAAGACGGGAAGGGCGTGCCGACCAGGTGGCACGCCAGATGAATCAGTGATGATGCCCCGATGCAGCACCGCTGGCAGCCGGGGCGTCTACTTCAATGCTGACCTCAGTAGTGATCTCGCCGCCACCCTCGAACTGCAACGTAACCGGAAAACTCTCGCCAGCCACTAGCGGTTGCTTGAGCCCAAACAACATCACGTGGTTTCCGCCCGGCTTGAATTCCACCTTGCCGGCCGCAGGTACATCGACCGCCTCGATCTGCTGCATCTTCATCATGTCGCCCTCATGCACGTGGGTATGCAGCTCGGTCTTCTCAGCACGTGACGTCTGCGCCCCAATCAGGCGTTGCGGCTGCTCACCGCGATTCTCCAGAACGAAATACACCGCGCCGGTCGGCGCGCTGGGCGGCATTGCGCGCGACCAGGCCTGGCTGACCGCCAAATCAGCGGCAGCTGCTTGCACCGGGGCATGGTCGTGATTATGTTCCTGCGCAACGGCAGGCAGACAGAGCGCCGCGAGAGTAGCGGCGGCCAGTAAGCGAAGCAGCATGATAGAACTCCAGTCCTGTTTAGATTCCGCCATATTACGCCGCTGTAGGCCCACAGCGCGACGAGGCGTAACGTCATCGGCCGTAGGTATTGGCAATCGCTGCATGCCAACCACTGTGGCCGTCATTTATTGGGACGAGATAGGGCCACGAGGACAATGCCTGACCAGCAGGTAAGCAGAGCAACGCATTGGGTTATCCGCAGATCAATATCGATCATTTAACATAATATAGATTATGCGTAGCGACCAGTCTAAAGGTCGGGCGGTTGGTCAGGGGTTCGAGCTGGTGACATGCTCAAAGGCTGACGAGCAATCGGTTGGCGGGAATCTTGACGGCGACCTTGGCAGATAACCGGGTCCCTGCCGGATCAAATCTGTCAGGCATGGGGTAGCTCCTCAAAATGCTATGGGTATCTGAAATATCAGGGACAGTTGCAGCTAGCGCCCCCGTACACCTGGCTCCGCCATGTCGCCCGGTGCCGCTGCTGCTTAGCCTAGCCGGTAATACAGATTACCGGTGCTAAGACATGCGGAAACGATAGAGACTCACCAGAAATTTTGATCGCAGCACAAGCGCTTCCTCGGCTTCCCTCTCAAATTAGATATCTTGACGACTTCGCTGATGAGTGACGTGTTACTGGACGTACTGCTTTCAGCCCATTGGTCGTGATTCCGGTGATGATTGAATTGAAGCCTCTCGACCTCGCGGCCTGGCCTCAGAGGGATTGATCCCAAACTGTTTGCGGAACGCCGTGGCGAAATGGCTGGCATTGGCATACCCCAGATCAGACGCGACACGCATCACCGATACCTCACCAGCCAGTAGCCGACTGCGGGCCTGTGCCATCCGCGCCTGCTGAAAAACCCCGTAGACGCTATTGCCAAAAACCTGGCGAAAACCTCGGGTCAGCTTGGGCAGGCTCATCCCGGCTTCCCGGGCCAATTCCGGCAGGCTGGGCGCTTTGCCCAGGTCTTCCAGCAAGCGCTCTCGAGCACGCCGCAGGCGTTGACGATCAACAGGGCCGACCCGGCAAAGACATCCCGTGTTCCTGCGCGCCTCCATGAACAGGCTGACCAAGGTCACGCTTTGCCCATATAGCCACAAGCTGCTGCGTGCATTGAGCCCCGGCTCCATCGCACTACAGAGCATATGCGCCGTCGCGCTCATTTCGCCGCTACGGTGACCTTCCAAGAAACAATGATTGCAGGCCAACGCCTTGTGCAGGGTGGTATCGATTTCCAGCCCCCACTGTGACAGCAGTTCAGGACGGATCATGACGGTGACGTTATCGATCTCTCCATGCTGGTGATAGAAGCCATGCCGGTAACGTCCGAAGCTTATGTTTCCTGAGCCTTCCTCGATGGCGAAGCGTCGTTGCCGGCGGCCATCGTGGAAACTGCAGGCCGCCTTGCCCTTGAGCACGCTGGTAAAACTGAAGTGAATGCATCCGCTGTCATCATGCAGCGGAATTTGCACTGGCTGTTCGAAAGCGCTTTGCCACCGCACGATCTCCAGCCCTTCCTGCAGCGCTACCCGTGTTACCCGACACGGCGCTCCGGAACTGGAATCCGCCCCATAACCATCGGTAATGAGGCGCGAGATTGGCATTGAGCCCATTGCCCCCTCTTCGACGGCTGACATTCTGCAGCTCCTTAGTGACCGGGTACGGCTCGAATCAGATCATACCGGGATAGATGAATGCAATTGATAATCACTAGCGATTCACGCCTAGCTCGCGCGCCGCAGGAATGCACCCCAGCGCGACCATTCTGAGGCGGCTTTACACCGGGTTATAACATAACATTTTACTTTAGTTGAATACTGGAGCGCTCCTCGGATGAGGCTCGCAGGCCGCATAGCGACCAGGCCCCTGCTCCGTTAGCGTCAAAGCAGGAAATCACCAGGCAACCTCGAGCCGTCCAGTGAACCGATTCGTCTGGATTCTTGGCGGTAACGGATGCCGATGGACGCCATTCGGGGCGACTGCTGCCCGTCGCGTAACGAGTGCGCAAGCTTGGTACGCTGTTCAGCCGTGCAACAGCTCACAGCAGCGCTGTAGCTATCTCGGTGAGTTGCTCAGCGAAGCAGCCCCCACGTGCAGAACCGCCAGTCTGTCACATCTGTTACAGACTGGCGTCTGATGGGCGGTACGCCCGCCTGCCGCTATGCGTTATCAGAACGAGTAGCTATAGCCAACACCCGCCGAACGCCCGCGGCCGGGCATCCCGGTCAGCACCTGGTCGGTGGAATACGAGCCGTACAGGTCGTACCGAGCATCCAGCAGGTTGTCCCCCCACAGATACACTTCCGAACCGCCCACTTCCACACCCAGATGTAGATCCAGCTTGGCGTAACCCTTGAGGTCGTAATGATTTTGCGGATCAGCCGGGCGGTTTTTCTGTACCCGATAGTTGACCAAGGAGTTCAAGCGCGGCGCGGTCAAACCGAGAAAATCCGGCAGATTCTTCTGCCAGGCGACGCTGAAATTGCCACTCCACAACGGCACGTCCGGTACTCGATTGCCCGCCGTCACGTCCCCGCCCGATACCCCTGGCGCATCGGAAGTCACCACTGCGTTGGTGTAGCTCACCGCGCCGCTCAAGGTGAACTCATCGTTGAGGTGCCAGGTGCTGGAAAGCTCGGCGCCCTTGCTGCGGGTATCGGCATTCACCGCGCTGACCGCCAGGGTATTGAAGTCGTAACCCAGCAGGTGGTCGTCCTGGACGCGGGTGAAGAACAGTGCGCCTTCGAGGCTCAGGGCACCGCCGCTGCTTTCATGCTTGAAGCCCAGCTCGGCAGCGTTGACCTTGGCCGCCTTATAGGGCTCGCTGTCCCTGGCCGAGGTGGCGTAATCATTGAAGCCCGCCGACTTGTAACCTCGGGAGAGCACCATATACAGGCTGGTTTGCTCCGTCAGCGCATAGGACAGCGCGCCGCGCCCGGTGCTGTAGTTGTCGTGCAGGCGACGGCGGTCGCTGGCCGCGCTGCCGGGGCTGAGGTAATCGGCAGCGTAGGTCTTGCGATCCCAGGTATGTCGCAGACCGGCAGTGAGTTTCCAGTCCTGGGCGATCGGATAGGTGACCTCACCATAAGCGGCGTAGCTGTTGGAGCTGAAATCGCGCTTCTGCTGCGCGCCACTGGTGAAATCGTCGGAGTCGAAACTGCGCTCCGAGCGCGACAGATTGAGCCCGGTAACCCAGAACACATCGGCGCTCACCAAGGAGCCCAGGCGTAGATCCTGACTCCATACCCGCTCCTGGGCCGAGTCCTCGATCAGGTACTCGAACGGCGAGCCGAACAGCTCGCGGGTGATATTGCGGTCATAGCCTTTGACTGCATTCAAATCGGTGCTGGTGTAGGCGCTGATGGACGTGATCCGAGCCTGGGCCAGATCATGATTCAGCTCGAAGGAATAACGCTCGTTGGTCTTCTGATTGTCATCGAACACTCCCGGGGTGTAATCGAGGGACGGCCTGTTGCCAAAGGGCCTGAGCATTTCCAGGCCGGCGTAGTGGTCGGCCCGTTGCCGTTCGGCGGTCAGCAGGCCCGTAGTGCCCTGGTCGTTGTCCCAGAGCATGCTGCCGCGCAAGGCCAGATCCCTTGGTTTGGTCATGGGGTCGCCGTCCTGCTGGGAGTCGACCCAGTTGTCGAAGCCGCTGCGTCGCACCGCGACCCTTCCGGCCAAGGTTTCCGTCAATGGCCCGCCCACCGCGCCTTCGGTCATGAACTGACCCTGATTGCCCACTTCGCCGCGCACGTAGCCTTCCACGTGGCGGGTCGGTTTGCGGGTGGTGACGTTGATCGCCCCGGCCTCGCTGTTGCGGCCGAACAACGTGCCTTGCGGGCCCTTCAGCACCTCCACTTGCTGCACATCCAAGGTCGCCAGCGCGGCATTGCGCACCGACATGGGTACACCGTCGATATTCAGCACCACCGAGCCGTCATCCATGCTCATCTGATTCAGCGAGCCGACCCCACGGATGCGTACGTTGGCGTCATTGGCGCCACCCCAGGAATTGACATCCACCCCCGGCGTGGTGCGCAGCGCGTCCTCGAGGGTGCGCAGACGGCGCGTTTCCAGGATCTGCCCATCGATCACCGAAAGGCCGAAGGGGATGTCCCTGGCGCTCTCCTGGCTCAACCGGGCGCTTACGGTGAGCGGGGCCAGCTCGACCACATCGCCACCGCTGGCTGCAGCAGCATGATCGTCCGCGGCAAAGGCCGTGCCTATCTGGCTGGACAGGGCCAAGGCCAAGGCCTGTGTCAGCGCGTTGAGCCGCCAGCCGACGGGATGGCGCTGCGGTTTGAAAGAACTTCGAGATGGCATGGACAAAGACTCCAGGAAGGGAGAATGAATAAAGTTCATCACGGCGTGCCCCAGCGCCTGAGCGCCTCGGCTATGGTTTGCTCTGAGGGTGCCCCCAGCAGGCTCTGGACAGTGGCCGGCCACTGCTGAGCGACCCGGGGCTCCGCGGTTAGTGCCATCAGTTCTGCGGGGGGTTGCCTGGCTACCCAGTCCAGGCTGGCCAAGGGCGCGTAGAAGGCGGCCCAGCTCTGCTCCCGAGCCTCGGACAGTGTGCCGAGCGGCTCGCCGTCGCGCCCTAGGGCCAAGGTCAGGTCGTCAGCCTTGAGCTTGACCAGTACCGACCGCGCTTGCGGACCCTCCGCATCGTCCACGCACAGCAAGCCGATGGCGCCGGCCACTCCATGGCTGAGCCACTGGTATCCGGGCTGTTGACGCAGATCGCTGGCATCGAGCAGTACCCGGCGCGCCAGCACCTCGGCGATATGTTCGCGCCGAGCCCAACGACCGACGCCCTGCGCTGCGACGTCCCAAGCGGGCGATTGAGCGAGCAGCAGATGCCCGTTGCTCAAGCGGCTGGGCCCCATCTCGGTCGGCCACTGGCTCAAGGCATCGACCCTCGGACTGCTGCCCAAGCGCCGTGCGACACAGGCAGCCATGACCTCCAGGTCTTCGCGCACTTCCAGGCTGGTTTGCACCCGGCTGCCATCAGCCAGCACGTACACGCCATCGAGTTCTGTCGCTGACGTTGCGGTCGGCCAGGCATAAGCGAAGTCCAATGGAGCTGCGCTGCTGGCGCTGACGGACTGTCCGTCCAGCGTGATCCGCCATTCCCATACGCCGGCGGGTGCCACGGCTTGCGCGGCAACGGCCGAGTCCTCCGGCAACAGCGGTACCTGCGCGGCCAATCCGGCGTCGACCCGATGGGCGGGCACACGCAACCAGCGCTCGCTATCGAAGCCCAGACGTGGAATGACCCGGCGCGCCTCCAGCCAGACGCCATGAGGCCCCAGCCAGAAGTTCTCACCTTCGCCCGGCCACCCCGTTGCACTCAGGGTCCAGTGCAGCTCCACCGTACAGCCGGACACCGCACACTCACCCAAGGGCACGCGCAGGTGTTGCATGCCCTGTTCAACCGTCACCGCCTGGCCCATGACGCGGGCAGCCGTTACCCGCAAGCCTTGCGGCAGTTCTGCGTCCAACTGGCGACTGTCGGCGACGACCTTATCCAGGCGCCACTGCCCCTCGACCTGACGGGTCAGGCTATTGATATTCAGCTGCAGGCTCCCACCGGCTACTTGCCAGGCTCCGGCACCGGCCAGCCAGCGCTGTTCCCAGGCGGCGCGCTCGGCACGCTCCTGACTCGGAGACTGGTAATCGCCCTGCTCCACCAGATGCCGATGGAGCCACACCCCGCTAGCAAGCATGCCCATGATGCCTACCGCCAGCAGCACGCCAGGCACTCCCTGCAGACGCATGCGTACCTGCGCAATGCGCCGGCGTTCCGGGCCGCGCGGCAGACCCAGGGCAGCCACCGCCACCAGCACCATGCAGCCGGCCAGTTTCCAGCTCGTCAGGGTGACCAGATACGGCCACCAAGGCGCCCAGCCGGTCATGCTGGACAAGGCCACATGCACCGGGATCGCCATTTCATAGGCTGGGTAGCTGACCAGGCCCAGTTCATGATTGAGCACCAGAAAGAACGTCAGCAGCATTGAGGCCGCATAGGCCAGGCCGCCGTGTCGTATCAGGGCGTGAACCAGCAGCGCCAGCAGCGCCAACTCCAGCAGGGGCGGCGCGAAAACCAACAGTTGGTAGATCAGCACAAACCCCGGTGCGAGGCTGCCTGGGGCGGCGATGGCACTGATCAGCAGACTCGCCACGCCCGGCACCAGGGCCAACAACAGCGTCGCCAGCGACACACAGCCCACCCACGCCAACAAACGCAGCCATACCGGCGCCGGCGTGGCCTCTAACATTTCTCCCAGGCCTTCGACGTCGTCGCGTCGGCAGATCAGGCCGACCAACGCCGCGACGATGAAGGCGATCACCAGAAACAACGCGCTGGACAGCAGCGGCAGCGTCAGATCCGCCCGTGGCACCATGGGCCCGCGGACATGCCACACCACATGAACGAAGCCACTGAGCATGCCCATCATCAGCAACAACCCGAGGGCCACCCAGCAGATCTTGCGGGCGACTATCTGGCGGATCTGCCAGCGCGTCTCCTGCCACAAGGCCTGCGGCCAATGGCTGGCCAGCAGCGGGCCGGGCAAGCGGGTACCACCGGCCAAACGCATCGGCGGTTCGGCCAACAACGCACCGGCACGACGCCCCATCAAGCCCTGCCGGCTGGTGCGCGCCAGCACCACGGCGAGCAGCAGCAATGGCAGCACGCACCACAACGCTCGGTTCAGCCAGAACCCCGGAGTCAATGCCAACAGCGATTGCGATTTTTGCGCCGCCGTCCAGGTTTCCACCTGGGCATGGGCAAAGGTAAATAGCGAGGGATCGAGGCTGGCGGCCAGCAACGGGTTGATATCGCCCCCCTTGAGAACCACCACCGCGAACATCCACAACAGCATCAGCACCGTCGCCAGGCCGAACGGCGCGGCCAGACCGCGGCTACGCAAGGCCAGCAGATAGTACAGCGCGCCGATTCCACTACTGACCGGCAAGAGCAAGGCCACCCAGGCAAAGCCCAGCGCCGACCAGGCCGGTGCGCCGATACTCGCCGCCGGGACCCAGCCCAGCCAGCCCAATACCGGGCTGAGGATGAATCCGACGATCAACGAGCTGGCGAGCAGACCGCCGACCACCGAGGCGCCGATGAAGCGCCCCCACAACAGGGTCGGCAGCGACAACGGCAACGCCAGCAGGACCTCTTCCAACTGCGCCTTGCGATCCCTCAGCGCCGGCTGGGCAAAGACCCAGGCCCAGGCGAAGAACAGGAAGAACATGCAGCCACTGGACATCAGGTAGATCAGGCTGGGGGCGTTGCGGGCGACTTCGCTGGCGCCCATCTTCTGCACATAGTCGGCGTTGGTCAGGGCCATCAGCAGGTAACCGGTGAGGCCGAGAAACACCAGCAAGGGAATGCCGCTACGCAGTCCGGCGCGCACCTCGACCCCGGCCTCGCGCATCAGCAAAGCGAAGGTATTCATGCGTCAGGCGCCTCGCCGGCCTGGGCCAGCGCCAGATAATAGATGTCTTCCAGGCGTGGTGCGTGGGGCGTGAAGCGCGGATCGGCCGGCCGATCGCCGTGCACGATGACTCGACTGCCCTCGGGGCTGGCCGCTACGTGCAGCGCATTGGGCAGGGGTTCGCCGCGACCGAACGAGGCCTCCCACAACCTCCCCTGCTCGGCACGGAGCAAATCCGCCGGACGCCCTTCGACGATGGTCCGCCCGCCCGCCAGCACTGCCAGGCGGCTGCACAGGTTCTCGACGTCCTCGACGATATGGGTCGACAGCAGCACGATGGACTCGGCGGCAACGTCGGCCAGCACGCGATGAAAGCGATTGCGCTCCGCCGGATCCAGACCCGCAGTGGGTTCGTCGACGATCAACAGCCGCGGCGAACCAACCAGCGCCATGGCGATGCCGAACCGGCGCAGCATGCCGCCCGAATAGGTCGCCAGGGCGCGATGCGCCGCCTCCGTGAGGTTGACTTTCGCCAGCAAGCCTTCGATCTCCTGCCGACGCAGGCGCGCGTCGGTGCGCCCCTTGAGCCAGGCGAAACGATCCAGCAGGTCCCGCGCGCTGACGCCCGGATAGGCCCCCAGTTGCTGCGGCAGATAGCCCAGGCGGCGACGCAAGTGATCGGAGTCGGCCAGCACATCCACACCGTCCAGATGAATGCTGCCGGCGTCCGGCTGCTGCAGGGTGGCGAGCGTGCGCATCAGGCTGCTCTTGCCGGCGCCGTTGGGGCCCAGCAACCCATACATGCCTGGGCCGATATTCAGCTCCACACCGCGCAGCGCCTGGACGCCGTTGGCGTAGCACTTATGCAGGCCGCGAACCTGTAAACCCATATCCATCGACATCAGCAACTCCATGATCGACACGCCAATGCCGGGCATCACGAGGCAAACCGAGCCTGGCGGAAGGCGCTTTTTGGGGAACTAGACATGCCCTGTTGGCAGGACAGCGGGCGACGGTAGACAAGGACGGAACAGCGGCTCTACCCGATTCAAGTCATTTTCCAACCGTATCGCGCCACATCTGCGGGCTTCCCCCCAGGCCCAGCCGACCTCGACCGCACTGTCAGCAAACGGATGCGGGGCAAAAACGATTCGATCCGGGTAGTCGCCAGAATGAGAATGGCTAGCATCTTCCCACGCATCTGCTTGATCCAACGTCGGCCACCTCCCCGCGCCATTCTGGGAAGGCGTGTGCCTCGGGCGCTTCGAGTCGATCGACGTCCCCGGCAACCACTCAGCGTCGCCGAGCCACCGCACGTACATACCTTCACCCCGCTTCTGCTCGAGGCCCTACGGAAAAACTCATGGCATCCGCTCTGCAGACCCTCAAACGGCCGGTCCAGCCTCTTATTCGACTCGGCGTGGCGTGCGCCGCCGTCGGAGCGCTAGTCAACCTGCTGCCCTTCATCGCGCTGACCGAACTGGGTCGTTTGTTGCTGGCGGGCGACAACGCCCTCCATTCGTTGTGGCGGTGGGCTGCGCTGGTGGTGCTCGGCTTGAGCCTGGGCTGGGTGGCCAATGGGCTGGCCCTGTGGCTGACCCACCTGGCGGACCATCGCCTGCAAACCAGCCTGCGCGAGGCCATGGTCAGCAAATTGGGGCTAGTGCCGCTGGGCTGGTACAGCGACACCACCTCCGGCGCCGTGCGCAAGGTAGTGCAGGACGATCTCGAAGACCTGCACCACCTCGTCGCCCACCACGCGGTGGAGCTCACCGCCGCCATCGTCACGCCGCTGGCCGGTCTGGCCTGGCTGGCCACGCTGAACTGGCGCCTGCCGCTGCTGGCAGTGTTGACCTTGCCCATCTATGCCGTGGCCTACGCGCTGATGATGCGCGGGTTCGGCAGCAAGATGCAGTTGCTGGACAAGAGCATGACCCGGGTCAGCGCCGCCATCGTCGAGTTCGTCCATGGCATCGCGGTGGTAAAAGCCTTCGGCCAGGCGGGCCAGGCTCATCGCAGCTATCAACAGGCGGTCAGCCAGTTCGGCGAGCAGTACGCCGGATGGGTCCGGCCGTTGCTGCGCCTGGAGGCGTTTTCCTCCATGGCCCTGAGCGTGCCGGTGATTCTACTGGCGAGCCTGGGAGTGGGCAGTCTGTTATTGGCCAAGGGCTGGATCACCCCGCTGCAGTTGTTCGCCGAGATCTTGGTGGCAGTGCTCATCCCGCAGTCGCTGCTGGTGATCAACCAGAGCCTGACCGCCCAACGCACGGCCCTGGCCGCTGCGGGACGGATCGAGGCCCTGCTCGACGTCGAAGAGCTGCCCACGCCCAAGGTCTGCGTGCAGCCCCAAGGCAGCGACATCACCTTTGATCGAGTGCGATTTGGCTACGCCCCCGAGCATCCGATTCTCGACGGCGTCGATCTGCATTGCCCGGCAGGCAGCATAACCGCGCTGGTCGGTGCTTCCGGCGCCGGCAAATCGACCCTGGCCAAGCTGGTGCCGCGTTTTCACGACGTCAACGCCGGCAGCGTTCGGATCGGCGGTGCCGATGTGCGGGAAATAGACCCGCGCCAGCTGTATCGACACGTCGGTTTCGTGTTGCAGGACGCGCAACTGGTGCGCGGCAGCGTCGCCGCCAACCTGCGCCTGGGACGACCCGAGGCCAGCGATGACGAGGTGCAGGCAGCGGCCAAATCGGCGCAGATCCATCAGCGCATCCAGGCCCTGCCGCGGGGTTACCAGTCGGTGATCGGCGAGGACGCGATTTTCTCCGGCGGCGAAGCGCAACGGCTGTCCATCGCCCGCACCCTGCTGGCCGATACGCCGGTACTGATCCTCGATGAAGCCACCTCACACGCCGACCCCGAATCCGAGGCGCTGATCCAAGACGCCCTGTCGACCCTCGCCCAGGGACGCACGGTACTGGTGATCGCCCACCGTCTGGCGAGCATCCGCGGCGTGGACCAGATCGTCGTCCTCGATCAGGGACGGGTTGTAGAGCGCGGCCGCCACGAGCAACTGCTCGAAGCGAACGGCGCCTATGCCCGGCTATGGCGCGCCCATGCCGGGACCACCGCCCCCAACCTGGAAATGTCCCTGTGATCCGCAGTCTTTTCACATTGCTGGGCCCGGCCCATAGCGCACGCCTCTACCGCTATCTCGCCTGGCTGGTGGCCAGCGCCGTGCTGCAAGGTTTGGCCGTGACGTTGCTGGTACCGATCCTGCGCGCACTGTTCGCCGATGACCTGACCACCGCCATGGCCTGGCTGGCAGGCCTGGCGGCTCTGGTAACGCTGACCTGCATCGCTCATTACCAACAGGCCATGAAAGGCTTTGCCTTGGCCCTGGTCGTACTGAGCACCTTGCATGATCGCCTTGGTCAGCACCTGGTTAGCCTGCCGCTGGGCTGGTTCAACTCGGAAAAAGTCGGACGGCTGTCCCGCAGCGCCACCAGCGGCACGCTGATGGTCACCGGCATGTTCGCCCATTACCTGGGCCCGGTAGTGTGCGGGGTGGTGGTGCCCGCCACCGTGGCCTTGACCCTGTTTGTCTTCGACTGGCGATTGGGCCTGACGGCGCTACTCTGCGCGCCACTGATCTACTTGGCCCATCGGTGGTCGGCCACCGCCATCGGCAGTAACGATGAGCGCGTCGAAGCCGCCGCCACCCTGGCCGGCAATCGGGTGGTGGAGTTCGCCCGTTACCAGCAGGTGCTGCGTGCCTTTGGCCGAACCCAGGACGGTTATCCACCGCTGCAAGCCGCCAACCAGGCTCAGCAGGAAGCTAGCGGCTCGATGCTGGCGCACACTTTCCCCAAGCTTCTGGCCGGCGGCTTGAGCGTACAGCTGGCGTTTGCCCTGCTGGTGGGAGTGGGGATCGCCTTAACCGTCAACGGCCAGATCGACGAAATCGAGCTGATCGCCTTGCTGGCCCTGGCGGCGCGCTTCGTCGGCCCACTGGCCGAGGCGGCAGCCCGCAGCGGTTTATTACGCATGGCTGGCAATGACCTGGAGCATCTGGCGAGCATCCTGCGCGAGCCGCCGCTTGCGCAGCCCGCGATCAGCCGCTCGCTGTGCGCCCCCGGCAGCCTGGCCTTCGAGCAGGTCAGTTTCGCTTACCCCGGCGGCCCAACGGGGTTACGCGACCTGAGCTTCCATGTACCGCCCCGTTCGATGACGGCCATCGTCGGCGCCTCGGGCTCGGGCAAAACCACCGTCACCCGGCTGCTGATGCGCTTCTTCGATGCCACCGAAGGCAGCGTCAAAGTCGGTGGTGTGGATGTGCGCGAGCTGTCCAACGAAGCCTTGATGGCTCAACTGTCCTTGGTGATGCAGGACGTCTACCTGTTCGACGACAGCCTGCAGGCCAATATCCGCGTCGGCAGCCCGCACGCCAGTGCCGAGCAGGTGGCAGAAGCGGCGCGACTGGCCGGGATCGATGAAATCGTCGCGCGCCTGCCGCAAGGCTGGAACACCCCGGTGGGTGAAGGGGGCGCTGCATTGTCCGGCGGCGAACGCCAGCGGGTGTCCCTGGCCAGGGCCTTGCTCAAACGCGCGCCCATCGTATTGCTCGATGAAGCTACCGCCGCTCTGGATCCGCAAAACGAGGCCTATGTGCAGAGGGTCATCGGGAGCCTGATACAACACTCCACGGTATTGGTGATTGCCCATCGCTTGCCGACCATCATGGCCGCCGATCAGATTCTGGTGCTCGATCAGGGCCGCCTGATCGAAGCGGGCACCCACGCCCAGCTGCTGGCCAGAAATGGCCGCTATGCCGGGTTCTGGCACGATCGCCAACGCGCCGGTGGCTGGCGCCTGAAAGCGCAGGTGCCAGCATGCTGATCGGCATCCTCGGCGCCAGCGGCGATGTTTGCCTGGCCAGTGCAACGCCCTGCTGAGCCAGGGCACTAGTCTGTTCGTGCATACGAAGCGTCGACTTTACAGCCCCTGGGAATGCTTGCGCCGCAATAGTACATAAAGCGCCACAGGCGCGCCGACCAGTCCAATTACGGCATTCAAATGGAGTACATGCCGGCTCCATGGCAGGTGAGTAACCAAATCTGCGGCCAAACCCAGAACAGCCCCTGTCAGTACAACGCCGGGCAATAGCACCCGGTGATCGGCGCTGGAGAAAATCCCTCGGGTCACCTGCGCTGCGACGAGTCCAAGGAACGCCACCGGTCCGCAGAAGGCAGTAACCAGGCCGCATAGCCACGCGGCAACAAACAGGGCGCAGCGCCGAACCCGCTGGACCGGCATGCCCATAGACGCCGCATATCGCTCGCCAAGCAGCAGAGCGTTCAACGGTTTTATCAATGCCGCCAACGCCAGTAGCCCTAAGGCCACGCCTGGGATCAACAGCCGCAACTGGTCCACCGTCGCGCCGGCGAAGCTGGCATCGTCCCAGGCCTTGAACGCACGAGCCTGATTTTCATCGATGAAGTGCATCAATACGCTGATCAGTCCAACGGCGAGATAACCCAGCATCAGCCCGCATATCAGCAACGTGATTGAGTTCAGTCGGCTCGAGAGCACGGCCAACAGGCTAAGCAGCAGTGTCGAGCCCGCTACCGACGCAAGCGCCAGGCCGACATCGCCAAGCAGGCCAAAGCGTACGAGCAGTGCGTTGCCAGCGACGCCTGCGAAGGTGACCAGTACTGCCGCACCCAACCGCGCGCTGTGCACGATGCCCAGCACGAATGGGTCGGCCAGCGGGTTGCGAAACAGGGTTTGCAACAGCAAGCCGGCGGCCCCGAGCGCAGCCCCTGAACACATCGCATTGAGTGCTCGAGGCAGGCGGAAATCAAACAGGATATTGCGCCAAACCTCGCCGACATCCTGCCCCAGCAGCGCACCCAGCACGGCCTTTAACGGAACGGCCACCGCGCCAATGCTGAGCTCGGCCACGAATAACAGGGCGACACATATACCGAGCCCGGCATAGGCCCATCCGGACTTTCGTGTTGACGGGTGGTGAAACTCGGCAGTGAGGTCAGTCATGGAAGACGCCGCAGAAAAGTTGGAGGTACCGAGGTTTGCAGCAGCTCGGGGTGAAGAACTTGTACCAGCTCGGCGAGTGCCAGGTGCGGTCGAGTCATGCCGTTGTCATGCGCTGGCGATGCCCAGGTACCGATGTAGCCTTTATCGAAGGCGTAGACCTGCCCTGCCCTGGCGGCGGCAAACCAGGCGGCGCGAGGCGTTATTTCTAGCATCTGCGCCAGCGAGGCGTGGCCCGACTGCACGCCAATCCACACGGGCGCCTCGGCACCGGCTAGATAGGCCTCCTCAAAGCCCACCTGTAACAGGCTGCCGTGCTTGCGCAGACCCGACAGCACGTAATCCCCGCCCGCATCGGCGAGTAATTGAGCGCGCTGATTCAAGGCACCAAAGACTTCGAAACTGTCCCGACCAGAAGGAAAGCCAGCCATCACCGCAGGCCGCTGCCGCGCCTGTGTGGCCAGGTCCCGCCAGTGCAGATACTCGTGCTCAACCTGGGCGAACTGCTGATTGGCTTTGGCCTCGCGGTTGACCAACAACGCCAAGAACTTGAGCCACTCAGCGCGCCCCAAGGGGTGGCCTTCCAGGTGGTCGGCCTGAGGCAACGCACGGACACCGACCCGCTGCAGCTGGGGGTGCAAGTTGAACTGCGGATAGGCGGAATAGAAGCTCAGGTAGACGTCAGGCCGAACCGCCATGATCGGCTCGATGTTGGCGTGCGCGTAGCCCCACAACTCCTGAATGCCGCCTGCTGCGATGCGTCGGCGTACGCTTTCGACGGTTGGGGTCCGGGTATTTTCGATGCCCACCAGCCGATCAACGATTGCCAACTCGTCAGCCGCACCGAGCATCGCCGAGTTGCCCGTAGCCAGGCGACGGATTGGCACCTGAACCACCACAGTGCTGGCCTCGTGCTCGGGCACTGGCGTGCCGCATTGCACCAGCAGAATCTCCAGCGTCTCCCCCGTAGTCACACTTGGCCTGAAGCGCACCCGTTTGAAATGCCCTGAATACTCGACTGAAAGCTGATCGGACCAGTCGAATTGGCTGCGTTCGGGGAAGTAATCAACGTCGTCGCGGAAGTCGGATACGCAGGCTGCATCCAGATTGTGCCCGGGTTTCTCGCCCACCACCTGCGACGGGTAATACTCAAGCACCGGTGTGTCCATGCGCTCGCAACCGCTGAGCAGCATCAGGCTTAACAGCACAACCCTGCACCTCACCGTAACGCCTCGACCGCTTCGACCAGCTCGCCAAGTCGAGCGAAGACCTGTTCACGGTCCGCACTCAGCAGGCGGTAATTCCCAAGCTCGGCATGCACCGCCAGGTCCGCCGCAGCCGCCTCGTGGAAGCCGACCCGTTCCAATGCACGCAAGGCCCAAGTATGAGCTGCACCTTCACCAGTCAGCCGCACGGGCTTGCCCGTCGCCCGGGACATGCCCCATTCGCCACGCTCGGTATCGAACCGCAGGCCGGACGAGGAGAAGGCTTCCGCCAGGCTTCCGTCGAGCACCAGATCTTCCGGCGCGCCGACATGCAGGTTGCGCCGGTGGTCCAACAGCCAGAGTACGTCGGCGCAACGCAGGGCAAGATCCAGGTCATGACAGCACAGCAGCACGGCAAGCTGCTGCTCACGTGCAAGACGCTGCAGCAGATGAAGCACCTCAATGCGCCTGGGTAGATCCAGAAATGCGGTGATCTCATCCAGCACCAGCACCTTGGGTTCTTGCGCCAGGGCTCTGGCGAGCATGACTCGCTGCCGCTCGCCATCCGACATGGCCGCCACCGCTTTGCCGGCAAGCGCCATGGCGTCGACCGCCTCCAGCGCCCGGCAGACCTGCCTTCGGTCATCCGGCCCCAATCGGCCACTCCAGCCCAGGTGCGGATAACGCCCAAGGGCAGCCAGTTCGAAGCCGGTCAAAAGTCCCGCCTCGACCCGGTCGGTCAGCACCACGGCAAGTTGCCGGGCCCTTTCGCCTGCGCCAAGCGTATGCAGCTCAACACCATCCAGCAGCACGCGGCCACCTGTGGCTGGCTGCATACCGGTAAGGGTGCGGATCAAGGTGGACTTGCCGGCACCATTGGCACCCAGCAAACACACCAGACGCCCAGCACCAAGCTGCAGATCCAGGGGACCTATAAGCGTCTGCCCTGCGTAGCCGACGCACAACGATTCGCTGCGCAACATGCCTAGAACGTTGCCCCAAGGGTCAGCACCGCGGTACGTGGCGCGCCCGGATAAGTCGGCACGAAACTGCCGCCCGAATCGTAGTAACGCTTGTCGAAGAGGTTCTGTACGTTGAGTTGCACGCGATAGCTCTGCGCCTGTCCGAATCGGTACATCAGGTTGGCGTCCCAGCGCGTATAAGACGGCAACGTAAAGGTGTTGCTGTTGTTCGCCTCCCGCTCGCCTACGTAATTGGCACCCACGCCAACGCTGAGCCCCGGAGCGATTCCGACCAGGTCGTAGCTGGTCCATAAGCTGGCATTGGTCTGAGGGGTGTTGGCCAGCCGATTGCCCTCCAGCCCCGCGTCGGTATCGTCACTGATAGTGGCGTTCAGACGGGTGTAGCTGGCCAGCAGGCGCCAGTTGGGCGTGATCATAAATGGAAGATCGATTTCCCAGCCTTTACTGCGTTGCTCACCCACCTGAATGCTGTAAGTGAACGTCGGGTCATTGGGGTCCGACACCAGCCCGTCTTTGCGACGGATGTCGAAGTACGCCAGCGTCGGTGTCAGACGACCGTCTAGCAGGCTGAACTTGGCGCCGACCTCATACTGTTCACCCTTCACTGGTGACGGCAGTTCGCCGCCCTGCAGGATGCCGTTGTTCAGCTCAGTACGCATCGAACGCGACCAGCTGGCGTAGAGCGATAGCGGGTCCACCGGCGTCCAGGTCAGCCCCACCCGTGGTGAAAAGGCGCTGAAGCTCTTTTCTGCAGGCTCGTCGAGACCGTAGAAATCATCGATTGCCGATGCCTCTATATGATCGAAGCGGCCACCAAGCAGCAGACGCCAACGCTCTTCGACACCAAAGGTCAGCTCGTCCTGTGCATAGAGCGCCCACGAATCGTTGATAAAGCGCCCCTCCCCAGCGGGCGAAAGTGCCGACGGCGGCGTGCCATACACCGGGTTGTTGAAGTCGATGAAGCTGGTCGAGCCAACGGCTGCGTCATAGTCCCACCAATCGCGACTGTATTCGGTGCCCAGCAGGATGCGATGGCCGATAGCGCCAGTGCTGAAGCGCCGGCTGACCTCGGCAAGCCCCGTGGCATCAATCTGTCGATCATGGTTGAGCTGAGGGCGTCGCGACACGGTCGGATTCTCAGGCGTCCCCCCGATGCCGCCGTTAAAGAAACCATACGAATACCAGGATGCGTCGAGCCGCGCATCGGAGACCTGCAGAGCCGTATGCAGGTCCCAGTTGTCATCAAGCGCATGATCCAAGGTCACCGAAGCCAGCTTGCTGATCGCACTGGCGCGCGTGTGAGGCTCGGCAAAGTTTCGCTCGATGGGCGCACTCAGATACAGCTCGTTGTTGCCGAAACCGCGGTCCATATCCGCGACCTTGCGTGCATATTCAAATTCGAAGGTCAGGGCCGTCTCAGGCGCCAGTTGCCAGGTCAGCACCGGTGAGATGAACTGGCTCTCGTTATCGACGAAGTCACGGAAGCTGCCGTTGTCCTGCCAGGCTGCAGTCAGGCGATAGCCCAGGTTGTCGCCCAGCGGGCCGGAGGTATCCAGCGTTGATCGGTAGAAATCGTAACGCCCTGCGCTGAAGTCAACCTGCGTACGCTGCTCGGCCAATGGTTTCTTAGTTACCAGATTGACCACGCCACCAGGCTCGAAACGCCCATAAAGCGCCGATGATGGGCCCTTAAGGACCTCGATCTGCTCGATGTTGACGAGGTCATCAATGGCCACGAAATTGGCGCGTCGTACACCATTTTTCAGGTTGGCTTCGGTGCCGAACCCGCGCAGCCGAAAACGATCATTTACCCCGCCGAACCCGACCTGATTGGTGATGCCGGGCACCGTGCGGATGGCCTCACCAAACGTCGTTACGCCGCGATCCTCGATCAGTTCGCGGGTCACGGTTTGGATTGAAAAAGGCGTTTGCTTGACCGGTGTATCGCTCTTGTTCGCGGTGGGCGCAACCGTGGCGCGATAGCCCTGCTCGCGGGTGCCAACCACTTCCGTAGCGTCCAGCTCTATGGGATCGGGCTTGGCTTGAGCATTAGCGGCCAAAGCACAAAGTGAAATCGCACCGACAACTTTCAAACGCCGACCGAAGCCATTCGTATGGGTCATTTTATTGTTCGCATCAAGAAGCAGACATGGAGACCTATGCCTATCGGTATAGGAAAAAGATAAAGTTACGTTATAACATCTTTGTGAACAAGCGAACCCTACTGAGGCAGACCGTGCAAGCGTTGAGGATCAACTATGAAAGACACCCCTGCGATACCTGACAGCTACGTCGCGTGGCGACACTGCATCACCGTTGAGTGCGGCATCCCCCTGACCACCGAATTCGTCCAGCGGCGGCTGGCTGTACTGACCAATCCCAAGGAGTATGAGACGCAGCGCTTTGCCGAGGTGTACGGGCCTGGACACCTACAAGCCGTGCTGGCCTGGTACCAACGGGCTGCCCTGGACGCCCAAGCACGTAATGCGCTCACCTGATACCGCTACTGCAGAGTGCTTCAAGTGCTTACGCTCCCCACCTGGGTATCTATCGCAACCTGCACGCCATCACTGATTGTTGTGCGGCACAAGCCAGGACACCCTCTCGCCGCCGCACCCGAGGACCTAAAAATTGAGTGACGCCCCCAAACATGCGCTTATACCTGTCACCCTTTTGACGGGCTTTCTTGGCAGCGGCAAAACCACGCTTTTGAACAACCTGGTTCGGCAACCTGCCCTGGCCGATGCCTTGGTCATCATCAACGAGTTCGGCGAGATCCCCCTCGACCATGCCTTAGTCGCGCACAGCACCGAGAATCTGGTAATGGAGATGAGCAGCGGATGCCTGTGCTGCACCATACGCGGCGATCTGGTGCAGACACTGCGCGACATTACCTGGCGCTTTGCCCGCGAAGGCCAACGGCAGTTCCGGCGAGTACTGATTGAAACTACCGGGCTTGCCGATCCCGCACCGATCATCCATACCCTGATGACGCACCCGATGATCGCTTCGCGCTACCGCCTCGACGGTATCGTCGCCACGGTCGATCTGGCGATAGGTTCGAATACCCTGGATCGAGAAATCGAAGCGACCAAGCAAGCGGCAATGGCGGACTGTCTGTTGCTGACCAAAGCCGACCTGGCAACCACCGAGCAGCTGAACGACATGATGCGCCGCCTCGACCCTATAAATCCGGCGGCGCCGCGCTGGATGGTGAGCCAGGGTGAGATTGATGCCTCGAAGCTGCTCGACCTTGGCCTGTTCTCCACCGAAGGCAAAGGGCCGAACGTGGAGCGCTGGCTACGTGAGGAAGCGTACACCGCGCCTGGACATGATCACTCTGAACATGAACATGAACATGAACATGGGCATGAACATGGGCATGCTGAGACTCACCACCACCACCACCACCACCACCACCACCACATCAATCGGCACGGCAGCCACATTCGTGCATTCTGCTACTACATCGACACACCGATTTCGCACGACTTGCTGGAGGCTTGGCTAGAAACGCTGACCAGCTTTGCTGGAAGCAATCTGCTGCGTCTTAAAGGCATCCTGAACATCGAAGGCAACGAGAAACCGGTGGTCATTCACGGCGTGCAGCATATGCTCCACCCCCTAGCGACGCTGCCGGTTTGGCCAAGCGACGATCGCCGCTCGCGTCTGGTGTTCATCACCCGCGATCTGGAACGCGAGACGATCGAAAAGCTGTTCCGCGCGCTGAACCACTGAACCACTGAACCTCAGCCGCCTTGGCAGGCGGCAGCAATCTTGCTATCCGTCATGGAATGTCATCCCTCTAGCGCATTGCTGAGTCAGGGAGCCTGGTTAATAAACGGCTCTCCTTCCAGCAACTGGCTGAACATGTCCGGATTACACCATTCCGCTCGAACCCTGGGCGAAAATTCGATCGCCTTGAGGCGAATCTCGCCCATCCTCTGGTTGAACGCATCCTCACGAAAGCACTGGGCGTAGCCCGTATCGGTCTCATGGGCGATGACCGAATGCAGCCGCACGCCCGACTCACCGTTGGCCATCTGAGTATTGGCAAGCACCGCATCGATCAGGCGGAAAAATACCCGCGAGAACTGCTCGGCACTGGGCGACACCGGCAGACCGACCCAGCGCTCGGAAAAGCGCTGGCACTGGGCGATATAGTCTGGATCGTCGCCCTGCCAGAAGGTCACGGCGTGATCGAATGCATCAATGAAATCGGCTACCGATCCTTTGAGCAGGCCGAAGTCGTAGACCATCTGGCCCTGGTCGAGCGCGTCCGCCTCAAGAAGCACCTCGACCTTGTAGGAGTGGCCATGCAGGGAGCGCGAGCAACGTCGCGTGGTGCAATTGCGGACGATATGCGCACTCTCGAACTTGAACAGTTTGCGAATCAGCACGGTAGCGCCTCGGCTGCTTCGTGATGGCGAGCCAGCTTTGCCTGGTCGAACAGCAGCGTCGCCAAGGCATCCAGCGGCATCGAGCCCAGATCCTCGCCGCGCAGCATGCGTACGGAAACGTGGCGATCCTGCTTTTCCTTATCGCCCACCACCAACAGATAGGGCACCTTTTGCAAGGTGTACTCGCGGATCTTGTAGCCGATCTTCTCGTTGCGAAGATCCGCCGTCACTCGCAAGCCATTGCGTTTTAGCCGGCTGGCGACTTCACGTGCGTAATCATCCTGCGCCTCGCTGATATTCAGCACGACCGCCTGCTGGGGCGCCAACCACAACGGGAAAGCACCGCTGTATTGCTCGATGAGAATACCGATGAAACGTTCCAGCGAGCCAAACAAGGCGCGATGCAGCATTACCGGCCGTTGCCGCTCGCCCTGCTCGTCGATGTAGTGGATGTCGAAGCGTTCCGGCAGATTGAGGTCTACCTGCAACGTGCCGCATTGCCAGTCGCGGCCAATGGCATCGCGCAGCACGAACTCGAGCTTCGGTCCGTAGAAGGCGCCCTCGCCCGGATTGAGTTGGTAGTCCACGCCGATACGGTGCAGCGCACCGGACAGCGCGCCTTCCAGCTTGTCCCAGGTTCCGTCAGTACCAATGCGATTGGCCGGCCGCGTCGACAGTTTGACCGCGACGTCTTCGAAGCCAAAATCACGGTAGATGTCGAACACCAGTTCGATGGTGTCGGCACACTCCTGTTCCATCTGTTCAGGCGTACAGAATATGTGCGCATCGTCCTGGGTGAAGTGTCTTACCCGCAGCAGCCCATGCAACGCACCCGACGGCTCGTAACGATGCACTTTGCCGAACTCGGCCATGCGCAGCGGCAGATCGCGGTAGCTCTTGATGCCGCGTGCATACAACGACACCGCGCCAGGGCAGTTCATCGGTTTGAGGGCGAATACACGTTCATCCTCGGTGCTGGTCGTAAACATGTTCTCGCGGTAGTTGAACCAGTGCCCGGAGGTCTCCCACAGGCCGCGGTCCATGACGTCCGGCGTGTTGACCTCGACATAGCCCGCCACCTCTTGGCGCTGGCGCATGTAGCCAAGCAGTGTTTGAAAGAGCGTCCAGCCTTTGGGATGCCAGAACACCGACCCCGGGGCCATGTCGTCGAAATGAAACAGGTCCAGATGCGCGCCGAGTTTGCGATGGTCGCGCTTTTCCGCCTCTTCGATTCGCTGCAGGTAGGCAGCCAACTGTTTCTTGTCTGCCCACGCCGTACCGTAAATCCGCTGTAGTTGCTCGTTCTTGGAGTCGCCGCGCCAGTAGGCGCCCGATAGTTTGGTCAGGCGAAACGCTTTTAGAAAACGCGTATTGGGCACGTGTGGACCACGGCACATGTCCACGTACTCTTCATGGAAGTACAGGCCCATGGCTTGTTCGTCGGGCATGTCCTCAATCAGGCGTAGCTTGTACTCCTCATTACGCGCGCGAAAAACGGCAATGACTTCATCACGTGGCGTCACCTGCTTGATGACGTCGTATTCCTTGTCGATCAGCTCGCGCATGCGTTGTTCGATCATGGCCAGGTCATAGGGCGTAAAAGGCCGCTCGAAAGCGATGTCGTAATAAAAGCCGTCCTCGATGACAGGGCCGATAACCATCCGTGCAGTCGGATACAGCTGTTTCACGGCATGCCCCACCAGGTGCGCACAGGAATGGCGAATGATCTCGATGCCTTCCGCATCCTTGGCTGTGATGATCTGCAAGTGGGCGTCGTGATCGATCAGGTCGCACGCGTCGACCAAAGTGCCATCGACCTTGCCGGCGATGGTTGCTTTGGCAAGCCCCGCGCCAATATCGGCCGCAACCTGCTGTACGAAAACCGGTTCGGCGTAGCGACGAACGCTCGCGTCGGGGAGAGTGATGTCGATCATTGGATGTCCTGTGCGAATCAACGGTTGAAACTGAGCGGCAAGCCTTCGCAGTCGTCCTGCACGCGTCCCTGATGCCAGGCCAGCTGCCCAGACACCACGGTGGTACGCACAGCATGACGAAAGCTGCGGCCCTTGAAGGGTGTCCAGCCGCAATGGGCGAGTACGGGCTGTTCGTCCACCGGTTGTGGCACTGCCAGGCGCTCCACGAGAGTCAAGTCAGCCCAATAGCCTTCACGCAGATAACCGCGTTCACGTATGCCGAACAGCTCGGCCACGGCATGACTGGTCTTGCGCACCAGGTGCGTTAACGGCAGCGCGCCCTCCTCCACCAACTCCAACAGCGCAGGCAAGGCGTGCTGCACCAGGGGCAGGCCTGAAGGTGCCTGAGCGTAAGCACGGCTTTTCTCTTCGAGCGTGTGGGGCGCATGGTCGGTGCCGATTACATCGATACGGTCACAGAGCAGTGCCTGCCGCAGGGCATCACGATCAGCGCGAGTTTTGATCGCCGGGTTGCACTTGATCAGGTTGCCCAGCGCGGCATAGTCGCTGTCATCGAACAGCAGATGATGAGCGCAAACTTCGGCGGTGATGCGCTTGCCGGCTAGCGGGCCGGGAGTGAACAGCGCTAACTCCCGCGCCGTGGTCAGGTGCAGCACGTGCAGGCGAGTACCGCAGCGTCTTGCCAGGTCCACGGCGAAACTGGACGATCGATAGCAGGCTTCGGCATCGCGTATCAACGGATGCGCCGAGGGCGGAATGTGATCGCCATGAAGCTCTCGCAGGCGAGCCTCATTGGCCAGGATGCTGGGGGTGTGCTCACAGTGGGCGAGCAGAATCGTCGGCACGCAGCTGAACAAACGCTCCAATATCTCAGGATCGTCCACCAGCATGTCGCCTGTCGACGCGCCCATGAACACCTTTACTCCGCCAACCGCGGCTGGGTCGAGCGCGGCAACGGTGTCGAGGTTGTCGCGACTGACGCCGAAGTGGAACGCATAGTTGGCCTTTGCGCCTGCAGCCGCCCGGCGTTTTTTATCGGCCAGTGCGTCCAGCGTCAGGGTTGGAGGCGCAGTATTGGGCATGTCCATGAAGCTGGTGATACCACCGGCCACGGCCGCGCGCGACTCGCTGGCGATGCAGCCCTTGTGCGGCGCGCCCGGCTCGCGAAAGTGAACTTGATCGTCGATCATTCCCGGCATCAGCCACTGCCCGGCGGCGTCGATTTCGACACGCGCACGTATGCCCTCGATGCTAGTGGCGATTTTCTCAATTCGTCCGTGGGCAACCAGCACGTCGCTCTCGAATTCACGCCCTTCGTTCACCAATCGAGCGTTGCGGATAAGGATGTCAGTCATCTGTCAAAACTCGTTCTGCAGGGCCTTGTAGCCCCGAACCAGATCAATGTTGGCGCGAGCGACATCTTCTGAAAATTCAGACGCGGAAATGCTCACCGGAGGGTAACGATCGAGGTCCGTATGCGGGCCAATGTGCTCAGTCGGCGGCACGTAGAAATTTTCCGGCAGATCGCGGCCATCGACGACCGAGTTGTGCCGCACCACGCAGCCGTCGCCCACCCGACAGTTGAACAACACGCTGTTGAACCCTATGAAAACGCGATCACCCACGACACAGGGACCATGCACAATGGAACGATGGGCAATGGAACTGTACTCGCCAATCACCACGGCGGCCCCGGATTTGGAGTGAATGACCACACCGTCCTGGATATTGGAATTGGCACCGATCACGATCGGCTCCATGTCGCCACTGGCGTCGACCTCATCGGCGCGAATCACCGCGTAGGGACCAACGAACACGTTGTCCTTGATGATCACCTTCCCGCAGATGATGGCGGTCTTGTCGATATAGGCTGACTCGGCAATTACCGGAAGATGGCCAGAGGGGTTCCTGCGAATCATCAGTGACGGTCCTGTTCATGGTGTGCATGGTTGTCGCAGCGGCCTGGCACTGGGTCATAGCCTCCCGGATGCCAAGGGTGACAACGCAGCAGGCGGCGCAGCGACAACAGTGAACCGCGCGCAAACCCATGTTGATTGAGCGCTTCCAGGGCGTACTCCGAACACGTGGGATAAAAACGGCAGCGCGGGCCGAGCAGTGGGCTGATCAGGTACTGGTAGGCGCGTATCAACCCCTTGGCCAGTTTTCTTGGCCAGTGCTTCATGACAGTTGCTCACTTTGGCTGTACCAGTGTGTGCCGTCGGGCTTGTCCTCAAGGAGGATGCCAGCACGCAGTAGTTGGTCGCGCAGATCATCAGCGCGCTCGAACTCTCTACGACCTCGCGCCTGGTTGCGCTGGGCAATCAGCGCGTCCACCCAGGCGGCGTCTATCGGCGCAGACTCGCGCTTGCTCGCCAGCTCCGCTATGGCCTGGGCGGGTTCCTGCTGCAACAGGCCGAGCAGTGCAGCGGATGCCAGAAGGGTCGACTTCAACTCGCGGCGTTCGTCTTCCACGCAGCTGGCGTCCAGCTGCCCGGCAAGCTGATGGAGCCTTGCCAGGGCTGCAGAAACGTTCAAATCGTTACCAAGAGCAGCGACGACCACGGCGTCTGGTGGTGTCTGTGCCGTGGATATGGCGTCCACCTGCGCCAGGCTTTTATAGAAGCGCAGCAGAACCCGCCTGGACGCCTCCAGGCGCTCGTCGTTCCAGTCCAGCGGCTGACGATAGTGGGTCGAGAGCAGCGCCAGGCGGATCGCCTCGCCGGGCGCCTGCGCAAGCAGGTCACGCACCAGCAGCACATTACCCAACGACTTGGACATCTTCTGTCCATCCACCGTGACAAAGCTGTTGTGGACCCACGTGTGACAGTACGGCTCGCCGTCATGGGCACAGGTGCCCTGGGCAATTTCGTTTTCGTGATGCGGAAAGATCAGATCCTGACCGCCGCCGTGGATATCGATGGTGCGCCCCAGGTGCCGCTCCACCATCGCCGAACATTCGATGTGCCAACCCGGACGGCCTCTGCCCCAAGGGCTGTCCCAGCCAGGCTGCTCGGCGTCGGATGGCTTCCAGAGCACAAAATCCAATGGGTCGCGCTTGTAGGGCGCCACCTCTACACGTGCGCCGGCAAGCATGTCCTCAGGCCGCCGTCCGGAAAGGGCTCCGTAACCTGCGTACGAAGCCACGTGAAAAAGCACGTGCCCCTCGGCTTCATAGGCGTGGCCGCGCTCGATGAGTTTCGAGACCAAACTGATGATGTCTGGAATGTGCTCGGTGACTCGCGGTTCCAGATCCGGTTCAGCGACGCAAAGTGCTCGCATGTCGGTATGGTAGGCGTCGATGTAGCGGTCGGTGATGACGCTGATCGGCACGCCCGCCTCCTGCGCCGCCGCGTTGATCTTGTCATCCACGTCGGTGAAATTGCGCGCATAGACCAAACGGCCATGCCGATGGCGCAATAGCCGCGCCAACATGTCGAATACCACGGCAGGGCGAGCGTTGCCGATATGAGCGAAGTTGTAGACCGTGGGCCCGCAGACGTACAGGGTTACCCGCTCCGGGTTAGCGGGCACGAAAGGCTGCTTGCCCCGCGCCAGGGTGTTGTACAACTGGATTGGCTCGATCTGGCCGGCCACCGTCATGACAATGCCTCCGTTTATCGATCAAATGCGCGCCGCACAGGCGCGGAAGTAGCCAAAAGCCGCCTCACTCAACTAACCGGCATGCTTGAACTGCTCGCCACTGCATCATGAGGATGCAAACTTTCAAGGTGCCGCACGCTCACGCTGTGATGCGGGTAGTCCTCAGCCACGGCTTTCTCGATGCGCCGAGCGGCATCCTCGACATACATCAGGTTCTGCCCGTTTAGTCGCGCAAACGCCTGCTCATCAGCGCGCTTGACGGCGGTCTGCACCGGCGTACCGAGGGCGGCTTCGATACGGTCGATCAACCGCAGCAGATCCAGGCGCTCTACATCGCCCGCGATGCGTACACGGACCTCCGCCACGCTGCGCTGACTATGGGGCGTGGCGAGCGTTGCATTGCGCTGCAGCCAGGCGGCGACTTCTGCAGGAGTGACGGTCGCTTCGCAACCGAAGCTGTCGAGAAATGCCTGTTCGATCAGCTGCCTGGTCAAGGCCGCGGAGCATGGACATGTCGAGGAATAAGCCACTTGGACTGACACCTCCAGCGACAGCTGCTGAGCCGCCCAGACAGCGTTGACGACAACCGGATAGGACTTCCAGCCACTGAGGCCTTCGGTCAGCAATGCCGGACGCCGGCACAGCAACGAAAAGGTCAAACCGAGCCGCGCACGGCTGGAATGGCAGTCCGCATGGCTGCCCACCATGCGCTCCAGCAATCCGGCCAATGCGCTCGGATTCAGCCTCTCCCGTGCCGCGAAATCGTCCAGGAGCCGGTACAACCGCGACATGTGTATGCCCTTGATGGTTGGATCGGGCAGGTTGACCTGAACGTCCGCTTGAGCATTCAGCGGATACGACACGCCGGGCTCGTCCAACATGATCGGTAAATCGATCGCGGCCATCCCTACCCACTCCAGTGAAGCATGGGTTGCGGACCGTTCGGTCATGGCTACGTCGGGTAGCAGAATGCTCATGGTCGTAAATCTCAGTCAAATCGGGCAAGGCTGCGTGTCGGCTCTTGGTTTTCAGGCGCACCGCTTAGTGCTGCGGCATCACCATTTAAATGGTATGTTATATTGTAACGTATATCTATACGGATCATTGCATGAACAGGCAAAGGCACAGAATGGTGGGCGAACGCCAGACCGAGCAGGTCGCGCTCGACGACGCAGCAGATGACCGGCTCGCGCAAAACGTCGCGCTTACGCCAATTCGACGCCAAGTGCTGATGCTGTTGCAGCGGCACCCGGAAGGGATCAAGGCCTACCATCTGCTCGCCATTATCCGAACCCTGAAGCCCAACGCGGCGCCACCAACGGTCTACCGCGCGCTGAACTATCTGGTGGCTCATGGCCTGGCGCACAAGATCAGCTGCATGAACATGTTCATCGCGTGTGATCGAAGTCAGCACCCACAAAACGATGTCGGCGTGTTCCTGGTCTGCCCACACTGCCATAGCGTCAAAGAGTTGCACGACGATGCAGCCTCGCACGCGCTGAACGAAGCGTTGGCATTAGCCGGCTATCGTCTGGATCGGAGCGTGATGGAGATTGGTGCTGTCTGCCCAGGTTGCACCCAAGCAAACGCGCCTACCTAACGACTCAACCCTCATTGCGGCTGCCTGCTGGTGTGGTATTAACCGGCGCCGTAACGACTTCTACGTTGCCTTGGCGAATGGCGTTATAGAAGCAATTGGGACGACCGGTGTGACAGGCAGGCCCGCTCTGGTCCACCAACAGTAATACCGCATCACCATCACAATCGAGTCGCGCCTCAAGCAGCCGCTGGCGATGCCCCGACGTCTCCCCTTTGCGCCATAGCGCTTGCCGAGAGCGGGACCAATAACACACCCAGCCACTGGCCAGGGTGTCCTCGAGCGCCGTGCGATTCATCCAGGCCAGCATGAGCACATCACCAGTGCCGTGCTGTTGCGCCACGGCGGCGATGAGCCCCGCCTCGTTCCAGGGCACCGCATCGAGTACTTGCTTCAGCGGCCGTCTCACGCCCAATAACGACTGTTCCAAGATCAGAAATTCGTTCATTCGCATCCCCATGCGCTCGTGAGAGCTGCCTATAGCGCAGCGCGCTAGCAACAGGCGCAATACGCTGCCGCCGGGCAGTCAGGAATCGATTCCTCTGCCGGTACAACGAGGCCACACTAAGCTAGTCATTCATATTGTTATGTTATAACATCCATATAACAAAACCCACCGGCCCGTTCAGAGCCTCTTCACTGCCCTGTATAACGCCGTCGTGGCACACAGTGGCAACGAGTCCGGCCATGGTAAAGCTGCATTTATGAGTACAACTTTCGCCTCATTCGAAGACAACTCCAGCATCAGGCGCGATTACGGCGAGGAGTCTACTGCTGTGCTTGGTGTTTCCACCCAAACGGCTCCAGTTTGGAATAATCGCGATGCCGCCTTCTATGCCCAACACCTCGCGGCGTCCGATTACCTGACCACCGTGGGCGATACGCTCCGTCGCCAAGTGGGCCTCACTGACCACCTGATAGACGTCGGCGCTGGATCGGGTTTGCTTGGCCGATCACTCGTAAATGATGGCGGCCATTGGAGAGCTTTGGAGCCCAATGCCTACATGCGTGGCTGTATCCAGACGCTAGCGGCGCAGTCGCCTTCTGTGCGCCTCACCTTGCACTCCGACCTTTGGCAAGACATCCCCACCCTGATGCTTCCACCGGCTGACGTGGTGTTGTGCGCCAACATTCCCGTCGATTCGGGGCAAGCCGTCGCGTTTGTCGAAGCCACGCGACCACTGGCCAAACGCACGCTGATCTGGAATCTGCCCGCCCAGCAAGGACCTCGCACTTATTGCCTCTCTGGGTTCTTACCACCCTCTCTGCATGGCAGTGATTGCACGCCGGGGTATTTGCTGGCACTCGAAGAGTTGGGTGAGCGGCTGCGTCCGGACGCCGTTCACTTCACTCAATGGCATTTCTCCACGATCTTTCCGACCTATGCCGATGCGCTGGCACATTTCCTCGAAAAACTGCCCCCGCTTGACGAAGCACGTCGGGAAGAGCTCGAGGCATATCTGAACGAGCATCTGAAGGAAGTTGGCAACGGCTGGCTGGCCCGTGCGCCAAAAGTCGCCGCAAGCCTCATCTGGCAAAACTGATTCGAAAATCCAAAGCCCCAGGAATAATGAAATGCGTGCTGTGCGCCTTACCTCCACCGCCCTTGCTCTGCTCGGCACGACAATCATGGCTCTGGCGGACAATGGGAATGTACTTAAACTCGACTCGGCAGTAGTCAGCGCGCCCCGTGCCAACGAATCGATTGCCGACATCACCTCAACAGTGCAAGTCATCGACAGTGAGCAGATCCAACGCTCATCGGCGCGCAGCCTTACCGATTTGCTTGCCGAGAATGCGGTTGGCTTTTTCAGCGAGTGGACGCCCGGCCAGACCTCCATCAACATTCGAGGCGGCTCCACCGATGGCCAGGGACGGGACTTCCGCAGCCAGGTCACTGTGCTGGTGAACGGCCGCCGCTCGGGCACAGCCAACATTTCCAAGCTATCGCCAGCGCAGGTCTCACGCATCGAGATCATTCGCGGGCCGGCTTCGGTGATCTATGGCAGCCAGGCCATAGGAGGCGTGATCAACATCATTACCCGCGACGGCCAGAACGTCAGCGGCAATGGCGCCACCTTGCAGACCGGCTCCTGGGGGCTTGGCCAGGGCTCGGTTTACAGCAGTGGTATGTTCGGCGCGATGGACTACTACATAGGGGTCGACGCGGGTCGGCGTGACGATTACCGCAGCAAGGACGGTACCCAGCAGAATACTGCCTGGAAGCGCCGGGGCGGATTGCTCGCGCTGGGCTTCGATACTGACTCAGACCAACGCCTGGAACTCACGCTGCGCTCGGACGGCATCTATGATGCTGGCTTCAGAGGCTCGCAGTGGGATTACGACAACTACGACAACCGCTACAACCAGTCCATCGAAGCGAGCTGGACGGCGGCGGTCGGTGACTGGATGAACTGGGCGGCGCAGGGGTACGCTTTCCGCGATGTCGACGATCTGCATTGGGGTTCAGAGCGGCTCAGCAGCGGAGCCCCCGGCTTCAGCAAGGACAACATCGAGCGCAAGCTGACCGGCTATGGCCTCAAGCTGACGCCACAACTGTTGCTGGGACCGAGCACCGACCTGTTGCTGGGCTTGGATCTCGAAAAGAGCAAATTGCGCAACGACCGCTTCCGCGTGTCGGTCAACGGTGCGACCACCAGCCAGGCCGCCCCTTACGACATCAACTCGGACGACCTTTCTGCCGCTCTCTACGCGGAGCTGATCCAGCGTCTGATGGACGACCGGCTTACGTTGCGAGCTGGTGCGCGGTACAGCTACGGTCGCTCAGCCACTGTCGCGACCCAATATTTGCCGCTGCTCGATGAGAGCACGCGCAGTTTCGATGAGACGACCTACAGCCTTGGCGCCGCTTTTCAGGCCCAGCCCTGGCTGAAGCTAAGGGCAGGTGTATCCACCGGTTTTCGTGCACCGCTGGCCGGCGAGCTGGCGGCGGACTTCACCACCACCAGTGGCAACCAGACGCTGGGCAACGCCAACCTGAAGGCAGAAACCAGCCTGCAGTTCGAAACCGGTTTAACCCTTACCGGTAGCGACCACTTCTTTGACCTGGCGGTGTTCCAGAACCGAATCCGTGACCGCATTGTCACCCGCCCGCTGACCAGCACGGTCGGCCAGTACAGCAATGGTGACGGTGACGCGGTGATCCGCGGCGTTGAAGCACAGTGGCAATACGACCTTGCTAGCGCACTGGCCCTGCAGGGCGACCAGCTACTGCGGCTGAATGCCAGCGGTGTCTGGAACTGGAATATGAAAGACGAAGGTGCTTCGCCCAACCTCACCGGCACTCACCGTGATGAGATTCAGCGCATGTACAGACATCAAGCCAGCCTTGGGATGACCTATGGCAAGCACGACCTTTGGGATCTGGGGCTGACGGCGATTCTGAGAGGGCCAATCTACTACCGCACCGAGGAAAAACTGCTGATACCGGCAGGCCAGCCGAATGCCAACTATGTGCATCGCAAGGATTCCTTCTGGGTTTTCAACCTGGGCGGTAACTACCAACTGACCCCCGACCTGGCGCTCTTTTCCGGAGTAAACAACCTGTTCGACATCGACCGTAGCTCGCTCTTCATTGCCAATGGAAACAACTCTTCGATCGCCGACCCAAACGCATCGAACGGCGGGCTGGGTAACAGCAATCCTGGACGCGAGTTATACCTCGGCGCGAACTACCGGTTCTGACGGTGCGCATCTGGATTGTCGTACCCGCTCTGCTGGGGATCCTGTTCGTCGTTCCGGGATACGCCGACGATGGATTCCCGAGAACAGTCGCGGACGCGCTCGGGCGCCAGGTCGAAATCCCGGCGAGGCCACAGCGGATCGTGGCGATTTTCGCCAGCAACGTGGAGATTCTCGATGGCATCGGCGCGGGCGACCGAATCGTAGGCGTCGAGTCCTTCACGCGCTATCCGCCACACATTGCCGAGCGCGCCAAAGTGGGCGGACGACTGGGGTTTTCCATCGAAGCGATTGCCCGGCTCAAGGCGGATCTGGTGGTGATGACGCCCGCTCGTCAAGCCGCAAACATGGTCGACCCGCTTCAGCGCATCGGCATCCCGGCCTTGGTGTTGAATCATCGTGACCTGAATATGGTGATGGAAAATATTCGCCTGCTCGGCACAGCGACCGGCAACGAGAGCGAGGCCGCGCAACTGATCGCCGGCCTGGAGTCGCGGATTGCGGCGGTTCGCCAAAGGCTTCAACGGCGCTCCCCGGTACGGGTCTATCTGGAAACCGCCGCGAGCGATCGCGGCACCTACTTGAGCGTACGCGACGGGACCTATACCGCGGACATCCTACGCCTGGCAGGCGGCAAGAACGCTCTTGCCGGCAGTACGCTCAGCCAGGTGGGCGGCGAATCGGTACTACGCGCAGCACCGGCGCATATCATTCTGGCAGGCCCGCCAGAGCGTATTGATACCCTGGCCAAACGGCCTGGGTGGGAAACCATCGACGCGGTTCGAGACGGCAAGGTTTCCGCGATGCCCAGCGCCCTGCTGTTGATTCCTGGGCCGCGAGTGGTCGACGGCGTCGAACAACTCGCCCGCCAACTGCACCCAGACGCCTTCGGCAAGCAAACCACGCCGAGTCCACGACCATGACCCGCGACCAGCGCTACCGCCTGATCTGCCTGCTGCCTCTGCCCGCAATTGCCATGGGGTTATGGCTCGGGCCTGAGCTGATCAATCCTGTCGACCTCGCACAACTATTGGGTGCGGCAGATTCACCATTCAGCCTGCTGCTTGTGCACTGGCGTCTTCCTCGGGTACTCGCAGCGTTTTGCGTCGGCGCCTGCCTGGGATTGGCCGGGGTGTTGTTCCAAGGGGTATTTCGCAACCCGCTAGCCGAACCCTATCTGCTCGGAAGCGCGCCCGGCGCGGCTGTCGGGGCGGCGATTGCACTATTGGTGCCGCTACCCCTGTCAGTCGCCCTCTCCTTGCCATTGCTCGCCTTCCTTGGTGCTTGGGGTGCAACGCTCTTGGTCCTTTCGATCACGAGATTAACGCGCATCACTGATACCAGCGGCCTGTTGCTGGCAGGCATTGCCGTAGCCGCTTTGCTCGGAGCGGTACGCAGCCTGATGTTGCTGGCACTCGCCGACGAAACGGTGAATCTTCAGGTTGTGCTGAGCTGGACCCTCGGCGGAATCCACACGCCGGATTGGTCGTCACTGGCCCTGCTGGCCTCACTGACGGCAGTGTCTGTGGTGCTGGCTCTCCGCCTGGCCCATGGCCTCGATCTACTCGGTCTGGGCGATCAGGTTGCGCAAAGCATGGGGCTCAACCCACGGGCCTTCGTTAACCGAGCCCTGATGCTCGCAGCGGCGATAACGGCCCTGGCAGTGTCCTGGGGCGGCCTGGTCGGATTTGTCGGATTGGTCGCGCCCCATGCGGTTCGCTGGATTCTCGGGCCTGCGCACCGGCATCTCCTGTTGGCAAGCGCCTTGGTCTCTGGTGCCTTGCTGGCGCTACTGGACGGCCTGGCGAGAGCCCTATTGCCCCCTGCCGAAATCCCCCTGGGCTTGCTAACGGCTCTGCTGGGCGCCCCGTTCTTCATATTGCTGTTAGTCCGCGCGAGGCCTTCGCCATGAAACCAGCGTGCCGTTTGTTAGCCGATGGCCTTTTTGTAGAACGGTCGGGCCGAGTGGTGCTGGAAGACTTCCGGCTGCAGTTGCAGGCTGGGGAGCTTTTGGTCTTGGTTGGGCCGAACGGATCGGGAAAGAGCACGGCCCTGCAATGTATGGCTGGATTGCTCAAGCCTAGTGCCGGAAAGGTACATCTGGACGGGCGGCTGATACCTGAGGTCGACCCACTGCAACGCGCGCGCCTGCTCGCCTACCTGCCGCAAGCATTCCGCAGCCAATGGGACCTCGACGTTGGTGAACTGTTACGCCTTGGTGCCAGCCGCGGCTTTGCCGCGCAACGGTCAGTCGCATCGATAACAGTGGACGACGAGCTGACAGCCTCGCTGGATATAGACCGGCTGCTGACGCGACGACTGTCGCAGCTCTCAGGCGGAGAACATGCTCGAGCGGCAATAGGATGGGCGCTGGCCGCAAGGTCGCCGATTCTGCTAGCCGATGAGCCGACGGCGGCACTGGATATCGGTCATCAGCTTAGCCTGATGCATTACTTGCGCAGATTGTCGCCCGCCTGTTCGATGTTGCTGGTGCTGCATGACCTAGGCCTGGCGATGCGTTTTGCCGACCGCATTGCCGTGATTGCCGGGGGGCATCTACTTGATGTCGGCACGCCTCGATCAATTCGCGCGTCCGGCAGCCTTGAACGTGCGTTTGATACAGAGTTTCACTGGGCACCGACACCTCATGGGCTCTATCCCGTCCCCCAACATGCGGGGCAAGACAGGGCCGACAAGCAACGAACCGTTAACGATCGACACGCCAATGTTATATCGTAACCGAAACTTTCTTTCGGAGACGCACCATGACATCAGTCGACAAAGTGCCTGTCACTATCCTCACCGGCTTTCTAGGCGCTGGTAAAACAACCCTGCTCAATCACATTCTAAGCAAGCAGCACGGCATGCGCATTGGCGTGATCGAGAACGAATTCGGTGAAATAGGCATCGACGACGCGTTGGTTATCAATGCCGACGAAGAAGTCTTTGAAATGAATAACGGGTGCATCTGCTGCACCGTGCGCGGCGACCTCATCCGCATCCTCGGCAACCTGATGCGCCGCCGGGACAAGTTCGACCACATCCTCGTCGAGACCACCGGCATGGCCGATCCCGGGCCAGTCGCGCAGACCTTTTTCGTCGACGACGAAATTCGCGAAATGCTGAAACTGGACGGCATCGTCACGGTTGTGGATGCCCACCATGTCCTATTGCACCTTGAGCAGAGCAATGAAGTCCGCGAACAGATCGCTTTTGCTGACGTCATCCTGCTAAACAAATCCGACCTCGTTGAGCCAAGTCAGCTCGAGGAGCTGGAAGCACGCATTCGCAAAATGAATGCCCTGGCGCAGATACACCGCACCGTCAACGCCGATATCGACATCCCCACGGTCATGGATCTGGGTGGCTTCGATCTGGACCGGGTCCTGGAGCAACGTCCGGATTTCTTGCAGAAGGAATATCCGTTCGAATGGGTCGGGGCCTGGCACTTGCCAGCAGGCGCCGTCGAGCTTTCCTACGGTGAGGGTCCGGATCCCTTCATCGGCGCGATGCTAATACCGCTGAGCAGCGACTCTGACGCCGACCTGGAAAAGGCGATCAGCATTGCCGAGCTAGCCTTCGGTCGCGAAGGCAAGCGCGCAACCGCCGGAGCGAAATGGGTGCCGGATCGTCGAGTCGTGAATCTCAAGGTTCCTGAAACCGGCGAAAGAACCGTAACGCTGCTGGTCCCGACAGATGGCTTCTACGCGCTGTTCACCGAACATAGCCCAGAGGAATTTGGCCTGAGGCTGCAGAAGTCTGGCGCTCGCCTTGAGCCGAGCAAGCATCGGGAGTTCGCTGCGGCCCATAGCCACGACGACGAGATCACATCAGTCGGCATTACGCTTGAAGGGGCTCTGTCGGAAGAGAAAGTTAACCGCTGGCTCGGCCCGCTGCTGGCCTCCAAGGGCCAGGACATCCTGCGCACAAAAGGCATCCTTAATATTGCCAAGGACAACAGACGTTTCGTCTTCCAGGCGGTGCATATGCTGCTGGACGGCGGGCCGGATCGCCCTTGGCAGTCCAATGAAAAACGCCAAACGGAAATTGTCTTCATCGGCCGTAACCTTGATCGGGACGAGCTGACGGCGGGACTGAAGGGTTGCCTGGTATGAATGATTCGGTACCGGTACATCGCCTGCAAAGCTTGTGGCAAGCCGAGGGCGAAGAGCATCTGAACAGCCTGTGCTGGTCGCCGGACGATACATTGCTCGCCGCGGCCTATGCCGACGGTTCGGTTGCCGTCTTCGACACACTCGATGGAAGCCTCATATGGCGTCAGTGCGTTCACGGGTTGGGCACCAGCGCGATGGCGTGGTCGCCGGATGGCGCGCTGCTCGCTAGTGGTGGGCAGCAGGGAGGCATCCGCTTATGGGACCCGCAGACGGGCGATACCTTGCGTACGCTCGATAGCGGTCGTAGCTGGGTGGAATTTCTCTGCTGGTCCGATGAAGGACTCCTGGCGTCTGCTGCCGGCCGACAGATCCAACTGTGGGACTGCGAAGGCTCGCTTCGCCATGCTTTAGATCCAACCGGAAGCACCGTGACCGGACTGCGATGGCTGCCTGACGGCACCCTGATGAGCAGCTGTTACGGCGTGGTCAACAGCTGGTCCCTAGAGCGGACGTCACCCACTCGGTTCTTTCCATGGAAGGATTCGCTGCTGAGTCTCTCGGTCAGCCCGGATAACCGGTTCATAGCGGCAGGCTGCCAGGACAGCTCGATCCATCTCTGGTACCTGCAGAGCGGCGAAGATTTTCAAATGAGTGGCTATCCGACCAAGGTCAAACATCTGAGCTGGAGCGCCGACGGTCGTTTCTTCGCAACGGGCGGCGGGCAGGACCTGATCATCTGGGACTGCGCCGGAAAAGGGCCGCAAAGTAAGGAGCCAGCCGTGCTACCGGTGCACTCCAAGCCCATCAGCTCGGTGCGCTTCAGTCACGCCGATACCCGTGTTGCCAGCGGTGGAGAAGATGGACTGGTATATATATTCGACCTCCAGCAAGGCGTTCCCCTGGCGGGGCTACTTGACGACTCCGGGGTAACCACGATGGCCTGGAGCCATGACGACAAGGTGCTGGCGATTGGCTACAGCTCAGGCCGAATACGGCTTTGCCCTGTTCCGGGTCACTCCGATTAACTGCCGACAGCGACCAACGTTGAACTGATGTGCGCCATACCGGTTCATCAGGGATGCGGACTTGAGCTATAGCATCGTCAGGTAGTGCATGGCGCCTGGGAGATTCCACGCAAAGAGAACGAAAGGAACCTGCAAGGATGTACCCGGCAGGATGTTCAGTCTTTTCTGACGTTTTGATAGAGCATGAGCCGCGAGGTTTCATGTAAGCCACGTGTCAACGCTTCCAAGCGCTTGAACTCCACCGGATGCTGGTCGGCAACGTTCTCCAAGGGCTCCTGCGAAGCGAGGTCGTGCAGGGTCGGCTGGCTGCCATCGTGCTGCATCTGTAGTAGAAAATCCTTGGTCACTCCGCCGATCAGAGGAAACGTTCCCTCCCTGAGAACCAGCGGAACCACTCGCTCGCCTTCGGGAGCCGGCTGCTGGATGTCGCGCCCCATGGCACCATTGCGATACTCCATTCCAGCCATGCCGAGCACGCTCGGCAGCAAGTCGACCAGGCCCACGGCTTCTTCTATTACTTTCGGCTCCAGCAACTTGGGCGCATGGATCAGTAACGGGACATGATTACTCTCAAGCCCGAGCTTCTCGAATGCTGGTGGCATGTGAGGGATCTGGCTGATACGGGTGTTGTGGTCGCCAAACATGACGAAGATGGTGTTGTCATACCAGCCGCCTTCCTGCGCGATTTCCATCAGCCGCCCGATATTGAAGTCCAGCAGGCGGACCGCATTGTATTGCGCCACGCTACGAGAACCTGCGCCCTGCACCGTCTCAAGCGGGAGATCGAGCACTTCGAAGCCATCGTTCTGCTTGGGGATGGTGAACGGTCGATGATTGCCAGCAGTCTGGATATAGGCAAAAAACGGCTTGCCCTCCTCTTGCGCCCGTAATATGCGGTCGCTCTCCTTGAACAGATCCAAATCGGAGACTCCCCACACATCCACCATGGGCGATTTCCAGTGTCGCTCTTCGAGCAACTGGACATCGTCGATGCTCTGGCGGATCAAGGCGTTCATATTGGCCCAGCCGGAGTTGCCACCAATCATGTAGTACTTGTCATAGCCCTGCAGGGCATTCACCAGGCTATGTTGGCGAGTGATCAGCGGGTTGCGGGTCGCGGTTTCCTGCCGTGAAACATCCGGTACTCCGGAAATACTGGCCCAGACGGTTTTCGCAGTGCCGGTAACGGGAACGTAGAAGCTCTTGAAGAACCAACTTTGCTTGGCCAGCCGATCAATGTTGGGAGTTGGATTTAGTGGATTACCGTAGGCGCCGACTGCGCTGGTTCCCAGCGACTCAAGCATGACGAAGACGACGTTCGGACGTTGGTCGCCGGCAATCGCATACGGCTGAGCGCCCTCCTCCCGGCTGAAATTCAGCGTACCGGCATCGGGGTGGTCGACGCCAAGGTAACGGCTGACGATGTCGTAATGGGCCTCGACCTGCTCCCGGTCATATGGTTGGTTGGGCACCTTGAGCGTGTCATAGAGGAAGATCACGGGATTCAGACCAAGCGCTGCAATCTGGTTGTCGCCAGAGAAGAAGGCGTCGCTCCAGCGTAGCGGTACGGGGTTTTCTAGGTTGAGGTTCTCGGTCCGACCGAGGATGCCCATGAAAACAACCACAACCATTGCCGCACTTCCCCAGGTCAGCGAAAGGCGACTGATCGGTTTGGCGGGGCGATCCAGCGTGACCCGTTCAAAGCGTACCAGTAGCGACCAAACCAGAGCCGTGGCCGCTACCCAAGCGAGCGTGATCCACACCACCGGATAGGTTTGCCAGACCATGTCGGTAGAGATCTGCGCGTCTTCGAGAAAGCGCAAAACCGTGGCATTGATACGCACGCCAAGATAGGCGTAATGCCCGAAGTCAATGATGTAAACCAGCAACACCGCACCAAGTGCCAACGCCAGGTAGAGACGTGCGAGCCAGCGAACTGCACGCGAGCGGGTCAGGTTCCATACGGGGAGCCATGCCAGCAGTGCGATAGGCAACATCAGCAGGATGGCCAGACGAAGGTCGAAACGCAGACCGATTCCGAGCGTCTCCGATACGGCTTCGATTTCGCTTAGCGCGCTGGTTTCAAACCCAGAGAAGCCAACGAAGAAAATTCCGCGCAACACTGCAAGCGCAACGAACAGAATTGCTACCGCGCCAAACCAGTAGTGCAAGCGCCGCGAGTGGAGCCAACCCATTATCCGAAACCTCAATTTATTGAATCGTCAAATATTGCAAGCCCGCCTCAGAGGCGCACCGGCTTTTTGGAATCCTGCTGTGCACTGAGCTGGCGCAGAAGCATCTTGGCGGCATAAACAGCCAGTGCACCTAGGCTGAACAATGCGATAAAGGGGTCAAGCAGATAGTCCCAATAATTAGGGGAAGGCTTGAGACCCAGACTGAAAGCCAGTGTTGCCAGGCCCAGCATGCATACCCCCAACCAGTTCTTCAGCGCCAACAAGCCCAAAGCAGCCACACCTATAAGCAAAATCAGAGGGCGTGGGCTGTAACCGAGCTGATAAGGATCAAAGTAGGCCATGCCCATTGTCGCCGGATAGAGAAAGAGCGACAGCCCGCCCATCAACAGCAACAGTTGAACGCGCGCACTTTGGCTTGGCGGTGCCACCAAGCGCATACGCACCGCTGCGAAAAACACCAGCGCGACCAGGGTCGTAATAGCTACGTCATCGGTGAAACTGCGCATGTACGCAGCCAGCGCCAGACCATCGACGGGAATGAAGCTGGCCGCGAGAAGCAACGCCAGGCCAGTCCCTTTGAAAAACCGGCTCAGACCGAAATCAGGAAGGACGACGAACGCGAGTAACGCAAAGGTGAGATGCGCTTGCCAAAGCTCAGGCATTAGAGCTGCTCCTCAAGCCAGGCATCATTGAAGCTGACGTGTTTGATGAAGGTGTTATTCTAGGAATAGACGAGATGGTAGAGGCCGTCAGCGCTGCGAATGAAGTACGGATACTCGTACTCGAAATCGCAGCCGTGGGCGCTACAAACTCGTCTATCCAGATTGGCCAGAAATTCGTCTACCAGCGGCAGGCGTTGAGCTCCGCTGGAGAGGCGGAACTTGTCACCGATGATTTCCCGGTATGCCTGTGGGCTGAACGGGTTGCCCTCCGGATCCGGCGATTCGTCAAGGTTGAATACCGGCTTCCAGAGCTCTAGGCCGGAGTTGGTTTCCATCAAGCGGAGGCGGAAGCGCCCATCCTCGAGATCGTTCAGCGCGACCAGCAGTCCATGACTTGGTGTGGCTACAGCTGCGAGCGCAGAGTTCGGATTGGAGGGATCAATAGGATAAGGCTCGCTCCAGGTTCGCCCTGCGTCCTCGGTACGACTGGCGAGTACTTTGTGGTGGGAGGCGCCTGCATACCGCAACATCGCGATGGCTCTTTGCTCATCCATCGGCACTACTGTGGGCTGCAGCGAATCCGTACCCTTGCTGATTCGACTTTTCCCAATGACGTCGCCGGCCGGGCTGATGTAGAGATACTCGGCAAACTTGCCCAGAAACTCATGGTAAACAGGCAGCCCGATTGTTCCGTCGCGATGGAATACCGGAGCGTTGCGTACGAGTGTGCTGATATTCAGGAATGGGGTGGTGATCAGTTGCTTCGGTATCGACCAGGTTTCGCCAAGATCGTCCGAGTACATCGCGTTGATAGCGCTTCCAGCCCAACCGCCAATCGATACTGACACGTAGAAAAGCCACAACTTGTTATCCGGAGCCAGCGCAATGACGGGATTTCCCAGCTTGCGTATGTGCTTCTGGGTCGCCTCCTGAGTCGACTCCCGCGTGGCCAGGATCAGCTCGCTGCCCCACTCTTGCGCAGTCGCATCGTACCGGGCACTCCGAATCTGCACATCCGCCGCGCCCTCTCTTGAGCCTGCAAACCAGACAGCCATCAGTCCACCGTCCGGCAAGGAAGTCACCGAAGACGCGTGCACGAACTCATTCAGATCAGAGGATGCGAAACGAGTGCTGTAGAACGGTGCGGAAGCATCGACCAGCCCGTCGTTTGAGTACACAACGAACCCAGAGACAGGTCGATCAGGATAAAACCACCAAGCGCTGGTGAAGACAGCCGCAAGAGCGATGGCAGACAGGCAAGAAGGAAGAAATCGGTACTTTCCAGAACTCATAGAAAAACCATGTCCATGTAAACACGCGACGCATCCAGCGCTTTGCAGGAAACGACGCGCTCAAGCCTCGGTGCAGCCGAGGTGTGGAGAAGCGCATTGGCTGGTTTCTACAAGGGTTGTACTCGACTTTTGGCAACTGGGAACGCAGGCCTTATTAAGGCGGCCGCCGATCATGGCCGAGCGAAGCAGCCAGCGCAACCTCTCAACTCCTGAGACGGTGTTGCCCAGTGCTTAACAGGCGTCACCCAGATGCAGGTCCGCCTGGAGCCTCCTGCGCGGCCATTCGGCCCTACCCCGGCACCTGCAACGTTCCTGACAAGTCGATGCGCACGGCTTCACGCATCTACCCGATAGCGAAATAACTGAGCCCGGCGAGGGTGGAGCTAGATGAGGTTGCCGTCGGCATGCGGTGCCGCCACGGCCGTCGTAACGACTATTGCTGCCAGTGGGTGCTGATGTCATTCAATTGCAATAGGACAGGGCCTCAATCGGATCACGCACCATCGTGCTCGATTACCGGGAGTCTTGTATGCCTGATAACGCTTTGTGCGGACTTATAGCCCGTTCCCCTTTCAAGCAGCTGCGCTATCATTTCGCCCAGCTCCACACCGCCGTTAAATTGCTCCTACCGCTGCTGCGAAGCGCGCTGGATAAGGATTGGGAAGCAGTCCAGAAGGCAGAACGGCAGATCCAGGACTTGGGCCAGGAGGGCGAGAGAATTGCCAGGGATATTTGCCTGCATCTACCGACCACATTGTTCATGCCGATACCGCGCAGCGACATCATCGACCTGCTTCACGTGCAATGTGGGCTGGCGAACTGCAGCAGAGAAGCCGCTCGCCTTGTATCACTACGAAAAATGACGATCCCAATAGCGTTGCAGGACGAGCTGCGGGTTCACCTTCTGCGAGCCGTAGACACAGTCACTCACGTTATGGCCGTCATGGAGAAGCTGGATGAACTCCTCGAGAGCCGTTTCCGCGGTCGTGAAGCCGTATTGGTCCAGACGCTGATTGACGAACTGATAAATATCGAACACTCGTCCAGACAACGTCGAGACGAGGCTTCGATAAAACTGATCTCGTTGGAGGCGCATCTGCCAGCTGCAGAAGTGGCGGCCCTGGGCCGATTCATAGAGTTGATAGCCGAACTGTCTGCGCAGGCAAAGCAAGTCGGCCTACGGTTGGAACAGTTGCTAGCCGCATAGCAAATCCAAATTGCCGTGCCTTCACTCAAGCGCCAACGACTGAGAATCCATCATTCACTCGATGAGTGAATGATGCGAGTAGAGCGCTACTCGCATCACCAGCGTTAGAAACTGAAGACTTTGCGCTGCGGTTCCAGCATGGCACGCGCCATGGCGTCAGGCTTGGCAACGGCGACACCGTCCTTGAGTTGCTCCGGGGCATGACCGGTGTTGGGCAGGTACAACGCACAAACCGAGGCAGTTGCGCCCTTTTTCATGGCGGCGCCTAGCAGCTGCGCCGGCGTCACGTCATTGGGCTTCAGGGCTTCGCCGCCAGCATCCTTGAGCGCTAGATCGCCTCCTTGGTCACACAACAGGATGTCAACCTGGGCACCCTGGGCCTGCATCTGGTTGGCCAATACCATGGCCATTCCCTGGGTCATATTGCTGGCATCACTGAGGATGACTGTAACAGCCTGGCTTTCTGCCAAGGCTAATGATGCAAAGCTGGACAAGGCAGCTGCCACTAGGAATTTTTTCACCGTTGTTTCTCCGTCGTTCTAAGGGCGCAATCGGGTTTCGAGCCGGCGGGATCTCAAACGCCAGTCATCGCGCGTGGTACCGCAACACAGCGGGACAACTACTCGCACTGCCACTATATACCCATGGGGGTATATGGCAATCGTAGACTTTAGGCTGTTACCTGCCCAGCTGCTTTTCCTGCGACATGATGTCTGGCCGGGCAGAAGTGCGTATTGCGGGGTCGCGATGCGGTGGGGGAAAAGTGCGGCGGCAGCTAGCGCATGCCCAGCTGCTTGCGCATCTGCGCGGTGATTCGCTGGGAGGTCTGCGCGATGTCCACCCATGGATCGTCAGTGCCAAGCTCGTCCAGCCGTTCCAGCAGATTGCGAACCGTCCACAGATTCGCGCCCCTCAGCTCCACAAGCTCCTCCCGGAAGATGGGCACGGATACCGGCAATCCTTCTCGAGTACGCGCCGAGTATGCCGCTACGGTGCTGGCGCCGCGGCTGTTACGCAGGTAGTCGATGAAGATGCGGCCGACCCGGTTCTTTGGCCCGCTCACGGCAGAAAAATGCGTTGGCAGCAACTTGGCGAGGTACTTGGCGATGGCCTGGCTGAAACTCTTTACTTCGCCCCAGTCGTGTACGGGGTCAAGGGGTACGACAATATGTAAACCCTTGCCACCGCTGGTCTTGAGAAACGAGGTTAAGCCAATCTCGTCCAACAGTGTCTGGGTCAGGTGAGTCGCTTCGACCATGCGTTTCCAGGGCAACGCCGGATCGGGGTCGAGGTCGAGCACAAAGCGGTCTGGATGCTCCAGCTCCGGCGCCACCGCATTCCAGCAGTGCAGTTCAATGGTGCCCATCTGCGCAGCTCCAACCAGCGCCTCGACGTTGTCGATCACCATAAGTGCGCCGTGTTTAGGATCTAGGGCCGGGTCCAGCTGGGTGATGTGCGGTATCGCCAACTTATCCGCATGTTTTTGGAAGAACAGCTCACCACCAATGCCTTCCGGGGCGCGGACCAACGCCAACGGGCGCGCACGCAGTTGCGGCAAGGTCCATGGGGCGACCTGAGCGTAAAAGCGCGCCAGCTCAATTTTGGTCGTGCCGCTGCTGGGGTCGATGACCCGTTCTGGATTGGAAATCTTGATCAGTCCGCTGCCGATGGGATCGGCTTTGCGTTTCGCAGCTGAAGTGCTACTCGAAGAAGCTGAGCTGCCACGGCTGGCGGGCTTGGCTCGCTCGCGGGTGATGGCTTCGGCAGGTTTATCCGAGCGCAAGCCATGAAACACCGAATGGCGGACTACGCCTTGACGGGTCATCTCCGCATAGGCGACTTCGCACATCAGTTCCGGCTTGAGCCATTGCGCGCCGCGCACATCAGCCGCAGGTGCGGCCTTGGCCAATGGGCTTTTATCGGTTTCCAGCTTTTTCAGTTGCCTGTGCAGGCTCTGCAGCGTTGCGTGATTGAAACCGGTGCCGACCTTACCCGCGTAAAGCAGCTTCCCGTTTTCGTCATGCAGACCCAGCAACAGCGCGCCAAAACCGCTCCGTGTGCCTTTTGGCTGGGTGTAGCCGACGATGATGAACTCCTGGCGATTACTGCACTTGATCTTCACCCAGCTATTGCTCCGCCGGGAAACGTAAGCGCTGCCAACGCGCTTGCCAATCAGCCCTTCCAGCTTCATCTGGCAGGCGCTTTCAAGAATGCTGTCCGCCTGTTCGGTGAAATCCTCGGAGTAACGCAGCAGCCCGCTGTCACTTCGTTCTAGCACTTCGCGCAACGCAACGCGGCGCTGCTCCAACGGGACTTCGCGAAGATCCATGCCATTCAGATAGGGCATGTCGAACAGGTAATAAAGAATGCTGCCACTGCGCCCTGCTTCAAACGCATTCTGCAACGCCTGAAAGTCTGGCGCGCCCTCCTCGTTCGGCACCACCACCTCTCCGTCCAGCCAGCCAGACTCCAACCCCAAAGCGGCTAAAGCTGCCGCTTGCTGCGGCATTTTCGCGGTCCAGTCGTGGCCATTGCGGGTGAATACCCCGACCTTGCCGGCGTCGATGCGGGCAAGCATGCGGTAACCGTCAAACTTGATCTCGTAGCGCCAGTCTCCGGTTGGAACCGAATCGACCAGTGTGGCCAGCTGCGGCTTGAAGCGCTCCGGCAACTCGGCCGGGACAGCACCTGCTAGCGTGACCGCTGCGCTCTGCTGGCGTGGCTCTCGTTTTTTGGCTGGCGCCTTGACAGCCTTGGCCGGCGACTCCGCCACTCGGGGCTTGACCGCGCCGCGGTTGCGCGGGACCAGCGTGCGGTCGCTGAGCACGCTGTTCGGCTCGGCCGCGACTACGTCATAGTCATCCTCCTCGCGTGCCGCCTCGTCACGGGACTTGATTAGAAACCACTGCTCCTTCTTGCCATCCATGTGCGTGCGCACCAGATTCCAGCTGCCCGCGAGTTTCTCCCCTTCCAGGGTGAATTTAAGCTTGCCTTTGCGATACGCCTCATCGGGATCGCCCTGAGGTATCCAGACGCCCCGGTCCCAGACGATCACATCGCCAGCGCCATAATGACCCGGTGGAATGCTGCCCTCGAACGTGGCGTATTCCAGCGGATGGTCCTCCACGTGAACAGCTAGCCGGCGCGCGCTAGGGTCCAAGCTCGGACCTTTGGGGATGGCCCAGCTCTTCAACGTACCGTTCAGTTCCAGGCGAAAGTCGTAATGCAGACGTGAGGCGTCGTGCTTCTGGATGCAGTATTGCAGCGCCTTGACCTTGCGAGGTTTCGCGCGCGCTTTGCCGGACGGCTCAGGTGTGGCGGCGAAGTCGCGCATGCGCTGGTAGTCATCGAGCGCCATGGCTATCTCCTGATGATGCCTAGCCGTTACTCCAGCTTGCCGGCATCGGTGGAGGTGTCATTAGGACCGCCTGGTGCCGAATGGCGTGTGGGATCGGTGGACTTCTCGTCTTCACCCATGGGTGGCGCTACTGGCCGGCCGTCTTCGATAACCGTCCGCCCTTCATGGTCCTTTCTAGTTTCCACTTCTTCCTGTGGAGTGGGATTGCCCATGGTGCTGGGCCGCGACCCCGTATCATCACGTGGGGTACCGGCGGGGAACTGGGCCATGACCGGGAGCGCAATCAGAGCGCTCAGGATTGACGTGAGCATCAGTCTTTTCATATCGGGTCTCCGCGAGAGGACGTACTTAATTTGGTCATCCCCTGCTGGTATGAAGTTCAGCGAAGAGGAATCCAGCTGTCCGACACCTTCCGACAAGCGGTGATTGCTGAATCCAGCAGCGTAGAGGGCTTGCAAGACTTAATCTGCCGGATGGACATATCGACGCATTTACATCCGGATCAGCACTGCTACGGTTGAATGACGTCGGGAAAACAGGGTGCGCAGTGGAGGTTTGTTCTGCGCTCTAGTCACCTTCCTTACATTAGGGAGGATTTATGAATACGCGTCTTCCACTGTTCAAAATCGAAGCCATTCTGCACACCTATCTGCGCCCGTTTCAGTGTGAGTGCCGTGATGCGGACAGCTCGCTTAGCGTGCGCCTGTTCCACGAGCCACCGGACGAAGAGCTCACTGTTCTAGGTATTTCCTACGATCAATGTCGCGATGCCGCCAATCTGGTGCGCTTGGCACAAGAGCTGCGTATTGAAATGTTCGCGACCCGCAGTACATTGCCTGAAGCCGATTCGCCCGAACCGGGTAAATGAGGACACTTATCGTGGCGTGCGAACGACTCGACCGCTGGACGCCTGGCCGCGGCCTATGTATTTCAAAAATACATCGTGACCGTAGCTGTGGGACGTTACAGGCTTCTGTCTACCGAAACGCTGCCATGCGCGTTCATGAAAATAAAAAACCACCGTATTACACAACGGCTCTATAAGGGCTACCGCACCGCCCAGTACCACGCTGCCAGTCAGGGCGTAGACAACGATGAACGCTGTAGCGAAATGCAGAACAGCGAAGGTCAGGGTTTTGACGAGTGGTCTTGGTTTCATTGGTCAATTCCAGCAGTGCATCGGATTTTGATTGCGCCGAGAATATGGTTAAGGAATGCCCGGCTTCTTATCAGCCGGGCAGTTCGCGCTTAACGCTTGGCTTCTACGTTCGGCTCTAGTGCGCGGGTCAGGTAGGCCTGCGTCAGCTCCGGCAGGTGGTCGCGCAGCCAATCAGCCATTGCGATCTCCTCCAAGAGAATCCGTTCGCAGACTTCCTTGGTTTGCATGTCACCCACCGCTTCGGCCGCGGCAATAAGGATGGTGTAGGAAGCAATCTCCAGGTTCTCGAATACGTTACCCATCTGTGCGCCTTTGACGATTTCGTCATTTACCATCATGCCGCCCATTGCCTGCCCCATCGCCATCATCTTGCCTCCCAGGTCCTTGAGGCCCGAGTAGGACTTGTCATAACGCTGCAGGCATCCTTCGATCAGCTTCGCCTGGTTCTGAGTTTCAGTTATGTGCTGTTCGATCCGCGCCTTGAGTTCTGGGTAGTGTTCGATACGACTTGCCTGCTTGTTCAACATCGTTTCCGCCTGGGCTTCCATCGCATGGGCATCGCGAAGCCATTCGACAAGGCGCTCAACGCGTACATCGTTGCCGGTCTGTGCACTCTGCATGGTTCTACTCCTCTAGGTCTGGAAGTTGGGCCGCCTTTTCGGCCTGCTCGTATTTTGTGAAAGACCTGGCCGACAAGAGTTCCGCCCACCCGTCCGGCGTGCCGAGCCAGGAAACGCCCTGAACTTTTGTCATGCGTCGTCGGTCACTGGCCCTGACGAACGGCGAACCGGAGCCCTTGCTATCGAACTTCCTGCCCTCCTTCTGCAATGGGATCAGTACATCAGCCAACCAGCACTGCGCACGCTGATCGCCGCATTGGTCGTTGTCCTGGTACTGAGCCTATTTGGGCGCCTGCTAACGGCGCTCATGCTGCGCCTAGCGCGGCTTTTCCTGTTCACACGCGAGCTGTCTGAGCACCTGGAGAAACCCATTCGGGTGTTGCTGCCATTGGTTGGGCTGCAAGGCGTCTGGACGTCCGCTCCGAATGATTTACTGCTGATCAACGCAGCACGGCAGATAACGACCCTGCTGATCATCGCCGCGCTGACATGGCTAGTGATGCGCCTGTTGCGCGGTCTGCAGCAGTTCATCGAGCTTAGAAACCCGGTGAATGTGGTCGACAACCTGCGCGCTAGGCAGATCCAGACGCAGTCACGCGTCCTGCTGCGAACCTTGACGTTCTTCGTCCTGCTGATCGGCGCGGCGGCAATGCTGATGACGTTCCCCGGTGCCCGCCAATTCGGCGCGAGTCTGCTGGCCTCTGCGGGTCTTGCAGGCCTGGCAGTGGGCTTTGCGGCAAGGCCGGTACTGGCCAATCTAATTGCCGGACTGCAGATCGCGATGACCCAACCGATCCGACTCGATGACGTAGTCATCGTCGAGAGCGAATGGGGCCGTATTGAGGAAATAACCGGGACCTATGTAGTCGTCCGCATTTGGGACGACCGCCGGCTGGTCGTGCCGCTGCAGTACTTCATCGAAAAGCCCTTTCAAAACTGGACGCGCCGTGGCTCCAGCCTGATCGGCACGGTATTTCTCTGGGCCGATTATTCGCTGCCGCTCGAGCCGCTACGCGAAGAGTTGCGGCGCCTTTGCAAGGAAGTCCCGGAGCTGTGGGACGGCAGGGTCTGCGTGCTGCAGGTGACCGATACCAGCGAGAAATCAATCCAGCTGCGTGCTTTGGTTAGCTCACCGGATTCGTCTCGCAACTGGGATCTACGCTGCCACATTCGCGAGAACCTGCTCGGCTTCATCCAGCGCCAATACCCGCACTCGCTGCCGCAGGTTCGGGCAGACCTAAGCGTCGGGCACAAACAGCGTGTCGATATGTCACCGCCGGAGCACGTCGAGCCCGAGCGCCAACCACCTGTGTAAAACCTAGGCGCTAGCAGTACCGTGCAGCTTCTTCAGCAGCCCTACGTACATCTCCGGCAATCGGATCAACCCGTGCCATGCGGCCTGCTTGCGTATTTCCACACGGCCACCCTCGAACTGCACCGTTTCGCTCATCACCAACACCCGTTCGCCCCGCTTCAGTGCATACGCATAGCACTGAGTACCTCCTTCGTCCTCCTGGTCATCGTCCGCAACACCGGTATTGGCGATCGCCATGTTGGCGCTGCTGGCGGCACGAAGGGCGCCTACGGCCATCTCGCGGGCCACCTCCTCGCTGGTAAGGCCGAACTCCTCGATGGTGTCGAAATTCACCTCTAGCAAGCGGTTCTTGGCCTCCGGCGAATACACCACGAAACCGCATTCGAGCACCTTTCCGCACCCAGGAATGTCACCTAGCAGGGATGCCATCAGCCCACAGGTACAGGATTCGGCGGTGGCCAGTACAAGCGCTTCGCGCTGGAGAAACGCAACGATGTTCTCAATCTCTTGCATGGTTCTTGCTCCGCCAATTTCGAGGGTCATCGCCTAACGGCTCTATATTCCGAACAAGTTGGCTAGGTACGAGTTCCAGGGCGGCTGTTGATCGGATTTTAAGAACTTCTACCGCGACGCTGGGTCTGGTTTTTGGTAGGGCCAGTGCAGCCCTACATGCCCTCGTGGCAGTTCAAATAAGAACTTAAGTTCAGCCTGGTCGTGTTCATGGTATGCGGCGGTCATCAGATCGTTGCATAGGAGAAATATGCTCGTAAGTGGCGCCGGCACCTGGAACGCCGGGGCTCTGGGGAGATCGAGATGAGTATTGCCGCTGTGAACGCCCGGCCTATCGGAATACCGAAGGCCCAACTTGTTGCACCCCCGGTTACCCGCCCTGCCCTGCAGATTCGCAGTAGCCACGATGACAAACGCAAAATCCTTTTTGTCACTTCCGAGCTGACCGATCTGGTCAAGACCGGCGGTCTCGCCGATGTATCTGCAGCCCTGCCCCGCGCACTTGGCGCACGGCATGACGTACGCGTGCTGATCCCGGGTTATTCGCAAGTGATAAACAGTGGGCACGCCATTCGCACGGTCGGTTCGCTCAACGGCTATGCCGAGATACCCGGTTGCCGCATTGGGCGGATGGACATGCCTGACGGCCTGATCATCTACGTGCTGATCTGCCCTGAGCTTTATGAGCGCGACGGCTCGCCCTACGGCGATAACCACGGCAATGACTGGCCGGACAATCCGATTCGCTTCGCCCGTCTGGGCCTTGCTGCGGCGGAGATTGCCGCAGGCACCGCCTGCATCAGTTGGGCACCAGAGCTGGTTCATGCTCACGACTGGCCAGCCGGGTTGACTCCTGCATATATGCGCTGGCGTGGGCTGAATACGCCGAGCGTTTTCACCATTCACAACCTGGCCTATCAGGGCAACATCGATATGTCGCAGCGGCGCCAGCTGGGCATACCAGCGGACGCATGCGACCCCGAACGCATGGAGTTCTACGGCAAGCTTTCGCTGCTCAAGGCCGGTATCGCCTATGCCAACCGAGTGACCACCGTAAGCGCTACCTACGCAGAGGAAATCACCACGCCGGAATTCGGCTGTGGCATGGAGGGGTTCCTCAGCATGAAAGCCCGCCAGGGGCTACTCAGTGGATTACTCAATGGCATCGACGAGAGCTGGGAACCGGAAACCGACCCCTATCTGGTAAGCGGTTTCAGCGCGCGCCGCTGGACTGGCAAGGAGGCGAACGCCGCTTATATCCGTGAATCCTTCGGCCTCGAACAGTGCGGGGCGCCCCTGTTCGCCGTGGTTTCGCGCCTGGTTCATCAAAAAGGCGTGGATCTGACGCTCGATGTGGCCCACGCCATCGTCGCAGGCGGCGGTCAGCTGGCGATTCTGGGTCAAGGCGATCACTACATCGAGAACCAGGTTCGTCAACTGGCTGCCCAGTACCCTGGACGTGTCGCGGCCCATATCGGATTCAACGAAACCGATGCGCGTCGGCTGTTCGCCGGCAGCGACTTCCTGCTAATGCCGTCGCGCTACGAGCCGTGCGGCCTGAGCCAGATGTATGCCCAGCGTTACGCCTCTTTGCCAATTGCACGCCGCACAGGCGGGTTGGCCGATTCCATCGAGGACGGCGTCACCGGCTTCCTGTTCAACGAACCCAATACCGCCAGCTACCACCAAGCGGTTCAGCGGGCGCTGGCGATTCATCAGCATCCGCAGCTGCTCGGCGCCATGCGCTGCCGGGCAATGGCGACAGGCTTTTTCTGGCGCCATGCCATCGAACCTTACGACGTGCTCTACCGGCAGTTGCTCGGTGAGCGCCGCGAGGTTCGTCATTTAATCTGAAGAGGTTGTTCAATGCAGAAGCAGCGTGCCCATATAGGGCATCACGGTCCGGAGTTGCTGGATGACGGAACTACCCGCTTCCGACTCTGGGCGCCCGATGCGCAAAACGTCAGTCTGATCGTTGTAGGCGCACAAACGCTGCCGATGACCGCAACAGAAGAAGGCTGGTACAGCATCGACGCCCCGTATGGCGCCGGTACGTTGTATCGGTTCCTTATCGACGACGACCTGCATGTCCCTGACCCGGCCTCGCGCGCGCAGGCCGGCGACATTCATGCACCGAGCCTGGTAGTCGACACTCACAACAATTACCTGTGGCGCAACACCCAGTGGCAAGGTCGTCCATGGCACGAGACCGTGCTGTACGAAATGCACGTCGGCCTTTATGGCGGCTTCGCAGCAATGGAACAGCATCTGGCTGATCTTGCCGATCTAGGCGTCACCGCAATCGAACTGATGCCCATCGCCGAGTTTCCCGGCGACCGCAACTGGGGTTACGACGGTGTACTGCCTTATGCGCCAGAGGCGGCCTATGGCAGCCCCGAAGAGCTCAAGCATCTCATCGATACTGCACACGGGCTGGGCCTTATGGTCTTCCTCGACGTGGTCTACAACCACTTCGGCCCGGACGGCAATTATCTCGGCCGCTATGCCAAACACTTTTTCCGCCACGACCAGCAAACGCCGTGGGGCGACGGCATAGACTTCCGCCGCCGCGAAGTGCGCGATTTCTTTATCGACAACACGCTGATGTGGCTGATGGACTACCGCTTCGACGGCCTGCGTTTCGATGCAGTGCATGCCATCCCCGATCGCAGCTTCCTGACTGAGCTTGCCGAGCGTGTGCACGCAACGGTAGAGCCCGGGCGTCATGCGCATCTGGTACTGGAGAACGAGGATAACCGCTCGACTCTGCTCACCCAGGGTTTCACTGCGCAGTGGAACGATGACGGCCATAACGTGCTGCACACCCTGCTGACCGATGAAAGCCAGGGCTACTACGCCGATTACAACCAGGACGCAACCGCCAAACTGGCGCGTTTTCTCGGCGAAGGCTTCATCTATCAGGGGCAGAACAACCGCCGCGGCGAAGCTCGGGGCGAACCGAGCGGGCATCTCTCGCCGACATCATTCGTGCTGTTCCTGCAAAACCATGATCAGACCGGCAACCGAGCGTTCGGCGAACGCCTGGCCAGCCTTGCCGATCCGCAAGCACTGCGCGCGGCAACCGCGGTATTGCTGCTATCGCCCATGGTTCCACTATTGTTCATGGGCGAAGAATGGGGCTCGCGCCAGCCCTTCCTGTTCTTCACCAGCCATCACGGCGAGCTCGCCGATGCGGTGCGTGAAGGCCGCCGAAACGAATTCGCAGAGTTTGCCGAATTCGCCGACGAGGCCACGCGCGAACGGATTCCAGATCCGAACGCAGTGTCCACGTTCGAGGATTCGCGGCCGGACTTCGAAGCACGTCACCAGCCGGAACATGCCGAATGGCATGCGCTGTATCGCCAGCTGCTACGCATTCGCCATGCGGAGATCGTGCCGCGTCTGGCCGGCTCACAATTCCTCGATGCACGCGTTCTGGCCGATGCGGCAGTGCTCGTTCACTGGCGATTAGCCGACGGCTGCCGGCTGCGGCTGGAGCTCAATCTTGGTGGGCAACCCGCACCACTTCCCGCCTCGTCCGCCACCGCCGAGCTGCTGTTCGCAAGCCGTGAGACGGTCGGCGACACGCATAACCAGTTGGCGCCTCGTATGGCCAAGCTGTATCTGGAGAAAGCCACATGAGCGACGAATCCCTAATCCGCCTGGCAGAAGCCGCCGGGCTGTCCATCGACTGGATCGACGCCGATAACCGCGAGCAACGGGTCGAACCTGCTGTGCTGCGCGAGGTGCTAGCTTGCCTTGGGCTGGCCGCGGAAACCGACGAAGATATCGATGCCAGCCTGGAAATCCTTGCGCACAAGAACAACCATGGCGGTGTCCCTCCGCTTCTGACATGCGACCAACATGCGGCATTGGACCTGGGTGGCTATTTTCCTCCGCTGAGTCGATTCCAGCTGACGTCGGAGGATGGCAACGTCCAGCACGGCATGCTCGATGAGCAGGCGCATTTGCCGGCTGTCGATACGCCCGGCTACTACCAGCTGACTATCGACAAATATCAGCTGACCATCGCCATCGCTCCCTGCTCCTGCCCGACAGTTGCAGAAATCGCCGGTGCCGACGCCTGGGGCCTGACCGTGCAGCTATATGGCCTGCGCCGGGCCAACGACGGCGGCCTTGGCGATACCCAGGCCCTGGAGACATTGGTGCGCAACGCGGCTACCCATGGCGCCGACGCGCTTGGCATCAGCCCGGTGCATGCCATGTTCGGTGCGCATATCAACCAGTACAGCCCGTACTCACCTTCCAGCCGGTTGTTCTTCAACGTGCTGCATGCGGCACCTGGCTCGATTCTGGGTGAGCGGCCACTGCGCCAGGCCATCGAAACCTGCGGGCTCGGCGAGGAGTTGCAGCGCCTGGAGCAACTCGATCTGATCGACTGGCCCGCAGTGGCTCAGTCGCGCCATCAGCTGTTGCGGCAGCTGTTCGACGATTTCAAAACGGGTGGCAATGCACTGCAGGCCGATTTCGACAGTTTTCGAGCAAGCGGCGGTGAGGCGCTGGAAAACCACTGCCGCTTCGAAGCACTGCACACGCACCTTCGTGACGCGCAAGGCCACACGCAGCATTGGAACGATTGGCCGGAGGCTTACCGCACTCCTGAAAGCCCAGCAGTAGAAGCGTTCGCCCGTGAGCATGCCGACGAGGTTAGCTACCACGCCTTTGGCCAGTGGCTGATGGCCCGCGGCTTGGAGCGCGCCCAGGTCGCTGCGCGCAGCGCCGGGATGCGCATCGGCCTGATCTCGGACCTGGCAGTCGGTGCCGATGGCGGCGGTAGCCAAGCCTGGAGTCGGCAAGCCGAGCTGCTCGCTTCGCTCAGTGTCGGTGCACCGCCGGACGTCATGAACCGCGACGGGCAGAACTGGGGTATTTCCGCATTCTCGCCTTGGGGCCTTCGTCAGCATGGTTTCCGCGCCTACATCGAGATGCTACGCGCCAACCTTGCACACGCTGGCGGTATGCGTATCGACCATGTTCTGGGTCTGAAGCGGCTCTGGGTGATGCCTGCTGGAGCCAATCCGAAGCATGGCGTCTACCTCAATTTCCCGTTCGACGACATGTTGCGGTTGCTCTGTTTGGAAGCCTGGCGGCATCAGGCAGTGATTCTTGGTGAGGACCTCGGCACGATTCCCCCCGGTTTTCGTGACGTCCTTGCCGCGCGGGGCATTCTTGGCATGCGCGTACTGTTGTTCGAGCACCATGACGGAAATTTCCAGCGCGCGGCGCAGTACCCCGCTCAGGCCTTGGCAACCAGCACCACGCATGACATTCCCACACTCGCGGGTTGGTGGCAGGGCCACGATATCGACTGGCGCATCAAGGTCGGTCAGGTGCAGGAATCGGATCGCGAGCAGCAATGGAAGGCACGCGAGAAGGAACGTGCCGGACTGAACCAGGCCCTGTGCGAAGACAGTGGCAAGAACCCAGGACACCTCCTAAGCGCCGAGCAGGCAGTCGATGCTGCTGTCTGCTTCCTTGCCCACACCCCCGCGCCGCTGGTGCTGCTGCCGGTCGAGGATGCACTCGGGCTGGAAGAGCAGACCAACATGCCCGGCATCGTTGAAACCCATCCCAACTGGCGTCGCCGTTACCCCGGCGACAGTGCAACGCTGCTTGATAGCCCGGCTAGCCGCCGGCGCCTGGAGTCATTTGCGCAAGCCCGCCGTAACCATCGTGGAGCTTCGCACCGATGAAAGCCCTTACCGCAACGCTGCGACTGCAATTTCACCGCGATTTCACTCTCGACGATGCCACCGCGCTGGTGGACTACTTCGCCGAACTTGGCATCAGCCACATTTATGCATCGCCGCTGCTGACCGCACGCCCCGGCTCGATGCACGGCTACGACGTGATCGACCCCACCCGCATCAACCCGGAGCTGGGTGGCGAACCCGCGCTGCAGCGCCTCGTCGACGCTTTGCGCGCAAAAGGCATGGGGCTGATCCTCGATATCGTCTCCAATCACATGGCCGTCGGCGGCGCCGGCAATGCCTGGTGGCTCGACGTGCTCGAATGGGGCCGCCGCAGCCCCTACGCACAGTTCTTCGATATCGAATGGAATTCACCCGACCCGCTGCTTGAAGGCCAGTTACTGGTGCCTTTCCTCGGTAGCGACTACGGCGAGGCATTGCAGCAAGGCACCATCAAGCTGCGCCTGGATATCGACAACGGCTCGCTATACGCCGAGCACTACGAGCATCGCTTCCCGATTACCCCGCCGAGCTACGGCGAGGTGTTGCGCACGGCCGATCATCCGCAGCTGCGATCTCTGGCACAGCATTTCGACGCACTGAAAACGGAACCGGCGCCCTACCAGGCTGCTCGCCTGCTGCGCGCGGAGCTGGCCCAACAGCTGGAAGACGCCAGCACCCGACAAGCGCTGGAGCAGGCGTTGAGCAGTTACGACTCCACGACCGAAGATGGCTTCCGTCGCCTGCACAGCCTGCTCGAACGACAGCATTACCGGTTGGCCAGCTGGCGGACCGCTGGCGATGACATCAACTGGCGGCGCTTCTTCGACATCAACGAGTTAGGAGGCCTACGCGTCGAGCGTCCGGTGGTGTTCGAGGAAACCCACGCAAAGATCTTCGAGCTGATCGGCGACGGGCTGGTGGACGGCCTGCGCATCGACCATATCGACGGCCTGGCTGATCCGCGCGGCTATTGCCGACGCCTGCGTCGGCGAGTCGACCGGCTGAACGCCGGGCGCCCAGCGGACGCCGTGCAGGATCATGTGCCGATCTATGTCGAGAAGATCCTCGCCGGTGGTGAGCGCCTGCACGATGACTGGGGCGTGGATGGCACCACCGGTTACGAGTTCATGAACCAGGTGTCGCTGCTGCAGCACGATCCAGCTGGTGAAGCAGTGCTGTGCGAACTATGGAGTGAAACCAGCGGACGCACCACCGACTTCCTGGAAGAAGCCCGACAAGCACGCCAACTGGTACTGACCGGCCCACTGGCCGGAGACTTCGAAACCGTCGCCCAAGCCTTGCTTCAGGTTGCGCGCGGCGATGTGATGACCCGCGACATCACCCTCGGCGCGATCCGCCGGGCATTGTTGGAGCTGATTATCCACTTCCCGGTGTATCGCACCTACATTGCTACGCCAGGTCGTCGCGAGGCCGATGAGCCGTTCTTCCAGCAGGCCCTGGAGGGCGCGCGCACAACGCTGGGCGAAGCGGATTGGCCGCTGCTCGATCAGCTGCAACGGTGGCTCGGCGGCGAAAGCCTGCGCAAACTACCGCGCGGGCCGTTGCGCAAGCTGCGTCGTTATGCCTGCACACGCTTCCAACAGCTGACTTCGCCGGCTGCAGCCAAGGCCGTGGAGGACACCGCCTGCTATCGCTCGGGCGTGCTGTTGTCGCGCAATGACGTCGGTTTCGATCCGCAGCACTTCAGCGCACCCCTGCAAGCCTTTCACGACGAGTGCTCGCAGCGGGCCGAGCATTTCCCGCTCAACCTGCTGACCACCGCTACCCATGACCATAAGCGGGGTGAAGACACCCGTGCGCGATTGGCTGTAATCAGCGAGCGCGCCGAGTGGTTCGCCGCCAAGGTCCGGCATTGGCGAGACCTGGCAGGCAGTGCCGTGCAACAGCTGGACGACGGACCTGCGCCCTCTCCCGCCGATGAGCTGATGCTCTTTCAAATTCTGCTTGGCAGCTGGCCACTCGATCTGCGCGCCGATGATACGGCGGCGATGGAGCAGTACTGCGCTCGTATCAAGCAATGGCAGGAAAAAGCCGTCCGTGAAGCCAAGTTGCGTACCACTTGGAGCGATCCCAACAGCGATTACGAAGGGGCATGCCGTGGGTACGTCGAAGCGCTGCTGCTTGGTAGTCAGGGCGCACCACTACGGAACGAAATTGCATCGGCAGCTGCCGACTTGGCACCCGCCGGTGCGCTGAATGGCCTGGTTCAAAGTCTACTGCGCATGACCACGCCCGGCGTACCCGACCTCTATCAGGGCACCGAGTACTGGGATTACAGCCTGGTCGATCCAGATAACCGGCGCCCGGTGGATTTCACTGCCCGCCAGGCCAGCCTCGATGACGCCGCCACAGCTGACCAGCTTCTGCAAAGCTGGCACGACGGTCGCATCAAACAGGCATTGATCAGCCGCACACTGCAGCTACGTCGCCGCCACCCGCGTCTATTCAGCGAGGGCCGTTATCTGCCGTTAGCCGTAAGCGGTGAACAAGCGCAGCACCTGCTCGCCTTCGCACGCGAGCTGGAGGGCGAATGGCTGGTCGTGGTGGTACCGCGCTTGGCAGCAGCGCTATTGGGCGATAGCGACGTACCGAGGGTGCCAGCACAACGCTGGGGCGACACACGGATCGCCTTGCCCGAGGCGCTGGACGGTAGTGAGTTCGAGCGACTTTTCGACGGCGGGACAGTCACATCCCAACAAGCCAGCCTTGAGGCTGCGCACGTTCTGGATCGGCTGTCGGTGGCCGTCCTGCATACGTTTACCAAAGCAACAGGAGAATCCCAACAATGAGTTCAGAAGAGCAACGTATCCGAGAGTTCGCTTACCAAATCTGGCAATCCGAGGGTTGCCCGGAAGGCGAAGAAGAGCGCCATTGGGCGATGGCCCGCAAGCTGGTCGAGGCCGAATATGGTGCCGCGACGGCCAAGCCCGCCAGCCGTCCGCGCAAGGCTGCTACCAAACCCACCGACGCAACACCCAAAGCCGAGGCCAAAGAGGCACCTGCCGCCAAGCCCCGCACCAGCCGTGCTGCACCGAAGGCCGGCACTGATGCCAAGGCAGGTACACCCGAAGCCATCAAGAAGACACGCGCCCCGCGTGCTAAGAAGAAAGAAAGCTGACCGGCGGCAAGCATCTTGTCGGCGTTGGATCGGTCGAATGACCGTCCGCGCCGACACTCGTATCGGCACGCCTTGCAGAATCCGCCCATGGAGATTTCATGAGTAAGAAAAAGCCCCAAGCGCCACAGGTCACTTCCCCCTCCAGGATTCGTGAAGGCTCGCCCTTCCCTCTCGGGGCAACCTGGGACGGTCTGGGTGTGAATTTCGCCATTTTCTCCGCCCACGCCACCAAGGTGGAGCTGTGCCTGTTCGACCCCAGTGGGGAAATCGAGCTCGAGCGTATCGAGCTGCCTGAGTACACCGATGAGATCTGGCACGGTTACCTGCCGGATGCGCATCCTGGCCAGATATACGGGTATCGCGTACATGGCCCGTACGATCCGGAAAATGGCCATCGTTTCAACCCCAACAAACTGCTGATCGATCCCTACGCCAAGCAATTGGTGGGCGAGCTGAAATGGTCCGAAGCCCTGTTCGGCTACACCATTGGCCACCCTGATGGCGATCTCAGCTTCGATGAGCGCGACAGCGCGCCATTCGTGCCCAAGTGCAAAATCATCGACCCGGCATTCACCTGGGGTCGCGATCATCCGGTGCAGGTGCCATGGGACCAGACGATCATCTATGAGACCCATGTGCGTGGGTTCACCATGGAGCATCCGGCCGTTGCGAATGACGTACGCGGTACGTTTGCCGGATTCAAGACCCCGGAAGTGATCGACTACATCCGCAAGCTCGGTGTTTCGTCGATCGAGTTCCTGCCGATCCATGCCTTCGTTCAGGACCAGCACTTGCTGGAGAAAGGCATGGCCAACTACTGGGGTTACAACAGCATCGCGTTCTTCGCGCCGCATCCCAAGTATCTGGCCAGCGGCAAGATCACCGAGTTCAAGGAGATGGTCGCGCACCTGCACAACGCCGACCTCGAGGTCATTCTCGATGTGGTCTACAACCACACCGCCGAAGGCAACGAGCGTGGCCCGACCCTGTCGATGCGCGGCATCGACAACGCCTCCTACTATCGCCTGATGCCGGACGACAAGCGCTACTACATCAACGATTCGGGCACCGGCAACACGCTGGACATGAGCCACCCCTGCGTACTGCAGATGGTCACCGACTCGCTGCGTTACTGGGCCACCGAGATGCATGTGGATGGCTTCCGCTTCGATCTGGCGACCATTCTCGGCCGTGAGCACGATGGTTTTGACGAGCGCCATGGCTTCCTCGTCGCCTGTCGCCAGGACCCGGTGCTGGCCAAGACCAAGCTGATTTCCGAGCCCTGGGACTGTGGCCCCGGCGGTTATCAGGTCGGGGGCTTCCCGCCCGGCTGGGCGGAATGGAACGACCAGTTCCGTGACACCACGCGCGCCTTCTGGAAAGGCGATGACGGACAGCTCGCCGACTTCGCCAGTCGCCTGACTGGCTCTGGCGATCTGTTCAACCAGCGGGGACGGCGGCCGTTCAGCTCGATCAACTTCATCACCGCCCATGATGGCTTCACCCTCAAGGACCTGGTGTCCTATAACGAGAAGCACAACAAGGACAACGACGAGGGCAATCGCGACGGCAGTGACAACAACCTGTCATGGAACTGTGGCGTCGAGGGCCCCAGCGACGACCCGGAGATTATCGATCTGCGTTATCGGCAGATGCGAAACTTCCTCGCCACGCTACTGTTCTCACAAGGCACGCCGATGATCGTCGCCGGCGACGAGTTTGCTCGCACACAGCACGGCAACAACAACGCCTATTGCCAGGACGGCCCGATCGGCTGGGTCAACTGGGACATCAGCGAGGACAGCTACGGCCTGCTGGGCTTCACCCGCAAGCTCATCCGTCTGCGGCAGCGCTACCCGATGCTGCGCCGCAGCCGCTTCCTGGTTGGCGCCTACAACGAAGAGCTGGGTGTAAAGGATGTGACCTGGCTGGCGCCAAATGCCGAGGAGCTGTCCATCGAGCAGTGGGAAGACGCGCACAACCGTTGCATGGGCATGCTGCTGGACGGGCGTGCTCAGCCAACGGGAATCAAGCGCGCGGGGTCCGACGCTACCTTGCTGCTGATCGTCAATGCCCACCACGACCTGGTGAATTTCACGCTGCCGGAAGTGCCGCAAGGCATCTACTGGAACCGCTTGATCGACACCAACCACCCAACCGCGCGGCCCGAGCGTTTCGACTTCAATGATGAATACGCCGTAACCGGGCGATCCTTGCTACTGCTTGAGTTGATCAAGTCGGAAGAATGACCTGATCGAACACCCGCGCCCGGTGCAATGCCGCGGTGCGGGATGGTGGCTTCTCGCAAAAAAAGACACGCGGCGGTGAACCTCGGCGCGTGACTCAAGTCCCAAAACCAGCGCGGCCCCTTAATCAACCAACGGATTCGTTCTGCTCGTCGCCGGCAGCCCTGTCTTTTCCGTGATGGATCACACGTCATGCTCTATCTGCGACCGCTCATCTATCCCCTTTTGTTGCTGATCGGGCTTGCCCCTCTGACGTCTACCTTCGCCTCTGGCAACCAGGCGAAAGCCGCTGACAAGCCAGGATCAGTGCGTCTGTTGATCAACCGCGCCGGCAGTGGCAAAGCAATGGACGTCAGCAACACCCTTGAAGTCCCCGTGGAAGTCACCTTGCACCTGACACGAATGGTGAACGTCGCTGGGGTCGGTAAAGGGGTTATCCGCAAAACAGTGCCTGCCAACAGCCGAGTCCGAGTGGCAACGCTCAGCAAGCGCCAGTCTGGCGGGCCGATCATGTTCAAGCACTCGTTCAGCTACGCGCTGATCTTCTCGCCAGAACCGAACCGGCCCGGCTCGGTAGCCGGGCCGGCCTATGCGCTGCCCTGGCAAGGTGGGCCGTTCCGGATATCCCAGGGGGCGGGCGGTGACTTCAGCCACAACTCGCCCAGCGGCCGCTATGCGGTGGACATTGCCATGCCAGCTGGCACGCCTATCGTGGCGGCCCGAGCGGGTACCGTGGTGAAGATCCGCGATGGCCAGGGTGGGCGGTTGCCCGACCCGGCTGGCAACTATGTACGAATTGAACACGATGACGGCACGCACAGCGCCTACCTGCACCTGAGTCGCGGCTCGGTACGGGTGCGTCCGGGGCAGAAGGTCGAAGTCGGCACGCTGCTCGGCAAGTCGGGCAATACCGGTCGCAGTACCGGCCCGCACCTGCATTTCGTGGTGCAGAAGTCCTACGGCAACGCCATGGTCTCGATCCCCTTCCGCTTCACCCAGCCGGTGGAATCGCTGCCCAACTTTGCGCTGAGCAGCCAATAGGCGAAGCGATCAGCGTCAGAGCATGCGTTGCATGATCTCATCGCGTTTTACCAGGCGGTGATACAACGCCGCTCCGATATGGCCGACCACCAGCAACACGGTCAGCCAGGCAAGCGGCGAGTGCAGGCCACCGACTGTGCCAGCCCAGCTGATTTCCGGACCTTTTTCCACCAGTTGCATACCAAACACCTTCACTCCGTAGCCATTGCCGATCAGATACAGCACACCCGTGACCGGCATCAGCACCATGCAGGCATACAACGCCAGGTGACCACCCTTCACCAGCCATGCCGTGGCCGGATCATGCAACGGGCGCTGCTTGAGCTGGGTCGCTGACCAGACAATCCGCAGCAGTACCAGACCCATCAGCAAAGCACCCAGCGAGACGTGCCAGGGCACCAATGTCTGGCCGACCCAGTGCTCGCCCTCGGCGATACGGTCACCCAGCTTGAGGAATTGCCAGACGATCAGCAGCGCCATCAGCCAGTGAAATACCCGCGAAACGCTGCCGTATTTTTGCCGCGAGTCGTTGATCATTTCTGTCTCCCTTTTCGAGTGCGCTGTAAAGCTCACTGTTGCCAGTTGATGGTTAACGGCTCATCACCAGCCATGCGAATGAGATGGTCGGCGGCAACGTTTTGTAGCTGCTGCAATTGCTCCTGATCAGGTGATTCCAGATTCGCATCCAGCCAGCCTTGGCGCGCTTGCAGATTGCAGTGACCGAGCGGGAGTTCGATTACCCCTCCCTGCTCGTCCAGCTGTACCGGAAACTTGTGCCGCCAGTGGTTACACAGCCGCTTGATCAGCCGTTCGGGGTCTTGCGCAGTAATACGGGCGTGGGACTGATACATAGGTCATCTCTCCTGTTCAATGGGTACGCCTCAGCCAAACCTATAGGCCGACAGCGTGGTATGCATGACACGATCGCTGAACACCTTGCGCCCTTGCGAATTCGTCGCCGCGCCCGCAACCACGAGCAGCGGGATCAGATGTTCCTCAGCACGCGGCGGATGGCATAACCGCGCCGCGGATGCTTCTTCCCAGTGCTGCAGCGCGTAATCACGCTGTTGCGGGGTGGATTCCACCGCTGCGGTCAGCCAATTGTCGAACTCATCGGAAATCGAAGCGAAGCGTGGATCGCCATAGCCGCGCATGTTGTGAAAGCTCATGCCGCTACCGACGATCAGTACGCCTTCGTCGCGTAGGGATTGCAGCGCGCGGCCAGCCTGGATATGCGCGAGCGAGTCGAGATCGCTGCGCAACGAGAACTGCACCACCGGGATGTCCGCATTGGGAAACATGAGTTTCAGCGGGACGAACATGCCGTGATCGAAACCACGCTGAGAGTCTGCGTGGCTACTGAGCGAAGCGCCGTCCAGCAACGCGGTAATGCGCGCAGCAAGCTGAGGATCGCCGGGTGCCGGGTAACTCAGTTCATAGGTATGCGCTGGAAAGCCGTGATAGTCGTAGATCAGCCCAGGCCGCGCAGCGCTGGTCACGCTGAAAGTCGGCTGCAGCCAGTGGCCGGATACCAGCACGATGGCCGTGGGCTTCGTCGGTAGTGTCGCGGCAATCCCCTTGAGAAAATCAGCGATGGCGTTCCAGGCATCCGGCGGGTTCCAGTCCATGAAGAAGCAAGGCCCGGCGCCATGAGGCACGAACAGCGTCGGCATGGTTCGGTCGGCGGCTGGGGCACTGGCAGACATGATCGGGCTCCGGGAAGGACATGCGGCAAAGCATGACCTACACTTGGCGGTGCGAGAACCCATTACAAAGCACAGACAGTTTTTACTCGAAGTAGGAGCCACGATGCTCGATCGAATCACCGGCATGCGCGTATTCGTCCGCGCCGCTACTGCCGGCAGCCTATCGGCGGCGGCGCGGCATCTGGACATGTCGCCGGCCATGGCCAGCAAGCATGTCGATGCGCTGGAGAGCCGACTGGGCGTCAAGCTATTTCACCGTAGCACGCGCCGCCTGAGTCTTACCGAGGCCGGTAGCAACTATCTGGAGGCCTGTCAGCGGATACTGCCGGAGATCGAGGAAGCCGAAGCCAGCGTTGCGTCGCAGCGGATCGAGGCCACCGGACTGCTGCGCATGAATGTGCCCCTGACGTTCGGCACGCACTTCATCGCCCCACTCATTCCAGAGTTCAGTCGCCGCCATCCGGCAGTGAAAGTGGAGCTCGGTCTGACCGACAGCCGGGTTGACCTGATCGATGGCGGCTGGGACATGGCCGTTCGCATTGGCCAGCTGCAGGACAGCTCCATGCAGGCACGGCGGCTTGCAGACTGCCCGTTGCTGGTCTGTGCCTCGCCGCGCTACCTAGACGAACGTGGAGTGCCGCGCAGCGTAGCCGATCTGGGTCAGCACAACTGCCTGGGTTACAGCCTGCCGAACCTCGCCGCAGGCAAGGTCTGGCCCTTTGGTCGCAACGGCGAGGTGCGGATCGCAGTCAGCGGCGACCTCGTTGCCAATAACGGCGAAGCCCTGGTGGCTGCCGCAGTCGGTGGCCAGGGCGTGATCTACAAGCCGCAGTTCATTGTCGCCAATGCCCTGCGCCGTGGTGAGCTGGTTGCCCTTGAGCTGGACCAGCCTTGCGTCGAGCTCGGTGGGATTCACGTGGTCTACCCGCCCGATCGCCGTCCACCAGCCAAGGTCAGGGTGATGATCGATTATCTGGTCGACGCCTTTTCTGGTGACCTGCCGTGGACCCTGCCAGCAGGCTAGCTATTTCCCCCGCCCTGCAGGGTGCGACTCAGCACCCTCGTGACCTTCATTGCACCCGCGCCCTGCGCTCCAAATCTCCCCTGCCTTCAGAGAAAAGATGAACCGCTACAGCGCGGAAAAGTCGGAACAGATGGGCGCGTAGGCAATGTTGCCGCGCTTTATCGGGCTCCCGCTGTTCATGGGGCGTTTTGATTGAAGCCCGGGGCATGGGCGATTTGGAGTGTTTATGAACGCGGTCAACCTCGTTTTTCTTAAAGGAAAAGACGCAGCGGCAAACGCCCCTCTTACCAAGCAGATCGTCAGGTAGGCGGCAAATGGCGAGTATTCATATCGGCATATCAGGCTGGCGCTACGCGCCATGGCGCGGCGACTTCTACCCCAAAGGGCTGACGCAGAAGAAAGAACTGCGTTTCGCTTCGCGAGCGGTAAGCAGCATCGAAATCAATGGCTCGTTTTATTCGCTGCAAACCCCCGAACGCTATGCCGACTGGTACGCAGACACCCCTAAGGGTTTCGTCTTCAGCATCAAGGGGCCTCGCTATATCACCCATGTGCGAAGGCTGCGCGAGGTGGAGAAGCCGATTGCCAACTTTTTCGCCTCCGGGATTTTCCAGCTCAAGGAGAAACTCGGACCGATCCTCTGGCAGTTTCCGCCGTCCTTCAAGTTCGATGCAGAATTGTTCGAGGCGTTTCTCCGTCAGCTACCCCACGACACCGAGGCGGCACTGGCGATCGCCAAACAGTGCGAGCCGCGCATGGAAGGTCGCAGCTGCCTGTCTATCGACCGCAAGCGGCGCATGCGCCACGCCGTGGAGATTCGCAATGCAAGTTTCGTAGATCCCGAGTTCATCGACCTGCTGCGCAAATATCGGGTTGCGCTGGTAGTGGCCGATACCGCCGGTAAGTGGCCGCACAATGAAGACCTCACCAGCGACTTCATCTACATCCGCCTGCACGGCGCCGAAGAGCTCTATACCAGCGGTTACACCGATGAAGCTTTGGATGCCTGGAGCCGACGAATCCAGAGCTGGAGCGAAGGCGGCCAGCCGAAGGATGCCCGCCTGATCAGCACGAAAAAGCCACGGGCACGTGGTTCGCGAGAGGTTTACTGCTATTTCGACAACGACGTGAAGGTCCGCGCGCCCTATGACGCACGGCAACTGCTGTACCGGCTCGGCCTGGATAAACACCTGCAGGCCACTCCCGGCCAACTAGAAGGAGCTGAAGTTTGACTCTGGACAAAGACCATCCCATCGAAAGCGCCGATCTCGATGCCCACATGGCGACGGCGGTCAACTCTATCCGCCTTCTCACGGTGAACACTCACAAGGGCTTCACCCCCTTGAACCGCCGGTTCATCCTGCCTGAGTTGCGCGAGGCCGTACGTAGCGTGGCAGCGGACGTCGTGTTTCTACAAGAAGTGCTCGGTACACACGACAAGCATGCAATGCGCTTTCACAACTGGCCGGCCACACCGCAGTACGAATTTCTGGCCGACAGCATCTGGACCGACTTCGCCTACGGCCGTAACGCGGTTTACCCCGACGGCGACCACGGCAACGCCCTGCTCTCCAAATTCCCGATCATTCGCTATGAAAACCTCGACATCTCAATCGCCGGGCCTGAACGGCGAGGCCTGCTGCACAGCGTGCTACAGGTGCCTGGGCACGATGAGTTTCATGCCATTTGCGTGCATCTCGGCTTGCGCGAGTCGCATCGCCAGCAGCAGTTGGCGCTGCTCTGCGACCTGATCGACTCGCTTCCGAAAGGCGCACCCGTGGTGGTCGCTGGTGACTTCAACGACTGGCGGCTGAAGGCCACGCAGACTTTGGATCGCTGTGCAGGGCTGCACGAAGTGTTCGCTGTGTCTCAGGGCCAAGTAGCAAAAACCTTCCCAGCGCGCTGGCCGCTGCTGCGGCTAGACCGCATTTATGTGCGCAATGCCAGTAGCCACAATCCACAAATACTTGGTAACAAACCCTGGACGCACTTGTCCGATCATCTGCCCCTAGCGGTGGAGATACATATATGAGCTACCACTGGAGAGACGGTAATCGCCTTCAGTTACTGGAAAACGGTGAAGAGTTCTTTCCTCGAGTATTCGAGTTCATCGCCCAGGCCAAGAAAGAGGTGCTGCTGGAAACCTTCATCCTGTTTCAGGACAAGGTTGGCGCAGAGCTGCAGAAAGCGCTGATCACAGCGGCCGAAAACGGTGCCAGCGTCGATATCACCGTCGATGGTTACGGCTCGGCGGACCTTTGCGGCGAATTCGTCACTGCCATGACCCAGGCCGGCGTGCGCATTCACATGTTCGATCCGGGCAAGCGCTTGCTGGGCCGTCGGCTCAATGTCTTCCGCCGTATGCATCGAAAGATCGTTGTGGTCGATGGCGAGACGGCCTTCATTGGCGGCATCAACTTTTCTGCCGATCATCTGGGCGACTTCGGCCCGGGCGCCAAGCAGGATTACGCGCTACAGATCGAAGGCCCGGTCGTGCGCGACATTCATCACTTCGCGCTGGCCCAGATCGCACCGGACAAACCACCGCATCGCTGGTGGCGCCGCCGGATGCGCCAGCAGGCACCTGGATACGGCGGCGTCAGTCGTGGTGAAGCACGGGCATTGTTCGTCACCCGTGACAACGATCAACACCGCAATGACATCGAAGAGCACTACCTGCAAGCGATTCGAGATGCACGCTCCAGGCTATTGATTGCTAACGCTTACTTCTTTCCCGGTTATCGCGTATTGCGGGAAATTCGCAATGCGGCCCGGCGCGGTGTACGGGTACGGTTGATACTTCAGGGCGAGCCCGACATGCCCATCGCCAAGTTCGGCGCTCGCATGCTCTACAACTACCTGATGCGCGACGGCGTGGAGATTCACGAATACTGCCGTCGGCCGTTGCACGGCAAGGTAGCCCTGGCAGATTACGAGTGGTCCACGGTGGGTTCGAGCAACCTCGATCCGCTGAGCCTGTCACTCAATCTGGAGGCCAACCTGATCATTCGTGATCACGTCTTCAATAGGCACTTGCACGAGCGACTTGACCACCTGCTGCAGACCGATTGCCGGCGCATTCCACTTGAGCGAATCATCCGGGGCTTCTGGTGGCGCGCCCCTCTGGCCTTTCTGATTTTTCACTTCCTTCGGCACTTCCCGGGACTTGTGAGCCTGTTCCCCGAGCACAAGCCGCGTCTCGAACTGCTCGACTGCGACACGACGAATCTCGATACGGTGCCCACCCCCATGCAGCGAGATCAACAATGAGTGAGACTTCCAACGGCGAGCCGAAAAGTGCCTGGCGTCGGCGCTGGCCGCTGATCAAGAAGATTCTGACCTACGTCTTCTTCGCCCTCGTCATCGGTTTGCTGATTGGCCTGGCGCGTAACCTCGACTGGCAGGAGGTCTACAGCACCTTGCGCAACTATAAAGCGCAGACGCTTTGGATGGCCGGCGCGGCTGCCGCGGGCAGCTACCTGGTGTACTGCTTCTTCGACGTGCTGGGTAAGGGTTATGCACGGCATGACCTGCCTATCAGGCAGATCCTGCCGGTGACGTTCGTCTGCTATGCCTTCAACCTCAACCTGAGTGCCTGGGTTGGCGGCATTGCCTTGCGCTTTCGCCTCTATTCGCGTCTCGGTCTGAAGCCCTCGCAAATCACTCGGGTGTTCACCTTGAGCATCCTGACAAACTGGCTGGGCTACATGTGGCTCGCCGGCATGATCTTCGCGATGGGCTGGATCAAGCCGCCTGCAAGCTGGGAGATCGGCTTTACCGCACTACGTGTGGTAGGTGCTGGTCTGCTCTTGGCATGCGTGGTGTACCTCGGGCTTTGCGGGTTCTCCAAGCAGCGATTCTGGACCGTGCGCGGTCATGAAATACACCTGCCATCGCTTCGACTGGCCCTCGTACAACTGGTGCTTGGGGCCGCGAACTGGTCGCTGATGGCGCTGGTGGTGTACTTCATGCTTTCGCAGAAGGCGGACTACCCAGAGGTCCTTGGAATTCTGATGATCAGCAGCATCGCTGGCGTGGTCACCCACATTCCTGCTGGCCTCGGCGTCATCGAAGCGGTGTTCGTCGCGATGCTCGCCGACCAGATGAGCAAGGGAGCCATCGTCGGCGGCCTGATCGGCTATCGGGTCGTCTACTTCCTCATACCGCTACTGCTGGCGACCCTGGTCTACATCCTTCTCGAAGCGCGCGCGAAGAAGCTGCGCAGCGGCAACCAGACAGATGAGCAGCAACCCGCGTCGCAGGAAGCGGGTTGAACGAGGAATGGATTACGGAGCCTGCTCCAACGTAGTCAGCGCCTTTGGTGGGCTAAAAGCCCACCCTACGTTTGCTACTGGGCGAGAGCGAATGTGCACGTTTAGCCGACTGAAGCCCCTACAAACCGTCTAGCCCCACGACGTTGCCCCTGTAGGGTGGGCTTCAGCCCACCGATTCGGGCACGCGATTCAGGGAGGTGAGTCGCTATTGCACGGCTGTGTTTTCTGACCAAGCGACACCCATGCCGTGGGACGTCTGCGCACCAAAGTTCTTCCGCACATGCAAAAGACGCCGCTCGGATTACCCGGGCGGCGTCTTTTGGTCTTCCAGTTCGCCCCTCTATACCTGCGGCCGCAACACGAGCACACCCAGCGGTGGCAAGGTCAACGACAACGATACCTTTTCACCATGACTCTCGATCGGCTCGGCGAGCATGCCACCGCCGTTGCCGGTATTGGAGCCGCCGTAGCAACCTGCATCGCTGTTGAACACCTCCAACCACTTGGTATCCACCGGCACACCGATCCGATAGGCCTCGCGCACTACCGGTGTGAAGTTAGCGACCACCAATAGCGGGTGTCCGGTGGCGCTTCGGCGTAGCCAGGCGAATACGCTGTTGGCGCGGTCATCACCAATCAGCCACTGGAAGCCCTGCGGGTCACTGTCCAGTTCGTGCAGGGCTGGCTCCTGGCTGTACAGACGATTCAAGTCGCGCACGACGTTCTGTATGCCCCGGTGATCCGCCTCTTCGAGGAGATGCCAGTCCAGCTCGCGGTCGTGGTTCCACTCACGCCACTGGGCGAACTCGCTGCCCATGAATAGCAACTTCTTGCCCGGGTGCGTCCACATGAACGACAGGTAGGCACGCAAGTTGGCGAACTTCTGCCAGCGGTCACCCGGCATCTTGTCGACCAGCGAGCCTTTGCCATGCACCACTTCATCGTGGGAAATCGGCAGAACGAAGTGCTCGGAATAGGCGTACACCATGCTGAAGGTCATCTTGTCATGGTGGTACTGCCGGTTGATCGGGTCTTCCTGGATGTACTCCAGCGAGTCGTGCATCCAGCCCATGTTCCACTTGTAGGAAAACCCGAGGCCGCCCTCGCTGGTGGGCTTGCTCACCCCAGGGAAGGCAGTCGACTCTTCGGCGATCACCAAGGCACCCGGGGTTTCAGTGGCTACCACGTCATTCAGATGGCGCAGGAAGTCGATTGCCTCTAGGTTCTCGCGGCCACCGTGACGGTTCGGAATCCACTCGCCATCTTTACGCGAGTAATCGCGATACAGCATCGAAGCGACAGCATCTACCCGCAGCGCATCGACGTGAAACTCACGCAGCCAATGCAGGGCCGATGCCAGCATGAAGCCGTGCACCTCCGTGCGGCCGAGGTTGTAGATGTAGGTGTCCCAGTCTTGATGGAAGCCCTCGAACGGGTGCGCGTATTCGTACAGAGCCGTACCGTCGAATTCACCAAGGCCATGGGCGTCAGTTGGAAAGTGTGCCGGCACCCAGTCAAGTATCACGCCGATGCCAGCATTGTGGCAGGCGTCGACGAACGCGGCGAAATCATGGGCATTGCCGTAACGGGCACTCGGGGCAAATTGCGAGAGCAACTGATAGCCCCAGGAGCCCCCGAACGGGTGCTCCATGATCGGCATCAGCTCGATATGGGTGAAGCCCATATCCACTACATAGGGAATCAGCCGCTCGGCCAGCTCGTGCCAGTCGTACAAGCGACCATGATCACCGCCGTCGCGGCGCCAGGACCCTACATGCAACTCGTAGATGCTCATCGGGGCGTTGACGGCCTGACGGGATGTACGCTGCTGCATCCAGCCATGGTCTTTCCATTGGTAATCCAGCGGCCGTGCGACGATCGACGCGGTGCCCGGCGGATGCTCCGTAGCAAGCGCGATCGGGTCAGCCTTAAGCGGTACGATGCCGTTGGGACCAAGAATCTCGTACTTGTAGGTGTCGCCAGGCTGCAATCGGGGGATGAACAGCTCCCACACCCCCGAGGGAAAGCGCAGCCGCATCGGATGTCGGCGCCCGTCCCAGCCGTTGAAGCTGCCGACCACCGAAACACGTCGGGCATTGGGCGCCCACACGGCGAAGCGAACCCCCTGCACGCCGTCGACTTCCAGCACCTGTGAGCCAAACACCCGACCGATCTGTCGGTGGTTGCCTTCGGAGAACAGGTGCATGTCCAGCTCGCCCAGTTGTGGGCCGAAACTGTAGGGGTCTTCGGTAATCTGCTCGCCTCCCGCCCAGCGAATTTTCAGCAGGTAGGGTTGCGCATGCGGAAGTCGGGTAAAAAAGAAACCCGGCACCTGCCCTTGTTCCATCACAGCCAGCAGCTGCTCGTCACGGTCAAGCACCTCGGCACCCAACGCATTGGGCAGATAGGCGCGTATCACCACGCCCTCGCCATCCGGGTGTGGCCCAAGCACTGAAAACGGGTTGCCATGTTCGGCTCGCACCAAGGCGTCTACATCGGTGTCGCTGGGCATCAGGGTTTCCCCTGGCATGGTCAGAACCGGGCGATCAATCATTGGAACCTCCATCAAAAATCTGTTGTGCCAGAGTCAGCAATCCCTGTAATGGGACGGCCAACCAGGCTGGGCGGTTCTCCGCTTCGTAAACGATCTCGTAGGCGCATTTTTCAAGGCTGAACAACAACAGTGCAGCATTCGCGCCATCCTCGCTGCGCCAGGCATGCGGCATTTCCGCCGTCGCCTCTCGATAGGCGTCGAGGAACACAGTCTGAGCGGTGGTCTGGTAACTGGCCGCGATGCGCTGACGAGCCTGGTGCGCTTCGGGCGTACTGTCACTGACCTGCGCGCCGCGGATGGTCATGGCTGCGGCGTACTCGAACGAGCGCAGCAGGCCGGAAACATCTTTGAACGGGCTGTGCTTGGCACGCCGCTCATCCAGCGAGCGGGCCGGCTCACCTTCGAAGTCGATGAAATAAGCATCGCCCTGCACCACCAGCACTTGCCCGAGGTGCAAGTCACCGTGCACGCGAGTTCGCAGGCCGCCAACGGTTTTAGCAGCCAGACGTTTCACTTGTTCGACGAGCTTGTCACGACGAGGGAGCAGCTGGCCAAGGGCCGTAGCATCCTTACGCTCAAAGCTTGCGCGGTGTTCCTCGAGTCTTTGCAGGGCCTGCTCCAATTGAGCGCTGACACTCTGCGCCCACTGCTCGGCGTTCGCTTTGCTGGTGCTCTCGTGGGCGAAGGCCGGATCTTCGGTCTGCGCAGCGAGGGCCACGTGCATTTCTCCAAGCCGCTGGCCGAGCAATCGGTTGAACGACTGCAATTCGTCCAGCGCACTGAACTGATTCTCGTGCATCGACACGCCGCCGGCGATTTCGTCACGCACTGCGCGATCCAGGTTGTTGAGCGTCCAGACCCACGCATCACCCTGACTATCGAGGAAGTGCTGAACCACCATCAGCGCGACGGGCTCCCCCTGCTTGTTTATACGGCTGACCTGACCAAGCATGCCGGAGATGTGGTTAAAGCCTCGTTCCGTCAGGAAGCCGCCCATTTCCAGTTCAGGGTGAATGCCCGGTGCCACGCGGCGGAGCAATTTGATCATCACCGAGTTGTCGATGATCGCCGAGCTGTTGGATTGCTCAGCAGAGATGAAACGCACTTCCGGATTGGCCGACAGTTGCAAATCGGCCAGCTGAGGCATTGGGATGAAGCGAATCTCACCGTCGTTGCACGGCAGTACCAATTCGTCGCGCAAACCCTGGATGACTGCGCCGCTGAATTGCTCCAGTGCAAACGCATCGGTCATCAAGCCGACCTGCGGTCCCCGCCGCACACGGGCCAGAGCCAGTTGCTGCGGCAAAGCAGCTTCGAAGTCGGTCTCGGCAAGAAAGCCCAGCGGCAGCTGGTAAAGATCGCTGCGCCCGGCGGATTCCACGCACAGCTCGCTGAGCAATACCGGGCGGTTCGGATCGCCGAATGGCACGCAGTAGCTGATACGGACCGACTCGATCGCCACATCCTTGGCGGCGAACCAGCGCCGTTTGGGGAGGTAAGCCGGCAGCGATTCGGTTTCCAGAATGCGCCGGTTGGCAGCAGTCAGGGTATCCAGGCGCTTGAGCACCAGCGTCTGGAAGTCCGGCATGGTATCCACCGGCTCCTGGTGCCAGCTCGGCATCTGGTTGGTTGGCGCCAGCTGGAACCAGTAAAAGCCGTACGGCGGCAACGTCAGTAGATACGGCAACTGCCCTATCGGTGGAAATGCACTGCCGCCGACCATCTCCACCGGCACCATCCCGGCGTACTGAGACATTTCCAGCTCAGCGGCCTGCGCCGAGCGCGAGACGTTAGCCACACAAAAGATGATCTCGGTGTCGCCGTTCTCCGCGGTGAACTCGCGCATGTAGGCAAGAATGCGGCGGTTGCTCGGCGCGAGCATTTTCAGCGTGCCACGACCGAACGCCTTGAACTGCTTGCGGATGGTCAGCATCCGCCGTGTCCAGTTGAGCAGCGAGTGCGGGTCGCGCTGCTGGGCTTCGACGTTGATGGTGTAGTAGCCGTAAAGCGGATCCATTACCGGTGGCAGCACCAGGTTCGGCGGGTCGGCACGGGAGAATCCACCGTTACGGTCGACCGACCACTGCATTGGCGTGCGTACACCGTCGCGATCGCCGAGAAAGATGTTGTCACCCATACCTATCTCGTCACCGTAATAGATCACCGGCGTACCTGGCATCGACAACAACAGACAGTTGAGCAACTCGATGCGTCGGCGATCGCGCTCCAACAGCGGCGCCAGGCGGCGGCGAATGCCTAGATTGATACGAGCGCGCTTGTCCGAGGCGTAGTAATTCCATAGGTAGTCGCGCTCCCTATCGGTCACCATTTCAAGCGTCAGCTCGTCGTGATTTCGCAGGAAAATCGCCCACTGGCAGTTCTCCGGAATTTCCGGGGTTTGGCGCAGAATGTCAGTGATCGGGAAGCGATCTTCCTGGGCGATGGCCATGTACATGCGAGGCATCAGCGGGAAGTGAAAGGCCATATGGCACTCGTCACCCGGCCCGCCGTTCTCACCACCGAAGTACAGCTGGGTGTCTTCCGGCCACTGGTTGGCCTCGGCGAGCAGCATGCGATCAGGGTAATTGGCGTCGATCTCGGCGCGGATGGCTTTAAGCACCGCGTGAGTTTCTGGCAGATTCTCGTTATTGGTACCGTCGCGCTCGACAAGGTAAGGAATGGCATCCAGTCGAAGCCCATCGATGCCCATGTCCAGCCAGTAGCGCATCACCGCCAGCACGGCCTTCATCACTTGCGGATTGTCGAAATTCAAATCCGGTTGATGAGAATAAAAACGGTGCCAGAAATACTGCTTGGCGACCGGGTCCCAGGTCCAGTTGGAGCTTTCGGTATCGAGGAAGATAATCCGGGTGCCATCGTACTTCTTGTCGGTATCCGACCAAACGTAGAAGTCTCGGGCCGCAGAACCCTTCTTCGCCTTACGCGCACGCTGAAACCATGGATGCTGGTCCGACGTGTGATTGATGACCAACTCGGTGATCACCCGCAACCCGCGCTTGTGCGCCTCGGCTATGAAACGCCGAGCGTCAGCCATATTTCCGTAGTCGGGATGTACGCCTCGGTAATCGGCGATGTCATAACCGTCGTCGCGTCGAGGGGACGGATAGAACGGCAAAAGCCAGATGGTATTCACGCCGAGATCGGCAATGTAATCCAGCTTTTCGATCAGCCCGACGAAGTCGCCGACCCCATCGTTGTTCGAGTCATAGAAGGACTTCAGGTGTACCTGATATACCACCGCATCCTTGTACCAGAGCGGGTCCTTGATAAAGGCGGCAGGTTTGCGCGGCTTTGCCATGTTCTTCATTCCTGTAGCGGTGTGAAGCCCCGCACTCGATCGGCGGGCAACGGCGGGGCCACAGCTGAATCCACATTAGGAAGATCACATAACTAATTGAGTTATATGAATTAACAGCTGCAGCCTAGAATTTACTTGAGGTCCGGATCGGGCTGCTGAGCCGTTAGACGCCAGATCCCGAACGGCAGGTGTGCCGGATCGATGCGCATCCATTGGGTCTTGCCATACCAGGTCCAACGATGGCCATTCATGAGGTCCTCGCCCTGGGTATGGGCATCATCCGGCAAGCCGAGCTCCCATAGCGGCAGCTCGAAGTGCGCTTCCTGAGCGTTGTGCGGATCGAGGCTGATAGCGACCAGAATGAAGTTGGACAGGTCCGGTGTGCGCTTGCCGAAGTAGAGGATATTGTCGTTCCAGGCCACATACGCCTTGAACCCGAGGTGCGTCTGTAGCGCCGGGTTCATCCGGCGGATGCGATTGAGCTGGGCGATCTCGGCGACGATGTTGCCCGGTGCGTGATAGTCGCGAACACGGATCTGGTACTTCTCGGAGTCCAGATACTCTTCCTTGCCCGGAATGGCAGCCGACTCGCACAGCTCGAAGCCCGAGTACATGCCCCACAGTCCCGACCCCATGGTCGCTAGTGCGGCGCGAATCAGGAAGCCGGCACGGCCAGAATCCTGCAGGAAGAACGGGTTGATGTCCGGCGTGTTGACGAAGAAGTTCGGCCGGTAGCAGTCACGCAGCGGCGGTTCGTTCAGTTCCGTCAGGTACTCGCTCAGCTCGGCCTTGGTGTTGCGCCAGGTGAAGTAGGTGTAGCTCTGGCTGTAGCCGACCTTGCCCAGGCGCGCCATCATTCCCGGGCGGGTGAACGCTTCGGAAAGGAACATCACATCGCGGTCACGCTCGCGGATATCGGCAATCAGCCATTCCCAGAACGGCAGCGGTTTGGTGTGGGGGTTGTCGACCCGGAAGATCTTCACGCCTTGCTCCACCCAGTGCCAGACCACATCACGCAGCGCTAGCCACAGGCTAGGCTTGGCGTCTTCGGCATAGAAGTCGACGTTGACGATGTCCTGATACTTCTTCGGCGGGTTCTCCGCGTATTTGATGGTGCCGTCCGGACGCCAGGAGAACCAGCCTGGATGTTCCTTCAGCCAGGGATGGTCCTGCGAACACTGAATGGCGAAATCGAGAGCGATCTCCAGGCCATGCTCACGCGCCGCCGCAACCAGCTCACGGAAATCATCCAGGGTACCCAGCTCAGGATGGATAGCGTCGTGGCCACCCTCCTCACCGCCAATGGCGTACGGACTGCCCGGGTCATTCGGCCCTGCCTGCAGGCTGTTGTTCGGCCCTTTCCGATGCTGGCGGCCAATCGGGTGGATCGGCGGGAAATACAGCACGTCGAAGCCCATGTCGCGAATAGACGGCAAGCGTTTGTGTACATCACGGAAGGTGCCGTGCCGATTCGGGTCGTCGGTCTCCGAGCGCGGAAACAGCTCGTACCAGCTGGCGAACTGCGCCAGCGGGCGCTCCACATCCAGCGGATACACGGCGCTGCGACTGCAATGCTCGCGCGGATCAGCCGTGGCCATCGCCGCAGCCGTTTCTGGCGCAAGCAGGAGCGAAACGCGCTCGTCGTCGGTGTGCGTCATACCGAGTCGGTGCACCAGATCGTCGAGCACAGCGCGGTTCTCGCCCTGGGCGCGGGCCGTGGCCTTTTCCAGCAACAGTCGACCCTCTTCCAGTTCCAGATGAACCGGGACGCCTGCCGTGTGCTTTTTGGACAGTTCGTAGCGATAGGTTTCGAAAACGTCCCACCAGGCTTCGATGACGAACTCGTGCTCGGCAACCTGGGTCGGGGTGAACTGGCCTTGCCAAGCGTCGTTGCCAAGCAGCTTGAGGCGCGCGCGACGCCAGCTGGTTTCACCTTTCTCGCGCCAGCATACGGCAGCCGCTAGCTGGTCATGCCCGTCAGCAAAAATCTTGCTGGTCACAACTACCGGATGGCCGATGACCGCCTTGGCAGCAAAGCGCCCCTCATCCAACACCGGCAAGGTGGATTCGATGGCTATGCGCGGCATCTGCAGGGCTTCTTCGAGTCGAGGGTGAATCATCGCGGTAGGCTGTGCATCACTCATCGAAAGGGGCTCCTGGGGCATGGGTTCGGTCTGCCCGAGCCGCCTCTGGACGCGTCAACGTGCGGTTCGGGAGGCGACCGGTTCAGTTTTCGTCGGCTCTATCTTCCGAGCCAAGGGACCCTGGAAAGTTCAGCCCTGGACGGCCGTTAGCGGGCCCTTCCGGCGGCCGGTCGGGCTAAGCCGAGTGGAATCGTTAAGTTCCCGAGTATTGGGCGCTCGAGGCAGCAACCGATCGCAGCCAGGCCGGCTGCCACCACTCGCCACAGGCGCCGACGGCCGGACCGCCCGTACTGAGCTCGATGCGCGACGGCTGCCGCTACCGAATCAGCAGCCTCGCTATTCAGAAACTATCCAGATGCGCCATCACACAGACGACAGCCACATCATTCTTTCTCCAACCGCTTGAACACCGCCCGGTTGAGGCCTTGGCGAACCGCGCCATAACGCGCCCATGGGTCACTGCGCAGCGCAGCCAAACGCTCACGCAAGTTGCGAGTGTTCCAACGGTCGGCACCATTGATCTGTGCGAGCTCTTCTCGTCCGAGTGGCACGGATACAGCGAGTCCGGGACGCGCCCGGACGGAATAAGCAACAACGGTGCTGGCGCCGCGCTGGTTGCGCAGATAGTCCACGAAAATGCGCCCGACCCGATTCTTCGGCCCCATCTTGTCAACGATCAGCTCGGGTGCGTTGCGCGCCAGTCGCTCGGTTACGGAGCGGGAGAACTGGCGTACCAGCTCCCAGTCGTGTCGGCGATCGATCGGCACCACGACATGCATGCCGCGTCCGCCGCTGGTCTTGAGAAACACCTGCAGCCCTAGCTGCTCAAGCAGGTTCAAGGTCAGTTCGGTGGCCTCGACCATGCTCGACCAGGGCAGCGCAGGGTCGGGATCAAGATCGAAGATCACTCGATCCGGCCGCTCGATGCGGTCGCTGCGTGCATTCCAGGTGTGAAATTCCACGGTGCCCATCTGCACCGCCTCGATGACGGCACCGATGTCGTCCGCCTGGATCAGACGTGCATGCTCCGGGTCGAGACTCTTCGGCAATGTATGCATATGCGGCATCTTCAGGCGACCACAATGACGTTGAAAGAAGCTCTCGCCGCCAACGCCTTCTGGTGCGCGAACGATGGATAGCGGACGCCCGGCCAGATGAGGCACAAGCCAGGAGGCGACGGACAGGTAGTACTCGGCCAAGGCCAGCTTGGTAACGCCACTGGCCTCATCGATCACCCGCTGCGGGCTGCTTATGCCAATGCCGCCTACCAGCGGCCGTTCGGCGCTTTTGCGCTGCGTCGCCATCGCAACCTCGATCAACTGGCTTTCTTGGATTTGCTAGCTGCAGCCGGTGCCTTGCGCGTACGCGAGGATGATGTGGTCGATTTGCTGGTTTTGGCCTTGCTTGCAGCCGTCTTCGGTTTGGCCGGTGCCTTTTCGGGCGTGTCGTCGGCTTTCTCGTCCGTACTGGCCGCAGGCGACTTGGCGGGCTTGCCGGCGAGGCTGCGTTTGAGCAGTTCCGTAAGGTCAATGACATCCGCTGAACGCCGATCCACCGCCTCTTCCGGCCCGCCGACGGCTTCCAACTTACCTTCACGGGCCTTCTTCTCGACCAGATCCATAATCTGATCCTGGAAGGTGTCCTTGTACTGTTCCGGCTTCCATTTCTCGGTCATGTCTTCGACCAGCCGCTTGGCCATATCCAGCTCCCGATCGGCCAAGTCAGGATCGAGCGCTTCGTCCTTCAGCTCCAGGTACTCAACGCCGCGCACCTCGTCTGCCCAGCGCAGGGTGTTCATCACCAGCGCCTTGCCCAGCGGCATCACCACCGCCAGATGCTGCTTGTTGCGCAGCACCACATTGGCGATGCCTACCTTGCCGGTCTGAATCAGCGTTTCGCGCAGCAGCGCGTAGACTTTTTCGCCGCGGCGGTCCGGCGTCAGGTAGTACGGCGTGTCGATGTAGAGAAAGGAGATATCCTTGGCATCGACGAAGGCGACGATATCTACGGTCTGGGTCGCCTTGGGGTGGGCGCCTTTGATCTCGTCATCGCTGATCACGACGTAGTGACCCTTCTCGTACTCGACGCCCTTGACGATGTTTTCGCTCTCGATATCGTCGCCAGTGGTCTTGTTGATTCGCTTGTAGCCGACCCGGTCCATGCTGCGTTTGTCCAGCCAGTCGAAGTCGATGCCCTGGCGGGTGGTGGCCGGAACCAGAGCTACCGGAATATGTACCAGTCCGAAACTGACAGCGCCTTTCCAGATCGTGCGTGGCATGGTCGTTCTCCAAGCGTTGATGTGGCCGGGCCGTGCTGCGGCCCGGCAATGGGTCAGCCGTTGACCACGGTGCCGCCGTTGACGTGGATGACCTGACCGCTGACGTAGGCCGCATCGCTGCTCGCCAGATAGACGTAGGCCGGCGCCACTTCGTCGGGCTGGCCGGGACGCTTCATCGGCGTGTTGGAGCCGAATTCGGCGACCTCATCGGCGTCGAAGGTCGACGGAATCAAGGGCGTCCAGATAGGCCCTGGCGCGACGCCATTGACGCGAATGCCACGCTCCGCGAGGTTCATCGACAGTGAGCGGGTGAATGCGGTGATCGCGCCCTTGGTTGCCGAATAATCCAGCAGCTGCGGGCTACCCTTGTAGGCGGTCACAGAGGTGGTGTTGATGATCGAGGCGCCCTTGCCGAGGTGCGGCAGCGCCGCCTTGGTCATCTGAAAGATGCCGAAGATATTGGTGCGGAAGGTCTTCTCCCACTGTTCCTCGCTGATGTCTTCGAGCTTTTCCTGCGGGTGCTGTTCGGCAGCGTTGTTGACCAGAATGTCGAGCTTGCCAAACGCGGCGAGGGTGTCGTCGATGACCTTGCGGCAAACTTCGCGATCGGCCACGTCACCGGCGAAGGTCAGGCAACGGCGGCCATATTGCTCGACCACCTTGCGGGTTTCTTCGGCGTCCTGATGCTGGTCGAGATAGAGAATCGCCACATCGGCACCCTCGCGGGCGAACAGCACCGCCACTGAGCGACCGATGCCGCTATCGCCACCCGTGATGATGGCGGTCTTGCCTTCGAGCTTGCCTGCCGCCTTGTAGTCCTCGCCACGGTACTCCGGGCGTGGGTTCATCAGCCCTTCCTTGCCGGGCTCGGGCTGCTCCTGAGGCGGTAGGGTCTGATTGTCTTCGGCCATGGGAAAATCCTCCGTCAAGGTTATTAGCCTGTATTCGGAGGACTGGAACGGCGCGAGAAAAGTTTCTGCGGGGCGATGAGAGGGCCCCGTGCAGGGCCCTTGGCGGTCAGGTCAGGGTCATTACGACGCGCCCGCGGGGTACACCGCTTTCTACATACTGGTGGGCTTCAACGGCCTGCTCGAACGGAAACTGCCGGTCGAGCTGTGGCCAGATTAGCCGGTCTGCAGTGAGCTGATTGATATGCTGCAACGCACGCTCCACGGCTTCACGGTTCTGCTCGATACCAAGCTCCGGCTGCCCGGTGAAGTCGCACAGGCAGTGCAGGAAGAACTTGAAGTTCTTCTTGAACGCCGCACAGACCGGCAGCGCCGTCTCGTTGCCACCGTTCATGCCGTAAAGAATCAGCTTGCCCAACGGCGCTATCACATCCCCGAGCAGCTTCATCTGCGAACCGCCACAGGCATCGAGCACCACGTCCACGCCGCGGCCGTCAGTGACCTTCTGCAGACGCCCTACCAGGTCCTCTTCCTCGGTAACGATCACCGTCTCGGCACCCAGCTCGCGTAAATAGTCGCGGTCCACGGCGGTATCGCAGGTGGCGATCACCCGCCCGCCAAGCGCTTTGGCCAGCTGCACGGCTGCCGGCCCGGTGCAATGCGCGGCCTGGTTGATCAGCACGTACTGGCCGGGTTCCAACTGCGCCAGTTCGACCAGCGCGAAGTAGCTGACCAGCATCGGCGTGTAATGGATCGCCGCCTCGCTGGCGCTGAGCATGTCCGGGTAGTGCACCAGAGCCTGTTGCGGCAGCAATGCGTGTTCGGCATAGAGCGGATACTGATTGAGGTCGTGAGCCGGAAAGCCGGCCACATGATCGCCGACGCCGAACCCCTGGACGCCCTCACCCACCGCCAGCACCTCGCCTGCCACTTCGCTGCCGAGCCCGGCAGGCAGACGCGCGTGGCGTGGCGCAAGATCCTGGCGCCAAAGCACGTCATTCCAGCTGACACCGATGGCGCGAACACCGATCAGCACCTCGCCAGGGCCGGCAACCGGCACCGCGCGCTCCTCGTGGCGCAACACGTCGGCCGGACCGAACTGATGAAAACGGATGATGCGGGACATTTCGACCCCTCACTTACTACTGTGCAAACGGACTCTATCGTCAGTATCGTCACAACTCCAGCTAACGGCGCGGATTCCCATCGATAGTTCCCATGCGCGGTAATGATGGAACTGCGTATGTATCCTTGGCGGCGTATTGCAGCTTTGTGCATTTTGAAAGCGTGATCGGGCATGCCGTTGTCAGCCGAAGCTGTCTAGAATGCCAACACCTCCAGAGCTGGACGCCTCTCGTTCCGGCTGCAGGCTCGACGTGAACCAGGTATGAATCGCAACGACCTTCGCCGTGTTGACCTCAATCTGCTGATTGTCTTCGAAACGCTGATGCACGAACGCAGCGTCACGCGCGCCGCGGAAAAGCTGTTTCTCGGCCAGCCGGCGATCAGTGCTGCCCTGGCGCGACTGCGCACGCTATTCGATGACCCGCTGTTCGTGCGTACCGGCCGCAGCATGGAGCCAACAGCCCGCGCCCTGGAAATCGCCCAGCTGCTGTCGCCGGCACTGGATTCGATCTCCACCGCCGTCAGCCGTGCCTCGACCTTCGACCCGGCCACGAGCACCCAGGTGTTTCGCATCGGCCTGACCGACGAGGTGGAATTCGCGCTGTTGCCCCCTCTGCTGCGCCGCCTGCGCGCAGAAGCGCCGGACGTAGTGCTGGTGGTACGTCGCGCCAACTATCTGCTGATGCCGGGGCTGCTCACCTCCGGCGAGATCTCAGTTGGGGTCTGTTACACCGAAGAACTGCCAGCCAATGCCAAGCGCAAGGTGCTGCGTCGGCCCAAGCCCATGCTGCTACGTGCCGACAGCATTCCTGGCCGGCTGAGCATGGAGGATTACTGCAGCCGCCCGCATGCCATGGTGTCCTTCGCTGGCGATCTAAACGGTTACATCGACGAGGAACTGGCCCTGCACGGCTGCAAGCGCAAGGTGGTGCTGGCGGTGCCACAGTTCAACGGCCTGGCCAGCCTGCTTGCCGGAACCGATATCATCGCCACCGTCCCGGATTACGCCGCGGCCGCGCTGGCGGCCAACGGTGGCGTGCGGGCTGAGTCGCTGCCATTTCAGACCAGCCAGGATTTCGAGCTGTCCATGGCCTGGCGCGGCGCCCAGGACAACGACCCCGCCGAGCGCTGGCTGCGTTCGCGCATCCAGATGTTCGTCGGCGATCCAGACAGTCTCTAGGACTGCGGCCCTACGTTAGACCGGTTCGCTGAACCGCGGCCCAAGGCGAACAAGTTCGGCCCTGCACGAGATTCGAATGAAGCCTGGCATGAGGGCGTCCTGCTTGCCGCCCTCATCTAAGCGCCACACCTGCATTCACCCGACGCTAATTCGCGGACTCAGGAAGCCGAATGGACGTCGCCCCATGGACGCGTCAGAGCCCAAGCGTTTCGCGTAGTTGTGGGCCGAAGGCCCGGGTGGAGATGCCTGTCTGGAAGTCGAAGCGTTTGGCGCTGGCGAGCGGACCGACGATGACCGGATCGAAACCGGCATCCTCTACCAACTGCGCGGCCACCTTGATCGCCTGCTCGTCGTCCGAGGCGAGAGGGATTGGCCTGCCGGTCTCCTTCCCGGTGCGCCTCGCTACGCAAGCGATAGGCCGATATGGCATTGAAGGCCTTGACCAGCCGGGCCCCGGGCAAGAAACGTTGCGAGACCAGGCCCGAGCCGAGCGAGCGCGCTTCCTCCGCTATCGCGTTCCGGTCGAGGGCTACCGGCATTCAGCACGATCTTGCCCGCCATCAGGGCGCCGTGATCCCGTCCGACCTGCGGCGTCGCCCCGTAGGGCACGGTCAGCAGGATGACGTCACCGTAGTCCGCCGCTTCCGCGGGCGTGCCGATGCGGGCGTGATCGCACAGTTCGTCTGCCAACAATTGGGTTGCCGCAACTCGACAAAAGCTGATTAGCTCGCCGTTGCCAGGACACGTGCAGAGGAGGCGCTGAACTGAATCAACACCACCCCGCCGATCAACAACAACGCACCCAGCACCCGGGGCGTTGTGAGTTGGCGCTCAGCCAAGCCGAACAGGCCGAAATGATCCAGCACCAGCGACGCCATGATCTGCCCGGCCATGGCCAGGGCGATAAAGCCTGAAGCGCCCAGCTTGGGCAGCAACATCAACGCCAAGGAAATAAAGCACACGCCAAACGCGCCCCCCGCCCACATCCACAGCGGTGCCTGGGTGATAAAGGTCAGGTTCGGCAACGGCAAGCGTAGCGCCAGGATCACCGGCAGCAATACGATGATGCTCACCAGCAGCGACGCCAGGGTGGCCCATAACGGATGGCCAAGCCCGCGCCCGAGGTTAGCGTTGATCGCACTCTGAAATGGCACCACCACCCCGGCGATGATCGCCAGCGTCAGAAAGCCCACCCAATGCAACGTCGTCATTTCAGATCTCCCAGAGGTTTTGCTGGACTCTAGGTTATTCGTCACGCAAATTTAAATTCCAAGTTCTTATGCTAAGTATGCAGCTGATGAATGATCTGCGCCGCATCGACCTCAACTTACTGGTGATCCTCGACGCCCTGCTCAGCGAGCAACACGTCACCCGCGCTGCCGAGCGTCTGCACCTGAGCCAGCCTGCGGTCAGCCACGCCCTGGCGCGTTTGCGTGACCTGCTTGGCGATCCGCTTTTGGTGCGTCAGGGCGGTAGCCTAGTGCCGACCGCTCGCGCACTGGAACTGGCCGCGCCACTGGCTGAAGCCCTGGCCCAGGTGCAAGCCTTGCTAGCACCGAATCGCTTTGATCCTGCTTCAGCCAAGCGCAGATTTCGTTTGGCGATGTCTGACTACAGTGCGGCGATTTTCCTGCCCGGCCTTGTGCGTACTTTGCGCAATGAAGCGCCGGGTATCGATCTGCAAGTTATCCAGGCCAGCCGTGAAGGCATGGTGGATGGTGTGCTCAATGGCGACCTCGACCTAGCGGCGGGGGTTTTCCCCGACATGCCTGCCGAGTTGCGCACGACGCCGCTGTTCGAAGAGCACTACACCTGCCTGGTGGACCGCAACAGCCTACCGGCAAGTGGCACGCTGGATCTGCCGACTTACGTGTCACGCCCCCATGTATTGCTGGAAATGCGCGGCAGCGGCACGCCGGAAATCGAGCGGGCGTTGACGGCGATTCGTGAGCGGCGGCATGTGGCGGTCAGCCTGCCGCATTGGGGCGTGGCGCCGCAGTTGATTCAAGGCACCGACCTGATCCTCACCGTCTCGTCCCGAGGCGTGCTCAATATCGATCTTCAGCACCTGTTGGCGGTGCCGCCGCCGTTTCATATCCCATCGTTTGCGTTCGAATTGGCCTGGCATGCGCGGCGTGGGGGGGATGCGGGGTTGCAGTGGTTGATCGGGCGCGTACGGGGTGTGCAGCCCTGAGCATTGTAGTGAACGGGCTTGCCTGCTCACTACAGGTTTCCTTGATACCCGGGAGACCGGGCCTGGCTTGATGACGACCGTTCACTGCACTAACAAGTTTTCTCTAAACCTTTACCTCGCGAAAACTCGAACTGAGAGCGGGGTGTGCTCTGCCGCACTTATTTTCAGCCTGATTGGTCGGCACACTCCGCCTCCCATTGCCATCGCATTACGCCTCGCCACATGTCCCATCGATGAAACCTGCGGCAACATCATCGCGGGTGATATTCACCTTCGCCTCGTTCGATTTTTGCTGAACGGCTTGACCACGCAGACTCCTGCCATCAACAAATCCGACTTGCGGAGTCAAGCATGGAACGTTCTTTCAACGCCTTGCGTTTTCCCCTTATTGCCCTGACGGTGCTAATCACCGCCGCCTGTGGCAAGGCACCGGAGGCCACCCAGTCGGGAATGCCACCGCCCGCCGTCAGCGTCGCGGAGGTCATCGAACAGCAGGTGACCGAATGGGACGAACTCACCGGTCGCCTGGAAGCGCCGGAATCGGTGGAGATACGCCCGCGCGTGTCTGGCTTCATCGATAAGGTCGCCTTCGAGGAAGGCGCGCTGGTGAACAAAGGTGACCTACTGTTCCAAATCGATCCGCGCCCCTTCCAGGCCGAGGTCAAGCGCCTGCAGGCGCAGTTGCAGCAGGCCCGCGCCACTCAACAGCGTACCGTCGCCGAAGCCGAACGCGGGGAGCGCCTGCGGCAGAAGGAAGAATGCGATTTCGGCCGAACTTGCTGATGCCCGTGTCAGCGCTGCCAGCGAGGCCCGTTCGGCGACCGCGGCGATCCAGGCGCAGCTGGATCGCGCCCAGCTGGACCTCTCCTTCACGCGTGTCACCGCCCCTATCGACGGTCGCGTCGGCCGGGCACTAATCACCGCTGGCAACCTGGTGAACGCTGGCGAGGCGCTGCTGACCACGCTGGTATCCACCGACAAGGTCTATGCCTATTTCGAAGCGGACGAGCGCACCTACCTCAAGTACCGCGATCTGGCGCGCAGCGGTGATCGTGGCGAGACGACGCCGGTCTACCTCGGCTTGTCCAGCGAAGATGGCCACCCGCATTTGGGCCGCATGAACTTCGTCGACAACCAGGTGGACCCGCGCACCGGCACCATCCGCGGCCGCGCTGTATTCGACAACCGCGGCGGCAGCTTCACCCCTGGCCTGTATGCCCGGCTCAAGCTGGTCGGCAGCGCTACCTACGACGCCGTGCTGATCAAGGACGTCGCCGTCGGCACGGATCTGGGCAAGAAATTCGTCCTGGTACTGGCCGAAGACGGCACTGTCGCCTACCGCCCGGTCGAACTGGGCCCCAAGCTCGAAGGCTTGCGCATCGTCCGCAGCGGCCTGGCCAAGGGCGAAAGCATCGTCGTCAATGGCCTGCAGCGCGTGCGCCCGGGCAGCCAGGTGCAGCCGGAGTCGGTACCGATGGCCGACGCGGAGACGCTGGCCACATTGCGCCAGCAGAACCGTGCCATCAGCGAAGCGATGAAGCCGCAGGTCGTCGAGCGCTCAGTAGCCCAGCGCCCGAGCAGCTAAGCATTACCACCCACCTGTCCTGAACTCCGGCGCGCCAGCCGCGCCAATCCGATCGATCCGTCAGGGCGCTAACGCGTCCTACCCCGGAGTGCGTCATGAATTTCTCGCAATTCTTCATCAAACGGCCGATTTTCGCCGCCGTGCTGTCGCTGGTGATCCTCATTGGCGGGGCCATCTCGCTGTTCCAGCTGCCGATCAGTGAGTACCCCGAAGTCGTCCCGCCGACCGTGGTGGTGCGTGCCAACTTCCCCGGTGCCAACCCCAAGGTAATCGGCGAAACCGTCGCCTCGCCGCTGGAACAGGCCATCACCGGCGTAGAAGGCATGCTCTATATGTCGTCCCAGGCGACCGCCGACGGCAAGCTGACCCTGACCATCACTTTTGGACTGGGTACTGACCTGGACAACGCCCAGGTGCAGGTGCAAAACAGGGTTACTCGGACCATGCCGACCTTGCCGACCGAGGTACAGCGCCTCGGTGTGACCGTGGACAAGGCCTCGCCGGACCTGACCATGGTGGTCCACCTGACCTCGCCGGATCAGCGCTACGACATGCTCTACCTGTCCAACTACGCCGCACTCAACGTCAAGGACGAGCTGGCGCGACTGGACGGCATCGGTGATGTGCAGCTATTCGGCATGGGCGATTACTCGTTGCGCGTCTGGCTCGATCCGGAGAAGGTCGCCTCGCGCAACCTCACCGCATCGGACGTGGTCAACGCGATCCGCGAGCAGAACCGCCAGGTTGCCGCGGGCTCGTTGGGCGCACCGCCAGCACCGGGCGCGACGGACTTCCAGCTGTCGATCAACACCCAGGGCCGGCTGGTCACCGAGGAAGAATTCGAGAACATCATCATCCGCGCCGGTGAAGACGGCTCGATCACCCGCCTGCGGGACATCGCCCGTGTCGAGCTGGGTTCCAGTCAGTACGCGCTGCGTTCGCTGTTGAACAACCAACCCGCCGTCGCCATTCCGGTATTCCAGCGCCCCGGTTCGAACGCCATCGAAATCTCCGATTCGGTACGGGCACGCATGGCTGAGCTCAAGCGCGACTTCCCGGAAGGCGTGGATTACGAAATCGTCTACGACCCGACCATCTTCGTACGTGGCTCCATCGAAGCGGTGGTGCACACCCTGCTGGAAGCCATCGTACTGGTTGTGCTGGTGGTGATCCTGTTCCTGCAGACCTGGCGCGCCTCGATCATCCCGCTGGCTGCCGTTCCGGTGTCGCTGATCGGTACGTTTGCGGTCATGCATATGCTCGGTTTTTCGCTGAACGCGCTGTCGCTTTTCGGCCTGGTACTGGCCATCGGCATCGTGGTGGACGATGCCATCGTCGTGGTGGAAAACGTCGAGCGCAACATCGGCCTCGGCAAGTCGCCGGAGGAAGCGACCCGTCAGGCCATGAAGGAAGTGACCGGGCCGATCATCGCCACGGCTTTGGTGCTCTGCGCGGTGTTTATCCCGACCGCGTTCATTTCCGGCCTCACCGGGCAGTTCTACCAACAGTTTGCGCTTACGATCGCCATCTCCACCGTTATCTCGGCGTTCAATTCGCTGACCCTCTCGCCGGCACTGGCTGCCGCGCTCCTCAGGTCGCACGACGCGCCCAAAGACGGCTTCTCGCGTCTACTCGATCGAATTTTTGGCGGCTGGCTGTTCGCCCCGTTCAATCGCATGTTCGACCGCGCCAGCCACGGCTACGTCGGTCTGGTACGACGCATCTTGCGCGGTAGCGGCATTGCCCTGGTGGTCTATGTCGGACTGGTCGGCCTGGGTTACATGGGCTTCGCCAGCACGCCGACCGGTTTCGTGCCGCCGCAAGACAAACAGTATCTGGTCGCATTTGCTCAACTGCCCGATGCGGCCACGCTGGATCGCACTGAGGATGTGATCAAGAAAATGTCCGAAATCGCCGGCAAGCACCCGGGCGTGGAAAACACCATCGCCTTCCCTGGGCTGTCAATTAACGGTTTCACCAACAGTCCGAATAGCGGCATCGTCTTCGTCGCCCTGAAAGACTTCGGCCAGCGTAAGGACGAGAGCATGTCCGCCGGGGCGATAGCCGCCGAGCTCAACGGCCAGTTCAGCGGTATTCAGGAAGCGTATCTCGCGATTTTCCCGCCACCCCCGGTACAAGGGTTGGGCACCATCGGCGGCTTCCGCCTACAGGTGCAGGACCGCGGCAACCTCGGCTACGAGGAGCTCTACAACCAGGTGCAGAACGTCATCGCCAAGAGCGCCGACTACCCAGAACTGGCCGGCCTGTTCACCAGTTACCAGGTCAACGTGCCGCAGGTGGATGCCGATATCGACCGCGAAAAGGCCAAGACCCACGGTGTGCCGATCGACGAGATCTTCGACACCATGCAGGTCTATCTGGGCTCCCTGTATGCCAACGACTTCAACCGCTTCGGCCGTACCTATCAGGTCAACGTCCAGGCTGATCAGAAGTTTCGCCTGGCGCCCGAGCAGATAGGCCAACTGAAGGTGCGCAACAACCGTGGGGAGATGGTTCCGCTGTCGACCTTCGTCAACGTCACCGACAGCGCTGGTCCGGACCGGGTGATGCATTACAACGGCTTCCTCACCGCCGAGATCAACGGCGCAGCCGCACCGGGCTACAGCTCCGGTCAGGCCGAGGCCGCCATGGAGCGACTGCTCAAGGCCGAACTGCCGAACGGCATGAGCTACGAATGGACCGAGCTGACCTATCAGCAGATCCTCGCCGGCAATACCGCGATATTCGTTTTCCCGCTTTGCGTGCTGCTGGCTTTCCTGGTGCTGGCCGCGCAGTACGAGAGCTGGAGCCTGCCGCTGGCGGTGATCCTGATCGTACCGATGACGCTGCTCTCGGCGATCACCGGGGTGATCCTGGCCGGTAGCGACAACAACGTGTTTACCCAGATCGGCCTCATCGTGCTGGTGGGCCTGGCGTGCAAGAACGCCATCCTCATCGTCGAGTTCGCCAAGGATAAACAGGAAGAAGGCATGGACCGGCTGGCCGCGATCCTAGAAGCCTGCCGCCTGCGTCTGCGACCGATCCTGATGACCAGCTTCGCCTTCATCATGGGTGTGGTGCCGCTGGTGCTCTCCAGCGGCGCCGGTGCGGAGATGCGCCATGCCATGGGTGTCGCGGTGTTCAGCGGCATGCTCGGGGTGACCTTCTTCGGCCTGCTGCTGACCCCGGTGTTCTATCTGGTGATTCGTGCCTTCGTCGAGAAGCGGGAAGCCCGCAAAGCGGTTTACAAGGAGGCCCGCGCATGAAGTTCTTCGCCCTTTCCCTGCTCACTCTGGCACTGAGCGCCTGTGCGGTAGGCCCGGATTACCGGGCACCGCAGCCGGAACCGGCGCGTATCAGCAATGCGTCCGGTAGCGACTACGACCGCTCGCGCTTCGAAGCGGCCTGGTGGCGACAATTCGAAGACTCGACGCTTGATGCTCTGGTCGGCGAAGCACTGGCGGAAAACCGCGAGTTGCGCATCGCTTATGCACGCCTGCGGGCAGCGCGCGCAATCCGCGATGACGTCAGCAACGACCGCATGCCTACCGTTACCGCAGGCGCCAGCGCCGACATCGGCAAAGCTCAGCAGCCGGGTGTGACCGAGCAGCGTGTCAATGCCGAGCGCTACGACTTGGGACTCGATATGGCTTGGGAGCTGGACCTGTTCGGCCGCATCCAGCGAAGCCTGGAGGCCAGTGAGGCACAAGCCGACGCTGCCGAGGCCGATCTATACCAGCTGCAGGTCAGCCTGATTGCCGAACTGGTGGACGCCTATGGACAGCTGCGCGGCGCCCAGCTTCGCGAGCGTATAGCTCGCGACAACCTGGCCACTCAGCGCGACTCCCACGAACTGACCGAACAGCTACGCGAGGCCGGAGTAGGCAGCGAGCTGGACGTGCTGCGTGCCGACGCGCGCCTGGCAGCAACCGAAGCCAGCCTGCCTCAGTTACAGGCCCAGCAGACGCGCGCCCGCAACCGTATCGCCACCCTCCTCGGCCAGCGTGCTGATCAGCTGGCCATCGACCTATCTCCAAGAGATTTGCCGGCAATTGCCAAGGCACTACCCATTGGCGATCCCGGCGAACTGTTGCGCCGCCGTCCGGATATACGCGCGGCTGAACGTCAGCTGGCAGCGGCCACCGCAGACGTCGGTGTGGCAACGGCCGATCTGTTTCCACGGGTGAGCTTGTCGGGATTCCTTGGTTTCGTCGCCGGACGCGGGTCGCAGATCGGGTCCAGCGCGGCGCAAGCCTGGGGCGTGGCGCCGAGCATCAGCTGGGCCGCGTTCGATATGGGCAGCGTCCGGGCCCGCCTGCGTGGCGCCGAAGCCGATGCCGATGCCGCACTGGCCAGTTATGAACAACAGGTGTTGCTGGCATTGGAAGAGTCCGAGAACGCCTTCAGCGACTACGCCAACGCCCAGCAGCGCCTGCTATCGCTGCTGCGTCAGTCCACGGCCAGTCGCGCAGCGGCACAACAGGCGGGGATTCGCTATCGCGAGGGTACCGCTGACTTCCTCGTACTGCTGGATGCGGAACGCGAGCGGCTAGTGGCTGAGGACGCCCAGGCACAGGCCGAAGTCGAGCTCTATCAGGGTGTTGTCGCCCTGTACAAGGCCCTCGGCGGTGGTTGGGAAGTGCCGGCGCAGACGTCGCGCACCGCTGGCGTAGCGCCGGTCCGGTCGGAGGTTCGCCAGGCAAAAATGTGACACGGTCTTGCTCCCGTTGGGTTGGTTCGGGAAAGCGCTTTCAGTCGTCACCTATCTTTGGCATAAGGAGCGGCTGAAAGCCTAGAAGTATCCTCGCGGTCGGTCCGCATGGATGCACTGCCAACCCAACCAGAACAAAGAGTCTTTCATGAAGCCGATCATTACTCTTGCTGGGCTTGTGCTGGCGGTCGCCAGCGCATGTGCCCATGCGGAGCCCATCGTCATCAAGTTTTCCCACGTAGTGGCCGAAGACACCCCGAAGGGCAAGGGCGCGCTGATGTTCAAGCGCCTCGCGGAAGAGCGTCTGCCTGGGCAGGTGCGCGTAGAGGTTTACCCTAACTCCACGCTGTTCGGCGACGCCAACGAACTTGAAGCGCTACGCAACGATGAAGTTCAACTGCTAGCTCCCTCGCTGGCAAAATTCGAGCAGTACACCAAACAGCTGCAAGTATTCGACCTGCCCTTCCTGTTCGACGATCTCGACGCAGTCGATCGCTTCCAGAAACGCTCCAAGGGGCGCCAGCTGCTGCGCGCGATGGAAGACAAGAACATCACCGGCCTGGCCTATTGGCACAACGGCATGAAGCAGCTATCGGCGACACGCATGCTGCGCCAACCGAGCGATGCATCTGGATTGACCTTCAGAATCCAACCTTCGGCGGTGCTCGAAGCGCAATTTGGAGCGATAGGCGCTTCCACCCAGCAAATTCCATTCGCCAATGTCTACGACGCGCTGCGCTCCGGTACGGTGCAAGGTGCGGAGAACCCCTGGTCGAACATCTTTAGCAAGAAGATGCATACGGTGCAGCCGTACATCATCGAAAGTGGTCACGGTGTCGTCGACTACATGCTGGTCAGCAACACCCGCTTCTGGATGGGCATGCCACACAGGGTTCGTTCCGAGCTCGAAGCCATCATCGACGAGGTCACCTTCATGGTTAACCAGGAGGCCGAGGAGCTGAACAAGGCTGATCGCGAGCGAATTCGTCAGGCTGGCACATCGGAGATCATCACGCTGACGCCCGAAGAGCGCCAGCGCTGGCGCGAGGCGATGCGCCCAGTCTGGAAAGAGTTTGAACCTGTCATCGGCGCGGACATTGTCAACGCTGCCGAAACCGTCAACCGCAAGCAACACAACTAAGCGGCACACTTCGGCATCAACGAAAAAGCCCCGCCAATTCGGCGGGGCTTTTTCGTTGGGCTGGATGCAGCTCAGGGCCTGTTCGGCGTCGTCGAAACCACTGGCTCCAAGTCCAGCTGCTGGCTGTCCCAGCCACCACCCAGCGCGGCGATCAGCAACACACTGGCGGTCAACCGATCACCCAACAGAGTCAGATTGGTGCGCTCGTTGTTCAGTGCGGTGGTTTGGACCGTGGCGACGCTCAGGAAGTCGACCATGCCGGCCCGGTACTGGTTTTCGATCAAACGCAGCGATTCCTGGGCGGCCTCCAGCGCTTCACGCTGCACCACGGCCTCCTCTTCGAGCACTCGCAGTTGCACCAGGTAGTCCTCGACCTCACGGAAGCTGTCGAGCACCGTTTGCCGGTAGGTCGCCACCGTCTGGTCGTAGCTCGCTTCGACACGCTCCAGCTCCGCGCGCCGGCCACCGAAATCGAGCAGCGTCAGCGCAAGCTGCGGACCAAGCGACCAGAATCGATTGGGCACACTGAACAGATCGCTGAAGCTGTTATTTCGGTAGCCGCCGCTGGCCGACAGCGTCAGGTCCGGATACCACGCCGCTTCCGCCACGCCGATGTTGGCGTTTGCAGCCATCACCTGGCGCTCAGCCGAGGCGATATCCGGTCGGCGTTCCAGCAGTTGCGACGGCACGGCGAGCGGTACCGCCGGCAGTGGCGGGATGTCATCGCGTACAGCGATGCCCAACTCCGATGGCGCCACGCCAATCAGCACGGCGATTGCGTGCTCCATCTGTGCCCGCTGCCATCTGAGATCGATGGCCTGGGCCTGGGTGCTCTTTAGCTGCGTCTGTGCCTGGCTGACATCAGACTTGGGCACGATGCCTGCTCGATACTGGTTCTCCGTAAGGCGCAGCGAGCGCGCGTATGCCTCGACGGTCTGATCCAGCAGGCGCTGATGCTCATCGATCACCCGCAATTGCAGGTAGGTTTGCACCAGTTCCGCCTGCAGGCTCAGCCGAACCGCGGCAAGATCCGCGGCGCTAGCCTGCATGTTCGCCCGGTTGGCCTCCAGATTACGCCGCAGACGGCCCCAGATGTCCGCCTCCCAAGACGCTCTGAGCCCTGCTTCATAGCTCTCACCTACCCCACTGTTGTAGCTATTGGTCGTGGAATTGGCGCCGCCCTGTGCCGAGCGGGTTACCCCAGCACTGCCGGAAAGGATGGGAAACAGCTGCGAGCGAGCGCCGCGGACCAGTGCGCGTGCCTGGCGAAATTGCGCCTCGGCAGCAGCAAGATTCTGGTTGGAGACATTCAACCGCGCTACCAGGGCGTCCAGCTCTGAATCGCCGTACAGCTGCCACCACTCGCCGCGTTGCAGCGCATCGGCTGGCGCTGCCAGCTTCCAACCCTCAGCCTGTTTGAACGCAGCCGAGGCAGGCAGATCCGGGCGTTGGTAGTCGGGCCCAAGGGTGCAGGCACCCAACGAAAGGGCCAATATGGCGGCCGTGATGGGGCGCAACACGAAACTCAGCGACAACGGGTTCATAGCGAATTTTCCAGGGCGGCATCGGTGCGTACACCACGCCAGCTGTTGAAACGATGACGCAGACGGTCCAGGTACAGATAGACCACTGGCGTGGTGTAGAGGGTCAGGATCTGGCTCAGCAGCAGGCCGCCGATGATGGTCAGGCCCAGCGGCTGGCGCATCTCGGCGCCCTCCGCACCACCGAGCAACAATGGCAGTGCACCTAGAATCGCAGCCATGGTCGTCATCAGGATCGGTCTAAAGCGCAGCAGGCAGGCGCGATGGATCGAATCGGCCGGTGACAGCTTGTCGTTGCGTTCGAACTGCAGCGCCAGGTCGATCATCAGGATCGCGTTCTTCTTCACCACTCCAATGAGCAGAAACAACCCGAGCAGCGAAATCAAACTGAACTGGTCACCAGTCAGGATGATAGCCAGCAAGGCACCCACACCAGCAGAAGGCAGTGTTGAAAGGATGGTCAGCGGGTGAATGTAGCTCTCATAGAGGATGCCCAGCACGATATAAACCAGTAGGAGCGCGCCAAGAATCATCAGCGGCTGCCCCTGCTGGGTGCTCTCGAATGCACTGCCGGTGCCACCGAGGCGGCCTTGTACTTCACTCGGCATCCCAATGGCGGCAATGGCACGCTCTATGGCCAGCGTCGCCTGATCGAGACTGACACCCGGTGCGAGGTCGAAGTCGATGTTCTCCGCAGCGAACTGCCCGTCGTGGCTGACGCGATCTTCCTCCAAGCTGCGCTCGTAGCGGGCGAATGCAGCCAGCGGAACGCGGCGGCCGTCAGCGGTTACCACATGGATCTGCTCCAGCACCTCGGGATATTGCGCGTAGCTCGGGTCGATTTCCATGACCACCTGATACTGGTTCAGCGACTCATAGATCGTCGAAATCTGCCGCTGGCTGAAGGCATTGTTGAGCAGCGTGGTAACCGTGCTCATGTCGATACCCAGGCGCTTGGCTGCATCCCTGTCGACCTTGAGACTGATCTGTTGCGCGCCCTCGCCATCGTTGGCGTCGATGCTGGTCAGCTCCGGCAGCGCCGACAGCGCCTGAGTGACACGTGGCACCCAGGTGCGCAGGTCGTTCAGGTCGCTGGCCAGCAATGTATAGGCGTAGGCCGAGCTGCTCTGCCGGCCGCCACCAAACTGCAAATCCTGATCGGCCATGAGGAACATTCGGCCACCGGGCACCTTGGGCTGGCTGTTGCGAATACGCTCGATCACCTTTTGCGCCGAGATGCCGCGCTCGCTCAGAGGCTTGAGCCGCACGATCATAAAGGCGTTGTTGATGCCGCCCTGTCCACCAATGAAACCAGCGACGCTCTCCACCGCCGGGTCGGCCAGCACCGCCTTGCGGAAGATCTCCATCTTTGGCTGCATGACCTGAAATGACATGCCGTCGTCGCCGCGAATGAAGCCGGTGAGCTGGCCGGTGTCCTGCTGAGGCAGGAACGTCTTGGGCACCTGCACATACAGCACCACGTTCAGCGCGATGGTCGCCAGCAGACTCAACAGCGTGATACGGCGATGGCGCAGCGCCCAGCTCAGCGATCGGTCGTAATGGCGCAGCAGCCACTGATGCGCCTGATGGCTCCAGCGCTGCAGGCGCCCGTCCTTCTCGGGCTCGCTTGGTTTCAGCCAGCGCGCGCAGAGCATCGGCGTCAGCGTCAGCGACACCAACAGCGATACCAGAATGGCCGCTGCCAGGGTTATGGAAAATTCCCGGAACAGCCGCTCGACGATGCCGCCCATATAGAGGATCGAGACGAAAACCACCACCAGCGAGAGGTTCATCGACAGCAATGTGAAGCCAACCTCGCGGGTGCCGACGTAGGCCGCCTGTAGCGGTGGCATGCCGTCGTCGATATGCCGGGCAATGTTCTCCAGCACCACGATGGCGTCGTCCACCACCAGGCCGGCTGCGAGAATCAGTGCCATAAGCGACAGGATGTTCAGCGAGAAGCCAAACAGGTACATCACGGCAAAGGTCCCCACCAGCGAGACAGGCACCGCCAAGGCCGGGATCAGTGCGGTACGCAGGCTGCCGAGGAACAGAAATACCAGCACGATGACCAGCCCCACCGCGATCAACAGCGTGCGTTCGGCCTCGTGCAGGGTGGCTCGGATCACCGGCGAACGGTCCATGGCAACGTTCAGATCGACGCTGCCCGGCATGATTGCCTGCAGTGCGGGAAGCTCTCGGCGAATGCCTTCGATGGTTTCGATGATGTTGGCACCGGCCTGGCGATTGACGATCAGCAGCACGGCCTGTTCGTTGTTGAAGAAACCGCTGTTGTAGCGGTCCTCTACCGAGTCACGCACCCTCGCAACGTCGCCCAGGCGCAGCGCGGCACCGTCCTGATAACGGATGATCAGCGGCGTGTAGTCGGCAGCCTGGTGCAGCTGATCGTTGGCGCGGACCTGCCAGTGGCGATCCGCGTCTTCGACCATGCCCTTTGGCCGGCGCACGTTGCCATTGGCGATGGTCTGGCGTACTTCGTCCAGCGATACCCCGTACTGCTCCAGCTGCTGCGGCTGCAGTTCAACCCGCACCGCCGGCAGCGAGCTACCACCGACCTGGATCTCGCCGACACCGGAAACCTGGGAGAGCTTCTGGGCCAGGATGGTCGAGCCCAGGTCGTATAGCTCGGCCTTGTCCAGCACGTCCGAGGTCAGCGAAAGCACCATGATCGGCGCTTGCGACGGGTTGATCTTGCGGTAGGTAGGCATGCTGCGCATGCCGCTGGGTAACAGATTTCGCGCGGCATTGATCGCCGCCTGCACATCACGGGCGGCGCCGTTGATGTCACGCTCCAGGTCGAATTGGATGATGATCCGTGTGGAGCCCTGGCTACTGCGGCTGGTCATCTGGCTTACCCCGGCAATGCTGCCGAGCGATCGCTCCAGCGGCGTCGCCACGCTGGACGCCATGATCTCAGGGCTTGCGCCTGGCAGGCTGGCCTGCACGGTGATCACCGGAAAATCCATGTTCGGCAGAGGCGAGACCGGCAGCAGGCCGAAACTGACACCGCCGAGCAACAGAATCGCCAGGCTCATCAGCATGGTCGCCACTGGACGGGCGATAAAGGGGGCGGAAAGGTTCATGCCTGCCCCTGCACGGTCACGGGCCAGCTCACGCTTCGGCCTCAAGCAATGGCTCGCGACGACGGCCGAAACGCTGCCCCAGCCGATCGAAGAACAGGTAGATCACCGGGGTGGTGAACAGCGTCAGCAACTGGCTGAGCAACAGCCCACCGACCAGTACCAGCCCCAGCGGCTGACGCAGCTCGGCACCCGAACCGGAGGCCAGCATCAGCGGGATCGCGCCGAACAATGCGGCCAACGTGGTCATCAGGATAGGCCGGAAACGCAGCAAGGCCGCGCGGTAGATCGCATCGTGCGGACTCATGCCCTGGTGCCTTTCCGCTTCCAGAGCGAAGTCGATCATCATGATGGCATTCTTCTTCACGATGCCGATCAGCAGAATGATGCCGATAATTGCTATCAGCCCGAGGTCGTTGCCGGTCAGCAGCAAGGCGAGCAATGCGCCTACCGCCGCAGAGGGCAGCGTGGAAAGGATGGTGATCGGATGAATGTAGCTCTCGTAGAGCACCCCGAGCACGATGTACATCGTCACCACCGCTGCGAGTATCAGCAGCAGCGTGCTCGACAACGAAGCCCTAAACGCCTCTGCCGCACCCTGGAAGCGCGTCTGGATACCAGCCGGCAGGCCAATTTCTTGCTCCACAGCCTCGATGATCTCCACAGCCTCGCCCAGCGATACGCCAGTGGCCAGGTTGAAGGACAGCGTCACCGCCGGGAACTGACCGATGTGATTGATCAACAACGGCGCGTTGCGTTGCTCGATGCTTGCCAGGCTCGACAACCGTACCGGGGTGCCGCCTTCACTCTGCACGAACAGCTGTTCCAGCGCCTGCGGGCCGAGACGATTACCCGCTTCGGCCTCAAGGACCACGCGATATTGGCTGGCTTGGGTGAAGATGGTGGATATCTGCCGCTGGCCGAAGGCGTCGTACAGCGCGTCGGTAATGTCAGCCACCTGAATGCCCAAGCGAGCTGCAGCGTCACGGTCGATGTCCAGATAAATCTGCAAGCCGTTGCTCTGCAGGTCGCTGGCGACATCGGTCAACTCCGCGCGCTCGCGCAGTGCTTCTACCAAGCGTGGCGACCACTCCTGCAACAGCTCACTATCGGGGGTTTCCAGACTGAACTGAAATTGCGTGCGGCTGATCCGGTCCTCAATGGACAGATCCTGCACCGGCTGCAGATACAGCTCGATACCCGGCACCTTCGCCAGCTCCGGTCTCAGACGGTCGATGATCTGGCTGGCGGTGAGATCACGCTCTCCGTGAGCCTTGAGGTTGATTAGCAGGCGGCCACTGTTGAGCGTGACGTTATCGCCATCCACGCCGATGTAGGACGACAGGCTATCCACCGCAGGGTCGGCGAGGATCACCCGCGCCAGCGCTTGTTGGCGTTCGCTCATGGCGCGGAAGGAAATCGACTGTGGCGCCTCGCTGATGCCCTGGATAACACCGGTGTCCTGCACCGGGAAAAACCCCTTGGGTACGGCGAGATAGAGCACAACGGTCAGCCCCAGGGTTGCCACCGCGACCAGCAACGTTAACGTCTGGTGCCGCAGCACCCAGGTAAGCCAACGTGAATAGGCGCCGATCAGCCGCTCCACCCAGTCCGGTTTGGCGTCGGCTGCGGTCTGCGCTTTGAGCAGCTTGGCGCACATCATCGGGGTTAACGTTAGCGAAACCACCAGCGAGATCAGAATCGCCACAGCCAGGGTAATGGCGAACTCGCGGAACAGTCGACCGACCACATCCTGCATGAACAACAGCGGGATCAGCACGGCGATCAGCGAGAAGGTCAGCGAGATCAGGGTGAAGCCGATCTGCCTTGCGCCCTTGAGCGCGGCGTTAAGCGGTGTCTCGCCCTCCTCCAAATGCCGAGCGATGTTCTCCAGCATGACGATGGCATCGTCCACCACGAATCCGGTGGCGATGGTCAGCGCCATCAGCGTCAGATTGTTCAGGGAAAAACCGCAGACGTACATCACCGCGAAGGTACCCACCAGCGACAGCGGTACGGCAATAGAAGGAATGATGGTGGCGGACAGCTTCTTGAGGAACACGAAGGTGACCATCACCACTAGGAAGGTGGCGAGCATCAATTCATGCTGCACATCGGTAATCGCAGCGCGGATGGTCTGGGTGCGGTCCGTAAGGACTACCACGTCGAGCCCGGCCGGCATGCTGGCAGTCACCTCCGGCAGCAACGCCTGGATGCGCTCGACCACGTCGATGACGTTGGCACCCGGTTGCCGCTGAACGTTGAGCAGCACCGCCTGGCTTTCGTTGGCCCAGGCGGCGAGGCGCTCGTTCTCTGCCCCGTCAACGATGTCCGCTACATCCTTCAGGCGCAGCGCAGCACCGTCCTGATAGGTGAGAATCAGTTCGGCATATTCCTCAGGCGTCTTCAGCTGATCGTTGGCGTCGAGCATCGACACTCGTGTCGGGCCATCGAAATTGCCTTTGGGCTGATTGACGTTGGAATTGGAGATCAGCGAGCGCACGTCAGCCAGCGACAGGCCATAGGCCGCCAGTGCTTCAGGGTTGGTACGGATGCGCACCGCCGGGCGCTGACCACCTGCGATGCTGACCATGCCGACGCCGCTGATCTGCGCGAGCTTTTGCGCCATGCGGGTATCGACCAGATCATGCAGTTTCGGCAGCGGCAGCGAGCCGGACGTCACTGCCAGCGTCAAAACCGGCGTGTCGGCCGGGTTGACCTTGTTGTACACCGGCGGCGCGGGCAAATCGTTGGGCAACAGGTTGTTTGCCGCGTTGATCGCGGCCTGCACTTCCTGCTCGGCGACATCGAGCGCAACGTCCAGCGAGAAACGCAGGGTGATCACCGAAGCGCCGCCTGAGCTGGTGGACGACATCTGGGAAAGGCCCGGCATCTGCCCGAACTGTCGTTCCAGCGGCGCGGTGACGGCGCTGGTCATCACTTCGGGGCTGGCTCCCGGATAGAGCGTCATCACCCGGATGGTCGGATAGTCCACCTGCGGTAGTGCAGCCACCGGCAGCAGCTTGTAGGCGATCAGACCGGCCAGCAGGATAGCGACCATGCTCAACGTGGTCGCCACCGGCCGCAGGATGAACAACCGGGAGATGTTCATCGCGTTTCGCGCTCCGCGGCCTCGCCGCCTCCAAGTACCGGGTTCTCGGCGGCCTGCTCGGCCATGCGCTTACTGTCCACTACCTCGACCTCGGCGCCGTCACGCAGGCGGTCCGTGCCTTCCATGACGACCCGCTCGCCGACCTCCAGCCCCTCGAGCACCACAGTGGTCTCGCCATTGCTGGGCCCAGCCTTGAGCAGGCGCAGTTGCACCTTGTTGTCCTCGCCGACGACATAGGCGAAGGTGCCGCGCGAACCGAATTGCAGGGCCGCCGACGGGATAAGGGCGGCGTCACGCAATGTCTGCACGCGCAGGCGGACGTTGACGAACTGATTCGGGATGAGCAACTCAGCCTCGTTGTCGAAACGGGCCTTGAGCCGCAGCGTTCCGGTCGTGGCATCGATCTGGTTGTCGATGCTCTCCAATACGCCTTCGCCAAACATGACCTTCTCACCACGATCCCATATCTGCACGGCCAGCTTTTCGCCCTGGCGATAACGAGTGATAACCGGCAGCAGCTCGCCCTCGGGTAAGGTGAAGCTGATCGACATCGGCTGGGTCTGGGTGATCACCACCAGCGGATTGGTGTCATTGGCTGCCACCAGGTTGCCCGCATCGAGTTGGCGCAAGCCAACTCGACCGTCGATAGGTGAGCGTATCTGGGTGAACTCCAGGTTCAGACGTGCCTCGTTGACCGCGGCCTGGTTGGCTGCCAGCGTGCCTTGATATTGGCTGACCAACGCTTCCTGTGTATCCAGTGTCTGCTTGGCGATGCTGTCATCGGCGTAAAGTCCACGGTAACGCTCGAAGTCGACCTGTGCGTTCTTCAGCTGTGCACGATTCTGCTGCAGCGTGCCTTCTGCCTGCTGTAGGGCAACCTTATAGGGGCGCGGATCGATCACCGCCAACAGATCGCCCGCCTTCACACGCTGCCCCTCCTCGAAACGCAGTTCGACCAGTTCTCCGCCGACACGGCTGCGCAGGTTGACAGTGTTCAGCGGGACTACGCTGCCGAGGGCCTTGTTGAACACCTCGAATTCGCCCTGCTCCACCTTGGCGACGCGCACAGGAACCGGCCCGCCGAACGCTCCAAAGCCTGGCCGGCCGCCTTGGCGCTGGGGTGTTTCCTGCGGCGCAGGCCACAACCACCAGATCAACAGCCCAATGGCCGCGACGGCAAGAATAAGTAGCAGCCAACGAAGGCTGGAACGAGCAGAAGTAGGATGAGCCTCGGACATGAACGCGGGTTCGCTTGAAAAGGAGCGTGAACCATAAGCAGTCGCGAACCGCACGCAAAGTGCCTTTACGGCATTTTTACGTATCGACACATTTGATCGGACTCAAGGAGCCGATTCGGGTTGGAACCAAGGCATTAACGCCCAGTCTATCTACCGTTCGACTTACTGGCCTTTGGCTTGTACGCCAACGCTAGTGACCAGGTTTTCACCTGCTGCACGTCGCATTGGACGTTGTCGTGTCGTTAATCGGCCACCTATGAATGGCCGCAAAGGATCAAGGAATGAACACTTCACTGGTCATCCTGGCGCTCACCGTAGCCAGTTTTCTTCTCGGCTTTCTACGGGATATCTTCATCGCGCGCGAATTCGGGATCAGTTGGGACGCTGACCTGATCTTCGTTGCTCTGATCCTGCCGCTGTTCTTCGAGAACTTTCTCGGATTGGCGCTACGCGATGCGATGATTCCGTACCTCCAAAGATTGCGCAGCCAGTCCGATGAGATATTCAGGGCAGTTGCTCGTTGGTTGTACTGGCGAATCAGCCTAGCTGGCTTGACCGTTGCCGTACTTATCATCGCCGGCAATTACTGGATTCTCAGCCTGCTGGCTCCGGGGTGGAGCGCCGCTCAGCTCGACGCCGGGCAACTGGTTTTCTGTGCCGGTGCAGTGCTGATCGCGGTGCAAGCAGTAATTTACTGCCAAAGCGCGCTGCTAAACATGGACGGCGTTTTCATACTGCCAATGACCCGCACGGTACTGCTCAACGCGGGCGCGATCATCGGCATCCTGATATTCGGGCCTCAGGGCATTGTTATTTTCGCCGGCATGCTATTGCCGCAGTTGATGCTCATCGTGCTGCAGCACCGACGCCTCGGGTACTTGAGTGGCTGTAGCAAGGCGGCAGGTAAAGGCCGTGGCGGCGACTTCGGCAAGGCGCTGGCCCCGGTATTGCTCGCCGCTGGCGCGCAGCAAGCATGCATTCTGGCGGAGCGGATATTCGCTTCCTATCTGGAGGACGGCACCATCACGATGCTGTCGTTCTCCTACCGAATCGTAACCATTCCGCTGACGCTCTATGCACTGTCGATTCTGGCGGTGCTGTTCCCGAAGTTCGCATCCAGCTGGCATGACAATGACCACGACGCTTTTGCCGCAACCATCCGCAAGGGACTGCTGGCCACTCTGCTATTCCTGGTCCCGGCCGCCGTTGTGCTCAGTTCCTTCCCAGAAACAGTGGTAACGGTGCTGTTGGAACGTGGCGAATTTGGCGCCGAGCAAACCAGTGCTACGGCGCCTCTAGTTGCGCTTTATGGACTGGGTTTACCAGCCATGGGATTGGCGTTGCTCTGGGGGCGCGCACTATTGGCGCAACAACAAGGACGACTGTTTTTCGTCATCACGTTGATCAGTTCATCGACGACCATTGGCCTCGACGCCTTGCTATACCGCCCTTACGGTGCTGAAGGGCTTGCGCTGGCATTTTCCGCCGGTGCATTGCTGCAAGCGCTGTTCATGGGGCTCTACGTGCATCGATCTGCACCTGCGGCGCTGGGCCTGCGTGTTTTGATGCGCTGGACCGTCACCGCCAGCGCTCTGGTCGTCGGGCTGCACTTTGTTCCGCAACCGCATGGCCTTATCGAACTGTGCCTGTACATCGCGATGGTGTTGGTCGCCTTCGCTGCCGGGGTCGGGCTGCTCGGTGAGCGCGACCTGTTCCGACCTAGCTACTGGTCCATGCGGAACGTCTGACACTGCGGCGACGATGCCTTGTCGCCGCGCTAAACACCCATCAAACACAACACAAACAAAAAGGCCGCTGACTGATGACAGCGGCCTTTTTGTTGACGTGACGCTCAGCCTCCGAAAGCAAGCATTCCCATCGTATTGATGCCCGGTGTAGCCCAGCCTGCCGAACTGCTCTCAACCTCGATCAAACGGGGCCTTCGCTGCTCCATTACGATATCCAGTGCACGACTTGGCAGGATATCGATATCGTCGAAGGTGATGATCTGACCCGGCTCGACAGCGCGCTTGAGTGCGGTTTTACGCAGCAGCCCAATCGGTACGTGATCCGGATGCTGAGCCAGTTTGATCGCCTCGCCACGGAACTGGAAACCACCAATGCCACGCTCGATCAGCTCACCCGGCTTCATCGCACGTTTGGCGATAGCGGCTACACCCAAAGTCGGCTCGGTCGAGTTGTTGAGCAGCACGCCTCCGCCATTAAGCACGCGACGTACCGTTTTGCCCACTTCCAGCGAGCAAAGGTGGAATGGACGCACCAAGGTGTAGAAAGGACCACGTCCCAGCTTGAAATATTCGATTGCACGCGCCTGATCCTCGTCGTGCTTTCCTACCAGAAACACGCCGCCGGCTGGGTAACCGGATGGAATGACGTAATCGACGATGGGCTGCCCTGCGCGCTCGGCCATCATGCCCAGCAGGCTCGCGCTGTCGTCCAGATTGGTCGAGGCCAGCCCTTCCATACCCTGGCGGGTGATGGTCGCGCCCAGACCATTGCCGATGATCACCTGCTCGATCTGCACCTTGGTGCCGTCGGTAAAGGAAGTCGTCTGATCAACGCTGATGCCCTGGCGGTTGGCCCAATAAACCATGTCCTCAGGGGAAGGATCGTGGTTCAGGTAGCCCTTCATATTGCCGTATACCAACGGCTCGAATCCCATCTGCAGTGCGTCTTCACGCAAGGCCGCAAGCGAACCGGGTTGGTCGCCCTCTGCTTCCGTGAGGAAGCCCTTTCCAGCCAGATACGAACCTGTGGTTACTTGCAACTCGGCGTTGACGGTCACCACCTGCAGTCCAGCTTCAAACGCTCGTTCGACCACCGATGTTCCATGGAATACGTCGCCGCTACATTCAACGATGAGGTCGGAATGGTCGATGAGTTCGTCTAGAGAATTGGTGAGCACATCTGCCAGCGGAAAGTCCGCCATGGAAGACAGCGGACGACGCGTCAACACGCGTGAAATCACCATGTCCGGATAGTGTTTTTTGATCAACCGGACAAAGCCGCGGGCGATCATTCCAGTTCCGGATACACCGATTCTTTTGATATCTGAGGTAGGCATAACTGAATCCATTCAATGGGCATCAGCGCTATGACAGCAGCTGCGCGAAAAGATTTTTGAAAAGCTGCCTATTTGCCACTTTTGCAGACTTCTCCACACCCGGAACTCCTGGTACGGGCGGTATGAGAGAAATTAGTTGCCAGCTGACGATTATGCTAATTGACGACGACAGACGGCTGAACGTCTATCGATAGTTTTCCGACGCCAAAAAACAGAACGGCGAGCGCACTCTTAAGGCACCTCACCGTCCAGAGTGGCCGAAGCCAGAGAGCGGTCAGTCAAGCGAAGCGATGGCTGCCTCGTAATTTGGCTCACTACCGATCTCGGTCACCAGCTCGCTATGCAGCACTCGATCCTGTTCATCCAGCACGACGACAGCCCGTGCCGCCACACCAGTCAGAGGCCCGCTGGCGATCGCCACACCGTAGTTCACCAGAAACTCAGCGCCGCGCATGGTGGACAGGTTGATCACATTCTCCAGCCCCTCGGAGCCACAGAAGCGCTTTTGCGCGAACGGAAGATCAGCAGAAATGCACAGCACAACGGTGTTCGTAAGGGCATTGGCCTGGGCATTGAACTTGCGCACTGACGTGGCGCACGTCGGCGTATCAACGCTAGGGAAAATGTTGAGTATCTTGCGCTTGCCGGAAAAAGCCGCCAGCTCGACATCGGCAAGGTCGGCACCAACCAGGCTGAACGCCTTGGCCTGTTGACCTACTTGCGGGAACTCGCCAGCTACTTGAACCGGGGTCCCTTTAAGGGTGATTTCGGTCATTACTTCGTTCCTCGATATACAGGGCAGAAAAAGGCCGTGGAACCCAATAGTTCCACGGCCCCGGGGATAGTTCGAACAGACGATGAATCACAGTCAGCATTCACCGGCCGACATAGGACATCAGCTACGTGCGAAATATTCCTTGGTCAGCTTGACCACCACCGGACTCAGCAACAGCAGCGAGATCAGGTTGGGGATCGCCATCAGGCCATTGAGCGTATCAGCCAGCAACCAAGCGAAGTCGAGCTGGGCAATCGCACCGAAGGGCACTGCCAACACCCAGATCACGCGGAATGGCCAGATGGCCCGAGTGCCAACCAGGAACTCCCAACACTTCTCGCCGAAATAGCTCCAGCCAAGGATGGTGGTGAAGGCGAAGACCACCAGCGCGATAGTGAGGATGATGCCGCCAATGCCCGGCATGGCCGACTCGAAGGCCGCTGCCGAGAGCGCCGCCCCACTCTCGCCGCTGGTCCAAACGCCAGTACAGATGATGGCCAGGCCGGTCACCGAGCAGACGATGATGGTGTCGATGAACGTACCCAGCATGCCGATCATGCCCGAACGCACCGAGCTGGTGGTGGTACCCGCTGCCTGAGCGATACCGGCAGTACCGAGGCCCGCTTCGTTGGAGAAAATCCCGCGGGCGACACCGAAACGGATCGCAGCCATCACGGCGGCGCCAGCGAAACCACCGGTAGCGGCAATTGGCGAGAAGGCGTGAGTGAAGATCAGATCGAACGCAGCCGGAATGGCCGATGCATTGACCACCAGCACCACTGCCGCGGCGATCAGGTAAGCCAGGCACATGAACGGAACCAGCGACGCAGCCACGACACCGATGCGGCGAATGCCGCCGAGAATCACCAGACCCACGGCCACCATGGTGATCAAACCAGTCGCCCACAACGGCACCGAAAACGTGGTTTCCAGCGCATGCGCCATGCTGTTGACCTGCACCATGTTGCCGATGCCGAAGCCGGCCAGACCGCCAAAGATGGAAAACGCAGTACCGAGCCAGAGCCATTTCTTACCCAGCCCGTTCTTGATGGCGTACATCGGGCCGCCGACATGCTCGCCACGGTCGTCCTTTTCGCGGTAATGAACCGCCAGCACGACTTCGCAGTATTTGGTTGCCATACCGACCAGCGCGGTGCACCACATCCAGAACAATGCGCCCGGTCCACCGAGGAAGATCGCAGTCGCCACACCGGCAATGTTGCCGGTGCCTACGGTTGCCGCCAGGGAGGTCATCAGCGCCTGAAAGGGACTGATTTCACCGGTCGCTTCGTCACCCTTGGTACGCCCGCGCCACATCAGGGCGAAACCGGTGCCAATACGGGTCAGCGGCATGAACTTGAGCATGATCATCAGCACCAGGCCAGTACCGAGAATCAGCACCAGCATGGGTGGGCCCCAGACGAGGCCGTTGACGCTATTGACGAGGTTATTCAGAAATTCCATTCGAGCACCTTATTTCTTATAGGCGAGTTCCCTCGCGTTAGGGTCGCGCTACCGTGGAGCCGTTGAAAAACATGACGCTTGTGGCGGTGGTTTTTCAGCGACCAGGTAACGACGATTCCGATCCGCCTCCGGAGCTTGTAAGCGCTGAGGCGGCAGGCGCATTGCAAGACTCGTGCTAGAGCGTTGCGCGGTTATGACCGCGACGGTCGGAAGCGTGGATGCTACCACTGCATTCGTGCGTTGGGCGCGGGGCAATCGCGCCAGATTCGATGACCGAATCGACGTGAAAACCGTACTGCTTGGTGGAGCCGGATTTTATTCGCACCCAATGCTTACGAATGGCACGGAAAGCGAAATCAGCGTAGCCCACTATGGTGCGCGTGCCAGTGCAGGCTGGTGCTAATTGGTGCAAGCCGCGCAGCGCCGTCACGTGAGGGGTTCATCAAGTGCAAGCCCCAGCGGCGTGGGACGCTGCAAAGCGATTCAGAAGTCCCGGCGATAGAACACGTCCAGCGAACTCGCCAGACCACTGGCGGCTTCGAGGAAGATCCGCCGGGTCAATTGATAGCGTAAGGCGATGGTATTCGAGGGCTCGAACACGCCAACCCCATAGCGCAGCGCCAACCGCTCCGTCAGGCGCCCGGTCGCCACGACACTGGTTCCAGCGCCGGTGCCTTCGGTGTCCAGCTGAAAGTCCTGAATACCCAGGCGCTGCGCCAGGCCGCCAGTGATCGATGAGCTACCCGCCAGGCCAAGGCCTAGCGCTGCCTGCGCTAGCAGGTTGCTGTCGCCGGTATCGGCACCCAGCGGACGGCCCAGCACCAGATACGCCAAAGCCTGCTCCTGGCTCATGGCCGGTTCGGAGAATACGTCGATGCGTGGCTGCTCCGCGCTTCCGGTGATGCGTAGGCCGGCAACCACGTTTTCCGCCTCGATCCGGCGGATCGCTTCGATATTGAGGAACGGCTGGCTGATCATGCCGGTGAACAGCAGCTCAGCACGTCGAATGGTCAGCCGCTGTCCATAGGCGCGGTAGCGGCCATTCTTCAACTGCAGCTCCCCGCGTGCATCCAGGTTGTCACCGATATGCAGATAGCCGGCGAGATCGGCGGTCAGGCCGAAGCCGGAGAAACGCAGACGATCCTGGCCCACCTCGACATCGATATCCATTTTCACCGCCAGCGGCGTTGCTGGTTCCTCTGCTTCGCGTCCCACGATGACGGTGTCTTCTGAGACCCTAACGGTGGCGGGCGGTAGCTCTCGCACGGTAATTGCGCCTCGGGGGACTTCAATGCGGCCGCTTATGGCCAGCTCCTGTCCGCTGAGCACGATGCGCAGGCTCGGCTCGACTTCAAGGTCCGCGTACGGCTCGACCACTACCGGCAGGCGGCTGCCCTTGATCGCCAGATCAAGATCCAGAGCGTCCTCCCAGTCCAATGCGCCGTTCAGAGTGCCGCGCCCCTGCTCGCCAGCTCGCCAATCACCGTCGATGTTCAGGCGCTCACCCTCGATCAGCACGCGGACACGCAGGTCCTCGAACGTCGTAGGCAATTCGCTGCCGGCAATTTCGCCACCGGTAAGCAACAGCTGGCCGTTGAGCGTCGGCTGCTGCAGGCTGCCGGCCAGCTGGCCGCTGCCGTTCAACTGGCCGCGCAAGCGCTCGACCATCGGCACGAACGGACGGGCCACGGCCAGATCGAAGCCACTGAGTCGAAACTCGCCGTTGATTGGCTTGACCTCCGGCCTGGGGTCGATTTGCACCTGAACGTCCAGCTCGCCCAGTTCGCCCCCTTGGAAGCGCAAATCACTGTCGATTCGCTCGGGCAGCAGACGACTGTTGAGCACAAGGGTCTGGTACGGAAAGTCATGCCATTCTTCTGCATCACGGATGCGCAGCACGCCGGGACCGGCATCGACCTGGACACGTCCGTTGGGGCCACTGGCGGGAAGGTCCAGTTCAATATCCGCATTCAGGTCGCCCTGCCAGCTGAAATCCTCGGGCAGATACTCGGCAAGCGACTGCAGCGCGAAATCACGCAGGCGATAGCGAATTCGTGGGTCCGGCATCAACCGCTGATCTTCCGCGCAAAGACTTGCAGGCCCGGAGAGCCAGCAATGAGCACCCAGCTCCAGGCGACCATCGGCAAAACGCTGCAGCGTCGCCGGTCGTTGCAAGGCCCAGTTCTGCTGCTCCGCACTTAGCTCGCCACGGGTCAGCCGCCCGACCCAATCATCACCACGCAAGCCTCCGTCGAGCGCAAGCGCCAGATCGAGCAACGGGCCCTGCAGCTGCAGGTCGGCCTGATGGTTTTCCGCGGTGCCTTCAGCTTTGAGCTGCAGCGCGCCAAGGTCGGTCTCGCCTGCGCGTATGCGCTCGGCGTTCAGCGCCAGGCGACCACGCTCGCCACCGGAAAGCTGGCCCTGAAGGCTGAGGCGCCTCAGCCGATTGTCCTGGTACGCAAGATTGCGACCGCTCAGTTCGACCTGCCCGCTCGGCGCCGCAGCAGTGCCGCTCAGCGTTACCTCGCCGTTCAGCTGGCCGCTAAGGTCCGGCCAGAGCTGCGCCAGGCGGCTCAACTCGAGCTGCAGTTGCCCATCCAGCGCTTGCGCCCAGATACCGCTGCCGTGCACCCGGTTATCACCCATACGCAGGTCCACGACAGGCAGATTCCAACGCTCGCCCTCCCCGCTGGCCTGCAGCTGCAGGCTGGTGTTCTGCCCTCGCAAGCGCCCGCTGATATCGAGGTTTGCCTCGGCCTGCAGGCCTTTGTCATGCAAAGCACCCTGGCTTCGCAACGAACCACCAAGCTTGCCCGGCAGCTCTGCAAGCCAGTACGCCGGATCGAGATCGCTCAGCGCCAGGTCGGCTTTCCAATCGAGGCCTTCGGCAAACCCGATGCTGACCGAACCCACTGCACTGCCCTGCCCGGCGCGCAGTTCCAGCTGCGGCAGATGGACTGATTCAAGGTTGCCGCTAACCGGGCTGTTCAGCGTGAAGTCACCCGCCGGGCCTGTCATGGCCGACTCGAAGTTGCCGAGATAATTGCCGTCGTCGTACTGAACCTGCGCCTTGAGTTCGCGCAGCCTCACCGGCGGCTCCTCGATCTCCGGATACAGCCGGCGCCAGGGAAAATCCCGCCAGAGCAGATCAACGTTGGCTTCCAGACCATCCTGCCAATCGACATCACCACTCAGCCGCACATCGCGCTGCTGTCCGGCGTCCAGCTCAAGCATGGCGATCTGCGCCCCGCTCAGGCTGACTACACCCTCGAGCGCCACGCGCACCGCGCCGCCGTCCCCCGGTAGCCGGGTGGTGCCAAGCACGCGGTAGCCATCTTCCATATTGCCGGTCGCAGTAAGCTCCAGATCATTCAAGCGCAAAGTTTCCGGCAGATCGGGCAACGCTTTGAAGCCGTCGGCGTTCAATCTGATGGTTGCCGGCAGTCGCTCATCCAGCGCATGCAACTGGCCGCTGAGGGTGCCATCCAGATATCCCTGGCTCTGCACTTGCACATGCAGCTGTTCACGCAGGTCACCTTCTATGGCAATCATTAGAGCCCAAGGCTGCTCGTTCGGCGATTTCAGCGCAGCCTGCCCTGTCAGTTGCAGCGGCCAGTCACCATTGGGCAGCAGCCGGCCATTCATCGATAAATCGAGATCATCGCGCCGCAGTTCGAGACGCTGAATATCCAGGCCATCCGCACGCCAGTTGGCCTGCAGATGCAGGCGCCGCACCTGCTCACTGCCATTGAGCGTTACCCGACCGATGTCGATCCGCTCGACTTGCAGCGCCACTGGCAGGTCGAGATCCGGCAGGGTGAAGGGTTCAGCGTCGGGAGTTGGCTCGGTCGGGGGAAAATTGAGAATGATGTCACCGGCAGTCAGTTCGTCGATGCACAGAGTGCGTTTGAGCAGGCAGCCCGGCGCCCAGGCAAGACGCGGCTGTTGCACCTCGACGCGGTTACCGTCCTGCTCCCATAGCAGCCGATCGGCTTGCCAACGTTGGCCTAGCTTGCCCTCGAAGGCTTCGACCGTCAGCCCCGGCACCTGCGCCAGTAGCCAACGACTGCCACTGGCGGTGCCGAATACGACGCCGACGCCGATGGCCAGCAGCAATACCAGCGCAAGCAGCGCCCACCCCACCCCACGCAATAGCCGCATCACAGCTCAGGCCCCATGGAGAAATGCAGCCGTACGCCACCTTCACTGTCCAACGGGTGCGCGACGTCGACGCGAATTGGCCCTACCGGCGAGACCCAGCGCACGCCTACGCCAACCGCGCTTTTGAGGGTGGGGATTTCCAGCGAATTGAAGGCGTTGCCCTGATCTACGAAGGTCGCAACCCGCCATTTTTCGGCTATCGAATACTGATACTCGGCACTGACAGCGAACTGGTAGCGGCCACCGATCTTGTCGCCGTCGGAGTTGGTCGGTGACAGGCTCTGGTAATCGTAGCCGCGCACACTCTGATCGCCCCCCGCAAAGTAGCGCAACGAGGGCGGTACATTTACGTATTCGTCGGTCCAGTTGCCGCCGAGCTGTACCCGGCCGAGGAAGCGATGCCGCTGGCCGAGCGTAGTCAGGCCACGCAGCAGTACGTTGGCGTGGATCAGATCAGCGTCGGACAGCACGCCCGACTTGGCCCCCGCCACCTCGAACTGCAGGCGGTAACCATTACTTGGATCTATGCGGTTGTCGCTACGCAGATAGCTGTAGGCGACGCCCGGCATCAGCAAGGTACTGGTACCGGAATCGTCGCCCAGACGATATTCCTCGTGCTGCCATTTCAGCGACAGCACACGCAACCAGCCGCTAGGCAGTCGACTGTGCCACTCAGGGCCTACCTTGAGCAGCCGGCTCAAGCTGTCGGTGCCGGCAATCTCCTCGTACTGGTAACCACCCACGAAGCGCAGTTTGTCGGTCAGTGGCGGGTCGAGGGGAATGTCGTACCAGAAGCCGACGTTCTGTCGCGGTGCCGAGAGTTCGGTTTCAGCACCGTAGCTATGGCCTTGCGGGTTGACCCAGTGGCGCGTCCAATTCATCCGTATGCGAGGACCGACATCGGTCGAATAGCCCAAGCCGAGCCCGAACGTGCGCGGCTTGCGTGTGGTGAGCGCAACGGCAACCGGGATGCGTTGATTGCTGGCGCTGGTTGGATTGGCGTCCACACGGACACCTTCGAAATAGCCGCTCGATTGCAGCGCCTGGCTGAGTTCGGCAATCAGTTCGGAGTCGTAAGGCGTATCGGCATCGAATGGCACCATGCGTGAAAGCAGTTCGTCATCGAACGGCGCATCACCCTCGAAGCGCACATCGCCGAGCCGGTAGCGTGCCCCGCTGTCGAACACCAGCTCGATATCAGCAGTGTTTTCTCGTGGGTCTACCGCGAGCCGCTGACGGGTGAAACGACCATCGAAATAACCGAAGCGCGACGCCTGGTTTAGGAACTGCTGCTTCACATCCTCATAGCGACCGTGGTTGAGCACATCGCCCTGGCGCAAGGTGCGCTGCGCGACGCGGAAACCGGAGAACTCCGCTGCCGGCCCGTCCAGACGGACAGTGATATTGCGTAGGCGCACCGGCTCACCGGTTCGCACGCGCAGCACCAGGGTCGGCTCATCGCCTTCACGCACCTCGGTTCGAATCCGACTGCGGTAGTAGCCGAGCGCTTGCAGAGCTTTCTCTGCCTGGCTTTGGGCGACTCGGCTGTAGCGCAGCAAATCGCTGGCGTCGCGGTCACCCAGATCGCCAATGTAGTTTTCGATGTTTTCCCGAAGTGCCCGGTTCTGTGGCTCGATACGAACCTCGAGCTCAGCGGCGCTGGCGTGGATGCCGCTCAATGTCAGGATTGCGGCTACCAGCTGGCCGATTCGGTTCGATTTGCACATGGCGCGCAATGCTACCACGGGCTTGTGAACATGCCCGAGCAGGTGGGCTAGACAGGGCGTAAGGCGATCTTGGGGGGGAACGGGCATCGGCTGACATCGCGTGGATTCAGACCAGTCAGACTGGCCTGTCCCGATAAAATTCGGCCACACCTAACGGGCCGCTTCCATCCGCTTTGGCGCAGGATGAAAAAAGATGTGCTCCACCACAGGCCCGACGGCGATCTGGCCGATCTCCTCGTAGCCTTGCCGCTGGTAGAAGCTCAAGTAACGCGGGTTGCCAGTATCGATTACCAGACCTTGTGAGGTTTCATCTTCGGCGCACCATTCATGTACGGCTTGCAATAGCTGCTCGCCATACTGCTGCCTCTGAAACTGGGGATGCACGCCAAGCAGCGGCAGCAGATGCACGGCGCCTGGCGGCAGGCAAGCCAGCACAGCGGCGTGATAATCCAGATAGCGCCGCGTACAGCGGAAACCCGCGGTTAGCAGCATTCGTGCCCGCCACGCCCAGCTCTCGGTGACATCCAGCCGACGCTGCGGCGGCGCTATCAGCGCAACCGCAATCAGCCGATCCTCTACAAGCAAACCGAGCCCTGGCTGCTGCTGCAGGAAATGCTGATTCACCAGCTCCCGTACCGTGGCGCGCACGCGCTGCTGGTAACCCGGCCGATCAGCTTCGAACAGGTAGGCGAAGGTCGGCTCGTGACGGTAAGCGTGATAAAGCAGCGAACGGGTTTCGCGGTCATAACCGCTATCGAGCATGCGAACCTCAGCGGACATCGGCATGGCAAATCTCGTTTCTCTGAAGGGTGATTGCAACTTAGCAGCGGTTGGCACGCCCCGCCATGCCTCCGGACCACGGGCCCGCGTCCGTACGTAACCCAATGATGCACATGTCGATGACCGTTCCCGTCGCTAGTTGCCCCGTCGGCAGTTGGTACCTGCGACGCCAAATCTCTAGAATCACGACTATCAAACCTCGACAGCTCGGCGACGGTATGGGCGCACTGCTCTCACCGCCTTTGCGACCAACACAGCAAATTACGGAATTTCATGAAAATCGTTTCGTTCAATATCAATGGATTACGCGCAAGACCTCATCAACTTTCCGCGATCATTGAAAAACATCAGCCGGATGTCATTGGCTTGCAGGAAACCAAGGTGTCTGACGAGCAGTTCCCACAGGCTGAGATCGAGGCGCTTGGCTATCACGTGCACTACCACGGGCAGAAGGGCCACTATGGCGTCGCCCTGCTCTCGCGCCAGGCACCGCTGGAAGTCCACAAGGGCTTTCCTGCTGATGGTGAGGAATCGCAAAAGCGTTTTATATGGGGCCGTTTCGCCGATGCTGATGGTCGCACCGTAACCGTCATGAACGGCTACTTCCCGCAGGGTGAAAGCCGTGACCATCCGGTGAAATTTCCGGCGAAAACCAAGTTCTATGCCGATCTGCAGGCGCTGCTCGAACAACAGTTCAGCCCCGACGAGTTGTTGGCCGTGATGGGCGACTTCAACATTTCCCCGCAGGATTGCGACATCGGCATTGGCGAAGTGAATGCAAAGCGCTGGCTGCGCACGGGCAAATGCAGTTTCCTGCCGGAGGAACGTGAATGGCTCGAGCGCCTCAAGGGCTGGGGGCTGCAGGACAGCTTCCGCACGCTCAACCCGACGGTGGCCGACCGCTTCAGCTGGTTCGACTACCGCAGCCGCGGCTTCGAGGACGACCCGCGTCGCGGCCTGCGTATCGACTACATCCTGACCACAGCGGCCCTGCACGGGCGGGTCAGCGATTGCGGCGTCGATTACGACATCCGCGCGATGGAGAAACCGTCTGACCACTGCCCGGTCTGGATAGAACTTCGCTGACCGATTCGCGCACCCTTTCAGGCGCTGCGCGCACGCTGTCATTTTTCGGTAACCGAATCGTCTTAATCTCGCGACCTTCTACAAGGAGGTCGCAAGATGACATCACGTTCGGTTGGACGATTTCGGTATCGGGCGTTGCCCCTGCTATTGCTAGCGTTGAGCGGCGTACCGAACAACGGCGTTGCGGCACTGCCGATTCCGGCGGATGAATCGGCCGTGTTGCGCATCCATGGCTCCAACACCGTAGGCGCGAAGCTCGCCCCCATGCTCATCGCCGGGCTGCTCGAGGCCGAAGGCTATCAGGAGGTGAGCATCCGCCCAACCGAGGTGGAAAACGAGCAACGCATCAGCGCCCGCACGCCCCAAGGCAAGCAGGTCTACGCCACCGTTGCCGCACACGGAACCGGCACTGGCTTCGCTGGGTTGAAGAACGGCCAGGGTGATCTTGCAGCGGCCTCCAGGCCGATCAAGGCCGGCGAGAGCGCCGAACTGGCCGACCTGGGCGACATGCGCAGCGCCAGGGCGGAACAGGTCATCGCCATCGATGGTTTGGCCATCGTGGCGCATCCGGGCAACCCGCTTGCCTCGCTGACTACCGTCCAGCTGGCAGCCCTTTTCGCAGGCGAGATTCGCAACTGGCGGGATCTGGGTGGGCCCGACCTGCCGGTTAGGCTGCACGCTCGCGATGATCGCTCAGGTACCTACGACACGTTCAACGAGCTGGTACTGGCGCGTCAGGGCAAGACACTCTGGAGCGATGCGAAACGCTACGAATCCAACGACGAACTTTCCCGCGCTGTGACACTGGACCCCGGCGCCATCGGCTTCACCGGCCTGGCCTCGCTAGGCAAGGCCAAAGCCCTGGCCATAGCCGATGGAGACTCGCAACCGATGCCACCCTCCCGCGCGCTGGTCGCGACCGAGGACTATCCACTGTCACGCCGACTGTTCCTATACGCACACCCAATCAGACAGTCGCCCTGGACCGAAGCCTATATTGAGTTCATTCATGGCGAAGCTGGCCAACGTATCGTTGAGCAATCCGGCTACGTTTCCCAGCATGTCGAAGCGATTCGGCAAACGGCGCTCGCCGACATGCCGGCCTTTTACCAGCAGTTGGCAAGCGAAGCGCAGCGCCTGACGGTCAACTTTCGCTTCGAGGAAAGCAGCGCCCAGCTGGACAACAAGGCGATGCGGGACCTTGAGCGGGTGGCAATCTACCTGCGCAAACACGACAAGCTCACCGACTCGGCGGCACTGGTGGGATTCGGCGACGCTACAGGCGATCCCTCCCGCGCTGCCTTACTTTCCAAGCTGCGCGCGATGACAGTCCGTCGCGAACTAAACAAGCGCGGAGTATTTCTTAAAGAAATCAATGGAATGGGCGCCGAACTTCCAGTTGCATCTAATGATGCGGGCAGCGGCCGGGTGAAGAACCGTCGTGTGGAAGTCTGGGTGTACTGAGTGAATGCAAGATCGTATCGGCGACCGTTCACGGGCGTACTGTCGAAGGGGGCGACGTCGCGTTTAAGCTCAGGGGATTTCCAGCGCAGGAATCCTCCATGTACCTCGTCTGTGGTGAAGCACTTTTCGATGTATTCGCGGCGCCGATCGATAGCCGCAATAGCCTGAATCTCGAAGCAGTGGCGGGCGGCTCGCCGTTCAACGTCGCTATCGGGTTGGCGCGACTGGGCGTGCAGGTCGCTCTGCTTGGCGGGCTCTCCCGTGATCATTTCGGCCATCGCTTGCTCCAGCTTCTGCAGGACGCTGGCGTCGCCACCGAGCATCTTGCCGTTTTCGATGCGCCGACCACCCTGGCGATGGTAGCCGTCGGCACCGACGGCAGTCCGGTCTACAACTTTCGCGGCGAAGGCTGCGCCGATCGCCTGTTGCAGCCCGAACACCTGCAATCGCTGCCAGCCGCCATCCGCGGCATCCATTTCGGGTCCTACTCCCTGGTAACGCCGCCGATTGCCGATACGCTGCTGGCCTTGCTGCATCGCGAGCATGCGCAACGTCTGATTTCGCTCGACCCGAACATTCGCCTCAACGTCGATCCCAACCTCGAACGCTGGCGCGAGCGGGTCGAGGCCTTCGCCGATAGAGCGCACCTGATCAAAGTCAGTGACGAGGATGTGGCCCTGCTCTACCCAGGCGTTGCCCCCGAACACATTGCGCAGCGCTGGCTGGGTAACCACACCGAGCTGGTAGTGCTCACCCGCGGTAGCGAAGGCGCGCAACTCTTCAGTCGGCAACATGGGCGGTTCCATGTCCCGGCGCAGCCGGTCACGGTGCGAGACACCGTGGGTGCCGGTGACACCTTTCAAGCCGCGTTGCTGGCCTACCTGGCCGAACAGCAGGTGCACTCGCCGCAGGGGCTCGCGCAGATGGAGCGTGCACAGCTGCAGGCCATGCTCGCATTCGCCAGCAGGGCCGCCGCCGTCACCTGTTCCCGGCGCGGCCCGGACCTGCCCTACCGATACGAAATTGACTGACCTGTTTGGCCATTGCGCCCTCAGCAGCTATAACCCTTCGTGGCGTTTCACGACAACGGACCCTGCATGAGAGCGTTGAAGATTTCAGACCCGTCCTACGAGCTGATGGACGATCACCATGGCAATTCGCTGATCTACCGCGAACATGGCTTCCCCTGTCCGCTGGTGCGTTGGCACAACCATAAGGAATACGAGCTTCACCTGATCGTCGCCAGCTCGGGCAAGGTATTCGTTGGCGATTACGTGGGTAATTTCGTGCCGAACAGCCTGTTCCTCACTGGCCCGCACCTGCCGCATAACTGGATCAGCCAGGTCGAGGATGGAGAAGTCGTGGCCAAGCGCGACATGCTGGTCAACTTCACGGACGAGATGCTCGAGGCCGGCCACGCTGTGTTCTCCGAGCTGCGGACTTTCACGCCGATGCTCGAACGCTCGCGCTACGGCATCGAGTTTCGCTGCCCGAACACCATCGCCCAAGCGCGCCAGCTGATGCAGCAGATCGCCGACAGCCACGGCGCCACCCGCCTCGGCTATTTTCTGATCATGCTTGAGCTGCTCGCCAAGTGCGATGACTACCAGCTGCTCTCCGGCGCCACCTCTGCGCAGCTTGGCGACGAGCAGCAGGCCGACCGGACCAATATGGCAGTCAACTACATCTTCGAGAACTACATGCGCGAGCTGCCGCTGGAGGAAGTCGCCAGTCATCTCGGCATGAAACCCACCTACTTCTCGCGCTTCTTCAAGCGCGCCACCGGGCGCTGCTACGTCGAATTCGTCAACAGCCTGCGCATCAGCAAATCCTGCGAGCTGCTGCTCGATCAGGCTAAACCGATCACCGATGTCTGCTTCGAGTCGGGCTTCAACAACCTGTCCAATTTCAATCGCCGCTTCCAGCAGCTCAAAGGCATGACCCCGTCGTGCTATCGGCGCCTCGTCGAGCAACGCCTGACCGAGCAGAATCTCGCCAGCTGATACGCTTCAGGCGAGTCGGGCCCGACACATTTTTGCTCGCCTGCTGCTCCGCTCGCGCGGTGTTGGTTGTGGAAACGCCTGGTTCTTGAGCTCCTGTGACAGGTTGGGACGGGGCCGTCGCCAGCGGCCCGCCCCGATCAATAGAGTGCAAAAAAGTATCGAACCGAGTGCAGTCACGGCTTTGTCGCGTGGCCACTGCCGGCGTTGTAATGCCTGCCAGACGCTCGTAGCGCAGTACGCGAGTAACAACAAAAACAATAAGTGCTTCCAGAGTTCGATCTGGAAGAGGAGTCCACGAATGAAAGCATTCAACTTGCTGCTCGCCACCGCCTGCATTGCCACGACTGGTATTGCGCAGGCCGCCGAAACCCTCACCGTCGCCACCGTGAACAACGCGGACATGATCCGCATGCAGCGCCTCTCCAAGACCTTCGAGCAACAAAACCCCGACATCAAGCTCAACTGGGTTGTGCTTGAAGAGAACGTCCTGCGTCAGCGCCTGACCACCGACATCGCCACCCAGGGTGGCCAGTTCGACGTGCTGACCATTGGCATGTATGAAGCCTCGCTCTGGGGCGAAAAGGGCTGGCTTGCTCCGATGAAGGATCTGCCAGAAGGCTACGATCTGGACGACGTATTTCCTTCGGTACGCGAAGGCCTGTCGGTAGACGGGACGCTGTACGCCCTGCCGTTCTATGCCGAAAGCTCCATGACTTACTACCGCACCGATCTGTTCGAACAGGCGGGCCTGGACATGCCTGAACATCCCACTTGGACGCAGATGGCCGGGTTCGCCGAGAAACTGCACAAGCCAGGCGAAGATCAGTACGGCATGTGCCTGCGTGGCAAGGCCGGCTGGGGCGAGAACATGGCGCTGGTGACCACGGTCGCCAATTCCTTCGGTGCGCGCTGGTTCGATGAGAAGTGGCAACCTGAATTCGACGGCCCCGAGTGGACCAAGGCAGCCAATTTCTATGTGGACCTGTTGAGCAAGTACGGACCGCCGGGCGCGTCGAGTAATGGTTTCAACGAAAATCTGGCCCTGTTCAACAGCGGCAAATGTGCAATGTGGGTAGACGCGACGGTCGCCGGTTCCTTCGTGACTGACGAATCACAAAGCAAGGTTGCAGACAAGGTGGGCTTCACCTTCGCCCCGCAGGAAGACACCGACAAGGGTTCCGCCTGGCTTTACTCCTGGGCGCTGGCAATCCCGACCAGCTCGCAACAAAAGGACGCCGCCAAGCAGTTCACCGCCTGGGCCACCTCCAAGGACTACGCCAAGCTCGTTGCCGAAACCGATGGCGTCACCAACGTGCCACCGGGTACTCGCGAATCTACCTACAACGATGAATACATGGCCGCAGCACCGTTCGCCAAGATCACCCTGAAGTCGTTGAAGCAGGCCGATCCCGCCTCGCCATCGGCCAAGCCGGTTCCCTATGTCGGCATCCAGCTGGTGACCATTCCGGAGTTCCAGGCCATCGGTACCCAAGTAGGCAAGATGTTTGCAGCCGCCCTCACCGGACAGATGCCGGTGGAGCAGATGCTCACCGCGGTGCAGCAATCCACGACGCGGGAAATGAAGCGCGCCGGTTATCCCAAGTAGGCATTTTCTTCCGAAGATGAAACCGGACAGGGCTCGCCCGAGCCCTCATGGCCTTCTTTCAGCCGGAGCACACCATGGCCACCCCATCCGCAGCCTTGCCCAAGGCACCTGTCATTGATACGGCAAGCGAGCCGAGCGAGCGCAAGCCACGCCGCTTCGGCCCCAGCTGGTTTCTCGTCAGCCCGTCCGTTGCGCTGTTGCTGCTGTGGATGCTGGTTCCGCTGTCGATGACCGTCTACTTCTCGGTGATCCGCTACAACCTGCTGTATCCCGGTGAGAACGATTTCGTCGGGCTAGAGAACTTCCATTACTTCCTGACCGATGCCGGCTTCATGCCCGGCATGACCAATACCCTGATCCTGGTCGGCAGCGTGCTGCTGATCAGCGTCGTACTCGGCGTACTGATTTCCGCGCTGCTTGAGGCGGCAAATTTCACCGGGCGCGGAATCGTTCGCGTCATGCTGATCTCGCCGTTCTTCATCATGCCGACCGTCAGTGCGCTGGTCTGGAAGAACCTGATCTACCACCCCGTCTCCGGCATTCTCGCCACGGTCTGGAAATTCTTCGGTGCCCAGCCGATCGACTGGCTGGCGCAGCACCCGCTCGCCTCCATCGTGATCATCGTGTCCTGGCAGTGGCTGCCCTTCGCGATCCTGATCCTGATGACCGCCATGCAGTCCCTCGATCAGGAACAGAAGGAAGCTGCACGTTTGGACGGCGCCGGCCCTATCGCGATCTTCTGGCATCTGACCCTGCCGCATCTGGCACGCCCAATCGCCGTGGTGGTGATGATCGAAACCATCTTCCTGCTATCGGTCTTCGCCGAGATTTTCACCACCACCAGCGGTGGCCCCGGCTACGCCTCCACCAACCTCGCCTACCTGATCTACACCCAGGCGCTGCTGCAGTTCGACGTCGGCATGGCATCGGCCGGCGGCCTGATCGCAGTGGTCATCGCCAATATCGCGGCGATCATCCTGGTGCGGATGCTCGGCAAGAATCTCACCGAAAAATATTGAGGACAGACCGATGCTGACGCTTAAACAAAGTCGCCGCCTCAATACCGTGGTGGTCGGGCTGTTCGCCTGGGCCGTGGCGCTACTGTTGTTCTTCCCGATCTTCTGGATGCTGATGACCAGCCTGAAGACCGAGATCGACGCTTTCGCCACACCGCCGCAATTCATCTTCACGCCCACCCTGGAGAACTACCTGCAGATCCAGGACCGCAGCGGCTACTTCAAGTACGCCTGGAACTCGGTGACTATTTCATTCGGCGCTACCGCCCTGGGCATGCTGATCGCGATCCCCGCGGCCTACTCGATGGCCTTCTACGAAACCAAGCGTACCAAGGGCACCCTGCTGTGGATGTTGTCCACCAAAATGCTGCCGCCAGTGGGCGTGCTGGTACCCATCTACCTGCTGGCCAAGCAGTTCGGCATGCTGGACAGCCGCGCGGTGCTGATCATCATCTACACGCTGATCAACCTGCCGATTCTGGTGTGGATGATCTACACCTACTTCAAGGACATACCGCGCGACATTCTCGAAGCAGCGCGCATGGACGGCGCCACGCTGATGCAGGAAATGGTTCGAGTGCTGTTGCCGATCAGCAAGGGCGGGCTGGCCTCGACCATGCTGCTGTCGCTGATCCTGTGCTGGAACGAAGCCTTCTGGTCACTGAACCTGACCTCCTCCAATGCCGCGCCACTGACCGCGCTGATCGCCTCCTACTCCAGTCCCGAAGGCCTGTTCTGGGCCAAGCTGTCGGCCGTCTCCACCCTCGCCTGCGCCCCCATCCTGATTTTCGGCTGGATCAGCCAGAAGCAGCTGGTCCGCGGCCTGTCGTTCGGCGCTGTTAAGTAAAGCCGCCGCGGTATTAAAAAGATCGACAAGAATAAAAGGATTCCGAACATGGCAGATCTTAAAGTCCATAACCTGAAGAAAAGCTTCGACGGCAACGACATCATCAAGGGCATCGATCTGGACATTCGCGATCGCGAATTTGTGGTCTTCGTCGGTCCCTCCGGCTGTGGCAAGTCGACTTTGCTTCGACTGATCGCCGGACTCGAAGAAGTCAGTGGCGGCAGAATCGAACTGGACGGGCGCGACATCACCGATGTCAGCCCGGCCAAGCGCGACCTGGCCATGGTGTTCCAGACCTACGCGCTGTACCCGCACATGACGGTGCGCAAGAACATGTCCTTCGCCCTGGACCTGGCCGGTGCGGACAAACAGGAAGTGGCGCGCAAGATCGAGGCAGCCGCCCGCACCCTGGAACTGGAGCCGCTGCTAGAGCGCAAGCCACGCCAGCTCTCCGGTGGCCAGCGCCAGCGTGTCGCCATTGGCCGCGCTATCGTGCGCAACCCCAAGGTCTTCCTGTTCGATGAGCCCCTGTCGAACCTCGATGCCGCGCTACGCGTGCAGATGCGCCTGGAGCTGTCGCGCCTGCATCAGGAGCTGCAGGCGACAATGATCTACGTCACCCACGATCAGGTCGAAGCCATGACCCTGGCCGACAAGGTGGTGGTGCTCAATGGCGGGCGCATCGAGCAGGTGGGTTCACCCATGGAGCTCTACCACAACCCCGCCAACCTGTTTGTAGCCGGCTTTCTCGGCACACCCAAGATGGGCTTTATGCAGGGCCGCATCAGTCAGGTCGAGGCCACCGGTTGCGAGGTGGAACTGGACGCTGGTTGCCGTCTGTACCTTCCGCGTAGCGGCCCTTCGCTCGCGGTGGGCGACACCGTCACGCTAGGGATTCGCCCCGAGCACCTCAACCGCAGCACCGACGGCAATTGCCAGCTGGAAGTCAAAGCCGACGTCAGCGAACGACTGGGCAGCGACACCTACTGCCACGTCATCACCCACGCGAACGAGCCTTTGACCATGCGTATCCGAGGCGACTTCACGCCGCGCTATGGCGAATCGCTGAGGCTGAGCCTGGACGCGGCCCATTGCCATCTGTTCGACGGCAACGGCCTGGCGGTCGGCCAATCCCTGCAACAGGTGGCCTGACCCGTCCACCGCTACCCAGACATTCATTTACCGGCAGATCGCTGCGCCCGCAATGGCAGCGATCCGGCCCCCGGCTTTTCCATTCTTACGCCCAGCGAGGCCTGACATGAAGTTGAAACGACAGAATCTGCCACAGCTGCCGGCGCACATCGCGCGTCCTGCCTACGCCCTGGACGACGTCATCGCTGGCATCGCGCACATCGGCGTGGGTGGCTTTCATCGCGCCCACCAGGCGGCCTACACCGATGCATTGATGAACACTGGCGAAGGGCTCGACTGGGGCATATGCGGCATTGGCACGCGCGCCGACGAATCGTCCATGCGCGACGCCCTCGCCTCGCAGGATTACCTCTACACCCTGGTTGAACTCGACGACCGGCCCGATACCGCGGTCCGCGTGATGGGCAGCATTCGCGACATGCTGCTGGTGAGCCAGGACGGCTCCGAAGCGGTGGTCGCCCGGCTCGCCGATCCGGCGATCCGCATCGTTTCGCTGACCATCACCGAAGGCGGTTATTGCATGGACGACGGCACTGGCGAATTCAACGCCAAGCTGCCGCATATCCAGCACGACGTAGAGAATCCTCGAACCCCGATCAGCGTCTTCGGCCTGCTGTGCGCAGCCTTGGCCAAACGCCGCGGACAGGGTGTGCCGGCATTCACGGTGATGTCCTGCGATAACCTGCCGCACAACGGCGACGTCACGCGCAAGGCGACGCTGGCTTTCGCCAGCCTGGTCGATGTCGAACTGGCAAGCTGGATCGAGCGCTATGTCAGCTTTCCCAACGCCATGGTCGACCGCATCACGCCGATGACCAGCCTTGCCAATCGCAAGGACCTGAAACAGCAACACGGCATTGACGATGCCTGGCCGGTGGTTTGCGAGCCTTTCGTTCAGTGGGTGCTTGAAGACAAGTTCGTGTCCGGCCGACCGGCCTGGGAGAACGTCGGCGTGCAGTTCACCGACGACGTCACGCCCTACGAAGAAATGAAGATCAAGCTGCTGAACGGCAGCCACCTTGCCCTGACCTACCTTGGCTTTCTGCGCGGGTATCGCTTCGTTCACGAAACCATGGCCGACCCGCTGTTCGTCGAGTACATACGCCAATACATGGACGAGGACGTCACCCCGCAGCTGGCGCCCGTGCCTGGGATCGACCTCACCCAGTACAAGCAGACGCTGATCGAACGCTTCTCCAATTGCGCCATCGCCGACCAGCTGGAACGCGTCTGTTCCGACGGCTCGTCGAAGTTTCCCAAGTTCAGCGTACCGACCATCGACCGGCTGATCGCTGATGGCGCCGAGCTTGATCGCGCAGCGTTGGTCCTGGCGGCTTGGGCGCTGTATCTGCGCGGCGTGGACGAAAACGGCACGTCTTACCGAATCCCCGATCCACGGGCGGAGTTCTGCCAGTCGCTGGTCGAAGAGGATGAAGGGCTCGCCGAGCGCCTGCTCGGGCGGGAGGAGATCTTTGGCAATCACATAGGCCGCTCGCCAGCCTTCCGCGAGGCGTTCGAGCGCAACCTGCTGCGCCTCACCACCTTAGGCGTAAGCGGCACTCTCGATCTGTTGCTTACCCGTTGACGGAGCAGACCATGTTTCTCGGTATCGATTGCGGCACTCAGGGCACCAAGGCGCTGCTGCTCGATGCATCCAGCGGACAGGTGCTCGGCCAAGGTTCGGCCGGTCACGAGTTGATCAGTGGCCCAAACGGCCGCCGCGAACAGCACGTCGAGCAATGGACGGCCGCATTCGAAGCGGCGACTGCGGCGGCGCTCGCCGAAGCCGGGGTGACGGGCGATCAGGTGCTCGGGATCGGTGTTTCTGGTCAGCAACACGGGCTGGTCACGCTTGACCGCGAAGGCCAGGTTCTAAGACCCGCCAAGCTCTGGTGCGATACCGAGTCCGCCGAGGAAAATCAGCGGCTACTGCAATGGCTGGGCGGTGAACGCGGTTCGCTGGAGCGGCTGGGAGTGGTCATCGCGCCGGGATACACGGTATCGAAGCTGTTGTGGATGAAAGAACAACACCCCCGGTTGTTCGAGCGTATTGCCCACATCCTCCTGCCCCACGATTACCTGAACTACTGGCTGACCGGCCGCTGCTGCAGTGAGTTCGGCGATTCATCCGGCACGGGTTACTTCGACGTCCGAACGCGGCGTTGGGACCTGGAAGTATTGCGGCATATCGATGCCAGTGGGCGACTCGAAGCCGCGCTGCCGCAGCTGATCGCTCCTGATGAAGCTGTCGGCAGGCTCCGTCCGGAGCTGGCGCATCGCCTGGGCCTGAACCCGGACGCCATTGTTTCGAGCGGCGGCGGCGACAATATGATGGGCGCCATCGGTACCGGTAATATCCGCCCGGGGGCCATCACCATGAGCCTCGGCACATCCGGCACCTTGTACGCTTTTGCTGAAGAACCGCGAATCAGCCAGCAGCCAGCGGTCGCCACGTTCTGCTCGTCCAGCGGTGGTTGGCTGCCGCTGATCTGCACCATGAACCTGACCAATGCCAACGCAGGGATACGCGATCTGCTGGGGCTGGACCTGGAGGCGTTCAACGCACTGGTGGCGCAGGCGCCGATCGGCTGCGAGGGCGTCACCATGCTGCCCTTTCTCAACGGTGAGCGCGTCCCCGCTCTGCCCCGGGCCAGCGCCAGCCTGCACGGCCTCACCGCCGACAACCTGAGCCGCGCCAATCTCTGCCGCGCAGTGTTTGAAGGCGTGACATTCGGCCTACGCTATGGGCTGGATCTGTTGCGCGAAAGCGGCATTCGCAGCGAAAGAATCCAGCTGATCGGCGGCGGCGCAAAGAACCCGCAGTGGAGGCAGATCGTCGCGGACCTGATGGCCACGCCGGTGGTCTGCACGTCCCATAGTGAGGCGGGGGCTCTGGGCGGGGCGATCCAGGCTGCGTGGTGTCATGCCAGACAGACCCAGCCGCGCGCCAGCCTCATCGAGCTTTGCGAGCGATGCGTCAGCCTCAACGAAACCACGGCGGTCGCGCCTGACACCGCCGCGGTTCTGGCCTATGAGCAGGCCTATCGGCGTTATCGGCAACTGGTAGCCAGCATCTACGGTCAGCAGACGCCACCGGACCTGACGCCGGTCGCCTCCTGAAGCGCAGCGCTCGGTCGATAGGCAAATAGCTCATAAAAAAGGCAAAGCCACGGCGTGTGGCTTTGCCTTTGATCCTGCGCGCCTGGGATGACGCCTCAGCGGCTGCGCAGTGCGTCCCGCGGCACGTACTTGCCCAGCTCGTGACGGGCGATGGCTACCCGATGCACCTCGTCCGGGCCATCGGCCAGGCGCAGCGTGCGCTGCATCGCCCACCAGTGCGCCAGCGGGAAGTCCTCGGAAACCCCGGCGCCACCGTGAATCTGAATGGCGCGATCGATGACCTTCAGCGCGACGTTTGGTGCGACTACCTTGATCTGCGCGATCTCGCTGGCGGCGATCTTATTGCCAACGGTGTCCATCATGTAGGCGGCGTTGAGCGTCAACAGGCGCGCCATGTTGATCTCGATGCGGCACTCGGCGATGTAATCGAAGTTGGCACCCAGGCGAGCCAGCGGCTTGCCGAAGGCGGTGCGGCTGACGGCGCGTTCGCACATCAGCTTGAGGGCGCGCTCGGCGACACCAATCGAGCGCATGCAGTGGTGAATGCGGCCCGGGCCAAGCCGGCCTTGAGCGATCTCGAAGCCGCGGCCTTCGCCGAGCAGGACGTTCTCGTAAGGCACGCGCACGTTTTCCAGCAGCACCTCGGCGTGGCCGTGCGGTGCATCGTCGTAGCCGAAAACGGGCAATGGACGCAGCACCTTCACGCCGGGGGTATCCATCGGCACCAGGATCATCGAGTGCTGGGCATGGCGCGGCGCGTCCGGGTTGGTCAGGCCCATGAAGATCATGATCTTACAGCGCGGATCGCAAGCGCCGGAGGTCCACCACTTGCGACCGTTGATGACCCACTCGTCGCCCTCGCGCACCGCGCGGGCTTCCATATTGGTGGCGTCGGACGAGGCCACACCCGGCTCGGTCATGCCGAAGGCCGAACGGATTTCGCCGCGCAGCAGCGGTTCCAGCCACTCGCGCTTCTGCGCCTCGCTGCCGTAGCGCACCAGCACTTCCATGTTACCGGTATCCGGCGCCGAGCAGTTGAACGCTTCCGGGCCGAGGCCCGAGCTGCCCATGATTTCCGCCAGCGGCGCGTATTCGGTGTTGGTCAGCCCGGCGCCCAGTTCCGATTCCGGCAGGAACAGATTCCACAGCCCCTCTGCCTTGGCCTTGGCCTTGAGCTCCTCGACGATGGCGGTCGGCTGCCAGCGATCACCCTCGGCGACCTGCTGGTGGAACACCTTTTCGGCGGGATAGACATGAGCATCCATGAACGCTTGCACGCGCTCTCTGAGCTCTTGAACCTTCGGGGAGTAGGCGAAATCCATGGGCGACAACCTTCTGGCAGGTAATGTTTTGTAGTTTTGAATGCTAGAGGAGGCCTGGTGATTTATCTAAGCTATTTTCCTCGTGTATAAACATTCATCACCGATATATGATCGGCGAATTCCGATACACGCCGGAGAGCACAACAATGAACCTGAACAAGGTCGATCTGAATCTATTCATCGTCTTCGACGCCATCTACACCGAAGCGAACCTGACACGCGCCGGGCAGATCGTCGGCATCACCCAGCCCGCCGTTTCTAACGCCCTCGCCCGTCTGCGCGAAACCTTCAACGATCCGTTGTTCGTGCGCACCGCGCAGGGCATGGTGCCGACGCCGATGGCGCAGAACATCATCGGCCCGGTGCGTAATGCGCTGCAGCTGCTGCGGGTTTCGGTGCAGGAAAGCCGGACCTTCAGCCCGGCGCAGGCGAATAAGACCTTCCGCATCAGCATGACCGACCTCACCGAGGCGGTGATGCTGCCCCCGCTATTCCAGCGCCTGCGCCGGCTGGCGCCAAACGTGAAGATCGAGAGCATGCTGGCCAAGCGCCGCGAAACCACCAAGGAACTGGCCGCTGGCCGCCTGGATTTCGCCATGGATGCGCCGCTCAACACCGATCCGCAAGTGCGGCACGTCAAGCTGCTGGAGGATCGCTACATCTGCGCGATGCGCCGCGGCCACCCGTTGGCCAAGGACAAGCTGACCCTGGAGCAATACCTGTCGCTGTCGCACATCCATATTTCCAGCCGCCGCAGCGGCCTCGGTCTGGTGGACCTGGCGCTCGGCAAGATGGGCCTGCAGCGCAAGATTGCCCTGCGCTCACAGCACTACCTGATGGCGACCCAGGTGATCGACCAGACCGACATGGCCGTGACCGTCCCCGAGCGCTTCGCCCGTCGGCATAACCTGCATCAGGTGGACCTGCCGGTGGATATCCAACCTCTGGAAACCCACATCTATTGGCATGAAAGCACCGATCAGGATCCGGCCAACCGCTGGATGCGCGAGCAGATGATCGAGATCGCCCAACAGGTAACCGCGCAACAGGACCTCTGAAGCCCTGGCGGGTGAAAGCCCGCCTCAGGCGCTGTCGCGCATCACTACCTCAAAGCCCACGTCAACACAGCGCTCGGCAGGCTGCTGACCACGCATCAGACTCAGCAGCATCTGCGCCGCCAGCTCGCCGATCTCACCGCGGCGGGTGCGCACTGTGCTCAGCGCCGGCCGCATCCATGCCGCAGCCGGCAGGTCGTTGAAGCCGGCGATCGCCAGCCGCCCCGGCACATCCAGCCCCAGCTGATGCGCGCGAAACAAGGCGCCGAGAGCCAGGTCGTCGTTGTTGAAGAACACCGCGTCGATCTGCGGATGCTGCGCCAGCAGCCGGTCCAGCAGCTCTGCGCCAAGACCGATGGACGACAGCTGCGGCGTCAGCAACTCCAGTGTTGGCTCATAGCGCCCGGCCTGACGCATCACCTGGCGATAGCCTTCGGCTCGCTGCAAGGTACGCGGGTCCAGCTGAGCGGCGGCGAATGCGACGTGGCGGTAACCGCGCTCGAGCAAGGTGCGAGTCATGGCGACGCCAGCTTCCAGTTGCGAGAAGCCGACACAATAGTCATCCGGCCGCTCGCTCAGCTCCATCAGCGTGACCATCGGTGCGATGTAGTTGGCCAGCACTGCACGCGCGGCGTCGCTGCGCTCGAAACCGGTGATCAGCAACCCGGCCGGCTGATGCGCCAGATAGGCGCGCAGCAATCGCTCGTCCTCTTCGGGCCGGTAGTGGCTGACGCCGATCATCATCTCGTAGCCCGCCGGCATCAGCACCCGCTGGATGGCCTCGACCGTGTCGACGAACACCGCGTTGGACAACGAAGGAATGATCACCGCGACCAGATTGGAACGCGAACTCGCCAGGCTGCGCGCCGCCGGATGCGGCACGTAGCCGAGTGCCTTGACTGCCTGCTCGACACGCTCACGCAATGCATCAGAAACGAGATCCGGTTGCGACAGCGCGCGCGAAGCCGACATCAGCGAGCAGCCGGCACTGCGCGCAACATCGGACAGGGTTACGCGCTCGGCAGAGCGTCTGCGGCGTGTGGTCATGATCAATCCAGCATCTGAAGGCGGCGAATTCTATCAGTGGTATGGAAGGCAGCGCCCTACTGGGACGCCTTTTCCACTTCGGCCTGGACTTGGTCGAACAGCTCCTGGCCGACCGCGTCGATCACCGTCTGGATCGCGGGCTGCGCCTTCTCGCGCATGCGCTGGATCTCATCGGCACTGACCTCGTTGATCTGCATGCCGCGCTCTTTCAACGTCGCCAATGCCTGGCTGGCTTCGCGACGGGTGTCCTCGCGCTCGGCGTCGCGCGCCTTTTCCGCGGCTTCCATGAGGATGTCCTGCTCGGTCGCAGACAGCCCATCCCACCAGCGCTTGGAAACCGTGACGATCCAGGGGCTGTAAACATGGTTGGTCACACTCAGGTACTTCTGCACCTCATAGAACTTGGATGAGAGGATGGTATTGAACGGGTTTTCCTGGCCGTCCACCGCCTTGGTTTCCAGCGCCGTGAACAGCTCGGAAAACGGCAGCGGCACCGCGTTGGCGCCCATGCGCTTGAAGGTGTCGATGAACACCGGATTGGGCATCACGCGCAGCTTGATGCCACTGAAGTCCTCGTACTTTTCGATCGGGCGGGCGCTATTGGTCACGTTGCGAAAACCGTTCTCCCAGTACACCAATCCGACCAGCCCCTTTTCCTCGAGTTTGTCCATCACCTGCCTGCCTACCGGGCCGTCTAGTACCTGATCGGCCTGATTCGCATCGGTGAACAGGAATGGCGTATCCCACACCGCCATCTCCTTGCTGATGCCGACCAGCGTCGCGGTCGAGCCCACCATCATTTCCTGGGCGCCGCCGATCAATGCGTTCTGCATCTGATCATCCGAACCGAGGCTGGCGGAGGCGAAGGTACGCATCTTGAGTTTGCCACCCGAGGCCTTGGCCACTTCCTCGGCCAGAAGCTTGGCCGCCCTGCCCTGGTTGCTGTCCTCGTTGAGCCCATAGCCGAAGCGGATCATGCGCGGACGAATGTCGTCCGCGGCCTGAGCGTGACCGAGGCTGAGTGTGCTACCGAGCAAGGCGGCAGCCAGGGTGCTGATGAGAAATCGTTTCATGTCGCGGTACCTTTCTTGTTGTTGGACGTTGGGTTGTTTGACGCTGGGGTTGCACGGCCGGCGCTACCGCAGCCAGGCCAGGGGCACGGTGATGATCGAAGGCACGGCGATGAGCAGCCCGACGATCACCAGATAGATAAGGAAGAACGGCATCACGCCGCGCACCAGGGTTTCCATGCGCAATCGGCCGATACCGCCGACCACGTTGAGCACGGTGCCCACCGGCGGTGTGATAAGTCCGATGGAGCCGATCAGCACGAACATCACGCCGAAGTACACCGGGTCGATGCCGGCCTTGATCGCGATCGGCGCCAGCACCGGGCCGAGGATCAGGATGGTCGGCGTCAGGTCCAGCACCATGCCGACGGCGATCATCAGCAGCATGATGGCGACCATCAGCAGTTTCGGGTCCTGCGCCAGCGGGCCGAGCATTGCCGCGATCTCGTCGGGCAGCTGCGCCAGGGTGATCATGTACGCCGACACGGTTGCGGCGGCGCAGAGGAACATCACCGAGGCCGTGGTGCGGCTGGCACGGGTCAGCACCTCGACCAGCCCGGCCCAGTTCAGCTCGCGATACAGCAGGGTCGAAACGGCCAGGGCGTAGACGGCGGCGACCACCGCCGCTTCGGTCGGGGTGAACAGGCCGCCACGCAGCCCGCCGACGATGATCACCGGCAGCATCAGCGCGGCTGCACCGTCGACCAGGACCCGACGGCGTTCGGCGGCGCTGGCCTTTTCCTGTTTCGGTTCGTCGATCCGCCGGGCGATCAGTGTCCAGGCAACGATCAAGCCCATGCCCATGATCAGCCCCGGCACCATGCCGGCGAGAAACAGCTGGCTGATCGAAGTGCCGGTCACCACGCCGTAGATCACGAACGGCATCGACGGCGGAATGATCGGCGCGATGATCCCACCCGCCGCCACCAGGCCCGACGACGAACTCAGCGGGTATCCGCGCTCGCGCATCATCGGTAGCAGCAACGTTGCCAGCGCGGCGGTATCAGCCAGGGCGGAGCCGGACATGCTCGCCAGAAGCACCGAGGCGGCAATCGCCACGTAGCCCAGGCCGCCGCGCTTGTGGCCGAAATAGGCCTGCGCCATGGCGATGATTCGCCGCGAGATGCCTCCGGCGTTCATCAGTTCGCCGGCAAGTATGAAGAACGGCACGGCCAGCAGCGGAAAGCTGTCGGCACCGGCCTGAAGGTTTTGAGCCAGCAGCTGCACGTCCCAGAAATCCAGGTACCACATCAGCACCGAGCCGGTGAGCAGCAGCGCGAAGGCGATGGGCATGCCAAGGGTCATGAAGCCCAGCAGCGATGAAAGGAAGACGACGACGGTCATACAAGGTCCTCGGTTGGGCAGTGCCCGTATTGTTCTGAATGCGGCGTCGCCTCAGTCCGCGGTGACATTCGCAGCGGCGCTGGCCGATGGCTGATCGCGCCGCCAGACGTTGACCAGCTGCAGCAGCGCCAGCACCGCCAGCGCCACCATGCTGGCGGCCACGGGCAACATCGCCAGGCCCAGCGGATAACCGACCACCGGGCTGTTGATGGTCCAGCCGAATTGCATCTGGTTCCAACCGCCCCAGGCCGCCAGGCAGCTCGCAGCTGCCACCAGCAGCCAGCTGATGGAGTCGACGACGCGGCGGAACAGCCGCGGGAAACGGTCGCGCAACATGGAGAAGCTCATCAGCTCGCCGCGGCGCATGCTCGAAGCGACACCGACAAACACCAGCCAGACGAATGCCAACCGCGACAGCTCCTCGGCGCCCGTCCAACCGGTGCCGAAGGCGTAACGCAGCACCACGCTGGAGAACACCACGACGACCATGAAGGCCATCAGCGCGGCCATCAGCCAGTCGGTCAGGCGGTCGAAGTGTTGCGCGACCGTGCCGCTGTAGATCGGCTCGTTGGTCAGTGGCGGCGCTGTGGTAGCGCTATCAAACGAGCGCGAAGAAAGATCGACCCGGGTTTCGATCAGCTCATCCAGACCGGCGCCCTGCATCCAATCGACGATGTGGCGCAAGACGACTTCGCGCGGTTGGCTGGCATCCACCGTCAATACGCCGGGTTCACCCTCGGGAGACTCGAGAGTAGCGAACTGGCTGTCGACCAGGGAAATCGGCATGAAATGCCCGGCGCGGCCACCAACGCGCTGCACCGCGGTTTCGTAATCGATGGCCAGATGGGCGAACCGCAGCTCCGGAACCGCACTGCGCAGCAACTCCCGGTAGCTGCGCTTGAGCGCCGAGCAAGCCAGCACGAAGCCGCTGCCCGCCGCTAGGGTGCGCTGCATTTCGGCGATCAGCGCGTGCAGCCACTCCACGCGATCGGCGTCGGACAGCGGCGTGCCGGCACGCATGCGCGCCACGTTCTCTGCCGGGTGAAAGTTGTCCGCTTCGATGTGCGGCAGGCCGAGCGCGTCGGCGACGGCGTGACTGGTGTCCGTCTTGCCGGAACCGCTGACGCCCATGACGACGAGAATCGGAAGCGCGGAAGCCTTTGAGGGATGCACTGAAGGCATACGAGGAATCCATTGTTTTGCTTGTTTGGGCGGATGTTAGCGCTATCACATCCAACGATAAAACTACCGCTCGTCGACCACATGCCGACGAAGCGGCTGCGTCGAAGCGGTATCACCGGTCGACATTCGCGGCGGCACGACTACAATCGCGCCCCTGTGCAATCGAGGACACCGAACATGCCCAAAGCCATGTGCCGCCACATTCTGGTCAAGACCGAGGCCGAAGCCGCGCAGCTGAAAAAGCGCCTGACCAGTGGAGAGGCATTCGACGTGCTGGCACGCAAGTTCTCGACCTGCCCGTCCGGCAAGAAAGGCGGCGATTTAGGCGAAGTTCGCCCCGGACAGATGGTGCGCAGCATCGATCAGGTGATCTTCAAGAAGCCGCTGCGCGAAGTGCACGGGCCGATAAAGAGCCAGTTCGGCTATCACCTGGTGCAGGTGTTCTACCGCGACTGAGCTGGCGCTTAGCCAAAGCGTTGCAGCTGCATTTCCCGCAGGCGACTGAGCGTGCGGCGGAACGGGAATGCCAGATAGCCCTCGGTATACAGCTCGTCCAGTGCCACCTCGGCTTCGATATAGAGAGGAATCCGCCGGTCGTAGCACTCGTCCACCAGCGCGATGAAGCGGCGCACGGCATCATCCCGCGCGGCGAGTCTGGGCAGTTGGCGGTCACCCGCCGCCACCCGCGCGGCTCCATCCTCGGTGCCGCGGGCAATGCGCCCATCGCGCTGCGTGCCGCCCAGCCTCGGTACGTCGCCAATCAGAATCGCCGTGAAACGGTCGCACAGCTCGATGAAGTCCAGCGCCGAAAACGGCTGCTCGCAGAGATCGGCGAAGCGGCACCAGAGCACCGATTCGCTACGCCGCACGGCGTCGAGCTGGCGGCGGCTGAGGACCAAAGGCTCGGTGCTGACCGCTCCATCGGCCAGCGCCTCGAACGTCGCGGCTAACGCAGTGGCGCCGTCGAACGGGGCGATCCAGTAGCGCTGCAGCGCAGCGCCGGGACGCAGGCGGTGATCGGCGCCACCATCCACATCCACCACATGCATGTGTTGCACAATGGCATCGATGGCCGGCAGAAAACGCTCGCGATTGAAGCCGTCGGCGTACAGCTGCTCTGGCGGCTGGTTGGAGGTAGCGACGATCACCACGTCGTGCTCGAAGAGCACCTGGAACAGGCGTCCCAGGATGATTGCGTCACCGATGTCACCGACGAACAGCTCGTCGAAGCAGAGCACGCGAATCTCTTCCGAGAGCTCTTTGGCCAACGCTTGCAACGGGTCCGCCGTGCCGTTGAGCTGGAACAGTCGGATGTGTACCCAGCGCATGAAATGGTGGAAATGCTGCCGCCGTGACGGAACGGCCAGACTTGCGTGAAACAGATCCATCAGCCAGGTCTTGCCACGCCCGACCGGCCCCCACAGATAAACGCCAAGCGGCAGTTGCGCACCTGAAATCAATGCCTCATGGCAGGCCTGGAGCCGCGCAACGGCCCGCTGCTGAGCCGCATCGGGCACGAAACCGTTTTGCGCAATGGCCTGCTGATAGCGTTCAAGGGGTGAGTCGGCGTGCATGGTCGTCCGGCGCAAAAGCCGCCATGGTAGCGCACGCCCGCGCTGGGGCGCTCAGTCGTGTCCGCCCTGCAGCAGTTGCTTGGCCTGGGCGCCGAGCTGCTCGAGCAGTATGGCCTGGGCTGGTAGCAGCTGCTCATGGACACGGGTCAGCGCATAGACCGGCACATTGATCGCCGGCTCGAGCAAGCGGGTCTGCACCTCGCCGCCAGTAGCCGCCAGCGCAGTGAACGGGTCGACCAGCGCCACGCCCTGTCCCGACGACACCAGCTGTCGCGCCAGCTGGTAGGTCTGCACCCAGGTAACGACGCGCGGCGGTGGATCGAGCTCTTCGATGTGGCCGCGCAACAGGCTGCCCAGCGCATCGCGGGCATCGATGCCGATCAGCGCGTTGCCCGCCAACGCCTGCAGCCGCACCGGACTGCTCAGTTCGTCCGGCTGCCACCAGCCAGGCGGCGCGATCGCGCGCATGCGGCCCTCGGCCAACAACCGGCTGCTGAGTCCCGGATGCTCTACCGCCTGTGACGTCAGCCCGAGATCGGCTTCACGCAGCAACAGGGCTTCGACGATTTCCGCAGTGTGCTGCGTGGCGAGCTGACAGACCGTCCGTGGAAATCGCTCGCGCCAGGCGCGCAACGCCTGTGGCAGCAGCGCCTGAGCCAGCGCCGGCGTGCAGATCAGGCGCAATGCGCACTCCTCGCCCCGGCCGAGGCTGTCTGCAAGCCGCCGCAGATTCTGCAGGTCGATGGCAAGGCGTTCGGTCTGCTGCTGCAGTACCCGCGCCTCGGCGGTGGGCTGCAGCTTGCCGCGCACCCGGTCGAACAGCGCAAAGCCCAGTTGCTGCTCGGCATGCTTGAGAATCTTGCTCGCCGCCGGCTGGGAGATATGCAGCAACTCGGCGGCGGCGGTCAGGCTGCCGGTTTGCAGAATCGCCTGGAACAGTTCGATATGACGCAGCCGCATGCACTGCCCTCCTTCTGGTCATCGAGCATAACCGCAGGTTATGGGAACGCTCCATCCTTTCATTGGCCGCCCCGCTGGCCCACGTCCTAGGCTGCGCTGATCAAGTCTGAGGAGCAGTTGCATGCGGATAGCAGTCATCGGCGCAGGCGTTATCGGGCTTGCCACCGCCTATTCATTGGTGCGTCAGGGACACAGCGTGGAGCTGATCGAACGGTGCGACGACGTCGCGCTGGAAACCAGCTTCGCCAACGGAGGGCAGCTCAGCTACCGCTATGTGTCACCGCTGGCCGATGCCGGCGTGCCGCTGCAGGCACTCGGTTGGATGCTGCGCGGGCCGGATGCCCCGCTGCGCTTCAGGCCCCAGGCGAGCCTGCATCAGTGGCGTTGGTGTCTGCAGTTCCTGCTGGCATGCCGGCGGTCGGTCAATCGGCGCAACGCGGCTCACCTGCTGCGTCTGGCCCTGCACAGTCAGCAGATCCTGCGCAGCTGGCGCGAGCAGGATCATCTGGACGGCTTCGCCTGGCGCGCCAACGGCAAGCTGGTGATCTATCGCGATCGGCACAGCCTGCACAAGGGCGCGGCGGCCATCGACAACGATTCCGGCCAGATGCTGTTGGACGTTGCACAGTGCATCGACATCGAGCCGGCATTGGCGCCATTGGCGGCATCGCTGCAAGGCGGCATCTATTCGCCCGACGATGAGGTTGCTGACTGCCACCTGTTATGCACCGAACTGCTGCGGCGACTGCGGGCATCACCTGCGTTTCATCTGCATACCGGGCAATCGGTGAGCGCATTGCGCACCGAAGGCAAGCGAGTTCGCGCGGTAGCGTTCGAGCGGGATGAAATCGTAATTGACCATCTGGTAGTGGCTGCCGGCACCGGCAGCGTCGCGCTACTTAAACCGTTGGGCATCGACCTGCCAATCTACCCGCTAAAGGGCTACAGCCTGACCGTTGCGCTGGCCGACCAGGACCGCGTGCCGCAAACCAACGTCACCGATTACGACAATAAGGTCGTCTACGCCCGCCTCGATGACCAGTTGCGCGTGGCGGCGATGGTGGATATCGCCGGCTGGGATGCTGACCTCGACCAGGAGCGCATCGCGACACTGCAGCGTCTGGCTGGTGCCACCTTCCCAGGCGCCGGCGACTACCAACGTGCGCGGCAATGGGCAGGCCTGCGCCCGGCCACGCCTCAAGGTACGCCGCTGATTGGCCGCAGCGGATTCGACAATCTCTGGCTCAACGTCGGCCACGGCAGCCTCGGCTTCACCCTCGCCTGCGGTAGCGCCGACCTGCTCGCCAGCGTAATCGACGGCTCGCCACCTGCTGTTTCTCTGGACGGCTTGAGCCTGTCCGCCTGAACACTAAAAGAGGAAACCAATATGCCCTTGCAACGCATCGAAAATAATCCACGCATGTCCGCTGCAGTCATTCATAGCGACCTTGTGTTCCTCGCCGGCCAGGTGCCGGACGACCGCAGCCTGGATGCCGCAGGACAGAGCCGCGAGGTGCTGGCGAAGATCGACCGGCTGCTGGCCGCCGCCGGCTCCAGTCGCGAAAACCTGCTCAGCGCGCAGATTTGGCTGAAGGACATCGACGCCGACTTCGCCACCATGAACGAGGCCTGGAGCGACTGGCTGCCAGCAGGCTGCGCACCGGCACGGGCGACGGTACAGGCGCGCCTGGCCTCCCCCGAGGTGCTGGTCGAGATCATGGTGATCGCTGCGCGCGCCTGACCACAGCGGTCTATCGTTCCTGCGCCGGCCAACCACAGTTGCAACCACCCAAAATACAAACAAGAGGGAACCGCAATGAACCACCAGATCCGTAACGGCCTGTTCGGCATCACCCTGGCGGGCGTCCTCGCCGCCGCCTTGGCAAGCACCAGCGTGTTGGCGCAGGAACGCTTCGTCACCATCGGCACCGGCGGGCAGACCGGCGTGTACTACACTGCCGGCCAGTCGGTGTGCCGCTTCCTCAATCGTGCCGAGGTGAAGCCCGCCATCAAATGCAACGCACCCTCGACCGCAGGCAGCGTGACCAACATCGTGTCGTTGCACAAAGGCGAGTACGACTTCGGCTTCATCCAGTCGGACCACCAGCACAAGGCGCTGCAGGGTCTGGCGCCCTTCGACAAGGACGGCGCCGTCGAACTGCGCGCCGTGTTCTCACTGCAGTCGGAGATTCTCACCGTGGTCGTTCGCAACGACAGCGGCATCACCGATCTGGCTGGACTCAAAGGCAAGCGGGTGAACATCGGCGTGCCCGGCTCGGGCAGTCGCGACACCTTCGAGGAGGTCATGCAGGCGAAGGGCTGGACCAACGCCAGCTTTTCTCTGGCCGCCGAGCTAAAACCGGCGGAGATGGCCTCAGCGCTGGGTGACAACAACCTGGACGCCATCACCTATGTGGTCGGCCATCCGAGCGGTGCGATTCAGGAAGCGTTGACCAATGTGAAGGCCAGGATCATTCCGGTGCAGGGCGCCGAGATCGACAGTTTGCTCGCCAAGGCCGATTACTACAGCGCAGTGGAAATCCCCGCCGGCCTCTACCCAGGAGTGGACGGCGCCATTCCGTCGATTGGCGGCAAGGCAGTACTGGCGACCACCAGCAAGACCGATCCGGAGATCGTCTATCAGCTGGTCAAGTCGGTGTTCGACAACCTCGACAGGTTCAAGCGCCTGCATCCGGCATTCGCCGATCTTAAAGCCGAGGACATGATTCGCGTTGGGCTGACTGCGCCGCTGCACGAGGGCGCCGAGCGTTATTACAAGGAGAAGGGTTGGCTGTAGGACGCCAACATCAGCGGGCGACAGCGCCCGCTGATGTACAGGCTCAGAGCTCCATGGACAGACTTACGCTCAGGTTGCGCGGCTCACCCGGCATGACCCAGACATCGCTGTAGGAGCGCTCGTAGTAGGTCCGGTCGAACGCGTTGTTCAGGTTCATACCGAGGGTCAGCTTTTCCGTCGCCTTGTAGCGCGCCAGCAGATCCACAGTCGTGTACGACGGCAGCTCGAAGTCGCTATCGGCCTGCCCTGCCCGATCACCCACGTAGTTCACTGCGCCGCCGAGGGAGAGCCCGCTGAGATCACCATCGAGGAACTCGTAGGTGGTCAGCACACTGCCGCTGTGACGCGGCACGTTGAGCAGGCGGGTGCCACTGGCCAGCCTGTTGTCACGGGTAACCTCCGCATCAACATAGGCATAAGAGCCGATCACGCGAATCGCGTCGGTCAGCTGTCCGGCCAGCTGCAGGTCAACCCCGCGGCTGCGCACCTCGCCGGCAGCAATCTGAAAGCCGTCGTTCGCCGGATCGCTGGTCAGCACGTTTTCCTTGGTCAGGTGGAAGGCTGCGGCGGTGAGCCCCAAACGGCCATCGAACAGATCAAGTTTGACCCCAGCCTCATAACCCACGCCTTCTTCCGGATCGAAAGTAGCGCCGCTGGCGTCCGCACCGTTGTTAGGTTTGAACGACTGCGAGGCGTTGGCGAACAGCCCGACCTCCGGCACCAGCTGATAGAGCACGCCAACACGCGGCGTGACCTTTTCGTGGGTCTGCTCGGTGCGCCGGCCAGCAACCTCATTGTCCAGTCGTTGTTCGTAGTGATCATAGCGGGCGCCGATAACGCCAAAGAGCTTGTCGGTAAACCGAATCTGGTCTTGCAGATTCAGTGCGCGGCTATGCACCAGTTCGTTACGGTCAACCGTACGCGCCGGGTTGAACGCAGGACGCGGTGCACCGTAGACCGGGTTGTAGAGATCGATGGTGCGCAGGTTGTTGGAGCGCAGCATGAACTCGCTCAGGGCGTATCGCTCGTACTCGGTGCCGATCAAAAGCTGATGCTCGATCGAACCGGTATCGAAGCGCCCGCGCAGCTCCAGTTGGGTGATCGCGTCCTGCCAGTCGTAGTCGCGATAACGCAGGTTGCGGGTCAGCGTGCGACCGTCCGCTGCGACCCCCGCCGCTTCGGTGGCATAGCCATCCATCCGGCCCTGCTTGTAGTGGCTGGCCAGGCGCAGCGTCCAGACTTCGTTCAGATCATGTTCGAGTTCGGCCTGCAGCGTTTCGTTGTCGTTGCTGATCGGCCCATCCGAGGGTTCGCCATAGAACGCTGAGCGGGACACCTTGCCCAGGTCGCCACCGGGCGCGACCACGCCGCGATCGAAGGTCTGGCGGTTGCGCACCACCTCTGCCTGTACCAGCAGCCGCGTATCAGGACTCAATTCCCAGCTGAAGGACGGCGCGACGAACTGGCGCTCGGATTCGCGATGGTCGCGGAAACTGTTGTTGTCTACGACGGCGATGTTCATGCGATAGAGCATGTTGCCGTCTTCATCGAGCGGCGTATTCACGTCCAGCGCAGTGCGATAGCGATCCCAGCGACCGGCGCTGAGATCGAGACGGGCAAAGCTGTCCAGCTGCGGACGCTTGCTGACGATATTGATGGTGCCGCCGGGGTCGCCGCGGCCGTAAAGGCTGGCCGAAGGCCCCTTGAGCACTTCGACCCGCTCGATATTGGAAGCGTCCGGTGGGTTCATAAAGCCGCGATTGACGCTGAAACCGTCCTTGTAGAACTCTCCGGTGGTCAGCCCGCGCACGCTGTACTCGTACATGGTCAGGCCACCGAAGTCGTTCTGCCGGGCGACACCACCAGCGAAGTCCAGCGCCTTCTCTACGCGCGGGCTGCCGAGATCCTGCAACACGGATGCGGGAATCACGCTGATCGACTGGGGTATCTCTTCGATAGGTGTGTCGGTTTTGGTCGCACTGCGCGTGCGTTTGGCACGATAGCCCTGAACTGGACCGTCTGCACGTTCCTGGTCCGCCGTGATGGTGACGGAGTCCAACACCGCTGCCTCCTGCGCTCCCGCCAACGGAACGCCCACCAACAACAGCGCCGCGCCGGCGCCTACCCACTTCAATGTTGCACTTGCGTTATTCATGCTCAAACTCAGGACACCGATGTTATATCGTAACAATGCTGTCTGTTTGGCGTGAAGGTGTCAATGGAGCGATTCGTATGTGCCGTCAGATCCAATGCCGAGCGGCCAGTTATTAGCGCAGCAGCGCTGTTCTTACGCCGCTCCGAACCGCTCGCCCGCCACAGCCGCCACGACCATTGACTGGCTAGCGGACGCTCCCACTCTTGAGAAGGCAATTAATCACGGGCTGACAGAGGCTGGAGTTTCGACAGCCGAGTTCGCGCCGAAGCTGTGCAGCTCCTGCGCTACTTCACTCTCAGGCTCGCCAGCAAAAGAACAGATGCATCGCCCGCCTGTTGCGGGCCGTTATCGTGGCTCTATTGCCGCTGCCGTGATATCGCCCAGTGCCCAGGCGGATTCACGGCTGGCCAGCGCCGAGGCAATTGCCTGCACTTTCGTCGATTGCACTTCATCGGGCAGTGGATCTAGGCCTGCGCTGGCAAAGATCTGACCGTAGGCATTGCGTAGGTCTGCATAAGACAGATCTCTGCGTAGATCCGCTTGCAATGTGTTCAGCTCCCCCTGAATCAGGTCCAGCTCACCAAGGCCCGCGGCCTGATGGCGGTTACGTAACTGAGCGACGATCTGCCCGTCGATGTCCGCCAGCTGCTGGTTGGTCTTGAACTGACGCAGTGCCTCACGGTAGTTGGCATTGGCCACGTACAGTTGCGCTAGCACGGCAATAGACATGGCCTGACGCCGCGCCGCAGCTACCTCCTCACCCGCTTTGGCGACATTAATAGCAGCCGGTGCCGAGATTACGTTAAACAGATTCCAAGTGACTTTCACGCCATAGTCGACCCAACCCTGCTCCACCAGAAACGAATTGCTGTCGTAATGCCCGCCAGCAGAGAACTCCAGTCCCGGCAAAAGACGCAGCATGGCTTTGCGGGTTTCTGCGGCAGAAATGCGCGTCTGATAATCCTGCTCGCGCAATTCCGGACGACTTGCCAAAGCTTCCTGTTCGAGGCGGGCCAAATCAACCTTGAGTTCCGGGATGATGTACTCATCCTGGGTGGCCAAGGTTAGGTCCGTGCCCAATGGCAGGTTAATCAGGGTCGCCAGTTCGGTTTTGGCCAGAGACAGGGCTCGTCGCTGCTCTTCGAGTTGGCGAGTCGCCTGAATCAGCGAGCGCTGGTAACCCAAAGCCTGCACCGGATCACCAATGCGTCGTTCGCTCATGCTCTGGCTGTTGCCGCGGGCCGTTTCCACCCGAGCCATCAGGCTGTCAATCTGCTTGAGCAGGCGTTCGGCAGCCATAGCTCGCCAGTAAGCCGAACGCACATCTTGGACGATGGTGTTGATCACCTTACGTCGGCGCTCCTGCACGATCAGACGCTGGTCTCCGGCCTGCTTGGCGCTGATATAGCTCACGCCGAAGTCGAGTACGTTCCAGACCATGGTCAGGTCCGCCACTTCGCGATTACGGTCCTGGGAAGTCGACGGTTCAAGGGACTGGGTGCCCGTTTCCACACTTTCGCTGCTAGATGCGCTGACGTTGTTGCGCCCCACGTAGCCTGCGTCCAGAGCGAGGCGCGGCAACATGTCAAAACTGGCCAGATCGAGCTGTCGCTTGGCCAACGCTTCTTCCATTATTTTCAAGCGTCCTTCGAGGTTGTACTTCACAGCGCGGGCCATCGCCTGGTGCAAAGTCAGCGGACCACTGAGGGGTTCCTGATCTTTATACATATCCTGCAGGTCAGTGAGGGCGCGCTGCTCGCTTACGCTGCGCTCGATTGGCTCGCTGGTGACCGCACAACCGCCGGCCATCAACGCAAGCAGACTCACACCGAATAACTTCTGACTTCTATTCATTCCCTGGATCGCCCCTGGCTGCCCAAATTTTTGGAATTATCAAGCCTGTACCGAACCGATGCCGACCTGCTGTAAGGCCGCTACCAGTTTGTCGACCTGACGCTGTTCGGTGTCTTTAAGCTCTTGCAACTGCAGGCCCAGCGTCGGCGCGCCGAACGTCCCTCGTAACCCTTCCGATAGGTCACCGCCCTGAATTGACTGACTACCAAAAACACTAAACGAAGCACTGCCGAAATCCTGATTGAACAAGCCCGAGATCGTACTGGTACCAAACACCCCGCCGTCGCCACCACCAAAGCCTAGAAAGCCTTGACCGGAGCCGTCTCCGCCGGATTCGCTGTTGAATACCTGCGCGATGAACGTCGGTGCAAGCTCGCCGCGGTTGATGAAGATGTCGCCGATCGGCCGGATGCCGCCGCCCACATCTCTTTGTTCAAAGAGGGGCGGGAAACCCAGCGGCGAGCCAAGGCTACCCAAAGGTGGTGCAAAGACGGCGGGCTGCAATGGAGCTTCGGACGGCTGAATGCTCGTGACAGGATCCGATGTCAGGAACTCCGGTGGGGGCGTCACCTGACTGGGTACGATTGTATTAATCACATAGTTGTTGGACACCGCTACGTCGGCTCCCACGTTGCCTGCCATGTCGCTAACAGTGCTGGTATCCAAAGCGATGGAATTGCTCGGATCGGAGAGGTTCCCTGTGGGGGTGAGCGTTGCAGTCCAGGTCAGCCCGCCGTCGCTAGTGGCCAGGTTGCTCAGCTCACCGTTGGTAACGTTAAGGTCCGACAAGTCAAAACCGATAACCGCTTCGCTGAAGGTGATGGTCACCTGAGTCGTCTCCCCCACCCCCAGGTTCGGGCTGGCGACGACGATGGTCGCAGTCGGTCGAGTAGCGTCAAGCGCATAATTGGCGGAGGTTGCGACACCCGCTCCCGTGTTGCCGGCCATGTCTTGCACATTGCTGGTATCGAGCTGGATCAGGTTGCTGGCATCGCTGACGCCCGCTGTGGGCACCAGTGTTGCGGTCCAAGTCAGACCGCCGTCACTGCTGCCCAGGTTGGACAACACACCATTGGCCACGCTTAGATCCGAAAGGTCGAAACCGGACACCGCCTCGGTGAAGGTAATGGTCACGGTGGTGCTCTGACCGATGCCCAGCGTGGTATTTCCCAACACGATGGTGGCGCCGGGGCGCACCGTGTCGACGGCGTAATTGTTGGAGTGCACCACACCCATACCGCTGTTGCCCGACGCGTTCACCACACCGCTGGCATTCAAGCTGATCAGATTGCTGCTATCGGTGACGTTGTTTGCTGGCGTGAACGTGGCCGTCCAGGTCACGCCGCCATCGGTGGAAGATACGTTGCTCAACGAGCCATTGCTCACGCTTAGATCGGAATTGTCGAACCCGCTGACCGCTTCCGAAAAGGTGATGGTGACCAGCGAGGTTTCACCCACCTTGAGTGCGTTATCGGCCACCACGACCGTGGCGGTCGGCACCTGTGTCCCCACTACGTAGTTGGCCGAATTGGTAGTGCCTGTCCCGGTGTTGCCTGCAGCGTCGCTCACGCCGGCATTGTTCAGAGTGATCAGGTTGGTGGCGTCGTTAACACCTAGGTCAGGCGTGAAGGTGGCAGTCCAAGTAATGCCACCATCGCTGCTGCTTACAGCGCTTAATGTGCCATTTGCAACGCTGAGGTCGGCGTTGGTGAAGCCGGTTACCGCCTCGCTGAAGGTGATGGTCACCAATGAGGTCTCGCCCACACTGAGGTTGGTATCGGCGAGCACGATCGTTGCGGTTGGACGTTCGGTGTCCAGCGCGTAGTTGTTGGAGTCGCTGGTGCCGACGTTGACGTTGCCCGCCAAGTCGACGATGCCACCACTGTTGAGCGAGATGACATTGCTGGCGTCGGTGATGCCAGCGGTCGGCGTGAATGTTGCGGTCCAGGTGATGCCGCCGTCGCTGCTGCTCAGGCCAGAGATCACGCCGTTGGCCACCGTCAGGTCGGCACTGGTGAAAGCGGTCACCGCCTCGCTGAAGATGATGGTCACCAGCGAGGTCTCGCCAGCGGCGATGGCCGTGTCGGCCACGACGATGGTTGCGGTAGGCCGCACCGTGTCGACCACGTAATTGTTGGAATCCGTAGTGCCAACGCCAGCGTTGCCCGCGCCGTTGATCAGGCCCGTATTGTCCAGGGTAATCACGTTGCTGGTGTCGGAAATGCTCGCGCTCGGCGTGAACGTGGCCGTCCAGGTGACGCCGCCGTCGGTGCTGCTCATGGCGCTCAGCGTGCCGTTGCTGACGGTCAGGTCCGAATTGTCGAAACCGCTGACAGCCGAATTGAAGGTCACGGTGACCAATGACGTCTCACCGATGATCAACGTGGAGTCGGCAATCACGATGGTCGCCGTCGGTACGTTGGTGTCGACCTGGTAATTGTTGGAGTTGGTGGTGCCGGTGCCGGTGTTGCCCGCCGCGTCACTGATGCCGGTGTTGTTGAGGACGATGACGTTGGAGGTGTCACTGACCCCCAGGGCCGGGGTGAAAGTGGCGGTCCAAGTGATGCCGCCATCGCTGCTGCTGACCGCGCTAAGCGTACCGTTGGCGACACTCAGGTCCGAATTGTCGAAGCCGATGACAGCCTCGCTGAAGGTGATGGTCACCAGTGACGTTTCGCCAACGCGCAGCGCGGTATCGGCCATCACGATGGTAGCGGTCGGGCGCAGCGTGTCGACGGCGTAATTGTTGGAATCAGTGGTGCCGCTGCCGGTATTGCCTGCCCCGTCCACTACGCCGCTGTTGTTGAGGGTGATCAGGTTGGTGGTGTCGCTGACACCCGCGCTTGGCGTGAAGGTCGCGGTGTAGGTGATGTTGTCGCTGGTGCTCAGGCCGCTCAGGCTGCCGTTGGTGACACTCAGGTCCGCCAGGGTAAAACCCGTGACGGGTTCGCTAAATGTGATCGTCACCACCGATGTTTCGCCAATGGCGATGGCCGTGTCGCCGACCACGATGGTGGCGGTCGGACGTGCGGTATCGATTGCGTAGTTGTTGGAGTCGGTGGTGCCGCTGCCGACGTTGCCCGCCGCGTCAGTCACGCCAGTGTTATCCAGGGTGATGAGATTGCTGTTGTCGCTGATGCTGGTGCTTGGTGTGAGCGTGCCGGTCCAAGTAATGCCGCCGTCGCCGCTGCTTAAGCCGGTGACCGTGCCGTTGGCGACCGTCAGGTCGGCGGTGGTAAAGCCTGTTACCGCTTCGTTGAAGGTGATGGTCACCAGGGACGTTTCGCCAACGCTCAAGGAGGTGTCGGCCACCACGATGCTGGCGGTGGGGCGCTGGGTGTCGACCGCATAGTTGTTGGAACTGGTGGTGCCGCTGCCGGTGTTGCCCGCGGCGTCCGCCACACCGGTATTGGCCAGGATGATCAGGTTGGTGGCGTCGCTGATACTGGCGCTCGGGGTGAGCGTCGCGGTCCAGGTGATGCCACCGTCGCTGCTGCTCAGGCCGCTCAGCGAACCGTTGGCGACGGTCAGATCAGCCAGGGTGAACCCGGTCACCGGCTCGCTGAAGGTAATGGTTACCAGAGAAGTTTCACCGACCTTCAGCGCGGTATCGGCCACCACAATGGAAGCGGTCGGACGCAGGGTGTCGATGGCGTAGTTGTTCGAGTCGGTGGTGCCGGTACCGACGTTACCGGAAGCGTCGGCGATGCCAGTGTTGTCCAGTGTGATCAGGTTGGTCGTGTCGGTGATGCTGGCGCTCGGGGTAAGCGTAGCGGTCCAGGTGATGCCGCCGTCGCTGCTGCTCAGGCCGGTGACCGTGCCATTGGCGACCGTCAGGTCGGCGGTGGTGAAACCACTCACGGCCTCGTTGAAAGTGATGGTCACCAACGACGTTTCGCCGGCCCTCAGTGCCGTGTCAGCCACGACGATGGTCGCTGTCGGGCGCAGGGTATCAATGGCGTAATTGTTGGAGTTGGTGGTGCCGACGCCAGCGTTGCCATTGAGGTCAGCGACCCCGGCGTTGTTCAGGGTCACAAGGTTACTGGTGTCGGTGACACTGGCGTCCGGCGTCAGGGTAGCCGTCCAGGTGATGCCGCCATCGCTGGAGCTCAAGCCGCTGAGCGTGCCGTTGGCCACCGTCAGGTCGGCTGCGGTGAAACCGCTGACCGCTTCGGAGAACGTGATGGTCACCAACGAGGTTTCACCGACCCTTAGGGCGGTGTCGCTGACCACGATGGACGCCGTCGGCGCCACGGTGTCGTTGACCACATAATTGTTCGAATCGGTAGTGCCGACGCCAGCGTTGCCGGCCAGGTCCGCAACCCCGGTATTGTTCAGCGTAACGACGTTGGTGGTGTCGGTGATGTTGCTGGCTGCGGTCAGCGTGCCGGTCCAGGTGATGCCACCGTCGCCGCTGGTCAAGGTGCCGATGGTGCCGTTCTGCACCGTCAGATCGGCCGCGGTAAGGCCGGTCACGGCTTCGGAGAAGGTGATGGTCACCAGCGACGTGCCACCGGAGTTCAGGTTGGTATTGGCCACGACGACAGTCGCGGTGGGCGGCGTCTCGTCCGGCACGTAATTGGTATTGATGGTGCCGCCATCGCCATAGACGTTGGCCACCGACGCTGGCGAAACGCCCGCGCTGCCAGCGCTCGTGCCCCCAGTGCCGCTGCCGCCGACGTTGCCGGCCAGGGCCATGAAGTTGGCCGCGGTAATCAGGATCGAACCTTTGTTCCAGATAGCGCCGACGCCAACGCCACCGGCACCGCCCGCCTGGTTGTAACCACCACCGGCACCACCGCCACCGCCACCGCCGCCCGCTCCGATGTTGTTGGAGATCACCGTGTTGCCGATGATCCGCAAGGTCGCACCGGTGTCGTTGTAGATACCGCCGACCGCTCCGCCACCGGCACCGCCGATGTCGTTATAGCCGTCGCCACCGCCACCGCCACCGATGGATAGCCCACCGCTGGCGGCCACACCGCCTGCGGAGCCAGTGCTGTAGCCCGGATACGCGGAACCGCCAGCACCACCGGTAGAGGAACCACCACGTCCACCCATGTTGAAGAAGCCACCGCCGGCACCGCCCTGCCCAGCCGAGCCGTTGGAGCCCGTGGAGTTGAGCGTATCGCCGCCGCGACCACCCGTCCCCCCGGTGATCGCGCCGCCGCCGCCACCGCCGCCACCGGCGTATTGCGGTGTCACACCGCCGCCGCCACCACCACCTGAAGCGGCGTTGGCGGTGACCGTGACGTTCCTCAGGGTCAGGGTGCCGGCGTTGTAAATGCCGCCGCCCTTGGACACCAGCGCATCGTCGCCGCCATTACCGCCGTTACCCGCCACCATGCCGCGAGTAATCACCAGGCCATCAAGGGTCGCCGTTGTGCCAGCCGTCACGTTGATGATCTGGGTGCGGTACTGCCCGTCGAGGGTGACGTCGGCGACGTTGTCGTTATTGAGGTCGCCATCCAACGTGATGTTCCTGTTGATGGTCAGCACCTGGGTCAGGCTGATGGTCGTGCCGGCCAAGCTGGTGTCGAAGGTGACGAGATCGCCGTTCTGCGCAGACGACAGGGCGGCCCGCAAAGAACCGATACCCGAATTGAGGTTGTTGGTAGCGGTCCAAGTAGCCAATCCCCATTGGTATTCGCTCATGGCGCTGGCCGAAAGCACGTTGGCGCTTTCGATGTTGCCGACTGCGATTTCTAGATCCCAGTCCCCCCCCAGGCCGGTACGGTTGTCAGACGCTGCTATGTCGCGGCCAGTCAGCTCCGCGAGCGATTCGACCAGGCTCAGGCCGCGCTCGCCCTCGGCGGTGTAGCAGCCGTAGATGAGGATATCGCCGCCGACATTCATCCTCTGTCCAATCTGCGCCAGCACCTCGCCGCGGGCCTGGACGTTGTCCGCCGACAGGTAGCTGTTGCCAAGCCACAGATCACCGGCGTTGCCATGGGCAATGATCTGCACAGCGCTGATGCCCTGATGCGCGTTGAGATAGTCGGCGATCTGCTGCAGGCCGTCCGTGGTGCCATCGAGGTACACCACCTGAGTGTCTGATGCGACGCCCTCGAGCAGGTTAGCGGCGTCCCGGACCCGGGAATCGACAAACAGCACGATCTTGCCAGGTACGGCAGCCTGGGTCGCATCAGCTTGCCCTTGAGGTGACTGGCTGTCTGATGGCTGTTCTGCCGTGTGCGTTCGGGTTTCATCAGTGCCGGGCTGAGCATCCGGTTGCGCAGCATCGGCCACTGTTGCGGCCACCGCACCGTCGAACAGCAATCGCGGCTCGAGGAACATGATCATCGGCGATGCCAGGGCCTGTGCGCCCTCGGTTACCCGCGCCTTTCCTTTGCTCCACCACATGACGATCACCCGGACTCGAACTTCTATACGCGCAAATGAAAAACCGCGATCAGTTGATCGCGGCGTCGGTTTTCATACGAATGACATTGGCAGCGCTGGAAGCGCCATCGCGCCAGAAGGACAACGCGGCATACTTCTCAAACAAATCCGGCGGCAACAGGGTCCGCCGGGCTTGCGGCGCGACCTCGGGTCTGACCTTGTGCAGGCCGGCAACCCCCAGTGCCTGGTCGAAGGCCGGTGCGTCGTAGGTCAAGCGGTTGAAGTCGTGCTCGTACCAGGGCTCGCCGATGAAGTCGTACACCAGCCGCATCACCCGCTCCGGGGCCTGGCTCAGCAGATCGTAATCAACGATCAACAGTGATTCGGCGTTTTCGCCGTAATAGGCCTCTTTGAGCGCAGTCCAGGCAAAACCTACCAGACGGTTGCGCTGGGCCAAGGTTTCGCAGCGGCTGTAGACGGTGTTGCGCTCATCATCATCATTGAACAGCTTGGTGTTCTCGAAGGGGTTCGCGCGGTAGAGCCGCTCCAGGCTGTCGAGCACCCAGGCGACGTTGCGAACGCAAGCGATGGTCTTGGCTTGGGGAAATAGGTCCTGCAAGGCCGGCAGGCGCGCGCACCACTGGCGATTTGTATCAAAGATGACAGGCTTGTCGGCCTTGTCGGCGTAGTAAGAGTCGAACAAGCCACGCAATAGGCGACGTCGCAGGTCGGTGTCGATCACCGAGCCAAATTCGCTGCCAGCGCTGCATTGCTGCAAAACGCTGCTGAACAACGAACCAACGGGGCTGGTCATGCCAGCATGAAAGCGCGGGTTCTGCAGCAGGATCGCAGAAAGTAAAGTCGAGCCTGAACGCGGCAAACCGGAAATAAAATGAAACTGTGACATCCCTTCACCGCCTACGTTCGACTTGTGGAGCAGAGCGTAGTCGAGTAAAGCGCCGCCGCCTAGCAACACTTCGACAACACGCGTCAAAGGGAGATAAAGAGCAGCCACGATTCGTCAGGTATTGGGTGCTCTGATCGTTCAGCCTGCGCTTTAAAACCCGCTTTCCCGGACGCCCAGCGCGGCGAGCCGGCGCCATGCAGCGCCAAGCAGCGATTCGCTCTTCCCCTGCAATACCGCCAGGCCGCGCAACGGTTGCGTCGGCGCTGGCAGGTCGTTAACAGCACTCAAACGCACACCATATTGCGCCTGTACCGGCTCCGCTCGCTGCTGCGAGTCACGGCGCACGGCAATCGGGCCGTGGTGATCGGACGTCAACGCCTGCTGTTCAATCCAGCCCACACCATTGGTGTCGATTTCGTCCAATTGCACAGCAATGGAAGGATGCATTGGGTCGTCAGCAATAAATCGACCAGTAGCACCGGGAGCGATCCGCCAAAGCTCGGCCTCGCTCAGGTACCCCCGCAACCGCGAGTTGGACTCCACTACCCGGGCCAGCGGCTCCTTGGGCGATAGCCATCGCCCTACTGCCAATTGCGGCAGCAGGTCGCGCACCTGGCCGGCATGTGGCGCGCGCAACAAAAGGCGCTCGCGCTGGGCGACCAGGCCGCGGTACTCGGCCACCGCTTCTGCCAACTGTTGTTCGACGATGCCTGCATCGGCGGCGGTTTCGCTGCGCCCTGCCTGACGTCGCATCTGCAGCTGCTGGATCTCGATCTCCCGACGTACGATGGTCAGGCGCGATGCGATGTCAGGCGACTCCAACTCGACCAACACATGGCCCTGAGCGATGGTCTGACCATCATGCACGTTCACCCGCTTGATGCGAGCGGCCACGGGCGCATGCAGGACACTGGCGCGCCCAGCCTCAAGCATCGCCGGCACTTCCACGGCACTGCGCCAGGGTAAGAGCAGCACTAACATCGAACTCAGCAAGATCAGGCCGGTAAGCAATACCCGGTGGACCTGGGCCTGCTCTCGCCGGCTCCACCATTGTCGCCACTCACTCACGATGGGCATGAATATGAACCAGACCAATTCAACCAGCATTAGAAAAATGCCCAGCACCTTGAAGAAAAGGTGGTAAACCGCCAGGGCAATACCAAAGAACAGCACCGCGCGCCACAGCCAGGCCCCGTACCCCCACACCAGCAGGCGGCGGCGCATCTGCGGCGACCAAGGCTCCGGCGCCGCTGCGCCATAGCCGAACAGCGCTTCGCGTAGGCGCCAGCGACACAGTGCGAATGCCCGCCCTTGAAGGTTATCCACAGCCCACAAATCACTGAGCAGAAAATAACCGTCAAAGCGCATAAACGGGTTCAGGTTGATGACCAGCGTGGTGATCCAGGTGGCGCTTGCCAACATGAACGCCGCAGTACGCGCAGGCCCATCGGGCAACAGGGACCAGGCCAGCAGCGCAACGCACGCCAACAACAACTCCGCCAGCACCCCGCCGGCACCGATCAGCAATCGAGCGCGGCGATCGGCGATTCGCCATGCATCGCTGACGTCGGTATAGAACATGGGCAACAGCACCATGAATGCCACGCCCATGCTTTGCACTCGGCAACCGGCGCGTTTGGCCATGAAGGCGTGGCCAAATTCGTGGCATAGCTTGGCAAAGAACAGCGCTACCCCAAACGCCAGAGCGCCGCCCAGGCTGAACAGATGAGGGAAGGTTGCCACGAAGCGCTGCCAGTCCCGCGACACTAGGAAAACACCTGCGGCAAGGATCAGAGGCATTCCATAGCGTAGCGTTCCGGGGCCGAACCGGGCCAGCCAGGGCCAGGTCCGGTTGAGAAAAGCATCCGGGCGCCACAGTGGTATGCGGAAAAAAAGGTACTGATGCAACAGGATATGCCACAGGCTCTGACGCTGGGCTGCCGCCTTGACCTGATAGCTGTCGCGCTGTTGCGGATCCATCGCACTGATCAAATCGTGGCTGCGCAAAAAGCTCAGCAATTGTTCCAGCGACTCACCATTGAGCGGCAGACCCGGCTCACGGTTCGCGGCCTGCAGCACCTGCCTCGGATCGCCCAGGGACCAGTGCCGCAACAAACGCATCGCCGCAGCGCCGAGCTTGTAATAACGTCCCCGAACCGGATCCGCCAATGTCCATTGGGGGGAGCCATCCGGATCTGGGGCTGCTGCGGACAGTTGCAGGTCGGAGCGCAGCCTTGGCAGCCCCATTCTAGAGGCCTACGCTCTGCCGCAGGCCTGCTAGCGGTCGACGTAACAGGTAGAGTGCCAGCGGCGCACGATCACCGAATAGTTTCGCCGTGCCGCGCAGACCGATACGCGGCGCCTCGGCATCGAAACGTGCATCCAGCCGATACGCAAGTTGGCCAGCGGCGGTGGGTTGCGCCTCATAGGCCGAACGTTCGAGCCGGGCCAGGTGACGCTGCAACGGATCGCTATCAAGAAACAACACCACTTGCGCGCCAGGGATCAGCGCAATTGCATCGCCGACAGCCAGATCTATACGCAGCTCGGCCTGGTTCGGGTCCGCAATTTCCATCAGTCGCTCGCCGGTCTGCACTGGCTTGCCTAGCCAGCGTTCGGCATCGGCAAACACCGCAATGCCGTCCCGCTGGGCGCGCACCTCACTGCGCTTGAGCAACTCGGTGGCATAGTTGCGTTCGGCACGCTTCTGCTCGACGCGAGCGCCCAACAGGTCGATCTTCGAACTCGACTCAGCGTCGCTAAACGAGCGCTGGGAGTTGGCCTTGAGTTCCGCCTCGGCCACGCCCAAGGCACGCTCCGCCACGTCAGCCTGGGCCCTGAGGCTGGTGCTCTCGAACCGCAGCAGCAGATCGCCGCTCTTGACTGCCTGGTTCGGCTTGACCAGAAACTCAGCGATTACCCCGTCCAACGGCGCAGCCACCACTTGCCCGCCCAGCGGAACCACTTCGGCCGGAGCCAGCACCGATTGGCGTATCGGAATCAGCAATGCCAACAAAAGCGCCGCTAGCAGCGCCAGCTTACGTTTGCGCGTCCAGCGCAAACGCCAGGGTTTGCGAGGTTGCAACGCCAGCCAGGCATGGCTGTAGGTGTCGCCCAACTGCGACAACAGTACTTGCTCCGGCGGGCTCCACGGCAAATCACGGGCGAGCCATAAACCACCAAACATTTGCCCCTGATGGTCAATCAACGGCAACCAGAATACCTGCCCAGCCGAGAGGCTCTGCCAGTCCGCCTGAATGGATTCGCTAACCCCATCAGTGGCAATTACCCGCGCCTGACTCAGCCCAGTTTTTTTAAACAGCTGTGCCACTGCCTGTTCGACAAATGCCACGAACGGCGCGTTAGGCTCCACGGCACTGACGCCTGTCACAGCCCGCACCTTACCGGCGATCAATAGCGCGGCGTGGCGAAACCCAAACAGCGCCTGACCGTCGTTGACCAGGCTGTAGCTTAGTTGCGCTGGCGTACGCGCGGCCCGTACCTGCCGCTCCAGCTCAAGGAAACGGGCGAACACCTGCTCGGTGCTGCCCGTTAGGGGCGCGTTCACTCGAACTCCGCAAAACGCGCAGTGCCACTCATACCGGAAAGGAGGCCATTGGCACTTGGCAACGTTGCCACTAGCAGCAAGGTTTGGCTGCCTTCGTCAATGCGCGCGCCCAGCCGCTTGACTGTCGCTTGCAGCGGCTGACCGGTTTCATCAGGAACAAAGGTGAAAGGTTGGCCGGGCTTGAGCTTGGCCATCCAGCGCGAAGGCACCAGCAGATGGATTTCCAGAGTGCGGTTGTCGACTACATCCAGCAACGGTGCGCCGGCCGCCACGCTTTCATAACGCTGGACCTTGCGCACTACCACCTGCCCATCAAACGGGGCGACCACACTGCATCGCTTGACCTGAACCTGATATACCTCGGACAGAGCTTGAGCTTCGCTGAGCCTGGCCTCGGCCCGTGCGACTTCAAACCGGCCAACGGATTTTAGCTCCGCCAGTTGCCGGTTATGCGTCAGCTCCTCCCTGGCCCCACGACTCGCCGCCTGCGCCGCATTGAGCTGAGCCTGATACGCCGAACAATCGAAACGCGCCAAGGTGTCGCCCTTTTTAAACGATTCGCCTTCGCTGAACGGCAATTCAACAATCCGCCCAGCCAACTCGCTGGCCAGCACCGCCTGGTCTCGCGCCCGAAGCACCCCTCGCGCCTCGCTCCCACCCTGTGCCCTGGCAGCAACGTCGCTCTCGAGCAATGGATCATCGGAAGCAGGCACTTGCGCCTGAACCCCGCATGTAACAAAAGCCAATCCGACAATCCAGCTACTCAAACGCCGCATAACCGCTACTCCATTACGGATGGGCGGAGTCTACGGCAGCGGCGGTGAGCGTCAAGGTCCGCCTCCGTCAGTAGCTCCATGCTATAGAGCGCCCTGGTAGACCTGTGTCCCTTGGCTCAAGAGTGTAGCTTGCAAAATGAAAAAACCGGCATCGCCCCATCCCTCAGGACCAAACACGAATGAGGCGAGCACCTCATCTTTCACTGTGTTAAAACTGGCATTATTGTCCGGTCAATGTCTATGAGCGCTGGTGTATTCACATACTATTAGCTTGGTAATTCAATAGAAAACCGTTTTCCTCATCTCTTTAACTAGCTAAGCGTTGCTCTAACATTTTTCGAACCGCCTGATTAGCAGACCAACAGGCATATTAAAGTTTGTCAGAGTCTTTTAAACATGGAAGAAAGTAGAATTCTTCGTAGTGAGCCCCACCACGTCAAGACCGATGATCGCTCCAGGCATTATGGGCACGCGGGGGCAGTATTTTGGCTGACGGGGTTACCCGCTTCCGGAAAGTCCTCATTGGCCATGGCTTTGGAGCGCGAACTATTAGCATTGGGATATTCATGCTATGTGCTGGATGGCGACAACGTTCGTAAGGGCCTGAGTGCTGATCTTGGTTTTTCAGTCTCTGACCGCAACGAAAATATACGTCGTGTCGGAGAAACAGCTGCTCTCTTTGCGGACGCAGGCCTCATATGCATTACCGCGTTCATATCGCCTTACTTAAGGGATCGCGCCAACGCTCGACGAGCCTGCAAGGCTCCTTTTTATGAAGTTTATATCAAGAGCAATATAACGACATGTGAAGCTAGAGACCCCAAGGGCTTATATCGCCTTGCCAGGTCGGGAGCTCTCGCAGACTTTACTGGCGTTAGCGCACCTTATGAGGAAGCTGAACAACCAGATTTAATTGTCGACACAGCCAGTTTAGACCTCGATGCATGTCTGGCGATTCTGCTTAGATACGTTACCCTGCACACCCCGTTATTGCGGCGCAACTGAACCCCTTCAATACAACCGCCCAGGCGCAGGCATTAAGGCGAGTCACCAGCGTCGATTGATACTGGTGCCTTCTGCTGTAGCGTATTTTCGAGTGGCGCCCGTACGATTTTTCAACCCTGATATATCGATCAGCATCAAATCCGGTCGGCGTAGGTCCAGCCTCCGGCCGAGCCTGCAGGAGTAGTCGCGCTCTGCCGGTGCTGGACGCCTCCCAAAAAATGCAACGCAGCACCAATCTCGACCGAATAGCATCCTTGTCCGGAGTCCCGTTCGTCCACCCAGCAAGCACGCGCGGGCTGTGGATTGAACTGCCAAGTGTTACCATTGACGACTTTCACGCCGCGCTAGATGCCCAAAGCATCGGCAGCCGGCAATACGACGCCCGACACACCTACGCAACCAAGTACCTGACGATCAGCCGTGAGCCCTCTTTGATCATGGCAGACCATCTTGGGTACCGCGTCCAGATGTTGCTCTCAACCTATGCCGAATGGCTGGGCTCGGCCTCCTATTGGAGCGAGCTCGAAAAGCTGCCTGCCAGAATCAAAATGGTATGTGCTTGGCATAGGAGACGGAGGCAGGCGATTAACCACCGCTGTTACACCCGCAGGACAAGTCTTTGATTTCTACCGCCAACATCACCATGCAGTTCGGTGCCAAGCCGCTGTTCGAAAACGTTTCCGTCAAATTTGCCGGTGGCAACCGCTACGGTCTGATCGGCGCCAATGGCTGCGGCAAGTCGACCTTCATGAAGATTCTCGGTGGGGATCTGGAGCCTTCCGGCGGCCAGGTCATGCTGGAGCCGAACGTGCGTCTGGGCAAGCTGCGCCAGGATCAGTTCGCCTATGAAGAGTTCAACGTCATCGACACGGTGATCATGGGCCATGAGGACCTGTGGAAGGTCAAGGCCGAGCGCGACCGCATCTACTCGCTACCTGAGATGAGCGAAGAAGACGGCATGAAAGTTGGCGAGCTTGAAGGTGAATTCGCCGAGATGGACGGCTACACCGCCGAATCCCGTGCCGGCGAGTTGCTGCTCGGCCTGGGCATTCCGCTGGAGCAGCATTTCGGCCCGATGAGCGAAGTCGCTCCGGGCTGGAAGCTGCGCGTGCTGCTGGCGCAAGCGCTGTTCTCCGACCCGGACGTACTGCTGCTGGACGAACCGACCAACCACCTGGACATCAACACCATCCGCTGGCTGGAAACGATTCTGACGGCGCGTAACAGCACCATGATCATCATTTCCCACGACCGCCACTTCCTGAACTCGGTCTGCACCCATATGGCTGACCTGGACTACGGCGAGCTGCGCCTCTTCCCGGGCAACTACGACGAGTACATGACTGCCGCAACCCAATCGCGCGAGCAGCTGCTGTCGGACAACGCCAAGAAGAAGGCGCAGATCGCAGAGCTGCAAACCTTTGTCAGCCGCTTCTCGGCTAACGCCTCCAAGGCGAAGCAGGCCACCAGCCGTGCCAAGCAGATCGACAAGATCCAGCTGGCCGAAGTGAAGCCTTCCAGCCGTATCAGTCCGTTCATCCGTTTCGAGCAGACCAAGAAGCTGCACCGCCAGGCGGTGACTGTGGAACGCCTGTCCAAGAGCTTCGACGACAAGGAGCTGTTCAAGAACTTCAGCTTCACCGTCGAGGCCGGCGAGCGCGTGGCAATCATCGGCCCCAACGGCATCGGCAAGACCACTCTGCTTCGCACCCTGGTTGGCGAACTGACACCGGACAGCGGTAGCGTCAAGTGGACCGAGAGCGCCGAATACGGCTACTACGCCCAGGACCATGCCCACGACTTCGAGGACGACGTCAGCCTATTCGACTGGATGGGCCAGTGGACCCAGGGCGGCGAGCAGCTGGTGCGCGGCACCCTCGGTCGCATGCTGTTTTCCAACGACGAGATTCTCAAGTCGGTCAAGGTCATATCCGGTGGTGAACAGGGTCGCATGCTGTTCGGCAAGCTGATCCTGCAGAAGCCCAACGTGCTGGTCATGGATGAACCCACCAACCACCTCGACATGGAATCGATCGAAGCGCTCAACCTGGCGCTGGAAAACTACCCGGGTACGCTGATCTTCGTCAGCCACGACCGTGAATTCGTCAGTTCGCTGGCGACGCGCATCATCGAGTTGTCGGAGAACGGCGTGACCGACTTCAGTGGCAGCTATGACGACTACCTGCGCAGCCAAGGCGTGATCGTTTGAGTTTCAGCGATCGATAGACCCGCCTTGGCGGGGAGCGACATTCCCTAACCTGCGCCACCCGGGCGCATGGCAACGGCCTTGCCTTCGACGCATCTCCTTTCCGGAGAGCGTGTCGAAGGCAGTGGATTTAACCGATCATCGGCCGGGCAAGTGCCGCGCCAGAAAATCCAGCAGCAGCTCATTCACCCTCTCCGCCTGCTCGTTCTGAATCCAGTGACCGCACGGCGCCAGTGCATGCTGCTCCAGGTCCGGCACCCACTCCGACATCTTCTTAAGCGTATACCCCTCAAGCTCGCCAACCGGATCATGGTTGCCGATCAGAAACATCGTCGGTTGTCTGACCTTTTTCCCCTGCAGCGGCTCGGTGATCAGCCAGTTGCGCTCGAAGTTGCGGTACCAGTTCAACGCGCCGCGAAAGCCGTGCTCGGCGAAGGTTTTCCGGTATATGGATAAATCCTCTTCCGTACACCACGCGGGTAAAGGCCCCGCCTGCATGTCATCTTCGAATAGCGTGCCATCGGCAGGTTTGTCCTGCAGCAGCAGGTTGCGCTCCTGGTAGTACATGAGCAGCCGCAGCGTGCGATCAACGTCAGCGTCCAGTTCGCGTTCGGCGCGGCCAGGTTCCTGGAAATAGAGGATGTAGTTGAAACGATCACCGGTGGTTTCACGCATGATTTCAGTGGCAGGCCGCCGCGGTCGTCCAGCGAACGGGACCGACATCGTGACCAGTGCGCCGACTCGAGCTGGCTCTAGCAGTGCCAGATACCAGGCTACCATTGCGCCCCAGTCATGCCCGACCACCGCGACCTGCCTGTGCCCAAAGTAGTCCATGGCCGCCCGAATATCCCCGCAAAGCGTCAGCACGTCATAAGCCGCAATCTCGGCCGGCGCACTGCTGCGCCCGTAGCCGCGCATTTCTGGGATAAACACGCGATACCCTGCAGCCACCAGTGGGTCGATCTGATTGCGCCAGGAATACCAGCACTCTGGAAAGCCGTGCAGCAGCCACACCGGCCTGCCCTGCTCAGGGCCGGCGCAGTAAAGGCTGAGAGAAATACCGTTGAGGTCGAGCTGAAGATGATCCGCGGTATTGTTCATGGAACCTCCTGATGGAGGCTCCACTATGGCAAAGCCCGGCGAGCTTGTGCGCGCCATCAGCCGAACGAAGGCCGGACCATCGACCGGATGGATCAGACCTGAACGCTGGTCCAGTCGATAAGCCCGAGCTGCCAAGTGGCCAGAATCAGCAGGCCGAAGCCGATCCGATACCAGGCGAATGCGGCATAGCTGTGGTTACCGATGAACTTGAGCAGTGCCCGCACCGCAAGCATCGCAAAGATGAATGAAGTAACGAAGCCGATAGCGAAGACGGCGAAATCACCGGGCTGAAACAGATCTCGGTACTTGTAGCCGGAGTAGACGGCTGCACCCACCATGGTCGGCATCGCCAGAAAGAACGAAAACTCGGTGGCGGCCTTGCGCGACAGACCAAACAGCAGCCCACCGATGATAGTCGAGCCCGAACGCGAGGTGCCGGGCACCAATGCCAGGCACTGGGCGAAACCTACCTTCAAAGCCAGCGCCCAGTTCATGTCATCAACCGTCTCGGCGCGAATCGCATGATCGCGACGCTCAGCCCAGAGCATGACGATACCGCCGATGACCAGCGCAGTGGCAACGGTGATGGGATTGAATAGGTATTCATGGATCAGGTCGGCAAAGGCGACGCCGAGCACCACCGCCGGCATGAACGCGATCAATAGATTGATGGTGAATTTCTGAGCTTGTCGCTCTTTGGGCAGCCCAACAACCACGTCGATGATCTTGCGTCGGTACTCCCAAATAACCGCGAGAATTGCACCCAGCTGAATGATGATATTAAAGGCCAGGGCCCGCTCGCCGCTGAAGCCGATCAGGTCTGCCACGATGATCTGGTGGCCGGTGCTGGATACCGGCAGAAACTCCGTTATGCCCTCTACCACGCCCAAAATCAGTGCCTGAATCGCAACCCAAATATCCATCTACTCCCCTAAGCGATGCAGTCCATCGCAGCCAATGCAACCATGGTATATGTCATAACGCCATCTAAGCGGCTGTTCTGACTCGCCCGAGAGAACTAAATTCCCCGGAACACGAAACGGGGACTCATTTTTCCTCAGGTGCAGCCGAGAAGCTATGTAGGGGCACGCCGATGCTGGGCTTCCACTACCAACATTGGTTTGTGAGTCGCTGATCGAATGGTATCGGCCGCTGAGATACAAAGAGCCTTGAACCAGGCTCGGCGCGGTTGCACAGATGCAGCCTGAAAGCGGCGATTCAACAAGCCGCCCAGCCAGAAAAGAACGATAAGAAAGACAAATTAGGAGCCGTATCCATGAATCTGCTGCGCAACATCCCCATCAGCAAGCGTCTCTGGCTAATCCCGGTGGTAGCCGTCGTCATGCTGTTCATCCTCGGTATCCTGATGATTCAGCAGGTCCGCTCTGATTTGTACCAAGGCAAACAGGAGGCGACGCGCAATATCGTGGAAGCAGCCGCGGGCGTCTTCGAACACTATCGGAAGCTCGAAACCACCGGCGCCATGACTACCGCCGAGGCTCAGCAGGCGGCGATCGAGCAAATCCGGGTACTGCGCTACGACGGCCAGGACTACTTCTGGATCAACGATCTCGGTCCGACAATGATCATGCACCCGATGCAGCCGAAGCTCGACGGCCAGGATCTGTCGAAGATCAAGGACCCGGAAGGCAAAGAGCTGTTTAACGAGATGGTCAAGATCGCCCAACGCGACGGTGCCGGCCTGGTCGACTACATGTGGGCCAAGCCCGGTGCGGAAGACCCAGTTCCGAAGATCTCCTACGTGCAACTGTTCAAACCTTGGGGCTGGATTATCGGCTCGGGCATCTACGTCGACGATGTCGAGCAGGAGTTCTGGAATTACGTCACCCGATTCTCTCTGATCGGCCTGGTCATCTCAGCGATCATGGCGGTGCTGGTCGCCATCCTGATCCGCAGTATCGTCCGCCCGCTTCGCCACACCATGGCCGCCATGGCGAACATCGCCAGCGGTGAAGCCGACCTGACCCGCACGCTGGACGTGGCTGGCAATGACGAGCTAAGCACCCTTGGGCGTGATTTCAACCGGTTCACGCAGAAACTGCGCGCGGTGGTCGGCCAGCTGTTCGAAACTGCAGGGGCACTGGACCAGTCCTCGCGCTCGCTCAGCCAGCTGTCTGGCCAGGCTCACGAACAAAGCCAGCAGCAGATGCTTCAGATGGAGCAGGTGGCCACAGCTGTCAATGAAGTCACCTACGCTGTACAGGAAGTGGCGAAGAACGCCGAACATGCGTCCAGCGAGGTCGGTACCGCCGAGAATCAGGCGGGCCAAGGGCAACGAAACATCGAGGCGAGCCTGCATCAGATCGACGAGCTTTCCACTACCATCGGCAAGGCGGTGGAGGTAATTCAATCGCTGGCGGACGAAACCACCAAGATCGGCTCGGTACTCGAAGTGATCGGCTCGATCGCCGATCAGACCAACCTTCTGGCGCTCAATGCGGCGATCGAAGCCGCGCGAGCCGGCGAGCAAGGCCGGGGCTTCGCAGTGGTAGCCGATGAGGTCCGACTGCTGGCACAGCGTACACAGCAATCGACCGCCGAAATTCACAGCATGATCGAGCGGCTGCAGAAGAATTCAGGCGCCGCGGTGAGCGTCATCATGGAGAGCAACCGCGCCTCCCAGCTCACCGTGGAACAGGCGAGCCAGGCTGGTGCCAGCCTCAGTGAAATCGCCCAGGCGCTGCGCAACCTCTCCGGCCTGAATGCGTCGATTGCCAGCGCAACGCTGCAGCAGTCTCACGTGGTTGAGGACATCAATCAAAACGTGACTCAAGCGGCGGGGCTGGCCCAGGAGAGTACGCTGGCTGCAGAACAGTCCAGCGAAGCCGGTAAGCGGCTCGGCGAGCTGGCCGATCAGCTCAATCGTCTGCTCAGCCAGTTCAAGGTCTGAAGCTTGGCCTACGGCCCACCGAGCTTGCGGTGGGCTGCAGGCACTTATACAAAGCACCTGCCCCCTGCTTTGCACCAGGGCGAAGCAAGTCGCTCACAAGATACCCTGTTATTTCATCGCGACAGGTTGTCGCATCGGATTTCCCCACGTTCGACCAGCCACCTGTCCGGCAAATTTAGAAAGCTAAAAGTTTTCCAAGATTTACAGGGAGTTAGCTCTAACTTCCTAATCCGGAAATTCTGAGCGTCAAGCTTATACTTTTGGCTAATTGCAAAGGCCTTCAAATTTTTTCGAACTCGCATGTGACTCGCCAGTCCTCTGGGTACATCAACTGCAATGTAAGGCCAACGCCAACGAGCTTGGCTGCAGGTATTTTGGGTATCACACAGAGAGACATGCCCCATGCACACCCCGCTGCGTATCAATGAAGCCCTTTTGATCACCGACCGCGCTTTCAAACCATTCCAGTGTGTCGCCTGGACGCTGCCCGAAGGAAACGGTGAAGTCAGCATCACCGTCGTCGATCGCGATGAAGCGCGCCTGCTCGGCCGCTGCAAGATGTCCAGCAGCGTATTCACCGATCCTGTGAAGCTCGGCGAAACTCTGGAACAGACTCGCGCGCAACTAAGCCGCGATGGCGCTCATTTGTCGCCGTGGCACATGCCCGAGTAACCGTGGGTTGCTCGAACAAAGGCCTGCAGCTGTGCTACGGGCCTTTTTTATGCCTGGGATTTACTCCCACCCGCCTTTCTTGAGTGATCCATTCGCCTGTTTAACGGTCTCAATTCCAACTGGCAAAGCAGGAGAAGTTTATGAAAGGTGCAGAAGCGTATGTCAACGACCAGCGGCAGAGCTGCGGGCTCGCCGATCTTCCTCAGGGGCAGGATGCTCTTCACGTGACCTTGAAATTCATCGTGCCAAGAGACGCCCAGATGCCAGGTCTGATAGACCACATCAGCGAGGTTGCGGAGCGGCAGCTGAGAGAGTTCTATGAAGGCCGGCACGTCACCAGGAGGCCCGCAGTCGGCTCGGTGGTAGGAGATGGCAGCGGCGACGGCATAGACCTCGAGTTCGACGTAGCACCGGCTGGCTGACGGCCTCCGCCAGCCAGCTCACTGGCTGGCCCTTGGCATCAGCCAGCACTCCAGTATTTGGAAGGATCCTAGCTAATGACTCCGTTCGACCTGCAGCGCATGCTTCTGGACGAGTTTCCATTGATGTTCGTTGCCGAGGTTGGGCTGCGGGCTCTGCTCGCGTTCGTGGCGGTGTTCGTTTTTCTGAAGGTCAGCGGGCGCCGTGGTATCCGCCAGCTTTCGGTGTTCGAGCTGGTGATCATCCTGACCCTCGGCTCTGCCGCGGGCGACGTGTCGTTTTACCACGATGTGCCGCTGCTGCCGGTCGCCGCGGTGTTCGTCACGCTGCTGGGCCTTTACCGCCTTACCGTATTCTTCATGAACCGAAGCCCGCGATTCGGCGCCTGGCTTGAAGGCAAGCCGGTCACGATCATCCGTGACGGCATCTATGAGTTGCGTAGTCTCGATAATCTGAATATCTCTGCTGACGAGTTCTTCATGGAGCTCCGTCAGCAAGGGGTCGAGCACCTTGGGCAGATCAGGCTCGGCATTCTGGAAAACGACGGTAACGTCAGCCTGTTCTTTCATGAACCCGAGGCGGTCCGCCCAGGGCTTTCCGTGCTGCCTACGGAATATAGGCCCGAATTCAGCCAAATCCCGGCTGCAGGCATGTACGCCTGTAGCCGCTGCGGCTTCCCCCAGGCGCTCGAAAGCCAACAAATGCAACAGTGCCCGCGATGCTCCAACCCGACCTGGTCCAAGGCGCTATCCACACTTCGCGCTCGCTGATACACGGTACGAACCGCCGCTACTGCCGCCGGTCAGTTATTAAAGGCGGCTTGAACATGCGCCGTTGCCTATTTTTGATCAGCAGGAGGACCATCCCATGCTTGGCGACTATTCATCGATCCACGACCACCTCGACACGGCGCGCAAACATGCCGACCAAGCCGAAACGGAGGGCAAACCTGAGCTGTATCGCGAAGCTATCGACGAACTGGTCGCTGCCATTCGCCTGCTAATGCGCAACAGTGCCGAGAAGGATAACTAACCCTATCGGCAGCCCCGCCTGAGCTGATGGCGGGGCCTTCGTGGAATCTGCCGCTTATGCGCAACGAACCCCTGATGGACGCTCCCCCGCCAATGGCGGAGGGCGCACGCTCTATTCCTGCCGACGAAGCCAACGACACCGGCACCCTGCTGTGCCCTGCTCTGCCGCCTGATCTTCATTATGTCGATGATTCTCAGCCCGGCATCCGCCGCAAGCAACAACGCGGCAAGTTCGTCTACTTCGAACCAAACGGCGAGCGTATTCGCGACGAAGATGAGATACGCCGCATCAACAAGCTGGCAATTCCACCAGCTTACCGGGATGTGTGGATCTGCCCCGACCCTCAGGGCCATCTTCAAGCCACAGGCCGGGACGCCCGCGGTCGCAAGCAATACCGCTATCACGCCCGCTGGCGTGAAATCCGTGACAGCGATAAGTACGAACGCATGCTTGAGTTCGGCGAGGCTCTACCCAAACTGCGCAGCAATCTGGAAAAGCACTTAGCGCGCCCGGGAATGTCGCGCGAGAAAGTCATGGCACTGGTGGTCATGCTGCTCGAATCCACTTTGATCCGCATCGGCAACCCGCGTTACGCACGGGACAATCGATCCTACGGACTGACCACCCTGCGTACCCGCCATGTCGACGTACGAGGTGCCTCGATCCGCTTTCAGTTTCGAGGCAAGAGTGGCGTGGAGCACGAAGTCACCTTGCGCGACCGCCGCTTGGCCAGACTCATGCGGCGCTGCATGGAACTGCCGGGCCAACACCTGTTTCAGTACCTGGATGAAGATGGTCAGCGCCGAGCCGTCAGTTCCAATGACGTGAACCTTTATCTGCGGGAAATGACCGGCCGCGATTTCACCGCCAAGGATTACCGCACCTGGGCTGGCAGCGCATTGGCATTACAGCGCCTGCGTAAGCTTGAGGCATCACCGCAGAGTAAGGCTCGGCAGAATCTCGTAGAGACTGTCAAACAGGTCGCCAGTCAGCTGGGCAACACGCCCGCCGTCTGCCGCCAGTGCTACATACACCCGGCAATTCTGCAGGCTTTCAATGAGGGTGAACTGAGCAACCTGCGCGCAGCACGCAAGCGCAAATGGCTCAGCGCCGAAGAAGTGGCGCTCCTGGCTTTTCTAAGGAGGGGGCAAGCTGAAGTTAGTTCTGATGCAGCGTAACCCGATTGCGGCCGCCGGCTTTCGAGGCGTAGAGCGCGGAGTCGGCCCATTCGATCAGTTGGGCATGGCTGCTGGTGGGCACGCTGAGATCGGCAACGCCAAGACTGATAGTGAAGCGAATGCGATGTTGCTCATGCTGAACCTCGCGGCTTTCGACTGCATGCCTTAGCCTCTCGGCAAATGTCAGCGCGCCTGCCTTGTCGGTGTCAGGCAGCAGCACGACGAACTCCTCACCGCCATAACGCCCCGCTACGTCCGAATCCCTTAAGTTCTCGCGAATCAGGTCCGCAACTTCCTGGATCACACTGTCGCCCACCTGATGTCCGTAGGTGTCATTGATCGTCTTGAAATGGTCGATATCGAACATGACCAGTGCAGCTTGGCTGTCGTAGCGACGATGACGAGCATAGTCCAGCCTCAGCATCTCTTCCCAGTGCCCGCGGTTGTACAACCCGGTCAACCGATCCGTACTGGAAAGGCGTTGCAGCTCCGCGTTCGCCGACTGCAGCTGGCGGCGGTTGACCGCGACATCAGTGACGTCGTAGATGATCAGACAAACCTGATCAATGCTGCCGTTGATGCCCTTGAGGGGCAATAACGTGGTGTTCTGATACATGAAATCTTCCAGCCCGGTGATAGGCTGGTAGTTCTTGAAACGCAATAGATACGGTCGCTGTTCCCAGATGGTGAATGACGGCGTACCAAGGGTCATGACGCTTTCAACCTTGCGGCGAAACCAGTCCTCGTCCACCTCGGGAAAGAGCGAGAAAAACGTTCGATTACGCGCGTTCTCCGGCTGCACACCGGAGCGGTTTTCCATGAAGGTGTTCCAGACCTCGACACGGTAGTCGCGGTCCAGAACAACGACACCCACATCGATGCTCTGTACGATGGCCAGTAACCAATGAAGCTCGTTCAGCTCGGCAGAATTGCTCATGCTCAATCCATTAGGTGGGAGAGCTTGCGCGTCAGAAGCTCAACCGAATCTTCCGTGAACAGCAGCAACAGGTCAAAGTGGATGTCGTGCCCTTCCAGGCTGTAGCTGATTTCAACAGCCAGCATCTTCTTCCACCTACCACTGTTAACCCGTATCAGCTCCTCGATTGAGGCATGCTGCCCTAGCACCTGCGGGTGCCCCTGGGAGAACACTACATCGATTTGCTCGGCGATTCCGCTTAGACAGGCGCTGATCAGCAGACTGGACAGGTCCAAGAGCATTTCCATCTCCAGATAGTCCTGACGCCGCATCAGCCGCGCCATGTCCGCAACTTCCGAATCATGGAAAAGAAGCAACGCTTCGCCGGCAATACCGCCGCCGATATAGCCTTGGCATACGGCGGTCAGCTTTTCGCCACGCGCAGCATCGGCAAGCGCCATGTGCAACTCGCCGGCTTCCAAGATATTGACGTTGGGAATTGGCAGCTGAATGAATACCCCAAGCACCCGCGCCAGCAGTGCCGCCGCCCTGCCCATGGCGATGTTGACGACCTCACGGAAGGTATCGCGAAAGCTGATCCGCTCGCCCGCAACGCGCTGTATCAGCGGCGAGACACCATCTAGCAGCCCGAGACTGGCTAACGTCTGATGCAGGTGTACAGGGTCAGCAGGTTTCTTGATGAAGGCCAGCGCGCCGAGTGCCAATACGCGCCGCACCGCCTCATCCTGAACGTCGGCGGAGATTACGATGGTTTTGCAGTGCAGTTGTTCTTCACTCAGCTGCGCGAGTACCTGATAACCATCCAGCTCCGGCATGGTGAGATCGAGTAACAGAACGTCGACATCGCCCTCACGAATGCGCTCCAGAGCCTCTAGCCCAGTGGCCGCCTGACTGACGATAACCGGCCAGCCGGCTGGCAACGTGTGCAAAAGCTGCTTGCGCGCCAGCGCGGAGTCATCGCAGATCAGTAGGGAAATGGCAGACATGTGGTGCGAGCTCTCGTTGCCTGATCAATCCAGGCACGAGAGCTTATCGCAGGACAGGCGCGCTGTGCGCGCAATGAAGGCAAAATAGTGGCATTACACCTTAAAAACTGCCGAACGGCCGCACAGCGGCCCTTCAGGAATCAGTAATAGGCGTTTTCGCGATTGGTGTGGTCGGTCACGTCACGCACACCCTTGAGCTCTGGGATGCGAGCCAACAAGGTTTTCTCGATACCCTCTCGGAGCGTGACATCAGCCTGTCCACAACCCTGGCAACCGCCACCGAACTGCAGCACGGCAATGCCTTCCTCTACCACGTCGATCAGCGTGACCTGCCCGCCATGACTGGCCAGCCCGGGATTGATCTCGGTCTGCAAGTAATAGTTGATGCGCTCGTTCAACGGGCTGTCTTCATTGACCATGGGCACCTTCGCGTTCGGCGCCTTGATGGTCAGTTGGCCGCCCATACGGTCGGTTGCGTAGTCGACCAGCGCGTCCTCCAGAAAGGGTTCGCTGGTACCGTCGATCCAGGCCGTGAAGCTTTTGAGCGCCAGAGCGATGTCATCTGGCTTCTCTTCACCCGGCTTGCAGTAAGCGATGCAGGTTTCGGCATAAGGCGTGCCCGGCTGGGTGATGAAGATACGAATGCCGATGCCGGTGGTGTTCTGCTTTTCGAGCAGATCGGCCAGATAATCGTGTGCAGCTTCGGTAATAGTGATCGCGCTCATGAGGACTCCTCGCAGACATGCGCGGCAGTGTACGCCAATCCTCTGCCGCGGTTAAGTCCTAGTATTTTAGTCAGGTTAACGACTGGCATGCTCCATTCACTGTGACTCAGGCTGAATGCGCCCTGCCGTCACAGATTCTCATAGCGATTCATATCGAAAACACCCGCCTCTACCGGCGTGGTTTCTTCAAGGTATCGCTTCAGATCACTGAAGTAATGCCAGAAATCGGGATGGCTGCGCCGCACACCCCAGCGCTCGACCAGACGATCCAGATCGGCGCGATCATTCACCCGCTCCATTGCTGAGACGAACGCCGGGACCTCTGCCGCCTGTAGATTGAAGATGAAGTTAGGGTAACTACTCAAGATGCCTGGATAGACCGTCAGGGTGTCCAGCCTCGGCTGCCAGCGCAGCGCCTCGCCGTACATGAACGCCACATTGCTATGAGCGCGGTTGCGCAGCAGGCTGTATATCTCACGTCGCTCAGTGTCATATTCAATTCGCAGCAGTGTGGCCTCTGGAAGCTGCTGGATTATCGGCAATACACCCGCGAGCCGGTTAGTCAGCCGGCTGAGGGCCTGCTCGGCCTTTTGCAGAGCCAATGGCTGCTCTGCCCGATAGCAACGAGTGCCCTGGCAGCGATTGATCGGATCAGGCGCGGCATTGATGCCGGCGTACCGAGCCAGCATCTGCCCGGCAAATGCACCCTTGGGATCAGCCTTGTTCAGCGCCAGCAGCGAGGGGGTCGAATTGTCGATAGATGTGTAGGCCAACAGGAGCTTCAGCTGTCCACCCTTCTCGTACCAGCTGTCGAGAATGACCTGCCGGGACGGCGCTGGCAGCAGCCGCAGGAAATTCAGCTCGGCACCGTTTCGGATCAGGTCAAAGTACAGCCGCGTCTGACCTTGATGGGACACGTTGCCGAACACGTCGAAGTTGACCACCAGCTGATAATAGGTGCGCTCGAGCAGCGGATAGTCCATCCACCAGAGCGTCTGCGGTATCTCTCCAATGAGGCCCTTGCGCACGGACGCACTGTCATGTTGGCGGAAGATGGTCAGCAAGGCATTGTCATTGCCGGACCAGATCTGCTCCCAGTCCGCAGGTCTGTTCGCGTAGGCCTGCGTGCGCGACTGTTCGTACTGGTTGCGTTTCGCACGATAGGTGTTCCAGAACGCCAGCAGACTACCCATCTCATCGAACTGTCCCGGCATCGCCAGCAGCGGCGTTGTCTGCTCGCGGTAGCGGCGATCTGTTACATACAAGTCATGCGCTGGGTCCTGGAAGAACACCCAGAAATTGTCGCGAATCACGTCGGTAGCGATCTGCCCGCGACAGACCGGCCCACGGATGAAGGTGCGCACGAAGTACTCGGCGTTATCCAGCATGAACTGGTATCGCGCCTCGGCGGGGATGGCCTGAAATGCCCTGAAGGGGTTGGCCCGGTGAACGGCGCCGTATCCCGGGATGTAGTCGGGCGCCCAGTCGCCCTCGAAGAACAGCGATCGGACCCGAGCCAGCTTCGCCTCGCTCAGCGGGTAGGTGATGTGCGTCTTGTGCACGATCACATCCGTGATTGGGCGCAGCCGATAGCTGAAATGAGTACCCGGATCGTCATTGGGACGACGTGTTGCGATCACATCGACCGGCTGCCCGCTGGGCGTACGCGAACGAACCAGCTGGTAGAAATGCCCGCCTTCAGCCCCTTCGAAATAAAGGTGCGCGATAAAGAGGTGTTCATACAGCCAGCGGCCAACCAGATTGCCGCGCGCACCCGGTGTATTGAGCAACCGCTCCCATTCGCTGATCTGGGACACCTCGGCCGCCGATGGCTCAAGCAGCCTAGGCTCGACTGCTGCGCCCTGCTCAAGCCAGCGTTGCACGAGCGCGTACTCTTCATCGCTTAGCCCGGTTACAGCGAAGGGCATGCCGCCATGGGCATTGCGCCGTGCGTAGCGGTCGAACTCTTCTGGTAGCGGGCAGGTGTTTTCCCGACCGATGCCTATGTCCAGCCCCGGTGGCAGCTTGGCATTGGGCGTCAGCGGCTGGCTGCGACCGAGCTCCAGCATTCGTGCCATCAGTGCAGCCTGGCTCCCCTGGGCATCGAGTACCGAGCTGAAGCCTTTGCGCCGCCAGGCCGAGTCGCCATCGGCATCGAGAAATAACCGGGTCGGAGGCTGAGCCTTCACGCGAACGCCGTTGTACACCGGCAGTTTGTGCGCGCCCCGCGACGCTCCCTCGCCACTGCCGAGATTGAGCTGGCAGGGCGAGTCGTAACAGGCATGGCAAGCAACGCACTTGGCGGTAAAGATCGGCTGGATATCGCGCTGATAAAGGACTTCCGCTTGCAGCGCGGTAAAAGGAAGCAGCAGGCAGCCGAGCCAGATACGGAAAGACATCAAACGAACGCCTGGAAATGAATGCGCATTCTATTCACCTCGGCCGGGGACCGCTAACGCGACGCAACCTGAATAATATTCATGCAAAAGCGCAGAAGCTAAAAAAGCATGCAGCTTTGCTATCATTCGCGCTCTTTTGTCCCCGTTTTTTCAGGTAGTCCCCATGTCCACTCGCAGCTCCCGTCTCCAGGCCCTTCAGCAAGCGCTCAAAGAGCGCATTCTGATTCTCGACGGCGGCATGGGGACCATGATCCAGAGCTACAAACTGGAGGAGGAGGACTACCGTGGCGCGCGCTTCGCCGACTGGCCGCAGGACGTCAAAGGCAACAACGATCTACTGCTGCTGAGCCGCCCGGATATCATCCAGGCCATCGAGAAAGCCTACCTCGACGCCGGCGCAGACATCCTCGAAACCAACACCTTCAACGCTACCCAGGTATCCCAGGCCGACTACGGCATGGAATCGCTGGTGTATGAGCTGAACGTCGAAGGCGCACGCCTGGCCCGTGAAGTGGCCGATGCCAAGACCGCGGAAACACCGGACCGTCCGCGCTTCGTTGCTGGCGTGCTCGGCCCGACCAGCCGCACCTGCTCCATCTCCCCCGACGTGAACAACCCGGGCTATCGCAACGTCACTTTCGACCTGCTGGTGGAGAACTATGTCGAAGCCACGCGCGGGCTGATCGAGGGCGGCGCCGATCTGATCCTGATCGAAACCATCTTCGACACGCTGAACGCCAAGGCGGCGATCTTCGCCGTGCAGCAAGTGTTCGAGGACCAAGGTGTCGAACTGCCGATCATGATCTCCGGCACCATCACCGACGCTTCCGGCCGCACCCTGTCCGGGCAGACCACCGAGGCATTCTGGAACTCGGTGCGCCACGCCAAACCGATCTCCGTGGGCCTGAACTGTGCTCTGGGCGCCAAGGACCTGCGCCCATACCTGGAAGAACTCTCCAGCAAGGCCGAAACCTTCGTCTCCGCGCATCCCAATGCGGGTCTGCCGAACGCCTTCGGCGAATACGATGAAACCCCGGCGGAAATGGCCGCGGTGGTCGAGGAATTTGCAGCGTCGGGATTTCTCAACATCATCGGGGGCTGCTGCGGTACCACGCCTGCTCACATCCAGGCCATTGCCGAAGCTGTTGGCAAATACCCGCCGCGAGCAATTCCAGACATCCCCAAGGCCTGCCGGCTCTCGGGCCTGGAACCGTTCACCATCGACCGCAGCTCGCTGTTCGTCAACGTCGGTGAGCGCACCAACATCACCGGCTCCGCCCGCTTCGCCCGGCTGATCCGCGAGGAAAACTACACCGAGGCGCTAGAAGTCGCCCTGCAGCAGGTCGAAGCCGGCGCGCAGGTGATCGACATCAACATGGACGAGGGCATGTTGGATTCGAAGGCGGCCATGGTCACCTTCCTCAATCTGATCGCCGGTGAACCGGATATCTCCCGCGTGCCGATCATGATCGACTCCTCCAAATGGGAGGTAATCGAAGCGGGTCTGAAGTGCATCCAGGGCAAGGGCATCGTCAACTCGATCTCCATGAAGGAAGGCGTTGAGCAGTTCAAGCAACATGCTCACCTGTGCAAGCGCTACGGCGCGGCCGTGGTCGTAATGGCCTTCGATGAAGCGGGCCAGGCCGATACCGCTGCGCGCAAGCGGGAGATCTGCAAACGCAGCTACGACATCCTGGTCAACGAAGTGGGTTTCCCACCGGAAGACATCATCTTCGACCCGAACATCTTTGCAATCGCCACCGGCATCGAGGAACACAACAACTACGCAGTCGACTTCATCGAGGCCTGCGCCTACATCCGCGACAACCTCCCCTATGCACTGACTTCGGGCGGCGTCTCCAACGTGTCGTTCTCGTTCCGCGGCAACAACCCGGTGCGCGAAGCGATCCACTCGGTGTTCCTGTTCCATGCGATCAAGGCAGGCCTGACCATGGGCATCGTCAATGCCGGTCAGCTGGAAATCTACGACGAGATTCCAAAGGAGCTGCGCGACGCGGTGGAGGACGTGGTGCTCAACCGCAGCGCCAACGGCACCGAAGGCTTGCTGGAGCTCGCTGACAAGTACAAGGGCGACGGCTCCGTGAAGGAAGCCGAAACCGAGGAATGGCGTGGCCTGCCAGTCGGCAAGCGGCTGGAACACGCACTGGTCAAAGGCATTACTGCCTTCATCGTCGAAGACACCGAGGAGTACCGTCAGCAGTGCGCGCGCCCCATTGAAGTCATCGAAGGCCCGCTGATGAGCGGCATGAACGTGGTCGGTGACCTGTTTGGCGCCGGCAAGATGTTCCTGCCGCAGGTGGTGAAGTCCGCCCGCGTGATGAAGCAGGCTGTTGCACACCTGATCCCGTTCATCGAAGCGGAAAAAGGCGACAAGCCCGAGGCCAAGGGCAAGATCCTCATGGCCACGGTGAAAGGCGATGTGCACGACATCGGCAAGAACATCGTCGGCGTGGTGCTCGGCTGTAACGGCTACGACGTGGTCGATATGGGCGTGATGGTGCCGGCGGAGAAAATTCTGCAGACCGCTATCGCCGAGAAATGCGACATCATCGGCCTGTCCGGGCTGATAACCCCGTCGCTGGACGAGATGGTCCACGTCGCCAAGGAAATGCAGCGCCAGGGCTTCAGCCTGCCGCTGATGATCGGCGGCGCCACCACCTCCAAGGCGCACACCGCGGTGAAGATCGACCCGCAGTACAACAACGATGCCGTGGTCTATGTAACCGACGCCTCGCGCGCAGTGGGCGTCGCCACTACTTTGCTCTCGAAGGAACTCAAGCCGGCATTCGTCGAGAAGACCCGCGAAGAGTACGCCATGATCCGCGAGCGCACCGCCAACCGCAGCGCGCGTACCGAGCGACTGAGCTACGCCCAGGCAGTCGCCAACAAGCCACAGTTCGACTGGGCTGGCTATACGCCGGTCAAGCCGAGCTTCACCGGTCGCCAGTTGCTGGAGGACATCGACTTGCGCACGCTGGCCGAGTACATCGACTGGACCCCGTTCTTCATCGCCTGGGATCTGGCCGGGAAGTATCCGCGCATCCTTGAGGACGAAGTGGTCGGCGAAGCGGCCACCTCGCTGTTCAGCGATGCGCAGGTGATGCTGAACAAGCTGATTGATGAAAAGCTAATCCGCGCCCGCGCGGTGTTCGGCTTCTGGCCAGCCAACCAGGTGCAGGACGATGATCTGGAAGTGTATGGCGACGGCGGCGAAAAGCTGGCCACCCTGCACCATCTGCGTCAGCAGATCATCAAGCCGGACGCCAAGCCTAACCTCTCCCTGGCCGACTTCGTCGCGCCGAAAGATAGCGGCATCACAGACTATGTGGGTGGCTTCATCTGCACCGCCGGCATCGGTGCCGAGGAGCTGGCAAAGGCCTATCAGGACAAGGGTGACGACTACAACTCGATCATGGTCAAGGCGCTTGCAGACCGTCTCGCCGAAGCCTGCGCCGAGTGGCTGCATCAACAGGTGCGCAAGCAGTACTGGGGCTACGCCAAGGATGAGCAGCTGAGCAACGAAGAGCTGATCCGCGAGCAGTACAAGGGCATCCGCCCTGCCCCGGGGTACCCCGCGTGCCCGGACCACACCGAAAAAGGCACGCTGTTCCAGCTGCTGGATGCCGACGGTATCAGCCAGGTCACGCTCACCGAGCACTACGCCATGCTGCCTACCGCGGCCGTCAGCGGTTGGTACTTCGCTCATCCGGAGGCGCAGTACTTCGCTGTAGGCAAGATCGACAAGGATCAGGTGGAAAGCTACAGCCGGCGCAAAGGCGAAGACATCGCCATCAGCGAGCGCTGGCTGATGCCAAACCTGGGCTACGACAACTGACGCTAGCGTGCCTTCGGCACGCTACGGCGCAGCGAAGCCGCAACGGCCGCAGGCGGATCGACCGCCTGCCCGACCGGCCATGCGGCGAGGCGTGATCGGTGAGCGATAGCTCCACGGCTCTTACCGCTGCGCCAGCCACCGCTCGAAGGCTTCGACAGGTAGCGGCCTCGAGAGCAGATAGCCCTGGGCCTCATCACAGCCGATGGCTTTCAGAAAATCGTAAACCTCAGGTTCTTCGATGCCTTCGGCCACAACGCTGTATCCCAAATCGTGGGCCATGCCGACCATCGCCTTGACCAGCGTCTGGCTACGCGGACGCTGGTCAAGAAGCGAAATGAACGAGCGGTCGATCTTCACTACCTGAGCGGTGATCTTCTGCAAATAGGACAGGCTGCTATAGCCGGTTCCAAAGTCATCAATGGCAATGCTGATCCCTGCCGCTTGCAGAATTTCCAGCTGAGTGGATGCTTCGGGGCTGTTGCCGATCATCGCGCTTTCAGTCAGCTCGAGTTCTATGGCGGACGAAGGCAGGCCGCGCTCGGCCAGTGCTGCAACCAGATTCTGGGCGAAATCCGTTTCTTCGAGGTTCAACGCGGTAACGTTGATCGAGATACAGACTTCCAGACCGATGCTTTGCCATCTTGCTGCCTGTTCCACTGCCTGGGCGACTACCCATCTGGTCAGCGGTCGCGCCATTCTGGTTTGCTCGATCAGTGGAATGAATTCTGCTGGAGAAACGTTTCCCAGCACCGGATGCGTCCAGCGGATCAGCGCCTCAACGCCGACGCACGTCCCGGTCTTCATATGAATCCGCGGCTGATAGTCGAGGCGCAGCTGGCCTACATCCGTAAGCGCGCTGCGAAAATCGTCCAGAAGGGCGAAGCGTCGTCGATAGCGAGCATCAAGCTCGCTCGAATAGAGCCCGACGCCGGCTTCCAGCTGACGAGCATCCTGACTGGCGCAGTGTGCGACGCGCAAAATATCCTCGCCCAGACGTTCGCCCAGGCGGAAAGGCGCTACGCCTACGACAGGCCGGGTCATCAATGGCCCGGAATCGTCCGGAGCAGCAGCAAGACTTACGCGTAATGCGCTGGCGATGTCGACCGCCGCCTCCTCACTCGCCGCTTCCGTGACATGGACGAATTGGTAGGGGCTTACGCTGTAGAGCTTGACGCCCTTGTGCAGCGATCGCTGCAAGCGCATCACGGCAGACTTGATCTGCTTGTCTAGAAACGCAGGGCCCATTACCCGTTGAATGGACATCATCTGCTCGATGTCCACCAGGTCGGTGAAAAAGGCGAACAGCGCCTTGCCTGGCTGGTCGCGACCGAGGTCCTCAAGGTCCTCAAGGAACTGGCTGCGGTTGGCCAGTCCGGTCAATGGATCCACGCGACCATAGGCATGCTGCATCTCGATCTGGCCCATGACCATGGATGCCAAATCGCGCAGCACCGCTTGCTCATGATCGGTGATGTCACGAGGCTCGGTACCCAGCACACACATGGCACCTAACGTGTAGCCCTCCCGAGTCACCAGCGGCGCACCGGCGTAAAAGCGAACCCCGGAATGCGCGAGCGTACTATCGCGATAGTACGGCGAGGCCAGCAGATCATTGATCACCAGCATTCCAGAGCTGTCCGCCACTTCCCCGCAGCAGGCCTTGAACCGCGGGATTTCGGTGTGCGCTACCCCGACGCGGGATTTGAACCACTGCCGATCACTGTCGGTTAGCGAAACCGCAGCTATTGGCAGGTCGAACAGCTGGCTCGCCATCCGCGTTATCCTGTCAAAGCTCTCGCTTGGTGGTGTATCCAGGATATCCAACTGCTTGAGGGTGAATAGCCTTTCTTGCTCGTATTGCGTCATGGCGCGTTCAACTCCAGACATCATTTCATAAGCGCCGCGAGGAGATTCACCCCGAAGGACCACGAGGACTTCGCCAAGCCGGCTCGTCAGATTGGCCCAGGTAGAGGTGACGGGTGTCGTAACGCATTGCGTGAACAGCTCATCGGCTGCGACCTGCCCATCTTGATGTCCATTGATCGCCGTTGACGCGAGGGAGCCGCGCTCGGCTTGCTGGCTGGCAGGCGCCTTCAGGCGTTTAATAGCAGCCCTTACAGAACATATCCTTCAGGACCACCCGCCATGCCCGCTGACACGCCCTATCTGCTCGACCAGCTTGAAGCCGCCGACATGCTGATCATCGACGATCTTCATGCTTGGCAATTCGCGCTGAACGAAGCGCTGCTCGATGATGCCGACGCCGCGGCCGAGGCCAATCAGCCGTTCGCCAGCGAAGATACGCTGCTGACCATCGATCTGGTCGACGGCCGTACCCGCCGCCAATGGCAGTTCAGCTACAACCAGATCATGGAAGCCCAGCTCCAGGCCGATGGCGAAACCTGGTTGCTGGAAGGTCCGCACCGAATGCAGTGCCTCAGTGCGATCGGCGGGGATGACGAGGCCGAATAACGCTTCCTAGCTGCGTCGCCCGGCCCGGGCGACGATTGGCGCAGAGGCCGAAGCTGTGCTTTCCCCGGCGGATACAGCTGACTTCATACCATCCATGAGCGGCAATTCGATATAGCGATAGCTCAGAGCCGCAACGACCAATGACGTCGCTATGCAAACTGGCACGCGCATCAACAGCGGCTGCTCATCAAGCCAGCTCATGCACAGCAGCCAAACCGGTATATGGCACAGGTAGAGCGAGAACGATACCTGTCCGATTGCCTCCAGCGGGCGCGACAAGGCGCCAAAAATCGGCTCGCTGGAACAGACCGCCAGCATGAAGGGCACGGCCAACACCAGCGTCGTTACCGCCCAACGAAACGACGCGTACGGCTCCAGAGCGATGGCCAGAATGCTCGCCGAGACCACCGCCAGACCGATCACCAGCACTTTGCTGGTGGCGGTCATCGCCTCGATGTCTCGCTCAACGACGCGAAACTGATCCAGCGACGACAGCTTCCACAGCAGCAGCCCCATGAACAGGCCGTTCGCACGGAACAGCCACTCGGGCGCGAACGGATTGGCGAAGCTGAACCAGAGCACGATGCCGATCACCGCCGGCCAGAACGCCCTGCCCAGTAGCAGCAGCAACGGAAACAGCAAGTAGAACTGCACTTCCAGGGCGATCGACCAGAAATAGCCGAAATCCGTCTCGTGCAGCCCGTTAAAGACATTGGCGAGAAAGAACGCGGCGCTCGCCGTCACGCCGAGCAGCGTATCCAGCGAGTAAGCCGGCGCCCCACGCGGCGGCTCGATGACACTGAACAGCAATACTACGGCCGCCCAGAACCACGTCGGCAGCAGCACACGGCGGATGCGCTTCTTGTAGAAGGCGTACACAGCCTCGGCATCGAAACGCTGCTGCTTGCGCAGAAAGGTCGCGCCCATCAGGTAGCCGGAAATGAGAAAGAACAGATCGACCCCGACACCCGGCAGGAAGCGCTGCAGCAAGCCATCCCACCAGTCTGCCTCCGCGCCGACCAACATCACCGACGCATGGGCCAGCAGCACCATCACGATCGCCAGCCCACGAAGAAATTGAATATTACGATTCTTGCCGTGCCGCGCTCCGGCATCACTCATAAACAGTCCGATATTCGCAAGCCACCGCGACTACCAGCCATTGCCTGGGGTCATTCAGATCGATTCCATTACCTCGGGGCTTTGTTCAACACCTGGCCAGCTTCCCGCCGCGCCTTCGCCTCAACCATGACCAATCGATACCGGCGTCGTTCAATCCGGACGCACCTCACAACATGCAGCCATCGGCGGAGACGTCCGCTATGATCGCGCCCCTCTTTTGCAAAGCCGGTTGCACACCATGTCGTCTCTCGAACTGATCGCCTCGCTGTTAGGCGTGATCGCCGTATGGCTGACGGTGCGCCAGAACCCCTGGTGCTGGCCCATCGGGCTGGGCATGGTGTCGTTGTACGGATGGTTCTTCTTCGACGCCAGGCTGTATTCGCAGGTGTTGTTGCACAGCGTTTTCGCTGCGATGCAGCTTTACGGCTGGTGGGCCTGGACGCGAGGCGCTGTGGGCGAGCGGGGCCGGCCCGTGACCCGAGCCAGCTCACGCGAACTGGCGATAGGCATATCCATCGCCGCGCTTGGTAGCCTGCTGCTCGGCAGCGCCATGGCGAGTTTCACCGAAGCCGCTTTTCCCTGGTTTGACGCCGGGCTTACCGCCTTCAGCCTGCTCGCACAACTCTGGATGGCACTCAAACGGCTGCAGTGCTGGGCGCTGTGGATAGTTGTGGATGTGCTGTTCGTCGCCTTCTTCAGCTATCAGGGCTACTGGCTGACGGCCGGCCTCTACGCGCTGTTCACCGGGCTCGCGGTAATGGGGTTGCGGGAATGGCGCATGACGTTGGCGCCGGCACGATGAAAGTGTTGGTGCTTACCGGCCCGGAGTCCACCGGCAAAAGCTGGCTCGCCGAGCGGCTACTGCGTAGGTTCGGCGGCGCGTTGGTTGGCGAATACGTACGCCATTACATCGAGCAGACACAACGTGACACCACCCTGTCCGACATTCCCGAAATCGCTCGCGGCCAGTTGGCTTGGGAAGATGCGGAGCGCGTTCGAGCGCCGCACCTGTTGATCCTAGACACACATCTGCTGAGCAACATGCTCTGGAGCCGCACACTGTTCGGCGATTGCCCCACCTGGCTCGAGGATGAGCTGCTGGCGCGGGATTACCACCAGCATCTGCTGCTCTCGCCCGAGGGTGCCGAGTGGCATGCGGACGGTCAGCGCTGCCAGCCCGATCTCAGCGACCGAACAGGCTTCTTCGAGGCCTGCCGCAGCTGGCTGGCGCAGCAGGAGCAGCACTTCGTCGAAATCAGCGGTAACTGGACCGAGCGAGAGCGTCAGGCAATCGCCCATACCCGCGCATTGCTGGACGAATGAGTGGCTGCAGAGCCCTATGGCTGGCGATCGCGCCGCAATAGCAGGCCGATGGCAACCACGACCAGCAGACTGCCGGGCAACCAGTGCACGCCCATCCGAGCCGGCTGATCGAAGAACAGCAGCAGCATCGAGACGAAAGGCACCAGGTAGCTGTACGCCGTGACCGCACCGGGGCTGAGAACGGCGGTCGCGCGCTGCTGCAGGAAAAAGGTCATCGCGCTGGAGAACACGCCAAGGTAGATCACAAGCAGCAAATCCAGCAGATTCATCCGCAGCAACGTCACCGGGCTCTCCCAGAGCAGGCCCATCAGACCGATCAGAAACGCACCTGCGATCAAGCTCCAGAAAGTGCGCAATCCTGCCTGCCGAGGCAGCACGCCATTCGCCAGCCCCCACTTGCTGAGCACCGGGTACAACGCCGAAGCGACACAGCCGAAGAAGAATCCCAACTCGCCGAGGCCCAACTGCATGCCGGAGAAATCGCCACCATTCTCGGCCCATGCCAGGCCGAGAGCCCCACTCGCACCAAGCGCCAGTACGGCCAGCAGACGACCGGCAGGTTGCTCGACGCCAAGCCCGCGCCCCAAGCCGTAAGCCAACAGCGGTACGCTGACGAACAGCGTCGCCATGGACAGTGCACTGACCCGGTGCGCAGCCCAGAACATGGTGCCGAAAAAGCCCGCCAGGCATAGCCCCATGGCGGCATAAAGCAGCAAGGTACGCCAACCCGGTCGCCCGTCGCTCTGACTCCAGGCCAGCGGCGCCAGGACCAATGCGGCGATGCTGAAACGCATGGCAGTCAATAGCAGCGGCGGCAGCCCTTCGCTCAGAAAACCCACCGCCGGGAAGGACAACCCCACGAAAAGAGCCCAGAGCAGCATGCCTAGATGCGCACGGGTGGTTCCGTCGCGGCTATCGCTCATGCGCGTCTCCGGCGAGTGGTTGCTCAGACTGGCGTTGATGACGTAAGGACGTTGGCTGCGGTTCAAAAGGTCGCTCCCTGTTCGTTGCCCCGCGCCCATTGACGATTACAGACGCGAGGGGGACCGTCGAATGACCTTGATAGAGTGGCTGAGGTTCGGTTTACGCGTAACGCTGATCGGGCGTCGGGTGACCGTATCGATGGTGATGTTCCAGAAACCGGTACTCGGAACCACGATCTTCGCCGGGAACGTATCGAACGCTCCACCATGGTAGGTGTGGCGGCCGCCATTCTTGAAACTGCGGAAATTCGCATCGTTCATCAGGCGGATATTGCAGGTCTGCGAGCATTCGATGACGACGATATCGTCCTCGTTGAGGTGCTCGCGCTGGTGTATGTATTTCATCGACTGCTCCGACAGCGCACATGGCGGCAAAGCGGCTAACGATAGCATGCACACCCTTAGAATCGGCTGGGTTGTGAACAGCGTTGAACGCTCCCCCTATCGTGCGCGCCTGCGAGCGGGTTGTTCCGTAGCCGGGGTTGTGTATCCTCTATCCACCTATCTGACAACTGCCTATTTCCATGCTCAGCACGTCACTCCCCTGCTCTTCAAGCCTGCCCGCGGGAAGCCGACTGCTGTTTCTCTTCGATACCGGATTGCTGGCCCTGTGGTGAAACGCGGCTCGCCGCGCACTCAACCCATCGCCAACCCAGTTCATCGAGGAATGCCGCCCATGCTTGCGGTCCGTAACACCGTTCAGATCGACGCCCCTATCGTGCGCAACGCAACCCGTTGCGGTTTTTTTATGGCCGGCTTCGGCCTGTCCGTCTGGGCGCCGCTGGTGCCCTATGTACGCGAACGCATCGAGATGACCGATGCAGTGTTCGGCCTTTTGCTGCTCTGCATCGGCGTCGGTTCGCTGACCTGGATGCCACTGTCCGGCGTACTGGTGAGCCGCTGGGGCATCCGCCCGGTGCAGCTGTGCAGCGTCGTACTGCTGGCGTTGGCTCTGGCCGGCATGGCGCTGTCCGACTCGATGTGGCTGCTGGCCCTTGCACTGTTCTGCTTCGGCGGTAGCCTAGGCGTCATCGACGTGATCATGAACATTCAGGCGGTGCTGGTGGAAACCGCGGTCGGCCGCCGGCTGATGTCGAACTTCCACGGCATGTACAGCCTCGGCGCCATCAGCGGCGCACTGATGCTCACGGGTTTGCTGACCCTCGGCCTGGCGCCGGAGATAGGCAGCTTTCTGATGATCGGCCTGATCGTTGCGGCGAATCTCGGCCTCGCCCGCGGCTTTCTGCCGAATCGCGCGCCGGGCGGCGGTATTGCCTTCGTGCGCCCGACCGGCGTAGTGCTGCTGGTGGGGCTGATGTGCTTCGTCGTGTATCTGGCCGAAGGCGCGGTACTGGACTGGAGCGCGCTCTACCTCACCGGGGAGAAAGGTCTGGAAGTAGCCAAAGGCGGCCTGGGTTATGCAGCCTTCGCCCTCATGGTGACCATCGCGCGCTTTGCTGGCGGCCCGCTGGTCACTGCGCTCGGCACGGCCCGAGTCATCGCCTTCGGCGGGTTGCTCGCGGCATTCGGCATCGGTCTGAGCCTGGCCGCCGAGCATTGGGCCGTTGCACTCGTTGGCTACGGCCTGTGCGGGCTGGGATGCGCAAACGTCTCGCCGGTGCTGATTTCGTCCTTGAGTCGGCAGGACGGGATGCCAGTCCAACTGGCCGTCACCGTGGCGACCACCATTGGTTTCGCCGGGGTCCTCGCCGGCCCGGCCATGATGGGCGTGGTCGCGCATTTCAGCTCGCTGGGCATGGCCTTCGCGCTGCTCGCCGTCCTGCTGGTCGGCATCGTGCCGTTCTGTCGTCGCTTCACCGCGTGACCCCGGATAGAATGCGCGCCCTATGCGAATCCCAGACCTGCAGCAACGCCTCGCCGACATCGGCGCCAAGCCCCGTCATATCGGGCGAATGACCCGTGCCTGGCTCAAAGGTCTGCCGCTCGATGTCGGCCGGCGCCAGCAGCAGGCCGAGGACTTCCTGCCGCTGAGCGTGCGCGAAGGCCTGCCGGCATTGAACGCGGAACTCGATGGTCTGGCAAAGCTGCGTTCCGAACACCCAGCGGCCGACGGCTCGGCACGCCTGCTGGTGGAGCTGGCCGACGGACAGATGGTGGAAAGCGTGCTGCTACCGCGTGACGGCCTGTGCGTTTCCAGCCAGGTCGGCTGCGCGGTGGGCTGCGTGTTCTGCATGACCGGCAAGAGCGGCCTGCTACGTCAGCTGGGCAGCGCCGAAATCGTCGCCCAGGTCGCCCTGGCCCGACGCTTCCGCCCAGTCAAGAAGGTGGTATTCATGGGCATGGGTGAGCCCGCTCACAATCTCGACAACGTCCTCGAGGCTATCGACCTGCTCGGTACCGACGGCGGCATCGGCCACAAGAATCTGGTGTTTTCCACCGTCGGCGATATGCGCGTGTTCGAGCGCCTGCCGCAGCAGCGGGTCAAACCGGCGCTGGCCCTGTCGCTGCACAGTACCGATGCGGCGTTGCGTCAGGCCTTGCTGCCGCGGGCGCCGCAGATCACGCCCGACGAACTGGTCGATCTCGGCGAGGCCTATGCCCGCACAACCGGCTTCCCGATCCAGTACCAGTGGACTCTGCTAAAGGGCATCAACGACAACCAGGATGAAATGGATGGCATCCTGCGTTTGCTCAAGGGCAAATACGCAGTGATGAATCTGATCCCCTACAACAGCCTGGAAGATGACGAATACCAGCGGCCCGATGGCGAGCGTATCGTGCAGATCGTGCGTTACCTGCACAGCCGAGGCGTTTTGACCAAGGTACGCAACTCGGCCGGCCAGGACATCGAAGGTGGTTGCGGCCAGCTCCGCGCAAGAGCCGAACAGGTGCTCGATCGCAAGCGACGCGTTGACCGCGGGGCCTGAACCCGAAAGACCCTGTCACTGTCCCAGCGCAATACCCCTGTTGCCAACACCATCCCTCTCAGCAAGGAAAGCACAAAGCCGCATGCATACATTGGAACAACTGGAACGTGGTGAGCTGGCCGGAATCCGCCGCCTTGATCTCTCGGCCGACTTGCTGACCTTCCCCGAGGCGATCTTTGGCCTTGCCGATACGCTGGAGGTGCTGAACCTATCAGGCAATCGGCTCCAGGCCCTGCCTGCGGACCTGTCCCGCCTGCGCAAGCTGCGCATCCTGTTCTGCTCCGACAATCCATTCACCGAAGTACCCGAGTGCCTCGGCGAATGCGAGCAGCTGGAGATGATCGGCTTCAAGGCCAACCAGATCCGCCACCTGCCCGCCGCGGCGCTGCCGGCTGCGTTGCGCTGGCTGATTCTCACCGACAATCAGCTCCAAGCGTTGCCCGGAGAGATCGGAAATTGCCAACGCCTGCAGAAGCTGATGCTCGCTGGAAACCAGCTGCCCTCGCTGCCGGAAACGCTGGCAAATTGCATCAACCTCGAATTGTTGCGCATCGCCGCGAATCATCTGCAAGCGCTGCCCGACTGGTTGCTCGCGCTGCCACGACTCAGCTGGCTGGCCGCTGCCGGCAACCCCATCAGCGACGCCAACGAAGCGATGAGCCTCGCTCGTCATTCGCTGCCCTCGATCCCGCGCGAGCAGGTCGTTCTGCACGACCAACTGGGCCAAGGCGCATCCGGCATCATTTACCGCGCCGAGTGGCAGCCGACTGGCCAAGCGCCGAAACAGATGGCCGCCAAGCTGTTCAAGGGCCACGTCACCAGCGATGGCCTGCCCCATAGCGAGATGGCCGCCTGCGTGGCTGCCGGCGCACATGCCAACCTGATCGATGTCGCCGGCCCGCTGACACAACAGCACCCGAAACAGACGCCCGGATTGCTGATGGACCTGGTCGACCCAACATTCAAGCCGCTGGCCGGCCCGCCGTCGCTGACCAGTTGCACGCGCGACTGCTATGCCGAAGATAAAACCTTTAGCTTGGAGCAGGTGCTGCGCATCGCTCGAGGCGCCGTGTCGGCGGTAGCTCATTTGCATCAACGAGGCATCCTGCATGGCGACCTGTATGCGCATAACCTGCTGGTCGACCCAAACGGCTATTGCCTGCTCAGCGATTTCGGCGCTGCGTCGTTCTTCGAGCCCGACGGCATCACTGGCCAAGCCCTGAAGCGCATAGAGTCGCGCGCCTTCGGTTGCCTGCTGGAGGAGTTGCTGCAACGCTGTCCGGGCCAGGATGACGACCCCCGTCGGCACCGTCTGGTCGAACTACAGAATCAATGCTTGAGCGGGCAACCAGAACGCCGGCCAGACTTCAGCCAAATGCACACCACTCTCGCCGCGCTCTGACGCGCCTTACCGGAGCGACTCCCGAAATGACCTCACCCGATGCAGACGACGAACGCACACCCTACCCCAAGCCCTATTCAAATACGCCGGTAGACCAAGACCCGTTTATCCGGGGCCTGAAGCAGCGGCTGCCCGAGCACCTGCGTGATTCTTTCAGCGAAGAACAGCTCGACGCCCTGCGTGGCGTATTCGGCGCGCGTTCGTGGGTCAAACACCGAGTCGATCTGCGCGGCACGGTACGGTTTTGGCGCGACCGCTATTACTTCGCGATCGTCGCCGGGCGAAACAAGCGAAACCTGACGCGCCCGCAGCAGAATCTTTCGCTGATGGCCAAGGCTGCACTGGCCACCTTGTTCCTATTGTTCTCAGCGTTGGTCGGTCTGGTGATCCTGTACCTGCTCAAATCCGCGCTGGGTATCAATCTTTTCCCGGGATTCTCCCTGGGGCTCTGGGACTGGTTCAAAGAGAGCTTCTAAGCAGAACCCGCCGCGAAGGCGAGGCGAGAATGGATCGCTCAGCTAGACTTCGGTGAAACCGTGATCCGAGGCCGCCATGTCCGAGACACCTATAAAAGACGAACAGGAAAAGAGCCTGACGCTTCGAGAAATGCTTGGCAGCGTGCTGTCCGCGGCGCTGGGGGTGCAGAGCGGGAAGAATCGCACGAGGGATTTCAGCCACGGCAAACCCAGCCACTTCATCATTCTTGGCGTGGGCTTTACCCTGCTGTTCGTGCTGACCATCCTGGGACTGGTAAAACTGGTGCTCTACCTGGTTGGGAGCTGAGCTACCGCCTATTGGTGGCTAACCCAGAATATTGCAGTGCCCACTGCGAGCATGATCAGACTGAAGATCGCCGCTGCATCCACCACACTGTCGCGCTGTTCAGTTCTCACGGACCTTCTCCTTTAGCAACTCGATGATATCGACAGCTGTTTCAGGCAGTTAAGACCACGGATCGGAGTTGCTCAAGGCTGGCGCGTCATAAGTCCATTTCGCTTGGTTTAGTTCTAAACATATTCCCAAACATCACTTTTGCGCATAACCACGAGCTGGTATCGTGCCGCCCTCCCTAAATGGGTGCGCGGCCGTGCGCGCGAAAGCTGTAGACAGCCTGAGAACAGGACAGATATGTACGTTTACGATCAGTACGACCAACACATCATCGAGGATCGGGTCCGGCAGTTCCGCGACCAGACCCGCCGCTTTCTGGCCGGCGAGCTCGCTGATGAGGAATTCCGCCCACTGCGTCTGCAGAATGGCCTATACATCCAGCGCTACGCGCCCATGCTCCGCGTCGCCGTGCCTTACGGCCTGCTTTCGTCCACCCAGGTACGCAAGCTGGCCGAGATCGCACGTCACTACGACAAGGGCTATGCGCATATCAGTACCCGGACTAACGTGCAGTTCAACTGGCCTGAACTCGAAGACGTACCGGAGATTCTCGCCGAGCTGGCCACCGTCCAGATGCACGCCATCCAGACCAGCGGCAACTGCATCCGCAACACCACCACCGACCAGTTCGCCGGTGTCGCCAAGGACGAGCTGATCGATCCACGGCCATGGTGCGAGATCATCCGCCAGTGGTCGACCTTCCACCCTGAATTCGCCTTTCTGCCGCGCAAGTTCAAGATCGCCGTCAACGGTGCGGTCAGCGACCGCGCAGCCATCGAAGTGCACGATATCGGCTTGGAAGCGGTTCAGAACGAAGCGGGCGAATTCGGCTTCCGAGTGTCGGTTGGCGGCGGCCTCGGCCGGACCCCGATCGTCGGTAGCTTCATCAACGAATTTCTGCCTTGGCAGCATCTGTTGAGCTATCTCGACGCCATCCTGCGGGTCTACAACCGCTATGGCCGTCGTGACAACAAGTTCAAGGCACGCATCAAGATCCTGGTCAAGGCGCTCACGCCGGAAGTATTCGCCGAGCGCGTCGATGCCGAATGGGCGCACCTGAAAGACGGCCCGACGACTTTGACCGAGTCCGAAGTTCAGCGTGTCAGCAAGTTCTTCGTCGATCCGGAGTACAAAGCCCTGGAAGACCAGGACGCCGCCCTCGCCCAGCTGGGTTCCGAGCATCCGGGCTTCGCCCGCTGGCGCCAGCGCAACGTGGTCGCACACAAGAAGCCCGGCTACGCGGCAGTCACCCTCTCGCTGAAGAGCACCGGCGTGGCACCCGGCGACGTCACCGACAAGCAGCTCGATGCCATCGCCGATCTGGCCGATCGCTACAGCTTCGGCGAGGTGCGCAACTCCCATGAGCAGAACATGATTCTGGCCGATGTCGAGCAGGCCAAACTGTTCGAACTCTGGCACGAGCTGCGTGAACTGGGCCTGGCCACGCCGAACATTGGTCTGCTGACAGACATCATCTGCTGCCCGGGCGGCGATTTCTGTTCGCTGGCCAACGCCAAGTCGATCCCGATCGCCGAGTCCATCCAGCGTCGCTTCGACAACCTCGATTACCTGTTCGACTTGGGCAACATCGACCTGAACATCTCAGGCTGCATGAACGCCTGTGGTCACCACCATGTCGGCCATATCGGCATTCTGGGCGTAGACAAGAAAGGTGCTGAGTTCTATCAGGTGTCCTTGGGCGGCAGTTCGGGCCGTGATGCGAGCCTCGGCCAGATCCTCGGCCCATCCTTCGCGCAGGACTCGATGCCCGATGTAATCGAAAAGATCATCAACGTTTACGTGGAGCAGCGTACCGAAGATGAACAGTTCCTCGACACTTTCCGCCGCATCGGCATTGATCCCTTCAAGGAGCGCGTCTATGCAGCGAATCATTAAGAATGATCAACTGGTCGATGAAACCTGGCATCTGTTGCCCAAGGAACAGACGCTTGACGACCTGTGCAACAGCGACGACCTGATCGTTCCGCTACACCTCTGGCTCGACCATGCCCACGCACTGAAAGCCCGCGACGGAGGCCTCGGGGTTTGGCTCGATGCCCATGAGCAGATCGAAGATATCGCTGACGACCTGGCCCACTTCCAGGTCATTGCCCTGAATTTCCCGAGCTTCACCGATGGACGCCACTATTCCAGTGCCCGCCTGCTGCGTGAGCGCTATGGCTACAAGGGCGAAATTCGCGCCATTGGCGATGTGCTGCGCGACCAGCTGTTCTACATGCGTCGATGTGGCTTCGACGCATTCGCCATTCGTGCCGATCGTGATCCGGTCGAAGCTCTGGAAGGCCTGAAAGACTTTTCGGTCACGTACCAGGCCGCGGCTGATGACGATCGACCGCTGTTCCGCCGCCGCCAGGGTTGATATTTGCCTGACCTAAGCCAGTAATGAAAAGCCCGCCTATCGGCGGGCTTTTCATTGTTTCATTGATACATCCAGAAGTTAGGATGCTCGATAGGGGCGGTAACCACCGCGGCCTTCTTGCTGGACGCGATCTGTTTGATTTTCTCGGCGAGCTTCTTCATTAGCGATTTCCTTGGTTACGATCGGACGTGGCACTAGAGTCCGCCAAACACTGCCTTCAAGGAAATTCATTGCCGCTATCGCGCCAATAAAGCGTTCATCAAACGCAACTGCATTCAATCGACACGAACCAATACACGTCCCACCTGCCCACCGGCCAGAATGCGCTCGATAGCCTCGGGCAGCTGCTCAAGACCGATCTCGTGAGAAAGCTCATCAAGGTTGGCCAATTTCCACTGCAGCGAGAGCTTGTCCCACATGGACGCCTTGACCACCAGCGGAATCTCCACCGAGTCCACGCCCAACAGATTGACCCCGCGCAGAATGAAAGGCAGCACGCTGGCCTGGAACTGCGTACCGGCAGTGAGGCCGCAACAGGCTACGCTGGCGCCTCGCTGCAATGATTTGACTACATTGAAGAGGATATCGCCGCCGACGGTATCTACCGCCCCGCCCCATTGCTCCTTGAGCAGCGCCTTTTCCACACCGGCCTGCAATGCGGAACGCTCGACAATCTGGCTTGCGCCCAGGCGAGTGAGAAAGTCCGCTTGATCGGCCTTGCCTGTCACCGCCGCCACCTTGTAACCGAGGCTCGCCAGCAACGCCACCGCAATGCTGCCAACACCACCGGTGGCACCCGTCACCAGCACGGGCGCGTCACGGGGCTCGAGACCGGCCCGCTCCAGTTTGTCGACACAGAGTGCCGCCGTCAGCCCGGCAGTACCGAGGATCATGGCTTCGCGAAGCGACAGACCCTGGGGCCGTTTGATTACCCAGGCCGCCGGAACGCGGATGTACTGACCGAAGCCACCGGCGGTGTTCATGCCTAGGTCGTAGCCCGTGACGATCACTTCATCGCCCTCGGTGAACTCACTCACGCTGGAAGAAACCACAATGCCTGCAGCGTCGATCCCTGGCGTATGCGGAAAAGACCGGGTAACACCACGATTGCCGCTCGCGGACAGCGCGTCCTTAAAGTTCAGCGAGGAATAACGCACCCGGATGAGCACCTCACCGGCTGGCAGTTCGTCGGTAGTGCGTTCGACGATGCTGGTTTCGAAACGACCATCGGCCACCTCGCTGACTTGTAATGCCTTGAAGCTGCTCATCGCGGTTCCCCTTGTCATTGCCAAAAACGTTGTTCGTTCAGCCGGCTCCAGCCTTTCAGCAAGCCGTGCTCCATTACCGTGCTGGCCGCCATGCCGAAGCGCTCGGGTAGACTCTTCTTCTGGAGATAATGCAGCTGGAACAATTCCGCCTCTTGCGCCCGCTCGGCGAGATACTGATCACTGGTCTTGAGCTCGTCCGCCAAATGCTTGCCAAGCGCGGCGATGCCGAGCCATACCTCACCCGTTGCCACATCATCTATCGACAGGCTCTGCCTGTAGCGTGCCACGAAGTTCTTGAACAGCTCGTGGGTCGTTTCCAGATCTTCCTGGAACTTCTCGCGGCCCTTCTCGGTGTTCTCGCCAAACACGGTCAGGGTGCGCTTGTACTCCCCTGCCGTGAGCACTTCAAAGTCCACATCATGCTTTTTCAGCAGCCGATGCACATTGGGTAGCTGGGCCACGACGCCAATGGAGCCGAGGATGGCAAACGGGGCGGTTAGAATCCGGTTGCCAATACACGCCATCATATATCCGCCACTGGCGGCGACCTTGTCGACACAAACGGTCAGCGGCACGCCGGCATCCCGGATACGCACCAGCTGCGATGCGGCGAGTCCGTAGCCATGCACCATGCCACCACCGCTTTCCAAACGCAGCACTACCTCGTCCTGCGGGGTCGCTATGGTCAAAAGTGCGGTAATTTCGTGACGCAGGTTATCTACCGCCGAGGCCCGTATGTCACCGTCGAAGTCCAGAACGAAGACCCGAGCTGGCGTCTCAGGCTTCTTGGCCAGCTTGGCCGCCTTGGCTTCACGCTTGCGCAAAGCCTTGAAAGCGTCCTTTTCCAGCACCGCCTGCTCCAGACGCTCGCGCATGGATTTGTAAAAGTCGTTCAGCTTGTGCACCTCGAGGTGCCCGCTGCTTTGCTTGCTGCGCCCGCGCCGCATCGATGCGAGCGCGATGAGCATGATCACGAACGCCACAACCAGCGTGACGGTCTTGGCCAGGAAGCTGGCGTAGTCGACAAGAAATTCCACGTATCCCCCTAGATGATTTTCGGTCGCCGAGAGTATCCCCTCCACGCCACACTGCCAGCATACCGACGGGCCTTGGGCTGAGCCAGCAGACACGATTCAAACAAACGTTCGAATTATCGTTGACACTCCCGGACGATGTCCCTACCCTCGCGAAAAACAGTGCCGGCCGGAGCAGCAGCATGGGCAGTATCTACCTGATCAGACATGGTCAGGCGTCTTTCGGCGCAGAAAACTACGATGTGCTCTCCCCCCTGGGGTATCGCCAGTCCGAAGCGCTGGGTGATTACCTGGCGCAACTTGATGTGCGCTTCGACCGATGCTTGAGTGGCGAACTCGACCGTCAACAAGATACCGCCCGTACCACAATGGCGAGACTAGGTACTCAGGCCGAACTCGAAATCGACGCGGCCTTCAATGAATTTCATGCCGATGCCGTAATCCGCGCTCATCTACCCGACCTGCTCAAAGTCGAACCGAACGCGATGCATATCTTGCGCAATGCCGCCAATCACCGTGCTGATTTTCAGCGGCTGTTCACCCATGTCGTGCATCGCTGGATATCCGGCGAACATGAGAAGGAAGAACTGGAAAGCTGGCAGTCCTTCCTTGATCGAGTCCGGGGCGGCCTGGAGCGTGTGCTCGATGCAGCCGGCAAGCGCGACCACGTGGCCATCTTCACGTCCGGTGGAACTATTACCGCGCTACTGCAACTGATCATTGGCGTGCCGCCAGTCAAGGCATTCGAAATGAACTGGCAGATAGTCAACACATCGCTCAGCCTGTTGAAGTTTCGTGACCGCGATGTCGCGTTGGCCTCCTTCAACAGTCATGCGCACTTGCAACTCTTGAAAAATCCGGAGCTCGTCACCCATAGATGAGCCCAGCCCCAAGCGGCCAAAAGCTGCGTGTACCCATAACGACCAAAAAAGGAAACCCTCATGAGCAACGTCGCCGAGACTTTCAAAGGCATGCAGTCGAAGTTCAACCCCAGCGCCGCTGCAGGCCTGGACCTGGTCTTCCAGTTCAACATTACCGACGCCGAGAACTACTACCTGGTCGTCAAGGATGGCACCTGCGATCTGCAGCAGGGCGACTCCAGCGACGCTAACGTCACCCTGATCATGGACAGCGAAACCATGCAGGGCATCGTCAGCGGTGAAACCGACGGCATGCAAGCCTTCATGGGCGGCAAGCTGCGCGCCGAAGGCGACATGATGCTTGCCATGAAGCTCAGCGAACTGTTCCCAGCCTGAGGCTAGAGCCAACCGCTGCGGCACAAAGAAACCGAAGTCCATGACTTCGGTTTTTTTATGCCGGCGATCCGTAGCGGTCGAATCAGGGAGCTTGATTGACAGGCAACACTCCGACCAATAACAGCGAGCATCGCTTGGTCTGGGGCAACTGCAGCATTAGATTACTGAATCATCTTGGGCACCGAACATAAGCAGAAGGGATAACAATGGCGCTTACAGATCAAACAACCCGCGTCCGCGAAGGTGAGGAGCTGCCCGTCGAGGTCATCGACCAATACCTAAAGGCGCATATCCCTGGCCTGGAAGGTACTCCGCAGATTGCCCAGTTTCCCGGCGGTGCCTCGAATCTGACCTACCTGCTGCAATACCCCAACATCGATCTGGTGTTACGCCGCCCTCCCTTTGGACACAAAGCGAAATCCGCCCACGACATGGGCCGTGAATTTCGCATCATCAACCAGCTCAACGATGGTTTTCCCTATTGCCCGAAAGCCTACGTGTACTGCACCGACGAGTCGGTGATAGGTGCCGAGTTCTACGTCATGGAGCGCGTCAATGGAATCATCCTGCGCTCCGAACTGCCGCCAGAGCTGAACTTTGACGAAGCTCAGACCCGCGCCCTCTGCGAGAGCTTCATCGACAAGTTCGTCGACCTGCATAACGTTGATTACCAAGCCTGTGGCCTCGGTGATCTAGGCAAGCCCGAAGGCTATGTGAAGCGCCAGATCGAAGGCTGGAGCGAGCGCTACGAGCGCGCAATCACCCCCGATGCGCCCGCTTGGGAGGCGGTCAAAGCCTGGTTGAAAGACAAGATGCCGGCCGATCATCCCAAACCCGGGATCATTCATAACGACTATCGCTTCGACAACGTCATTCTCAATCCGGACAATCCGATGGAAATCATCGGCGTACTGGACTGGGAGATGACCACCATCGGCGATCCGCTGATGGATCTGGGTAATACGCTGGCCTACTGGATCGAAGCCGATGACCCTGAGCCGATGCAGGCAATGCGCCGGCAACCAAGCCATCTGCCCGGCATACACACACGGCACGGCTTCGTCGACTACTACGCGCAGCGAGCCGGCATCGAAATTCCCTGCATTGATTTCTACTACACCTATGGCCTGTTTCGCCTGGCCGGAATCGTCCAGCAGATTTACTACCGCTTCTATCACGGCCAGACCCAGGACAAACGTTTTGCCTCGTTCATCCACATGAACAAGCTTCTTGAACAAAGGGCACTGCAAGTGATCGGGCAATCGAAGCTCTGAATCCAAACCAAACCCCCGCGGCCCGCCGCGGGAACGAATAAGAAAAGAGGAACGACCATGTCCAAGACAACTCTGTTCGACCTAGACGGCAAGATTGCTTTCGTTTCCGGAGCCAGCCGCGGTATCGGCGAAGCGATCGCCAAGCTGCTCGCCCAGCAAGGCGCCCATGTAATCGTGTCCAGCCGCAAGATTGAAGGATGTCAGGCAGTAGCCGACGCAATCGTCGCCGCCGGGGGAAAGGCCACACCAGTTGCCTGTCACATCGGTGAGATGGAGCAGATCCAGGCGGTATTCGCTCAGATCCGAGAGCAGTTCGGCCGCCTCGATATTCTGGTCAACAACGCCGCAACCAATCCACAGTTTTGCCACATCCTCGATACGGACGTCTCGGCATTCCAGAAGACGGTCGACGTTAACATCCGCGGCTACTTCTACATGTCCGTCGAGGCTGGCAAGCTGATGCGCGAAAATGGTGGCGGCAGCATCATCAACGTCGCCTCGATAAACGGCGTAACGCCGGGCAACTTCCAGGGCATCTACTCGATCACCAAAAGTGCCGTGATCAATATGACCAAGGCCTTTGCGAAGGAATGCGCGCAGTTCGGCATTCGCTGCAATGCACTGCTTCCGGGCCTGACCGATACCAAGTTCGCCTCGGCGCTGGTCAAAAACGAGTCCATCCTAGAGATGGCGCTGCAGCACATTCCCCTGAGCCGCGTTGCCCAACCGAGCGAGATGGCCGGTGCCGTGCTCTATCTGGCCAGCGATGCCTCGAGCTACACCACGGGTGTGTCGCTGAACGTTGACGGCGGTTATCTGGCCTGATTAACCCGCCGCAAAACAAAAGGGAGCTACATGGCTCCCTTTCTTTATGTACTCACATCTACCAATTCTTCAACGCCTCGGTGGCCGCGGCATTCAACGGTCTGGCCAGCAGTCCCGTAGGTGCGAGGTCGACCGCGTAAACGGCGCCATCGGCAATTGGCATGTAGTCGACACGTAGAACCTGCCCCTCAAAGAAGTGCATGTCGTGCTGCCCTAGTTGTAGCGACTGCCAGATATCCACACCAAAAGGCTTCTCACCTAACATGACCCGGCCATGACGAGACAGGCTCTGCTGTTCTACCGCGAGGTAGCGTCCGGAAAGTCGCTCCAATCGATAACCTGACTCCAGGCCGATCAGCTCGGCGAGACTTTTCCAGCGGAGCACATGAAGATCGAGCTGCCAAAGATCCCCCTCCAGCATTGCCGTACGCGTCTTGTTCCCTTGCTCAAGCCTGACTTCATAACGTTGCGGTGCCTGGGCGTGAAAGCTCAAGGTGACCAGCGGTTTCTCGGTCGGCAGCGCAGTGTAGGTACTGACGTCGTAGCCAACCATGGCGATTAGTCCAGCAAGAGCGAGGACCACTAAACCGCAGGTTCCGCGCAGCCAGCCCATTAGCCAGGTGCCCCCCAGCAGCATACGCAGCGCCACCAGCAGCACGATCACAGCCAACAACGCGACCACGATCGCAAGCCCGAGATATTGCATAACCAAAGTGTCCTTTTGATTGGGAGCGCCATTATCCGCGCGGCCAATCAGCGCAACCAGCACCGGCATGGGACGGCCATCACGGGCTGGTACTCTTATTCTCCGATAGGAGATGCCAGTCATGTCGTCATGGCCCTTCCGCCAACGCGAACGTCGCATTATTCTCCGCTGTCTTTCAGCCCGTTGAGGCTCGCATGCCTTTCGCACTTGAGCTCGCGCTCGATCCCTCCACTTTGGCAATTCTCTTCGCTGTGGCCTTCACAGCTGGGTTCATCGATGCCATCGCCGGCGGCGGCGGACTGCTGACGATTCCCGCCCTGCTGACTGCCGGACTACCACCGCATCTTGTGCTGGGCACCAACAAACTCTGCGCTACGTTCGGTTCGGCTACAGCCAGCTACACCTTCTATCGCCGCCGCCTATTCGAACCGGGGTTGTGGCGGCGGGCGCTTGCAGGTACGGCTATCGGCGCTGCAGTTGGTGCGGTACTCGCGCAATTCATGCCGGCGAGCTGGCTTAACCAGATGCTGCCCCTGGTGGTTTCAGCTTGCGGGATCTATCTCCTTTTCAGCCACATGCCAGCCAAATCCACCAGCGATGCAGCAGTGATCGGACGCAAGCGCCAATGGCCGCAGAGCCTGTCGCTCGGCTTTTACGATGGCGTAGCCGGCCCCGGGACCGGCGCATTCTGGACTGTCAGCAGCATGCTGCTTTACCCCCTCGACCTGCTGCGGGCCAGCGGCGTTGCGCGAACGATGAACTTCGTCAGTAACGCGGTAGCTCTCAGCATTTTCATCATCGGCGGCCACGTCGCATGGGTACTCGGCATCGGCATGGGGCTGGCCTTGATGGCCGGAGCCTATTTTGGCGCACGCACGGCTATCCGAGGCGGATCAAGATTCATCCGCCCGGTGTTCATTCTGGTGGTTCTGGCGATGAGTCTGCGGCTAGCCTGGCAGCACTGGTTCGGGGTGACCTAATCGACGAGCCAGATAGAGTTCGATCAGGTAACGTGCAATGGACTGGCGGGCAGGTAATGTCGGCAGGCTGTCGATGGCGAACCAGCGGGCATCCTCGATTTCCTCAGGCTGCGGGACGATGTCGCCACTGGCATATTCGGCGTGAAATCCCAACATCAGCGAATGCGGGAATGGCCAGCCCTGACTGGCGATGTACTGCGGCGCGTGAATGGCCACGCCCACCTCCTCTCGCACTTCCCGCGCCACGCACTGCTCAACCGACTCACCCGGCTCCACATAACCGGCCAGCGTGCTGTAGACCCCTGGCGCAAACCGTGGCGAACGGGCCAGTAACAGCTCGTCCCCACGGGTGACCAGGACGATCATGCTGGGTGATAGCCGTGGGTAATGCTGAATCCCACAGGTCGGACAGTACATGGCGCGTTCGCCGGCTCGCGACTGCATCGGCGCACCACAGCTGCCGCAGAAACGATGTTGGCTCACCCAGGTACCGATCTGCGTGGCGTATCCCAGCAGCTGGAACAGATCGCGGTCATCTTCCTGCATGAACTGACGCAGCCCCTGCCAGCGCGCACCCGGCACCTCGGCGGGAAACTCCAGCTCAAAAAGAAATACTGGTTCGCCATCGAAATGCCCCAACCCCTGCTCGCTCACCAATGGCAGGTCCAGGCGTTTGAGCCATTCACGAGGAAAAAGCACGCCGTTGCTATCGAGAAGAAACTGCTGCCGACAGTGCACCACCGCCCAGCCCCCCGTCATCAGGGGATCGAGCAGTGAGGCCTGCCAACGCAAGCTCATCAGGCCGCTACCGGCATGCCCAGCGCACGTACGCTTTCGCTGGCCAGATCCAGCACGCTCACGCGCGAATCGTCACGACGCAATACCGCACCGCCTTCGAGGTAATACTCAAGGCTGGTCAGGGCATCGGCAAGGGTCTCCAGCAGCTGCTCAGGCGGCATTTGATTCGACTCGAGCATGTTCTTCTGGATGAAATCAGCACAGGCACCGATCAGCTCGGCAGCGCGCTCCTGCTCGAGGAACCGCAGCCCGCCGCGCACGGCCTGCAGGCTGAATGGCACGTTCGCCAGGTGCAGCTTCTCGCCATTGGATTCGAGGTAAGCAGTAATCGCACGCTTGGCCAGCGCAAGCCCTGCGGTCGCTTCGTCGATCACGACGATAAAGGCCTCGGTTAGCTGATGGTTGGCAAAGGCTTCAGCCTCCATCCCTGGCCGAGCAACCTGGGGCTTGGTATCGCGTCGATCACCACGTTCCAGACTGGCGACCATGCTCTCGACGTAGAGCACAGCATCGGCAAGACGCTGAATCACATGGGGCTCTGGCTTATGTTCCAGACTCCAGTTGGATACGTCACCCAACTGCGCCTGCAAGGTGCTCGCCGCAGAGGAAAGACCGACCATACCGAGCGTCTTGGCCATCTTGCCGAGCAGATTGTGCAGGTTCGAATAGGCTTCCGCCTGTGCAGTGCCACGCTCGATCAGATCCAGCAGATCTTTCAAGCTGGCCAGTTCTTCACGGATCGCCGAGGACAGCGATCGCATGACCGCCTGCCCGGGGCCGGCAAGACGTTGAGACTCTTCTTCGAGCAGATGATCGGTGAACGGCAGCGGGCTCAGCGAGAAGATCTGCCGCACCTGACTGGCGATAGGGCCGTGGGTGTCCGCCAGCGCGACTACATACAGCAGCTCCTTGAGCAGGCTGCGAGGCGCCTCGTATGCAGGATTGGTAATGACTTGTTTGAGTTCCCGATCCAACCGCGAGAACAGTTGCTTACGCGACTTGCGCGGTAAAAGCTGGCCGTCCAGTTGTGACTCGACAGCTGCGCTGCCTATCCAGCACAGACGCCCTGCCGGCGACTCGATGAACAGATGGTCCAAACGCGTCAGGGCACGGCCCATGAGTTTCAGACTGGCCGGCAGATTCTCTTCGCGAATGAAGCCCAGCAAGCCAACCTGATACATCTGACGCAAGCGCCTAGCTTCGGCAACTGGTGCAGCCGCAGAACGAACCGGCACGTCCACGGTAGGCCGGGCATGATCGAGGCGAACACTGAAAAAGAAGCTTTCCGGCAGCGGTGGCTGCGCACATGCCAGGCGCAGCGCGTTGATTGCCGGAAGCAGGAGCTCGGGAATTTCCTGGCGGCTGGCATCGACGCTTTCCAGGTAGCGGCGCAACACGTAGAGCGCATTGCTCAGCGCGGCTAGCTGCACGTCGCGGTCCTCACCAGCCCCAACCGGAATGTCGGTCGCCAGTTGCAGTATTTCCTGCGCAAGCAGTTCTGCGCCAGTCAGCTCGATGAGGTTGAGCGTACCGCGCACTTGCTTGAGGTTCTCTACGGCCTGCTGCAGCAGGCCGCCGTTGTTGCGATCAATGATGAAGTGCTCGAGGCTTTGCTCGGCCTCCTCCATGGTGGCGAACAGCTCGTCACGTACCAGACCGAGTGAAGTAGCTCCAGTAACCATGCCTAGTGCGCCTCCCGCGCAAACGTGTGGTGGCGCATCAGTCGGCAAAGTCCGGCTTCTGTTTGCTCATATGAGCGGCGATGGCGATCTTGATATCGGCCGATTGCAGCATGGCCGCATTCCAGGTGGCGATATATTCGAGGCCGTCATCGACACGGTGATCGCGCATGTAACGAATCATTTCTTTGGTGCCGCGAATGGCAAGCGGTGATTTGCTGGCGATGTCACGGGCAAGCTCCAGCACTGCATCCATAAGCGCAGCCTGGTCTGCATAGGTGCGATTGACCAGTCCGATGGCGCGCGCTTCGTCGCCGCCAATGGTGCGCCCGGTGAAAGCCAGCTCGCGCATCATGCCATCGCCGATGATTCGCGGCAGACGCTGCAGAGTGCCAACATCGGCAGCCATGCCCATGTCGATTTCCTTGATCGAGAACTTTGCGTTTGTCGTGCAATAACGCATGTCACAGGCGGAGATCAGATCGATGGCGCCACCCAGGCAATAACCCTGAATCGCCGCGATGACAGGCTTGCGGCAGCTGTCGACCGCGTTGAAAGACGCCTGCAAGGAAAGAATCTTGCGCCGCAACTGCTCTGCGTTGCGCCCGATATCGCTACCAAGCTGGCTACCGACCTGCGCCAGCATCTGCAGGTCGATGCCAGAAGAAAAGTGCTCACCGGCTCCGCTGAGGACTACTACACGCACTTCGTCGGTAGCATCGATCCAGTTGAAGATTTCGATGATTTCCGACCAGAACGCGGCGTCCATCGCATTGATCTTCTCGGGACGGTTGATCACGACTTGGGCAATCTGGTCCGCCAACTCTACACGGAAGGCTTTGTATTCGGTCACGCTGTCATCCTCGACACCAAGGGCGCATGGGAGCGTCGCGACGGGGACAGCCCGTACGACGGTGGGCAACTATAACAACTGGCACTAAGACGGGTGAATGTCGATGCAGACGATGTGATACAGACCACGCCCCCAACGGCGGTGTTCAGGCAGTAATGGTGCGCTGGCCTCATGGAGGGATCATCCTTCACGAACGCAATCGACAGTGTATGCACTACCCTGCGCCCCAACCTCGTGCTGCAGGCCGTGAACATCCGCATCGAATCCAGGAAAGCGCTCGGCAAAGTCCCGGGCGAAACGAAGATAATCGAGAATCGAGCGAGTCTCCCCGGTGAACCGCTCGCCGGGCATGATCAGCGGAATACCCGGCGGATACGGCACCAACATGACCGCTGCAATGCGCCCTTCCAGCGCGTCGATCGGCACAGCCTCAACCTCGCCGCGAACCAGCTTGTCATAGGCCTGCGCCGGCGTCATTGCCGGCTCGGGCAGCGCCGTGTACATCCGCCGCATCGCTCGCGCGGTGGCGTTCTCGCAATAGCATGCGTGCAGCGCATCGCAAAGATCACGCAAGCCCATTCCAGCGTAAGCCGCACCCCCCTTGCGAGCGATCGAAGGCAACGCGTCAGTCAGCGGAACATTGGCGTCGTAGTGACGCTTGAACTCGAGCAGCTCGGTCAGGAGCGTGCTCCATTTGCCCTTGGTGATCCCCATCGAGAACAGCACCAGCATCGAATACAGGCCCGTCTTCTCGACCACCAAGCCGCGCTCCCAAAGGAACTTGCTGACGACCGCGGCCGGGATGCCGCTTTCGCCCAAGGCACCGGATGCGGTGAGGCCGGGCGTCACCAGCGTGACCTTGATCGGATCGAGCAGCACATAATCGTCAGCGATATCGCCGAAACCATGCCAGTCGGCGGTCGGCTCCAGGAGCCAATCCGGCGTTACCAGCGACTCAGCCCCATCAACAAGCGGCGGTTGCCAGATGCTGAACCACCAGTCCCCTGGGTCGATATGCTGGCGCAGGTTGGCCAGCGCCCGACGAAAGCTCAGCGCCTCATCGAAGGTTTCCTGAATCAACGAGCGTCCGGCAGGGCCCTCCATCATCGCCGAGGCCACATCCAGAGATGCCAGAATGCCGTACTGCGGCGAAGTGGAGATGTGCATCATGAAAGCTTCATTGAAGCGGTCGCGGTCAAGCTGCCGTGTCTGGCTGTCGAGCACATGGATCATCGAGGCCTGGCTGAACGCCGCCAGCAGCTTGTGCGTTGAATGGGTGGTGAATACCAGCGGACCCTGCTCGCGGGTGTCCATGCCGTAGCGGCCATCGTAAAACTCATGAAACGCCGCATAGGCATACCAGGCCTCGTCGAAATGCAGTACTTCGACGTTGTCGGCCAGGGTGCGCTTGATCAGGTTGGCGTTATAGCAAAGCCCGTCGTAGGTCGAGTTGGTCACGACTGCCAGCTTGACCTTGGGCGGCCTTCCCCGGGCCAGTGGGTTGGCCGCAATCTTCGCCTGGATGGAGTCCCGGGTGAACTCTTCCAACGGAATCGGGCCAATGATGCCCAGCTCGTTGCGGGTCGGGCTCATATACAACGGTATCGCACCAGTCATGATGATCGCGTGCAGAATCGATTTGTGGCAATTGCGGTCGACCAGCACCAGGTCATCTCGGGCGACCATCGAGTGCCAGACAATCTTGTTCGCCGTCGAGGTGCCGTTGATCACGAAGAAAGTGTGGTCGGCCCCGAAGTTTCGCGCAGCGCGGGCTTCAGCAGCAGCCACCGGCCCGGTGTGATCGAGCAGCGAGCCAAGCTCGGGTACCGACACCGAGAGATCCGAGCGCAGTGTGTTTTCACCGAAAAACTGATGAAACGCCTGCCCCACCGGACTCTTTCGAAAAGCCACTCCACCACCGTGACCAGGTGTATGCCAGGAGTAGTTCGACTCACCAGTGTGCTGGACCAATGCGCTGAAAAACGGTGGCAACAAATCCTCGAGGTAGCCGCGCGCCGCCCGAGCAACCTGGCGGGCCAGAAACGGCACCGTGTCCTCGTACAGATAAAGCAGGCCCCGCAGCTCGTTGAGATCGGCCATTGCCTCGGCCGGCGCGTTTTCGATGGTGATCTGTTCGCCCAGAGCGAAAATCGGTAGCCGCGGCGCGCGGCGGCGTGCAACCCGAATCAGTTCCACCACGTCATGCAGCAGACGCTGGTTGTCACCGGCGCCTTCTGCCGCCACCAGAATGCAGGCCAGCCCGTGATGGGTAGAGGCGACGATGCGGCCCTCGCTCGAGCTCGCCGTAGGCAGGATATTGAAGCCGTCGCGCTCCAACTCAGAGGCGATACCGCGTACACGTTCACCGGCGACAGTGTCGGCCTTGATGTCACGGTGAACGATGAGAATGGGAAATTTCAGGTCTTTGTACATGCGCGCTCTCTGCGGACGATCCTTCTACAGGGTAGAAGCGTCCGCAGCAAAGGAACAGCGCATTGCGCTTGCCTCGTCGTGGGCATAGCGGCGCAACAGAAATTCAGCCTTCAAGCTGTAGCCACAAGGGGGCTGCGCCAGCAGCCTTTTCGATCGCAGCCATACGGGCCATATGTGCGGCAACCTCTTCCTCGCTGGCCCGCAGTACTGTCGTGAGCGGCCGGTCGGCCGGGAGCCGTCGGATCGGGCTGGGCTGCTGACGCCCCCCATCGGAGTTCTCCCCATCGCCCGCGAGAGACAGATTGGTCTGCCCGCCGGTCATGGTCAGCCAGACATCGGCGAGGATCTCGGCATCAAGCAAGGCGCCGTGAAGGTCACGGCCCGAGTTGTCCACGCCGTAGCGCTTGCAAAGCGCATCGAGGCTGTTGCGCTGGCCGGGGTGACGCTCCCTGGCCATCAGCAGGGTATCGAGCACCGAACAATGGTCGGTTATCTCGGCACGGTCCTGCTGACCGAGCAATGCAAACTCGTTGTTGATGAAACCAAGGTCAAACGCCGCGTTATGGATGACCAGCTGCGAACCCTTGATGAACTCGAAGAACTCGTCAGCGACCTCGCGGAAACGCGGTTTGTCGATCAGGAACTCGTTTGTGATGCCGTGGACGGCAATCGCGCCCTCGTCCACTTCGCGATCAGGCTGGAGATAGACGTGGTAATGCCGTCCGGTCAGCCGTCGCCCGATGACCTCGACACAACCAATTTCGATGATCCGGTGACCATCGGTCACCGGCATGCCGGTTGTTTCGGTGTCCAGCACTACGCTACGCATGTTCTCTCGCTCACTTACACAATCGGTTGTCGTTTGGCCTGCACTACGCCGCGGTTGGCCAGCAGATCGGCGTGCTCGTTGCCGGGGTGGCCGGTATGACCACGGACCCACTCCCAGCTCACCTGATGACGATTGACCTGCTCGTCGAGCTGTTGCCAAAGATCAGCGTTTTTCACCGGCTGCTTACTTGCGGTTTTCCAGCCACGCTTCTTCCAGTTCGGCATCCAGTCGTTGATGCCCTGCATGACGTACTGCGAATCTGTGACCAGGCGGACGTTGCATGAGCGCTTGAGCTCGGCAAGCGCCTGAATGGCGGCCATGAGCTCCATGCGATTGTTGGTGGTTTCGGGCTCGCCACCCCAAAGCTCGCGCTTGACGCCCTTATAAACCAGCAGCGCCCCCCAGCCGCCCGGGCCTGGGTTGCCCTTGCAGGCGCCGTCGGTGTAAATCTCGACGCAGTCGTCGCTCATGTGTATTGCTTACTCTGTTTGCCAGCAGGATCGGTGTTCAAGGGGGTCGTTACAGTTCAGCATCGCGGCGACTGATTTTGGCTACCGGCATCGGCAGCAGTTTGCCCATTCGCTCGCGGCGCTCCTGGCGCAAGGGCCGGAGACCGATCATCAGCTTGCGCGCTACCAATAGGTAGAAGCCGCCGGTCGGGGCTTGCAACTGCTGCCCAAGGGCCTCCAGCCGAGACAGGCGCGCCTGCCACTCGCTCGAAGAAAGCGGGGGACAATAGCACCCGAAGCGGCGTTTCTCCAGCGCGAATCCCAGCAGATTTAGCCAGTCGCCGACCCTTGAAGGGCGGATGCAGCGGGCCTCGCGAAACACCTCTCGCGACACCAGATGGCGCGCCCCCCAGGCGCTCCAGGGGTTGATGCCGACGATAAGCAGATGCCCGCCAGGACGTACTCCACGCGCTGCTTCACGCAGCAGCCCATGAGGAGAAAGACTGAAGTCCAAGGCGTGCTGCAGGACCACCACATCGGCGGCGTGCTCACCAAGCGGCCAGGCCTGCTCCTCGCAATGAATCTCCACGCCAGGCAACGGCGCGCCCAAACGAACACTGCGCTTGATGTTCTGCGGTTGCACCGGCTCGCCACTGAAAGGACCGTTGTGCACCAGGTAGCTGCCGAAACATCGCGCAAGCTCTTCATTGAGTATGTCTTTTTCCTGAGCAAGCAGCTGCTGACCCAGCGGCCCCTCGAACCAGTCGGATGCCTGCTTGATCAGGGACAGCCAGTGGTCGCTGCCTTGGGTGGACGGTCGATCTTTCATCGGTCGGCTCCGTTCGTCGTGCAGGCCTGCAGGGCGCTGCGATCGCTCGGGTTCAACTTTCCCATGGGACTGCTAGGATGCGCCTTTGTCACTCGATTGGCGACCCGCCCATGTTGAAGATCGAAGCACTCCCCGCCTTCACCGACAACTACATCTGGCTGCTCCAGGACGATGCAACGCAACGATGCGCCGCCGTGGACCCCGGTGATGCAGCACCGGTTCTCGACTGGCTGCACGAGCACCCTGGCTGGCAACTCAGCGACATCCTGGTCACGCACCACCACCACGACCATGTCGGCGGTGTCGAACGACTCAAGGCGCAGACCGGCGCATGCGTCTACGGGCCGGCAGCGGAAAATATCCCCGCGCGTGACGAGGCACTTGGCGATGGCCAGCACATCCAGGTACTCGGGAAGAAATTGCAGGTCATCGCCGTTCCCGGACATACGCTCGGACATATCGCCTATTTTCACGCCGACACCGAGCAGCCCTGGTTACTAAGTGGCGACACCCTCTTCGCGGCTGGATGTGGTCGGCTGTTCGAAGGTACGCCTAAGCAAATGTTCGATTCGCTGCAACGTCTGGCAGCCACGCCAGACCATACCCTCGTCTACTGCACTCACGAATACACGCTGAGCAATCTGCGCTTCGCGCGCGCGGTGGAGCCGAGCAACCCGGACATTGAAAAACGCCTGCGTGAGGTGACGGCGCTGCGCGAGTCAAATCGCTTCAGTCTGCCCTCGCGAATGGACATCGAACGTGCCACCAACCCCTTCCTGCGCAGCAACGTAGCGGCTGTCCAGCAGGCAGCGAACGAACACAGCGGCAGCAAACTTGGTGGCGAAGTCGCAGTTTTTGCGGCTTTGCGCGCCTGGAAAGATCATTTCTGACAAGGTCGACAGGTTCCCGAAACGGGGCGTACAAACTTGACCCGGCCAGGGTGCGTTCCTAGAATCCCCCGAATTTTGTTTCCGGGGAAGAGTCCAGCCAATGCCGCCAGCTACCAAGAAACGCCTAGAACCGGACGCCTTGGCAGCCTCCGGTCGGGTGTTGGCTCTAGCCATATGCGTGGCCCTTGCGGGCTGTCAGAGCAACGCCGTGCGTGACGACGCACGCGAACAGACTAGACGCGTGGCGGTGCCGGTGGCACAGGAACCCATCTGGCTGACGGAGACTGCCTCCGTCGCCGAGCATGAGGATATCTGGGAGCGCATTCGCGAGGGCTACAAGCTTCAAGAGCACCTGGACAGCAATCCTCGTATCGAACAGCAGCGATTGCTCTTCGCCAGCCGCCCACAGTCGATAGAAATCGCCAGCGAGCGCGGTAGCCCCTACATTCATTACATTGTCGAGCGGCTCGAAGAGCGTGGCATGCCGCTTGAGCTGGCGCTGTTGCCGATCATCGAAAGCTCCTACGACCCCTTCGCCTATTCCCCTGCCCATGCGGTTGGGCTTTGGCAGTTCATTCCCTCGACCGGCCGGCACTTCAACCTCCGCCAGACCAACTGGTACGACGGCCGCCGCGATATCACCGCCTCTACCAACGCCGCGCTGCGTTATCTGACTTACCTGCACGGCCTGTTCAACGGTGACTGGTTGCTAGCGCTCGCAGCTTACAATTCGGGGGAAGGAACGGTTAGTCGGGCGATCGAACGCAATCAAAAGCTGGGGCTGCCCACCGACTACTGGAATCTGCCGTTACCACGTGAAACTCGTGACTACGTGCCGAAACTACTGGCGCTGTCGCAGCTGATCGAAGCCCCGGAGGCGTACGGCATCAATCTCAGCCCGATCGCCAATGAGCCCTACTTCGAAGTCATCGCGCTCAAACAGCGCATGGACCTGGCTCGAGTGGCGAAGCTTGCTGACTTGGATGAGGACGAGCTGTATCAGCTAAACCCTGCCTTTACTCGCCGTATTACTCTGGATGGTCCGCAGCAGCTGCTCGTGCCATTGGAGAAGGCCGAAATGCTGGCCGCCAACCTAGCGTTGATGAAACCGCAGGATTTGGTCGATTGGCAGCAGTATCAGGTTCGTGCGGGCGACACGCTGGGTGGCATCGCCAACCGACACCATCTGACGGTCAATATCATTCGCGACGTCAACCGGCTCGACAGCAATACGCTGCGTATCGGCCAGGTGCTCAGCATACCCACCAGTGGTGATGCGGGGGCCTCGCGGGAGCTGCTACATGCGGTGGCGCGCCAGCCGACGTCGGCCTCTGCGCCACGCAGTTACCGGGTCAAGTCTGGCGACAACCTCTGGGACATCGCCAAGGCTCAGCGCGTGTCTGTCCGAGATCTGCAGCGCTGGAACAAATTGTCCGGCAGTCAGCTCAAGGTCGGCCAAGCACTGTTCCTTCAAGGTCCGGCGGTAGCCAAAACAGAACGCAAAGGCAACTCCCCCACCTATTACAAAGTCCAGAAAGGCGATTCGCTGTATCAGATCGCCAAACGCTTCAACGTACAGCTAACCAACCTGAAGACCTGGAATCCCGAGGGTAGCAATGTGCTTCGCCCTGGCCAGCTGCTGACGCTTTACCTCCCCAAGTGACGGTTAACCAGCGGGTCGCTTGCTCAACGACTCCAGGCAGCGGCCGGTCAGCTGGGTAAAACGCTGGAACGCGACGAACTGCTCGTGTTTCAGCGCCCTCCCCGAAAGCCGACAGTCACCGTAAAGCACGCCAATCTCGCGGGTGCCCGCCATCAGCGGCGCAATGAAAAACATTCCGGTGCCCAGCCACTGGCGCAACGGCTGGGTCACCAGATCAGCCAGGTTGTAACTTGCCGGGACTCCCATCCACAACGACTGTCGATGGCGCAATGCATAGCTGAACACATGGGGTTGTTCCGGTTGATCTGCTGGCAGCACGAAGCCTTGCAACCAGTTTTCGGTGCCATCACCCAGCGCACAGCGTACTTTGAAGCGTGTTTGCTGATCCGCGAGCACTGCAACCATCACTCGCTCCAGGCCGACCCCGCGGTGCAGGCCCTTTAGCAGCGTATCCAGAACCAACCCCGCATCGCCGCCACCCGAGGCCATCAGCCCCAGATCCTGCAGCGACTGCTGCATCAGCAGCAGATCCGGTTGCAACAAGGCCGCCTGGCGTTGGGCCTGCTGCAAGCGAATCTGCTCGGGATCGGTACTGGGGATGAGTCGTCCCAGGCGGCTGGCGCCGAACGTGGTTGCCACCCGCACGGTCTCGTCGGCGCTGGCGAGTATCTGCTGCAGCGCGTCGGTTTCATCCACGCCGGTAAAATCGGCGACGGCCTTGGTCAACACTGCCATCTGTTCGCACTCCCAGCCTCCGAGCGCGGCCTCGCTGATCTGCACGCCCAGCGCCACCGCACGAGCAGCCGGGTCGTTGCCAGCTACCTGGCTATGCGCAAGGCTGGTCAACTCGCCCAGGTTCCAGCTTCTGACCAGACCTAGGCTGAGTTGTCTGAAGCTCGTGCCCAACACGCTCTGCACCGCATCGTCGGCCTTGATACCGGGTTGCACCAGCTGCAGCGCCAGCTCATCCACCTGTTCTCCACCACACCCCCAGAAAGCCAGCTCACCGACGTTGTAGAGCAGCGCCGCGATAAACACCTCCTCCTCATGACGGGAAAGCACGTAACCGGCAATATTGCGTGCCTGTACCGCCGCATGAAACGAGCGGGCTAACAGCTCCAGCAACTGCTCCCGCGGAGCGCGCTCGAGCAGGCTGTCGATGAGGGTGACTGACAGACTGATCAGGCGCACGTTCTCGAAGCCGATCATTACGATCGCCCGGGAAATGGTCTTGATGGTTTCCTGCGAGGGGTTGTAATAGCTGCTGTTACCGACGCGGAGGACTTTCGAGGTCAGTGACGCGTCGCGAAGCAATACATCGGCGAGCTGCTGCACCGATGCATGCTCATGCACCGCAAGACGCTGAAGATCCTTCACCACGGACGCCAGCGCGGGTAGCTCGGATTGATTCAGGCGGTCGATCCACGCCTGTAGACCCTGGGCACGTACATTCAAGCGCTCACCTCTGCACAATGCCATTACGGGAAATGACCGGCAGTTTGCCCGAGTTGTCCGGCCTTTTTCCAGCGCATACAAGCTGTTACTGTACCGGCCCGAGAAGCCCGTAAGCGCCAAGGATCGGATCCCCCATCTGATGCGACCCCTGCTACTGTTACTTACCTGCCTGGCCTTGAGCTTTCCCGCCCTCGCCACCATCAGCGAAAGCCATGGTTATGCGCAGTTTGGCACCCTCAAGTATCCAGCCTCCTTTACCCATTTCGACTGGGTGAATCCGCGTGCGCCAAAGGGCGGCCGGATCAAGCTGATGGCATCCGGTACCTTCGACACGCTCAATCCGTACACTTTCAAGGGCACCAGCCCAAGCGCCACTCCCGGCTTTCTGCAATACGGCATCAGCGAGTTGAACGAGCCGTTGATGGTTGGCACTGGCATCTACGATCCATCCGGGGACGAACCGGCGTCCAGCTACGGCCTGATTGCTGAGTCGGTGGAGCACAGCGTCAACAACAGCTGGGTCGTTTTCAATCTGCGCAAGGAGGCCCGTTTCCATGATGGCAAGCCGATCACCGCGTACGATGTCGCCTTTTCATACCGACTGCTGATCAAGGATGGTCACCCCCAGTACCGCACCAATCTGCAAGGCATAAAGCGTGTCGACATCCTCAACCGGCACCGCATCCGGTTCATCTTCGAGCAGGCCGATAACCCGCTGCTGATCATGCGTCTCGGCGAGCTGCCGGTACTGCCGCAGCACTACTGGAAAGATCGCGACTTCAAGGCCACCACATTCGAACCCCCGCTAGGCAGCGGCCCCTACCGCATCACCCATGTCCAGCCCGGGCGGCAGGTAGTGTTCGAGCGCGTACGGGACTGGTGGGGCGCCAAGCTGCCGGTCAATCAGGGCAAGTACAACTTCAACCGGGTCGACGTCGAGTTCTATCGCGATAGCGTAGTGGCGTTCGAGGCCTTCAAGGTCGGTGAATTCGACTTCTATATCGAGCACCAGGCAAAAAACTGGGCCAACGGCTATCAATTTCCCGCAGCAATGCGCGGCGACATCATCCGCGACGAAATCCTTCACCAGATCCCGACTCAGACGCAGGCACTGTTCATGAACGGCCGACGGCCGACCTTCGCCGATGCCCGCGTCCGTGAAGCACTCGGCCTGATGTTCGACTTCGAATGGACTAACCGCGCGTTGTTCTATGGTGCCTACAACCGCAGCGAGAGCTACTACCCCAACAGTGACTTCACCGCAACCGGCAAGCCGGAAGGCGGCGAGTGGCTGCTACTCTCGCCGTATCGCAAACAGCTTCCGGCCAAACTGTTCACCGAGCCGTTCCAGCTCCCGAAAACCGACGGCCGTGGAATCCCTCGTGAAACGTTGCGCCGTGCACTGGGATTACTTGCCGAGGCCGGCTGGAAAGCGTCGGATGCCGGTCTACTCAATAGCGCCGGACACCCGCTGCGCTTCGAGATCCTGCTGGTCAACCCACGGCTTGAACGCATCCTTCAGCCTTACGTCGAGAATCTGGCCCGTATTGGCATACAGGCCAATCTGCGCACCGTCGACAGCGCACAGTACAAGCAGCGACTCGATCATTACGACTACGACATGATCCTGATGACACTCGCGCAAAGCCTGAGCCCGGGCCTTGAGCAATACCTGTATTTCCACTCCAGTCAGGTCGACGTCAAAGGCGGGCGCAACTATGCCGGCATCGCCAACCCGATCATCGATGACCTGATTGCCAAACTGCTAGCCGCGCAAACACGCGATGAGCAGGTCGCAGCCGCCCGTGCCATCGACCGGGTGCTGCTCTGGAACCACTACACCATTCCAAACTGGTTCATCAGTAACCACCGCCTGGCCTACCGGAATCGGTTCGCCCATGTCACCACGCCGCCCTACACGCTGGGTTTGCGCGCCTGGTGGCTGAAGAGCCTGGAGAAGACCAAATGAACAACCGACTGCGCCATCCGCTGCTCCGCGCCGGACTGCTGGGCCTGCTCTGCATCGCCAGCCTGGCCGAGGCCGCCCCCCGCCACGCGCTGACGCTGTATGACGAGAAACCAAAGTACCCGGCAAATTTCAGCCATTTTGAGTATGCCAACCCGGATGCCCCCAAGGGCGGCACACTGCGCCAAGCGGGTTTTGGCGGCTTCGACTCGCTCAACCCCTTCATCAACAAGGGGGTCGCAGCCGATGACATCGGCCTGATTTACGACACCCTGACCACCAATAGCCTCGACGAGCCTTTTACCGTTTACGGCCTACTGGCGGAAAAAATCGAAAAAGGCCCAAACAGCAGCTGGGTGCGTTTCCATTTGCGGCCGGAGGCTCGCTTTCACGATGGCGAACCTGTGAAAGCCGAAGATGTGGTGTTCACCTTCGAAACACTGATGAGCCAAGGCGCACCGCATTACCGCGGCTACTACGCCGATGTGGAGAAAGTCACCGCCGAGAGCCCACGACGAGTGCGCTTCGACTTCAAACACGCTGGCAATCGCGAACTGCCGATGATTCTCGGGCAACTGCCGGTACTACCAAAGCACTGGTGGGAAGGAAAGGACTTCACCTCGGGCAGCTTGGAGGTTCCGCTGGGCAGCGGGCCCTACAGGGTCGACAAGGTCCAGGCGGGCCGCTCGATTCGCTATGCACGCGTCGAAGATTATTGGGGCAAGGATCTGCCGGTAAACCGCGGCTTCTACAACTTCGATCGCATCAACTTCGACTACTACCGTGACAACACTGTGGCGCTGCAAGCCTTCAAGGCCGGGCACTTCGACTACTGGTTCGAGACCAGTGCGAAGAACTGGGCGACCGCCTACGACATTCCGGCTGTGAGAGACGGACGCATCGTCAAAGATGAAATCCGTAACCACAACCCAACCGGCATGCAGGGGTTCATCTTCAATATCCGCCGTCCGCAACTGCAGGATCGACGCGTTCGCGAGGCGCTTGGGTTGCTGTTCGACTACGAATGGACCAATCGCCAGCTGTTCAACGGTGCCTATACCCGCACCCGCAGTTATTTCGACAACTCCGACCTCGCCTCCTCCGGCTTACCGGATGAAGACGAACTCAAGCTCCTCGAACCGCTGCGCGGCAAGATACCCGACGAGGTGTTCGACAAAGCTTTCGAATTGCCACGCACGGAAGGAAACGGCGTGATCCGCGAGCAACAGCGCCAGGCTTACCGACTGCTGACCGAAGCGGGCTGGAAGGTCGAGAACGACCGAATGGTGGATGCCGAAGGCAAGCCGGTGAAGCTGGAATTCCTGTTGGTTCAGGCTGAATTCGAACGTGTCCTATTGCCATACAAACGCAATCTGGCTGATCTTGGGATCGAGCTTGAGATCCGCCGGGTGGACGTATCGCAATACATCAACCGGCTCCGTTCGCGTGATTACGACATGATCGTCAGCGGCTTCGGACAATCCAACTCCCCTGGTAATGAGCAGCGCGAGTACTGGCACTCGGCGAGCGCCGACAACCCGGGCAGCCGCAATTTCATTGGCCTCAAGGACCCGGCAATCGACGCTCTGGTCGAAGGCCTGATCAGTGCCGGCTCGCGCAAGGAGCTGATCACTCACACCCGAGCACTCGACCGGGTACTGCTCTGGGGTCATTACGTGGTGCCGAACTGGCATATCAAAACCTGGCGCGTTGCGTACTGGAATCATCTGACCCACCCTGAGGTAACGCCCAAACAGGACATTGGCCTGATGACCTGGTGGCGCAAGCCGGACGCGAAAACGCCCGTCGCCGACCCGGCGGAGGCGAAAAAGGCCGAAGAAGCTGGCGCCGCCCCGGATGACGAAGCCAAGGCGGAGCGCTAAGCATGCTGGCTTACATCTTTCGCCGACTGCTGCTGATCATCCCTACCCTGTTCGGCATTCTGGTGATCAACTTCATCATCATCCAGGCGGCACCTGGCGGGCCGGTAGAACAGGCGATCGCCAAGCTCGAGGGCTTCGAAGGCGCTACCAGCCGTATCGCCGGCGGTGGTTCGGAAGTAGCCGTTGCAGGCACCAGCTACCGTGGCGCCCAAGGTCTTGATCCTGAACTGGTTGCCGAGATCGAGCGCCTGTACGGCTTCGACAAACCGCCGCTTGAACGCTTCTGGATCATGCTCAGCAACTACCTGAGGCTGGATTTCGGCGAAAGCTTCTTCCGTGACGCCAAGGTCACCGACCTGATCATCGAAAAGATGCCGGTCTCCGTTTCATTAGGGCTGTGGAGCACGCTGATCATGTACCTGGCCTCGATTCCGCTGGGGATCGCCAAGGCCACGCGGCACGGAAGCAAGTTCGACGTCTGGACCAGTTCGGCGATCATCGTCGGCTACGCCATCCCAGCCTTCCTCTTCGCCATTCTGCTGATCGTGCTGTTCGCCGGCGGCAGTTACTGGAACTGGTTCCCGCTGCGCGGGCTGACCTCGGCCAACTTCGATGACCTGACCATGGGCGGCAAGATCATCGACTATTTCTGGCATCTGGCATTGCCCGTGACTGCGCTGGTGATCGGCAACTTCGCGACGCTCACGCTGCTGACCAAGAACAGCTTCCTCGACGAGATCAACAAGCAGTACGTGATCACGGCGCGGGCCAAAGGATTGAGCAAGAATCGCGTGCTCTACGGTCACGTGTTCCGCAATGCCATGCTGATCATCATCGCCGGGTTCCCGGCGGCGTTCATCGGCATGTTCTTCACCGGTTCGCTGCTGATCGAGGTGATCTTTTCTCTGGACGGGCTCGGTCTGCTCAGCTTCGAGGCGGCGATCAACCGAGACTATCCGGTAGTGTTCGGCACCCTCTTCCTCTTCACCCTGCTCGGACTGGTGGTGAAGCTGATCGGCGACCTGACCTACACCCTGGTCGATCCGCGCATCGATTTCGAAAGCAGGGAGGCCTGAGATGCAGTTGTCCCCCCTCAATCAGCGCCGACTAGCGCTGTTCAAGGCACACAAGCGCGGCTGGTGGTCGCTGTGGATTTTCCTTGCCCTGTTCGGACTCAGCCTCGGCGCGGAAATCATTGCCAATGACAAGCCCATCGTCGTGCGTTATGACGGTGAATGGTTCTTCCCGGTGTTCAAGCGCTATCCGGAAACGGCATTTGGCGGCGAATTTCCGTTGCAGGCCAACTACAAGAGCCCTTACATCAAGGAGCTGATCGCCGAAAAAGACGGCTGGATGATCTGGCCGGTCATTCCCTTCAACTATTCGAGCATCAACTACGAACTGCAGGTACCCGCCCCGGCCCCACCCTCGCTGGAGAATTGGCTTGGTACCGACGATCAGGGGCGCGACGTACTGGCGCGAGTCATCTACGGATTCCGCATCTCGGTACTGTTCGCCCTAACCCTGACGCTGATCAGCTCGGTGATCGGTGTTATCGCCGGCGCCCTGCAGGGTTTCTATGGCGGCTGGGTCGACCTGGTCGGACAGCGGTTCATGGAGATCTGGTCGGGCCTGCCGGTGCTCTATCTGCTGATCATTCTCGCCAGTTTCGTGCAGCCAAACTTCTGGTGGCTGCTGGGCATCATGCTGCTGTTCTCCTGGATGAGCCTGGTAGACGTGGTGCGTGCCGAATTCCTCCGCGGCCGCAACCTTGAGTACGTGCGGGCCGCGCGCGCCCTCGGCATGCAGAACGGCGCAATCATGTTCCGCCACATTCTGCCCAACGCCATGGTTTCCACCATGACGTTCATGCCGTTCATTCTCACTGGCGCCATCGGCACTCTCACCGCGCTTGACTTCCTTGGCTTCGGCCTGCCAGCGGGCTCTCCATCGCTAGGCGAATTGGTCGCGCAGGGTAAATCCAACTTGCAGGCGCCTTGGCTGGGTATCAGTGCATTCATGGTGCTGGCGATCATGCTCACCCTGCTGGTGTTTATCGGGGAGGCGGCGCGCGATGCCTTCGACCCAAGGAAATAACATGGCCGAACAACCGATTGCCGAGAATCTGGTCGAGGTCCGCGACCTGGCCGTCGAGTTCGTTACCGGCGAGCAGGCCCAGCGCGTCGTCGAAGGCGTGACCTTCGATATTCGCAAGGGTGAAACCCTGGCACTGGTTGGCGAAAGCGGCTCGGGCAAGTCGGTCACAGCCCATTCCATTCTGCGACTGCTGCCCTACCCGCTTGCCCGTCACCCTCAGGGCCAGATCCTGTTCCATGGCCAGGACCTGCTCAAGGCCGACGAAAAGGCAATGCGCAAAATCCGTGGCAATCGCATCGCCATGGTTTTCCAGGAACCGATGACCTCGCTCAACCCGCTGCATACCGTGGGCAAGCAGATCAACGAGGTGCTGGAGATTCACAAGGGACTGCGCGGCAAGGCGGCCAGCGCCCGGACGCTGGAGTTGCTCGAGCTAGTCGGCATTCCCGAACCGCACAAGCGCATCCGCGCCTACCCGCACGAGCTGTCGGGCGGGCAGCGGCAACGGGTGGTGATCGCCATGGCGCTGGCCAACGAGCCCGAGCTGCTGATCGCCGACGAACCCACCACTGCGCTGGACGTCACCGTGCAGCTGAAAATCCTCGAATTGCTCAAGGAATTGCAGGCACGCCTGGGGATGTCCCTGCTGTTGATCAGCCACGATCTCAACCTGGTCAGACGCATCGCCCATCGTGTATGTGTCATGCAGCGCGGTCGCGTCGTCGAACAGGCGTTGTGTGAAGATCTGTTCCGCTCACCCCAGCATCCTTACACCCAGGAACTGCTGGCGGCTGAGCCCAGTGGCGGTCCTGTGGCAGTCGAGGAAGCGGCGCCACTGCTGGAAGTCGAAGATCTGCGCGTGTGGTTCCCGATAAAGAAAGGGCTATTGCGACGCACCGTCGACCACATCAAGGCGGTCGACGGCGTGAACTTCAGCCTGCCCAAGGGGCAGACGCTGGGTATCGTCGGCGAGAGCGGTTCCGGTAAGTCCACGCTTGGATTGGCTATTCTTCGGTTGTTGGGTAGTCGGGGCGAGATCCGCTTCCAGGGCCAGCACCTGCAAAGCATGTCGCAGCGCCAGATACGGCCGTTGCGCCGGCAGATGCAGGTGGTCTTTCAGGACCCCTTCGGTAGCCTGAGCCCGCGTATGTCGGTCGGGCAGATCATTGGCGAGGGACTGCGCATCCACAGGATGGGTAATGCGCAGGAACAGGAACAGGCAATCATTGACGCGCTCGTGGAGGTTGGCCTTGATCCGGACACCCGGCATCGCTACCCCCATGAGTTTTCCGGCGGACAACGGCAACGTATTGCCATTGCCCGGGCTCTGGTTTTGAAGCCGGCGCTGATACTGCTCGACGAGCCGACCTCGGCGCTCGATCGCACGGTACAACGCCAGGTGGTGGAGCTTCTGCGCTCGTTGCAGGCCAAGTACAACCTGACCTACCTGTTCATCAGCCATGACCTGGCGGTGGTCAGAGCGCTCAGCCACCAGATGATGGTGGTCAAGCAGGGCCAGGTGGTGGAACAGGGTGCGGCCGCGGACATTTTTGCGGCACCGCAACATCCGTATACACAGCAGCTGCTGGAATCCGCCTTCATGGCACCCAGCTCTGCCGAACAACCAGAAGAGGGACAAGCACATGGGTTTTCTCACCGGTAAGCGCGTACTGATCGTCGGCGTTGCCAGCAAACTGTCGATTGCCTCGGGCATCGCCGCCGCCATGCATCGCGAAGGTGCAGAACTGGCTTTCACCTACCAGGGCGACAAGCTCAAGGGTCGCGTCGAGGAATTCGCTTCCGGTTGGGGCTCGAGCCCTGAGCTGTGCTTCCCCTGCGACGTTGCCAACGATGAAGAGATCGCGCGCGTATTCGAAGAACTGAGCAAGAAGTGGGACGGCCTGGACTGCATCGTACACTCCGTCGGCTTTGCTCCGGGCGACCAGCTCAATGGCGACTTCACCGAAGTCACCACCCGTGAAGGCTTCAAGATCGCTCACGACATCAGCGCCTACAGCTTCGTTGCCCTGGCCAAGGCCGGCCGCGAAATGATGAAGGGCCGCAATGGCAGCCTGCTGACCCTTTCCTACCTGGGCGCCGAGCGCACCATGCCGAACTACAACGTCATGGGCATGGCCAAGGCCAGCCTGGAAGCTGGCGTTCGTTACCTGGCCGGCAGCCTCGGCCCGGAAGGCACTCGCGTGAACTGCATCTCCGCCGGCCCGATCCGTACCCTGGCCGCCTCCGGCATCGCCAGCTTCCGCAAGATGCTCGCTGCCAACGAGAAGCAGACCCCGATGCGCCGCAACGTCACCATCGACGAAGTCGGCAATGCCGGTGCCTTCCTCTGCTCCGATCTCGCCTCGGGTATCAGCGGTGAAATCCTCTACGTCGATGGCGGTTTCAACACCACCGCGATGGGCTCGCTGGAAGACTGATCCCGCGCCTGTCTACGTAACGTAAAGCACCGAACCCCGCCTACTGGCGGGGTTCGTGTTTCTGGGGCGGTATCAACCGGCCGTGACCGTCATGCCGCCATCGGCCATGACCACCGAGCCCACCATGAAGCTGGCCCGCTCCGAGGCGAGAAAAGCGACGATCTCAGCGATCTCCTTCGGCTGCGCCGCACGACCGATGGGTGCGGCTTCGCCATGCTGGGCGAGAAAGCCCGGGCCGTCCTCGACCACGTCGTTGAGGATGTTGGTCACCACGTCACCGACGCCGATGGCATTGACTCGAATGCCATGCTCGATCGCCTCCAGCGCCAGCGTGCGGGTCAGCTGGGCCAATGCGCCTTTGGATGCCGTGTAGGCCGCGATGGTCGGAAAGGCGAAATAGGACGCATAGGAAGCAATGTTGACGATCGCCCCCGACCCGTTCGGCGTCATCGCCTTGACCGCTTCACGGCAATGCAGAAAGGCCGCGGTTACGTTGACCGCCTGGATGCGTTCCCAATCCTCGCGAGTCATGTCCACCACCAACTTGTTGATGATGATGCCGGCGTTGTTGACCAGGATATCCAACCGACCGAAATGCTCGATGCTCAGGCCGACCGCATGCTCGGCTGCGCCATCCTCGGTAATGTCCGCCAGCAGCGGCACCAGCCCCGGCCGAGCAAGCTCCTCGACGGCTGGGTTGATGTCTTCGGCGATGACCTTGGCGCCTCGCTCGTGCAGCAGCAAGGCGATGGCCCTGCCGATGCCACTGGCAGCGCCGGTGATCAGCGCGACCTTGCCTTCGACTTCCTGAACGACACAGTTATTTGAATCGGTCATGGTGCTCTCCTCTCTTATGTACTGCGCCACGAGGCGCGATGGGTTAACTGTCCCCCATCGCAGCAGTCTGAGCTCTCGCACACTTGCGCTGGCTATCGGGGTTTTGCGCGCAGCATCGATCTGCCGGACGCCGGGTCCTGCGCTACCCTTTCGCGTCGATCACTTGCAGTTCTTGCCAAGGAGCAAGCCATGCCGCGGTTATCACAAGCCCCGCCACGGCCCCATGCGGGGCAGGCCAGCCCCCAGTCGATGAGCCATTACCTGCCTGGTGAAGCGCACGCGACCGCACAGCAGCCGCCGATGCAGGACGTGGTGGTGCAGCTCTTCAGCCATCGCACGATCGTCGAGCCAATACAGGTGCCGGCGGTGGTAGAGCCGCTGCTGGTGCTGGTACTGGCCGGTGCGGCACGCGTCGAGGAGCGTACGCCGGGTGGGCAATGGAGCACCGCAACGGTCAGGGCCGGCGACTTCTTCCTGACCGATACCCATGAGCCGTACGAAATGCGTTGGCAGGCGCTGGAGGGCGACCGCTTCGAGGTGATGCACCTGTATCTCGGCCTGCCACTCATCGACCAAGCAGCACAGGAACTGCTCGGGCCGCAGAGCGCAGCGCTTGCATTGCTGGATGTATCCGGTGCCCACGATGAAACGATTCGCTGGTTGATGGAGAAACTGCACCACGAGCTGGTCGACCAGCGCGAGCCTAGCCTGCTTTGCATTCGCGGACTGGCCCAGGCACTGGCCGTGCATCTGGTGCGCCACTATCGGGATCCGCAAGACGCCGTCCGGCGCAGTAATGCCTTGCCTGCCTACAAGCTGCGGCGGGTGATCGAAGCGATGGATGCACAGCTAGCCGAGGATTTCAGTCTTGCTCAGCTGGCACGAATCGCCGAGCTGAGCGAATACCACTTCAGCCGGATGTTCAAACGTGCCACCGGGCTCTCGCCTTCACAGTACTTCATCGACCTGCGCATGGCGCGGGCGCGCCGACTGCTGATCGAAACACAGCGCAGCGTCATCGACATCGGACTGGAGGTGGGCTATTCGAGCCCGAGCCACTTCTCTCTGGTATTCCGCCGCGCGGTCGGCGTCACGCCCAGCACCTATCGCCAGGCATGAGCTGCCTTTGCTGGGGCGCCAGAAAGACAAAACCCCGGTCGTGATGACCGGGGTTCAGTTTGCAGAAATCCGACGTTCGCCGGGTTTCCGCCACGCAGGCTGATCAGCGCTTGGCGACCTGATCCTTCGGCAGCTTGAAGGTCCAGAGCATGCCGCCCTGATTGAACTCCTTCACCCGCTTGGCGACTTCACCGCCCCACAGCGGTACCGCACCACCCCAGCCGGACAGAACGGAGACGTACTGCTCGCCGTCCATTTCCCAGGTAACCGGAGAACCGATCACACCCGAGCCGGTGTTGAACTCGTAGACCTTCTTACCGGTCTTGGCGTCGAAGGCCATCAGGTAGCCCTCAGGGTTACCAGTGAAGACCAGGTTGCCCTTGGTGGCCAAAACGCCGCCCCATAGCGGAGCGTAGTTGTTATAACGCCACACTTCCTTGCCGGTCTTCGGGTCGATGGCGCGTAGTACACCGATGAAGTCGTCGTTGAGCGGCTTGATGGTGAAACCGGCACCCAGGTAGGCGGCGCCCTTCTTGTAGGCAACACCCTCGTTCCAGATGTCCATGCCCCACTCGTTGGACGGCACGTAGAACAGACCCGTGTCCTGGCTGTAGGCCATCGGCATCCAGTTCTTGCCGCCCAGGAAGGAAGGCGCGACGAACACGGATTTGCCTTTGTCGGCGTCGCCGGGGTTACCGGGTCGGTGGGTATCGTCAAAGATCGGACGGCCAGTCTTGTCCAGGCCCTTGGCCCAGGTGATCTTGTCGACAAACGGGAAGCCGCGGATGAACTTGCCGTTGGTACGATCCAGCACGTAGAAGAAGCCGTTGCGGTCTGCAGTACCGGCGGCCTTGATGGTCTTGCCGCCTTCCTGATAGTCGAAGGAGATCAGCTCGTTCACACCGTCGAAGTCCCAGCCGTCATGCGGAGTGGACTGGAAATGCCATTTGATCGAGCCGTCGTTCGGGTCCAGTGCCAGACGCGAAGACGAGAACAGGTTGTCGCCAGGGCGCAGGTGCGAGTTCCACGGAGCGGGGTTACCGGTGCCGAACAGCAGCGAATCGGTATCCGGATCGTAGTAGCCGCCCAGCCAGGGCGCTGCACCGCCAGTCTTCCAGAGATCGCCAGGCCAGGTTTTGCCGGCTTCGCCGCCGGAAATTCCACTTTCGACCTTCTTGCCATCCTTCCAGACGTAACCCATGTGGCCTTCCACGGTAGGACGGGTCCACAGCAGATCGCCATTCTTCGGGTTGTACGCCTCGACTTTACCGACCACGCCGAACTCGCCGCCGGAGACACCGGTAATGAGCTTGCCGTTGACCACAAGCGGTGCAGAAGTCAGCGAGTAACCGGCCTTGTAATCCGCAACGGTCTTCTTCCAGACCACCTTGCCAGTGTCCTTGTTCAGGGCGACCAGCTTGGCATCCAGGGTGCCGAAGATAACCAGATCGTCATACAGCGCAACGCCGCGGTTGATCACGTCGCAGCACGGCATGATGCCGTCCGGCAGGCGCGCATCGTACTGCCACAGCTCTTTACCGGTGCGGGCGTCTACCGCATAGACACGCGAATAGGAGCCGGTGATGTACATCACGCCGTCCTTGATCAGCGGCTGTGCTTCCTGGCCGCGCTGCTTTTCACCGCCGAGAGAGAAGCCCCAAACCGGTCGCAACTGATTGATGTTATTTGTATTCAACGTTTCCAGGGGGCTGTAGCGCTGGCCCTGCAAGCCCAGACCATTGGTGACGATCTGATGGGTGGACTTGGCGTCGTCGAGGATTTCCTGGTCGGTTACGGCCCAGGCGTGCAGGCTGGACATCGCCACCGCGGCGCATAGCGCCGTCAGGGCGAAGGGCTTGCGAAGACCGGTGTGCTTCATTGCGGCTTACCTCTGCGGGTTCATTGTTATGCCGGGAAATTTTCCCGGTCTGCCGTTGATTCTTGGTTTGCGCCGCCTCGCCAACAATTGCCCGCAGTACCGATTTCCCTACTCCCTTGGTAGCAATACTCCCCCGCAAGCAGCGCAAACCCTGCTTTTGCTGCTCGTTACGGGCCGCCAGCGGCACCGAAGTCGCAGCCATTCAGCCGGAAAAGACTATTCCGCTGTGCCCGCTCAGCCCCTAAAACGGACGACCCCTCGCTCAGAAGGATACGAGCCATGTTGCGCCCTACCCTGATCATCGCCCTCACCGCCCTTACATTCACCGTCGCTCACGCAGCCACACCGATTCGCCTCGGGCTCAACTACCCGAGTACCGGCAATTACAAGTCCGAAGGGCTGGAGCTACGCCGTGGCGCCATGCTCGCCGTCGAGCAGATCAACCAAGCTGGCGGTGTGCTCGGGCGCCCGCTGGAACTGGTCAGCCTCAACTCCGCAGCCCGTGCGGAAAAGGCCCGAGCGAACGTCGAGCGATTCGCCAGCCAGGGCGTGGCGATGGTATTCGGCGGCGCCAATAGCGAGGAGGCGCTCACTGCCGGCCAGCGTGCCCGCGAACTCGGGCTTCTCTATTTCCCGACTCTCGGCTACGCCAACGAGATCACCGGACGTGACGGTCATCGTCATCTGTTTCGTGAATCAAATAGCGCCTGGATGAGCGCGCGCGTGTTGGGTGAATACCTGAGCTGGCACATGCCAAACCGACGCTACCACTACATCAGCCTCGATGATGCGTGGGGGCGCAGCATGGAGCAGGCCCTGCGCGAAGCGACCAAGAGCCGCGACCGCGCTCGTCATGGCTACTCGAAGATCGCTGAGCGCGGTGCTCGACGCGGCGATTACCTGAGCGCTCTGCAAAAGGCCGCTGCCAGTCAAGCAGATGTGCTGGTGATCGTGCTGCTTGGCGAGGATCTGGTGCAGACCATGCGCCTGGCGCAGACACTGGATTTGGGCAAGCGCATGCAGATCATCGTGCCCAACCTCACGCAGAGCATCGTTGAGCAAGCCGGGCCACTGGTGATGGAAAATGTCATCGGTACCGAGGCCTGGACCTGGCGGGTGCCGCAGCGAGAAAAAAGTGAAGCCGGACAGGCATTCGTCGAGCGTTTCATCGCGCTGCACCAAGGCTACCCCGGTAGCACTGCGGCGTCGGCGTACAGCATCGTCCAGCAATGGGCCGACGGCGTAAGGCGGGCTGGCCGACTCGATAGCGAAGCCGTCATCGCGGCGCTTGAGAACCATCGCTACAGCCTGCTGAAGGATGAGCAGTACTGGCGCGACTTCGACCACCAGAACGTCCAGAGCATCTACGCTGTGCGGGTTCGAGATCGCAGCGAGATCATGCAGGACCGTTTCAAGCAGGACTATTTCACGATCATCCATCGCATGGATGGTGAAGAAGCGGCACCAAGCCTGGACGATTGGCAGCAGGAACGTGGTGATCAACTGCAACTGCAGTAGCGGCTGTCCACGACAACCTGGCGCGCCTTCACTCGTCGACGCGCGGCAGCGCCATGGCTTCGTAGCGCGGATACAGATGGCTGACGCTGCGAATCAGCTCGTAACGGGTCAAGCTGATGCCGGCGAAACGCTCCGGGATCGGGCTCTGAATCACCTCATTCATGTCTGCGCCCGTGCTGGCTGCATCGCGCAACAAGGCGTCCAGCCAAGCGAGGTAATCGCGCATCTGTGTGAAGGGCTCGGCGTCGTCGGCCACCGGGCCATGACCGGCCACCAGCAACTTCCAGGGTAGCGCCTGCAGGGTATCGAGATCATCCAGCCAAACGTCCAGGCCCGGGCTGTTCGGCGTAGTCAGCGCGCGCTGATAAAAGAGGATGTCGCCGGCGAAGAGTACGCCACTGCGTTCATCGAGAATTGCCAGGTCTGCTCCGGTATGACCGCGTAGCGCCAGCAGACGCAGCGTGCGATTGCCGATCTGCAGGGCGCCGGGCTCAAGCGTTTCATTTGGCAGCATCACCTCGGTGCCACGCATCCAGTCGCCGACCAGGCGGTACATGTTCTCCGCCATGGCATTGCCCTGCTCGCGCAGCAATTCGGTAGTGCCAACCAGCGCAGCGATGGGTACATCGGCGAACGCCTGGTTGCCCAGCACATGGTCGGGGTGGTGATGAGTGAGCAGAACCTTGACCACCGGCCGGTCGGTAACGCTGGCGATGGCCGCGCGCATCGCCTCGCCGTAACGCCTGGACGGCCCGCTGTCGATCACCACCACGCCGGCATCCGTGACGATGAATCCCGTGTTGACGATATTGCCGCCATTGCGCTTGTCGAAGTTGTCGGTGGCCCCTTCCAGCAGCCAGACGTCATCGGCGATCTGCCGTGGCTGTAGGGCGTAATGCAGCTCGGCCTGTACGGGCAGCACCAGACAGAACGCGAAGATAAGCATGAACAGGCGCATGACGCCTCCTTGGCTTGGTTTGCAGGCTTGGCGCATTCACGACCGCGAGCGCACGGCTAGAAGGCTGCTTCGAACTCGTTGCCGTTGTTGTCGCGCAGCCATAGACGGGTGTCCTGACTGCCCTTCACTTCCAGGCTCAGACTGGGGTTTTCGCTGACAGCGGGATACAGCTCCAGCGCTGCCAGAACCTGGCCGTGCGCATCGCGCAGCTCGGCCTGATTGAGAAAGAACTCGGGGATACCGCCCACCAGGCCGTTATCCATGGGGTGGGATACCTGCACGCGTAGCCGGCTGAGGTCGCCCCGTGGAAAGCGCCCACCAATCACCTCCCCTAGCCGGTCTTCCCAGCCTTGCTGTGCGCGCACAACGCTCGGCGCCGTGCAGCCGCCGCCTGCGGCATCGACCTTGGCCGAGCCGATGTGCCATAAGCCGTCACGCGTCAGCACGGCAGCGCGAATCGGCGTCGCCTGTTCGACCCGAATGCGAATCGCCACCAGCGGCAGCACTTGGTCGCCAGGAGTAAAGGTGAAGATACGCGGGATCGGGTTGAGGTCGGCCCACGCCTCGATGCGCACAACCTCATCGCCCAGGGCGCGGGCATCGATGTGTATTGGCACCTGGCGGGAGTCCTCGGCGAACGGCGGCACCTGGACCTGTACGCGTTCGTCGAACACGTAGGGCTCGCCGTCGAGCAGGCCCTTGTGGTGGTATTCCCACATCACCGACTGCAGCGGGTCGGCCTCAGCCGCCATCACGGGCGATGTCAGGAAGGCGCTTAGCAGCAGCAAGATTCGGACGCTCATATCGACTCCTCGAACGGCGATCCGCGGCGGGATCGGCATGGCGCTGCCGGTCAGCGACCAGCCACGTCGCTCTCCACATCCTGGTACAACCCGGGCAACTCGTAGCTCAATCCATAGCTGGCATAGAGTTTCTCCAGCTGACCTTCAAGAATAAGCGGTTCCAGCACCTCTTCCAGCGCGTAGGCCAGCTGCCGGTTGGATTCATGCACCGCCATGCCCAGATCCCACACCTGCTTGCCCATGTTCGGGTACGCATTCTCGGCGAGTTTCAGGTGGTCATCGCTGGCCTGGTGGAGCAGCCATTCGATTTCCCCACGCATGGCCATGGTTGCATCCACTTCGCCCTGCCGCAGCGCGGCGAAGGCCTGCTGCACGCTTGGGTAGTGATGGGTATTTTTCGCCAACCGCCCTTCGAATACCGAGGACAGATAAAACGAGGGCACGCTATCGACCTCCACCCCTATCGGGTGGTACTGGAAGATCGCCACGCTTGGCACTTCATCCACACGGCGATCATCGTAAGCGGTCTGCCAGCGTTCACGCTGATAGGGACCGAACATCACCACCAGCTCGTTGATCACCTCACCCAACTCGTTGCGCTTGTAGGCAAACTCACGATCGTATGGCACGCGGAGCATCACATCGGCCAGTACGTCCGGACGCAAGTAATGCCCCTTCCAGATGAAGTTGCGCAGGTCATCGTCCAGCGTTTCGTCCGGGCTCACCCATAGCAACTGCAGCTTCAAGCCAAGCCCTTCAGCCAGCTTGCGCGCCAGTTCGACATCGACCCCGCGCGGCTCCCCGTCCTGCTGATAGCTGTACGGAGGGAAGTTCTCGTACATCGCCACCTTGAGCACGCCGGACTCGATGATGTCATCGAAGGCGCGCACCTTGACCACATCCGCCTGCGCCAATGCGCAACAGAGCGTCAGCCACAACGCCAGAACGAGCCGCACGGCGTTCATCACTGCTTGGCCGCTTCGCTTTCGATATAGGTGCGGATGGCCCACAGCGCTTCCTGGCTGAGCGTGTCGGCCATGCGCGGCATGTAAACGGCGCCGTCACGCACCGCACCGTTGATTACCCGCTCCTTGTACCACTCGTCACCGTCGTAGCTGGCCTCGAGCTCACGCAGATCAGGCGCAATGCCGCCGGAAATGGCTTCCAGGCCATGGCAACGGGCGCAGTTCTGGTTGTAGGCAGAGGAGCCGATTTCCACGGCCACATCATAGTGCTCGTTCGGAGCGCGGTAGGGGTTTTCGTCCAGCCATTCTTCACCGAGCGATGGCAGACCTTTGGTGTTCACTGCCTGCGGCGTCACATCGCCGTGGGCCATGACCAGACCAGCCATACCGAGGAAACCCGCTGCCAGCAGTGAGCGCAAAAAGATCTTGTTATTCATGACTACCACCCTCTATTCGAGAACCTGTGCAAGGCAGCCCCCATCGGAGCGCATGGTGGTCATGTTGGAGGGGCGAGCGGGCTGGCAGAATCCTGCTTTGGACGCCTGCATCTCCTCCCTTGGTACTGGGTTTTGCCACCACCTTTTGCAGCAGCCCGCACGCCACTCCGGTAGCAAGGCCAAACACCGGGCGTTTGGGAAGTATTCCCGGTCTTACCGGGAGATTTTCCGTGTCGGCTTCGGCGGCGCTCTCCCAATAATCGAATCGCCAGGCCACCGCTATACGGCGGCCTCGTCCGAATCGACCAAGGGAATCGCAACCATGACAACAAGATCGCACCCCGGCATCAAACGCCCACTCGCCGTCGCCGTGCAATGCCTGGCACTGGCCGGCAGCCTCGCCTGGGCAGGTGCTGCACTAGCCAAACCGGTCAGCTGGGAAGACATCGCCAACGATCACGTGACCACCAGCAACGTGCTGCAGTACGGCATGGGCACCAACGCCCAGCGCTGGAGCCCGCTGGCTCAGGTCAACGAAAACAATGTGTTCAAGCTGACTCCGGCCTGGTCGTTTTCATTCGGTGACGAGAAGCAGCGCGGACAGGAATCCCAGGCCATCATCCATGACGGCGTGATCTACGTGACCGGTTCCTACTCCCGCGTCTTCGCGCTGGATTCCAAGACCGGCAAGCGCCTGTGGAGCTACGCACATCGTCTGCCCGACGACATCCGCCCCTGCTGCGACGTGGTCAACCGCGGCGCCGCCATTTATGGCGACAAGATCTACTTCGGCACGCTCGATGCGCGCCTCGTCGCACTGAACAAAGACACCGGCAAGGTCGTCTGGAACAAGAAATTCGGTGATCATGCCGCCGGCTACACCATGACCGGGGCGCCGACTCTGGTGAAGGATGGCAAGACCGGCAAGGTGCTGCTGGTACACGGCAGCTCGGGTGACGAGTTCGGTATCGTCGGCAAGCTATTCGCTCGCGACCCGGATACCGGTGAAGAAGTCTGGATGCGCCCTTTCGTCGAGGGCCACATGGGGCGCCTCAACGGCAAGGACAGTACCCCCACCGGCGACATCAAAGCGCCGTCCTGGCCGGATGATCCCAACCACCCGACCGGCAAGAAAGAAGCCTGGAGCCAGGGCGGCGGCGCTCCATGGCAGAGCGCCAGCTTTGACCCGGAAACCAACACGATCATCGTCGGCGCCGGTAACCCGGCCCCGTGGAATGGCTGGGAGCGCACTAGCGACGGCGGAAACCCGAAGGATTACGACAGCCTGTATACCTCCGGTCAGGTCGGCGTCGACCCAAGTACTGGCGAGGTGAAGTGGTTCTACCAGCACACGCCAAACGACGCCTGGGACTTTTCCGGCAACAACGAACTGGTGCTGTTCGACTACAAGGACAAGAACGGCAAGACCGTCAAGGCCACTGCCCACGCTGACCGTAACGGTTTCTTTTATGTAGTCGACCGCAAGGACGGCAAACTGCAGAACGCCTTCCCTTTCGTCGACGGCATCACCTGGGCCAGCCATATCGACCTGGAAACCGGCCGTCCGGTTGAGAACGAGGGCCAACGCCCGCCCAAGCCGGAACCCGGCGAGAAACACGGCAAATCGGTGGAGGTCTCCCCGCCGTTCCTTGGCGGCAAGAACTGGAACCCCATGGCGTACAGCCAGGACACTGGCCTGTTCTATGTGCCGGCCAACCATTGGAAAGAGGACTACTGGACCGAAGAAGTCAGCTACAAGAAGGGCTCGGCCTACCTCGGTCAGGGTTTCCGTATCAAGCGCATGTTCGACGATCACGTCGGTATTCTTCGCGCGATGAACCCCACCACCGGCAAGGTGGAATGGGAGCACAAGGAAAAACTGCCGTTGTGGGCCGGCGTATTGGCCACCAAGGGCAACCTGGTCTTCACGGGCACCAGCGACGGCTACTTCAAGGCCTTCAATGCAAAAACCGGTGAGGAGCTGTGGAAGTTCCAGACCGGCAGCGGAATCATCTCGCCGCCAGTCACCTGGGTCCAGGACGGCGAGCAGTACGTCGGCGTGACCGTCGGCTACGGTGGTGCCGTACCGCTGTGGGGCGGAGACATGGCCGTGCTGACCAAACCGGTCGCCCAGGGCGGCTCCTTCTGGGTGTTCAAATTGCCGGACTGGGAAAACAAGACCGCGAAGCGATGAGCTAAAGCGTGCCCGTCATAGCGGCGGGCACGCCTCAGCACCAAGGTACAGCGCTTCACGCGGTACGTCTGGCAAGTCGGCAACGAGTTGGCGCTCTCGCCGATAAGCCAGAAATGCCGCGCGAGCGCTCCTTTCCGCCTACTCCCCGGATGAATCGTCATGACTACACTCCCCCACCTGCTACTGCCACTGGCGCTTCTGGCCAGCAGCGCAACCTTTGCCGCCGAGGGCGGGCCTCTGACCATCAACGGCTGCGTCCTTGAACCCGATAGTCAGTGTGCCAACGCCGACCTGCGCGGTGCCGACCTCAGCAATCAGGATCTTCGACGGATAAACCTCGCCGGTGCCAATCTGTCAGGTGCGAATCTGCGTCATGCTGTGCTCGATCTAGCCAATCTGGAAAAGGCCGACCTTACCGACGCCACCCTGAACCGCGCGAGCCTGCAGCAGGCCAATCTGCGCCTGGCAAATTTCACCAACGCCCGGCTGATTGCCATTCAAGGCTGGGGCCTCTTCGCCCAGGCGGCGCAGTTCAAGGGCGCTGACCTCACCGGTGCCTATCTTGAGTTTGCTCGTATGAGCGGCGCAAAGATGCACGACAGCAATCTGCGCGCTGCGGATCTGGAAATGACCTGGCTCAGCAAAGCGGATCTCAAGGGTGCCGATCTGACCGATGCCAACCTGCAGGAGGCGAAGCTCAACGATGCCAATCTGGGCGATGCCGTGCTGACCGGTGCGCGCAGGCATTACGCGACCTTTCAGGGGACTAACATGGAAGGCTGCAAGGACTGCCCGCACGACTGGGAAAAATGACAAACCAGTCCACGAACAAAGCGCGATTTGTCGTCATTGCCGGGCTCAATCGACCTGATTGAGAAATCTGTAGCTGCGCCTCCTCACGAAATTCATCCAGTCGCCGACTTAATGACTAGGCGGTCTTGCCTCACCACTGGATGCAAATACGATGTTCAACAATCACCTCAAACGAGAACTGGCCGAGCTACGCGAAGAAGTCGCGATCAACGGCCAGATCAAGGACTCGTTGTACAGGGAGATGATGGTCTTGGAAGTGGACCGGCAAGGACGCATCGAGCACGCCAACGAACTGTTCCTCAGCGAAATGGGCTATCGCCGTGACGATATTGTCGGCCGTCCACTTGACGACTTCTTCACTCAGCCGTTTCGCGGCGAGCCCAATTACGCTCGGCTGAAAAACGCCATGCAGCGCGCCGAACACATCAGTGGTGCCTATCGGCTGCTGCGCGGCGATGGCAAGGAAGCCTGGCTACGCTCCATCTGGCAACCGATCAAGGGCTCGGACGGCACGCTGCACCGCTTCACCCTGTGCGCGACCAACCTGACGCGCACCATCGAAACCTCCCGCGAACATGAGGCGGTGATCAATGCCCTGATGCGCTCGACCGCGGTCATCGAATTCGACCTGAGCGGGCATGTCATCACCGCAAACAAGCGCTTTCTTGACGGCATGGGTTATCGCCTCGAGCAAATCACGGGCAAGCACCACCGCATGTTCTGCGACCGCGAAGAAGCCGACTCGGCTGCGTACCGGGAGTTCTGGTCCAGCCTGAACCGCGGCGAATACATCGTCGAACGCTTCAAGCGGATCGACGCACATGGCCAAACGGTTTGGCTCGAAGCCTCCTACAACCCGGTACACGACGCACACGGCAAACTGTACAAGGTGATCAAGTTCGCCACGGTCGTCACCGATCAGGTCAACCGTGAACTGGCCGTCGCCGAGGCCGCAACCATTGCCTACGATACCTCGCGGCACACCGACCTCAGCGCCCAGCGAGGTGCCCAAGTCGTTCAGCAGACGGTCGACGTGATGCGTCGTATTGCGCAACAGATGCAGCAGGCCTCCGACGGCATCGAGGCGCTCGACAAACAGTCCCAGCTGATCAGTGCAATCCTGAAGACCATCAGCGGCATCGCCGACCAGACCAATCTACTGGCGCTCAACGCAGCCATCGAAGCGGCGAGAGCTGGCGACCAGGGCCGCGGTTTCGCCGTGGTGGCTGATGAGGTGCGCCATTTGGCCGCCCGAACCAGCAATGCTGCAGAAGAAATCATTGGTGTGGTGCAGAAGAACCAGGACCTCGCGCAAGCGGCTGTACGCAGCATGTCCACCAGCCGGAGCCAAGCCGAACAGGGATTGGAGTTCGCCAACCAGGCTGGTGCGGTGATCGTCGAGATTCAGGACGGTGCGCAACGCGTGGTGAGCGCCGTCGGGCAGTTTGCCAGCCAACTGAAGACCTGATGAATACCAGGCGCCCCATTGCCCAGGAAATCAATGGCGACAGTCTTCTGGACTGCGCTATAGCGAGGGCATGCAAACTGTCTGGCGAGCGCTCAAAACACGCGATGGAATGCTTCCAGGCTGCGGTGTGTTTTGCCTGTCTTTCTGGTTTCCGAGGATCCAACGATTGAGCCAGAAACTAATCATTCATATTCCGCAACATGCTGAGCTCGACAAGCTGCCAGCGTTCGAGGGGATCACGTGCGAACGCATCGTCACTCCAGCGACGCCGGACGACTTTCGTGCAGCGGTAAACGAAATAGCTGCATTCAGCTGCATCGGATTCGATACCGAATCCAAACCGACCTTCAAGGTCGGCGAGGTTTCCAGCGGCCCGCATCTGATCCAGTTTGCCACGCCGGACAAGGCCTATCTGTTCCAGGTGTTCGCGCCAGGTTGCATCGAAGCGGCTCGTATCGTGCTTCAGGCACGGGATATCGTGAAGATCGGATTCGGATTGAAGTCCGATCGCAGCCGGCTGCGCAGCAGGCTGGATATCCAAGCGAACCAGCTGCTCGACCTCGGTTCAACCCTGCGCTATCAGGGCAAGAAGGGTCAGGTGGGCCTGCGCGGCGCTGTAGCTGGAGTGCTCAACGCACGGGTCAGTAAATCCCGCAGCGTGGCAACGTCGAACTGGGCAAGAGCCACGCTGACAGAGGCTCAGCAATCGTATGCAGCGAACGACGCCTATGCAGCGTTAAGGGTCTTTCTCGGCCTGCCTGCCGAACAGCAGCAAATGCTGTTAGGCGAAGGCCGCAATTGACCACAGACCTGCGCTTACCCATTTAGCAGGTCTGCGCTGCGCCGTGCAGGGGGCGGCCTGCTCAGGCCTCGCAGACCATCCGGTCGCCGACGCGCAACAGGCCCTGATCAATAGCCAGGTGTACCAGCTCCGCCTGGGAGCTGATCTCCAGCTTGTTTTTCAGCAATGCCATATGGTTCGAGACAGTCTTGCTGCTGATGCACAGCCGCTCGGCAATCTCCCGGTTGCCTATCCCGCGGGCGAGCATGATGAAGATCTCCATCTCCCGCGGCGTCATCTCGGCCAAGCGCCCCTTCATCGGGGACTGTGAGGGCCTTTGGCACGCCAGCTCGGTGGCCAGCGGCTGCTCGATGAAGGACTGCCCGGAGAGCACCTTGCGTACCGCCTCGACCAGCACGTCGGGTGCGCAGCGCTTGGTCAGATAGCCGGATGCCCCGGCATCCAATGCCTGACGGACCAGCGCCAGCTCATCGTGCATGCTGAAGATCAGCACCGGCAACAGCGGTAATCGCTGCCGCAGGCGGCGGCAGGTTTCCAGCCCGCTGATGCCGGGCAGCCCCAAGTCGAGGACAACCAGGCTGGGAATGCTCTCCTGCACCTGCTGCAGCGCCTGCTCGCCACTGGCCGCCTCGCTGACCGTCACCTCTGGGAGTAACGCGGTGAGCAGACTGGCGTAGCCCTGACGTACCACCGCATGGTCATCCACCAGCAGGATCTTCATGACGCTACCTCTTTCGATGCCAGGTTCAAATAAAGCGTCCAGCCACTTCCTGGCCGATGCCTCAAGCGCAGCCGAGCGCCGAGGCAGCGCGCATGCTCGACCATCGAGCGCAGGCCAACCCCGGCCTGCTCCGGAGGCGAGCCGTGACCGTTGTCGCAGAGCAGCAAGCGCAGGCCGTTGCCTGTGCCGTGCAAATGCAGCCTCACTCGCGTGGCGCGCGCGTGGCGGGCTACATTGGTCAGCGCCTCTTGCACCATGCGATATAGATGAACCTTGGCATCCATCGACAGCGCGGGAATCACACCCTGCCGCCGGACTTCGCACGCGATGCCCTGCGTGTTCTGCCATTGCTGGGCGAGTTGATCGATAGCATCTTCAAGGTCCAGGTGATCGAGCATTACCGGATATAGATCGTGCACCAGCGCACGAAAGCCGTTTTGCAGGTCGAGGCTGTGTCGCTCGAGATGGGCCGCGTTTTCACGTACGGCATCCGGCTGGTCCGCCTGCACGCGAAGCAAGCAGACCCGAGCGCGAATTCCGGCGAGATACTGGCCAAGGTCGTCGTGCAGCGCTTGCGCCAGCCGGGTGCGTTCGCGCTCCTGCAAGGCGAGCAGCGCCTGGGTCAACCGGTCGTTATCCGCCCGGGTATCTTCAAGCGCAGCGGCCATATGATTGAACCGCTCGGCCAGTTGGCGAGCTTCGGCGAATCGATGTGACGGCAAACGGGTATCGAGGCGGCCGTCGGCAATACGCACCAGCGCGCTCAGGAGTTCGCCCAGCACGCGCATCCCCGGCCGCACCGCCCAGCGGATCGCCAGCAGGCAAAGCAGCAACGCAAGGCCGAACAACACCAGCAGCTGCAGCAGCGAATCTCGAACCTCCTCGACCTCATCACTCGGGTCGACACTGATCAGCAGGCGCTCGCCGTTCGGCAGGCCTACCACCGTTGGCGCAACCTGCTCGGCCGGATACAGCCAGGCACCTAACCAGTCGTCGAACCTCGATTCAGCAGAACTTAGGTCAGCGTCCTGCTCCTTCAGCCAACGCACGCGAATGTGCCGCAGGCTATCGGTAAGCCCCGGGCGCAACGACTCAGGATTACGCTCGACCATTTCACTGAGATAACCCACCACCGCAGCAGCGGCATCCAACTCGCGCTGCACGTCATGGCTGGCCTGGCGGATAAGCACCGCCAGGCAAACCAGCGTTACCAGCGCAAAAAACAGCGTGACAAGCAAATTGATTCGCCAGAGCGCGGACATGTCACAGATCTCCTGTAGCCACTGAGCGGTCCGGCCCGGCGGCATGCACTGCAACCAGCCTCACTTGACTACGAATCGGCCTTCCATCCCCTTGTTTTGCAGGCCCTTGCAGTAGAACGGATAGCTGCCCGGCTTGACCGGCAGGAAGAAAATCTCCGCTTCACCGGCATCCTCGAATTCCAACTCGACCAGCGTGATGGCCTTGATCTCTACCCCACCCGCTTCAATCTTGCGCAGGAAAATGGATTGGGCGAATTCGGGAGCCTGGAAAGCGCACTCCTTCTGGCCGTCGGAGCTGACCTTGAGCTGATAGGCAACGCCCGTTTCAAGCTGGTATTCCTTTTGCGAGACGGCGTAGTCGCTCTCCTCCGAGCCGAACCGTAGGTCTGGCAACGCCTGGGTACGGCGGGTCAGATCACCGGCGGCATGGCCCTGATCGAAACCAATCAGGCTGCCGATGAACAGCAAGTTGAGCAGCAGCGCTTTGTAGGTGGGCATGGCGATGGCCTCATTTATTGTTTTCGGTAGCCCATCCTAAGGCGCCCCAAGCGGCCCAGCTTCCTACCTTGGTAGCGGCCAGTTGCATTCAGATCGGTCGCGATCCTGCTGTTTTGAGCAGCCCAAAAGGCAAGAACGCGATCAGCCGGCCCCGGATTCGGCCGTTGAGCGCCGTTCTGCGCTTCGGTGGTTTTCCCGAGGGACGCCCGAGCCGATCAGCAACCGGCCAAAACCAGTACCAAAGTAGCAAGACCAAGGTATCACTCAACAAATCACGGCCCAGGCCGCCATAACGGTACACGTGATGCCATATGGACATCGGCCTCCTGCTACTGCACCACGCCAGAGAATCGCGGCGGTTTCACCGTGCACGTACGCCACCAATTTTCTTGCGCTAATCAGGAGTGGGAACCGTGATGTCACTTAAATCCATACAACAGCGAATCGCTGTCATTGGCGGACTGTGTCTGCTTGCGACAGCCGGAATACTGATCGGCTACAGCGTGTACATCGCCAGCTCTACACAGCAGCTGGTCTCAAGCCGCGTCAACCAGCAAGCGCAGAACGACGCGCTGCAAACCCTGCAAAACCTCGGCGGAAAATACGCGGGCGATATCCGCTCCAAATTTACTGAAGCCATGGAAGCCGCACGCGGTATGGCGACAACCTTCGCAGTAGGTAAAGCGAATTCGACGAGTGGCGACGGCCTGCAGATCGGCCGCAATGAGGTCAATTCAATCCTGCTGAACGTGCTCAAGAGCCAACCAGACTTCAACGGCACCTACTCATGCTGGGAGCCGGACGCAATCGACGGCCAGGATTTCCTCTTTACCGGCGGCCAGAACGGCAACAACGAGCAGACCGGACGCTTCACGCCCTACTGGACCCGCGGGGCAGACGGCAAGATAGCGGTTCAGCCGCTGGTCGAGTACGACACCATGGACAAGCACCCCAATGGCGTACTCAAAGGTGGTTGGTACATCGGCCCAAGGGAAAGTCTCAAGGAAAGCGTGCTCGGCCCGCTTCCCTATATCGTGCAGGGCAAACAGGTCTGGCTGGCGACACTGTCGGTTCCGATCATTGTCGATGGTCGTTTCATGGGTGTGGCGGGCACCGACTACAACCTCGATTTCGTACAGAAGATCAGCCAGGAAGTATCCGGCAAGCTGTTCGACGGTCAGGGCGAGGTGGCGATCATCAGTGATCAGGGGTTGATCGTGGCGGAAAGTCGCCATCCGAACCTGATTGGCCAGCATTTCCAACAAGTCATGCCGGGCGACTGGCAAACAGCGTTGAACTCCATTCAGAAAGGCGAAGAGCTCGCGCGCATAGACGATAGCGGCATGGTCGTCGTCTTCGCCCCCATCGTATTGGGCCGTACCGGCAAGCCCTGGTCGATGATGCTGAAGATCGACAAAGCGATTGTGCTGGCCAAGGCGAACGAACTGAAAGCCGAGATGGACGCGCAAAGTAACAAGAGCATGCTGCAGCAAATCGGCGCTGGCGTGCTCATTTCGATTCTCGCGGTCATTGCGCTGTGGATTTCTTCACGCGCGATCGCGCTGCCTATCCGCAAAGCCGCCCAACTGGCCGGCGCGATTCAGAAAGGCGACTTCTCGCAGCGCCTGGGGCATCAGTCGGAAGACGAAGTGGGCCAGCTTTCCGCCAGCCTCGATCGGATGGCAGACAGCCTTCAGGAACAGGTGCACGTAGCCGAGCGCATTTCCCAGGGCGATCTGGCGGTGGAAGTCCGTCTGGCATCTGACCAGGACCAACTCGGTCTTGCGCTGCGGCGAATGGTCGAAAACCTCAACGAACTGGTATCCCAGGTGCAGTTGAGCTCCGGGCTGATCAATGACAAGGCCGGGCAAGTGACGGCGTTGAGCCAGGATCTCTCCAACGGTGCTACGGAGTCAGCCTCCGCAGTCACAGAAATCAGCGCCACCATCAATCAGATGGCCGCGCAGATCCGCCAGACATCCGAATACTCAGGGGAAGCCAATGCGCTGTCGCGTAGCTCCGAGCATTCGGCACGCAGCGGCAACGAGCTGATGGTCACCCTGAAAGCCGCCATGCAGGAGATCAATCAGTCCGGTCTGGATATCACTAACATCATCAAGGCGATCGAAGAGATTGCCACGCAAACCAACCTGCTGGCGCTGAATGCCGCCATTGAAGCAGCCCGTGCCGGTGAGCATGGCCGCGGATTCGCAGTGGTTGCCGATGAGGTTCGCCAGCTCGCAGCCCGTAGCGCCGAAGCCGCACAGCGCTCTACCCGTCTGATCCAGGAGTCGAACGCGCGGACGATCAAGGGCATGGAGCTCACCGACGATACTGCTCGGGCACTAGAGGCGATCGTCCAGGGCGCGGCGCAGGTCTCGCAGTTGGTGGATGAGATTGCTTCGGCATCGAGCCAACAGGCGTCCGGCATCGAGCAGGTCAGCCTGGCCATCGGCCAGATCGATGAGGTCGTCCATCACAACAGCACGAACTCGGAGCAGTCCACCCGAGCTGCTCAGGAGCTGACGCAGCAGGCGCAGCAGATGATCGTGCAAGTCGGGCGGTTCAAAGTCCGGCACTCCCGCTAAGGAGCTGTGGCGGCGCTGGCTCCAGCGCCGCCTCAACCTGCCGAGGTTTCTACGACCTTGGTACACCGCGACCGGTACTTTCTGCATATTCCCCCGCCCCACCATGGTTCCTATGCTGCCTACAACGCCACAGGAGCTGCCCATGCGCCATGTATTACGACGAGCTGGTTTCCTGATCGCCCTCACCTGCTGCGCGCCCTTCGCCGCAGGGGCCCCTAGCGCCGAACTGTCGATACGAATCGGCTATCTCGGCTATCGCCCGGACACCGGCCCGGTGCTCTCCAACGTCATTCCCGAGCCGGACGATGCGGGCCTGCGCGGCGCTGAACTGGCGATTACTGACAGCAACAGCACTGGGCGCTTTCTCAAGCACAGTTACATACTCGAAACGATTACCAGCGAAACATCGGAGGACCTGCTGGAGCAGGCAGCCGAGCAATACGCCGCTGGCTTGCGCCTGTTCGTGGTCAACACCCCGGCTGCGACTCTGCGCCAGCTGTCCTACACCATGCCCGAAGCCTTGCTGATCAACGCAGGTAGTGCCGACGATGCGCTGCGCAGCCAGAGCTGCCTGGCAAACGTTCTGCACACCCTGCCCAGCCGCAGCATGCTTGCCGATGCGCTTGGCCAGTTTCTCGCGGCGCGCCGCTGGAATCGCTGGATGCTGATCGCAGGCCCCACTGATGATGACCAGGCCTATGCCGAGGCATTGCGTCGCGCGGCCAAGCGCTTCGGCCACCGCATCGTGCTGGAAAAGCCCTGGAGCTTCGATAACGACCAGCGTCGCAGTGCCCAGGCGGAGATGCCGCTGTTCACTCAGGGCGCCGAATACGACGTAGTACTGGTGGCCGACGAGCGTGGCGACTTCGGCGAGTACGTGCCGTATCACACCTGGCTGCCGCGTCCGGTCGCGGGCACTCAAGGGCTGACCGCCACCGGCTGGCATAAAACGGTGGAAACCTACGGCGCCGCCCAACTGCAGAAACGCTTCGAGGCGCACGCCAAGCGCTGGATGAACGACCGCGATTTCGCCGCGTGGATGGGCGTGCGCAGTCTCGCCGCCGCAGTGACGCGCCTGCGCAGCACCGACGCGGCGCAGATCCGCCAGTTGTCTCTCAGCGGCGATCTGCCGTTGGACGGCTTCAAGGGACGCAAGCTGAGCTTCCGCCCCTGGAACGGCCAGTTGCGCCAGCCGATTCCCCTTGTGCACCCTCGCGCGCTGGTTTCGAACTCGCCGCAGGATGGCTTCCTGCACCCCACCAGCGAACTGGACACCCTGGGCTTTGACGCGCCGGAAAGCAGCTGCCGCCTGAGCGAGGCTCGCCCATGAACCACTTGGCTGCAGGCTTGCTCGGCTTGGCTGCTTTGTCCAGCGCAGCTGCCCAAGGCGATGAGCTGGGCTATGAGGCCTACGTCGACAGTCCAAAGCGCATCAAATGCCTCTATGGTTACGTAACAGCAAAAACCGGCAACTTCGATGCGGCCAAAGCCATATTCGAAGACTGCGTAGCGCGCTGGAACGACGTTTACTCGCTGATCTCGCTGGCACAGATGTACGAGAGCGGCAGCGGCGTGGAGCCGGACCTAGGCAAAGCCGCCGCGCTACTCAAACAAGGCGCAGAACAATCGGATGACGTCAGCTACGTCAGCCTGGCGCGTTACCACTGGGGAATTGCTCTGGCGGAGGGACACGGCGTCACAGCTGATCGCGCTGCCGCACGCACCTGGCTGCAACGCGCCGCCGCCGGAGGCCAAGAGGAAGCCATTGAATATCTGCTGCGGCTCGACGAAGGCCGTGCGACAGCCCCATAACAAAATAACGACAAGAGAGCCCGACATGACCAGAACTGCACTTGCCGCTGCGATCGCCCTCGCCCTGAGCCTTGCCAGCGGCTCGGCTTCGGCCGCCACCGCTTACGTTTCCAACGAGAAAGACGACAGCATCAGCGTGATCGATCTGAACAAGATGGAAACCGTCGAGACCCTGCAGGTCGGCATGCGCCCACGCGGCCTGACCCTCTCCCACGACAACAAGTTGCTGTACATCTGCGCCAGTGACTCGGACACCGTGCAGGTGATGGATCTGGCCACACGGCAGATCATCAAGCAGCTGCCCTCGGGCGCCGATCCGGAGCAATTCGCGCTGCATCCCAACAACAAATGGTTGTACATCTCCAACGAGGATGACGCGCTGGTGACGGTGGTCGACGTCGAGAAAGAAGAGGTGCTGGCCCAGATCGATGTCGGAGTCGAACCCGAGGGTATGGCCGTCAGCCCGGACGGAAAGTGGGCGGTCAATACCAGCGAAACCACCAACATGCTGCACTGGATCGACACCAGCACCAACGAATTGGTGGACAACACACTGGTCGATCAGCGCCCGCGCCACGTCGAGTTCGACAAAGACAGCAAGCTGCTCTGGGCATCGGCCGAGATCGGCGGCACGGTCAGCGTGGTGGACGTGGACAAACGCGAAATCCTCAAGGTCCTGACATTCAAGATCAAGGGCGTGCATCCGGACAAGGTGCAGCCCGTGGGCATCAAGCTCTCCTCCGATGGCAAATACGCCTTCGTCGCGCTCGGCCCGGCCAACCACATCGCGGTAGTCGACGCGAAAACCTACGAGGTGCTGGATTATCTGCTGGTGGGCCGGCGCGTCTGGCACATGGCCTTCAACCCTGACGAGAGCCTGCTGCTGACCACCAACGGCGTCAGCGGCGACGTATCGGTGATCGATGTAGCCAAGCTGAAGGTCACCAAATCGATCAAGGTCGGCCGTTATCCATGGGGCGTGGTGGTCACGCCATGAATGCACTTGAAGTTACTGATGTCGCATTCGCCTACGGTGCGCGCCGGGCACTCGACGGGGTGACTTTTAGCGCGGCAAAGGGACGCTTTACCGCCCTGCTGGGCCCCAATGGTGCGGGCAAGTCGACACTGATCGCGCTGCTGACTCGTCTTTACGATCTGCAGCAGGGCCAGATCCATATCGCCGGTTTCAGCCTACGTGATGCCCCGCGCAAAGCCCTTGTGCGCCTGGGCGTCGTGTTCCAGCAGAGTACGCTGGATCTGGACCTGACCGTGGAGCAGAACCTGCGCTATCACGCTGCATTGCATGGCATGCCCAGGCAGGTGGCTTGCGAACGTATTGAGCTGGAGTTGCAGCGCCAGCAGCTCGGCGAGCGCCGCCAAAGCAAAGTGAGAGAACTCAATGGCGGCCACCGCCGACGCGTGGAAATCGCCCGTGCGCTGTTGCACCGACCCGATCTCTTGTTGCTCGATGAAGCCAGCGCCGGCCTTGACCCAGCCAGCCGGCAGGCACTCAACCAGCATGTGCGCCTGCTCTGCGAGGAGCGCGGCATGAGTGTGCTGTGGACCACCCACCTGCTCGATGAAGTGCGCAGCGACGACGACCTGCTGGTACTCAACCGTGGTCGCTTGGTGGGCCAGGGTCGCGCAGCGACGCTCGCCGTCGAAGGTGAGGATCTGGCCGCGAGCTTTGCAAGACTGACCGGCAAAGAAGCACAAAGCGGTGAGAGCAGCCCAGGCTACGAACGATCTCGGCAAGCCGCCACGCCATTCGGGGTCGATACCGTCGCCACGGGCAAAGCAACGGCTGGGTCCGGTGCCAAGGCTGCTCCTGAGACAAATGCAGCCCCCAGACCTGGGCACCACTCCTGATGAGCATCTATTGGGAATGCCTGCGTGGGATCGTTCTGCGCGAATGGTTGCGTTTCGTGCAGCAGCGCTCGCGCTTCTTCAGCGCCCTGGTGCGCCCGCTGCTGTGGCTGGTGGTGTTCGCTGCAGGCTTTCGCGCGGCCCTTGGGATCGCGATCATCGAGCCGTACGAAACCTATATCACCTATGAGACCTACATTGTTCCGGGGCTGGCCTGCATGATCTTGCTGTTTAACGGCATGCAGGGGTCGCTCTCGATGGTGTATGACCGCGAAATGGGCAGCATGCGGGTGCTGCTGACCAGTCCTTTGCCACGCAGTTTCCTGCTGGCCAGCAAATTGATGGCCACGGCACTGATTTCACTGCTGCAGGTTTATGCGTTTCTTGCCATTGCCTGGTTCTACGGCGTTCAACCGCCGCCGCTTGGCCTACTCGTCGCCCTGCCCGCCCTGCTACTGGTGGCGCTGCTACTCAGCGCGCTGGGCTTGTTGCTGTCCAATGGCATCCGCCAACTGGAGAACTTCGCCGGGGTCATGAACTTCGTCATCTTCCCGATGTTCTTCCTGTCCTCAGCGCTGTACCCGCTTTGGAAGATGCGTGAAGCCAGCGAATGGCTGTACTGGATCTGCGCGATCAACCCTTTCTCCTACGCTGTCGAGCTGGTTCGTCACGCACTGTACCTGCGGCTCGCCCCCACAGCGCTGCTGGTTTGCATCGGTCTGACGCTGCTGTTCAGCCTGCTCGCTGTGCTCAGCTTCAACCCGCAGCACGCAGCATTGCGCCGTTCGGCATGAGGCAATTACTACTTTGGTACCGGTCTTACTCTCCATCGTAGGATTTCAAAGACGAGGCCAATGCTCTGTAATCGACTCACCGAAGTGCTAAGGATCAGGATCATGTTCAGGTCGCTGCTGCCCTTGCTGATCGCCGCGCTGTCTGGGCTCAGCATACCGCTGACCGTCTCGGCGGACGCACAGGTGCAACTGTTCTCCTCCGACGGCTATCGTCAGACGCAGTACCGTAGCCCGACACCGGCCAGCGCCGAGGGCGCCGAGACCCTGGACACGTCATCGCTACAGACGCTGTTGGCGCAAGATCCCGATCTGGTGCTAGTAGACGTGTATCGCAGCCAATGGCTGGCTGGTCGATTCATCGACAGCGAGCCGCATGCCAACCTGCCGGGTAGCATCTGGCTACCCAATACCGGCGATGGCAATCTACAGCGCGAATGGGCAAGCTACTTCAGCCACAACCTCGCTCGTGTCAGCCAGGGAGACATCGAGCGACCGCTGGTCTTCTACTGCCGCTCCGACTGCTGGCTCGGCTGGAACGCCACCAAACGCGCCCATGCACTGGGCTACAAACGACTGTATTGGTATCGCGACGGGGTGGATGGTTGGGAACAGGCGGGCCTGCCCTTGCACCCTGCCAAACCGGAGCCCCTGCTTGGCAGCGACTAAACGCCCCCGAATGAACATGCCCACCATAATCACAACAAAGAGGTGACCGGCCTTGTACAAGATCCTGATTGCGGATGACCACCCGCTGTTTCGTGAAGCCATCCATAACGTCATTCGCGACGGTTTTCCCGACAGCGAGATCCTCGAAACTGCCGACCTCGACAGTGCGCTGGCGCTGACCCTGGAACATGACGATCTCGATCTGGTGCTGCTGGACCTGAACATGCCCGGCATGCACGGGCTCAATGGCCTGATCAACCTGCGCAACGAAGCCCCCACCATCCCTGTGGTCATTGTCTCCGCCGAGCAGGACAAGCAGATCGTGCTGCAGGCGATCACCTATGGCGCCGTTGGCTTCATCACCAAATCTTCGCCACGGGCGCAGATGACCGACGCTATCGAGCAGATCCTCAACGGCAACGTCTACCTGCCCTCGGAGATCATTCGCAGTCAGAAGCCCACCAGCCGGCACTCCTATCACAGCGAACCGTCGATACCGCCGGAGCTGCTCCAAGCCCTGACCCGCAAGCAACTGTTGGTGCTGGAGCGCATGACCAAGGGCGAATCCAACAAGCAGATCGCCTACAACCTAGACATCGCTGAAACCACCGTAAAGGCGCATGTCTCGGCGATCCTGCGCAAACTCAACGTGCACAACCGCGTTCAGGCGATTCTTTCCGCCGGCGACATCGACTTCACCGCTTATCTGCGCCGCTGACGAGCCGACACTGACCGCACGCGAGGGTGCCGTCCTACACGCTCGCTTGGGCGCCTTCGAACCAGGCGAGTTTATCCCGCAACTTCACCACATCGCCGACGATTAGCAGCGTCGGTGCCTGTACCTCTTTCTGCGCAATCAGCTCTGCAAGCGTGGCCAGCGTGCCGGTGAATACCCGCTGATTGCTCGTAGTGCCCTGCTGCACCAGCGCGGCCGGCGTATCTGCCGAACGACCGTGGGCAATCAACTGCTGGCAGATCACCGGTAATCCCACCAGGCCCATGTAGAACACCAGCGTCTGGCCTGGCGCCGCCAGTTCAGCCCAAGGCAGGTCACAGCTGCCATCCTTGAGATGACCAGTAACGAAGCGCACCGATTGAGCATGGTCGCGATGGGTCAAGGGGATACCGGCATAGGCTGCACAGCCGCTGGCAGCCGTAATGCCGGGCACAACCTGAAACGGCACGCCGTGGGCTGCCAGCTCTTCGATCTCCTCACCGCCGCGACCGAAGATGAACGGGTCGCCGCCCTTGAGGCGCAGCACCCGCTTGCCTTCCTTCGCCAGAGCCACCAGCTTCTGGTTGATCTGATCCTGCGGCACTGCATGCTCTGCACGCTGCTTGCCAACGTAGATACGGTCGGCATCACGCCGGCATAGATCGATGATCGCCGGCGCAACCAAACGGTCGTAAAGCACAACATCGGCCTGCTGCATGAGGCGCAAGGCGCGAAACGTCAGCAGATCCGGATCGCCCGGGCCGGCGCCAACCAGATAGACCTCGCCCAGCGCGCGCGGCGCCGCACCTGCGAGCTTTTCGGCGAGCAAGCGCTCGGCCTCAGCGGTACGTCCAGCCAGCGCCTGTTCGGCGATCGTGCCCTGGAAGGTTTCTTCCCAGAACACTCGCCGCTGCTGCACGTCAGCGAACTTTGCTTTGACCTGCGCGCGAAACTGCTTGGCCAGTCCAGCCAATTGTCCGTATGCGGCCGGAATCCAGGTCTCGATGCGAGCGCGAATCAGCCGCGCCAGGACCGGCGCATCACCGCCGCTGGAAACCGCAATCACCAGCGGCGAGCGGTCGACAATGGCGGGGAATATCACGCTGCACAGCTGTGGCGAATCAACCACGTTCACCGGCACACCGAGCGCATTGGCGTGCTCCGAAACCGAGGCGTTCAACGGCTCGTCATCGGTGGCGGCGATAGCCAGTACGCAACCCTGCAGATCCTGGCGGTCGTAACCGCGGTCCAGGCATTCGCCGCCCCCCACCGCCACCAGCTCGGCCAGTTGCGCCTCGATGCTCGGTGCCACCACCCGTAGCCGTGCGCCGGCTTCGCTGAGCAGGCGAGCCTTGCGCAATGCGATCTCGCCGCCACCGACGATCAGCACCGTACGGCCTTTGAGGTTGTGGAACAGCGGAAGGTATTCCATGGGCGAATCCTGGAGGGTGTTGAAGGTACAGGCATCACAGCCATTAAGGCTGCGATGTCCCTTGTCGAATATCAAGGATCCGGCCTGATGTCAGGACCGCGGTGACGCCGCGCCAGGCAACCTCAGCCGATGATCTCGATTCCGCCCATGTAAGGCTTCAGCACTTCCGGTACAAGAATGCGTCCATCGGCCTGCTGGTAGTTTTCCAGCACGGCGACCAGAGTACGGCCAACCGCCAGGCCAGAACCGTTGAGCGTGTGCACCAGCTCCGGCTTGCCGGTTTCAGGGTTGCGATAACGCGCCTGCATGCGACGCGCCTGGAAATCGCCACAGTTGGAGCAGGAAGAAATCTCCCGGTATTTGTCCTGGCTCGGCACCCAGACTTCCAGGTCATAGGTCTTGGTTGCACCGAAGCCCATGTCGCCAGTGCACAGCGAAAGCACGCGATATGGCAGCTGCAGCAACTGAAGTACCTTTTCGGCATTGCCGGTGAGCTCTTCCAGCGCCTCGAAAGACTTCGAAGGCTCGACGATCTGCACCATCTCGACCTTGTCGAACTGGTGCTGGCGGATCATGCCGCGTGTATCGCGCCCCGACGCGCCCGCCTCGCTGCGGAAGCATGGCGTATGGGCAACGAACTTCAGCGGCAGCTGCTTGGCATCGAGAATCTCGCCGGAAACGATGTTGGTCAGCGACACTTCGGCAGTTGGGATGAGGTAGAAATCGGCCTCACCTTCGCGGCTGATCTTGAACAGGTCATCTTCGAACTTGGGCAGCTGCCCGGTGCCCTGCAGGGCCGGAGCCTGAACCAGGTAGGGCGTATAGGCTTCTTCATAGCCGTGTTCGCGGGTGTGCAGGTCAATCATGAACTGCGCCAGCGCGCGGTGCAGACGCGCGATAGGCCCGCGCATCAGAGCAAAGCGGGCGCCCGACAGCTTTGCCGCAGTCTCAAAGTCCAGCCAGCCATTTCGCTCGCCCAAGGCAACGTGATCCTGTACGGCGAAGTCGAAGGACTTCGGCGTACCCCAGCGGCGGATCTCGACATTTTCGTCTTCATCCGCACCGACCGGCACCGATTCGTGCGGCAGGTTGGGAATACTCAGCATCAGTTGGTCAAGCTCGGTCTGGATGCAGTCCAGTTCCTGCTTGCCGGATTCGAGTTCCGAACCCATGCGATCCACGTCGGCGAGCAGCGGCGCAATGTCCTCACCACGCTGCTTGGCCTGGCCGATGGATTTGGAGCGCGCGTTGCGCTCGGCCTGGAGTTGTTCGGTGCGGGTCTGCACGGTCTTGCGCTGAGCTTCCAGCGCCTCGATGCGCGCTACGTCCAGCTGGTAGCCACGAGTGGCCAGGCGGGCCGCCACGTCCTGTAGCTGAGTGCGTACCAGTTTCGAATCAAGCATGGTGGGTCTCGTCTGTGAAAGCTTGGATGAAGGGCGAAGAGGGAGCGAAGTTTACTGTGAACGGGCGTCGCTTCATAACCTTGCGAGCGTGAGTCCGGCCCAGGCTGCCAGCAACCCGCCGAGCACGCTGCCACCGACATAGGCGAAAGCGGTCGCCAGCTGGCCGCTCTCCAATAACCGCAGTGCATCCAGCGAAAAGCTGGAGAAAGTCGTCAGCGCACCGAGAAAGCCGATGATCAACGCGCCGCGCAACTCCGGAGAGATGTCAGGCCGGGCGAGAAATGTTGCATAGAGATAGCCGATCAGCAGACACCCGAGCAGGTTCACCGCCAGCGTGGCCAGATAGAAATACCGTGGCCACTGGACGCTAACCCAGGTGGCGACGGCAAAGCGCAGCAAGGTTCCAATCACACCGCCGCAGGCGACGGCCAGGGCCATGCGGATCATCCTTTTCTCCGTTTAATGGGGCTCTCACGGTCCAACCGCGCCAGATGCTCCAGCTTGTCGCGGATCTTGCCCTCCAGCCCACGTGGCGCAGGCTGGTAGTAGCGGCGCGGCTCCATGGCCTCGGGGAAGTAATCCTCGCCTGCGGCGTAAGCCTCAGGCTCGTCATGGGCGTAGCGGTATTCATTGCCGTAACCAAGCTCTTTCATCAGCTTCGTCGGCGCATTACGCAGGTGCAACGGAACCTCTTGCGAGCCATTCTCGGCGGCATCGCGCATTGCTGCCTTGAAGGCTGTGTATACGGCGTTGCTCTTCGGTGCACAGGCGAGATAGACGATGGCCTGCGCGACTGCCAGCTCCCCTTCCGGGCTACCCAGACGCTCCTGAACATCCCAGGCATTGAGACACAACGGCAACGCGCGAGGGTCGGCATTGCCAATCTCCTCGCTGGCCATGCGTACGACACGCCGGGCGATATACAGCGGATCGCAGCCGCCATCGAGCATCCGTGCGAACCAGTAAAGTGCCGCATCCGGATTGGAACCACGTACGGACTTATGCAGGGCGGAAATCTGGTCGTAGAACGCTTCGCCGCCCTTATCGAAACGTCGTCGACTGTCGCCCAGCAGATCCTGGAGCAGGTCGGTACTGATGCTCCCGCCCTCCTCGGCCAGGTCCGATGCGTTCTCCAGCAGGTTGAGCAACCGACGGCCATCGCCATCGGCGGCCGCCAACAGCATCTGGAAGCTCTCCTCCGGCAGTTCCAGACGCAGGTTGCCCAGGCCCTTCGGTTCGCTCAGCGCCCGCACCACCAGTTTGCGCAGAGCTGCTTCGTCCAGGCTTTTCAGCACGTATACGCGAGCACGCGAGAGCAGAGCGTTGTTCAGTTCAAAGGAAGGATTTTCGGTGGTAGCCCCGATGAAGATCAGCGTGCCGTCTTCAACATAAGGCAGGAATGCGTCCTGCTGGGACTTGTTGAAACGATGCACCTCGTCGACGAACAGGATGGTGCGCCGGCCATATTGAGCCGCCTGCTGCTTGGCGATCTCCACCGCCTGGCGAATCTCCTTGACCCCGGCGAGCACGGCGGAGACCGTCTCGAAATGGGCATCAGACACTTTGGCCAACAATCGCGCCAGAGTTGTCTTGCCGACTCCGGGTGGCCCCCAGAACACCATCGAATGCAGCGCACCCTGCTCTAGCGCCTCGCGCAAAGGCTTGCCGCGAGCGAGCAGGTGGTCCTGCCCAACGTACTCGTCGAGACTGGACGCACGCAGGCGCGCGGCAAGTGGCTGAGCGACAGGTTCGCGGTTGAACAGGTCCATTGCGGACGGTTACCTCGATTGCAGCGGCCCGCAGCTGCGCAGGCCGGATGTCAGATGACGGTCACTCGGAAATGACGTCGGCACCCTCTGGAATCTCGAAGGTGAACAGATCGGCCCTGAGCGGCTGATTCATCTTCACGCCCATGAAGAGAATGTTGGTGCGTTGACCAACACTGTCGATCAACTGCATGTCGTTGATCACTCCACCGCGGAAGGACAGCCGCAGATTGTCAAACAGTGTGTCCTTGGCCTTGGGCTTGAGGGTGAAGTCCACCACTTCGCCAGCCTCCGTGTGAGAGACCTCGAAATTCTCGCTGATCGTCGATACGTCGCCCGAGAGCAGTAGCGCCGGAGTGTGGGTCAGACGCTGGTCGAGCTGTTGAATGGTGACTTGTTCGAGATCCGGGTCGTACAGCCAGACCTTCTCACCATTGGAGACCAGCAGCTGCTCCATCGGAGCATCGGTGTGCCAGCGGAACTGTCCGGGACGCTTTAGCGCCAGCTCACCGGAGGTTTCTTGCAGTTGCGTACCGCCGCCATCGAGCGAAAGCTGCGAAAAGCGGCCGGTCAGGGTTTCAGCCTGGTTAAGCAAGCCAGTCAGTCGTTTGGTGGACGCAGCCTGGTCGGCGTGAGCCGGGACCAGGGCGACCATCAGGACAGATGCACACAGCAAACGTATCAATTGCATTTAGCCCTCGAAGCGATTCAATCGCGCATAGGTGGCGGCGCGATAACTTCGCGCGAGCCATTGGTATTCATGGACGTCACCACACCAGCCATTTCCATGGCCTCAATCATCCGCGCGGCACGGTTGTAGCCAATCTTCAGCTTGCGCTGCACGGCAGAGATCGACGCACGACGGCTTTCGGTAACGAAGCGCACGGCCTCGTCGTACAGCGGATCCTCTTCACTGCCTTCTCCGCTACCTTCGCCACTGCCGCCATCGAAGCCGCTGCCGCTGTCTTCCACGCCAACGAGGATCTCTTCGATGTAATCGGGCGCACCACGGGCCTTCCAGGCCTCAACCACTCGATGGACCTCTTCGTCGGAAACGAAGGCACCATGTACGCGAATCGGCAAACCGGTGCCCGGTGGCAGATACAGCATGTCGCCGTGGCCGAGCAACTGCTCGGCTCCGCCCTGATCGAGGATGGTCCGCGAATCGATCTTGCTCGATACCTGGAACGCCATGCGGGTAGGAATGTTGGCCTTGATGAGACCGGTGATCACATCAACCGACGGACGCTGAGTGGCAAGTATCAGATGAATGCCCGCCGCACGTGCTTTCTGCGCGATGCGGGCGATCAGCTCTTCGACCTTCTTGCCGACGATCATCATCATGTCGGCAAATTCGTCCACCACCACCACAATGGTTGGCAACGTCTTCAGCGGCGGCGGTTGGTCGTCCATGCTTTCGCGGCGGAACAGCGGATCGGTAAGCGGTGTACCGGCCTCCTCGGCGTCCTTGACCTTGCGATTGAAGCCCGCAAGGTTGCGCACGCCCATGGCCGCCATCAGTTTGTAACGTCGCTCCATCTCCGCGACACTCCAACGAAGGGCATTGGCCGCCTCCTTCATGTCGGTAACCACCGGGCAGAGCAGGTGCGGAATACCCTCGTAGATCGACAGTTCGAGCATCTTCGGGTCGATCATGATCAGCCGCGCCTCTGCCGGCGTGGACTTGAACAGGATCGACAGAATCATCGCGTTGACCCCCACCGACTTACCGGAACCAGTGGTGCCGGCTACCAGCAGGTGCGGCATCTTCGCCAGGTCGGCAATGACCGGCTTGCCGCCGATATCGTGGCCAAGGGCGATGGTGACCGGCGATTTGGCATCGTCATAAGGTGCGGAGGAAAGAACCTCGGAGAAGCGCACGATCTGGCGATCCTCGTTGGGAATCTCGATACCTACCGTGGTTTTGCCTGGAATGACCTCAACCACGCGCACGCTAATAACCGCCAGGGAGCGCGCAAGATCCTTCGCCAGGTTGGAAATGCGGCTGACTTTGACCCCCGCCGCAGGCTGGATCTCGAACCGGGTAATGACCGGACCTGGATGAACGGACTCGACGATGACCTCGACGCCAAACTCTTTCAGCTTGATTTCCAGCAGTCGCGACATTGCCTCCAGCGACTCCGGCGAGTACTGCTTCTGCTGCTTTTCGGCGGCATCGAGCAGAGAAATCGGAGGCAGGCTGCCTTCAATCAGTGGGTCAACGAACAGCGTGGCCTGCTTCTCTTTCTGCACGCGCTTGCTCGGCTCGGCGGCTTTGGGCGGTGCAGAAGGCGCGATAACCGGCGCCACACGCTTGTCACGCTCGCTCATGTGCTTGGCCAGGGATTCGTCGCGCTCGATGATGCGCTCCTTGACCTTGGCCTGCTCACGCCGGTCGCGAACCATGGGCGCCGCCACCTCACTCACCACATCGTCAACTTCCCGAAGCTGAGCAACCATCTGTTTGCGCTCTGCCCGTGCGTTCCACCAGCGGCTGAAGCCGCTTTGGATCAGCTCTATCAAATCCAGGGTGATCTTGCCGGTGATGTCCATCACCTTGAACCAGGACAGGTCGGTAAAAACGGTCAGGCCGAACAGGAAGAACGCCAAGAGCGCGAGGGTACTGCCCTGCACGTTGAGCGAAAGTACAGCCAACTGGCCGAGGCTTTCGCCCAGCGCACCACCGGCAGACGCAGGCAAACCAGCTGCTGACTGGAAATGGATGTAGGCCAAGGCCGACCCCGACAGGATCAGGAATACCAGTCCAATCAGACGCCAGGAAAACAGCCAACCGTTCCACACCCAGGCCTGATGCCGCGCACGAAAGACTTGCCAAGTCTTGACGCCGAGCAGCAGAGGAAACAGATAAGCGAAATAGCCTAGCGCCATGAACAGAACATCCGCAAACCAGGCGCCGGCACGCCCCGCCGCATTGCGGACCTGATCGACATTACTCGTATGCGTCCAGCCGGGGTCGCCCGGGTCATAGGTCAGTAGAGCCATCCACAGGTAGACGCAGAGCGCACCGAGCGCTATCAACGCGCCTTCCTTGAGGCGATAGTGCAATTGTTGTCGCCAGACAGTTGCCGGCGCGGGAGATGAGGAATTCTTCAAAACGCTTTCTTTCCTGCGCCTGCGGCGCGATGAACCGTAGTCAGCCAGAACCTCGGCATTGTACGGGTTTGTCGATTCGATGGCATGCGGGTTCCGCGGCGGCTTGGGCTTTTGCCGATGCTTCGGTGTAGCATAAACGCCCGATTTCCCGACGCGGCTCGACTGGAGCACGCTTCTCTATTTGCAACAAAGGCTTATGAGGGCTTTTTATGAGTGAAGTCAAGCATTCGCGTCTGATCATCCTCGGCTCCGGCCCGGCCGGTTATACCGCCGCGGTATACGCTGCGCGCGCCAATCTGAAGCCATTGATGATCACTGGCATCCAGCCCGGCGGCCAGCTGACAACCACAACAGAAGTCGATAACTGGCCCGGCGACGTCGAAGGCCTGACCGGCCCCGACCTGATGGTCCGCATGCAGAAGCACGCCGAGCGCTTCGACACCGAGATCGTCTTCGATCACATCCATACCGCAGAGTTGCAGCAGCGCCCGTTCACCCTTCGCGGCGACAGCGGCGTGTATACCTGCGACGCGCTGATCATCGCCACCGGCGCATCGGCTCAGTACCTTGGCCTACCTTCGGAAGAGGCGTTCGCTGGACGCGGTGTTTCGGCCTGCGCGACCTGTGACGGCTTCTTCTATCGCAACCAGGTGGTCGCTGTGATCGGCGGCGGCAATACTGCGGTCGAGGAAGCCCTTTATCTGTCCAACATCGCCAAGGAAGTCCACCTCATCCACCGTCGCGACAAGCTGCGTTCGGAGAAGATCCTTCAGGACAAGATAATGGACAAGGCGACCAACGGTAATATCCGTCTGCATTGGAACCACACGCTCGAAGAGGTGCTTGGTGACGCAAGCGGCGTGACCGGCGTTCGGCTGAAGAGCACGCTTACCGGCGAAGAGAACAAACTCGACCTCGCCGGTGTGTTTATCGCCATCGGTCACAAGCCGAACACCGACCTGTTCCAGGGCCAGCTGGAGATGAAGGATGGTTACCTGAAGATCCGGGGCGGCGGCGAAGGCGATGCCACCTGCACCAGCATTCCGGGAGTCTTCGCTGCCGGCGACGTGGCGGACCACGTCTATCGGCAAGCAATTACCTCTGCCGGTGCCGGCTGCATGGCAGCGCTGGACGCCGAAAAGTACCTCGATAACTGATCATGCGGCGGGCTTCGGCCCGCCCTCCTCTACCAGCGTGGCGATATGCTGACTTGGCTGAAGCGCGACGACCTTAGTTTTCCTCCCCTCGAAACGGCTCTGCGCGAACCTAACGGCCTGCTGGCAGCCGGAGGCGATCTGACCTGCGAGCGTCTACTGGCCGCCTATCGCCATGGCTGCTTCCCCTGGTATCAGGACGGACAGCCATTGCTATGGTGGTCGCCTGACCCACGCACTGTGCTCTATCCAGACGAGCTGCACGTCTCCCGCAGCCTACGCAAGCGCATCCGCCAGGGCGATTTCCAGGTTACGTTCGACCGGGCGTTTAGCGACATCATTCAAGGCTGCGCCGACCCTCGCAGTTATGCAGAAGGAACCTGGATAACCACGCCGATGCAGCAGGCCTACATCAAACTGCACGAAATGGGCTTTGCACACTCGGTAGAGGTTTGGCAGGACGAACATCTCGTCGGAGGACTCTACGGGCTGGCCATCGGTAAGCTATTTTTTGGCGAGTCGATGTTCAGTCGCGCGACCGATGCTTCCAAGGTCGGATTCGTCACCCTTGTGCAGCGGTTGCGAGAGCAGGAGTTTGCGTTGATCGACTGCCAGATGCCCACGCGTCACCTGGAAAGCTTCGGCGCTCGCAGCATTGCACGTGAGGCGTTTGCGAACGCTCTCGCCGAGCACCTGGATCGCCCTGGCGCAGCCGATTGGCGCGCCTAGTCGACCATCGTAAGCTGACCTACACTGAGCTCATGATTTCTGAGAGTTGACCATGACTTCACTGGCTCGCCTCAAGTTCTATGCCACCCAGCCCCATCCGTGCAGCTACCTGCCCGATGAACAGGCCACCACTCTGTTCCTCGACCCAAGCCAGCCGATGGACGTGCAGGTGTATGCAGAGCTGTCGGAGATGGGCTTTCGGCGCAGCGGGGACCACCTGTATCGCCCCCACTGTCAACGCTGCTCGGCCTGCATCCCCGCACGTATCCCAGTGAACGCGCCGGACCTGAGCCGTCAACAGAAGCGGATCCTGAAGCGCAATTGCGACCTGCAAGTTCGTAGCGTCCGCCCAGCATTCAGTGAAGAGCTTTACACGCTCTACGCCGCCTATATCGATAAGCGGCACGCCGATGGCGACATGTATCCACCCAGCAGGGACCAGTTCAACACCTTTCTGGTACGCGACCTACCGTTCTCACGTTTCTATGAGTTCCGCCTGAACGGGCGTCTGCTGGCGGTCGCAGTAACCGACGTACTGCCCAACGGGCTATCCGCGGTCTACACATTCTACGATCCCGAAGAAGAACGCCGCAGCCTGGGGCGCTATGCGATTCTCTGGCAGATCGGCGAAGCGGCGCGTCTTGGGTTGAAGGCGGTCTATCTCGGCTACTGGATCAAGAACTGCCGGAAGATGAATTACAAGACCGAATATCGTCCCATCGAACTACTGGTTAACCAGCGCTGGATTACGCTCAGCTGAAGTCCTTGGCTCATCGGCCCATTTCGGGCACAATGCTTGCCGCTTTTGCCCGCGCACGCATGCGCCGGGTTACTCATTTGGACACCGAGGACTTTACTGAATGTCGAAAGAAGACAGCTTCGAAATGGAAGGTACTGTCGTCGACACCCTGCCTAACACCATGTTTCGTGTGGAGTTGGAAAACGGGCACGTCGTTACTGCGCACATCTCCGGAAAGATGCGCAAGAACTACATCCGGATTCTTACCGGTGACAAGGTTCGCGTGGAACTGACCCCCTACGATCTGAGCAAGGGTCGCATTACCTACCGCGCCCGCTAAGCGAGCTGCGAGAAAAAATGCCCGGTTCTTACCGGGCTTTTTTGTTGTAGTAGCGCCACTGCTAGAGACGCCACTACAAGCAGCAAGAACGAAAACGCCCAGCCAAGGCCGGGCGCTCGATACAACTTACAGTCACGCCAACTCGGCAGTGGTCTCGAATTCGAAGAACGGCTCCCCGCCGCGAATATCGATATGCACCACTCCGCCGTGTTCAGCCAGCTCTCCAAACAGGATTTCTTCAGCCAGTGGCCGTTTGATCTTGTCCTGAATCAGCCGCGCCATTGGGCGTGCGCCCATCTGCGCATCGTAACCATGCTCTGCCAACCACCCGCGAGCGGCGTCCGACACTTCCAACGTCACATGCTTGTCTTCGAGTTGCGCCTGCAGTTCGATGAGGAACTTGTCGACGATACTCTTTATCACTTCGTGACTCAGGCGGCCAAACTGGATGATCGTGTCCAAGCGGTTGCGAAACTCCGGCGTGAAGCTCTTTTTGATGACTTCCATCGCGTCAGACGCATGATCCTGAAAGGTGAAGCCGATGGAAGCGCGCGCCGCCGTTTCCGCCCCTGCATTGGTGGTCATGATAATGATCACATTGCGGAAGTCAGCTTTACGCCCGTTGTTATCAGTCAGCGTGCCATGATCCATGACCTGCAGAAGCAGGTTGAAGACTTCGGGATGCGCCTTCTCGATCTCGTCCAGCAGCAGCACGCAATGCGGCTGCTTGGTAATCGCCTCGGTCAGCAATCCACCCTGATCAAAACCGACGTACCCGGGAGGCGCACCGATCAAACGAGATACGGTGTGACGCTCCATGTACTCCGACATGTCGAATCGCACCAGCTCCACGCCCAGCGCCCGGGCAAGCTGCCGCGCGGCCTCTGTTTTACCGACGCCGGTAGGTCCGGCGAAAAGGAATGAGCCGACCGGCTTATCTGGCGCCTTGAGTCCGGCACGCGAAAGCTTGATGGCAGTGGAGAGCGAGTCGATTGCGTCGTCCTGTCCAAAAACAGTGAGCTTGAGGTCACGCTCAAGATTGCGCAGCAACTCTTTGTCCGAGCTGCTGACATGCTTGGGAGGAATTCGCGCGATTTTTGCAACGATATCCTCAACCTGCTCCACCTCGATGCGCTTGACTCGCCGATCTTCCGGCTGCAAGCGCTGATAGGCGCCTGCTTCATCGATCACATCAATGGCTTTGTCCGGCATGTGGCGGTCGTTGATATAACGCGATGCCAGTTCCGCCGCCGCACGAAGCGACTCATCACTGTATTCGATATTGTGATGCTGTTCGAAGCGCCCTTTCAGGCCGCGCAGAATGCCGATGGTGTCCTCGACCGAAGGCTCGGTTACATCAACCTTCTGGAAGCGCCGCGCAAGCGCCCGGTCTTTCTCGAAGATTCCACGAAACTCCTGGTACGTCGTGGAACCAATGCAGCGAATCTCACCAGAAGAAAGCAAAGGCTTGAGTAGATTCGATGCATCCATCACACCACCGGACGCAGCCCCGGCGCCGATGATCGTATGGATCTCGTCGATGAAGAGAATCGCATGAGGCCGCTTGCGCAGCTCCCCAAGCAGCGCCTTGAAGCGCTTTTCGAAATCCCCACGGTATTTGGTTCCAGCCAGCAGCGCACCCAGGTCCAACGAGTAGACGACGCTGTCGGCCAGCAGATCGGGCACCTCATTATCGACGATACGCTTGGCGAGCCCTTCGGCAATTGCCGTTTTGCCCACACCGGCCTCACCAACCAACAGCGGATTGTTCTTGCGACGACGCGCCAGAATCTGCGCAACCCGCTCCACCTCGCTTTCGCGCCCTACCAGTGGGTCGATTCGCCCTTGGCGCGCCAGCTCATTCAGATTGCTGGCGTATGCATCCAGCGGATTGCTCGATGCACCCGGCTCGCCGCCGTCCTCATCCTGCATTTCCGCATCGCCCTCCGGATTGCCTCCACTACCAGGCACTTTTGAAATGCCATGGGCGATGTAGTTGACGACGTCGATGCGCGCAACGTTCTGTTGCTTAAGCAGGAACACAGCCTGGCTTTCCTGCTCGCTGAAAATCGCCACCAGAACGTTGGCCCCGGTGACCTCGCGCTTGCCGGAGCTTTGTACGTGGAACACTGCGCGTTGCAAGACTCGCTGAAACCCAAGCGTAGGCTGGGTTTCGCGCTCTTCATCGTGCTGTGGAATAAGTGGAGTGGTGGAATCAATGAACTCCTGCAGATCATGGCGCAGCTTGTCCAAGCTTGCGCCACAGGCCCGCAATACGGTCGCAGCCGCTTCATTGTCCAGTAAGGCCAACAGGAGGTGTTCAACCGTCATGAATTCATGACGCTTGGTACGTGCCTCTTTGAAAGCCAGATTCAGAGTGACTTCGAGCTCACGGTTCAACATAGCTTCACCTCTTCCCCAGCAGTCGGAGTTAACCGTCCTTCTCGATCTCACAAAGCAGCGGGTGCTGGCACTCCCTTGCATATTGATTCACTTGCATCGCTTTGGTTTCGGCTACGTCACGGGTATACATCCCGCAGACCGCCTTCCCCTCGGTATGAACGGCCAGCATGATCTTGGTGGCCTGCTCCCTGCTGTGATTGAAAATACCTTCCAGCACCTCGACGACGAAATCCATCGGCGTGTAGTCATCATTAAACATGACAACTTTGTACATCGGTGGTGCCTTTAATTCAGGCTTGGCCTCCTGCACAGCAAGGCCAGCGGCGTCATCCTCGTCCCCGAGGGGCCGATCCTGATTGAATGTTAGTCGAATCTGAGCAATAGCATGCATGCGCATAACGGTTCTAGGTCGTGGCGCGGGGGCCAGATAAATATGGACAGCTTCGCAGCCAGCTGACGAGTCGCCTTGACTATCGGCAAAACGGTGATACAAACAGTATGTGCCTACAAGGGCAAACGGGTTGCGCAACATGAGGCCTCGGGCTGCATAAGCGCGGAATGAAATGGATGTTACTCCAGTAATGGACTCATTTGCAGAGGGATAACAGCATGCTAAGCGGTAAGGTCAAGTGGTTCAACAACGCCAAGGGCTATGGATTCATCGTAGCAGACGGCGGCGATGAGGACCTGTTCGCCCACTACTCGGCCATCCAGATGGAAGGCTACCGAACTCTCAAAGCTGGGCAAGCGGTCGTGTTCAATATCCTGCAGGGTCCGAAAGGCCTTCACGCAACCGACATAAGACCTCAGCAGGTCGTGTCTGAAGCGACGACCCCTGCTGCAGCCCAAGGCGTTTCAACGGTAGACGCCTGACTCTTCATGATACAAAACAAAAAGGCCGATCAGATGATCGGCCTTTTTGATGCACCAGTTTTACATGTGGCTGATCATTGCATCGCCGAATTGCGAGCAGGACATCAGCTGAGCGCCGTCCATCAGACGCTCAAAGTCGTACGTAACCGTCTTGGCGGCGATTGCGCTTTCAGTCGATTTGATGATCAGGTCTGCCGCTTCAACCCAGCCCATGTGACGCAGCATCATCTCGGCAGACAAAATCAGCGAGCCCGGATTGACCTTGTCCTGACCGGCATACTTCGGCGCTGTGCCGTGAGTCGCCTCAAACATGGCGATGGTGTCCGAGAGGTTTGCCCCTGGAGCGATACCGATACCGCCCACTTCCGCAGCCAGTGCGTCAGACAGGTAGTCACCGTTCAGGTTGAGCGTAGCGATGACGTCATACTCAGCCGGGCGCAGCAGAATCTGCTGCAACATGGCATCGGCGATGGCGTCCTTTACCACGATGCTCTTGCCGGTGTTCGGGTTCTTAAACTGCATCCAAGGGCCGCCATCCAGCAGCTCCGCACCGAATTCGTCACGGGCAACTTCGTAGCCCCACTCCTTAAAGGCACCTTCGGTGAACTTCATGATATTGCCCTTGTGGACAATGGTCACCGAGCTGCGGTCATTGTCGACGGCATATTGCAGCGCCTTGCGTACCAAGCGCTTGGTGCCTTCCAAGGAGACGGGCTTGATGCCGATGCCGCAGTTCTCGGTGAAGCGGATTTTCTTGACGCCCATTTCCTCAGTCAGGAACTTGATGACTTTTTCCGCCTCCGGAGATCCGGCCTTCCATTCGACGCCGGCATAAATATCTTCGGAGTTCTCGCGAAAGATAACCATATCCACGTCTTCCGGCTTTTTCACCGGGCTCGGCACGCCAGTGAACCAACGAACCGGGCGCTGACAAACATAAAGGTCCAGCTCCTGACGCAACGCAACGTTCAATGAACGGATACCGCCGCCAACCGGAGTAGTCAATGGCCCCTTGATGGACACAACGTAATCACGAACGGCCTCGAGAGTTTCCTTCGGCAGCCAGGTGTCCTGGTCGTAGACCTGTGTGGCCTTCTCACCTGCATAGATTTCCATCCAGGCAATCTTGCGCTCACCGCCATAGGCCTTCTGAACAGCTGCGTCCACGACCTTGATCATCACCGGGCTGATGTCAACGCCGATGCCATCACCCTCGATATAGGGAATGATGGGGTTGTTGGGGACGTTCAGTGTGTTATCGGCATTAACGGTGATTTTGTCACCGCTGGCTGGCACCTGGATCTTTTGGTATCCCATGCTTGACTCCGTCTTCGTGGTTAGACATCGATCATCTTGAGGGTAACTCACTTGAATCGACTGAAACTACATGTTCGTTCGTCGTATGCGCAACGCCGTTCTGCCATGCACTGGCTCAATGGTATACTGCCCGGATGACTAACAAGTCATAAGGGACGAGCCTGTCTTGTACAAGACCCGCCTCTTGAAACCGTCGAGCTGCTATCGCGGCTCACCGGTTCAAATGCTCGACACTCTATTGGTGCATCCATCACACCGCGGCGAATCCCACTTCTGGTTCAACTAGACGGAGAGCCAGAGCGCCTACCCGGCGCACTCGGGATTCTGTGCACGCCCAGCAAGAAGAGAGTTAACGCTAAATGTCCACCCCTTCGAAGATCATCTATACCTTCACCGACGAAGCTCCAGCCTTGGCTACCTATTCACTTCTCCCCATTGTAGAAGCGTTTGCAGCCTCCGCCGACCTAGCCGTCGAAACACGCGACATCTCTCTTGCAGGGCGCATTCTTGCGAGTTTTGCCGATCAGCTGGACGCGGATAAAAAAGCCGAAGACGACCTGGCCAAGCTCGCCGAGCTGACCAACCAGCCTGACGCCAATATCATCAAGCTGCCTAACATCAGCGCCTCCGTTCCGCAGCTCAAGGCCGCCATCGCCGAACTGCAAGCCCTCGGTTACAACATCCCCAACTTTCCGGAAGACCCGCAGACCGACGCCGAGAAAGACGCGCGCGCGCGTTACAGCAAAGTCCTTGGTAGCGCCGTGAACCCGGTTCTGCGCGAAGGTAACTCCGACCGCCGTGCCCCGGCTGCCGTCAAAGCCTATGCCCGCAAGCACCCACATTCCATGGGCAAGTGGAGCAAGGCATCACAGTCCCACGCCGATTACATGCGCGGCGGCGACTTCTTCTCCAGCGAACAGTCGATCACCATGGACAAAGCCGGTGACGTGCGCATCGAGTTCGTCGGCAAGGACGGCAAGGTCGAGGTCAAGAAGCAGCTCGCCCTGCAAGAAGGCGAAGTGCTCGACGGCATGTTCATGAGCTGCAACAAGCTGCGTGCGTTCTTCGAAGAAACGCTGCAGGACTGCAAAGAGACCAACGTGATGTGGTCGCTGCACGTCAAGGCCACCATGATGAAGATCTCGCACCCGATCGTCTTCGGCCATGCGGTCAGCGTTTACTACAAGGACGTGTTCGACAAGTACGGCGATCTGTTCAAGGAGCTGGGCGTCAACCCGAACAACGGCATCAGCAGCGTCTACGACAAGATCAAGTCGCTGCCGGTTTCGCAGCAGGAAGAAATCCTGCATGACATTCACGAGGTGTACAGCCACCGCCCGGAAATGGCGATGGTCGACTCGGTCAAGGGCATCACCAACCTGCACATTCCGAGCGACGTCATCGTCGATGCCTCGATGCCTGCGATGATCCGCAACTCCGGCCAGATGTGGGGCAAGGACGGCAAGCAGAAGGACACCAAAGCGGTAATGCCGGAGAGCACCTACGCCCGCATCTACCAGGAGATGATCAACTTCTGCAAGACCAACGGCGCCTTCGATCCGGTCACCATGGGCAGCGTACCGAACGTCGGCCTGATGGCGCAGAAGGCCGAGGAGTACGGCTCGCACGACAAGACCTTCGAGATGCAGGCTGACGGCACCATACGCGTCGTCCTGGCCGATGGCACCGTGCTGATGCAGCACGAAGTCGAGAAAGGCGACATCTGGCGCGCCTGCCAGACCAAGGACGCGCCGATTCGCGACTGGGTCAAGCTGGCCGTCACCCGCGCACGCCAGTCCGGCACCCCGGCCATCTTCTGGCTGGACCCGGAGCGCGCACACGACCGCGAGCTGCAGAAGAAGGTCGAGCTCTACCTCAAGGATTACGACCTGACCGGTCTGGACATCCGCATCATGGGTTACAACGAAGCCATCCGCGTCAGCATGGAGCGCATGATTCGCGGTCAGGACACCATTTCGGTGACCGGCAACGTCCTGCGCGACTATCTGACCGACCTGTTCCCGATCATGGAGCTGGGCACTTCGGCGAAGATGCTCTCCATCGTTCCACTGATGGCTGGCGGTGGCATGTACGAAACCGGCGCTGGTGGTTCCGCGCCGAAGCACGTGCAGCAGCTGGTCGAAGAAAACTACCTGCGCTGGGATTCCCTGGGCGAGTTCCTTGCTCTGGCCGTGTCTTTGGAAGAAACCGGGATCAAGACCGGCAACACCAAGGCCAAAATCCTCGGCAAGACGCTCGATCAGGCCACCGGCAAGCTGCTGGGCAACAACAAGTCACCGGCGCGCAAGGTCGGTCAGATCGACAACCGCGGCAGCCACTTCTACCTGGCACTTTACTGGGCGCAGGCCCTGGCAGCACAGGACGAAGACGCTGAGCTGAAGGCGCATTTCACCCCACTGGCCAAGCAGCTGGCCGACCAGGAAGCGACCATCGTTGCCGAACTCGCTGCCGTTCAGGGCAAGCCGGTCGACATCGGTGGTTACTACCGCTCCAACCCAGAGCTGACCAGCAAGGTCATGCGTCCCAGCGCGACCTTCAATGCAGCCCTGGCCGCACTGAACACCTGAGTCAGCACCAGAGCATCACCACGAACCCCGGCCTCGTGCCGGGGTTCGTGCTTCTGATAGCCGGCTGCTATGATCAGATCATTTGCGCAAGGCAGCTTATATGGACTGGCAACCTCATATCACTGTCGCAACGGTGATCGAAAACCAAGGGCGTTTCCTGCTGGTAGAAGAATTGAAGGCTGGACGTCTGGTGCTCAACCAGCCAGCCGGTCATTTGGAACCCAACGAAACGCTAACCCAGGCCGCCGTGCGTGAAACGCTCGAGGAAACCGGCTGGGAGGTTGAGCTCGTCGGCGTGGTCGGAATCTACCTGTACACGGCACCCAGCAACGGCGTGACCTACCAACGTGTCTGCTTTGCCGCCAAAGCGTTATGCCATGACCCGCAACGCCCTCTCGACCACGGCATTGTCGCTGCTCCCTGGCTGAGCCGCGAAGACCTTGCCCAACATCCCGAACGCTGGCGCAGCGAACTGGTGCCCCGCTGCATCGACGATTACCTTGCCGGCCCGTTGCACTCGCTTGATGTGATTCGCAACTGATCACCACTTCGTCATGCCAGGTGCAGCCTGATAGAATTCCGCTCCTTTGCAGAGCCTCAGCGTATTCCTATGTCTGTATCACCCCTCACCGCCCCGGAAAAAACTCGTGTCATCGTCGGCATGTCCGGCGGAGTGGACTCTTCCGTTTCCGCTCTTCTGCTTCTCGAGCAGGGTTATCAGGTCGAAGGCCTGTTCATGAAGAACTGGGAAGAGGATGACGGCACGGAATACTGTACCGCCAAGGAAGACCTGGCTGACGCCCAGGCCGTATGCGACCGCATTGGCATCAAGCTGCACACCGCCAATTTCGCAGCCGAATACTGGGACAACGTTTTCGAACACTTCCTCGCCGAATACAAGGCCGGGCGCACGCCCAACCCAGACATCCTTTGCAACCGGGAAATCAAGTTCAAGGCCTTCCTAGACTATGCACTGATGCTGGGAGCAGACCTCATCGCGACCGGCCACTACGTACGTCGCCGGGACGTGGATGGACGCAGCGAGCTGCTCAAGGGACTGGATCCGAACAAAGACCAGAGCTATTTCCTGCATGCTGTTGGCGGAGATCAGCTGAGCAAAACGTTGTTTCCTGTCGGCGAACTGGAAAAGCCCGAAGTGCGCGCGATCGCCGAAAAGTACGGCCTCGCCACGGCGAAGAAGAAAGACTCCACCGGCATCTGTTTTATCGGCGAGCGGCGCTTCAGTGATTTTCTCAAGCAGTACCTCCCGGCCCAACCCGGCGATATCGAAACCATCGACGGTGAAGTGATCGGCCGCCACCACGGACTGATGTATCACACCATCGGACAGCGCCAGGGACTGGGCATAGGTGGCCTCAAGGATGCTTCGGATGAACCCTGGTACGTTCTGAGCAAGGACCTGCAGCGCAATGTGCTGGTAGTCGGCCAGGGTAACGATCATCCATGGCTTTTTTCTCGCGCCCTGCTGGCATCGGATATCTACTGGGTGAACCCGATCAATCTCAGTGAGCCACTCAAACTGACTGCCAAGGTTCGCTATCGCCAGGCTGATCAAGCCTGCAGACTGGAAAAGACTTCAGGCGGCTATCGCGCTGTTTTCGAAGCTCCTCAGCGCGCCGTCACACCCGGCCAGTCGGTCGTATTCTATGAAGGCGAAGTCTGTTTGGGGGGCGGAGTGATCGAGCAGGCCGAACCCTGGTTCGAGGGCCGCCCATGAAAGCGCTGGACGAACAGCTGATCGCACTTGGCGCGGTTTTCGAAGCCGCAACACTGGTGGACCGCATCGCTCGTACAGGCCAGATCCCAAGCGCTTCGCTCGGCTGCATGCTTGGCAGTCTACTGGCCCGCAACCCGGAAACCACCCTTGAAATCTACGGCGGCGATGACCTGAACCTGCGAGACGGCTACCGTGCATTGGTCGGCGCGCTGGAGCGCGACAGCAGCACCCTGCAACGCGAGCCGCTGCGCTACGCCTTGGCGATGATCGGCCTGGAGCGCCAGCTCGACAAACGCGACGACATGCTTCAGGTCATCGGCAGTCGTCTTGACCAGATTCAGCAGCAGGTCGAACACTTCGGTATTACCCATGAAAATGTCGTCGCCTCGTTCGGTGGCCTCTATCAGGACACCCTGAGTACTTTCCGTCAGCGCATTCAAGTCCAGGGCGACATGCGCCACCTTCAACAGACGGACAATGCCTCAAAGATCCGCGCCCTGCTGCTATCAGGCATTCGTTCGGCCCGCCTGTGGCGCCAACTCGGCGGACATCGCTGGCAACTGATCTTCAGCCGCCGCAAGCTACTCGATGCGCTTTATCCCAGGCTTCGCTCGACCCAGAGCGAAGACCTCTAACCGCAGCGAATGTGCCGGGTCCACCCGGTACATTCATGTATAATCTGCGCCCTCTTTTCGTTGCCTGACTGTCCGAGAATGCCCTCTATGCAGCTTTCCTCGCTCACGGCGGTTTCCCCCGTCGACGGCCGCTACGCCGGCAAAACCAGCGCCCTACGCCCGATCTTCAGCGAATTCGGTCTGATCCGTTGCCGCGTACAGGTCGAAGTTCGTTGGCTCCAGCGCCTGGCAGCCCATCCAGGCATTCCGGAAGTCCCCCCCTTCTCCGCTGAAGCCAACGCCTTGCTGGACCAACTGGCCGAGAACTTCCAGCTGGTACATGCCGAGCGTGTGAAAGAATTCGAGCGCACCACTAACCATGACGTCAAAGCCGTGGAGTACCTGCTCAAAGAGCAGGCCAAGCAGCTACCGGAACTGGCCAAAGTCAACGAATTCATCCACTTCGCCTGCACCAGCGAAGACATCAACAATCTTTCCCACGCGCTGATGCTGCGCGAAGGGCGCGACAGCGTTCTGCTGCCGCTGATGCGCCAGATCGCCGACTCGATCCGGACCCTGGCGGTGCAGTTCGCCGACGTGCCAATGCTATCGCGCACCCATGGCCAACCGGCTTCGCCTACAACTCTCGGCAAAGAGTTGGCGAACGTCGTTTACCGCCTGGAGCGTCAGATTGCGCAGGTCGAGGCTGTTCCGCTGCTAGGCAAGATCAACGGCGCGGTAGGTAACTACAACGCCCACCTCAGTGCCTATCCAGAGATCGATTGGGAGGCCAACGCGCGCGAATTCATCGAACGTGACCTCGGCCTGTCCTGGAACCCCTACACCACGCAGATTGAGCCGCACGACTACATCGCCGAACTGTTCGACGCCATTGCGCGCTTCAACACCATCCTCATCGATTTCGATCGTGACGTCTGGGGCTACATCTCCCTCGGTTACTTCAAGCAGAAGACCGTTGCCGGCGAGATCGGCTCTTCGACCATGCCGCACAAGGTCAACCCGATCGACTTCGAGAACTCCGAAGGCAATCTGGGGATCGCCAACGCGCTGTTCCAGCATCTGGCCAGCAAACTGCCGATCTCCCGCTGGCAGCGCGACCTCACCGACTCCACAGTGCTGCGCAATCTCGGCGTGGGCTTCGCCCATAGCGTCATCGCTTATGAAGCAAGCCTCAAAGGCATCGGCAAGCTGGAGCTCAACGTTTCCCGCATCGCTGACGATCTGGACGCCTGCTGGGAAGTGTTGGCCGAGCCGGTTCAAACCGTAATGCGCCGCTATGCCGTGGAAAATGCTTACGAGAAGCTCAAGGACCTGACCCGTGGCAAAGGCATTACGCCCGAAGCCCTGCAGACGTTCATTGAAGGGCTGGACATTCCAGTCGAAGCCAAGGCAGAACTGCGCAGACTGACGCCGGCCAATTACATCGGCAATGCCGTTGCCCAGGCCAAGCGCATCTAAGCGATCACATGTATGCACGCCCGGCTGTGCCGGGCGTTTTTATTTTCAGCTCTGTATATAGAGCAAGGTGTTACGCATGACTTCTGATATTCCACTTCAAATTTTGGGCGGCATCAGCGCTCGGGAATTTTTGCGCGATTACTGGCAGAAGAAACCTCTGCTTATTCGCCAAGCCATCCCAGACTTCCAGAGCCCCATTTCACCAGACGAACTGGCTGGCCTTTCTTTGGAAGAGGAAGTCGAATCCCGCCTGATCATCGAGCACGGTGAAAGCCCCTGGGAATTGCGTCGTGGACCTTTCCCCGACGATACCTATCAGCAACTTCCCGAGCGCGATTGGACATTGCTGGTGCAAGCCGTAGATCAGCTGGTACCGGAAGTTGCCGACTTGATCGGGCACTTCCGCTTTCTGCCCAACTGGCGGATTGATGACGTGATGATCAGCTATGCGGCGCCGGGTGGCGGCGTAGGTCCGCATTTTGATAACTACGATGTGTTCCTGCTGCAAGCACATGGCCAGCGACGCTGGCGCATCGGGCAAATGTGCGACAGCGAAAGCCCGATGCTCGCCCACGGCGATCTGCGGATACTCGCCGACTTCCAGGGTACCGACGAGTGGGTACTGGAGCCGGGCGACATGCTTTATTTGCCTCCCCGCCTTGCCCACTTCGGTACTGCCGAAGACGCCTGCATGACCTACTCGATCGGCTTCCGCGCTCCAAGCGCCGCCGAGGTACTGACCCATTTCACGGACTTCCTGGCCCAGTTCCTGCCGGACGAAGATCGCTACAGCGACGCTGATCTGCAGCCGACCGACGATCCGTACCAGATTCAAAGTGACGCGCTGGATCGACTAAAAGCGCTGCTTGCAGAGCATATGAGCGATGAGCGTCTATTGCTCACCTGGTTCGGCCAGTTCATGACCGAACCGCGTTACCCCGAGCGTGTAGAGGGCCCCGGACTGGAGCAAGCCGAGCTGTTATCCGCGCTGGAAGATGGTGCTGTTCTGGTGCGCAACCCAGCAGCCCGCCTGGCCTGGAGCGAAGTGGACATCGGCCTTCTGCTGTTCGCCAGTGGTCAAAGTCGCCTGCTGCCCGCCAAGCTGCGCGACCTTCTAAAGTTAGTTTGCTCAGCCGACGCGTTACATGTCGAGAATATCGGCCCGTGGCTCAGCGACGAAGATGGGCGTAGCCTGCTGTGTGAACTGGTCAAACAGGGAAGTCTGGAGTTTGCTGATGAATAGCGTTCAGGTACGCATCGCCAACTGGGAACAGGACAACGCCGAGCTGCGTCGCATCCGCGAAGCAGTCTTCATAGCCGAACAAGCTGTCCCCCCAGAACAGGAATGGGATGCTGATGATGCCGAGGCCATTCACTTTCTCGCATTGGAGGGTGACTACCCAATAGCCACTGCCCGCCTCTTAACCGACGGGCAGATCGGGCGAGTAGCCGTACTACGCGATTGGCGTGGCATGAACGTTGGCGATGCTTTGATGCGTGCCGTCATTGCAGAGGCCGAACGCCGCGGGCTGACGCAGCAAACACTGACCGCACAGGTGCACGCCACCGCGTTCTACGAGCGCCTCGGCTTTGAAATTGTCAGCGACGAATTTCTCGAAGCAGGCATACCTCATGTCGAAATGCTGCGCCGGAGCCACTGAGACCATATGAGCAATAACGCCCCGGACGAACGAATTGATCAGGCCGAGCTGCCTGCCATCGACTTTCTTTCCCCTGGGCGTTTTGCGCTGCATAACCCGCAAACTGAAATTCCAGAGCCCCAAGGCTGCGATGCTGCGCCTTTTCTTCTCGGTCAACACACATCGCTCCAGCGCTTCAGCAAACCTACCGAGGTGCGCGAGCATGCACTGGCAATGTTGCAGCAGGCGAATCGGTCAGTGTGCATTTGCAGTACTGATCTAGAACCTTGGCTTTATCACCACAGCAGTGTCCAGCAGGCTTGCGCACGCTTGCTTTTGGCTCATCCTCGTAATCAGCTACGCATCCTGATACGTGATCCATCGCGTGCAGTGAAGGAAGGCAATCGGCTGCTGCAGCTTGCCCGCCGCCTGACCAGTAGCGTACATATCCGTAAACTAAACCCGGATTATCCCGAGCCCGGCGGCGCCTATCTAATCGCCGACGACTGCGGGTTACTGGAACGCCCCAAGGTCGACCAATACACTGGCTACGCACTGTACAGTGACCTCGCACGGGTGCGAGTGCGCCAAGCGGAATTCGATAAGGCGTGGGAACATGGACTAACGGATGCGAACCTGCGGAGTTTCCTGCTATGACCCCTCGTACCTTGCTGTTGGCCGTTACACTCAGCGTGTGTCTGCCACTTCAGGCCGCAACTGAAGTCATCCAGTTGAACAACCGGATGGCCGAAGATGTTCTCTCTGTCGCCGAGTCAGTGTTAGGCAATCAGGGACGGGCTACAGCCTATGGCAACCAGCTAATCGTCAACGCACCTGAATCGTTGATCAGCGAACTGCGCCGGGTGGTCGATCAACTGGACGTGGAACCCAAACGTCTACTCATTAGCGTCGACACCCAAGACTCTGCAAGCAGCAGCGCCAGCGGATATCGGGTCGACGGGTCAGTGCGCTCCGGTAACGTGGAGTTCGAAACCGGCCGCGGCGAGATAGGTGGCCGCGACCAGGTACGAATCATCCGCCGCAGCACCAACAGTCGGGACGGTGGCGTACAGCAGATACAGGCCAGTGAGGGTTATCCGGCACTGATACAGGTTGGCCAGAGCGTACCGCTTACCACGCAGAACACGGACGGCTACGGCCAGATCTACCAGCAAACGCAATATCGTGATGTCCTTCGGGGTTTCTATGCCACCGCCACGGTGCACGGCGACCGAGTGCAGATCACCATCAGTAGCACTCGTGACCGGCTCGCCCAGGGCCGTAGTGGTGTCGTCGAGGTGCAGAGCGCCGACACGCGAGTCAGCGGCCGCGTCGGCGAGTGGATCGCCATTGGCGGCATAGATGAAAGCGCCAGTGCCGAACAGCGCGGAACGCTGCGTCGCTACTCGACTGAGGGCGGCCAGAACCTGTCGATGCGCTTGAAGGTCGATGTTCTCGACTGAACGCCAGCGCCTGTCCGGACACTCTCGCAGCAATGTAGTGCCCTGAAAAAAACACTACAAAACGATTGACGATGCTATTTCGGCGGAGCATTATTGCCCCGCTCCCGCTAACCAGGGGCCCTGGCAAGGGTCTCCGGGGCGTGCTCAAGCCAACCAGCCGAGCCGTTCCGTGACTGTACTGCCCACAAGGCGGACTGACGAGGTTGCGACTGGAACGAGTCGTCCTGAGGGACGGGGTAGCGATTGACGCATCAGCCAGACTGACCGCTTCTCGTTGTTGTAGCGCACACGGCAGCCACGCCGGCTGTGGGCGCAATGACCGGAACCAGCCCGGCGATCGTATCCCCCCTTCTCTTGGTTCAATCCTCGTCCCAGTCGATATTTCGACGCTCTGCCGCGTGTTGCCCGCAAAGATCAGCGATAGCACGTAGGTTTCGGTGGGAAAAGTCGGTGCTCAACCACACTTATTTTTGAAGGATTGAACATGTCCGCATATCAAGACGACATCAAGGCCGTTGCCGCCCTGAAAGAGCAATACGGCAGCAGCTGGGCCGCCATCAACCCTGAATCCGTCGCTCGCATGCGCGCCCAGAACCGCTTCAAGACCGGTCTGGAAATTGCTCAGTACACTGCCGACATCATGCGCAAGGACATGGCCGAGTACGACGCCGATTCGTCCGTATACACGCAGTCTCTTGGCTGCTGGCATGGCTTCATCGGGCAGCAGAAGCTGATCTCCATCAAGAAGCACCTGAAGACCACTAACAAGCGTTACCTCTACCTGTCGGGCTGGATGGTTGCTGCTCTGCGTTCCGAGTTCGGCCCGCTGCCGGACCAGTCCATGCACGAAAAAACAGCCGTTTCCGATCTGATCGAGGAGCTGTACACCTTCCTGCGTCAGGCTGACAGCCGCGAACTGGACCTGCTGTTCACCGCCCTGGATGCCGCTCGTGAAGCTGGCGACAGCGCCAAGGCTGCAGATATCCAGAATCAGATCGACAACTACGAAACCCACATCGTACCGATCATCGCCGACATCGACGCCGGCTTCGGCAACCCGGAAGCGACCTACCTGCTGGCCAAGCGCATGATTGAAGCAGGCGCTTGCTGCATCCAGATCGAAAACCAGGTCTCCGACGAGAAGCAGTGCGGCCACCAGGACGGCAAAGTGACCGTTCCGCATGCCGACTTCCTCGCCAAGATCGCAGCTGTGCGTTACGCGTTCCTCGAGCTGGGCATCGACAACGGCGTGATCGTTGCACGTACCGACTCCCTGGGTGCTGGCCTGACCAAGCAGATCGCCGTGACCAAAGAGCCGGGCGACCTGGGCGACCTGTACAACTCCTTCCTGGATTGTGAAGAAGTATCCGCTGCCGACCTGAACAACGGCGACGTGGTCCTGAACCGCGAAGGCAAGCTGCTGCGTCCGAAGCGCCTGCCGTCCAACCTGTTCCAGTTCCGCGCTGGCACCGGTGAAGCACGCTGCGTACTGGATTGCATCACCTCGCTGCAGAACGGTGCAGACTTGCTGTGGATCGAAACCGAGAAACCGCACGTTGGTCAGATCGCGTCCATGGTTGATGAAATCCGCAAGACCATCCCGAATGCCAAGCTGGTTTATAACAACAGCCCGTCGTTCAACTGGACGCTGAACTTCCGCCAGCAGGTGTTCGACGCTTTCGTTGCCGAAGGCAAGGACGTGTCCGCCTACGACCGCGCCAAGCTGATGAGCGTCGAGTACGACGAAACCGAACTGGCCCAGGTTGCAGACGAGAAGATCCGTACCTTCCAGCGCGACGGTTCGGCTCATGCCGGCATCTTCCACCACCTGATTACCCTGCCGACCTACCACACTGCCGCGCTGTCTACTGACAACCTGGCCAAAGGTTACTTCGCCGACCAGGGCATGCTGGCCTACGTGAAGGGCGTCCAGCGTCAGGAACTGCGTCAGGGCATCGCCTGCGTTCGTCACCAGAACATGGCTGGCTCCGACATCGGCGACAACCATAAGGAGTACTTCGCTGGCGAAGCTGCTCTGAAGGCAAGCGGTAAAGACAACACCATGAACCAGTTCCACTAAGAACAGGTTCGCAGCTTCGCAGCTGCGGTGTAGCGAAAAGCCTCGGCACACGTGCCGAGGCTTTTTTTTGCGCGGATGAATGCCCTGCGCTTCGTCGGCCGGGGTTCCAACTGTCATTCTGTTGTCGCATATGCAATTTAGCGTCATGGCTCCGACAACAATTGTTATGGAGCTGCGCCGTGATTACTGAGAACAAAGACATTCTGTTCGGCAACGGGGACGAGTTGCCCAGTAACCATTCAACGAATCCGCATATCCAGGATGTGATCTCCATTGGCCGCCGCAAAGTGCTTGCTGGCGGTGCAGCAATGGGTGCCCTGGCGTTTCTTGGCGTGTCGCTTCCGGGGCTCGTACAAGCAGCCGAGTCACCAGTCCAGGGGCTCAAGGATATTCCGTTCAAGCGTCGTACCCGCCTGCCCTTCACTCCGGTTTCGGTTACTCGGGCAGATACCATCACGGTGCCTGCCGGCTATTCCGCCACCACCTTCATCCCGTGGGGCACTCCTATCACCGGCCGCTATCCTGCCTGGCTGGAAGACGGCAGCAACAGCGCCGAAGACCAGGCTCAGCAGGTGGGGATGCACCACGACGGGATGCACTTCTTTCCAATGAACGCGAAGCTCGGCGGGCGTCAAAGCGACCATGGCCTGCTGGTCCTTAATCACGAATACATCGACGCACCCCTGCTCCACCGCAACGGCCCAACGGTGGTGGACGGCAAGCGCACCAATGTCGATGAGGTTCGCAAAGAGATTAATGCGCATGGCGTGTCCGTGGTGGAAGTCCGCCGCGGCCCACGAGGCGAATGGTCGGTATTGCCGACGGCCCGGAATCGTCGCGTCACCGGCGCCACCCCGATGCGCATCGAGGGCCCCGCCCGTGGTCATGCTCTGCTGCGCACGCGCTATAGCCCGAGCGGCACATCGACCCGAGGCACCCTCAACAACTGCGCCAACGGACACACGCCTTGGGGCACGTACCTGACATGCGAAGAGAACTGGGCCGGGTACTTCGCCACCGCCGACGGTGAAATACCACGCGAACTCAGCCGTTATGGCGTACGCGGTAACGGCCGCTACGGATGGGAGACAGTCGCTGGCGATGAATTCGAACGCTTCAATGCGACCAGCCTCGCCGCCGCTCCGCAAGCAGACTACCGCAACGAGCCGAACACCTTTGGCTGGGTGGTTGAGATAGATCCATTCGATCCTAATGCGACACCTGTGAAACACACAGCCCTAGGCCGCTTTGCCCACGAGGGATTGGTCTTCGCCCCGGTCAAACCCGGGCGTCCAGTCGTCTGTTACTCCGGTGACGACTCTCAGAACGAATACATCTACAAGTATGTTAGCCGTGACAAGTACCGGCCACAGCGCAGCGATGGACGTATTTTGGATGACGGTATTCTCTATGTCGCACGTTTCAACGCTGACGGGAGTGGCGACTGGCTCGCACTTGATCATGCCAACCCTGCTTTTCAAGATGCCTGCCAAGCAGCCGGCGTTCAGTTTGCCGACCAAGGCGATGTGCTGATCAACACCCGACTGGCCGCGGATATCGTCGGCGCGACGAAAATGGATCGACCCGAATGGGGCGCAGTGCACCCAGACACTGGCGAAGTGTATTTCACGCTCACCAATAACAGCGGCCGCCAGGAAGCCGATGCTTCCAACCCGCGTGCACCTAATGCATTTGGCCACATCATCCGTTGGCGCGAAGCGAGCCGTGATTTTGCAGGGACGCGGTTCGAGTGGGACATCTATCTGCTGGCCGGTCCGCAGGAAAACAGCCGAGACCCCAAGGGCCGTGCGCTGAACGACAGCAACATCATGGCAAGCCCGGACGGCCTATGGTTCGACGATGAAGGCAGACTCTGGATTCAGACTGACATGAGCGGCAGCCAGCTGAATTCAGGTCCTTTTGGAAATAATCAAATGCTGGTGTCGGACCCCAAAACAGGCGAGACAAAGCGTTTCCTAGTCGGTCCTAAGGGCGCCGAAGTCACCGGAATAACAGCCACACCGGATTTCCGTACGCTGTTCGTCAACATTCAACATCCGGGAGAAGGCTCCACCTCAACGAACTTCACCAGTAACTGGCCGGATGGGGCTGGGCGCAGACCACGGTCAGCCACAGTGATCATTACTCGCGAAGATGGTAAGCGTTTAATGTGATCCCACCAGGGGGCTGGCTCGGATGCTAGCCCCCTTGCCTCTCATGTTTGGATATCAAGTGAGTGACTGGTCATCTGGGGCACTGAAAAGCCCCCAGGTCGACATGAACAAGGCGGCGATCAGAGGTCCGATGACAAAGCCATTCAGCCCGAAAAGGGCTAACCCACCTAGCGTCGAGATCAGCACGATGTAATCCGGCATCTTCGTGTCCTTTCCAACCAGGATCGGCCTGAGAATGTTGTCCACCAAACCAATCACCAATACGCCGTAAAGCGTGAGCACCACGCCCTGCCAAGTTGCCCCTGTCATGAGGAAGTAAACGGCAACAGGCGTCCAAATCAACCCTGCCCCCACGGCTGGTAGCAGGGACAGGAAGGCCATCAGCACCCCCCATAGTAATGCCCCGGATATACCGAGGACTGCGAAGATGATCCCCCCCAATGCGCCCTGGGTAATGGCAACAACGAGATTGCCCTTGACCGTTGCGCGCACCACCCGCGTGAACTTGCTGAACAGGCGCCGCTTTTGAGCATCGCTCAGCGGAATGGCTTTCCGGATACGAGCCACCAAGTCGCGCCCATCTCGGATCAAAAAGAACAGCAGGTATAGCATCACGAAAAAGCTAACCAGGAACTGAAAGGTTCCTTGCCCAAAGCTAAACGCTTTGGTGGCCAGGAATTGGCTTCCTTCAAGCGCTCCCGTTGCCAACCGCTCGCGCATCGAGTCAAGGTCGCCGAAGCCGAAGCGCTGCAGTTGCTGTTGCACCGATTGAGGTAGTAGCTCGCGAAAGCTGGCGACCCAACTGCCGATATCCAGGTCCCCGCTTTCTATTTGCTTATAAAGCGTTGCCCCTTCCTGGACCAGCATTCCGGTGATAAGGATCACTGGAAGTACTGCCACGACTAGGCATACCAGTAGAGTACACAGCGCCGCCAAGTTACGACGCTGGCTAAAGCGCCGGTACAGATACCGTTGCAAGGGCGCAAAAATGATAGCGAGTATTACTGCCCAGAAGACTGCGCCATAAAAGGGCAAAAGAATCCAGCCGAAAGCAATGGACACCACCACCAGCAGCGCAAGGAATACCTTCTGTTCGAGCATCAGATTGACCATTTCGACCCTACCGCTGCGTTTTGTTCTGTTTAGTCAACGAGCAGCGACACGAGTGCGGCCATACAGCTCAGTGGCCCATTTATGCCGAAAAATCGTAGGCGCAGTACAAAATCCAAATTACAGCGTCATGGCCGCCAACCATCCAAAAGCCAGTAACGGCAGGTTGTAGTGCAAAAAAGTAGGAACAACCGTATCCCAGATATGATTATGCTGCCCGTCAGCGTTTAGCCCCGCAGTGGGGCCGAGCGTAGAGTCGGATGCGGGAGAACCGCCATCGCCGAGAGCGCCTGCAGTCCCGACCAGGCTCACTATCGCCAGCGGACTGAAGCCTAACTCCACCCCAAGCGGAACAAAGATGGCAGCGATAATTGGCACGGTAGAGAACGACGAACCGATACCAATGGTTACCAGCAAACCGACCAGCAGCATCATTAGGGCGCCGATCGCTTTACTGTTGCCGATCCACCCGGCTGAGGCATCTACCAGCAACTTCACTTCGCCGGTTTCACGCATGACCTCTGCAAAACCGGCGGCCGCGATCATGATGAAGCCAATCATCGCCATCATCTTCATCCCATCAGTGAACAGATCATCCGCTTCACGCCAACGAACTACCCCTGATACAGAGAAGATTACGAACCCCGCTAGTGCGCCGAGGATCATCGAATCCAACCAAAGCTGGATCACGAACGCCACGGCCACTGCGATTGCAGCAACCAGTAGTGTCAGTGGGCTGTAAGTCGTGGTCGGCTTGTCGACTTGCTCGACACGTGTGAGATCGTATTCACGAGGCTTTCGATAGCTGTAGAAGGCGATCATCAATCCCGTCAGCATGCCCATAGCAGGAATGAACATTGCCTGGGTAACCTTGATCCCGGCCACATCCACTCCGCTTTTGGCGACGTTTGCCAGCAAAATTTCGTTCAGGAAGATGTTGCCGAATCCGACAGGCAAGAACATGTAGGGGGTAATAAGACCGAAAGCGAGAACACAGGCGATAAGCCGCCTGTCGATCTTCATCCTGGATAGTACATAAAGGAGGGGCGGAACCAGCAACGGGATAAAAGCAATGTGGATAGGCAGAATATTCTGGGATGAGACTGCTACTGCGAGCAGCAATGTGATGAGCATCCACTTCACCGCCCCAGCGCCCTTTATGTCTTGCTTCCCAACCAACGCCAGGGCCTTATCAGCAAGAGCATGAGCCAGCCCGCTCTTTCCGATGGCAACCGCGAAAGCGCCCAGCAGGGCATATGACAACGCTACTGTAGCGCCGCCACCCAGCCCCTTATTGAATGCGGCGAGACTACCATCAATACCTAAGCCGCCAATCAAACCGCCGGCCATAGCCCCGGCAATGAGCGCAACCACTACATGCACTCGGCAAAGACTTAGGATCAGCATTATGCCGACTGCTGCAACAACTGCGTTCATTCTGATTCTCCGTGAAAACGAACTAAGCCGCTTGAAAAGCGCGGTACTCTGCAACAACGAAGCGAAGGTGTCAAAAGGTCGAAATCGCGGGCGCCAATAAGTGGCATCAGCAGCCGGGTAGGCTCTGGCAGCACACCTGCTTATCTATTTGCTTAGTCGAGTTCCATTTATGAGCACCTCTCAGGCACTTTTGCCCAAGAGGAATCAAAGCAGCCATAACCGGCAGCGAGCTTAGCTAATAGATGAATTAGTCGCCGCGGTACTCACAACCGCTGGTGCAGGTTTCATGGATGCGGATACGCGATAGCTCTGGAAGCAACGGTTTTAGCTCGTTCCAAATCCATCTTGCCAAATTTTCACTAGTGGGGTTTTCCAGACCGGGAATATCGTTCAGATAGTTGTGATCCAAAAGCTCGTACAACGGCTTGAAAATAGTTTTGATTTCGCCGAAATCACGAATCCAGCCAGTCTGTGAGTCCACAGGGCCACTGATATACAAAGCAACCCGAAAAGAATGGCCGTGCAGCCGGCCGCACTTATGCCCTTGAGGCACATGAGGAAGACGGTGAGCCGACTCGAACGTAAACTCTTTGAATATTTCCACGAAATGCACTCGCAATCTGGCAGCTGAATCAAGACGCGATTTTACGCGTTTTGGCAGTCCGGTACATGCCTGGAGCCTACAACGACACTTAGAACAGCGAGAATGTAAAAATAAGGCAACCTAGGGCTGATGAAAACGCAGGAGATCATCGCGGACTAGCTGAGAGCTTCTCGGGCATCAGCCAACTCTTGCTGCGCCCCCCCTACAGAAGGCACGCCTGCCACCCATCCCACGCGGGCTCTCAGTTGCTACCTCCTCAAGAAGCCGACTTGTTGCGCTCGGCCATGCCTCCAACTCCAATGAATACAGTAAAAACAAATATCAACCGCACAGCCGGTGGAGATGCCTATCAGACGCGCCATACCACACCGCTGCCGCACTTTCCTGAACTTTATTCCGCCCAAAAGCAAACCCCCGACCGGATTTCTCCGATCGGGGGTTTGGGATAAGAGCTTGACGATGACCTACTCTCACATGGGGAAACCCCACACTACCATCGGCGATGCGTCGTTTCACTGCTGAGTTCGGGATGGGATCAGGTGGTTCCAACGCTCTATGGTCGTCAAGCAATTCGGTTGGGGAGTCGGTGTTGAGTCGCTTCCCCTAATTGGGTATGTGATGTCTGTTTCGGTGTTTCTTGCGAGT
>NZ_PPXG01000019.1 GCF_002909485.1 Stutzerimonas stutzeri
TCGGATTGAACTAGCCCCGGTTTCACGGACACCGGCCTAAGAGACAGCGTGTAGGCGCTCATACTCAAACGGCGTCATGTACGCCAGGTATGAATGCCGTCGCTGCCGGTTGTAAAAAACCTCAATGTAGTCGAATAGGCTTTGCCGGGCTTCGTCGAAGGTACGGTACTTGTGGTGACGTACATGCTCGGTTTTCAGGGTATGGAAGAAGCTCTCCATCGCTGCGTTGTCATGGCAGTTGCCCTTACGGCTCATGCTCGGTTGGATATTGTTTTGAGCTAGCAACGCCTGGTAGCGAGCAGTTCTGTACTGCACTCCTTGGTCGGTGTGTAGCAACAATCCAATCGGTTTGGCACGCCTGCCCAAGCTCATTTCGAGCGCTAACGTTGCCAATTCCTGACTGGGTTTTTTATCCATCGCCCAGCCTACGATCAGCCGAGAGTAGAGATCCATAATCACCGACAAGTAAAGCCATCCTTGGGCTGTTGGGATGAATGTGATGTCCGCCACCCAGCGCTCATTTGGTCGATCCGCGTAGAAGCGTCTCAGTAGCCGGTGCTCAACGATGTGCTCAAAGGTCCTTCCACGACCAGCCTGCTGCCATACCAAGGCCTGCCTCGTTCTGAGGCCCGCCTCCCGCTTCAAACGGGCTATACGGTTCAGGCCTGCGGTGCTGCCTTGGCTGTGCAGCTCCCGATGAATCCGGATAGGGCCATACGTTTGACGGCTATCGAAATGAACGGTCTCGATCTGGGCAAGCAATGTGCGGTTTGCTTTTGAACGTCGAGACTCGGCTCTGTTAAGCCAGGCATAGTATCCACTTGGCGAAGCTCCAACCGTTTGACAAAGCCTGCGGATCGGATATTGCGCTGCATGATCACGGACGAAGGCGTACTTCACACGAGGCTCTTGGCAAAGTACGCAGCCGCCTTTTTTAGGATTTCGTTCTCTTCGCGCAACCGTTCCAGCTCGCGTTTCAGCTGGGCAACTTCACCATCAGCTTCTGCCTGGCGGCCAGACCCTGGAAAGGCATCGGCCTGGCTCTGATCAATCTGCTGCTTCCACTTGTAGAGCTGGTTGACACGGATGCCGAGCTCGCGCGCAAGCTGTGTACAGGACTTATCCGTGTCGGTGAGCTGGCGTACAGCCTCTCGCTTGAACTCTGGGCTGTAGCGTTGATACCTACGTTTGTCGGTCATGGGACACCTTCCTCTCTGACGGTATAGTCACATTCGAGGTGTCCGTAAAATCAGGGTCAGTTCAGATC
>NZ_PPXG01000020.1 GCF_002909485.1 Stutzerimonas stutzeri
GGATGGTCTGAAGTAGTTGTGTATTTCTGGCTGACTTCAGCCCCTGCCGATTTTAAAAGCGGCAAATCGATCAAAAACGCTCAGATCACCCGCTTATTTCTGTGTTTTTAGCCGCCGCGAGCACCTCGCGGCAGCCATTTCCCACATTACAGGCGCACCTCTCCTGCATTCGCCAGTAAATGTCGGCGCGCCATCCACAGGTTCGACAGCGCGAACAGCGTCACCAGTTGCGCCGTGTTCTTCGCCAGACCACGGAAGCGCACCTTCACATAACCGAACTGGCGCTTGATCACCCGGAACGGATGCTCGACCTTGGCTCGTACCTGAGCCTTGGCCTTCTCAATCTTGCGCTTGGCTTTGTACAAAGCACTGCGCTTATCAAGCTTCTTGTAAGTACTACGGCGGGCGGCGATCTGCCAGATGACCTCCCGGCCTTCATGTTCAGGGCGTTTCTCGACGCCGGTGTAACCCGCGTCGGCACCGACCATGTTCTCATCGCCGTGCAGCAGCTTATCGACCTGGGTGACATCGGCCACGTTGGCCGCCGTGCCCACCACGCTGTGCACCAAGCCCGACTCATCATCGACACCGATGTGCGCCTTCATGCCGAAGTAGTACTGGTTACCCTTCTTGGTCTGATGCATTTCCGGGTCGCGCTTACCGTCCTTGTTCTTGGTCGAACTCGGCGCATTGATCAGCGTGGCATCGACGATCGTGCCTTGGCGCAGCGACAGCCCTCGGTCGCCCAGATAGCCATTGATGACAGCCAAGATGCCGGCGGCTAGTTCGTGCTTCTCCAGCAAACGACGGAAGTTGAGGATGGTGGTTTCATCGGGGATACGCTCCAAGCTCAGCCCCGCGAACTGGCGCAGGATGGTGGTCTCGTACAGCGCCTCTTCCATCGCTGGATCGCTGTAACCGAACCAGTTTTGCATCAGGTGCACGCGCAGCATCGCCATCAGCGGATAGGCCGGACGACCGCCTTCACCCTTGGGATAATGCGGCTCGATCAAGGCAATCAAACCCTTCCACGGCACCACCCGATCCAT
>NZ_PPXG01000021.1 GCF_002909485.1 Stutzerimonas stutzeri
TACAAAGAAAAATGAGGTGAAAAATTTACTGCAGGTTGAAGATCAAGCATTAGGGCTAGTTAGTTGCTCTTCGACACCAGTTTCTGGCTATTCTTCAGTGCCGGCATGTAGCCTGCCTTCAGCCTCACAAAAAACCGAGTCACATAAAGAACGCCTTGGTTTGGCTATACAGTTTGCTTGGGCTTTATTTAAAAAAATTACTCCCTATGTTTTGATTGGTGCAGCAATTAGCGCCTTGTCAGCCGCTTTTTTGCCTGCTGATATTGTCGAAAGATTCGTTGGTAGTGATAATTGGTTTGCCATTCCTATTGCTGCTGTTATTAGTATTCCGCTCTACCTACGAATTGAAATGGCTCTACCATTACTAGATGTGTTAATCGGAAAGGGGATGGGGATGGGGGCTGCAATGGCATTGATTATTGGCGGCACAGGTGCTAGCTTACCCGAGATAGCAATTATATCCACTGTCTTGAAACCTAGGGCTGTAATAGCATTTGTTGCAATCGTGCTTGCCATTGCGACCATAGGTGGGATGATTTTTAGCTTTGTCTTATAACTCTATAGTATATAATGCTGCTTCACGTAGCATTATATAACTTTGATCGGAGGTAATTGCGTTGATTTCGAGCTACATTGATATTATGAAGGCTCTATCTGAGCCTAATAGATTAAGATTAGTCTGGTTAATGTCATATATAGATCAAAGAATTTGTGTTAGTGAGGGTATGGATGTCCTGGGAGAGTCACACTACAATGTTT
>NZ_PPXG01000022.1 GCF_002909485.1 Stutzerimonas stutzeri
CTCATTGCTCGGCGAGACGCTAGGGCAGATGAAGGGCCCGGTGCTCAAGCTCGGCCAACAGGCTTCGCAATGGCAGGACGTGTTGCCCCAGCCGATAAGCGCGGCGCTGTCTCGTCTACAGAACCAGGTTCCATCGCTGCCGTTCGCCTCGCTAGAGTCCTACCTGCAGCGTCTCTATGAAGGGCAGCTGTACGAGCTATTCGAAGCCATCGAACCCCAACCTGCGGCAGCGGCGTCATTGGGGCAGGTACACCGCGCACGTGATCGGCAGGGGCGGGCGCTGATCATGAAGGTCCAGTATCCAGGCATTCGCGGCATCTGCGATGCTGACCTCCGGCAGTTGCGTCGCTTGATGCCGCTGGGGCGGCTATTCGGCACGCCCTCGGCGCGGCTCGAATCCGTCTACCGTGAGCTTCAGGGCGCTATCGACCAGGAGCTCGACTACGAGGCCGAGCGCAACAACCTCGAGCGCTTTCGCCAGCATTTCAGCGACTGGCCTGGCCTGCGCA
>NZ_PPXG01000023.1 GCF_002909485.1 Stutzerimonas stutzeri
ATTGATATTATGAAGGCTCTATCTGAGCCTAATAGATTAAGATTAGTCTGGTTAATGTCATATATAGATCAAAGAATTTGTGTTAGTGAGGGTATGGATGTCCTGGGAGAGTCACACTACAATGTTTCTCGTCACTTAAAAATTCTTTTAAAAGCAGGTATAGTCTCGGCAAGTCGTGAAGGAAAGTGGGTTTTTTATACATTGAAAACCGATGATTCTGAATTCTATAACCAACTCTTAAAAACTATTCAGTTGATACCTTCAGAAGAGTTCAAAGAAGAAATAAAACGCTGTAATCTTAGGCTCAATATGCGAAAAAATGGAGACTGCGTTATAGGTCAAGAAAACGCTGAATGGCTAAATATTATGGACTTGAATAAATAAAAACATTTGGGTTAACTGGCTGATTTGCTCCCGCCAGTTCTACTTTAATTGAGTCTCCGGAGTTTCTGGTTGACAAAACGCCCAAAGTGTAGAGGAGGAAGTCTATATCAACGGATTA
>NZ_PPXG01000002.1 GCF_002909485.1 Stutzerimonas stutzeri
ACTCGCAAGCAACACCGAAACAGACATCACATACCCAATTAGGGGAAGCGACTCAACACCGACTCCCCAACCGAATTGCTTGACGACCATAGAGCGTTGGAACCACCTGATCCCATCCCGAACTCAGTAGTGAAACGACGCATCGCCGATGGTAGTGTGGGGTTTCCCCATGTGAGAGTAGGTCATCGTCAAGCTCTTATCCCAAACCCCCGATCGGAGAAATCCGGTCGGGGGTTTGCTTTTGTGTGCTCGGAAGCTGCTGTAGGCACTTACCGTTCGTATCGCTATTATTCAGGCCTCTTGACTGGGGGGTGGCATGAACAGGCTGTTGAGATTGCTTCAAGATGGGCGGTTTCATTCCGGGCAGGAGTTGGGTGAGGCGCTCGGCGTCACTCGCAGTGCTGTCTGGAAGCACTTGCAGCGCATTCAGGGCGAAACGGCGCTGTCGCTTTATAGGGTGCCCGGGCGCGGTTACCGTCTAGCAGAGCCCCTGTCGCTACTTGAATACGAATACCTCAATCCGCAATTGATGCAGTTGAATTGGGCACTGAATCTCTACGACACGATTGACTCCACAAATGCTGAAGCACTACGTCTATTGCCTCGCGCGGGCGAGCGGCCCTTCATTGTTCTCGCTGAGGCGCAAACTGCTGGAAGGGGGAGGCGCGGGCGTTTATGGGTTAGCCCATTCGGGCAAAATTTATATTGCAGTTTTGCTTTCAAGGTTCACGGTGGCGCTAAGCAGTTAGCCGGCATGAGCCTGGTGGCGGGGCTGGCGGTAATGCAAACACTGCGTCGCCTGGGCGTCGCGGAGGTCGGGCTGAAATGGCCGAATGATGTCTATGTCGACGGGCGCAAGATCGCAGGTATTTTGCTAGAGCTTACCGGCGATCCGGCGGATGTATGCCATGTAATTATTGGCGTTGGCATCAACGTCAATATGGTTCGTGCCGAAGGCATAGATCAGCTCTGGACTTCCATCAAAGAGCAGATTGGGATGGTTGATCGCAACGAGTTGGTTCTGACGCTAGCAGCGACGCTAGGGGTGTATTTGGACCGGCACTCTGCGGCGGGATTTTCTGCGTTGAGGGACGAGTGGGAAGCTAGCCATATCTGGCAGGGGCGTAATTGCACGCTTAGTTCTGGATCGTATGAGTTCTCTGGCGTCGTGCTGGGGGTTGACCAGCAGGGAGGGATCAGGATGAGGCTCGACGGCTGTGAACGTTCGTTTAGTGGCGGAGAGCTAAGCTTGAGGCTAGATCCATGATTCTTGAGCTCGACTGCGGTAATAGCTTGATCAAGTGGCGTGTATTGGAGGTCGGTTCGGCTGTTATTGTCGCGCAGGGAGCCTCTGTCTCGATCGGCGAATTGCTTGGTGAGCTAGTAGGGCTTTCTGTGTTGCGTATCTCGCGTGCAAGGCTGGTTAGTGTGCGTAGTGATGAGGAAACGATGGCGCTGTGTTCGCGCCTATCTGAAGTGCTAGCCATTGAGGTTGTGCGTGCGGTGCCAGCAAAAGAGCTTGCTGGGGTAATAAATGGATACGAGGATTATAAGCGGCTGGGGATGGATCGTTGGCTGGCTATAATCGGCGCTTTTCAGATTGCCCGCGGTGCGCTGCTTGTGCTTGATCTGGGAACTGCGGTTACGGCCGATCTGGTGGATGCTAATGGGGTTCATCTCGGGGGCTATATTTGTCCCGGCATATCCTTGCTTCGGCACCAATTGCATACCCATACGCGACGTATTAGTTACAGCGCCGAAGCGGCTGCATCGGGTTATGGTGCTGGCCCTGGGCGCTCAACGGCCGAGGCTGTTGAGCGGGGTTGCTTGATGATGTTGCGGAGCTTTGTCGGCTACCAGATATCGCAGGCAAGCGATTATCTGGGGAGCGACTTCGCCATTTACGTCACTGGAGGCGACGCGGAGTTGATCGAAAATTGCGACCAAGTAACCCGTGTGCCAGATCTGGTTTTTCGCGGGCTGGCTATCGCTTGCCCCTAGCGCCATATAAAAGGTCGAAGTTTGCATGCGTTGGTTCTTTCTCCTGTTGATGCTGTTGAACGTCTTCTTCTGGGTACAGCATCAGTATCAGGCGCCCGTGCGAGTCAAGGAGGTGACTCCGCTTGATGCATATAATCGGCCTCAACAAAATATAGCGCTGCTTAGCGAGTCCTCAGCCCCTGCTCGGCGGGCGGTATCGGGGCCTGGTACCGACGATAACTCCTGCCTCTTCCTGGGTGGCTTCGACGATGAGCAGGCCGCCGCCTCCCTTGAGCAGCGGCTTCTTAGTTTGGACGTGCAGTCGGAGATGCAGCACGTCGATGTCATTGGGGGCGTAGATTACTGGGTGTATCTGCCGCCGTTGGCTTCACGGCAGGCGTCGTTGCGCCAGTTGCGTGAGTTGCAAAGTCGCAATGTAGATAGCTACATCATTACCGTTGGCGATTTGGCCAATGGCATTTCCCTGGGGATATTCTCTCGTAAAGACTCTGCGGAGGGCGTGGTGGCTCGTCTACGCGAAGTGGACTACGCGGCCTTAGTCCGCGAATTGCCCAGAATGCATCGTAAGTACTGGGTCCGTATTGCGGTAGGCAGTCGTCATCAGGTCGACGATACGATGCTGCAAGGACTGAAGAGCGATATGCCTATGCTGCAGCACCGGCAGATGGCCTGCACAAGCGTTGCATCTTCGGATTAGTTTGCATAGAATGGCGCCCGCTTCGTCGGCAGGGTTTAAAGACTCCTAGGCGAATCGGCTGTCAGTAAAGCTAACCTCAAGATTTATATGAGAAAATGCTTGACAGTAGGGTGGCAAGTGATGAAAATGCCGCCTCACTTTGGAGGGGTTCCCGAGCGGCCAAAGGGATCAGACTGTAAATCTGACGTCATAGACTTCGAAGGTTCGAATCCTTCCCCCTCCACCAGATTTAAGCGTAGGCTTCGGCTTTCGCGGGTATAGTTTAGTGGTAGAACCTCAGCCTTCCAAGCTGATGATGCGGGTTCGATTCCCGCTACCCGCTCCAGCTTCGATGGTTACGACATAAGCTTTGCTCATGTAGCTCAGTTGGTAGAGCACACCCTTGGTAAGGGTGAGGTCAGCGGTTCGAATCCGCTCATGAGCTCCAAACCACAAAGGCAGATATGTAAATATCTGCCTTTGTTTTAATGGTGGCGTGACTAGCTCAATTCAACGATGGGAGACGGTCTCGATGGCTAAAGAAAAGTTCGAACGTAACAAACCGCACGTCAACGTCGGCACCATTGGTCACGTCGACCATGGCAAGACTACTCTGACTGCCGCTCTGACTCGCGTGTGCTCCGAGGTTTTCGGTTCCGCTCGTGTCGACTTCGACAAGATCGATAGCGCACCGGAAGAGAAGGCTCGCGGTATTACCATCAACACCGCGCACGTAGAGTACGACTCCAATATTCGTCACTACGCGCACGTTGATTGCCCGGGTCACGCTGACTATGTGAAGAACATGATCACCGGTGCTGCCCAGATGGACGGAGCGATCCTGGTTTGCTCCGCTGCTGACGGCCCCATGCCGCAGACTCGCGAGCACATCCTACTGTCCCGTCAGGTTGGTGTTCCCTACATCGTCGTGTTCCTGAACAAGGCTGACATGGTTGATGACGCCGAGCTGCTGGAGCTGGTGGAGATGGAAGTGCGCGACTTGCTCAGCACTTACGACTTCCCGGGCGACGACACCCCGATCATCATCGGCTCCGCGCTGATGGCTCTGAACGGTCAGGACGACAACGAGATGGGCACCACTGCCGTCAAGAAGCTCGTCGAGACTCTGGATACTTATATCCCTGAGCCGGTTCGCGCCATCGACAAGCCGTTCCTGATGCCGATCGAGGACGTGTTCTCCATCTCTGGTCGCGGTACTGTTGTGACCGGTCGTGTAGAGCGCGGTATCGTCAAGATCCAGGAAGAAATCGAGATCGTTGGTCTGCGTGACACCACCAAGACCACCTGTACCGGTGTCGAGATGTTCCGCAAGCTGCTCGACGAAGGTCGTGCTGGTGAGAACTGTGGCGTACTGCTGCGCGGCACCAAGCGTGACGACGTAGAGCGTGGCCAGGTACTGGCCAAGCCGGGCACCATCAAGCCGCACACCAAGTTCGAAGCTGAAGTGTACGTTCTGTCCAAAGAGGAAGGTGGTCGTCACACTCCTTTCTTCAAGGGCTACCGTCCTCAGTTCTACTTCCGTACCACCGACGTTACCGGTTCGTGCGAACTGCCGGAAGGCGTTGAGATGGTCATGCCGGGCGACAACGTGAAAATGGTTGTTACCCTGATCAAGCCGATCGCCATGGAAGATGGTCTGCGCTTCGCAATTCGCGAAGGTGGCCGTACCGTTGGTGCTGGCGTAGTTGCTAAGATCGTCGAATAACGATTGATCTGTTTCAAGCAGGTCGGCATAATAGTCGGCCTGACTCTTTCTAGGCCAGTAGCTCAATTGGCAGAGCGGCGGTCTCCAAAACCGCAGGTTGGGGGTTCGATTCCCTCCTGGCCTGCCATTTTCAATACCGAATTTGGCAGTCTTTACAAGGTTCTAGCAGATGAATATCAAAGCTGAAGCCAATGATGCGCGCTTCGATCTGGTGAAGTGGCTCGTTGTGGTTGCTTTGGTGGTGATTGCCGTAGTCGGTAATCAATACTACTCCGCTGAGCCGATTCTCTATCGAGTCCTTGCGGTCCTTGCAATAGGTGTAGTGGCTGCGTTCGTCGCGCTGCAGACATCTAGAGGGCGTTCTTTTGCTGTGTTGCTGAAAGAAGCGCGTGGTGAGATTCGCAAGGTTGTTTGGCCAACCCGTCAAGAAACTACCCAGACCACCTTGATTGTCGTTGTTGTGGTTCTGGTTATGGCGCTGCTGTTGTGGGGGCTCGATTCCCTGCTCGGTTGGTTGGTTTCCATGGTTGTTGGCTAAGGGTGTCTCGTGGCTAAGCGTTGGTACGTTGTGCATGCTTACTCGGGTTACGAGAAGCACGTCATGCGCTCTTTGGTTGAGCGCGTCAAGCTTGCCGGAATGGAAGATCAGTTCGGCGAGATTCTTGTTCCGACCGAAGAGGTCGTCGAGATGCGTAACGGGCAGAAGCGCAAGAGTGAGCGCAAATTCTTTCCTGGCTACGTTCTTGTGCATATGGATATGAACGAGGGTACTTGGCACCTTGTCAAGGATACGCCGCGCGTAATGGGCTTTATTGGTGGTACGGCGGATAAGCCGGCGCCCATTACCGACAAAGAGGCTGAGGCAATCCTTCGTCGCGTTGCTGATGGTACGGACAAGCCGAAGCCTAAAACACTCTTTGAGCCTGGTGAGGTGGTGCGCGTGGCTGATGGCCCGTTTGCGGACTTCAACGGTGTTGTCGAAGAAGTTAATTACGAGAAGAGCAGGATTCAGGTCGCTGTCCTGATCTTTGGTCGCTCTACTCCGGTAGAGCTGGAGTTCAGCCAGGTCGAGAAGGTTTAACTGAACGAAGCATCCCACACCCCGCAGCTTCAGGCTGCGGGGTTTTGTCGTCACCGGGATAAATAAGCAATGGGGAGCCGCGAGGCGCTATAACCCGTAACGGAGTGAATATGGCTAAGAAGATTCAAGCTTACATCAAGCTTCAGGTAAAGGCCGGTCAGGCTAACCCGTCGCCGCCCGTTGGTCCTGCTCTGGGTCAGCATGGCGTTAACATTATGGAATTCTGCAAGGCGTTCAACGCCAGGACTCAGGGCCAGGAGCCCGGTCTGCCGACTCCAGTAATCATCACTGTTTACAGTGATCGCAGCTTTACTTTTGAAACCAAGAGTACCCCGGCTGCAGTGCTGCTGAAGAAAGCTGCTGGTATCACCAGCGGTTCCGCTCGCCCCAACACCCAAAAGGTCGGCACCGTTACTCGTGCGCAGTTGGAAGAGATCGCCAAAACCAAGCAGGCTGATCTGACTGCTGCCGAAATGGAAGCTGCCGTTCGAACCATCGCTGGTTCGGCTCGCAGCATGGGCCTGAATGTGGAGGGTGTGTAATGGCTAAGTTGACCAAGCGCCAGAAAGCTATCGCTGAGAAAATCGAAGCTGGTAAGCAGTACGCATTCGAAGACGCTGCAAAGTTGCTGGCAGAAGTCTCCGCGGTGAAGTTCGCCGAGTCGTTCGATATTGCTATCAATCTCGGTGTGGACCCGCGTAAGTCTGATCAGGTTGTTCGTGGTGCCACGGTTCTGCCGAACGGCACTGGCAAAACTGTTCGCGTAGCAGTGTTTACTCAGGGGCCGGGCGCTGAAGCTGCGCTGGCTGCTGGCGCTGATCGCGTTGGTATGGACGAGCTGGCCGCTGAAATGAAAGGTGGCGATCTGAACTACGACGTAGTTATCGCGTCGCCAGACGCAATGCGTGTGGTTGGCCAGCTGGGTCAGATTCTCGGCCCGCGCGGTCTGATGCCAAACCCGAAGGTCGGCACTGTGACTCCCGACGTCGCGACCGCCGTCAAGAACGCCAAGGCCGGACAGGTGCGTTTCCGTACTGACAAGAACGGCATCATCCACACCTCCGTGGGTAAGGTCGGTTTCGAGGCCGGTCAGCTGAAGCAGAACGTTGAAGCGTTGCTCTCGGATCTGAAGCGTCTGAAGCCATCGACTTCGAAAGGTATTTACGTCAAGCGCGTGACCCTGAGCACTACCATGGGTCCGGGACTGGTCATCGATCAGGCTTCCCTGGAAGCGTAAGACTACGGCGCCCTGTTCGCAGGGTGTCTGCAAAATTGGGGTCCCTGCCTGGCGGGGGCTATCCAAGACCGTAGGCGGCGCAAGCCTTAAACCAAAAGCCTACGCAGAGGTGCTCCCGATTCGTACCGAATCAGACACCAAATCCAGTCCGGTCTCGACCGGATGAAACGGTAACATCCAGGAGTGTAACCCGTGGCAATCAAACTCGAAGACAAGAAGGCCATCGTCGCTGAAGTCAACGAGGCTGCCAAAGCCGCCCTGTCCGCTGTCGTGGCTGATGCCCGTGGCGTGACCGTGGGGGCCATGACCGGACTCCGTAAAGAGGCCCGCGCAGCAGGTGTTTACGTGCGTGTCGTACGTAATACTCTGCTGCGCCGCGCTGTTGATGGCACTCAGTTTGAAGTGCTCAACGACGTGTTCAAAGGCCCGACCCTTATCGCGTTCTCCAACGAACATCCGGGCGCTGCTGCTCGTATCTTCAAGGAGTTCTCCAAGGGTCAGGACAAGTTCGAGATCAAGGCCGCTGCGTTCGAGGGGCAGTTCCTCGCAGCCAATCAGATCGACGTACTGGCAACTCTGCCGACCTACGACGAAGCCATTTCTCAGCTGATGAGCGTCATTCAGGGCGCTACCAGCAAGTTGGCTCGTACATTGGCAGCCGTTCGCGACCAGAAAGAAGCTGCCGCCGCTTAAGCGTGCTGCTTCTCTCGAAATCACTTTTTGAATTAGATGGCCGCAGGCCGTCACCTTAATACAGGAACTAGAGTCATGGCTCTGACCAACGAAGATATCATCAACGCCGTTTCCGAAATGTCCGTGATGCAGGTTGTTGAACTGATCAAGGCAATGGAAGAGAAGTTCGGTGTGACTGCTGCTGCTGCCACGGTCGCCGCCGCTGGCCCGGCTGCCGCTGCTGCTGAAGAGCAAACCGAGTTCACCATCGTCCTGACTGAAACCGGCGACAAGAAGGTCAACGTGATCAAGGCTGTTCGCGAGCTGACCGGTCTGGGCCTGAAAGAAGCCAAGGCTGTCGTTGACGGTGCCCCAGGCGTGGTCAAGGAAGGCGTTTCGAAAGAAGAAGCCGAAGCAGCCAAGAAGGCTCTGGAAGAAGCAGGCGCTAAAGTCGAGCTCAAGTAAGCGACGACTTTGCGTCTACAGCCCGAGCGACTCGCGAAAGGCTGATGGCTGGTGGCTCTTGCCACCGGCCTTTTTCCGTTATAGCTGCTTGGTGTTCGCCCGGTAGCGATGATGGAAAGGCCGTCCTGAAGGGCGGTGCGAATCAAGGGATTCGCAAGATTTTCTGGCTGCTCCCGTCGGGAGAAGCCAAACAAGCAGGTGACCAAGCTGGGGAACGCTGATGGCTTACTCATACACTGAGAAAAAACGAATCCGCAAGGACTTTAGCAAGTTACCGCACGTTATGGACGTGCCGTATCTTTTGGCCATCCAGCTGGATTCGTACCGCGAATTCCTGCAGGCGGGAGCGACCAAAGATCAGTTCCGCGACATTGGCTTGCATGCAGCCTTCAAATCCGTTTTTCCGATTATCAGCTATTCCGGCAACGCAGCGCTGGAGTACGTTGGCTACCGTCTGGGCGACCCGGCGTTTGATGTCAAGGAATGTGTCCTGCGCGGGGTGACCTTCGCTGTTCCTCTGCGCGTTAAGGTGCGCCTGATCATTTTCGACAAAGAATCGTCGAACAAGGCCATCAAGGATATCAAGGAGCAGGAAGTCTACATGGGGGAAATCCCCCTGATGACCGAGAACGGTACCTTTATCATCAATGGCACCGAGCGCGTCATCGTTTCCCAGCTGCACCGTTCGCCGGGCGTGTTCTTCGATCATGACCGCGGCAAGACCCACAGCTCGGGCAAGCTGCTGTACTCGGCGCGCATCATTCCTTATCGCGGCTCCTGGCTGGACTTCGAATTCGATCCGAAGGATGCCGTGTTCGTGCGTATTGACCGTCGCCGCAAGCTGCCGGCTTCGGTGCTGCTGCGGGCGCTGAGCTACAGCACCGAAGAAATACTAGACGCTTTCTACGACACCAATATCTTCCACGTGAAGGGCGAAAGCCTCTCGTTGGAACTGGTGCCGCAGCGGCTGCGTGGCGAAATCGCGACCTTCGATATCAAGGATGAGAACGGCAAAGTCATCGTCGAGCAAGGTCGGCGCATCACTGCGCGTCACATCAATCAGCTCGACAAGTCCGGCATCAAAGAGCTTGAGATGCCGATGGACTACGTGCTGGGTCGTACCGTGGCCAAGGCTATCGTGCATCCGGCTACCGGGGAGATCATTGCCGAGTGCAACACCGAGCTGACCGTCGACGCGCTGGCGAAGATCGTAAAAGCGCAGGTTGTTCGCTTCGAGACGTTGTACACCAACGATATCGACTGTGGTCCGTTCATCTCCGACACGCTGAAGATCGACTCGACCACCAATCAGCTAGAAGCGCTGGTTGAGATCTATCGCATGATGCGCCCTGGTGAGCCGCCAACCAAGGATGCTGCCGAGACGTTGTTCAACAATCTGTTCTTTGCGTCGGAACGTTACGATCTGTCCGCCGTAGGTCGGATGAAGTTCAACCGTCGTATCGGTCGCACCGAGATCGAAGGTTCGGGCGTGCTGAGCCGCGAAGACATCGTTGCGGTCCTCAAGACCCTGGTCGACATTCGTAACGGCAAAGGCATTGTCGACGACATCGATCACCTGGGTAACCGTCGTGTCCGTTGTGTCGGCGAGATGGCCGAGAACCAGTTCCGCGTTGGCCTGGTGCGCGTCGAGCGTGCGGTCAAAGAACGTCTGTCGATGGCCGAAAGTGAAGGCCTGATGCCGCAGGATCTGATCAACGCCAAGCCGGTTGCGGCGGCGGTGAAAGAGTTCTTCGGTTCCAGTCAGCTTTCGCAGTTTATGGATCAGAACAACCCGCTCTCTGAGATCACCCACAAGCGCCGTGTTTCGGCTCTTGGCCCGGGCGGTCTGACCCGTGAGCGCGCCGGCTTCGAAGTCCGTGACGTACACCCGACCCACTACGGCCGTGTGTGCCCGATCGAAACACCGGAAGGCCCGAACATCGGTCTGATCAACTCCCTGGCTGCCTACGCCCGGACCAATCAGTACGGCTTCCTGGAAAGCCCGTATCGCGTGGTCAAGGAAGGCGAAGTTACCGACGAGATCGTGTTCCTTTCGGCAATCGAAGAGGCTGACCATGTAATCGCCCAGGCCAGCGCCAAGCTGGATGGCCGTAAGCTGGTTGACGAGCTGGTGGCTGTGCGTCACCTGAACGAATTCACCGTCAAGGCGCCCGAAGACGTGACGCTGATGGACGTGTCGCCGAAGCAGGTCGTTTCCGTCGCTGCCTCGCTGATCCCGTTCCTCGAGCATGACGACGCCAACCGCGCTCTGATGGGTTCGAACATGCAGCGTCAGGCCGTGCCGACTCTGCGTTCGGACAAGCCGCTGGTCGGTACCGGCATGGAGCGGAACGTGGCGCGCGACTCCGGCGTCTGCGTGGTTGCTCGTCGTGGCGGTGTCATCGATTCGGTCGACGCCAGTCGTGTGGTCGTACGTGTTCATGATGCTGAGGTCGAAACCGGCGAGGCTGGTGTCGACATCTACAACCTGACCAAATACACCCGCTCCAACCAGAACACCTGCATCAACCAGCGTCCGCTGGTTCGCAAGGGTGACGTGGTCGAACGTGGCGATATCATGGCCGATGGCCCTTCCACCGATATGGGTGAGCTGGCGCTCGGGCAGAACATGCGCGTCGCGTTCATGCCTTGGAACGGCTACAACTTCGAAGACTCCATCCTCCTCTCGGAGCGTGTGGTTCAGGAAGATCGATTCACCACTATCCATATCCAAGAGCTGACCTGTGTGTCGCGTGACACCAAGCTCGGCCCAGAGGAAATCACCGCGGACATTCCGAACGTGGGTGAGGCTGCGCTGAACAAGCTGGACGAGGCAGGCATTGTCTACGTCGGTGCCGAAGTCGGCCCAGGCGATATTCTGGTTGGCAAGGTGACGCCGAAAGGTGAGACCCAGCTGACGCCGGAAGAGAAACTGCTGCGCGCGATCTTCGGTGAGAAGGCGTCCGATGTTAAGGACACCTCCCTGCGTGTGCCGACCGGCACCAAGGGTACCGTTATCGACGTTCAGGTATTCATCCGCGACGGCGTCGAGCGTGACACTCGTGCGTTGGCCATCGAGAAGATGCAGCTCGACGAGATCCGCAAGGACCTCAACGAGGAGTTCCGCATCGTCGAAGGAGCCACCTTCGAGCGCCTGCGCTCGGCTCTGGTCGGAGCGACCGCCGAAGGCGGTGCTGGCCTGAAGAAAGGTGCTGTCATCACCGACGAGATTCTCGACGGATTGGAGCACGGCCAGTGGTTCAAGCTGCGCATGGCAGAAGATGCCCTGAACGAGCAGTTGGAAAAGGCCCAGGCCTACATTTCCGACCGCCGTCAGCTGCTCGACGACAAGTTCGAAGACAAGAAGCGCAAACTGCAGCAGGGCGATGACCTGGCGCCGGGTGTACTGAAGATCGTCAAGGTCTACCTGGCGATCAAGCGGCGCATTCAGCCGGGTGACAAGATGGCTGGTCGTCACGGTAACAAGGGTGTCGTCTCGGTCATCATGCCGGTAGAAGACATGCCGCATGACGCCAATGGCACGCCGGTCGACATCGTGCTCAACCCGCTGGGCGTACCGTCGCGTATGAACGTCGGTCAGATTCTCGAAACCCACCTGGGCCTTGCCGCCAAGGGGCTGGGTGAGAAAATCAATCTGATGCTCGAAGAGCAGCGCAAGGTCGCTGAGCTACGCAAGTTCCTGCACGAGATATACAACGAGATCGGCGGTCGTCAGGAGAATCTGGACGACCTGAGCGATCAGGAGGTGCTGGACCTCGCGAACAACCTGCGTAAGGGTGTTCCAATGGCCACTCCGGTATTCGACGGAGCCAAGGAGCGCGAGATCAAGGCCATGCTGAAGCTGGCGGATCTGCCGGAAAGCGGTCAAATGCAGCTGTTCGACGGACGCACGGGTAACAAGTTCGAGCGCACCACCACCGTCGGCTACATGTATATGCTGAAGTTGAACCACCTGGTCGACGACAAGATGCACGCGCGTTCCACCGGTTCCTACAGCCTGGTTACCCAGCAGCCGCTGGGTGGTAAGGCTCAGTTCGGTGGTCAGCGCTTCGGGGAGATGGAGGTCTGGGCCCTGGAGGCCTATGGCGCCGCCTACACCCTTCAGGAAATGCTCACGGTCAAGTCGGACGACGTGAACGGGCGGACCAAGATGTACAAGAACATCGTGGACGGCGATCACCGTATGGAGGCCGGCATGCCGGAATCCTTCAACGTATTGATCAAAGAGATCCGCTCGCTCGGTATCGATATCGATCTGGAAACCGAATAACCACGCACCGCCTACGCGGCGCCCGGCACTAGCCGGGTGTCGCAGGTCCGTGAGGAGGAAAGGCCTTGAAAGACTTGCTGAATCTGCTGAAAAACCAGGGTCAAATCGAAGAGTTCGATGCCATCAAGATTGCCCTGGCTTCGCCCGAGATGATCCGTTCCTGGTCCTTCGGTGAAGTAAAGAAGCCGGAAACCATCAACTATCGTACGTTCAAGCCGGAGCGTGACGGCCTGTTCTGCGCCAAGATCTTTGGCCCGGTAAAGGACTATGAGTGCCTGTGCGGTAAGTACAAGCGCCTTAAGCACCGCGGTGTTATCTGTGAGAAGTGCGGTGTTGAAGTCGCGCTGGCCAAGGTGCGTCGCGAGCGCATGGCGCACATCGAGCTGGCGTCACCGGTTGCTCACATCTGGTTCTTGAAGTCGCTGCCGTCCCGCATCGGCCTGCTGTTGGACATGACCCTGCGCGACATCGAGCGTGTGCTCTATTTCGAGAGCTATGTGGTCATCGATCCGGGCATGACGACGCTGGAAAAGGGTCAGCTGCTGAATGATGAGCAGTACTTCGAAGCGCTGGAAGAGTTCGGCGACGACTTCGATGCCCGCATGGGCGCTGAGGCTGTACGCGAGCTGCTGATCCAGATCGACCTGGAGCACGAAATCGGTCGGCTGCGCGAGGAAATCCCGCAGACTAACTCCGAGACCAAGATCAAGAAGCTCTCCAAGCGTCTGAAGCTGATGGAGGCCTTCTTTGGCTCGGGCAACCTGCCAGAGTGGATGATCCTGACCGTACTGCCGGTCCTGCCGCCGGACCTGCGCCCGCTGGTTCCGCTAGATGGCGGCCGCTTCGCGACCTCGGATCTCAACGATCTGTATCGCCGCGTGATCAACCGTAACAACCGCCTGAAGCGTCTGCTCGACCTGTCTGCGCCGGATATTATTGTGCGCAACGAAAAGCGCATGCTGCAGGAAGCCGTCGACGCGCTGCTGGACAACGGCCGTCGCGGTCGTGCCATCACCGGTTCCAACAAGCGTCCGTTGAAGTCCCTGGCCGACATGATCAAGGGCAAGCAGGGTCGTTTCCGTCAGAACCTGCTCGGCAAGCGCGTGGACTATTCCGGTCGTTCCGTGATCACCGTGGGCCCGACCCTGCGACTGCATCAGTGCGGCCTGCCGAAGAAGATGGCGCTAGAGCTGTTCAAGCCGTTCATTTTCGGCAAGCTGGAAATGCGTGGTATGGCTACCACCATCAAGGCGGCCAAGAAAATGGTCGAGCGCGAACTGCCAGAGGTTTGGGACGTTCTTGCTGAGGTGATTCGCGAACACCCCGTGTTGCTCAACCGTGCGCCAACCCTGCACCGTCTCGGTATCCAGGCGTTCGAGCCTGTTCTGATCGAAGGCAAGGCGATCCAGCTGCACCCGCTGGTTTGCGCTGCGTACAACGCCGACTTCGACGGTGACCAGATGGCCGTGCACGTGCCGCTGACGCTGGAAGCCCAGCTGGAAGCGCGCGCGCTGATGATGTCGACCAATAACATCCTGTCGCCTGCCAACGGCGAGCCGATCATCGTTCCTTCGCAGGACGTGGTACTGGGTCTGTACTACATGACCCGCGAAGCGGTTAACGCTAAGGGCGAAGGGCGCGTATTCGCGGACTTGCAGGAAGTGGATCGAGTTTTCCGTGGTGGTGACGCCTCGCTGCATGCGCGTGTAAAAGTGCGCATCAACGAAGTGATCAAAGACCGCGACGGTACCATTACCAAGAACACTCGTATCGTCGACACCACCGTTGGTCGTGCACTGCTGTTCCAGATCGTTCCGGCCGGCCTGGCGTTCGATGTGGTCAACCAGCCGATGAAGAAGAAGGCGATCTCCAAGCTCATCAACCTGTGCTACCGCACCGTTGGCTTGAAGGACACCGTCATCTTCGCCGACCAGCTGATGTACACCGGCTTCGCTTACTCCACCATCTCTGGTGTCTCGATCGGCGTGAATGACTTCGTCATTCCGGACGAGAAGGCGCGCATCATCGACGCGGCTACCGAAGAGGTGAAGGAGATCGAAAGCCAGTACGCATCCGGCCTGGTTACCCAGGGCGAGAAGTACAACAAGGTGATTGACCTCTGGTCCAAGGCCAACGACGAAGTGTCCAAGGCGATGATGGCCAACCTCTCGAAAGAGAAGGTCATTGACCGTGACGGCAAAGAAGTGGAGCAGGACTCGTTCAACTCGATGTACATGATGGCCGACTCGGGCGCGCGGGGTTCCGCTGCCCAGATTCGCCAGCTGGCCGGTATGCGTGGTCTGATGGCCAAGCCGGACGGCTCCATCATCGAGACGCCGATTACCGCAAACTTCCGTGAAGGTCTGAACGTACTCCAGTACTTCATCTCCACGCACGGTGCGCGTAAAGGTCTGGCGGATACCGCACTCAAAACCGCGAACTCGGGTTATCTGACCCGCCGCCTGGTCGACGTTGCGCAGGATCTGGTCGTTACCGAGGTTGATTGCGGTACCGAGCAGGGTCTGTTCATGACTCCGCACATTGAAGGTGGCGATGTAGTTGAGCCGCTGGGTGAGCGAGTGCTCGGTCGTGTGATCGCGCGTGATGTATTCAAGCCGGGCACCGACGACGTGCTGGTGCCGGCGGGCACTCTCGTTGACGAGCAGTGGGTCGACTTCATCGAGCTGAACAGCATCGACGAAGTGGTCGTGCGCTCGCCGATTTCTTGCGAAACCCGCTACGGTATCTGCGCCAAGTGCTATGGCCGTGATCTGGCCCGGGGACATCAGGTCAACATCGGTGAGGCAGTGGGCGTTATCGCCGCTCAGTCCATCGGTGAGCCGGGTACCCAGCTGACCATGCGTACGTTCCACATCGGTGGTGCGGCGAGCCGAACTTCGGCCGTCGACAATGTCATGGTGAAGAACGGCGGTACCATTCGCCTGCATAACCTGAAGCATGTAGAGCGTGCTGATGGCGCGCTGGTCGCGGTCTCCCGTTCCGGAGAGCTTGCAGTTGCCGACGACTTCGGTCGTGAGCGTGAGCGTTACAAGCTGCCTTACGGTGCTGTAATTTCGGTGAAAGAAGGTGACAAGGTTGATGCCGGTGCTGTGGTTGCCAAATGGGACCCGCACACTCACCCGATCGTTACCGAAATGAAGGGTGTTGTAACCTTCGTTGGGATGGAAGAAAACATCACCATCAAGCGTCAGACCGATGAGCTCACCGGTCTGACCAACATCGAAGTCATGGATCCGAAAGACCGCCCGGCCTCTGGCAAGGATATTCGTCCTGCGATCAAGATGGTCGACTCCAGTGGCAAGGAGCTGCTGCTGCCGGGTACCGACGTACCAGCCCAGTATTTCCTGCCGGCTAACGCCTTGGTGGGTGTGGCTGACGGCGCCGAGATCAATGTGGGTGACGTCATCGCGCGTATCCCGCAGGAGACCTCGAAGACTCGCGACATCACCGGTGGTCTGCCGCGCGTTGCCGACCTCTTTGAAGCGCGTCGTCCAAAGGAGCCTTCCATTCTGGCGGAAATCAGCGGCACGATTTCCTTCGGTAAGGAAACCAAGGGCAAGCGTCGCCTGGTCATTACCCCCACCGACGGCAGCGATCCGTATGAAGAGCTGATTCCGAAGTGGCGTCACCTCAACGTCTTCGAGGGCGAACAGGTGAACAAGGGTGAGGTCATCTCCGATGGTCCGAGCAACCCGCATGACATCCTGCGACTGCTGGGCGTCAGCGCGCTGGCCAAGTACATCGTCAACGAGATTCAGGACGTGTACCGTCTGCAGGGTGTGAAGATCAACGACAAGCACATCGAGACCATCCTGCGCCAGATGCTGCGCAAGGTCGAAATCAGCGAGTCGGGTGATTCCAGCTTCATCAAGGGCGACCAGATGGAGTTGACTCAGGTGCTGGAAGAGAACGAGCGTTTGAGCGAGGACGACAAGTTTGTCTCGAAGTACGTCCGTGTTCTGCTGGGCATTACCAAGGCATCGCTGTCGACCGAGTCGTTCATTTCGGCGGCGTCCTTCCAGGAGACCACGCGCGTCCTGACCGAGGCGGCCGTTACTGGCAAGCGCGACTATCTGCGCGGCCTCAAGGAAAACGTGGTCGTAGGGCGTCTGATCCCGGCCGGCACCGGTCTGCAATATCACAGCGAGCGCAAGCGCAAGCGTGAAGCCGACAAGCCCGTTCGTGTGAGTGCCGATGAAGTTGAAGCGGCTCTGACCGAGGCGCTGAACTCTAGCGGCAATTAAGTGCTTGGCCCTGGCTGCAAGCCAGGGCTTGCCTTGACGGTGGGCGAGAAGCTCTTTAGACTCTCGTACCCCTAATTTGGCGGGGCTTCGTGCCCTGCCATTTTTCGTTTGTGTCGAAAGACAACAGTGGAGCTAGTAGATGGCAACTATCAACCAGCTGGTACGTCAGCCGCGTAAGCGGGTCGTCGAAAAAAGCGACGTCCCTGCGCTGCAAAACTGCCCGCAACGTCGTGGCGTGTGCACCCGTGTGTACACCACCACGCCGAAGAAACCGAACTCAGCACTGCGTAAAGTGTGTCGTGTTCGTCTGACCAATGGCTATGAAGTCGCCTCCTATATCGGCGGTGAAGGCCATAACCTGCAAGAGCACAGCGTAGTGCTGATCCGTGGCGGTCGTGTAAAAGACCTTCCGGGTGTGCGTTACCACACCGTGCGCGGTTCGCTGGATACCTCCGGCGTTAAGGATCGTAAGCAGGGTCGTTCCAAGTACGGCGCCAAGCGTCCGAAGTAAGCAGCATTTTTATTTATTTGAGTCGATAAGAGTAAGGTCGGGCGTAACCTGCGCGTTACTGTTCCGAGCTAACCTGAAGACCGTTTGAGGGCTTATCAATGCCAAGACGTCGTGTAGCAGCCAAGCGCGAGATCCTAGACGATCCGAAATACGGAAGTCTGATCCTGGCCAAGTTCATGAACCACGTGATGGAGAGCGGCAAGAAAGCCGTTGCCGAGCGTATCGTTTATGGTGCGTTGGACAAGGTGAAGGAGCGCAAGAACAGCGATCCCCTGGAAATCTTCGAAAAAGCACTCGATGCCATCGCTCCGCTGGTCGAAGTTAAATCCCGCCGTGTAGGCGGTGCTACCTACCAGGTTCCGGTCGAAGTTCGTCCTTCCCGTCGTAATGCTCTGGCCATGCGTTGGTTGGTTGACGCTGCGCGCAAGCGTGGCGAGAAATCCATGGCGCTGCGCCTAGCTGGCGAGCTGATGGATGCTTTTGAAGGTAAAGGCGCTGCAGTCAAGAAGCGCGAAGATGTGCACCGTATGGCTGAAGCCAACAAGGCCTTCTCGCACTACCGCTTCTAATTCAAGCGCAACTTTTACGAGGACCTCATTGTGGCCCGTACTACCCCTATCAACCGCTACCGTAACATTGGTATCTGTGCCCACGTCGACGCGGGCAAGACAACCACCACGGAGCGGATTCTGTTCTACACCGGCCTCAGCCATAAGATGGGTGAAGTGCACGACGGTGCAGCGACTACTGACTGGATGGTTCAGGAGCAGGAGCGTGGTATCACCATTACCTCTGCTGCTGTGACGACCTTCTGGAAGGGTTCGCGCGGTCAGTATGACAACTATCGTGTCAACGTCATCGATACGCCCGGTCACGTCGATTTCACCATTGAAGTGGAGCGCTCGCTTCGCGTACTCGATGGTGCGGTTGTGGTTTTCTGTGGTACTTCGGGCGTTGAGCCGCAGTCGGAAACCGTATGGCGTCAGGCAAACAAGTACGGTGTTCCGCGTATTGTCTACGTCAACAAGATGGACCGTGCTGGGGCTGACTTCCTGCGCGTCGTTGGCCAGATCAAGAATCGCCTGGGTCATACTCCGGTGCCGATTCAGCTCGCCATTGGCGCAGAAGAGAACTTCGAAGGTCAGATCGATCTGATCAAGATGAAGGCCATCTACTGGAACGACGATGACAAGGGTACATCCTACCGTGAGGAGGAGATCCCGGCCGAGCTTCAGGATCTGGCGGATGAGTGGCGCTCGAACATGGTCGAGTCAGCTGCTGAAGCCAACGAAGAGCTGATGAACAAGTACCTCGAGGGTGGCGAGCTGACTGTCGAGGAAATCAAGGCAGGCCTGCGCGCGCGCACCCTGGCTGGTGAAATCGTTCCTGCGGTCTGCGGATCCTCTTTCAAGAACAAGGGCGTGCCTCTGGTTCTGGATGCGGTGATCGAGTTCCTGCCTGCTCCTACTGAGATTCCTGCCATTCAGGGTGTTCACCCTGATAGCACCGAAGAGAACGAGATCAAGGACGAGCGTCACGCTGACGACAGCGAACCGTTCTCGGCGCTGGCGTTCAAGATTGCCACCGACCCGTTCGTTGGTACTCTGACCTTTGTTCGTGTTTATTCGGGTGTGCTGAATTCTGGCGACTCGGTCATCAACTCGGTCAAAGGTAAGAAAGAGCGCGTTGGTCGTATGGTGCAGATGCACGCCAACCAGCGTGAAGAAATCAAGGAAGTGCGGGCGGGCGACATCGCAGCTTTGATCGGTATGAAGGACGTCACTACGGGAGAAACCCTGTGTGATGCTGACAAGCCCATCATCCTTGAGCGTATGGACTTCCCGGAGCCAGTTATTTCGGTAGCAGTTGAGCCGAAGACCAAGGCTGACCAGGAAAAGATGGGTATTGCGCTGGGCAAGTTGGCCCAAGAAGACCCGTCGTTCCGCGTCAAGACCGACGAAGAGACTGGTCAGACCATCATCTCCGGCATGGGCGAGCTGCACCTGGACATCCTTGTCGACCGTATGCGTCGCGAGTTCAACGTCGAGGCCAATATCGGCAAGCCGCAGGTTTCATACCGCGAGAAGATCACCAAGAGCTGCGAAATCGAAGGTAAGTTCGTTCGTCAGTCCGGTGGTCGCGGTCAGTTTGGACATTGCTGGATTCGCTTCGCTCCGGCGGATGAGGGTCAGGAAGGTCTGGTATTCGTCAATGAGGTAGTGGGTGGTGTGGTTCCGAAGGAATACATTCCGGCTATCCAGAAGGGTATCGAAGAGCAGATGAAGAACGGCGTTGTCGCCGGCTATCCCCTCATCGGCTTGAAAGCAACCGTATTTGACGGTTCCTACCATGATGTCGACTCCAACGAGATGGCTTTCAAGGTAGCGGCTTCCATGGCGACCAAGCAGCTGGCCCAGAAGGGCGGTGGCGTTGTGCTTGAGCCGATCATGAAAGTAGAGGTGGTAACCCCTGAGGACTACATGGGTGACGTGATGGGTGACCTGAATCGTCGTCGTGGTCTGATCCAGGGTATGGAAGACACGGTTACCGGTAAGGTGATCCGTGCCGAGGTTCCGCTGGGTGAGATGTTCGGGTATGCGACCGACGTTCGGTCCATGTCCCAGGGTCGCGCAAGCTACTCCATGGAATTCTCCAAATACTCCGAGGCTCCGTCGAATATCGTCGAAGCTCTGGTTAAAAAACAAGGTTGATTCAGCCCTTTAAGTAAGAGGTTTACTGTCGTGGCTAAGGAAAAGTTCGAACGTAACAAACCGCACGTCAACGTCGGCACCATTGGTCACGTCGACCATGGCAAGACTACTCTGACTGCCGCTCTGACTCGCGTGTGCTCCGAGGTTTTCGGTTCCGCTCGTGTCGACTTCGACAAGATCGATAGCGCACCGGAAGAGAAGGCTCGCGGTATTACCATCAACACCGCGCACGTAGAGTACGACTCCAATATTCGTCACTACGCGCACGTTGATTGCCCGGGTCACGCTGACTATGTGAAGAACATGATCACCGGTGCTGCCCAGATGGACGGAGCGATCCTGGTTTGCTCCGCTGCTGACGGCCCCATGCCGCAGACTCGCGAGCACATCCTACTGTCCCGTCAGGTTGGTGTTCCCTACATCGTCGTGTTCCTGAACAAGGCTGACATGGTTGATGACGCCGAGCTGCTGGAGCTGGTGGAGATGGAAGTGCGCGACTTGCTCAGCACTTACGACTTCCCGGGCGACGACACCCCGATCATCATCGGCTCCGCGCTGATGGCTCTGAACGGTCAGGACGACAACGAGATGGGCACCACTGCCGTCAAGAAGCTCGTCGAGACTCTGGATACTTATATCCCTGAGCCGGTTCGCGCCATCGACAAGCCGTTCCTGATGCCGATCGAGGACGTGTTCTCCATCTCTGGTCGCGGTACTGTTGTGACCGGTCGTGTAGAGCGCGGTATCGTCAAGATCCAGGAAGAAATCGAGATCGTTGGTCTGCGTGACACCACCAAGACCACCTGTACCGGTGTCGAGATGTTCCGCAAGCTGCTCGACGAAGGTCGTGCTGGTGAGAACTGTGGCGTACTGCTGCGCGGCACCAAGCGTGACGACGTAGAGCGTGGCCAGGTACTGGCCAAGCCGGGCACCATCAAGCCGCACACCAAGTTCGAAGCTGAAGTGTACGTTCTGTCCAAAGAGGAAGGTGGTCGTCACACTCCTTTCTTCAAGGGCTACCGTCCTCAGTTCTACTTCCGTACCACCGACGTTACCGGTTCGTGCGAACTGCCGGAAGGCGTTGAGATGGTCATGCCGGGCGACAACGTGAAAATGGTTGTTACCCTGATCAAGCCGATCGCCATGGAAGATGGTCTGCGCTTCGCAATTCGCGAAGGTGGCCGTACCGTTGGTGCTGGCGTGGTTGCCAAGATCGTCGAGTAATATTTGTCGATGATGAAAAGGGCCCCTTCGGGGCCCTTTTCTATTGTTGATCATTTATTGACACCCTCTAAGCGCATCCGTACAATTGCGCCTCCTTTTACCGGGGGTATTGCGCCTGGTAGGGTGGCTACTTGGAGTCTGAGGTCAAAATGCAAAACCAACAAATCCGTATTCGGTTGAAGGCTTTTGACCATCGCCTGATCGATCAATCAACCCAGGAAATCGTGGAAACCGCGAAACGTACTGGTGCTCAGGTGCGTGGTCCGATTCCGCTGCCAACCCGCAAAGAGCGGTTCACTGTGCTGGTTTCTCCGCACGTCAATAAAGATGCGCGCGATCAGTATGAAATTCGAACCCATAAGCGTGTGCTGGACATCGTTCAGCCGACCGACAAAACCGTCGATGCGCTAATGAAGCTCGATCTTGCGGCTGGTGTGGAAGTGCAGATCAGCCTCGGCTAAAACCTGAGAGTTTTAGTCGTGTAACGCTCTGAAATGGGCGGCCATAGCGGGTGAAAGCCCCGTACACTCAAGAGGTTACAACATGACTATTGGTGTAGTCGGTCGTAAATGCGGCATGACCCGCGTTTTCACCGAGGATGGTGTCTCTATTCCGGTTACGGTCATTGAGATCGAGCCGAATCGCGTCACCCAATTCAAGAATGAAGAGAGCGATGGCTATCGTGCAGTGCAGGTTACTGTCGGTGAGCGTCGCGCGTCCCGTGTTACCAAGGCTCAGGCCGGTCACTTCGCCAAGGCGAATGTAGCTGCTGGTCGTGGTGTCTGGGAATTCCGCCTTGATGGCGAGGAGTTCCAGGTTGGTGACCAGATCAATGCTGAGATTTTCCAGGCAGGGCAGATGGTGGATGTCACCGGTCAGTCCAAGGGTAAAGGCTTTGCCGGTACCATCAAGCGCTGGAATTTCCGTGGTCAGGACAATACCCACGGTAACTCCGTATCCCACCGCGTCCCGGGCTCTATCGGTCAGTGCCAGACTCCAGGTCGTGTATTCAAGGGCAAGAAGATGTCCGGGCACATGGGCGCCGAGCGCGTAACCGTGCAGTCTCTGGAAATCGTGCGTGTCGATGCTGAGCGGAATCTGCTGTTGGTGAAGGGCGCAGTGCCCGGCGCCACTGGTGGTGACGTGCTCGTGCGTCCGGCCGCCAAGGCTCGCGGTTAAGGGGGAGTTCACATGCAATTGAATGTAAATGGCGCACAGGCCATCGAAGTCTCCGATCGCACCTTTGGTGGCGATTACAACGAGACGCTGGTGCACCAGGCAGTCGTCGCCTACATGGCTGGCGGTCGGCAGGGTAGCAAGCAGCAGAAGACCCGTTCCGATGTGTCCGGTGGTGGCAAGCGTCCGTGGCGTCAGAAGGGCACCGGTCGCGCTCGCGCCGGTACCACTCGTGGTCCGATCTGGCGTGGCGGTGGCGTTACCTTTGCTGCTCGTCCGCAGAACCATGAGCAGAAGCTGAACAAGAAGATGTACCGCGCTGCAATGCGCTCGATTCTTGCTGAGCTGGTTCGCTCCGAGCGTCTGGTTGTCGTTGAGGATTTCGCCGTCGATGCCCCGAAGACCAAGGTGCTTGCTAGCAAGCTCAATGGTATGGGTCTTAGTGACGTGCTGATCGTTTCCGATGCTGTCGATCAGAACCTGTACCTGGCTGCGCGCAATCTGCCGCATGTCGATGTACGTGACGTGCAGGGTTCCGATCCGGTCAGCCTGATCGCCTATGACAAGGTGCTGATCACCGTGTCGGCTGTGAAGAAATTCGAGGAGCTGCTGGGATGAACCAGGAACGCGTATTCAAAGTCCTGCTTGGTCCGCACGTCTCCGAGAAGGCTACCGTGCTGGCTGACAGCAAGAAGCAATTCGTTTTCAAGGTTGCGACCGACGCAACCAAGCTGGAAATCAAGAAGGCTGTTGAAAGCCTGTTCGACGTGAAGGTCGCTGCCGTCAATACCCTGAATGTTCAGGGCAAGACCAAGCGTACCGCTCGCGGCCTGGGCAAGCGCAACGACTGGAAGAAGGCGTACATCGCGCTTCAGCCAGGCCAGGATCTCGATTTCTCCGGCAGTGCTGAGTAAGGAAGGGGTGCATCATGGCAATTGTTAAATGCAAACCGACTTCCGCGGGCCGCCGTTTTGTGGTCAAGGTGGTCAATCAGGAGCTGCACAAAGGCGCTCCTTACGCACCGCTGCTCGAGAAGAAGTCGAAGACTGGTGGTCGTAACAACAACGGTCGTATCACTACTCGCCACATCGGCGGTGGTCATAAGCAGCACTATCGTTTGGTCGATTTTCGCCGTAACAAGGATGGCATTCCTGCCATCGTCGAGCGTATCGAATACGATCCGAACCGTACTGCGCACATTGCGTTGTTGAAGTATGCCGACGGTGAGCGTCGCTACATCATCGCGCCGAAAGGTGTAAGTGCTGGCGATCAGCTGCTGTCGGGCATCAATGCACCGATCAAGGCTGGCAACAGCCTGCCGCTGCGTAACATTCCGCTGGGTTCTACCGTTCACGGTGTAGAGCTCAAGCCGGGCAAGGGTGCTCAGATCGCTCGCTCCGCTGGTGCTTCGGCTCAGCTGGTTGCTCGTGAGGGTTCCTACGTAACGTTGCGTCTGCGTTCCGGCGAGATGCGCAAAGTGTTGGCTGAGTGCCGTGCGACCTTGGGCGAAGTCTCGAATTCCGAGCATAGCCTGCGTTCGCTGGGTAAGGCCGGTGCCAAGCGCTGGAAGGGTATTCGTCCTACCGTTCGTGGTGTCGCGATGAACCCGGTCGACCACCCACACGGTGGTGGTGAAGGTCGTACCTCCGGTGGTCGTCATCCGGTGTCGCCATGGGGCTTCCCGACTAAGGGCGCGAAGACCCGCACTAACAAGCGCACCGATAACATGATCGTCCGTCGTCGCAAGTAACTAGAGGGATACGACAGTGCCGCGTTCTCTGAAAAAAGGTCCTTTTATCGATCTTCACCTATTGAAGAAGGTCGAAGTGGCGGTGGAAAAGAATGATCGCAAGCCAGTTAAAACCTGGTCGCGTCGTTCGATGATCCTGCCACAAATGGTCGGTCTGACCATCGCTGTACATAACGGTCGCCAGCATGTTCCCGTTCTCGTGAACGAAGACATGGTCGGCCATAAACTCGGCGAGTTCGCTGGTACCCGCACTTATCGCGGGCACGTAGCGGACAAGAAAGGCAAGCGCTAAGGGGTAAGGAAAGATGGAAGTAGCCGCTAAGTTGTCGGGCGCTCGCATCTCCGCCCAGAAAGCCCGCCTGGTCGCCGACCAGATCCGCGGGAAGAAGGTGGGCGAAGCGCTCAACCTCCTGGCTTTCAGTAGCAAGAAAGCCGCCGAGATCATGAAGAAAGTGCTGGAGTCGGCCGTTGCCAACGCCGAGCACAACGAAGGCGCCGATGTGGATGATCTCAAGGTCTCCACAGTCTTCGTCAACGAAGGGCGTTCGCTTAAGCGCATCATGCCGCGTGCCAAAGGCCGCGCTGATCGCATCGTCAAGCGGTCTTGCCATATCACTGTCAAGGTTGCGGACAAGTAACGGAGTCGATCAGATGGGTCAGAAAGTACATCCCACTGGCATTCGCCTGGGAATCGTCAAGGAGCACACCTCCGTCTGGTACGCAGACGGCCGCACGTATGCAGACTATCTGCTTGCAGATCTGAACGTGCGTCAGTACCTCCAGGACAAATTAAAAAGCGCGTCCGTAAGCCGTATCGATATCCATCGCCCGGCTCAAACCGCACGCATCACCATCCACACCGCTCGTCCTGGCATCGTTATCGGGAAGAAAGGTGAGGATGTTGAGAAGCTGCGTCAGGACCTGACCAAGCAAATGGGTGTGCCTGTGCACATCAATATCGAAGAGATCCGCAAGCCGGAGCTCGACGCCATGCTGGTTGCACAGAGCGTAGCTCAGCAGCTGGAACGTCGCGTTATGTTCCGTCGCGCCATGAAGCGCGCCGTGCAGAACGCCATGCGTATTGGTGCCAAAGGCATCAAAATCCAGGTCAGTGGTCGTCTGGGTGGGGCTGAAATCGCCCGTACCGAGTGGTATCGCGAAGGTCGTGTGCCTCTGCACACCCTGCGTGCCGATATCGATTACAACACTTACGAAGCGCACACCACCTACGGTGTGATCGGCGTCAAGGTATGGATCTTCAAAGGCGAAGTGATTGGTGGTCGCCATGAAGAGCTCAAGCCTCAAGCGCCCGCTCCTCGTAAAAAAGCTGCTAAGTAAGGGGTACGCCAGATGTTGCAACCCAAGCGTACAAAATTCCGCAAGCAGATGACCGGCCACAACCGCGGTCTGGCTCAGCGCGGTAGTAAGGTCAGCTTCGGCGAGTTCGCGCTGAAGTCCGTTTCCCGTGGTCGTCTGACTGCGCGCCAGATTGAGGCTGCACGTCGTGCGCTCACTCGTCACGTCAAGCGTGGCGGTAAGATCTGGATCCGCGTATTCCCCGACAAGCCCGTTACCAAGAAGCCCCTGGAAGTTCGTATGGGTAAAGGTAAGGGTAGCGTCGAGTACTGGGTAGCCCAGATTCAGCCGGGCAAGGTGCTCTACGAGATCGAGGGTGTTTCCGAAGAGCTGGCGCGTGAGGCTTTCGCCCTGGCCGCTGCAAAGCTGCCGCTCGCCACCTCCTTTGTTAAGCGGACGGTGATGTGATGAAAGCGAATGAACTTCGTGAAAAATCCGTTGAGCAGCTGAACGAGCAACTGCTCGAACTGCTGCGGGACCAGTTCAATCTGCGTATGCAGAAAGCAACTGGTCAGTTGGGGCAGTCTCACCTGCTCTCGCAAGTCAAGCGCGACATCGCTCGTGTCAAGACTGTGCTCAACCAGCAGGCAGGTAAGTGATCATGGCTGAAGCTCAGAAAACCGTCCGCACGCTGACTGGCCGCGTCGTCAGCGACAAGATGGACAAAACCATCACCGTTCTGATCGAGCGTCGCGTAAAGCACCCGATCTACGGTAAATACGTGAAGCGTTCGACCAAACTGCACGCCCACGACGAAACCAACCAGTGCCGTATCGGCGACAAGGTCACCATCCGCGAGACTCGTCCGCTGGCTAAGACCAAGACCTGGATGCTGGTTGACGTCGTTGAACGTGCCGTCGAAGTCTAAGGGCTAGGGGTCGGAGAAATTATATGATTCAGACTCAATCCATGCTCGATGTGGCTGATAACAGTGGCGCTCGTCGCGTCATGTGTATCAAGGTGCTCGGCGGTTCTCACCGTCGTTACGCCGGCATCGGCGACATTATCAAGGTAACCGTCAAGGAAGCGATTCCTCGTGGCAAGGTCAAAAAAGGCCAGGTGATGACCGCTGTAGTGGTCCGCACCCGTCACGGCGTGCGCCGCCCCGATGGTTCCATTATTCGCTTCGATGGCAACGCTGCTGTTCTGTTGAACAACAAGCAAGAGCCTATCGGCACCCGTATTTTTGGGCCGGTGACGCGTGAACTTCGTACCGAGAAGTTCATGAAAATCGTCTCGCTCGCCCCTGAAGTGCTGTAAGGAGTAGCCGCATGCAAAAGATTCGTCGCAACGACGAGATCATCGTCATCGCCGGCAAAGACAAGGGCAAGCGCGGTAAGGTGCTCAAGGTTCTCGTTGACGACCGCCTGGTCGTCGGCGGTATCAACCTGGTCAAGCGCCATACCAAGCCGAACCCGATGTCGGGCGTTCAGGGCGGTATCGTCGAGAAGGAGGCGCCTTTGCACGTCTCTAACGTCGCCATTTTCAACGGTGAGACCAACAAGGCAGATCGCGTTGGCTTCAAAGTTGAAGAAGGCAAGAAAATTCGTGTCTTCAAGTCGACCCAGAAGCCGGTTGACGCTTGAGACTGCTAGGTAGATAACCATGGCACGACTAAAAGAAGTTTATCGGAAGGAAATCGCGCCCAAGCTGAAGGAAGAGCTTCAGCTCGGCAACGTGATGGAAGTTCCGCGCATTACCAAGATCACCCTTAACATGGGTATCGGCGAAGCGATCGGTGATAAGAAGATCATCGACAACGCAGTTGCCGATCTTGAGAAGATCACCGGCCAGAAGGTCGTCGTGACCCACGCTCGCAAGTCCATCGCGGGCTTCAAGGTTCGCGAAGGTTGGCCGATCGGTGTCAAGGTGACCCTGCGCAGCGATCGTATGTATGAGTTCCTGGATCGCCTGCTTTCCATCTCCCTGCCGCGCGTGCGTGACTTCCGCGGCCTGAATGCCAAGTCCTTTGATGGGCGTGGCAACTACAGCATGGGTGTGAAAGAGCAGATCATCTTCCCGGAGATCGACTACGACAAGATCGATGCCCTGCGTGGTCTGGACATCACCCTGACTACCACTGCTCGGACGGATGAAGAGGGTCGCGCTCTGCTGCGTGCCTTCAACTTCCCGTTCCGTAACTGATTGGAGTAGGCACATGGCTAAGCAAAGCATGAAGAACCGTGAGCTGAAGCGTCAGCAGACGGTTGCCAAGTTCGCCCAGAGGCGAGCGGCACTGAAGGCTATCATCGCTAGCCCGGAGTCCACTCCGGAGGCGCGCTGGGAAGCTCAGGTCGCTCTGCAGAAGCAGCCTCGTGACGCAAGCGCTGCGCGCCTGCGTAACCGCTGCCGTCTGACTGGGCGTCCGCACGGTGTGTACCGCAAGTTCGGCCTCTCGCGCAACATGTTGCGTCAGGCTGCAATGCGCGGTGACGTACCGGGTCTGGTCAAAGCCAGCTGGTAAAGTAGACAGGACCTTCTGGTCCTGTTTGTTTTCGATCAAGCCCCTTATGGGGCTTGATTCGTTTCGGGAGTGTCTCTAGAATGTCCGGCTCGCCCGAGCCACGCCTATAGCGTGTTCGTTCGTTTAAAGAGGCGACACGAGCCCTCGCGGGCTTATTTTTTTGTATTAGGAGCTAAGCGCCCATGAGTATGCAGGACCCGTTAGCGGACATGCTAACTCGTATCCGTAATGCCCAGATGGCCGAAAAGTCCGTCGTAAGCATGCCGTCTTCCACGTTGAAGGTGGCTGTAGCCAACGTTCTTCAAGGTGAAGGCTATATCGCAGGATACAACGTCAGCAGCGACGCCAAGCCGCAGCTGTCTATCGAGCTGAAGTACTTCGAGGGCCGTCCGGTCATCGAGGAACTCAAGCGCGTAAGCCGTCCTGGCCTTCGCCAGTACAAATCCGTTGATCAGTTGCCGAAAGTTCGCGGTGGCCTGGGTGTTTCGATCGTTTCCACCAACAAGGGTGTGATGACTGATCGGGCTGCTCGCGCTGCTGGCGTTGGCGGCGAAGTGCTCTGCACAGTGTTCTAAGGGGGGATAAGCATGTCTCGCGTTGCTAAGAACCCCGTCAAGCTGCCCGCTGGTGTTGAATTCAACATGTCCGGCCAGCAGCTTTCGGTAAAGGGTGCCAAGGGCACTCTGGAACTGAATGTGCACTCGTCCGTGGAAGTAGTCCACGAGGCTGGTGAGTTGCGTTTTGCTGCTCGCAATGGCGATCAGCAGACTCGCGCCATGGCCGGTACTACCCGTGCACTGGTCAACAATATGGTGATCGGCGTTAGTCAAGGTTTCGAGCGTAAGCTCCAGCTGGTTGGTGTTGGTTACAAGGCACAAGCTAAAGGTCAAGTGCTGTCCCTGGCTCTCGGTTTCTCGCATCCGGTGGATTATGAACTGCCGCAAGGCGTTACCGCTGAGACCCCCAGCCAGACCGATATCCTGATTAAGGGTGTCGACAAGCAACTGGTCGGTCAGGTGGCTGCTGAAATTCGTGACTTCCGTCGTCCTGAGCCTTACAAGGGCAAAGGTGTGCGGTACTCGGATGAAGTAGTCCGTCGCAAAGAAGCTAAGAAGAAGTAGGGCATAGCAAATGAGCGTAAAGAAAGAAACTCGTCTGCGTCGCGCTCGCAAGGCACGCCTGAAGATGCGCGAGCTGGAAACCGTACGCCTTTGTGTGTACCGCTCTTCCCAGCACATCTACGCCCAGGTCCTTTCGGCCGACGGCGGCAAGGTCCTGGCCAGCGCCTCGACTCTGGACAAAGAACTGCGTGACGCTGCTACTGGCAACGTCGACGCTGCCAAGAAAGTCGGTCAGCTGGTCGCTGAGCGTGCGAAAGCCGCAGGTGTCACTCAGGTGGCGTTCGACCGTTCTGGCTTCAAGTACCACGGTCGTGTGAAGGCACTGGCTGATGCTGCTCGTGAAGGCGGGCTGGAGTTCTAAGTTATGGCAAATAACGAGCAAAAGCGCGACGAAGGCTACATTGAGAAGCTGGTTCAAGTTAACCGCGTCGCAAAGACTGTAAAAGGTGGTCGTATCTTCACCTTCACCGCGCTGACTGTAGTGGGTGATGGCAAGGGTCGTGTTGGTTTCGGTCGCGGCAAGTCCCGCGAAGTGCCGGCAGCGATTCAGAAGGCTATGGAAGCGGCTCGCCGCAACATGATCCAGGTTGATCTGAACGGCACTACGCTGCAGTACGCTACCAAGGCAGCTCATGGCGCTTCGAAGATCTACATGCAGCCTGCTTCCGAAGGTACTGGTGTCATCGCCGGTGGTGCCATGCGCGCCATTCTGGAAGTGGCTGGCGTGCAGAACGTCTTGGCTAAGTGCTATGGCTCTACCAACCCGGTCAACGTGGTTCACGCTACGTTCAAGGGTTTGAAGGCTATGCAGTCGCCTGAGTCCATCGCTGCCAAGCGTGGCAAGAGCGTTGAGGAGATTTCCTGATCATGGCTAACACCGTAAAGGTTACGCTGATCAAGAGCGTCAGCGGTCGTATTCCTAATCACAAGCTATGCGTCAAGGGTCTTGGCCTGCGCCGCATTGGTCACACTGTCGAAGTTCAGGACACTCCTGAGAATCGCGGCATGATCAACAAGGCTTACTACATGCTCCGTGTGGAGGGCTAAGCCATGCAACTGAACGATCTGCGTTCTGCGCCGGGTGCCCGTCGCGAAAAGCTGCGTCCCGGTCGCGGTATTGGTAGTGGTCTGGGCAAAACTGGTGGTCGTGGTCACAAAGGTCAGACTTCTCGTTCCGGTGGCAAAATTGCTCCCGGCTTCGAGGGTGGCCAGCAGCCGCTACATCGCCGTCTGCCGAAGTTCGGCTTCGTCTCGCTGAAAGCCATGGATCGCGCAGAAGTGCGTACCTCCGAATTGGCCAAGGTTGAGGGTGATGTCGTCACCGTACAAAGCCTGAAAGATGCCAACGTTATCAATCAAAACGTGCAGCGCGTGAAAGTCATGCTGTCCGGTGAGGTTGGTCGTGCGGTTACTCTCAAGGGCATCGCAGCCACCAAGGGTGCGCGTGCGGCTATCGAAGCAGCTGGCGGCAAGTTCGAGGAATAAATGGCTAAGCAAGGTGCTCTCTCCGCGCTGAGTAATGGTGGCCTGTCCGAACTCTGGGCTCGTCTGCGCTTTCTGTTCATGGCGATCATCGTCTACCGAATTGGCGCACACATCCCGGTGCCCGGGATAAATCCCGACCGGCTGGCCGAGCTGTTTCGTCAGAACGAGGGCACCATCCTTAGCTTGTTCAACATGTTTTCCGGTGGTGCGCTGGAGCGAATGAGCATTTTTGCTTTGGGGATCATGCCGTACATTTCGGCGTCGATCATCATGCAGCTCATGACCGCTGTCAGTCCTCAGCTGGAGCAGTTGAAGAAAGAAGGTGAAGCCGGTCGCCGGAAGATCAGCCAGTACACGCGTTACGGTACGCTTGTGTTGGCAATCGTTCAGGCGATAGGCATGTCGGTCGGCTTGGCGGGGCAAGGTGTCGCGTTCAGCAACGATTTCGGCTTCTACTTCGTGGCAATAACCACCTTTGTGTCTGGTGCGATGTTCATGATGTGGCTGGGTGAGCAGATCACCGAGCGGGGAGTTGGCAACGGTATCTCGATGCTGATCTTCGCTGGTATCGTCGCTGGCTTGCCGGGAGCCCTCGGTCAGTCTTTCGAGTCTGCTCGTCAGGGTGACATCAACATCATTGCGCTGCTCGCTGTTGGTCTGCTTGCCGTTGCTATCATCGGGTTCGTGGTCTTTATCGAGCGTGGCCAGCGTCGTATCGCCGTGCACTACGCTAAGCGTCAGCAGGGTCGTAAGGTCTTTGCCGCGCAGACTAGCCACCTCCCGTTGAAAGTGAACATGGCGGGGGTTATTCCTGCCATTTTCGCCAGCAGCATTCTATTGTTCCCGGCATCCTTGGGGCAGTGGTTTGGGCAGTCCGAAAGCATGGGTTGGTTGGCTGATATCTCGCAGGCAATCGCGCCCGGGCAACCGTTGAATATCCTGCTGTTCAGTGCTGGGATCATCTTCTTCTGCTTCTTCTATACGGCATTGATGTTCAATCCGAAGGATGTGGCGGAGAATCTGAAGAAGTCCGGTGCGTTTATTCCCGGGATTCGTCCTGGTGAGCAGTCGGCACGCTACATTGACGGCGTACTGACTCGCTTGACCATGTTCGGCGCCCTGTATATGACGGCTGTATGCTTGCTGCCGCAGTTTCTTGTGGTGGCGGCCAATGTGCCGTTCTACCTTGGTGGGACCTCGTTGCTGATCGTGGTTGTGGTTGTCATGGACTTCATGTCCCAAGTGCAATCGCACCTGATGTCACACCAGTACGATTCCCTGATGAAGAAAGCCAACCTGAAGGGCTACGGCAGCGGAATGCTTCGCTGAGGTGGTTCGTAAGGTTTTAGGAGTTGGTGATGAAAGTTCGTGCATCGGTTAAAAAGCTGTGCCGTAACTGCAAGATCATCCGTCGCGACGGTGTCGTGCGCGTGATCTGCAGCGCAGAGCCGCGTCACAAGCAGCGCCAAGGCTGATTGTGTAAAAGCGTATAACCCGGCAGCTAGTGCGCTGCCGGGTTGAATATTTGTTATTACAGCGTTAATATCTCGCGCCCTTTTCTTGGCTTCCGGGGCGTAGGTAGCTGTCAATTGGAGTTTCACTGAATGGCCCGTATTGCAGGCGTCAACATTCCGGATAACAAGCACACTGTTATCTCGCTGACCTACATCTACGGTGTTGGTCGCACCCGTGCACAGGAAATCTGTGCTGCTACCGGTGTGAATCCGGCAGCAAAGATCAAGGATCTTTCCGACGAGCAGGTCGAACTGCTGCGTGGCGAAGTCGGCAAGTTCATTGTTGAGGGCGACCTGCGTCGCGAAATCAACATGAAAATCAAGCGCTTGATGGACCTGGGTTGCTATCGCGGCCTACGTCATCGTCGTGGTCTTCCGGTTCGCGGTCAGCGCACCAAGACCAACGCACGTACCCGCAAGGGCCCGCGCAAGCCGATCCGCAAGTAATCGCGTTAGCGAATCGACAGGAATTTAGTCATGGCAAAACCTGCTGCTCGTCCTCGTAAAAAAGTCAAAAAGACAGTGGTTGATGGCATCGCCCACATCCACGCGTCTTTCAATAACACCATCGTGACCATCACTGATCGTCAGGGCAATGCATTGTCCTGGGCTACTTCGGGTGGTTCCGGTTTCCGCGGCTCGCGTAAGAGCACTCCTTTCGCTGCCCAGATCGCTGCAGAGCGCGCTGGCCAGGCTGCGCTGGAGTACGGCCTGAAGAACCTCGACGTTAACGTCAAGGGCCCAGGTCCAGGTCGGGAATCCGCCGTGCGTGCTTTGAACGCATGTGGTTATAAAATCGCCAGCATCACCGACGTGACGCCTATCCCGCATAACGGGTGCCGTCCGCCGAAGAAGCGCCGCGTGTAATCAGGAGACAGTGAAGAATGGCTCGTTATATTGGTCCCAAGTGCAAACTGTCTCGTCGTGAAGGCACCGATCTCTTCCTGAAGAGTGGTGCGCGCGCGCTCGAATCGAAGTGCAATATCGAAACCCCGCCGGGTGTTCACGGTCAGCGTCGTGGTCGTCTCTCCGACTACGGTACTCAGCTGCGTGAAAAGCAGAAAGTACGTCGTATCTACGGTGTGCTGGAGCGTCAGTTCAGCGGTTACTACAAGGAAGCCGCCAGCCGTAAGGGCGCTACCGGTGAGAACCTTCTGCAGCTGCTCGAGTGCCGTCTGGACAACGTTGTGTATCGCATGGGCTTCGGTTCCACTCGTGCCGAATCGCGTCAGTTGGTCTCGCACAAATCGATCAGCGTCAACGGTCAGACCGTGAACGTACCGTCTTATCAGGTCAAGGCCGGTGACGTGGTAGCAGTTCGCGAAAAGTGCCGTAACCAGCTGCGTATCGCCCAGGCCCTCGAGCTGTGCGCTCAGCGCGGCCGCGTTGAATGGGTCGAAGTAGATACCGACAAGAAATCTGGTGTTTTCAAGAATGTTCCGGCTCGCAGCGATCTGTCTGCCGACATCAACGAAAACCTGATTGTCGAGCTCTACTCCAAGTAAGGGCTAGAAAATAGGTGTATCCATGCAGAGTTCGGTAAATGAGTTCCTGACCCCCCGCCATATTGATGTGCAGGTGGTCAGTCCGACCCGTGCCAAGATCACTCTCGAGCCCCTCGAGCGTGGTTTTGGCCACACCCTGGGCAACGCGCTGCGTCGTATTCTGTTGTCCTCCATGCCCGGCTGCGCTGTGGTCGAGGCTGAGATCGACGGTGTGCTCCACGAGTACAGCGCCATCGAGGGCGTGCAGGAAGATGTAATCGAAATCCTGCTCAACCTCAAAGGTATCGCCATCAAGCTGCACGGCCGTGATGAAGTGACCTTGAGCCTGGTGAAGAAGGGCGCGGGCGCTGTTACCGCTGCCGATATCCAGCTGGATCACGATGTCGAAATCGTCAATGGCGATCACCTGATTGCCAACCTGGCGGCCAACGGCTCGATCAACATGAAGCTCAAGGTCGCTCGCGGCCGTGGTTACGAGCCTGCTGACTCGCGTCAGAGTGATGAAGATGAGAGCCGTAGCATCGGCCGTCTGCAGCTCGACGCTACGTTCAGTCCGGTTCGTCGCGTGGCTTATGTGGTCGAGAATGCTCGCGTCGAGCAGCGTACCAACCTGGACAAGCTGGTCATTGACCTGGAAACCAACGGCACCTTGGATCCTGAAGAGGCTATCCGTCGTGCAGCGACCATCCTGCAGCAGCAGCTTGCCGCGTTCGTCGACCTCAAGGGCGACAGCGAGCCGGTAGTTGTAGAGCAGGAAGACGAGATCGACCCGATCTTGTTGCGTCCGGTTGATGACCTGGAACTGACCGTACGTTCGGCCAACTGCCTGAAGGCGGAAAACATCTACTACATCGGTGATCTGATTCAACGCACCGAAGTAGAGCTGTTGAAAACGCCGAATCTGGGCAAGAAGTCCCTGACTGAGATCAAGGACGTTCTGGCTTCGCGTGGTTTGTCCCTCGGTATGCGCCTGGATAATTGGCCGCCGGCAAGTCTCAAGAAGGACGATAAGGCCACTGCCTGATCGCCCCCAGTAACCGAACTGAACGTTTGGTAAGGAATTTCAATCATGCGTCATCGTAAAAGTGGCCGTCATCTAAGCCGCACCAGCGCCCACCGCAAGGCCATGTTCCAGAACATGGCGGTGTCGCTGTTCGAGCACGAACTGATCAAGACTACGCTGCCCAAGGCCAAGGAACTGCGTCGTGTTGCTGAGCCTCTGATCACCCTGGCCAAGGAAGATAGCGTCGCCAACCGCCGTCTGGCTTTCGACCGTACCCGTTCGAAAGCTATCGTTGGCAAGCTGTTCAACGATCTGGGCCCGCGTTACGCCACCCGTCAGGGCGGCTACCTGCGCATTCTCAAGTGCGGTTTCCGCGCTGGAGACAACGCTCCTATGGCTTACGTCGAGCTGGTTGACCGTCCGGTCACTGGTGAGGTTGAAGCCGCCGAGTAAAATCGGCAGCGGTAAGAAGAAGCCGAGTCTCATGACTCGGCTTTTTTGTGCCTGAGAGATTCGCTCTATCGGAAGTGTTGACCTTCATCATTGGTCGGCGTTGTGCTGGCTTCCTATGATGGCACTCAACCAGCTGGTGCTCGCCGAGGCCCTGGAATCAATTGAATGCCAAGGAGTTCCAAGCATGTCCGATAAGCCGAAACTCACAACCGTTGCCGGTGCTCCGGTTTCCGAGAACCAGAACTCCATGACTGCTGGGCGACGCGGCCCGATGCTTCTGCAGGACGTCTGGTTTCTAGAAAAGCTTGCACATTTTGATCGTGAGGTCATTCCGGAGCGTCGGATGCATGCGAAGGGGACCGGGGCATTCGGTGAATTCGTTGTCACTCACGACATCACCCGCTTCACCAAAGCCAGGCTCTTTTCCGAGGTCGGCAAACGTACTCCTTTGTTTGCACGGTTCTCTACTGTGGCCGGGGAGCGTGGTGCCGCCGATGCGGAGCGTGACATTCGCGGTTATGCCCTTAAGTTCTATACCGAGCAGGGCAACTGGGACATGGTGGGCAACAATACACCAGTATTTTTCTTCCGCGACCCGCTGAAATTCCCCGATCTTAATCACGCGGTCAAACGGGATCCGCGGACCAATATGCGGAGTGCAAACAACAACTGGGATTTTTGGACCGGGCTGCCCGAGGCCCTTCACCAGATCACCTATGTAATGGGAGATCGGGGGATTCCGGCTTCATATCGCCACATGCATGGTTTCGGTTCCCACACCTACAGCTTCATCAGTCCGAGCAACGAGCGTTATTGGGTTAAGTTCCACTTCCGTACCCAGCAGGGCATCAAGAATCTTACCGATGCCGAGGCGGCAGCTATCGTTGCCGGTGATCGTGAAAGTTCGCAACGCGATATGTTCGACGCCATCGAGCGCGGCGAATATCCACGCTGGACCATGTACGTTCAGGTCATGCCTGAGACCGACGCTGGCAAGGTTTCATACCATCCGTTCGATTTGACCAAGGTCTGGCCGCATGCGGATTACCCGTTGATCGAGGTCGGCTACTACGAGCTCAATCGCAATCCGGACAACTACTTTCAGGATGTGGAGCAGGCAGCGTTCACGCCTGCCAATGTGGTTCCAGGTATCAGCTTTTCGCCAGATCGTATGCTCCAGGGACGCTTGTTCTCCTACGGCGATGCGCAGCGCTACCGTCTTGGTGTCAACCACCACCAGATCCCGGTGAATGCGCCGCGTTGCCCGGTGCACAGCTACCATCGTGATGGCGCCATGCGGGTGGATGGCAATCAGGGAGGGCGGTTGCATTACGAGCCGAATACCTACGGAGAGTGGCAGGAGCAGCCGGATTTCAGCGAGCCTCCGTTGGCGCTCGAAGGCGCGGCGGACCGATATGACTATCGTGCTGATGATGCCGACTACTTCACTCAGCCGGGCAACCTGTTCCGCTTGATGAAGGCAGATGAGCAGCAGCGACTGTTCGAAAATACTGCGCGTTCGATGCAGGGCGTGGATCGTCACATCAAGATTCGTCACATCAGCCACTGCCTCCAGGCTGACCCGGCTTACGGTGCGGGAATTGCGGCAGCGTTGGGTATTGCGCTGTCGGAAGTGCCGGCTTAGGTGAGGCGGTAGACTGGTAGAAACGAAACGCCCGCAGCGAGTGCTGCGGGCGTTCTCGTTTCGATGGCGTTATTCGTGCGGATTGCTCAGCGGTTTATCGCTTTCCTGTCCGGGCGGCATTGTTCAGCACCTTGCGAGACAAGGCGCCGCCCGAGGCGAGACGTTGTATCAGGTTGACTGCCGCTTCGGTGCCGTGAGGTTCGTTGCCGTGCTATTGGGTGATGATCATCACGGCTGGTTTGCCTGAATCCCCCAGCCTGGCCAACCAGATTGGCCGGCCTTCTTTGCTGCTGCCGGCGTGTTCCAGCCGCAGGGCGTCCGGGAAGCGCCGTGACAGCGCGTTCAGTTGATCGTACAGCTGTTTGTTGCTCATGAACGCCTCCAGCGAGACGTTCTGCTCATCGGTGATCCAAGGGCCGTTGGGCTGGGCGGCGACGGCGAGGCGGGTAGCAGGCCGGCGCCAAGCAGGCAGGCAGCAAGCGCAATACGCATGAGGATTTCTCCTTATCAGGCTGGGAGTATCCCTCCCAACTGCCCGGCGGGATCCATATGGACCGCGCTGCGTTTGCGCTTGTGCCGAAGCGACGATCAACCCGCCGAGCGGTCGCGTTCGAGTAGCGGTTTGAGGAAGTGACCGGTATGCGACTGGGCCATGTCTGCCACCTCTTCCGGCGTACCGCAGGCGATGATCTGGCCACCCTTGGAGCCACCCTCCGGGCCGAGGTCTACCAACCAGTCGGCGGTCTTGATCACATCCAGATTGTGCTCGATGACGACTACCGTATTGCCGTGGTCGCGCAGGCGATGCAGAACATCGAGCAGTTGCTGGATATCGGCAAAATGCAGGCCGGTGGTTGGTTCGTCGAGGATATACAGTGTCTTGCCGGTGTCGCGCTTTGATAGCTCACGGGACAGCTTGACGCGTTGCGCCTCACCGCCCGACAGCGTTGTCGCGCTCTGTCCCAGCTTGATGTAGGACAGCCCCACATCCATCAGCGTCTGCAGTTTGCGCGCGACGGCCGGCACCGGGTCGAAGAACTCGCGGGCTTCTTCGATGGTCATGTCGAGCACTTCAGTGATGCTCTTGCCCTTGTACTTCACCTCAAGGGTCTCGCGGTTGTAGCGTTTGCCCTTGCACACGTCGCAGGGCACGTAGATATCCGGCAGGAAGTGCATCTCTACCTTGATCACGCCATCGCCTTGGCAGGCTTCGCAGCGCCCGCCTTTGACGTTGAAGGAGAAGCGGCCCGGACCATATCCGCGCGAGCGTGCTTCCGGTACGCCGGCGAAGAGTTCGCGAATCGGCGTGAACAGACCGGTGTAGGTCGCCGGGTTGGAGCGCGGCGTTCGGCCGATCGGGCTCTGATCGATGTCGACCACCTTGTCCAGATGCTGCAGGCCATCGAAGCTGTCGTGCGGGGCTACTTCCAGGGTGGTCGCCCCGTTGAGCGCCGTGGCGGTGATCGGGAACAGTGTGTTGTTGATCAGCGTCGACTTACCCGAACCCGAAACGCCGGTGATGCAGGTGAGCAGGCCAACCGGGATTTCCAGGTCGACATTGCGCAGGTTATTGCCGCGCGCGCCCTTGAGTTTGAGCAGCTTCTTCGGATCACGGCGGGTACGCTCACGCGGATAGTTGATCCTTACTCGGCCGGAGAGGTACTTGCCGGTCAGCGAATCCGGGTGCGCCATCACCTCGTCCGGTGTGCCCTCGGCGACAATGCGGCCGCCGTGCACGCCGGCACCGGGGCCGATGTCCACTACGTAGTCGGCAAGGCGAATCGCATCCTCGTCATGCTCCACCACGATCACCGTATTACCGATGTCGCGCAGATGGCGAAGGGTGCCCAGTAGCCGTTCATTGTCGCGCTGGTGCAAGCCGATTGATGGTTCATCAAGGATGTACATCACCCCGACCAGGCCGGCACCGATCTGGCTGGCCAGACGAATGCGCTGCGCTTCACCTCCGGAGAGGGTATCGGCGCTGCGGTCGAGAGTCAGGTAATCGAGCCCTACATTGACCAGAAACTGCAGGCGCTCGCTGATTTCCTTGAGAATCTTGCCGGCGATCTCACCGCGTCGACCACTGAGCGAAAGGCCAGCGAAGTAGTCGGTGGCATCGCCGATTGGCAGCGCCGTCACCGCAGGCAGGGTCTTGTCGCCCACCCATACGTGACGTGCCTCGCGGCGCAGGCGGGTGCCGCGACAATCCGGGCAGGGTTGGGTGCTGAGGTACTTCGCGAGCTCTTCGCGCACCGAGTTGGATTCGGTTTCGCGGTAGCGCCGCTCGAGGTTGGGGATGATGCCTTCGAAGGGGTGCGAGCGCTTGACGATGTCGCCGCGGTCGTTGAGGTAGCGGAATTCGACGTTGTCGCGACCGCTGCCGCGCAGAATGAACTTCTGTTGGTCCGCGGGCAGTGAGTCGAACGGTTCGTCCAGGCTGAAACCATAATGCGAGGCCAGTGAGCCGAGCATCTGGAAGTAGTAGACGTTGCGTCGATCCCAGCCGCGTATGGCTCCTTCGGCGAGGGTCAGCTCGCCATTGACCAAGCGCTTGGCGTCGAAGAACTGCTTCACGCCGAGGCCGTCGCAAGTCGGGCAGGCGCCGGCAGGGTTGTTGAAGGAGAAGAGCTTGGGCTCCAGCTCGCTGATTGAGTGGCCGCAGATCGGGCAGGCGAAGCGCGCGGAGAAGATCATCTCCTCGCTATCGTCGTCCTCTTCCATGGAGGCAACCAGGGCAATGCCATCGGCCAGTTTGAGTGCGGTCTCGAAGGATTCGGCCAGGCGTTGCTGCATGTCGCCGCGGACCTTGAAACGGTCGACCACTACATCGATGGAGTGCTTCTTTTGCTTGTCCAGCTTGGGAAGCTCGTCCAGCTCGTACAGTCGCCCGTTGACCCGGGCGCGCACGAATCCCTGAGCGCGCAGCTCGTCGAACACAGCCAGATGCTCGCCCTTGCGTTCGCGAATGACCGGGGCCAGCAACATCAGCTTGCGGCCTTCGGGTAGCGCCAGCACCTGATCGACCATCTGGCTGACTGTCTGGGCCTCAAGTGGTGCGTCATGGTCCGGGCAGCGTGGCGTGCCGACTCGCGCATAAAGAAGGCGCAGATAGTCGTAGATCTCGGTGATTGTTCCGACTGTGGAGCGCGGGTTGTGCGAAGTCGATTTCTGCTCGATGGAAATCGCCGGCGATAGCCCTTCGATGGTGTCGACGTCGGGCTTTTCCATCATCGAGAGGAACTGCCGGGCATAAGCCGAGAGTGATTCGACGTAGCGGCGCTGGCCTTCTGCGTAGAGAGTGTCGAATGCCAGCGAAGATTTGCCGGAGCCAGAAAGGCCGGTGATAACGATAAGCTTGTCGCGTGGCAGGGTGAGGTCGATGTTCTTCAGGTTGTGGGTACGAGCCCCACGAATAAGAATCTTGTCCAAAACAGCCTCGCGTGGCGGGCGGAAACCCGAAAGTATACGGCCGGGGTGGTAGTCGCGGCAAAACTGAGCGCCTGTGCCGAACAGGGTAGGGCTGCTAGAATCGCCGCCGGTTCATACTAGCGAGACCCTCCATGCAGGACCCCTATAGCGAGCGCATGAGCGCCAGCGAAACACGCGCAGCTTCCGGGCTGGCTCTGGTGTTCGCTTTTCGCATGCTCGGCATGTTCATGGTTTTGCCCGTGCTGGCCACCTACGGTATGGATTTGGAAGGCGCTACGCCGACTCTGATCGGTCTTGCGATAGGCGCCTATGGTTTGACCCAGGCGCTGCTGCAAATTCCCTTCGGTATCCTTTCTGATCGCATCGGCCGCCTGCCGATCATCTATTTCGGTCTGCTGATCTTCGCTGCCGGCGCCGCTGTAGCTGCCATGTCGGATAGCATCTGGGGTGTCATTGCCGGGCGAGTCCTGCAGGGGGCGGGGGCCATTTCTGCCGCGGTAATGGCACTGCTCTCCGATCTGACCCGTGAGCAGCATCGGACCAAGGCAATGGCGCTGATCGGTGTGAGCATCGGTTTTTCCTTCGCTGTGGCGATGATCGTGGGGCCGCTGCTGACTCGGGCGTTCGGCCTTTCCGGACTCTTCTGGGTGACCGCCGGGATGGCGATGTTCGGCGGCGTCATCGTCGCGCTGTTGCCGAAGGCCCACGCCCATGTGCGGCATCGTGAGTCCGGTGTTGCCAAGCAGGCGCTCGGCCTTACGTTGCGCCATCCTGATCTGCTGCGCCTGGATTTCAGCATCCTGGCTTTGCACGCAATCCTCATGGCCAGCTTCGTCGCGTTACCGTTGGCGCTGGTTGAACAGGGGGCGCTGCCCAAGGAAGAGCATTGGTGGGTCTACCTCACTGCGCTGCTGATCGGCTTTTTCGGCATGATTCCTTTCATCATCTACGGTGAGAAGAAGCGCCAGATGCGACGCGTTCTGCTGGGCGCGGTCACGGCGCTATTGCTCTGCGAGCTGTTCTTCTGGTGGTTTGGCAATGGCTTGTGGATGTTGGTGGTTGGGATGGTCGGCTTCTTCGTCGCCTTCAACCTGCTGGAAGCTTCGCTGCCTTCATTGATAAGCAAGGTAGCGCCGGCCGGCGGCAAGGGCACTGCGATGGGGGTCTACTCCACCAGTCAGTTCCTCGGTGCGGGCCTGGGAGGCATTCTGGGTGGTGTGCTCTACCAGCAGGGTGGGCTGGCCCTGGTGTTCATCGGTTGCGCGGCGTTGTGCGGGCTGTGGTTCGTGGTTGCCTTCAGCATGCGCGAGCCTCCGTACGTAACCAGTCTGCGTCTGCCCCTCTCCGTGGGTGCGCTGGCCAACGCTGGGCTTGAGAATGATCTGCTGCAGGTGGTTGGTGTCAGCGACGTGCTGATCGTTGTCGATGAGGCTGCTGCCTACATAAAGGTTGATATGCAACAGCTGGATCGGGATGCAGTTGATCGTCTAGTGGCCTGAGCGTCGTCTGCGTGCTTCATGGCCGTGCATATCGCGGCGCAACTTGAGGGTACGTCGGTTGGCCGTCAACGGTGGCTGAGGTAAGATTCGCGGTCATGGGGCTGTCTGGTGGCAGGATCGCCATCGGTGAGCCCATTTATATTCAATGTTCCAAAATGAGGAGTTACCCATGGCCAGAGGGGTGAATAAAGTCATCTTGATCGGCAATGTCGGCGGCGACCCGGAAACCCGCTACATGCCCAATGGCAATGCGGTGACCAACATCACGCTGGCGACCACCGATAGTTGGAAGGACAAGCAGACCGGTCAACTTCAGGAGCGTACTGAGTGGCACCGTGTGGTGCTGTTCGGCAAGGTTGCCGAGATTGCCGGTGAATACCTGCGCAAGGGTTCGCAGTGCTACATTGAAGGCCGTCTGCAGACCCGCGAGTGGGAGAAGGACGGCGTCAAACGTTACACCACCGAAATCGTCGTTGACATGAACGGTACCATGCAGTTGCTTGGCGGCCGTGGCGGCAGTTCCGATGATGCCCCGCGTCAAGCTCGTCCGCAGCGTGAGCAGCAGGCACCGCAGCAGGCGCCGCGTCAGCAGGCTCAGCCGCAGCAGCCCGCGGCACGTCAGCAGCCGGCACCGGATTACGATAGCTTCGACGACGACATCCCTTTCTAGAGTTTTCTGAATGCGAATGCGCCTGATGCTGTTGGGCGGCGGCAATGCCCTGGGCCAGGCGCTCATCCGCCTCGGTGCCGAGGAAGACATTGGCTTCCTCGCACCGCGCCCACCCGCTCAGGGTTGGGATGCAGCCAGCCTTACCCAGCTACTCGACGACAACCGTCCGGATGTCGTGATCAACCTTGCCTACTATTACGACTGGTTTCAGAGCGGTCAGGTCAACGAGGCCGCGCTCACGGCTCAGGAGCATGCGGTAGACCGCCTGGCCGAGCTTTGCCAGCATCACGATTTCGTGTTGTTGCAGCCGTCGAGCTACCGGGTATTCGACGGTGCTCGGACCACGGCCTATAGCGAGAAGGATGACGTGGCACCGCTGGACGCACGGGGCAGGGCGCTCTGGCGCATTGAGCAGAGTGTGCGCTCGCTATGCCCTCGTCACGTGCTGCTGCGCTTTGGCTGGCTGCTCGATGACAGTCGAGACGGCGTCTTGGGGCGCGTGTTGCAGCGGCTGGAACAGAGCGAGCCGATCCTTTTGGCGGACGATCGGCGCGGCAATCCGACGCCGGTAGATGATGCTGCGCGAGTCATTCTGGCAGTGCTCAAGCAGCTGGACTGCCTGGCGCCTCTGTGGGGTACCTATCATTACGGCGGTCACGAGGCCTCCACGCCACTGCTGGTGGCTCAGGCATTGCTCGGTGAAGCGAGCAAGTATCGCAATGTGGCTGCAGCCAACCTCACGGCTGTTGCCCATGCCGACTGCCTGGACGCGGCTGCGGAGCCGCAGCACGGCGTGCTCGCTTGCAAGAAGATATTCACCACTTTCGGAATAAAGCCGCGCGCTTGGCGCACGGGTCTGCCGAGCCTGCTGGAGCGCTATTACCGTCATGGCTGATGCCCTAATTCTGATCACTGGAGGCGCCGGTTTCATCGGCTCCAATCTGGTCGATGCGCTTCTCGCACGCGGTTACGCCGTTCGTGTGCTGGACAATCTTTCTACCGGCAAGCGCGAAAACCTACCGCAGGACGATCGTGTCGAACTGATCGTCGGTGATGTGGCAGATGCTGTTTGCGTCCGGCGTGCGGTGCAGGGGTGCCAGGCGGTGGTGCATCTAGCCGCGGTTGCGTCAGTTCAAGCTTCAGTAGATGACCCTTTCGGCACTCATCAGAGCAATTTGATCGGGACGCTGAATCTGTGCGAGGCAATGCGTGAAGCAGGTGTGAAGCGGGTGCTGTTCGCTTCCAGCGCAGCTGTCTACGGCAACAATGGGGAAGGCCAGGCCATCGATGAAGATACGCCCAAGGCGCCGCTGACGCCTTACGCTGCGGACAAGTTAGCCAGTGAGCATTATCTTGACTTCTATCGCCGCCAGCATGGTCTGGAGCCGGTGGTGTTCCGCTTCTTCAATATCTTTGGGCCACGGCAGGATCCCTCTTCGCCTTACTCCGGTGTGATCAGCATCTTCACCGAGCGGGCGCAGAAGAGTTTGCCGATTGCTGTATTCGGTGATGGCGAGCAGACGCGCGATTTTCTCTACGTGGCTGATCTGGTCGAAGTGCTGGTGCAGGCGCTGGAGTCGCCTGAGGCGCCGGAGGGCGCGGTGAATGTCGGGCTGAACCAGGCTACATCGCTAAATCAGCTGCTTGAGGCTATCGGTGATGTGCTGGGTGGACTCCCAGAAGTGAACTATCAGGCGCCTCGTTCGGGGGATATTCGTCATTCGCGAGCGAACAATGCGCGCCTGCTACAGCGCTATCGCCTGCCAGAGCCGCCGACCAGCATGCGTGATGGGTTGATCAAGCTGTTGGGCTTGTAGCAAGCCAGAGTCGAAAAAAACAAAAGGCGCCGAGGGCGCCTTTTGTCTGTCTGCGATTAGGCGATAGCCGTTTCGTCAGAACTTGTAGCCGAGGCCGACCATGTAGACAAAGGGGTCTACGTCTACGTCGACTTTTACTTTGGTAGAGCCGGCGTAAGTGGTCCCGGTGGTGTCGATATCGATATAGCGCACCTGAGCGTTGAGCATGAGGTTGTCGGTGAGCATGTAGTCCATGCCTACCTGTGCTGCCAGGCCCCAGGAGTCCTTCATGTCCAGCCCGCGGAAGCCAGCTGCTTCGGCTTCGCTAGTTAGCTTGTCGTCAAAGAACCAGGTGTAGTTAACGCCTGCTCCAAGGTAGGGTTGGAAAGCAGAGGTTTTCTCAAGGGGGTAGTAAATTACGCTAAGCGTCGGCGGCAGGTGCTTGAGTTCTCCGAGCTTTAGCCCGCCCAGCCCTTTGGTACCGACATCGTGGCTGAACGGGGTTGCTGCCAGCAGTTCGATGCCTACCTTATCGGTGACCATGTATGCGAAGTTCAAGCCCAGCTGCGTATCGCTGTTCAATGTGGCTCCGGTGCCGGGTACGCCAGCACCTCCGATTTTGACGTTGCCGCTATCTTCACGCGGATCAACCGTGATCGCACCGGCGCGAACGATGATGTCCCCGGCCTCGAAAGCCTGGGCGAAGGGGGCGGCCAGCGCCAGGGCCAGCGCGGAAACGGTGAACAGGGTCTTGCGCATGATGATGCTCCGTTTGGTGTAATGCGATTGGTGGCCATGGTAGGGGCTGAGCGCAGGGGCTTTTTGATCCAGCTCAATGAAAAACGTCACCCCGACTGCGACGTAACGCCCAGCTTGCTTTGCGTCAACTCACAGATGATAATGTTTCTCTTTTGAGTTAACGCCCGTCTCCAAGGATCCTTCAATGCCTTCCTTCATCCCCCGCCTGCTGGCGGTTGCCGTGCTGCCGTGCTGCCTGCAGCTTTACGCCGGATCGCTGTCCGCTGCGCCGCTGGATGCTGCGCTGGGAGAAAGCGAGCGCCTTTCCGCAGAAGCAACAGCTTCGCAAGCACGGATCGATCAACTCGACGACGCCACCCGCGAAATGCTCAACGAGTACCGTAGTGCCTTGCAGCAGACCGAGGCGCTGAAGGCCTACAACAAACAGTTGCAGGAACTCACCGCGGCGCAGAGCAAGGAACTGGTGGGCTTCCAGCGCCAACTGGATAGCATCGAGCGTACTCAGGAAGCAGTAACGCCACAGATGAGTCGTATGGTTGAGGTGCTGGGCGAGTTCATCGTCGCCGATCTGCCCTTCCTGCCCGATGAACGCGCTGATCGCCTAGCTGGCTTGCAGGATCTGCTCCCGCGTGCTGATGTCAGTCTGGCGGAAAAGTACCGGCGCATCTTGGAGGCTTACCAGATCGAAAGTGATTACGGCCGCACGCTCGAAGCCTGGCGCGGCGAGCTGCCGGGCGACGCCGATTCTCGCAGCGTCGAGTTCCTTCGTCTGGGCCGAGTGATGCTCTATTACCAGACCCTCGACGCTCATGAGAGTGGCTGGTGGAATCCGCGGACGCGTGCGTGGGAAGTGCTCGACGGCAGCGCCCGGCGCCCATTGACGCAGGCCATTGCCATCGCCCGTCAGCAACAGGCTCCGGCCTATCTGCAATTGCCCGTGAAGACCCTGGCCGAGGAGGCCGCGCAATGAGCCGTTTGTTTTCCCTCTTCTTCGTCGCGCTGTTGCCTTTCGCGGCTCACTCGGCAGATCCGCTCAGCCCCGACCAGCTGCTTGAGCGCATTCGCAGCGATCGCGCGGCGGAAGTCAGTGCCATGCAGGCCCGGGAGCAAGCCTTCGTTCGCGATCGCGGCGAACAGCAGCAACTCCTTTCCCGCGCGCGCGCGGCACTGGCCGAGCAAAAAGCCGAGGCAGAGCGCCTGAAAGCCGATTTCGACCGTCAGGAAGGCGAGCTCGCCGAGCAGGAGAAACTCTTGGCGCAGCGCGTTGGTCATCTTGGCGAGCTCTTTGGTGTGGTGCGCCAGAGCGCTGGAGACATGGCCGGCCAATGGCAGGACAGCTTACTCAATGCCCAGTACCCCGAGCGTTTGAAGCAGCTGCGCAGCCTCGCTGAAAGTAGAACGCTGCCTTCGGCTGAGGATCTCGATTCGTTCTGGATGACACTGCTCGAAGATCTGGCCGCTAGTGGTCGTGTAGAACGCGTGCAGCTGCCTGTAGTGGGCACTGATGGAGCGCGCAGCGAACAGCCGGTGCTGCGTGTTGGTAGCTTTTCAGCGTTCACCAGTGACGCCTTCTTGCGTTACGACGCCGACGCTGGTGAATTGCTGGTGCCGGCGCGCCAGCCTTCCGGCAGAGGCTTGATAGGAGACTATCTGAAAAGCACCGATACCCTGGCCACCCTGCCAGTGGATCCAAGCCGGGGCACCTTGCTGGCACAGCTGCAGCGCCAGCCTACTCTGTGGGAGCGTGTCAAGCAGGGCGGTCTGGTCGGTGGGGTGATCCTGGTGCTCGGTGCCATCGGTCTGTTGCTGGCGATCTGGCGTATGGTTTATCTCGGCGGCATCGGTCGTAAGGTCGGTAGCCAGATGCGTGAGCTCAATCATCCACGCGACGACAATCCGCTCGGACGCATCATTGGCGTGCTGGGGCCCAAGCCTCAGTTGTCGGATCTTGAGACTCTGGAACTCAAGCTGGACGAAGCGATTCTGCAGGAAACACCGCCACTGGAGCGCGGCCAGCCGCTGCTCAAATTGCTCGCCGCCGTAGCGCCACTGCTCGGCCTGCTGGGCACTGTTACCGGCATGATCATTACCTTCCAGGCGATCACCCAGAGTGGTGGTGGTGACTCTCGACTGATGGCTGACGGTATCTCCCAGGCGCTGGTGACGACCGTACTAGGCCTGGTAGTGGCGATCCCACTGCTGTTCCTGCACAGCCTGCTTGCCAGCCGCAGCAAGGGCCTTATTCAGCTGCTGGAACAGCAGAGCGCAGGGCTGATCGCGCTGCACCTGTCGGGGGCGCCACGCCGTGACTGATTTGCGCGCCCACTGGCTGGGTCTGGTCGATAGCGGTCATGCGCTGCTCGACTTCATGGCTGCGGGCGGCGTGGTGATGTGGGCGCTGGCCGGCCTGTGCGTGCTGTATTGGACGCTGGTTTTCGAGCGCCTGTGGTTCATGCGGCGGGTCTTCCCGCACTGGGTTGAATCGCGTCGGCAGGCTTGGGCCCAGATGGCCGATGAGCCTGGTAGCTGGCAGCGTGCGGTGCGCTCGGCCTGGTTAGCACAAGCGCAGCAGCAGTTGTCAGGACCACTACGACTGAGCAAGACCTTGGTGGCGATGTATCCGCTGCTCGGCCTGCTTGGCACCGTCAGCGGCATGATTGCGGTATTCGACGTGCTGGCGCTCAGCGGCTCCGGCAACCCACGCGGCATGGCCGCGGGCGTCTGGCAGGCGACTCTGCCGACCATGGCCGGCATGGTGCTGGCCATAACAGGATTGTTCAGTCTGGCGCGCCTTGAGCGAATCGCGCGCCAGTCTCTCGACCGGCTGGCTGACCAGCTGCGTCACGACTGAGGATTAGCGGGATGCGTATGCGTCGTCATCATTACCAGCAGGAAGAAGATACCGGCATCGACCTTACACCGATGCTCGACGTGGTCTTCATCATGCTGATCTTTTTCATCGTCACCAGCTCCTTCATCAAAGAGTCCGGTGTCGAGGTCCATCGTCCGCAGGCGGACACCGCCAGTGCGCAGGACAAGGGCAACATCCTTATTGCTGTCACTGCTGACGGTCAGGTCTGGATCGACAAGCAGGCTGTGGACGTGCGCAGCGTGCGCGCCCATGTCGAGCGGCTGCGAGTGGATCAACCGGAAGGCGCGGTGGTCGTGCAGGCTGATCAGGATGCCCGCACCGGCCTGGTGGTTCAGGTCATGGATCAGGCGCGACAGGCCGGGGTGCAGGACGTTGCGCTGGCTGCCAGCACGGGGTCGCGCTGATGCAACCGCGGTTGGTCCGTTTCAGTCTGGCATTCGTCGCCGCGTGCGTGGTGGCGCTACTGCTGTTCGCGCTAATGCTGAGCATGGTCAATCCGCCGCGCAGCAAGATTCAGGAAGATCCGCTGGCGATTGCCAATTTCGTTCGCATGGATGGGCGCAACGAGGACAGCGCCACGCGTTCTCGACAGCAGGCACCGCAGCCGCCACAGCAGAAGACACCGCAACCGCCAACGCCGCCGACGCCGAACATGGCAACGCCGGATGCCAACTTGCCGAAGCTCGATCTGGACCTGCCGAACATCAACGCCGGCATATCGGTAGCGACCGCCCCGGCGCCAAGTTTGTCTGGGCTTACGGCAGCGCAGAGCGCTCCCGCTGCCGCGCCGGCCCCGGCAAGCGCCGCAGTCGAAGCGGCGGGCAACCCGGGTGGTCCGGAGCAGGAAGTGATGCCGCTCAATGATGTACGCCCCGAGTATCCCTACCGTGCGCGTCAGCAGGGCATAGAGGGGCATATCAAATTGGCTTTCACCATCAACCCCCAGGGGCGGGTGGAGAATATACGCGTGCTGGAGGCCTCGCCGCGCAATGTGTTTGATCGTGAGGCCCGACGTGCTGCGGCCCGCTGGCGTTTTGCGCCACGCACTGAGGGTGGTGCGGCGGTATCCCGTGAAGCCGTAAAAACCCTGCACTTCCGCCTGCAAGGAGAACGCTGAGATGCTTCGTTTGCTGCTTGTGCTATCGCTTTTTCTCACCGCCTCGGCTCATGCCGCGCAGGCAATCGATCCGGCGGTATTCATGGCGCTCGAACGAGCGCAGGCCGCGCAGAGCAAAGGCAACTATGCCGCTGCGCGCAAGGCGCTGGAGGGTGTCAGTGCGAAAGCCGGGAGCGGCGAAGAGGCATTGCTCTGGCGTAGCCGTGGTTACCTGGCCTGGGCCGAGGGGGATAACCGCAAGGCGTTGGAGTGGCTGGACAAGGCGGTCGCCAGCGGCAAACTGGATGAGGAGCTGCTAGCGGGCGAACGGCTCAATCTGGCACGACTGAATCTCGTCGAAGGTCGCTACGCCAAGGTGGTCAGCCTGCTGGGGGCGGCCAACCAGAGTAATGAGGAAGTGCTGCAGATGCTGGTCCAGGCATATCAGGGCCTCGGCCAGCATGCCAAAGCGCTGCCGCTGGCTGAGCGCTATGTGCAGGCCAATCCGAAAGCAGGCGATACCTGGCTGCAATTTCTGGTTGCTGGTAACGCTGAGCTGAAGCGTTATCAAACTGCAGAAAGCTGGCAGAAGAAGCTGCTGCTGCGCCATCCCGATCAGGTCAAGGCCTGGCGTCAACTGGCCGGATTGCAGCAGCTGGCTGGTGCTGAAGACCGGGCGCTGGCAACACTGCGTGCGGCGCACGCCAAAGGCTTGCGTTTCAACGAAGCGGAGCTGGACAACCTTGTTGCCTTGGCCAGTGCGGCGGGCCAACCCTGGCAGGGTGCCAAGCTCCTCGAGGGCATGCTTGCGTCGCGCTTGCTGCAAAGCAATGCCAGCCGTCAGGAGCGCATGGGTATGCTCTGGTGGCAGGCCCGCGAGCGCACCGAAGCGGCAAAGATCTATCGGCAGCTGGCAACTCAGACGGGCAGCCCCAAGTTCTGGATGAACGTGGCGCAACTGGAGCTGGAACAGGCCCGTTGGCAGGCCGGGCTCGAGGCGCTGAAGCAGGCCGAGCGCGCTGGCGCGGAGCGCCGTCGGGTGCGTGAATGGCGCGAATGGGCCGAAGGCGAACTGAGTTTCGAGCGCGAGAAGCAGATCGCCAGCGCCCACTGAGGCTTGGCTAAGGCTGGGTTAGGCGCTCATGCGGTTGTCATGACGAAAGCCTGGCAGCGACAGCCCGGTTCGCAGCGCATTGCTGAGGCTGCTCGCTTTCGGTTCTGGCGGGTTTACGGCTGATCCGTCACTGCAGCTCGTAGGGATAGATCTTCTGAGCCTGCATGCGGTAACCCGCTTCAGCCAGTTCGCTGCTGGCGTGTTCGACGCTCAGCGGACCCTCTATCCAGAATGGCTCGTATAGTGCGTCCATTCGCACGCCAAGCTCACTGGTTGCATGCACGATCTGATTGGACGGCGGCGGCGGCACGTGAATGCAGGCGCCGAAGTAGGGCACCAGCAGGAATTCGATGACACGGCCTTCGTCAGTCATATCCAGCGGCACGATGTAGCCCGGCAATTTGACCATCTGTCCATCCAGCGCCTCCACGACAGGCGCTGCCGGCGATTGCTGCGCGGCGGCCGGGCCGGCCTCGGCAGCGAGCGCATCGGCCAGCTGAGACATGTCATGGATGGCCAGTGGCGGCGGCGGTGGCGGCGCTCCTTCAGGGATCAGCTCGGCCCACTGCAGCTCGCGGACGTTGTCGGCATACACCGGGAGCGTGCAGGCCAGAAGCAGAGCAATCAACAGGCGCGACATCGGGTTCCTCACAGTCGAATCGACAGGCCATCGGCGAGCGATTGGCGATAAGCCCGCCAGGCGGGCACGCTGCCCATCAGCAGTGCGGCCAGCAGGATACCCCCGAGCAGGCTCCACTCATAGGTGCTTGGCCAGGCAAGCGGCAGATACAGCCCGTAAAGGCTCTGCAGCGGGGACTGGGCCACGGCAATACCGAGATAAAGCAATGCCAGACCCAGCAGGGTGCCCGCCAATGCCAGCCCAAATGCCTCGATGATCAGCAGCGCAGCGATGTGCCAGGGACGGGCACCCACCGAGCGCAGGATCGCCATTTCCCGGCGGCGCTCATTTAGGCTGGTCAGGATCGCCGTCAGCATACCTATCAGACCGGTAACCACGACGAAAAGCGAAACCACGAACAGCGCCTTCTCCGCCGTGCCCATCAGACTCCACAGCTCCTGCAGGGCGACACCGGGCAGAATCGCCAGCAGCGGCTCGCCGCGGTACTGGTTGATCTCCCGTTGCAGGGTGAACGTCGCGATCTTGCTGTTGAGTCCGAGCAGAAACGCGGTGATCTGCTGCGGCTGAAGGTCGAGCTCGCGCGCCTGATCGGCATCAATGCGTGCTGCGCCGCGGGCCGGCATGCCGTTCTGCCAATCGACATGCAAGGCCTCCATGCCTGCGAGGCTGATGTGCAGGGTGCGGTCGACTGGTGTGCCGGTGCGCTGCAGCACGCCAACCACACGGAAGGGCTTGTCATCGTGCTGAACCAGGCTGACACGGGCTACGCCGTGGGCGAGGACGATGCTGTCATCCAGTTGGTAGCCCAGCGAACTTGCCACTTCCGCGCCGAGCACCACTTCGAACGGGTCGCTCTCGAAGGCGCGGCCTTCGGCCAACTGCAGCGGCTGTTTGCGGCCGTAACGGTAGTGCTCGAAATAGCCGGTGCTGGTGCCCATCACGCGATAACCGCGATGGGAGTCGCCTAGAGAAATCGGAATCGCCCAGTCGACCCGCGGGTGCTCGGCAAAGCGTTGGTAGCTGTCCCAGCGAATGTTGTTGGTTGCATTGCCGATGCGGAACACTGAGTACAGCAGCAGGTTTACAGAGCCGGAACGGGCGCCGACCACCAGATCGGTGCCACTGATGGTGCTGGCGAAGCTCGCGCGGGTTTCATTGCGCACCCGTTCGACGGCGAGCAGCAGACATACCGACAGAGCGATAGCGAATACTGTCAGCAGAGCGGTGAAGCGGCGATTGTTCAGGCTCGCCAGGGCCAGGCGCAGGAGATACATCGACTAAAGCTCCGGATTGCTGGCGGCATGGTTGAGCTCGGCCAGCGATAGGCTGCGGTCGAACATCGGCGCCAGGCTTTGGTCGTGGCTGACGAACAGCAGGCTCGCCCCGGCCGCCCGGCACTCGGAGAAAAGCAGTTGCAGGAAGGCTTCCCGACTGTCCGCATCGAGCGCCGAGGTCGGTTCATCGGCGATGACCAGTTCCGGTTGGCCGATCAATGCGCGGGCGGCGGCAACACGCTGTTGCTGGCCAATCGAGAGCGCATCGGCGCGGCGCTCGAACAGCTCCGGCGCCAAGCCCAGGTGCTCCAGCAGGCTGGCTGCCGCTGCGTCCGTGCTGCCATGGCGCTTGCGCGCACGCTCGGCGCGCAGGCGCGAAAAGTGGCATGGCATGCCAACATTCTCACGCACCGAAAGAAAGGGCAGCAGATTGAACTGCTGAAAGATGTAGCCGGTGTGGTCGACGCGGAAGCGGTCACGGGCGCCTGCTGAGAGGCGGCCGAGGTCTTGGCCGAGCAGGCGGATGCTGCCGCGCCCGGCCTTCTGTACGCCGCCAATCAGCCCTAGCAGCGTGGTCTTGCCGCTGCCCGATGGGCCTTTGAGAAACAGGCTTTCGCCGCGCTCAAGGCGAAACGTGGGGATGTCCAGCAGCTCGGCCTGGCGTGGCCAGGCGAAGCCAAGACTGTCGATTTCGAGTAAAGGGGCAGTCATCGAGGTCCAGAGTGTCTCAGAATGGCAGCTGCGCGCGCGCTGGGGTCAGCTCTACGCCCTGCTGGCCGTTGGGGCCGATCAGTTGTACCTGAATCTTTTCCGTGCCGGGGAAGCTTTCGAACAGGCCTTTCAGGTCCAGCGCGCCCAACGCCTCGGGGTTGCTGCAGTCAAATTGATAGCGTGCTTCGATATCGCTGTGCCCACCATCTTCGTGATCGTGATCGTGATCGTGATCGTGATCGTGCTTATCGCTGTTCTTGGGTTCATGGTCGTGGTCGTCCCCGCGCTTGTAGCCTGCGTGGGCTGAACCGAGCAGCTCGCCTTCGAAGTGCTGTTCGCTCACGGCGCATCCCGCTGCGGACGGCAGGCCGAACAGTGCCTGCGGTTGTTCCAGTTTTGAGCGGGCATTGGCGATTTTCGCCTCATCCGCTGCGCTGGCCGGGGCGTGTTCGAAACCGAGCAGATTCATCGCCGGGCTGATCAGCTCCAGTTCCAGCCGCTTGCCGTCCAGCGCGGCGTTCAGGCGGGCCGCGCCGTGCTCGTGTGCGGCCAGGCTGGCCGCGTCCTCATGCTCGTGGTGATGGTGGTCTTCGTGTGCGTGGCTGTAGCTCAGGGGTAGCAGAAGCACAGGTACGGCAAGCAATAGGTGGCGCATGGTCAGCTCCATTGAAAAGTGGTCGTTACGTTATAACAACTTTGCTGCGCGGCTGGCCAGTCCGTTGCTGTCATGTGAGCATGGGCGCATATATCAGGAGGGGCAGCATGATTCGAATCCGCGGACGCATAGGGCAGTGGCCGGTCGATCTGGAGATCGAGCTGGACGCGCAGGACTGGTCGAACCTGACGCGCAGTATTGGGGATGTAGAGGTGGCGGCGAGCAGCCCCCCGATGGCTGCCACACCGCCAGCCGACGCGCTGTGGCACAGCGCCCGGGAGCGCCTGCGCAGCGCCGGCAAGTTGGATGGCCCTGAGCTGCTCGCCGAACTGGAAGCGCTCACGGGCAGTGCGCAGCTGGCCAAACGGTTGTTGGTACGCCTGCGTCACTGTGAAGAAGTAAGGGTCGAGCACGGTGCCGACTCGGCCTGCTATCACTGGATCGGCGAGCCGTCCTGAGAGGCTCGCCTGGCCGCTGCGAACGATCAGTAGATCGCCTGATACAGCTTGCGACGGTACAACGTCACCAGCGGGTGGTCGTTGCCCAGCAGGTCGAAGACCTGTAGCAGCGTCTTGTGCGGCTGCCCGTCAGCGTAGCCGCGGTTGCGCACGAACAGCTTGAGCAGCCCGTCGAGTGCCGCCTCGTATTGCTGGCGAGCAAGCTGCTGGACAGCCAGCTGATACGCCGCTTCGTCGTCCTCGCCGTTCTGTGCCAAGCGACTCTTCAGCGTGGCGACTTCCGGCAAGTCGTTGGCCTGGCGCAGAAAGGTCAGTTGAGCGCGTGCACCGGCCAGCGCCTGCTTGTGCTCGTCGCCTTTCACTGCATTGAGTACCGTTTCCGCCTCGCCCAGTTCACCGCGTTCGGCCAGGCAGCGACCGTACAGAATCAGGCCGGCGCCGTTTTCATTGTCTTCGCTGAGCAGTTGCTGCAACTGCGCTTCGGCATCGGCGAAACGGCCCTCGGCGAAGAGCGCCTGGGCGCTTTCCAGAAGGCTGCCTTGTGGCGCCTCCGGAGCCTGGACATGCGGCTCGAGCATGGCGCGAATGGCTGACTCCGGCTGTGCACCGGCAAAGCCGTCGACCGGCTGGCCGTCCTTGAATAGCACTACCGTCGGCAGGCTGCGGATGCCAAAGCGGGCGACTACGTCCTGTTCGACATCGCAGTTGACCTTGGCCAGCAGCAGCTCGCCTTGATACTCCTCGGCAATCTTCGCCAGCAGTGGCATCAGTGCCTTGCACGGCGCGCACCATTCGGCCCAGAAGTCGACCAGTACCGGCTTGTGAAACGAGTTCTCGAGCACCAGCTGCTCGAAGCTGGTGGTGGTGACATCGAAGATGTAGGGCGTCTGGCTCATCGGGATTCTCGTGGGCAACGAATGTCAGGAAAGGCGTGCATGGTATGTGGGGACGCTCGACTTCGGAAGCAAGGGCGCGCATGCGGCGGGTATTGGACTATGGTTTCGCCGCCCGACGCGGGGTGCTTGCCTGTCTCGTCGAAGCAATACCCTTTTCCTGGACCGGTGCGGCGTTTGCAGTCGCGCGTCAAAGGAGCTGTACATGACCTTCCTCTCCGGCTTTCGGGAGCGCTATCTCGTGCGCTTCTGATCGCCCTTGCCCGCGCTCGTCGCGCTGGGTGTCGCGTCCGCTTACTACTTCGCGATCACCGGCACCTTCTGGGCCGTTACCGGCGAGTTCGCTCGCTGGGGTGGTCACGTCATCTTCTGGTTCGGCTACACGCCCGAGGAATGGGGCTACTTCAAACTGATCGGCCTGTCCGGTACTCCGCTGGATCGCATCGATGGCGTGATGATCATCAGTATGTTGCTTGGCGCACTGTGCGCGGCGTTATGGGCAAACAACGTCAGCCTGCGCTGGCCGACCAGCAAGCGGTGTCTGCTGCAGGGGCTGATCGGAGGCATCGTCGCTAGCTTCGGTGCGTGGCTGGCAATGGGTTGCAACCTGGCGGGTTTCTTCACCGGCATTCCGATGTTCTCGCTGCAGTCCAGGGCGGTCATGCTGGCTACCGTGGGTGGTGCCTGGATCGGCGTGAAGATCTGCCTGTTGCCTGGCCATTGCAGCCTTTGGGTTGCTATGGCGCAGCCAGCGGCCAGCTTCCCAGTTCGTCGTAGTGCACACCATCCTCGGTATTGCGTGAGCGGTAGAGCACGAAGCGATCGACGTGCCAGCTGAAATCCGGAGCGGGCTTCTGCGGCCGGCTCCGGGCCTGGCGGCTCAACGTCAGGTGCGGCAGGAAGGGGCGGCAGTCGAGAATTACGCCAAGCGCCGCCAACCGCTCGCTCAGCGCTGCGACAAGCTGCAGTAGTTCGGGAGGCGTGGTGCCGGGCTGCAGGCAGATGAAGCCTTTTCCGATCGTGGTTAAGCGGTCGAGGGTGAGGCTGAATGAATCGGTCCGCACCGTCGTCGCCATCTGCAACAGGGCGTCGAGATGATCCTTCGGCTGTGAGCCGAGAAATGCCAGAGTCAGGTGCAGGTTCTCGCGCGAAACGGGTTGACCGCCGAGGGCTTGGTTGTCACGCCACGTACAGATGGCGGCCGCCTGCTCGGGCGGGCAGGGCAGCGCGAAGAACAGCCGCAGGTTTTCCTCGCTCATGGTGGTCTCCGTGCGACTAGCGCGTCGCGTGATAGAGGCTGACCCGGCGAAACTCAGCCGGCTCGGCTAGATCCGGCCAGGTGCAGGCATCCAGCACATCAAGACGTTGGTACAGCGGATGAGCGAAATCGCGCACCCGCGAGTCGGCCACCAGCGCTTCGCGCCCGCGGCTGAGGAAGTGATCCAACAGCGGCAGGTTGGCGCGGTCGTAGAGCACATCGGCCACGACGATCAGATCGTAGCGATCCGCCTCGCCGAAGAAGTCTTGGGAATAGCGTAGCTCGACGTCATTGAGCGCGGCGTTGGCCTGGCAGGCGGCGAGCGCCAGCGGGTCGAGATCGCAGGCCACCACTTCGGCCGCGCCTGCCTTGGCGGCGGCGATGGCCGCGACACCTGAGCCGGCACCGAAATCCAGCACGCGCTTGCCGCGCACCCACTCCGGCCGTTCGGCAAACCAGCGGGCCAGCACCAGGCCGCTGGCCCAGCAAAAGCTCCAGTACGGAGGGTCTTCGAGAATCCGGCGGGTTTCTTCCGGGCTGAAAGCGCGGTCCATATTGGCGGCGTCTATCAGCCATAACTTTAAATCGGTTCCCGGCAGCGGTTCGGATGCCAGGCGCGCGTCGCCCAGTAGTTCGTTCAGCGCCGCCTGTAATGTTGCAGGTGCCGTCACGGCGCCGGGACCAGCTGCAGTGGGCCGAGTGCCTGGCTGGCGGGGCTGGCAATCGTGCGCGATGGTAGTTTCATGATCAGCTGGCCAGCCTGGGTAACACGGCCGCGCAGCTCCACGCGCTGGCCGGTGGGGAAGGCGTCGGGGTTGAATTGCAGGATGAATGGCAGCTCGCTGCCACGGCCCTTTAGCTGGACGTTGCTGAGCAGGCGATCCGGCTGATCGCGGCGATCGACTTCCAGCAGCGCCAACTCCACGTCGCTGCCAGTCGGCGCGCCGATGAGGCTGCCGCTCAGCTCATTGAGCAGCTTGGAGTGCGGTGCGCTGCTCAACTCGACAGGTGCCGATGGCGGTTCACTGGGCTGACTGCTGCAGCCCCCAAGCAGGGCCAGCAGGGCGGGCAGAACGAGTAGACGTGGCAGCACGGAAAGGCTCCTGAAAGACGGGGTGCGGGCTTGTATAGCAGCAAAGCCGTCGCCTTGTCTTGCCGGTCGGATGCGCTACCATGGCCGTCCCGACGTACGACCGATTTCAGCCCCATGCATTGTCCCTTCTGTGCTGCCAACGATACCAAGGTCATCGATTCCCGCCTGGTTGCCGAAGGCGATCAGGTGCGCCGTCGCCGCGAGTGTCTGGCCTGTGGCGAGCGCTTCACGACCTTCGAAACCGCCGAGCTGGTGATGCCGCGCCTGATCAAGTCCGACGGCAGTCGACAGCCGTTCGACGAGCAGAAGCTGCGCGCCGGCATGCAGCGTGCGCTGGAGAAGCGACCGGTTAGCGTCGAGCGCCTTGAAGCGGCCATTGCCCACATCAAGCATCAGTTGCGTGCCACCGGTGAGCGCGAGATCAAGTCACGCGTGCTCGGCGAGTTGGTGATGGCCGAGCTGCAGAAGCTCGACGAGGTCGCCTATATCCGCTTCGCCTCGGTGTATCGACGTTTCCAGGACCTCAACGAGTTCCGCGAGGAAATCGAGCGGCTATCCCGCGAGCCGTCGAAGCCCGAATGAACACCGATCACGCCTGGATGGCCCACGCGCTGCAGCTGGCGCGCAAGGGGCTGTATTCGACTCATCCGAACCCGCGGGTTGGTTGCGCCATCGTCGCTGGCGACGAACTGGTCGGTGAAGGCTGGCACGTACGGGCCGGTGAGCCGCATGCCGAAGTCCACGCGTTGCGCCAAGCCGGTGAGCGTGCGCGCGGCGCTACCGCCTACGTAACCCTCGAACCCTGCAGCCACTACGGACGTACGCCGCCCTGTGCCGAAGCGCTGGTCAAGGCTGGTGTCGGCCGGGTGGTGGCGGCGATGCAAGATCCCAATCCGCAGGTCGCCGGGCGTGGTCTGCAGCTGCTGCGCAGCGCGGGTATCGAAGTCGCCAGCGGTGTGTTGGAAGCCGAGGCACGCGAACTCAATTGCGGCTTTATCAAGCGCATGGAAAGTGGCCTGCCATTCGTTCGCGCCAAGTTGGCGATGAGCCTGGATGGGCGCACCGCGATGGCCAGCGGCGAAAGCCAGTGGATCACTGGCCCGGCGGCTCGGGCCGAGGTGCAGCGCTTGCGTGCCCGTTCCAGCGTGGTGCTGACCGGCGCCGACACCGTGCTGATGGATGCCGCGCGGCTGACCGTACGCAGCGCCGAACTGGGGCTGGATGCGGAAACCACCGCGCTGGCGCTACAGCGCCCGCCGCTGCGTGTGCTGGTCGATGGCCGCTTGCGTGTTCCGCTGGATGCGCCGTTCTTTCAGGCTGGTCCAGCGCTGGTCGCGACCACTGTCGTTGGCCATGAGGGTGCGTTCGCTGGTGCGGGGCATGAGCTGCTGGTGCTGGGCCGGGAACGGGTCGACCTGACCGCGCTGCTGCGTGAGCTGGCTGCCCGTGGTGCCAACGAGGTGCTGGTCGAGGCCGGACCTCGGCTGGTCGGTGCGTTCGCCAGTCTCGGCCTGATCGACGAATACCAAGTGTTCATGGCGGCCAAGTTTCTCGGCTCCACGGCGCGCCCGCTGCTGGAGCTGCCTCTGGAACGCATGAGCGAGGCGCGCGAGCTGAAGATTGTCGACATTCGCTCGGTGGGTGACGACTGGAAGATCGTGGCGCGCCCGGCCAGCTGATCGGCAAGGCATGCCGGCTGCGTCGGCCGATAGCCTTCGTCTTGCACCCTCATAGCTGCTATCTGGCGATATCGGGCTGCCCCGCGCCGCTATTTGTGTTAAAAACGCTGCCGGGCCGCAAGCGGCCCAACGTTCTCAGGGCGGGGTGCGATTCCCCACCGGCGGTAATGGCGCAGTTACAAGGATGAAAGCGTAGCGAGCGCTGAGCAGGCAAGGCGTGATTCGACGAGAAGGCGGAGTTTACCCTGGTAAATGAGTACTTCGAGGAGGACCACAACGCAGCATGCTCTGTGCGCAGTAGCTTTCAATCGCGTCTAGCCCGCGAGCGCTTGCTTCGGCAAGGTCAGCAGACCCGGTGTGATTCCGGGGCCGACGGTATAGTCCGGATGAGAGAGAGCGGGATATCCCGATGGACGCCGTCCGTGCGCCCGTCATGCATCCCTATCGATCCGTAGCGCCCTGTTTTTCAAAAACAGGAGTTCGTCGTATGCAACGTTTTACCCGCCTTCCACGGGAGGCCACATGTTCACCGGAATAATCGAAGCCATCGGCACCATTCGTGCGCTCACGCCGAAGGGCGGCGACGTCCGCGTGCTGGTCGACACCGGCAAGCTGGATCTGGGCGACGTCAAGCTGGGCGATAGCATCGCGGTCAACGGCGTCTGCCTGACGGCGGTCGAGCTGCCGGGCAACGGCTTCTGGGCCGACGTCAGTCGCGAAACCCTCGCACGCACCGCCTTCATCGACCTCAAGGCCGGCAGCCGGGTCAACCTGGAAAAGGCCCTGACCCCTACCAGCCGCCTCGGCGGCCATCTGGTCAGCGGTCATGTCGACGGTGTCGGCGAGGTCGTCTCCCGGGAAGATAATGCACGTGCGGTGCAGTTCCGCATCCGTGCCCCGCGCGAGCTGGCCAAGTACATCGCGCTGAAAGGCTCAATCACCGTCGACGGCACTAGTCTCACGGTCAACGCGGTCAATGGCGCCGAATTCGAGCTGACCATCGTGCCGCACACCCTCGGCGAAACCATCATGGCCGACTACCGCCCCGGGCGGCAGGTGAACCTGGAAGTCGACCTGCTGGCGCGTTACCTGGAGCGCCTGATGATGGGCGACAAGGCCGCCGAACCCAAGGCCTCGGGGCTCACCGAAGGTTTTCTCGCCGAGCACGGCTACCTGAAGAATTGAGGAGACGCCCGATGGCGCTCAATACCGCTGAAGAACTGATCGAAGACATCCGCGCCGGCAAGATGGTCATCCTCATGGATGACGAGGACCGCGAGAACGAGGGCGACATCATCGTCGCTTCCGAATGCGTGACCGCCGAGCACATCAACTTCATGGCGCGCTTCGCCCGCGGCCTGATCTGCATGCCGATGACTCGCGAACGCTGCGAGCTGCTCAAACTACCGCTCATGGCTCCGCGCAACGGCTCGGGCTTTGGCACCAAGTTCACCGTCTCCATCGAGGCGGCTGAAGGCGTGACCACCGGCATCTCTGCCGCCGACCGCGCACGGACCGTGCAGGCCGCGGTGGCGCGTGGTGCGAAAGCCGAAGACATCGTCAGCCCTGGCCATATCTTCCCGTTGATGGCCCAGCCGGGTGGCGTACTGGCGCGTGCCGGCCACACCGAGGCAGCCTGCGACCTGGCGCGCATGGCCGGTTTCGAGGCCAGCGGCGTGATCTGCGAAATCATGAACGACGACGGCACCATGGCCCGTCGCCCGGAGCTGGAGCTTTTCGCCGAGCAGCACGGGCTGAAGATCGGCACCATAGCCGACCTGATCCACTACCGCATGATCCACGAGCGCACGGTCGAGCGGGTTTCCGAACAGCCGCTGGAAACCGAGCTGGGCCAGTTCAAGCTGGTCACCTATCGCGACGGCGTCGAGGACACCGTGCACATGGCGCTGACCCGCGGCGAAATCTCCCCGGAGGAACCCACGCTGGTGCGCGTGCACAACATGGAGCCGTTGCGTGATCTGCTGCTGGTCACCGTGCCGGGTCGCTGGAGCCTGCGTGCGGCGATGAGCGAAGTCGCCAAGGCGGGCAGTGGCGTGGTGCTGCTGCTCGGCAACCCGCTGACCGGCCCGCAGCTGCTGGCGCAGCTGACCCGTCAGCAACCGCCGACTCCGGCCACCTACAGCACCGTCGGCGCCGGTTCGCAGATCCTGCGTGACCTGGGCGTGCGCAAGATGCGCCTGATGAGCGCGCCGATGAAGTTCAACGCGATATCCGGCTTTGATCTGGAAGTTGTAGAATACCTCCCGGCCGAATAAATCAGAGGCGCCGCGCAGTCCGCGGCGCCTTCGTTCTTTAAAGAGATGAGAAAGCACCCATGCCCCTGAAGACCATCGAAGGAACCTTCATCGCCCCGCAGGGCAAGTACGCCCTGGTCGTAGGCCGCTTCAACAGCTTCGTCGTCGAAAGCCTGGTCAGCGGCGCGGTCGACGCGCTGGTTCGCCACGGCGTCAGCGAGAACGACATCACCATCATCCGCGCACCGGGTGCCTTCGAGATTCCCCTGGTCGCGCAAAAGGTCGCCCAGCAGGGTGAATACGACGCCATCGTCGCCCTCGGCGCGGTCATTCGTGGCGGCACGCCGCACTTCGAATACGTCGCCGGTGAATGCACCAAGGGCCTGGCCCAGGTTTCCATGGAGTTCGGTGTACCGGTCGCCTTTGGCGTGCTGACCGTCGATTCCATCGAACAGGCCATCGAGCGCTCCGGCACCAAGGCCGGCAACAAGGGCGCCGAAGCCGCACTCTCCGCACTGGAAATGGTGAGCCTGCTGTCGCAGCTGGAGGCGAAGTGAGCCTGAATCACGACGACAGCCAGGACGCTCCACAGCCCAAGGCAAAGGGCAAGATCGCCACGCGCCGGGTTGCCCGCAGCCTGGCGATGCAGGCGCTGTATCAGTGGCACATGGCTGGCCAGAGTCTGAACGAGATCGAGGCGCAGTTTCGCGTCGACAACGATTTCTCCGGCGTGGATGGCAGCTACTTCCATGAGCTGCTGACCGGTGTCGCGCGCAGCAAGAGCGAAGTCGACGGCGCCATCGCGCCGAATCTCGACCGTCCGCTGGACGAGCTCGATCCGGTTGAACTGGCAATTCTGCGGCTGTCCACCTACGAGCTGATGCAGCGCATCGACGTGCCTTACCGCGTGGTCATCAACGAAGGCATCGAGCTGGCCAAGGTCTATGGCGCCACCGACGGACACAAGTTCGTCAACGGCGTGCTGGACAAGCTGGCCCCCACGCTGCGCAGCGCCGAAGTGCGCAACCACAAGCGCTGAGGGCGGCTCGCCTTGCTGGGTGAGTTCGAGCTGATTCGTCACTACTTCGCCGCCGCCGCTTGTGCCAGGGCTGGCGGCGAAGTCGTTCTCGGCATTGGCGACGATTGTGCCCTGTTGCAGATTCCCGGCGGCGAGCAACTCGCCGTGTCCACCGATACCCTCGTTGCCGGGGTGCATTTCCCCGACCCTTGCGATCCCTTCCTGCTCGGCCAGCGCGCGTTGGCCGTGGCCGCCAGTGACCTTGCCGCCATGGGCGCCACGCCCATCGGCTTCACCCTTGCCCTGACTCTGCCTGCTGGAGATCCACTCTGGCTGGCGGAGCTTGCCCGTGGGCTGGACGTGATGGCGCTCGACTGCAGCCTGCGTCTGATTGGCGGCGACACCACCCGAGGCCCGCTGAGCCTGACCGTCACGGTGTTCGGTCGCGTCCCGGCAGGGCAGGCGCTGGTTCGGTCCGGCGCGCAGGTCGGCGATCTGCTCTGCGTTGGCGGCGCGCCGGGCGAGGCGGCCGGCGCGTTGCCGCTGGTGTTGCGGCAGGCCGAAGCCGATGCGGATGTCGCCGAACACCTGCTGGCGCGTTACTGGTCGCCGCAACCGCAGCTGGCCCTGGGCGAGGTGCTACGAGGCAAGGCCACGGCAGCGCTGGATATCTCCGACGGGCTGCTGGCCGATTGCGGGCATATTGCCAAGGCTTCGGGCGTCGCGCTGCAGATCGAGTGTGATCGCCTGCCGCTATCCGAACCTTTGCGGCGTTTTGCTGGTGAGGCGGAAGCGTTGCGCTGTGCGCTGGCCGGCGGCGATGACTATCTGCTCGCCTTTACGCTGCCGCCCGTTGAACTACCCGCGTTGCGCGACGCCGGTTGGCCGGTGCATGTCATTGGCCGAGTGGCGGCGGGGCAGGGCGTGCAGCTGTTCGATGCGGCGGGCAACGAACTGCCCGTCTCCGAACGCGGCTACAACCATTTCAATGCGTAAGCGCCGCTGCGGAGCAGCCGCTTGCCTCCGATCCGATAAGGAACGCTGTTTTGACTGATTCCTCGCCGGTCGCGGCCAAGCCGCAAACCCTGGTCTGGACCAATCCCTGGCACAACCTGGCGTTCGGCTTCGGTTCCGGGCTGATGCCCAAGGCGCCGGGAACCTGGGGTTCGCTGGTTGCACTGCCGTTCGTGCCACTGTGGCAACTGCTGCCAGGCTGGGGTTATCTGCTGATGCTCGGCCTGACCATGCTGTTCGGCGTCTGGCTGTGCGGCAAGGTGGCGCGCGAACTCGGTGTACATGACCATGAGGGCATCGTCTGGGATGAGTTCGTCGGCATCTGGATCACCTTCTGGCTGGTGCCGGAAGGCTGGTATTGGATGCTGCTCGGCTTCGTCATCTTCCGTGTGATGGATATCGTCAAACCCTGGCCGATCAGCTGGGTCGATCGCCACATCCACGGCGGTATCGGGATCATGCTCGATGACATCCTTGCCGGCGTCGCGGCCTGGGCCGTCATGCAGGGGCTGGTGGCGCTATTGGTTTGATTGTGCGTCTGGTCGCTGCAGCGTACCGGCTGTTCATGGATGATCGGCCGCTCCGGTCCGAACGGCCTGGTTTCGAGGAAAAAGTAGCCATGCGTAACATCCACGTTCTGTGTGCCAGCCTTCTGCTGCTGCCCGCTCTGACGCAAGCAGCATCCATGGTGCAGGTGGTCGGGCTATTCCCGGGGGCCGCGGTGGTCAATGTCGACGGCCAGCGCAAGCTGGTCAAGGTCGGCCAGACCGGGCCGGGCGGCGTTCAGGTGGTCAGTGCCGATGCCAGCGGCGCGGTGCTGCGGGTCGACGGCGTCGAGCGTCACTACAGCCTGAGCCGCGAATACAGCGGCGCCTACGCCACACCAAGCAAGACCCAGCTGAGCGTCGCCAAAGGCACCGGCGGCCATTACTGGATTGCCGGTACGATCAACGGCCAGTCAATACAGTTTCTCGTGGATACCGGCGCCACATCGGTGGCGATCAACGAGCACCAGGCACGCCGACTCGGCATCGACTATCGGGTCAACGGGCGGCCAATGGTGGTGAACACGGCCAGCGGCACGGCGAAGGCCTGGCGCGTGCACCTCAACAGCGTCAAGGTTGGGGCAATCGAGGTCATTGGGGTGGAAGCGGTTGTCGTCGAAGGTGGCTCGCCCACCGAGGCGCTGCTCGGCATGAGTTTCCTCGGCCGCGTCAGCTGGCGCGAGGAGCAGGGCATGTTGGTGCTGGAGTCGAAAACGTAAAAAACAGCTATAAGCTGCAGGAGAGCATGACGGAGTTCGGGCGTCAGCAGCCACGCTTGCAGCTTTTGGTTGGTGTTACAATGTTCGCTTTTCTGCCTTCTGGGATTTCCGCCCGTGTCTGTCGTGTTCGTCGCCGCTTCCCTACTGCCGACGCCGTTCGGCGTGTTCACCATGCATGGTTTTCTCGACCAGGACACCGGCAAGGAGCATGTCGCGCTGACCCTGGGCGATGTGGCCGATGGCAAGCCGGTGCTGGGCCGTCTGCATTCCGAGTGCCTGACCGGTGATGCCCTGTTCAGCCTGCGCTGTGACTGCGGCTTTCAGCTGGAAGCGGCACTGCGCGCGATTTCCGATGAGGGCCGCGGCGTGCTGCTCTATCTGCGGCAGGAAGGTCGGGGTATTGGTCTGCTGAACAAGATCCGCGCCTATGAATTGCAGGACGCCGGCGCCGATACCGTCGAGGCCAACGAGCGCCTCGGCTTCGCGCCGGACATGCGCGATTACGCCATCTGTCTGCCGATGCTCGAACATTTGGGCATTGCCGAAATCAAGCTGATGACCAACAACCCGCGTAAGGTCAAGGCGCTGCAGGGGTTCGGCATTCGCGTGGCCGAGCGTATGCCGCTGCAGATCGCCCACAACCCGCATAACCGCAAATATCTCGCCACCAAGGCCGGCAAGCTTGGTCACATGCTCGGCGAGATTCACCAGGGCGAAGCCGATCAGTCATGACGCGAGCCGCCGCCCGCCGCCAGCTTGCGCGCGACGGCTGGCTGCATACGCTGCTGATGGTGCTGCCGGTGCTGATTCTTGGGCGCGCATCGGTCGTGTTGGCCGACTGGGGGTTGCCACTCTTCGCTGCTGGCCTGGTTTCGCTGTTCTTCAGCCTGCGGGCCTTCACCCGATTCAAACATGCATTGATCGCCGCCGAGCAGGCGCTGAACGGCCCGGCAGAGCCCGACGCCTGGAGCCATCTGCGTCGCGTGCGCCGTCGCGGCCTGCTGATCGCCTCGTTACCGGCCTGGTTTGCCGCCGCGGGCGCGCTGCTGGGCATGGAGCCCGTTGCTCGCCTGTTACTGGTATTTGGCAGCCTGGTCTTGCTGGTGCTCTACCGCATTCCGCGGCAATTGCATTGATGCGACGTCTACTACTCGCCGCGCTGATTTCCCTGGCGTCATTGCCTGCGTTGGCTGCCGAGCGGGTGGTGAGTCTGGCGCCATCGCTCAGCGAGATCATGCTCGAACTCGATGCTGCCGACCGGTTGGTCGGTGTGCTGGATGGCGGCGACCGCCCCACTGCGCTGCAGTCCGTACCCTCGGTAGGTCGTTATGGCCAGGTAGAGATGGAAACCCTGCTCAGCCTGCGCCCGGACCTCGTACTGCTCTGGCCGGACAGCGTGCCGCGTAGCCAGCGCGAGCAGCTGCAACAGTTCGGTATTCCCATTCTAGTTGTCGAACAAACCCGTCTAGAGGGATTGGCCGAACAGTTCGTTGTGGTGGGTAAAGCCGTGGGTCGCGCTGAACAAGGTGAGCGCTTGGCCGAGCATTTTCGCCAGGGCCTGGTTGCGCTACGCAGGAGCTATGCCCGTGAACAGCCGGTGCGAGTTTTCTATCAGATCTGGAACCGCCCTCTGTATACCCTCGGCGGGCAGCAGATCATCAGCGAAGCCATTGAAGTCTGCGGCGGCCGCAACGTCTTTGCCGATCTGACCCTGTCGGCGCCGCAGGTCAGTATCGAGGCCGTGCTCGCACGCGATCCTGAAGTCATCTTGGCCGGCAGCGGCGCGCAGTTGGATGAATGGAAGGCCTGGCCACAGCTCAGTGCCGTGCGCAGCGGTCGGCTGCTTGAAGTGCCCGACAAGGGCCTGGAGCGGCCGAGCTTCCAGATGCTGGGTGCGATCGGGAAGCTCTGCGAAGTGATGGCGGCAGCGCCCTGAGCGGGCGCGCCTGTAAATGCGATTAGAGCGAGGGCGTCCAGGTGACGGCGAATAGCAGGGTGCGCCCCGCCTCGCGATAGCCATAACTCTGCGACGGATCCCACCAGTTAGCTCCGTCTGGACGGTCGTAGGTCGCCAGCGCGTAGTCGCGGTCGAACAGGTTGTTGACCTTCGCCTCCCAGCGCAATTCGGAATGGCTCTGCCAGGCTGCTCTGAGGTCGAAGACGCCATAGCCGGACAGCTCGCGGGTGTTCGCGGCATTGTCGTAGCGCGCGCTGGAAACGTGCCAGCCGGCACCAGCCGACAGCGTGCCGAAGGTGCGATCGAGGTCGACGCTAAGCGTGCGTTTTGCGCGGCGTGCCAGAGTATGGCCGGTATCCCGATCGCGAGGATCGATGATGCTCACACCAACACCCACCTGCCAACCCAGTAGCTCACGCGCCGCACTGACTTCGAAGCCGTTGATCCGTGCATGGCTGACGTTTTCCATCCGGGTTCCACCCCAGGCGATCATGTCTTCTATGTCGGTGCGGTAGAGCGCGGCTTCGAGTTGGGTGTCGTCAAGCTCGGCGCGCCATTGCAATTCGTAAGTCTTCGAGTTTTCCGGTTTCAGCTCCGGGTTGGGACCCCAGGCTGCTGGTGCATACAGATCGGTGAACGTCGGCGCGCGGAAGCCCTCGCCGTAACTCAGAATCCAGCGTTGCGACTCCCCCACCGGCAAGCTGAACGCGGCGTTCCAGCTGTTATGGCTACCGAACTGCTGATTGTCGTCGTGGCGCAGCCCCAGTTCGGTGCCGAACTGCTCGCCTTGGAAGCTGTGCTGGGCATAAAAGGCGTGGTTGTCACGGCTGTCTTCCTGATAGACGGTCGTGGCATCTAGACGGTCCTCGTACCAGTCGCTGCCAAGGCTTAGTTGCTGATGCTCGCTGAGTTGCAGGCGATTGATCCAGGCAGCTGAGTGGCGGGTGGTTTCCAGCAGGCCGTCGTTGTAATTGGAGCCGACGGCGCGGTTACGATCAAAACTGCGGCCGAGCTCCAGACGACTGTTCCAGATCCTAGTCAGCTGACCATCCAGATAACCGCTGTAGCTGCTGACGCGAAACTCGTCCTGCGGCGTGCCGGGAGCGAACTCGTACGCATCGTCATACTCATTCTTGCCACGCTGATCGTTAAAGCTAAGGCCGGCCTTCCAGTGCGCGTCGAACTGGTGATCCAGCTTCAGGTGCAGCGCTTTATTACGCTGGCCATCGTTGTCCCGATCGGCGCCACGATTGTCGCGGGTGATATCGAAGCCGTCGCGCTCGTCGAGGCTGGCGCCAAGGTGGACACGAGTCTTCTCCGTTCCGGCTGCGAGGCTCAGGCTGCGCTGAAAGGTCTGGTCGCTGCCGGCGGCCAGGCGGACTTCGGGGTGCAGGCCCGGCTTGCCGCCGCGGGTGAATATCTGGATGACGCCGCCGATGGCGTCGGCGCCATACAGCGAGGAGCGTGGACCGCGGATCACTTCTACACGCTCGATGTTGTCGATGGCCAGATAGTCGAGACGGGCGAAGCCGCTGGTGGCTGAAGCAATGCGTTGGCCGTCGACTAGTACCAGTGTTTGCGCGGTTCCGGTGCCACGCAGCGAAAGCGACGGCACGCCGCCCGCGCTGCCCACCTGTACGCCTGGCACGCGCCGCAACAGTTCGGGCACGCTGCGTGCCTGTAGGCGCTCGATATCGGATCGGGTGAAAACGGTATTGGCTGCAGTGGCCTGGGCGCGGGGTTCGGCCTGGCGGGCGGAGGTGATGAGCATGCTCGGCAGCTCCTGCTCAGCAGCAAACACCTGCATGCCAGGCAGCAACGCCACAGCCAGGGCAAGTCGGGACAGTTTCATTCTTGGAATTCCTCAAAAGATCGCAGACTTTTGAGGAGGGCAGGAACAAGCGCGGGGATGACGGGCAGCAGCGCTTGACGGTGCTGCCCTCCGCAACACCAGTCGAATCCGTCAGGCCGGTCTCCGGGCTTTCGACGCGCATCACGCTCACCTTCCCATGTCGGAACACAGTGGCTTTCGAGCGGACGGCGATCCCGAGGATCGCGGTCGATTACCGTTGCGGGGGCAGCGCCGGCCTTGCTCATCGAGCGCACCGGCTTCCCGTTTAATGCGGACCTGGCGGTCGTGCACACCTGGGCGGATAAGAAACGCGCGAACCTTACGGCTGGCAGTGGGGAAACACAAGCGGGTGATGCAAAAGCGAGCCAGTGCACGCCGAACCAGTAGGGGCGCGCGCCCGCGGCGAATGCAGGCTGCACGCCTGCTCAAAGTCAAAAGCTTCGCCCCGAGGGCGGGCCTCCCACAAAAGCGAGCCAGTGCACGCCGAACCAGTAGGGGCGCGCGCCCGCGGCGAATGCAGGCTGCACGCCTGCTCAAAGTCAAAAGCTTCGCCCCCGAGGGCGGGCCTCCCACAAAAGCAGGCCCGTGCACACCGAGGCGCGCCCTCGCGGCGAAGCAGCCTGCAGGCCTGTCCGAAAAAACGGCGACGGCTCCTATGACAGCCCTCCGACGATGCGCAGCGCGCTCTGGCCGTTGCCCTGGCGCTGCACCTGAATCTGCACCGGAATACGTTCGTGCATTTCCGCCACATGGGAGATCACCGCCACCTTGCGGCCCTGGGCCTGCAGCGAATCCAGCGCGTCCATGGCGATCTGCAGTGACTCGGGGTCGAGACTGCCGAAGCCCTCATCAATGAATAGCGACTCGATCTTCAGCTTGCTTGATGCCATCGAGGCCAGGCCGAGGGCCAGGGCCAACGAGACGAGGAAGGTCTCGCCGCCGGACAGCGAATGCACCGAGCGCAGCTCGTCACCCATCTCGGTATCCATCACCAGCAACCCCAACGGACTGCCGCCGCGCTTGAGCCGATAACGCCGCGCCAGTTGGCGCAGTTGCACGTTGGCGTGCTGCACCAGCAGGTCAAGGTTGTAGGCCTGGGCGATCTTGCGGAAGGCGCCGCCGTCGCTCGAGCCGATCAATGCGGCGATGCGCCCCCAGCGCTGATGCTCGGCCCGCGCCGCGTCGATCTGCGCGAGCAACGCCTGGCTCTGGCTGCGGCGTTTGTCGTCGTCGATCAGTTGGGCACGGGTTTCCGCGCAGCGCTGATCGGCCTGCTCGCACTGCTGCAATTGCTCCGCGTGGCGCAGTTGCAGCTGTTCGGCATCCGGCGCTTCGGGCTGCTGCTGTTCATGTGCCGTCAGACGGCTGAGGCAGCCGTCGAGTCGTTCGCGGCAGCGGGTCAGGGTTTCGGAGTTTTGCTGCAGGCGCTGGCGCGCCTCGGTAATCAGCTGGTCGTCCATGTGCAGCAGTTGGGCGAGGGTGGCGTCGTCCAACTGCGGATGGTCGGCGCGCCAGGCTGCCAGTTCGGCATTCAGTGCATCGCGTTCGTGTTCCAGTTCGGCGTGGCGCTGGCGACAGTTCTGTTGCTCGCTGTGCAAGCGCGTCAGGCCAAGCTTGCTCTCGTTGAGCTGCTGATCGATCTCGGCTTGGGCCTGGCGGGCGGTGTGGATTGCCGTGTCCAGCTGCTGTTGCCAGGCGCTGGCGCTGGTCTGTTTGCCAAGGCTGGTACGCAACGCCTGCTGGCAGGCCAGCAGCAGTTTCTCGCGCTCGGTCAGTCGTGCGCTGCAGCTTTCCTGTTTCTCCTGGCGATGGCGTTGTTGCAACTGCTCGTCGCTGCGGCGCTGCTCGCACCGGCGCAGCTCATCGGCCAGCTCGGTCTGCGCCTGCAGTTGCTGCAGCCGCGTGGCGATGCTGGCGTCCAACTGCATAAAGGTCTGCGCCGGATTTTCGCGCCAGCGCTGCAGCTGTTCTGCGGGCAGCAGCTCAGAAAATGCCAGCAGTTCCTCGTCGAGCTGTTGGCTGTCGCGGGCCAGGGCATCGCGTTGGCGGGCGAGTTGCTGAGTCGCCCCGACACAGGCCTCGCGCGCGGCCTGCCAGGCTTGCTGCAGGGTTTCGCTGCGCTGTTGTAGAGCGAGCAGTTGTTGCTGATGCTGACTGGCGCTGGCGATCTGATCTTTGAGTGTCGTCAGTTGCGCTTCCAGCCATGGCGAACGCTCGGCTTCCGGCTGCTCAAGCAATTGTGCGTGCGCAGGCAGGGCGAGCAGGCGCGGTGCCAAGGTCTGCAGCTGCGCGTCGACTTCGCTCTGGCGTTGCTGCGTCTGGCGCAATTGCGTGCTGAGCGCGACATGGCGATCGCGCAGTTCCTGCAGGCGCTGGTCCTGTTCCTGTAACGCCTGCTGCGCACGGGCGGCCTCGCTGTCGTCGTGCCGATCAAGGCTGGCAACCAGCGCCTCGGTCTGCTGCCAGGGATGTTCATCGCTGCCGCAGACCGGGCAGGGCTCGCCGGGAACCAGCGCCGCGCGCAGCGCTTCGACATTCTCGCTGCGCGCCAGGCGTTGGCGTTCGAGCAGGGCGAGGGTGACCTTGAGCGCCTGCTCGGCAGCATCTCGATCGATGCGGACCTGCTTGCCCAGCGGCACCAAGCTGTCCAGCTCGGTCTGCTGGCGGATGTGGGCGCTGGCCAGCTCGCGCTGGCTGGCGGTGAGCGTGAGCTGCTGCAACCAGAGCTGTTGCAGCGCATCGGTTTCGCGCTCGGCCTGGCGCCATTCGTCGAGCTTTCGATGCATCTGGGCCAGCTGTTCGGCCAGCCCGACCTCGCTGTCGCGCTCGCGTTGCAGATTGTCCAGTGCCTCGCGCGCCAGGTTTTGCTGGGCTTCGGCAGCCTTGGCCTGCGCTTCCAGTGCCGGGAGTTCGCTGCGACCTTGCTGCAAGCGTGCCGCCAGCTGGACGGTCTGTTGCAGGCGCGGACGGTAACCGCCCCAGGCTGCACAGAGTGGTTGCAGCGCTGCGCTCGTCTCGAGTTGCTGCGTCAGCGTTGCTAGCTGTTCGGCGGCGCGCTGTTGCTGCTCACCGAGCTGCTTGAGCGTTGCCTCGCCGGCGCTCGCCGCGGCATCGGCCTGGACGCTTTCTTCGCGGATCGAGACGAGGTCGGTGTTCAGGTGGCTGAGGCGCTCCTCTTCGCGGCGTGCCTGGGCCAGCCGCGGCTCGGCGTCCTGGCGCGCCTGTTCGGCCGAACGCAGTTGCTCGCTGGCGGCGCTGCATTGGCTCTGCAGCTCGGCCAGGCGCTGCTGCACGGCCTGTTCCTCATGCTGCAGGCGCGCCAGGCTGTCGGCGGCCTTGCCCAGAAGCGGTTCGAGTTCCTGTTGGCGCAGAAAACGATGGCGCTGTGGCGCGAGCAGTTCGAACAGCTCAAGAATGCGCCGGGCCTCGGTCAGGCTTTCACGCTCGTCTTCGGCGTCCTGCAGTTGCTGGCGTGCCGCTTCGCGCTCGTTTTCCAGGCGCTGCAGTTCGCTGAGCCATTGCCGCTGGGCTTCCAGTTCCTTGAGCTGTTGTTGCAGCTGTTTCAGTTGTTCCAGCTGGGTTTGATGGTCGCGCTCCAGTACGGCGCGCTGCTCGGGCTCCAGCGGCTGCAAGCCGCCGGCCTGTTGTTCAAGGCGAGTCAGGCTTTCCTTGGCCTGCTTGGCGGCCTCGAACGCGGCCTGGCCGAGCCGGCTGTAGAGCCCGGTATCCGTGAGCTTTTCCAAGAGGGTGCCGCGCTCGTTGTCGTCGGCCTTGAGAAAGGCGGAAAACTCGCTCTGCGCCAGCAATACGGCGCGGGTGAATTGCGCCAGGGTCAGGCCCAGACGGGCTTCGAGCAGTTCCTTGAATTCGCGTTTCTTGCCGCTGGCGAGGAGCGTGCCGCTGTCGAGATCCGTAAGGCTCTGGCTGCTGGCCTGCAGGCGGCCGTCGATCTTCTCGCGGGCGCGCTTGACCTCCCAGCGTGCGCGGTAGCGGTGGCCGTCAACGCCGACGAAATCGACCTCGGCGTAGCCGCTGCCACAGCCACGGCGCAGCAGATTGCGCTCGTCGCCACCGCCGATTTCGGCTTCGACGTCGGGGACCTTGTTCAGCGGTGAGACGCTGTCGAGCCGCGGCGTGCTGCCGAACAGCGCCAGGCACAAGGCATCGAGAATGGTGCTCTTGCCGGCGCCGGTGGGCCCGGTGATGGCGAACAGGCCGGCGCTGGCCAGGGGTTCGGCGGTGAAGTCGATGATTTGCTCGCCGGCCAACGAGGCCAGGTTCTTCAGGCGGATGGCGAGGATTTTCATTGGTCGTCCTCCGCATGGGCGAACTCGACCCGTTGCAGCAGCGTGGCGAAATCGTCCAGCGCCTGCTCGTCTGCCGGGTTGCCGTACTCGGCTTCCCAGGCGCGGGCGAACAGCTCCTGCGGGGTGATCTGGTCGAGGCCGAGCAGCACTTCCGATTTCGTCTCGCCGCGTTTGCCGGCGTATTCGCTGGCGATGCGCACCAGCCGGCAGGCCTTGGCGGTTATCGCGGTTTCGATGCGCTGGCGCAGATCCGGCAGTGGTTCGTCGAGCAGCACGCGTACCTCCAGCCAGGGCAGGTGTTCGTCGAACAGCCCGGTGGGCGGCAGCGCCTCCAGTGCGGCGATCACCTCGGCCAGCGGCGCGCGGCCGATGCGGATCATCTCCACCGCGCGCGGCACCGGCAGGCTTTCGACCTGCGCCAGCTGCTCGCCGTCGAGTTCGATCAGCAACACCTGATGGGGGTAATTGACCTCGGCGAAGGACAGCGGCAGCGGCGAACCGCTGTAACGGATGCGCGTCTGCCCGGCGACCTGCTGCGGCTTGTGCAGATGGCCAAGGGCGACGTAGGCGACGGACTCCGGAAACAGGCAGGCCGGCAGTGCCTCGGCGTTGCCGATGACGATGTTGCGCTCGGATTCCTCCGACACCGCGCCGCCGGCCATGTGCGCATGGCTCATGGCGACCAGTGCCTGGCCGGGCTGGCGTGCGGTTTCGGCGGCGTCGATGAGGCGTTCATGCACCTGACGGATGCCGGCCATGTAGTTGTCGCCCAGCTCCATACCGGTGACTTCGGCCGGGCGCAGGAAGGGCAGGGTGAGACACCAAGCGGCGGTGTTGCCATTGGCGTCGTGCAGCGGCACCAGCAGGCGCTGGTGATCCAGCTGGCCCTCGGCGATCCAGCTGATACGACCGACGGCATGGGCATTGAGGCGCTTCATCAGCGGCGCCGGCAGCTCGATGCGCCCGCCCGAGTCGTGGTTGCCGGCGATCATCACGATGTCCAGCTGCGGGAGTTTTTCGTGGGCGCGGACGATGAAGTCGTAGAGGCGTTCCTGAGCCTTGAGCGGCGGGTTCACGGTGTCGAATACGTCGCCGGCGATGAGCAGGGCATCGGCGCGGTGGGTGATCAGTTGGTCGAGCAGCCAGGCGAGGAATTGTGTGTGTTCGTAGTCGCGGTCCTGGCCGTGGAGGGTCTGGCCGAGGTGCCAGTCGGAGGTGTGGATCAGGCGCATGGGCTCAGGCTCTTTGTTTGCGGGCGCAGCGGCAAACCGCTGGCTTGGTTTGTGCGGCGGGTGGTTGCGTCGGATGTAAGGCTTGTGGGCGCGGTTGGATGTGGCAGTCACTTATCGTGCTGTTCTGACGCGCTGGTTTCGCCCTGCTGGGCGAGTTCCTTTTGGCAGTCGCCGGATGGCCGGCCCCGCCCAAAGGAACCAAAAAGTCTTGCCCCTGCATCCGGCCCCGGCTGCGCCGGGGTTCCCTCGCTCCGGTGACGTTCCAAGGGTCCGCTGCGAAGGGCCATCCCTGGCCCATCGCAGCTCTCGCGGCATCCATGCCGCTCAACCCTTTCCACGCCACCTGCGCTCGGCCTCCTGAAAGGGGCGTTTGGTGTTGCCTGAAAGGTTGTGCAATTGGGGATGGGCGGGTAACGCGAAGCTTACCTACCTGTTTGCAAAGTAACCCGCTGTGGCCCGGCAAAAACTTGCTTGAAGCCTGCGGTGGAAAATGCTGCGCAGTTTTCCACCCTACATCGCTGCTCTGGGGACATGTCATGACGGGACGTTGTTCCGTCATTCCTCGCTCGGCGTCAACGCCTCGCGTCCCCCTGCGCAACGCCTGCGTTCGGCTTCCTGTAGAGGATTCCAGTCCAGGCCGCCTGATGGATCGAAGGCTGACTTCGCTTTGCTTCGCAGTTGACTTTGCTTTGTGCGTTTCCATGCGCGGCCTGACAGGCAGCACCAGATTCCCCTTCAGTAGGGAGAGCGGAATCGTTGTGCAAGGGGGTGAGCCGCATGGATGCGGCGAAAGGCTTAAAGGGCCATGGATGGCCCTTGTAAGCCGACCCCTGGAGCGGCGATGGAGCGAACGAACCCTGCGCGTAGCGCAGGGCCGGATGTAGGGGCGCGCTTTCTTTTGCTTACTTTTCTTTGCGCGTGCAAAGAAAAGTGAGTCGCCCAGCAGGGCGAAACCTGAGCCAAATGCCGATGAAAGCGCGGCGCTCACATACCAAAATCCGTGCCGACGCTCTTCGCGGTCAAAACCGCCCCCACAAGCCCTCACGAGTACAACCACCCCTTCAACGCCTGCAGATTCCCCACCTGCAACTGCTGCGCTGCCGCATTCGCCTGTACGGTATTCGGATCGATGCCAAAGCGCTGCAGCACGTACTGCACCAGTGCGCCGCGGGTCTCGACCGGCAGTTGGCCGTCGACCATGCCGAAGTCGACCTCGATGATCGACTTCTGCGCCGGGCTCAATCGCGCGTCCGGCTCGATCAGCACGGTCACCGGCGTGTTCCATGCCTCGTCCTGTTCGCGGGTGTGTTCGCTGGTGTCCATCAGGTCCGGCTCGCCGCGAAAGCGGCTGAGTACGAAGTCGCGGTATTCGCGGTTTTTCTCGCAGTAGGCGCGCACGTGCCAGCGCATGCCGGTGAACACCAGGGTATGCGGCGCCATCACGCGGATTTCCACCTCGGGGTTGGCCAGCGAGACGTACTCGCTCTCCAGCCGCAGCCCTTCGCGGCAGGCCTGCAGGATCGGCCGCAGCACCTCCGGGCGGATGCTGCGGTCCGGTACCTGGAGCACTTCGGTGTGCGCATAGGCGAGCGCCAGGCCTTCAATGTGCGGCGCGCGCACGCGATTCTGGTCGAGCAGGTGCAGGTAGGCGCTGGCGCTGCCGTCGATGAACAGCGGCTGAAAGCCTTTGGTCGGCTTGTAGCCCTTCAGGTGGCGGTCATATGTCAGGTTTTTGGGCGCATGTTCGTTCAGGTAGGTGTTGATGTCCTTCGATGCCTGTTGGCGGCTGATGCCGAAGCTCTGCATCAGGTGCCCCGTGGTCAGGCGACCTTCCCACCATACGATGGTCTCGATCAGGCGGTAGCGCAGCGCCAGGTCCCAGCGAATCTGACTGATCGATTGCTTGCGTTTCATCGCCTCTGCACCTGTGCCAAAGATTTACATGCGTATGTCGAGCAGGTCGACGTGTCGCGCAAAGCTACATATATTCGCGGTATGTTTCAACTCGATCCGAGTGGATGAGGTGACCCAACATGAGCCTGATGATCAATGCGTTGCTGATGTCATGCGTGGCGTTCGTTTCGATGCTGTTTCTGGCGTGGTTGGCCTATGGTGAAGGGGGCCGAAAAGGGTGATGACGGTTACAGTTCTATGAAGAACGTCGACTTCCCGATGGACGGCATGAATCTCCGAGCACCGAACAGGGTCTTTGTCTCAGGCTTATTGCTAGAGATGTTCCATGAAGACTCTGTCCCGCTACCTGGCTGAAACCTTCACTTCGCAGTACCGCACGCGCGTCGAGCCGCAAGCTGACGGTCGCCTGGTGGTACATGTCGGCTATCCGATCAATGGCACCCACGCCACGCGCATCATGGCGGGGCATCAGGTGCAGAACACGCTATTGGTCGAAACCATTCTCGAAGACATGCGCAACGAACTGGCCCGCCCGCAATAACGCCTAGCGCGCTCTAGGCAGGGCAATGCGTACCCGTAAACCGCCCAGCGGGCTATCTTCCAACGACCATTCACCCCGCCATGCCGTCAGGATGTCGCTGACTATTCCCAGTCCCAGGCCGTGACCCTCTGCCGCCTCGTCCAGTCGGACGCCCCGGTTGATCACCTGTTCCCGTTGTGGCGCCGGAATGCCCGGCCCGTCGTCGTCCACCAGCAGGACGAAGCCATCGCCGTTGCGCTCGATGCTCAGCTCGACGCGGCTGTTGGCCCACTTGCAGGCGTTATCCAGCAGATTGCCGAGCAGCTCCAGCATGTCCTCGCGATCACGCGGTAGACGGCAGCCGCTGGGGGCATGCCAGCGTAAGTCGAGGTTGGTACGGTGAATCATTGCCAGTGTCTCGAACAGCGCCGGCAGTTCGGCGTCGCAATCGAAATGAGCCCCAGGCAACACGTCGACCGATAGCCGTGCACGCCCCAGTTCGCGGCTGACCCGTTGCTGGATCTGGCTCAACTGCTCCTGCAGGCTGGTGCGCAGTTCGGGGTAGGCCGCGAGTTCTTCGCGCTGCACCAGGCTGCCAAGCACCGCCAGTGGCGTCTTCAATGCATGCCCGAGATTGCCCAGGGCATGGCGCGAGCGCTGCAGAGTGTCTTCGGTTTGGGCGAGCAGATGATTGATCTGCTCCACCAGCGGTTGCAGTTCGCGTGGCGCCTGCTGATCCAGTTGCTGACGCTGACCCTGCTGCAATTGGGCGATCTGCAGGCGCGCGCGCTCCAGCGGCCGAAGCGCCAGGCTCATGGCATAGCGCTGTAGCAGCAGCAGGGCGAGCAGCGCAAAAGCGACCAGTCCCAGCCCGCTCAGTCTCACTCGGGCGAAACTGTCGAGGACCGGCGTGTAGTCCTGCGCCACGCTGATGATGATCGGTTGCCCCTCACGGCGGTATTCGGCGCGGTAACCCAACAGCCGCTGGCCCTGCGGGCCGTCGAGCAGTTCATCCGCGAGGCCTGCGCGTTCTGGCCATTGTGGCGCTGCGTCCCACAGCGAGCGTGAGCGCCAGGTGCGCCCGGGCAGATCGATCTTGAAGTAATGACCGGAAAAAGGACGCTGATAACGCGGATTGAGGCGTTGTATATCCAGCTGATCACCGTTCGGCCCCTTGACCAGCGCGATCAGCAGGCCCTCGGTTTCCTCACGCAGGTCGGTTTCCAGGCTGCGTCTGAGCCCTGATTCGAACAACCACAAACTAGTCTGCACCAGCACCAGGGCGACCAACAGCAGGGTGGCGATCAGCGCCAGGCTAAGGCTGCGCTGAATGGATTTCACGGCTGGCCGCCGAAGCGATAGCCCTGCCCGCGGCGCGTTTCGATTAGCTCGCGCCCGAGCTTGCCGCGCAATCGGTTGACATGCACTTCGATGACATTGGAGTCGCGCTCGGTTTCGCCGTCATAGAGGTGTTCGGTCAGCTGCGTTTTGGAGAGCAGCTGGCCAGGGTGCAGCATGAAATAGCGTAACAGGCGGAATTCACCGGCGGTGAGTTCAATGTCCTCGCCGTCCTTGCGGCAGCACTGGCGCGATTCGTCCAGCTCCACGCCACCGGCCTGCAGCATTGGCTGGTTGGCCAGGCCGTGGGCACGGCGCAACAGTGCCTGGATGCGCAGCAACAACTCTTCTGGGTGGAAAGGTTTGGTCAGGTAATCATCGGCGCCGGCTTTGAGACCGTCGATGCGCTCGGCCCAGGAACCGCGCGCGGTGAGGATCAGCACTGGCGTAGTGAGGCCGCCGGCGCGCCAGTCACGCAACACCTCAAGCCCCGGTTTGCCAGGCAAACCGAGGTCGAGAATGATCAGATCGTAGGGCTCGCTTACGCCCTGGTATTCGGCGTCGCGGCCATCGGTGAGCCAGTCGACTGCATAGCCGTTGCGGCTGAGACTGGCCACCAGTTCATCGGCCAGCGGCACATTGTCTTCGACCAGTAGCAGGCGCATCAGTCTTCTTCATCCTTGATCAGGCGCCCGTCGCGGGCATCGAATTCCAGCTCGCGGGCGACGCCCTGGGTTGTCAGTAATTCGATTTCATAGACGTAGATGTCGTCTTCCTCTTCCAGTTCCGCCTCCAGCAGACGTGCCCCGGGATAACGCTCCATCGCGCGCTGGATCAGTGTTTCCAGCGGCAGGATCAGGCCCTCACGACGTAGCCGCAGGGCTTCGTCCTGATCCAAGTCACGGCTCGCCGCCGGGGTGGCAGCGAGCAGCAGTGCGAGTGGAAACACTACGAGTAAAGGGGCACGCATGGATGGCCTCAGTCGTCCTGATGGTCCTTCAGCACTTCGCCGGTCTTGGCGTCGAGTTCGAGATCCCATTGCACACCTTTGTCGTCGCGCAATTCAAGCTGGTAGACGTAGCGGCCGTATTCTTCTTCCAGCTCGGACTCCTCGATGGTGGCGCCGGGGTGCTTGGCCAAGGCCGCTTCGTTGAGCTTCTCGAACGACTGGATGGTACCGGCGTCACGCAGACGCAGTGCTTCGTCGGGGCCGATGTCCTTGGCCATGGCCAGGTTGGCACCGAAGGCGAGTGTGGCGGCGGTGAGCAGCGTAGTCAGTGTTTTCATCGTTTTGATTCCTGTGGTTGGTTTCGACGATTCACAGGTTACGAGGGCTTGCTTAAACGAAACTGAATGCCGGCGTGTGGCCGCGAATGCACCGTTCGGGCGAGGGCGAACCGCGCCATGGGGACTACGCTTGCAGCAGTTGCCACAACCGATCGGTCGGGGTGAGTCTTCATGAAAATCGTGTTTCTCGCGCTGCTTGTGGGGTTCTGGCTGAGCGGCAACGCCGCCGCCGAGGACCTGCTCAAACCCTCTACCACGCCCCCGCCGATCGATGAAGTCTCGGCTGACAATGGCTTGGAGGCTGAACCCGCTTACGAGGCCGAAGGTGTAATCCGCGGCATTGATGTTCAGCAGGGCAGCGTGACTATTGCCCATGGGCCAGTGCCCAGGCTGAAGTGGCCCGCGATGGTCATGCCGTTCAAGGTGAATGCTGCGCAGCTCAATGGCCTGGCGGTTGGCGATGCGGTGGAGTTTCGCTTCACCGACGGTGAAATGGACCCGCAGATCGTCTTCATTCGACGGCAGTAGACAGGGATAGGTACGGGCGACTGGTTGAACTTAGCGCCTGCCGTTGCGCTCGTAATTTAGGCAGGGGCCATCCGTATGGCCCATCTGGTTCCGTTCGAAGAAGGAAAAACGACATGTATAACAAGACACTGACCGCCGCGTTCGCCGTTGCCATCCTGAGCTCTGGCGCTGCTTTTGCCGCCGACAAGCCCGGTGCCGACTGGATCACCCTCGAGCAAGCCGTAGAGAAGGCCAAGGCCGCCGGCTACACCGAGCTGCACGGCATCGAAGCCGATGGCAACGGTTGGGAAGGCGAGGGCATGAAGCAGGACGGCAAGAAGTACGAGTTCAAGATCGATGGCCGCACCGGTGAAGTGACCAAGGACAAGCAAGACTGAGGGGCGCGCCTCTCACGTCTGCGTTGAGCGCACGCACCGCCTGCTCCACAGCGGCGCTGCGCTCAGCCCTTACTCGTACCGGCACTCCCGCAAGGGGAGGCAGCCACTGGCAGAGCGGGTATCATCCACACCCCCCGTCGCGCCGCGTAGCTGCATTCATGTCCGCTTCCAACCCCCGCCCAAGTACCCTGCATCTGCCACAAGGCGACTGGGCTACCGTGCTCGATTGCCTGTGCGAGCATTTTCCGGCGATCAGCCGTGCCACCTGGCTCGAGCGCATGGCCCGCGGTCGGGTCCTGAATGCCGACATGCAGCCGATCGACGCCCAACTGCCTTTTCGCATCGGCATGCGTATTCACTACTATCGCGAAGTGCCGAACGAGACGCCGGTGCCGTTCGAAGAACGCATTCTGCACGTCGACGAGCATCTGGTGGTGGCGGACAAGCCCCACTTTCTCTCGGTGATGCCGGCTGGCGAATACGTCAACGAAACTCTGCTGGCGCGGCTCAGCAAGCGGCTGGATAACGCCGATCTGGTGCCGATTCATCGTATAGATCGACTCACCGCCGGGCTGGTGCTGTTCTCGGCCAGCCGGGAAAGCCGCGGTGCCTACCAGGCGCTGTTCCGTGAGCGGGAGATCAGCAAGCGCTACGAGGCGATCTGCCCGGCGCTGCCTGGGCTTGAATTCCCCATGCGCCGACGCCTGTGCATGGTGCCGGGAGAGCCGTTCTTCCTGATGCGCGAAGGCGAGGGCGAACCGAACAGCGAGACACTGATCGAGGTGCTCGAACGGCGCGGCGACCTCTGGCGCTACGGGCTTTCACCCGTCAGCGGAAAAAAGCACCAGCTGCGCCTGCACATGGCCACCCTCGGCGCAGGCATCTGTAACGACCCTTTCTACCCCGACCTGCTCGAGCGCAGCGAGCGTGAGGCCGACGACTACGCGCGGCCGCTCAAGCTGTTGGCGCGCGGGTTGCAGTTTCGCGATCCGCTGACTGGTGAACTTCGCGAGTTCGAGAGCACCCTGCAGCTGGAGTGGTAACGGCGGGCGCACCTTCGCGGCGTTGGCGAGTCTCAAGTCGAAGATAGGCCAGCCACCGGTACAGCCATGCCCGAAGGTCCTTCCATCGTCATCCTGCGTGAAGAAGTCGCGGTATTCGCCGGGTGCGCCATCGAACGTGCCGAAGGCAGCGCCAAGATCGACAAGTCCCGGCTGGTTGGCCAGGTGGTGCGCGGCTTTCACAGCTGGGGCAAGCATTTCCTGATCGAGTTGGAGGATGTCTCCGTTCGCATCCACCTGCTGCTGTTCGGCAGTTACCGCATCGACGAGCGCAAGGACGCCACCGCTAGGCTGAGCCTGGGCTTTGCCAACGGCGAGCTGAACTTCTACGCCTGTTCGGTGCAGTACATCGAGGGGCCGCTGGATGCGGCTTACGACTGGAGTGCTGATGTGATGGGCGATGCCTGGCACCCGCGGACAACGCTCAAGCGCTTGCGCGAAAGGCCGCGACTGTTGGCCTGCGATGCGCTACTCGACCAGACGCTGTTCGCCGGCTCCGGCAACATCATCAAGAACGAGGTGCTCTACCGTATCCGCGTGCATCCGCTGTCGCTGATCGGCGACCTGCCTGCACCCAAGCTGCGCGAGCTGGTGCGTGAAGCGCGTACCTACAGCTTCGAGTTTCTCGAATGGAAGCGGGCCGGCGTGCTCAAGGCGCACTGGCTGGCCCACGGCAAGACCACATGTGAGCGGTGCCGGATTCCGTTGATCAAGGTGAAGGAGATGGGGCGCAGCCAGCGCCGGGCATTCTTCTGCGAGCACTGCCAGAAGCGCTATGGCGATTCCACGCAAATCGCGACCGATGATCCGAGCGCGGTTGATGAGGCGTAGCGGCGCGCATGGGTGGCGGTAATTGCTTGCGTAGGATGGGCTTTAGCCCACCCTTGTTGCCCGAAGCACTCAGTACAAGTCGAACTCGATGAGCCTGGCGTGATGGACGATGCAGACGCGGCGGACGAGGAATCCGCGTGACGCAAATACAGACACCCGCGCGGTGATGTCTGGTCGATTCGCCAGTGGCAAGCGCGTTCAGCGTGCCGCCCAACCACCGTCCATATTCCACGCCGCGCCGCGAACCTGGTCGCCGGCTTCGCTGCAGAGAAACAGCGCCATGGCACCCAGCTGTGCAGGGGTGACGAAGTCCAGCGAGGGTTGCTTCTCGGCGAGGAGGTCGTGGCGGGCTTGCTGTTCATCGCCGCTCTCCCGCGCGCGCTCGTCGATCTGCTGCTGTACCAGCGGGGTCAGCACCCAACCGGGGCAGATGGCGTTGCAGGTGATCGGCGTGGTGGCGGTTTCCAGTGCCACCACTTTGGTCAGCCCGACCAACCCGTGCTTGGCGGCGACATAGGCGGCCTTCTGCTCGGAGCCCACCAGCCCGTGCACCGAGGCGATATTGATGATCCGCCCCCAGCCGCGCTGACGCATGCCGGGCAGGGCCAGGCGTGTGGTGTGAAACGCCGAGGACAGGTTGATGGCGATGATGGCGTCCCAGCGCTCCACCGGAAATTCCTCTACCGGCGCCACGTGCTGGATGCCGGCGTTGTTGACCAGGATATCGACGCCACCGAAGTCGCGCTCGGCATAGGTGAACAGCTCGGCGATCTGCGCCGGATCGGATACGTCCGCGCCGTGGTGCCCGACCTTGCGGCCATGCCGGCCGACTTCGGCCAGCGCAGCCGAGGCATCGCCGAAACCGTTGAGGATCAGGTCGGCGCCAGCTTCGGCCAGCTTCAGTGCGATACCAAGGCCGATCCCGCTGGTGGATCCGGTGACCAGTGCGGTCTTGCCTGTGAGGTTCATGGTTTCTCCCGCTTGGCGGCGACCGCTCGAGGACGGCGCCTTTGCTTTTTTTGTTGTCGGAAGGCAATCGCTGATGGCGCGGCGCTTCGCCGATAACGGCGAGCGGCCGCCACCATCAGACGATGCCGGTAGCGTAGTACACGCCGATCACGAAGAAGGCCGCGGCCGTGGCGATCAGGGTGATGGCGAAGATGTCCTTGTAGGATTCGCGGTGGGTCAGCCCGGTGACCGCCAGTAGCGTGATCACCGCGCCGTTGTGCGGCAGGGTATCGAGCCCGCCGGAGGCCATCGAGGCGACCCGGTGCAGCACTTCCAGCGGAATCTGCGCGGCATTCGCCGCAGCGACGAAACTGTCGGCCATCGCCGCCAGGGCGATGCTCATGCCGCCGGAGGCCGAGCCGGTGATGCCGGCCAGCAGGTTGACGGTGATCGCCTCGTTGATCAGCGGATTGGGAATCGCCGACAGCGCGTCGGCCACCACGATGAAGCCCGGCAGCGAGGCGATCACCGCGCCGAAGCCGAATTCCGACGCGGTATTCATCGCCGCCAACAGCGAGCCGCCGACCGCGGTGCGGCTGCCCTCGGCGAGCTTGCCGCGCAGGGTGCCGAAGCTGGTCGCCAGTACCAGGGCGATGCCCAGCAGGAGCGCGGCCTCCACCGCCCAGATCGCCGTGAGCTTGCCCACCTCGGTGACCAGCGGTGCGCTCATGCCCGGCAACTGCAGGCTGTGGCTGGTGCCGTAGAACTCGGGAATCCAGCGGGTGAACAGGAGGTTGGCCACCAGCACCAGAATCAGCGGCGACAGCGCCAGCCAGGGGTTGGGCAGGGCGATGTCGGCGGGCGTTTCCGGCTCATTGCGCAGGTTGGTGCCGTAGCCTTCGCCAGCGGCCATTGCCTTGCCGAGCTGCCACTTCAGATAGAGCATGCCCAGGCCAAACACGAAAATCGTACCGATCAGGCCGAGCCAGGGCGCTGCCCAGGTGGTGGTGTTGAAGAAGGTGGTGGGAATGATGTTCTGGATCTGCGGCGTGCCGGGAATGGCGGTCATGGTGAAGGTGAACGCGCCGAGGGCGATGGTCGCCGGGATCAGCCGCTTGGGCATGTTGCTCTGGCGGAACATCTCGGCGGCGAACGGGTACACCGCGAACACCACGACGAACAGCGACACGCCGCCGTAGGTCAGCAGCGCGCAGACCAGCACGATCACCAGCATCGCCTGGCTGGTGCCGAGCAGGCGAATCGCCGCGGCGACGATGGAGCGCGAGAAGCCGGACATTTCGATCAGCTTGCCGAACACCGCACCGAGCAGGAACACCGGAAAATAGAGCTTGATGAAGCCGACCATCTTCTCCATGAAGATGCCGGTGAACGCCGGCGCAACGGCGGACGGGTCGGTGAGCAGCACCGCACCCATGGCGGCGATAGGAGCAAACAGAATGACGCTGTAGCCGCGGTAGGCGGCGAGCATCAGCAGGGCCAATGCAGCAAGGGCGATGACGACGCTCATCGGGACGATCTCCTGGCCCCGCGCGGCACGACCGAACACTGCCGAAGGCATTCGGGGACTCGCTGCTGCACGGCAGGCGCATTGTTTTTCTTGTTTCGGCTGCGGACAGGCCGCACGGTGAGTTAGCGAGTTCCGTGCCAGATATGCAACTATCTGAATCAAAAGGAATTTATCGAAGGTGTCCAGAATTTCGGATGGCGTATATGTCCTGAATGCTGGACAGTGCCGTCCAGCATTCCGGACAGCGAGGCCGTCCGGAATGCAGCGGCGTATCAGGTCAGGAAGTACAGTCCGCCAGCGATCACCACGCCGGAGAACACTAGGCTGAGCAGGCAATAGCCCATGATGTCCCGCGCGCCGAGCCCGGCGATGCCCAGCAGCGGCAGGGCCCAGAACGGCTGGATCATGTTGGTCCAGGCGTCGCCCCAGGCGATCGCCATGGCCGTGACTTCCGGCGCCACGCCCAGCGCCGCGCCGGCCGGCAGCATGATCGGCCCCTGCACCGCCCATTGTCCGCCGCCGGAGGGCACGAAGACGTTGACCAGCCCGGCGCTGAGAAAGGCCAGCACCGGGAAGCTCTCGGCCGACGACCAGGCGATGAAAGTGTCGGTGACCTGCCGGCCGAGCGATACGCCGGCCGCATTGGCGCCGACCATCATCCCCATGATCCCGGCGTAGAAGGGGAACTGCACGACGATGCCGGCGATGCCGCGAATGCTCTCCTCGATGGCGCGCATGTAGCGCTCCGGCGTGCCATGCATCAGCAGGCCGGCGAAGAGAAAGATCGAGATCACGATGTTCAGGCTCAACGCCAGACCGTTCTCGCTGAAGTGCCGGTAGAAGAACAGCACCGCCAGCGCGACCATGATCAGGCCGAGAATGCGGCTGTCGTCCAGGCGCTGGGTGCCGGTTTCCCGCGGGATGTCGCTCGGCTGGGGTTCCTCCAACAGCGCCGGGTCGACCACTTTCGGCGTCTTCGGCTGCATGGCCCAGTTCAGCAGCGGCAGGCCGACCACCAGGACGGCGATGATGATCAGATTGTAGGAGGCGAACAGCGTCTGGCCAACGCCGATGGCTTCGCTCAGCACGCCACCGCTCATCTTGTCAAGATCGGCACCGCCGCTGGCCAGCGACAGTGGAATTGAGCCGGAGAAGCCGCCGTGCCAGATCAGAAAGCCGGAGTAGGCCGAGGCCACCAGCAGCGGGTAGTCGACGCCGCGCACCTGCCGCGCCAGCGCGCGGGCGAACACTGCGCCAATCACCAGGCCAAAGCCCCAGTTGATCCAGGAACCGGCCAGCGCTACCAGCGTGACCAGGATGATGGCCTGGCCCGGCGACTGCGGGATGCGGGCCATGCGGTCGAGCAGGCGGTTGATCGCCGGCGCCCGTGCCAGGGCATGACCGGTGACCAGGATCAGCGACATCTGCATGGTGAAGGCCAGCAGGTTCCAGAAGCCGTTGCCCCAGTGCTGCGCCATCGCCGGCAGGCCCTGACCGGTGCTGAGCATGGCCGCTATCAGCACGATCAGCGTGAGCAGGATGGCGAATACGAAGGGTGAGGGGAGGAAGCGTTGCACCAGATAGACGCTGGCGGCGGTTATTCTGTTGAGCACGATGGGGTTCTCCCTTGTTGTCGTTATGTGCGCCGCGCGGGTGCGGTGCTTCGCTTATGAGTGCGTCCGGGGCCGGCTGTTCCCGTTGCGCTGCGTTTCAGGAGGTTGGTCGATGCGCATTGCGTTTTTGCTGCCGCTGCTGGTGCTCTTGAGCACCGTTCAGGCGGCCGAACCGTTGCGGTTGCGCCTGGGTAGACATGAGCTGCACGCCGAATACGCGCAGACCCCGGCCGAGCGTGAGCGTGGCCTGATGGGGCGTAGCGAACTCGCCGCCGACAGCGGCATGCTGTTCCGCTTTGATGAAGTGCGCCGCCACTGCCTGTGGATGAAGGACACGCCGCTGCACTTGTCGGCGGCGTTCTTCGATGAGGATGGGCTTCTGGTCGATGTGATCGATCTGGAGCCGTTCAATACCCAGATTCGTTGTTCGAAGCGGCCGGCGCGTTATGCGCTGGAGATGGATCAGGGCTGGTTCGCTGAGCGGGGAATTAGGCGTGGCGCGCGGTTGGAAGGGATACCTGAGGAGTAGGGGCGACTCCCCTACACGAGCGATAAAAACCGCCAATCGAGGCGGCGATAGCCTGTGCATGGTCCGTTGAACGCGTGGAAAAGGCGCTGGCCGTTTTCCACCCTACGCTCTTGGCTATTGTGGGAGGCACGCCCCGCGGCGAATTCGCTGCAAGCCTGCCCAAAGCCAAAAGCTTCGCCCCGAGGTCGGGCCTCCCACAAAAGCAGAAGTGCACAGCGCCCGTAGGAGGCGCGCCCCCGCGGCGAATCCAGACTGCAAGCCTGCCCAAAAGCCAAAATCTTCGCCCCGAGGTCGGGCCCTCCCACAAAGCAGAACGTGCACAACGCCCGTAGGAGGTGCGCCCTCGCGGCGAAAGCAGGCTGCAAGCCTGCCCAAAAGCCAAAAGCTCCGCCCTGAGGTCGGGCCTCCCACAAAAGCAGAAGTGCACAACGCCCGTAGGAGGTGCGCTCTCGCGGCGAAAGCAGGCTGCAAGCCTGCCCAAAAGCCAAAAGCTTCGCCCCGAGGTCGGGCCTCCACAAAAGCAGAAGTGCACAACGCCCGTAGGAGGCGCGCCCTCGCGGCGAATTCAGACTGCAAGCCTGCCCAAAAGCCAAATGCTTCGCCCCGAGGTCGGGCCTCCCACAAAAGCAGAACGTGCACAACGCCCGTAGGAGGCGCGCCCTCGCGGCGAAAGCAGACTGCAAGCCTGCCCAAAAGCCAAAAGCTTCGCCCCGAGGTCGGGCCTCCCACAAAGCAGAACGTGCACAGCGCCCGTAGGAGGTGCGCCCCCGCGGCGAATTCAGACTGCAAGCCTGCCCAAAAACCAAAAGCTTCGCCCGAGGTCGGGCCTCCCACAAAGCAGAACGTGCACAACGCCCGTAGGAGGTGCGCCCTCGCGGCGAAAGCAGGCTGCAAGCCTGCCAAAGCCAGTAGGGTGGATAACGGCTCCGCCTTATCCACCGCCTGCCGTGAATCCCGCGCCAGCCCGAACGCTCAATCCAGCGGCAACTCCGTGGTCCGCTTCACTTCGCTCATGGCGATATGCGAGTGCGCCTCCTGCACATGCGGCCGCTGCAGGAGCTGGTCGCGCAGGAAGCGTTCGTAGCTGTCGATGTCCCTGGCCACCACCTTGAGCAGGTAATCCGATTCGCCAGCCATGGTGTGGCACTCCAGCACTTCGGGGTAACCCACCACCGCCCGTTCGAATTCGTCGAGGTTGCTGCGCCCGTGGGCGGAGAGCTTGATGTTGACGAACACCGTCATGTTCAGTCCGAGCTTTTTGGGGTTGAGCAGCGCCACCTTGCGCTCGATCAGCCCTTCTTCCTGCATACGGTGGATGCGTCGCCAGCAGGGCGATTGCGACAGTTCGACCTTCTCGGCGATTTCCGCTGCGGATAGGTCGGCGTTGTGTTGCAGCAACAGCAGGATCTTGCGATCAATGCTGCTTAGAGGCGAAGTCTGCATGGTCGTGCCTGTTTTCTTGTTGTTAGCGAATGGGTCATGCACAGAAGCGCTGTTCTACCGCAAAAGTAGAAAGAAAATCTCTCTTCGTCACGGCCAGACTGTTAATCGACACGCGACGGTGGGGTGATCCCCTGCCGATTGCCGGCATGAAGAGACAACCGTGCGGTTTCTTCATGACTGCGTCAGGCGGGTAAGCGAACAACGCTGCCCTGACTCCGATAACAACAAATTAGGAGCGCCCCATGTCTCTGGCCGAGATCCGTCTGGACGACAAGTACCGGCTTGCAACCGGTCATCTGTATCTCACCGGCACCCAGGCGCTGACCCGCTTGCCGATGCTGCAGCATCAGCGTGATCAGGCCCGTGGTTTGAATACCGGTGGCTTCATCTCCGGCTATCGCGGCTCGCCACTCGGCGGGCTGGACAAGAGCCTCTGGGAAGCCCGCGACTACCTCAAGCAACACGCCATCCACTTCCAGCCCGGCGTCAACGAAGAGTTGGCCGCTACCGCGGTGTGGGGCAGCCAGCAGACCAACCTGTTCCCCGGTGCCAAGTACGACGGCGTATTCGCCATGTGGTACGGCAAGGGCCCGGGCGTCGACCGCGCCGGTGATGTGTTCAAACATGCCAATGCGGCTGGGGTCTCGCCTCATGGCGGCGTGCTGCTGCTGGCGGGTGACGACCATGGCTGCAAGTCCTCGACGCTGCCGCACCAGAGCGAGCATGCCTTCATCGCCGCCTCGATCCCGGTGTTGAACCCGGCCAACGTCCAGGAAATCCTCGACTACGGCATCATCGGCTGGGAGCTGTCGCGCTACTCCGGTTGCTGGGTGGCGCTGAAGACCATCGCCGAGAACGTCGACTCTTCCGCCGTGGTGGAAGTTGATCCGCTGCGCATGCAGACACGTATTCCGGACGATTTCGAACTGCCCGAAGACGGTGTGCACATCCGCTGGCCGGACCCGCCACTGGTCCAGGAAAAACGCCTCAACCTGTACAAGATCTACGCCGCCCGCGCCTTCGCCCGCGCCAACAACCTCAACCGGGTGATGCTCGATTCGCCGAATCCGCGACTTGGCATCATCACGACCGGCAAGTCCTATCTCGACGTGCGTCAGGCGCTGGATGACCTGGGCCTGGACGAAGCGCTGTGTGCCTCGGTCGGCCTGCGCGTGCTCAAGGTCGGCATGAGTTGGCCGCTGGAGCCGGTCTCGGTGCACGAGTTCGCCCAGGGGCTAGATGAGATTCTGGTGGTCGAGGAGAAGCGCAGCATCATCGAGGACCAGCTCACCGGGCAGCTCTACAACTGGCCCGTCAGCAAGCGTCCGCGGGTGGTCGGCGAGTTCGACGAGCAGGGCAACTCGCTGCTGCCGAACCTCTCCGAGCTGACCCCGGCGATGATCGCCCGGGTGATCGCCAAGCGCCTCGCGCCGATCTACACCAGCGACAGCATCCAGGCGCGGCTGGCCTTCCTAGCCGCCAAGGAAAAGGCCCTGGCCGCGCGCAGCTACAGCACCGTGCGCACGCCGCACTACTGCTCCGGCTGCCCGCACAACACCTCCACCAAGGTGCCCGAGGGCAGCCGCGCCTCGGCCGGTATCGGCTGTCACTACATGGTGCAGTGGATGGACCGGCGCACCGAGACCTTCACCCAGATGGGCGGCGAGGGCGTCAACTGGATCGGCCAGGCGCCGTTCACCGACACCCCGCACATGTTCCAGAATCTGGGTGACGGCACCTATTTCCACTCCGGCAGCCTGGCTGTTCGCGCCGCCGTCGCAGCAGGTGTCAACGTCACGTACAAGATTCTCTACAACGATGCCGTGGCCATGACTGGCGGCCAGCCCATCGACGGCGAGTTGCGCGTCGATCAGCTCAGCCGGCAGATCTTCCACGAGGGCGTCAAGCGCATCGCCCTGGTCAGCGACGAGCCGGACAAGTACCCGACCCGCGACAGCTTCGCGCCGATCACCAGCTTCCACCACCGCCGCGAACTGGATGCGGTGCAGCGCGAGCTGCGCGAGTTCAAGGGCGTCTCGGTGATCATCTATGACCAGACCTGTGCCACCGAGAAACGTCGTCGGCGCAAGCGCGGCAAGATGGAAGATCCGGCCAAGCGCGCCTTCATCAACCCGGCGGTGTGCGAGGGTTGCGGCGACTGCGGCGAGAAGTCCAACTGTCTGGCGGTGCTGCCGCTGGAAACCGAACTGGGCCGCAAGCGCGAGATCGACCAGAACGCCTGCAACAAGGACTTCTCCTGCGTCGAGGGCTTCTGCCCGAGCTTCGTCACCGTGCATGGCGGCGGGCTGCGCAAGCCGGAAGCGGTGGCCGGTGGTATCGAGGCGGCGACATTGCCCGAGCCGCAGCATCCGTCGCTGGAGCGGCCGTGGAATGTGCTGATTCCTGGCGTCGGTGGCAGTGGTGTGACCACCATTGGCGCGCTGCTCGGCATGGCCGCGCATTTGGAAGGCAAGGGCTGCACGGTGCTCGACCAGGCCGGCCTGGCGCAGAAGTTCGGCCCGGTGACCACCCACGTGCGCATCGCCGCTAAGCAGAGCGACATCTACGCGGTGCGTATTGCCGCCGGTGAAGCCGACCTGCTGCTGGGCTGCGACCTGATCGTCGCGGCGGGCGATGAATCGCTGACCCGCCTGAACGAGCAGATCAGCAACGCCGTGGTGAACAGCCACGAATCGGCCACCGCCGAATTCACCCGCAACCCCGATGCCCAGGTGCCCGGCGCTGCCATGCGCCAGGCTATCAGCGATGCGGTCGGCGCCGAGAAGACCCACTTCGTCGACGCCACCCGCCTGGCCACGCGACTGCTCGGCGATAGCATCGCCACCAACCTGTTCCTGCTCGGCTTCGCCTATCAGCAGGGGCTGCTGCCGATCAGCGCCGAGGCCATCGAGAAGGCCATCGAGCTCAATGGCGTTGCCGCCAAGCTGAATCTGCAGGCCTTCCGCTGGGGCCGCCGCGCCGTGCTCGAACGCGAAGCGGTGGAAGGGCTGGCGCGCCCAGTCGAGGTCGCCGAACCAATCTGTAAAACCCTGGAAGAGATCGTCGACTGGCGCGTGGATTTCCTCACCCGCTACCAGGGCGCCGGGCTGGCGCGCCGCTATCGCCAGCTGGTCGAGCGCGTGCGCGGCGCCGATAGCGCCGATGATCTGGCGCTGTCCAAGGCCGTCGCGCGCTACTACTTCAAGCTCCTGGCCTACAAGGACGAGTACGAGGTGGCGCGCCTCTACAGCGAGCCGGAATTCCGCCAGCAGCTCGAGGCGCAGTTCGAGGGCGATTACAAGCTGCAGTTCCACCTCGCCCCGGCCTGGCTGGCCAAGCGTGACCCCGTCACCGGCGAGCCGCGCAAGCGCGAGCTGGGGCCGTGGGTGCTGAACGTGTTTGGCGTGCTGGCCAAGTTCCGCTTCCTGCGTGGCACGCCGCTCGATCCGTTCGGCTATGGCCACGACCGCCGCGTCGAACGCCAGTTGATCAGCGAGTACGAGAAGACCGTGGATGAGCTGCTGGCCCAGCTCAAGCCGACCAACTACCGCACCGCCGTGGCCATCGCCGCGCTGCCGGAACAGATCCGCGGCTACGGCCCGGTGAAGGAGCGCTCCATCGCCAAGGCCCGCCAGCAGGAGAAGTTGCTGCGCGAGCAGCTGGCCAAGGGCGACGAGGTGCAGAGCGTGCGGCTGTTCCAGCCGGCGGCGTGATGAGACGTCCGCTGGTGGATTGGCCTCGGGCAGCCCTGCGGCCTGCAGTCGCCGCGGGGGCGCGCCTCCCACAGGCTTCGGTATGTGCCGGCCACTTTTGTGAGAGGCCCTCCCTCGCAGTCGCCGCGAGGTCGCGCCTCCTACAGGGCTCGGTGTGCACCGGCCGCTTTTGCGGGAGGCCCGCCCTCGGGGCGATGCTTTCCGCCAGAACCGTTTTCAGACGGGCCCGACAGCAAGGCCCCGAATCCAATAACAATGAAAGAGGTAACCCAAATGTCCGTCTTCGCTCACCCCGACTTCGATCGCCACGAACAGGTGGTTTTCTGCCATGACCAGGCGTCGGGTCTGAAAGCCATCATCGCCATCCACGACACGCGCCTCGGTCCGGCGCTGGGTGGCTGCCGGGTGTTCCCCTACGCCAATGACGATGACGCCCTGCGCGATGTGCTGCGCCTGTCGCGCGGGATGACGCTGAAATCCTCGCTGGCCGGGCTCAAGCTCGGCGGCGGCAAGGCGGTGATCATCGGCGATCCGCATACCGGCAAGAGCCAGGCGCTGCTGCACGCCATGGGCGACTTCGTCGACAGCCTCGGCGGCCGTTACATCACCGCCGCCGACTCCGGCACCGGAGATGCCGAAATGCAGGCCTTCGCCCAGCGCACCCGTCATGTCGTCGGCGCCACGCCACGCACCACCCTGGATGGCAGCATCGCCAGCGGTGACCCGTCGCCATCCACGGCCTACGGCGTGTTCGTCGGCCTCAAGGAAGCGGTGCGCCAGCGCCTCGGCCGCGATGACCTGGCCGGGCTGAAGGTGGCGATCCAGGGTGTCGGCCATGTCGGCCTGGGACTGGCGCGGCACCTCAAGGCAGCCGGTGCCGAACTCTGGGTGGCGGACATCTTCGACGCCAACGTCAAGCAGGCGATGGATGAACTGGGCGCCAATGTGGTCCGTCCACAGGACATTTACGGCCTGGACGTGGACGTTTTCGCGCCCTGCGCCATGGGCGGCATTCTCAGCGAGCAGACCCTGGAAGTGCTGCGTGCGCCGGTGATCGCCGGCGCGGCGAACAACCAGCTGGCCACCGCGGAGATCGGCGTCGAACTGCAGCGGCGCAACCAGCTGTATGCGCCGGACTACGCGATCAACGCCGGCGGCATCATCGACGTCTACTACCAGCGCACCGGCGGCAGCGCCGCGCAGATCGACGCCCATGTAAAAGCCATCGGCGAGACGCTGGGCGAGATATTCGCCCGCTCCGCCGCCAGCGGCGAGCCGACCTCGGTGATAGCCGATCGCCTTGCGTTGGAGCGCTTGCACGCTGGTGGCGTACCGCAGGCCGAGGCACTCAAGCGCCAGGCTTCGTGAGTAATCCAGACCGGCCGCCTGAGCGTGCCGGCCTTCACTGAGCGAGACGGCGGGCGGCGATCGCCAGCGCCGTGCCCGCTCCGTTCGTTCGCTTTATCCCTGACAAAAACAACAAGCAGGAATCCGCAATGACCGATAAAAGCAGCCTCGCGGCCGGCGCCCTCGCTGGCGCCCGCGCACGTATCCAAGACAACGCCAGCCGAGGCCTGTGGTCCTCTCGCTGGGTGTTCTTCCTCGCCGCCACCGGCTCGGCGGTGGGCCTGGGCAACATCTGGAAATTCCCTTACGTGACCGGGCAGAACGGCGGCGGCGCCTTCGTTCTGGTCTATCTCGCCTGCATCCTCTTGATCGGCATTCCGCTGCTGATGACCGAAGTGATGATTGGCCGTCGCGGTCGGGCGAATCCTGATGGCGCCGTGGCCCGGCTGGCTCGCGAAGCCGGCGCCAGTTCGCGCTGGCGCGTGGTCGGCTGGCTCGGCGGGCTGACCGGCTTTCTCATTCTGAGTTTCTATCTGGTGGTGGCTGGCTGGGCGCTGGCCTATGTGCCGGCGACTTTCAGCGGCGGTTTCACCGGGGTCAGCGGTGAGGCCAGTGGCGAGCTGTTCGGCGCGCTGCTGGCGGACCCGCTGCGCCTGGTGGTTTGCGCCACGCTGGTGCTGGCCGCGACCATGCTGATCGTCGGTTTCGGCGTGCGCGGTGGGCTGGAGCGTTCGCTGCGCTTTCTGATGCCCGGACTATTCGTGCTGATGCTGGTGCTGGTTGTTTATGCCGCCATCGAAGGCGAATTCGCCCAGGCGCTGCAGTTTCTCTTCGTGCCGGACTTCTCCGCGCTGACTGCGCAGAGCGTGCTGGTCGCCCTTGGCCATGCCTTCTTCACCCTGAGCCTCGGTTGCGGCGCGATGATGGTCTACGGCTCCTATCTGCCGGAAGGCACCTCGATCGCCAAGACCTCGATTCTGGTGGCGCTGGCCGATACCGCGGTGGCGCTGCTGGCCGGCCTGGCGATCTTCCCGCTGGTGTTCGGCAACGGCCTGGAGCCAGGGGCCGGGCCGGGACTGATCTTCGTCACCCTGCCGATCGCCTTCGGCCAGATGCCACTGGGGCAGGTCGTGGGCGGGCTGTTCTTCGTGATGCTGGTGATCGCCGCGCTGACCTCGGCCATCTCGCTCTCCGAGCCGAGCATCGCGTGGCTCACCGAGCGCTTCGGCATCAGCCGGACCAAGGCGGTGCTGGGCAGCGGTCTGGTGCTCTGGCTGCTGAGCCTGGGCAGCGTGTTCTCCTTCAACCACTGGGCGGACTACCAGCTGTTCGGCAAGACCTTCTTCGACACCCTGGACTACCTCACCACCAATTGGCTGATGCCGCTGGGCGGGCTGGGCACGGTGCTGTTCACCGGCTGGGTGCTGCAGCGTCACGTGGTCAGCGAGGCCATCGGCATTCGCAACGCCGGGCTGTTCCAGGCTTGGTGGAACCTGCTGCGCTACGGCACGCCGGTGGCCATCGTGCTGGTATTCCTCAACCTGCTCGGGCTGATCTAGCGCGACCACGGTTGTCCGTGCAGAACGCGTCGGTGGGCTGAAAGCCCACCCCGCAAGAATGCTGCGGGCTTCTCAGGAAGTCCTTTTGGTGGGCTCAGGTCCATCCCATCGAAGGCCGACACAGGCCTTGGTGGGGTGGGCTTCAGCCCACCTTTTTTATGCGCGACGCCATGCACGGGATGATATGTGCGGCAGGTTGTCGCACCGCTCTGTCAGCTTTTCGTTACGCCTGGCAAGCCGCCGGGCCAGGCTTTTCAGCAAAAAAGGCGCTGTAAGGAAAACCTGACAGCGGGGATGGCACCTGCCGCTTTCCGTGCCCGTAAACAGCATTGTTCGCCGCCCTGGCCTGGGGTGTGATGGGGCCAGCCAAGCCGTGCAACGGCCGTCCTCACAACAATAATCAGGAGGCGATATGAACGCCGTGAACAAGATTGAACAGCACAACCCCATCGGCACCGACGGCTTCGAGTTCGTCGAATTCACCGCGCCGAATGCCGAGGGTATCGAACAGCTGCGTACGCTGTTCACCCAGATGGGCTTTACCGAAACCGCCAAGCACCGCTCCAAGGAGGTCTGGCTGTTTCAGCAGCACGACATCAACATCGTGCTCAACGGCAGCCCCACCGGACATGTGCGCGCCTTCGGCGAGAAGCACGGCCCGAGCGCCTGCGCCATGGCCTTCCGGGTGAAGAATGCCGCGCAGGCCGCCGCCTACGTCGAATCCCAGGGCGCCAAGCTGGTCGGCAGCCACGCCAACTTCGGCGAGCTGAACATCCCCTGCGTCGAAGGCATCGGCGGCTCGCTGCTGTATCTCGTTGACCGCTACGGTGACAAGAGTATCTACGACGTCGACTTCGAGTACATCGAAGGGCGCACGCCGAATGACAACGCCGTCGGCCTGATGTGCATCGACCACCTGACCCACAACGTCATGCGTGGGCAGATGGATGTCTGGTCCGGTTTCTACGAGCGCATCGCCAACTTCCGCGAGATTCGCTACTTCGACATTGAGGGCAAGCTGACCGGCCTGTTCTCACGTGCCATGACCGCGCCCTGCGGCAAGATCCGCATCCCGATCAATGAGTCGGCCGACGACAAATCGCAGATCGAGGAATTCATCCGCGAATACCACGGCGAGGGCATCCAGCACATCGCGCTGTCCACCGACGACATCTACGAGACCGTGCGCCGCCTGCGTGCCAACGGCGTGGACTTCATGACCACACCGGGCACCTATTACGAGAAGGTCGATACGCGCGTTGCCGGCCACGGCGAGCCAACCGATGTGCTGCGCGAGCTGAACCTGCTGATCGACGGCGCGCCGGGGGATGACGGCATCCTCCTGCAGATCTTCACCAACACGGTGATCGGCCCGATCTTCTTCGAGATCATCCAGCGCAAAGGCAACCAGGGCTTCGGCGAAGGCAACTTCAAGGCACTGTTCGAATCCATCGAGGAAGACCAGCTGCGCCGCGGCGTGATCAAGGCGGACGAGTAAGTTCAGCGCCGGGGTGGGGTTGCGTAGGGTGGATGTCGCGAAGCACATCCACGCGTATGGCGGGAACAACGGGCCCGCGTGGGGCCGACCCGGTTCAGCCGCGTGGAAGATGCTTCGCAGTCTTCCACCCTACGCGACATCCACCCTACGCATCGGCACTCACCGCACCGCCATTCAGATCACGCGGTATCACGAAGGAGAGACACATGAGCCGTAAATGGATCAGTTTCCCCATCCGCGAGGGTGAGAGTTCGCGTCAGGCGCACTGCGATTTTCCGCAGGGCACCTACGAGCGCGAAATGGGCCGCGAAGGCTTTTTCGGCCCGGCTTCGCACCTGCATCACAAGCATCCGCCGACCGGCTGGATCGACTGGGAAGGCCCGCTGCGCCCGCACGCCTTCAACTTCAATCACATCCCCAGCGAAGGCGACTGCCCGCTGCAGGCGCCGCTGGCGCTGCACAACGCCGACGTCAAGTTGCGCCTGTGGAAGACCAACGGCGCCATGCGCCATCTGGTGCGCAACGGTGATGGTGACGAACTGCTGTTCATCCACGAGGGCGCCGGGCATCTCTACTGCGACTTCGGGCACTTGGAATTTCGCGACGGCGACTACTTGATGATCCCGCGCGGCACCGCCTGGCGCATCGAGGCGACGCAGCCGGTGTTCATGCTCTTGATCGAGAACACCGACGGCGCCTACCAGCTGCCGGAAAAAGGCCTGGTCGGCCCCCACGCCATCTTCGACGCCGCGGTGCTCGACCATCCGCGCCTGGATGATGCCTTTCGCGCGCAGCAGGACGAGAACCCCTGGCAGATCCGCATCAAGCGGCGAGACCAGATCACTACCGTGACTTACCCGTACAACCCGCTGGACGTGGTCGGCTGGCACGGCGACAACACCGCGGTACGGCTCAACTGGCGCGACATCCGCCCGCTGATGAGCCATCGTTATCACTTGCCGCCATCTGCTCACACCACCTTCGTCGCCAACGGTTTCGTGGTCTGCACCTTCACGCCGCGGCCGGTGGAATCCGATCCGGGCGCGCTGAAGGTGCCGTTCTTCCACAACAACGACGACTACGACGAAGTGCTGTTCTACCACCGCGGCAACTTCTTCAGCCGCGACAACATCGAGCAGGGCATGGTGACCTTCCATCCCTGCGGCTTTCCCCACGGGCCGCATCCGAAGGCGCTGAAGAAGGCGCAGGACGACCCGGCGACCTTTGCCGACGAGGTGGCGGTGATGATCGATACCCGCCGCGCGCTGGAAGTCGGCGAAGCCGCCGCAGCCGTCGATGTTCCCGAATACGTCAACTCCTGGCGTGCGCCGGGCAAGGAATCCTGATGAAACTCGCAACCCTCAACCAGGGCCGCGACGGCGTGCTCGTCGTCGTCTCCCGTGATCTCGCCCAGGCGGTGAAAGTGCCGCAGATCGCCGCCACACTGCAGGCCGCGCTGGATGACTGGAACTACAGCAAGCCCAAACTCGAAGCTGTCTACCAGCGCCTCAATGACGGGGTGGCGGAGGGCGCTTTCGCCTTCGATCAAGCCTCTTGTCACAGCCCGTTGCCGCGTGCCTATCACTGGGCCGATGGCAGCGCCTACGTCAATCACGTCGAGCTGGTGCGCAAGGCCCGTGGCGCGGAGATGCCGGAATCCTTCTGGCACGACCCGCTGATGTATCAGGGCGGCGGCGATGCCTTTATCCCGCCGCACAGCCCGATCCGGCTGGCCGACGAGGCCTGGGGCATCGACTTGGAAGGCGAGCTGGCGGTGATCACCGACGACGTGCCCATGGGCGCGACGCCGGCCGAGGCCGCGTCGCACATCCAGCTGCTGATGCTGGTCAACGACGTGTCGCTGCGCAACCTGATCCCCGGCGAGCTAGCCAAGGGCTTCGGCTTCTACCAGAGCAAGCCGTCGTCGAGCTTCTCGCCGGTGGCGGTGACGCCGGACGAACTCGGCGAAACCTGGCGCGACGGCAAGGTGCATCGCCCGCTGGTTTCGCACATCAACGGCGAGCTGTTCGGCCAGCCGGATGCCGGCATCGACATGACCTTCAACTTCCCGACCCTGGTCGCCCATGCCGCGCGCACCCGTCCGCTGGGCGCCGGCACCATCATCGGCTCGGGCACGGTGTCGAACTACGACCGCAGCGCTGGCTCGTCCTGCCTGGCCGAGAAGCGCATGCTCGAAGTGGTCGAGCACGGTGAAGCGAAAACGCCATTCCTCAAGTTTGGCGACCGGGTGCGCATCGAGATGTTCGACGCCAACGGGCAGAGCATCTTTGGTGCCATCGATCAGCAGGTCGAGCGCTATGAGCACTGAGCTGACGCTCTATGGCTACTGGCGCTCCAGCGCTGCCTATCGGGTGCGCATCGCGCTGAACCTTAAGGGGCTGGCTTATCGGCAGGTGCCGGTGCATCTGGTCAAGGATGGCGGCCAGCAGCGTGCGGCTGATTACCGCACGCTCAACCCACAGCAGCTGGTGCCGCTGCTGGTGGACGAGGCCAACGGTGGAGCGCGCATCAGCCAGTCACTGGCGATCCTGGAGTACCTCGAAGAGGTGTTCCCGGTGCCTGCACTGCTGCCGGCCGATCCGGTCGAGCGCGCCCAGGTGCGCTCGCTGGCCATGCACATCGCCTGCGAGATCCATCCGCTGAACAACCTGCGCGTGCTGCAGTACCTCAGCGCCGAACTGGGCGTCGACGACGAGGCGAAGAACGCCTGGTACCGGCACTGGGTCAGCCAGGGGCTGGAGGCTGTGGAACAGGGTCTGGAAACCTTTGGTGACAAGCTTTACCTGAACGACCGGCCAGGTTATCTGGAGGCATGTCTGGTGCCGCAGGTATACAATGCGCGCCGTTTTGCCTGTGACCTCGCGGCGTATCCACGCATTCTCGAGATCGTCGCACGCTGCGAGACGCTTCCGGCCTTCCAGCAGGCCGTGCCGGAGGTGCAGCCCGACGCTCAATGAACGACTGAATCCGCCTTGCACGCTGCTGCGCCTGAGCGCGGCGGTTCCGATCCCGTCACAGATAACAACAAACAGGTGACGTATGACTCGTGAAAAACCGAAGAACCTCTGGCTGTCGCGCTGGGGCTTCATCCTCGCGGCAACAGGCTCCGCCGTAGGGCTGGGCAACATCTGGAAATTCCCCTACATCACCGGCGAGTTCGGCGGTGGTGCTTTCGTATTGATGTACCTGCTGTGCATCCTGGCCATCGGCGTGCCGGTGATGATGTGCGAGATAGCCCTCGGCCGCCGCGGCCGTGGTAGCCCCATCGACGCTGTCGGCCGGGTCGTTCGCGAGAACAATGGCAACCCGCTGTGGAAGGGCGTCGGCGTGATGTCCATGACGGCCGGCTTTTTGATCCTCTGCTTCTACGTGGTTGTTGCCGGTTGGGCATTCGCCTACACGGTGAAGATGCTCGATGGCTCGCTGGCTGCTACCAGCGTCGAGGCGCTTGGCGGCGTGTTCGAGGCGCACAACGCCAACCCCTGGCAGCTCGGCGGCTGGAGCCTGTTGGTGGCGCTACTGACGCTATGGATCGTCGCCAAGGGCGTACAGAAGGGCATCGAGAATGCGGTGCGCTGGATGATGCCTGGCCTCGCCGTGATGCTGCTGATCCTGGTCGGCTACGCCTACACCAGCGGCGGTTTCGATCAGGGCTTCGCCTTCCTGTTCAGCTTCGACACCTCGAAGATCACCGGTGAAGCGCTACTGGCCGCCCTTGGCCATGCGTTTTTCACCCTGAGTCTGGCGGCTGGCGCGATCCTTACCTACGGCTCGTATATCCCGGACGACCAGTCCATCGCCCGCACCACCTTCATGGTTGCGCTCGCCGACACTTGCGTCGCGCTGATGGCCGGGCTGGCGATCTTCCCGATCATCTTTGCCAACGGCATGGACCCGACCGCCGGCCCAGGGTTGATCTTCATGAGCCTGCCGCTGGCTTTCCAGCAGATGCCGTTCGGCACCGCGTTCGGCGTGCTGTTCTTTGCCATGGTGTCGATCGCGGCGCTGACCTCGGCGATCTCGATGATCGAAGCCACCGTTGCCTACCTAAACGAGAAATACGGTATCTCGCGCCTGAAAGCGGCGATGGTTTCGGGCTCCGTGCTGCTGGTGATCAGCATGCTGGCGATGCTCTCGTTCAACGTGCTGTCCGGCTGGACGCCAATGGGCAAAAACTTCTTCGACTGGCTGGATTACCTGACTTCGCGCTGGATGATGCCGCTGGGCGGGATCTTCACCGTGCTACTGGCTGGCTACGCGCTGCGCAGCGAGATCATGCGTGACGAGCTGAACCTGCCGCCGCTGGGCTACGCGCTGTGGCTGTTCATGGTGCGTTACGTCTGCCCGGTGCTGATCCTGATGGTGTTCCTGCACGCCCTCGGCTGGTTGGGTTTTGACCCGCTGCAGCGTTGGTACTGGATCGCCGGTGCTATCGGAGCGCTCACCGTGATCGGCGAGCTGCTGCGGCCGCGGGTTGTGCCGGCACTGGCCGGACGTTGATTGGCCGAACGTGGCGCCCGTAAAAAGGCGCCACGCTTGTCTCCGGTCGGAAAGGCGATCCCCCGCTTGATCGTCGTCATCTATGCGTAAAGTTCTGCTGGACGTGGCCGACAATTTAGGGTGACAGCCAGGGAGGCGCACGGAACAGGGATGCTCGCTTGCCCGAACCGATCCGGACACGCTGCCATGCCCAACAGTCTCAAGTTCAGCCACAAGATTCTTCTGGCCGCATCGCTGATCGTGATCGCGACCTTCTCGTTGTTCACCCTGTTCAACGACTACCTACAACGTAACGCCATCCGCGCCAACCTCGAGAGCTATCTCGATGAAATGGGCGAGGTGACGGCGCACAACATCCAGAACTGGCTCTCCGGCCGTATCCTGTTGGTGGAAAGCGTTGCACAGAACATCGGCAGTGACAGCGCCGAAGCGCGAGTGGCTACGCTGCTCGAGCAAAGGGCGCTGGCTGAGACGTTCATGTTCAGCTACCTCGGGGGGCAGGATGGCAGTTTCCTCATGCGTCCCGCCGAGGAGATGCCAGCCGACTACGATCCACGCTCGCGCCCCTGGTACAAAGACGCCATTGCGGCGGGTGGTTCGACGCTGACCGAACCCTATGTGGATGCGGCGAGCGGCGAGCTGATCATCTCCATCGCCACCCCCGCCGTGCAGCGAGGACAGAATCTCGGCGTCGTCGGTGGCGACCTGGGGCTGAAGGTGCTGGTGGAAATCATCAACGCGCTCGACTTCGACGGCATGGGCTACGCCTTCCTGGTCAGCGGTGACGGCAAGGTGCTGGTTCACCCGGACAGCCAACGAGTGATGCAATCGCTGCGCGACATCTACCCACAGAACACGCCATCGCTCGATAGCCGCTATGTCGAAGTGCAGCGTGACGATTCCAACCGCATCCTCAGCTTCAGCCCGGTCAAGGGGTTGCCTTCGGTGCAGTGGTACGTCGGCATATCGCTGGACCGTGACAAGGCGTATGCCAGCCTCACCAGTTTCCGCACATCGGCGGTGTTCGCTGCGTTGATTGCCGTGGTGGTGGTCATGCTGCTGCTGGGGATGCTGATTCGCGTGCTGATGCGTCCGCTTACCGACATGGGCCGTGCGATGGCCAACATCGCCGAAGGCGAGGGCGACCTGACCCGGCGCCTCGCGGTGCAGTCGAAAGACGAGTTCGGCGAACTGGCCTCGGCTTTCAACCGCTTCGTCGAGCGTATCCATACGTCTATCCGCGAGGTGTCCTCTACCACGCAGCAGGTCAACGAAGTGGCAGCGCGGGTGCTGGCGGCGTCCAACTCGTCCATGGCCAACTCCGATGAGCAGGCCAGCCGAACCAACAGCGTCGCTGCTGCGATCAATGAGCTCGGCGCGGCGGCTCAGGAAATCGCCCGTAACGCCGCGGATGCCTCGCAGCAGGCCAGCGGTGCAAGGCACCAGGCCGAAGACGGCCGTCAGGTAGTCGAGCAGAACATCAGTGCCATGCGCGAGCTTTCGGCCAAAATCAGCGCGTCTTGTACGCAGATAGAGACGCTGAATGCCAAGACCGTGGACATCGGGCAGATTCTCGAAGTGATCAAGGGTATTTCCGAGCAGACCAACCTGCTGGCGCTAAACGCCGCCATCGAGGCGGCGCGCGCTGGCGAGGCGGGTCGCGGGTTCGCCGTGGTCGCCGACGAGGTGCGCAACCTGGCCCATCGCACGCAAAGCTCGGCGCAGGAAGTCCAGCAGATGATCGAGCAGCTGCAGATCGGTGCCGGCGCCTCGGTGCAGACCATGACCGAGAGTCAGCGGCAAAGCGAATCCAGCGTCTCCATCGCCGATCGCGCTGGCGAACGGCTTGGCGAAGTGACGCAACGCATCGGCGAGATCGATGGTATGAACCAATCGGTGGCTGCGGCGACCGAGGAGCAAACCGCGGTGATCGAGTCGTTGAACATGGACATCACCGAGATCAACACGCTGAACCAGCAAGGCGTGGAAAACCTGCAGTCTACGCTGAGCGCCTGTGGCGATCTGGATCAGCAGGCCCGCCGCCTCAAGCAGCTGGTGGACAGCTTCCGCATCTGACCTGAACGGTGGTTTTCGAGGGCGCTGCGGCGCCCTTTTTCATGGATGTGATATGGCAGCGGAGCAATGTGCCGGTGATGGCAGTCTGAACTGTTCACGTCGCGTATCCCCAAGGAGGCTCCATGAAAATTCTCATCGTGCTCACGTCCCACGACCAGCTGGGTGATACCGGCAAACAGACCGGCTTCTGGCTGGAGGAATTCGCCGCGCCGTACTACGCCTTTCTGGATGCCGGCGCGCAGGTGGTGCTCGCGTCGCCCGAGGGTGGCGAACCGCCGCTCGACCCGAAGAGCGACGAGCCCGACGCCCAGACTGCGGCTACCGAACGCTTCAACGGTGACGGTGAGGCCCAGACGCTGCTGGCCAACACCTATCGCCTGGATCAGGTCTCGGCCGAGGATTTCGACGCGGTGTTCTACCCCGGTGGGCACGGCCCGATGTGGGACCTGGTGGATAACCCGACTTCCATCGCCCTGATCGAGTCCTTCGTCCGGGCCGACAAGCCTGTGGCTGCTGTGTGCCACGCGCCGGCGGCACTGACCGAAGTGCGCGGCAAGGATGGCGAATATTTGCTCAAGGGCAAGCGCGTTACCGGCTTCACCAATGGCGAGGAGGCGGGCGTGGAGTTGACCGACGTAGTGCCGTTCCTGCTCGAAGACCGTTTGCGCGAGCGCGGCGGCCAGTACAGCAAGGGTGCGGACTGGGCGCCCTATGTGCAGGTGGACGGCCTGTTGGTGACCGGGCAGAACCCGGCCTCATCGGAAGCGGCGGCGCAGGAGCTGCTCAAGCTGTTACGCACCGACTGATGGAATTACTGCGGCCAGGCGAGCTGTTCCGCCTGGCCGCAGGCTTCGAACAGCGGCCGGCTGAACAGATAGCCCTGCATCAGATGAATGCCCAGATCGAACAGCGCGCTGCATTCGTCCGCGGTTTCGACGCCCTCGCCGATCACCTGAATACCCAACTCCTCGCACATTCCCACTGTCGCCCGGACAATGGCCTGGCGCGTGCGGCTCTGGTCGATGCCGCGGATCAGGTCCATGTCCAGCTTGATGATGTCCGGCTGGAAGTCGGCCAGCAGGTTGAGCCCGGCGAAGCCCGCACCGAAGTCGTCGATGGCGGTGAGAAAGCCGATGCGCTGGTATTCGCGGAACACCTCGGTCAGCCACTTGCCGTCGTTGATGCGCTCGCCTTCGACGGTCTCGAAGATGATTTGCTCGATGGGAAAATCGTGGGCACGGGCGGCTTCCAGCGTCGAGCGGATGCACAGCTCGGGACGATAGATCGCGTTGGGCATGAAATTGATAGACAGCTTGCTCTGCATGCCCAGGCGGGACGCCGTCTTGATCGCTTTGACCCGTCCGGCCTGATCGAAGCGGAAGCGATTCTGCTCGGTGACTTGCGATAGCACTGTGGGCGCTGGTTCGCCGCCGACGCCGCGAACCAGCGCTTCATGGGCGAAGATCTGTCGGGCGCGCAGGTCGATGATCGGCTGAAAGGCATAGCTGAAGCCGAAGCCCAGGCGCTCGCCACTGGCGCAGCTGGGGCAGGCGCCGTGCTCGCTCGGGCCATGGCAGGCGTAGCCGTCGGGGGTTGGATTAACACTGGTGTTGCTTGATGTCATGGGCGCACTCAACTTTGAGCCGGGCTAATAGCAGGTTAGCGGCTGTGCGGCGGATCACTGAAGGCCGCTGGTCTGCCAGCGCGGCACGCATGACAGCCTTCAGTGCTTCGCGACTGGGTGCGTCGCCGGCTTGGTCTTGGCCCCTAGCTCCTCGATCAGGCTGCGCGCGGCAAAGTCCGCGGCATCGGTGAAGGGATTGAGCACGCGAGCGACGCCTGCTGCATCCAGCGCCTTGCCATGCTGGTCATCGCGCACCACGCCGGCGATCTTGCCCCGGAAACCGGCGTGCTTGAGCGCATGCAGAAAGGCGCGGTTGGCTTCCCACTGCGGAAAACTGGTGACTACCCATTCAGCATGCTGCAAGGGCAGCGACTCGAGAAAGCTGGGGTCCTCGCCATCGCCGAAGCGCACCGGCAGCTTGCAGCGGCGCAGTGTCCGCACCGCCTCCGGGTCGAAGTCCACGCCGAGGACGGGCATGCGCGCATCGGCCAGCTGCTGCAGCAGGCGCGAGCCGTAACGGCCGAGGCCGAAGACGATGATGCGCGGGTGCCCGTCCGGCCGGCCTTGCGCCTCCACTTCCAGTTCGCGGTACGGACGCTTGCGTTCGAACACTCCGAGCCATGGTGCCAGGCGTTCATAGAGCGGGTGCGAGAACAGGATCATGTAGGTCGAGAGCATGATGGTGACCAGGCCGACCAGCGTGGTCAGCCCCAGCGCTTCTGGCCCGACATGACCGAGGGTGATGCCCATGGCGACGAAGACGATGGAGAACTCGCTGATCTGCGCCACCGTCAGCCCGGCGAGAAAACCGGTGCGCTTGCGATAACCCATGTAGCCCATGATCGCCATGACGATCAGCGGATTGCCGATCAGCACGAACAACGCCAGCACGACGGCCGGCAGGATCTCGTTGCCGAGGGTGGAGAAATCCAGCCTGCCGCCCAAGTCGATGAAGAAGAACAGCAGCATGAAATCGCGGATACCGGTCAGGCGTGCGTTCATCGCTTCGCGATAGGCGGTCGAGGCCAGCGAAAAACCGGCGACGAATGCCCCGGCCTCCTTGCTGAAACCAACGTAGTCGCCCAGCGCGGCAAGTCCGGTACCCCAGGCAATGGCGAAGATCAGCAGCAGCTCCTGCGAGCGCGCCATGCGGCTGACCAGCTTCGGCAGGATGTAGCGCATCAGCACGTACATCACGATGGCCGCGCCAGCCAGGCGCAGTAGCAGCGAGCCGGAAACCTCGACCCAACCGGCATCGCCGGCCCCGCGCAGGGCGCTCATGGTCATCATCGCCAGCACCACGGCAAGGTCCTGAACGATCAGAAAGCCGACCGCGATGCGCCCATGCAGCGAGTCCAGCTCGTGTTTGTCCGAGAGCAGCTTGACGATGATGATGGTGCTGGAAAAGGTCAGCGCCACGGCGATGTAGATTGCCTCCATGGTGCTCTTGCCCATCAGCAGTGTCAGCGCGAAGCCGAAGACAATGGTGAAGGTCAGCTGTCCGAGCCCCGTGGCCAATGCCACCGGGCCGATGTTGCGGATATGCGCGAGGTCGAGCTTGAGGCCGACGACGAACAGCAGCACGGCAACCCCGATCTCGGCCAGCAGGTGGATCTGCTCAGCCGCATTGACCGGGCCGAACAATGCCGGGCCCAGCAGGATGCCGACCACGATATAAGAGATCAGCAGCGGCTGGCGCAGGCTCACCGCAATCGCCCCGACCACCGCGGAGATGATCAATAGCATGGCGAATTCGGCAAATGGGCCGTGGGCGATCAGCGCTTCCATCGTTGACTCCGTACAAGTGATATTCGGCGCCGTAGCGCTGCGTCTATCCTGCGGCAGCGCGCTGCTCGCCGCTACTGTCCGGTGAGGGGAAAGTTGGAAAAGCGCACTTGTCGTCGCGGCGCTTCCGGTGAGCGCCAATCGAGCGGGCCGTACCGGGCAGCTGCTAGAATCCGCCCTTTTTCATACTGCCGAATCGGCGCTGCGAGCCTGCCATGACCTTCGCCTCTCTGGGCCTGATCGATCCGCTGCTGCGGACCCTGGAAACCCTCGACTACCGCAAGCCGACGCCGGTGCAGACCGAGGCCATTCCCGCCGTGCTCAAGGGCCGCGACCTGATGGCCGCGGCGCAGACCGGCACCGGCAAGACCGCGGGTTTTGCCTTGCCTTTGCTGCAGCGCCTGACCATGGGAGGCGCCAAGGTGGCGAGCAATTCGGTGCGTGCGCTGGTGCTGGTGCCAACCCGCGAGCTGGCCGAGCAGGTTCACGAGAGCTTTCGTGTCTACGGCCAGAACCTGCCGCTGCGTACCTACGCGGTGTACGGTGGGGTCAGCATCAATCCGCAGATGATGGCGCTACGCAAGGGCATCGACGTGCTGGTGGCCACGCCCGGTCGCCTGCTCGACCTCTACCGGCAGAACGCCGTGGGCTTCGCCCAGCTGCAGGCGCTGGTGCTCGACGAAGCCGACCGCATGCTCGATCTGGGTTTCGCCGAAGAGCTGGACGCGCTGTTTTCCGCCCTGCCGAAAAAGCGCCAGACCCTGCTGTTTTCCGCGACCTTCTCCGAGCCGATCCGGCAGATGGCCCGCGAGCTGCTGCGCGACCCGCTGTCGGTCGAGGTCAGCCCACGCAATGCCGCGGCGAAGACGGTCAAGCAATGGCTGGTGCCGGTGGACAAGAAGCGCAAGTCCGAGCTGTTCCTGCATCTGCTGGCGGAGAAGCGCTGGGGCCAAGTGCTGGTGTTCGTCAAGACGCGCAAGGGTGTCGACCAGCTGGTGGAGGAGCTGCAGGCTGCCGGCATTTCCAGCGATGCGATCCACGGTGACAAGCCGCAGGCCTCGCGCTTGCGCGCGCTGGAACGCTTCAAGGCAGGTGAGGTGCAGGTCCTGGTGGCGACCGATGTCGCCGCGCGCGGTTTGGATATCCACGACCTGCCGCAAGTGGTCAACTTCGACCTGCCGATCGTTGCCGAGGACTACGTGCACCGCATCGGTCGCACCGGCCGGGCAGGTGCCACGGGCGAGGCGGTATCGTTGGTCAGCGCCGATGAAGTCGATCAGCTGGCGGCCATCGAAACCCTGATCAAGCAGGTGCTGCCGCGCCACGACGAATTGGGTTTCGTGCCCGATCATCGCGTCCCGACCACCACCCTCGGCGGGCAAATCATCACGAAACCGAAGAAACCGAAAAAGCCCAAGGAGGGGAGTGGCAAGGGCAAGATCCATCTCGGCAACTGGTTCGACGAGAGTGAAAAGCCAAACGCCAAGCCCATCCGCAAGGTGCCTAGCCTGGGTGGTGGCAAGCCTGCAAAGAAGCGCTGAGAATCTTAGAGGCACGGGCTAAGCTCTTTCGAACCAGGCGCTAAGGCGCTGCATGCGGGGATAACGATGCATGGGCAGCAAGACGACCGCACTCATACTGCTGGCTGGCGCGCTGTTTGGCGCGGCTGCAGAGGCTTCCATGAGGTGTGGCACCCGCTTGGTTCACCTGGGTGATACACGTGAGCAGGTCGAGGCCAAGTGCGGGCCCGCCGATAGCCAAACCTTCGAAGGGCCGTCGCTGCGCAGCGACGGCGTCGTACAACCGGGTGCCGTCAGGATCGACCGCTGGGCCTACGGCCCGCGAAACGGCGCGCACTACCATCTGCGCTTCATTGACGGCAGCTTGGTTGAAATCCGGATGGAGCGTAACCCGTAGGGCGCGGATACGCTGAGCTGACTACACGTGAATCTGCCGGTTACGGCGTAGCCCAGGCCGGGCCTGCTTGTGCGTCGGCGCCGATCACTATCCACATATTCGAGTTCACCAGTTAGGCGGTCGCCAGCAATCGGTACTGCTCCGGGTCGCGGCCGTCGGATATGCGGCCAATAACCGCTCGACGGGCGGTCTAGAGCGTCGCGTGATGATTGATCTGGGTCTAGGCTTGCTCCGGTCTGCCCATTGCAGACTCGAACGTCCCGAATCAAGGAGCAAGCCCATGACCCAAACCATGAAAGCAGCAGTGGTTCACGCCTTCGGCGAGCCGCTGCGCCTCGAGGAAGTCAAGGTGCCGATGCCCGGCCCAGGACAGATCCTGGTGAAGATCGCCGCCTCCGGTGTATGCCACACCGACCTCCACGCCGCAGAGGGCGACTGGCCGGTCAAGCCGGCGTTGCCATTCATCCCTGGCCATGAAGGTGTGGGCCATGTCTCCGCCGTCGGCGCCGGCGTCACGCGCGTGAAAGAGGGCGATCGCGTCGGCGTACCCTGGCTGTATACCGCCTGCGGCTGCTGCGAGCACTGTATGACCGGGTGGGAAACCCTCTGCGAGGGCCAGCAGAACACCGGTTACTCGGTGAACGGCGGTTACGCCGAATACGTGCTGGCTGACCCGAACTATGTGGGCATCCTGCCGAAGAATGTCGAATTCGACGAGATTGCGCCGATCCTCTGTGCCGGGGTCACCGTCTACAAGGGTCTTAAAGTCACTGGCGCCCGACCCGGGCAATGGGTGGTGATATCCGGTATCGGCGGCCTTGGCCACGTCGCCGTGCAGTACGCCAAGGCCATGGGGCTGCACGTGGTGGCGGTGGATGTAGATGATGCCAAGCTCGAACTGGCCAAGCGCCTGGGCGCCAACCTGACCATCAACGCACGCACGGAAAACCCCGTGGAGGTGGTGCAGCGCGACATCGGTGGGGCGCACGGCGTGCTGGTCACTGCGGTGTCCAACAGCGCCTTCGGCCAGGCCATCGGTATGGCCCGCCGACGTGGCACCGTGGCCCTGGTTGGCCTGCCGCCGGGTGATTTCCCGACGCCGATCTTCGATGTGGTGCTCAAAGCGATCAGCATCACCGGCTCCATCGTCGGCACCCGCGCCGATCTGCAGGAGGCGCTGGACTTCGCTGGCGAAGGGTTGGTCAAATCGACCATCCATACCGACAGTCTCGACAATATCAATCAGATCCTCGATGACATGCGTGCCGGGCGCATTGAAGGCCGTATCGTGATGAAGATGTAAACCCCACGCGCGGCCGGCTCGTTCGGCCGCCACTTTCCCTCCTTCAACCCTGTGTGGCTGTGGGCTCTTCGGTCTGCAGCCAGCGCAGCATTCCCTCGGCTGCGTACCTTCCGCTGGCGAAGCAGGCGGTCAACAGATAGCCGCCGGTCGGCGCCTCCCAGTCGAGCATCTCTCCTGAGCAGAACACGCCGGGCAGCCGCTGCAGCATCAGATTGTCATCCAGCGCGTCGAACGGTACGCCGCCGGCGCTGCTGATCGCTTCGTCCAGCGGGCGCGGGCGGAGCAGGCGGATGGGCATGGCCTTGATCGCCGTGGCCAGGGCCTGCGGGTCCTGGAAAGTCTCGGCATCGGCCAGCTCACGCAGTAGCGCGGCCTTGACCCCATCGAGCTTAAGCTGGCGATGTAGATGCTTGGCCATCGACTGCGAGCCCCGCGGTTTGGCCAGGGCGCTGGCAATCTGCGACTGCGTGCGATCCGGCAGCAGGTCGAGCAGCACGGTGGCGACGCCATCGCGGTTGATCGTGTCGCGGATCTGCGCCGAGAGCGCATAGACCAGGCTGCCCTCGATTCCCGTTGCGGTGAGCACGAATTCGCCTTTGCGCGGCGTAACGCCGGGCAGGGCGAGACTGACCGTCTTCAGCGGCGCGCCAGCGAATTTTTCCCTGAGATGGGCGCTCCAGCCTGCTACTTCGAAGCCACAGTTGGCCGGCTGCAGCGGCGCGATCGCAACGCCGCGGGCCGCGAGCAACGGCACCCAGGCGCCATCCGAGCCCAGGCGCGCCCAACTGCCGCCGCCGAGGGCGAGCAGGGTGGCGTGCGCGTCGACTCGGGTTTCGCCTTCCGGACCGGCGATACGCAGCGCGCCGTGGTCGTCCCAGCCCAGCCAGCGCTGGCGGGTATGAATGCGTACGCCATTCTCACGCAGTCGCTTGAGCCAGGCACGCAGCAGCGGCGCGGCCTTCATGTCGGTGGGGAACACCCGGCCCGAGCTGCCGACGAAGGTGTCAATGCCAAGCCCATGAATCCATTCGCGCAAGGCCCCTGGGTTGAAGGCATCGAGCAATGGCCGCAGGCGCTCGGCGCGCTCGCCGTAGCGGCCAACGAAAGCGCTGTAATCCTCGGCGTGGGTGATGTTCATGCCGCCGACCCCGGCCAGGAGGAATTTGCGGCCCACCGAAGGCATGGCGTCGTACAGGTCAACGGCGACACCTGCCCCGCTGAGCACCTCGGCGGCCATCAGGCCGGCGGGGCCGCCGCCGATGATGGCGACACGATAAGTGGGGGCGGGCGGGGACATGGCGGCGGCCTGGCGAACATGACGGGGCGGGCATTGTAGCCGCTGGCGGATGCTCAGCCGAGCCCGTGACGTTGCCAGGCCGCCGCTGCGCTGATGTGCAGGGTGGCGTGACGACGGGCGAGCAGGGCGCGGTCCTTGTCGTAACCGCCGCCGATCAGGCCGACCACCGGGATATCGCGGCCCAGGCAGTGATCCAGTACGGCGCTGTCCCGCGCGGCGAGTCCCGCATCGGTGAGCGAAAGCAGGCCCAGGGCGTCGTCGCGATGCACGTCGACCCCGGCGTCGTAGAGCACCAGGTCCGGCTGATAGATGGGCAGCAGGTAGTTCAGCGTATCGTGCACCACCTTCAGATAGGCCTCGTCGCCCATCCCGGGCGGCAGCGGGATGTCCCAGTCGCTGCGGGCCTTGCGCGTAGGGAAGTTCTTCTCGCAGTGCAGCGAGACGGTGACCGCATCGGGCACGTTCTCCAGGATGCGCGCCGTGCCGTCGCCTTGATGCACGTCGCAATCGAAGATCAGCACGCGTCCCGCCTGTCCGCTTTCCAGCAGATACAGAGCGATCACCGCCAGGTCGTTGAAGATGCAGAAGCCCGACGCGTGGTCGTGGTGGGCATGGTGCGTGCCGCCGGCCAGATGGCAAGCCAGGCCATGTTGAAGCGCTTGCTCGGCCGCCAGCAGCGACCCTCCCACCGCGCGCACGGTGCGCTGCGCAAGCTCCGGGCTCCAGGGTAGACCGAGGCGACGCAGCTCGTCGCGACTCATCGCTCCGCTGCAGTAGCGCGCGACGTAATCGGGGGCATGGGCCAGGGCCAGAATCTCCCGACTACACAACTCCGGGCGCAATAGCGCCTCGTCTGTGGTCAAACCCAAAGCGACCAGATGGTCGCGCAGCAGACGGAACTTCTCCATGGGAAAGCGATGGCCCGGCGGCAGTGGCGGGCTGTAATCGTCATGAAATACCAGGGGAAGCGACATGAACCACGCGTGTTCGATGGATGTGCGGCGCAGTATGCAGGCTGGCCGTCGGAGCGCTCAAGGGAGCACGGATGGTTGAACGACTCGCACTCGAAAGTACGCGCCTACGGCTGCGCAACTGGCATGACGAAGACCTCGGGCCGTTGGCGCGGCTCTGCGCCGATCCAGAAGTGATGCGCTACAACCCGACACTGATGTCCCGTGACGAATGCGCGGCACTGATGGTGCAGGGCAGGCTGCATTTGCTGCGCAACGGCTTTGGCTTGTGGGCGCTGGAGCGCAAGGACACTGGCGGCTTCATCGGCTATTGCGGCCTGGTCTGGTCCAACGTGCCGTTGCCGAAGCCGACGGTTGAACTACGCTGGGCCATGGCGTGCGAGCATTGGGGGCGGGGCCTGATCCATGAGGCCGCAGAGACGGTACTGAAATGCGCGTTCGGCGCACTGCGACTGGATGAAGTAGTGGCCTGCGCAGCTCGACTCAACGAGCCGGCCAGACAGCTGCTGGAGGAGCTTGGCATGCACCCGGAGCCCACCCCGTCGTTCGGCCATCCAGACCTGCCGCCCGAACATCCGCTGCACGCTCAAGTGCTTTATCGGTTGCCGCGTGACGATTGGCGGCGATGAGCACGGTTGCTGGAGCGTTGGCGGCGAAATCCGTAACATGGCGCGCCCCTACGCCAGCCCCTCAAGGACCCCGAAATGACCCAGATACTCGACGCCCTGGTCAACCTGCTGACTCTGGAACGTATCGAGGAAAACCTGTTCCGTGGCGCCAGTCAGGACCTTGGGTTTCCCCAGCTGTTCGGTGGTCAGGTGCTCGGTCAGGTCATCTCCGCCGCAAGCCAGACGGTCACACCGGAACGCCATGTGCATTCGCTGCACGGTTATTTCCTGCGTCCCGGCGACTCGCACCAGCCCGTAGTCTACGACGTCGACCGCGTGCGTGACGGCGGCAGCTTCACGACGCGTCGGGTCAGTGCGATCCAGAAGGGGCAGACCATCTTTACCGGCATCGCCTCGTTTCAGGCCCAGGAAAGCGGCTACGAGCACCAGTTGCCAATGCCGGACGTGGTCGGGCCGGACGACCTGCCCAGTGAGTGGGAGCTGCTGCACAAACTCTCGCCGATGGTCCCGGACCGGGTGATGGAGAAGCTGCGCAGACCAAAACCCATCGAGATTCGCCCGGTGACGCTGATCGATCCGGCCAATCCGCAGCCCATCGAGCCGGTTCGCCACCTCTGGTTCCGCGCCGATGGTTCGTTGCCTGACAGCCCGGCGCTGCACAAGTATCTGCTGGCCTATGCGTCGGACTTCAGTTTCATTGGCACCGCTCTGCAACCGCACGGCGTCAGCTCGTGGAGCAAGTTCATCCAGCTTGCCAGCCTCGACCACGCGATCTGGTTCCATCGTGAGGTGAAGCTGGATGACTGGCTGCTGTACTCCATCGACAGCCCGTGGGCAGGCAATGCGCGGGGGTTCGCTCGTGGCAGCATCTTCAACCGCCAGGGCGAACTGGTTGCTTCGGTGGCCCAGGAAGGCCTGATCCGTGTGCGCGAGGACTGGATGTGAAAGTCGCAGACGTTCGTCACTGGGTGTTCGACATGGACGGCACCCTGACCATCGCCGTGCACGATTTTGCCGCCATCCGGCGTGCACTGGATATTCCCGAAGAGGACGACATCCTGCACCACCTGGCGGCGTTGCCGACGGACCAGGCTGCGGCGAAGCATGCCTGGTTGCTTGAGCACGAGCGTGAACTGGCCTATGCGGCGCGGCCGGCAGAGGGTGCCCGCGAGCTGTTGCAGGCACTGCGTGAACGCGGCTGCCGACTCGGTGTGCTGACCCGCAATGCCCAGGAACTGGCCAGGGTGACGCTGGAAGCGGTCGGAATGGGCGATTGCTTTCTACCCGAGGACATTCTCGGTCGCGACGAGGCGCCGCCCAAACCGCACCCGGGCGGACTGCTGCAGCTAGCCGAGCGCTGGGGCGTGGCCCCTTCGGCGATGCTCATGGTTGGCGACTACCGCTTCGACCTGGAATGCGCCAGGGCAGCCGGAGCGCGCGGGGTACTGGTCAACATGCCGCACAATGAGTGGCCGGAGCTCACCGACCTGTATGCGCGCGATTGCCGGGTGCTGCACGAGCTGCTTGCTTGAGGCCGGTTTGATAGCAGGATGGTAAAGGCAGCATCCGCTGACGGAGCTGCCACCTCTTGCGGGCAAAGCCACCCTCACCGTTAAAACCGCGCATAACCTACGCTCTAGACGGAGGTAAGGGGTGCTTTAGCCCACCGATGCTACTGCCTATAGACGTGCGGCCTTGAAGGTGTCGCAGCGGGCCGGCTCGCCATGCTCGAAGCCATCGCGGAACCAGCGTACCCGCTGCGCGGACGTGCCGTGGGTGAAGGCGTCCGGGACTACACGGCCCTGACTGCGCTTCTGCAGGTTGTCGTCGCCGATGGCATTGGCAGCGTTCAGCGCCTCCTCCAGATCACCTTCTTCCAGCCAGTCATGTCGCTGCTGCGCATGGTGTGCCCAGACACCGGCGAAACAATCGGCCTGCAGTTCCTGGCGAACCAGCAGGCCGTTGTCGCCCTCCATTTTTGCACCGCGCTGGCGGGCGTTCTGCATCTGCTGTGACACCCCGAGCAGAGTCTGCACGTGATGGCCGACTTCATGGGCAATTACGTAGGCCTGTGCGAAGTCGCCGCTAGCAGAGAAGCGCCGGGCCATCTCGTCGAAAAACTGCAGATCGAGATAGACCTGCTGATCGCCTGGGCAATAGAACGGGCCTACTGCGGAGCTGGCGAAGCCGCACGCTGAGTTCACGCCGCCGCGAAACAGCACGAGCGTTGGGTCGCGATACTGCGCGCCGTTCTGTTGGAAGAGGGCGCGCCAGGTGTCTTCGGTATCACCGAGTACGGCACGTACGAACTCGACCTGCGGATCGTCGCCCGCCGGGCGTTGGCCTTGCTGGGAAACGGCGGGTCCGCTCTGGTTGGCTAGCTGGCCGATGATCTGCATGGGGTCCTGGCCGGAGAGCAGGCCGATGATTACGACGATGGCGATGCCGCCCAGCCCCAGGCCGCCACCCAGGCGCATGCCGCTGCGGCCTCTGGCATCCACTACGTTGTCGCTGCGTCGGCCTCGATTCCATCGCATGAATTATCCCTTTGAACGGTTGGCAGGATGAGTGGTAGCGGCAACCAAGCGGCCGCTGCCCTCTGTTAAGACCCGCTGCGCACGAAAAAGCTGCAGCCGGCTCGCAATGAGGCGACTCGTCAGTTGCCCGGGTATTCGGTGAGTACGCTTTCCTCACCTTGCTTGCTGACGCCGATGACCTTGAAGGCATCCCTGCGCTCGCCCATTTCCATGCCTGGCGAGCCGATCGGCATGCCAGGCACGGCGGCACCCATCAGGTCGGGGCGCGCGCGCAGCTTGAGTATGTCGGCCGCCGGCACGTGGCCTTCGACGAATTTGCCGTCGATCACGCCGGTATGGCACGACCCGAGGCGGTGCGGAACGCCGTGTTCCATCTTTACCGAAGTCATGTCGTTGACCACGTGATCGGTCACCACGAAGCCGTTGTCCTGCAGATGGTCGATCCACTCCTCGCAGCACCCGCAGTTGGGGTCGCGATAGACGTCGATGGCGATGGGTTCGGCAGCGTGGGTCAGGCCGGCGAAAAGAAAGGGAGCAAGCAGAAGGCGGCGCATGGCAATCTCCAACAGGCGAGAGTTTTAGAGTACGCCGGCTCGCGGCTGCGCCCAAGGCACGGTTGTTATGCGTTTGTCTTAGTGGCGGCGGCTTTCAGACGGTCGGTTGGCTCAGGTAGCACAGAACAAAACCGTCGCAACGACAGTCCCATGCCAACCGGTATAGCGAGTCGTTCATCAGGAGAGTTTTCGATGCGTTTTGCCCGTTTCGTTCTGCTTGTGCAGGCGCTGGTGATGGCCAGCCTGAGCTTGGCCTACTGGTTGCGACCCTACGAGATGGCCAATCTGAACGGCATGCTGCTGATGGAGGGCGCGTCTGTCAGTCACATGCGGGTCTACTACGGTGGCCTGCAACTGGGCTTGGCGTTGTTCCTGATCTGGGCCGCTCGTGCCCCCGAGCGAGCCCGCCCGGCGCTGATGATGCTGATGATTACCATGTCGGCGCTGGTGCTGGGCAGACTGGTATCGCTCTGGCTGGACGGCGGCGAGCTGGTCGGCTTCGACCTGGCCTCGCTGATCTACCGAGTGCTGGCCGCGGTGCTCGCAGGGATAGCCTGGCGAGCTATTCGCGAGCGGCCGGAACCTGAACCGGAGCGCATTGCACCTGCCGCCCGAAGGCTGGCCAGCGAGCCACCGAAACCCTTCAAGCTGGGCGATGTGCCGCCGCCAATCGAGCCCGCGCCAGCGGAGGTTGCACCGGAGCCATTTCGTCGCGGTGATCCGAACGCTTGATGGTGGTCAGGCTGCCGCGTCGAGGTAGGCCGAGAGGCTCAGGTGGTCGAGAATTTCTATCCGTCGCCGCTGGACTGCGATTAGTCCGGCGTCGGTCAGTCGATGCAGGATACGAGACAGCGTTTCCGGCTGAATGCCCAGTTGTGAAGCGATCAGGCGCTTGGGCATATCCAGATCAATCACACCGCTGCGCGCCGCTTGCAGTTCCTGAAACAGGTAACGCACCACGCGTTGGCTGACATTCGATGAGGTCAGGCTGTCGATCTGGTGCAGTCGCTGGTTCAGCCGTGCGCTAAGGCTGCTGAGCAACTGCATGCACAGCTGCGGCTGGGTTTCGAGCAAGCGCAGGTAGTGACTGTTTTGCACGTTGAGCACCAGGCTTTCCTTGAGGGTGGTAGCGCTCAGCGGATGTTCGGGAAGTTTGTTGAATAGCATCGCTTCGGCGAAGGCTTCGCCCGGACGGACCACTTCGATAACCTTTTCCTGGCCATCACAGGTGACCCGGTGCAGTTTGACCTGACCGCTGATCAGTACATGAAAGTGTTCGGCGACAGCGCCCTGATGGAACAGCGTACAGCCAGCCGGTAGACGCTTGACCGTGGTGTGCGTGGCTATGTCCTGCAGGGCCGCCTCGGCCAGCCCGCTGAATAGATGATGACGGCGCAACGTATTGAGCACTGCAGAGCCTGTCAGCATGACCATCCCCTTCCTTTTGATAGGGGCATGCTAGGTTGCGCCGCGCTGCCAGGCCATACCTCTTTCTGGGCAGGGTAGGTAGTGGGTCAGCGGCTGCTTCCGGCCAGGCGCTCATAGTCCAGCGTCAGCTGCTCGATCTTGCGCAGCAGCGAATCGCTGGTGGTGACGATTACTGTCGGTACGTAGCGTGCGTCGTCGGCCAGGCTGAAGCCGGCTCGGGCGAAACGCCATTGCGCGCCGATCTGATCGAGCTGGCGGTTGATCTGCTCGGTGTTCTGCGGCGCCTTGTTCAGCTCCTCCAGACCGCGTTCGAACTCTACTACCGCTGCGTCGAAGTCACCACGCAGGCGTTGCTCCGGCAGCTTCCAGGTCATGGCCAGATAGAGCATGGCAATACGCTGGCTGAGCATGCGCTGGCGCCCGCTGCGGTTGACCAGGCGTGCTGCCTGGTTGCCGCTATGACGCTCGATCTCCTGGACCAGGGCTTCGCTCTGGCCGAGAAAGCGTTCGGCCAGGCGCAACACTTCGGCTGACTGTTCGCGGTCAGGGCGCGTGAGGGCTACCTGGCGATACTGGTTCCAGGTCTGCGTTGCCTCGCTCAGTGCCTTGCGAATGCCATCGTTGGGGGCATAGTCGTCGAGCAGCTGGGCGTTTTCCTCGACAGTGGCAATGCTGCTGTCGAGCTGGCCGGCGGCGATGTCGACACGGGTGTCGGTGCCGATCATCAGGTAGCTCTTGGCGATGCGCTGGCCGAGCATGCGCTGCATGCCTGCACGGTTGACTGCTTCGGCGTCGCTGATAGCGGCCTGGCCGGGAAGACTGGTAGCCAGCAGGGCAAGCAGCAGCGAGGTGGGTAGCAGAATCTTGAACATGGGGCGCTCCTTACGTCCGGGCGGGCACGATGCTGACCGTTCGGTCAGCTCGGCGAGGTCGAGACGATAGAGCGCTTCGCAGCGATGGCATTGATGATCGTCAAGGTCGTCGAAGCAGTGTTCCAGGTTGGGCGATTGCGCACAGAATCGCTGGCGCAGCCGAGTCGTTCTCCGTCAGCCCTTCGCTTCGTTTTCCAGCACCCAGACCGCCGCCTCGACCCGTGAGCGCAACCCCAGCTTGTGCAGCAGGTTCTTCACGTGGACCTTGACGGTGCCTTCGGTGATGCCCAGTTTGCGCGCAATCATCTTGTTGCTCTGGCCCTTGGCGATCAGTCGCAGCACCTCCTTTTCGCGCTTCGTCAGGTTGGAAAAAAGCACTTGGCCAGTGGGTTTCGGGCGCACTCGGATCGCTTCGGCAAGTACCTGCGTGAGCTCGGGGCTCAGTGCCATGCGCCCGGTTGCGGCGAGGCGGATCTGTTCGATCAACTGCTCGGCGTCCATGTCCTTGAGCAGGTAGCCATCTGCGCCGTTGCGCAGTGCCTCGAGTACATGGCTCTGCTCGTCGGAAACGGTGAACATGATGATGCGGGCATCGATATCTGCGTCGCGCATGCGCCGGGTGGTTTCCAGGCCGTCGATGCCCGGCATGTTGAGATCCATCAGGATCAGGTCGGGCTCTATCTGCAGTGCCAGCCGGATGGCGTCTTCGCCGTTGCCCGCCTCGCCGACCATCTCCAGATCGTCTTCCAGATCCAGCAGGTCACGCAGACCCCGACGCATCATGGGGTGGTCGTCGACCAGCAGGATTCGTGTGGTTGTCCCTTCGCTCATGCGTGACAGGCTCCTGTTTCAGGGGAATGTGGCGGTACGCGGGCGGGAATCTCAGGTGTACCTGAGTGCCGCCAGCGGGACGCAGGCCAATACTGATATTGCCGTTCAGGCTGCTAGCGCGTTCCTGCAAGATGATCAGGCCGTAGTGGCCGGTGCGCTGTTCTTCGGGGCGGATGCCGATGCCGTTATCTTCGATATTGACGTGAATGGTGCCGGTGCTGTCCTGCGTCAGGCGCAACCAGCAGTGGTCCGCTTCGGCATGCTTGACCACGTTACTCAGTGCTTCGCGAATGATCTGCAGGCAATGCACTTCTTCGTTTGGCGTCAGCGGGCAGTGATCGAGGTGGTAGTCGTTCTCGATCTGCAGGCCGGAGTTGGCGCTGAATTCCTTGATCGTCGCCAGCAGCGCAGGTTTGAATCCCGGTTCGTTGACCTTGATGCGGAAGGTGGTCAGCAACTCGCGTAACTGTCGGTAGGCCGCATTCAGGCCCTGATCGATCTGCTGCACGCTGTCGTCCAGCTGCGCCTGGCTGCTCTCCTTCTGCATCAGCCGTTTGAGGCGAGCCAGCTGCAGCTTCTGTGCGGACAGCGCCTGGGCGAGGGAATCGTGCAGTTCGCGAGCGATCACCGCGCGCTCTTCCATCAGCGCCAGACGCGCCTGCTTCTGGCCCAGCTGTGCCAGGCTCAGCGACGCGGCGAAGAGGTCTGCCAGGGTCGTCAGCAGCAGCGTCTGCCAGGACTCCAGCGGTTCGCCTGCCGTATGCGCGACGCGCAGGGAGCCAAGATCGTCCTGGCCGGAGCGCAGCTCGAAGGTCATCAGCTCTTCACCGCTCGGCAGCCGGCCCGTCTGGTTGACCGGGCAAACATCGCACTGCGGCAGCTTGCAGTACTCCGGCGGTTGCAGATCGCGCGAGGTCATCGCTGTGTGGCTGCCGGCCTCCGCCGAGCGATTCAGGCACAGCGAGATCGGCCCTGTGCCAAGGATCTGCTGCACCTTGGCAAGCAGCGAGCCCATCATTTGCGAGGGATCGTCCGGCTGGCTGTAGAGCATCCGGGCACTGTTGAACAGCAGTTGCAGGGTGGCGTTGCTGCGCGTCAGCGCGGCTGTCTTGTCATCGACCTTCTGCTCCATCTCCGCGTAGAGCCCGGCCAGCTCCCTGCTCATCTGGTTCAGCGTGCGTGCCAGCAGGCTCAGCTCGGTGTCGCCGGGAATCTTTACCTGGCCGCTGAAGTCGCCCTTGCCGATGTCGCGAGCCATCTTGGTCAGGCTTCGCAGCGGTGACGCCAGATTGTTGTGCAGCCCATAGATCAGCACGAAGGCGATCAGCACGATGATGAATAGCGTGCCGGCCTGCAGCGCGCGGATGACGCCAAGCTTGCCTTCGGAAGCCTCCTGCAGGGTGCGCACGAAGTCGTCCAGTTCGCTGACGAACTCCGGTGCCTCTCGGCGATAGTCCTCGAGCTGCGGAGGTTGCGTGTCGAGTAGCGGCCGCATGCGTTCCAACCAGTGCTGCAGCACGCCGGCATGCAGCATCGGCAGAGGTGTATTGCCATGGCGGTGCAGGGCCGAACGCAGCGACGACGAGCGCAGAGTGCGCTCCAGCATTTCAATGCGCTCTTTGAGCTGCTCCTGCGGGCCGTGCTCTGCGGTGAAGGCCAGTCGGTAGGCCTGCATGCGCAGGCTGCCGGCCTGATTGATCGCCTCGGCATCACCTTCCAGGGCGTCGGCCAGGTACAGGCTGGCGAGCATGCTGACCAGCGAAAAACCGATGATCACCACGAAGGCCACCAAGGTGTTGAACACGATCGAGTGGCGGGTTGAGAGCTGCTCGCTTTCGGAAAGGGGCATGGTCGAATCGTCGGTCGGGCGGTGCCTCATTCTGCGCTTTGTGGCAACCGCTGGCCATGGTGGGGGATGTACTCACAATGCATTTCAGCCAATTTAACGAGGTGAATGCATGCTCCGGTTATGTCGTTAACATACTGATAATTAACAACTTTAATTGATATATGGGAGGTACCTCGCAGGAGGTATAAATGTGTTTCCAAGCAAAAGGCCACTAGTCGTGTATTGATCTGGGTCAAATTCGGATCGATCCCTCCCGCTTAGCGTGCGAGCCATTCCTGATCCCGCTGCCTTTGCAAGCAGGGGTCCTGGCGCCAAGAGGATCGACCATGAGCAATATCGAAAAGTGGGATGTGGAGGACCAGACGTTCTGGGATACCACCGGCAAGCGGATCGCCAATCGCAATCTCTGGATTTCCATCCCGAGCCTGCTGATGGGGTTCGCCATCTGGTTGATGTGGGGCATCGTCACGGTGCAGATGCTCAACCTGGGTTTTCCCTTTGCACCTGCTGAGCTGTTCACCCTGACCGCCATCGCTGGCCTCACGGGCGCCACCCTGCGTATTCCGGCTTCGTTCATGATCCGCATCGCCGGCGGACGCAACACCATCTTCCTGACCACCGCACTGCTGATGATTCCGGCTGCTGGTGCGGGCATCGCGCTGCAGAGCCAGGACACGCCGCTGTGGGTGTTCCAGCTGCTGGCTTTCCTCTCCGGAATCGGCGGCGGCAACTTCGCCTGCTCCATGAGCAACATCAGCACCTTCTTTCCGAAGAATCAGCAGGGCCTGGCTCTAGGTCTGAACGCCGGCCTGGGCAACTTCGGCGTTACCACCATGCAGATCCTGATTCCGCTGGTGATGACCGCCGGCGTGTTCGGAGTCTTCGCCGGTGCGCCGATGGAGCTGCTCAAGGACAGCGGTACGCTGATTGGCAAGATCCCCGCCGGTACTGAAACCTGGATTCAGAACGCCGGTTGGGTGTGGCTGTTGTTCCTGATTCCGCTGGCCTTCGCTGGCTGGAAGGGCATGAACAACCTGCTGGTGATTTCGCCGACACCGGGTTATCCGCTGAACGCTTTCGGCAAGATTATTGGCCTCTACGCCGTGGCCTTCGCTGCCGCTGCGGTTGGCCTGTACCTCTACCTGCCGGCACCTGTAGGCCTTGGCGTGCTGAACATGTGGGGAGTAATGCTGCTCACCATCGGCCTGACCCTCGGCATGCTGCGCATGCTGCCAGGCAGCATCAGCCCGAACATCAAGCGTCAGTTCGCGATCTTCCGCGACAAGCACACCTGGTCGATGAGCATCCTTTACATCCTGACGTTCGGCTCCTTCATCGGCTTCTCGATGGCGCTGCCGCTGTCGATCACCGTGATCTTCGGCTTCATGAACGAAGTGGCCGCGGACGGCACCGTCACCCGCGTCGTCAATCCGAATGCGCCTAGCGCCCTGACTTACGCCTGGATCGGCCCGTTCATCGGCGCCCTGATTCGTCCGCTGGGCGGCTGGATTTCCGACAAGGTCGGCGGCTCCATCGTCACTCAGATCGTCTCGGTGGTGATGGTGATCGCCTCGGTCGCGGCCGGCTATGTCATGCAGCAAGCCTACGGCTCGACCCAGCCTGAAGAGTTCTTCTTCCTCTTCCTGGTGCTGTTCCTGGTGCTGTTCGCTGCCAGCGGCATCGGCAACGGTTCCACCTTCCGCACCATCGGCGTGATTTACGACCGCGAGAAGGCCGGCCCGGTACTCGGCTGGACCTCCGCCGTTGCCGCCTACGGCTCCTTCGTCGCCCCGATCGTGATCGGCGAACAGGTCAAGGCCGGTACTCCCGAAGTGGCCATGTACGGTTTCGCGGTCTTCTGCGCGCTGTGCCTGATCCTCAACTGGTGGTTCTACCTGCGCCCCAACGCCTACGTGAAGAACCCCTGAGTCTGGAGTGCGTTATGAAGATCATGATTGCCTACGACAACTCGCGTAACGCCAGGAAAGCCCTGGACGCCACCCTCGACATGTTCGGCCCGCTCAAGCCGCTGATCATGCTGGTCGGGGTGGTGGAAGAGACCCGTGACACCAGCGATTCGGCCGTCGAGCTTTACGAGCGCGAGCGCAACGAGTTCCGCGGTTTCCTGCAGGAGGCGGCTGACAAGGTCAGCGCCTTCGGCCTGGACGCCGACGTGATTCTCGCCGAAGGCGACGCCCGCAAGATGATTCTCAAGGCGGCCGAGCACAAGAAGCCCGACCTGCTGGTGATTGCGCGGCATTCAAACGAACCGGACGGCGGCTTCATTTCCCGCTCGCTGAATCTGCTGGTCGACGAGCTCGACTACATGACCTTCGGCAGCGTGAGCGCTTTCCTGGCCCGCCGGGCGCCTTGCCCGGTCCTGATTCAAGCCTGCCCCTGAGTGAGGAGCTCAACATGAGAGTTTCTACGCTGTTCGAATGGAAGCGCCCCGAAGTCCGTGCTCTGCATCTGACCTGGATTGCCTTCTACATCTGTTTCTTCGTCTGGTTCGGCATGGCGCCGCTGGCCTCGAGCATGCTGAAAAGCGTGAACTGGCTGACGCCCGAGGACCTCAAGCTGTTCGCTATCGCCAACGTCGCGCTGACCATTCCTGCGCGGATTTTGGTCGGCATGGCGCTCGACCATTGGGGCCCGCGCCGGGTGTTCTCGGTACTACTGGTGGTGATGGCCGCTCCGGCGCTGTTCTTCGCCTTCGGTGACAGCCGCACCCAGCTGCTGGTATCGCGGCTGATCCTCAGCTCCATCGGCGCCAGCTTCGTGGTCGGCATTCATATGACCGCCATGTGGTTCAAGCCCAAGGACATCGGTTTCGCCGAGGGCTTCTACGCAGGCTGGGGCAACTTCGGTTCCGCTGCGGCAGCGATGAGCCTGCCAGCCATTGCCATCCACGCTTTCGGCGGTCCGGACGGCTGGCGTTGGGCGATCGCCAGTTCGGCGATCATCATGGCTCTCTACGGTGTGTACTACTGGTTCGCCCTCACCGACGGCCCGGTCGGCACCATCCACCGCAAGCCGCACAAGGCCAGCGCGCTGGAAGTCAGCACCTGGGCCGACATGTTCAAGTTGATCGCCTGGACCATCCCCATGGTCGGCGTGCTCGGCATTCTGGTCTGGCGTATCGAGGGTCTGGGTTATCTGGGCTCCACCGGCGCGATGATCTGCTACGCGGCGATCGTTCTGGTGGTTGTGTTCCAGGTGGTGCAGATCCTGCGGGTCAACGTTCCGATTCTGAAGAAGGGCGTGCCGGAAGACGACAAGTACCCCTTCAACACCGTGGCTGCACTGAACTCCACCTACTTCGCCAACTTCGGTGCGGAGCTGGCGGTGGTATCGATGCTGCCGATGTTCTTCGAGCAGACCTGGGGCCTGACTCCGACTACCGCCGGCATCATTGCCGCTTCCTTTGCGTTCGTGAACCTGGTGGCTCGCCCCATGGGTGGCCTGGTCTCCGACCGCTTCGGCAACCGCCGCTTCGTAATGCTGGCGTACATGCTCGGCATCTCCGTGGGCTTCCTGCTGATGGGGCTGATGAACTCCAAGTGGCCGCTGATCGTCGCCGTGGCGATCACCGTGCTCTGCTCGGTGTTCGTCCAGGGTGCCGAGGGCGCGACCTTCGGGATCATCCCTTCGATCAAGCGCCGGGTGACCGGGCAGATCTCCGGCATGGCCGGGGCCTACGGCAACGTTGGCGCCGTCTGCTACCTGACCCTCTACACATTCGTCACCCCCTCGCAGTTCTTCATGGTGATTGCCGTCGGTGCGTTCGTCAGCTTCGGGCTCTGCCTGCTCTGGCTGAAGGAGCCCGAAGGGGCGTTCTCCGATGAGTACTACGTGTCCAGCGTCGACCGGGAGCTGGAGGCCCGCCAGAAGCTCGCGTCCTGACGTTCAACGAATGAATGCGCCAGCCACATCGGCTGGCGCAAGCCGAAATTGATAAGCCGACCGGTCGGGCCAGTGGTTCGCAACCGGAGTGAGGAGAGAAAACAATGAGCCACTTGCTCGATCAACTGCGCTTCTTCAACAGGAAGCAAGGCGAGTTCGCCGATGGTCATGGCGAAACCCGCATCGAATCCCGCGACTGGGAGAACGTGTACCGCTCCCGTTGGCAGTACGACAAGATCGTGCGGTCCACCCACGGGGTGAATTGCACCGGTTCCTGCTCCTGGAAAATCTACGTCAAGAACGGCCTGATCACCTGGGAAACCCAGCAGACCGACTACCCGCGTACCCGCAACGACCTGCCCAACCACGAGCCGCGTGGCTGCCCGCGTGGCGCCAGCTACAGCTGGTACATCTATAGCGCCAACCGTCTGAAATACCCGAAGGTGCGCAAGCCGCTGCTCAAGCTGTGGCGAGATGCGCGGCGCAGCATGAGCCCCGTGGACGCCTGGGCCAGCATCGTCGAGGACAAGGCCAAGGCCGAGTCCTACAAGAGCAAGCGCGGCATGGGCGGCTTCATCCGTTCCAGCTGGGAAGAAGTCAACGAGATCATCGCTGCAGCCAACGTTTACACCGTCAAGCAGTACGGCCCGGACCGTGTCGTGGGCTTCTCGCCGATCCCGGCCATGTCCATGGTTTCCTACGCTGCCGGTAGCCGTTACCTGTCGCTGATCGGTGGCGTGTGTCTGTCGTTCTACGACTGGTACTGCGACCTGCCTCCCGCATCTCCGCAAGTGTGGGGCGAGCAGACCGACGTGCCGGAGTCGGCCGACTGGTACAACTCCAACTACATCATCGCCTGGGGCTCCAACGTCCCGCAGACCCGTACCCCCGATGCGCACTTCTTCACCGAAGTCCGCTACAAGGGCACCAAGACTGTCGCCATCACCCCGGACTACGCCGAAGTCGCCAAACTCACCGACCTCTGGCTCAACCCCAAGCAGGGCACCGATGCCGCGCTGGCCCAGGCCTTCGGTCACGTCATCTTCAAGGAATTCCACCTCGAGAAGCCCAGCGCTTACTTCCGCGACTACGCCAAGCGCTACACCGATCTGCCGGTACTGGTGCGCCTGAACGAGAAGGATGGCAGCTACATCGCCGATCGCTTCCTGCGTGCCTCGGACCTGGCTGACAACCTTGGCCAGGAAAACAACCCCGAGTGGAAAACCATCGCCGTCGACGGCAGCACGGGCGAGCTGGTCTCGCCGCTGGGCTCGATTGGCTATCGCTGGGGCGAGAAGGGCAAGTGGAACATCGAAGCCCGCGAAGGCCGTGACGGCCGCGATGTTGACCTGAGCCTGACCCAGATCGATGGTGGCGAGACTGCCGAGGTCGCCTTCCCGTACTTTGGCGGCATCCTCCACGAACACTTCCAGCACGCAGAAGGCGAGAGCATCCAGCTGCGCCGTGTACCAGTGCGCACCATCACCCTGGCCGATGGCAGCACCACCAAGGTCGCCACTGTATTCGACCTGATGGCGGCCAACTTCGGTATCGACCGTGGTCTGGGTGGCGCCAACGTCGCCTCCAGCTACGACGACGCCAGCGTGCCCGGCACCCCGGCTTGGCAGGAAATCATCACCGGCGTGTCCCGCGAGAAGGCGATCCAGATCGCCCGTGAATTCGCCGACAACGCCGACAAGACCCATGGCCGTTCCATGATCATCGTCGGTGCGGCGATGAACCACTGGTACCACATGGACATGAACTACCGCGGCCTGATCAACATGCTGATGTTGTGCGGTTGCGTAGGTCAGACCGGTGGCGGCTGGGCTCACTACGTCGGTCAGGAAAAGCTGCGTCCGCAGTGCGGCTGGCTGCCACTGGCCTTCGGCCTCGACTGGAGCCGTCCGCCGCGCCAGATGAACGGCACCAGCTTCTTCTACAACCACAGTTCGCAGTGGCGCCACGAGAAGATGAGCATTCACGAAGTGCTCTCGCCGTTGGCCGACAAGTCGCAGTTCCCCGAGCACATGCTCGACTACAACATCCGCGCCGAACGTGCCGGCTGGCTGCCGAGCGCGCCGCAACTCAACCGTAACCCGCTGCAAGTCTGCCGCGATGCCGAAGCGGCTGGCATGTCGCCGGTTGACTACGTCACCCAATCGCTCAAGGACGGGTCGCTGAAATTCGCCTGCGAGCAGCCGGACAATCCGGATAACTTCCCGCGCAACATGTTCATCTGGCGCTCCAACCTGCTGGGCAGCTCGGGCAAGGGCCACGAGTACATGCTCAAGTACCTGCTGGGTACCAAGAACGGCGTGATGAACGAGGACCTCGGCAAGCGCGACGGCTTCAAGCCGCTCGAAGCCGAATGGCAGGACGACGGCGCCATCGGCAAGCTCGACTTGGTCACCACCCTCGACTTCCGCATGTCCTCGACCTGCGTGTATTCCGACATCGTTCTGCCGACCGCGACCTGGTACGAGAAGGACGACATGAACACCTCGGACATGCACCCCTTCATCCACCCCCTGTCCGCGGCTATCGACCCGGCCTGGGAATCGCGCTCCGACTGGGAAATCTACAAGGGCATCGCCAAGGCCTTTTCGAAGATGGCTGAAGGTCATCTGGGTGTGGAAAAAGATCTGGTCACCGTGCCGCTGCTCCACGACAGCCCCGGCGAACTGGCCCAGCCGTTCGGCGGCACCGACTGGAAAACCGCAGGCACAGATCCGCAACCGGGCAAGAACTGCCCGAACATGACGGTGGTCGAGCGTGACTATCCGGCCACCTACAAGAAGTTCAGCTCCCTCGGCCCGCTGCTCGACAAGCTCGGCAATGGTGGCAAGGGCATCAACTGGAACACCCAGGATGAAGTCGATTTCCTTGGCGAGCTGAACTACAAGGTGCGCGACGAGGGCGTCAGCAAGGGGCGTCCGCAGATCGAGTCGGCCATCGATGCCTGCGAGGTGATTCTCAGCCTGGCCCCGGAAACCAATGGCCATGTGGCGCTCAAGGCTTGGGCTGCGTTGTCCGAGTTCACCGGCCGCGATCACAGCCACCTGGCGCTGCCCAAGGAGCACGAGGCGATCCGCTTCCGTGATATCCAGGCCCAGCCGCGCAAGATCATCTCCAGCCCGACCTGGTCAGGCCTGGAAGACGAGCATGTGTCGTACAACGCCGGCTACACCAACGTCCACGAGTTCATCCCATGGCGCACCATCACCGGTCGCCAGCAGTTCTTCCAGGATCACCCGTGGATGCAGGCCTTCGGTGAGCAGATGATGAGCTACCGGCCGCCGATCAACACCCGCACCATCGATTACGTGAAGGGCAAGAAGAGCAACGGCAATACCGAGATCGTCCTCAACTGGATCACTCCGCACCAGAAGTGGGGCATCCACAGCACCTACTCGGACAACCTGATCATGCTCACCCTGAGCCGCGGCGGCCCGATCGTGTGGATGTCCGAAGTCGACGCCAAGAAGGCCGGCATCGAGGACAACGACTGGATCGAGTGCTTCAACGCCAACGGCGCCCTGACTGCCCGTGCGGTGGTCAGCCAGCGCGTGATGGAAGGCATGGTGATGATGTACCACGCCCAGGAACGCATCGTGAACGTGCCCGGCAGCGAGACCACCAAAACTCGCGGCGGCCACCACAACTCGGTGACCCGCGTGGTGCTCAAGCCCACCCACATGATCGGCGGCTATGCCCAACAGGCGTATGGCTTCAACTACTACGGCACCGTGGGTTGCAACCGCGACGAGTTCGTCGTGGTACGCAAGATGGCCAAGGTCGACTGGCTCGACGGCCCGAACGGCAACGACCTGCCGCAACCCCTGCCGCAAGACATCTGAGGAATAGGCCATGAAGATTCGTTCACAAGTGGGCATGGTCCTGAACCTGGACAAGTGCATCGGCTGCCACACCTGCTCGATCACCTGCAAGAACGTCTGGACCAGCCGCGAAGGCATGGAATACGCCTGGTTCAACAACGTCGAGAGCAAGCCTGGCATCGGCTACCCGAAAGAGTGGGAGAACCAGGACAAGTGGAAGGGCGGCTGGGTGCGCAACGGCGACGGCACCATCAACCCGCGCATCGGTGGCAAATTCCGCGTGTTGGCGAACATCTTCGCCAACCCGGACCTGCCGACCATCGACGACTACTACGAGCCGTTCGACTTCGACTACCAGAACCTGCATACCGCGCCGATCTCCGAGCACCAGCCGGTGGCACGCCCGCGCTCGCTGATCTCCGGCCAGCGCATGGAGAAGATCGAGTGGGGCCCGAACTGGGAAGAAATTCTCGGTACCGAGTTCGCCAAGCGTCGCAAGGACAAGAACTTCGACAAGATCCAGGCGGACATCTACGGGCAGTACGAAAACACCTTCATGATGTACCTGCCGCGCCTGTGCGAGCACTGCCTGAACCCGACCTGCGCGGCGTCCTGCCCGAGCGGTGCGATCTACAAGCGCGAGGAGGACGGCATCGTCCTCATCGACCAGGAGAAGTGCCGCGGCTGGCGCATGTGCATCAGCGGCTGCCCGTACAAGAAGATCTACTTCAACTGGAAGAGCGGCAAATCCGAGAAGTGCATCTTCTGCTTCCCGCGCATCGAGGCCGGCATGCCGACCGTCTGCGCCGAGACCTGCGTGGGCCGCATCCGCTACCTCGGCGTGCTGCTGTACGACGCCGACCGCATCCATGAAGTGGCCAGCACCGTCAACGAGCAGGACCTGTACGCCAAGCAGCTGGAGATCTTCCTCGATCCGTTCGATCCGAAGGTCATCGAGCAGGCGCTCAACGACGGCGTACCGATGTCGGTGATCGAAGCCGCGCAGAAGTCGCCGGTCTACAAGATGGCGGTGGACTGGAAGCTGGCGCTGCCGCTGCACCCGGAATACCGCACGCTGCCGATGGTGTGGTACGTGCCGCCGCTGTCGCCGATCCAGAACGCCGCCAGCGCCGGACACGTCAGCATGGACGGCGTGCTGCCGGACGTCGACAGCCTGCGCATCCCGCTGCGTTACCTGGCCAACCTGCTCACTGCAGGTGACGAGGAGCCGGTCAAGCTGGCGCTCAAGCGCATGCTCGCCATGCGTGCCTACAAGCGCGCCGAGCAGGTCGATGGCGTGCAGGACCTCAAGGTGCTGGAGAGCGTCGGTCTGTCGGTGGCTCAGGTGGAGGACATGTACCGCTACCTGGCCATTGCCAACTACGAAGACCGCTATGTGATCCCGACCGCGCACCGCGAAGAGGCCATGAGCGACGCCTTCGCCGAGCGTTCCGGTTGCGGCTTCAGCTTCGGCAGCGGCTGCTCGGGCGCCTCGGACACCAACATGTTTGGCGCGAAGAAGGCCAACCGCCGCGACATCATCAAGACCGTCCAGCTGTGGGAGGACTGAGCCATGCGCATCCTTAAAGTGATATCCCTGCTGCTGGACTACCCCGACCAGCACCTACGCGACGGCCATGCCGAACTGGCCCAGGCCATCGGCGCGGCCCGCGAGATCAGCCCGGAGCAGCGCATCGCGCTGCGCCGCCTGCTCGACGAGCTGACCGAAGACGACCTGATGGACGTGCAGGAGCGTTACACCGACCTGTTCGACCGCGGTCGTTCACTGTCGCTGCTCCTGTTCGAACACGTGCATGGCGAGTCCCGCGACCGCGGCCAGGCCATGGTCGACCTGATGGCGCAGTACACCGAGGCCGGTTTCGACATCGGCGTACGCGAGCTGCCGGACTACATCCCGCTGTACCTCGAGTACCTCGCCACCCGCGATGACCTCGAGGCCCGCGAGGGGCTGGCCGACGTGTCGCACCTGCTGGCCCTGCTGGCGGCGCGTCTGCAGGAACGCGAAAGCCCACATGCCGCGTGCTTCCGTGCGCTGCTGCAGATCGCCGGCGAGCCGGTGCAGGAAACCCTGGCCGGCCTGCAGGAGCAGGTCGCCGCCGAGGAACGCGACGACTCGCTGGAAGCGCTGGACAAGATCTGGGAGGAGGAACAGGTCAACTTCCTCCAGGCCGAGCAGCAGGATCGCTGCCCATCCATGCCGAGCGGGCCGGGCAAGGCTCGCGAGGAAAGCCCGGTGCCGCTGCACTGGACCGATTTCAAGCATGACGGGCAGGCCGCCGCGCTCGCCCAGGAGGTGCGCAATGTCTAACTTCAATTTCCTGCTGTTCGGGGTCTACCCCTACATCGCGCTGGCCATCTGCCTGATCGGTAGCTGGGCGCGCTTCGACCTGTCGCAGTACAGCTGGAAGGCCGGTTCCAGCCAGATGCTGTCGAACAACCGCATGCGCCTGGCGAGCAACCTGTTCCACGTCGGCATCATCTTCATCCTGGCCGGTCACTTCGTCGGCCTGCTGATGCCCGAGGCGCTGTACCACTCGTTCATCACCAGCGGCCAGAAGCAGATCGTGGCGATGGTGTCCGGCGGCTTCTTCGGCATCCTCTGCCTGATCGGCCTGGTGATGCTGATCCATCGTCGTCTGACCGACGCTCGTGTGCGTGCCACGTCCAACACCAGCGACATCATGATCCTCTTCGTGCTGCTGGCGCAGCTGGTGCTGGGGCTGCTGACCATCGTCGCCTCCACTGGCCACCTGGACGGCTCGGTGATGGTGTTGCTGGGCACATGGGCGCAGAGCCTGGTCACCCTGCAGCCGGTCAAGGCCGCAGGCGCCATCGAGTCGGTCAGCGTGATCTACAAGCTGCACGTGTTCCTCGGTATGACCCTGTTCGTGCTGTTCCCCTTCACCCGCCTGGTGCACATCGTCAGTGCGCCGGTGTGGTACCTGGGCCGGCGCTACCAGATCGTCCGCCAGAAGGGCGTCAAGCCGAGCGTGCCGCGCCCGCAGCGCCCGCGCACCTACGAAGCCCCGGCCCGCGAAACCGCAGTGCCGACCGCTGTGCCTGCCACGGCAAAGAGCAAGACCCCGGTATGACCCTTGCCGGCTGACGCCCCGTGCGTCAGCCGTCCTGGCCGATCGGATCGAAGGTTCAAGCGTCTTATCGAGGTAATCATCATGGGTTGTGGATGCGGTGGTAGCACAGGTGGAAGCGGCGGCTGCGGTGGCGGCGCGCGTCCGGAAATCGAAGTGCCGGTAGATGCCCCTCTGTTCGAGGAGCTGCCGCACGAGGAAGACCGCGAGCCGGCTGCCGAGCAGGCGTCCGGTGAACCGCTGCTGATTGCCAGCAGCGAACAGGAATGGCCGCGGGTGCGGGTCAATGGGGTGGCGATTGCCTCCCAGGCCATCGCTCAGGAATTGCAGTACCACCCGGCGGAAAGCCGCGAAGAGGCCGTCTACCTGGCGACCCAGGCGCTGGTGCTGCGCGAGCTGCTGCAGCAGCGCATTGGTGAACTGGGGCTGGTGGTGCGCGCCGAGGCGGGCGAAAGCGAGGAAGAGGCGGCCACCCGCACGCTGATCGAGCAGGAAGTGCCGCTGCCGCTGGCGGACGAGGCGGCCTGCCGGCAGTACTACAGCGGCAATCAGCAGCGCTTCTTCAGCGCGCCGTTGCTGGCCGCGCGGCACATTCTGCTGGCCTGCCCGGCGGATGATGCCGAGGCGCGCAGCCTGGCGCGCGAACAGGCGCTGCAGTTGATCGGCCAACTGCAGGCCGCCCCGCAACGCTTCGCCGAGCTGGCGCTGCAGCATTCGGCCTGCCCGTCGAAAGCACAGGGCGGTGCGCTGGGCCAGATCAGCAAGGGTCAGACGGTGCCGGAGTTCGAGCGCCAGCTGTTCCGCCTGCCGGTCGGCCTGTGCCAGCAACCGCTGGAGAGCCGCTACGGCTACCACCTGGTGTTCGTCGACCAGCGCATCGAAGGCGAGCAGCTGCCCTACGAGGTGGTCGCCGGTTCGATTCGTGCCGAGCTCAACCAGCGTGTCTGGCAGATTGGCGTCAGCCAGTACCTGCAGAACATGGTGGGTGCGGCGAACATCGAAGGCATCCTCATGCAGGGCGCCGAAACGCCACTGATGCAATAACGGCGGCTTGGCTCTGCGTCGCGTGGATGACGCTTCACCCATCCACCGAGCAGGGCCATGGTGGATGAAAAACGTCATCCACCCTACGAGGCTTCAGAGGTGTTATCGATGACTCAATTACGCGATGCCCACAACCGCCAGATCGACTACCTGCGCATGTCGGTGACCGACCGTTGCGACTTCCGCTGCGTCTACTGCATGGCCGAGGACATGACCTTCCTGCCGCGCCAGCAGGTGCTCGGTCTGGAGGAGTTGGAGCGCATCGCGCGCATCTTCGTCGGCTTGGGGGTGAAGAAGATTCGCCTCACCGGTGGCGAGCCGCTGGTACGCCAGGGCATCGTCGGTCTCTGCGAGCGCATCGCGGCCTTGCCCGGCCTGCGCGAACTGGTGATGACCACCAATGGCTCGCAGCTGGTCAAGCTTGCAGCACCGCTGGCGCGCGCTGGGGTCAAGCGGTTGAACATCAGCCTGGATAGCCTGGATGCCGCCAAATTCCACGCCATCACCCGCACCGGTCAGCTGCAGCAGGTGCTCGACGGCATCGACGCGGCGCGCGATGCCGGCTTCGAGCGGATCAAGCTCAATGCCGTGGTGATGAAGGGCCGCAACGCCGAGGAAGTCGCCGACCTGGTGGACTTCGCCATCGCCGGTGGGCTCGACCTGAGCTTCATCGAGGAAATGCCGCTGGGCGACGTCGGTCGTTCGCGCGGCGAGAGTTTCTGCTCCAGTGACGAGGTCAAGGCGCTGATCGCTGAGCGCCATGCGCTGATCGATTCGGCCGAGCAGAGTGGCGGCCCGGCGCGTTACGTGCGCCTGCCTGAGCATCCGCAGACGCGCATTGGCTTCATCTCACCGCATTCCCACAACTTTTGCGCTACCTGCAACCGCGTGCGGCTGACGGTGGAAGGGCGCCTGCTGCTGTGCCTGGGTCACGAGAACTCCATCGACCTGCGTGCGTTGCTGCGCCGCCATCCGACCAGCGACCAGCCGGTGATCGACGCCATCCACGCCGCGCTGCAACGCAAACCGCTGCGCCATGAATTCTCCAGCAGCGGCGAGGTTCAGGTGTTGCGCTTCATGAATGCCAGCGGCGGTTGAGGCGGGTGCCGGCATGGGCTACGAGTCAACCGTCTAATTCGCTACCATCGACCGGCATCGCCGGTTTGACCCACATGCCCAGCTGCCGCAGCCGGGCCTTGTCGCAGAGCCAGGTCGCGCAATTGCCTGCAGCGTTGTCAGACCTCATGGCACCCGTGCCGCGCGGACATACCTCCAATGGGGAATGGGTTCGCATACGGCGCCGGTGCAGCCTGCGCACACATCTTCAAGGGAGTTTCGAGCCATGGCTCACCTGTCCAACACCGAATTCCAACCCCTGAGCATTGCGGTGCTCACGGTGAGCGACACCCGCAACATCGATTCCGATACCTCCGGCCAGGCGCTGATCGACGGCCTGCAGAGCGCCGGCCATACCCTGGCCGAACGGGCCATCGTCAAGGACGATATCTGGCAGATCCGCGCCCGCGTCTGCAGCTGGATTGCCAGCGAAAATGTGCAGGTGGTGCTGATCACCGGCGGCACTGGTTTCACCGCCCGCGACAACACTCCTCAGGCGGTACAGCCGCTGCTGGACAAAGACGTCGACGGCTTCGGCGAGCTGTTCCGCTACGTTTCGCTGGGCGAGATCGGCACCTCCACCGTGCAGTCCCGCGCGCTGGCCGGCATGAGCAACGGCACCCTGGTCTGCTGCCTGCCGGGCTCGACCAACGCCTGCCGTACCGCCTGGAACAAGATCCTCGTCGAACAGCTGGACAGCCGCACCAAGCCCTGCAACTTCGTGCCGCACCTCAAGGCTTCCGCGGTCGAATACTGCGGGCCACGCTCATGAGCGCCTGTGGCTGCGACACCAGCGGCCTGAAGCCGGTCGACGAGGCCATCGGCGAACTGCTGGCGCGGGTGCCGGCGCTGCCGCCGGTGGAACACGTCGCCTTGTCCGATGCTCTTGGCCGGGTGCTGGCCGAATCGCTCGACGCACCCTTCCCGGTGCCGGCCTGGGACAACAGCGCGATGGACGGCTACGCCCTGCGCGCTGCCGATCTGCCGGCGGAAGGCGGCTGGCTGCCGCTGGCCGGGCGCATCGCCGCTGGTGATGCCGCCGACCAGCAACTGCCTGCCGGCCACGCCGTGCGCATCTTCACCGGCGCACCGCTGCCGCCGGGCGCCGATACCGTGGTGGCGCAGGAGGATTGCCAGATCGAGGCTGACCGCGTGCATTTCCCCGGTGTCACCCAGGGTGCCCACGTACGCCGTCAGGGCGAGGAACTACAGGCTGGCGCCCCCGTGCTGCAGGCCGGCAAGCGTCTGCGCCCGCAGGAGATCGGCCTGCTGGCGAGCTTTGGCGTGGCCCGCGTCGCGGTCTATCGGCGCCTGCGCATCGGTTTGCTCTCCAGCGGCAACGAATTGCGCGAACCCGGCGAGCCGCTGGCGCCCGGGCAGATCTACAACTCCAATCGCTACTGTCTGCTCAGCGTGCTGCGCAGCCTCGGAATGGAGGTTCACGACTACGAAATCCTCGTCGACGAACTGGCCGCCAGCCGTGACGCCCTGGCGTTGGCCGCCTCCGAATGGGACATGCTGATCACCTCCGGTGGCGTCTCGGTCGGCGAGGAGGATCATCTCAAGCAGGCCATTCGCGAACTGGGCGAGCTGCACATGTGGCGTCTGGCGATCCAGCCGGGCAAGCCGCTGGCGTTTGGCGAGGTCAATGGCAAACCGTGGATCGGCCTGCCCGGCAATCCGGCTGCGGCGCTGATCACCTCGCTGGTGGTGGCGCGGCCGTTCCTGCTCAGTGCCCAGGGTTGCACCGAGGTGCTGCCCAAGCCGCTGCGCCTGACTGCGGGCTTCGCCTGGCGCAAGCCGAACAACCGCCGCCAGTACCTGCGCGCGCGGCTGGAGCAGGTCGATGGCGAGATGCGCGTGTGCCTGCACCCACGGCAGGGCTCGGCGATGCTGACCTCAGCGAGCTGGGCCGAAGGCCTGGCCATCGTCGAGCGCAACCGCACGCTGGAAGAGGGTGAGATGGTGGAGTATCTGCCGTTCAGCGAACTGCTCGGCTGACCCATGAAAACGCCCGGTCGATGATGAGTCGACCGGGCGTTGTCGTGTCTGCGTCTCAGGCCTGGTGGCGCTGCGGCAGCATGCGCAACAGGGTGCCGTCGCGGCGCACGTATTGGTGGAACAAGGCCGCCGCCGCGTGCAGGCCGATCAGCCAGTAGCCGGCCACCGCCAGTGTTTCATGCAGCTCCTTGAACTCGCCGGCCAGCTCCTTGTTGGCGCCGATCAGCGCCGGCAGCTCAAGGCCGAAGAAGGGAATCGGCTTGTCCGCCGCGCTCAGGGTCAGCCAGCCGAGCAGCGGCAGGCCAATCATCAGTCCGTACAGCGCCAGGTGCATCAGCTTGGCCAGCGCGCGTTCCCAGCCGGCCCCAGCGACCGCTTTGGGTGCGGGATGCAGCCAGCGCGCAACCAGGCGCAGCCAGACCAGTGCAAAAACCGTTAGGCCGAGCATGAAATGCCAGTGTTTGAGCAGTTCGCGCGGTTCACTGCCCTTGGCGAAATTGCCCTTGAGTTCGATGGTCGCGTAGACCGCTGCGATCAACAGCAGCATCAGCCAGTGCAGGGCAATGCTCAGGCGACCGTAGCGTGCCAGAGGGTTCGATGCAGTCATTTCACACACTCCGAGTAGGGGAATGTCGGCAGTCTAGGGCGCCAGCCTTAAGCGAACCTTAGCGAATGCCCGTTGCGTCTGCGGCGGGCGGTCGCGGCAGCTCGCCGCGGGTCGGTCTGGGCTAGTGGTGTGGCTGGCGGGGCAGGTGCACGGCGACCTGCAGCCCGCCGAGCGGTGAGTCCGCCAGTTCGATGGTCGCGCCGTGCAGTTCGGCGATGCGTGCGACGATGGCCAGGCCGAGCCCCGCGCCCTGGCCGTCGCCCTGGCGATAGAAGCGCTCGAACAGTTTGTCGCGCTGCGCTGCCGGCACGCCCGGACCGCTGTCATCTACGCGCAGGCTGACGCCGTTTTCCATGGTCTGGAGGCTGACCTGAATCTGCCCGCCATCGGGCGTGTACTGCAGGGCATTGCCGACCAGATTCTGCAGCAGCGTGGCGAGCGCGGCGGCATCGCCGGGAAGCCTGTGATCGGCCACGTCGTCAGCTTCCAGCGTCAGTTCCTGATCGCGCGCCAGGGCCAGGGGCGTCAGCTCGGCGAGGCATTCGCGGCACAGCGGCAGCAGGTCCAGCTGCTGTGGATGCCGCGGCTGCGCATTGGGTTCCAGGCGAGCGAGCGTGAGCAGCTGGGTGACCACGCGGGTGGTGCGATCGACGCCGGTCAGCAGTTGCTGCAGCGCGGCTTCACGGTCCTCCGGCTGCTCGGCCTGTTGCGCGTTCTGCGCATGGATGCGCAGTACGGCCAGGGGCGTGCGCAGCTCATGGGCGGCGTCGGCGATGAAGCGTTTTTCCCGCTCGACCAGTTGATTGACCTGCTGCAGCAGGCGATTCAGCGAGGCGGCCACCGGCTCCAGCTCCTGCGGCAGCGGCGCGAGCAGCAGTGGCGCGAGGTTGTCCGGATCGCGACTCTTCAACAGCTGTGCCATGTGCGCCAGTGGGCGCAGACCCCAGCCCACCGCCAGCCAGATCAGCAGTGCCAGCAGCGGCAGGCCGATGAGGTCGGGCAGCAGGCTGCGCCGGGCGATCTTGCCGACCAGCTCGCCGCGTACGTCGCCGCGCTCGCTGAGCAGAATCCACAGATCGTCCTCGCGGTCGTGCAGCAGGAACAGCCGCCAGGCATGGCCGTCGAGCTGCACGTCGTGATAGCCGCCGCTCAGATGGCTGAAGGGTGAGGCGGAGTCGGCGCCGGCCAGCCGCTGCAAGGCGCCGTGCGGCGCGCCGGCTGACTGCAACAGGCTGCTGCCATCCGTGGCGTAGACCTGAAAGCCCAGCTTGGTTTCGTAGTCGTGCCCCGGCACGCCCTGATCGCGCCGCGCATTCACCGCGGCGTCCAGCGCCTGCTGCAGCGCATTGCGGGCCTGCGGATTCATGTCGCGCATCACCAGCCCCTGCACCAGTCGAGCACTGTGCGCCAGTTGGGCGTCGAACAGCTCCTCGATCTCGTGGCGCGCGTCGCGATAACTGCGCCAGGAAATCAGGCTCAGCGACAGCAGCAGGATGCCGAGCACCAGCACCAGGGTGCGGTTGCGGATAGAGCGCCTCAGCATTTGTCCACCAGATAGCCGACCCCACGTACGGTGCGGATCAGTTCGGGGAAGAATTTCTTGCGCAGGTGATGGATATGCACCTCCAGCGTGTTGCTCTCGACTTCTTCGTCCCAGCCGTAGAGCACCTGCTGCAGCCGATCGCGGGTCAGTACGCGGCCGGGCTGGGCGATCAGCTCATGCAGCAAGACGAACTCCTTGCGCGGCAGATTGATTGGGGTGCCCTGGTAACTGACCTGCTGATTGACCGGGTCGAGCAGGATGCCGCGGTACTCCAGTACCGGCTCAGGGCGATTGAAGCTGCGCCGGAGCAGAGCGCGCAGGCGGGCCTTGAGTTCGGCGACGTCGAACGGCTTGACCAGGTAGTCGTCGGCGCCGGCATCCAGCCCGGCGATGCGGTCGCTGGTGGCATCGCGCGCGGTGAGTACCAGCACCGGGATCGGGTTGGCGCTGGCGCGCAGGCGCTTGAGCACTTCCAGACCGTCCATACGCGGCAGACCGAGGTCGAGGATGGCCAGCTCGAAGCTCTCGTGGCTCAGCGCATGCAGCGCGCTGGCGCCGTCCTGCAGCCAGTCCACCGTGTAGCCCTCGGGCTTGAGTGCGGTGCGGATGCCCTCGCCGAGGGCGCGATCGTCTTCCACCAGCAAAATGCGCATGTCGTTCCTGTCGTCCTGAAGGGTTCGCGGCATTGCTGTGCATTCAACGCCGCCGCACCCGGTTATTCCAGCTTTTCCTTGACCTGCGCGAGCAGCGCGCGGGCTTCGTCGCGGCGACCGGCATCGGCGACTTCACGACCCGCGCGGTCGGGCGCGGCGAGTGCCTTTTCCAGCGCCGCGCGCGCTTCCCCGTAGCGTTTCTGACGCAGCAGGAAATCACCGTGGAAGTAGTTCGGGTCGATGCCGTTCGGGTTCAGCGCTAGCGCCTGCTTGAACAGCGCCTCGGCCTTGTCCTCGTCACCGAAACCGATCGGCCAGCCGGGCACCTGGTAGTAGAGGCTGGCCAGACTGGTATAGGCCGAGCCGTCGAGTGCCTGCGCGTCGAGCTCGATGGCTTTTTCCAGTGCGGCCTTGGCCTGCTTGACCAGGCCCAGCGCGCCGAGCCCGCCCTTGGCGCCGGCCCAGGTGCTGAGCACGATGCCGTGCCAGATATGCAGCTCGGCGGCCTGCGGTTCGCCGACCACCGCGCTTTCGGCCTCCGAGGCGAGCCGGGCGAAGGCCGCTTCGCGCTGCGCCGCCGGCAGCTGGTAGTTGATTTCCGCCCAGCGCGCCTGGATTTGGCGCAGCGACGATTCGCCGGCCGGGCTGAGGGCGAAGGAGGGTTGGCTAGCCAGGGCCAGCATCAGTGCGCAAAGGCCGAGCAGGCGCTTCATGGGTGTTCTCCGGTTGAGTTGGATTGGTGGGCGGGTGGCAGCGGCTGTTCAGCACGGGCGAAGCGTTTGATCACCGGCAACTGTTTGCGCAGGGCCTGGTCGACCAGCCGTGGCAGCAGGCCGTTGAGGCGCACGAAGAGTTTTTCCGGCCAGCCGAGGTAAAGCTCTTCGCGCTCCGTGGCGATGGCATGGACGATCTGTCGGGCGACTTCTTGCGGATCGTCCATCTCCACCTTCAGCGCGTCGTTCATCGCCACCACGTCGGCACTGTTCATCGCCGTGCGGGTGGCGCGTGGCGCGATGTAGAGCACCTTGACGTGACTGTCGGCCAGCTCGCGGCGCAGCGCCTCGGAAAAACCGCGCAGGGCGAACTTGCTGGCGCAGTAGGCGGCGAAACCCGGGTAGCCGATGGAGCCGAAGGTTGAACCGAGATTGACCAGCAGCGCCTGCGGTTGCTGGCGCAGCAGCGGCAGCAGCAGGTGGGTCAACTGCAGCGTGGCGGTGACGTTGACGCCGATCAGCCGGGCGATGGCGTCCTCGTCCTGCTGTTCGAGCAGGCTGAACTGGTTGATTCCGGCGGCGTTGATCACGCAGTTGAGGCCGCCGAAACGCCGCGCCGCATCGAGCACCGTATGCCGGCCGCTGCGCTGGGCGAGGTCGGCGCAGACTAGGCTGACCTGCCCCGGATAGCGGCGCGCCAGCGCTTCCAACGCCAGGCTGTCGCGGCCGACCAGCAGCAGCCGGGCGCCGCCGGCGCAGAGCCGCTCGACCAGCACCTGGCCGATGCCGCCGCTGGCGCCGGTCAGCAGGATGCGCGCGTCACGCAGTTGCATGGTCGTGCTCCGGCGCGCTCAGGCTGCGGAAGATGTCGCCGTAGAGGCGGTAGACGACGCGCGCGGTGTGCACCACGGCGGCCTTGTCGTCCTCGTCGTCGAGGCGGTTCATCAGCCTCTTGAAGAATTCGATGTGCTCCAGGTCCAGGCTGCCATGCGAGGTCAGGTAGCTGAACGCCTTGGCCGGCAGCTGAAGTTTGTCCTGCAGCACGCCGGCGGCCTGGGTCGCCAGCGCGATGCTGGTGCCTTCCAGCACGTTGACCATGCCGAAGAAACTCGCCGGATTGTGCCGCGCGATGCGGTCGTAAACGTAGGCGACCATCAGCTCAGTGGGCAGTGCCGGCTGGCCATGGCGCACCGCCTCGGCATCGCCGCCACAGGCGCGGATGTCGTTGAGGATCCATTCCTGATGGCCGATTTCTTCCTCGATGTATTCGGCGATCGCCTCGCGCAGCCACTCCAGGCGCTCCGGCAGGCGTGCGCCGCAGGCCATCAACAGCGGCACGGTGTGCTTGACGTGGTGGTAGGCCTGAGTCAGGAAGGCGATGTACTGCGCGCGGGTCGCGGTGCCGGCGAGCGCGGCGTGGATGATCGGCGCGCCAAGCAGGTATTCGCGCTCGGCATTGGTCTGGTGTTGCAGCTGGTCGAAGAAATCCATGATGAGCCTCGAAAGTCAGGACAGAAGGGCGTTGATCGCCGATTGGTAATGGTTGAAGAGGGCGTTGCGACGCAGCCGGCCGTTGGCGGTGGCCAGGCCGTTGCCGGCGGTGAAGGGCTCGGCGGCGCGCAGCCAGTGGTGCACGCGGGCGTAGTCCGGCAAGTCGGCGTTGACCCGCTCGACCGCCGCCTGCAGCTCGGCATCGCTCAGCTCGGGGCGGCGAGGTACGAGCACGGCGACGTTCTGCGCCAGTGCTTCGCCATGCAGCCAGGCCTGAGCGATGGCTGCCTGCTGTACCAGTTCTGCCTCCACCCACTCGGGATTGACGTTGCGTCCGTAGGCGGTGACGAACTGATGCTTCTTGCGTCCGTGCAGGACCAGGAAACTGTCCTCGAAATGGCCGAGATCGCCAGTCGCCAACCACTCGCCAGCGAGCGCCGGCTCGCCGAGATAGCCGAGCATGTGCGGGCCGCGCACCAGTACCTCGCCATCGTCGGCCAAGCGCAGCTCGACATGTGGCAGCGGCCGGCCGACCGTGCCGATGCGCCGCGCCTCGGGTGTGTTCAGGCAGACCACCGAGGCGCATTCGGACAAGCCGTAGCCCTCGAACACCGGCAGCCCGAGGCGTTCGGCGCGCTCCAGCAGTTGCGGCGCCACGCGACCGCCACCCACCGCGATAAAGCGCAGCGATGCGGGTAATGGCACGCCTTGCTCAGCGGCGCTGACCAGCGCCAGCAGCAGCTGAGGCAACAGGATCAGGCTGTGCGGCTGGCTCGCGTTCAGCGTGGCGAGCAGGCGCGGCAGCTCGAAGCCCGCCGCGCCGCTGAAGCCGATCTCGGCCAGCGGCCGCAGTTCGACCCGCGCGCCCGCCAGCAGCGGCGCATAGAGCCCGGCGATGTTTTCCAGCAGCGTCGCCAGCGGCAGCACGCACAGGTGCTGTCGCACGTCGCACGGCAGGCTGGCCTGCCGCAGGCTCTCGGCCACCGCCAGCTGCGCTTCGGCATCCAGGCAGACGCCCTTGGGCTGGCCAGTGGTGCCGGAGGTATAGGTGATCTTCAGGGTGCCGTCGGGCACCGGCGTGACGGAATCCGGCTGGCGCAGTAGCAGGCCGCCGACGCTCTGACGAAAGCCGCAGCGCTCGCTGAAAGGGCTGACGGCGCCGATCAGACAGTCGGTGCCGGCGTGCTGCAGCACGTGCTCCTGCTGCGCCGCGGAAAAGAATGCCGGCAGCGGCACGCAGACCAGCCCGGCGCGCAGCAGGGCCAGGTCCCACAGCGCCCACTCCAGACCGTTATCCAGCGCCAAGGCGACGCGCTGCACGCCGAGCTGTTGCAGATGGCTGGCGCGCGCGGCCACCTCATGGCGCAGTTCGGCGTAGCTCAGTTGGCGCGGCCCTTCGCTCAGCGCGATGCCGGCGTGCTGGTCGAGTGTCGTCCAGAAGCGTTCAGCTGCAGGCTGCATGGGGCGCCTCCGTGGTGTCGAACAGCGGCTGATAGCCGAGCCGCGCATAGAGGCCGAGCTGCAGCAGGCGCTGGTGGCCGGGCAGGATCTCGCCAGCCATCAGCTGCGGCCGGCAGGCGTAGTAGCTGCCCCAGTCGGCCAGCTCCTCGCCCATGCGCGCCGGATCGGCCAGGCCCAGCGGCAGCGGATCGAGCGCCAGGCGCTGGAAGCTGTTAAGCAGTGCCGGCGTGCCGGTGAACACCACCCAGCGAAAGCCCTGAGCGACCAGCAGATCGGTCAGCGCGACGATCAGCAGGCGCGCCGAGGCATTGCCGAAGGCGGCGAGGTTGCCGACCTCGACGATCTCCTCGCGCGGCACCGTACGCCCATGGCGCTGGCTCACGGCCTGCTCGATGGGCTCGTCCAGATAGCGTTCGAGAAACAGCGGCCGGCGCCGGGCGCTGCGCAGGCCAACCGCGCCCTGCACCTCGCCATTGTCGCCATGCAGGCCGAGCAGGCAGGGCATGAAGTGCCGCACCTGCGCCTGATAGTGCTCGGCGAAACGCTGGCGGATGAAGTCTTCCAGTGCTGCGCGCCGCTCGCCTGCATCGGCCTGCGCCAGTTGCAGGCAGAGCGAAGGCTCGCGGCCAATGCGTGCCAGTACATCGGTGTGATCGACCCAGGGCAGTTCCATCGGGGAACCTCGGTAAGAAGCCTGGGCCGGATTGTTGGGGCGCAAACTTAAGGCAGTCTTAAGCCGCGCAGGGCTAAATGCGGGGCTGGCGAGGCGACGTTTTTTTCACATCGTCTCGGCTATGTTCTGCGCCGCGCGCAGGCGTAATAAGCAGCGTCTGCCGTTCCGAAACTTCTAGCGAGTACCCCAGCGATGCGCATCCTGGTCATCGAAGATAACCGTGACATTCTCGCCAACGTGCTGGACTACCTCGAGCTCAAGGGCTACGTGGTCGACTGCGCGCAGGATGGCCTCAGCGGCCTGCACCTGGCCGCCACCCAGGACTACGACCTGATCGTGCTGGACCTGATGCTGCCGGGCATCGACGGGCTGCAGGTGTGCAAGCGCCTGCGCGACGATGCCGGGCGCGATACGCCGATCATCATGCTCACCGCCCGCGATGCCCTGCCTGACCGTATCAAGGGGCTGCAGGCCGGTGCCGACGACTATCTGATCAAGCCCTTCGCGCTGTCCGAGCTGGTTGCCCGTATCGAGGCGATCCTGCGTCGCTGCCAGGGATCGCGTCGCCGGCAGCTGCAGGTGGCCGATCTCTGCTACGACCTGGACACCCTGGAAGCCAGTCGTGGTGGCCAGCCGATTCGCCTCAACCCCATCGGCCACAAGCTGCTGGCGATCCTCATGCAGCGCAGCCCGGCGGTGGTGCGCCGCGAAGCGCTGGAAGATGCCGTCTGGGGTGATCACGTGCCGGACAGCGATGCGTTGCGCAGCCATATCCACCAGTTGCGCCAGGTGCTCGACAAGCCGTTCGCCAAGCCGTTGCTGCATACCGTGCACGGCCTTGGCTTCCGCCTGGCGGAGGACTGCGATGCTCGCTAAGCAGCCGCTGGCGCGGCGGATCGTCATCGCCTTCACGCTGATGACGCTGGTGGTGAGCGGTGCGTTCGCCCTCGGCATCGTCGGCGTGGTGCACTTCATCGAAGAGCAGCTGGTCACCGAGGAGCTGAGTCGCGACCTGGACATCGTGCTCAACGAGGACCTGCCAAACGGACGGACACCGCAGCTGGACACCAGCACCCACTTCTTCGCCTCGCATCTGCCCGAGCACCCGATGCCAAAGGCGTTTGCCGGGCTCGGCGAGGGGTTCACCGAGCTGGTTCGCGGGGACGATGCCTACTACGTCTATGTGCGCAAGGTCGGCGCTGAACGCTACGTGCTGGTGCAGGAGCAGCACGAGTTCGAGGCCCGCGAGGATGCGCTGTTCAACGTCGTGCTGGCCGGCTTTCTGCTCAGCGTGCTCGGCGCCTGGGCGCTGGGGCGGCTGATGGCCAACCGGGTGTTGGCACCGGTCAGCCGCCTGGCCAACCAGGTGCGCCACCGCGACCAGCTGCATCCGCTGGCGCCGCCGCTGGCCTTGCAGTATCCCGATGACGAGGTCGGTCATCTGGCTGCGGCGTTCGACAGCACCCTCGGCCAGCTGCGCCAGACCCTGGAGCGTGAGCGGCTGTTCACCGCCGATGTCAGCCATGAACTGCGCACGCCGCTGATGGTGGTGCTCGGCGCCTGCGAGCTGCTCGAGCAGCAGGCCGAGCTGTCGCCAGCCGCACAGCGACCGCTGGCGCGCATCCAGCGCGCCGCGCGGGAAATGCACGAGCTGGTGGAAACCTTCCTGATGCTGGCGCGGGCGCGTCCGCAACAGACGTCCTTGGCCGGCGACGCCAGCTTGCGGAGCGTGGCGACCGAGCAGAGCGAGCGCTGGGCACCGTTGCTGGCGGAGAAGGGCCTGGCCTTCGAGCTGCTGGAGGAGGGCGAGGACCGCGGCGTCTACAACCACACCCTGCTCGGCACGGTGATGTCCAACCTGCTGCGCAACGCACTGCATTACACCGACCGCGGCACGGTGCGGCTGGTCCTCGACGAAGGTGGCTTTCGCGTCGAGGACAGCGGCGTGGGCATTCCCCTGGCGGAGCAGGAGCGCATGTTCCAGCCGTTCGTGCGGGGTGCCGAGGGGCGCGGCGAAGGGCTGGGGCTGGGGTTGTCGCTGGTCAAGCGGATCTGCGCGCACCAGGGCTGGCAGGTAGGTGTGGTGCCGCGGCAACCGCAGGGCAGCTGCTTTCAGGTGCGCTTTCATGACGGCGCTGTTTGACGTTTTTTTCACATCCCGTTGACGGGCCCTTGATGTCTGCTTGGTTAGTTTGGCGTTCCGTTTCCAACCGGAATGCCCGCCATGACGACATCGAGCCCTATCGAACTGGAGTTCTCGCGCAAGTACGATCGCCAGCACGCCTACGAATACCTGCACAAGCATCAGGATGGCCTGGCCCGGCGGCTGTCGCACTGGCGTGACGAGCAGATGGCGCGCCGCGCACTGAAGATCGCCGGCGATCCTGATCTGGTGCTGGACTTGCCGTGCGGCGCCGGGCGCTTCTGGCCGCTGCTGGCCGAGCACCCGAGCCGGATGATCTTTGCTGCCGACAACTCGGCCGACATGCTGGCGATCGCCGAGGCCGCGCAGTCGCGGGAAATCCTTTATCGGGTCGAGAGCTTCCAGACCTCCGCCTTCGCCATCGACATGGGTGACAACGCGGTAGACAACATCTTCTGCATGCGCCTGCTGCACCACATCGCCGACCCGGCGCACCGGCTGGCGATGCTGCGTGAGTTTCACCGCGTCACCCGTGACACGCTGATCGTCTCGCTGTGGGTCGATGGCAACTACAAGGCCTGGAAGCGCAAGCGCCTGGAGCGTCGCCGGCCGGCAAAGGACAACCAGAACCGCTTCGTCGTCGCGCGCTCGGTGATCGAGAAGGAATTCGCCGAGGCCGGCTTCGACATCCTCGACCGTAATGACTTTCTCCCGGGCTACGCGATGTGGCGGGTCTACGTGCTGCGCAAGCGGGGCTGAACATGAGCCGACCACTCGTACTGCCGGCCCGCGAAGCGCGTACCAGCACCTTCCAGCGCTGGTGGAACACCCAGGGCGAATGGGTCGAGGAGCCCAACCAGCGCCGCGCCGGCGAAAGCGGTGTGCAACGGATACGGCTGCGCGATCCGCAGCAGTCGCTGCTGTACTGCAAACGGCAGATCGGTCACCTGTATCGCTCGCTGCTGCATCCGTTCGGCCGGCCCACGGTGCTGCGCGAACTGCGGGCACTGCAGGCCTTCGCCCGGCTCGGAGTGCGGGTGCCGGAACTGGTCTACTGCGGCACGCGGCAGCAGGCCGGGCAGTGGCAGGCACTGCTGGTGACGGCGGAGCTGGAAGGCTTCGTCAGCCTGGAGGACTGGTATCAACAGGACTTGGGGGAGCGCTTCGGTCCGACGGTACAGGAGCGCATGCTGGCGGCGGTCGGGATCACCCTGGCGCGCATTCATCAGGCCCGCTGGCAGCATGGCTGCTGCTATCCCAAGCACATCTTCCTCAGGGTTCAGGGCGAAGGTGACGCGGCCCGGGTCGAGGTCGCCCTGCTCGATCTGGAAAAGAGCCGTCGCCGCCTGCGGCGCAGCGCCGCGGCACGGCATGACCTGCGCCAGCTCAAGCGTCATCGCCAGGCCATGCCGGAACAGGACTGGCAACGATTGCTGGCCGCCCACCGCACCTTCAGCGAGTTGCGCTGCGATGTCATCTGAGCCGACCTGCGCGGCTACCGATGCCGTGGCCAGCGTTGACGTGCCGGTTGGTGGTGCGGCCCTGAAAGGGCGCAGCGGTCTGACGCGGCTCTGGTATGCCGCCGGCTACTCCGCCGCCGGCCTCAAGGCCGCCTATCGGGGCGAGGCGGCGTTTCGCCAGTTGGTGCTGCTGAACCTGCTGCTGATTCCGCTGGCCTTCCTGCTCGACGTCAGCCGCGTCGAGCGCGCCGTGCTGATTGCCGTGGTGTTTCTCGGCCTGATCGTCGAACTGCTCAACTCGGCCATCGAGGCGACGGTCGACCGCATCTCTTTCGAACTGCATCCGCTCGCCAAACAGGCCAAGGACATGGGCAGCGCCGCGCAATTGCTGGCGCTGTGCCTGATCGGTCTGGTCTGGGCGGTGATTCTCATCCCCTGAAGGACGTACCATGCTTTCCTCTTTGCGACGCTCTGCTCGAGAGCGCCCGGCGTCCGGCTTCAATGGCCTGGCCGCCCACCTGCGCTTCACGTTCGCCTGTGCGCTGGCCCTGCTGGCGCTGTTCGCGCTGTTGCGGCTGGGCTTGCTGCTGTTCAACCGCGAGCTGATCGGCAGTACACCGCTGGCCAGCTTCGTCGAGGCGTTCGGCAACGGCCTGCGCTTCGACCTGCGGCTGACGGTGTACATCCTGCTGCCACTGCTGCTCGGGGTGCTGAGCATGCGAGTGATGGCCGCCCGGGGCCTGCTGCGGCTGTGGTTGAGTGTGTGTGCCAGCCTGACGATCCTGCTCGGGCTGATCGAGCTGAACTTCTATCGCGAGTTTCACCAGCGCCTCAATAGCCTGGTGTTCCAGTACCTGCAGGAAGACCCGGCCACCGTGCTGAGCATGCTCTGGCATGGCTTCCCGGTACTGCAACTGCTGGCGAGCTGGGGTGTGGCGAGCGCGGCGATGTACGCGCTGTTCGGCTGGCTGGAGCGGCTGACCCGTGGCGCGCCGGCTGTGCGCGAGGCCGGCGCACGCCGCCGTGGCTCGACCTGGTATACCCGCACGGCGGTGTTCACGCTGCTGGTGCTGGTCAGTGTGGTGGCCGCGCGCGGCACGCTGCGCCAGGGACCGCCGCTGCGCTGGGGCGATGCCTTTACCACCGAGTCGATGTTCGCCAATCACCTCGGCCTGAACGCGACACTCTCGCTGTATGACGCCGCGAAGCACCGCTTCTCCAGTCATCGCGACAACAGTTGGAAGGCGACGCTGCCGGCCGAGCAGGCGCAGGCGATCACCCGCGAGCTGCTACTGACCGGCAACGACCGGCTGGTGGATGCCGAGCTGGCGCCGGTGCGCCGTGACTTCCAGCCGCCGGCGGACGGCCAGCTGGCGGTGCGCAACGTGGTGGTGATCCTCATGGAGAGCTTCGCCGGCCGCTATGTCGGCGCGCTTGGCAGTGCCGACGGCATCACGCCGAACTTCGACCGCCTGGTCGGCGAGGGGCTGTTGTTCGAGCGTTTCTTCGCCAACGGCACCCACACCCACCAGGGCATGTTCGCCAGCATGGCCTGCTTTCCCAACCTGCCCGGCTTCGAGTACCTGATGCAGACGCCAGAAGGCGGCCATCGCTTCTCCGGACTGCCGCAGCTGCTCGGTGCGCGGGCGTTCGACGACGTCTACGTCTACAACGGCGATTTCGCCTGGGACAACCAGGCGGGGTTCTTCGGCAACCAGGGCATGAAGCGCTTCGTTGGCCGCAACGACTATGTGAATCCGGTGGTTTCCGACCCGACCTGGGGTGTTTCCGACCAGGACATGTTCACCCGCGCCGCCGAGGAGCTGGGCAAGCTGGATAACGGCGCGCCGTTCTATGCGCTGCTGCAGACGCTGTCCAACCACACGCCGTATGCGCTACCCGAGCAGTTGCCGGTCGCTGCTGTCGAGGGGCATGGCGCGCTGGACCAGCATCTGACGGCGATGCGTTATTCGGACTGGGCGCTGGGGCAGTTCTTCGACAAGGTGCGTAACCAGCCCTGGTTCAAGCAGACCTTGTTCGTCGTGGTCGGCGACCACGGGTTCGGCGCGCCGGAGGAAGTCACCGAGATGGATCTGCTGCGCTTCCACGTGCCGCTGCTGCTGATCGCCCCGGGCGTCACCGAGCGTTTCGGCAGCCGTCGCGAGGTGGTCGGTACGCAGGTGGACGTGGTGCCGACCATCATGGGCCGCCTCGGTGGCGAGGTGCGTCATCAATGCTGGGGCCGCGATTTGCTCAGCCTGCCGGCGGACGATCCGGGTTTCGGCATCGTCAAGCCGTCGGGCAGCGACCAGACCGTGGCGCTGATCCGCGGTGATCGGGTGCTGGTACAGCCCAAGGAGCAGCCGGCGCGGCTGTATCGCTATCGCCTGGGCGGTGAACCGGCTGGCGAGCGGATCGCCGCTGCCGAGGATCAGCCGCAGCTGCTGCGCCAGCTGCACGCCTACCTGCAGACCGCCACCGCCAGCCTGCTGGCCAACACCAGCGGAGATCGCAGCGGCGAGGGCGAGTCGGAAGCGGTGGCCGCCGAGGTGCCGCTCGCGGTGAAAGCGGCCCCGCCGGCACGGCCGGACAAGGGTTGAGCGCGGCGGTCGATCAGTGTTCCAGCGGCTTGAAGCTGTCGTCGGCGAAGTAAGTGGCGTAGTCGCCCAGCGCGCCGACCACCGTCACCGCGCCGTCGCGCTGACCGGCCGGGGCGCCGCTCATGGCGTCGGCACCGGCGATTAGCTGGGCGATGATCAGGTGCAGCTGCGCGTCGGCCTCGGCGCTCAGCTTGCAGTTCTCCACCATGTAGGCGACCTGGCCGCGCACCGTCTCGGCCAGTTCGCCGTAGCGGGCGGCGGGCAGACGGTCTTCGTGGATCGCCGGCAGCGCCTGGCGCATATCGTTGTTGATGGTGCCCATTGCCTGGCGCAGCGGCGCGTCGGTGGCCCAGCGCTTGCCGGCATCGAGTTGCAGCGCCGGCGCGCCTTCGCCGTGGCCGTGGTCATGGCTGGTGGCGGCGAGGCTGGTGCCGGCGTGGCCGAGGGTGCCGGCGAGGATGATGGCGAGGGCGAGAGCGTGGGGTTTGCGGATCATCGATAGAACTCCATTGAGCGAGCCGGCGAAGTGCGGCTCCTGATGTTCTAACGCAGGCGCGACGGTTTTGTTCCATCGCGCCGTGCAATCCGTCATTTGCGGTGCAATTGCTCGATGCTGTCGGCGCCGAACGACTGCTGCGTGAGCACCTGGGCGAGCCGCGCGCGCTGCTGCGGTTCGAGGATCTCGCGCTCCTGCAGCAGCTGGTCGATGAGTAGGCGCTGCTGTTCGTTCTGCAGTTCGGCGATCTTCGCCTGCTCGGCGTCGATTACCGCGCGGTCTACCTGTTCAGCGAAGATCGCCTCGATCAGCCGGTTGCGGTGTTCGCCGAGGCTGGCGTTGGAGGCGCGCAGGTAGGCCAGGAACGGCGCCTCGGCATCGTGCCAGCGCTGCAGCTGGCTGGCGCTCAGTTGCAGCTCGCGCGACAGCTCGGTCGGTGCGCCAGAGGGCATCGGCAGGCCATCGCGACTGAGTTTCTGCCAGCCGAGGCCAGCGAGCACGCCGACGTTGACCAGCACGGACAGGACCAGGGCGTTGCGCAGGGTGGTGTTGCTCATTTCAGGTTTACCTTCAGGTAGCAGAATTCGGGGCGCGCGCAGAGCGCGCCAGGTGGGGTGCTGCCGAGGACGGCGAGCAGGTCGTGGCGGGGTGAGCTGCCCGGCGGCTGGCCGGGCAGGGCATAGCCGAGCAGCAGGCCGAGCAGGACCGACGCCGCGGCGCCGATACCCTGCGCCCAGTGCCGGGCCCACCAGCTGCGCACGGGCGGCGGCGCGAAGGGCCGCTGCAGACGCGCCTGCAACTCGGCCGGCAACTCCGGGCAGGCCAGCGCACGCAAGCCCTGGCCGAGCCCGTCGAGTTCGGCCAGGGTGGCGCGACACTGCGGACAAACCGCCAGGTGGGCGGCGGCGTGGCGCTGTGCGGCGGTGTCGAGTTCGTTGTCGAGGTAGGCGGACAGGATCGCCATGTCCAGATGCTCAGTCATCGAGGGTGCCTCCGTTGGCCTGGCGATAGCCGTGCAGCAGCGCCTCGCGGGCGCGTGCCAGGCGCGACTTGACGGTGCCGGCGGCGAGCTGCAGCGTGGCGGCCAGTTCGTCGTAGGCCAGCCCCTCCACCTCGCGCAGCAGCAGGATCTCGCGCTGTTCGTGGGGCAGGCGGGCTAGCAAGCGTTCCAGCAATGCCAGATCGCGCCCGGTCTGCAGCCGGCTCAGCGGCGATGGCGCCGGATCGACCGGCTCGGCCAGTTCCTCCGGCGCCACGTCGACGTGGCGTTGCCGCTGGCGCAGCGCATCCAGCGCGGCATTGCGTGCGATCTGCAGCAACCAGGTCTGCAAGCGTGCTTCCGGGCGCCACCTGGGCAGCGCCTGGAAGGCGCGGATGAACGTTTCCTGAGTCAGGTCCGCGGCCTCGTCGGCGCTGCCGAGCAGGCGACGGAGGAAGTGGAAGACCCGCGCCTGATGGACGCGCACCAGCGTGCCGAACGCCTGGCGATCACCACGCGCGGCCTGCTGGATGAGGTCCTGTTCGCTGTCGTTCATTAAGCGCTCGTCTGGGCTGACCGCGCAGGGCGCCGCTAAAACCTGCTGCGTTGCCAACGCCTCAGTTTTTGCAGTGCCCATGCGCTGCCGTCCGGGTTGCCGCAGGGATATAACGCAACGGTTGGCAAAATGTTCCGGCTATTTTTGTCTCAGCGCGGAATCTTCACCCGGTCCTCGTCGAAGTCGCCTTTTTCTGCGTCGCGATGGCAGGCCACGCAGTTGAAGCGGCCGCCGACCGACTCGCGGGCGAACTTGGCTTCGCTGACCTCGTCGTGTTTGTGCTCGAACCAGCGCGTCTGGCTGATGCGTGGCGGCTCGCCGGCGGTGGGTGACGGCTCCACCGGCAGGCGGTTGACGGCCGAGGCGCGGACCAGGAAGTCGAGGATTTCCTTTTCCTGCACCGGGTCCAGCGACGCGTTGCTGCCGTAGTGATCGCCCAGGGTGCGCATCTGCTCGCGCCAGGCATCTGCAGGCATCAGGCCAGGAGAATAGAGCATGTGGCAGGCCGCGCATTCTTCCTTCCACACCAGCGGTGCATCGCTCGGTACCGACAGGCGCTTGGGCCGCTTGTAGCCCTTGCGCTCGTGATGGTCGTCGTCATCGGCGAAGCTGAGGCCGGCCAATACCAGGGTCAGGCCCAGCCCGGCGACGGCAGCGAGGGGTGCAATCTTCATGGCGGGCTCCTTACTTGATGCTGTCGATCCAGCTGATGAAGTCACCCTTTTCCTGCGCGGTGCATTCACGGGCGTAGACGTCGTCGCAGTTGCGGCGGAACCATTTCTCGACCTTCTTCAGGTCGGTGAAGCGCTCGGGGTTGGCTGCCGGCGCCAGCGGATCGACCTTGCGGTGCGCCGGCGTCTTGCCGGGCTGACGCGGGTCGGCGGTGTGGCAGGTGGTGCAGCTCATGGTCTTGCCGTTGCGCTGCTCCTCGGCGAAGTACAGTGCCTTGCCGCGCTCGGCGGAGAAACTGGTGAAGTTCGGATTCTCCTGACGCGCCTGTGCGGCGTAGCCGGCCAGCAGTGGGTGTTCGGTTTTGGCCAGGGCCGGCAGGCTCAGGCAGCAGGACAGGAGGATGATCCAGCGGGCTTTCATGGTGCGCTCTCCGGTTGGGAATGAGCGCAGCCTAGGCGCGCTACCTTACGCCAAGCTGAAGCGCAGCGGTCGGTGCCGTTCAGTTTCGTTTCAGCTCGCAGGAATACAAAGGCGGCATCCATTCAAAGAGGATCGCCGTCGTGGCTGCTTTCAATCGTTTCCGTCTGTTCCACTGGCTGCTGGCCGGTTTCTTTCTTGGCGCCTACCTCAGCGGTGACGACGCCGAGACGCTGCATATCTGGTTGGGCTATGGCCTGGTGGCGCTGTTGATGTGGCGCCTGCTGATCGTGCCGCTGCGCCTGCGCGGCTTCCCGCAGTTGCTGCCGCCGAAGGGCCAGCGGAGCAAGCCGGGCCTGTCGAGCGTCGGCAAGTGGCTGACGGTCGGCGCGCTGGGCAGTTTCGCCATTGCCAGCGTGGTCGGTCTGGGCATGGTAGACAACGGTGATGTGCTGGCCGCCCTGCCGGGCGTGGGGCCGGATGTCTTCGGCGCCGCCAGCGACATCGAATTCGTCGGCTGGATGGGCGACGCCGAAGAGGTGCACGAGTTCTTCGCCAACCTGGGGCTGTGGCTGATCGGCCTGCATGTCGGCTATGTGCTGCTGTTCCGCCGCAAGGCGGTATGGCCGATGCTGCGTGGCGTACCGAAGTCGGGACCGGCTTCGACTGCACCTTCGACCTCGGCGCCGGTAGCGACTTCACTCGCGTCGTCGCCGTCGCCGTCGCCGTCGCCGGTCGAGGGGGAATTCACCCGCCTGCGCATCGCCTCACGCCAGGCTGAAACCGCCGACAGCTGTTCGTTCACCCTGCAGGTGCCGGCCGCCAAGCGCGCACGCTTTACCACGCAGCCGGGGCAGTTCCTCACACTCAAGGTGCCCGGTGCCGAGCCGGCGCTGCTGCGCTGCTACTCGCTGTCGCAGCGGCCGCAGGCGGATGGCGCGCTGCGCATCACTATCAAGCGGGTGCCCGGCGGGCGCGCGTCGAACTGGCTGCTGGACAATCTGCAGGCGGGCGACTGCATCGAGGCGCTGCCGCCGTCCGGGGTGTTCGTGCCGCGCAGCCTGGAGGGCGATCTGCTGCTGCTCGGTGCCGGCAGCGGCATCACGCCGTTGATGGCGATCCTGCAGGCGGCGCTGGTCGAGGGCAGCGGGCGGGTGTTCCTGTTCTACGCCAGCCGCGATGCCGCCTCGCTGATCTTTGCCGAGGAGCTGGCCGAGTGGTCTGCGCGTTACCCCGAGCGTCTGCAACTGCGCATCTGGCTCGATGCCGAGCAGGGTGTGCCGAATGCTGCGGCCATCGCCGCGAAGCTGGCCGGTTGGCCGCTTGCCGAGGCCTTTGTCTGCGGCCCGCAGCCGTTCATGGATGGCGCCAGCGTGGCGCTGGGCGAGCTGGGGGTGGTGGCGGCGCGCATCCATCTGGAGCGTTTTGGGGCGGCGCCGCGTGGCGAGGCGGGCCGTGAGACGGGCGGTCGCCGCAGTCGCCTGCGGGTCGCGCTCGACGGTCGCCGTCACGAACTGGACGTACCGCGTGGCGAGGTGCTGCTGGAGGCGATGGAACAGGCCGGCCTGCAACCGCCGAGCGCCTGCCGCTCGGGTGTCTGCGCCGCCTGCAAATGCCGGGTGGTGGAGGGCAGCGTGAGCATGCGCAGCAACCAGGTGCTGAGCGAAAGCGAGGTGCGCCAGGGCTGGGCGCTGGCCTGCCAGGCCGAACCGCGCAGCGCCGAGCTGCAGGTTGAATATTGATATGCGTACGGAGCTAAACGCTTCGCCCCGAGGGCGGTACTCCCACGAAGAAGCCAAGCCCCATCGCACATCTCGTGGGCGCCGCGCCCTCGCGGCGAATGCAGGCCGAAGGACTGCTAAAACGAAAAGTCTGGCTATGTCCCGCTGGCTATCCGCATACAGAACCCGATCACTGCCTCAGCGGCGCACCAGCAACACCCCGGACTCCATGTGATGGGTATAGGGGAACTGGTCGAACAGTGCGCAGCGCTCGATGCGATGGGTGTCGTGCAGCTGGGCGATGTTCTGCGCCAGGGTTTCCGGGTTGCACGAAATATAGAGGATGCGCTCGAAGCGGCGGGTCAGCTCGCAGGTATCGGGGTCCATGCCGGCGCGCGGCGGGTCGACGAAGACGCTGCCGAAGTCATAACTCTTCAAGTCGATGCCGGCCAGGCGGCGGAACGGGCGAACCTCGTTCAGCGCCTGGGTCAGCTCCTCGGCGGACAGACGCACCAGGGTGACGTTGTCGATGCCGTTGTCGGCCAGGTTGGCCAGCGCGGCATTGACCGAGCTCTTGCTGATCTCGGTGGCCAGTACGCGGCGTACACGGCTGGCCAGCGGCAGGGTGAAGTTGCCGTTGCCGCAGTAGAGCTCCAGCAGGTCGTCGTCGCGCTCGCCGAGCGCCTCGAAGGCCCAGTTCAGCATCTTCTGGCAGACCTCGCCGTTGGGCTGGGTGAAGGCGCCCTCGGGTTGGCGATAGCGGAAAGTCCGCCCGGCCACGACGAGTTCTTCCTCGACATAGTCGCGCCCGATGACGATGCGCTTGCCGCGCGAACGACCGACGATGCTCACACCCAGATTCGCCGCCAACTGTTCGGCTGCAGCTTGCCAGGCTTCGTTCAGCGGTCGGTGATAGGCCAGAGTGATCAGCGCGTCGCCCGCCATGGTGGTCAGAAATTCCACCTGGAACAGCTTGAAGCCCAAGGCATCGCTGGCCTGCCAGCCGGCTTTCAGTTGCGGCATCAGTTCGTTGATGTGACGGCTGGCGATGGGGAAGTCATCGATCAGGATCGGCGTGTGGTTGTCGCCCGGCTCGAACATCGCATAGTGACGCTGGCCCTGGTCGTACCACAGACGGAATTCGGTGCGCAGGCGATAGTGCGCATCCGGTGAGTCGAACACTTCCGGCGCGGGTGCGTCGAAGGGCGCCAGCAGGTCGCGCAGCCGGGCGGCTTTCTCGGCGAGTTGGGTTTCGTAAGTGGCGGGGTCGAATTGCGGAGCGCTCATGAAGACTCTTGGAATGGTAGATAAATCGTAGGGTGGATCGGGGCGCGCAGCTGACGCTTTATCCATCCACCGTCTCCGTATCAAAGGTGGATGAAAAAAAGCGTCATCCACCCTACGGAACGTCAGCCGGCGAACCAGCCCAGCTTGACCACGAACAGCGCCGAGAGCACCCACATGGCCGGGCTCAGTTCGCGCCAGCGTCCGGCCAGCAGCTTGACGGCAGTCCAGGCGATGAAGCCGAAGGCGATACCGTTGGCGATGGAGAAGGTCAGCGGCATGGCCAGGGCAGTGACCACCACAGGTGCGGCGACTGTCATGTCGTCCCAGTCGATGCCGGCCAGGCTGCTCATCATCAGCACGGCGACAAACAGCAGCGCCGGTGCGGTGGCGTAGGCCGGCACGGCACCGGCCAGCGGGGCAAAGAACAGGCTGAGCAGGAACAGCAGCGCCACGACACAGGCGGTCAGGCCGGTGCGACCGCCTGCAGCCGTGCCGGCTGCGGACTCGATATAGCTGGTGGTGGTGGATGTGCCCAGTGCGGCGCCGGCCATGGTGGCGGTGCTGTCGGCCAGCAATGCACGGCCCAGGCGCGGCAGCTTGCCGTCCTTGTCGAGCAGCTCGGCTTTCTGCGCGACGCCGATCAGCGTCCCTGAGGTGTCGAACAGGTCGACGAAGAGGAAGGCGAAGATCACGCTGATCAGGCCGATGTCCAGCGCGCCGATGATATCCAGCTGCATGAAGGTCGGCGCCAGCGACGGCGGCATCGACACCACACCGTTGAGCTGCGACAGGCCCAGCAGGATCGATAGCCCGGTGACCACCAGAATGCCGATCATCACCGCGCCGGTAACCTTGCGATAGGCCAGCGCGGCGATCAGGAAGAAGCCCAGGCAGGCCAGCAGCGGGCCGCCGGCACTGAGGTCGCCGAGACCCACCAGCGTCGCCGGATGGTCGACCACGATGCCGGCGTTCTTCAGCGCGATGATCGCCAGGAACAGGCCGATGCCCGCGGCAATGCCGGCACGCAGGGCCAGCGGAATGCTGTGGATGATCCACTCGCGAATCTTGAAGATCGACAGGCCAAAGAAGATCACGCCCGAGAGGAACACCGCCCCGAGGGCGGTCTGCCAGGTGTAGCCCATGGTCAGCACGACGGTGTAGGTGAAGAAGGCGTTCAGACCCATGCCCGGCGCCAGTGCGATCGGGTAGTTGGCAACCAGGCCCATGATCGCCGAACCGATGGCTGCGGCCAGGCAGGTGGCGACAAACACCGCGCCGTGATCCATACCGGTTTCGGCGAGGATGCTCGGGTTGACGAAGAGGATGTAGGCCATCGTCAGGAAGGTGGTGATACCGGCCAGGACCTCGGTGCGCAGCGTGGTGTTGTGCGCCTTGAGTTGAAATAGCTTTTCCAGCATGGTCGATCCCCTATGTGCCGGTCAGTGTGAGGGCTGTCGCCTCTGGCGGGCGATTCGCGTGTCGTCGCAAAAGCCGCGCATCTTACACCGGCCGGCAGCGCGGTTGAATTTCCATTGAGCAGGTGAACGCCATGAGCAAACGAGTCCTGATTCCGATCGCCGACGGTTCCGAAGACCTGGAAGCCGTCACCCTGATCGACGTGCTGCGGCGTGCCGAGTTCGAGGTGTTGGTCGCCAGTGCCGAAGAGCGGCGCATGCTGACCTGCGCGCGCGGTACCCGGATCACCGCCGACGCCATGCTGCTCGACGTGCTGGCGCAGGATTTTGACCTGATCGTGCTGCCCGGCGGCATGCCCGGGGCGAAGACCCTCGGCGAGCTGGAGCCGCTGGCCGAGCGTGTTCGCCAGCAGGCTCGTGCCGGTCTCGATTTCGCCGCGATCTGCGCCGCGCCGGCAGTGGCGCTGCATCCCTACGGCGTGCTCAAGGGCCGCCAGGTGACCTGCTACCCAGGCATGAGCGACAACCTCACCGGCACACATTTCCTCGACCAGCCGGTGGTGGTGGACGGCAACTGCATCACCAGCCAGGGCCCGGCGACCGCCCTGGAATTCGCCCTGACCCTAGTGGAGCGTCTGGCCGGTCGCGGCAAGCGCCGCGAGGTGGCGGACGCCATGCTGGTGCCGGCAACGACGAACTAATTTCGCCTCGGATCGGTCACTCCTTGCATTGCCGGGAGTCCTGGCAGCAATGGGCTGAATCCGAGGAGATCAATGGACAGTGTCGATCTGGCGGTACTGCGACGGGCCCGCGACTGGTTGCGTGAGGGCTATCCCGTGGTGCTCTACACGGTGCTGGAAACCTGGGGCAGCGCGCCACGTCCGGTGGGTTCGCTGCTGGCACTGCGCGGCGATGGCCGCGTTGAAGGCTCGGTGTCCGGCGGCTGCGTCGAGGACGATCTGCTCGCGCGGGTCATGGCCGATGAGCCACCGCAGGCTTGCCAGCTGATCACCTACGGCGTGAGCAAGGAAGAGTCCGCGCGTTTCGGTCTGCCCTGTGGTGGCACCCTGCGCCTGCTGCAGGAGCCATTGCGCGATGCCGGATGGATCGACGAGCTGCTGCGGCGTTGCGTCGGGCATGAACGGCTGCTGCGCTGTGTGGATATCGCCAGTGGTGATGTAACGCTGCAAACCGCCGGCCGCGACGCCGCGCTGCAGTTCGATGGGCATACCCTGCGCGCACCATTCGGCCCGGCCTGGCGCCTGCTGATGATCGGCGCGGGGCAGCTGTCGCGTTATGTCGCCGACCTGGCACATGGCCTCGGCTTCGAAGTACTGATCTGTGACCCGCGCGAAGGTTATGCCCACGACTGGGATGCGGCGACGGTGCGCTTCGTCCCCGGCATGCCGGACGATGCCGTGCTGGCCATCGAACCGGATGCGCACACCGCCATCGTCGCGCTGACCCACGACCCGCGGCTGGACGACATGGCACTGCTTACCGCGCTGCAGTCCGAAGCCTTTTACGTCGGCGCTCTGGGCTCGCGGGCCAACAGCGAAAAGCGCAAGGCGCGCCTGCTGTCGCTGGGCCTCGGCGAGCGCCAGGTGCAGCGGTTGCACGGCCCCATCGGCTTGCCCATCGGCAGCCGTACACCGGCGGAAATCGCGCTGTCCTTGATGGCCGAAGTGGTTGCGCTGAAAAACGGCGCTCTGGTCAGCCAGGCGTTGCTGGAACAACAGCGCTGTGCCTGAACCGGGCGTCTGCGCCATCGTTCTCGCCGCGGGGCAGGGCAGCCGTTATCGCGCGGCCGGTGGGGCGGACAAGCTGCTGGCGGCCAGCCTGGCTGCTGCGTCGTCGCCGCCGGTGCTGGCGGCCACGCTGGCCAACCTTCGTGGTGTCGCCGAACGGCTGCTGGTGGTGACCCGTGCAGACAATCTGCCTCTGCGCGACTGGCTGAGCGCCAACGCTGCCGACTGCGAGGTGCTTGCGCTGGAATCCCGCGGGCTCGGCCACAGCCTTGCGCAGGCCGTGGCCCAGGCGCCGGCAGGACGTGGCTGGCTGGTGGCGCTGGCCGATATGCCCTATGTGCAGCCGCGGACCCTGCGCGAGATCGCGGCGGCAATCCGCAAAGACAACCTGGTTGTGCCGACCTATGACGGCCGCCCCGGCCATCCGCGCGGCATCGGCAGCGCCCATCGCGATGCGCTGCTGCAGCTGGATGGTGATCGCGGTGCCCAGGTGCTTTTCGCGGCGCACCCGGTACTGGAGCTCGCCCTGAACGATCCCGGTGTACTGCAGGACATCGACCATCCCAATGATCGCCGGCAGGCCTGAAGACCATCGCCGTAGCGACTACCAAAACCTGCACGAATCAATTGGCCGGTCCGCGCAGCGCCACGCCGTTCGCGGCGAGATGACCCTCAGTCAGCCGCAGCCACTCGACCGGCAGGGCTGAACGATTTTCGCGGCACGCCAGTCGTACCCCAAGACGCACGGACAGCGCATACCAACGCCCAAACCGTGAGGCCGCCATGAGCGAAAATTCTTCAGCCGCAGGCCAGACCTGCACCATCAGCCTGGAGCTGAACGGCGAACGCCGTGAGCTCCAGGTGCAACCCTGGACCACCTTGCTCGACCTGCTGCGCGACCAGCTCGGCCTGACCGGCACCAAGAAAGGCTGCGATCACGGCCAGTGCGGTGCCTGCACGGTGCTGCTCGACGGCCGGCGTATCAACAGCTGCCTGACCCTGGCGGTGATGCACGACGGCGCCAGCCTGACCACCATCGAAGGCCTGGCCAGCGATGCGACGCTGCATCCGCTGCAGGCTGCGTTCGTCAAGCACGATGCCTTCCAGTGCGGCTACTGCACGCCGGGGCAGATCTGCTCGGCAGCCGGGCTAGCAGCGGAGAACCGTGCCAGCAGCCGCGACGAGATTCGCGAACACATGAGCGGCAACCTCTGCCGCTGCGGCGCGTATCCCAACATCCTCGCCGCCATTGAGGACGCACTGCCGACGCTGCGCGGCCAGGAGGGTGCGCAATGACGCCGTTCAGCTATCAGCGCCCCGAACGCATCGACCAGGCCATCGCCCTGCACGGGCCGCAGAGCCGCTATATCGCCGGCGGCACCAACCTGCTCGACCTAATGAAAGAGAACGTGCTGCAACCCGGCCAGCTCATCGACATCAACGGCCTGCCGCTGCGCGAGATCGAGCAGACCGCCGAGGGCGGGCTGCGCATCGGTGCGCTGGTGAGCAACGCCGACCTGGCCTGGCACCCGCAAATCGAACAGCGCTACCCACTGCTGAGCAAGGCGATTCTCGCCGGGGCTTCGCCGCAGCTGCGCAATATGGCCAGCACCGGCGGCAACCTGCTGCAGCGCACCCGTTGCTACTACTTCTACGACACCGCCACGCCCTGCAACAAGCGCGAGTCGGGCTCCGGTTGCAGCGCGCGTGACGGGCGCAATCGCATCCACGCGATTCTCGGTGCCAGCGAACACTGCGTCGCCGTGCATCCGTCGGACATGTGCGTGGCGCTGGCGGCGCTGGATGCCCGGGTGCATGTGGAGGGGCCGCACGGCAAGCGACGCCTGGAACTGGTGGACTTCCACCGCCTGCCCGGCGACCAGCCGCAGCAGGACAACGTACTCGTCGAGGGCGAGCTGATCACCGCCATCGAGCTGCCGGTGGAAGGTTTTGCCAGCCACTGCGCCTACCTCAAGGTGCGTGACCGCGCCTCCTACGCCTTCGCCCTGGTGTCCGTCGCGGCGGCGCTGGAGATGGATGGCGACATCATCCGCCGCGGGCGTATCGCGCTCGGGGGCGTGGCGCACAAACCCTGGCGCCTGGAGGAGGCCGAAGAACTGCTCAGCGGCAAGCGTGCCGAACCCGAATGTTTCGCCGCGGCGGCCGATCGCCTGCTGCAAGGCGCGCAACCGCTCGCCGACAACGCTTTCAAGATCGACCTGGCCCGGCGCGCCATCGTGCGTGCACTGACCGAAGCCGCCGGAGGAACCGTCCGATGAACAGCGCCAACTCTCCACTGGGCAAGCCGCTGGACCGTGTCGACGGTCCGCTCAAGGTCACCGGTAAGGCCTGCTACGCTGCCGAAGCCGATGTGCCGGGGCTGCTGTATGGCGCCGTGGTGTCGAGCAGCATCGCCCGCGGCCGGATCACGCGTATCGATGCCGTCGCGGCCGAGGCACTGTCCGGCGTGCGACTGGTGCTGACCCACCAGAACCGCCCGCCGGTGGCAAGCTACGACGAGCCTTACGAGGACGACGATGCCGCCGACGGCTCGCCGTTCCGCCCGCTGTACAACGACCGCGTGCTCTACAGCGGCCAGCCACTGGCGTTGGTCGTCGCCGAGACCCAGGCGCTGGCGCGGCACGGGGCGAGCCTCGTGCGCATCGAATACGAGGTCGAAGCGCATCAGACCGATCTGCAGGCGGCGCGCGAACAGGCCCATGAAGCACCGGCCGAGCTGCCGGAGCCGCGCGGCGATTTCGACTCGGCGTTCGCTGCGGCGGCAAAACGCGTCGATTGCGAATACGGCACCCCGGTCGAGCACCACAACCCAATGGAGCCGCATGCCTCCATCGTCCAGTACCAGCCGGGCGGCGAGCTGCTGATCCATGACAAGACCCAGGGCGTGCAGAACTGCCAGCGCTATCTGGAACAGGTGTTCGACATGGAGGGCAAGATTCGCGTGCTCGCGCCCTTTGTTGGCGGTGCCTTCGGCTCCGGCCTGCGCCCGCAGTACCAGCTGCCGCTGGCGGTGATGGCCGCACTCAAGCTGAAGGCCTCGGTGCGCGTCGAGCTGACCCGACAGCAGATGTTCACCTTCGGCTATCGCCCGCGCACCTTTCAGCAGCTGAAGCTCGCGGCAGATGGCGAAGGACGGCTGCGGGCCATCGAGCACAAGGCCATTGGCCAGACCTCGCGCTTCGAGGACTTCACCGAGCACGAGGTGGAGTGGTCCGGCATGCTCTACGCCTGCGACAACGTTCGCCTCGGCTACCGCCTGGCGCCGCTGGACGTCTATACCCCGCTGGACATGCGCGCCCCGGGCGCGACCATCGGTGTCTATGCGCTTGAGTGCGCGATGGACGAGCTGGCCCATGAAGTCGGTATCGATCCGTTGGAGCTGCGCCTGCGCAACTACACCGACATCAACGGTAACGAGGGCAAGCGCTATTCCAGCAAGGAGCTGCGTGCCTGCTACCAGCAGGGTGCGGAGCGCTTCGGCTGGTCGCGGCGTCCGGCGCAGCCACGCAGCCTGCGCGACGGTCATCAGTTGGTGGGCATGGGCATGGCCACCGGCGTCTGGGAAGCCATGCAGATGCCGGCCTCCGCTCGCGCCTGCCTCGACGCCGACGGCCGGCTGCTGGTGACCAGCGCCACCGCCGATATCGGCACCGGCACCTACACCGCGATGACCCAGATCGCCGCCGATGCCATGGGCCTGTCGATGGCCGAGGTGGAGTTCCGCCTCGGCGATTCCAGCCTGCCGCAGGCACCGCTGGAGGGTGGCTCGGCCACCGTGTCCTCGGTCGGTAGTGCGGTGCAACGCGCATGCGCCGGCCTGCGGCAGAAGCTGCTGGACGCCGTACAGCAGTCGCCGGCTTCACCCTTTACCGGAGCGAATCTGGAGACGGTGGAGTTTGTCGATGGCCAACTGCGGCTGAAATCCGGCGAGCATGCCGTGCCGCTGCGCGACATCGTGCAGGTCAGCGGCGCATTGGAAGCCGAGGCCAGCGTCAAGCCCGACGAGAAGCGCGACGCCTGGTCAACCGGGACCCATTCGGCGGTGTTCGTAGAGGTTCGGGTAGACGAGGACCTCGGCACGATCAAGGTCAGCCGCGTGGTTAGCGCGATTGCTGCCGGACGAATCGTCAATCCGAAAACCGCGGGCAACCAGATCGTCGGCGGCGTGGTCTGGGGCATCGGCCAGGCGCTCCACGAGGAGACGCTGATCGACCACCGGCTCGGCCGCTACATGAACCACAACCTCGCTGAGTACCACATCCCGGTGAACGCGGACATTCCGGAGGTCGACGTGATCTTTGTTGAGGAGCACGACGAGATCGTCAATGACCTGGGGTCGAAGGGGGTAGGGGAGATCGGCATCGTCGGCGTGGCGGCGGCGGTGGCCAATGCGATCTACAACGCGACGGGTAAGCGGGTGAGGGACCTGCCGATTACCCTGGATAAATTGCTGTAGTCGCCGGCGCGCAGGGTGGGCTTCGGCCCACCGGCGAGGCTGCGGCAGATTGAGCCGCTGATCGTCCCCACGCTGCTGCGTGAGCATGCCATGGTGGACGCTCTGCGTTCGGGGCGTGTGAACCATTAGAACGGCAGCGGTGCCCGTAGTGGGCTTCAGCCCACCAGTGCAGCAGAACGTTTGCTGGGGGTGGCAAAGGCGGAAAGCGAGTTGCGTGATGGCTTGGTTTTCGCCCTGCTAAGCGAGTCACTTGCTCTTGTCGCTTCGTAGACGAAGTTGAGCGGACGGGCTGCGCATCGAACTAATAGGGCAGGCAGGCCACGGGCCGCCATCGATAAGTAAATTAGCAGCCGATCGCACTACGTTGTCTGTAATGAACACAGCCGTTGCGACAACGGAGCATGTTTTGGAAAGCAAAGAACGCTGGTCTGCCGAGAGAGACGTCGCACAGGTGCAGCGCTTCAACGAGAAGCTCGCCTGGGCGCCGCGGTTTCGAATTCGTAATCGAGTGACGCCCCGTTTGATTCAGGGGCTGCTGCGGCTCGGCCAACTGGGCAGTGTGGGCTGGCTTGGCAAGCATGGGCTCAAGGCTGAAAGCCGAGTGGTGGGGGTGGCGGGCGCTTCGGTGCCGGTGCGGATCATAAGGCCGAGCGGGAAGCCCCGCGGTGTGGTGCTGGACTTCCACGGCGGCGGGTGGGTGATCGGCAACGCTCAAATGAACGACAGATTCAATGCTGCCATGGTCAACGACGGCAACGTGGCGGTCGTCTCAGTGGATTATCGGCTGGCGGTGTCGACCCCGATTGAGGGGGTGATGGAGGACTGCCTGTCTGCCGCACGCTGGCTGCTGGGTGGGGGCTGCGAAGAGTTTGTCGACCTGCCGGTAGTCGTCGTGGGTGAGTCGGCAGGCGGGCATCTCGCCTGCGCCACCTTGCTCTCGCTGAAACGCTGGCCAGCGCTGCTGCAGCGCGTGGTCGGTACGGTGCTGTATTACGGCGTCTACGACTTGACGGGTACTGCGAGCGTTCGCGCAGCGCCTCCCGAGACGCTGGTGCTGGACGGCCCAGGCATGGTGGAAGCCTTGCGCATGCTGACGCCGGGCCTGAGCGATGCCGAGCGTCGGCAGCCACCGTTGTCACCGCTGTATGGCGATCTCTGCGGCATGCCGCCGGCGCTGATGTTTGCGGGAGGGCTCGACCCGCTCAGGGATGACACGCTGGAGATGGCGGAGCGGTGGAGCCACGCCGCGCCTGCCGAAGTGCACATCTTGCCGCATTGCCCACATGGGTTCATCCATTTCCCGACCCGCACGGCGGCCAGCGTGCTTGCCTACAGCCGCGAGTGGATATCGAGTCGACTCGGCGGTGCGTCTGATTGAGGCGAAGCCGCCACCCGGTCTAGGGCACTGTCCTTGAACCCGGCGCTGCTTTGAGGCTTGCGGACAAGACGGCTCCCACAGCTCGAGGACCGGCACTAGCGGTGTGAGTGCAGCGATCGCCGTCGAGTCATCCCCTGGGTGGATGCTGAGTACTATCCCTTTGATGCGTGGGGTATTCTTGCGGCCCTGCCGTCTTTTGAACACGGCGGACTGCAAAGAGAGACCTGAGATGACCGAATCCAGCCTGCACGACTGGCTTGTCGCGCATGCCGAATCGTTGGACACCTGTGACACAGATGCCGAGGCGCTGCTCCCGCAGCTGGCCAGTGATGGCTTGATCGGCGTTGGCGTACCGACCGCAATGGGCGGGCAGGGCGGCGATCTGGGTGATGCCCTGTGTGCTATCGCCGCGTTGGCCGAGCGTTCACTGACCGCCGCATTCATGGCCTGGAGCCAACGCGCCTTTATCGAACTACTGCTGCAGACCCCCAATGCCGCCCTGCGCGAGCGCCTGTTGCCCGAGTTGCTGGCTGGACGACTGGCCGGTGCACCGGGGCTTTCGAACGCGATGAAGTTCGTCTCCGGGCTGGAGTCGCTACAGGTACGCGGCCAGCTGGAAGCCGATGGCCGCTGTCGCCTGGACGGGGTGCTGCCGTGGGTGAGCAATCTGCGCGGTGGCGGTTTTGCCGCCGCCTGCGCTATGGCCAATACGGCAGGTGGCCCGCCGCAGATCTGGGTACTGCCGCACGATGCCGAGGGCCTGTCACGCTCGGCGGACTTTGCATTGCTCGGCATGCAGGCCAGTCATACCGCGCGGCTAGAACTGGATGGTGTGCGGCTGGACCCGGCATGGCGTCTGCACGACACCGCGCCAGCCTATCTGCCGGGCGTTCGTCCCAACTTCCTGGGTCTGCAATGCGCCCTGGCGCTGGGTCTGGCGCAGCGCTGCCTGCAGATGGCCGAAACCAACATGGGCGGTGCCGAGGCGGTGTTGGGCGAGCCGCTGGCCGCTACCGGTGTGGAGCTGGCAGAGCGTCGCACAATGCTGCTGGACGGCCTGCGTGACGGGCGCTTCCGCGAAGATCCGGTCACCCTCTGCGAGCTGCGCATCCGCCTGGTCGAACTGGCCCAGCAAGCCCTGCAGCTGGAACTGCAGGCCAGCGGCGGGCGCGCGTTTCTCAGCGAATACAACACCGACTTCGCGAGGCGCTGGCGTGAGGCCGCGTTCCTGCCGGTGATCACGCCCAGCCTGGTGCAGCTCAAGGGCGAACTGGGTCGAAAACGGATGGCCTGCCAATGACTTTCGCTCAACTTGGCGTGCTGCAGGCCCGCGACCTTTCCCTCGGTTATCCCACCCCCAATGGCTGGCACGCGCTGCTAGAAGACTTCTCTCTGGACCTGGCGCGCGGTGAGATCGTCACCATTCTTGGCCCCAGCGGCGTTGGCAAATCCAGCCTGCTGCGCGTGCTGGCCGGATTGCAGCCACCGGCCAGCGGCACGGTCAGCGTGCACGGTGAGGCGTTGACTCGCCCGCATCCGCGTCTGGCAGTTGCGTTTCAGGACCCCAGCCTGTTGCCCTGGTTGAGCCTGGAAAAGAACGTCGCCTTTGGCCTGGATTTCGCCCGCCAGCCGCGCATCGACCGAGACACGCGGCGTGGCCGCGTCGATCAGGCCATCGAGTCCGTGGGCCTGGCCCATGCCCGCGAGCGTTATCCCGCGGCGCTTTCCGGCGGCATGGCGCAGCGCACCGCGCTGGCTCGCTGCCTGGCGCGCGAGCCCGAGGTGTTGTTGCTCGACGAGCCTTTTGGTGCGCTGGATGAAGTGACCCGCGCCGACATGCAGCGCCTGTTGCTGCGTCTGGTCGGCGAGTGGGACACCGCCGCGCTGCTGATCACCCACGACATCGACGAAGCGCTGCTGCTATCCAACCGCATCCTGCTCCTGGGCGGTCGCCCAGGGCGGGTGATCGGGCAATGGCAATTGGACCTGCCGCAACCACGCGAAGAGCTCGTTGAGGAGCTTGGCGCGCTGCGCATTGAAATCCTCAAGACCCTGCGGCAGGCCAGCCGCGAACCGATTACCGCCTGATACCGGAGCACACCCATGGAACTGGACAACCTGATCCCCAGCCGTCGCGAATTTCTCAAATTGGGCGCGCTGTTCAGCCTCGCCGGTGCGGCGCCGCTGCTGGCGCTGCAAAAGGCCCGCGCCGCCGTCGACCCGGACGCGCCGGTGCGCATCGGCTACCTGCCGATCACCGATGCGACGCCACTGCTGGTGGCCCACGCCAAGGGCATGTTCGAGGCCGAGGGCCTGAAGTCCGAGAAACCCGTGCTGCTGCGCAGCTGGTCGCAGCTGATCGAGGCCTTTCTCTCGGGCCAGATCAACGTCGTACACCTCTTGTCGCCCATGACCGTCTGGGCCCGCTATGGCAGTCAGGCGCCGGCCAAGGTGGTGGCCTGGAACCACGTCGGGGGCTCCGGCATCACCGTGTCGCCGGACATCCTCGAACCCAAGCAGCTGGCCGGCAAGCACGTTGCCATTCCGTTCTGGTACTCCATCCACAACGTGATGCTGCAATACCTGCTGCGCGAAAACGGCCTGACGCCCGTGAGCCTTGGCGCGACCGGCAAGCCTGCGGCCAATGAAGTCAATCTGGTGGTTATGGCGCCGGCCGACATGATCCCGGCGCTGGCCTCCAAGCGTATTTCCGGCTTTACCGCCGCCGAACCCTTCAATGCCCAAGGCGAGGCGCTGAACGTCGGACGGGTGCTGCGCTTTACCGGCGACATGTGGCGCGACCACGCCTGCTGTGTGGTGTACATGCACGAGCGCGACCTGGCCGAGCGGCCCGAGTGGTCGCAAAAGGTGGTGGACGCCATGGTCAAGGCGCAGCTGTGGAGCCAGAACAACCGCGAAGAGACTGCACACATCCTCTCCAAGGACGGCGAGCAAAAGTACATGCCGTTCCCCGAGCCGGTGCTGCGCCGCGTGCTGGCGCCCGAGGCCGACGATTGGGCACGCTACGCAGGGGATGGCTCCGCGCGGCGCATGGATGAGTGGAACGAAAAGCGCATCGACTTCCAGCCCTATCCGTACCCGAGCTACACCGAGGAGCTGGTCAAGCTGCTACAAAACACCCTGATCGAAGGCAAGAACGACTTTCTGCCGGGGCTCGATCCGCAGTTCGTCGCGCAGGATCTGGTCGATGACCGCTTCGTCAAGGCGGCGCTGGAAAAAGTTGGCGGCCTCACAGCCTTCGGTTTCCCGGAAAGCTACACCCGCAGCGAAGTGATCAGCGCCTGATGAACAAACATCTCGTCACCTGGAGCTTCGGCCTGGCCGGGCTTGCCGCGCTACTGGGCGTGTGGGCGCTGGCTGCCTGGCGGGTCGCCGATGATCCGCTGCTCGGCCAGTTCGCGCCCTGGCCGACCCTGCAAACGCTACTGGAACTGCTCGCCAGCAGCGACCTGTGGCAGCACGTGCTGCTGAGCCTTAAGCGGGTCTTCGTCGGGCTTGGTTTGGCGCTGCTCGCCGGGGTGCCCACGGGCCTCTTGGTGGGCAGTTTTCAGCGTATCGAGCTGACGACCACGCCGGCCTTTCAGTTCCTGCGGATGATCTCGCCGCTGTCGTGGATGCCGCTGGCGGTGATGCTGCTCGGGGTGGGCGATGCGCCCATCTACTTCCTGCTGGCCTTCGCTGCGGTGTGGCCGATCATGCTCAACACCGCCGCTGGGGTCAAAGCGCTCGACCCGCGCTGGCTGCAGCTGACCCGCAGCCTGTCGGCCACGCGGTTGGAGACGCTTCGCCACGTGATCATCCCTGGCGTGCTCGGGCACGTGCTCACCGGCGTGCGGCTGTCGATCGGCATCCTCTGGATCGTGCTGGTGCCCTGTGAAATGCTCGGTGTCAGCGCCGGGCTGGGCTATTTCATCCTCGACACTCGCGACCGCCTGGCCTATTCGGAGCTGATGGCGGTGGTTCTGCTGATCGGCGTGCTGGGTTTCTTTCTCGACGCAGGCGCTCGGATGCTCTACCGCCGGGTGGTGCACGGCTGATAGCGCAGGCACGCGCCCTTCGAGCTGAGCCGCTGGAACAGGCTGAGGTTTTCAAGCCGCCGGCGCTTGTCGCTTCCAGGCGCTCCGCCCAGGCCAGGGCGCCTGCATTGTGCGGCGCTGTATGCGGTTACGCCGTACGTCCCTATTTTCTTTTGTTCTGAAGACCGTCAAACCTTCAAAACCCGCCTCAGCAAGAACCGCCTCACCGGCACCACCGCTCGCTCCTGTGCCAACACGCAGACCACGATGCACAACCCCAGATAAAGCGGATAGAACGCCGGCGTCAGCGCCAGCTCCCCCGCCTGTGCCACGCAATCGGCCCAGTCCTCCAGACACTCTGCCGACACCGCCCCGAGCAGTTTCTCCGAGCGCGAGAAGAGGATGAACACCGGCACATGCAGCACGAACAACGGCAGGGAGGCCGCGCCCAGGCGCTGTGACCAGCCGACCACCGCGGCGCTGCGCGGCGTGGCGATCAGTGCGCAAAGCCAGACCAGCGCCAGCTGCGCCGGCAGCAGCAGGCCGTTGTGCAGCAGGAAGTACCAGTAGCGTTCGCCCTTGAGCAGCCACACCGTCGCCAGGAAGCTGGCCAGTACGAACGCCGCAAGCGCCAGTCGGCTGGCCATGCCGAGCTGCCCGCCGGCCGCGCGCCATTCGCGGAACAGTCCGCAGAGCAGGATGCCGGCGAGAAATTCCGGCAGTCGCAGCAGCGGCATGCGGTGCAGCATGCCGGTGACGGGAATGCCGTAGGCATCCTGCTGGATCGCCCACAGCGGCGGCAGCAGGTAGAGCACGCCGATTGCCAGCAGCCACCAGCCCTTGTGGCGCAGGCGCATCAGGCGCGGTGCTAGCAGCGGGAAGCACAGGTAGAAGAAGAACAGCGTGGAGATCGACCACAGTGGCGGGTTGAACGTCAGGTAGAGCGGGTTCCAGGCTTGTAGCATGAACAGCTGCAGCACGAAGTTCAGTAGCAGCTCGCGGTTGTTCATGAAGTGTTCGAGGGCGTCGCGCGCTTCGCCGACAAGCTCCTCGTTGGTGTCGTAGACCACGTAGCGCAGGCTCGCCTTGGCATCGTCCGGCGGGATGCCGAGCTTGGCAATGATCGTCAGCACGATGGCCGTCAGCAGCAGCGAGAACAGGTGCAGCGGGTAGAGATTGGCCAGGCGCTTGCCGAGGAAGTGCCGCGCCGGCTCGCGCAGTTCACCCTGCCTGCAGTAGACGTGAGCCAGCAGAAAGCCGGAGAGGATGAAGAAGCTGCTGGTGGCGAAGAACCCGACGCCGGCCAGATCCGCGAGCCAGGAGGGCTCGCCTTCCACGTAGGCGTGCACGGTGTGGAACAGCACGACGTAGATGGCCAGCAGAAAGCGCAGCCACTCCAGTCCGATGAAATGTTCCTTGCGCGGCACCGCTTACTCCCGTGTCGTTGGCTGCGCCGAACTGGCGCCTATGCATGGGACTCGCATCCGCCCCTGCCGTTTCGCTGCACCGGTGATCGGGTGTGCTGCACGGCTGGGCGCAGCGGCGGTCGGAACGGGTATCAGCAACTGCACGACGACAAGCCGGAGGACCATGAATCTGCCATCGCTGCCTCGTTTACCCGCCGTTGCCACACGCGTGCTGCTGGCAGCACTGCTGTGCGGCGGCACTGCCCAGACAGCCGTAGCACAGGAGGCCTTTGAGTGGAGCGGCCCCTTCCTCGCGCGGCTGGCGCAGGTGGACCGGCAGACGCCGGGACAGCTCGGCGTCTACGTCAAGGACATGCAGACCGGGATATCGGTGTCCTATCACGGCGAGGAGCCCTGGTACCTGGCTTCGACCGTCAAGGTACCGGTTGCCATCGCGGTGATGCGCCAGATTGAGCAGGGTGAGCTGACGCTGGATAGTCCGGCGGCACTGCTCGCGTCCGACTACGTCGATGGCGCAGGCCCGACCAACAGCCATGCGCCGGGCAAGGCCCTGAGCGTGCGCTTTCTGATGGATCAGATGCTGATCCACAGCGACAACACCGCCAGTGACATGCTGATACGCCTGGTCGGCATCGAACAGGTCAACGCCATCGCCCAGGAGCTGGCGCCCGAAGGACTCGGGCCGATCACATCGTTGGCGGATGTGCGACGGCTAATCTATGGCGAATTGCACCCTGCCGCCCGCCGCCTATCCGGCAAGGATTTCCTCGCCCTCAGGCAGCAGCCGAACGACGCCGGCCGTCTGGCGTTGCTGCCGCGGCTGCTGGGCATCGAGCGGCGTGCTCTGCAGTCCATCAGCCTGAGTGAAGCCTACGAACGCTACTACGCCACATCATTCAATTCCGGCACGCTGAAAGCCTACGGCGATCTGCTGTCGACACTGGATACCGGCACTGCTCTTAGCCCCTCGAGCACCGAGTACCTGCTGAGCGTGATGCGCCGGGTCGAGACCGGCAAACAGCGGATCAAGGCCGGCTTGCCGCCTGGCACCGGCTTCGCCCACAAGACTGGTACCCAGCGGGCGCGTATCTGCGATGCCGGGCTGGTGGATCAGCCAGATTCGGACAGTGCTCTATCCACACGCCTGGTCATAGTCGCCTGCGTTCGCGGGGTGGCCTCCACCGCCCAAGCCGAGCGCGCATTGCGCGGCACCGGCGAGGCTGTCACCGCAGCGGGGTTGATCCGACGATGAACAGGTTGATAGCAGTTGGCGCGCTATTGCTACCGCTGGCGGGCATCACTGCCTGCACTGAAGATGCCGAGGCGACCTGGAAGGACGGGCTGGAGCAGGAGCTACGGCGCATCGACGACGCAGCGCCGGGCAAACTCGGCGTCTACATCAAGCACCTGGGCGAGGATGCCGAGCTGCGCTACGAGGCCGAGCGTTTCTGGTACCTCGGCTCAGCGGTAAAGGTGCCGATCGCCATCGCCGTGTTGCAGGGCGTGGACGACGGCGATTTCAGGCTCGATCAGCAGCTGTCGCTGGAGGCCGAGGATAAGGTGGACGGCTCCGGTGACCTGGTCTGGCAGGACGTGGGTGTCGACTATGCAGTGCGCGACCTGCTCAATGAGATGCTGATCGAAAGTGACAATACCGCGGCCAACATGCTGATTCGGCTGGTCGGCGAGGACGACCTTAATGCGCGCACGCGCAAGAGCATGGGCAGCGATTTCGAGGCCATCACCACCTTCACCCAGGTACGCCGGGATGTGTATGGCGAAGTGCATCCGGATGCAGCCCGGCTGGACAACATGCAGCTGGTGGAGCTGGCCTCGGCACCGTTCAGCAAACCACGCTATGACGCGCTGACCAGCGTGCTTAACCTGTCGGCGGATGAGCTGAAAGCGGCGAGCATGGAAGAGGCTTACGAGCGCTATTACGCGCGCAACCTCAATGCCAGCAGCTTGGTGGCCTATGGTGCGATGCTGGAAAAGCTGGTGCTTGGCGAACTGCTGTCCGCGCAGAGCCGCGAGCTGTTGTACGGCGACATGAAAATCGACTCCTACGACAACTACCGCCTCGAAGCCGGGCTGCCCGAGGATGTGCCATTCATCCAGAAGACTGGCACGCAGCTCGAGCGCGCCTGTCATGTCGGCGTTATCGAGCCGCGGGACGAAAGCCGCGCCATCGTCGTCGTGGCCTGTGCCGAGGATCTGGACGAGGGCAGAGAGGCCGGGCGCCTGTTCGAGCAAGTCGGGGAGGCGATCAGCGAGGCGCTATTGGAAGCTCGGCAGCACTGAGAGCGGTTGCGCTCGATACATGCGCAGCGTTGCGTCTGATTCCATTCTGATGGGCAAGCCCGTTACTGCTCCGAGTTGTCGTTGAGAGGCTCATCAGGTAGCAGGCCCCTATCGGCGAACACCGTTTTAACGGTTTGCATGCCGTTCAGCGCGGCCGGGAAACCCGCGTATACGGCCATCTGAATCACTACCTCGACGATCTGCTCTGGAGTGCAGCCGACGTTCAATGCACCGTGGACATGCACGGCCAGTTGCGGTTGGCAGTGCCCGAGTGCTGTTAGCGCCGCCACGGTCGCCAACTCGCGCTGAGGGAGTTCCAGGCCGGGGCGCTGGTAAATGTCGCCGAAGGGAAATTCGATAACGTAGCGGGCCAGATCAGGGGCAATGGCTTGCAGGCTGTCGATGACCTTGCGCCCGGCCTCGCCGTCGATCTCGTCGAGCTTGGCCAGGCCTTCGGTGTAGCGGGCTGATACAGACATGGAGCGTTCCTCTCGATAGGTCAGAGGAAAGCCTGCGGGTTGGAGTGGACTCCAGGTCAAGCGGAAGTTTGCTGCCGATACAGCGCGATCTTCGCCTGCAAGGCGTCGAGATGTTCATGGTCGCGCAGCAGACGTGCCTGCAACGTGGCGGCATGGGTTTCGAGCAACGCCTGACGTGCCGCGAGGGTTGCGTCGCCACACTCGCGCAGATCGGCGTATCGGATGATGTCGTCTAGCGCCATGCCGGTGTCTTTCAGGCGCAGGATGAAGCCGATCCACTCCAGATCCCGCCGGCCATAAACGCGAAAACCGCTCGCATCCCGAGTGACGTTGCGCAGCAGGCCGATCTTTTCGTAATAGCGCAGTGTGTCGGCAGAGAGGCCGGTGCGCGCGGCGAACTCCCCGATGCTCAGGCGAAGCAGCTTCTCGCTCATGCTTTGATTGAGCGCAGAATGACGAACTTCGGTGTGGCGGCGACCTGCTCGGCGTTGCCGAACAGGCGCTTGAGCTTGAGGTGATAGCCGAGGTGGCGATTGCCGACGATCCACAGCTCACCGCCCTTGGCCAGTGCCGTCTTGGCCTGGGTGAACATGCGCCAGGCGAGGAAATCGCCGACCACCTGCTGCTGGTGGAACGGCGGATTGCACAGCACCAGATCCAGCGAGGCTGGCGACTGCTCGGCCAGGCCATCGCCCGCGCGGATTTCGGCCGAGCGCTGGCCGTGGATTGCCTGCCAATTCTCCTGTGCCGACTGCACCGCCATGTAGCTCTCGTCCACCAGCGTCAGTTCTGCCTGTGGGTTGCCTAGCGCATAGACGATGCCCAGCACGCCGTTGCCACAACCAACATCGGCCACGCGCAGTGCCCCCAGCGCCTTGGGCAGATGCGGCAGGAAGGCGCGGGTGCCGATGTCCAGGCCTTCGCGGCAGAACAGGTTGGCGTGGTTGAGCAGCACCAGCTTTGGCTGATCGATCTGGTAGCGAGTCGGGTAGGGCGATTGCGGCGCCGGTTTCGCGCTCGGCGTTGCGCTGAGCAGACGTGCCTTCTTCACCGCCAGCGAGGCCTGCACCGGGCCGACGTGCTGCTCTAGCAGGTCGCCGGCGGTGCGCGGCAAATGCTTGATCATCGCCGCGGCGATCACCTGCGCGCCGGGCGCCAGCTGGCCATGCAGGCGGATCAGCTGTTCCTCCAGCAGGGCGAGGGTCTTCGGTACGCGGATCAGTACCAGGTCGAACGGCCCCTCGGCTATCTCGCTGGCAGGTACGAATCGCACGACGTCGGCCGGCAGCTCGTTGCGTGCCAGGTTCTTCTGCAACGCCAGGTGGGCGAGATGCGAGTCGCCGCTGCTGGTGACCGCGACGTGTGCGGCCAGTGAGCAGGCCAGCGCGCCGAAGCTGTCATTGAGGATCAGCACCCGCGTGGCCGCCGGTAACCCCTGCTCATGCAGCTGGGTCAGCAGGTATTCGTCGGCGGCATCGAAGGCCTGCAACGGCTCGTTCGGCTGCTCCGGCTGGCGGATCAGATCGAGGCTTGCATAGGGGGTATCGAGAATAGGCATGAGAACTGGCGGTGTTTGTCGGCTGCGTAAAGGAGTATCAAGGACCCATGCGGGCGCTGCGTGCAGTGGGCCCGAAGATGCTCGGAGGGAGCGAAGTATGACCGCCAGCGAAGAGAAGTTCACCCGCCAGCGCCTGCTAGAGGTGCAAACGCTGACGCCCAACCTGTTCACCCTGCGTACCAGCCGCGACCCCAGCTTTCGTTTCACCGCCGGGCAGTTCGCCCGCCTCGGGGTGCGCAAGCCGAGCGGCTGCATCGTCTGGCGCGCCTATTCGATGGTCTCGGCGCCGCACGACGAGTTTCTCGATTTCTTTTCCATTGTCGTGCCGGACGGCGAATTCACCAGCGAGCTGAGCCGGCTCTCGGTCGGCGACGAGCTGCTGGTGGATAAACAGGCCTTCGGCTTTCTCACCCTCGATCGCTTTCCCGATGGTCGCGACCTTTGGCTGCTGGCGACAGGCACTGGCATCGCGCCGTTCCTATCGATCCTGCAGGGCTTCGACGCCTGGCAGCGTTTTGAACGGATCATCCTGGTTTACAGCGTGCGTGAGGCGCGTGAGCTGGCCTATCAGCAGCTGATCACCGAACTTCCGCAGCGCGAGTATCTGGAAGGCCTGGGTTCCAAGCTGCTCTACCTGCCGGTGGTAACGCGCGAGGAGATCCCGGGCGCGTTGCACGGTCGCATCACCACGTTGATCGAAAACGGTGAGCTGGAGCGCGCTGCTGATCTTCAACTGACGCCCGAGCATTCGCGGATCATGCTCTGCGGCAATCCGCAAATGATCGAGGACACCCGAATGGTGTTGAAGGCGCGCGACCTGAACCTGGCGTTGACGCGCCGGCCCGGCCAGGTGGCGGTGGAGAACTACTGGTAGTTGTATGAGGCAGAAGCCTGCAGAAGGGGTTCTGTGATCGCCAGTCGCGGTCATCCGCCGCGCCCTGCAGTGCGTTGTCGCGTGGCTTTAGCCCACCACGTTGGCCGGTGGTTGGCTCGGTGGGCTGAAGCTCACCCTGCGAGTGGTGCAATCAGCACCCTTGATATGCTGATGAAGCCCATCGCTACGAGTTGAGCGGTCGGCTCTCCCAAACAAAAAGCCCCTGCCGGACGTTCCGGTAGGGGCTTTTCTTATCGCTTGCCGCTTGCCGTGGGCGTTTACACCACGCCTTGCGCCAGCATGGCGTCGGCGACCTTTACGAAGCCGGCGATGTTGGCGCCTTTGACGTAGTTGATCCGGCCATTCTCATCGCCATGGGCGACGCAAGCGTGATGGATCGATTGCATGATGCTGTGCAGCTTGGTGTCCACTTCGCCGGCGGTCCAGTGCAGGCGCATGGCGTTCTGGCTCATCTCCAGACCGCTACAGGCCACGCCGCCGGCGTTGGATGCCTTGCCCGGTGCATAGAGAATGCCTGCCTCGAGGAACAGGTCTACGGCCTCCAACGTCGACGGCATGTTGGCGCCTTCGGCGACGCAGACACAGCCGTTATTCAGCAGCGTACGGGCATCTTCGCCGTCCAGCTCGTTCTGTGTGGCGCATGGAAGGGCGATGTCGCACGGCAGGCTCCACGGGCGCTTGTCGGCGAGGAAAGTGACGCCGAAGTACTTGCCCATCTCCTCGAGACGCCCGCGACGAACGTTTTTCAGGTCCATCAGGTATTGCCACTGCTCTTCGGTCAGCCCGTCCGGGAAGTGCAGGGTGCCGCCAGAGTCGGACAGTGAGACGACCCGGCCGCCCAGCTCCATGACCTTCTGTGCAGCGTACTGCGCCACGTTGCCGGAGCCGGAGATCGAGACGCGCTTGCCCTCGAAGCTGCTGTGGGTGTTCTTGAGCATTTCCTCAGCGAAGTACACACAGCCGTAGCCGGTGGCTTCCAGACGTATCAGGCTGCCGCCATATGCCAGACCCTTGCCGGTCAGTACCGATGTGAACTGGTTCGACAGGCGCTTGTACTGGCCGAACAGGTAGCCGATTTCACGACCGCCGACACCGATGTCACCGGCCGGCACGTCCAGATCGGCGCCAATGTGGCGGTACAGTTCACTCATGAAAGACTGGCAGAAGCGCATGACTTCATTGTCGCTCTTGCCCTTCGGATTGAAGTCCGAGCCGCCCTTGCCGCCGCCCATGGGCAACGAGGTGAGAGAGTTCTTGAAGACCTGTTCGAAAGCGAGGAACTTGAGGACGCCGATGTTCACCGACGGATGGAAGCGCAGACCACCCTTGTACGGGCCAATGGCGCTGTTCATCTGGATGCGGAAACCACGGTTGACCTGCACACGACCCTGATCGTCGACCCAGGGAACGCGGAAGATGATCGAGCGTTCCGGCTCGACCATGCGCTCGATAATACCGGCCTGCATGTAATGCGGATGGGCTTCGAGGAAGGGCCAGAGGCTGCGAACAACTTCTTCCACAGCTTGGTGGAACTCGGGTTGATGGGGGTCGCGTTGCTTCAGTCGGGCGAGAAAGGCATCAACGGTTTCGATCATCAGTAAGCCCTCGGCGACCGCTTGTCGGCAGTCATTAATAATTTTTGGCCGGCGACTGTAACAAACCTGATTTGCACCGCGGAAGTGCGACATGGGTCGATGATGCCTTTCGGTGGTGCGTAGCCACCGTTGGAACTGACGCACCATTGATAAACGGCAAGCCTTTAAGGCTGGCGTTTAGGCTGCTGTGGGCAACGAATTAGCGGATCGATGAATCTCGGTGCGCCGAAATGTCGCATTCGATGCATTCTTTTTGTGCGGAACTGGCGGGGTTGATATTACTCGGACAGCTCGCAGCGATTCCGCCCGCTGCGCTTGGCTCTCAATAGCGCGACGTCGGCGCGGTTTATGGTGCTTGAGTAGGTCTCGTCCAGGCGCAGCTCTGCAACACCCATGCTGGCGGTCACACCGAGAAGCTCGTCGTTCACCCGAACACCAAGTGCTGCGATGCTATCTCCCAGCCGGCGCATGACCGCCCAGGCCGTTGGCGCCGTGCACTCGGGCATTACGATGAGGAATTCTTCACCGCCCCAGCGGCCACACAAGTCCTGCTCGCGAATCTCCGCCTCCATCACCCGAACCACCTCGATCAGCACGCGATCGCCGACCTCGTGACCATGTTCGTCATTGATGACCTTGAAACGGTCGATATCCAGCATGACCAGCGTAAGTGGCCGCGTGTAGCGCTTGGCCCGTTCGCTTTCCTCGCGCAGGCGCTCGGTCAGCAGTCGGCGATTGGCAATGCCGGTCAGCGAGTCCAGGGTCGAAGCTTCGCGTAGCGAGGCGTTCAGGTCGTGCATCATCATCTGGTAGCGGTCGGAAATGCGTGCGATCTTTTCCAGCTGCCGTAGCTGCTTGTCGAAGCGCGCTGCCAGGCTCAGCTCGCGTTCGCGGGCGATGCTCTGATAACCGTCGGATACGCGGGCGATTCGCTCGATGCGGCCGAGCAGATCGTGGTGCGCCCCCCATAGCTGGCTCAGCGCTTCCTTCAGCGGATGACCCTCGAACTCAGGGTCAGTCAGGAGGCTTGCAACTTCGTGCTCTAGCGGCGATGGCCCACGCATATCGATCTTCCGTCAGTCGTGACTCAGGATGGAGAACGGGAAGGTGCAGTCTTCCTTGAACTCTTCGGCAAGTTCTACCACCCGCTCGTTGCGGATGTCGTAGTACCAATTGACCGCTACCTGCCGACCTTCCTGATAGGCCGCTTCAAGCAGGTCGAAAATGTCCATCATCGCTTTGATGCTGCTGGTGTTCAGGTACAGCAAGCGGAGTTCGAGGTTGAGCGGGTGCACGGCTTCGCCAAGAAAGCGCTCGATCCACTCATAAACCTGATGGAACAGCTCATAAGAGTTTTCGGGGTAGGAGTCGCCCTGCATCGAGACGATGCCTTTCGCCCAGTCGGACTGGATGGTGGGAGTGGACTGGCTGCCGGGAATAGAAAAGTCGTTCATGTGGATGCTCTTGAGTTCAGATGACGGCGCTCAGGCTGATGAAGGAAAGCTCGTCGGAAACCGGTTGCAGTGAAGCCTTGAGTGGCTCGCTGGACTTGCGCGCGATATCGATCAGGCCAAGGCCGGCGCCGGAGGTCACATGCTCGTCGCGAGGTTTGCGCAGCTGCTCCTTGTACAGAGCCTTCAGCCCGGCCTTGTCCTTTTTCGCCAGGTCAGCGACTGCAGTGAGCAGTAGTTGGCCGTCGGCAGTTTCAATAAGGTTTCCGGCCGAGACCACGTACCGACCCATGTCATCACGGGCAACCACGACCGTTGCGCCAGCCTGCTGATCGGACCAGTTCTTTTCGCGGGTGTAATGGCGGATGTTCTGCGTCATCTCGATGTACACGGCGAACACATCCATAGCCGAGGACGGATGTGCCTGCTCCTCACTCATGTAGTTGCGCAGCGCGTTGCCGATTTCTTCGATCAGGCTGCGTGAGATAGGGCCGTTGAAGCACAGCATGATCTGTTGCTGGTTGTAGGATTCGCGCATCGCGAACATATCAATGGGGGCCATGGCCAACTCCCTGTCTCAATCGAAACGAAAACATAACATCGTGATGTCGTCGCGCTGCGGAAATTCACCCTGATAGCGTGCCAGAGCGAGGCTGAAGGCCTCGCCCTGATCGGCCAAAGGAAGCTGTGCGTGCTCGCGGATCATGTTGGCGAAGCGACTGTTGCCGAAGCCGTAACCCTGGTCGCCGCCAGCCTGATCGAGGAAACCGTCGGTGGTCATGTAGAACGTCCGACCCGGTTGCAGCTCGATGCTGGTGTTGTGGTACTCACCGATCCGCTTGTCACCGATAGCGCGCCGCGCCGCCTTGATCTCATGCACCTCTTCGCCATCACAGTAGTACAGCGCAATTTTCGCCCCGGAATAATGCACCTTGCGTTGCCGAAGATCGACATAGGCCAGGCCGATGTCCATGTTGGTGGCGAGGGCGTGCGAGTCGTTTTCATCGCGAAGCATGCTGCGAACGATCGCATCAGTACGTGACAGCGTGGCGGCTGGATCGCCCAGGCCGGTAGTGTCGAGGGCCTGGTTAATGGCCGCATGGGCGAGCATCGTCATCAACGCCCCAGGCACGCCGTGGCCCGCGCAATCGACGATACCGAACAGGCAACCATGCTCGTCGGCGCGGTAGACGTAGAAGTCGCCGCCAACGACATCCCGAGGACGCCAGAGCACCGCATGACGATCACCCATGGCGGTAACCAGCTGCCGATTCGGCAGGATCGAGCGCTGGATCAGGCTGGCGTAGTCGATCGAGTCGTCGATTTTCTTGTGCGCAGCGGCCATTTCCAGATTGGCCTGCTCCAGATCGCGGGTGCGTTCTCGTACACGGTTTTCCAGCTCGCTGGTGTGGCTGCGCACCTTCTGCGCCATCGCTCCAAAGGCAGCACTCAGCTCACCAATTTCGTCCTGCCGGCCAAGCGGCAGTGGTGCATCGTATTGCCCTGCCGCCAGCGCCTGGGCGCTGCGACGCAACTGGCGCAGCGGTTTGAGTACGCGTTTTTCCACGAGCCAGGCGCCGCCGCCGATCAGCAACAGGAACAGCACCAGAAACAGCCCAATGGCTGGCAGAAGCGGGCGTACCTCGACGACCTGGGCGGTTCCGAGATCCACGGAACTGGCGACGAACCACTGCAGCTCGGGTATCCAACTCAGCGCGAGTAGTCTGGGGGCGCCGTCCAGCGTGACACGTAGCGTCGCCACCGACCCCGGCGTCTCGCGGCTATCGGCCATGGCCTGACGCAACGCGGTGGCGGCGCTCAGGTCGTCGAGCAGGCCCAGGACGCTGGTCGACAGCGAGCGACCCCGTGCGGTTTCGGCGTTGAGGGTGACCAGATTCTGATTCGGGTGAACCAGGATAGAGCCATAGGCATCGAGCACCATCGATTCGACGCCGACCTTGTTGGCTTCGATGAAGTCCTCAAGAAATGCCTTGAGTGCGATTCCTAAGCCAACCAGTCCAAGGCGTCGTTCTCCATCGCGCACCTGCACGTTGAACCATACCTTGAGCTCTCCGGTAACCACGGAGCGGTCGACGTTGATAGCGTAGGGGGTGTCGGTTTGCAGCGTCTGGAAGAACCACTCGTCACGCGGGTTATCCGAGCTCATCACATAGCGAGGGGTGTCACTGATTGCCTGGTCAGGCCCGTTGGAGTAATAGCCATTGCTGCGCGCCGATGCCGCGAAATACGCGTGGTCGCCGAAGGCTTGCTGGTAGCCAGCCGCTTCCTTGAAAAAGGTTTCGCGTTTGACCGGGTTCTGCTCATCGTCCAGCCAGGCGAGGGTCAGTTGTGAGGCTGCAAGCCGTTGCGCTAACGCGAGCTCGCGCGAGGCCGGGGCGAACAAGCGCTCACGGTTAAGCTGCACTACGTTGCGCGCATAGGCCTCACCAAAGCGATTTTGCACACCAAGCAACGCTTCACGACCGATGAAGCCGGCGAAGATGAATGCGAGCAGGCAGCTGAGTAGCAATGCCAGCAGTGATTTTCCGCGCAGTCCTAATGCAGCCATGCGAAGTTCCCTTTCAGTCGCGGGGTGGAGGCGCGGTTGATAATTGTCGGCCAGGAGCGAAATGGCGTCGATTATCCGGCATAAGGCGTTGTGCTACTAGCTGCGGGCCGTCTTTTTGACACAAGAACGGAGCCGCCTGGGCTCCGTTCATGGCAGCAATTACTGCGCCAGCTTTTTGTACTTAACGCGGTGCGGCTGGGAGGCAGCCTCGCCGAGGCGCTTCTTGCGGTCGGCTTCGTACTCGGTGTAGTTGCCTTCGAAGAACACCACGCCGTCGTCCTCGTAGGACAGGATGTGGGTGGCAACGCGGTCGAGGAACCAGCGGTCGTGGGAGATCACGATGGCTGAGCCGGGGAAGTCCAGCAGCGCTTCTTCCAGCGAACGCAGGGTTTCCACGTCGAGGTCGTTGGACGGTTCGTCGAGCAGCAATACGTTGGCGCCCTGCTTGAGGGTAAGCGCCAGGTGCAGGCGTCCACGTTCACCACCGGAAAGGTCCTTGACGAACTTCTGCTGGTCGGCGCCCTTGAAGTTGAAGCGGCCGACGTAACCGCGCGATGGCACCTCGTAGTTGCCAATGCGAATCTGGTCTAGACCGTCGGAGACGGCTTCCCATACGGTCTTGCCTCCGTCCAGGTCGTCGCGGCTCTGGTCCACGCAGGCCAACTGCACGGTGTCGCCGATTTCGATGCTGCCGGAATCCGGTGTTTCCTTGCCCATCAGCATGCGGAACAGGGTCGACTTACCGGCACCGTTACCACCGATCACGCCCACGATGGCGCCTTTCGGCACGCTGAATGACAGGCCTTCGACCAATACGCGGTCGCCGTAGCCTTTGGTGACGTTCTTGAATTCAATGACCTTGTCACCCAGACGCGGGCCGGCTGGGATGTAGATCTCGTTGGTCTCGGCGCGTTTCTGAAATTCCTGCGACTGCATTTCCTCGAAGCGCTGCAGGCGAGCCTTGGACTTGGACTGGCGGGCCTTGGCGCCTTTGCGCACCCACTCCAGTTCTTCTTTCATGGCCTTTTCATGAGCCGACTGCTGCTTGGATTCCTGAGCCAGACGGGCCGATTTGGCCTCCAGCCAGCCGGAATAGTTGCCTTCGTACGGGATGCCCGCGCCGCGGTCGAGCTCGAGAATCCAGCCGGCGACGTTGTCGAGGAAGTAACGGTCGTGGGTGATCGCTACCACGGTGCCCGGGAAGTCATGGAGGAAGCGCTCCAGCCAGGCCACCGAGTCGGCGTCCAGGTGGTTGGTCGGTTCGTCCAGCAGCAGCATGTCCGGTGCGGACAGCAGCAGGCGGCACAGGGCGACGCGGCGCTTCTCTCCGCCAGACAGGTGCGCGACCTTGGCATCCCAGGCCGGCAGACGCAGTGCATCGGCGGCGACTTCCAGCTGGCGTTCCAGGTTATGGCCGTCGGATGCCTGCAGGATCGCTTCGAGCTTGGCCTGCTCGGCAGCCAGCGCATCGAAGTCGGCATCCGGCTCGGCGTAGGCGGCGTAGACGGCATCCAGGCGGGCCTGGGCGTCCTTGATCACACCAACCGCCTCCTCGACGATTTCGCGCACGGTCTTTTCCGGATCGAGCTGCGGCTCCTGCGGCAGGTAGCCGACATTGATGCCCGGCATGGCGCGGGCCTCGCCGTCGAACTCGGTGTCGACGCCGGCCATGATGCGCAGCAGGGTGGATTTACCGGCGCCGTTCAGACCGAGCACACCGATCTTGGCGCCTGGGAAGAACGACAGGGAAATGTTCTTGAGGATCTCGCGCTTCGGCGGAACGACCTTGCTCAGCCGGTGCATGGTGTAGACGTATTGAGCCATGGAAATGAATGCCCGTATGGTGAAGGATGCCCGGCCCAGACCGCGAGGTCGGGGCTAAAAATAGGGGGCAGGTAAAGGGCGCAAAGCTACCCGAATGCACCGGTCAGGGCAAACCGTCGGCGTGGCCCGGTTGCTCGTCTGGCTGGCAGCTGGTTCATGCTCTGTATGACCAGCGCTCATACCCGCAGCGACGGCGGATGAGGTAGAATCCGCGGCTCTCTTTTACCGCCAGCTGATCTCAGAGGACTGCCATGTTCAGCCGTGATTTGACCCTCGCCCGTTTCGACGCCGATCTCTTCGCTGCCATGGAGCAGGAAGCCAAGCGTCAGGAAGACCACATCGAGCTGATCGCCTCGGAGAACTACACCAGCCCAGCGGTGATGGAAGCTCAGGGATCGGTACTGACCAACAAGTATGCCGAAGGCTACCCGGGCAAGCGCTACTACGGCGGTTGCGAATACGTCGACGTGGTCGAGCAACTGGCCATCGATCGCGCCAAGGAACTGTTCGGCGCCGATTACGCCAACGTTCAGCCGCATGCCGGCTCCCAGGCCAACGCCGCTGTTTACCTGGCGCTGTTGCAGGCTGGCGATACCATTCTCGGCATGAGCCTGGCCCACGGTGGTCACCTGACCCACGGCGCCAGCGTTTCCTCGTCCGGCAAGCTGTACAACGCCGTGCAGTACGGCATCAACGATCAAGGCCTGATCGATTACGACGAAGTCGAGCGTCTGGCCGTCGAGCACAAGCCGAAGATGATCGTTGCCGGTTTCTCCGCTTACTCCCAGCTGCTGGACTTCGCCCGTTTCCGTGAGATCGCCGACAAGGTAGGTGCCTACCTGTTCGTCGATATGGCCCACGTGGCTGGTCTGGTTGCCGCTGGCGTATACCCGAACCCGGTACCGTTTGCCGACGTCGTCACCACCACGACCCACAAGACCCTGCGCGGTCCGCGCGGCGGCCTGATCCTGGCGCGTGCCAACGCCGAGATCGAGAAGAAACTCAACTCTGCCGTTTTCCCCGGTGCCCAGGGTGGCCCGCTGGAGCATGTCATTGCCGCCAAGGCCGTGTGCTTCAAGGAAGCGCTGCAGCCCGAGTTCAAGGCCTACCAGCAGCAGGTCGTGAAGAACGCACAGGCCATGGCCGAAGTGTTCATCCAGCGCGGCTTCGACGTGGTTTCCGGCGGCACCAAAAACCACCTGTTCCTGCTCAGCCTGATCAAACAGGACATCACCGGTAAGGATGCGGATGCTGCCCTGGGCAACGCGCACATCACCGTGAACAAGAACAGCGTGCCGAACGACCCGCGTTCGCCGTTCGTGACTTCCGGTCTGCGCATTGGCACCCCGGCTGTCACCACTCGCGGCTTCGGCGAAACCGAGTGCCGTGATCTGGCCGGCTGGATCTGCGACATCCTCGACAACATGGGCGACGAGTCGGTGATCGACGCGGTCCGTGGCAAGGTCGAAGCGGTCTGCGCCAAGTTCCCGGTATACGGCAACTAAGCACTCAACTGCTTCATCCAGAGAGCCCGCGAAAGCGGGCTTTCTGCTATCTGGTGCCGGAAACGCCCCTTCTTGATCTCGGCCATCGCGGGTTCGGGTTGCCGCGCTAGACTGCGATCATCTGCTCTTCTGGAGTTCTTTTCATGTTCAAGCGTGCCACCGGCGTGATTTTGCCTCCGCCCGTCATCTATGTGTTGTTCCTCGCAGCCGCGTGGTTGCTTGAGTGGCTTATACCCATCGCGCTACCGCAGAACCTCTGGACCCATTACATCGGTTGGGGGCTGATCGATGCCGGCGTATTGCTGATGCTCTGGGCCGGATTGCTGATGCTCTGGCGCAAAACAACAGTCAACCCTTATGGCAAGCCCGCAAGGCTGTTGGAAGAGGGGCCGTTCCGTATCTCGCGCAACCCGATCTATCTGGCGGACAGTCTGATCTACTGCGGCATCGCTCTGCTGTGGGGATCGCTGTGGCCGTGGCTGCTGCTGCCGGCCGTGGTCTTCAGCATGCAGCGTGGCGTAATCGTGCATGAAGAGCGCCTGCTTACGCAGCTGTTCGGTGATGACTATCGCCGTTACTGTGGGCGAGTCCGCCGCTGGTTGTGACGTCGCTGTCGAGTGTTCTTGTCCTATAGTGAAACCAGACTTCGCGGAGTGATTTCGATGAGTGATACCCCAAGTGATCGCAGGCGCTTCCAGCGCATCGAGTTCGATGCTGCCACCGAGCTGGTCCAGGGCGACCGTCGCTGGCCGGTCGAGCTGCATGATTTGTCGCTGAAAGGCCTGCTGGTTCGTCGCCCCGACGGCTGGGATGCCGATGCGTCGCAACCGTTCGCAGCCCAGGTGCGCCTGGCCGACGATGCCGAGGTACGCATGGAGGTGGCGATGGCCCACGAAGAGGGCGATCTGATCGGTTTCGTCTGCCAGCACATCGATCTCGACTCAATTGCCCACCTGCGGCGCCTGGTCGAGCTCAACTTGGGCGACGAAGCACTGCTGGAGCGCGAGCTGGCGGCACTGGGCGGCGAATAGCGGTCACTCGAACAGCGCGTCGAGCGCCTGCTCAAGGCGTGTTACAGCAATGACCTGCAAACCCGCAGGCGCCTCTTTTGGCGCATTGCCCTTGGGTACGATGGCGCGCTTGAAGCCGTGCTTGGCGGCTTCCTTCAGGCGTTCCTGACCACTCGGCACTGGGCGGATCTCGCCGGACAGCCCCACCTCGCCGAATACCAGCAGGTCGGTATCGAGCGGCCGATTGCGCAGACTCGATATCACCGCCGCCATCAGCGCCAGGTCCGCGGCGGTTTCCAGTACCTTCACTCCGCCGACCACGTTGATGAACACGTCCTGATCGTAGGTCGGAATGCTGCCATGCCGATGCAGCACGGCCAGCAGCATGGCCAGACGGTTCTGATCCAGGCCCAGGGTCACGCGCCGGGGATTGGCCAGGTGGCTGGTGTCGACCAGCGCCTGCACCTCCACCAGCATCGGCCGTGTGCCTTCCCATGTAGCCATGACCACGCTGCCGGGCACCGCTTCCTGAGCGCGGGTGAGGAAGATCGCCGAGGGGTTGGTGACTTCCTTCAGGCCCTTGTCGGTCATGCCGAACACGCCCAGCTCATTGACCGCACCGAAGCGGTTCTTCACCGCACGCAGCAGGCGCAGGCGGCCATCCGATTCACCCTCGAAATACAGCACCGTGTCGACCATGTGTTCGAGCACGCGCGGGCCGGCGAGGGCGCCTTCCTTGGTGACGTGGCCGACCAGGAAGATGGCCGTGCCGCTCTGCTTGGCGAAGCGAACCAGCAGCGCGGCGCTCTCGCGCACTTGGGCGACACCTCCCGGCGCCGATTGCAGCTGCTCGGTGAAGATGGTCTGGATCGAGTCGATCACCATCACCTTGGGCTTTTCCAGTCGCGCGGTGGCGATGATTGATTCGATGCAGGTCTCGGTCATCACCTTGAGCTTGTCCTGCGGCAGGTCAAGGCGGCGCGCACGCATGGCCACCTGCTGCTGGGATTCCTCGCCGGTCACGTAGAGCGCCGGGTATTGCTGGGCGATGGCGCAAAGCGTCTGCAGCAAGATGGTCGACTTGCCGATGCCTGGATCACCGCCGATCAGCACCACCGATCCGTCCACTAGCCCCCCGCCGAGTACGCGGTCCAGCTCGCCGGAAGCGGTGGAAAAGCGCGGTACTTCTTCGACGCTGACTTCGGCCAAGGTCCGGATGTTGGCCTGCTCGCCTGCCCAGCCTGCGCGGCCGGAGGGTGGTGCCGCGCCCTCGATGATGGTTTCCACCAGTGTGTTCCAGGCACCGCAATCACCGCACTGGCCGGCCCATTTCGGAAAGGTCGAGCCGCATTCGGTGCAGCCATACATGCGCTTGGCCTTGGCCATGGGAAACTCCGGGTCGGGTAAGTGGTGTCGCATGATAACGGCTGACTTGATCGTCATCAGCCACAAGCGGCGAGGGAGCGCCCAGACTGTAAACAAATCGAACAGGAGTGAGCGCCATGCGACATCTGTTGTTTCTGCACCTGCTAGGCGCCAGTGTCTGGGTGGGCGGGCATCTGGTACTGCTATTCAGTGTGCTGCCGGGTGCGCTGCGGCGTCGCGATGTCCAGCCGGTACGCCAGTTCGAACAACTTTACGAGCGCGTCGGGATTCCTGCGCTGCTGGTGCAGATCGTCAGCGGGTTCTGGCTTGCCAGCCTGTGGTTGCCGCACGCCCAGTGGTTCGATTCATCTCCCATGGCTCACCTGGTACAGGCCAAGCTGGTACTGCTCGGCGCGACTGCGCTGCTCGGGGTTCACGCTCGATTGGCGCTGATCCCGAAGCTGGATGCGCAACGCTTGCCGCAACTGGGCCTGCATATCGTGCTGATCACCCTGACGGCCATTGCCTTCGTCTGGGTCGGCTCGGGGTTCCGTTTCGGTGGCTTGTTCTAGCGGGTTAGACAGAAAGAAGCCCGCGCATGGCGGGCTTCTTTTTACTGGTGGTGCTATCAGCCGCAGCAACCACCGCAGCAGCTGCCCGATGCACGCTTGAGGTCGCGGGCGATGTCATCTTTCATGGCCACACGCTCCTGCTTGAGCGCGTTGAGTGCGGTGTCGTCGAGGGTTTCGACACCGTCTTCGACGCGGCAGATGCGCTTGTCCAGCGCTTCGTATTCGTCCGCCTTTCGGGCGAAGGCCGGATCTTCCTGACGCAGTTTCTGCAACTGCTCGCGTTTCTCAGGGAAGTCCTTGATCAGTGGGTGGTGTTCGACGTGCATGGAAACCGCTCCGGTTTGTCTGGTAGGGCTATACCATAGTCGCCGTCCCGGCAGAACCGGTTGACGGCGATCAAGCGAACCTCATTCGCAATAACCGGTCGATGAAAGGCGTTCTGCCGTGGCCTGCGCCGGCAAGCCCGGCTATGCTCTACCACGGCGCTCACCGCCATGACCGCGGGGTCATTGCGAATGGCCCGTACACCCACTAAAGGAAATCTGCGTATGAGTCTGATCAACGAATTCAAGGCGTTTGCCGTGCGGGGAAATGTCGTCGACATGGCCGTGGGAATCGTCATCGGCGCTGCGTTCGGCAAGATCGTCTCGTCGTTCGTCGATGGCGTGATCATGCCTCCACTGGGCTTGCTCATTGGTGGCGTGGACTTTTCCGATCTGGCAATAGTGCTCAAGGATGCGGTAGGTGATGCGCCGGCGGTGCTACTTCGCTATGGGTCGTTCATTCAAACGGTGGTGGACTTCCTGATCATTGCCTTCGCCATCTTCATGGCGATCAAAGCCATCAATCATCTGAAGCGCAAGGAGGCAGAAGCGCCATCCGCACCGCCTGCGCCTTCTAAGGAAGAGCTGCTGCTGACCGAGATTCGGGACTTGCTCAGGGAGCAGAAGAGTAACTGAGCGGGCGTTTACTGAGCGTCATGGGGAAGTTACCCGGCGACTGGCGCCGGGTAACAGGAACGATCACTCAGGCTTTGGAGTGGTCGCTGTGCTGGCAGGAAGGATCGGGTAGTCCACTTGTGGCTGTTCGCCGGTTACGCTGTGCAGGAATGCAGTGATGGCGCTGACTTCATCCTTGTTGAGCTGACGACCCAGTTGGCTGTCGCCCATGATCGCAACCGCTTCTTCAAGCTCCCAGACCTCGCCGCTGTGGAAGTAGGGTGGGGTCAGCGCGACGTTGCGCAACGGTGCGGCGCGGAACACGTATTCGTCGCTTGCCGTGTTGGTTACTGCGAAGCGCCCCTTGTCGCCTACTGGCAGCACCTCGGCTCCTGGCCTCTTGATCACACCGAAGGGGAAGTAACCCTGACCACCGAGGTTTACCCCGTTGTGGCAGGCAGAGCATCCAGCATCCATGAATAACGCCAGGCCTTGTTTCTGCTTGTCGTCCAGCGCCTTGTCCTCACCCTTGAGGAAACGGTCGAACGGCGAGTTTGGCGTAGTCAGCGTGACCTCGAAGGCTTCCAGGGCGTAGGCCATGTTGTCGAAGCTGACCGGATCCTTGTCCTTGGGAAAGGCTTTCTTGAACTCGGCGGCGTACGCCGGAATGCTCTTGAGCGTGGAGACGACGCGCTCTGGTGTGCTGTTCATTTCCACGCTCGCCTGCACCGGGCCTTTGGCCTGCTCCTGCAGGTCCTTGGCACGACCGTCCCAGAACTGCGCGGCGTTGAACACTGCGTTCAGCACGGTGGGTGAGTTGCGCGGGCCTTTTTGCCAGCCGTGACCGATCGAGGTCGGCACGTTGTCGCTGCCGCCGATGCTCAGGTTGTGGCAAGTGTTGCAGCTGATGACGTGGCTGCTGGACAGGCGCGGGTCAAACCAGAGTTTGTGACCGAGTACAGCTTGGTCTTCGCTGACCTTCTGGCCGCGGACTTCGGTGACTTTGTCGGGGATAGGTTTGAAAATGGCATTGGCTCGTTCGCGCAGTTCATCAGCGTTCGCTGCGCTGGTAAACAGTAGGCTGCTAAGCAATAGGGTGAGGGAAGGGCGCATCACGGAAGCTCCTTTTGTGTTGGCTAACGCTAGGAGGCGCTTTTTCGTCAAGTCATCGTTTGATCTGTATCAAGGTGACGGGGCAGAGCGGGCGCAACTAACTGTATCCAGTTGTGTCTCTGCACGACTTCGCTCCAGACGCCGTATTGTTCTGTGAACGATTTCAGGAAGAATGCCCCACCAAGTTGCACGGGCTCGGCGAGCCTTGCGGCGCGGCCGAGGCAACGCCAGAATGGCGCCATCAATTGTGGCCGCGTGCGCCACCCCAGCAAGGATTCCCGATGCCTGAACCTGTCGCTGCCGGCTTGCGCCTGGCACCCGATGCGCTGACCCGTCCCTTCGAGCCCAGCCAATTCAATTTCAAGACCACCGCCGAACTGGAGCCTTTTCTCGGTGTGCTCGGCCAGGAACGCGCGGTCGAGGCGTTGCAGTTCGGCGTGGCAATGCCACGCCCCGGTTATAACGTGTATGTGATGGGCGAGCCGGGCACCGGACGCTTCTCCTTCGTTCGCCGCTACCTCAGGGCTGAAGGCAAGCGACTGGATACGCCGTCGGACTGGGTTTACGTCAATAACTTCGACGAGCCCCGCGAACCGCGAGTGCTGGAGTTGCCCAACGGTGGCGCGGCGACGTTCATCGCCGATATCAACCAGTTGATCGACAATCTTCTGGCGACCTTTCCGGCGGTATTCGAGCATCCCAGCTTTCAGCAGAAGAAGAGTGCCATCGACCGCGGCTTCAACCAGCGATACGACAGGGCGTTGGACGTGATCGAGAAGCTCGCGCTGGAAAAGGAGATTGCCCTTTACCGCGACAGCAACAACATCGCCTTCACTCCTATGAAGGAGGGCAAAGCGCTCGACGAGACCGAATTTGCCCAGCTGCCTGAAGCCGAGCGAGAGCGCTATCACGAAGACATTTCGGCACTGGAAGTACGCCTGAACGAGGAGCTGGCGAGCCTGCCGCAGTGGAAGCGGGAGTCGACCAACCAGCTGCGCCAGCTGAACGATGAGACCATTAGCCAGGCATTGCAGCCGCTGCTGGCGCCCCTGTCGGAAAAGTATGCCGAGAACGCCGGCATCGAGGCCTATTTGCAGGCAGTGCAGGTCAATCTGCTGAAGACAGTCGTTGAGCAGTTGGTGGATGAAAACCGCCCGGAAGCGCAGAACCGCGTGCTGCTCGAAGAGCAGTACAGCCCGAGCCTGGTAGTCGGTCATCCGCTCGACGGCGGGGCGCCGGTGGTGTTCGAACCGCATCCGACCTATGACAACCTGTTCGGTCGCATCGAATACAACACGGATCAGGGCGCGCTCTATACCAGTTACCGACAGCTGCGACCGGGCGCGCTGCACCGCGCCAATGGTGGTTTCCTCATGCTGGAGGCGGAGAAGCTGCTCAGTGAGCCTTTCGTCTGGGAGGCGCTCAAGCGTGCCCTGCAGTCGCGCAAGCTGAAGATGGAATCCCCGCTGGCCGAATTGGGGCGGCTGGCCACCGTGACGCTGACACCACAGGTAATTCCGCTGCATGTGAAGGTGATCATCATCGGCTCGCGTCAGCTCTATTACACGCTGCAGGACCTGGATCCGGATTTTCAGGAGATGTTCCGCGTACTGGTGGACTTCGACGAGGACATCCCGCTGGCCGAGGACAGCCTCGAACAGTTCGCCCAACTAATGAAGACCCGTACTTCGGAAGAGGGCATGGCGCCGCTTACTGCTGCAGCCGTAGCGCGCCTGGCTACCTACAGCGCGCGTCTGGCCGAGCATCAGGGGCGTTTGTCCGCACGCATCGGCGATTTGTTTCAACTGGTCAGCGAAGCCGATTTCATCCGCCAGCTGGCCAAGGATGAAGTAACCGATGTCGGTCACATCGAGCGTGCGCTCAAGGCCAAGGCCACCCGCACTGGTCGCGTCTCGGCGCGGATTCTCGAAGACATCCTCGCCGGCGTTATTCTGATCGACAGCGAAGGTGCTGCCATCGGCAAGTGCAATGGGCTGACCGTGCTAGAGGTTGGCGACTCGGCATTCGGTATGCCGGCCCGCATCTCTGCCACCGTTTATCCCGGCGGCTCGGGGATTGTCGATATCGAGCGCGAGGTTAACCTCGGTCAGCCAATTCACTCCAAAGGGGTGATGATTCTCACTGGCTATCTGGGCAGCCGTTATGCCCAGGAGTTTCCGCTGGAAATATCGGCAAGCATCGCGTTGGAGCAGTCCTATGGCTATGTCGACGGCGATAGCGCGTCACTCGGCGAGTGCTGCGCGCTGATCTCAGGTCTATCGCGTACGCCGCTCAAACAGTGCTTCGCCATCACCGGCTCGATCAACCAGTTTGGTGAAGTTCAGGCGGTCGGCGGCGTGAACGAGAAGATCGAGGGTTTCTTCCGTCTTTGCGAAGCGCGCGGACTGACAGGCGAGCAAGGGGTGATCATCCCGTTCGCCAATGTCACTACGCTGATGCTCGACGAGCGCGTGCTGGATGCGGTTCGTCAGCAGCGCTTCCACGTTTATGCCGTAAGGCAGGTAGATGAGGCGCTGTCGCTCTTGGTGGGCGAGGATGTGGGCGCGGCCGATGAGCAGGGACATTTCCCCAAGGGAAGCGTCAACGCCAGGGTGGTTGAGCGCTTGCGTGACATTGCCGAAATCGAGCTGGAAGAGGAAGGCAAGGGCGAGGCTGCAGATTCAACTGAGCAACAAGCGGCCAAGTCGGACGAAGATAACTAGGCCTCACCGCTGTACGGTTTTTGAACGGAACGATAGCGCGCGCGGCGGGTCTGCAGTGGAGGAGGGCATCCACCCTTCATCCACAGGATTATCCACAGCTTCAGGGGATAAACAGGCTCTCGCGCTACATCCGTGAAGGATGTTCCCGCGTCGGCCCGACGCGAGGATCGCCACTATGTCGCACAATCTTTGTCTGAATCGCCAGTGCCTGGGCCTGGTTACCCGAATCGAATGCGCCATACGCCCTCTTGCCGGCGGCAACGGGCTGTGGACGCTGCTCTGCGCGGCTGGTCTGGCAGACGGGCAACCGACTGCAATCAAGGTCCAGGGCCCATTCCACGGGCCTGCAATGGCCGAATCGGTGCTTGCCGCAATCGCCGATAACCTAATTGGCCAGGGCTACTGCGAGTCGGACGCCCCTTCGATCTGGCAACTGCACATGCAAGCCGAATTGCGCCGAGTTAACGCCAATCAGGCGCGTTTTCTACGCGGCTGGGAGTCGCGACCCTAAGTCCGCTCCGCACACACCTGGTGCTGGCTGACAGGCTCGTTCTTTCTTTTGCCTGCGCCAGCCGGATTTTTATCCACATGCGGAATGTGCACCGTTGGCTTGTCTTGGTGCGCTCGGTACGGCTGCGTATACTCGCGCGTCTTCATTTCCCACTGTGAGACCTCATGGAGCGCATTCTCGAAAATGCCATGTACGCCGCTCGCTGGCTGCTGGCCCCCATCTACTTCGGTCTGGCATTTGCGCTGCTGGCGCTGGCAATCAAGTTCTTTCAGGAGGTCTTCCACATCCTCCCGATGATCTTGTCGATCAGCGAAGCGGATCTGGTGCTGACGTTGCTGTCGCTGATCGATATGGCGCTGGTCGGCGGTCTGTTGGTGATGGTCATGATCTCCGGCTACGAGAACTTCGTTTCGCAGCTGGACGTGGACGAGGGCAAGGAGAAGTTGGACTGGCTTGGCAAGATGGATTCCAGTTCGCTAAAGCTCAAGGTCGCGGCTTCGATCGTGGCGATTTCGTCGATTCATCTGCTGCGTATGTTCATGGATGTGCAGCAGATCGAGAGTGAAAAACTGATGTGGTATGTGATCATCCACCTGACGTTCGTGGTATCGGCCTTCGCCATGGGCTACATGGATAAAATCACCAAACACTGATTGCCGGCACCCTGCCGTCGCGGGCAGGCGGAAGTCCCTGTGGTATCTGATAAAAAGCTCTACAGAATTATTATTTTGTCGAATATTCTGTAGCGGTTTTTCACGGGGATTCGCCATGTACCTTCAGGACCTTGCGACTCATGCCGTCGCCGGACGCGTCGACGCTCTGGAGCTGATTTCACTCGAGGGTGGGATCTACCTTCTCGACATCTATCTTCAAGGCCAGCGGCACAGTTTGACTGATGATCGCGGGAAGGTCTGGCACCTGCGTTCGGTGGAGCATGCCCGCGACATCTTGCGGGAATTGCCCGAACTGCCGTTCCACCTCGTGCAGCAATCGCCCTACGACGAAATGTGCGGTTTGGCCGAGGGCGTTCGCGAACCGCTGCGTGTGCCGCTTGGTATGCGGTCTCAGTGGTGAGATCTCGCCGCTGTTGTGTCCTGCCCTGCTGGTGTGAGGAGGGCTGGTGATGAGCATCACCGCGCTACGGTTGGTGCTCGGCGATCAGCTGAGCTTCGATCTGTCTGTCCTGGATGGGCTGGACCCGGTTCATGATCGGGTTTTGCTTGCTGAAGTGGCCGATGAGGCCAACCATGTGCCGCACCATCCGCAGAAGATTGCCTTTATCTTCAGTGCGATGCGCCACTTCGCCCAGGCCCTGCGCGAGCGCGGTGTGGCCGTGGACTATGTGGCGCTCGATGACCCTGCCAACAGTGGTTCGCTAGCCGGAGAGCTGGCGCGCTTTGCCGCAAAGTATCGACCCGCCGATATCCACGTCACCGAAGCTGGCGACTGGCGAGTCGAGCAGGCGCTGAAAAGCAGTGGCCTGCCGATCACATGGCACGCCGATCAGCGCTTTCTCTGTTCGCGGGCCCAGTTCGCTTGCTGGGCGAGCGGTAAAAAGCAGCTGCGAATGGAGTTCTTCTACCGCGAGATGCGACTCCGAGCAGGTCTTCTGCTGGATCTGGATGGGGCGCCGGAAGGTGGAGTCTGGAATCTCGATGCCGACAACCGCAAGCCTCTGCCGCGAGGACTACACGGCCCGATCACGTTGCGCTTCGTCGCTGACGACATCACGCGCGATGTGCTGGAGCTGGTCGAGGCGCGCTTCGCCCATCACTACGGTAGCCTGGAGAGGTTCGATTACCCGGTGACCCACGCCGAAGCCGAGCAACTCTGGCAGCACTTTCTGGATTTCGGCCTGGCGGCTTTCGGTGACTATCAGGACGCCATGGCGAGCGGCGAACCGTTCCTGTTTCATGCGCGTATCGGTGCGGCGCTCAATGTTGGCCTGCTTGACGTACGGCGACTGTGTGGGGACGTGGAGACAGCCTATCGGCAAGGGCGCGTCGCATTGAATGCCGCGGAAGGTTTCATTCGCCAACTGATCGGCTGGCGTGAGTATGTGCGTGGCATCTACTGGTTGCAGATGCCCGATTACGCCCGGCGCAACGCATTCGGTAACACCAGGCCGCTGCCGGAGTTCTACTGGACTGGTCAGACACGTATGAACTGTATGCGCCAGGTCATAGGGCAGACGCTGGACCATGCCTATGCTCACCATATCCAGCGGCTGATGGTGACAGGCAATTTCGCGCTACTGGCAGGCATCGCTCCACCGGCGTTGTGCGACTGGTATCTGGCGGTGTACATGGACGCATTCGACTGGGTAGAGCTGCCGAATGTGCTTGGCATGGTGCTGCACGCCGACGGTGGCTATCTCGGCTCCAAGCCTTACTGTGCCAGCGGCCAGTACATCAAGCGCATGTCCGACTACTGTCACGGCTGCGCCTACAAGGTGGGTGAGAGTACGACGGACGATGCCTGTCCTTTCAATGCCCTTTATTGGCACTTTCTTATGCGTCACCGCGAGCGGCTGCAAAGTAATCCTCGAATGACGATGATCTACCGCAACCTCGCACGTATGGACGAGAGCAAGCGGGAGGGAGTATGGCGGCGCGGCGAGGCATTGTTGGAGCGTCTGGATGCTGGTGACGCGTTGTGAGACAGAAAGCTGACCTGCCGGTAAAAAACTGCGTGGTGTGCGGACTACCCTTTACCTGGCGAAAGAAATGGGCACGCTGCTGGGATGAGGTGCGGTATTGCTCTGAACGCTGTCGGCGTAACAGGAGCGGGGCGGCCCCTAGGGCGGGTAGCGGCACGTGACGGCAGAGCACTGGCTGCCGCCCCGGTCGCCGCAGCTGTGCTAGGCTGGCCGACCTTTTTTGCTCTCGGAGCCCGGCATGACCGAACTCAACTTCTCCACTGACGAAACCCGCGTAAGCTACGGCATTGGCCGTCAATTGGGCGACCAGTTGCGTGACAACCCTCCGCCTGGTGTCAGCCTTGATGCAGTGATTGCCGGCATTCGCGACGCATTCGCCGGTGTGGCCAGCCAGGTCAGCCCAGAGGCGCTGAATGCCAGTTTCGCGGTGATTCGCGAGCGCATGCAGGCAGAGGCTCAGCAGAAGGCCGAAGCGGCCGCTGCTGAAGGTCGCGCCTTCCTCGTCGAAAATGCCAAGCGCGAAGGCGTGGTTGTGCTGCAGTCGGGCCTGCAGTACGAAGTGCTGACTACCGGTGATGGCGCCAAGCCGTCCCGCGAGGATAGTGTACGTACGCATTACCACGGCACGCTGATCGACGGCAGTGTGTTCGACAGTTCCTATCAGCGCGGCCAGCCAGCCGAGTTTCCGGTTGGCGGTGTAATTGCGGGTTGGACCGAGGCACTCCAGCTGATGAACGCCGGCAGTAAGTGGCGGCTGTATGTGCCGAGCGAATTGGCCTACGGCGCCCAGGGCGTAGGCAGCATCCCGCCGCACAGCACGCTGGTGTTCGACGTCGAGTTGCTGGACGTGCTCTAAAAGGGCAGCAGGCTTCAAGCCACGCCTGAAGCCTGAAAGCGCCTCAAGGCCGCAGCGCCCGGGCATAGCTGAAGAGGAACAGATTGCGGATCTGTTCCTTCAGCACGCAGGGCTCGTTCGTGCTCAGCTCCTGCAGGTCGAGGTCACCTTGCTCGCGCAACTCTTCCAGCGCCTCGCCTTCTAGTGAAACACACACCGCGCCGGTGTTGCGGTCGAGTATGCGCAGGTAGGGCTGCGGTCGGTCCAGCCAAGCATCTATCAAGTAAGTCATGCGGCATCTCCAATTGATTCTCGTAATGAGAATAATTGTTATTTACAAAGATGCAAGCGCAAAAGACCTATTCTGCCCGGCGGGTAAAGAGGGCTGGTGATTAAGCGATCGTGGGTGGCGTTTGGCTGCTGCGCCCTGCACGGCGCAGCATCGGAGGTTCTTGGTGGTCAGTGTGTGCGAGCTACGGCAAAGCGGCACAGCTCGACCAGGGCGTCGCGATACTGGTTGGCGGGAATGACTTCTAGGCAGGCAATGGCGCGTTCGGCATAGTCGCGCGCAAGCTTTGCGGTGTAATCCAATGCGCCTGATGCCTCAACAGCGGCACGAATACTCTCGAGGTCTTCCAGGCCGCCTTTCTGGATGGCTTTGCGCACCAGTGCAGCCTGTTCAGTCGTACCTTCGCGCATGGTATAGATCAGCGGGAGCGTGGGCTTGCCTTCGGCAAGGTCGTCACCGACATTCTTGCCAAGGGTTTCCGCGTCACCCTGGTAGTCGAGCAGATCGTCGACCAGCTGGAAGGCGATGCCAAGGTGATCGCCAAAGGTGCGCAACGCTTCACGCTGCTCCTCATTGGCGCCGGCCAGTGTCGCCGCGCTGTGGGTCGAGGCTTCGAAGAGCATGGCAGTCTTGCCGCGGATGACTTCCATGTAGATTTCTTCGGTGGTGCTGGCGTCACGAACCTTCGACAGTTGCAGCACTTCGCCTTCGGCGATGACTCTGGTTGCCTGGGAGATGATGCGCATCACCGGCATGGAGTCCAGTTCCACCATCATTTCGAACGAGCGTGCATATAGAAAGTCACCAACCAGCACGCTAGGGGCGTTACCCCACAAGGCATTAGCAGTGGAGCGGCCGCGGCGCATGCCTGACATGTCGACGACATCGTCATGCAGCAGCGTGGAGGTGTGCAGGAATTCGATGATGGCGGCCAGTAGGCGCAGTTGATCGCCCTGATGCCCGAGCGCACTGCCACTGAGCAGCACCAGTAGAGGGCGCAGGCGCTTGCCCCCGGCCGAGGTGATGTAGTCCCCGATCTTTTCCACTAGAGGAACGCGCGAAGTCAGTTGCTTGCGGATGATGCCGTCGACAGCGGCAAAATCGTCCGCCACAACTTGATAGAAAGGCTGGGGTTGCATCGGGGACTCCTCGCAGATTGCGCGGCATGCTAGGGGGCGGGTCTAGTACTGTCAAGGCAACTCCAGTTGGCTATTGCGCGGGGTGTATCGCATGCGTACAATCGCGGACCCTGAACTTCCCCCTGGGCATTTCCCTGCCTTACGCAATTGCACGGGCGTCAACTTCCGGCCCCATGCAGCCATGCCAGCCACTAACCATTATTTCTAAGCGCTGGGTGAGCAGGATCAACGGAGATACACAGATGTACGCAGTTATCGTAACCGGCGGCAAGCAATACAAGGTTGCCGAAGGCGAATACCTCAAGATTGAAAAACTCGAAGTTGCGACTGGCGAAGCTGTCACTTTTGACCGCGTTCTGCTGATCGGCAACGGCGAAGATGTGAAAATCGGCGCTCCGGTGGTCGATGGTGCCAAGGTTACTGCTGAAGTGATCGCCCAAGGTCGTCACGACAAAGTCACCATCATCAAGTTCCGCCGTCGTAAGCACCACATGAAGCGTCAGGGCCACCGTCAGTGGTTCACTGAGGTCAAAATCACCGGTATTCAGGGCTAATTAGGGCCTGAATCCCCTTATAGGAGTATTGAACTCATGGCACACAAAAAAGCTGGCGGTTCTACCCGCAACGGTCGCGACTCAGAAGCCAAACGCCTTGGCGTGAAGATGTACGGCGGCCAGGCCATCAAGGCCGGTAACATCATCGTGCGTCAGCGCGGCACCCAGTTCCATGCCGGTTACGGCGTTGGTATGGGCAAGGATCACACCCTGTTCGCGAAAGTCGAAGGCGTGATCAAATTCGAAGTGAAGGGCGCTTTTGGCCGTCGCTACGTGAGCGTCGTCGCAGCCTAACTGCGCCGTTGCTGGAAAAGCCCTGTCATGCGACGGGGCTTTTTTGTTTCTGTATCCTGTGAGGCTCTTGCAAAGAACTGCTCGGTGCTCAATCAGTTTTCGCTGGGTTTTTTTGCAAGACCCTTATGTTTCTTGTTACTTAAGCCCGTCCTGCGACGGGAGGCGTTCCCATGAAATTCGTCGATGAAGTATCGATTTTTGTAAAGGCCGGCGACGGCGGCAACGGCATGATGAGTTTTCGTCGTGAAAAGTTCATCGAAAAAGGTGGTCCCAACGGTGGTGATGGTGGCGACGGCGGCTCGGTGTATTTGGTGGCTGACGAGAACCTCAATACGCTGGTGGACTACCGTTATACCCGTCGCTTCAATGCGCAGAACGGGCAGAAGGGTGGCAGTACCGATTGCACGGGTGCCAAGGGCGAGGATCTTGTCCTGCCGGTGCCGGTTGGTACCACCATCATTGATGCGGCTACCCAGGAGATCATGGGTGATCTGACCAAGGCCGGGCAGCGTCTGCTGGTGGCTCAGGGTGGCTGGCACGGGTTGGGTAATACTCGATTCAAGTCCAGTACCAATCGGGCACCAAGGCAGACCACGCCGGGCAAGCCGGGTGATGCTCGTGACCTCAAGCTGGAATTGAAGGTCCTCGCTGATGTTGGTCTGCTGGGCCTGCCGAATGCCGGCAAGAGTACCTTTATTCGTTCGGTGTCGGCGGCCAAGCCGAAGGTTGCCGATTATCCGTTTACTACGCTGGTGCCGAATCTGGGTGTGGTCAGCGTTGGGCGCTACAAGAGCTTCGTGATCGCCGACATTCCGGGGCTCATCGAGGGTGCGGCCGAGGGTGCGGGCCTGGGTATTCGCTTTCTCAAGCACCTGGCGCGTACTCGGCTGTTGCTGCATCTGGTGGACATGGCGCCGCTGGATGGCGGTGATCCGGCTGACGCTGCGGAAGTCATCCTGCACGAGCTGGAGAAGTTCAGTCCCGCACTGACTCAGCGTGATCGCTGGCTAGTGCTGAACAAGGCGGATCAGTTGCTCGAGGATGAGCGCGAGGAGCGCGTGCGGCATGTTGTCGAGCGCCTGGATTGGAAGGGTCCGGTGTTCGTCATTTCTGCACTGGAGAGCGAGGGTACTGAGGCGCTGAGTCAGGCAATCATGCGCTATCTGGACGAGCGCGCTGTGCGTATTGCTGAAGAGCCAGCCTATGCCGAGGCGTTGGCTGAGCTCGATCAGCAGATCGAAGATGAGGCGCGCGCCCGGTTGCAGGAGCTCGACGATCAGCGCGCGCTGCGTCGTGCTGGCGTCAAGGCGGCCGATGAGGTCGAGGATGACGACTTCGACGACGATGATGATGACGAAGGTGGCGCTGAGATCATCTACGTACGCTAGCCGAATGCCGGGCCCTAACGGTCCGGTTCAGGCAACTGATGGCTGGCTCGTGCGCAGCCTGATCTGGAAATGTTTTGGCCGTATAGAAGGCGGGAGCGATGCGGGACAAGGTGAGCGGTGCGCGGCGCTGGGTGGTGAAGATCGGCAGTGCGCTGCTGACCGCCGACGGTCGCGGGCTTGATCAGGCGGCGATGGCCGTTTGGGTTGATCAGATGGTTGCGTTGCGCGAGGCGGGTGTCGAGCTTGTGCTCGTCTCGTCAGGCGCGGTTGCGGCAGGTATGAGTCGTCTCGGCTGGACTTCCCGGCCCAAGGCGGTGCATGAGCTGCAGGCCGCTGCCGCTGTTGGGCAGATGGGGCTGATTCGCGCCTGGGAGTCGAGCTTTGCTCGCTGCGATCAGCAGACGGCGCAAATTCTGGTTACCCATGACGACCTGTCGGACCGCAAGCGCTACCTCAATGCGCGTAGCACCCTGCGCACATTGATTGATCTCGGTGTGGTGCCGGTTATCAACGAAAACGACACCGTCGTTACCGATGAGATTCGCTTTGGCGACAACGATACGCTCGCAGCCCTGGTTGCCAATCTCGTCGAGGCTGATCTGTTAGTCATCCTCACTGATCGGGATGGCATGTTCGATGCCGATCCTCGTATCAATCCTGATGCCAATCTCATTAGTGAGGCGCGGGCCGATGATCCTGCGCTCGATGCGGTGGCCGGCGGTACAGGCGGGGCGCTGGGGCGTGGTGGTATGCAGACCAAGTTGCGCGCAGCGCGTCTGGCTGCTCGGTCTGGTGCGCATACGGTGATCGTGGGTGGGCGCATTGAGCAGGTGCTGGCGCGCCTCAAAACGGGCGAGCGCCTGGGTACGCTGCTGGCGCCGGAGTGCAGTCGACATGCGGCGCGCAAGCAGTGGCTTGCGGGACACCTGCAGACCCGTGGCACGCTGACGCTGGACGACGGTGCCGTGCATGCATTGCGTAAGGGGAATCGTAGTCTGTTGCCGGTTGGGGTGAGGGCTGTGCAGGGGGCGTTTCGGCGTGGTGAGATGGTGATCTGTGTTGGGCCGCAGGGTTCGGAGATTGCTCGCGGCTTGGTTAACTACAGTGCAGCCGAGGCGCAGCGCATTCTCGGGCGGCCGTCGGACGAAATCGAGAAGCTGCTCGGCTATGTCGATGAGCCGGAGCTGATCCATCGCGACAACATGATTCTGGTTTGAGGTGATGATGCGTCTTGCAGCTCTGATATTGGCGCTTGGCCTTGCGATGCCACAGTTCGCACTTGCCGAGCGGATCGGTGAGGTGGATACCGTATTCAAGTGGCTCGGGCCTAATCATCGGATCGTTGTCGAGGCTTTCGATGATCCTTTGGTCGATGGCGTAACGTGCTATCTGTCTCGCGGAAAGACTGGCGGTATCAAGGGTGGTCTGGGGCTTGCCGAAGATCGGGCTGAGGCGTCCATCGCCTGTCGGCAGGTCGGGCCGATCCGTATTAACGGTAAGCTCAAGGATGGTGATGTGGTGTTCAAGGAGCGCACTTCGCTGGTGTTCAAGACCATGCAGGTGGTGCGCTTCTTCGACGAGTCGCGCAATACGCTGGTCTATCTCGTCTACAGTGACCGGGTCATCGAAGGTAGCCCACAAAATGCAGTTACGGCTATTCCGATTCTGCCTTGGTCGGTCGCGCCGTAACCTGAACGCTTTGCCTGCGATGGTGGTGGGTAAAAACGAGGCATAAAAAAACCGGCGCTAGGCCGGTTTTTTTCAAGAACCTGCAGTTAGGCTGCAGCAGCTTCGCCGAGGGCCTTGATGTGGCCGTTCAGGCGGCTCTTGTGACGAGCAGCTTTGTTCTTGTGGATGATGCCTTTGTCGGCCATGCGGTCAATGACCGGCACGGCAGCAGTGTAGGCTGTGCGAGCCTTGTCCAGGTCTTTGGCATCAATGGCCTTGACCACATTCTTGATGTAGGTACGAACCATGGAGCGCAAGCTGGCATTGTGGCTGCGACGCTTCTCAGCCTGAATTGCGCGTTTTTTGGCGGAAGGGCTGTTGGCCACCGTCGAACTCCTCGAAAACTTGGGGGATTGCAAAGCAAATAAGGCCGCGAATCATGCCGACGCGAGGGGCGCTTGTCAAGTCTGGTCGAATGGCTTGAGAAGCTGGTCGGACAGAAGGGGGGCGGCTAAACTCGCCGCCTCTTTTCGTGTCGTAACTGGCCATCGATCCGGCCGGCGCCAGGCGCACGGTCGATCAATCTCGCTGCAATTCTAGGAAGACAAATGTCCGAAAAAACCGGCAAGGGCGGATTGTTGCGTTCCAGCGCCGTGGTCAGTGTCATGACCCTGCTGTCGCGCGTGCTGGGTATGGTACGCGATATGGTCGTCGCCAGCTACTTCGGTTCGGGAGCTGCCGCCGACGCCTTCTTCATTGCGTTCAAGATTCCCAACTTTTTGCGCCGACTGTTCGCCGAGGGTGCCTTCGCCCAAGCCTTTGTGCCGGTGCTATCGGAGTATCGCGCCAAGCGCACGCTGGCTGACGTCAAGCTGTTGGTGGACCGCACCGCCGGCATGCTCGGGCTCATTCTGGCCGGGCTGACCGCGTTGGGTGTGCTGTTTGCGCCCTATGTGGTGATGGTCTTCGCTCCGGGCTTTCATGACGATCCGGCGAAGATGCAGCTGGCTGGCGAGCTGCTACGTATTACCTTCCCCTATTTGATGCTGATTTCCCTGACGGCGTTTACGTCCGGTGTGCTCAATAGCTACGGGCATTTTGCGGTGCCAGGCTTCACGCCTGTACTGCTCAATGTGTGCATGATCGCGTCGGCGTTGTTTCTTACGCCCTATTTCGATCAGCCGATCATGGCGCTGGCTTGGGGCGTGTTCATTGCCGGTTTCGCCCAGTTGGCCTTTCAGCTTCCGTACGTGGCCAAGCTGGGCTTGCTGCCTAGGCCGAGGGTCAAGAGGGGCGATGAAGGCGTGCGGCGCATCATGCTATTGATGGTGCCGGCGCTGTTCGGGGTGTCGGTAAGTCAGATCAATCTGTTGCTCGATACGGTGCTGGCATCGTTTCTCCAGACCGGCAGCGTGTCCTGGCTGTACTACGCCGATCGGCTGTCCGAGTTGCCATTGGGCGCATTCGGTATCGCCATAGGCACGGTGATCTTGCCGAGCCTGTCGCGGCAGCACGCCGGGGAAGACCCGAAGGCTTTTTCCGCGACACTCGATTGGGCATTGCGCATGGTGTTGCTGGTCGGTGTTCCCGCTGCGCTGGCGCTGGGCATCCTCGCCGAGCCAATGATCGCCAGCCTTTTCTATTACGGCGCCATGAGTGAGGAGGCGGTGGTGCAGTCGGCCAGAGCGCTGCAGGCCTATTCGCTAGGGGTGCTGGCGTTCATGCTGATCAAGGTGCTGGCACCGGGTTTCTTCGCGCGGCAAGACCTGAAGACGCCGGTACGGGTCGCGGTTATCTGCATGGTTGCGAACATGGTGATGAATCTGATTCTGATCTGGCCGCTCCAGCATGTCGGGCTGGCGCTCGCGACGTCGTTGTCTTCGATGCTCAATGCCGTGCTGCTGTTCTGGGGGTTGTACAAGGTTGGCGTTTATCGTCCTGCGCCTGGGTGGTGGCCGTTCGGGCTTCGTCTGGCGGCTGCTTGCGCCGCAATGGTGGCGGTGGTGTGGTGGCTCAATGTCCCGGCGCAGGAGTGGTTCGCCTGGGATTGGCAGCAGAGGGCGCTACGACTGGGCGTGCTGGTTTGCGCTGGGCTTGCGGCATTTGCCGGCGGGCTGTTGGTGACGGGGTTGCGGCCTCGGCATTTGCGGCATTGATCGACGGCTCGCGGCCGCTGCAAACCTGTCCGGGACGCTCGGCACATGCGTATAATCGGCCACTTTTCAAGCAAGAAGTGCGGTATGCAGCTGGTTCGAGGTCTTCACAATCTGCGACCCCGGCATCGGGGTTGCGTCGCCACCATCGGCAATTTCGACGGCGTGCACCGGGGGCATCAGGCTATCCTGGCACGGCTGCGTGAGCGTGCGGCCGAACTGGGGCTGCCTAGCTGCGTGGTGATCTTCGAGCCGCAACCGCGCGAGTTCTTCTCACCAGACAAGGCGCCCGCACGTCTCACTCGGCTACGTGAGAAACTGCAGTTGCTGAGCGAGCAGGGTGTTGATCTGGTGTTGTGCCTGGCCTTCAATCGTCGGCTGCGGGAGCTGAGTGCGGCCGAGTTCGTTCACGTCACCTTGGTGGAGGGATTGGGGGTGCAGCATTTGGAAGTCGGTGACGATTTCCGTTTTGGCTGTGATCGTGCTGGCGATTTCGACTTTCTGCTAAAGGCCGGTGCTGCTGAAGGTTTTACCGTAGAAGCCGCGACCACCATTGAGGTGGACGGTGAGCGGGTCAGCAGCACGCGGCTGCGTCAGGTGCTGGCGGATGGCGACTTGGTTTGCGCTGAGGCGTTGCTGGGAAGGCCGTTCGGCATCACTGGCCGAGTCATGCATGGGCAGAAACTTGGTCGGCAGCTCGGCGCGCCGACTGCCAATGTGCAGCTCAAGCGCCGCAATACGCCACTTAGCGGCGTGTTCTTTGTCACTCTCGAGCTCAGTGGCAAGTCGCTGGCTGGCGTGGCCAACATCGGCATGCGGCCGTCGGTCGAGAGTGACGGCAAGCCTCATCTGGAGGTGCATCTGCTTGACTATCAGGGCGACCTTTACGGCCAGGTAGTGCATGTGACCTTCCATCGCAAGCTGCGCGACGAGCAGCGCTTTGCCTCGCTGGAGGCGCTTAAAACGGCGATTGATGCGGATATCGCCGCAGCCCGCGATTACTGGCGGGCTTCAACCCTTATCACGAGTCAGGACTGAAATGACCGATTACAAAGCGACCCTCAATCTGCCGTCCACGGCATTTCCGATGAAGGCCGGTCTGCCACAGCGCGAGCCGGAGATTCTGCAGCGCTGGAACAGCATTGACCTGTACCGGAAGCTGCGGCAGATCGGCGAAGGTCGCCCGAAATTCGTCCTGCATGATGGTCCGCCGTATGCCAACGGCAGCATTCATATCGGTCACGCGCTGAACAAGATTCTCAAGGACATCATCACCCGCTCCAAGACCATCGCCGGATTCGATGCGCCTTATGTACCAGGCTGGGACTGCCATGGGCTGCCGATCGAGCACAAGGTTGAAACCACCTTTGGCAAGAATCAGCCGGCCGACCTGACCCGTGAGCGCTGCCGCACCTACGCGGCCGAGCAGGTCGAGGAGCAGAAGGGCAACTTCATCCGCCTTGGCGTGCTGGGCGAGTGGGACAACCCCTACCTGACCATGAACTTCGCCAACGAAGCCGGGGAAATCCGCGCCCTGGCCGAGATCGTCAAGAAGGGCTTCGTGTTCAAGGGCCTGAAGCCGGTCAACTTCTGCTTTGATTGCGGCTCGGCCCTGGCCGAGGCGGAGGTTGAGTACCAGGACAAGAAGTCCGAAGCCATCGACGTCGCCTTCCCCGTCGAAGACGCCGACAAGCTGGCCGCCGCGTTCGGCCTGGCCAGCCTGAGCAAGCCGACCAGCATCGTCATCTGGACCACCACGCCCTGGACCATCCCGGCCAACCAGGCGCTGAACGTGCACCCGGAGTTCAACTACGCGCTGGTTGATGTCGGTGATCGCCTGCTGTTGCTGGCCGAAGAAATGGTCGAGAGCAGCCTGCAACGCTACGGCCTGCAAGGCGAGGTCGTCGCCACTGCGGCGGGCGCGGCGCTGGAGCTGATCAACTTCCGTCACCCGTTCTACGAGCGCCTGTCGCCGCTGTACCTGGCCGACTACGTCGAACTGGGCGCCGGCACCGGCGTGGTGCACTCCGCGCCCGCCTATGGTGAGGACGACTTCTACAGTTGCAAGCGCTACGGCATGAGCAACGACGACATCCTCAACCCCGTGCAGAGCAACGGCGTGTACGTCGATTCGCTACCGTTCTTCGGCGGCCAGTTCATCTGGAAGGCCAACCCGGCCATCGTCGCCAAGCTCGAAGAAGTCGGTGCGCTGCTCAAGCACGAGACGATCAGCCACAGTTACATGCACTGCTGGCGCCACAAGACGCCGCTGATCTACCGCGCCACCGCGCAGTGGTTCATCGGTATGGATAAGCAGCCGAACGAGGGCAATACCCTGCGTGAGCGCTCGCTGGCGGCCATTGAAGAAACCCAGTTCGTGCCGGCCTGGGGCCAGGCGCGTCTGCACAGCATGATCGCCGGTCGCCCTGACTGGTGCATCTCGCGGCAGCGCAACTGGGGCGTGCCGATCCCGTTCTTCACCCACAAGGAAACCGGTGAGCTACACCCGCGCACCGCCGAGCTGATGGAGCAGGTGGCACAGCGCGTCGAGCAGGAAGGCATCGAAGCCTGGTTCAAGCTCGACCCCGCCGAGCTGCTGGGTGACGAAGCCAGCCAGTATGACAAAAGCCGCGATACTCTGGATGTCTGGTTCGACTCGGGCACCACCCACTGGCACGTGCTGCGCGGCTCCCATGCCGAGCTGGCGCACCCGAACGGCCCGGCTGCCGACCTCTATCTGGAAGGCTCCGACCAACACCGCGGCTGGTTCCACTCGTCCTTGCTGACCGGCTGCGCCATTGACGGCCACGCGCCCTACAAGGAACTGCTGACCCACGGTTTCACCGTCGACGAGCAGGGCCGCAAGCAGTCCAAGTCTCTAGGTAACGTGGTTGCACCGCAGAAGGTCATCGACAGCCTGGGCGCCGATATTTTGCGCCTGTGGGTTGCCTCCACCGATTATTCGGGTGAGATGGCCGTCTCCGACCAGATCCTGCAGCGCAGCGCCGATGCTTACCGACGCATCCGCAACACTGCACGCTTCCTGCTCTCCAACCTCAGTGGCTTCGATCCAGCGCAGCATCTGCTGGCCCCCGAAGACATGCTGGCCCTGGACCGTTGGGCAATGGACCGCGCCCTGCTGCTGCAGCGCGAGATCGAAGAGGCCTACACCAGCTACCGCTTCTGGAACGTCTACCAGAAGGTGCACAACTTCTGCGTGCAGGAGCTGGGCGGCTTCTACCTCGACATCATCAAGGATCGTCAGTACACCACCGGTGCCGACAGCCTGCCGCGTCGCTCCTGCCAGACCGCGCTGTATCACATCGCAGAAGCGCTAGTGCGCTGGATTGCACCGATTCTGGCCTTCACCGCCGAGGAAATCTGGCAGTACCTGCCGGGCGAGCGCAACGAGTCGGTGATGCTCAACACCTGGTACACCGGCCTGACCGAGCTGCCACAAGACGCCGAGCTGGACCGCGCGTTCTGGGACAAGGTCATGGCGGTCAAGGCCGCAGTGAACAAGGAACTGGAAAACCAGCGTGCGGCCAAGACCATTGGCGGCAACCTGCAGGCGGAAGTCACCCTGTATGCCGAAGATGCACTGGCCGCTGAGTTGGCCAAGCTGGGCAACGAGCTGCGCTTCGTGCTGATCACCTCTGCCGTCGACATCTCACCGCTGGCTCAAGCGCCCGCCGAGGCCGTGGAAAGCGAACTGGCAGGCCTCAAACTGGTGGTTAAAAAGACCGAACACAGTAAGTGCGGGCGTTGCTGGCATCACCTCCCAGATGTTGGCACTCATACCGAGCATCCGGAGATCTGCGGCCGCTGCATCGAGAATATGGAAGGTCCTGGTGAGGTCCGCCATTATGCGTGACCCTGTGCTTACTGCCGTAAGGTGGGCTTCAGCCCACAATTACGACGTGGCCTTGCGCTTCGGCGGGGCAAAGGCCACGACCACCTTGCCGCGCGGTGTTCTAGCGGAGGCATCGGCATGAGTGCGCGTTTCGGCAGGCTCGCCTGGCTGTGGCTCAGTGTATTGGTGATCGCCTTCGATCAGGCTACCAAACACTACTTCGAGGCCAATTTCAGCCTGTATCAGAAGGTTGACGTGATCCCCGGCTACTTCGCCTGGACGCTGGCCTACAACACGGGTGCGGCGTTCAGCTTCCTGGCTGATCACGGTGGGTGGCAGCGCTGGCTGTTTGCAGTGATCGCAATCGGCGTAAGCGCTGTGCTGGTGGTTTGGCTCAAGCGTCTGAAGCCGAGCGAAACCTGGCTGGCAGTCGCGCTGGCACTGGTTCTGGGCGGTGCCATTGGCAATCTGTACGACCGCGTGGTTCTGGGCCATGTGGTCGATTTCATTCTGGTGCATTGGCAGAGTCGCTGGTATTTCCCCGCGTTCAATATCGCCGATAGCGCCATTACCGTCGGCGCCGTGATGCTGGCGCTTGATATGTTCAAGGGCAACAAGACCGGAGAAGCCGCACATGACTGAACAGCGCATTGGGCCGGACCAGGAAGTCACCCTGCATTTCGCGCTTGGCCTGGAAACGGGTGAGCTGGTCGACAGCACGTTCGACAAGAAGCCTGCCACCTTCAAGGTTGGCGACGGCAATTTGCTACCGGGCTTCGAGCAGCAACTCTACGGGCTCAAGGCAGGTGACAAGCGCACTCTGCAGATTGCGCCGGAGCAGGGCTTCGGTCAGGTCAACCCGCAGAACGTACAGGTCATGCCACGCAGTCAGTTCGCCGGAATGGAGCTTTCCGAAGGGCTGATGGTCAGTTTTCAGGATGCTGCGCGTACCGAGCTGCCGGGTGTGGTGAAGGCGTTCGACGATAGTCAGGTCACCGTCGATTTCAACCATCCATTGGCTGGCAAGACCCTTACCTTCGAAGTCGAGATCATCGACGTCAAACCCGCCTAGTTCGGCTGTAGGCCAGCGAATACCGCTGGCCTTTGGGCGCTATCTGCGCTGTAGCCTGTATCGCGTTACACTCCTTCGTCTTCAAGTTTCCGCGTGCCGAGACCCATCATGCAAATCAAACTCGCCAATCCCCGCGGCTTCTGCGCTGGCGTCGATCGCGCCATCGAGATCGTCAATCGAGCCCTCGAAGTGTTCGGTCCGCCGATCTATGTACGACATGAAGTGGTGCACAACAAGTTCGTGGTGGAGGACCTGCGCGCGCGCGGGGCGATCTTCGTCGAAGAGCTGGATCAGGTGCCGGACGACGTAATCGTCATCTTCAGTGCCCACGGCGTTTCCCAGGCTGTGCGGCTCGAAGCGGAGAAGCGCGGATTGAAGGTCTTCGATGCCACCTGTCCGCTGGTGACCAAGGTGCATCTGGAAGTCGCCAAGTACAGCCGTGATGGGCGCGAATGTATCCTCATCGGGCATCAGGGCCACCCGGAAGTTGAAGGCACCATGGGGCAATACGATTCGCGCAACGGCGGCTCGATCTACCTGGTGGAGGACGAGGAGGATGTCGCGCAGCTGCAGGTACGCAACCCTGAGGCATTGGCTTTCGTTACTCAAACGACGCTGTCGATGGACGACACCAGTCGTGTCATTGACGCGCTTCGTAGCAAGTTTCCAAGCATCGGCGGCCCCCGTAAGGATGACATCTGCTACGCCACCCAGAATCGCCAGGATGCGGTCAAGCAGCTGGCTGACGAGTGCGATGTAGTGCTGGTCGTTGGTAGCCCTAACAGCTCCAACTCGAATCGCCTGCGCGAGCTTGCGGAGCGGATGAGTACACCCGCTTATCTCATAGACGGTGCCGAAGACCTCAAGCGTGAATGGTTCGAGAACATCGAGCGCATCGGCATCACCGCCGGTGCGTCAGCCCCAGAGGTGCTGGTGCGCGGGGTGATCGAGCGGCTCAAAGAGTGGGGAGCCAGTGGGATGGACGAGCTGGAAGGGCGACCGGAGAACGTGACGTTCTCCATGCCGAAGGAGTTGAGGGTGAGGGCTGTTTAAAGTCCGTTAACCAAAAAGCCCGGCATAGCCGGGCTTTTTGATTTTTCGCTTCTCTGCTAACGCTTCCAGCATTGCGCTGTAGTCATTCCTTCTTTTTGCCCTTTAGCGCCGGTATTGGAGATGGTCAAGGTTCCGCACTTGTCGTCTGCCATGCTTCCGGTAGGCACAGCTTCGAGAACGTACGTCGATGCTTCGGGGTTGCCTTCAGCGAAGTCGAGATCGTAGGCCTTGGGGCCGCCATCTTTGGGGGCCTGAGTGAACGGCAGGTCAGGGGCGTCGCCATCGCCATCGACATAGCGGCCATTTGCGGTGTAGTACCGCTCCATGAAGTGCCCAAGCCCCATGAGTGCCGTTTGCGCATCAGCACGCTTGGCGCTACGAACGTACTCCTGATAACTCGGATAAGCGATGGCGGCAATGATGCCGATGATCGCGACCACGATCATTAGCTCGATCAGCGTGAAGCCGCGGCTCAGGCTCCGATTAGGTCTGGACAGTTTCAAAGGTTATCCCTCACTTCATGCCAGGACAGGCGATTAGAGTCATTGTTGTCTCCCATGACCTCGATGCAGACCGGGGTCACGCCGTCTGAGCTAGTGCTGGCTGCCGAGCTTGCGTAACAAAGGTACCGCTTTCCGCTTTTCTGATCATTCAGCCCAATGGTGCCCTTTACTGCGCCCTCGTCCGGGTCGGCCACGCCACTGACTGGTACCTTGGTGCCGTCGTCGAGTTCAATGTAGTCATTTTCGTCTATCTTCCCGTCTCCGTTGTAATCGAAATAGGAGTAGGCGAGACGGCTACCGGTGGCTAGGTCGAGGCTCATGATCCAGCTTGTTCCGCCTGCATCGCAGGGGTCCGCTGAGGGGATCAGGGTGCTGAAGGTGACCCTGTTGCCGCCCAGCTGAGCCTGGGAAATGACGCGCTCTCCCTTAGGGCCAGGGCCTTTATTCGACTCCTTCCACTGCAGGTCCAGATACCAGCCGAGGTGGCTGTCTTGAAGCGTGTTCTGGCTGACTGCGCGGGCGCTCAGGTCACCACCCGTGACTTCCTTCAGGATTTCCTGTTCCAACAATCTGCTTCGGCCATCGATCGGCGACCCGCTGTCGATAATGCCGTAGAAGGATTGGACCTGCGGAGATTCGGGGATTTCGTTATCCGTGACCTGATAGAAACTACCCGTGCCGAATACCAGCATGACCTTACGGTCCTTTGTGTAAGCCGCATCCAGAGGGGCTGTAATGGGCTGACGGTCCCCGCTGCTGTCCTTTGCGATGAACAAGGGTGCAATGCTGCCGCCGGCCTTCAAGCTGGCAGGAGCGTCCCATTCACCAATGGTTGTGCTGTTAGTGTCCAGTCGCCAAACATTGCCGTTGGTGTCAGCGACATAGATGCGATCGACGACGCGGTCGTTGTCCAGATCGACGGCCAACGGAGATCCCAGATCGCCGCTGTTTGGTAGCTCGAAGCGCTTCAAGACGCTACCGTCGGCGGCGTCGAGAATCCATACATAGCCGCTTGTCGTGCTGGTGGGACGGTCGTAGCCGCTAGTGACCACTACGCCAAATTTGCCGTTATAGAGTGGAACCAGGCTGGGTCGTCCAAGGGTGTAGCCCATTTCTGGATGGGTAAACTCCCAGAGAACGCTGCTTGCGGACATATCACTAGGGTTGGAAATGTCCAGAGCAAAGATACTTCTGCCACCTGCGCCGGACGAGCCGACCGCCAACGTTTTCCATGCATTATCGACCCAGGCGTCGCCTATACGTGGCGTACCGTCGACATAGTAACGATGTGAATAGGTTGGCTCGGTCAGCTGATACAGGTCGTCGATTAGATCGTTCGGTACGTAGGCGAAAAGCTCCGTTCCTCCGGCGTTGTCCAGGCTAGCGTTAAAGCCATGCAGCATCCCGTCATTCGCACCAACCACTACGACTGGTGGACGGTTCTGGTATGTGTCGGATGCTCGGAAGGCGGTGTAGGCGCTTTTTGCAGCAGCAGTAAAGCCTGCGGTTTCGGGAAGTTGCGAGTAACCGAAGTTTGGCTTATGCACATACTGCGGATCCGAGTTCGCGATATCGCCAAGACGGCTACCACGCTGCCTGAAGGGGTTGTTAGGCGCTGCGTCGGTGCGCTCCATGCTGCGGTCGCCGCGAATGAAGGCCAGTCGGTTTTGACCAACCTGGTCGGTCGTCAGTGATCCCCCTGCAGTCATCCTAAGTGCATCTTGCTGAGTCGAACTCAGCTGCCCCCAGAGGAAAGTACGCCCTGTAGTAGACCTGAGCGCTCCTGTCGTGGTGTCGTCGGTTGGCGGTGTGGAGGTCAGAATCGTACGATCGGCCATTTGAGCATTTGTCAGTGCGTCGAGCTTCTGCGCGGCCTTCCAGCTAGGGGTAGCGCTGACCTTACCGTCGGTGGCCACAGCCTTCGCCAATAAGTCACCACTCCAGTTTGCGCTGTCTAGCATCGACTGAAAAACCGCGGTGTCCGTTTCGAGCTTGGTGGAGTTAGTCGAAAGTGCGGCAGTGGTGCTACGCACATCATTTGCAATCTTGGCAAATGCAGTTTTTAAACTCTCGATCATTCGGGTTGCGTCACTCGCAACATAGAAGTTGTCAGGACGCTTATCTTTTGTCGTAAGTGTTTCACCATTGGTCCACCACCAAGACTCATTGATGGCGTCGCCGAACTTATAGTCATCGGGGACCTGAAAACCGCCGTATTTTGCGGCGAGCCAGTATTGGTTTCTCGCTTTTTCAAAAAGTTGTTCGTTTTCCCTGACGTCGACCCAGTGAGTTGAAATCGTCTGCTTTCCTGCACGGTCTTCACGCAAGTCGGTGGTGTTGGCGTAATACGCTAGACCAGCAATATGTGCTGAGTTGCCTCGGCCGGTGAATTCGCTCGATGCGTTCTTAATGATACCTTCTAGATCAAAAACTTTTTGAGTGAATTCTTGTACCTTTAGTGGGTCGCCTGTTACTGGCACATCTCGGTCTTCGTGGGTGTTAACGTCGCCGATTCCAAGGATTACGTTTTTTTGGCAAGAATACTGGATCGGGTCTGCCCAGTTGGTGATTACCGGAAACTTGTCTCGTTGTGACTCGTCAGTGATATTTGAATAAGCTGCAACGTCCCCGAGGTTGCGGAAATACCGAAGCGCGGCATAGTACAGTTCGCTTACAGGGTCGTTGGACTTGTGACGGTTGGTGAGCTCGCCAAATTTATTTATGTAATTAATTACCCCGCTATTTCCTATGCTGTCGCTTTGAGGGTTTACATAGAAAATGCCGGTCTCTTCTGACCACTCTTTAAGTTCGTTCGGCAATTCGTTCGGTGTTCCCGGTTGGCGCTTTGTTTGGCCTACGTAGCCCTGAGGGGCCCGCATTACGCCGCCATTACGTGTGTTGCCGTTCTCATTGAGATAACTAAATACGCTGTAGCGAATGTCCTTTGAATATTGCTGAATCAAGCCCTCCGGTTTCCAAAGGTTTTCTCCGTATTTAGTGCAATTGCTTTCTAGGAGCCCTTTTTTACAAACTTCTACCCTTACAGTGAAGTGCTTGGTTACTGTCTTTTTATCGCTCCCAGTGTAGGTGAAGCGTACTGTTTTGTTTTTCTGAAAGTCATTGCTGCCGCTGGTGACGGAGCTGGTGAGCGAAACACTGCCGAATGGTGTTGTTTTATTGGCATTTGTCGCATCAATCGAGCGGTTCCCGAAGTAATTGCTGCTATTCCCTCGAGTGGCTTTCTCGAGAATAGTCATCGAAGTGGTGTCAACCACCCGATAGCCACCAGTCAGGGCTTTGCGAAATGGATCGATTGTCTGAGTGGTCGCCCAATTCAGATAGTTGCCGCTCCATTTTGCGCTGCTGTTCCCGGAACAATCACGCGCGCTATTCATTTCCGATACGGGAGTGAAGTAACCACCGCCGTTAGCTGTAGAAATAGTTCCGAAAAAAACGTGGTTAAACTCTTCCTCGATAAAGTTATAGCATTTTCCGGAGTCGAAATAACCGGTGTAGATGGAGGTGTTATTGTAATTGCCAAGATTAGCCACGCTGATCACGGTCGGGTGTTCCACCGAAGGCACCAGTGCAAGGTTGCCCGGCACGTTACCGCCACCGAGCAGCAGCGGCGTTTGTGACACATCTGCCACAGCCTGACTGGCGCTGAGGGTCCAGAGTAATGTAAGGCCTGCAACTATCAGCGGGCGTAGCTTGGCGCGAAATCCGTTTGTGGGCATGTCGCAATTGTTGAGCGGCATCATGTCACTCCTCTACGAAATACAGGGACCGAAGGGTGACCTTCGAATCCGGGCTAGCACCGGTGCCGGTCGCTTCGATGCGTACTAGAACGAAGTCAAGAATCAGCGACTCCCCCGCTGCGAGCGAGTCGCCCCCTGCGGTCGTAGGGTTGACCATGTTCTGCATGTCGAGTGGTCCGGGGTGGGGAAGCCGGGTGATGGTGTAGGTGGGTTTGGTGTAAACATCTCCGGTAAACCCAGAGAACTCAAAAGGGTCTTCGTTTGCTGCCGGGACCTGTTCATCAACGGGATATAGGCTGTCGTTTACTAGGTTGGCGTAGTCAACTTTTACTTCTTGTTCGGCAAAACGCAGTGCCGCTTCGGCGGCCTGGAAGGCCAAGCTGTGGTCACGCATGTTTCCAGCCATGCGTTCTTGCAGGTTGGTGTCGCGCATAGCTGCAGCCCCGATGATGGTCAGCAGTAAGAGCATAATGAGCGAAACCAAGAGAACAGCGCCGCGTTGTTTCGAAGGGCCGAAAGATCCTCTATTCATGGCAGACGATTCCGAATGGCAACAGTGGCGGTATATACCTGAGCAACGCGGTTATTTTTGATTATCACGGTGCCGTCGTCTTTATATAGCGCATATTCATCGTCTCGGTCGATGCCGGCGATGGCGGGAAAGATAAATGTCTGGGGCTCGTCAAGAACATTTATTTCGGGGCTGACTGCGAGTACGGATATCCGAGCCGATACAACTTTGTTCCAGTCGCCAACACCACTTGAGGTTAGGTTATCTTCTCCCGCTTTTACATACTCGTCTGCCAGACGGTCACCGTTTTTATCGATGCCGTAGGTAACTTGCATGTCAATGATTCCTTCGACTAGCTCTTCAGTTGCCGGAGTTGGGCTTAGCACCCTGCGCCATAGTGAAGGAAGACGACCGTCATTGTTGCGGATAAAATATGTATGGCTGCGTAGAATGTGTGCAGTGAACTTTCCGTTATAGGTTTGACTCATTCCGCTCGCGTTACTTGTTGTAAGCTTGGATTCTGTTCCATTGTTGGTGTTCTGAAATATGTCACAGCCAGTTGAATTTGCTACTAATACTATTTGGCCGTCGTAGGCACCAGTTTCACCCTTAACTTTGAGATCTGTGGGGTTGGCGGAGTTGCTTCCGTCAGTCTCGAACTCTATTCCGTCACCGGCGTATTTCACAATAAAAGAGTCGGTGTCAGCACGTACTGGATCTGAAGCGGTGAAAAAAACCGGCTTGCTATTATCCCAACCTTGAATTGCGGGGGTCGTGCTGTAAGCGTTTTTTTGATCAGTTGTAGCTGAGGAGAGGTCAAGCTGGTTGAACGGATCGCTCAAGCATTCACCTTTATAACCTGCCTGCCGAACGTCAAAGGCGATGAATTCCGTAGCAAATCGGCCAGCCTCCTGCACTCGAGCTACCGCCGTGTTAGTGCGGTACATGTCCTTGCTGGACAAAAAGACCTGAAGAACGCCGCCCAGCAAAATCAGGCTGATCAGCATGGCGACCATTAACTCGATGAGCGAAAGGCCCATCTGTCGATTGCAAGGGGCTGTTTTCATAGTTGGGTCCGGTAAACAAAGGTTTCTCGATCGTTATCCTTGGCCTCGTCGATGCGACCGCGGTTGTCATTCCACTCGATGGAAATGGTGAACAGGCGACCGTCTCGTACGACGCTGCCGCGGGCATCGGCAGATAGCAGGCAGGAAAGGGAATTCAGCCATTCGGCGACATCCCGCTTTGCAAGGGTTCCACTCGGTTCAAGATCCGGTTCGCAGGCTTGGTTCTGAATGGCAATGTCATAAACACCGTTGAGCGCATCGGCGCGGTTGGCGCGCATACGGTCGATGATGTCGTAAGCCAGCACCGTAGCCTGGGATCGGTAATAAGCGCTCTGGTTGCTCTGCAGGGCGGTCATTTGCATGCTCGCCAGCCCTAGCAGCCCCACAGACAAGATCAGCATGGCGACAAGTACCTCAATGAGGGTCGCGCCTCGCTGGTAATTGGTCATCTTTAAACCATGTTTCATGGGCACGTCCCTTTTGTGCTCGTGACTCGTCCGGTCGCCGTGAGGGTAACCGTGTGCTGCGTTTTGCCGGAGCAGTTGGCAAATGCCACAGTGAAAGTCGTGTGGGCAGCGTCGTTTACCTTGGTCAGCAAACCGTTTGGCCGGTAGGTGAGTGTCTCGTTGGGCCCAGTAACGGTGTCCTGGCCGCTGACTGCTTCCCAGACACGCAGCACGTCACCACCGTTTACCTTCACCAGCCAGCCATTGCCCCAGTCAGCGGCATTCGCGCAGACCTCTCCGTCGCGCCGGCAGATGTCCACCTTGGCTCCGCGCTTGACGGCTTCGGAGCGTGCGAACTGCAACGCAGTGGTCAGGTCATTGGTAATGGTCTGTGTTCGATTGCTTTGGATCGTGCCTTGAAACGAGGGCACGGCGAATGCCAGCAGAATGGCCAGAATCGCCAGCGTCACTATCAGCTCGATAAGGGTGAAGCCTCGGGAATACCGCATGGTTTTTCTCGATTTTAGGGTTATTGAATCATCCCGATTTGCCGCTTCGCTTCCCATTCTCCCCGGACGTCCGGTCAGTTTCGACGGCCGTGCGGCATGTCAGGTGCAGCGGTCATCGGCAGAGAGTGATTCAAGTTTCACTCTGCCTGTGATGTTGATCACAACCTTCTTCAGGGCGGTGTCTTCTCGGCACAGAATGAAGGAGCCGTTGAGACTGTGGGTGGTGCCGTTGGGTTTGAAGGTCAAGTGCGGTTGCTTTCTGAAGTTTCTCCAGTTCCAATGGTAGTTAGTTGCCACCGTCGAGACCCGTATCGGCGTGTCCTTATCATCAAGTGTCCCGTTTCCATTGATGTCATCGAATACGGATAGCGGACCGCTCCACTTCGCGTGGCCGCTACAAGCAGTTTCTCCTGCGCAGATGCTCACCGGTCGCCGTGTGGTAATTGCCCTGGTTCGTGCGAAATGGATATCCGCAACGAGCTTATTGACCTGCGTTCGTTCTCGAACTGAATCAATAGCTGATGCGAAGGTTGGTAACGCCACGATGAGCACAATTGAGAGCACTGCAAGCGTCGTCAGTAACTCTATAAGCGTGAAGCCTTGATTTCGGTTCGCCATAGTGCGGTTCCTTTGCACGTATGATGCTCAGCCGTCCTGGCTGCTGTTTGTGTATTGGCGTTTGCGAGATACACAGGCGCTCTTTTTAAAGCAGCCTGCCCGTCAGTCCAAGCGAGGACGGGCAGAAATGTGAACCAGATGGTTGGAGAGGCGTGTGAATCAAGAAGTCATCGTTGTCGGCGGGGGGGTGATTGGTCTGTTGTCGGCCTATCGGCTGGCGGAGGCAGGCAAGGTCGTGTCGTTGCTGGAGTCAGGGGCTGTCGGTAGCGAGGCCTCTTGGGCCGGCGGCGGGATCGTTTCGCCGTTGTATCCGTGGCGCTACAGCCCGGCCGTCACCGCGCTTGCGCATTGGTCGCAGGATTTCTATCCGCAGCTCGGTGAGCGGTTGCTGGAGGAAACGGGCGTGGACCCGGAGGTTCATGTAACCGGCCTCTACTGGCTGGATCTGCCCGATGAGGCCGAGGCGCTGGACTGGGCCGAGCGCCATGGTCGGCCACTGGCGTCGGTGGCGATGGAGGCGGTGCACCAGGCAGTGCCTTCATTGGGCGACGGTTATGGGCGTGCCGTTTACATGGAGGGGGTTGCAAACATCCGTAATCCTCGTCTGCTCCGCGCTCTGAGTGAGGCACTGCGTCAGTTGCCGAACGTGACCGTAGTTGAGCATTGCCCGGTCGAGGGATTCTTGCACGACGGCGCACGCGTAACAGGCGTGAGGACGGGGCAGGGCGAGATGCGGGCGGATCAGGTGGTCGTGGCGGCGGGTGCCTGGAGTGCGCGACTGCTAGCGACGCTGGGGCTGGAGATTCCGGTCAAGCCGATGAAGGGGCAGATGATCCTCTTCAAGTGCGCCGAGGATTTCCTGCCGAGCATGGTGTTGGCCAAGCGGCGTTATGCGATTCCGCGTCGCGACGGTCATATTCTGGTCGGCAGCACCCTGGAAGATGTCGGCTTCGACAAGACGCCGACGGAAGACGCGCTGGAAAGCCTCAGGGCGACGGCGATCGAACTGCTGCCGGCGCTGGCCGACGCTCAAGTGGTCAAGCACTGGGCCGGGTTGCGTCCGGGTTCGCCGGATGGTGTGCCTTATATAGGGCCGGTCACGGGCTTCGATGGGCTGTGGTTGAACTGCGGGCACTTCCGCAACGGACTGGTGCTCGCACCGGCGTCCTGTCAGCTGCTGGTCGATCTGATGCTTGAGCAGACGCCTATCGTGGATCCGGCGCCCTATGCGCCGACTGGTCGTATTGTTGATCAGGCTGGCTGATCGCCCTGTGCTGCAGTCCAACTTCGCGGGCGGTTCGGGTTTCGTTAGTCGTTGCCCGGACTCAACGCTGCTAGCCGACTCGCATTGCTGGTAAATTAGCCGGCACTTCGGTTCTGCCAGGCAGAGCCAGATTTGCGAGTGAGGTATGCGTGGCGAAAAAAACCACTTCTCTAGCCGGCCTGAGCGGCCTGGTCTACTCCACCGATGCCGGTCGGCATTGCCCTGAATGCAGTCAGCCGCTGGGTAGTTGTGTCTGCAAACAAAACGTCTTGCCCGAAGGTGATGGCATCGCGCGCGTTCGCCGCGAGAGCAAGGGCCGGGGTGGTAAGACGGTCACTACCGTGAGCGGTGTGCCGCTGGCCGAGAACGAACTCAAGGACTTGGCCAGTGCGTTGAAACGCCGCTGCGGAACGGGCGGTGCGCTGAAAGAAGGCGTCATCGAGATTCAGGGCGATCACGTGCAGCTGCTGATCGAGGAACTCACCAAGCGTGGCTTCAAGGCCAAGAAGTCTGGCGGCTGAGCGCCGGTGTGATACCTCTCACCAATTTTCACCATTTTCTGCATATCGGCTGTCGAAGCCGCATAGCCTTCGCCGGGAGCTTCTGCTCGCTGCGAAATAGTCAATTTCTTCCGGGAGGCCTCGATGCCTGTACGACGTACACGTAAAGACGACGGTAGCCAGTGGACCGCAGCCGATAGCCGCAGCATCTACGGCATCCGCCACTGGGGCGCTGGGTATTTCGCGATCAACGATCAGGGCAATGTAGAAGTGCGCCCGCAAGGCCCAAATGGGGAGCCGATCGAGTTCAGCGGGCTGATTGAGCAATTGCGCGAGGCGGGGCTTTCGCTGCCTCTGCTGGTGCGCTTCCCCGGCATTCTGCAGGACCGCGTGCGGCGCCTGACCGGCGCCTTTGATGCCAACATCGAGCGCATGGAGTACACCGGCAAGTACACCGCGCTGTACCCGATCAAGGTCAACCAGCAGGAAGCGGTGGTTGAGAACATCATCGCCACGCAAAACGTTTCCATCGGTCTGGAGGCGGGCTCCAAGCCGGAGCTGATGGCCGTGCTGGCGCTCGCCCCCAAGGGCGGCACCATCGTTTGCAATGGCTACAAGGACCGCGAGTTCATCCGCCTGGCGTTGATGGGGCAGAAGCTCGGGCACAATGTGTTTATCGTCATCGAAAAGGAGTCCGAGGTCGGGCTGGTGATCGAGGAGGCGAACGAGCTGAAGTTGACACCGCAGGTCGGCCTGCGTGTTCGTCTGTCGTCCCTGGCTTCGTCCAAGTGGGCCGATACCGGCGGCGAGCGCTCCAAGTTCGGCTTGTCTGCAGCTCAGCTGCTATCGGTGATCGAGCGCTTTCGCTCTGTGGGCATGGACCAGGGCATTCGCTTGCTGCACTTCCACATGGGGTCGCAGATCGCCAATCTGGCCGACTACCGTCAGGGCTTCCGTGAGGCGATCCGTTACTACGCCGAGCTGCGCGCGCTGAACCTGCCGGTGGATTACATCGATGTCGGTGGCGGCCTCGGGGTCGATTACGACGGTACTCATTCGCGCAACGCCAGCTCGATCAACTACGACATGGATGAGTACGCCGGCACCGTGGTGGGCATGTTGAAAGAGTTCTGTGAGGCACAGGGGCTGCCACACCCGAACATCTTCTCCGAAAGCGGGCGTGCCATGACGGCGCATCATGCGGTGCTGGTCATGCAGGTCACCGATGTCGAGCGGCACAACGACGAACTGCCGGTGATCGACAACTACGACGAGCTGCCGGAGATCATCCGCTCGCTGGCCGATCTGCTCGGGCCGACCGATCCGGAAATGGTCACCGAGACCTACTGGCGCGCTACCCACTATATGAGCGAGTCCAGTGCGCAGTACGCCTCTGGAAAGCTGACCCTGGCGCAGAAGGCATTGGCCGAGCAGAGTTACTACGCCATCTGCCGTCGCCTGTACAACCAGCTCAAGGCCCGCCAGCGCTCGCATCGTGCGGTGCTCGACGAGCTCAACGACAAGCTCGCGGACAAGTACATCTGCAATTTCTCGGTGTTCCAGAGTCTGCCGGATACCTGGGCGATTGATCAGATTCTGCCGATCGTGCCGCTGCAGCGCTTGAGCGAAGAGCCGGTGCGGCGCGCCGTGCTGCAGGATCTGACCTGCGACTCGGACGGCAAGATCAAGCACTACGTCGACGAGCAGAGCATCGAGAGCAGCATGCCGGTACATGAGGTCGCGCCTGGGGAAGAGTATTTCCTCGGCGTGTTCCTGGTGGGCGCCTATCAGGAGATTCTCGGCGACATGCACAACCTGTTCGGCGATACCGACTCGGTGAACGTCTATCAGCGTGAGGGCGGCAGCTACTACCACGCCGGCATCGAGACCCACGACACCATCGAGGACATGCTGCGCTACGTGCACCTGTCGCCCGAGGAACTGATGACCTATTACCGCGACAAGGTTGCCAGCGCCAAGTTGAGTGCCAAGGAGCGCACCCAGTACATCGATGCCTTGCGTTTGGGGCTGACGCGCTCTTCCTACCTCACGCCTTGATGAAGCTGGACGCGGTATCAGCCGGTTATGACGCCGATACCGCGTGCCATCAATGCAGCCAGCAACGGAATCATCAGGAGCAGGAGCAGCTCAACGCGGATGGTCAGCTTGACCCATCGCGCAGTGCTGTTCGATACATCAGGCGTCTGTCCTATGGACAATGCCGGGCGCCAGCGCAGGAAGGTCAGGGTGGGGTAGATCGACAGGATCGCGATCACCACGAACAGGCCGACCTTGGCGTGAAACAGGCTGTTCTTCAGGTAATAGTCCAGACCTTTGCCATAGAAAATCGCCCGCGCTGCTCCGCTTGCCAGTACCGCCGCCGCAGTGATGCCAAAGGCGATATCGATACGGAACAGGCTGCGCGCACGTTCCAGCGTCATCGGCTGGCGGAACAGCTGATGTTCCAGCAGCAATAGCGCAAAGAGCAGGAATATCGCCAGAAAATGCAGATAGGCAGCGATGGCGTAGGCCATGTTCAGCTTCCTTCGGTGGGGTGTGCGGTGGTCTGCGCGTCCATGGTAAACCAGGCTCCGCGGTGCTGCAGGCGCTGAGCGAGTACGCCCAGGCAGATACCGCGCATCAGCATGAAGCTCAGAAAGGCCAGCCACAAGCCGTGATTGCCAAGGCCCTGCAGCAGCCAGCCCAACGGCAACGTCAGGCCTACGGCCAACAGCATGCTGTTGCGCATTTCCCGCGCACGGGTGGCGCCAATGAACAGCCCATCGAGCAGATAACTCCACACTGCGATCAGAGGCAGGGCCGCCAGATAGGGCAGATAGATCAGAGCGGTCCGGCGAACTTCGGGGATGTCGGTTTGCAGTTGGATGAATAGATGGCCGGCAAGAAGGAAGAACAGGCCAAAGACAACGCTGGCCAGCAGTGACCAACCGCCCGCGACGACCATCACGCGCTGCAGCGTCTTGCGATCGCCTGCACCTATGGCGTGCCCACTCAGCGCCTCCACCGCGTGTGCAAGCCCATCGAGCGCATGAGCGGTCAACAGCAGGCCATTGAGCAAAAGGGCATTGGCAGCAACCGTCGCATCGCCTAGTCGCGCACCCTGCACCGTTACCATAAAGAACACCAGTTGCAGCGCCAGTGAGCGCAGGAAAATGTCGCGGTTGACGGCCATCAGTGGCCGCCAGCTTATCCAGCGGCGCAGTGCTGCAGCATTGAGGCGACCAGGGTAGCGGAGCAGGGCATTGCGGGTCAGGGCCAGACCAAGCAGTGCGCCGCTCCATTCGGCGATCACCGAGGCGCGCGCGGCGCCTGCCACGCCCCAGTCGAGGCCGAGTACGAACCACAAGTCGAGCGCCACATTGATCAGATTGGTGGTCAGCAGAATGGCCAACGGTGCTCGCGCGTTCTGTGTGCCGAGAAACCAGCCGATCAGCGCATAGCTGGCCAGTGCGGCAGGTAGACCGAACAGACGTGTGTGGAAATAGTCGCGGGTCAGCTCGTCCAGTTCAGCCGAGGGCTGCATGAATTGCAGGGCTACGCCCTTCAGTGGGACGCCTATTACCCCTAGCAATAGCGCGAAGCCTAGCGCCAGCAGCAGCCCTTGCAGCAGTATCTGGCGCAAAGCGCCGCCGTCATTGCGGCCGGCCGCCTGGGCGGCGAAGCCCGTCGTGCCCATGCGTAGAAAGCCCATCACCCAGACCAGCAGCGTATAAAGGCTGCCGCCAACTGCCACGGCGCCCAATTGATGCGCGTGTGGCAGATGGCCGATCACGCTGCTGTCCACCAATGCGACCAGTGGAACGGATAGATTGGAGAGGATCATCGGCGCCGCCAGCGCCCACACTTTGTTGTGGGTGGGGGTATGGCGCCAGGCGACAAGCAGGCTAAACATTACGGGCCTCCGGGACGGCCCGGCACTATACGTGGCGTTCAGTGAAAGGGGAAAAGCCGGGTCTTGGTGGGTGTTTCCGGATGTCAAAGGAGCGTGGCAACGCCCTGGTGCGAGTCAGTGAATCAGCCAGCTCAGCAGCCACAGCCCCAGGAACAGCCAGACCAGTCCTCCGATGATCGAGCCGCGGAAGAACGAGCGGACCGCGGCGACCAGCAACAACAGGCCGATCGCCAACGCCACCAGGCTGATCAGCGAGCGGTCCATCCCCAGGGTGCGCGACAGACCCTCGAGGAAGTTATGCCCGGCTCGAGCAAACAGGCCGAAAAAATCGCCCAGCGCCTCGACGATGAAGCGTATGACCGAACCCAGCGCCTGTCCCAGCCATTCGAAGAATCCTTCTACCCGCATGTATCACTCTCCTGAAACGTTCGATTGCGGCGCGCGAGCGCAGCCTTGGGCATTGGGCTGTCGAGCAGGCCCGAGAGTTCCAAGCATCGCTGCTGCCAGCCTGGAACCACTGGCCAGGGAAGGAGGTCTCAGCGTTGCTGCCTGGGCCAACCAGGTTGGCATTAGCCTTCATGCAACTGCAACAAGCTCCAGGCAGCCTGTCTACGATTTCCTGAACGAGAACTTTAATGATGCGAGCCCTTGCCAGAGCGCAGCTGGGACGATTCGCGACGCTGCGCCCTGCATGGTGGTATGGCTGCGTTCTTTTTAGCCTGCTCTATGCCGCATCCTCTATTCATCTGGATGAGCGCCTATTCTACGCGTTGAAAACCACCTGGCATGAAGACACCTGGGAGCGGCGTAGCCTGTGGTTGCCGGAGTACCGGGTGAAAATTGATGCATTGCCGGTAGCGTCGGTGGAGGACAATCTTTCCGGGCTGACCTACGACGAGCATCGTGATCACCTTTGGGCCGTGGTCAACAATCCGGAGGAGCTGGTTGCCCTGGATCGCAACGGCGGCTTCATTGCGCGCTATCCGCTCGAAGAGTTCGAGGATGTAGAGGGCGTGACCTATCTCGGCGATGGCCTGCTGGTGCTGGCCGAGGAGCGTAAGCAGTCGTTGGTTATTGTGCAGATTCCCGACACTGTCCGCCCATTGAAGCGAAGCGACTATCAGGCACTGACGCTTCGTTTGTTTGACGAGGAGAACTCGGGTTTCGAGGGGCTTGGCTACGACCGGGCCGGTGATCGCCTGTTCGTGGTCAAGGAACACTCACCACGCAAGCTCTACGAGATCCAAGGCCTCAAGCGCAGCCTTGCGGGCAACTTGGACGTCAAGATCATCGACCGCGAGGCCTGGATCGAGAAGTTGGATATGGCCAGTGATCTCTCATCGGTACATTTCGATGAGCGAACTGGACATCTGGTGTTGCTCAGCGACGAGGCAAAAATGATGCTGGAGCTGAATGCGAAGGGCGAACTGGTCAGCTTCCGCTCGCTCTGGAGCGGTTTTGCCGGCCTCGAGCGTAGCGTCCCGCAGGCCGAGGGCATGACCCTCGATGCGCGCGGCAACCTCTACCTGGTCAGCGAACCCAACCTGTTCTACGCCTTCGAGCACGACTGACCCTGTCTTTGCCGGTCTGCTAGCCGCGCTGAATCAGCCAGACGCCAGCAAAAACCAGCAGCAGGCCGGCCACTTTGCCCACGCTTATGGAAGACTGGCGAAATCCGGCCCAGCCGAAGTGATCCAGTAGCAGGGCGACGAACAACTGGCCGGCGAGCAATAGGGCCATGAATAGCAGCGCCCCGGTGCGTGGCGCGGCGAAGGCGGCGGTGGCGATAAAGAACGCGCCGAGCAAGCCGCCAGACCAATGCCACCAATTCAGGCTTTTGAGCGTCTGCAGCGCCGGCATATCGCGCTGGATCAATACAATAACGAGCAGCGCCAGGGTCCCTACGGCGAACGAGAGCAGCGCCGCACCCATCACGTTGCCCAGGTGGCGTGCTACCTGGCCATTGATTCCGGCTTGCAGCGGCAGCAGGGCGCCGGCAATGAAGGGCAGGGTGAGTAACCACCAGGCAACGGCAGGCATGTCGGGTCTCCAGGGTCAGGGGCGCGACATTATGGTGCGCGAGGGAACGCCTCGCCAGCGTTGTGGGTTGCCCAGGCGGCGAGTCGCTCAGCGCGGTGGGTATTGCGAAAGCACCTTCGTCACGAGTTCACGCAGGGTGCCGGCGCGCTCGTCGGGCGTTCCCTGGCGGCTACTGAGCACTTGCTCGGCGCTGCCCCGCCAGACCAGCTTGCCGTCGGTGGCGTCATAAAAGTCGATCTGCAGTGTGCCGACCTGGTAGTTGATGGTGCGGGTATCGGTGAACATCGGCCCACCCCAATAGCCGTACCAGGGGTTGCCCCACGCTCCGGATGTAGTGCTGTATTGCTGGGTGCGCTGATCGACGATGTACCAGGCTTGGACATTGACGCCCGCTGCGCTGCCAGCGGTGGCTGGGCGCAGGCCTCGCTGGTCGAGCTGTTCGGCAACAGCGTCGCGGATGCGCTGCTCGGTAAGGTCACTCTTGATACGTGGATCGTCTGGCCGATACTGCAGGGCCGGCTCTTTCCAGCTCCAGGCACGATAGGCTGAGAAGTCCCGCGTTGGATCGAAATCGCGCTGTACTTGTGGGCCTTGGCAGGCTGTCAGAACGAGGAGGAGGGGAATCAGCAACAGGCGGCGGAACATGATCGTTCTCCCGAAGTGGAATCTGCCCAGTCTAGGCCTGATGCAGCCCGGGACCTAGACCATGTTGTCGCGCTCAACGCGGTGGATAGTCTTCGAGCGCGCGTTGTACTGCCTGGCGCACCGCGTCCTGCTGCTTGGCTCGATTGCCGCCGCTGCGTGCTTCGGCCCGATTGCTCCAGACGGACTGGCCGGAAGCCGCGTCGAACATCTCGATTCGTACCGCAAACACCTCTTCTTCGTAATTGCGCACGATGGGCACGCTGGTACCGACGCCATATCCGGAGCCATACCCGTAACCGCCACCGTAGCGGCCTACACCAACGCGCGTGCCATAGTCGTCGTAGGTTTGCCTCAACCTCGTTTCCTTGCTGGCGCTGGCCGCAACCAGCACATCGCCCTTGCCGTTGCCAGCGGCAGGCCGCAAACCGCGCTGATCTAGAGCGCCCGTCACCATTTCCTGCAGTTCCTCGCCGCTGATCGAAGCGGTGCCGGCGGGTGGAGTTCGCCAGCTCCAGCTCTGGTAGCTGGAGAAGTCGCGCGGAGCCGCCGGGTATGTCGGTGACTGGATTTGCTCGATCGGCGGAGCTGGCGGGATGGGGGCCGAGTCCTCGGTGTACGGGTTCTTGCTCTGGCAAGCCACCAGGCTCAGGCAGAGCAAAGGCAAAAAAGCGCGGATCGACATGGATACCTCCCGGCCGGCATTCAGCGGGGCCGACACAACCAGTGCAGGTAACGCCCGAGACCGGCGAATGCGGGATGGCGGCGGTAGGCCAGTTCCATCTCGATCAGGTCGGCAGGCTCGGTACGGGCCTGGAAATCGGCGGGCATGTAATCGTGGAATACGCGCACGCCACTGGTTGATTCGACCTGCCAGTGCGGCGCGAGTTGCGCGGCCAGCTCTCGGGGGTCGAGCGGTTGCTGTGGCGTCAGGCTCTGGCGCTCGCCGGCATAGCTCTGGCTGCGCAGTTTCTTGAAATGGCCCTTGAGCAGGTTGCGATAGATCAGCGCATCGCGGTTGTAGAACGCCAGCGACAGCCAGCCATCCTCGGCAACCAGGCGATGCAGCACTGGCAGGATCGCCTGGGGCTCGGCCAGCCATTCCAGCAAGGCATGGCAGATCACCAGATCGAAGCGGCCTTCGACCTGGCTCTCGACGGCCTGCCAGGGCGCCTGGATGAAGGTGGCCTGCTGGCCGGCTTCGGCGAACTGCTTGCGAGCGCCTTCGAGCATGGGTTCGGCGGGTTCGGCTAGCGTGACCTGATGACCCTGCTGCGCCAGCCACAGGCTCATATGGCCGAGACCGGCGCCAATGTCCAGCACCCTCAGTGGGCGTTGCGGCAGAATCTCGGCGAGATCGGCCTGCAGTACCGCGAGCCGGATCGCACCCTTGGCGCCACCGTAGATTTTCTCGGCGAAGCGTGTCGCCAGCTCGTCGAAATGGCGATCGCTCATCGGGCAAACCGCCGCTCGTTGTCGGCCAGCTTGGCCAGCAGCGCCTGTTCCATGTCGATGCCAAGCTCGCTGCACATCAGCAGCAGGTACATGAGGATGTCGCCGACTTCCTGGCCGGCATGCTCGAGCTTGTCGGCCGAAAGCTGGCGCGACTCGTCTTCGGTCTGCCACTGGAAGATTTCCACCAGCTCGGCCATTTCCACGCTGGCGGCCATGGCGAGATTCTTGGGACTGTGAAAGCGCTGCCAGTCATTCTGGTCGCGGATTGCATGCAGGCGTTGGGTGATCTGTTCGATGTTCATCTGGGACGGGCGGGCTCGTTGGGGCGACAAGCTTCCGTCAGCACGGCGGCGCCCGCAAGGGGCGGATCAGAGACGCCGCACTTTCAGCTCACGCTCGATGGCGATCACGCCGGGACGGTAATCGCCCTGCTCAATGGCGCGGATTGCCTGTTCCAGGGTTTGCTCGGCGATCTGCTCGTGCTGTTGGGAAATCGCATTGACCCGGATCGGCAGGAAATCCAGCAGTTGCGCGTCACCAAAGGTCGCCAGCCGCAGCTGCTCTGGCCACAGCAGATCACGTTCGCGCAGCGCATCGAAGACGCCTTCGAGCAACACGTAGGCTGTGGTGATCAGCGCATCGGGCAGTGGGCCGCGGTCGAGCAGGGCGAGCATCTGTTCGCGGCCACAGGCACGGCTGAACTGTTCGGCCTGCAGCACGCTGACCTGGCCCTGATGCTGGGCGAGCGCCTGACGGAAGCCCTCTTCGCGTTGCTGGCTGATGCGCAAGGCTGGCCGTGCGCTGATCAGGGCGATGCTCGCTTCGGTGGGCGCGTCCAGTGAGCGGGTCAGCTGCGCGGCTGCTTCGCGGTCATCGCTGACCACCGAACAGAAATGCTCGGCATCCAGCGCCCGGTCGAGTGCGATCACCGGGGTGCCGCTCGCCTGGAGCTTGCGGTAGCTGGGGTCATCCGCCGGCAGGCAACTGGCAACGATCAGCGCATCGCAGCGGCGCGAGCGCAGCACCTGGATGACCTGACGCTCGGTGTCCGGCTCGTCATCGGAACCTGCGATCAGCAATTGATAGCCGCGCAAGCGGGCGCGCTGTTCCAGCAGTTTGGCCAGGCGGGCGTAGCTGGGGTTTTCCAGATCCGGAACGATGAATCCAAGGGTTCGCGACTGCCCGCGGCGTAGCCCGGCCGCTTGCTGATCGAGCTGAAAGCCCTGCTGTTCGGCTACGGCCATCACCCGCTCGACCGTGGCCTGGCTGATGCGCCGCTGAGTGGCTTTGCCGTTAAGGACATAGCTGGCGGTGGTTACCGATACGTTGGCGAGGCGGGCGATGTCGGTCAGTTTCAACTACAGGTCCTGGACGGGTGGTTTGAACTCGGGCTTCTAGAATTACCCAATATTGCGTAATGTGCCAGTCTTAGGTGAAACGTTTCAGCAGCTGTTCGGTCATAAGCGCCAGCCCAGGATTCGGGTCATGCCGGCGTGCTGTCGTTCGCACGCCGCCGGTATAAAAACAATCGCGAGCCCGCAAGGAGTTCTCCATGCTTGAGTTGAATGCCCAGCACATCCACATGCGTCAGCACGCGGCGGACAAGCCCGCGGCCCTCGCCCTGCTTGGCGAGGTACTGGTTGCCGATGGGCTGGTGGCGCCCGGTTATCACGACGGCCTGTGCGCACGCGAAGCGCAGGGCTCGACCTTCCTCGGGCAGGGCATCGCGATTCCCCACGGCACGCCGGAAACCCGAGATCAGGTGTTCACCACCGGCGTACGGCTGTTGCATTTCCCAGCCGGGGTCGATTGGGGCAATGGCCAACTGGTTTATCTCGCCATCGGTATCGCTGCGCGTTCGGACGAACATCTACGCCTGTTGCAACTGCTGACCCGAGCCCTCGGCGAGGGTGATCTGAGCGAGGCGCTGCAGAAGGCCGAAAGCCCCGAAGCGATCATCGACCTGCTGCAGGGCGCGCCGCAGGCGCTGGCACTGGACGGCGAACTGGTGTCGTTGGGTGTCACCGCTGATGATTTCGACGAGCTGGCCTGGCAGGGCGTCAAGTTGCTCAAGCGCGCCCAGTGCGTGGAGCCCGGTTTCAATGCCAGTCTGCCGCTTGGCCAGGCACTTTCGCTGGGTGACGGCCTCTGGTGGCTCAGCAGCGAGCAATCGGTGCAGCGCCCTGGATTGGCGTTCGTCACGCCCGCGTCGAATCTTGAACACCAGGGCCAGCCCCTCAATGGTCTTTTCGTGCTCGCCAGCCTGGGCGAAGCGCATCGGGCGATGCTTGAGCGCCTATGCAATCTGCTGATCGAAGGTCGCGGGCAGGAGCTGAGTCAGGCGACTTCCAGCCGCACGGTGCTCGAAGCGCTGGGCGGAGAAGTGGCTGCAGACTGGCCGAGTGCCCAGGTGCCGCTGGCCAACGCCCATGGTTTGCATGCGCGGCCGGCCAAGGTGCTGACCGAAATCGCCCAGGCGTTCGAAGGCGATATCCGCGTGCGGCTGGCTGGCAGCGAGAGCTCCGGGGTATCGGTCAAGAGCTTGAGCAAGCTGCTGGCCATGGGTGCGCATCGTGGTCAGGTGCTGGAATTTATGGCCGAACCTGCCATTGCCGACGATGCGTTGCCGGCGCTGGTGCGTGCGGTGGAAGAGGGGTTGGGCGAAGAAGTCGAGCCGTTGCCGGCCCTGGGTGAGACGGAGCAACCCGTCACAGCCACGCAACCCGATGAGTCGGCCATCAAGCAAGCCGCCCTGCGCGCAGGCGATCAGGTGAATGGCATTGCTGCTTCTCCCGGCATCGCCATCGGTCCGGTGCTGGTGCGCAAACCACAGGTGATCGACTACCCCAAGCGCGGCGAGTCGCCTGCAGCGGAGCTGCAACGGCTGGATGCCGCGCTGAACAGCGTGCACGGCGAGATAGGCAAGCTGATCGAAGCGAGTCAGGTCGCCAGCATCCGCGACATCTTTACTACCCATCAGGCCATGCTGCGTGACCCGGCGCTGCGCGAGGAAGTCCAGGCGCGTCTGCAAAAAGGATTGAGCGCCGAAGCAGCCTGGATGGAGGAAATCGAAACCGCGGCGCAGCAGCAGGAGGCCTTGCACGACAAGCTGCTGGCCGAGCGGGCCGCCGACCTGCGTGACGTGGGTCACCGCGTGCTGGCCTGCCTGGCCGGTGTCGAAGCCGATCAGGCTCCGGATGAACCCTACATCCTGGTGATGGACGAGGTGGCGCCTTCGGACGTCGCCACGCTGAACGCCCAACGTGTCGCGGGGATTCTTACCGCTGGCGGCGGCGCCACTTCGCACAGCGCCATCATCGCCCGTGCGTTGGGTATCCCGGCCATCGTCGGTGCCGGGCCGGGTGTGCTCGGGCTGGCGCCAAACACACTGCTGCTGCTCGACGGCGAGCGCGGTGAGCTGCTGGTGTCGCCGACCGAGGCGCAGCTGGAACAGGCTCGCAGCGAACGTACCAGTCGCGAAGAACGCAAGCGCCTGGCAAATGAGCGTCGCCTGGAGCCGGCCATCACTCGTGACGGTCATCATGTCGAGATCGCCGCCAATATCGGCGCGGCCGGCGAAACCCCGGAAGCAGTGGCGATGGGCGCCGAAGGCATCGGCCTGCTGCGCACTGAGCTGGTGTTCATGAACCATTCCCAGGCGCCGGATCAGGCAACCCAGGAGGCCGAGTACCGCCGAGTGCTGGAAGCCCTCGACGGCCGGCCGCTGGTGGTGCGCACTTTGGACGTCGGTGGTGACAAGCCGCTGCCGTACTGGCCGATGCCAGCCGAGGAAAACCCGTTTCTTGGCGTGCGCGGGATTCGCCTGAGCCTGCAACGCCCGGACATCCTCGAAACCCAGCTGCGTGCCTTGCTCGCTTCGGCTGATGGCCGCCCGCTGAGGATCATGTTCCCCATGGTCGGCAATATCGACGAGTGGCGCACCGCCAAGGCCATGGTCGACCGCCTGCGCGTGGAGCTGCCGGTGGCCGATCTGCAGGTCGGCATCATGATCGAGATCCCCTCAGCAGCTTTGATCGCGCCAGTGCTGGCGCAGGAAGTCGACTTCTTCAGTATCGGCACCAACGACCTGACCCAGTACACCCTGGCCATCGACCGCGGCCACCCGACGCTTTCCGGCCAGGCCGACGGGCTGCATCCGGCGGTGTTGCGCCTGATCGGCATGACGGTCGAGGCGGCCCACGCCCATGGCAAGTGGGTCGGTGTCTGTGGCGAGCTGGCTGCCGACGCGCTGGCGGTGCCGATGCTGGTGGGACTGGGCGTGGATGAGCTGAGCGTGTCGGCGCGCAGCATTGCACTGGTGAAGGCGCGCGTCCGCGAGCTGGATTTCGCCACCTGCCAACGACTGGCTCAACAAGCCTTGATGCTGCCTGGCGCCCATGAAGTCCGCGCCTTCGTCGGGGAGCACTGCTGATGGCTCGCGTGCTGACCGTCACCCTCAACCCGGCCCTGGACCTGACCGTGCAGCTGCCGTCGCTGCGCATGGGCGAGGTCAATCGCAGTGAAAGCCTGCAGGTGCATGCCGCCGGTAAGGGGCTGAACGTCGCGCAGGTGCTGGCCGATCTCGGCCATCAGCTGACCGTCACCGGTTTTCTTGGGGAATCTAATCCGCAAGCCTTCGAACAGCTGTTCGCCGCGCGGGACTTCACTGATGAGTTCGTCCGTGTCGCCGGTGAAACCCGCAGCAACCTCAAGCTGGCCGAGACGGATGGGCGGGTCACCGATATCAATGGCCCGGGGCTCGCCGTGAGCGAGGGGCAGTGCGATGAGCTGCTGGCTCGGCTCCAGCGGCTGGCGCCTGCTCATGACCTCGTGGTCGTAGCCGGCAGCCTGCCGCGTGGCATCGACAGTCAGTGGTTCGTCCAGCTGCTGAACTCGCTCAAAGAGCTCGGCGTGCGGGTGGCGCTGGATACCAGCGGCGCCGCGTTGCGTGACGGGCTGGCGACCCGGCCGTGGCTGATCAAGCCCAACGAGGAGGAGCTGGCCGAGGCCCGTGGCGTTGATCTCACCGGTTCTTCGGCGCTGCTGGCCGAAGCGCGACGACTGCAAGCCGAAGGCATCGAGCACGTGGTGGTTTCGCAGGGCGCCAATGGCGTCAGCTGGTTCTCGCCGAGCGCGGCGCTGCATGCCCAGCCGCCCAAGGTTCAGGTCGTCAGCACCGTCGGTGCGGGCGACTCACTGCTGGCCGGCATGCTCCACGGTCTGCTGGAAGGCTGGCCGGCCGAGCGGACCCTCACACACGCCACCGCCATCGCCGCGCAGGCGGTTGGGCAGGTCGGCTTTGGCATCACTGATACGGCGCAACTGGCCGAACTCCAGGCCGCAGTGCGTCTCCAGCCGCTGAGCCAATAACTCGAATAAGAGGTGAAGGAATGAATCTTCTCATCGTTACGGCCTGCCCCAACGGAATGGTCACCAGCGTGCTGACGTCACGCCTGCTTGAAGCGGCGGCCCATCGTCTGGGCTGGTCGACTGCCGTGGAAGTCCACGACCCCAAGGCCATTGGCTCGCCGCTGACGCCTGCACAGATCGCCAATGCTGACCTGGTGATCGTGGTGAAAACCGGGCCGCTGTCATTGCAGCGCTTCATTGGCAAACGCGTCGCGCAATCAACGCCATCCGAAGCGCTGCTCGACCCGGAAGGCTTCCTGCGCAATGCCGCGGACAGCGCCAGCGAGCTGCAGCAGGCTGACGAAGCGGACGCCGCGCATACCAGCGGCAAGCCCAAACTTGTCGCCATCACCGCTTGCCCGACCGGTGTAGCACACACCTTTATGGCGGCCGAAGCGCTGCAGCAGGCTGCGGTTCGTAAGGGCTACGACCTGCAGGTTGAAACCCGCGGATCGGTGGGCGCGCGCAATGTGCTGGAAGCGGGCGCCATCGCCGCGGCCGACGTGGTGCTATTGGCTGCAGACATCGAGGTGGATGTGGCCCGCTTCGCCGGTAAGCGCGTCTTCCGCTGCGGCACCGGCGTTGCGCTCAAGCAGCCTGATGCGACGCTGGATCGCGCGCTGGAAGAGGGCGCGGTGCTAGCTGGAGGCGCCGCTGCCAGCACGGGTGGCGGTGAGCAGAAGGGCGAGAAGACCGGCGTCTACAAGCATCTGCTGACCGGCGTGTCCTACATGCTGCCGATGGTGGTGGCCGGCGGTTTGCTGATCGCGCTGTCATTCGTATTCGGCATTGAGGCGTTCAAGGAAGAGGGCACGCTAGCCGCTGCCTTAATGAAGATCGGCGGCGAAACGGCCTTTCAGCTGATGGTGCCTCTACTGGCCGGCTACATCGCCTATTCCATTGCGGACCGTCCTGGTTTGGCACCGGGCATGATCGGCGGCCTGCTCGCCGGCACCCTCGGTGCGGGCTTCATCGGCGGCATCATCGCCGGTTTCGTCGCCGGTTACGCAGCCAAGGCGGTCAGTCGCTGGATTCCCCTGCCAGCGAGTATCGAATCGCTCAAGCCGATCCTGATCATTCCGCTGTTGGCGAGCCTGGTCACTGGACTGGTGATGATCTACGTGGTCGGCACGCCGGTGGCGAAGATGCTTGCTGGGCTTACGGAATTCCTCGACACCATGGGCACATCCAACGCCATCCTGCTCGGGCTGCTGCTCGGCACCATGATGTGCGTCGACCTTGGCGGGCCGGTCAATAAGGCCGCTTATGCCTTCTCCGTCGGGCTGCTCGCGTCACAGAGCTATGCGCCGATGGCCGCCACCATGGCGGCGGGGATGGTGCCGCCAATCGGCATGGGCATTGCCACGCTCATCGCCCGGCGCAAGTTCGCCCAGACCGAGCGTGAAGCCGGCAAGGCAGCGCTGGTGCTGGGCTGCTGCTTCATCTCAGAAGGGGCGATTCCTTTTGCCGCGAAAGACCCGCTGCGGGTGATTCCGGCCAGCATCGCCGGTGGTGCGCTGACCGGCGCGCTGTCCATGGCCTTCGGTGCAAAGCTGCTGGCGCCCCACGGCGGGCTGTTCGTGCTGCTGATTCCTAACGCCATCAATCACGCGCTGCTGTATCTGCTGGCGATCCTCGCCGGCAGCCTGGTGACGGGGGTGATCTACGCAGTGATCAAGCGGCCCGAGACACAGCCACTCAGTGTTGGGGCGACGGCGTAACGGTTAGCCGAAACGGCTGAACTAAGCCCCATCCATCGTATCCATTGATAGCTGGCGAGACTTTGTGTCAGGAAGTTTCGCCGGCTTTTTTGCTTTTTGTTTTTGTATGAACCGGCTGGAGAGCGTTGCATGAGTATCGATTACGGGCCGCGGCCCATGCGAATTACCCTGACTGCCGCGGTGGTTCTGCTGCTGGGGGTGCTGATGGCGATCGGCGGCGGCTACCTCGCGACATTGGGTGGCTCCTGGTATTACCTGCTGGCAGGCATCGGGTTGCTGGTCGTGGCCGGGCTGTTATTCGCTCGGCGCCGCGCCGCGATCTGGCTATACGCGGTGCTGCTGCTGGCAACGCTGGCCTGGACGCTGTACGAAGTCAGCTTCGACTGGTGGCAGTTGGCGCCGCGGATCGATCTCTGGTGCATCCTTGGGCTCTGGCTGATTCTGCCTTTCGTCAATCGCAACGTCGGCGATCGGCTGGTCTGGCGTGATGGCGCCAGCGGCCTGCTTGGCTTGGGGCTGCTGGCCGGCGCGCTGATCGCAGGCTACTCGCTGACCCAGGATTACCACTCAATCACGGGCGAATTCAGCGACGCGCAGATGCAGGGCCTGAACCCTGAAGGGCAGGCCGGCCAGGTTGCCAGCGAATGGAGAGCCTATGGCGGCTCCGCCCGCGGCGATCGCTACTCGACGGCTGATCTGATCACTCCAGAGAATGTTGGCAAGCTGAAGAAAGCCTGGGAGTTTCACACCGGTGATCTTTCCGGCGAGGGTGACCCTGGCGAGATCACTTATCAGGTGACGCCGTTGAAGGTTGGCGACAATCTGTTCATCTGCACGCCGCACAGCATCGCCATCGCTGTCGATGCCGACAGCGGTGAAGAGCGCTGGCGTTTCGACCCGAGCATCAATCGCGATGCCGAGTACTACCAGCACATGACCTGCCGCGGCTTGGCGTTCCATGACGCCACGGCCTACGGCCCCGCAGCGACGGCGCCGTCCGAGCGGCCCGTTGCGCGCTGCGAGCGCCGCCTGTTTCTACCGACCAACGACGGCACCCTGGTCGCGCTGGATGTCGAGGACGGCAAGCCCTGCGAGGAGTTCGGTGATGCCGGCGTGGTGGACCTGAAGACCGGCCTGGGCGAGGGTGCGCTAGGTGTCTACTTGCCGACTTCACCACCGGTAGTGACCGAGAAGCTGGTCATTGTCGGCGGCTCCATCACTGATAACGGTGCGGTGGACTCACCTGGCGGCGTAATCCGCGCCTATGACGTACGCAGCGGCGAGTTGGTGTGGAATTTCGATCCAGGCAATCCGGACGCAACTGAGCCGTTATCGCCCGGTGAGACCTACGTACGCAGTACGCCGAATTCCTGGACCATCGCCACTGCCGACGAATCGCTTGGCCTGGTTTACATTCCCACGGGCAACCAGACCCCGGACCAGTGGGCGGAACCGCGCACGCCTGAGTCGGAACGCTTCACCGACACGCTGGTAGCGCTGGACCTGGCGACCGGCAAGGTGCGCTGGGAATTCCAGACCGTGCACCACGACCTCTGGGATCGCGACCTGCCCTCGCAACCGACGTTGGTCGACATCAACGGGCCGCAGGGCAAGGTACCGGCCATCATCCAGCCCACAAAGCGTGGCGACCTCTATGTGCTCGACCGTCGCACCGGTGAGCCTATCGTGCCGGTCGAAGAGGTGCCCGTACCCCAGGGCACGGACTACGGCGAATTCACCGCACCGACCCAGCCCGCATCCGCTGTGAGCTATGCGCCGGAAGCGCCGCTGCGCGAACGCGACATGTGGGGTGGTACACCGCTCGACCAGATGATGTGCCGCATCCAGTTCCGCAAGCTGCGTTACGACGGTGACTTCACGCCACCGTCCGAGCAGGGTTCGTTGATCTATCCGGGCAACGTCGGCACGTTCAACTGGCCATCGGTAGCGGTCGATCCGAGCCGGCAGCTGCTGTTTGGTGCGCCGAATTACCTGGCATTCGTCTCGACCATGGTGAAGCGCAGCGACGTTGACCCCGATGAGCGTACCGGCGGTGGCGAGACCGGGCTGCAGCCAAACCTCGGGGCGCCGTATATGGTACGGCTGGAGCCGTTCATGTCTGTTCTCGGCCTGCCATGCCAGACGCCGCCATGGGGCTTCGTCACCGCGCTGGATCTGCGCAGCATGAAAAAGGTCTGGATGCACAAGAATGGCACCAGCCGCGACAGTGCCCCACTGGGCATTCCGTTCCCGGTTGGCACGCCAGCGTTGGGCGGCCCGATCATCACGGCCGGTGGCGTAGGCTTCATGAGCGGTACGCTGGATTACTACCTGCGCGCCTATGACCTGCAGACCGGTAAGGAGCTCTGGAAGGGGCGCCTGCCCGCGGGTGGCCAGGCCACACCGATGACCTACGTGTCCGAGAAAAGCGGCAAGCAGTACGTGGTGCAGATGGCCGGTGGGCATGGTTCGTTCGGCACCAAGCTCGGTGATTCACTGATGGCGTGGACGCTTGAGGAGTAGGTGAAGCGGGGCAGGTGGCGACGTCGACCGCGGCGCTCGACATAGCCACCAGCCCCTCACCCTAGCCCTCTCCCCAGAGGGGAGAGGGGACTGGACCGGGTTGGATTTCAGCTTGGTGGATCGGCTAACGCCAGGATTGGGCGCTGGGATGAGAGCGTGCTGAGGGTTGTTGCAACTGCTTGATGGGCAGCCCGTGCTCACGCCCCTCGCTTGCTCTGCAACGTCTGCATGAATACAAGTGATCCGGCCGCCTCAATCCGGCTCCCTCTCCCCATTGGGGAGAGGGGTATGGGTCTCAATCCAGCTCAAGATTTCAGCCAGGACACCCTCTAGATTCCGTATCACATCCAGATTGCTGAAGCGTAGAACCTCCAGCCCGTGGTGCTGCAGGTAGGCCGTGCGCAAACGGTCCTTCGCCAGGCCAGCTTCGTCGAAGTGCTGACCGCCATCGAGTTCAACTACAAGCCGCAACTCTGCACAGTAGAAGTCCAGGACATAGGGTGGGCACGGATGCTGCCGGCGAAATTTGAATCCGGCTAAACCCCGATTGCGCAGCCGTCGCCACAGCAGGCGCTCGCAATCAGTGAGTTGGCCTCGAAGACTTCTGGCGAACTGGAGCTGTTGCGCAGAGCGGCGTTCGGTGGGCATATCACTTCCTTGTGGAAAGCGGGGCTCTCGCATCCTTGCAAGAGGTCCAGTGGGCGCAGCCTCGCGGCGGTGCCCTATCAAATGCGCCCGCTATACGCAGCAGCCGCATTTCCGGCATTAGTGATGCTCGCGCGTCGCCCTGAATTTCACATCCGGCCAGCGCTCTTCCATCAGGCTCAGGTTCACCCGGGTCGGCGCCAGGTAAGTCAGGTGGCCGCCGCCGTCGATGGCGAGGTTCTCGTAGGCTTTGTTGGTGAAGTCTTCGAGTTTCTTCTTGTCATCGCACTCGATCCAGCGCGCCGACCAGACGTTGATCGCCTCATAGGCACACTCGACCTTGTATTCCTCTTTCAGGCGGCTGGCGACGACGTCGAACTGCAGCACGCCGACCGCGCCGAGAATGATGTCGTTGTTGCGCTCGGGGAAGAACACCTGGGTCGCGCCTTCCTCGGCGAGTTCCTGCAGACCCTGGCGCAGCTGCTTGGACTTCAGCGGGTCCTTCAATCGCACGCGGCGGAACAGCTCCGGGGCGAAGTGCGGGATACCGGTAAAACCGAGGTTCTCGCCTTCGGTGAAGGTGTCGCCGATCTGGATGGTGCCGTGGTTGTGCAGGCCGATGATGTCGCCGGCGTAGGCTTCCTCCAGCATCTCGCGCTCGCTGGAGAAGAAGGTCAGGGCGTCGGCGATGCGGATGTCTTTGCCGATGCGCGCATGGCGAAGCTTCATGCCTTTCTCATACTTGCCCGAGCAGATGCGCATGAAGGCGATGCGGTCGCGGTGCTTGGGGTCCATGTTCGCCTGGATCTTGAACACGAAGCCGGTGAATTTTTCCTCGACCGGCTCGACCACCCGCTCGTTGGCTGCACGCGCCAGCGGACGCGGCGCCCAGTCGACGACGGCGTCGAGCACATGATCCACGCCAAAGTTGCCAAGTGCGGTACCGAAGAACACGGGGGTCAGCTGACCGCTGAGGAATTCGTCCTGGTCGAACTCATGGCAGGCGCCCTGGACCAGCTCCAGCTGCTCGACGAAGCGGTCGTAGTCGTCGCCGATGTGCAGGCGTGCTTCGTCGGAATCCAGATTCTGGATGATCTTGACGTCGGTGCGCTCATGCCCGTGGCCCGGCGTGTAGACGATGATGTAGTCATCCTTGAGGTGGTATACGCCTTTGAAATCGCGGTAGCAGCCGATCGGCCAGGTGATCGGCGCGGCCTTGATCTTGAGCACCGCCTCGATTTCGTCGAGCAGTTCGATAGGATCGCGGATGTCGCGGTCGAGCTTGTTGATAAAGCTGACGATGGGCGTGTCGCGCAGGCGGCAGACGTCCATCAGCGCGATGGTTCGCGGTTCGACACCCTTGCCGCCGTCGAGCACCATCAGTGCACTGTCCACCGCGGTCAGGGTGCGGTAGGTGTCTTCCGAGAAGTCTTCGTGGCCGGGAGTGTCGAGCAGGTTGATCATATGATCGCGGTAGGGGAACTGCATCACCGAGGTGGTGATGGAGATGCCGCGCTGCTTCTCCATTTCCATCCAGTCGGAGGTGGCATGGCGGTCGGATTTTCGCGACTTCACGGTGCCGGCGATCGCGATCGCCTTACCCATCAGCAGCAGCTTCTCGGTGATGGTGGTCTTGCCCGCATCGGGGTGCGAGATGATGGCGAAGGTACGGCGCTTCGCGACTTCGGCGGCCTGAGTGGTCATCGGAATTAAGGAACCCGTCGACGAGTAGTCGGTCTGTCAAAAAAGGCGGCGATTATAGCGGTAAATGAATTTCGCTGCGGCTCGCACGGCAGCGGAAATCGCCGATTTGTGCAGTTTCCGTGACGCTTTGTTTTGAATCGACAACATCTCGAAACGGATGCAACCCAGGGACGTTTTTTTGATTGATCTATGCCCCCCTTGGTCCTAAAGTTCGCGCCCGAACGTCCATGCTGGCAACGATCCATCCGGCTCAAGTACTGACGACGAGAGATCCCCGTGATACTCGGCGACATGCCTTGGGAAGTAGGCGAACCAAAGTGGGGAAACTGATCAGGCGTTCTTGTCAGGGCTGATGCCCTCCATCCCTCATCCGACTTTTGTTTCCCGTTTTTTGGAGTCCCACGCATGACGGTCAAGATCGAAGACTATTACCCCCGCGCCACCTTCCAGAAGATGAAGGCGTTCGCCGACCAGCACGAAACTCCCTTCGTGGTGATCGATACCGAAACCATCAGCAAGGCCTACGACGACCTGCGTGCCGGTTTCGAATTTGCCAGCGTGTACTACGCCGTCAAGGCCAACCCTGCGGTGGAAATCATCGACCTGCTGCGTGACAAGGGCTCGAACTTCGACATCGCCTCGATCTACGAGCTGGACAAGGTCATGTCCCGTGGCGTCGGTCCGGAGCGCATCAGCTACGGCAACACCATCAAGAAATCCAAAGACATTCGCTACTTCTACGAGAAGGGCGTGCGCATGTTCGCCACCGACTCCGAGGCTGACCTGCGCAATATCGCCAAGGCTGCTCCGGGCTCGAAAGTCTATGTACGGATCCTGACCGAAGGCTCGACCACCGCCGACTGGCCGCTGTCGCGCAAGTTCGGCTGCCAGACCGACATGGCCATGGATCTGTTGATCCTCGCCCGTCAGCTGAAGCTGGAACCCTACGGCATCTCGTTCCACGTCGGCTCGCAGCAGCGCGACATTTCCGTATGGGACGCAGCCATCGCCAAGGTCAAGGTGATCTTCGAGCGTCTGAAGGAAGAAGACGGCATCGAGCTGAAGATGATCAACATGGGTGGCGGCTTCCCGGCCAATTACATCACCCGCACCAACAGCCTTGAAACCTATGCTGAAGAAATCATTCGCTTCCTCAAGGAAGACTTCGGTGATGAGCTGCCAGAAATCATTCTCGAGCCAGGCCGTTCGCTGATCGCTAACGCCGGCATCTTGGTCAGCGAAGTGGTGCTGGTGGCGCGTAAGTCGCGCACCGCCGTTGAGCGCTGGGTGTATGTCGATGTGGGCAAGTTCAGTGGCCTGATCGAAACCATGGATGAGTCCATCAAGTTCCCGATCTACTCCGAGAAGAAGGGCGAAGTGGAGGAAGTGGTAATCGCGGGTCCGACCTGCGACAGCGCGGACATCATGTACGAGAACTACAAGTACGGCCTGCCGCTGAACCTGGCCATTGGTGACCGCCTGTACTGGCTGTCCACCGGTGCTTACACCACCAGCTACAGCGCAGTGGAGTTCAACGGCTTCCCGCCGCTGAAGGCTTACTACATCTAAGCCTCGCGTCATTCAAGAAACCCGCCTTTCCGGCGGGTTTTTTGCGTTTTTGGGCGGGCTGATATTGGATGCAACGTGGTGAGCCGGATGTGGCAATGGCCTTTGGATTGTTGTGATCGGGCGGCGATTGGCCGGAAAAATATTCGAAAGCTGCGCAGCTCAAGGTCTTTACCGGACCTTTACCCTCTACCTGCTTTTTCCCTGAATGATGGCTACCTAGCATGAGCGTCCTGAACCCCTTGCTCATGCGAGTCATCCGTAATGCCAGCTCCGTTCTTCCGTAAACGTCGCATCATTCCCATCGCTCTGCTGTTGATCTTGGCGGGAGGCGGCAGTGCCTACTGGCTGCAGCAGCAGGATGCGCGTGCGGCCAGCAGTGTATCTGCGCTTACGGTCGGTTACGGCAACATCGAGGACAGCATCACGGCCCTTGGGACTTTGCAGCCACTCGACTACGTGGATGTCGGCACTCAGGTTTCCGGGCAACTGCTCAAGCTGCACGTGGCGCTGGGAGACGAGGTGGAAGAGGGGCAGCTGCTCGCAGAGATAGACCCGCGCCTGTTTCAGGCCAAGGTGCTGGCCAGCGAAGCACAACTGACCAATCAGCGCGCCCAGCTCAAGCAGGCTCAGGCCCAGCTGCGTCTTGCCCAGCTGCAGTACCGCAGGCAACAGGCCCTGTTCCGCGAGAAGGCCACCAGTGAGGAAGCGCTGCAGAGCGCCGAGGCCGAAGTGCAGGTGCGTGAGGCGCAGATTGAGGCGCTGCAGGCGCAGATCGCGCAGACCGAGGCGAGCCTTGAGGAAGATCGAACCAATCTCGAATACACCAAGATCTACGCGCCAATGAGCGGCACCGTGGTATCGCAATCGGCCAAGCAGGGGCAAACCCTCAACGCCAACCAGCAGGCTCCGGTAATCGTGCAGGTTGCCAACTTGAGCCGGATGACCGTCGACACCCAGGTTTCCGAGGCCGATGTCGGGCGTCTGCGTGCCGGCATGCCGGTGTATTTCACCACCCTGGGGCATGAGCAGCGCTGGCAGGCGAGTCTGCGCCAGATCCTGCCGACGCCGACGGTGACCAATAACGTGGTGCTGTACAACGCCCAATTCGATGTGGACAACCCCGACGGCGCCCTGATGACGCAAATGACGGCTCAGGTGTTCTTCGTCAACGCCAAGGCCGACAACGTGCTGACTGTGCCGGCCAGTCTGTTGCAGGGCATGCGTGGTCGTCCCGCAGATGAGGGGCGGCTGTTCCGCCTGCAGGTGCTGGCCAATGGCAAGCCAGAGGAGCGCGAAGTGCTGATCGGATTGCGTGACCGGGTCAGCGCTCAGGTACTCGACGGGTTGAGCGAGGGGGATCGGCTTGTTTCTGCTGTTGCGCCGTCCCGGCCGGCCAACGCCCAAGGGCAACAGGGCACTGGACAGGGACCGCGGCGTATGGGGCCTGCGGGCGGGCCACGGTTCTGAGGATGCCGACATGAGTGCGTTGATCGAGTTGCGCGATATCTGTCGCTCCTACAACAGTGGGGAGCTGGCGATTCAGGTGCTGCATGGAGTGTCGCTGAACATCCAGCGTGGCGAGTTCGTCGCCATCATGGGCGCCTCCGGCTCCGGCAAGACCACCCTGATGAACATTCTTGGCTGTCTGGATCGGCCGAGCAGTGGTGATTACCGTTTTGCCGGACGGGCCGTGGACGAGTTGGGCACCGATGAACTCGCTGCTCTGCGCCGCGAGGCATTCGGCTTCGTGTTCCAGAGCTACAACCTGATCGCCAATGCCAATGCCTTGGAGAACGTAGAAATCCCCGCCATCTACGCCGGTACGCCAAGCGCCGAGCGGCATGCCCGCGCTGCAGCCTTGCTGACGCGCCTGGGCCTTGGCGAGCGTTTGCGCAATCGTCCCAGCCAGTTATCCGGTGGCCAGCAGCAGCGGGTATCGATTGCCCGAGCGCTGATGAACGACGCCGAGGTGATCCTTGCCGACGAACCCACAGGGGCGCTCGACAGCAAGAGTGGGCGCGAGGTGTTGGAGCTGCTCAAGGAGCTCAGCGCTGCCGGCAAGACGGTGATCATCATTACCCACGACCGCGATGTGGCGGCACACGCCGAGCGTCTGGTCGAAATTCGCGACGGACGTATCGTCGCCGACAGCGGTGCCTGCGCGAGCCGCGGAGAACCCCTGGTTGTCAGAGCCGACACCACCCCGCCGAGGGCTTGGCTGGCGGATGTCGGAGAGGCCGTACGCATGGCCGGACGGGCGCTGCGGGCCAACCTGTTCCGAACCGTGCTGACGCTGCTCGGCATCGTCATTGGTGTGGCGTCGGTGGTTGCCATGCTGGCCGTAGGCAATGGCGCCCGCCAGGATGTGGTCGAGCGTATCAGCGCCATGGGCACCAACCTGCTTTCGATTCGTCCCGGCGCGCCGAACATGCCGCGCTCGGCCGATGGGGTGACCGCCACCTTGACCGCCGAAGACGCCGGGGCGCTGGCTGAGCTGGACAACGTACGCGACGCCCTGGGTGAACTGCAGGGCAGCGTCACCCTGCGCAGCGGCAATATCGACTACAAGACCAGTGTCACCGCTACCAATGCCGGCATGCCCCAAGTGCGCGAATGGCCCGTGGCTCAGGGAGCATTCTTCACCGCTGAGGACGAGCGGTCGTACCAGCCCGTGACAGTGATCGGCCAAACCGTGGCGAAGAACCTCTTCCCCGGTGAGAACCCGGTGGGGCGCTACCTGCTTATCCAGAACGTACCGTTCCAGGTCATCGGCGTGATGGCTGCCAAGGGCGCCACGCCCTGGGGCCAGGATCAGGATGACGTCGCGCTGGTGCCGTTCCCCACGGGCAGCCTGCGGTTGTTCGGGCAGCGCTACGTGCAGAGCATTACCGCCTATATCGACGATATCGGTCGCATCGACGAGACCGAAGCCACCATTCGCCAATTGTTGCTCGATCGACATAACGGTGTGGAGGATTTCCAGATTCGTAACACGGCATCCTTGCTCGATGCTATGACCGCAACCCAGGACACCCTGACCGTGTTACTTGGCTCTATCGCCGCGATCTCTCTATTGGTGGGTGGCATAGGGGTGATGAATATCATGCTGGTCAACGTGACCGAGCGTACCCGAGAGATCGGCATTCGCATGGCCACCGGGGCGCGTACCGGCAATATCCTTCAACAGTTCATCACCGAGGCACTGGTAGTGTCGGCCATCGGCGGACTGCTCGGCGTGCTGCTCGGGTTGGCCGCAGCCTGGCTGATCCAGGCGCTGGGCACTTCTGTGCAGTTCACCCTGGCCCCGGTGCTGCTGGCCTTTGGTTGCGCCTTCGCTACCGGTTTGCTGTTCGGCCTTATGCCGGCGCGCAAGGCGGCACATCTGGACCCCGTAATCGCCCTGGCATCCGATTGAGGCAAACCGTCATGCACAAGAACCTTTACCTGCTTGTGGGTGCAGCGCTGTTGCTCAGCGGTTGCAGCCTGGCGCCACATTACCAGCCCCCTCAGGGCGACCTTCCGGATGCCTGGGAACAGGCCCAGACCGTCGGGCAATGGCCCGCCGCCGACTGGTGGCAAGTGTTCGGCAGCGCAGAATTGACGACGCTAGTCCAGCGTGCCGAGTCCGGCAATCTGGATCTGGCGATGGCTATGAGCCGAGTGCGTCAGGCCGATATACAGGCACGTATCGCCGGCGCGCCGTTGTTACCAACGGTCAATGCCAGTCTTGGCGGCAACCGCAACTTCGCCGCTGACGCTGCCGGTGGTGGCGTTAGCCAAGGCTTCTCATCCGGCCTGTCGATCAGCTACGAGTTGGATATCTGGGGGAGCAAGCGCAACAGCGTAGAAAGTGCTGAGCTGGGGGCGGTGGCCACTGCCTATGACCGCGACGGCGTGGCCCTGACCTTATCGGGTGCGGTGGCGACCAGCTACTTCAAACTGCTGGAACTACGCGAGCGTGAGCGCATTGCCGTCGACAACCTGGCCAACGCGGAAGAGGTGTTGCAGGTGGTTGAAGCGCGGGTGCGCCTGGGTGCTGGCAGCGAACTCGATTTATTGCAGCAGCTGACCCTGGTCGAACAGCGTCGAGCGGCCATACCTGGCCTGCGACAGCAGCGCCAAACCGCGGAAAATGCCCTGGCGTTGCTACTCGGTGAGGCGCCACAGGGCTTCGCCGCGCAGATTCAGGGCACCAGCCTGGATCCCTTGCAACTACCCGAGGCCATCGTGACCGGCCTGCCAAGCGAGCTACTACTGCGTCGCCCGGATATCCGCGTCAGCGAGTCGCGCTTGCGAGCAGCCAATGCCGATATCGGCGTGGCCCGTGCAGCGCTGTTGCCGAGCTTGTCGCTGAGTGGCTCCAGCGGCTACAGCGCGGACGTTTTCTCCAACCTGTTCTCCTCCAGCAATCTGGCCAATTCGGTCGGTGCCTCGCTGTTGCAGCCGATCTTCCGTGGCGGCGCCCTGCGCGGGCAGGTTCAGCTTAGCGAGGCGCGCTATCAGGAATTGACGGAAAGCTATCGGTTGACGGTGTTGATTGCCCTGCGAGAGGTCGAGGATGCGCTGATTGCCGTGCGCGAGGGCCAACAGCAGAGTGAAAGCCAGGCGCGGGTGCTGGCTCATGCCGAGCGGGCATTCCAACTTGCCGAGGCGCAGTATCGTGCTGGCGCCGCGGACATTCTCACCGTACTCAGCGCTCAGCAGAGCTTCTTCTCTGCCCGTGATTCGCTGCAGCAGAGCCGTTCGACGCAACTGCAAAACCATGTGCAGCTGTACAAGGTGCTTGGTGGCGGCTTCGGGGCTGGATGAAACGGCCGGATCAATTACTGGCATACCCGCAGGCTTGTCATGGCTGATGGGGGTTGCTGGGTGCAGGAACAGACACGGCGCCGCGTAGCAGAAGGCCCGTATGCGATGTTCAGGTAGCGTGCTGCCAGCAATCGTTGAACGCGCTGCCTGCGGGTGCGTTCAACGCCTTCCTTACCGTACCGATGTGTTTGATACCCGAGACCCGCCCTGAGCGGGTTTTTGCATTTAGGCCGGGTCATCGCAGCGGGGGCTTGGTCGTGCCGTGGAGCGCGATGGAGCTGCAAAAACGGGCATCTTCACGGGCCCACCAGTGCTCGGAGAAAGCGGGCGGCCAAGGTGGTGTAAAAGATGTAAAGACATCTTATTGCTATTGCGTATAAGAATGATTAGCATCCGCGCCGCTTTGCATGTGTAACGTTCTGTTGCGTGCTGCGCGCTAATGGACGCGAGCTTTCTTACTTGGGGATAACAATGACAATTCGTAGTCGCAAGCACCATCACGTCAATCATCTGGCCGCGTTGATCGCGGCGACCCTACCGGCATTGGCCGTTGCGCAAGCGAGCGAGGGCGAAAAGGGGGTGGATCTTCCTGAAATGGTCGTGACGTCCAAAGCCGAAGCGCCCTACAAGGCCAGCAAGAGCGCCAACACCAAACTGACCCAGCCGCTGCTGGATACGCCCAAGACGGTACAAGTGATCAAGAAGGAGATGCTGCGCGAGCAGGGTGCCAATAGCCTGATGGAGGCGTTGCGCAATACCCCCGGCATCACCATGCAGCTCGGTGAAAACGGCAATACCGCCGCCGGCGACACCTTCATGATGCGCGGCTTTTCCACTCAGCAGTCGACCTTCGTCGATGGCGTGCGTGACCTGGGGGCAGTGAGCCGCGATGTGTTCAATCTGGAGCAGGTCGAGGTAGTCAAGGGCGCGGCCGGCTCCGACATCGGTCGTGGTGCTTCCTCCGGCTACATCAATCTCATCTCCAAGCTGCCGACACTGACCGACGAAATATTCGCCACTGTCGGCTACGGTACGTCGGACAAGAGCAACCTTACCGCCGACATCAACCGACAGTTGGGCGACAGCTCGGCCTTCCGGCTGAACCTGATGCGCCGCGACGGCGATGTGGACGGCCGGGACTATGTGGATAACAGCAGCTATGGCGTGGCGCCCTCGCTGGCTTTCGGCCTCGATACACCTACTCGCGTATATCTTTACTCGCAGCACGTGCGCCAGGACAACACGCCGGATGGCGGGATCCCGACCATTGGCATGAACGGCTTCCACAGCACCCTTTCCAACGCTACCCAGGCCGCGCGGCTGAACGCTGGCGGCAAGGTAGATAGCGAGAACTACTACGGCGCCAAGGGCGACTATGAGCGTATCGATGGCGACATGTTCACCATCAAGATCGAGCACGACGTCAACGACGCTCTGACCGTACGCAACCTGTCGCGTTGGGGACGCAGCAACAATGATCGCGTCCTTACCGGTATCAATGCCATGGCTGCGCCCACAGCCGATCCAGGCAGCTGGACGGTGTCTCGCTCGCGTCAGGTGATCGATCAGGAAAACGAGATTCTCGCCAACCAGACTAGCCTGAACGCCGAGTTCGATACTTTTGGCTTACGCAACGAGCTGGCTGCGGGGCTTGAGCTGATGAGCGAAAAGCAGCTCAATCGTAGCTACGCTACCGCCGCCCAGACTATCGATGGTGTGGCGTATCCGGCCGTGCCGGTCCCACCGGCGAATCTGTACGATCCGAGCGCCCACGACGCATTGGGTGATCCATACAAGACTGGGGCTTATACCGATGGCCAGACCAAGACGGCAGCACTGTATGTCTTCGACACCCTGCACCTGAACCAGCAATGGGCGCTCAACGGCGGTGTGCGTTTCGAACACTTCCGTACCGAGACCGACAGCGTCGCCATCACCGCCGGCTCCCGCGTGCCGGGCAACGGTTACGAGTCGGGCGACCTGACCAGCTGGAACACCGGAGTAGTGTTTAAGCCACTTGAAAACGGCAGTATCTATCTGTCCTACGCCAACTCGATGACGCCGCCGGGTAGTGGCAACTTCAACCTGGTCGCCAATACAGCGACCTCGTCGTCCAACGAGCAGGTCGGCCTGGAGCCGCAGGAAACACGCCACGTTGAACTTGGCACCAAATGGGATCTGCTCGATCAGCGTCTGGCACTGACTCTGGCAGCCTATCGCACCGAGAACGAAAACCAGGTCAGCTACGACTCCTTCACTGCCCAATATTTTCAGGAAGGCAAAACCCGAGTTGACGGCATAGAGCTGGGCGTAGTCGGCCAGTTGAGCAATTTCTGGCAGGTTTCCGCTGGCATCGCCCATATGAAAACCAAGCAGATCGATCAGGCCAGCTTCAGTGCTACCAACGGAGTGACCGAGAACACCGGCGTGCGCTGGTCGCCTGACCTGACTGCAACCCTCTGGACCTCCTATACGCTGGGCGATCTCACTTTGGGTGGCGGTGCACGCTATGTCTCCGAGCAGGATCGGGTAATCGCCTCTGGGGTTGATCGCAATACCCAGAACATGCCGGAAATCCCGTCCTACTGGGTGGCGGACGCCATGGCCGCATACCGTCTGAACAAGAACGTCAATCTACGGCTGAACGTGTACAACCTGTTCGACAAGGAGTACATCGAATCCCTGAACAACAGTGGTGCCCGCGCTCGCCTCGGTACGCCGCGTTCGGCGATGCTCACCACAGAGTTCACCTTCTAATCTGCATCCGTGTCGCCGGAGGCCTGCGCATTGCGCGGGCTTCTTGCGTTCAACGCAGGAGATTTCAGATGTTGCTGCATATCCCGCAAGTATTGAGCAAGCAGGAAGTCGCTGCGTTACGTGCCGAGCTCGCGGCTCACGACTGGGTCGATGGCGGGCAAAGCTCTGGCGCGCAGGCCGCAGCCTTAAAGGACAACTTACAGTTCCCTGTCGAGTCACCTGCGTTCGCCGGACTCTCCCAGCGCGTCGCTGGTGCCTTGGGCCGCCATCCGTTGTTCGTCTCGGCGGTGCTGCCGCGCCACGTACTTCCGCCGATGTTCAATTGCTACAGCGCCGGCGGACGCTACGGTAATCACGTCGACAACGCCCTGCAGCGCGATCGTTTCAGCGGCTTACAGGTGCGCACGGACGTTTCTACGACGGTATTCCTCAGTGAGCCGGAGGAATACGAAGGCGGTGAGCTGATCGTCGAGGACACCTATGGCGAACACGAGGTGAAGCTTGCGGCCGGCGATGCCATCGTCTATCCGGCCACCAGTCTGCACCGCGTTGAGCCGGTCACCCAGGGCGCGCGTATCGCTTCGTTTCTTTGGACGCAGAGCTGGGTGCGCGACGCCTGGCAACGTAAGCTGTTGTTCGAACTGGACATGAACATCCTCAAGTTGCGCACCCAGCTGGGTGATAGCGAGGAGGTTCTCGGCCTGACCAGCACCTATCACAATCTGCTGCGTCAATGGAGCGAGTGAGCATGATGCGCCTGCCGCCGCTGAGCGAAATACCTGCCGATCTGGTCGCAGCTTGCGATTACCAGCGCTATGCCGAGTCCCGGTTGGATGCCAATGCCCTGGCCTACCTGCAGGGCGGCGCCGCCGATGAGCTGACCTGCCAGGCCAACTTGCAGGCATGGCAGGACTGGGCGCTGATTCCCCGGATGCTGCGCGACCTGCGCGGTGGTCATACCCGTTGCCAGCTACTCGGCGACTTGTTGCAGCACCCCATTGTGCTGGCGCCGATTGCCTACCAGCACCTGTTCCACGATGAAGGCGAGCGAGCCAGTGCGTTGGCCGCTGGCGTGATGGGCGGCGCGGCAGTGCTCAGCTCCTTCGCCTCCAGTCGCCTGGAAGATGTGGCTGAGGTGGGGCAGGGGCCGTTGTGGTTCCAGCTCTACTGGCAGGGCAACGGCCCGGATACCCTGGCGTTGGCGCAGCGTGCCGAAGCGGTCGGTTACCGAGCGCTGGTGCTGACCGTGGACGCGCCGGTTTCCGGGGTACGTAATCGCGAGCAGCGGGCGGGGTTCCGGTTGCCGGCAGAAATCCGCGCGATCAATGTCGAGCCGGCGGTGCACTTGCCCTCGGTGGCAGATGGCGGCAGTGCGGTGTTCGATGGGTTGATGGCCGTGGCGCCGAGGTGGGAGGACGTCGCCTGGCTGTGCGAGCGCAGCCGCCTGCCTGTGGTGCTCAAGGGCATTCTGCATGTCGAGGATGCACGTCTGGCGGTGCAAGCCGGAGCGACCGGAGTGATCGTCTCAAATCATGGCGGTCGCGTGCTGGACTCGAACTGGCCGGCGATCAAGTCGCTAACGGCGATCCGCGCCGAGTTGGGCGCGGACGTACCTGTGTTGGTGGATGGCGGCATTCGCCGTGGCAGTGATGTGTTCAAGGCGTTGGCCCTTGGAGCTGATGCGGTATTGATCGGGCGACCCTACGTCCACGCACTGGCCACGGCCGGCGCGCTCGGCGTGGCGCACCTGCTCAGGCTGCTGCGTGAGGAGTTGGAAGTGACCATGGCGCTATGCGGGTGCCGAGATCTCGCCAGCGTCACCCCGGAGGCGCTGCGGCGAGTATAGGCATGCCTCCAGCGGGGCTGTGTAATACCCATTGCGGCGCGCTGGAGCGCTCGAGGATTCCACACAGCCGCGATCATTAGCGGTGGTGGATGGGCACGCGGCTCAATATAGATCGCGCCGGTAGCGGCCGGCTTCACGCAGCGCGGCGACCTGCTTTTGACCGAGCAGGCCGTGCAGTAGCGCGTCGACGTCCTCACCCATGCCCTTGAGGCTACCGCATACAAGCAGGCTTGCTCCCCCCTCGATCCAACTGCGCAACTCATCGGCCGCGTCGCGTAGCAGATGCTGCACGTAGACAGGCTGAGCCTGATCTCGGGAAAAGGCCAGGTCGAGGCGGGCCAGATGGCCGCTACGCTGCCAGGCGCATAGTTCGCTCTCGAAGAACATGTCACAGGCGGCACTGCGTTCGCCGAACAGCAGCCAGTGGCCATGCTGCCCCAACTGCTGGCGCTCGTGCAGGTGGGCGCGCAGGCCGGCCAGACCGGTGCCGTTACCGATCAGGATCAGTGGACCACTGTCGGCCTCCAGGCGAAAGGCCGGGTTGGCGCGGATGCGCAGGTCAATAGCAGCACCCAGCGTCGCGTGCTGGCAAAGCCAGCCGGAACCCAGACCGAGATTGCCCACGGCATCCTGCTGCAGGCGTACCAGTAGCTCAAGCGCGCCGTCCGCGGGTAGCGAGGCGATCGAATAGTCGCGATGGGGCAGGCGCGGCAGCGCTTGCAGAAGGGCATCGGCGTTCAGCCCGTGCAGGGGCCCCGGATCATCCGGTAGCCGGCAGCGCGCCAGCTGCTCGATCAGCGATTGACCCTCGCTGAGGATTTGTTGGCCTTCCAGTTCGAGCGCTCGTAGCAGCGCGGCGACCTTCTCAGGCGGCTGGCAGGGGCCTATTTCCGCGATATCGCCGGCCTGCCAGTTGGGCAGTGGCACATCGGCCGGGGGGCGCAGCTGCAGGTGGAAAGCCGGGCGCCCCTGACTGCCGGGGTTCAGGCAATGCCGTGCCTCCAGGCGCCAGCTCTGGTAGGCCGGCGCCTGCCAATCGGCGAAGTCTCGCTGACCCGCCAACAGGCCGAGCTGCTGCTGCCACTGGCGCAGTACGGTGGGATCGCAACGGTCGGCCTCGAGGCGGTCGAACAGCGGTCGAGCGCCGAGACGCTGCAGCTGGCTGTCCAGGCGATGGGCGAAACCGCAGAACTGCGGGTAATGGCTGTCGCCTAGACCCAGCAGGGCGTAGTCGATCTGGCCCAGATCAATGCGAACGCCGTCCAGCCAGCGTTGGAAGCGGGCGGCATGGTCTGGCGCTTCGCCTTCTCCATAGGTGCTGGCCACCAACAACAAGCGCTGGCGCTTGGCGAGTCGCTCCGACGTCAGTGTGTCGATTGGCACGGCCTGGGCTTCAATACCTGCCATGCGGAGCTGGCCCGCGCTGCGTTCGGCGATTTCGCGCGCCTGGCCGCCCTGGCTGGCGTAAGCGACCCAGAGTTCGCCGGTTTGGCTGAAGTCCGCACGTGGCTTGCGACTGAGAAAGCAGACGCCCAGCCAGGCGAGTACGGTCAGGCCAGCGCTGATCTCCCGTGGAGGTTGCAGCCACAGCAGCGCGCCAGCCAGCACCAGGCAGGCGAGCACGGGCCAGTAGCGCTGAAAGAGTGGGGTGGGTGAGGGTGTCATGGTATCCAGCAATCAGCTGTAGCTCGGATGCAGTCCGGAATGGTCGCGACGACCATCTCCAGACTGCATCGAGTTACAGGTGCAAGGCTCAGGGTGCCAGCACTTCCAGAGTGGCGCTGTAGCTTGCGCGGCGCTCGGTGGCCGGCTTGCTCACGCCCTTGTCGGTAGTCAGTTCGGCCTCCAGCCAGTACATGCCGGCTTCAGGCCAGGTGATGCTGACCTTGCCGTCGGCATCGGTCTTGGCGTTGATCTCGCCCAGTTCGTCGCGATAGCGGTTGCCGCCCGGGATGACGCTGATCTCGATATCCGCAGCCGGTTTGCCGTCGAGCAGGAAAATGAACTCGGCCGCCTCACCCGCAAACAGGTCGTTGGGGTGGGTGACAGGCTTGAGCTCCAGACCCACGCCGGTCGGTGCGAGGACTTCGGTAGTGGGCGCGCCGGAGGTCACGAATACTTCCATGCGGCTGTTGGTCTGGCTGACCTTGAGACCTTCTGCCTTGGCCGGGACGTCCTTGGCAAAGCTTTCGGCGGAACCCATCCAGCGGCGTGTCTCGCCCTTTTCCTTCCAGCTGGCAAACAGACCGCTGTTTGCGACCGCCAGCTTGTACGTTCCCTTCTGGCTCAGCTGCACGTCGAAGGTGCTGCGGTAACGGCCAACAGCGCCGTTCTGGGCGGATGCCTTCGAGCCGTCCGGCGCGATGATCTGCAACTCCGGCGTTGGGCGGCGCATGCCTGGCGGGCCGCCCGCAGGTGCCTGAGCCGCTTCGCCGATGCCCTTGAGGCGCATCGGAACGTGCTCGAAGTAGAACAAGTCGTTGGAGACGGCGGCGTCGACGGTGATCCAAGGCTCTTCACCGGATAGCACCGTTGCCGAGGGCAGCATCCAGGCGCGGTGGGCCTGAGCCGAAAGCGGCAGGCAGACGGCGAGGGCCAGTGCGGTCCATTTGATGACGGGTTTCATGGCGTGCTTCCTGTTCATTGGGTCAGGGTGAGGGTGATTGCGCCCAGCTCACTCTTGCCCTGGGCTTGATGGTTGGTGTTCTGCGTGGGAGGCCAGCTGAACGGAACGCGCAGCAGCTCGCGGCCGCCGACTTCGCGGGCCGCTTCGACCACCAGGCGGTATTCGCCAGCTTCCAGCGTCTTCAGGGGCGCCTGCTGATCCGAGAACTTCAGCGAGTGGCTGCCTACAGCGCGGGTGGCGCCGCTGACGCCATCGACCGGCATTTCCAGGCTGCGGCCGCTACGGCGCCACCATTGGCGCAGGTCCTTGAGCCATTTCTCACCTTCCTTGTCCTTGAGCTTGGTGTCGTACCACACCGCCAGGTTGGCAACATGGCTCTGATCCGGGCGCTCCAGCCAGATGGCGACGTAGGGGCGGTGGTACTCGGCGACATCCAAACGGGGAATTTCCACATCCAGCTGCATGTCCGCCGCGTATAGCGGGGCGCTAAGCAGGGTGAGGGGCAACAACAGGCGTTTACGCATGGGCAGTCCTTAATGAATGAAAAGCAGCGCCAGCAGCAGCGGAATCACCAGCCCCAGGCCAACCAGCGGCCAGGTAGTGGGACGATTGCTGGCGTGACGATGCAGAAGCAGCAGACCGGTGAGGCTGAACACCACACAGGCAACGGCAAAGAAGTCGATGAACCAGCTCCAGGCTTCGCCGGTATGGCGGCCTTTGTGCAGGTCGTTGAAATAGGCGATCCACCCGCGGTCGGTCGATTCGTATTCCAACTCGCCGCTTTCCAGGCTCAGGCTCAGCCAGGCGTCGCCGCCGGGACGGGGCAGGGCGACATAGAGTTCGCCATCGCTCCACTCGGCGTCACGACCGGCCAGTCGTTGGTCCAGGGTATGTTCCAGCCATTGCTGCAGCTCGGCAGGCAAGCCGTCCTCTGGGGCGTCGGCCTGCAAACGGCTGAGCAACGACTCGGGCAACTGTCCGCCGCGGGTTTCCACCAGCGGTTTGCTTTCGATCTGCCCAGCATGGTTGAGCGTGATGCCGGTTACCGAGAACAACAGCATGCCGACCAGGCACAGGGCAGAACTGATCCAGTGCCATTGGCGCAGAGTGCCGAGCCAGAAATGCATGGTGGTCCTTGTCGTGCTGTGGGGTGGGCGAATTCTAGGGTGCCTGACGGCGGCGATGCTAAAGATTTACAAACAGCATACATTCGCGTTTTGCTCGCGATCCGCAATGTGCGAGAAACAACGAAGCCGGGATACTCCCGGCTCGTTTGGGCGCCTACGGATTAGAAGGTGAAGTTGGCGGAGAGCCAGAGGCGACGACCTTCTTCCAGGGTGCCGCTGGTGGCAGCCGCCGACTGGATGTAGTCGGAGGCCCACCCCGTCGTGCCTGTGTTGGTGGTGTAGTAAGTGCCCTCGGTAAAGTCCTTGTCGAAAAGGTTGTAGATAGTTGCGTTGAAGGTGACGTTTTCCGAGGCTTTGAATGAGCCGCCAAGGTGGAACACTTCGTACGCTTTCAAATCTCCTGCAGCGTCATAAAGTGCCTGGTTTGCTGCCGTCAGGTTTTCGTAGCGATCAGTGAAGCGCGTCCGCTCGTCCCGGTACTCACCCTTGAACCATAGGTTCAGACGGTCTGTGGTCTGCCAGCTGAGCCGTGCATGAAGCATATGTTCTGGTGTGTTTGTCAGCGGGGCGCCTTTGTTTGCACCACTCTTTTGTTCGCTATCGGTGTAGGTGTAGTTCATGGCCAGCGCCCAGGCCGGTGCGAACTCCCAGCGCCCCGCCAGTTCAAGGCCTTGGGTAACGGCTTCGTCGACATTTACGCTTTGGGCGAAGGAATCTTGCGTAAAACCGCTGCCGAAGCTGACGCAACCCGGCTGGTTGGGATTGGTTGCAGAGAAGCAGTTAGCGATCGGCGTTCCATCATCGATCTTGTCGTCGAACTTGTTATGGAACACGGTCGCGTTTGCACTGAAGCCGCTGAGGTTGTCGAAGTAGACGCCGAGTTCGGTATTGGTGGTGATTTCCGGATCCAGATCCGGGCTGCCAACCGTGATGACCGCGCCCTGGCTGGTGACGCCGCTGATACCGTCGTGAAGCTGATTCAGCGTTGGCGTTTTGTATCCGCGGCTGACGCCACCTTTCATCGTCCAATTGTCATTGGTATTCCAGACCAGATAAGCGCGTGGACTGATGTGGCCACCGAACGCCTCATGGTCTTCATAGCGAGCGCCCAGCGTCAAAGCCAGGTCATGACGTAGACGCCACTCGTCTTCGACGAACATCGCCCAGGACTTCTGCTGGAAATCGTCGTCGGCAATGCCGTCCGTGACCTTGGCATCCCAGTATTGCCCCCCAACAGTGAGTATGTGCGACTCCCCAACCGGGCTGACCAGTTTGGTATCGAGGATCAGGTCGGTGGATTTCAGCTCGCGGTCATCGCCGATGACGATCGATGGGTAGCCGGTGTAGGAGTTGCCGATAGGCGTACCAGGAATCGTGCGGCCGATGGTTTCGGTGGTGGTGTGCGTCAGGCTGCTATCCAGAGTGCCGAAACTGAAGCGCCCCGTGTGGCTAAGGGCAAACTGGTCGCGCTCGAAGCGCAGTTCGTCAGCATATCCGTTGGCTTTGGTCGGTGCGTCTACGGTGCAGCCATCAGTGGCGCTGCCGCCGTTTTTACCGTCGAGATTTCCTAACTGACAGTCGTCGTTATTGTAAACCTGACGGCCGCGCTCGAAATCCAGGGAGATGTCATGCGCTTCGTCAGGGGTAAGCGTTAGGCGGGCGCCGAGCACATGGTTGCGCCCCTCTACAGGTGAGGCCCCACGCTTGCTGACAGGGCTGTCATTATCGAAAGACAAATCAGACTCGGCGCGATCATACAAACTGCCCCGAACAGCGAGTCCGAGCAAGTTGTCAATGAGAGGGCCGCTGGCATAAAGGCTAGTGTTGCTGGTGTCGCCGTAATCTCGATTTTCCTGGAAAGTATGGTCCAGGCTGACCGACGCGCCCCATTCTTTCGCGACTTTCTTGGTAATGATATTGACCACGCCGCCCATCGCATCCGACCCGTAGAGGGTCGACATTGGGCCGCGGATTACTTCGATCCGTTCAATGGCCGACATCGGGGGCATGAAACTCGTGGACGTTTCGTTGAAGCCGTTAGGGGTGACGTTGCCAGCGGTGTTCTGCCGACGCCCGTCAATCAGGATCAATGTATAGTCGCTAGGCATGCCACGAATGCTGATATTCAGCCCGCCGGTCTTGCCTGTGCCCTGGCGGATATCGATGCCTTCCACGTCGTCCAATGCCTGCGCCAGATTGCTATAGCGCTTCTGCTGCATATCCTGCTGGCTGATGACACTGATGCTGGCAGGCGCCTCGGTGATCTTCTGTTCGAAGCCAGAGGCACTGACGACCATGTTCTGAAGTGCGACCGGTTCAGTCTGAGCGAAAGCCGTAAAACTGCAGCCAATCATGGCGCAGGACAGTGCGGTACGTGCGAAGGGGATAGACATGCGGGCTCCTTGTGGCCGTCTCGTTGGCGCCCGCATGATAATCATTCGTAAACGAGAATTTATGTTTCTCTTCAGTTGCTTCTCATATCGTCAGGTGAAATGGGCGCAAGGCCTTATGCCGCTTGGCTCGCGGTGTTGTAAGAATATATTTCAAGGCCGTGCGCAGCTGCGATTTGCAGCCGCTACGGCCCCAAATAGCTAGATCAGCGCATCTGCACTTCGATGACGCCATCGGCGCTGATCGTAACCTGGCGGCTGCCGGCCTCGATTTCCGGAATGGGTGCCGATTCCATCATGTCCATTTTCATCGCGCTTTGACGCATGACGGGCTGAAAGCCGCCGCCGTTGAGGTTCAGGCTCACCAGCTTGTAGCCGCTGCCGCCAAGCGCTTCGGTAGCAAGCTGGGCGCGAGCCTGGAATGCAGCGACTGCTTCCTTGAGCAAGGCGTCCTCGTTCTGTTTGCGGATCGGATCGGAGACGCTGAAATGCATGCTGCTCATTTTCAGGCTTTTCATCAGCTCGGCGGTGAGCTTCGACAGGCTGGCGAAGTTGCTGCTTTCGAGGCGCAATTCGGCGCGCTCTCGCCAGCCGGTGATCTGCTGGCCTTTATCGTCATAGACCGGATAGCTGTTGCGGCTGCCCTGGCTGATGATCACGTCCTTGTTCTGGCGGGCGCTTTGCAGCGCCTGGTTCAGTGTGTTGGTCGTCTGTGCTGCGAGCTGGGAAGGGTCGCTGTGCTGTGCTTCGCTATAAAGCGTGACGTGCATCCGGTCATGGGCAACTTCGGTGCTGACCTCGGCGCGCAGGGCGACCTGGTTGTAGCGGGCATCCTCGGCGAGGGCGTTCAGGCTGGTGAGGCTCGCAGCAATTACCAGAAAGGCGGCGCTGCGGAAGAAAGAGTGCTGCATAAAGGAGGTCCTTGGCGACGGCACCGGTACGGTGCGATAGCGCAAGACTCTACATCGCGACGGCGAATGTGTGCAGCTGTCTGTGCGTCGAGTTGCCGCATTTCAGGCAGGTCGGCAAACGGCTTGGTTATACTCCGCCGAATTGTTGGAGACTCCATGTACGCATCCGTCCCGCTGTTGTCTGCCAGCCGGCAGAACCTTCGGCTTCTGACTCTTATACGCATCGTGGTGCTGGCTGCGCAGTCCGGCGCCGTGGGCGTGGCTTATGCAACCAAGTTGTTGACGCTGCCGTGGCTCGCGCTGGGCATTACGCTGGCCGTTTCGGCTGTGCTTTGTCTGGGCACCGCGTTGCGGTTGCGTGGCCCTTGGCCCGTTACCGAGCTTGAGTATGCCGTCCATTTGGGCTGCGATCTGATGATCCACAGCGCGCTGCTGTATTACTCGGGTGGCTCGACCAACCCCTTCGTCTCCTATTACCTCGTGCCGCTCACCATCGCCGCAGCAACCCTTCCGTGGCTGTATTCCATCGTGCTCTCCGGCTTGGCGCTACTGGGTTACACGCTGATGCTGGTCTGGTACGACCCACTTACTCTGCCGCCCTTCGAGCGAGCGACGCTGCAGGTCTACGGCATGTGGCTGAGTTTCGCGCTGGCGGCCGCGCTGATCACGTTCTTCGTCGCGCGCATGGCCGAACAGCTGCGCCGTCAGGAACAGCAGCAGGCCCAGCGCCGCGAGGAAAGCATGCGCGATCAGCAACTGCTCGCCGTGGCTACGCAAGCTGCCGGCGCCGCGCATGAGCTGGGTACTCCGTTGGCAACCATGAGTGTGCTGCTCAAGGAGTTGCGCCAGGAATACAAGGATCCGCAGCTGAGCGAGGATCTCGGCCTGTTGCAGTCGCAGGTCCAGCTGTGCAAGGAGAGCTTGCGACAGCTGGTCCGCGCTGCCGAGGCTGATCGTCGCCAAGCGGTGGTCGAGCAGACTGCTCGCGAGTGGGTCGACTCGGTGCTGCAGCGCTGGCACCTGATGCGCCCGGAGGCGACTTTCCGTTTTCATTGCGTCGGTTTAGGTAGCCCGCCCCGTTTGATGCCGCCAGCTGACCTCAGTCAGTCGTTGCTCAACCTGTTGAACAATGCCACCGACGCCAGTCCCGAGGATCTGGATATACGCCTCGACTGGGACGCGCAGTGGATCAGGCTGACCATTCGCGACCACGGGGCTGGGGTGCCGCTGGCCATTGCCGAACAGATCGGCAGACCCTTCATCACCACCAAAGGCAAAGGTTTCGGCCTTGGTCTGTTTCTCAGTCAAGCCAGCGTCACGCGCGCTGGTGGCACAGTGAAGCTCTACAATCACGAAGAAGGTGGCACACTGACCGAACTGCGCCTGCCGCATGGCTCGGTGCGCCCCTGATCCCGATCGTGAACAATGCGAGGAAATGCACAGATGACCGACGAGTTGCAGCAAGAGGGCGAAGAACAACCTCATCTGCTGTTGGTGGATGACGATCCGACGTTCACCCGGGTGATGGCTCGTGCCATGAGCCGCCGTGGCCTGCAGGTCAGCATCGCCGGTTCGGCCGAGGAGGGCCTGGCCCTGGCCAAGCAGGATATCCCCGACTATGCAGTGCTTGATCTTAAAATGGAGGGTGACTCGGGCCTGGTGCTGCTGCCCAAGCTGCTTGAACTGGATCCGGAGATGCGCGTGTTGATCCTGACCGGCTACTCCAGCATCGCCACCGCGGTGGAAGCGATCAAGCGTGGTGCTTGCAATTACCTGTGCAAGCCTGCTGACGCCGATGATGTGCTGGCGGCGCTGCTGTCGCAGCATGCCGATCTTGACAGCCTGGTGCCGGAAAATCCGATGTCTGTCGATCGCCTGCAGTGGGAACACATCCAGCGGGTGCTCAGCGAGCACGATGGCAACATTTCCGCTACCGCGCGTGCCCTGGGCATGCACCGGCGGACGTTGCAGCGCAAGCTGCAGAAACGTCCGGTAAGACGCTAGGGCTGCGGTATGGTTTCGCGGGGCCGAGCGCCGTACTGACACGGCGGTTGAGCCCTCGCGCGGCTCATGCTTTATGCTTGCGTCTCCCGTAGTTGCAGGCGTTTTTTCATGCTCCCCCTAGTACTGCAGACCCTGAGCGTGACCGCGCCAGTGTTTGCCATGCTTTTTCTCGGCGTTGCGCTCATGCGCCTACGCTGGATCGACTCGGCGTTCGTCCACACTGCCTCATCGCTAGTGTTCAAGGGCACCATGCCCACGCTGCTGTTCATCTCCATCATCAAGGCCGACCTGACTACGGCCCTGCAACCTGCGCTGCTGCTCTATTTCGTTCTTGCCACGATAGCAACCTTCATCGTGGCCTGGCTCTGGTCCCTATGGCGCTGCCCGGCATCCGACCGCGGCGTGTATGTTCAGGGCGCTTTTCGTGGCAATAACGGAATCGTCGGTCTGGCGCTGGCCACCAGCCTCTACGGTGACTACGGTCTGTCGGTTGGCGGTGTGCTCGCGGGCGTGGTGATTCTGGTCTACAACAGCCTGTCGGCAATGGTGCTCGCCATCTACAGTCCAGATGGACAGGTTGGAGCGAAGGACATTCTGCTCAGCATTTTGCGCAATCCGTTGATCATCGGTGTTGTGGCGGCTGTGCCATTTGCCTACTGGGAAATCGCCTTGCCGGGTTGGCTGATGACCTCGGGTCAGTACTTCGCGCAAATGACCCTGCCGCTGGCGCTGATTTGCATCGGCGCCACGCTATCACTGGATGCGTTGCGCAAGAGCAGTGGCAGCGCGCTAAGTTCTAGCCTGATGAAGATGGTCTGGTTGCCCGCCCTCGCGACTCTGGGGGCTTGGGCTTTCGGCTTTCGGGATGCAGAGTTGGGTATTCTCTTTCTCTACTTTGCCAGCCCAACGGCCGCTGCTAGCTTCGTCATGGCGCGTGCGGTCAATTCAAACCATCAGCTTGCCGCCACAATCATCGTCATCACCACGCTGATGGCGGCACTGAGCATCAACGCCGGCCTGTTCCTGCTGGGTTGGTTGGGCTGGATCTAGCTCAGGGGGCTGCTAGCAGGTCCCTGCCGTTCGTCGCCAATGTGATCGAAATCGGCTTTGCGGCTTAAGAATGGGAGCGCGATGGTCGTAATCGGTCATCAGGCCTCAGAAAAAAAAGTCCGTTTCGGTCACATTGCCCTGGACGATCAACGGCTTGCCTGTGAGGCAGCCGCTCTGTGTTCTAGGGAATCACTCATGGCATTTTTCACACCTTCGAGCCGCTCGCTGACGCGTGACGACATTCGCGTCGTCAACCTGCGTCGGCTCGCGGCGCCGGGTTTTGCTCTGGTGCTGGTACTGAGTTTGGGTAGTTTCGCTGGGGGTGTCTGGGTCGGTAGCGATCTGCGTGGCCAGCCTACAGCTACCCATGAGGACGCAACGGCGTTTGAAGAAGAGGGCCGGTTTGCCATCGCTCGCGTTGGTGAGGTGGTAGGTCGCTTGAAATCCCTTGAGTCCGATTTGCTCGCGCTACAACAGATGATGGACGACCAGCGCGTCCTGCATGGCCAGCTGTCAGCGCTGGATCCAACGCTGCTGCCGGTCCTGGCGCCAGACCGGGTTGCACGCACTGGTGCGGGGCAGGGCGGCGCCCTGTTGCCGCCCAGAGGGTGTTCGGGGGAGCTGTTGGTAGACGCCGGGTCTGCGACACTTGCAGACCTGCAGCATAGCGAGAGCTCAGCGCGCTGCATGCGCGTGATGCTGGATAGTTTGATGCAGCGAGTCGCCGAGCGTAATGCGGCGCTCATGGCGATCCCCTCCCGGCGGCCCGTGGGCGAGGCTCGGCTGGGGTCGGCATTTGGCAACCGCATCGATCCGTTTCGTAAGCAGCTAGCGTTCCATTCGGGAGTCGACTTCGCGCTGAAGAGTGGCTCGGATGTTGTCGCTGCAGCGGGAGGCCGGGTGCGTTTTGCCGGCTACCGCGGTGCCTACGGCAATCTGGTGGAAATCGATCACGGCAATCGTCTGGTCACCCGCTACGCACACCTGTCGCGACTGGATGTGCGCCAGGGCGACGTGGTGACGCCGGAGCAGCGGATCGGGACAGTGGGCTCCACGGGGCGGTCCACCGGGCCACATCTGCATTTCGAAGTGCTGCACAAGGGGCGTTTCGTCGACCCGCAGCGCTTCCTCGCCCTGGGGGATCTGGAGCGCGTCGGCGATGACTTGGCTGAGGACTAAGCGCCCCTCCACCCGTGAGCTGGTTCGCGCCGAACACCGCTTGCAAGCTGGCCGCCGTGCACGCACTGGACACTGGATCATCGTGGGGCTGCTCTGTGTGATTGGTGCACTGCTTTATCTGCGCGACCACGAGCGCAGTGATCATGTGCAGCGGCTCGAAGCAATGGCTCGCGAGACATCGACGCTCAAGGCTGCATTGGAGCACAGCCGCCTGCAGCGTCAGGAAACCCAGGCCACTGAGGAGCAGTTGCTCAGGCGTATCGCCACGCTTTCAGCACAAGTCGAGCGGCTGCAGACCGACCTGGCCTTCTTCCGGCAGCAGAAGAAAGCCCGTTAATTTTTTGGAGTAGATGATGTTCAACAAGAAGAAGCAGGTGTCTGGCGTCACCATCGATCAGTTTTCCAGCTTGATCTCCGGAAATCTGTCGCTGGTGGGGGATGTCACCTTCGAGGAAGGGCTCAAGGTCAGCGGCGAAGTGTGCGGCAACGTCTGCCACAAGCCAGGCACTCACAGCCTGCTAGCGCTGAGTGCCGAGGGAAGGATCGAAGGAAATGTCACCAGCTACGATGCGCTGATCGACGGCACCATCGTTGGGGATCTGGTGGTCGAACACCTTCTTGAGCTGCATTCCAATGCGCGCGTGCGCGGCAATATCCGCTATCGCCAACTAAGCATGGAAAATGGCGCAGTGGTCGACGGCGCCCTCAATCGTATGAGTGACGAAGAAGAGACCGCCCAGGTGTTCGAGTTGCCACGCCCGCAGGTGTGCGAGGGCTGAAGTGCAGGGGGGAGCCAGTAAGGCCCGCCCCTGAGTCACTTAGCGCTGAGTTTTCCAGGCGCTACCGGTAATGACCAACAGCGTGATTGCGGTAAGCGGCAGCGCGTAGCCCAGCATCGCGTCGCCGAAGGTTTCGGCGAATGGTCGACCGGTGCTGGCGAGCACGAGGTAAAGCGTATACGCCACGTAATAGGCCACGAACAGTGCGCCTTCCCAACGATTGATGCTGTAGCCGGCGAAGAAGATCGGCAGGCAGGCAAACGCCACTGCAATCATCACTGGGAAGTCGAATGCCAGTGCATTGGGCGATATGGCGATAGCCTGCGGTGATACGAGCGAAGCCAGGCCAAGTACGCAGAGCAGGTTGAAAATGTTGCTGCCGACGATATTGCCCACGGCGATGTCGCGCTCGCCACGAAACGCCGCCATGATCGAGGTGGCCAATTCCGGCAGTGATGTGCCGATAGCGATAACGGTCAGACCAATGACCAGCTCCGACAGGCCGAGCGCGCGGGCCAATGATACAGCGCCCTCGACAAGGAAGTTGGAGCCCACCACCAGCAGCACGAGGCCGCCTAGCACTAGCCCGGCATTGATCAGCCCTGCATACGGCTTGGCGGGCTCGTTCAGGCCGAACTCCTTGGCGAATTCGTCGTCAGCATCGGCCGCTTTCTCACGGCGGCTGCTGATGATCAGAAACAGCGTGTAGACCACTACAGCCGTGAACAGCAATGCGCCATCGAAGCGGCTTAGCTCGCCGTCCCAGGCCAGCGCAAAGGTGACCAGGCTGGCGCCGATCATGATCGGCACGTCCAGGCGGATCAGCTGACGCGACACCACCAGGGGTGCAACCAGCGCCGTCATGCCGAGAATCAGCAGCACGTTGGCGATGTTGCTACCCAGCACGTTGCCAATTGCGATGTCGCCGCTGCCATTAAGCGAGGCCTGTACGCTGACCGCTGTTTCCGGCGCGCTGGTACCGAAGGCGACTACGGTAAGGCCGATGACCAGAGGCGAGATACCAAACTGGGCCGCTAGCTTGCCCGCGCCGCGCACCAGCACCTCCGCACCAGCGACGAGTAGCACAAGGCCGGCAATGAGGTAAACGAATGTCATCAGGGTCACGATGTGTCGCTCCGGAAGGGGGAGTAATAGGGGGTGGTTAGCGCTGGCGTTGCCAGGCGCGCAGGAAGATCACCAAAAGCGTGACAGCCGTCAAGGGGAACGCGAACCAGAGCATTGCGTCGCGCAGCAACTCGATGGCGCCCAGCCCTGTGGCGAACATCACCAGATACAGTGTGTAGGCCAGGTAGTAGGCGAAGAACAGCAGGCCTTCCCAGCGTTGAATGCAGTAGCCGGAAAAGAAAATCGGCAGGCAGGCGACGAACACGGCCAACATCACCGGGAAGTCGAAAGACTGGGCGTTCGGCGAGATGGACAGCCCCTCCGCAGCCACCGCGGCACCTGCCCCCAAAACGAGCAGTAGATTGAATATACAGCTGCCGACGATGTTGCCGACCGCAATGTCGCGCTCGCCCCTGATCACGGCTAGAACCGAGGTCGCCAGCTCCGGCATCGAAGTGCCGATCGCTACCACTGTAAGGCCGATAACCAGCTCTGACAGTCCCAGTGCTCGGGCCAGGCCAACCGCACCTTCGATCAGCAGGTTTGAGCCGCCAACCAAAAGGCCTAGGCCCAGTACGATCAGCAACAGCTGAAGCACCCAGGCATAGGGCTTGGCGGCAGGGTCCGGTCCGAACTCGGTATCGAACTCGTCGACACCTGGCCCCGGTTGTTCGCGCTTGCTGGCGATTACCAGAAACAGCGTGTAGCCAAGCAGGGCGACAAGCAACAGGATGCCGTCCAGTCGGCTGATACTGCCATTCCAGGCCAGGCCGTAGCACAGTAGGCCGGCACCAATCATTACCGGGACGTCCAGGCGTATCAGCTGTCGGGATACCACCAGTGGTGCGATAAGCGCGGAAAGGCCGAGGATCAGCAGGATATTGGCAATGTTGCTGCCGATCACATTACCAACAGCTATGTCACCGCTGCCATTCAGCGACGCCTGCACGCTGACGGCTGTTTCCGGTGCGCTGGTGCCGAAGGCGACCACCGTCAGCCCGATGATCAGGGGTGGGATACCGAAGCGGCTGGCCAGTTTAGCGGCACCGCGCACCAGCGCTTCGGCACCGACGACGAGTAAAACCAGGCCGCCGATAAGGTAGGCGAACGTAATCAGCGACATGCGGGCGATCCTGTTGGTGCTGTAGCGCCGCGCGCGACTCGGGCCTTCACTGTTGGTGCCTGCTCATTCATGGAGGGTTTCAATTCGTACCCGGGCCACGCCACTCTGGAGCATGTCCAGTTGTGCCGCCGCTGCGCGGGAGAGATCGATGATACGACCGCGACGAAATGGCCCCCGGTCGTTGATTCGTACCACCACTTGCTTGCCATTTTGCTCGTTGGTTACCCGAACACGGGTACCGAATGGCAGGCTGCGATGGGCTGCGACCAGCGCGTTCTGATCATGGGTTTCGCCATTTGCGGTGCGTTGGCCGTGGTGCATTCGCGCGTAATAGGAAGCCTTGCCGCTCTGACTGAAACGATCCTGAGTGGTAGGAGGTGCCTTGGTTGGCTGCGTCGCTTGGCGATCGGCGCAGCCGCTGACGATAAGGGTCAGAAACAGCAGGGCAGTGAGGCGTGTCAGGCGCATGAACAATCCTTCCGTTGGGTCGATCGCTGAGTCGGCGATGGCCCGCGGCAGAGGTTGCGCAGTTCTGGCAGTGCCGAGAGCAGTGGAGTGGCGATGTTCGCGGTTGCAGTAATCTGCAACCGCGCAGGGCCATCGTTCAGCTTAGCCTTCGAGCTTTTTCTTCAGCAGTTGGTTCACCTGGCCGGGGTTGGCCTTGCCCTTGGACGCCTTCATCGCCTGGCCGACGAAGAAGCCGAACATCTTGCCGCGTTTGGCTTCGTCGCTGGCACGATACTGTTCGACTTGCTCGGCATTCGCTGCCAGCACTTCGTCCAGCATTGCCTCGATGGCGCCGGAGTCGGTGACCTGCTTGAGGCCTTTCTGCTCAATGATCTCGTCGGCAGAGCCTTCACCAGCGGCCATGGCCTCGAAGACCATCTTGGCGATCTTGCCGCTGATGGTGTCGTCCTTGATGCGCAGGATCATGCCGCCCAGCTGCTCGGCAGACACCGGCGACTGTTCGATTTCCAGCCCTTCCTTGTTGAGCAGGCTGGACAGCTCGCCCATTACCCAGTTGGCGGCCAGCTTGGCATCGCCGCAGGTGGCATTGACCTGTTCGAAGTAGTCGGCCATCTCGCGACTGGCGGCCAGCACCGTGGCGTCATAGGCCGACAGGCCGAACTCGCGCTCGAAGCGTTCGCGCTTCTGTACCGGCAGCTCCGACAGGCTGGCGCGCACTTCGTCGAGGAAGCTCTGCTCGATCACCACCGGCAGCAGGTCAGGGCAGGGGAAGTAGCGATAGTCGTTGGCTTCTTCCTTGCTGCGCATGGAGCGCGTCTCGTCCTTGTTCGGGTCGTACAGACGCGTTTCCTGTACCACTTTGCCGCCATCTTCGATCAGCTCGATCTGCCGCTGTACCTCATGGTTGATCGCCTTTTCGATGAAGCGGAACGAGTTGACGTTCTTGATCTCGGCACGGGTACCAAACTCCGCCTGGCCTTTCGGCCGCACCGAGACGTTGCAGTCGCAGCGCAACGAGCCTTCGGCCATGTTGCCGTCGCAGATGCCGAGGTAGCGCACCAGGGCGTGGACCGCCTTGACGTAGGCGACCGCTTCCTTGGCCGAGCGGATGTCCGGCTCGGAGACGATCTCCAGCAGCGGGGTGCCGGCGCGGTTCAGGTCGATACCGCTCATGCCGTGGAAGTCTTCGTGCAGGCTCTTGCCGGCGTCCTCTTCCAGGTGCGCGCGGGTGATGCCGATGCGGCGGGTGCTGCCATCTTCCAGGGTGATGTCCAGATGACCCTTGCCGACGATGGGATGATCCATCTGGCTGGTCTGGTAACCCTTGGGCAGGTCAGGGTAGAAGTAGTTCTTGCGCGCGAAGACGTTCTTCGGCGCGATCTCGGCGTCGATCGCCAGGCCGAACTTGCAGGCCATCCGAACGGCTTCGGCGTTGAGCACCGGCAGGGTGCCGGGCATGCCGAGGTCGACCAGGCTGGCCTGGGTGTTGGGCTCGGCACCAAAGGTGGTGGCGCTGCCGGAAAAGATCTTCGACTGGGTCGCGAGCTGTGCGTGAATCTCCAGCCCGATCACGGTTTCCCATTGCATCTTCAATCTCCTCAGAATCCGGTCGGGGCGCGCATGTGCCAATCGGTGACTTGTTGATACTGGTGCGCCACATTGAGCAGGCGCGCTTCCTGGAAGTACGGCGCCAACAGTTGCACGCCCACCGGCAGGCCATCGATGAAGCCGGCCGGCATCGACAGGCCCGGAATGCCCGCCAGGTTGGCGGTGATGGTGTAGATGTCTTCCAGGTAGGCGGAAACCGGATCGGCGTTCTTCTCGCCCAGCTTCCAGGCCAGGTTCGGCGTGGTCGGGCCGAGGATCACGTCGACCTGCTCGAAGGCCGCGACGAAGTCCTGCTTGATCAGGCGACGGATTTTCTGCGCCTTCAGATAGTAGGCATCGTAGTAGCCGGCCGACAGCGCATAGGTGCCCACCATGATGCGTCGCTTGACCTCGTCGCCGAAGCCTTCGGCCCGCGAGCGCTTGTAGAGATCGGTGAGGTCGACCGGGTTCTCGCAGCGATAGCCGAAGCGCACGCCATCGAAACGCGAGAGGTTGGAAGAGGCCTCGGCCGGCGCGATCACGTAATAGGAAGGGATCGCATGCTGCATGTTCGGCAGGCTGATTTCCTTGACCGTGGCGCCGAGCTTCTTCAGCTCCTCGACGGATGCCATGACGGCGTCAGCGATCTTCGGATCGAGGCCGGCGCCGAAATACTCCTTCGGCAGACCGATGCGCAGGCCAGTGAGCGGTTGGCTAAGGGCGGTGAGGTAGTCGTCCAGCGGCTGGTCGACGCTGGTGGAGTCCTTGGCATCGAAGCCGGCCATTGCCGACAGCAGCAGCGCGCAGTCTTCGGCCGTGCGTGCCATCGGGCCGCCCTGATCGAGACTCGAGGCGTAGGCCACCATGCCCCAGCGCGATACGCGGCCGTAGGTGGGCTTGAGGCCGGTGAGGTTGGTCAGCGCGGCAGGCTGGCGGATCGAGCCGCCAGTGTCGGTGCCGGTCGCGGCAGGCAGCAGTCGTGCGGCGATGGCTGCGGCGGAACCACCGGAGGAACCGCCGGGTACGCGGGACAGGTCCCAGGGGTTCTTCACTGGGCCGTAATAGCTCGACTCGTTGGCCGAGCCCATGGCGAATTCGTCCATGTTCAACTTGCCCAGGGTGACCATGCCGGCGGCGCCGAGCTTTTCAACCACGGTTGCGTCGTACGGGGCTTTGAAGCTGTCGAGAATTTTCGAGCCGCAGCTGGTGCGAATGCCCTGGGTGCAGAACAGGTCCTTGTGGCCGATAGGTGCACCGAGTAACGCGCCGTTCTCGCCAGCGGCACGACGTGCGTCGGCTGCTTTGGCCTGCTCGATGGCGAGTTCATCGGTGACGCTGATGAAGGCGTTGAGCTGCGGGTCGAGCTGCGCGATGCGAGTCAGCAGGGTGCGCGTCAGTTCCTCGGCGGAGAAACGCTTTTCGGCAAGGTTGCGGGCGATCTCGGCAAGCGTCAGGTTGTGCATGTCGTTGTCCTTCATCACTCGATCACTCGCGGGACCAGATAAAGGCCTTCTTCCACGGCGGGTGCGATGGCCTGGAAGGCTTCGCGCTGGTTGGTTTCGGTGACCACGTCGGCGCGCAGGCGCTGGGTGGTTTCCAGCGGGTGAGCCAGCGGCTCGATGCCGGTGGTGTCGACCGCTTGCATGCGATCGATCAAGCCGAGGATATTGTTGAGGGTCTCGGTAGTGCGGGGCAGGTCGGCTTCAGACAGGCCCAGGCGGGCCAGGTGAGCGATCTTTTCCACCTCGGTGCGTTCAAGCGCCATCGGGTATCTCCAGCGGAAAGCGAATCGGTTGCACCTTCCGTCGACTGGACGGGGGCACATGGCGACACGGGACGAGCCGTGGCAATGGGCATTAGAGCCCGGAAAAGCCGCCAATCTTACATGCCCGAAGCGTTAATCGGTAGCGTACACGCGGCCCGCGTGCCTCTGCTCGGAGTTGGCTTGTATTCCGGCCTGACGCGTAATGGCTCACGTCTGGCGCTACGCGGGCGGACTCGCGCCTTGCCCTAACTTCGCACCATTGTTAGAGTTTGCGGCACTTTTTTCCCCACGCGTTTGCCCCAGGGCCCTTTTCCCATGTTCAAGAAACTGCGTGGCATGTTTTCCAGTGATCTGTCGATCGACCTGGGCACTGCCAATACCCTTATTTATGTGCGCGATCGCGGCATTGTCCTCGACGAACCTTCGGTTGTTGCCATTCGTACCCACGGCAATCAGAAAAGTGTTGTCGCTGTAGGCACCGAGGCCAAGCGCATGCTGGGCCGTACTCCAGGCAACATCAACGCCATTCGTCCCATGAAGGACGGTGTGATCGCCGATTTCAGCGTCTGCGAGAAGATGCTGCAGTACTTCATCAACAAGGTGCACGAAAACAGCTTTCTGCAGCCCAGCCCGCGAGTGCTGATCTGCGTGCCTTGCAAGTCGACGCAGGTCGAGCGCCGCGCCATTCGTGAATCCGCCTTAGGTGCTGGTGCTCGCGAAGTGTTTTTGATCGAAGAGCCAATGGCCGCCGCAATCGGTGCCGGCCTGCCGGTCGACGAAGCGCGTGGTTCGATGGTGGTGGACATCGGCGGTGGTACCACCGAGATCGCGCTGATTTCTCTCAATGGGGTTGTCTACGCCGAATCCGTGCGGGTGGGTGGCGATCGCTTCGATGAGTCCATCGTGACCTACGTGCGCCGCAACTATGGCAGCCTGATCGGTGAGTCCACCGCTGAGCGCATCAAGCAGGAAATCGGCACCGCGTTCCCTGGTGGCGAAATTCGTGAGGTGGATGTCCGCGGTCGTAACCTGGCCGAAGGCGTGCCTCGTGCGTTCACGTTGAACTCCAACGAGGTGCTGGAAGCGCTGCAGGAATCGCTGGCGACCATCGTTCAGGCGGTCAAGAGCGCGCTGGAGCAATCGCCGCCGGAGCTGGCCTCCGATATCGCTGAGCGTGGCCTGGTGCTGACCGGGGGCGGCGCGCTTTTGCGCGATCTGGATAAGCTGCTGGCACAGGAAACAGGCCTGCCGGTTATCGTTGCCGAAGAGCCGCTGACCTGTGTCGCCCGTGGTGGCGGCCGTGCTCTGGAAATGATGGATCGTCATGCGATGGACTTGCTGTCCACAGAGTGAGCGTGACGCTCAAGTGCTCATCACAAGCCGAAAGATCCGGTAGCGCCGGCTTTCGGCTTGTCGCGTTTAGTCTGTAGCTTTCAGTCGTGAGGACGTTGCAATCAAGCCGCTATTTGCCAAAGGACCTTTACTCGGTGTTCGCCTGTTGGTGTTCGTCGTGCTTTGTGTCGTGCTGATGGTGGTGGATGCGCGTTTCGAGGCGCTGAAGACGGTACGCAGCCAGATGGGCCTGGTGCTGACCCCCTTCTACTTGGTGGGCGAGATGCCAGGGCGCATATGGAGAATGGCGACCGAGCAGATCGCCAGCAGCAACAGCTTGATGGCTGAAAACGAGAAGCTAAAGGCCGAGGCGCTTTTGATGCAGCGCCGCTTACAGCGTCTCGCCATGCTTACCGAGCAGAACGTACGGTTGCGCGAGCTGCTCAATTCGGCGGCTCTGGTCGACGATAAGGTGATCGTCTCTGAGCTGATCGGCCTGGATCCGAATCCTTTCACCCATCGCATCCTGATCGATAAGGGCGAAAAGGACGGCGTTTTCATGGGGCAGCCGGTGCTAGATGCCAGCGGTTTGATGGGGCAGGTGGTCGAGGTGTTGCCTTACGCTGCCCGCGTGCTGCTGCTGACCGACGTCACCCATAGCATTCCGGTCCAGGTCACGCGTAATGGCCTGCGCGCGATCGCCGTGGGTACCGGGAATCCGGATTATCTGGAGCTGCGCCACGTTGCTGAAACCGCCGACGTCAAGGCCGGCGACCTGCTGGTCAGCTCCGGACTCGGTCAGCGTTTCCCCAGCGGTTATCCGGTCGCTCAAGTGACCGAAGTGGTACATGGCTCCGGGCAGCCGTTTGCCATTGTTCGCGCGGTGCCGACGGCCATGCTCAATCGCAGCCGTTATCTGATGTTGGTGTTCAGCGACTCGCGGACGCCGGAAGAGCGGGCGGCTGCAGCAGCAGAAGCGCAGGCCGATGCGGATCAGAAGGCTGCTTCAGAGGGCACAGGCGTGACCACGCCGCCTGCTGGGGCTGAAGTCGATGACGCGGGTCAGTCGCCCGCTGTCGCGCCGCAAGCGCCGACCTCGGAGGTGGTGCAATGATCAGCGGTCGCTCGAACAATGGTTGGGTTATCTGGTTCAGCCTGACGGTTGCCTTGCTGCTCAGCGTTGCGCCAATGCCCGGCAATGCGGAGCTCGCTCGTCCGCTGTGGCTGGGCTTGGTCATTGCGTTCTGGTCCCTTTCGCTCCCGCATCGGGGTGGCTTAGGCGCTGCCTTTTGTTTCGGGCTCGCTCAGGACGTACTTGCCGGTACGTTGTTCGGCCAGAGCGCTCTGCCTTTGATCCTGATTGCCTTCCTGGTGTTGAGCCTGCAGCAGCGTCTGCGCATGTTTCCATTGTGGCAACAGAGCATGGTGCTGCTGGTGATTCTCGGCCTCGCGCAGCTGGTTCAGCTTTGGCTCAATACCTTGACCGGCAATCGGCCGCCGACGCTGCTTTTTCTGGTGCCGGTTCCTGTCAGTGCCCTGCTTTGGCCATGGGTATTCGTTGCGCTGCAGGGGCTGCGCCAGCGATTCGCCGTTTACTGAGCTTTTTTCGGCCAGCGTGTCGCCCTCTAAATTTCGTCTATAAGACCTTTTCGCTAGTGTGGTTTTGTGTGGCCCGGCACGGCTTGCGCCTTGATGCTCCGAGCTGTTTCTGAAATCATGTTGCCAGCATGGCCTTCAGCCATTACTGGTTTCTGTTTCAGAAAACGATAAGCACAACAGCACGGGCGATGAGTATGGAAGCTGGCATCTCGATTTTTTCCACGCCGCAAGGCTCTCGTAGTGCTCGGGCAGTGGTAGCTGCTGGCGCCCTCGGATCGTTGTTGGTAACGCTGCTCATCGGTAGTGCCTATTCACAGGCTGATAGCGCTCCCCAAACACCTCGGCTGGCTAAATTATCGTCTCCCGACCCGCTCGCCACTTCCGGGGCTGCAGAAGCGCCTGTCGATTCGCCTCGCGCCGAACAACTGGCAAACAAGATCGCTGAGCTCGATGCCATTCTTCTGGAGAAGCACAAGCTTGAGGATGCATTGCGTGTTGAGAAGAGCGAGCTGGCTGCCATTGAGTTACAGCTTGCAAACACCAAGAAACTGATTCGGCTGGAAGTCGACGACTTTCTCGGACAGAGTGCCGAGCGCAAGCGACTCGATGATCTGCTGGATGAGCACAAGCGCAGCGCCGATGCCGCCGCAGCCGTCAGCGAGCGTGTCGATGTACTGGAAAAGGACTTGGGTAGTCAGCACTTGAAGTTCTCGCTCGCCGCTCGCGATGTCGAGCGCCTCAAGTCTCAACTGGCTGCCGAGATTCGCGAGAGCAACAGCAAGAAAATCCAGGCCATTGCCCGCAAGTTGGACAAGACCATCCGCTTCGAGCAGGCCATCTCGTTCCGTTGCTCGGCCAGCAAGAGCCTTGCAGCTTGTCTGGCCGAGCACGGTAGTCAGGGGCAGATGTCGCAATGGGTGCTGGACAACTACCAGCGCGAGCTGGCCGAGGATATTCGTGAGCAGGTTGCCGATCTTGCGCTGGATACCGCTTGGTACCGTTTCCGAACCCGCACAGACTTCGCGCAGGCCAGCATGAGCCTGGATGGCACCGTAAACGCGCAGATGAATGTCGAAGCCACCATCACCGCGAAAAAGATGATGCCGTGCGCGATTCTCGATGTGCCCTATGAGCAATGCGACAGCAAGACGCATTCGCTGATCGTGCGCAGCAACAAGTACGACGATCAGGTCCGCATCAATGACCAGGAGCACGGTGCAACGCCGGTGTCGCTGGTGCTCGATAGCGGCGTTTACGATATTCAGGTCACCTCCGGTGGCGTGACGCAGAAGCGTACGCTGTCGCTCAAGGGTGACCAGGTGCTCAACTTCAAGTTCTGATCCTATGGTCTGGCGTCTCTTGCGCGCCCGACCTTTGTGCCTTCCTCGACGTGCCCGGATATGCGACGCTGTCGTTTATTTTTCGTTGAGGATCGGCCATGGGCGCATTGTTTCTTGCCTCGGCTTCACCCCGTCGCCGCGAACTGCTTGCGCAGATAGGCGTCCCTTTTTCCCTGCTTGACGTATCAGTCGACGAGACGCCGTCGCCGACCGAGTCCCCTGAGGCATACGTCGAGCGCGTTGCCCGGGACAAGGCACTTGCTGGTCTGGCGGGCATAGGCGAGGGCGACAGTTATGTGCTGGGCGCCGATACCAGCGTGGTGCTGGACCAGCGCATTCTTGGCAAGCCGGTGGATCGTGCAGATGGATTGGCCATGCTGGCTGCCTTGTCCGGACGTACGCATCGAGTCATGACTGCAGTAGCGCTGGCTAGCCGGACGGCGTGCGAGGTGCGCGTGGTCATCAGCGAAGTGACGTTCCGCACCATCGAAGAGGCCGAGGCAGAACGTTATTGGGACAGTGGCGAGCCGCAGGACAAGGCGGGCGGTTACGCCATTCAGGGCTGGGGCGCGGTGTTCGTCAGCCAGTTACACGGCAGCTATTCGGCAGTGGTTGGCCTGCCGCTGTGTGAAACAGCGCAGCTCGTCGACGCGTTCGGCCTGCCGCGTTGGACCAAAGGCTCACGCTAGAGCCTGTGGCTTCGGCACGCTTGCCGGTTAGAATCGACCCCAACGATCAGCTAGCGCTGCACATCAAGCCACCGCCGAGAACAATAATGAGCGAAGAAATCCTGATGAACATCACCCCCATGGAGTCGCGGGTGGCGGTGGTGGAGAACGGTGTTCTGCAGGAGGTGCACGTCGAGCGTACGCAGCGCCGCGGCATCGTCGGCAACATTTACAAAGGCAAGGTGGTCAGGGTGCTGCCCGGTATGCAAGCGGCGTTCGTCGATATCGGGCTGGATCGCGCTGCGTTTATCCATGCTTCGGAGATTTCTTCCCGCGAAGGCAATGCCGTCGAGCCGATCAACGCCCTGGTGCATGAAGGGCAAAGCCTGGTGGTACAAGTCACCAAAGACCCCATCGGCACCAAGGGCGCGCGGCTGACTACACAGCTGTCGATCCCGTCGCGCTACCTGGTCTACATGCCGCGCACCAGCCATGTCGGAATCTCCCTGCGTATCGAGGATGAAGCCGAGCGCGAGCGACTCAAGCAGGTAGTGGCCGAATGCGTGGCGGCAGAAGGCATCCAGGAAGCCGGTGGTTTTATTCTGCGTACCGCGGCAGAGGGCGCTGGTAGCGATGAAATTCTCATGGATATCCGCTATCTGCGCCGTTTGTGGGAACAGATCGCGAGCCAGATAAAGACTGTCGCAGCGCCGACGGTAATCTACGAAGACTTGTCGTTGGCGATGCGCACCTTGCGCGATCTGGTCAACCCACGAATCGAGAAGATCCGCATCGATTCACGTGAGAATTTCCAGAAGGTCACGCAGTTTGTCGGCGAACTCATGCCGGAGCTGGGCGATCGCCTGGAGCACTATCCGGGCGAGCGCCCGATCTTCGATCTCTATGGCGTCGAGGATGAGATTCAAAAGGCCCTTGATCGCAAGGTCATGCTCAAGTCGGGCGGGTATCTGATCATCGACCCGGCCGAGGCGATGACCACCATCGACGTCAACACCGGTGCTTTCGTCGGCCACCGCACGCTGGAAGAAACCATTTTCAAGACCAACCTCGAGTCGGCCACCGCCATTGCCCGGCAGCTCAGGCTGCGCAATCTGGGCGGTATCATCATCATCGACTTCATCGACATGGAAGACGAAGAGCACCGTCGGCAGGTCCTGCGCACGCTGGAAAAGCAGCTCGAACGCGATCACGCCAAGACCAATATCATCGGCATCACCGAACTCGGTCTGGTGCAGATGACCCGCAAGCGCACCCGCGAGAGCCTTGAACAGATACTGTGCGAGCCGTGCATGTGCTGCCAGGGGCGGGGCAAACTGAAGACTCCGGAAACCGTTTGCTACGAGATCTTCCGGGAAATCCTGCGCGAGGCCCGGGCTTATCAGGCTGAGGGCTATCGGGTGCTGGCGAACCAGAAAGTGATCGATCGTCTGCTGGACGAGGAGTCGGGCAACGTCGCGGATCTGGAGGCCTTCATCGGTCGCTCGATCAAGTTTCAGGTGGAAAGCATGTACTCGCAGGAACAGTACGACGTGGTGTTGCTCTGAACAGAGGTAGACCAGGCCGCAAGTGCCGGGATGACCGGAGCGCCTCCACATGAATCGTCTCGCTGCCTTCCTCGTTACGCTGTCGCGCCAGTTGCTCTGGATGGGCGCGCTTGGGCTGATTTTAGCCGCGTTGTACGTCAGCCTAGGGCGGCAATTGGTACCTCTGGTTGCCGAGTACCGTGCAGACGTCGAGGACAAGGCGCGTCAGGCTCTCGATATGCCAGTGACTCTGGGCCGCCTCGAAGGCGAATGGCAGGGCTTTGCCCCGCGCCTGCTGGCGCACGATGTATTGCTCGGTGAGGGCGATAGCGCAATGCGACTGGACCAGATCGCGCTCAAGCCCGATCTTGCCGCCAGCCTCTGGGCCCGTGAGCTGCGGCTGGACTCGCTCGAGTTCGGCGGTGTGCATCTGTCGCTGGTCGAGGACGCAGAAGGCAAATGGCGGGTGAAGGGGCTGCCGGAGCGAGCCGAACAACCGCCGCCCGATCCGCAGAAGATTCTTGCCGCACTGCAACAGGTGCGGGGGCTGGCTTTGCATGATAGTCAGATCACTTTGGAACCCTTTGCTGAGACGCCGCTGACCCTGAGCTACACCAATCTGAATCTGCGCGTTGACGGCGAGCGACTGAGGCTTGATGGGCGCAGTGTGCTACCCGATGGACAGCCGTTGGCTGGTCGTATGCAGGTCCGTGTGCAGCCGCGGCATTGGCAGCAGGCCGAGGCGCAGATTTACCTCAGTCTGCCGCAGAGTGATTGGGCTGCATGGTTGCCGCGACGGTTGACGGCCGACTGGCATTTGCAAACGTTGCAAATGGGCGGCGAGGTTTGGGGGCGCTGGAGCAAACAGCGGCTTGAGCGCGCCGTGCTGCGTTTGAACGCTCCGCTGTTAAGCGCGACCTATGCCGATCGCGCCCCTTTACAGGTCGAGGATCTGGCAGTCGAGGCGTACGTCGATCATGCCGAGCAAGGCTACCGATTGCTGTTCGATGGGCTGGCCTTCGATCTTGATGGCGAGCGCTGGGGCGATGCGCGAATTCAGTTGCAGCAGGATCAGGCCCGGCAACACTGGCAATTGCAGGCTGACCGGTTGGGTGTCGCGCCGATCGCCACGCTCGTTCGTGCGCTTGCGCCGCTACCGCCGGCAGCAGGCGAGGCGCTGGCGGCACTGCGGCCCAGCGGAACAGTGCGCAATCTTCGGTTGGACTACTACCGCGAGATGGCATCGCCTCAGCAACTGCAGTTTGCGGCCAATCTGGATCGCATCAGCTTCGGGGCACACAACTGGATTCCGGCGGTAGGCAATGCCAGTGGCAGCATTCAGGGCGATCTGGGCAGTGGCGAACTACGCTTGGACAGCAAGGATTTCAGCCTGCAGCTGGCGCCGTTGTATCCCGAGCCCTGGCAATATCGGCACGGTGCAGGTCGCCTGACCTGGAAGCTTGACGAGCAGGCCTTCACCTTGGCAGCGCCCTATCTGCGCGTCGATGGCGAGGAAGGCCGGATCGCAGGGGATTTCCTGATCCGCCTGCCGCGTGATCCGACGGCAGAAGACTATATGGACCTGCGCGTCGGCTTGAGCGAGGGTGATGCACGCTACACCGAAAAATACCTGCCGACACGCTCGCCGGCTTTGAGCCCCGCGCTGACTACCTGGCTAAAAGAGGCGATTCGCGGCGGTACCGTCGAACAGGGTTACTTCCAGTACCAGGGAGCACTGAACAAGAACGCTTCAGACAGCGCGCGCAGCCTGAGCCTGTACTTCAAAGTGCGTGATGCCGAGTTGGCCTTCCAGCCAGGCTGGCCGGTGCTGCGGCAGGGGCGCGGCGAGGTCTTGATTGAGGACAGCGGCGTTCGCGTACGACTTGCCGAGGGTCGGATTCTGGATAGCCGCGTATATGACGCGACTGCGGACATCCCCCGTGCAGGTAGCGACAAGGTGCCGATATTGGCGGTGAAAGGGCAGGTCTCTAGCAGCCTTGCCGACGCGCTGAAGCTGTTGCAGGAAGCGCCTATAGGCACCGATGAAATCTTTGCCGGCTGGCAGGGGCAGGGGAGTCTGCAGGGCGCGCTGGATCTACAGATTCCGCTGGGCAAGGGCACGCCGCGAGTGGCAGTGGATTTCTCCAGCGACGGCGCATCGCTGCGGATCCTGGAGCCGTTGCTCGATCTGGAAGGGCTCAGCGGTAAATTTCGCTACGACACTGCGCGAGGGTTGAGTGCAGAGGATATTCAGGGACGCCTGTTCGGCCGTCCCGTGAGAGGCAAGGCCGTGGCGACGGGGTCGGCAGGCAAGCCGGCCTCACGCATAGAAGCGCGCGGCGCCGTGGGGCTAAAGCGCCTGGTTGAGTGGCTGGAGGCTGAGCAGCCTTTGCCTGCCAGCGGCGAGCTGCCCTATCAGCTGCGCCTGGATCTGGCGGGTGAGAGCAGTCAGCTGCAGATCGACTCCTCGTTACAGGGGCTGCGTATCGATCTGCCCGCACCGTTCGGCAAGGCGGCCAGCGTACGCCGTGACACCACATTGCGCATGTCCCTGCAGGGTACGGAGCGGCGCTATGGCGTCAGGCACGGTGAGCTTGCCGCTCTAGCTTTCGCGGCGCCTCCAGGGGCCATGGCGCAAGGGCGCGGTGAGCTACGTCTTGGAGGCGGCGCGGCCAATCTTCCCGGGCGTGCGGGATTGTATGTGAGGGGGCGTCTGCCTGAACTCGACTGGAAAGCCTGGCAGGCAGTGCTGGACCGGTACGGCAGCGGCGACCCACAGCAGGCCACTGGATCCTTACTGCGCCAGGTGCAAGTCGATATCGACCGTTTCAATGGTTTCGGCACCCGCGTTGCTGATCTGGGCGTAAATCTGCAGCGCATCACTGGTGCCTGGGAACTGGGCTTGCGCAGTACGACCATCAATGGTGCGGTGCGTCTGCCAGACGCTGCAGGCGCTACCATCGTCGCGGATCTGGCGCTGCTGCGCTTGCCTGCTGCGAAGGCCGGCGAAGCAGCGCCATCTGCGCATGTCGATCCACTGGCCGATGTGGACCCGCAGAGTCTGCCATCGATGGATATCGCTATCAGGCAAGTCTTCCGGGGCGACGACCTTCTCGGTGCAGGGGCGTTAAAGCTACGCCCAACCAGTGCGGGTGTGGAGTTCCGCGATATTGCACTCGACCTCAAGGGGCTGAAGGTCGGCGGCAACGGCGGCTGGCAGGACGGCTCAACCTGGTACAAGGGCCGCCTGGAGGGCCGCAACCTGGCGGACGTGTTGCTTGCATGGGGCTTCGCACCATCGGTCACCAGCGATAGCTTCCGCTTGGACGTGGATGGGCGGTGGCCAGGTTCGCCGGCCTCGTTCGCCATGGCACGCTATACCGGCAGCATGCAGCCACGGTTGCGCAAGGGGCAGTTCGTCGAGATCGATGGTAGCAGCCAGGCCCTGCGCGTGTTCGGCGTGCTGAATTTCAATTCGATCGGGCGCCGCTTGCGGCTGGATTTTTCCGATCTGTTCAGCAAGGGCTTCAGCTATGACCGGCTGGATGGGAGCCTGAAGGGCAATGCTGGCGTATTCATAACAGGTGAGCCGATTACCGTCAGCGGGCCGTCCAGCAATCTGGAGCTCAATGGCAAGCTGGATATGGCGCGCGACGAGGTCGACGCCAAGTTGCTTGTGACACTGCCAATCAGCAACAACCTGCCTCTGGCAGCCCTGATCGTCGGTGCACCCGCCATCGGTGGGGCGCTGTTCATTGCGGATAAGCTGCTTGGCGACCGAGTAGCGCGTTTCGCTACCGTGCAGTACGACGTCAAGGGCCCATGGCAGTCGCCAAAGATCAGCTTCGACAAGCCATTCGAGAAGCCCAACTGATCCATGATTGTCCTCGGACCTTGCCTTTTACCAGTGGGGATTGCATGTCCTTAGCCGTGATCCAGATGGTCAGTCAGACTGATGTTGCACTTAACTTGCGCCGTGCACGGCACCTGCTCGAGCAGGCCGCAGAGACAGGCGCACGGTTGGCCGTGCTGCCAGAAAACTTTGCTGCAATTGGCCATAAAGATCCGGCGCTACTCGGGCGCACTGAGGCGACAGGCGAGGGACCGATTCTGCCTTGGTTGAAACGCACTGCCCGTGACCTCAGGTTATGGATAGTCGCCGGCACCATCCCGTTACCGCCCGAAGACAATCCGCAGGGCAGGCCGAATGCCTGCTCGCTGCTGTTCGATGATCAAGGGCAGCGGGTCGCGCGTTATGACAAGTTGCATCTGTTCGATGCGGACGTAGCCGACAGCCGCGCCCATTACCGCGAGTCCGATGACTATGCGGCGGGGCAGCAATTGGTTGTAGCCGACACACCGGTCGGTCGACTCGGTCTGACCGTGTGCTATGACCTGCGCTTCGCCGAGCTATATACGGCGCTACGCACAGCGGGTGCAGAGTTGATCAGCGTGCCGTCGGCGTTCACCACGGTGACCGGTGAAGCGCATTGGGAGATCCTGATTCGTGCCCGTGCCATCGAGACACAATGCTATATCCTGGCCGCCGCACAGGGCGGCGAGCATCCCGGCAGTCGCCTCACCTACGGCCATTCGTCTATCGTGGACCCATGGGGTCGGTTGTTATGTGAGCAGGCAACCGGCGAAGCGAGCTTGGTTGCACTGCGAGATGCGGACGAACAGGCTGCCATCCGGCAGCGCATGCCGGTGCAGCGTCACCGCCGATTTTCCGTACCGTGCCTGGTCACGGACCGTTTGGAGTGAATATGAGTGAACTGTTGTTACCCGTCACCGAGCGACTGCTGACCCCCGGCGGCCTGGGTATCGATGATCTACCTGGCCTGCTGGGAGAACTGGCTGGCCCCGGCGTAGATGCGGCGGACCTGTACTTTCAGGATCAGGTCTCCGAGTCCTGGGTGCTGGAAGATGGCATCGTCAAGGAAGGTGGCTTCCACCTGGAGCAGGGCGTCGGTGTTCGCGCGCTGTCCGGCGAGAAGACCGGCTTCGCCTATAGCAATGCCATCACTGCCGATGCGTTGCGCCAGGCGGCCCAGGCTGCGCGCTCGATCGCGCGCAGTGGTCAGCAAGGCGAGGTCAAGGTGCTGTCCAGAGCGGCGTTCGCGCCGCTGTATAGCCAGGATAATCCGCTCGACGGGTTAACCCGTGCCGAAAAGGTCGAGCTGCTAAAGCGCATCGACGTTGCCACGCGCGCGTTGGACCCTCGCATAAAACAAGTCACTGTGAGCCTGGCCGGCGTCTGGGAACACATTCTGGTTGCCGGTATGGATGGCGGCATGGCGACAGATATCCGTCCGCTGGTGCGCTTCAACGTCAGCGTGATCGTCGAGCAGAACGGTCGGCGTGAGCGCGGCGGGCATGGTGGCGGTGGTCGTACTGGCTATCAGCACTTTCTCAGCGAAGACCGGGCGATGGGCTATGCGCGCGAGGCGCTGCGCCAGGCGCTGGTCAATCTCGAGGCGGTCCCCGCGCCTGCAGGCTCCTTGCCTGTGGTGCTCGGCCCCGGTTGGTCCGGTGTATTGCTGCACGAGGCAGTTGGCCATGGCCTGGAAGGCGATTTCAATCGCAAGGGCAGCTCGGCTTACAGTGGACAGATAGGCCAGCAAGTGGCGTCCAAGCTTTGCACTATTGTTGATGATGGCACCCTGGCGGATCGACGGGGCTCGCTCAGCGTCGATGACGAAGGCACACCGACCCAATGCACCACGCTAATCGAGAACGGCATTCTCAAGGGTTACATCCAAGACAAGCTAAACGCCCGGCTGATGGGCGTCGCGCCGACCGGTAACGGCCGCCGCGAGTCTTACGCGCATCTACCGATGCCGCGCATGACCAACACTTACATGCTGGCCGGCGAAAGCGATCCGCAAGAAATCATTCGTTCGGTGAAAAAGGGCATCTACTGCGCCAGCCTAGGTGGTGGTCAGGTCGATATCACCAGCGGCAAGTTCGTGTTTTCCACCAGCGAGGCGTATCTGATCGAGGATGGCAAGATCACTGCGCCGGTCAAAGGGGCGACGCTGATCGGTAACGGGCCCGAGGTGATGAACCGGGTCTCGATGGTCGGTAACGACCTCGCCCTGGATAGCGGTGTCGGTACCTGCGGCAAGGATGGGCAGTCAGTGCCGGTTGGTGTTGGCCAGCCAACGCTGAAGATCGACGAGATTACCGTAGGCGGAACGGGTGCTTGAAGCATCGGCAGACGCCAGGCCGCAAGCGCCAAGAGGAAGCAGGGGGATCCTTATTCACTCTTGTAGCTTGTGGCGGCGTTAGCGTCAGCGCAGTCCGCGTTTGGCTTCGTCCAGCTCGCGGATGTACTTGAAGATTTTGCGGCTCGCAGCTGGCGGTTTGTTACGTGCCGCCTCGTGCTGGGCGTGACGGATCAGCCCGCGTAGGTGCTGGCGGTCGGTCTCGGAGTATTCGGCAACGAAAGCTTCGAGGGTGGCGTCGTCGCCTCCGATGAGGCGGTCGCGCCAGCGTTCTAGTGCGTGGAAGCGTTCGTTGTACTGGCGTGTCGATGCGTCGAGCTGATCGACCAGCGCCAGGATGGCATCGACATCCTGGTCGCGCATCAGCTTGCCGATGTACTGGATGTGTCGTTTGCGGGCGATGTGTGCCTTGTGCTTCGGCGCGTCGGCCAATGCTTTTTGCAGCGCATCGCTCAGCGGCAGGCGGGCAATCAGGTCAGGCTTGAGCGTGGTCAGGCGCTCACCGAGCTCCTGTAGAGCATGCAGCTCGCGCTTGACCTGGGTTTTGCTTTTTTCGTCGAAATCTTCGGCGTCGGAGTGTTCAGACATGGGGGTGGTCCACTAGGAGATGCCGCCATGATAACAGCAGCCCTGGCAGCAGGCTCCAGAGGAGCGGCGCCAGGTTGCAACTTGATTCGATTGCAGTGGTTTGGGAGTGCTTATGAGTGAAGTAGAGGGCATCGGCCCGCACGCGCTGCCCGGTTTGCGCGAGAAGGTCGAGCGCATCATCGAGGAAGCGCGTCGGCAGGGCGCCAGCGCCAGTGAGGTTTCGGTCTCCATGGAGCAGGGATTGTCGACCACGGTGCGCCAAGGCGAGGTGGAGACTGTCGAGTTCAACCGCGACCAGGGATTTGGCATCACGCTCTATGTCGGTCAGAGCAAAGGAACGGCGAGCACGACAGGCAGCGGCGACGATGCCATACGTGAAACCGTGGCAGCGGCGCTGGCCATTGCCAAGCACGCCTCAGAAGACGAGTTCGCGGGGCTTGCCGATGCGGCCCTGATGGCTCGCGAACTGCCCGATCTGGACCTCTACCACCCCTGGGCCATCACGCCCGAGCAGGCGATCGAGCAGGCGCTTAGCTGTGAAAGCGCCGCCTTCGAGGTCGATCAGCGTATCCGTAATGCCGATGGTACCAGCCTCAATACACATCAAGGCTGTCGCGCCTATGGCAACAGCAACGGATTCATCGGTGGCTACAGCAGCAGCCGGCATAGCTTGAGTTGCGTGATGATTGCCGAGAGCGATGGCCAGATGCAGCGCGATTACTTCTATGACGTGAATCGAATCGGTGAGGCGCTGCTTGATCCCCAGGCTATCGGTCGCCGCGCGGCCGAACGTGCCGTGCGGCGCTTGGGCGCACGCCCGATACCTACCTGCGACGTGCCGGTGCTTTTTGCCTCCGAGCTTGCGACTGGCCTGTTCGGTCATTTCATTGCGGCCATATCCGGCGGCAACCTATACCGTAAATCCTCCTACCTGGAGGACGCCCTTGGGCAGACGCTATTTCCTGAATGGCTAAGCCTGGACGAGCGTCCGCACATTCCTCGTGCACTTGGTAGCGCTGGCTATGACGGAGACGGCCTGGCGACCTATGCCAAGCCGTTCGTGGAGAACGGCCGTTTGCTGTCCTATGTGCTATCGACCTATTCGGGGCGCAAGTTGGGCATGCCGAGTACGGCCAATGCCGGGGGGGTACACAACCTGCACGTCAGCCATGGCGATGAGGATCAGGCTGCTCTGATTCGTCGCATGGGGCGGGGGTTGCTGGTCACCGAGTTGATGGGGCAGGGGTTGAATTTGGTGACTGGTGATTACTCCCGCGGTGCTGGCGGCTACTGGGTAGAAAACGGCGAAATCCAGTTCCCGGTGCAGGAGGTGACCATCGCCGGCAACCTGCGCGACATGTTCCGCCAGATTGTCGCTGTCGGCTGTGATATCGAGACGCGCAGCAACGTGCGTACCGGCTCGGTGCTGATCGAGCGGATGATGGTCGCGGGCAAGTGACGCATACCGCGCGGCGCGACCGGAGACGGTCTGCGCCGGCGTGGTGAGGTGCTTACTCGCCTTCTTCGAAGTAATCGTCGATCAGCGCGACCAATGCATTGAGTGCATCGTCTTCCTGCTCACCTTCTGTGTGTAGATGCACCGTGCTGCCTTTGCTCGCAGCCAGCATCATGACGGCCATGATGCTCTTGCCGTCCACCAGCGTCGCCGGGCAGCGACCTACGCGGATGGTGCACGGGTACTGATTGGCGACACCGACGAACTTGGCGGCTGCGCGGGCGTGCAGGCCGAGTTTATTGATGATGGTGACTTCGCGGGCGGGCATGGGTGCAGGTATTCCTAAGCGAGGTCCCGGTGGCGGACCTGCAAGTTCTTCAGCGGCTCTTTTAGCGCCTGACCCAGGCGTTCAGCCAGGTAGACCGAGCGATGATGGCCCCCGGTGCAGCCGATGGCGATGGTGACGTAGGCCCGGTTGCTGGCGGCAAAGCGCGGCAACCATTTGCTTAGATAGCCGTGGATGTCCTGAAACATCTCCTCCACGTCAGGCTGAGCAGCCAGATAGTCGACGACAGGCTGGTCGAGCCCGGAGAAGTCGCGCAGCTCGGCCTTCCAGTACGGATTCGGCAGACAGCGCACGTCGAATACCAGGTCGGCGTCCACAGGCATGCCTCGTTTGAAGCCGAACGACTCGATGAGAAAGGCTGTGCCCGGTTCGGGCTTGTTGAGCAGGCGCAGCTTTAGCATGTCGCGAAGCTGATACAGGTTCAGGTGCGTGGTATCGATCTTCAAGTCGGCATGATCGATGATCGTCGCCAGCAACAACTCTTCGTCATGGATCGCTTCGGCCAGAGAGCGGTTCTCGTTGGTCAGCGGGTGGCGCCGGCGGGTTTCCGAAAAACGCTTGAGCAAGGTTTCGTCGTCGGCGTCCAGATAAAGCACGTCGCACAGGATGTGCTTCGCACGCACCTCCGCGAGTAGTTCCGGGAATCGCTGCAGCTGGCTGGGAAGGTTGCGCGCATCGATCGATACGGCGACCTGCGGGTGCAATAACTCGGTATGCAGCAGGGCGCGTTCGGCGAGCTCGGGTAGCAACCCGGCGGGCAGGTTATCGATGCAATAGAAGCCATTGTCCTCGAGCACGTTCAGCGCGGTGCTTTTGCCTGAGCCCGAGCGTCCACTGACGATGATCAGCCGCATCTGGTGCCCATTGCGCTAAGCCCCATTCTGCACGTCAACCACTACCTGGTAGAGGTGCTGATTGCTCGTCGCCTGGCGCAGCCGTTGGCGTACGTCTTCGCGGTCGAGCATGCTGGCGATCTGGCGTAGCAGTTCGAGGTGCTCGTCTGTAGCTGCCTCTGGGACCAGCAGCACGAATAGCAAATCCACCGGCGCGCCGTCGATGGCATCGAAATCCACCGGGGTTTCCAGACGCAGGACGGCGCTCAGCGGTGCGTTGCAGCCGACCATGCGGCAGTGCGGGATGGCAATGCCGTTGCCGAAGCCGGTGGAACCGAGCTTCTCGCGGGCAATCAGGCTTTCGAAGATGGTCTGGGAATCGAGGTCGATGAGGTCCTGGGCGATCACCTTGGCGATCTGCTCCAGGACGCGTTTCTTGCTACCGCCCGGGACGTTCACCAGTGAACGTCCGGGGGTCAGGATGTTTTCGAGTCGGATCATAGTGAGTCAGCGGGTGACGGCGCCCTGAGTGTGGTCGAGCTGCTTTTCCTTGTGCTTGATCAGCTGACGATCAAGCTTGTCGGCGAGCAGGTCGATGGCAGCGTACATGTCTTCGTGTTCGGCGATGGCCACTACTTCGCGGCCGGCGACGTGCAGGGTTGCTTCGGCTTTCTGCTTGAGCTTCTCGACCTGGAGAATCACCTGGACACTGATGATGCGGTCGAAATGACGGGCAAGACGCTCGAATTTCTCCTCGATGTAGTCACGCAGGGCGTCGGTTACTTCCAGATGAACACCGCTGATCTTGACTTGCATACTGCTATCTCCTTTGCCTAGTGCGAAGAGCAGGTTGGTAGGCCTGCCGCCGGGACAGTTGGACCAGTGGCCGATCACAGCAATCGTTTGCGCTCGCTGGACGGTGCGATACCGAGTGACTCCCGATACTTTGCAACGGTACGACGGGCCACCTGGATGCCCTGCGCTTCCAGTAAACCAGCGATCTTGCTGTCGCTCAACGGCTTTTTCTGGTTTTCCGCGGCGACCAGCTTCTTGATGATTGCGCGAATCGCAGTAGATGAACACTCGCCACCTTCGGCGGTGCTGACGTGGCTGGAAAAGAAGTACTTGAGTTCGTAGATACCGCGCGGCGTGTGCATGTATTTCTGCGTAGTCACGCGAGAAATGGTCGACTCGTGCATACCCACCGCCTCGGCGATGTCATGCAGCACCAGCGGCTTCATCGCCTCGTCGCCGTGCTCGAGGAATGCGCGCTGGTGCTCGACGATCTGGGTGGCGACCTTCATCAGCGTTTCGTTGCGGCTGAGCAGGCTTTTGATGAACCAGCGCGCTTCCTGCAGCTGGTTGCGCATGAAGGTGTTGTCGGCGCTGGAGTCGGCGCGTTTGACGAAGCCGGCGTACTGCGCATTGACGCGTAGTTTCGGCATCGCCTCCTGATTCAGCTCAACTAGCCAACGATCATTGTGCTTGCGCACGATCACATCGGGCACCACGTATTCCGGTTCGCTCGCCTCGATCTGCGAGCCGGGGCGGGGGTTCAGGCTCTGAATCAGCTCGATGACCTGGCGCAGCTCGTCTTCCTTGATCTTCATTCGGCGCATCAGCAGGCCGTAGTCACGGCTGCCGAGTATGTCCAGATGATCACTGACCAGCCGCTGCGCCTCGCTCAACCAGGCGGTTCGCTCGGGGAGCTGACGCAGTTGCAGCAGCAGGCACTCGCGCAGGTCGCGCGCGCCGATGCCGGCTGGTTCGAACTGCTGAATGCGCCGCAAGACGACCTCGACCTCGTCGAGCTCGATTTCCAGCTCCGGGTCGAAGGAGTCGACGATTTCCTGCAGTGTCTCTTCGAGATAGCCCTGATCGTTGATGCAGTCGATCAGGGTGGCCGCGATCAGGCGGTCGGTATCGCTCATTGGCGCGAGGTTGAGCTGCCACAGCAGGTGGCTTTGCAGGCTGATGCCAGTCGACGTGCGGCTGGTGAAGTCCCACTCGTCGTCATCGTTGCTGGGTAGGCTGCTGGCGCTGGTCTGATAGATATCTTCCCAGGCAGTGTCTACCGGCAGCTCGCTGGGAATGCGCTCGCCCCAGTCGCCGTCTTCAAGGCTCTCGGCGCTGTGGGAGGGTTCCTCGTAGGTGCTTTCCTGGCTGCTGCTTTTCTCAGCGCCGGATTCGCCCGGCCGTTCGGCAGCTTCGGCCATGGGGTCGGCGTTGTCGAAGTCGTCACCGTCTTCTTCCCGCTCGAGCATGGGATTGGAATCCAGTGCCTCCTGGATCTCCTGTTGCAGATCGAGGGTGGATAACTGGAGGAGCCGTATGGCCTGTTGCAGCTGCGGTGTCATCGTCAGCTGCTGGCCCATCTTCAGGACTAGCGATGGTTTCATGGCAGAGGACTTCGAACCTTAAATGCCGGCGCAACCGCGCCCATTCCGACATGCGACGCGCCAGGCGCCGACAGAAAGCAAATTATATGCCTGCCGATGAAGCCTTTGCCTAGAGCCGATTTGCCGAGCCGTGCAAAAAAACTGTCTTACAGCCGGAATTCGTGGCCCAGATAGACTTCCTTGACCAGTTGATTGCTCAGGATAGTCTCGGCATCGCCTTCAGCGATCAGCTGCCCGTCGTTGACGATATAGGCGGTTTCGCAGATATCGAGTGTCTCGCGGACGTTGTGATCGGTGATCAGAACGCCAATGCCCTTGGCCTTGAGATGGTGGATGATTTGCTTGATGTCGCCTACGGAGATAGGGTCGACGCCGGCGAAGGGCTCATCAAGCAGGATGAACTTAGGTGCGGTAGCCAGTGCGCGGGCGATTTCCACGCGGCGCCGTTCGCCGCCGGACAGGCTCATGCCGAGGCTGTCACGGATATGGTTGATGTGGAATTCCTGCAGCAACCCTTCCAGAGCCTGCTGGCGGCCGCTGCGGTCTAGATCCTTGCGTGTCTCGAGAATCGCCATGATGTTGTCGGCAACCGAGAGCTTGCGGAAAATGGACGCTTCCTGCGGTAAATAACCGATCCCGGCCCGTGCACGGCCGTGCATTGGCAAATGGGTAACGTCGTTCTGATCGATCAGAACCCGGCCTTGATCGGCGTTGACCAGGCCGACGATCATGTAGAAGCAGGTGGTCTTGCCGGCACCATTAGGGCCGAGAAGGCCGACGATCTGCCCACTTTCGATGGAAAGACTGACGTCCCGGACGACCTGGCGACTCTTGTAGCTCTTGGCCAAATGCTGAGCTTTTAGAACTGCCATTATTCGGATTGCTCCGCAGCCGCTTCCTTCTTGCGCGGCTGGATGACCATATCCACGCGTGGACGTGGTGTGGTCACGTCGGCATTGGTGGCGCGGCCGGCGTTCACGATTTGCCGACGGGTGTCGTAGACGATCTTCTCACCTTCGAAGGTGTTGCCTTCCTGAACGACCTTGGCCTGATCGATGAGTACGATGCGCTCGTTGGCGGCGAAATACTGGATGGTCAGGCCGTAGGCTTTGACGATTTCCTTGTCCACCGCAGGCTTCTGTTCGTAATAGGCAGGCTTGCCGATAGAGGTGAAAACCTCGACGTCACCGCTGCTGTTCTGAGTGATGGTCACCGTATCGCCGGTGATCTTCATCGTGCCCTGGGTGATGACTACGTCACCGCGGTAAACCGCTACGCCTTGTCGGTCGTCCAGTTCGGCGGAATCGGCCTGTACGCGGATTGGCTGTTCACGATCCTCGGGAAGCGCCCAGGCGCTGGCGCCAAGCCAGAATGCGCTCAAACCGAGCAGGAGGGGGAGAGTCTTAACGCAGCTCATGCTGGCCTCTTACGTTGGACAGCAGGAGCATCCTGCCGTCATCCATGTACGCTTTCATGCCGGTCGCTGTGGTCACGCCATTGGCGGCCTCGATTCTAACGGCTTGGTTTGTCTCGGCATAATCCTTCTCCGGCCAGACCGTTAGCCGGCTGGTGGTAAGGATCGTCGGTCGGCCTTTGGCATCGGTGCGCTCGACTCTGACCTTATCGATCAGCAAGACTTCGTCGCCCTCTGCCGACACTTCACCGCGTTCGCTGCGCACATGCCAGGGCAGGTCTGTGCCGCGGTAGGACATCAGGTCGGGTTTGGTCAGCAGGCTGACGTCGCTGGCCTTGATGTGTTCGAGTTTGTCCGCTTTCAGCTCGTAGTTGAGCTTGCCGTCGGGTTGGTATTGCACCGTGCGCGAGTTGATTACGTAGAAATCGACATCCGGCGTATCACTGCTGGCAACGGGAGGCTGCTGCATGAAGCTTTCCGGGCGGATATTCCAGTAGCCAACTGCGACCAATAAGGCGGCGACCAAGGTCAGCAGGGCGGCGAAGCGCAGTTTGCGAAGCATCCAGACCTCTACAGGTAAGCGTTTTGCGCTGCAGCCAGGGTGCCCTGGGCGCGCATGATCAACTCGCAGAACTCGCGCGCCGCACCCTCGCCACCGCGTGCCTGTGTCACACCGTGGGCGTGTTCGCGCACGAAGCCGTCGGCGCTGGCGACCGCCATGCCAAGGCCGACGCGGCGAATCACAGGCAGGTCGGGAAGGTCGTCACCAAGATAAGCCACTTCAGAGTAGCTTAGCCCGAGCTCGGCCAGCAGCTCGTCGAGCACTACCAGCTTGTCTTCGCGGCCTTGATATAGATGCTGTATGCCCAGATTCTGCGCCCGACGCTCCACCACTGGGGTTTTGCGTCCGCTGATAATGGCGGTGCTTACGCCTGAGTTGATCAGCATCTTTATGCCGTGGCCGTCCAGCGTATTGAACGTCTTGAACTCGCTGCCGTCGGTCAGAAAGTACAGGCGACCGTCGGTGAGTACGCCATCGACATCGAAAATGGCCAGACGGATGTCCCGGGCCCGTTGTAGTAGCTGTTCGTGCATCACATGACTCCTGCGCGAAGCAAATCGTGCATGTTCAGTGCTCCAACCGGCATCTGTTGATCGTCGATCACCACCAGCGAACTGATCTTGTGGTCTTCCATGATCTTCAGCGCTTCGGCGGCAAGCATTTCGGCGTTAGCGGTCTTGCCGTGTACGGTCATCACCTCGTCGATGCTGGTTTGGCGTACGTCAACACCCTTGTCGAGCGCTCGGCGCAGGTCGCCATCAGTGAAGATTCCGGCCAGCCTCCCGTCGGCTTCGACAATGACGGTCATGCCCAGTCCTTTTTCAGTCATCTCCAGCAGCGCGTCACGTAGCGAGGTGCCGCGGGCGATTTTCGGCAGACGCTCGCCGGTGTGCATGACATGTTCGACCTTGAGGAGCAGACGACGGCCCAGCGCGCCGCCGGGATGAGAAAAGGCGAAGTCCTCGGCGGTGAATCCACGCGCCTCAAGCAGCGCGATGGCCAATGCATCACCCAGCACAAGGCTGACCGTGGTGGAGGAGGTAGGCGCGAGATTCAGTGGGCAGGCTTCGATCGCCACGCTGGCGTCCAGATTGACCGCTGCCGCCTTGGCCAGTACCGAGGCTGGATTTCCGGTCATGCTGACCAGGGTGATGCCCAGTCGCTTGATCAGCGGTAACAGGGTGACAATTTCGCTGGTTGAGCCTGAATTGGACAGGGCCAACACCACGTCATCTTGGGTGATCATGCCCATGTCGCCGTGGCTGGCTTCTGCCGGGTGCACGAAGAAAGCCGCGGTTCCGGTGCTGGCTAGGGTTGCGGCAATCTTGCGCCCGACGTGGCCTGACTTGCCCATGCCAACCACGACGACACGGCCCTTGCAGCTGAGAATGAGTTCGCAGGCCTTCACAAAGGAGGAATCGATACGTGCGTTCAACTGCTCAACGGCCTCGACTTCAAGGCGGATGGTGCGCTGCGCGGTTTCGATCAACTGGCTGCTCTGGCTCATAACTGGCGAGGTCGTCCGATTAAAAGGCGGCGATTATAGCGAGAATCCGCTACGCGCTCATGGAAAATGTCCGCGCAACGTCTGCTGCCGTCCATTCGCTTTTCAACAGTGCTGGCTGAACCTCGGCTGAACGGTACATGGCTAGTCATCTGCTGAAACGCTCATCAGTTGGGCGGCTTGGGGGGCAGTGCTATAGTGCGCCGCCGAAAACGGTCATGGCAGAAAGTATCCCGACGGCATCGGGAGCCGTCTGTTACGCAGACTGCATGCAAGGAGACCAGATGAGCGCCTGCAACGACTACGCCGTCGAGCTGAAGGGAGTGACCTTCAAGCGCGGTGAGCGCAGTATTTTCGAGAATGTCGACATCACCATCCCGCGAGGGAAGGTAACGGCCATCATGGGGCCGTCCGGGTGTGGCAAGACGACTCTGCTGCGGCTTATCGCCGCTCAACTGATGCCTGCCCAGGGAGAAGTCTGGGTGGCTGGGAACAATTTGCCGAGCCTCTCGCGTAGCGAGCTGTTCGATATGCGCAAACAGATGGGCGTGTTGTTTCAGAGTGGCGCGCTGTTTACCGACCTCGACGTGTTCGAGAACGTCGCGTTTCCGCTACGTGTGCACACCAAGCTGTCAGGCGAGATGATTCGCGACATCGTGCTGATGAAGTTGCAGGCGGTGGGTCTGCGTGGTGCCATCGAGCTTATGCCCGATGAGCTTTCCGGAGGTATGAAGCGGCGTGTCGCGCTGGCGCGGGCTATTGCTCTGGATCCGCAAATCCTTATGTATGACGAGCCGTTTGCCGGACAGGATCCGATTGCGATGGGCGTTCTGGTGCGCCTGATTCGGTTGCTCAATGACGCGCTTGGCATCACCAGCATCGTGGTATCTCACGATCTCGCCGAAACCGCGTCCATTGCCGACTACATCTATGTGGTAGGCGACGCCCAGGTACTCGGGCAGGGTACGCCGGCCGAGTTGATGAAGTCGGACAATCCGCGCATTCGGCAATTCATGAAAGGCGAGGCCGATGGGCCGGTACCCTTCCACTTTCCTGCGCCGGCCTATGCCGACGATCTGCTGAGAGGCACCGATGCGTAAGCGTTCCTTGTTGGATCGGATCGCCCTGTTGGGTCGCGCCGGTCTGGATGTGTTGGCGGCCCTGGGGCGCTCGACCATATTCCTCGTGCATGTTTTGTTTGGTCGCAGCGCGCTACATAACGGCTTTTCGCTGCTAGTCAAGCAGCTGTATTCGGTTGGCGTGCTGTCGCTGGCGATTGTCGTGGTCTCTGGCATCTTCATCGGCATGGTGCTTGCGCTGCAGGGCTACAGCATACTTAGCAGCTACGGTTCGGAGCAGGCGGTTGGGCAGATGGTCGCTCTGACCTTGTTGCGCGAGCTCGGGCCGGTGGTCACTGCGCTGCTATTTGCTGGGCGTGCCGGCTCGGCGCTGGCGGCCGAGATCGGCAACATGAAATCCACCGAACAGCTCTCGAGCCTGGAGATGATTGGTGTCGACCCGCTCAAGTACATCATCGCGCCGCGCCTGTGGGCCGGTTTCATTTCGCTGCCGCTGCTGACCCTGATTTTCAACGTCGTTGGGATCTGGGGCGGGGCGATGGTCGCGGTGCAGTGGCTGGGGGTCTATGAAGGCTCGTTCTGGGCCAACATGCAAAACAGTGTCGACTTCAGTTCGGATGTGCTCAACGGCGTGATCAAAAGCGTGGTGTTCGCGTTGGTGGTTACGTGGATTGCTGTATTTCAAGGCTATGACTGCGAGCCGACCTCCGAGGGAATCAGTCGTGCCACCACCCGGACCGTCGTGTACGCCTCGCTGGCGGTGCTCGGCCTCGATTTCATTTTGACCGCGTTGATGTTTGGAGATTTCTGATGCGTATTCGCACACTGGAAATAGGCGTCGGCCTGTTCCTGCTTGCCGGCCTGCTGGCCTTGTTGCTGCTGTCGCTGCGCGTCAGCGGACTGACCGTCGGCAATGCCGACACGTATAAGCTGTATGCCTATTTCGACAATATTGCCGGTTTGACTGTCCGATCCAAGGTGACCATGGCCGGCGTTACGATCGGCAAGGTCACAGCGATCGATCTGGATCGCGACAGCTATACCGGACGAGTGACGCTGGAAATCCAACAGGACGTGAAAATCCTGCCGGCCGATTCGACCGCCTCGATTCTCACTGCCGGGCTGCTTGGCGAGAAGTACATCGGTATCAGTGTCGGCGGTGAGGATGAATTGTTGGCGGATGGTGACACCATTCAGGACACCCAGTCCTCGCTGGTGCTTGAGGACCTGATCGGCAAATTCTTGCTCAACTCGGTTAATAAAGATTAAAGGAGATGCTCATGATGACTGCCTTGCGTCGTGGCCTGCTGATTCTGCTGGCTGTACTGCCCATGTTCTCCCACGCTGCGCTGACCGCCCATCAGGTCATTCAGAAAACCACCGATGAGCTGCTGGCGGACCTGAAGGACAATAAGGAGCAGTACCGTAATGATCCTGCGGCTTTCTATGACTCGTTAAACGAGATTCTTGGGCCGGTGGTCGATGCCGAAGGCATCTCGCGCAGCATTATGACGGTGAAATACTCGCGTAATGCTTCGCCGGAGCAGATCGCGCGCTTCCAGGAAAACTTCAAACGTAGCCTGATGCAGTTCTATGGCAATGCGCTGCTGGAGTACAACAACCAACAGATTCGTGTGTTGGCACCAAGCGGCAAGCAGGACGACAAACGCACCAGCGTTGGAATGGAAGTGGTTGGGCGGCAGGGTGAGACTTATCCGGTGTCCTACACCATGGTCAAGGATGGCGAGTGGCGCGTGCGCAACGTGATCATCAATGGCATCAACATCGGCAAGCTGTTCCGCGATCAGTTTGCCGACTCCATGCAGCGCAACGGCGGTGATCTGGACAAGACCATCGATGGTTGGGCTGAAGTGGTGGCGCGCGCCAAGGACACCGAGGCTGGACAGCAGGCTGTCGGCGATGAGTGAGACGCGAATCGAGCGCGTTGCCGAAGGCGAGTTACGCCTGATTGGTGTGCTGGACTACCAGACCGGCCCTGCTCTGCGAGAGGCTGGGCGGGCGTTGATAGCCGCCAGTCGTACGCCGTTGACGCTGGATTGCTCGTCGGTCGAGCGCTCCAGTAGCGTTGGTCTCTCGTTGCTGCTGGCGTTCATGCGTGACGCCAAGGCTGCTGGTGTCGATTTGCGCGTCAGCGCGTTACCTGAAGAGATGGAAAAGATTGCCAAGGTGTCCGGCTTGCTGGATATCCTTCCGCTGGAAGCAATTCACGCTTAAAGGACGGCTGTATGAAACTGCGCTGGGCGGAAGAGCTGCGCGATAGCGTGCACGAACTGGCCGAATCGCTGGGCAACCTGCTGGTGGAGAGCTTCCACTACCTGGCGCTGTTTGCGATCGGCGCGGTCACGGCCTGGGCCGCGGTCATGGCCTTTCTCGGCATGGTCGAGAAGGGGCATATCACGGTCGATGACATCCTGCTGCTGTTCATCTACCTAGAGCTGGGTGCAATGGTCGGGATTTACTTCAAGACCAACCACATGCCGGTTCGCTTCCTCATCTACGTAGCGATTACCGCGCTGACGCGTCTGCTGATCTCCGACGTTTCTCACCACCACCGTCCTGATATGGGTGTGGTCTATATCTCCGGTGCAATCCTGCTGTTGGCGTTGGCCATTCTTGTGGTGCGCTTTGCCTCCTCACGATTCCCTGCAGTGCAGAGCGATAGCGGCCGGTCTCGCCAGCGCAGCCGAGACCAAGGCGCCGAGACGCTTGATTGAGACGCCTGTGTCGGATCGACGAGGTTCGGGGTTCGCAGCCTCCGGCCTTTTTTGTATGATGACCGGCCCGTGCGCGTCCTGCGCCGATCGAGGTTGAACATGCAGGCCCAAGAAGTGAAGAGTTTCCTGGAACAGAAGATTCCAGAAGCCCAGGTAGAAGTGGAAGGTGAAGGCTGCAACTTCCAGCTCAACGTAATCAGCGATGAGCTGGCCGGGCTCAGCCCGGTAAAGCGTCAGCAGCAGATATACGCCCACCTCAATCCCTGGATCGCCGATGGCAGCATTCATGCCGTCACCATGAAGTTCTTCAGTCGTGCCGACTGGGCTGGGCGCGCCTGATCGCCGCCGGCCAGCGCTACCAACCATTTCAGGCAGAGCGCGTCTCGCTGACTGCGCGGCCTCCTTCGACAGTGCTTTCAGCCTGCGGCTTACGGGAATATCCATGGACAAACTGATCATTACCGGCGGCATTCGCCTCGACGGCGAAATCCGCATCTCCGGTGCGAAGAACTCTGCTTTGCCGATTCTGGCCGCCACATTGCTGGCCGACACCCCAGTCACGGTGTGCAACCTGCCACATCTGCATGACATCACCACGATGATCGAGCTCTTCGGCCGTATGGGCGTGCAGCCGGTCATCGACGAGAAACTCAGCGTCGAAGTGGACGCCAGCAGTATCAAGACATTGGTTGCGCCCTATGAGCTGGTGAAAACCATGCGCGCATCGATTCTGGTGCTCGGTCCGATGGTCGCGCGCTTCGGTGAGGCTGAAGTTGCCCTGCCAGGCGGTTGTGCGATTGGCTCGCGGCCAGTCGATCTGCACATCCGTGGTCTTGAGGCGATGGGTGCACACATCGATGTCGAGGGCGGCTACATCAAGGCCAAGGCGCCGGCCGGTGGTTTGCGCGGCGCGCACTTCTTCTTTGATACGGTCAGTGTGACTGGTACCGAGAACATCATGATGGCCGCTGCCCTGGCCAACGGTCGTAGCGTGCTGGAAAACGCCGCACGCGAGCCTGAGGTGGTCGATCTGGCCAACTTCCTCAACTCGATGGGCGCCAAGGTTTCCGGTGCCGGCACCGATACCATCACCATCGATGGCGTCAAGCGCCTTGGCGGCGGACGCTATAGCGTTATGCCCGACCGTATCGAAACCGGCACTTATCTAGTGGCGGCTGCCGCCACTGGCGGCCGTGTCCGCCTGAAGGATACCGATGCAACGCTGCTCGAGGCCGTGCTGCACAAGCTGGTCGAAGCGGGTGCGCATATCGATACTGGCAGCGACTGGATCGAGCTGGACATGAAGGGTAAGCGGCCCAAGGCCGTTAACGTACGGACGGCACCGTACCCGGCGTTCCCTACCGATATGCAGGCGCAGTTCATCGCCTTGAACGCGATTGCCGAAGGCACCGGTACGGTAATCGAAACGGTCTTCGAAAATCGTTTCATGCACGTCTACGAAATGAATCGCATGGGTTCGCAGATTCTGGTCGAAGGCAATACGGCCGTTGTCACCGGCGTTGAGCGTCTCAAAGGTGCACCGGTCATGGCGACCGACCTGCGCGCTTCGGCGAGCCTGGTAATTGCCGGCCTGGTCGCCGAGGGCGATACGCTGATCGACCGCATCTACCACATTGATCGTGGCTACGAGTGCATTGAGGAGAAACTGCAGCTGCTGGGGGCGAAGATTCGCCGCGTTCCAGGCTAGGTTTCGCAAGACGGATGGCTAGCGGGCCCTCGTTTTTGCCGAGGGTCCTTCCCAGTTCCCAAAGGAAATGTGTTCCATGCTCACCATCGCCCTGTCCAAAGGCCGCATTCTCGACGATACCCTGCCGCTGCTCGCCGCGGCCGGCATCGTGCCCACCGAGAACCCGGACAAGAGCCGCAAGCTGATCATTCCGACCACCCAGGACGATGTGCGTCTGCTGATCGTCCGTGCCACCGACGTTCCCACCTATGTTGAGCATGGCGCAGCCGATCTCGGCGTTGCCGGCAAGGACGTGCTGATGGAGTACGGCGGTCAGGGGTTGTACGAGCCGCTCGATTTGCGCATCGCCAATTGCAAGCTGATGACTGCTGGCAAGGTCGGCGCGCCGGAGCCTAAAGGCCGCTTGCGCGTCGCCACCAAGTTCGTCAACGTCGCCAAACGTTACTACGCCGAGCAGGGGCGTCAGGTCGATATCATCAAGCTGTACGGCTCCATGGAACTCGCTCCGCTGGTGGGGCTGGCAGACAAGATCATCGACGTGGTCGACACCGGCAATACGCTGCGGGCCAACGGTCTGGAGCCCCAGGAGCTGATCGCTCACATCAGTTCCCGCCTGGTAGTGAATAAGGCTTCCATGAAAATGCAGCATGGGCGTATCCAGGCGCTGATTGATACTCTGCACGCGGCCGTCCAACAGCATCAGCATTGATGAATCTCGCGGTCGCCACCGCGCCTGTCTATCCGTGCCATAGCTGAAATTCTCAGGTGCCCGCACGGTGGGCTTGATATTCTAGCGGCGCCTGAGAGCCCGGCCTGCGCTTCGTGCCGTTGCAATGAAGCAGGCCGCTTCCGATGCCTAGCCAACCATGAGGCCCGCTATGACCGCTCCCTCCGCCATTCGCCGACTCAACGCTGCCGATGCCGATTTCGCACGTCATCTGGATCATCTGTTGAGCTGGGAAAGCGTTTCCGACGATGGCGTAAACGAGCGAGTGCTGGAGATCATCAAGGCTGTGCGCGAGCGCGGCGATGCTGCGCTGGTCGAGCTAACCCAGCGCTTCGATGGACTACAGGTCGCCTCCATGGCTGATCTGATCCTGCCGCGCGCACGGCTGGAGCAGGCCCTCGAGCGCATCACCCCTGAGCAGCGCGAGGCCCTCGAAGTTGCTGCCGAGCGGGTGCGCAGCTATCACGAGCGGCAGAAACAGGACTCCTGGACCTATACCGAGGCCGATGGCACGGTGCTGGGGCAGAAAGTCACCCCGCTGGACCGCGCCGGTCTCTATGTGCCGGGCGGCAAGGCATCCTATCCGTCGTCGGTGCTTATGAACGCCATCCCTGCCAAGGTTGCTGGTGTGCCGGAGGTGGTCATGGTGGTGCCCACTCCGCGCGGCGAACTCAATGAGTTGGTGCTGGCCGCAGCCTGTATAGCCGGTGTCGATCGGGTGTTTACCATCGGTGGTGCACAGGCGGTCGCGGCGCTGGCCTACGGTACCGAGAGCGTGCCGCCGGTGGACAAGATCGTCGGCCCGGGCAACATCTATGTTGCTACTGCCAAGCGTCACGTATTCGGCAAGGTCGGTATCGACATGATTGCCGGGCCGTCGGAGATCCTGGTGGTCTGTGACGGCCAGACCGATCCTGACTGGATCGCCATGGACTTGTTCTCCCAGGCCGAGCATGACGAGGATGCCCAGTCGATCCTGGTCAGCCCTGACGCCGAATTTCTTGATCGAGTTGCCGAAAGCATTACCCGCCTGCTGCCGACCTTGGAGCGTGCCGATATTGCCCGCATTTCCATCGAAGGTCGCGGTGCGCTGATTCAGGTGGCTGACATGCAGCAGGCCATCGACGTGGCCAATCGCATCGCGCCGGAGCACTTGGAGTTGTCCGTCGCTGAGCCGGAGCAGTGGCTGCCGCAGATTCGTCATGCGGGCGCCATCTTCATGGGGCGCTACACCGCCGAGGCGCTGGGTGATTACTGCGCTGGGCCCAACCACGTGTTGCCGACCTCCGGAACAGCACGCTTTTCCTCGCCGCTGGGCGTGTATGACTTCCAGAAGCGTTCGTCGATCATCAATTGCTCGGCCGAGGGTGCCTCTACGTTGGGCAAGGTGGCGTCGGTCCTTGCGCGCGGCGAGTCGCTCACGGCTCATGCCCGCAGCGCCGAGTACCGCATCAAGAACTAACGTCTGGGACTTTGAGTGGGCAGCGTCGTTGACCACTTAAGCCTATTCGAATGGCGGAAGCGTCGATATTTCCGTCTACGGCAAACCGATCACATTCAAGGAGAGAAGGGCAGATGAGCAAATTCTGGAGCCCTTTCGTCAAGGACCTGGTGCCCTACGTGCCGGGTGAGCAGCCGAAGCTGAGCAAGCTGGTCAAGCTCAATACCAACGAGAACCCTTATGGTCCTTCCCCGCGCGCAATTGCCGCGATGCAGGCGGAGCTCAACGACAACCTGCGGCTGTATCCGGATCCCAACGGCGAGCGCCTTAAGCAGGCTGTGGCTGAGTATTATGCGGTGCAGCCGAATCAGGTGTTTGTCGGTAACGGCTCGGATGAAGTCCTCGCCCACGCTTTCCATGGCTTGTTTCAGCACGATGGCCCGCTTCTCTTTCCGGATGTGAGCTACAGCTTTTACCCGGTCTACTGCGGGCTTTACGGCATCGAATACGAAGCAGTCGCACTGAACCCGCAGTTCCAGATCGAGGTGGCGGACTACAACCGTCCGAATGCCGGCATTATCTTCCCCAATCCAAATGCGCCGACCGGGTGCCTGCTTGCGCTTGAGGCGATCGAACAGTTGCTTAAGGCGAATACTGAATCCGTCGTGCTGGTCGATGAGGCCTATGTTGATTTTGGTGGCGAGTCAGCCATTGCTCTGATCGATCGTTATCCGAATTTGCTGGTGACGCAGACGCTGTCTAAGTCGCGCTCGTTGGCCGGGCTTCGCGTAGGGCTCGCGGTTGGTCACCCAGACCTGATTGAGGCCTTGGAGCGAATCAAGAACAGCTTCAACTCGTACCCGCTGGATCGCGTTGCCATTGCGGGTGCCGCTGCAGCGTTCGAGGATCGCGCGTATTTCCAGCAGACCTGTCAGCAGGTCATCGAAAGTCGTGAAGCAGTAGTGAACGCCATGCAGGGCCTGGGTTTTGAGGTGCTGCCGTCGGCGGCGAACTTCATTTTCACGCGCCACCCGCAGCGCGATGCGGCAACCATCGCTGCCAGTCTGCGCGAGCAGGGCGTAATCGTGCGGCACTTCAAGCAGCCGCGGATCGAGCAATTTCTGCGCATCACCATCGGCACGCCGGAGCAGAATCAGGCGCTGTTGGCCGCACTCGGCTAGCGCCGGCTGTGCTTCCTGCTGTTGTTTCTCGGCGAAGACGCGCTGCGGTTGCGCGTCGGTCGTCAGCGCTATGAGCTCGCTATTTCGGTGCGGCGTTTACCGGCGGCCGCATACCGACTTCGGCGGTTAGAGTCAGCGGTTTGCCGTTGCGCAGGATGTCGATGTCGATTTTCTCGCCTGGGCGTGCGCGGGCCACCTGATTCATCGAACTGCGCCCATCGGCCGATTGCACTCGGTCAATGCTCAGAATCAGATCTCCAGGCTGGAGTCCTGCGCGGGCTGCGGGGCCATCGCGGTATACGCCGGCCACGACGATGCCCGGGCGACCTTCCTGACCAAAGGATTCGGCGAGCTCCTGGGTTAGCGACTGTACTTCCACGCCCAGCCAGCCGCGGATCACCTGGCCGTGCTCGATGATCGATTTCATCACTTCCAGCGCAAGCTTCACCGGGATCGCGAAACCGATGCCCTGGGACCCGCCAGACTCGGAAATGATGGCAGTGTTGATGCCGATCAAATTACCGCCTGCATCTACCAATGCACCGCCCGAGTTGCCACGATTGATGGCGGCATCGGTCTGGATGAAGTCTTCGTATGTGTTCAGGCCCAGCTGATTGCGGCCGGTTGCACTGATGATGCCCATGGTGACGGTCTGTCCGACGCCGAACGGGTTGCCAATGGCTAGCGTAACGTCGCCCACGCGTATGCGATCAGAATGACCGACAGTGATGACTGGAAGGTCGGCCAGATCGATCTTCAGTACCGCGAGGTCAGTTTCCGGGTCGCTGCCGATCACGCGGGCCAGGGTCTCCCGCCCGTCCTTGAGTGCCACGACGATCTGCTCGGCGTTGGCAGTCACATGGTTGTTGGTCAGCAGGTAGCCCTCGGAACTCATGATCACCGCCGAGCCGAGGCTCGACTCCATGCGCCGTTGCCTGGGCAGGTTGTCGCTGAAAAAGCGTTGGAATAACGGATCTTTGGATAGCGGCGCCTGTTGCTCGGCCTTCTCGATGACCTTGGTGGTATAGAGGTTGGCAACTGCCGGCGCGGCGCCGGCTACCGCGTTGGCATAGGAGTGCGGTCCCTGCTGCGGCGCTGCTGCCACCAGCGGCGCCTGTTGCAGGCCGATGTCGTGTTCCTTGATGCCCACCAGATGTGGGTAACGCTGGATGATCAGCAGGGCTACGAGCAAGCCGACCAGCAACGGCCAGCCGAGGAAACGCAGGGCATTGAACATCGCACAAGGGTCCGGACAGAGTTGCGGGCGCGGGAAGTGGCCCTTAAGGTGGCGGCATTATACGAAGCTGCAACTGAAATGCAGCTTCATGCTTGCATGATTTGCCGCGACCGTTAACCGAGAAATTCATCGGGCCGTGTCGCATTGACCAAGAGGTTTCCCATGACTGTTGCGCTCACCACCGTGGTTCAGGAAGCAGATCGTTATCTGGATGCCGCCAGGATCTCCGATTACTGCCCCAACGGCCTGCAAGTGGAGGGACGGCAGCAGGTGGCGCGAATCGTCAGCGGTGTGACGGCCAGCCAGGCGTTGCTGGATGCGGCCGTCGAGGCGCGGGCAGATGTGGTGCTGGTACACCACGGTTATTTCTGGAAGAACGAGGATGCGCGCATTGTCGGCATGAAGCAGCGGCGTCTGAAAACGCTGCTTAGCAACGATGTCAGTCTGCTGGCCTACCACCTGCCGCTCGATGTCCATCCAGAGGTTGGTAACAATATCCGGTTGGGGCAACTGCTGGGGTTAACTGCAGAGGGGCCGCTGGAGCCGGGAAATCCGCGCTCGGTGGGTTTAGTAGGGTCGCTGAGTGAGCCTATGTCACCGATGGATTTCATGCGCCGGATACAGCAGGTGCTCGGGCGCCAGCCGCTGATGGTTGAAGGCAATGGCCTGATTCAGCGGGTTGCCTGGTGTACCGGTGGCGCTCAGGGCTATATCGAACAGGCAGTGGCGGCCGGGGTGGATGCCTACGTCACTGGAGAAATCTCCGAGCCCACGGCACATATCGCGCGCGAGAATGGCCTGAGCTTCTACGCGGCTGGCCACCATGCCACCGAGCGTTACGGAGTTCGGGCCCTGGGGGAGTACCTCGCCAACCGATTCGGCATTGAGCACCAGTTCATCGATTGCCCCAATCCGGCCTAGCGCGCAGGGGCAGCCAGTGACCAGCAAGCATGGTGTGCGATAGGCGGGCAGCATTCTTCGAGGGCTGCTACTCGATATAAATCTATAGCTTTTAGATCTAAAAGGCGGCCTGATTAGAATGGAAGGTCGTGCTAGAGTTGCGCCCATTCCACGGCCGGCCGGCCGTCCATCTGCCAAATCGTGAGTAGCCATGGTCGACAAACTGACGCATCTGAAACAGCTGGAGGCGGAAAGCATCCATATCATTCGTGAGGTCGCTGCAGAGTTCGGCAACCCGGTGATGCTGTATTCCATTGGCAAAGATTCGGCCGTAATGCTGCACCTGGCGCGCAAGGCCTTCTTCCCTGGCAAGCTGCCGTTCCCGGTGCTGCATGTCGACACGCGCTGGAAATTCCAGGAGATGTACAGCTTCCGCACCAAGATGGTGGAGGAGATGGGGCTTGAGCTGATCACGCACATCAACCCTGAGGGCGTGGCGCAGGATATGAATCCCTTCACCTACGGCAGTGCCAAGCACACCGATGTCATGAAGACCGAAGGACTCAAGCAGGCGCTGGACAAGTACGGCTTCGACGCTGCCTTCGGTGGTGCCCGTCGCGACGAGGAAAAATCCCGCGCCAAGGAACGTGTCTACTCCTTCCGTGACAGCAAGCACCGCTGGGATCCGAAGAACCAGCGCCCTGAGCTGTGGAATCTCTACAACGGCAAGGTCAAGAAGGGCGAGTCGATCCGCGTGTTCCCGCTCTCCAACTGGACTGAGTTGGACATCTGGCAATACATCTACCTCGAGCAGATCCCGATCGTGCCGCTGTACTTCGCTGCCGAGCGGGAAGTCATCGAGAAGAACGGCACGCTGATCATGATCGACGATGAGCGGATTCTCGAGCACCTCACCGATGAGGAAAAAGGGCGCATCGAAAAACGCATGGTCCGCTTCCGCACCCTCGGCTGCTACCCGCTCACCGGTGCGGTCGAGTCGACCGCGACCAGCCTGCCGGAAATCATCCAGGAGATGCTCCTGACCCGTACTTCCGAACGTCAGGGGCGCGTCATCGACCATGACGCCACCGGCTCGATGGAAGAAAAGAAACGCCAGGGTTATTTCTAAGGAAACGCATCATGAGTCACCAATCCGAACTGATCAGCGAGGACATCCTCGCCTACCTGGCGCAACACGAGCGCAAGGAACTCCTGCGTTTCCTGACCTGCGGCAACGTCGATGACGGCAAGAGCACGCTGATCGGCCGTCTGCTGCACGACTCGAAGATGATCTACGAAGATCACCTCGAAGCGATCACCCGCGACTCCAAGAAGGTCGGTACCACTGGCGAAGACGTCGACCTGGCGCTGCTGGTTGACGGCCTGCAGGCTGAGCGCGAGCAGGGCATCACCATCGATGTGGCCTACCGTTACTTCAGCACCGCCAAGCGCAAATTCATCATTGCCGACACGCCAGGCCACGAGCAGTACACGCGCAACATGGCGACCGGTGCATCGACCTGCGACCTGGCGATCATTCTGGTTGATGCCCGTTACGGCGTGCAGACCCAGACCAAGCGCCACAGCTTCATCACCTCGTTGCTGGGCATCAAGCATATCGTCGTCGCCATCAACAAGATGGACCTGATGAACTTCGATCAGGACGTGTTCGAGAAGATCAAGGCCGACTATCTGGCATTTGCCGATCGCATCGAACTCAAGCCGTCGTCTCTGCACTTTGTGCCGATGTCGGCGCTGAAGGGCGACAACGTGGTCAATCGCAGCGAACGTGCGCCTTGGTATGAGGGGCAGTCGCTGATGGAGATTCTCGAGAGCGTTGAGATCGCCGGCGACCGTAACTTCGATGACCTGCGCTTCCCGGTGCAGTACGTCAACCGCCCGAATCTGAACTTCCGCGGCTTCGCCGGCACCTTGGCCAGCGGTATCGTGCGCAAGGGTGACGAAATCGCTGTGCTGCCGTCCGGCAAGACCAGCCGGGTGAAGTCCATCGTCACCTTCGATGGCGAGCTCGAGCAGGCGACGCCGGGTGAAGCCGTCACCCTGACGCTGGAAGACGAAATCGATGTCTCGCGCGGCGACATGCTGGTACATGCGGACAGTCGCCCACGTATCGCCGACAGCTTCGAGGCAATGCTGGTGTGGATGGGCGAAGAGCCGATGCTGCCGGGCAAAAAGTACGACATCAAGCGTGCCACCAGCTACGTGCCGGGCTCGATTGCCAGCATCGCCCACAAGGTGGATGTGAATACGCTGGAGAAGGGCGCTGCGAGCAGTCTGCAGCTCAACGAGATCGGTAAGGTCAAGGTCAGCCTGGATGCGCCTATCGCGCTCGATGGCTACGCGCAGAACCGCACCACCGGTGCCTTTATCGTCATTGATCGCCTCACCAATGGCACCGTCGGCGCCGGCATGATCATCGCCGAACCGGTTGCCCATGGATCGGGCGGTCATCACGGTGCGCTGGCGCACGTGTCTACCGAAGATCGCGCCACTCGCTTCGGCCAACAACCGGCGACCGTGCTGTTTACCGGGCTTTCTGGCGCTGGCAAGAGCACGCTGGCTTATGCGGTGGAGCGCAAGCTGTTCGATATGGGCCGCGCGGTTTACGTCCTCGACGGCCAGAACCTTCGCCACGACCTCAACAAAGGCCTACCGCAGGACCGTGCCGGCCGCACCGAAAACTGGCGCCGCGCCGCTCATGTTGCCCGGCAGTTCAATGAGGCGGGTCTGATCACTCTGGCCGCGTTCGTCGCGCCAGACACCGAAGGCCGCGAGCAGGCCAAGGCACTGATTGGCGACGAACGCCTGATCACCGTCTATATCCAGGCCTCCCCGCAAGCCTGCCGTCAACGCGATCCGCAGGGGTTGTATGCGGCCGGGGGGGATAACATTCCGGGCGAGTCCTTCCCTTACGATGTGCCGGGGAATGCTGATCTGGTGGTGGACAGCGAAACGTCGTCACTGGACGATGGCGTGAAGATGGTTATGGAGCTGCTGCGTGAGCGTGGCGTTATTTAACGCGACCGTATGACAATAAACGTCCTGCTTATGCAGGGCGTTTTTGTTTGAGCACAGTTAGCGGAAGGCGCTTCGCCGATTAGTCTTGCCCAGCGCTCCGGCGATCTGCGACGCCCTGCCAACGTAGGTTGGATTAGCCGAAGGCGTAATCCGACGTTCAGGGTGGGTGAAGTTGCGGTGTTAGGGAGAAAGGCCGCAGTCGTTTCGCGGCAAACGACGGAAGCGCCTTTGGCGATTCCATCCTACGAAAAGCGACCCGCGATACTGCGGTTATTTCCTGGCACCAAAAGCTTCGGGTCGCCCGCCCAGTCGGCAGGGTACAGTCCCGCACGAACGTCACGATGAAAACTCGAATAGGGCCAATCCCTTACGCGCCGAACCAGGCCATGCTTGAGCGGGTTGACGTATACGTAGTCGACGTGTCGTCTGAAGTCGTCTTCATTACGGATGAAGTGTTCCCAGTAACGGCGCTGCCAGATACCGCGCTCGCCCCTCTGCAGGCGCACTGCTGACCGATATTCGTCAGGAGGCAACGTGCGGGAGAAGAAAGTTTTGATCAACCGCCAGCGCAGAGGATAGGCCGCGTCACCCGGCGGTAGTGTCCAGACACAATGCATATGCTCGGGCAGCACCGCCCAGGCATCAATGGTGAATGGATGGAGCCGATGCACGCGGCGGACTGAAGCCCGTAGCAGGTCGATATGCCGCACCAGCAGATCGTTGCCGCGGCGCTCCAACAGATTCACAGTGAAAAACCAGCTCGCCCCTGGCGCGAGGGCGCGACGATAGTTAGGCATCCATGCCTCTCCGACTTTTACGGACCCGAAGTGTAGGCTGGATCAGTTACCGGCGATGTGTGCCAATCCGCGGTAAACGACGGAGGCGCCTTCGGCGATTCCATCCTACGAAAAGCGATCCGCAGTATCGCCATACCACGATGCGGTGCCCAGCCGGTGTAGGTTGGAATAGCCGAAGGCGTATTCCGGCGATCGGGAAGGTCGGAGCGATTTCGGTATCTGGGAGACGTGGCCCATCTGCGGGAAACGATGGAAGCGCCTCTGGCGATACCATCCTACGAAACTGCAAACTCAACGCCCCGCACAAAGGCGAGGCGTTGAGTTTGCTATAGCGGGTACAGTAGTTTCGCGATGAATGACGGATTACGCTTCGCTAATCCATCGTACGAATCGATCCGCCGTACCGCGGTTACGAATCGATCCGCCTTACCGTGTTGGCCATGTGAGCCGATGCAGAAAAAACAGAACCCTGCCGTGTCAGGGTAGGGTTCTGGGTTCCGGTCAGGCGTTGTGTATAACCGCGCGGATTGCACCCCGCCATACAGGCTACAGGGCTCAGCGCAATCAGCTACCTGTGCAATTCTTGGGAAGGAACTTTTGCTTGATCTGTGTGCTCGCGCACGTCCAAGTAAATGCGCCAGTGAGACCAGCTAGTGTCGGCGGGGTCAGAGTGACGGCTTTCCCTGCTATATCTGCTCCTACAACGCCGGCAGCAGCCATGGTGATAGTAATGACGCCAGTGCTTTCAGTAACAGCGGCAGATCCGTACTGACCAGTAATTGTTGCGATTCCGAGATCGGTCAAATCAGCCGTAGCTGGGTAAGCGCCGTTTGACTGAGCGAATTCAGCAATAGCTGTTTTTGCTGCGGCGGTCATCGTAAACGCTTCAGACATTTGAGCGCGCTGGGTGTAATCCTGATACTGCGGAATCGCCACAGCAGCCAAAATACCGATAATCGCCACAACGATCATCAATTCGATCAGGGTAAAACCCTTTTGCATCTGAGCTTTCATGTGATTCTCCTTTAATGTGTTAAGGCTATGAGCCTAGCGGAGATAAAGCAGTTGGCGTGCCAGATTGCCCCTCGGCAAAAGTCGAGCGTCGCAGAGTGTGATGGACTTCAATGCTTGTGCGCCTTTCTGAGGGCTAGCTCTGCTGGCAGAGAGCAAAGCGCATCGATCCTGTGAGAGAGGAGCGTTGGCACGTACCGCGCATTGGTTAACCGCTGGGGCGTTATGTGACCAATAGCGGCACTCTGCGTCGCGCATGTTTGCAGTCGAAGGCTTTCGCGCTATAAGGCGGGCTTAGAACAAGGCGAGGCCCTTATGAGCGAGAACATTTCTCTATCCGGACTGGCACGGCAGATGGTTGGTGCTGGTGTGCTAGACGAGAGAACGGCGCAGCAGGCACAGGCTCAGGCGCTGCGCAGCAAAACACCCTTTGTCACTTATGTTGTTCAGAATAAGTTGGCCAAGGGGCGTGCCATTGCGGAGCTTGCTTTCGAACAATTTGGTGTGGCATTACTGGACCTTGGGGCGCTGGATAAGGAGGCGCTGCCCAAGGAGCTGGTTAGCGAGAAGTTGGCGAAGCTGCATCGCGTGCTCCCCCTTTCCAAGCGTGGAACCAAGCTGTTCATCGCTATCTCCGACCCTGCGAATCATCAGTCGATTGCTGATATCCAGTTCAGCACCGGGCTTTCGATCGAGCCGATCCTGGTAGAAGACGATAAGCTCGGTGAGGCAATCGACAAGCTATACGACAATGGTGCTACCGGACTGGAGGATTTGGGTGATGTCGATCTGGATGGCGTAGATGTCGAGTCGGTCACTGATGATGCTAAGGGCGATGAAACGGGCGAGGCTGCAGACGATGCGCCCGTGGTTCGTTTTGTCAACAAAATGCTGCTCGACGCCATTCGTGGGGGGGCTTCCGACCTACATTTCGAGCCTTATGAGAAGGCGTTTCGCGTGCGGCTTCGTACCGATGGCATTCTGCATGAGGTCGCGCGGCCGCCGATCCAGCTGGCTCCGAGAATTTCTGCGCGACTCAAGGTGATGGCGGGGCTGGACATTTCTGAACGCCGCAAGCCGCAGGATGGCCGTATCAAGATGAAGCTGTCCAAGAACAAGGCCATCGATTTTCGCGTCAATACCCTACCCACGTTGTGGGGCGAGAAGATCGTGATGCGAATCCTTGATCCTTCAAGTGCTCAAATGGGTATTGATGCGCTGGGTTATGAAGAGGATCAAAAAGAGCTTTATATGAATGCCCTGAAGCAACCGCAGGGCATGATTCTGGTAACCGGCCCAACCGGGTCCGGCAAAACAGTATCGCTTTATACCGGCCTGAATATCCTCAATACGGTCGATGTGAATATCTCGACCGCAGAAGATCCTGTAGAGATCAACCTTGAGGGTATCAACCAGGTCAACGTCAATCCTCGTCAGGGGATGGACTTCTCCCAAGCGCTGCGCGCATTTCTGCGTCAGGATCCGGACATCATCATGGTGGGTGAGATCCGCGATCTGGAGACCGCTGAGATTGCTATCAAGGCGGCGCAGACGGGACACATGGTCATGTCGACTCTTCATACCAACAGCGCTGCAGAAACCCTGACCCGTCTTCGCAATATGGGCGTGGCCGCATTCAATATTGCGACCTCGGTTAATCTGATCATTGCGCAGCGACTGGCACGCAAACTTTGCAACAGTTGCAAAAAAGAAGTGGAGTTGCCTCGCGAGGCCATGTTGGAAGAGGGTTTCCCTGCCGATAAGATCGGAACCTTCAAAATTTACGGCCCGATAGGCTGTGAAAATTGCAAAGGCGGATACAAAGGCCGTGTTGGTATTTATGAAGTGGTTAAAAACACGCCGGCACTGGCCAGGATTATCATGGAAGACGGCAACTCCATCGACATTTCCACCCAGATGCGTAAAGACGGCTTCAACGATCTGCGTGCTTCGGCTCTTGTTAAAGCCATGCAGGGCGTGACCAGCCTGGAAGAAGTGAATCGGGTGACCAAGGACTAACATGGCGCAGAAAGCGATAAAGACCAGTGTGTTCACCTGGGAAGGGACGAACAGGCAGGGCGCAAAGATCAAAGGCGAGCTGAGCGGCGTCAGCCCTGCGCTGGTAAAGGCGCAGCTGCGCAAGCAGGGTGTCAACCCGCAGAAGGTGCGCAAAAAGTCGGTTTCACTGTTCAGTGCTGGCAAGAAGATCAAGCCGATGGACATCGCCTTGTTTACGCGGCAGATGGCGACCATGATGAAAGCCGGCGTTCCGCTGCTCCAGTCGTTCGACATCATCGGCGAGGGCTTCGACAACCCGAACATGCGCAAGCTGGTGGATGACCTGAAGCAGGATGTCGCGGCGGGTAACAGTTTCGCCAGCGCGCTGCGCAGGCAGCCCAAATACTTTGACGACCTGTATTGCAACCTGGTCGATTCCGGTGAGCAATCTGGTTCGCTGGAAACCCTGCTGGATCGTGTCGCGACCTATAAGGAAAAAACCGAGGCACTGAAGGCCAAGATCAAAAAAGCGATGAATTACCCCATCGCAGTCGTTCTGGTTGCGATCATCGTGTCGGCGATTTTGCTGATCAAGGTGGTCCCGCAGTTTCAGGATGTTTTTTCCAACTTTGGTGCGGAGCTACCTGCATTCACCTTGTTTGTGATTGGCATATCTGAAGCTCTGCAGGCGTGGTGGCATTTGGTGCTGCTTGCCATGGTTGGCGCTGCGTACGCCTTCAAAACTGCTCACGGCAAGTCCGAACGCTTTCGTAACTCGTTTGACCGATTCCTGCTCAAGATGCCGATTGTGGGGGATATCCTCTATAAATCTGCCGTTGCGCGTTTCGCCCGTACCCTGGCTACTACTTTTGCCGCAGGCGTGCCGTTAGTGGACGCGTTGGACTCGGTGGCGGGCGCGACAGGCAACGTGGTTTTCCGTAATGCCACGATGAAGGTCAAGAGTGATGTCTCCAGCGGTATGCAGTTGAATTTCTCCATGCGCACGACCGGCACCTTTCCCAGTATGGCGATCCAGATGACCGCCATTGGCGAGGAGTCGGGTTCGCTGGATGAAATGCTGGCCAAGGTTGCTACTTTCTATGAAGACGAGGTCGACAATATGGTTGACGGCCTGACTAGTCTGATGGAGCCGCTAATCATGGCAGTGCTGGGCGTGCTGGTCGGTGGTTTGATCATCGCCATGTACCTCCCCATCTTCCAATTGGGTGCTGTTGTTTAAGCATGACTCTGATCGATTATCTGGCCAGCCACGTGCTGGCCTTTGTTTTGTGTGCTGCTTTGCTTGGTTTGTTGGTTGGCAGCTTTCTCAATGTCGTGATTTACCGCCTGCCGATCATGATGCAGCGCGATTGGCGTATGCAGGCGCGTGAGTATCTGGAGTACCCACCGGAGCCGGCCGGCGAGCGCTTCAACCTGCTGTTGCCGAACTCGCACTGTCCTCACTGTGATCATAGGATTCGCTCTTGGGAGAACATTCCTTTAGTCAGCTGGTTGGCCCTGCGCGGCAAATGCTCGGCTTGTCGGGCACCGATCAGCTGCCGTTATCCGTTGGTGGAGCTGGCTTGCGGGCTGTTGTCCGGGTATGTCGCCTGGCATTTCGGCTTCTCCTGGCAGGCCGGGGCGATGCTGTTGCTGACCTGGGGCTTGTTGGCGATGAGCATGATCGATGTCGATCACCAGTTGTTGCCTGACGTATTGGTGCTGCCGCTATTGTGGCTCGGTCTTATTCTCAATAACTTCGGTTTGTTCGTGCCGCTGGAAAGTGCGCTATGGGGGGCGGTAGCGGGGTACCTGAGTCTTTGGTCGGTTTACTGGCTGTTCAAGTTGGTCACCGGCAAGGAGGGCATGGGGTACGGTGACTTCAAGCTGCTAGCGATGCTCGGTGCGTGGGGCGGGTGGCAGGTTCTACCGCTGACCATCCTGCTGTCCTCGGTAGTTGGCGCTGTGCTCGGTAGCATCCTCTTGCGGATGCAGAAGGCAGAAAGCAATACGCCAATTCCTTTCGGCCCTTACCTTGCTATCGCAGGATGGATTGCATTGCTGTGGGGTGACTGGATTACCGAAAGCTACTTGCAGTTCGTACGCTTCTAATCGATCAATGACCGGCTGAGTCAGCTTCTTGCCGGCGGAACTATGATGAGCTTCATGGTGTTACCGTCCTGCGGCGCCTGTGCCGCAGGCTTGCACTTCGCTTGCTGAGTGGTTACTACTGCGCGTCCTGTTTCTTGGCTAGGGGTGTGGCTGACGGATGAAACCCTGGGTTCTTGGATTGACTGGTGGTATCGGTAGCGGCAAAACCGCTGTGGCGGATCGGTTCGCCAGCCTGGGTGCGCATGTAGTCGATGCCGACCAGGCGGCGCGCTGGGTGGTTGAGTCTGGTCGCCCAGCACTGCAGCAGATCGTTGAGCACTTTGGTGAAGATGTTCTGCTGCAGAGCGGTGAGCTGGACCGGGCTACGCTACGTCAGCGGATATTCGACGATCCGGCTGAGCGGCAGTGGCTGGAGAAGCTTCTGCATCCCTTGATTCGTGCCGAGGTCGCTCAGCAACTCGCGCTTGCCGATTCTTCTTATGCAATCATGGTGTCACCGCTGCTTATCGAGTCCGGGCAGTATCGTCAGGTTGGTCGCGTATTGGTCGTGGATGTACCGGAGTCGCTCCAGATCGCACGCACGACGGCTCGTGATCAGGCCAGCGAGGAGCAGGTGCGCGCCATTCTCAGCGCTCAGGTTCAGCGTGAAGAGCGCTTGAAGCATGCCGATGATGTGCTTGTGAACGATCGTGACCTGTCATGGCTTGGGGTGGAGGTCGAGCGTTTGCACCGTTTTTATCTGACATTGCGAGGAGGCCAGGAATGACCGCAACAGTTGAGTGCCCCACTTGTGGGGCGCCAGTAGAGTGGGGGCCGCAGAGCCCGAATCGGCCATTTTGCTCCGAACGCTGCAAGCTCATTGATCTCGGCGCTTGGGCTGCCGAAGCACATGCCATTCCAGGTAACGAGCTGGAGGATGATGTGTTTTCGGGCGATATGCCCCCGCGTGAGCACTAGGCTCTTTTCGGGCTTCGCGTTTCCTTTTTGTTACTTCTCTTCTTTCCAAGGCGCTTGCAAGTAACGGCTATGGTTGAAACTTTCCATCCAGTCAGGATAGAAGACGACCAGCGCCGTAATGGCTGTGCCATTGATAAATGCCTCGGGAAACATTACCAGCCAGATGTATCCGGCAAAGTCGTCTAGCCAGGGCGGCATTGGGTAGCGCCCGTCAAATAGCAGCACACCTAGCGACGCCAGGATGCATGTCAGTGCTGCGAGGGCCGCTGGGAAGAACCCTGCGAAAAAAATAAACACGAACAGGTTGCGCGGCTGGGCGCGCTCGACTTGGCGTGCGCAGACGATGGTGACCAGTACCGGAAGCAGAACAAGCAGAACGCCATTCATGCCTAAGGCCGCCAGATGTTGGTGGCCGGTCAATGTCAGGCCGAGTTGTGCGACCAGTGCTGCAATGATGGCGAGGGGCCAGTCAAGCAGCAGGGTTATGGCTGTCAGTCCAATAAAGTGGAAAGAGAGACCTGAGTCGAAGTCTCGACGTACCAGCCAGAGCAGGAATATGGATAGCATTGCGCCGAACAGGAGGTGCTGTCGGCGTGTATCACTGAACAATTCCACCCACGGTGCTCGCCATACCGCCCAGAGCAAGGCGGTCGAATAAATCAGCCAGCCGAGCAGAAGGCTGGAGGGAGAGAGCAGATGAGCGGCTATCATCTCGTGACTCCTTTGCGGTGGTCGTGCTGGGTCATTTTCTGCTGAATATTCCCGACTATTGGATCTCTCAGGGCGCAGGGTTCGGCTGTCCCGTGTGGATCGCTTCGATCTCCTTCAGCACTTCGCCCGACAGTTCTAACTCGATGCTGGAAATGTTTGATTCAAGCTGCTCGAGCGTCGTGGCACCAATGATGTTGCTGGTAACGAAGGGTTGTGCTGTGACGTAAGCGAGGGCCATCTGGGCCGGACTCAAGCCGTGTTCGCGAGCTAGAGCGACGTATCGGGAGCAGGCTGCCCTTGCCTGAGGATTGTTATAGCGTGCGAAGCGTTGAAAAAGCGTAAGGCGTGCATTGGCCGGTCGTGCCCCGTTCTCGTACTTTCCACTCAGCATGCCGAATGCAAGTGGCGAGTAAGCAAGCAGTCCGCATTGTTCGCGTATGGCGATCTCGGCCAGGCCGACTTCGAAGCTTCGGTTGAGTAAGTTGTATGGGTTCTGTATCGACACGGCGCGCGGCCAGCCACGGGAATCGGCCAGCTGCAGATACTTCATTGTGCCCCAGGGTGTTTCGTTTGAAAGGCCGATATGGCGAATCCTGCCGGCTTTAATTTCCTCGTCTAGTACCTCCAGGGTTTCTTCAAGCTCTGTGAAATCGCCCTCCTGATGCTGGTAGCCCAGTTGTCCGAAGAAGTTCGTGCTGCGTTCAGGCCAGTGCAGCTGATAGAGGTCGACCCAGTCCGTCTGGAGCCGGCGGAGGCTGTCGTCCAGCGCAGCGCGAATGTGTTTGCGGTTGAATTTAAGATGGCCATCGCGGATGTGGGTGATGCCGTTGCCGGGCCCGGCGATCTTGGTCGCTAAAATCCAATTGGCCCGATCGCCGCGAGCCTTGAGATAGCTGCCAATGCAGCGCTCGGTGGCTGCGTAGGTTTCCGGGCGCGGAGGGACCGGATACATTTCGGCCGTATCGATAAAATTGATCCCGGCCGCTTTCGCGCGGTCGAGCTGGGTGAATGCTTGGGCTTCGGTGTTTTGTTCGCCCCATGTCATCGTGCCTAAACAGAGTGCGCTGACGTTCAGGTCGGTGCGGCCTAGTTGGCGATATTGCATGGGGGTACCTCGTGCAGTAGGGCGAATCGGAGAGCGGGTAGGTTATCGAAGATGGGCGGCTCGTGAGCATGAGAGTGACTGCGTGCATTGAAGTGCCACGTGTGTTCGTTTGAAGCGTTGGACCGAGCTTCGAGGCTTAAGGGTGCGATAAATTTTCCCTGGGGCGTCCGCCTAGATAAGTGCGTGGAAGTAGTAAATGTCGGTTGCTATTTTTCTGGTAATCAGGATAATTCCGCAGCCTGTCGCCGGGGATGCCTAGCCCGTCGACGCAAGTCAAAGGTAGGGGATGCCAAGCCTGCCGAATCATTGCCGTAGCGGACGCGCTGACCCGAGCCCCCGATAGCGTCTGTTTCCGGCTGCCCTGGTCTTGCCAGGGCGAGCACCATTCAGTAAGATTCGCCGTCTTATTTTCAGGGCGGCCCCTGAGGCTATAACGAATGAAGACATTTACTGCTAAACCGGAAACCGTCAAGCGCGACTGGTTCGTCGTCGACGCTGCCGGCCAGACCCTGGGTCGTCTGGCAACCGAAATCGCTAGCCGCCTGCGTGGCAAGCACAAGCCGGAATACACCCCTCACGTAGATACCGGCGATTACATCGTTGTGATCAATGCTGAGCAAGTGCGTGTTACTGGTGCCAAGACCACTGACAAGATGTACTACTCTCACTCCGGTTTCCCGGGTGGCATCAAGTCCATCAACTTCGAGAAGTTGATTGCCAAGGCGCCCGAGCGTGTGATCGAGACCGCGGTCAAAGGCATGCTGCCGAAGAACCCGCTGGGTCGCGACATGTATCGTAAGCTGAAGGTTTACAAGGGTGCTAGCCATCCTCATACCGCTCAGCAGCCCCAAGAACTGAAGATTTAACGGAATAGTTCATTATGTCGGCGACTCAAAATTACGGCACTGGCCGTCGCAAGACTGCAACCGCGCGCGTTTTTCTGCGCCCGGGCACTGGCAAGATCTCCATCAACAACCGTGAGCTGGACAACTTCTTCGGCCGCGAAACTGCCCGCATGGTAGTTCGCCAGCCTCTGGAGCTGACTGAGACTGTCGAGAAGTTCGACATCTACGTCACTGTTCTGGGTGGTGGTGTAAGTGGTCAGGCTGGTGCAATTCGTCACGGTATTACTCGCGCCCTGATTTCGTACGACGAGACGCTGCGTAGCTCGCTGCGTAAGGCTGGCTTCGTTACTCGTGATGCTCGCGAAGTTGAACGTAAGAAGGTCGGTCTGCGCAAAGCGCGTAAGCGTCCGCAGTACTCCAAGCGCTAATTCGCGCTTTCAAAAGAAACGCCCAGTTTCGTTCGGAGCTGGGCGTTTTTTTTTCTGCTCGTTTTGTGTTGGTGCGACAGTGTGTCGCGCGTCGCTAGGCCAGGTTGTCTGGGGGGAGAGGCTTTGTGACTGGCTATTACCTTGTCAGAAGAAGGTCTTTTCTTTACCATTTGGCGAATTTTTCGCGGCTCAATTTTACGTAGTACATGCCTGTTTTAAAGCAGGCCATAAGAAGCTGATGGGAGACGACTGAATGAGCAATGACGGCGTGAATGCAGGCCGGCGTCGCTTCCTTGTGGCCGCCACTTCGGTGGTGGGCGCTGCAGGAGCGGTGGGTGCTGCGGTCCCGTTTGTGGGATCGTGGTTCCCGAGTGCCAAGGCCAAGGCTGCCGGTGCGCCGGTAAGGGTAAATATCAGCAAGATCGAGCCGGGGCAGCAGATGGTCGCCGAGTGGCGCGGTCAGCCGGTATTTATCGTGCGTCGGACCGACGAGGTCCTCGGAAATCTGGAGAAGGTTGCCGGCCAGGTAGCCGATCCTGAGTCCAAGGCTTCCGAGCAACCTGCTTATGTCGATCCGAAAAACCGGTCGATCAAGCCCGAGTTGCTCGTGGTGGTCGGTCTGTGTACTCACCTCGGCTGTGCGCCGTCCTTCCGTCCTGAGGTGGCTGCGGCCGATCTCGGTGCCGATTGGCTTGGTGGGTATTTCTGTCCTTGCCATGGTTCCAAATACGATATGGCCGGTCGCGTCTATAAGTCGCAGCCAGCTCCCTTGAACCTGCCGGTGCCCCCGCACTCGTACGAGACCGATAATGTAATCATCATCGGTGTGGACCAGGAGAACGCCTGATGAGCAAGTTCATGGAATGGGTCGACGCCCGCTTTCCCGCGACCAAGATGTGGGAAGACCATCTTTCGAAGTACTACGCCCCCAAGAACTTCAACGTCCTGTATTTCTTCGGTTCGCTGGCCCTTCTCGTACTGGTCAATCAGATACTTACCGGTATCTGGCTGACCATGAGCTTCGAGCCTTCGGCTGAGGGTGCCTTCGCCTCCGTCGAATACATCATGCGCGACGTTGAGTACGGCTGGATCATTCGCTACCTGCACTCCACGGGCGCGTCCGCGTTCTTCGTGGTGGTCTATCTGCATATGTTCCGTGGGATCCTCTACGGCTCCTATCAGAAGCCGCGCGAGCTGGTGTGGATCTTCGGCATGATGATCTATCTGGCGCTCATGGCTGAGGCCTTCATGGGCTATCTGCTGCCTTGGGGACAGATGTCCTACTGGGGTGCCCAGGTAATCATCTCGCTGTTTGGTGCCATTCCGGTCATCGGTGGTGACCTGACCCAGTGGATTCGCGGTGACTACCTCATCTCAGGCATCACGCTGAACCGCTTCTTCGCGCTGCACGTGATCGCGCTGCCAATCGTCATTCTTGGCCTGGTCGTTCTGCACATCCTGGCGCTGCACGAGGTTGGCTCGAACAACCCGATGGGTGTCGATATCAAGAAGACCAAGGATGAGAATGGCGTGCCGCTCGATGGCATCCCGTTCCACCCTTACTACACCGTTAAAGACATTGTCGGTGTCGTAGTATTCCTCTTCGTCTTCTGTGCGGTCGTGTTCTTCTTCCCTGAGATGGGCGGCTATTTCCTTGAGAAGCCGAACTTCGAAGTGGCGAACGCGTTCAAGACTCCGGCACACATTGCTCCTGTTTGGTACTTCACTCCGTTCTACGCGATTCTGCGTGCGGTGCCGGATAAGCTGCTTGGCGTCATTGCCATGGGGGCGGCGATCGCAGTGCTCTTCGTGTTGCCCTGGTTGGATCGAAGCCCGGTCAAATCCATGAAGTACAAGGGTTGGATGAGCAAAGTAACGCTGTTGGCGTTCTGTGTATCCTTCATCATTCTCGGCGTGCTTGGCGTACTTGCACCGACTCCCGAGCGCACTCTGCTCGCGCGGATATGTACTGCTATCTACTTCGGCTACTTCATCCTGATGCCGTTCTATACCAAGCTCGAGAAGACCAAAGTGGTTCCGCAAAGGGTGGCTGGCTGATGAAAAAGCAATTTGCTGCATTGATTCTTGCAATTCTGCCGGTCTTTGCCTCCGCTGCAGGGACCGAGGTGCACTTGGATAAGGTCGATATCGACCTGACTGACAAAGCGGCCATGCAGGACGGTCTGAAGACTTTCGCCAACTACTGCATGGGTTGTCATAGCGCGCAGTACCAGCGTTATGAGCGTGTTGCCACTGACCTCGGTATTCCCGAAGAGGTCATGATGGACAACGTCGTTTTTGCTGATGCCAAGTTTGGCGATCACATGAAGATCGGCATGAAGCCTGATGACGCCAAAGTCTGGTTCGGTGCTGCTCCGCCGGACCTGACCCTGGTTGCTCGCGTTCGCGGCAACGACTGGCTGTACACCTACATGCGCAGTTTCTACGAAGATCCGGCCCGCCCTTATGGCGTCAACAATACGGTCTTCCCGAACGTCGGTATGCCGCACGTCTTGGCTCCGCTTCAGGGGCGTCGCGTCGTGGGCTGCAAGCAGGTGCAGGTGGTCGAAGACGGTCGCAAGCAGTTTGATCCTCTGACCGGCACGCCGATCACTAAAGAGGCATGCGATCAGATGGTCATCGAGCCTGGTACCGGCACGCTCTCCGAGGCCGAGTATGACGAGAAGATCAAGAACCTGGTGACCTTCCTTGCCTATTCGGCAAACCCGGTCAAGCTGGAGAGCCAGCGCATCGGTACCTATGTGCTGCTGTTCCTGGCGGTGTTCTTCGTGTTCGCTTACCTGCTCAAGCGTGAGTACTGGAAAGACGTTCACTAAGCTGCACGTTCCAACTGCTGTACCCTGCGCGCGCCCTCTGGGCGCGCGTGTTTTTTCTGCTTCAAGATAAAAGAGTGAGGAAGGACCTATGGCTGCAACCAATCGGTTGGGCTGCTACTCCGATCCCGCCGACCACTATTCCCATCGCGTTCGTCTCGTGCTCGCAGAGAAGGGCGTTAGCGTCGACATCCTTGATGTCGAGGCAGGGCAGTGCCCGGTGAAGTTGGCGGAGGTTAACCCCTATGGCAGCTTGCCGACTTTGGTGGATCGGGATCTGGCGCTGTATGAGCCGGGAGTGATTCTGGAGTATCTGGAAGAGCGTTATCCGCATCCGCCGCTATTGCCGGTCTATCCCGTGGCGCGGGCCAATACGCGGCTACTGGTGCATCGTATTCAGCGTGACTGGTGTTCTCTGGTTGATCGCATTCTCGATCAACGTACCAGCGAGCCACAGCGTACGCAGGCCCGTAAGGAGCTTCGCGAAAGCCTGACGGGCGTTTCCCCGATATTCACCGAGAAGGCTTATTTCATGAGCGACGAGATCAGTCTGGTCGACTGCTGTCTGTTGCCTATCCTATGGCGTTTGCCCAAACTCGGTATCGAGCTGCCCCGAGCAGCCAAGCCACTGCTTGATTACATGGAGCGCAATTTCGCCCGCGAGGCCTTCCAGGCCAGTCTTTCCGCCGTCGAGCGCCGCATGCGCTGAGAGAGGATGTCGTCATGAACTCAAGTCGCCCGTATCTAGTGAGAGCGCTCTACGAGTGGATCGTTGACAACGAGTGCACGCCGCATCTGCTGGTCAACGTCGATTATCCGGGGGTGCAAGTGCCTGCCGGTTTCGCCAGCGACGGTCAGATCGTGCTCAACGTTGCGCCAAGCGCTGTGCGCCATTTGCACATGGACAATGAAGCGATCAGCTTTGAGGGGCGTTTTGGTGGTGTTGCTCACTCGCTTAATGTGCCGTCCGCGGCGGTTATGGCGATCTATGCCAGAGAGAATGGGCAGGGCATGGTTTTCGAAATCGAGCCTAGCCCGCCGGATGATGATGCGCCGAGTGATAACGGTGGGGCTGGTGATGAGGGGCCGCGACCAGGCGGGCGCCCGAGTCTGAAGGTGGTGAAGTAAGCGGGTGCTAGATGCCGGAGCTCAGAAACTCTGAGCTCCGCTGATGACTCAGTCGATGTATTCGAAGAGCTTCACGATTCGCTGTACGCCCGAGACTCCCTGGACGAGGTTGGTGGCGCGATTGCCTTCCTGGCGGGTGACCAGGCCCAACAAATAAACGATACCGTTTTCGGTGATGATCTTGATGCGTGAGCCGGGCACGTTGTTGTCTGCCAGCATTTGGGTCTTGATCTTGGTGGTCAGCCAGGAGTCGTTGCTGCGCGCCAGCGCAGATGAAGGCTGCAGGATCTGTAGCTCGTTATGTACCCGCTTGACCCGCTGCACGCTGCTCGCGGCCTTTTCCGCCATTTCCTTGAGCTCTGCGCGTGGGGTTTGGCCTGCGAGGAGGACGACGCCGTTGTAGCTTGCTACAACAATGTGCGAGGCCTTATCGAGGTCGGGGTGGGCCTTGGCGATGTTGACGGCGGCTTTGGTTTCGATCAGTGAGTCGTCGATCTTGCTGCCAATGGTGCGGGTGCCGCGGTTGTCGGCAATTGGATCGTCGCGAGTGGCAGTCAGTACCGAGCTGCAGCCGCTGACGGCCAGGCAAAGTCCGAGGGTGATCACAGGTAGGCGAAACACGTTCATTCCTCACTTCCGAACAATTGGTTGTCGATCAGATCGCACAAGCAGTGGATGACCAGCAGGTGGACTTCCTGAATTCGCGCTGTGACCTTGGCCGGTACGCGGACCTCTACGTCTTCCGGCAACAGCAGCGATGCCATTCCGCCGCCATCTCGACCGGTCAGCGCTACGACGAGCATTTCCCGATCATGCGCTGCCTGGATGGCTTGAATGACGTTGGCGGAGTTACCGCTGGTGGAAATGGCCAGCAATATGTCGCCTGGCTGGCCCAGTGCGCGAATCTGCTTGGAGAACACTTCGTTGTAGCTGTAATCGTTAGCGATCGAGGTGATGGTTGAGCTGTCGGTGGTTAGCGCGATTGCCGGAAGGCTGGGGCGCTCGCGTTCGAAACGATTGAGCAACTCTGACGAGAAGTGCTGGGCATCGCCGGCTGAGCCGCCGTTCCCGCAGGTGAGAATTTTGCCTTCACTCAGCAGGGCGTTGACCATTGCTTGACCGGCTTGCTCAATGCTGGGAGCCAGCACTTCCATGGCCTGCTGTTTGGTTTCGATGCTGGCCTGGAAAAGCTGGCGGATACGGGTTTGCATGTCCATCGGTGGTTGACCTTCAAGGTGATGGGCGCGTCCGGGTGTCGATCGGGCAATGCGCTTACGGTTCGCTGGGCTGGGTGACATAGCGCAGCAATCGCGCTATGGATCGTTCAGCTATCAAATGCGTTGCGGATCCAGTTCAGGTCCTGGGTATGGCCGGCTGCGGCGATGGCGACTACATCGAAGCGGCAAGGATGTTTAGCCCAGCGGCTTTCCTTCTGCAGGAAGAACTGGGCTGCCTTTATCAGCTTCTGCTGCTTGCGCGTGTCGACGCTCTCCAGCGCGCCGCCCCAGGCAGCGTGGCGCCTGTAGCGGACTTCGACGAATACTACTGTATCGCCATCTAGCATGACCAGATCGAGCTCGCCGCTGCGACAGGACCAGTTGCGTTCGAGCAGGCGCAATCCTTTGTCGCGTAGATGGTCCAGGGCGAGCATTTCAGCAGAGCGTCCACTGCTCTGGCTTTCGCTCATTGCTGGGCGTCTTCCAGTCGTTCCACCATGCCATCGCGGAACTGAGCCCACGGCAGCTCACGCTGGATGCGCTGCTCGGCGCTCAGACTCAGGGTGCCGGAAAGTCCTTCCAGCCGTGTGTCCGGCAGTGCGAGTAACTGGTTCAGGCGCGGGGCCAAAAGGTAAGCATCAGCCCCCATGGCGTAGAGACGCCCCAGGCTTCCACCGGCCTGCGGCCACTTCTGTTCGACCTCCCGGCGCAGTGGTAGCTGGTCATCCAGCAGCCAGGGGGTTTCGGCAAAGCGGATGCCTTCGAGGTCCAGATACTGCGTGCGGTTGTGGCTGGCGGTATGCAGGTGCGAAGTTGCATATACCGGCAGGTCACCTGCGTACTGGAATATCAGCGTGGGTCTGACTTGCTGAGCTTGCTGCGGAGTTGCGGCCAGGAAGATGAAGTCAACGTCCTGGCGGCGAGATGGCTGGTTGGCTGCGGATGCGCTAGTGGTACTGCCTGCGCGGCTTCCGCTATTTCGCAGCTGTAACAGGTCGGCGATCTGATTGGCTAGCTTCACTGGCTCGGCCAGCGGCTCGGCTGCGACCAGGGTGCCGCCGGCCTCTTGCCAGCTCTGGCGAAATGCATCGAGGATTCGGGCGCCCCATTCCCCGCGCGGCGCAAGGGCGATGGCGCGGCGGTGGCCGTCTGCCCAGGCGCGGCGTGCAACTTCGCGGGCCTCATCCTCGGCAGCCAGTCCAAATTGGAACAGCTGAGGTGGAGTGTTTTGTCCTGCGTCACTGTAGTTGAGGGCGAGGGTGGTAATTGGCAGCTGGTCGCGTTCGCCGAGTTGCCGAACCAGATCCTTCTCTAGCGGGCCGATTACCAGCTGCACGCCATCTGCCTGGGCCTGTCGATAGAAGTCATCGATGGAGCTCATGCGGGTGCTGTCGTACAGTTCGATGCGTAGCGCTTGGCCAGCCTGTTGCGCTTGCAGATGAGCGGCCAGGAAGCCATCACGCAAGGCGCGGGCGACGCTCGCCAGCTGGCCGTCCATCGGTAGCAGCAGGCCGACATGGGTCAGCGGTTGGTCGGCCAGTTCGCGTAGCTTCTGTAGCGATTCCGGCAGCTGCAGCGCAGCTGGATGCTGAGGATTCTGGGCGATCCAGTCGTCCATGGCACGCTGTTGCTGGGCGACGGTGCCCGCCCGCTTCAATGACAGGGCAAGCGCCTGCCAGCCGGCCAGATCGGTGTCCGTGGCGCCTTGTAGTTGTTTTTCGGGGAGGGCGGAAATCAGCTTCCAGATCGCTTCGTGGTTCGTCTTGGCTTGTTCGCCACTCAGCAGTGGAGCGGTGAAAACGCGTTCGCGCGCTGCGGCAAGAGGTTTGTTAGTGGCTTCCAGTGCGGCAGCGCGAGCGAGCTGGCTACGGATTTGCTGTGCCACCGGAAGTTCGCCGAGACGTTCGAATGCAGGGTGCTGAAATGACTGTTCAGCCTTCTCTGGCTCCCCGTTAGCCAGTGCGATCTCGCCTTGCAGGGTCAGTGCAAAGATTTGCTGCGCCGGCATCAATCCATCCAGGGGAACTTGCCGCAGAATGTTCTGCGCCTGCGCGGTGTTGCCCTGCTGCATGCTCTGATCTGCTGCCGCGAGGCGCAGCTGAGCAGCTTGTTCTGGGTCGCTCTGGCTGGCTTTTTCCAGGAGCTGTTGAGTGGTTGCTTGCGGGGTGCGAGGAAGCTCGCCCAAGGTGGAGGATGGGGAGCTGGCGCAAGCTGCAAGCATGGCAGCGAGGCAGAGTAGTAGGAGAGGACGTAGGCAGGCCATTGTTTGATCGTTCCTGAAAGCACTGGCGAGTGTTTGCGGATTGTACCCAAGCACTGAAGTGGCCGCGATGTTGCGACGGTGAATCGGGCTACAATGCGCATTTCCGTAACAGAGGTAAGCCCTGTGACTGCCAGCGCTGGTGCGAATTCCGGAGTGGGTACGCTTTATGTCGTTGCCACACCTATCGGCAATCTGGAAGACATCAGTGCTCGTGCCCTGCGCGTGCTTGGTGATGTAGCGCTTATTGCCGCGGAGGATACCCGGCATTCGTCTCGCCTAATGGCGCACTTTGGCATCCAGACTCCTTTGGCCGCGTGCCATGAGCACAATGAGCGTGACGAGGGCAGTCGATTCATCGGCCGATTGCAGGCGGGGGATGATGTTGCACTGATTTCTGATGCCGGCACACCGCTGATCTCCGACCCGGGCTACCACCTCGTGCGTCAGGCTCGCGCTGCGGGGATTGCGGTCGTGCCGGTTCCGGGCGCCTGCGCGTTGATTGCGGCACTATCCGCTGCCGGCTTGCCGTCGGATCGTTTCATTTTCGAGGGTTTTCTGCCCGCAAAGACTGCTGCTCGGTGCACGCGCCTTGAGGCGCTGAAGGAAGAGCCTCGCACCCTTATTTTTTATGAGGCGCCGCATCGAATACTCGAGTCTCTGTGTGACTTCGAGGCGATATTCGGTGGGGCGCGTGTCGCTGTGCTTGGCCGGGAGTTGACCAAAACCTTTGAAACGCTGAAAGGCTTGCCCTTGGCCGAGCTGAGAGCTTGGGTCGAGGCAGACAGCAACCAGCAGCGGGGCGAGTGCGTACTGCTTGTAGAGGGTTGGCAGGCTCCGCCGGGTGAAAGTGCGGTGAGTGCGGAGGCGTTGCGGGTGCTTGATTTGTTGCTAGCTGAAATGCCGCTTAAACGAGCAGCTGCCATCGCAGCTGATATCACGGGTGTGCGTAAGAATCTGTTGTATCAGGCAGCGCTGGAGCGCAAATAGCAGGACCCATTGCGCGTGCGCTAGGGAGGTGCGCTTGCAGCAAGCTCCTCGCAACGATACTCTGGCGCCTGGAGAGTCGATCGGACAGTCGCTGTCTCTTTTTGTTCCGGCAAGAAGGGAGGGAGGAAAGTCCGGGCTCCATAGGGCGAAGTGCCAGGTAACGCCTGGGGGGCGTGAGCCTACGGAAAGTGCCACAGAAAATAACCGCCTAAGCGTTTCGGCGCCGGTAAGGGTGAAAAGGTGCGGTAAGAGCGCACCGCACGGCTGGCAACAGTCCGTGGCTAGGTAAACCCCACTTGGAGCAAGACCAAATAGGGATCCATTGGCGTGGCCCGCGCTGGATCCGGGTAGGTTGCTAGAGGCAGTCAGTGATGGCTGTCGTAGAGGAATGGCTGTCCTCGACAGAACCCGGCTTACAGATCGACTCTCCTCCTCTTTTACCTTCGTGACGCCCGATTTTAATTCCGAAAGATTATTGCTCTTAACAAAGCACATTAACTTTGTTGAGTAACTGCTTGCGCCTGTTCGGAACCTCCCTTCCTTCCCTTCGCTGTTCTGCTCGATTCCAGCATTAGCGTCGCTAAATTGCCGCTCCGTAAGGCTTTTTCCCGTCCGGCTTGCCTTGACGGTGGGGCGGCTGCGTTTCTATAGTGCGCACAAGTGGTAGGAAGTGGCAGAAAGTGGGTAAATATGGGCATGGATAGCTAATTTAGGGGAAGCGCAGCCGTGTTTCGCGGAGCTAACGCCATCAGTCTCGACGCCAAAGGCCGGCTAGCTATGCCCAGCCGGTATCGCGACGAGCTGAATTCCCGTGGCGATGGCCAGTTGATCATCACAATCGACGCTGTGGACCGCTGTTTGTGCATCTATCCCCTGCCCGAGTGGGAGCTGATTGAGGCGAAGCTCCGCGAGCTGCCCTCTCTGCGCGAAGAAGCCCGTCGGTTGCAGCGTCTGCTGATCGGTAATGCCGTTGATCTTGAGATGGATGGCAGCGGTCGCGTGGTTGTGCCGCCGCGCCTTCGCGAGTACGCCCGGCTAGACAAACGGGCGATGTTGGTAGGGCAACTGAACAAGTTTCAACTGTGGAACGAGGACGACTGGAACGCGATATCCGACGCGGACCTGGCGGCCATCAAGCAACCCGGCGGTCTGCCGGAAGAACTACGTGACCTAATCCTGTGAGCCAGATCAGCAGCCTGCGACATATTACCGTGTTGCTCGACGAAGCCGTCGCGGCGCTGAACGTGCGCGCGGATGGCCGTTATCTGGACGGAACCTTCGGGCGAGGCGGTCATAGCCGACTGCTACTTCAGCAACTTGGCTCTGATGGCCAATTGCTAGGCTTCGACAAGGACCCGTTAGCCATCGCTACGGGGCAAGCACTAGCGGCCGAGGACGGCCGCTTTGTCGTTGTGCAGAGAAGTTTTGCCGAGCTGGGTGAGGAATTGGCGCAGCGCGGCTGGAATGGGACTGTCAGTGGAATTTTGCTGGACCTCGGTGTGTCGTCGCCGCAGCTGGACGACCCTGCTCGTGGTTTCAGCTTTCTTCACGACGGCCCTCTGGACATGCGAATGGATCCAAGCCGTGGCGTGAGCGCAGCTGAATGGATCGCCCATGCCGAAGAGGAAGAGATCGCTCGCGTATTCAAGGAATATGGCGAGGAGCGCTTTGCCAAACGCATGGCGCGCGCGGTGGTGCAGCGCCGTGTAGAGGCGCCATTCGAGCGCACGGCCGACCTGGCCAAAGTGCTAACCGAGGCCAATCCGGCCTGGGAAAAAGGCAAGAATCCGGCGACACGCGCCTTCCAAGGTTTGCGTATCTACATCAACAACGAGTTGGGCGATCTTGAGCGTGGGCTTGAGGCTGCCTTGGACGCGCTTGAAGTCGGTGGCCGGCTCGTTGTTATCAGCTTTCATTCGCTGGAAGATCGCATCGTCAAACAGTTCATGCGCCGACACGCCAAAGGCGAAGCGGACAAGCTGCCGCGCGATCTGCCAATCATCCCAAAGGCCTTCGAACCGCGATTGAAGCTGTTTGGCAAGCCCCAGTACGCATCTGATGCTGAGGTCAAGGCCAACCCGCGTTCGCGTAGCGCGGTCATGCGCGTTGCGGAGAAACTACGGTGAGCCGTGTGCTTCGTTCGATGCCTCGCGGCAGCCTGTTGATGCTGGTGTTGTTCGTCAGCGTTCTGCTGTCGGCTATCGCGGTTGCCTACTGCGCGCACTGGAATCGCCAGCTGCTCAATGATCTGTATGGCGAGCTCAGTGTGCGCGACAAAGCCCAGGCCGAGTGGGGGCGCTTGATTCTTGAGCAGAGCACTTGGACGGCTCACAGCCGCATCGAGACGCTAGCGACTGACCAGCTACGCATGCATATTCCTGCGGCGGCAGACGTCAGGCTGGTGAAGCCATGATGAACCTTCAGGGCGCGCTTTATCCGTGGCGCTTCCGCATCGTACTGACGCTGCTGGCTCTGCTGGTGGGCGCCATCGCTTGGCGTATTGTCGATTTGCAGGTGATGGATCAGGGGTTTCTCAAAGGCCAGGGTGACGCGCGCAGCGTTCGGCACATACCGATACCTGCCCACCGGGGCTTGATCACGGACCGCAACGGTGAGCCACTTGCAGTGAGCACGCCAGTCACCACGCTTTGGGGTAACCCGAAGGAGCTGCAGACATCCCGCGCACGGTGGGCGGAGTTGGCCAAGGCCCTGGGTCAGGACGCAGCGACTTTGAGCGAGCGGCTACAGTCGCAAGCTTCGCGCGAATTCATCTACCTGGTGCGCGGCCTGACGCCCGAGCAGGGTCAGGACGTGCTGGATCTGAAAATTCCCGGTGTATACGCCCAGGAAGAGTTCCGCCGGTTCTATCCAGCTGGCGAAGTGGCCGCACATGTGGTGGGTTTTACCGATATTGATGACCGTGGTCGTGAGGGCATGGAGCTCGCTTATGACGAGTGGCTTGCCGGCGTGCCGGGTAAGCGCCAGGTGCTCAAGGACCGCCGCGGCCGGCTGATCAAGGATGTGCAGGTGGTGAAGAATGCCAAGGCCGGCAAGGCCATGGCTTTGTCGATCGATCTCCGCCTGCAGTACCTCGCCCACAGCGAGCTACGCAAAGTGGTGCATGAATACGGTGCCAAGGCGGCGAGTCTGGTGATGGTTGACGTCAAAACCGGTGAAATCCTCGCCATGGCCAATCAGCCCACCTACAACCCGAACAACCGCCGCAACCTGCAGCCGGCGGCCATGCGCAATCGCGCGATGATCGACGTTTTCGAGCCTGGCTCGACCGTCAAGCCGTTCAGCATCGCGGCAGCGCTGGGTACCGGAAAATATAAGCCTGACTCGGTCGTCAATACCTTGCCTGGCTGGATGCGCATTGGTCGCTACACCATCCGCGACGTGTCCCGCGGCGGCATGTTGTCGCTGACTGGCATTCTGATGAAGTCAAGTAACGTCGGCATCAGCAAGATTGCTCTGGATATCGGTGCCGAGCCGGTTTACGCAGTGATGCAACAAGCTGGCTTCGGCCAGGATACCGGGCTGGGTTTCCCCGGCGAGCGGGTTGGCAATCTGCCTAATCATCGCAAATGGCGGGACGCTGAAACTGCATCCCTGGCCTATGGCTACGGCTTGTCGGTGACTGCCGTCCAGCTGGCTCATGCGTATGCGGTACTGGGCAATCAGGGGTCCAATGTACCGCTTTCCCTGCTGCGTCTGGACCGCGTGCAGGATGGCGTGCAGGTCATCGACAAGCAGATTTCCGGCACGGTTCTGCAGATGTTGCGCGCCGTCGTCGAAGAGGAAGGTGGTGGTGGTGCTCGTGCCAGAGTGCCGGGCTACCAGGTCGGCGGAAAGAGCGGGACCGCGAAGAAGATTTCCGGTACCGGTGGCTACACCAAGGACGCCTATCGCTCGTTCTTTGCTGGGGTGGCACCGCTTTCCAATCCGCGGATTGCTGCGGTAATCGTCGTGGATGAGCCGAGCAAGGGCCAGTACTACGGTGGCCTGGTCGCGGCACCGGTATTCGGCACGGTTATGGCGCGCGCGCTGCGGCTGATGAATGTTGCACCGGACAATCTGCCTCCGCCGGCCGATCTACAGACCGCAGAAGCGGTAAAAGGCAATGGAGGGCGAATCTGATGCCGATGCCACTGAATCACCTGCTGCCACAAGCGGGCAGCGATATCCTGATTCGCGAGCTGACGCTCGATAGCCGCAAGGTCCGCGGCGGAGATCTGTTTCTGGCAGTGCCAGGGTTGCAGTTCGATGGTCGCGACCATGTGCACGATGCCATTGCTCGCGGTGCAGCTGCGGTCGCATACGAAGCTGAAGGGCTCGACCAGGCGCTGACCGGCAATGCGGTAATGGTGCCGGTACAGCACCTGTCCAGCCAGTTGTCGGCTATTGCCGGGCGCTTCTACGGTGAACCCAGCCGCAGCCTGCGCTTGGTTGGCGTTACCGGAACCAATGGCAAGACCAGTGTCAGCCAGCTGATCGCTCAGGCGCTTGATCGGCTCGGCGAGCCGTGCGGCATCATCGGCACACTGGGTACGGGATTTCACGGCCAACTGGAGCTTGGCCGCCATACGACGCCGGATGCCATCGGGGTGCAGGCGACGCTGGCCAATCTCAAGCAGGAGGGCGCCCGCGCCGTAGCTATGGAAGTGTCGTCACATGGCCTTGATCAGGGCCGTGTCGCTGCGCTGGATTTCGATGTCGCCGTATTCACCAACCTGTCCCGTGACCATCTGGACTACCACGGCACGATGGAAGCCTATGGCGCTGCCAAGGCCCGCCTGTTCGACGTGCCCGGATTGAGCTGCCGGGTGATCAATCTTGATGATGGCTTTGGTCGCGTGTTGGCTGGCGAAGAGCGCGACTCGCGGCTAATTACCTACAGCCTGGAGGACCGCTCGGCTTATCTGTTTTGCGCCGAAGCCCTGCTCAACGATGACGGCATTCATGCGCGCCTGATCACGCCGCAGGGCGAGCGCTCGATGCGAAGCCCGCTGCTGGGGCGCTTCAATGTCAGCAATGTGCTGGCCGCTGTCGGCGCTTTGCTGGGCATGGACTACCCGCTGGATGAAATCCTGGCTGTGCTGCCTGATCTCCAGGGGCCTGCTGGCCGCATGCAGCGCCTGGGCGGCGGCGATCGTCCGCTGGTCGTGGTCGACTATGCACACACACCCGATGCATTGGAAAAAGTCCTCACCGCACTTCGCCCACACGCGTGCGGCAGGCTGCTCTGTCTGTTCGGTTGCGGCGGCGATCGCGACACCGGCAAGCGCCCGCTTATGGCTGAGGTCGCCGAGCGATTGGCCGACGGCGTCGTGGTGACTGACGACAATCCGCGCAACGAGGCGCCCGAGCAGATCATCGATAACATCCGGGCAGGGTTCGTCAACCCCGCGGCCGTCACCGTCATGCACGGCCGCGCCCAAGCGATTGCCAGCCTTATCGCAACCGCACATGCCGAGGACATTGTGGTCCTCGCGGGTAAAGGTCACGAGGACTATCAGGAAATTCGCGGTGAGCGCTTGCCGTTCTCCGATATAGAAGAAGCCTGCGCGGGTCTGTCCACTTGGGAGAAGCCCCATGCTTGACACGATGCGCCTGAGCGAGCTGCAGCAGCCTCTCTCCGGCCGCCTGGTAGGTGCGGATGCCAGCTTCGACGCGGTAAGTACCGACAGTCGAGCCGTCCAGCCCGGGCAGCTGTTCATCGCCCTGACCGGGCCTCGCTTCGACGGCCACGCCTATCTGGCCGATGTGGCTGCGAAAGGCGCGGTGGCGGCGCTGGTTGAGCGCGAGGTGGAGGGAGCTCCGCTGCCACAGTTGGTAGTCGCCGACACCCGTTTGGCACTAGGGCGCCTTGGTGCGCGCAATCGTGACGCCTTCAACGGGCCGGTCGCCGCGATTACCGGCTCCAGCGGCAAGACCAGCGTAAAGGAGATGCTGGCCAGCATCCTGCGCTGCGCCCGCGGCCAAAACGCAGTATTGGCGACTCGCGGTAACCTTAACAACGATCTGGGCGCGCCTTTGACGCTTCTGGAATTGAGCGCTGAGCACCGCGCGGCGGTTATCGAGCTAGGCGCCTCACGTCCTGGCGATATTGCCTACACCGTCAATCTAGTACGCCCTGATGTCAGCCTGATTACCAACGCCGGAACCGCCCATGTCGGCGAGTTCGGCGGCCCGCACAAGATCGTCGAAGCCAAAGGCGAGATCCTCGACGGTTTGAATGAAAGCGGCATTGCGGTGCTGAATCGCGATGACAAGGCCTATCCGGTCTGGGCCGAGCGTGTCGTGGGCAAGCGCATCGTCTCTTTCGGCCTGGCCAACCCGCTCGCCGATTTCTCCGCCGGTTCGGTCGCCTACGATCAGCGCGGTTGTCCGAGCTTCGTACTGACCGGCCCGCTGGGCAACCTCCGTATCCAGCTCAATCTGCTCGGCCGGCACAATGTTGCCAATGCCCTGGCGGCAGCCGCAGCGGCTTATGCGCTGGGTGTCGACGCGGACGCCGTTGTTGCCGGGCTGCAGCAACTGCAACCGGTCAAGGGCCGCGCCGTGGCGCAGATGCTCGCCAACGGTGTGCGCCTTATCGACGACAGCTACAACGCCAATCCTGCATCGATCTGCGCCGCAATCGACGTGTTGGCCAGCTTTGCTGGCCGCACCATTCTCGTACTGGGTGACATGGGCGAGCTGGGCGAGTGGGCCGAGCAGGGCCATCGTGAAGTCGGCGCCTATGCCGCTGGCAAGGTCGGCACACTATACGCCGTCGGCCCGTTGATGGCCTATGCGGTCGACGCGTTCGGCCCGGGCTCCCGACATTTTGCCGACCAGAGCAGCCTTATCGAGAGCCTGCGTGCCGAGCAGGGCAGCGGTACCACCATTCTGATCAAGGGCTCGCGTAGCGCGGCGATGGACAAAGTCGTCGATGCGCTCGCTGGGCCATCCATGGAGAAACACTGATGCTGCTGCTGCTCGCCGAGTATCTGCAACAGTTCCACAAGGGCTTTGCAGTCTTCCAGTACCTGTCGCTGCGTGGAATTCTCGGCGTACTCACTGCGCTTGTGCTGTCCTTGTGGATGGGCCCCTGGCTGATCCGCACGCTGCAGATGCGCCAGATCGGCCAGTCGGTACGCACCGATGGTCCGCAGTCGCACCTGTCGAAATCCGGCACCCCAACCATGGGTGGAGCACTGATTCTCAGTGCTATCAGTATCAGCACCCTGTTATGGGCCGACTTATCCAACCGGTATGTCTGGGTCGTGCTGGCCGTGACGTTGCTGTTCGGTGCGATCGGCTGGGTCGATGACTATCGCAAGGTGATCGAGAAGAACTCCCGCGGCCTGCCGAGCCGGTGGAAGTACTTCTGGCAGTCGGTGTTCGGGCTCGGGGCTGCAATCTTCCTTTATATGACCGCGCAGACGCCGGTTGAAACCACGTTGATCCTGCCGCTGCTGAAGAATATCGAGATCCCGCTGGGGATTGGCTTCGTGGTGCTGACCTATTTCGTCATCGTCGGCTCGAGCAATGCGGTAAACCTCACCGATGGTCTCGACGGACTGGCGATCATGCCAACGGTAATGGTTGGTGGTGGCCTGGGTATCTTCTGCTACCTGTCCGGCAACGTGAACTTTGCCGAGTACCTCCTTATTCCTTACGTCCCGGGCGCGGGCGAGCTCATCGTATTTTGTGGCGCGCTGATCGGCGCCGGCCTCGGTTTTCTCTGGTTCAACACCTATCCGGCTCAGGTCTTTATGGGCGACGTCGGCGCGTTGGCGCTGGGCGCGGCGCTTGGAACCATCGCGGTCATCGTTCGCCAGGAAGTGGTGTTGTTCATCATGGGCGGGGTGTTCGTGATGGAAACCCTGTCGGTGATGATTCAGGTCGCCAGTTTCAAACTGACCGGCAAGCGCGTGTTCCGTATGGCCCCGATTCACCACCATTTCGAACTCAAGGGCTGGCCCGAACCCCGGGTAATCGTGCGCTTCTGGATCATTACCGTGATCCTGGTGCTCGTCGGCCTCGCCACCCTGAAACTGAGGTAATTGAGAGTGCTCATCGCTTCCGATCAGTTCCGCATCGTTGTCGGTCTCGGCAAGAGCGGCATGTCCCTGGTACGCCATCTGGCGCGCCGTGGGCTGCCCTTTGCCGTTGCTGACACCCGCGTGAACCCGCCGGAACTGGCCACGCTCAAGGCCGAGTATTCGGATGTGCAGGTGCGCTGTGGCGAATTAGACGTGGAGTTTCTTTGCACCGCCAGCGAGCTGCTGGTGAGCCCGGGACTGGCGGTCAGTACTCCAGCGCTGCAGGAAGCGAAAGCCCGCGGAGTTAAGTTGTCCGGGGATATCGAGCTGTTCGCTCGCGAAGCCAGGGCCCCGATCATTGCTATCACTGGTTCCAACGCTAAGAGCACCGTAACCACGCTAGTGGGCGAAATGGCAACAGCCGCAGGATGCAAAGTGGCAGTTGGCGGCAATCTCGGCACTCCGGCCCTTGATTTGCTCGATGACGAGGTCGAGCTTTACGTGTTGGAGCTGTCCAGCTTTCAGCTGGAAACCACCGAGCAGCTCAATGCCGAGGTGGCGACCTGCCTGAACATCAGCGAAGACCACATGGATCGCTACAGCGGCCTGCCGGCCTACCACCAGGCCAAGCATCGAATCTTTCGTGGTGCGCGCCAAGTGGTGGTCAACCGTGACGATCGCCTCAGTCGGCCATTGGTGGCTGATGATTTGCCCACTTGGACCTTCGGGCTCGGCAAACCCGACTTCAAGGGGTTTGGGCTGTTCGAGGATAAGGGTGAGAAATACCTGGCATTCCAGTTCGAAACCCTGATGCCGGTTCGTGAGTTGAAGATGCGTGGTGCGCATAATCAGTCCAATGCGCTGGCTGCGTTGGCGCTGGGTAATGCCGTTGGGCTTCCGTTCGAGCCGATGCTGGAGACGCTTCGCCAATTCGCCGGCTTGCCGCATCGCTGTCAGTGGGTTGGTCAGCGCCACGAAGTCAGTTATTACGACGATTCGAAAGCCACTAATGTTGGCGCCGCGCTGGCAGCGATCGAAGGGCTGGGTGCCGATATCGATGGCAAGCTGGTGCTGATCGCCGGTGGCGACGGCAAGGGCGCGGATTTCTCGGCGTTGCGTGCGCCCGTCACGCGGTACTGCCGCGCCGTCGTGTTGCTTGGTCGCGATGCGCAGCGTCTCGCTGAGTCTTTGGCTGATGCGACAACCATCGTTCGCGTCGCGACGCTGGAGGAGGCCGTGCAGAGCGCTGCCGAATACGCCGAGGAAGGCGATGCGGTATTGCTCTCGCCGGCCTGTGCCAGCCTGGACATGTTCAAGAACTTCGAAGAGCGCGGCCGCCTTTTCGCCTCTGCAGTGGAGGCGCTCAGCTGATGTTTGCCTTCCTGCGTCATGCACCGTCGCCACTGTTCGGCCGCCGCGGTCTGGATCTGGATTTTCCCATGCTCGCCGGCTGCCTGGCATTGCTTGGCCTCGGCCTGGTAATGATCACCTCGGCATCCTCCGAAGTGGCTGCGGTTAACTCCGGCAACCCGCTGTACCACATGATCCGCCACCTCATTTATGTGTTGCTGGGGCTTGGCGCCGGCACAGCCATGCTGCTGGTGCCGCTGTCGGTTTGGCAGCGCCTGGACTGGATGCTCCTGCTCGCCGCATTCGGTCTGTTGATCCTCGTTCTGTTGCCGGGCATTGGTCGGGAAGTGAACGGCTCCATGCGCTGGATCGGCTTCGGCGCATTCAACGTGCAGCCGTCGGAGCTGGCCAAAGTATTCGTGGTGATCTACCTGGCCGGGTATCTGGTGCGTCGTCAGGAAGAAGTCCGCGAGAGCATGTGGGGTTTCGCCAAGCCGTTCCTGGTGCTGCTGCCGATGGCGTTTCTGCTGCTGCTGGAGCCTGATTTCGGTGCCACGGTAGTCATGATGGGCGCCGCGGTAGCGATGCTGTTCCTCGGTGGCGTCGGGATGATCCGCTTCAGCCTGCTGGTAATCGCGGCGGTGGGCGCCGTGGTGGTGCTGGTGCAGACCCAGGAGTATCGTCTGCAGCGCCTGATCACCTTTACCGATCCTTGGGCCGATCAGTACGGCGCCGGCTATCAGCTTACCCAGGCATTGATCGCCTTCGGTCGCGGCGAGTGGTTCGGCGTCGGCCTCGGCAACAGCGTGCAGAAGCAGTTCTATTTGCCGGAAGCGCATACCGACTTCGTCTTTTCGGTGCTGGCCGAAGAGCTGGGGATGATTGGCGCGCTGGCAACCATCGCGCTATTCGCGTTCGTCGGCATCCGCGCACTGTATATCGGTCTCTGGGCAGAGAAGGCCAGGCAGTTCTTCGCCGCCTACGTTGCCTGGGGCCTGGCGTTTCTCTGGCTGGGTCAGTTTCTGATCAATGTCGGCGTGAACGTCGGCCTCTTGCCGACCAAGGGACTGACGCTGCCTTTTCTCAGCTATGGCGGCAGCTCGCTGGTGGTGACTTGCGCGAGCATGGCGCTGTTGCTGCGAATCGAATGGGAAAGCCGCACCGTGCTGGGCAGCGAGGATACCGACTTCGACGAAGCCGATTTCGCCGAGCCGCCGGCCAAGGAGGTCGCCCATGGCCGCTAATGTGCTGATCATGGCTGGCGGCACTGGCGGCCATGTCTTCCCTGCGCTGGCCTGTGCCCGCGAGTTTCAGGCACGGGGCTATGCCGTGCACTGGCTCGGCACGCCGCGTGGCATCGAGAACGAACTGGTGCCGGCCGCTGGCCTGCCGCTGCATCTGATCCAGATCAGTGGGCTGCGCGGCAAGAGCCTCGCATCGCTGATAAAGGCCCCAGTGCAGTTGGTTCGCTCGCTGTTCCAGGCACGCCGCATTGTTCGCGAGCTGCAACCAGTCTGCGTGCTGGGCATGGGTGGCTACGTGACTGGCCCGGGTGGGCTGGCCGCCAAGCTGGCGGGTGTGCCGCTGGTAATTCACGAGCAGAACGCCGTGGCTGGCACCGCCAACCGAAGCCTCGCGCCGCTCTCCAGCCGTGTTTGCGAAGCCTTTCCCGACACCTTCAAGTCCAGCGCCAAGCGCCGGACCACTGGCAACCCTGTGCGTGAAGAGCTGTTTCTGGAAACCCCGCGCGACACCCTGATTGGCCGCCGGCCACGCCTGTTGGTGCTGGGTGGCAGCCTGGGTGCCGAGCCCTTGAACAAGCTGTTGCCTGCGGCGTTGGCTCAGCTGCCTTTGAACTTGCGTCCGGAAGTATTTCACCAGGCTGGCAAGCAGCACGCCGAAATCACCACGCAACGCTATGCAGAAGCGAATGTAGAGGCGGAGGTCGCTCCCTTCATCAAGGACATGGCGCGCGCCTACGCCTGGGCCGATCTGGTGATCTGCCGTGCTGGTGCGCTCACCGTTTGCGAGCTGGCCGCAGCAGGCCTGCCGTCCTTCCTGGTGCCGCTGCCCCATGCGATCGACGACCACCAGACTCGTAACGCCGAATATCTGGCGAAGGAGGGCGCCGCCGTCCTTATGCCACAAGCCAAGACTGACGCGGCCGCGCTTGCCGCTCAGCTGACCGAGGTAATGATGCAGCCGGAAAAACTAAAGGCCATGGGGGCCACCGCGCGCCGTCTGGCTCGGCCCGACGCCACCCGCAGCGTGGTCGAAATCTGTCTGGAGGTGGCCCGTGGCTAAATCCCCCGCCGCGGTTAAAGCGGAAGTACGGCGCATGCGTCGCATCCGTCGCATTCACTTCGTCGGTATCGGCGGCGTTGGTATGTGCGGCATCGCTGAGGTATTGCTTAACCTCGGTTATGAAGTTTCCGGCTCCGATCTCAAGGAGTCTGCCAGTACCGATCGGTTGCAGAGTTTCGGTGCGCAGATCTTCATCGGCCATCAGGCCGGCAATGTTGCCGGTGCCGACGTGCTGGTAGTGTCCAGCGCTGTCAACTCGGCCAATCCGGAAGTTGCGCTGGCACTCGAGCAACGTATTCCAGTGGTTCCACGTGCCGAGATGCTCGCCGAACTGATGCGTTACAGGCATGGCATTGCGGTCGCCGGTACGCATGGTAAGACCACCACGACCAGCCTGCTTGCCTCGGTGTTTGCTGCTGGTGGACTCGATCCGACCTTCGTCATCGGCGGCCGTCTGACTGCGGCCGGCACCAACGCACAGTTGGGCAGCAGCCGTTACCTGATTGCCGAGGCCGATGAAAGCGATGCCAGCTTCCTCCACTTGCAGCCGATGGTGGCGGTAGTAACCAACATCGACGCCGATCATATGAGCACCTATGGCGGCGACTTCGGCAAGCTGAAGAAGACCTTCGTCGAGTTCCTGCACAACCTGCCGTTCTACGGTCTGGCCGTGCTCTGCGTCGATGATCCGTTCGTGCGCGAGATCATCCCGCAGATCGGCCGGCCAACCACGACCTACGGGTTCAGCGAAGACGCCGATGTACGCGCGATCAACATCCGCCAGGAAGGCATGCGCACCTACTTCACCGTGCTGCGCGACGGCTGCGAGCCGCTGGATGTGTCGGTGAACATGCCCGGCAACCACAATGTGCTCAATGCCTTGGCCACTATCGCTATCGCGACGGATGAAGGCATCGATGACGACGCCATCGTTCAGGGGCTCGCGGAGTTCGCGGGCGTTGGCCGCCGCTTCCAGGTCTACGGCGATCTGCCGGTCGAGAATGGCAGCGTGATGCTGGTCGACGATTACGGTCACCACCCGCGTGAAGTTGCGGCCGTGATCAAGGCGGTACGTGGAGGCTGGCCGGAGCGGCGCCTGGTGATGGTTTATCAGCCGCACCGCTTCAGCCGCACCCGCGACCTCTACGACGACTTCGTGCAAGTGCTCGGTGAATCAAACGTGTTGCTGCTGATGGAAGTCTATCCGGCTGGCGAGGAGCCGATACCTGGTGCCGACAGCCGTCAGCTGTGCCACAGCATCCGCCAGCGCGGGCAGCTGGATCCGATCTACGTCGAGCGTGGCGTCGACCTCGCTCCATTGGTCAAGCCGCTGCTGCGCGCCGGCGACATCCTGCTCTGCCAAGGTGCCGGCGATATCGGCGGGCTTGCGCCGCAATTGCTCAATAGCCCGCTATTCGGTGGCGATGGAACTGCGAGGAAATCCAAATGATGGCCCTGCATTCGACTCGGGATCCCAAAGCATTCGGCCGCGTCGCTGTGCTTTTTGGCGGCAGGAGTGCCGAGCGGGAAGTTTCCCTGAAGTCCGGCGCGGCGGTCCTCGCTGCGTTGCAGGAGGCAGGTGTAGATGCGTTCGGTATAGACGCCGGCGACGACCTGCTGCAACGCCTGGGTAACGAGCGTATCGATCACGCCTTTATCGTCCTGCACGGTCGTGGCGGAGAAGATGGCAGTATGCAAGGCCTGCTGGAATGCGCCGGCATCCCTTACACCGGCAGCGGCATCCTGGCATCGGCCCTGGCAATGGACAAGCTGCGCACCAAGCAGGTGTGGCAGAGCCTGGGGTTGCCGACACCGCAGCACGCCGTGCTGGCCACCGAAGACGATTGCAAGGCCGCTGCCGAAACGCTGGGCTTTCCGCTGATCGTCAAGCCGGCTCATGAGGGCTCGAGCATCGGCATGGCCAAGGTCGCCGGCATTGCCGAGCTGATCGACGCCTGGCGTGCCGCCAGTACCTACGATTCGCAGGTGCTGGTCGAGCAGTGGATACAAGGTCCGGAATTTACCGTTGCGGTGCTGCATGGCCAAGTGCTGCCGCCGATTGGCCTGGGCACCCCGCACAGCTTCTACGACTACGACGCCAAGTACTTGGCCTCCGATACCCAATACCGGATTCCTTGTGGCCTCGACGCCGCTCGGGAACAGGAACTCAAGATATTGTCCGCGCGCGCCTGCGAAGCGGTTGGTATTCGCGGCTGGGCCCGCGTTGACGTGATGCAGGATGCCGTTGGCAATTTCTGGTTGCTGGAAGTGAATACCGTACCCGGCATGACCGACCACAGTCTGGTGCCCATGGCGGCGCGTGCCGCCGGCCTGGATTTTCAGCAGTTGGTCTTGAGCATTCTCGATGACAGCCTCGAGGCGGGGAGCTAAAAATGATCGTCACGCTGCGCCATTCGCAACCCGGAAGCGGCCGAGCCTCGCGCAAGCCCGTGCAACGGGGCGCGAGCCGACTGGTGCAACCGCAGCCGCTTTCGCAGCGCCTGCCAAAGCCTAATCTCGCCGGCCTGAAGCGCTTCGTCTGGCCTGTGCTGCTGGTTGGGCTGGTAGTTGGCCTTTACGATCTGGGCGAGCGCCTGCTGCCCTATGCCGACCGGCCGATCGCCAAGGTCAGCGTGCAAGGTGAGCTGGGTTATGTCAGCCGTGAAGCGGTTCAGCAGCGTATCGCACCTTTTGTCGAACAGAGCTTCTTCAAGGTTGATCTGAACGGCATGCGTCACCAACTCGAACAGATGCCATGGATCGCTCACGTCGAAGTTCGCCGCGTCTGGCCGGACCAGGTGATGGTGCGTCTGGATGAGCAATTGCCGATTGCCCGCTGGGGGGGTGAAGCATTGCTTAACAATAAAGGACAGGCTTTCTCGCCGGATGACCTGAGCCGATATGAACACTTGCCACATTTATATGGTCCGAAGCGGGCCCAACAGCGTGTCATGCAGCAATACCAGATGCTCAGTCAGATGCTGCGCCCGCTGGGGTTCTCCATTTCCCGTCTTGAGCTGCGTGAACGTGGAAGCTGGTTTCTGACCACCAACCAGGGCATCGAGTTGCTGCTGGGCAGGGATCAGGTTGTAGAAAAAATGCGTCGCTTCACCGCCATCTATCAAAAGGCGCTGGAGCAGGAAAGCGAGAAGATCGCACGGATCGATTTGCGCTACGCGAACGGCCTGGCCGTCGCCTGGCATGAGCCGGTCCCGACTGCGGCGGATACGACCGTTGCTGCGAAGAATTGAGGAATGAAACACATGTCGAGCGTGCAAAGCGGCAAGATGATCGTCGGCCTGGACATCGGCACCTCCAAGGTGGTGGCGCTGGTGGGCGAGGTGACCGCCGATGGTGAGCTGGAAATCGTTGGGATCGGTACCCACCCCTCGCGCGGGCTTAAGAAGGGCGTGGTGGTCAACATCGAGTCCACTGTGCAGTCGATTCAGCGCGCCATCGAGGAAGCTCAGCTGATGGCCGGCTGCCGCATCCATTCGGCCTTCGTTGGCCTGGCCGGTAACCATATTCGCAGCCTGAACTCCCACGGCATCGTCGCGATCCGCGACCGTGAAGTCAGCGCCGCCGATCTGGAGCGGGTGCTCGATGCCGCACAGGCGGTCGCGATCCCTGCGGATCAGCGTGTGCTGCATACGCTGCCTCAGGACTACGTGATCGACAACCAGGAAGGTGTACGCGAGCCGCTGGGCATGTCCGGTGTTCGCCTTGAGGCCAAGGTCCACGTGGTCACCTGTGCAGTGAATGCTGCGCAGAATGTCGAGAAGTGCGTGCGTCGCTGCGGTCTCGAGGTGGACGACATCATCCTCGAGCAACTGGCCTCGGCCCATGCCGTGCTGACTGATGATGAGAAGGAGCTGGGTGTCTGCCTGGTAGACATCGGCGGTGGCACCACTGATATCTGCATCTTCACCGAAGGCGCGATTCGTCACACGGCGGTCATTCCGATCGCTGGCGACCAGGTCACCAATGACATTGCCATGGCACTGCGCACGCCGACTCAGTATGCCGAAGAGATCAAGATTCGCTATGCTTGCGCGTTGGCCAAGCTGGCAGGCGCAGGCGAGACCATCAAGGTCCCCAGTGTCGGCGATCGTCCGCCGCGCGAGCTCTCTCGCCAGGCTTTGGCAGAGGTTGTCGAGCCGCGTTACGACGAGCTCTTCACGCTGATCCAGGCCGAGTTGCGGCGCAGCGGATACGAGGATCTGATTCCGGCCGGGATCGTCCTCACTGGCGGCACAGCGAAGATGGAAGGAGCCATCGACCTGGCCGAAGAAATCTTCCATATGCCGGTGCGCCTTGGCGTGCCGCACGGGGTCAAGGGACTGGCCGACGTAGTACGCAACCCAATCTATTCGACGGGCGTGGGCCTGCTGCTGTACGGACTGCACAAGCAGACCGACGGCAATCCCATGCCTGGCATCGGCAATTTCGCCGAAGACTCAAAGACGTCTGTTCTGGATCGGCTCAAGGGCTGGATTCAGGGCAATTTTTAAGCAGTGCGCTGTAAAACCAAAACTAGAAAGCTGGAAGGAGAGAGGGAAATGTTCGAACTCGTAGATCATACCCCGCAAAGTGCAGTCATCAAGGTCATCGGTGTCGGCGGTGGCGGTGGCAATGCCGTGAACCATATGGTTCGCAACAACGTCGAAGGCGTCGAATTCATCTGCGCCAACACTGATGCCCAGGCGCTCAAGAAAGTCGAAGCGCGCACCGTGCTGCAACTCGGCTCGGCCATCACCAAGGGCTTGGGTGCCGGTACCAATCCGGATATCGGTCGCCAGGCTGCAATGGAAGATCGTGAGCGCATCGCCGAAGTGCTGGAAGGTGCCGACATGGTGTTCATCACCACCGGTATGGGTGGCGGCACCGGTACCGGCGCTGCGCCGATCATTGCTTCGGTAGCCAAGGAAATGGGCATCCTTACCGTCGCAGTGGTCACCCGTCCATTCCCCTTCGAGGGCCGTCGCCGCATGCAGGTGGCCGATGAAGGCATCCGCGCGCTGTCCGATTGCGTCGATTCCTTGATCACCATTCCCAACGAGAAGCTGCTGACCATTCTAGGCAAGGACGCCAGCCTGCTGGCCGCCTTCGCCAAGGCCGATGACGTGCTGGCTGGTGCGGTCCGTGGCATCTCCGACATCATGCAGCGTCCTGGTCTGATGAACGTCGACTTCGCCGACGTCAAGACCGTCATGGGCGAGATGGGCATGGCGATGATGGGTACCGGCTGTGCCACCGGCCCGAACCGTGCTCGCGAGGCCACCGAGGCGGCCATTCGCAACCCGCTGCTGGAAGACGTCAATCTGCAGGGCGCCCGCGGCATCCTGGTGAACATCACTGCTGGGCTGGACCTGTCCCTCGGCGAATACGCTGCGGTTGGCGAAATCATCGAAGCGTTTGCCTCCGATGAAGCGACCGTCAAGGTCGGTGCCGTCATTGATCCCGACATGACCGATGAGCTGCATGTCACCGTTGTCGCGACCGGCCTTGGTCCGCGTCATGAAAAGCCGGTCAAGGTGGTGGACAACACCGTGCAGACCACCGTTGCTGCTTCCGCCGCACCGGCGCAGCGTCAACAAGAGCACGCGGCAGTCAACTATCGTGATCTGGAGCGCCCGACCGTAATGCGCAATCAGGCCCATGCAGCTGCCACTGCGGCGAAGATGAACCCGCAAGAGGATCTGGATTATCTGGACATTCCTGCATTCCTGCGTCGTCAGGCCGATTGATTGAAGTTATCAGGAGTATTGTTGTGATTGGTGTTCAGCAAAGTTGGCTTCTGCTATTATCGCCGCCAATTGTTGAAAACAATTCGCAACTAGCGCTATAGCGAAGCAAAAGGCCATGATCAGACAACGCACACTAAAGAACATCATTCGCGCCACTGGCGTCGGCTTGCATTCGGGTGAAAAGGTTTATCTCACCCTGAAACCGGCACCGGTGGACACTGGAATCGTGTTCTGTCGTACCGACCTCAATCCACCCGTGGAGATTCCTGCGCGGGCGGAGAACGTTGGCGAAACCACCATGTCCACGACGCTGGTCAGCGGTGACGTCAAGGTCGATACAGTGGAGCATCTGTTGTCGGCAATGGCCGGCCTGGGGATCGACAATGCCTACGTCGAGCTCTCCGCGTCGGAAGTGCCAATCATGGACGGTAGCGCTGGGCCTTTCGTATTCCTGATTCAATCCGCCGGCCTGCAGGAGCAGGACGCCCACAAGAAGTTCATCCGCATCAAGCGTGAAGTGACTGTCGAGGAGGGTGACAAGCGCGCTACCTTCCTGCCCTTCGACGGCTTCAAGGTGAGCTTCGAGATTGATTTCGACCATCCTGTTTTCAAGGGTCGCACCCAGACTGCCAGTGTGGATTTCTCGAGTACTTCCTTCGTCAAGGAAGTCAGCCGTGCACGCACCTTCGGGTTTATGCGCGACATCGAGTTCCTGCGCTCGCATAATCTGGCGCTCGGCGGCAGCGTTGAAAACGCCATCGTGGTGGACGAAACCAGTGTGCTGAACGAGGACGGCCTGCGTTACGAGGACGAATTCGTTAAGCACAAGATTCTCGATGCCATTGGTGATCTCTACTTGCTGGGAACCAGCCTGATCGGCGAATTCCGCGGCTATAAATCCGGCCACGCGTTGAACAACCGCTTGCTACGTACCCTGATGGAACAAAAGGATGCGTGGGAACTGGTGACCTTCGATGACCCGCAGACCGCACCGATCTCCTACATGCGTCCGGTGGCAGCCGGCTAGCTGTACCTCTCTTCCAAAATTTAAGGCCACCCTCGGGTGGCCTTTTTTTGTGCTCGTCACTGCCAGCAAGGCGGAGCGAATACGCCGTCGCCTGATGACGAGGCTCGGCGCAGCACTGATACGCCCAATCTAGTTCATGCCGTCGAGCAACCCCGCCAAATCATCGGCGTGCTCTTCCTCCTGCGCTAGGATGTCCTCGAAGATGCGCCTGGTGGTGGGGTCTTTATCGCCGATGTACTGGACGATTTCTCTATAGCTATCGATAGCAATGCGTTCGGCTACCAGGTTTTCGAAGACCATGTCGCGCAACCCGTTGCCTTCGGTGTACTGCGCGTGGGCGCGCTCGGTCAGGCTATCGGGGTTGAAGTCTGGTTCACCACCCAGCTGCACAATACGCTCGGCGAGGCGGTCGGCATGTTGCTGCTCTTCGTTGGCGTGCTCAAGAAACTCGTCGGCGGCAGCGCCTGACTTAAGCCCTGTGGCCATGTAGTAGTGGCGCTTGTAGCGCAGATAGCAGACCAGCTCGGTCGCCAATGCGTCGTTCAACAGATTGATCACGACTTCCCGATCAGCCGAATAACTCTCGGTGACGGCGCCGTTCTCGACATGTTGGCGAGCCCGCTCGCGCAGACTCTGCTTATCGCTCAATTGTACGTAGCTCATCGCCATCTCCTGGTCTAGGTTCACCGCAGTTGCGGTGCTTCACGGGTCGCCAATTGAGATCGAGATGTTGGCGAAAAGTTTAGCTGGCAGGCTCATCCGGCGGCGCGGGTATTGGATCTGACTCGCCTGGCTCGTCTATTGGAACCGGGTCGCCCGGGTCCTCACGCTTGGGGTTGCCTTCTCGAGGCTGCTCGTACGGCATCGACATGCATATACTCCTTAGCTAAGTGCCCGTAGCAGCTCGTTCTTGCGCATTGTCGAGCGGCCGCGAATATCCCGTTCGCGGGCTTTTTGCATGAGTTCGTCACGAGTCATGTCGGCAAGCGCCGTGCTCGAGGACTTCGAGTTTCGCGCCGAGCCCTTGTTGGGTGATTTGCCTTGTCGAGTAGCGGCAGCCCGATGGGCCGAATCCTTGCGTTCGGCGCGCTTGGCGGTCTGGCTTTTGCTCCCGCCCGATCCGCCCTTGCGCTCGCCACCGCCGGATTGCTTGTTGACGGTGGCCCAGGCCCGTGCTTCGGCCTCTTTCTCGGGAACACCACGTTGCTCGTAGCTTTCTTCGATATGCTCGGCCTTTCGCTGCTGCTGGTCGCTGTATTTGGTTTTTTCTCCACGGGGCATGACGATGTCCTCCATTGGCCAGCAGGCGTGTGGCGTAGAGCGTCCACGCCTGCACCGGTGGGTGATCAGCGTAGATTGCGTTGGTTCTCGTCCAGCTGCTTGCAGGTCAGGAAGCCCTGGCCATCCACCCGGCCGGAGGCGTCAAAACTCACGTAGTAGGCCTGCTGCTTGCCATCGCGATTAAGAATGTAGTCATGGCATAGCCCAGGGACCGCCCTTCGTGCGCTGGCCTTCGAGGGCTCACCACCGATTGCCAGCACCCGCTCTTGGGACATGCCGGTTTCCACATCTCGTACCAATGGCTGATCGCGGAAGGTAATTCGATCGACGGGGTTCTGGACATTGCCCGAGCAACCGACGAGCAGTACCACTGGGGCGATGGCATAGATGGCGTGCTTGAACATGTGAATCCCTCATGGCGGATAGTGGATGGTCGTCTCTTTATGGCCGTTCGGCGGGGCTCAAGGTTCAACCGGCTGCTCCGATTACCGCGTCAACGGTCGCTCGGCGTGACGCGCCAAACGACATTGCCCACGTCATCGGCCACCAGCAGTGCGCCGGTCTTGTCCACCGCAACGCCTACCGGCCGGCCCAGGGCATCGCCCGACTGATTGACGAATCCGGTCAAGATATCCTCGGCTTCACCCTCCGGCACGCCGTCGCGGAAAGGGACGAAAATAACTTTGTATCCGCTGCGTGGCTTGCGATTCCAAGAACCATGCTGGCCGATAAACGCGCCACCGGCGTAGCGCTGCGGGAGCAGCTCGCCCTCATAGAAGGCGAGGCCGAGCGAAGATGTATGCGCGCCCAATGCATAGTCTGGAACGATGGCGCGTTCGACCCATTCCGGGCGTGGCGGCGTGACCCGCGCATCTACATGCTGGCCGAAGTAGCTGTAAGGCCACCCGTAGAAACCGCCGTCCCGGACCGAGGTCATGTAGTCCGGCACCAAATCGCTGCCAATTTCGTCGCGCTCGTTTACGGTAGTCCATAGCGCTCCGCTGTCCGGCTGCCAGGCAAGGCCGTTAGGGTTGCGCAAGCCTGAAGCGAACAAGCGCATGGTTCGAGCCTGGGGATCCACTTCCAGGATCGCTGCGCGGTTCTCCTCGGCCTCCATGCCGTTCTCGGCCACATTGCTGTTGGATCCGCTGGTTACGTAGAGACGCTTGCCGTCTTTGCTGGCAATGACGTTCTTGGTCCAGTGATGGTTGATCGGCCCTGCTGGAAGGTCCACCACCTTGCTCCCTGGCTCGGTTATTCGGATGGCATCTCTCTCATAGCGGAAGCGCAGCAGCGCGTCGGTATTGGCGACGTAGAAGTCGTTGCCGACCAGCGCCATGCCGAACGGAGAGTTGAGATTTTCCAGGAACGCAGTGCGCAGCTCCGGCTTGCCGTCTCCGTCACGATCACGCAGCAAGGTGATACGGTTTGCGCTTGGGCCGCCGGAGCCGGCGCGGGCCATGATCTTGCTGGCTATCCAGCCGCGCAGCCCCTGGCTCTGCTGCTTGGGCGGCGCGTCTGCCTCGGCGACCAGCACATCACCGTTGGGTAACACGTAGATCCAGCGTGGGTGGTCCAGGCCGCTGGCAAAGGCCTCGACGTGAAACCCAGGCGCAGCATGCGGTTTGACTCCATCCGGCCAGCCTTTGGCGGGTGCGATGTTTACGGTTGGCACCAGCGTTCTGTTCGGTTCCGGCAGCACTGGTCTCGGGCCATACCCGGACTCGACGGGCAGCTTGGCTGTTTCGCTGCATCCGGCCAGTGCAAGCAATGCAGTGCCGAATAGCAGGACGATTTTGGGGATATGCATGGCACCTACTGCTCCTGAGTTGATGGGATCCACTTGGTGCTAAGAGCGGCTGGCCCGACGGCGCTGCTTACGGGCAGCCCGTAATGCGGTGTGTCGTTCCAGGCGTGGCATCAGCACGAAGATAGCGAGGGCCAGAAGGGTACTTAGCACGGCCGTAGCCTCATGGCCGAGGCCGACTGCCACACCGATCGCTGCGGTAAGCCAGATGCCGGCTGCGGTGGTCAGGCCTTTGACATCTTCCGCTGAGCTGCCTTTGAGAATAGTCCCTGCACCAAGAAAGCCGATGCCAGTTACCAGGCCCTGGATAACCCTGGAGATGTCTTCATGGGTCATGCCTGCCTGTACCGGTACCAGTACGAACAGCGCTGCGCCGAGGGCTACCAGCATATGGGTACGCAGGCCGGCAGCTTTGCGTTTGCGCTCGCGCTCGTAGCCGAGCATGCCCCCAAGAATCGAAGCGATCAGTAGCCGGCTACTAACTCTCGTCGCATCTTCCAGATCGGTAATATCGGAGAACTCCGACGCAACAGTGCTGGAGATGATTGCCCACCATTCCATGTCGCTCTCCAAGCCAGGTTTATTCTGATATGGAGTCATGATGGTGGGGAGGGTTCGCTAGTCGGTCACCTCGAAACGTAGCATGCCGATCATCTGGCCAGCCTCAGTGACGACCCGCACACGCCATCGACCCGCGGGGGCTGGCGGGAAGTTGCGCTTGTGAGTCCAGGCGCGATAACCGGCTTCGCGACCGCCGCTGATGTCCAGCGCGATACGGTCGACGCGCCGGTTGTTGTGCGTCCACTCGTGGTAGATCCGTTCCTTGAGGCCGCGCGGGGCGTTGATCGCAGTGTATGCGTAGAGCCCGTTAGCGGTCAGCTCGGCGCTGCTCAGCTGCCGCAGCCCCTTGCCTGGTTTGCGCTGGCGGTCATCGAGGCTCATGGTCACTGCAACGTCGGTCAACCATAGGGTTGCCGGAGGAACCCAGGTCCGGCCCCACCAGCCTGCCGCTCCAAGCGCCACCGCCAGCAACACGATGCCGGGCACGGTGCGCCAACTCCAGCGCGGGAACAGGCCGCTCAGGCTTGGCAGCGCCAGCACCACTGCGACCGCTAGGGCCAGCTGATAGCTCTGGGGAGTGGAAAGATGAAAGATGATTGGCAGTGCGGTCAGCAGAACGGCGAACAGTGTCAACGCATGGAAGCCGAGGTAGACCCAGCGTCTTGGTGCCAGCCACTTGTAGTAAAGCGGATCGATCAGCGACACGAGCGCAGCGGCGCCAAGCAACCCAGTAAACACGGCTTGCCCACTGTTCCAAGTGGTGGTGATGAAGAAGAACGGGATGATGAAGAACAGGGTTTCCTGATGCACCATCTGGGTGGCGTAGCGCAGCAGTGGTGGTGGCACCTGCCAGCCGAACCAGCGATGCAGGACGCGGCGCAGGCTGGATTCGAGCACCAGCCACAGCCAACTGACCAGCATGACCAGGGCCACCACCTTAGCCAGGCCGGCATGGCGCTCCACCAGTACGAAGCTGGCTACGCCGGAAACGAAGCCGAATAACGCGACGGTGCCTGGGTAGCGACGAATCAGCTGGCTGATCAGTTCGAACAAGCGCGAGAGCAGCGGTGTGAGGGGCATGGTGGGTCCGGATACAGCGTGCTAGCTAGCAGTATCGAGCACGCCTGGGCAGGCGCAAGCGTGTGGTTTCGCTCGCAGGGCTGCATGGTACCGCGGACGCACTCTCTCGGGCGGGGCGAACGGCGCCGCGGTTGGCGACGCCGGCCGCAGCGATGGATTAATCCTCTATTAGCGGTACCTGCTGCGCTGCTGTCTGTTCTGGCATCGCAGATGAGTGGTGACTGGTAATCAGCCATTGCTTGGTGTCATCGAACCACTTGTAGGTGAAGGTGTAACGCGCCGGAACGCTACTGCCATCGCCAAGTTGAAAGTTGTAGACCCCGGTATCGAGCGCGCTGTTGCAGTCGATCATGATCATCCGCGAGAGGATTTCGCCTTTCGGTTTGAGCGCGAGAAAGTGTTCGAAATAGTCCAGTTTGGCTCCCGGGGTCTGTCGGGGCGTATTGGATACCGTCGGTAGCAGCAGCGAGTCCGGCGCATAATTTTCCACTACTCGATGTGGATCACCGGATTGGACATCAGTGTTCCAGCGGTCGAACAAGGCGGCGACCTGGGTTTCATCGGTCTTATGGCAAGTCTGGTTGTCCGCCAACACGGCGAATGGGGCGAGAGATAGTAATAGGGGGAGGGCGTATTTCATGCTGTCACTCGTAGCCGGTGGTCGATTTGCGGAGTGGCTCCGCAGCGGTACTGCACATCGTGGTTACGTCATGCACAGCTGTGACCGTCCGGGACCGCCGTTATTCCCGCCAGCGGTCAGTCAGGGACGAAGTGCAGACTCGATGGCTTCACGGACATCTGTGTAGGAGCGGACCGCTTCCGGCGTCAAGCTAACCAGCGGCAGGCGGACGGTCTCGCACACCTGGTGCATGAAATCCTGATCGGCTTCGGGCTCATCGATATTGATGACGCAGACAGGGAAAAGATCATTCTTGTCGCACAGCAAAAAATCGAAGCGAGCGGCAGCGATACGGTTGGTGGCTTGATACCAATGGGCTCGCCGTGGAATGGCGGTAACCTCTACTACATCCGCGACGCTTACCTTCGACAGGATCAGGTATCGATCACCGACGCTCCGGTGCAGCATTTCAAGCAGCTCGCGTTCGGCTGGCGAAAAAAATGGTGCCTTGAGGCTGTAGGGAAATTGCAGCGCAGGGTGGTTTAGCTGACGGTTCTTTACGAAGAACACCAAAACGAAGCAGACGAACGCGACGAGCGTCATGGCAAGCCAGCTCATCACGCAACACCTGAACGAATGTGTGCTGCAGGGCTTCTGTACTTAGGCATCGGCGGCCTCCTGACGTTAAGCGGAACCTGTGGTCAGTTGAGTCTAAAAGCAGGAAAACGTTCGTGTGCTTATCCACCGCAGCTGTGCGTCGTGCTGTGGATAAGCTTGGGGCTGTTCACTGCGAAGTAGATGGCACTAGGCGCTGAGGTGGCTGATCAATAAATGACCGTTTCGCTCCAGAATGGCCGGTGGGCTAAAAAACTTAGGCTTTCCCGGCCGGCTCGCCCGCTTATCCACCGTAGCTGTGGACGCTGCTGTGGATAAGGTGGGGGGTTAGTGCTGCAAGCTGCACAGATCGTAGCTTTCAAGGTGTAGATTGAATTTTGATCAGCGTGCCTGCATTACCATCAAGGGTCAAAGCGGTCTGTCTTCGCCCAACGACTATGCGTTGGCGGCTCCCACGCATCGAGTAGCTTGATGAGTGCTTGCGGCTGGTCGCTGCGCTGTAGCATCTCGCGATGTTGCGCACGCACGAAGCCTTCTTCGACCAGGTGATCTAGGAAGTGGCTGAGCTTGCTGTAGAAGTGATTGACGTCTAGCAGTCCAAGCGGTTTGGGATGGTAGCCGAGCTGGCCCCAGGTCCAGACCTCGAAGAGTTCTTCCAGTGTTCCCAGCCCGCCAGGCAGGGCAATAAAGGCATCGGCCAGTTCTGCCATGCGCGCTTTGCGCGCGTGCATGCCGTCGACCACTTCCAAGCGGGTAAGGCCGGTATGACCAACCTCGGCATCTTTCAGGCTTTGGGGAATGATGCCGATAACCTCGCCACCGGCAGCCATGGTGGCGTCTGCAACCACCCCCATCAACCCGACTGCGCCGCCGCCGTAGATCAGTTGAATGCCGTTAGCGGCCAGCGTGCGGCCGAGATTGTGGGCCGCTTGTTCATAAATGGGGTTTGAGCCGCGGCTGGCGCCGCAGAAAACGCAAATGGAACGCAGGGACATCTTCTACTCCGCTCATTGGGGCTTGCGCAAGGTTACGCCGCCGACCTCATGTGGCCAAGTGGACCAACCCATCAGCGCAAACGCAGTGAGTCAGCGTGCGTCGGCGGCGGATGCATAGGCAGCGAACAGATGCTTGAGCAGAAAGCGGCTGGACATAATCGATCCCCTCGAAAAGCATTACGTCCATCCTAGGGCGGTGAAGTCCGACGCGCTTTTAGAATCTTGTTATTGCCGCCATAGCCCTCGCTTATTCAGGGGAGATTTTTATCCCCGAATCTTGTGCGCGTTTCTGTGGATAACCTTTGTGCAAGTAGCGGAAAGCCAAGCGCCGCGGGCGTCTCTGAGTTATGTGTGTTTTTTGCTCAGCGCATTGAGGTGCGACGGAAAGCCCCATTGCAGAGAGCGTGCAGCATCGGTGGTGAGTTTGATGACTGAAATTGCCAGCGGACAGAGCCCTTGTACTTATTCACCAAAGCTGTGGAAAACTCTGTGTGCAGTTTGGGTAAACATCGCTGTGGCCCTGCGTTCTCGTAGCCTCTCATCCACATGGTTGAAAACTACGCACTCGTCCTGCCGCAAAGCCCGCGTCTCGGTTATCCCCGAGTCTTATGCCGCGGCATTCATTTCTGGCCGGTTGGTTGTGAGGTGCTATCAGCTGAACGACACTCGCCGCTCTGAATCAACCAATAAGAAAAGCTAAGGGAGATCCCGATGACTGATGCTATCCGCTTCGAAGACAAGGTAGTGATCGTGACCGGAGCAGGCGGCGGGCTCGGGCGAGCCCATGCGCTGCTGTTTGCTCGTCATGGCGCGAAAGTCGTGGTCAACGATCTGGGCGGCAGTGCTCAGGGCGAAGGCGCCAACAGTTCCGCAGCCGATCGCGTGGTCGAGGAGATCCGCCAGGCGGGCGGCATTGCCGTCGCCAATCATTGCTCGGTCACCGATGGCGATCGGATCGTACAGCAGGCTCTGGATTCCTTCGGTCGTATCGACGTGGTCGTCAATAACGCAGGCATTCTGCGTGACAAAAGCTTCCACAAGATGGAAGACGCCGATTGGGACCTGGTCTATCGCGTGCACGTTGAGGGTGCCTACAAGGTCACCCGTGCAGCCTGGCCGCACATGCGCGAGCAGAGTTACGGGCGAGTAATCTTCACCGCTTCGACATCCGGCATTTATGGCAACTTCGGTCAGTCGAACTATGGGATGGCCAAGCTTGGTCTGTACGGCTTGACTCGCACGCTGGCTCTGGAAGGCCGCAAGAACAACGTGCTGGTGAACGCCATCGCGCCCACCGGCGCTACACGGATGACTGAAGGGTTGATTCCACCGCAAGTGTTTGAACAGCTCAAACCGGAACTGGTGAGCCCGCTAGTGGTTTATCTGGCCAGTGAGCAGTGCCAGGAGACATCGGGCCTGTTCGAGGTTGGCGGCGGCTGGATGGGCAAGGTGCGCTGGGAGCGCAGCCTTGGTGTGGGCTTCGATCCGAAGGCCGGCTTCGATGCCGAGGACGTCGCAGCTCAATGGCAGCAGATCTGCAGTTTCGAAAACGCTGCGCACCCGGCCGACAACATCGAAGCGTTGAAGGAAATGATGGCCAACCTGCAAAAGTACGCTGGCTGACCTCACTGCGATTCGACTTGCCGCTCAGGCCGGGGCCTCGTCTGGCCCCGCCTGCAGCAGGCGGAGTGCTTTCTCGCGGGCCTGACTCAGATTGCGCACGTAGAGTAAATGGCCCTGTAACCGATGGATACCAGCGCGGCGCAGCTTCAGGCGGACTTGCGCATTGCTGCCACTGAGAATCAGCGTAACCCCTAGCCGGCGGTAATCCACCAGTACGTTTTCCAGCGCTGCCAGGGCAGTCATGTCCAGCATCGGCACCGCGCTGATATCGACGATCACCACCTTGACTTCAGGATTGAAGCGCCGCAGTGCGTTCAGCGCCTTTTCTGCCGCACCGAAGAACAGCGGCCCGCGGATTGCGTAGGTGGCAACGTGCTCGGGCATGTCCTGAAGGATTCGCCGCTGCTCACGGGAAAGTGCGGTAGTGTCGGTCAGCTCGCTCATGCGCTTGATGAACAGACCGGCCGCCAGCAACAGTCCTACGCCGACTGCCAGCACCATGTCGAACAGCACGGTTAGCGTCAGGCAGGTCAGCAGCACGAGCACATCGCTGCGCGGCGCGATACGCAATACGTGCATTACGTGCGGTGCCTCGCTCATGTTCCAGGCCACCATTACCAGCAAGGCCGCCAGCGCCGCCATGGGCAGATAGCTGAACAGCGGCGCTAGCCAGAGAATCGCTACCAGCACCACGCCCGCGTGGATGATGGATGCCAGCGGCGAGAAGGCGCCAGCGCGGACGTTGGTCGCGCTGCGGGCGATGGCGGCGGTCGCGGTGATGCCGCCGAACAGCGGGGCGACCAGATTGCCCAATCCTTGGCCGATCAGCTCGCCATTGGGCTCATGATTGCTGCCGGTCATGCCGTCGGCAACCACTGCGCAGAGCAGCGATTCGATGGCGCCGAGCATGGCGATGGCAAATGCCGGGGCGAGCAATTGGCGGAACAGCTCGTAACTCAGCTGCAGCGGCTGGCCGTCCGGGCCCGGCAACAGCCAGGGCCATGCGAAGTCGGGCAGGAACGGTGGAATACCCGGATGCGTGACGCCGTCCAAGGTGTAGCTGAAGCGCTCACCCAGAGTCGCCACGGACAAACCGGACGATTCCAGCAGCAGGCCCGCCAGTGCGCCTACCGTCAGCGCTACCAGGTGCCCTGGTACTTTCGGCACCCAGCGCGGCCAGATAATCAATACCGCCAGACACATCGCGGCCACCAGGGCGTCGCCAAGGCGTGCGCCGGGCAGTGAGCGTACTAGTAGGTCGATTTGCTCTACATAGTGCTGCGGCTGTTCTGTCAGGGTAAGGCCAAACAGATCTTTGATTTGCAACGTGGCGATGACGATGCCGATGCCCGCGGTAAAGCCCAGTGTGACGGGGTAGGGGATGAAGGTGATCAGGCGCCCGGCACGCAGCAGGCCGAGGGTGATCAGAATGACGCCCGCGAGCATGGTGCACAGCAGCAGACCGCCGAGACCGAACTGCTGGGTAATCGGCAGCAGGATCACCACGAACGCCGCCGTCGGCCCGGACACATTGAAGCGCGACCCCCCGGTCAGCGCGATCAGCGGCGCAGCGACCAGTACCGTGTAGAGGCCATGTTGTGGTGCCACGCCGACGGCGATCGCCAGTGCCATGGCCAGTGGAATGGCGATGATGCCCACCGTCAACCCGGCGCTAATGTCGCCGCGTAGGGCGCGGGCTCCGTACCCCAGGCGCAAGGTCTGATGCCATGCGGCAAATAAAGGGGGAAACTTCATGCCTGGGACGCTCCTTGTTCGCGAAGGCGCCATTATAGACGCGGGCAGCTCTTGTTATTTGTGCTGCAAGATCACCCGGTATGCTGGCGCGGCGATGTACGACCTTGGTCGCAAGCCGCCTTGGCGCGTTGAGTGAGTCGCCTGCGAGGAGTAAACTGCCGCCCCCGTGAGACCCCGTGGACCGGAGGCGGCATGCGTAAAGACAAGAAGCAGGTGATTGGCGACGAGATCGCAGATGAGTCGATCAAGCTGTTTCTTCAGCCTGAGCCGGCTGACGATACTCCCCCTTCGCTGCATAAGCTGATCAAGGCCTACCGTGGCCTTCGCGTCGATGATTTCGAGCGTTTTCTCGGCTTCTTCGTCGCTGCTGGCTACGATCTTGGCGCGCGGGATGGCAAGGGGCATGACTTTATCGACCTGGTCGCCGACCAGCGTCAGGCCAGGCCCTATATCGAATTGATCGAGGCCATGCGCGGCTGAACTGAGAGTCGCCATTTCGTATCGAACACAACGGCACCCTAGCCAGCCATGAACGGCAAGGCTGCGGCTGGCTACGGCAACATGATTCGCAATCGATTTCCTCGCAGTGTCCACCGTCGAGCCCTGGGTCAAGCCCGCTCCGGATGGATCGCAGCGAGAGGAAGGAGGCCAAAAGCCGCCCTTCCGACAGCTGGCAGGCAGCCTTTGGCTACCTGTTCTCGGGCACATGCTCCCGAGCAGCGGCACAGGCACACGCTCCGTTCCTGACCGTTTGGCTGGTGGGTTTTACGGGGCCGCGTACTGCGGTCACGACAGTTTAATGCTGTGATTCTGGAGAACGCGTTGATGACGCAACACGATAGCGAAGCAGTGGATATGGTGCTGGTGGGAGCCGGCATCATGAGTGCGACCCTCGCGGTACTGCTCAAGGAACTCGATCCCAATATCAAGCTGGAAATCGTCGAGCTGCAGGAATCCGGAGCCATCGAAAGCTCCAACCCGTGGAACAACGCCGGCACCGGTCACGCCGGGCTCTGCGAGCTGAACTACACCCCGGACAGCAAAGACGGCGCGATCGATATCAAGAAGGCCGTGCTGATCAACACCCAGTTCGAGGTCTCCAAGCAGTTCTGGGCCTACCTTGCCGACCGTGAAGGCTTCGGCTCTCCCCGTGATTTCATCAATCCCGTGCCGCACCTGAGCTTCGTGCGCGGCAGCAAGAACATCGACTACCTCAAGCGTCGCTTCGAAGCGCTGAAGACCCACCACGCCTTCGCCGACATGGTTTATACCGAGGACCGTGCGACGCTGGCCGAGTGGATGCCGCTGATGATGCCGGGCCGCGCTGCGGACGAGCCGATCGCGGCGACTCGCGCCATGAATGGCACTGACGTCAACTTCGGCGCGGTGACCAGCCAGATGCTCAGCTATCTGTCGCGTAGCGGCGGAGTCAAACTGTCCTACAACCAGAAAGTTACCGGTATTGACCGCACGGCCGGTGGCTGGACGGTGGACATCAAGAACACCCGCACGGGGGATTCGCGCCAGGTACAGGCCGGCTTCGTTTTCCTCGGTGCCGGTGGTGCTGCGCTGCCGTTGCTGCAGATGTCCGGCGTCGAAGAAGGCAAGGGCTTCGGCGGGTTCCCTGTCAGTGGCCAGTGGCTGCGTTGTGACAACCCTGAGATCGTCAAGCAACATCAGGCCAAGGTCTACAGTCTGGCTGCAGTCGGTGCGCCGCCGATGTCGGTGCCGCATCTGGATACCCGCGTCGTCGACGGCAAGAAGTCGCTGCTGTTCGGGCCTTACGCCGGCTTCACCACCAAGTTCCTCAAGCGTGGTTCGTTCCTGGACCTGCCGCTGTCGATCCGTCCGGGCAACATCGGCCCGATGTTGGCTGTTGCTCGCGACAACATGGATCTTACCCGCTACCTGATCAAGGAAGTGCGGCAGTCCATGGAGGATCGCCTGGAGACGCTCCGTGGCTTCTACCCTGAGGCCAAGGCCGAGGATTGGCGACTGGAGGTCGCAGGCCAGCGCGTGCAGATCATCAAGAAAGATCCGAAGAAAGGCGGCATCCTGCAATTCGGCACCGAGCTGGTCGCCGCGAAGGATGGCACCATCGCCGCGCTGCTAGGCGCTTCGCCTGGGGCCTCGGTGACTGTTTCGATCATGCTCGACCTGCTCGAGCGCTGCTTCCCCGAGCAGTACCGTTCGCAGGCGTGGACGAGCAAACTGCAGGAGATGTTCCCGGCGCGCGAAGCCACGCTGCAGAACGATCCAGTGGCTTACCGCGAGATCAGCGAAATGGCTGATAAGCGCTTGGGGCTGGAGTACTGAGCCGCTAGGCCGGTCTAGTCTGAAGCATAAAGCCCCGTACCGTGCGTACGGGGCTTTTTTTTGCATTGGGTTTGTCAGGGTGAGATATGCCGTGCGCCATCCAGTCAGGCTGCCCGCAGGCAATCGGCGGGGAGTTGTTGGCCGATCCAGCTCAGACGCAGCTCCTGGATCTCGATCCAGCCCGCTCCTTCGGGCTTGCCGGCACTGCTCAGCAGCATGCGGCAGCGACCATGCTCATCGAGCAGGGCAAAATGGCGGGGCTTGGGGCGGCGCAGTAGCGAGAGGATCTGTCGCATGGTTTTCGCTCATCGCAAGGGGATGCCTCTTTATCTCAGAGGTCTGTGACAGGCGCGTGAAATGAACGGTGGGGCGCCGCCGTTGGTCTGAATCGCATCACTGTCGGCACGTCGTGCTGCTGGGTATACTGCGCCCCACTCGTCGCCCCTAACCTGGAGAAAACAGCATGCTGCAACGCCTGTTGTTCGGTCTTGTCACCGTTCTTGGAATGAGTCTCGTGGGCTGTGCCCATAGCCCCCAGCAGCTCGATCCCAACCCCAAACTCAATGGCTCTATCAATCCTGTCGGTCAGGGCCAGCCGGTCGTCGTGCGGGTGGTCGATGGACGCCCGTCGCCGACTCTCGGTACCCGCGGCGGCCTTTACCCGGAAACCAGCGCCGTGATCGTGCCTGCCGCCAAGGTGCTACCAAAGCTCCAGGCGCAGACCGAAGCGGCAGTACGTCTGCTCGGCTTTACGCCGTCGGCCAATGCCTACAATGCGCCACAACTGACCTTGACCCTGGCGGAATTGAAATACCAGTCGCCGAAAGAGGGTTTGTACGTCACCGAGGCTAACGTTGGCGCGACGCTGAAGATTGAGGTACAGAATGCCGGCAAGCGCTACAACGGCCGTTATGGTGCGTCCCTGAATCAGCGTTTTGGCATGGCACCCAACGAGCAGACCAATACCAAGTTGGTCAGCGATGTTTTGAGTGATGCGCTGACCCGCGTTTTTCGGGATGAGAACATTGGCCGCCTGCTAGCCCAGTAAGCGTCGTTAGCACTGGGCCGTCTCACACGGACGGCTCATCCGAAACCCTGCCATGGCTGAGCCTGGCAGGGTTTTTCATTTTCAGGGTGCGGAAATGAAGACGCCCCGCGGGGAGCGGGGCGTCGAATGCAGCCAGTTGAATCAGCGCACGCCGGAGTTGCGCAGGGCGGCCGGGGTGTACTGGTTGGAGTTGGCCTTGTAGTTGTAGGTGTAGGGGTTCTTCTCTTCGTTCTTCATGCCCATGACCAGATAGCGGCCGGAGATGAGGTCGTAGAGGGTTTCCATCGAGTAGAGCGGAACCTGCACGTTATAGAAGTGCAGGTTATGCGCTTCGGCTACACGCCATAGTTGGTTGCGACCGTCATAGTGATCGACGACTGCGGCCTGCCAGGTGTCCTCATCGATAAAGAAGTGACGCTTGGCATAGATATGGCGCTCGCCGGTCTTCAGGGTCGCTTCCACTTCCCAGACGCGGTGCAGCTCGTAACGGGTCAGATCCTGGTTGATATGGCCAGCCTTGATGATGTCGCTGTACTTGAGCTGCGGCGAATCCAGGCGATAGGCGTTGTACGGGATGTACAGCTCTTTCTTGCCGATCAGTTTCCAGTCGTAGCGGTCCGGCGCGCCATTGAACATATCCAGGTTGTCGGAGGTACGCAGGCCGTCAGCTGCAGTGCCCGGGCCGTCATAGGCAACCTGCGGGGCGCGGCGCACACGGCGCTGGCCGGCATTATAGATCCACGCCATACGCGGTTCCTTCACCTGGTCCAGTGTCTCGTGTACCAGCAGCACGTTGCCGGCCAGGCGGGACGGCTCGGTGACCTGCTGCTTAAAGTAGAACAGCACGTTGCCATGCTTATCGGGCTTGTAGTCGGTCAGGGTGTCGGTGTAGACCACTTCATCGACGAACTTGACCAGGCTGAAATTGCCGTTCACCTGAGGCGTCGCCTGGGCGATCACCCGGCGCGCGGAGCCGCCGCGATAGCGGGTGATATGGTTCCAGATGACTTCCATGCCGTCTTTCGGGATCGGGAAAGCGATGGCTTTTTCGAAATTCTCCAGGCCGTTGCCGCCACGAACCATGTTGGTCTGCGTAGCGTTGCGCGCTGCAGCGTCATACACGTGCTGCGGCATGGCTGCGCTACGACGGGTCTCGTAGACCGGCAGGCGGTAGCTCTCCGGATAACGCTTGAACATGGCGATTTGGCCAGGTGTCAGGTTGTCCTTGTACTCCTCGAAGTTCTTCGCCGTGATGGTGAACTTTGGCTTGTCGTTGGGATAGGGGTCACCAACGAAACCGTCCGCAGATACCGCCGCGGCGTCCTGGGCCAGCCCGCCGGTCCAGGCAGGAATGGTGCCGGCGGCGTTGCCTGCCTTCTCTGCGCCGATCGGCGTCAGCTCGGCGCCAAGACGTGCAGCTTCGGATTCCGATACCGCGGCCATGACGTTACTGGCGAGCAGTGAAAGCGTGAGCGCCCCGGTTGTGAACATTGTTATTTTCATTATCTCGTCCTGTCGTTTCTAAATAGCTGTTTCCCCGTGGCGCGCAAAAAATGCTGACGCCAAGTGATACGGCGTAGTGACGCGTGCCGGCAGCGCCCTTCACTGGAAGGCATCCGCTCGGTGGCCATGCAATGCTTGCATCCACCGACGGCAATCGCGCTTAGCTGCCGCCCCCGCATACGCTCTAGTTCGCCGTTTCGAGGTATGCCGAGGGTGCGGGCGCACCTGGCCATTAGTCAAGGCCGACTGGTGAAGACCGTGCCATAAGCTGGCCTTATAGTAGTGCAGAGAGGTTGCCGCCCCGTCGGAAACGACGGAAATGGTACGCGTGGCTGGATAAGCTGCGCGGCTGCCTGGCGGGTCTGTAAAAGAGGATATCTGGATGGCGCTATATGCGCAGGTGGGACTGGTGATTGCCCAGCCGACGCTTCTCAATGCATTGGCGCTGGTCAGTGTGCTTTGCGGAAGCTGGTTGCTGCTGGCTACCCAATGGCGCGAGGCCCGCGCCCCGCGGCGAGCATTGACTACCTATACGCCGAAGGCTTCGCATCAGGTGGCATCGAACGGCACCGCAGCGAACGGCACTGCAACAAGACGCATCAACCAGGTGTTCTACAAGTGCGGTGTGGCTGGGCTGGTGATCGGCCTGACGCTTTCGATGGCTTCGCAGCTGCTTTGAAAAGCTCGTGTTGAAGGTTTGTGTTTGACGGCATTGTGGCTGACTGCAGGGCCCGTCGCAGTCTGTGCGCAGGGCCCAGCGCGTCTCAGGGCTCTAGCCCGGCGTTCAGGCGGTACTGGTTACGCACCGGCGTGGCGTACTGCTGAATCAGATAGGGTTGTTGTACGCTCGGGCAGGCGGCGAGGCGTTTGCTCCATTCGGCTTCGGCGCGCTCCACTTCCTCACGGCTGAACAGCTCGGCTGCGCTCGGTACCTGGATATCCGGATCTTGCTCATCCCAGAGGCGATAGGCCAGATAGTGCACTGGGAACAACCTATAGCTGCCGAGAATCTGACGATCGACCGCATTGGCCATCTGCTTGGCATCCTCGGGCACGCTCTCCATCGGCGTGCCGAAGGCAATATGCACACGGCCTTTGTAGCCGGTGATGCCCAAGGCGATGCTGGCATCGTCCTCACCCGGAGCCTTGTTGTAGGTCCCGGTAGTGGCGCGGATGTACAGCTCGCGTGCCTTGGCCTGATCGCACGGGTCGTACTCGTAGCTGATCGCCACCGGCACCGGTCGCAGCGCGGCGAGCGTTTCGGCAAAGGCCTCATCCTTGCGGCTCATGTGCAGCATCTTGAGGATCGCCGAGTCGGTGCGGTCATCACCATCCTTGGCGCGGCCTTCAGCCTGCGCGATCCAAACCGACTCCCCATCGTTGCGGATCGAGTGGTTGATATAGCCTGAAAGTACCTGATACGCCGCCAGCTTTTCCCGGCGGCCGGTAATGGACCGGCGTACGATGAAGCTCTTGTTCAGGCGCATCAGATCGCTGACGAAGGGCCGCTGTAACAGGTTGTCGCCAATGGCGATGCGTGGCGTACGGATGCCGGCCTGATAGACCGCATAGTTGACAAATGCCGGGTCCATGACGATGTCACGGTGGTTGGCCAGGAACAGATAGGCGCGGCCTTGCTGCAGCCGTTCCAGGCCGGAAAAGGTCACACCGTCGGTGGCTCTCTCAATGGTGCGGTCGATGTAGGCTTCGATCTTGTGCTGTAACGCATCCACTGTATGGATGCTGGCGAACTGTCGGCGCAGCCTGCGCGAGATGACTGGCTTGATCAGCCAGCCCATGCTGTCGGCCAAGCGCGGAAAGCGGAAGTGCGCCAGAATGTCGAGAAACTCCCGGTCGGCAAACAGGCGTGCCATGACTACCGGGACTTCGGCGTCGGCGTAGGGTCGGATGGCTTCGAATTCGTCCATCATGCTCTCTGTAAAGGAAACAAGGAACGGGCTGCAGCGCTGGGCAGGGCAATTCACGGAACGGGCCGGAGCCGGTTGGCTCATACTCTTCGAGTACAGCGGCTGTTCGCATGATTGCCGGCTAGGTCCTGCATGCGGCCCGGGGGCCTAATTGCAAGACGCACCGAGTCAGTCTTCTTGTATGGGGTCGAGTCAACGACCTTCAAAGACGGCGATTATAGCGGCAAGTCACGTGGAGGATTGATGCTAGAAACACAGGTCTTTCAATGCCCCTACTGTGGCGAGCCGGTCGAAGCCGTGCTCGATCTGAGTGGCGGCGACCAACAGTACATCGAAGACTGTGCGGTGTGTTGCCGGCCAGTGCTGTTCGATCTGCGCACGGACGGTGAACAGTGGCAACTGGAAACCCTCAGGGAGGACGAGTAATGCAGCGTATTTACGAGCCGCGCGACCTGTTGGAGGCGGAGATGCTCAACGGCATGCTGATCGGTGAGGGCATCGAGGCCTTTCTGGCGGGCAGTCACCTGATCGGCGCCATGGGCGAGCTGCCCGCCGCCGGGTTACTCGGGCTGATGGTGCCGGATGAGGATGCCGAACGGGCACGTCAGCTGATCGCTGCGTACAATGGCGCCGAGCCATTGCCGGGCGATGAACCGGAAAGTTATCCCGGCGAACTGATCTGCTGACGAGTGTTTCTATGTGCGGTCGCTACGCCCTTTTTCGTTGGAGCCAGGACTTCGCTGCCTTGCCGGGTTTCCCCGCCGATCAGCAGCCGCATTGGAGCCTTGCGCCTGGCGCTTCGGTGCTGTTGCTGCGCCAGGTAGATGCAGAATTGCAGCTGAGCCGGGTGCGCTGGGGGCTTACACCGGCCTGGCTCACCGATCTGACGCGCACGCCCGCGCAGGCCCGCGCCGAAACCCTGGCTGAGCAACCGATGTTCCGTGATGCCTTGCGCCTGCGTCGTGGTCTGCTGCCGGCCAACGGCTTCTACGAGTGGCGGGGCACCGCACGAAAACGCCCTTACTGGATGACCAGCGAAGGTTCGCTGACCTACTTCGCAGCGCTCTGGGAAGCCTATCCAGTGCAGGGGCATACCTACCTCAGTGCTGCGGTCGTGACGCTGCCGGCGGCGACTCTGCGCCGGCCGTTGATACTCGATGAGGCCGGGCAGGCTGCCTGGCTCGATCCTGACATGCCGCTTGAGGCACTGAAGGCGTTGCTGGCTCAGTCCCAGCCAGCATTGCGTGAGCGCCCGCTCGCAACAGTGGTGAATGACCCGCGCATCAACGGGCCGGAATGCCTAACGCCGGCTTGAGCAGGCGTGCTGCTTACCTACTTACACCCTGAACTGATTGATCAGGCGGCGCTGCTGCTCGGCCAGGCGTGTCAGCCCGGCACTCGCTTGACTGGCTTCGTCGGCGCCGGCGGCGACTTGCTGGGCGACCTGGCCAATATTGGTGACGTTGCGGTTGATGTCTTCGGCGACCGCGCTTTGCTCTTCGGCAGCGCTGGCGATCTGGTTGTTCATGTCGTTGATCAACGAGACTGCTTGGGTGATTGCCTGCAAGGCTTCGGCTGCGGCGTCAGCCTGCTCGACGCTGCGTAGCGTACGGCTCTGGCTCTGCTCCATCACCTGCACCACGCTCCGCGTACCACTTTGCAGTTGCTGAATCATCAGCTGGATTTCGCTGGTCGCTTGCTGGGTCTTCTGTGCCAGGTTGCGTACCTCGTCAGCCACCACAGCGAAGCCGCGGCCTTGCTCCCCAGCTCGGGCTGCCTCGATTGCCGCATTGAGGGCGAGCAGGTTGGTCTGCTCGGCGATGCTGCGGATGGTGACCAGAATGGCGTCGATATTCTCGCTGTCTCGGGCGAGCGTCTGCACCACCTCAACCGCCTTGCCAATCTCGTCGGCCAGCTCGGTGATGGTGGAGCCGGTGTCCCGCACGATATGGCGGCCCTGGTTGGCGGCGCGGTCCGCGTTATTGGCTGCCTCGGCGGCCTGGGTCGCATTGCGCGCAACGTCCTGTGCGGTTGCGGTCATCTCATGCACCGCCGTGGCGACCAGTTCGATCTCCGCCAGCTGGGTTTGCACACCTTTGTCGGTGCGGATGGCGATGTCTGCCGTATGCTCGGATGCATCGCTGACCTTTTGGACGGACGCGACTACCTCACCGATCATGCCCTGCAGGCGTGCCAGGAATGCGTTGAAGCCAGCCGCGATCTGGCCGAGTTCGTTGCGGCTGTCGATGTTCAGCCGTTGGGTGAGGTCACCTTCGCCCTGGCCGATGTTGTCCAGCATCACCACCATGTCGCGCAGCGGCCGGGTAATGCGACGGCTGATCAGCCAGATGGCGAGCAGTCCAACAAAGGCGATCAGCACGCCGATGACCAGCATGGTGCCGAGATCGCTGCGGCTTTCCTCGCCGAGCGCGACCATCAATTGATCCAGTTCCTTCATTACTTCTGCAGTCGGCAGTTCGAGCATCAGCACCCAGCGGGCATCGGTACCGGGGAATGAGAATGGCAGCAGCAGTGCGACGCGGCCGCGAGCGTGATCGATGCGGTAGTGGGTCTGGCCGGAGGGCAGTTGTTTGACCAGCGCCTGCTCATCGGCATCGAGAATTTGCGCTGCGGGTTTGCCAAGCAGGCTCTTGTCACGACTGTATGCCGCGAGGCGCCCATTGTTGGAGATCAGTGCGATCTGCCCGACACCGCCATATAGCTGGCTATTAGCGGCGCTCAGCAATTGCTGGATAAAGTCGACACTGATATCCGCGCCGACGATGCCCTGGAACTTGCCGTCAATGATGATCGGTGCGTTGAACGACGACAGCAGCTGCGTCTGGCCATTCATATCATACGGCGCGGGGTCGCCGACGCAGGGCTTGAGTTGTTCACGCGGACACAGGTAGTACTCGCCGGCACGAACGCCGGTTTCCAGCAGGCTGGTGTCCTCGATGTCAGTGAGTCGCTCGACCAGCAACTTGCCGCTGGTGTCGCGGTAGATCCAGCTGGCGAAGCGGCCATTGACCATGCCCGGGGCGTCGCCGCGATACATCAGGTCATTGGCGTCTACCCCGTTAGGCTCCCAGGCGATATAGGTACTGGTGAGATTGGGATTCTCGGTCAGCGTCTGGCGCGCCAGGTTGATCAGTTCCTCGCGCGTGAGGTTGGCCATTGGCATACCCTCGTCGTCGCTGAGGCCGGTGAGGGTATGCACCCGGGCGAGGCCGGTGGCAATCTGCAGAGGTGCCTGTAGTTGTGCCTGGATGCGGCTGACCTGGGCTTGCGCCAGCGCCGTGACGCGCTGTTCGACCATGCCATCGATCAACGTGCGCGTGCGGTCCTCGACCAGCGCCTGGCTGCGCATGCCGGAAACCATTGCGTACAGCAGAAGCGCCGCGATCACGGCTAACGTGCAAGCACCGGCCAATGCCGCGAAGGCGGTCTGAATGGATCGGAACATGTGCGGTACTCCAGTTGCGTAGCGGATAAGTAGGCTATCGGCCGAATTTGCGACAACTGCAGCGGAGTCGCTGGTTGCCTGCCAGGTGGGGCCGCTCTAGGATACGGCGCAGGTTTACTGGAGAGACTCGATGTTCAAGCCGCACAGATTATCCATGCTTGTCGCTGCAGCCGTGCTGGCGGGGTGTCAGGCCGTCAACACCACCAGTGGCGGTGCCGTGGGTGTCGAACGCAAGCAGTACATGTTCAGCATGCTGTCGACCGACCAGGTCAACCAGATGTATGCCCAGTCTTATCAGGAGACGCTCAGCAAAGCTGCGAGCCAGGGTGTGCTGAAGAAGGACACCGCGATCGCCAAGCGGGTCAACGGCATAGCTCAGCGGCTGATCGCCAAGGTGCCGGTGTTCCGTCCAGACGCAGCGCAGTGGGCTTGGGAGGTTAACGTTATCGACAGCCCCGAACTCAATGCCAACTGCGGCCCGGGCGGCAAGATCATTTTCTACACCGGCCTGATCGAGAAGCTGAAACTGACCGACGATGAGATCGCAGCGGTGATGGGGCACGAGATCGCGCACGCGCTACGTGAGCATGGGCGCGAGGCGATGTCCAAGGCTTATGGCGTGCAGATGGCGACCCAGCTGGGTTCGGCCATGGGCGTAGGCACTGGCGGCCTGCAGATGGCGAATATGGGTGTCGAGTATCTGATGACCCTGCCCAACAGCCGGGGCAATGAGAACGAGGCGGATCTGATCGGTCTGGAACTGGCTGCACGAGCCGGTTACAACCCGAATGCCGCGATTACGCTGTGGGAGAAGATGGGGGCCGCCGGTGGCTCGGCGCCGCCAGAGTTCATGAGCACTCACCCGTCGTCAACCACGCGCACTGCGGCGCTCAGGGCGAATATCCCGAAGGTCATGCCGCTGTACGAGCAGGCCCGCAGCGGCCGCTGAGCGATGCCTCGTCGCCGACCGCTCAGGCCGGCGACAGCAGTGCTGAAAGGGGTGTTTCGATGCCCAGTTGCTGATGCACGCCTTCGAGGTCGATGAGCGTGTGAATCTCCTCGATGTCCCCGGCTGGGCTGAGTGTCCAGACGCTCACCACAGCAATTGCAAGAATCTTGTCGGTTACCGAGTAGCCGAATTGTGGCGTGGCGAGTGTGCCCATCACGGTGCTCGAGGTGACTACCTTGTGTCCCTCGCAAATGCACTCATCCACAACCACTTCCAGATCCGGCATGGCCGCACGCACGTTACGCACGAGTTCGGCGAAGCCTGCGCTGTTCAGCGGCTGGCCAATGAGTGAGCCTTTATAGGCGAAATATTTGCTCTGCATCTGTTCGGAGAGGGCTAGTCGGCCCTTGTTCCAGCTCAGATCGATATGGTTGCAGACTCGTTTCTTGCGTCCATCCGCTGACATGCAGCCTATTCTCCTCGGGGCGCTGATGGTGCGCTGCGGTAGCGCACTCTAGCAGCTCCCCGAGTGCGCAGATTTGCGCTGCGTATCAGCCTGAGACAATAGTGCTCATGGTCAGCGCCTGATAACCGGCATAAAGCGCCAGGGCCGCAAAGCCGGCTGCTGCGACGCGGCGGATCAGCGTCAACGGCAGCCGATCGGCTGCGAAATGGCTCGCCAGAACGACCGGGACGTTTGCGAGCAGCATGCCGACCGTGGTCCCGAGGATGACCAGGACGAAGTCCGGGTACTGCGCAGCGAGCATCACTGTGGCTACCTGGGTCTTGTCTCCCATTTCGGCGATGAAGAAGGCCACGGTGGTGGCGACGAAGGGGCCATAGCCGCGGCCCAGTTTGGCGTCGTCGTCATCCAGCTTGTCTGGGATCAGCGTCCACAGTGCGACGGCGACAAAGCTTGCGGCCAGCACCCAGCTCAATACAACTGGCGAGACCAGACCTGCCACCCAGCTGCCAAGCGCGCCAGCGGCAGCATGGTTGGCCAGGGTTGCAACGACGATGCCCCAGATGATCGGCCACGGCCGCCGATAACGAGCGGCCAGCAGCAGTGCGAGCAGCTGCGTCTTATCGCCGATTTCGGCGAGGGCAACGATCAGGGTAGGGATAAAAAACGATTCCAAGCGGCATTCCTTTAGGGCGGGTCGACAGATTCACCATGACATGCGCAGCCTGCCCGCCCGGGTCAGGTGTACATGTCATGGGTCTTGTCAAACCTGGCTTGGCGTATCGTTACGCACTGGCCGGTCGCATGCGCCATGGTCTGCGGACCAAGTATGTTGACGCATGCCGGACGAGCAGGGCGCTCGTCGGAGACTACTCCCCCAAGGACGGCGGCGAGTTTGCCGCAACCGCCTGTCCGGCGCAACTGCCAGAAGCCGGCCTCAGGCGCGTGCGGCGCGGTAAATGCGGAAGCCGTCGCGCTCAGCGACAGTCTGGCAGGCGCCGAGATGCTGCTCGATCAGCGGCGGGTACCTGAGAAACGCGTTGGCTACCAGGCGCAGCTCGCCGCGGTTTAGCAGATGCTCGGCGGCGCGCTCGATCAGTGTCTCGCTGGCCTGGTAGCTGGTGTGTACGCCTTGGTGGAAGGGTGGATTGCTGACGATTGCTGCCAGTTGCCGCGGTGCAGCGTCGATGCCATCGCCCGCGATCACTTCAGCTTCCAGCCCGTTGGCGGCCAGCGTCCTGCGGCTGCTCTCGACGGCGAAGGCGTCTACGTCCAGCAGCACCAGATCGCTCTGCGGATAGCGGCGTTTGAGGGTGGCGCCGAGAATGCCCGCACCACATCCGAAATCGAGCACTCGCCCATGGGGCAGATTGTCGAGGTGTTCGAGGAGGAGCGCGCTGCCCAGATCGAGCCGGCCATGGCTGAATACGCCGGGCAGGCTGACCACCTGTAGCGGGCCGTCCGCCAGCTCCAGGGTGAAATGGCGAGCCAGTGCATCAAGTTCCGGCGCGCTCGGTGCCTGCTCGATGTCAACCCGCCAGAGCTGGCAATGACGGGCGCTATCGAGTTTGCGGGCACGGCCGAGACTGGCCAGCTGTTTCGCGGCACGCTCGACGCCAGCACGTTTCTCGCCGATCAGATAAAGCGGGCGGCCGCTTAGATGTGCCGCTAAAGCGTGAAGCAGATAGTCGGTCAGCTCACGGGATTTCGGCAGGAACAGCACCGCGGCTTCGAAGTCGCCCTGCGGTGGAGCCACGCCGAAGCTGCAGCGCCCGGCAAAGCGCTTGTCCATCACGTGCTGCTCGCCGGCATGCCAGCTCCAACCGACAGCGCCTGGGAGCTGGCCCAGCAGATCGTCGGCGGGCAGCCCGGCCAGTAACAGCCGGCCTTGAAACAGCTCGGCCTGCCGCAACAGCACTTCGCTTCGAGGATCCATCGACGTCTCCCTGAAAAAGTCCGGGAGCTTATGGGCTATGGACCTTTACTCGCAAGCTGGGCAGCGATACTACTTGGGGCTGCGCTCAGTTCACCTGACGAATCGGCGCTCCGGCGAAGAAGGCTCTAGCATTCTCGGTCAGTTGACCAACGATGCGCTGACGTGCCTCCTGACTACCCCAGGCGCTATGCGGGGTGATGATCAGTCGTGGCAGGCCCGGGTCCAGCAGTGGGTTGTCATCGCTAGGCGGCTCGCTGGTCAGGACATCGGTGGCAGCGCCGCCCAGATGGCCTCGACGCAATGCGTCAGCCAGCGCCTGCTCGTCGACCAAGCCACCGCGGGCGGCGTTGATAAGAAATGCGGTCGGCTTCATCAATTGCAGTTCGCGTGCACCGATCAGATTGCGCGTCTGCTCCGTCAGCGGGCAATGCAGCGTCAGTGCGTCCACCTGTGGCAGCAGATCGTCCAGATCCAGGCGCTCCGAGCGCTTCGGTCGCCCCGGCAGATTGCCGACCAGCACGCGCATACCGAACGCTTCGGCTAGCCGTGACACCGCACTGCCGAGTTCGCCGTGGCCGAGCAGGCCGAGCGTCTTGCCCTCCAGTTCGACGATAGGGAAGTCCAGCAGGCAGAACTGGCCGCTTTCCTGCCAGCGACCGCGGGCGACTGCTGCCTGGTAGTCCGGCAGGCGAGTCGCAAGCGCCAGCAGCAGCATCAGAGTGTGCTGGGCGACGGTGGGCGTGCCATAGGCCTGGCAGTTGCAGACAACGATGCCGCGCTCGCGGGCAGCCTGCAGGTCGATGTTGTTGACGCCAGTGGCAGAGACCAGAATCAGTTTGAGATCGGGGCAGGCGGCCAGGATGTCTGCATTCAGCGCGACCTTGTTGACGATGGCCACCTGCGCGCCTCGCAGGCGCTCAACGATTTGATCCGCGGTGCTTTGCTCGTGACAGACGAGTTCACTGAATGCGCTCTGTAGTGGGGTCAGATCGAGGTCGCCTTGTTCGAGCGGAGAAAGATCGAGGAAAACGGCGCGACTGGACATCAACTGTACCTTTCGAAGAAGCCGGGGCTAATCGACAATGAAACCCGACATTGCGTGGAGAATGAATTGTGTACTGGATGGAATTTATGACCGTGGCACTGGTGCATCTACTCGCAGTGGCCAGCCCCGGACCGGATTTCGCGGTAGTGGTCCGCGAAAGCGTGACTCAGGGTCGCCGCACTGGGAGTTGGACCGCCTTGGGCGTCGGCTGCGGGATATTTGTCCACGTTGCCTATTCGCTGCTGGGCATTGGCCTGATCGTCTCGCAGTCGATTGTGCTGTTCAACCTCTTCAAGTGGCTCGCAGCCGGCTATTTGCTCTATCTCGGCTGGCGTGCGCTGCGTGCACGTCCAATGAGCCTGGATGTCGCGGATGATCCCAGCATGCGGGTGGGTCGCTCTGCGTGGCAGGCATTCGCCGTCGGCTTCGTCACCAACGGTCTGAATCCGAAGGCCACACTGTTCTTCCTGTCCTTATTCACGGTAGTGATCAGCCCCGATACGCCGCTGTTGGTGCAGGCCGGCTATGGCCTTTATCTCGCTGGCGCCACGGCGCTGTGGTTTCTGCTGGTGGCCTGGTTGTTCAGTCGAGGCCGCGTGCGTGCTGGCTTTGCACGGATGGGTCATTGGTTCGATCGACTGACCGGCGCCGTACTGATTGGCCTCGGGGTACGCCTTGCAGTGAGTGAGATCGGTTAACACCCTGAAACGAGGGGGCGGGGAAAATAATCCTTTGGACTGATTTTGCATGGAGTCGGACGCTCTAGAGTGCAGCTTACAACTCCAACAAGAACAGGATGCCCCTCATGCTGCAGACCCGTGTGATCAAGCCCGCGGCGAACGCCTATCAGTACCCCCTGTTGATCAAGCGCCTACTGTTGTCCGGCGTGCGCTACGAGCGCAATCGCGAGATCGTCTACCGTGACCAGCTGCGTTACGACTACCGTACCCTGAATCAACGTGTTGCCCGGTTGGCCAACGTGCTGACCGAAGCTGGTGTCAAAGCGGGCGACACCGTGGCGGTGATGGATTGGGACAGCCATCGTTATCTGGAATGCATGTTCGCCATACCGATGATTGGCGCAGTGGTACACACCATCAACGTGCGGCTCTCGCCGGACCAGATTCTCTACACCATGAACCATGCCGATGACCGCTTCGTGCTGGTCAACAGCGAATTCGTGCCGCTATACCAGGCGATCGTCGGTCAGCTGACCACGGTACAGAAGACGCTGTTGCTCACCGATGGCAGCGAGCACGACGTTGGCCTGCCCGACTGCATCGGCGAATACGAAAGCCTGCTGGCCGCTGCTGCACCGAGCTACGACTTTCCCGATTTCGACGAGGATTCGGTCGCCACGACCTTCTACACCACCGGTACCACTGGCAACCCCAAGGGAGTTTACTTCACGCATCGCCAGCTGGTGCTGCACACCCTCGCAGCAGCTGTGACCGTCGGCTGCCGCGAGAATCCGCAGCTGATGGGCTCGGGTGACGTCTATATGCCGATCACGCCAATGTTCCATGTGCACGCTTGGGGCCTGCCCTATGTCGCTACCATGCTGGGCCTCAAGCAGGTTTATCCAGGCCGTTACGATCCCGAGTATCTGATCGAGCTGTGGCGTCGCGAGCAGGTGACTTTCTCCCATTGCGTACCGACTATCGTGCAGATGCTGCTCAACGCCAAGGCGGCCCAGGGCACCGATTTCAAAGGCTGGAAGATCACCATCGGCGGTAGCGCACTGACCCGTGGCCTGTACGACCAGGCCAAGGCCTGCGGCATGAGCCTGATCGCTGCCTACGGCATGTCCGAGACCTGCCCGCTGATCTCCGGTGCGCACATCAACGACGAGCTGCTCGAGGCCGACGAAGATACCCGCAGTACCTTCCACCTCAAGGCCGGCGTCCCGGTGGTGCTGGTGGATGCGGCGATCCAGGCCGCCGATGGCAGCTTTCTGCCGGCAGACGGAACGTCACAGGGCGAGCTGGTGCTTCGCGCGCCCTGGCTGACCCAGGGCTATTACAACGAGCCGGAAAAAAGCGAGGAGCTGTGGGCCGACGGTTGGCTGCATACCGGTGATGTTGCGGTGATCGACGAGATGGCCAATATCGAGATTCGCGACCGCATCAAGGACGTGATCAAAACGGGCGGTGAATGGCTGTCATCCCTCACCCTAGAAGGGCTGATCAGTCGTCACGAGGCGGTGCGCGACGTCGCCGTGGTCGGTGTGCCGGACGAGCGCTGGGGCGAGCGCCCCTTTGCTCTGGTGGTTCTGGCAGAAGGCCGTGCTTTGAGCGCTGATGAGCTACATGCCTTCCTCGAGCCGGCGGTAGCCGAAGGGCATATCAACAAATGGGCGATCCCCAAGCAGATCGCCGTGGTATCCGAAATACCCAAGACGAGTGTCGGGAAGCTGGACAAGAAGCGCATCCGTAGCGAAATAGCACGCTGGCAGGACGAAGCTGCTTCACCGCAGACCTTGACCAGCTGAGGTGCTGCTGCCTGTGACCCAGGTGTCCAGCAGGGCTGCACGAGGCTCTGCCGGATGCCCAAAGGTGTGCGGCTTTCCATTTCGGATCAGCCATCGGTAGTTGGCCAATGGCACAATCGGCACCGGCTGCGCGCCGGCGTAGCAAGAAATTGCCGAAATAGAGGACCTCATGGCCGTCACTCAACCGATGCTGATCCGCGAAACCTTCCCCGTCGGGCCTTTGCAGTGCAACTGCACGATCATCGGTGACCCGGTAAGCAAGACGGCCATCGTGGTCGATCCAGGTGGCGACCCGGAGCTGATCATGGCGCGACTGGAGGCTCATGGCCTGAAAGTGGTGAGCATCATCCATACCCATGCGCATCTGGATCACTTTCTGGCTTCGGGACAGATGAAGGAAAAGACCGGCGCCACGCTGCATCTGCACAAGGCTGATCAGTTTCTCTGGGACAACCTGGAAATGCAGTGCCGCATGTTCGGTGTGCCGTATACGCCGGTGCCAGGGCCTGATAAGTGGCTGGCCGATGACGAGGAGCTGGCCTGCGGTTGCGGTGTGGCGTTGCACACTCCGGGGCATACGCCAGGCTCGATGAGTTTCTGGTTCGCTGACGCCAAGCTGTTGATCGCCGGCGATACACTGTTCCGTCGCGGTATCGGGCGTACCGACCTTTGGGGTGGGGACTACTCGAGCATCGAGCGCTCCATCAAGCAGCGACTCTACTCGCTCGACGAAGAGGCCACCGTGGTGACTGGCCATGGTCCGGACACTCGTCTGGGAGACGAGATGCGCGAGAATCCTTTCGTTCGCGCCTGAATGCCTGGCCGTTGGACAGGTTCTGTTGCACGGTTCCTATCCTTGGTAGTGGTCGGTGGTAATCTAGCGCCGCATTCAGGGCTGCGCTCGCAAGGGCTGGGGGACTGCCCTGGTAACTGACAAGAGAAGGAAGTAACTATGAAAATGCTGAACATGACCGCTCTGGCTGCAGGCGTCGCCCTGTTGGTCGGTTGCACCACCAACCCCTATACCGGCGAGCAGCAGGCTGGAAAAGCGGGTGTTTATGGCGGTATCGGTGCCGTCAGCGGCGCGGTCATCGGTGCTGCGACTTCCAGCAAGAAAGATCGCACCAAGGGCGCGCTGATCGGCGCTGCGGTTGGCGGCGCGGCAGCCGGCGGCTACGGTTACTACGTCGACACTCAGGAAGCCAAGCTGCGTCAGACGCTGCAGGGCACCGGTGTTCAGGTTCAGCGTAATGGAGACAATCTGACGCTGATCATGCCTGGCAATATCACCTTCGCCAGCAATTCGGCAGATATCTCCAGCAGCTTCTACCCGACGCTGAACTCACTGGTGCAGGTGTTCAAGGAATTCAACAAGAATGGTGTGGATATCGTCGGGCATACCGACAGCACTGGCTCGCTGCAGCTGAACCAGGACCTGTCTAACCGTCGTGCGCAGAGCGTTGCCTCCTACCTGGCTTCCAACGGCGTCGCGCCCGCGCGGATATCCTCCTACGGTGCAGGTCCAAGCCAACCGATTGCCAGCAATGACACCACTGCTGGTCGCGCGCAGAACCGCCGCGTCGAGATCAATCTTCGTCCGCTGTAATGTCCTAATAGATTGCGGGGCCGCAATGGCCTCGTAGTTGCCTGTTTTCAGACGCCATTAATCCGTTTCTTGCTCATGCCATTGAACCTCTGCGGACTATTCGAATCTGACATTCGATAGCAAACCAGTAGTGGCACCGAGGAGGTCGAATGGATGATCGTCCCGCTCTCCATTCCCGCAGGTCCTGGTTGCCATTACTGGTCGCGCTGGCCCTGATGGCGGGGCTGGGTGGATGGATTGGCTGGCAATGGTATGTTCAGGAACAGCGCAGCAGGGTCGAGCAAGAGCAGCGCTTCACCTTTGCCGTCGATGATATAGAACACACCCTCCGTGAAAGAATGCGTGCCTATGAAATGGTCCTGCGTGGGCTTGCCGGCGTTGTTGCGGGCAATGACGACGTAAAAGTGGACGAGTGGGCGCGTGCCGCAGACCAACTTCAGCTGCAGGACTTCTACCCTGGCATTCAGGGCGTTGCATTGGCGCGGCATGCCACGCCAGCGACCCTGGAGACCATGATCAATCACATCCGCAGCAATGGGCGCGACCGCTTCCGGATGTATCCGCCTGGGGAGCGGGACGAATATGTCGTGACCGATTACATCCACCCCACCGATTGGCGCAATCGCCGGGTGCTCGGTTTCGACTTGTTCAGCGAAGCGACACGCCGCGAAGCCATCAACACCGCACGAAATACCGGCAATCCGGTGCTCACCGCGCCGTTGCGCCTCAAGCAGGAAACCGAGCAGAACGTGCAGATGGGCGTGCTGCTGTTCTTCCCCCTTTACGCGGCCGCTGCGCCGGTGACTACCGAAGAAGAGCGTAAGCGGGCATTCGTCGGCAGCCTGCATGGTGCTTTCCGTCTGACTGATCTGATGGAAGGCATCCTGGGATCTCGTAGTCGGATGCTGCAGCTGCAGCTGTTCGATGCCGCCTACCCTGAAGCACCGCTGCTCACCGGGCGCGCGCCGGTAAGTACGGATGCCGCGTTTCAGCGCATACGCAATATCTATATGTATGGACGTAGCTGGCAGCTGCAAGTGGCAAGCACGCCGGAATACGAAGCGGTGCTGCGCGACAATAATCGGGCGTTCAGCCTGGCCGCGGCGCTAACGGCCGCCGCGCTGTTTTCCTTGCTGGTGGGCGGCTACCTGTATTTGCGCGAACGCGCGCTGCGTAGCAGCCAAGCGCTAAGCCTGCAGCTGCAGGAGCGTGAAGCGCGATTCCGCCAATTGATAGAGCAGCTCCCAGTGGCCACCTTGCTGTGCAACGCCGGCGGGCGTATTGAACTGGCCAACCAGAGTGCCGGGCAGTTACTGGCAAGTTCAACGGAACTGCTGGCCGGGGAGCGCGTGAGTCGCTATGTCCCAGGTGTGCTAGGCGAGCAGATTTTGCGCCAGCTGCGTGAAACCAGCCAGCTGGAGCTCCAGGCTCAGCGCGAGGATGGCAGGCCCATACCAGTGGCCGTCAGCCTCACAAGTTTCAGTCATGATGACGAGTTGTACTACGTACTCAACCTGCTCGATCTGCAGGCGCGCAAGCGCGATGAGGAACGCTTTCGCAATGTCGTCGAGGCCTCCCCCAATGCCTTCGTGCTGGTTGATGCGAAGGGTGAGATCGTCATGGTCAACCGTCAGACCGAGCTTTTGTTCGGCTACAGCCGGCAAGATCTGGTTGGACAACCGGTGGAAGTTCTGTTGCCCGAGGCGCTGCGTGAAGCGCACAACGGCCTGCGCCAGGGTTATGCCGAGAATCCTGAGCCACGCCGCATGGGCGGCAATCGCGAGTTGTTTGGCCGTCACCGTGACGGCAGTGGTCTGCCGGTGGAGATAGGACTGTCGCCGTTGCGTAGCGGCGATGAGCAGCTGGTGCAGGCGGTGATCATTGATATCAGCCACCGCAAGGCCGCGGAGAGGCGTCTGCGCGACCAGGCCGACCAACTGGCTGTGGCCAATCGCTACAAGTCTGAATTTCTCGCCAATATGTCGCACGAGTTGCGTACGCCGCTCAACAGCATTCTGATCCTCAGCGACCAGTTGCGGCAGAACGGTGCGGGAAACCTCAATGAAAAGCAGGTCCGCCACGCCGACATCATTCACCGTGCCGGGCACGAGCTGCTCGAGTTGATCAACGATGTCCTGGATCTCGCCAAGATCGAGTCCGGGCGAATGCAGTTGAAGTTGGAGCCGCTGAACCTTCGCGAGCTGCTGAATGAGCTGGATATCTCGCTTAGACCGATGGCTGAGCAAAAAGGCTTGGCGTTGAAAACGACCGTCGATCCCGAGGTGCCGCTCATGCTAAGTTCTGATCGTGCTCGGCTTCAGCAGATTCTGAACAACCTGTTGACCAATGCGTTGAAGTTCACCGAGCGCGGCGGTGTCGAGCTGTTGGTGTGTTGCCTGCCAGCCGAAGACCAGGCGGGGCAGCTGCTCCAGTTGCAGGTGCGCGACAGCGGTATCGGTATCGCCCCGGATCAGCATGAGCGGATATTCCAAGCATTTCAGCAGATTGACGGCTCGATAAGCCGACATTACGGCGGCACCGGGCTTGGTCTGGCGATTACACGCCAATTGGTGGATGTCCTCGGTGGCCATCTCACCGTAACGAGCGAGTTGGGCCAGGGTGCGACGTTCACTGTCCAATTACCCGTGGAGTCGATGGTCGGTACTCCAACTCAATCGCTACTGCCGCCGCAGCCGCAGCGACGCGGGCTGGGGCCAGGCTTGCTGATCATCGAGGATGACGCGGATTTTGCGTCTGTGGTCGCAGAGGTCGGTCAGAGTCACGGCTTTACCAGTCTGATTTGTAGCACTGGGCAGCAGGGGCTCGAAGCGCTTAATCGCGAGCATTTTGCGGCCGTGATCCTCGACATTCTGCTTCCAGATATCAGCGGCTGGCAGGTTCATCGCGAGCTGCGCGCAGATGAGCGCCACCAAGGTATGCCGGTGATGATCATTTCCTGCGTACCTCAACCCCATGATTGGCATGACGACGGTTCGCGCTATCTGGTCAAGCCAGTAGCGCAGTCCGAGCTGGAGCGAATATTCAGCGAGCTGGCTCGGCATGATCATAATCCGCTACGCCTGCTATTGATAGAAACGGATCCGCGGCGGCGCGTGCTGATTCGTGATTACTTCGAACGGCTTGGCTACAGCGTCACACTGGCCACTACCGCAGAGGCGGCACGGCTGGCCTACGCCGAGCAGTCCTTTGCGGTGGTGGTGACCGATCACGAACTTGCTGATGGCAACGGCCTGGATCTGTTGGACGCGCTCGAGCGGCTGCGCTCGCTGAAAACGGTCACTGTGCTGGTCAACAGCGGCACGCCTTTGTCGGAGGATGATATGCAACGGTTGCGCAGATACTCGGCATCGGTCTTGTCCAAGGATGAGGATGTGGAGCGCATGGGGGCACTGGCACGGCCCGAGCCCAGCGTTCCGGCGAGAAGTGCTGCCGCCTCGTTGCAGGTGGCTGCGCCTGGCCGCCGTGTTCTGCTGATGGACCATGATGTGCGCTTGATCTACTCGCTGACGGCTCAGCTCGACCAGTTGGGTCTGCAAGTGGTTCCGGTTACCAGCGCCGACGAGGCCATCGAGCGCTTCGAAGAGGATGCCTTCGATCTGGTACTGCTGGACATGAGCCAACCTAGGGCGGATGGTCCTGAGTTGGCGCAGCGGCTTAAGCGGGGGCATGACTATCAGGCGCCGATCATCGCGCTGGTAGCGGTGGACAATGATGACGAGCGCGAGCGTTGCGCTGCTGCTGGCGCAGACGATGTATTGGTCAAGCCGGTTGAGGCAGTGGCGCTGCAAGAGTTGATGCGGCACTGGCTGGGCCTGGAGACGGGCGCGGCTGATGCTGATGAGGAGTGAGCGGGTGGTGCACGCTGAACATCGCAGTGGCGAGACAATGGACGGGCTATCTTGTGCGTTGCACGTGGTGTCGCCGTGGGCGCATCGACACGGTTCGCTTGGGGGTTGGCGATGACGCAAACACAGCTTAAGTCCAAGCCCCGTAGCCGCACGTTGTTGGTGGTGGATGATCGCGAAGCCAATCTGGTGGCGATGGAAGCGTTGCTGGGCGACGGCGATTGGCAGGTACATACCGTCAATTCGGGGGAAGGGGCGCTCAGGGCGCTGCTGGAACTTGACGTCGAACTGGTGCTGCTCGACGTGCAGATGCCGGGCATGGATGGCTTCGAGGTCGCGCGGCTGATGCGCGGCAGCCCGCACACCCGCTACACGCCGATCATTTTCGTTTCGGCAATCGCTCACACTCGCGATTCAGTATTGCGCGGTTATGCCACCGGGGCGGTCGACTTCATTCTCAAGCCGTTTGACCCGCAGGTGCTCAAGCACAAGATCAACACGCTGCTGGCTCACGAGCACAATCGCCGCGACTTGCAGCTGCTCACTCAGCAGCTGGACAGCGCACGTGCGTTCAACGCCTCAGTGCTGAGCAATGCGGCCGAGGGCATTCTGGTCGTGGGTGAAGACGGCTACATCAACTTCGCCAATCCAGCCATTGCCGGCATGCTGCACAGTCGCGTCGAGGATCTGCAGGGCACGCCGCTGCTGTCGCATCTAGCGGCACCGGAGATGCCGACCAACTGGCAAGAGTCCGATTTCTATCGGTACTGGCGCAGCGGCTCGACCTATCGCCTGCACGAGGCCCAGTTGCACACCGCCAACGGCACGCCGCTGCCGGTGGCCCTGTCCAGTTCGCCGCTGCCGCGCCAGCAGCGTTCGATGGTGGTTATCGCGCTGGACATGTCGGTCGTGCGCAACCTGCACGTCCAGCTGGAAACCCAGGCAGTGACCGATTCGCTCACCGGCCTGCTGAACCGGCGTGGCTTTCATCAGGCGCTGGAGTCATCGCTGGCGCGGGTCGATCGCAATGGCAAACGTATGGCCATTCTCTATATCGATCTGGACGGTTTCAAGCGCATCAACGACTCCCTTGGCCACGACGCCGGCGACGAGATTCTGTGCAAGGTGGCTCGCCTGCTGGAAACCTGCATGCGTCCATACGACATCATTGCGCGCATGGGGGGTGACGAGTTCACGGCGTTGTTGGACTCTCTGGATCATCCGGAAGATGCGGCTCGGGTGGCCGAAAAGCTGATCGAACTGATCTCGGTGCGGCACAAGATCGATGGCACCGAAGTGACCCTTGGCGCGAGCATCGGCATCGCGCATTTCCCTGATTGTGGTGTGAGCGTCGACCAGCTGCTGCGTTCGGCGGACATGGCGATGTACGAAGCCAAGCGGGCCGGACGTCGGCAGTACCGCTTTTTCTCGAACGACATGAACGAGCGTGCCCACGCGCGATTGATGATGGAGGAGAATCTGCGCAACGCCACCGAGCGCAACGACTTCGAGTTGCTCTACCAGCCGCAGGTAATGCTTGCCAGCGGCAAGCTCAGGGGCTTCGAAGGCCTGTTGCGCTGGCCGCAAGGCGACGCGAGTGAGAACGAGCCCGGCGTATTCATCCCGCTGCTGGAAGAGACTCGTCTTATCGAGCGGGTGGGCGACTGGGTGTTGCGTGAGGGGATGAATCAGTATTGCCGATGGGAGTCATCGCCCGGCAGCGATCTGATTCTCAGCCTGAATGTTAGTCCTGTGCAGTTCAGTCGCGCCGGGCTGTTCGATTCGCTCCGCCGGCTGCTCGACGAGTATCAGCTCAATCCGGTGCAGCTTGAACTGGAAGTCACCGAAGGCACGCTTATGCAGGATCTGGATCGAAGCTGCGAGAAGCTTCGTCAGCTGCGCAAGCTGGGTGTGCGCGTGGCAATCGATGATTTCGGCACGGGTTATTCGTCATTGGCCTATCTGCGTCACTTCGAGCTGGATACGCTGAAGATCGACCGTCTGTTCATCGCCAACATGCTGGGCTCACCGCGCGATGCCGCGGTGGTCAGCACCATCATCGACCTTGGCCGCAACCTCGATCTGGAAGTGATAGCCGAGGGCGTAGAAACACTCGCTCAGCGCGATTGGTTGCTGGAAAACGGCTGTGATGTCATGCAGGGTTTTTTGGTATCGCCGGCAATGACAGCCGAGGAGGCGCGGGCCTTCTCTGCCCGGCCGACCTGGGATGCGGGCTGAGGGGGCTAGGATGCCCGGCGCTGCACTGGAAACCTCTCGTGCAGCTGCCCCAGCTTTGCATCCTTGTCGACCCACAGTCCGTTGACCCACTGCTGAAACGCCAGCCTATACGCTTCGTCCTGGTCATAGTTGTGCCCGAGAAACTCGGCGGGAATTGGTTGGGCCTCGATACGCATCACCACGTGGTGAATATTGCCGGTGAGTAGATCCCAGAAACTGGGACGGCCGTCCGGGTAATGGATGGTGATGTTGATCAGCGCCGTAAGCTGTTCACCCATGGCATCGATCACGAAGGCGATACCGCCCGCTCTGGGCTTGAGCAACAGCGGATAAGGCGAGGCCTGCTCGGTGTGTTTGTCCTCGGTGAAGCGTGTGCCTTCGAGGAAATTGAATACCGATACCGGGTTGGTTCGATAGCGCTCGCAAGCCCTGCGCGTGGTCGCCAAGTCCTCGCCGCGCTTTTCCGGATATTTGGCCAGATATTCCTTGCTGAAGCGCTTCATGAACGGGAACTCCAGCGCCCACCAGCACAGACCAATGACCGGAACCCAGATCAGCTCCTGCTTGAGAAAGAACTTGAGAATCGGCATGCGCCGGTTGAGCTGGTACTGCAGTACCAGGATGTCCGCCCAGCTCTGGTGATTGCTGGTGACCAGATAGGAGTGGTGCATGTCCACCTGTTCAAGCCCCTGAACGTCCCAGCGAATCGGGTGCACCAGATCCATCCAGAAGCTGTTCACCGCTATCCAGGACTCGGCGATCCAATGCATGCCGAAACGTAGGCCGCGTTGTATGGCCGGGATGGGGAGCAGTAGCTTCAATAGCGAAAGAGCGAAAAGGGGCCAGCACCAGAACAGGGTATTGAGCGCCAGAAACAGTGCGGCGAGGATGCCGCGCACGGGCGCAGGAAGGAAGCTCAGCATGGTTTTCTCGTCGATACGGCTGATTCGAGGCGCCAAGAGTAGCGATTGCGCGCGAAACTGCAACCATCGAGAGAGTTTGAAGGCTGGCGCCGCCGTCGGAAAGCGGGCGGCGTCAGCTTCAGTAGCCGATCAGGCCTGCTGGTTGGCGGCCTGTAGTGCGGTCAGCGCGATGGTAAAGACGATGTCGTCCACCAGCGCACCGCGGGACAGGTCGTTCACCGGCTTAGCCAGGCCTTGCAGCATCGGGCCGACGCTGAGGCAGTTGGCGTTACGCTGCACGGCCTTGTAGGTGGTGTTGCCGGTGTTCAGGTCGGGGAAGATGAACACGGTGGCCTGGCCGGCCACCTTGCTGTTCGGTGCCTTCTGCTTGCCGACGCTGAGCACGGAGGCGGCGTCATACTGCAGCGGACCATCGATCGGCAGCTCAGGCGCGCGCTCCTGGGCAATGCGCGTGGCTTCGGCGACTTTCTCTACTTCAGCACCGCTGCCGGAGCTGCCGGTGGAGTAGCTGATCATCGCGACACGTGGACTCACGCCTAATGCCACAGCGGATTCGGCACTTTGCAGGGCGATTTCGGCCAGCTCGGTGGCGCTTGGGTTGGGGTTCACTGCGCAGTCGCCATAGACCAGCACCTGATCGGGTAGCAGCATGAAGAACACCGATGAAACCAGGCTGTAGCCCGGTGCGGTCTTGATCAGCTGCAGAGCAGGGCGGATGGTGTTGGCGGTGGTGTGCACGGCGCCGGAAACCAGGCCGTCGACTTCGTCCAGGGCCAGCATCATGGTGCCCAGAACCACGGTGTCCTTCAGCTGCTCGCGCGCATCATCCGGGGTGAGGCCTTTGGCTTTGCGCATGTCGCACATCGGTTCGACGTAGCGATTGGCAATGCTGTCCGGATCGAGAATCTCCAGGCTGGCCGGCAGCGTGATGCCCTGCTCACGGGCCACCTGCTGGACCTCCTCCGGCTTGGCCAGCAGCACACAGCGGGCGATGCCACGCTCCTGGCAGATGGCGGCGGCACGGATGGTGCGCGGCTCGTTGCCTTCGGGCAGCACGATACGCTTGTTGGCATCCTGGGCGCGCTTGACCAACTGGTAGCGGAACGCTGCAGGAGACATGCGCAGCTCGCCGCGCGGCACGCTGTAGCGAGTGTGCAGAAACTCAGGGTGCAGGTGCTTGGCGATGAAGTCGGTCACACGGGTGGCGCGCTCGATGTCGTCCGACGGAGTCTCCTTGTTCAGGCCGAACAGGTTGTTGGCCGTGTCATAGGAGTTGGTCTGGACCGTCATCACCGGCAGGCCACCATCGAGCGCTGCCTTGCACAGTTCAAGAATGCGTGGGTCCGGCGTGAAGTCGCTGCACAGCAGCAGGCCGGCGAGCTTTTCACCATTGAGTGAGGCCAGGCTGGCGGCAAGGATGATGTCGTCGCGATCACCTGGAGTGACGACCAGAACACCGGACCGCAGCAGCTGTACGGTGTTTGGCACTGCGCGTGCACACAGTACGATCTTGTTCACGCGACGCTGGTCGGCTTCGCCAGCGTTCAATACCTGTGCGCCCAATAGTTCGGCGATATCACGGGTGCGCAATGCATTGAGCTCTTCAGAGAACGGAATCGCTCCGAGCAGCTGGAAGTCTGCGCTGCCCAGTAGCGGCAGATGCTGCTTGAGGCTATCGAGGTATGCCGGCAGGCCTTCTTCGGTCTTGACCTTGTTGAGGATGATGCCGAGCACCTTGGGATCTTTGGCGCCCCCGTACAGCTGGGCCTGGATTTCGATGCGTTCGGCCAGACGCTTGAGGCTGTCGCCGCCCTGCGCTGCGATCAGGATGACCTCAGCGTCCAGGCTCTTGGCCAGCTGAGTGTTGATGCGTTGGGTGTAGTTGGACTCGCGGGTGGGCACCATGCCCTCGACGATGACTACATCCTTGCCGACGGCGACCTGTTGATAGCGGCTGATTACGTCCTCGAGCAGCAGATCGATCTCGCCGTCGGCGAGCTGACGCTCAACCTGCTCCAGCGGCAGCGGCTCGGGAGAGGCCAGGTTCAACGTGCGCTCGACCAGAATGCAGGAGCGCTCGCGGCCTTGGTCGACGGGGAAGGGCTGGGCGATAGGCTTGAAGAAGCCAACTTTCAGTCCTGCGTTTTCAAGTGCGCGAATCAGACCAAGACTGATGGAGTTGAGGCCGCCGCCGAAACCGGTAGGGGCGAGGAAGATTGTGTGCATGGCATCTCCTTGAGGACAGGGTGCTCGGGTAACGGTGCAGGGCGCCGGCTAGGCTAGGGCACTTGTGCCTGGGCGGAAACTGCCTGATTGCCGCGGCGCTCATATGCAGAGACCCGACGGCCTGGGCGCTGTCGGGTCTCTGCGTGACTCTGCGTCAGGCGTCCAGCAGAGCCAGCGTATCGAGGGCGATTTGGCGCTCCTCGTTGGTGGGAACCACCATGATGCGCGGGCTGCCCTCGGCCTGGATTTCGCCAGCGACACCGCGGGTGCAGCGGGCATTGGCTTCGGCATCGAGCTTGAAGCCGAACAGCTTGAGATGCTCCAGGGTCCGCTCGCGCACGGCAGAGGAGTTCTCGCCGATACCACCGGTGAATACCAGGCCGTCGAGCTGTGGCAGGGCACAGGACATGGCGGATAGCGACTTGGCCAGGCGGTAGCAGAACACTTCAAAGGCCAGTACGGCACCCGGATGGCCCGCCTGCCGAGCTTCAGCCAGGGTGCGCATGTCGTTGGAAAGGCCGGAAAGGCCCTTCAGGCCGCTTTCCTTGTTCAGCATGTTGTCGATCTTGGGCAAATCCCAGCCCAGGGTCTTGTTCAGGAAATTGTGCAGGCTCGGGTCGACATCGCCACTGCGGGTACCCATCACCAGACCTTCGAGCGGGGTCAGCCCCATGCTGGTGTCGCGGCTTTCGCCGTTGACCACTGCACAGGTGGAGCAGCCGTTGCCCAAATGAGCAACCAGCCAGCTGCTGCTTTCAGGCGCAACGCCGGCCAGCTCGGCAGCGCGGTTGCTGACGTAGCGGTGGCTGGTGCCGTGGAAACCGTAGCGACGCACACCGTGCTCCTTATAGAGCACTTCCGGTAATGCGTAGCGGTACGCGTGCTCGGGCATGGTCTGGTGAAAGGCGGTATCGAACACGCCCACCTGCGGCAGCTCCGGAAACAGGTTGATCGCAGCATGGATGCCGCTGAGGTTCGCCGGGTTGTGCAGTGGTGCCAGCTGAATGTTGGCCTCGATGCCGGCCAGGGTTTCGTCATTGAGCAGCGAGGATGCGAAGAACTTTTCGCCACCATGCACTACACGGTGACCGATGCCATCCAGATGGCCGCCCGCGGCTTCTTCCACTCGGGGGAGTATCTGGGCGAGAGCAGCTTGATGATCGGCGTCGGGAACCTTGACGCTTTCCTTGCCTGCGGCGCTTTCGAAGTGGATGACGGCCTCAGGGCTGCCAATGCACTCGGCCAGGCCTTGCAGCGGGAAAGTCGATTGCGCTTCGTTGACCAGAGCGAACTTGATCGACGAGCTGCCACAGTTAATCACCAGGATGTTACGAGCCGACATCGGTGCTCCTTGGTTCTCTAATGTTATTGAAATGGGTGCCAAAGATACTTTTCGCCGATTCTTGCACATCGGCCGTCAAAACGATGCCATCCAAAGGTTGTAGTCACATATTCGATGGCACTACATCGTGGCCCACGGCGACCGGCGGCATGGGTCCGTTTATCCAAGGCCGGTTCGCATTCGGCGCGGTGGATGGTTAAACTTCGATATCCATTCTCTAAAGCAAAGGTTCGACTCCATGCTGATTGCCGCTAACAAGGCTGTCTCCATCGACTACACACTCACCAACGACGCCGGTGAGGTGATCGACAGCTCGGCCGGCGGCGCGCCGCTGGTCTACCTGCACGGTGCAGGCAACATCATCCCTGGTCTGGAAAAAGCGCTTGAGGGCAAGCAGGGCGGTGACCAGCTTCAGGTTTCCATCGAGCCTCAGGACGCCTACGGCGAGTACAGTGCCGAGCTGGTTGCCACGCTGAACCGTGCGATGTTCGAAGGCGTCGACGAGCTGGAAGTGGGCATGCAGTTCCACGCTTCCGGTCCTGATGGCGGCATGCAGATCGTCACCATTCGCGACGTGGAAGGCGACGACGTGATCGTCGACGGCAACCACCCGCTGGCCGGTCAGCGTCTGAACTTCGACGTCAAGGTCGTCAGCGTGCGTGAAGCCAGCGAAGAGGAAGTCGCTCACGGCCACGTGCACGGCGAAGGTGGTCATCACCACTGATATCGATCGCCAGGCAGGCGTTCGCCCGCACGGTGGCTGGAAGGCTACCGTGTTGAAAGCAAGAAGAGCGCTCCGGTCGTTTGCCGGGGCGTTTTTTCGTTAGGAGAGATTTCATGAGCGCATTCCATCAATTGGTTTTGCCAGGTCTGGGCGGCGAGGAATTGCCGCTGGCGCAGTTCGGCGATCAGATCACGCTGGTGGTCAATGTCGCTTCGCAATGCGGTCTGACCCCGCAGTACGCTGGGCTTGAGCGCCTTCAGCAGCAGTACGGCTCCCGCGGCTTCAGCGTGCTCGCCGTGCCGTGCAATCAGTTCGCTGCGCAGGAGCCGGGCAGCGACGATGAGATCCGCTCGTTCTGTATCCTCAACTATGGCGTCAGCTTTCCTCTGAGTGGCAAGCTCGAGGTCAACGGTCCTCAGCGTCACCCGTTGTATCGGCTGCTTGCGGGCGAAGGTGCTGATTTTCCAGGGGACATCACCTGGAACTTCGAGAAATTTCTAGTCGGCAAGGATGGCCGTGTGCTGGCTCGTTTTTCACCGCGCACCGCACCTGACGACGCCGCCCTCATTCAGGCGATCGAAAGCGCCTTGGCCTGATCCGCACTACCGCGACCGCAGATGCGGTCGCATCTCTTGCTCCTTCGCGTAAACCTTCTGCCCATCGTCGCCATGGTTGCCAATGGATAAGCGAGATGGATGATGCTGTGCCGGTGAGACGACCGGTCATATCCTCCTGGCATGACCAATCCTGCACGCCACGACAAGCGCGATCTGATCCTGTCCAAAGGCGCCCTGGTAATGACCCGCCGCGGCTACCACGGCACCGGCGTTCAGGAGATCGTTCAGGCGGCCGGTATCCCCAAAGGCTCCTTCTACCACTACTTCGCCAGCAAAGAAGATTTTGCCCTGCAGGCGCTGGACTACATCTACGCGCCTCGGCTGGAGCGCTATCAGGCTGCGCTGAGCAACTGCGCAATCGGACCGCGGCAACGTGTGCTCGACTATTACGCCTATCTCGTTGCGCACTTCGCCCGGAAAGAAAAGCCCGAATACCACTGCTTCATCGGCAGTTTGAGTTTCGAGATGGCCGAGCTGTGCCCAGCCATCGCGGGCCGGCTCAGCGAGATACTGGCGCAATCCGTCGAGTTGCTCGCTGCTTGCCTGGAGCAAGCGCGCAGCGCTGGTGAGATCGCCTCCTGCTGCGATTGCCCGACGCTGGCGCAATTCATAAGCGATGCCTGGGAGGGTGCCCTGCTGCGCATGAAAGTGCGTGGCAGCATCGCCCCGCTGCAGGTGTTTTTCCAGCAGCTCGAACGCCTGTTGGCGCCGGCTGCAATAATTTCACCGGGGCGTAAGCGCCCGGTTGCCTTGACCAATGCCACAGGAGTCGATCGATGACCGCCAGCGTACAAGCCTTGTTCCAGCCCTTCGAGCTGGGTGCCCTCCGTTTACCAACCCGTGTGGTGATGGCGCCGATGACGCGTTCGTTCTCGCCCAACGGTGTGCCGACCGCAGATGTAGTTGAGTACTACCGCCGTCGTGCGGCCTCCGGGGTCGGCCTGGTCATCACTGAGGGCACCACTGTCGGCCACGCAGCAGCGAACGGCTATCCTCACGTGCCGCGCTTTTACGGCGAAGATGCACTGGCTGGCTGGAAGGCTGTGGTTGACGCCGTGCATGCCGCCGGCGGCAAGATCGTTCCGCAGCTCTGGCATGTCGGCAACGTACGCCGCAAGGGCACCGAGCCGGAGCCGGACGTACTCGGCTACGGCCCGATGGAGAAGCAGAAGGACGGGCAAGTCGTTGTGCACGGCATGACCAAGCAGGACATCGCCGATGTGGTTCAGGCCTTCGCCAAGGCCGCACGCGATGCCCAGGCGATCGGCATGGATGGCGTGGAGATTCATGGTGCCCACGGTTACTTGATTGATCAGTTCTTCTGGGCAGGTAGCAACCAGCGCACCGACGAGTACGGCGGTAGCCTCGCCAACCGCTCGCGCTTCGCCATCGAACTGATTCAGGCCGTGCGTGCGGCGGTGGGCACTGATTTCCCGATCATCTTCCGTTTCTCGCAGTGGAAGCAGCAGGACTACACCGCGCGACTGGTGCAGTCACCCGAGGAGCTTGGTGAGTTCCTGGCGCCGTTGTCGCAAGCCGGTGTGGACATCTTCCACTGCTCGACGCGCCGTTTCTGGGAACCTGAGTTCGAGGGCTCCGATCTCAACCTGGCCGGCTGGACCCGTCAGCTGACCAGCAAGCCGACCATTACGGTGGGTAGCGTTGGCCTGGACGGTGAATTCCTGCAGTTCATGGTCAAGACCGACAAGGTGGCGCAACCAGCCAACATCGAAGGACTGTTGGAGCGTTTGAACAAGCAGGAGTTCGACCTTGTGGCCGTAGGGCGCGCGCTGATCTGCGACCCGGATTGGGCGGTGAAGGTACGTGAAGGGCGGATGGAGGAAATTCTGCCATTCAGTCGTGAGGCGTTGAAGACGCTGGCGTGAATGAGTAACGGCAGCCAGAGGTGATCTGGCTGCCGGTTCGTGGCCCTTGGTCATCAACGACATCCAAGCTTGCCAGACTGCCGACAAACGATTCGTCGGGTCAGGCGTATGCCGCCTAGCGTTTACGCCTGCCGATCCAACTGCCGGTTCGGCCCGCCCTCGCGCACCCAGAACAACGTAGCTCCCGCCACCGCTGCCGGCATGATCAGCAGGTTCAGCACCGGTACCAGCAGCGCCGCATAGGTCACCGCACCGAAGCTGAGGCTTTGCCAGCGGCGCTGGCGTAGCCAGCCCATCATGTCTGACCAGCTCAGCTTGTTGTTGTCGGCCGGATAGTCGATGTACTGCACCGCCATCATCCACACGCCGAACAGTAGCCATAACGGCGCGGCCGCAAGGTTCAGCACGGGAATGAAAGACAACACCAGCAGCGCCAGCGCACGCGGCGCGAAATAGGCCAGCTTACGTAGCTCGCGCCCGATGGTGCGTGGCAGCATGGCCAACAGTTCGGCCCAGCTGAAGGGCGGCGCGGCATCTTCGCCGCGCACCACCACCTCGACCTTTTCTGCCAGAAACCCGTTGAACGGCGCTGCGATGATGTTGGCCAGCATGGTGAAGCTGAAGAACACCATCAGTACCACCAGCGCAACGAACAACGGCCAGAGGATGTATTCGAGAAACGCCAGCCAGGTCGGCAGGTTGGGCATGAAGGTGTCGACCCAGCCGCTGAACTGATCGATGGCCAGCCAGATCAGCCCGAAGAACAGCAGCGTGTTCACCGTCAACGGCAGGATCACGAACAGACGCAGCCCCGGGCTGAGCACCAGGCGTAGGCCTTCGCGCAGATATTGCGGGCCGGAGAGGGCGGATACTGGCATTGGCGTCTCCTGTAGAGCGTTGAATCGTCGAAGGGGATAGCGGAGAGGGATAGTCTGTGACTATGGGCAGCATGCAGAACCTGAATTATCCGCAGCTCCGACAGGTGGGTAAGGTGACGTCCAACGGTTTCGGGTCATCCGCTCCTTTCAGCCTTCCCCAAGTGCTTGGGATGACCCTTTTTATTCCTCATGAGCCGGGAAATACCCGGCTCGCTGCTGCAGAGTTATTGCTTGCGTTTGATTGGCTGTGTATCGAAGCGCACGCCAGGCAGGCCCGTTTCCATAAGTGCGCGGATGTTGCGGTGGTCGCTGCCGTTCGGGTTGGCCAATACCGCTTGGTAGTGCTCGCCGAAAGCGAGCAGCGCTTCTTCGGTGGTGAACCCTTCTAGCAGCGCGAGGCCCAGTGTCTTGCAGGAACCTTCGTTCTCGCCGGCAGCGTTCTCCAGCGTGCCGTTGACGAATCGGCTCGGCTGATAGTCGTAAGCGCCCTCGATGAAGGCGAGGGTTTCGCTGAACGCGTGGTTGTGATTGCGCAGGCTTGCGCGAAAGTCCTTCAGGTCGTTCATTCTTTCTGTGCCTTGTCGAAAGCGGCCTGTTGCTCGGCGGTCGCTTCCTTTTGATAGCGTTTTTTCCATTCGCTGTATGGCATGCCGTACACCTCTTCGCGGGCCTCGTCGATGCTGACTTCGATCTCCAGATCATCCGCAGCGGCCTTGTACCACTTCGACAGGCAGTTGCGGCAGAAACCGGCGAGGTTCATCAGGTCGATGTTCTGGGCATCGGGGCGGGTGCGCAGGTGCTGGACCAGGCGACGGAAAGCAGCGGCTTCCAGTTCGGTGCGTTCTTGATCGTTCATCTCTTGGGTCTCGGCATTGGCTGAGGTCGGCCGGATCATAACCTTGCGTCGTTGAGCCGGCCAGCCTTGCGCAGGGTCAATCTCGATGAGCTGCCAGCGTGATCGATACCGACTCCGCAAAGCGCAGCGCATGGGGTTTGTCGACTTCTACCTCGGCGTAACGCACCTGCGGATAGCGCATGACCAGATCGAGAATTTCCTGGGTCAGGCGCTCAAGCAGGGCGAAGCGATTGTCTTCGACATGCTGGATTATCGCCTTAGTAATGGTGCGGTAGTTCAATGCCTGTTCGATGTCGTTCTCCCGTACGGCTTCTGCGGCCGGGTAGAGCATCGTCAGGTTGATCAACACGTCCTGGCGATTGAGGATTTCCTCCTCCTTGATGCCGATGTAGGTGCGCAACCGCAGGTCCTTGACGCGGATGCGTGCCATAGCGGGTTCCAGTCTGGGCATGGGGACTCCTTGCAGTTTTCAGATCAGGTGGCGGCCGCCGTTCACGGTCAGTGTGGTGCCGGTTACGTAGGGGTTGTCGAGCAGATAGCGCAGGCTCTGGTAGATGACTTCGGCGCCGGGTTCGATGCCCAATGCGGATTTGGCCAACGCCTTGCGGCGGTATTCCAGGGCGTCGTCCGGGTTGAACTGGATCAGCGCCGGAGCGATGCCGTTGACTTTGATCTCCGGGGCAAGGCTGGCGGCAAAGGACAGCGTCAGGTTGTCCAGTCCCGCTTTGCTTGCCGCGTAGGCGATGTGCTTCTTGCTGCCCTTGCGGGTGACGTCATCACCGATGTGCACGATATCCGCCGGGCCGCCGTGACGCAGCAGCTCCGCGCAGTGCAGGTTGATCAGATAGGGCGCGAGCATGTGCACATGGAACAGCTGTCGGAACGCCTCGGCTTCCTCGCCGGGGGCGTCTGGACGCCATTCGGAAGCGTTGTGAACGATTGCCCGCAGGCTGTCGGCTTGCTGTTTGAGGGCGTTAATAAAGCCGGTAATACCGGCTTCGTCGCTGAAGTCCGCCTGCAACGCCTGTGCTCCCAGGGCGCGAAGCCGACTGACGCTGTCACGCTCGCGGCGATAGGTGACGATGACCGGGAAGCCGTCTTCCAGCAGTCGTTCGGCACAATGCAGTCCGATTCGCTGGCTGGCTCCGGTGATAAGAATCGGGGCCTGATGCATGAAAATCCACTGGCGGAAATAGGCGAAACCGCCGTGTTTTTAGGCGGCCACTACAGGCGTGGCAGCTTACACCAGATCGGCCGGCAGCTCAGGTTGCAAATCGGGGTGCAGTCGCTGGTGCTGGCGATAGAGAAAGGAGCGGATACGCTCGGCGTCCTTTTCCTGGGTGAATTCGACTTCGTAGGCTGCCCTTCCGCCGGGCAGCTCGCGGACGCGATGGGCATCTATTTCCAGCGGACTGTCATCGGGCAGCGCCAGGCGCAGGTGGAAATGTTTAGGAGGCTTGCGGTGCTCGCCGGCATCGACCAGCAGGCCGTGCGGAGACAGCTCGTGCACGCTGAGCGAGCTTTCGCCGCCGTCGTTTTCCAGCAGAGTAAGCGGTTCGTCCAAGTGCAGGCGCCAGGCGCGCGTTGTCGGACCGCGTTCGTAGATCACCGGCGGTGCCAGCTGCAGGTCAAGGCTGTGCAGTTCGTCTTCCCTGAGCTGCAGCGGGAAGGACATGCGGAAATCCTCGAATTCTGCCTGCAGCGACAGGTTGGCACGGGCGGCCAGTTGCATCAGCAGCTCGTTGGATTGCGCGCCACCGTCGATCCGAAAGCCTGTGGTGCGCTCCGCACTGGTACCACCATTGCGTTGCATCAGCTTGCGAATAAACGTCAGTTCGTCTTTGCTAAGAATCGTCTCTTCCGCCATGCGGATACCCTCGGAGGGACAGTGCCCTCCACATATGGCGTCGCGGATCGGGCCGCGTGTTTACGCCTGCTGCCACTACGGCCGCGGGTGGGGGAATCGCCCGTGTGACCGTTGGTTTTGTTTTTCGTTCCTTTTTCGGTTTTTTTGGACGTGCGGCTGGGTCTGAATAGGCTTGGAGCCCTGCTGTGGTGATTGCGGCATAATGCGCAGCTTTGATTGCCTCGGAGCGCATATGAAGGTTGCCATTCTTTCCGGGAGCGTCTACGGCACCGCCGAAGATGTGGCCCGTCACGCCGAACGCCAGTTGAAAGCCGCCGGTTTCGATACGTGGCACGACCCCCGCGCCCAGCTGCCGCGGATTCTTGACTTCGCCCCCGAAGCGTTGCTGATCGTGACTTCGACCACCGGCATGGGCGAGCTGCCGGATAGCTTCATTCCGCTGTACTCGACCATCCGGGATCAGTTTCCCGCCTGGAGCGGCCTGCCCGGCGGTGTCATTGCCCTTGGCGATGCCAGTTACGGTGACACCTTTTGTGGCGGTGGCGAGCTGATTCGCGAACTCTACGCCGAGCTGGGCGTACGGGAAGTGATGGAGATGCTGCGCCTCGACGCCAGCGAGACGGTTACCCCGGAAACCGACGCCGAACCGTGGCTGGAAGCTTTCGCTACTGCCTTGCGCGCCTAACTGTGGCTCGCCGGGTCAGCGGCCTGGCTGCGAGGGTAACTGCCGGCCTGGAACAGGCTGGCTAGAATCCAGGGCATCGCAATGACAATAACAAGAGGTGCCCTCGATGACTGCGCTGCACGCTTTGCCTTCCCTGGAAACTCAAGTGAGCGCCGCCGAATGGCAGGCTCGGGTCGACCTCGCTGCCTGCTACCGGCTGGTTGCGCTGCATGGCTGGGATGATCTGATCTTCACGCACATCTCGGCCAAGATTCCCGATGCCGATCACTTTCTGATCAATCCGTACGGGTTGATGTTTCACGAGATCACCGCGTCCAGCCTGGTCAAGGTCGACCTAGCCGGCAACAAGGTGTTGGACGGTCCGTACGAGATCAACCCTGCCGGTTACACCATCCATAGCGCTGTGCATGAGGTGCGGCATGACGTTGCCTGCGTCATGCACACCCACACTGCGGCCGGGGTGGCCGTTTCGGCCCAGCGTCAGGGTGTGCTGCCGATCAGCCAGCAGTCGCTGTTCGTGCTGGCCAGTCTTTCGACTCATGGGTATGAAGGTGTCGCACTGAACCACGACGAAAAAGCGCGCCTGCAGGCCGATCTCGGCGACACCGCTTTCATGCTGTTGCACAACCACGGCCTACTGACATGCGGAGGCAGCATTGCCGATACTTTTCTGATGATGTTCATCTTCCAGCGCGCCTGCGAAATCCAGATCATGGCGCAGGCCGGTGGCAGCGAACTCATCGCCATCCCCGAGCAGATCCTGGCAGGTGCCAAGGCCATGGCTGCGGGCGTAACCCGCACTCGCTCGGGTATGGGCGGCGCGTTGGCCTGGCCAGGACTGCTGCGCAAGTTGGATGCGCAAAACCCAGGCTACGCCCAGTAACGCAGTGCGCTCACGCTACATGGCTGTCTTGGCAAATTCCTGCAGCTGCGGATAGAAGCTACGGAAGTCCTGAAGTAGCGGATCGTACAGCTGTTCCAGTTCCTCCAGGCCGCCGGCCAGGCCATCCGGCCGGCTCAGGCGACGACTCATGTTCGCTAGCACCGTGCCCAGCACGTCGAATTCGCGGTAGCTGCCCAGCCAGTCGTGCGCTGCCATGTGTGGTGCGATCACGGCGAGCTTGCCCGGCAGCGCGGGCTCGTCATTCAGCGCCCGGTAGGCGCGCTGGGTAAACTGGTCCAGAGATTCGCCAGAGTAGTCTGACCAGTTCGCCGCCAGGCAGTGATCGAAGAACAGGTCGATCAAGATACCGGCGTAGCGGCGTCGCTCACTGGGAAAGCGCGCTTTGGCTTCCAGTACCAGCGGATGGCTATCGGTGAAGGCATCGATCTGCCGGTGCAAGCGAATGCCGGCTTCGATCTGTGCCGGCCAGCGACCCTGCAGCGGACCTTTGACGAAATCCCCATAAAGGCTGCCGAGCATGTCAGCCGGGCTTGGGCCGCCGAGATGAAGGTGTGCGAGATAGTTCATGGGCGAAGCTTAGCGCAGCGTCGATACAAGGTCGCTATGCGGCCTCCTTCGTTACCTCCTGCACCGGTGCGAACAGTGCGTGCTCGATTGCCTGCTGTGCTCGCTCGGCAAGGTCTTTTCGGCTGAGTGAAGTGGCGGGGAACGGTGGCAGCAGGTGGATTACTACTTCTGCCACGTCACCGGCCAGTAGCCTACGCAGGTGCGCGGGCAGTTCGTCGTTGCCGATGAAGGGGGCCACGGTATCGGGTTTGCCGTTGCGCAGATAACGAATGGCGACGGGTTGAATGGCGCAGCCCGCTTCTATTGCACAGGCGAACAGCCTTGGGTGGAAGGTTCGTACGCTGCTGCCGTCAGTCGAAGTGCCTTCCGGGAATATGAGCAGAGGGTGGCCTTGATCGAGGTGGCGGGTCAGCTGCTGGTTGATCCGCGCTGCGTCGCCGGCACCGCGGCGGATGAACAGTGTGCCAGCCTGGCGTGCCAGCCAGCCAAGCACGGGCCAGCCAGCGACTTCGGATTTGGCGAGAAACGAAAGCGGCTGCAGCATCCCCAGCAACGGGATGTCGCACCAGGACACATGGTTGGCGACCCACAGCATTGGCTGCCCTGGCGGCTTGCCAATGATGCGCACGCGATAGGGTAGCGTGGCTGCGAGGCGAACCATGAACCAGCAGCTCAGCTGTTGCCTGCGTCGCAGGGATATACGTGCTGTACAGCGCTCGCCGAGGCTAAGCGCTGCTGCCAACAGTAGCCCCAACAGGACCACTGCGCCTACCCGCAGCAGGCGCCAGTACAGGCGCAACCGCGGCATCTATACAGCTGCCTTGAAGTGACGGGCGTAGCGGGGGCAAAGCTCCTCGCGCTTTAACAGGATGAATATGTCGGCGACCTGGAAATCCGGGTCCCAGCAAGGTTCGCCGCAGATCTTCGCACCGAGCCGCATATAGGCCTTGAGCAATGGCGGCAGCTGGGCGGTGACGTTGTCGGGCAGTTCCAGCTCGGGGAGCGGCGTTCGCGGTTCCGCGTGTAGCAGCTCGGTGCTCAGGTGGCTGTCGCGCAGCCGTTGCATGATGGCGCGGGCCTGGATGCCGCCGTCGCGCATGGGGATGCTGGCGCAACCCATCAGGTAGCGGTAGCCGCCCTGATTAAGCACCTCGGCAAGTTCGCTCCACAACACGGCGATTGTCGCGCCATTACGATAGGCCGGCGCAACGCAGGTGCGCCCGATTTCCAGTACCGGCTCGCTGATGTCCGCCAAGCCGTGCAGGGCGAACTCTCCTTCGCTGTAGAAGCGTCCAAGCTGCCTTGCGGTGAGATGGTCCAGCAGGCGCGTGGTGGCGACTAGCTCACCGGTCAGGAGATCGCGCACACCGATATGTCGGCAATGAATGTCGAAATCATCCATGTCCAAGCCGAGTTCGGCGCCATGCAGCTGGGCATCGAATTCACTGCTGAACACCCGATAACGCAAGGCTTGGGCCTCGCGCAGGGCCGGTTCGCCTTCCAGGCGTTCGGCTCGAAGTTGACGCGTGCTGCGTGGATCGACGATGGCATTCATGCTCTGTCTCCTTGTCCGCCGGTATGTGGCGGGTTGGCGATGCAACGCGAGCGTCTGGTTGTTATCGTTGGGCTCGACTGGTTTGGCCTGCTCAGGCTAGGAGCGGCGCATGTCGGCACTGTGACGATCGGATGATGGTTGAATGACGGCGCGATCGTGGCGCCTGTACTGGCGACGGCCTTGGGAGATGAACATGCCGTGGGAACAATTGATCGGCCCGCTGCAGCCGGTTGCCGCAACCTCGGGGCTACGCGGCTGGTACCGGTCCGTGCGTGACGGTGCCGGCCGTGCTGACTCCTTCAGCCAAGCGGTATATGGCGGTCGACTGGCGACCACTCCAGGGTTGGCTTTCCTCTCTGGCTACCAGGCGGCACTGCGTGCGCTCTGGCCCGATGCCCCGGCTGGGCTTGGCGCGCTGTGCACGACGGAACGGCGCAAATTACGACCTGCGGACATGACGATGCGATGGCATGCCGGCTATCTGAGTGGCAGCAAGGATTTCGTGACAGCGGGCGATGCTGTGCAGTGGTTACTGGTCTCGGCCCGGGAGGAGGGCGTAGGTGAGTCGCCCCGGCTGGGTCTGTTCGTCACTGACCCGGACAGCGCGGGCGCGCTGCTGGTAACCGGCCCGGATCTACCGCTCGTGCCTGATATTGCCCATGGGCGTTTGTGTCTTGAGCGGACCATTGGGGAACGATTGCCTGGCGATGGTTGGAGCGATTACGTCAGGCCATTTCGTACCCATGAAGATCTTCATGTGCTGGCGGCGCTGACGGCCTGGCTTTACGGCGTAGCGCTACTGGAGCGGTGGCCGCGCAGCCTGGTACTGCGCTTGGCTGGGGTTCTTGCGGGGGCAGCCGAGGTCGCACGACAACCGGCCGACGCACCTGCCGCGCATCTGCTCCTGGCCGCATTGCTCGAACAATTCGCTTCGCTGCAGCCCGAGGTGGACAGCGTGATGAACGAGTCGCAGGGCGTCTGGGGCGCGCTGTGGCAACGCGATCGGGCAGTCCTCGGCCTTGCTCGTAAGGCCCAGGCACGCCGCCTGGAACAGGCGACCGCCGCGCTAGGGCTTGGATCACCCGAATCGCTTGGGTATTAGACGCACGCTTGGCTACGGTCTGGGAACTCTGCCTGGCCGAGTCTGGCCTATAGGGATCATGTTTACGCCGAACGGCAGCTGCTGGCAGAGCACTGCGAGTTCGCCTAATGGCCGTGCCTTGCCTTGCTGAAAGGTCTGGTTAAGCTAGCGTGCGGTCAATTGCACCGCGTGTGGCCGTTTCAGTTCTCCGTTTCGCTTTGGGATGCTCATCGGAAAAAGGGATTTCATGTCATTTTGCTTTTTGTGTTGTTTGCTGCGTTGTCGGGCAGCGATTGGCTTTGCTCAGGGTGATGCCCTGTGATGCTGGCCGGGTCGGTTTTCCCCTGGCGCAGCGACAATCATTTTCGCTTGCTGATAGATGGGCCGCAGTTCTTTCCGGCGATGTTCGATGCGATCGAGCGTGCCGAGCGGCGTATCGATCTGGAGCTTTATCTGGTCGAGGACGGCCATTGCCTGGATCGCTTGCTCGAGCCATTGCTGCGGGCGGCGTCACGCGGTGTTCGGGTGCGTTGCCTGTTCGATGGCTTCGGTTGCCTGAAGATGGGTCAGGCCAACCGCGCCCGCATGACGGACGCCGGCGTCGAATTGCGCCTTTACAACCCGTTATCGCTACGCCTGAAGCTGCGTAATCTGCATCGTGACCATCGCAAGTTGCTTCTGGTGGACGGCAACGTTGGCTATGTCGGCGGCACCGGGGTCACCGACGAGTTCTGGAATCCACTTGAGCCCACCGTGCATTGGCACGAGGTTATGGTTGAAATGTCCGGCCCGCTGCTGCGGGACTGGCAGGAGCTGTTCGATACCCAGTGGGTGCATTGCCTGAAGCGGCGCATCTGGCAGTTGCCCTTGCCAAGTGTTGCACCGCGAATCCCGTTGCTGCCCAGTGGCTCCGGACTGGGGCGGGTGGCCTATGCGGCGGCGCGTCAGCATCGCGACATCCTGCACAGCTTGTTGCGCAATCTGAGGCGTGCGCAAACGCGCATCTGGCTGGCGACTCCATATTTTCTGCCAACTGGCAAGGTTCGACGGGCACTGATCCGGGCTGCCCGCCGTGGCGTGGATGTGCGCCTGTTGCTGACCAGCCGCAATACCGATCATCCGCCCGTGCGCTATGCCGGGCAGCGCTTCTATCCTCGCCTGCTGCGTGCGGGCGTGCGTATCCACGAATATCAGCCACACTTCTCCCACCTGAAAATGGTGCTGGTGGACGATTGGGTAAGCGTAGGATCGTGCAACTTCGACCATTGGAACCTGCGCTGGAATCTGGAGGCCAACCTCGAGGCGATAGATGAATCGTTGAGCGCCCAGGTGCAGGAGAGTTTCGAACGGGACTTCAAGAACAGTATCGAAATCGATCTGGCCAGATGGTTCGCCCGGCCGTTTCACTTGCGCCTTTATCAGCGAATGTGGGGCTGGATGGACCGCCTGCTGGTCAACATCTTCAACCGCGGTGGCTAATGTCGCCGCGCACCGGAGCACTGCTCCAAACCCGCGCAAAGAGGACGATCCGATGGCGGCAAAGAATATTTTGATGCTGGTGGGCGACTACGTTGAGGACTACGAGACCATGGTGCCATTCCAGGCATTGCAGATGGTCGGTCACCGCGTGCATGCCGTGTGCCCGGACAAGAAGGCGGGCGATAGCGTACGCACCGCAATTCATGATTTCGAGGGCGACCAGACCTACAGTGAGAAGCCCGGTCACAACTTCGCGCTGAACTTCGACTTCACTGCGGTGCGTGCCGACGATTACGACGCGCTTGTCATTCCTGGTGGTCGAGCACCGGAGTACCTGCGCCTGAACGAACAGGTGCTGGCGCTAGTGCGTGCGTTCGATGAAGCCAAGAAACCGATAGCTGCCGTTTGCCACGGGGCGCAGCTGCTCGCTGCCGCGGGCGTACTCAAGGGCCGTGCATGCAGTGCCTATCCGGCCTGTGCACCGGAAGTGAGGCTAGCTGGCGGCGAGTACATCGATATCCCCGTGGATCAGGCCCATACCGATGGCAATCTGGTCAGCGCGCCGGCTTGGCCGGCCCATCCGGCGTGGTTAGCGGCGTTCCTCGAAGTGCTGGGTACCCGCATCAGCCTGTAATATGCCCGCTTCACGGAGGCCCGCCGCGCATACTGCGTAGCGGGTCTTTTCATATGTGAGGCTCTGTCCTCGTGTCCATGAGTGCCCCATGACCCAAGTAAAAGATCCTCTCCACGGTGTAACGCTGGAGGCCATCCTGATCGACTTGCATGCGCGTTTCGGCTGGGATGGTCTTGCCGAGCGGGTGGATGTCCGATGCTTCAGCAATGATCCCAGCATCAAATCCAGCCTCAAGTTCCTGCGTAAGACGCCGTGGGCGAGGACCAAGGTCGAGGCGCTGTACCTTCAGGAACACCGCCCCGGCTAATAGGCGCCTGAAAAGCAGGCACGCTGACCCGTTTGGCAGATTTCTCTCGTATCCAGCTCAAGTTAACGCTGCTCCGTCCGATGGTTGTAACAGATTGATTCGTCATGACTGATGAGTCGAAATTGCTATTAGATCGCTATCACGGAGCTCAGGCGGTGAGAAACAACGGGCCAGTAAGCAACACAGAACGGGCTTTTCCGGCGCATCAGCGACTGATTTCCGCGACTGATACGCAAGGCAAGATCCTCTATTGCAACGACGAATTCGTAGCCATCAGTGGCTATTCTCGATCCGACTTGATCGGCAGCGATCACAATCTGGTCCGTCACCCAGACATGCCGCCGGCCGTATTCGAGACCATGTGGGGCTATTTGAAAGCCGGCAAGAGCTGGATGGGGATAGTGAAGAACCGCTGCAAGAACGGCGACTTCTACTGGGTTAGTGCCTATGTCACGCCGATTTTCGACAGCGGTAAGCTGACTGGCTACGAGTCGGTTCGGGTCAAGCCGAGCGTCGATCAAGTGGCCCAGGCTACAGCCCTGTATGAGCGCCTGCGTGCAGGTAAGCCTGCGGTCTCTCTGGGGCGGCGCGTGGAGGGCTGGGCTCGCGTGCTGGCGATGCCGATGTGCGCCGCGGCCTTGGCTGCTGGCGGTATTTTCTGGCTGCCACCGGCAGTAGAAGTGGTCGTCGTGCTTGGCCTGTTCTTCGCATTGGGGCTCAGTTATCACTTTGCCATGCAACGGCAGCTGCAACAGATCCTGCAGCGTGTCCCCGAAGCCTTTACCGACCCGGTGGTAGCGCTGACCTATACACAGCAGCATGGTAACGCTGCGCGCTTGGAGATGGCGCTGGTCAGTGAGGATGCTCGTTTGCGTACGGCCCTGACGCGTCTGTCCGACCTCGCCGGGCAGGTCGCAAGCGCATCGGCCGAGACCTACTCTCTGGCGAGCCAGACCGAAAGCGATCTGCGTCAACAGCGCGGTGAAACGGATATGACGGCCACGGCGGTAACGCAGATGACCGCATCCATTACTGAAGTGGCGGGGCACGTCCAGCACACGGCGGAGGAGGCCACCACGGCGAACGCGCTGGCAGACGACGGTGACCGGGTCGCAGCGAGTTCCCGCGAGGCGATGGAAATGCTGTCGGCGACCGTCACCAACATCGGCAACGTAGTCAACGAGCTGGCTGGCGAAACCCAGCAGATCGTATCCGCCGCCGGCATGATCCAGAGCATCGCCGACCAGACCAACCTGCTGGCGCTGAATGCTGCCATCGAGGCCGCACGTGCTGGCGAGCAGGGCAGGGGCTTTGCCGTGGTCGCCGACGAGGTGCGTGCGTTGGCGAGCAAGACGCGGGAGTCGACGCAGCAGATCCAGGCCATCATCCAGTCGCTCACCAGCAAGGCGGGTGAGGCCGTGACAATCGCACAGGTGGGTGACAAGGAGGCGGCCCAGGGGTTGGCCCAGGTCGTCGAGGCGCAGCAGGCATTGCAGGGCATTCGCGATGCGGTCGGCCGCATTGCCGGGATGAGCCAGCAGATGGCTGCCGCTGCCGAAGAGCAGGCGCATGTGGCCGAAGACATTGCTCGTCAGGTCACCTGTATTGCCGTCACGACCGACAGCAATGTCAGCAAGGCGGACCTGACCATGCAGCGCGGTCGCGACCTGGAATGCGCGGCGAACGGGCTGCGGGCACTGGTCGAACGCTTCAACCGCTGATTGCCGGGCAATAAAAAGCCCGGCATCGAGCCGGGCTTTTTATTGGGGTGTCGCTTATTGCACTTCGACCGCCAGGCTGTCGGCGATCTTCTGCTGCCAGATCGCCGGGCCGGTGATGTGCACCGACTCGCCGTTGGTGTCGACGGCGACGGTGACTGGCATGTCCTTCACTTCGAACTCGTAGATCGCTTCCATGCCCAGCTCGGCGAAGGCCAGCACCTTGGACTTCTTGATCGCCTGGGCGACCAGGTAAGCCGCGCCGCCAACCGCCATCAGGTAGACGGCCTTGTTGTCCTTGATCGCTTCGATGGCGATCGGGCCACGCTCGGACTTGCCGATCATGCCCAGCAGACCAGTGCTCTCGAGAATCTGACGGGTGAACTTGTCCATGCGCGTCGCGGTGGTCGGGCCAGCCGGGCCAACCACTTCGTCACCGACCGGATCGACCGGGCCGACGTAATAGATGAAGCGGCCCTTGAGGTCCACCGGCAACTCTTCGCCCTTGTTCAGCATGTCGACCATGCGCTTGTGCGCGGCGTCGCGGCCGGTGAGCATCTTGCCGTTGAGCAGGACGGTCTCGCCCGGCTTCCAGCTCTGTACTTCTTCCGGGGTGATGGTGTCGAGGTTGACGCGGCGCGCGCTCGGGCCGGCTTCCCAGACGATCTCGGGGTAGGCATCCAGCGGCGGCGGGGTCAGTTCGGCAGGGCCGGAACCGTCGAGCACGAAGTGTGCGTGGCGGGTGGCGGCGCAGTTGGGGATCATGCACACCGGCAGCGAGGCGGCGTGGGTCGGGTAATCCATGATCTTCACGTCGAGCACGGTGGTCAGGCCGCCGAGGCCCTGGGCGCCGATGCCCAGCTGGTTGACCTTCTCGAACAGCTCAAGACGCAGCTCTTCGATGCGGTTCTGCGGGCCACGGGCCTTCAGCTCATGGATGTCGATGGATTCCATCAGGACTTCCTTGGCCATCACTGCGGCCTTCTCGGCGGTGCCGCCGATGCCGATGCCGAGCATACCCGGCGGGCACCAGCCGGCGCCCATAGTCGGCACGGTCTTCAGTACCCAGTCGACGATCGAGTCGGACGGGTTGAGCATGGCCATCTTCGACTTGTTCTCGGAACCGCCGCCCTTGGCTGCGACGTCCACTTCCACCTTGTCGCCGGGAACGATGGAGTAGTGGATGACGGCCGGCGTATTGTCCTTGGTATTTTTGCGGGAACCTGCCGGGTCGGCCAGGATCGAAGCACGCAGGACGTTTTCCGGCAGGTTGTAGGCGCGGCGCACACCCTCGTTGATCATGTCGTCCAGGCTCATGGTCGCGCCGTCCCAGCGCACGTCCATGCCGACACGGACGAACACGGTGACGATACCGGTGTCCTGGCAGATCGGGCGATGACCGGTGGCGCACATGCGCGAGTTGATCAGTATCTGCGCCATGGAGTCGCGGGCAGCCGGGGATTCTTCACGCAGGTAGGCTTCATGCATCGCCTGGATGAAATCCACGGGGTGGTAGTAAGAAATGAACTGCAAAGCGTCAGCGACGCTTTGAATCAGGTCGTCTTGCTTGATCACGGTCATGCAGCGCGTCCTCATACGGGGCGATAAGAGGCGCGTCGGGGGTGGCAGTCGACGCGCCGCGAAAAAATGCGGCGCAGTATAACGCGTCAGGCTGCGCGGTACACGGATGGACCAGGAGCGATGGGAATGCTGGCTAGGATTTTGTTTTCGGTAAGCGTAGAGTGCGGCAAATTGCCACGGCGGGAAGGATCCCTATGAGTGCGATGCGTGACGAGACCGATATGCGTGCATTGCAGCAGTTGGTTACGCGGCGATTCGCACTGGCCTCCGTGACCTACGGTCTGGGCCTGGTGCTGACCTGGGTGGCGGTGGCGGGGGGCTTCTACCAGGCCTCGGTGGCCAGCGCCGTGGCGCAGTCGGCATTGATTGTGGTCAGTCAGCTGCTGTTCTTCTGGCTGTTTCACCGAGGCGTCAACCTGCGTTCCAAGGATCCCAGCCTGACTGAGCCGCAGGTCCTGGTGGGGTTGCTGTGGCTGACGACCTTTCTGTTCAACCTCGGCAGCGCTCGTGGCTCGCTGCTGGTGCTCTATCTGCTGGTGCTGATGTTTGCCGTCTTTCTGCCGCCGAAGGTGTTCATTCGCTACGCCGCACTGGCTTTCGTCAGCTTCGTCAGCATGGCTGCCCTGGATTACTATCTGCAGCGGCCGATCGAGACCGATGTGTTCCTGCTGCAGGCCAGCGTGCTGCTGGTGACGCTGATCTGGATGTGTCTGTTCGCCGGCCACGTGTATCGCTTGCGCCAGCGCATGCGCCAGCGGCGTTTCGCGTTGCAGGCACATCAGGACACCCTGCGCGGAATGATGCGTCAACTGGAGGATCTGGCTTCTACCGACGAGTTGACGGGCCTATACAACCGGCGGCGCTTCCTGCGCATCGCCGAGGGCGACCTGAACCGCCTGCGCAAGGGGCATCAATCGGGGCTGGCGCTCATCGATCTGGACCACTTCAAACGCATCAACGATATCCACGGCCATGCCACCGGAGACCGCGTGCTGCAGGCCTTTGCCAGCGTAGCGCGGTCCTGTCTGCGTGATGACGACGTGCTGGCCCGTTATGGCGGCGAGGAGTTCGTGCTACTGCTGCCCAATACCGACGCCGAGCAGTTCACCGCGTGCTGTGAGCGCCTGCGAGAGGCTTTCGCCAACGCCGAGCCGGAAGACGCCAATATCGAAGCCGGACATCTCAGCCTGTCGATCGGCCTGACCCTGCTGAACGCCGGAGATGATCTGGATGCAGCGCTACAGCGTGCCGACGAAGCGCTTTATCGAGCCAAGCGCGGTGGTCGCAATCGTTGCGAACCCGCCTGGGTCACCGCCGATGCCTGAGTTGCATTGCGCCGGCAAGCGCTGGTCGGTCGCGCCCGCTACCAACCTGCTTGATGCCCTGATCGCTGCCGGCTTGCCCGTACCCTACAGTTGCCGCGCCGGCAGCTGCCACGCCTGCCTGGTGCGCTGTGTCGACGGAGCACCGCGCGATCTGCAACCCGACCTGCTGCGGCCCGAGCAGCATGCGGCCGGCTGGCGACTGGCCTGTCAGTGCCGTGTCGAGGAGGATTTCGGTGTAGAAGTCTTCGATCCCCGCCGCGACGGACTGCCCGCTCAGGTGCAAAGCGCCGAGTGGCTGAGCGGCAGCGTGTTGCGCCTGCGTCTGCTGCCGGAGCGGCCGCTGCGCTATCGTGCAGGTCAGCACCTGTTGCTGTGGACCGGTGCCGGCATCGCTAGGCCGTATTCGCTGGCCAGCCTTCCCGGCGACGATTCCTGGCTGGAGTTTCATCTCGATTGCTCCAGGCCGGGGGCGTTCTGCGATGCCGCGCGGCAGATGCGCGCGGGCGACACGCTGCGGCTGGGCGACCTGCACGGTGGTGCATTGCATTACGAGCCGGAGTGGTCCGAGCGCTCTTTATTGCTGCTGGCTTCGGGAACCGGGTTGGCCCCTTTGTTCAGCCTGTTGCGCGAGAGCCTGCGCCAGGGCCATGCCGGGACGATCAGACTGCTGCATTTTTGCCGCGACGAGCACTACCTGCGCGGGCCGTTGCAGGCGTTGGCGGACAGGCACGAGAACCTGGAGCTGCAATGGGTCGATGCGCAACAGCGTGACAGCGTGCTTTCGACGCTACGACCAACGTCGCGGCGGGACATCGCGCTGTTCTGCGGCGGTTCGGCGTTCGTTGACGCCTGCGCCAGGCGCCTGTTTCTCGCGGGCCTGCCGCGTGGACAGATATTCAGCGACGCTTTCGTCAGCGCGACTCAGCCACGGTAGTTGGCTCCCCGTTCGATCTCGCAGACAGCACGAGGCCGGCTAAAGAGCCGGCCTCGTGTGATTCCCTGTCAACCTTACTGATCGCCGACGCGCAGGATCTTCATCGTGTTGGTACCGCCTGTGCTGTCGTGGTAACTGTCGCCCTTGGTCAGGATCACCCAGTCGCCGGGCTGCACGATGTTGCGCTTAAGCAGCTCCTCGACTGCCATCTGGCTGACCTTTTCTGCAGGCAGCGCAGCCGGATCGAACGGGATGGTCTGCACGCCGCGGAATAGCGCGACCCGTGCCTGGGTTTCGCGGTGCGGCGAGAAAGCGAAGATCGGCACCGAAGACCGGATGCGCGACATGATCAGCGGTGTGTAGCCGCTTTCGGTCAGGGCGATGATGGCCTTGACCCCCGGGAAGTGGTTGGCGGTGTACATCGCAGCCAGCGCCGCACTCTCGTCGCAGCGCTCGAACTGCTGGCCGAGGCGGTGTCCGGACTTGGTGCTGGTCGGGTGCTTCTCCGCGCCGCAGCACACACGGGCCATGGCCTTGATCGCTTCGATCGGGTATTCGCCGGCGGCGCTTTCGGCCGAGAGCATCACCGCATCGGTGTAGTCCAGCACGGCGTTGGCTACATCGGATACCTCGGCGCGGGTCGGCATCGGGCTGTGGATCATCGACTCCATCATCTGCGTCGCGGTGATTACCACCTTGTTGTGGCGACGTGCGTGCAGAATGATCTTCTTCTGGATGCCGACCAGCTCGGCATCGCCAACTTCCACCCCGAGGTCGCCGCGCGCCACCATCACGCCGTCGCTGGCGCGGATCAGGCCGTCCAGTGCCTCATCGTCGGCGACCGCTTCGGCCCGCTCGATCTTGGCGATCAGCCAGGCGTCGGAGCCGGCTTCGTCGCGCAGGCGGCGCGCCAGTTCCATGTCAGCGGCATCGCGCGGGAAGGAAACCGCGAGGTAGTCGAGTTGAAGCTCCGCGGCAAGCTTGATATCAGCCTTGTCTTTGCTGGTCAGCGCCGGCGCAGTCAGGCCGCCGCCTCGGCGATTGATGCCCTTGTTGTCCGACAGCGGTCCGCCGATCAGCACGGTGCAATGCAGTTCATCAGCCGTGGCGTTGTCGACGCGCATTACCACGCGCCCGTCATCGAGCAGTAGTTCGTCGCCGACAGCGCAGTCTTTGACCAGATCCGGATAGTCGATGCCGACTACTTCCTGGTTGCCGGCATCGCGCGGATGGGTCACGGAGAATCGGAAAAGATCGCCTTCCTTCAGCTCGATACGCTTGTCGGTGAATTTGGCGATACGGATCTTCGGGCCCTGCAGGTCACCGAGCAGCGCGACGAAACGGCCGTGGCGCGCGGCGATTTCACGGACCAGTTCGGCACGCGCACGATGCTCTTCGGGGTTGCCGTGGGAGAAATTCAGGCGGGCGACGTCCAGCCCGGCGACGATCATCTTCTCCAGTACCTCCGGCGAGCTGCTGGCTGGGCCTAGGGTGGCGACGATCTTGGTGCGACGCGGAATCATTCAATTGCTCCTTTTTCTGGCTGGCCCCGAGGCTACTATGCTCCTCCGTTGTAGTCATCGCCCGGCGGCCACTACTCTTTCGGCTGGGCGGCCGGATCGTCTGTAGGTTTTTTGAATGCGGTCGATACAGGAGGCATACGGAGGAACCCATGCGCACCCTGATCATCGTTTTTTTGAGTTTGCTTACCCTCGGCTGCAGCAGCCGTCATGCCTTCGATCGCCACCTGGACGCGGCCTATCAACATTACGAGGTCGATAACTGCGAACGCGTGATGCAATCGCTGTCGCAAGCAGAGCGCCGCAGTAAGCCGCGTAGTCAGGTTCAGCCCGAAATATCCCTGTTGCGCGGGCAGTGCCTGGAGCGCCAGGGATTGTTCGTCGATGCCGGCGAAACCTACCGCTTCATCGTCGAGCGATACCCGGCCAGTGAGTACGCCTACCGCGCCCGCGCGCGGTTGGAGACGCTGAGGCAGCTGGGCCATTATCATGTCGAGACGCCGCCAGTCGTTCAGCCGGCCAAACGTTGATGCCGTGATTGCAATGCTAGGTGAGGGAACATGCGGGCTTTGCTGCTGACTGCCGTACTGGTGCCGACGTTGGCATCTGCTCAAATCTACCGCTGGACCGATGCCCAGGGTCATGTGCACTTCGGCCAGCGCCCGCCGTCCGGCGCGGAGCGAGTCGACGTGCGGCCACAGGTTGTTGAGCGTGACGATGAAACCCGCGAGCGTGAAGCTCGCAGCGAGCGTTTTTTTGATGCGCGACGGCAGGAACAACAGGCTGCACGCGAGGAGGCGCGCGAGGCTCGAGCGGCTCGGGAGCAGGAATGCGGAAGTTTGCGCAGTCGGCTTTCGCAGCTGCAACTTGGTGGACGCTTCTTCCGTAACGATGCAGCCGGGGAGCGTGTCTACTACAGTGATAAAGAATTGGAGGCGGCTCGACAGCGCCTGGCTGCGCGTATCAGCCAGGAGTGCAGCTGAGCCGAATGAACTCGAATCGCAGGGCTCAAGCTGAAGGCTTCAACGACATGATCATGGCGAACCAGCGTCGTATTCAGCGGCATCAATTGCCGTATTACCTCAATGTTTTCAATCGGTTTACCGAAAAGCCGTTGGGCTTTATCGGCAACCTGTCCGAGGGTGGACTGATGTTGATCAGCCCCTATCCGATGATGCTCGGCGTGCGTTTCGATATGCGCCTGAAAATACCTGCCCAGGCAGGCCAGCAGCTACGCCATGTGGATTTCAGTGCATTCAGCCTGTGGTCCAGCGAGGATGTGACGCCTGGCAGCTACGACACCGGCTTCTCGCTGATCGAGCCACCGAGTGACATCCGCGAGATGATCACGGCGCTGCATCACTACTTCAGTTTTCAGCCGATGCTGCACTTTGCGGCGCCGCAGCTCAGCGGCACGGCATCTGATCGTTTTACCGACAAGGACTGCTGCCACGGCCTGTAGCGCCACTCATAGCGATCCCGTCTTCTTCCACGATAGGTAACGTCCAATCAGCGCGGGTCCCAAGTCACAGGGCTGGACGTCCAGCACAGGTGTGCCACGGGCAGTCAGCCGTTTGTGAAGCTCGTGGCGGGCACCCAGATAATCCTGCGCCCCACAGTAGTCGATGGCATTCTCCAGGGTTTCCACCGGGCGCAGGCGTAGGTGATCCAGTACTTCCTCACGCAGGCTTACCAGCAGCACGCGATGCCTGCGACCGAGGCGCGCCAGCGCAGCATGCAGCTCGACGTCATCTTCGTCGCGCAGGTTGCTCAGCACGATCACCAACGCTCGGCGCTGCTGCCGCGCCAATAGCTGGTCAACCGCCGCTGCGAAGTCCGCCGGTTGCTGGGTGGGTTGCAGATCGTAGAGGCTGTTCATTAACACGCGCAGATGCTTCTGGCCTTTACCTGGAGGGACATGCCGCTGCTCGCCGGCGAAGGTGCAGACGCCGACCGCGTCGCCCTGGCGCAATGCGGCGTAGGCGAGTAGCAGGCCGGCATTGAGCGCGTGATCAAAATGAGTCAGCTCGCCATCCTGACTGCGCATGCGGCGGCCACAGTCGAGCATCAGCATGATCTGCTGGTCGCGCTCGTCCTGATATTCCCGAGCAATCGGCGTTCGCGTGCGCGCCGTGGCCTTCCAGTCGATCTGCCGCAAAGTGTCGCCCTCGCGGAACTCGCGCAGCTGATGAAACTCCAGGCCAAGCCCGCGGCGTGGGTGTTGGCGTACGCCGAGACGGTTCAGCCAGACATCTATCACCTGCAAGCCGGCGTCATGCAGCTGGGCGAAGTCGGGATAGACGCGAGCCTCATTGGACAGTGGGACTAAACGGCGGCTGCGCCACATACCAAACCGGCTGGTCAGGCGAATGCTGCAATGGAGCCAAGCAAAGTGCCCACGTTGAGTCGGGCGCAGGCGGTAGTCGATTCGGCAATGCTCGCCTGGTTGCAGGTGGACGTGTTGCGGTAGCTGCTCGAACGCCATGCCTTCTGGCACGTGGTCGAACAGTTCGATCTCGATTGGTTGATCATGGTCGTTGCGAGTGGTCAGCTGCACGGTGCTCCAGCGCCCGAGCGGCAGATTGCTCGAAAGGCTGCGCTGCACGGCAGGTATCGGCACGCGGCGGAGATAGACCATGTCCACCAGGACCACCGCGCTCAATGCCAGCAACAGCCCCCACCAGGCGGACTGCCAGCTCCCGGCGTCAATCTGCAGTGCCGCTAGGATGCCGAGCGGCACGGCCAGCAGCAGCATCGCAGCCATGGCGACGAGCAGGCGACGGGACGGTGTCATGCGCGCGGAGCCGCGACCTGGTCGAGTACCTGTTGCAGTACCTGATCCACCGACAGCCCCTCGATATCCAGTTCTGCCGACAGTCGTACTCGATGACGCAGCACCGCCAGTGCGCAGGTTTTGATGTCATCGGGTGTGACGAACTCGCCGCCACGCAGGAGCGCTCTTGCGCGACCGCCGCGAACCAGCGCGATCGATGCGCGCGGACCTGCGCCGAGGGTCAGACCCGGCCAGCCGCGGGTGCTGCGAGCCAGGCGGACGGCGTAGTCCAGCACTTGCTCATCCAGCGGCAGTTCGCTGGCAATCTTCTGCAGCGCAATGACGTCGCGTGCTTGTACTAACTGGCGCAACGGGCTGACGTCGAGCATGTCGCCGCGGGTCGAACGGGTGACCTGGCGCACCAGCTGCAGCTCTTCGTCTGCCTGCGGGTAATCCATGCGCAACATCAGCATGAAGCGATCGAGCTCGGCTTCGGGGAGCGGATAGGTGCCCTCCTGTTCGATGGGGTTCTGGGTCGCCATGACCAGGAACGGTTGCGGCACGGTCAGGGCCTTGCCCTCGAGCGTTACCTGGCGCTCCTGCATCACCTCGAGCAGCGCGGCCTGGGTCTTGGCAGGCGCACGGTTGATTTCGTCGGCCAGCAATAGGTTGGTGAATACTGGGCCTTTGCGCAGCTTGAACTGCTCGGTCTGCATGTCGTAAACCGCGTGACCGGTGACATCGCTGGGCATCAGGTCGGGGGTGAACTGGATGCGCGAGAACTCACCGCCGAAGCAGCGTGCCAGTGCCCGCACGAGAAGCGTCTTGCCCAGGCCGGGCACGCCCTCGATCAGGACGTGGCCACCTGCGATCAGGGCGACCAGGATGCCGTCGACGACCTCGTCCTGACCGATTACCGCTTTGTGCAACTCGTCGCGCAGGGCCTGGGCCAATTGGCTGGCACGTAGGCGCTGGCTTGCGGGGTTGGAGGCTGGGGCAGAACTGTTCGATTCGGGGGTGTTTTCGCTCATAGCGCGTTCCTGAGGGTTTGCAGGTGGGCGACCTGCCGGGTGAACTCGGTGGCCGATAGGCGTTGCTGAGACAGCGGGCGCATGGCCCGCTCCACGTTTGCAATCGACAGCTGCGAGAGCTTCGCGAGCTGCGGCAGCTGTGCGCTGGCCGGAAGGTGTTCGAAGCCGGGGTGGCGGTGGTTGGCACGGTGCAGAACGTCCTGTTGCAGATGTTGCAGCAGGGCGTCCTGTCCGCTGTGGCGCAAAAGGAACGCGGCCGTGCCATGCAAATGCTCTTGCAGTTGCCGTCGCGCAGGGCTGGCTGGGGGCTGCACAGGTCCGAAACGTTGTCCGAAATGCCAGAGTCCAAGCAGGACGAGCAGCCCGAGTGCTACGAGCAGCTCCGGAAAGTAGCGCTGTAGTTGCGTGAGCAGACTGTCGTGCTCGCTGCGATGTACCAGTGTCACCTCGCTATCCTGAGTCAGGTACCAGAGCAGCCAGGCATGATCGTAGTCGCTGATGTTGCGGTTCTGCCAAATCCAGCTGTCGGTGATTGCCGTGATCAGTCCTTCGCCGTACTGCAGTTGAAGCATGTGAGTGGCGCCGGCACTGTTGGCCCAGGCGTGAGCTCGGTTGTCTGCATCGTAGAGGTGAAAATCGGTATCGAAGGCCAGGTAGGCGGGGGCGCTTTCATTCTCCAGATAGAGCTTGGTCAACTGCGGGTGTCGCTCTGCTGAGGATGACTGGGGCAGCTGATCACTGTCGTCCATGTCCTCGGTTGCATACTGCTGAAGATTGAGTCGGTCGAGTAGCAGGTCGCCGCTTTTCTTCGATTCCTCATCCCACAGCCTTTCGGCAACGACGACCAGATGGCCTCCGGCCGATGCCCAATCCAGCAAGCGATCGGTCTGCCTGGGCGTCAAGTTGCGGCGATCCCCAAGTAGGAGCAGGGTCTGGCCCCCGGTCGGCAGAGTGTCCAGCCCGGCAATGCCTTCGTGTTGGGATACCTGCAGCCCAAGGTCGCGCAGAAAAAGCTCGGCGGCGAGATAAGTGTTGCTTCGGGCATGGGGAGCAGGGCCGTGCTCGACGATTTCTTCATAGGATTGCAGCTGGCTGCCCAGCCAGATGATCAACAGCCCAAGTAGCAGAACCGCGACGGCGGCCAGGACACGGGTGCGGGGATTGTTCATTGCTGAACCTCCCGGCTGAACAACGCTCGCCAATCGCCGCACAGCTCGTCGCGGGTTGCCTCGCTGGCACGCTGCTGCCCGTACGCCTGGCTCTGCCAGTGAGATGTGAGGTGCTCGGCAAAACGGGACAGCGCCTCTTGCTGCAGCTGTTGCACACGCTGCAGTACTTCGACCTCGGTATGCGCTGCTTTCAACGGCAGCTGGAAGTCATGCAACAGGCGGCTGAGCAAGCCGCGATAGAGTAGCGCCAGCGCTGCGCGTGGATCGTGTTGCCAGAGCCGTTCGACCTCGCCGGCGATATCGGTCGGCAGGCTTTCGGGCGCAACGTCGAGGCCGAACAGTTGGGTAGGAGGTGTGCGCCGCCGTCTGCGCGGTAGCCGCGCTCGGCCGCCGAAGGTTTGCAACCAATCGCGGTACCGCCACAGTAGGAGCGCGACCAGCGCGGCCAGTGCCGCCCACAGAAGGACCTCCAGTGCCTGCGCCAGACGTTCCAGGCCATGCCATAGCGAACCGCCTTGCAGCAGGCTTTCGATCAGACGCGCTAAAGCGCCGGGCTGCTGAGCGTCGTCAGCGTCGCCAAGGCGCCAGCGGGTAACCGTTTCGCGGTGTTGAAAGGGTGGCTGGTCGAGCAGTTCCTTGATCTGTTGCCGCGACGCTTCGCTGGTCAGCGGCTGGTGGAGCAGGCGTTCGGTCTCCGGCCCAAGCTGCAGCTCATCGGGCTTAGACGCAGGTGCCGCCCAGGCGGCGTGATCTGCTGGCCAAAGCAGCAGGCTGCATGCCAATAGCAGCGCCGGCATGGCGCTTAATAGACGCTGGCGCAATCTGCGGAATGCCAGCTCAATGTCCCACGCCTCAAGATGGGTGCGCCGGTTGAGATAGAGACTAAAGCCGCAGGCGACGTAGATCGGCTCCCAGACGATCAGAATCAGTACATACAGCAGATTGGACAGGTGTTCGAGCCAGAGCCATTCGGCGCTTAAACCGAGCAGATCCTCCCAATTCCAGCGCTGCACCAGCTGTGCCGGCAACAGGAAATACAGTACGCCGAGCAGGCCGAGCCAGAGGGCCCCTTCCAAGTGCACGCCGACGACGGTCAGCCAGCTTGCTGCGCGCCCGTTGCGTAGATTGAGCGTTATCAGGCGCTGTCTGCGTGGCTTGCCGCCGAGTCCTTCGAGTTGCTGCACCGGCAGGTCGAAGCTGCGTGTCATGCTCAGCCGTCGCCAGGTGAGGCTGGCGAACCACTGCGGGCGCAGCAGCCTTGGAAAGGCCTTCAGACTCTCCTTGAATCCCGGTGTTTCGCCGAACAACGCTCTGGACAGAATGTGCAGTGGCAACCGCTCGTAAAGCGGCTTGAGCCACCAGAACAACAGCAACGCCGCGGTTGGGTGCTGCCAGAGCAGCAGGCTGATCAGACCGAATGCCGGCAGCGTGACGGCTGCCCAGCTCGCCATCAGCAGCGGCGCATGGCGCCTGGCGAGCAGAGTGCCAAGGTCCAGCGCCTCCCAGGGGCTGCGCGGGCGGATCGAGACGCTGGCATCACTCAGCTGCATGATGACCTCGCCCGGCAAAGTAGAAATAGGCCGCCACAAGCAACCACAGCAGGGCGCCGACGATGTACTTAATCATGGGCGTGGTCAGGGTCATGGATGACCAGTAGGCCTCGACGAACGCAGCGATCAGCAGGAACACGGTGGCGCCGCCGACTAGCTGGATGCCTCGCTTGGCTGCCTGACGTAATGCGGTACTTCGAGGTAGTCGGCCCGGCGCCAGTATTGCAGCGCCAAGCTGCAGTCCTGCTGCGCCCGCCAGAGTGATGGCGGTCAGTTCGAAGGCGCCATGACCGATGACAAACGACCAGAACGGCTGGTGGTACCCGATGCCTGTCAGGTGGCCCGCCACGGCGCCAATCATCAGGCCGTTGAATAGCAGGAAGAACAGGCTGCCAAGCCCCAGCAGCAGCCCGCTGGCAAATGTCTGGAAGGCGATGCCGATGTTGTTCATCACGTAATAGCCGAACATCAGCCAGTCGTCACCCGCACCGCGCTCGGCGAAGCGACCCAAACGGCGGGCGTCGGGATCGTACATCTGCTCCATCTGCGCGACCTGATCAGGAGTCAAGAGGCTATAGACCAGGTCGGGAAACGCGTATGCCAGCAAGCCCATGCCGATCAGGCTGCCGTAGAAAAGCAGGCTGGCTGCCAGTACATAGCGCCACTGAGCTCGTACCGAGCGGGCGAAATCGCTGATGATGAAACCTGCCAGCCGACCAGGCAGGGGGCTGCGGTGCCGATAAAATTGTTGATGGCCACGCAGCGCCAGTTGATGCAGCTGCTCGATCAGTTGACTGCTGTAACCGCGGGACTCGGCCAGGGCTAGCTGCTGGCAGAGCTGTCGGTAGGCCGCAGGGAACGTGTCGACCTGTCCTGGGCTTGGTTTGCCGCGCTCCAGCGCCTCCAGTTGGGTGGAGAATGCGTGCCAGTCGGCGTGATGCTGACGTTCGAATACGGCCTGCTTCATGCGCAGCCCACCAGCGTGCGGGCGATGCCGTGGATTCTCGTCTCGGCATTCTCATTTGTAGTTGCCAGCGGCTCGGCGAGGATCGAAGCGAGCTCGAGACGCCGCTCGGTGGAAAGGCTGGCATGGCGCTCGGAGAAGGCGATCAGTGCACGTTGATCATCGAGCGTCAGGCTGAAGGCAATCGCTGCTGCCTCTGCCTCGGGAAGCGCGGGGCGGGCCTTGGGTTTTTCCTGATAGATCACCAGGGTGCCGGCGGCGAGATCGCCAAGGCGTTTGAACAGGGGGTGGCCGAGGCAGCTCAGTGCGCCCAGGAAATATCCGAAAGGCAGCATGTCGACGAATCGCAATAGGTTGCGGGTGAGCGAGGAGGTCCAGCCTATCGGCGTGCCATCGTCATGTACGACACGTAGCCCCAACCAGTACTTGCCAGGCGTACGGCCCTGATTAAGCACCTCGAAGAGCACCATGTACCACCACTGCACAAGAAACAGAAGCAATGCTCCCAAACCCATGCCGAACTTGCCCAGCAGCCCAAAGGTGATGAACAGGGCCAGCAAAATAGCGGCACGAATCGCAAGGTCGATGGCAAACGCGAGGGCGCGCGGCACGAGTCCGGCTGGGCGCAGCAGCAGATCGATGCCTTCAGGCGTCTCTACGCGATGGCTATTGTCGAGCAGCGGTTGTCGGTGAAGAGATGAAGGCAAAGGTAAAGTCGTCTGAGGCTGGCAAAGGACGATGCTATGCGGCAACTGCCGTTGCGGCAATGCGCGCGAGAATCGACCGGCACCTAACGGGGCCAATGGCGCGCAATTATGGCCAAATGCCGGCTTCATTGCAGGATGTCGTTCGCAGAGACGGCTGCTGGCGTCATACAGGTGCAACGGTAGACCGTTTGTTCGTAGACAGCGGTGCCCCGCCTCGGCTGATAGACTGCTGCGCTGATTGAGAAGGATTCTCCCGTGACTTCAAGCATCTACTGGTACGACTTCGAAACTACAGGGGTGTCGCCCAGCCGTGATCGTCCATTGCAGGTTGCGGGTATCCGCACCAATGAGGCGCTCGAGGAAATTGGCGAGCCGCTGAACATCTATTGCCGCCCTGGCGATGACATCCTTCCGCATCCGGCTGCTTGCCTAGTGACGGGAATCACTCCGGCTACCCTGCAGCAGAAGGGGTTGTGTGAGGCCGAGTTCATCCATCGGCTGCATCAGGAACTGTCGCTGCCTGGTACCTGCGGCGCAGGCTACAACAGCCTGCGCTTCGACGATGAGGTGACCCGCTACAGCCTGTACCGCAACTTCTACGATCCTTACGCGCGCGAGTGGCAGGGAGGCAATAGTCGGTGGGACCTGATCGACCTCGTGCGCACGGCATATGCATTGCGTCCGGAAGGGCTAGTCTGGCCGGAGGAGGAGGGGCGGGTGACGCTCAAACTCGAGCGGCTGAGCGCGGCCAATGGGCTGGAGCATCTGAACGCCCACGATGCATTGTCCGACGTGCGTGCCACCATCGCCCTCGCCAGGCTCGTGCGCAGCCATCAGCCAAGACTGTACGACTACCTGTTCAATCTGCGCCGCAAGCAGATGGTGCTTGAGCAGATCAAGCTGCTCGAGCCGCTGGTGCATGTTTCTGGTCGTTTTTCCGCCACGCGGCATTTCCTCTCGGTCGTTCTGCCACTGGCCTGGCATCCGCGCAATCGCAACGCGCTAATCGTCTGCGATTTGCAGGCCGACACCGAGCCGCTCCTGCAGGAAAGCGCCGAGACATTGCGGCGGCGCCTTTATACGCGTCATGACCAGCTTGCAGCGGGTGAGCTGCCGGTCCCGCTGAAGCTCATTCACGTCAATCGCTGCCCTGTAGTGGCGCCAATCAAGGTGCTGCGTGAAGTAGATATCCAGCGTCATTGCGTGGATCTGTCGATTTGCCACGGACGTGCAGCCGCCTTGCGCGATCAACAGCACCTATGGAGTGGCAAGCTGGATGATATCTATCGTGAGGAAAGTTTTGCCGGCAGCGATGATCCGGAGCAGCAGCTGTATGACGGTTTTCTCGGCGAGCGGGACCGCCGTCTATGCGACCAGGTTCGTAACATGACCGCTGCAGAGCTGGCGAGACATTCGAGCCAATTCGATGACCCGCGCCTTGAAGAGTTGCTGTTCCGTTATCGCGCCCGGAATTTTCCCGACGCGTTGTCCGTCGATGAAAAGTTGCAGTGGAGCCGGTTCTGCCAGCAGCGCCTGAGCGACGAGGCGTTCGGCGCACCCAATACTCTTGGGCAATTCGACACTGAGATACAACGGTTCATGGCTACGGCAACACCAGCGCAGCAACAGTTATTGCAACAGTGGCGTGAGTACGCTCAGGAGCTGCGCGCACGTTACGGATTAAGCAACTAGCGCTTTTGCAAACTCGGCAGTCTGTCGGCAGGCGAAAAGCTGGTGAAGTGCCGCCGCGTCAGCCTGGATGGGTCCACACAAATAAAAACGCCGCGTCTCGACAAGCTGATTAATGTCGAGAAACGGCGTCGTTATAAACCGGCGATGCTTAGCCCAGAAGAGTGGCCCAGCTCTCAACGGTTTCGGAGCCCCACTGGGCTTTCCATTCTTTCAGCGTCTTGTGATTGCCGCCTTTGGTTTCAATCACTTCGCCGCTGTGCGGGTTCTTGTACTGCTTTACGCGACGAGCACGCTTGCTGGTTGCCGGTGCTTTGGCGGCACGTGGGTTCTTGCCAGCGCGCGAGGCGTCCGGATCGAGCAGAGCGATGATGTCGCGTAGCGACTTCTGGTACTCGCCCATGAGTTCGCGCAGTTTGCCTTCGAACTCCAGTTCCTTTTTCAGTTTGTCGTCTTCGGAGAGCGACTTCAGGCGCTCCTGAAGTTCCTTGATGGCCTCTTCTGTGGCGCGATACTCATTGATCAGTGACATGTGACTTCCTTGGTATAGGTTTGAACGCAAGTGGCAGCAATCATAGTCCTGCGTAATGCGCAAGTAAATATGGAGGCGTTAAAAAAGCCAGACTACTATTTGAATGGATATTTCCTGCAGCGTTGTGCAGCTAATAGCGGAAGTGAACAAGCTTAAAACGCCTGATCCTTGATTTATTAGACAGGTTTTTTCGATTGGTTTTGTGTGTGTCTTTACATACATGGCGCCTGCGTTGGCTGCGAAGCTGCCTGCAGGACACCAGGTGATTGGCTGTGGCTCTTTCAGCGTTTAACGCGATGGCCGTGGTTTTGCCGCCTAGGCTAGAATGTCGCGTTTTCCTTTTGAGTCGGAGTACCGTTAATGCGCACTTTCAGGCTGGTTATTGCCTGTCCCGATGGCGTTGGCATTGTTGCCAAGGTCAGTAACTTTCTTGCCACCTACAATGGCTGGATCACTGAAGCCAATCACCACTCCGACCATCTGAGCGGCTGGTTCTTCATGCGTCATGAGATTCGTGCAGATTCGCTTCCCTTCGATCTAGAGGGTTTCCGTCAGGCGTTCGCGCCGATTGCTCGTGAGTTCTCTATGGAATGGCGCATTACCGACTCCGAGCAGCGCAAGCGGGTAGTGCTCATGGCCAGTCGCGAATCCCATTGTCTGGCGGATCTGCTGCATCGCTGGCACAGCGGGGAGCTGGATTGCGATATTCCTTGCGTGATTTCCAACCACGATGACCTGCGTAGCATGGTCGAGTGGCATGGCATTCCCTATGTGCATGTACCGGTCGACCCTGCCAACAAGCAGGAGGCCTTTGCCGAGGTGACTCGGCTGGTGCGGGAACAGCGCGCCGACGTCATTGTGCTGGCGCGTTATATGCAGATTCTGCCGTCGGAGTTGTGCGACGAGTTCGCCCAGCGCGTGATCAACATCCATCACAGCTTTCTGCCGTCTTTTGTCGGCGCCAAGCCATATCATCAGGCCTCGCTGCGCGGCGTGAAGCTGATCGGCGCAACCTGTCACTACGTCACAGAGGAACTCGATGCCGGGCCGATCATCGAGCAGGACGTGGTGCGTGTCAGTCATCGCGACAGCATCGAGGACATGGTCCGCCTCGGCAAAGATGTGGAGAAGATGGTGCTTTCTCGTGGCCTACGCTATCACTTGGAAGACCGCGTACTGGTACACAGCAACAAGACGATGGTATTCAACTGACAGCCCGGAGTTATCGTGACCGATCCTCTCGAGCGTGCCGCGGCCAAAGCGCCACCTATCATCGGTGGTGGCTGTACCCAGCGGTACGACCCCGAAGCGCTTTCGCCTGAACAGGGCGCTGAGTTCGCTGATGCCGCGGCGCTCTGGGCTCGAATGCAGGGCGGGAAGGCCAGGCTTGAGGCGGCGCCGTTCGGGCAAGCCGCGGGCGAAAGTGGCCCAGGCGGGCTGGACGGGCACGATACGGAGGCGGGTTGATGAAAGCAGCGATTGATCGATTGGTACTCGGTGCAGACGCCTCTGGCGAGCCGAACAGTCATTCCTTGCGTCTGGCCAATCGGCACGGCTTGATCGCGGGTGCTACCGGGACGGGCAAGACAGTGACGCTGCAGCGCTTGGCCGAGCAGTTCAGTGACGCCGGGGTCGCGGTCTTTGCCGCCGATATTAAGGGTGACCTCTGTGGGCTAGGGGCGGCCGGTGCGCCGCAGGGCAAGATTGCCGAGCGGATCGCCAGCATGCCCTGGCTGGATCATCAGCCACAGGCGTATCCAGTGACCCTGTGGGACGTGCATGGTCGCAGTGGTCATCCGTTGCGCACTACCTTGAGTGAAATGGGGCCGCTGCTGCTGGGGAATCTGCTCCAGCTGACCGATAGCCAGCAGGCCGCCTTGTACGCCGCATTCAAGGTGGCGGATCGGGAAGGCTTGCTGCTGCTCGATTTGAAGGACCTCAAGGCGCTGCTTGCACATCTCAAGGCCGAGCCAAAAGTGCTGGGCGAGGACAGCGCGTTGTTCACGGCCGCCTCGTCACAGGCTTTGCTAAGACGGCTGGCGACACTAGAGCAGCAGGGTGTCGAGGCGTTGTTCGGTGAGCCAGCATTGCAGCTCGAGGATTTGCTGCACCCGGCGCCGGATGGACGAGGCGTTATCCACTTACTCGATGCCAGCGTGCTGGTGCACGAAGCACCGAAAGTCTATGCAACGTTTCTGCTGTGGCTTCTCGCCGAATTGTTCGAGCAGCTGCCGGAGCGCGGCGACGCCGACAAACCGGTGCTGGCGCTGTTTTTTGATGAGGCGCACCTGCTGTTCGGCGATACGCCCAAGGCATTGAAGGATCGGCTGGTGCAAGTGGTGCGGCTGATACGCTCGAAAGGTGTGGGCGTCTATTTCGTCACCCAGTCCCCTGCCGACTTGCCAGATCAGGTGCTGGCGCAACTTGGGTTGCGTATCCAGCATGGTCTGCGGGCGTATACCGTGAAGGAGCAAAAAGCCCTGCGCTCCGTGGCTGATGGTTTTCGCGCCAACCCGGATTTCGGCGCGCTGGAGGTTCTGACCCAGCTGGGGATCGGTGAGGCGCTGGTTGGTGGGCTCGAGGAGCGGGGCACGCCGGCGATGGTGCAGCGTGTGGCTATCGCACCGCCACAGTCACGGGTGGGGCCGCTGAGCGAAGCAGAGCGTGCGGAGCTGATCGCTCGCTCTGATCTGCGTGGTCGTTACGAAAAGGTCTTGGATCGCGAGTCGGCTTACGAGATCTTGAATGCCCGCGCTATGCAGGTCCCCGATCAACCCGACGGTGCAGGCGAAAAGCCTCGACGGGGGAAGGCCAATGCCGAAAGCGATTTAGGCGATCTAGCTGGGCGCGTAGTGAAAAGTGCCTTGAGTCAGGCGGCCAGCCAGTTGGGGCGGCAGTTGGCCAGGGGCTTGCTTGGCTCTTTATTAGGCAGTAAGCGCTGATACTTCAAACTTTGTGTCTTGCGGCGCAGTAGCAGCTAACCAGAGAGGCGCCCCTGAAGGCCTGTTTTTAACATCCCTGAAATCAGGATTAGGCCTGTTCTGATACGGCGCCTTCCCGAGCGGAACGTTTTTCCTGTTCAAGCTTCTGCACTTCCTGCTGAAATACTTGATCAAGAACAGTGGGTTTTTTCCGCCATGGCTTGCGCTCAGGTTCGCGTTCAGCGGCGTAAGTCGTAATTTCGCCACCGTAAACATTGGTAAAGCGCTGAGCCTGGCGCTCAAGTTCGGCGCGCAGTTCGTCTTTCGTCACGTAAGGATCCTATTTTTTAATTTGAATTAAGACGCCTCTGCGATGGGAGAAATTCGGCCTTGGTTGTAACCGAACTTTTCCGTTGCAGTAGGTGCGAGCTTATGTCGATGAGACATGGGGTCAATAGAAAAGCTTTAAGCAATTACATAGCAACGGCAGATTCGAGCAGCAGTTCAAAAAACCAAGGTGTAGCGAGGCCGGCAAGCCCGGCGCCGTGTTCGTGCTTGATTTTGGAAAGTATGCACCCGAAGGAACGAGTAGAGCCAGAACTCGAAAAAAGAAAACCCGCCGAAGCGGGTTTTCTGCCTTTACTTGCAAGGATTAACGGGCAACTTTGGCTTCGTTGCTTTGCTCGGCACGCCCATAAACGTCATCGAAACGTTCGATGTCGTCTTCGCCCAGATAGCTGCCGGACTGGACTTCAATGATTTCCAGCGGAATCTTTCCAGGGTTGGCAAGACGGTGTACCGAGGTGATCGGGATGTAAGTCGACTGATTCTCCGTAAGCAGGAAGGTCTTGTCGTTGCAGGTCACCTGAGCGGTCCCCGAGACGACAATCCAGTGCTCGGCACGATGGTGGTGCATCTGCAGGGAAAGGCTGGCGCCGGGGTTCACGCAGATGCGCTTGACCTGGAAGCGGCCTCCCATGTCGACCGAGTCGTACCAGCCCCAAGGGCGGTATACGGCACAGTGATTCTTGGTTTCGCTGCGATCCTGGGCGTCGAGCTTGCTTACCAGCTTCTTGACGTCCTGCACCTTGTCTTTGTGGGCAACCATCATGGCGTCTTTGGTTTCCACCACTACGATGTTATCCAGGCCCAGCACCGTGACCAGCTTGCCGTTGCCGTGAACCAGGCAATTGCGGGAGTCTTCAGCAATCACGTCGCCCTTGAGAACGTTGCCATTCTCGTCTTTTTCGTGCACATCCCAGATCGAGGACCACGAGCCGACGTCGTTCCAGCCCGCGGACATTGGCACCACGCACGCAAGTTGTGTTTTTTCCATTACTGCATAGTCGATGGAATTGTCCGGGCAGCAGGCGAAAGTGGCGGGGTCGATAAGTACTTCTTCGCCGTTTTTCACGCTGCGCTCGAGCGCCAGCGAGCAGGTGTCGTAGATGTCCGGGTCATGCTTCTTCAGCTCATCCAGAAAGACGCTGGCGCGGAACAGGAACATACCGCTGTTCCAGAAGTAGTCGCCGGACTCCAGATAGCTCTGGGCGCGGGCTTCATCCGGCTTTTCGACGAACTGAGCGACACGCTTGATGCCCTCTGGCAGTCCGTCGTTGGCATCCTGGCTGCCTTTGATGTAGCCGAAGCCGGTTTCCGGGCGAGTCGGCGGAATGCCGAAAAGGACCATTTCGCCGTTCTCGGCGGCATTGGTCGCCAGCGCCAGCGAGCGCTGGAATGCCTTCTGATCTTCGATCACGTGGTCTGCCGGCAAAACCAGCAGCAATTCGTCGCGGCCTTCCTCAACCAGTTTCATTGCAGCTATGCCGATGGCCGGAGCAGTGTTGCGGCCGAAGGGCTCCAGCAGCAAACCCTGCACGCTGAGTTTGCGAGCGGCGAGCTGCTCTTTCACGATGAAACGGTGGTCTTTGTTGCACACCAGCAGAGGCTGCTGCATGCCTTCGAAGGCCAGACGCTCGACAGTCTGCTGGAACAGAGATTGCTCGCCGGTGAGTGCGAGAAATTGCTTAGGGAACGACTTGCGGGAAAGGGGCCACAGTCGGGAGCCGCTACCACCTGAAAGAATAACCGGGATCATATTGCTTCTCCTGAATCGTTTCGAAGTTCGTTCTACTTGTCCGGTGGCGCCAGCCTCATGGCTGCGCCTGGGGTTTCGTGTTCTTGAGCGCAAGCCCTCCCGAATGGCGGGAATAAGGCTCGCTTTATCCCAAGGCGGTGCCTCAGGACTAAAAAATCTATTGTTAGGTAGGCCGCTGATAGCGGTCAGGCTGGCTATGTCTCATGCGTGGAGCCGCTCAGGGCGATTTGCGCAGGACGTTGTGGCTGGCCGATGACGGGGCAATAAGCACCGTCGTCGCGAGTGGAGCTGGGCATCCGCTGTTTGTCGGAATTGACTGGGGGCAGTGCGTTTGCATGGCCGTAACCCTCTGTTCGTGCCTTGCTCGGCGTATGTCGTATCAGATGCCGTGCTGGCATTTGTCGACGCCTCGGCCAGTGGCCGTATGTTCAGCAGCGTAGCTGCCGGAGGTTGCGCTATCGCCGAAGTCGTATCACGGCTAGGGGCGGAGCGGTTTACAAGACTGATGACCCAATGCACGTTCATGTGCGACGTCCCTTTCCACCTGGAATTGTCGGTACGCGCTTATGATTGCCACCCATGCTCGATAGTTCCCGAGCCAACTACCGTTGATCGGCGAGTTTTTTTGAACGGATTCACGGACCCCACCAGTGGCCTGGCGCAGCTTTGTTGGAAGGGGTGGGGAAGAGTAGGAGACGTGTCGGGGCAGGCGATGCGTATCGTACTGAAACGTCGTCGCACGGTTTAAAGGGCTTGAGGGGGCGGAGCCGGCCAGGGCTCCGCGGTGGGGTTGCCTTACTGGTCGGCTGTGTCGCGCAGGAACACCAGTCGATCGACGGACGAATCGTTCGGGCTGTAGCGGTATCCATCGTAATCGAACGAGGGCAGTTGATCGGGGGCGCAAATACGCTCCTTGATCACCCAGCGCGCCATCAAACCCCGTGCTTTCTTGGCATAGAACGAGATGATCTTGTACTGACCATTTTTCATGTCCTTGAAGTCGACATTGATGATTCGTGCATTCAATGCCTTGCGCTGGACGGCACTGAAGTACTCGTTCGATGCCAGGTTGAGTAGAACATTGTCTCCCTGATCCGCGAGTGCCTCGTTCAGCCAGCCGCTGATGCGCTCACCCCAGAATGCGTACAGGTCTTTACCTCGGGGGTTGGCCAGCTTGGTGCCCATCTCCAGCCGATATGGCTGCATCAGGTCGAGAGGCCGCAATAGACCGTAGAGGCCGGAGAGCATGCGCAGGTGATTTTGCGCGAAGAGCAGGTCGCTCTCGGTGAAGTCCTCGACGCTCAGCCCGGTGTAGACATCGCCTTTGAACGCGAGCAACGCCTGTTTGGCGTTCTCTGGCGTGAAGTTGGCCGACCAACTGCCGTAACGGGCGACATTGAGGGCCGCCAGCTTGTCGGACAGATGCATCAGCTCGCTGATCTGCGCCGGCGAGTATTCGCGCAACTGGTCGATCAGCAGTTGTGAATGATCAAGGTACTGGGGTTGAGTAAAGCGTTCGGTTATCGGGGGTGTTTCGTAGTCGAGCGTCTTGGCGGGGGAAATCACCATCAGCATGTACGGGTCTCCTGTCTGATGGCGCGATTGTAGGGGTACGAGCGGAGCGGCTCCAGCTATAGCCGCCATAGGCAACGGTTGACCTTCCCTACGTGGCAAGGCAAAAGCTAGAAGGCGTCAACCAAGGAGTTCGTATGTCTGGCTGCAATCATGCCCAATGGCAACCACCTCACGACTACCGTCCGCTGGAGCGCAGCTCCGAGCGTCAGACCTGGGCGGTGGTCATTCTGACCGGCTTGACCATGTTGGTGGAGATCGCCGCCGGATACTGGTTCAACTCCATGGCCTTGCTCGCGGACGGTTGGCACATGGCCTCGCACATGGTCGCCATCGGCCTGGCGGCGCTGGCGTATCTGCTGGCGCGGCGTTATGCAGCGGACCATCGTTTCGCGTTCGGAACCTGGAAAATCGAGGTCTTGGCCGGTTTCACCAGCGCACTGCTGCTGGTCATCGTGGCGCTGTTCATGATCGGTGAATCGCTGTCGCGACTCTGGTCGCCGGTCGCGATCGGTTTCGATGCGGCGTTGATGGTCGCGGTGATCGGCTTGCTGGTGAATCTGCTGTCCGCCTGGTTGCTTCGGGATCAGCATGACCACGGCCGTGGCCACGGCCACGGTGAGCACGGGCATGACCACTCGCATGAGCACGCTTCGGGTGGCAAGGACCTGAATCGGCACGCCGCCTTCATCCATGTGCTGACCGATGCGCTGACGTCGGTGGCTGCGATCATCGCGCTGCTGGGCGGAAAGTTCTTCGGCTGGAGCTGGCTGGACCCGGTGATGGGTATCGTCGGCGCGCTGGTTATCCTTGTCTGGGCGCGCGGCCTGCTACGGGATACCGCCAAGGCACTGCTCGATCGGGAGATGGATGATCCGCTGGTGCACAGGGTTCGGAAGGCGCTGCAGGAGGTGCCGGATACCGAAGTCACCGATCTGCATCTGTGGCGGGTAGGGCGTGCGCAATACAGCTGCATTCTGAGCCTGGTGACGCATCAGGTGCACACTGCCGACGACTACAAGACTGTGTTGCAGGACTTTCCGCAGTTGGTACACGTCACCGTGGAAGTGAATCACTGCGACGAAAGCGCACACCTTGATCATCGACAATAGCGCGGCCGAAACCCACGCGCCAAGGCCGTTTGGTCGATTGATAAAAAAAAGTCGAGTTCAACGGAAAAGACTTTTGTCTGTCATAACTTTTACGGTATTACCGAGTTCAGACCGCCGAACCCTGCGACACAGGTGGCGGCTCCTGGGCAGCCCCGAATCCCCTGGCTACCCTCGTCCGCTCACCTGAATCGCATGGCGGTCACTGTGCAGCGAAGCGCTTTTGGCTCTTCGTTTCTGGCCCCAGAAGAAGGTGATCAGTATGGATGACTACGGCAGAACTCGCGCGACTCAGCCCACGCTCTACGTCCTCGACACGAATGTACTGATCCACGATCCCAACGCTTTGCTGAACTTCCAGGAACATCAGGTCGCAATCCCGATGACCGTGCTGGAGGAGCTCGATCAACTCAAGGCCGGCAAGCACAGCGTGGCAGCTGAATGCCGTCAGGCGATCCGCCTGATCGACAAGCTCCTCGGTGATGCTACGCCAGAAGAGGTCGAGCTCGGCGTGCCAATCCAGCGTGGCAAGAGCGGACCTTCCGGCAGCCTGTCGATACTCATGAGCAAGCGTGGTGAGCCCAACGCGCTACCGGAAGATCTGAACGACAACAAGATCATCAATCAGGTGGTCGAGCTGAGCAAACAGCGGCCTGGATCGCCTGTGGTGCTGGTGACCAAGGACATCAACATGCGCCTGAAGGCGCGTGCCTGTGGCGTGGCGGCAGAGGATTACCATACCGACCAGCTGATCGATGATGTCGGCCAGCTTTCCCCGGGTTATCACAGCGTCAGCGGTTCGTTCTGGGATCGCGTGAGCAAGGTCGAGACCCATCAGGGCCATGGGCGCACCTGGCATCGCGTGCAGCTGATCGATAACCTGCCGGCTGTGCACATCAATGAGTTCATCATCGACGAGCAGGGATTCGTTGGCTGGATCAAAGGCATCAAGGCCGATGAGTTGCTGCTACTCGATCTGCATCAGGAGCCGCTGCTGCATCAAGAGGCCTGGGGCCTGCGCCCGAGAGACATTCACCAGGCATTGGCCCTGTTCGCCTTGCTCGACCCGGATATCCATCTGGTCAACCTCTCCGGCGCCGCCGGTTCGGGCAAGACCATTCTCGCCCTGGCTGCAGCCATCGAGCAGACCGTCGTCAGCAAGCGTTACCGACGCATCATTGCCACTCGCAGTGTGCAGGGTCTGGATGAAGACATCGGTTTCCTACCGGGCACCGAGGCAGAGAAAATGGAGCCGTGGCTGGGCGCGATTACGGATAACCTCGAAGCGTTGCACATGGAGGACGAGAATACTCATGGCAGCATCGACTACATCCTGCAAAAGGTACCCCTGCAGTTCAAATCGCTGAACTACATTCGTGGGCGTAGCTTCCAGCAGAGTCTGATCCTGATCGACGAATGCCAAAACCTTACGCCGCACCAGATGAAGACCATCATTACCCGCGCGGGCAGCGGGTCGAAGGTAGTCTGTCTGGGCAACCTTGCGCAGATCGATACACCCTATCTGTCGGCCACCAGCTCGGGCCTTACCTATCTCACAGAGCGCTTCAAAGACTTTCCCCACGGCGTGCATATCACCCTGCAGGGCGTGCCGCGTTCGGTGCTGGCCGAATACGCCGAAGCGCACATGTAGCCAAAACCTCATCCTGGCGATGCCCGGTAGTACCTCTTACGGGGGCGGGTCCATCGCCGGCGGCTGCGGTAGACTCGTGATTTTTCCGATCAGGAGCGCCGAATGCTCACCCATCTCGATTCCCAAGGGCGGGCCAGCATGGTCGACGTCACCGATAAGGCCGTCACCGCGCGTGAGGCCGTGGCCGAGGCGCGTGTCCGCATGCTGCCGCAGACCCTGCAGATGATTCAGCAGGGCGGCCATCCCAAGGGCGACGTTTTTGCCGTTGCACGTATAGCCGGCATCCAGGCGGCGAAGAAAACCTACGAGTTAATTCCGCTGTGTCATCCGCTGCTGCTCACCAGCATCAAGGTCGAGCTGCAGGCGGATGGTGAAGACTGTGTGCTGATTCGCGCTGCCTGCAAGTTGGCCGGGCAGACCGGCGTCGAAATGGAAGCGCTGACCGCTGCCAGTGTGGCGGCGCTAACCATCTATGACATGTGCAAAGCCGTCGATCGCGGCATGGTGATCGAAGGTGTTCGTCTGCTGGAAAAGCTCGGCGGCAAAAGCGGCCATTGGCAGGTGCAAGCATGATTACCGTCCAGTTCTTCGCCCGATATAGAGAAACCCTCGGCATTGATAGCGAGTATCAGCAATGGCATTCCTCGCTCGCCAGCGTGAATGATGTGCGGCAACACCTGCTTGCGCGCGGTGGTGTTTGGGAGGTGCTTGCCGAGCAGAACCTGATGTGCGCCCGCAACCAGGAGCTTTGCTCGCTCGACGAGCCGGTGGTCGATGGCGACGAAGTGGCGTTCTTTCCCACCGTGACCGGAGGCTGAGCATGGCGGTTCGTGTACAGACGGCAGCGTTCGATCCGGGAGTCGAACTCAATGCACTGCATGCTGCCAACCTGGGGATTGGCGCGGTGGCCGGGTTCGTTGGTTACGTAAGGGATTTCAATGATGGCCAGGATGTCGCCGGAATGTTTCTCGAACACGCCCCAGGGATGACCGAGAAGGCATTGGAAAAGATCGTCATCGAAGCCGAGCAGCGCTGGCCTTTGTTGCAGCTAGATGTGCTGCACCGCGTTGGCTCGCTAGAGCCTGGCGAGCCGATTGTTTTTGTCGGCGCGGCAAGTGCTCACCGCGATGCGGCCTTCGATGCGTGCCGTTTCGTAATGGACTATCTGAAGACGCGGGCGCCGTTCTGGAAAAAGGAAACCACGCCATCCGGCCCGCGCTGGGTCGAAGGCCGCGTCAGCGATAAGGTTGCGGCCGAGCGCTGGGACGAGAAAGACTGAGCCTTCAGTAGAAAGTGATGTACATCTTGAAGGCCAGCGTCGAAAACATCGTGAGCACGCCAAGGCCCAGCAAGCCCACGCCCCATTGCTCGTCACGGTAAGCGAAGCCCACGCACAGCAGGATGAAGCCGACGACGATGAGTGTCAGAAGCCAGTGAATGCTGTCCATCGGTTATCTCCTTGCGTCTGATTCTGTGTACAACTCTAGCCGCTGCGCAATGACAGAGCCCTGACTCAGGTCATCGACAGTCAGACTAGGTAATGGCGAAGGGAAAACGCGGCAACCGATGCCGCGTTCGACCGATTCAGCGTGAGTGGGGGACAGGGGCGAGCAGTTCTGCCGATGGCATCTCGCACTGGATCTTGCGGCCGATCAAAGCCTCGATGGGTGGCAGGGCATAGGAATCGTCCTCACCTGCGAAGCTGATTGAGGTGCCGCTGGCGCCGGCACGGCCGGTGCGGCCGATGCGGTGCACGTAGTCATCCGGGTCTTCAGGCAGCGTGAAGTTGATCACGTGGCTGATACCGTCGACATGGATGCCGCGACCGGCGACATCGGTCGCCACCAGCACGCGTATCTTGCCTTCGCGGAAGCCTTCCAGCGTCCTGATGCGCTTGTGCTGGGGCACATCGCCGGACATTTGCGCGGCACTGATGCCGTCCCTGGTCAGACGCTCTTCAATCCGCCGCACCTCGTCCTTGCGATTGGCGAAGACCATTACCCGTGTCCAGTCGTTCTGGGTGATCAGGTTGTACAGCAGCTTGTACTTGTCGCTGCCGGCCACGGCAAAAACGTGCTGCTCTACGGTGTCGCTTGCCACGTTTTCCGGCTCGATCTCGACCACGGCGGGGTCAGTTGTCCATTGCTGGGCCAGGTTCATCACGTCATCGGTGAAGGTGGCCGAGAACAGCAGCGTCTGGCGCTCGCTCTTGGGCGGTGTCTGGCGGATGATCTGGCGAACCTGGGGGATGAAGCCCATATCCAGCATGCGGTCGGCCTCGTCCAGCACCATTACCTCGACCATGTCCAGGTGCACTTCGCCACGCTGGTTGAAGTCCAGCAGGCGACCGGGCGTGGCAACCAGGATGTCGCAGAACTTCGATTCCAGCAGCTTGAGCTGCTTGTCGAAATCCATGCCGCCAACGAAGCTCATCACGTTCAGGTTGGTGTACTTGGTCAGGTCCAGCGCGTCATTGGCGATCTGAACCACCAGTTCACGGGTCGGCGCGATGATCAGCGCGCGCGGCTCGCCCATGTAGCGATCTTTCGGCGGCGGTGTATCGAGCAGCTGCGTTATGGTGGAAATAAGGAAGGCGGCCGTCTTGCCGGTGCCGGTCTGGGCGCGGCCAATGGCGTCTCTTCCGGCGAGCGTATAGCCGAGCACCTGAGCCTGGATCGGTGTGCAGTAGGGGAAACCCAGGTCGTGAATTGCGTGCATCAGTTCGGGTGCGAGTTTGAAGTCGTGGAAACGGGTTTTCCCTTCAACGGCTTCGACTGCGAAATCTTCCAGTTTCCAGGCAGGAGCGGCTGGTTTTGCTGGTTTGCTGCTGCGCTGACGTCGCTGCTTCTCCGCAGTACGTTCGGGGGGCAGCTGCTTGGATTGAGTGTCGGTTGTCTCGGCTGGCTGCGGGGTAGGGGCGCTGTGCTGCTGCGCCTCGTTGTCGGCAGCTGGGGTACTGTCGGCTACGCTGGCCCGCACATCGGGGGCCTTGCCAAAGATTTTCTTGAGTGCTTTGAGCACGGTCTTCTCGTCATTTATTAGGAAAGTGTCGCGCGCCAGTGTAATGCAAGACGCATTCGTGGCGAAGCCTTGCGCTCGGCATGGCCTGGCTTCAGCTCGGACGTGGTGTCGTTGTGATTTTTGACCTGTTGGCGCGCCATGATTCTAGGGCCTCTCTGGTTATTGTTCGCGCTGGCTGGTCCGGCGGGGACCTTTCCACTGAATAGCGGGCCGATCAGATGGATATCGGCCCGTTATTGATGAAACGTTGATGCGACGGTTCCGACTTGTGCGTGCTCGTCTATCAGGTGAGGCGTGTCGCGAGCCACTCCCCGATGTCGTGAATCTCCTCCGGCAGCACCTCATGACCCATCGGGTAATCTCGCCAAGTCGCACTGATGCCCGCGTCGTGCAGATATTGATAAGCGGCGCGGCCCATCGCCGAAGGCACCACCTCGTCGCGACTGCCATGCAGGCACAGCACAGGGTAGTGCAGGGCCTCCGCGGAAAAGGCGGGCGATTCGGTGAACGTTGGTGCATAGGTCGACAGGGCGATGATCCCTCCCAGCGGGCCTCGCCAACGCAGAAAGGCGGTATGCAGGACAACTGCACCGCCTTGGGAGAAACCGGCCAGGATAATGCGCGCCGGATCGATGCCCGAGTCCCGCTGCGCTTCGATCAGTCCGATGACCTGCTGAGCCGAGGCTTCAAGTTCCTCATGGTTGATTGCGCGAGCGGGGCTCATGGCGAGAATGTCGTACCAGCTCGGCATGCTCCAGCCGCCATTGATGGTCACCGGGCGCGTCGGCGCTTGGGGTAAAACGAAGCGCGTGCTGTGCAAACGCTGCTGCAGCGCCTCGGCCACCGGAAGGAAGTCATATCGATCGGCGCCCAAGCCATGTAGCCAGATGACGCAAGCATCAGCTACGTCAGTGGGTTCGAGGATCAACGGTTCGCTCATGGATCGGCTCCAGTTGGGGGCAAGTCGCCTCGTCTTGGGGCAGTCAAGTGCTGCCAGCGAGGAAGTAGCGCGAGATTACCCGGTCCTGCGTAGCGATAGAACCCGTGCGAGAGCCTCCTGTTCGCACCAGCGAGAGAGCTGGTACGCGGCTTGCTTTGTCCTGCTCGCCCTGGTCGGAAACGGCCTGTAAATACGGGGCGCGGCGATGAAATCAAACAACATTGCCGATCATCCAAGGGCGACTAGACTCAGGTCAGGCTGCCGTTGCCTCGTTGCTGTCAGTAGGGCATCGAGGAACGTACGGCCGGAACCCGAGAATAAGAAAGCAAACTGGAGGTTTCGATGATTAGGGTGAATTCCACACTGGCTGCGCTGGGTGCTGCGTCACTGCTGGGTATCAGCGGGCTGGCGCAGGCAGGGGCGACCCTCGATGCGGTGCAGAAGAAAGGATTCGTGCAGTGCGGCATCAGCGACGGCCTTCCGGGCTTTTCCTACGCCGATGCCAAGGGGCAGTATCTGGGGATCGATGTCGATGTCTGCCGCGCTGTAGCTGCGGCGGTGTTCGGCGATGCCGGCAAGGTCAAGTTCAGCCCGCTCACCGCCAAGGAGCGTTTCACGGCGCTGCAATCGGGCGAAGTGGACGTGCTTTCGCGCAACACTACCTGGACCAGCTCGCGTGATGCGGCCATGGGTCTGAACTTCACCGGCGTGACCTATTACGACGGGCAAGGCTTTTTGGTGAACAAGGAGCTTGGCGTCAGCAGTGCCAAGGAGCTGGACGGCGCCACCGTGTGCATCCAAGCTGGGACCACCACCGAACTTAATCTTTCCGACTATTTCCGCGCCAACAGCCTGAAATACACCCCCATTACGTACGACACATCCGATGAAAGCGCCAAGTCGCTGGAGTCCGGCCGGTGCGACGTGCTCACCTCCGACCAATCGCAGCTCTACGCCCAGCGCATCAAACTCGCCAATCCTGACCAATATGTCGTGCTGCCCGAGGTGATCTCCAAGGAGCCGCTTGGCCCAGCAGTCCGCCAGGGTGATGAGGAGTGGTTCGATATCGTGCGTTGGACGCTATTCGCCATGGTGAATGCTGAAGAGCTTGGCGTGACCGCGGCTAATGTCGAAGAGACCGCCAAGAACACCAAGAATCCCGATGTGGCGCGACTCCTCGGAGCGGAAGGGGAGTACGGCAAGGATCTCAAAGTGCCGAAAGACTGGGCAGTTCAGATCGTCAAGCAAGTGGGCAACTACGGCGAGATCTTTGATCGCAACGTAGGTGCCGGTAGCGAGCTGAAAATCGAGCGCGGCCTTAATGCCCTGTGGAATAACGGTGGACTGCAGTACGCACCGCCGGTGCGCTGACCCCGCTGGCCGGCCCGCTGCCGGCCATGTTCATGGAAGAGCGCGGCCGACCCAGAAGGGTCGGTCGTGCGGCATGAGGACTTTCAATGCGTTCGATCGCCAAAGGCACTGTGCCGCGACGTTCGTTGCTCACCGATCCACAAATACGCGCTTGGGTGTTCCAGGTATTAGCGGTTTTGGCGGTGGTAGCGTTCGGCTGGTACCTGTTTCATAACACGCAGACCAATCTTTCCCATCGCGGTATCACCTCTGGATTCGGCTTCCTTAACAATGCTGCCGGCTTCGGTATCTCACAGCACCTGATCGATTACAGAGAGAGCGATACCTATGGTCGTGTCTTCTGGGTCGGATTGCTCAATACCCTGCTGGTCAGCGTCATAGGGATAATCCTGGCCACGGTCATGGGTTTCGTCCTCGGAGTGGGGCGACTCTCAAGCAACTGGCTGATGCGCCAGTTGGCAACGCTCTATATAGAGATCTTCCGCAACGTCCCGCCGTTGCTGCTGATCTTCTTCGTCTACTTCGCAGTGATCAGCCCGCTGCCTGGGCCACGCAACAGTCTGAGCTTGTGGGATGCGGTATTCATCAACAACCGCGGCGTGCAGATGCCGGCACCCAGCGCTGCGGATGGCTTCTGGGCGTTCTGGCTGGCACTGCTGGTCGCGCTGGTTGCGGTGGTCCTGCTCAATCGTTGGGCGCGCGCGCGGCGGCATGCCACCGGGAAAATGTTTCCGGTGTTCTGGACCAGCCTGGGGCTTTTCCTGGTGATTCCGTGGCTGGGGACGTTCATTGCGGGCGCCCCTTTCACTTGGGAGGTGCCCGAGCTGCAGCGCTTCAATATTCGTGGTGGCTGGGTCGTGATTCCCGAGCTGGTGTCGATCGTGGTCGCGCTGTCGGTGTACACGGCTGCGTTCATTGGCGAGACGGTGCGCTCGGGTATTCAGGCAGTCAGCCATGGACAGACGGAGGCTGCGGCGTCACTTGGCTTGCGCCCGGGGCAGGTATTGCGCCTGGTTATCGTGCCGCAGGCACTGCGGGTGATCGTGCCGCCGCTGACCAGCCAGTACCTCAATCTGGCGAAGAACTCTTCGCTCGCGGCTGCCATCGGCTACCCGGACATGGTGTCGTTGTTCGCCGGTACGGTGCTCAACCAGACCGGGCAGGCCATCGAAACCATGGCCATCACCATGAGCGTCTATCTGGCCATCAGCATCAGCATTTCGCTGCTGATGAACTGGTACAACAAGCGCATTGCGCTGATCGAGCGGTGAGCGCATGACTATTCATACCTTCAAGCCCGACCTGCCACCACCGACGATCAGCATCGGTGCGCTCGGCTGGCTACGGGCCAATCTGTTCTCCAGCTGGATCAACACCCTGCTGACCCTCGTGGGGCTGTACCTCGTCTGGCTGATCGTGCCGCCGGTACTTGAGTGGGCCATCTTCAAGGCGGACTGGACCGGTGACACCCGCGCCGATTGCAGTCGCGAAGGTGCCTGCTGGGTGTTCATTCAGACCCGCTTTGGTCAGTTCATGTACGGCTTCTATCCCACGGAGCTGCGCTGGCGTGTCGATGCGGCAGCCTGGCTGGCTATCATCGGTGCGGCACCGCTGTTCCTGCGGCAGATGCCACACAAGTTGCGCTACGGGCTGGGCTATCTGCTGGTTTACCCGCTGCTGGCCTACTGGCTGCTGCATGGTGGCTTCCTCGGCCTGCAGACGGTGCCGACCAGCCAGTGGGGCGGGCTCATGCTGACGGTGGTCATCGCTGCTGTCGGCATCGCCGGAGCATTGCCGTTGGGCATTCTATTGGCGCTGGGACGGCGCTCGGACATGCCGGCGATTCGGGTGCTGTGCGTGACCTTCATCGAGTTCTGGCGCGGCGTTCCGTTGATTACCGTGCTGTTCATGTCATCGGTGATGCTGCCGCTGTTCTTGCCTGAAGGCATGAGCCTGGACAAATTGCTGCGCGCGATGCTGATGGTGGTGTTCTTCGAGGCCGCCTATATCGCTGAAGTGGTGCGCGGTGGTCTGCAGGCGATCCCCAAGGGACAGTATGAGGCGGCGGCTGCGATGGGGCTTGGCTACTGGCGCAGCACGCTGCTAGTGATTCTGCCGCAGGCGCTGAAGCTGGTAATCCCCGGCATCGTCAACACCTTCATCGCCCTGTTCAAGGACACCAGCCTGGTGATCATCATCGGCCTGTTCGACTTCCTCAACAGCATCAAGCGCGCCACCTCGGACCCCGCCTGGTTGGGCATGTCCACCGAGGGCTACGTGTTTGCTGCGCTGGTGTACTGGATGTTCTGTTTCGGCATGTCCCGCTACTCGATGCGCCTGGAGCGCAAGCTGGACACCGGCCACAAGCATTAGGAGTGATATATGAGTGATTCAAACGCGCAGGCCGAGCAGAGCAGCGAGCCGGTCATCCGCATGCAGGGCGTGCACAAGTGGTTCGGCCAGTTTCATGTGCTCAAGGAGATCAACCTGAGCGTGCGCGCGGGCGAGCGCATTGTGCTGTGCGGGCCTTCCGGCTCTGGCAAATCAACCACCATTCGTTGTCTCAATCGCCTGGAGGAGCATCAGCAGGGACGCATCGTCATTAACGGTGTGGAGTTGACCAGCGATCTCAAGCAGATCGAGGCGATCCGCAGCGAAGTCGGCATGGTGTTCCAGCACTTCAACCTGTTTCCGCACCTGACCGTGCTGCAGAACTGCACCCTGGCACCGATGTGGGTGCGCAAGCTGCCGCGGCGTCAGGCCGAGGAAATCGCCATGCATTATCTGGAGCGCGTGCGCATTCCGGAGCAGGCCAACAAGTTTCCCGGCCAGCTCTCCGGCGGTCAGCAGCAGCGCGTGGCGATCGCCCGCGCGCTGTGCATGAAGCCTAAGATCATGCTGTTCGACGAGCCGACCTCGGCGCTTGATCCGGAGATGGTGAAGGAGGTGCTCGACACTATGGTAAGCCTCGCCGAAAGCGGCATGACCATGCTCTGCGTGACCCATGAGATGGGCTTCGCCCGCACCGTGGCGGATCGTGTGATCTTCATGGACAAGGGCGAGATCGTCGAACAGGCCGAGCCAGAAGTGTTCTTTACCAACCCGGTGAACGACAGGACCAAGCTGTTCCTCAGCCAGATCCTGCACTGATCCGAGCCAAGGCGGGCGTGCCGTCGGAGCGCGCGGCACCTGGCTGTGTTCAGCCTTAGCCTCGGCCGCCGTCATGGGCTAGAATACGCGCCCCGACTGCTCCCCCCTCCGAGGCTGTTCCGACGATGTTGATCCTGCGCGGTGCTCCCGCTCTTTCCGCCTTCCGTCACGGCAAGCTCCTGGCACAACTGACCGAAAAGGTCCCCGCGGTTAGCGGGCTCTATGCCGAGTTCGCCCATTTCGCCGAGGTTTCCGGCACGCTTGGTGCGGATGAGCAGAACGTACTGACACGCCTGCTGAAGTACGGCCCCAGTGTGCCGATGCAGGAACCCGCCGGTCGGCTGTTTCTGGTGGTGCCTCGGTTCGGCACCATCTCGCCGTGGTCGAGCAAGGCCAGCGATATCGCCCACAACTGCGGTCTGGAGAAGATCCAGCGGCTGGAGCGAGGCATCGCCTACTACGTGCAGGGCGAGTTTGCCGATAGCGATGCACAGCTGATTGCCGCCGCGCTGCACGACCGCATGACGCAACTGGTGCTGGGTCGCTTCGAAGAAGCCGCCAACCTGTTCAGCCATGCCGAGCCCAAGCCGCTGACTGCGGTGGACATCCTCGGCGGTGGCCGCGCCGCGCTGGAAAAGGCCAACAAAGAACTTGGCCTGGCCCTGGCCGAAGACGAAATCGATTACCTGGTCAGCGCCTTCCAGAGCCTCAAGCGTAACCCGCACGACATCGAATTGATGATGTTCGCGCAGGCCAACTCCGAGCATTGCCGCCACAAGATCTTCAACGCCAGCTGGGATATCGACGGCGAAAGCCAGGAGAAGTCCCTGTTCGGCATGATCAAGAACACCTACCAGATGCATAGCGAGAACGTGTTGTCCGCTTATAAGGACAACGCGTCGGTCATCGTTGGCCACATCGCAGGACGTTTCTTCCCCAATCCTGAAACCCGCCAGTACGGCGCGGTGCAGGAGCCGGTACATATCCTGATGAAGGTGGAAACCCATAACCACCCGACCGCCATTTCTCCGTTCTCAGGTGCTTCCACCGGTTCCGGTGGCGAGATTCGCGACGAGGGCGCCACCGGTCGTGGTGCCAAGCCAAAGGCGGGCCTGACGGGTTTCACCGTTTCCAACCTGAACATCCCCGGCTTCGAGCAGCCTTGGGAAAAGCCCTACGGCAAGCCCGAGCGCATCGTCACGCCGCTGGACATCATGATCGAAGGCCCGCTGGGCGGCGCCGCGTTCAACAATGAATTCGGCCGTCCGGCGCTGACCGGCTACTTCCGTACCTTCGAGCAGTCGATCAGCACGCCGCGCGGCGACGAGGTGCGTGGTTATCACAAGCCGATCATGCTCGCCGGCGGCATGGGCAACATTCGTGAAGATCACGTGCAGAAAGCCGAAATCACCGTTGGCGCCAAGCTGATCGTGCTCGGCGGCCCGGCCATGCTGATCGGCCTGGGCGGTGGCGCCGCTTCTTCGGTCGCTACCGGTGCCAGTTCGGCCGATCTGGATTTCGCCTCTGTACAGCGCGAGAACCCGGAAATGGAACGCCGTTGCCAGGAGGTCATCGACCGCTGCTGGCAGCTGGGCGACCAGAACCCCATCGCCTTCATCCATGACGTCGGCGCCGGCGGCATCTCCAATGCCTTTCCGGAACTGGTCAACGACGGTGGCCGCGGTGGCCGCTTCGAACTGCGCAACGTGCCCAACGACGAGCCGGGCATGGCCCCGCACGAGATTTGGAGCAACGAGTCCCAAGAGCGTTATGTGCTGGCCGTCAGCGCAGTCGATTTCGAGCGTTTCCAAGCCATCTGCGAACGTGAGCGTTGCCCGTTCGCGGTCGTCGGTGAGGCGACCGAAGAGCCGCATCTGACCGTCACCGACAGCCACTTCGGCAACACCCCGGTGGACATGCCGCTCGAAGTGCTGCTCGGCAAGCCGCCGCGCATGCACCGCAGCGCCAGTCGTGAAGCGGAATTGGGCGATGACTTCGATGCGGCTGCGGTCGATCTGAGCGAAGCAGCCACCCTCGTGTTGCGTCACCCGGCGGTCGCCAGCAAGAGCTTTCTGATCACCATTGGTGACCGTAGCATCACCGGCCAGGTAGCGCGTGATCAGATGGTCGGCCCTTGGCAGGTGCCGGTAGCTGACTGCGCTGTCACGGCTACCAGCTACGACGTTTACACCGGTGAAGCCATGGCGATGGGCGAGCGTACGCCGCTGGCACTGCTGGATGCTCCGGCATCGGGCCGCATGGCTATCGGTGAAACGCTGACCAATTTGGCAGCGGCGCGTATCGAGAAGATTTCCGACATCAAGTTGTCCGCCAACTGGATGGCTGCTGCTGGGCATCCGGGCGAAGACGCGCGGCTGTACGACACCGTCCGCGCCGTCGGCATGGAGCTTTGCCCGCAGCTGGGCTTGACCATTCCGGTGGGCAAGGACTCGATGTCGATGAAAACCCGTTGGGACGAGGAGGGCGCCGAGAAAAGCGTGACCTCGCCCATGTCGTTGATTGTTTCCGGCTTCGCCCCGGTTACCGATATCCGCCAGACCCTGACGCCGCAGCTGCGTCTGGACAAGGGCGCAACGGACCTGATCCTGATCGACCTGGGTCGCGGTCAGAACCGCATGGGCGCGTCGATCCTCGCGCAGGTTTACGGTCAGCTGGGTCGCCAGGCGCCTGACGTCGACGATGCCGAAGACCTGCAGGCATTCTTCGCCGTGGTCCAGGGTCTAAACGCCGACGGCTTGCTATTGGCCTACCACGACCGTTCCGATGGCGGTCTGCTGACCACCGCGCTGGAAATGGCATTTGCCGGTCATTGTGGCCTGAATCTGAACCTCGATGGCCTGCTGGAAAGCGCCGCAGAGGTTGCCCCGATGCTCTTCAATGAAGAGCTTGGGGCGGTGATCCAGGTGCGTCAGGGCGATACCGAAATCGTGCTGGCGCAGTTCAGTGCAGCCGGGCTGGGTGACTGCGTCGCTGTCATCGGTCAGCCGGTCAACAATGGCCATGTGTCGATCAAGCACGGCGAGAACGAAGTCTTCGCCGGTGAGCGCCGTCTGCTGCAGCGTCAGTGGGCAGAAACCAGCTATCAGATCCAGCGCCTGCGCGATAACGCCGAGTGTGCCGATCAGGAATTCGACGTGCTGCTCGAAGAGGACAATCCGGGCCTCAGCGCCAAGCTCAGCTTCGACGTAAACGAGGACATCGCTGCGCCCTACATCAAGCGTGGCGTTCGTCCGCAGATTGCGGTGCTGCGCGAGCAGGGCGTCAACGGCCAGGTGGAGATGGCGGCGGCGTTCGATCGTGCCGGTTTCGTCGCGGTCGATGTGCACATGAGTGACATCCTTTCCGGGCGTGTCAGCCTCGAGCAGTTCAAGGGCCTGGTCGCCTGCGGTGGCTTCTCCTACGGCGATGTGTTGGGTGCCGGTGAAGGCTGGGCCAAGTCGATTCTGTTCAATGCACGCGCGCGTGATGGCTTCCAGGCCTTCTTCGAGCGCAGGGACAGCTTTGCCCTTGGCGTCTGCAATGGTTGCCAGATGATGAGCAACCTGCACGAGCTGATCCCAGGCACCGAGAACTGGCCGCACTTCGTACGCAACCGCTCGGAGCAGTTTGAAGCGCGGGTGGCGATGGTTCAGGTGCAAGACTCGCCGTCGATCTTCCTGCAGGGCATGGCCGGCTCCCGCCTGCCGATCGCCATCGCCCACGGTGAAGGCCATGCGGAGTTCGAGAGCGAAGAGGCCATGCTGCAGGCCGATCTCTCCGGCACCGTGGCGCTGCGCTTCGTGGATAACCACGGCAAAGTCACCGAGCGTTACCCGGCCAACCCGAACGGCTCGCCGCGCGGCATCACCGGTCTCAGCAGCCGCGACGGCCGTGTGACCATCATGATGCCGCACCCTGAGCGAGTGTTCCGCGCTGTGACCAACTCCTGGCGTCCTGATGAGTGGCAGGAAGGCGGCGGCTGGATGCGCATGTTCCGCAACGCCAGGGTCTGGGTCGACTAAACCGGTTCTGGTTATTCTCGCGTGTCCCGACAAGCCCGCCGATAGCACATCGGCGGGCTTTTTCATTTGTGACCAAGGTCTATGAACCGCCGAGCCGATGCCGCGTCATAGCTTTGATGCGCAGCACCTTTTCGAGTCTGTGCCGATGGCAGACTGCCATCTTGTTGCCAGGCTTCGATGCTGGGCTCATCCACGGAGAGGTCGATGTACAAGCTGTGTTTCTATGTTCCAGATAGTCATCTGGACGCGGTCAAGCAGGCAGTATTCGCAGTGGGCGCCGGTCGAATCGGCGCGTATGACAGTTGCTGTTGGCAAATGCTGGGGCAGGGGCAGTATCGGCCGCTGGAGGGTAGCCAGCCATTTATAGGGCAGCTCGGCCAGGTACAGAATGTGCCCGAGTGGAAGGTCGAAATGGTCGTTGCGGACGAGCTCATTCACGAAAGCGTCAAGGCGATGAAGAAGGCCCATCCCTATGAAACGCCAGCCTTTGATGTCTGGCGCTTGTCCGATATGCAGTTCTGACGGTCATCAGTCCCCGCACGAGCCCCTTGTACGGCCTATCGACCTAACTAGGGGCGAATCTCGATCAGCGTGCCATCCTTGACCAGCCCCCAGATCTCTCGCATGTCGCTGTTACTCAGGGCGATGCAGCCCTCGGTCCAGTCGAGGGTATGGAAGAACCATTCTGGATACTCCTCATCCAGCGGCGTGCCGTGAAGCATGATCATGCTTCCAGGAGGTACCCCCTCCTGTTGCGCGCGGGCCAGATCGCGGGCGTTGGGATAGGAGATGTGCATCGACAGGTTGTACTTGTCGCTGGTCTTGCGCCAGTCGATCCAGTAGAAACCTTCGGGTGTGCGCCTGTCGCCTTCGCGCACCTTCGCTCCGCTGGGCTGCTTGCCGAGCGAAACGCGATAGCTCTTGAGCGTCTGGCCAGCGCTGACCAGATGGAGTTTGCGCTCCGACTTGATCACCAGGACCTTGTCGACGCGCGAGCCGTCCAGGCTGGGCGTTGCATTGGCGTGAGTGAGCGCCGTGAAGGTGAGGCAGAGCAAAGCGAGCAGCCAACGCATCGAGGCATTCCTGTCGAACTACATCAGACCTGTATGTGCGAGTCGGACTGGTAGGCCAATCAGTCTGATCTGGCCTGGTCCTGCTGGCGGTTGCGATAGCCCGTCACGGCTTCATTGCGTACCGGGAAGGTCTGCTGCACCCGGTCGGCGAAGTAGCATTCTAGGGTACGGCCGATGGTGGGAAAAGCCAGCTCGGACCAAGGGATGTCCTGTTGATGGAAGAGTCTGACTTCCAGGCTCTCGTCCCCGGCGCAGAACTCCAGATCCACCAGCTGGGCGCGGAAGAACATGTACACCTGATTAATGTGCGGCAGGTCAAACAGGGTATACAGCTGCAGGTCGCGAACCCGCGCGCAGGCTTCTTCGAGCGTCTCGCGTTCTGCAGCCTGCTGCAGTGTCTCGCCGTTCTCCATGAAGCCCGCCGGCAAGGTCCAGTAACCCCTTCGTGGCTCGATCGCGCGCCGGCACAACAGCACTCGGTCGTCCCAAATAGGTACGCAGCCGGCGACAATGCGGGGATTCTGGTAGTGCACGGTCCGGCAGGCATCGCAGACGAAGCGTGGACGATTGTCGCCATCGGGGATGCGGACCAGTACCGGGTTGCCGCACTGGGTGCAGTATTTCATTTGCAGATTCCTGTTGGTTGCGGCAAATCTTGGTTCCTCTGCGCCGATTGGACAAGGTGGCGAAAGGCGTGATTCGGGCGCAGCGGCCCAGCATGCTTCGTAGTTCAATCATTGACATCGCGGCGGGGCATTTGACGGCCGTGATTGGCGTCCCGAGGCCTTGGGCCGTTGCGCCTTTCATGCCATGATGCTGGTCAAAGACGAAACGAGAATATTCATGCTGGACTCAATACTCCGACGGGTGCGAGATCATTCCCCGCACCTCCTGGAGCCGGAGGGCCGCTTGCCTGAGGCGGCCGTTCTGATGCCAATCACTCGCAGCGAATCTCCGGAATTGGTGCTGACCCTCCGCGCCGCCGGGCTGTCCACGCACGGTGGGGAGGTGGCGTTCCCGGGCGGTCGCCGCGATCCGGAAGATCGCGATCTTCTGCATACTGCGCTGCGTGAAGCGGAGGAGGAAGTTGGTTTGGCGCCGGGCATGGTCGAGGTTGTCGGGCCGCTCAGCAGCCTGGTATCGGTACATGGCATTCATGTCACGCCATATGTCGGGCTGGTGCCGGATTACGTCGAATACCGCGCCAACGATGCGGAGATTGCTTCGGTCTTCTCGGTGCCTCTGGAGTTCTTCTGCGAGGATCCGCGCGAGGTCACGCACCGAATCGATTACCAGGGGCAGAGCTGGTATATCCCTTCCTACCGCTACGGCGAATACCAGATATGGGGCCTGACGGCGATCATGATCGTCGAGCTGGTCAATGTGGTCTACGACGCCGGCATCGAAATGCGCCGCGCGCCTGCCGCATTCATCGACCTGTCTGGACGCAGCGAACCTTGAGCGATACCTGTTGGCGCGCCTTCTGCGGCCGGCGGGCGATCCATTCATACTGATAAGAAAGAGGTGTGTCGTGAAATACCGTCTGGGAGAGTCGCGGGTCGAAGCGCATCCGCAAAGCTGGGTTGCCCCTAATGCCACCTTGGTCGGGAAGATCCGCCTGGATGCCGGTGCCAGCGTCTGGTTCGGCGCGGTTCTGCGCGGCGATAACGAGCTGATCCATATCGGTGAAAACAGTAACGTCCAGGACGGCAGCGTGATGCACACCGACATGGGGCATCCGTTGACTCTGGGCACCGGTGTGACAGTTGGCCACAACGCCATGCTGCACGGCTGCACGGTGGGCGACTACAGCCTGATCGGCATCAATGCGGTGGTGCTTAACGGTGCCAAGATCGGCAGGCACTGCATCATCGGCGCCAACACCCTGATCGCCGAGGGCAAGGAAATTCCCGATGGCTCATTGGTGGTCGGCTCGCCAGGCAAGGTAGTGCGCGAGCTAAGCGAGGAGCAGAAGAAAATGCTCGAAGCGAGCGCGGCCCATTACGTACATAACGCGCAGCGCTATGCGCGAGAGCTGGAGCTGGATGAGTGAGCACGCAGGAAAAGCCGGTTGCTTCGCCCTGTGTCAGCCTATGTGCGCTCGATGAGGACGACTTATGCGTCGGTTGCCAGCGCAGCTCGGATGAAATCCGCCGCTGGGGGTTGATGAGCAACGAGGAGCGCCGCGAGGTGTTGCAACGCTGCAACGAGCGGGTTCGGCTCAGTGGCCAACTGATGTAGGCGCGTTGCATCCGTCTGTTTTTTATTCGCGAGGAATCCCATGCCAAGAATAGGCACCCCATTGTCTTCCAGCGCTACGCGCATCCTGCTGTGCGGTTGCGGCGAGCTTGGCAAGGAGCTGGTCATCGAACTGCAGCGTCTGGGTGTGGAGGTGGTCGCGGTCGACCGCTATGCCAACGCTCCAGCGATGCAGGTTGCGCATCGCAGTCATGTGATCGACATGCTAGACGGTGCTGCACTACGGGCCGTTATCGAGCAGGAGCGGCCGCACTACATCGTGCCCGAGATCGAGGCGATCGCCACCGCTACGCTGGTTGAGTTGGAGCACGAAGGCTACACAGTGATCCCGACCGCCCGTGCCGCGCAGTTGACGATGAACCGGGAAGGCATTCGTCGTCTTGCTGCCGAAGAGCTTGGTTTGCCGACCTCTCCCTATCGCTTTGCCGACTCGCTGGAGGAATGTCGAGCGGCAGCCATGGCGCTGGGCTTCCCCTGTTTGGTCAAGCCGGTAATGAGTTCGTCCGGCAAAGGGCAGTCGGTGTTGCGTGGTGAGGCTGATGTTGATGCGGCCTGGGACTATGCTCAGGCCGGCGGTCGCGCAGGTCGCGGCCGGGTCATTGTCGAAGGCTTCATCGACTTCGATTACGAAATCACCTTGCTGACGGTGCGTCATGCAGGCGGCACGAGCTTCTGCGAACCTGTCGGCCACCGTCAGGTGAAGGGCGACTATCAGGAGTCTTGGCAGCCGCAGCCAATGGCCCCAGCAGCGATGGCTGAGGCGCGGCGGATTGCGCTGGCCGTTACCGACTCATTGGGTGGGCGGGGTATCTTCGGTGTCGAGCTGTTCGTCAAAGGCGATCAGGTGTGGTTCTGCGAGATATCACCGCGCCCCCACGACACCGGTCTGGTAACGCTGGTTTCGCAAGATCTTTCCGAATTTGCGCTGCACGCGCGGGCCATCCTTGGGTTGCCAGTTCCGGTCATTCGTCAGTTGGGGCCGGCCGCTTCAGCGGTGATTCTGGTCGAAGGCGAGTCCGCCGAGGTGAGCTTTGGCAATCTATCCGCCGTGCTTTCCGAGCCGGATACCTCCCTGCGCCTGTTCGGCAAGCCTGGAGTCAGTGGCCAGCGCCGCATGGGGGTGACGCTGGCGCGTGATGCGAGCATCGAGGCGGCTCGCGCGAAGGCACTGCGAGCCGCTAGTGTGGTCCAGATCCAGCTGTGAGCTTTGCCGAATCGGCGTCTTGACGGGCTCCGCTACGCTGGTTCCTGCTCTGCCGATGGCGAGGCGTTGATCGTCCAGGCGCGTACGCTTTTCACTCGATTATCGGCCGCCTGGAGAATTTCCAGGCGGTAGTTGCCAATCTGCAGGCAGATACCACTATCTGGGATATGTTCCAGCGCTTCGGTGATCAGACCGTTGAGCGTTTTGGGACCGTCGCAGGGCAATTGCCACTCTAGGGCACGGTTGACCTCGCGGATATATGCAGCGCCATCAATAACCAGCGTGCCGTCATCCTGCGGGTGGATGTCCGGGCTGCGCAGTACGTCCTGATTGCTGAATTCTCCGACGATCTCTTCGAGGATGTCTTCTAGCGTGACGACGCCGCGCACGTCGCCATATTCGTCGACCACAATTCCGATGCGGCGCTTCTGCTTCTGGAAGTTCAGCAGCTGCGTGGACAGCGGCGTGTTTTCCGGCACGAAATAAGGCTCGTTGCAGGCCTCCAGCAGGCTTTCCTTGGTCAGCTGGTCATGGCTGAGCAGGCGGGCGATCTGTCGCATATGGACGATGCCCTCAATCTGGTTGATGTCATTGCGAAAGACTGGCAGGCGCGTGTGTGGAGTGGTGCGCAATAGCCCTATGATCGACTCTAGGTCATCGTTGAGATCTATGCCGGCGACCTCGTTGCGCGGAATCATGATGTCGTCCACGGTGACCCGTTCCAGGTCGAGGATGCCCAGTAGCATGCTTTGCCGATTCAGTGGAAGGTCGGCACCGGATTCGCGCACGACGCTGCGCAGTTCCTCGGTAGATAAGCTGTCGTTACCTTTGTTGGATACGTCGACACCGAGCAACTTGAGCAGGCCGTTACTTACCCATCCGAGCAGCGCCACCAGCGGATAGAGGATCTTCTGCAGCATCATCAGTGGCAGGCTGACCGGATAAGCGACGACCTCTGGGCGCAGAGCGGCCAGCGTCTTGGGCGTGATTTCACCGAAGATCAGCAGCACGATGGTCAGGCCGATGGTCGCGATGGCAATGCCGGCCTCGCCCCAGAGTTGCATGGCTAGCACCGTGGCGATAGAGGAGGCGAGGATATTGACGAAGTTGTTGCCGACCAGAATTGTGCCCAATAGGCGATCAGGATGGGCGAGCAGTTCGCTAGCGCGCCGAGCGCCCCGATGCCCCTCCTTTGCCTGATGTCTGAGGCGGTAGCGGTTGAGGCTGAGCATGCCGGTCTCGGAGCTGGAGAAGAATGCCGAGCACAGCAGCAAAAAGACCAGCAGGCCGACCAGGAAGCCGGGATGTAGATTTTCCACGAGTTAGCCTGTTTGCGTCAGATATGCAGGATGAATTCGCGGACCAGCTTGCTGCCGAAATACGCCAGCATCAGCAGGCAGAAGCCGACAAGCGTCCAGCGGATGGCTTTGTAGCCGCGCCAGCCAAGTTGGTGGCGGCCCCACAGTAGCAAGCCAAAGACGACCCAGGCGACCACCGAAAGGAGTGTCTTATGGACCAGGTGCTGAGCTAAAAGGTCATCGAGAAACAGCCATCCGGATAGCAGTGAAGCGGACAGCAATACCCAGCCCGCCCAGAGAAAGCCGAACAGTAGGCTTTCCATTGTCTGCAACGGTGGAAAGTTGCGGATTAGACCGGAGGGGTGCTTGTGCTTGAGATGATGATCCTGCAGCAGCAACAGCAAGGACTGGAATACAGCAATGGTCAGCATGCCGTAGGCCAGGATCGACAGCAGGATGTGCGCGAGTATGCCGGGTTCCTCGGCGATCGCCGGTGCCGTGCCCGACGGCGCGAACTGCGCGAAGAGCACGGTCAAACAGCCCAGGGGAAAAAGCAGCAGCAGTAGATTCTCCACCGGCATTCGGTACAGTGCCAGCAAGATCAGCAAGATGACTGCCGCAGCAATCAAGCTCGACGCGGTGAAAAAGTCGAGGTGCAAGCCACTCGGTGAGAGCAGCTGCATAAACAGGCTAGTACCGTGGGCGAGCAGGGCGAGCAGGCCAACGGCCAGCAACAGGCGTTTGTCCGGCACGGTGCGTTGTGCCAGGCGCAAACTTTGATAACCCGTGACGCCGGCGTAAAGCGCAGCGGCGGCAAGGCTGGGTAGCAGAGGGTGCATAAGTTCCGGTAACGGGCTCGAAAGGTCGTGAGTGTGGCACAAAGACCCGAGGCGCAAAAGCCGGCGACAGTGTACTGATCGTCACATCGGGCCCGGGTGCTAAGCGGGATTTGCTCTCAACGCCGTTATGCAAAAGCAAGTCAAACCTTGGTAAAACCGAAAAGCGATGCAGTCGGGGTACCGGCCCGGCGCTTCCACCTTCTATAATCGCGCCCTTCAGCACATCCAGCGTGGAATGGCTCATGTTCGAAAACCTAACCGATCGCCTCTCACAAACGCTTCGCCATGTCACCGGCAAGGCCAAGCTGACTGAGGACAACATCAAGGATACACTGCGTGAAGTGCGGATGGCCCTACTTGAGGCCGACGTTGCACTGCCGGTGGTCAAGGAGTTCGTCAATCGGGTCAAGGAGCGCGCAGTCGGCACTGAGGTGTCGAAGAGTCTGACGCCGGGTCAGGCGTTCGTGAAAATCGTTCGTGCCGAGCTGGAAGAGCTGATGGGCGCGGCGAACGAGGATCTGGCGCTTCAGGTCACGCCGCCGGCTGTGGTGCTCATGGCTGGTCTGCAGGGAGCGGGTAAGACCACCACCGTAGGCAAGCTGGCGCGCTTTCTCAAGGAGCGCAAGAAGAAGACGGTGCTGGTGGTTTCAGCGGACGTGTATCGCCCGGCAGCCATCAAGCAACTCGAGACTCTGGCGGCTGAAGTTGGTGTCACCTTCTTCCCGTCCGATATCAGTCAGAAGCCGGTGGATATCGCCCAGGCGGCGATTCGCGAAGCCAAGCTCAAATTCATCGATGTGGTACTGGTGGATACCGCTGGGCGATTGGCGATCGACGCCGAGATGATGGCTGAGATCCAGGCTGTGCACGCCGCGATCAATCCTGCTGAAACGCTGTTCGTGGTTGACGCCATGACCGGGCAGGATGCCGCCAACACCGCCAAGGCATTCGGCGAGGCGCTGCCGTTGACTGGTGTGGTGCTGACCAAGGTGGATGGCGATGCTCGTGGCGGTGCCGCGCTGTCGGTGCGCCATGTCACCGGCAAACCGATCAAGTTCCTCGGTATGGGCGAGAAGAGCGATGCCCTGGAGCCCTTCCACCCAGATCGTATTGCCTCACGCATCCTCGGCATGGGGGATGTGCTCAGCCTCATCGAGCAGGCAGAGCAGACGCTTGATCGTGAAAAGGCCGAAAAGCTCACCAAGAAGCTCAAGAAGGGCAAGGGCTTTGATCTCGAAGACTTTCGAGACCAGCTGCAGCAAATGAAGAATATGGGCGGTCTTGGTGGCCTTATGGACAAGCTGCCCTCCATCGGCGGGGTCAATCTGTCGCAGATGGGGCACGCCCAGGGCGCGGCGGAGAAGCAGTTCAAGCAGATGGAGGCGATCATCAACTCGATGACCCCCGCTGAGCGGCGTAATCCCGATATCATCAGCGGCTCGCGCAAGCGCCGTATCGCTATGGGCTCCGGTACTCAGGTGCAGGACATCGGTCGTCTCATCAAGCAGCACAAGCAGATGCAGAAGATGATGAAGAAAGTCACCGGCAAGGGCGGCATGGCCAAGATGATGCGCGGCATGGGCGGAATGCTTCCAGGTGGCGGCATGCCGAAGTTCTAGAGTGCGCATGCAGCGATGGGTCGTGATGGCTGGCAGGGGCGAAAGGTAGTCCGCTGCCCGCCGCCCGGCATTGCGCTGGTCCGCCGGACGCCATTAGTAAAAGAGTTTGCAAAATCCCCGGCATTCCTTAAAATGTGCGGCCTTTCGGGCCTAGGCCCATTTTAAGTAAGTGTGTGCCTTAAGTTAGCACCGACTACAGGAACGATGTTCACATGGTAACTATTCGTCTCGCCCGTGGCGGCTCCAAGAAGCGCCCTTTCTACCACCTGACCGTGACCAACAGCCGCAATCCGCGCGATGGTCGCTTCGTCGAGCGCATCGGTTTCTTCAACCCGATCGCCTCTGGTGCGGAAGTGAAGCTTTCTGTAAACCAGGAGCGCGCTACTTACTGGTTGAGCCAGGGTGCACAGCCGTCTGAGCGCGTTGCTCAGCTGCTGAAGGAAGCTGCTAAGGCCGCTGCCTGAATCACATGAACGCAACGTCTGCTCCGGCCGATGACCTGGTCGTCATTGGCAAGATCGTTTCGGTGCATGGCGTGCGCGGTGACGTAAAGATCTATTCTTTTACCGATCCGATCGACAATCTGCTGGGCTATCGCCGCTGGACGCTGAGGCGAGGTGACGAGGTCAAGCAGGTCGAGTTGGTCAAGGGGCGCCTCCAGGGAAAGATTCTGGTGGCAACGCTCAAGGGCTTGGATGACCGCGAAGTTGCGCGTACCTACGCCGATTTCGAGATCTGTGTCCCGCGCAGCGAACTGCCCGACTTGGACGACGGTGAGTACTACTGGTATCAGCTCTTGGGTTTGAAGGTGTTCAACCAGGCCGCGCAATTGCTCGGTAAGGTGGACCATCTGCTCGAAACCGGAGCTAACGATGTTCTTGTCGTTCAGCCTTGTGCTGGAAGCCTGGATGATCGTGAGCGACTGCTGCCTTATACCGATCAGTGTGTGTTGAAGATCGATTTGGAAGCTGGCGAGATGCAGGTGGATTGGGACGCGGATTTCTGAACGGCATGGCCGCTTTGCGCGTTGAAGTCATTAGCCTGTTCCCGGATATGTTCGCTGCGATATGCGACTACGGGATTACCAGTCGTGCAGTGAAGCAGGGGTTGTTGCAGCTTAACTGCTGGAATCCCAGAAGCTACACCGAAGACCGCCACCAGACCGTGGACGACCGACCATTCGGCGGCGGCCCAGGCATGGTGATGAAGATCAAGCCGCTCGAGCTTGCGCTGGCTGATGCCAAACAAGCCGCGGGCGAGACGGCGAAGGTGATTTACCTTTCGCCGCAGGGGCGCCAGCTGAAGCAGGCTGATGTCCGCGAAATGGCGAACGAGGATGCACTCATCCTTATAGCTGGTCGTTACGAAGGTATCGACGAGCGCTTCATCGAAGCGCACGTGGATGAGGAATGGTCGATCGGTGATTACGTGTTGTCCGGTGGCGAGCTGCCGGCAATGGTGCTGATCGATGCGGTGACCAGGCTGCTTCCGGGCGCCCTTGGTCATGCTGGTTCCGCCGAGGAGGACTCGTTTACCGACGGCCTGCTCGACTGTCCGCACTACACGCGACCTGAGGTGTATGCGGATAAATGTGTTCCTGACGTGCTGCTTAGCGGCAACCATGAACACATCCGGCGCTGGCGCTTGCAGCAGTCCCTAGGAAGGACCTGGGAGCGCCGCGCCGATCTTCTGGATAGCCGCTCGCTTTCTGGAGAAGAACAGAAGCTGCTGGCGGAATACATCCGTCAGCGGGACGATAGTTAACGTATCGATGGCAGCCCGCAGGGTTGACCTTAGGAGCACAGCATGACCAGCAAGATCATTCAGCAGCTCGAAGCCGAGCAGATGACCAAAGAAATCCCGCCGTTCGCGCCGGGTGATACCGTGATCGTTCAGGTGAAAGTGAAGGAAGGCGACCGTCAGCGTCTGCAGGCCTTCGAAGGCGTGGTGATCGGCAAGCGTAACCGCGGCCTCAACAGCGCGTTCACCGTCCGTAAGATTTCCAACGGTGTGGGCGTCGAGCGTACATTCCAGAGCTACAGCCCGATGGTCGACAGCATCAGCGTCAAGCGTCGCGGTGACGTGCGCAAAGCCAAGCTGTACTATCTCCGCGCGCTGTCCGGCAAGGCCGCCCGCATCAAGGAAAAGCTGGTCTAAGACCGGATTTTTCCGAAAGAAAAAAGCAGCCTACGGGCTGCTTTTTTTGTTTATGTACTCTTCCTTGGTGAACCGTTCCTCATGCTGTTTAGCGCTGGCGCAGCGCTAGCTGATAGCGATGCTCGCTAGAAGCGGGCTGTGGCAGTGACGAGCTGCCTATGAAAAACTGTCACACCTCGCTCTCATTGGCGCTTTGATGCCTGTACTCGACGATCCCGTTATCGACCGTTACCTTGATGCCCTCTGGCTGGAAAAAGGCCTGGCGGACAACAGTCGCGAGGCTTATCGCAGCGACCTCGCGCTGTTCAATGGTTGGCTGGATGAGCGGGGGGTGCGGTTGGCTGCTGCCGGGCGCGAGATCATTCTTGATCACCTTGCCTGGCGGTTGAACAACGGTTACAAGTCGCGATCCACCGCGCGGTTCCTGTCCGGGTTGCGGGGTTTTTACCGCTATCTTTTGCGCGAGGGTGATATCGCACTCGACCCGACCTTGCGAATCGATCTGCCGCGGCTTGGACGGCCCTTGCCCAAGGCGTTGTCTGAGGCCGATGTGGAGGCCCTGCTGGCGGCGCCGGATATTGGCGACCCGCTCGGTCTGCGTGATCGGGCAATGCTTGAGGTGCTCTACGCCTGTGGTTTACGGGTAACGGAGTTGATCAGTCTGACGCTGGAACAGGTCAGTGTGCGGCAGGGGGTGCTGCGAACCCTCGGCAAGGGCAATAAGGAGCGGCTGGTGCCTCTTGGTGAGGAGGCGTTGCACTGGCTTGAGCGTTACCAGCGCGAGGCGCGAGATCAGCTGCTCGCCGGCAAGCCTAGTGACGTTCTGTTTCCCAGCCTGCGTGGCGGACAAATGACCCGTCAGACATTCTGGCACCGCATAAAACTGCACGCCAAGGTTGCCGGGATTGCCGCCTCGATTTCTCCGCACACGCTGCGCCATGCGTTCGCCACGCATTTGCTCAACCATGGCGCGGATCTGCGTACCGTGCAGATGTTGCTCGGCCATAGTGATCTTTCGACTACCCAGATCTATACCCATATTGCCCGGGCGCGCCTCCAAGAATTGCATGCGACGCATCATCCTCGGGGCTAGACTGGTCTCAGCTGCTCCTCGCCGTGTGTATTTCCGTCGCGCGTTCCGCAGCTGGCCGGTCTCAGGCAGTCGTTGGCGACGCAGCGAGCAGTTTGCCATGCGTTGCTATGGTAGGCTTTGCGCCTTTCCTTGATCGTCGCTGCCAGGAGTTCCCATGGGCGTGATTCGTTTGTTCGCTGCCGCCGCTTTCGGTCTGGCCTGCACCTTTGTAATGGCCGCCGATCCGGATCAGGCGATCCGTCAGTCGCTGCAAAAAATTCAGCCGGACATGCCTATCGAGGCCATTGCCGAGAGCCCGATGCCGGGCGTCTATCAGGTCCAGTTGGAAGGCGGCCGGCAGCTGTATGCCAGTGCCGATGGCCAGTTCGTGATCCAAGGCTATCTCTATCAGTTCAAGGGCGGTCAGGCCGTCAATCTGACCGAACAGGCGCAGAGCAAGTCGGTCGCAAAACAGATCAATGCGATCCCTGCGAACGAAATGGTGGTGTTTGCACCCAAGGCTCCCAAGACGCATATCACGGTATTTACCGATACCGACTGTGGCTATTGCCAGAAATTGCATAGCGAAGTGGCGCAGCTGAACAATCTTGGTGTGGAAGTTCGTTATGTTGCCTTTCCACGGCAGGGAATGGGTAGTCGAGGGGCAAATACTCTGACCAGCGTGTGGTGTGCCAAGGATCGTCAGGATGCCATGAATAAGGCTAAGGCCCGTGAGGACCTGCCTGCGGCCAGCTGTGAGACTCCCATCGCCAAGCAGTACCAGCTAGGCCAGATGATTGGTGTGCAAGGCACGCCGGCCATCGTCCTTGCCAACGGTCAGATGATTCCAGGTTATCAGCCGGCGGCACAGCTGGCCGAGGTCGCGCTCGCGGCCGAGTGAGGGGCTGGCCATTGGTCCGATTACCCCGGGCCGAAGGGTGGCCTTGGAACTGCGTGGCCTGTCGCGTTCAAACCCTTTAGGTCTGAACGAGGTAGGTCGCGATGAAGCTCGAAGGTTCCTGTCACTGTCAGGCGGTGCGATTCAGTCTTGAGTCTGCACAGCCCTATCCTTTTATGCGCTGTTACTGCTCGATTTGTCGCAAGACGGCGGGCGGTGGTGGCTACGCCATCAATCTAGGCGGCGACTATAGAACCCTGCAGGTTGAAGGTCGTGAGCATCTCGGTGTCTATCAGGCGCGGCTGGCCGATCCGCAAACGGGTGAGGTGAGCGTCAGCGAGGGGCGCCGTAATTTCTGCAGGCTTTGCGCCAGTGCACTGTGGTTGTGGGATCCGACCTGGCCCGATTTGATGCACCCGTTTGCTAGCGCAATCGACACCGAGCTGCCCGTACCGCCGGAGCATACGCATCTGATGCTCGACTCCAAGGCAAGCTGGGTCGAGCCGCACGTGCAGGCGGATGATCGCTGCTTTGCCGAGTATCCTGATGAGTCGCTCGCGCAATGGCATCAGCGCTTGGGTCTTGGCGGCTCATCTCGCTAGCCTCGGGGCCGCGGCCGATTGACTAAAAGCTGCTCCCTTCGTAATGTGCGACTCTTTTGTCGATCGGCAAGTCCGATCGCTTCGCTGTGAATGGGGAGTTCAGCTTGAAACCGGTGAAAGTTGGCATCTGTGGGCTGGGAACCGTCGGTGGCGGTACCTTTAATGTGCTCAAACGCAACGCCGAGGAGATTGCCCGCCGTGCCGGGCGCGGAATCGAGGTTGCGCAGATTGCCACTCGGCATCCGAACCCCAAGTGCGATACCGGTGCGACGCCCGTTACGGCGAACCTCTTCGATGTGGTGAACAACCCTGAGATCGATATCATCGTCGAGTTGATCGGTGGCTACACCGTGGCCAAGGAGCTGGTGCTCAAGGCTATCGAGAACGGTAAGCACGTGGTCACTGCCAACAAGGCGCTGATCGCTGTGCACGGTAACGAGATCTTCGCCAAGGCGCGCGAGAAGGGCGTAATCGTTGCCTTCGAGGCCTCGGTCGCGGGTGGCATCCCTGTTATCAAGGCGATTCGTGAAGGGCTGGCCGGCAACCGCATCAATTGGCTGGCTGGCATTATCAATGGTACCGGCAACTTCATTCTCACTGAGATGCGCGAGAAAGGGCGTACTTTCGAGGACGTTCTCAAGGAAGCCCAGGAGCTGGGCTATGCCGAGGCTGACCCGACGTTCGATGTCGAGGGTATCGACGCTGCGCACAAGTTGACCATCCTGGCCTCGATCGCTTTCGGTATTCCGCTGCAGTTCGACAAGGCCTACACCGAAGGTATCGCGCGGCTGACCACGGCTGACGTGAACTACGCCGAGGCGCTGGGTTATCGCATCAAGCACCTGGGTGTCGCTCGGCGCACCGATGCCGGTATCGAGTTGCGCGTCCATCCCACGTTGATTCCAGCCGACCGCTTGATCGCCAACGTCAATGGCGTGATGAATGCCGTTATGGTCAATGGCGATGCCGTCGGCAGCACGCTCTACTACGGCGCGGGTGCTGGCATGGATCCGACCGCCTCGGCAGTGGTTGCCGACTTGGTAGATGTCACCCGCGCGTTGACCACCGACCCGAATAACCGTGTGCCGCATCTGGCGTTTCAGCCGGACTCGTTGTCCGACCACCCGATTCTGCCTATCAGCGCCTGCGAAAGCGCTTACTACCTGCGGATCCAGGCCAAGGATCATCCGGGCGTGCTGGCTCAGGTCGCGAGCATCCTTTCTGAGCGCGGGATCAACATCGAATCGATCATGCAAAAAGAGGCTGAGGAGCAGGACGGCCTGGTGCCGGTCATTCTGGTTACCCATCGAGTGGTCGAGCAGCGCATCGACGATGCCATCGCTGCGCTGGAAGCGCTCGACGATGTAGTGGACAAGGTCGTGCGCATCCGCGTCGAACAGCTCAATTAACCATGCTGCAGGCCGCAAGCTGCAGGCATGGAACAGCCTGACGCCTGCAGTGTGAGCCTGCCGCGCAAACCGAAGGTTTGATGAAATGCGCTACATCAGCACTCGCGGCCAGGCGCCGGCCCTGAATTTTGAAGACGTCCTGCTGACTGGTCTGGCCAGCGATGGCGGCCTTTATGTGCCGGAAAACCTGCCCCGTTTTACAGTAGAAGAAATCGCTTCCTGGGCTGGCCTGCCGTATCACGAGCTGGCCTTTCGGGTTATGCGCCCCTTCGTTGCCGGCAGCATTCCTGATGCCGATTTCAAGCAGATCCTCGAAGAGACCTATGGTGTTTTCGCCCATAGCGCTATTGCTCCGCTGCGTCAGCTGAATGGCAATGAGTGGGTGCTTGAGTTGTTCCATGGCCCGACCTTGGCGTTCAAGGATTTTGCCCTGCAGCTGCTTGGTCGTCTGCTCGACTATGTGCTGGCCAAGCGTGGTGAGCGCGTGGTCATCATGGGGGCGACATCCGGGGATACCGGTTCGGCCGCGATCGAGGGCTGCCGTCGTTGCGAGAATGTCGATATCTTCATCCTGCATCCGCACAAGCGAGTGTCGGAAGTGCAGCGCCGGCAGATGACCACCATTGCCGGCGACAACATCCACAACATCGCCATCGAAGGCAATTTCGATGACTGCCAGGAGATGGTAAAGGCCAGCTTTGCCGATCAGGGCTTCCTTAAGAGCACTCGTCTGGTGGCGGTCAATTCGATCAATTGGGCGCGGATCATGGCCCAGATCGTTTACTACTTCCACGCTGCGCTGCAACTCGGTGGTCCAGCGCGTTCGGTGGCTTTCTCCGTGCCAACCGGTAATTTCGGCGACATTTTCGCCGGCTACCTGGCGCGTAACATGGGCCTGCCGATCAACCAGTTGATCGTTGCCACCAATCGAAACGATATCCTGCATCGCTTCATGTCCGGCAATCGCTACGACAAAGATACCCTGCACGCGTCGCTGTCGCCGTCGATGGACATCATGGTGTCGTCGAATTTCGAGCGTCTGCTGTTCGACCTGCATGGGCGCAATGGCAAGGCCGTGGCGGAGTTGCTGGATGGCTTCCGTGCCAGCGGCAAGCTGTCCGTGGAAGAGGAGCGCTGGACCGAAGCACGCAAGCTGTTCGATTCGCTGGCCGTGGATGATGAGCAGACCTGCGCCACCATTGCCCAGGTCTTCAAGGAGACCGGCGAGGTGCTCGATCCGCATACCGCGATCGGTGTGCATGCTGCGCGCGAATGCCGCCGCAGTCTCAGCATCCCGATGGTGACATTGGGGACCGCTCACCCGGTAAAATTCCCGGATGCAGTGGAAAAGGCAGGAATTGGCCAGGCACTCGCGTTGCCCGCGCATCTGGCTGATCTGTTCGAGCGAGCAGAGCGTTGTACGGTGCTACCGAATGAGTTGAAGGCTATCCAGGCGTTCGTGGGCCAACACGGCAATCGCGGCAAGCCGCTTTAACGCTGCGGTTGCACAAAAAAGGCCAGTCTGAGGACTGGCCTTTTTCATTTCTATACGTCTATTGCGGTATTCGCTGGCCGCAGCGGAGCGCTATCGCTCCGCCGGCTCTACGTCAGAACCGCCCGTTACTCGTCGAACTCTTCCCAGCCGCCCATCTCACGCCAGCGATTGACGATGCCGCAGAACAGCTCCGCCGTCTTCTCGGTGTCATAACGGGCCGAGTGAGCTTCGCGGCCGTCAAAGTCGATCCCGGCAGTCTGGCAGGCTTTGGCCAAAACGGTTTGGCCGTAGGCGAGGCCGGCGAGGGTAGCCGTATCGAAACTGGAGAAGGGGTGGAACGGATTACGTTTGATCTCGCACCGGGCGATGGCGGCGTTTAGAAAGCCGAGGTCGAAGCTGCTGTTGTGACCTACCAGAATCGCGCGTTTGCAGCCGGCGGATTTCACCGCCTTGCGCACGCTGCGGAAGATATCGGTCAGTGCCTGCGACTCGGGGACCGCCATGCGCAGCGGATGATCGAGCTTGATCCCGGTGAACTCCAGCGCAGCGGGCTCGATGTTTGCGCCAGCAAATGGCTCTACGCGATAGAACAGCGTGTCCTGGGGATATAGCAGGCCTTGTTCGTCCATGCCGATGGTTACGGCGGCGATTTCCAGCAGGGCGTCCGTCGCGCTGTTGAAGCCACCACATTCCACGTCGATTACGACCGGCAGGAAACCACGGAAACGCCGCGCCATGGGCGATCGGGGTTTGCCGGGCAGGTGCTCCTCGAGTTCGTCTTCGAATTGTTCTTCACTCATGCGCTTGTCTCCAGACGCCAGTGCAGTTGTTCTCCGGCACGCAGCGGCACGACGATCTGCTCGCCGAGCGGCAGGTTGGCTGGCACATTCCATTCCTCGCGTACCAGAGTGATCTGGGTGGTGTTGCGTGGCAGGCCATAGAAGTCCGGACCGAAGTGACTGGCGAAGGGTTCCAGCTTATCCAGTGCCTGGCGCTGCTCGAAAGCTTCAGCGTACAGCTCAATGGCGGCATGGGCGGTGTAGCAGCCGGCACAGCCGCAGGCGGCTTCCTTCGCGTGCTGGGCATGGGGTGCCGAGTCGGTGCCGAGGAAGAACTTCGGACTGCCGCTGGTGGCGGCATCCAGCAACGCTTCCTGGTGGACGTTGCGCTTGAGCACTGGCAGGCAGAACAAGTGCGGGCGAATGCCACCCACCAGCATATGGTTGCGGTTGTACAGCAAGTGGTGCGCCGTGATGGTGGCACCGACATTGGCGCTGGCTGCTTCGACGAACTGCACCGCGTCACGCGTGGTGATGTGTTCGAACACTACTTTCAGCGTTGGGAAACGCGCCGTGACGCGACTCAACTGCTCGTCGATGAAGTACTTCTCGCGGTCGAATATATCGATCTCGCCTCGGGTGACCTCGCCGTGGACCAGCAGCGGCAGGCCCACTTCATCCATGGTTTCCAGCACTGGAAAGATATTGTCGATTGCCGTTACGCCGGAGGCCGAATTCGTAGTGGCGCCGGCCGGATAGAGCTTGGCTGCATGCACGAAGCCGCTGGCCTTGGCCCGACGGATATCGTCAGGGCTGGTGCTGTCGGTGAGGTACAGCACCATCAGTGGCTCGAAACCGCTGCCGGTAGGCCGGGCCGCCAGAATGCGCTGGCGATAGGCTTCGGCCTCTTCGGCGTTGCGTACCGGTGGAACCAGGTTCGGCATGATGATGGCGCGGGCGAACTGGCGAGCAGCATCGGCGACGGTGTGAGGCAGTGCAGCGCCGTCGCGCAGGTGAATGTGCCAGTCGTCGGGGCGCAGCAGTGTGAGTCGGTCGGACATGCAGGGGTTTCCAGGCGGGTGAAACGTGCGCGAATGCTACCGGAAAAGCCCGAGCGCGGCATCTTGCCTTCGTCTGCTGAAGCAGGATCGCTGGCGTTGCCGCGCTCAAGTTTGCGGGCCGGGCACCGATACCAAGAAGGAATACGCATCCTCTCGGAGTTCATCGTGCGCCTGCGCCCCCTCGTACTGTTGTGCCTGCTCGCCTCACCGGCCAGCGCCCTGACATTCCAGACCCGACTGGAGCGGGTGCAATGGCAGGTTGAAGGCGATCAGTTCGAGTGCCGGCTGACGCAGCCAATCACCGGGTTCGGCAGTGGCGAGTTCGTGCGTCGCGCCGGTGAGCAGGCGGTGTTCCGCCTGCACTCGCCGGAACGTTGGCTTGGCGCCGGATCGGCCACTCTTCTCGCCGCCGCTGCACCTTGGCAGCCCTCACGCAGTGATATCAATCTTGGCGTGGTATCCGTCAATGGTGGCGATATTCCGTTCAACAGCACGCAGCTACAGGCTGGCCGTTTGCTGACGGGGCTGCTCGAGGGGCGCAGCCCAGTGGTTCGGCACCGCACGTTGCACGGCGGCGATACGCTGGAGATTCGTCTGTTGCCTGCGCGTTTTGCCAAGGCTTACGAGGACTATCGCGCCTGCGCGGCCAAATTGCTGCCGGTCAACTACGACCAGGTTCGCCAGTCGCAGATCGGCTTTCCGAGCAGTGACGTAGTGCTGGATGCCCAAGGGCGCGCCAGGCTCGACACCGTCCTTCAGTACATGCGTGCTGATCCCAGCGTGAACCGCATTGAGCTCGATGGCCACTCGGACAATAGCGGCAACCGCCTGCTCAATCGCGACCTTTCCCGACGTCGTGCATTGGCAGTGCAGGAATACCTAGTCGCCAACGGGGTGCCGGAAGAGCAGATTACGCTGCGCTTCCATGGCGAGCGCTATCCGGTAGTCGCCAATAGCAGCGAGGCTAATCGCGCCAAGAATCGGCGGGTTACGTTGCGCCTGGAACGGGAGACGGCGCCGGCGGCCGCGCCCACAGCCGCCGTCGCTCCTTCATCTTGAGTGCAGGCGCAACGGTGCGCCCCTATAAAAGCCGGCCCATGACCGGTAGAATCTCGGGTTTTCCGTACAACCCGTGGAGCTGATGGCATGGCGGACGTTAAGAAGGTAGTTCTGGCCTATTCCGGTGGCCTGGACACCTCGGTGATTCTCAAGTGGCTGCAAGACACCTATAACTGTGAAGTGGTGACCTTCACCGCCGACCTCGGCCAGGGCGAAGAAGTCGAGCCAGCGCGTACCAAGGCGCAGGCTCTGGGCGTCAAGGAAATCTACATCGATGACCTGCGCGAAGAATTCGTCCGCGACTTCGTCTTCCCAATGTTCCGCGCCAACACCGTTTATGAAGGCGAGTACCTGCTGGGCACCTCCATCGCCCGTCCGCTGATCGCCAAGCGTCTGATCGAGATCGCCAACGAAACCGGTGCCGATGCCATCTCCCACGGTGCCACCGGCAAGGGCAACGACCAGGTTCGTTTCGAGCTGGGCGCCTATGCGCTCAAACCCGGCGTCAAAGTGATCGCTCCCTGGCGCGAATGGGATCTGCTGTCGCGCGAGAAGCTGATGGATTACGCCGAGAAGCACGCCATCCCGATCGAGCGTCACGGCAAGAAGAAATCGCCGTACTCCATGGATGCCAACCTGCTGCACATCTCCTATGAGGGCGGTGTGCTGGAAGACACCTGGACCGAGCACGAGGAAGACATGTGGAAGTGGACTGTCTCTCCCGAGGCAGCTCCAGATGCGCCGACCTATATCGAGCTGACCTACCGCAAGGGCGATATCGTCGCCATTGACGGCAAGGACATGTCCCCGGCTCAGGTATTGGCCGAGTTGAATCGCATCGGCGGCCAGAACGGCATCGGTCGCCTGGACATCGTCGAGAACCGCTATGTGGGAATGAAGTCCCGCGGCTGTTACGAGACACCCGGCGGCACCATCATGCTCAAGGCCCACCGCGCTATCGAGTCGATCACCCTCGACCGCGAAGTCGCGCATCTGAAAGACGAGCTGATGCCCAAGTACGCCAGCCTGATCTACAACGGCTACTGGTGGAGCCCGGAGCGCAGCATGCTGCAGCAAATGATCGACGCCTCCCAGGTAAACGTGAACGGTGTAGTGCGCCTGAAGCTGTACAAGGGCAACGTCATCGTCGTCGGTCGCAAGTCTGACGATTCGCTGTTCGACGCTAATATCGCGACCTTCGAAGAGGATGGCGGCGCCTACAACCAGGCGGACGCTGGCGGCTTCATCAAGCTTAACGCGCTGCGCATGCGCATCGCTGCTGGAAAGGGCCGCACCCAGTTCTGATAAGCTGGCGCGCCTGAGCCAACCGACCCCGGCCACGTGCCGGGGTTGTACTTTCTGCAATGCCACAAGCGCTGCCGAACGAGGAGACCTGAATCATGAGACTGCTGCATACCATGCTGCGTGTCGGCGATATGGAAAAATCCATCGCCTTCTACACCGAAGTGCTGGGCATGACCCTGCTGCGCCGCAAAGATTATCCGGACGGCAAGTTCACCCTGGCTTTCGTCGGCTACGGCGACGAGGCGCATAACAGCGTGATCGAGCTGACCCATAATTGGGGTGTCGAGACGTACGAACTGGGCAACGGCTACGGCCATATCGCCCTGGAAGTGGAAGACGTCTACAAAGCTTGCGAAGACATCCGCGCCCGTGGCGGCAAGATTACCCGCGAGCCAGGGCCAATGATGCACGGCTCCAGCATTCTGGCGTTCGTAGAGGACCCGGACGGTTACAAGATTGAACTGCTTTCGCCCAAGCGCGCCGACTGATCGGCGGCATGGAATAAGCGGATATGAAAAAGCCCCTTTCGGGGCTTTTTTCTTTATAGATCGAAGTCGAAGTCGTTCAACTGTTTCTGCAGGCGGCGTTCCTCCAGAAGGTTGTCGATGATTCGACGCTTAGTCAGATTGGTCTTCGCGACCTCGACAGGAGCTTCACTGCTCTCATCGTCATCTTCGGCGATGAAATCGTCTTCGATTTGAATGTCTTCTTTCTCGGCCACTTGTTCACTCCAAGGCTACGGGGCGCTCTTGGCGCACCTTATAGCCGCAAATTGGAGGCCGGTAAAAAAGTTTTTTTCAATCGTGCTGCAAGCTTTTCACTAGCGCGCTCAATCGTCCGACGTTTTGTGCTTGTATTCGCACAGGTCTTCGATCCGGCAGCTGCCACATTGCGGTTTGCGCGCCTTGCAGACATAGCGTCCGTGCAGGATCAACCAATGGTGAGCATCGAGCAGGTAATCCTTTGGCACGAAGCGGATCAGCTTTCGCTCGACCTCCAAGACATTCTTGCCTGGGGCGATGCCTGTGCGGTTGCTGACCCGGAATATGTGGGTGTCCACCGCCATGGTGAATTGGCGGAACGCGGTGTTCAGCACCACATTGGCGGTCTTGCGGCCCACGCCGGGAAGGGCTTCCAGGGCTTCACGATTGTCTGGAACCTGGCTGCCATGCTTTTCGATCAGGATGCGGCAGGTCTCGATGACGTTCTTGGCCTTGCTCGGATACAAGCCGATGGTGCGGATGTAATCGCAGAGCCCGTCGTAACCGAGCGCATAGATCGCCTCCGGGGTATTGGCCACAGGATAGAGCTTGGCTGTGGCCTTGTTGACTCCGACATCGGTGGCCTGGGCTGAGAGGATCACCGCGATCAGCAGCTCGAAAGGGGTGCTGTACGCCAGTTCGGTCTTTGGCTCGGGGTTGTCTTCATGCAGGCGCCGAAAGATCTCCCTGCGCTTCTCAGCGTTCATCCAGCCAGGCTCACTCGATCACACCGGTTACGCGTACGCGGCGGCTGGCGGCCGGCGCGGCGGGTTGCGCCGCGCGGGCGCGTTCTGCGAGCTGTTGGTCGATACGGTTCTTCAAGGCGATCAGCAAGCCAAGCACGATGAATGCGCCAGGTGGCAGGATCGCCAGCAGAAAGCCCTTGTAGTCGCTGAACAGAGTGATCTGCCAGTCAGCGGCGATAGGGCCGAACAGTAAGTGCATGTTGGCGAACAGCGCGCCGGTGCCGAACAGTTCGCGCAGTCCGCCGAGCACTACTAGCACCAGACAGAAGCCGACGCCCATGACCAAGCCGTCGAATCCCGCGACCAGCGGGTTGTGCTTGGCGGCGAAACCGTCGGCGCGTCCAAGGATCACGCAGTTGGTGGTGATCAGCGGGATGAAAATGCCGAGGATCTGATACAGCTCGTAGGTAAAGGCCTGCATAAGCAGCTCGATGCAGGTGGTTAGCGCAGCGATGATCATCACGAATGCCGGCAGACGCACCGCAGTATTGACCACGCCGCGCACCAGTGAGACGCCGATGTTCGAACAGGTCAGCACCAGCATTGTCGCCAGGCCGAGTCCGAGGGCGTTGACCGCCGAGTTGCTGACGCCGAGCAGCGGACAGAGCCCGAGCAGCTGCACCAGTGCTGGGTTGTTCTTCCACAGACCGTTGACGGTCAATTCGCTATAGCTGGGTGTGCTCATGGCTGATCCCCTTGCGGCTCGGCTTCAGGCTCGGTGGTATGCAGCTCATCGCGGGTGGCTGCGCTGCCGGCACGGGAGTGGACAGTGGCCTCGGCTGGCTCGCTGCGGCCTTCCAGGTTGCCGACGGTGGCGGCTGCACCTGAATCACTGTCGGTTGCCAGTAGCTCGGCCTTGTGTGCATCAAAGTACTGTAAGGCGCGATGCACGGCGCCGACGACGGCGCGCGGGGTAATGGTGGCGCCTGCGAACTGATCGAATTCGCCTCGGTCCTTCTTTACCGCCCACCCGGCGTCCTCGGGATTGCTTAGTGATTTGCCTTCGAAACTGCGAATCCAAGCGCTCTTGGCGAGGTCGATCTTGTCGCCCAGACCAGGGGTTTCACGGTGGCCGATGACCCGCACGCCGGCGACGCGGCCATCGGCGTGAATGCCCACTAACAGATGGATAGCACCGCTGTAGCCATCCGGGGCGATGGCCTGGATGATCACAGCGGTCGGCCGGCCCTCCTTGATGGCGATATAGGCGGGCAGCGGGCTCTTGTTGCCAAGCAAGCGATCCTGAATCAAAACGCTGTGGTCCAGAAGCTGATTATCATAGCTGCCGGGCGGCAGGATTTCGCCCAGCGCGCGTACCTGCGCGGCTCGTTCGGCTGCCTGGATACGTTCGGCAGTGCCCTGCTGAAGCAGGGTCACCGCCCCAACGGTGACGATTGCGAATAGGCCCAGCACTGCGGCGTTCTTCAGCATTGAGCGGCTGATTTCAGGAAGCATCATGTCATTCGCCCAGCTTGAAGCCGCGCTCGGCCTTGCGGTGGCCGTAGGTGCGCGGGCGAGTGTAGTAGTCGATGGTCGGTGCGGCCAGGTTCATCAGCAGCACACCGAAGGCCACCCCATCCGGGTAGCCGCCCCAGGCGCGGATGACATAGACCAGAATGCCGACGCCAGCGCCGAAGATAAGGCGTCCACTCGGGCTGGTGGCGCTGCTGACCGGGTCGGTAACGATGAAGAACGCACCGAGCATGGTGGCGCCGCTGAGCAAGTGGAATAGCGGCGAGCCGTTGCTATCGGAACCCGAGCCGTTCCAGAACACCAGGCTCATCAGCATCAACGCGGCGAGCATGCCTACCGGTGCGTGCCAGCTGAACAGCCGCTTGTGCAGCAGGAACAGGCCGCCGGCCAGGAACGCCAGGTTCACCACTTCCGAACCGATGCCGCCGAAGTGGCCGAACGCCGGGTTGCTCCACAGCTCGTCGATGGTCAGGCTTTTGTTTACCTTCAGTACATCGAGAGCCGTGGCCTGGGTCCAACCATCAGGCAACGAGGCAATGCCGAGGATATGCTGCAAGCCGGCACTTAGCCCGACGCTGTGTGGCACAGGCCAGGTGGTCATTTCGACTGGAAAGGAGATCAGCACTACTACGTAGCCAATCATCGCCGGATTGAAGGGGTTCTGGCCGAGGCCGCCATAAAGCTGCTTGCCGAACACGACAGCACAGCCGGTGGCGATCAGTGTCAGCCACCAGGGTGAGTAGGGCGGCAGCGCGAGGGCCAGCAAAACGGCGGTTACCAGCACGCTGCCATCACGCAGAAAGAAACCTACCGGGCGCTGGCGCAGCCTGAGGATTGCTGCCTCGAAGCCGAGTGCGGCTATGCAGGCCCAAGCCAGGTTGATCAGCGTGCCGGCGCCGTAAAGCCAGGTCAGCACAACCACGCCGGGCAGGGTGGCAGCGAGCACCAGCAGCATGACGCGCTGGGTACGGCTGGGCCCCTTGGCATGGGGGGAAGTGATGCGGGGCAGGGCCATTGGCTCTCCGGTGTTAAAGCGTTGTCATTGGAAGGCTAAGCAACCTTCCGACGAATCAGATGCGTTAATGGCGCCAGCGCTGCGCCTGTTCCATGCGCAGCGCTCATGAGCTTTGGTAGTCCGCGAGTTGGCGCTCCGCTTCACTCAACCGTGTGCGGGCCGCTTCTACCACGGCCGGCTCTGCATTCTCGTCACGCTCAAGCTTGCGCAGGTCGGCTCGGGCAAAGGCAAGTTCGGTCTTGAGCTCTCGCTGGCGATCATCGACGCCTGGCTTGCTGGTGCGTACCAGTTCCGGCGCCGGCTTTTGCGAGGCGTCTTCTACGGCATGCAAAGCCTGCTCGGCTGCGCCCAGTGCGTCACGCAGGCGACTGAGCTCCGCCTCTTCTGCACCGGCTTTTTCGGCTTTCTTGAGTTCGGCGCGTTTCATCGCCAATTCGATCTTGGCTTTCTTCAGCGCTTCGTCAGCGTCCGGTTTGGTGGCCGGCGCGGGTATTGCGTCTTGCGCGGCGCTGAGCGCCTGCTCGGCGGCGTTCAGCTGCTGGCGCAAGCGGGCAAGTTCGGCCTGCTGATCGTCATCCGGCGTTTCGATCTTTTCCAGCTTGCGGATCTGCGCCTTGAGCATCGCGGCTTCGATCTTGGCTTTCTTCAGCGTATCGTCAGCGGCTGGCTTGGCGGCTGGCGCGGGTGTTGCGCTTTGCGCGGCGCTGAGAGCCTGTTCGGCTTCGTGCAGTTGCTGGCGCAAGCGTGTGAGTTCGGCCTGCTGGTCGTCGTCCGGTGCTTCGATCTTTTCCAGCTTGCGGATCTGCGCCTTGAGCATGGCGACTTCGATCTTGGCTTTCTTCAGGGCTTCGTCATCGGCCGACTTGGCGGCAGGAGCGGGCGCAGCACTCTGCGCGGCGCTGAGAGCCTGTTCGGCTTCGTGCAGTTGCCGGCGCAGGCGGGCGAGTTCGGCCTGCTGGTCGTCGTCCGGCGCTTCGATCTTTTCCAGCTTGCGGATCTGCGCCTTGAGCATGGCGACTTCGATCTTGGCTTTCTTCAGGGCTTCGTCATCGGCCGACTTGGCGGCGGGAGCGGGTGCAGCACTCTGCGCGGCGCTGAGAGCCTGTTCGGCTTCGTGCAGTTGCTGACGCAGACGGGCGAGTTCGGCCTGCTGGTCGTCGTCCGGCGCTTCGATCTTTTCCAGCTTGCGGATCTGCGCCTTGAGCATGGCGACTTCGATCTTGGCTTTCTTCGCAGCTGCGTCGTCTGCCGCTGGCGCCGTCGCGCTGGATGTCGCAGCCTCTACCTGCTTAGCAGCGTCCAGCGCACGCTGTGCGGCCTCGGCGGCGCTGCGCAGGTCGGCAACCTGGGCTTCCAGCTCGGTGGTGGCATGGGTGGCCAGCTGTTTTTCGGCTTTTTTCAAGGCGACCTGGGCCATGCTGGCTTCGATCTTCAGCTTCTTCTGCGTTTCGGAAAGGCCGGTCTTCTGTGCCGAAGCCTCACCGGTTGTGGCCGCGGCCGGGCTGCTCTCGCTTTGCGCGGCCTTGGCGCGCGCTGCGCGTTCGGCGCGGGCCTTGCGTTCGGCTTCTTTCTGTTCTTCGGCTCGGCGCAGGCGTTCCTGGCGTAGCTCGAAGCGTTGTTTGGAGTGTTCGGCTTTCTGGTGCTTCTGCTCCAACTCGCGAATCTCACCTTTGGCGGCACGGTAGTACTGCACCAAGGGGATACTGGATGGGCAAACGTAGGCGCAGGCGCCGCACTCGATGCAGTCGAACAGGTGATGAGCCTTGAGCTGTTCGTGCTCCTGGCCGAGAGCGAAGAAATGCAACTGCTGCGGCAGCAGGCTGACCGGGCAGGCTTCGGCGCACTCACCGCAGCGGATGCAGGGCAGTGCGGGCGGCGGCGGCGGCAATTCTTCCAGCGTACTGGCCAGCAGACAGTTGGTGGTCTTGACTAGCGGGACCTCAAGCGAAGGCAAGGTAAAGCCCATCATCGGGCCGCCCATAATCAACCGATTGAGCCGGTTTTGCTCGAGGCCGGCGAAGGCCAGCAACTCGTCTATCGGTGTGCCGATCAACACCTCGACGTTCATCGGCCGTGCCAGCGCTTCGCCGGTGAGGGTGGTGATGCGTGAGATGAGCGGTTTGCCGAGGACCACTGCGTCATGGATGGCTACGCAGGTGCCGACGTTCTGGCAGAGCATGCCGATATCTGCCGGCAGGCCGCCGCTGGGCACTTCCTCGCCGGTGAGAATCTGGATCAGCTGCTTTTCGCCGCCGGAGGGGTACTTGGTCGGGAACACTTTCAGCACGAACGACCGCTCGCCGATAGCGGCGCGAACAGCGGCAATCGCTTCGGGCTTGTTGTCTTCGATGCCGATCAGTACTTCCTGTGGCTGAATCAGGTGGGCAAGGATCTCGATGCCCGCCACCAGTTCGGCCGCTTTCTCGCGCATCAGCAGGTCGTCTGCGGTGATGTAGGGTTCGCATTCGGTGCCGTTGATGATCAGCGTGCGAATCGCTTGGGTCGGCGGTGGACTTAGCTTCACGGCGGTGGGGAAGCCGGCGCCGCCAAGGCCACTGATGCCGGCCTGGCGAATCAATTCAAGCAGCGTGGCGTGTTCGAGCTCGCGGTAATTCGGTTGCGGGTGCAGATCGACCCATTTGTCTTCGCCGTCGCTGTCGATGACGATCGCATTGGCGAGCATGCCTGACACATGAGGGAAGGGTTGCGGGCCGATAAAACTGATCACCCCGGACGTGGGGGCGTGCAGCGGCGCGCTGACGAAGCCGCTGGCAGTCGCAATCTGCTGGCCCTTGAGCACTCGCTCGCCCAGCGTGATACAGGGCTCCGCCGGAGCGCCCAGATGCTGCGCCAATGGTAGGACGAGGCGCTTGGGTAGCGGTGCCGGCTGGATCGGCGTGTGGTTGGACAGATCCTTGTGCTCAGGCGGATGAATACCGCCGTGGATGTCCCATATCTTCAGTACGGTCATGCGGCCTGCTCCCGATCAGTTGCGATCAGCTGGCCGGGCGCCAGCGGCCGGCTCCATTTCCAGCTCTGCAGGTTGCTGCCGACTTCGATCATGTCGATACAGTCCACCGGACAGGGTTCGACACACAGGTCGCAGCCGGTGCATTCGGAGATGATCACGGTGTGCATCTGCCGCGCGGCACCGACGATGGCGTCAACCGGACAGGCCTGGATGCACTTGGTGCAGCCGATGCACTCGGCTTCGCGGATGTAGGCGACCATCTGCGGCTTTTCGCCGCCTTCGGCATCAAGTGGCTCCGCCTCGACATCGAGCAGGTCGGCCAGGGCCTGGATGGTCGCTTCGCCGCCCGGTGGGCACTTGTTGATCTTGTCGCCACCGGCGATGGCTTCGGCGTAGGGCTTGCAGCCCGGATAGCCGCATTGGCCGCACTGAGTCTGTGGCAGCAGGGCGTTGATCTGTTCGGCGATCGGGTCGCCTTCGACACGAAAGCGCACAGCGGCGAAACCGAGGATGGCTCCGCCGAGCAGGCACAGGCCGAGCAGGGCGACCACCGCAATGAGGACCGCGCTCATAGTTTGATCAGCCCGGTGAAGCCCATGAACGCCAGGGACATCAGTCCGGCGGTTACCATGCCGATCGCTGCGCCCTGGAATGACTTGGGCACGTCGGCAATGGCGATGCGCTCACGCATGGCAGCGAACAGCACCAGTACCAGAGAAAAGCCCAGGCCCGCGGCGAAGCCGTTGACGGTGGCGGTGAGAAAGGTGAATTCGGCCTTGTTGGCATTGAGCAGCGCTACGCCGAGTACGATGCAGTTGGTGGTAATCAGCGGCAGAAAGATGCCGAGTACCCGGTATAGCAGTGGGCTGGTCTTGTTCACCACCATTTCGGTGAACTGAACGGTCACCGCGATCACCAGAATGAAGCTGATGGTGCGCAGGAACTCCAGATCCAACGGTTTGAGCACGTACTGCTGGACCAGGTAGCTGCACATGGCCGCAAGCGTCAGCACGAAGGTTGTGGCTAGTGACAGGCCGATGGCGGTTTCGATCTTCTTCGAAACGCCCATGAACGGGCACAGGCCGAGGAACTGCACCAGCACGAAGTTGTTGACCAGGATGGCGCTAACCATGATCAGGGCGAGTTCGGTCATCTAGGGTCTATTTCCCGTTCCGTCCGCTCTGCGAGAGCCTTGGGGCTAAAGGGCCGCTATTATCGGGAAGCGGCGCCAGCCATACAAGCTGCGGCGGCCCGTCGCGGTACTCGAGCGACGCTTGGAGGTGTGGAGTTTCGTGCCAGGCCTGCCGGTTGTCCGCTGTTTCTGCAGCTGGCTCGGGGTTGTGGTCTGATGGATAGAAGCCTGTGACACCCTCGGAGGTGGTTCCATGAGCATTCGTTATTTATTGATTCTACTCTGCATGTGGCTGGGTATGAGCCTACAGGCCCACGCGGAGCGACGGGACGGCGTATGGGTGTTTCAAGCCGAGAGCCCTCGCTATTTCAACCAGAGCCCGCGGCAGTATAACCAAGGCTACCGTCAGGACCGTCGTCCGCATCAGTATGACCCGCGTAGCCCCTATTCCCACTATCCACAGTATCAGCACAATCTACCGCCGCGTTACCAGAGCCAGCTGCCGCCGCAGTACTACGATCGGCACCGTGGCGTGGAACGGCGACAGCAGTGGCGACAGGAGCACCGGCATCAGCGGCCACCGCTAATCAGGGATGGCCGCGATCATCGTCTGCGCCCGCAATACGACCGGGGTGGGCGCCACTACTACCGACGCTGATGGGCGGTCATTCAGATAAGCCTATCAGCGGGTGCGCCCCATCCCATGTTGGCTCGAAATGCGCGTTTACGATAGCGGATGGAATGCTGTAGACGTCGCGCCAATGCCAGATCGGGTGGTTGTCCTTGTCGATCAGTCGTGCACGAACGCCTTCGGCAAACTCAGGATGGCGGCAACAATTCAGGCTTAGTGCGTATTCCATCTGCAATGCCTGTGTCAGCGAACGCTTTCTTCCTCGCTCCTGCTGAGCCCAGATCAGGTGAGCGCTTAGCGGGCAGCCGTTGATCAGGTTGTGAGCGGCCTGTGCAAACACTTCGTCCGGATCGCGCTGAATGGCGGTCAGGGCTTGCCAGGCCTGGGGCAGGTCGGCGACATCGAGCAATTCATCTATACGCTCACGCCGCCACATCAGGCGGGCTTCGGGGAGTTGTTCTGTTGCCTGCTTGGTCAGGGCCTGCAATAGGCTGTGAAGCTGGCGGTCCGCCTGATCCTGCCAATTGATCTGCACCAGTCCTTCGATCAGCTCGGGCTGTTGGTCGCTCATCAGGCAGCGATCGGCAAGGCCGATATCCAGCGCATCGCGTGCATTGATATGCGTGCCGGTTAGGCCGAGAAACAGGCCCAGCTTGCCTGGGAGGCGCGGGAGAAACCAGCTTGCGCCGACATCGGTATGCAGGCCGATGGCAACTTCCGGCATCGCCAGGCGACTGTCCGGCGTGACGATTCGGGTCGTTGCAGCTTGCAACAGCCCCATGCCGCCGCCCATTACATAGCCATGGCCCCAACAGATCAGTGGTTTCGGGTAGTGGTGCATCAGGTGGATAAGACGGTACTCGTCGGCAAAAAAGCGCTCGGCCAGTAACGGCACTGCCCCGGGCTCTGCGTGGCACGCTTGCGCAAGGTGCCGTACATCGCCGCCAGCGCAGAACGCCCTGGCGCCGTTTCCCCGCAAGAGCACACACGCCACCGCCGGCTCAGCCGCCCAGCGACGAAGCTGATCAAGCAATGCTTCGATCATCGGCAAGCTCAGCGTGTTGAGTTGCTCCGCTGCGTCTAGGGTGGCAATGGCGACTTGCATGCCGTGCAACGCAGGGCGTTGTTCAAGGGTGACGTGCATAGGCATTCTCGGCACCTCGTTGTTTGGCAGTGCTCACGGTCTTTTGCGTGGCGCGGCGCTTAACGGTTGCGCCAGCGAGGGTCGCGTTTTTCAAGAAACGCATTGACGCCTTCAAGGGTGTCTTCGGCCTCGAACAGCTCGACGAACGCCTCGCGTTCGGCCGCAGCGAGCGTGTTGGGCACCCGCTGTCTTGCTGCATTGATCAACGGTTTGATTGCACGCACCGCCACAGGGCTTTGTCGTGCGACTCGAGATGCGAGCATCAATGCATGGCCGCGAGACTGGCCTGGTTCCACCACCTGCTCCACAAGGCCGATGCGCAACGCCGTTTCCGCGGTGATGCGTTCGCCGCAGAGGATCATGCGTTTGGCCCAGCCTTCGCCGACCAGCCAGGCTAGCGCCTGGGTGCCGCCGGCGCAGGGCAGCAGTCCGACTGAGGCTTCGGGAAGTCCCATCTGTGCATGCTGCTCCGCAATCCGCAGATCGCAGGCAAGTGCACATTCCAACCCTCCACCCAAAGCGAAGCCGTTGATCGCCGCAATGGATACACCACGAAAGTCGCGCAGCGCCTCGAAGGCTTCGCCGAAGCGTCGTGCCATCTCTCGAGCTCGATTGCGATCACCGTCAGCGAAGAGTTTCAAATCCGCGCCGGCGCTGAAGAACTTGTCGCCTTGGCCGGATATCACCAGCGCGTAGATTTCATCATCGTGGTCGAGGTGGCCGATGATCTGCTTGAGACCGATCAGCGACTCTCGGTCCCAGGTATTGGCGGGCGGATGATTGATCGTGATGAGGGCTGTGTGACCATGCTTTTCCACGGTCAGCTTGTGGGTAAGGTCGAAGACGCCGGCTTGGTATGGCTCTACGGCAGTGGTCATGTTCGAAATCCTCGTGGCGCTCGGACGTCCGCGGACAAGCGATACAGGCACGCCGCTCCTCTTCAGAGCCCATCAGCGCAGCGAGGTTGCAGCGTTCCGATCGTTCAGCGGACCTGCGCGGTGTGCCGGAGTTGCTGCTCCGTCACGCCGTGCTTGTGTCACTGTAGTCTAGCCGGCTGGCCGCCGACACGACGCTCTTCCTGCCATTCGGCAAGCGTAGGTGCTGCCTGCTCGCCCGACAGTCGATGAACGATTTCGAAATAGTCCTGTTTGAAACGATCCTTGAGCACTTCGTCGCGAGGCTTGACGCGAACGGCATAGACGGTCTGCACGTTCTGGTGGTCGAACCCGCGCCACTGCTGCTGATCCTTGAGCAGGCTGTAGCTGTGGTTCTCCAACGCTGCGATGACCTGCTCGCTGCCGATGCTCTTGGCGCGAGTGGCGGCGTCCGCCCACTGATATACGATGCTGTAAGCCGACGCGGCGGAACTGGACGGGTGGGTCTGATAACGGTCGCCGAAGTTGCGTACGAAAGCTTTGCCGCGCTCGGAGCCTTCCAGCTCGGGTACACGCCAGGTCCAGGGCTCGGTTCCGAGCACGCCGCGCATGATGTCAGGGCCAGCCAACTCGACCATCGAAAGTGTGAGGTTGGGGATTGCGATCTGCATCTTCTTGTTCAGGCCGAGTTCATCGGCGATGCGCATGGCACGCACCATATCCTCGCCGAACAGCACCAATACCAGCACCTCGGCGTCACTGTTGGCTGCCTTTTCAAGTGCGGCTCGGTACTCGGAAAGGCGCGCGCCCGGGAAGGCTGTCCTGATTCCTTGGTGCCTGTTCGCGTCGACAGTGCCGGTGGCTTGGCGCAGCGAACTTTCGCTGGTGTGGCCCCATGTGTAATCGGAGGTGATGTAGAAGTACGTCTTGCCCGGCATGTTTTCGTTTAGATATTGACCCAGTACTCGGGCGCTCATCCAGGCGTTGTTGCATTCGCGGAACATGTAGCGGTGGCCATCTTTGCCTGTGGTGTCGTTGGAATACGTGAGGGTGCCGAAGTAGAGCAGCCCGCGTTCCTTGGCGCGCTTGCTGGCGGCGATCGCCACTGCACTGGATACGCCGCCAAACAGCATGGCGACGCCTTCGTCAGCCATCTTGTCAACATTGGCGATGGATTTGTCGGGTCGCGAGGCGCTATTGCGACTGATCAATTGCAGAGGGCGTCCGAGCACGCCACCGGCCTCGTTGATCTCGTCGATGGCCAGCAAGGCTCCGCGCATCTGCGCCAGACCTTCTTCCTTGTAGCTGCCGGTGCGGGGGTAGTTCAGACCAAGCGTGATGGGGTCGGCAGCCTGAGCCGTAAGACAGAACCCCAGCCCTAACGCCAAGAGGGTAATCCGCTTCATAGCATGTTCCTTGTTATCGCTTTTGTTATTGGTGTATTGGCAGTTGGCTTTTTTACCTTGCGACTGGTGCTTGCGTCACTCTATATGTGCGCTCTGGAAGGCGTACCTGCATCAGTACGTGAGCCAAGTGCGATTATGACTAAAGGAGGGGGGCTGATATTGCGGTAACGCAATGCTCGGGTGGTTTTGCCGTTGACAATGATGACTGGGTTTTTTAGGGTTCGGCGGCTTGGCCACCCGGAAATAGCTCATGACTCAAGATGATCGCATCAGGCTCGAGGCCGGCTGGAAGGAAGCACTGCTCGAGGAGTTCGATAAGCCCTACATGCGCGAACTCGGGGCTTTTTTGCGCCGCGAGAAGGCAGCAGGCAAGACGATCTATCCTCCTGGGCCGATGATATTCAACGCGCTCAACTCGACGCCGCTCGACCAGGTCAAGGTGGTCATTCTCGGTCAGGACCCTTACCACGGTCCGGGACAGGCCCATGGTTTATGCTTCTCGGTACAGCCAGGCATAACCCCGCCGCCATCGTTGCAGAACATCTTCAAGGAATTGAAGCGCGATCTGAATCTGGATATCCCGAGACATGGTTATCTGCAGCATTGGGCAGAGCAGGGCGTGCTGATGCTCAATACGTCGCTCACCGTACAGCAGGGTGTGGCGGGGTCACATGCCAAGGCTGGGTGGCAGCAGTTTACTGATCGGATAATCGAAGTGGTGGGCGAGCGCCGGCCGCATCTGGTTTTCATGCTGTGGGGCGCGCATGCGCAGTCGAAGGCGAAGCTGATCGATGCAACACGGCACCTGATGCTGAAATCGGTGCATCCATCGCCGCTATCTGCGCACCGCGGATTCATCGGTAATGGGCATTTCAGTCGGGCCAATCAGTTCCTCAAACAGCAAGGGATGCAGGCTATCGATTGGCAGCTGCCGGCAGAGGTTTAGCCCGATGCCCGACGGGGCATCGGGCTTGAGAGTCAATTCTTGTCGCCGTGCTTGGCTTGCAGGTCTTTGGCGTGCTTCAGATGCTCTTCGAGCTTCGGCAGCGTTTTCTGAGCAAACTGCTTGAGATCCGCATTCTCGCCGTCTTCTACATATTCTCGATACAGCTCGATCGTCTGTTCGTGAGCAACGACCTGATTGTTCGCATAGGCTTTATCGAAATTCTCGCCTTCGCGTAGCTTCAGAATCATGGCTTTGGCCTTGTCCATCAGCGTTGCTTCGTCGGACATCTCAAGGTCTTTCTGCTGCGCTAACTGTGCGAGCTCCTGATTGGCTTTGGTGTGATCGTCGATCATCTTCTGCGCAAACTGCTTCACGTCCTGGGACGTGCCCTTGTCCAGCGCCATCTTTGCCGTTTCAATTTCGGCGATGCCCTTCGCCGAAGCCTCGTCGACGAAGTTGTCACCTTCTGCAGCCAGGGCCATGTTGGCGGCTAGCCCGAGCAGTAAGCCGAAGGTGCCTGAGAAGATTGTCTTAGTTGTTCTGGCCATCATCGCGTTCTCCTTTTTTCACCAGGGGTCGTGTCGGTCGCAGGTGAGACACGAAACCACAATGCGGCGAAATTGCCGTCCCTTTTTGTGACTAGGTGTCATGGGGGACGGTTCCTCGCTTTCGGGCGAACGGTGACGGCAGACGGTGTTGTCTATTGAAGCATGGTCATTGCGGCATCCATCGCGGCGGACAGGTCCTCGTCTTCCTGCATGAGTTCACTTGGATCCAGCCCCAGCTTGGCGAAGGCCGGGATTTCGCTCCAATTCAGCTGCGCGTAGGGGTGTTGGGTGCCCATATAGCTCTGCAGCGTCGCGACTTGGACGATGTCCACGTAATCGACCGTGGCGGAGTTGCGCTGGAAGTCGGTGTATTGGCCTGCGACCGAAGCGATGGCGTCGGGGAAGTCCCAGGCCCGCAGTATCTTCTCGCCGAGCAAGGGGTGAATCTTGTCGATGACGTGATTGAGGCTGAACGAGTCTGCAAGCAGCGCACTGTGCTCTTCGGCGTAGGTCAAAATCGGCAGAATTCCGATCTGGTGAATCAGGCCCGCGAGCGTCGCCTGGTCGGGCATGAGTCGTGTGTAGTGGCGGCAGAGCACATGGCTGATGGCGGCAACCTCGGTACTCTTGTTCCAGACTTCGCGCATCTTTCGATCGACTAAGTCGGTGGTTGCCTGGAACATTTGCTCCATGGCGAGGCCCGTTGCCAAGTTGCAGGTGTAATTGATGCCCAGGCGACTGATAGCCATCTGCAGATCGTCGATCTCGCGACTGGTGCGCAACAGCGGGCTGTTGACCACCTTGATGATGCGGGCGGTCACCGCCGCATCGTTACCGATCACTTTGCTTAGCGCAGGGATGCTGATATCCGGGTCTTCGGCGGCCTCGCGGACGCGCAGCGCCACCTCCGGCAAGGTGGGCAGGACCAGTTCATCGTTCTCGATCGCGAGCGTCAGTTCACGCTGGACTTTCTCGGCAAGGGTGCTCATGTCATTCCTTTAAGGTGTCGGTCAGAGTTGCTCGGGCGCTTATGGTTACGCTGGCCTCGGCCTGCCGCCTATGGTGCGCCTCTGGGTTATCTAGTTTCTGGTTCCGGTTCGCACTAGCGCTGAATTTCCTTGTCCGGATTCAGGCTATAGGGTAGATCGAGTAGCGTCATCGGCATGCCGTCCGGTGATCCGAGGTACAGGCGCCCGTCGGCTGCCGCGTCCTCCTGCACTACGGCAAGCAGTTCAATTCCGTCAGCGCTGGTAGCCGCAAGCACCACCTCACCGACGCTGGAGCCGTGAACCGGCGAAAACAGCTCTGCGCCAGGTGCTGGCAACTCATCCTGCGCGCCTTCAATCGCGAGGCGATGCAAGCGCCGCTTGAGCTTGCCCAGGTACTGCATGCGCGCCACGATCTCCTGGCCGGTATAGCAGCCTTTCTTGAAGCTAACGCCGCCAAGCGCTTGGAGGTTGATCATTTGTGGGATGAACAGCTCTCGGGTGCTGCCGAATACCTGCCCCACGCCCGCGCGAACCTGATCGAGCAGCCAGCGGTTAACAGGTGCCTCGCGAAGCTGTGCGCTCAGGCGAGCGTGAATCTGGGGGGCGTCGGCGCCAGATACCCAAAGCTCTACGCGGCCGTCATTGAGGCGAATGGCAATCATGCCGTTGCAACGCGCAATCGCGTCGGCAGACTGAGGCAGATCCAGGCCGAGGCTGACCAGCGAGCCGTCACCACCGCAAAGACCAAACCGGCACCAATTGGAGCTCTCATCGCTGAGGCGCGATTTGGAGAATACGGCGTACTTGCTCAAGTCGGCCTGTTGCGATTGCAGTAAATCGTTGGCCATCGCCAGCAGGTAGCCATCACCATCTTGCACGATGCGAAAGCTCGATTGCATGCGCCCCTTGGGGGTACAGCGCGCGCCTAGGCTGGACGCCTCGGCATTGAGGTAGTTCAGGTTGCAGGTCAGCTGACCCTGGAGAAACTTGCTGGCATCCGGGCCGCGTACGGCAAGGACGCCCTCATGCGACAGAACGCAAAAATAAGCAGTGTCGTTCATGATCAGTCGTCTTCGGAATCCGGGTGGGCATCATAACAGGCCGATGAAAACGGTTGCGTGGTGGCTGGTTTGTAGTGTTGCGAAAAAAGCGACTGAAGTGCTCAGCGCAGTCGCTATAATGCGCGCCTTCTCAACAGGAGCCGATGTATGGCTGAGCAATCCGAACTCAATCGTCTGTTCTGGCAGAGCCGTCGCGGCATGTTGGAGCTGGATGTGCTGCTGGTGCCATTCGTCAAGGAGGTCTACCCGGATCTCGATGAGGAGGATCAGCGCTGCTACCGCAAACTCCTGAGCTGCGAAGATCAGGACATGTTTGGTTGGTTCATGCAGCGTGGGGAGCCAGAGGACGAAGATCTCCGGCGCATGGTTCGCATGATTCTCGATCGTGTCCAGCCCAAGTAACCAGCCTTTCGAGTGCCGCTGGCGACCCTCTGGTCTTTTGTTGGCGCTCTACCTTGTCGCTCAGGTGCTGGCCTTGGCGGCAATCCTGCTGTCGGCGGCCCCGCTTTGGCTGCAGGTGATCTGCTTGCTGCTGGGATTTGTCCATGCTTGGTACGTAATGCCGCGTGGCATTTTGTTATCCAGCCGTCGGGCGTGGTGCGGCCTGCGTCACGATCAGTTTGGCTGGCACCTATGGAGCGAGCAGCAGGGCTGGCAGCCGGTTCAGCTGCTGCCTGACAGCCTGGCGCTGCCCTTGGTGGTTGTTCTTCGCTTCCGTCTGCCCGGACGACGCTTCGCTAGAAGCGTCTGTGTTCCTCGCGACTCGCTGCCGCACGAGCAGCATCGTCGTCTGCGTGTGCGGCTTAAGTTCAGTCGGCGTAGGTGGGCGGCACCAGAATAGTGTCGACGGCTTGCGGTAGCAGGTCAGGATAGTCGAGGGTGTAATGCAGTCCGCGGCTCTCCTTGCGCTCCATGGCTGAGCGAATCATCAGATCTGCAACCAGCGCCAGATTTCGCAGTTCGAGCAGGTCGCGACTGACTTTATAGTTGCTGTAGAACTCATCAATCTCGCTGAGCAGCAGCCGAACCCGGTGTTGCGCACGCATTAGACGTTTGTTGGTGCGGACGATGCCGACGTAGTCCCACATGAAGCGCCGCAATTCATCCCAGTTATGCGCAATGATCACGTCCTCGTCGGAGTCGGTAACTTGGCTGGCGTCCCACGTGGGGAGCTGGGCTGGGGCGGTGATCTGCGGCAGCTGGCGCAGAATGTCCTGTGCGGCTGCGCGACCGTAAACGAAGCACTCCAGCAACGAATTGCTCGCCATGCGGTTGGCGCCGTGCAGACCGGTGAAGCTGGTTTCACCAATCGCGTAGAGCCCGGGGATGTCGGTATGGCCCGCCTGGTCAACGACTACGCCGCCGCAGGTGTAGTGCGCTGCAGGCACGACCGGAATGGGTTGGCAGGTGATGTCGATGCCGTATGTCAGGCACCGCTCATAAACCGTCGGGAAGTGGGCTTTGATGAATTCTGCGGGTTTATGGCTTATATCCAGATAGACGCAATCAATGCCTAGGCGCTTCATTTCATGATCGATGGCGCGCGCGACGATGTCTCTCGGTGCCAGCTCCTCGCGAGCATCGAAGCGTGGCATGAAGCGCTCGCCATTTGGCAGCTTGAGCAGAGCGCCTTCTCCGCGCAGTGCCTCGGTGACCAGAAAGCTCTTGGCTTGCGGGTGATACAGGCATGTCGGATGAAACTGGTTGAACTCGAGGTTGCCAACTCGACAGCCGGCACGCCATGCCATAGCAATGCCGTCACCGCAGGCGCTGTCCGGGTTGCTGGTATAGAGGTATACCTTGGCGGCCCCGCCGGTTGCTAGAACCACGGACCGCGCCTGGAATGTCTCCACTTCCCCGGTACTGCGATTGAGTACGTAGGCGCCAAGGCAGCGCCTGCCAGGAAGCCCAAGTTTGTGCTCGGTGATTAGATCAACCGCGACGCGCTGCTGGAGCAGTTCGATGTTGCTCCTGGTTCTGGCCCGCGCGAGCAGGGTATTGAAAATAGCGGCACCTGTGGCATCTGCCGCATGAATGATGCGGCGGTGGCTATGCCCGCCTTCGCGCGTCAAGTGGAATTCGAAACTGCCGTCCTCGCGATCAGGTGCGTCATCGCGAGTAAACGGCACGCCCTGTTCGATCAGCCACTGGATCGCCTCGTTACTGTGTTGGACGGTGAAGCGGACCGCGTCTTCCTGGCAGAGGCCGCCGCCCGCTATCAGCGTGTCGGCAACGTGTGATTCCACGGTATCAGTGGTGTCCAGAACTGCGGCGACGCCCCCTTGTGCCCAATAGGTCGATCCATTGGCCAGGTCGCCCTTGCTGAGCACAGCAACGCGAAGATCAGCCGGCAGATTGAGGGCGAGGGTCAAGCCGGCGGCGCCGCTACCGATGACCAAGACGTCGTATCGTTGAACCTGATTCATGTTCAATTCCGCGGAAAAACGAGCTCTAGTATATAGACGGGATGTAGCGTCAAAATAGATGACTGTGCATTTGTCTTCTAACGAGCGGAACTTTTCCTCGTTGGGGTGGCTCAATAGGCAGTTGTGAATGCAAACCAGCTGGCCATCGCGAATGGGCGGTGCGTGTTTGCTATGGACACCAGGACGGCGTCGCTAGTCAATTTAGCGCAACGCTGCGGTGCAATCGCCGTCAGGTATTGCAGGATAGCTTGCTAGGAGGGGGAGAACTTTTGCGTAAAGCCCGGGTCTATTCTGGCAGGTCGGTTCACTGGTGTGAGCGATGCTACTCCGGTATCGGGGAGGGGCATTCATGTTGACCCAGGAGCAGGACCAGCAACTGGTTGAGCGAGTGCAGCGTGGGGACAAGCGGGCGTTTGATCTGCTGGTAATGAAATACCAGCACAAGATCCTTGGGTTGATTGTGCGGTTCGTGCATGACTCTCATGAGGCTCAGGATGTCGCCCAGGAGGCGTTTATCAAAGCCTACCGCGCACTTGCCAATTTTCGCGGAGACAGCGCGTTTTATACCTGGCTGTACCGCATCGCCATCAATACGGCGAAGAATCATCTGGTGGCGCGTGGTAGACGCCCTCCGGATAGTGATGTGAGTTCCGAGGATGCAGAGTTCTACGAAGGTGATCATGCCCTCAAGGACATTGAGTCGCCGGAGCGCTCGCTGCTCAGGGATGAGATAGAAGATACCGTTCATCGAACTATTCAGCTTTTGCCCGAAGATTTGCGAACTGCTCTAACACTGCGCGAATTTGATGGTCTTAGTTATGAAGACATTGCAAGCGTCATGCAGTGTCCGGTGGGCACTGTGCGTTCCCGGATCTTCCGGGCGCGTGAAGCCATAGATAAAGCGTTGCAACCCTTGTTGCACGAATCCTGAGACAGCGGCGACAGCCAAGAGAGGAACCGCCATGAGTCGTGAAGCCCTGCATGAATCGCTGTCCGCCGTGATGGATAACGAAGCGGATGAGTTGGAATTACGTCGCATGCTCGCAGGCGACAACCCGGAGCTGCGTGCGACCTGGTCTCGCTACCAGTTAGCCCGTGCCGCTATGCACAAGGAATTGATTGAGCCGCGCCTTGATATTGCTTCGGCAGTATCAGCAGCTTTGGCCGACGAGGCAGCGCCTGTTAAGGCGCAGCGTAATAGCTGGAAAGGTCTGGGGCGTCTGGCAGTGGCCGCATCGGTTACGGTCGCCGTCTTGGCAGGTGTTCGTCTGTATAATCAGAACGAAGTTGCGGGTCCGCAGCTTGCTCAGCAGGCTCCACAGCCCAGCATTTCCGTACCTCAGACCAGTCAGGGGCCAACGGTGCTGGCTGGTTACAGCGAGCAGGCGGAAGTACCTGCGCAAGCTACGGCTGATGGCGCGCCTGTCGAACGTTGGCACGAAGAGCGTCTGCCTTCCTATATTCGTCAGCATGCGCAGCAGGCTGCTTTTGGTAATGGATCGGAGAGCGCGCTGCCATACGCTCGCGCGGCCAGCATGGAAGAACGTTAGGGAGAAACATGCGCGTCTTACCGCTGTATGTGGTGATGGGGGGCTGGCTATCAATGCCGGCCCTTGCTGCTGATGCTGGGTCCTGGATGGAGCGCCTTGCGATAGCGGAGCAGAAGCAGAGTTATACAGGCACGTTCGTATACGAGCGAAACGGCAGCTTTTCCAGCCATGCTGTATGGCAGCAGGTTGATGACAGCCGTGTGCAAGAGCGCCTGCTTCAGCTTGATGGGGCCCCCGCAGAGGTTTTATTGGTCGACGGGCATATGCAATGTGCCACTGACGATTTGGCCGCGCAGGTTCGCGAGGCCCAGGCCTGGCACGGTCAGCGTCTCGACCCGAAAGCGCTTTCCGAGTGGTATGAGTTTCGTGAGATTGGTGACTCTCGTGTGGCTGGTCGCGTTGCAGTTGCAGTCGCAGTAGTTCCGCGGGATCAGCATCGTTACGGCTTCGAACTGCATCTGGATCGAGACACGGCTCTGCCGCTCAAATCGCTGATGCTCAATGAAAAAGGCCAGCTGTTAGAGCGTTTTCAGTTCACCCATTTCTCAACTGATGCGATCGACGCCTCGCAGTTGAAGCCTGGCGCTGCCTGCAAACCCCTGTCGGTAACTAAGCGCGAGGCCAACCCGTCCTCCGTTTGGAGGTCAGACTGGTTGCCGGTGGGTTTCAAGCTGCTTGATGCCAATGAGCGTCCAAGTCCTGCTTCGTCTGAAACGGTGTCCTGGCTGTCCTATGGTGACGGGCTTGCCAAGTTCTCGGTATTTCTCGAGCCGCTGCGTGGTGCTTTGGTCGAAGATGCCCGCAGCCAGATGGGGCCGACCGTTGCGGTGTCCAAGCGCATCAGCACTGCTGATGGCGACGTGATGGTCACCGTAGTCGGGGAGATCCCACTGGGCACAGCTGAGCGGGTAGCGCTTTCCATGCGGGCAGGCGCAGAACAGGCGCAGAAATGATCGAAGAGCCGGGGCGGGTGATTGCGCTGGAGGAAGGCGCAGTATGGGTCGAAACTCGACGCAAGAGCACCTGCTCCGGTTGCTCCGCTAAAAGCGGCTGCGGCCAAGGGCTGATGGATACGCTCGGCTTGCGTGAGCGTCGCGGGTTGATTCGAGCGCTTAGCGATCTCCACTTACAAGTTGGTGATTCGGTCATAGTTGGTATCCGTGAGGATGTATTGCTGCGCGGTGCCGTCCTTGTCTATCTTCTTCCCCTGATCATGCTGATGGCGGCTGCGACAGTTGCCGCCCAGTTTTCGGTGCACGAGCCAATCGTCATTCTGGCTGGCATCGGCGGGTTCTTCGTTTCCTGGCTGTTCGTGCGTATGCGAAGCCGGAGCACAGCGGGTGACCCGAATCTGCAGCCGGTGGTTTTGCGCGCCATGCTCGCGGGGCCTGCGAGTCCCTGAGCTTTCATATTTTGTTCAGTGGGGAGACTTGTAGTCATGTTCAATCGAAATAGCTGCCTTGCCTTTGTGGCGGGCCTTGCGTTGCTTGGGCAAGCCATGGTCGCGCAGGCGGCTTTGCCTGATTTCACGCCGTTGGTTGAAAGTGCGTCGCCGGCAGTGGTCAATATCAGTACCAAGCAGAAGGTGCCCGCTCGTGGCGCCACGTCGCAGATGCCCGAGCTTGAGGGGCTGCCGCCAATCTTTCGTGAATTCTTCGAGCACAGCATCCCGCAAATGCCGGGTGCGCCGGGGCGGGGGCAGCAGCGTGAAGCGCAATCCCTGGGCTCGGGTTTCATCATTTCCGACGACGGCTATGTGCTGACCAATAATCATGTGGTCGCCGGGGCTGATGAAATCATTGTCCGCCTACCTGATCGGAGCGAACTCGAAGCGAAGCTGGTTGGTGCCGATCCACGCTCGGATGTCGCCGTCCTCAAAGTTGAGGGTAAGGGGCTGCCGACTGTGAAGATCGGCCGGTCCGATGAGCTCAAGGCAGGCGAGTGGGTGCTGGCAATTGGATCGCCTTTCGGCTTCGATCACACCGTAACCGCAGGTATCGTCAGTGCGACTGGTCGTAGCTTGCCGAACGAGAGCTACGTCCCATTCATTCAAACGGACGTAGCCATTAATCCTGGTAACTCGGGTGGGCCGCTGTTCAATCTGAAGGGTGAAGTGGTTGGTATCAACTCGCAGATCTTCACGCGCTCCGGCGGCTTCATGGGGCTTTCATTCGCCATTCCGATTGATGTGGCGATGGACGTGGCAGATCAGTTGCGTACCGACGGCAAGGTCAGTCGCGGTTGGCTCGGTGTAGTGATTCAGGAAGTGAACAAGGATCTGGCCGAATCCTTTGGCCTCGAGCGACCTGCCGGTGCGCTGGTCGCTCAGGTGATGGATGGTGGCCCGGCAGCGCGGGGCGGTCTGCGTGTTGGTGATGTGATCCTTAGCCTCAACGGTAAACCTATCGTTATGTCGGCGGATCTGCCTCATCTGGTTGGTGCTTTGAAGCCTGGCAGCAAGGCGCGAATGGAAGTGGTGCGCGACGGTGATCGCAAGACCCTCGATGTGAGTATTGGCGCCATGCCTGAAGAAGGCGAGGCGGTAGCAGCTTCCAGTGGTGGTCAGGAGCGCAGCGACAACCGCCTGGGCGTGAAGGTGACCGAGCTGACTGACGAGCAGAAGAAGAGTCTGGATCTGCCTGGCGGGGTTGTGATCACTGAAATACTCAACGGACCTGCGGCGATGATCGGTCTGCGTCCGGGCGACGTCATCACCCATCTGAACAATCAGGCGATCAATTCGGCTGCGACTTTCGGTCGAGTGGCTGAACAGCTTCCGAAGAATCGTTCGGTTTCGATGCGGGTGTTGCGTCAGGGCCGTGCAAGCTTTATCACTTTCAAGCTCGCCGAGTAAGCGTCGGCAAGGGATATATAGAAGGGCGGTTTTACCGCCCTTTCTTATTCTGGCGCCCTGGTGGGCTTCCCTGGTCTTACCGGTCAGCATGCGAACGGCTTGTGCGTGGCACTGGCAGGACTGATCAGTTACACTTCGCGGCTATTTTCGGCGGGCAATCGGCCCGCGACTTTTCCGAGTGTTGAGCTGTGAGTGACCTGAGTCATATCCGCAATTTTTCCATCATCGCCCATATCGACCACGGCAAGTCGACTCTGGCCGACCGGTTCATCCAAATGTGCGGCGGCCTGACCGAGCGTGAAATGGAAGCCCAGGTGCTGGATTCGATGGATCTTGAGCGCGAGCGTGGCATCACCATCAAGGCCCACAGCGTCACGCTTTATTACCCAGCACGCGACGGTAGAACCTACCAGCTGAACTTCATCGACACGCCCGGCCATGTCGACTTCACCTATGAAGTCAGCCGCTCGCTGGCTGCCTGCGAGGGTGCGCTGCTGGTGGTGGACGCCGGCCAGGGCGTCGAGGCGCAATCGGTTGCCAACTGCTACACGGCGATCGAGCAGGGCCTTGAAGTGATGCCGGTGCTGAACAAGATGGACCTACCGCAGGCAGATCCGGACAGGGTCAAGGAAGAGATCGAGCACATCATCGGTATCGATGCCACCGATGCCGTCGCCTGCAGTGCCAAGAGCGGCATGGGTGTAGATGAGGTACTCGAACGCCTGGTAGCAGTCATTCCGCCGCCGACCGGCGACATCGAGGCACCGCTACAGGCGCTGATCATCGACTCCTGGTTCGACAACTACCTGGGTGTCGTCTCGCTGGTGCGAGTGCGCCATGGTCGTATCAAGAAGGGCGACAAGGTACTAGTAAAGTCCACCGGCAAGATTCACCAAGTGGACAGCGTTGGCGTATTCAACCCCAAGCACACCGCCACGGTAGACCTCAAGGCCGGTGAAGTGGGCTTCATCATCGCGGGCATCAAGGACATCCTTGGAGCCCCGGTGGGCGACACCCTGACGCTGTCGAGCACGCCGGACGTTGAAATGCTGCCCGGCTTCAAGCGCGTCAAGCCGCAGGTTTATGCGGGTCTGTTCCCGGTTAGCTCGGATGATTTCGAAGATTTTCGCGAGGCACTGCAGAAACTCACACTGAACGATGCCGCCTTGCAATACGAGCCGGAGAGCTCCGATGCGCTTGGCTTCGGCTTCCGTATCGGCTTCCTCGGCATGCTGCACATGGAGATCATTCAGGAGCGCCTGGAGCGCGAATACGACCTGGATCTGATCACTACCGCGCCGACGGTGGTCTACGAGATCGTGCTGAAGAACGGCGACACCATCTATGTCGACAGCCCGTCCAAGCTTCCGGATGTGTCCTCCATTGAGGACATGCGCGAGCCGATCGTGCGCGCGAACATCCTTGTGCCGCAGGAGCACCTGGGTAACGTTATTACTCTGTGTATCGAGAAGCGTGGCGTTCAGCGTGACCTGCAGTTCCTCGGGACTCAGGTGCAAGTGCGCTACGACCTGCCGATGAGCGAGGTGGTGCTGGACTTTTTCGACCGATTGAAGTCGTGCAGCCGCGGCTACGCCTCGTTGGACTACAGCTTCGAGTGCTTCCAGTCAGCTAATCTGACGCGCCTGGATATCCTCATCAACGGCGACAAGGTCGACGCGCTGGCGCTGATCGTTCACCGTGACAATGCCCACTACAAGGGCCGCATCCTCGTCGAAAAGATGAAGGAATTGATTCCGCGTCAGATGTTCGACGTGGCTATTCAGGCGGCTATCGGCGGTCAGATTGTCGCTCGCAGCACGGTCAAGGCTTTGCGCAAGAACGTTCTTGCCAAGTGCTACGGTGGCGACGTCAGCCGTAAGCGCAAGCTACTCGAGAAGCAGAAAGCCGGTAAGAAGCGCATGAAGCAGGTCGGCAACGTCGAAATCCCGCAGGAGGCCTTCCTCGCGGTGTTGAAGGTAGATAGCTGATATGTCGATCAATTTCCCGTTGTTGCTGGTTATTGCCGTAGCGGTCTGCGGCTTGTTGGCTCTAAGCGATTTGTTGTTCTTCGCACCCCGCCGTCGGGCCGCGATCGCCAACTACGAAGGGCGCACAGGGGAAATTGACCCATCAACGCTGGAAGCGTTGAACAAGGAACCGGTGCTGATCGAGTACGGCAAGTCGTTCTTTCCGGTTCTAGCCATTGTGCTGGTGCTGCGCTCCTTCCTCGTCGAACCGTTCCAGATTCCATCCGGTTCAATGATTCCCACGCTCGAAGTAGGCGACTTCATCCTGGTGAACAAATTCGCTTACGGCATTCGTTTGCCTGTGGTGGATACCAAGATTATTGAAGTCAGCGACCCGAAGCGTGGCGACGTCATGGTTTTCCGCTATCCCAATCAACCGAGCATCAACTACATCAAGCGGGTCGTTGGTTTGCCAGGTGATATCGTGCGCTATAGCAGGGATCGGCGGCTGTACGTCAACGATCAGCCGGTCGCCGAAACCCTGGTCGGCGAGGAGCCGGGCAGCCTGGGCAGCGCCGTGCTGTATCGGGAGAAGCTGGGCGAGATGGAGCACTTGATCCGCAAGGAGATGGGGCGCTACCGCATCGAGCCGAGCCGGCAATGGGTCGTACCGGCAGAGCACTACTTCATGATGGGTGACAACCGCGACAACTCCAACGACAGTCGTTACTGGCAGGATGAGTCGATACCCGCCGAGCTCTCGGGTATGGTTCCTGACCGCAATATTGTAGGCAAGGCTTTCGCTGTCTGGATGAGTTGGCCTGATCCCAAGCTCGGCAACCTGCCAAATTTCTCCCGAGTGGGCCTGATTCACTGAAAGCTGTGAATTGCGGCCCCTGTTGATTGACGCAGGGTCGCTATATTTGGGCTGCCCCGATCGGCGGGTATCGTAACGACATAGAGGTCGACATGAGTTTTGCGCGTTCGCAAAAAGGGCTGTCCATGCTTAGCTGGATCATGGTCCTGGCGGTTGTGGCTTTTGTGGCCAGTACTGGGTTCAAGATGTTCCCGCATTATTTTGATTACATGTCCATGGACAAAATCATCCAATCCGTGGAAACCGACGAAGCGCTAGATATCCGAAGCGTCGGGGAGTTCTATAGTCATGTCAGCAAGGGGATGCAGGTCAACGGCATCCAGGACATCGACCTGAAGGATGCGCTGAAGGTCGAGATCCAGAACAACGAATTCAGAGCGCATCTGAAATACGAAAAACGCGAGCCGCTGATCCGCAATCTCGATCTGGTGGCGAACTTCGACAAAGAATATCGCCTAAGGATGCCGTGAGCACTTCGTTAGCCCGTCTCGAGCGCAGGCTCGGTTATCAATTCAAGGACCAGGAGCTCATGCTCCTGGCTCTGACCCATCGAAGCTTTGCCGGACGCAATAATGAGCGTCTGGAATTTCTTGGCGACGCCATCCTCAATTTTGTCGCCGGTGAAGCGCTGTTCAATCACTTTCCGCAGGCCCGTGAAGGGCAGCTGTCGCGTCTGCGCGCTCGGCTGGTCAAGGGCGAGACGCTGGCGGTGCTGGCGCGTGGATTCGAGCTCGGCGACTATCTACGCCTGGGCTCTGGTGAACTCAAGAGTGGCGGATTTCGCCGCGAGTCGATTCTGGCGGACACCCTTGAGGCACTGATTGGTGCCATTTATCTGGATGCCGGTATGGACGTTGCGCGCGAGCGGGTCGTCGCCTGGCTCGCCAACGAGTTGCAGGGGCTGACCCTGGTCGATACCAACAAGGATCCCAAGACGCGGCTGCAGGAGTTCCTGCAGTCGCGCGCCTGTGATCTGCCGCGCTACGAGGTGGTGGATATTCAAGGCGAACCGCATTGCCGCACGTTCTTCGTCGAATGTCAGGTGGCGTTGCTCAATGATAAAACCCATGGGCAGGGCGCCAGCCGCCGTATTGCCGAACAGGTTGCCGCGGCAGCTGCATTGATCGCCTTGGGCGTGGAGAATGGACATGACTGACGAACAGCTACAGCCCGAGAGTGTCAGCCGCTGCGGTTACGTCGCGATTGTTGGTCGGCCGAACGTCGGCAAGTCCACTCTGCTCAATCACATTCTCGGCCAGAAACTCGCAATCACCTCGCGCAAGCCGCAGACCACTCGCCACAACATGCTCGGCATCAAGACCGAGGGTAGTGTGCAGGCGGTCTATGTCGACACGCCCGGACTGCACAAGAACGGCGAGACCGCGCTCAACCGCTACATGAACCGCACCGCGGCCTCGGCGCTGAAGGACGTCGACGTGGTGATCTTCGTTGTCGACCGCACGCGCTGGACCGACGAAGACCAGGCCGTGCTTGAGCGCGTACAGTACGTCACCGGGCCGCTGATCATCGCAGTCAACAAGACCGACCGGGTCGAAGATAAGGCCGACCTGCTGCCGCATCTGCGCTGGTTGGCCGAGCAACTGCCGAACGCCGAGATCGTGCCGATTTCCGCACAACACGGACAAAACCTCGAAACGCTGGAAAAGCTGGTGGCTGACCGTTTACCGGAGAGCGAGCACTTCTTCCCGGAAGACCAGATTACCGATCGCAGCAGCCGCTTCCTCGCCGCTGAGCTGGTCCGCGAAAAAATCATGCGTCAGCTCGGCGCCGAAGTGCCTTACCAGATCACCGTGGAGATCGAGGACTTCAAGCAGGAAGGCCGTGTGCTGCACATCCATGCGCTCATTCTGGTTGAACGCGATGGCCAGAAGAAGATCATCATTGGCGACAAAGGCGAGCGCATCAAACGTATCGGCCAGGAAGCACGCAAGGATATGGAGGTGTTGTTCGACTCCAAGGTCATGCTCCACCTGTGGGTCAAGGTGAAGGGTGGCTGGTCCGACGATGAGCGTGCGCTGCATTCGCTGGGCTACCAGTAAGCGCCGACCCGCAATCAATGGTGCGCATCGCGCACCTTCTGGCCTGACATGCACCAGCCTGCTTTCGTTCTGCACAGTCGTCCCTATAAGGAAAGCAGCGCGCTGGTCGACCTGTTCACGCCTCAGGGGCGTCTGCGCGCTGTCATGCGGGCGGCGCGCGGCAAGGCTGGAAGTCTGATCCGTCCCTTTGTGTCCTTGGAAGTGGAGCTGCGCGGCAAGTCTGAGCTGAAGACCGTTGCACGCCTCGAAAGCGCCGGGCCATCGTATTGGCTGAATGGCCAGGCGCTATTCAGTGGCATGTACTTGAACGAATTGCTGATCCGCCTGCTGCCTGCCGAAGACGCGCACCCTGCGTTGTTCGACCATTACGTCGCTACACTACCAGCCCTGGCTGCACATCGGCCTTTGGAGCCGCTGTTGCGAGCCTTCGAATGGCGGCTGCTCAGCGAGTTGGGCTATGGTTTCGCCCTTGATGTGGATCTTGCCGGCCAGCCCATCGACCCGCAGCGGTTGTATCACCTGCTGCCCGATGCTGGCTTCGAGTCGGTCGAGACGTTCCAGCCTGGGCTGTTCAATGGCGCCGAGCTGCTGGCCATGGCCGAGGCAGACTGGCAGGTGCCGGGGGCGCTCGCCGCAGCCAAGCGGCTGATGCGCCAGGCCCTGGCACCTCATCTGGGCGGTCGACCGCTGGTCAGCCGCGAACTGTTCATGAATCTGAAGGAGCCCCCGCGTGACTGAAGCCAATCGAATTCTGCTCGGCGTCAATGTCGACCATGTCGCTACCCTGCGTCAGGCCCGCGGCACCCGCTATCCGGACCCGGTCAAGGCCGCGCTGGATGCAGAAGAGGCCGGTGCGGACGGTATCACCGTGCACCTGCGCGAAGATCGTCGGCATATCCAGGAACGCGATGTGCTGATGATGAAGGATGCCCTGCAGACGCGGATGAACTTCGAGATGGGCGTCACCGAGGCGATGCTCGCATTTGCCGAACAATTGTGCCCGGAACATGTCTGCCTGGTCCCCGAAACGCGTCAGGAACTGACTACCGAGGGTGGTCTGGATGTGGCCGGGCAGGAGGCGCGTATTCGCGAAGCCGTCGAGCGTCTGCGCCACTGCGGAGCAGAAGTGTCACTGTTCATCGACGCCGACCCGCGTCAGATCGAGGCAGCGGCGCGGGTCGGTGCGCCTGCCATCGAGCTGCACACCGGGCGCTATGCAGATGCCCACAGCGTGGCTGAGCGGGCCTGCGAGCTGGCTCGCATTCGCGACGGCGTCGAAGCCGGCCTGAGCCACGGGTTGATCGTCAACGCCGGGCATGGCCTGCATTACCACAACGCCGAGGCCATCGCCGCCATTCGCGGTGTCAATGAGCTGAATATCGGCCACGCCATTGTTGCCCACGCGCTGTTCGTCGGCTTCAAGCAGGCAGTCAAGGAAATGAAGCATCTGATCCTGAGCGCGGCAGCTCGGGGCTGAAGCGCGTAGAGCAACCCGCGATGGCGCGCCGGCGGACAAGCATTGCAATGCCCAGCCGGTGTGGAGGCGTCATTCGCGGGCAAGCTAGCTCTCGGGGCAGTGCGGAGCCGCGCTCGCCTTACACTCTAGAACGCTGCAAGGCCCTCAGCGGCGGAACAGGTTGACCAGCACTGTTAGCAGAACGCTGAGGACTACCATCGAGGTTATTGGGATAAAGACCCGGCTGCGTTCGGACTCGATGCGAATGTCGCCGGGCAGCCGGCCGAGCCAGTTCAACAGCCAGGGAAAGTAGTGCCACGTGACGCCGAGCAGGAGTAGTGCCGCGCCCGCGATGATCATCCAGCGTGCCATTTCATCTCCTCGCTTGGCTCGGTTCGACGGCCGCCTCGCAGCTGACGATATTCGACGAAGGCGGCGATCACCTGTTCTGCCAGTATGTCCACCGCTTCGCTGCGATTGCTTCCGCGTAGCAGGTTGATTCGATAGTCCCCAAGCTGGGGTAGTCCGTATTGCCCATCCAGACACTGTAGGGGAGGGCGTAGCAGGCTCGCCGGGTAGGGCGCGATTGCGAGGTCGGCGATCATCGCCGCTTCTTGGCCGGAGGTCTGCTCGCTCGAATAGGCAACGCGGTAATGGCGACCGATACGATCGAGTGCATCCAGTGCTTGCCTCCTCCAGGCACAATCGGGACTGGCCAGGGCCAGTGGCAGCGGCGAGCGCAGCGCCGCAATCCCACCGCTGCGTCCCGCCCAGACCAGGGGTTCACTATGGACCGGTTCACCCCGCGAGTCGTCCTGTCCGAGATTGCCGATGGTGACCAGAGCCAGGTCCAGCTCGCCTGCGTCGATGCGCTCGATCATGTCAATGCTGCGGGCGACCGAGACGTCCACTTCGACGCCAGGGTGGCTGCGTGCGAACAGCGCCAGCAGGCCGGGCATGATGCGAGTGCCGACATCCGCCGGGGTGCCGAAGCGTACGCGGCCCTGCAGCGTAGGCTGGCGGAATTGGGCGACCGCTTCCTCGTTGAGCCTGAGCAGGCGCCGCGCATAGCCGAGCAACGTTTCGCCCGCGGGAGTCAGGCGCACCTGCCTGGCCTCACGAACGAACAACGAGTGCCCCAGGGTTTCTTCGAGACGCTTGATCTGCATGCTGACTGCCGAGGTGCTGCGATAGATCTGCCCGGCTGCACGGGTGAAGCTGCCACTTTCAGCGATGGCAACGAAGGTGCGCAGGACGTCACTTTCCAGCAGCGGCGTGGCGCTGGCAGGCGTTTGCCCGACTGACTCGGTCATATGGGTAGCCTTCAGTATTTCTGAACACAGGCTTTCATATTAGTCGTTTGTTTGAACGATCAACCCCCGCTCATCCTGTCGTTAACCGGTGGCGCCACAACCAGTGAGCTGTCGCCATTAGCGAAGCGGAGGTGAGTATGTCTGGTGAAAGGCGCAAGACGTATGCGCGGCAACCAACCGAGGCTCAGATACCTGACTTTTATATGCCGGCCATGTGGCCATTGGACCTGCAGCGTAGTCTGTACGACTGGTTTCGCGCCTGGCGACAGAGACGCCTGTATCGGCAACTGCTGATGTTGGATGATCGTCAGTTGGCTGCGCGCGATCTGGATCGGTGCAGGCTTAGCGAAATGGCCCAGGCTCCGTTACGGCAACTGGTGGCGCAGCGGCGTCAGAAGGGTTCGGCAACCCGCGGCCGCCGCTGAATGGATGTTCAGATCAGGCAGTCAAGGCTTGCGTGCCAGCAGTACGGCACGCATGGGCGCCGGTAGGCCTTCGACGGTTTTGCCGTGGTCTTCCGGATCAAGGAAGTCAGGTAACGACTGGTAGCGCATCCACTCGGTGCTGCGCTGCTCCTCGATGCTGGTCACGCTGACGTCCACGCAACGCACATCGACGAATCCGGCCCGGCGCAACCAGCATTCCAGCGCCTTCACCGAGGGCAGGAACCAGACGTTGCGCATCTGCGCATAGCGGTCTTCCGGCACCAGTGCGGTGTTTTCGTCACCTTCCACCACCAGGGTCTCCAGTACCAGTTCGCCGCCGCGTAGCAGGCAGTCCTTGAGGTCGAGCAGATGGTCGACCGGCGAGCGGCGATGGTAGAGCACGCCCATGGAGAATACGGTGTCGAAGCCTTCGAGCTTGGCTGGCAGCTCTTCCAGGGCGAAAGGTAGATGCCAGACCGGCAGCTCCTGCAGGTAGCGCTTCATTGCGTGAAACTGGCAGAAGAACAGCCAGTTGGGGTCGACTCCGACCACGCTGTCGGCACCGGCACCGAGCATGCGCCACATGTAGTAGCCGTTTCCGCAACCGACATCGAGGATGCGTTTACCGACGAGATTCAGGTGCGGCGCAACACGGTCCCACTTCCAGTCCGAGCGCCACTCCGTATCGACATGCACGCCGAACACCTCGAACGGACCCTTGCGCCATGGCGAAAGCCCCATCAGCGCTTCGTGGGTGTTCTGACGCGTGGCGTCGTCGCAGCTGGCGTCAAGGCGGAAGCTGTCACGCAGTTCGACCTGCACAGGCGCCAGCGCAGGCAGCGCATCGACGGCACGCCGCCAGCGCGGCAGATCGCCGTGACCGACCGCGAGTTTGGCATCCAGCTGCTGCTGAACGCCGTTGGCCCAGGCGGCCAGCGGGGTGCCGGCCAGGCGCCAGGCGAGGGGAGTCAGATCGAGGTTCATGGCAGGGCGATCAGCGAGGCGAAATTCAGGCACTGGAACCAGGGCACGACTTTAGAGAAGCCGGCATCCAGTAGACGTTGGCGATGGGTTTCCAGGCTGTCGGGCTTCATCACGTTCTCGATGGCGCTGCGTTTCTGGGCGATTTCCAGTTCGCTATAGCCATTGGCGCGCTTGAAGGCGATGTGCAGGTCGGTCAGCAATTGTTGCTCGTCTTCATCTTCGAAGCGCAGCTTTTCCGACAAGATCAGCGCGCCACCGGGTACCAGTGCCTGGCGAATGCGGCTGAGCAGCGCCGGGCGCTGTTCCGGTGCGATGAACTGCAGGGTGAAGTTTAGCGCCACCAGCGAGCTGGGCTGGAACTGCAGAGCCAGGATGTCGCCCTCGATGACGTCGACCGGCAACAGCTCCTGGAACATAGAGTCCTGCCCGTGGAGGTATTCGCGGCAGCGCTCGACCATTGCCGCGGAGTTGTCCACGGCGACGACCTGGCAGTTTTCGGCCGTCACGTGGCGCCGCAACGCCTGCGTCACTGCACCCAGCGAGCAACCGAGGTCGTATAGATAGGTATGCGGCTGCGCGAACTGAGCGGCGATCACCCCGATGTTCTCGACGATCGTTGGATAGCCGGGTACGGATCGCTTGATCATGTCGGGAAACACCCGCACCACATCTTCGTTGAAGACGAAGTCCTGAATGCGGGGCAGGGGCTGGGCGAACAGACGGTCGGGGTCGTGGCTCACGGTGTCGGGCGGCGTGTATGAAAACGGGGCGGCATTGTAGCCGAAACCACGTTCGCCGCGGACCCTGCCTGGCTCAGCGCACCTCGATCCGACAATCGAACATTCCCACCGGCTCGGCGTCGGACTCCCATGGACGTTGGTAGGTCAAGTACAGCCGGCCGCTGCCGGGCTGCCGCGCTTCGAAGCGCCAGGTGGACAGACCATCGCCGCCGATCATGTCGCCTTTGGGGTTGCTGAACACCTCGGGGCCGAGGCTGCGCATTTGCTCCGCGGCAGCTTCGTGCAAAACCCAACGATATCCCGTGGCAGGGTTGCTCGGCAGGCTGATGATGAGTTGCTGGCCGCTCTGCAGCTCTTGCGGGCAGCGGTTATCGTCGCTGAGTACCACGCTGGAGGGTGTGTCAGTGCTCGCGCAGGCAGCGAGCAGGGCGAAACTGGTGGGCAGCAGCAGACGAGGGATGTCGAAAGACATGATCGGCACCGGTCGGGATGGAGTGGGAAGCATAGCCCAAAAGAGGCCGAGCACCGGCAAGCAGGCGCTGCGGACGATGGAAGTGGGAGTGTGCCGTGGGAGATTCTGTGCTCCCAGTCGTAAAGCAACGCCGCGAGGCTGGGCCGCCCACCGCACCAGTGGGAGGCGCGCCCTCACGGCGAATGCTCGCCACAGGCCTGCTGCACCTTTCAGAACAGCACTTTGGCCACGTCGGCGAAGCGCTTGGCGAAATGCACGGTCAGGCCTTCCTTGAGGTAGTCGGGCAGCTCGTCGAAATCGCCGCGGTTGGCTTCCGGCAGAATCAGCTCGAATATCTTCTGCCGCCGCGCGGCGATCACCTTTTCGCGCACGCCGCCGATCGGCAATACGTGGCCGGTCAGCGTCAACTCTCCGGTCATGGCAACGCCCTTCTTCGGCGCTTGGTCACGCGCCAGCGAAAGCAGCGCACTGGCCATGGTGATGCCGGCGCTAGGGCCGTCCTTGGGTGTGGCGCCCTCCGGTACGTGCAGGTGCACGAAGGCTTCGTCGAAGAACTCCGGGTCGCCTTTGAAGGCTTTCAGGTTCGAACTGACATAGCTATAGGCGATTTCCGCCGACTCCTTCATCACATCACCGAGTTTGCCGGTGAGCTTGAAACCGCGGTTCAGTGTATGGATCCGCGTGGCCTCGATCGGCAGGGTGGCACCGCCCATGCTGGTCCAAGCCAGACCGGTGATCACGCCGACGCCGGAGAGCACCTGCTCGCTGCGGAACACCGGTTTGCCGAGGTAACTTTCCAGGTCTTTCGGGCTGATCTTCAGCACCGCTTGCGGGTCTTCCAGTAGTTTGACCACTGCCTTGCGCACCAGCTTGCCCAGCTGCTTTTCCAGCTGGCGGACTCCAGCTTCGCGGGCATAACCATCGATTACCGCTTTCATGGCGCTGTCGCTGATGGCGAGGCGGTGCTTGGGCACGCCGGTCTTGTCCAGCAGCTTGGGCCACAGGTGGCGCTTGGCTATGGCCAATTTCTCTTCGCCGATGTAGCCGGACAGCCGGATCACCTCCATGCGGTCAAGCAGCGGGCCGGGAATCGAGTCCAGGGTGTTTGCCGTACAGACGAACAGCACCTTGGACAGGTCCAGGCGCAGGTCCAGGTAATGGTCGAGGAATTCGACGTTCTGCTCCGGGTCGAGCGTTTCCAGCAGCGCTGAAGCCGGATCGCCCTGATAGCTGGTGCTGAGCTTGTCGATCTCGTCCAGCATGATCACCGGGTTCATCACCTCGACATCCTTGAGCGCCTGTACCAGCTTGCCGGGCAGGGCGCCGATGTAGGTGCGGCGGTGGCCCTTGATCTCCGCTTCGTCGCGCATGCCACCGACGGAGAAACGGTAGAACGGCCGCCCCAGGGATTCGGCAATGGACTTGCCGATGCTGGTCTTGCCAACGCCGGGCGGGCCGACCAGCAGGACGATGGAGCCTGCGATCTCGCCCTTGAAGGCGCCGACAGCGAGAAACTCGAGGATGCGGTTCTTGATGTCATCAAGCCCGGCGTGGTGCTTGTCCAGCACCTTGCGCGCGCGCTTGAGGTCGAGTTTGTCCTTGCCGAACACCCCCCAGGGCAGGGCGGTGGCCCAATCCAGATAGTTGCGGGTGACAGCGTATTCCGGCGAGCCGGTTTCGAGGATCGACAGCTTGTTCAGTTCCTCGTCGATGCGCTTTTGCGCGGCAGGCGGCACCACCTTGCCCTCCAAGCGGGCGCGGAACTCGTCGGCGTCGGCGCTCTTATCGTCCTTGGTAATGCCCAGCTCGCGCTGGATGATCTTCAGTTGTTCCTTGAGGAAGAACTCGCGCTGACGCTCGCCGATCTTGCGATTGACCTCGCCGGTCAGCTCCTTCTGCAGCTTGGCGACCTCCACTTCCTTGCGCAGCAGCGGCAACACTTTCTCCATGCGCTTGAGCACGGGCACGGTATCCAGTACTTCCTGCAGCTCCGCGCCAGGCGCGGTGGTCAGCGCGGCTGCGAAGTCAGACAGCGGCGAGGGATCGTTGGGACTGAAGCGATTCAGGTAGTTCTTCAGTTCCTCGCTATATAACGGATTGAGCGGCAGCAGCTCCTTGATCGCGTTGATGAGGGCCATGCCGTATGCCTTTACCTCGTCGCGCGGGTCTTCATCGCTTTTCGGGTAGTCGACTTCGACCAGGTACGGCGGCTTGCGCCGCAGCCAGCCACGGATGCGTACCCGCGCCAGGCCCTGGGCGACGAACTGCAGCTTGCCGCCTTCCTGGGATGCGTGATGCACGCGGACCATGGTGCCGTGCTCCGGCAGGCTATCCGGATCGAACGTCGCCATGTCCAGTACTGGCGAATCGACGAAGAACAGCGCAACGCGCTGATGCGGCGTCTTGGCAACGCGATCCAGTGTCTCGGCCCAGGGATCTTCGTTGACGATCACCGGCAGCACCTGTGCCGGGAAGAACGGCCGGTTGTGTACCGGAATGATGTAGAGCTTTTCCGGTAGCTGTTGGTCAGGCAGTACGAGACCGTTGGAGGAGATGATTTCCTGCTCGATATGATCGTGGTTGACGTCGTCGTTCATGCGGCACCCGTTGCGAATACGTGCACCTTAGATGGGTGGTGGCCCGGATGATTTCAATCCCGTCGCATGGGGGTGGGCACTTCATGCAGGCTTCGGTACAGTGCTTGCACGCACAGGTGCCCATCATGCTCAACGCCCGTCTGCTTCGTCTGGATGACCAGACTCACCAGCACGCCCACGACTATCACCAACTGGTGATGTCGCTCTCTGGGCGCGCGGAATTCGAGGTCAATGGCTCGGGTGGCGAAGTCTGCCGGATGCGTGCCTGTCTGGTGCCGGGCGATGCCGATCATGGCTTCGCCGGCATGGGCGACAACCGCATGCTGATCATCGATCTGGACGAGCAGGATGTTGGCGCCGAGGACCCGGAGTTGCTCGCCCGGCTGTTCGAGGCGCCGCGCTATCCGGCACTGGATGCCGATTTTCAGAACCTGCTGGCCTATGCCGGCGCTGAGCTGGCGCGCTATGGCAGCGATCCGCTGCTGGCGCGTGCGCTGGGGGGCGTGTTGTTGCGTGCACTGCACCTGCGGCTGTTCGGTGAGTCACTGCAGCGCCCCGTTGGACCGCTCGATATCCAACGATTGGACAACCATATTCAAGACAACCTGGCGCGGCGCATCACCGTCGCCGAGCTGGCACAAGTTGCCTGCCTGAGCCCCAGCCATTTCCATGCCCAGTTCAAGGACTGCGTCGGCCTTACGCCCCACCAGTACCTGCTCAAGACCCGCCTCGACCGCGCCGCGCGGCTGCTACGCGAAACGCCTCTACCGTTGGTGCGGATTGCCGAGGAATGTGGCTTTTCCAGCCAGAGTGCGCTGACCACAGCCACCCGCCGTTACCTTGGGCTGACGCCACGCGGGCTGCGTAAATCGGATTTCTAAGCGATTCCCGATCGCCCTGTTTTCGAGCCTTTCAGCTGCAAAGTAGATATTCCTGCGCCATCCTGGTGCGCTTTTGTGACCGTCGCGTTTCGCTGCGCGGCTTTCGGAGTTTTTCGTAAAACTTCCGTAGCTTTGCGTAAGAACGGCCCGTCTTGCAGACCCTACATTCCGTCTCCCGACCTGGCTCTTCGTCTTGTGCTGCACCATCAGCCTGGCCGTGGACTAGACCTATAAGCAGACACAACTCACAAGAGGAGCGGCGCATGTTCAAGGCCGGTCACGTGCTGGATGGCGCCTTCGCCAACCAGAAAGCCGCGGAATTCTTTCCCGCCATCAGCGGCAACTACGCCGTTGACGAGGCGCAATATCTCACCGAGCTGCTGCAGCTTGCCGATCCTGGGGAGGCGGGCATTGCCGCCATTCGCGAGCGAGCGCGCAGCCTGATCGAGGCGGTGCGCGGCCGTGACAACGCGGTCGACACCCTCGATGCGCTGCTGCGTCAGTACAGCCTGGATACCCAGGAAGGGCTGATGCTGATGTGCCTGGCCGAAGCGCTGCTGCGGGTGCCGGATGCCGCCACGGCTGACGCGCTGATTCGCGACAAGCTCAACGCCGCCGAATGGGAACGTCACCTCGGCCAGAGCGACAACGTGCTGGTTAATTTCGCCGCCTGGGGGCTGGTGATGACCGGCAAGGTGGTCGATCCGGAAACCGCCGATGGTCGTCCGAAGAACGTCATCGGCCGCCTGCTCAAGCGCTCCGGCGAGCCAGTGATTCGCAGCGCGATGAACCAGGCGATGAAGCTGATGGGCAAGCAGTTCGTGCTTGGCCGTACCATTTCCGAAGCCTTGAAGAACGGTCGTCCCGAGCGCGAGAAGGGCTACACCTATTCCTTCGATATGCTCGGTGAGGCGGCGCTGACCGCCGAAGACGCCGCCAAGTACATGGCCGACTACCGTCAGGCCGTGGAAACCGTGGGCGCCGAGCCGCAGGTCGGCAAGGGCCCGCGTCCGTCGGTGTCGATCAAGTTGTCGGCGCTGCATCCGCGTTATGAAGTTGCCCAGCGTGAGCGCGTGCTCACCGAGCTGTTCGGCAGTGTTCGTGAGCTGGCCGTGCTGGCCCGTCAGCGGGATGTCGGGATCACCATTGATGCCGAGGAAGCAGATCGGCTCGAGCTGTCTCTGGAGCTGTACGAAAAGCTTCTGCGCGACCCAGCCATTGCTGGTTGGGGCGAGTTCGGCCTGGTCATCCAGGCGTACTCCAAGCGTTGCCTGCCAGTGCTGGTCTGGCTGACCCTGCTCGGCCGCGAGCTCGGCGAGCGTATTCCGCTGCGCCTGGTCAAGGGCGCCTACTGGGACAGCGAGATCAAGCAGTGCCAGGTTCAGGGTCTGGACGGCTACCCGGTCTACACCCGCAAGGAAGGCACCGACACCTCGTATCTCGCCTGCGCGCGCTACCTGCTGTCCGAGCACACCCGTGGGGTGATCTACCCGCAGTTCGCCAGCCATAACGCGCACACGGTCAGCTGCATTCTGGCCATGGCCGAGGAAACGGCGCAGCCACGCGAGTTCGAGTTCCAGCGTCTGCACGGCATGGGCGATGCCCTTTACGACACGGTGATCGAGAAGTACGCCCGCAACGTACGGATCTACGCCCCGGTCGGTGCGCACAAGGACTTGCTGCCCTATCTGGTGCGTCGCCTGCTGGAGAACGGTGCGAACTCGTCGTTCGTCCACCAGCTGGTCGACCCGCGCGTGCCGGTCGAATCGCTGATCGATCACCCGGTAACCCAGCTACGCAGATTCGCCGCACTGGGCAACCCGCGCATTCCGCTGCCGTCGGCGCTGTTCGGCAATCGCAAGAACTCCCAAGGGATCAACATGAATATCCAGAACCAATGGAACGACCTGGCCAGCGCCTACCAACCTTTCCTCGAGCGCCAGTGGCAGGCTGCGCCGGTCATCAGCGGGCAGGGGCTCGCCGGTACGCCGTCCGAGGTGCGTTGCCCCTATGACCTGAACAAGGTTGTCGGCCACGCCCAGTTCGCCAGCGCCGAGCAGGCGCGCCAGGCTGTCGATCGGCTGGCGGCTTACTGGCCAACCTGGAATGCCACGCCGGTGGAAGCCCGTGCCGCCGTACTGGAACGTCTGGGCGATCTGCTGGAGCAGCACCGCGCCGAGTTGATGGCGCTGTGTACCGTGGAAGCCGGTAAGTCGCTGCAAGACGGTATCGACGAAGTGCGCGAGGCGGTGGATTTCTGCCGTTACTACGCTCAGCAGGCTCGGCAGAAGCTCGGTCGCGAAGAGTTGAAAGGCCCGACCGGCGAGCGTAACGAGCTGTTCCACGAGGGCCGCGGCGTGTTTGTCTGCGTCAGCCCGTGGAACTTCCCGCTGGCGATTTACCTCGGCCAGATCACCGCGGCGCTGGTCGCCGGCAATACCGTGCTGGCCAAACCGGCCGAACAGACCAGCCTGATCGCCGCGCGTGCGCTGGAACTGATGTTTGAAGCCGGATTGCCGAAGGAAGCGATCGCCTTCCTGCCGGGCGATGGCGCTACCCTGGGCGGCGTGTTCTGCCGCGATCCGCGCGTGGTCGGCGTGTGCTTCACCGGTTCCACCGACACGGCGCGCATCATCAATCGCCAGCTGGCCGAGAAGGAGGGCCCGATCGCCACGCTGATCGCCGAGACCGGCGGACAGAACGCGATGATCGTCGACTCCACGGCGCTGCCCGAGCAGGTGATCAAGGATGCCGTCGGCTCCGCCTTCACCAGTGCCGGCCAGCGTTGTTCGGCCTTGCGCGTGCTTTACGTGCAGCGTGATATCGCCGACCGCGTGATCGAGCTGCTCAAGGGCGCCATGGCCGAGCTGAACGTCGGCCCGACCCATCTGCGCGAGAACGACATCGGTCCGGTGATCGATCAGGAAGCCCGCGAAGGCCTGCTGGCGCATATCCAGCAGCTCAAGAGCGAAGGGCGTCTGATCGCCGAAGCGACATTGCCGGCTGGTCTGAACGGCCACTTCGTGGCGCCGGTTGCCTTCGAGATCGACGGTATCCACCAGCTCAAGAAGGAACAGTTCGGCCCAGTACTGCACGTGGTGCGCTACGACGCGGCGGATCTGGAAAAGGTCGTCGGGGCGATCAACGGCACCGGCTACGGCCTGACCCTTGGCGTGCACAGTCGTAATGAGGAAACCGCGGCGCGCATCGAGCAGCTGGCGCGGGTCGGCAACCTGTACGTCAACCGCAACCAGATTGGCGCCGTGGTCGGCGTGCAGCCGTTCGGCGGTTGCGGCCTTTCCGGTACTGGCCCGAAGGCTGGTGGCCCCAGCTACGTGCTGCGCTTCGCCAATGAGCGCACCACCTCCATCAACACCACTGCGGTGGGCGGTAATGCCTCCCTGCTGTCGCTTGGAGACGATTGAACGGGGTGGCAGGCCTTGCGGCCTGCAATCGCCGCGAGGGCGCGCCTCCCACTGGGGGCGGTTTACGTCGGCAGCTTTTGTGGGAGGCCCGACCCGGGGCGTGGGTTAGCGATTTGGGTAGGCCTTGCGGTCTGTAATCGGCGCGAGGGCGCGCCTTCCACCGGGTGCGGTGTACGTCAGCTGCTTTTGTGGAAGGCCCGTTCCGCGGCGCTGATTAGTGCTTTGGGTAGGCCTTGCGGTCTTTAATCGGCGCGAGGGCGCGCCTCCCACCGGGGTGCGGCGTACGCCGGCTGCTTTTGTGGGAGGCCCGACCCCGGGGCGATGCTTTTAGCGGGCGGTGATGGTCTTGGCTATCCACCCTGCGAGAACGGCGGCTTAAGGCCGCCGAACACAACAAAAATTGGACAGTCGGCGGACGCTCTTCCGCCACTGACGGGCCCGGGTTGGGCCTGTCGCAGGTGATGGCCTTTTCGCTATCGCCCTCTGCCAAGGTGCCGCGCGGGTCCGCTCGCGTTGCGCCGAACAACAACTAACGAGGGACACACATGAGCATCAGTACACCCACTCTGATCACCTTCCTGATCTACATCGCGGCAATGATCCTGATCGGTTTCGTCGCCTATCGCGCCACCAAGAACTTCGACGATTACATCCTCGGCGGTCGCAGCCTCGGCAGCTTCGTCACTGCGCTGTCGGCCGGTGCCTCCGACATGAGCGGCTGGCTGCTGATGGGCTTGCCCGGTGCGATCTTCGTCGCCGGTCTGTCGGAAAGCTGGATTGCCATCGGCCTGATCGTTGGCGCCTGGCTCAACTGGCTGTTCGTCGCCGGACGGTTGCGTGTGCACACCGAGCACAACCACAACGCCCTGACACTGCCGGATTACTTCTCGCACCGTTTCGAGGACGAGAGCCGCATGTTGCGGATCTTCTCCGCACTGGTGATCCTGGTTTTCTTCACCATCTACTGCGCCTCGGGCGTGGTGGCGGGTGCGCGGCTGTTCGAGAGCAGCTTTGGTGTGCCTTACGAGTACGCACTGTGGATTGGCGCCGCGGCGACTATCCTCTACGTGTTCATCGGCGGCTTTCTGGCAGTCAGCTGGACCGATACCGTACAGGCCACACTGATGATTTTCGCGCTGCTGATCACGCCAGTGTTCGTCATCCTGGCACTGGGTGACATGGGCGCGGCAATGGATACCATCGCCACCCAGAATCCGGCTGCCTTCGATATGTTCAGCGGATTGAGCTTCGTCGCGATCATCTCGCTGCTGGCGTGGGGCCTTGGCTACTTCGGCCAGCCGCACATCCTGGTGCGCTTCATGGCGGCTGACTCGATCAAGACCATCCCCAACGCTCGCCGCATTGGCATGGCCTGGATGATCCTGACGTTGGCCGGCGCGGTCGCGGTAGGGTTCTTCGGTATCGCCTACTTTGCCGGGCATCCGGAGCTGGCTGGGCCGGTCACCCAGAACGGTGAGCGTGTGTTCCTCGAACTGGTGAAGATCCTCTTCAACCCTTGGGTTGCGGGCATCATCCTCTCCGGCGTACTGGCGGCGGTGATGAGTACCCTCAGTGCCCAGCTTCTGGTCAGCTCCAGCGCGCTGACGCAGGACTTCTACAAAGCAATGCTGCGCAAGAACGCCTCGCAGACCGAGCTGGTCTGGGTCGGCCGCGCGATGGTGCTGCTGATCGCGCTGATAGCCATTGGCATCGCATCCAACCCGGAAAGCAAGGTGCTGGGCCTGGTGTCCTACGCCTGGGCCGGCTTCGGCGCTGCGTTCGGTCCGGTGGTGCTGATCTCGCTGCTGTGGAAGCGCATGACGCGCAACGGCGCGCTGGTCGGCATGCTGGTGGGTGCGATCACCGTAGTGGTGTGGAAGGAATTCATTGGCCTCGGGCTGTACGAAATCATCCCGGGCTTCATCCTCGCCAGCATTGCCATCTTTGTCGTGAGCAAGATGGGCGCCGAGCCGGCCCCGACCATTATCAAGCGCTTCGAAGAAGCGGACGCGGATTACCACGCGGGCTGAGGTAGAGCGTGCAGGTTGAGCGTCTTCGCTTAACCTGCACCTCATTGCGGTCGATAGCGCTCTGTGGCCCACCGAGGGAGTATAGGCATACAGGACGAGTGGTGGGCTTCGGCCCACCGCTCTGGCGCCACCCCCAGGGTGAATTTCTCTCAAAAACTGACCATCTTGAACTCACACGGGCTCATCGCGAGCGGTGCAAGCCTACGCCCGCAGTTTTGGCCATTCACGGCACAATGGCTAGGCTTTAGATGAGAGGAAGAGCGCGCGTTGGCGAACCCTGAGTTCGCCCGAATGGCCGATGCCCCGGCTAAGCCGGGGTTTTGTTTTTCTGGTCGGGATCAGTCGTCAGCTACCAGATTGGATCGGTCGTCCACCGCGCCCGCCGCAATCAAATGTTCGGCTTCGTCTTCCGGTACATGGATGCTGGTGCCGTCGATATTCATTACCGACATCCGCGCCTCAGGATCGGTGGTAATGCGTACGTCCATCAGGGCGCTACGGTGCGTGTTGCCTTTGATGACCACGCAGCAGGTACCGGTGGTGGTGTCGATGTCTACGGTCATGATCTATCTCCCGAAGCGGTGCAAAGCCGCACGCGGGTCGCACGGCGTTTCCATTTGGACCACGAACAACGTGCATCCGTTGTGCTGTCACTGGAAAAACAGGCTTAAACGTTACGATATAACATGTTAGATTCTCGCCCCGCGAAGTCGGCCCGTTCAAGAGGGCCGACGCACAGCCGTCTTCGGTTGCCTTGAAAAGGCAACCGCCACTGTCTGGAGAGTCACATGAAACTGAAGCGTCATCCCCTGGCCTGGGCGATCAGCCTGGCTCTGGTACCGGCTGCCTGGGCTGCTGACCCGGTCGAACTGCAATCCGTCGTGGTCAGCGCCAGCGGCCTGGCCAAGCAGAGCCACGAGATGACCACTCCGGCCGCCGTGATGGAGGGTGACGAGCTGGTGCTGCGCCGCGAAGCGACTCTCGGTGAAACCCTGGAAAGCGTACCCGGCGTACGTTCCAGCAGCTTCGGAGCCGGTGCGGCGCGTCCGGTGATTCGCGGGCTGGACGGCGCGCGGGTCAAGGTGCTGAGCGATGGCGTGGAGCTGCTCGATGCATCCACCATCAGCCCCGATCATGCAGTGACCAGCGAGCCGCTGCTCGCCGAGCGCATTGAAGTGCTCAAGGGGCCGGCGACGCTGTTGTACGGCGGAGGTGCCATCGGTGGCGTGGTCAATGTGATCGACAAGAAGATTCCCACCCGCGTTCCGGAGAAGGGCTACGAGGGCGAGCTGGAGCTGCGCGCCAATAGCGTGGCCAACGAGGGCGCCGGTGTCTTCGGCATCACCGCTGGTAGCGGCAACTTCGCCGTGCGCGCCGAAGGTACCAAGCGCCAGGCCGACCCGTATGAAATCCCCGGTTCGCCGGACAAGCAGGAAGGCTCCTACAACGACACCGACAGCTTCAACTTGGGTGCCAGCTTCATCGGCGAGCGCGGCTACATCGGCATGGCTTACGGCGAGCAGAACAATCGCTACGGGCTGTTGGCCCACGAGCACGCCGATTGCCACACCCACGGCAGCGACTGGCACTGCGGTGGTCATGATGACCATGACGATGATGACCACGACGACCATGAACATGGCAGCGTGCCCTACGTCGACATGCGCCAGAAGCGCTGGGACCTGCGTGGTGAACTGAGCGACCCGCTACCTGGCTTCGAGCTGGCGCGGTTGCGCGTCGGCCACAGCGACTATCAGCACAAGGAGATCGAAGGGGGCGAAGTGGGCACCCGCTTCAACAACGACGCCACCGACGCGCGCCTGGAGCTGACCCATCAGCCGCTGTTCGGCTGGCGTGGTGTGCTCGGTGCACAAACCCAGCGTCGCGACTTCGAGGCCCTAGGAGAAGAGGCCTACGTGCCGCAGACGCTAACGCGCAACCACGGTCTGTTCCTGCTCGAGGAATACACCGCTGGTGCCTGGCGCTACGAGCTCGGCCTGCGCCATGAATGGCAGGACATTGATGCCGACGGCCGTCCGGATACCGATCACAGTGGCACCTCGATGTCGGCCGGTGCGGTCTGGACGTTCGCGCCGCAGTATTCGCTGGGCTTCTCGCTGACGCGCTCGCAGCGTCTGCCTACGGCCGAGGAGCTTTACGCCAACGGCCCGCATGCGGCGACCCGCACGGTCGAGTTGGGCAACGTCGATCTCGAAGAAGAAACCTCGCACAACGCCGAAATAACCCTGCGCAAGTTCGCCGGCCGGACGACCTTCAGCCTAAGTGTGTTCCGCAACGAGGTGGATGACTTCATCTATGCTGCCGACACCGGTAACGACATCGGCGGGGGCTACCGCGAAATCGAGTACCGCCAGCAGGACGCCGTGCTTACTGGCGCAGAAGGGGAGGCGCGCTTCCAGGCGACCGACGCTACCGCCTTCACCCTGTTCGGCGACCACGTGCGCGGCAAGTTGCGCGATGGCGGCGGCGACCTGCCGCGTATTCCCGCCGATCGATTGGGCGTGCGGGTGGATCAGAGCTTCACGCCGGCGCTCAACGGCCAGCTGGAGTTCTATCGCGTGCAGCGCCAGGACGAGCTGGCCGACTACGAAAGCGAAACCGGCGGCTACAACATGCTCGGCGCGAGCCTGGGTTACAGCGGTTCGCTGAACCAGACGAACTACCTGCTGTACCTCAAGGCCAACAACCTGCTGGATGAGAAGGCCCGCCAGCACACGTCCTTCATCAAAGACGAGGTGTTGCTGCCCGGGCGCAACCTGACGGTGGGCGTGCGCCTGGCGTTCTAAGGCAAGCAAGTCTCCTGCAGCAATCTCGAGGGCCGGCAGCTACTGTCGGCCCTCGTTCGTTAAGGAAGGCGGTCTGGCATGCAGAACCTCGCGGTCACGCGCAAGTACGCTGATGACGCGCTATCCTTGCGTCCCTCGATTGTTCCGTTGCGGGTGCCGGTCGTTGTCCGCGCTGGCAATGGAATGTCAGGACCAACAAGGAAAACAAGTCCCATGAACGTCAGCACACCCACTCTGATCACTTTCGTGGTCTACATCGCGGCGATGATCCTGATCGGCTTCATCGCCTATCGCGCCACCAAGAACTTCTCTGACTACATCCTCGGCGGCCGCAGCCTCGGCAGCTTCGTCACGGCGCTGTCGGCCGGCGCCTCTGACATGAGTGGCTGGCTGCTGATGGGCCTTCCCGGCGCAATTTTCGTCGCCGGCCTGTCGGAAAGCTGGATCGCCATCGGCCTGATCGTTGGCGCCTGGTTGAACTGGATCTTCGTCGCCGGCCGGTTGCGTGTGCACACCGAGCACAACCACAACGCCCTGACCCTACCGGACTACTTCTCGCACCGCTTCGAGGACGAGAGCCGCATGCTGCGGATCTTCTCCGCGCTGGTGATCCTGGTGTTCTTCACCATCTACTGCGCCTCGGGCGTAGTGGCCGGCGCGCGGTTGTTCGAGTCCACCTTCGGCATGCCATACGAATACGCCCTGTGGGTCGGTGCGGCGGCGACCATCCTCTATGTGTTCATCGGCGGTTTCCTTGCCGTGAGCTGGACTGACACCGTCCAGGCCACACTGATGATCTTTGCGCTGCTGATCACGCCAGTGTTCGTCATCCTGGCTCTGGGCGACATGGGCACTGCGATGGCCACCATCGAGGCGCAGAACCCGGCCAACTTCGACATGTTCCGTGGGCTTTCCTTCGTTGCGATCATATCGCTGCTGGCATGGGGTCTCGGTTACTTTGGCCAGCCGCACATCCTGGTGCGTTTCATGGCCGCCGACTCGATCAAGACCATCCCCAACGCTCGCCGCATCGGCATGACCTGGATGATCCTGACGCTGGCTGGCGCCGTCGCGGTGGGCTTCCTCGGCATCGCCTATTTCGCCGACCACCCGGATCAGGCTGGTGCGGTCACCCAGAACGGGGAGCGCGTATTCATGGAACTGGTGAAGATCCTGTTCAATCCGTGGGTCGCCGGCATCATCCTTTCCGGCGTACTGGCGGCGGTGATGAGTACGCTCAGTGCGCAGCTGCTGGTCAGCTCCAGCGCGCTGACGCAGGACTTCTATAAAGCGATGCTGCGCAAGAATGCCTCGCAGACCGAACTGGTCTGGGTCGGCCGCGGCATGGTGCTGTTGATCGCCCTGATCGCCATCGGCATCGCCTCCAACCCGGAGAGCAAGGTGCTGGGCTTGGTGTCCTACGCTTGGGCCGGCTTCGGCGCGGCGTTCGGTCCGGTGGTGCTGATTTCGCTGCTGTGGAAGCGCATGACCCGTAACGGCGCACTGGTCGGCATGCTGGTCGGTGCGGTCACGGTGGTGGTGTGGAAGGAATTCATCGGCCTGGGCCTGTACGAAATCATCCCCGGTTTCATCTTCGCCAGCATCGCCATCTATGTCGTGAGCAAGATGGGCGCCGAACCGGCGCCGACAATCGTCAAGCGCTTCGAAGAAGCGGACGCCGATTACCACGCTGGTTGATGAGGGTAGCGCGCAGGTTGAGCGTCACGGCTTAGCCTGCACATTGTTTGCAATCGATGATGCCCAAAGCCCGTGCCATGGTGGGCGCAATACCTAACCGGTGGTGGGCTAAAGCCAGCTCTACAGATGCGCCGTGCGTTGCGTATTCACCGTAGGGTACGCTTCAGTCCGCCTTCCCGCCTCATTATTCAGCACGTGCGGCGCTCTCACTCCGAGCTCTAGTCCACCCCCTCAATTCATCACTTCCGACAAATCAATCCGTCGCCAGCGCGCCTCGGCGAAGCTGTACGCCGCGAACGCGAGCATCCCAATGCCGATTGCCAGGAGTAGTACACCGCCTGCGGGTATTCCCTGTAGCGCTTCGAGCGCCTCCTTGAGGCCGGGTGGGTCGGTGGGCTCATAGCGGCTGCCACCCATGAATAGCAGCCCGGCGATGATCAAAAACGAACAACCGCGTGCAGCCAGACCGACGCGGGAGATGGGACGGACCAGACGCATGGTGCCGTCATCGCATTGGAAGTAGCGCTCGAAATGCGCGCGCCAGGCTTTGATCAGGTGTGCAACGCCGACCCCAAGCGGAACCAGTGCAATTGCCCAAATCAACCAGTGAGAGTGCTTGAGGCCGAGGATACGCATCAGGCTGTCGGTGCTTTCACCACCCGATCCGCCGCCACCCTCGGAGAAGCGGTCCAGGCCGCTTACCAGCAGGCTCAGCGTGAATAGGGCGAGCAACAGGTTGACCACGCCGCTACTCACCAGCCCGGTGCGAATCAGCAGGCCTTTGGCATCGTGGCCATGCTGATCGGTATCGCCAATACCCTGGGTCAGTCGCCAGGCCACATGCGCAAGAAGGCCGATCACCACAAGCCACAGCAGTATCGCTCCGAACGGTTGGCCGAGCAGTTGCTGCACTGCACCCCGGGTATCCACCGTTTCACCAGAGCCAAGCCCGGCCATGATGGCGAAAAAGCCGATGATCACGTACACCACGCCCCGTGCCGCATAGCCACTACGTGCCAGCGAAACCACTCCGCGGGTTACATTCATCCACCATCCTCCATCGGGTCCTGAGTGCGTTGCCGCTCGTGCGATCTGTTTCAGTAGACGCCCTCTGTCCGACTCGGTTCGGCCTAGTGAGCCTAGGAAGACAGAGATAAGTCTCTCGGAAGTTCGCTCATGGGGGGCTCATCAGAGGCGAAGTGGTGGCGAAAACCGGCGGAGGTATCAATAATCGCCCAATCGCCTGCATTCCTTCGTCGACAGGCTGGGCTTCATCACCTCGGTCGGCTTCGGTGAGGGTGGCGATCACCGCAAGCAGTTGGGCCTTCCTGGCAAAGGCCCGATGGCGATCATTACCGATCTGTGCATCATGGAACCGGAATAAAGCACCAACGAATTCATCGTCACTGCACTGCATCCGGGCGTGGCTCGCGAGCAGGCGTGGAGACACTGGCTGGGCGATCCGCTTCGCCGATGCGCTCTGCACCACCGAAGCGCCTCGCGCCAATGCGCTGCGCGCGCTGGAGGCCTGAACCGCTGCCGCTTATGGCCAGCAAGGGGGAGAGGAATGACTCGCGACGTATACATCTGCGACGCCATACGCACGCCGATCGGCCGCTTCGGCGGTGCGCTGGCAGCCGTACGCGCTGACGACCTGGCTGCGATCCCGTTACGGGCGCTGCTGGAACGTAATCCGCAGCTCGACCCTTCGGCTATTGATGAAGTGTTCATGGGCAGCGCCAACCAGGCTGGGGAGGACAACCGGAACGTGGCGCGCATGGCCGCGCTGCTCGCCGGCCTGCCAGACACGGTGCCGGGCGTGACCCTCAACCGTCTGTGCGCTTCGGGCATGGATGCCGTGGGTACCGCGTTTCGTGCCATAGCTTGCGGTGAAATGGAGCTGGCGATTGCCGGCGGCGTCGAGTCCATGTCCCGTGCGCCCTATGTGATGGGCAAGGCCGACACAGCGTTTGGCCGCACGCAGAAGATCGAGGACACCACCATCGGCTGGCGCTTCATCAATCCGAAGATGAAAGAGCTGTACGGCGTCGACGCCATGCCGCAGACCGCCGACAACGTCGCCGATGAGTGGCGAGTCAACCGCGCCGATCAGGACGCCTTCGCCCTGCGCAGCCAACAGCGAGCAGCGGCCGCGCAGCAAGCCGGTTTCTTTGCCGAGGAGATCGTCCCGGTGGTGATCAAGGGCAAGAAGGGCGAAACGGTCGTCGACACCGACGAGCATCCGCGTGCCGACACCACCGCCGAGGCACTGGCCAAGCTGAAGCCGGTTAACGGCCCGGACAAGACAGTCACTGCCGGCAACGCGTCGGGTGTCAACGATGGCGCTGCGGCAATGATCCTTGCCAGCGCCGAGGCAGTGCAGAAGCACGGGCTCAAGCCGCGCGCCAAGGTGCTCGGTATGGCCAGCGCCGGCGTCGCACCACGCATCATGGGTTACGGCCCGGTGCCGGCGGTGCGCAAGCTGTGTGAGCGGCTGAAGATTGCGCTAAGCGATTTCGACGTGATCGAACTGAACGAGGCCTTTGCCGCGCAAGGGCTGGCGGTCACCCGCGACCTTGGTCTGCCGGACGACAGCCCGAAGGTGAACCCCAATGGTGGCGCCATCGCGTTAGGCCATCCGCTGGGCATGAGCGGCGCCCGGCTGGTGATGACCACCGTCCACCAACTTGAGAAGTCGGGCGGCAAGCTTGGTCTCGCGACCATGTGCGTCGGTGTGGGGCAGGGGCTGGCAATAGTGGTGGAGAGACTCTGACTCGGTTCCCAGCTTCCGCTTCACTTCAGCCCACCACCGGCCGCGTAGCACCAAGGCAGAGGCAATGCGCTTCGAGGCGGCCTGTCACAACTGATTCTGACGGTCTATGAAGAAGCTATTCGATGACCTGCTGGAAAATGCCCAGCAGATAGACGAGATCTCCGTGGCGAGCGTGAATCGTCCCGTCGATTTGTAGTGGATAACGTGGCTGCCGACTCAAGGCATGCCGGTATTCCGGAAGGTGTTTCCGACACTTCTTCGACACCACCAAAAGCCAGAAACGAAAAAGCCCCGTAAAACAGGGCCTTAACGTTAGGTGTCTGGAGCGGGCGAAGGGAATCGAACCCTTTTGCTTGGTGTGTCGTTCCGTCGCAAAGCGTGTCGTTATGCGGTTTCTGGGCTGATCCGTCTGCTCGATTCGTCGCTATTCGGCACAGTGTTTTCGACACCTTTTCGACACTAGCCGGCTCGCAATTCCTTTAACAGTTCTGGGTGGCGGCCGAGTAGTTTGAACAGCTGCACCAAAGGTTGAGGGGCTTCGGTACTACCGCGTTCGTAACGGGAAAAGGCATTAGGCCCGCCACCGAACAGCTCAGCCGCTTCGCGCTGGCTTAAATGCAACTGCTTGCGAACTGTGCGAATCAGCTCCTGGCTACCGCCCTGGGCATTCACCTGCTGGCGGAACTCGGTCATTGCCTTCATTACGCGGTCGCTTTCACCAGGGCCTGTCAGGCACTCGCCGCAGGCATCGCACCAGTCTGCCGTTACGTTGGCAATCTCGGTGGTTTGCCCTTTATAGGTGAAGGGCAGGTTACGGGTGTCATGGACCAGTTCAGCCTGGCCGCAAACCGGACATTTCATGGTCACTTCTCCTTGAAGGAAACGATCAGCAGATCAGCCACCAGCGTGAACTTCAGGTAAACCTGCCCAAAGGGGGTTTCCGGTAGGTAAACGTCCTGCCAGGTGGTGTGGTCCGCATAGGTTGTCATGCTCTTGAAAAAGTCGCGGCTGTTTAGGTTGCTGATGACCGCTAGCATGTCGGCCAGCTCCATACCCAGCTCAGCTCCCCCTTCAAGGGCGACACGGGTGAAGCGATAACGCTGCTCGTCTAAGGCCTGCTTCACCAGCTCAAGCTTGAAATGGGGTTTGCGCTTTTCCATGAGGTAAACATAACCTATTAGGTATATTTTTCAAGGGTAAACAGATGGACGACAAGCGGGAGAATCAGCCTCTACGGGACCGCCTCTTGGCTGGCGCAGCAGCGCCGCTGACCAATCCTGTCGGTAAGAAGCATTTCGCTGCACTCCGGCTTCGCTGTGTCGACGCGAGTAACAGAGCAGCTGACCGAGCGGTGCAAAGCGAAACTCAGGAACGTCACGACTAGGGCTGGGTCTAGCCACGAGATGCGGCTAGTCCTCAGCCTGACCTTCCACTTTCATATTTCGCTTGATTACGTGCCGTATGGATAAATTTTGGTTGAAATAGATGTACTCGATTTTCTCTTCATCGCGAAGCAGAGTTAGATGCGAGCTTCCGGATTTCAACAGGATGTTTGCGGCACCTATAAAATGCTCGCTCTTGATGGAAACAGGCTGTTCATTCTTTAACTTGTCGAATCTAAGCAGTCCAGCATAGTAGGAGAACGCTAGCGCGATAGCAGTCGCAAAATAGATCGCTGATCTGGCTGCTTGTCGCCTATATGCAACTCTTTTCTTGTCTCTCAGACGGCTAATTACAACCGCAGGTGGTCGAGCAAGAAACCCAAGTTTTAGCGCCATTGCTATGAGTGCAATAAGTAAATATATCCAGGTGGTAATGCCGACTCTTGTATATAGGAGTTCTAGGTACGATATATTGAACAAAAGTAAGAATGTTATAGCTAGAACTAAGTAGTATGCGGGTGCTTCATATTTTATTGACTCTTTGAAGAGTTTTATAGAGGTTTGAGCAAAGCGGGTAGGCCACCGTTTCCTAGGTTGCAGTGAGAAGGCCGCTAAAGTGTGTCCGGCTGAAAAAAATACCTGGGATATAATAAATGCAACGACGCTTGATATGGTGTAACAAAGTAAGAAGTAAAATGAGAATGTGGTGATAAAGGCCGGCAAAAAATCAATGGTCACTACGGACGCTATCTCAAACGGAACGCTCGACATGAAGCCAAAGTAATGAGCGGATGCGAGGGAGAAAGCGACAAGTAGAGGTCGTCCAATGGTCTTGATCAACTCTTTATGTTGAACAAATAGATTCGCAAAATTAAAACCAATAGGGTTGGTTTTTTTGCTATTGGCGACGTTTCTTAGTCGACTTAAGATGGCGGCTCTTCTGTAAGGTGGCACTAAACTGTCCTAATTTACTTTCTAAGGTAGGAAATTGTTCTCGGCAGCACACGCTGGTTTATACCGGCTGCACATCTTTTTAAACGCAACCTTTGCACCCTTACGGCAGTCGCGGTAGACCAGCGAGCCGCGTTTGTAGTTTTGGCACACGCTGTTGTAGTCGATCTGGCCATTTACCACTGTCCATTCAAACTGGCCGCTGATGCGCTGCTTGTTGTGGCCGTTCTCCCAGCTCCAGTTGCTGAGGTGAGTCTGACGGGAAACGGAGCGCTTTTGCGTGCTGCTGGTGGAGTTGGCTGCGTAGTAGCGGGCCGGTGGTGGCTGCATCGTGTTGGCGACAGGGCGGGGCGTGTAGTTGCTATCGTTAAACGATGTTTGGCGCTGCTGTAGCGCTCGCGCGGTGCCTTCTTCGAACCAGTCGAGTTCTTCCTGGCTCAGCGGTCGCTGCTGGGGCGCTGCTGCTGGGGCTTCGTAGCTTGCAACCGAAGGCCGGCTAACCGGCTGCATGGGCTGCTCAGGCTCTTGGTTAAACCAAGGCTTGCCTCCGACATGAATGCCTTGCTTGATCTGGTTTACGTCCAGTACGACCGGCTTGCCGAATGTAAATGCCAGCGCTGTCAGCACCGCGGAACCGATACCCAGGATCGCTAGAAACCGCCAAGGGCTCGGCTTCTTTCTGTTGCGTAGGTAAACGGGTGCATCATCCCAATCTGATCTCATCACGCCTCCTTGCTCAGTGATCGGTGTTGTTATTTAGCTTGCCCCTTTCCCTTAAGAGAATTTTTCGCGGGACTTACTTGCGGTGTGATTTCTACTAAGCACATCAATGATCCAAGAAGGTAACCGATGGCTCCCATAAGGTCAGAGGGGCGTCCAAGAGATTCGCCAACGGTATTTGTAAGTTTTTCTAGTTTTGTTGTGAACTTCGGGCTTTCAATAGAGTGAGCCATTTCATTGCGTGCTGAATTTAGTAGTTCAAGTAGTGGCCATACATAAAAATCCGATCCGTATAGCGCCTTGGCGATGCTGCACTTGACGGAGAAAGAAATTGTTGAGTTATCAATCACTGAAGGTGAGGCGCATTTCTTCTTTATTAATGACTCTAGGAGTTCTTCGATGAGAAGATGGCCTCGCAGCAGTGTTGCGGTTGCCTCTGCGGGGCTATTTAATATGCTGAGAGCTCGGTCTCTGTGCCTGTCTGCGTTTTCTGTGATTTTCGTAGTCATACTTACCCCCTCTACTAGCGTTAAATTCCCTCTATATTGATTTCTAGTATTTTGTGCCGCTAGTGATGCTAGATAGTTCTTCTTCTGCGGCCATTCTTGCCGATAACTCACTGATTAGCTTAACTGTCTTTTTTAACTCGGTCTGTGCGTTAAATATTTTTGAGTCTAGTTCGACGCACTCCGATTTTAATTGCTGGTATTCAAAGGCGTCCTCAATATCGTGTCCTTCGTACATGTCGCGGATCTTGTGAGCACTATCGCTTGCAGATTTGCGCAGGTTTAGTAAGTCTCTAAGTCTAAGCGTCAAAAACCTTTGCGTAGCTGAAAGCATTGCAAAGTCGCGCTCCATATCCTTTCTTGTAAGGATTCTGTCTAACTCAGCAGCTATGGCTTCTGTTGTATTGTTTTCTGTTGTTGAAACTTTTTCTGATAGAGTTCTGGAATAATATTTTTTCTCTCGGAGTTCTCTGATTTCTTCGAGTGTTTCTTCGGATGTTTTCTCCTTAAGGAACTCACCCGCTAAGAACAGGAAACGCTCAGGTTGATACATGTGGAAGTCCATGCCTGTCTCTGCATTAAACTCCTTAATTAACTCCGGTCTGGGGCCAATTGTTCTCCCTTTGAACCGTAGCCACCAATCTTCTTTCCCATCATCTGTAACAAAAATAACTGGTAATTTTTCGGTTTGGCATTTCGCTATGATGCTCTTCCAAATAATCAGGTCGCCATACGGCTTGCATCTGGCTGCTAGGCTTGCCTCTCCCGTAGATTTTTTTACATCAGCAAAGCCAGGAGGGATTTTTTCTTCGTATCGTTTTTCTCCCTCTTTTATTATTTCCTCTAAGTGGTGGTCGCTTATATCGTTGCCGACTCTGCTCTCAAATATCGTTGAAAGTTTTTCTTTAATGTCATCGTCGTTGATTCGCTTTGTGTGCGCTTCTTTGTTTATTTCAAGCTCTTCTTTTAGGCGCTGTAAGCTTTTTTGAACTTTTTCCATTGTGCTGTTTGACACAAATGGATGTTGTCGCGGGTGCTCTAATTTTCCGTTTAAAGCCTGTACTTCGGCTAGCGTGACTGTATATTTTTCCTGTTGCTCGTCTATTATCTTAAGCCGATTATCAAGGTACTCTTTTGCAACTCTGTATGGTATCCAGCTTCTATCTTTTAGTAGTTCGAGGATTTGTAGGAACTGTGATGTTGTTTCGTCGGAGTAACGGTATAGATTGAGTAGTATGTTGGTGTCGAATACGAATATGCATTTGGCCCACAGGTCTTTGTGAGACTTATCACTTTTAGAAAAATAACCTGGGAATAACTCTTTCATCTCGCCTCCATCATTTGGCGTACCAGCGCCTAGCCACTTCCTTTGTGATCGCTATCCCGCGTTTTGATTGGGCAAGTTTGAATGAGCCGTTTCGTATTCAGGGCTGGTTTGTCCACATTCTGGTTGGACGTTGCCGCTGACTATCCAAAGCGCAAATTGTGGATATAGCTTCACCACCGCCTCAATTTCGTCAGCTTTGATCTCTCGTGCTTTGGCAGGGTTTTTCAAATTGCTCCAGGTATAGCGGCTTATTCCTGTCAGCTGCTCAAGTTGCGGCAGCTTTAGCCCGCTATGCCTCAAAACGGTAATAACTCTTTCTTTTATCATTACGAATCGATCTAAATAAGCTCTATCCAATATGACTCTATCTGAATATGATTCGTTTCGACTCTAGTCAAAACGGATAGGGTCAATCCGTATGCAATGCCACGAATAGTGACGGAACGAGCATGGAACTGGAAGAGCTAGAACCTTCAAAGCTGATCGCCCCACAGCAGGACGTGGAAACCGTCGAAGCTTGGGCGGAACGTAACGGCCTGACATGCTCCATGGCCCGCGCCTGGGTCTACCGGGGCGTACTCCCCACGGTAAAGCTCGGCAAACGCCGCATGATTAACAGTGCGCTGCTGCGTAGCTGGCTGCTGGAACAGGAGTGGACGGCATGAATCCTCCTTTCTATACGCAAGCCGCATTCGCCGCTCTGGCCGGTGTGTCCGTGGCTATGGTCGCTGGCTGGGTCAGGTCTGGCGCCGTCGAGAGCGTGAAGCTCGGCAAAACCCGTCTGGTGCGTTTTCCGGGGGTGAACCAATGAGCCGCACTGACCCGCAATTCAAGCTGCGCATGCCTGCTGCACTCCGCGCCCAGGTCGAGCGGTCCGCTTGGGCTGCACGCCGCTCCCTGAACGCCGAAATCGTCCTCCGCCTGGAAGCGTCATTCGCCCAGGTTGCGCCCAGCGCCAATGAACAGGAGCGCTCCGCATGATCCGCGCCGTCTACGGAAAGCCAGGGGAGGGGATGACCTATGCAGAAGCCTGCCAGCTATCAACGCCTTCCGCACGCCCAGGACTGCGGCTGCTCTGTCTGCTGGTCCAGACGCGAAATGGCGAAACCCGATCTCTCCCGGTCCACACCCTGCGCCCAATGCCGCCCCGCGTATGCGCGGCCGATTCGCACGCTGCAAATGGGGTGCGTCGGTGGAACCTGGAAGCCTCTGCTCTCGGAGTGGACAGTGGAACCGGCCTTTATCTGCGAGAAACACACGCCACCCGCCCGCCCCGCGAAGTGGTGGAGCGTTATCTACGACTCGGGCAAGCCAACGCCCTTCGTCCCGATTCACGAACCGTTCGAACTGGTGGGGTAGGGCGCAAGCGGATGCAGGTTCGCATCGCGGATCCCAACTGGCATGAGGTCGGTCGGGAGCTGACCGTTGGCGGGGAGCTGTACGGGCACGTCACCTATCGCCGCGACGTTCCTCTGTTCATTCCGTTGGATGGTAGCGAGCCAACGAAACACCGGTCCCTCGTCGAGCTGCGTCGCTATATCGCTGAGCGCTATCAGGCTGAGCGCGTGGCCGAAGAGGTCCAGGGCCGCGCTCCCGGCTCGTCGGATCACGCTCCACCGATCCGGCGAACGGAAGCACGGGCGGAGCGCACCCTTGACCCTGCACGAACCGAAACAGCCTCCGCTCGTGAGTGCGGGAGCGCTTTTCCCTCCCGCGCTCCCGAGCCCTCGGCGGCGAGAGTGGGATGACAAGGGCGAAGCCCTTGGTGTTAACCAACTAGAGAACACGCATAACGCAAAGTTTTAACCAGTAGGCCAAGTAACAAACCAGCTACGGCGAACTTGCAAGTTCACCGGTTCGGGATCGCTCGGCCTGCAGAAAGCAAAGCAGCGCAATAAAGCGCAACTAGAGAGAGGAAACACAAGATGGCACGTTCGACTATGGAAGTTGCATTTCTCGGCACTCAACGCTTCGACGGTGAAGCGGGCCAGAAGTACATCAAGGTCTTCTACGGCGATGAGCCGGACGGCAAGACCGAACACGGCCTGTCGATTATCGGCATGGCAGCAGCGGACGAAGTAGCCGACGAAATCTTCGCAGCCGGCGCGCAGTTCGAGCCGCTGCAACTGGTGCGCATCCACTTCGAGATTGCCCGTGGTGGCCAGAACAAGGGCAAGAATCTGGCGCTCCAGCTCGAAGCCGTCCAGACCCGCGCCGCTGCCGAAACTCCGCGCACCCCAGCTCAACCCCAGGCCAAAGCCGGCGACCCGGCCAAGGCCAACTAACCGGGAGGGGCGGCCATGCTGATCGATGACCGGGTGTACTGCGACTGCTGCGGAAACGACATGGGCAAGCTCATGGCGCTGCCCGCGCCGCAAAGCGACCTGCTGCCGGATCTCAGCTTGCCGCCCCATTTCGCCGTCTGCCCTGACTGCGAACCCTCCGAACAAACCGCCGACCTCGAGCAGGCCGGCGAATGAATTTCCTCGCCTGTGACGGTGACTGGCTGCAAGGCGCCGATGGTTCGCCCATCTGCTCCGGCTCGCTGGTCGCTCTCACGGTCGAGGAGATGCAAAGCCTCTACGGCTCTGCACTGACCTGGGACCAAGTCTCCGAGCTGCAAGGCGAAGCGATTGTTCTGTTCGCCACCGTGTTCGGCTTCCTGGTCCTGAAAAAAGCCCTGAAACAGTGAGGTATCACCCATGCAACTGAACAAGCACTTCATCAAGAAAATCGGCGTTGGCGCTGCTGCCGCGCTCTCCACCCTGGCCGGCTCCGTATACGCGGCTGTCCCGACCGAAGCTACCGCGGCGCTGGATACCGCGGGCACCGACGTTGGCACCATCGGCTGGGCTGTCTTCGCCGTGATCATCGCCGCGATGGCGTTCAAGTACATGCGCCGCGCCCTGTAACCGGGGTTTTGCGCACTGCATGTGCCGAAGCAAACAAACCCCGCTCCGGCGGGGTTTTCTCTTCCAGGGAAACGCCAATGAGCTACGAACTGTACGTCCTGATCCTCACCACCCTGGCGTTTTATCTCGTGTTTTTTGGGCGGGTGTAACGATGGACGATATCCAAGGGCGCAGGTATGGGCATCTTCTCGCGCTGTTCCTGCTGGTGGTTTCGGCCGGCTTCTACTCTGATCGGTCGGTCGCTCAAACAACCGGCTTTCGGCATACAAACGCCGCCGAAGGCTCGACCTGCTACGCCACTCGGGAGCAGGCCTGTAATGCCCATGCAAACCCGCCCGTGGTTTCCGGTGGAAAAACTTACAGCTACTGGTCCGGCGGCAATACCGGCTTCTGCAAATGGAAAGAGAAGCCGCTTGATTACGCCTTTTCCAATCCCGAGATAAGTTTCGGCACTGTTACCTCGTGTGTGATCCCCGAAGCCAACCAATGCGAAGCCACCATCGGCCAGGTCGTCACCCACGAACACAAGATGAAAGAAGCCGTTGGCCAGCCGGTGATCGATCCACCGGGCTCGGTCTGCGCCAATAGTTGCCAGTACGCCTTCGGCTTCACGCCGGCCGGCAACGTCTACGTCTACAGCAGCGGCGATCCTTCAGGGGTCTTTGGCGTTTACAGCTATACCGGCAACGGCATCCAGTGCAACGAAGACACCCGCAAGCAACCGGGCAACCCGAGCCAGCAGACCGACCCCAACGAAACCCCAGCGCCCGATCCTGACAACCAATGCCCGGGCGGCTACGCCTGGAACGGCACCTTCTGCAGCAAGGAACCGCCCCCGCCATGTGATCCCGAAGTCGAGGTCGGTGGCTGCGACGACAGCGAGAACCCCGACCCTGATGATCCCGGCGATGGTGATGACGGCGACGGCGACGGCGACGGTGATGGAGATGGCGACGGAGACGGCAGTGGCGATGGCTCCGGTGATGGGTCTGGAGACGGATCGGGTGACGGCGATGGCAGTGGTGACGGCGACGGCAATGGATCGGGCGAAGCCGAGTGCGACCCGGCCAAGGACCCAAACAAGTGCGGTAAGCCCAGCGTAGAGGGTGAAGCCTGTAACGCCGAGATCAAGTGCACGGGCGATGCCGTGCAGTGCGCGATCCTCCGTCAGCAAAAGGAACTGCGCTGCCACGCCGAAGAACAGGCCGACTTCGAGAAGCACGAATCCGCCATCGAAGCCGCTGTCCAGGGCGACAAGTTCAAGCTCGACGAAGGCAGCAGCGAGATCGAGCTGCCGACCTTCGTAAACCAGGGCACCCGCTTCCTTCCGGCCAGCTGTCCCGCTGCGGAAACCTTCAGCCTGCGCACTAGTGGCGGGCGTTCCTTCGAAATCAGCTACGAGCCGCTATGCCGCGCCGCCAATGACCTGAGCGGCCTGTTCGTCGCTGTCGCTACCGTCCTGGCTGCCCTGTACGTGGGCCGCTCCGTAGGAGGTCAGTAATGCAGTTTCTCTTCATCGTGCAGATGCTCGTCATCATCCTCGGCCCACTGGTGAAGATGGTGCTGAAGATCCTCGGCTTCGGCTTCGTTACCTATATCGGCTTCAACATGATCATCGGCCAGGCACAGGACTATCTGTTCGGGCTGATGGGTGATGTCGGCCCGGTTATCCAGGGGATTCTCGGGCTGGCCAAGTTTGATGTGGTGGTGAACCTGTACTTCGCCGCTATCTCGACGCGCTTCATGCTCGCCGGGATCGACAAGGCAACCGACCGCCGTCGTAATCAGGTCTGGCGCAAGCCGGGCGGCACCTCTATCGACGCATAAGGAGGCGCCGTCATGCTCGTTATCCGTACCGGCAAGCCCGGCCATGGCAAGACCCTGAACACCATCCGCGAAGTGGACCAGAAAGCCCACGCCGAAGGCCGGGTGGTCTACTACCACAACATCAACGGCCTCAAGCCCGATCAGCTGCAAGCGCAGTGGTTCGAGTTCGAAGACCCCGAGAAGTGGTTCGAGCTGCCCAACGACTCGATCATCGTCGTCGACGAAGCACAGGGCTGGTTCGGCTCACGCGATCCCAGGGCGCGGCCACCAGAGCACATCACCCGCTTCGAGACCATGCGCCACCAAGGCCACGAAGTGCACCTCGTCACCCAGGACCCGCGCTATCTCGATGTGCACCTGCGCCGGCTGTGCAACACGCACATTCACTACTGGCGGGTGTTCAAGTCCGCCCAGCTGCTGCGCTTCGAGTCGGAAGTGGTGGTGGAAAAGGTCGAGCTGAAGACTAGCTTCAAGGACGCGGACAAGAAGTCGCTGCGCCTGGATAAGCGCTACTTCGGCGCCTACACCAGCACCAACGCCAAGCACCACTTCCAGGCCAAGGTGCCGACCAAGTTCATCTTGGCCATCTGCGTGCTGATTGGCGCGGGCATCCTCGTCTATCGCGCCTATGAGCGCTACAACGCCGAGAAAGTCGCGCTCGAAGCCACCAGCAGCGCGCCGGCCGGGAGCATGGTCGATCAGGTGCGCGATACGGTCGGAGCGTTCATCCGGCCAAGCGCCTCCGATGCCGAACAGGCCGCGCCGATCACCGTCGAGCAGTACCTGGGCAGGCGAGTGCCCAGGGTGCAGGACCTGCCAGCATCGGCGCCGGTGTATGACGGCCTGACCGGCCCGCAAACCTTCCCCAAGCCCGTGTGCATCGCCACCACCGACCGCGATCTGATCGCCCGCAATTACAAGCGCATGCAGGTCGGTGACAGCGATGAAGGGCTGACGGGGTGTCGATGCAACACCCAGCAAGGCACACGCCTGGAAGTGTCGTTCGGCTTCTGCATGTCGGTCGTGCAGAACGGCTACTTCGACGACACCAAGCCCGACCGTGGCTCGCCGCAGGACCAGCGCAACCAGCAGCCACCACCGACCACCTCGCCGACCTATCAACCAAGCCAGCAGCAAGCCGGAACCACCGTCACGCGGGTGCCCTATGAGAAAGGGCGTTTCCTGTGGTGATGACCGTCAGCGCGCGTGCGCTCCGCGCTCTTTGCACGCGCGGCGAGGCACGAGCCGGCGTGCAAACGCGCGCGCTGACGTCCCTGTAACACGTCAGATAAACCCAACTGAACAGTGTCAATTCGTTGCAATTTGGAGCACAAGAGAATGAGCGTTAAAGACCAAATTCGTGTTGATCAGAACTTTCAGGAAACCCCAACCGGGCGACTGTTCTTCGATAGCCATTCGGCCAAGCTGACCGACCTGTCGGGCGTTCGCTTGCTTCGTTGCGGCGTCGATACGGTCCGCCAGCTGTATCGCGGACTGATCCGCCCTGAAATCATGGCGCTGTTCGAGAAACCGGGCGTCATGGTCGAGTTCGCCGGGGAGTTCTGGCATGCCGGTCGGGTAGGGCGGGACTCGGGCTACCAGTACAAGCTCCAGAATGCTGACCTCGGGTTCATCCTGCTCATCAAGAACTTCAACGCCAAGCTCGAGAACATCGGCCCACATCTGAAGATCGAAGTATCACCGCACGCCATCGACGCGCTGTCGCCTGAGCGTCTGCAAGAGCGCATGGACTACTACGCCGCAGCCGTGATGACACACCGCGAACGCAACCAGTGCGCTGTCCATCTGGCGTTGGATCTCCAGGGCTGGAAGCCTCCGGTGGATCTGGTGGCACGCCTGCACTGTCGCGCGCGGACGCACCGGGATATCTCGGGTATCAACGAGATCAACTGGGCGACCAAGTCCAGCGTCTACGGTCGGGGCGAAACGTCCATGTTCGGCTCAGCCGGTGGCGTCCAGCTCTGCATCTACAACAAAACCGAACAGGCCCGCGCGACCGATAAGCTCGACTTCTGGGAAAGCGTCTGGCGTCGCCGGGATTCGTTCGATGTGGCTGACCCGGATAACTACGATCCAGCCCAGGACGTGTGGCGGGTCGAGCTGCGCTACCACCATTCGGTCATCCAGCAGTTCGCCAGCGGGTCGATCAGTGCCAAGACCGGCGAGGCCATCGAAACGGATTCGTTTGCGGCGTTTTCCGCGCACTTGGACGGCCTGTGGCGCTACGGGCTGTGCCAGTTCAAATTGCTGCACCGCCCAGGGCAGTACGAACCGATCTGGACGCTCATGCGTGATGACGTGCGGGTCGATGTGGCGGTCGATTCTCTGGTCGATGAAACGGAATGCAAACGCTACTACAAGACCTCGCGGGGCTTCTCGGGCAAGAACGTGGAACTGTTCCTGGGAAACTTCGTAAGCCTGCTGGCACGGGAGCGAGTGGGCGCTAAAACCGCATTTGATCGACTGAAGGAATGGGAATGCTGGCCGGTCATTCGTGACCACTACGCCGCCAAGGACATGAGCGAGCGTGATCTGTACAAGCACATCAAGACGTTGCTTCAAGAACGCCACGTTCGATGGGGCAGAGCGGTCTGATGGCGATCCAGCAGCTCCCTGACGGTCGCTGGCGGGTCGACGTTGAGCCGGTCAAAGGCAAGCGGTTTCGCAAGACGCTGAAGACCAAGGCCGAGGCAATGCGCTTCGAAGCTACCTGTCGAGCCAAGTGCAGCGATTCCAACGATTGGGCACCGCGGCCAAAGGACAAGCGCAAGCTGTCAGAGCTGGTCGAGCTATGGTTCGATCTTCACGGCGTCTCGCTCTCCGATGGCGTTCGGCGTGTGGCGATCCTGCGGGCGTGTGCCAAGGCGATGGGCGACCCGATAGCTCGTATGGTCGATGGCGCGAAGGTCGCCGCCACACGCGCGCGTTGGATGTCAGCTGGCGTCACCGGCAAGACGGCGAACAATCGCCTCGGCTACCTGAAAGCCGTTTACAACGAGCTGCATAAACTCGACGTGATCGACTATCCCTGTCCTTTCACCCGTATTCGTCCGGTTCGGTTGCAGGAGCGCCCCTTGGCCTACCTGACCAAGCCGCAGATATCCGAACTGCTCGATGCACTCCAGGCGCGGACCACGTCTCCACATCCGGCGATGGTGGCGCGGATCTGTCTGGCGACCGGGGCGAGGTGGGGTGAGGCTCAAGCGCTTCGACCGGAGCGGATTCGAGGCAATGCGTTGGTGTTCGCCAATACGAAGTCGAAGCGGGTGCGGATGGTCCCGGTAACGCCCGAGCTGGTGGCGGCGATCAAGAAGCACTGGCAAACCTACGGGCCGTTCACCAACTGCATTGGCGTGTTTCGGCTGGTCCTGCTCTCGACCTCGATCAAGCCACCACGCGGACAGGCAAGCCACATCCTTCGCCACACGTTCGCAGCTCACTTCATCATGGGCGGTGGCCATATCGTGACGCTGAAAGAGATCCTGGGTCATGCCTCGCTGAACATGACGATGAGGTATGCCCACCTCGCGCCTGAGCATTTGCATGATGCGATCAGGTTGGGGCCGTTGGCCGGCATCACGTTACCGCTCGCCAGCCAGTAATCGAATCAATTGAAGGAGGTGCGCCACTGGCGTACTATTCGGCTATGATCTTTATCGAGACACCGATCTTCACCAAGCGCCTGCGGGAGCTGCTTAGCGATGACAGCTACGCAGAGTTTCAGCGGCAACTGGCCGACCGGTCCGACATGGGTGATGTGATTGAAGGTACTGGCGGCATTCGCAAGGTTCGCGTTGCGTCTAGCGGTCACGGCAAGCGAGGCGGGTCCAGGGTCATCTACTACCACTTCACGGCGGCTTCGCAGATCGCATTACTGCTGATCTATCCGAAGAACGAGAAGGACGACCTGACGGCAGACGAGCGCAAGGTGCTCAAGCAAATCATCGAACGGTGGAGGTAATCACCATGAGCAAATTCTTCGAAGACCTTCTAGAAAGCGTCCAGCAGATGGACGAGATTCACCGTGGCGAACGTCAACCCTCGCGGGAATTCGTCGTCGACTCGCTGCAGGTGAAAGAGATCCGCAAAGCGACCGGTCTGACCCAGGCCAAGTTTGCAGCAATGATCGATGTTCAACTGGGTACGCTGCGGAACTGGGAACAAGGTCGACGCGAGCCGACCGGACCAGCAAAGGCCCTGCTGCGTGCCATCCATAACGATCCGAAGCACGTCATTCAGGCGCTTTCTTCCGTCTGATCACAGCCTGTACGGCTGGACCTTTTCGACACTTCTTCGACACCACCAAAAGCCAGAAACGAAAAAACCCTGTAAAAACAGGGCCTTAACGTTAGGTGTCTGGAGCGGGCGAAGGGAACAGCACCCGGTCACCAACTCGTTTATTACGAACATTTTTTCCGATCCAGACGTCACGGAATGGACTCGATTGTGGACTCAAGTCTTCGGCCTGGTCAACGCAGGCCGTTGAGGGTGATCCAAAGCGAGCCAAGCACATCCATCAACAGCCAGAGCAACGGATTTCATTCCGAAGTCTATCCGTCTACTGGCACATCACGCCACAGGCCGCAATGGACAGGCGAGCTACGGCCTCAACGGACCGGCTAGTCATCGACCGGTGAGGCCTCGTCTTTCACTCGCGCGAGGAACCGCTTCATGGGCTCCGAGGGTTCGCCCCGGCGGCGCAGCAGGTAGGTAGAGAGCATCGGTGGGGTGCCGGTCAGGGGACGAATGGAGATGTCCGGGCGCTGTAGCGTCTGCACCTGCGAGGCGATGGCGAAGCCGATGCCGTAGCCGGCGCCGACCAGGGTCAGCATCACGCCCAGGCTGGTCACTTCATCGACCAGCTTGAGCGGCGTGCCTGCGTCCTGCAGCATCGCTTGAATCTGATGGCGGCAGCCCGATCCCGATTCGGGATGGCACAGAACCAGCGGGAACTTCAAGGCTTCGGCCAGCGGCACCTGGACGTGTGCCAGCAAGGGATGGCGTGCGGGCACGATCACCGACAGCGGATCGGTCCACACCGGCTCGGCGACGAGCCCATCATGCACCGCGTTCGACAACGCAAAGCCGATGTCCAGCAGATCGTTGTGCAGCATCTTGAGCTGCTGCACGAACGGCAACTCGAAGACGCGAATCTCCAGCTCGGGTTCATCCTCGCGGCTGCGCGCCAGCAAGGTAGCGATGCGGGGCTGCGCCAGGCTGTCGCAGATGGCGATGCGCAGATGGCCTTGGTAGCCCTGCGCCGCGGCCTTGGTGCTCTTGACTGCCTGCTCCACGGTAGCCTGCACGCGCCGGCATTCGCCGAGGAACACCTGGCCGGCCCAGGTCAGCCGCGTCAGGCGTGTGCTGCGGTCGAACAACTGTACACCGAGCTGGCTTTCCAGGTCGCGCATCGCACGCGACACAGGCGATTGCTCGATGCCCAGACGCTCGGCTGCACGGGCCAGATGCAGTTCTTCCGCAACTGCGACGAAGTAACGCAGCAATCTGAAATCCAAGGCCGCCTCCTGTCTGTCTTCTTCTGGTTCAGCCTATCGGACGCCAGCATCTCCTTCCGCATCCCGTCAGCACCTCCTTCGGTGGCATCGCGTCAAAGCCTCATGCCCGCACGGTGCGCCGGGCACGGCGCGCAGGCGCTCACGTTTGCTGGAGTCCGCGATCGGTGCAGCCGATGACGTCACGCCGGCGTCAGGGCGAGCATGCCGATGCAGTTGGGTGTCTTTCGGGTCACCCCGATCGCCTCCCAGATCGGTCACGAAGTCCGGTTCTAACACGCCCGGACTTCTGCGCAGCCGCCATCACCTGGGCGACGCGCCGGTAGGCCCGCTTGGCGGTCGCCGCGCATGAAGTCCTTGGGCTGCGGATGACGCTGCGCCGAAGCATGCAGCCACTGCGCGAGCTGCTCGTCGCTCATGCGTTCGTCTTTCCAGAACACGCTGCGGTCGGCAGTGATGGACAGGGTAGCCGAGTCGGGCTTGATCGACTTCACTCCACTCAGACAACACAATAATGACAATCTGGCAATTTTCCGATAAGGCAACACCGACGGGATAACCGGACTTGCTTGGACACTCGCCCCCCGTGGCCACGACAGAAGGTCGGACGGCGGCGACTGGCAAGCCTCTGTGACCGGCATCGCCGCCGGGAAGCGCTCATGCAGTTCCCTAAAGCCAGAGGAATGGACTCCACTTTCTGAGGAGAAGTCCATGAACTTACGCCATCTTCGCTGTTTCATCGCCGTGGCCGAGGAGTTGCACTTCGGCCGGGCGGCGCGGCGGCTGCATGTGGAGCAGTCGCCCCTGTCGCGCACGATTCGCCAACTGGAGGCAGGCCTGGGCGTGATGCTGTTAGAGCGCACGCCGCGCGGCGTGCGCCTGACCCCGGCCGGCCAGGTGTTCCTGGAGGAAGCCCGGCGCGTGCTGCTGACCCTTGAGCAAGCCCAGACCAAGGCGCGGGCGGTGGCAGCGGGACACCGGGACACCCTGCGCATCGCCTTGGCCGGCGGCGTCGGGCGGACCCGGCTGTCGGCGCTGCTCGCGCTGTGCCGGGAGGAGGCGCCGGAAGTGGGCATCCGGCTGTTCGAGGCGCCGCTGTCGCAGGTGGTGGGCGGGCTGGGCAACGACCTGTACGACGCGGCCTTTGCGATGGCCGGCGAGATGGCGGCCGGGATGGTCGCCAAGCCGGTGTGGCAAGACCCGCTGGTGGTGGCCATACCCGCGCGGCACCCCTTGCTGGCGCACAAGCGGGTGCCGCTGGACGAGGTGATGAGCTACCCGCTGGTGCTGTGCCACCCGCAGGTGTGTGAGGAGTGCAGCCGGCAATGCGAGCGCCTGCTGCGCCGGGTGGAGACACCGCCGGTCGTGGCCGAGTACGTGACGACCCACTCGCTGATGCTGGCCCTGGTGGCGGCCGGCTATGGCGTGGGATTTTCCAGCGCGGCGCACGTGGCGGCACGCCGGCAGGCGGACGTGATCGTCCGACCGTTGGATGAAGACTCGGCAGCGCTGACGACCTACCTGCTACATCCCGAGGGCGCGATGTCGGAGCCGCTGCGCCACTTCATCGACCGTGCGCAGCGTGTCGGCCATACGCCGTTGGATACGCAACGGCTCGCATGAGGCTGCCTCAGGCGGGTTGACCGATTCCATTTTGGTCAAACGCCAGACCTGTTTTGTCATAGCGGGATTCCATCGCCGCGGTGCACTCAGGCCTTGCTCGCGCTTGTCGTTGGCATTCTGCGAGCAACTTCGCATGCCCAACGTGGCGCGTCACAGCGAAGACGCGAGGCGCAACAGTGCTTGCCATATGCGCATCGGCTCTGGCGTGTTGAGCTGATCGCGCTTTACTGGGCCTCTTTCCCTGCAAAGACTTTGGCCTGGTTATCCGGGTCAGGCATGGTGCCCGCGAATGACGCTGGTGACAGCGTGTTCGCGGCTTGCGAATTGTGAGTGATGGTGCCATGCGCAGCAAGGCGCGCATCTCGCAACGAAACCGGCAGCATCAACGATGCCACGGTCTTCGCCGCTTCGCCATCTGCTCGTTTCGCCCGGAGAGTCCACAGCCACACACGCCGCCTGTACGGCGGGTGCGCGTGCCTGGACTCGGTTCGATGACGAAAGGAGGCGCGCGATATGCCGAAGTCGAGCAGCCTGGCCGATGGCGCCAAGACCTACTACCGCCCGGTCGAGGCGGCAATCCGCTGGAGTGGATTGCTGCGCTTCGAGCTGCGCATCCTGGCGACCTTGGGAGGGCGGCCTCTGCCGGAGGCAACGGAGTTTCCGCGCTGGCCGATGCTGCGATTGAACACCGAAAGAATCTTCGATGCGCTGGCCCACGGCGAGATGCGGTATGGCAAGGAGGGCTTGGTGCGGGAGACGCAAAGCTTCGCGATGGACGACCCGTCGCTGACGGTGCGCCACGTCGATCTGAAAGCCTGGATGGCGCACCACTACCCCGGCGAGAGACCGGCGTTTCTGTTCGATGAGATCGAGCGAGCGCTTCACCCGGCGATCAGCCTGGACACCGTGGGCGCATTGCTGGCCGAGCGGGAAGCGATCAAGGCGCGGCTGGTGGAACACCTGGGCATGCACCAGACGCTGCGCGCCGAGCACGAGGCGCTGCTGAAAACGCACGCCGCCTGCGCGGCCGACACGGGGCGTGCGAAAACGCTGGGGCCGCGCAGCGAATCGACCTACCTGAACATCGTGGGCGGATTACTGACGCTGCTGCTGGGCAAGTCGCCCAGCGGCACGCCGTATTCCAGCTTCCTGACGCAGGAGGCCATCATCAGCGCGATGGTGGCGCACCACGGCAACGCGATGGGCATCACCGAGCGCACCCTGCAGGCCAAGTTCGCACTGGCTCGACGCAATCTGCAGAGCACAACTTCCTGAGCGACACCAGACCGTATCTGCGGTCGTGGAAACCGCATTTGCGGTGTCTTTCCTCAACGCGGCGTTCTTAATTCGAGTCATGCCAATCAGCGCCACTGAGCGTTAAGGAGACCCTCATGTCTTCGCAGACCACCACCGCCACGGCGGCACCGACCGAACACCGCATCCTGCGCCGCGCCGAGGTCGAGGCCAGGACCGGCTTCAAGCGCGCGCACATCTACAGCCTGATGAAGGAAGGCAAGTTCCCCAGGGCGCTGCGTCTGGGCGTGCGCGCGGTGGGCTGGGACTCGGTGGAGATCGAACAGTGGATCGTCGATCGCCTCAAGGAACGCGCCTGACGCTTCTTCTCGGTTCATGCCATTAGACCAGGAGAAGCTCATGCAGGTGGTGTCCATCATTTCAACCAAGGGCGGCGTCGGCAAGACCACCACGGCGGCCAATCTGGGTGGCCTCATTGCCGATGCCGGGCTGCGCGTGCTGCTGCTGGACCTGGATGTGCAGCCCACGCTGTCGAGCTACTTCACGCTGGACGTGCGCGCGCCTGGCGGCATCTACGAGATGCTGACCTGCAACGAACGGCGCATCGAGCACCTGGTGTCGCGCACCGCGATCGCGGGCCTGGACCTGGTGCTCTCCAACGACGACCGCGGCGAACTGAACACGCTGCTGCTGCACGCAGCGGATGGGCGCCTGCGACTGCGCCATTTGCTTCCCGTTTTCCGCACGCACTATGACTTGCTGTTGATCGACACCCAGGGCGCGCGCAGCGTGCTGCTGGAGATGGCGGTGCTGGCGTCCGACCTGGCGCTGTCGCCGGTGACGCCGGAGATCCTCGCGGCGCGCGAGCTGCGGCGCGGCACGCTGCAACTGATCGAGGACATCGCGCCGTATCGGCACCTGGGCATCGAGCCACCGCCGCTGCGCCTGCTCATCAACCGCGTGCATCCGGTGTCGTCGAACGCGCGGCTGGTCCAGCAGGCGCTGCGACAGGTGTTCCAGGAACAGGCCGGCGTGCAGGTGCTGGACACCAACGTGCCAGCCATCGAAGCCTATCCGCGCGCTGCGACACGAGGATTGCCGGTGCATCGGGTGGAGTACCGGCAGCCGGCTGGGCGCACGGCGCCCGCGGCGCTGGACACCATGCGCGCGCTGGGCGGCGAGCTGTTCCCCGCGTGGCGGGAGCACTTCGCGCTGGTCACCGGCCGGGCCGATGCGGGAGGGGCTGGCCATGGCGAGCGTGCATGAACTGGCGCGCGGCCGTGAACGGCTGCGCGCGTTGATCGAGTTCGCGCTGGGCGAAGGCTGGCGCGTGGTGCGCACGTCCGGCGGGCACCTGAAATTCACGAAACCAGGCTGCGCGTCGATCTACACCGGCTCGCCGTCGATCTACACCAGCTCGACGGCGAGCGACCACCGTGCCGACCGCAATGCCCGCGCGCAACTTCGCCGCGCCGACCGGCAAGCGCAGGAGAACGGCCGTGGCTGAGCTGACGCCGCAGGACATGGCTGTCAAGCTGCTGGCCACCGGCTTCGAGCGCAGCGGCCCTGCGGCCGCGACCTTGATCGACCCCATCGCCGACACGCCGATGGTGGTGACCCTGGACCAGTTGCGGCCCTACGACCACGACCCGCGCGTGACGCGCAACCCGGCCTATGCGGAGATCAAGGCATCCATCCGCGAACGCGGGCTGGACGCGCCCCCCGCAATCACGCGCAGGCCGGGCGAGGCGCACTACATCATTCGCAACGGCGGCAACACGCGGCTGGCGATCCTGCGCGAGTTGTGGAGCGAGACCAAGGAGGAACGCTTCTATCGCGTACCGTGCTTGTTTCGGCCGTGGCCGGCGCGCGGCGAAATCGTGGCGCTGACCGGGCATCTGGCCGAGAACGAGCTGCGCGCCGGGCTGACCTTCATCGAACGGGCCCTGGGCATCGAGAAGGCCCGCGAATTCTACGAGCAGGAAAGCGGCCAGCCGCTGACGCAGAGCGAACTAGCGCGGCGTCTGACGGCCGACGGCTATCCGGTGCCGCAGTCACACATCAGCCGCATGAACGATGCGGTGCGCCATCTGCTGCCGGCTATCCCGACGTTGTTGTACAGCGGATTGGGCCGGCATCAGGTGGACCGGCTCGCGGTGCTGCGCAAGGCGTGCGAGCGCACCTGGGAGCGGCGTGCGCTGGGCCGCGCCATGGCCGTGGACTTCGCGACCTTGTTTCAGGACGTGCTGACGCAGTTCGACGCGCAGCCGGACGACTTCTCGCCGCAGCGGGTGCAGGACGAGCTGGTGGGCCAGATGGCCGAACTGCTGGGGGTGGACTACGACACGCTGGCGCTGGAGATCAACGACAGCGAAAGCCGCCAGCGCGCGCTGACCAGCGAACCGGCGGCGCCAGTGCCCACTTCAGCGGCGGTTCCCGCGACTCGACGGCTACCCACCGATCCCGCGTCGCAGGACGTCGCGCCAACTGCGCCCCCGGCCGCTACCCCGCCCGCGCCGCCCATTGCACCACCCCACTCGGGCAGCGGAGAGGACGCAGACACTACCCTCGTGCCGAGCGAGCAGGACGAGCAACGCGACGAGCGCCTGCAGGGGCACATCGTGACGCCGGCACCGACCACCGAGCGCCTGCAGTCCATCCAGCGGATGGTCGCGGACCAGCTTGGCGACAAGCTGCCCGACTTCGAGACCGATGCGCTACGTGCGATCCCCGTGCAGGTCGGCGGGCTCTATCCCATTTCGGACGTCTGGTACGTCGAGCCAGGCCTGGACGTGCCGGATCGCCTGCGCGTGCACATCGCGCAGTTCGCGCGCGAGATCGCCGGGGAAGCGGCGGTAGCCGACCACATCGAGGCCAGCGACGGCGGCATCGGCTTCGTCTGCGTGGCGCCGGCCGTGGGCCAGGCGAAAGCGCTGCCGGCGTTCGCGCGGGCGGTGCTGACCCTGCTGCATGCGCTGAGTGCGGCTCCGCCCTCCGCGAACGGATTGGACCGCGCGCGGCTGGCCGACGAGCTGGCGGCGCTGCTGCATGGCCACGGCGGCTCGGCCACACGCCTGAGCGATGCTGCGCTGGTGAAGTTGTTCCGTCTGCTGCGCCTGGCGCGTCGGCTGCTGGACCTGGAAGCCGGCGACTCGGACCACGAGTCCTGAGCGCGCAGGAGGCATCCATGTCGGCACCGCACCCACTCAACCAGGCCGTGATCGCCCAGGCCCTGCATGACCTGCGCAACGGCCAGTTGCGCCGCTGCAAGGCCATGGGCTTCGGCGAGGAGGAGCTGGATGCGCTGAAGCACCCCGAACTCGTGAGCATGCTGGTGAATGCCACGGTGTCGTGGTGTTCGGTGTCGGTGAACCGGGAAGTGTTGAAGCGGCTGCTTAGCCAGGTGCACGACGTGGAGCGGGAGATCGCTACGGTGGACCGCATGCTGCGCCTGGGGGCGAGCACGGAGATGGTCAGCAAGTTCTACGGCCTCACGCATCAGGAAGTGGCGCTGCGCCGCGACATCCTCGGGCTGCCCAAGCGCAAGGGCCGGCATCCGGTGCTCGACGAGGCGCAGGACGTGGCCTTGTGGGAGCGCTGGAAGGCCGGCGTCTCCGAGCGCCATATCGCCCTGACCGACGACATGGCGATGCTGGCGCTGACCATGGATCTGGCCGAGGCCATGACTCTGCCCATGTCGGTGATCTGGTCGGCGATACGGAACTGGATCGACCAGGGGCTGGTGTAGCCATGACCACGGGCAGCGCATCACGGCGCGATGGCCCGGTTGCGCTGTCGGCGTTGTTCGACGAGGCGCTGCGGCACCTTGAGCCGAAGGAACCGGCGCAGGGCACGGCGCCGGCCGCCGACGGTTTCCTCTACAGCGGCAACCGCCATGAGAGCGTGCCGCGCAGGCTGTTCCTCGACCGACGCCTGACGCCGCTGGAGCGCAACGCCTGGCAGGTGTTCCGCCTGCAGCTCAACGACGATGGCGTGACCGCCTTTCCCACCTACGACCAATTGCGCCCCTACCTGGCCTCGATGCCCTGCGCGGCACAAGCCTCGCACGAGACCGTGGCGCGCGCCCTGACGCTGCTGCGGCTGACGCGCTGGCTGAGCCTGGTGCGACGACGGCGCGACCCGAAGACCGGCCGCATCCAAGGCAACCTCTACGTGCTGCACGACGAACCGCTGTCGCCCTTCGAGGCGATGCAGCTCGATGCCGACTACCTCGGCCTGGTCAGCCAGGCGCTGACCCATGCCGCCAAGGCGGTGCAGATCGTGGGCATGAACACGCTCAAGGAGATTGCCGAAGACCCGCTGCTCAGCGGCCGCACGCTGCCGACCCGCCTGCAGGTGCTGGCGCAGCGCATGGCGCTGCATGGCTGGACGACGCCAGGTTATCCACAGGAGGGTGCGGACCACGAATCCGAAGAAGGCCAGGAAGCCCTTCTTCGGAATGCTGCGCGCCCGTCTTCGGAATCCGAAGCAGGGCCGAAACCCGCGCCGGATAGCTCTCTTCGGATTCCGAAGGAGGACCGTACAGTACGTAATGATCGTATAAATGAAGTACGTACAGTACCGCGCGCGAGGGCCTTGCAGAACCTGCGACTGCCCGAGCGTTTCCTGCGCTTGAAGGATGAGCAGCAGGCCGGCGCGCTGGTGGCCCTGCAGCAGGTGGACGAAGCGCAGCGGCAGGCCGTTCTCGACGAGTGGGCGGCACGCTGCCACAACAGCGCGGTGCGCAACCCGGCCGGCTACCTGTTCGGCATCATCCAGAAGGCGATCCGCGGAGAGTTCAAGGCGTGGGCGGGCACCGACGCAGCAGCGCCGCTCGCGCCGCGAGCTGCGGGGCCCGCGTGATCGTCGTCGCCTTCGGCCTCCCGCCCAGCCGACCCCGAGGTGGCGCGCGCCTACCTCGCACGGCTGCGTTCAGCCTTGCGCGATCCCTGAGCTATCCCCAGGGGATAGACGGAACAGGTCGCCTTCCGTGGGGTGATCCGGTCAGGTCGCGGCTTCGTCTTCTTCCGTTTCCCGCCAATAGGCGTAGTTGAACAGTGCATCCAGCTCCGTGAAGTCGTCCAGGCCCAACGATCGTCTGACCGTATCGGCATGCCCGCAGTACCTTGCGTAGCTTTCCGCACTGACGTTCTGCTTGGTTGGATGCAGTGGGTAGTCCCGGATGCCGGCGAGCGCCAGTCCCGACACCGCGTTCTGGTTCATCACGGCGAACCGCTTGTTGTCCAGCGCGTGCAGAATCTCAGTCAGCAGGTTGATGCCTGCTCCGGTGATGGCGCCGAAATGTCCATGTAGAACGGTAAACGCTTCGGCAGGCGAGAGGTTGCGCCGGTCAAGGATGTCCGCCACTGCGGCCACGAACTGCCCTGGGTGGTTGGCGATCCGGCTCTTGCTGCGGTGCAGCCCGCCGGAATGGAACAGGCCGATCAGCGCGTCGTAGTTACTCGGAAAGTCCCGCCTGGCATTGCTGCTCAGGGCCGCCAGCTCTGCCAGCCTGCGCATTGCCTGGCGCAGGTTTCCCTTGCGGCCGTTCTTCTGCGCAGTGAATCCATGCGCTGAATCGTCGCTTTTCATCAGCTCCAGGAGGTCGGCCAGGATCGTGAAGTCCGGCCCCTCGGTTCGGCTCGCCTTCTGCGCGCGCTTCTTGGCCACCTTCCGGCAAGTGTCGTGGATGATGTATTCCCGCTCGTAGGCATCAATCCGGGGCTTGGTCGCTGGCACGAGAATCCTGTCCGCGACCAGCGCATCGAGGTGTCGCGTGACAGATGCCATCAGCGCGCCGCTCGCGTCGTCGATGAGGGCCGATGCCTCGTAGTTTCCGTAGAAGCCTCCGTGGGTGAGGTTGGCCGAGCCGACGATCACCGAGCATTGCTTGCCATTCTGGAAGGCGTAGATCTTCGGGTGGAAGGTGTCGCTGGCGTTGCTGAGGTACAGGACGAGCGCGTGCTTCTCGGCGAGCGCAAAGAGCTGTCGGAGTGCTTCGGGTTCGGTCAGGTAGAAGTCCAGACCTATCGCAAACCTGGCCTTCAATCCGCTTTCCAGCGCCTTGCGCAAGGGCTTCAACAAGTCGCCGAGGGCCGAGGTCTTCGCGAAGGCCACCAGGCATTCCAGGCGTTCCGCCCGCTTCAGCAGCTTCTCGACCACGTGGCCGTGCCCGTGCTCTTCCTCGTTCAACAGCAACTGAACGGCTTTCCCATCCTGCATGTTTTCCCCTCGTTCTTCTGCGCAGCAACCCCAGGTGCGATGCGCCCCCAGTCATTGTCATGGTTCAAGCCCCGACATCAAGCATTGGCGGCTCAAGACCTATCCCCAGGGGATAGCCGGCACACACAGCCTTCCGTGCGGAACAAACCGGGCGCGCATGGGCTACGGTTTGTTGACTGACGGCCTTCCGGCCGATGTCGATGCTGGCGACTCGCCCCTTCACCGCGAGTCGCTCCCATGGCCAACGAACGCACAGAACCCCTGCAACTGAATCTCGGATCGCTTCGCAGCGCGATGTCGCTGACGCTGCACACGCACCACGCATCGCGCATCTGGCATGGCCGCGCGCCGACCGAGGGGCGCCCAGGCATCATCGGTCTCAACGGCTTCATCGGCGCCATGAACAAAATGAAGCGCGGCGCCGAGCAGGACGACCCCTACTCGGATTGGTGGATGTTGCGGATCGAGGACAAGCTCGCCGACACCAAGAACCGCCTGCAGACCCTGCGCGAACAGGTCGACCAGGCCCTGGCCGACGTGCCCCCGGCGCTATCTCTGGGCGAGAACATGAACGTGCAGCCGGTGAAGCTGCCGCTGTTCGTGAACGCCCAGCTCGGCTTCATGGCGGTGTATCTGCTGGCCGACTACGACGACGTGGCACGCAAACTCATCCTGGCGCACCACACGGCGCTGATCGACCGCAGCACCTTGGAGCGCTGGCTCAATGATGGTGCGCACGCGCTGCGCAGCCTGTTCTCGCTCGCCCAGCAGTACCGCTACTCGGGCACGACGCGCGACGACTTCGCGGCGAGGAACGCGGCGGCGCGAGCGGCGCTGGAGAAGTTCGGCGAGTTGCCGCAGGACGTGCAGGAAGGCACGCGCCGCTCGCGCTTCGCGCCACCGATCGCGCGGCGGACGACCAAGCCCGGCACACCGCCTGCTGCGCCCGCCATCGAGCCCGATGCGCCGGCTCACACGGATGGCGCAGCCAATCCAGCGACGGGTAATGAGGGTGCTGACGCATGACGGCATCGCCCCCCATCGGTCACTCCACGCGCTTCGTGGCGCTGGAACAGGCGGACTTCCAGCGGCTGGAACACGCAGGCTACCTAAAAGGCCTTTTACAGCCTTTTAAGGGTAAGGGGAGTCTGGAGACCTGGGCCAGCCAGTGCGCAGCGCTGCGCGACGACGTGATTGGCCTGGCGCAGCGGCGCGTGCTGCCCCAGGCGCGCGCCTACCCGTTCAGCCTGCTTGACGTGCAACTGGCCCAGCAGGCCACTGGCGCGGGGACGACCTTCCTGCGCTGGCGCAACCTCGACCGTTCCTCCATGGGCGTGGCGTTGTGGGAGGCCCTGCTGGCCAACCCCGCGACGCCGGCCTCGCTGATCGACGAGCTGTACGCGATCGAACTGCAGCGCATCGTGCTGAACATGCAGATCAGTCTGACCCACAGCATCGCTCGCCAAGCACTGGGATGCGCCAACAAGGCCGCCCAGGCCGAAGCGGCTTACCTGCGGCGTGTCCACGGGCATACCGCGGCCGTTCCACCCACCACCAAGGAGTCACCATGAGCACGCACTTCGTCGGCGAGGGCAACATCGGTTCTGCGCCGGACTACCGCGAATTCCCGAACGGCAACGACGAGCCGCGCCGGCTGCTGCGCCTGAACGTCTACTTCGACAATCCAGTGCCGACGAAGGACGGCTACGAAGACCGCGGCGGCTATTGGGCGCCCGTGGAGCTGTGGCACCGCGACGCCGAACGCTGGGCGGGTCTGTACCAGAAGGGTATGCGTGTGCTGGTGGAAGGGCGCACGGTCAAGGACGAGTGGGAAGACGCCGACGACAACGAGCGCATCACGTTCAAGATCGAAGCCCGCCGCGTGGGCATCCTGCCGTACCGCATCGAGTCGGTGGCGCTCAGCGCCAAGCCGGCCGGCGGACAGTAATTCGCCCATCGCCGTTCCCCAGAGGGCGGCTGTAGCAACCGTCATACGCCCGCGATGCACCAGCGAGCTATCCCCAGGGGATAGCTCTAAGGTCGTCCACGGAGTTCCAGCCGCCCTCCCGAAACGACCCTCTTGCTGTGCCAGCTCCTACGATCTATTCACACCGCTGCGGCAACGAACCGCCTGCCAATCACAAAGCGGTGTCTGCATCAATCGATTTCCTTGCTGCCGGCATCTCCTGGCCCCGCCAAGCTGACGCCCATCCGATGAACCGCACATTTCCAAGGAGGCTTCATGCGCGTGTTCCTGTGCGAGAAGCCGTCCCAGGGCAAGGACATCGCCCGTGTGCTGGGCGCCAGCCAACGCGGCAACGGCTGCTACAGCGGCGCGGGTGTCGTCGTGACTTGGTGCATCGGTCATCTGGTGGAGGCGGTTCCGCCCGAAGGGTACGGCGAGCAGTACAAGCGCTGGGCCATCGAGCAACTGCCCATTCTTCCTGAGCGTTGGCGTGTCGAGCCCAAGGCGGCGACCGCAGCGCAATTCAAGGTCGTGCAGCAGCTCGTCGCCAAGGCGGGCGAGCTGGTGATAGCGACCGACGCCGACCGCGAGGGCGAGATGATCGCCCGCGAGATCATCGACCTGTGCGGCTACCGCGGGCCGATTCAGCGCCTGTGGCTGTCGGCGCTCAACGATGCGTCGATCCGCAAAGCGCTGGGTGCGCTCAAGCCGTCCGCCGAGACGCTGCCGCTGTATTTCTCCGCACTCGCCCGATCGCGCGCCGACTGGCTGATCGGGATGAACTTGAGCCGCTTGTTCACACTGCTGGGGCGTCAGGCCGGCTATACGGGCGTGCTGTCGGTGGGGCGCGTGCAGACGCCGACGCTGAAGTTGGTCGTGGATCGTGATCGCGAGATCGCGCGATTCGTCTCCATGCCGTATTGGGCCGTGGATGTGCTGCTATCCCATGCCGGCCAATCCTTCACCGCGAGCTGGATACCGCCCGAAGGCAGCACGGATGCAGCGGGTCGCTGCCTTCAGCAGCCGGTGGCGCAGCAGGCTGCGGATCGCATTCGCGCGGCACGCGATGCGCAGGTCGTGTCGGTGGACACCGAGCGCGTGCGCGAGGCACCGCCGCTGCCGTTCGACCTGGGCACGCTGCAGGAGGTGTGCTCCAAGCAGTTGGGCCTCGACGTGCAGGAGACGCTGGACATTGCCCAGGCGCTGTACGAGACGCACAAGGCGACAACGTATCCGCGCTCGGATTCGGGCTACCTGCCCGAGAGTATGTGGGCCGAGGTACCGACCGTACTCGACAGCCTGGTCAAGACCGACCCCAGCCTGCGGCCGCTGATCGAGCGCCTGGATCGCCAACAGCGCTCGCGCGCCTGGAACGACGGCAAGGTGTCGGCTCACCACGGCATCATCCCGACGCTGGAGCCCGCCAACCTGTCGGCCATGAACGAGAAGGAACTGGCCGTCTACCGGCTGATCCGCGCCCATTACCTCGCGCAGTTCCTCCCGCACCATGAGTTCGACCGCACGGTAGCGCAGCTCGCTTGCGGCGGCCAGTCGCTCGTGGCGGTGGGCAAGCAGATCGCCGTGATCGGCTGGCGCCTGGTACTGGCGACGCCGGAGCCGGACGCTGCCGATGACGAGGAAGCGCAGCGCAGCCAAGTGCTGCCCGCCCTGCATGCGGGCCTGTCCTGCCCGGTCGGGAAGGTGGATCTCAAGGCGTTGAAGACGCTGCCGCCCAAGCCCTACACGCAGGGCGAGCTGATCAAGGCCATGAAGACCGTCGCCAAGTTCGTGACCGACCCGCGCCTGAAACAGAAGCTGCGAGATACCACCGGCATCGGCACCGAGGCGACACGCGCCAACATCATCAACGGTCTGATCGGTCGCGGCTACCTGGTCAAGAAAGGCCGCGCCGTCCGCGCTTCCGACGCGGCATTCACGCTCATCGACGCGGTGCCCTCGGCCATCGCCGACCCTGGCACCACGGCGGTGTGGGAGCAGGCGCTCGACATGATCGAGGCCGGCCAGATGGCGCTGGACACCTTCATCGAGAAGCAGTCCGTGTGGGTCGGCCAGCTCGTGCAGCAGTACCGCGGCGCAACGCTCTCGCTCAAGCTGCCGCTGCCGCCGGCGCCGGCCTGCCCGCAGTGCGGCTCACCGATGCAGCAGCGCACGGGCAAGAGCGGCGCGTTCTGGTCCTGCTCGCGCTACCCGGACTGCAAGGGCACGTTGCCGATCGAGTCCCCGACGGGCCGGCGCAGCGCACCGCGCAAGCGGCCCGCTGCCTCCAAGGCGTCCTGATCCTCGCTTCCCCCTGCCGCGCCGGCCACTTCACTAGCGGCGAGGCAAACGTCCCGCACCGCGCGGGACCTCCAAAGCGCGCGTCTCCTTCTGCAACGGTGTGCGCGCCCCGTCTGCCCACCATCGGGCGACGGGGCGAGAAGGTCATTGCTCCACGAATCGCGCCCGCCGCCATTCCCTTGATCGGTGTGCCTTGCCTCGGTCATGAGGGGCTTCCTGACGCCTTGCCGCCGCGCGAGCCGTGAGGAGGCCCCTTGGGCCGAGGGTATTCCGTGCCGGTGCCCGCCGGCGGAACAACGGGCTCCCTTTGTGTGTGGATGCACGCCAGAGGTTTCCGGCCCCAGCCACGAAACGGGCCGGGTGCGATTGCTGACGCAGCGAACGGCTTTGACGACGGCCCGCGCTGACGCAGCCCACAGGTGGTTTTCCTTCCTCTCCAGCCGAAGGCCCGCGTGGCCTTCGGCGCCCTGGTCCTTGCCTTGTCCCGTGACGCGGGCCCGCCCTAAAGCGGGCCGTCCGCGATTCGGTTTTCCCTGCGACGGCAGCCATGCTTCGCGCCCATCCTCACGCCATGCGTTGCTGACAGTCGTCAGCGGCATGCCCTGGCAGTCTCGGTCTTCAAGACTGCAACGCGGTTCGCCGCGTCGACCGATCCAGTCCGCTTCGCATCGCCCACCGCGGACGCTCGCCGGCCTGGCGACGATGCACTTTTCTCAACCACCCGAGGGGAACTCCATCCTCTACGGGATGCGTGCTCCTCGACCCACCAAGGAGCACGGCATGTCTGAACCTTCTGCATCTTCCTCTGCAACCGCAGTGCGCAGTGGTGCGCTGGCGCTGGCCTGGACCGGCAAGCGTTTGCCGCTACAGGTGCTGCGCAGCGCGGCCGGCCACTACATCGGCACGCAAGACGACGAGGGCCCGGTATCGCGGGAGTCCGTCGAGTATTTCCCGAACCACCTCGCAGCACAGCGCGCCCTGGATACCCATGCCTGGACACAGCGCGCTCACCCCTAATTCCCACCCTTCAAGGAGTTCTCTCATGAATCTGTCTTTACCCGAAGACGTGCTCGATCAGATGGCGCTGGAACAGGCGCACTTCGACGCTGCACCGCAGGCCTTCTTCGAGGCCTGGAAGCGCGGCGCGCAGATCGCCGGCCACGAGTGGTTCGGCGACGGCACACGCGAAGGTCTGCAGCATGCCACCACCAAGTGGGACCTGCGGCCCAACATGCTGATGCTCAACGACGCCCTGGGCGTGCTGAGCAGCGGTCAACGCATGTTCCTGTCCGCGATGGTGAGCTTCTACAACTCCCGCGAGGGCGGCGCGATGCTCAAGAGTTGCGGCTTCGAGGGGCTGTCCGACTTTGGCGGCCTCGATCTGGAACGGCGTCAGGTCATCGCTGACCTCACGTTGCACTACAACGGCTGGTGAACCGCGCCTGGCAACCCACCGTCATTTCATCCCACCCCACGAGGGACATGCGTCCCCGTTCGGGGCCATGTCCCTCCTTCCGTTCGCAGGAGCGGCCATGTCCCGAATCAGCATCTTCCACTGACCTGCGCCGCCCGCCACCAAGGTGGCCCGACGCCGCGGCCGGCTGACCGGCTGCCACTTCATCCACCCGCTGGGGTTCAATCCCCGGCAGGGGATTGCCTCGGGCATCCTCTGCTGGAAAAATCCCATGTCCCATTCCAACAACCCCTTCGTCCGCGGCTACGATGGCCTGTCCGTGCAGCGGCTGCTCGCCATTTCCTACGACGACGACTGCCCGCTGAGCTATCTGCCGCTGCACGTCTCGCAGTCGCACCTGCCGGACAGCCAGGTCGAGCGCCATGCCTGCATCTTCTGCGACGACTTCGCGCTGATCACCGAGGGCCAGAACGTGCCGCCCGAGCTGGACGCGCAGTGCCCCAGCCATGGCATCGCCCGAAACCTCGTCTACGCCGTCATGGCCGAAGAAGCCGGCCAACCGCTGCACGTCGCCGATACCTACTCCGAGGAGGCCGCGCGCGAGGTGGTGCGGCGCCTGCGCTTCGAGACCGGCTTCTACAGCCGTGCCTGGGAAATCAGCTCGGCGCACATCACCGAGGAGGCCGGCCGCTATCTGGCCAACCTGGCCGACATCGCCACGCCGAGCTGTTTTCTGTTCGTCGCCTTCCGCATCCCGTACAGCCCCGCGATCGGCGTGAAGTTGATCGCCACCCCCTGGACGGATGCGAACCTGCAGCATGTCGAGGGCATCACCGCCGAAGAGCTGCGGCAGGAGCACCGGGCCAAGGGCGTGCCGGAGTCCTTCGTGGAAGTGGTGCACCTGGCTGCGCTCGCTGACGTTCGCATGTTGGTGTTCGATGCCGACGCGCCCGTGCTGGACGGGCTGACGCTCTACGACGAGTAACCCGCAACCCATTCGAGCCCCACGTCGGGGCTCTTCTTTTTCGCGGAACGCGGTGCCGGCGCATTGCCGATTCCCAACGGACGGCCGCCGCCATGTGCCGCACGCTGGCCGCATGTTCGCTGGCGTTGCCGGCAGCATGCCCAGGCAGTCGAGACCTTCAAGACTGCGGCGCGGTTCGCCGTGCTGGTTGCTTCGTTCTCCGGGCGCACCCGCGTTCATCCACTTCACCCTCAAGGGACAGACCTCCCTTGCGGGCGGGAGTCCCTTGGTTGCCACAAGGAGTCTCCCCATGGATACCCAAGCCATTCGCGCACAGATGCCGACGCTCGTTGTCGGTCATGTGCCTTCCAACGTCCGTTCGTTCAAGTTCAACATCTTCGACGGCCAGCCCAAGGTTTCGACGCTGGGCTTTCACATCGACCCGAAGCCTTTCGAGGGCAAGGTCATCGCCACCACCGACGAGGCCATCGTCGTCAAGACGGGACGGGCCGAGTTCGCGGTGCTCGATCGCACGCTCGTGACCGAGGTGCCCGACGAGGGCGCCAAGGTGCAGGTCGAACCCTATGTCAGACGCCGCTTCGACGGTCAGCGGGCGGACACGCCCGAGGAGCAGACCGAGTTCACCGCCGACGGCCAGCCCTACACGGTGAAGCGGTTGGTGCTCGGGTCCGCACCGGCGAAGCTGCCGATTCCCGAGCCCCGCTGCCCCGAGTTGCGGGAACTGATCGACCAACTGGAGCAGTTGCCCGCTCCCGACGGTTTCCGGCGTATCACCCACATGCTGGTGGATGCCGGTGCGCGGGACATCACCTGGGTCGATCCGCTGCCCACCGACATCATCCGCACGCCACCGGCCATCGGCTTCACCGTCGACACGACGAAGTTCCAGGGTCGCGTCACCGTGCTGTATGAGCGTGGCCTCGACCTCTACGCGGTTGAGCTGCGCCGCGACGGCGAGCTGGTCGAACGGGTCGATGAGGTGTTCTTCGACACCCTCGGCGAGACGCTGGAACGGCTGATCGACGACGGGAGCTGGAGGCGCATCCGCGTGCAGTACCTGTCGGGTCGCAAGGCTGTCCGGCACTGACCTCCCAGCAGCTTCCCGCCTTCGCGGCGGGAAGCCTCTCTTCCTGCCTCCCTGGAGTCACACCCATGACTGTTCGATTCAAAGGCACGGAGCTGCGGCCCGTGCTCGCCGAAGCGGTTGCGAATCAGTGCCGCGTCGTCCTGGCCAAGGATCACGGCGTGCACTTCCTGGCCGAGCGCGGCGAGCGTCGACCCGATGGTCGCCAGAAGACCATCGCCTATGCCGCCGGCTGCAACCCGGATGTCGGTGCCTTCGACGACTGGTGGGAACTGGCGCGTGCCGAGTTCGGCGGCGACGACTTCGGCGAGTTCTTCGATCCGCAGGAGGGCGTGTTTGCGCGCATCCTGCGCAGCGAGGACGACCTCGACGTGTCCGCCACCGCGACACACCTGTCGCTGCAGGCGGTTCCTCCCACGCCCAGCGGTAACTGACCGCCCATCCCTGGCCCCCGCTCCGGGGGCCTCTTTCTTCCCGGCAATGCGGACAGCCGTGAGTGCCGATTGCCGCTCGCCTGCGCGCCGTCCTGGCGCCACGCTTCCGGCCATGTTCCGCTGACGTCCGTCAGCGACATGCCCAGGCAGCCACGATCTTCAAGGCTGCGATGCGGTTCCGACCGCGTTGATCACTCCAGTTCGCACCGGCATCCATGCGCGAACGGCCATCGGTTTTCGATGGCGATGCCACCAAGCTGTCCATCAACCCACGCGGGGGTTCCACACCTTCCCCGCCTTGGGTCGGGTGTGTCTCCGCCTCATTGTTCCCAGGAGATTCACCATGACCACTTCCAACGAAAAAACCTACTTCGATCTGCACATCGCCGGCCTCGGGTACCTCAATCGCATCCGCGAAGTGAAGCCCAAGAAAGGCGATGCGTTCCTGGCCTGCGACATCGCAGCCTTGAACGGTCCCAGCGACGACGTCTCGTATGTGCGTTTCGACACGCGCGTATCGGGATCGGAAGCGCAGCACCTGGTGCGCCGCTGCATTCAGGCGGTCGACGCCGAGAAGAAGGTGATGATCGGCTTCCGCCTGGGCGACCTGTGGACCGACACCTTCACCTACTCCAAGGGCAAGCGTGCCGGCGAACAGGGGGTGAGCCTCAAGGCCCGGCTGCTGTTCGTCAGTTGGATCAAGGTCGACGGCAAGCTCGTCTACAAAGCCGAACCCAAGCCGACCGAGACAGACGAGCGGGAGCCGGAAGTCCCTGTGAGGTCCGACGCGCCCGCTGCGCAGCAAGCCTCGGCACCGGAGCCTTCCGAGCCCGTCGCCGATGCTGCCGACGACGCAGCCGATGCCCCCGCATTGGCCGTTGCCGAGTCGTTCTGATCCGCAAGGCCCCATCACTGGGGCCTTGTCTTCTCTTCGTCAGCAGGAGACCTTCATGATCACCATCCCCGGCCAACTGGCCATCAAGACCATCCACGGCAGGAACGGCGACTTCAACGTCGGCCGCCTGGCGACCTCGATCGGCGAGTTCGTCGTGAAAAACGCCGAACTCGATCAGTACCGCGAGGGCAAGTACGACGGTGATTTCGTCATCGTCGAGATTCGCCCCTCCACGTACAACGCCAACGGCCGCATGGTCATCGAGATCCGCGCCCATCTGGGCGGGATGACGCTGTCCAACATCGACGCCCTGAGCCGCGACGAAGCCCGCCGGCTGAGTCCGCAGGAAGTCGATCCGATCGACGAGGAAGCGCAGGCGCCCGTGCCGGCAACGCCCCCGGCCAAGCCGAAGGCGAAGCCGCGCAGTCCGCGCGATCCCCTGGTCGATACCACGCCGTTCGGCAGCGAACCGGCTCCCGTGTCCGCTGCGGCCTCGGCCGAGGCAGACGACGCGGCGCTGTTCGGTGCCTTGTGGCCCCTGTGCGAGACCGTGAAGCTCGATGCGACCGTGGATCGTCGTGTGCTGCGTCAGCAGCGCGACCGTCTCGACAAGCTGGGCTACGAGTTCGCTCCGTTGTCCCAGGACTGGCACCTCAAAGCTGCCTGATGCATCCGCCGCCTTGCGCGGCATTCCGCCACCCGCCGGGGTTCTCCCCCGACGAGGAGGGCTCCGGCCTCTTCTTCAAGGAGACCTTCATGGGCTGGACCTTCGTTCGTCAGACGCGCGATCAGTTGATCCGCGAGCTGATCGCTCCGCAGGCGTCCGAACGCGCTTGCTGCGAAGTCATCGACCACACGCTGGACGGCGACGTCCTGTGGACCGTGGTTCGCGTCACCGCCAGGCAGGCGGGCGTCATGGGCCTCGCGGCCGGTGAGTCCGTCTGCTACATCGGCTGCCATCTGCTGGAAAGCTCGGGCGGCGATTGGGGCTACTCATCCCTCGATGAGTCCGTGCATCCGTACTACTACTCGTGCCCGCTGCGCTATCTCGACATGGCGCCGGTGCAAAGCTCCGAGTGGCGCGAGCGGGTTCACCGCTTCCACGCGGGACGCGCCGTCTAGCGGCACACATCTTCCTTCACCCAACCGGGGCGAGCATGGCCCCGCGGGCTGTGGTTGCTCTTTCATTTCCAAGAGGACATCACCATGCCTGCACCTTCTTCGGCGAAGCCGCTGTATCGCATCGACGAATGCCCCGACCTCATGGCCGACGGTTGCGTCGGTGACGAGCAAGGCAATCTCGTCTTTCTCTCGATCTGGGCGCGCGACACCGCCGTTCAGGAGTTCCTCGCCCGCCTGACCCTCGGCCGGGATGAGCAGGGACTGGATCAGTTCCACGTCATCACCGAGCAGGGCGCATCCATCCCGGTCTTCGTCGGCAACGTCGAGAACCTGGAAAAGCGCATCACCCGTGCCTATCGGCGAACGCTGTTCGGTTCGCTGACGAATGTGTGGCTGTTCGACCGTCGCTGCGTGAAGCCAGACAAGGCCAACGCCAGCGCGCTGGCGCTTCTGCCCAGGGATTCTGCTCACCGGCTCGACCGGCTGTGGACGCTGGTGCAGGACACCTGCCCGCTGCCACTGCTCGACCACTGGCGCGACACCGTGCTGGAGCTGTTGCAGACACGGCGGATGCTGACCGGTCTTCCCTTGGCCCTCGGGCCGCTGGAAGGCCATCGGCTGGCCCTCGATGTCCCGGCGCTGACGAAGGCGTTGGGCGAGCTGATCCGCAACGGCACCCTCGGCGCCACGCAGTACGAACTGGCCGCGAACGCACCGCTTCGGCGTGTGGCGTGAGCCATCCCCACGGGCATGCGCGCCGCGCGTGCCCGCCTTCCCTCATCCATCACCAGGAGAAATCCATGGCACTCATGTTTCCGCGCCTGGCGCGCAATTTCATTCGTAACGGCTACTTCCCCACCGACGAGCCGACCCTGGAGCGGGCCTTGTCCGCGCTGGCGCCGTCTCCCGGCGCCATGTCCATCCTTGATCCCTGCGCCGGCGAAGGCGTGGCGATCGCCGAAGCCGCCCACGCCCTCGGGCGCGAGCAGGTCCAGGCCTTCGCCGTCGAGTACGACGCCGAGCGTGCCCGCCACGCACGGCAACTGGTCGATCGCTGCATCCACGGTGACCTGATGGACACGCTGATCTCGCGCCAGTCCTTCGGGTTGCTGTGGCTGAACCCGCCGTATGGCGACCTGAGCAAGGACGTGAACGGCAACATCGGCTATCAGGGCCAGGGCCGTGCGCGGCTGGAAAAGCTTTTCTATCAGCGTGCGCTGCCGCTGATGCAGTACGGCGGCGTGTTGATCTTCATCGTGCCGTCCTACGTGCTCGACGCCGAGCTGGTCGGATGGCTGACGCGCCACTTCGCCGACCTGCGTATCTACCGTGCGGTGGAGACGCAGTTCAAGCAGGTGGTGATCTTCGGTCGCAGGATTCGTCAACGCGACCAGGCATCGGAGTCGGTCAAGGCCGTGCGCGGTCTGCTGCTGCAGATCGGACAGGGTGACGCCGAAGCCGAGGAACTGCCGCTCGAATGGCCGTTCCTGCCGTACACCGTCCCTGCCAGCCCGGCCGAGCCGGAGCACTTCTATCGCGTGACGATGGAGCCCGAGCAGTTCGCCGATGAAGTCGGCCGGCTACAAGGACCCTGGCCGGCGCTCGATATGCACCTGGGCGCCGCGCAGCAATCGCTGCGTCCGCCCGCGCGGGCCTTGTCGCACTGGCATCTCGCCCTGGCTTTGGCCGCAGGCGCGATCTCCGGCGTAGTGAAGTCCAAGAGCGGGCGCGTGCTCGTCGTCAAAGGTGATACCCACAAGGAGAAGACCCTCCAGACGGAATACACCGAACGCGACGATGGCTCCGTGGCCGAGACGCGCATCCTCACCGACAAGTTCGTGCCGGTCATTCGTGCATGGGACTTGACGCTGGGCTCGCCCACGTGGGGCGAAGTGCTGACCATCCGCTGATCCCTGTTCCCTGACGGTTCGCCGTCGCTTTCATCCACCCACCGGGGTCACGTTGCCCCGATGGGGTGCCGTGGCCCCTTCTTCCAGAAGGAGAAACCACCATGGCACTCGCAATCCTCAACCTCGCGTCACAAGCACGCTTTTCGCCCGGGCAGGTGGTCATGACGCCGGCGTCGACGAGCTGGTCCGACAGGGCCGGCTCAACCCCACGCCGTACCTGCGCCGCCATCTTCATGGCGACTGGGGCGACCTGAGCGACGACGATCGGCGATTGAACGACGCTGCGCTGCAATCCGGTGAGGATCGTCTGTTTTCGTCCTACCAGGTCACGCGCGACCTGAAGCTTTGGATCATCACCGAATGGGATCGCAGCGTCACCACGCTGCTGTTGCCCAGCGAATACTGATCCGCATCCAGCGGCACCTACACGTTTCTTTGCCGCATCTTTCTTCCCCCCCAGGGGCATGTCACCGCCCCGTGGGGGAGGTGCATGCCCCATCTCCTTGGAGCATCACCATGTCCCTCGATCTCGAAACCGTTCCCGAAACCGCTGCGCAGGGCGACCTGCTCGAAGCGGCCGCTTCACCCCTCACGCTCAGCCTGCAGGACTTCGTATCGGAGTTCGGCGACGAACTGCTCGATTCGCTCAACCGCGCCAATCCTCCGGTCTACACCGGCCAGGTGCGGGTGCATCGGCAACTGATCCTCGCCGCGCTGAAGCGCAAGCTGTTCCCGGCGCAAGCCGATGTGGTCCACGCCGTCACCGAGCTGTTGGTCGATCGCGGCGAACGTGCCGCGATCGTCAATGGCGAGATGGGCTGCGGCAAGACGACAGTGGGTATTGCCACTGCCGCCGTGCTCAACGCCGAAGGCTACCGCCGTACCCTGGTGCTCTCGCCACCCCACCTGGTCTACAAGTGGCGGCGCGAGATCCAGGAGACGGTGGCCGGTGCCAAGGTCTGGGTGCTCAACGGCCCGGACACGCTGGTCAAGCTGCTGAAACTGCGCGAGCAATTGGACGTGCCGGCGCAGGGCCAGGAGTTCTTCGTCCTGGGCCGAGTGCGGATGCGGATGGGGTTCCACTGGAAACCTGTCTTCGTTCGACGGCGCACGCCTCACGGCGACGTGGGGGCCTGCCCGGATTGCGGGCATGTCATCACCGATCTCGACGGCGAGCCGATCAACCCGGTCGAACTCGAAGCCGAAGAGTCCCGCCGCAAGTGCAGCCACTGCCGTGCACCGCTGTGGTCCTTGATCCGTCCCAGAGGCCTGTCCGCCAGCGACCAGTCCTCGACCGTGCTCAAGGCACTGAAGCGTATTCCAACCATCGGGGAAGTCACCGCGCAGAAGCTGATGCAGAAGTTCGGTGACGCCTTCCTCGCGTCGATGCTCGGGGACAACGTCCACGAGTTCATCAACCTGATGGACGACCGCGGCGAGTTGGTCTTCTCGGATCGGCAAGCCCACCGGATGGAACGCGCGATGGCCAACATGGAGTTCGGCTTCGGCGAGGGCGGCTACCAGCCGTCCGAGTTCATCAAGAGGCAGCTTCCCCAAGGCACGTTCGACCTGCTCATCGCCGACGAGGCGCACGAGTACAAGAACGGCGGCTCCGCTCAGGGCCAGGCAATGGGGGTGTTGGCGGCCAAGGCGCGCAAGACGCTGCTGCTCACCGGCACACTGATGGGCGGCTACGGCGACGACCTGTTCCACCTGCTGTTCCGAGCCCTGCCAGGGCGGATGATCGAAGACGGCTACCGGCCGACGAAGAACGGCAGCATGACCTCGGCCGCGATGGCGTTCATGCGCGATCACGGCGTGCTCAAGGATATCTATTCCGAGAGCACGGGCACGGCGCACAAGACGGCCAAGGGCACCAAGGTATCGGTGCGCACGGTCAAGGCGCCGGGCTTCGGTCCCAAGGGTGTGCTGCGTTGCGTCCTGCCGTTCACGGTCTTCCTCAAGTTGAAGGACATCGGTGGCAACGTGTTGCCGCCCTACGACGAGGAGTTCCGCGAAGTCGCGATGGACACGGCGCAAGCCGCGGCCTACCGCGATCTGGCGGATCGGCTGACCCAGGAGCTGAAGCAGGCCCTGGCGAAGCGCGACACGACGCTGCTCGGTGTGGTCCTCAACGTGCTGCTGGCCTGGCCGGACTGCTGCTTCCGGTCGGAAACGGTGGTGCATCCGCGCACGCGCAACACCTTGGCGTTCGTGCCGGCTCAGTTCAACGAGCTGGAGGTGATGCCCAAGGAACGCGAGCTGATCGAGATCTGCAAGCAGGAGAAGGCAGAAGGTCGCAAGACCCTGGTCTATTCGGTCTACACCGGCACGCGCGACACCGCATCGCGCCTGAAGGTGCTGCTGGAGCAGGAGGGCTTCAAGGTGGCGGTACTGCGCGCGAGCGTGGATGCCTCCCGCCGGGAAGACTGGATCGCCGAGCAGTTGGACCGTGGCATCGACGTGCTCATCACCAATCCCGAGCTGGTGAAAACCGGCCTGGACCTGCTGGAGTTCCCGACCATCGTGTTCCTCCAGTCCGGCTACAACGTGTATTCGTTGCAGCAGGCCGCCCGGCGCTCCTGGCGCATCGGCCAGAAGCAGCCGGTGCGCGTGATCTACCTCGGCTACGCCAACTCCTCGCAGATGACCTGCCTGGGGTTGATGGCCCGGAAGATCATGGTGTCGCAAAGCACGTCGGGAGACGTACCCGAGTCGGGCCTGGATGTTCTGAACCAGGATGGTGATTCCGTCGAGGTCGCACTGGCCCGGCAGCTTGTCACGGTCTGATCCATGCGCCCATGCCGGTGGCCCCTCGGGGTCGCCGGCTTCTTTCCACGGCCCTTCGGGGCCGTTTTTCTTGGTTCTTCGCAGACTCTGGGGGAAGAGCGAGTTGACAGTCAGGGAAGCAGGTAAATTGGCAGTCGCCAAACACACCCTTCACCTGTCCCTGCTGTCGCCGTGCATCCTATTGATCTTGCCGCTTTCTGGCCAGGCTATGACGCCGTTGCCTGCCGCCCATCCGCCAACAACTTCCTTCTGGATTGAACTCGAGCCTCAAGCCGGTTCAGTGCCCAAATGCGGGCGTTGTGGTCAGCTCAGCCCGTTGATTCACGAGCGCCGGATTCGTCTGGTGAGTGATCGTGATCTGTTCGATCAGCGCGTCCTGCTTCAACTTCCAGTGCGCCGAGTCGATTGCCTGAACTGTGGTCGGGTGACCGAGCGGATCGACTGGCTGGAGCCTGCATCTCGCCTAACCCAGCGGTTACGGGTCTGGCTCGAAAGCTTGCTGCGGCTGCTGCCGATCAGCCACGTCAGCCAGCTCACCGGCCTGCACTGGCACACCCTCAAGACGCTCGATAAACGACGCCTGCAAGCCGAGGTAGGCACCTTCGATTCACATGGTGTCCGCCGCCTGGTGATGGACGAGTTCGCCCTGCACAAGGGGCATCGCTATGCCACGGTCATCATGGATGCCGAGCGAACACGGGTGCTGTGGGTCGGCCACGGCAACAGCCGTGAATCGATCCGCCCGTTCTTTGAATTGCTCGGCGAGCATTGCCAACAGATCGGGGCGGTGGCTATGGACATGAACACGGCTTTTGACCTGGAGGTGAAAAAGCATTGCCCGCAGGCCGAAGTGGTGTACGACTCGTTTCACGTCGTCGCGCGCTACGGGCGGGATGTGATCGACCGTATCCGGGTCGACCAGGCCAACCTTCTGCGCGAAGACAAGCTGGCACGAAAGGCGGTCAAGCAGAGTCGTTGGCTGCTGCTGCGCAATCGCGACAACCTGAAGGCCGGACAGGCCGTGCAGTTACAGGAACTGCTCGCTGCCAACCAGCCGCTGGCTACGGTCTATGTGCTCAAGGATGCGCTGAAGGATGTCTGGTACGCCCCCAGCGTACGAGAGGGTTGGCGGCGCTGGCGAACCTGGCTGCGGCATGCTCGCGAGAGCGGCCTCGCGCCACTGCAACGCTTTGCTCGCAACCTGCGCAAATACGCCCGAGGCATCCTTGCCAGTGCCCACTTCCACATGCATACCAGCATACTTGAGGGGGTTAACAACCGCATCAAGGTGATCAAGCGCATGGCCTATGGTTTCCGGGACTCGGAATACTTCTTTCTGAAAATCAAGGCTGCCTTCCCCGGGAAAGCGCGATGAACCTTTTTCTTGGGCGTATGACAGTCCATGGCGCTGCCCAGCCATGTATTCGGGCGGGCGTCAGTGCGTTTTGTTTGCTGCCCACAGGCCAAGCGGCGGCGATGGTGAGCGCTCCGTGTTCCAGGGAAGCGCCCTCCATGCAACCATCCATCCGCGCTGTTCACCGCCTGGCCCTCGCCGCTGGCTTGCTGGCCGGCAGCCTGTTGGCCGCCGGCTGCGCCACGACCGCCGCGTCGTCTGCGCCAGCGGTGCCGGCCGCATCGCCAACCGCCGTCGCGCCGGAGCCGGGTTTCGTTCCGGTGGCCCGCTACGGCCGCTACACCCTGGTCGAGCTGGTGCCGGAACCTGCGCAGCGTGATCTCTTGCAGCAGGCGGTAGAGGTCTCGATTCCGCCCATGCTCGATGCCAGCGTGGGCGATGCCATGCGCCATGTGCTCCTGCGCTCGGGCTACCGGCTCTGCGATGCGGTCGAAGCCGCCACGCTCTACGCGCTGCCGCTGCCTGCCGCACACCTGCGCCTGGGCCCGCTGATGCTGCGCGATGCCTTGCTGACCCTTGCCGGCCCCGCCTGGGAGCTGTCGGTCGATGACTTGACCCGCCAGGTCTGCTTCAGCCAGCACGGTGCTTCCACCTTCCTTTCCGCCAACCCGCCCGGCACCGCCACGCCCGTGCCGGACGCCGACCGGCCCGAGGAGCTGCAGCCATGACCTTTCCCCAAGCGCCATCCGAGCGCAATTCCCGCACGCGCTGGCTCAAGGTCGCCGCGGCCTTCTGGCTGCTGCTCATCAGTGCCGTGGCACTCATCAACAGCGTCGGTCTGTCGCGGCTCGCCGAACAGACCCAGAGCAGCGCACAGGATGCGCAGGTCAACGCGCTGGGCCTGCGCGTGGCCGATCTCGAACGACAGGCCGATGCGGACAAGCGCCGGCCGGTGCCGATCAGCCAGGCAGAATTCGCCACCGCGCGGCAGGCGCTGGACGAGCGGATGGCGCGCCTCGAAGAGGCCGATGAGAGGAGGGCCCTGGCCGTCGACCTGCAGACGCTGCAGGCGCGCGTGAACGGAATCGAGACCCGCCTGGAGAGGTCCCGGCAGGTGGCATCCGCCGCTCGCCCGCGCGCTCCGGTTGCGACGAAGCCCAAGGTGCCGGAGCCGCCGTTCCGGGTGCTCGGCGTGGAGCTGCGTGGAGGCGAGCGCTTTCTGTCGATCACCTCCACCGCCGCGGTCTCGCTCGCGGGCGCCCGGCTGCTGCGCGAGGGCGATGCCGAGGGCGGCTGGCAACTGCAGTCCATCGAGGCGCAGGCGGGCGTGTTCCAGGTGAACGGCCAGACGCAGCGCGTCGCGGTGCCGTAGGAGGTCGCCATGATCTTGCGGCCGTTGCTCGCCGCCGTCGTCCTGTTCGCCGCTTTCGGCGCATCCGCCCAGCCGGCCCCGGTGACGAACTCCCGCATGGTGCCCGCCCAGGTGCAGCCGGGTGCGGATGCCGCGCTCGACGAGCGCCTGGCGCGCGATTGGGGATTGCAGCCCGAGGAATGGGCGCGTTACCGCCAATTGATGCAGGGGCCGCTGGGTGTGTATTCGCCCAACCTCGATCCGCTCACGGCCCTGGGCATCGAAGCGCGCACGGACGCGGAACGACGCCGCTACGCCGAGCTGCAGGTGCAGGCCGAGGCCCGGCGCGTCGGCAAGACGCTGGCCTACCAGCGGGCCTACGACGCGGCGTGGCAGCGCCTGTTTCCCGGCCAGCCGCGCGTGAGCCTGCCCGGCGCCGAGGCGCAGGGTGCCGGCAACAGCGGCTCCGGGCGCCTGGCGGTCTTCGTCAAGGCCGACTGCGCACCGTGCGCGCAGCGCGTGCAGCAGTTGCAGGCGGCCGGCACGGCCTTCGACATCTACATGGTCGGCAGCCGCCAGGACGACGCGCGCATCCGCCAGTGGGCCAGCCGGGCGGGCATCGAGCCGGCCAGGGTGCGCGCCCGCACCATCACGCTCAACCACGACGCGGGGCGCTGGCTGTCGCTCGGCCTGCCCGGCGATCTGCCGGCCGTGGTGCGCGAGGTGAACGGCCAATGGCAGCGGCAATAGGTACTCCGGGCGGGGGGCGTCGGCCGTCCCGCGTCGCCATCCGCTGCGCCAGCGCCGTGCTGCTGCTCGCCACCGGCGGCTGGCCGTTGGTCGCCCTGGCGCGGGAAGTGCCGCCGCCGGCCTATCGACTGGCGGCGCATCGCGCAGACGTGCCGGCGGCGGTGCTGTACGCGGTGGCCTTGCAGGAGAGCGGCGCCACGCTGCGCGGGCGCCTGATCCCCTGGCCCTGGACGCTCAACGTCGCCGGCACGCCGCAGCGCTACGCCACCCGCGCCGCGGCCTGCGCGGGGCTGCGCCGAGCGCTCGCCCGCACGCCGGCCAATCGCATCGACGCCGGCCTCGGCCAGGTCAATCTCGGCTACCACGCGCATCGCTACACGCAGCCCTGCGAGCTGCTGGACCCGTACCGCAACCTCGCCATCGCCGCGGAAATCCTGCGCGAACGGCACACGCCGGGCGAGGACTGGCTGCTCGCCATCGGCCGCTACCACCGGCCCGCCGGCGGGGCACCCGCGGCGCGCTACCGGCGCAGCGTGCATCGGCACCTGACCCGCGTGCTCGGCCCCGGCGTTCCCGTTACAACCTTCCGGGCCGCCACGCCATGAACCCCATCGCCCTCATCGCCGCCATCGGGCTGCTGTCCACGACCAGCGTCCTCGCCCAGACCGCCGCCGCGCCGCTGATCGTGGTCGAAGACCGTGGCGGCGCGTCCGCGCTGCCGTACTACCAGTCGTTGAATCCTCAGCCGGACCAGGCCACGCCGCCGGCCCCGATGCCAGCCCCGCGCGTGGGCAACGCGGCCGACGCCGAGGCCGCGATGCTGCCGGTGCGCTCGACGCAACTGTCGCCGGGCGACGTGCAGCGCCGCGTCATCCGGGCGCCGGGCCTGACGCCGCTGTTCCTGATCGGCGACGACGAGCGGTCGCGTGCCTGGCTGCGGCAGCGGCAGGCGGCGCTGCGCGAGCTGCAGGCCGTGGGCCTGGTGGTCAACGTGGAGTCGATGGCCGCGCTGACGGCGCTGCGCAGGCTTGCTCCCGGCCTGACCCTCTCGCCGGCCTCCGGCGACGACCTGGCCCAGCGCCTGGGCCTGCGCCACTACCCGGTGCTCATCACGTCCACCGGCATCGAGCAGTAGGTGCGCAAATGGCCCAACCGCATGCGGTCGAGGTGCTGCTGCGGCCAGCGGTGGAGCTTTACACCGTGGCGGTTTGCGCCGGCGCCGCGATTCTGTGCTTGGTGGCACCGTGGTCGCTCGCGCTGAACCCGCTGCTCGGCCTGGGCTCGGCGCTGGCCTTCCTGACCTTCGGCGCGATTCGCCTGCGCGATGCCTGGGCGATCCTGCGCCATCGCCGCAACATCCGCCGCCTGCCGCGCTACGTGATGACCAGCCGCGACGTGCCGGTGAGTCAGCAACGGCTGTTCGTCGGCCGGGGCTTTCGCTGGGAGCAGCGGCACACGCACCGGCTGATGCAGACCTACCGGCCGGAGTTCCGCCGCTACGTCGAGCCGATGGCGATCTACCGGGCCGCCCGGCGGCTGGAGGAGCGGCTTGAGTTCGCGCCGTTTCCACTCTCGAAGCTTGCGCGGGTCCTGGCTTGGGACAGTCCTTTCAATCCGGCACGGCCGCTGCCGCCGGTCGGCGGACTGCCGCGCCTGCATGGCATCGAGCCGCACGAGGTCGACGTCACCCTGCCGCTGGGCGAGCGCGTCGGCCACAGCCTGGTGCTGGGCACCACGCGCGTGGGCAAGACGCGGCTGGCCGAGTTGTTCATCACCCAGGACATCCGCCGCAAGGTCCGCGGCGAGCACGAGGTGGTGATCGTCTTCGACCCCAAGGGCGATGCGGACCTGTTGAAGCGCATGTACGTCGAGGCCAAGCGCGCCGGGCGCGAAGGCGAGTTCTACGTCTTTCATCTGGGCTGGCCGGACATCTCGGCGCGCTACAACGCCGTGGGCCGGTTCGGGCGGATCTCCGAGGTGGCCACGCGCATCGCCGGACAGCTCTCGGGCGAAGGCAACAGCGCCGCGTTCCGCGAATTCGCCTGGCGCTTCGTCAACATCATCGCGCGCGCCCTGGTCGAGCTGGGGCAGCGGCCGGACTATCTGCTGATCCAGCGCCACGTCATCAACATCGACGCGCTGTTCATCGAGTACGCCCAGCACTACTTCGCCAGGAACGAGCCGAAGGCCTGGGAGGTCATCGTCCAGCTCGAAGCGAAGCTGAACGACAAGAACATCCCGCGCAACATGATCGGGCGCGAGAAGCGCGTGGTGGCCCTCGAACAGTACCTGTCCCAGGTGCGCGTCTATGACCCCGTGCTCGACGGCCTGCGCAGCGCCGTGCGCTACGACCGGACGTACTTCGACAAGATCGTCGCCTCGCTGCTGCCGCTGCTGGAGAAGCTCACCACCGGCAAGATCGCGCAACTGCTGGCGCCGAACTATTCCGACCTGTCCGACCCGCGGCCGATCTTCGACTGGATGCAGGTCATCCGCAAACGCGCGGTGGTCTACGTGGGGCTGGACGCGCTGTCCGACGCCGAAGTCGCGGCGGCGGTGGGCAACTCGATGTTCAGCGACCTGGTCTCGGTCGCCGGCCATATCTACAAGTTCGGCATCGACGACGGGCTGCCCGGCGCCGCCGCGGGCGCCAGGATTCCGATCAACGTCCACGCCGACGAATTCAATGAACTCATGGGCGACGAGTTCATCCCGATGGTCAACAAGGGCGGCGGTGCCGGCGTGCAGGTGACGGCCTACACGCAGACCCTGAGCGACATCGAGGCGCGCATCGGCAACCGTGCCAAGGCCGGCCAGGTGGTCGGCAACTTCAACAATCTGTTCATGCTGCGCGTGCGCGAGACCGCCACCGCCGAGCTGCTGACGCGACAACTGCCCAAGGTCGAGGTGTACGCCACGGCACTGATGAGCGGCGCCACCGACAGCTCCGACCCGCGCGGCAATACCGCGTTCACGTCCAACACCCAGGACCGCATCAGCAGCAACAGCGTGCCGCTGATCGAGCCGGCGCATGTGGTGGCGCTGCCCAAGGGGCAGTGCTTCGCGCTGAGCGAGGGCGGCAACCTCTGGAAAGTCCGCATGCCGCTGCCCGCTCCCGACCCCGACGAAGCCATGCCGAAGGACCTGCAGGAGCTGGCCGGCTACATGCGTCAGCACTACGTCGAGGCGGGAGATTGGTGGGAGAACCAGGGCATCCCCGGCCTGCAGGACGAGGCGCTGCCCGACGACCTGCTGGACGACTTCAGGCAGATGGCCGCCGCTGAAGAGGAAGGAGCATGAGCGATCCGGCCGTCGCGGCCCAGCGCCAGCAGCAAAGACAGCAAGGCCTGATCGCCGGCCTGGTCACGCTGCCGTTCCGCTTCTTCGGCGTGCTGTGCGGCGCGCTGCTGCTGTGCATCCTGATCGAATGCGTCGGCATGCACTTCTTCTGGCCCGAGCAGGGCTGGCGCCACGCGCAGGGTATGCTGCACTACGAGCTCGATCAGCTCTCCACGCATTTCACGCGCAGCGCGCTGGTGCAGGAGCCGGGGCGCACCGCGCACCGGCTGGTGGAGCAGGGCTACGACTGGCTGTTCGTGAAGAGCGGCCTGCTGGACTGGATACGCGACGCCTCGGCGCAGGCCCGCGCCGGCAGCCATCGCCCGAGCAAGGATCTCCGCTACTACATCGGCTTGGTCTACGTGAACGTGGAGAGCTACCTGATCGCGGCGGCCTACACGACGCTGGTCTTCCTCGTGCGGCTGCTGGTGCTGTGCCTGACCCTGCCACTGTTCCTGATGGCCGCCTTCGTCGGGCTGGTGGACGGCCTGGTGCGCCGGGATGTGCGCCGCTTCGGCGCGGGACGCGAGTCGGGGTTCATCTATCACCGCGCCCGGGCCAGCCTGACCCCGCTGGCCGTGCTGCCGTGGGTGACTTACCTGGCACTGCCGGTCAGCGTAAACCCGCTGCTGATCCTGCTGCCCAGCGCGGCACTGCTCGGCGTGGCGGTGTGCATTGCGGCGGCGACGTTCAAGAAGTATCTGTAGGTGCGACACGTTAATTTTGGTCAGCAGTTCCTTAACGGGCTGCAGTGTCCGGTTTGATAGGGATAAGTCCAGTCTTGCAAGAGGCGGATACAGGAGTGCAAAAAATGGATATCTCTAGAAAGGCCTACCCCTTAGGCTTTATGCAACAGAAACAATAATAATGGAGGCATGACCATGACAATGCACCTGGGGCTCGACTATATAAATAGTCTCGTTGAAGAAGATGAGGATGAGGGCATCTACCGCTGCAAGCGCGAGATGTTCACCGACCCTCGGCTGTTCGATTTAGAGATGAAACACATCTTTGAGGGTAACTGGATTTATCTCGCCCACGAGAGCCAGATTCCCGAGAAGAACGACTATTACACCACGCAGATGGGCCGGCAGCCGATATTCATCACACGCAACAAAGATGGTGAGCTCAATGCCTTCATCAATGCCTGCAGTCACCGCGGCGCCACGCTCTGTCGCTTTAGGAGTGGAAACAAGGCCACCCACACCTGCTCGTTCCACGGCTGGACCTTCAGCAATTCGGGCAAGCTGCTCAAGGTCAAAGACCCCAAGGGCGCCGGCTATCCGGACAGCTTCGACTGTGACGGCTCGCACGACCTGAAGAAAGTTGCGCGCTTTGCTTCCTACCGCGGATTTCTATTCGGCAGCCTGCGCGAGGACGTCGCCCCGTTGGAAGAGTTCCTCGGCGAGTCGAGGAAGGTCATCGACATGGTCGTCGACCAGTCGCCCGAAGGTCTGGAAGTGCTGCGCGGTTCCAGTACCTATGTTTACGAAGGCAACTGGAAAGTGCAGGTCGAGAACGGTGCCGACGGCTACCACGTCAGTACTGTTCACTGGAACTACGCCGCCACCCAGCAGCAGCGCAAGCTAAGAGAAGCGGGCGATGATATTCGCGCCATGAGCGCCAGTAGCTGGGGCGGGGATGGCGGCGGTTTCTACTCCTTTGAAAACGGCCACCAGATGGTCTGGGCACGCTGGGGTGACCCGAAAAACCGCCCGCTGTTCGCCGAGCGAGATCGCTTAGCCAGCGAGTTTGGTGAAGCCCGTGCCGACTGGATGATCGGCGTCTCCCGCAACCTCTGCCTCTACCCGAACCTCTACCTGATGGACCAGTTCGGCTCGCAGTTGCGTATCACCCGTCCGCTGTCGGTGGATAGAACCGAAATCACCATCTACTGCATCGCGCCCAAAGGCGAAAGCGCCGAGGCGCGTGCCCGCCGTGTCCGTCAGTACGAGGACTTCTTCAATGTTAGCGGCATGGCCACCCCGGACGACCTGGAGGAATTCCGCGCCTGCCAGGAGGGCTTCGCCGGCGGGGGGATGAACGACATGTCCCGTGGCGCCAAACACTGGATCGAGGGGCCGGACGAGGGCGCGAAGGAGATCGATCTGCATCCGAAGCTGAGCGGTGTCCGCTCGGAAGACGAAGGCCTGTTCGTCATGCAGCACAAGTACTGGCAACAGCAGATGATCAAGGCCGTCAAGGCAGAACAGGATCGGCTGATCCATGCGGAGGGCGTGTAAATGACTATCTCCTACGAAGCCGTGCGCGATTTCCTTTACCGCGAAGCACGCTATCTCGACGACAAGCAGTGGGAAAGCTGGCTGGAAATGTACGCGCCGGACGCCACTTTCTGGATGCCGGCCTGGGACGACCGCGACCAATTGACCGAAGACCCGCAGAGCCAGATCTCGCTGATTTGGTACGGCAATCGCGGTGGCCTAGAGGATCGGGTGTTCCGCATCAAGACCGAGCGCTCCAGTGCCACCATTCCGGACACCCGAACCAGCCACAACATCAGCAATCTGGAGCTGCTCGAGCAGTCCGGCGGCTTCTGTAAGCTGCGCTACAACTGGCACACCATGAGTTATCGGTACAAGACGGTGGACCACTTCTTTGGCACCAACTTCTGCACCCTCGACACATGTGGCGAGACCCCGCTGATTAAGGCCAAGAAGGTCGTGCTGAAGAACGACTACATCCGCCAAGTTATCGATGTATACCACGTCTGAGGTGCCGCCATGACACACAAGGTTGCACTGAACTTCGAAGACGGCGTCACTCGTTTCATCGATGCTAATGCTGGCGAGACTGTTGCTGATGCAGCCTACCGCCAAGGCATCAATTTACCCCTGGACTGCCGAGACGGTGCATGCGGCGCCTGCAAATGCTTCGCCGAGAGCGGCCGCTACAGCCTCGGCGAGGAGTATATCGAGGATGCACTTAGCGAAGCCGAAGCCGAGCAGGGCTACGTGCTGACCTGCCAGATGCGCGCCGAAAGCGACTGCGTGATTCGCGTTCCGGCCGCATCGGACGTCTGCAAGACCCAGCAGGCCAGCTATCAGGCAGCGATCAGCAACGTGCGTCAGCTGTCCGAGAGCACCATCGCGCTGTCTATCAAAAGCGCATCGCTGAACCAGTTGGCGTTCCTGCCAGGCCAGTACGTCAATCTGCAAGTGCCGGGCAGCGACCAGACCCGCGCCTATTCCTTCAGCTCGCTGCAAAAGGATGGCGAGGTCGGCTTCCTGATCCGCAACGTGCCGGGCGGGCTGATGAGCAGTTTCCTGACCAGCCTCGCCAAGGTCGGCGATAGCGTCAGTCTGGCTGGACCGCTGGGCGCGTTCTATCTGCGCGAGATCAAGCGGCCGCTGCTGTTGCTGGCGGGTGGTACCGGCCTAGCGCCGTTCACCGCGATGCTGGAGAAGATCGCCGAGCAGGGCAGCGAGCACCCGCTCCATCTGATCTACGGCGTCACCCATGACCACGACCTGGTCGAAATGGACAAGCTAGAGGCATTCGCCGCGCGCATTCCCAACTTCAGCTACACCGCCTGCGTCGCCAGCCCGGACAGCGCCTATCCGCAAAAGGGCTATGTGACCCAGTACATCGAGCCCAAACACCTCAACGGCGGTGAGGTAGATGTCTACCTTTGCGGTCCGCCACCGATGGTCGAGGCGGTCAGTCAGTACATCCGGGCACAGGGCATCCAGCCGGCCAATTTCTATTATGAGAAGTTCGCCGCCAGCGCCTAGAGGCTCCTTTGGTCCGCTTACTAGGTGAGCGGGCCTGTTTTATTCGGGCAGTAGGGCCCAGGTTCTCTACGAACTTTCCCAAATTGCATCCGGGCTACACAACCGAGGTGGTTCATGAACAAACGTTTCCAGGGCAAGGTTGCCGTTATCACCGGCGCCGCCCAGGGCATCGGTCGCCGCGTGGCCGAACGGATGGCGGCCGAAGGCGGTCGACTGCTGCTGGTCGACCGTTCCGAGCTAATACATGAGCTGGCCGACGAACTGGTCGGAGTTGCTGAGGTGCTGACCCTGACCGCCGACCTTGAGCAGTTCGCCGAGTGCCAACGGGTGATGGCGGCGGCGCTCGAGCGCTTCGGTCGTCTGGATATTCTGATCAACAACGTTGGCGGCACCATTTGGGCTAAGCCATTCGAGCATTACCAGGAACGCGAGATCGAGGCCGAAGTGCGGCGTTCACTGTTTCCTACCCTATGGTGCTGCCACGCCGCGCTGGCGCCAATGATCGAGCAGGGCAGTGGCGCCATCGTAAATGTTTCCTCCGTTGCCACGCGCGGGATCCATCGCGTGCCTTACGGCGCGGCGAAGGGTGGCGTTAACGCCCTGACCGCCTGTCTGGCCTTTGAAACCGCCGAGCGCGGCATCCGCGTCAACGCCACCGCACCGGGTGGCACCGAGGCGCCGCCACGGCGGATTCCGCGCAATAGCGCCGAGCCGAGTGAGCAGGAGAAGGTCTGGTACCAGCAGATCGTCGACCAGTCCCTCGACAGCAGCCTTATGAAACGCTACGGAAGCATTGACGAGCAGGTCGAGGCAATTCTGTTCCTTGCTTCTGACGCCGCCTCCTACATCACCGGTATAACTCTTCCGGTGGCAGGGGGAGACCTCGGTTGACCCTTATGTCTGGTTAAGAAGAGAAATCGACATGCGAAGAAGCAACGTACATGAGGTCCCTGACGCTCATTTTCGGGGTTTTGCCGGCATCACCCAGAGCTGTTGGGGGATACTTCCGTCATGTTTAGTGTATCTGGGATGAATATGAACAGTGCCGGCTACGAGGTGTTCGAAGTGCTAAGCGGCCAGTCATTCCGCTGCGCGGAGGGCCAGTCGGTGCTGCGCGCCATGGAAGCCCAGGGCAAGCGCTGCATACCGGTGGGCTGTCGCGGTGGCGGTTGCGGCCTTTGTAGAGTGCGGGTGCTCAGCGGAGCCTACCGGAGCGGACGCATGAGCCGCGGTCACGTGCCGGCCAAGGCCGCCGCCGAAGGCCTGGCCCTGGCCTGTCAAGTGTTTCCGCAAACCGACTTGACCATCGAGTACTTTCGCCACGTTGGCGGAAACAAACCTGACAACAAGAACTATGAAGAGGTGACGTCATGAACAAAGGTGTAATGCGACCGGGCCATGTGCAGCTGCGTGTACTGGACATGAGCAAGGCCCTGGAACACTACGTCGAGTTGCTGGGCCTGATCGAGATGGACCGTGACGACCAGGGCCGTGTCTATCTGAAGGCTTGGACCGAAGTGGATAAGTTTTCCCTGGTGCTACGCGAGGCTGACGAGCCGGGCATGGATTTTATGGGTTTCAAGGTTGTGGATGAGGATGCTCTCCGGCAACTGGAGCGGGATCTGATGGCATATGGCTGTGCCGTTGAGCAGCTACCCGCAGGTGAACTGAACAGTTGTGGCCGGCGCGTGCGCTTCCAGGCCCCCTCCGGGCATCACTTCGAGTTGTATGCAGACAAGGAATATACTGGAAAGTGGGGTTTGAATGACGTCAATCCCGAGGCATGGCCGCGCGATCTGAAAGGTATGGCGGCTGTGCGTTTCGACCACGCCCTCATGTATGGCGACGAATTGCCGGCGACCTATGACCTGTTCACCAAGGTGCTCGGCTTCTATCTGGCCGAACAGGTGCTGGACGAAAATGGCACGCGCGTCGCCCAGTTTCTCAGTCTGTCGACCAAGGCCCACGACGTGGCCTTCATTCACCATCCGGAAAAAGGCCGCCTCCATCATGTGTCCTTCCACCTCGAAACCTGGGAAGACTTGCTTCGCGCCGCCGACCTGATCTCCATGACCGACACATCTATCGATATCGGCCCAACCCGCCACGGCCTCACTCACGGCAAGACCATCTACTTCTTCGACCCGTCCGGTAACCGCAACGAAGTGTTCTGCGGGGGAGATTACAACTACCCGGACCACAAACCGGTGACCTGGACCACCGACCAGCTGGGCAAGGCGATCTTTTACCACGACCGCATTCTCAACGAACGATTCATGACCGTGCTGACCTGATGGTCCGGTACGACTTATTGCAGAGATTGCGCAGATGAAAGAAATCAAGCATTTCATTAGCGGTGCCTTCGTCGGTTCGGCCAGCGGCAAGCTGTTCGACAATGTCAGCCCGGCCAACGGCCAGGTGATCGGCCGCGTCCACGAGGCCGGCCGCGCCGAGGTCGACGCCGCGGTCAGGGCGGCACGCGCTGCGCTGAAGGGACCCTGGGGGAAGATGACGGTGGCCGAGCGCGCTGAGATTCTGCATCGCGTGGCCGATGGCATCACGGCGCGCTTCGGCGAGTTTCTCGAGGCCGAATGCCTGGACACCGGCAAGCCGAAGTCGCTGGCCAGCCACATCGACATTCCGCGCGGCGCGGCCAATTTCAAGGTGTTCGCCGACCTGCTCAAGAATGTTGCCAATGAAGCCTTCGAGATGGCCACCCCGGACGGCGCCGGTGCACTCAACTACGGCGTGCGCCGGCCTAAGGGGGTGATCGGGGTGATCAGCCCGTGGAACCTGCCGCTGCTGCTGATGACCTGGAAAGTCGGCCCGGCCCTGGCCTGCGGCAACTGCGTGGTGGTCAAACCATCCGAGGAAACCCCGCTGACCGCCACCCTGCTCGGCGAGGTGATGCAGGCCGCCGGTGTGCCGGCCGGCGTGTACAACGTGGTGCACGGTTTCGGCGGCGATTCGGCCGGGGCCTTCCTCACCGAGCACCCGGACGTCGACGCCTACACCTTCACCGGCGAGACCGGCACCGGCGAAACCATCATGCGCGCCGCGGCCAAGGGCGTGCGCCAGGTGTCGCTGGAGCTGGGCGGCAAGAACGCCGGCATCGTCTTCGCCGACTGCGATATGGACAAGGCCATCGAGGGCACCCTGCGCTCGGCCTTCGCCAACTGCGGCCAGGTCTGCCTGGGCACCGAGCGGGTGTATGTCGAGCGGCCGATCTTCGACGCGTTCGTCGCCCGCCTGAAGGCCGGCGCCGAAGCGTTGAAGATCGGCGAACCGAACGATCCAGAGGCCAATTTCGGCCCGCTGATCAGCCATAAGCACCGTGAAAAAGTCCTCAGTTACTACCAGCAGGCAGTCGACGACGGCGCCACCGTTGTCACCGGCGGCGGCGTGCCGGAGATGCCGGCGCACCTGGCCGGCGGCGCCTGGGTGCAGCCGACTATCTGGACCGGCCTGGCCGACGATTCGGCGGTGGTCACCGAGGAAATCTTCGGCCCCTGCTGCCATATCCGCCCGTTCGACAGCGAGGAGGAAGCCATTGAACTGGCCAACAGCCTGCCTTACGGCCTGGCCTCGGCGATCTGGACCGAGAACGCTTCGCGCGCCCACCGCGTCGCCGGGCAGATTGAGGCCGGCATCGTCTGGGTCAACAGCTGGTTCCTGCGCGACCTGCGCACCGCCTTCGGCGGCAGCAAGCAGTCGGGCATCGGGCGCGAAGGGGGTGTGCACTCGCTGGAGTTCTACACCGAGCTGAAAAACATCTGTGTGAAACTTTGAGGACCTGGTCATGAACGCACCGCAGCAAAGCCCTGAAATCGGTCGCGAAATCCTCGCCGCCGGCTACCGCACCAACCTGCATGATCAGGGCGAAGGCTTCCCGGCTCTGCTGATCCACGGCTCCGGCCCCGGCGTCACCGCCTGGGCCAACTGGCGCGGGATCATTCCGCAGCTGGCGCAGACGCGCCGGGTGATCGCCCCGGACATGCTCGGCTTCGGCTACAGCGAACGTCCGGCCGATGGCAAGTACAGCCAGGCGCGCTGGGTCGAGCATGCCATCGGCGTGCTCGACGCCCTCGGCATCCAGCAGGCCGACATCGTCGGCAACTCGTTCGGCGGCGGGCTGGCACTGGCACTGGCCATCCGTCACCCCGAGCGTGTGCGCCGGCTGGTGCTGATGGGCAGCGTCGGTGTGTCTTTCCCCATCACCGCAGGACTGGAAACAGCCTGGGGCTACACGCCGTCGCTGGCCAACATGCGCAGGCTGCTCGATCTGTTCGCCCACGACCGCACCCTGGTCAACGACGAGCTGGCCGAGCTGCGCTACCAGGCCAGCATCCGCCCCGGCTTTCAGGAGTCGTTCGCCGCGATGTTCCCGCCGCCACGGCAGAACGGAGTCGACGATCTGGCCAGCAACGAGACCGATATCCGCGCCCTGCCCAACGAAACCCTGGTCATCCACGGCCGCGAGGATCGGATCATCCCGCTGCAGGCTTCGCTGACCCTCGCGCAGTGGATTCCCAACGCCCAGCTACACGTGTTCGGCCAGTGCGGCCACTGGACCCAGATCGAACACGCCGAGCGTTTCGCCCGCTTGGTCGAGAATTTCCTCGCCGAGGCCGACGCCCTCCATTCCTGAGAGAGACCGATATGGACAAGACATTGATCAACGAACTCGGCGACGAGCTCTACCAGGCGATGGTCCAGCGCGAGACCGTCACGCCGCTGACCAGCCGCGGCTTCGACATCAGCGTCGAGGACGCCTACCACATTTCCCTGCGCATGCTGGAACGCCGCCTGGCCGCCGGCGAGCGGGTGATCGGCAAGAAGATCGGCGTCACCAGCAAGGCCGTGCAGAACATGCTCGGCGTGCACCAGCCGGACTTCGGCTACCTCACCGATGCCATGGTCTACAACAGCGGCGAAGCCATGCCGATCAGCGAGAAGCTGATCCAGCCGCGCGCCGAGGGCGAGATCGCCTTCATCCTCAAGAAGGACCTGATGGGGCCGGGCGTGACCAACGCCGACGTGCTGGCTGCCACCGAATGCGTGATCCCCTGCTTCGAAGTGGTCGATTCGCGCATCCAGGACTGGAAGATCAAGATCCAGGACACCGTGGCGGACAACGCCTCCTGCGGGCTGTTCGTGCTCGGCGACCAGGCCGTCTCACCGCGCCAGGTCGATCTGGTCACCTGCGGCATGCTGGTCGAGAAGAACGGCCAGCTGCTCTCCACCGGCGCTGGAGCGGCTGCGCTCGGCTCGCCGGTCAATTGCGTCGCCTGGTTGGCCAACACCCTCGGCCACTTCGGCATCGGCCTGAAGGCCGGCGAAGTGATCCTGTCCGGCTCGCTGGTTCCGCTGGAACCGGTCAAGGCCGGTGATTTCATGCGCGTCGAGATCGGCGGCATCGGCAGCGCCTCCGTGCGCTTCATCTGATCGAGGACAGCCTGATGAACAAGAAACTGAAAGCCGCCATTATCGGCCCGGGCAACATCGGCACAGATCTGGTGATGAAGATGCTGCGTTCCGAGTGGATCGAGCCGGTCTGGATGGTCGGCATCGACCCCGAGTCCGATGGCCTCAAGCGCGCCCGCGAGTTCGGCCTGAAGACCACCGCCGAGGGCGTCGACGGCCTGCTGCCGCACGTGCTCGAGGACGATATCCGCATCGCCTTCGATGCCACCTCCGCCTATGTACACGCCGAGAACAGCCGCAAGCTCAACGAGCTGGGCGTGCTGATGGTCGACCTGACCCCGGCCGCCATCGGCCCGTACTGCGTGCCGCCGGTGAACCTCAAGCAGCATGTCGGCACGCTGGAAATGAACGTCAACATGGTCACCTGTGGTGGCCAGGCCACCATCCCGATGGTCGCCGCGGTATCGCGCGTGCAGCCGGTGGCCTACGGCGAGATCGTCGCCACCGTGTCCTCGCGCTCCATCGGCCCGGGCACCCGCAAGAACATCGACGAGTTCACCCGCACCACCGCCGGCGCCATCGAGCAGGTCGGCGGGGCCAAGGAAGGCAAGGCGATCATCGTCGTCAACCCGGCCGAGCCGCCGCTGATGATGCGCGACACCATCCACTGCCTGACCGAAACCGAACCGGACCAGGATGCGATCACCGCATCGGTCCACGCGATGATCGCCGAGGTGCAGAAGTACGTGCCCGGCTACCGGCTGAAGAACGGCCCGGTATTCGACGGCAACCGCGTCTCGATCTTCATGGAAGTCGAGGGCCTGGGCGACTACCTGCCCAAGTACGCCGGCAACCTCGACATCATGACCGCCGCCGCCCTGCGCACCGGCGAGATGTTCGCCGAGGAAATCGCCGCCGGCACCATTCAACTGCCACGTCGTGAAGCGGCACTGGCCTAAAGGAGTCGCACCATGAATCTGCAAGGCAAGAACGTCACCCTGCACGACATGAGCCTGCGCGACGGCATGCACGCCAAGCGCCACCAGATCAGCCTCGAGCAGATGATCGCGGTCGCCACCGGCCTCGACGCTGCCGGCATGCCACTGATCGAGATCACCCACGGCGACGGCCTCGGCGGTCGCTCGATCAACTACGGTTTCCCCGCGCACAGCGACGAGGAATACCTGCGTGCGGTGATCCCGCGCCTCAAGCAGGCCAAGGTATCCGCCCTGCTGCTGCCAGGCATCGGCACGGTCGACCACCTGAAGATGGCGCTCGACTGTGGCGTCTCCACCATTCGAGTGGCCACGCATTGCACCGAGGCCGATGTCTCCGAGCAGCACATCGGCATGTCACGCAAGCTGGGCGCCGATACCGTAGGCTTCCTGATGATGGCGCACATGATCAGCGCGGAAAAAGTGCTGGAGCAGGCGCGGCTGATGGAAAGCTACGGCGCCAACTGCATCTATTGCACCGACTCCGCCGGCTACATGCTGCCCGATGAAGTCAGCGAGAAGATCGGCCTGCTGCGCGCCGAGCTGAACCCGGCCACCGAGATCGGCTTCCACGGCCACCACAACATGGGCATGGCCATCGCCAATTCGCTGGCCGCCATCGAAGCCGGTGCCTCACGCATCGACGGCTCGGTCGCCGGTCTCGGCGCCGGTGCCGGCAACACCCCGCTGGAAGTCTTCGTCGCGGTGTGCAAGCGCATGGGCGTGGAAACCGGCATCGACCTCTACAAGATCATGGACGTCGCCGAGGACCTGGTGGTGCCGATGATGGATCAGCCGATCCGCGTCGACCGCGATGCGCTGACCCTGGGCTATGCCGGGGTGTACAGCTCGTTCCTGCTGTTTGCCCAGCGCGCCGAGAAGAAGTACGGCATACCGGCCCGCGACATTCTGGTCGAGCTGGGGCGCCGCGGCACCGTCGGTGGCCAGGAAGACATGATCGAGGACCTCGCCCTGGATATGTCCCGGGCCCGCCAGAACCAGAAGGTGAGCGCATGAACCGTACCCTCAGCCCCGAGCAGGTGCTGGCCCTGGCCGAGCACATCGAGAACGCCGAACTGCAGGCCCATGACATCCACAAGGTCACCAACGACTATCCCGAGATGACCTTCGCCGATGCCTACGACATCCAGTGGGAAATCCGCCGGCGCAAGGAGGAGCGCGGCAACAAGATCGTCGGCCTGAAGATGGGCCTGACCTCATGGGCGAAGATGGCACAGATGGGCGTGGAGACGCCGATCTACGGCTTTCTCGCCGACTACTTCAGCGTGCCCGACGGCGGCACGGTGGAGTGTTCCAAGCTGATCCACCCCAAGATCGAGGCGGAAATCGCGGTGGTCACCAAGGCACCGCTGGTGGGGCCTGGTTGCCATATCGGCGACGTGATCGCCGCGGTCGACTACGTGATCCCCACCGTCGAGGTGATCGACTCACGCTACGAGAACTTCAAGTTCGACCTGATCAGCGTGGTGGCCGACAACGCCTCCTCGACCCGCTATATCACCGGCGGTCGCATGGCCAGCCTGGAGGATGTCGACCTGCGCACTCTTGGCGTGGTGATGGAGAAGAACGGCGAGGTGGTGGAACTCGGTGCCGGTGCCGCGGTGCTCGGCCATCCGCTGTCCAGCGTGGCGATGCTCGCCAACCTGCTGGCCGAGCGCGGCGAGCACATACCGGCCGGCACCTTCATCATGACCGGCGGCATCACCGCCGCCGTCGCAGTAGCGCCGGGCGACAACATCACCGTGCGCTACCAGGGGCTTGGCAGCGTCTCCGCGCGCTTCGTCTGAGCCATCCGGCCGCCCTGCCCGGGCGGCCTCTTCTTCAGGAGGCACACCATGCCTATTGCCCAGATCCACATCCTTGAAGGCCGCAGCGACGAGCAGAAGGAAACCCTCATTCGGGAAGTCAGCGAGGCCATCTCGCGCTCCCTGGATGCGCCGCTGACCAGCGTACGAGTGATCATAACCGAGATGCCCAAAGGCCACTTCGGCATCGGCGGCGAACTGGCCAGCAAGGTCAGACGCTGAAAGTGGAGATGCGCAAAGGCATTTCGGGTCGAAAAACCCGACCTGGATTGGCAGGCGGCCACAAAGAGCGCGGGCAAACGCCGGCACAGCAGCGCTATGCAGCTATCGCCAGTGGAGTTTGAGAAACGCTATTTCAGAGCTTGGAGAGTGGGCGGCGGCAAAAACTGAGTGCAACACCTGACCTTTCCGGTAAGGTGCTGCCCCATGTCCTATTCCGAACTCAGCGTTGCAGAGCGCGCCACGATCCAAATCGGTCATGTCCAAGGCTTCAGTCAGAGAAGGATTGCCTGCCTGGTCAACCGATCCCCCTCGACCATCAGCCGGGAGCTGCGTCGTAATCGCCAGGCTTGCGGCACCTACTCGGCCCACGGAGCGCAGCAGCAGATGCAGCGCCGGCGCCAAGCCTGCCGGCCCAGGCGCAAGCTGTTGCCAGGCAGTGAACGCTTGGGTTCTACCCCGTCAGCACGGACACTTTCGAGTAAGCTCACACCGAGCTGAAGGAGTGTTCATGAAACGCAAGAAATACAGTCCCGAGTTCAAGCGGGAAGCCATCGAGTTGGTTCGTCGTTCAGGGGCGAGCTGTCGACAGGTGGCCATGGAGATTGGTGTTGCTCCCAACCTGCTCACACGCTGGGTGCGGGAGGCACAACCAGGTACTGAGAAAGCCTTTCCTGGAACGGGAAGCCCGCGGGATGAGGAGCTTGCCCGCCTCAAGCGCGAGTTGGCCCGAGTAACCAAGGAACGTGATTTTTTAAGAGACGCGGCAGCGTACTTTGCCAAGGAGTCATCGAGCGGTACACGGTGATCCAGCGCTGCCGCAACGAGTACCCGGTACGATTGATGTGCCGTTGCCTGAAGGTTTCTGCCAGCGGCTATTACGCCTGGCAGGATCGTGAACCAAGCGCGCGAGCTCAGGAGAATGCGCGCTTGGTGAAGCGCATTCGGGAGATTCACGAGGACAGCCGGGGTGTGATCGGAGCGCCACGAATGCACGAGGATTTGCTCGACGAGGGCGAAGCCGTCAGCCTGAACCGAGTTGCTCGCCTGATGGCGGCTGAGCGAATTCAAGGCTGGCCACGCCGGAAGCGGCGTGGCTTTGGAAGAGTCGCCAGCAGCCGCCCAGCAGGCGTGAAAAACCTGCTGGAGCGCGACTTCACCGCGCAGGAACCAGAGCGCAAGTGGGTCACGGACATCACGGAAATCGCCACCCAGGAAGGCAAACTCTTTCTATGCGTGGTGCTCGACTTGTACAGCAAGCTGGTGATCGGTTGGTCGATGCATCACCGCCAGGATCGGCAGATGGTGATTCGAGCGGTGGAGATGGCGATCTGGCAGCGCCAGGGTGACTGGTCAGTGATCCTGCATTCGGATCGCGGCAGCCAATTCACCAGCGCCGACTACCAGCGCTTTCTGAATCGCAACACGCTGGTGTGCAGTATGAGTGCCGTCGGGCATTGCGGCGACAACGCTGCCTGTGAAGGCTTCTTCGGTCAGCTCAAACGGGAGCGCGTTGTCCATCAGTCGTATCGAACTCGTGATGAGGCTCGGGCGGATCTATTCGACTACATCGAGCGGTTTCATAACCCACGAATGCGTCGTAGAGTCGCCCGGCAAGATCTGAAGTTTTCAGCCCTTTTCAAACCGTCCGTGGAAATGGGGTAGAACCCCTTCGAGCTGGTGACCCACATGCTGCGTGAGCGTTTGTCTCCCGAGCAGATTGCCGGCAAGCTGCGAAGCATGAACATACCCAACCTCAGAGATGCCTACGTCTGTCGCGAGACGATCTACAGCGCGATCTACGCCCTGCCCGTCGGAGAGCTGCGCAAGGAGCTGATCATCTGCCTGCGCCAAGGTAAGACGACACGCAGGCCACGTTCTGGCGGTGTAGATCGGCGCGGCCAGATTCCCGAGATGGTCAGCATCCACGTGCGCCCGCCGGAAATTGAAGACCGCCTGATGCCGGGCCATTGGGAAGGTGATCTGATCAAGGGCAAGGCCAACGCCTCGGCGGTGGGCACCTTGGTGGAACGCACCAGTGGCTACCTGATGCTGGTGAAGATGAACGACGCGACGGCGACCTCGGCGATGGAGGGCTTCAGTGCCGCGCTCAATCGCATGCCGCTGGCGATGCGCAAGAGCATGACCTACGACCAAGGGCGGGAGATGGCGCGGCACGCTGAGATCACCCAGAGAACCGGTGTGGCGATATTCTTCTGCGATCCTCATAGCCCTTGGCAGCGCGGCAGCAACGAAAACATCAACGGCCTGATTCGCCAGTACCTGCCCAAGGGCACGGACTTGTCGGTACACAGCCAGGAAGAACTCGACGCCATTGCACTGCAACTGAATATGCGTCCGCGTAAGCGCTTCGACTTTAAGTGCCCGATCGAAGTCATGGGTGAGGTGATGCAGGAAGCCCTGGCTATGCGGCATGATGCTCCAGCCTCAATTCAATGACCGTGTTGCACTCAGCTCCTGCAACCGCCGTGTCTAAGAAAGCCGGGGCGATTCAACCCATCCCTTCTTCGGCTACGTTCGTAATCAAGCCACTTCCTTTTTGCATTGACGCAGGGTGTCGGAAGGCAACTCGCCGAACGCGTTCCTATAGTTTTCAGCGAAACGTCCCAAATGTAAGAAGCCGTAGTCTAGGGCTATCTCAGTTATACTACGCACATTTGCACTGGGATCGCTCAAGCAGGCGCGGATGCTTTCGAGCTTGCGGTTGCGTATGTAGTTCTTCGGCGTGGTGCCGGCATGCTTCTCGAACAAATTGTAGAGCGAGCGTGGACTCATCATCGCCAGCTCCGCTAACCGCTCAAGGCTGATATTCCGTTTGAGATTCTCCTCAATGAATTGAACGACTCGCTCGAAAGACGGGTTACCTTTGCTGAAAATTTCACGGCTGACATTGCTGCCCAGCATTTCGAGCAGCTTGGAAGCGATGATCCCCGCATAGTGCTCTTGGACCCGAGGCATCGACTTTGTATGTTCCGCTTCGTCACAAACTAACCCGAGTAGATTGATAAAGCCATCGAGTTGCTGGAGATTGTGTCGCGCGGCGAAACGGATACCCTCCCTCGGCTTGTGCCAATTGTTGTCACTGCATGCCCGATCAAGGACCACTGAGGGCAATTTAACGATAAATTTCTCGCAATCTTCTGAATAGGTCAGGTCGGCTTGGTCATCCGGATTGAGCAGCAATAGTTCGCCCGGCGAAAAATAGTGCTCCTGGCCATGGCCACGCCACAGGCAATGGCCTTTGAGTATTATTTGCAGATGATAACAGGTCTCTAATCCAGGCGAGATTACCCTCACGCTACCGCCGTAGCTGATTCGACACAGGTCGAGGCATCCGAAGATTCTGTGGTGCAGCCTGCCTGCCGGGCGCCCGCCCTTGGGCAGGCGAATAGAGTGCGTACCGACATACTGGTTAACATAATCGGAGACTGCATAGGGCTCGGCGTGGACGAAGATCTGACTTTTCTCGTTCAATAAGCAAAAATCCATAGCTCACGGTTCTCTTATTTTAATGTGGGCTGCTTGGTGTGATGTAGAAAGGCGCCAGGTCGATGAAAATGCATCTCGACGTGATGCGTATACGGGTTACCCCCATTGCCACGTTGCGCCATCCTTTTTGCAATCAGTGACCACTTTTCCAAGCAAAAATAATGCCAAGCAGAACGAAGACGTTCTTTTTAAGAAGCGAGAACACCAGAAGTTCGTGCTGTCGGGGCATGCGGCGACGAATTGGCGGATAAAGGGGATCTGCGTTGAGGTGGATTTCAGTTAATCAATTGGTTAATTTTTCAGGACCACCTAAGCAAATGCTAAAGTGGCAGATGGAATGCTGAGCCGGCAAGCACAGGCCTTGACGTTGCAAGGTAGTCATGACCGCAGTGAGCCACTGATGTGCTGCGGGGTGGATCATCCCGATAAAAACAAGAGAAAAACAATGTCGCTTATATACAAACCCAAGATGCAGCATGAGGATATGCAAGACCTTATCAGCCAGATCCGTTTCGTTGCCGCCGAAGGCAAGATCTGGCTGGGAGAGCAGCGCATGCTGCTAATGCAGCTATCTACGCTGGCCAGCTTCCGCCGCGAAATTATCAGCTTGATCGGCATCGAGCGGGCCAAGGGTTTCTTCCTGCGGTTGGGCTATCAGTCCGGCCTGATGGATGCCGAGCTGGCACGCAAGCTGCGGCCGGCCATGCGCGAGGAGGAGGTGTTCCTGGCTGGGCCTCAATTGTACGCGCTCAAGGGGATGGTCAAAGTACGCTTGCTGACGATGGATATCGCCATCCGGGACGGACGTTTCAACGTGGAGGCCGAGTGGATTGATTCCTTTGAAGTGGATATCTGCCGAACTGAGCTGGGCCTGATGAATGAGCCCGTCTGCTGGACGGTGCTAGGCTATGCTAGCGGCTATGGTTCGGCATTCATGGGCCGCAGAATCATTTTCCAGGAAACTAGCTGTCGCGGGTGCGGTGACGATAAATGCCTTATCGTAGGCAAGACCGCAGAAGAGTGGGGCGATGTCAGCAGTTTCGAAGCCTACTTCAAAAGCGACCCGATCGTAGACGAGCGCTACGAGCTGCAGACCCAGGTTGCCAACCTGCGCAACCGCCTGAAGCAGTACGATGGGCAGTATTACGGCATTGGCCATTCGCCAGCCTACAAGCGCATCTGTGAGACCATCGACAAGGCTGCACGCGGCAAGGTTTCGGTTCTGCTACTGGGTGAGACTGGGGTGGGCAAGGAGGTAATCGCGCGCAGCGTGCATTTGCGCAGTGAGCGCGCAGAGCAACCCTTCGTCGCGGTGAACTGTGCGGCAATTCCGCCGGATCTGATCGAGTCGGAACTGTTTGGTGTCGATAAGGGCGCCTATACGGGCGCGGTCAATGCACGCGCTGGACGTTTTGAACGGGCCAACGGCGGCACCATCTTTCTTGATGAGGTGATCGAATTGACGCCGAGGGCTCAGGCCACCCTGCTACGGGTATTGCAGGAAGGAGAGCTAGAGCGGGTCGGCGGCGACCGCACGCGAAAGGTCGACGTGAGGTTAATCACCGCAACAAACGAGAACCTGGAAGAGGCGGTCAAGATGGGGCGCTTTCGCGCAGACCTGTTCTTTCGGCTGAATGTTTTTCCCGTGCAGATCCCGCCGTTGCGCGAGCGCGTGGAAGACATCCCGCTGCTGGTCGAGCATTTTCTCAGAAGGCACCATAAGGAATACGGCAAGAAGACTCTTGGCCTGTCTGATCGAGCGATGGAGGCCTGCCTCCACTACCAATGGCCAGGCAATATCCGCGAGCTGGAGAACGCCCTTGAGCGCGGGGTGATTCTCACCGAGAGCAACGAAAGCATCAATGTCGAGTCGCTGTTCCCCGGGTTGGCGATGGCTACCGAAGGCGACAGGCTATCAAGCGAGGGCCGGTTGGAGGAGGAGTCCGGTGACAGTTGGTTTAGGCAAATTATCGACCAGGGCGTCAGTCTCGAGGATCTCGAGGCGGGTTTAATGCGCACGGCCATGGACCGTTGTGGGCAGAATATCTCACAGGCGGCGCGGTTGCTGGGATTGACCCGCCCGGCAATGGCCTATCGACTTAAGAAGCTTGACCCCAGCCTATCTGTGAAAGCAACGGGCCGATAGCTGCCTTGCGCCAGGTTTGGGCCTTTCTAAGGTCCTTCGCGGATTCTGGGGAAAGAGCGAGTTGACAGGCAGGGGAGTGGGTAAATTGGCAGTCGCTCAACATCCCAACCCCCACACCTTGCTGTCGCCGTGCATCCTATTGATCTTGCCGCTTTCTGGCCAGGCTACGACGTTGTCGCCTCTCGCCCCGTAGCTGAAAATACCCTGCTGATCGGGCTCGAACCCCAGGCCACGCGAGTGCCCCGGTGTGGGCGCTGTCTAGAGCCCTGTCCGTTGATTCACGAACGGCGTCTACGCCACGTGCGTGACAGCGACCTGCTGGATCAGCGGGTGCTGCTCCAATTCAATTATTCAATTGCCCGTGCGTCGCGTCGACTGCCTGCGTTGTTGTGGGCGGGTGACCGAACGGATCCATTGGCTGGAGCCGGCTTCCCGCCTGACTCGACGTTTGCAAACCTGGCTCGAGGGCTTGTTGCGGATACTGCCCATGAGCCACGTCAGCAAATTCACCGGCGTGCATTGGCACACCCTCAAGGCCCTCGACAAACGCCGCCTGGAAGCGGAGGCAGGCGCCATCGAGCCGGGCGACGTCCGGCGCCTGGGGATGGACGAGTTCGCCCTGGACAAGCGCCATCGCTACGCCACGGTGATCATGGATGCGGAGCGAACACGCGTGCTGTGGGTCGGCCACGGCACCAGTCGCCAGGCGATTCGCCCATTCTTCGAGTGGCCCGGTGAGCATTGCCAGTACATCGAGGCGGTCGCCATGGACATGAACACCGCTTTCGACCTGGAAGTGAAGCGGCACTGCCCTCAAGCCGAAGTGGTGTACGACCTGTTCCATGTGGTGGCGCGCTACGGTCGTGAGGTGATCGACCGTATCCGCGTCGACCAGGCCAACCTCCTGCGCGATAACAAACCAGCGCGCAAGGTGGTCAAGCGCAGCCGCTGGCTGCTGCTGCGCAACGCTGCGAACCTCAAGGACGGCCAAGCCGTGCAGTTGCAGGAATTGCTCGTCGCCAACCAGCCGTTGGCGACGGTCTATCTGCTCAAGGACGCACTGAAGGAAGTCTGGTACGCCCCGAGCGTATGGGAAGGCTGGCAACGCTGGCGGGCCTGGCTACGGCATGCCCGTGACAGTGGCTTGGCACCGCTACAGCGCTTCGCCAAAAACCTCAGGCGCTATATACGCGGCATCCTCGCCAGCGCTCGTTTTCCCATGCATACCAGCCTGCTGGAGGGCCTGAACAACCGTATCAAGGTGATCAAGCGCATGGCCTATGGTTTCCGGGACTCGGACTACTTCTTACTGAAAATCAAGGCCGCCTTCCCCGGGAAAGCGCGATGAACCTTTTTTATCGCTGTCTTGATCAAATCGACAGGTGATTATGCGCGATTGATGATTTGCTCAAATACAGCCAGCGTGCTGGAGATTTCTCTCATACCCCCCCCTTTTTTTTTACGAAGCAAATCAATGATCTAGATGCGATAAGCGGATCGGTATAAGCAATGGCATGGCGGTTGCTAGCTATACGAGACTTAAAATAAAAATAGTGGTGACCCTTCAATGTTGTATTTTCTCAACTCTGCTCAGATTGGTTGCTTTCGCCATGTATATCCTCAAAGCGGGCCAGCCGTAGCCGTTACGCTTGGAGTCTGTGACGCTGGCCTAGAGCTTTCTGAGGGCGAGCCCAAGCAGGCTAGCCCGACCACCAATTTTTGTGAGCCCAAGGTCATTGGCGTGCGTGCGACTTTGCGCACCATTTGCGTCGCAGTTATCGGCTTCATCTCTCGTAATAGGGTTATAGATGCCAGTCCCACGGTGCGGCTGCATCAATCTTCAATCTCATCGCTAACCTCAACCGACTATATGCCCAGGTCTGCAACGATATATCCAGCCTGTCGCGCATTCGCTCGAGCCTTAGTCATCTACCGCAGTCACAGCTGCAGCGACATTACTAACTAGTCGTGTCGATCTCGGAAGCTGTGCGTTTGTTGCCGAGAACTTGGCTGCATGTGATGCATTAAGTGATTTGATATCGCCGTCCTCGCTACCTATAACATTTGACGTCTACATAGGTGATTCAATGCTCGCGATAAGGAAAACTAAAGCAGGGCCAGGAGGGCTATCTGTCGATGATGTGGCCGCCCCTAAAGAGGCCCACAGTACTGACGTGCTGGTGAAAGTTGAAGCGGCCGGTATCTGTGGTACTGACTTGTTGATCTATAAATGGGGCGAGTTCGCCAAAAGAATGAAACTCCCCACTATCTTGGGTCATGAAGTTAGCGGGGTGATTGAACAGGTCGGATCTGACGTTAAAGGTCTAAGGCCTGGGATGCGCGTCAGTCTGGAGAGTCATCTCCCTTGTGGAACGTGCTACACGTGTCGACGCGGTTGGGCGCATGTTTGTCCTAATACGCGGTATCCGGGGGTCGACTTTGATGGAGGCTTCGCGTCTTTCGTCGTGGTTCCGGAGAGCGTGTGTTGGCCGGTGCCGTGCGGAATTCCTCCGCTCCAGGCGGCAATGATGGAGCCGTTCGGGCTTGCGGTGCATGCAAGTCTGGAAGGTTCTGGGGTTTCGGGATTGAATGTTCTTGTTTCTGGTTGCGGTCCGATCGGACTTATGAACATTGCAGCCGCCAAAGCACTGGGAGCAAGCAAGGTCATTGCAACTGACATTCATCCTCTGCGCCTCACTGCAGCAGCCAAAATGGGGGCGGATGAATGCATTAATGCAACTGAAGAGAGCGTTTATAAGACTGTGCGTTCGCTGCTCGGTGAGAGGGGAGTAGATGTTGCAATTGACTATTCCGGGCAAGCAGCGGCGTTAAAGGAGCTTATTCAATCCATCACCCATGGTGGTGAGTTGCGACTGATGGGCGTCCCGTCACATGATATTTTGCTCAACCTAGAGGAGTGGCTTTTTAAAGGCCTTATTGTACGTGGCCTGCATGGCAGGCGTCTGTTTGAAACATGGGAGCGTTCAACTAGCTTACTGGTTACAGGGCGTGTTGATTTGTCTTCGCTCGTATCGCATCGATTGCCACTATCGGCGGCAGAGGATGCGTTCGAAATGGCCTTAAATGGTCAGTCCTTGAAAATCCTGTTTGAGCCCAATGGCACATGTATCTAATTTATAATTTTGAAGTTAAGGAGGCATAATTATGCGGGAAACAAAAGAGCAGCCTATCTGGTACGGGAAGGTGTTTAGTTCTAATTGGGTGGAGGCGCGGGGAGGTGTTGCCAATGTTGTCGACCCGTCCAATGGAGATATTCTTGGCATTACGGGCGTTGCTAACGGCGAAGATGTCGATGCTGCTGTGAACGCAGCTAAGAGAGCGCAAAAGGAATGGGCCGCAATACCATTTAGTGAAAGAGCCGCCATTGTCCGCAAGGCTGCCGAAAAACTAAAGGAGCGCGAACATGAGTTCGCCGATTGGAACGTGCGGGAATGCGGCGCAATTCGTCCGAAGGGCTTATGGGAGGCCGGAATTGCGTATGAGCAAATGCATCAAGCTGCGGGTTTAGCTTATTTGTCTAACGGTACGTTGTTTCCATCGGCAGTTCCAGGGCGCATGAATCTTTGTCAGCGCGTTCCAGTTGGCGTGGTCGGTGTAATTGCACCTTGGAATTTCCCGTTGTTTTTAGCAATGCGTTCGGTAGCACCAGCCTTAGCGTTGGGTAATGCGGTGATCTTAAAGCCCGACCTTCAGACTGCTGTCACCGGGGGGGCGCTCATTGCCGAGATCTTTTCCGACGCTGGCATGCCGGACGGTGTTCTTCACGTTCTTCCTGGTGGAGCGGACGTAGGAGAGTCAATGGTTGCGAACTCCGGAATTAACATGATTTCTTTTACCGGGTCCACACAGGTGGGCCGGTTGATCGGAGAGAAATGCGGGAGAATGCTGAAAAAGGTTGCGCTTGAACTGGGTGGTAACAATGTCCACATCGTGTTGCCTGACGCCGATTTAGATGGGGCTGTCAGCTGCGCTGCTTGGGGTACGTTCTTGCATCAGGGCCAAGTGTGCATGGCCGCCGGACGTCATTTAGTACATAGGGACGTTGCCCAGCAATATGCAGAGAAACTGGCGCTACGTGCGAAGAACTTAGTGGTGGGGGATCCAAACTCGGATCGAGTGCATCTCGGCCCACTTATCAATGATAAACAGGTAGTTCGCGTCCACGCGCTCGTCGAATCTGCACAAAGCGCCGGTGCTAAGGTTTTGGCGGGAGGTACATATCAAGATCGCTACTACCAAGCTACCGTAATCATGGACGTGAAGCCGGAGATGGAGGTTTTCAAATCTGAAATTTTCGGCCCGGTGGCTCCGATCACTGTATTTGACAGTATTGAAGAGGCGATTGAATTAGCAAACTGTTCGGAGTATGGCTTGGCCGCATCTATCCATACTAGGGCGTTGGCGACTGGTCTAGACATCGCAAAGCGTCTAAATACCGGTATGGTCCATATTAATGACCAGCCAATTAACTGTGAGCCGCATGTTCCCTTCGGAGGAATGGGTGCCTCGGGTAGCGGAGGCCGGTTTGGCGGACCTGCAAGTATTGAAGAATTTACTCAATCTCAATGGATTAGTATGGTTGAGAAGCCAGCTAATTACCCATTCTGAGTCGACAATAATAAAGTAGGAGGATATATGGACACGCTTCGTTATTACCTGATTCCTGTTGTTACTGCTTGCGGGCTGATCGGATTTTACTATGGTGGCTATTGGGTTTGGCTTGGGGCGGCAACATTCCCTGTACTGATGGTGCTTGATGTCATTTTACCGAAGGATTTTTCGGCCAGAAAGGTAAGTCCCTTTTTCGCAGACCTTACCCAGTATTTGCAGTTACCATTAATGATCGGTCTATATGGGCTCCTTGTCTTTGGAGTTGAAAACGGGCGTATCGAACTTAGTGAGCCGTTACAAGTGGCAGGGTGCATTCTTTCTTTGGCTTGGCTTAGTGGTGTGCCAACTCTTCCGGTTTCGCATGAGTTGATGCATCGTCGCCACTGGTTGCCTCGGAAAATGGCGCAGCTATTGGCTATGTTTTATGGTGATCCGAACCGAGACATTGCCCATGTCAACACGCATCACCTTTACTTAGATACGCCTCTCGATAGCGATACTCCGTACCGTGGTCAGACAATTTACAGTTTCGTGATCAGTGCGACAGTTGGTTCCGTCAAAGATGCGATAAAGATTGAGGCTGAAACTTTACGTAGAAAAGGACAGTCACCGTGGAATTTGTCCAACAAAACATATCAATATGTCGCACTCCTGCTCGCTCTGCCTGGCCTGGTTGCTTATCTGGGCGGGCCAGCATTAGGGTTGGTTACGATTGCTTCGATGATTATTGCGAAAGGGATAGTCGAGGGTTTTAATTACTTTCAACACTATGGTTTAGTACGCGATCTAGATAAGCCTATCCTCCTGCACCACGCGTGGAATCATATGGGAACAATTGTGCGCCCGCTGGGTTGCGAAATTACTAACCATATCAATCATCATATTGACGGCTATACACGGTTCTATGAGTTGCGTCCGGAAAAAGAAGCCCCGCAGATGCCTTCGCTCTTTGTGTGTTTCCTTCTAGGGCTTATTCCGCCTCTTTGGTTCGCTCTCATTGCAAAACCAAAGTTGAAAGATTGGGACCAGCGGTACGCAACTCCAGGTGAGCGCGAACTGGCTATGGCTGCTAATAAAAAAGCGGGATGGCCACTGTGGTGTGAAAGTGAACTGGGGCGGGGCGGGCTAGCTAGCATTTGATAATACAGGCAGTCTAAATCGTTTCGACTGAGACCGTAGATAAGCGAAGAGCGAACGAAATCTACGGTCTCTTTTTGAAAAAAAACGTTCCAAATCGGACAAATTTTCCGTTTTTTATAATTAACGGGCGTCTAACTGAGCGATGGGTTTATGAATGAGTTTTTTTAAGAAAATCTCTGGTTTATTTGTGCCGCCTCGGGAATCTACCGTTTCAGTTAGAGGGCAGGGGTTTCAGTTTAAGGTGCCACGCGGGCAAACCATTCTGGAAAGCGCTCTGCATCAAGGAATTGCCTTTCCGCATGATTGCAAAGTCGGATCTTGTGGGACATGTAAATATAAACTGATATCTGGCAGGGTGAATGAGTTGACCTCTTCTGCTATGGGTCTGAGTGGCGATCTGTATCAGTCCGGCTATCGTTTGGGTTGTCAATGCATACCAAAAGAAGATCTCGAGATAGAGCTAGACACAGTGCTCGGGCAGGCGTTAGTTCCAATAGAAACGAGTGCCTTGATTAGTAAGCAGAAACGGCTGGCGCACGATATAATCGAGATGGAAGTAGTGCCCGATAAGCAGATAGCCTTCTACCCCGGCCAGTATGCAGATGTAGAATGTGCAGAATGCTCTGCTGTAAGGAGTTATTCCTTTTCCGCTCCGCCCCAACCTGACGGCTCCCTGAGCTTCCATGTTCGCCTTGTCCCAGGTGGAGTTTTCAGTGGTTGGCTATTTGGTGGCGATCGTACGGGAGCGACACTAACCCTGCGAGCGCCTTATGGACAGTTCGGGCTCCATGAGAGCAATGCCACGATGGTCTGCGTAGCCGGCGGAACGGGGCTTGCTCCAATTAAATGTGTTTTGCAGAGCATGACCCAGGCCCAGCGAGAGCGTGATGTGTTGTTGTTCTTTGGAGCTCGTCAACAACGTGACCTATATTGCCTCGACGAAATAGAAGCGCTGCAACTCGATTGGGCTGGGCGCTTCGAGCTTATTCCAGTTTTGTCCGAAGAGTCTTCTACGTCGTCATGGAAAGGGAAACGTGGCATGGTAACCGAGTATTTTAAGGAGTACCTCACGGGGCAGCCTTATGAAGGATACCTTTGCGGGCCGCCCCCTATGGTGGACGCTGCCGAGACCGAGCTCGTTCGACTTGGTGTTGCGCGGGAATTAGTGTTTGCGGACCGTTTTTATAATAGACCTCCTTGCTAGCAGTAGCAGAAGTTTACAAGTTTAACTGTGGTTCGATGCATAGTCGAGCTTACGGGTATTCGAGCTAATCGGTAAATTTATGATTGGAATCGTCTTTCGGCAAAAAATTGATGGCGGTGAGATAAATAGGTTGTTGTCCAAAAGTTGGTAAATATCGGTTTATAGCTTTAGTCTGGAATAAAGAAGGAGATGGAAATGGAAATCAAAGCGGCAATAGTTCGCCAAAAAAATGGCCCGTTCTTACTTGAGCATGTAGCTCTTAATGAGCCAGCTGAAGATCAGGTTCTCGTTAGATTGGTTGCAACCGGGCTGTGTCATACGGATCTGGTTTGTCGCGATCAGCATTATCCGGTTCCACTACCGATGGTATTTGGGCATGAAGGGGCTGGTGTGGTTGAGCGTGTTGGGTCCGCGGTCAAAAAGGTTAAGCCGGGCGATCATGTTGTTTTGACATTTTATACCTGCGGGAGCTGTGATGCTTGTCTTTCCGGAGACCCTACTAGTTGTGCAAACTCATTTGGCCCTAACTTTATGGGGCGCTCGGTAACCGGGGAGTGCACCATCCACGATCACCAAGGGGCAGAGGTGGGAGCAAGCTTTTTTGGGCAGTCCTCCTTTGCGACATATGCGCTATCTTATGAACGCAACACTGTGAAGGTTACAAAAGACGTACCGCTTGAGTTGCTTGGGCCTCTTGGTTGTGGCATTCAAACTGGCGCAGGGTCTGTTCTGAATGCGCTTAATCCGCCAGCGGGTTCTGCTATCGCAATTTTTGGTGCTGGGGCAGTTGGTCTTTCGGCCGTGATGGCTGCCGTTGTAGCAGGTTGTACCACCATCATCGCTGTCGACGTTAAGGAAAACCGGCTGGAACTAGCCAGTGAACTTGGGGCGACGCACATTATTAACCCGGCCGCTAACGATCCCATTGTGGCGATCAAAGAGATATTCGCTGACGGTGTTCCGTATGTATTGGAGACTAGCGGTTTGCCCGCCGTGCTTACGCAGGCGATCCACAGCTCTGCTATAGGCGGTGAGATCGGTATTGTAGGTGCGCCACCTATGGGGGCCACAGTTCCCGTTGACATTAACTTCCTGCTATTCAATCGTAAGCTTCGTGGAATCGTTGAGGGTCAGTCGATCTCGGATATTTTCATTCCCAGGCTGGTGGAGCTTTATCGTCAGGGGAAGTTTCCGTTTGACAAGCTGATTAAGTTTTATCCTTTTGATGAAATCAATCGAGCCGCCGAAGATTCGGAAAAAGGCGTGACGCTTAAGCCGGTACTCCGGATTGGTTGACGCGTGCTGGTAGAAATGCGCGGCCCGTGCGGAACTTTTCCAACGTTGCGTAGAGAATGTGTTGTTCGATGTTGTTTTCCCCATATAAAAACGTTAATAAACGGTGAAGCATATGAAAATAAAAAATTTACCCAATAAGGTAATTAGTGGTGTGATCTTGGGTATCGCATCAAGCCATGCGATAGCGACGGATGGTTTGTTCTTGGAGGGCTTTGGAGCAATTTCTAGGAGCATGGGTGGAACGGCTGTTGCGCATTATGTCGGGCCCGCGTCGATGATGGTCAACCCAGCGACCATGGATTTATCTGATTCTGCCGGCGAACTGTTGCTCGGATTCGATCTTTTCACTACAGACATTAGCGCCACTAACCCGGAGACCGGGGAGCATGTGTCGTCGAGTGACCATTCGAACAACAGAGGACCCTATGTTGCCCCCCAGTTTGCTTATATCCACAAGGTTTCCAACTGGACCTTCGGTGCGGGCGTGTTTGCACAAGCCGGTGTAGGGGTGGAATATGGGGATGACAGTTTTTTGTCGCGCGGTGATGTTGGTGGAAAGGGTTATGCTGCCGGGGCGGATACCGGTCTTGAAAATGCGAGCCGTTTGTTTATCCTTGATATACCTTTTGCTGCGAGCTTTAAAGTTAACGATCGCCTGACCATTGGCGGTTCACTTGATGCCAAGTGGACTGGCTTGAATCTTGATTATTTACTTGGAATGAACCAGCTAGGTAGTCTAGCGGGGGATGGGCGAGCGTCCGGCTCCTTAATGGGGGTGATTGGAACCTTGCCCGACCCACGGGGTGTCCATTTGAGCGTTAGCAAAAACAAAGAGATTTCGAGTGGCGTTGATGGGTGGGGGTATTCGGGCAGATTAGGGTTATTGTACAAGGTGGCCCCCACAACGAATGTGGGTGTCTCCTACATGTTCAAAAGTCACATGAACGACTTGAAAGGGAAGGGGACTGTTACAGCGGTGGACGGTATTGCCGGTAATGTGCCTATCGAAGGCGAGGTTCGGTTTTTGGACTTCAATACGCCAGCCAAGCTTGATGTGGGTATCAGCCATCAGGTCACGGATAAATGGTTGATCGCTTTTGATGTTTCTCGCGTTTTCTGGAAGGATGCTTTGAAGGACATTAAATTGGGGTTCGCCAGTGGGATGGGCGATGTTGACTTAAAGCTGCCGCAGGATGCCAAGGATCAAACGATCATGGCGATTGGCACGTCGTATGCGGCAACCCCGCGTTTAACCCTGCGAGCAGGATACCGTCATGCCACGCAGCCATTCAATGACGAAGGGCTGCTGGCGCTGATTCCAGCAGTGCTACAGGATCATGCCTCTTTAGGATTTAGTTATCAGTTATCCAAATCAGGCAGATTCGATGCTGCCTACTCGCACGCCTTCAAGGAAAGTATGACCAACCGGTCGGCTTACAACACCTCATCGCCCGTGAAATCGTCCATGGCGCAAGATAATTTCGTCCTGGCCTATAATTATTCATTCTGATTAAAACGCTTATCGTAAGCCTCTGAAGTTCGAACTGATCAATTTGAGCCGCTATCTTTGTTGGCTCAATCTTCGGGTTCAATAGCTATCTGGTTAACTAGCCTGGTAGGCATGAGTGGCTACTGAGATGTGCATTGCAGGTCAGGTTGGTGGCGATAAGTCTTGATGCTGGCTTAAGATCATAATATTAGCAAGGAGGCGGACTGAAAGTTGCACTTGCGTATTCGTTAGCGATACTTCTTGACCGTCTTTGAGCGAGCAAGTAAGTCAATGTGCTATCGATGGAATGAGCTTACTGGAAGACCGCTGGTTTTCTTCGTTGCTATATTCTAGCAATGCCACATTATTGGGGGCGGCGAGTGGCGGCCGTCATTCTATAAAGACACCAAATTGAGGAGCAACTGATGGAGCTTGTGAAGTGGATATTCTGGTGGATGGTAGCGGCTGCTTCGGGCGGGTTACTTTTAGCCCTGCTGACGGCTATAAAGGTGCGTTACCCTTCGTGGTTGAGGTTGGCGCACGGTGGGCTCGCCTTCGCGGGACTCGTGACGCTGGTCTATGCGTTGTTTAGCGGCGGGCCCGATGCTTCGATTCCGCAGGCCGCTTTCTGGGCGCTGGGCCTGCTGGTAGCAGCCTTTCTGGGAGGGGCGTTGTTTTTTGGGGTGCTGTTCCGTAACGCCAAGCCTTGGTGGGCGATCATCGGGCACGGCGGCTTGGCGTTGGCGGGCGTTGTCGTGCTATTTATGGCCGCCTATTAAGGCGCGAGGGTGCCTTGCACCTGCACCGTCTGTTTGGTGGCGCGGATTATAGCTGCACGACAGTTCCGATAGTGTGGACGTGGGCGCATCAGTTTTTTTGGGGGTATAAAGAGCCGACTCAGGTGGGGGACCAGTAAGCGCACCTCATGAATTAACCCGGCTTATTCATGAGGCCGACCTGAAAACGAAGATAGCGGATGGTATTCTCTCGGAAATTCAGTGTGTTCCGCCAAGAACATGAACCAAGAGAGCCATCCGCTATGGGTGAAAGCCTTCCGCCTGGACGCACTCCTGAAACGGCGCTGTTCGTGTCGAGCTGAGCGGCCAGCGCACCACCAGCGACAGCGGTGCTCTGTTGTTGCGTGAAACCCTCGAACAGCGGCGTGATCGAGGCGCTGGAGGACAATCTGATCGACCTCCGCAACCCGCTGCGCATCCGTCATTCGCTGGCCAGCCAGCTTCGCACTCTGGTGCTGCAGCGCGCGATGGGCTGGATCGATCTCAGCGATACCGGCACGCTGCGCCGTGACCCGCTCTGGCAGTTGGCCTGCAGCGGTGCGCGTGGCATGAAGCCCCTAGCTCAGGGTCGGCTGTCTCAAGCCACGCTGTCGCGGCTGCTGACCTGCATGGGGCGAAATGACAACATCGATGCTGTGCATGAAGACCTGCTGCTGTTGGTGGTCTGGCGTCTGACCTCGCTGAAGCATGGCCAACGCCCCGAGCAGCTGACGCTGGACATCGACGGCGTGCCGATCGATGTCCACGGCCACTAGGGTGGCTCGGCGTTTCATGGGCTTTACAGCGCACGGATTTACTCACCGCTGGTGGCCTCGCTGGCCGAAACGGGCGACATGGTGGGTGGCCTGCTGCGCAGCCACATCGGCCTGCAGAAGCTGGCGGCACCGCACCTGAAGCGGCCACCGGGCCGTCAACCCGAGCAGCCTCGGGAGTGGTGCCACGACCTTGAGTACCAGGCTGGTTCCTGGCCGACGCCACGGCGCGTGGTGCTGGTGGTGCTGGTGCTGGTGCTGGTGGTGCAGGAACGCCCCGATGACCTGTTGGTGCATGCCTTCTTCCTGGTCACCAACCTCGGCAAGTTCGACTGGCCATCGGAGAAGATCCTGGCGCTCTCCGCAAGCGAGGCAGCGCCGAGGCGTACATGGGCAAGGTCAAGTCGGCGCTCGACGCACACCTCTCATCGACTGATCGCGGCGCCTCCACTGTCTAGGACGCGATGGCCCGCAACGAGGTGAGCCTGCTGCTCAGCCTCTACGCCGGAGCTGTGGCGCCCACCAAGAGCGCTGCAGAAAAGTTTAAGTTGTGTATGCCATCGAGACGGCAGGAGGGGTCTGGCGAATAACACGGCGCAACTGGTGACACTATTCGCGCTGTCGAATCGGTGGATGGCACGCCCGCATTTACTGACGAACGCAGGAGAGGTGCACCTGTAGTGAGGGGAATGGCTACCGCGAGTTGCTCGCGGCGGCTGATTGATTTGCCGCTTTTAAAATCAGCGGAGGCTGAAGTCAGCCAGAAATGCATGGCTACTTCAGAGGATCCTTAGCACCGCTGCCTAGTAGCCTGTCGGACTTGAGTTCACGAGAGGGGCATCAGGAGCGAAGGCGAAGCCATTCGTCCGCTGCCGGCAGCGACGTGCCTACGAGATCCAGCGGTCGAGCAGGCTAGCGGCGTCATCCGGTGCGGGGCGTGCTTGATAGCGTTGGCGCAATGCCTCTTTCAGGCGCAAGGCACGCGCTGTCTTCAGGCCGCTGCGCTGCAGCCAATGCATGCTGTCGATCTGTTTGCGATACCAGTGCGCCGCGCGCTTGAGCAACGCCCAACGACTGCCTTTTAGCTCCGGCGCGAGCTTCACTTCCGCACGCCGAACCTGGTCGAGCGCCCGACTGGCCAGCGCCACCACATGAAATGGATCGAAGGCGAGGCGCGCCTGCGGATGCTGCTTGGCCGCGCCCGCCTGGAAGGCCCTGGGCAGTCGATACCAATGTCGGTGATCGCGTCGGGCTCGCCACCATACGCACGCAGATCGGCTGCGAACGTCGCAAAGGTCTGGGCATCCCGGCCCGGCGTGGCGAACAGCAAGCGCCGCGCATCGGTATTATGGAACAACGTCACGTAGAGCGCTGGCCGCGACGGGCGTTAGTCTCGTCCACACACGGCCGCCGCGCCGCGCTGAAGTTCACCGCGTGCACCCCACCCACGGCGGTGGGCATCGATGAGACGCGAAACTGGAAGAAGTGCAGGTGCTGCCAACGGCGCTCGCCCCGGTCGTGGATTGGCTGCTCCGGCGCAGGGCACGCCGGACACGGCAAGCGCTAGCTTGGTACTCTACGAAGTAGATCACGTGAATCCGGTTCGCAGCCCGTTCCGATTGTTTGCGGCAGATTCCAGCCGACCACCGCAGCATCCCACCATCCAGACGACTGCGGAACGGCGTGATGATACCCCTTGGCAACCCGCTGCCCCCTTGCCGCCGTGTGCCGGCCTTGGCCTTGGCGCTGATCATCGCGCTGGCCGGCGCATCGCCCGCATCGGCCGGCGATGCTGCCGCTGAACACGAGCAACTGGCCGCGCTCGCCCGCCAACTCGACCTGATCGACCGCCTGGCCGAGCACGCCGCCAGTACCACGCCGCAGGCGCGCGCCCGCTACCACTTCGACTACGCCCGGCTGCGTGCCGACCTGACGCGCGTGCGTACCGGCGTGCAGGACTACCTCGTGCCCCAGCGCGCCCAGCCGCGCGATCCCGTCCCGCTGGCCGGCGATTACGTTCGCCGTGACCGCGCCGACGACGAGGAGCCGTCGCCATGACGCCCTCTGCCGATCAGGTCGCCGCCTTCCAGGCCAACGGCGGCTTTGCGCCTTCGGCCGTCGCTGCCGTGGTGCTGGGCTTCGTGTTCGCCGTGTTGCTGCTGTGGGGCGTGTGGGCCATGCGCACCGCCTACGTCGGCTGGGCCGAGCACCGCATCACTGAACGTCAGTTCCTCGCCGTCGTCGTGCGCTTCGTGGCGATGTACCTGGTGCTGACGTTCTTCCTCCTCTCCTGACCGTCACGAAGGGCCATACGCCATGAACACTCCAACGACATCCCATCGCATCCCGTCCCGCATCGCCGCACCGCTGCTGCCGCTGGCGCTCGCGGGCCTACCGCTGTCGGCCTTCGCGCAGGGCCTGCCGACCATGGAAGACCCATCGCGCGGCCAAGGCAGCGGCATCCTGCAGACCTTGCAGAACTACGGCTACGACATCGTGCTGCTGATCGCGCTGCTCGTGGTCGCCTCGATGTTCATCGGTGTCTGCTATCACGCCTACACACGCTACTCGGAGATCCACACCGGCCGCGCCACCTGGGGCCAGTTCGGCCTGACGGTCGCCGTGGGCGCGATCCTGCTGGTGGTCGGCATCTGGCTGCTCACCAAAGCCACCGGCGTGCTGTAAGGGCGGCAAGCGATGGCCGATCCTTCGGAGACCCCGCGCGACACGCTGGTGACCTTCCTGCCGCACCGGCTGAACCGCCAGCCGGTGGTCGTGCGCGGGCTGACCGCCGATGAGTTGTGGATCTGCGCCGGCCTGTCTGCCGCAGCCGGGTTCGCGCTCGGCCTGCCGCTGGCCTGGCTCACGCACAGCATCGCCATGGTGCCCACGCTGATCGTCGCCGGCATCGCGCTGGGCGTTTTCGTCGGCGGCGGCTTCCTGCGCGCGCAGAAGCGCGGTCGGCCCGACACCTGGCTGTACCGGCAGCTCCAGTGGCGGCTGGCCTTGCGGAATCCGGCGCTGGCAGCGCTCCTGGGCGGCCAGCGCCTCGTCACCCGCTCGGGCTACTGGACGACCCGGCGCAATGCCGATCGAGGTGCGCCATGAGTCGTTTCAAGAACGAGGTTGCGCATCTGCAGGCGCACGTGAAGACGCTGCGCTTGGGCGCCGGCGCGCTGTTCGCGGTGGCGCTGCTGCTCGGCTTCGGTTGGTGGAGTGCGCCGAAGAGTCTGACCATCCATGTGCCGCCGGACCTGCGCTCGGGCAGCACGCGCAAGTGGTGGGACGTGCCGCCCGAGAGCGTGTATGCCTTCTCGTTCTACATCTGGCAGCAGGTGCAGCGCTGGCCCACGAACGGCGAAGAAGACTATCCACGCAACCTGCGCGCGCTGTCGGCCTACCTGACACCGAGCTGCCGGGCCTTCCTGCAGCAGGACTACGAATACCGGCGCGCCAGTGGCGAGCTGCGTCGGCGCGTGCGCGGCATCTACGAGATTCCCGGCCGCGGCTACGGCGATGATCCGGCCACGCGCGTCAAGGTGGTTTCCGGCCGCGATTGGATCGTCACGCTGGACGTGAGCGCGGACGAATACTACGGCTCCGAGCAGGTCAAGCGCGCCCTGGTGCGCTACCCCATCAAGGTCGTCCGGCTGGACATCGATCCCGAGCGCAACCCCTTTGGCCTGGCGCTGGACTGCTACGCCGGCGCACCCCAGCGCATCGAACCGCCGCCGACGCCGACCCAGACGGGCGCGCCCGCCAACGCCTCCGGCAGCCTGCAGAGAGGCTCCCCATGAAGTCCGTTGCCTTGTCGGCCCTGGCCGGCGTCCTGCTGATCCTCGGTTTCATGCCGGCCAGCCAGGCCGTGGAAATCCTGCGCTGGGAGCGCCTGCCCCTGCCGGTGCCGCTGGTGGTCGGCCAGGAGCGCGTGGTCTTCATCGACCGCAATGTGCGCGTCGGCGTGCCGGCCGGCGTCGGCGACCAGCTGCGCGTGCAGAGTGCGGGCGGCGCGATCTACCTGCGGGCGAGCGAGCCGATTCCGCCCATACGGCTGCAACTGCAGGACGTGGAATCCGGCGCGCTGATCCTGCTCGACATCGCCGCCGAGCCGGCGCAGGACGGCCAGGCGCCGCTGGAGCCGGTGCGCATCGTGGCAGCAGAGGCCCCCCCCAAGCGCTACGGCGGCGGTGCGGCAGGCGGCGCGGACGAGCAGGCCGATGCGCCCGTAGACGAATCCGTTCCCCGGCGCGAAACGCCGCTACCGGTCGTGCTGACGCGCCATGCCGCACAGAACCTGTACGCGCCGCTGCGCACCGTCGAGCCGGTGTCCGGCATCGGGCGCGTGAACCTGCGCCGCGACCTCGCGCTGGATACCTTGCTGCCGACGCTGCCGGTGCACGCGCGGGCACTGGCCGCGTGGCGCCTGGAAGACCAGTGGGTGACGGCCGTGCGGCTCACCAACACCGCCGCGCGCTGGCTCGACCTCGACCCGCGCGCGCTGCAGGGGCACTTCGTGGCGGCGACCTTCCAGCATCCGAACCTGGGGCCGGCCGGCACCCCGTCCGACACCACGGTGCTCTACCTGGTAACGCGCGGCCACGGCCTGGCCGAGTCGCTGCTGCCGGCGCTGAGCCCGATCGACGCCACCGTGAACCTGCCGCCGGCCGCCGCGGCCGGCTCGACCGGAGGAGCGCGCGATTGAAGAGTAATCCGCTGCTCAAGTGGCTGCTGATCCCGATGGCGCTGCTGCTGGTGGTCGTCGGCATCAAACTGTTCTCCGGCGCCCCCGGCGGCCAGCCCGCCCCCAAGGGCGCGGCCGGTACGCTCACGCCCGAGGAGATGAAGGCCCTGGGCATCGCCGGCGACACGCCACGCGATACCGTCGCCACCCTGGTCGCGCAGGTAAAGCAGCTGCGCACCGAGCTGCAGAGCGCGCTCGGCGACAACAGGCAGCACAAGGCCGAGAACGAGCGCCTGCGGGCGCGGGAAGGCGCGATCGACCAGCGCATCCAGAGCGCGCTGGAAGGCGAACGCCACCGCCTGGAGCAGGAGCGCGCCCAGGTGGCCAGCGACCGGCAGCAGACCCAGGGTCTGCTGCAGGATCTGCAGCGGCAACTGGACGGCCTTGCCGGCGGTGGCCCGTCCGACCTGCCCGTCGGACTAGGGCTCGAAGAGGGTGACGGCCAGCGCTTCAACCGCGGCGTCGGTGGCACGCAGTGGGTCGAGCCCGACGACACCAAGGTCGACGCCAGGAACGGCAGCAAGGAGCCGAGCTTTCCCCTGAGCTTCGGGCCGGCCCAGAAAAGCCTGTCGGCCGCAGCGGAATCCGTCGCCGACGTCGGCAGCCGCGCGGTGGGCGCATCCACGAAGGCTGTCTACACCGTGCCGTCGAACTCGACGCTCATGGGGTCGATTGCCATGACGGCGCTGATCGGGCGCGTGCCGATCGATGGAACCGTCAACGATCCCTATCCGTTCAAGGTGCTGATCGGCCCGGACAACCTCACGGCCAACGGCATCGACATCCCCGACGTGGCCGGCGCTGTGGTCAGCGGCACGGCCTCGGGCGACTGGACGCTCTCGTGCGTGCGCGGGCAAATCCGCTCGGTCACGTTCGTGTTCCACGACGGCACCATCCGCACGGTGCCGGAGGACAGCAGCAAGGGCGGCAGCAGCGGCGGCAACTCGGGTCACAACGGCGCCAGCATCCAAGGGGGCCTGGGCTGGATCAGCGACCCCTACGGCATCCCCTGCGTCAGCGGCGAGCGGCGCAGCAACGCCCAGCAGTACCTGGGCAGCCAGGCGCTCATCACCGCGGCGGGCGCCGGCGCGGCCTCGCTCATCAAGTCCGACAACGGCAGCGTGGCCGTGGTCGCCAACAACAACGGCTCGCTGGGCACCGTCGGCATCAGCGGCAACGAAGCGATGGGCCGCATCCTCGCGGGCGGCGTGCGCGACATGGCCGATTGGGTCAACAAGCTCTACGGCCAGGCCTTCGCGGCCGTTTACGTGCAGCCCGGCGCCAAGGTGGCCGTGCATCTGGAGCAGCCGCTCGACATCGACTACGACGCCAAGGGGCGTCGGGTCCACCACCGCACCGGAGAAACCCATGCCTCGGATCTGGATTGAGGCGGCCGCCGTGCTGCTGGCGGCCACCCTGCTCGGCGGCTGCGCCACCAGCAAGGAGAAGCTCCTGCCCCACGGCCACAACACCATGCTCGACATCTGGCATCAGGAGACCGGCGGCAGCGCGGGCGGCGGCCAGGCCGCGCGGCAACTGCTCGATGCGCGCCAGGGCCTGCGCCGGCCGCTGACCGAGGCCGCTGTGCAGGCGGCGCCCGGCGTGCAGGCGCGCTACACCCGTACCGCGCAGAACGAGATTCACCGCCAGTTCCACCGCCTGCCGAACCCCGACCTGGTGATGTACGTGTTCCCGCACCTGGCGGGCACCGACCCGGTGCCGGTGCCCGGCTACAGCACGGTGTTCCCGCTCTACCAGCGCGTGCAGTACGCGATGCCGGGCGAGCGCGTGGAGGACTACTGATGGCCTGGTCGCTGCCGTGGTCACGCAAGCCCGACGCTTCGCCTGCTGACGCCGTGGATGCGGCCGATGATGCCTGGGCACGGCACGTAACGGCGCTGGCGGCACAGGGTGTCGCCGAGCCGGGCAGCGCGCTCGGCCGGGGCCGGCGCAGGCCGGCCACCCAGGCCGACCACGATGCGCTCTATGGCGTCGCGCCGTCGTTCGCGGACTTGCTGCCCTGGGTCGAGTACCTGCCCGGCAGCAAGTGCATGTTGCTGGAAGACGGCCAGTCGGTGGCGGCCTTCTTCGAGCTGGCGCCGGTCGGCACCGAGGGCCGCGAGATGGCCTGGCTATGGCAGGCGCGCGATGCGCTGGAGAGCGCCCTGCAGGACTCCTTCGACGAGCTGGACGACAACCCCTGGGTGGTGCAGCTCTACGCCCAGGACGAGGCCGACTGGAACAACTATCTGCGCTCCCTGGCGAACTATCTGCAGCCGCGTGCGCAGGGAAGCGCGTTCAGCGACTTCTACCTGCGCTTCTTCGCCCATCACCTGCAGGCCATCGCCAAGCCGGGCGGCTTGTTCGAGGACACCACGGTGACGCGCCTGCCGTGGCGCGGCCAGGTCCGGCGCGTGCGCATGGTGGTCTATCGCCGCACGTCCGCGGCCCCGACCCCACAGCGCGGCCAGTCGCCCGAGCAGGCGCTGACCACGACCTGCGACCGCCTGGTCGGCGTGCTGGCGAATGCCGGCGTGAAAGCCCGGCGTCTCGGCGCGACGGACATCCACGCCTGGCTGCTGCGCTGGTTCAACCCGCATCCGACCCTGCTCGGCCCGAGCGCCGAAGACCGCGAGCGCTTCTATGCGCTGACCCGCTACCCGGAAGAGCGGGAAGAGGGCGAGATCGAACTCGCCAGCGGCACCGACTTCGCGCAGCGCCTGTTCTTCGGCAAGCCACGCTCGGACGTGCCCAACGGCCTTTGGTTCTTCGACAGCATGCCGCATCGGGTGATCGTGATGGATCGCCTGCGCACGCCACCCGTGACGGGCCATCTGACGGGCGAGACGCGCAAAGGCGGCGACGCCATGAACGCGCTGCTCGACCAGATGCCCGAGGACACGGTGATGTGCCTGACGCTGGTCGCCACGCCCCAGGACGTGCTGGAGGCGCACCTGAACCACCTCGCCAGGAAGGCCGTTGGCGAGACCCTGGCCTCGGAGCAGACCCGGCAGGACGTGCAGCAGGCGCGCGGCCTGATCGGTAGCGCGCACAAGCTCTACCGCGGCGCACTGGCGTTCTACCTGCGCGGCCGCGACCTGGCCCAGCTCGACGCGCGCGGCCTGCAACTCGTCAACGTGATGCTCAACGCGGGCCTGCAGCCGGTGCGCGAGGAAGACGAGGTGGCGCCGCTGAACAGCTATCTGCGCTGGCTGCCGTGCGTGTTCGATCCGGCTGCCGACAAGCGCCAGTGGTACACCCAGCTCATGTTCGCGCAACATGCGGCGAACCTGGCGCCGGTCTGGGGCCGCAGCCAGGGCACGGGGCATCCGGGCATCACGTTCTTCAACCGCGGCGGCGGCCCGATCACCTTCGATCCCTTGAACCGCCTCGACCGGCAGATGAACGCGCATCTGTTCCTGTTCGGCCCGACGGGTTCGGGCAAGAGCGCGACGCTCAACAACATCCTGAACCAGCTGACGGCGATCTACCGGCCGCGCCTGTTCATCGTCGAGGCGGGCAACAGCTTCGGCCTGTTCGGCGACTTCGCGGCACGGCTGGGCCTCACCGTGCACCGGGTGAAGCTCGCGCCCGGCGGGGGCGTCAGTCTGGCGCCGTTCGCCGACGCCTGGCGGCTGGTCGATACGCCGAGCCAGGTGCAGACGCTGGACGCCGATGCGCTCGACGAAGACCAGACCGATGCCGGCATGGCCGTGGAAGGCGACGAGCAGCGCGACGTGCTCGGCGAGCTGGAGATCACTGCACGGCTGATGATCACCGGCGGCGAGGACAAGGAAGAAGCGCGCATGACGCGCGCCGACCGCAGCCTGATCCGCCAGTGCATTCTCGATGCGGCCCGGCATTGTATGGCGGACGGACGCACGGTGCTCACGCGCGACGTGCGCGACGCGCTGCGCGAGCGCGCCGGCGATGCCACGCTGCCGGAGATGCGGCGCGCACGGCTGCTGGAGATGGCCGACGCCATGGACATGTTCTGCCAGGGCGTGGACGGCGAGATGTTCGACCGGTCCGGCACGCCGTGGCCGGAAGTCGACATCACCATCGTGGACCTGGCCACCTTCGCGCGCGAGGGCTACAACGCCCAACTCTCGATTGCCTACATCTCGCTCATCAACACCGTCAACAACATCGCCGAGCGCGACCAGTTCCTGGGCCGCCCGATCATCAACGTGACGGACGAAGGCCACATCATCACGAAGAACCCGCTGCTCGCGCCCTATGTGGTCAAGATCACCAAGATGTGGCGCAAGCTCGGCGCCTGGTTCTGGCTCGCCACGCAGAACCTGGACGACCTGCCGAAAGCGGCCGAGCCCATGCTCAACATGATCGAGTGGTGGATCTGCCTGTCGATGCCGCCCGATGAAGTCGAGAAGGTCGCGCGCTTCCGAGAACTCAACGCTTCGCAGAAGGCGCTGATGCTCTCGGCCCGCAAGGAAGCCGGCAAGTTCTCCGAAGGCGTGATCCTGTCCAAGTCGATGGAAGTTCTGTTCCGCGCCGTGCCGCCCAGCCTCTACCTGGCGATGGCGATGACCGAACCCGAGGAGAAGGCCGAACGCTTCCAGTTGATGCAGCAGCACGGCATCAGCGAGCTGGATGCCGCCTTCCGCGTGGCCGAGAAGGTCGACCGTGCGCGGGGCATCGAGCCGCTGGCGCTGGATGCATTGGCCTGAAGGAGGAACAGCATGCGCGTGCCTTCGTTCACTCGACGCCATACCCTGATCGCGCTGCTGGTCGCGGCGGTGGGCGCCGCCGGGTGGTTGCTCCTGCGCACGCCCGACGCGGCCCCGGAGTTCATGCATCCGATCACGACCGTGCCCGAGCCACCGAAGCCGGCTGGCCCGCCCTGGCTGTATGGCCGTGCCGATGCGCGCTTCACGGTGGTCGGGTACGCCGACCTGGAGTGCCCGTACTGTCGGGCCTACTTCCCCACGCTCAAGCGCTGGATAGACGCCCATCCCGAGGTGAACTGGCGGTGGCACACCACCTGCCGCTGTCCATGCACGAGCCGGCCGCGACTGCCGGGGCACGCCTGGCCGAGTGCGCGGGCGAGATCGGCGGACATGCCACGTTCTGGCAGGCGGTGGCCTGGCTCTACGCGAACACCCGCGGCGACGGCCAGGGCCTGCCGGAGGGCCTGCGCTATCCCGACCTCACGCCAGCCATGCAGGCTTGTCTCGACAGCGAGCGCCCCGATGCCGTAATCCATGCCCAGGCGGCGGAAGCCGCACAGCGGGGCATCGCGGCCACGCCGGCCCTGCAACTGCGCGACCGCGAGTCCGGCAAGACCCTCCTGCTGCACGGTCCCGTCGAAGGCGATGCCTTGCTGTCTGCCATCGACCTGCTCGCCGCCGGCAGCACGACCGCAGCCGAACCCGCCCATTCCCCAGACATGCCCACCGGCGTCGCCGGTGACATGCCCAGGTAGCCATCGATCTTCGAGGCTACGGCGCGGCTCGTGCGCGTTGATCGAAACCCGTTCGCATCGCATCCCTTGACGCGAACAGCCACTGCATCCGCGGTGGTGGATGCCCGCTCGTCACCTGTTCCATCCCCATCGCCCCCAGGAGGGTTTGCCCTCCAGGGGCAGGCGCCCTCCGATCTCATCCATTGGAGGTTCGCCATGTCTCTTGTCATCGCCGACTCCCGCCCGGAGTCGCTCACCCTGCTCGCCGCCCAGCACGAAGACTGGATCATCCGGCAGGCCATCACCCTGCTGGAGAACCGCGTGTTCAAGGCCGGTCCGGCGCTGGGCAGTCCCGCCGCCGTGCGCGACTACCTGCGCCTGAAAGTGGTCGCGGAGCCGAACGAAATCTTCGCCATCGTGTTTCTCGACAACCAGCACCAGGTGCTCGCCTTTGAGCCGCTGTTCAAGGGCACGGTCGACCAGACTTCGGTGTATCCGAGGGGGGTTGTCCAGCGTGCGCTGGCGCTCAACGCTTCGGCGCTGATCCTGGCGCATCAGCACCCCTCGGGGACCACCGAGCCCTCGGCCGCTGATCGTGCGATCACCGAGCGGCTGAAGAGCGCCCTGGCCACCGTCGATGTCCGAGTGCTGGACCACTTCATCGTCGGCAAGGGCAGCCCGTACTCGTTCGCCGAAGCCGGCTTGTTGTAGCACCACCACCCCACGCGCATTCCTTTCATCACCGCGGGAGCCCTTGGCTCCCGTTTCTTTTCGCCGGCCCGCAGAGAATCGGGACTGACCGGTTTCGGTTTCTTTGTCGTCCCCTGATCTGCGTTGCGCTCGACTACGAGTCTGCATCGACTCCGCGGAGGCGCGACATGCCGGCTCATTCCCTCAACCTTCCTGCCGCCTCGCGGCGCCCCCTGGCCGCCCGGCTGGCCGCTGGACTGTGCGCCGCGCTGCTCGGTCCCATCGCAGCGGCCGCCGATGTGCTCGTCGTCACCGACAGCCGTCATCCGGTGCAGGCCCCGGCCGGCGTGCGGATCATCGAGCTGGACCAGGCCACGCGCATCGAGGTCGAACTCGCCGCGCACCTGCAGGCCGACCCGCAACAGGCCGCAGCCGTGGTGCGCCAGCGACTGCGCGATGGCGGCGATGCGCTACAACGCCGCATCGGCCATGCCTACCAAGGTGTCGCAGATGCCTGGGGGCTGGTCATCGCCAAGATTCCCGCCGTGGTGGTCGATCGACGCTACGTGGTCTACGGCGAGCCCGACGTGCCCCGCGCCGTCGCGCGCATCAACGCCTACCGGAGCACGCAGCCATGAGCCTCCTGCTGGCATCCCGACGCCTGCGCACCACCGCCGCCTCGTTGCTGCTGAGCGCGGCCACGTCGACGTTCGCCCTGGACACCGCCACAATCGTCTCCTCGGCCCTGTCCCCCGACTGCCTCGAATACCGGGTGGTCGGAATCTGCTACTGGCTGTACTGCACGCCCTTCGGCTGCTCGGTGCGCACCTCCGTCAAGGTGCGCCACTATGTCCCCGATGCGGTGGTGTCGAGCTACTCGAACACCGGCGAAAACCCGTGGCTGGAAGTCAGGGCGATGAGCATGCGCAACCCGACCGCCAAGGCTGGCGGTGACGGCACGACCAATCACGACAACGAGAACAACCTCGCCAAGTTCAAGAACGCCGATGTCATCGGCCATCCGGCCGGGATGGTGTTCAGCCAGTTCGCCAGCGCCTCCGGCTACACCTGCGAAGGCGCTGGCACGGCCTTCATGCCGTATCTGCTGAGTACGCTCGACACGATCGCCTGGCGCTACAACATCCCGGAAGCGTTCTACCCCGAAGCGCTCATCCCCGGCCGGCGCGAAATCGGTACGCGCACCGGCCTGAACCTCTGGGGCAACGTGTATCCGCGCGGTGGCTTCCTGCACCAGACCGACGACTACAAGAGCGGCGCCGTGGTCGCGCAGCGCGCGGGCGACATCGTCACCCGCCGCAACCAGATTCATGTGTACCAGCCGCTGCTGGCCAACGCCCGCGACGGCTACTGGCCGGCCGGCGCGCTGATGGAGACCGACGCCTCGACGGGCAAGTGGCAGGAGCTGACGCCCACGCGCTCGAACAGTTGCGTGGTCTTCCCGCACAGCCGCACCCGCGTGCAGGCCCAGCAAGGCGACTACGCCTGGGCCTTGTGGCGGCCGTACTCCTGCTGCCAGCGCCGTGGCCAGGTCTTCCTCGGCAGCGTCGATTTCATGTGAGGAACCCACGATGAACGCCTCCCTCCCTGACTTCCTGCGCCGCGCGAAGCCGCATCTGCGGGCCACGCTGCTCGTGGCGGTCATCACGCTGGCCGTCGGCGTCGCCTGGGCGCAGACGCGCATCGATCCCAATGGCGTGAACGTCGGCGGCAGCGTGATCGGCGACGACGTGCTCTACAGCATCGGCGGCGGCCGGGCCGTGTCGATGGGGGGTGCCGGCAACATGCAGAGCATCGGCGTGGGGGTCGGCTGGAACAGCAACCTGATCTGCGGCGACATGAGCATCACCACGACCCTGCAGAACCAGCTCAACGGCATCAGCAACGGCTTCCAGACGATCATGAGCAACGTTATCCAGAACGCCACCAGCGCCGTGGCCTCGCTGCCGGCGCTGATCATCCAGCGCGCCGATCCCGGGCTCTACAACCTGCTCACCAACGGCATCCTGCAGGCGCGCCTGGATTTCGACCGCTCGAAGATGACCTGCCGGGCCATCGCCAATCGCATGGCGGACATGGCCGGCGGCCAGGCCGGCTGGGACCAGCTCGCCGAGGGGATGGCGCTGCGGGATGCGGTCAGCAGCACCGATGCCGTCTCCGCCATCGAGCAGGCCGAGTCCAACAAAGGGAACAACGGCGTGCCCTGGGTCGGTGGCAGCAACGCGGGCGGCTCCAGCCAGAGTTCGATCAAGGTGGTCGGCGACGTGACGCGAGCGGGCTACAACCTGCTCAACGGGCGCAGCGCCACCGATACCTCATTGATCGCGCGCAACGCCTGCGGCAACCGCCTGACCTGCCAGACCTGGTCGTCGCCCCAAGCGGCCGCGGCCTTTGCGAACCGCGTGCTGGGCGAGCGTGAGCAGCGCACCTGCGAGAGCTGCACGAAGACCCAGACCACGCCTGGCGTCGGGCTGACACCAATGATCCAGGAAGAGTACGAGACCAAGCTGCAAGTGCTGCAGGAGCTGGTGACGGGCGCCCGGCCGACGACACTGGCCAATCTCGACGCAGCCGGCAGCAGCTCGCTGCCGATCACCCGCGGCGTGATCGAGGCCCTGCGTGACGAACCCGACCATGACCTGCTGGGCAAGCGCCTGGCGTCGGAGGCGGCGCTGTCCAGCGTGCTGGAGAAGGCCCTGCTGCTGCAACGCACGTTGCTGACCGGCAAGAAGGAGCCGAACGTCGCCGCCAACGAGCTGGCCGTGCGGGCGGTCGACCAGGAGAACAGCGCGCTGGAGCAGGAGATCAACAACCTCAAGACTGAGCTGGAGCTGCGCCGCACGCTGGCCGGCAACTCGGCGATGGCGATCATCCAGCGCCACAGCATCCGCGCCGTCGGCTCACGCGGTGTCTTCGAGGGCGACACCACGCGCGATCGGCTGCGGGAAGTCCAGAAACCGCGGAGCGGCACGCCATGAGCCGGCCGACCTGGTTGCGGCTACCGTGGCTGTTCAAACGTCGTATCGGGATCGCGCTGCTGTGGACCTTGCTGGTGGTCGCCGCCGCGGCGGCAGTGAACATCGCTGGCATCCACGTGGTCGGCGGCATCGAGGGCTGGCAGCACTGGCTGCAGGCGCACGCCGGCCACTTCTTCGTGTGGCGGCTGTGCCTCTATGGGGCGACGGCCTATGGCTGGTGGTGGCTGCGTCGGCGCCTGCTGCGGCGGGAGCCGTCCCGCGAGACGCATCAGCGCCTGCTGCGCACGGAGATCGCGGCCGTGATCGCCGTGGTAGCTCTGGAAGCCAGCCAACCGTTGCGGCACGGCTGAGACCGGGAGGCGGGCATGACGCTCTACACCACGGACTACCTGGAGTATTACCTGACCCTGGTGGCCTGGGTGGTCAACAACGGCATCTGGAGCATTCTCGTGGCCAGCGGCGTGTTCGGGCTGCCGTTCGTGGCCATCGTGATCCAGGAATGGCTCAAGGCCCGCAGCGAAGGTGCGGACGAAGGCAACAAGGGCGTGCTGTCGTCGATTCGCATCGAGAGCCGGGTGTGGGTGGCGATCGTGGTCATCCTGTTCGCCGGCATCCCGTTCATCCCAGTGGATCTTGCCACGATCAAGTTCGACACCACGCGCTCCGCGCAATGCCAGGTCAACGTCCCGCTGCCCAACGACACGGGCTGGGCCAACGTCTACACGGCGCTCAACGACCAGAGCGCGCTGGTGCCGGTGTGGTGGTTCTTCATGCATGCCATCTCGAAGGCGGTCACCGGGGCCGCGGTGGCGGCGATTCCCTGCGGCACGGACCTGCGTCAGATCCGCATGGATGTGGATGCCACGCGCATCGACGATCCGGTGCTGGCACAGGAGGTCGCCGACTTCACGCACGACTGCTACGGGCCGTCGCGCGCCAAGCTGTTCATGAACCGGCCGACGCTCTCCGACGAGCAGATGAACGACGTCACCTGGATCGGGTCGAGTTATTTCCTCGACACGCCCGGCTTCTATGACACCTATCGCGCCAAGACCCCACGCACGGCCTGGCCCTACGACGCGACCCGCGATGCGGGTCTGGCACAGGTGGACAGCGGCGGCGGCTATCCATCCTGCCGGCAGTGGTGGGCCGATGGCGGCCAGGGACTGCGCAGCCGGCTGCTGGCACAGGTCGACCCGGACCTGCTGACTCGCATCGGGCGCTGGGTGGGCTTCCTGTCGCAGAGCGAGGTCAATGACTCGGTGATTCGCGCCGTGGTCTCACCGCGGCAGCAGAAGATGAACCAGGGCGCCGTCTACACCGATTACGGCGGTCAGATCGACAGGACGCTGCCGAACATCGTCACGCGCGGCGCGAGCGACCTGGGGCTGACCGTGGGCTCGCTGGGCTTCTTCCCCGCGATGGACGTGGTGCGCCAGGCGCTGCCGATGGTGCTGACCATGCTCAAGATGGCGCTCGTCATCTGCATCCCGCTGGTGCTGCTGATCGGCACCTACGACCTGAAGACGGTGGTGACGGTGAGCTGCGTCCAGTTCGCGCTGTTCTTCGTGGACTTCTGGTTCCAGCTCGCGCGCTGGATCGACAGCACGATCCTGGACGCGCTCTACGGCTGGCATTCGCCGCACAGCAACTTCAACCCGCTGATGGGGTTGAATAACACTTTCGGCGATATGCTGTTGAATTTCGTGATGGCGATGATGTTCATCGTGTTACCGACGTTCTGGGTGATGGCACTCGGATGGGCGGGAGTTCGCGCTGGAAATTTCCTGGGCGGTCTCATCACTGGCACGTCCGATGCAAAGTCGGCTGGAGGTAGCGGCTCTCGTCTTGCGATGACGGCCGTATCGAAAGGTGCAGCGAAGTAAGGAGCACTCTCTCGCTGATGCGGCGGCTACGGCTCGTCGGGATCGCCCATGTCGATCCGCCAGTCATCTTTGTCGTACAGGCCGACGCCCGAGTGTCCGTCTCTAAGTTCCGGCTGCTTCTCGTCATCCGCATCGGCATTTCGCGCGAACCATGTGGCGACCACCGCAAAGGCCAGCAGCAGGACGAGCCAGGATACGGTGTAGAGCAGCATGCCAAGCACGGCCAGCTTGACGATCCAGAGCACCACCGTCGTCGCGCCTGCGGGCACCCCGCGCGTCACCAGCCGGCCGGCGACACGCTGCTCGCGGCGCAGATATCCACGCCAGGCACGGCCAGCCCCCCGGCCCAGCCGGTGGCTCCAGCGCCCGTTGTGCGTGTTGGTGGTCATGTTCATGTGCCTCGGCTTCAGTGGTGCCTCACCTCATGGAGCGGCCGGTTGGGGCTTGCCCTCCAGCATAGACCGCGACCAGGAGGGCGGGTTGCGGCTGGCAGAGCCGGGTCGGCCTGAGTCGCAGGTCGATTAGATTCTGCAATATAAATCAAACCTCGTGCTACTTTCCATGCACGTTCTTGCGATAGATCTAGGAGCTGATTGGATTCCGTGCTATTTTTATAGCATGGATGGAAATTCTCGGCACCAGGTAATCAAGCGACTGCAGGCGGGACTCCCCCGCGGGGCGCCGTTCGACCTTGCCACCCTGAGCCAGTTCGGGGTGTCGTCCCAGCTCGCCGCCCACTATGCCGACGGCGGGTGGCTCGTGCGCTTGGCCCATGGCGTCTATGCCTTCCCGAACGATGAATTCGGGGTCTACGGTGCGCTGAAGTTCCTGCAACAGCGCGTGCCCGGCCTGCACGTCGGCGGCAAGAGCGCCCTGGCCCTGCAGGGTGTGCGGCACAACCTGGGCAGCCGGGAGGCGCTGGTGCTGTGGGGCGACGGTCGCTTTGCGTTGCCGGTCTGGTTCACTTCGCGCTTTCCGGCCCGCTACGTCCACGCCCGCCTGTTCGACTGGCCGGACACGGCGCTGGCCGGCAAGACCCTGACCACGCCGCCTGGCCTGCCCGAGGATCTGCGGGTGGCAGCCCCCGAACGTGCCGTGCTGGAGCTGCTGTACGAAGCCGGCGTCAAGCAGAGCCTCGAAGAGGCCCGCAACCTCTTCGATGGACTGCGTTCCCCCCGCAAGGACTTGCTCGGGCAACTGCTGTCCTGCTGCGCCAGCGTGAAGGCCGTGCGCCTGTTCCTGACCTGGGCGCGCGAGACCAGCCTCGTGGATGTCGATGCCCTGCTGGAGCAGTACCCGGTTCGCACCGGCAGCAACACGCGCTGGATGAGCCGGCTCGATGACGGCACCTTGCTGAGCCTGAGACCTCATGGATAAGACCTACGCGGACACCGTTCGCCTGCTGCTGGCCGTCGCGCCCGACGTGTTCGCCAACGACATCTTCGCCATGAAAGGCGGCACGGCCATCAACCTCTTCGTGCGGGACATGCCGCGCCTTTCGGTGGACATCGACGTGGTGTACCTTCCGTGGCAGACGCCGCGCGACGAAGCGCTGCAAGCCATCAACCAGGAGCTGGCCGCCATCGCCGCGCGCCTTGCACCGCTGGGCGTGCAAACACGCCTGGTTCGCGCCAAGGACCTGGGGGACACCAAGCTGATCGTCGAGAACGATGCCAGCCAGGTGAAGATCGAGGTCAACGTCGTGTTCCGAGGCAGCGTGCTGCCCGTCGAGCGGCGGCCGCTGAGCGCCAAGACCAGCGATCTGTTCGGCATCGAGTTGGACGTGCCGATCCTGGCACCGGACGAGCTGTACGCCGGCAAGCTGGTGGCCGCGCTGGACCGGCAGCATCCGCGCGACCTGTTCGACGTGTGGCAGCTCTTTGAGTCGGGCGACATCAGCGATGGCATGGTCGAGTGCTTCGTGATCTATCTGGCGGGCCACAACCGGCCGCCCCACGAAGTGTTGTTCGGCAACGACAAGGACATCGCCGGCGAGTACGAACGGGCCTTTGTCGGTATGGCCGAAGTGGACTGCCCCTTGGACACGCTGCTGGAGGCTCGCGCGCAGTTGCGACGCGAGTTGCAGCAACGGCTGACGAAGGCGCACAGGCGGTTCCTGAGCGGCCTGGTACGCGCAGAACCGGACTGGTCGCTGGTGCAATGCCAGCACGCCGCGCAACTGCCGGCACTGCGCTGGAAGCTCAACAACCTGGAGACCTTTCGCAAGAAGCGCCCCAAGGACTTCGCCGCGCAAGCCGCTGCGCTCGATGCCGGCCTGGGCCAGATCTGACGCGGCGACAGAAGTATTCCCCGCTTGTCGGGCCTGCCCCATGCCGCATTCATCGTGGCATCCGCGAAGCAGCGGCCCTATACCCAAAGGCTTCCGACAAAGGCCAAAGGGCTGGGAAGGGGCAAGGGAACGGGGCCAAGGGGAAAGGCCCTACCCGAAAAGGCCAAAGGCGCCCCAGATCAGCCCGTCATCCGGGGGGGGGCGTCATGCTCTCGCTGTTCCAGCGCAAACGGGTGCCACCCACCGCCGGCACACCGCCCACATCCGCCATCGAAACTCCGAAAGGGTCGATGCGGCCCGAGTCGGCCGCATCGCTGCTGGCGACGCCGCGTCGGCAGAAACTGCTGGAACACATCTGGCAGCGCACATCGCTCTCGCGCCGACAGTTCGCCACGCTCTACCTCGCCCCACTGGAGCGCTACGCCGAGCTGGTCCAGCAGTTTCCGGCCTCCGAGAGCCACCACCACGCCTATCCGGGCGGCATGCTGGACCACGGCCTGGAGATCGTCGCCTATGCGCTGAAATTGCGGCAGTCATACCTGCTGCCTGCGGGCGTCACGCCGGAGGCACAGGCGGCCCAGGCCGAAGCCTGGACCGCAGGCACGGCCTACGCGGCCCTGCTGCACGACATCGGCAAGATCGCGGTCGATCTGCACGTCGAGCATGCCGACGGCAGTGCCTGGCATCCCTGGCACGGCCCACTGCGAAAGCCCTATCGCTTCCGTTACCGAAAGGAGCGTGAGTACCGCCTGCACAGCGCCGCCACCGGGCTGCTCTACGCGCGCCTTCTCGATCGAGACATCTTCGACTGGCTCAGCGGCTATTCCGACCTCTGGGCCGCGCTGCTGTACGTACTGGCCGGCCAGTACGAGCACGCCGGCACGCTCGGCGAGCTGGTCGTGCAGGCCGACCAGGCATCGGTCGCCCAAGAACTCGGCGGCGATCCCAGCAAGGCGCTGGCGGCGCCCAAGCATGCGCTGCAACGCAAATTGCTCGACGGCTTGCGCTACCTGCTCAAGGAGGAGTTCAAGTTGAACCAGGCCGGCCCGGCGGACGGTTGGCTGACCCAAGACGCCTTGTGGCTGGTGAGCAAGACCGTCTCCGACAAGCTGCGCGCATATCTGCTGTCGCAGGGCATCGACGGCATCCCGGCGAGCAATACGGCGGTGTTCAACGTGCTGCAGGATCACGGCGTCGTGCAACCGACGCCGGATGGCAAGGCGATCTGGAAGGCTACCGTCACCAGCGACGCCGGCTGGTCGCACGCCTTCACCTTCCTGAAACTCTCGCCGGCGATGATCTGGGATGCCGCCGACCGGCCGGCGCCGTTCGCAGGCCGTGTGCAGGTCGAAGAGGAACAGGCGGAGCCGCAGGCGCCGGGGGTGGCCGATGGGCCGCGCGTGGAAGGCACCGAAGCTGCACCCGCGAGCGCGGCGCCGATCCCATCCGCAGCCATGGACACCGGCGTGGCCGCGCTGCTCGACCTGCTGGGCGACGCCGCTCCACCCACGGAACCGGAGATCCCGAGCTCCACTGTTGCCGAGCCCGAGCCGGCCCCTTCGACCGTGCCCCCGCCGCAGATGAGCCTCGCGCCTTCCAAGGATCGCACGGAGCCCTCCGGGGCGCACTTCATGGCTTGGCTGCGTCAGAGCATCCAGACGCGCAAGCTCATCATCAACGACGCCAGGGCCCTGGTGCATACCGTCGCCGGTACGAGCTACCTCGTCAGCCCCGGCGTGTTCCAGCGCTACGCGCAGGAGTACCTTCAAGTCGTCGCGCTGGCCAAGCAGGAGAAGCTGGAGGGGTGGCAGTGGGTACAGAAGCGCTTCGAGAAGCTGGGACAGCACCGCAAGCAGCCGAGCGGGCTGAACATCTGGACCTGCGAAGTCACGGGGCCGCGCAAGTCGCGCCGGCTGCACGGCTACCTGCTCGTCAGCCCGGATGCGCTGTTCCAGGAGACGCCGCCAGACAACCCATACCTGCGGCTCCTGCATGAGGACTTCTTACCAAGCGCGAACCCTCTGTAAAACCTGCCCCCTATCCAAGCCGGGAATTAGCAATCTAGGTTGAGCAGGTCGTGAGCTGCATTAAGCGCATGCTGAGCGGCATCGCCCCCATTCAGCAACCGGTCACGGTTAAGCCCGCCTCCACGAACCCATGCTGTGGGTAGGTGCCCGTTTTTGGCTTGTCTTATGAAAAAAGGTGAGCGTCCAGCCGTCCCATCGTTACTCAGGTTGAGACGCCGAGGAGCAACAGCTCCTCGATCCGGCTGGTGGGCAGATTGGCAGTTTTTCCCGGGGTGTCCTTGAGCCAGGCGCCGGACTCGAGCCCGTTCAGTCTGGTGGTGGCCAGCAAGGCTCTGGATGGCGGCGGCGCGGTAGCTGCAGCCGGTCGTGTAGGGCCTGCAGTTTGGGCAGGGATTTCTGTTCACGCAGTAGCTGCCGGACGGCCGCGTCGAGTGCGCGGGCGCGCCAATCGAGGGCATAGAGATCGGCGATGCGCCGCAAGGCCTCGGCTGTCACTGGGCTCCAGGTCGTTGCTGCGGTAGGCCCAGAGTAGGCCCAGAGATAGGGGCGTTTGGTTTTCCCCTCGCCGGGATCGAGTTGCTGCAGAGGGTGTTTCATCGGCATGCAGCACCTGGCGTTGGAGCAATAAGGCGCGCAGCCGATCCACCAGGGGCTGCAAGGCCACGCCACTGCCGGCGGAACCGGCGCGGCGCTGATGCTTTCGCACGGGCGGCAGGCTTATTGCGGGCGACTGTGCCGGTGGACGAAGGACCTGGCCAGGATCAGGTCGAGCTGCTCGCTGATGTCTTCGCCGATCTTGACCAGCGCGGCGCTGCATTCGGCGGCATGGAACTAGCGAAAACGGCCTTGATGCAGACGGCGCTGACCCAACCACACACCGGTGCCGTCCTACTGCAACAGCTTGAGCCGCGAGCCGTGCCGATTGCGAAAGGCATAGGTCGTGCCATCGCAGGGTGGTCGCCCGAGGGCCTGCTGAAGGTGCACCAAAGCCCGTCGATCCCCAAGCGCATGTTGATCGGTCGGCCACCAGCCAAACCTGGGCCGGCATTCGCGTCAGGCCATCCCCCGCAGCAATCCGGCCAACCAGCTTGCATCGACGTCCGCCGGCAACGCCAACCGCCAGCCACTGGCATGCCTGCAGCAGCCACACCCCTGCCGCTGCCACGGGCACCAGGGTAAGCGGCGTGGCCGCCCGCTTGCTGCGCCTGATCCAGTAGGCCAGTGCCTCGGGTTTGAGCGCATGCTACTGGCAATAAGCAACTGCGTCAGCCCGCTGTCCTGCCAGGCCTGAACATGCCGAGCCCAGGACTCGCGGCGCGCGTGCATCGTTTCCATATAAATCCCCTACTGGAAAAGCACAGGATGCAGGGCGGGGTGTTCGAGCAAAAGGGGGGGGGGCGCTTACTGTCGATACGCGGCGGCAGCCGCAAGACCGTCGCCGCGAGCAGCCTGTCCAGCACGCTCGAATACATGGATGAAAAGCGCATGCAGGCTGATACCGGTAGTTTGCGAAACGGCGCGGAGGATCAGCGTGGAGCTGGGCAGCAGCCAGGGTAGTTGGCTGCATGCCGAGAAGATCGGTGGCTTTTGCTGCCTGGTGGGTTCCGCGCGTTCGAGATTCGGGTTAATGAGATGGTCATCCCCACCCTCCGAGGGCACACTTTCGCAGGGTGTTTTATTTCGGAGGCCATCATCACGAGCGCAGTTGCACTGGTAGGGATTGATCCGGGCAAGCAAAGCTTTCATCTACACGGAAAAGACGGTTCTGGCCGGAAGATCTTTCGCACGAAAGCGACACGCCAGCAAATGATGCGATTGCTTGGCATCCTGCCGGCTTGCACGGTGGTGATGGAAGCCTGCGCCGGAGCGCACTTTATGGCGCGCCAACTGACGGCGCTCGGGCATCAAGTGAAATTGATCTCGCCGCAGTTCGTGCGTCCTTTCGTCAAGGGCAACAAGGGGAGCCCGCAGAATTCGGAAAAAATCGTACGCTAAGGTTTTCCAGGCAACCGTAGCGGCCTGAACTTCCCGTCTTCCAGCCTGCGGCTCTGCCGCCAGCCGTAATCGCAGGTCAGGTTGATGTGCTCCCAGCCCAGCGGCGACAGGTATTGCAGCAGCTCGCCGTCCACCGGCTTGCCGGCTTCGACCAGTCCCTGGGTGGCGCGCTCCAGGTACACCGTGTTCCACAGCACGATGGCGGCCGTCACCAGGTTGAGGCCGCTGGCCCGGTAGCGCTGCTGCTCGAAGCTCCGATCCCTGATTTCCCCAAGGCGGTTGAAGAACACCGCCCTAGCCAGCAAGTTGCGAGCCTCACCTTTGTTCAGGCCGGCATGCACGCGGCGGCGCAGCTCAACACTTTGCAACCAGTCCAGGGTGAACAGCGTGCGTTCGATCCGGCCCAGTTCGCGCAGGGCGACGGCCAGGCCATTCTGGCGCGGATAGCTGCCGAGCTTGCGCAGCATCAGCGAGGCGGTGACGGTGCCCTGCTTGATCGAGCTGGCCAGGCGCAGGATGTCATCCCAATGGGCACGGACGTGCTTGATGTTCAGGGTGCCTCCTATCAGCGGGCGCCGCGCCGGGTAGGCATGCACGCCCTGCGGCACATACAGTTTGGTTTCGCCGAGGTCGCGGATGCGTGGTGCGAAGCGGAAGCCCAGCAGGTGCATTAGGGCGAAGACGTGATGGGTGAAGCCGGCCGTGTCGGTGTAGTGCTCCTCGATCCGCAAGTCGGACTCGTGGTACAGCAGGCCATCGAGCACGTAGGTGGAATCGCGCACGCCGACATTCACCACGCGGGTGCTGAATGGCGCGTACTGGTCGGAGATGTGGGTGTAGAACAGCCGGCCCGGCTCGCTGCCGTACTTCGGGTTGACGTGCCGGGTGCTTTCGCCCCGGCCGCCCGCCCGGAAGCGCTGGCCATCGGACGAAGAGGTCGTGCCGTCGCCCCAGTGAGCGGCGAAGGTATGACGGAACTGGTGGTTGACCAGCTCGGCCAGGGCCGCCCAGTAGGTTTCGTCTCGGATGTGCCAGGCTTGCAGCCAGGACAGCTTGGCGTAGGTCAGGCCGGGGCTCGACTCGGCCATCTTGGTCAGCCCGAGGTTGATTGCATCACCGAGGATCGCGGACAGCAGCAACGTCCGGTCTTTGGCCTCGGCCCCGTCCTTCAAGTGGGTAAAGTGGCGGCTGAAGCCCGTCCAGTCGTCAACGTCCATCAGCAGTTCGGTGATCTTGATGCGCGGCAGTAACTGGCTGGTCTGGTCGATCAGCGCCTGCGCACGATCTGGCACCGCTGAATCCAGCGGGGTGATCTTCAGCCCGGACTCGGTGAGGATGGCCTCGGGCATCTCGTTGTCCTTGGCCAGGCGGATGACGGTGGCCAACTGCTCGTCCAGCAGCTGCAATCGCTCTTCCAGATACTGGTCGCTGTTGGGATTGATCGTCAGGGGCAGGGCCTGTTCCCGCTTGAGCGTGGCGAACTTCTCTGCCGGCAGCAGGAAGTCGTCGAAGTCACGGAACTGCCGCGAGCCCTTGACCCAGATGTCGCCGGAGCGCAGGGCGTTCTTCAGCTCGGAAAGCGCGCAGATTTCATAGAAGCGCCGGTCGTTGCCTTCCAGGGTGATCACCAGCGGCTTCCAGCGGGGCTTGATGAAGGCCGTTGGTGCATCGGCCGCCACCTTGCGCAGGCTGTCGGCGTTCATCTCGCGCAGGGTCTGCACGGCTGCCAGCACGCCTTGCGCAGCCGGCGCAGCGCGCAGTTCCAGCACCTCCAGCAAGGCCGGCGTGTAACGGCGCAGAGTGGCGAAGTTCTCGCCGACCAGGTGCAGATGGTCAAAGCCTTCCGGCCGGGCAAGCAGCTCGGCCTCGCTGACGCTCTCGGTGAACTCGTCCCAAGGTATCACCGCTTCGATGGCTGCATAGGGGTCGCTGCCGCTTTCCTTGGCCTCCAGCAGCGCCTGGCCGATCTTCGAATACAGGCGCACCTTGTCGTTGATCGCCTTGCCCTGTTTCTGGAACTGCTGCTGATGCTTGTGCTTCGCGCTGCTGAACAGCTTGACCAGGATACGGTCGTGCAGATCGACCAACTCATCAATCACAGTCGCGGTGCTCTCCAGCACCACCGCGGCCAGGGTCGCGTAGCGTCGCTGAGGCTCGAACTTGCCGAGGTCCTTGGGTGTCATCTGCCCACCCTCGCGGGCCAGCTTGAGCAGGCGGTTCTGATGGATGTGCCGGCCCAGGCCTTCGGGCAAGTCCACCAGCTGAAATGTCTTCAGCCGCTCGATGTGTTCAAGCATGTGCCGGGAGTTGGGTTTCAGCGGTGCCTGTCGCAGCCAGGTCAACCAGGTGATGCTGCTGCCGGCCTTGAGCGTCAACAGCTCGTCCAGCTTGGCCCGATGCGAGTCCGTAAGTGGATCGACCAGGGCGCGGTAGACCCGCCGATTGGCCCGCGCAATGGCCTCCGAGCAAGCCCGGTCGATCACGCTCAACGCCGGCAGGATGCGTCGCCTCTGCCGCAGGCTCTCCAGCGCCTGACCGGCCAGCAGCAAGCCCTTGTCGGTCTGCTGGGCCAGTTCGGTCAGCTCGCGCACCAGGGCGCGGAAGTCGGACAGGCCGAACGGGGCCAGTTGCAGGTAGGTGCGCAGTTCCTGGGCGTGCTCGCGACGGGTCACGTCGCGCTCGCCGTACTTCTCCCAACTCGCCGGATCGGTCTGGACTTGCTTGGCCACCCACAGGATCACCGGCTCGGGCCGCTCGCTGTCGGTGCCCAACGCATAGCCGGGGAAGCGCAGCAGGCAGAGTTGCACCGCAAAGCCCAGACGGTTGGCGTCGCCGCGCCGCTGGCGGATCAGCGACAGGTCGGAATCGTAGAAGGTGTAGTAGCGGATCAGGTCATCCTGGCTTTCCGGCAGCGCGAGCAGGGTGTCCCGCTCCGTGGCCGAGAGGATCAAGCGACGCGGCATGTATCAGTCGTCCGTGCGGAGGTACTGGTAGAGGGTTTCCCGGCTGATGTTGAATTCACGGGCGAGCTGCGCCTTGGGCTCGCCGGCCGTCGCTCGCTGCCGCAGGGTAGCAGCCTGCTCATCGGACAGGGCTTTCTTGCGGCCTCGGTACGCGCCGCGCTGCTTGGCCAAGGCGATGCCCTCGCGCTGCCGCTCACGGATCAAGGCGCGCTCGAACTCAGCGAAGGCCCCCATCACAGATAGCATCAGGTTGGCCATCGGGGAGTCCTCGCCCGTGAACACCAAGCCCTCCTTCAGGAACTCGATGCGCACGCCGCGCTGGGTCAGCTTCTGCACCAGGCGGCGCAGGTCATCGAGGTTGCGCGCCAGACGATCCATGCTATGCACCACCACGGTGTCGCCCTCACGGACGAAGCTCAGCAACGCCTCCAGTTGCGGGCGCTGAGTATCCTTGCCCGAGGCCTTGTCGGTGAACAGCTTGCTCACCTGGGTCTGTTCCAGTTGGCGTTCCGGGTTCTGGTCGTAACTGCTGAATTTGTCAGGCTGAAATCTATGACTTTGGCAAGCAGAGGTCAAAAAATTAATGATGGACTCTATCTGACGGCGTAGCGCTGGGCTGCCTGACATCCGGTTAGGGTATAGCCCAACCTGACGGCCTTTAGGTCTTGTATTTGATTTGAGTACTAATATTTCCCCCGGCCATATGGCGAGAAGCCTTGAGGGGGAGCCTGACTCAAGATTTCAAATGAACCAGCCGATACAATGAAGGCACATTGAAATATCTAATAATGAGGTGACACGATGAGTGGTTGGCTAGCCCGTTTCTCAATAAAAACCCGTCTCATCGGCTTGCTCGTGCTTCTAGCATCTATGGCTGTCGGCTTGCCAATGGCTGGTCTTAATGGAATGCGCACCAGCAATGCAGTGATTGATCGGCTGTACAACAACATGTTGCTACCGATCGACAAGCTTGGCGACATCAATAACCACATGCACAACGCGCGTGCTCAGCTTTTGCTTGCCCTTCAGCATGAGCCCGGAAGTGCCTTCGAGAAGGCGCATGATCATCCATCGAGTATGCATTTCGATAGAGTGGATAAAAGCGTAAGCATCATCCGTGAGCGCCTTTCTGACTACCAGCGTATACCAATGAGCAAAGAACAGCAGCGCCTTAGCACTGAGCTGCAGAACAAATTGTCTGATTACTTGGATAATGGTGTTCTGCCGACGCTCAATGCGATGCGCCAAGGCGACTATGCGGGAGGGAACCAAATCCTGCTAACCCGCCTTGATCCTGCTTTTATGACTACCTATGCCAGCTTGCGCACTCTTATTGAGTCGGAGGCGTCGGCAGCTGAATTAAGCTTTCAAAACGCGGATAAGCAATTCGAGCGTCTTGTGGCGATGATAGGACTGGCGCTGGTAGTGGCCCTGTCTCTGGTCACAGTCACGGCTCTGGCCACTGTGCCAAGTATCACCAAAGGCGTTCGGGAGCTTCAAGTCGGCGGTCAGCAGCTCGCTGATGGCAATTTGGGCTATCGAGTTACCTATCAGGGGCGTGATGAGCTGGGCGAAATATCTAGCGCATTCAATGAAATGGCTTCGCGTTTTCACCACACCTTTCAAGAGTTGGCAGGTGCCGTGGAGCAACTGGCAGCTGCAGCTGAGCAGACGGCCCAGGCAAGTAGTCAAACCAGTGACGGTATCCGCCGCCAGCAACTGGAGACAGACCTGATAGCTACTGCGATGAACGAAATGTCCGCTACTGTTCAGGACGTAGCGGGGAACGCTGCCAGTGCGGCACGGGCGGCACAGGAGGCCGATCAGCAGTCTGAAAGCGGCATGCGCGTGGTTCATCAAACAATCGCTTCTATTGACAGCCTCGCCAGTGAAGTTGAACACGCTGCCACTGTGATTCATGAGCTTGAGGCAGACAGTGCTGGTATTAGCTCTGTAGTGGATGTCATTCGAAGCATTACCGAACAAACCAACCTGCTTGCCCTTAACGCGGCTATTGAAGCTGCACATGCTGGTGAGCACGGACGAGGCTTTGCTGTTGTCGCGGATGAGGTGCGCTCGCTTGCTTCGCGCACGCAACAGTCAGCCAACGAAATTCAGGCCATGATTGAAAAGCTGCAGAGCGGCGCAAATCGTGCTGTTGCTGTCATGGAAAGCAGTTGCAGCAAAGCACAAGCTGGTAAGCAGCAGGTTGCCAGTGCAGGCCATATGCTGGAGCAAATCAGTAATGCTGTGGCGACCATTAATGACATGAATGCCATGATTGCTTCTGCAGCTGAGGAGCAAAGCTCTGTCGCGGAGGAGATCAGCCGTAACGTTACCAACGTAAGCCAGATTGCCGAAAAAACTAGCGAAGCCTCACGTCAGAATGTTGCCACCAGTACGCAATTGGCTTCTCTGGCAAGCCAACTTCAGCGTCTGATGCACATGTTCCGTCTTTAGGGAAACTCTGAAAAGCCCCAGCTTCGCGGAATTGATGCGCTGTAACCCGCTCGGCTGCTGGGCTCTTTTTCCCGAGAAAGGACTTCCTCAGGCCATCCTGAGGAGGGTGTTTTTAACTTTGTGTAAACGGTCATTTGGCAGGAGACTGCCAGCCTCAAGGAGTACCCATGACCGTAGTAAAACGCACCAAGCGAGCGAAGCCCGACCCTGAACTCGTTAAGCTCGCCGACAGCCTGCTGGTCAATTACAAGAAACCGGAAGATTTGATTGGCGAAAACGGCCTGCTCAAGCCAGCTCACCAAGATGCTGGTCGAGCGTGCGCTGGAAGCCGAGATGACCGAGCACCTGGGCATGGCAAGAGTGGATCGATCTTCAACGCCGGCGGTAATGCCCGTAACGGTCACAGCGACAAAACCCTCAAGGGCGATTTCGGCGAACTGCCGCTGGCCATCCCTCGTGACCGCCAGGCGCTGTTCGAGCCGCAGCTGGTGGCCAAGCAGCAAACCCGCTGGACGGGCTTCGACGACAAGATCATCTCGCTGTACGCCCGCGGCCTGAGCGTACGAGAGATCCAGGGGCACCTGGAGGAGATGTACGGCACCGAGGTCTCCCCAACCCTCATCTCGACCGTCACGGACGCGGTAAGCGACGAGGTGAAGCTCTGGCAGGGCCGTCCACTCGATCCGCTGTACCCGATCCTTTATCTGGACTGCATCCACGTCAAAGTGCGCGATGCCGGCGCGGTGCGGACCAAGGCGGTGTACCTGGCTATCGGGGTCAATATGGACGGGCACAAGGAAGTGCTGGGGCTGTGGATCGCCCAAACCGAGGGTGCCAAGTTCTGGTTGCAGGTAGTCACCGAGCTGAAGAACCGTGGCGTGCAGGACATTTTTATCGCCTGCGTGGACGGCCTCAAGGGCTTCCCCGAGGCGATCGAAACGGTCTATCCGAAAGCCTGCGTGCAGTTGTGTATCGTGCACATGGTGCGCAACAGCCTGAACTTCGTGTCCTGGAAAGCGCGCAAGGAAGTGGCCGCCGATCTGAAGCTGGTCTACACCTCGGCGACGGTCGAACTGGCCGAGCAACGGCTGACGGAGTTTGAAGAAAAGTGGGGTGGTCAGTACCAGTCAATCGGCCTGTCCTGGCGGCGTAACTGGGCACGGGTTATCCCGTTCTTCGACCATCCGGCCGAGATCCGCAAGGTGATCTACACCACCAACGCCATCGAATCGATCAACATGAGTTTGCGCAAGGTGATCAAGACCCGGGCCTCGTTCCCAACTGACGAGGCCGTGAGCAAGCTGTTTTATCTGGCGCTGAACAACATCAGCAAGAAGTGGACGATGCCGATACGGGACTGGAAAGCGGCTCTGAATCGCTTCAGTATCCAGTTCGAAGATCGATTGATGCAGGATTAATAGAAATCCCGTTTACACATAATCCGGGACACCCTCATCCTTAGCGTACGTTATTTTCCGGATTCTGCGGGCTCCCCAACAAGAACGACTTCATTGATGCCGAAGCGATCTGCGAAGCCGCATCGCGGCCCAGCATGCGCTTCGTCTCGCCCAAGATCGAGGCCCGGCAAACGCTCTCGGTATTGCACCGGATGCGTGATTCGCTGGTGCGTGATCGTACCAAGACGGCCAACCAGGCCCACGGTTTCCTGCTGGAGTTCGGCATCAGCCTGCCCAAGGGACTATCGCTGGTCAGACGACTGCCGAGCACGTTGGATGAGCATGAGCTGCCGCCTCGGCTGGTCGTACTCCTAACGCGCCTGCATCAGCATTCACGCTGTCTGGACGGACAGATCAAGGCACCGGACAAGGAAATGACCACCCAGCTTGAGGAAGATGACCTGGGGAGCCGCTTGCTGACGATTCCCTGTGTCGGCCCGATCACAGCCAGCCTGTTATCGGCCGAAATGGGCGATGGCAAGCAGTATGGCGGCAGCCGTGATTTCGCGGCATCGGTGGGGCTGGTACCCCGCCAGCACAGCACCGGCGGTCGAGCCAATTTGCTGGGTATCAGCAAACGAGGGAGACAAGTATCTGCGGCGGCTTTTAGTGCAGTGCGCCCGGGTCTACCTGCAGCGCCTGGAGCATCAGCAGGGTGCCTTGGCCCACTGGGTCCGCTCGCTACGGCAGCGACGCCATGCGAACATGGTGGTGCGCGCCCTGGCCAACAAGTTCTCCCGAGTCGCCTGGGCGTTCGCCGCCAACCACTCGGAATTCGAAGCAGGGCCAGTCGTCTACGCCGCCTGACCCGGCCATTCAGCTGTACCACGGAACACCCTTCCAGGTTTTGCGATGCTGAACAACCGATGACGTGAACGGCCACCGACCTGGTGAACAACCTGACATAAAAATCGGCTTTCGAAGCCGCCGGCTTTTCAGGATCACCGGGCGCGACTCTCATCGTGGCGCGGGGCATGCCCCAACGAGACGCTGGATAGATTTAGGCAAGCCATACAATCATCGCTGGTCAGTATTGCAGAAACGGGATGACCATAAATTTTTTCTTCAAAAAATCTCTTGCAGCACCCATCAGGCGGCGACAGCCGCCACCACCCTCACTCAAGACGCCAGAATCTTCCCCGGATTCATGATCCCGTGCGGATCGATCGCGCGCTTCACCGTCGCGATCAAGGACAGCTCCGCCGGATTGCGGCTGTAGTGCAACCACGGCCGCTTGTGCAGCCCAATGCCGTGCTCGGCCGAGACCGATCCCGACAGGCTGCGCACGATAGCGTAGAATGCAGCCTCGATGCGCTGTTCGGTCTTGCGGTCGTCAGTCGGCAGCGAACCCACCATGATATGCACGTTGCCGTCGCCGACGTGGCCGAAGTAGATCGCCCGAACGCCGGGGAAATCGCGCGCCAGCGCCTCGCGCATCCGGGCCACGCATTCCTCGATGCCCGAGATGGGCGCGGACACGTCGAAGTTGATGGTGGGCGCGAAGGTGCGCAGCATCTCGGAGATGGCATCGCGCAGTTCCCAGAAGGCTTGGGTCTGCGTGTGAGATTGGGCCACGGCGGCGTCGGCGATCCAGCCTTCGGCCAGCGCGTGTTCCAACATCGCCTCGAAGCGCGCCGCATCCTCTTCGGGTGCGGCCGCCTGCAGGTCCAGCAGCACGTATAGCGGATACGTGGCCGGCAGCGGCGCGGCGATGCCGCCGGCGGTTGTGGCCGCGGCATAGTAGTCCTGCCACATCATCTCGAATGCGCTGACCCGGCCGCCCAGGAGGTGCTGCGCATGGCGCAGCAGCTTGATGGCCGAGCCGAAATCGGGCGCGGCTACCAACGCGGTATTGGCACCCGAGACGCCCGGATGCAGGCGGAGCACGGCCTGCGTGATGATGCCCAGCGTGCCCTCGGTGCCGATGAACAGATGCTTCAGATCGGGGCCGGCATTGTTCTTGACCATCTTGTTCATCATGGACAGCACGGTTCCGTCGGGCAGCACGGCTTCCAGTCCCAGCACCAGGTCGCGCGCCATGCCGTAGCGGATCACGCGGTTGCCGCCCGCATTGGTGGCGATGTTGCCGCCGATCTGGCAGGAGCCGCGCGCGCCCAGGTCCAGCGCGAACAGAAAGCCCGCCGCCTGCGCGGCTTCCTGAACGACCTGCAGCGGCGTGCCGGCCAGGACGGTCATGGTGGCTGAGGCAGGGTCCAGTTCGACCACGCCGGACATGCGCTCCAGTGAAACGAGCACGCAGCCTTCTATCGGCGTGGCACCGCCGGCCAGGCCGGTCAGCCCGCCCTGCGGCACCACCGGGCAGCGTCCTGCATGGCATAATGACAGCACGCGCGCAATTTCGGCGGTGTCGTGCGGGCGCACCAAGGCCAGCGGCCTGCCGCCTTCCTCGCCGCTCCAGTCGTTCAGGTACCGGGCCTCGATGTCGGCGCCCGCCAGCACTTCGCCGATGCTGGCGTCGGCGCGCAGCGCGGCCAGAATTCGTTTAGGGTTCCAGGGCCCGGACGCCGGTTCCGATGCAGTGATGTTCATGAAGAGACTCCTCTTCCAGTTTATGGAACGGCCAGCGTGTCCAGCCTTTATGATGGGCGGCCGCGGATTCTGGGGAAAGAGCGAGTTATTAACCCGAAATTTTGTATCCGGACAGTCAAAAAGTTTTCCGATAAATATCCGTGAAACCCATAACACGCTGATGCTTTTGTGTTTTTATGATGTCAGACAATACCCCGAAATATCATTGCGATGTTCGAATACTTTCAAAATCGGCAGGAGCTGAGGTCGGACCGGAAATACAGGGGTATCCAGACCATCCCTTACCGGCCCGTTGTTTGACTACACGACCCCGACCCGCAGCGGGGTCCATTCGCTTTCCTTCACCGCTGTGCTCACGGCCATGACGCGCTTGTCGAGATTGCTGGCAGTCACGCCCTCTAGTGCCGAATGTCCCTGCAGCACCGAGTGCGGTTGCAGCAGTGCATGGTAGATCTGCCAAGGGTCCGCACCCCTGGTCAGCTTCAGGACAGACTGGATCAGCTCGTGCTTGAGCGGGTCGAGGTGCCAGTCCGGCACGCGCTGGCCGCGGTTGCCCACGTTCAACGCCAGCAAGTTGCCCGCCTGGATCTCATAGCTGATCCACCTGCGGGATTTGCCCGCCATCTTGGCAAACGCCGCGACGGGAAGGTTGTGCGGCGCTTCGAAGACATCGAACAGCTCCATCCTCTCGCGCTGAATGTCCGAAGGCACCAGCGGCGCGGCCGATCGCTGGGGCGGCACTGCCGGCAGCCGATGTGCGGCGGCAGAAACCAACGGCATGGCGTCACCCGGCTTCGTCACGAGCAGGCTTGGCGAAGCGGCAACCGGCGTAGAGGGCGCGCTTGCGGTTTGCTCACTGGGGAATGCGGGCACGCCTTCCAGATGCACGGTGAGCGGCATGCTGGCCGCCTCGACCTGGTTCTGCTCGAACAGGTCGAGCCGATCGGCCCAGTCCTGCATCATGCGTCGACGCTGCTCCACGTACGCGGCATGGTTGTAGGTCGCGCTGACCTTGTTGGGATCGACATGCGAGAGCTGTGCATCCACCCAGACCTTCGGGTAGCCGATCTCGTTGAGCGCAGTGGACATCGTGCCACGGATACCGTGTCCGGTCAGGCGTTCCTGATAGCCCATGCGTTTGAGCGCACCATTGAGCGTGTTCTCGCTGATACGCTTCTTCAAGTCGCTGTCGTGCCGGAACAGGTAGCGCTGGGCCGGCTTGAACTCATCGAGCAGGTGCCGGACGATCTCCATGGCCTGAATCGACAGCGGCACGATGTAGGGCGGGATGTCCTTCGGCTGCTGCCGCTTCTTGCGCATATCCACCTGGAGTTGCTTCACGACGTCGGGCGGAATGATCCACAGCCCCCGGTCCAGATCGAATTGATCCGGCATCGCCTGTCGCAGCTCGCCGGTTCGCACGCCGGTCAGCAGCAATAGCCGCAGCCCGAGCTGGGTCTGCCGCCGGCCGCGATAGCTGCGTAGCCGCTGCAACAGCTTCGGCAGTTCGGCCATGCGCAGGAACGGGTTGTGGTTGACGGGGGGCAGCGGCAGCGCCACCACATCGAGATCGGAGGCGGGGTTCTGTTCCAGGCCCGGCACGATCACCAGCGCGTAGCGGAACAGTTGGTTGAACCACGTCCTGACTTTCTCGGCGACGGAGAGCGCCCTGCGCTTCTCGATCTTGGCGATCACCTCCAAGAGGTCGGGACGCTTGATCTCATAGATCGACCGCTTGCCCAAGGCGGGTAGCACATCCTTGTCGAAGATGCGCGGAAGTATCGAGAGGGTCGTCTGCCGGCCTTCCTTGAGGCTGAGCCCGCGATGCTTGAGCCACTTGCGATACACCGCATCGAAGGCGTTTTCGTCGGCGAGCCGGACAGCGGTGCGCTTCTGCTTGCGGTGAACGCGAGGATTGGTGCCTTTGGCCAGCAGGGCGCGCGCTTCGTCGCGCAGGCTGCGGGCCTCGCGAAGCGTCACCTCCGGGTAGGTGCCGAGCGACATCCGCTTCTGCTTGCCCGCCCAGTAGTAGCGGAAGTGCCAAGTCCTGCCACCGGCAGCGGTGACGGCCAGGGAGAGGCCATCCAGGTCAGGGAGGGTGTATGCCTTGCCAGTTGCCTTGGCCTGTCGAACGGCCAGGTCTGAGAGTGCCATGCTCTTGCTCCTGAACATGAGTCAGGAACCAGATGCTGGTCACGTCGACCTCGCCCCTCCATCAACAATCCGGAATCAGCCGCGCCCGCAAAAATGGACTTGTTTGTGGACTTAAAAGTCCCGGCTGTAGGCGGATCGCAGTGGACCACAGCAGAACGTCAAAGAGAGAAAAAGTCTTTGTGTGGCAACGACTTGCAGACTCTCTTGGACTTCTGCGGAAGTCCGCAGAATGATGCAGTGGAGCGGGCGAAGGGAATCGAACCCTCGTCATGAGCTTGGGAAGCTCAGGTAATGCCATTATACGACGCCCGCTCAGGGGTGCCTTTTTACCAGAAGGCTTGGGCGAAATGAAGGGCGGCATTGGGTTTTTCTGGCGGGCAGGCGAAAAGGGTTCAGATCTGAGCGATCTCCTGCTCGGTCAGCGATCGATACCGGCCGGGTTCCAGTGCTAGGTCCAGCGTCAGAGGACCCATGCTTTCGCGATGCAGGGCGGTGACCTTGTTGTTGAAGTGACCGAACATGCGCTTGACCTGGTGGTAGCGGCCCTCGTGCAGGGTCAGACGGGCGCGGCGGGGTTCGAGCAGTACGAGTTCGGCGGGCAGGGTGGTGAGGTTTTCGAAGCGGAAATACATGCCTTGGGCAAAAACGTCAACGCAGGCCGGGTCGATCTCGTCTTCGGTTTCGACCAGATAGACCTTGCCCAGCAGGCTGGTAGGCTGGGTCAGGCGGCGGGACCACTGACCGTCGTTGGTGAGCAACATAAGGCCGGTGGTATTGAAATCGAGGCGGCCGGCGATGTGCAGGTCTTGCTGGTCCGGCTCGTCGATCAGGTCGAGCACGGTTCGGTGTGTCGCGTCCTGGGTAGCGCTGGCGCAGCCTGCCGGCTTATGCAGCATCAGGTAGCGCGCCGCTTTCCCCGCTTGCAGCATCTCTCCGTCCAGTTCGATGCGATCGAACACGCGAATTTCAAGATCCATGATCCGGCTGGCTTCGCCATTTATCTGCACGCGGCCTTCGGCCAGCAGGTGGCGAGCATCCTGGCGGCTTAGGCGCGCGCGGTTGGCAAGGTAGCGATCAAGGCGCATCTGGGGCAGCGGATTCATCGCGGGCGCAGCGTGGGCAGATGCATGCCTGGTTCCGGAGTCCGGCAGGAATACGTTCAACTACCCGCGCTGGAATGGGTGTCGTGAAGCACCAGCAGGGTTGGGATGCGGCAGGGTCGCACTCGCCGCACTGATTGAGCTGACCACAGAGCGGGCAGCGTGAAGGTTCTACAGGCTCGCTCATGGCGTTTCCGTTAAGCGTCGGGCTTGTGCGTGCCGGTCGGGAGCCCGGCACGCGAAAGCCGGTTTACATGACGCGCTGGCCGGGTTTGGCGCCGCTATCGGGGCTCAGCAGGTAGATCTCGCTGCCGCCCGGGCCCGCCGCCAGGACCATGCCTTCGGACATGCCGAATTTCATCTTGCGCGGCGCCAGGTTGGCGACATAGAGAGTCAGACGACCTTCCAGTTTGCTCGGGTCCGGGTAGGCACTCTTGATGCCGGAAAACACGTTGCGCTTGGCATCGCCGATGTCCAGGGTCAGGCGCAGCAATTTGTCGGCACCTTCGACGAACTCGGCCTTTTCGATCAGTGCAATACGCAGATCGACCGCGGCGAACGCATCGAAGTTGATTTCCGCGGCGATCGGCGCGTTGATCAGTTCCCCATTGCCTGCGGGCGGGGCGGCTTCGGTGGACTGTGCGGCCAGATCTTCCTTGGAGGCTTCGATCATCGCTTCAATCTTCGCCGGCTCGATGCGGGTCAGCAGCGGCGTGAAGGCGTTGAGCTGATGATTGGCCAGCAGCGCCTGGTGGTCGTTCCAGCTCAGGGGGGCAACATTGAGGAACTGCTCAGCAGCGGCGGCAAGGTTCGGCAGTACTGGCTTGAGGAAGATCACCAGCTGGCGGAACAGGTTGACGCCGAAGGCGCAGATTTCCTGCACCTCGGCCTGCTTTCCTTCGACCTTATTCAGTGCCCAGGGCGCCTTGTCGGCAATCCAGGCGTTGGCACGGTCAGCGAGCGCCATGATTTCGCGCATGGCGCGGGCGAAGTCGCGCGCTTCGTAAGCCTCGGCAACGCTAGGCGCGGCGGCCTGGAAGGCGGCCCACAGCTCCGGTTCGGGGTTGGCGTCGACCATCACGCCGGTGTTGCCCTTGTGGATGAAACCGGCACAGCGACTAGCGATGTTGACCACTTTACCAACCAGGTCGGAATTGACCTTCTGCACGAAGTCTTCGAGGTTCAGATCGAGGTCGTCCACACCGCGGCCCAGCTTGGACGCGTAGTAGTAGCGCAGGTATTCCGGATTCAGGTGATCGAGGTACGTGCGCGCCTTGATGAAGGTGCCGCGCGACTTGGACATTTTCTGTCCGTTCACCGTCAGGTAGCCGTGCACGTTGACGGCGGTCGGCTTGCGGAAGCCGGCGCCTTCCAGCATGGCCGGCCAGAACAGTGTGTGGAAGTTGATAATGTCCTTGCCGATGAAGTGGTACAGCTCGGCAGTCGAGTCCTTACTCCAGAAGGTGTCGAAACTCAGCTCGGGGCGGCGTTTGCAGAGGTTCTCGAAGCTGGCCATGTAGCCGATCGGCGCATCCAGCCAGACGTAGAAGTATTTGCCTGGCTCGCCTGGGATCTCGAAGCCGAAATAAGGCGCGTCACGGGAGATGTCCCACTCCTGCAGTCCGCCGTCGAGCCATTCGGCGATCTTGTTGGCTACCGATTCCTGCAGCGCGCCGCCGCGGGTCCATTGCTTGAGCATGGCCTCGAAGTCCGGCAGCTTGAAGAAAAAGTGCTTGGAGTCCTTGAGCACCGGCGTCGCGCCGGAGATTGCCGAGCGCGGGTCTTTCAGCTCGGTCGGCTCGTAGGTGGCACCGCATTTTTCGCAGTTATCGCCGTACTGGTCTTCGGCGGCGCACTTTGGGCAGGTGCCCTTGATGAAGCGGTCGGCGAGGAACATGCCTTTCTCAGGGTCAAAATATTGGGTGACCGAGCGCGTGGCGATGTGGCCGGCGTCGCGCAGGCGGGTGTAGATCAGCTCGGCCAGCGCGCGGTTTTCTTCCGAGTGGGTGGAGTAGAAGTTGTCGAACTCCACCAGGAAATCAGCGAAATCACCGCTGTGTTCAGCCTGCACGTTGGCGATCAGCTGTTCAGGGGTGATGCCTTCCTTTTCCGCGCGCAGCATGATCGCCGAGCCGTGAGCGTCGTCGGCGCAGACGTAGATGCACTGGTTGCCACGCAGCTTCTGGAAGCGCACCCACATGTCGGTCTGGATGTACTCGAGCATGTGGCCGAGGTGGATCGAACCGTTGGCGTAGGGCAGGGCGCTGGTAACGAGAATCTGGCGAGCTTCGGACATGGGAAATCTGCAGTCGGAATTGCGGAGGAAAGTCTGCAACTATAAAGGTCCGGCGCGTATTTTTCATCCGCGCTGCCCATCCCGCGGCTCCGTTACGCGTCGCTCGGTCATCGATGGGCTCGGAACTAGCGGGCAGGGTAAGATGCCTGTCTGTTTTGCTCGGTCTTTCTAGGAGTAACCATGTCCGTCACCCGCGAAGCTGTGGAAACCGTTCTGCGTCAGTACACCGATCCCCATTTGAATCAGGATCCGGTAAGCGCCGGTTGCGTACGTTCGATCGAGGTACAGGGTGATCGGGTCAGTGTGCAGCTGGAATTGGGCTATGCAGCCGCGCTGTTTCGCAGTGGCTGGGCGCAGCTGTTGGCAATGGCGATCGAGCAGCTGGAGGGCGTCAGTCGTGCCGATGTCCAGGTCGATTGCGTCGTGCGTCCGCACAAGGCGCAGGATCAGGTGCCGGCTCTGGCCAACGTGAAGAATATAATCGCCGTGGCATCCGGCAAGGGTGGTGTCGGGAAGTCCACCACGGCTGCGAACCTCGCTTTGGCACTGGCGCGCGAAGGTGCGCGGGTGGGCGTGCTGGATGCAGATATCTATGGCCCGAGCCAGGGCATCATGTTTGGCATTGCCGAGGGCACTCGCCCGGAGATTCGCGACGGCAAGGCGTTCATTCCCCTTGAGGCCCATGGCGTGCAGGTCATGTCCATGGCGTTCCTTTCCGATGACAAGACTCCAATCGTCTGGCGCGGACCGATGGTCTCCGGTGCGCTATTGCAACTGATTACTCAGACCGCCTGGAACGATCTCGATTATCTGGTCGTGGACATGCCGCCGGGTACTGGCGACATTCAGCTGACCCTGGCGCAGAAGGTCCCTGTGACTGGTGCGGTGATCGTGACCACGCCGCAGGATCTGGCGCTGCTCGATGCGAAGAAGGGCGTTGAGATGTTCCGCAAGGTGAATATCCCGGTGCTGGGTGTCGTGGAGAACATGGCTATCCATATCTGCTCCAATTGCGGCCATGCGGAGCATCTGTTCGGCGAGGGTGGCGGTGAGAAGCTGGCGGCGCAGTACAACGTTGATCTGCTGGCATCGCTGCCTTTGTCGATGGCGATCCGTAGCCAGGCGGATGCGGGCAAGCCGACTGTGATTGCCGATCCGGAAAGCCAGATCGCGATGATTTACCAAGAGATAGCGCGTACCGTCGGTGCGCGCATTGCCCAGAGTGGGCAGATCATCGCGCAGTCGATGCCGAAGATCGTGATCTCCGAGGACTGAGCCTGACGGCGGTGGCGCGACGCGCCACCGCCTGTGTTTGGCGGCAAATCGCAGGCATAAAAAAGCCCCGCCGAAGCGGGGCTTTTTCAGAGAAGACTCAGGTTAGATAACCTGAACTTCCTCAGCTTGCATGCCCTTCTGGCCGCGGGTAGCGACGAAGGAAACTTGCTGGCCTTCTTTCAGGCTCTTGAAACCGTCGCCCTGGATGGCGCGGAAGTGTACGAAGAGGTCGTCACCGGATTGCGGAGTGATGAAGCCGAAGCCTTTTTCATCGTTGAACCACTTAACGGTACCGGTTTGGCGATTGGACATTTGATGTCTCCTTGAACCAAGTTTTTGAAAATAAAGTGCGGACTGAAAAGGTCCGAACATCACTGTGTGCAAGGAGATAGGAGTCGTATCGATATTTGGATCGAAATCTAAACATGTAGCGATTCACGGTGACACATGCAGCAGCAGCCCAGTAACAATACCTTTTTTCTGGAGCAAAGCGAGCTTTATTTTTGATTTCTTTGCCGAGCGGTGGCCGCCGGGCGTGGCAGGCTCTGCGCTGCACCTACCCGCCATGCTTTAACACGCGCACGAGGCTCGGTAAGATGCGCGTCTTCACCCGCCCATTTCACCTAATCAGGACGCCAGCCATGAGCATCAAATCGGACAAGTGGATTCGCCGCATGGCCCAGGAGCACGGCATGATCGAGCCCTTTGTCGAGCGCCAGGTGCGCAACGAGGGTAGCGACCGGCTGATTTCCTACGGTGTCTCCAGCTACGGGTACGATGTGCGCTGTGCGGACGAATTCAAGGTGTTCACCAATATCAATTCGGCGACGGTCGATCCGAAGAACTTCGACGAGAAGAGCTTCGTCGACATCAAGAGCGACGTTTGCATCATTCCGCCGAACTCCTTTGCCCTGGCGCGTACCGTCGAGTATTTCCGCATTCCGCGCAACGTGCTGACCATCTGTTTGGGTAAGAGCACCTATGCGCGCTGCGGCATCATCGTCAACGTCACGCCGCTGGAACCGGAATGGGAAGGCCACGTTACGCTGGAGTTTTCGAATACTACGACGCTGCCAGCGAAGATCTACGCCAACGAGGGGGTGGCGCAGATGCTGTTCCTTGAGTCCGACGAGGAGTGCGAGGTGTCCTACCGCGACCGCGGCGGCAAGTACCAGGGCCAGCGCGGTGTGACGCTGCCCAAGGCCTGAAGATCATCAGCGCCTGAGACGAGAAAGCCCTGGCCAATGGCCGGGGCTTTTTTATGGAGCAGCTGCCTGCTCGGTGGCGTATGCAATGGCGCTCGCCCGGCGGACCGGGCGAGCGCCTCCCGTATTTACCAGCCTGGTACGCCCCTCATGTCTGGCAGCTTGTGCGCGATTCCTTTGTGGCAATCGATACAGGTTGCCTCGCCGCTGGCCAGAGCAGTGGAATGAAACTCGGACGCTCGCTTGCCCTGTCGAGTGAAATCCATGTAGCCGAAATCATGGCAGTTGCGGCACTCGAGTGAATCGTTGGCCTTGAGCCGTGCCCACTCGTGTTCCGCCAGCTCTCGGCGCTTGTCGAGAAATTTCTCACGGGTGTTGATGGTGCCGAAAATCGTGCCCCAGACCTCCTTGGAAGCCTGCATCTTGCGCGCGATCTTGTCGGTCCATTTATGTGGCACGTGGCAATCGGGGCAGGTTGCCCGCACGCCGGAACGGTTGCTGTAGTGAATGGTGTCCTTGATTTCCATGTACACGTTGTCTTCCATCTCGTGACAGGAAATGCAGAAGGCTTCGGTGTTGGTCACTTCCAGAGCAGTGTTGAATCCGCCCCAGAAGATGATGCCTGCGATAAACCCGCCAAGGGTTAGCGCACCAAGGCTGTAGTGCACGCTAGGCCGCCGCAGCACGGCCCAATAGCGTTTGAAAAACGACTTGATCGAATTCATTCAGGCCCCCTCAGTTTCCGTTAGTGGATGGTGAGGTTTCCCGATACAGCAGCTCGTCGATGTTCTTGAAGCGATTTTCCACCAGCGGCTTCACATCGTGCTGTGGCACGTGGCACTGCGTACAGAAGTAGCGACGCGGTGCGACAGCGGCCAGGGTCTGGTGATCGCGATCGGTGTAGTGGGTGATGCTGATCATCGGGGCCTGCGCACGTGCGCTGTTGGCCCTGCTATGGCAGCTCAGGCATTTGTTGGCATTCTTGTCGACGTGATAGCCACGGATGCTGTGCGGAATGGTCGGCGGTTGCTCCGGATAGTTGCGCTCGCGTCTGATGTCCTTGTTTTCCTCGTCGTGGAGTTTCGGCGGAGTGAACTCCTGGGTGATGGTCCCGCCCGGACGGCGACCGTCCGGGGCAGGCGCATCCAGGGGATAATTGGTTTCGGCGGCGATAGCCAATCCGAACACCGCGAGCAGGGTCAGCGGCAGTAGGCGAAATTTCATGGCGGCTCTCCTCAGGCGATGCTGACCACTTCGATCTTCACGGCGCATTTCTTGTAATCGGTCTGCTTGGAGATCGGGTCGGTAGCGTCGAGGGTTACTTTGTTGATCAGCTTGTTGGCGTCGAAGAAGGGCACGAAGATCAGGCCCATCGGGGGCTTGTTGCGTCCCCGTGTTTCCACCCGTGCCTGCATCTCACCACGGCGACTGATGACCTTCACCACGCTGCCGCGGCGCGCGTTTAGCTTGCGGGCGTCCTCGGGGTGCATGTAAACGAGCGCGTCGGGAACCGCCTGATGCAGCTCGTCAACGCGCTGGGTCATGCTGCCGGTGTGCCAGTGCTCGAGCACCCGGCCGGTGCTGAGCCAGAAGGGGTAATCCTGATCCGGTACTTCGGCAGGCACGTCGTAGGGCAGGGCGAAGATAATCGCCTTCTTGTCGCCATAACCGTAAAACTGCACCTCGCTGCCGGCTTCGACGTAGGGGTCATAGCCTTCACGGTAGCGCCACTGGGTTTCCTTGCCGTCGACCACCGGCCAACGCAAACCGCGAGCTTCGTGGTAGATGTCGAAGGGCGCCAGATCGTGTCCATGACCGCGGCCGAATTCGGCGTATTCCTCGAACAGACCTTTCTGCAGGTAGAACCCAAAGGCTTCGGCTTCCTGATTGGCGTAGCCCTCCGTGATCTCGTCACTGGGAAACTTGTCGACCTGGCCGTTTTTGAACAGTACGTCGTAGAGGGTTTTGCCCTTGAGTTCCGGTGACTTGCTCAGCAACTCGGCTGGCCATACTTCGTCGACGTTGAAACGCTTGGAGAACTCGACCAACTGCCAGAGGTCGGAGCGCGCTTCCCCTGGCGCGTTGACCAATTGATGCCAGAACTGGGTACGGCGCTCGGCATTGCCATAGGCGCCTTCCTTTTCCACCCACATGGCGCTGGGCAGGATGAGGTCGGCGGCCTGGGCCGAAACGGTGGGGTAGACGTCCGAGACAATGATGAACGTTTCCGGATTGCGCCACCCCGGCAGGATCTCCTGCATGATGTTGGGGCCGGCCTGCATATTGTTGGTCACCTGCGTCCAGTAGACCTTCAGCACGCCGTCCTTGAGTTTGCGGCTCTGTTCCACAGCATGGAAGCCGGGCTTTTCCTGGATGGTGCCTTCCGGCAGCTTCCAGATCTTCTCCGCGATGGCGCGATGCTTCGGGTTGGCAACCGCCATGTCCGCCGGCAGGCGATGGGAGAAAGTACCGACCTCGCGCGCGGTGCCGCACGCCGAAGGCTGACCGGTGAGCGAAAACGGGCTGTTGCCCGGCTCGCTGATCTTTCCGGTCAGCAGGTGGATGTTGTAAATCATGTTGTTCGCCCAGACACCGCGGGTGTGCTGGTTGAAGCCCATGGTCCAGAACGACATGACCTTGACCTTCGGGTCTGCATAGAGCTCGGCCAGCGCCTGCAGTCGTTCTGCCGGCACGCCTGATTCCTTCGTGGCGTATTCCAGCGTGTAGGTTTTCAGGAACTCGGCGTAATCCTCGAAGCTGATGTCGGTCCAGGTGTTGGCCACCGCAGCATTCTCGGCTTTGAGTTCCAGCGGGTCCGTTGGGCGAAGGCCGTAGCCGATGTTCGTCGCGCCTTTAGCGAACTTGGTGTGCTTCTCGATGAAGTCCTTGTTTACCGCGCCGCTCTGGATGATGTGGTTGGCGATGTAGTTAAGGATGACCAGGTCGGTCTGCGGATTGAAGATCATCGGGATGTCGGCCAGCTCGAAGCTGCGATGCTCGAAGGTCGACATGACCGCCACTTTGACGTTCGGCGCGCTGAGGCGGCGATCCGTCACGCGGGTCCAGAGCACTGGGTGCATCTCAGCCATGTTCGAGCCCCAGAGCACGAAAGCGTCGGCCGCTTCGATGTCCTCATAGCAGCCCATGGGTTCGTCCATGCCGAAGGTGCGCATGAAGCCGAACGCCGCCGATGCCATGCAATGGCGCGCATTGGGATCGATGTTGTTCGAGCGAAAGCCGGCCTTCATCAGCTTGTTCGCTGCATAGCCTTCCCAGATCGTCCACTGGCCGGAGCCGAACATACCGATGGCTTCCGGGCCGCCTTGTTTCAGGGCAGCCTTGTACTTTTCTTCCATGATGTCGAAGGCTTGGTCCCAGGTGACCGGCTGGAACTCACCCTGCTTGTCGAACTTGCCGTCCTTCATACGTAGCAGTGGCTGGGTTAGGCGATCGGAGCCGTACATGATCTTCGACAGGAAGTAGCCCTTGACGCAGTTGATGCCGCGATTGACCTCTGCCTTCACGTCACCATGAGTGGCTACGACGCGCCCCTCGCGGGTGGCCACCATGACACCGCAGCCGGTGCCGCAGAAGCGGCAGGGGGCCTTGTCCCATTTCAGGTTGGTGGCATCGGCTTCGGTGACCAGGTTGCTCGCGGTGGAAGCGATCGGCATGCCGGCCACGGTTGCGGCGATGGCCGCAGCGTTGGCCTTGGCAAATTGACGTCGGGTAAGGCTCATCAGGCGTCTCCTTCGAGGAGTTCTTCGTGGTAGATCAACGCGGCATTAAGCACGCCAGGCAATTGTTGGATGTGATTGATGGCAGAGAGGATCCGAGACTCATGCTCGGCCTCCAGCACCACAACCACCTTGCCATTGGCGTTTTCTTGATGCAGTTCAAGGCCGGGCAGCAGGCGCAGGTTGGCCTTGATTGCGGTCAGCAACTCGGGACGGCAATGCACCAGCAGGCTGGCGATATGCAGAGGGTGTTCCATTAGTAATTCCGTTTCCGTTGGCAGCAGGGCGCGAGCCCGAATGGATCGGCAGTAAGCGTGTTACGCCGGCCCAGGCGGCCCGAAGATCATCTGAACGATCCAGACGATGAAGCCGTAGCTGCTGACCAGGACCACACTAAGGATGGGAAACAGAAAGACGATCAGGAATACGAAAAGGCGAGTTTCGTCGCGCTTTGTCGAAGTGTCGGTGGGGCGGGCGTCATTCGGCGTTACTGTCATTGTTCTACTCCGACTGGCATATAGGGAGTCTAGTCGGAGACAAGCATACGGCAACGTTCGTTTCGATTGTTTGCAGGCCCTTGGGCATTCAGATGACCGGTGGCAGGCTCGAAAGCGTCTAGGACGCGGCTGCGCGCTTCGTATTCATGAGCCTGCGTGGCGGCCCCAAGCGTCTACTACCCGCCGAATAGGATGACTTCCTTTCTGACACGTCCGCGCGCGCCCAGTGGACCATCAGGCCAGTGGCGCATTGTTTTCTAATGATGGCCAGCGACGTCATCGGGCGTCGCTGCTGGGGCTCCTCTCACCGTCTATTGCTCTCATAGTGAAGACCTCTGAACCGGAAATGGTGTGACGGTAGCTGTCTGCATGGCCAAGTTTTGAGACTGCGACGCAGATTGCGCTCCAACCGCTTCGCGCTGGAGTAGCATGCGTATTCGCTCATTTCTATATATGGAGAAACGTGTGACTACAGCACGAATCGGTTTTTTGCCGGCTGCATTGATTGCCGCTGCGGTGGCGTTTGCCGGCTGGTCGGTAGGGCAGGGCGTGGAGCGTTTTCGCATGGCCGACCGCACGGTGACGGTCAAGGGACTAGCGGAAATGGACGTGAAGAGCGACTTCGCGGTCTGGACGCTGGGCTTTCGCCGTGGTGGCGATCAGTTCGCCGAGGTGCAGAAGGGGCTGAGCGAGGATCGCCAGCGGGTACTGGACTTCCTCCGCGAGCAGGGCTTTACCGATGAGGAACTCGAGGTGCGGCCGTTGCAGGTTCAGGATCTCCTGGCGCGCGAATGGGCCTCGCGTGATGTGGCGCTGCGCTTCAACGGCCAGGGCCAGGTGCTGGTCAAGTCCGAGCGCGTCGATGCGGTGGGCAAGGCGGCCAATGCCATCGATCCGCTGATCATGGCCGGTGTGCAGCTGGATACCGAGATGAACGGCTTTGCTGGACCGCGTTATCAGCTGCGTGGGTTTAATGAGCTCAAGCCGCAGTTGCTGGAGGCTGCCACCGGCAATGCCCGTGAACAGGCGACCCGTTTTGCCGATGATGCCGGTGCCACGCTGGGGCGCCTGAAGAACGCCAACCAGGGGGTGATTCGGGTGATCGATGACGATGGCAGCGATATGGACAGCGGACGGACCGTGGGGAAACGGCTGCGGGTTGTGAGTACGTTTGAGTACACGTTGGATTGAGAAGCGGGCTGAGCGCTGGGTGTCGTTGCCGGCCTTCGTTTCTCGCTCGGCGTCCTGCCTCGCGTCCCCTTGCGCGGCGACCCTCGGAGCAGCGATGGAATGAGGGAAGTCTCGTAGCGAGACCCGGATGGCAGGGGCAAGACTTTTGGTTCATCGCGCTTTCTTGGGGAAGCAAGGATTGACACCGGACTGGCAAGTTTGGGTGTGTTGAATGAAAGTTTTGTTTTCATTGGCGTTTATCGAGCTGCTTGAATGCTTGGTTTCGCCCTGCTGGGCGACTCACTTTTTTCAGTCGCGAAAAAAGTAAGCAAAAACGCTTGCCCCTGCATCCGGCCCTGCGCTTCGCTCCGGGTCCATTCGCTCCATCGCCGCTCCAGGGGTCGGCTTACAAGGGCCATCCATGGCCCTTTAAGCCTTTCGCCGCATCCCTGCGGCTCAACCCCCTACGCAACGATTCCGCTCACCCTCCTGAAGGGGCGTTGGGTGTCGCCTGATGGTTCGTGCAGAAATAAAAAGCCAAGCCAAAGCAAGCATCAACGATCTTCCAGGCAACTCGGACTCCGTTCCCGTCAGGAGGCCTAGGTGCCCTTCTTCTTTGGTTACTTTCTCGGCGAGCAACGAGATACGGAGCGTAGCGGAGTAACAGCCGCAGGCTGGCCCGAAGGGCGAGCGAAGCGAGTCAAGTGACTTGGCCGGGGGGCGAAACCAGAAGTGTCAGCACACTCGGTAAGCGCCCTGATCACCAATGTGCAAGCCCAAACCAAATGGCAGCAACACCCAAACTTGCCAGTCCGGTGTCAAGGAGCCTGTCCCCATGAAATGCGAAGAACCTTTTTTGGGTTCCTTTTTGGGGCGATTGCCAAAAGGAACTCGCCCAGCAGGGCGAAACCAAGCTCTCAGCCTACTCGCCAATCGCTTCAGTTTCGCGTGGCCAACCGGCCCGACAAATCAATGCCCCGGCTGCCAAGGCTGCCCCAGCGACACCGGCGCATACAGCCGCGTGCGGATCGCATCGCGCGAGAGCAGCACCAGCACCAGAATGGTCGCCACATATGGCAGCATCGCCAGCAGGTTGCCGGGGATCGCCAGGCCCAGGCCCTGCGCCACCAGATGGAGGATGCTGGCCAAGCCGAACAGGTAGGCGCCGAGCAGCACGCGGGAGACTCGCCAACTGGCGAATACCACCAGAGCCAGGGCGATCCAGCCACGGCCCGCGGTCATGTTTTCCGCCCACATCGGCGTGTAGGCCAGTGACATGTAGCCGCCCGCGAGGCCGGCCATGGCGCCACCGAACATAACCGCCAGGGTGCGTACGCGCAGCACCGGCAGGCCCATGGCGCTGGCGGCGTTGGGGTTTTCGCCGACTGCCTGGATGATCAGGCCGATGCGGCTTTTCAGCAGCACCCAGGCGACCAGCGCGAACAGTGCGAAGGATAGATAGACCAGCAGGTCCTGGGCGAACAACATGCGGCCGATCACCGGGATGTCGCTAAGCAGCGGAATGGCAATCGGCTCGAAGCCCGCCAGCGGCTTGCCGACCCAGCTGGCGCCGACAAAGGACGACAGGCCGACGCCGAAGATGGTCAGCGCCAGACCGGTGGCCACCTGATTGGCGTTGAAACCCAGCGCCACCATGGCGAACAGCAGCGACAGCAGTACGCCGGCCAGGCAGGCGAACAGCACGCCCAGCCAGAGGTTGCCGCTGGCGAAGGCAACGATGAAGCCGATCACCGCGCCGAACAGCATCATGCCCTCCTGACCGAGGTTGAGTACGCCGCTCTTCTCGCACACCAACTCGCCGAGGGCGACCAGCAGTAGCGGGGTGCCGGTGCGGATCATGGCGTAGAAGATATTAGTCAGCAGATCCATGTCCATTGGTCAGGCCTCGAACTTCAAGCGGCAAGCAGTGGGTGAAAAAGAGTGGAGTTGAGTGCGGACGATCATGTAGCCGGCTCCTCTTTGGCGCTGAGCGGTGCTGGCTTGCGCGCCCACAGCCTCAGTCGCGGGCGATAGAGGATCAGCACGTCGCAGGCGAGCAGGAAGAACAGCACCATGCCCTGGAACAGCTGGGTGATGGATTGCGGCAGGTTGGCCGCCATCTGCGCGTTCTCGCCGCCCAGATAGAGGAGCGCCATCAGCAGACTGGCGAAGACGATGCCTATGGGGTTGAGGCGGCCGAGGAAGGCCACGGTAATCGCCGCGTAGCCATAGCCCGGCGACACCTGCGGCACCAGCTGACCGATCGGTCCGGTGACTTCGGCGACACCGGCCAGACCGGCCAGGCCGCCGCTGATCAGCAGGGCGATCCATACCAGCTTCTTGTCGCGGAAACCGACGAAGCCGGCGGCGCGCTTGTCCAGGCCGAGCACCTTGATCTGGAAGCCGAGAAAGCTCTTCTGCAGCAGCACCCAGACCACCACCAGCGCCAGCAGGGCGAAGTAGAAACCGGCATGCACGCGCAGGCCTTCGATCAGCTCGGGCAGCCGGCTGGCATCACCGAACATGGCCGACTCGGGGAAGTTGAAGCCTTCCGGGTCCTTCAGCGGACCGTGCACGGCGAACAGCAACAGGTTCAGTGCGATGTAATTGAGCATGATGCTGGTGAGAATTTCGTTGGCGTTGAAGGCCGTTTTCAACCAGGCGCAGAGCCCGGCCCAGGCGGCGCCGCCGAGGGTGCCCGCCAGCAGGGTCAGCGCCAATGCCCAGCGCGAGTCCCAGTCGATGATGTTGACCGCCAGGGCGCTGCCGGCCAGGGCGCCGATCAGCAGCTGACCTTCGGCGCCGATGTTCCAGATGCGCGCGTTGTAGACCACCGCCAGACCGAGGGCGCAGAGCAGGATCGGCAATGCCTTGACCAGCAATTCGGAGATGCCATAGAGGTCGCCGAGCGGATCGATCAGCAGCACCTTTAGGGTTTCCAGCGGCGGGTGGCCGAGCAGGGCGAATAGCAGGGCGCCGCTCAACAGCGTCAGCAGCGCCGCCAGCAATGGCGAGAACCAGAGCATGGCCCGTGAAGCCTCGCCGCGGGGTTGCAGGGATAACAGCATGATGGATTCTCGTCAGGCGGCAGAGGTGGAAACAGGGGTGTCGCTGGTATCGAACTGGCCGGCCATCCAGCGGCCGACTTCGACCGGGCAGGTGCTGGCGGTGGCGCGCTGTGGCGACAGCCGGCCGTCGCTCAGGGCAGCGATGCGGTCGCTGATCTGGAACAGCTCCTCGAGGTCTTCGGAGATCACCAGGATCGCCGCACCGGCATCGCGCAGTTCGATCAGCGCGCGGTGGATCGCCGCTGCCGCGCCGACGTCCACGCCCCAGGTCGGGTGCGCGGCGATCAACAGCTTCGGCTGTTGCAGGATTTCGCGACCGAGGATGAATTTCTGCAGGTTGCCGCCGGACAGGCTCGCCGCCGGGGCTTGTGCATCGGGCGTCTTCACGGCGAATCGCTGGATGACATGCTCGGCGAAGGCTCGCACCTTGCCACGGCGGATCATGCCCTGCTCGACCATGCCGGTCTGCTGATAGGCGGTGAGCAGACCATTGTCGGCCAGGCTCATGCTAGGCACCGCGCCATGACCGAGACGTTCGGCCGGCACGAAAGCCATGCCATGCCGGCGGCGGGCGTCGGGGCGCAGATGGGCGACATCGTCACCGAGAAAGCGGATGCGCATGGCCTGTCCGGCGGACAATCGCTGTTCGCCACTGAGCAGGGCGAGCAGTTCGTCCTGGCCGTTGCCGGCGACTCCCGCGATGCCGACGATCTCGCCGGCGCGCACTTCCAGGTCCACCTCCTCAAGGGAAACACCGAACGGATCGGCGTTGTGCCAAGACAATCGCTCCACCCGCAGGAACGGCGCGCGGCCCTCGCTCTTCGGGTATTCGGCTTCCAGCCCTTCGGCATCGCCGACCATCAGTCGCGCCAGTTCCAGGTCCGAGCATTCGGCGGGCACGCATTCGCCGGACACCCGGCCGCCGCGCAGCACCGTGGCGCTCTGGCACAGCGCGCGCACTTCATTGAGCTTGTGGCTGATGAACAGGATGCTGCAGCCCTCGGCTGCCAGCCGGCGCAGGGTGACGAACAGCTCGTCGGCCTCCTGCGGGGTGAGCACCGAGGTCGGTTCGTCGAGGATCAGCAGACGGATGTCCTGCATCAGGCAACGGATGATTTCCACCCGCTGGCGCTCGCCGATGGACAGGCTGTGCACCAGCCGGTGCGGCTCCAGCGGCATGCCGTAGCGCAGCGAGACCTCGCGGATCTTCGGTTCCAGCTGCTTCGGTGTGCCGGCCTCGGCACCCAGAGCGAGAGCGATGTTCTCCGCCACGGAAAGCGTTTCGAACAGCGAGAAATGCTGGAACACCATGCCGATGCCGCGCTCGCGGGCCTGGGATGGGTCACGCATCGTCACGCGCTCGCCTTGCCAGCGAACTTCACCGGCGTCCGGCTGGGTCACGCCGTAGATGATCTTCATCAGCGTGCTTTTGCCGGCACCGTTCTCGCCGAGAAGGGCGTGGATCTCGCCCGGCTGGATCGAAAGGTCGATACGGTCGTTGGCCAGGCAGCCTGGGTACTGCTTGGTAATGCCGCGGAGCTGAAGGCGTGCGGTGTGGGATTCGGGCATGGAGGTGTCCGCTGGATTTTTCATGACCAGGGTGTAGCAAAAAGCTGGCCAGACAGTCAGGAATTTGAAGTGCGCCCTGGCTGCGAGAGTCGAGCCATCTGCTAGCCACTGGACGATGGTAGTCGGTGCATCGCTTTGGTGCTTCGTGCTATGGCGCCGTGACTGCGCTGCACTGCAGTGGGGCGTGGCGACCGCAGGCCGGGCGTGCTGCTAAGCTAACTCTCCTTTCTGCTCCCACGGTTGCCTGCAATGAACCAGATGGACCTTCATTCCGCCGAGGAAACGATTGCCCAGCGCGCCGCGCTGGCGCGACTGATCGACGGCATCGTCGCTGACGACGGCATGCATCCCACCGCCATCGACGACCTTTATCTGATCCGCTGCAGCGCGCCGAGCGAACTGGTGCACGGGCTGCACAAGCCGGCGCTGTGCATCATCGTGCAGGGCAGCAAAGAGGTTCGGCTGGGTGACGAGCTTTACACCTACGATGCGCTGCACTATCTGGTGGTGTCGGTCACCGTGCCGGTGGCCGGTCGCGTGCTGGAAGCCTCGTCCGGCGAGCCGTATCTGTGCATCCGCCTGGACATCGACCCGGCGATGGTCGCCACCCTGGTGGCCGAAAGCGGACCGCTTGGCCAGCCCGTCGAAGGGCCGGCGCGTGGCGTCTATCTGGACCGCATCGATGCACCGCTGCTCGACGCCACGCTGCGTCTGGTGCGGTTGCTGGCCAGCCCGCAGGACATTCCGGTGCTGGCGCCGCTGGCCATGCGCGAGATCTTCTACCGCCTGCTTTGCGGTCGCCAGGGCCGCCACCTGCACGAGATCGCAGTGCGCGACAGCCAGGGCCATCGCGTCACCCGCGCCATCGAATGGCTGAACCGCAACTACGTCGAACCGCTGCGCATCGAGGAACTGGCGCAGCGGGTCAACCTCAGCAGTTCGACGCTGCATCATCGTTTCAAGGCGCTCACCGCGATGAGCCCGCTGCAGTACCAGAAGCAGCTGCGCCTGCAGGAGGCGCGGCGGCTGCTGATCGCCGAGGGGCTCGACGTTTCCAGCGCCGGTTACCGGGTCGGCTACGAAAGCCCCTCGCAGTTCAGCCGCGAGTACAGCCGGCTGTTCGGCGCCTCGCCGGTGAAGGATTTGGCTCGACTGCGCAGCACGGCTTAACTCAGCGCGACGCTGGGTCCGGCACCTCGCGCAATGCCTGGGCGGCATCGATGGCGCGTGGGAAGCCAGCGGTGACGGTCGTCAGGTACACCACCTCCTTCAGCTCCTCACGGGTGACGCCCAGGCGCAATGCGTAGCCGGCGTGGACCTTCATGTACTGCAGGTTGCCCTGGGCGGCGAAGGCGGCGATCACTGCCAGCTGACGGGTGCGATCATCCAGCCCACTGCGCCCCCAGACGTCGCCCAATGCGTACTGGGTGATGCCATCGGCGAGGAACGGATAGTCCTTGCGCAGCGCTTCAAGCACCGGTTGCCCGGCACCGCCGGACAGGTGATCCATCACCTCGATGCCACGCTCATGCCGCTCGTTGCCGGCGGCTTCCAGCGAGGCGAAGGTCAGTGATCCGAATACGGCCAGGCAGGCCGCGGCCAGTGTGTTGCCTGTACGAAGGGTCATGGCGGCGTCCTCAGTAAGGGCTGGCGGTGGGGCGCACCACCAGCTCGCTGACATCGACATCGGCCGGCTGGTCGATGGCATAGGCGATGGCGCGGGCGATGGCTTCGGCCGGAATGGCGATGCGGCGGAAGTCGTCCATGGCCGAGCGTGCGGTGTCGTCGGAAATGCTCTCGGCCAGTTCCGATTCGGTGACGCCGGGCGAAACCAGAGTCACGCGGATATCGCCACCGACCTCCTGGCGCAGGCCTTCGGAGATGGCCCGCACCGCATACTTGGTGGCGCAGTACACCGCTGCGGTCGGGCTCACCGCGTAGGCGCCGATGGAGGCGATGTTGACGAACTGGCCGGCGCGCTGGCGCTGCATCAGCGGTAGACCGGCGGCGATTCCGTGCAGCACGCCGCGGATGTTCACGTCGATCATGCGGTTCCACTCGTCGACCTTCAGCGCGTCCAGCGGCGAAAGCGGCATCACCCCGGCGTTGTTGACGATCACGTCGACGCGGCCGAAGCGCTGTTCGGCGAAGTCGATGAAGGCCTGGGTGTCCTCGCGGCTGGTGACGTCCAGCGCACGGCAGGCGGCAATGCCACCGCTTTCGCCGATCTCGGCGACAAGCTTTTCCAGCCGATCCAGGCGTCGCGCGCCCAGCACTACCGTTGCGCCTTGGGCCGCCAGCAGGCGCGCCGTGGCTTCGCCGATGCCACTGCTGGCGCCGGTGATGAGTACGATTTTCCCGTTGATGTTCGACATGGGTTGTCCTCCGCAGGTTGATTCGGGCGACGTCGATGACGCCGTGGTTCGAATACTGCGATGGAGGACGGTTGCGGTGTTATGGCGATCCTGCCGGGCGCTTGCCTGATTCTGGCGGGGCTTACCAGATACCTTCGTGCAGGGCGGCAGCCTCGTCTTCCAGCAGCGGGCCGAGCACCTCGACCTTGCGCTGGCCGGCCTCGAAGACGGTGCGGCAAGGCAGGTCCAGCGTCGGGTTCTCCGGATGGTTGCCGGTGATGTCCTTCAGGCTGCGCTCGGAAAGGCCATAGACCACGCGACCCAGCCCGACCCAGTAAGCGGCGCCGGCGCACATGGCGCAGGGTTCGGCGGAGGTGTACATGGTGCAGCGCGAGAGGAATTCCGGCGTGTAGCGGGTCGAGGCTCGGGTCATCAGCACACGCTCGGCGTGGCCGGTCATGTCGTGGTCGGGCATGTAGGCGTTGCCCTGTTCCAGCAGCACTTCACCGTCCGGCCCGACCAGGATGGCGCCGAACGGATGGGTGCCGTTTTCCAGCGCGCGGCGGGCGACGTCGAAGCTTTTGCGCAGCAGGGCGAGATCGTCGAGAGGCATGGCGTTATCCAGACTGAGATGAAGAGGTGGTGGGCTTCAATGCCCACCCTTGGGCAGGCTCCAGGGAAAGAAGACCTTCTGCAGCAGCCCGATCAGGTGGAACAGCACCAGGCTGATTACCACCAGCATCATCAGCGCCGCGAAGGCCTGGGGCACCTGGAACATCGAGGTGGAAAAGTTGATGAAGTAGCCCAGGCCTTTTTCCGCAGCGACAAACTCGGCCACCACCGCGCCGATCACCGCCAGGGTGATGGAAATGCGCAGCGCCGAGAACAGGTGCGGAATCGCATAGGGCAGACGGATGTTGCGGTACTCACGGGCTTTGGAAGCGCCGAGCGAGCGCGACAGCTCCACCAGCTCCTCCGGTGTCGCCAGCAAGCCAGTCACGCAGGACACCACGATGGGGAAAAAAGCGATGAGGAAGGTGATGAACACCCGCGGCAGATCGCCAGCGCCCATCACCACCACGATGATCGGTGCTACCGCGACGATGGGCGTGGACTGCACGATCACCAGTAGCGGATACAGCGTGCGCGACATCACTCGCGAAGAGGCCAGGGCGATGGCCAGCGGGATGCCGATCAGAATCGACAGGCCGTAACCCATCAGCGTCACCCTCAGGGTGGCGAAAATATGCTCGGCCCACGTGCCGAGACCGACCTTTTGCGTTGCGGCGAAGATGGCGCTGGGTGAGGGCAGCACGAAGCTCGGCAGCTTGAGCAGGCGACAGGCCGCTTCCCAGACCAGCAGCAGAACGAGCAGGGCGAGCCAGGGCGCGAAGCGGTCGGCCTGCGCCTTCAGGCGCAGTGCCTTGGGCTTAATGGGCGTCATGGCGCGAGAAGACTTTGCGGCGGATATGGTTGGCGAGCTCATTGAAACGCGGCTCCGTGAGGGTTTCCATGGACCGCGGGCGCGGCAGGTCGACATCGATGATTTCCTGCACACGGCCGGGGCGCGCCGACATCACCAGGATGCGGTCGGCCAGCAGCAGCGCTTCGGGAATCGAGTGGGTGATGAACAGCACCGTCTTCGGGCGCTGGGTCCAGATGTTCAGCAGCTCCAGACTCAGCTCGTCGCGGGTCAGGGCGTCGAGGGCCGAGAACGGCTCGTCCATCAGCAGGATTTCCGGGTCATGCAGCAGCGCCCGGGCAATCGCCGCGCGCTGCTGCATGCCGCCGGAGAGTTCGTCCGGACGCTTGTTACCGAAGTCCTCGAGCCCCACCAGTTCCAGCAACTCCTCGCCGCGGGTGATTTCCTGCGCGGTGACGCGACCGTACTTATGGCGCATGGGGAAGGTCAGGTTGTCGCGAATGTTCAGCCAGGGCAGCAGGGTCGGTCGCTGGAAGACGATGCCGATCTCGTCACGCGGGCCGTCCACCGGGCTGCCGTAAATGCTGACCTGGCCGTGAGTTGGCCGTACCAGCCCGGCGAGGATGCGCAGCAGCGTGGACTTTCCGCAGCCCGAGGGGCCGAGCACCGCGATGAACTCGTGACGGCCGATATCGAAACTGGCGCTGTCCAGCGCCACCACCTCGCTGCCATCGGAGGAGGTGAAGACCTGGCTGACTCGGTCGAAGCTGATGTTTGGGCGCGGAGTGGCGGGCGGGGCGGCGGCATTCATGGCATCACTCGCTCAAGCTGGTGTCGATGGCGCTGGCCGGGTCGAGGCTGTCGACGGCCATGCCCTGGGCCTTGGCGACCCACCCCCAGGTGGTGGCCAGGCGTTTGGCATCGAAACCGGTGCCTTCGGCGGCGCTGATCTCGTTCTGCATCAGCGGTACCGAGGCGGCGAATTGCTCCTCGGCCTGCTGCTCGTCGACTTCGGCAACCATCTTCTTCAGTGCGGCGGCCGCGGCAGCCGGGTCGGCGATGGCGTTCTTCTGCGCCTGCTGGTAGGCCTTGACGAACTTCTTCGCGACCTCGGGATTGCGCTGTACGAAGCGCTGCGACGCCACCAGCGACAGGCCGTAGCCCTCGAAGCCGTATTCCGACCAGGGGATGGTTTTCAGTGTCTTGTCCGCTTCGCCGAGGGCACGGACGAAGCCGGGCGCAACGGTCAGCCAGTTGATGGTGGCGTCGACCTTGCCGGTGGCGAGCATCGGCGCCAGTGCGCCGGGGTCTAGCTTGAGCAGCTTGACGCTGGCCGGGTCGATGCCGTTGCGCTCCAGCAGCAGCGGCCAGACCACGTTGGAGGCGGAGAAGGTCGGGGTGGCCACCGTCTTGCCGACGATGTCCTTGAAGCTGTTGATGCCCGAGCCTTCGGTGGTGAAGAAGGCGTCCGGCTGCTTGTTGTAGATCGGCGCGACGGCGACCACCGGCACCTCGCCCTGGGCTTTGGCTTGCAGTAGCGAGGCCAGGCCGGCAGAGCCGAAGTCCGCGCTGTTGGTGGCCAGCTTGGTCACCACGTCGCTACCACCACGGGCACTGGCGATTTCCACTTCGATGCCTTCTGCGGCGAACAGGCCCTGCTCGACACCTAGGTAGATCGCGGCCTTGTCGCCGGCTGGCAACCAGTCGTTGAGCCAGCGCACCTTGTCGGCGGCCACGGCGGATTGGCTGAACAGCGCGAGCAGGGCGCTGGCGAGCAGGGTTTTCTTGAACATGGTGGAGCTCCTTGAAGGTTCGGCGTGATAAGCGCGATGCAATAAACGGGTCAGCGCACCGGATTTGGATGGCAGGCGAAGAAATCCACCAGCGCGGCGAGCAGCGCGCCGGGCATGGCCAGTTGCGGCGCATGGCCGCAATCGAGCACCACCCGCTCGGCGCCAGGCACCAGCTGCTGCATGCGCTGTTGCACCAGTGGCAGCACGGAGCGGTCCTGCGCGGCTTCGATATACAAGCGCGGCAGACGTCCGAAACGCTCGGCACTCCAATGCGCGGCGATGTCGCGGCCGCCGTCGGGCTGCACCGTCAGGCGGCGCGCTGCAACGATGGCGACCTGTGCCGGTGCATCGTGGAAGAACACCGCGCAGGCGGCATCGCTGGGTACGCGGCTGCCGCCGGGCACCGCTTCGAGATAGGGACCGATGCCGCTAACCTCGGGAAAGTCGCGACTCAGTTCGGCGCAGAGTTCGCCGAAACCCATGCCGCTGGGCAGCATCATTCCGGCGACATAGGCGACCCCGGTGATGTGTTCGGCGTAACGCTCGGCCACGGCGGTGGCGGTGACGCCGCCGCCGGAATGCGCCACCAGCTGAATCGGGCCGGGCAGCGTCTCGATCAGTGCGCCGACGTGCTCGACATAGCGCTGCAGCGAGGTCGCGGTGAGTGGTGTGTCGTCGTGGCCGTTGCCTGGCAGATCAACCGCGTGGGGTCTGTGTCCGGCATCGCGCAGACCATCCTGCAGCGAATCCCAGACCCAGCTACCGGCCCAGGCCCCATGGATGAGGACGATGTCAGCCATAGGTCCTCCGGTACATCTCGCGGTGGTGTTCTTCAACCGTCACGGCGGGATAGCGAGGGGCTTCACCCGGCGCGAGGCAGGTCGGCAGGCACTCGACCAGATGGTCCGGGTTGCCGCTGAAGAAGAACGGCACGCTGTAGCGCTCGCGCCCGGAAATGTTGGCCACCCGATGCAGAGTCGAACGGTACTGATCGTTGGTCCAGCGGGCGATCATGTCGCCCAGGTTGACCACATAGGTGCCGGGCACGGGCGCTGCGTGAATCCAGCTGCCGCTGTGGCGATCCCAGACCTGTAGGCCGGGATTCTCGTCCTGCAGCAAGAGCGTCAAGCCGCCGAAATCGGTATGTGCGCCGCATCCCTTCTCGCCGGGCGCGGCATTGGCCGGCTGCGGCGGGTAATGCAGCAGGCGCAGGGTGCTCATGGAGTCGCGGCAGAAGCCGGCGAAATGTTCCTCCGGCAGTTGCAGCGACAGCGCGATGGCACCCATCAGCCGTGCCGCGAGGGCATTCATTTCATCGCGATAGCGCTCCATGGTCGGGCGAAAGTCCGCGAGCTCGACTGGCCATTGGTTGGCACCGTGGTTGAAGCGCCCTGCCAGTACCCGCGGGTCGTCCTCAGCCAGCTCCTCGCCGATGTAGAAGCCCTCCTTGAGATCGGCCGGCGCACCGGCTTCCAGCACTTGCCCGCGTAACGGCTCGTAGCCGCGATTGGCCCTCGAGAAAACCTTGTCCAGCGCGCGCTTGCCTGCTTCCGGCTGGTCGAAGAACGCCCGCGCCTGCTTGAACACCGCCTGCTGCAGCACCGGGTCGACACCATGATTGGCAATACAGAAGAAGCCGACCTCGCGACAGGCGGCGCCGATGCGTTCGGCCACGGCTGTGCGCTCGGCAAGGTCGGGAGAAAACAGCCCGGCGATATCGATCAGCGGCAGCGCGGCGGCTTCGAGATGGCGGGCACAAAGGGCATCGTTCATGTGTTAGTCCTGCTTCGCCGACCGCAAAATGGCGTTCGGCGAGCGCAGTATCTGGTCGTCTGGCTGTGCGCAGAAGCAGAGAATATCGAGCAAGGTGATGCCGATTCGGCAGCGGGGGCGGCTGCCTCATCTAGGGGCGGAAGATGAGCACAATTGGTGCTCACGCCAGGGAGCGCGGGGGTTGTCTAGGAGCATACGATCCAGGCTAGAGCTGAGTCGTTCGCACTTTTATGGGGCGTAGTGCAACCGTTGGCCGCCCGAAATTTTCTTTGTGGCTGTGCCGCGCGCGATTCGTACTTAGGTACGACGCCTGCTGCTGAGCTACGCCTTGAGCCGCTAGCTCTCTGCAGCTGGCCTAGCGGGGCTTCAACGCATTGGCCAGGCGCAACATGGCCGTTTCGATTTCAAAAGCGGTCAATGACGCGTAACCCAATAGCCAGCCTTGTTTCTTCTGCTCACCTGCGTACAGGCGACTCAATCCAGAAAGCTGGATACCCACGCTAGCCGCCTGCTGGATGGTGTCGTTCTCGAGCCATCCGTCGTGCAGCACGCACGGAATTTGTAGTCCACCAGGAGGGCGCAACGCCGTAACAACACCGTTCAGATGCTCGCCGATCGCGTCGAGCATGATCGAACGGCGCGCGGCATACAGCTTGCGCATGGCTCGGACATGGGCGTTGTAATGGCCGTCCTCCATGAAGCGGGCCAAGGTCAGTTGCAGGACTTGTGGCGTGTGCCCGTCGATCATGCTGCGCGCGTAGGTGAAGGCTTTGACCAGTTCGTGGGGCAGTACCATGTAGCCCATTCGCAAACCGGGATAGAGGGTCTTGCTGAAGGTGCCGACGTAGAGCGTGCGCTGGTATTTGTCCAGGCCCTGTACGCACGCGGTTGGCTGCCCGTCGTAGTGAAACTCACTGTCGTAGTCGTCTTCGATGACCCACTTGCCTTTTTCCGCTGCCCAGTTGATCAACTCGAGACGCCGCTCCAGCGGCAAAGTAGCGCCAGTGGGGTATTGGTGCGAAGGCGTGACATAGACACAGTTGGCGCCGCTACGGTCGGCCTGCAGCAGGTCGGTGCGTATCCCCATTTCGTCGACATCAATAGGCAGAACCTTGGCCTCGGCGGTTTCAAAGGCTTTCTTGGCACCGAAGTAGCCCGGGTTTTCCAACAAGATCGGTTTGCCGGCGTCGACCAGCAATTGCGCACACAGAAAGAGTGCCTGGCGAGTGCTGCTAAGCACCAAAATCTGGTCGGGAGAGCATTTGGCTCCGCGCTCGAGGTTCAAGTAGGTAGCGATGGCCTTGCGCAGCGGCTCGGCGCCTTGCGGGTCGCCATGCAACAGCACGTTGGTGCGATGGTCTTTCATCACCTGACGTTGCAGGCGTGTCCAGACATCGGTCGGAAAGGTGCGGGTTTCGGGCAGCCCGGTGGCAAACGCCTTGATCACCTGCTGGTCGTTCACACCGGCACTGTCGAAAATCATCCGCCCCCGCTGGCTCAACCCCGTTCCCGGCAATGCCTGGCTGCTTTTGACTTCTTGCGCCTTGATGCGCCGCCGGGCTGCGCCGCGCAATTCGGTACCTACGGTTTCACAGACATAACTGCCAGAGCCCTCGCGCCTGACGATAAAGCCATCCCGATGCAGTTGTACGTAGGCATTTTCCACAGTGTCTCTGGCAACCCCGAGTGACTTGGCCAGCACCCGGGTCGCGGGAAGTTTCAGGCCTGGGTCAAGGGCGCCTTCGAGGATCAGAGCACGCAGCGCGCGCTGAATTCGCTGGTGTAGATCCAGCAGCTGAAACTCAGCATCGTTAAGACGCATTGTCAGGGTTTCCAGCTCGAATGCTTTTGCCATGCGGTCTGCCTGATCTCAATAAATAAACGCTTGAAGGCGGGCCAGTCTATTCATGGACTTCGCCCCCTCACCACAGCATTTGCGCTAGGCGAGCGAGCACCCACGCTGCGAGCAATTTGGAACAAGGGTTATTCAGGTTTACCGCGACCGCGTGCAAGCGCCGTCTCGTTCGATCAATAACGTGCCGTTCGTGCCGTGCCGACGCTGTGCTGAACAAGATTTTGTGTGTGCGAGTAGGCCAGGCTATACGCGCTCAAGCGGCACGTTTCGGTCAGCAGGATGCGGACCCACCCCTATAGCTTGGTTTCGCTCGAGCGCAGAGGCTGTGGCCGATTCGTTAAGGGTTTTGCCCGCGTGCATAGCTGAAGCCTGGGATGCTTGAAAAACCGCTACCCGCGATAAGTGGTCTGGTGTTTAGGCTTGAAGCGTACGGGCATGGCAGGCCATTTTGAAGTTATAAATCACCTATTACACCAGGCCTATCACTTCGTTTTGCAAGGAACAAAGCACATGCCCTCGTCAGCTTCCGCGTCGCCCCTGCGTCTACGCGACCTTCTGCATCCGATTGTCGCCGGATTGGTTTCAGTCATCGTCAACTATGGCGGCACGTTCATCCTGGTCTTCCAGGCCGCCAAGGTCGCCGGGCTCAGCCCGGAGCTGACGGCGTCATGGGTGTGGTCGGTGTCGATTGGTGTGGGGATTACCGGACTGTTACTCAGTTGGATGAACCGTGAGCCGATCATTACCGCTTGGTCGACACCCGCTGCGGCCTTTCTGGTAGTCGCGCTGTCCACCACGCCGTACGCCGAGGCAGTCGGTGCGTACGTCATTTCGGCTGCTGCCTTCGTGCTGCTGGGTGTGTCCGGCTGCTTTGAGAAGGTTGTCCGCCTCATTCCGCCGGGAGTGGCTGCGGCGCTGCTGGCCGGAATTCTGCTGCAGTTCGGAATCGGCGCGTTTGCTGGCATGAGCCTTGATCCCGTATTGGTCGGCTTGCTGATTGCAGCTTATGTGGTGCTCAAACGCTTCACGGCGCGCTACGCGGTGGTAGGCATTCTGATGCTGGGGCTGGGGTTTCTGCTGACGCAGGGGCGTGTAGATCTTTCGGGGCTGTCGCTGCAATTTGCGGCACCGTTATTCACTCGGCCCGAGTTCTCGCTCAATGCGTTGCTCAGCGTGGCGCTGCCGCTGTTCCTGATTACCCTCACCGGCCAGTACATGCCGGGTATGCTGGTGCTGCGCAACGATGGTTTCAGCACCAGCGCCAACCCCATCCTGACGGTTACGGGGCTTGGCTCATTGCTGATGGCACCCTTCGGTTCTCACGCCTTCAACATCGCCGCCATCACGGCAGCCATTTGCACCGGCAAGGAAGCCTCGGAGGATCCGTCCAAGCGCTGGATCGCCGGGGTTGCCGCAGGCGTGTTCTACATCCTTGTCGGGGTTTTCGGCGTGACCCTGGCCGCTGTGTTTATGGCGCTCCCGGCCGCCTTTATTACAGCGCTCGCCGGGTTGGCCCTGCTCGGCACTATCGGCGCGAGCCTGGCCAGCGCCATGGCTGACGTCAAATCCCGCGAAGCCTCGCTGATTACCTTTCTGGCGTGCGCCGCGAACATTACCTTGCTGGGAATCGGAGGGGCGTTCTGGGGATTGTTGATCGGCCTGGCGGCGTACGCTCTGCTCAATGGTCGTTTGCCACGTCGCGAGGGGGCGGCCAGCCCGGCAGCCGACGCTGTTGTGACGAGCAAAGGAGTCCACTGATGCTCGCTCGGCAAGACGAGCACGTCATCCTGCATGAGCGTCATCAACTAGGCCAAGCAGGTGGCGCGTTTTGCCAGCGAGTTTCAGGCACTAGACAGCTTGCGAGTGGCCGAGGTCCTGGATCGACGCCTGCACATCGAGGGGCGTCAGCCCGATGTGCTCGTCCAGTCCAATACCTCCGGCGAGGACAGCAAGCCCAGTCGAACGCCGCGGTATTCCTGGCCTTGATCAATCCAGGCGATACGGTGATGGGCATGAACCTGGCCCAGGGTGGCCACCTGACCTACGGTAACCCGTCGAATTTCTCGGGCCGTCATTACAAAATCGTTCCTTATGGTCTTGACCCGAAGACAGGCTTGCTCGACTACGACGAGATGGAACGTATCGCCCTGGAAACTGGACCGAAGATGCTGATCGGTGGTTTTTCGGCCTACTCTCGGTACAAGGACTGGGCGCGCATGCGGGCCATTGCCGACAAGGTCGGGGCTATCTTCTGGATCGGCATGGCCACGTTGCAGGCCTGGTGGCCGCAGGCGAATATCCGGACCCCTTGTCGCATGCCAATGTGGTCACCAGCATCACGCACAAGACCCTGCGGGGTCCACGGGGTGGTCTGATTTTGTTCAAGGGGCAAGAGGAGACGTTCTACAAAAATCGCTCTGTTCAACCCGTGTCTTTAGCAGCGCAATAGTGTGCTGACTAAAAACCTGGATGCCATTGCGTTCCAGAAGTTCTGTGGTAACACCTCGGCCTGGAATTTTTGTGCCTGTAAATGTCCCGTCGTAGATTGTAGAACTGCCACACGAAGGGCTCGATTCCGCCAGAATCGCATACTTGATTCCATGCACCTTGCAGAACTCAAGAGTCAGCTTAGCGCCGCGTAAAAAGTAATCGGTGACATCAATCCGGTCATTTGCAATAACCTGCGAATCTTGATCCAGGACGTCTTTTCCCGTGCCGGTCACAATTTCAGCTGGGGCTCTCGGCGTAGGCAGGCCTGATGCAACCTCAGGGCAATAGCGCATGATTTCGAAATTACTATTCAACCAGTCCTTACTCTGGTCAGCGATGTTCAGGCAGCCACCGTTGTATCTTACTTTTTCTCCGGCGAGGCATGAGCTGACTAGTATTTTTCTCATTATCTTTCCCGGTTATACGCCGTGATTGCCGTCAAGCTGAGCGAAGGCCGTCAGGTTCATGGTCATCAGAGCCCCTTCCTTTGGCAAGTCAGCAATACAGATCACTGTGCGGGCCGGCTGATGGGCGCCGAACTCTTCCAAGTACGCGCGGTTCATTTCTTGGAAGTCTTCAACTTGCTTCAGAAACACATGAACATGCATCACGTCACTGAGTGATGCACCAACTTCGGCAAGCATGGACCGTAGGTTCCGAACGATTTGCCTAGCCTGGCTATACGCGTCGTCCCCAGCGAGCTGAGACGTTGCAGGGTCGACACCGGGTGTTCCGGAGATTGTTATGAAAGGACCGGCTTTGGCGATATGACTATACGGACCGATCGGTTCAAACATGCCTGCTGGTGAGATGGTTTCGACCTTCATAGGATTCCTTGGTTTGCGGGGGCGAAGGCATTTGCCCTCGGTGGCACGATGACCGGCTATCTTCAATCTGTCGCCGTCAGGCCAGATTGTGGCGCGACGAGTGGCAGATAAGCCAGATCGACTGCTGCCGGTAACGACTCGCACGCTCGATATTGATGGCGATGCGTGTGTCTGGTGGATTCATAACGTGCTAGTAAGCTGGATCAGCACAGCTGGTATCAAAACTTTGTGTTGTATGTTTTTATGATTCAATCAGGCGCTCTATATAGAGTTCATCGAAATCAGTAATTTCTTCTAGCTTAATTGGCTTTGGCAGCGTAAATCTTTTCCAGGTTTCCTTGAAGCGCTCGTCACCGCCTTTCGCATCCTGATTTATGTTTTCTCTTGTCAGGATTTTTTTGGTCAGGAAGTTTATGCTGATCTCTCTTTCAATCAGAGGTCCGCGGTTTTGGCTGCTGTCGTAGCCGATCAATTCGAAATCTGAGTTCTGATAGCGAAAATTATAAGACCAATAACCGTATCTGCCATGGCCATAGCTGATGAATAGACTTCCTTTGTGAACACTTATGCTGAGGTCTGGAGCGAAATAAACACCGCCGTCTTCATTCTCAGATGAAAAGCAATCGAGGTTTTTCAGGGCAAGTTGATATTCTCCGTTATTTTCAAAAGCAACGATGATACCCCTGCGGTTGCGATCCAATGTTCCAAGGTATTCGTGGTCAAAAAACTTTTCTTTGTTCGTTCCCTTTATTAGCAGCACATAGTCCGTTTTATCGTCGTTGTTCAAGTCGCCTTGGACTTCCTCTACGACTACATATCCAGCAGGGACCAGATCGGTAGGCGATTTTGCGATTCGCGGCGCTGCTTGCCCTACGGCAGACATTCCGAATACCAGTAGGATCAAGAGGGCAATTCTATTCATTCAGAGGCTCGTTAATTTCTTTACGGAAGCAGTGTGCTTGCCTGGAGACTCAACTGGTCTGCCCTGTCTGCAGGCCATATTGGATGGTCATGTCCCGATCGTTCATCAGGTCTTGTGCAAGACGGTGCGAATAAAGTCAGTTTTAGCATCCGTATAGGCTTCCCGGTCTTTGTAGTGCGCTGCCGCCAGGGCCTTTTTCAGTGATGCATATCTGGCGGCAAGCGCTGGGCTGGCCCTTAAGGCGTCGCGAAACCCAAGCCGTTCATGCCAGACACAACTGTCGTGGACGACAAGATGAAGATGATGGGTCCGGTGCCCGTTCGCCCAGCGCATGAACCACTTGCGATCTTGCAGGGAGTCGTTGAATTCCGAAGAAGTGGTGTAGCCGGAGGTGCATAGCGGTAGGGCCAGTCGTTCAGCAATGGTAATGGACTCAACGCCAGCAAGAATGTCGATGATTGGTTTGGCACTGAGCCCAGGGACCGCGGTACTACCAATGTGCTGAATGTCTTGGAAGATGCCAGGAAACAGAGATAGGAGTCGATCACGCTCCAGGTCGTACGCCCGAGGCCAGGAGGCTTGATAAGCGTGCAGCTTTACCTCTTCATGGATGGCCGCAAGCAGCGATTCTTCTTCGGTCATGACTGGTTCTCTACGAGGCCCTATCTGCGGTTACCAGGCTCATACCACGGGGCTTTGGATTCCAGATGAATGTGCTTTTGCTTCGTTGGTGTAAAGGCGCTGTCCAGGGTGCCCAGTGCTATCGAGACCCAATCCGAATACTCGCCATGATCTCTCGACCAGAACAGCGAAGCACCGCAGCGGCTGCAGAATTGACGTACTACCGATTCGGATGATCGAAAGGCCGAGATGTGCGCCATGCCCGCGCAGATGCGTAGGTCGCTGCGCGGGACACTGCCGTAACTGGCAAACGCGGCCCCATGGCTTTTGCGGCATTGCTGGCAGTGGCAGTGGCTCACCGCTTTTGGTGGGGTAAGCGTCTCGTATCTCACGGCGCCGCAAAGGCAGCTGCCTTGAAAAGACTCGGTCAATCTGTGGCGCTCCGTTCAAAAATAGGCGGCCGTTCGACGGGGTAATCGGCCGCTGTCCCGCTCTCGTTGGCGCATTTATCGGTCCTCAGCCGATTGGCTCAGTCAAGCAGCGTCGTCTCTTGTTTGAAAATGCGAAAGCCGCGCGCCTGATAGTTCGCAAGTGCTGCAGGATGGTCGAGGGTGCAGGTATGTACCCAGGCTCGCCGGGTCTCCGGCCAGGCCCAGGCGCTCTCGATTGCATGGCTCAGCAATGGCCCACCGAAACCTCTGCCCAGAAACTGCGGCGCCAGCCCAAAGTACCGAATCTCCACGCTGAAATCGTCCGCCTGATGCAGCTCGTAATAGCCGGCGATGGCGCCTCTGTAATAGGCGACCCAGGTTCGATGATCGGGTTGTTCGACGAGCGCCTGCCAGTCCGCGATGCTCCATGCATCCAGGTCACTCCAGCCCCATTGCTTTCCCACCAACTGGTATAGGAAACGGTTGAGTTCGGGCTGAGGCACTTCGCATTCGATGATCTGAAGTTCAGCAGGCAACGGCTTGGACCGGAGTTCATTTGCCGACGCCATCTCGAGGTAGTACGTGGTACATGTGCTGTCCATCTGGGGCCTTCCGTAGGTGCGGTGGCTCAGCCTAACACCAGAAGAAGGGACGACAGAAAGGGCGGTTATCCAAAACCGCTGGTGGCCGCGCCGGCCCCCTCGATAGCTTCGCGCAACGCTGTTGCCAGCTCTTCGAGGCGGTAGGGTTTGGCCAGTACGTGCACGCCTTCGGCAGCTGCGGACTTCTGCGCAGCTTCGGCGTAGCCGCTGGTGAGCAGCACGGGAACACCCAGGGCTCGGGTGCGGATTTCCCTGGCCAGATCAACGCCATTCATGCCGCCGGGCATCATCACGTCGGAGAATACGATGTCCACTTTGCATTCATTCGCCAGCGTGCCTAACGCATCGGTAGCGCTGGCGGCATGGGTGACGCGATAGCCGAGATGCTCGAGCATTTCCCCGACCAGCGAGGCTACTTCTTCATCATCATCCACGAGCAACACAGTACCGACTGAAGCGTCGGCAGCGGTATCGTCGACGAGGTGACCAATTGGCAGGTCGGGCGTGCGCGCCGACCGGGGCAGCATCATGATCACGCTGGTGCCGCGTCCGCACTCACTCTCGATCCAAACCGTGCCGCCGGATTGCCGGGCGAAGCCGTAGACCTGCGCGAGCCCGAGGCCTGAGCCCTTGCCGATTTCCTTGGTGGTGAAGAAAGGGTCGAATACCCGAGTGCGAACATCCTCCGGAATCCCGGTGCCCGAGTCGGTCACTGTGAGGCGGACGAAGTCGCCGGTAATTCCCAATACAGCTTCGCCTGGTGCATTGCTCGCTTCGATCAGGATCGAGCCGCCATCGGGCATCGCGTCGCGGGCATTAACTGCCAGGTTGAGAATGACCAGCTCCAGCTCGCCTGGGTCCACTTCGACTGGCCAGAGGTTCGGCGCGAACCGTACACGCACTTTTACATCGCCGCTCAGGCTGCGATCGAGCAGCTCGCGCATGCGGCTGATGCGCAACACCAGGTCCACCGCCTCAGGAGCCAGGGACTGGCGCCGGGAGAAGGCGAGTAACTGCTTGGTGAGGGCGGTTCCACGTTGCGCTGCCTGACGCATGCCCTCCATCAGCCGTTCGCGACGCTCGGGGTCGGCGCGGCGGTCGAGCATATCGAGGCCGCCGGAGATCACCATCAGTAGGTTGTTGAAGTCATGGGCGATGCCACCGGTGAGCTGGCCGATGGCTTCGATCTTCTGCGCCTGGCGCAGGGTTTCCTCGATCTGCGCGCGCTCGGCCATCTGCGTGCGCAGCTCCTGGTTGGCCTTTTCCAGCTCGCTGGTGCGCTCGACCACCAGCGCTTCGAGTTCATGCGATGCGCGCTCTCGCGCTTCTATCAGTGCTCTGACCTCGTATTGGCGATGCCGCCCACGCAGCGCAGCTTTTACTGCACTGGTAAGAGTAATGCTCTGTACGGGACGTTCTAGCAGAGAGACGTTGCGCAGCGCAGCGACCATGCGCAGGCGCCACGCAGCGACAGCGGGTTGTTCATGTTTGCTGGTGAGCACCACGAAAGGAAAGTCGGACCAGGGCGGTTGCCGGTCGACCCAGGCTGCAAGCCCTTCCAGATCCTTGCCAAACAGGCCTTCTTCCGCAATGAACACAGCATCTGCGTCGGTTTCGGCGCGGTGCAGCACTTCATCGACACTGTGGCAGACAACGGCATCCATGCCGCTGCGGCTGAGCAGTTCGGCCGAGGCGGGACCGTCCCGGCCGATGGGGGCATAAACGACTACGATCGGACTTTCTCGCTTAGTGGGCGTCGTCATGCTCGTCTGTCAGTAGCTGAGTCGCATCACCGGTGTATTCCGGTGTGCCCGATAGGATACCGCTGAAGTTGCTCAACGGTGGCCCCACCTCAAGGCCAGAGGCGCTGAGGCGATATTCCCGAACGGTATTTTCATGCCGTCCGCTGCGCTTCTTCACTACCGACAAAGCCCGGCGAACGACGCCGGCATGCTCGAAATAGCGCTGCATGATAACCGCATCACTGAGGTAGCTGATATCCACTGGCGTATCCATCGGCCCGACCAGGCCATGCTGGGCCAGCACCATGATGCTGATCACGCCTTTTTGGCCCAGGTAGCTCAACAGCTCGTGCATCTGCAGAATCAGGAATCGGCCGTCTGGCATCGCGTGCAGATAACCGTTGAGGCTATCCAGTATCACCAGATTGACGCCCCTGACTTCCACGCTCTGACGCACTGCGGCGGTGAACTCGCCGGGCGACAGTTCGGCGGGATCGACCTGTTGCAGATGCAGTAGCCCCTGTTCGATCCAAGGCTCCATGGGCAGGCCCAGCGCGCGACCGCGCGCCAGCAAGGTGGCGATGTTTTCGTCGAAGACGAAGAAGGCAACTTGCTCGCCGCGCTTGCAGGCTGCCACCGCATAGCTCAATGCCAGAGATGATTTGCCGACGCCCGCAGCGCCAACCAGCAGCGCATTGGTGCCGCGCTCCAGCCCGCCGCCGAGCATCTTGTCCAGCGCGGGGTTGCCGGACGAGGCTAGCTCACCGGAAAATGATGAATGGTGCTCAGCGGCAATTAGGCGCGGGTAGATCTGCAGGCCACCCTTGCGAATGGCGAAGTCGTGATAGCCGCCGCGGAACTGGATACCGCGCATCTTGATAACGCGCAGGCGCCTGCGTTCGGCGCCGTAATCAATGGCCAGCTGCTCCAGCATGACCACGCCGTGGGAGATCGAGTGCAACTGCAGGTCGCCTATCTCCGAGGTTTGGTCGTCGAGCAGGATGACCGTGCAATGGCGTGTGGTGAAGAAGTGCTTGAGTGCAAGCACCTGTCGGCGGTAGCGCAGCGGGCTCTGCGCAAGCAGGCGCATTTCCGAGAGGCTGTCGAAGATCACCCTTGTCGGATTCGTTTCACTGACGCGATCGAATACCTGCTGGGTGGTTTCGCTTAGCTCCATTTCTGCCGGATGCAATACGGTCAACTCAAGCTCGGGATCGAGACTGGTTTCTGGCGAGATCAGTTCGAAAACATCAATGCCCTCGAGCGTCCAGCCATGACGCTTGGCCACCAGCTCCAGTTCAGCTTTGGTTTCAGACAGGGTTACATAAAGCACTCGCTCGCCCTGGCGCACGCCTTCGAGCAGGAACTGCAGCGCGATGGTGGTCTTGCCCGAACCCGGGCTGCCCTCATAGAGGTACATGCGGTAGGGGTCCAGGCCGCCGCCGAGGATGTCATCGAGCCCCTGGCTGCCGGTTGAGATGCGAGGGGCTTCGTCATCCGGGTGGAAGGGAAGATCAGTAGACTCGGTCATTCCATTCTCCTTAACGCAGGCTCCGCTGCGTGCTTCGTTCCCGCACCTGTGCGTCCATGTCAGGACGAAACCAGGAGGGAACACGCCCATTGCAGCCTTGTAGGCAGGTTGGGCTATAAGCCGCTCAAATCATCACCAAGTGCAACGAAATGCACGCTAAATTCGTGCTTTGGACAGGCGATAGCTGGGCGGCACAGTCACTTAATCCGACTCATCTTGCGTGATGCCGTTCCGCATGGGGGCGCTTTGCAGGTCGGTGTGAGCGTTGATCTGAAGGGGCATAACTAGCCGCAAAGCCCCGCCAATAGCCGCTTCGCTTGTTTTTACTTGTGGTGCTTTGAGCGAGTGGCTGCGCAACAGACTGCAACCATTGAACCTTGGCTCACGGCGCGGGCTGGCCCATGATCGGCCTTTGCCTTCACAGGTTGCTGGCATGTCTCGATTCTCTCGTCCATCGGCTTCAGCGCTGGGCCGCTTTCTGCAACTAGGCGGCACCGGCGCGCGCATTGCCGGCAACCTGCTGGTGCAGCGCATCACGCCGGGCAAGGCGCGTATCGACTGGGCTCCTGTCGGCGAACTGCTCGGTGATGCGCTTGGGCAGATGAAGGGGCCGGTGCTGAAGCTCGGTCAGCAGGCCTCGCAATGGCAGGACCTGTTGCCCGAGCCGATCAGCGCTGCCCTGGCGCGCTTGCAGAACCAGGTACCTTCGCTGCCGTTCAACGCACTGGAAGCCAATCTGCAGCGCCTCTACGACGGCAAGCTGTATGAACTGTTCGAGTTGATCGAGCCGGAGCCAGCCGCGGCCGCCTCGTTGGGTCAGGTGCACCGCGCCCGGGACCGGAAGGGCAGGGCGCTGATCATGAAGGTCCAGTACCCCGGCATCCGCGCCATCTGCGATGCCGATTTGCGTCAGCTGCGTCGCTTGATGCCATTGGGGCGATTGTTCGGGACGCCGCCCGCGCGTCTTGATGCCGTCTACATCGAGCTGCAACGGGCCATCGCCGAGGAGCTCGACTACGACGCCGAGCGCGCCAATCTCGAAGCCTTCCGCGAACATTTCGAAAGCTGGCCGGGCATCCGCATTCCCTATGCCGCCGCTGAACTCTGCCGGCCCGGCGTGCTGGTGCTGGAAGACCTGCCGGGCCGCTCCATGGCCGAGGTCGATCAGGCCCCGGCGGAAGTGCGTCAAGGTCTGGCTGAAACCCTTTGCGGATGGCTGGCCGAGCAGGCGTTCGGCCTGCAACGGCTGCATACCGATCCGCATCCCGGCAACCTCGCCTGGACAGAGACCGGCGAGCTGGTGATCTACGATTTCGGCAGCGTACTGCGCCTGGAACCGCGTTTGCTGGCCGGCTACGTACAGATATTCGAAGCACTGCGTGGCACCTCCAGCGAGGCGCTGGAGCCGGGTTTTCAGGCCCTGGGCGGACGCCAGCCAGGGAGCACGCCGCCGCACGGGCTGTATCGAAGCATCCACCTGATGCTGCACCCGCTGCTGCAACCCGGCGCGCAATGGTATTTCCGCGAGGCGGCGCTGCATCAACGGCTGTCCGAGCTGTTCCCATTGATGATGTCCGCACTCGGCAGCCTGCAACCGGCCTCCGGCACCTTGCTGATCAATCGCACCCTGGAAGGCCACTACTGGAACCTCTACCGGCTCGGCGCCTGCCTGCCCATCGCCGACCTGCTCGCCGAACATATCGCGCGTTGGCGTAGTGAAGCGGGCGTCTGTCGACCGTAAATCTGCTGGAGATCGTCATGCCGTTGGAGTCATTTCCCGAAGGGTTTCGCGCGCTGGTCATCGGCGCATCCGGTGGCATCGGCGCCGCGCTGGTCGATACCTTGCGCAGCGATCCACGCTGCGCGTCGGTCATCGCCCTGAGTCGCTCGTCCGAGCCGGCGCTGGACCTGACCGTTCCCGCCAGCATCGAACAGGCCGCGGCGAGCGTGGCGGGGCAGGGGCCATTTCATCTGATCATCAACGCCGCGGGCGTGCTGCACGGTGCCGACTTCACGCCGGAGAAACGCCTGGCCGATCTGAACCAGGAGCAGCTGCTCGCCACCTTCCAGATCAACACCTTCGGCCCGGCCCTGGTGCTGCGTCATTTCAGCGGCCAGCTCGACCGCCACCGCGGCGCACTCGCCATGCTCTCGGCCAAGGTCGGCAGCATCGGCGACAACCGCCTCGGCGGCTGGTACAGCTACCGCGCCTCCAAGGCCGCGCTGAACATGCTGATCAAGACCGCCTCCATCGAAGTCCGCCGCAACCAGCCGAATGCGGTGCTGCTGGCGCTGCATCCGGGCACGGTTAACTCACGGCTTTCGCAGCCTTTTCGCGGAACCGAAATCGGCCGCCCCGCCAGCGAAGCAGCGCAGGATCTGTTGCGGGTGATCGATAGCCTGGGGCCGGAGGCCAGCGGTGGGTTTTATGCGTATAGCGGGGAGGGGTTGCCGTGGTAGCGCCGAGCAGGCCTGGCAGGAAACGGCATCGCTTGTCGTCTTGCGTGGAAGGAGTCCGACCAGCACGCAGTTAGGCGCCGCTACAGCCAACCCGCGCGGCCCGCAGGAACCTTTGTGCACCGACGCCTCGCCTTGATTGTCTATGTTGATGATTACCGCCCAGGCCATCGCCGGGGCGGCGGCAATCACAACAATAAGGATGAGCACGATGCGTTTGCTTCAGATCAGCAGATTGACCCTAGCCGTGGCTATCACCGCCACGGGCCACATCGCCCACGGCGCGCTTCTGGAAGGCGGGGCGGTCGCAGCCCCCGACGAGTACAGCGCCAAGGTGGCCGCGCAGGTGCTCAAGGCGGGCGGCAATGCGGTGGATGCCGCGGTGGCGACCGCCTTCACCTTGGCAGTCACCTACCCCGAGGCGGGCAACATCGGCGGCGGTGGCTTCATGACGTTGTATATCGAGGGCAAGCCGTACTTTCTCGATTACCGGGAAGTCGCGCCCAAGGCCGCCAGCAAGACCATGTACCTCGACGACAAGGGCGAGGTGATCGAGAACCTGAGCCTGGTCGGCGCCAGAGCCTCCGGCGTGCCCGGCACCGTGTTGGGCATGTGGGAGGCACACCAGCGCTTCGGCAAGTTGCCCTGGAGCGAGCTCATCACCCCGGCGGTGGGCTATGCCCGCGAAGGCTTCACGGTGGCCGACCAGCAATACCAGTACCGCGACGATGCCCTCGGCCTGTTCAAGGGTACGACCAATTTCGAGGATTACTTCGGCGCCATGAAGGCGGGTTCCACCTTCCGCCAGGCGGAGCTGGCCGAGACCCTGGAGCGCATCGCCGACAAGGGGCCCGATGACTTCTACAAAGGCAAAACCGCCGACTTGCTGGTTGCACAGATGCAGCGTGACGACGGGTTGATCAGCAAGGAGGACCTGGCCGCCTACCGCGTCAAATGGCGCGAGCCGATGCGTGTCGACTGGCAGGGCAACAGCCTTTACACCGCGCCACTGCCAAGCTCCGGCGGCATCGCCCTGGCGCAGCTGATCGGCATGAAGGAGCAGCGCGCCGCCGACTTCAAGGGCGTCGAACTGAACTCGGCACGCTACATCCACCTGCTCGCGGAAATCGAGAAACGCGTCTTTGCCGACCGTGCCGACTACCTGGGCGACCCGGACTATTCCGACGTGCCGGTCGCGAAGCTGACAGCGCCTGATTACCTGAAGCAGCGCGCGGCCGAGGTCAATCCCACGGCCATCTCCGAGACCGAGAAGGTGCGCCCGGGCCTCGAGCCAAGGCAGACGACTCACTTCTCCATCGTCGATGCCGACGGCAACGCGGTCAGCAACACCTACACCCTCAATCTGGACTACGGCAGCGGTGTGGTGGTCAAGGGCGCCGGCTTCCTGCTCAACAACGAAATGGACGACTTCAGTGCCAAGCCGGGCGTCGCCAATGCCTTCGGTGTGGTCGGTAGCGACGCCAATGCCATCGAGCCAGGCAAGCGCATGCTGTCCTCCATGAGCCCGAGCATCGTCACGCGTGACGGCAAGGTCAGCCTGGTGCTCGGTACACCGGGCGGTTCGCGCATCTTCACCTCGATCTTCCAGGTGCTGAACAACGTCTACGACTTCGACATGCCGCTGGAAAAAGCCGTGGCCGCGCAACGCGTGCACCATCAGCTGCTGCCGAAGGACACCATCTACTACGACGCCCATGCACCGCTGACCGGCAAGGTGGCCGACAAGCTGAAAGCCATGGGCTACACGCTGGAGGATCAGGGCTGGCTGATGGGTGATATCCAGGCGATACGCGTCGACGGCACGCGCCTGCAGACCGGCTCAGACCCGCGCGGTCGTGGCGTGGGGATGGTCGTCAAGCCTTGATGGGGAAGGGCACGCGAAGGGAATCGCTGCCTTCTTGTGAAACGTCATGCGCCGCAGCGGGCGCGGCGCATCGCGTTTGTCCCTCGCACTCGACGGAGATACCGAAAAGACTCACGTCGAGTCGGGTACGCCGATCATTTCAGTCAGTGTCTACAACCGCTCTAGCTATTCGTTTTGAACGTCATTCGGCGTCTGGCTGTCCGAGCTTGGGATAAGGGTTCCGTGGGCATAGCGCTTTATTTTGTTGCGAAGTTTGTGCAGCGCAATGCGTCCGGAAGGCAGTCGATTCGACATGAGGTCAGCTCGCTGAGGCTCAAGCGATCGACGACTGCGTCCTGATGAGTACAACGCCTGGTCGGTCAGTGCTTTTGCATCCTGCTTCCGGGTGCCATGCGCTGCACTGCCCGGAGCCGCGTGACCCGGTCCATTGGTTCATGAGGAGTCGAAATGTCTACAAATCCCTCCAACGGATTGACCCGGCGCAAGCTGCTGGCGGCCTCAGCAGCCACCGTGGCGGCCGGGGTCGCGGCGACCGCGAAAGCCGTCACCATCAACGGCGTACCGCAGTGGCTGCCCTTCGACCATAACGGCCCGCTTCACTACGAGGCCAAGGGCTGGCAATTCTTCACCCTTGAGGAAGCCCGTGAGGTGGAGGCGATTGTCGAGCGTCTTATCCCCGCTGACGATCTTTCAGTCAGTGGCAAAGAAGCGGGCTGCGCGGTGTTCATCGACCGTCAGCTGACCGGCCACTACGGCCGCTATGAGCGGCTCTATCAGTACGGCCCGTTCGTGCCCGGGATCGAACCGACCTCGGAGCTGGTGCCTGCCGAGCGCTACCGGGTCGGTCTTGAGCAGTTGGGCAGATATTGTCAGGCGACATTCGGCAAGCGCTTCAGCGAACTGGAAAGTGGCCAGTGCGACAAAGTGCTCGAGAAGATGGAGAGCGGCGATATCACCTTCGAAGGCATCGAGTCGAAGGTGTTCTTCGAGCAGATTCTGCAGAACACCATGGAGGGTTTCTTTGCGGACCCGATCTATGGCGGCAATCGCGACATGGTCAGCTGGAAAATGCTCGGCTTTCCCGGTGCCCGTTACGACTACCGCCCCTACATCGATCGGCATAACGAGAAGCTGAATCTGATACCGCTGTCGATCGTTGGCAGCTCCTCGTGGAGCCGCAAGGAATGAGCAACATGGCCAAGAAACTGCCTGCGACCGATGTAGTGGTAGTAGGGCTCGGCTGGGCCGGGTCGATCATCGCCAAGGAACTCGCCGATGAAGGCCTGACGGTCGTGGGATTCGAGCGGGGTGCCTGGCGCGATACCGCGAGTGACTTCAATATCGCCTCGGTGACCGACGAACTGCGCTACGTGATTCGCCAGGAGCTGATGCTGCGCACCCGCCAGAACACCTGCACGATGCGCAACAAGCCAAGCGAAACCGCACTGCCGATGCGCACCTGGGGCTCCTTCCATCCCGGCAACGGGACCGGTGGGGCGGGTAACCACTGGGCCGGCATCACCTTTCGCTTTCAGCCGCAAGATTTTCGCCTCAGGAGCCACTTGGTCGAGCGTTACGGTGAAGCGTCCATCGAGGGGCTGACCCTGCAGGACTGGGGCACCACCTGGGAAGAAATGGAGCCTCACTACGACGCCTTCGAGCGTGTGGCTGGGGTTTCCGGCAAGGCCGGCAACATCGGCGGGAAGGTCGTCGAAGGTGGTAACCCGTTCGAGGGGCCCCGGTCCAGAGAGTACCCCAACCCGCCCACCAAGCAGACCTTTGCTCCCGTGCTGTTCGCCAATGCTGCACGGGACATGGGCTACACACCGTTCCCGGTGCCCTCGGCGCTGGCTTCGCAGGCCTACACCAACCAGTACGGCGTGACGATGGGGCCGTGCACGTTCTGCGGGTTCTGCACCAACTACGGTTGCGCCAATTATTCCAAGGCCAGCGCGATCATCAATGTGCTGCCAGCTCTGACGCGCATGCCCAATTTCACCGCCAAGACCCATTGCGAAGTGCTGGAGGTATTGAAGGACAGCACCGGCGAGCGCGCCACTGGCATCGTCTACGTGGATGCAAACGGCGACAGATGGGAGCAGCCGGCGGACATCGTCGTGGTCGCCGCATTCACCTTCGAAAATGTTCGCCTGATGCTGCTGTCAGGCATTGGTCAGCCCTACGACCCGGTAAGCAACACCGGCACCACCGGGCGAAACTATGCGTACCAGACGGCCAACAGCGTGCAGCTGTTCTTCGATGACAAGAACTTCAACCCCTTCATCGGTGGCGGCGCCATCGGCATGGGAATCGACGATTTCAACAACGACAACTTCGATCACGCCGGGCTGGGTTTCGTCGGCGGAGGCAGCACGCGTGTGACGCCCATAGGCGCCGCGCCCATTAATTCCCGCCCGGTGCCGCCGGGAACGCCCAAGTGGGGCTCGGAGTGGAAGAAGGCTACCGTGCAGTGCTACGCCAACAGCATGTCCATCGGTTGTGAAGCGAGCAACTACAGCTCCCGCAACAACTACCTTTCGCTGGATCCGCACTTCACCGATCCGCACGGTCGACCGCTTCTGCGTATTACCTTCGACTTCACCGACAACGACCTGCGCATGGCTCAGTACGTGACTGACAAGACGGCGGAGATCGCCAAGGCGCTCAATCCTAAAATGATGTTCGCCAGCCCGCGCAAAGGGCCGTGGTCCAACACCTCCTATCAGTCCTCGCACGTGGTCGGTGGTTTCATCATGGGGGCTGATCCGTCCACCAGTTCGGTGAACAAGCATCTGCAGGTCTGGGATGTGCCGAACCTGTTCGTGGTGGGCGCATCGGCGTTCCCGCAGAACCCTGGCTACAACCCAACGGGCACCGTCGGCGCGTTGGCATTCAAGGCGGCGCATGCGATCCGGACCTACTACCTCAAACGTCCCGGGGAGATGATCAGCGTATGAAGCCTCTCTTGAACGTCGGTCTCGCATTGTTGGCCGCGACGAGTGTCAGCGCCTACGCCGTCACCGCGCCGGACGGCTACGAACTGGTGGAAAAAGGTCGGTACATCGCCACGCTAGGCGATTGCACTGCCTGTCACACATTGCCGGGCAAACCTCTATTCTCGGGTGGGGTGGCGATTGAAACGCCGTTTGGCGAGCTGCTGGGCGCGAATATCACGCCTGATCCGGCAACCGGTATCGGTCGCTGGACCTTCGAAGACTTCCTAGACACCATGGCCCGCGGCCACGGGCGCAACGGCAAGCAGCTCTATCCGGCCATGCCCTACGCTGCGTATACGAAGGTCACGCGCGAAGACAACTTCGCGCTCTGGGCCTACCTGCGCACCGTAGAACCGGTGCAGAACGAGGTGAAAACCAACCAGCTGCCGTTTCCCTTCAATGTGCGCTTGAGCATGAAGGCATGGAACTGGCTCAACTTCACCGAGGGCGAGTTCCAGCCTGACGCGGATAAGAGTGAGCAATGGAACCGCGGCGCGTACCTGGTGCAGGGGCTCGGGCATTGCGGCAGCTGTCACACGCCAAAAAACCTCATCGGCGGCGACAAGAGCGATGGCACGCTCAAAGGCGGCGAGTTGCAGGGATGGATGGCGCCGAACATCTCCAATGCGGCGCATGTCGGTCTGGGCGACTGGACCGAGGATGACATCGTGCAGTACCTCAAGACCGGCGCCAACCGTTACGACATAGCCTCCGGGCCGATGGCCGAGGCGGTGGAGAAATCCACCCAGTACTGGCTCGACGAGGACCTGAAGGCCGTGGCGGTTTATCTCAAAGACCTCGACCACGAGCACGAAAAGCCCGAGCCGCTGGACGCTAAAGATCCGGTCATGCGAGCAGGACGCAGTCTCTATGAGGATCGCTGCTCGGCGTGCCATACACCGGACGGCGAGGGCATTCCGACGCTATTTCCCAAGCTGGCGAATGCACCGCTGGTGAATGCGCGCAACGCGGTGTCGATGATTCGCGTAGTACTCGCCGGGAATAGAGCTGGCAGTACGGATGCCGCACCTACTGGCCCGGCCATGCCATCGTTCGCCTGGAATCTCTCGGACGAAAACATTGCCGACGTGCTCACCTATGTGCGCAACAGCTGGGGCAATGCGGCCTCGGCAGTCAGCGCCGATGAGGTGCGCAAGCAGCGCGAGGCGCTGCAAAGTCAGTGAGCCTTTCGCTGGTTTGGTGCAGCGGACTAAGAGCGATCAACGCCGCACATGGGGCGTGCGGCGTTGAGAGAGGGGGAGATTACTGCGGGCGGTAGATGGCGCACAGCTTGTTGCCGTCAGGGTCCCGTACATAGCTGAGGTGCAACGCGCCGAGGCTGGTTTCGCGCAGTCCCGGCGGCTCCTCACAGGTGGTGCCGCCGTGGGCGACGCCTACGTCGTGAAATGCCTTGACCTGCTCGGCTGAGCTGCACTTGAAACCAATCGTGCCGCCGTTACCGACGGTCGCTTCCTCACCGTTGATGGGCTCGGTGACACCGAACAGGCTGCCATCGTGGCGATAGAACAGACGCGTGTGCCCGGACGGCGCGGCGTTGCGAATCGGCTCGCCTGCTCCGAGTACGCCGAGCACGGCATCGTAGAACCGCTTCGACCGTTCAATATCATTCGAACCGACCATTACATGGTTGAGCATGGGGGCCTCGCTAGGTGGTTTGGAGTTGTGCGGGTATGGAGCAGGCACTCTAGCATTGGGATGAAGAGGGGGGGCAATGGTGGGTTGGGCGATGGGCCCTGATGTTCGACTGGTCGAGCAGCGGCCTCTTTTGGCCAAAAGCGGACATCGAGGACAAGATGTTCAGCCAATCCGTCGTTTTGGCTCTACCTCGTTACTCGCAACGCTTCGAGCACGAGCGCGAATGCAGGCGATGGTTGTCTACGACTGGGATAGTAGAGGTGATAGCCGGAAAACGGCTCGCACCAGTCCTCCAGCACACGAATCAGCCGGCCCTCCTCAAGGTGGGGGGCGAACTCGTCTTCGGGTAGATAGGCGATTCCCAAGCCGCCGACGGCGGCGTCCGCAATATGGGTCGTGGTGTTGAACACCAGTTGCCCTTCGACCCTCACCCTCAGCTTTTTGCCTTTGCGCTCGAACTCCCAGGCATCCACTCCACCATAGGTTGGGAAGCGGATATCGATGCAGCGATGCGCAGCCAAATCATTAGGGTGCGTGGGGATAGGGTGTTCGACGAAATAGCTGGGGGCTGCTACTGCTGCCATGCGCAGATCGCCGCCGATGGGCACCGCGATCATGTCCCGAGCCACCGTCCCGCTGAAGCGCACGCCAGCATCGAAACGCTCAGCCACGATGTCACGGAAGCCGTAGTTGATATCGAATTCGAGCTTGATATCCGGAAAGGCCTCCAGGACGGGTATCAGCTTGGGCAGCAAGGTCGTCTTGATGATGTTGTCACCGCAGGTGATACGCACCGTGCCCGCCGGTTTGTCGCGTAGCTCGGTCAAGGCATCCAGCTCGGCTTCGATTTCATCGAAGCGGTGGCCGATAGCCTCCATTAATCGTTCACCAGCATCCGTCAGCGAAACACTGCGGGTGGTGCGTGTGAGCAGGCGAATCTGTAGCCGTGCCTCCAGCCCAGACACCACCTGACTGACCGCCGACTGGGTAACGCCCAGGTGCGCTGCTGCGCGCGTGAAGCTGCCTTCACGAGCCACTGTCACGAAGGCCTGGAGGTCGTTGAAGTTATGCCGAGGCATGTGCCTATCCTCTGATTGAGTAGAAGAGCTTATAGCGGCTTTAAGTATTCATTAGCTAATCAAAGACTAACTCTTTCACGACAATGTTCTCTCCCCCCCTTGCGTCTTCATACGCGAGCGGGCCCACGCAATCGCCAGAGCCAGCTCGACGATTGTCTTCAACCCGTGAGAGGACGATCCCATGAACAGACTTTTTTTGGCGCTGGGTCTTCTGCTCAGCTCATTCACAGCTCTAGGAGCCGACATGTCCAACGGTGCAGACAATTTCTTCAAGAGCGACAAGGTGACCATGGAGAAGGTCAGCTTCAACAACCAGTACCAGCTGAAGGTGGTGGGCAATCTGTTCATCCCCAAGAGCGTAAGTAAGTCCGCACGCAGCCCGGCTATCATCGTTGGGCATCCCATGGGGGCAGTGAAGGAGCAGAGTTCCAACCTGTATGCCCAAAAACTGGCGGAGCAAGGCTTCGTTACCTTGGCGTTGGACTTGTCGTTCTGGGGCGAGAGCGAGGGTAGCCCGCGCAACGCCGTTCTCCCCGACATGTACGCGGAAGATTTCAGTGCAGCCGTCGATTATCTCGGCACCCAGGCGTTCGTGGATCGGCAGCGCATCGGTGTGCTGGGCATCTGCGGGAGCGGCAGCTTCGTCATCAGTGCGGCCAAGATCGACCCGCGCATGAAGGCGATTGCAACTGTCAGTATGTATGACATGGGGGCGGCCAATCGCGACGGCCTCAAGCATTCGCAAACGCTGGAGCAGCGCAAGCTGGCAATCGCCGCAGCAGCTGAGCAGCGTTACGTGGAGTTCACCGACGGCAAGACTCAGTACACCAGCGGCACCGTGCATGAGCTGACGGACGATACCCACCCAATCCAGCGTGAGTTCTTCGATTTCTATCGCACTGTGCGAGGCGAGTTCACTCCGGCGGGCTCCAGCCCAGAGCTGACTACCCACCCGACGTTGACCAGCAATATCAAGTTCATGAACTTCTACCCGTTCGCAGATATCGAGACAATCTCCCCGCGCCCGATGCTCTTTATCGCCGGCGAGAGCGCTCACTCGCGCGAGTTCAGCGAAGAAGCCTTCCGCTTGGCCGGCGAATCCAAGGAGCTTTTCATCGTCCCCAACGCTGGGCATGTCGACCTGTATGACCGGGTGAATCTGATTCCTTTCGACAAGCTCACCCAGTTCTTCCAGAACGCCCTGAAGTGATCGGCCAGGCAGGCACCATGACTAGCCAACTTGCCGACCATCCAGGCGCCATCGCCATCGCCATCGCCACCGACCAGCCGCTTTCCCGCCCCAGTCACTGGGGTGGGGTCTTGGCGATGACGCTCTGCGTCTTTGCCCTGATCGCCTCGGAGTTCATGCCCGTCAGTCTGCTGACGCCACTGGCAACGGATCTTCAGGTCAGCGAAGGCGTTGCAGGGCAAGGTATCGCCATCTCCGGTGCGTTCGCCGTGCTGACCAGCCTGTCGATTACCTGGCTGGCCGGGAGCATGGATCGCAAGATGCTGCTGCTCATCCTGACGGGCCTGATGGCGATCTCCGGCGTGGTGATAGCGCTCGCGCCGAGCTTCACCCTCTACATGGTGGGACGAGCATTGCTAGGAGTGGTCATCGGTGGCTTCTGGTCAATGTCGGCAGCCACGGCCATGCGCCTAGTGCCCGATGATCAGGTGCCCAAGGCGCTGGCCATCTTCAACGGTGGCAACGCCTTGGCCACGGTGATCGCGGCGCCGCTGGGCAGCTACCTGGGCTCGGTAATCGGTTGGCGTGGGGCGTTCCTCTGCCTGGTGCCGGTAGCGCTCGTCGCACTAGTCTGGCAGTGGCTCAGCCTTCCGAGTATGAGGGCCCAGGTGCGAAAGAGTCCTGCACCCAGTGTTTTCAGGCTGCTTGGGACTCGCTCGGCGGCGTTCGGCATGGCGGCTTGCGGAGCCTTCTTCATGGGGCAGTTTGCTTTGTTCACCTACCTCCGGCCCTTCCTCGAAACGGTGACCTTGGTCGATGCTACTTCGCTGTCATTGATCCTGCTGGTTATTGGCGTAACCGGTTTGGGTGGAACGCTGTTCATCGGCTCGCTACTGAAAAAGGGCCTGTATCGCACGTTGTTTACTATTCCAGTGCTGATGGCGGTTATTGCCCTCGCGCTGATCCCTGCCGGTAGCTGGGTCGTTCCGGTGGCGATATTGCTGGGCCTATGGGGGCTGATGGCCACGGCAGCGCCTGTTGGCTGGTGGAGCTGGATTGCACAAGCGCTGCCTAATGATGCCGACGCAGGTGGTGGGCTGATGGTGGCAGTGGTGCAGTTAGCCATTGCATCGGGCTCAACACTGGGCGGCTGGTTGTTCGACAACAGCGGCTACCAGAGCACCTTTACTGCAAGTGCAGCCATTCTGCTGCTTGGCGCAGCCCTTACCGTTCTGGCCATGCGTGCGCAGACGGGCCAGCCAGGTTGAGGGGGGAGTCTTCGAGATGAATAAGCTCAGCCAACATTTCTGCCTCTCGGGCGTCCGGCTCTGCCTGTTGTTAATGCTCAGTGGCTGCGCATTCGCGGAGACAACTCTGAAGGAGGATCGTATGTGGATGACCGTTGGCGAACACCGCTTCGCAATCACCCTGGACGATAGCGAGACCTCACGGGCACTTGCACAGCTATTACCCCTTACCCTGGACATGAGCGAACTCAACGCCAACGAGAAATATGCAAGCCTGCCGCAGCGGCTGCCAGCCAGCGCAGTAACGCCCGGCACGATCCGCAATGGTGATCTGATGCTGTATGGCACGGATACGCTGGTGATTTTCTACCGGACGTTTGAGTCGACCTACTCCTACACCCGGATTGGTCGTGTCGATAGCCCCAATGAGCTAGCCGAAGCTCTAGGCCGGGTCGATGTGACTATTCACTTCTCTGTGAACTAGGAGCGGCGCGAAGCCAGCTGAGTGAATGCCCGCTTTTGGCCGATAGCAGTCAGCCGCCACCCTAACCCAACCCCGGCATACCCCTCTCCAACCTGGGACAAACCCAATCCACAAAAGCCCGCACCCTTGGCGACAGCTGCAAGGCGTGCGGGTAGACCAGTTGGATCGGCAGATCCTTCGGCTCGTAATCCCTGAGCACTCTTACCAGACGACCATCAGCCAATTCATCGGCGACCTGATAGTGCATCAACCGCGTGATGCCTAGGCCTTGCACCCAGGCCAAGCTGGCGGTGCGGATCTGGTTGCAGGTCAGGCGTGGAGTGATTTCTTCGGCCTGTTCCTTGTCGCCGTGACGGTAATACCAAATGCGGCCCTGGGCGGCGAAGAGGATGCTGGCGTGGTCCTTGAGTGCTGCCGGGGTGTCGATGGCGGGGGCGGTGCTCAGGTAATCGGGGCTGGCGCAGGTGACCAGCCGGGTGCTGCCGATCTGCCGGGCGACCATGGCCGAGTCGGGCAGGTGGCCGATGCGCAGGGCGAGGTCGAGGCGTTCGCCGCGGATCAGGGCACAGGTTTAATTAGCGGATAAAAACCTACCGCTTTTGGCCAAACGCAGCCTCTCCACCTTCAGGTATCCGCCGCAATCAGCATCAAGCTGTTGGAGGACCTGCCAATCGTGTGACGGCCGAGATAATCGGGGTGCCGTGCATGGGGTCGCGCAACAGCGTGCATTTCACACCGTAGAGGGTCTCCACCAAGCCCGGTGTAACGACCGTTTCAGGTGGGCCCTCTGCGATTATGTGCCCAGCGTTCATGGCGACCAGGTGATCGGCGTATCGGCAGGCACTCGTGAGGTCGTGCACGACCATGACGATGGTTTTGCCCGCTGCGGCGAGCTGGCGAATCAGTTCGAATACTTCAATCTGATGGCCGAGGTCGAGCGCTGAAGTAGGTTCATCCAGCAGCAGCAACGGCGTGTCCTGCGCGATGGCCATGGCGATCCAGGCTCGCTGGCGCTGGCCCCCTGACATCGACTGCAAAGGGCGATCGGCCAATTCGGTCAAATTTGCGGCATGCAGAGCGGCGTCAACTACAACCTGATCGTGTTCACTCCATTGCTGGAGCAGCCTTTGGTGCGGTTGTCGACCAAAGCGGATCAGTTCGGCGACGGTAAGCCCATCCGGCGCACTGGCTTCCTGTGGCAACAGTGCCAGCTGCTGCGCCACTTCTCGAGTCGGCAGCTGTGTGATGGCCTTGCCGTTAAGCAGCACGGCGCCGCTGCTGGGTTTATGCAGGCGCGCAAGGCCGGCGAGTAGGGTGGACTTGCCACAGCCGTTGGGGCCCACGATTGCCGTTACCTTGCCCTTGGGCAATAGCAGGTCGAGTCCTTCGATTACCGAAGCGCCACCGTAGCCCATGCAGAGGTCGCTGGCCTCCAACCGAACGTCGATGGCGTTTCGTTCAACGAGGATGCTGGGAAGTTCGCTCATGAAAGGGTCCGAGAAGGTTGGCGTAGCAAGATCCAGATCAGATACGGCCCGCCGACTATCGCCATGATGATGCCTACCGGGATCTCGATTGGGGCGAGTAGGGTGCGCCCCACCCAGTCGGCAATGACCATCAGTAGCGCACCGCTCAGGGCTGCGTTGATTACCGGCACTCCGTGCTGTCGGCATAAGTAACGTGCCATCTCCGGTGCGACCAGGGCGATCAGCCCGACCGGGCCGACCACCGCGACGGCCAAGGCGGTAAGCCATACCGTTAGTATCAGCGTCAGTACTCGCATCAGACGCAAGCGGGTGCCGAGGCCGATGGCAACGTTGTCGGAGAATCGCATAAGCGCCAGGGAGCGGGTCAGCAGCTTGGCTGCGGGCAGGCCGATTGCCAGGCCCACGCCCAACAGAAACACTGCTTGGGCAGGGCGGGCGTTGAGGCTCCCTACCGTCCATGGGTAGGCGGCGTTGGCGGCATCGATATCGGTACGCGCCAGCATCAGGTTTGTCAGTGCACCGAATAGCACGCCGATGGCGATACCTACGACGATAAAACGATAACCCCGCGCGCCTGAGCCCATTGCCAGAGCGAAGGTCAGGGCTGCGGCCGTGGCCGCACCGGACAGGGCCAGCATCGACGGCGCGATGCTGGTTGGAATCGCAACGATAGAGGCAACGGCAAAGGCGGTTGCGCCGTCGTCGATGCCGATGACTCCGGGTGTCGCCAGGCGGTTGCGCGCCAACGTTTGTAGCAGGCAGCCCGCGGCACCAAGTGCCGCCCCACTCAGCAAGCCAGCAATGATGCGGGGCAGGCGCAGCTCACGGACGAGCAGCAGATGCATCGGCTCTCCTTCACCAAAGACAGCACGCAGTGCTTGCCACTGGCTTAGCCCAGGCGAACCCGCCGCGAGCAGCCAGCCCACAGTCACAATCAGTGCCAGGCACAGGCAGGCGCCAACCAGCATGCTGCGCCGGTGGACGAGGAAGGACAACGAAGCCAGTCGCAGCAGGCAATAGTTGTCTGACACCGATATGGAGGAGGCTTGATTCATAACGTCGGCAATCTGTGGCTGCGCACCACGGCGATTAAAATGGGCGCGCCGACAAAAGCGGTGATGACCCCCACCGGAAGCTCATATGGCCGTACCGCCAGGCGAGACAGAACGTCAGCGAACAGCACGATGCACGGGCCTATCAGAATCGCGAGCGCAAAGGTTCTACGCACATCGGTGCCTACCAGACGCCGTGCGATGAAAGGCACTACCAAGCCGACGAACCCGATCGGTCCGGCCGCCGCGGTGGCCGTGCCGACGAGCAGGGCCACAGCCAGAAGCGTAATCAGGCGCGTTATCTGCGGGTGATGGCCCAGCCCGCTTGCAACGCGCTCGCCCAGCGACAGTGCGGCCAGCGCAGGGATGAGTGGCAGGGCGAGCAAGAGGCCGGCAATCAGGCCAGGCAGACTCCAGATAAAGGTATCAAGGGGTCGACCGGCCAGCGCGCCGATTACCCAAAAACGCATTTCGTCTGCGGTTCGCTGGTCCTGGAGTAGCAGCATATTGCTTAGCGCCATGAGCAGGCCGGAGAACGCTGCTCCTGCAAGTACCAGGCGGACCGGGTCTTCACCCACCCCGCGCATCTGCGTCACCAGCAGGACCAGCACGCAACCTACAAGCGCGCCTCCGACTGCAACCAGCAGGTTGAGCGAGGCAGCGCTGGCACCCAGCGCAATGGCTAGCACGACCGCGAACGAGGCGCCTGCACTCACGCCCATCAGACCGGGTTCGGCCAAGGGATTGCGTGTTACTGATTGCAGCAGCAAGCCGGCGGCACCAAGCGCCGCACCAACGAGCAATGCCAGCTTGGTGCGAGCCCATCTCAAATCGTATACGACGAACTGAGCCTGCTCATCGGCCCCGCCCGAGAGGGCGAGCAGGCTGCGTGACACGCTGACGTCGCCCGCCCCGAAGATCAGGCTGGCAAGACACAGCAGCAAAAGGCAGATGCCCGTGATTGCCAGCGCGCGGGGCAATGGAAGCCGGCCACTACGCATCAGTCAAGCAGCGCCTTTTCCACATCGTCGAGAATATGGTGCGCAGCGAGATACCCGGCGCTGCTGCTCCATATCTGACCGTCTACCGATACTAGACGCCCGCTTCTAACCGCTTCCAGACGATTGAATGCCGGCTGTTTGCGGGCTTCTTCAAGCGCTTTCCGACCATCACTATTGAGCGTGGCGAGGAAAATCCAATCGGCGTCGGCCTTGTTGAGATTTTCCAGGCTGAGGATGTCCGTATGCGGTTTCTTCGTTTGGGTCGACAGTTCGTTTGGCTTCAGGCCGATGGCATCCAACAGCTGGCCGACAAAAAGTCGGCTCGACATGATGAAGGGGCCCTGGGGGTTCCAGCGAATAACACTGACCTGTGGATGGCTGGGCAGGCGCTCACGTAGATCGGCAAGGCGGGTATCGATTTCTTCCGCAAGTGCTGCTCCCTCATCCTGCTTGTTCAACGCCTGGGCGTAGATACCGCTGACGTTGCGCCAATCCTGGAACGAACCGCCTTTAGGCACGATGGTTGGAGCGATCAGGCTGAGTCTGTCGTATTGCGCTTTAGGCAGTTCGGACGGCGCGAGGATGAGGTCTGGCTGCAAGACGAGTATCGCTTCCAGATTGGGTTCGCGAACGCTGCCGACTATGGCGATCTTCCCGGATTTGGCCTTGAGGTACTCCGGTATATCCGTGCCACCTCGGCTGGCCAGGGCGCCCACAGGCTTGACGTCCAGTGCGAGCGCTACATCCAGCGCGTTTTCATCGAGCGCAACCACGCGCTGGGGGGAGCCGCTGAGCTTCACGGGCCCGTACGCGCCCTCGACGATACGTTCGGCAGCCTGCAGCTGCGCGCAAGACAATAGCGTGGCGAATACCAGGCCAGCCAATAAGCGGATGGAAATCTGAGGCATCGGTTTGACTCCAAACTGAAGAAACGACGGCGGTTGCTGCCAAGTGAGCCACCAGCAAAAACGTGGCGTACTTTAATGGTAATGGCTCTCATTTGCGAGTATTACGTTCATTGCCGAATGTAAATCTTCGACAGAGCGGCTACCGGCAGATCAAGTGATCCGGTTTGAGTCAGTGCTGAATGAATGTGGGCGTGCCAGCGACACGACTCATGTCCATGCCGCTGACGTTGCTCAAACCAGGACCCTAACAATGCGGCGACACTTCACCTTCGTAGTGGTCGGCCTTTTCTGCTTGTCGGGCCGTCATGCGTTGCGCTGCGAGTGCAAGTGCGATTGCGGCAACCCCGCACAGCGCAACCACAAGAGGCATGACTGCCGGGCCTTGCGTAAAGAGGCTCGAGAGGTAGCCCACTACCGCGGCCACCAGGTAATGCAAGGTTCCCATCAGGGCTGAAGCCACGCCCGCTTGCGCGCCGCTGATGCTCATGGTGAGGGCTACGATGTTCCCCAGAATCAATCCCAGTGCGCCGACTGCCAGAGCCAGCAGCATCGAGTAAACCCAGAGCGTAGCGATGCCTTCCAATACCAGCAGGTAAAGCACGCCGCCAGCCAGGGTATGCAGTACCAGCCCACCAAGGGTTACACGTAGCGGCGCCGCACCCCGGGTGAGCAGAACCGAGGAAAGGGTCCCCCCGAGGATCAGCGCGATCGAGTTAGTGGCGAACAGGTAACTGAAGACCGTTGGGCTCAGCGCAAAATGGTCGGTAAAAACGAACGCGGCGCTGCTGATGTAGCTGAACAGCGATGCCATTACGCAACCGCCCGCCAGGGTGTAAAGCATGAAGCCGCCTTTTTGCATCTGCCGTGTATAACCGCGGAGCACGCTCGCTGCGCTGATAGGCACGCGGCGCTCCATCGGCAAGGACTCGGGTAAAGCCTTTAGCCCCCAAACCAGGCCGATAGCGCCCAATACCGCGAGCACCCAAAAAATCAGCCGCCAGCTGCCCTGAATCAAAAGCAGGCCGCCCAGCATGGGAGCGATGACCGGCGCAATCATCATGACCTGCATCAGAAGTGAAAAAACCCGAGCAGAAGACGTTATGTCGCAGGTGTCGGCGATGATTGCCCGCGGCGCGACCAGCCCGGCCGCCGCTCCGATAGCCTGTAAAAAGCGCGCAGCGAGCAGACATTCCACGGTTGGCGCACAAGCGGCGATAACTGACCCGACCACGAAGATGGCGATGCCCAGCAGCAGAGGCAGCCGCCGGCCGTAGCGATCCAGCAGGGGACCATACACCGCCTGGCCGATAGCCAATCCAGCCAGAAATATCGAAAGTGTCTGTTGCACCCGTCCCGGTGAGATAGCGAAGTCGTCGGCAATCGCCGCCATTCCTGGCAGGTACATATCGATTGCCATCGCGTCCAGCGCCGTCAGCAGGGCGAGCAGGACTATCAACGGCAGGCCAATGGGCAACGCGTTGGCCCTGGTTACACTCGTCATCGGTTTATTCCTTCGGTGCTGCCAGGAAGGCAGCCGCTAGCATGAGGTCCGGCGGTTAAAACATCGTGTTGTCGTTGACTGCCTCGGCAGGCACGTCCTGTATGACGTCCCAATGCTCAACGATCATGCCGTTCTCAACCCGGAAGATATCGATTACGGCCTGGCCCAGGTCATCCGGTCCCACTGTCGAGTGCACATGCAGATACACCAGATCGCCGTCCGTACCGCTACGCACGATGCGGGCACACGACTCGGGATGCTCCTTGAAGAATCCAGTGAAGAACTCTACGAAGGGCGCTTTGCCGTCGGGTACGTCTGGGTTGTGCTGCTTGTAGTCTTGCGCAATTGCCCGCGCGGCCTGTTCGACCTGATGGAGATTGAAAAACTGGTTGTAGAAATCGATGACCAGCGTTCGATTAGCCTCTTCGGCAGCTAGATCCCGCCTATCCGAGCCAGCGGCAAATGCGGTTGCCGAGGCGACCGTGAGGAGCAAAGTGATCATCAGTGAACGAAGCATGAAGTCGGTCCTTCTCGATGGTGTCGGCGTGTCTTTTCAAGGCTAGGTATGATTAGTAGACCGTGATGCTACGGGCTTAAGAATTGCCTAACAAGAAGTCAACTGATGAGCACCTGGTCACTCAAAAGTGACCAGCTATCACTCGCGGAGAAGTGCGATGAGCAATGAAGAGCAAGACAGTGAAGCCCTCGATCACCCGTGCCCGATCCGAGACGTACTGGACCGCATTGGCGATCAATGGAGCTATCTCGTTTTCGAAGCCCTGGCAGAGCGGACGCTGCGCTTCAATGAACTGAATCGCGAGATTGGTGATATTTCCAAACAGATGCTATCGCGCACGCTCAAGCGCCTGGAAATGGACGGTTATTTACGACGGACCCTATTTGCCGAGGTGCCACCCCGTGTCGAATACAGTCTTACCGATCTCGGGCGCGGCTTTCTCGAGCCCATGCAGGCACTGGTGGAATGGGCTGATACCCACCATGTGCAAATTTGCCGGTCACGTCGCGCGTTTCGCTTGAGCGAGCCAGAGCATTAGCATCGCGTAATTGGGTTGACTCTGCGGAGCTGCGGCGAGGGGAGTGACGAATGCACGTGGGCTGCAATACAGGTCCTGGCATTGTGGTCCATGGCGCTCGGGGCGCTCTGTTGTCGCTTGCGCTTGACCACGCGCATGGGCGCAGCGATCTCTATGCCCGAGTTGGTCGCGGCGTCACTCTTTCCAATCGTGGGCACGCCCACTCCACAAATGCCCGCACCCTTGGCGACAGCTGCAAGGCGTGCGGGTAGACCAGTTGGATCGGCAGATCCTTCGGTTCGTAATCCTCGAGCACTCTCACCAGCCGACCGTCAGCCAGTTCTTCTGCCACCTGATAGTGCATCAGCCGCGTGATGCCTAGGCCTTGCACACAGGCCAAGCTGGCGGTGCGGATCTGGTTGCAGGTCAGGCGTGGAGTGATTTCTTCAGCCTGTTCCTTCTCGCCGTGGCGGTAGTACCAAAGGCGGCCCTGGGCGGCGAAGAGGATGCAGGCGTGGTCCTTGAGTGCTGCCGGGGTGTCGATGGCGGGGGCGGTGCTCAGGTAGTCGGGGCTGGCGCAGGTGACCAGCCGGGTGCTGCCGATCTGTCGGGCGACCATGGCCGAGTCGGGGAGGTGGCCGATGCGCAGGGCGAGGTCGAGGCGTTCGTCGAGCAGCGAGACGATCTGGTCGCTTAGGTTCAGCTCCACCCGGATCTCTGCATGTTCCTTGAGAAATTCGTTCACCAGCGGCGCGACGTAACGCTGGCCGAACTCCATTGGCGCGGTGATGCGCAGCAGACCGCGGACGGCGCCGTCGCTGGCCTCCAGGCGCTGCTCCATGTCGGCGAAGTCCGCCAGCATGCGCCGGCTCCAGGCCAGGTATTCCGCGCCCTCGTCGGTGAGGGCCATGCGCCGGGTGCTGCGGTTCAGCAGGCGCACGCCGAGGTGGCGTTCCAGCGCGGCCAGTGAGCGCACTACCGATGCCACGGATTGCCCAGTGGCATCGGCGGCCGAGCTCAGGCTGCCGTTGTCGACGATGCGAACGAAGTTGGCCATTGCCTTGAGCTTGTCCATTGCCACCCCGGGATTTGTGCGATTGCTGCATAGATGTTGTCAGGCTCACGGCATAGGTGAAACCCGCAGGGCGGCTGACACTTCAGGGACTGAGGTCTCCTGGAGTTTCGCACATGAATCAGTCAGCCAGTCCCGCCCGCATTCTCGCCTATGACCACATCGGCATTCGTGTCAGCGACCGGCCGCGGGCGATGGCCTTCTACCAGGCGCTTGGCTTCGTCGAGAGCGCGAGCTTTCTGCTGTTCGAGGCGAACGAAATGCTCAGCCCGGATGGCGTGCGCATCAACCTGATCTTCAACGGTGCGCGTGCCGCTGATGCGCACAACGTACTGCTGGATGCGCCGGTCAAGCGGCCTGGCATGACCCATCCGGCCTTTATCGTCGATGACCTCGCGGCGCTCCAGCATTGGCTCGAAGCGCAGGGCATCGTCATCACCGAGGGGCCGCATCCCATCGGCCCGCGGCGGATCGCGCTGTTCATCCGCGACCCGGACGGCAACGTTCTGGAATTCAATCAGCTCATCAGAGGAGGCGCGCAATGAAACTGTATGACCTGGGTCCATCCGGCAACTGCTACAAGGTGCGGCTGTTCGCTGCGCTGGCGAACATCGATCTTGAACTGGTAGCCGTGGATTTCGCCAATGGCGCGCACAAGAAGCCGCCGTTGTCCGAGCTGAACCCGCTGGGGCAGTTGCCGATTCTGGATGATGGCGGGTATATCGTCCGCGACTCGCAGGCCATTCTGGTTTACCTCGCCGGTACTTACGGCGGCCTGGCGTGGTGGCCGGACAACCCGCGTGGGCAGGCGGAGATCGTGCAGTGGCTGTCCTTCACCGCCAACGAGATCCAGCAGAGCCTGAATGCGGCGCGGCTGGTACAGAAGTTCGGTTATCCGCTGGACAAGGCCGCGGCGCTGGCCAAGGCACCAGCGGTGCTCAAGCTGCTGGATGATCATCTGCAGCGCCACGACTGGCTGGCGATCGACCGGCCGACCATCGCCGATTGCGCGGTCTACCCCTACGTGGTGCTGGCGCCGGAAGGGGATGTGGATCTCACGCCGTACAGCCACGTCGCCCGCTGGATAGAGCGGCTGGAAGCGTTGCCGGGGTATCTGCCCAAGCCATAGCGCGCAGGCACCCATTGTCGACAGGCGACCCGGTGAGCCGGGCCGCCACTGCAGCGCCGGTCAGAAGCTGACCACCGTCTTCAGCCCTACGACCATCACGTCCTTCGCATCGTCGAAACCGCCGGGGCGGTGGAAGTACTGGATGTTCGGCGTCAGCGAGATGGCCGGCGTCAGGGCGACGCGGTAGTAGAGTTCGGCAGGGTATTCCACGTCCGGTACCGGCTCGCCCTGTTCGCGCAGGTGCTTGCGGGCGTCGTCGTTGATCTCCAGGCGGCCGAGGCCCAGGCCGAGCTCGTCGTTCGGGCGCGAGGCGAAGGGCGCGGAGAGGATGCCGCCTACCTGCCAGACGCGCTCGATATAGGTCACGTCCGGGTCGGACTGGATGAAGTTGGCAAACAGTTTCAAACGGCGCTCACCGACCGCGCTGCTCTGCCAGATCTGTTGTTCGGCCATCAGATAGCCGCCGGTGGCCTGGTCGTGTTCGGCGGCTGGCGCGCCGGAAAGCGCCATCGGCCGGCCGGCAGCGTCACGGTAGATGTCCTCGAAGTCGCCGGTATTGCGCCACAGGCCCAGACGATACGCGCCGGGTTGACCGGAAAAGGTTGGCGTCCAGCCCAGTTCGGCAACCGCGTGGTAGCCGGTGGTGCCCGACGGGCTGCCGAAATTCAGGCCCTGCTCGCGCTCGGTGAAACGCGGGTTGACCTGATAAAGCGCGGTCTGCAGCGACCACTCTGCGTCCAGCTGGTAACGCGCGGTGGCGCCCCACTGGCTGATCGGCCAGGTGAACCAGTTCGGCGTGACATAACCGGGCACCGTGCCGCAGAAGCCGAGATTCTGGAACGGGCAGGCGAAGGGGAAGATCTCGCCGCTCATGGGCAGGCGGCCGAGCTTGACCAGCAGGCGGTCGTCCAGCAGTGCTTGCTGGTAATAGAACTGCACCAGTCGGGTGACGCTGCCGTAGCCGTGAATTTCCTGGGGTTGCAGCAGGACGCCGAGATCGGCCTCGGCGTTGAGGTTCTCGCCGTTGCGGTTGACCACGCTGAAGCGGAAACCGGCGCCGGACCAGCCGAGCAGTTTTTCCAGGTCCAGCGCGGCGTCGAACATCAGCTGATCGGAGTAGGTGCCGGTGTGGTCATCGCCGCCCTGGGTATTCCAGGCCAGTTCGTTGACGTAGGTGATCTGCAGGTCGACGCCGGCCTCATGCAGGCGGGTACGGCTGCCGTTCCAGTCGCCGAAGAGGAACTGATCGGGTGAATACTCGGCCGCGTGGGCAGAAGTGAACAGGCAGGCGGCGAGAACGCCGCTGCCGAAGCGCAGGCTTGTTGTCATTGTTCTGATCCTTCGGATGTAACGGTGCGGGTGCAGCGAATACCGTTAGCCGCAATGCCTATGGGCATTCACGGTATTCGCGTGCGTTTCTGCTCAGTGGTAACGCCTGGCTATGTAGGCGTTATTGGTTCAAGTGTTTAGTTGGCGATTGGACCCCGCTTAATGTCCGCCGCCAGACTTCACACCATCGCGCGCTTGCCGACGAACAAAATGGCGAATGCTTTCCAGCTCTGCATCTGTCAAATCTGGAAACTTGGGCATGCCGTTGGCAAGTAACGCGCCACCGCGCACAACACTCTCGAACGCCTTCTCACTGCCTTTGAGCAATATCGGCGACTCCCGCAGATCGGGTGCTTTCATACCCGCAACAGCTCCGGCGCCATGACAGCCAACACAGAGGTTCTCCGCAAAGACACCCGCGCCTGCCTCTGCCTTTTTGGCATCGACCTCAAACTTCTCATCGATAATTGGCTTGGCAAGTTGCGGTGCAGGCTGTTCTGGAACAACCGCTTTTCCGTCAAGCGAAAAGGTCATGATGCGGCGCTCATGCACACCATATTTCCAGCCATGGCTTTCAAAGCCCAGTTCACCGGAGCCGCCGAAGTTGGAGGCCAATGCACCACCAGGACCCACCAGCAGGGAAACCATCTGCTTGCCATCCAGCTTGTAGGTAATCGGTGGCGCAGAGATGCCGAGACCCACGTCATAGGACCAAAGCTCGTCACCAGTGCGGGCATCGTAGGCTTTCAACATGCCATCAGGCTGGCCCTGGAAAACCAGGTTGCCGGCTGTGGTCAAGGTTCCGCCACCCCATGGGCTCTTCTGGTTTACTTGCCACACGCGCTTGTTCTTGACCGGGTCCCATGCCTGTAGGGAGCCCCGTGACTCATGTGGGTCCTTGGTCAATTCCCAACCGGTCAACCCCAAGTAAAGCTTGTGGCTCGCCATCTTGTGGCCAGGCTTCGTATCCTTGCCATCGTCCTTGAAGGTGTTGCCTAAATGGTTGGTGGGGATAAAGGCAAGATTCAACTCGGGGTTATAAGACATCGCATGCCATGAGTGAGCACCGAATGCCGAAGGATAGATATTCTTCTCTCCATCAGGATATCTAGCGTCTTCCGCAACAATGTGGCGCTGTTCTTTCAGGTCATACTTGGTAGACCAGTTGGCGTCCGTGAATTTCTCAGCAGACAGGACCTTGCCGTTCGAGCGGTCAATCGTATAGAAAAAGCCGTTCTTCGGCGCATGCAATACCGCATCAACATCCTTGCCATCGACTTTAAGATCGGCCAGCACGATGTCCATGTTCGAGTTGTAGTCCCAGGTGTCGCCTGGTGCAGTCTGGACGTGCCATTTGTATTCGCCCGTATCCGCATCTACAGCCACGACAGAACACAGGAACAGGTTGTCGCCGCCGTCCGGGCTACGCACCTTGATATTCCATGGCCCACCGTTGCCTGTCCCGAAGATGAGCTGGTTGTATTTCTCGTCGTACGTCCAGCCATGCCAGGCATTGCCGCCGCCGCCGTTTTCCCACCACCGGCCAGTCCAGGTTTTGGCGGCCATTTCCTGAGCGGCATCCTCGAATCCATCGGCAGGGTTGCCAGGGACGATATAGAAACGCCAAACCTGTTTGCCCGTTTCAGTGTCATAAGCGGTCACATAACCGCGCATCGGGCCAAGTTCCGTTCCGCCATTGCCTACAAATACCTTGCCATCGAAGGCCTTGGGATGACCTGTGATATTCAACGGCTGGTCGTGATCGAAGGTTCGGGTCTGCCAGACTTCCTTGCCGTCCTTTCTGTTGATTGCAATCAGGCGGCCATCCCATGTGGCGATGAATAACTTGTCCCCGTATGTTGAAAGGCCTCGGCTGTGCTTCCAGAAGACCTTCTTCATGTTGTTGTCGATGATCTCCTTGGAAACTTGAGGGTCATATTCCCAAAGCATCTTGCCCGTGCGTGCATCGAATGCACGTGTTCTGTTCATTTCACCAACGTAGTACATGACCCCATCGACGACCAAAGGTGTTCCGACGATATCGGAGCGATCCGGCAGCGGCGCGTACCATTCAGGCTTGAGCCCGCTGACGTTCTCTACGTTGATGTCTTTGAGTGGGCTGAATCGCTGTTCGGAGTGTGTTCGCCCGTAAGCCAGCCAATCAGTGGTGTTCGACTCGTCAGACAGTTCCTTGTCGGTAATGACTCTGTCTGATGCGTGCAGTGACGTTATCGCAAGAAGCGAGGCCGCCATGATTATCTGTACCCTTAAATTCGACTGTTTGAATTTCATTTTTATTATTTCCTTGTTTAGGGTTGTTTCTCGCTTCAGGCATCCCTCAAACGAGCATTCGCGGGTAAAGCTCTGCTGGTATTTATTTTTTTTTTTAAAAAACGACTTCCTGTGTTGCGCTCTGTAATAGCGGGCAACATGACGTGCGCGTATATAACTGCTTTTTAGGTTTGTTATTTAAACTGCAATAACTGCAGGTCCGGTTTGTTGCGCGTTAGTTGCCAGCGTTAGTGGTGGTTGCGACCCTGCGGTAAGGCTCCGCAGAGAGTTCTGTACATCGTGCTGGCTGGGTGGTGCCGCCTTGGAGCAGGGAAGGGGGATGCCTCATGGTGTTTCCTCCGATGCATGGCCGGGCCGGATGGCCTGCCGTGTTGTTGTTATTCAAAGCAAGGGGGAGCGCCGTCCGGCGGCGAGGCCTTCGGGCGGATAACTGCTGGCGCGGGCGCCGAGTTCCAGACCCTGCCAGGCGAGAACGCGCTGGTAGCACTCGGGCAGGGCTGTGGCGGTTGCCCAGGCATCGGCCAGTCGCTCGGCGAGCGCCAGATGGCTCGCGGCCTGGCAGCGCAGGTCGCTGGCGCAGGCGTGGTAGAAGCGGTTCACCACGTCGGCCATGGGCTCGCGCCAGTCTTCGATCAGCAGCGCGGCGTGAGCCAGCACCACGGGGCGTCCATCGCGGCTGCGCCGCCAGCGCTGGGCGGTGCCGGCCAGCTTGCGGCCTTCCAGGGTGAGGTTGAAACGGCCGTCGCAGAATGCGCCCGGCACCGCGCCTACACCGGCCTTGAGGCCGTTCTCCGCCAGCCACAGTGCCAGGGGTTCGAGCAGCCGTTCATAGGCGATGTCGATGCGCCTGCCGACCTCGTCGCCGCTAGGCAGCGCGCAGGCCAGGGCGATGTTGAGCACGGCAGACGATTGCGGCACCGGCTCGCCGCCGGTGTCGCGCAGCAGGATCGGCCAGCCCTGCGCCGCGCAGCGTTGGCTGGCCAGGGCGAAACCGGGCCGGCGCTCGAAGCTGCCGGGCATCACCAGCGCCTGGCCGGTGGGGCGCCAGAGCAGCAGTTGGCAGTCGAACAGGCCGTCGCAGACGCGCTGCAACAAGGCCCGCTCGGCATTCAGGCCGGCGCCCACGCTGAACCGGGCGACGCCGTTCATGCCGCGTACTCCTCGATGCGCCGGCAGAGATCATCGAGAAACTCCGCCGCGGGCGAGCCATTAACGGCGCGGTGATCGAAGGTTAGCGACAGGCCCATCCACTCGACTTCCACCAGTTCGCCGCTCGGCCCGAGTTCCAGCCGCCGCTGAATGCCACCGACCCCCAGAATGGCCACCTGTGGCGGATTGAGGATCGGCGTGAAGTGATGCACCCGCGACAGCCCCAGGTTGGAGACGGTGAAGGTGGCGCCGGTCAGCTCCTTGACCGACAGTTTGCCGGCCAGAGCCTTGTCCACCAGCGCCTTGCGCGCCTGGCACAAGCCTTCACCATCGAGCTGTTCGGCGTTGAACAGCGCTGGGGCGACCAATAGATCGCCCGGCAGCGGGATGGCGAGGCCCAGATGCACCGCCGCGTGCTGGTGGATCACCTCGTCTTCCAGCGTGGCATTGAGGCCGGGATGGGCCTGCAGCGTCTCGATCACCTTGAGCAGCAACAGGTCCTGCACGGACACCGCGCTGCCCTCGGCCTTTAGCTCGGCGCGACGGGTTTTCAGCGCATCCAGCCGGCATTCGCTGTGGTGAGTGAGCTGCGCGGTGGTCTGCAGGCTTTCGTGCATCTTCGCCGCGATCATCTTGCGCATGCCCTTGAGCGGCACCCGTTCGGGCGCGCGCTCGGGCAGGAGTTCCAGTCGAGTCATGGCTATTCCACCTGGCCGATGACCGCACCCTTGGCGATCACCGCGTCTTCTTCCTCGATGATCTTCAGCACGCCGGCAGCCGGCGCTTCGATCTCGAACTGGGCCTTTTCCGACATGACCTCGGCGACCAGGTCACCGGCGGCCACTTCGGCGCCGTCGCTGACCAGCCAGGAGGTGATCACCGCTTCGGCGTCGCCTTCCCAGAGGTCGTCTGCAATCACGATGGGGGTACTCATAAAAGTCATTCCTTATGCATGGCGTGGTAGGCGGCCACGATCTTGTCCGCGTTGGGCAGGGCCCATTGCTCCATGACCGGGGTGAAGGGGATGGGGATGTCGGGGAAGGCCACCCGCTGCGGGCGCGCCTTGAGCATGCCGATGTCGTGCTCGACGACGCTGGCGATGATTTCGCCGCTGACGCCGAAGCTGTGATAGTCCTCGTCGATGACGATCAGCCGGCCGGTTTTGCGTACCGAGGCGATGACGTGCTCGCGGTCCAGCGGCACCAGGCTGCGCAGGTCGATGACCTCGGCGCTGACGCCGTCCTTCTCCAGCTGCGCGGCGGCGCGCAGGGCGTGATGCACGCCGGCGCCGAGGCTGACCAGGCTGACGTCGCGGCCCTCGCGCACCGTCTTGGCCTTGCCGATCTCGACGATGTAGGGCTCTTCCGGCACCGGCACCGTGGCGCCTTTTTCGGTGCCCAGCCAGCCCATGCCCTGCAGTGACTTGTGGAAGAGGTACACCACCGGGTTGTCGTCGCGAATCGCCGCGGTCATCAGGCCCTTGGCGTCGTAGGCGTTGCTCGGTACCACGACCTTCATGCCCGGCAGGTGGGCGAAGGTGCCGTACAGGCACTGCGAGTGCTGGGCGGCGTCCGAGTAACCGGCGCCGGTGGAGGCCATCAACACCATCGGCACCGGCACCTTGCCGCCGGAGAAGTAGGTGTTTTTGGCCATCAGGTTGTAGATGGCGTCCATGCAGACGCCGAAGAAGTCGACGAACATCAGCTCGACGATCGGCCGCATGCCGTCCGAGGCAGCGCCCACGGCGGCACCGATAAAGGCGGTCTCGGAGATCGGCGTGTCGCGGATGCGCGTCTTGCCGAACTCGTCATACAGCCCGCGGGTGTTGCCGAATACGCCGCCGAGCTGGCCGATGTCCTCGCCCATCACGAACACCTTCGGGTCCAGGCGCATCTCCTGCGCCACGGCTTCGGCCATGGCGCGGGCGACGGTGAGCTTTCTTTCCTTTACTGCTGTGGTCATGGGGTTCTCCTGCTCAGCCGGCCAGTGCGGTGGGGCTGACGATGATCTTGACGTTGCGGTCCTTGTGGTTGGCCAGCTCCTCGAAGCCCTGCTCGAGGATGTTGTCCAGGCCGATGCGGCCGGTGATCAGCGGCGTGACGTCGATGCGCCCGTCGGTGATCAGGGCGATGACATCGGCGAATTCGCCGGCATAGGCGAGCGAGCCGATTACCTGTTTCTCGGTAGCGACGATCTCGAAGAAGTTGAACTCCGAGGGTTCCTCGAAGATGCCGACCATCACGCAGCGACCGGCCTTGCGGATCACGTCGATGGCGAGCTTTGCGGTGGCCTTGTGGCCGATGCACTCGAAGGAGACGCCGGCACCGTAGCCGCCGGTGAGCGCCTTGATTTCGGCGATGGCGTCGCAGTCGCTGGGGTCGATGACCCGATTGGCACCGACTTCCAGCGCCTTGGCCTTGCGCGCCGCGGACATTTCCAGGGCAATCACCTGGCCGGCACCAGCGGCCTTGGCGCACATGATGGTGCACAGGCCGATGGTGCCGGCGCCGACCACCACCACGGTTTCGCCCAAGAGACTGCCGGCCTTTTTCACCGCGTGCATGCCGACGGCCAACGGTTCGATCAGCGCACCGGCCTCCAGCGGAAAGCCTTCCGGCAGGCGGTAGAGCAGCTCTGCCGGCACGTTGACGAATTCGGCGAAGGCGCCGTTGTTCATCAGCCCGGTGAAGGCCAGCTGCTCGCAGAGGTTGTACTGCCCGGTCTTGCAGAAGCGGCACTGGCCGCAGTGCTGGCAGGCATCGGCGGCGACCTTGTCGCCCGGCGCGTAGCCCTCGACGCCTTCACCCGTGGCGACGATCTCGCCGCAGAACTCGTGGCCGAGGATGCACTGGCCCTTGATGCCGGTGAGCGGGTGCGGCGCATCCACCGGAATGAACACCGGGCCGGCGAGGTATTCGTGCAGATCGGAGCCACAGATTCCGCACCAGTGCACGCGGATCTGCACCCAGCCTGGCTTTGGTGCGCCGGGCAGCGGGACCTGTTCCAGGCGGATGTCCTTGCGGCCGTGCCAGACGGCGGCGGTCATGGTGGTTTGAATGTTCATCGGGCGTTCCTCTTGTTGTTCTGGCTGGGACATGTTTGCGAGCTCACTCCGGAGCGTTGGGTACCCGCGGCCTGCATCGCCGCGGGGGCGCGCCTCCTACAGAAGCGGTTGGTGCTGGCCTTGGCTTCTGTGGGTGGGCTGCCCTCGGCGCGAGCCTCTTGACGCTTTGAGCGGGAGCAACCCGCCAACGCCGCGCGCTATCTGAGCCACGGTCACGGTTCGCGGGACTACACGAAGACCTTCTCCAGCGCTTCTTCCGGGCGCGGATAAGGGCTCTCGCGGGCGAACTGCACGGCTTCGTCGATGCGGCCGCGGGCGCGTGCGGCGATGTCTTCGGCCTGGGCTTCGCTCATCACGCCTTCGTCGATCAGGCGCTGGCGGTAGCCGGGAATCGGATCCTTTTTCATCAGGCCGTCCTTCTCGCCTTCGGGGCGATAGGTTTCGCCGTCGCCCATGAAGTGGCCGGCCAGGCGGTAGGTTTCGATCTCGATGAGGGTCGGGCCGCCACCGGCACGGGCGCGCTCGATGGCTTCACCGGCGGCGCGGAACACGCCGTCCGGGTCGTTGTTCTCGACGAACACGCCAGGCATGCCGTAGGCCGCCGCGCGCACGTGGTGCTGCGCGATGCAGGTGGCGCTGGCCTTGGCCACCGAGATGCCCCAGGCGTTGTCCTCGATGACGAACACCACCGGCAGCTTCCACAGCGCGGCGAGGTTCAGCGTTTCGTGGAAGGCGCCCTGGTTGGCCGCGCCCTCGCCGATAAAGGACACGGCCACACCGGGCTTGCCTTGCATCTGCCGCGACAGCGCCGCGCCGACCGCCGGGCCCATGCCCTCGGCGATGATCCCCGAGCAGGAGAAATTCACCCGGCCATCGAACAGGTGCATGTGCCCGCCGCGTCCGCCGGACAGGCCGGTGGCCTTGCCGAAGATCTCGGCCATCATCTCGTTGAGGTCCACGCCCTTGGCCACGGCGATGTGGTGCGGGCGGTGGGTGGCGGTAACGATGTCGCCGGCATCGAGGTGGGCGCAGACACCCACGGCGCAGGGTTCCTGGCCGTTGGAAAGATGCATCTCACCGGGGATCGGCCCCTTGGCCATGTTGAACACCGGCGTCTTGCCTTCCATGTAGATGCGCTCGATGGATTCCTCCATGTAGCGGCTGGTCAGCATCTGCTCGTACATCCACAGGCGCTGCGAGTTGTTGGGCTGGGTCATGGGTGGACTCCCTTGAGGTTATGGTCAGATCGCGCGTTCGTTGAGCAGCCGGCCGATCTGCTCGGCCTGGCGCAGGGCCAGCGCGACAATGGTGAGGGTGGGGTTCTGGCCGCCGCTGGTGGTGAACTGGCTGCCATCGGAGACGAACAGGTTGGGGATGTCATGGCTCTGGCCCCACTTGTTCACCACGCCGTCGCGGGCCTTGGCGCTCATGCGGTTGGTGCCCATGTTGTGGCTGGCCGGGTAGGGCGGCAGCTCGATGATGTCGGTGGCGCCGGCGGCCTCATAGCACTTGGCGGTGGCGGCAACGCCGTGCTTGCGCATGGCGGCATCCATCGGGTGATCGCTCTTGGTCACCACCGGAATCGGCAGGCCGTACTGATCCTTTTCGCTGTCATGCAGGGTGATGCGGTTGTTCTCCAGCGGCAGGTCTTCGCCGCACAGCCAGACCCCGGACATGTGGTTGTACTTTTCCATCCGCGAGGTGAACTGCTTGCCCCAGCCTTTGGGTGTGGGGTCGAGGAATGCGGAGAGGAAGGGCAGGCCGAGGGCGAGGATTTCCAGGCGGTAACCGCCGACGAAACCGCGCGATGGATCGTTGTAGGACTCGTCGGAGATCACCCCGGCGCAGGTGGTGCCGCGGTGCATGTTCACCGGCTTGGGCATCACCGCGAAAATGCCGGCGGTGGTGTGGGTCATGTAGTTGCGCCCGACCTGGCCGGAGGAGTTGGCCAGCCCGTCTGGGAACATCGCCGACGCGGAGTTGAGCAACAGCCGCGGAGACTCGATGGAGTTGCCGGCCACGCAGACCACCCAGGCCTTCTGCCGCTGGATGGTGCCGCTGGCATCGGCGTAGACCACGGCATTGGCGCGGCCCTTGGCGTCATGCTCGATGCGCAGCACCATCGACTGCGGGCGCACCTCGCAATAACCGCTGGCTTCGGCGCGGGGAATGTCGGTGTAGAGCGTCGACCACTTAGCGCCCATCTTGCAGCCCTGCATGCAGAAGCCGAGCTGTTGGCAGGCGGCGCGGTCGTCGTAGGGCTCGGTGTTGATCGCCATCGGCCCGGAGAGGATCTCCTTGTAGCCGACCCGCTTGGCGCCGGTGGCCAGCACCTTGAAGGAGTTGTGCCACGGGTGATAGGCCATGCCGGTGCTCGGCCCGGTCACACCCATGTGCTTCTCGGCCTTCTCGTACCAGGGCGCCATCTCGTCCAGCGTCACCGGCCAGTCGAGCAGGTTGGCGCCGGCGATGTCGCCATTGATGCTCTGCATCTTGAATTCGAAGTCACGGAAGCGCAGGGCGATGCCGGCCCAGTGCACCGTGCTGCCGCCGACGCCCTTGACGATCCAGGCGGGCAGGGTCGGGTTGTTCTCGGTCAGGTGCCAGCCACCGGCGGCCTGGCGTTTGTCGAGCCAGGAGATCTTCTTGAACATCGTCCACTCGTCATTCTCGATGTCCTCCAGCGTGTGGCGCTTGCCGGCTTCCAGCACCACGCTGCGAATCTTCTGTTTGGCCAGCGCGTTGGCGAGCGTCCCGCCGCCGGCACCGGAGCCGATGATCACCACGACGTCATCGTCATCCTGGGCAAAAGTTGCCATGGGTATTCCTCATCTTGTTCTTGTTGTTATCCCGCGTGCACGGGGTGCTCAGAGCCAGTTCAGGTCGTTGAAGCCGCGGTTGACGTAGCCGCCGTACTCCCAGGACGAACCCTCGTAGCCGAACAGCGGGAACAGCGCCTTGTTGTCGTACAGGCCGAACATCAAGCTGCTGCGCACGGCCTTGAAGAAGGGGGTGTTTTCGATGTCGGTCAGCAGGGCCACGCGCTCGGCCTCGTCGAGCTGTTCGAATGGCGAACCATGGACCTGGCGCGCCTGCTGCTGCAGTTCGTCCAGGCCGCGAGCGACCAGGGCTGGCTGTTCATCCACCAGGCCGAGCAAGGGCTGCACGTAGTGGTGGTCGCTGATGAAGGCGTGGGGAAAGACGTCGCGGCCCATGCGTAACAGGCCATCGGGCAGGTCTGGCAGGCGTTCCTCGGCGAGCAGGTTCACCGGGATCAGTTGCGACAGGCTGAGTGCCAGCAAGGACTGGCCGGAAATGGAAAGAAAGCGTCGCCGGTTTAGCGTGCCCTGCGGGCGAGCTGAATCGTGCATGACATAGCTCCTGATTATTACCGGCAGTTCCGTGGATGATCGGAATGCTGGCGATCTTGTTATGCGAAGAGTTTGTTCCGCAAAACAGTAGGAGCAGTTGTCATGCCAACTTTTATTCAGGGCTTTAGCTTTGGATAAGTAATTGATGCATATGGTTTTTAGGTAACTTGATGGTGCTGTTTTGGTTAATGTGTAAAGCGATTTTAACGTTACACCTGTAAAGCGCTGTAAAGCCCTTTACAGTACGGCGACAATAATATGAACAGACAAAGTGCTTCTAAAGTTCAGGCTGGTCTGTGCGGTTCTATGGTTTATCCTTCGTTTATTGCAAAACAATAAAGCGTTTCGCTGGAGTGGCCCGCGTCGGTCTGGCGCGAGCGCTTCGAGGAGGAGGCATGAGTCTGCTATCCGGTCCGGTCAGCCATATCGACGCGGTGCTATCGCTAGCCAATGCGCCGCACCTGCCTGGTGATCGTGATCCGATCATCGCGCGCTCCTGGCACCGCTGTGTGCACGACTACGGCCTTGATCCGGCGCGACCTGCCGAAGCCCGATTCGTCCCGCGGCAGGTGCTGCGCGAGCATCAGGATCAGGCCGACGAGCTGATCAATGTCGCCCGCGCTGGCGTCGAGCAGCTCTACCGGCAGATCGCCGAGCTGGGCTACGTGATCCTGCTGACCGACAACCGCGGCATCGCCGTGCAGTTTCTCGGCGACCCGGCAGACGAAAAGGCGCATCGCAAGACCGGTCTGTTCCTCGGTTCGGACTGGGGCGAAGACCACGCCGGCACCTGCGCAGTCGGCACCTGCATCAAGGAGCAGCAGGCGCTCACCTGTCACCAGCACGATCACTTCAGCGTCTGGCACACCAACCTCACCTGTACCGCGGTGCCCATGTTCAACCCGCACGGGCAGTTGCTGGCGGTGCTGGATATCTCCGCGCTGCATTCACCGCCGACCAAGGATTCCCAGACCTTCGCCCTGCAGCTGGTCAAGCAGTACGCGCGGATGATCGAGGATGCCTATTTCATGCGCGTCTACCGCGAGCGGCCAATCCTCTGTTTCGACGGTTCCCGCGAGTTCGTCCTGATCAACCGCCGCTACCTGCTGGCGCTGGGTGACGATGGCGAGTTGCTCGCTGGCAATACCGCCGCCCGCGGCCTGCTGGCCGAGCACGGGCTATTGATGCCGGGGCCCTTTGGCTCCCTGGCGCAGGCGCGGATCGACCAATTGTTCGATTGCGAACTGAGCGATGTGCTGAGCATTCCCTACGCCAGTCACGACCAGGTTCGCGCCTTTCGCACCCATCGTCACCAGCTGTTCTTCGCCGCCTTGATGGAGCCGCGTCGCCGGGTGCCGGAACCGGTCGAACGCAGCGCGCCCGGGGGCCATTCCGCGCTTGATGCGCTGGCCGACGACGACCCGGTGATGCGCAAGATGCTCGCGCGCGCCAGGCGCCTGTGCAGCGAGCCGCTGAACGTGCTGCTCAATGGCGAGACCGGGACCGGCAAGGAACGCCTGGCCAAGGCTCTGCATGAGAGCGGCTGCCGGCGCAGCAAACCTTTCGTGGCGATCAACTGCGGCGCGATGCCCGAATCGCTGATCGAGAGCGAGCTGTTCGGCTACGCCCCCGGCACCTTTACTGGCGCGCGCAGCAAGGGCATGCGCGGGCTGATCCAGCAGGCCGACGGCGGCACGCTGTTCCTCGATGAGATCGGCGATATGCCGCTGCATTTGCAGACCCGGCTGTTACGGGTGCTGGCCGAGCAGGAAGTGATGCCGCTGGGTGCCGAGAAACCGGTGAAGGTGGATATCCGCGTGGTGGCCGCCAGCCACCGCGACCTGCGGCAGATGGTCGAGAGTGGGGCGTTTCGCGAGGACCTGTTCTACCGCCTGAACGGCGCGTCGCTGAAGCTGCCGCCGCTACGCGAGCGAGCCGACAAGGGCTTTCTCATCGAGCGGGTGTTCGCCGAACTCGCCGAGGGCCGGCCGGGCAATCCGCACCTGCGTGGCGATGCCATGAGTGCGCTGCTGGCCTATCCCTGGCCGGGCAACATCCGCGAGCTGCGCAACGTATTGCAGTACGCGCTGGCGACCTGTGAGGGTGACGAGATCACCGTGCAGGATCTGCCGGACGAATGCCTGCCACCGATTCTGGCGCGCTGTCGTCAATCGGCGACCGCGGCCGAACCCGAGTCGGCGACAGCACTGCGCGAGACGCTGCGCCGTCATCGCTGGAACGTCAGCGCCGCCGCGCGCGAACTTGGCGTGTCGCGACCGACGATGTATCGCCGCATGCGCGTGCTGGGTATCGAAGCGCCGGTGTGACCGGCGCCTGGGTGCTACTCGCTAGTCGGTTGTTCGGCCGGCGTGCCTTTTTCAGCGGCGATATCGAACGCGATGCTCCAGTTGTGCAGCGGGTAGGGCTGGTGCACCAGTGCCTTGATGTTGGCTTCGGCGGGCATGAGGTCGGGGAGGTATTCGTAGGTGGCATCGGCGCGCATGGGGTCGCTGTCACGTAGCTGGCCGGCGCCGCCGACCTGGTGGCTGGCGTAGCTGACGCGCGGCTGGCCGCTGAGGTCGCGACCGGCGCGCAGGCGCACGATGGTATCGGCGGCAATTTCGACGGCATCGATGGGCACTTCACCCTGGTCGTCACGCAGCACGAAGCCCTTGTCTTTCACATCACTGGCCTGGTGGCCGAGGTAGGGCTGGTCGAACGCCAGCGGTGGGTGCGGTACATGGAAATCGACCAGCACATCGCGGCCGTCGACTGTGGCCTGGCGAGGCGCGAGTGGGGTCCAGCCTTTACGCTCGACGACGACGTGGTGGTAGACCTTGCCGAGCATCTGGCCGAACCAGCGATAGCCGTTCGCCGACAGGTGCACGCCCTTGTCGGTGTATGGGTAGACCGGGCCGACCAGGTACCAGCCGGGTTCTTCCTGGGCCAGTTCCCACTGCGCCATGCCGATGGCCAGCGAGCCGTCCTTGACCGAGGACTTGGCATCGGTCTGGTAACTGAAGAAGGCGGGCATTTTTTCCTGTCCGGCGATGGCCTTGGCGGTGTCGGCGTAGAGGTCGTCGCGCAGCTGGCGCAATTTGGCCTTGTAGTAATCCTTGTCGTTCTTGCCGCCGTTGGTGTGGGAATAGTCGAATTCGCCTTGCAGCCAGAAGAACGCGCTGATGCTGTAACTGGCCTGCTGCGCGTCGGCCAGTGCCTTGGCCTGGTCGACCGCCTGGGTCACACGGCGATACTCGTTGGTGCCGCCGCTTTTCGACAGCTGTGCGACGGAGCGGCCTGAGGTTGAGGCATTGCTGGCGACGAGCAGGTGATCAGGGTCGGTGTCGCGGCCTAGGTGATGCAGATACAGCCGCCGCGCCATGTTCAGCGCGCCGACTTCCACAGATTCACCTTCCTCCTGCGCCTTCGGGTCGAGTTTGGCGACCTTTTCCGTATCGAGCAGCACCGCCGCATCGCTCTTCTGCTGCACCACGGCGCGCAGTGGTGTGAACGCGGCATCACCGACCGGTTTGAAGGTTGCACCGCTGAAGGCAGCCGATCGCGGCGAATCGCCGAGCATCAGGTTGTCGTAACGCGGCGTGACGGACAGCGCCGGCCAGCCTTCGGCCGCCGATGCCAGCGACTGGCCATAGGTGATGACGTGGTTGTACTTGCTCTCCAGCGGCTGCGTCAGCTCGTTCGGCTTGGCCATGAGCTCAGCGGTCAGGCGCTTGTTCTCGGCGTCGCGGGCAGCCATTTCGCTGTCCGATGGTGCGGCCAGGGCAGGCGCGGTGATGGTCAGCAGGGCTACGGCGATGGCTGTGCGCAGGCGTGGAGGAGTAGTCAGCTGTTGGGGGCGATGGCGAAGCTCGAGCATGAGATTGCGGTTCCGGGACGGCACTGGATCATCGTGTACGGCAGTTTGCAAGCGAGCCGTAGGTATTGGCGGACGCGCTTTCGACGGTACTAAAGGACGTAAGTTCGCGGCAGCCACGTCGATGGTGGATTGGCTATGCTGTGGCGCATTCGAGCGGCGCTCGTGCAGCGATGCGCAGCAGGCTTTGGCAGGTCGAACGATGTCGTTGCCGTCCGCTCCCATGCAGGTCATTCCATTAGCAGAGGAGAATTCCATGAGCCATAAAGCCATATTCGTACAGCCCGGTGGCGGCTACGACCGGGTCGTCGTCGGCACCAGCGAGGCCGCCACGCCCGGCGCCGGCGAGATCACCGTGCGCCTGCGCGCGAACTCGCTCAACTATCACGACTTCGCGGTAGTGAGCGGCATGTGGGGCCCGAGCGAGCCACGCATTCCCATGGCTGATGGCGCTGGTGAAGTGGTGGCGGTGGGGCCGGGCGTTACTGAGTTCGCCGTTGGCGACGCGGTGGTCAGCACCTTCTTTCCCGACTGGCTGGCCGGTGAGCCGCTGATCGAAGGTTTCGCCACGGTGCCGGGCGATGGCGTCGATGGTTACGCACGGGAAATGGTCACCGCTCGCGCCACCTCGTTCACCCATGCACCCAAGGGCTACAGCCATGCTGAGGCGTCGACCTTGACCACCGCCGGCCTCACCGCCTGGCGTGCGCTGATGGCCGACGGCAAGCTCAAGCCCGGCGACAGCGTGCTGATCCAGGGCACCGGCGGCGTTTCCATCTTTGCCCTGCAGTTCGCCAAGATGGCCGGCGCCACGGTCATCGCCACCTCGTCCAGCGATGCCAAGTTGGAGCGCCTGCGCGAGATGGGCGCCGATCACCTGATCAACTACCGCAGCACGCCGGCCTGGGGTGAAACGGTGCGTCAGCTCACCGATGGCCGCGGGGTCGATCACGTGATCGAAGTCGGTGGGCCGGCAACGCTGGAGCAATCGATGGTCGCGGCGCGCATCGGCGGGCATATCGCTGTCATCGGCATCCTCACTGGCGTGGTGGGCGAGCTGCCGCTGGTGCCGGCGCTGGTGCGCCAGTTGCTTCTGCAGGGTGTGCTGGTGGGCAGCCGCGCGCAGCAGCAGGAGATGATCCGCGCCATCGACGCCAACGGCATCCGCCCGGTGATCGACAAGCACTTCGCCGTGGACGATATCGTCGAGGCGTTCCGCTACCAGGAAACCAACCAGCACTTCGGCAAGATCTGCCTGGATATCTGAAGCCTGGCGTCGGCGGCGGCTGCGTTTAGAATGCGCGGCCACGCTGCCGACGATGCCCGCCCATGACGCCCGAACACCTCTCCACCCTGCAAGATCACCTGCTCGACGCGCTGGCCAACGTGCCCGACGAGACGCGGCGGTTGTTTCACGGCCGCGGCCGCTGCTATCCGGGGCTCGAACAACTCACCGTCGACTGGCTGCAGGGTGTCGTGCTGGTGGCGCTGTTCCGTGATCCCGGCGAGGCGGAACGGGCGGCGCTAGGGCAGATGCTCATGGCGCTGACCGAATCCCCGGCCTGGCAGCAGAGCCAGGCGCAGCGCTTGCTGCTGCAGCATCGCTATCTGCCGGACGCGCCGACCGAGGCGTTGCTGGGCGATGTGCCCGCCGAGTGGCTGATCAGCGAGAACGGCCTGCACTACAAGCTCGATCTCGGGCGCAAGCAGAACAACGGCCTGTTTCTCGACATGCGTTATGGCCGCCGTTGGGTGCAGGAAAATGCGCAGGGCAAGCGGGTGCTAAATCTGTTTGCCTACACCTGCGGCTTCTCGGTCGCGGCGATCGCTGGTGGCGCCGAGCATGTGGTGAATCTGGACATGGCCAGTGCTGCGCTGACCCGTGGGCGGGAGAACCATCGCCTCAATGGTCACGATCTCAGCAGGGTGAGCTTTCTCGGCCACGAACTGTTCAAGTCCTGGGGCAAGGTGCGCAAGCTCGGGCCTTACGATCTGATCATCATCGACCCGCCATCCTTCCAGAAGGGCAGCTTCGCCCTGACCCGCGATTACCAGAAGATCCTGCGCAAGCTGCCGGAACTGCTGAATGCCGGCGGCCAGGTGCTGGCGTGCGTGAATGACCCGGATATCGGCGCGGACTTCCTGATCCAGGGCATGGCTGCCGAGGCGCCGCAGCTGCGCTTCGAGCAACGCCTGGAAAACCCGCCGGAGTTTCCCGATATCAGCCCCGAGAGCGGGCTCAAGGCGTTGCTGTTCGTCGCAGCAGATTAGTTATCGGCGACTCTCCTGAAGCCAGAGCAGGTCCGACGGCTCTCGCCGCCGGGCAGGGCGTCAGATGTCGTAGGCCAAACCCACGAACAGCGTGCGGCCCATGAGTATGTTGTCGACCGCTTGGGCTACTTCGTCGCGTTTCTCGTTGGTCAGGTTGTTGAGCCCGCCGTTGAGTGTCAGTTGCTTGGTGGCCTGGTAGCGGGCGCCAAGATTCAAGGTATGGAATGCACCGGTCTCGAAGGTCCCGGAGCGCGCTACGTCGTACACGTACTGGCTGCCGGTGTACTGGTAGTCCAGGTTCAGACCGAGCTTCGGCAGCGCCTGCCAGTCAGCACCGAGGTTGGCGATGTGCTGCGGCGAATTGCGGATCGCCTCGTCGGTATCGCGGTCCCTGGCGTCGGAGTAGGTGTAGTTGGCGCGCAGGCCGATGCTATCGCTCAGCAGATAGTTGCCCTGCAGCTCGTAGCCCTTGATCCGCACGTGAGGTTGGTTGTAGGTGGTCAGCACCGGGTCTTGGGCAACGATCTGGCCGTTTACGCGAATCAGCCGCGTCGTTTCGGTGCTGATCATGTCTTCGATGCCGGTCTGGAAGAACATGATGCCAGCCTGCAGGCGGTCGTCCTGGTAGAACGTGCCGAGCTCGTAGCTGGCCGCGGTTTCCGGCTTGAGATTGTCGTTGCCCACCGTCACGCAGTAGCCGCGGCAGGCGATTTCCACATAGGTGGGATCGGACTGGGCAATGCTCGGCGCCTTGAACGATTTGCCGACGCCGCCCTTTATCACCCAGCTGTCGCTGAGGTTGTACACGCCGTAGGCCCGCGGGCTGAACTCACTGCCGTAGCTTTCATGGTCATCCAGGCGTGCGCCTAGGGTGATATCCAGCTGGCCCAGCGAGAACTGATCCTGCAGGTAGAGCGCCTGCTGATCGATCTTGATCTCCGAGCCGAGGTTGTTGCTATGGCTTAGCTCGGTACGACGCAGTTCGCTACCCAGTGTCAGCAGGTGGTCGCCGAGGAACGCGGTGATCTGACCGTCGACCGTATGGTTGGTCTGATTGACGTCGCTGAAGCGTCCGCCGCGCAGGTTGGTCATGACCTCGGAGTCATCCATCAGATCGACGTCTTCGTAGTAGTAGCGGACTCGCGAGTTGAAGCCGTCCCAGCTGCCGCTGTGCGTCAGCCCGAACGCGCTGCGTTCCATCTCCTGAACGTTGGTCGGAAAGGCGAAGCCCGAGTTGCTCCAGGTGCCCTTGCGGTCGTCCTCACGATAGCTCAGGTCGAGGTCGATGCTCTGGCGTTCGTCGAGCAGCCAGCTCAGGCTGCCGTAGGCGCTGGCGTTCTGGCGTTTTTCGGCCGCATCAATCAGAGGCGATGTCGTCTGGTCCGAACCCCAGGCAGCCTGATCGGTGCCTTCGACGATCAGGTTGCCAAGCAGCTTGTCGTCGATCAGCGCGCCGCTGATGTAGCCGCTGGTCTTGTGGCTGTCACCTGAATCGCCCTCGGTCGGGTGCTCGTAGCCGTAGGCGATACCGGCCCTGGTGTCGGAGGTCGGTGTGCGCAGGATCACGTTGACCACGCCGCCAATGGCGTCGGCGCCATACAGCGAGGACATCGGGCCACGGATCACCTCGATGCGATCGATGGCAGCCATCGGAATCGATGACAGGTCGAAGTCATTGGCGTAGTTGGAGACAAGGGCTTCACGCGAGTTGATGCGGCGGCCATTGACCAGCAGCAGCGTGTAGTCCGAATCCATGCCGCGCAGCTTGATCTCCTTGCGGCCGTAGGTCGAAGACGGGCTGATGTACACGCCGGGCAGGTATTTCACCGCATCGGCCAGGTTGTACACCGGCAGCTTGTCGAGGTCTTTGCGGGTGACGACCGATACACTGGCCGGCGCGCTGAGCTCGCTATGGGCGGTCTGGGTGGCGGTGATGACTTCGTTCTGCAACGTGATCGGCTCGTTGGCGGTGGCGAGCATCGGGACGAGTGCGCCGAGCAGCGTGAGTGTCAGGTGACGGGGACGACTGATGGTTCTTACAGAGGGCATTGCAGGCTCCATTGCGGTTTGATCGATGCGGGATGTAAGTCTCATCAGGCGTGCGGCTGCAGGTTCAGGTCCTGCTTGTTATGGCGGCAGATGGATGCGCGTCGGCGTCCCATGTACGGTGCGGCCGGGGGCAGATGCTCGCCTCATTCACCCTGTAGCCAAGATTCTGCAATCCGGGCCCGCACATGACCGCGCTCGACCATCCGTCACGAAGGTGCAGCGTTAGTCGAAGCGGCCGTATGGTAGGCAAGACAGGAATCTATTACAAATGGTAATAATTCCTGTTTGTTGTGAGCGTTCGATATGACGTGATCGCAGCGTTGATTGCGAGAATTCAGCGGTATGCGGCCACGCTCATACACGGCGTGCGCAAAGGGTGAGGGGGTCGCCGATGCGGTGAAGTGCAGTGTTCGGAACGCTGTGCGACGGGCTCACATCGCGGAAGTGAGGGTGTCGCAAGATGGGGGGCGGCCGCGCTGGCGGTTGGCGCGGCCCTTGGCGAACTCAGGAACAGCTGGGCTCGATGGTGAAGGTGCGCGCCGAGTCTACCGGCCCGAGCTTTTCCAGTGCTCGCCGGCCAAGTAGTACGGGGTAGTTCATTTCGTCTCGGTCTCTGAGGGAGAACTGTTCTTCGAGCAAGCGATCGCCGATGCAGACCTTCATCAGCACGACCGGCCTGTCTTCCTTGCCGCCGGCGCCGCGAACGGTTAGCTCCCGCTTGAGTTTGCGTTCGATACGCGACTTGACCAACTTGTCGCGCTCCACGTCCTTGAGGTCCAGATCGAAACGGACCCACTTGTCACCGTCCCGCTCGAAATACTCGACGTCCTCGGCATGCATGGAGGAGGTCAGGGCGCCGGTGTCGAGCTTGAACTTGACCGTGACGCGCTCTGGAAGAATCAGGCCGCGCTCGACCCAGCCCAGCGGAGTGCCTTCGGCGGCAGTGCAGGAAAAAGTCGCCAGCGAAAGAAACAGTGCGGCGGGCACGGCAAGCAGGCGGGATGACATCAGGGGTGCTCCTGAGCGTTGGGTTCGCTAAATAGAGCGACAGCTGCGGCGGACGTTCAGCTTGTTTTCGTTGCGCTGCTCGCGACGCCATTCTGCGCGGCCTCCCGTATGGCGATTTCTTCGCTGAGCGCCCGGACGAAGGCATCGACGGCCACAGGCAGGTAACGCGAACTGCGCACATAGACGCCGAGATCGCTGAATACCGCGCCACTGTCGTTAAGCGGAACGTGCATCAGGGTGCCGCTGGCCAGTTCGGCCTCAATGCCGATGCGGGTCTGGAACGCGACGCCGGCACCGCGTTTGGCCATCTGCAGGGCCAGCTCGACCGAGCTGGTCTCCAGTGGCGCCTTGTGTCGCGGACGGGTACGCGCCAGCAGCGGTGCCAGCAGGTGATGAATGGACAGATCGCTCTTGGCGAGGATCAAGGGATATTCGGCGCAGGTGGCGAAGCTGACGTCGCATCGCGTGGCCAGCGGATGTTCCGGGTTGACGATGGCCCCCAGGCGGAAATGCCCGACGCCCAGTTGCTGCAGGTCGGCGGTACGTGGCAGCGCGAAAGCCAGGCCGATGTCCGCCTGACCGCTGATTACCGACTCGGGAATTGCCTGCGAGCCGAGGCTGGTGACGCCCACAGTGACCCGTGGGTAGCGCTCTCGCAGTTGCTCCAGCACGCCGGGCAATAAATCGGTGGTGACGCCAGAAACGGTGGCAATTTCCACATGGCCGGTGCGCAGGCCTTGCAGCGCATCCAGTTCAGAGCGCACACGCTCGGCGTCCTGAAGTACGACGATGACATGGCGGGCGAAGATCTCGCCGGCAGCGGTCAGTCGCAGCCCACCGGGCAGGCGTTCGAACAGCGGTGTGCCGATCTCGTCTTCAAGCTTGAGGATCTGCCGGTTCACCGCAGAGGAGGCGACGTTTAGCCGCCGCGAGGCTTCGCGGATCGACTGGCAGCGGCGCACCATGTCGAAGTAATGGATCGCCGGCGAATGAATGCGCAGCTTGCGGGCCATGATCGGTCAGCGTTGCGCAACTGGCGGCGGCGTTAGCCCGCAGCCCTTGAGGATGATGGCGATCAGGTTGTCGCTGGCGTGGGCGAAGTCTGCACGGGTCATGCGCTTGCCGTTGATGCGGCGGATCTGATCGGAGAAATCGGCGTAGTGCTGGGTACTGCTCCAGATCATGAAGATCAGGTGCATCGGGTCTACCGGGTCCATCCTGCCGGCGGCGATCCAGGCGTCGAACACGGCGGCGCGGCCGCGAAACCAGCTGCGATAATCCTGATTGAAGTGTTCGGACAGGCATTCGCAGCCGCTGATGACCTCCATGGCGAAGATCTTCGAGGCCTGCGGATGGCGTCGGGAGAATTCCATCTTGATGCGGATGTACTCGGCCAGGGCGGTGGCGGGGTCGTCGTCTACGGTGAGGTCGTCGAAGGCAGTGTCCCAAAGCTCGAGAATGTGCCGCATGACCTCGACATATAGCCCCAGCTTGCTGTTGAAGTAGTAGTGCACGTTGGCCTTGGGCAGCTTTGCGCGGGTGGCGATGGCGTTCATGCTGGTGCCCTTGAAACCGTACCGGGCGAACTCTTCGGCGGCTGCGGCGAGTATGGACTCCTCGTTCTTCTGGCGAATGCGGCCAGCGGGCTTGCCCTGAGCGGTGTAAAGCGGCTGCGGTGCGTTGTTCTTGTCCATGGTCCCTATCCGTGAGCGCGCTGGCGGCCGGCCTTCAGTTATGAGCGTTAGCCCAGCATTGGAGGCCGTCATCGGTTTCGGCGGGCTGAAGCCCGCCCTACGGTTCAGGCCACGAACCCCAGAGGAAGAGGTGGTGAACCAAGTCGGGCTGATTCTGCACGAGTTTTGTTGCATGAGCAGCCGTTGCGCTTGCCAGGACCAACAGCCGTTCTTGCAGGGCAAGCGCCGCCCGGGCATTCGGGCGGCGAGCGCGTCAGAAATGCGCTTTGACGATGGCGCTGAAGGTGTTCTGGTCGGTCGGGCCGACGAAGTTCTCGCTGACGAAACCGCCGTCCTCGATGCCGTACTTGTTCGACCAGTAGTCGTACTCGATACCGACGTAGAGCTTGCCGGGCGTGTAGTCCAGCGCCTTGCCGAGGTCGTACTTGATCTGCGGGTTGAAGTGGAAGTTCTTCTTCAGTTCGGTGTTGCTGTTCTTCTTGTCGTTGACGACCCAGTCGATATAGCCGTCGAAGAGGATGTCCGATTTGCCTACCGGGAAGGTCATGGCCCAGGTCGGGGTGATCTGCCACTGGCCGCTCGGCTTGCCGGTGGTGCCGTCAGGCTTGCGGTAATAGGTATTCAGGGCGAAGCGGTCGAAGCCCGGGATGGCGAGGTCCACGGCCGGGCCGAGCAGGTAGTTCTGGTTCGGCGTACCGTCGTCCTGGCTCTCACCGCGCTCGTAGGTGGCGGAGATCAGCACGTCCTTGATCGGGCCGAAGGAGAGGTCGGTACCGGTGATCTTGCCCAGCGATAGGCGCGGGCTGAACTCACCGTAGTAGGTGTGGCCGTCGCTGCCGGAAATGCCGTTGTACCACTTGTTGTCGACGAACAGGAACATGTCCCCCCAGGTCCAGCCGCTGGCATGTTCGAAGGTGATGGTCTGCTGGATTTCGCCGGCATCCACCTTGTAATCCTTGCCATACAGATAGGTCAGGCTGTTGTTCTGCCAGAGCATCGGGCTGGCCATGGCTTGACTGCTGAGGATGAACCCGGCCGCGAGGGCTGCGGTGGTCAGGCTGCGCTTCATTGATGTGTACTCCGTGTTGGCTTTGAGTGGGCTTGTAAGTTGTCCAAGCGGTCAGGCTTTGGTCCCTAAGCAAGCGGCGAGCCAATACGTGTATGCGGCTGTAGTGTTAAGTTAACCTGCTGATTATAAATGAGTTATTTTTTGGTAATGGCCGAGTTGATGACGATCTAAAGACCGCGGCGGTGAACAATTGCGCCTGCATGATCTGACCGATGCGTCAGCTTGCTTCAGTTTGGGGCGCAGCAGATGGCCGATTGCCAGGCTCGCCACCGAAACGGTGCGTAAGGCGCGATGTCGCGGACAGATGGACAGGGCAGCGTTAGCGCGGGCGGTGAAGCGCAACTGCCGGCACTGGGCCGGCAGTCTTGGGGCGTGGATTGATCAGTGCTGGGTGACGAGGGCGCTGTTGTGCGTTCCATTCTGAGTGATGTACGCGGAGTTGCCGTAGCCGGCCTGGGTGGTGATGGCCTCGTTGCCGAAGCCGTGCTGGGTCACCTTAATCAGGTGGTCGGCGCCACTCTGGCTCAGCACGACGTCGTTCAGGGTGCCTTCCTGGCGGACGGTCGCCAGGTTGTCGCGGCCGTTCTGTTCGATATCGCTGCTGTTGTTCCAGCCATAGCTGACCCCGACGATTTCATTGTCGGTGCCGTTCTGTACGGCGTTGAGTTCATTGCCGATTCCGTCCTGGTGGAAGTGCAGATCGTTGCCGCGGCCCGTCTGGTCAACGGACGCAACGTTGTAGCTCCCTTCCTGGATGGTTTTGGCGGTCTGGTTGCGGCCGTCCTGGTACACATCGGCTTCGTTGCTGTTGCCGAACTGCTCGGTGGTAGCGGTGTTGTTGCCACCGAACCAGCCATTGGTCTGCACGATGCTGGAGTCGTTGCCGGTGCCGTTCTGCAGGACGAATGCGTTTTGCGCATTCCCGCTCTGGTTCACGTCGACGGTGTTGTTGCTGCCGTCGGACATGACGTAGGCCTCGTGCTGCAGGCCGGTCTGCGAAACCATGGCATCGTTGCGCCAGCCGATCTGCTCGATTTCGGCAATCGAACCGCTGCTGGCGAGTTGCATGACATGAGCGTCGTTGTCGGTGCCCTGCTGATCGATTGTCGCGCGGTCGATCATGCTGGCGGCCTGCGTGATGCTGCCGTTGTTCAGATCGCCGTTCTGCGTAAGCGTGGCCTGGCTGGCGTAGCTGGCGGATTGGGTGACAAGACCGTAGTTGTCTTTGCCGGTCTGGCTGGTGGTGGCGTTGGTCATCGTCGCGGCAGTCTGGAAGGTCTCGGCGACGTTCTTGATACCGTTCTGGTTCTGCGTGGCACCGGTTTTGTAGGTGCCGGTCTGTTCTACCAGAGCATCGTTGCCCCAGCCGCGCTGGTTCTGCGTCGAGCCGGTCATCACAGCGGCATTCTGCTGGGAATTGGCGACGTTGAAATTACCGGCCTGGCTTTGCTTGGCGGTCGTATCGTAGGCGCTGTTCTGCTCAATCATCGCGTTATTGCCGAAGCCGCTCTGGCCCTGGGTGGCCAGGTTGCCCGATCCGCCGCTTTGCAGCACTTCTGCGACGTTGTTGATGCCGAGCTGGTTTTGCTCCGAGGTGTTTTCGGCGGCAAAAGCCTGGGCAGTGGCGACGGTCAGAAGGGCTGCTACAAGAGGTTTGAACTTAAACATTTTTGTCACTCCATGGATGTTTTAAGTACAGCGGTATTTCCCTGGGATTAGCGGTACTGGCGAACCACTACCGTCAGACCTTGGCCGCTCTGGCTTACATTGCTGTTATGCCCGCTGCCGGTCTGTTCGATGAGGGCGCGATTGCTTGCGCCCTGTTGTGCGATGGCGGCGCGGTTGTCCGAGCCGAGCTGTTCGATATGGGCGTCGTTGCCGAAGCCGTCCTGGCTGATCAGCGCCGCGTTTCCCAGGCCGATCTGCTCGATGGAGGCGCTGTTGGCGTAGCCGCTCTGAATGATGTACGCCTCGAGTTCCGCACCGCTTTGTACGATGCGCCCGGCCATGTCCTGGCCGGATTGCTGAACGACCGCGAGCGCGCCTTGGGCGCCGGAATGGGGGAGGCTGGGGGAACCGCCGCTGGCGAAGGAAAGTTCGTTGGGCGCGAGATCGGTCGGGGTGGCGAAGTCTGCATGGCTGTAAGAGGCCAGCAGCAGAACGGCTGGTAAAAGCAGGTCATGCGCAATCCGTTGCGAGCGGGTCATGGCGTCCTGTCCTGATGGGCTCAGATGTCGCCATATTTGCCCTGAATCGGGTCGGCGACCATCCATCCAATGATTGAAAGTGCGGTGATCTGGTGCGTGATGGGTAGTGACAGGCGTTGTTCGTCGGCGATCTGCAGAACATCGTTGGCGCATTTGCGTGCATGGACCCGCCTACGGCATCGCCATGGGGCGTGCCGCAAACAGGTCATCGAGACGGGTTTTCGTAGAAGGTAAACTCTCGTCGGCATCGCGCCGACGAGGCGCCTCAGTTCAGTTTGCTCAAATACTTGCTCAGTTCCGGATGCTCGCTGCCGTGGCCTTCGGCGGTCTGCCAAAGGCGTCGATCGACACCTTGGGCGATAAGGTGCGCAACGGCGGCCTCGATCGCGGAAAGCACGCAGAGCTGCGCTGGCTCGTTGGTGGTGTAACCCGCCTCGGCTTCGAGCAGTTCCTTGAACTCGATGAACTTGTAGACGTTGGCGCTGCGGCCGACGGAGAAAATCGTCTTGGTGGTCATCACGTTCGACAGCACTCTGCCGCTGCGCACGTCGATGGCTCGCAGGTTCACCGTGACCTGATCGACGCGGTATTCCTGGGAAAGCCCGATACCGAGGTAACGCGCACCCTGGCCGCCGCTGCGCACGTTGGTTTCGTAGGCGACGATGGCGCCTTCCATGATGATGTTCGCTGCCAGTAGTGATGGCAGCTCGGACTGGATGTTCGGTGCGACATCCGGCTTGGCCTGCGATGCGCGGATGATTTTGCGTTCGGTCAGTACGTTCTGCAGACCTTCTCGCTCGAGCACCACGAACCAGCCGCTGGCTTGCATGGCATCGACCAGCATGCTCGCTGCGCCCTGGGTCACCGCGGTGGAGAACGAGCTGGCCGGGGTAGGCTTGTACTGGCCAGTCTGGTCGCGGAAGCCGTACACCGCAGCCACCAACGGGCCTTTCGGGCGCGGCAGCGCCAGCAGGTCCTGATAGGTCGAAGTACGTGGGGTCAGGGTTGGCGGGTGTTGGTCGGCAGACATGGGCTCGCGTACGGCGCAACCTTGAAGTACAGCCATCATCCCTATGGCTACGAATAGGCTTCTCATGGCCTTTGTTTCTCCTGGGGTCAGTTCTGTCCGACGATGATTTCGGATATTTCGCCGGTGAGGCGGTCTTTAATTTCCACGATCAGCATGCCGGCATCGCCGTTGTAGACGCGCACGATAAAGTCGTCGGTGGTAACCATGCCGGTCTTGCCATCCTTCACACCGTTGAGCAGGTCGCCCAGCACGCGCGACTCCAGCTGGCTGGTGAACCGATCCAGCGCGGACTGATTGCCCAGCAACGATGAGCGGTCCAGCGCGTCGGGGTCCTTCTTCTTGTTCTGCGCCTGGGCGTTACCCAACAGCCAGGCGCCGTTTAGCGGGCTGCCGCCGAAGGAGGGGTTGACCGGCGTGTACACCAGTTCGGTGGCGCTGGCGCCGGCGCTTAGCAGCATGCCGCCGAGCAGCGCGCCGAGAGTCTTGCGGGTGAGCTGTTTCATAACTCGTCCTTGGCCATGTCAATGTTGTCTTCGAACAGCGCTTCGATCTTGCGCCGGTTGATTTCCTGCACCACGAAATCGGCCGCCTCGTAGGCCGGCTCCTTCATGTCCGCCACGTTGGGCTGCAGGAACCGGCGATACAGCGTCTGGTTCTCGTGTTCCACCCACACCAGAACCCCCCAGCGGGCTGAGGGCCTTTCCTTGATGGCGAGGTTGAAGTCCAGACCGCTGATGTCGTTCAGACGTTCGCAGAAGCGCACGTAGAATTCGTGACCGGAGCGGGAGATCGTGTTGTTGGTGATGAAACCCTGCAGTTCGGCTTCGTCGGCGTGAGCAGACAGGCCTAACAGCAGCAGAAGCAGTGCGGCGGTGCGTGTCACGACACCGCCTCGCCGACGTGGGCCAGCACCAGCGACGCACCCTGTGCGCGGTTGCTGGCGCCGAGCTTGCGCAGGGCGTTGTGCACATGGCTTTTGATGGTATGGATGCTCAGGTGCAGCTTTTCGCCAATGGCTGCGTTGGACAGGCCCTGGCCAGCGAGCGCCAGAATCTGTTTTTCGCGCAGGGTCAGCTCGTCGATTACCTGATGCGCGTTGCTGAGCTGGCGGTAGCGACACAGCAGCGCTTCCATCAACTGCCGGGGCAGCCAGTCGCCGCCGGCAAGCATCGCCTGGACGCCGCGTACGAAGATGTTGCGCGGGGTTGCGCGGTAGAACACGCCGCGGATCCAGGGGTGCGTTTCGACTAGCCGTCTTGCCTGATCCGGTTGTGCATTGATCAGCGCCATGGGGGCATCGCCGAATTGCCGGAGCAGATGCACGCAGGCGTCACGGTCAAAGCTGGCCACATCAAGCAGGATCAACGCCGCATCAGCCTGTTCGGGACGCGGTGCGATCATGTGGACGAGGGTGCAGTCGGGGCCATCGTGCAGATGCTGGCGTAGCGTGCTGTGAAGCAGCCTGCTGGCAGAGAGCAGCATTACGCGAGGTTGGGCGGGCTGATAGGCCGACACGGCTTGATCTTTCATTCGCATGTCCTTTGCTGAATGGTGATAGGAGTCCTTGATTTCTTGTACTCGTCTGATGTCACGTTACGGTGCGCACTTGAAAATAGTTCAGCTATGCGACAAAAAAAAGTCAAAAACATAAATTAGTGTCAGCTTACCGACGAATAGGGTGCGAGAGAATTTTCTGGCAGTGTTCTGGCATTGCTCCTAAAGTCCGCTTTTCTCAATGGAACGGCCGTAACTGCGGCCAATGTGGATGGAAATCGTCATGGCTGATCCGCTTTTCTGGCTGGTGTTTTTCTCGGCGGCGCTGGCGCTGAACCTGTCGCCTGGGCCGGATCTGCTCTACGTGATTTCGCGCACCCTGAGTGGCGGTCGTCGCATCGGCATCATTTCCGCCTGTGGCGTATGCAGCGGAGCGCTGGTGCACGTGGCGTTCGCCGCGCTGGGCATCTCGGCCATCCTCGCCACTTCGGCGCTGGCGTTTACGGTGGTCAAGTACGTCGGTGCTGCCTATCTGCTTCATCTCGGCTATCAGGCACTGCGCTCGGCCGGCGGCGGAACCGTGCTGGCCCTCAAGGCGGCGCCGCGAGCGTCCGCCTGGAAAGCCTATCGCCAGGGCGTGCTGGTCGATCTGCTGAATCCCAAGGCGGCGATTTTCTTCATGGCTTTCCTGCCTCAGTTCGTCCGCCCCGAGCATGGCTCCGTACCGCTGCAGCTGCTGGTTCTCGGCGTGCTGGTGGTCGTGGTGGCGATCATCATCGAGTGCATTGTGGTGCTGCTGGCTGCTCGCGCCACCCAGGCGCTGCGCGCCAATCCGGCCATAAGCCAGTGGCTGGACCGGGCGCTGGGCTCGATGCTCATCGCGCTGGGTATTCGCCTGGGCTTGAGCGAACGCCTCTGAAAGGGAATTGATCGCCCCTGCGCGGCTCTCATGAGAGAAGGGCAGCCCTTCGGCAGCCCATGATGGGAGCTGTGTATGTCTCAGCAGAGCAAGAACACCTCGGCCAGCCTGATTCCCTGTCTGCGCTATCGCGACGTGGACAAGGCCATCGACTGGTTGTGCCACGCCTTTGGTTTCGAGTGCCAGCGCCTGTACCGCGACGTACAGGTCGGCATCACCCACGCACAGCTCGCATTCGGCAACGGCATGCTGATGGTCGGGCCGGTGGTGGATTCCGAATACGGCCGTCAGCTGCGCCAGCCCGACGAGATCGGTGGCGCGTCGACCCAGGGCATCTATGTGATCGTCAACAGTGCCGATGCGCTCTACGCCCAGGCCAAGGCGGCCGGGGCGCAGGTCGTCGTCGAACTCAAGGACGAGGACTACGGTGGGCGTGGTTTCACCTGCCGAGACCCTGAAGGGCATCTGTGGAGCTTTGGTACGTACGATCCCTGGGCGGACGAAGCGGCGGGTAGCGTCGCCCAGGCGTGAGTACGGCTTTGCGTGCCGGGTAGCGCGCCGACCATCGGGGGGAATGTTCGGCGTGACGCCGCTGTCAGCTTAACTACGACAGTAGACTGCGGAGGAACGACGATGGCCTATGGAAAACTCTACGGTGCCCTGGTGGTGCTGACCGGCGCATCCAGCGGTATCGGTCGCGCCGCGGCCCAGGCGTTTGCCCGCCAGGGCGCGCGACTGGTGCTCGCAGCACGCGACGCCGAGGCGTTGGCGGAAACCGCCGATGAGTGCCGGGCGCTCGGTGGCGAAGTCCTAGTGGTAGCCACCGACGTCACCCATAGCGACGAGGTCGAAGCGCTGGCCAGCGCCGCGGCGGAGTTTGGTCAGGGGCGCATCGATGTGTGGATCAACAACGCCGGGATCGGCGCGGTCGGGGCGTTCGACGAGACGCCACTGGATGCCCATGAACAGGTGGTGCAGACCGATCTGCTCGGCTATCTGCGCGGCGCCCATGTGGTGCTGCCGTACTTCAAGCAGCAGCAGAGTGGTGTGCTGATCAATACGCTGTCGGTTGGCAGCTGGGTAGCGCAGCCGTTCGCGGCGGCCTATTCGGCCAGCAAGTTCGGCCTGCGTGGTTTGTCCCAGGCGCTGCGCGGCGAACTGGGCGCCTGGCCGGGGATTCACATCTGCGATGTGTATCCCGGCATCGTCGATACCCCCGGCTTTCGCGACGGCGGCAACTACGCCGGGCGCTCGTTGCAGCCGCCACCACCGCTGCTCGATCCGCGTCAGGTGGCCGACGCCATGGTCAGTCTGGCCCTGCATCCGCGTCACACCACGTCGGTCGGGGCGACTGCCACAGTGCTGCGCCTGGCGCACTTCCTCACCCCGGGCTTCGATCGTATCAATGGACTGCTGACCGGTTTCGCACTTGGCCGCGCGCAGCGAGTGGCGCCTTCGTCAGGCAACCTCTTTCATCCGCCGCTGGGCCAGCGGCGCATCGATGGCGGCTGGCGCTCGTCGCCGGATGATGACAAGTGCTGGCTGTTGCTCGGCGGCGTCGCAGCCGGATTGATCGGCCTTGGAGTGTGCCTGGCGCGGCGGCGCTGATCCGCTGTCAGCGCACCTTCGGCGCGGCACTGACGCCTTCCAGCGTGGCGAAGGAGGTGTCCTTGGCGGTCAGCAGGAAGTCGCGCATGAAGGGCGAATCGAGCATGTCGGCACGGATGCCAGCATAGAGCGTGGCAAACAGACCCTTGTCGCCCAGGCGTTTGGCGGTGACGTAGCCGCGCGAGCTGTATTCGTGCAGCGCCCAGTTCGGCAGCGAGCAGACGCCGCGCCCCGATGCCACCAGTTGCATCATCATCACCGTGAGTTCAGAAGTGCGCACCTGCGCGGGTTCGATATCCGCCGGTTCGAGGAAGCGGGTGAAGATATCCAGACGGTCGCGCTCGATGGGGTAGGTGATCAGCGTTTCGCTGGCCAGGTCCTCCGGGCGGATGTACGGCCGCGCGGCCAGTGCGTGCTGGTTCGCCACCGCCAGCAGCGCCTCGTAGGTGAACAGCGGCACATAGGTGATACCCGGCAGCTCCAGCGGATCGGAGGTGACTACCAGATCGAGATCACCGCGCGCCAAGGCCGGCAGCGGGGCGAAGGAAAAGCCCGAGGCCAGATCCAGCTCGACTTCAGGCCAGGCATCGCGGAACTGGTCGATCGTTGGCATCAACCACTGGAAGCAGCTGTGGCACTCGATGGCCATGTGCAGGCGCCCGGCCGTGCCGCCGGCAAGGCGCGCGAGATCCCGCTCGGCACCCCGCAGCTGCGGCAACATCAGGTCTGCCAGCTGTAGCAGGCGCAAGCCGGCGCTGGTGAAACGCACCGGGCGGGTCTTGCGCACGAAGAGCTGCAGGCCGAGGCGTTCTTCCAACTCCTTGAACTGATGAGAAAGCGCCGACTGCGTCAGATGCAGGCGTTCGGCGGCTTCGACGAGACTGTCGGTTTCCCGAAGTGCATGAAGCGTCTTCAGGTGACGAATTTCCAGCATGCCGAACTACCTTGCGAGGCGGGACTGATTGCGGCCGTGGCCAACAGGCAGGCGTCCCGGAATGGATATGCAGATGAGCGAAGCTCATCCGCCGCAAGTGTGTCCTAGCACTCGAATGCTGTCGAGTCGCCGCTATGGGTTCGACAAGGGCTCTCAAAGCCAGAGCCGGGAAACCATATAGGCAAGGCCGAAGAAAAACAGCAGCGCGGCGATAATCATCGCCCCATCACGGGCCATCATGCCCAGCCCGAGCACGCTCAACGCCGCACCGGCAGTGGAGTTGCCAAATGGAATCAGTTCCAGCGGTGGCATGGTGGCAGCGATCGCCAGGCACAGCACGGCATTCAAGCGATTCGCCAGGCCATTGGTAAGGAAGGTCAGTCGTCGCTTGAGCAAGCGGTCGACGAACCCGGAAATGTGGTGCAGAAAAGCCATGGCCTTGTCGTACTTGCTACGCGAGGCGCTACGCCTGAGCAGCCATTTAGGCAACCAGAAGCGCTTCCGTCCGATCAGCAACTGAGCTGCAATCAGCGAAACCATCACCGCAAACACGCTGGGCAGTCCGGGAATTCCGGATAGCGGCGACAGTACCAGCAGCCCAGGCACCAGCAGCAGCGCGCCGAAGCTGCGTTCATCGGTGGCTTGCAGCATGCACTCGATGGTCACCGGCTGATCGGCTTCTCCGGCCTGCTCCAGGCGCTGCAGCAGGCTTTCGAGATTCTGCGGAGGCTGGTCTGGATTCATGAATGGCGCCCTGCGAAAAGAGGTTTTCTTTAGAGGGCTGGCGACCCGAAATTCTCCAACATGAATATTTCTATATTTGAAATGTAATTAAGTGAGTTTGTTTCAAGTGGGTCGGGGGCGGACAATCCACTCATTCATGCAGAACGACATTTGGAGTGAGAAATGGCTGTAGCGCACAACCTCGGTTTTCCACGCATTGGTGCGGACCGCGAACTGAAGAAAGCCCTGGAGGCGTACTGGAAGGGCGAGCAGGACGAGCAGGGGCTGCGTCAGGTTGGCCGCCAGCTGCGCGCGCAGCACTGGCAAGCCCAGGCTGACGCCGGCATCCAGTTGCTGCCGGTGGGCGACTTCGCCTGGTACGACCACGTCCTCAGTCACTCGTTGATGTTCGGCGTAGTGCCGCAGCGCTTCCGCCCGGCCGATGGCCAGCCGACGCTGGACACGCTGTTCGCCATGGCCCGGGGCGTGACCAACAGCTGCTGCGGTGGCGGCCAGGCCCAAGAAATGACCAAGTGGTTCGATACCAACTATCACTACCTGGTGCCGGAGTTCACCGTTGACCAGCAGTTCCAGCTGTCCTGGTCGCAATTGTTCGAGGAAGTCGAGGAGGCGCAGGCGCTGGGTCACGCGATCAAGCCTGTGCTGGTCGGCCCACTGACCTATCTTTGGCTGGGCAAGCTCAAGGGCGAGGGTGCCGAGCGTTTCGACAAGCTCGATCTGCTCGAACGGCTTCTGCCGGTTTACGGTGAGGTGCTCGACCGGCTGGCGGCGCAGGGCGTCGAGTGGGTGCAGATTGACGAGCCGATCCTTGCCCTCGACCTGCCGCAGGACTGGAAGAACGCCTTCGAGCGTGCCTACAACCTGCTTCAGCGCGCCCCGCTGAAGAAGCTGGTCGCGACCTACTTTAGCGGACTGGAGGACAACCTCAGCCTGGCCGCTGCGCTTCCGGTGGACGGTCTGCATATCGATCTGGTGCGTGCGCCGGAGCAGTATCCGCTGATTCTCGACTGGTTGCCGACCTACAAGGTGCTGTCACTGGGGCTCGTCAATGGGCGCAACGTCTGGCGCTGCGATCTGGACAAGGCGCTGGAAGTGGCACGGCATGCCGCTGAGCGTTTGGGTGACCGGCTCTGGCTGGCGCCATCCTGCTCCCTGCTGCACAGCCCGGTGGACCTCGAGCGGGAAGATCGACTCGACCATGAGCTGAAAGGCTGGCTGGCCTTTGCCGTGCAGAAATGCGCCGAAGTGGCGACCCTGGCCCGAGCCATCAACGAGCCGACGAACGAGGATGTCGCGGTCGAGCTGGCGCGCAGCCGTGCGGTGCAGGCGGCACGTCAGCACTCGCCACGCATCCACAAGCCGCAGGTCCAGGCACGCCTGAGTGCCATCCAGCCGCAGGACAGCCAGCGCACGTCGATGTTCGCCGCGCGAATCGAACAGCAGCGCGCGCGGCTCGACCTGCCGGCGTTCCCGACTACGACCATCGGCTCGTTCCCGCAGACGCCGGCGATCCGCCTGGCGCGGCAGGCCTACAAGCAGGGCCGGCTGTCGCTTGGCGATTACACCGAGGCGATGCAGGCCGAGATCCGTCATGCGGTGGCGGTGCAGGAGCAGATCGGTCTGGATGTGCTGGTGCATGGTGAAGCGGAGCGCAACGACATGGTCGAGTACTTCGCCGAGCAGCTCGATGGCTATGCCTTTACCCGGTTCGGCTGGGTACAGAGTTATGGCTCGCGTTGCGTGAAACCGGCGGTGATCTACGGCGACCTCAGCCGCCCGCAGCCGATGACCGTCGACTGGATTCGCTACGCCCAGCAGCAGACCGACCGGGTGATGAAGGGCATGCTCACCGGCCCGGTGACCATGCTTATGTGGTCCTTCGCTCGCGAAGACGTGTCGCGTGAGGTGCAGGCGCGGCAGCTGGCGCTGGCGATCCGCGATGAGGTCTGCGATCTGGAAGCCGCCGGCATCCGCATCATCCAGATCGACGAGGCGGCGTTCCGCGAGGGCTTGCCGTTGCGTCGCGCGCAGTGGCAGCACTATCTGGACTGGGCGGTCGAGGCGTTCCGTCTGTGTGCCAGTGGCGTGCGTGACGAGACGCAGATCCACACGCACATGTGCTACAGCGAGTTCAACGACGTCATCGAGTCCATCGCGGCGATGGATGCCGATGTCATCACCATCGAGACCTCGCGCTCGCAGATGGAGCTGCTCGAAGCCTTCCGCGCCTTCGACTATCCCAATGACATCGGCCCGGGGGTCTACGACATCCACTCGCCACGCGTGCCGGGCACCGCAGAAATGGTGCAGCTGCTGGAGAAGGCCGCCGAGTGCATCCCTGCCGAGCGGCTCTGGGTGAACCCGGATTGCGGGCTGAAGACCCGCGCCTGGCCGGAGACCGAAGCGGCGCTGGTGAACATGGTGGCGGCTGCCCGTCAGTTGCGTGCCTCGCGCAACGCCAAGGTGGCCTGACTTAGGCGCTGGCGCGGCGCTCCATTGCGGAAGGCTGCGCCGTGGCCCCTCAGCCCTGGGCTACGTGGTCGAAGTGGGTCAGGCGCTCGGCTGTTCGGCTGTCCAGATAACGCTGTAGCAGCGCCACCTCTGCGGGCTGCATGAACAGCCCGAGCTTGGTGCGGCGCCAGAGGATGTCTTCTGTCGTCTGCGCCCATTCCTCCACCATCAGGTAGTCCACTTCCCGCGCATGCAGGCCGGCGCCAAAACACTCGCCAAGGTCCTGCAGTGAATCGGTGCCCTTGAGCAGCAGCCAGCTGCGGCTGCCGTAGGTCCGCCCCCAGCGTCGGGCAATGGGGCCGGGCAACCACGGGTAGCTGGCGCAGAGCGCATGGGCCAGGGCTGATGGTTCGTCCAGATGTTCGCCGCCAGGCAGCGCCGCGTCTTGGGTCCAAGGCGCTTTCATTTCGGGGAACAGCGGCGCCACCTGGGCCAGCGCCGCTTCGGCGAGCTTGCGGTAGGTGGTCAGCTTGCCGCCGAACACCGAGAGCAACGGCCCCTCACCGGCGCTATCGCTGAGCGTCAGCGTGTAGTCGCGGGTGATCGCCGAGGGCTGGTCGGACTCGTCATCGCAAAGCGGCCTGACCCCGGCATAGCTGTAGCGGATGTCGGTGCGGCTCAGTTGATGCTTGAAGTGCGCGTTGACGATGGCCAGCAGGTAGTCGATTTCTTCGTCGGTGATTTGCACCCGCGCCGGGTCGCCGTGGTACTCATGGTCGGTGGTGCCGATCAGGCTGAAGTGGCCGAGATACGGCGTGATGAACACGATGCGCCGATCCTCGTTCTGCAGGATGTAGGCGTGATCGCCCTCGTAGAGTTTCGGCACGACGATATGGCTGCCCTGGATCAGGCGCATGCCGTGCGGGGACGTCTGCCGGAGTTGCTCTTCGATGAACGAGGCCACCCACGGACCGGCGGCGTTGACCAGCGCGCGTGCGCGGATCGAAAACCGGCTGCCATCCTTACGTTCAAGATGCAGGTGCCAGAGCGCCTTGCTGCTGCGCGCGCTGACGCAGCGAGTGCGGGTGTGGATATGTGCGCCCAGCTCGCGTGCGGCCATGGCATTGAGTACCACCAGCCGCGCGTCGTCGACCCAGCAATCGGAATATTCGAAGCCGTGGGTGATTTCGTCTTTCAGCGGGCTGTCGGCACCGAAACGCAAGCTGCGCGAACCACCGAGCTTTTCGCGTTTGCCGAGGTGATCGTAAAGAAACAGGCCGGTGCGAATCATCCACGACGGGCGCAGATGTGGGCGGTAGGGCAGCACGAAGCGCAGCGGGGTGATGATGTGCGGCGCCTTGGCCAGCAACACTTCGCGCTCGGCCAGCGCTTCGCGAACCAGGCGCAGCTCGTAATGTTCGAGATAGCGCAGCCCGCCGTGCACCAGCTTGCTGCTGGCGGAGGAGGTGTGTTCGGCCAGGTCGCCCTGTTCGCAGAGAAACACCGATAGGCCGCGACCGGCTGCATCGGCGGCAATACCTGCGCCATTGATACCGCCGCCCACCACGGCCAGGTCGTAGACTTCCGCGAGCGGTGCAAGAAGAGGATGATTCATGGGCGCTTTTAACTACCGATTCTTCGTCGCGTTACGTTAACGCCATTCATCAACCAATAGCACTACAAAGCCATGACACCCGCCATCGATCTGTTGAAAAAAGCACGCGCCGAACACGCCGTACACAGCTACGAGCACGACCCGAAATCCGCCTCCTACGGCCTTGAGGCGGCGGAAAAGCTCGGGCTGGAGCCCGCACGGGTGTTCAAGACGCTGCTCGCCTGTAGCGAGAAGAACGAGCTATTGGTTGCCGTGGTGCCCGTCGCCGGCACCCTCGATCTCAAGGCGCTGGCCCATGCGGCCGGGGTGAAGAAGGTCGAGATGGCCGATCCGATGGTTGCACAGCGTGCCACCGGCTACCTGGTCGGTGGCATCAGTCCGCTGGGGCAGAAGAAGCGCCTGCGCACCTTTATCGACAGCTCCGCGCAGGCGCAGCCGACCATCTATGTGAGCGCGGGGCGTCGCGGGCTGGAGGTGGAGCTGGCGCCGGCGGTACTGGCCGAGCATACCCAGGCAGTGTTCGCTGCAATTGGACGCGGCTGAACGGGGCACGCAGGCTTTGTCCGGGGGATTCGCGTGGCGTGTATCAGCGCCAATTAGATTTCTTCGCTGGCCGTGATGGCGACGGGCTATATTCCAGTTGTCCCGGTGGCCAAGCGAGAGCGCTCTTGAATCTTTCAGCGGTTGTTCCCAAGCCAGGTTCTTCATTCGCGCTGCGTGCTTTTTATCCGCGTGTGATCGGGCTGGCGGTGGGTTTCTTCTGCGTAGCGGCGGTGCTATGGGAGCGCGATACGCCAGCTTGGGTGTGGGGGTTGCTGGTCGGGTTCTGTTTCGTCTGGCCACTGATAGCGCTGAGCCTGTCCCGAAGGGTTCGCTCTGCTGTGCTCAGCGAGAGGCGCCACATACTGTTCGACTCCCTGATGGGCGGGTTCTGGATCGCCACGATGGAGTTCAACATGCTTCCGTCGGCAGTGCTGTTTTCGATGCTGGCGATGAACAACAGCGCAAACGGTGGGGTGCGTCTAGTCCTCAAGGGGCTGCTGGCGCAGCTCTTGGGTGGGATCGTTTCGGTGTCGCTACTGGGCTTCGGCTTTGCGCCGCAAACCAGCGAGTTGCAACTCTACGCATGCTTGCCAATGCTCGTCGTCCATCCGGTTACTACCGGGATGGTGCTCTATCGTCTGGCTGATCGGCTTGGCAATACCCAACGTGCATTGCGCAGTCTGAGCCGCACCGACAGCCTGACGGGCCTGTTCAATCGTGGGTATTGGAACGAGCTGTTGCAGCTGGAGTTCTCCCATTGCAAAGCTACTGGCGGCGTTGCCAGCCTGGCATTGATCGATCTGGATAACTTCAAGCTTGCCAATGATCGGCACGGGCGGGCTGTGGGTGATGAACTGCTCCGGCAGGTAGGGCGATGCATTCACCGCAACCTGCGCGCCGGTGACATGGCTGGACGTTATGGCGGCGACGAGTTCTGCGTCGTGCTGCCCGGCGCTCGCGCCAAGGACGCTTGGGAGGTTCTCGAGCGCCTCCGCGCTGAGATTGCCGAGCTGGACTTCCCGTTGGCGCCCAGACTGAGGGCCAGCCTGAGTATCGGCATCGCTGAGTCCGACCCACGGATGGATAATGTACACGCCTGGCTGCATGTGGCCGATCAGGCGCTATACGAAGCCAAACGCCTTGGCCGCAATCGGATCGCGCCGGCCCAGCCGCTCACTGGTCGTTGAAGCCAGCGTCGCGGGCGGTTTACCTGGCACGGACAGCGATATCTGCAGCGTTGGCTCCTGACGCTCAGGGGGGGATCAGGCTGGGCCGTTTACTGTTCCCTGTGCTGCCTTGGACACCGCGATGCTGCGCTGTAGCAGAGCCTCGGTATCGGTAGCACCCATCATGCGCGCGGCAGCCTGCGCGGTTGCGCCGCTGGCATCCTGAACCTGCGGATCGGCACCCTGAGCCATCAGGTACTCGACGATGGCGGTGCGGTTGAACATTGCGGCCATCATCAGCGCGGTCTTGCCATCCTCGCATGGGCTTTCGACATCGGTGCCGTGTTCGAGCAGCAATCTGATCATCGCCAGGTCGCCTTTGAACGCCGCACCGGCAAGCGGTGTATGACCGCGGCGGTTACGCAGTTGCGGATCGGCGCCGTGCTGCAATAGCAGGTGGCTGGCTTCGAGATGGCCGTGGTAGCTGGCAAGCATCAGGAGGCTGTCGCCGGCGTGGTTGCGCAGGTTCGCAGGCATGCCTTGGCCCAGCAGTTCGTCAAGACGAGCACTGTCGCCGTTGCGTGCACTGTCGAATACCTGCTCGGCGAAAGCCAGGGTGGCCTCATCCAGTTCCTCTGTTTGCTTGAGCGCTTGCATCGCGATTCTCCGTTGGCAGGCTGTTCACCGTATCGAGCGCCAATTGTGTTGGCCGACGAAAAGATAAGCCAACCAAGCCTTTCTATACCGCGGATAGGGGCGCTGTATGCCGTGCTGAGATACGCCCGAGATACCAATCAGAACGTATGTAGGATCTGGATTTTCTTCTTGGGCGACATCCAGGTCATGACCGCCACTTTGCGCGCACCAATCCGGACGGTTGTGGCAGTATTCGGCGGCCTGACATGCCGATGCCAATTGCGATGAAGCCCGAAGATCTCGAACGCCTGGTGACCCAGACGATGCCTTACGGTAAGTACAAGGGCCGGTTGATAGCCGACCTGCCCGGTAATTACCTCAACTGGTTTGCCCGCGTGGGATTTCCTCCCGGCAGCCTCGGCCAGCTGCTGGAGCTGATGCACGAGATCGACCACAACGGGCTTTCGGCTTTGCTTGAACCATTACGTCGGCGCAACGCGTCGCGGGGCTGATCGCCGACGAAGCCTGCCGTCACGGCTGCTCGGTTTGCTCGCGCAGCGCGTCCAGTGCTGGCGCGGCGTAGATGCCTACCTCCACCGCCAGCTCCATCAGCCGCGGCACATCGCAGGTATAAACCAGCACTGCCTGCAATTCGTCGTCCAGCGGTTCGCTGAGGTTCACCAGCACATAGCCGCCTTTCTCCGGATAGAGGCTGCTCAGCTGCACCTGAATGCGGTTCAGCGCCGTGAGTGGCTCGGTCTTGGCGAGCTGCTTGGGCTTCAGGACGAAGGTAACGCTGTCGCCGAATGACGCGACGATCTCGTTGAACAGCGTCTGGTAATCGTCCGCCTGAAACAGGACCGTCTCCGGCAGGCTGCCGATCACAACCCACTCGCCAAGAGGGATGGGAAAGCTGTCGTCGTAGTTGATGTCCGGATTGGCCAATAGAAAGACTTGCGGATCGGCGTAGGCTTGGGCGGCCTCATCGGCAACACGTTCAATTTCCTCATCAGTCATGCAGCCCGAGCTGATGAGGGTGATGAGTTCGGCAAGTTGATCTTTCATGGGCTGTCCTGCGGTAGTGAGCGCACAAGGATAACCAAGCTGATTGCTTCGTGCGCGTGCGCGTGCGCGCGTGCTGGCGCCGCGAACAGACCGCTTCGTTAGGCATATGCAAAGCAGTTCTAAGCTTATTCTGTTTCTGGAGGATGGCCGCCGCGCTGTGTTAGCGTCTGTGTGCGACAAGCTGCCGCACAAATAACAGAGCGTCGAGGTAAACGATGCCGGTGGGCGACAGCATAACTACAACAGCTGATGAGGCCTTTCATGAAATTTACTCGCTGGCCCCTGGCCGGTGTGACTGCGTTGTTGTTGACGATGCAGGCACAGGCTGCCGATGGGCAAAAGATCTATGCACAAGGGGGCGCCAATCCCGCCGCCATGGCGTGTGGTACATGCCATGGTGCGGATGCGATGGGGATGGCTGCAGCAGGTTTTCCACGCTTGGCTGGGATCAGCGCTGGTTACACCCGCAAGCAACTCGCCGACTTCCGCTCGGGTACCAGAGCCAATCCGATCATGCAGCCGATTGCCGCTGCGCTCAGCGACGAAGAAATTCAGGCTGTTTCCGCGACCCTGGAAGATATGCCGACGCAGTCGTACGCCATGATTGGCCGTGCAGAGAAAGCCGAAGGCGTCGGCGCTGCGCTGGCCTTGCGCGGCGCATGGGAGCGCAACGTTCCAGAATGCGTGGCGTGCCATGGCCCCGGCGGCGTGGGTGTGGGCGAGGGCTTCCCGCCGTTGGCTGGACAGTCAGCACAATATCTCAGCGGACAGCTCAATGCCTGGCGCCAGGGTGCGCGCAAGAACGATCCGAATGATCTGATGGGCCATATCGCCCGTTCGATGACAGATGCCGAGATTCAAGCGGTATCCGAGTATTTCGCGAACCTGGTGCACACGGAGGTCAGCCAATGAGAACGCACCGGATGCTCAGCGTGTTGGCCATGACGCTCAGTGGCTCGTTGTATGCCGCCGATATCAAGATGGACGACCAGTCGCAACTGTCACAGCAGAGCGCCAAAAGCGCTGGCGAGCAGTACTTCCAGCCGCCGAAGGAAGGCGATCTACCAGCCAATGCCTACGGCGAACTCGTCCAACAGGGTCGGGCGATTTTCGTCGATACCCAGAAATACGCAGCCGAATACGTCGGCAACGGCATGAATTGCACCAATTGCCACATCGAGCAGGGTCGCAAGGCGAATTCCGCGCCGTTGTGGGGCGCTTATCCGATGTATCCGGCCTATCGGAAGAAGAACGACAAGGTCAACAGCTACGCAGAGCGGGTGCAGGGCTGCTTCCAGTTCAGCATGAATGGCAAGCCGCCGGCAGCCGATAGCCATGTCATCAACGCACTGACGGCCTATTCCTATTGGTTGTCGACCGGTGCGCCAATTGCCCAGGAATTGCCAGGGCGGGCCTATCCCGAAGTGCCGCAGCCCAAGGCTGGTTTCGATCTTGCGAAGGGCAAGCAGGTGTACGTCGAGCAGTGCGCGATCTGCCATGGTGATAACGGCGAAGGCCAGAAGGCCGCTGGAGGCTATGTCTTCCCACCGTTATGGGGCAAGGAGTCGTTCAACTGGGGCGCCGGTATGCATCGGATAAATACCGCTGCAGCGTTCATCAAAGAGAGCATGCCGCTGGGCAAGGGTGGCTCGCTCAGTGATGAGGACGCCTGGCACGTCGCGGCATACATGAACAGCCACGAGCGGCCCCAGGACCCGCGATTAGTGGAAGGCTCGGTGGAAAAGACACGAGTCCGCTACCACGCCAACGATGGCGTGAACCTCTACGGACAGACGGTTGATGGCGTCGTACTTGGCCAAGGGACTAAATAAGAACTCTCGAACATCTTTGTGAACAGAAGAGGGCGCCATTGGGCGCCCTCTTCATTTTCCGACTATATAGTCACTTGGCGCAGAGCTGAATGACTTAATTACAGGCTTGTAATCGGCTCAATGTTACGGATTCTTTCAGCTTTTCATGCACAATAGTGGCCATAAGAAGACGCTGGAATGATCGTGACTGGCCAAGCCCCGTTGCTACACCGTCCCAACGTCAGAACGATCAAGCTAAATTCGAGAGGAACGACTGTGCATAACGTCGTCATCAGCGGTACCGGCCTTTATACCCCTGCCAGCAGTATCACCAACGATGAGCTGGTGGAGTCTTTCAATACCTACGTTCATCGTTTCAACAGCGAGAATGCCGAGGCCATCGAAGCTGGGCAGATCCAGCCGCTGCCCGAGTCCAGCTCTGCTTTCATCGAAAAAGCTTCCGGTATCAAAAGCCGCTACGTCACGGACAAGGCTGGCATCCTTGATCCCGAGCGCATGGTTCCGCGGATTCCCGAGCGCAGCAATGACGAGTGGTCGATCCTCTGCGAGATGTCGGTCAAGGCCGCTGAAGAAGCGCTGGCCCGCGCCGGACGGACCGCAGCCGACATCGACGGCGTCATCGTCGCCTGCTCCAACCTGCAACGTGCATACCCTGCCATTGCCATCGAGGTGCAGGCTGCCCTGGGCATCAAGGGCTTCGGTTTTGACATGAACGTGGCCTGCTCGTCCGCTACATTTGGCATCCAGAATGCGGTCAACAGCATCAAGCTGGGCCAGGCTCGCGCGATCCTGATGGTCAATCCGGAGATCTGCACCGGGCACATGAATTTCCGCGACCGCGACAGTCATTTCATCTTCGGAGATGCCTGCACGGCGGTGATCATCGAACGCGAGGATCTGGCGACTTCGGCGCAGCAGTGGGACGTGATCAGCACCAAGCTGGTGACCGAGTTCTCCAACAACATCCGCAACAACTTCGGCTTTCTCAATCGTGCCGCCGAAGAGCATATGAACGACCCGGACAAGCTGTTCATCCAGGAAGGGCGCAAGGTGTTCAAGGAAGTCTGCCCGATGGTGGCGGAGCTGATCGGTGAGCACCTGGCTGAGAACGACATCTCGGTGGAGTCGGTAAAGCGTTTCTGGTTGCACCAGGCCAATCTGAATATGAACCACCTGATCGTGCGCCGTCTGCTGGGCCGCGACGCCACTGAGGAAGAGGCGCCGGTGATTCTAGATACCTACGCCAATACCAGTTCTGCCGGTTCGGTGATCGCCTTCCACAAACATCAGGATGATCTGCCAAGCGGAAGTCTCGGCGTGCTCAGCTCGTTTGGCGCAGGCTATTCGATCGGTAGCGTGATCCTGCGCAAGCGTTGATCTTGGCGCTGGCCGGAGGGTGCTCGTAGGGTGGGCTCTAGCCCACCATGACGGCCCCGGGCAGCGAGAAAGGTCCGGATCAGCCGGTCAGCTCACGCATTCGCCGTAGCACCGCGTTCATGCCGTTGCTGCGCGAAGGCGACAATTGCCGCGAGAGGCCAAGGCGGCTGAACCAGTCGGCCATATCCACACCTTCCAGTTCTCCCGCACTCAGACCATTGACCCTCGCCAGCAGCACGGCCAACAGGCCGCGGATGAGTCGGGCATCACTGGCGGCACGGAAGTGCCAGCAGCCGTCCTGCTGTTGGCCGACCAGCCACACGCGACTGTCGCAGCCCGACACCAGATTGGTTTCGCTGCGCTCATCGTCGTGCAGCGGCTCCAGGCGCTCTCCCCATTGCATCAGCAAGCGCGCGCGTTGCTCCCAGCCGGCGGCCTGGGTGAAGGCATCCAGGGCGTCGCAAGCGGACTGCGAGAGATCGCTCATCGCAACAGCTCCAGGGCCTGGTCCAAGGCGGTGAAGAAGCGCTCGAGGTCGTCACTGTTGTTGTACAGCCCGAGAGAGACGCGTGTTGCGCCATCCAGACCGAGGTGCTTCATCAGCGGCATGGCGCAGTGAGTGCCGCTGCGCACCGCGATGCCCTGCTCGGTGAGAAGGTGCCCCAGGTCGGAATGATGTACGCCTTCGACAACGAAGCTGGCCAGCGCAACCTGCGGTGAGCCGAGCAGGCGGACGCCGTTCCTCGCGGCAAGCCCGGCGAGCAGCTGAGCGTGCAGTGTCTGTTCGTGGCGGTCGACCGCGGCAGCATCGAGTCCAGCCAGATAGTCCAGCGTGGCGCCGAGACCGATGACGCCGGAGATCGGCGGTGTGCCCGCCTCGAAGCCCAGGGGCGCGGCATGGAATTCGGCATGTTGGTAGTCGGCGATGCGTACCATCTCGCCGCCGAACTGCCAGTGGCGCAGCTTCAGCAGAGATTCCCCACGACCGTACAGCGCGCCGACGCCATCAGGGCCGTAGAGCTTGTGGCTGGATAGCACGTAAAAGTCGCAGCCCAGCGTGGCCATGTCGTGACGGCCATGCACAACGCCCTGGGCTCCGTCGACGATGGTTAGTGCGCCTTGAGCCCTGGCCAGCCGCAGCAGGTCGTCGAGTGGCTGCCAGCTACCCAGCACATTGGACAATTGGCTCACCGCCATCAGGCGAGTGCGCGGCCCGATCATTTGCGCCGCAATCGTGAGGTCGATGTGGCCGGCGGCATCGATGGGCAGCACTTGCAGCTTGGCACCGCGACGTATGGCCAGCTGCTGCCAGGGCAGCAGATTGGCATGGTGTTCAAGGGCGCTGATGACGATCTCGTCACCAGCTTCGATGAGATGTTCCAGGCCGTAGGCAAGCAGATTCAGCGCTTCGGTAGCGCCACGAGTGAAGACGATTTCGGTAGGGCAGGCCGCATTCAGCCATTTGGCCACTTTGATGCGGGCATCTTCGTAAGCGCGAGTGGCGCGTTCGGCGGGCTGGTGCTGGGCGCGGTGCACATTGGCGGCACCGCAGGTGTAGTAGCCGCTGAGGGCGTCAATCAGCGCCTGCGGCTTTTGAGCTGTGGCGGCGCTGTCGAGATATGTCTGGCCTTGCGCTTCGAGCACCGAGAGGGCGGGGAAGTCGGCGCGCCAGGGAGAAAACAGGGCCATAAGCGGCTAACCTCCAGCTGCAGGGGATGCGGCAAGGCAGGCGCTCATGGCTCGCAGCTTGCCGCTGCTCCTGCTCAGTTATGCGCGTGCAGCGCCTCATTCAGCTCGATGGCCGACTTGTGGGTCTTGCACTCCACCGCGCCGGTCTGTGAATTGCGACGGAACAGGAGGTCGCTCTGACCAGCCATTTCGCGAGCCTTCACCACTTTCACCAGCTGATTGTTTTCATCGAGCAGGCTGACCTTGGTGCCTGCGGTGATGTACAGGCCGGATTCCACGGTATTGCGGTCGCCCAGCGGAATGCCGATGCCGGCATTCGCGCCGATCAGGCAGCCTTCGCCAACGGAAATGACGATGTTGCCGCCGCCGGACAGGGTGCCCATGGTGGAACAGCCGCCGCCGAGGTCCGACCCCTTGCCGACGAATACGCCGGCCGAGACGCGACCTTCGATCATGCCCGGGCCAGCGGTACCGGCATTGAAGTTGATGAAGCCTTCATGCATTACTGTGGTGCCTTCACCCACATAGGCGCCGAGGCGTATGCGGGCGCTGTCGGCGATACGCACGCCGGCTGGGACCACGTAGTCGGTCATCTTCGGGAACTTGTCCACCGAGAAGACTTCCAGCAGGTCGCCCTTCAGGCGCGCTTCCAGTTGACGCTCGGCCAGTTCGCCGAGATCGACCGCGCCCTGATTGGTCCACGCGACATTGGGCAACAGCGGGAAGATGCCGGTCAGGTTCAGACCATGCGGCTTGGCCAGGCGATGGGAGAGCAGGTGCAGCTTGAGATAAGCCTCGGGAGTCGAGGTCAGCGCCGCATCTTCGGCTAGTAGCGTGGCAACCAGCGGGCGCTGGCTTTCGGCTAGCCGGGTCAGCAGGGCGTACTGGGTTGCATCGAGCGGCTTCAGGGCATCGGCAAGCTGCGCAGCTTGCGTGGTAGTGATGCTGATCGCCTGATTGCCACCGGTGTAGCCGAGCAGCGGTGCGACAGCGGCTACCAGTTCGCCAGCGGGTTGCAGCAGCGGTTGCGCGTAGAAGACTTCCAGCCAGTCGCCTTGGCGGTTCTGGGTGCCGACGCCAAAGGCGAGGCTGAATAGGGTTGCAGACATAGGATCATCCTTTTGTTGGCCGCGCCGTCTGTTGGGCGGCTATCAGTTCGGCGCTGCCAATGCGGCAGCGTAAAGATCGGGCTTGAAGCCAATCAGGGTTCTATCGCCCAGGTCGAGTACAGGGCGTTTAATCATCGACGGTTGGGCCAACATCAGCTCGATGGCCCGGGCCTGGTCAAGATCGGCCTTTGCAGCGTCGTCCAGCTTGCGGAAGGTGGTGCCTGCACGGTTGAGAATGGTCTGCCAGCCGTGTTCAATGCACCACGCTTCGAGGTGGGCGCGGTCTATGCCGACGCTCTTGTAGTCGTGGAAGTCGTAGCTCAGCCCGTGCTCGTCGAGCCAGGTACGGGCCTTTTTCATCGTGTCGCAGGCTTTGATTCCGTATAGGCGCAACTGCTGATCTGATTCGGGCATAGAACGACTCTCCAAAGACTCCTGCGAAACTGGACGGCGGATTATGCCACGCCTCGCCGACCTATGGAGGACGGGACTGGTTAAGCTGGTTGGGGGAGAGTGGCTGCATGCTCGACCTTCGTCAGAGGCCGCTTTTTCCCGCATCGCCCAGTACCTGGGTTATTGCATGTTCGTTTTCCGGACGCACGACCCGCGCAAGCTCCTGGCCGTTCTCAAGCAGGATCAGCGTTGGCCAGAGCTTTATGCGGAAGGAGCGCCCCAACGGCCGACCTGGGCCATCCTCGATCTTCAGATGACTAATGCCCGTGCGGTCGGCCAGGGCTTTGCCGATGAATGGCTGAGCAGCCCGGCAATGGCCGCACCAGGCTGTGCCGAACTCCAGCAAAACCGGACCCGCAAGAGCGTCGACTGCGGCCCGGCTCGGTTCGGTTTGCGCATACTGTTCAGTCATGTGCATGGAAGTTCTCCTGGTTCTGTTAAGCATTCGAGCCTGCCGCCGGGCCGCCGGTTCAGCCAGGCGCTACGACCTTTTACGTCGATGCTGTTGTCAACTGATGACAATCGCAACGGTGAGGTGACAAGTAATGGCACGCAAGCATTTTGAGAATTTCGAGGCGATTTCTTCGGCGGTGCCTGCCGAGGATGCGTTCGAGGCGGTGATCGCCATCAAGCGACGCGACAGTGATGAACATGTACATGTGTTCAAGATTGCCGATGGTCGTCGGTATGACCTGGCGTCGGAAGCCGACGCGATTGCCGAAGCAGCATTGACTAAGGTTATAGAGGTCAGCGACGAAGGGCAGCTGATCTGGGAAGAACATGCCATCTGACAGGAGGCAGCTATGAGCGACGACGAAAAGCGTGCTGAGGACGCACAGGCCGAGGCGCATCCGGCTCCCCACGGCGAACATCCGAGCGCGGACGTACCGGAGCATATGAAGCCGGAGAATCTGGAAAAGCTGCGCGATTACGGCAAGGATTCGATCCCGCCCGGCGTGGCCTGAGGCAGGGCACGCCGGACGTCGAGGCCGTCCGGCGTACCGTCAGAGTGTCTGGATAAAATGACGAATGCGCTGTGCCGCTTCGATGCATTCAGCCAGCGGTGCGACCAGCGCCATGCGAACGCGGCCGGCGCCAGGCGATACGCCGTCGATTTCACGTGACAGGTACGACCCGGGCACTACGGTCACATGCTCGCGGGCGAACAGTTCTCGGGTGAATTTCTGGTCGTCCAACGGTGTTTTGGGCCATAGATAGAAACCACCGTCCGGGCGTTGCACGTCCATCACAGGCGCGAGTATTTCCAGCACGGCATCGAACTTGGCGCGATACAGTTCGCGGTTGGCGCGCACGTGTATCTCATCGTTCCAAGCGGCAATGCTCGCCAGTTGGGTTTGTACGGGCATGGCGCAGCCATGGTAAGTGCGGTAGAGCAGGAAGGCCTTGAGGATATCGGCATCACCTGCCACGAAGCCCGATCGCAGCCCAGGCAGGTTGGAGCGTTTCGACAGGCTGTGGAAAACCACGCAGCGCTTGTAGTCGTTGCGGCCAAGCTCAGCGCAAGCAGTGAGCAGGCCTGCAGGCGGATTGGCCTCATCGAAGTACAGCTCGCTGTAGCACTCGTCCGCCGCGATGACGAAGTCGTGCTCGTCTGCCAGAGCGATCAGCTTCTCGAGCGTCTGCAGAGGCACCAATGCGCCGGTCGGATTGCCTGGCGAGCAGAGAAAGAGGATCTGGCAGCGCTGCCAGACATCCGCGGGCACCGCATCGAAATCGGGGTTGAAGCCGTTCTGCTCCAGGCATGGCAAGTAGTGTGGCGTAGCGCCGGCGAGCAGCGCTGCACCTTCGTAAATCTGATAGAACGGATTAGGGCTGACCACCAGGCCGTCCGCTTCGCGATCCACCATCGCCTGGGTGAAGGCGAACAGGGCTTCGCGCGTGCCGTTCACCGGCAGCACATGTCGCGCCGGGTCCAGCGCTTCGGCAGCAAGGCCGAAACGCCGCGCGCACCAGCGCGCAACGGCTTCGCGCAGGGCAGGAATACCAAGGGTGGTGGGATAGACCGCCAGCTGATCGAGGTTGTCGGCCAGCGTCTGGGCGACGAAGTCCGGCGAGCGGTGCTTTGGCTCGCCGATCGACAGGGCGATGGCCCGCTTATCGCTGGGCGGCTGGGCGCCGGCGAGCAGACCACGCAATTTTTCGAAGGGGTAAGGGTGCAGCAGGTTCAGGGCGTTGTTCATGGGTGCAGTTCTTTCAGGATGAGCGCGGCGAACGCCCCGCATTCGTGAGATCAGTCGTTGCGTGCGCCACCGTAGTAGGCGCAGCCACGTAAGGTCTGGTCGTCGAGACGGAGTTCGGCGGTCAGGTGGCTGACCGTGCCGCTGGCGCTGTCGACGCATCGCTGCGGCGCGACCCAGAGATCAAGACGCTGTTCATTGGCTTCGCTGGTGAAGCTGAGCTGGCCGCCAGGCAGCTGCTCTTCCAGATAGGGCAGGGCGATTGGTGACTCCCCCTGACGCACGAGCAGCATGCCACGCGTGGTCACGGTCAACATCCAGCCTGGCTCATGACCGCTGGCACGAAGAATCAGCTGCTTGAAGTTCTCCTCGTCACAGCCGTGGCCCTCGCGTTGCAGGCGATAGAGCCGGCTCAGTGCGAGCTGGCCGGTGCCGTCGGGCCTCGTCTGGCTGAGCGTGCCACGCAGATCGGCGAATAGCCGGTCCTGGTCGCCAGCCATCAGCGCCCGCGCGTCATCCTCCAGGCCGGTGTTCTTGTCTAGCAAGTTTAGCGTCCGCTGGCCTTGGCAGCTCTGGAACTGCAGCTTTCCGTCGACCCGCTGAATCTCTCCTTGTAGGCGTTCGGTTGCCGCTTGTGGTGGGGTGCGATCGGCGAAGAATGTCTGGCAACCCGTAAGGGACAGGAGCAGCGCGATCAGGATAGGACGTGAAGGAGCCATCGGTGAACTCGGAGGATGGAGGAAAGACGGCAGCCCCAAGGGCTGCCGTTATGACTCAGTTGCCTTTGACGGCCTTGCCACCGACGCTGCCCTCTTCAAGCATGATCTGGTACTCCTTGCCGTCCGTTTCTATCTGGTGCAGACGGACCAGCAGGTAGTCCCAATCCTTGGCGAACCAGAGGATGGTCTCGCGCTTGCTCTGAGTCGGATCACGCACGCGCTCCACCTTGATCGCGTCGACTCGGCCGGCCTTGGTACTAACCGTCTCTTCACCCAGTACGCGGAAATCGTAGGTTTCGATCTCGTCACCATCGACTACCTGATAGCTCATGCTCTTCTTGCCGGCTGCTACTTCATGCTGGAGAGCCAGCTGATAGGTCGACTTGTCCAGCAAACCACGATGCAGCGGCAATTTCACCGGATCGCCACGGTCAGAGCCTTCGACCTGCTTGCTGTCCCAGTCAAAGCGATGTTCGACACGCTTGCCCTTGCCCAGGCCGCTACGTTTGAGGCGATAGCTCAGCGGCAGGAAGGTGTCGCCTTCGGTGCGGAACGTGCTGCGTTCGTTAAGGCTGGCGACCAGCATGGATGCTTCGAAATCCAAGCGCCAGTTGGTGTCGTCCAGCTGTTCCAGGCTGCGCTGGGCTGTGCCGCTGACAGGCACCTGTTTCCAGTCGGCGGTGTAGCGTGCGGAGAAAGGCTTGAGCTCCAGTGCATGGACCGGCAGGGCCAGCACGGCTAGAGCGAGCAGCAAGGCGCGACGCATGTTATCTCCTAGATTCTAATCTGATAGCCGGAGACCGGCAGGGTGGCGCCATCCAGCATCGCGCCTTGTTCGGTGAGGTGCAAGCGCCCTTCAGCAAACCAGCGCATGGCCAGTGGATAAATCTGGTGTTCTGCGGCATGGACCCGAGCTGTCAGTGATTCGACGTTCTCGCCAGGAGCAACCATCAGTGCGGCCTGGATTGCCACCGGGCCGCCGTCCAGTTCCTCGGTCACGAAATGCACACTGCAACCGTGCTCGCTGTCGCCGGCTTCGAGGGCGCGCCGATGGGTATCGAGTCCCTTGTATTTGGGTAGTAGCGATGGATGGATGTTCAGCAAACGACCGTGATAGTGGCGGACGAAAGCCGGTGTGAGGATGCGCATGAAACCGGCCAGAATCACCAGGTCCGGCGCATATCCATCGATCACTTCCATCAGTGCTGCATCGAAGGACTCGCGCCCATCGAATGCCTTGTGGTTGAGCACGGCAGTGGGAATGCCTGCGCTCTGCGCCCGGGTCAGCCCGAACGCATCGGCGCGGTTGGCAATTACGGCACGAATGCATGCTGGATTGCCTTCGGCCTGGCTGTCGATCAGGGCCTGCAGGTTGCTGCCGGACCCCGAAATCAATACCACCACATCGCAGGTCGCGGTCATCAGTGCTGTTTCAGGTTGTTCAGCACGACGCGTTCGGCACCTTCCGCTGCGCTGGAAATCTCGCCGATCACCCAGGGCTCCTCGCCGGACGCACGTAGATTGGAGAGGACCAATTCCACTTGATCTTGTGCGATACAGATGACCATGCCGACGCCGCAGTTGAGTACGCGGTGCATCTCATGCTCGTCAACGTTGCCCTGCTCCTGAAGCCAGTCGAACACCGCTGGGCGATTCCAGCTGGCTACATCAATGATCGCCTGGGCATCTTGCGGCAGTACACGTGGGATGTTGTCGAGCAGACCGCCGCCGGTGATGTGGGCCATGGCCTTGACCGCGCCGGTGTCCTTGATCAGCTTGAGCAGCGGTTTGACGTAGATGCGTGTCGGTGCCATCAGCAGCTCGGTGAGCGGTTTGCCGTCGACCTGGATAGTTTCGATATCTGCACCGGCGACTTCGATGATCTTGCGGATCAGCGAGTAGCCATTGGAGTGCGGACCGGATGAGGGCAGCGCGATCAGCGCGTCACCAGCGGCGACCTTGGAGCCGTCGATGATCTCAGCCTTTTCCACTACACCGACGCAGAAGCCGGCGAGGTCGTAATCTTCACCTTCGTACATGCCCGGCATCTCGGCGGTTTCGCCGCCGACCAGGGAGCAGCCGGCCAGTTCGCAACCAGCGCCAATTCCGGTAACCACGGTAGCGGCAACGTCGACGTTGAGCTTGCCGGTAGCGTAGTAGTCGAGGAAGAACAACGGCTCGGCGCCACAGACCACCAGGTCGTTGACGCACATAGCGACCAGATCCTGGCCGATGCTGTCGTGCTTGTTCAGGTTCAGCGCCAGGCGCAGCTTGGTGCCGACGCCGTCAGTGCCGGAAACCAGTACCGGCTGCTTGTAGCCAGCCGGAATTTCGCACAGGGCGCCGAAGCCGCCCAGGCCGCCCATTACCTCAGGTCGGGCGGTGCGCTTGGCCACGCTTTTGATGCGTTCGACCAGCGCTTCGCCTGCATCGATATCGACGCCTGCGTCCTTGTAGCTGAGGGAGGGTTGCTTGCTCATAGAATCCGGACCTGTGAAAGGAGTGCGGTTGTCGACCGGTCGGGTGCTGCATCCAGGGCCTGTGAAAACGACTGCCATCGGGTAGTAGTGCCACCGGCATCGCTCGCGAATCGCCGGAGTTGCATCGCCCTGCGTCGCTTTTGCATAGGTTCTGAATGCCGGGCTCGGACAAGCGCCGGAACCGGTCTGCGGAAAGCGCGCGATTTTATCAGGCTTGCCGCATAGCGGCCATCCCGACCGCAGTGATGGGCGGCGGCGAGGATCAGCTTCTGCCTTGCCAAGTGTGAGACAGGCAGTTGCTGCGTCCAGGCCGGCTGTTTAAGGTGTAGCGACCAAATCCCCCTCACACATGCCTCCGGTATCCGGTGGCCTGCGAGAATCGATCATGCGCTCTATCTACCGCTTACTCGTTCTGTGCCTCGCACTGGGTGCAGCATCGCCCAGCCAGGCGGAGCTTCTCAAAGGCCTGTATCAGGTGCACGAGCCTGTTTCCAGTCAGCAGGCTGAAGAGCGTGCTGCCGCGTTGCAGCGAGCGTTCGACACGCTGCTCCTGCGTCTGACCGGCGATGCTGAAGTTGGCAAAAGCAAAGCTGTTGCGGCGCTGCGCGAAGATCCGCAGCAACTGATAAGCAAGTATGGCTATGAAGGCGAGCACATCGTGGTCGAATTCGATCCGGGCACGACAGAGCGCAGCCTGCGTCGCGCCGGCGTTTCTCTGTGGGGTGCGAACAGACCCACGGTGCTTGGGTGGTGGTTGAACGAGCGGGTCGAGGGGACGCAATTGGTCGGCGATGGGCAGGACAGTGCGGCGCCATTACGTGCCGCTGCTCAGCACCGTGGACTTCCGCTACGCCTGCCGCTGGCAGATCTCTCCGAGCAACTGTCGGCGACGCCGGAAGCGTTTAGCGCGAGCGATCGCCGAACACTGAGCGATGCCTCCGAACGCTACGACGCCGACGTACTGTTGGCGGTACACGCGAGCGAAGCCGATTCCGGTTGGCAGGCACAATGGAAAGTCTGGATTGAGGGCGAGCAGCACGATGGCAAGGTCAAGGCCAAGGATTCAGAAGCACTGGCCGATGCAGTGATGCTGGCGGTCAGTCAGTACCTGGCGCCTCGCTATGTGGTTGCGCCGGGTGCCGCTTCGGACATTACTCTGGAAATCATCGGCGCCGATGTTGCGCGCTTTGCTGAGCTGGATCGATTGCTCGAACCATTTGGTGGCAGTTTGCTCCGGGTTGAAAGCGATCGTCTTGTCTACCGGGTCAACGCCAGTCCCGAGCAGCTTCGGGCGCAGCTGTCGCTGGCGCGTTTGCAGGAAGTCAGCGAGGATGAGCCGCCGCTGGATGCCCGGCAGCCTTTGTCCGAAGACGGGACGGCGGAAGAGCCTGCCGATGCTCCCGCAACGCCCGGTACCGGCACGGTGCTGCGTTACAGCTGGTGATGGCGTGCAGTTTCTTATCTAGTTCCTCCGGCGACTGCCCTGCAAGGAAAGCATCGATATGACCATGAATAATTCGAACCGCTGGCTCTGGCTAGCAGGGCTGCTGTTGTGTGCCTGGCTGGTGTACCTGCTGACGCCGATACTCACGCCTTTTCTGATCGGAATTCTGCTGGCGTACTTGGGCGATCCGCTTGTCGATCGGCTGGAGCGCTGGGGGCTCTCGCGTACCTGGGGTGTCGTCGCGGTATTCACTCTGTTCAGTCTGCTGTTGTTGGTGATGTTTGTGGTCTTGGTGCCGATGCTGGGCAAGCAGCTGGTGCGGCTTTACCAGCTCGCGCCTCTGGCCCTGGATTGGCTGCAGCATCAGGCTCTGCCATGGGTGCAGGCTCAGTTCGGACTGCAGGAGAACTTCTGGCGTCTCGATCAGCTGAAGGGTGCGTTCGCGGCACACTTGGGTAGCACTACCGACGTTCTTGGAATGCTGCTGAGCCGCGCCACGGCTTCCGGTCTTGCATTGCTGGTCTGGGTCGGCAATTTGCTACTGATACCTGTGGTGAGCTTCTATCTGATGCGCGACTGGGATTTGATCATGCTCAAGTTGCGTAGCCTGTTGCCACGCCGACGTGAAGGCATGGTGGTGCGCCTGATAAACGAATGCCATGAGGTGATCGGCGCTTTCCTGCGTGGCCAGTTACTGGTCATGCTGGCGCTGGCTATTATTTATGCTTCCGGGCTGTCCTTGCTGGGGCTCGAGTTGGGGCTGTTGATCGGCGTGCTGGCCGGCCTCGCCAGCATCGTGCCTTACATGGGGTTCGTGGTCGGCATCGGCGCTGCAGTGATAGCTGCGCTGTTCCAGTTCGGGCTGGCGCCTTATCCGCTGCTGGGTGTGGCAGCCGTCTTCACGGTAGGGCAGATGCTCGAGGGCATGCTGCTGACGCCGCTGCTGGTTGGGGATCGCATTGGACTGCATCCGGTAGCGGTGATTTTCGCTGTGCTTGCTGGCGGTCAGCTGTTTGGCTTCACTGGCGTACTGCTGGCACTGCCGGTGGCGGCAGTGATCATGGTTCTGCTGCGTCACGCGCACGATCTCTATAAACTCTCGGACCTTTACGCCGAGCCCGCCGGTGCACCGGCCGAACCACCCAGTCAGCCATGAAACCCATCCAGCTTCCCCTTGGCGTCCGTCTGCGCGACGATGCCACCTTCGCCAACTTCTACCCGGGCGCAAACGCCGCGGCGCTCGGCTATGTCGAACGGCTGTGCTCGCCTGCTGCAGGCTGGTCCGATGAGCTTATCTATCTATGGGGGCAGGCAGGCGTCGGTCGTAGCCACCTGTTGCAGGCTGCTTGCCTGCGAGTAGAAGAGCGTGGGGAGCTGGCGGTCTATCTGCCGCTTGCCGAGGTTGCCGAGTACGGCCCGGCTTTGCTGGATAACCTCGAGCAAAGCGAACTCGTGTGCGTAGACGACCTTGAAGCAATAGCCGGCGATGCTGTTTGGGAAGAAGCACTGTTCCATCTGTTCAATCGCCTGCGCGATGCCGGGCGGCGGTTGCTGCTGGCAGCGGACGCATCACCGCGGGAGTTGGCAATAGAGCTTCCCGATCTCAAGTCGCGGTTAAGCCTGGCGCTGGTATTTCAGCTGCAGCAGCTGTCCGATGAGGACAAGCTACGCGCCCTCCAGCTGCGTGCCTCGCGCCGTGGGCTGAATCTGCCGGACGATGTGGGTCGCTTCATCCTGACACGCGGCTCGCGCAGTATGAATGCGCTCTTCGAGCTGCTCGACCAGTTGGATCAGGCTTCGCTGCAGGCGCAGCGCAAGCTGACCATTCCTTTCCTCAAGGAAACACTTGGCTGGTAGCGTAGGTTGCAACCAGCCCTAGAGTGTTCCGTCAGCTTTCACCTGCCGCCTTGCGCTCATACTGATAGCACCAGCGAGTGTAGAGCAGTGCTGCAATGAATAGCGTCAGACTGATCGCCGCCTCCATCAGTCCATAGATCATCCGAGCGGGGTCGATGGCTGCAAGCACCCCTTGAATGAAGTAAAGGTTAACGATGAAGCATGTCCAGGCGTGCGCCCGCGGGCTGCCAGTGACAATGCCCGGTGCGACCAACAGCAGCGGAACAAGCTGGATGCTGAGCACGACCCAGATGCGTGCACCGTGCAAATCGGCAAATACCAGATTCCAGACGGCCAATAGCACGGCCAGGCCGAAGAAGCTGGCGAGGCTGATCGCACGGCTGAGCTTGACTCGGGGTTTTAGCCATTCGAGGGATGGCAGCGGCTTGCGCTTTTTAGCCACGAGGCGCCTCCAGTTGCTGCGCCGTACTGGCCAGGCGTTGCCCAAAGGCGCGGCACAGGGCGATTTCGTGCTCGTCCAGCGAGCGCTTGCCGTCCGCGCCTGCATGATGGCTGGGGCCGTATGGCGTGCCGCCGCCACGGGTTTCCAGCAAGGCGTTCTCGCTGTAGGGCAGGCCGAGTACCAGCATTCCGTGATGCAGCAGCGGTAAAAGCATCGATAGCAGCGTGCTTTCCTGGCCGCCATGCAGGCTGGAGGTCGAGGTGAACACGCCTGCGGGCTTGCCGACCAGTTCGCCGGTGAGCCAAAGGCTGCTGGTGCCGTCAAGGAAGTACTTCAGTGGCGCCGCCATGTTGCCGAAGCGAGTCGGGCTGCCAAGGGCTAGACCGGTGCAATTCTTCAGGTCTTCGAGGGTCGCATATAAGGCACCGGCGTCGGGAATGGACGGAGCGACCGCTTCGCATTCTGTGGAAACGGCGGGTACGGTGCGAAGGCGCGCTTCCATGCCGGTCATTTCCACACCGCGGGCGATTTGTTTAGCCATCTCTGCGGTGGCGCCGTGGCGGCTGTAATACAGCACGAGGATATAGGGCTCGGTCACGGCAGTATCTCCAGCACCTTCTCGGGCGGGCGACCTACGACTGCTTTGTTACCTGAGACTAGGATCGGGCGCTCGATGAGCCGAGGGTGTTCGACCATCGCGTCGATAAGCTCAGCTTCGCTCAGCTCCGGATTGGCCAGATTGAGGGTTTTGTATTCATCCTCACCGGTGCGCAGCAGTTGTCGAGCGCTGAGTTGCAGTTTGTCCAGCAAGGCGCAGAGCTCGGCTGCGGTAGATGGGGTTTCCAGATAGTGCACGATTTCAGGTGCAAGACCTCGAGCTTCCAGCAGCTCCAGCGCACCGCGCGATTTGGAGCAACGTGGGTTGTGGTACAGCGTGAGTTCGGTCATTTGTAGTTGCGTCTCGCCGGTTGAGGTAGCCATTCTAACCTTCAACGAGTCGCCTGCCGAATGCGCTGCTTGGATGACTTGGCGCAGGCGTACCCGCCTGTTCGGGTCTTATGATCGCAAAGGCTGTCGCGTCAAGCTTTTACGACGGCCCTTTAAGGAGAAGGGATGCAACAGCGCATCGACAACATGCTGGAGTTCGGCCGATTTCTGGTCAGGCGTTTCCTGACTGATCGGGGGCCACATAGCGCGGCGGCTTTGACCTATACCACGCTGTTCGCCGTGGTGCCGATGATGACCGTCACCTTCGCCATGCTTTCGGCGATACCCGCCTTCAAGGGCGTTGGCGAGCAGATTCAGTTCTACATCTTTAACAACTTCATCCCCTCCACCGGAGCGACCATCCAGGAGTACTTGCTCGCATTCACTACACAGGCCCGGCAGCTCACCTGGTTTGGCGTAGGTTTTCTCATGGCCACCGCATTGATGATGCTGCTGACCATTGAGAAAGCGTTCAATACCATTTGGCGTGTACGACAGCCGCGAAGAGGCGTGTCCAGCTTTCTGCTGTATTGGGCGATTCTCAGTTTGGGCCCGCTGCTGCTCGGGGCAGGCTTTGCCACTAGCACCTACATTGCGTCGCTTTCGCTGATTTCAGGGCCGTATGCGCTCATTGGTGTCGGCACGCTGATAAAACTCATGCCGCTGCTGCTGAGTGTGGCGGCTTTCACGCTCATATATGCAGCGGTGCCCAACACGCGGGTTCCGCTGCGGCATGCCTTGGTCGGGGGAGTGTTTACCGCTGTGCTGTTCGAGACAGCGAAGCAGCTGTTTGGTCTTTATGTCAGTTATTTCCCCAGCTACCAGCTGATTTACGGCGCTTTCGCTGCTGTTCCGCTGTTTCTGTTGTGGGTCTATCTGTCGTGGATGATCGTGCTGTTCGGTGCCGAGCTGGTCTGCGGCCTGTCGTCGTCGCAGCAGTGGCGCCGCCGCCCGCTACCGCGCCTGTTGGTCATGCTGATGCTGTTGCGCAACTTGCACCAACGCCAGCAGGGGGGGCGAGAGCTCCATTTGCGTGATCTACACAAGGTAGGCCTGCGATTGCCAGAAGATGAGTGGGACGACATCCTCGGCTTTTTCGAACAGGAGCAACTTGTCTGCCGAACTGGCGGCGGTGGCTGGGTGCTTTGTCGTGATCTAAACCACTACAGCCTGGATCAGCTGCTGCGCTGCAATCCCTGGCCGCTTTCAGCGCGGGTGGCGCTGCCGGAGCAGCTCGATGAGCCTTGGTATCCGACGCTGCGACGTTCCCTTGAGTTATTGCAGCAGGAGCAAGCCAATCTGTTCGGTGGAAGCCTGGCGGACTGGCTGCAAGCGAGCGATGACAAAAAACGTCAGTAACGGAGTGATTGCGCTGCTGCGGACCATGGTTTTAAGAGCTGTTTCAGTGGCGCGAGTGGCTGAAACGCGAACGTATGCGGGTGTGCTAGGCGGAATTCTTTAATGGCACGCTTCTGGCTATGGCTTGGGTGGTTGAGAAGGACGGCGTGATGAACGGCAAGCGCAGCACCATTCTATATTTGCACCAGCGAGCGCCGGATGCTGCGCTTGAGGCATTGAATCGCCTGACAGGCCTGCAATTTGTGCAGTGGCCAGAATCGCTGGTGGATCGATCAGGCGTGCGGGAGGATGCCCCTCGAGCCGTTCTGCAGGCTGTGCCGGCAAAGCCGAAGACGGTTAGTGGCTGACTCAGGCCTGGGCTGTTTGCTGCTCTGTGGCAACAGGCTCGACCGGATGTACGAATAGTTCTTCGACTGTAATCGCTGTCACTGGTGCGGCGGCGCGCAGGTGCACCTGGAGATCTTCGATCTTGTGGCGGACTGGCAGTCGAGCGACCCCAGACAGCAGAATCTTGCCGGCACCGTCGGTTCGTCCGTGATCGATAGCCGCTTCCCGCTGTTGTTGCCCATCGCGGTACTTGGCGACAAGCGACACTGACAGTCCCGCGCGCCCCTGCAGCTGCAGCCAACTTGCAACATTGAATTCAGCGACGCGACCGTCGTAGGTCGTGAGTGCGATGGCGGCTTGCTCGACGATGCGCGCAGGTACGGTACCGATCAATTTGTCGTGGAGTTGAGACATGGCTTCGCTACTGGCTTGCGTTGGTTGGTGCGGAATTATAGGCAGTGCCGCTACGGCAAAACTGTGCACTTGAACGCCGCAGCACGTGACCGGACTCGCAGAACGGTAAAAACGCGACGGTTACTTGGCGCCGTCGGCAACTTCGTCAGGATACGGCCGTTGCCGTTCGTGCCCTTGCGAAAGGGAAGCGGTATGCTGCTGCCGCACGTGTGGGAGATTAACGATCATGACCAAATGGCTTGCATCATCACTAATTGTTTTCGCCTGTCTTTTTCTTTCTGCCTGTGAAAAGGGCTGGGGCGTAGATCAGCATGGACGCGAAATCACGTCGTCCCATCTGCAGGGCAGGTGGTTATTGATCAATTATTGGGCCGAATGGTGCGGCCCCTGTCGCACCGAGATACCTGAGCTAAATGCCCTGGCGGAATCGCGGCAGGATTTGGAAGTGTTCGGTGTGAACTTCGACGAATTGCGCGGCGAAGAACTCATTCAGGCGTCCGAAGCGCTGGGGATTCGCTTCCGCGTGCTCAGCGATGATCCTGCCGAGCGCCTGCAGCTTCCGCGTAGCGAGGTGCTTCCGGTTTCCTACCTAGTGGACGAGAAGGGCGCTGTGCGGGAGCGATTGGTAGGCGAGCAAACAGCCGAGGGAATACTTGCTCATCTCTCCCGGCTAAGGGGCGAGTAACGCAGGGCGCAGGTTTACGGTTTGACGTACCAAAAATCCTGCCAGAAACCGATTACTTTGGCCGGGTAGCGGTTCTTGCCGAGGCTACCGTTGTAACGCGCCAACGCTCTGTTGATGTCGCCATTTTCCTTCTTCAGGTAGTAGCTGAGAATCGTGCAGCCATAGCGAAGATTGGTGGCATTGTCGGTGAGGTTGTCCTGCGGTCGGCCTAGTTCGGCCTTCCAGAACGGCATGACCTGCATCATGCCTTGAGCGCCAACAGTGGAAATGGCGAAGCGGTCGAAATGGCTTTCGGCATGGATAAGCGCCAATACCAGTTCCGGCTTCAGGCCTGCCTTGCTGGCCTCACCATGTACTAACCTGAGCAGCGATAGCCTTTCTCCTGCGTCGGGAATGTAGCGCTTGAGTCGTGCGGACATGTCTACCAGCCACACCTCGGCATCGAAGCGGTCTTGAAAACTGTCCGCTTCGGCAACGGTGCGCTGCATCAGGTCCCGGAGTTCAGGTTCGGGAGCCTGGCGGATGTTCGCTGCTGCTGGAATCGTGCTGACCAGCAGCATTGCTAGAAGAAGATCACGCGCCTTCATCGGACGTCAGTTGCCGCCGCTGTCGATCAGGCTTTGCAAAAACTCCTGCTGAAGCTCAGGATCGTTACGCGTTAGTTCGATCAGGCTCTGCTCGAGCTCGCTGGCTTCTTCTTCCAGGCCCAGTTCGGACAGGCGACGGACACGATGCACCCATTGCGCTACATCGTCACCCTCGAGGTCGTCGAAGATCAGGTCATGGGCCTCCTGTAACTTGCCGCGCAGCTTGTGGCTGACCAGCAGCGTAGCGTCGGCCCGAGTGCCGTCCTGAGGATCTTCGACCGACAACTGCAGCTTGCCGACTTGGGCAATGTCCTGGTCGGCGAAGGGGCCGTCCAGCAGATTCAGCCGGAGCACCCCATGACGGTCTGTGGAAAGCTCATGGGTGTGCGGGCCGGCAATGACCATCACTGGGCGTTCAGCCCAGGGTAGGCTGCTGTACTCAAGTCGCGCATCACGGCGCTGCTCGTTGAGGCTGGCCAGGTTCTGTTGCGATCGCCCGTTGGATTCGACGTTCATGAACGGATTGATGCCCGCGAATCCGTAGCTGATCCAGCCCCGCGTTGCACTCTCGGGAATATTGCCGAGCATCACCACGTTGAGCACGTTGGCGCCGACACCAGCGACCACTGCGACGACGCCCATGGGAATCTCGTACAGCTCGCGCCAGGGTTGGTAGGGGGTGTAGCGGTCGTAACGACGTGTGACTTCGAAGTCGGTAACCTCGAAGCTCTTCTGTTCCTGTACGCGGATGCGGCGCTGTGGCAGTTCAAGCACCTGAGGCTCGCCAAGTTCGATGCGCAGGCTATGGTCAAGCAGTTTGCGTTCGGTGCGCGCCTCATGCTCGCTGCGTTGCGGCAAGTGGTTGGCGCAGCCGCCGAGGAGCAGCGCCGCACAAAGTGCGGCACTGGTTGAAACGACAATATGTCGGTTGAGCATGGTTTCCGGTCAGCGATTAGCACGCGAGTTGATGAAAGACAGTATCTCAGCAGCCGCGACCGGCTGAGGCTGGGCGTCGCGGCGGTGCTTGTATTCCAGGGTGCCATCGGCCAATCCACGATCGCTGATAACGATTCTGTGCGGAATGCCGACCAACTCCATATCGGCGAATTTGACGCCCGGACTAGTCTTTTTGTCACGATCGTCGAGCAGCACTTCGTAGCCGGCCGCGGTGAGCTCTTCATACAGCCGGTCGGTCGCTTCGCGAACCGCTTCGGCTTCATACTTCATCGGTACCAGCGCGATCTGGAAGGGTGCCAATGCGTCTGGCCACAGAATGCCGCGGTCGTCATAGTTCTGCTCGATCGCCGCGGCAACCACGCGGGATACGCCGATGCCATAGCAGCCCATGATAAGGGTGGCAGGTTTGCCGTTCTCGCCCATCACCTGGCAGTTCATGGCCTCGCTGTATTTGGTGCCCAGCTGGAAAATGTGTCCGACCTCGATGCCCCGCTTGATGACCAGGCTGCCCTGGCCGTCCGGGCTCGGATCGCCGGCCATCACGTTGCGCAGGTCGGCAACCTGCGGCATGGGTAGATCACGCTCCCAGTTCAAGCCAAAGTAATGTTTGTGATCGATATTGGCCCCGGCGCCGAAATCACTCATCACCGCCACCGAGCGATCGATCACGCAAGGGATTGGCAGGTTCAGCGGGCCCAGCGAGCCGGGGCCGGCACCGATTGCAGCTCGAATTTCCGCTTCCGAGGCAAACACCAGCGGACTGGCAACCTGCTCAAGATTGGCCGCTTTGATTTCGTTGAGCTCGTGGTCGCCGCGCACGATCAGGGCTATCAGTTGGCCCTTTTCAACGCCATGAACCACCAACGTTTTCACGGTTTTTTCGATGGCCAGACCGAACTGTTCAACGAGCTCGATGATCGTCTTGGCGTCCGGTGTGTCAACCAGGCGCAGCTCCAGGCTGGCCGCCGCTCGTTCGGTTTCGCGCGGAATCGCCTCTGCCTTTTCGATATTGGCGGCGTAATCGGATGTGTCGCTGAAGGCGATATCGTCTTCGCCGGACTCGGCCAGCACGTGAAACTCGTGGGAACCGGTGCCGCCAATAGAGCCGGTATCGGCTTGCACGGGACGGAAGTTCAGGCCCAGGCGGGTAAAGATGTTGCAATACGCCAGGTGCATGCGGTCGTAGGTTTCCTGCAGCGATTCCTGAGACAGGTGAAAGGAATAGGCATCCTTCATCAGGAATTCGCGGCCACGCATGAGGCCAAAGCGCGGACGGATCTCATCACGGAATTTGGTTTGGATCTGGTAGAAGTTGATCGGCAACTGTTTGTAGCTGTGAAGCTCGTTACGCGCCAGATCGGTGATGACTTCCTCGTGGGTCGGCCCAACGCAGAATTCACGGTTGTGGCGATCCTTCAGGCGCAGTAGCTCGGGGCCATACTGTTCCCAGCGGCCGGATTCCTGCCACAACTCTGCCGGCTGGATGGCGGGCATCAGTACTTCCAGGGCACCTGCCTTGTTCATCTCCTCGCGAACGATGGCTTCGGCTTTACGCAGCGCACGTAGCCCCATCGGGAGCCAGGTATAAAGACCGGACGCCAGCTTGCGGATCATCCCGGCACGCAGCATCAACTGGTGGCTGATGACAACTGCATCGGATGGGGTTTCTTTGAGGGTCGAGAGCAGGAACTGACTGGTGCGCATGTGGCCGTTATGTCCTTGCAGAGGCTGGAATTTGGCTCGGCATTGTACGGCGCGCGTGGTGCGGCGTACAGGATCGACAGCACCGCTTGGCTGGGAGCAGAAACGAAGAGCCCGGCTTTCGCCGGGCTCCTTTTTGCATCGAATGTTCCGAGTGCCTGGGTTACAGGATGCTCAGCGGGTATTCGATGAATGCGCGGATCTCGTTCAGGTCCGGGCTGTAGTATTCACGCATGTCGCTGTTGGAGCGGTAGATCGAGTTACGCAGCTTCAGCGACAGATCTTTCGCCGGGCCGCTCTGTACGACGTACTGGACCTGGTTGAAGAACTCGCGCTCCTTGCCTTCGCCGGTAGGGGTATCTACGTTGTCGCCGTAGACATAGGCGGTTTTCCAGAACAGGCCTGGAACGCCGTATCCGCCGAAGTCGAGCTCATAGCTGGCCTGCCAGGAGCGTTCGTCCTTGGAGTTAAAGTCGGAATAATAGGAGTTAGCTACCCAGATGGAGCTGCCGCCGTCTCCGATATCGTAGCGATAGTCACCGTCACCGGTGACGCGCTGATGGGCGAGGATAAAGGCATGCGCGCCAGTCGAGTACTTGGCCGCGAGACTCCAGATGGTAGTGTCTTCGGTTTCGCCGAACGTTTCTTTATCGTACTTGTTGTCGTAGATGTTGAAGTCGAACGCGAGCGACTGGTCGCCGCCGAATGGCATGACGTAGTTAACGTTGGCGTACTTCTTCTTGGCCACGTCTTCGTTGTCAGCGTAGTAGAGCGACGTGCTCAGGTTCTCGTTGAATGCATAGGTGCCGCCGACAACATCAATGCTCTTCAAGCCTACGTCATCGCGGCTGGAGGATGGCATGGAGCTATCTGCGGTGAAGCGGCCAGCATTCAGCTCAAGGCCTTCGATCTCATTGCTGGTGATCAAGGTGCCGGTAAATGACTCTGGCAGCAGGCGAGAATCGTCATATGCGAGTACCGGCATCATCGGCATCTGGTTGCCGTACTTGATCACGGTGTTGGAGAACCGGGCTTTGATTGCTGCGCCGGCCTGGGAAAGGTCGCGCTCCGGCTCGTTGTTGGAGTCACGCTCGAACATGGCGGTGTAGCTATAGCCCTGACCTCCATCGAGACGGACACCCAGCAGGCCATAGGCGTCGACGCCTACTCCGATGGTGCCCTGGGTGAAGCCGGACTCGAAGGTAGTGATGAAGCCTTGGCCCCAGCTCCGTACGTCGTCGGCGCCATCCTTGTAATCACGGTTGTAGTAAGTGTTGCGCAGCAACAGATCAAGGCTCGCGTCCTCGACGAAGCCCTTGGACTCCGATTGCTGGCTGGCCAGCGCCATCTGGGAGGTGCCCGCCGATACGGCTAGGGCGATTACGCTCCACTTCATCACTTTCATTTGTGATTGCTCCTTTGGTTTAAAAACGGTGCTTACCTATCCGCTGTTGGGCGGAAAGGGTGCAACTTCTTAGTCCTGCATCAGGCTTTAGCCAATTATGGCTGCTCTCGCAAAAAGCCATCCAGAGAATTTACTGTTTAGCTCTAGTACGGCGCTAGAGCAAGCAGCGTGACACCGATTGCGGCGTTTTGAAGCCGCGACGACGTTCCATTCTCCGGATTAGCAAGAATCGTACTCAAAATGCCTTAGCGGCTTTTACAGGCTTAAAGGGCACTCTATGCATGGATCCGTGCACTGAAACGAGGCGTCTGCATCGCATACTGGCTCGATCTTCGTGCACCTTATAGCGGCTTGTTGCTGCCGCTGCATGGGGTATTATTTTTTCTTTGCACAATCAGCTGAGCTGTTTTAGGGAGAAGTTCTATGTTCGTTCTCGATTCGCGCCTGGAGCAGGATACGTTGCTGCTTGGCGACTTCCCTCTCTGTCGGCTGCTGTTGATGAATGACGCGCAGTACCCGTGGTTCATATTGGTGCCGCGCCGCGACGAGGTGAGCGAGCTGTTCCAGCTCGATGCCGCCGACCAACAGGCCCTATGGCGGGAAACCACCTCGTTGGCTGAGACAGTGAAGGACACGTTTGGCGCGGACAAGATGAACGTCGCGACGCTCGGCAACATGGTCGGGCAGTTGCATATGCATGTAATTGCAAGGCGTCGCGATGATGCTGCATGGCCGGCTCCGGTATGGGGTAAGCACCCGGCGAAGCCCTATAGCGAAGAGCAGGTAACGGCCTTAAAGGATAAGCTCAGGCTGGTGCTGGCCGATCACTTTCGTTTCGGAGAATGACTATGGATCTGGAGTCACGGGTGACAGATCTGGAGGCGCGCCTGGCATTTCAGGATGACACGATTCAGGCCTTGAACGACGTGCTCGTCGAGCAACAGCGGATCATGGATCGGTTGCAGCTTCAGGTGGCGGCTCTGGCTAGGCGACAGGAGGAAATGCAAGTCACCTTTGATGCTGGCGAGGAAGAGGCTCCGCCGCCGCATTATTGATGTGTTCGACACGGGCCATGACTTTCGGTCGTGGCCCGCTTCGACAGGCTTATCGACCTGAATCGGTCGGTACTACGTCTTCAGCCTGCAGGCCCTTGTCGCGCATCATGATGGTGAACTCCACGCGCTGGCCTTCGACCAGAATGCGATGGCCCTCGCCCCGGATCGCGCGAAAGTGTACGAACACATCATCCCCGCTGTCCCTTGAGATGAAGCCGAATCCCTTGGATGTGTTGAACCACTTCACCGTGCCTGCCTCGCGGCCTGCTGCGGGTGGGGTGGTAGTGGTGCTCGTGCGCGCAGCTTTTGGCTGTTTGCTGCGGCTCCGAGGCGTCGCCAGGTGGAGCAGGACGGCAACGAGGGCAAGCAGCAGACTGGCCAGCGTAGCAGGCTGGCCTGCAATCTGCGGGACCGCTGCAAGCAGGACGACAGCCTGCAGTGCGATAGAAATCAGGAGCAGTGCAGATGCCCCTGCGATTACTGGGCGAGTTCGGCTGTCGCTCAGTTGGGCTGAGGGGGCGAATTGAACGTTAAGCAAGCCGAGCATTAGCAGGCACAACGCTTCGGGCTGCAGGAGTAAAGGCATAGCGCCTTGAAGGCTGGGAACGAATGACAGCAGCAGGGCAACGATGCCCGCCAATACATGGACAATCTTAAGCATTGTTGTATGACTCACGGTTGATAACACGACAGAAGAAGCGCAGGCCAGGGTGCCCGTGGAAAACGTTCGTCGGTCAGGGCTGAACACTGTTCGATGAACCGCGTGGGTCTGGGCTGCAGCGCGGCGTATTTAACAGGAAAGGAGTGGGGCGCTCAAATGAGCGTTCCGTTCCACCGGCTTGGCAGCGGTAAAGGAAACAGTGGAGGCCGGCTCTGCTGCGCGGATTGTCGATGTTGAGCAGGGCGCGCAAGGGCGCCCTGTTCAGAAAAGCCTCAAGCCGAAAGCAGGCTGCGCAGCATCCAGGCAGTCTTTTCGTGGATCTGCATGCGCTGGGTCAGCAGGTCAGCGGTCGGCTCGTCACTGACCTTATCCAGCAGCGGGAAAATACCGCGAGCGGTACGAACGACGGCTTCCTGACCTTCCACCAGTAGCTTGATCATTTCTTCGGCCGAAGGAACACCTTCTTCTTCCTTGATCGAACTCAGGCGGGCGTAGGCGGCGTAGGTGCCCGGCGCCGGGAAGCCCAAGGTGCGGATGCGCTCGGCGATGTCATCTACAGCGATGGCCAGTTCGGTGTACTGGGTTTCGAACATGGTGTGCAGCGTGTTGAACATCGGGCCGGTGACGTTCCAGTGGAAATTGTGGGTTTTCAGGTACAGGGTGTAGGTGTCGGCAAGCAGGCGAGACAGACCCTCGGCGATGGCTGCCCGGTCCTGTTCAGCGATACCAATGTTGATTTCCATGTTTTTCTCCTGGTGGATGATTCAGTCGTTAGTTATGCCAGAAAAATGCGCGGTGTTGTGAATCGATGCGTTTCTGACTGGATCCTCACCGGTTGGAAGGCGCTGTCGGGTCGGGGTTCCATTGCCTTACTGGATTTCGAATCGCTCAGGGCAACGGCTGCGCCGCGGTGATTATGGAGATATAATCCCGCGCTTATGCCCGGCGACCCCTGCGCGTGCTGCAGCGCCTGGCGTCATATGCGGTATCGCGTGCGGTACATGCCGCTTGCGCAGAGCAGCTACGGTGCTGTCAGCCTGTCCTGGCTCTAGCGCCCCATCGAATTCAAGATACGAGAAGCGAACTCCACCATGATGCGCAGCCACTATTGCGGCCAACTGAACGAAAGCCTGGACGGCCAGGAAATCACTCTTTGCGGCTGGGTACATCGCCGTCGTGACCATGGCGGGGTGATCTTCCTCGACGTGCGTGATCGTGAGGGCCTGGCTCAGGTGGTCTTCGATCCGGATCGCGCAGAAACCTTCGCGACAGCCGACAAGGTGCGCAGTGAATATGTAGTGAAGATCACCGGAAAGGTGCGCCTGCGCCCAGCCGGTGCGGTCAACCCGAACATTGCTTCCGGCGCCATCGAAGTACTGGGCTACGAACTGGAAGTATTGAACGAAGCGGAGACGCCGCCGTTCCCGCTCAATGAGTACAGCGATGTAGGCGAAGAGACGCGACTGCGCTACCGCTTCATTGATCTGCGCCGTCCGGAAATGGCAGAAAAGCTCAAGCTGCGCTCGCGCATCACCGCCAGCATTCGCCGCTACCTGGATGAAAACGGCTTTCTGGATGTGGAAACCCCGATTCTGGGTCGCCCTACGCCTGAAGGTGCGCGTGACTATCTGGTGCCCAGCCGTACCCACGCCGGCAACTTCTTTGCGCTGCCGCAATCGCCGCAGCTGTTCAAACAGCTGCTGATGGTTGCCGGCTTCGACCGCTACTACCAGATCGCCAAGTGCTTCCGCGACGAAGACCTGCGCGCTGATCGCCAGCCTGAGTTCACTCAGATCGATATCGAAACCAGCTTCCTCGACGAAGCAGACATCATCGGTATCACCGAAGGCATGATCCGCAAGCTGTTCAAGGAAGTGCTGGATCTGGAATTCGGTGACTTCCCGCACATGCCGTTCGACGAAGCGATGCGCCGTTATGGCTCTGACAAGCCTGACCTGCGCATCCCGCTTGAGCTGGTGGACGTGGCTGATCAGCTCGACGCCGTCGAATTCAAGGTGTTCTCGGGCCCGGCCAACGACCCTAAGGGGCGCGTCGCCGCGCTGCGTGTTCCGGGTGCCGCGAGCATGCCGCGCAGCCAGATCGACGACTACACCAAGTTCGTTGGTATCTACGGCGCGAAGGGTCTGGCCTATATCAAGGTCAACGAGCGCGCCAAGGGCGTCGAGGGCTTGCAGTCGCCGATCGTCAAGTTCATCCCGGAAGATAATCTCAACGTGATCCTTGATCGCGTCGGTGCAGTCGATGGCGACATTGTCTTCTTTGGTGCCGACAAGTCGAAGATCGTTTCCGAGGCGTTGGGCGCGCTGCGCATCAAGATCGGTCACGACCTCAAGCTGCTGACTTGTGACTGGGCGCCGCTGTGGGTGGTTGATTTCCCGATGTTCGAAGAGAACGACGACGGCTCTCTGAGCGCATTGCACCATCCGTTCACTGCGCCAAAATGTTCACCGCAGGAGTTGGAGGCCAATCCGGCTGGGGCTCTGTCCCGCGCTTACGACATGGTGCTCAACGGCACCGAACTCGGTGGTGGCTCGATCCGTATCCACCGTAAGGAAATGCAGCAGACCGTGTTCCGCATTCTCGGAATCGATGAGGCCGAGCAGGAAGAGAAGTTCGGCTTCCTTCTCGATGCGCTTAAATTCGGTGCTCCGCCGCACGGCGGTCTGGCCTTTGGCCTCGATCGCCTGGTGATGCTGATGACCGGTGCGCAGTCGATTCGCGAAGTGATCGCCTTCCCGAAAACCCAGAGCGCTGCGGACGTGATGACCCAGGCACCGGGTGCGGTGGACAGCAAGGCACTGCGTGACCTGCATATCCGCCTGCGTGAGCAACCCAAGGCGGAGTAAGTGCTATCCGAAGCCTGGTTCTGCCAGGCTTCTTCGTCTTGCGGTGCGGAGCCGTGCAGGCGTTATGGCGATAGTTGTCTCCCGTCCTGATGTGTAGTTGCAGGTGGGGGCGGTTATCGAGATTTCTGATTCAGTCGAAGAATGGAGTGAGTTATGGCTGGTCATTCCAAATGGGCCAACATCAAGCATCGCAAGGAGCGTCAGGACGCCAAGCGGGGCAAGATCTTCACCAAATTGATCCGTGAGCTGACCGTGGCGGCCAAGCATGGCGGTGGCGTGCCCGCAGATAACCCGCGTCTGCGCCTGGCAGTGGACAAGGCATTGACGGCCAATATGTCGCGCGACGTGATCGATCGTGCTATCGCGCGGGGCGCAGGCTCCAGTGAAGCCGATAACATGACCGAGCTCAGCTATGAGGGCTACGCACCGAGCGGCGTGGCAATCATCATCGAGGCCATGACTGATAATCGTAATCGCACCGCAGCCGAAGTGCGCCACGCGTTCAGCAAGAACGGCGGTAACCTCGGTACTGACGGCTCGGTTGCCTATATGTTCGATCGTAAGGGGCAGATCAGCTATGCGCCTGGGGTCGATGAGGACGCGCTGATGGAAGCGGCGCTTGAAGCTGGCGCGGACGATGTGGCCAGCCAGGAAGATGGTTCGGTGGAGGTTTACACCAGCTTCGCGGATTTCCTCTCGGTCAATGAAGCGTTGACGCAGGCTGGCTTCAAGGGTGATGAAGCGGAAGTGGCAATGATTCCCTCGATCATGGCGCCTATCGCCGATGTCGAGACGGCGCAGAAGGTCCTGCGCTTGATCGATGCGCTGGAAGATCTGGACGATGTGCAGAACGTCTACCACAACGCGGAGATTTCTGACGAGATCATGCAGCAGCTGAATTAAGCCAAGCATTGCGGCATGTGCAGCCGGGAGCCGCTTTGATGGGCTCTCGGCTTTTTTATGGGTGTGGGTTGGCGTGATCCTGTTGGTGGCGCACCAGGCAGCGTCTCCGTATACTCGCCACTGGATAAATAGCCAGCACGACGGTACGCATGACGCTCATTTTGGGTATCGATCCCGGCTCTCGAATTACCGGTTACGGTGTCGTTCGCGATACCGGCCGCGGTTGTGAATATGTGGCGTCCGGTTGTATCCGTACAGGTACCGGGGACCTGCCTGACCGCCTGCGTGCGGTGTTCAGTGGCGTGAGCGAGGTCATCCAGACCTATGGTCCGGTGACCATGGGCATCGAGCAGGTGTTCATGGCGCGTAACGCCGACTCTGCGCTCAAGCTAGGTCAGGCCCGGGGCGCAGCCATCGTTGCTGGAGCCGAGGCGGGCCTGCAGATCGCCGAGTACACCGCAACGCAGGTCAAGCAGGCCATCGCCGGGACAGGTGGGGCGGACAAGCAGCAGGTGCAGATGATGGTCATGCATCTGCTCAAACTCCTGGAAAAACCGCAGATCGATGCTTCAGACGCGCTGGCCATTGCACTATGTCATGCGCACCATCGGCAAAGCCTGATCCCTCACGGCTTGGCCGGTGCCAAGCGGCGAGGCGGGCGGTTACGGCTGTAGAAATTGCCAGCATTCTTTTAAGTGGCATGTTAATGCGATTGGCCGCAGCCTTGGCTGTGGAGTCGGAGGAAACAGGATTGATCGGACGTTTGCGTGGCACGCTGGCGGAGAAACAACCGCCACATCTGATTCTCGACGTTAACGGCATCGGCTATGAGGTCGAGGTGCCGATGACGACACTCTATCGCCTGCCTGCCCTTGGCGAGCCGGTCACACTGCACACTCATCTGGTCGTGCGCGAAGACGCGCAGCTTCTTTATGGCTTTGCCGAGAAGCGCGAGCGCGAGCTGTTTCGCGAGCTCATTCGCCTGAACGGTGTTGGTCCCAAGCTGGCGCTTGCATTGATGTCCGGGTTGGAAGTCGATGAGCTGGTGCGTTGCGTGCAGGCGCAGGACACATCGGTGCTGGTGCGTATACCGGGGGTTGGCAAGAAGACCGCCGAGCGGCTTCTAGTGGAGTTGAAAGATCGCTTCAAAGCTTGGGAAAGCATGCCTGCAATCGCGACCTTCGTGGTTGAACCCGGGAGCAAAATGGCAGTCACAAGCGCCGAGAATGATGCGGTCAGCGCGTTGATCTCCTTGGGCTTCAAGCCGCAGGAAGCCAGCCGTGCGGTGTCCGCCATACAGGAAGATGATTTGAGCAGTGAAGAAATGATCCGTCGCGCCCTCAAGGGCATGGTGTAAGCCATGATCGAAGCGGATCGTATCGTCACCGCGGGCACTCGTGATCGTGACGAGCAACTGGACCGTGCCATTCGTCCCTTAACGCTGGCTGATTACATCGGTCAGCCGGTCGTACGCGAGCAGATGGATCTTTTCATTCGCGCTGCCAAGGGGCGCCAGGAAGCGCTGGACCATACGCTTATTTTCGGCCCGCCCGGTCTGGGCAAGACCACGCTGGCGAACATCATCGCCGAAGAAATGGGCGTGTCGATCAAGAGCACATCGGGGCCTGTTCTTGAACGGCCTGGCGATCTTGCTGCCTTGTTGACCAATCTGGAGTCCGGCGACGTGCTGTTCGTCGACGAGATTCATCGTCTTTCGCCTATTGTCGAGGAAGTGCTATATCCGGCAATGGAAGATTTCCAGCTGGATATCATGATCGGGGAGGGGCCTGCGGCTCGCTCGATCAAGTTGGACCTGCCACCGTTCACCCTTGTGGGTGCCACTACTCGTGCCGGCATGCTGACCAATCCGCTGCGCGATCGATTCGGCATCGTCCAGCGACTGGAGTTTTACTCCACTGAAGATCTGGCCACTATCGTCCGCCGTTCAGCGAGCATCCTGGGGCTTCCGACCGAGCCCGAGGGGGCTTTCGAGATTGCTCGAAGGGCACGAGGAACGCCACGAATAGCCAATCGCCTGCTGCGCCGCGTGCGTGACTTCGCCGAAGTGCGTGGTCGCGGCGAGATTACGCGGCAGATTGCCGACCTCGCGCTGAACATGCTCGATGTCGATGAGCGTGGTTTCGACCATCAGGATCGGCGCTTGCTGCTCACGCTGATCGAGAAATTCGACGGTGGGCCGGTTGGCATCGACAGCCTTGCCGCTGCGATCAGCGAAGAGCGTCATACCATCGAGGACGTGCTCGAGCCGTACCTGATCCAACAGGGCTACATAATGCGCACGCCGCGCGGTCGGGTAGTGACGCGCCATGCCTATCTGCACTTCGGCCTCAACCTGCCCAAACGAATGAGCGATGCACCGACCCCTGACTTGTTCGATGGCGACACAGTTTGAAGAAAATAATGTTCTCTAACCCGATTGGCATTTACAGGGCTGAGCACTAGTATGCGCGCGCAAGCCGGAGCTGAAATCTTCACCCACCGCTGTCGAGTCTATTACGAGGACACCGATGCGGGCGGCATTGTCTACTACGTCAATTACCTCAAATTCATGGAGCGAGCTCGTACCGAGCGGTTGCGGAGCCTGGGATTCGCTCAGTCGCAATTGGCCGGTGAGGACTTGCTGTTCGTCGTGCATTCGGTTGAGGCGCGCTACCGCGCCCCAGCACGTTTGGATGATGAGTTGTTGGTGAGTGCCGAGGTGATCGAGCTCAATCGTGCCAGCCTGCGTTTCCGTCAACAGGTTCGCCGTGCGGTAGATGATGTTTTGCTTTGTGAGGGGCAGGTGCTGGTGGCCTGCGTACGTGCCGAAAGTTTGAAACCCCGAGCCATTCCCGAGGCGCTGCGCAGCGCATTCGCGGGCTTGGGTCTATCCCCTGCAGGAGAGTAAGCGTGGAAGCCAACGTCGATCATATGTCCATGTGGAGCCTGATCAGCAATGCCAGCTTCGTGGTTCAGCTGGTCATGCTGATCCTTGTCGGCGCCTCGGTAGCCTCATGGATTCTGATTTTTCAGCGCGGCAACATGCTGCGTGCCGCAAAGCGATCGCTCGATACCTTCGAGGAGCGCTTCTGGTCAGGCGTAGATCTGTCCAAGCTCTATCGCCAGGCAGGTAGCAACCCTGACCCAGATTCTGGTGTAGAGCAGATCTTCCGTGCCGGCTTCAAGGAGTTCTCCCGTCTGCGTCAGCAGCAGGGCGTCGATCCGGATGCGGTAATGGATGGCGTCAACCGTGCAATGCGCGTGGCGATTTCCCGTGAAGAGGAAAAGCTGGAGCAGAGCTTGCCATTCCTCGCCACCGTCGGCTCCACCAGCCCCTATATCGGTCTGTTCGGTACGGTCTGGGGGATCATGAATTCGTTCCGTGGCCTGGCTCAGGTGCAGCAGGCGACGTTGGCGACCGTGGCGCCTGGTATCGCCGAGGCGTTGATTGCCACGGCGATTGGCCTATTCGCTGCGATTCCTGCGGTGATCGCCTACAACCGCTTCGCTGCTCGTGGCGAGATGCTTATCGGGCGTTACTACACCTTTGCCGATGAGTTCCAGGCAATCCTGCATCGCAAAGTCCACACCACCGAAGACTGAGGCCCACGGCCATGGCCAGAATCCGCAAAAGACGCAAGCCCGTCGCCGAGATGAACGTGGTGCCATACATCGACGTGATGCTGGTATTGCTGGTCATCTTCATGGTTACGGCGCCGATGCTCAATCAGGGGGTCAAGGTCGATCTGCCGAAGGTCAGCAGTGAGGCCTTGCCGCAAGATAACGACAAGCAGGTGTTGACCATCTCCATCAAGGCCGACAAGACGTATTACTGGAATGTGGGTAGCGAGGTCGACACTGAAAGCAAGGGCAACGAGGCCGTCGCGCTGGAGGACATGACTCAGGCTGTGGTCGCCATCATGCGTCAGCGTCCGGATACCCAGGTATTCATCCGCGGCGACCGCGCTGTGGATTACGGCTCGGTCATGGCGGCCATGGGTGGCTTGCAGGAAGCGGGCGTAGGTAACGTTGGCCTGATCACCGAGGCTCCTTGATGCAGCAGCGTGACCCGTCACCTTCGCAGAGCTACTTCTGGCCGACCGTGCTCGCCGTCGGCTTGCATGTTCTGGTCTTCGGCATGCTTTTCGTCAGCTTTTCCAAGACGCCCGAGCTGCCGCCGTCCAAGCCGATCGTGCAGGCTACTCTGTACCAGCTGAAGTCTCAGAGCCAGGCCACCACTCAGACCAATCAGAAGATTGCCGGTGAGGCGAAGAAGACAGCTGCCAAACAGTTCGAAACCGAGCAGATGGAGCAGCGTAAGGTCGAGCAGCAAAAACAGGCTGCGGCTGTGGCTGCGGAACAAAAGAAGGCTGAAGAGGCTCGAAAGGCCGATGCGGCGAAAGCAGCAGCCGACAAAGCTGCAGCGGCAAAAAAGGCCGAGGAGGCCAAGAAGCTCGAGCAGCAGAAGCAGGCCGAAATCGCGAAAAAGAAGTCGGCTGAGGAGCTGACCAAGAAAAAGGCTGCGGAGGAAGCTAAGAAAAAGGCCGCCGAAGAGGCAAAGCGCAAGGCAGCTGAAGAGGCCAAGAAGAAGGCTGCAGCCGAGGCAGCCAAGAAGAAGGCGGCTGAAGAGGCGAAGAAGAAAGCGGCAGCAGATGCAGCGCGCAAAGCGGCAGAGGACAAGAAGGCGCAGGCGCTGGCCGAGCTACTGTCCGATACCACCGAGCGTCAGCAGGCATTGGCCGATAGCCATGGCGATCAGGTCGCTGGCGACTTCGACGATCTGATTCGGCTGCGTGCGGCGGAAGGCTGGAGTCGACCACCATCGGCGCGTAATAACATGACTGTTCAGCTTCAGGTAAACATGCTTCCGGATGGCACAATCGCCAATGTCAGCGTGTACAGGTCGAGCGGTGATGCGCCATTCGATAATTCTGCGGTCGCCGCAGTAAAGAACATCGGTCGGTTGACTGAAATGCAGGGCCTGAGCCCGCAGGATTTTCAACCTTACCGATCATTCAAAATGACATTCACGCCTGAGGATCTTGCGTTGTGATCAACTCCCTTCGAGGTCTACTTGTCCTGCTCTGCTGTCTTGCGGGAATCGCAGTAGCGCAGGAGAAAAATATTGTCGTCACCAGTGGTGCCGATCGCGCGATTCCGATCGCCGTCGTCCCGTTCGGCTGGCAGGGCGGCACCGTGCTGCCGGAGGACATGGCTGAGATCATTGGAAACGACCTGCGTAACTCGGGCACGTTCCAGCCCATACCTCGGCAGAACATGATCAGCATGCCTACCCGTGGTAGTGAGATCATCTACCGTGACTGGAAAGCTCTGGGTACCCAGTATGTGATGGTAGGGAATATCGAGCCGGCTGGTGGTCGGCTGCAGGTACGCTACGAGGTGTTCAATGTAGCCACCGAGCAGCAGGTCATGACTGGAACGGTTGGCGGTGCACCGGACCAGCTGCGTGACATGGCTCACCACGCCGCTGACCAGTCGTTTGAAAAGCTCACTGGCATCAAGGGCGCATTTTCCACCCGTCTGCTGTATGTGACCGTCGAGCGGTTGGGTGGCGCGAACACCCGCTACACGCTGCAACGCTCCGACTACGATGGTGCGCGTGCGGTGACGTTGCTGCAGTCGCGTGAGCCTATTCTTTCTCCGCGCTACTCGCCTGATGGCCGCCGAATCGCCTACGTGTCGTTCGAGCAGAAGCGTCCGCGTATTTTCATGCAGCATGTCGATACCGGTCGACGCGAGCAGATCACCAATTTCGAAGGCCTGAACGGTGCGCCGGCATTTTCGCCGGACGGCAATCGGCTGGCGTTCGTGCTTTCGAAGGACGGCAACCCGGAGATCTACGTGATGGATCTAGGCTCGCGGCAGTTGCAGCGTCTGACCAACCACTATGCGATCGACACCGAACCCTTCTGGGGTGCTGACGGCCAGACCATCTACTTCACCTCCGACCGTGCCGGCAAACCGCAGGTTTACAAGCAGCGGATAGGCAGCAATTCGGCCGAGCGCGTAACGTTCGTCGGAAACTACAATGCGAACCCTAAACTGTCGGCTGATGAGAAGACTCTTGTCATGATCCACCGCCAGGACGGCTACACCAACTTCAAGGTTGCTGCCCAGGACCTGCAGCGGGGCAACCTGCGGATACTTTCGGATACCAGTCTGGATGAGTCACCCACTGTTGCGCCTAATGGCACCATGCTAATCTACGCCACCCGCCAGCAGGGCCGGGGAGTCTTGATGCTCGTGTCCATCAATGGACGCGTTAGGCTCCCGCTTCCAACAGCTCAAGGAGAAGTCCGAGAGCCGTCCTGGTCCCCTTACCTGAACTGATGCGGTATCAACGCTTTTTAACCAAAAACACACCTGGGGTTGTTACACATGGAAATGCTGAAATTCGGTAAGTTCACCGCTCTGGCTCTGGCCATGGCTGTTGCTGTCGGTTGTTCCTCCAAGGGCGGCGACGATTCGGGTGAAGGTTCGGGCGCGATCGATCCGAACGCTGGTTACGGTGCTGATTCCGGTTCCGTCGATAGCAGCATGAGCGAAGAAGCTGCTCTGCGCGCCATCACTACCTTCTACTTCGAGTACGACAGCTCCGACCTGAAGCCGGAAGCCATGCGCGCTCTGGACGTTCACGCCAAGGACCTGAAAGGCAACGGCGCTCGCGTCGTTCTGGAAGGCCACACCGACGAGCGTGGTACCCGCGAGTACAACATGGCTCTGGGCGAGCGCCGTTCCAAGGCCGTTCAGCGTTACCTCGTACTGCAGGGCGTTTCCCCGGCCCAGCTGGAGCTGGTTTCCTACGGCGAAGAGCGTCCGGTTGCCATGGGTAACGACGAGCAGTCCTGGGCTCAGAACCGTCGCGTCGAACTGCGTAAGTAATTCGATATGCGCAAGTACCGCCACGCTCTGACTTTTACAGTGCTCGGTCTGCCGCTTATGGCGGTGGCTCAAGTGCCGGTTGTGGATTACGAACAGGGCGCCGCTAGCGGCAACTCTGGCTACTCCACGGCCGCGCCGAGCGGTGACGGTGCCTATGCTGGAGGTGGAGCTACTGCTCCATCTTCGGCGCAGGGCATGCTCTTCATGCAGCTACAGCAGATGCAGGAAGAGATCGCGCAATTGCGCGGCATGCTTGAGGAACAACAGAATCAGATCCAGCGCCTGCAACAAGAGGGGCTGGAACGTTACAAGGATATTGATCGGCGCCTGTCGAGTGGGTCCACCTCTACCGCCAATCAGTCCTTGCCCTCGGGTAATACGGCCTCCACGGCTGGAAGTTCGGGCACTGCTAGCGCCAGCCAAGGCCAGTCGCAAAGTGGGTCGAGCGATCCTGAGCAGGAAAAGCTCTACTACGATGCTGCTTTTGACCTGATCAAGGCGAAAGACTTCGATAAGGCCAGCCAGGCTTTTGCGGCCTTTCTGCGCAAATACCCTGACAGTCAGTACGCGGGCAATGCGCAGTACTGGCTGGGCGAGGTCAATCTGGCCAAGGGCGATTTGCAAGGCGCCGGCCAGGCCTTCGCTCGGGTCAGCCAGGCTTATCCGCAGCACAATAAGGTGCCGGATTCGCTCTACAAGCTGGCTGATGTCGAAATTCGTCTGGGTAACCGGGACAAGGCTCAGGGCATTTTGCGTCAGGTCATTGCCCAGTACCCGAATACATCGGCTGCACAGTTGGCTCAGCGGCAACTCAATCGCTGATATCACGCTGGCGATACGAACGAAACCCGCCCGTTGTGCGGGTTTTTTCGTTAGAATCGCCGCCCCTATTTCCCGCAACGGAGGCGGATGGCCTGTTTAGCCGTCACGCCCGTGGCTGATATGACTCTGCGAATTACCGAGATTTTTTACTCGCTGCAGGGGGAAACGCGAACCAGTGGGCTGCCCACTGTGTTCGTTCGCCTGACCGGCTGTCCCCTGCGCTGTCAATATTGTGATACCGCCTATGCGTTCAGCGGTGGAGAGCTGATGACTCTCGATGCGATCGTTGCGCGTGTCGCGTCCTACAATCCCCGCTACGTCTGCGTAACCGGTGGAGAGCCTTTGGCGCAGCCTAACTGCGTGCCATTGCTGGAGCGCCTTTGTGATGCAGGGTACGAGGTTTCACTGGAGACCAGTGGTGCGCTCGATATTTCTGCGGTGGATGAGCGCGTCAGTCGAGTGGTAGACCTGAAAACGCCGGGCTCTGCCGAGGTTGCACGCAATCGCTACGAGAACATCGCCTATCTCACGCCTAACGATCAGGTGAAGTTCGTCATCTGTTCCCGCCAGGACTACGACTGGGCCGTCACTAAGCTGATCGAATATGGGCTGGATAGGCGCGCCGGTGAAGTGCTCTTCTCGCCCAGTCACGGCCAGGTTGATGTTCGTGCGCTTTCGGATTGGATCGTTGCTGACAATCTGCCTGTGCGGTTGCAGTTGCAGCTGCACAAGATCATCTGGAACGACGCCCCCGGCCATTGAGATCGTAGCTCCGGTGGCCAGCTTCATGCTGGCTGGGACAACCCGCTTTGAAGGTATCGCGAAATGAACGATAAGAAGGCAGTCATCCTGCTGTCCGGCGGACTCGATTCGGCTACCGTCGTGGCCATGGCCCGTGATCAGGGTTACGCCTGCTACACGATGAGTTTCGACTATGGGCAGCGTCATCGGGCCGAGCTGCAGGCCGCCGAACGGGTAGCGAAACAGTTGGGTGTGGTCGAGCACAAGGTGATTGGGCTCAACCTAAACGGCATCGGCGGCTCGGCGCTGACCGATGAAAGCATCGATGTGCCTGAGGTGCCAAGTGAGGGCATTCCTGTCACCTACGTTCCTGCACGCAACACAGTCTTTCTCTCGCTGGCGCTTGGCTGGGCGGAAGTGCTCGGCGCGCGCGACATCTTCATCGGTGTCAATGCGGTCGACTATTCCGGCTATCCAGATTGTCGGCCGGAGTTCGTTGCGGCGTTCGAGCGCATGGCCAATCTGGCTACCAAGGCTGGTGTGGAAGGGCTGGGGTTCCGTATTCGGGCTCCGCTGCAAGAGCTGAGCAAGGCGCAGATCGTCCAGGAGGGGGTTCGTTTGGGAGTGGACTATGCGATGACAGTTTCCTGCTATCAGGCTGATGCGGATGGTCGGGCATGTGGTAAATGCGACAGTTGCCGACTGCGCGCTGCCGGTTTTGCCGAAGCTGGCTTGGCTGACCCGACGCGCTATTTCTAGATTGCCGTCGCGCTTGATCTCGGGCTGACGCCACACTGTATTGATTGAATCTTTTTTAAAAAAAAGTTTGTTTTCATCAATCAAATCAGTATCATGCGCCCCGCATTGGGTCGTTAGCTCAGTTGGTAGAGCAGTTGGCTTTTAACCAATTGGTCGTAGGTTCGAATCCTACACGACCCACCATTTTTCTCCTTCGGGAGTACGAGAAGTCGGACGACCTTGAAGGTCTCCGGCTTTTTTTATGCCTGCATATTGGCAACGGCGCTCGCCTGGGTGCTACGTTCGGCCATAAGCGGCGTTTTTCTCTACGACCTTAGTAGGTGGCTCAAGGGTTTTTAAACGTAATAGACTGCGGACTTCCTGATTGTCCGTTGGTTCGAGGCTCAAATGTATTCTGATCGCATCCGCTTGTCCTCTCTGCAGAGCAAGGTAATGAGCGCCCAAGAGGCCGCTTCCCTTATCCGCGACGGCATGACCGTTGGCATGAGCGGTTTCACCCGTGCGGGCGAAGCCAAGGCCGTGCCCCTCGCGCTGATCGACCGCGCCAAGGACGAGAAGCTGCAGATCAGTCTGGTTACTGGTGCCAGCCTGGGTAACGATCTCGATGGCAAGATGGCTTCAGCGGGGCTGCTGGCCCGTCGCATGCCGTTCCAGGCCGATCCGGTACTGCGCAAGGCGATTAACGCAGGTGAGGTCATGTTCATCGACCAGCACCTGTCGCACACCGTCGAGCAGATGCGCAACCATCAGATCAAGCGCCCTGACGTCACCATCATTGAGGCGCTGTGCATCACCGAGCAGGGCCACATTGTTCCGACCACATCCGTGGGCAACTCTGCCAACTTGGTGATGTTTGCCGACCAGGTGATCATCGAGCTGAATCTGGCGCACAACCTGAACCTGGAAGGTCTGCACGACATCTACTTCCCAGGCGAGCGTCCGAACCGCGGTCCGATTCCGCTGACCAAGGTCGATGACCGTCTCGGTGCTACCTCGATCCCGGTCGATCCCGCCAAGATCGCTGCTATCGTCATCACCGATCAGCCGGATTCCTACTCCACGGTTACCCCGCCGGACGCAGATACCCAGGCCATCGCCAACCATCTGGTTGAGTTCTTCAAGAGCGAAGTCGATGCTGGTCGTATGGCGAAGAATCTCGGCCCGATGCAGGTTGGGATCGGCAACATCGCCAACGCCGTGATGTGTGGTCTGATCGACTCGCCGTTCGAAGACCTGGTCATGTACTCCGAAGTACTGCAGGACTGCACCTTTGAGCTGATCGACGCTGGCAAGATGACCTTTGCTTCCGGTTGCTCCATCACGCTGTCCGAGCGTTGCAATGACCGCGTGTTCGGCAATCTGGAAAAGTACAAGGACAAGCTGATCCTGCGTCCTCAGGAAATTTCCAACCATCCAGAGCTGGTGCGTCGTCTGGGCATCATCGGCATCAACACCGCGCTCGAGTTCGACATCTATGGCAACGTCAACTCCACTCACGTGGGTGGCACCAAGATGATGAACGGCATTGGCGGTTCGGGCGACTTCGCACGTAACGCCCACATGGCCATCTTCGTGACCAAGTCGATCGCCAAGGGTGGCAACATCTCCAGCGTCGTCCCAATGGTTGCGCACGTTGACCACACCGAGCATGACGTCGAAATTCTGGTGACCGAACAAGGTCTGGCTGACCTGCGTGGTCTGGCGCCGCGGGAGCGTGCGCGTGTCATCATCGACAACTGCGTGCACCCGTCCTATCGTGACGTGCTGAACAAGTATTTCGATGACGCCTGCAAGAAGGGCGGTCAGACGCCACACCTGCTGGGCGAAGCCATGCAGTGGCACATCAATCTGGAAGAACGTGGGCACATGCTCAAGGGCGAGTAATCCAGAAGAAACCGCCGGCTGATGCCGGCGGTTTTCATTTCGTAGGGTGCAATGCTCTGCGCTACCCGAGCAATTCCGTCTGCTTTCCCTTTTACAGACGCTTCGGCTAGTATTCCTGCCCCTTGAATGGCAGGACGCAAGTCTGAATCCTGCGCCCTCCGTATCTATCGACGAGCCCGAATTTTCGGTTCATGCCGTTATACTCGGCGCTTCGTGCAATCCCGTGCTGGCAGGACCCGTCCATGACGCAGATACCCGAACGCATTCTTGTGCAGGCTCACCTGGCGGCCAAGCAGCCCAAGCCGCTCACGCCTGAGCAGGAAGTGCAGTTGCGCGGTGAGATAGCCGCCGAGTTGAAGCGCCAGAATGCGGTGCTGGTGGCGCATTACTACACTGATCCGGTAATTCAGGCGTTGGCGGAAGAAACCGGTGGCTGTGTTTCCGACTCCCTGGAGATGGCGCGCTTCGGCAATGAGCATCCGGCGCAGACCGTGCTGGTCGCGGGCGTCAAGTTCATGGGAGAAACAGCGAAAATTCTCAACCCCGAAAAGCGTGTGCTGATGCCGACGCTCGAGGCCACCTGCTCACTCGATCTGGGCTGCCCGGTCGAAGAGTTCTCGGCTTTCTGCGATCAGCATCCGGAGCGCACCGTGGTGGTCTATGCCAATACCTCGGCTGCGGTGAAGGCGCGGGCTGATTGGGTGGTGACATCCAGTTGTGCGCTTGAGATCGTCGAAAGCCTGATGGATAACGGCGAGAAGATCATCTGGGCGCCGGACAAGCATCTTGGCGACTACGTGCAGCGGGAAACCGGCGCAGACATTCTGCTTTGGGATGGCGCCTGTATCGTTCATGAAGAGTTCAAGTCCAAGCAGCTGGCGGACATGAAGGCCTTATATCCCGATGCAGCCATTCTTGTGCATCCGGAGTCCCCGCAGGCTGTGGTCGAGCTCGCCGATGCTGTAGGGTCCACCAGCCAGCTCATCAAAGCCGCGCAGACGTTGCCGCAACAGACCTTCATCGTCGCGACCGATCGCGGCATCTTCTACAAGATGCAGCAGCTTTGTCCGGATAAAACCTTCATCGAAGCGCCAACCGCCGGCCAGGGCGCGAGCTGTCGCAGCTGTGCGCATTGCCCCTGGATGGCGATGAACACCCTGGAGAGGACGCTGGAGTGCCTGCGCGCGGGAAGCAACGAGATCTTCGTCGATCCAGCGATCATTCCGCGGGCGGTCAAGCCACTCAAGCGGATGCTCGATTTCACTCAGGCCGCACGGCTGAAACAGGCAGGCAACGCCTGAGGTTGCTGCAAGGGCGCTGAGCCTTCAGCGCCATTGCTGATTCATCGCAGCATTTCGTCGACCATGCGCTTCTCATCGATCAGTTGTTTTTGGCGTGCGTCGATCCGTGCGGATATCTGGAAGTTGCTGGCGCGGCGTTTGGCCAGGTTCAGCTGCTCAATACCCTGGTCGTAATCGCCCACTAGCGCGAAGTATTCCGCCCGCGCCTGATGCAGCCCGACAATATTGCCGCTCAGTCCGCGGACCTCTGCTACCTGATACCAGATATCGGGATCCCGCCGGCGCTGGTCGACGAGCCTGTCGAGTTCGCGCTCGGCCTGCTGCGTTTCTCCCTGCTCCATCAGCAGGTCGATGTGCATCTGGCGCACTGGGTAGTTGCCCGGGTACAACTGCAGCAGCCGCTGCACGCGTGTCTGTGCCTGTTGCAGGCGGTTGGAGGTGATGTCCAGCTCGATCTGCGCAAGGTTATAGGTGAGGTCGTCCGGCGCCTTGGCCAGTAGGGGGGTGAGCGTGCTGCGCGCGTCTTCGAGTTGCCCAGCCTTGATCTGTGCGAGCGCCAGGCCATAGCGGGCCGCATCCATCTCAGGGTTGTCGCTGAGCATCGCTCGAAAACGCTTGGCTCCAACTCCTGGAGTGCTTTCAAACTTCAGCTGCGTGCGAGCACGCATCAACTGGTAACGCAGGCTGTCCTGCGCACCACCCTTCGGGTACTGCTCTGCTCGGTTCGTGGTGTCGGCGATGCGCGATTCGCTGACCGGGTGAGTCAGGAGAAACTCGGGCGGCTTCTGGTCATAACGATACTGCCGCATCAGGCGACCAAACATTGACGGCATTGCGCGAGGATCGAACCCGGCCCGTTCCAGGTTTACGATGCCGATACGGTCAGCTTCCTGTTCGTTCTGTCGGGAAAATCGGCGCTGGGCCTGAATCGCCGCCGCTTGAGTAGAAACGATGGCGGCGATGCCCGCGTCCCCTGCGCCGGCCGCTGCGGCCACAACGCCTGCCAGCATGGCGGCCATCATCGGCAGCTGCATGCGCTGCTGCGCTTCAAGGCCGCGGGCGAAGTGGCGCTGCGACAGGTGCGCCAGTTCGTGCGCCATCACCGAGGCGTATTCGGCTTCGGTTTGCGCATGAATGAACAGGCCGCCATTGACGCCGATTATCCCCCCGGGGGCGGCAAAGGCGTTCAGTTGCGGGCTGTCCAGCAGAACGAATTCTAAGCGGCGATCCTGCAGCTGGCTTGTCTCGGCAAGGCGGTAGACGCTGCTCTCAACATAGTCTTTTAGTTGCGGGTCGGAGAGCTGTCTGACCTGTCCACGCAGCAGGCTGAGCCATGCGCGACCCAGTTGATGTTCCTGTTCCGGCGAGACTATGCCGGAACTGGCATCGCCGAGTGAAGGCAGATCGTTCGCCAACACTACTGGTTGGACGAGCAGGCAGGTGAGCGTGAGGAGGGCAGGGCGCAGCAGTTTCATCCAGACAGGCTCATTGAAGTGAGAACGGCTACTGTAGCCTTGACCTTGGCCAGCTGGCCAGAGCCCCGCTGTGCTAGGTATGCTGCGAGGCTTTTCTGTGGAGGCGAACCATGACTGAAGCACGACCGCAGTCGCTTGAGTGCGATGCCGAGCTGGATGCTGTTGGGCTCGATTGTCCGATGCCATTGCTCAAGGCCAAACTGGAACTCAATCGGTTGGCCAGCGGTGCGGTACTGAAGGTCGTTGCCAGCGATCCAGGTTCGCAAAGGGATTTCCGCAGTTTCGCCAAGCTGGCCGGCCATGCGCTGTTGCATGAGGAGGTCGACAACGGCCTCTATCGCTATTGGCTGCGCAAGGCCTGACGATTTGCTTCGAGGAATTACATGATCAAGGTATTACGCGGTTGGATGCAGCGTTACTTCTCTGATGAGGAGGCGGTAGTTCTCGCGGTTCTGCTGTTTCTTGCATTTGCAGCTGTGCTGACCCTTGGCAAGATGCTCGCACCGGTCTTGGCCGGTCTGGTGCTGGCATTCCTGATGCAGGGGCTCGTCGCTGCCCTGGAGCGCTTGCGAGTGCCACATTCGCTGGCGGTCTGGTTGGTGTTTCTGATGTTCATCGGCGTGCTTGTGATTTGCCTGCTGTTCATTGTGCCGCTGCTTTGGCAGCAGGTGCTGACGCTGTTCAACGAGTTGCCGCGCATGCTCGTCGAGTGGCAATCGCTGCTGTTGTTGTTGCCAGAGCGCTATCCGCAGCTGGTAACCGACGAGCAGGTGCTACGCGGCATCGACTTCATGCGCGGTGAAATCGGGCGGTATGGTCAGCTGGTGCTAACTTCGTCGTTATCCAGTCTTCCGTTACTGATCGGGCTGATGATCTACCTGGTCCTGGTGCCCATTCTGGTGTTCTTCTTCCTCAAGGATCGGCAGCAGATCAGTGACTGGATCAAGGGCTACCTGCCGCGTGAGCGGGGCTTGATCACACAGGTATCGCAGGAAATGAACCTGCAGATCGCCAATTACATCCGTGGCAAGGTGATCGAGATCCTGATCTGTGCGGTGGTGTCCTATGTGGTCTTCGCCGCCCTGGGGCTCAACTATGCGGCTCTGATGGCAATGCTGGTGGGGGTGTCGGTGGTCGTTCCCTATATCGGCGCCACTGTCGTCACCATACCTATCGCGCTGATCGGGATATTCCAGTGGGGGCTGGGCGATCAGTTCTTCTACCTGATGGTGGCTTACGCGATCATTCAGACGTTGGACGGCAACGTGCTGGTGCCGTTGCTATTCTCCGAGGCGGTGAATCTGCATCCGGTTGCGATCATCTGCGCAGTGCTGCTGTTCGGCGGTCTCTGGGGCTTCTGGGGTGTTTTCTTCGCAATCCCCCTGGCCACGCTGTTCAAGGCCGTTCTCTACGCTTGGCCGCGCGGGCCGGCTGCGGTGGTGGTGCCCCCCAGCGAGTGAGGTGCGAAGGGCTGGCAGAGCGCCAGCCCTTTTTTACGCTTCGTTCAACGCCTGGGCAGCTTGGAGCACTGCTTCTACATGGCCAGGCACTTTTACAGAGCGCCACTCCTGCCGCAGTACGCCGTTGCGGTCGATGAGGAAAGTGCTGCGTTCCACGCCGAGATACTCCTTGCCGTAGAGCTTCTTCAGCTTGATTACGCCGAACAGTTGGCAGAGTCGCTCGTCCTTGTCGCTTATCAGCTCGAACGGAAAGCTCTGTTTGGTGCGGAAGTTTTCGTGGGTCTTCAGGCTGTCACGGGAAATGCCGAACACCAGTGTGTTCGCCGCCAGAAACGCCGGGTGATGATCGCGAAACCCTTGCCCCTGGGTCGTGCAGCCGGGCGTGTTGTCCTTCGGGTAGAAGTACAGCACCACCTGCTTGCCAGCCAGCGATTCGAGATCGATCAGCTGGCCGCTCGTGGCCTGGGCCTGGAAGGGCGGAACGGGGCGGTCGATTTCAACGGCCATGTTGACTCCTGTTGCTAGGCTTAAGGGTTCTGCGGGCGCCATGGCTCGATCAGCGCATCGAGATTGAGCGCATCGGCAAAATCAAGGAACTGGTCGCGCAGCCAACTGATCTGGGTGCCGGCGGGAAGCGTGACGGTCAATGTGGCGTTGAGCATGGTCCCGCCGGTTTGCGGTGCCTGATAGGTGTCGCAGGTAAGGCTCTCCAGCTCGACGCGGTGGTCGATGAAGAATTGACACAGCTCATTGAGGATGTCTGGGCGAAAAGCCGCACTCACATAGGCTACGTAGGGCAGCGCTTGTGGGCGGGTCTCCAACGCTTCGCTGCGCACTACGTTGGCGGTGAAGGCGTGCTTCTTCGATAGCCCCGGAAGGGTGGTTTCCATCCGGGCCAAAGCATCCCAGCTACCAGTGACTTCCAGAACCAGCGCACTGCATTCGCCGTGACGCGTCAGCCGCGTGCTGACCACTGCGCAGCGATTCTCGTTGGCGGCCCGGCAGAGCACGTTAGTTAGCTCCATCGGGTTGGAGCCCAGAGCGCTGATGACGAGAAATTGTTCGCGGGGTAAAGGGGGGGTGGACATGCAGCATTCCTGGCGGTGGTGAATCGGTCGGCCAGCCAAGCCGAAAACGGCTAAGGGTAGCGAAAAGCGAGGTCAGAGGGAATGCGCGCTGCCCAATGGAGGTCTTTGTCTCGTGTTCCCAGCAAGGCGCTGGGTGCTTCGTGCGGCATGCTTCACGCTACTCGCAAAGCGCAGGGGAGCCTTGTACCATTACGCCTCTTTTTATTTATTCCGGCAGGAGTGGTTGCATGATTGCGGGCAGTATGGTGGCGCTGGTCACGCCCATGGATGCGCAAGGCGGTCTGGACTGGGACAGCCTGAGCAAACTGGTGGACTTCCATTTGCAGGAAGGCACCAATGCAATCGTTGCTGTCGGAACTACGGGTGAGTCGGCCACGCTGAGTGTTGCCGAGCACATCGAAGTGATCCGGCGTGTTGTCGATCAGGTTAATGGCCGCATTCCGGTGATCGCCGGCACGGGCGCCAACTCCACCAGTGAAGCCGTCGAGCTGACCGAGAATGCCAAGACTGCTGGCGCAGATGCCTGCTTGCTGGTAACCCCGTACTACAACAAGCCGACTCAGGAAGGGCTGTACCTGCACTTCAAGCACATCGCCGAGGCCGTGGCGATCCCGCAGATCCTTTACAACGTGCCAGGCCGAACTGTGTGCGACATGCTTCCGGACACCGTTGAGCGACTTTCCAAAATATCGAACATCATCGGTATCAAGGAGGCCACGGGCGATCTCAAGCGCGGGCAGGAAGTCCTGGATCGTGTCAGCAAGGATTTTCTCGTTTATTCGGGCGACGACCCAACAGCCGTCGAGCTGATGCTGATGGGCGGTAAGGGCAACATTTCCGTTACGGCGAATGTGGCGCCTCGCGCCATGAGCGACCTCTGCGCCGCGGCAATGACGGGTGATGCCGTCACCGCCCGGGCTATCAACGAGCGGTTGATGCCATTGCATCGCGCTCTGTTCCTGGAGGCCAATCCGATCCCGGTCAAATGGGCATTGCACGAGATGGGCCTGATGGGTAATGGCATCCGTCTGCCATTGACCTGGCTGAGTCAGAGCTTCCAGGAACCGCTACGCCAGGCAATGCGCCAAACCGGCGTACTGGCTTAATAACAAAGGAATACGCATGAAGCGACTGGCCGGACTCTCGACCCTTGCCCTGATGATCTCTGCAACTAGTGGCTGCGGCTGGCTGTGGGGCGACGATGGATACTTCCGCGACCGCGGTAGCGACTACCTTTCGGCGCGGCAGACCGCGCCGATGCAGGTGGCAGTCGATGGCGAGACCCGCCCGCTCGACCCACTGCTGCCGGTACCGCGCCAGGTTGCCGACAGCACCAGCACCGGCAAATACGAAGTGCCACGTCCCCAGCGCCTGCAGGTGGCAGCGGACGTCAGCAATTTCAGCGTGCAGTCGTCAGGGGATTCCCGCTGGCTGGTAGCGCAGTACGCGCCATCGCAGGTATGGATCGCCGCGCGCCAGTTCTTCACCGACAAGGGCTTCAGCATCGCTGACGAACGCCGCCAGACTGGCGAGTTCGCCACTGCCTGGCAGACCGCTTCTCAGTTGGACGAAGCGCTGGTGCGCAACCTGGGCATTCAGGACGGCGAAACGCGTGTACGTGTTCGTGTCGAGCCCGGCGTGCAGCGCAACACCAGTGAGATCTTCGTCGTTAGCGTCAAGCGCCCAGCCGGTAGCAGCACCGACGTTGCCTGGCCGGAAACCCCAGCCAACAAGGAGCTCGACCGGGTACTGCTCGACGAGCTGCAGGTCAGCCTGAACCGTAGCGCCCGTCAAGGCGGCTCCGTATCGCTGCTGGCCGAGCGGGACTTCGATGCCCCGAGCCGTGTAAACCTGACCGAAGACGGTAGCGGCAACCCGCTGCTGCAGCTGGACAGCGACTTCGACCGCGCCTGGTCCAGCATTGGCCGTGCGCTTCAGGCGGCAGACCTGCGAGTCGACGATCTTGATCGCAGCCTCGGTGTTTACTACGTGAACCTCAGCGAGCGCGCCAACGACCCGGATGACAAGCCAGGCTTCTTCAGCCGCCTGTTCGGTGGTTCGCCTGACAAGGACGAGATCGAGGCGCGGGCCGAGCGTTACCAGCTACGCCTGACACGTGTAGGCAACGGCGTTCAGGTGACGCTCGACAAGAGCATCGACAGTGTCGCACCAGCGGACGTTGCACGCAGAGTGCTTAGTCAGATCAAAGATAACCTGGGTTAAGCGAAAGCAGCCCTGTAACACGACACGGATAGGCGAAACCTCATGGTTTCGCCTGTTTCGTTTCTGCTGACCTGCCAACCGCGGAAGTTTTCGTATGACCACTCCTACCTCCCTCAGCCTGAAGAAAATCTATTCGGGCAAGGTTCGTGATCTCTACGAGATCGACGACAAGCGCATGCTCATGGTCGCCACCGATCGCCTTTCAGCTTTCGATGTGATTCTTGCCGAACCAATTCCGGAGAAGGGCAAGATCCTCACCGCCATCTCCAACTTCTGGTTCGACAAGCTCAACGGCCTGATCCCCAACCACTTCACCGGTGACAAGGTCGAAGACGTTGTGCCAGCAGCCGAGTTGCCGCTGGTAGAAGGCCGTGCCGTGGTCGCCAAGCGTCTAAAGCCGGTAGCAGTGGAGGCGATTGTACGTGGCTACATCGTCGGCTCCGGCTGGAAGGAATACCAAAAAAGCGGCACGGTTTGCGGCATCCAGCTTCCGGCCGGTTTGAAAGAAGCTGCCAAGCTGCCGCAGCCGATCTTCACACCTTCGACCAAGGCTGCCGTGGGCGACCACGACGAGAACATCTCGTTCGAGCAGTGCGAAGCCATCATCGGTAGCGAGCTGGCCGCCCAGGTGCGTGACGTTTCCATTGCGCTCTACAGCGCTGCGGTCGAGTACGCGGCCACCCGCGGGATCATCATCGCCGATACCAAGTTCGAGTTCGGGCTCGATGAAGATGGCACGCTGACGCTGATGGACGAAGTGCTGACGCCCGACTCCAGCCGTTTCTGGCCGGCCGACAGCTACGAAGAGGGCAAGAACCCGCCAAGCTTCGACAAGCAGTTCGTCCGCGATTGGCTGGAATCCACCGGCTGGAACAAGCAGCCTCCAGCGCCTGCCGTTCCGGCAGATGTCGCGCAGAAAACCGCCGATAAGTACCGCGAGGCGCTTACCCGCCTGACCGCCTGATCAGCGCATGCAAGCGGATTCGCCGGAGTCCGCTCGTGGAAGACGCCAAGAGGCTGAAAAACGGTAAAAATCTGCGCAGTTGGGGTTCGACAAACCTGCTCCAGCTGCTATGATGCGCGCCGCTGGAGAGATGCCGGAGTGGCCGAACGGGACGGATTCGAAATCCGTTGTACCCTCGCGGGTACCTAGGGTTCAAATCCCTATCTCTCCGCCATTACATATAGCCTAAGCCCCTGGAATTCCTAGAGTTTCGGGGGCTTTTGTTTTTCTAGGCTGGGCAACTGTCGAAGAATTGTCGAAGGTCGCGTACAGGCCCGAAGGCTACTGCGTCTCGCAGATGGTCCGGTGCAAGATGGGCATAGCCGCATCGTCATCACTAGGCGCATGGCTACTCTACAGGGCGCCGCCGTTCACCACGAAGCGACTGGCGAGGATATGCCGCGGTAAATGCGCGATTGCCCTGCGCGCAGGGTGATGCCGATACCGTCATGGCCGTGTCGTGATGTCTCAGTCAGGTTGATAGCAAGCCGCGGCATCGGAGCGACAGTGGATAACCAATGTCGTTGACGCGCTTGCTAGGCAACGTTCAGCTGCCAGGACACGCCAAAACGGTCGTTTAGCCAACCGAACCGCTGACTAAAGCCATAGTTGTCCAATGGCATAAGCACCTGGCCGCCCTCGGAAAGAGCAGCAAATACCTGCTCCAAATCCTCGACGGTATCGAGCTGCACGAAGGTGGAGCTTGCCGGTGTGAATGAGAAGTCATGTTTGACTGGGCTGTCGGAGCACATGAACTCTTGTCCGCAAAGGATGAACACCGCGATTTTGATGCCGCCCTCCGGCCCTAGCTCTCCTTCGACGTACCGCTCAGCTCGCAGAGCACTAGCGTCCGGAAACGTTGCTAAATACAGATCCAGCGCGGCTTGCGCATCACCTTGGAACATAAGAAAGGGTGTGGCTGTGGCCATCAGACACCTCGATATCAGTTTTGCTATCAATGCGTGAGTTTAGCCGCGCGGCAACGCTATGACGCTGGCGAACAAGCTGCTAAGGATCTGCTGGGCGGTGTGGTGCTACGAGCGACGGCTCAGTGGCGACTGGCAAAGCGCAAGAATCCCGCCTAACGGCGGGGTGGAAAAATTAAGTGATGGTTCTAGTGGTTGTGGTGATCATGATCTTCGTGATTGCTTGGCCCCCGCTGCGCGAACTACAGAATGGCCCGGGCAGTGCCCAGAACAGGCCGGATATACGAATGCAACCGCGCTGACGACAGGATCGAAAAAGCTATTCCTCACTGCTTGTGGGGAGAGTCCATATGCATTTGTTAGAGAAATTCAATTCTAGACATGCAAGAGGCCATTATTTTTTTACTGTTTCTTTGTCTATGTTTTTATTGTATAGCTCAAGAGCAGCTAGCTGTTTTATTATATAAAGGTTAAGCATGCTCTGATCTTTTTCAGGACATTCATATACTAGTACTACGCCCAGCAATCTAAGTTTAAGTTCTTGATCCCATGCGGAAAATGACTGGATATGGCAGGTTTGCCCACCATTTTCAAAGTTGAAGTAAAATCCATTTTTCTGTGGCAGAAGCTCTTTTTCAGTAATTATTTTATTTATCAGGTCTGGTGTGTTTTCATTGTGCAGCTTGTGACGAAGGGCGGCTGTAATGTCTTCGGCTGGATTGCTAGGGCCGCCGAGGTTTAAATAACGCACGTCAACGACGTTAATGTTTCCGCTGCTATAGCAATCTATTTTAATGTCAGCGCTTCTGAAATCGCATTTTTCAGAAGTGCTTGATTTTATGAAAGTTAATTTTTCTGAACCGGCTATTGGTGTTTGAATTGATATTGATGGGCTTGCGTCCGTTTTTGAGACGTTGCTACTGCATCCGTTAAGTAAGATTGCTATTGATAGGACAAATATCGATTTAGCTGTATTCATGTGGTCCCTCTGAGGATTCTCTAACGTTTGGTTAAGGGGCGGGCTTTAGCCCGTCCCAGTGAGCGCAGCGAACGGTTTGAAGGCTGTAATGGACTCTCCCCGCACCACGTTTCTTCTATAACACCGTGGTGACTGTTCGCTGGGAGAGACGCGATGAAACGCATAGCGGTTGATTTGGCCAAGTCCGTTTACCAGGTTGCCGAGAGTGTCCAGGTCGGCCGAGTGGATCGGCGCAAGCGGCTCGATTCCGGGGCATTTGCGCGATATGTACAGGAGCAGATCGAACCTGTCGAGTGGGTGATGGAAGCCTGTGGCACGGCTCACCATTGGGGCCGTGTTATGCAGGAAAAAGGCCATCGCGTCGTGCTCTTACACCCTCGATACGTGCGCCCGTATCGGCGGCGCAACAAGACCGATCGCAACGACTGCGACGCCATTCTGGAAACAGCGCGCTGCCAGGATATTCGCCCGGTGCCGGTCAAAAGTGTGCAACAGCAGCAAGTGCAACAACTCCACAAGCTGCGTGAGGGCTGGAAGAAGACCCGCGTGCAACGCATCAACCTGTTGCGCGGCATCCTGCGTGAGGCTGGGGTTGAAGCACCGAACGGCATCAAGCCGTTTCTGCGCCAAGCGTGCGAACTGATCGAACGGCCTGAAGTGCGTGCACTGCGCGGAGCGCTGCAGGTGGTGCTGGCCGAGATCAACCTCTATGAACAGTCGATGCGCGAGTGCGAAGAACAACTCGCACGCTGGCATGCTGACGATGAGATCGTGCACAAGCTCGACGAAGTCAGCGGCATCGGCCTGCTGACTGCCAGTGCCTTGAAAACTGCAGTCGGCAAGCCCGAGCGCTTCGCCAGTGGCCGACACCTAAGCGCCTGGCTGGGCATGACGCCCAGCGAATACAGCAGTGGCGAGCGGCGACGCCTAGGACGAATCAGCTGTAAGGGCAACGTCTACGTGCGCACCTTGCTGATTCATGGTGCACGAGCGGCGCTACTGGCAGCCAAGCGCTGCAAGGCGCGAACACCGGAGCGCCTGACCCAGTTGCAAAGTTGGGCGCTGCAAACCGCCGAACGCATCGGCCACAACAAGGCCGCGGTGGCGCTGGCAAACAAACTGGTGAGGATCTGCTGGGCGGTTTGGTGCCATGAACGACGGTTCAGCGGTAACTGGCGCAGCACAAAGCCCGCCTGATGGCGGGGGTAAATCAGAAAGGTGTTTCTAGTGGTTGTGGTGAGAAGCGAGACTGTCGGAACAGGCGAGTCCTGCAGCGGAACAAGGCCGATAACAATGATGATCTTCGCGATCGCTTGAACGCTTGGCCCCCGCTGCGCGAACTACAGGATGGCCAGGGCAATGCCCAGAACAGGCCGGATATACGAATGCAACCGCGCTGACGACAGGATCGAAAAAAGCTATTCCTCACTGCTTGTGGGGAGAGTCCATATAGGCTGTTATGCTATTTGTGTGTACTTCTTTTTAAGATTCTTAGCTAAACCAAACTGATCTCTGCTTGCTGTCCATTGGGTGGTGATTTCTTGAATACCCTTTGTGGCAACAATGAATGCCTGTATTAGTTCTATTCTTTGTTTCATCTCAATTTCAGATTCATCAGAGCCTATGTAAAAACCTCTTTCGTTTGACTCTGGAACTGGTTCGGATTTTTTTAATAAATGATGAAAGCTAGCATCCGATAGATGGATATACCCAGAGCAAAGCGAGTAAACGTGTTTTAACCAGGGATTTTGCTTTGCCAGAAGGCTGACAAGATAGCCATCAGAAAGTTTCTCTCCAGTTTTGTCTTTTATTTTTGATAGTTTTTCACCGGATATTATTTTGTTTGCAGTGTCATGAGGGTCTTTAGTTATTGTGATTCCGTATAGGCGAAGAACAGAGTCAAGTTGTAGGCGAAGTAAAGCTACGCCGCAAGAATAGCCACCATTATTTACGATTAGTGTAAAACCGTGCAGCACTTGCAGCGCTCTATTGCAGCTTGCAAGAAGAATAGCGTCAGCAGGGAAAAGCTGGCCTTTGCATGCCTCAAAGAGCTCTTGCCCAATAGTTTCAAATTCTTTGCTAATTTCTTCTAGCGTGCTCAGCTTTTCTTCCATGTTGCACCTAGGCATAACGATCAAGCTAAAGGGCCGGCTTTAGCCGGTCCCAGTGAGCGAAGCGAACGATTTGAGGGCTGTAATGGACTCTCCCCGCACCACGTTTCTTCTGACTCTCCCCGCACCACGTTTCTTCTATAACACCGTGGTGACTGTTCGCTGGGAGAGACGCGATGAAACGCATAGCGGTTGATTTGGCCAAGTCCGTTTACCAGGTTGCCGAGAGTGTCCAGGTCGGCCGAGTGGATCGGCGCAAGCGGCTCGATTCCGGGGCATTTGCGCGATATGTACAGGAGCAGATCGAACCTGTCGAGTGGGTGATGGAAGCCTGTGGCACGGCTCACCATTGGGGCCGTGTTATGCAGGAAAAAGGCCATCGCGTCGTGCTCTTACACCCTCGATACGTGCGCCCGTATCGGCGGCGCAACAAGACCGATCGCAACGACTGCGACGCCATTCTGGAAGCGGCACGCTGCCAGGATATTCGCCCGGTGCCAGTCAAAAGTGTGCAACAGCAGCAAGTCCAACAGCTGCATAAGTTGCGCGAGGGTTGGAAGAAGTCCCGCGTGCAACGCATCAACCTGTTGCGCGGCATCCTGCGTGAGGCTGGGGTTGAAACACCGAACGGCATCAAGCCATTTCTGCGCCAAGCGTGCGAACTGATCGAGCGGCCTGAAGTGCGTGCACTGCGCGGAGCGCTGCAGGTGGTGCTGGCCGAGATCAACCTCTATGAACAGTCGATGCGCGAGTGCGAAGAACAACTGGCACGCTGGCATGCCGATGATGAGATAGTCCGTAAGCTCGACGAAGTCAGTGGCATCGGCCTGCTAACCGCAAGTGCCTTTAAAACTGCAGTCGGCAAGCCCGAGCGCTTCGCCAGTGGCCGACACCTAAGCGTCTGGCTGGGCATGACGCCCAGCGAATACAGCAGTGGCGAGCGGCGACGCCTAGGACGAATCAGCTGTAAGGGCAACGTCTACGTGCGCACCTTGCTGATTCATGGTGCACGAGCGGCGCTACTGGCAGCCAAGCGCTGCAAGGCGCGAACACCGGAGCGCCTGACCCAGTTGCAAAGTTGGGCGCTGCAAACCGCCGAACGCATCGGCCACAACAAGGCCGCGGTAGCGCTGGCAAACAAACTGGTGAGGATCTGCTGGGCGGTTTGGTGCCATGAACGACGGTTCAGCGGTAACTGGCGCAGCACAAAACCCGCCTGATGGCGGGGGTAAATCAGAAAGGGTGTTTCTAGTGGTTGTGGTGAGAAGCGAGACTGTCGGAACAGGCGAGTCCTGCAGCGGAACAAGGCCGATAACAATCATGATCTTCGCGATCGCTTGAACGCTTGGCCCCCGCTGCGCGAACTACAGGCTGGCCAGGGCAATGCCCAGAACAGGCCGGATATACGAATGCAACCGCGCTGACGACAGGATCGAAAAAGCTATTCCTCACTGCTTGTGGGGAGAGTCCATATACGCCTTGTTAGGCGCTTCACGGCACGATTCTTAGCGTAGATGTGTGCCATCTGGGTTCTGTGCCTCCTCGTCGCGACGTGTGGGATAAAACTGCTTCTTTTCTTCTAGCTCGTAAAACAACAAGCCATGAATATCCAGCGCTTCTTTCTTGGGGATGCGGCGAGCCCATATGCGCTCAAAAGCCGAATTCAACTCACTGGCATTCTGACGCTCATAAACCTCATCGATAAATGCTACATCTTCGCCCGCTGGGAATATCAAATCGAATTCATCGTCTGTGGCCGAGGAAATGTCATATACAGCGTTCCTGGCCCCATCGAAGACTTGGATGTTTTTCATGAAGTGCCTAACGCTCACGATAAACGGCGCGAGGAACGAGCGTCCGGCGACCGCAGGGAGCGAATTAAATCGTTTTGTTAGTTCATTCGCGACGAGCCATTAGAAGCCCAACCCCAGCACTACCAAGTAGTCCAGCGCAAACCCTATTGAACAGGCGACGTTTAGATGGACGGGAGAACCAATGGCGCAATGCTTTACCAAAAAATGCATACCCGGCTATTGCGACCCACTCAAGCATTATAAATAGCCCACCTAAAATCACGAACTGGTATCCAACAGAACCTGTTGGATCAACAAACTGAGGCAAGAAGGCTGTAAAAATCAAAATAGCCTTAGGGTTTCCTGCCGCCAGGAAAAACTCTTGTCTCGCCAATTGAAATAGGCTTTTTCCACCCAGCGCTTCGTCGCCTCCGTCAGTTGGATCTGCAATCCATAACTGGAAGGCCAGCCAAAGTAGATAGAGTCCTCCGACGACCTTTATTGCGAGAAATAACTTTTCGGACGTATACAGTACTGTTGCCAGCCCTGTAGCAGCAAGAGTGATCATACCTACAAATGCTATCAGTCGACCAATACCTGCATAGCAGGCAGCCCTGATGCCGTAACGCTTTGCGTTCGCCATCGAAAGAAGGTTATTGGGACCAGGTGCCATGTTCAAAGCAAAGCATGCTGGTACGAATAACATGATGGTCATTAATGTCACGTCTGCTTCTCCTTTAAGAACTAACTATAATTAGACACCAATTGGTGTATAAGACGCCGAACGGGCTTGGTGTATAAAATTCCGTTCGATTCTCTTCCGAGGCCCTAGTTCCGGCCTTCTCAGGGAGGCAGGATGTTTATACACCAACTTCGAGAGGCCTTAAACCGTACCCAATGCATAGGTTGCACCGCGTGCGACCTTGAGCACCTTCCTACCCTTGTCGTGTCGATAAAGTGTCGAAATCAATGCGGTCCAGAGCGGAACAAAGCTGGCACGCACATGCCGCAGGCCTTGCAAAGCCGAAGACAGTCAGTCACTGCGAGCCTGAAAAACGAGTTCGACTCTCACTGCGTCTCCTCAATTTCGCTACTTTTCGCGCAATCTAAGAGCAACGTACTTCGACTTTGCCTGCTCCTGCAGAGTGGCCAACTTCAAGCAGGCACCGTTCCTCTACTTCAGATAACCCATTTTCAGCCATAGCCATTGGAAGGATAAGGAGCTTAGGTTTCCCTTTGAAGATGCCAGTGGCGCCCACCTTTGACAGGCCTTCTTTCAAACATTCAACCGCTGGCATGAATGTGCCAACCAGGAGTCGGGTGGTAGTAAACGGTGTAGTCGGCTCAACGGTAATGGTTTTTCCGTTTACAGTCAGAACCATCCTGTTCTTTAGAATCTCGACAGTTACTTCCATGTAGCGGGCCTCTAAGGATGGTCTGAAGTAGTTGTGTATTTCTGGCTGACTTCAGCCCCTGCCGATTTTAAAAGCGGCAAATCGATCAAAAACGCTCAGATCACCCGCTTATTTCTGTGTTTTTAGCCGCCGCGAGCACCTC
>NZ_PPXG01000024.1 GCF_002909485.1 Stutzerimonas stutzeri
ACCATCGGTTACGGAATGCTAGACTTCGCAGAGGAACTCAACTACGGGGTCGATCTATCAACCATCTGAGGGTGGCATCAGGTTGGTGGGGTGAAGATGCCCCATCAACCATTAAATCCGTATACCCAAACATTGTAGTGTGACTCTCCCAGGACATCCATACCCTCACTAACACAAATTCTTTGATCTATATATGACATTAACCAGACTAATCTTAATCTATTAGGCTCAGATAGAGCCTTCATAATATCAAT
>NZ_PPXG01000025.1 GCF_002909485.1 Stutzerimonas stutzeri
TACCTTCAGAAGAGTTCAAAGAAGAAATAAAACGCTGTAATCTTAGGCTCAATATGCGAAAAAATGGAGACTGCGTTATAGGTCAAGAAAACGCTGAATGGCTAAATATTATGGACTTGAATAAATAGGGTATCCGGAATTTCTGGTTGATAAAATGCCAAAGATGTAAAGAAGAAAATCTTTCTCAGCGGATTATCTGATTGATCCTCTTCAGCCTACTCTACTGCCAATTTTCTGTTTCCACCTTCGCCTGA
>NZ_PPXG01000026.1 GCF_002909485.1 Stutzerimonas stutzeri
TAATCCGTTGATATAGACTTCCTCCTCTACACTTTGGGCGTTTTGTCAACCAGAAACTCCGGAGACTCAATTAAAGTAGAACTGGCGGGAGCAAATCAGCCAGTTAACCCAAATGTTTTTATTTATTGGGTATACGGATTTAATGGTTGATGGGGCACCTTCACCCCATCAATCTGATACCACCCTCAGATGGTTGATAGATCGACTCCGTAGTTGAGTTCCTCTGCGAAGTCCGGCAGTCCGTAACCGATGGT
>NZ_PPXG01000027.1 GCF_002909485.1 Stutzerimonas stutzeri
AGTTTTTAAGAGTTGGTTATAGAATTCAGAATCATCGGTTTTCAATGTATAAAAAACCCACTTTCCTTCACGACTTGCCGAGACTATACCTGCTTTTAAAAGAATTTTTAAGTGACGAGAAACATTGGGGTATCCGGAAAATATGGTTGATTATCGCTCTAGCCCGTACTTCTCATAGGCACCCAATAAAACTGGCTGGGTAACCATGAGAATTCCGGGCTAGAAGCCTCAACTCATTCGCGTATCGAGCA
>NZ_PPXG01000028.1 GCF_002909485.1 Stutzerimonas stutzeri
TGAGGCTGAAGGCAGGCTACATGCCGGCACTGAAGAATAGCCAGAAACTGGTGTCGAAGAGCAACTAACTAGCCCTAATGCTTGATCTTCAACCTGCAGTAAATTTTTCACCTCATTTTTCTTTGTAGAAACACTACAAGTCTGTTTAGGTTCAACTATATCGCGCTTTACTGCATTACGCAGACTTGTAAAGCTGACTATATATCCTGCCGCTATCGCTCCCAGAAATGTCAGTAAAAAATAAATAA
>NZ_PPXG01000003.1 GCF_002909485.1 Stutzerimonas stutzeri
ACGAGTACGGCCGCGTGCGCGTTCAATTCCACTGGGACCGCGAAGGCCAGGCCGACGACAAGACCAGCTGCTGGCTACGCGTCAGCTCGAGCTGGGCCGGCGACCGCTATGGCGGCATCGCCATCCCGCGGGTCGGCATGGAAGTGCTGGTCACCTTTCTCGAAGGCGACCCCGACCAACCGCTGGTGACCGGCTGCCTGTACCACAAGGAACACCAGGTCCCCTACGACCTGCCGGCGAACAAAACCCGCACGGTGTTCAAGACCCTGAGCTCCCCAGGTGGTGGCGGTTACAACGAGCTGCGTATCGAAGACCGCAAGGGCGCCGAACAGATCTACATCCACTCCCAGCGCGACTGGGACGAGAACATCGAGCACGACCGGAAGATCCGCGTCGGCCACGAACGCCACGACACTGTCGAGGCCAACAGCTACAGCGAATTCAAAGCCGAAGAACACCGCACCACCCACGCTGACCGTAAGACCGAAGTCCGCGCCAACGACCACCTCACCGTCGGCAACAGTCAGCACCTGAAGATCGGCACCGGGCAGTTCATCGAGGCAGGCAATGAAATTCACCTCTCCAGCGGCTTGAAAGTAGTCCTCGAAGCCGGCAGCGAACTGACCTTCAAGGCAGCCGGCAGCTTTATCAAGCTCGATGCCAGCGGCATCACCATGGTCGGGCCTTTGATCCGGATGAACTCGGGGGGAAGTCCGGGTAAGGGGGCCGGTGCGGCGCCGGTGTTGCCGGGGCAAGTTAGGGCGGCAGATGCGGATGTGCCTGGGGCTGTGCTTGAACATCGACTGAAGCAAGCGAGATTCAGCCATACACCGCTAATCGAGTTGTGTCAGAAGCCTCGGGGCGGTACGCCAATGCAATGCCCGCTGACCAACTGTCCTTGTCGTCATGCCGCCCAGTTAGGGAGCTGATTGATGTCTGTACAGATACTCGCAGGGCTTCCCAATCTTTCTACCCCACTCTTCATGCTGCTCGAATTGGATGAGCCCCTGCTGCAGCGGATTTACCAGCTAGAGCCTGATCCACGACCGGAAGCTCTGTTTGCCAATACCGAGCTGGGCGCTCATGTCGAACAAGGACCTTGGCTAATACAACTGGCGCCGGATAGCCCCTCGTTGTCGGCGTATCGCCAAGCGCCGGAGCAATGGCCTGGCGTGTTGTTGAGTTCCGGGCGGCCAGTTGATGAGCTGTTGGCTCATCTGCGCGCGATGCTGGTCGTGCAGTTTGAAGGTGAGCGTAAGGGGATACTGCGCTATTACGATCCACAGGTGGCCAGTTACCTTTTCGCGGCTACCGAGGCCGTTATCACTTGGCTAGGCCCCATCGAGCAGTTGTTCTGGCATGGCGCCACCTGGGCAGACCGCAGCGAGCACATCAGCCATTGGCGCAGCCTACGGAGCGAGTCGACCAATCATGGGGCGCCGCCGAAAGGCAAGCTGATACTCGACAGAATGCAGATTGCTGCTCTCGAACGGCAGCAACTAGAGGCATTTGCCTATGAGCGCTGGCAGGAGCATTCACAGGCTGAGTTCAACCAGGTTTTGGGCTATCTGCAGCAGGGTCTTGCCTCTGGGTTCGACGACGAGAAGAGCCTGGGCGCATACCTCGAAGCCCGGCTCACTTATCCCCAGCACCTAAGCCATCCCCAAATCGCATCGGGCCAGGTGCAGTTTCGTCTGCAGCAACTGCAATCCTGGCTGGAAGCCACACCAGCCCCCTCGGAGAGTCAAGGATGAATGCCAAAGTAGGGAGTCTGTCCGGCAATCCGGCCTGTGAAGCTGGCAAGCTGATCGTCGAAGTGATTGGCAAAGATCACCCACCGGAACAGCGAGTGGTGATCTATGACGAAACCGATCATGAGCTGCAGGAGTGGCTAACCCAGCAGGTCAAACAAGAGCTTGTAGCTGATTCTCGGCGGAGCAGCACCCTGCATATCTGGGATTGGCAGCAGCAACCCAAGCGCCATCTCTGGCTGGAGATCGAAGCAGAGCGCGGCAGCCCCATCCGCGTGCCGCTGATGGATGACACACGCGCTACCCCGCGCCAGCGTGAGCGGCAGTGGAACTGCATCGTCCCTGCAGTACCCATGAGCACGATGCTCGGTATCAGCGCCAACCACCAGCATCGTGAATACCCCGTGCATGTGCGCCCCGGCTTCATCTACCTGTTCTATCGCGGCAAAGTGTGGCGTGAACTGGAGATTCGTCAGGCTGAGGGGCAGGTGACTTATCACGACGTACGCCTGAGTGACTTTCGCAATGGCGACCGCTTTCGAGATGGCGCCCGCACGGCCAGTGGCAAAGGGCTGAGTGAGATTTGGCTGCCAGCCAGATGGAACAACCGCGCGGCCCCGGATATCGAGATAGGTTATGCCGAGGTGCAATGGCCTGCCGTTCGCCTGAACGCTATGGAGCGCAATGCTCGCCTGCGTCGCGCCCGCTGCAATCGCTTAGGCCTGGCCGTGGCCGAACGCAGCTTCGGTAACACCACTTACCGGGCTTCCAGCCAGCAGCAGGCCTTCTACCTGCAAAATGTCCCCGCCCATCGTCCGCGTGAGCCCGCCCGCGAATGGTTGTTCGATCAACCGCTCAAGTATCTGCACGATCTGAGCGGCCAGTACCCCGTGCAGAGCCAGCAGTATGCTCAGCAGGTTCATCAACGCCACGAGCGCGGCGAATCCAACCCAGGACCAACGCATCCACAGCAAACGCAGGATGACCTACGCCCGGAGACAGGCGCCTGGGCCGTTGAGCTGGGCGACACGCTACAGAACCTCCAGCATGTCTGCAGCGCAACCAACGAACGTGAACACTGGCAGGCCGCTGCGGCTGAAACCGACATGCTGGCCACGGTCAAAAAACGCCATATCGCCGGTGTACTGGTGGTAGATGGCCTCTACCGCATGCGCCACCTGCTGGCGCGCACCAACCAGGCCCAGGCAGTGCTGCAGCTTTGCGCGCAACGGGCCACCTTCCATCCCCATCATGCCTCGGCATTGTTGATTCAGCGGATGATGGTTCCACCCCATATCGGCGGGCAAAGCAACCCGCTGCACCGCTTCATCAGCCAGGTCAGCCAAGAGGGGCGCCAACAGATCGACCTGTGTTCGGGCCAGCATGCTCGCCAGTTGGCCATGACCTGCCTCAAAGCCGCCCAGGACAACCTCGCCGCCTGGCTGGAGCAGGCAGCCAACCAGCATGCGCTGGGCGACCATTTCTGCCTGGAGGGGCTCGACTACGCCGGCGCCTTCCAGCTTTGCAGCCAGCTATTCGTCTGCCTGGCGCGCACGGCCGATCAACAGGATCCATTCCTGGCGGCAGGCGATGCACCCCGCAGAAGCGCCGGTAGAACGCTGCTCTGCAAGATTGCGCAAAGCGCCAGCCAGCCTCTACATCGCATGCTGTGGCCAGAGGCGGACGACGACACCCTGCTCAAGCCCTATCAAGCGGTGCAAACACCGAACAACGGCGAAGGCCATTATCGTGCCGAAGCGTTGAACCAGGTGGCGCAGCTCAATGCACCGCCCGGCGAAGAGCCGGCGACCCTGGAAGGCAACACGCTCGCAGGATTGATGCAACAGCCGGACTTCCTGCTCCTGCCTTCCGCCAAAAGCGGCGCCGCCGCACTGATAAACGTATGGGAGAACCTGACCAGCGCCCAGAAGGAGGCGCAAAAAGGGTTGACCAGCGCCAGCGCAGGACACCAACAGGCTACGACTGAGAGCAGGCGCAGCCGGGTGGAGGCGCATGACCGTGAGGGTGACCTGCGCCACGAGCAAGAGCGCGGCAATGTGCTGAAAGAGGAGCTGGGCAAGGAAGCATTCCCTGCCAAGTACCGAATGTATACCAAGGACCTGCAACTGCTGCGCAGCATGCTGCAGCAGGACTTCGGCGACATGGTGTTCGTGCCCCATAACGCCGTGAACCAGGAGAAATACTACTTCTTCGGTTTGAGCGACCTCCCGGTGTCACCACAGCAAGCGCGGCAGATCTTTGGCAAGCTTTTGAATCTGGAGGGAAGGCTGCTGGGCCTCAGCGATGAAGTCAGGGCCAATAGGGCCGGCATCGACCAGTTCGTAGAAGAGCTGCTGCTATTGGCCATCCCCAAGAACCACCGCACCGCCCGCCTGATACGAGAACTGAACCGGCAGATTGCGGAAGAACTGCGTATCCAAAACGACCTTCAGCAGGCGCGGGAGCGCCGGGAAGCCGCCCGTAGCCGCCTGAGCGAAGCCAACAATACCCTGAAACAGGCGCAAGAGCGGCTGGCCCAACAAGAGCGCGGCTGGCGCCGAAGCTCACGCGGCGTGCCCAGCTCTAAGGCCTTTCCCGCTGGTGTGTTGATTCTGGAGGTTTTTAATGTGCAGGCGGAGTTCGAGGCTAGAGATGCAACAATAAGAAATAAAGGTGAATCTAGGTCTGCTGTGGGACTAATCAGTGCAGCAACTGATTTGCTATTAGCCATGGAGTTTCTAGCCAATAAAGTCGCGCACAACCACCCACGAGTTCAAACATTTCAAAAGCGGATAGTTGATAGGGTGCTCTTCAACCCTGGGTCAGGCCTGCAAAAACTCTTTGGCGGTCGACTGGTAAGCGTGACCGGCAAACTGGCCTTCCAAACCTTTGCCGGCACGCTCTTCATCGGTATCAGCATTTACGACGCCATGCACGAAGCCAGCCTGGGCGATGATGCCGCCTGGGGCTACGGGCTGATGGCCGTGGGCGGCCTGGTCGGGGTAGTTGGCGGCTTCTTTACCGCCAGCGGCGCCACCTTCCTGGGCCTGGGCCCGGTTGGCTGGACTACTCTGCTGCTGATTCTGGCGGGTGGGGCGCTGGTGTGGTGGCTGGACGACAGCCCCATTGAGGAGTGGCTGACCAACGGCCCCTTCGGCAGTAACCGCAGCGCCAAGGTGCCCCACCTCTGGAACGACCCACAGGAGGCCTTCTACCGCCTGGTCAGCCTGTTTGCCGGTATTCGCATCCGCATCGGCGCCAACCCGGAGCAGGCACGCCACAGCGGCGCCATGGGCCTGCTCGACCCCGCCGAATACCATGCGATGCGCCGCGCCAATACCCTGGTGCGTATCGAAAGCAACCTGCCTGGGCTCGCCACCACCTTGGGCAGCGCCAATATCCATGCGCTCAGCCAACTGCGTAGCAGCAACCATCGCCTAAGCCCGAGGGATATGATGCAATCCAGCAGCCATAGCCTGAGCCCCATCCAGCCCCTGGCTCAGCGCCTGTACCCCGATGCCCTGGAACTGTTCTACGAGGTACCGGTTTCGCAGAGCATGCCGCGCACGCCCCCCCATCGATGGCAGACTTACACGCTGGCCGTACGCGCGCAGATAATCGTGCAAGGTGAGAATCAGACTTGGGTGTTTCCGGCGCCAGCGCCGACCGATGTCCTGCGTTACGACTCTGAACGGCATCGCGAACCCGTTTTCAGCCAAGCCAAACAACCCTTCTGGGCCAATGAACAGACCCACCCGGACAGCCAGCCGTAAGGATGCCCCCATGACTGCCCACTACAGCCCCAGCGCCTACCAGCCAGAGCGCATTCCCGACCAGCCGGCAGCGGTCAAGCGCAGTTGGTTGTTCCGCTTTGGCAGCTCGCGCCTGCCCTGGGGCCATACCGAGGATATCGTGCCCCATAGCATGCTGAGCCAGCCATCACCTGCCGGCCTGCGAGATGTTGAACGCTATGAGTCCGCGCTGGAAACGGGGGCGAAAAAGCGCCAGGCATACGAAATGCTGGATTACCACCAGATCATCGATCACGAACGCTATCGACATGCGTCACTCTCCAAACGCAGCCTGTTCTGGTTTTATCTATGGGGGGGGGGACGCTTTGTTTTTTGGGTGATGATGATTATGTCGCCTATAAGCTGGCTGCTTGTGGCTGATGCTCATCCAGAAGGTTTTACTCAAGGCTTAATTAGTGTTGTTCTAGAGACAGCGCCTTGGTTTTTGGGAGTTCCCCTAGCCTGCTGGGCCATAGGCTCCCTAGTCGTCCACAAGCTTACCAACTGGGTCGTTCGCCCTTCCAAAGGTCCGCTCTGGGAGCTCAACCGCCGCACCGGCATCGTTACGTTCTTCGATTACGACAATATGGGTGAGTACAAACGCAGCGGCACTATCGGTGAGTTCACCTGCCCCTTTTATGAGTTCGATGCCTATATCAGCAGTGGTCCTGACCGCCAGGGGTTGATCTGGCATCAACTGCATCTGGTGCATCGCTATCACGACCTGGCCATCGACCTCAGCCCCATCGTTTCCAAAGACTCCAGCATGGCGCCGCACTTCGCCGCCTGGGATTTTCTGCAGAACTACATGGACATCAGCCGCCCCCTGCCGGATATCCCGCTGTTTGAGCAGCACCGCGCGAACGACCCGGTAACGGCAGCGCATGACCGCCGCACGGGCCGCCCCGAGCGCTACTGGCGTGATATGGACGATGAAACCTGGGAAGCGCAACTGACGCAGAATCTGGGCCGCGTCAATGCCTATGACATCACCGGCCGCCTCAACCTGATGGATCGCCATGTGCGTTATGCCGATTGATTGCACCCTATGACTGCCCATTACAGCCCCAGCGCCTACCAGCCGGCGCGCATTCCCGACCAGCCGACAGCGGTCAAGCGCAGTTGGTTGTTTCGCTTTGGCAGCTCGCGCCTGCCTTGGGGCCATACCGAAGATATCGTGCCCCATAGCATGCTGAGCCATACATCCCCCGCCGGTCTGCGAGATGTTGAACGCTATGAGCACGCGCTGGAAACAGGGGAGGAGCAACGAGAAGCCTACGAACTGCTGGATTACCACCAGGTCATCGATCACGAACGCTATCGACATGCGTCACTCTCCAAACGCAGCCTGTTCTGGTTTTATCTGTGGGGAGGGGGGCGCTTTGTTTTTTGGGCTCTTCTGGTTCTACTTCCTTTCGCGTGGTCTGTAGATGCCTATCACAATCCTTCAGGTTTCCTATCAGGGTTCTGGGCTGTCGTACTAGAAACAGCACCATGGTTTTTAGGTCCCCCCCTCGCCTGCTGGGCCATAGGCTCCCTAGTTGTTCACAAGTTCACCAACTGGGTCGTTCGCCCTTCCAAGGGGCCGTTATGGGAGTTCAACCGCCGCACTGGCATGGTCACCATCTTCGATTACGACAATATGGGCGAGTACCAGCGCAGCGGCACCATCGGTGAGTTCACCTATCCCTTTCATGAGTTCGATGCCTATATCAGCAGCGGTCCCGACCGCCAAGGGCTGATCTGGCATCAACTGCATCTGGTGCATCGCTATCACGACCTGGCCATCGACCTCAGCCCCATCGTGCCCAAGGACTCCAGCATGGCTCCGCACTTCGCCGCCTGGGATTTTCTGCAGAACTACATGGACATCGGCCGCCCGCTGCCGGATATCCCGCTGTTCGAGAAACACCGCGCGAACGACCCGACCACGGCGGCACATGACCGCCGCACGGGCCGCTCCGAGCGCTACTGGCGTGATATGGACGATGAAACCTGGGAAGCGCAACTGACTTAGAATCTGGGCCGCGTCAATGCCTATGACATCACCGGCCGCCTCAACCTGATGGATCGCCATGTGCGTTATGCCGATTGATTGCGGCCGACCGGGGAGGCTCCATAGCCCGTCCTATAGCTCCCGGTAGGCCTATCGGAACCATCATCTACGGCAACTCCAACCCACCCCCAGCCTTGTGCAACCCGCGCAGATGCTCGCCGATTTGCGCCAGGTTCCCTTCGATCGCTTCCAGCTCCTTCCTCCGCTCATCGCCCAGCAGCACCCGGACTTCCTGATCCAGCTCTTCACTCAGCTGATTCAGGCGCAGTTGGCGTTGTTCGCTTTCGCGTTCCAGGCGGGTCCATTCGCTGAGCTGTGGCAGGCCGTAGCCGTCGCCATCGAGCAGTTCGGCGGGGCGGCTGAGGTAGCCGCTGTTGGCGAGGATTTCCTGCAGGGCGCCGTCGGCTTTGTTCAACGTGGCATCCCGACCGCGGCCGCCGAGGTAGCGGTTCTTCAGTTCGTCCTGGGCGAGGAGTAGCTGGCGGCGCAGCGCGGCCTGTTCGACTAGCAGCAGGGCGGCGGAGGCGCGTAGATCGGCGCGGTCGATCCATTGCTGACGGTCGGCGGCACTGAGTTCCAGCCACTGTTCGACGCTGTCCTGCGGTAGACCGAGGCGCTCCTTGAGGATGGTGAACATGGCCTGGTAGCGGTCGCGATAGGAATCGAAACGATAGCCCAGGCGCAGCGCTTCACGTGTGTCGTCGAGGACACTGGCGTCGGCCAGGCCTCGGTGGATCAGCACCTCCAGCAGCCCGTTGGGCATGATGCTGTCCAGCGCGACCAGCTCTTGGCGTGCCGTGCCGGTGCGCAGCAGCTTGAGGGTTTCCACCGCGCAGTTGTTGGACAGGAAATAGTAGTCGCCGTCGTAGCTCCAATGCAGCTCGGCGCTGCGCTCGACCAGTGCGCGAATCTCCTCGCGCTGCAGTTTCAGCGGCACCGAAGCCAGCCCGCGCAGTTCCACCTTGGTGTATTCGTCGATCACCTGGCCCAACGGCAGAATGAACAGGCGAGAGGGATAGACGCCGGTAAGGCCGTCCCAGCTGGACAGTTGCACATCGTCGACGAAGGCACGGAAGGACAGCACCAGATGATGATCCAGATCCAGTCGGCAATCGGGACCTGGCTCGCGACTAGGTGCGCAGATCACCAGGCGCAGCATGCTGTGGCCCCAGCGACTGACCCAGGCATCGTTGGCTTCGGCGAACAGGTAGTCGACCTCATAGACCCGCTCGGGATCGAGGCTCAGCAGCGGCGTGCGGCCGAACTCGCGACCGGCGTTCAGAAACGGATAGTCGTCGGCGCAATCGGCAGCGTTTTCTGGTGCCCAACTGAAGTGGTCGCGCAGGTAGCGTTGCAGGGAGGGGCGGCGACAGGCGTAGCTGGGGTCGAGCAGGAAATACTCAAGGTTAACGGCTACGAATTCCAGCGGGCTGGTTAGCTCGTACGGGTCGGGACTGCGTACCAGTTGAGCGTTGTCGTGTTCACGCAGGCCGCGCTTGCCGACCCTTTGCGGCCAGCCGGCCAGATCGAGCAGGCGGGGGTCATCACTGAGGGTGAAGCGCCGGCCGGTCTGCCCGCGGCAGTGGTCGGGCAGGCCGATCAGCCCTAGGTTGCCGGCACGCTGGCGGCATTGGCCCTGTAGCAGGTGCTGCTCGGGCGACCATAGGCGAGCGCGGTCGTATAGATGCGCTACTTCGTGAACGACCGTGGCGAGTAGCTCGCGGCGTACCGTGCCGTGGGGACGATTGGTCTTCTCGCTGGCAGCGCTGCCGTCGGTAAGTGCCGGTAGCAGGCGCCGATTGAGCTGAAGGCGATTGCCGCCGGCGCGGCCATAGGCCTGCTCCGGCAGATCATCGCGCCACTGCACTCGAACTTCGCGGTCGAGGCTCTGCACCAGGCGCGGGGGCAGTGCGGCCATGGCTTCGTCCAGCAGCGCCTGGCTGGCTGCGCGTTGCTCGGCGTCCAGCGTGCGTGAGTCGAGGGCCAGTCGCAGCTCGCCATGAGCTGCGATGCTGGCCAGGCTCAGGCAGCTCGCCAGCAGCCAGGCGCCGAGGCGGGTCACAGCGCGAGGATGGCTTCGGCCAGTTGCAGGTCGCTGGCGCCACGCGCTGCGGGGAATTCGCTGCGCAGCGTGCCAATCGCTGCCTCCAGATGGGCACCGCGGATTTCGCCAGCACTGGCGACGAAGCTGGCGGCGTCTTCACGGGCTTCGACGACGACTTTCATGTCGCTGATGCGGCTCGTCACGTCGGAGGTGAAGTTGATGCTGCGGTCCAGGGCACGTACGACGATGTTGCTGGTGGCGACCAAGGTTTGCGCCTGGGCAGTGCCCGCGATGACGGCCAACGCCAGCGGGACGGCGAGCAATAGCTTGTACATGGATGAATCTCTCACGGGTCGGGGCACTGGCAAGCCGGTGCGGTTATTGGACGAGGATCGCTTCGGCCAGCTCCAGATCGCTGGCGGCGAGCTCCGGATGCTCCTGGCGCAGGCGCGACATGGCGGCCTGCAGGCGTGCCGCGGCATGCTGGCCTTCGCTGGCGACGAAGCCGGCCGCATCATCGCGGGCATCGGCGATCAGCTTGTTGTCGAAAGGCGCGCTGGTCAGCTGGCTACTGACGTAGCTGGTCTTCACGACGCCCGCGGTAGTGACATCGAAGGCGTGTGCCGAGCCGGTAATGAAAGCGATGCACAAAATGGCGATGGAAAACGAACGCATGTGAACCCTGTTACCGAGTAAAACGGCGCCAAGGCTAGCGAAACGCTTTCTCCAGAGCCAGTGTCTGGTTGCATCCGCAGGTTTCGACAGCGCTTATGCACTGTCGCAGATATCTTGGAGTCAGAGGGCGAGGATGGCCTGTGCCAGTTGCAGATCACTGGCGCCAAGCTGTGGCTGCTCACTGCGAATGTGCCGCAGTGCAGCCTCGAGATGAGCGCCGCGCAGATCGCCTTGGCTAGCGACAAAGCGCGCAGCATCGTCGCGGGCATCGAGCACCAGCTTATCGTCGCGCAGGGAAGAGGTGAGGTCCGAGGTGGCATCCACGGTATTGATCAGGCCGCCGACCACCATATCGGTGGTGGCGGTGAAGCTGGCAGCCGAGGCGCCACCGCTAAGCAGAAGACCGGCGGCGAAAAGGGGAAGCAGGATTCGGGACATGGCAGATCTCCAGTAGTGAGGCTCTAGACCGCGCCATGGGTGTGGCGTTCCCGCTGCTACGGCCTGGCAGCACGCAGCATAGTCCGAATCTGTATGCGAGGTAGATCGAGGTTGGCTCAGCGCCAGAACGGTTTCTCCAACTCCGCCGCGCGCATGCTGTGGCTGATGCCGACGTCAGCCAGCTGGCGATCGTCGAGCTGCGCCAGCTGCTGACGGGTACGGCTGTTGCGGTGCCAGCGGCGCAGCGCTTGCAGCATCTGCTGCCAGTGGTGCCTGACGCGGGTGACGACATAGGGACGGGGCAGCGTGCGGTCCATGGCGCGTTCCTTCCCGGCGTGGCCGGGTGCGGGTTATGGGTACACAGGATCGCGTGCGCCGCCAGAGCGAAACAGCCACAGGGATTCTCGATTGTGCCGGTGCAGTTTTCCTGTGAGTGCGACTGTATCGGTCGCATGCACTCCAACTGTTTCGGCGCTGGGTCTACTGGCGCGGTAGGCGCGAAAGAGCGCCCGGTGTGGTGCCGAACTGTTGGCCGAAAGCGGCGATGAATGCCGAGGTGGATTCGTAACCGCACGCCAGCGCAACGTCGGTAACCGGCTGACCTTGCTCCAGCAGGGGAAGGGCGCTGAGCAGGCGTAAACGCTGACGCCAGGCGCGGAAGCTGAGGCCGGTGTCGCGTTGAAATTGGCGGGTCGGGGTCTTCTCGGAAACCTGTAGGCGTTCGCTCCATTGCACTAGGTTGAGTGAAAGATCGGGTTGCTCATAGAGCGCCTCGCAGACCTGGCGAAGACGGGCGTCGCTGGGCCAGGGCAGGGAATAGCCGATCGCTGGCGCTGCGCGCAGCTGATCGAGCAGCACCGCGGCCAGTCGGCCGTCGGCACCCTGCTCGTCGTACTCCACCGGTAGCGCACCAAAGGCGCGGATCAGCTCGCGCAGCAATGGGCTGACGGCCAGCACCTGGCAACGGGAGGGCGCCCACGCCACGGCGCGATAGTCGATGTACAGGCTGCGCATCTCGGTGTGCGGTGAGCTGATTACCTCATGGAGCAAACCCGGGGGGATCAGAATGGCGCGTTGCGGCGGAGCTAGGAAGCGCCCGCGGTCGGTGTGCACCCGCAGCACACCGCTGATGGCGTAGGACAGCTGCGCCCAGGGGTGGCTGTGCCTTGGGGTGGTGGTCCGCTCAGGCAGGGATTCGCTGCGGGCGAACACTGGGCGTGGCAGCGCTTGCATTGTGGGAATGCTGCGTCGCGCAAGACCGTTTTGTCCTTTTCGCGACATTTGTTTGGCCAATGGCGTTAGTCGGTTATTCGAGTCGACAGTAGACTCGCTGGCAACTTGCCGCAAGCCACGCAATCAGGAGCGCATATGGCCAGACCTCGCCTGCTACCGGACAACTTCACACTCGCGCTGCTGGGCGCTGTAGCCATCGCCACGCTGCTGCCAGCGCGTGGGCAGGGCGTGGTGGTGTTCGAGTGGATCACCAATCTGGCGATCGCCCTGCTGTTCTTCATGCACGGCGCCAAGCTCTCGGGCAGCGCGATCCTCGCAGGCATGGGGCATTGGCGTCTGCATCTCCTGGTTTTCGGCTGCACCTTCGTGCTGTTTCCGCTGCTCGGGTTGGCGCTGCGCCCGCTGCTGACGCCGATGATCGGACCAGAGCTGTATCTGGGCATGCTCTACCTCTGCGCATTGCCGGCGACGGTGCAGTCGGCCATCGCCTTCACGTCCCTGGCGCGCGGCAATATTCCCGCTGCGGTGTGCAGTGCGGCGGCTTCAAGCCTGATCGGCATCTTCCTCACGCCGTTGCTGGTGCTGTTGCTGATGGGCGCGCAGGGCGAGGGTGGCTCGACGCTCGATGCCATCGGCAAGATCGTCGTGCAGCTGCTGCTGCCGTTCATTGCCGGGCAGATTGCGCGGCGCTGGATCGGCGACTGGGTTGCGCGCAACAAGGGTTGGCTGAAGAACGTCGACCAGAGTTCGATCCTGCTGGTGGTCTACACGGCGTTCAGCCATGCGGTGGTCGAGGGCATCTGGCACGAAGTGCCACTGCCCCAGCTGCTCGGGCTGGTGCTGGCCTGCTGCCTGCTGCTGGCGTTGGTGCTGTTCATTATCTGGCTGATCGCACGCTGGCTGGGCTTCGATCTGGAAGACCGTATTACCATCCTTTTCGCCGGATCGAAGAAGAGTCTGGCGACGGGGATCCCAATGGCGCAGGTGCTATTCGCAGGCGGTGCATTGGGGACGTTGATCCTGCCGCTGATGCTGTTCCACCAGATTCAGTTGATGGTCTGCGCGGTGCTTGCGCAGCGCTATGCGTCGCGGCCGGACGCTGCCCCTTTGGTGAAAGTGAGCTGAGTGGATGCCAATGGGTAGAGGATTCGTGACTGCTACGCAAAGATGATTTGCCGACTGCGGCCTGGGAGGCCCGCACGGCCGCGGTTAAGCTGCGCGCCATTCTGTTGCTGAGGCATTCCCATGAACAAGATTCTGCTACTCAACGGCGGCAAGGCCTTTGCCCACTCGGCCGGCCAGTACAATGCCACGCTGCACCAAGTGGCGATTGAAACCCTCGCCGCCGCGGGCTTTGAGATCAAGACTACCGAGATCGACGCTGGCTACGATGCGCAGGAAGAAGTCGAGAAAATTCTCTGGGCCGACGCACTGATCTACCAGATGCCCGGCTGGTGGATGGGCGCGCCCTGGACCGTGAAGAAATACCTCGACGAAGTGTTCACCGTCGGCCACGGCAGCCTCTACGCCAACGACGGTCGCACCCGCTCCGATGCATCGCAGAAGTACGGCAGCGGCGGCCTGCTGCACGGCAAACGCTACATGATCTCCGCCACCTGGAATGCCCCGCAGCAGGCCTTCGACGACCCCAGCGACTTCTTCGCCGGCAAAGGCGTGGACGCCGTCTATCTACCATTCCACAAGGCCCACGAGTTTCTCGGCATGCAGGGTCTGCCGACTTTCCTCTGCGTCGACGTGATGAAGCGGCCGCAGATCGAGGCGGATGTCGCGCGCTATCGCCGGCATCTGGGCGAGGTGTTTGGCTTCACGGCCTGAGCGCTTCGGCCAGCAAAGAAAAACCCCTCGCGGCATCGGCCGGGAGGGGTTTTTCGGTTCAGCGGTTGCGGCTCAGTCGACGGCCTTGACCATATCCTCGACGACCTTCTTGGCGTCGCCGAAGACCATCATGGTCTTGTCCATGTAGAACAGCTCGTTGTCCAGACCGGCATAACCGCTGGCCATGGAGCGCTTGTTGACGATGACCGTCTTGGCTTTGTAGGCCTCGAGAATCGGCATGCCAGCGATCGCCGACTTCGGATCGGTCTTCGCCGCCGGGTTGACCACGTCGTTGGCGCCGAGCACCAGCACCACGTCGGCCTGGCCGAACTCGGAGTTGATGTCGTCCATCTCGAACACCTGCTCGTAAGGCACCTCGGCCTCCGCCAGCAGCACGTTCATGTGGCCCGGCATGCGCCCGGCGACCGGGTGGATCGCGTACTTCACGGTCACGCCCATGTGCGTCAGCTTCTCGGCCAGTTCCATCAGCGCGTGCTGCGCGCGGGCCACCGCCAGGCCGTAGCCGGGAACGATGATCACGGTGTCGGCGTTGGTCAGCAGGAACGCGGCGTCGTCGGCCGAACCGGACTTCACGTTGCGCTCAAGCTGCGCGCCCGCCGGGCCGCCGGCATCGGCGTCGGCACCGAAGCCGCCGAGGATCACGTTGAAGAACGAGCGGTTCATCGCCTTGCACATGATGTACGAGAGGATCGCGCCGCTCGAGCCCACAAGCGAGCCGGCGATGATCAGCATCGAGTTGTTCAGCGAGAAGCCGATACCGGCGGCCGCCCAGCCCGAGTAGCTGTTGAGCATCGACACCACCACCGGCATGTCCGCACCGCCGATGGGGATGATGATCAGCACGCCGATGACGAACGCCAGTGCCACCAGGATGGCAAAGGCGGTCAGGTTGCCGGTGAAGGTGTAGACCAGGCCCAGGCCGAGGATCGCCAGGCCGACGGCCAGGTTGACCATGTGCTGGCCCTTGAATACCACCGGGGCACCCTGGAACAGGCGGAACTTGTACTTGCCGGACAGCTTGCCGAAGGCGATCACCGAACCGGAGAAGGTGATGGCACCGATGGCCGCGCCGAGGAACAGTTCCAGGCGATTGCCCACCGGAATCGCGTAACCCATCTGCTCGACGATACCCAACGACTGCGGCTCGACCACCGCGGCGATGGCGATGAACACCGCGGCCAGGCCGATCATGCTGTGCATGAAGGCGACCAGCTCGGGCATCTTGGTCATCTCGACGCGCTTGGCCATGATGGTGCCGACGCTACCGCCGATCAGCAGGCCGACGAGCACGTAGCCGATGCCGGCGGTGGCCAGCTCGCTGCCGAGCTTGAAGATCAGGCCGACCGTGGTGAGCATCGCCAGCCCCATGCCGATCATGCCGAACAGGTTGCCGCGTCGTGAGGTGGTGGGGTGGGACAGCCCCTTCAGTGCCTGGATGAAGCACACCGAGGCGACCAGATAGAGCAGGGTGATCAGGTTCATGCTCATGGCTTACTTGCCCTCCGCCTTGGCCGCACTGCGGTCCTTCTTCTTGAACATTTCCAGCATGCGGCGGGTGACCAGGAAGCCCCCGAACACGTTGACCGCGGCCAGCGCCACGGCCAGGGTGCCCATGGCCTTGCCCAGCGGGGTGACGGTGAGCGCGGCGGCCAGCATGGCGCCGACGATGACGATCGCCGAGATCGCGTTGGTGACCGCCATCAGCGGGGTGTGCAGGGCCGGGGTGACGTTCCAGACCACGTGGTAGCCGACGTAGATCGCCAGCACGAAGATGATCAGGTTGTAGATGCCGTCTGAAATCAGATCCATGTTCGCGTCTCCCTTAACCGTTGGTCCGCACGACCTGGCCGTCGCGGCAAATCAGGCACGCGGCGACGATGTCGTCTTCGAGGTTGAGCTGGAACTGGCCGTCCTTGTCGATGACCAGCTTGAGGAAATCCAGCAGGTTGCGGGCGTACAGCGCCGAGGCGTCGGCCGCGACCAGCGTCGCCAGGTTGGCGTGGCCGACGATGGTCACACCGTGGCGCACCACCACCTGATCGATCTCGGTCAGCGGGCAGTTGCCGCCATGGCCCGCTGCCAGGTCGACGATCACCGAGCCGGGCTTCATCTGCTCGACAGTGGCTTCCTGCAGCAGCGTCGGCGCCTTGCGGCCCGGAATCAGCGCGGTGGTGATGACGATGTCCGACTGCAGCGCACGCTGGTGCACCGCCTGGGCCTGACGCGCCATCCACGAAGCCGGCATCGGCCGCGCATAGCCGCCAACGCCTTCGGCGCATTCGCGTTCCTCGTCGGTCTCCAGCGGCACGTCGACGAACTTGGCGCCGAGCGATTCGATCTGCTCCTTCACCGCCGGACGCACGTCCGAAGCCTCGACCACTGCACCCAGGCGCTTGGCCGTGGCGATGGCCTGCAGCCCGGCGACACCGGCCCCGAGGATCAGCACGCGTGCGGCCTTCACCGTACCGGCAGCAGTCATCAGCATCGGCATGAAGCGCGGGTAGTGATGGGCGCCGACCAGCACCGCCTTGTAACCGGCGATGTTGGCCTGCGACGACAGCACGTCCAGGCTCTGCGCCCGGGACGTACGCGGCGCGGCTTCCATGGCGAACGCAGTGATGCCGCGGGCGGCCATGCGCGCGATGCATTCGTTATCGAAGGGGTTGAGCATGCCCAGCAGCACGCTGCCGGACTGCATCTGCGCCAGTTCCGCATCGTCCGGCGCATTGACCTTCAGCACCAGCTCGGCGGCGAAGGCCGCGGCGGCATCGCCGATGGTTGCGCCGACCGCTTCATAGGCGCTGTCCGGCACGCTGGAAAGCAACCCGGCGCCGCTTTGCAGCGTCACCCGGTGCCCTTGGCCGATCAGTTTCTTGACGGTTTCCGGGGTTGCGGCGACGCGCGTCTCCCCAGAGTGGGTTTCGAGAGGAACACCGATGTGCATTGTTGTTGTTCTCCTGCGTGATCATGACCAGTGCTGCGGCAAGGCGCGCACCGACGTGTTTTTCACCCGCACGCTGCTCTGGCGAACGGGGGTGGAACAATTGAAGCAGGCCGGACGATGCGCAAGAACGGATTGCCCGGCGGGGCATTCTGCAAGCCTTGAAAAAATCAAACAACTGTTTCAATCAAACGATTGTATTTGACGCGTCGGTCGCAGGATGACTACCTGTTTCCGGCGCTTCGCTGCAGATTGCGTCCTGTTTGGCTCTGCGTGCGCCCGAATTGTGTGTGTCGGACACGCGGCGCGTCTGCATCATGAATGACGCACCATTGACGCGATATTCGTCAGCGGTGCCAAGCGCCTCCGACCTTGGTGCCGAATTAAGTCGTCATGCAGGAAAAACGCGCGCACGTTGAAATGTCATCCAATCCTTGTAGTCCAACTAGGCTGGTTAGACCCGATTGGAGTGTTTCGAACGCGGTGACGTCGGGTCGCTGCGTATCGCTGGTGGAGCTGCACGATGCCCGAACTCGATGTAAACGAAGTCACGACGCTGCTCGAACAGCCGGCCCAGCGGCGTCTGCCGTTCGCCTTCGCGCGGCGACATGGCGTGATTCTGCTGGAGCGTGGCGGCGAGATGCGCCTGGGCCTGCGCGAGGGCGCCGCGCTGACGGCGGTGCAGGAGGCGCAGCGGGTGGTTGGCATGCGCCTGGCGATGCAGTGGCTGCCCCAGGCGGATTTCGATCAGGCGCTCGGTGCGGCCTATCAGCACGACTCTTCCGCGGCGATGTTGATGGTCGAGGGGCTGGGCAATGATCTCGATCTGGCCAGCTTGGCCGACCAGATACAGGAAACCGAAGACCTGCTGGAGCAGGAGGACGATGCGCCGATCATCCGGCTGATCAACGCCATTCTCGGCGAAGCGATCAACGAGAACGCCTCGGATATCCATATCGAAACCTTCGAGAAGCGCCTGGTTATCCGCTTCCGCGTCGATGGCATCCTCCGTGAAGTGGTGCAGCCCAAGCGCGAGCTGGCGGCGCTGCTGGTGTCTCGGATCAAGGTCATGGCCAAGCTGGACATCGCCGAGAAGCGCATTCCGCAGGATGGGCGCATCTCACTGCGGGTCGGCGGGCGTGAGGTCGACATTCGCGTCTCCACGCTGCCTTCGGCCAATGGTGAGCGGGTGGTGTTGCGTCTGCTCGACAAGCAGGCCGGGCGGCTGACTCTGAAGCATCTGGGCATGAACGAGCATGACCGCGAGCAGCTGGAGCATGCGGTGCGCAAGCCCCACGGCATCATTCTGGTCACCGGGCCCACCGGCTCGGGCAAGACCACCACGCTCTACGCGGCGTTGACCACCCTCAACGACCGTACGCGCAATATCCTCACCGTCGAGGATCCCATCGAATATCACCTCGAAGGCATTGGCCAGACCCAGGTCAACACCAAGGTCGACATGACCTTTGCCCGCGGCTTGCGTGCGATTTTGCGCCAGGACCCGGACGTGGTGATGGTCGGCGAGATCCGCGACCAGGAGACCGCGGACATGGCGGTGCAGGCCTCTCTGACCGGCCACCTGGTGCTCTCGACGCTGCACACCAACAGTGCCATCGGCGCCGTCACGCGTCTGGTCGACATGGGCGTGGAGCCGTTTCTGATTTCCTCCTCGCTGCTCGGCGTACTGGCCCAGCGCCTCGTGCGGGTGTTGTGCAATGACTGCAAGCGCGCCTATGTCGCCGATACCGCCGAGTGTGCGCTGCTGGGTGTGAGTCCCGACAATGCGCCGACGCTGTATCACGCCGAAGGCTGCGAGCAGTGTCGCGGGCTGGGGTACCGCGGGCGTACCGGCATCTACGAACTGGTGCTGTTCGACGATGCCCTGCGCACCATGGTCCACACCCGCGCCAGTGAGCAGGACATGCTGCGTCACGCTCGGGTCTTGGGCTCGAGCATTCGCGACGACGGCCTACGCAAGGTGCGCGAAGGCGTGACCACCATTGAGGAAGTGCTACGGGTGACGCGTGAGGAGTGAAGGGATGAGGTTGTTTTCGGCTCGCCTGGAGCGGCATTTGCAGCTTGACCGCAGTGGCGCGATCACGCCTTTCACGGGCAAGGCCGCTCCCACGGCCGCGCGCTGCCCATGTAGGAGCGGTCTCGACCGCGAAGCGCCAGCGCTGGAGCTAGCCTGATGGCCGCTTTCGAATACCTCGCACTCGACCCGCGCGGTCGCGAGCAGAAGGGCCTGATCGAGGCGGACAGCCCGCGCCAGGCACGTCAGCTGCTGCGCGAAAAGCAGTGGGCGCCGCTGGAGGTGAAGCAGGCCAAGTCCAAAGAAGATGTCAGTCGTGGCGGATTCAACTTCGGCCGAGCCCTGTCGGCGCGGGATCTGGCGCTGGTCACCCGGCAGCTGGCGACGCTGGTCCAGGCCGCGCTGCCCATCGAGGAAGCCCTGCGTGCCGCAGCGGCGCAATCCACTTCGGCGAAGATCAAGTCGATGCTGCTGGCGGTGCGCGCACGGGTGATGGAAGGCCACAGCCTGGCTGCGGCGCTGCGCGAATATCCGTCGGCCTTTCCCGAGCTGTACCGAGCCACGGTAGCGGCGGGGGAGCATGCCGGTCATCTGGGGCTGGTGCTCGACCAGCTCGCCGACTACACCGACCAGCGTCAGCAGTCGCGGCAGAAGATCCAGCTGGCGCTGCTCTATCCGGTGATCCTGATGGTCGCCTCGCTGGCCATCGTCGTGCTGCTGCTCGGCTACGTGGTGCCGGACGTGGTCAAGGTGTTCGTCAACACCGGACAGGAACTGCCGGCGCTGACCCGCGGGCTGATCGCAACCAGCGACGTGGTGAAGAACTGGGGCTGGCTGATCGTGCTCGGCATCATCGCCGCGTCACTGGCCATGCGTGCGGCGTTGCGCGATCCGGCGCTGCGCCTGCGTTGGCACGCGTTCATCCTGCGGGTGCCGCTGATCGGTCGGCTGAGCAGGGCGACCAACACCGCGCGCTTCGCCTCGACCCTGGCGATCCTGACCAAGAGCGGCGTGCCGCTGGTGGAGGCGCTGTCCATTGCTGCCGCGGTGATCGCCAACCTGCGCATTCGCGAGCGGGTGGTCGAGGCGGCGCAGAAGGTTCGCGAAGGCAGCAGCCTGACCCGCGCGCTGGATGCCACCGGCGAATTCCCGCCGATGATGCTGCATATGATCGCCAGCGGTGAGAAATCCGGTGAACTGGACCAGATGCTGGCGCGTACCGCACGCAATCAGGAGAACGACCTCGCTGCCCAGGTGTCTTTGCTGGTCGGCCTGTTCGAACCGTTCATGCTGGTGTTCATGGGGGCTGTGGTGCTGGTCATCGTGCTGGCGATCCTGATGCCGATCCTTTCTCTCAACCAACTGGTGGGGTAATAACAATGAAGTTGCAACGACGCACGCAAGGGGGCTTCACCCTCATCGAAATCATGGTGGTGGTGGTCATCCTCGGCATCCTTGCCGCGCTGGTGGTGCCGCAGGTGATGAGCCGGCCGGATCAGGCCAAGGTCACCGTGGCCAAGGGCGACATCAAGGCGATCGCCGCCGCGCTGGACATGTACAAGCTGGATAATTTCGCCTACCCGAGCACCCAGCAGGGGCTCGATGCACTGGTGAAGAAGCCCTCCGGCAACCCGCAACCGAAGAACTGGAACCGCGATGGCTACCTCAAGCGCCTGCCCAAGGACCCATGGGGCAACGACTACCAGTACCTGTCACCGGGAACGCAGAGCCAGTTCGACCTGTATTCCTACGGTGCCGACGGCAAGCCCGGGGGTAGCGACCTCAATGCCGACATCGGCAACTGGGACCTGTAAACGATGCGGCGCCGCGCCCGCGCCTTCACGCTGATCGAGCTGCTGGTGGTCATCGTCCTGCTGGGCATTCTGGTCAGCGTGGCGGTGCTCAGTGTCGGCGGTTCGAGCACCTCGCGCGAGCTGCGTGACGAGGCGCGCCGCCTGGCTGCACTGATCGGCGTGCTCAGCGACGAGGCGGTGCTCGACAGTCGCGAATACGGCCTGCTGGTAAACAGCGAAGGCTACCGGGTGCTGCGCTACGACGAGACGGCCACGCGCTGGCTGGAGGTTGATCGGCGCAAGCTGCACAAAGTACCGGAGTGGATGCGCCTGGACCTGGAACTGGATGGCACGCCGCTGGAACTGGTGGCCCCGCAAAAGCGTGAGGACGACCGCGCCGGATTGTCCCGCGGTGGCGAGCGAACAACTCGGAGCGCACCGCGGCTGGAGCCACAGCTGCTGATCCTTTCCAGCGGCGAGCTTTCGCCGTTCAGCCTGCGCCTGTCCGAACGCCAGCAGCGCGGCGGTGGCTGGCTGGTCACCAGCGACGGCTTTCGTCTGCCTGAGGCGAAAGTCATCGAGGATAGGCGATGAGCAGACGCTCGGCCAAGGTCGGCCGTGGCTTCACGCTGCTCGAAGTGCTGGTGGCACTGGCAATCTTCGCCGCCGTTTCGGCAGTGGTACTTACCGCTGCCGGACGCAGCCTGACCAACGCCGCGCGCCTGGAAGAGCTGACCCTGGCCGGCTGGATCGCCGACAACCGCATCAGCGAACTGCAGCTGCAGCAGATTCCCCCTGCCATAGGCCGCGCAACCCAGGAGCTGGATTACGGCGGCCGCCAGTGGCAAACCCTCAGCGAAATAGAGACCAGCGCCGACCCCGGCCTGCTGCGGGTGACCGTTTGGGTTGCGCTGCAGACGCCGCGCGGGCGCAGCGGATCGCTGCAAGAGCGTGCCGTGACCAGTCTTACCGGCTTCATTGCGGTCGGCCCCGGAGTCACGCAGTGATGGCCGCGCGCGCAGGCGCCAGCGCTGGCTTCACCCTGCTTGAACTGCTGATCGCCATCGCTCTGTTCGCACTGCTCGGGCTGGGCACCTACCGCATGCTAGAAGCGGTGCTACGCAGCGACGAGGCGGTGCGCGCCCAGGAATTACAACTGCGCGAACTGAGCCGTGCCGTGTGGGCCTTCGAACGCGACCTGCAGCAGGTGATCGGCCGGCCGATTCGTGATGGCTTCGGCGACGAGCGCAACGCCTTCATTGGCCAGCTCAGCGGCGAGGATGGCGCACCGGTGCTGGAGCTGACCCGCGCCGGCTGGCGTAATCCCACCGGGCTGCGCCGTTCGAATCTGCAACGAGTGCGCTGGCGCCTGGCCGGACAGAATCTCGAACGCGTCTACTGGGTGGTGCTGGACCGCGACGTCGACAGTGAGCCGCGCGTGCAGCGCGTGTTGGAGAACGTGCAGGGGCTGCAGCTGCGCTATCTGGACGAGGAGGCGGTGTGGCACGAGGAATGGCCGCCATTCGACTTCGGTCGCGGCAGTCCGGAGGATGCAGCGGAGCGCCTGCCGGTCGGCCTGGAACTAAGCCTCGAACACGCACGCTACGGTCGGATTACGCGCCTGCTGCGGCTGCCGGATGCCGCCGAGCCCGCGACGCAGCAGGCATTGCCCGGCGCCGAGGGCGTGCCCGAGCCGTTCGAAGGGGAGATGCCGCAATGAGGCGCGAGCGCGGAGTCGCCTTGATTACCGTGCTGCTGGTGGTGGCCATCGTTACCGTCGTCAGCGCGACGATGGTGGCGCGCCAGCAGCTCAGCATTCGCGCCAGCAGCAATCAGATGCAGGCGCGCCAGGCCTGGCACTACGCTCTGGGTGGCGAGGCGCTGGCGCGGGCCATGCTTGCCCGCGACCTGCGGGCCGGCGCCAATGGCGAGACGGGGAACGCGGTCGATCACCTGCTTGAGCCCTGGGCGCAACCGCTACCCGCCTTCGAGATCGATCAGGGTGAAATCCTGGTGCGTATCGAGGACCTGGCCGGGCGCTTCAATCTCAACGACCTGCTGCGTGACCAGCAACCCAATGCGGCTGCGGTCGAGCAGTTCCGCCGTCTGCTGCTACGCCTGCATATCGTCGCGCCCTACGCTGAGCGCCTGCTCGACTGGATCGACCCGGACCAGCAGCCGAGCGGCGAATATGGCGCCGAAGACAATGCATACCTCGCCCTCGACCCGCCGTATCGCAATGCCGGACGCCGGCTGTACGACCTGTCAGAGCTGCGCCTGCTGCTGGACATGCGCGAGGAGGACTTCCAGCGACTGGCTCCCTATGTAGCAGCGTTGCCGCCGGGCGTGCCGCTGAACGTCAACACGGCGAGCGCAATGGTGCTCTCAAGCCTGAGCGACAACCTCAGCCTCGGTGCTGCCGAGTCGCTGGTCGAGCTGCGCCGTGCCGCGCCGTTTCGCAACAGCGCGGCATTCCTCGCGCAGCCGGCCATGGCCGGAACTACGCTGCAGGGCACTGCGCTGGCGGTTGGCAGTCAATTCTTCCAGGCCACCAGTGAAGTGCGCGTGGGTGATCGCCGGCTGGCACTGGTCAGCTTGCTGCAACGCGAGCAGGACGGCAGCGTGCGCGTGCTCGCGCGAAATCTTGGCCAGCCTGCCCGGCTGGCCCGCTCATCCGACGGAGAACGCTAGATCATGGATTGCCTTTTTCTGCCCGCCGACAGCCCTGTCAGCCTTGCTGCCGATATGCGCGTCTATTGGCTGCCCAAGGACGGCCCAGGCCGCTGGCAGCCCCTGGCCGATTGCACTGGCGGCAGCGGCGCGGTCAGCCTGATCCTGCCGGCAGAAGTCTGCAGCTTCTTCGCCGTTACTCTGCCAACGCGCAAGGCGCGCTGGATTCAGCAAGCGCTGGCCTATGCCGCCGAGGAGCTGCTCGCCGAGAACGTTGACGATCTGCATCTGGCTTTGGGCGAGGCGCTGCCGGACGGCCGTCTGCGGGTAGTGGCGATCCGCCGCCAGCTGTTAGCCGGCTGGCTGGGGCAGTTGCGCGAAATGGGCCTGCTGATCGTCGCGATCCACGTCGATGCCGACCTGCTGCCTCGCGAGGCAACGCAGTTGCTGTTCATCGGCGAGCGTGGCCTGCTCGGTGGCGTTGGCGAAACGCGACTGGCCTTCGCCACTCAGGATTGGCCGCAGCTTTCCGGCCTTTGCCCGGCGCCCTGGCATGCCCAAGGCAGCACGACCGAGCCGCCAGTGCCGTTGGACGGCTACCGACAAGTGGACGACCCCTACGGCTTTCTCGTCGCTCAGCGCGTGGCCGCGATCAATCTCGCCCAGGGAGATTTCGCCGTAGAGGTCGGCAACACTGGCCTCGGCTACTGGAAGCCGCTGTTTGCGGTCGTCGGGCTGATCCTTGTGGTGCAGCTGGGTTTCAACCTGGGCCAGGCCTGGTATTTCCAGCGCCAGGGCGATGCCTATGCCGACGCCAGCCTGGCCCTGTATCGCGAGCTGTTCCCCGAGGATGTCCGCATCGTCAACATGCGAGCGCAGTTCGACGATCATCTGGCTCAGGGCCGAGGCGGACAGGCCGGCTTTCTGCGCCTGCTCGACCATGCTGCCGCAGCGCTGGAGGACGGCATTCCGGTAACCATCGGCCAGCTTGATTACAACCAGGATCGCGGCGACTTGGCGCTGCAGGTACAGGCAATGGATTTCGCGACCTTGGAAACGCTGCGTCGTCGGCTGGGTGAAGCCGGCCAGAACGTGCAGTTGGGTTCGGCCAGTCGCGAAGGTGACGGTGTCAGCGCCCGCGTGGTCATTGGAGGCTGATGATGAATCTCAAGCAACAACTGGCCGTGCGCCTTGCCGACTCTCCGCTTTGGCAGCGCTGGCAACGCCTGGCGCCCCGTGAACGCGCCTTGCTGAGCCTACTCGGCGCCTTCCTGATCGCGGTGCTGTTCTATATCTGGCTGTGGCTGCCGGCGCAGCGCCAGGCAGCCGATGCGCGTGAGTACTATCAGGCGCAGCGCGAGCTGTATGCCTACATGGAGCAGAACACTGAGCTGGCGCGGCAGATGGAACGCAGCAATCAGGTCGAGCTGGCGCCGGAGCAACTGCAGGGGGTGATCACCGAGAGTGCGCAGCAGGGCAATCTGCTGATCGAGAGCTTCGACAATGGCAGCGACGGCAGTTTGCAGGTGAGCCTGCCCGGCGCCTCTTACGCACTGCTGCTGCGTTGGTTCGATACGCTGCAGGGGCAGGGCGTAAGCGTCGCCGACGTCAGCCTGGAGCGCGCCGGTGAAGGTCTGGTGAATGCGCGAGTGAGCTTCCGTGCCGGAGGTTAATGGCACCTCGGAGCGTTTCCGCCGTCGGGTCGGCGCTCTCCAGCGCAGACCCGGCGGCGTGGCTATCAGTGTGGCTGGTTGAATTGCATCGCCAATGCACGCAATGCGGCCTCGGCGGCAAGCACCTTGGAGATCGCATCATCGGCTTTTTCTCGGGTGATACCGAGTCGATCGAACAGTTGCTGCGGCACATCAATGACCGGCTCGCCGCCGATGCCACGGCTGCGCAACAGGCGCACGGCCAGACAGACCAAGTTCGGGTAAGCGGAGTGCTCGCCTGCGTAGCTCGGATCGCTCTGAAAGCGCAGGGCGGCGGCGAGTTCTTCCGGCATTCCCCACAGGCGCATCAGCCACGCGCCGATCTGCTCACGGGTGATGCCCAGCAGGTGCTGCTCGACATGGCTGTGCGAAAGATGCGGATTGGCTTCCAAATGCCGACAGATGAGCGAGAAATGCGGCGGGAAGACGTGGGCCAGCACCAGATAGCCGAAGCTGTGCAGCAGCCCGGCGAGGTAGCTAAGGCCGGGCTCCGGGCGCTGCTCTCGGGGAATGGCACGGGTCAGCCCTTCGATCACGGCGGCGGTGTAGATTGCCTGCTGCCAATAAGGTGTCGCGTCCTGCGGCTTGTCATTGGGCAAACTCAGCGTCTTGCCCAGCGCGAGACCCAGCGCAAGGTTGATGACAAGATCGAAGCCCAGCACGCGAACGATGGCGTCTTCTACCGAGCGAATGCGTCCTGGCGCAGCGTAATAGGGTGAAGCTGCCCAGCTGATTACCTGCGCCGCCAGGGCAGGATCGGTTTCCACCACACCGGTGATGTCGTCGACGGTTGCGTCGGGATTGACCCGCAGCTTGATGATCTTCTGCGCCGTGTGCGGCAGTGGCGGTATTTCGATGGTTTCTTCCAGGCGCTTCTGGATGCGTCGTGCCGTGAAGCTCTGCACCGCTAGGCTGATCTCCTTGCGGTCGTCATCCGGACGGTCCAGGTTCGGCTGGATGCTGCTCAGCGGTACTGCGAAGCTACCGGCCGTGGCCTTGCTCAGCATGCGCTTGAAGTCGCCACTGCTTACCTCTACCAGCAACCCGGGTTGGCCGGACTCGACCAGCAATCGCGGTTGTTGCAGCAGACGCTCTTCGTACAGGCAGGGTGAACTGGTCAACGGCGGCAGGCCGGGCAGACGGCTCAGCTGATGCTTGCCGAGCATTCGTGCCAGTCGCTCCGGCTTCACCGCAGCCAGCTCGCGGCCGGTGAGTTCGGCCAAGCGCGCGAGGTCGAGCAGATGGTCCTGGGGGAATAGCAGCAGCATGGCACCGATGCTGTCGTCCAACAGCACTGCCTGAACCCGCTGGGCGGCGGGGAAGTTGGGCCGATCGCGCTGGATCTGGTAGCTCACACCGAGGTCTTTCAACAACTTGGTGATTAGCAGAGGCAGTTCGGAGCAGCTTTCGGTGTCGACAGCAGAATTCATATGCGGACCCGTTGTAATGACCTGCCCGAGTATAGCGAAGGCGTCAGGCGTGGACGTTGTGGCGACGAATGGTTGTCATACCTGGCCGTATTCCTGGCCATGACGCAGCCAACGCTCAAGCAGCGGGCTGACGTGTTGCGGCCAGCGCGCCAGCAACTCCTGCGCGGCATCACGCACGGCCGGCAGCAGTTCGGCATCGCGCATCAGGTCTGCGACCTTAAATTGCAGGAGGCCGGTCTGGCGTGTGCCGAGCATTTCGCCGGGGCCACGTAGCTCCAGATCCTTCTCGGCAATCAGGAAGCCGTCGCAGGTTTCGCGCATGATCGCCAGCCGTTCGCGACCCAATTGCGACAGTGGCGGATGGTACAGCAGCACGCAGTGACTTGCCGCACTGCCGCGGCCGACCCTTCCGCGTAGCTGGTGCAGCTGGGCGAGACCCAGACGCTCTGGGTTCTCGATGATCATCAGACTGGCGTTGGGCACATCGACGCCCACCTCGATGACGGTGGTGGCGACCAGTAACTGCAGTTCGCCGCGCTTGAACTGATCCATCACTGCGGCTTTCTCGAGCGGCTTCATGCGCCCATGGATCAGCCCGACGCGCAGCCCGACAAGCGCCGCCGAAAGGTCCTCGAAGGTGGTTTCCGCGGCCTGGCAGGTGAGCTCCTCGGATTCCTCGATCAGGGTGCATACCCAATACGCCTGGCGCCCCTCGTTGCAGGCGATGCGTACCCGTTCAATCACTTCGAGGCGGCGGCTATCGGCGATTACCAGGGTGTTTACCGGCGTGCGGCCCGGCGGCAGCTCGTCCAGGATCGAGGTATCGAGATCGGCGTAGGCGCTCATCGCCAGGGTCCGAGGGATCGGCGTGGCGGTCATGATCAGCTGGTGCGGGCAGAGTCGCCCGTCGATGCCCTTCTGACGCAGGGCCAGGCGCTGCTGCACGCCGAAGCGGTGCTGCTCATCGATGATCACCAGCGCCAGGCGCTTGAACACCACCTCGTCCTGAAACAGTGCGTGGGTGCCGACTACCATCGGGCAGCCGCCGGCTATCTGTTCCAGCGCGCTGGCGCGGGTCTTGCCCTTGAGCTTGCCGGCCAGCCAGGCAACCTTGATATCGAGCGGTTCGAGCCACTTGGTGAAGTTGATGAAGTGCTGTTCGGCGAGGATCTCGGTCGGCGCCATCAGTGCTACCTGGTAGCCGGCTTCGAGCGCCTGCAATGCGGCGAGGGCGGCGACGACTGTCTTGCCAGCGCCGACGTCACCCTGCACCAGCCGCAGCATGGGCTCGTCCTGAGCCAGGTCGTAGGCGATCTCGGCGCCGACGCGCTGCTGAGCCCCGGTGGGGGCGAAGCCGAGATTGGCCAGAAATTGCTTCGGAAGTCGCTGTGCCGGCGGTAGCGCCGGGGCCTGTTGGGCCCGAACCCGTTCGCGCAGGCGCTGCAGCGACAGCTGATGGGTCAGCAATTCCTCGAACGCCAGGCGGTGCTGCGCCCAGTGCCGGCCTTCAGCGAGTTCTTCCAGATTGGCGTCGGCCGGTGGCCGGTGCAGGTAACGCAACGCCTGATCCAGCGGGCCGAGGTGATAATCACGGGCCAGTTCCGCGGGCAACCAGTCCGGCAGACTGTGCGGGCCGAGACGGCTCAGTGCCTGCTCGCTGAGATTGCGCAGGCGCTGCTGGGTCAGGCCTTCGGTGGTCGGGTAGATCGGCGTCAGCGTCTGCTCAACGGGCGCTGGTTCGCCGGTCAGCGCGCGGTATTCGGGGTGGTAGATCTCCAGTCCCGAGGCCCCGGGACGTGCCTCCCCATAGCAGCGCAGCTGAGTGCCGCGCTTCATGGCTTCCTTTTGGGCCTGGCTGAAGTGGTAGAAGCGTAGGCTGAGCGTGCCGCTGCCATCCTGCAGGCGCACCAGCAGACTGCGCCGCCGCCCCATGACGATATCGGCGCCGGATACGATGCCTTCGATCACCGCGTCCTGCCCCGGCCGCAGTGCACCGATGGGCACCACACGGGTGCGGTCCTGGTAGCGCAGCGGGAGGTGGAAGAGTACGTCCTGCAGGGTTTCCAGGCCGACCCTGGCGAGCTTCTCGGCCAATGCGGCGCCGACGCCCTTGAGCGCGGTGACCGGAGTGGTCGCCAGTTCGCTCATGGTCTCAGGCTTTCGCCGACGGCGGCTTGCCTACCGAACACAGACGGATCGAGTCGGCGAGGATTTCAATGGCCTTGGGCCGCGGAAAGCTGGCGCGCCAGGCGATCGCCACGGTGCGGAACGGTACCGGCGGCGTCAGCGGGCGAATCTCCAGCACGCCGGGGGAGTAGTGGTGGCTCTCCACCGCCGAAAGCGGCAGGATCGATACACCCAGGCCCGAGGCGACCATGTGGCGGATGGTTTCCAGCGAGCTGGATTCGACCGTGGTGTGGCTCGGCGCCTCGCCTTTGCGCGTGGTCGGGCAGGCTTCGAGCACCTGATCGCGGAAACAGTGGCCTTCGCCCAGCAGCAGCAGGCTCTTGTCGTTGAGCATCTCGGCGTCGATGGTTTGCTTGGCGGTCCATGGATGGTCGGCCGGCATCAGCACGTAGAACGGCTCGTCGTAGAGCGGCTTGGTCAGCACATCCGCTTCCTGGAATGGCAGCGCAACGATGATCGCATCCAGCTCGCCGGTGCGCAGCTTGTCGCGCAGGATGTGGGTGAAGTTTTCTTCGATGTACAGCGGCATGTCCGGCGCCACGCGATGCAGCTGCGGAATCAAGTGCGGGAACATATATGGGCCGACGGTATAGATGGCACCAACCTTGAGTGGCGCGGCGAGCTGATTCTTGCCCACCTGGGCCAGCTCGCGAATGCTCTGCGCCTGCTCCAGCACCTTTTGCGCCTGTGTGACGATGCCTTCGCCGACCGGTGTCAGGCGCACTGCACTCTTGGTCCGCTCGAAGATCAATACGCCGAGCTCGTCCTCGAGCTTCTTCACGCCAACCGAGAGGGTCGGCTGACTGACGTGGCAGCGTTCAGCCGCGCGGCCGAAGTGCTGTTCCTGGGCAAGCGTGACGATATAGCGCAGTTCGGTCAGAGTCATAGTCAGTATCCATCAAGGTGCCTGCAAGCATAGCCTTTTGCGCAGCTTAGAACCAACCAGCCGGCCCGGCTTCGAAAGTCGGTACACTTCGTTTCATACGGCCCGCGCGGCGGGTACAACTGAGGGAGCAGAACATGGGCAAGCGCCTTAGCGTATTGATCGCAGGCTGCGGCGACCTTGGCAGTCGTCTCGGCCTGCAACTGAGCCGGGAGGGCTGGACGGTGTACGGCCTGCGGCGCAATGCCGCCGAGCTGGCGGTGCCGATTCTGCCAGTCAAGGGTGATCTCGCCGATCCGACTTGTCCGCGCAGTTGGCCCAACGGCGGTCTGGACTATCTGGTTTATGCCGCATCCGCCACCGAGCATGATGAGCCCGGCTATCGACAGGCCTATGTAGAGGGCCTGCGCAATGTGCTCGGCTGGTTGCAGCAGCGCGGCCAGCAGCCCCGGCGGCTGCTGTTCGTCTCAAGCACCGGTGTCTACGCCCAGCGCGACGGCGAATGGATCGACGAAGCCTCGCCCACTGAACCTGGTGGCTTCACCGGAAAGGTGATGCTCGAGGCCGAACAACTCGCCCTTGGCTGTGGCGTGCCGGCCACCTGCGTACGTATGGGCGGCCTGTACGACCCATCGCGGCCCTGGCTGCAGAATCAGGTGCGCGCCGGTCTGCGTGTCGAGCGTGAACCACCGCAATACAGCAATCGCATCCATCGCGACGATGCCGCGGGGCTGCTGGCGTTCCTGCTGCAGGCCGACGCCGGTGGTGCTGAGCTGGATGATTGCTATCTCGGTGTGGATGACGATCCGGCACCGCTACACGAGGTAGTCGACTGGCTGCGCGAACTGCTGGGTGTCACTCAATGGGCCGAGCAAAGCATGACCCGTCGCGCCGGCAGCAAGCGCTGCAGCAATGCTCGTGTCCGTGCACTGGGCTGGAAACCCAGGTTTCCCAGCTATCGTGACGGCTACGCCGCGCTGGGTCGCAATCGGCACTAGATCTTTGCCATCGGCGTGGGCGCAGCTGGCATGCAGCCCGTCGGTAAACGGGCAACTCTGGTGCGGCGCTGCTTACTAAATCCCTGACAGCACGCCGCACCGGCCACAGGAGAGCTACAGCGAGGCAGCAAAGGGAGAATCACCGAGACGGCGTTTCCGAAACCCGACCAGGAGATTGTCCATGAGAGCCCTTCGCTGGCACGGCAAGCACGATATCCGCTGCGACAACCACGTTCCCGATCCCTCCATCGAAGACCCGCGCGACGCCATCATCAAGGTGTCGTCCTGCGCCATATGCGGCTCTGACCTGCACCTCTACGACGGCTTCATGCCGGGCATGCAGCACGGCGACATCATGGGCCACGAGTTCATGGGCGAGGTGATGGAGGTAGGCTCGGCGAACAAGAAGCTCAAGGTCGGCGACCGCGTGGTGGTGCCCTTCACCATCGTTTGTGGCGAGTGTGACCAGTGCCGGCGCGGAAATTTCTCGGTGTGCGAGCGCACCAACCGCAACAAGGACATCGCCGACAAGGTCTTTGGCCACACCACCGCCGGGCTCTATGGCTACACCCACCTCACCGGCGGCTATGCCGGTGGCCAGGCCGAGTACGTGCGGGTGCCCTATGCCGATGTCGGGCCGGTGGTGATTCCCGAGGGGCTGACCGACGAACAGGTGCTGTTCCTGGGTGACATTCTGCCTACCGGCTGGCAGGCTGCGGCGCAGTGCGACATCCAGCCCACCGACACGGTGGCGATATGGGGTGCCGGCCCGGTCGGCCAGTTCGCCATCCGCAGCGCGGTGATGATGGGCGCCGAGCAGGTCATCTGTATCGACAACGTGCCCGAGCGGCTGTCGATGGCCCGCGCCGGCGGCGCCATCACCATCAACTTCGATGAAGAAAGCGTGCTCGAGCGGCTCAAGGAGCTGACCCGCGGCAAGGGGCCGGAGAAGTGCATCGACTCGGTGGGCATGGAGGCGCACGCCGCGCGTTCGATCGACTCCATGTACGACCGCGCCAAGCAGGCGCTGATGCTCGAGAGCGACCGCCCGCACGTGTTGCGCGAGATGATCTACGTCTGCCGCCCGGCCGGCATCATCTCGATTCCCGGCGTCTACGGCGGGCTGATCGACAAGATCCCGTTCGGCGCGGCGATGAACAAGGGGCTGACCTTCCGCATGGGCCAGACCCACGTCAATCGCTGGACCGATGATCTGCTCAGGCGCATCCAGGAAGGTGAGATCGACCCTTCATTCGTCATCACCCACAGCGTCAGCCTCGAGCAGGGTCCGGAGATGTACAAGACCTTCCGCGACAAGCATGACGGCTGCATCAAGGTCGTTCTGAAACCCTGAAGCCTGCAGATCGCCGATCCCTAAAGTAGGGATCGGCCGAGCTACGTTATCGAGCGAGGAGCCTTTATGAGCATTCCACGTCAAGTCACCCGGCCCAACCAATCCGCCCGCACGCTGGCACGGGGGCTGGGCTGGTTCAGCATCGGTCTGGGCGTCGCCCAGCTGGTGGCACCACGGCAGGTCGCGCGCTTTATCGGCATGTCCGGCAGCGAAGGATTGGTCCGAGCCTGCGGACTGCGCGAGATCGCCACCGGCGTCGGCATTCTTCTGGCGGATGATCCCAAGCCCTGGATCTACGGCCGCATCGGCGGCGATGCGCTGGACCTGGCCGGTCTCGGCTGGAGTATCGAGCATGGCAACGAGCCGGCCAATGCGGCGATCGCTGCCGGCGCGGTGGCCGGCATTACCGCGCTGGACCTGAGCTGCGCCAAGGCACTGGATGCCGAGCGGGTGCCGGTGGTCGAGTGGGACTACAGCGACCGCAGCGGTTTCCCAGGCGGCACTGCGCAAATCCGAGGCAGTGTCGAGGCTGAGTTCGCCGCCGCACGAGCCGAGCCCAACGGCTATTCGCCGTCGGTTCACTGAGCTGAAGCTCGGGGTCGACCGGGCGCTGCCTGGTTGGCCCGAGCGCGGCAATCCGTCGCATTTGCTATGGTGGCCGGCCGTTTTGGTCGCAGGCTCCGTGCCGCGCCACCAGCTTGCAGATGAGAGTCCATGTCTTCAGTCGTCAATGTCGTCCTGCCCGTCTTTGCGCTGATCCTGCTCGGTTACCTGTGCCGCCGTAGCGGGCGGATGGGGCCGACCGGCGCCTCCGAACTCAACCGTTTCGTCGTCTGGCTGGGCCTGCCGGCGCTGCTGTTCAGCGTCATTGCTACCTCTACCTGGGAACAGCTCTGGCAGCCCGGCTTCATCGCCGTGTTCGCCATCGGCTGCCTCGGGGTGTTTGCCTTCACCCTTGGCTATCGCATGCTGCAGAAGCAGCCGCTGGTCGATGCCAGCCTGGATGCGTTGGGCGCGTCCTATGCCAATACCGGCTATGTCGGGATTCCGCTGTGCATGCTGGTGCTCGGCGATGAGGCATTGCAGCCGGCGATGGTCGCCTCCATCGTGGTGGTCTGCGTGCTGTTCGCCATCGCCCTGGCCTGCGTCGAGAGCGGCATCCATGCCGGGCAGAACGTGTTGCGCACGCTGGGCAAGGTAAGCATTGCGCTGGTGCGCAATCCGCTGGTGATCGCGCCCATGCTCGGTGCGCTCTGGGGAGCGAGCGGTCTGCAACTGCCGGTGCCGCTGGCAACGTTGCTCAAGCTGCTGGGTGCGGCCGCGGCGCCCTGCGCGCTGGTCTCGCTGGGGCTGTTTCTGGCCCAGCCACAGCCGGGAGGCAGGGTGCAGGGCGTGTGGCCGCTGGTGGGGCTGAAGCTGGTGGTGCAGCCGCTGATCACCTGGTATCTGGCTTTTCAGGTGTTCGAGCTGCCAACCCTGTGGGGCTATTCAGCACTGCTGCTCAGCGCCCTACCCACCGGGACCGGCCCCTACATGCTTGCCGAGTTCTACGGTCGGGAAGGTTCGCGGGTCTCACGGGTGGTGCTGCTGTCGACGCTGGGCTCGCTGATCACCCTGTCGCTCATTCTGGTGCTGTTGCCGGTCTAATATGCGCACTCACTTGCGCGTGGATAAGCCTGCGGCGTTATCCACCCTACGCCTGGCCGATCGTAGGGTGGAAAACCGCGAAGCGTTTTCCACGCGGGAACGTTCAGCTCGCCGCCCGCGTCACTTCCAGCACCACCGCGGCGATGCGATCACATTTGACATAGGCGCCACCAAGCAGCTCCTCGCCAAACACGTCCGGGTCGACTTCACGATAGCTCCACTGCAGGTCGGTACGTTCCAGGCGCTGGCGTACTTCCGTGAGGAAGGGGTCCTGGTTGTCGATCATGGCGACCCCGGTATACAGCAGCAGCGTGCCGCCTGGGGCCAGGTGGCCGAGCGCAGCATCCAGAATCGCCAGCGACAGGCCGGCGCCGAGTGGTCCGCCACCGTGGCGGTAGGCGCGCTGGTCGGCATCCACCAGATACGGAGGATTGGCCAGGACCAGATCGAATTCTCCCTCGGCGGCGCTCAATAGATCACTGTGCTCGGTGCGCAGGTTGTCTGCGCCAGCCAGTGCCGCATTGATGCGGGTCAGGCGCAGCGCCTCGGGGTTGATGTCCACCGCCAGCACTTCGGCGCTTGGCCGCGCCAGGGCCGTGAGAATCGCACCTGCACCCGAGCCACAGCCGATGTCCACCACGCGCCGGATTTCGCCGGCATGCTGATTAAGATGGTTGCTGATGGCGCTGGCGAAGCGGTAGGTGTCCGGGCCGAAGAACACTGCATCGCTAGCTTCGGTGGGAAATGCCGAATGCAGGAACAGCTGGCCGTCGAGGCTGGACAGGCGTACCCCAGATCTCCAGCGTGAGCCATAGGGCTCCAGTACATCGGCTTGGTCCATCAGGCTGAACAGCGGCGGTGGCAAAAGCTCGTGCTGAAAAGGCCGGCTCCAGCCGAACACTCCTGGCAGATCATCGGCAAGGGCATTTTCCGGGCGCTGATTGACCCGTTCATGGGTCAACGGCGTGGGGGTGATGAAGTGATAGCCGCGATCTCGCAGGGCTTGGCCCAGATGCAGCAGGGCGCGGTCCTGCGCGGTTTCCATGGTCATCATTGCTTTCCTTGATTGTGCCGTCAGTTGAACAGACCGCTGAACAAGCGCGTAGCCAACAGGCCGGCAGCGCTGTGGTGTCGCTGGGGGGCAATTAGCGGCAGCAGCAGGCGCATGCGCGCGGCACGATCGGGAAGGCGCGCGACCTGCTGCTCGAGCAGTTGCAGTTCTTCATCGAAATCGTTGCCAGGGGCGAGTTCCGTCGACTGCGGGCCGGTAGCGCCTTGTGGCGCGCGGCGAGCGTTGAAAAGCGCCTGCCGCTGCAGAAGCGCGCCGCGTGGGCTGCGCTTGCCGTCGGCCTGCCAGTCGCCGGCAATCCAGTCGTGGATGGTCTGCTGCTCGTAGGCGCTGAAGACGCCGAACATCGGCGCCTGTTCACCGGTAATCAGCTGCCAGAAGCGGCTTTCCTGCGGATCGTGGCCACGCTTGATCCAGCCGCGCTTGTCCAGCACCGCGAGAAACTCCTCGACGTCGTCAGCCAGCCACTGGTTGACCGTGCGACCTTCGAAACGGCAGTAGTCGGAGTGCACGAACTGGCCGACCGCGGCCTTCTTCTCGAAAATGCGCTGCACCTCGCGAGACAGATCGAAGTCGCCGATCACCGAGACGGTGCTGGCGCCAAGGTCATTGAGCCGGTAGCCATCACGCACCCGACGATAGAAATCCGCGCTGTCGCCGACGAGCGGCAAGGCGTCCAGCACGCCTTGAACGGCCTTTTTCGCATGGCCGTTGTCGGCGTTGTCCACGGTGACGTGCAGGGTGAAGTAGTAGGGGTCGATACCCAGCTCGGCCAGCTCGTAGGAACTGATCAGCAGATGCAGGGGCAGCTGTTCGTAACCCAGATTGAAGCCGATCACTTCAGGCAGGAACTGCTCGGCGTGCTCGGCCAGGGCCAGCTGGATGGCGCCTTGGATGAAATGGTCGTCGTCGAGATCCTGCCAGTCGTCGCAGCCCTGACTGGCTAGCAATTTGCGGTAGAGCACCACATGGTTCTTTTCCGGCAACCCTTCGCCGAGCTCTTCCAGATAGGTCTGGATCAGCGCGGTGAAGCGGGCATCGTCCCAACGCTGTAGCAAGCCATACAGCCACGCCCCATCGACCAGTTTGGTCGGTGCCACGCCCCGCAGGAAATGCAGGGCATGGGCCTTGTTGGAGAAATAGCGGCGTGCAGCACCGGCCCGACGCTGGTCCAGGTAGGTCTGGTAATGGCGTCCGACTTCCTCGGTGCGCTGCATGACCCAGGCTTCCAGATCGGCCGGATTTTCGGGCAGATCACAGGGCAGCGCGGCCGCAGCCTCAATTTGCCCTCGCAGGTAATCGGCAGCTGCATCGCGCGATTGCTCATCGGCCTCGCGGAACAGCGCGAAATAAAGGGCTCGTGATGGCTGAACCGTCTCCGGGGTGGCGGCTGGCGTGAACGGCAGGCTGCGAGAAGAGAGTTGCATAATTATGATCTGTGGCAGTTCTAGTTAACTTTTGGCTGCTGCGCGCTTGGAATAGTTCAGCTGCACCGCTGAGCGGCCATTGGTCCAGAAAGCCGCCGTTGCGCTGCAACTTCCATAGGCGTTGCTCTTCCTAATCGAAAGACGCTCCGCATCGTGCAGAGCGTCGTGGCGCGCAATCGAGGAGCAGCTGATGAACCAGAATGAACAGGGTCGCGAAAGCGTCGAGTCCATCGATCAGACCGGCGACGCACATGAGCAGGACCCGGAAACCACCTCTACTCAGGGCGAGGTGGCCGGCGGTGACGAAACCGATGTACCGGGCGGTGCCTATAACGTGCCGCCAGCGGTTACCGAGGAGGTGAGCGACGACTCGTCTCGCTCGGATGGTTCGTCACAATAAGGCGAGGGCGATCCGCTCTACGCTGATGCAGTCGATGCTGTGCGGATGATGTTCGGACTTAACTTTGCTGCGGTTTAGGTCGCCTGCTGGCTTTACACCTGCCAGCTTCCGCGGCCGCAGCCTTCCGTGCTGCGGCGGAGACGATCCATTTGCCCGAGCAACGGACATGCGCCAGCACAGACGCTTCAGCTTTCGCCACATAAGCAGCATTCAGGTCACCAATCGCTTGAATGGCGAGCCCATGGGCTATGTCGTCGATTTATCGCTGGGCGGGCTGCGCCTGGTTTCCAGCCAGCCGCTGGCTGTAGGCGGGTGCTACGAGATGGTGCTACACATGCCGGAGCAGGGTGAGCGGGTGCGACAGATCGAGGCTGTGGTGATCTGCCAGTGGTCGCGCAAGGATTCACGCAGAGACAGCTTTGAAATGGGCTTCGCCCTGGATCGGCCGTCGGCGGACTTCGCTGCCATGGTGGCCAATCAGCTGCCGCGCCGCCGCAGGATCTACTGACTCTCCCTGCGGCGACGCCGTTGCTTAACCCAGCGTACCGAGGATGTTCACACCGACGCGGTCGGGAATCTCGTTCTGCGACAGCACGTGCAGGCCCGGGCTGAAGACCCGTGCGTAGCGCGACAGCAAGGGGCGCAGCTGGGGCATCACGGTCAGGATCGGTGGATGGCCATCCTTGCGCAGTTTTTCCTTCACCACCGGCATGCTGTTCTGCAGCTGGTTGAGCAGGCTCGGCTCCACCGGGATATTGTCCAGGCTTACCTGGCCGGCTTGCTGGGCGATGGCGAGCGCATTGAGCAGGGTGTTCTCCAGCGCGTTTTCCAGCACGAACACCGCCAGCTCGCGACGATCTCCGGCAATCATCGATACGATGCTGCGACGCAGCGCATAACGCACGTCGGCGGCCAGTAGCACGGGGTCCTTGGTGGTCTCGCTGCATTCGAGGAGGGTACTGGCGATGGTTTCGATATCGCGCAGCGGCACTTCCTCCAGCAGCAGTTGGCGGTACACGCGCATCTGCTGGGTGTAGCTCAGTGCGTTCTTGAGGCTTTCGGCGAGTTTTGGGGCTTGCAGGGTCAGACGCTGCATCAGGTGCTCGACGTCGTCGTGCTTGAACAGATCGGGCAGATGCTCGCGGATCACCTTGTTCAGGTGCGTGGCGATAACGCTGGCGCAGTCGATTACCTGATAGCCGAGGTTCAGCGCGCGGGACTTGTCCGTCGGCTGAATCCACACCACCTGCATACGGTAGGCTGGATCGGTGCCGAGGATGCCGTCGATTTCGCCATACAGCTCAGCCGACGGGATCGCCATCAGCCGGTCGGCATGCAGTTCGGCACCGTCGATCTTCTCGCCGTTGATGTAGATGTCGTACTGCGAGGCCTTGAGCCTGAGGCTGTCGCGGATCTGCACTTCCGGCAGCAGAAAGCCCAGATGCTCGGACAGTGTCTGGCGCACGCCGCGTACCCGCGCCGGCAGCGGCGCACCGGACGCTTCGTTGACCAGCCCGACCAGCTTGTAGCCGAGCGATACCGACAACCGCTCGACCAACGGAATGTCTTCCCAGGCCAGCGATTGCGCCCGCTCCTTGTCCATTGCCTGGCCGAGCTGCTGAATCTCCTTGAGATCGGCGCCGGCGGCCGGCGGCTCGTGCAGCGAGACGCGCCAAGCGATGAAGCCGATCAGCGCGGCGAAGCCGAGGAACGCCAGGTGCGGCATGCCCGGCACCATGCCGAGCACGAAGAGGATGCCGGCGACGGTGTACAGCGAGGCGGGGTTGGCCAGCAGCTGGCGCTGGACCTGGCTGGTGATGTCGCTGGATTCGTTGATGCGGGTAACGATGATCGCCGCAGCGGTGGACAGGAGCAGCGCCGGAATCTGCGCAACCAGGCCGTCACCGATGGTGAGCAGCGCGTATTGCTTGAAGGCTTCGCCGGCAGCCAGGTCGTGGACGAATACACCGATGGCGAAACCGCCGAAGAGGTTGATCAGCAGGATCAGAATGCCGGCAATGGCATCGCCACGGACGAACTTTGAAGCCCCGTCCATCGCACCGTAGAAGTCGGCTTCCTTGGCCACTTCCTGGCGCCGCGCCTTGGCATCTTCCTGGGTCAGCAGGCCGGCGTTGAGGTCGGCGTCGATGGCCATCTGCTTGCCCGGCAGGGCGTCCAGGGTGAAGCGCGCGGTGACTTCCGAGATGCGCTCGCCGCCCTTGGTGATGACGATGAAGTTGATGATCATCAGGATCACGAACACCACCAGGCCGACGATGAAGTTGCCGCCGATCACCACCTCGCCGAAGGCCTCGATCACCTTGCCCGCGGCGCCCGTACCCGAGTGGCCTTCGAGCAGCACCACGCGGGTCGAAGCGACGTTCAAGGTCAGGCGCATCAGCGTGGTGACCAGGATCACCGTGGGGAACAGCGAGAAATCCAGCGGGCTCTTCGACGACACGCTGACCAGCAACACCAGCACTGCCATGGCGATGTTGAAGGTGAACAGGATATCCAGCAGCTGCGGCGGCAGCGGCAGGATGATCATCGCCAGAATCGACAGGATGATCAGCGGAATGCCGATCCGGCCACTGCGGAATGTGGGCGTGAGTTTCTGAATCAGGCTCATGAGCGCGCTCGGTTGAACAGTTCTTCGGGGATGTGGATGTTGCTGGCCAGCGCCGGCTTGCTTTCCCGGCGGCCCTGTTTCCAGGCCTTGAGCTGGAGGATGTAAGTCAGCACGTGAGCCACGGCGGTGTAGAGCGGCGCCGGGATCTGCTGATTGACCTGGGTGCTGTAGTAGATCGCGCGGGCCAACGGCGGCAGCTCGATCACCTCGCGCTGATTGGCCTGGGCCATCTTGCGGATGTACAGCGCCATCTCATCAACGCCACGGGCGATCACGAACGGCGTTTCGGCCTTCTTCGGGTCGTACTTGAGCGCCACGGCATAGTGGGTCGGGTTGACGATCACCACGTCGGCATCCTTGATCACCTTGGTGATCTGCCGTTGTGCCAGTGCGCGCTGCAGTTGCTTGATGCGTGCCTTCACCTCAGGGCGGCCTTCCTGGTTCTTGTGCTCTTCCTTGCGCTCCTGCTTGGTCATGCGCATTTTTTTCAGGAAGAAGAAACGCTGCAGCGGGATGTCGATGAAGGAGAACAGCACGAACACCAGCAGCAACGAAATCGCCAGGTCGAAGGTCAGCGAGAAGGCACCGCCGATGGCGTTGAAGATATCGGTGCGCTGCAGTGCAATCAGCCTCGGCGCCGCGTAGTAAAGCTGCCAGGCGGCGATGCTGAGCAGGGCGGCGATCTTCAGCAGCGATTTGGCCAGCTCGCTCCAGTTCTGGGCGCCGACCATCCGTCCCAGTCCTGTGATGGGGTTGAGCTTGCTGAACTTCGGCGCGAAATTCTTTGCCGAGAACACCCAGCCGCCCGGTACCAGGGCGAAGGCGATGACCAGGATCGGCGTCAGCAGCAGCGGCAGCAGCACGCTGACGAACACCAGCAGGTTGTGCAGCAGAATCACCTGCACGTCATCGATGCCGATCTCGCTCTGCTGGAAGTTGATATAGGAGTAGCTGAAGCTCTGCTGCATGCCGTCGAGAAACACCCCAGCGCTGAGCTTGAGCAGCAACAGCGTGGCGAGCAGCGAAACGGTGGTGGCGACATCCTTGGAGCGGGTGACCTGGCCGTCGTCGCGACTCTTCTTGAGTTTCTGCTCGGAGGCCTCTTCGGTCTTTTCCTGACTGCTGTTCTGCTCAGACATGGCCGCCGCTCCTGAGCAGAACGCCGATCTTGTCCAGCAGGTCGCGGGTCAGGTGCAGGTAGGCCTCGGCGAGGTTCGGCAGGGTCAGGTAGATCAGCGACAAGCCGGCGAGGATCGCCATGGGAAAGCCCAGGGAGAACAGGTTCATCGCCGGCGAGATGCGGTTGAGCAGGCCGAAGCAGAACTGCACCAGGGTCATGCAGAAGACGATCGGCAGGGCGATCAGCAGGGCCGCCGAAATCACCCAGGCCATCGACCAGGCGATGGTCTGCAGACCGTCGTAGAACAGCCCGCTGCCGATCGGCCAGTAGACGAAGCTCTGGTAGATGATGCTCACCGTGACCAGATGCCCGTCGATGGCGAAGAACAGCAGTGCCAGCAGGATGAAATACAGCTGGTAGATGATCGACGCTGAGGACACGCCGTTCATGGGGTCGTTGAACACCGCCATGGACAGCCCGAGCTGGGTCGAGACCACGTCACCGATCAGGGTGAACACGGTGAACACCAGCAACAGCGCCAGGCCCAGCAGCAGGCCCATGGCGATCTGCTCGATGGCGGCCAGCATGCCTGCCAGCGACAGCGGGTCGAGCGTCGGCGGTGTCGGCAAGGCCGCGCCCAGCACCAGGGTCAGCGCCAGCGCCAGGAGGATGCGCACACGCACGCTGATCGCCTTGTGACTGAACATCGGCGCCAGACTGAGCACGGCCATGATCCGGCAGAACGGCCACCAGTAGGCGAGCAGCGATTGCAGGTATTGGCCGGCGTGCATCAGGGGATCGTTGGGCATGATTCAGCCGACCAGGCGACCCGCCTGCTGGAAGGTTTCGATGAACAGGTCGCTCAGCGTACGCAGGATCCAGTGCCCGGCGAACACCAGCATGCCGAGGGTGATCAACAGACGTGGGAGGAAGCTCAGCATCTGTTCGTTGATCTGCGTGGCGGCCTGGAAAATGCTGATCAGGAGGCCGCCGAGCAGGCTCGGCACGATCAGCACGCAGACCACCAGGACGATCACGTGAATGGCGTTGGAAACGATATGGACGGCGGTGTCGGGGGTCAGCATGGGAGCACCTGGGCGGCGATACAGCCGCTACAGGTCGCGGCGAGCTGGTAGTGGCTTTGGCTTCGGGTGTAATGGCTCTTTGTTGTAGTTGGCTGAGGCAGTGGTTTCGCCCTGCTGGGCGACTCACTTTTTTCAGTCGCGAAAAAAGTAAGCAAAAACGCTTGCCCCTCCATCCGGCCCCGGCTGCGCCGGGGTTCCCTCGCTCCGGTGACGCTCCAGGGGCCCGCCGCGAAGGGCCATCCCTGGCCCATCGCGGCTCTCGCGGCATCCATGCCGCTCAACCCCTTCCACGCCACCTGCGCTCGGCCTCCTGAAAGGGGCGACTCGGTCGCGCCTGAAAGGCCGTGCAGCGAAGTGTATGTGCGGGCTTCAAGGGATCGTAGGGTGGGTAACGCGTAGCTTACCCACCGATTTTTGCGCGCAACGTTCGAGACCAATCGCTGTGTCGCTTGCGGTGGAAAATGCTTCGCAGTTTTCCACCCTACGGCGTCCGCCTGCGGGCAAAGCTGCTTTTCCATTGCACGAACTGCCAGGCGACGCGAAAAGCCCCTTTCAGGAGGCCGAATGGAATCCGCGCGGAGGGGAGCGAGCGGCATGGATGCCGCAAGAGGCGTAAAGGGCCATGGATGGCCCTTGTACGCCGGCCCCCGGAGCGGGGATGGAATGAGGGAAGTCGAGCGCAGCGAGACCCGGATGTAGGGGCAAGACCTTTTGGTTCCTTTTGGGGCAACTGCCAAAAGGGACTCGCCCAGCAGGGCGAAACCAATGCGTCGGTCGACTCCGCCAATAGGCCCTGGCCTAGGGAGCCCAAGCCCAGCAGCTTCGCGGCCAAGGTCGCTCTCACAAACGCGCCCTGCCTCCCCATTCTCCAAGCCCCACCGCACGGCCAACGCCTTCATCCCCATCACCTAAAACGGCTGAATACTGGTGGTCAACGTCCCCATCAACAGCGCCCAGCCGTCAACCAGCACGAACACCATCAACTTGAACGGCAACGAAATCATCATCGGCGAGAGCATCATCATGCCCATCGCCATCAGCACGCTGGCCACCACCAGGTCGATCACCAGAAACGGCACGAAGATCATGAAGCCCAGCTGAAATGCAGTCTTCAGCTCGCTCAGCACGAACGCCGGCAGCAATAGCGAGAAGTCCAGGTCGTCGAGGTTCTCCGGCAGCTCTTCGCCGGCCAGCGCCACCATGGTTTCCAGGGAGTTCTTGTTGGTCTGTGCCAGCATGAAACCGGCCAGGCTGCCCTTGGCCGAGTCCAGCGCCTGTTCGAGGGTGATCTCGTCGTTCTGGAACGGCTCGTAGGCCTGGCTGTGGATGTCCTGCCAGACCGGGCGCATCACCAGCAGGGTGACGATCAGGGCGATGCCGATTAGCACCTGGTTCGGCGGACTCTGCTGCAGGCCGATGGCCTGGCGCAGGATGGCCAGTACGATGATGAAGCGGGTGAAGCAGGTCATCATCATCAGCATCGCCGGCAGGAAGCCGAGCAGGGTCATGATGATGAGGATCTGCAGCTTCACCGAGAATTCCTGGCCGTTCTCGGTATCGTTCAGGTTGAACAGGGTGATTTCGCCGCCGGCGGCCTGGGCTGCCAGGGGCATCAGGCCGATCAGCAGCAGGCCGAGCAGGCTCAGGCCGCGACGCAGGTTCATGAGGCGAAGGCGTCCAGGCTGGTGCCGGACAGTTCGACGATACGCAGGCCGTAGTTGCCGTTCATCACCACCACCTCGGCCTTGGCGAACAGGGTACCGTTGACCTTCACGTCCAGCGGTTCGCCGGCCAGCTTGTCGAGCACGATCACGCTGCTGGTATCGCACTCCATCAGCTCCTTGAGGGAGATTTCCGCGGAGGCAACCTCGAGGGTGACGTTCACCGGGATCTTGCCGAAGAAGCTCAGGTCCTGGCGCGGCGCAGGCGCTGCGGCAGGGGCTTCGAGCGCGGGGGCGTCGACGGCATCCAGGCTGAGGTCGCCTTCGTTGATGAGGTTTTCGAATTCGTTATCGGAAAGATGGCCGTTCATTGGGTGTTCACGCTTTCAAGTGAAGTAAGGAACAGGGCCCCGTCCTCTTCGAAGATGGTGCCGCGATAGAGCTTCTGTTGGTTGATGCGCACTTCGTAGCGGTCCAGCGGGCGCAGCATCAGGATGTCGTCGAGCTGTAGAGCGAGTACCTGGGCCAGCGGCATCTGTGCCGACGCCACCACGCAATCGAGGTGTACAGGCAAGTGCTTGATGTGATCGATGGGGTTTCCCGGCATGCGCGCCGGTGGTGGCCCGGCCAAGCGGCTGGTCAGTTCGTCGACCAGATCGGTATCCAGATAGATGTAGATCGAGGAGCGGCTACCGGTGATATGGCTGATGTACTCGTACTCGGCCACATATTCCCAGCTGGTTTCCTCGTAGTCATTTCGATAACTGTCGAGTTTGCCGAATGTCTCGCCGGACAATATCGAGCGGGCAAATATGTCAGTGATGTCCATGCCCAGACGGTTGCGCATTCGCTGTTCTGACGTGCTGATCGGCGGTGTGTCCTGACTTGCCAGGACGGTGCCGCCGTAATAACACTCGAGTGCTTCAGTCAGTAGTGCCCGGTCAATCGAAAATCCAACTTTCCCCATGGCCGACCGGTATATGCAGTCCGGCTCGTCGCTGCGCTCTTCCTGAACATCGATCCGGTTCAGTTCGAGGTTGATTCGATAGTTGCGCAGGAAGTAATCGCCGATCAGGCGCGGGTTCTTGTTGGTCGTTTCCTTAATGTATTGAGGAATCTTGTGGTGATGCCGTCCCAGCTTCTGCGGTTTCAATACAGTCAGGCTTTGGGCGGGCACGCCATGGTGGACTTTTGAGTTGCCAGTCATGTTGTGAACTGTATTTCCTGGAGTCGGTGAACACGGCGGCGATGCCGCTGGCCATTTATGCAGAGCGTTGGCTGGCTGGCACGGGTGTTTTCCGGGCACGGCTCTAGCGTGCCGCCATCCTAGGCCTGGGCGCGTGAGGGGTTAAATCAAGAGATATCAAATGAGCTTTTTTGAGCTCGTCAGGCGTCCATTGATTTCAATTAAGCAGAACTGATTGGGTGATTGAGGCAGCGTCCTGATAGCGTGCGCGCACTTGTTCGGAGTGCCGACGAAAGTGCGCTGGGTCGATTGCGAGTCAGAAGCCAAAAAGACGGCAAACAGTTCCGAAAAATTAAACAGATTTTTTCTTTCGCATTCCGTTGGGCCGCAATTCGAGTAATTGCAGCGGTGCCAGGAAGGCAAGGTGGGTCACATTGAAAAGTATCGGTCAGGCAATGAACTACGCATGCGACGAGCTATTCGATGAATTGCCGGCGAAGAAGGTTGCAATCCTTGGGAGTGCGCAGGAGGCCGCTTGCGACTTTCTCCAGGCCGGGTTGCGCCGGCAGGGCTGCAAAGTTAGTCGCTACGATGCTCTGGATGCACTTGGTAGATCCAAGAACGACCAGTTTTCCCTGATGTTTGTGGTTGTCGGTAGTTTGCCGGCACGCTCCTTATATGCGCAGATAGAAGCGCTGACGCGACGAGCGCCCAATATCAGTGTCGTTCCGGTCGTCGAGTACGCCGACCAGGAAAGGGCGGCGACGCTGCTGGAGCTTGGATGCGTCGACTATCTGCTATCGCCGTTCAGTGAAACCCAGCTTGGCGCGTTGCTGCGTCGACAAGCTTGCGCTGATACGGCGCAGGAGAGCTTCGTATCCTGCTCCCAGGCTGGTCGTCGGTTGCTGGCCATGGCTCAGCGCGTTTCGATGACCCGCGCGCCGATCCTCATCACCGGCGAGACCGGTACTGGCAAGGAGCTGATGGCCCGTTACATCCATCGCTTCTCCGCGGGTACGGACGCACCCTTCATTGCAGTCAATTGCGCAGCGATCCCCGAGCAGATGCTCGAGTCCATTCTCTTCGGCCACGAGAAAGGCGCCTTTACCGGCGCCGTTAGCGCTCAGCCAGGCAAGTTCGAGCTCGCCAACGGCGGCACCCTGCTGCTCGACGAGATCGGCGAGTTGCCGCTGGGGCTGCAGGCCAAGCTGCTGCGCGTGCTGCAGGAACAGCGTGTGGAGCGTTTGGGTGGGCGGCGCGAGATCGAACTGAACGTGCGCGTCATCGCCGCGACCAACCGCGACCTGCAGCAGGAAGTGGCCGAGGGGCGCTTCCGTGCCGACCTGATGTTCCGCCTGGACGTGCTGCCGCTGCACATCAGCCCGCTGCGCGAGCGCAAGGAAGATGTGCTGCCGCTGGCCCGTCGCTTCATCAGCAAGTACGCGCCGCAGGAAGCCCATGACGAGCTGCTCACCGAGGACGCCTGCCGCGCACTGTTGCAGCACGACTGGCCCGGCAATGCCCGTGAGCTGGAGAACACCGTGCAGCGCGCGCTGGTGCTGCGCAACGGGCTGTTCATTCAGCCGCAGGACCTCGGGCTGGCGGCGCCGACCGCCGTACCGGCACGAACCGAGAGGCCGCTGGTGCTCGCCCCGGAGAACGGCAAGGCGGCGCTGCGAGCCAGTGGCAAATGGGCCGAGTACCAGCATGTGATCGACACCATTCGCCGCTTCGACGGCCACAAGACCAAGGCGGCAGCGAGCCTGGGCATGACCTCACGCGCCTTGCGCTACCGCCTCAATGCGATGCGCGAGCAGGGCATCGAACTGAATTTCTGAATGATCGGGGAAGAACAGCCATGAGTTCCATCACTCAGGTACAGCAGGATCTGCTGGGCCGCATGCAACAACTGGCGGGTGTCGCCGAGGGACAGGCGGTCCGTCCGTCGAGCATGGCGACCAATGCGATCAGTAGCTCGTTCGAGGCCGCGATGCGCTCAGTGGATGCCCAGCAACATCAGGCCAGCGCGGCGATGGCGGCGGTCGACAGCGGCAAGAGCGACGATCTGGTCGGCGCGATGGTCGACAGCCAGAAGGCCAGCGTGTCGTTCTCCGCCCTGCTGCAGGTGCGCAACAAACTGACGACGGCGTTCGACGACGTCATGCGAATGCCGCTGTAATCGGCCCAGAGAGCTAAGACGTGCTGCAGAAACTCAAATCCAGGTTGCCCGCAGGTGGGCTGCAACTCGATCCGCGTGTGACGCTGGCCGGTATGGCGGTGATCGCCGCGGCGTTGGCCGTGGCCGTGGCGTTCTATCTATGGCGCGACAATGGCTCGTTCCGCCCGCTGCACGGAGCTGGGGAATCTTTCCCGGCGGCCGAGGTGATGCAGGTGCTCGACGGTGAGGCACTGCAGTACCGCATCCATCCGCAGAGCGGGCAGATACTGGTCCGCGAGGACCAGCTGGCACAGGCGCGCCTGCTGCTCAACGCCAAGGGCGTGAAGGTGGCACAACCGGCCGGCTACGAGCTGTTCGACAAGGAAGAGCCGCTGGGCACTAGCCAATTCGTTCAGGACGTGCGCCTCAAGCGCAGCCTGGAAGGCGAGCTGGCGCGCACGGTCATGGCACTCAAGGGCGTGCAGCATGCGCGGGTGCATCTGGCGCAGGAGGAGAACAGTTCCTTCGTGGTCAGTAAGCGTGCGCCGAGCAAGGCGTCGGTGATGCTGCAGCTGGAGCCGGGCTACGCGCTCACCCACGATCAGGTTGGGGCCATCATCAATCTGGTCGCCAACAGCGTGCCGAACCTCAAGCCCGAGGATGTCGGCGTGGTCGACCAATACGGCGCGCTGCTTTCGCGCGGGCTCAACGTTGGCGGCGGGCCCGCGCAGAACTGGCAGGCGGTGGAGGATTATCAGCAGAAGGCGGTGGGCAACATCGAGCAGGTACTTGCGCCCGTGCTGGGCTTGGGCAACTACCGCATCAGCGTCGCCGCCGATATCGACTTCAGCCAGAAGGAAGAAACCTTTCAGTCCTATGGCGAGACGCCGCGGCTGCGCAGCGAGGTGTTGCGCAACGAGAGCGCGCTCGATCAGCTTGCTCTGGGAATTCCCGGGTCGCTGGCCAACCGTCCCGTGGCGCCGCCGAAGGAAGGCGAGGAGCCCGCGGCCGGCAGAGGCGAAACCAAGGGTGCTACGTCGCTGCGTGAAGAGTCGACTCGCCAAATGGATTACGACCAGAGCGTGGTGCACGTCAAGCACGCCGGCTTCGCATTGCGCCAGCAGAGCGTGGCGGTAGTGCTCAATTCGGCGGCTGCACCAGAGGGCGGATGGACCGACCAGGCCCGCGCCGAGATGGAGGCCATGGTGCGTAGTGCCGTGGGCTTCAAACAGGAGCGCGGTGATCTGCTGACCCTCAGCGTGCTGCCATTCGCCGCTGTCGAACGGATCGACGAGCCATTGCCCTGGTGGGAAAACACTCAGGTGCACGCGCTGGCCAAGATTGCGCTGGCAGGGCTGATCGCCCTGTTGCTGCTGCTCATCGTGGTGCGCCCAGCGGTGCGCAATCTCACCCAGCGCGACGTTCAGGCCCTGCCTCAGGCAGAAGGGCTGGAGGGCAGTCTGGTCGAGCCTGGGGCGTCTGCTGCCCTCGAAGGAGATGCCCGCCCGGCGCTGGCCAGCCCTCGTGAGGCCGGTGGCGCGCACATCTTCGGCGAGCTCAACCCGCTATCGGAAATCCGCCTTCCGGCGCCGGGGTCGGGCCTGGAGCTACAGATCGAGCATCTGCAGATGCTCGCCAAGAACGATCCCGAGCGTGTATCGGAAGTCATCAAGCATTGGATAGGGCGCAATGAAAGAGACCTCAACCCAGCCGGCTGAAGACAGCAAGGCGTCGTCCCGGGAGATCAAGCCGCGGCCGTTGCAGTTGCGCTCGGTCAGCTCACTGGACCAGGCGGCAATCCTCATGCTGAGCATGGGTGACGAGATTTCCGCGGGGATCCTGCGCAACTTCTCCCGTGAGGAAATCATCAGCATCAGTCAGGCGATGGCACGGCTGTCCAACGTCAAGCAGCCGATGGTCTCGGATGTGATCAGCCGCTTCTTCGACGACTACAAGGAGCAGAGCAGCATCAAGGGCGCTTCGCGTTCGTATCTGTCCGGGATGCTCGGCAAGGCGCTGGGCGGCGACATCACCCGCTCGCTGCTGGACTCCATCTACGGTGAGGAAATCCGCGCCAAGATGGCCAAGATGGAGTGGCTCGATCCCAAGCAGTTCGCTGCGCTGATCGCCAAGGAGCACGCGCAGATGCAGGCGGTGTTCCTTGCTTTCCTGCCGCCGGGCATGGCGACCGAGGTACTCGAGTGCATGCCGGCCGAGCGCCAGGACGAGCTGCTGTATCGCATCGCCAACCTCTCGGAAGTCAACAGCGATGTAATCGCCGAGTTGGAGCAACTGATCGACCGCAGCCTCAAGGTGCTCAGCACTCAGGGTTCGCAGGTGCGCGGCGTCAAGCAGGCGGCGGACATCATGAACCGCTTCAAGGGCAATCGCGACCAGATGTTCGAGCTGCTACGCGCCCACAACGAGGAGCTGGTCGGCAAGATCGAGGATGAAATGTACGACTTCTTCATCCTCTCGCGGCAGAACCAGGACGTCCTGCAGACTCTGCTGGAAGTCATCCCGCTGGACGAGTGGGTGGTTGCCCTCAAGGGCGCCGAGCCGGAGCTGGTCAAGGCCGTTCAGGCCGCCATGCCCAAGCGTCAGGCGCAGCAGATGGAGTCGATCAACCGACGCCAGGGCCCGGTGCCGTTGAGCCGTGTCGAGCAGGTGCGCAAGGACATCATGGGCGTAGTGCGCGAGATGTCGGCCGACGGCGAACTGCAGGTCCAGCTGTTCCGCGAACAGACGGTGGAATGAGATGACGGTCAAGGTGATCAAGGGTGCCGACCGCAGTTGGCGGCCGTTCCGCTTTCCGCCGCGGGTGAAGACTCCGGCGCAGACTGCGGCTGATTTGGCCGGTGACCCGGCCGCGCTGCAACGCGCGGTGGCCGATGGCTTTCAGGAAGGCATTGACAAGGGCTACCGCGAAGGGCTGGAGCAGGGCCGCGAGGCTGGGCACCGTGAAGGCTTCCAGCGCGGGGTCGAGGATGGCAAGGCGCTGGGCCTGGAAGAGGGCCGTCTGCAGGGCCGTCGTGCTTTCGACGAGGCGGGTCAACCATTGGACCGCTTGATCGAGGCGTTCGAAGGCTTTCGTCAGGAGTACGAACAGGCGCGTCGCGAGGAATTGCTGGAGCTGGTGCAGAAGGTCGCGCGCCAAGTGATCCGCTGCGAGCTGACCCTGCATCCGACCCAGTTGCTGACCCTCGCCGAGGAAGCACTGAATGCCATGCCGGGTGATCAGGAAGACGTGCGTATCCAGCTCAACCCGGAAGAGTGCGCGCGCATCCGCGAGCTGGCGCCGGAGCGTGCCACCGCCTGGCGCCTGGTGCCGGACGAGAAGCTCGCGCTTGGCGAGTGCCGTGTGCTGACCGCCCAGGCCGAAGCCGACATCGGCTGCCAGCAGCGGCTGGACTCGTGCATGGAAACCCTCGCTGAACACATCACGGCGCAGGGCTGACCGATGGCCCTGCGCGACAGCTTCCGCCTCGACGAGGCCCTGCGCTCGCTGGACAACGTGCAGCTGGCCAAGGTCAGCGGGCGGCTGGTGCGCGTCTCCGGGATGCTGCTGGAAAGCCTCGGCTGCCAGCGCATGACCGGCCAGCGCTGCTATGTCGAGCAGGGCGACGGCAGCATGCTCGAAGCGCAGGTGGTGGGCTTCAACCGCGATATCACCTACCTGATGCCGTTCAAGAAGCCTGTGGGGCTGACTGCCGGCTCGCGGGTGTTCCCGGCGCCGGACGACGCCAAGCTGCATATCGACGAATCCTGGCTGGGCCGCGTGGTCAACGGCCTCGGCGAACCGCTGGACGAACTGGGCAAGCTCGGCGGTCGCGACCCGCTGCCGACCGAGCTGCCCTCGGTCAACCCGCTCAAGCGCAAGCCGGTCAGTGAAGCGCTGGATGTCGGCGTGCGCGCGATCAACGCCACCCTGACGCTGGGCAAGGGGCAGCGCGTCGGCCTTTTCGCCGGCTCCGGCGTTGGCAAGAGTGTGCTGCTGGGCATGATCACCCGGCAGACCAAGGCCGACGTGGTGGTGGTCGGACTGATCGGCGAGCGTGGCCGCGAGGTGCAGGAGTTCGTTCTGCATTCGCTGGGCGAGGAGGGGCTGAAGAAAGCCGTGGTGGTGGTCGCCCCGGCCAACGAATCGCCGCTGATGCGCCTCAAAGCCACCGAGCTGTGCCACAGCATCGCCGCCTATTTCCGCGATCAGGGCCATGACGTGCTGTTACTGGTCGATTCACTGACCCGCTACGCCATGGCCCAGCGGGAAATCGCCCTGGCCCTCGGCGAGCCACCGGCGACCAAGGGCTACCCGCCATCGGTGTTCGGCATGCTGCCGGAGCTGGTGGAGAGCGCTGGCAACGGTGCCAGCGACAACGGCAGCCTGAGTGCCATCTATACCGTGCTGGCTGAAGGCGACGACCAGCAGGACCCCATCGTCGACTGCGCGCGGGCGATTCTCGACGGTCACATCGTACTCTCGCGGCGCCTGGCCGAAGCCGGGCATTACCCGGCCATCGACGTTTGCGCCTCGGTCAGCCGCTGCATGACCCAGGTCGGCCAGCCGGCGCATCTGGGCGCGGCGCGCCAGCTCAAGGAGTGCTACAGCACCTTCGAGAAGATCAAGGAGCTGATCCCGCTCGGCGGCTACACGCCGGGCGCCGACATCAAGACCGATCGTGCGGTGCAGCTGGCGCCGACCATCGAGCGCTTCCTGCGCCAGGATGTGGGCGAAGCCGCCGAGCTGGAAGCCAGCGTTGCCACCTTGCAGAACATCATCGGGAAGCCGCGATGAAACAGCAGATCGAAACCCTTGGCCGGCTGGCCAGCCTGCGCAGCCACCGCGTGCGGCAGATGCTGGGGCGGGTGCAGTACCAGCAGAACCTCTGCCAGCGTTACCGCAACAACATCACCGGGCTGAGCCGTCTGTGCGGATTTTCCGTGCCGATGAGCACACCGCTGCAGCGCGACAATCAGCAGCGCTACAAGGCCACCCTGTACAAGATGGTGGAGCTACAACGCCGCGAACTGGCGGTCGCCGAGCAGGCGCTGGAACGTATTCAGCGTGAGCTGCTGCAGGCCATGCGCAGCGAGAAGGTGGTCGAGCACATGATCGACGACAAGATGCGGCAATGGCAGCAGCTGCTTGCGCAGCAGGAACAGAAAATCCAGGACGGCCTGGCGGCGCAAAGCTGGTGGCGTAATCGGATGGCCTGACGTGTAGCCGGCCTGCGGGCGCTCGGCCTCGGCTCCTTGCCTCGCTTGCGCGCAGAGGGCCAGATCGAGGGTGGATTCGATCGGTGCAGCGGTGCGAAACATACCGTTGTCCATCCTTTGAAAAATAGATTTAAGCTTTTCACCCAAGCGGTCGCCTGTTTGGCATTAACCACCGAGTTGGAACGAAATCATGGAAATCAGCCGGCATTTCAAGCCCGCCCCTGCATCGGCCTCCGAGGCCAGCTCTACCCGGCAACCCCTCACGCGCCCAGCGCCAGAGGCCGCCGTGCGCCAGGCAGAAACTCTGCCGCTCGAGCAAATGCATGACGCTCTGCGCGCCATGCCAGACGTTGATCTGGACCGCGTTGCGGCTATCAAGCAAGCCCTGCAGAACGGCGAAATCTCGACCGATCCGGCCGAGCTGGCGGGTAGCATGCTGGCCTACCATCGTGGAAGCGATGCGTGAATCAGCGAGACAAGCTGCTAGAGATCGTCGCCAGTGATCTGCAGCAGGATTGCGAAGACTATTTGGCCCTGCGCGATCTGATGCAGGCGCTTTACGCATTCCTACTCGAGCGCGACAGCCCGGAAATCGATCGACTCAACCTGCAGATCACCACGCGTGTCGAAACCATCGGTGCGCGAGCCCAGCGTCGGACCAAGGTGCTGGGCGCCTTTCGCCTTCAGCCTGATGCCGAGGGTATGCAGCGTCTGCTGAGCTGCTATCCAGACGAACAAGCCGTGCGCCTGAGTCAGCTATGGCAGCAGCTTGGTGCGTTGGCTAGTCAGTGCCAGCAGATCAATGAGCGCAACGGCAAGTTGCTCGCCATGCATCACGAGATACTCGGCCAGCTGCTGGCCGGCAGTCACGATGCACGGCTCTATCAGCCGCAGATGTATTGAGGTCGCGACGTCGATCCACGTACGGCTTTGCTTCTCTCCTCCGCGCGTTTATGTCGGCTTTAGCCGGCAGACATGCTCGGCGCTTTCAAAACACTCCCGCACACATGGCGCGTGACGCGATAAAGCGTTCAGGCGCCTGCGCCCTGCTGTTTATTTGCACCAAGCCTTAAGTGCTACCCCCCTGACCGTCGCCTTTATAGAGAGATGATCCGCCGTTTTGCCGGGCGGAAACGGTATTTCCTCGTTTCCTCATCTAGCGACCGGGCGGAAGCTCCTCTTCTGCGTAAGAAGAAGAAAAACGCATATAAATCAATTAGTTATGAATTGGCACTCAACTTGCTCTAGAGAGCACAGGAAGGGGATCGGTAAATGGCGATAGATTCAGATTACGTAAAGCAGATGTCGACGCAGCTAGCGACCTATGAAGTTCAGTCTTCGCTGGATCGGCTCAATCGCAACGAAAGCAACTACAAGACTCAGCGTGACGCGCTGAGCAAGTTGCGTACCTCCCTGACGACTTTCAAGTCCGCTGCTTCGGGCCTGAAGACGGGCAGCGCGACCATGCTGGTCAACAGCGCCACCGTCAGCCAGGAAGGCTATGTCACCGCGAATGTGGGTACCAAGGCACAAGCTGGCAGCTATCAGTTCTATGTCGAACAGCTGGCCAGCAAGCAGCAGATTGCCGTGCAAGGGCTGGTCGATGGCAACCTGGGCGGGACGCTGACCCTCAAGGGACAGGCGTTCGAGCTGGGTGGTTATGCCACCCTCGACGAAGCGGCCAAGGCGATCAATGCCACCGCCGACCTGGGTGTGCAGGCGACGCTGGTGCGCAGCAATGGTGAAGTCAGTCTGGTACTGACCAGCGCCGAAAGTGGCACGGCCAATGCCTTCGCGCATTCGCTGACGGGCAGTGCCGCTACGACCACTACTCTTTCCACGGCGGCCGACGCGCGCATTCGCATGGGCGGCAGTTTTGGCGACGGCGGCATCGAGCTGACCAGTTCGAGCAACACCTTCGACAACGTCATCGATGGTGTAAGCCTATCCGTCAACAAGGTTCACACAGCCACCGATTCGGCGCTGACGCTCATCGTGGACCAGGACAAGAGTGCTACCAAAGGCAAGGCGCAGAGCTTTGTCGATGCCTTCAATGCCCTGATGACCAGCTTCGACTCGCTGACCGCCAGCGGCAGTGACAGCAGCGCCCGGGGCGCATTGGCCGGCGACTCCAGCGTCCGTGCTATCGAGAGCCGGCTGAACGCATTGTTGCGGACTGACTTTGGCGGCAACAGCCTGATCAACTTCGGCATCAGCGCCGATCGAAACGGCAAGCTGACCATCGACAACGCACGCTTCGAGGCGGCAGTGGCCAAGAATCCCGAGGGTTTCGAGGCACTGTTCACCGGCAAGGACAACCTGCTCGACAGCATCGACAAGACGGTGGCCAGCTACACCAGCAACACCAACGGCATGCTCAAGAACCGCATGGATACGCTGGACTTGAACCTGCGCCGCATTGACGAGCAGTTCGAGAATCTGCAGCAGCAGTACGACACCTATTACTCCCGCTACCTCAAGCAATACACCTCCATGATGCAGACCATGCAGAACATGGAACAGACCTTCGGAATGTTCTGATGACCTACCTACCCAACGACAGTTATGACAGCTATCGATCGGTGGATCTCGAAGCGCGCGCCGCTTCGGCATCGCCCTATGAGCTGGTGCTGGTGCTGATGGATGGCCTGCTCGACGAGTTGGCCCGCGCGCGTGGCCATATCGAGCACAAGCGCTATCAGCAGAAGGGCGCCTCGCTGGAAAAGTGCATGAACATCCTCAACGGACTAAACGGTGCACTGGATGAGGAAGGCGGCGGTGAGGTGGTGCAAGGCCTGGCGCGGCTCTACGAATACTGCATCTATCGCCTCTCCGACGTCAGCGTGACGCTTTCGCTGGAAGGGCTCGACGAAGTGGTGAATCTGCTCGGGACGCTGCGTGAAGGTTGGGAGGGCGTCAGTGCCGCGCGCAAGTGACGAGCAACGCCTGCAGGCGTTGCATGGACGACTGGCAGCCGCGTTACGCAGCAGCGACTGGCGTGCCGTCGGCGAAGTCGATCAGGCGATTCGGCATTGCCTCGAGCAGCTACCGCGCGCTTCTCAGTCCGAGGCAGTGGATACCGCCAGGCAGCAGCTCAAGCGCTTGCATGGGCAGGCCTTGAAGGCCTGCGCAGAGGAGTGTGAGCGCCTGCGTCTGCTGCTGGTGAATCATCTGGAGTATGCCGAAGGGCGTGCCGCCTACCAACGCATCGACATGTACCAGGCGGGAGACGGCCGGTGATCCAGTCTATTGCAGGTTCGACCACTGCCGCCGCACCGGCTGAGCCGTCGGCACATCCCCTTCGGCCGGTTTCGTTGGGTGGGCATGGGGTATCAGGTTCGACAGCGGGTGCAGCCGAGCTTCCTGCAGGCTTTCGTGGGCGCATGTTGCAAGCGGCTGCGGATCTGCACGCAGATGGCGCGCCGCAACACATGTCATCGACGCTGACTCTTGATCCGCTTACGCCCGATGAACTGCCGGAGCTTACCGAGACAAGCGTTGACGAAGTCGCTGAACAGGACGCAGCCGAGCAGTGGTTGCTGAGCATGTTGGACCAGCAGCAGGTGGTGGTGCAGGCTCGTGAAGCGATCAGCACCGGGCTGCCTGCAGCTTTGCCATTTGCAGCGGCGCAGGCCGAAGCGGCGACAGCCAGCCTCGGCGAATCTGCTGAGCAGCGGCCGGCTTATCTAGGCGCGCCCTTGCCGGCCGTGCAGCTCGAAGGTCACGGCGAGCGCTTCGCCGAGCACCAGTCTGGCAGTGTTGCTGTCCTGCGCGCCGCGTTCGATAGAGCCGCACCGCCGTCAACGCCAGCGCCAGATGCGTTGCTGCTCAGCCTGGAGCAGGACAGCGCGTTGCCTGTCGAGCACATATCCGCTCTGGTCGATGCGGGCGAGGGTCATGAAACGGCCATTCTAGGCGGCGAACGCCCAGCCGGCAGCGGAGTGCAGGTCGCGGAGCGCCTGATCAAGCTGCAAGGGCCCGATGCCAAGTGGGGCGAGCAGATGTTGCACGCGCTGCGCGAACACGTGGAAGTGCAGCTTCAGCAACGTCAGCAGAGCGCAACCATTCGCCTCGATCCACCAGAGCTGGGAAGCCTGGAAATCCATCTTAGCCATGACGCCGGCCGCCTCACCGTACAGCTGAGCGCTGCCAACGCAGACGTCGCGCGGCTGCTGCAGCAGACCAGTGACCGTCTGCGCCAGGAGCTGGTGGCGCAGCACTTCGTGCAGGTCAACGTTCAGGTCGGTGCCGATGGCCAGTCGGGCCGCCAGGGCCAGTCACGACAGTCGGAGCATGGCGAGGACGTGCTCGCCAGCGCCGCTGCCCCAGGCAGTAACACCACACCGGTCGGTGGCAGTGGACGTTCGGTCAGCCGTACAAACGATGTGCTGGTCACGGTCTGACCGGCTCAACCCCAACTACAGGATTGTGAATTGGTTATGTCGACGCCCCGTCTGGTTCTTCTGATGCTGCTGCTCAATGTCGTCACCGTCGCCGGTGGCGTCGGTGCCGCCTACTGGCTGCTCAAGCCGGGCATGTCCGGCATGACTGGGGGCGAGGTGGTGGCCGAAACCATTGAGCCGGTGGAGTACCAGTTCTATCCGGTGCCGAAAATCATCGTCAGCCTGCGCGGGGATGGCCGCGAGCATTACTTCGTGCTCGATCTCGCCTTACAGGCCGAAGCGTCGGACGAGCCGAAGAATTTCGAGCAGATCGAGCCGTTGGTGCGTAATTCAGTGGTCAGCTACCTTTCTGGATTAGCGTTCGCCGACCTGCGTGCGATGCCAATTGGCGAGCTGCAGACCCGTCTGGAGGAGGCGCTGTTTGCCGATTTCGCCAGCAAGAAAGCCGTAGTGCCGTTCCGGCACGTGCTGGTCAACAAACTGATCGTTCAATAAAGGCCCGCGCCATGAACGCCACCTGTTCCGTCGACTGTTACGGCGCCAACCCGGCAGGCCACATGCTGTTCGCGCCTGGCGCCGAGCAGCGCTGGCTGATGCAGTATTTGCCGCTGGTCAAACGCATCGTGCGTCAGCTTTCGTTGCAGGCGAATCAGGTGCTCGACCGCGAGGATATGGAGCAGATCGGCATGATCGGGCTGCTCGAAGGTCTGCGCCGCTATGGCGAACCGGATGAGCAGTTCGGGCGCTTCGCCGCGCTGCGCATTCGCGGCGCCATCCTTGATGAGCTAAGGCGTCAGGACTGGCGGCCGCGGCAGGTGCGCCAGCAGGCGCACAAGGTTCGCGATGCGATTCGCGAGCTCACCCGTCAGCTCGGGCACACACCCAGCGACGAGGAAATCAAGACCTTCACCGGGCTGGACGAGAAGGACTACCAGGCCTTCCTCTGGGCTGATTCGTCCGAGGCCATCGAGAGCCTCGACGAGCTGTTGCAGAGCGGTCACGAACACTTCCCGGATACCTCCGAAATGTTCGAGGAGCGGCTGCTCAAGGAGCGCCTGTTGGAACAGGCCCTCGCGCGGCTGGATGAGCGCGAGCGGCTGGTGCTCACGTTGTATTACCAGCACGAACTGAGCCTGAAGGAAATTGCCCTGGTACTGGAAGTCAGCGATGCCCGGGTCTGTCAGCTGAGCAAACAGGCGATCGGCAAGGCCTGTCGTTTTTTAGGGTCTGCGAACCCTTAACCGAGAGAAGTCAGTAACGTCATGCAGAAAGTATTAGGTGCGTTCATCATCATCGGTTGCGTGCTGGGCGGCTACGCCATGGCCAACGGCGACATGCGCATGCTCTGGCAGCCGGCCGAGGTCGTCATCATCGTCGGCGCGGCACTCGGTAGCCTGGTCGTGGGCAATCCGAAAGAAGTGCTGATCGAGATGCTGCATCAGATCAAGGGTGTGTTCGCCTACCAGCGCCGCGGCGAGGAATTTCAGCGCCAGTTGCTGATGCTGCTTTATGAGCTGCTGGAGATGGTCGATGTCGGCGGCCTGAAGGTGCTCGACTCGCACATCGAGGAGCCTGAGCAGAGTGACCTGTTCGTGCGTTATCCGCTGATCCTTCAGGAAAAGAACCTGATGGCCTTCATCGCCGACAACTTTCGCCTGATGGCCATGGGCAAGATCACGGCGCACGAGCTGGAGGGCTTCCTCGAGCAGGAGCTCGAAGCCATGGAGCACGCCCTGCTACAGCCGGCGCGTTCGCTGCACAAGATTGGCGAGGCGATGCCGGGGTTCGGCATCCTCGCGGCGATCATGGGCATCATCATCACCATGGGCAGCATCGGCGGCAGCGTTGCGGAAATTGGCGCACACGTGGCGGCAGCTCTGGTGGGCACCTTTCTTGGCATTTTCTTCTGTTATTGCCTGATGGACCCGCTCTCCAATGCCATGAGCCAGCGCATCAAGACCGAGCTGTCGGCGCTGGAATGCGTGCGCACCACGCTCGTCGCCCATGTCGCCGGCAAGCCCACGCTGCTGGCGGTGGATGCCGGTCGCAAGCTGATCGAGCAGGACGTCAAACCCGCTTTCCGTCAGCTGGAAAAATGGGTCACCCAGTATGAGGAAGAAAGGGACGCCGCATGAGAAGCAGAGGCAAGGGCGGCGCAGGCGGCGAGCACGAGATCATCATCAAGCGTCGCGGCAAGAAGGGCCACGACGACGAGCATGGCGGTGCCTGGAAGGTTGCCTTCGCCGACTTCACCCTGGCGATGATGGCGTTGTTCATGGTGCTGTGGATCATCCAGCCGCAGATGAACCAGAGCAATCCGGCGTTCGGTGAGCAGGAGAGCAATCCGTTGGTCGATGGTGGGGCGGGCATCTTCGATGGCACCAGCACCTCACCGCTGGAGCTCGATGGTGTGCCGATCCGGCAGGCGCAGAGCGAACCGGAGCGGCGACGTGATGAGAGTGTGCGTGGGGAAGATGAGGCCTCCGTGGAGGGAAGCCGTCGCTACGCCTCGACTGCCGAGCTTCAGGCCCTCGCTGCGCTGATGCGGGAAGTGGCGGGGCAGGTCGATGCTCTGGCAAACCTGGAAGTGGATGTGGTGCCTCAGGGCCTGCGTATCCTGATCAAGGACGATCAGCAGCGCTTCATGTTCCAGCGTGGCAGCGCCATCCTCAATCCGCATTTCGCCCAGCTACTCGGCGTGCTGGCGGGTGTGCTGGGCAAGGTCGAGAACAAGCTGATCATCAGTGGGCATACCGATGCCACGCCATACCGTCTGCAATCTGGCTACAACAACTGGAACCTGTCTGGCGATCGCGCCTTGCGTGCACGCAACGTGCTGGTGGATGCCGGTTTGCCGAGTCGGTCGGTGCTGCAAGTGACTGCGCAGGCGGACGTCATGCCGTTGCGTCCCGATGCGCCTGAAGATGGTGCCAATCGGCGTGTGGAGATTCTCCTACTGACCGATTCGGCCGAAGCGCTCTACAGGGAGCTGTTCGGCGACGCATACGGCAAGGTGCGTTTCTCGGAGAGTGGCGCGCAATACAGCGGGGAGCGCCAGGAGGGGATCTGACGGTTGTCGACCGTCGGGTGGTGGCGGTCAGCGCTGAGCTACGGTGTGCTCGGCACAGTAAACCTGCTGAGTCTCGACGCCATAGAGACAGGCGCCGACCTGTTCGAGGGTGATGCGCGCGCCTTTGTGCTTACCATAGAACAGGTTGAAGATCAGCTCGTCATCCAGTCCCGCGGTAGCTGCGAGGCCATTGATTTCGCCTTCTTCAACCACCAGCCGGGCGCGTCCGAGGAAGTCGGTTTCTACCCGCCCCGAGGCTTCGACAATCGCCGGATTGTTCCGCGTCATCGAATAAAAGCGGCCCTCCTTGAACACCACGCTCTGACTGATCTGAACCAGCTGTCCATTGCTGAGCAGAACCTGGCCTGTCGAGGCGTAGCGGCCGTCAAGATTGGCGCTGTAGTTCGTCGTCGTGCCCATTGCCACGAAAGCCCAGAGTGCCAGTGCCGTCGGCACCATCACCCGTAGCACTCGCTTGCTCGCCGAGCCGGCCTCGGAGTGAATACTCATCGTAAACATCCTTGAAGTGTTTCGTTCGGGATCGCGTTCACCTGGCTGCGGTGGATCTTCAGCCAGTTGACCTGACCATCGTTTCGCAGGCAGCGCAGTTCGTAGAATCCGGGTGACATGTTCACAATCAGCCGACTAGGCCGTGTGCTCAGGCCAGCCACCGAGGCAACCAGCAGGCGAGTCTCCTGCATCATCCGTTCCAGCAGCTGCTGGCTCTTTTCAACGTACAGCACTTCTAGCTGGCCAATGGAAAGGGTGTATGTCAGCGAGCCCTTGGGTGCATGGACGAAGCGATAGCCCAGAGTGGCTATGGCCAGCAGTAGAGCGACGGTGGTGCCCACTACCGTGGGCGAAAGCCAAACGGAACGGCGTGCTGCGGGCTGCGCGATGTGGATGATCTCAGTGGAGGTCTCTCCTGCTGCGGGCTCGCTAGGCATCGGCAGGTCGGTTGCTGGCGCTTGCTCGCACGTAACCAGATAGTTCGGGTTGAACAGGTAACCACGCCGCGGCAATGTCTGAATGATCTGACTGTCACTGTCGAACAGTATCTGGCGCAGGGTATAGATCTGCTGGTTCAGGCTGCCCTGACCAACTACCCGGTCTTCCCAGGCGTGCCGCAGCAGCTCATCTCGGGTGACAACTTCGCCCGGTGTTTGCAGCAGTCGTTCGAGCACCCTGCTCCCGGAAAAACCGAGGTCGACCTTTTTCACCGCATCTTCAGTGGTCAGTGACAGCTGGTAAAGCGAGCGATCGAAGCGAGCCAGGCAGCCGTCGCGGCCGCTCTTCAGGAGCGGGCAGATGATGCCATCGGTGGCCTTCCTGGTCAGAGATGAAGTCATAGAGCCCTGAAAATTTAAACGAGTTGTCTGTGATCTAGGGCAAGGCTTTGCCATGAACTAGTCGGCAGTATATTGGCGTCGTTTTTTTGAACTTACAAGGGAACTAATCGGGCTGATAGTTGTATTCTATGATGGCTAGATGACATCATCATTGCTGTCAGGATAGATTCTGCATACGTTAAAAAAGCCTGTAACCCTTGGCCTGCGGGGCTTTTCAGACTGCTCGAGGATTTTTTGAAAGCTATTTTCCTCCGCTAACCATTGGTCGGATGGACATGTCGCAGTTTCCCGGAAAAACGAAAACGCCCCGAACCAGTCGGGGCGTTTTCGTTTGTTGCAAGGTGATCGGCCATGCGCTGACCGATCCAGCGGTCTTTAGCCCAGCAGGCCCATGACCATGCTCGGCATTTGGCCGGCTTGTTTGAGCATCGAGATGCCGGACTGCATCAGCATGCTGTTCTTGGTCATGTTGGCGCTCTCCGAGGCGAAGTCGGCATCCATGATGCGACCCTTGGCCATCTCGGTGTTGTCCTTCATATTCGCCAGGTTGTTGGCGGTGTGGTTCAGACGGTTGACCGAGGCACCGAAGGCTGCGCGGGTCTTGCCGACTTGGTCCAGCGAGGTGTTCAGCGTATCGATGGCAGCGTTGGCACCGGTGGTCAGGTCCAGGGTGGCGATGTCTGTCGTCAGCGCGGTCACAGTGGTCGCGATGTCGGTAGTGGCGGCCGCCAGGGTGTAAGTCTCTGCCTGGGAGGCACCGATCTGGAAGGTAACGTCAGCTGCCAGCTTGCCGCCTGTTGCGAACAGCGCGTCGCCGGCGTAGGAAGTGTTGTCGGTGATGTTCTGCAGCTCGGCGACCAGCTCGGTGTATTCGGCCTGGACAGCTTCGAGGTCCTTGTCGGCATTGGTGCCGTTGGCCGCTTGAGTGGCCAGATCCTTCATGCGCTGCAGAATGTCGGTTGCTTCGTTGAACGCGCCTTCTGCGGTCTGCAGCATCGACACGGCATCGCTGGTGTTGCGCATGGCAACGCCCATGCCGCGGCTCTGAGCATTCAGGCGCGTGGCGATCTGCAGGCCGGCTGCGTCGTCGGCAGCGCTGTTGATGCGCAGGCCGGTACCCAGGCGCTGCTGGTTGGTGCCCAGCGCATTGTTGGTCTTGCTCAGGTTGGTCTGAGTAACCAGCGAGGAATAGTTGGTATGAATGGACAGGGCCATGAGTAAATCCTTCGTGCTAAGTGGGCTGTAGGAGCTGGCTTGACTGCCTGCTGAAAAGGTAAGGCGACAGCACTTCGGGAAGGATTAAACCCTGACGTCAAATTTTTTTGTTTTTCTCGATTTAGAACGTACTCGTCACCACCCCCGGGCTCACTACCTTTGCGTCGATGACTTTGCCGCTACGTGTGTTGCGCACACGAATGACGTCGCCTGGTTGACCGTCGCCCAGGGCTTCACCGGAGGTGGAGGCTTCGATGCCGTCGTTGCTGGCGACGATCCTGACCGGTTGGCCGCGCCTGACGGCCATGGCCTGTTCGATCAGCGCGGGGGTAATGGTCTGGCCGGCGCGGATGCGTCGTTTGGCAGCAAGGCCGACAACCTCATCAAGACGGTTGTAGTAGCCGCGGCGGGCCTTGGCAATGTTGATGCGCTGCAGCTTGAGATCGCCGGCCGTGAGGGTCTGGCCACGATCGATGATGCCTTCAGCGTGGACGACCGGCAGCAACACATGGGTTTGCCCGGTGGCGTTCAGGTGCCAGCCATCGGGGCATTCGACTCGCAGTTGCTGGCGATCCATCAATGAAGGTGCGTCGCCCGTGGCCTGGATTCGCAGTGTGCCAGAGCACTGCGCCAGGTTAGCCGAGCTAGCAGGCAGGCTGACGTCATAACGCAGTTGCATGCCCTGCCAGCCATGACGCTCCGCGTGCCGCTCAAGCATCAAGCGCAAATGCTGTTCCACCGCTTGCCGCACCTGCGCAGTGGCGTCCGCGCGGGTCTCGGTGCTGATCATCAGCGACAGGAATGCGGCGAGCAGGCAGGCGGAAGCCGCTTTTCCGCTTTCCTTGATGCGGCTCCGCCGATGCGGAAACGGTAGCTCTCGGCGCACTTCAGGGGCTGCGTTTTCAGCTATATAAATCAATCAGTTACCTTCTTTTGTTGGTCCGGCACGCTTTCTGCAATGTCTTCCCGACATTGCTGCGGGCAGCTGTTCGAGCCCGCCAGGCTGCAAAGGGTATCGGTGAATGAGTATACGGATTGAAGACGCCCTGGGCGTCCACGAGCGCGCCCTTGGTTTGCGCATGCAACGCAGCGAAATACTCGCAGCGAACCTGGCCAACGAAGACACGCCCGGCTTTCAGGCGCGAGATATCGATTTCAGCAAAGAGATGCAGCGGCTGGAAAGCAGCAGCTCGACGCGCAAGGCCATTGCCGGGACTGATCCGAGTCTGCTGTTCCGCGTGCCGGGGCAAGCCTCCCAGGACGGCAATACCGTCGAACTGTCCACCGAACAGGCGCAGTTCTCACGCAATTCCATGGATTTTCAGACCAGCCTGACCTTCATCACGATGAAATTTCGTGGCCTGAAGCAGGCCATCGAGGGACGTTGAAGACATGTCATTCGATTCCATCTATCGCATCGCTGGCTCTGCCATGAACGCGCAGACCGTGCGCCTCAATACTGTGGCGAGCAACCTGGCGAATACCGATTCGGCAGCCAACAACGCCGCCGACGTCTACAAGGCGCGCAAGCCGATGTTCGCGGCCGTCTACGAGAACAATTCGCTGACCCGCGGCGTTGGCCTGGGCGGAGCCCATGTGCAGGTGCTCGATGTGGTGACGTCCGGTGCCGAGCCCAAGCGTCGCTATGAGCCGGGTAACCCGCTGGCCGATGGTGAAGGCTATGTCTTCTACCCGGACATCAATGAGATCGAGGAAATGACCGACATGATGTCGGCCACCCGCAGCTTCGAAACCGGTGTCGAGGTGCTCAATCGTGTGAAAAGCATGCAGCAAAGCCTGCTGCGTCTGGGAGAAGTCTGATGAGCACCGTCAATTCCGCGCTCGATAGCAGCCTGGCCGGCAACGCGATCGATCAGGTCAAGCGCGCCGTCAACGTCAGCGACGCCACCACGATGGAGAACAACTTCATCAGCCTGATGGTGGCGCAGATCAAGTATCAGGACCCGACCAAGCCGGTCGACAGCACCGAGTTTCTCAACCAGTTCTCGGCGATGTCGCAGGTCAAGAGCATGGAGAACATGACCAGCCTGGCGCAGAACAACCTGGTGCTGATGGACAACCTGCAGACCCTGACCGCCGCCGGCCTGGTCGGCCAGCAGGTGCGGGTGGCGGTGGACAGCCTGCAGTTGGTCGGTCAGCCAGTACAAGGGCAATTCACTCTGGAACATGCCTCCAATCGCACGGCCGTGGTGCTGACCGATTCCAACGGCCTGAAGACCACCATCGAACTCGGTGCTCGCTCGCCCGGCCAGGTGCCATTCGACATCGATCCGCAGCGCCTAGGCCTGCCTGCCGGCCAGTACAGCGTGGTGATCGAGTCCGACAACGGCGAATACCCGCAGGTGGAAGTCGCCGGTCTGGTTGGCAACGTACGTGTCAGCGCCGAAGGCCCCCTGCTGCAGATTGATGGGGTGGGATCGGTACCGTTCTACAACATTCTCGAGTTCGGTGCCGGCAGCGCCTGAGTGCGACGGCCATCCACGAACCTCCATTTCGCAGAGTCGAGACGCAACCATGAGCTTCAACATCGCCCTGACCGGCCTGTCCGCCGTCAACGAACAACTCAACACCATCGGCAACAACATCGCCAACTCCGGCACCGTGGGCTTCAAGTCCTCGCGTACCAATTTCGGCAGCCTATACGCCGAGACCCAGGCCATGGGCGTGGAAGTGATCGGTACCACCCAGAGCATCAGCCAGGGCGGCGCGCTGACCTCGACCAACCGCACCCTGGATCTGGCCATCTCCGGTGGCGGCTTCTTCGTCACCCGCGCCAGCAACGGTGACATCGGCTACACCCGTGCCGGCATCTTCGGCACCGACAAGGACAGCTACATCACCAACAGCCTCGGCCAGCGCCTGCAGGGTTATCCCGCCGACGCCACCGGCAACCTCCAGACTGGCACCGTCGGTGACCTGCAGTTGCGCTCCGGCGGCATTCCGGCCCGCGCCACCGATGCGCTGAGCTTCGTCGCCAATCTGGACGCCAACCAGGAAGTCCCGACCGTGGCCTTCGACCCGTTGGCGGCGGACAGCTACAACTCCACCTACACCACCAAGCTGTACGACTCCCAGGGCAAGGAACACACCCTGACGCAGTACTTCGTCAAGACCGGCGACAACAGTTGGAATGCCCACTATTACGTTGATGGAGCCGCCTTGGCTGGCGCGCCGCAGGCACTGACCTTCGACAGCGCCGGCGTGCTGGCTACCCCGATCGGCACGGTTGCCCTGGCCGCTCCCCTGACCGGCGGCGTCGCACCGCTGGCCATTGACCTCGACTACAGCGGCACCAGCCAGTACGGCTCGGAGTTCAGCGTGACCAACAACCGCGCCACCGGCTATGCGGCCGGCGAACAGACCGGGATGACCGTGGAGAAGGACGGCAGGGTCTACGCCAGCTACTCCAATGGCGAACGCATGCTGCAGGGGCAGGTGGTACTGGCCAGCTTCGTCAATGCCGAAGGCCTGAAGAACGTCAGCGGTACTGCCTGGACCGAAACCGCCGCCTCTGGCGCGGCGATGCTCGGCGCTCCTGGCGTAGGCCAGTACGGCACCCTGGCATCCGGTGCGCTGGAGAGCTCCAACGTCGACCTCACCCAGCAGCTGGTAGGCCTGATGGAAGGCCAGCGTAACTACCAGGCCAACACTCAGGTCATTTCCACCAACAAGGAACTGACCCAGGTCCTGTTCAACGCAATCTGAGGCTGACCCATGGATCGTTTGGGATACACCGCCATGACGGCCGCCAGCCGCACGATGATGTCGTTGCAGGTGCGCTCCAACAACCTCGCCAACGTCAACACGCCCGGTTTTCGCGCCGACCTCGAGCGCGCCCAGGCGGTGGCGGTGGAAGGCTACGGCTACGACAGCCGGCACATGGCGCTGATCGAGAACAACGGCGTCAGCCTGGCTGCCGGTCCGCTGATGGCTACCGGCCGGGAGCTGGATTTCGCGGTCAAGGGCACCGGCTTGATTGTCCTGCAGGACGGTGACGGCGAAGCCTATACCCGTCAGGGCAGCATGCAGATCGACGCCGAAGGTCGGTTGACCCTCAATGGTCGCGCCGTAATGGGCGAAGCCGGGCCGATCGAGCTGCCTGAGCACGACCGGGTGGAAATCGGCAATGACGGAACCGTGTCGATCATGGCTCCCGGCGACTGGGTGATGGCCGAGGTCGACCGTATTCGCTTGGTCGACGTAGCAGCCGCAGATCTGATGAAGAGTGAGGCCGGCCTACTGGTCACGCGCAACGGCGAGCCCGCAGCGCCCAGTGAAGAGGTGCGCCTGGCCAGTGGTTTTCTGGAGTCGAGCAACGTCTCGGCCATCGAAGAGCTGGCCTCGACCATGAGCCTGAGCCGGTTGTTCGAAACCCAGGTAAAGATGATGAAAGCCGCTGAGGACCTTTCCGACGCTGGCAACCGAATGATCCGCGGCAGCTGATCGGGAGATAACGCATGAATTCCGCACTTTGGGTCAGCAAGACCGGCCTGGCCGCCCAGGACAAGGCCATGGCCACAGTCGCCAACAACCTGGCCAACGTCAACACCAACGGCTTCAAGAGCGACCGCGCGGTTTTCGAAGACCTGTTCTACGTCATCGAGAAGCAGCCGGGCGCCCAGGCCGACGAAATCAACACCGTGCCGTCCGGCATCCAGCTGGGCAGCGGCGTGCGTGTCGCCGGTACGCAGAAGGTATTCACCGAAGGCAGCATCCAGACCACTGGCCAGCCGATGGATCTGGCCATCGTCGGCCGCGGCTTCTTTCAGGTCGAGTCGCCCAACGGTGACATCTTCTACACCGAGAACGGCCAGTTTCAGCTCAACGCCGAAGGCATGATGGTCAACGCGCAGGGCTTGCCGCTGAACCCGGCGATCGAAGTGCCCGAAGGTAGCACCGGCTTCACTGTCGGCAGCGACGGCATCGTCACGGCGGTGCTGGCGGGCGACAACCTGCCATCGGAGCTGGGCCAGATCACTCTGGTCAACTTCACCAACCCGGGTGGTCTGGAAGCGCTAGGTGGCAATCTGTATCGCGAGACGGTCGCCAGCGGCGAGCCGGTGGAAGGTGTACCAGGCGAGGAAGGCCTAGGCCAGCTCAAGCAGGGCGTGCTGGAAGGCTCCAACGTGCAGGTAGTGGAGGCCATGGTGGCGATGATCGCCATCCAGCGCGCCTACGAGGCCAATGCCAAGGTGCTCGACGCTGCCAGCGGCATGCAGCAGTTCCTCAACCAGACCGTGTGATGCCGATGAAGCCGATCACCCTCCTGTTCGCGTTCCTGTTGCTCAGCGGCTGCGCCAGCTTCAACGAGATGTTGCCCGACGAGGACTCCAGCGAATACGAGCCACTGGAGCTGGACTACAGCCTGCCGCCGACCACCGGTGGCGGCCTGTTCCGCTCCGGCTACAGCGGCTCGCTGATCAGCGACAGACGTGCGGTACGGGTCGGCGACATCCTCACCGTAGTGCTCGACGAATCCACCCAGTCGAGCAAGAGCGCCGGTACCAGCTTCGGCAAGGAATCGAGCGTCGGAATCGGCGTGCCGACCATTCTGGGAAAAACCTACCCGGACGTGGAGACCTCGGCCTCTGGCGAGCGCGACTTCAAAGGCTCAGCCAAGAGCTCGCAGCAGAACACCCTGCGCGGCTCCATCGCCGTCAGCGTGCACCGCGTGCTGCCGAACGGGACTTTGCTGATCAAGGGCGAGAAGGCCCTGCGCCTGAACCAGGGGGACGAGTACATCCGCCTGACGGGGCTGGTGCGCATCGACGACATCAACCGCTACAACCAGGTGTCCTCGCAAAGCGTGGCCAACGCCAAGATTTCCTACGCTGGCCGCGGTGTGCTCAACGACAGCAATTCGGCCGGCTGGCTGACGCGTTTCTTCGCGTCACCGCTGTTCCCTCTTTAAGCGAGCTGACCCATGCAATCCGTGAAGCTGTTTTTCGCCGCCGTTGCGCTGTGCTGGCAATTGCCGGCACAGGCCATACCGCTGATGGACCTGGTGGATATCGAGGGCATCCGCGGCAACCAGCTGATCGGCTATGGTCTGGTGGTTGGCCTCGATGGCACTGGTGACAAGAATCAGGTGAAGTTCACCAGTCACTCGGTAACCAACATGATCAAGCAGTTCGGCATCAACCTGCCGGCCAATGTCGACCCGAAGCTGAAGAATGTCGCCGCCGTGACCGTCACCGCTACGGTGCCGCCGTCCTACAGTCCGGGGCAGAGCGTCGATGTCACCGTATCGTCACTGGGCGACGCCAAGAGCCTGCGCGGGGGCCAGCTGCTGATGACCCCGCTGCAGGGCGTCGACGGCGAAATCTATGCCGTGGCCCAGGGCGCGCTGGTTGTCGGCGGGGTGAATGCCGAGGGCGCCAGCGGCTCCAAGGTCGCCATCAATACCTCCAACAGTGGCTTGATTCCCAACGGTGCGACCGTGGAACGGACAATCCCTACCGATTTCACCGAGCGGGCCGAAGTCATGCTCAACGTTCGCCAGCCGAGCTTCCAGACCGTCAGCCGCGTGGTCGATGCAGTGGACGCCTTCTTCGGCAAAGGCACCGCAACGGCGCTCAACGCCACCAAGGTGTCGCTGCGCGCGCCGGTTTCGAGCAACCAGCGCATGAGCTTCATGGCCATGCTCGAACGCCTGGAAGTGGAAGAAGGCCGCGTGCGGCCGAAGGTGGTGTTCAACAGCCGCACCGGCACCGTGGTGGTGGGAGAAGGTGTGCGCGTGAAGGCCGCGGCAGTGGCGCACGGTTCGCTCACCGTGACCATCAGTGAGCGGCCGCAGGTCAGTCAGCCAGGGCCTTTCTCCCAGGGCCAGACCGCCGTGGTGCCGCAGTCTGATGTCGCAGTCGAGCAGGATCGCAATGCGATGTTCAAGTGGCCCGAAGGTGCCAGCCTGGAAAGCATCATCAACACCATCAACAGTCTGGGTGCCACGCCGGATGATGTGATGAGCATTCTGCAGTCGCTGGAACGTGCCGGCGCCCTGAACGCCGAACTGATCGTGATGTAAGGCCAGCCATGAGCATCGTTTCCCTACCGCAACACATCAACGTCATGCGCTCGCGCCCCGATGGCCCGACGGCGGCGCGCCGTCAGCAACTGGAGATGGTTGCCGAGCAGTTCGAGGCCATGTTCCTGCAGCAGATTCTCAAGCAGATGCGCAAGGCTGGTGACGTGTTATCGGCCGGCAACCCGACGCGCAGCCGTGAACTGGACACCATGCGCGACTTCTACGACGAGGTGCTCGCCGAGACCCTGGCCGGCAAGCGTCAGACCGGGATTGCCGACATGCTGGTGCAGCAGCTCTCCGGTGGGCTGGACGGCACCGCGCCCGCGCCTGCAGCGCTCGGTCTGGCGACGGGCGCGAGCACGCAGTCGGTTGGCCAGCATGCCCTGCGTGGTACCTGGCAGCGCGGCGTCGATGCCCTGGACAGCGCCTGGGCGGCGGGCAAGGCCGGTTTTCGGGCACTGGTGGATAGCGTCATCAAGCACGAATCCAGCGGCAACGTGGCGGCTGTCTCGCCCAAGGGCGCTCGTGGCCTGATGCAGCTGATGCCCGGTACCGCCCGCGACATGGCCGCCGAACTCGGCCTGCCTTTCGATGAAGCGCGCCTGACCAGCGATGCCGAGTACAACAAGCGCCTCGGCAGCGCTTACCTGAACAAAATGCTTGATCGCTACGACGGTCACCAGGCACTGGCATTGGCGGCCTACAACGCCGGTCCCGGCAAGGTCGACGAGTGGCTGAAGAGCCACGGTGATCCGCGTCGTGGCGAAATCGATGCGGCTAGTTGGATACAGAAGATTCCCTATCAGGAAACCCGCAACTACACGCGCAACATCCTCAAGGATCTGCAGGCCGCCAACAGCCAGGAGCATGCACCACAGGCCGCGCTTCCGTCGCAGCCAGCGCGCTGGCCACAGGTAGTGCAGGTCAGCCTGGCAGCATCCGAACGCCTGGGCCAGGCGCAACCGCTGGCGATTACGCAGGGCAAGGGATTCAGCGCTGTGCAGCCATTATCAGCGACGCTTAATACCACGCCCGCTGCGGTCGCCTTGAATAGACAGCAGCCGGTTGTCGCCCGTCATCTATCGGTGGCGTTCGCGCAACCGATCCGGATCGAGTCGAAGGAAGTCCTGTCGTGAGTATCTTGAGTCAGATTGGCTACAGCGGTGTGCGTGCTTCCCAGATCGCCCTGACGGCGACCGGGCAGAACATCGCCAACGTCAAAACCCCCGGGTTCAGCCGTCTGGCCCCCGAGCAGCATTCGGTTGCCGGCCAGACCGCGACCAGCATCGGCGGTGGCGTGCAGGTCAGCAGTATTCGTCGGCTGTCCAACGATTTCCAGAATCAGCAGCTCTGGCGCGCCAGCACCGACAAGAATTATTACGGCACCAGCCAGCAGTATCTGACGGCGCTGGAAGGCCTGATCCACAGTGAAGGCTCCAGTGTCAGCGTTGGCCTGGACAACTTCTTCGCCGCGCTCAGCGAAGCCAGCTCGACCCCCGAGTCCATCGCGTTGCGTCAGCAGATCACTGGCGAGGCCAAGCAACTGGCGCAGCGCTTCAACGGCCTGAACGGCAACATCGGCACCCAGCTCAATGCCCTCCAGGGCCAACGGGTGGCGATGGTCAGTGAGATCAACGGACTGTCCGGCAACATCGCCGAGCTGAATGCCGAGATCCTGAAAATGGAATCGGCTGGGCGCGATACCGCCACGCTGCGCGACTACCGCGAGAACCTGATCAAGGACCTCAGCCAGTACGCCGGCATCCGCGTTCAGGAAGTGGCCGACGGCACCCTGACCGTATCGCTGGCCAATGGGCAGCCGCTAGTCGCGGGCACCACGGCCGGCCAGTTGCGGGTTGAGCAGAACCTGGCCGGTGAGCAGGAACTGACCCTGGTGTTCGCCAAGACCTCTTTCCCCCTGGTGCAACAGGGTCTTGGAGGCTCGCTGGGCGCGCTCTACGACATGGAATACGGTGCGCTGCGCCCCGCCCAGGCGGACTTGCACGATATGGCCGCGGCCCTTGCCCAGATGGTCAACGATACCCTGGCCGGAGGCTTCGATCTGAATGGCAATCCGGGCCAGCAGCTGTTCGTTTACACCCCCGGTAGCACCAGCGGCTTGCTCGCGGTGACCACACTGAGCCCGGAACAGCTGGCCTTCTCCTCCGCCGGCCAGAGCGGTACCGGCGAAGTCGGCAACAACGAGAACCTGCTGGCGCTGCTGGAGCTAAAGTCGGCCAAGGTCAACGTGGCTGGCAGCGACGTTCCGCTCAATGACGCCTACGCCGGTCTGGTTGGCCGCGTGGGTAGCGCCAGTCGGCAGAACAAGGCCGATTTGGCCGCCGCCACGGTCGTCGCCGAGCAGGCCCAGGCTCAGCGCGACAGCGTCAGTGCGGTGAACCTGGACGAGGAAGCCGTCAACCTCATGGCCTACGAGCAGGCCTACCAGGCCAACATGAAAGTCATCAGCACTTCCAACGATCTGTTCAACGCCGTACTGGCGATGTTCTGAGCACCCGCCGCCCGATTCGACTGACGAGAAGACACCATGCGCATTTCCAACGCCCAGATCACCGCGATGATGCACGGCTCGCTGAACAACAGCTCCGAGAAGCTCGGCAAGCTGATGCAGCAGATGGCCAGCGGCGAGCGCATGCTGGTGCCATCCGACGACCCGATCTCCGCGGTCCGTGTATTGCGTATCCAGCGCGAGGAGGCGAGCCTCACGCAGTACCGCACCAACATCGCCAATGTTTCCGGCAACCTGTCCAAGCAGGAGGCCAATCTAAAAGCGGCCTCCGACAGCATGCTGAGCATTCGCGATTTGCTGTTGTGGGCCGGCAATGGCAGCAACACCGATAAGGACCTCTCAGCCATCGCCAACGAGCTGGAATCGCTGGAAAACACCGTGCTGAGCTTCGCCAACGTGCGTGACGAGGAAGGCCGCTATCTGTTCTCCGGCACTCGCTCCAACCAGCCGGCGGTCGCACTCGTCGGTGGCGCCTACGTGTTGCAGGGCAACGACCAGCATCGCCAGGCGGCAGTGGCCAATGGCGTGCTGGTGGAGGAGAACGTCACCGCGTCGCAGATATTCGGCGCTGATGTGGGCATGCTCAACGAGCTGCGCGCGCTGGTGCAGGTGCTCAAGGATCCGGCGCTGGATTCCACCGATCCGGCAGTGCGCGCACAGATCACGGCGACCATGGACAAACTGGACACCACTCAGAGCAACCTGCTCGGCGCGGTCACCGATCTGGGCGGGCGACAGAACACGCTGATGTTGCTCAGTAGCAGCAATGAGGATGTCTCGCTGGTTAATCAGAAGATCGACGGTGAGTTGTCACGGCTGGATTACGCCGGTGCCAGCATTGACCTGAACAACTATCAGCTGTCGCTACAGGCCACCCAAAAGACTTATCTGAAGATCAACGGCCTGTCCCTGTTCGGGATGCTCTGAGGCGAGGAAGCATGAATGAAAATTGGTAAGCAGCTACCCGCTGTTTCCGCGATCAACCCCCAGGAGCGCCGCCAGACGCTGGTGCCGGACGCGCCTGCGGTGTCGCGGCGAGCGCCCGTGGTGGGCGATGCCTTGCATGCCGAAGCTGGCACCAAGAAAAGCACCAGCTTCAGCTTGCAACTCAACCAGCAGCTGTCCTCCATGCAGTCGGCGGAAAGTTATCTGAACGACCTGCACAGCCGGCTCTCGCAGCTCAAGCTGAGCCTCAGTCGCGAAATCAGCTCGCCGACGTCAAGCAGCGGCCCGGACGCGATTCGTCACGCCATGCAGGAAGTCGAGCAGTTGCTTCGCGAGCGGAGCAAGCGTTCGGCTAATTCCCTGGATGCCACGCTGAAGCTGCGTCTGAGCGAGCCGGTGCGCAGCCGTTTCAGTCTGCAGGGGCTCGAGTCGCTGGAGGCGATCCGCCAGTCCGGGCGCGAAACGCTGCTTTTCAGTGGCGGTCGGCAGCTGGCTGAACCGGTGGCCGTGGTGCTGGACGACGACATGGGCGACGAGCAGATACTGCGGCGCTTCAACGGCAGCCTGGGCCAGGCCGGCATTCGTGCCGAGCTTGATGACAGCGGTCGGCTCAAATTCTCTGCCCGTGAGAGCGACTGGCAGCAGCTCAAGGATCAGTTGGCCGTGCAGGGTGAAGACAAGCTTTTCGCCAAAGGCCGGTATCAGCGTGTGCAGAGCAGCGAAGAGCAGCTGCTGCGCTTCCCCGAGGACCCGCCGCTGGACTCGCTGCGCGAATTACGACGCATGCTCGATACGGTAGTCGCGGGGTTGGAAAAGGTCGGTGCACTGCGCGAACAGCTCGGTCAGCGGCAGCGCGAGATTCGAGAATTCCTGGCGCGGCAAGCCGATGTCGACGAGCAGCAGTGGGCCAAGGACTTTTCGCACTCGGTGTTCAATCTCATGCAGCGCAGCCCATCCAGCTATGCCGCCGTCACCCAGACGGTAGTGGCGCAAGCCAATATCAGCCGGTTCGCCGTGGTCAGCATGTTGTCCTGAGCGTGCCCCTGATTCAAAGCCCGCACGACCGCCTTTCTAGGGCTTGCCCCATGGGAGGGGGCTTGCCCTACTGTAGAAACTTGATATCGGACGGGCGCTCGACAAGCAGCGTTTGCAGCTTATCGCCGAGTTTTCCGCTGTTCGGATCACGACCAATCACCACGAGGCTGTCGCTCAGCTGGTTGGCCACGAGTATGAAGCGCCCGTCGGGTGAAATGGCGAACTCCCGTGGTTCGCGACCTTCGCTCGGGCGGCGCTGGATTTCCCGCAGGGCGCCGTCGCTGTCGATAGCGAAGACGATGATGTGGTTGTAGTCGCCGCGGTCGCTGACATAGAGGAAACGGCCATCGGCCGAGGTGTGGATCGCCCCCGGTGAATGACGCACCTCGCTAGCGGCATCCTTCAGGTCCAGCAGTTGCCGGCGGATCAGGGTGCCGTCCGTGTAGTCGAAGCTCGCCACTTGGGCGCTTAGCTCGAGGGCGAGATAGGCGTGCTTGCCATTGGGGTGGAAGACCAGATGGCGCGGGCCGCTGCCCGCTGGCAGCTCAATGCTGGCGGGTTCGTCGGGTTGCAGGGGACGTTCGGCATTGCGCGGGTCGTAGCGGTAGACGAATACCTGATCGGCGCCCAGGTCGCTGACCAGCAGGCGCTTGTCGTCCGGGCTCGGTACGGCGGAGTGCACATGCGCCGCCTGCTGCCTCTCGGGGTGCACGCCGCTCGACTGATGCGCGAGAAGCTGCGTGACCGGCAGTGGCCGGCCATCCTCGGCCAGCGGTATCACCGCCAGGCTGCCGCCCGGGTTCGGTCGCGCCCCGTAATTGCTGATGAACAGGTAGCGCCCGTCATGGCTGAGGCTGGCATGGGTCGGTTCGTCGCCCAGGCTGATGTTCTGCCCGATCAGCTGGTGCTCGCCGCTGCTGTCGAGTTGCCAGGCGCTGACACGACCGACCGGGTCGGCGTGCGTTGGGCTGTTCTCGTTGGTGGCATAGAGGCGCCCGCGCTGCTCGTCCAGCACCAGCCAGGAGGGATTGTGGCTGGCGAGGGTCTGCAGCGGTTGCGGGTCGATCCGACCTTTCGCCGGATCGAAGCGCAGGCGCAGAACGCCCGGGCTGTCGCTGTCGTGCGTGTAGCTGCCGATCAGGATGTGCATGTCGTCGGTCTCAGCTCGCGCGCCGGCAGACAGCGTCGCGCCGATCAGCAGAGCGAGAGCGAGGCGAAGCAGTACGGGGCGTTTGCGCGTGGTCATTGATGTCATGCCACTATGACCACCGTGGGCGGCCAACGCTCCCGAAGACGTTGTTCGAACAATACCCGACTGTCAGGGTCTGATATGCACCTGGGCGGACGCCAGCCACCCGCGAATTCAGGAAGATTCATGGACCACTTGCTACCCGTTCAGCTCGTCGAATTGCAAAACGTCGCCGCCGATCTGGCTGAAACCGTCATTGCGCCGCTGGCGGCCGAGGTCGATGCCAACTGCCGCTGGCCCGCCCATTCGCTGCGAGCACTTGGCGACGCCGGGCTGCTCGGGCTGCAGGTGCCAAGCGAACTGGGCGGCCTGGGGCAGGGGCTGCTGGGCTTGTGCGTGATTACCGAAACCATCGCCCGCGCCTGCCCGTCGTCGGCGCTGTGCTACGGCATGCATTGCGTGGCGACCGCGGTGATCGCGGCCAAGGCCACCGAGCATCAGCGCGAACACTACCTGCGGGAGATCGCCGCGGGACAGCACATCACCACGCTGGCGCTCTCCGAGCGGGGTACCGGCGCGCATTTCTACCTGCCGGAAACCCGTCTGGATGCCGACGGCGAAGATTTCCTGATCGACGGTACCAAGCAGTTCGTTACTAACGGCGACCATGCTGACTCCTACGTCGTGTCCACCGTCGCGGCGGGCGCCGAGGCGGGGGATTTCAGCTGCCTGATCGTCGATCAGGGCAGTGCCGGCATGCACTGGCTCGAGCCCTGGGCCGGCTTTGGCATGCGTGGCAATTCCTCGCGGCCGCTGCAGCTCGATCGCGTCCGGGTGCCGGCGAGCAATCTGCTCGGCGAGCCGGGCGATCAGGTCTGGTACGTGTTCGAGGTGGTCGCGCCGTTCTTCCTCATGGCCATGGCCGGCACCTATCTGGGCGTTGCCCAGGCGGCGCTGGACGAGGCGAGCCTGCATCTGCGCTCGCGGCATTACAGCCATTCCGGCGAGTCGCTGCGGGATGTGGAAAGCCTGCAGATCCGCTATGGCGAACTCTGGACCGAGCTGGTCAAGACCCGCGCGCTGGTGCGCGAAGCCGCACGCCGGGGCGATGGCGCCCACCCCGAGGCGTTGTCGTTCATCCTGGCGTGCAAGGCCGATGCGGCGGAGACCGCAGTGCGTCTGGCCAACGAGGCGATGACCCTCTGCGGCGGCGCGGCCTATCGCGAGAACAGTCGTGTCGCCCGTCTGCTGCGTGACGCGCGGGCCGCGCACGTGATGACCCCCACCACCGGCCTGCTCAAGCTCTGGACCGGTCGCAGCCTGCTGGGGCTGCCGCTGCTATGAGCGAGCTGCTGCTCGATCAGATCGCGCTGCTGGAGGCAGGCGATGCCGCGTTGCGCGAGCAGATCGACAGCTGGGCGGCCGCCCACGGTCTGCAGGTGCGCAGCCTTGATCCAGGCGCGTTGCTGCCCGATGAGAACGAGCCGGCGCTGGTGCTGCTGGCGCCCGGTCTGCAACGCCCGGTGGCGCAGGCCCGGCAGCTGCGCAGTCGCTGGAAGGCCACCCAGTTGCTGTTCCTCAGCGATGAGGCGGGCGTCGACTCGCTGCACCGCGAGCTGGGCCCGGCGCCGTTGCTCGGGCCTCACTGGTCGATCGTCACCCTCGGCTCCAGCGCGCTGGCGCAGCTTGATCAGGCCTTGGCCAGCGTGCGGCGGCGGGCGCGCCTGCGCACCACGTTGGCGCAGGCCAACGCGATGGTCGATGGCGGCCAGTTGAGCAAGCGTTCGTCACCCACGGCAGAGCTCTATCTGCATCATTTCATCGACGCGGCACGCGACGCCATCGTCGGTCTCGACCGCGCCGGGGCGGTGCTCTACTGGAGCGCCGGTGCCGCTGAGCTGTTCGGCCTGGGCCGTGGCGAGGTGCTACGCCGTGCGGCGAGCGGGCTGCCGTTCTGGAGCGACGAGCTGGGCCAGGCCCTGGCGCAGGTCCAGGATTGCGACACGACGCTGACCCTGCAGCATGAAGACGCGGATAACGGGCGAACGCTGGAGATCGTCGTCGCCGCCGTGTGTTCTGCGGATGGCGCAGTGGTGGGCGCGGCACTGACCTTGCGCGATGTCTCGGCGCTGGTCGCGGAGCGTCGCGCCAACGAGCTGCATGGTCGTCAGCTCAGCGAGGAGCGCGCCCACCTGCAACGGCTTTTCGACCAGGCGCCGGGCTTCATCGCCATCACCGAAGGGCCGCAGCACGAGCTGAAGATCGCCAATCGCGCCTTCCACCAGCTGGTCGGCGCCCGCGAGCTGCTCGGGCGTCCGGCGCTCAAGGCGTTTCCGCAACTGGAAAGCCGCGCGCTCTCTGACTTGCTACAGCAGGTCTATGTCACCGGGCGGCCCTATATCGGCCGCGACATCGCCGTGCGCGTGCGCCCGCAGGCCGGCGGTAAGGCCGAGCGTCACTATGTGAATTTCATTTTCCAGCCGGTGTTCAGCGAGGACGAGCAGGTCAGCGGCATCTTTTGCCAGGGCCATGATGTCACCGCCCAGGTGCTGGCGCAGCAGGCGCTGCAGCGCTCCAGCGAGCAGCTGCAGGAGCTGGTCGAGGAGCGCACCCGCGAGCTGGAACTCAGCCGCCAGGCGCTGTATCAGTCGCAGAAGCTCGAGGCCATCGGCAAGCTCACCGGCGGCGTGGCACACGACTTCAACAACGTGCTGCAGGTGATCGCCGGTAATCTGCAATTGCTGCAGCCGCTGGTGGAGGCCAACCGTGGCGCGGCGAAGCGGGTCGATGCGGCCAGCTCCGCCGTCGAGCGCGGTGCCAAGCTGGCGCGGCAACTGCTGGCCTTCGCCCGTCGGCAGCCGCTGCGCCCGCAGCCGACCAACCTTAGCCGGCTTTTGCGCGACCTCGACGAGCTGCTGCGCCAGGCGTTGGGCGAGCGCATCGAAATCGAAACCGTGGTGGCTGGCGGGCTGTGGACGACGATGGTCGACCCGAACCAGCTCGAACAGGTGGTGCTGAACCTGGCGATCAATGCCCGCGATGCCATGCCTGATGGGGGCAAGCTCACCCTGGAGCTGGGCAACGCCATGCTCGACGAGCACTACACCGGTACCCAGATCGACGTCGCGCCAGGGCAATACGTGTTGCTGGCGGTGTCGGACACAGGCGTTGGCATGCCCGCCAACATTATCGAACAGGCCTTCGAACCGTTCTTCACCACCAAGCCAGAAGGGCAGGGCACCGGGCTGGGGCTGAGCATGGCCTACGGCTTCGCCAAGCAGAGCGGCGGGCATATCCGCCTGTACAGCGAACCGGGTGCCGGCACGAGCGTGAAGCTCTACCTGCCGCGCACCGAGCAACCCGAGGTACAGGCGCAGCCATCCACCGTCGGGCCGGTGGTGGGCGGCAGCGAAACCATCCTGGTGGTCGAGGACGATCTGCCGGTGCAGGCCACGGTGATCGAGCTGCTCACCGGCCTCGGCTATTCGGTGCTGCGCGCCAACGATGCGCAGAGCGCCCTGAGCATCCTGCAGAGCGGCCTTTCCATCGACCTGCTGTTCACCGATGTGGTCATGCCGGGGCCGCTCAGCAGCACCGAACTGGCGCGCCAGGCTCGCGTGTTGCTGCCGGATATCGCCGTGCTGTTCACCTCCGGCTACACGCGCAATGCCATCGTGCATGGCGGGCGCCTCGATCCGGGCGTGGAGCTGCTGAGCAAGCCCTATCGGCAGGAAGACCTGGCGCGCAAGGTGCGCCAGTTGCTGGGCACGCAGCACAGCGACGACAAACCCGTCGAGCAGCAGTGGGTGATGGTGGTGGAGGACCAGCCGCAACTGCTGGTGCTGGCCTGTGAGATGGTCGAGGAGCTGGGCTACCGCGCCTGCGGCTATCCGAATGCTGAAGCGGCCGCGCAGGGGCTGCACGAACAGCGCTTCGATCACCTGTTGCTGGACGTCAATCTGCCGGGCCGATCAGGCCCCGACTTCGCCGCCGAGGCCTTGCGAACCCAGCCATGGCTGCGGCTGGTATTCGTCTCCGGTGAAGGGCGTATCGAAAGCAACCTGCCGGCGCGCTCGCTGCCCAAGCCGTTCAGCTTCGACCAGCTCGCCGAGATCCTGCAGGGGTAAGGGCCTCGCCGCGTGCCTGGGGGCGGGCGCCGCTGCGCGACAAGCCATGCAGGCCGATGGCGACGGGCGCCGCCAGGGCCAGCCAGCTCAGCCAATCGCCCGCGCCTTCGGACACCAGCCCGGCGATCAGCCCGAGCATGGACAGCACGCCGATCAGCACCGGCCACAACCAGATGCGCATCATGAGCGTACCTCCGTCGTGCCGCGCTTGATCCACAGGTACAGGCCGCTGCCCAGCACGACGATGGTGAGGATATCCAGCAGCCCCCATAGAATCTTCAGCGGCAGGCCGCCGTAGTCACCGAAGTGCAAGGGTTCTGAGAGCTGCAGCGCAGTGACGTACCAGGGCCGGGCGCCGGCTTCGAGCACCTCGCCATTGGCCGGGTCGACCAGCAGCGCCTGGGTCAAGCGGGAAGTCAGCGGCGTGTCGCCGCGCAGGATCACCGCGACGTGCTCCGGCGTGGCGCGCAGTGTGCCGGGGTAGGCAATCATCGACACTGCCATGTCCGGCGCCGCAGCCAGCACGCGATCGACCGCAGTCTGCAAGGAGCCATCAGCGGCAGGCGCATCACTGGCATCGGTGGCCAGCAGTACCCGCGTTTCACCGGCTTGCAGCGCGGCGACCTGTTCGGCCTGCCAGGCCTGGAAGATCAGGTCCGCCCAGGTATTGATCACTCCGGTGAAGCCCACCGCCAGGGCCCACACCAGGGTGACGATGCCGAGCAGGTTGTGCAGGTCCAGCCAGCGGGTGCGCGGCGTGCGTTCCTGGCGCACCTCGCCGAAGCGCAGCTTGCGCATGAAGGGCGCGTAAAGCACCACGCCGGAGACGATCGCCACCATCAGCAGCAGGCCCATGAAGCCGAGAAACAGCTTGCCGGCGAGCCCCGCGTAAAGGTCGACGTGCAGGCGGTACATCACGCTCATGAAGCCTTCGTCGAAGTTCGGCGCGCCGAGCACCTCGGCCGTGCGGGCATCGGAGAGGATCAGGGTCGATTCGCTTTCATCGGTGTCGACCCGGGTATCGAGCTTGACGTACCAGACATCCGGCGCGTCTTCCTCGGCGAAGAAGTACAGCGGCACCAGACCGGGGTAGGCCTTCACAGCTTCGGCCGCAACCCGGTCGACCGCAGCGCGCGGCGTGCCCTCGGGCATCGCCGGCGCCTCGATCTCGTTGCCGGTGAGGTGATCGATCTCGTGGGAGAAGATCAGCGGCAGGCCGGTCAGGCACAGCATCAGGATGAACAGCGTAGAGACGAGACTGGACCACTTGTGGACCCAGCCCCACCGCCGCAGGTTGACTGCCTGCATCAGAAGTCGACCGTAGCGCTGACCGAGAGCGTGCGCGGGGCTCCGAGGACGAGGTAGTTAGAGCCCGGATAACCGCCGGTGGAGGCCCAATAATCGCGACCGGTTGCATTGTCGAGCCCAGCCCGAAGCGTAACGTCGCGGTCTTCGATGGTCATGCTGTAGCGTGCACCCAGATCCAGGCGGGTCCACGATGGTAGGCGGAGGTCGTTGCTGGCGCTGGCATACTGCTTGCCGGTATGCACCACCAAGCTGGTCAGCGTTAGCCCCTGCACACCTGGCACGTCCCATTCGCCGCCGAGGTTGGCCTGCACCTTAGGAACGCCGATGGCATCGTTGCCGTCGTTGGCACCGTTGAGGGTCTTCTTCTGCTCGGCATCCAGCAGGGTCACGCCACCCAGCAGGCGCACGCCGTAGACGGGCTCGCCGAACATCGATAGCTCTATGCCACGGTTGCGCTGCTCTCCGCCCTCGCGGAACACCTGGTTTTCTACGATGCCGAACGGTCGCTCGGTGTTGAACACCGCGATACTTCCACCCAGGTGGCCGCCGTCGTACTTGAGGCCGATTTCGGTTTGCTTGGCAACGTAGGGTGCTAGCGAGGTTCCGGCGTTGAGCACGGGCAGGTCATTGGCGCTCGCCGCTGCGGTATCGCCTTTAGTCAGCCCTTCGATGTAGTTCGCGTAAACCGAGAGCTCGTCGGTCAGTCTGTACACAACTCCCGCAACGGGAGTGACTTCATGGTCATCGTACTGGCCGCTGCGATCACCGGTTTGCGAGGAATAGTTCTTGACCTCAATACCCTGCCAACGCGCGCCGAGAGTGATCAGTAGACGATCATCCATAAACCCCAACGTGTCGGCTAAAGCCATGCTTTTTGTATGGATTCGTTCTGTAACATGCGGATCCGAGAGGTCTCCCCCATCGTAGGTAACGGTTGTGGGCAGTGCCGCATCGAACGGGTCGTAGAGGTTACCGATCACGGGAGCATAGAACTGATTGGCCCCTTTCTCTCGCGAGTTGAACATCGCCGCCGACGCCACGAGCTGATGCGAGACCGCCCCCGTTTGCAGGCGCATGCGTAAGCCGGCTTCGCTGGTGAATACGCTGTCTTCGCGATAATTGTCGAAGCGCGAAGCCGTGGTGGTACCAGAGGCCGTCGCTCGAGGGTTGGCCAGGCGATTTTGCTCTTCACCCTCCCGCACGCCAGCGGCCAGCCACCCTGTCACAGCATCGGCAAAGTCGTATTCGGCGCGGAAGGTGCCAAACGTCTGCTTCTCTTTCGAGTAGGTCCAGGATTGGGCGAAGTTATCGTCCGCATCTGGAGCGCTGGGCAGGCCGCCGTTGGGCGTCACGCTGGGGCGTGGATTGTCGATGAAGTGATACTGGTGGCCGATGTCTGCCGACAAGCGTAGACGGTCACCTTGGTAATCCAGACCCAATGCGAACATATCCAGCGTCTGGTCTTCTTCCTCAACGCCGGTCTCGCCGGCGCGCTTGGCTGCATTAAGGCGAACGCCGAACTGGTTCTGCTCACCAAAGCGGCGGCCCAGGTCGGCGGCAATCGTGCCCTGACCGCCGGAGCTGGCGCCAAACGTCATGCGCGTCAGTGGTTCGTTAGGCGCGCGCTTAGGCAGCAGGTTAATAGCACCACCAAGCCCGGTGCCACCCGGTGCGGCGCCATTGAGAAAGGCGCTAGCACCACGGAACACTTCCGCGCGTTCGATGAACTCTGCCGCCACATACTGGCGCGGCAGTAGGCCATAGAGTCCGTTATAGGAAATGTCATCGGAATACAGTGGGAAGCCGCGCACGACATACAGTTCCTGCATGTTGCCGAAGCCCCGCGCCACACGTACTGAAGGATCGTTCTGCACGATGTCAGACACGCTACGGGCCTGCTGGTCTTGAATCAGCTTGGAGGTGTACGACGTCGAGGTGAACGGTGTCTCCATATAGTCCTGATTGCCCAGGATGCCGACTCGTCCGCCGCGAGCCACCTGCTCGCCCGCATAAGGCTGGGTCAAGCCGTCGGCGGAGGCGTCCGCGCTGGCCGTGATTTCCACTGACTCCAGTTCTACCGGCTCGGAAACCTGGCTCGTCGCCGGAGCGTTCTGGGTCGGCTGACTCTCCTGAGCCATGAGCGGCGAACCCGTGAAGCTGGCGGCGAGGCATATGGGCAGCAGTGCGGTTTTACGCGGAAAGCTAAGAGTGGGCATGGGACCTGACCGGGCGTTGAGCGTGGCTGTGGCGGATAAAGGCACGGTGAGGACTTTCGAGTGCGTGCCATCTGAGAGCCACTATCATATTTCAACAATAATAATTCGCAACATCATTCCGCCTGTTGGCACGCCTTCGAAAAGTGCCGCCGCCTGACGCTGTGGTCTAGCTCAACAGGTCAGCTGTGCTCCGTGATCTCCGAAAAAAGCTGCGCGCTTGTCGATTCGACAATGTGCCGAACGACTAGCTGGTGAACCCCCGTTCAATCAGATGAAAGGAGATGGACATGAATAGCGAAACCCGCGAAAGCGAAATCGCCATCCGGCAGCTGCACGAGACCTTCGAGCAGGCCACTGTGGCCAAGGATCTCGACCGGATCATGGCGCAGTACGCCGACGACGTAGTCGCGTTCGATGCAGTCGGCGCGCTGCAATTCAAGGGCGTTAGCGCGTACCGCGAGCATTGGCAGCGCTGCTTCGAGTTTTGCCAGGGCGAAGGCTTTTTCGAGACCCACGAGCTGCACGTGGACATCGGTGGTGAGCTAGCCTGCAGCCGCATGCTGACCCATTGCGGCGGCCCCAATGCTGAAGGCGAGATGCAGACCGCCTGGATGCGCGGCACCCGGGTCTGGGGTCGGCGCAATGGCGAGTGGAAAGTGGTCCACGAGCATTTCTCGATGCCCTTCGACATGCAGACCGGCCAGGTGTGCATGGATCAGGCACCGTCGCAGCAACAGACCGGTTGAGGCTGGCCTGCGGTCTTCGTCGCGCGATCGGGCGAGGTCGCTCAATGGCTGCTAGCTTTGCTGCGTTGCCGGCAGACGGAGCCCCGCCATGAACTACCTGTGCCTGATCTATTACGACGAACAGCGTGTGGATGCGATGACCGATGAGCAGTGGCATGCGCTGGTTGCGCGTTGCCTGAGCTGTGCCGAGGAGCTGCGTGCCAGCGGCCACATGCTCGCCGGCGAACCGCTGCAGTCAGTGCGCACCGCACGCACGGTTCGCGTGCGAGATGGTGTCACCTCGGTGGTCGACGGCCCCTTCGCCGAAACCCGCGAGCAGCTCGCAGGCTTCTACCTGATCGAGGCGGCGGACCAGCAGGAGGCCGAGGCCATCGCGGCGAAGATCCCGCCGGCCAGCCTTGGCTGCGTCGAGGTCCGGCCGTTGCGCCAGCTGCCGCAGCGCTGAGCATGCCGCTGACCGGACATTTCACGGCGGCGCGGGTCGAGGCGGTCTACCGCAGCGAATCGCGTCGCGTGCTGGCCACGCTGATCCGTCTGCTGGGCGACTTCGATCGCGCCGAAGAGGCCTTGCACGATGCCTTCGCCGCAGCCTTGCAGCAGTGGCCGCGCGATGGCGTTCCGGACAATCCGCGTGCCTGGTTGGTTTCCGCCGGCCGCTTCAAGGCCATCGATGCCCTGCGTCGTCGGGCGCGCTTCGATGCCTCGTTGCGGCTGCTGGCCGAACAGTTGGAAGAGGCTACGGATGCAGCGGAGGTCGACGAGATGGAAGACGATCGTCTGCGGTTGATCTTCACCTGCTGCCACCCGGCCCTGCCCGCCGATGGACGCGTGGCGCTGACCCTGCGTGAAGTTTGCGACCTGACCACCGAGGAGATCGCCCGCGCCTTTCTCGCTCCACCGGCCACCATTGCCCAGCGCATCGTGCGCGCCAAGGCGAAGATCCGTGACGCGCAGCTGCCCTATCGGGTACCAGAGCGCGACGAGCTGCCGGCTCGCCTGGAGAGTGTGCTACGGGTGGTTTACCTGGTGTTCAACGAGGGCTACACCGCATCGGCTGGCGCCGAGCTGACCCGCGCCGACTTGTGCGCCGAGGCGATCCGGCTGGGTCGATTGTTGCTCGAACTACTGCCCAATGCCGAAGCGATGGGACTGCTGGCGCTGATGCTGCTGCACGACTCGCGCCGCGCCGCACGCACCGACCCGGCCGGCGAGCTGGTGAGGCTGGACGAGCAGGACCGTAGCCTTTGGAACCGGCATCAGATCGCCGAAGGAGTGCAGTTGGTGCAGCTGGCGCTGACCAGCCGTGCATTCGGGCCCTACGCGCTGCAGGCGGCCATCGTCGCTGTGCATGCCGAGGCGCCGAGTGCCGAGGCGACCGACTGGGCGCAGATCGTCCGGCTTTACGATGTGCTGCTGCAGTTGAGCCCGTCGCCGGTGGTGGAGCTGAACCGCGCGGTCGCAGTGGCCATGAGGGATGGTCCCGAGGCCGGCCTATTGCTGGTGGATAAACTGCTGGAGCGTGGTGATCTGCGGGACTATCACCTCAGCCATGCCACCCGAGCCGATCTGCTGAGCCGGCTGGCACGTAGAGATGAGGCACGGGAGGCCTATGGCAGAGCGCTGCGTCTGGTTCAGCTGGAGCCGGAACGGCGTTTTCTGCAGCGCCAGCTGGATGAGCTGGGCAGTTGATCCAACGGTCCCACGCTCCCGCCGCAGCGCTCCCACGTGTCAGACGTAGGGTGGGCTTCAGCCCACCAATTGCGCTTCGGTAGCATGCTCGTTGGCGCTTCGTCGTGCCGCGTCACCGGGCGCTGGTGGGGTGGTAGTCGATGTCCCCGCGCTTTCGTGTGCGTACCCATGTAGTGAGCGCTCAGACGTAGGGTGGGCTTCAGCCCACCAATTGCGCTTCGGTAGCGTGCTCGTTGGCGCTTCGTCGTGCCGCGTCACCGGGTGCTGGTGGGCTAAAGCCCACCCTACAAAGGTGGCGCCGGGCTACGGTGGGGCTGGCAGTGAAGCGGTGCGAGCGACGCGGTGATCAGGTGTCGCCACTACCGGCCGGCAAATAATCGCTACGGCTCAGCCCGTGGCGCTGCATTTTCTCGTTGAGGGTGCGGCGCGGCAGCTGCAGCTGGGTCATGACCTCGGTGATGTTACCTTTGCACTGCTGCAGGGCGTTGTGCAGGCATTGCGCCTCGAAGGCTTCCATTTGGTCAGCCAGGGAGCTGCTGGCGGTGGTGGATGGATTGCTGGCAGTGGACGGTGGCGTCAGGCCAAGTGCATGGCGTTCGGCGGCATTGATCAGTTCGCGCACGTTGCCCGGCCAGTCGTGGGCCAGCAGTTGCGTCAGCTCGCCGGGCGTTATCGGTGGGGCCGCGCGCCCGTGGCGCTGGGCGGCCTGGCTGGCGAAATGTTCGAACAGCAGGGGAATGTCTTCGCGGCGTTCGCGCAGCGGCGGGATATGCAGCTCGGCGACGTTCAGCCGGTACAGCAAGTCCTCGCGGAAGCGTCCACCACGCACCTCTTCCAGCAGGTCCGGCTTGGCCGCGCTGATCACCCGCAGATCGACCTCGATGCTGCGGTTCGAACCTAACCGCTCCAGGGTCTTTTCCTGCAGCACGCGCAGCAGCTTGACCTGCTGCGCCAGCGGCATGCTTTCGATCTCGTCGAGGAACAGCGTGCCGCCGGCGGCGTGTTCGATGCGGCCGATGCGCTTGCCCTGGGCGCCGGTGAAGGCGCCGCTCTCGTGGCCGAACAGCTCGCTCTCGAAGATGGTTTCCGGGATCGCCGCGCAGTTCAGCGCCACGAAGGGGCCTGCGGAGCGCGGGCTGAAGTCATGTAGGCAGCGCGCGACCTGTTCCTTGCCGCTGCCGGTCTCGCCGCGGATCAGCACGTTGACGTCGGTGCCGGCCAGCTCCAGCACCTGCCGGCGCAGATTGACCATCGCCCGTGATACCCCGAGCAGCTGCGATTCGATGCGCCCCTTGCGGGCGAACTGCTCGCGTAGCTGGCGGTTCTCGCAGACCAGCCGGCGCTTGTCCATGGCGCGGCGCACGCTGTCGAGCAGGCGCTCGGGGGTGAAGGGTTTTTCGATGAAGTCGTAGGCGCCCTGGCGCAGCGCCTGCACCGCCATGGGCACGTCGCCGTGCCCGGTGACCATGATCACGGGCAGGTCGGCGTCCAGCGCCACCAGCTGTTCGAGCAGGCCGAGGCCGTCGAGATCGGGCATGCGCACGTCGCTGATCAGCACCCCGGGAAAGTCGCGATCCAGCGCCGTCAGCGCCTCGCGGGCGCGGGAGAAGGTGCGCACCTGGAAGCCGGACAGCTCCAGCCACTGCTGCACGGCCTGGCGGATCGCCGCCTCGTCGTCGATGAAGATTACCTGCCCGCTCATTGCCTGCTCCTCGCGGTCGCGTCGCGGCAGTTTACTCGGCGGCGCGCGCTTCGGCAGCCGGCAGCGTCAGGGTGAACACCGCGCCGTGCTCGTCGTTGCTGACTTCCAGCGCGCCGCCCATCTCACGCACGATGCCGTAGGACACCGCCAGCCCGAGGCCGAGGCCCTGGCCGACCGGTTTGGTGGTGAAGAAGGGCTCGAACACCTGATCCAGATGTTCGCTGGCAATACCGCCGCCGTTGTCGCCTACGCTGAGCTGCCAGCGGTCACCGTTGAGCTGACAGAGGATGCGCAGGCGTCGCTGCGGGCGCTCGGCCATGGCATCCAGCGCGTTGTGCAGCAGATTGATCAGCACCTGCTCGAGGCGGATGGCGTCGCCGCTGACCGCGGCCTCGGCCGGTACCTGGCGGAATACCTCGACCTGCTCGCTGCGAATGCGCGGCGAGAGCAGCTGCAGGGCCTGCTCCAGCACCTCGGCCAGGCTCAGACGCTGGCGCAGCCCTGCCGGGCTCTTGCGAGCGAAGGTCTTCAGGTGGCCGGTCAGCGCCGCCATGCGTTCGAGCAGGCCTTCGACATGCCCGAGGCCTTCGCGCACCTCGCCGTCGCGGCCGCTGTCGAGCAGCAGGCGAAGGCTGGCGAGCTGCATGCGCAATGCGGTCAGCGGCTGGTTGATCTCGTGGGCGAGGGCGGCGGACATCTGCCCGAGGGCGGCCATGCGCGCCGCATGCACCAGTTCGTCCTGGGCGGTGTGCAGCTCGCGGGTGCGCTCGCGCACCAGGCGCTCCAGCTCGTTGCGGCTGCGCTGTTCGACGCGGCGGGTCTTGCCGCGTTGCGCCAGGTAGAGCAGCAGAAAGGCCAGGGTCATCCACACGCCCGCTGCGGCCAGGCGATAGCTGCGCACGCTGGCGACCACCATCTGTGGGTCGTGCAGCAGGTGCAGGGTCCAGTCGTCTTCCGGCAGCGCCAGGCGTTGCCAGAGGTATTCTCGGCGGCCGTCCGGGCCATCCACCAGGCGACGTTCGCTGCCTTCGGCGAGTTGCTGCACGCGGCTGCTCGGCAATGGCTGCAGCGTCTGTTCGGCATAGCGCCGGGCATCGACGAGGCGGCTGCGCACCTCGTCGCTGAGCGGGCGCAGATAGCGGAAGCGCCAAGCCGGGCGGTTGGTCAGGATGACGATATCCAGCGAATCAGCGATCAGCAGAATGCCCGGCTGGCCGACCCAGTCGCGCTGCATGTCCTCCAACTCCAGCTTGACCACCAGCACGCCGAGCACCTCGCCGGCGGCGTTTTTCACCGAACTGGAAAGGAAGTAACCGGGAATGCCGGTGGTGACGCCGACAGCGAAATAGCGGCCGCTGTCGTTGCTCACCGCATCGCGGAAATACGGGCGGAAGGCGTAGTTGTTGCCAACGAAACTGCTCCAGTCGCGCCAATTGCTGGCGGCGATGGTCTCGCCATTGCGGTCCAGCAGGTACAGTACCGAGGAGCCGGCTGCGTGATTCTGCTGCTCCAGTCGCTGGTTGAGCTGGCGGCGCAATGCGCGGTTGCCCGGTTCGGCGAGCAGCGCCTGGATGTCACTGTCCAGCGCCAGTAGCGCCGGCACCGAGCGGAAGCGTTCGACCTGGGTGTGAATCGCCTGTGCGTAAAGCTCCAGTTGCCCCTGAGCCTCCTGGCCACGTTCGGTCCAGGCACGCTGCTCAGCCAGTCGCCCCGCCCAATACATGCTCAGCAGCAGGCCGACGAGGATCAGCGCAACGATCAGGGTTACCCGCAGGCGGTTGGACAATGCTGGCATGACGAAGCTCGCGACAGGACGCGACGATGGTAAGCCATAGTCGCCAGATATGAAGAACTGCAGCAGCCAGTCTTAGCTACCAAAGTCTTGATCTGTGCCGATAGAGGCAATGTGCCATCATAGTTATACTGCGGGGAGTTACCTTCAGCTCAGCAGGGATTGCTAATACGGAACGGCCCGCTCGTTCCATTCAGTCGAGGTCCGCTTTGCTCAGAAAAATCCTTGTCAGCCAACTCAGCTTCGGGATGTACGTTCATGCGCTGGACGGCAGCTGGTTCGAGCACTCGTTTTGGCGTGGCAAGTTTCTATTGACCGATCCGGCCGACCTGCAGGCGCTCCGTGCCAGTGGTATCAAGGCGGTGTGGATCGACGTGGGCAAGGGCATCGATGTCGATACGGCGACGCCGTCGGTGGCTGAGGTCCCGCAGCATCTAACCGAAGCCATATCTGTTGTCGCTCAACCTGTCACCTCACCGCCACATCGGCAGCAGTGCAGCGTTCAGGACGAGCTGCAGCGTGCCACCCAGTTGCTCAAGCGCTCCAAGCAGCAGGTCACCCTGCTGTTCAACGAGGCGCGCCTGGGCAAGGCTGTCGATCCGCAGCAGTGCCTGCCACTGGTCGAGCAGATTTCCGCGTCCCTGGCGCGCAATGGCTCGGCGCTGCTCAGCCTGGCGCGATTGAAGACCAAGGACGAATACACCTACATGCATTCCGTGGCGGTCTGCGCGCTGATGGTTGCGCTGGGCCGGCAGCTCGGGTTGAGCGAACACGAGGTTCAGGAAGCGGGCATGGCTGGGCTGCTGCACGACATCGGTAAAATGGCCATGCCGCTGAATGTGCTGAACAAGCCCGGCAAGCTCAGTGACGATGAATACGCAGTCATGCGCAGCCACCCTGAGCGTGGGCACGCCATATTGCTCGGCGCCAGCACCGCGTTTTCCGACGCAGTGCTGGATGTCTGCCTGCATCACCATGAAAAGATGGATGGCAGCGGCTATCCCTATGGCCTGGTCGGCGAGCAGATCAGCCAGCTGGCGCGCATGGGCGCGATCTGCGACGTGTATGACGCCATCACCTCGGATCGTCCCTACAAAATGGCCTGGGACGCCTCGGGCTCGCTGGCGCGCATGGCGCAGTGGCAGGGGCACTTCGATACCCAGATGCTGCACGCCTTCGTGCGTACCGTGGGTATCTATCCGCTGGGCTCACTGGTACGACTGCAGTCCGGGCGACTAGGTGTGGTCATCGAACACAATGCGCAGCAGCTGACGGCGCCGCGCTTGAAGTTGTTCTATTCCACCCGCTCGCGCGCAACGATTCCACCACAGGAACTGGACTTGTCCAATCCGCAGTGCGGTGACCGTATCGTAGGCCGCGAGGACCCCGCCGCCTGGGGCTTCAGCAACCTCGATGACCTCTGGACCTAGGGTCTGTGCCATACGACGCCGCAACGCGGGCGCGGCCAGACGGCAACAGACCCTGGATTGGCGGTCGTAAATTGGCCGCGTTGCGACTAGAATGTCGCCCCCCGAATGCGACTCGCCAGCCGAGTCGCTCAGAAAGAGCTCGTAATGCCCATGACCTGGCTGCCTAGTCCGCCATAGCGCTTCGCCCCCTCGCGTCACTTTGCGACTGCCTGTCATGGGGCGGTCGTACGCTGCTGTCCGTGCGTTCGCCCACCGACAGCTGAATCACTCAAACTAAAAAACTAGCCTTGTATCCCTGCCGGCCGCCCGTGGCCTGCATGGCGGTGCTTTTGCTCTGGATAGTCCGATGCTGCAAACGATCAAACAAAACTGGTTCTCCAACATCCGCGGCGACCTGCTCGCGGGTATCGTCGTCGCGCTGGCGCTGATTCCCGAAGCCATCGCCTTCTCCATCATTGCCGGGGTCGATCCGCGGGTCGGCCTCTATGCCTCCTTCTGTATCGCCGTGGTGATCGCCTTCGTCGGCGGCCGCCCGGGGATGATCTCCGCCGCTACCGGCGCCATGGCGCTGCTGATGGTGACGCTGGTGCGCGAACACGGCCTGCAGTACCTGCTGGCGGCGACGCTGCTCTGCGGCCTGCTGCAGATCGGCGCAGGCTACCTGCGTCTTGGCTCACTGATGCGCTTCGTCTCGCGCTCGGTGGTCACCGGCTTCGTCAACGCGCTGGCGATTCTGATCTTCATGGCGCAGTTGCCGGAGCTGACGAACGTCACCTGGCACGTCTACGCCATGACCGCAGCGGGCCTTGGCATCATCTACCTGTTCCCCTATGTGCCGAAGGTCGGCAAGGTCATCCCTTCGCCGCTGGTGTGCATTCTCTCGATGACGGCGGTGGCCATGTACTTCGGCCTGGATATCCGTACCGTTGCCGACATGGGCGACCTGCCTGACACGCTGCCGGTGTTCCTCTGGCCGGAAGTGCCGCTGACCTTCGAGACGCTGGCGATCATCTTCCCGTATTCCGCCGCGCTGGCCGTGGTCGGCCTGCTGGAATCGCTGATGACCGCGACCATCGTCGACGACCTCACCGACACCTCCAGTGACAAGAACCGCGAATGCAAAGGGCAGGGCGTTTCCAACATCGTCTCCGGTCTCTTCGGCGGCATGGCCGGCTGCGCGATGATCGGCCAGTCGGTGATCAACGTGAAATCCGGCGGCCGCACCCGTCTGTCCACGCTGATCGCCGGCGTGGTGCTGTTGCTGATGGTGGTGTTCCTCAGCGACTGGGTCGGGCAGATCCCCATGGCCGCGCTGGTGGCGGTGATGATCATGGTGTCGATCGGCACCTTCAGCTGGGATTCGCTGCGCAACCTCAAGCGCTATCCGCTTTCCACCAACATCGTCATGGTCGTCACCGTGGTGGTGGTGGTCTTCACCCACAACCTGGCCTACGGTGTTCTGGCGGGCGTGCTGCTGGCGGCGATGTTCTTCGCCAACAAGGTCGGTCACTACCTGCACATCGGATCGGAGCTGGATGCCACCGGCAATCAACGCACCTACAAGGTGATCGGGCAGGTATTCTTCAGTTCATCGGACAAATTCACCGGCGCGTTCGATTTCAAGGAAGCACTCGACAAGGTGACCATCGACCTGTCCCGTGCACATTTCTGGGACATCACCGCCGTGGCGGCGCTGGACAAAGTGGTCGTCAAGTTCCGCCGCGAAGGCACCGAGGTCGAGGTGCTGGGCCTGAACGAAGCCAGCGCCACCATCGTCGACCGCTTCGGTGTGCATGACAAACCCGACGCCATCGACAAGCTCATGAGCCACTGACCAGGAGAACAACAATGACCCACGTAATGGCTTGTATCGACGGATCACCGCAGGCCGCGGCCGTTTGCGACTATTCGGCCTGGGCCAGCAAGCGCCTGGACGCGCCCCTGACGCTGCTGCACGTACTGGATCGTCAGCAGTATCCGGCGTCCGGTGATCTGAGCGGCATCATAGGCCTGGGCAGCCGTGAGTTTCTCCTGCAGGAACTTGCGACGCTGGATGAGAAACGCGCCAAGCTGGCGCTGGAAGAAGGCCGCATGATGCTCGATGCCGCACGTCAACGGGCCACTGTTGCTGGCATCGCCCAGCCCGAGTGCCGACAGCGTCACGGTGATCTGGTCGAGTCCCTGCGTGATCTGCAGAGCGAGACGCGCCTGCTGGTGATCGGTCGTCAGGGCGAAGACAGCGGCGATGCTATGCAGCACATCGGTAGCCAGCTGGAAAACGTCATCCGCACCATGCAACGGCCAATTCTGGTCGCCCCTGGCAATTTCAGCGAGCCACAAAGCGTGATGCTGGCCTTTGACGGCAGCGCCACCAGCCGCAAGGGCGTGGAAATGCTGGCCGGCAGTCCGCTGTTCAAGGGCATGCCGATCCATCTGGTCATGGTCGCAGCCGACACCGCGGACAATCATGCCCAGCTGGAAAGCGCCCGTGACGTGCTGACCGCTGCCGGGTTCAGCGTCGAAATCGCCATCCGCGCCGGTGATGTCGAGCCGACCCTGCACGCCTATCAGGCCGAGCACGACATCGACCTGCTGGTGATGGGTGCTTACGGCCACTCGCGCATTCGCCAGTTCTTCGTCGGTAGCACCACCACCAACATGATCCGCACCACTCCCACGCCGCTGCTGTTGCTGCGCTGAGCGATGGGCGCCGCGCCGGACATCGAGCGTTACAGGCTTCGCCTGGAACAACGCCAGGCGGGAACTGCAGCGGCTGCTCGCCGCGGACGAGCCACGGGAACAGAGCGTCGAGCTTGATCAGAGCAAGGTCGGTCGCCTATCGCGCATGGATGCGCTGCAGCAACAGGCCATGGTCGATGCCTCTCGCGGGCGAGCACAACGCGAGTTGGTGCGGGTGCGGTTGGCGCTCAAGCGAATCGAGGAAGGTGACTACGGTTACTGCGCCGAGTGCGGTGAAGAGATCGCGACAGGGCGGCTGGATTTCGATCCGGCCAATCCGCTATGCATCGACTGCGCTAACAAAGCATCCGCTTAGCGGCACAGCCGGTCAGTAAAGACCGGCAGCGCACTCCTAGCGATACAGATCGGCCCGCGTCCAGGGCAACTCGTGGGAGCCGTCCGGTAGCGGCTTGCTGGCGAGAATCTGATGCAGGTCGATCCAGTCGCGGCGAAAACCGTACGCGCAGCCGGCCAGATACATCCGCCAGATCCGCAGCGCCCGTTCGGGCACCAGCTGTTTTGCCTCCTGCATATGTGTTTCCAAACGCTCGCTCCACAGCTGCAAGGTGCGCGCGTAATGCAGGCGCAGGCTTTCCACATCGACGATTTCCAGTCCCGTTTCGCTGATGCAACTGCTGATCTTCACCAGGTGCGGCAGCTCGCCGTGGGGGAACACGTAGCGGTCGATGAACTCACCAGCACCGTGGCTCACCGGCCTGCCATCGAGGTGGCGCGAGGTGATGCCATGGTTGAGCACCAGCCCGCCCGGCCGAACCGCGCCGAACAACTGCTGGCAGTACAACGGCAGATTGGCGTGGCCGACATGCTCGAACATACCGACACTCACCACCTTGTCGAAGCCACCATCGGCCGGCAGGTCGCGGTAATCCATCAGCTCCAGCTGCACCTGATCCTGCAGGCCCTCAGCGGCGACCCGCTCGCGCGCCAGCGCCAGCTGTTCGCGGCTGAGGGTAATGCCGAACACCCGCGCGCCGAACTCCCGCGCGGCGAAACGGGCCAACCCGCCCCAGCCGCAGCCCACATCCAGCAGCCGCTCGCCGGGCTTGAGCCGAAGCTTGCGACAGATCAGGCGCAGCTTGGCCTGCTGCGCCTGATCGATATCCTCTTCGCCGGTCTCGAAGTAGGCACAGGAATAGACCATCTCGCGGTCGAGCCAGAGCCGATAGAAATCATTGGAAAGATCGTAGTGATAGGAAATCGCCTCGGCATCGGTGTCCTTGTCGTGGGCCGTGCGTTCAGGCGCTGCAAAGTGATCCTCGCCCAAAGCCCGGCTGATCACATCGCCGATGCGAATGACCTCGCCTGGAGGTCCGAGCAGGTCGATCTGTCCTTCGACGTAAGCGGCGCCGAGCATATCCAGACTCGGATGCGCCAGCCGGGTAACCAGGTTCGGGTCTTTGATGACCAGCGTTACGCTGGGAGCGGGGCCGATGTCGATCTCGTTGCCGTCCCACAGTTGCAGCTTCAGCGGCAGAGCGAGTTCTTTAAGGGCCGGTAGCAATGTTGCCAACATGCTCGATCTCCTTTTCAGTGCACGAAGAAATCCTAGACCACAATCTGGAAACGGTAGGCTATGGTGATGATAGTTTCGCGCTATGGTTCGAACGGCGGCGAACGTGCATTTGACGGCTTAACTCGCCGAGCGCCTTAAGCATGAGGGTTTATGGAAGAAAGCCAATCACAACGCGTACTGATTCTTGTCGCCAGCGGCCCCAGTACCCCGGCGCGCTGCGCCGCTCCGTTCCATATCGCCACGCTGCTTGCCTGTATGGATGCCGAGGTAACCCTCTACCTCACCGGCGAGGGTGCGCAGCTGGCGCGCTGCGAAGTGGCCGAATCGCTATGTGCGGTAGAGGGCGGCGAGCCACTGCTGCACTTTATCCGCAACGCCAAGCAGGCCGGCGCACGACTGCTGATGTGCCGCCAGCCCGGTGTTGAGGTAGACCCCGTCACGCTGATCGCCGAGCTGGATGAAATCTCCAGCGGAGGTGAGCTGGCGCAGATGATCCTCGAATACGAACGGGTGCTGAGCCTATGAATGTGCACGGCCTGGAATTCCCCGACTCGCTGCGTTACGCGCCAGACCACAGCCTGTGGCTGCGCGAGGAAGCCGACGGTAGCCTGACCATCGGCCTGACCGCCTATGGTTGTGCGCTGTACGGCCAGATCTTCGCCTTCACGCCCAAGCGCGTCGGCGCACGCATCGAGCGCGACCGCAGCTTCGGTGTAGTGGAATTCGCCAAGGCCGCCTCGTCGGCACGCAGCCCGGTCGCCGGTGAGCTGCTGGCGGTGAACGAAGCACTGCTACAGCGTCCGGCTCTGATCAATCAGGATTGTTATGGGGAGGGCTGGATGGTCCGCCTGCAACCCACGGACTGGGTCACCGTGCGCGACCAATTCCCACTGGGCGAGACCGCAGCAGCGGCCATCGCCGAACGCATGCGGCTCGACAACTTCGACCCCGCCAACGCCCATGTGCAGGCGTTGCAATGGAAATAGGCGCCGGCGCCTACGTAGAGTGGGCTTTAGCCCACCAAGCCGACACCAATCGATAAAGCCCTAGCGATTGCACCGCGCCGCGCTCAAGACTTATCGGCGTTGAATCCTCGAGAACCTTGTCGCAACGCCCTGATCGCATGGCCATGCAACGTAGGGTGGGCTTCAGCCCACCAAGCCAACACCAACCGATCACCTGGCGATTGCACCGCTCCGCGCTCAAGACTTATCCGGCGTCGACCCCTCGAGAACCTTGTCGCAACTCGCCTTGATCGCATGGTCCAGCTGCCGGATACAGATATCGATCGCCATGTCGCGCGTACGCTTGTTCTTCCACTCCAGCTCGGCCAGCGTCTCGATCAGATCCTGATGGCCATTCTCGTTGACCAACATCCCGTGCTGCACCGTCAGCGTCCGTCCCTGAAAGCTCAGCCGAACAGGCTCACGCCCCACGAGGGATGCACCTTCAGCTAGCAGACACTCGATGTGGTCACGCAGCGCATGAAACGCCCGACGCTCATCTGGCGGGTTACCCACGACACCTCTCCTGTCCCTGGAAAGCAAAACGCCGATTGTGACGTGCTTCTCGCTGGGGTGCGATGGCTTTTTGATACTGCGAAGTGAGGTGGACTGTCGCAGGGTGGTGGCGAGGGGTAGATGGCGGAAGGCAGTGAGAGTCGAACTCGTTTTTTTGGCTTGCAGTGATCGGCTGTCTTCGGCTTTGCTGGGTCTGTGGCATGTGCGCGCCAGCTTTGTTCCGCTCTGGACCGCATTGTTTTCGACACTTTATCGACACAGTAAAGGGTAAAAGGGGCCTGAGACGCCACGCGGTGCCGATCTAAAGCCAGCCCCTTAACGAAACATTAGGGCTCACGCCTTGTAATTCTCAGATTATGGAATAAACGATGATGGACTGGTTTAAAAACAAGTTTTACAAGGTTAATAGCTATCTAGATCAAAAATATCCTGATTTTGAAGCCATGTTCTCCGAGTCGGGTGAAAACAAAATAGGCCTAAGTCTCAATAAGGTTTTATTTAAAGTTCTCTCGCTTGCAGTATTAAGTGCTGGGTTATTGTTATTAATTAATCTGACCTTGATCACGTTCACTGATCGAGGTGGAGTTTTTGGCGATTTTTTAGGTGGAGTCCTAAATCCAATATTAACTTTCTTTACATTATTCGGCCTAATTGCCACTATCGTAATTCAGCGACAAGAACTGCGTTTGGCCCGCCATGAATATGAAAAGACGGCAGATGCTCTGAGTACGCAAGCTATTGAAACTACCTTTTTTAATATTCTCGACCTACACCATAAAATTGTAGATAACCTAAAGGTTGATTTGGAAGAATTAACTTATAGGAGTGAGGCTGAAAATGCTCTTAAGGGAATTACAGCATCTATCATAAATTCTCAGTTAGGCATAAACGTATCATCTAGAAGATCTAAGGTCGAAGGGCGAGCTGTGTTTGAGGAGATTCTGGCATTCTTATCAGTTGAGGCAAAAACACCGGAAGATGCTTTGGACCGCTACAAAAATATTCAGAAGCATCACAATCACATACTAGGCCACTATTTCAGGAATCTATACCAGGCCCTAAAAGTTATTGATGGTTACGAAGAAAACAAATTGACCTATCAAGAAAAAAGAAAATACTCAAGTATTCTGAGAGCACAGCTGTCCACAAAGGAGCTCGCATTACTGTTTGTCAATTGTCTAGAAGGCGTGTCAGATTCAGGGCAATTTAGAAATCTCCTAGTAGAGTTTCAGATGTTAGAGCACCTGCCAATACAAAAAAATAAAAATGGCTATTCACTTGCGGGCTCTAAAACAGCAATAGCTAGTGAAGACATGCTTTTGCAGTACAAAGAGAAGAAGAATATAGGGATTAGTTTGACGAAATACTATGGCGGGGCTTTTGGTACTAATGGGGGCGTTCCCTATAATCTCCGCCCTACCAAATCATCACAATCGGCAGCTGACGCGTCAGTTGATTGAGACTATATGTGGTCAATTTGGAGTTAAAGTTAAACAGCATGGATTGGTTTAAAGAATATAAAAAATTAGTTTTTTCAGAGAGTACATCTTTGGAAAATATTGATAGAGCCATTTCGTTGAAGTATGAGAATATTCCAAGCATGCTTTATAAGTATCGCTCTATTAATGAATCTTCTTTGAAAAATTTGGAAGATGACACAATTTGGCTATCTGACCCAAAAAACTTCAATGATCCCTACGATTGCTCATTTCATCATAAAGTAGAGATGGATATTGGCAATGCGGATTCAGTTCTATCAATGCTCTTTAAGCATGGCTTGCTAGATGTTTTAACTGAAGAGCAAATTCAAGCGGTTAGGGAAAGTGAAAACCCTATAATTAAGCTGCTTGAACTCAGTTATCCTGATAAGCCTGATTTTGGTCGCTCTTGTGGTGAGGCTTTAAGCCATATAGTGAAAGAGCGTGACAACGCTTTGGTTCGAGAAACATCCGAGGGTTTCAAGCAGATGTTTAAAATCTGCTGTTTCTCAGAAAATCCAAAATCCATACTAATGTGGTCGCACTATGCTAATTATCATACAGGGTTCTGTATTGGATATGACTTTCACGAGTTAGGAAATGATGATGTAAGAACTAGATCAATTTATCCTGTTGTTTATTCTGATGAAATGTTTGATGCTACAGGTGTTTTTGCCTCACCTAAAAATATAGAGAATATACTCTACCTTAATCAAGTCGCACTTATGAAAAGTACCGAATGGTCTTATGAAAAAGAGTGGAGGCTTGTGTTTGGGCATATGCTTATGCAACAAGAAATGCCCTATCGTATGCCAAAGCCAAAATGCGTAATCTTAGGCGCAAAAATATCTTCGGCTAACGAAGATACTATCCGAAAAATATGCGACAGGAAAAATATTGAAGTTCTTAAGCTGTATATGAAACATAATCAGTTTCTGCTGGATGTTCGTCAATAACCACAGAATAGATGCTTCAAGGTGGCGCCTGCGACTAAGCGTTAGTACCGCTATTTCCACTTCGCTCCCTGCGCTCGGGCATACCATCGCCTAGCTACTTTCCGTGTGATTGCTATCCCGCGCTGGGTTGGCTCAAGTTTCGGTTGGCCTCGTCGTAGGCCGGGCTGGTTTGTCCAGACTCAGGCATGACCTCTCCGGTCGCCAGCCACCATCTGTAGCGAGGAAACATCGCGTTTAGCTGCTCGATTTCCTCCGCACCCAACCTCGCTTTTCCCCGTTTGATGTTTGACCAGCGGTAGTACTCCTTCGAGCGCACCGGCGCAAAGGCGTCTAGTCCTGCGAGGTCAATCAATAGCACCGCTCTATCAGTAATGCTCACGTCGTTCGGCAATTTTCTTTGTTGGTACTGTTTACAAACGGGATGGCGATGGTACTATCTACTCACAGGTGGTACATAGTACGAACAGGCCCCGTTCGATTAATGCCGAACATAGTGGAGTAAAGCGGATGGATACGGAAGGTTTTGACCCGCAAAAGCTGCACGGCGCCCCGCCCCTGATGCCGTGGCCGAAGTTCGCCGAGTGGATCGGCATGGGCGACGAACCCATCGTGGTACGCACCTGGTTGGAGCGCGGCTACCTGCCTTCGCAGAAAGTGGGCAAGCGCACGATGGTCAACGTGGCCCTGCTGCATCAGCAGCTTCTCGAACAGGAGTGGACGCTATGAACAAGGCAGACGACAGCCTCGACCTGTGCAGCCTCAAGACCTTTGCCGAAATGAGCGGCGTATCGGTTGAGGAGGCCATCAACTGGGCCGACTCCGGCGCCATCCCGAGCATGAAGCTGGCCGACTTCCGCATGGTCAATCTGGCCCGCCTGCGCGACGACCTGCTCAAGGGCAAAACTGAGTTTCAAGCGGGGGATTACAGCCATGTCTAAGCCATTACAGGATGCCGCCAAGGCGCTCGGCTACATCGGGCAAACCGTGCTCGTCGAATTGCGCTGGGAAGACGACAACGAACTGCTGTGGCGCTGCTACCACATCGTGGGTGCCGTGCTGCCTGTGCCGGGCGTGTTCGATACGGGCTACTTCCTGACGGTGCCCTTCTGCGGCAGCGTGGATTTCCCCGACGAGATCTACTTCGACAGCATCCGCACCATCCAACCGATGCGCCAACGCGACAACCGCGGTGCTGGCAAGGTGCTGGGCCATATCGCGCTGCCGGAGCCTTCCGCACCCTGGAGCGATCTGGCCGCACATCAAGCCACGCTCAACGAAGGAGAACGCCGCCATGCGTAAGCCCTTCGTAATGGATACCGCCGCCGCACTCGGCTATGTGGGTCAGACCGTCCTGATCGAAACCGCCTGGGAGCAGGAGCCGGAGTCCTTCTGGCAATGCGTGACCATCGCCGGTGTTGTGCTGCCGGTGGATGGCATGAAAGGCGCGCCGTGCTTCCTGGGCGTCGAACTCAGCTCCAGTACGCAAGAGCCCAGCGAGATCTACTTCCACACCATTCGCACCATCAGGGTGATGCGGCACCGCGACCGGCATGGTTCCGGCAACGTACTGGACCGTATCGCCCTCCCTAATGCTGGGAGGTCAGGGGCCGCGCTCCCGGCTCGTCGGGACAGCTTCACCGTCCCGTCGAACGGAAGCACGGGCGCAGCGCACCCTTGACCCTGCACGCTCATGAACAGCCTAACGCGGGGAGTGTGGGGTAGCTTTTCCACCCCACGCTCCCGAGCCCTCGGCGGCAAGAGCGGGATGACAAGGGCAGAGCCCTTGGTGTTATTCGTCCTGTCGCGCCGCGCCGCTCTCCCTCACTTGCTCCGGCTGGCCTGCCTTGCGCTCTGCATCGCCCTGGCCGGGACGCCGCCGCCTGACGATCCCAACCTCGCCACCTTCTTTCAGGAACAAGCCTGCCTGGAAGACCCGACCCAGGGATTCATCGACCCCATCGCGCCTATCGAAACCACCACGTGCAAGCCAAGAAGGTTTGAAAGCGTCGCCGCGCCGCCGGCCGGGAGCGCAAGGCACGAGCGTTAGGCCGCCGGCGCGGCGACGTCCCTGTAGCACGTCAGATAAACCCAGATGAATTACCGCATTAGTCAGCATTAGGAAGTAAAACCAAATGTCCAAGCCAAAAGATTTTCTCCGCCTAGACATGCTTGCCCGTGAAGATCGCAACGGGCGTTTGTTCGTCGATCCCAGCACGGCGGCATTCGTCGATCTGTCCAAGGTCCGTTTGCTGCGCTGCGGCGTGGATACGGTCCGTCAGCTGTACCGCGGGCTGATCCGCCCCGAAATCATGGCGCTATTCGAGAAGCCGGGCGCGATGGTCGAGTTTGCCGGGGAGATCTGGCACGCCGGGCGAGTGGGGCGGGACTCGGGCTACCAGTACAAACTCCAGAACGCGGACCTTGGGTTCATCCTGCTGATCAAGAACTTCAACGCCAAGCTGGAACAGATCGGCCCGCACTTGAAAATCGAGGTGTCACCGCACGCCATCGACGCGCTGTCGCCGGAACGGCTCCAGGAACGCATGGACTACTACGCTGCCGCTGTGATGACCCACCGGGAGCGCAACCAGTGTGCCGTTCACCTCGCCCTGGATCTGCAAGGTTGGACGCCTCCGGCTGACCTGACGGGCCGCATGCACTGCCGCGCACGGGCCAACCGCGATATCTCGGGCATCAAGGAGATCCAGTGGACCATGGAGGCGGCGACCTACGGCAAGGGCCAATCCTTCCTGTTCGGCTCTGCCGGTGGCGTACAGCTCGGGATCTACAACAAGACGCTGCAAGCCCGTGCGAGTGACAAGCTCGACTATTGGGAAAGCGTCTGGCGTCGCCGTGATTCGTTCGATGCGAAAGACCCGGAAAACTACAACCCAGCCCAGGACGTGTGGCGCGTTGAGCTGCGTTATCACCACTCGGTCATCCAGCAGTTCGCCAGCGGCTCGACCGACGTGAAGACTGGCCAAGCCATCGATACAGACTCCTTTGCCGCCTTCTCGGCCCATCTGGAAGGCCTGTGGCGCTACGGCATGAGTCAATTCAAGCTGCTCGCCCGGCCCGGCTACTTCGAACCCATCTGGACGCTGCTGCGCGAAGACGCACGGGTTGATCTGCCAGTGGACTCCCTGGTCGATGAAACCGAGTACAAGCGGTACTACAAGACCTCTCGAGGCTTCTCCGGCAAGAACGTGGAACTATTCCTGGGAAACTTCGTAAGCCTGCTGGCAAGGGAGCGAGTGGGCGCTAAGAAGGCATTCGAGACCCTAAAGCAATGGGATTGCTGGCCGGTCATCCGCGACCACTACGCCGCCAAGGACATGAGCGAGCGGGATCTGTACAAGCACATCAAGAACCTGCTCGAGGAGCGGCATGTGAGGTGGGGCAGGGCGATCTGATGTTTGTTTGTCAGACACACAAACAAGCCAAACAGACTGCCGTAACTGCTCCCGGCCAAGGCGGTGATGGCCATGGCGATTGAGCAACTACCGGATGGCCGCTGGAAGGTCGATGTAGAGCCGGTGAAGGGCAGGCGCTTTCGCAAGACGGTGAAGACCAAGGCCGAGGCGTTGCGATTCGAGGCGACCTGTCGTGCCAAGGTGATCGACAAGCCAGACTGGACGCCTAAGCCCAGGGACCGGCGCAAACTGCTAGAGCTGATCGGACGTTGGCGATTGCTGCACGGGCATGGCCTGAGCGACATTCACCGCACCGAGCTGGTACTGAACCGCATGGCCCGCGAAATGGGCAACCCGGTGGCCAGCCAACTGACTGGCGCGATGTATACGGCCTACCGTGCTGCACGACTCGCCTCCGGCATCAGCGGCAAGACGGTGAACATCCAGTTCGGCTACCTGTGCTCGGTGTTCAACGTGCTGCGCCAGCTTGGCGAGATCGACTATGAAAACCCGCTGGCCTCGGTAAAGCCGCTCAAGCTCCAGGAACGGGAACTGACGTACCTGAGTGATGCCCATATCGACCGTCTGTTTCGCGCCATCCAGGAGCACTGCCGCACGCCTCACACGTACATGGTCGCCACCGTGTGCCTCGCTACGGGCTGCCGTTGGGGAGAAGCACAAGCGCTCAGGCCGGAACGGGTGAGGGATGGGCACGTACTGTTCGTGAACACCAAGGGCAAGCGCCGACGCTCCGTGCCGATCGATCAGGCATTGCATGACCGCATTCACCAGCACTTCCAGGAACACGGCCTGTTCACCAACTGTCGCGACAGCTTCGACTACGCGGTGAAAATGTCTGGCCTGAAGCTACCGGTCGGCCAGAAGACGCACGTTCTTCGACACACCTTCGCCTCTCACTTCATGATGAACGGCGGCAACATCCTCACCCTGCAAAAAGTCCTCGGCCACGCCTCGCTGAACATGACGATGCGCTACGCACACCTCGCGCCGGACTACCTGAAGGATGTGATCAAGCTCGGCCCGATTCGGGGTTTTCGACACTTCTTCGACACCCAAGCCGAAGCGGAACCGGGGAGAGCGCTGGAAGCCCCATAAACCGGGGCCTCCAGAAGAGAATTTGGCGGAAGGCAGTGAGAGTCGAACTCACCCGGGAACGGCTGCCGTCCCCAACCGGGGTTGAAGCCCGGCCGCACCACCGGGTGCGATTGCCTTCCTTATCTGGTCTTGATGTGAGAAAGGGGCGGTGTCCAGCCTACCCCAGGCCTGACCGGATCGCCAAGGCACTGTCCTGGCGGACTTTGCGTTCGTTGCCGAAGCGGCGGGTGAGGCCGATACGGTCGAAGTGTTCGAGCAGCTGGATGCTGCGTTTGCGGCCGAGCTGGATGCGGTCGCGGAAGGCGGCGGCGCGGATCACGCCGCTTTGTGCTTCCAGTCGCAGTACATGCCCCACGAGTTGGCGAATGGTGAACTCGGGGTAGAACAAATCTTTCACCACCTGTTGCAGCAGGCCGAGGCGGGCGAGCTTGCGTAGCAGGTTGCGCATCTGTGTTTCGTCGACGCCGAGGTCGCGGGCCAGGTCGCGGACCCAGGGTGGGTCGAACTGGCCGGCTTCGAGCAGTGGCCACAGGCGTTCCTTCAACCCTTCTTCCGCATCGCTCAGGCGCACCCGGTGATCGGGGTGGTGCAGCCAGGGGCCGCTGGTTTCGATGCGGCCGGCGGCCAGCGCCTGCTCCAGTAGGGCGATAAATACCGGCCGCTCTAGCTGCGACACGGCGTAGCGACGCAGGCGGTCGCGGTCGGGGCCGAGTTCGTCGGGTTGTTCTTCGTGAAAGCGTTGCAGGGCGGCGAGCAGGGTGGCTTCGAGTTCGTCCCAGCGGGCTTGATCGAAAAGCCGTGGCCCCAATCGCGTGCCGACTTCCAGTACGCCGTGCGGCAGCTGCCAGCCATCGCGCGGGCGGTTGAACTGGCGTTCCAGGCTTTGCGGGTCGATGCCGTTGGTGGCGCTGGCGAGCAGCGGCGGCAATGCCTGCTCCAGGCTCGGCTGGTCGAGGGCGCGAAGTTGTTCCAGCCGTGCGGCGCGGCGGCGGTTACGCGGTGGTGCGTACGGGTCGAGCACACGGCCGCCGCCAAGGGTGCGCTGGGCGGACTGATCGCGAAGGACGATGCGGTCGCCATGTACCGCGTGGCTCGGTGCGTTGAGCAGTAGCTGGGCGAAGGCGCGTTCGCCCGGCGCTAGACTCGTGCCTTCGAGCAGGGCGACGCGGGCGGTGACGTCCTGGGCGCCGAGGTGTACGTGCACCGGCGTCCAGTGCTTGAGCTCGTGGGCTTCGCCGGGCAGCAGCTGGAAGTCGATATCGATGCGTTGGGTGGGTGCATGCAGCAGTGGGTGCAGCAGCCAGTCGCCGCGATGGATCTGCTCCACTGCCAGCCGCTCGCCGGCAAGATTCAAGGCCACGCGCTGGCCGGCATGGGCTTCGCCCGCTTCGCGGTTCTGCGCGTGCAGGCCGCGGACGCGCACGCGTTTGCCGGTGGGGCCGAGCAGCAGTTCGTCGCCGATTCGCACGCGCCCGGCAAAGGCGGTGCCGGTGACCACCACACCGGCGCCGGTGACGCTGAAGGCGCGGTCGATGGCCAGGCGGAAGTGGCCGCTGTCGCCGCGTGCGGCGGTGCGCGCGGCTTCTTCGATCAGCGCGGTGCGCAGGGCGTCGATGCCATCGCCGCGGATGCTGGAAACCGGAAAGATCGGCGCGCCGGCCAACGGCCCGGCGGCCAGCAGGGCTTCGATCTGCTGCTCAACTTCGGCGATTCGGGCCGGCTCGACGCGGTCGATCTTGGTCAGCGCTACTAGCGCGCGACGGATGCCAAGCAGTTCGACGATGGCCAGGTGTTCGCGGGTCTGCGGCATGACGCCATCGTCAGCGGCGACCACCAGCAGCACGCAGTCGATGCCGCTGGCGCCGGCCAGCATGTTGTGCACGAAGCGCTCGTGGCCTGGCACGTCGATAAAACCGGTGAGGCTGCCTTCGCCGAGGTCGGCGTAGAGGTAGCCGAGATCGATGGTGATGCCACGCTCGCGCTCCTCGCGGCGGCGGTCGCCTTGTTGCCCGGTGAGGGCGTGGAGCAGCGCGGTCTTGCCATGGTCGATATGGCCGGCGGTACCGACGATCAACGGGCCAGCTCCTCTTGCAGGTGCGCCAGTTGCTGGAGGAATGCCGGTTCGTCGTCGAGCTGTCGCAGGTCGAGCCAGAGGGCGTCGTCATCGATGCGCCCGAGCACAGGAATCGGCAGGCAGCGCAGGGCTTCTTCTAGCTGGCGCAGGCTGCGGCCGCGCAGGCGTTTCGGCTGCTGCGGGCGGATGCATAGCGCGGCGCTGGGCAGGCGTGCCACCGGCTGCGCGCCGCTGCCGATCATGCCCAGGGCATCGGTTACGGCGACTTGCCAGGTTTCACCCAGCACGGCGGCAAACGCCGGGGCGATGCGGTCGGCCTGGCTACGGATCTCCGTCTGCGGGCGACTGAGCAGGCGCAGGCTGGTGAGGCGTTCGGCGAGGCGGTCGGGGTCGCGATAGAGGTTGAGCACCGCTTCCAGCGCGGCGAGGGTTAGCTTGTCGACGCGCAGGGCGCGCTTGAGCGGGTTCTTCTTGATCTTCTGGATCAGTGCCTTGCTGCCGACGATCAGCCCGGCCTGCGGGCCGCCGAGCAGCTTGTCGCCGCTGAAGGTGACGATGTCGGCGCCGTCGCGCAGCGCTTCCTGCACCGTCGGCTCTTTCGGCAGGCCCCAGCGGGAGAGGTCGAGCAGGCTGCCGCTGCCAAGGTCTTCCAGGAGCGGCAAGTCGTGGGCATGGGCGATGCGCGCCAGTTCGGCGGTGGCGACGCTGGCAGTGAAACCCTGCACGCTGTAGTTGCTGGTATGCACGCGCATCAGCAGACCCGAGCGCGGGTTGATCGCCGCTTCGTAGTCTTTGGCGTGGGTGCGGTTGGTGGTACCGACCTCATGCAGCTTCACGCCGGCGCGGGCCATGATGTCGGGGATGCGGAAGGCGCCGCCGATCTCGATCAGCTCACCGCGGGAAATGATGCCTTCCTTGCGTGCGCCGAGGCTGTTCAAGGCCAGCAGCACGGCGGCGGCATTGTTGTTGACCACGGTGACCGCCTCGGCGCCGGTCAGCTCGCGGATCAGTCCTTCGATAAGGTCGTCGCGATCGCCGCGCTTGCCGGTGGCGAGATCGAATTCCAGATTGAGTGGGTAACGCGCGGCAAGGGTGATCGCTTCGATGGCTTCATCCGGCAACAGGGCGCGGCCGAGGTTGGTGTGCAGCACCGTGCCGGTGAGGTTGAACACGCGGCGCACGCGGCTCTTGTGCTGGTTGGCCAGGCGTTCGCCGGCGCGTCCGGCGAGCACTGCCTCGGACAGTTCCAGTGCAGCCAGCTGGCCGTGACGAGCGGGCTCGCGCAATTCATCGAGCAGATCGCGCAGGGTGCTCAGCAATGCCTGGCGGCCGTAACGCTGCTGCAGCGGCTGACAGGCCGGATCGCGCAGCAGCTTGTCGACCGAGGGCAGGTGACTGCTGCTCATGCATCGCCCCCCGGTGCCAGCAGCAGATTGGGCGCCTGACGCTGAAAGCCCTGCTCGGCCAGCAGCAGGTCCAGGTCGAGGGTGGCGAGGTCGGCGGAGAGGCTTTCGCCATCCGGGGCCAGGTCCAGATAGAGCTGCTTGAGGTAGCCGTTGCACTCGGGGCAGACCTCGGCCTTGATGCCCTGGGGCGAGCCCTCGAAGTGCAGGTAGTCGAGCTTTTTGGTGCTGCGGCAGAGGCTGCATTTGACGCGCACGTAATGCCACTCGCAGGCGCACAGCGAGCAGACCAGATAACGCAGGCCGTTGAGCTGGCCGCGGTGGCGGATGATGCCGGCCATGGGCGGCGCACCGCAGCAGGGGCAGAGGGTCTGGTCTTCGCGTTCGCGCAGGGTGGTGAGGTCCAGTTGCAGCAGCCAGTGGCTCCAGGCCAGTTGCAGCGCGGCGCCAAGAAAGGGCACCAGGGCCGGCGGCAGGCTGTCGTACTGGCCGCTGACCAGTGCCACGGCCCAGGCCTTGCGCTGGCCGCTCTCGGCCTCGCGCAGTTGCTCGATGGCAGCGACTACCGCCGGGTTTTCCGGCACCACGAAGGCTTCCAGCCAGGCATCCAGCATCGTCAGCCAGGCGTCGTCGCGTACCAGGGTATCGGCAGCCAGTGGCGGCAGGTTGTGTTTGAGACTTTCGCGGGTGCGGTGTTCGTCCAGCGGCGCCATTGACGGCGGGTTGTCCAGCACCTGCTGTTGCGCCTGGCACACCGCCGCCAGCAGGCGCAGGTAGTCGGCGAACGGATGGCCTTCTGCGAGCTTTGTCAGGCGCGCGCTGCGCAGGGCGAACAGATCGCGCGGCGGCAGGTTGATGAAGGGTGGTTTGCAGGCAGCAGCTTCGATCTGCCCGGGCTCGAGAATGGTGCCTGCCACGCAGGACTCCTTTTCTTGGGGTTGTGCCGAACAGCATAGTCCGTCATCGGCTGTCGCTCGGCTTTCGATGGTGCGTGGGGCTGAAGATTCCCGCGCGGGTGCTCGGGAATCTTCAGTTGAACAGCGGTGCCGCTTATTTGCGCTCGGTGATCTCCCGATACCAGGCGGGGTGGTGCTTGCGGGCCCATGCGCGGCTGACGGTGCCGTAAAGCATGGCGCCCATCGAGCCCTTGAGCCAGATGGCGGCGTAGATGTGCACGATGATGCTGACGATCAGCACGAACGCGGCGATGGCATGCAGCAGGCTGGCCCAGCGCAGCGAGACGATGCCGAAGAAGCTGCTGAAGTACTCGCGCCAGATGACGATGCCGCTGAGCAGCAACACCAGCATGCTGAGGATCAGCACCCAGAACAGCACCTTCTGCCCGGCGTTGTAGCGGCCGACTTCCGGCAGTTTGTCTTCGCGGTTGTGCACCACGTCGTTGATCTGCCTGAGCCACTGCCGGTCGCGCGCTTCGATGCGGTTATGCCCGGCAAAGCGGATCGCCAGCCAGAGGAAGAAGACGAACATCGCGACCCCGATGAAGGGGTGCAGGATGCGCGTCCAGGTGCCGCCGCCGAACAGCCCGGAGAGGCCGAACAGCGCCGGATGGAACAATGCCAGGCCGGACAGCGCGGCTAGGACGAAGAGGATGGCAACGATCCAGTGATTGGTTCGCTGCGAGGGGTTGTAGCGTTCGATGTCGTTGTTGTTCATCGTTGGCTCCTTGAGCGATCGACTCCGAGGATGGCCCCGCGAACGGGGCCGCCGGATTCAGGGTCGCGGCTCCTTGGGGTCGACCACATGCACCGAGGGATCGACCTGGTGCACCACGGGCTCGCTGAGTTCGGCCTTCTCGTCCTCTTCCTCGACGCGAACCGGGCCGACCCGCGTGTAGTGGAAGAAGCCGGCCAGCACCGCCGCGCCCATGCCCAGCAGGGCCAGCGGCTTGGTCACGCCTTTCCACAGGCTGACCAGCGGGCTGATGGTCGGCTCGTTCGGCAGGCCGCTGTACAGCGACGGCTGATCGGCATGGTGCAGCACGTACATCACGTGCGTACCGCCGACGCCATCGGGGTCGTACAGACCGGCCTGATCGAAACCGCGTTCCTTCAGGTCGGCGATGCGCCCGGCGGCGTGCTCTTTCATGTCGTCCTTGCTGCCGAAGACGATCGCCCCGGTGGGGCAGGTCTTCACGCACGCCGGCTCAAGGCCGACGGAAACCCGGTCGGAGCAGAGCGTGCACTTGTAGGCCTTCTTGTCCTTCTCGGAGATGCGCGGGATATCGAACGGGCAGCCGGTGATGCAGTAGCCGCAGCCGATGCAGTGGTCCTGGTTGAAGTCGACGATGCCGTTGGCGTACTTCACGATCGCCCCCGGCGCCGGGCAGGCCTTGAGGCAGCCAGGGTCGGCGCAGTGCATGCAGCCGTCCTTGCGGATCAGCCATTCGAGATTGCCGCTGCCGGGGTTCTCGTACTCGGCGAACTTCATTACCGTCCAGGATTCGGCGGTGAGGTCGATCGGGTTGTCGTAGGTCCCGTTGCTGGTGCCGACCTCATCACGCAGGTCGTTCCATTCCGAACACGCCACCTGGCAGGCCTTGCAGCCGATGCACTTGGAGACGTCGATCAGTTTCGCCACCTCGCCGATCTCGCGGATAGACGGCCGCTCGGTGGTCGTGGCGGAGCGGGCAATCACGTCTTGAGTAGCCATCATGCCTTCTCCACGTTGACCAGGAACGACTTGAACTCCGGCGTCTGGGTGTTGGCGTCACCGACGAAAGGCGTCAGCGTGTTGGTCAGGTAGCCGTTGCGCGCCACCCCGGCGAAGCCCCAGTGCAGCGGAATGCCGATCTGGTGCACCGTCTGCCCGTCCACCGTCAGCGGCTTGATGCGCTTGGTCACCACCGCCACCGCCTTGATATAGCCGCGGTTGGACGACACCTTGACCCGCTCGCCAGCCTTGATGCCCAGCTCGTTGGCCAGCACTTCGCCGATCTCGACGAACTGCTCGGGCTGGGTGATCGCGTTGAGCCGGCAGTGCTTGGTCCAGAAGTGGAAGTGCTCGGTCAGCCGATAGGTGGTGGCCGCGTAGGGGAAGTCCTCCGCGGTGCCGAACAGCTCCATGTCGTTCTTGAACACCCGTGCTGCCGGGTTGCTGATCGCCTGTGCGTTGCCCGGGTGCAACGGGTTGCGCCCGATCGGCGTCTCGAACGGCTCATAATGCTCGGGGAATGGCCCCTCGTTCATCTTGTCCACGGCGAACAGCCGCGCCACTCCTTCGGGGTTCATGATGAACGGGTTCATGCCGTCCTCGGGCCGCGAGTCGACCTTGAAGTCCGGCACGTCGGTACCGCCCCATTTGCCGCCGTCCCACCACACCAGCCGCTTCTTCTGCGGCTCCCACGGATTGCCTGCGGGGTCGGCTGAAGCGCGGTTGTAGAGGATGCGGCGGTTGGCCGGCCAGGCCCAGGCCCAGCCCAGTGTCTGGCCCATTCCGTAGGGGTCGGCGTCGTCGCGCCGGGCCATCTGGTTGCCGGCCTGAGTCCAGGAGCCGCACCAGATCCAGCAGCCGCTGGAGGTCGTGCCGTCGGCACGCAGCAGGCCGAAGCCCGGTAGCAGTTCACCGGCCTTGGCCACCTGAGCGCCGGTCTGCAGGTCGAAGACGTCGCTCAGGGCCCTGCCGTTGTACTCCTGGGCGATTTCCTCGGCGCTCGGTTCTTCCGGCTGCCGATAGCCCCAGTCGATGTTGAGCAGCGGTTCGGCGTAGGCGCCGCCCTCCTTGCGATACATTTCGCGCAGACGATGGAACAACCCGCCCATGATCACCACGTCGGTCTGCGCCTGGCCTGGCGGCTCGGCGGCCTTCCAGTGCCATTGCAGCCAGCGGCTGCTGTTGACCAGCGAGCCGTCCTCTTCGGCGAAGCAGGTGGTCGGCAGGCGGAACACCGTGGTCTGGATGCTGGCGGTGTCAACGTCGTTGTATTCGCCGGCGTTGCGCCAGAACTCCGACGTTTCGGTTGCCAGCGGATCCATGATCACCAGGTACTTGAGCTTGGCCAGCGCGGCGCTGACCTTGGCCTTGTTGGGGAACGAGGCGATGGGGTTGAAGCCCTGGCAGAAATAACCGTTCACCTGCCCCTGGTACATCATGTCGAACACCTTGAGCACGTCGTAGCCGGGGATATCCAGCTTCGGCAGCCAGTCGTAGCCCCAGTTGTTCTCCGCCGTGGCGTTCTTGCCGTACCAGGCCATCATCAGGCTGACGTGGAATTTCTCGTAGTGCTGCCAGTAGGACAGCTGCCCCGGCCGTAGCGGCTTGGCGGTGCGCTTGGCGATGTAGGCGGTGTAGTCCTGTTCAGCGTCGAGCGGCAGGGTCATGTAGCCCGGTAGCAGGTTGGAGAGCAGCCCCAGGTCGGTCAGGCCCTGGATGTTGGAGTGCCCGCGCAGGGCATTCATGCCACCGCCGGGCATGCCGATGTTGCCGAGCAGCAGCTGCACCATGGCGCCGGTGCGGATCATCTGCGAGCCGGTCGAATGCTGGGTCCAGCCGAGGGCATACATGATGGTCATGACCTTGCCCGGCGCCGAGGTTTCGGCAATGGTTTCCCAGACGTGCAGCATCTTGTCCTGCGGCGTGCCGCAGATGTTGCTGACTACTTCGGGTGTGTAGCGGCTGTAGTGCTGTTTGAGCAGGTTGTAGACGCAGCGTGGGTGGGTCAGGCTCTTGTCGACGCGGGCAAAGCCGTCTTCATCGAGCTCGTAGCTCCAGCTGGACTTGTCCGGGTAGGCGCGTTTCTCGGCATCGTAGCCGTTGAACAGCCCGTTTTCGAAGCCATAGCCTTCTTTGACGATGAACGAGACGTCGGTGTAATTGACCACGTACTCGTGCTGGATCTTGTCGTTTTCCAGCAGGTAGTTGATCAACCCACCGAGGAAGGCGATGTCGGTGCCGGTACGGATCGGCGCGTAGAAATCAGCCACCGACGCCGAGCGGGTGAAGCGCGGATCGACCACCACCAGCCGCGCCTTGTTGCGCGCCTTGGCTTCGGTAACCCATTTGAAGCCGCACGGGTGCGCTTCGGCGGCATTGCCGCCCATGATGAGGATCAGATCAGCGTTCTGGATATCGCTCCAGTGATTGGTCATGGCTCCACGGCCAAACGTCGGGGCAAGACTTGCCACCGTCGGGCCGTGTCAGACACGTGCCTGGTTGTCGAATCCCAGAATGCCGAGTGAACGCACCACCTTGTGGGTGATATAGCCAGCCTCGTTGGATGACGCCGAGGCGGCGAGGAAACCTGTGCTCAGCCAGCGATTGACCGTTTGGCCCTGTTCATTGCGCTCGATGAAGTTGGCATCGCGGTCGTCCTTCATCAATCGGGCGATGCGGTCGAGGGCGTCGCTCCACTCGATGCGCTTCCACTCGTTGGTGCCGGCTTCGCGGACTTCCGGATGGGTCAGGCGGTTGGGGCTGTGGACGAAGTCGAGCAGGCCCGCACCTTTCGGGCAGAGGGTGCCGCGGTTGACCGGGTGATCGGAGTCGCCTTCGATGTGGATGATGTTCTGCGCAACGTTTTTGCCGCCGCTGCCCTGGCTGTAGAGAATCAGCCCGCAACCGACGGAGCAGTAGGGGCAGGTGTTGCGGGTCTCACGGGTGTTGGTCAGTTTGAAATGCCGGATCGACTCGGCATACGCCGACGGCGGGGCCATGCCCAATGCCGCCATGCTCGACGCCCCAAGGCCCACACCGCAGACCTTGAAGAACTGTCGACGGTTCATATCCATCGGTGTTCTCCTTTCTTCTCAGGCTGGTACGCCGATGCTTTGCCGGCGTCTGCTAAGGAGCTTAGTCAAGAATGTAGAAAGTGAAGGGCTGATTCCGGCGTTCCGTCTGAGCCTGCATAGCGAGGCCTGGGCGTCCTTCTACAGGGAAAGCAGACCTTCTAGGCTTCAGCCCTCCACCGCTATTGAAAGCTGCTTTTTCCACTCCCTCGGCGATTGTCCGCAGTGCGCCTTGAACGCCCGGGAGAACGCGGCTTCGCTGCCATAGCCGACCTCGAGCGCGATCATTTTCAGTGGGCGCCCTAGGCGCAGGGCCTTCTGCGCCAGCCGTACGCGCCAGCCCTGCAGATACTGGCCCGGCGTGGCGCCGACCGCCTCGCGAAATGCCGTGGCGAATACGCTGCGCGACATCCCCGCGACGCCGGCCAGCTCTTCGAGTGTCCAGTCCTGCGCCGGCGCCTCGTGCATCGCCACCAGGGCATTGCGCAGGCGCGGGTGTGCCAGCCCGGAGAGCAGTCCGCCATGCACCGCGTCGCTTTCCATCAACTGGCGCAATACCTGGATCATCACCACTTCGAGCAGTCGTTCGACCATTGCCACGCGCCCACAGCGCTGCTCAAAGGCTTCTTCGAACAGCAGCGTCAGCACCGGCTCGGCGCCCCATACCTCAGCCAGCGGGAGACAGACGACATCCGCCAACCCGGACACGATGGGATTGCTCGCGCCACCCTCGAACGACAGCTTCGCGCAGACCATATCTGCCTGCTGTCCGGCGGCAACAACGAAACGATGGGTCAGCGGGCGCGGGAATAGCAGCAGGCTTGGGCGTTCGACCTGCAGCTTGTCCCTGCCGTAGTGCACCTCGACGGCACCGCTGCGCACCAGATGCAGCTGTCCGTGTAAGCCATCGCTTTGCAGCGTGTTGATGCCACACAGCGGCCCGGCGTTGAACACCTGGGCGGTCATCGGGAAGTGCGTCATCAGCGCGGCGAGCCTGTCGGCCATATTCGTACTCCTGATCATGTTTTCAGGATTTTACGTCACCAATAGTTTTTCGTGGTGAGCAGAATAGCGCTCACCGGGCAACAACGCCTGGCCACTACCTGAACAGGAACCGTAGCCATGACCATCGAGAAAATCCTCTACACCGCCACTGCAACCGCTACCGGGGGCCGTGAAGGCCGGGCCACCTCCTCTGACGCAGCGCTCGACGTGCAGCTTTCCACCCCGCGTGAGCTGGGTGGTGCTGGCGGCCCCGGCACTAACCCGGAGCAGCTGTTCGCCGCCGGTTACTCGGCCTGCTTTCTCGGTGCGCTGAAGTTCGTCGCCGGCAAGCAGAAGGTCGCACTGCCCACCGACACCCGCATCACCGGGAAGGTCGGCATCGGCCAGATCCCTACCGGTTTCGGCATCGAGGCCGAGCTGACCATCAGCGCGCCCGGCATTGCCCGCGACGTGTTGCAGGAGCTGGTCAACCAGGCCCACGTGGTTTGCCCGTACTCCAACGCCACCCGCGGCAACATCGACGTCACGCTGATCATCGCCGACTGATCCACACAGCCCTCACATTCGCCCAGGAGACAACCGCCATGAATGCCATCATCCGTACCTTCACCCTTCCGCTGTTGGCCATCGCGATGCAGCCAGTTTTCGCCGCACAGCCGGAGCAAGTAGCGCAACCGACATCCAGCATTACCAGTGCCCGTACTGCCAGCACCATCACTACCGCCGACGGCGTGCAGCTGTACTACAAGGACTGGGGCCCGAAGGACGGCCCGGTGGTCACCTTCAGCCACGGCTGGCCGCTCAACTCGGACAGCTGGGAATCGCAGATGCTGTTCCTCGCATCCGAAGGCTATCGCGTGGTCGCTCACGACCGCCGCGGTCATGGCCGCTCCAGCCAGCCGTGGGAAGGCAACGATATGGATCACTACGCCGACGACCTGGCAGCGGTGATCGAAGCGCTCAACCTGAAGGATGTCACGCTGGTGGGCTTCTCCACCGGTGGCGGCGAGGTGGCACGCTACATCGGCCGCCACGGCACCGAACGGGTAAAGAAGGCTGTGCTGGTCAGCGCTGTGCCGCCGATGATGCTGAAAACCGCGGATAACCCGGGTGGCCTGCCGCTGGAAGTCTTCGACGGCATTCGCAAGGCATCGCTGGAGGATCGCGCGCAGCTGTACCTCGACCTTGCTTCCGGTCCGTTCTACGGCTTCAACCGTCCGGGTGCCAAGGTTTCCCAGGGGCTGATCGACAACTGGCGCGCCCAGGGTCTGCAGGCCGGGCACAAGAACACCTACGACTCCATCGCCGCCTTCTCGGCCACGGACTTCCGCGGCGACCTGAAGAAGTTCGACGTACCGACGCTGGTAATCCACGGCGACGATGACCAGATCGTGCCGCTGGACAGCTCGGGCAAGGCCTCCGCGGCACTGGTCAAGGGCGCGAAGCTGATCGTCTACCCAGGCGCGCCGCATGGCCTGACCGACACCCACAAGGAGCGCTTCAACAACGACCTGCTGGGCTTTCTCAAGGAGTGATGGGGGAGAGCAGCTTCGCCGAGCGGCTCGCAGCACTGCGCCACTTGCCCCTCAGAAACGACAAACCCCGCCAGATGGCGGGGTTTGCCTGCAGACTGCGCTAAGGCAGACCAGATTTCTACACGACGCTGATCAGGCGTTCTGGCGGATACCAGCGACGACCCATGGCTGGTTCTCGCCCTGGGCACGCTCCATGCGCCAGCTTTCGCTGAACGGCTCGCCCTGGTCGAAGCGCGAAGTCTTCGATACACCGTTGAAGGTCAGGGTGGCGGTAGTCTTCTCGGCATCGTCGTCGACACCGTCGAGTTGGATCTGCAGATCGTCGATGTAGGTCGCTTGGTAGGCATCACCGATCTCGGCGCGCTCCTGCTTGAGGAAGCCCAGCAGTTGCGGGGTGACGAACTCGGCGATCTTGTCCATCTCGTTGGCGTCCCAGTGCTGCTGCAGCGAGAGGAAGTGCTCGCGGGCTGCGGCGACGAAGCTCTGCTCGTTGAACCAGGCCGGGGCGTTGATCACCGGAGCGGCGGCAACCGGGGCGGCGCTGCCACCGAAGATGGAGCTTGCCGGCTGCTGCGGCATTTCACGCTGCATCGGCGCATGGCCGGCCATGGCTGGCTGCTGCTGGCGACGGCGTGCGGCGAGGAAGCGGAATAGCAGGAACGCGATCGCGCCGAAGATCAGGATATCCATGAACTGAATACCCTCGAAGCCGTCGCCCATGAACATGGAAGCGAGCAGGCCACCGGCGGCCAGACCGGCCAGTGGGCCGAGCCAGCGGGAAGCACCGCTCGCGGCGGCGGGCGTCTGACGACCTGCCTGATTCGGCGCGGCCTGGGTCTGCTGGGGCGCCTGGCGAGTTTGGTGGCTCGGCGCCGAGCCGAAGCTCTTGCCGCCGCCGAAGCGCTTGGCGTGGGCGTCGAGCGCGAAGGTCAGGCTGATACACAGCGCCATGAAAATGCTAAGCACACGTTGCATTGAGTGTTCCCGCTGAAAAGAGTGGAGTACGCGCGCCATCCTGCCGAGACGGGCAGGGGTTGGCCAGGGGCAGTATGTTACCGGCTTTTGCTTGCGACCGTTGGTCGCGCCGGGTGAGCGCTGGGCAAGATGCGGAAACGGAGCCTGACGGCTCCGTTCTGTGCTGCAGCGGGTTTAGCGCCAGTTGTACAGTTCCTTCTCGGAGATCTCGTGCATCGGCTTGACCTGCTCCTGGAAGGCCTTCATCGACGCCCAGATGCGACCGTTCAGCTCGCTTTGTGCGGCCAGCTCGCCGAGTACCAGTTCCGATTGTTCCTGCATGGCGTCGAGCACCTCGTCAGGGAAGCGCTTGAGCTCCACGCCCTGCTGCTTGAGCTGCTCCAGCGCCATGGCGTTGTTGTAGACGTAGTCGTCCATCATGTCGCGGCTGGCTGCGCGGGTCGCCTCAGTGAGGATCGCCTGCAGGTCAGCGGGCAGGGTATCCATCGCCTTTTGATTGACCAGCAGCTCCAGCACCGCTTGCGGCTCCTGCCAGCCTGGGTAGTAGTAGTACTTGGCTGCCTTGTGCAGACCAAAGGCCAGGTCGTTGTACGGGCTGACCCAGTCGGTGGCGTCGATGGCGCCGGTCTGCAACGCGGTGAACACTTCGCCGCCAGGCAGGTTCACGGTGGTCGCGCCGAGGCGCGCCAGCACTTCGCCGCCGAGGCCCGGCATGCGGATCTTCAGCCCGCGCAGATCGCCCAGCGCATTGATTTCCTTGTTGTACCAGCCGCCCATCTGCATGCCGGTGTTACCGACCACCATCGGCTTCACGCCGAAGGGTGCATAGGCCTCTTCCCAGAATTTCTGGCCGTCGCCTCTGCTCAGCCATGCATTCATCTCGATGGCCGACAGGCCGAACGGCACGGAGGTGAAGAATTGCGCGGTGGGCACCTTGCCCTTCCAGTAATAGGCAGCGCCATGACCCAGTTCGGCGGTGCCGCGGGAAACGGCATCGAACACTTCCAGCGCCGGAACCAGCTCGCCGGCAGCGTAGACCTTGATGGTCAGGCGGCCGTCGCTCATCACTTTGACGCGGTCGGCCAGGCGCTCGGCGGCGGTGCCCAGGCCCGGGTAGTTCTTCGGCCAGGCGGTGACCATTTTCCAGGTGTAGGTTTTGGCGGGTTCGCTGGCGGCTTGTTGGCCGTTTTCGACTTTCTTGTCGTCATTGCAGCCGGCAAGGCCGAGGGTAGCAAGCAAGGCAGCGGCAGCACCGAACAGATGGCGGCGTTTCATGGGTCGGTTTCCTTGGAAGATTCTTCTTATAGGAATGGCTTGTTGGTATGACGGGTTGACGTTAGCGTCAACTCTACAGTGCTTCAAGTTTTGCGTAGCTGAGCATCAGCCATTTGCTGCCCTCGTCTTCGAAATTCACCTGCACCCGGGCCTGGGCGCCGGAGCCTTCGAAGTTGAGGATGGTGCCTTCGCCGAACAGCGAATGACGCACGCGCTGGCCAAGGTTGAACGGCGTTTCTGGCACGCCGGCGCCGTCGAACAGTGACGAGCCGCTCATGCTCTTGCCGCTGAACGAGCGCGTCACCGTGTTGCTCAGGCGCACTTCCTGCACCAGCGCAGGCGGTATTTCGCGGACGAAGCGCGAGATCTTGTTGTAGGTCTCGCTGCCGTAGAGCCGGCGGGTTTCGGCGTAGGTGATCACCAGCTGCTGCATGGCGCGGGTGATGCCGACGTAGGCCAGGCGGCGTTCCTCTTCCAGACGGCCGGATTCCTCCAGGCTCATCTTGTGCGGGAACAGGCCTTCTTCCATGCCGACCAGGAACACCAGCGGGAACTCCAGACCCTTGGCGCTGTGCAGGGTCATCAGCTGCACGCTGTCCTCGTGGTCGCCGGCCTGCTGTTCGCCGGCCTCCAGCGAGGCGTGGTCGAGGAAGGCGGCAAGCGGCGATTGGACGTCGTCGTCCTCTTCGCTGTAGCTGTCGAAGGCGCGCGCGGCAGAAACCAGTTCCTCGAGGTTCTCTACCCGCGCCTGGGCTTTCTCGCCTTTCTCGTCGCGGTGATAGGCAAGCAGCCCGGATTGCTCGATGACCAGCTGCGCCATGTTGTGCAGCTGCATGCCTTCGACCTTCAGCGCCAAGGTGTCGACCAGCTCGACGAAGCCGTTCAGCGCGCTGGCAGCGCGGCCGGAAACCGCCTTGGTACCGACCGCCTGATGCAGTGCCGCCCACATCGACAGGCCCTGCTCACGCGCCAGCTGGCGCAGTGCTTCGACGGTCTTCTCACCGATGCCGCGCGCCGGCACGTTGATCACCCGCTCCAGCGCCGCGTCGTTGTCGCGGGTCTGGATCAGGCGCAGGTAGGCCATGGCGTTCTTGATCTCGGCGCGTTCGAAGAAGCGCTGGCCGCCATAGATACGGTAAGGAATCTTCTCGCGCAGCAGCGCTTCTTCCAGCACCCGCGACTGGGCGTTGGATCGATAGAGAATGGCGATCTCGCTGCGGCTCATGCCGTCGCGGATGGCCTTCTCGATGCTCTCGACCACATAGCGCGCTTCGTCGTGCTCGTTGAAGGCGGCGTACAGGCTGATCGGCTCGCCCTCGCAACCGGAAGTCCAGAGCTCCTTGCCGAGACGACCCTGATTGTTGGCGATTAGCGCGTTGGCGGCCTTGAGGATGCAGGCGGTGGAGCGGTAGTTCTGCTCCAGACGGATGGTTTCGGCATCCGGGAAGTCTTGACTGAACTGGTGCAGGTTCTCAATGCGCGCGCCACGCCAGCCGTAGATCGACTGGTCGTCGTCACCGACCACCATGAGGCTCTCGCCGCCCTTGGCCAACAGGCGCAGCCAGGCGTACTGCACGGCGTTGGTGTCCTGGAATTCGTCGACCAGAACGTGGCGGAAGCGTCGCTGATAGTGTTCCAGCAGGCCCGGATGATCGCGCCACAGATCCAGTGCACGAAGCAGCAGCTCGGAGAAATCGATCACGCCGGCGCGGGCGCAGGCTTCTTCGTAGGCTTCGTAGATCTTCAGTTGAGTGGCGAGGAACAGGTCGCCGCCGGCCTGGATATTCCTGGGGCGCAGGCCTTCGTCTTTCTGCCCATTGATCCACCACTGCGCCTGGCGTGCCGGCCAGCGCTGCTCATCGAGGCCGAGTTCGCGGATCACTCGCTTGACCAGACGCTGCTGGTCGTCGGAATCGAGAATCTGGAAGTTCTGCGCCAGCTTCGCTTCCTGCCAGTGCGCCCGCAGCAGGCGGTGGGCCAGACCATGGAAGGTGCCGACCCACATGCCCTGCGGGTTGACGTGCAGCAGTTGCTCGATACGCTGACGCATCTCGGCAGCGGCCTTGTTGGTAAAGGTCACCGAAAGAATCGAGTGCAATGATGCCCGCTCGACCTGGTGCAACCAGGCGATGCGATGCACCAGTACCCGGGTCTTGCCCGAGCCAGCGCCAGCCAATACCAGTTGACGTCCCAGCGGCGCGGCCACGGCCTGGCGCTGAGCATCGTTGAGGGAATTCAGAAGGAGAGAGAGATCGTCATGCATCGCGGCATTCTATTGGAAATGCCTGCGCTTCGCTCGCCCTGTGGTCCGTTCTGGCGTGCCGCTCGCGGCAAACGAAGGTTACCGTTGGCGAATCGGATGGGTGCAGCGGCTCATCCATTGGTCGATAAGGATAACCATAGGGGTATTTCCGACGCACCGTGGTATGACGAGGCGCTAGCAACATGCCATTATCGAAAGTGTTTTGGTTCCAAGAGAACCTAATTCGGGTGCAGCTATTACTAGAACAACATCCATGACCGAGTCTATTCGAGCCGCCAGCCTGGCATCAGCGCAGCAAGTCCCCAGCGGGGCATCGGCAGCCGATCACCCTGCCGAGCGCACACGACTGTTGTACCGGGGATCGCGTATTCCGGCTGTGCTGCTGTTGATTACCACCCTGATCTGCGTGGTGGTGCTCTGGGGTGAGCAGGGCGGCATCGAGCTTGGCGTCTGGGCAGGCTGGATGGCACTTCTGGGGCTGTTGCGGCTGCAGCAGGTGATGGCCTTCAATCGGGCCACCCCCGAGGGGCAGGCAGAGCCGTATTGGCGCTGGCGCTTCCTGCTGGGTAGTGCCGCCTCTGCGCTGAGTCTGTGTTACGCCATGGTGGCTCTGGTGCCGCCTGATGTATTCGTCACCCAGGCGCTGCTCTACGGTCTGATCGGTTCGGTGGTGGTGGCAGCCAGCGTCGCGTATGGGGTCAGTTTGCCGGCGTTCTTCAGTTTTGCCGTGCCCAGTCTGCTGCCGACAGGCTTGCTCCTGATGACCAGTGAACATCCGCTGCAGCAGGGGTGGGGTTTGTTGGCGATGATCGTGCTTGCAACCCTGAGCCTGATCGCTTGGCAGATCAACCGACTAGTCAGTGACGGGCTGGAGCAGCGGTTGCACAAGCAGCGCCTGATCGAGCGGCTGGAAAAAGCCGGTCGCGAGGCGGATGTGCTCAACCGTCGGTTGGCATCGGAAGTCGAGCAGCGCCGCCATGCCGAGCAGCAACTGCGCGGCGCTTATGACGACCTCGAGCAGCGGGTGGTCAAGCGTACCGCCGAGCTGGCCCGGGTTGCCGAGGAGCTGGGTCAAAGCGAGGCGCGACTGAATCTGGCCCTCGATGCCAGCGGCCTTGGACTCTGGGACTGGGACCTGCAGCACAACCGTATTCATCATTCTCGACTCGAGGTGGTCTTTGGCATCGGGCTACAAAGGCGCCATGACGAAGACGGCTCACCGTTGCCGGACATCCATCCGGATGACCTTGCAGGTGTCCGCGCAACCCTGATTTCGCACCTGAAGGGCGAGACCGAATTCTTTGCCGTCGAGTACCGTGCGCTGCGTGCCGATGGCACTGAGATCTGCATGGAGGACCGCGGGCGGGTGATCCAGCGCGATGCGTCCGGGCGAGCACTGCGCATGATCGGTACTCGTCGCGACATCAGCGACCTGCGCCGCCAGGCCGAGCAGCAGCGACTGGCTGCGACAGTGTTCGAAGCGGCCAGCGAAGGCATGGTGATCATGAACGCCAAGTACCGCGTGTTGGCGATCAACGATGCCTGTTGCGCTCTGTCGGGTTATAGCCGTGAGGAATTGCTCGGTCGTAGCGTGGCGCGCATTGCCGGTTCGCCGGAAAGCCAGCGCCAGTATGCGGCGATGCGCGAAGCACTGGAGCGTCATGGCTATTGGCAGGGCGAGCTGATCGAGACGCGCAAGAGCGGTGAGGTCTACCCGCAGTGGGTTCAGTTGCGCGAGGTGCGTGATGCCAACAACAGCGTTTCTCACGTGGTCGCCTTCATTTCCGATCTCAGCGTTCGGCGCAAGATCGAGGAACGCCTGCGTTATCTGAGTCAGCATGATGACCTCACCGGGCTTGCCAATCGCGGCCTGCTCAAGGAGCGGCTGCATGAGGCCTGCCAGCGTGGGCGCCGCAACGGCCGCAACATGGCGGTGCTTTACATCGACCTGGATCGCTTCAAGCTGCTCAACGAGAGCCTCGGCCATGAAGCGGCCGATGAGCTGCTGCGCGAGGTATCGCGCCGGCTGAAGCAGAACCTGGCCGATGCCGACACCATCGCTCGCTTGTCCGGTGACGAATTCGTCGTGCTTCTCGATGGCTATGGCAGCCTCAGCGGCCTTGCTCATCTGGGCAGCCGACTGCTGCAGCGCATTCGCAAGCCGATCATCGTCGGCGATCAGGAGCTGGTGATCGGTGCTTCCATCGGCGTCAGCCTGCTGCCGGACAACAGCCGCGACGCCGATGTGTTACTGCGCCAGGCGAGCACCGCCATGCAGCATGCCAAGCACTTGGGTGGCAACACGCTGCAGTTCTTCACCGATCGCCCGCAAGCGTCGAGCATGCAGTCGCTGCAGCTGGAGAATCAACTGCGCAAGGCGCTCGAAGTCGGCCAGCTGGAAGTCTTCTACCAGCCGCGCTTGAGTCTTGCCAATGACGCGCTCGACGCTGCCGAGGCGCTTGTGCGTTGGCGTCACCCCCAGCGCGGCCTGATTGCTCCCGCGCACTTCATACCGCTGGCGGAGGACACCGGGCTGATCATTCCTCTGGGTGAATTCGTGCTGCGTGAGGCCTGCCGTCAGGCGCGTCAGTGGCAGCTGGAAGGGCTGGCCGAGATTCGCGTCTCGGTGAACCTCTCGGTCAAGCAGTTACGCCAGGGCAACTTCGTCAGCCTGGTACGCCAGGTGCTGGAGGAAACCGGCCTGCCCGCGACGATGCTGGAGCTGGAGCTGACCGAAAGCCAGTTGTTGGACGATATCGACAACGCCATCAGTATCAGCGAACAGCTGCGTGCGTTGGGCGTGAAGTTGGCCATCGACGATTTCGGCACCGGCTTCTCGTCGCTGAGCTACCTCAAGCGCTTCCCGGTGGATTACGTGAAGATCGATCGTTCGTTCATCAGTGAGCTGGAGCACTCCAGCCAGGATGCGGCGATTACCCGCGCGATCATCGCCATGGTTCACAGCCTGGAACGCAAGGTGGTGGCCGAAGGGGTGGAAACCCAGGCGCAGATGGATTTCCTCAAGGCCAACCACTGCGACGAGATTCAGGGCTACCTGCTCAGCCCGCCGGTGCCGGCCGAGCAGTTCGCCGAATTGCTGCGCTAGGTCGCGGCGTCGCAACGCGACGCCAGCCCGCCTCAACCGCGCGTAGTCGTGCCTTCCAGTTCGCGCATCAGCAGTGCGTAGCGCAGGTCCACGTCTTCCGGCACGGGTAGATAGACGGTGTGGCCATCGCCTGGTGCTACCTCGATGGATTCGCCGCGCTTGTTCTCCAGTTGCTCCAGGCGCAGGTTGAGATTGCCTTGGGGTGTCATCAGCTCCAGCTTGTCGCCGACGGCAAAGCGGTTCTTCACCTTTACTTCTGCCAGGCCGTTACGCCGTTCGCCGGTCAGTTCGCCGACGAACTGCTGGCGATCGGAAACCGAGAAGCCGCGCTCGTAGTTCTGGTATTCATCGTGCACGTGACGGCGCAGGAAGCCCTCGGTGTAGCCGCGGTGGGCCAGCGATTCGAGGGTGTCCATCAGCGACTTGTCGAACGGCCGGCCGGCGAGTGCGTCGTCGATGGCCTTGCGATAGACCTGGGCGGTGCGCGCCACGTAGTAGTGGCTCTTGGTGCGGCCCTCGATCTTCAGCGAGTGCACGCCCATCTTCACCAGTCGCTCGACGTGCTGCACGGCACGCAGGTCCTTGGAGTTCATGATGTAGGTGCCGTGCTCGTCCTCGAAGGCGGACATGAATTCGCCCGGACGACTGCTATCTTCGAGCAGGAACACTTCGTCGGTTGGTGCACCGACACCGAGGGTCGGATCGGGGCTGGCAACTTGTGCCGGCTGCACGACGATCGGCTCGTACTTGTGCACGATGTCGCCGATCTCGTTTTCCTTCGCCTCGTGGGTCTTGTACTCCCAGCGGCAGGCGTTGGTGCAACTGCCCTGGTTGGGATCGCGCTTGTTGATGTAGCCCGACAGCAGGCAGCGGCCGGAGTAGGCCATGCACAGCGCTCCGTGCACGAACACTTCCAGCTCCATGCCCGGCACCTGCTCGCGGATCTCGCCGATCTCCTCCAGCGACAGCTCGCGGGAGAGGATCACCCGGGATACGCCCTGGCTTTCCCAGAACTTCACCGTAGCCCAGTTCACCGCGTTGGCCTGCACGGACAGGTGGATGGTCTGCTCGGGAAAATGTTGGCGAACAAGCATGATCAGGCCTGGATCGGACATGATCAACGCATCCGGGCCCATCGCCACAACCGGCTCCAGGTCCTTGATGAAGGTCTTCAATTTGGCGTTATGCGGGGCGATGTTGACCACCACATAGAACTGCTTGCCCAGTGCATGCGCTTCGTCGATGCCGAGCTTGAGATTGGCGTGGTCGAATTCGTTGTTGCGCACACGCAGGCTGTAGCGTGGCTGTCCGGCGTATACCGCATCGGCGCCGTAGGCGAAGGCGTAGCGCATGGATTTCAGCGTGCCGGCAGGGGACAGCAGCTCGGTGCGATAGGGGGTGCTCATGGCGCAGGACTCGCAGGAGGGCATCGAAGAAGCGCGGCATTTTACTGCGCTTGCCCACCGATTGCGCGTCATCTGCGATATTAGGACAGGCGTGAATGGCGCCCCGCTTGCACGGGGCGCCGAGGATCAGGCGGCGGACGCTTCCTTGAGCATCTCGTAGAGCCGGTCCTTGAGCTGCAGCTTCTCCTTCTTCAGTATCTCCACCTCGCTATCGGTGCCGGGAACGATGTGGGCCTCGATGTTCTTTACCCGTTGATCGAGCTCGTTGTGCTCGTCGAACAGGCGGGCAAAGGTCTTGTTGTCCGCCTTGAGGCGGGTGATCAGATCGCGGTATTCGGGAAACATGGCAACTCCTGCGTGGTAGAAGACCGGCGAGCAGGCCAGCGACTGCCGGGGGGGGCAGCGCGACGTGCTTCTTGCCTTCATAGTCATCCTACGCGTTACCGGCGGTATTGATCGGCGTCATGCGTGCAGACAGCAAAACGCCGGGACGAGCCCGGCGTTTTGCTTTTGGGCCTGGATCAGGCCGCGGCGATCACGTCGCCGTGGTTTTCCGGCTCGATCAACGCGCGGTGCAGCGCGGCGATCGCGGCGTCGTAGTCCTCCTCATTAACCACGCACTGCATTTCCACCTGGCGGATCGACTGGTGGATTGCCTGGATGCTGATGCCTGCTTCGGCCAGCGCCGCGACGGTTTTGGCCAGGATGCCCTTGACCTTGAGATCCGACCCGATCGCCGAAACGATGGCCAGGTTGTGCACCGTGACCTCGGCGGCCGGGTAGTGCTCCTCGATCAGTCTTGCGGCGCGGTTGATCAGCTTGCGCGAGCCGGAGGCGTAGTAGGTGATGCTGTTGGCGTCGGAATCCTTGTTTACCACGTAGAGCTTGAGCTGCTTGAGCAGCTTGCTGATCTCCATGTCGTGGCTGATGTCGCCGAGCATGTCCTGATCGAATACCTCGATGCCGAAGACGTCCTTGCGCCCGGCGATGATTTCCACACAGGGCTTCTCGGACTTGTAATCCTGGCTGATCAGCGTGCCGCCGTGCTCGGGCTCGAAGGCGTTCTTGATGCGCAGCTCGACACCGGCGCGGCGCAGGGTCTTGGCCGCGCGCGGGTGGATCGCTTCCATGCCGAGGTTCGACAGCTGGTCGGCGACGTCATAGTTGGTGCGGCCGATGGTGACCACCTTGTCGGCACCCACCAGATTTGGGTCGGCAGAAGAGAGGTGAAATTCCTTGTGGATGATCGCTTCATGCGCACCGGTGGCGGCGGCGATCTGGGCGAAGGTGATTTCGCTGTAGCCGCGGTCGTAGGTGTTCATCAGGCCTTCGGCACAGTGTGTATAGCCGGTGGCGACCACCAGTTCGCGGTCGAAGTCGAAACCGGCGAAGTGGCTGGCGATCATCTCCTCGAACGGCAGCGGCGACTCCTGCTGCCAGCCGGTTAGGTCGGCCAGGCGCGCGTTGACGCCGCGCTGCTTGAGCGCCAGCACCGAGTTGAAGGCGCTGTGCGCCTCACCGAGGGAAGCGAGCATTTCGCGCACTTTCATCAGGTGTTCGGAAAGCTGGAAGTGCCCGTAGGCGCAGAGCTTCTGCAGGCTGTGCATGCACTCGCTGGCGTCGTCGATGCGCGAGTTGATGAACTGGTTGGCGGCGTGCAATTCGTATTCGGAGCTGAACAGCTCGGCGTTTTTGGCCAGCATGCGCAGGCGCACGTACTCCAGCGCCTCGCGCCAGGCGCCTTCGTTCTGCGCATCAGCGAAGCGCTGGTAGACGCCGGGCTCGCCAGTCTTCTTGTGTTCCAGCAGCAGGTTGGTCATGCCGCTGTAGGCCGAGACGACGAAGATGCGCTGGTAAAGCGCTGCGCCTTCCCGGCGGCCGATGAAGATATTGTCGAGGACTTCCTCGAAGCGGCTCATCGACGTGCCGCCGATCTTTTCTACGGTATGCATCTTTATATTGCGTCCGAATCTGGCAGGCCGTTGACGGGCCCGGCGCGGCTGGCGCACCTGTCGATCAACGAGCTGAAAGTGAATTCATCCCTGGGCCGTAAAGTGATCGGCCAAGCCGGGGGATCGGGCCCGTCATCAGACGCGCCCAATCGCCTCAGAGATACTGTTGCGGCTGAATGTCCAGCGGCTTGAAGTTTTCGCGCTCGGCGACGAATGCCGGGCGGGGTTTCTGCTCGCAGAACGGCGGCTGCACGGCATTATCCACATGGTTGTAGACGTAGAACAGATTGCTCCGCGCGCTGGGCGTGATGTTGCCGTTGGAGCCATGCATCGTATTGCAGTCGAAGAACACCACGCTGCCGGCCGGGCCGGTGGCGCAGTCGATGCCGAAGCGATTGGCCAGCTCGCTCAGGCTGTTCTGGTCGGGAATGCCGAACTCCTGCTTGCGCAGGGATTTCTCGTAGTGATTCTCCGGCGTGGCGCCGACGCAGCGCACGTAGTGCTTGTGTGAGCCAGGCATCAGCATCAGCGGGCCGTTGTGCGGCTCGTTGTCGGTCAACAGGATCGAGCAGGACAGGCAGCGCATGCGCGGCATACCGTCCTCGACGTGCCAGGTCTCGAAGTCCGAGTGCCAGTAGAACTCCTTGCCAGTGAAGCCGGGCTTGAAGTTCATCCGCGACTGATGCACGTACAGATCACCACCGAGAATGAAGCGGGCGATGCCGGCGGTGCGCTCGTCGGCAGCCACGCGGGCGAACAGATCGTTGTCGCTATGAATGTCGAACACCGAGCGAATTGCGCCGCTATCGGGTTCCTTGATGGTCTTGCCGGAACCGGCGACGGCGGGGTCCTTGCGCATGCGCTCGAGTTCGGCACGGAACACCGCCACTTCGTCGGCGCTGAACAGATTGGGAATGACCAGGTAGCCGTCGCGCTCGAAACGCTCGATCAGCTCCGCCGCTATCGGCGCATTCTCCAGGTCGCTGCGGTAGACGACCGGATCCAGGCGTTCCTGCCAGCTGGGCTGGTCTTCCTGGCGCGAGGGATACAGGTCGGCTTGCATAGGGTTCACGCTTACCTCCTTTTCTTGTGATGGGGGGCGGCTCGGCGGCCGCCCCGGTAAACCGGTATCAGACGGTTTCGGCCTCCAGCGGATAGACGCCGCTCTCGTCATGCACTTCCTTGCCGTTGAGCGGCGGGTTGAAGACGCAGGCCATCTTCATGTCCTCGCTACCGCCACGCAGCAGGTGCTCGTCGTGCTTGTCGAGGATGTACAGCGTGCCGGGTTCGATCTTGTAGATCTTGCCGTCGGCGATGGTCTCGATCTCGCCGTTGCCGCTCATGCAGTACACCGACTCCAGATGGTTCTGGTAGTGGATGTGCGTCTCGCTGCCGGCGTAGATGGTGGTGATGTGGAACGAGAAACCCATGTTGTCGTCTTTGAGCAACAGGCGGGTGCTGTCCCAGGTGCCGGTCTTGCTGTGGACCTTGCGGTCGGTCTGCTCGCACTCGGCGAGGGTTCTGACGATCATTGCAAATACCTCAGGAAGCTTGGTTTTCGGTCTGCTCGCTCATCACGGCGGCGAAGGCCTTGTCGAGGATGGCGAGTGCGCGGTCGATCTGCTCTTCGCTGATGATTAGCGGGCAGAGACACTTGACCACTTCACTGTGGGCGCCGCTGGTTTCGATAACCAGGCCGTTCTCGAAGGCGTGACGGCAGACGGCGGAGGCGATATCACCATCCGGGCAGCTGATGCCGATCATCATTCCGCGGCCCTTGAGGAACAGCGAATCCGGGCCGTGGCGGCGGACGATGCGTTGCATGCCGTCGGCGATGCGCTTGCCCTTGGCCTTCACGCTGTTGGCGAACTCGTCGTTCTGCCAGAAATGCTCGACGGCTGCGGCAGCGGTGACGAACGCATGGTTGTTACCGCGGAAGGTGCCGTTGTGCTCGCCTGGCTTCCACTGGTCCAGCTCTGGGCGCAGCAGCACCATGGCGAATGGCAGGCCATAGCCGGACAGCGACTTGGACAGGGTCACGATGTCCGGATGGATGCCCATCTCCTCGAAGCTGAAGAAGGTCCCGGTGCGGCCGCAGCCGGCCTGGATGTCATCGACGATCAGCAGCATCTCGTGCTTGCGGCAGAGTTTGTCGAGCTTGCGCATCCACTCGGTCGACGCGGTGTTGAGACCGCCTTCGCCCTGCACCACCTCGACGATCACCGCGGCCGGCTTGTCGATGCCGCTGGAGGGGTCGGAGAGCAGCTTGTCCATCATGCCGATGGTGTTGGTCTTGTCGCCGAAATAGTTGGCGTACGGCATGCGGCTGACATCGGTGAGGCTGATGCCGGAGCCGCCGCGGTGATGCTGGTTGCCGGTCGCGGCCAGCGCGCCGATGCTGCAGCCGTGGAAGCCGTTGGTGAAGCTGATGATGTTGTTACGCCCGGTGACCTTGCGCGCCAGCTTCATCGCCGCTTCGACCGCGTTGGTGCCGGTCGGGCCGGTGAACTGCATGCGGTAGTCGCCCATGCCGCGCGGTTCGAGGATCAGGCGGTTGAAGGTTTCGAGGAAACGCTCCTTGGCCGCGGTGTACATGTCCAGGCCGTGGGTAATGCCGTCGTTCTCGATGTACTCGAGCAGCGCCTGCTTGAGTACCGGGTGGTTGTGCCCGTAGTTGAGCGTGCCGGCACCGGCGAGAAAATCGATGTAACGCTTGCCGCCCTGGGTGACCAGTTCGGCGCCCTGGGCCTGGTCGAAGACCACGGGGAAGGAACGGCAGTAGCTACGAACCTTGGATTCGTTCAGTTCAAAAGTTTTCATGCGTGCTCCTTGAGCTCTTCTTCTAGATGGGAAACGGTGAACGGGCCGGCGCGGTAGAGCACCTCGTCCTCGTGCTGGCCGGCGAAATGCTCGGCGCGGGCGAACAGCGTGCGCGTGGTGTAATCGGCGCTCAGCCGGTCGAATGCCCGCTTGAATAGCGCCTGGGACGCCGCGTTGTCCGGGGAAATGGTGGTTTCCATGAAGCTCACGCCTTGCTCACGGGCCACACGGGCCGTTAATGCAAGCAGCATGCGTAGGGCCAGTCCCTGACCGCGCATCGAGCTATCGACGGCGACCTGCCAGACGAACAGCGTGTCCGGTCGAGAAGGGGGGCGGTAACCCGAAATGAAACCAACCAGCTTGCCCTGAGCGTTTTCTGCGGCGATGGCGGTGTCAGCGAAATCGGCGCACTGCAGCAGGTTGCAGTAGACCGAATTGCTATCGAGGGGCTGGCAGCGCGCCACCAGCTGATGCAGGTTGTAACCGTCGCCGTCGGTTGGGCGACGGAGCACTACGGTGGGGAAACTCAAAACAATGCCTTTGGGGTTGTTGATTGAATTCCTTATTAGGGTAGGCATATCCGGAGAAGTTTCTCAACCCGAACTTCCGAATATGCGAAGTGCTGGGCCTTGCATATATCGCTCAATCCCGCGCTATTACAGCGATTGCGCCATGGATGTTTCGGTCTGTTTCATTCCGTCTGGTGAGTGATGACCGCTGATAGTTATGTGTGAGTTCATGGAGTGACACGGGAAGTTCGAGGGTGGTGGCGCGAAGAAGTTCTACAAACGTTGCGTGAGCTGGGCTGGAGGTGCCGTGAATGCTGGGTTTAGATCTGTTTCCTGGTGCGCTGCTCAATCGCTGTATTGGCGCGAGCGCTCCTGGCCTTGTGCGGTGAAGTATGCCTGGAAGAATAGTGCGCAATGCGAGCAGGGAAATAGCGGTGATATGCGAGCCGAACTATCCATAATAATTGGCTGATATGACGCCTGTATGTAGGCGTGATACGGCCGAAGCTGAGCTAGTTGATCTCACTAGTTGCCAGGGCCGTACCGGATGATTGCGGGAAGTCTACCGATCCGCTCTATCTCGCGTTATGCGCGGGCTGTAGAGAAGTTGCGAGAAGTTGCTCTGGGCAACTTCATTGCCACCAGTGGCGGCCCTGACGCTCGATGAATTGGTGGGCCTGATCCGGTCCGTCTTCGCCGGCGGCATAGGGTCGCGGTTTGCGGTAGTAGCTGTGCCAGCCGCGCAGGATCGGGTCGACCCAATTCCAGGCCGCTTCCACCTCGTCGCGGCGCATGAATAGCGTTGAGTCTCCCTCAATGACATCCAGCAGAAGGCGCTCGTAGGCCTCCCAGCGACGTGTGCTGCTGAATGCGTGCGCCAGGTTCAGGTCGAGCTCCACCGGCTCCAGCTGCATGCCCTTGCCGGGTGCCTTGGCCATGAGCTGCAGGCTGATGCTCTCCTCCGGCTGCAGGCTGATCACCAGACGATTCACTTCGCCCTTGCTGAACAGCAGGTGCGGCACCTGTTTGAAGGTGATGATGATCTCCGAGCGCTTGCGCGCCATACGCTTGCCGGTGCGCAGGTAGAAGGGCACGCCGGCCCAGCGCCAGTTATCGATCTCGGCTTGTACAGCGACGAATGTCTCGGTGTCGCTGTCGTTGTCGATGCTGGGCTCGAAGTAGTAGGCCTGCACCTCCTGGCCGCCGATTTGGCCTGCGCCGTATTGGCCGCGCACGGTCTTGTCCAGTACGTCACTGCCGGTAATGGGTTTGAGCGCTTCGAGCACCTTCACCTTCTCGCCGCGGATATGCTTGGCGTCGAAACGCACCGGCGCTTCCATCGCCACGAGGCAGAGCAGCTGCAACAGGTGGTTCTGCAGCATGTCGCGCATGGCGCCGGCATTGTCGTAATAGCCGCCGCGGTTCTCGACGCCGAGGGTCTCGGCGACGGTAATCTGCACATGGTCGATGTGTGCGGCCCGCCAGATCGGCTCGAACAGCGCGTTGGCGAAGCGCAGGGCCATGAGGTTCTGCACCGTCTCCTTGCCCAGGTAGTGGTCGATCCGATAGATGCGTGATTCGGGGAACACCGCGCCAATCGCTTCGTTGATCTCCAGGGCGGAATCGAGTGAATGGCCGATAGGCTTCTCCAGCACGATGCGCGCGTCGTCGCCTGCCAGTCCTGCGCTTTCGAGGTTGGCGGCGATGGGTTCGAACAGGTCGGGAGCGGTCGCCAGATAATGCACCCGCACGCGACCTTCGGCCTTGCCGAGATGCTGGGCGAGTCGCACGAATTCACCGCGCTGGGTGGCGTCCATGGCGAAATAGTCCAGGCGCTTGGCGAAGGCTTGCCAGGTGTCGGTACTGAAGTCGTTACGCGCGACCTGGGCGCGGCAATGCCGTTCGGCGAGTGCCAGGTAGCCGTCGCGGTCGAGCTTCTTGCGCGCCAGGGCGAGAATGCGCACGTCGGCGTGCAGGCGTCCGTCGCGGTGCAGATGGTAGAGCGCCGGAAGCAGCTTGTGCAGCGTCAGGTCACCGGTTCCGCCGAACACGAGCATGTCACAGGAAATCGACATCGGGTCACTCCATAGAGGCCAAAAAATGGGCGGCATGGCGAGGCTTGTAGTATAACTACCGCCCCACTACAACCCGCTGATGGCCGAGCGGCGCCAGTTGCGCCTGAATCAGGCCGTCATACGTGATCATAGCGAGTCCGGAACGTGAATCTGCTGCAGCACATCGCCCAGTCTAGAAGCCTGCTACGGAAGTCGGAGCTTAAGGTGGCCGATCATGTGTTGCTCGATCCGGCCGCGGTGATGCATAGCTCCATGGCTGACCTCGCCCATGCCGTGGGTGTCAGCGAGCCGACCATCGTGCGCTTCTGTCGTGCCATCGGCTGTCTCGGCTTTCAGGATCTCAAGCTGAAACTGGCACAAAGCCTGGCCGCAGGTGCCAGCTTCGGTCAGTTTGCAATCAGCGAGAATGACTCGGTTACCGACTTCGCGCTGAAGATCTTCGACACCACCCTGCACACGCTGATGGAAGTGCGCGAGAAGCTGGACTCCGATGCGCTGGAGCGCGCCGTTGCCGCCATGGCCAAGGCTGAGCGGGTGGAGTTCTACGGTTTCGGCGCGTCCGGCGCGGTGGCCACCGACGCACAGCACAAGTTCTTCCGTCTGTTGCTGTCAGCCGCGGCCTATTCCGATCCGCACATGCAGGCCATGTCGGCGGTAACACTCAAGCCCACCGATGTGGCGATCTGCATCTCGCAGTCCGGCCGCTCCAAAGACCTGCTGATTACCGCCAACGTGGTACGTGAGTCCGGCGCGACGTTGATCACCCTGTGCCCGAGCCAGACCCCATTGGCCGAGCTGGCCACGATCAATCTGGCGATCGATGTGCAGGAAGACACCGAGATCTATACCCCGCTGACCTCGCGTATCGCTCACCTGGTAGTGATCGACGTGCTGGCCATGGGTGTCGCCATGGCCCGTGGGCCGAGCCTGGTCAATCACCTCAAAAGCGTTAAGCGCAGCCTGCGCAGCCTTCGCCTGTCGCCGCAGAAGGTCAAGTCGCACGACGACTGAGCGGTTGCTGCACGCTACTCGCTGCTTCTTCATCGGCGCGTAATAACGCTGACTTCATGCTGTCATCCCGTGCGCCGATGCTGGTTTTCCCTTACCTGTTCTGGGAGACCGCCCATGCTTCGGCACACCGACGACAGTCAGCTCGACAGTAAGTCCCGTCGCAAACAGCAGGATGAGCGCCGCATGCGTTTTCGTCGCGCCATCGAAAGCTATACCGAACAACGCCAGCTGCACGCCGAACTGAACGACTACGCCGATGCGCTGGTGATCAGCTCGCTGCGGGACTCGTCGGCGACCCGGCGAAGCGCTCCGCCAGCGCACTGATCTGCGCGCGTTCTTCACGGAGGAAGGCGAAGAACGCCTGGGCTACCGGGCTCAGGCGCTTGCCGCGCGGATGCACCACGCACCAACTGCGATACAGCGGCAGCTCCACTACCGGCAGCTCGCAAAGTAGCCCGCTGGCCAGCTCCAGGTGCACCGCATGCCGTGGTAGCAGGGCCAGGCCGAGTCCGGCCACCACGCATTCGCGTAATGCGTCCAGAGATGCGACCTGGATGGTCTGGGCGAAGTGCGCACGTTTCTGGCGCAGGTAATCTTCGCCGGCCCGTCGCGTGCCGGAGCCTGGCTCGCGCACCAGTAGCGGATAGCGCGTGAGGTCTTGCAGGGACAGCGTCGCGGCTCGACATAGCGGGTGTTCGGGCGGCGCCACCGCGATGATCGGGTTGTTCAAAAAGGGCATGAACTCCAGGTCCATGTCCGTGGGTACCTGGGACATGATCAGCAGATCGTCACGGCTCACTGACAGGCGCTTGACCGCCTGGGCGTGGTTGACCACCACCAGCTGCAGGCTGACCTCTGGATGCAGGCGCTTGAAGGCGGCGAACAGGTGTGGGGTGACGTACTTGGCGCTGGATTCTACGGCCAGGTTGAGTTGCCCTTGCAGGGAGCCCTGCAGATCGGACAGCTGCATGTCGAGGCTGTCCAGGCGGCCGAAAATGTCTGTACTGGCCCGTTGCAGCGCTTCAGCTGCATCGGTGAGATAGAGCTTCTTGCCGACATATTCGAACAAGGGTTGCCCGACCAATTCTTCCAGCTGGCGAATCTGCAGGCTGACTGCCGGCTGGGTCAGCGACATTTCTTCTGCAGCACGGCTATAGGAGAGCGTTTCGCAAACCGCGCGAAATACCTGCAGCTGGCGCAATGTCATGCGCATCAGCGATTTTCGCATCACATTCCTCGCAAGTTAACGTTGTTGAGCCGTCGCGATGATGGCCGGCGGCATGCTGACCGTTCGGCCAGTTTAATGCCCGGATCAGCGCATCTATAAGTAATTACTTATCATCAGGCAAACAATTATTCATTTTCAGTAATCCCCTGAGCCGGCGTAGGGTGAAAAGGCTCGTGTGAATGCGAGTGATCATGACCCGCATAAGGGGTTACCTGCTCATTGACCGAGGGACTGACAGCGTGATCAAGAAGCTGCTGATCGCCAACCGCGGTGAAATTGCCGTCCGCATCGTGCGGGCCTGCGCCGAAATGGGCGTGCGCTCGGTGGCGGTATTCGCCGAGCCCGACCGCCATGCATTGCACGTCAAGCGCGCCGACGAGGCGCATTTCATTGGCGACGATCCTCTGGCCGGCTACCTGAACCCGCGCAAACTCGTGAACCTGGCCGTAGAGACCGGCTGCGATGCGCTCCATCCGGGCTATGGTTTCCTCTCCGAGAATGCCGAACTGGCGGAAATCTGCGCCGAGCGCGGCATCCGCTTCGTTGGCCCAAGCGCCGAAGTAATCCGCCGCATGGGCGACAAGACTGAAGCGCGGCGCAGCATGATCAAGGCCGGCGTACCGGTTACGCCGGGTACCGAAGGCAATGTGGCGAATGTCGAAGAGGCGCTGGCCGCAGCGGAGGGCATTGGCTACCCGGTGATGCTCAAGGCGACGTCCGGTGGCGGCGGGCGTGGCATCCGTCGCTGCAACTCGCGCGAAGAACTGACCCAGGCCTTTCCACGGGTCATCTCAGAGGCAACCAAGGCATTCGGCTCGGCCGATGTGTTCCTGGAAAAATGCATCGTCGAACCCAAGCATATCGAAGCGCAGATACTCGCCGATTCCTTTGGCAGCACTGTGCATCTGTTCGAGCGCGACTGCTCGATCCAGCGCCGCAACCAGAAGCTCATCGAGATCGCCCCGAGCCCGCAGCTCACCCCAGAGCAGCGCGCCTATATCGGTGATCTAGCGGTTCGCGCAGCCAAGGCCGTGGGCTACGAGAACGCTGGCACCGTGGAGTTCCTGCTCGCCGAAGGCGAGGTGTACTTCATGGAGATGAACACCCGCGTGCAGGTGGAACACACCATCACCGAGGAAATCACCGGCATCGATATCGTTCGCGAGCAGATTCGCATTGCCTCCGGCCTGCCGCTGTCGGTCAAGCAGGAAGATATCCAGTACCGCGGCTTTGCCCTGCAATTTCGCATCAACGCCGAAGAGCCGCGCAACAACTTCCTGCCCTGCTTCGGCAAGATCACCCGCTACTACGCACCCGGCGGGCCCGGTGTGCGCACCGATACGGCGATCTACACCGGCTACACCATTCCACCGTATTACGACTCCATGTGCCTGAAGCTGATCGTCTGGGCACTGACCTGGGAGGAGGCGCTGGCGCGCGGCTCGCGTGCGCTGGACGACATGCGCGTACAGGGCGTGAAGACCACCGCCACCTACTACCAGCAGATCCTTGCCAACCCGGACTTCCGTAGCGGCCAGTTCAATACCAGCTTCGTAGACAACCATCCGGAACTGCTGAATTACTCGATCAAACGCAAGCCGGGCGAGCTGGCCCTGGCCATCGCTGCCGCCATCGCCGCCCACGCAGGACTGTGAGGAACGAACCATGACTGCTCAGAAGAAAATCACCGTTACCGACACCATCCTGCGTGACGCCCACCAGTCGCTGCTGGCGACCCGCATGCGCACTGAAGATATGCTGCCGATCTGTGAAAAGCTCGACCGCGTCGGCTATTGGTCCCTCGAAGTCTGGGGCGGCGCCACCTTCGACGCCTGCGTGCGCTTTCTCAAGGAGGATCCCTGGGAGCGTCTGCGCCAGCTCAAAGCCGCACTGCCTAACACCCGGCTGCAGATGCTGCTGCGCGGGCAGAACCTGCTCGGCTACCGTCACTACAGCGATGATGTGGTCGAGGCGTTCTGCGGCAAGGCGGCGGAAAATGGCATTGATGTGTTCCGCATCTTCGATGCGATGAACGACGTGCGTAACCTGGAAACCGCTATCAAGGCCGTGAAGAAGACCGGCAAGCACGCCCAAGGCACCATCGCCTACACCACTAGCCCGGTGCACACCGTCGAGCTGTTTGTCGAGCAGGGCCGGGCGATGCGCGACATGGGCGTCGACTCCATCGCGATCAAGGACATGGCCGGCCTGCTGACACCCTTTGCCACGGGCGACCTGGTCCGCGCACTGAAGGCCGAGATCGACCTGCCGGTGTTCATCCACTCCCACGACACGGCTGGCGTCGCCAGCATGTGCCAGCTCAAAGCCATCGAGAACGGCGCCGACCACATCGACACCGCCATTTCCTCCATGGCCTGGGGCACCAGTCATCCCGGCACAGAGTCGATGGTTGCCGCCCTGCGTGGTACTCCGTACGACACCGGCCTCGATCTGGAGCTGCTGCAGGAGATCGGCCTGTACTTCTACGCGGTGCGCAAGAAATACCACCAGTTCGAAAGCGAATTCACTGGCGTGGATACCCGTGTGCAGGTCAACCAGGTACCAGGCGGGATGATTTCCAACCTGGCCAACCAGCTGAAGGAGCAGGGCGCGCTCAACCGCATGGATGAAGTGCTTGCCGAGATTCCACGCGTGCGCAAGGACCTCGGCTACCCGCCGCTGGTGACGCCGACCTCGCAGATCGTCGGCACCCAGGCGTTCTTCAACGTGCTCGCCGGCGAGCGCTACAAGACCATCACCAATGAGGTGAAGCTCTACCTGCAGGGCCGCTACGGCAAGGCGCCGGGCACCATCGACGCCAAGCTGCAGCGTCAGGCCATTGGCGGCGAAGAGATCATCGACGTACGTCCGGCCGACCTGATCAAGCCGGAGCTGAACAAGCTGCGGCTGGAAATCGGTGCGCTGGCCAAGTCCGAAGAAGACGTGCTGACCTATGCCATGTTCCCCGACATCGGCCGCAAATTCCTCGAGGAGCGCGAAGCCGGTACGTTGGTGCCTGAAGTGCTGCTGCCGATTCCGGATGGCAGCACCGCGACTGCCGCAGGTGGGCAGGGCGTGCCGACCGAGTTCGTTATCGATGTGCACGGCGAGACCTATCGCGTCGACATCACCGGCGTTGGGGTCAAGGGTGAGGGTAAGCGGCATTTCTTCCTCTCCATCGACGGCATGCCGGAGGAGGTCGTGTTCGAGCCATTGAACAACTTCGTCGGCGGTGGCGGTGGCGGCCAGCGCAAGCAGGCCAGCGGGCCGGGCGATGTCAGCACCAGCATGCCGGGCAATGTGGTCGATGTGCTGGTCAAGGAAGGTGATGTGGTCAAGGCTGGCCAACCGGTGCTGATCAGTGAAGCGATGAAGATGGAAACCGAAATTCAGGCGCCCATGAGTGGAACGGTCAAAGTGGTTCATGTCGCTAAAGGTGACCGGGTGAACCCGGGCGATGTCTTGATAGAGATCGAGGCCTGATCGATGGGTGGCGTCGCGTTGTGATGATGCGACGCCGACGCCGGATGCTGCAGGGCTGGCTATGCTGTAGAGGTAGACCTGGCTGGCCCGGCGACAATGGCGCGCTGGCTGTATGTCCCCTTCGGAGCCCGCGTGGCTCCTTTTTTTCGAGCCAATATCTGCCAGGGAACGGCTTACCTTCCGAGCTGTGGAGAATGTAGATGGGTATCGACCCAGTAGTGCTGTTCTTCGTCTTCGGCCTGTTCGCCGGGTTGGTCAAGAGCGAGTTAAAGCTGCCACCGGCACTCTATGAAACGCTGTCCATCGTGCTCTTGCTGGCCATCGGTCTGCATGGCGGCGTGGAGCTGGCCGAGCAGGCCAGCGCTGCATTGCTCGGCCAGTCGCTGTTGGTGCTGGCACTTGGCGTGCTGCTACCGATATTGGCGTTCGTCCTGCTGCGTGGTCTGCGCTTCGACCGGGTGAATGCGGCGGCGGTGGCGGCTCACTATGGTTCGGTCAGCGCCGGTACCTTCGCCGTCGTGGTGGCCTATCTTGCGGCGCGGGAGATCTTCTTCGAAAGCTACATGCCGCTGTTCGTGGCGATCCTCGAGATTCCCGCAATCCTGGTCGGCATTCTGCTGGCCAAGGGCGTGTCGCGCGATACCGACTGGAAGGAACTGGGCCGCGAAATTTTCCTCGGCAAGAGCATCATGCTGCTGCTCGGCGGCCTGCTGATCGGCGCGATTGCCGGCAAGGAAGCCATCAAGCCGCTCGAACCCCTGTACACCAGCATGTTCAAACCGGTGTTGGCTTTCTTCCTGCTGGAAATGGGCCTGATCGCGTCCGGCCAGCTGGGCTCGCTCAAGCGTTACGGCTTCAAGCTCGCCGCTTTCGCCCTGATCATGCCGCTGATTGGAGCGCTGATCGGCGCCATGCTGGCGCGCTTCATGGGGCTGTCGCTAGGCGGCACGGCGATGCTTGCCACGCTGGCGGCCAGTGCGTCCTATATCGCGGTGCCTGCGGCGATGCGTCTGGCGGTGCCGGAAGCCAATCCGTCGCTGTCGCTGACTGCTTCGCTGGGTATCACCTTTCCGTTCAACATCCTGATCGGCATACCGCTCTATCTGGCCCTGGCCGAGCGGCTGATCGCCTGGGGGTTCTGAGATGAACGCGCACAATCGAACGCTGCTGACCGTGATCTGCGAAGCAGCGCTGGAACACAAACTGGTCGGCGATCTGAAAATCCTCGGCGCGCCTGGCTGGACGCTGTCGGACGCCCGCGGCAGTGGCAGTCGTGGCGTACGCAGTGCCGGCTGGGACACCGACGGCAACATCCGGCTGGAGGTGATCTGCAGTCGCGAGGTTGCCGAGCGTATCGCCGAGCACCTGCAGGCTCGGTATTACGAGCATTTCGCCATGGTCTGCTACCTGGCCGAAGTCGAAGTACTGCGGCCGGAGAAGTTCTAGGTCGAACAGATGGATTGCCCTGAACGGGCCGGGAGTAGGGTCTTCGGTTCATCCACCGCCCTGGCGCTGGGGCCAGGACGGGGCGGCTTGCGAATAACCTAGCGATCGAGCCGATGCTGGCTACGCAATTGCTTGAGGTCGCCCTGGGTGCATGTGAGCGGCGCCGCGCCGGTCAGGTCATAGCAGCGCTGACCGAAACCCATGGGCCAGTAGATGATGCCACCCGGTGGCCAGAAGATGGAGGCAACACGGAAACGCGCGCGCAGCTTGCCCTGCTGCAACAGTTCGCCGTTATCGCTGCTCAGCTTGTAGGGGATGCCGCCAGCGGCTGTCCAAAAGAACGGACGCGTTTTGACAAACCCCTGCGAGTATTGCTGGGGCCGCTCATAGACGGCGACTTTGCTGTTCTCGGGCAGTTTGAAGTAGGTCGCGGTGGAGCAGCCGGTGGTTGCCAGTGCGAGCGCCAGCACGCCTGCGGCACGTTTGATCATCATCGGTTCTTTCCTTGTGGTGACGCCCAGGACACAGGCCGTGCCCCGTAAAGCGGGCGGCACTATACCTGAGCCCATGGCGATGCCGAATATGGCGCCGCGCCGCAGGTGGGTGCTCGTCACACTTCCTGAAGCGCGCGGTGGTACTGAATTGCTGGATAAAGTGGCCGCGGTTGGCGTCGAACTAAGTGCCGTTAGCGACTTTGCCCGAGCCTCGGACGACCAGCTCGCGCGCGGAACGGGTGGCGGCCTTCGTCGGGATCGACGAAGCACAGATCGGACACGCCTGGAAACCTGCACCAGGCCCGACGCCGACTGTGATGGACGCGGTTCGACTGGCGTCTAGTAGCCTACGGCGCGGCGCGCAATTTATCTCTTCCATGGAACGTGCATGCAAAACCTGTTGAGCGAAATCCTCGATGAGGTCCGACCGCTGTTCGGCCGGGGCAAGGTGGCGGATTACATCCCCGCGCTGGCGGATGTACCGGCCGACCAACTGGGCATCGCGGTATGCAGTGCTGATGGCGAGCTCTATCACGCAGGTGATGCGAAAACACCGTTTTCGATCCAGAGCATTTCCAAAGTGTTCAGCCTGGTCCAGGCGATTCAGCATGGTGGCGAATCCCTATGGGAGCGGTTGGGGCATGAGCCGTCCGGCCAGCCGTTCAATTCGCTGGTGCAGCTGGAGTTCGAGCGTGGTCGGCCGCGCAATCCGTTCATCAACGCCGGCGCCCTGGTGATTTGCGATATCAACCAGTCGCGCTTTGCGGTGCCGGCGCTGTCGATGCGCGATTTCGTCCGGCATCTGTCGGGCAACCCGCTGATCGTCTCAGACAGCCGTGTCGCCGAATCGGAGTATCAACACCGGGCGCGCAATGCAGCGATGGCGTACCTGATGCAGGCCTTCGGCAACTTCCACAACGATGTCGAAGCGGTGCTGCGCAGCTATTTTCATCACTGTGCGCTGCGCATGAATTGCGTCGACCTGGCCCGCGCCTTCGCTTTCCTTGCCCGTGATGGTGCCTGCCCGCAGAGCGGTGAGACGGTGCTCGCGCCGCGTCAGGCCAAGCAGGTGAACGCCATCATGGCCACCAGCGGTCTGTACGACGAGGCCGGCAACTTTGCCTACCGGGTCGGCCTGCCTGGCAAGAGCGGCGTCGGCGGCGGCATCGTCGCCGTAGTACCAGGGCGTTTCACCGTCTGTGTCTGGTCGCCGGAACTGAACGCAGCGGGCAACTTGCTGATCGGCATGGCAGCCCTCGAAGCGCTGTCGCAGCGTATCGGCTGGTCCATCTTCTGATGCGCCGTTGCGGCGGCGCCTACCCTTCAAAATCTTCTGGAGAGAACTGAGCATGAACGACGACAAGACGAGCGAAACCGCCCAGGAGGCCCTCGAGCACATCGTCTCCGGCGTCAAGCGCTTCCGCGAAGAGGTCTATCCGCAGCAGCGCGAACTGTTCGAAAAGCTCGCCTACGAGCAGACGCCGCGGGCAATGTTCATTACCTGTGCCGACTCACGGATCATCCCCGAGCTGATCACCCAGAGCTCGCCCGGCGACCTGTTCGTTACCCGCAACGTCGGCAACGTGGTGCCGCCCTACGGACAGATGAACGGCGGTGTGTCGACCGCCATCGAGTTCGCCGTGATGGCGCTTGGCGTACAGCACATCATCGTCTGCGGCCACTCCGACTGCGGTGCGATGAAGGCGGTGCTCAACCCGGCTCAGCTGGAACGCATGCCGACGGTCAAAGGTTGGCTGCGCCACGCCGAGGTGGCGAAGATCGTCGTCGAGCAGAATTGCGGCTGCGCCGACCACAACACGCTGGGCATCCTCACCGAGGAGAACGTCGTGGCCCAGCTTGACCACCTGCGCACCCATCCTTCGGTGGCAGCACGCCTGGCCAGCGGGCAGCTGTTCATCCACGGCTGGGTATACAACATCGGTACCAGCGAGATCCGCGCTTACGACGCCGGAAAGGGCGAGTTCCGTCTGATCGGCGATGGTCCGTTGCCGATGGCCACGCCACGGGCGCGCTATCAGGTAGGTTGAGGGCTTGGCTGAACGGCGTGGTGCGAGCGCTTGCAGGGCGCCCGCACTTCGATTGCGCTGTCGTGTGGTTCTGGCGGTGGGCTAAAGCCCAGCCCAACGGGCCTGCGGCGGGCTGCGCGCTGCAGGACAGCGCGCATGCTCAGAGGACGGCAGGTCTCAGTCGGCCATTTCGCCGCATAGATCGCGGCAGAACCAGTGCTCCACCTCGGCGTGGTCGAGCCCGGCGGCGAGTAGGGCGAACAGCTTGCCCAGTGCCGCTTCGCGGGTCATGCCTCCGCCGGAGATCAGGCCAGCATCGCGCAGGGCACTACCCGTGGCGTAGACGTCGAAATCGATGTGCCCGCCCGGACACTGGCTGATCGCTGCCAGCACTACGCCCTGTCGGTGTGCCGTGCGCAGTGCCTGGATGAAGTCGACGTCGTTCGCCGGGCCGGTGCCGCTGCCATAGCATTCGAGCAGCAGCGCCTGAGCGCCACTGGCCACTAGCGCCTGGACCTGTGCGGCGCCGACACCGGGGTATAACGGCAATATCGCGACCTCTGCCGGCCGCTGTGGCAGCAGTGCCGGTGGACGCTCTGTGGCGGCTTCGGCCCGGCGTTTGCGCGGTGCTTCGGCAAACGCATCGAAGGCATCGCTGCGCAACTTGCTGACCCGCGCGCCGCGCAGCAGCATGCCGTTGAAGAACAGTTGCGTGCCCTTTACCTGGCCGGCATGCAGGGCTCGCATGGCGCCGAACAGGTTGGGCCAGGCATCGCTGCCCTCGCTTCCCGCTGGCAGCATGGCGCCGGTGATCAGCACCGGTAGGTCAAGATCGAGCAGCAGGAACGACAGTGCGGCGGCGCTGTAGGCCAGGGTGTCGGTGCCATGCAGCAGCAGGACTGCATCGCAGTCACCCTGCGCCACGGCCTCACGAACCGCCGCCGCCATTTGCAGCCAATGGCTCGGCTGCATGTTGGCGCTGTCCAGCAACGGTTGCAGTTCGCGGAAGGTCCAGGTGGGTAACGGCCCGGATTCCAGCGCTTGCTGCGCCCGCAGCCGGGCTTCGAAGCCGGAGGCTGGCATCAGTCCGGCGGCGCTCTGTTGCATACCGATGGTGCCGCCGGTGTAGAGCACCAGCAGACGTTCGATTGATTGGTTCACGCGCGCTCCTCGCTCAGTCGGCGCAGGCCATCAGGAAATGAGGCGGATGGTGCCAGCCCCGTTGTGCTGTTGCGCACGAGGGGCTGGCCGGTCGCGTCGCGAGCGTTTAGCGGCGCTCGGTGGTGTCTGGCGAGGCAGGCATGTTCGCCTTCCAGACGGCTGGGTCGAGATCCAGATCGGCGAAGTCTTTCGGGTCGAGCACCGGTTGCTCGATACCGGCGCGTATCTGGCGGTCGTAGTCGCGCATCAGGCGCAGGCCGACCTTGAACAGCAGGGCCACCGCGATGAGGTTGGCGATGGCCAGCAGGCCCATGGTCACGTCGGCGAAGGCGAATACGGTGCCTAGGTCCTGCACCGAGCCCCAAAGCACGAGGATGATCACCAGCACGCGGTAGATCACCACCGGGGTACGCTTCTCAGTAAAGAAACCCAGGGCGTTCTCGCCCAAGTAGTAGTTGTAAATCAGCGTGGTGAACACGAACAGCAGCAGGGCGATGCTGACGAACACTCGGCCCCATTCGCCGACGACGGCGGCAACGGCAGTCTGGGTCAGTACGACACCCGCCTGGTCCATGCCCGGCTCGTAGACGCCGGAGAGCAGGATGATCAGGGCCGTGCAGCTGCACAGGATGATGGTGTCGATGAATACCGAAAGCGACTGCACGATGCCTTGCGCCACCGGGTGCTTGACCTCGGCAACCGCAGCGACGTTGGGTGCGCTGCCCAGGCCTGCTTCGTTGGAGAACAGACCGCGCTTGACGCCCATCAGGATCGCCGCGCCGATGCCGCCGGCAAATGCCTGTTCCAGACCGAAGGCGCTACGGAAGATCAGCCCGAAGGTTTCCGGGATCGCGCTGAAGTTACTGCCGATGACGAACAGCGCCATGGCCAGGTAGGAGAACGCCATGACTGGTACCAGCACGTCGGCCCACTTGGCGATGCGACGGATGCCGCCGAAGATGATGCCGCCGATCACGAAGGTCAGCGCGATGCCGCTGGCAACGGTCGGCACGCCGAAGGTGTCGTGCAGCGAGCTGGCGACGGTGAACGACTGCACGGCATTGAAGCCGAAGCCGAAGGTCATCAGCAGCAGGATCGATACCACGATGCCCAGCCAGCGTTGGCCAAGTCCGTGCTGGATGTAGAAGGCCGGGCCACCACGATAGGTGCCGTCCGGCTCGCGACGCTTGTATAGCTGCGCCAGCGAGCACTCGAAATAGCTGGTCGCCATGCCCACCAGCGCCACCACCCACATCCAGAAGATCGCGCCAGGGCCGCCGAGCATGATCGCCACGGAGACACCGGCGATGTTGCCCGCACCGACTCGGCCGGCGACCGACAGCATCAATGCCTGGAAGGAGGAGAGCTGCCCCGGTTGACGCTCGAAGGCGTGACCGAAGATCGTGAACATGTTGCCGAAATAGCGGAACTGGACGAAGCCGGAGCGGATGGTAAAGAGCAGACCGAGGCCGATCAGCATGACGATCAGCAGCTTGCTCCAAATGAGGTCATTTAGAAGGTCGAGCATGGCAATGTTCACCTTGTTGTCGTTGTTAGGGTGCCGGCGCGCGCCGTTGCGCCGTGCAAGCGGGGGATGTTTCAACAGAGCGGCGTGCAGGGCAATTTCGCGGTTGGCCGCGATGTGGCGCGACCTGATGCTAGAATGGCGGCACTCGCGCCAATCTTCAGAGGCAACCGTGACTTCTCACCTCGCCGAAAACCTCAAGTTGCTCTGCAGTCATTACCGTTCGATTGCCGAGGTATGCCGCAAGCTGGCCATCAATCGGGCGCAGTTCAACAAGTACCTGGGTGGGCAAAGCCGGCCGACGCCGTTCAATCTCAAGCGCATCGGCGACTTCTTCGGCGTCGAGGGTTACGAGCTGGAGATGCCGCCGGAGCAGTTCGCCCGACTGGTTGGCGCGCGCCATCCGGAGGCACAGGCGCTGCCGCGTACCGACGCGCTGCTGACGCTGCTGCAGCCGCTGCGCGAACACGCCACCAGCCTGGCGCGCTACTGCGGGTATTACTTCGAGTACGCCAACTGCATGTCTGTACCGGGAAGCATCCTGATATCGCTGGTGCACCTGCGTGAGGAAAATGGCCTGTTCCTGTTCGAGCGCCAGGAACGCCAGGAGCGCGCCAGTCCTACCCTCGGCCAGGCCGAGGACTGGGTGCGCTGCCGCTACCTCGGCGCGGCGTTCGGCCTGCAGGACCGACTGTTCCTGATCGACTACGAATCGCTGACGCTCAATGAGATGAGCCAGACCATCCTCATTCCCAGCTTCAAGAGCCGCATCACCCGCCTCAACGGGCTAAAGACGGGCGTCTCCTCGGGCGACCGCCGCACGCCGGCGTGCACCTCGGTGGTGTGGGAATACCTGGGCAGCGAGATCAACCGGGTCAGTGCCTATCGCCAGGTGATGCTCTACAGCCCGGACGACCCGCGCATCGACCTGGACATCCGCGAGCGCCTGGCGACGCCGCATGTGGAGAACGGGCTGTTCGGCATCGAGTGAAGGCTCAGAGGATCTTGCGGTACTGGATGAAGCCCGAGCGTTCGGCGATGCGGTCGTAGAGCATGCGCCCCGTATAGTTGGTCTCCTGGGTCAACCAGTGGACGCGCGAGGCGCCGGCGGCTGCGGCCTGGGCGTAGACGTGCTCGATCAGCGCCCGACCGATGCCCTTGCCGCGGGTGCCCTCGGCCACGTAGAGGTCCTGCAGGTAGCAGTAGTCACCGCGGGTCCAGCAGCTGCGATGGAAGATCCAGTGCACCAGGCCGATGGCGTGGCCGTCATGCCAGGCCAGTGCGGCATGCATCGGCTCGGCTGGATCGAGGAAGCGCTGCCAGGTGAGGTCGCTGGTCTGCTCCGCAATCGCAGCGGCGTAGAAGCGTTGGTAGGTCTGCCAGAGTTCTCTCCAGACAGCGTGGTCGGCAGCGGTGATAGGGCGGATCTCAGGCACAGTGCATTCCTCTTCAGTCGGTGATGGGCATGCGGGCGGCCAAGGCCTGGTCGCGTGGATCGAGCGACGCGGCCAGACCCTGGCGAACCCCGGTCTGGTCGACGGGCAGGCGGTTCTGCCCGAGTTTCCATTTGCCCTCCAGTCGGCGGATCGGCAGCGCGAAACCGACGATGGCGCGCAGCATGGCGTTCAGGTAGTCGCGTGGCGCATCGCTTACGGCCCAGGGCTGCGGGCGGCCGGCTTCATGTTGGTCGCTGAGGCGGCTGACGATCTGCAGCAGGCTCTTGCGATCCTCTATCAGCCGCACTGGGCCGCGGGCATGCACGGCGATGTAGTTCCAGGTCGGTACGACCTTGCCGTGCTCCGCTTTGGTCGGATACCAGCTGGGGCTGATGTAGGCGTCAGGGCCGCTGAACACGGCTAGCGCTTCGCAGCCGTCCTGCAGATCGCGCCAGTGCGGATTGGCCTTGGCGAAGTGCCCGTAGAGCGTGCCGAACTCGCCTTCATCCGGTTCCAGCAGCAGCGGCAGGTGGCTGGCCTGCACGCCGTCCTTGCCCTTACTGGCCAGCAGCGCGAACGGCGTTGACTGAATCTGGCGGTGCAACTCGCCAAGATCATCCTGGTGAAATGAGGCGGGCAGGTACATGGCGTCTCTCCAAGTGCAGTGCTGCCATGCTAGGCAGGATATTGGTCCGCTGTAAGATCCATTACCTGCGACTTCGATAGAGCCAATACTTCCTATGCTGACCACACCCCCATTGCCCGTCGATCTTTCCGGCATTCGTCTGGACCGCAGTCAGGGTCTGACGCGCCAGCTCTATCAGGCCCTGCGCGAGCGAATCCTGGATGGGCGTCTGGCTGGGCGCAGTCGGCTGCCGGCCAGTCGTGATCTGGCGGCATTGCTGGCGGTGTCACGCAACACTGTCACCCGTGCGTTCGATCAGCTCTACGCCGAAGGCTACATCGAGGGCCGTGTAGGCGATGGCACTTACGTGGTGGAGCTCGGCAGCGCGCGACCGCTGACGCGGGTGTCTGCTTCCGAACTGGCACCGACCGAGGCGCTGTTGCGCCTGCAGCGCAATCACCTTGCGCCGCCCGTGAGCGGTGCGCCGAGGGCCTTTCGCATCGGCGTGCCGGCCTTCGATCTGTTCCCCTTCGAAACCTGGGCGCGGCTCACGGCGCGCTTCTGGCGCAAGCCATCGCCGGCGCGCCTGGGCTATGGCGATCCGGCGGGTGAGCCTGCATTACGCGAACTGGTAGCGGCCTACCTGCGCAGCAGTCGCGGTCTCAACTGCGATCCGTCCCAGGTTGTGATCACCTGCGGCGCGCAGCAGGGCATCAGCCTCTGCGCCCAGCTGCTGGTGCAGCCCGGCGATCGTGTCGCGCTGGAAAACCCTGGCTACCGTGCCGCCGGCCATGCCTTCGCGGTGGCTGGTGCCGAGCTGTGTGGGGTCGCGGTGGATGGTGAGGGGTTGGATACCGCCGCACTGGCGCAGATCGAAGGCTGTCGCTTGGCCTACGTCACGCCCTCGCATCAGTATCCGACGGGGGTGACCCTGTCGCTGGCGCGCCGCCTGGAATTGCTCGCCTGGGCCGAGCGCAGTGAGGGCTGGATCGTCGAGGACGACTACGACGGCGAGTACCGTTACAGCGGCACGCCGCTGACGCCCTTGGCGGCACTGGACCGGCAGGGGCGGGTGCTTTACGTCGGCACCTTCTGCAAGATCACCTTCCCCGCGTTGCGCCTTGGCTACCTGGTGTTGCCTCCCGGCCTGGCCGAGGCATTTGCCCGCCGTCTTGCATTGGACATGCGCCACTCCGATGTTGGCAGCCAGGCAGTGATGGCCGAGTTCATCGCCGCCGGGCATTTCCAGCGTCACGTGCGGCGCATGCGCCAGGCTGCCCGGGTGCGCCGTGACACCCTGTTGCAGCACTGGCCAGAGGCGATCCCTGGTTGCGCCGCGTTGCCGGCGGTGGATGCCGGGCTGCACCTGTGCGTGCCGGTGCACAGCCAGGCCCGCGAAGCCGAGCTGGTTGCCGCGGCGCGAGCGGCCGGGGTGGAAATGAACGGGCTGGCCGACTATTGGCTGGACGGTCAGGCGCCGAGAGGCGCACCGGGCGGACTGGTGCTGGGCTTTGCCGCGGTGCCAGAGGCGGCGATCATCGATGCACTGGCTCGCCTGCGCAGCGCCTGGGGCCTGCCGCCGGCATAGCGGCAGGCCAGTAGGTCGTGACTGCGGTTGCTGGCCGGGCGGATAAACCCGCCCCGGTCAGCCTCAGCCGAGTCACTCCTTGTTGCTGGCGTCGTAGATCGCGCGGTCCAGCTCTTGCTCGCTGCGGCCGACCAGCGTGGTGGTCATCAGATCGCCAGCGACGTTGACCGTGGTGCGGGCCATGTCGAGGATGCGGTCGATCCCGGCGATCAGGGCCACGCCTTCCAGCGGCAGGCCGGCGGCGCTGAGTACGAGACTGAGCATGATCAGCCCGGCGCCCGGGATGCCTGCGGTGCCGATGGAGGCCAGCGTCGCGGTAAGGATGATCATCGCGTACTGCCCGGCACTGAGGTCGATGCCGAAGGCCTGGGCGATGAACAGCGCCAGCACGCCCTGGTAGATCGCTGTGCCGTCCATATTGATGGTCGCGCCCACCGGCAGCACGAAGCCGGCGACACCCTCGGATACACCGAGGTTCTTGCGTGCGCATTCAATGGACACCGGCAGCGTGCCGGAGCTGCTCGAGGTGCTGAACGCCACCGCCAGCGCCGGGGCGATGCCCTGGAAGAAACGCAGCGGATTGAGCCGCGCCAGCAGGCCGAGCAATCCGCCGTAGACCAGCAGTACATGGGTGATGCTGGCCAGGTAGATCACACCGATCACGCCTGCCAGCGGCAGCAGTACTTCGGCACCATGGCTGCCGACCACACCAGCGGTCAGAGCGAATACGCCGATCGGCGCGACGCGCATCACCAGATCGGTGAGTTTGTAGAAGCTCTCGGCCAGCGCGTCGAACAGGCGCACTGCCGGCGCGCCGCGCTCGCCGATAAGGTTGATGCTGACGCCCAGCGCGATGGCGAAGACGATGATCTGCAGGATGTTGCCTTCGGCAAATGCGGTGACCGGGTTGGCCGGCACCAGCCCGACCAGGATGGATACCAACGAGGGCGCCTGCTTGGCCTGTTCGCTGCCGCTGGCGACCATGTTCATGCCTTCGCCCGGGGTGAACAGCGCGCCGAACAGCAGGCCGATGCTCACCGCGAAGGCAGTGGTCACCAGATAGATGGCGATGGTCTTCAAGCTGATGCGGCCAAGCTTGGCGCTGTCCTGCATCGAAGTGATGCCGGCAACCAGCGAAACGAACACCAGCGGCACGATAAGCATCTTGATCGCGTTGAGGAACAGCGTGCCGATCGGTGCCAGCAGCTGTGCGCCTTCGCCGAAGGCCATGCCGGTGGCAACGCCGAGTGCCAGGCCGATGAGGATCTGCTGCCATAGCGGTAGACGGACGAGCAGGCGCAGGGGAGCGGAGAGGGTCGTACTCTGAGTCATGGGTTTTCCTGTTGTTTTTATTGTGCCAACGGGCCGGGCTCGCGGCCCGTAAAGCGAACGCCCGGCATTTTTGCCGGGCGCATGGGGTGATCAGACCACCAGCGGTGCCAGGCGTGGCGCGATCATGTTTTCCGGGCGCAGGATCTCGGCGAGCATGGCGTCGTCGAGTAGCCGCTCTTCGCGCACCAGCTCCAGCACGCTGCGTCCGCCGAGCAGTGCCTCACGGGCCAGGCGGGTGCTGTTGTCGTAGCCGATGTAGGGATTCAGCGCGGTGATCAGGCCGATGGAGCTCTCCATCAGCTCGCGGCAACGTGCTTCGTTGGCGGTGATGCCTTCGATGCAATGCTCGCGCAGCATGTCCATGGCGCGCTGCAGCAGGCGTATCGAATCGAACAGCTTGTAGGCGATCAGCGGCTCCATCACGTTGAGCTGCAGCTGGCCGCCTTCGGCCGCCATGGTCAGCGCCAAGTCGTTGCCGATCACTTCGAAGGCGACCTGGTTGACTGCCTCCGGAATCACCGGATTGACCTTGCCCGGCATGATCGAACTGCCCGGCTGGCGCGGCGGCAGGTTGATTTCGTTGAAGCCGGTGCGCGGGCCGCTGGAGAGCAGGCGCAGGTCGTTGCAGATCTTCGACAGCTTTACCGCCAGGCGCTTGAGCATGCCGGAGAACAACACGAACGAGCCCATGTCCGAGGTGGCTTCGATCAGGTCGGCGGCTTGGCGCAGCGGCTGGCCGCTGATCTGGGCCAGGCGCTGAACGGCGATCGACTGGTAGCGTGGATCGGCATTGATGCCGGTGCCGATCGCGGTGCCGCCGAGGTTCACCTCAAGCAGCAGCTCGGGCGCAAAGCCGCGCAGATGGTGCAGATCCTCGCCGAGGGTGGTGGCGAAGGCGTGGAACTCCTGGCCGAGGGTCATCGGCACGGCGTCCTGCAGCTGGGTGCGGCCCATCTTCAGCACGTGGGCGAAGGCATGGCCCTTGCCGGTCAGCGACTGGCAGAGGCTTTCCAGGCTGGCTAGCAGAGTGTCGTGGCCGAGCAGCAGGCCGAGGCGAATGGCGGTGGGGTAGGCGTCGTTGGTGGACTGCGCCATGTTCACGTCGTTGTTCGGATGCAGGTACTGGTACTCGCCCTTGGCGTGGCCCATCGCTTCCAGGCCGAGGTTAGCAATCACCTCGTTGGCGTTCATGTTGGTCGAGGTGCCGGCACCGCCCTGGATCATGTCTACCACGAACTGCTCGTGGTACTCACCGCGAATCAACCGGGCGCAGCCCTGGCTGATCGCCACGTGCTTGGCCTCGGGCAGGTAGCCCAGCTCGCGGTTGGCGTCCGCCGCTGCCTGCTTGACCATTGCCAGGGCGACGATCAGCTTGGGGTAATGCGCCAGCGGCACGCCGGAAAGGCGAAAGTTGTGCAGTGCGCGCAGGGTCTGGATGCCGTAATAGGCTTCGGAAGGAACGGGAAGGGTGCCAAGCAGGTCTTTTTCGACTCGCGATGATGCAACTTCGGACATGATGGTAATGTGGCTTCGTTAGACGCAGGCAGTGCTGCAGTGCGCCTAAAATAAGGCTTTCAGGTGTTTGACGGCCAATGCCGTTGGCGGCTGCCCTATGCCGGAACGGCATAATGTAGGTGTGACTTTGTGCTGGCTGCCATCGTATCGAGGAATGTTCAGGTGAATCTGGAAACCAAGTGGCTGGAAGACTTCATCGCCCTGGCAGCGACCCGCAGTTTTTCCCAGGCAGCGCAGCGCCGCTTTGTCACGCAGCCGGCCTTCAGTCGGCGGATACGTTCATTGGAAGAGGCACTTGGGCTGCAGTTGATCAACCGTTCGCGCACGCCGATCGAGTTGACCGAGGCCGGCCAGCTGTTCCTTGTCAGTGCGCGCAACATGGTCGAGCAGCTCGGCGAGGTGGTGCGTCATCTGCACCATGTGGAAGGCCAGCAGGGCGAGGTGTTGCAGATATCCGCCGCACACTCGCTGGCGCTGGGCTTCTTCCCGGCGTGGATCGCCGGCCTGCGCAACGACGGGCTGAATATCGCCACCCGGCTGATCGCCACCAACGTCGGCGAAGCCGTGCATGTGCTGCGCGAGGGCGGCTGCGACCTGATCCTCGCCTACTACGACCCGGATGCCGCGCTGCAGCTAGATCCGGAGCTGTTTCCCTCGTTGCACCTGGGGCGTACGGAAATGCTGCCGGTATGCGCGGCGGGTGCCGGGGGCACGCCGCTGTACGACGTCGACAGCGGCCAGACCGTGCCGTTGCTGGCCTATAGCGCCGGGGCCTTTCTCGGTCGTTCGGTGAATCTGCTGCTGCGTCAGCGCGCACTGCGCTCGACCACCGTTTACGAGACGGCGATGGCCGATAGCCTGAAAAGCATGGCGCTACAGGGGCTGGGCATTGCCTGGGTGCCGCGGCTCAGCGTCGAGCCGGAGCTGCAGCGCGGGGAATTGGCGATCTGTGGCAGCGAGCAATGGCGCGTGCCTTTGGAAATCCGCCTGTATCGCTGCTCGCTGATGCGCAAGGGCGCGGTGCGCCTGCTTTGGCGGCGACTGGAAAGCCGTGCGGTTGCCCAAGACTGAGTCGTGGCGCGGTCGATGCTTGGTCTTACACTTAAGGCGATAGGTCGCGGCAGCGGCGGCAATGTTATGATCGCGGCCCTGCCGCGCCCATTGCCGACTGTTCGTCTTGTGCGGCTGCTGGAGCCCTCTCGTGCCCACCCCAAAGCCAATCGGCCTGCGTCAATGGATCTGGCGGGCCTTCGTTCGCAGCGCGCTTATCCCGCTGGTGCTGGTGGAAACCGCGCTGATCGCGATCTATTTGCTGACCAACAATGCGATCCGCGATGCGCAAGTCGATCACTTGCGCGAGACCGCGCTCAACGACTTGCAGGCCGCGGTCAGCCTCGAATCGCGCCTGGTAGGTGAGCAGCTCAGCCAGGTCAGCTCGCTGACGCAGCTGTATCGCAACCTCACTGCGCAGGCGCTGCAGGGCGGCGAGTCCGCACAGTTGCCCGAGCTGGCACTAAGTGATGATGGCGTGCGCTACAGCCCCAATGACAATGGTGGTGCCGCGGTCTTCTACTCTGCCGCGACCCCGCCCGAGCGGCACGATCTGCAGAAGATTGCCAGGCTGCGGCTGCTGGAGCCGTTGATGAAGGAGATCGAGGGACGCAATCCGCTGGTCGCCAGCCTGTATTTCAACAGCTGGGACAGCTTCAACCATATCTATCCGTGGTTCTTCACCCTCGATCAATACCCCGCGGACATGGATATTCCCAAGTACAACTTCTATTACCTGGCGGACGCCGAGCACAACCCGTCGCGCGGCGTGGTGTGGACCGATGTGTACCTCGACCCGGCGGGGCACGGCTGGATGATGTCGGCGACCGCTCCGGTGTATAGCGGCGATTTCCTCGAAGGGGTGGTCGGCATCGACATCACCGTCAGCGGCATTCTCGAGCAGATCGGCCAGCTGCAGGTGCCCTGGGGCGGCTACGCCATGCTGGTCAGCGACGACCTGACGATCATGGCGCTGCCGGAGCCTGGCGAGGAGGATTTCGGTCTTGCCGAGCTGACCGATCACTCGTACCTGGATGCGATCCGCAGTGAAATGTTCAAGCCGGAAGACTTCCAGCTCAATCGTCGCGCCGAAACGGCCGAGCTGGCTGCGGCTATTTCCGGCGCCAGCAGTGGCGTGCAGCCGATAATGCTCGGCGGTCGGCCGCAGCTGGTGGCCTGGACCACGGTCGCCCAGACTGGCTGGCACCTGCTGGCGATGGTCGATGAGGCTGCGGTGTTTCGCCAGACCAACGCGCTGGCGGGCCGCTACCAGCAGATCGGCTACCTGCTGATTGCCGGGCTGGTGCTGTTCTATATCGGTTTCTTCACGCTCATGTGGCTGCGTGCTCGTCAGCTCAGTCGGGCACTGCTCACGCCCATTGCAGGCATCTCGCGGATGCTCGGCGAGATTGGCGTTGGCCGCTGGCAGCCGGAGCCGACGCGCGCGCAGATCCGCGAGCTCGACGAGATGTCCCGTCACACCCAGGAAATCGGCAGCCGCCTGGCCTACAGCGAGTCCGAGCGCTGGGAGGCACAGCGGCGGTTGGAACTGGTACTGGAAAGTTCGACCGAGAGCCTCTGGGAATACGACATGCACAATCACACGCTGCGCATGCGTGGGCGCATGGTGAATCGATTCGGCCTGCCCTCCGGGCAGCTCAGCGATAGCGAGTTCCGCCAGCGCATCCACCCGGATGACCTGGCGCCAGCGTTGGCCCAGCTTGAGCGGGTGAGTCTCGGCCTACAGCAGCGTTACGAAGCCAAGTACCGCTTTGCCGACACCCAGGGCCACTACCATTGGTTACTCAGCCGCGGCCGGGTGCTCGAGCAGAACCCGGATACCGGCGTGGTGCGGGTTTTGGCCGGTACTCATGTGGATATCGATGCGCTGATGCGCGTCGAGGAAGAGCTGCGTGCGGCCACGTTGCAGGCGCAGGCGACCAGCGAAGCGAAAGGGCGGCTGCTCTCGGGCATCAGTCACGAGTTGCGCACCCCGCTGAACGCAATTCTCGGCTTCGCTCAGCTGATGCGCATGGATTGTGACGATGAAAGCCAGTCCGAGGCTGCGGAGTATCTCGACGAAATCCTGCTGGCCAGTCGTCATCTCAATCAACTGCTGGGCGAGATCCTCGAATGGTCGAGCGTGCAGAACGAGCCTGCGCAACTGGAATTGCAGCCGGTGGAAGTCTGCGGGCTGATGCGCGAATGTGCCGAACTGGTCGCGCTGGAAGTCCAGCAGCGCGGCTTGCAGCTCGATCTGTTGCTGCCGGATGAACGCCTGCTGGTGCTCGCTGAACCGCGTCGCCTGCGCCAGGTGTTGTTGAACCTGCTGTCCAACGCGATGAAGTACAACGTTCCAAATGGCCACATCAGTCTGCGTGTCGAGACCAGCCCAGGTCACGTGCGGCTGTTGGTCGAGGACACCGGCCTGGGCATCGACCCTGAGCAGCAGGCGCAGGTGTTCGAGCCCTTCCAGCGGCTTGGCCGGGAAAACAGCATGATTCAGGGCACTGGCATCGGGCTGTCGCTTTGCCTGGAGTTCGCCCGGCTGATGAACGGGCAGATGGGTCTGCACAGCGAGCCCGGTGTCGGCAGTCGATTCTGGATCGAGCTGACGCGGCTTGCGCCCGCCCAGCTGCAGTAGCGGCCGACCACCCGGGGTACTGGCTGGTCGCGCCTTGCGCTATACTGCGCGGCTTTCGTGCGGGCGGCCATGGCCGATCCGCGACTGTCCAGGCCACGCTCTTTTGCGTGGTTTGTTGTTCTTGACGCGCCCACGGGCGCCCGATGAGAGGCACGACGATGAGCGCACTGGTAGGCGTGATCATGGGCTCGAAGTCCGACTGGTCCACCCTGAGCCACACCGCCGATATGCTGGAAAAGCTGGGCATCCCCCACGAAGTGACGGTGGTGTCCGCCCATCGCACCCCGGACCTGCTCTTCCAGTACGCCGAACAGGCCGAAGCCCGCGGCCTGCGCGTGATCATCGCCGGCGCTGGCGGAGCCGCCCATCTGCCAGGCATGTGCGCCGCCAAGACGCATCTGCCGGTACTCGGCGTGCCGGTGCAGTCGTCGATGCTCTCGGGTGTCGATTCGCTGTTGTCGATTGTTCAGATGCCGGCTGGCGTTCCGGTTGCCACCCTGGCCATCGGCAAGGCAGGGGCGATCAACGCCGCGCTGTTGTCGGCGAGCATCATCGGTCATGAATTCCCCGAGTATCACCAGGCGCTGAAGAAATTCCGCGACGAGCAGACCCAGACCGTACTGGATTGCCCGGACCCGCGCCTCTGAGCTGACCCGACCGGCACGGCGACGCCCGCCGGCGGGTATAAACTTGCTTCCTGCGCAGCGCGACGCGCGCGCTAGATCTGCCGCCTACTGAAGGGCCGTTGATATGAAAATTGGTGTTATCGGTGGTGGCCAGCTGGGCCGCATGCTGGCGCTGGCGGGTACCCCGCTGGGCATGAACTTCGCGTTCCTCGACCCGGCGCCGGATGCCTGCGCTCAGGCCCTTGGCGAGCACATCCGCGCCGACTACGACGACAAGGATCACCTGCGCCGGCTGGCCGACGAGGTGGATCTGGTGACCTTCGAGTTCGAGAGCGTGCCGGCCGAAACGGTAGCCTTCCTCTCGCAGTTCGTGCCCGTCTACCCGAGTGCCGAGTCGCTGCGCATCGCCCGGGATCGCTGGTTCGAGAAGTCCATGTTCAAGGATCTTGGCATTCCCACCCCGGCGTTCGCCGATATCCAGTCCCAGTCCGATCTCGACGCTGCGGTCGCCAGCATCGGTCTGCCGGCCGTGCTCAAGACCCGCACCCTGGGCTACGACGGCAAGGGTCAGAAGCTGCTGCGCAAGCCGGCCGATGTCAGCAGTGCCTTTGCCGAGCTGGGTAGCGTGCCATGCATTCTCGAAGGCTTCGTGCCTTTCACCGGCGAAGTCTCGTTGATCGCCGTGCGTGGGCGTGATGGCGAAACCTGTTTCTATCCGCTGGTACACAACAGCCACGAGAGCGGCATCCTGCGATTGTCTGTTGCCAGCAGCAACCATCCGCTGCAGGCGCTGGCCGAGGACTACGTCGGTCGTGTGCTCAAGCAGCTCGACTATGTCGGCGTGCTGGCCTTCGAGTTCTTCGAGGTCGATGGCGGCCTGAAGGCCAACGAGATCGCCCCGCGCGTGCACAACTCCGGGCACTGGACCATCGAAGGCGCCGAGTGCAGCCAGTTCGAGAACCATCTGCGCGCTGTCGCGGGCCTGCCGCTGGGTTCGACCGCCAAGCTGGGCGAGAGCGCCATGCTCAATTTCATCGGCGAAGTGCCGCCAGTGGAGAAGGTCATCGCCATCGAGGACTGCCATCTGCACCACTACGGCAAGGCCTTCAAGGTCGGACGCAAGGTTGGACACGCCACGCTGCGCTGCCCTGATCGTGCCACGCTGGACCGTCAGATCACTGCGGTGGAAACGCTGATTCCCCATTCCTGAAGCCCGGCCGTCTGGCTGAGGCGAACGGTAACAAAGCTCTCGGGTCGGATGGGTTACCCACTTTCGGACCTCAGGAGTATTTCCATGGGCATTATTGGCACTATCATCATTGGCCTTATCGTCGGCCTCATCGCGCGTTTTCTGAAGCCGGGCGACGACAGCATGGGCTGGATCATGACCATCCTGCTGGGTATCGGCGGCTCGCTGCTGGCGACCTACGGCGGCCAGGCGCTTGGTCTGTACCGTGCTGGCGAGGGCGCGGGCTTTATCGGCGCCGTGGTCGGTGCGATCATCCTGCTGGTCATCTACGGCATGGTTACCAAACGCAAACATTGATGCGCCACAGGGCCGCGCCCTGCGGCCCCGTTCCCTTCATTACGTAGCTGCCTCATGCGCTTATCGTCCCTCTCGCTGCTTTGCTGTCTTGCATTCGCTTCTCACGCCCAGGCCGCGCCGCCCGAACTCGACTGGCTCGAACTGATGCCGCCCGAAGATCGCCAGGCGCTGGAGGAAATGCCCGAGATCGATCACTCGACGCCGGAAGACGCCGGCTTCAGCGCCCAGGGCGGGCTCAAGCAGGAGGCCGGGCTGCCGGCAGTGATGTATTCGGCCAAGACCGTCGCCGGGTTGAACGGCCGCGAGATCCGCCTCGGCGGCTACCCGGTGCCGCTGGAGAGCGACGAGCGCGGGCGCAGTACCGAATTCTTCTTGGTGCCCTATCCCGGCGCCTGCATCCACGTACCGCCGCCGCCACCGAATCAGATCGTCCTGGTGCGCTACCCGAAGGGCATCGCCCTGGAGGACATCTACGCGCCACTGTGGGTCGACGGCCGCCTGCAGATCGAACCGGTCAGCAACGACCTGGCCGATGCCGCCTATGCGCTGGAAGCTGCGGCGGTCGAGCTGGTCGACGAAAGCGACTTCTGAGTTTCACGCGATGACCCCGCCAACCGAGATACGCCAGGCGCTACGTGAATGCGCAGCCGTGACTGAAGGCATTGATCTGGAGGTTTACCAGGCTTTTGGCCGCGATCCGCTGGAGCCCATCGTCGGCCTTGGCGATGCCGACGCGCCGATCTGCTTTTTCGGTCGTGACCCCGGTCGCGAGGAGGTCCGCCATGGCCAACCCTTCATCGGCTCTGGCGGGCAAATCGTCCGGCGCGTGCTCTATCGCCACCTGCATCGTGAGGAGATGCCGGATTTCGAGGCGGGGCGGGCGCTCGGGCAGCACTATTTCTGGATCAACACCGTGCCGTACAAGCCGGTCGGCAACAAGGCCTGGTCGATGGCGGTCAAGCGGCGCTTTCATCCCCTGATGCGTCAACTGCTGGTCGATAGTTGGCGAGGACGGCATATCGTCACGCTCGGCCGCGAGGCCTTCCTCTGGTTCGGCATCGACCTGCTGCGCAACGAGCGCCAGCGCCTGGAGGCCTTCTGGCTGCGTGAGGATCGCTTTACGGCCAGCCTGGATGTCGAGCTGCAGGATATGCAGGGCCGGAGCCGAACCTTCACCCTGCATCCGCTGCCGCATCCCTCGCCGCTGAACCAGACCTGGTTCAAACGCTTCCCCGCACTGCTCGAAGCGCGCCTGTGCCAACTCGATGGGCCGTTAAAGCGCTAGTCGCTGACCTGATTGCTGCTCTGCCCGGCCTGCCACGCAGCAACGTTGTCCAGCGTTGTGCCGGCGATGGCGGACAGCGCCTCCTCGGTGAGAAAAGCCTGATGCGCGGTAACGATTACATTGGGGAACGACAGCAGGCGCGCCAGTACGTCGTCCTGCAACGGCAGGCCGGAGTGGTCCTCGAAGAACAGCCCGGCCTCTTCCTCATAGACATCCAGACCCAGATAGCCGAGCTGGCCGCTCTTCAGCGCGCCGATCAGTGCTGGCGTATCGATCAGCGCACCACGGCCGGTGTTGATCAGCATGGCGCGCGGCTTCATGGCCGCCAGGCTCTGCTGATTGATCAGATGGTGGGTCTGCGCGGTGAGTGGGCAGTGCAGGCTGACGATATCACTGCTGCGGAGTAGCTCGTCGAGCGCCACGTAGCGCATGCCCAGGCGCTCCAGCTCAGGGTTTGGATAGGGGTCGTAAAGCTGCACCTCGCAGCCGAAACCGAGCATGATCCGTGCGAACACTGCGCCGATCTGCCCGCTGCCGACTACGCCGACGCGCTTGCCCATGAGGTCGAATCCGGTCAGCCCCTGCAGCGAGAAGTTGCCTTCACGGGTGCGGTTGAAGGCCCGTGGCAGGCGGCGGTTGAGCGCGAGGATCAGCGCCACCGTATGTTCGGCAACCGCATGTGGCGAATACGCTGGTACCCGCACCACTGGCAGGCCGAGGCGTTTGGCGCATGGCAGATCAACGTGGTTGTAGCCGGCCGAACGCAGCGCGATCAGCCGCGTGCCGCCAGCGGCGAGCTTCTCCAGCACCGGTGCCGACAGCACGTCATTGACGAACGGACAGACCACCTCGGCCCCGGCGGCCAGCGCGGCGGTGTCCGGATCGAGGCGAGCTTCGAGAAAGTGCAGCTCGAAACCGTGGGCCTGATTGGCGGCCTGGAAGCTGTCGCGGTCGTAGGGCTTGCTGCTGAACAGGGTGATACGCATCGGGATGTCTCGCTGTAAAGGGCGACTGTCCACAGGGTGCGGCAGTTACCTGCCCAGGCCAAGTCGCTTTCGTCGCCCGATGTGTTTCAGCGATTTAGCCTGGGGGCAGCTGCTGCACCGATTTGATCGATTGGCCCTTGGGTTGGAAATACAGCGTCGCGCCGCGTTGCACACCAATGAGACTGGCGTGGTCGTTGCCGACCTCGGCCTCGATCGGCTCGGCCTGACCGGCAACCTTGAGCGTGACCCGCGTCAGCGCACCAAGCGGGCGGATGTCGCGCACCTCGCCGGCCAGGTGCTCGGCGGCGGCTTCGCGACTCAGGGAAATCTCGTGCGGGCGGAACAGCACACTGCGCTCATCGTCCAGCTGCAGCCGATTGGCGTCGCCGAGGAAGTGGTAGACGAACTCGCTGGCGGGGTTGGCGTACACCTCCGCCGGCGTGCCGATCTGCTCGATCACCCCCTTGTTCATCACCACGATACGATCGGCGACCTCCATCGCCTCTTCCTGATCATGGGTGACGAACACGCTGGTCAGATGCACGTCCTCGTGCAGCCGCGCCAGCCAGCGGCGCAGTTCCTTGCGCACCTTGGCGTCCAGCGCACCGAACGGCTCGTCGAGCAGCAGCACCTTGGGCTCCACCGCCAGCGCGCGGGCCAGGGCGATGCGCTGACGCTGGCCGCCGGAGAGCTGCTCGGGGTAGCGGTCGGCGAGCCAGTCTAGCTGCACCAGGCCGAGCAGTTCATGCACCTTTTCGGCGATGACCGCATCGCTGGGCCGTTGTTTCTTCGGCTTCATGCGCAGGCCGAAGGCGACGTTGTCGAACACGGTCATGTGGCGGAACAGCGCGTAGTGCTGGAAGACGAATCCTACGTTGCGGTCGCGCACGTCACGGCTGGAGACGTCCTCGCCATGGAACACGATACTGCCGCTGTCGGGGGTTTCCAGCCCGGCAATGATGCGCAGCAGACTGGTCTTGCCGCAGCCGGACGGGCCAAGCAGGGCGACCAGTTCGCCGCTCTGGATGTGTAGGTTGATCGCGTTCAATGCCTGGAACTGGCCGAAGCGCTTGTTGATGTTGCTGATTTCGATCGACATGGTCATTCCTCGGCGTTGGCGTGCAGGCGGGCGATTCGCGACTCGCTCCACTGCTTGAGCAGCAGGATCACCAGCGCCAGGGCCAGCAGCAGGCTGGCCACGCTGAACGCGGCGACATGGTTGTATTCGTTATAGAGAATCTCGACGTGCAGCGGCAGCGTGTTGGTCAGCCCGCGGATATGGCCGGACACCACCGATACCGCGCCAAACTCGCCCATGGCCCGCGCGGTGCAGAGCACCACGCCGTAGATCAGGCCCCATTTGATGTTCGGTAGGGTGATGTGCCAGAACATCTGCCAGCCGCTGGCGCCGAGAAGCCGCGCGGCTTCTTCCTCGGTACTGCCCTGTTCCTGCATCAGCGGAATCAGCTCACGAGCGACGAAGGGCACGGTGACGAACAGCGTCGCCAGGACGATGCCCGGCACGGCGAAGATGATCTGGATGTCGCGATCACTCAGCCATTCGCCGAAGTAGCCCTGGGCGCCGAACAAGAGCACGTAGATCAGGCCGGCGATGACCGGTGAAACCGAGAAGGGCAGGTCGATCAGCGTGACCAGCAGGCTCTTGCCGCGAAACTCGTACTTGCTCACGCACCAGGCGGCGGCGACGCCGAATACCAGATTCAGCGGCACCGAGGTGCCGACGGCGAGCAATGTCAGCTTGAGCGCGGCCAGGGCGTCGGGCTCGAAGATCGCACTGAAGAAGGTGCCGAAGCCCTGCTTCAGTGCCTCGCTGACGACGATCAGCAGGGGCAGCAAGAGGAACAGCGCGAAGACCAGCCAGGCGGCAATGATCAGCAGCCGACGACCGAGGGCGTTGCCGCGGCGCGTGGCATTGGCGGTGGTATTTGCGGTCACCGATAGGGAAGCGGAAGTCATTTCGGTGGCCTCTTCAAGAACGCGCAATGCGGCGCTGCAGCAGGTTGATGAGCAGCAGCAGGACGAATGACACCACCAGCATCAGCACGCCGATGGCCGTGGCGCCGGCGTAGTCGTACTGGTCCAGCTTGACCATGATCAGCAGCGGCAGGATCTCGGTTTTCATCGGCATGTTGCCAGCGATGAAGATCACCGAACCGTACTCGCCGACACCGCGGGCGAAGGCTAGGGCGAAGCCGGTTAGCCAGGCTGGTAGCAGAGCCGGCAGCAGCACGTGGCGGACCACCTGCAACGGCCGGGCGCCCAGGCATGCCGCGGCCTCCTCGATTTCACGCGGGATATCGGCCAGCACCGGCTGAATGGTGCGCACCACGAAGGGCAGGGTGACGAAGGTCAGTGCCAGGGTGATACCCAGCGGGGTGTAGGCGATCTTGAAGCCCAGCCCTGTGGCGAACTGACCAATCGGCCCGTTCGGCGCATACAGCGCGGTGAGCGCAATGCCGGCCACCGCGGTGGGTAGGGCAAACGGCAGGTCGATCATCGCCTCGATGATCTTGCGACCGGGAAAGCGATAGCGCACCAGCACCCAGGCCAGCAGCGTGCCGATCACGCCATTGAGTACGGCGGCAGCGAAGGCGGTGCCGAAGCTCAGCTTGAGCGCCGCCAGCACGCGCGGGGCGCTGATAATGGCGATGAACTGCGCCCACGAGAGTTCAGTGGTCTTGAGAAACAGCGCACCCAGGGGAATCAGCACCAACAGGCTGAGGTACACCAGGGTGTAGCCCAGCGTCAGCCCGAAGCCGGGTATGACGGAGGTAGATCGGGACATGAACGTTGCCTTTTGTTCGAGCGACTGGCGTCACGAGCGCAGCCTGTACGGTGGAAGTCGCCTTTTACGTCCACCACCGCCCTCCGAGCGGGGAGCGATGGTGGATCGGTAACGCGTGATCCACCCTACGAACTGCCGAGTAAGGTGCAGCTGAAGCGAAGCGTGTAGGGTGGAAGTCGCTTTTTACTTCCACCGGCGGCCCTCTCCGGTGGGCGATGGTGGATCGATGAAGCGCGATCCACCCTACGAAGCCACGGCTTACTGCGTCTGGTAGATCTGGTCGAAAACGCCGCCATCATTGAAGAACTTCGGCTGCGCGGTCTTCCAACCGCCGAAATCTCCGTCGATGGTGACCAGTTCCAGCGCCGGGAACTGATCCTTGAACTCGGCCGCCACGCTTGCGTTGCGCGGCCGGTAGAAGTTCTTCGCAGCGATGCGCTGGCCTTCCTCGCTGTACAGGTAGTTCAGGTAGGCCTCGGCGACCGCCCGCGTGCCCTTGCGCTCGACGTTCTTGTCGACCACTGCGACCGGTGGCTCGGCGAGTATCGACAGCGACGGTGCGATGATCTCGAAGTTTTCGCCGCCCTGTTCCTTCAGTGCCAGGAAGGCTTCGTTTTCCCAGGCCAGCAGCACGTCGCCGATGCCATTGTTGACGAAGGTAACGGTGGAGCCGCGGGCGCCGGTGTCCAGTACTGGCACGTTTTTGTACAGCGTTCCGACGAATTCCTGTGCTTGTTCCTCAGTGCCGTATTTCTGCTGCGCATAGGCCCAGGCGGCAAGGAAGTTCCAGCGTGCGCCGCCGGATGTCTTCGGATTCGGCGTGATCACCTCGACGCCCGGCTTGACCAGATCGTCCCAATCCTTGATGCCCTTCGGATTGCCCTTGCGCACCAGAAACACGATGGTCGAGGTGTAGGGGGTGCTGGCTTCTGGCAAACGGGTCTGCCAATCCTCTGGGATCAGCTTGCCGAGGCGATGCAGCTCATCGATGTCACCGGCCAGGGCCAGCGTCACCACATCGGCGCGTAAGCCATCGATGACGGCGCGGGCCTGCTTGCCGGAGCCGCCGTGGGACTGCTGAACCTTGATCGGCTCGTGGCCCTGGGCTTGCCAGTGCTTGTTGAAAGCTTCGTTGAATTCCACGTAGAGCTCGCGTGTCGGGTCGTAGGACACGTTGAGCAGGGTATCGGCGGCCAGCGCGTGGCCACCGATAAGCGCGCTCGCCAGGGCGGCGAGCGCGAAACGGCGAATGGACATGGTGCAGCTCCTGAAAAAACTAAATTGGTATGTGTTGGCGCTTCAGGGCGGTCGCTGAAGTAACGCTGGAAGACAGGCAGGGCGAGGCAGAAGCAGCCTGGGCCGGTTGCAACCTGGTTTACCTGTGTCAGGTGGTCTTCAGTGACTCGAGTAGCTCCGCATTCGCGGACGACAGCTGCAGTACCGGTGCGTGTTCATGGTCTTGGCTCGTTTCATGGTCACGCCCTCCGGTGGTCCAGTCGGGCTGATGGATGGGTAGTGGGGTCAGGCGTGCTTGCCGGTCGGCTGCAGGCGAAACTTCTCCTTGCGCTCGATCTGCACGACCTGGCCGTTGTGCACGGTGATTTCCACCGAGCCGAACTTGAGGCCGTTCAAGGCACTGTGGATCTCGCGCAGGATGCTGGCTTCGTCCTGCCCCTCGAGGTTGCGAATGGTCGCGGTCATTTCTGTTCTCCGTGAAAGCCTTTCGTGACGACCGGAACGGCCGTAGCCAGCAAGGCGTGGAGCGGATAATAGGGACAGCCGAAATATTCTTAAAAATATTGTTTAAGAACATTTATATATTTTTATGGAATAAGAGCGTGTTTCGTTTTCAGATGATCCGATAGATTTAAAAAGAATAAATAAAGAATTCTTTATTCTTTTTAATTTGGTCAATCTGCTGTCTAGACTGGCCGCCATGAATTGCAGGAGGCGCCGACATGCGCAGTGAGTCCATCCGTTATCTGATCGTGCCGGGCTGGCATGGCTCGCCCGCCGAGCACTGGCAAAGTCATTGGCACCGCACGCTGCCCAACAGCTCTCGGGTCGAGCAGCGCGACTGGATAGCGCCGCGCCGTGAGGATTGGGTGGCCGAACTCGAGCGCAGCGTCGCCGCCAGTGCCGAGCCGGTCATTCTGGTAGCGCACAGCCTGGGCTGCATCACGGTTACGCACTGGGCGGCGCAGGCCCCGCTGGAGCTTCTGGGCAAGGTTCGCGGTGCGTTGCTCGTTGCGCCCGCCGATGTCGAGCGCAGCGGCTGCCCGGAACCCCTGCGAAATTTCGCGCCGATCTCACGCCAGCCGCTGCCGTTTGCCAGCCAACTGGTCGGCTCGGATAACGACAGCGCTTCCAGCGCCGCGCGAGCCGCCGCAATGGGCGGCGACTGGGGCAGCGAAATTGCGATCCTTTCCGGCGCCGGGCATATCAATGTCACCTCCGGTCACCATCGCTGGGAGCAGGGCTTCGCTTTTCTGTATCGCCTGCAAAACCGTATCGAGCAGCAGGCACGCCGGAGCGCTTGAGTGCCGGCTGGTACCACTGGCAAACACAGCAACTTACGCAAAGGAGAAAACACGATGAGCATCCGCCTCGGCGATATCGCCCCCGACTTCGAACAGGACTCCAGCGAAGGCCGCATTCGTTTCCACGAATGGCTCGGCGATAGCTGGGGCGTACTGTTCTCCCATCCCGCCGACTTCACCCCGGTGTGCACCACCGAGCTCGGTTTCACCGCCAAGCTCAAGGACGAGTTCGCCCAGCGCAATGTCAAGGCAATCGCCCTCTCGGTAGACCCGGTGGACTCGCACATCAAGTGGATCGACGACATCAACGAGACGCAGAACACTCGGGTCAACTTCCCGATCCTGGCTGACGCCGACCGCAAGGTTTCCGAGCTGTACGACCTTATCCACCCCAATGCCAACGACACCCTGACGGTGCGTTCGCTGTTTGTCATCGATCCAAACAAGAAGGTGCGTCTGACCATCACCTACCCGGCGAGCACCGGGCGCAATTTCCACGAGATCCTGCGGGTAATCGATTCGCTGCAGCTGACCGACAACCACAAGGTCGCCACCCCGGCCAACTGGCAGGACGGCGATGAAGTGGTGATCGTGCCCTCGCTCAAGGACGAGGAAGAGATCAAGCAGCGCTTTCCGAAAGGCTATCGTGCCGTGAAGCCATACCTGCGGCTGACTCCGCAGCCCAATCGCTGATCCAGAAGGACACCTGCATGTTGGTCGTTTCTGTTGCCGGCAGCCCCAGCCAGCGTTCGCACTCCGGCGTGCTGTTGGATGTTGCCGGGGCCTGGCTGCGCGAACACGGCATCGAAGTGGTCAGCTACGGCATACGCGACTTCGATGCTGCGGAGCTGCTGCATGCGCGCTTCGACAGCCCGCTGGTGCAGCGTTTCACTGAGCATGTCGAGGCGGCCGAGGGTCTGCTGATCGCCACGCCGGTGTACAAGGCTTCGTTCTCCGGCGCATTGAAGACGTTGCTGGACTTGTTACCCGAGCGCGCCCTGGCGCACAAGGTCGTGTTGCCGATGGCTTCCGGCGGCAGCGTGGCGCACATGCTGGCGGTGGACTATGCGCTCAAGCCGGTGCTGTCCGCACTCAAGGCGCAGGAAATGCTCCAGGGCGTGTATGCCGTAGACGCCCAGATCCACTATGGCGAAGGTGAACGTCCAGTCAGCCTGGCGCCCGAGCTGCAGGAGCGTCTGGAGGAGTCGCTGCAGCAGTTGTACGCCGCGCTCGCCCGGCGGCCGCAGCCACTCGATCCGAAGTTGTTGCATGCCAGCCTGACCGGCGCGCGCTGGAGCATTTAGCGGCGCTGCACATTTCAAACTGAAGTAGCAAAGCTGTACCCCGCGGCATCTGTGCCGCAACCCGCCTTACTCGCCCGCCAACGGGCAAGCAGGTCGTAAATCCAACTCAAGACTGTCAAGGAGAGTGCCATGCGCACAAATACCTTGCGTCGAGGACTGGTCGCCCTGTTTGCTGCGGCTATCTCCCTCGGCGCCATTACCCAGGCCCAGGCCCAATCGAAGCAGGAAAAGGTCCTGCGGATCGGTTATCAGAAATACGGCACGCTGGTCCTGCTCAAGGCGCGCGGCACGCTGGAAAAACAGCTGGCCAAGCAAGGATTCGAAGTGCGCTGGACCGAGTTTCCGGGAGGCCCACAACTGCTCGAAGGGCTCAACGTCGGTTCCATCGACTTCGGCGTTACCGGCGAGACGCCGCCGGTGTTCGCCCAGGCCGCCGGTGCCGATCTGCTCTACGTGGCACACGAGCCGCCAGCGCCTTCCGGCGAGGCGATTCTGCTGCCGAAGGATTCGCCGATCCGCTCGCTGAACGATCTCAAAGGCAAGAAAATCGTCCTAAACAAGGGCTCTAACGTGCACTACCTGCTGGTGCGCGCGCTGCAATCCGCCGGGTTGCAATATAGCGACGTGCAGCCGGTGTATTTGCCTCCAGCGGATGCTCGCGCAGCGTTCGAGCGCGGCAGCGTCGATGCCTGGGTGATCTGGGACCCGTTCCAGGCGGCCGCCGAGGCGCAATTGCAGGCGCGCACGCTGCGCGACGGACAGGGCCTTGTCAGCAACCATCAGTTCTATCTGGCGGCACGGTCGTTCGCTGAGGATCACCCGCAAGTGATCGCCACGCTGATCGAGGAAATCCGAGATATCGGCCTCTGGGTGGAACGCAACATCGACGAGGCGACAGCCCAGGTGGCGCCATTGCTTGGCCTGTCCAGCGAGATCACCCGCAAGGCGGTAATCCGCCAGGGCTACGGCGCTAAGCCGATTGGTCCAGCGGTGATACGTGCGCAGCAGGACATCGCCGACACCTTCACCGAGCTCAGGCTCATTCCGAAACGGCTCGTCATCCAAGACGTGATCTGGACGCCGCCAAAGAGCATCGCGCAGCACGCGGAATAAACGACATCCCATTCCCGGCTCGCTTTGGCGGGCCATTGCAACACGGAGCCATATACATGAGCCTGAACATCTTCTGGTTTCTGCCCACTCACGGTGACGGCAAGTACCTCGGTACCGCCGAAGGCGCCCGCGCCGTCGATCACGGATATCTCACCCAGATCGCCCAGGCCGCCGACCGCCTTGGCTACGGCGGCGTACTGATCCCGACCGGACGCTCCTGCGAGGATTCCTGGCTGGTGGCTGCATCGCTAATTCCGCTGACGCAACGCCTCAAGTTTCTCGTCGCATTACGCCCGGGGATTATTTCGCCGACCGTGGCGGCGCGCCAGGCGGCGACTCTGGACCGGCTCTCCAACGGCCGGGCGCTGTTCAACCTGGTCACCGGCGGCGACCCGGATGAACTGGCCGGCGACGGTCTCAACCTCAGCCATGCCGAACGCTATGAAGCGTCCGTAGAGTTCACCCGCATCTGGCGGCGCGTGCTGGAGGGCGAAACCGTCGACTACGAGGGCAAGCATCTGCAGGTCAAGGGCGCCAAGCTGCTCTATCCGCCGATTCAGCAACCGCGCCCGCCGCTGTACTTCGGCGGTTCGTCCGAGGCGGCCCATGAGTTGGCAGCTGAACAGGTGGACCTGTACCTCACCTGGGGTGAGCCGCTTGAGGCGGTGGCCGAAAAGATTGCCGACGTGCGCGCCCGCGCCGCCCTGCATGGCCGCACGGTACGCTTCGGCATCCGCCTGCATGTGATCGTGCGTGAAACCAACGAAGAAGCCTGGGCTGCAGCCGACCGGCTGATCAGCCATCTGGACGACGACAGCGTGGCCAGGGCCCAGGCCTCGCTGGCGCGCTTCGACTCGGTGGGTCAACAACGGATGGCTGCGTTGCATGGTGGACGACGCGACCAGCTGGTCGTCGCGCCCAACCTCTGGGCCGGAGTCGGCCTGGTGCGTGGCGGTGCTGGAACCGCCCTGGTCGGTGACGGCCCGACGGTCGCTGCGCGAGTGAAGGAGTACGCCGACCTGGGCATCGATACCTTCATTTTCTCCGGCTATCCGCATCTGGAAGAGAGCTATCGCGTTGCCGAGCTGCTGTTCCCACATCTGGATATCGCTCAGCCGCAACGCCCGGAGAGCCGAGGCTATGTCAGCCCGTTTGGCGAAATGATCTCAAGCGACATTCTGCCAAAGGCTGCCGCGGCAAGCTGACGCTTACGAGCTCGGCAGGGCGGGCTTCAGCCCGCCGCCGCGGTAGCCAGGCCATGGGGGCTGAGGCTCACTCTACGAAGTGAAGGCCCAGCCTGCTGTCAGGGACCACGGTGGAATAACGCTACTCGTTGGTGACACCGACTGAGCGCAAAACATTTACGTCATCGAAATTTGGAGTGCGGAGCAAACCATGACCTTTAATTCTCTCGGGCAACGTCTGGCGCCCTGGGCGTTGCCGGTCGCGCTACTTGCGGCTTGGCAAGGCGCTGTGGTTTTCGGGTTGCTGTCCACACGCATCCTTCCGGCGCCCAGTGCAGTGCTCAGCGCTGGCTGGGAGCTGCTGCGCAGCGGCGAAATCTGGACGCATCTGGCCATCAGCGGCTGGCGCGCTGGCGTCGGCTTTGCCATCGGGGGCGGTATCGGGCTGCTGCTTGGCTTCATCACTGGGCTATCGAAATGGGGCGAGCGCCTGCTCGACAGTTCGGTGCAGATGATTCGCAATGTCCCGCATTTGGCGTTGATACCGCTGGTGATCCTCTGGTTCGGTATCGACGAGAGCGCAAAGATCTTCCTCGTTGCGCTCGGCACGCTGTTTCCGATTTACCTGAACACCTATCACGGCATCCGCAACGTCGACCCGGCGCTGGTGGAAATGGCGCGCAGCTATGGACTGTCTGGATTCGCGCTGTTCCGCCAGGTGATCCTGCCCGGTGCGCTACCGTCGATCCTGGTCGGCGTGCGCTTCGCGCTGGGCTTTATGTGGTTGACGCTAATTGTCGCGGAGACCATTTCGGCAAACGCTGGTATCGGCTACCTGGCGATGAACGCTCGGGAATTCCTGCAGACCGACGTCGTGGTACTGGCGATCCTGCTTTACGCGGTGCTAGGCAAGCTGGCCGATGTCGCCGCGCGAGGGTTGGAGCGCACCTGGCTGCGCTGGCACCCGGCCTATCAGGCCAAGGCAGGTGGGCAATGACCGCACTGCACTGCATTCCTCGAGGCATCCCCTTGGCCATCGAAGGTATTGGCAAGGCCTTCGATCGACGCGACGTCTTGAATGGTATCGATCTGCGAGTTCCCGCCGGGCAGTTCGTCGCTGTAGTCGGTCGTAGCGGCTGCGGCAAGAGCACTCTGCTACGTCTGCTGGCCGGGCTGGATCAGCCAAGCCGCGGCGAGATCACCTCCGCTGGCACGCCCCTGACTGACCACCGCGAGGAGGTGCGGTTGATGTTCCAGGATGCACGTCTGCTGCCGTGGAAGCGGGTGATCGAAAATGTCGGCCTGGGCCTTACCGGTGACTGGCTACCGAAAGCTACCGATGCCTTGGCGGCGGTCGGACTGGCCGAGCGTGCCAACGACTGGCCCGCAGCCTTGTCTGGCGGGCAGAAGCAGCGCGTGGCGCTGGCTCGCGCACTTATTCACCAACCTCGGCTGCTGTTGCTCGACGAGCCGCTTGGCGCGTTGGATGCTCTGACCCGCATCGAGATGCAGCAACTGATCGAGCGCTTGTGGCAACGGCATGGCTTCACGGTGCTGCTGGTGACCCACGATGTCAGTGAGGCCGTGGCCGTGGCTGACCGCGTCATCCTCATCGAGGAGGGGCATATCGGCCTCGACCTCACTGTTGATATCCCCCGCCCGCGCAATCGCGGCGCGGCTGCCCTCGCGGCGTTGGAGGCACAGGTGCTCAACCGTGTCCTGGCACTGCCGGAGCTACCGCCCCAAGCGGAACCCGTTTCCCCCTTGCCCACGCAGTTGCGCTGGGCGCTTTGACTTGAACGCGAGAAGCAATCCAACTCAGTAGGAGCAATACCATGACAATCAAAGCCATCAACGTACGCAACCAGTTCAGGGGCACGATTCGCGAAATCGTTCACGGTGATGTTCTATCGGAAATCGACGTGCAGACCGCAGCCGGCATCGTCACCTCGGTGATCACCACCCGTTCGGTGAAGGAGCTCGAGTTGGGTATCGGCAGCGAGGTGATCGCATTCGTCAAATCCACCGAGGTTTCGATAGCCAAGTTGTAGCAGACCGCGACCGGACCGGAGATGGCAGCTTGTAGCAACTGAGAGATGAAGGGCTGCGTCCGCACAGACCTGCACATGGGCGTTGCCTTGATAAAGGCTGGCGAGAGGGTGCCAGGTGGCACCCCCATCAACCATATGCTTTCAACCTCTGTATAGCGGGCGAGCGATAGGTGAGGTGGCGTTACACAGCACTATCCGTCTTCAGCATCGACCGAATCCCGCGTAGTGCCTGGCGAATCCGGCTCTGGTTTTCTATCAACGCAAAACGGACGTGGTCGTCTCCGTACTCACCAAAACCAATCCCAGGAGAGACCGCAACCTTGGCTTCTGACATCAGCTTTTTGGCGAACTCCAGTGAACCCAGATGTTGGTATCGCTCAGGGATTTTCGCCCAGACGTACATGGTTGCCTTGGGTTGCTCGACCATCCAGCCGAGCGCGCGCAATCCAGACACCAGAACATCTCGGCGGGCTTGGTAAGTTTTGGAGATTTCCTTCACGCAACTTTGGTCCCCCTCCAGCGCCGCTATTGCGGCGACCTGAAGCGGGGTGAACATGCCGTAGTCGTGGTAGCTCTTGATACGAGCCAGGGCGTTAACGAGTTCGGCATTGCCCACCATGAAACCAACGCGCCATCCGGCCATGTTGTAGCTTTTCGACAGCGTGAAGAACTCGACTGCTACATCCTTGGCTCCAGGTACCTGCATGATCGAGGGGGCTTGCCAGCCATCGAACACGATGTCCGCGTAGGCGAGATCATGCACGACCAAGATGCCGTATTGCTTGGCGAGCGCGATCACCCGCTCGAAGAAATCGAGTTCGACGCATTGCGCCGTCGGGTTCGACGGAAAGCCAAAGATCATCATCTTCGGTGTTGGAATGGATTCACGAATGGCCCGCTCCAGCTCGATGAAAAAGTCCACGCCTGACACAAGTGGAACGGAGCGAACTTGAGCGCCGGCGATCACCGCACCGTAGATATGGATCGGATAGCTTGGATTGGGCACTAGCACCGTGTCTCCGGCGTCCAGCGTAGCGAGCATCAAATGCGCCAGCCCTTCCTTGGAGCCGATCGTCACGATTGCCTCGGTTTCCGGATCGATCTCGACGTCGTATCTGCTCTGGTACCACTGGGTGATCGTGCGGCGCAGCCGGGGAATGCCTTTTGAACTCGAATACCCGTGCGTATCGTCCCGCTGAGCGACCTCACAGAGCTTTGCCACGATATGTGCTGGAGTCGCGCCGTCCGGGTTACCCATGCTGAGATCGACGATATCCTCCCCCCTGCGTCTCGCTTCGAGCTTCAGCTCCGCCGTGACATTGAAAACATAAGCAGGAAGGCGATCGATTCGACTGAACGCCATCTTGGATGGAATGGGGGCTGACTGACTGTTATTGGACATTTGGATCTCGAGAATAAAGGCGGATATCTTGAACGGGAGCTTGTTTTGTAAATCGGCGGGCTAGCGGATGCCAAACACTAACCCCCCGAAAAAGGTCATCAGAGTGAAATTGAAACGGCCTTGCCCTGAGGAAAAGAACAACATGCCAATGCATAGCCGGCCGCGCGCTCAGCCGCTCTCAACGCAAAATCGGCGCTGCGATGTATGTCGCCACTGTTGATGCGAATCTTGCAACTACCGCAGACTCCGGTCCTGCACTGGGTCTTTATCGGAATGCCGTGAGCTTCGAGCCCATCCAACAAGGATTGATCCGATTGCATGACGAGCTCTTTGTCGATGCCCTCGATGTATAGCGTGACGGGGTGGGGACGACCGTCCGTGATTTCTTCAGTTTCCGGAGCGGAGAATGATTCAATGAGATAGTGCGCCCTCTCATATACTTGATTGCATTGCTCGTGAAGCGACTGAGCGAAGCTATGGCCCCCGCAAATAATCACCGTATCCGGCTGCGCATGTTCAGCGAGCAATGAGGCCTGTATGCGACCGCTTCGGAACTGAACAGTACTGTGCCGGATAGGACTGCGGGTGATGAACAAGCGAATGCTGAACCAGTCGGTGCTCATGTCAAGCTTGAGAAGTTCGCCAAGGAAGGGGATATCAGTTACGTCTGGTGCGCTTAGAAAGAGAGTAGTCTTGGGTACGGGAAGGCTCGCGTTGTGAAGCGTCGAGAGGGATTTTATAAGGCCATAAGGAAGCGTGATCCCAATGCCTCCAGCTAGCAGTACCAGCTCTCTAGCGCCAATCAAGGCTTCAGGTGTGATCTCACCAGCGGCGCCCGTCGCGCCAACCACGACCCCTTCCTTGAGATCGGCATGGAGCCTATCCGAAACGCCACCGCGTCCGGTTCGTTGAACGGCTATGACGATCAAGTCGATTTCGGGCTTTTCGATAACTGTATAGTTGCGTTGCTGACGTATTCCGCTGCAGTCGGGGAACACTATGGATATGTACTGCCCTGGTTCTGGGATGGTGCTGTGACTGATATCTAGAATGCGTAACTTAAATGCCTTCACGTTCCTTGCTACTTCGCAAGCCTGTTCGCATCGAAGAAAGATAATGTCTTCCATGGGAGCCTCTATTGGCTGATAATGCCGAATTGTTTTTATGTGCATATATTAGTGCCATGAACGTTAGGGTTAAAGCCCAATGCGTTCAATGAGGTTCTCGACGGAGTCGGTATAGACGTTGATTTCGCCAAGCTCCGCGCTGTCATTGATAATTTCTTGGTAATAAGGAAGGCCAGCAAGTGCAAAAGCATGTTCCCATGCGTTCAGCTCATTGTTGGCGAACATGGAAACGGTTCTCCGTATAATTTTTTCCAGATGGTTTTTTTCCGATAGAGTCAAGCCGTTTACAATGTCGGCTGCCACGAAGCTGAACACACTGGAGTGACTCCACTCGTCCATTGCGTGGGTTTTGGTTACCTGATGGCAGATTTTCTGGATCGAATCATCTTCGGCCATTGTCTTTAGGTAATCGGTGATCAGCGTTTCGCTCGCACATGCGATACCGAAGCGGGTGAGACGCCGCTCCCACTCTGCCGTACAACTCCCGATTACTTCGTTGCGCCATTTGATTAAATTAAAATCGCTGAAGTCGAAATAATCTAGATTTCTGCGGTCATAGATATAATTGCATGCATTCAACGACATTTTTGTATGAAGCGCTTCGTCCAGCAAAGCTTCTGCCATGACGTTCTGGAGAACTGCACGGTTACCTGTGTTGCTAGGAGGTGTTTTGATTATGTCTTCGCACGCTGGAGTGACAATATCGCATTCGATATATATCGTCTTTAAGTTGTATATGATCCATGCATATGACAGGCACTTGGATTTTATCTGTTCTGGTGCGCTGGTCCATGCCCCGTGGTTGCGGAACGGTAGAAGAGACTCGCTGTAGTCATTTCGGCTTGGATCAAAAACAAGTTCATTGTATTTTCCTTGTGGCTTGTTAACGGCTGCCCTTGTTTCCCAAAGCTCTGACAGCTTATTTAACATGTCTGCTACGGAGTTATGCTGTCCTGCGGGTTGCGCTGCGTGCATGATGTTTCTCCTCTTTTAATGATCTCGTAAGTTGAATAGTTGTCTTTATATGTTGCGACTCTGTTACGAGCTGGTGCCGTTTGTCGGTGTCCTTGTTAATTAATTATTTTGGGCGACCGGAACTGCTGGCGAAACAAGTCGCTTCGCCATAGTTGAAGTTAAGGTGTTCTGGTTTTGTGTTGGCTATGCCTCAAATAATATCTGTGGCTTGTAGTCGGGCTCATCAGCAAATGGGAGTTGGGAGGCGTCTAGGACTTCTTGCTCTGTCATCCTCCGGATTGAACAAGCGAGGAGCCAGAAGCTGGCCAACGTCGCAGCCAGCATCATTAAAAAACTCATTAAATTGCCTCGGCAGCAGAAGGGCGTCGGGCCGGGCTCAACTGCTCCGCAGGGATAACTAACGTGCGCCACGCGTTGTAGGCCATCAATATCATCCCGATCACAAAAAGTGATCCGCCTAGAAGGCGCACTACATAACCCGAATGGCTCGCTTCCAACGCTTCAACGAACGAATAGGTCAGGGTGCCGTCGTCATTTACCGCTCGCCACATCAAGCCTTGTGTGATGCCGTTTACCCACATTGAGGCTATGTAAAGAACGGTTCCAGCCGTTGCGAGCCAGAAGTGCACGTTGATGAGCCCGACGCTGTACATTTTTTTCTTGCCCCATAGCTCGGGGATCATGTTGTACAGCGTGCCGATGGAAATCATCGCCACCCATCCTAAAGCGCCTGCGTGGACGTGGCCGATGGTCCAGTCGGTGTAGTGAGAAAGCGCGTTGACGGTCTTTATTGCCATCATCGGGCCTTCAAAAGTTGACATGCCATAGAATGCGAGAGAAACCACCAGGAAGCGAAGGATTGGGTCAGTCCGCAACTTATGCCACGCACCTGAAAGCGTCATCATTCCATTGATCATCCCGCCCCAACTTGGCGCCAGCAGAATAATTGACATGGCCATACCCAAGCTTTGCGCCCAGTCCGGTAGAGCGGTGTAATGCAGATGGTGAGGGCCGGCCCAGATATATAAGCTGATGATTGCCCAGAAATGCACTATTGAAAGTCGATATGAATACACTGGCCGGTCAGCTTGTTTGGGTACGAAGTAGTACATCATGCCCAGAAAGCCGATTGAGAGAATGAACCCGACAACACTGTGACCGTACCACCATTGGATCATTGCATCGGTCGCTCCCGAGTACATGGAGTACGATTTTAATGCGCTGACCGGCACAGCTATGTGATTAATGACGTGGACCATTGCGGTCACGATAATGAATGCGCCAAAGAACCAATTTGCCACATAGATATGCTGGGTCGTTCGTTTAGCGATCGTCCCGAAAAATAAGTAGCAGTATATCGCCCAGACCACCGTAACCCAGACGGCGATCGGCCATTCCATCTCTGCGTACTCTTTGGATGTGGTATAGCCCAGCGCGTAGCTTACGATCATCGCTAGGATCGCTAACTGCCATCCCCAAAATACGAAACTCGCAGCCGCAGAAGAAATAAGCGGGGTTTTGCATGTTCGCTGCACTACGAACAGCGAGGTGGCGAACAGGACACTGCCGCCAAATGCAAAGATGACAAGGTTTGTATGGATCGGACGAATCCGACCGAAACTTGTCCACGGCAAATCGAAGTTCAACTCTGGCCAGACGAGCTGCGCGGCAATGAGTGCACCCATTCCCATGCCCAGTACGCCCCACACAAGTGCCGCCAACGTAAACTGGCGTACCACCTCATAATTCAGCGTTTCGTTAGTGTTGTTCACGTCTTGCCCTCACCGGTGACTCGGTTGAATCGGCGCGCTCTGGGGGACAGCGCGTCATCATGCGATTCGCCTGCATCGAATCCCGGCCCGCTCAGGCGCTTGGCCCAAGACTCAACGGTGCTGGTCCTGATGCGATTTGCCACAATCTTCTCCCAGGAGGGCGGCAATCGAAGCGACTGCAAGCGCGTCAATGCGTCCAGGTCCATCGGGTTCACGTAGAGGAGTTGAAGCACTCTGCGCAGTGGCCACTCGGCGTTCGGCCGGTCGATCAGGTTCAGCGTCGCGCCGACTTCGATTGCCCCAGGCTCGAGCACCCGGTAGTACCAGCCAACCTTGCCGCTGCGTTGCATTTCGAGGGCAACGCCCCTGGCGGCAAACCGATCATCGAGTTTCCAGCAAGGCTGGCGAGTCTGCGAAACCTCCAGCACTGTGGATCCGCACGAGATGATGTCTCCCATGCAGATGTTCTCTTCGGTTAGCCCTACAGTTGATATGTTTTCGCCAAAGGCGCCCGGGGCTTGCAGTAGCTTTCGATCGCCGAACGCTTGTCTCCAGTGGCGATAATGGTCGTACGGGTAGTGGTGGATTGCCTTGTCAGGCCCACCATGAACACGTCGATCTCCTTGCTCGTCACCTTCGAGGCCCTCAAGCCCAACGCCGACCGAGCCTGTGCGCGGTCTTTTGTCGATTCCACTGAAGGTCTCGGGCCGAGTAAATGGCACCGCTGTTCCGGTCATGATGGTTTGAATCGTCCCGAGTAGCATTTATGCGGCTCCGTCAGTTCCTATCCAGCCAGGATGCAAAGATCGTCTGTGCCGCGGCGAGCAGTTCGTCTGCGCATGCCTGCGCCTGCTCTCTGAGCACTCGGGGGTCGAGCTTGATGCTGTCGAGCTCACCTGCGTGGCCGACCAGCCAATGCTCAATACGCTGCGGATTGGCCTCGAGGTGGAACTGAAGGGCTAGAACCGATGTGCCAACCGAAAACGCCTGGTTTGGGCAGATTTCGGTTTCTGCCAGCCGCGTCGCCCCCGCTGGAATTTCGAACTGGTCGCCATGCCAGTGCAGCACCGGTATTCCGCCACTTAGTGGCTCCAGGCAGGACTGCAAGCCCTCGTCGGTTAGCGATATCGGTGCAAAGCCAATCTCTTTTCTCCCCATGGGGCCGACGTTGCTGCCCAGTGCTCGTGCTATCAGCTGAGCGCCAAGGCAAACTCCCAGTATTTTCTTGCCGCACTGAAGCCGCTGTTCGACGAACGAAAGCACGGATTTGAGGAACGGGTACTTCGCTTCGTCAAAAGCACCGATTGGGCCGCCGAGAACAATCACCAAGTCTGGGGCTGACGGATCTTGAATCGCGAACGAGTCGAGGTTCGCGTCCAGTGTTTCGATTTGGTATCCGCGGCTATCAAGAATTTGCTGCAGCGAGCCGAGATCTTCGAAAGCGAGAAAGCGGATGACGAGGGCGGTTTGCATTTATGTACCAATACAATAGAATGAATGTATGAATACAATAGCTAGCGGATCGACCGCTGTCGAGATCGCTGAATCGATCGAGCAGCAAATTCGTTCGGGTTTTTACTCGGATGGCGCCCTGTTGCCTGCCGTCAGATCACTCGCGCAGCAGCTTCAAGTCAGCCCAAACACTGTGGCGGCGGCCTATAAGCTGCTGCGTGATGCGGCCCTGATAGTTACCGACGGACGGCGCGGTACGCGTGTGGCGAGCGAGATGCCGACGGCCGAGACGCAAACCACCATTCCGGAAGGTTTGCGGGACATGGCCTCTGGAAATATTGACGGGGCTACACTGCCTGCCATAGAGGCTGGCTGGCTCACGGAGAGCCAGTCCGGCTATGACGTGCAAAGTAATGACCCACAGCTGCTTGATGTTGCGGGCCGGTGGCTGGCTGAGCAGAGAATTCCCTGTCAGCAGCTGGGCATCTATTCGGGAGCGCTCGACGCCGTAGAGCGGGCGCTTCGCCTGCGTTGCCGGCCAGGAAACAAGGTAATCGTGGAAGATCCTTGCTGGCCGCCAGCGCTGGCATTGCTGGCGAGCCTGCGACTCAAGGCGGTTCCCGTACCCGTAGACGAAGAGGGCGCGATGGTCCCCTCTACCGAAATCCTTCGCTCCGCGGCGGCGGTTATCTTGACGCCGCGTGCGCATAACCCCACCGGCTTTTGCATAAGCAGTCGCCGTTGGACGCTGTGGGTCGACAGGCTTGCAGATGCGCCCGATACGCTGCTCATTCTTGACGATCATTGGGGGCCGCTCAGCGCTGCCGAACCCTTGAGCTTCAGTCGTGAGCCTCTTAGTTGGATCTACGTTGTGTCGGTCAGCAAATTCCTGGGGCCTGACCTGCGCGTTTCGGTGGTCACAGGCACCCCCAGCGTGCTCAAGAGCATGCACCACCAGCAGACGCTCGGCCCTCGCTGGGTCAGCCTTTTGCTACAAAGACTTGCAGGGCACCTCTGGCAAAAGATGCTCGATAGCAATCGCCTATCGGCAGTGGGGGCTGAGTATTTGCAACGGCGTTCGGCTCTGGTCCAGGGGTTGAACGACTTAAGCATAGCCGTGCCCACTCAGGGGGAGGGCCTGCATGTGTGGCTGCCCGTCTCGGATGAGACCTCTGTGGTCCAGACGCTGGCATCGTTGGGCTGGGCCATCCAGGCGGGCTCGCCGTTCAGGTTGGAAAGTCCGGCGGCTGTACGCATCAGTATCGGCAACCTGAACCCTATCAGCGTGCCTGCTTTAGCGCGCGATGTTGCTCACGCATTGAAGCAGCGTCGCCGAACGGTTAACTGAACGAGTGCAGCAAATCGCCTGGGGCTCTGGGTCATTGCATGCAGAGGCTCAAGTCTTCGGCGAAGCGGGCCGCCTGTTCCGCGTCCATCGTTGAGGTGGTGATACGAATGCCGCGCACCTGCTCTTGCACGGTGAAGCCCGTGCCGCTGCGAACGACCCAGCCCCGCTGGGCCAGATGGAGAATGATCGGTTCGACATCTTCATCAAGCGGCACCCAGACGTTGAGCCCATCACACGGATGTCCGGCCCGTACACCATGGGCGCTCAGTGCAGCGATCAGAAGATCTCGGCGATGCTTGTAGTCTGCTCGAGCGCGTTCGATTTGCGCTGCGACCAGCGGCGAGGTCAGGCAGGTATGAGCGATATCTTGTAGAAGGTGACTCACCCAGGTTGTGCCTGAAGCCAGCCGTAATCGAAGCCGCTGTGATGTTTCCCGATCGCTGCCGATAGCAGCGAGTCGGAGATCCGGGCCAAGCGCTTTGGATACGGACCTGATCAGCGCCCAGCGTCGGCTGGATACGGGGATGACCTGGTGGAATGCTACTTCGGATAACAGTGCGAAGTGATCATCTACGAGCACCGGAACCTGAGGGTGTCGCTCAAGCACGGCGCGTATTTGTGCAGCTCGCTCAGCGCTCAAACTTGAGCCGGTAGGGTTGTGAGCGCGAGGGGTGATCAGAACCGCATGCACGCCCTTCGCCAAGGCAGCCTCAAGCCCGTCGGCTTGCATCCCTTGATCGTCGACAGGCACGCCGACCGCCTGCAGGCCAGCAATGCGCAGCGTGTTGATACTGCTGATGAAACAAGGGCTCTCGACCGCAACCTTGTCGCCGGAAACAAGATAGGCGGCCAGCAGGCGCTCAACTGCGTCGACTGCGCCATGGGCCAGGTCGATTTCCGGAGGCGAAGGGCAATCGTCAACCAGCCATCGATAGGCCACGTCCTGAAAGGTCGGATCAACCGGCGCGTCGCCATAAAGGCGCAGGCGTGACTGCCGTTGTGCCAGTGCGAGAGCCGGGTCAGGTAGCCATAGCGGATTCGGGTTGCCGCTCGATAAGTCGGTCAACCGAGAGTGCCCGATGCCTCCTTCCTGCTCACCGGGCCCGGCCGTTTCACAAACCACCGTGCCCAGCCGCCCCCGCGTTTCAGCAACACCCGCAGCGACCAATCGTTTATACGCCGCGGCGACGGTGTTGCGGTTGACCCCGAGTTCCGATGCCAGCTGACGCACGGGCGGTAGCGACTGACCAGGACTTAGCTGCTGCGCCTGCACTTGGCTTCGTATCGTTTCAAAGATGTCGATTGCGGTCTTGTTTTTAGTTTTCATATTGTCCTATGACAATGTTTACTTGGGCACAGGACAATCTTACACTTTGCGAATGCGGTTGCTACCTCAGGCAGCAATCAATCCACGCAGCTTGAGCAGAGCGCTTCAGCCGTGGCTCACCAGCAGGCTGCAATGGAGTATGTGTTTGATGGCTGTCAGCATCGATTTCGCCGGCGTGTCGGGTACAGAGCCGCTTCCACTGGACGTGATTTCGATTCAGTCGCAGGTTGTCTACGGATGTGTTGGCAACAGCGTCGCCGTGCCCGTACTGAATGCGGGCGGTCTCTCCGTGGGGGCCATACCCACCGTCTTGCTCAGCAATACTCCTCACTACTCCACCTGCCATGGCGGTGCGCTTCCGACTAGCTGGTTCGCTGGCTACCTCAAAGATCTGGAAGCCCGGGACGCGCTGCGCTCGGTAAGAACCGTGCTGGTGGGCTATCTGGGCAGCACAACACAGGCGGCGGTGCTTGCCCGTTGGCTGGGCACGGTACTGGAGAGATACCCCGATATACGGGTTCAGTTGGACCCCGTTCTTGGTGATGATGACTGCGGCATGTATGTAGAGCCGGCCATGGTGAGTGCCTTTCAGACTCATTTGCTTCGGTTCGCCCATGGCCTGACACCCAATGCATTCGAACTGGCTCGGCTATCCGGCCGCCGTGCCGAGACCGTCGAACAGGTTATCGATGCCGCGCGCAGCCTGCTGACCGGGCGTACCCAGTGGGTCGTCGTCACCAGTGCGGCTCAACATGAGTGGCCAAACGAACGTATGTACGTGGTGGTGGCTACGAAAGAGTCTGCAGAGGTGATCGAGCACGAGCGAGTCAGCGTCTCGCCCAAGGGCACCGGAGATTTTTTCAGTGCAGCCCTGGCCGCCGCATTGCTGAGGGGGATGGAGCTTACCCACGCCGTTAAGTTTGCCTGCCGCCAAGTCATTGATTCCCTTGCCCTTACACGCCAAAGCAATTCGGCTGAGCTGCGCTTGCCAGCATTTGGCACCTCTCTCTTCGCCAAGGAATGACTCCATGCCTGTCTATCGTTTAAACATTCGCCGTGATCAAAAGCATCTAGGTCATTTTGAGTCCGATGCGCCATGGGCCTTGGAGGCCGTACAAGACATCGCTCAACGTCTGCCTGCGGCCGAGGGCTATTGCATCGAGATGCAGGTATCCGATGGCGAACGCCGCTACCTGGAGGTCGGGCCCAGCGGAATCCGAGTACTGGGTGCGGAGCGCAGCTTCCGGCCCGTAACGCAGCGTTCAGCGCTTCTCTCGCCGGTGGAGTGACGGGTCATGGACGATCAAAGCTCTCATCTGATGCATGCTTATGCCAGGCAGCCGGTTTACTTCACCCGCGGGAAGGGCGCCCGCCTCTGGGACACTCATGGGCGGGAATATCTCGACGCCATCGCGGGGGTTGCCGTAACCAATCTCGGTCACTCTCACCCTGAAATAACCGCCGCCATTGCCGATCAGGCGGGTCGTTTGATGCATACCTCGAATCTGTTCGGCATCGAGTGGCAGGACTCGCTTGGTTCGAGGCTTTGTGCGATCTCTGGAATGCGTCGAGCGTTTTTCTGCAACTCGGGAGCGGAGGCAAACGAGACGGCGCTGAAACTGGCGCGCTTGCACTCAAGCCGGCGAGGCGTGGCCCATCCGCTCGTAGTGGTAATGGAGAACAGCTTTCACGGCCGCACACTCGCAACGCTGGCCGCAACCGGTAACCCGGGCGTGCAGCGTGGCTTCGAGCCACTTATGCCGGGATTCATACGGGTGCCATACGCCGACATCGACGCGGTAAGGACGCTCGCGTCGCAGTTCTCCAATATCGTCGCGGTGCTGGTCGAGCCAGTCCAAGGCGAGAGCGGCGTACGCATTGCGCCGATTGAGTACATGCAGGCGCTGCGCGATCTTTGCACGACGAATGATTGGCTGTTTATGGTCGATGAGGTGCAGACGGGGTTCGGGCGTACGGGGGCATGGTTTGGCTACCAGCATGCGGGAGTGCTGCCGGACGTGATCACCTTGGCCAAGGGCCTTGGCAACGGCTATCCAATCGGTGCGTGTTTAGCCAGAGGCGTCGCGGCGGATCTCTTTTCGCCTGGTCACCACGGTTCCACCTTTGGCGGCAACCCCTTGGCCTGCCGAATCGGCTGCACCGTCGTCGATGTGATGGAGCGAGATCGCATACCGCAACGTGCGAGAGTCATGGGGCAGCGCCTGGAAGGCGCTCTTCGCCAGGGGCTCGCGGGGTGTGAAGGCGTTGTAGCGATTCGCGCACTGGGGCTGATGGTAGGCATCGAGCTCGATCGTCCATGTACCGAGCTGTTGACCTGCGCATTGAAGGATGAGGCCCTGCTGATCAGCGTTTCGCGGGAAAGGACGATCCGCCTGCTGCCGGCTTTGATCTGCTCCGAAGCGGAGATCGATGAGATAGCCGCCCGCCTGTCTCGCCTGGTTTGGCAGTGGTCGCGGCGCTGCGTCAGCCAGTGCGTAAGGGATGCGGTGTGAGCAAGCTTGCTCCGCATATTTTCCGGCCTTTCCGGCACTGGCGAGTCCGGCCAGTTGATGTGCTGGACGCGTACGGCTTGCCCGAACGCGCCAGCGGCTGGCTGGCAGCCTTGTCCGGGGGATAGAAGTGGTGCAAGCGAGGACGCGCTACTTTTGCAACCCAACGGTATTCGCCCGTAAGGTTTCGTTGCTAAAAAAGCCACTGGGCGCGGATGAAAGCTTATGGGGCTGCCAGATTTGCTGCTGCTTGAGCACGGCAGGGGCGGTCGATGTCCTGTTTTCCTAGGACTCGACCGCTGTGCTCGACGCCGATTGCCTCTGGCCATCGTCCAGCAGCGAAGTCATAGCGGGTCGAGGGGGCCGGCATTTACGGCGTCAATGCCTTCATCTTCCGAGTTGCTCAAGCGCGCCCGCAGATGCTCCAGAAAATAGCGTGTTGTCTGGGTGGTGCTGCGGTACGAGGGTGTTAAGGCGTAGAGCGTTACGGGCATCGGCTGGTCTTCAGGGCACGCCGCTATCAGTACACCGGATGCCAATTCGTCGCGGCACGCATAGACCGGAAGGCATGCCAGGCCTAGTCCGGCCTTGGCTGCATCACGTAGTGTGCTCCAATGGTCTGCGCACATGGCCGGGTTGTTGATGGCTCTCTGACGCCCGTCAAAATGCCAGGCATGGGGAGCCGCGGCGGTACCGGTTGTCAGCAGCACGTCGTCCGTGAGGTTCTCGGTACTAGGTGGGGTTCCGAGCTGCTGCACAAGTACTGGGCTGCCTACGATGGTATTTTGCAGATGCGCCATTGGCCTGACCACGATGTCGCTGCTGTCCTGAGGGGCGCTCCCCAGGCTTAAAGACAGGTCAAGGCGTTGCGCTCGGAGCTCGACCTGCCCATCGGCCAGCATCAGGGTGTAGCTGACCTGGGGGTACTGGGCTTTGAAGTCGCGCAGGCACTCGCACAACCAATCAGAAAGTATCCCCGGGCCTGCCAGGCGAAGCGTGCCGCTAGGACTGCCCAGCGTCTTCTGTGCGCTGTGCGCGGCGGCTTCCGCAGCGGCCAGCATATCCAGCGCGTGGCGGTAGACCTGCTCACCTACCGAGGTCAGGGAGAACGCCCGGCTCGACCTGTTTATCAGTTGGACGCCAAGTTCTTGTTCGAGCTGCGCCAGCCGCCGACTCAGGCTGGACTTTGCGGTGCCCGTTTTACTCGCAGCCGCAGAAAAACTACCTGCTTCGATTACGCAGGTGAACCAGTACAAGTCGCTCAGCATATGGGCCTGCAACATATTCGCACCGTAGATGGGAAGCTGGGTTGTCGTTGCTGCAACGGTCGTACATGTCTCACCGTCTTGTCTTGCGCTATCTTACTTCCCCTTTTCGAGCGGTACTTTTGCTTGAGCGGAAATTGGCTTTGCACGAGCGGAGCTGGCGCCAGAACGCTTAGGGAATCTTCTGCACAGGGCTGTAGTGGAAATGACGCTTGATACGCCTCTCCGTGACCGTACGCCGCATATCCTGGTCATCGATGACTCGCCAAACGAAATTCGTACGCTCTTGAATGTCCTCAGAGCAGAGCCGTGGCGGCTGACGATTGCTCATGATGCGCGTCAGGGGTATCAGCGGGCGCTGGCTCTGCGGCCGGATCTCATCATGCTCGACGTTCGCATGCCGGACATGGATGGCTTCACGCTTTGCCGGTTACTGCGCGAGGCATCAGCCACGCGACAGGTGCCGGTCATCTTTCTCACCTCGGCGGGTGCGCTCCAGGAGAGAGTGGAGGGGTTGAGTCTGGGGGGCGTGGATTACGTTCTCAAACCATTCGCGGCGGAGGAAGTGCTGGCACGGATTCGCATCCATCTGCAGCTGGCTTGGCGAGAGGAGAGCTCTGCATCGATCGAGCAGGCTGTCCCGGCGCAGGATGCCGATCAGGTCGTCCTGCGAGCCGCCATGCGTTTCATTGCGCAGAATCTGGCCGAGCTGCCGTCGCTGGAGCAGATAGCCCGTCGGGTCGGTACGCACGACAAGCGGCTCTCGACCATCTTCCGGGAAAACCTGGGGCTTACCGTCTTCGCTTATGCGCGAGAGGCACGGCTGCGTAAGGCTCAGGAATTGCTCGCCGATAGTATGCTCAGCATCCAGGACATCGCGGATGTCGTGGGCTTCCGCAGTGCCTGTAACTTCACCACGGCGTTTCGTGAGCGCCAGGGTCTGACGCCCAGTCAGTACCGCCAGCAGGCTAAAGGCGACATCGACTGATGCCGCGGTATTTGTCACGGCTGCTTGGTTTTCTGCTCTTGGCAGTCGTCGGCTTCACCCAGGCTGAGCCGATCTGCCAGGAGCTTGGCCAGGATGCTCTCAGCCGGGCTCAGATGCTGGAGGATCCGGGCGGCAAATTGACAGCCGATCAGGTGCTTGCACTCTCGGAGAACGCGTTCCTTCCGGCCACTCGGCAGAATCTACCCCGCCATTACAGCGACTCAGCTTTCTGGTTGCGCTTTCAGCTGCAGGGTAGCGCGCTGGAGTGTCAGCGCTGGCTGACCGTGGGTGATCCGCGTCTGGCTGACGTTCAGGTTCATATCAGCCGAGGCGACGGCTGGGATGTCATGCGGGCAGGAAGTAGATACCCCGTCGAACAGTGGCCGGTCCGCGCTCGGCAGCCCACGTTTCCGCTCAGAATGGACTCTGCAGAGGACGTGACGATCCTGGTGCGCGTCGCCAGTCGCTCGACGGTAATCATAGAGCCACGGTTATGGTCGGAGCTCGGACTCATTGATCACCGGCAACATGGTTACCTCTTCGACGGACTGACGCTTGGCATGACGTTGCTGGTGGTGCCGTTCAGCTTCGTGGTCGGCTGGATCCTGCGCTCGCAGCTGCTGGCGGTTCATGCGCTTTCAGTGCTGGGTTATGCCGCGCTGGTCAGCATGGTCAACGGCTATCTCGTCTATCTACCATCGCTGCTCCCATGGTCTTACGAACTCATGTGGCTGCTTGGCCTGGTGCAGTACTGCCTGTTCCTCGCCTACCTGCGCGTCTTGCTCGATGTGCGTCAGCTGCCCCACGTCTGGGGCATGGCGTACACAGCATTCATGCTAGCGATAGGCGCCTGCTATCTTTGGGTTCTGGTAGACCACATACAGGGTCGAACGCTGATCGACCATGTGCGCCTCATCACTTATGTTCTAGTGCCCGCAACAGTGTTGGCAGGTTGGCGCCGCGGTTTCTCCTTCAGCTGGCTGGTCTATCTGGTCTGTGGGCTGCTCATGTTGCAGGGCCTGATCCGTCTACTGGCGGTTGCGCTGCTGCCCTGGCAGTCGGTGGATGACAGGCTCAGCGTACCCTCGACCCTGCCGGGTCTGTTTCTTCTGGCTTGCACGCTGGTGCTGGAGGTTGGCCGCAGCCGTGAGCGGGAGCGGCGCGCCCTGGTCGATCTGGACAACCAGCAAAAGGCCGAGTACGAACGGCTCGAAAGCACGGTGGCGACCCGTACTGGGCAGTTGCGTGAGTCGCTCAAGGCACGCAGCCTGCTGATGGCGCGGATCAGCCATGATCTGCGCTCGCCACTGGTCAGTATCGTCAACTACGCACGGCTGATTCCATGTGAGTCGGGGCAGGACGTGCCACGCAAGATCGAGCGCAATGCTCGTCAGCAGTTAGAAATGATCGATGAGTTGTTGGAATTTTCCCGCACCGAGCTCCACCAGCTCGAGATCATTCTGGCGCCAGGCTATCTGTATGGGTTCCTGAGGGAGATTGAAGAAGAAGCTGGTTTTCTCGCTGCGCAGCAGAGCAACTCGTTCGAATGCCGCCTGGACGCGCACTTACCCGCTTTGGTGCAGGCCGACTTCCGACGCCTGCGGCAGGTGTTGATCAACCTTTTGGCGAACGCTGCCAAATTCACGCGCGATGGGCAGGTGTGTCTGGACGTCCAGTGCATTCGAGCAAGCGAGGAGTCCGTGTGCCTGCGCTTCAGCGTCAGCGATACCGGCATAGGCATAGCGCCGGGCGAGCACAAGCAGATTTTGCAGCCGTTCAGCCGCGGGCGTGGCGTTGAACGTTACACCGGTAGCGGGCTGGGCCTGTCGATTGTCAGCGAGCTTTTGCAGCAGATGGGCAGTTCTCTCTCGTCGGATGAGTCTCGCGTCTGCGGAAGCTGTTTCAGCTTTGAGGTGGTGTTCGCAGTGGCTCGCGAGGAGGATCTCGATATGAGTTTCGGTGAATACGAGACCGCCAGAGTAGATGGCACAGGGCGGAGCATTCTGCTCGTAGATGATGTGGAGCAGAACCGAGAATGGCTCAGCGACTTGCTCGGCGGATATGGCTTCGACGTGTGCGCCGTTGCCGATCCGCAGCAAGCGCTGCTGCATTTGAAAGGTTCGGACTGCGATCTGCTCATCAGCGATCAGGCAATGCCGGGTTCGGATGGCTGGGCTTTGCTCGCAGCCGTACGAGGGCAATGGCCATCTTTGCCGGTCGTGCTCTACTCTTCCGCGCCGCCACATCGGCCTCTGGATTACCCCGACCATCTGAGCTTCGACGCCGTGCTGCTCAAGCCATCGGACGCTTCCCAGATACTCGCGTTGATCGAACAGCTGACTTGCTCTCACATTGGTGAGGCAAATTACGGTCCGTCGGCGGAGGTGTGATTTGTCGACCATAAACGCTCATAACCGATCTTCTCGCCCGCTTTGCTGGTTGTTCGTGCTCTGGGCAGGATCTGCTGGTGCGGATGATCTCGAAAAGCCCAATGGCGATGCCGTGCTGGTGCTGGACGAGGTCATGGTGAGCGCGCGGCACCGACAGGAGCCTGCCCAGACGGTGCCCATCGCGATCAGCGTGGTCAGCGGCGAGCAGGTGGGCGAAGCCGGCCTCTACCGTACCGAAGAGCTTCAGCAGCGGGTTCCAAGTCTCTTGGTGTCGGTGCCGAATTCCCGCTACACCAGTTATGGAATCCGCGGTTTGGGCTCCAGCTCTTTCAACGACGGGATCGATGGCAGCGTTGGAGTGTTTCTCGATGGTGTGTATCTCGGGCGGCAGGGGATGTCGCTCGCCGATCTGATCGATGTCGATAGAGTGGAGGTACTGCGAGGGCCACAGGGCACCCTGTACGGCAAAAACACCACGGCGGGAGCCATCAACATTAGCAGCCGTGCGCCGACGTTCGAGGTGGAGGGTGCCGCCGAGGCCTCGCTAGGCGAGAACGGCCTGCGCCAGTATCGCGGGACGCTATCCGGTCCGCTCATCGACGGTGTGCTGGCAGGCCGCCTGACAGGCTACGACGTCAAGCGTGACGGCGTGATCGACAACCTCCATGGTGGCGCTGACCTGCGCGATCAGAATCGGCAGGGATTGCGCGGGCAGCTGCTATGGGAACCCAGCGAGGTGTTCACAGCCCGTCTGATTGGCGATTACGCCTGGCAGGATGAGCAGGGCAACGTCTTCACCGCGAGTAACTACAGCCAATCGAGTCGCAAGCGAGCTGCATTTGTTGGCCACCGCCAGCTGCCCATCGATCCCTATGCACGTCGAGTGCAGCAGGACGAGCCGAACGCCATCAAGACACTGCAGACAGGCGTCACGCTGGAGCTCAATCGTCTACTGGATAGCGGGGCCATGCTGACCAGCATCAGCGGTTACCGGGACTGGACTTACGATGGCGACCAGGACGGCGACGGGACGCCTCTTTCCATTGCCAAAAACGTCGCGGTACAACTCAATCACCATCAGGTCAGCCAGGAGCTGCGGTTGGCCGACTCGCCGAACGAGCAGTTCGACTACGTAGTGGGGCTGTATTACTTGCGTCAGAAGCTGAACCGCGAGGTGGGTGTCCGTTTTGGCGAAGACGCCGCCGCCTACTTCCTTGGCGACCGGCCGGAAATCGATCTGCTTGGAATTACCCCGGCAATGATTCCCGCGTCGCTGCTAGAAGGGGCGCAGCAAGCGTTCGACGGAGAGCAGCGCACCGACAGTCGCGCGGTATTCGGCCAGGTCACTTGGCACGCCACCGAGCGCCTATCGATAACGCCAGGGCTGCGATACACCCGTGAACGCAAACAGGGTTGGCTGTCGCGCAGTGTTTCCGGTTTGGCGCCGCTTGGCCCCGACCTGGTTTCGCAGATCGGCGGCACCCTGCTGCGCGATACGACGCTGGGAGGCGAGTACTACCGGCGCGATACGATTGCCGAAAGCAATGTGTCGGGACAACTGGCCGCCGGTTATCAGTTCCGTGAAAATCTGTTTGGCTATGCCAGCTGGTCTCGTGGCTACAAGGCCGGTGGCATAAACCTCGATGTGGTGGGTCCGAATGTCGAGCCAACCTTCGATGCCGAGAGAGTGACCTCGTTCGAGATCGGTCTGAAGAGCGCTTTTTTCAACCAACGCATGATGCTCGATATGGCGGTGTACCAGGCTGAAGCGGAGGATTATCAGGCACTGACCAACCGGGCTCCGGTGAACGAATACGCCCCGCCGATCCGCGACAACCTAATCAACGTGGGCAAAGTTCGGTTGCGTGGGGTCGAGCTGAACGGACTGCTGCGAGCAAACGAAAGGGTCGACCTTAGACTGGGTATCGCTTGGAGCGATGCCCGCTATCGCGACTTCCGCAACGCACCGTGCTCGCCGACCAGCGCGCAATGGTCCTGCGACTTGACGGGTAAACGCCTGTTCAATGCACCGGAATGGAGCGCTACGGCCGGCGTCGACTATCGCTATCCGCTGGAGCAAGGGCTAGAGCTGTTCAGCGGCGTCGATTACAGCCTGCGCACTGGCTACTACGGCACGCTCGAGGGCGGTCCCGGCAGTTATCAGCCGACCTATGCGCTGACTAACCTCCGGCTGGGCCTCCGCCGTAGCGATAAGCGCTGGGAGACCGAGTTGTGGGCTCGAAACATGTTTGACCGCGAGTACATTACCGCCGTGTACGCGCAACTTGGCGCCGGTGACTATGGCGTGTTGACTGGTGACCCAAGGAGTGTCGGCGTGACCCTTCGTACACGCTGGTAGTTTCCTGCCATTCGTCGGGACCTTGCTCTGGCACGTCGTGCGACCAGCTAGGCGCATCCGCTCCAGCAAAGGTCGGGTCGTTTGTGACTCCTCTCGGTAGGCCATATACGGCGGTGCTCTGCGCAAGAGCGCCGTTGCACCCCTGCTTTTTACGGCTTTTCTCCAGCGCGGGACAACGCATCTTTTTGCAACCCTGGTTCCCGCCTGCCCGTCTTGTCGCTATTTCGTTACATCCGCAATCTGCCGCCCTTTCTTTGACGTCAGTAGGTCTGTCGTCCAGGCACGGATCGCCGCAGAAGGCATGTGCATGGACAACGCTGCTGGTGACGCGGACCTGCTGACCAAGCAGGTAGAGCGAGCCAGGAGGGTGCAACAGGCTTACTGCAACCGCAGGAGGCGTTGTGGTGCCAGGTAACGTTCGCAGGAAGCGCCTGTTGCAGGTGTTGGTGGGGAGCCTCTGGGCAGGTCTGACTTTGCTGCCGCTGGGTGCGCATGCAGACCTGGGGGTGAGCAAGACGCGCGCAGCGGGATTTGCCGATCCGAAGTTCATCGGTGATACCGACGGCTTTCTGATTCACCTCACCAACAGCTTCGCCAACGGCGACATCACCAATGTCACGTTTACCGACACCATGCCGGCGGGCTTCCAGGTCGCCGGTGGCGGTCTGGTATTCGCCGAGTGTCGCGACGGCGCGGGCACCGTGACGGGCTCGCTGAGCAACGGCAATTTTCCTGGCACCATCAATGCGCCGCTGGGCAGCAACACCATCGTTCTCAACGGTGGCGTGATCCCGCCCATGAACGGCGGCTCCGAGGCGGGCTTCTGCGACATCGTGGTGCAGGTCACCAGCCTGAGCGGCAACGGCACCAACCTGATCCCCGCAGGTTCGGTTTCCGGCATGCATTTGGGAAATCCGGTGGTCAACGCCGATCCGGCGCAGCAGTCGCTGAATTTCAACACGTTGCCGGTACCGAGCATCAGCAAGAGCTTCTCGCCCAACAGCATCGTCAAGGACGATCAGCCTACCCGGCTGAGCATGACCATCACCAACAACGCCGCACAGCCGCTGCCGCTCAATGGTGCCGGCGATACCCCGTCGTTTGGCATCCGTGACCGCCTCGGCGACTACGGCCTGCGGGTGGCGCCGACGCCGGATGTGCAGATTAGCTGCGGTGCCACGCCGCCCAGCTTCGCGCCGGCGCCGGGCGATACCGAGATTCGAGCTGTTGGCGGAACAGTCCCCGCCAACAGCGGCTGTACCCTGAGCGTGCTGGTGGTGGCCGACGGCTCCGACAGCGCCTATTCGACCACGGTCAACAACGTCATCAGCCGCACCACCGATTTCGCCAACCAGCGCGGCCTGGTGCCGCCGGCAAATGCCTCGGCCAACCTGACCGTCACCGCGCCGCTGCGTGTGGCCAAAACGTTCGTTCCCGCCACGGTAGCCAAGGGCCAGGAAGCGACGCTGCGCATCACCCTGACCAACGCCAGCCCACTAAGCACCATGGTGCTGGGCACCTTCAGTGATGTCATCGACAACGGCGCCGGCCTGCTGACCATCACCTCGGCGCCTAGCGCCAACTGCACCGGCGGCTCCAGTCTTGCCGGTCTGGGCGGCGTCGGCAGCTCGACTTTGCAGATGACTGGCGGAACGCTGGCCCCTAATACCAATTGCGTGATCACCGTGCCCTACACCGCCGATCTGGCGGTGGCCGGTGTACCGCAAGCCTTCACCAACACCATCGCGCCCGGCGATGTGAACGTCATCAGCCCGGCGGATGTGGTCAGTCAGGGGGTAAGCGCCTCGGTCAACGTGGTCGACCAGTTTCTGGTGGAGAAGACCAGTCGCCCGGCCATCGCTGCGCCCGGTAACCCGGTGCAGTTCGTGGTGACCACGCGCAACTATTCGACCAGCCCGCAAAACGGCGTTTCGCTTACCGACAATCTGCCCAACGGCATGCTTCTGCTCGCTCAGCCGGCGCCCGCATTGAGCGGCACCGGTTGCAGCGCGCTCAGCGTCGGCGGCAGCGCCAGCACGCCGGTATTCACCTTCGACATGCCGGCCGGCAGCAATGGCGGCTCGGCGAACTGCAGCGTGACCTTCTGGGCCATGGTGCCGGCCGGCGCGCCCGCCGGTGCCATCGTCAACCAGATCCCGGCCGGTGGCGTCTGCACCCCCGGCAATATCTGCAACCACGTCTCCACCGACGCTTCGTTCAGCGTCAGCAGCAGCGTGCTGACAGTGGAGAAAAGCTTCGACGCCAGCTCCAAGCCCGAGGGAACGGCAGCGACCATGACCATTGAGCTGGTCAACCTGTCCGCCCAGCCGCTCACCAGCGTCAGCCTTACCGACAACCTGCCGCTGGGAAGCAACGGCACGCCGATGCTGGTGGCCTCGCCGAACAACGCATCCAGCACGTGCGGCGGCACCATCACTGCGGTGCCCGGCAGCAATCAGGTGGTCCTCAGCGGCGCCAGTGTACCGGCGCGTGCCGGCGGTGGTCTGGATGCTGCGGGACGCTGCCGTCTGCGAGTAAACGTTACCGGGGCTGCTGGCCAATACGACAACCGTGTGGCCGCCAGCGCCACCCAGACCTTCGCCGACAACAGCACCGACACGTTGACCAGTCCCGAGGTTGTGGCGACCATCAACTTCCTTTCGGCGCTGAGCGGCAGCAAGTCCTTCACCCCGAACCGCATCCAGCCCGGCGGCCGCTCGACCGTCACCCTGACCCTGAGCAACAGCCAGGCGGGCGTGCTGAACGGTGTAGCGATCAGCGACAACCTGCCGGCCGGCATGACCGTGGCCAGCCCGGCCAATGCCTATTCGACGTGCGCCGGCTCGCCGGTGATTGCCGCCGCGCCTGGCACTTCGCTGGTTAGCCTCAGCGGTGCGCAGCTCGCCGGCAACAGCAGCTGTGCGCTGCTGTTCGATGTCACCGCCACTGGCGGCGGCAACTGGATCAACAGCATTGCGCCGGGCCAATTGACGGCCGCAGGCGGTGTGCAGAACGTCGCCCCCTTCGGTGCGACCCTGCAGAACGGCAGCGGCGGGGCCGTCACGGTTGGCGTCAACCACGCCAGCGCCAGCGTAGCGGCGCCGGGTGCGGTGACGCAGCTGACGCTGACGCTGTTCAACGGCGGTGGTCTGGACCTGACGAACCTCAGCCTGGGCAACTTCTTTACCGACACCGGTCTGGCGGGCGGCACCCTCACTGGTGAACGCATCGCCAGCGTGCCCAATGCGGTGACCAACTGCAGTGGCGGAGTGGTCAGTGCCGCGCCGAATTCCACCTCGTTCAGCCTGGGTGGGGTCAGTCTGGCCGTCGGTGAGACCTGCTCGGTGACCGTCGACGTGACCATGGCGACCACCGGGACCGTGATTGCCACAGTCCCGGTTGGCGCGATTACTACTGACCAGGGCGTGAGTAATACGTCCTCTCCATCCACCAGCCTGCAGACCAGCACCGGCCTCGGCGTGACCAAGCAGTTCACCCCTGGTGTGGTGGCGCCAAACGAGCGCTCGCGCCTGCGCATCACCTTCTACAACCCGACCTCGCAACCGATCGACGATCTGACGCTGACCGACAGCTATCCGGCAGGGCTGGTCAGTGCCAGTCCGGCCAACGCCCTGACCACCTGCCAGGGCACTGTCAGCAGCGCTGCAGGCCAGGTCAGCATCAGCGGCGGCAACATCGCCGCGGGCAGCAGCAATGCGCCGGCCAGCTGCTATGTGGAAGTCGACGTGCTCTCGTCGACCCAGGGCGATTACCTCAACGTCATTCCGGCCGGTAGCATCAGTGCCACCACCGGCGGCAGCCCAATCAGCAACAACGAACCGACCAGCGACATCCTGCGGGTCAAGGCGCCGATCATCGTGCATAAGGCGATTGCCACCCGCACGCTGGATGCGGGCAATCCGGTCGGCTTCACCACCGGTACCGCCACTGGCAACGCCGGTACGGCCTACACCCTGAGCATCCGCCTGGACAACCCGAACAACGCGCCGCTTAGCGGCCTTGGCTATCTCGACAGCCTGCCCAGCGGCCTGGTGGTAGCGCCGGTGCCGGCGATCGCCAACAGCTGTGGCGGCAGCGTCACTGCCACGCCTTCGGCGATCTCGGTACGCCTGGCCGGCGGCAGCCTGGCGGCCAACGGCAACTGCGTGGTCAGCGTCGCCGTGCTGAGCAACGTCGCCGGCAGCTACACCAACACCATCCCTGCCGGCGGCGTGACCAGCTTCGAGGGCGTCAGCAACAGCGAACCGACCCGCGCCCGGCTGGTGATCTCCAGTCCGCCTACGGTCAGCAAGCAGTTTGCCCCGGCGGTGATCGCGCAAAACGGCATCTCGCGGCTGACCATCTATATCAACAATCCGAATGCTGCAGCCATCACTCTGACTGCGGCGCTCACCGACAATCTACCGGATGCGCCGGGCCAAGTACGCGTTGCGGCAGTACCGAACCTGGGCGGCACCTGCCCGGCGGCTAACATCACCGCCAGCGCAGCAGCGACCTTCGTGCGCCTGACCAGCGGCACTGTAGTGCCGGCAGGTGGCTGCACCATCGAGGTGGATGTCACCGCGAATACTGCCGGTGAGCACACTAACGTGATCCCGGCCGGCGCACTGCGTACCGATCTGGGCGACAACCCCGAGCCGGCCTACGCACCGCTGACCGTCAGTACCCAGGGTTACATCTCCGGGCGCGTGTACCTGGACAACAACCAGGACGGCGTCTTCCAGGCCGGTTCCGACACGCCGCTGAGCGGGGTTCCGATCGAGCTGCGTAGCGGCACCAGTTGTGCCAGCGGCACGCCGGTCACCGGCATCAATGGCCTGCTCAATCCGATCAATACCGATGCGGCGGGCAACTACCTGTTCGCCGGCCTTCCGACGGGCACCTACTCGGTCTGCCAGGCAACCCAGCCTGCGGGAACGCTCAACGCGCTGCCGGTAGCCGGCAACATTACCCCGGCCAACGGTAGCAGCGGTACACCGGGCTCTGCCGGCAACGCCAGCGAAACCAGCAGCCAGATCGAGGGCATCGTCCTCAATGGCGACGGCGCGAGCGGTGAAGTCAGCGGATCGCAGCGCAACGACTTCCCCGAAGTTGCACCGGCCAGCATCAGCGGCGCGGTCTTCATCGACCAGAACAACGACGGTATCCGTCAGGGCAGCGACAGCGGCCTGGCTGGTGTAGTGATCAACCTAAGCGGTACTGACTGGCAGAACCGCCCGGTCAACGCGACCACCAACACCGACGCCAGCGGTAACTATCGCTTCAGCGGCCTGCAGCCCGGCACCTATACGGTCACCGAGCCGACACAGCCGGCCGGAACCGCCAATGGCCTGACCGTGGCCGGCAATAGCGCCGGTGCAGCGCCAGGCGTGACCGCGGCAGGCACCGTGCCCAGCGCGATCAGCGGCATCACACTGACCTCGGGCTACATCTCGGAAGAGAACAATTTCGCCGAGATCGTCAGCGGCCGAATCATCTATGGACGCATCTTCCATGATCGCGACACCGATGGTGCTCCGAGCAGCGGTGATGGCGGCCTGGGCGGCGAAACGGTGGAGCTGATTGGCCAGGACATCAACGGCAACCCGGTCAGTCTGAGCACCGTGACCGCAAGCGACGGCACCTTCAGCTTCATCGGTCTGCCGCCTGGCATCTATGACTTGCTGCAGCCCAATCAACCCAGCGGGCTGCTCAATGGCTCGACCACTGCAGGCAGCGCCAGTGGCGTGGTCAGTGAAGGTCCGAGCCGCATCAGCAGCATCGACCTGACCAGCACCATGCTCTCGGTCGACAACTGGTTCGCCGAGGTTAGTATTCCCGGTCTGTCGGGCACGGTCTGGATCGATACCAGCCACGACCGAGTTTTGGACCCAGGCGAGACGCGCCTGGCGGGTTGGACCGTCGAACTGGTGCAGGGCGGTGCAGTGGTCGCCACGACTCAGTCCGACGCTAATGGCGCCTATGCCTTCAGTAACCTGACGCCGGGCAGCGGCTACGAAGTGCGCTTCCGCCATCCGGAAACCGGCACGCTGTTCGGCCGGCCAGTACCCAACGAGCAGGGGCTGGCGCACACGCCGGGCACTGCCGGCCCGGGCAACCCGGCTGGTGCTGACAACCGCGACGGCACCCTGAGTAACATCACCATCACCGCGGGCCGCAATGTCGTCGAGCAGAGTCTGCCGATCGACCCCGCCGGGGTGGTATATGACGCCATCAGCCGGCAGCCAGTGCGCGGTGCAGTGGTCAGCATCAGCGGTCCGGCCGGCTTCACGGCTGCTCAAGTGCTGGGCGGTTCGCTGCAGCAGATCACCGCTGCCGATGGCCTGTATCAGTTCCTGCTGTTGTCCAGCGCGCCTGCCGGTACCTACACACTGATGGTCACCGCTCCCAGCGGTTACCTGCAAGGGCCGTCAGCGCTGATTCCGGTGTGCGCCAATACCCTGCAGGTCGGGGCGATTCCCGATCCTGCGCTGGTGCAGACCAGCAACCAGGCACCAGCGGAAGCGGTGACCCTGCACGACGCCGCTACCTGCCCGGCCAGTTCCGCAGGGCTCGGCGCCAACAACGGCACTACTCAGTACTACTTCAGCTTCGTTCTTGGTTCCGGCTCGGCGGACGTGGTCAACAACCACATCCCGCTTGATCCTATCCTCGGCGGCGCCATTGTGATGACCAAGAACACCGCCAAGGTCAACGTGACCCGCGGCGAACTGGTGCCCTATGTGCTGACCGCGCGCAACACGCTGTCCACCACGCTGACGGGCATCGCCATCGAGGACCAGATGCCGCCGGGCTTCAAGTACATCAAGAACTCGGCTCAGATCGACGGCGTGCCGGTCGAGCCGCTGGTCGAGGGTCGGCGTCTGCGCTGGCCTGAACGCACCCTCAATGGCGGCCAGTCGGTAAGGATCAAGCTGCTGCTGGTGGTGGGCTCTGGCGTTGGCTTCAACGAGTACATCAACCAGACCTGGGCGCTGAATCTTGCTGCCGCTGCGCGGGTGTCGAACGTCGCCACCGCCAGCGTGCGGGTTGTCGCCGACCCGACCTTCGATTGCTCGGACCTGATTGGCAAGGTCTTCGATGACCAGAACCGCAACGGCTACCAGGACGAAGGTGAGCCCGGCATTCCCGGTGTGCGCGTTGCCACGCCCAAGGGCTGGCTGGTAACGACTGATGAATACGGTCGCTATCACATCGCCTGTGCCGATGTGCCAAGCGAGCTGCGTGGCAGCAACTTCATCGTCAAGGTCGACGAGCGCAGCCTGCCAAGCGGCTACCGGATCATTACCGAGAACCCGCGTGTGGTGCGCATGACCCAGGGTCGCCTGGTCAAGGCCAACTTCGGTGCGAGCATCCATCGTGTGGTGCGTCTGGACCTGAACAGCGATGCCTTTGGGACTGGCAACCAGCTGACCGCGCAGTACCAATCACGCCTGGAAGAAGTCCTGAAGCTGCTCTATGCCGAGCCGTCGATTCTGCGCATCGCTTACCGCATGCCGGTGGAAGGCAAGATCAGCGATGCCCGCGCCCGGGTTGCGTATGTGAAGGACTGGATAAAGGAGCATTGGGAGCCCCACGACTGCTGTTACGACCTGCAACTGGAGGAAGAAATCGTACCGGCGACTGACAGCGTGGAGGTGATCCGATGAGCATGCGTAATTTGATGGTTTGTGGCGTCGCCGCACTGGCGCTGAACCCGTTGGCCGTCGCTGTGACGCACGCCGCGGAGCAATGTGAAGTGGGCAAGGGTTGTGGGCTGCAAGGGCCACGTGGGGCGATGAAAGACGAGTCGCTGCTGCAGCGCCGTCCCTTTACTCCGGGTGGCTTGCCGGCATTGCCGGCGAACGCCGAGCGTGAACTGCCGAGTGAGCGGCTGATTCTCTGGGAGATCGACGGCGCCCTTGGCGTACGTGAGCAGCTGGTTGAACTGGGTGATGAGCAGATCAGCTCGGTGGTTCTTAAAGACGGGCTTCCGGTGGTGCGTTTCGCCTCGGGACGTTCGGCGGTGCCGATGCAGGATAGCGACGCGCTGGCCAAACTGGTCGAGCGCCTGGCCGGTAAGCGCAACCTGCGCCTGCGCCTGATCGGGCACACCGATCCGCAGCGCCTGTCTGCGCGTACCCAACCCATCTATGGCGACAATCAGGGCCTGGGTCTGGAGCGCGCCCGCGAAGTCGGCGAGATCTTCCGCCAGCGCCTGCATCTGGCGCCGGAACAGATCATGTTGGACAGCCGTGGGCCGAGCGAGCCGCTGATGCAGGGTGACAGCCCCCAGGCATGGGCGCTCAATCGTCGCGTAGAGGTGGAAATCTGGTATGACGAGTCCGTTGTAAGCACGCCGGTCAAACCGCAGGCCTGCGCGGCGGGGAGCATCGCCGGAGAGAGCGTCTCGCCGTTCCGCATCAGCGTCGATGGTCAGCCGCAGGGCGCCGATGGCATTGCCGGCAGCGCCGACAACCAGCGCTGCGTCGACGTGGCCCTTGCGCAGGATCTGTTGCAGGTGCGCTTTGACAATCTGTCGGCGCAGCCGCGCCTGAACCTAGTCTCGGGGGCACGGGTAGCGCGTATCGGCGAGCCGCAGACCTTCAGCGGTTACAGCAACTACCTGCACTGGATCAAGCGCGCCGAGGTGCGCATCCTCGGCAAGCGTCGCCTGTTCGGCGAGCCGCAGCTGCTGGAAACCGTCGAGCTCGACGAGCAGCTCAACGGCAACTGGACGCCGCCGGCAGACACGCCCGAGCGCATCTACTATCAGCTGCGCGTGTATGACGAGCAAGGCCGCTTCGACGAGACCAGTGTGCAGCTGCTCAATGTTGCACGTGGTGAACTACCGGCAGAATCGCCGGAAGATGTCGCCGCCGACCTGCTCGCCGGCTATGGCGGCAATCGCCTGCAGCGACACAACATTCCGGTGGCGGGCGGTACCGTGACCATCAATGGCAAGCAGGTGAAGGACGACCAGCACGTGTTCGTCATGGGCCGGCCGGTGCCGGTCGACGGCAGCGGCACCTTCGCCAGCGCGCAGATCATTCCGCGCGGCCTGCATACTGTGGAAGTGGCAGTGCTCGACGATGAGGGTAAGGGCCGTATCTATCGGCGCGACCTGCGACTGCCGCAGAACGACTGGTTCACCGTGGCCATCGCCGACTTCACCGTTGGCCAGCAGAACACCAGCGGCCCGGCGCGCCTGGTTACCCAGGAAGATCGCTACTACGACGACAAGCTCTACGCGGACGGCCGCCTGGCCTTCTACAGCAAGGGCAAGATCGACGACAAGTACACCGTCACCGCCAGCGTTGATACCGGTGAAGAACCGGCGGAGAGCCTGTTCAGCAACTTCAACGACAAAGACCCGCGCGAGTTCCTCAGGCGCATGAGCCACTCGGACAAGGGCTGGGCGACCTTCGGTGATGACTCGACTCTGGTCGAGGACGCCCCAACGCGCGGCAAGTTCTACGCCAAGGTCGAGGACGAAAAGTCCCACGCCATGTGGGGTAACTTCCGTGCGCAGATCCGCGAGACTGAGCTAACCCAGATCGACCGCAGCCTGTACGGTGCCCAGGCACGCTACCGTGACGACGCGTTCACCGCGTTTGGCGAGCGCCGCCTGCAGGTCGAGGGCTTCGCCGCCGAGCCGGGCACCGCTTCGGCGCGCGAGGATTTCCGCGGTACCGGTGGTTCGCTCTATTACCTTCGCCATCAGGACATCAGCGAAGGCAGTGAGCGGGTGCGTATCGAGGTTCGCGACAAGGATTCTGGACTGGTACTGCACAGCCAAGACCTGGTCGCCGGCATCGACTACGAGATCAACTCGCTGCAGGGCCGGGTGATCCTCACCCAGCCTCTGTCGGCCAGCGCCGATGGCAGCACACTGATCCGCTCCGGCGGCAGCCTGTCGGGCAACCCGGCCTATCTTGTCGTCGGCTATGAATACTCGCCGGGGCTGGAACGCCTCGACGACCTCGCCTACGGCGGTCGCGCGGCCTATTGGGTCAATGACAAGGTGCGTGTTGGTGTCACCGGCAGCATGCAGGAACAGACCGGCCGCCAAGACCAGACTCTGGGCGGCGGCGACTTGCTGCTGCGCCACAGCGACGGTACCTGGCTGAAGCTTGAGTCGGCGCAGAGCGAGGGCGACAGCCTCAATCAGCGCTTCTCTTTCGACGGTGGCTTCGGCTTCGGCGAGGAGTTGGCTGGCACCGATAGCCGCGCCAGAGCCAATCGTATCGAGACGGCGTTTGACCTCAAGGACCTGGTCGAGGACTCCGAGGGTCGCGGCACCTTCTACTACGAGAGCCGCGACGCCGGCTTCTCCGCGCCGGGTCGCCTGTCGGAGCTTGCCAGCGATCAGGTCGGCGGCAGTTATACGGCTCCTCTGGGCGAAAAAACCGAGGCCATCTTCAAGGCCGACCAGACCGAGGAAGATGGTGGTCGCTCGCGGCGCGCCGTGGAAGGCGGCATCGCCCATGACCTGAGCGATGTCTGGCGCCTCTCTGCCGGCCTACGCAACGACCGGCAGACCTACGGCAGCGCCTATAGCAACCGTTACATCGGCACCTATGCTGGCTACGACGACGGCAACTACGACGAAGGTGAGCGCACCGACGCGCTGTTCCAGGCGCTCTATCACGCCGAGAAGGACTGGTCGGTGTATGGCTTCGGCCAAGGCACGGTCAATCGTGATGGCAGCCGTCAGGCCAATAATCGACTGGGCGTCGGCGGTGACTATCGCCTCAACGAGCGCACCTCGCTGAACGGCGAGCTCTCCGGCGGCAACCTCGGCCTCGGCGCCAAGGCTGGCGTCGGCTATGACGCCTCCGACCGCACCAATGTCTACCTCAGCTACGAGCTGGACTCGGATCGCAGCGACGACGGTTTCAGCAGCCGCAGCGGGCTGGGAGGGGGCGGCCGAACTGGCCAGTTCGTCTCTGGCGCCAGGTCGCGTTGGACCGACAGCACCAGCGTCTATGCCGAGCAACGCCTGCAGCATGGCGATCAGGCTGGCCTGATTCAGGGCTACGGCCTGGACTTCGCACCGGATGACCATTGGAGCTACGGTGTGACCGCGGAATTCGGGACCTTCAATGAGGAAACCGATTACGCGCTCAAGCGCCGCGCCATCGGTGGCAAGGTCGGCTACAGCAATAGCGAGCTGCGCTATGCCAGCCGACTGGAATATCGCGAGGACAGCAGCGCGGTACAGGACTTGAGCGTGTGGCTGATGCGCAACAACATCAGTTACAAGGTCAACCCGGACTGGCGCTTCATCGGCAAGCTGGACTTCTCAGTGGGCGATTCCGACCGCGGCGACTACTTCGATGGCGACTTCGTTGAAGCCTCGCTCGGCTATGCCTACCGGCCCGTACTCAACGACAAGCTCAACCTGCTGACGAAATATACCTACCTGGCAGACCTCCCTCCGCCGGATCAGGTATCTACGGCCACCGGTAGAAACGTCGACTACGCGCAGCGCAGCCACGTGTTCGCGGTGGATGGCATCTACGACCTGAGCGAGCGCTGGAGCGTCGGCGGCAAGTACGCCTATCGCCTCAGCGAGCTACGCATGAGTCGTGATACCTCGGCCGACTGGTTCGACAGCCGCGGTCAGTTGATGGCGGCCCGGGTGGACTGGCACGTGGTGAAGAAGTGGGACCTGATGGCCGAAGTCCGGCGCCGTGACGAGTTCGCGGCGAAGGACAGTCGCACTGGCATGCTGGTCGGTGCCTACCGGCACTTCGGCAACCACTTCAAGGCGGGGGTCGGCTACAACTTCAGCGACTTCAGCGATGACCTGACCGACATGTCCTTCCGCAGCCAGGGCTGGTTCTTCAACGCAATCGGAAAGTACTGAGTAACTGAAGTACGCCAAGCCCGCGATGTTGCGGGCTTGGTATCCGAGCCAGTAAGTAACAGAAACGAAAAAGGCCCGCATTTCTGCGGGCCTTTAAATCGTGGTGCCGGCACCAGGAGTCGAACCCGGGACCTACTGATTACAAGTCAGTTGCTCTACCAGCTGAGCTATACCGGCATTTGAGGGTCGCCATTATATCCATTGCGCGCGGCGAGTAAACCGTTTGATTACGGTGACTTGCAGTTGCTTGTTCACGCCGCGTCACTTTTTGCGAAGTCAGCCGCGTTCGGCAAGCAGCAGCAGGTTTCGCGGGGTCAGTTCGCGCGGGCAGAAGGTGCCAAGGCGGACGTGATAGCCCTGTTCTTCGAGCAGCAAGGCACGGTCAAGCAGCAGCCATAACTCGAGCGGGCGGCGGAAAAGGCTGCGCACCAGCTCCAGGTTGCGCACTTCGGCGAGGCGCTGCCAGCCGGTTCGTTCCAGTGCCGCCCAATCTTCTTTGCCTGGCTCAGGTAGCTGCTTGAGTGCCGCGAGGTCGCGGCAATAGTCGGGGAAGTCTTTCTTCAGCCAGGCGCTGGGCAGCGAGGGTGTCGGCAGGTAATCATCCTGCTGGCGCAGGCGGCGTTGCAGCGTATCGAAGCCCAGGCGCCAGGCCATGGATTGGTCGCGGTTGCGTCGCTCGCGAGCGCCGGCGGTGACGGTTTCGCTCAGCGGCAGGCCCAGATCGTCGCGGCTGAGCTGCAAAGACGATGCCCTGGCTGCCTGTGACAACGGGGTGTAGCGCTCGTCGGCGGTGCGGTTGTAGCAGCAGGGTGCCACGGCGAGTTGGCGGCACTGTTTGGCGATGGCCAGGTGCAGCAGCCGAACGTGCAGGTCACCGCAGGCATGCAGGGCGATCGGGGTGTGGGTGGCGTGTAGCTGATCGGCAGCGCTGGCAGCCAGTACATCCTGGCATTGGTGGTTCGCGCCGATGCCCTGTCGTTTGCTCAGCTGTGCCCCAGCTTCTACCAGCGCGTCGTCCCATTCCAGGCAAGTCAACGCTGCACCGCTTCTGGCCAGGTATCGGCCGAGATGACCTTTGCCGGCGCACCAGTCCAGCCAGTGGAGAGGTGTTTCGCGAAACTGCAGACGTGCGCCGAATGCCTGGATCTGCAATGACTTTCGCCCCGGAACGTCGACGTTCTGTCGGTGGTCAGCGCACGGCAAGTCGTTGGCTGGCAACTCGTCGATCTGGCTCAGTTGGTTGGCCATGGCGGCCAACTGCGGGAAGGGTGCGGGGGCTGGCAGGGCGGCTGGCTGATTATGCGCAGCTTCAGCGTCGTCCAGCGAGCGAGCGCGGAGCCAGGCGGCGAGTTCCGGGTGGGCGTTTTCCCAGGGCAGGGTCCGGCAGACGAAGGGGCGTGGGCGCCAGAGAGCTTGGTGCTCGCTTAGGAAACGGTCGAGTGCCTGGAAGCGTTCGAGCAGAGAAGGAGAGGCAGTCATCGGCGGGCCGGGCGTGCAGGCGGGTGCCGATTGTAGCGGGATGGCACTGCAGTAAGCACAACGCCCGTCGAAACGGGCGTTGCGGGCTCAGTTACTTGCCGTAGACCTGCTCCGGCAGCCAGGTGACGATTCCAGGCCACATGTAGGCCACGACCAGCATGCCGATCTGGATCGCGATGAACGGCAGCACACCCTTGTACATCACGCTGGTCGGTACGCTTCGCGGCGTGACACCGCGCAGGTAGAACAGCGAGAAGCCGAAGGGCGGCGTGAGGAAAGACGTTTGTAGGTTGATGGCGAACATCACCCCGAGCCACACCGGGTCCAGACCCATGGCCAGCAGGATCGGGCCAACGATGGGCACCACGACGAAGATGATCTCGATGAAATCGAGGATGAAGCCCAGCAGGAAGATGACCAGCATCACCACCAGGAACGCGCCTAGCACGCCCCCCGGCAGCGAATGCAGGGCATCTTCGATCAGCACCTCACCGCCGAAGCCACGGAACACCAGCGAGAACAGCGACGCGCCAATGAGGATCAGGAACACCATCGAGGTGATCTCGGTGGTACCGAACGCCACCTGCTTGAGCTGGGTGAAGTTCAGCTGTCCCTTGGCGATCGAGAGCAGCGTCGCACCGAGCGCGCCGATCGCGGCTGCCTCGGTAGGCGTGGCGTACCCGGCCAGAATCGAGCCGAGCACCGCGGTTATCAGCAGCAGCGGCGGCAGCAGAGAGCCGATCAGCTTGCCCCACTCGATCGGGCCCAGTTCTTCCTGTGGCAAAGCGGGCAACTTCTTCGGCTGGAAGATCGCCACGGCGATCAGGTAGACGATGTACATGCCGACCAGCAGAAGGCCCGGAATCAGCGCGCCGACGAACAGGTCGCCGACCGAAACGGTTTTCGGCGAGAAGATGCCCAGCTTCAGCTGCGCCTGCTGGAAGGCGCTGGACATCACGTCGCCGAGCAGAACCAGGATGATCGAAGGCGGGATGATCTGCCCGAGCGTGCCGGTGGCGGCAAGCGTGCCGGTAGCAATGGCTGGATCGTAGCCGCGGCGTAGCATTGTTGGCAGCGCCAACAGACCCATGGTGACTACGGTGGCGCCGACGATACCGGTACTGGCAGCGAGCAATGCACCGACGACGCAGACCGAGATGGCGAGCCCGCCGCGCATGGTGCCGAACAGTCGCGACATCGACTCCAGAAGGTCTTCGGCGACGCGGGATTTCTCCAGCATTACACCCATGAAAACGAACAGTGGCACGGCCAGCATCGTCTGGTTGTTCATGATGCCGAAGATGCGGTTCGGCAGTGCATGTAGGTAGCCGACATCGAAGGAGCCGGTGACGACGCCGATGCCGGCGAAAAGCAACGCCATGCCGCCCAGCGTAAAGGCGACCGGGTAGCCAGACATCAGAGCGAAGCAGATGCTGATGAACAGCAGGATAGCCATGAACTCAGCCATGCTTCACCTCCGTCTCTGGGAGGCGGCCGGCGATGCGATAACCCATCTTGATCAGGTCCGAAAGCGCCTGAAGCGCAAGGCTGCCAACCAGCAGCAGGATGATGCTCTTCTGCAGATAAACGAACTTCAGTCCGCCGGATTCGTTTGAGCCTTCGAGTGTCGACCAGGAGTTGCTGACGTAATCCCAGCTGTTCCAGCCGAGAAACAGGCAAACCGGCAGGAGGAACAGCAGGTGGCCCACGCCATCGACGGTCGCCTGCCGGCGACCGCTGAACTTCTGATAGAAGATATCGACGCGGACATGGCCGTTGCGCTGCAGGGTCCAGGCGGCGGCCCCCATGAACACCAGCGCGTGGCCGTACATGACTGCCTCTTGCAAAGCGATGGCGCCGATGCCGAAACCGTAGCGAAGCACGACCACGACGGTGGTACCGATGACGAGAAACAGGGTGATCCAGGCACATAGCTGGCCGAGGCGCATGTTGCACGCATCGATTAGGCCGGCCACACGCAGCAGGGGCGGTGGGCTCTGGGACATTTTTAGTCCTTCTTGTAGACGCAAGGGTTGGCGGGAGACGGCGATTCTTGCAGTACTGGCGCTTTGCAGCAATCGGCCTACGACTTTTAGCGTATGCGCTAGGCTTGAGACGCCAGAGGCTCTAATGTTAGTCGAGCCCGAAATGGTGTCCGCATTTTCGGCACAGGCTTCGCCGCATGAGTCCGCAACCAGCTTGGCCATGAACTCATATGGAGAAAGGCGTTGCGGCCTGGCAAGCGTGGCCATGCCGTTGCGCAAAATAAGAACAAATAACAAGGAGTAACCACATGAAACGTCGTGAAATTCTCACCGCCGCTGGCGTAGGCCTGGCGGCCACTGCACTCGCTGGCTGCAATGACAAGAGCGACAAGCCGGTAGCCGGCGAAAGCAAGCAGGCCGAGCAGCAGACATTCAACTGGAAGATGGTCACCTCCTGGCCGAAAAACTTCCCTGGCGTCGGCGTCGGTGCCGAGCGTTTCGCCAACCTGGTCAACGAGATGAGCGGTGGCCGGCTGAAGATCAAGGTCTATGCCGCCGGCGAGCTGGTTCCGGCCTTGGAGGTTTTCGATGCGGTCTCGCGTGGCACGGCCGAAATGGGCCATGGCGCGCCTTACTATTGGAAAGGTAAGGTCCCGGCCGCCCAGTTCTTCTGCGCTTTGCCGTTCGGTCCGAACGCTCAGGAAATGAATGCCTGGCTGCATCGTGGCGGCGGCATGCAGCTGTGGGAGGAGGTCTACAAACCCTACGGCGTACTGCCGATGGCTTGTGGCGCTACCGGCGTGCAGACCGCTGGCTGGTTCAACAAGGAAATCAACTCGGTCGATGACTTCAAGGGCCTGAAGATGCGTACCCCCGGTCTGGGCGGCGAAGTGCTGACCAAGATGGGCGGGACCGTGGTGAACATGCCGGCCGGCGAAATCTTCACTGCGCTGCAGACCGGGGCCATCGATGCCACCGAGTGGATCGGGCCGTACAACGACCTGGCGCTGGGCCTGCACAAGGCGTCCAAGTACTACTACACCCCGGGTTGGCAGGAGCCGAACGTCACCTTCGAACTCGACGTAAACCTCAAGGCCTGGGATACGCTGCCGGACGATCTGAAGGCCATCGTTCGTGCTGCCGCTCGTGATGTAAACGGCGACATGCTCGATGACTACAACGCCAAGAATATGGAAGCGATGGAGCAGCTGCGTGAGCAGGGTGTTGAGGTACGCCGCCTGCCGGACGAAGTCCTTGCGCGTCTGAAGGAAGTAGCCGCCGAGGTGGTCGACGCCTCCGCCAAGGCAGATCCGGTGGCATCCAAGGTGTGGGAGCAGCAAAGTGCCTATCTCAACCGGCTATACGAATATGCCGAGCTGAACGAGAAGGATATCTACAACATTCGCGGCTGATATCCGCTTCGTAAAAAAACGCCACTCCGGCAACGGCGTGGCGTTTTTTTTGCGCGGGTGCAACAGCCTGACCAGCTGTTCCGGCGGCTCAGCCTTCCAGCGTAGCGTTCAGGCTGATGCGGGCATTGAGAACCTTGGACACCGGGCAGCCTTCCTTCGCCTGATTGGCGATCTGCTGGAACTGGGCGTCGTCTGCGCCCGGAATTCGTGCCTTGAGGGTGAGCTCGACCGCGGTGATGCTGAAGCCTTCGCCATCCTTGTCGAGGGTAACTTCGGCGCGGGTATCGATACGTTCAGCAGTGAGTCCGGCCTGGCCAAGCATCATCGACAGCGCCATTGAGAAGCAACCGGCATGGGCTGCACCGATCAATTCTTCCGGGTTGGTACCTGGAGTGTCTTCGAAGCGGGTATTGAAGCCGTAAGGGTTGTCCTTCAGGGCGCCGCTTTCGGTAGTGATGGTGCCTTTGCCGTCTTTCAGGCCGCCTTGCCAGGCGGCGGAAGCGCTCTTCTTCATGAATTGACCTCGTGGATACGGGTGGGTGGTTTGGCCGCGCGGCTCAGCGAGGCTGTTCGGCTGCCAGGATCGCGCTGGCCAGCTCCATGTCGGAGGCTTGCAGGTGTGGCTGCTCGCTGCGCACTTGCTGCAGCATTGCTTCCAGATAAGGACCGCGGATCGCACCGTCGCTGGCGACGAAGCTGCCTGCGTCTTCTCGCGCCGGGATCACCAGTTTGTTGTCCTTGAAGGTCAGGTAGGTCGACGCGGTGGTCGCGCCGGAAGACAGGATGTCACGTACCAGACCGTCTGCCATGGCACTGCCAAGGGGCGCCAGGGCCAGTGAGAACGCTGCGAACAATATCTTGCGCATGAGCGGAAACCTCCTTGCTGTCGTACTTTTCAGAGTGCGGTGCAGGCGTGAGAGTTCCGGCTGCCGCTCAGCCCCGTTCGTCTATCAGTCGACGGATGCGTGCAGCCAGCATGTCGATGCTGAAAGGCTTGGCGAGGAGGTCCATGCCTGGACCGAGGAAGTCATTGCGCATTTCCTCGTCAGGAACGTAGCCGGTGATGAAGAGTACCTTTAGGTCAGGACGGTGCCCTCTTGCGCTTTCCACCAGTTGCCGTCCATTGAGCCCCGGCAGGCCGAAATCGCTTACCAGCAGATCGATGCGCCGGTCGCCATGCAGATAAGGCAGCGCGCTGTCAGCATCGAAGGCCTCCAGGACCTGATAACCCAATTCCTGCAGGACCTCCACCACCAGCATGCGCACGGCCGCTTCATCTTCCACCACCAGCACTGTCTCGCCGTTCAAGGCGCTGGGTGCTTCAGCGCTTTGCTCTGGCGCCGACTGCACGTCGTCCAGAGCCTGGTTGCGCGGCAGATAGAGAATGACCTGAGTACCTACGCCTAGCTTGCTGTCGATGCGCACGTGGCCGCCGGTCTGCTTGGCGAAACCGTAGACCATCGACAGACCCAGGCCAGTGCCCTGGCCGATTGGCTTGGTGGTGAAGAACGGATCGAAGGCCTTGGCGATGGTTTGTGCCGACATGCCAGCACCATTATCGGTGACGCTGAGCACCACGTAATCGCCTGGTTCGGGTGAGTCCGGCTGGGGTTGCTCAACGCGAAGATTGCGCGTGGTCACGCCGAGTCGGCCGCCATCGGCCATGGCGTCCCGGGCGTTGATCACCAGATTGAGCAGGGCGTTTTCCAGTTGATGGCCATCGGTGTAAGCAAGCCAGGTATCGGCTTGCAGTTCGACCTCCAGCTGAATGTGCTCGCCCATGGTACGGCGCAGCATGTCCTCCATAGACACCACCAACTGGTTCACGTCCACTGGTTTGGGGTCCAGGGACTGGCGGCGGGCAAATGCCAGCAGACGATGAGTCAGCGCGGCGGCGCGGTTGGCTGATGTCGTGGCGGCATCGATATAGCGGTCGAGGTCGCCAGTGCTGCCGCTGGCAAGCCGGCGCTGGATCAGGTCGAGCGCGCCGAGCACGCCGGTCAGCATGTTGTTGAAGTCGTGGGCCAGGCCGCCGGTGAGTTGGCCGATGGCCTCCATCTTCTGTGCGTGACGCAGCGCTTCCTCGGCGCGTTCGCGTTCGGCCATCTCGATATGCAACCGGCTGTTGATTGCCGCCAGTTCACGGGTACGCTCGGCGACGCGGCGCTCAAGATTGTCGTTGAGCTCCCGCAGCGCTTCTTCGGCTGCGACCTGGGCGGTTACGTCGGTATTGGTTCCGAACCAGTGGGTGACCTGGCCGAAATCATCGCGAATCGGCAGTGCGCGCGAGAGGAACCAGCGGTACTTGCCGTCTTTACCGCGTAGCGGGAAGGTTTCTTCCCAGATCGAGCCGATTGCGAAGGCGCGTTTCATCGAGGCGCTGACCCGCTCGTGGTGCTCGGGGTGATTTACCGCCCGCCAGCCCAGTGCGCGCATGGCCTCGCCCGTGGTGCCGGTGTAGTCATACCAGCGTTTGTTGTACCAGTAGATGCGGCCCGCAGGGTCCGCCATCCAGGCGAATTGGCTCATGTTGTCGGCCAGCGTGCGGAACTGCTCTTCGCTTTCGCGCAGAGCACGTTCGGCGCGCATACGCTCATCGGCGGTCCAGGCACGGTCGGCAACTTCACGAATGAAGGAAATGTCTTCGTCGAGCCAGGCCCGCGGCTGGCTCTCAAGCAGCATCATCACGGCGGAAATGCGCCCTTGCTCGAACAACGGGACGCAAACGATGCTGCGGATCTGGCCTTCGGCGAAGTTATCGGCGTGGCTGGCGGTGCGGGCGTCGTGCAGCACGTCCTCTATGACGACCAGTTCGTTCTCTTGCAGATCGTAGAAGAAGTCGCCGTAATCTGCGAAATGCACCACTTCGGTACTGCTGTCGGAACTGCCATCGCTCCAATAGCGCTCGATGGTGGCGCTCTGGCTGGAAGCGTCGATGCTCGCGAACAGCACGCGGGATATGCCGATCGTGCGGCCAATCACGCTGACTGCGGCATGTGCGATGGTCTGGCTGTCGTGCTGCTCGCGAAGCAGATCGCCCAGTTCGATCAGCGCGGTCTGGCGCTGCTCGGCCTGCTGGCGGTCCTTGATCTGCTCTTCGAGCATCTCGTTCATGCGCAGCATGCGCTCGGCAGCATTGCGCTCCGCGGTAATGTTGCGCGCGGTGCCGAGGATGCGTAGCTCTCCGCTGGGGTCGAGCAGCCGGCGGCCGCGATTTGCCAGCCAGACGAACTCGCCGATGCGGGTATCGAAGATCCGATAGTCGAACTGGAACTCGCCGTCGCCTTTGCCGGCTAGGGTGTCACCCAGTGCCTTGATCAGCGTGCTGCGATCGTCCGGATGCACCCGTGCGAGGATTTCATGCACGTCCAGTCCTGGCTGATCCGGCGCTATCCCTGCCATGGCCTTGAGCTGGGTATCCCAGTGCAACGAGTGCTGGCTGTCGCGATACTCCCAGACGCCGATCGAGGCGATTTCGTTGGCCAGACTGATGCGCTGCTCCGCCTCGCGCAGGGCCTTGCTCGCCCGGGTGCGCTCGGCAGCGCCGCGGAGGCGCTCAAGAACCTCACGTACCAGGGCGATGTCGTCCATGCTCCAGGGTTGCGTCCGGCTACGAGAAAACAATAGCGCCGTGTTCGGCATATCGGACTCGACACCCGGCAGCTCGGCCATCAGCAGCGTGGTGCTGGCCAGGCACTGGCGTAGCGTGCTGCTTTGCGGATCGTCTCCATTGAGCAGCATGACGCCGTCGCGCCGCAGCTGTTCGAGGAGCACGGACTTGCCTTGGCTCAGGTTGTGGCGGCCTAGGCAGCTGGGCACGTCAGGCCCCAGCCATTCCTGACGTACCACCAGCGCCTCATCCTCCAGGCAGGCCGAGGCGATGTAATCGCAGCGCAGCAACTGTGCCAGTCGCTGGTCGAGCAAGCAGCAGATTTCTACCCGTTCACTGTTTGCCTGCAGGCAGTCGCTCAGCTCCAGCAGAAACGCCTGCAGCGCCTGGTGCTGGGTACGCTCGCTGATATCGCTGAAGGTGCAGATCGCACCCTGCAGTTCGCCGTCACGATAGATAGGCGCTACGCGGTACTCCACAGGCAGGCTGCTGCCGTCGGCACGAAAGAACAGTTCGTGCTCGACATGACGCGGTTCGCCAGTGAGCGCGGTGTGCTGAATCGGGCAATCATGTACCGGATAAGGGCTGCCGTCCGGGTGGCTGTGGTGAATCGTATGGTGCAGCTGCCTGCCGAGCACTTCCTCGCGACTACCGAAGCCCAGCATGTTGAGAAAGGCATCGTTACACAGGGTGACTGCCCCGGTGCGGTCGATAGAGTAGAAACCCTCATTGGCCGAGTCGAGCAGCAAACGGGTAAAGGCTTCGCTCTCCAGGCGCTTCATTTCCGAGCGTCGGCGGCTGTCGATGTCCTGAGCGACGCATACCCAATGCAGAAGTCGCCCATCGGTATCGTAGATGGGCGCGGCACTGGCCTGGAACCAGCGTGGACTGCCGTCCACGTCGCGCAACGGCAACTCCAGCCTGCACGGCAGCTCCCGGCGCATGGCCTGGCGCCACTGTTCGGCGATGGATTGGCGATCAGCCGCGGCGATTGCCGCAAGCCAGCCGTTGCCGCGTGATGCTTGCGCGCTAAGGCCGGTGAATTCGCACCAGTAGCTGTTGCAGAAACTCAGCTCGCCCTCGGCATTGCATTGCCAGACCACCTGGGGGCTGAGGTCGATCAGGGTGCGGTAGCGCTCCTCGATTTCGCGGGCGGCGGCCTGCTGCAAGCGGGCCTCGGTAAGGTCGCGCAGGATTTTGACGAAGCCATGTACTTCGCCGCCGTCGAGCAGCGGTGTGAGTACGCCGCTGGCCCAGAAGCGTGAGCCATCCTTGCGTTGATGCCAGCGCTCGTCGATGGCTCTGCCCTGTTCCAGCGCCGTGCGCATCTCGTGTTCGTCGGCATTTCGCGCTAAATCTTCCTCGGTGAAGATACAGGCGACATGCTGGCCGATCGCTTCCTCGGCGGACCAGCCCAGCAGCCGTTGCGCGCCGCTGTTCCAGTTGGTGATAAGGCCCTGCAGGTCAGTAGCCAGGATGGCGTAGTCCTGGGCGCTCTCGATCATCTGGCGGCTGCGTTCTTCCTCGACGCGCAGTCGACGCAGTTCCAGCCGGGCCATGACCTGTCGCGCCACTGCCTGTAGCCGGGTCACCTGTTGCGGTGTCAGTTCGCGCGGTTGGTGGTCGAATACGCACAATGTGCCCAGCGGCTGTCCCTGGGGGGCGCGCAATATTGCAGCGGCATAGAAGCTGGCCATCTCACCATCGGCAAGCCGTGGCATTTCCAGCTGGTCTGCGGATTGGGCGGTGCGCTGCTCGACCAGCGCTGCAGTTTGCAGGATCGCTTGGGCCGATGGTGAGCGTTCGCGCGCGATGCGCTGTCGGTCGACCGCGAATGCAGCCGCGCAGTACTGATATGCGGCGTCGATGAAGTGGATTGCCGCTGCTGGGCAGCCGCAGAGATCCGCTGCCATGGCGGCGAGCTCATCCAGATCCGCTTCGCACGAGGCGTCGAGCGCGGCATAGCGAGCCAATGCGGTCAGCCGGTCAGCTTCGTTCCAGGTCGCTGCGGGGGCGCTGTATTCGGCGTTCAAAATGTCCTGCTCGGCTATCCATGGCACTGAGTAATTCAGACGGGTTTATGAGTTAAACACTCGGCAGCGAAGGTCGATGTCGAATGGTCAGCAAAAGACTACGCCGAGCCCGCTTGGTTCAGGCAGCAGGCGGCGAATCTCCCGACGAACGGAGGCCCGGAGCGCTGCGGTTGGTGCTCGGCGCATCCCTTAACCGGCGGTGTTTAGCGCTCGGAGCAGCGCAGCATCACGCTTGTAGATGTCGGGGTGATAACGCGGCCAGCCGTTGTCGTCGGTGTCCGCTGTCCAGTAGGCGATCAGGATCGGCGTAGGCCGCGTGAGGCGGTACTCATGGGTTTTACCAGTCTGCAGCAGTGTCGCGACGGCTTCCCGGTCCCCCTCGGCAAGCAGCAGATCCACCAGCTGCAGCGCTGCCTCTACGCGTACGCAACCTGAGCTGAGGGCGCGCGCGGCGCGGTTGAACAGTGGCTTGCTTGGTGTGTCGTGCAGGTAGACCGAGAAGGGGTTGGCGAAGCGGATCGCGACCTGTCCGAGCGGATTGGACGGGCCGGCATCCTGGCGCAGCATGATGCCGCGGGGGTTGTTCCAGTCTACCTGGTGCGGGTCAAGGCTGTTGCCCTGGGCGTCGATCACGCGCATCTGGTGACGGGCCAGATAGCTGATGTCCTGGCGGATCAGCGGCAGCTTGTCCTGCTGCAGGATCGTCGGCGGTACGGTCCATGTTGGATTCAGCGTCAGCCGGGTGATCTGTGATTTCAGTGGCGGTGTCTGGCGCGCTTCGCGGCCGACCTGAGTGCGTGTCTGCCAGAATGGGCAGCTGTCGCGCATATAGATCAGCCGCGCTCCGGCGATGTCCACCAGTAACGACTGCGGCTCAAGGTCACGAGTGATCCAGCGCATGCGCTCGAGGTTGATGCGTAGTTGGTCGAGGCGGCTGGCCGGGCTGACGTTGAGGGCGGCCAGGGTCCCGGCGCCAACGATGCCGTCGTCTTCCAGGCCGTGCTGAAGCTGGAAGCCCTTCACCGCCTCGATCAGTTCGTCGTCGTAGCGCAGATCCATCAGGGGCGTACTGCCGGCACCGGCCAGCAACAGTTCTCGTAGCAGGGGCACTCGCTCATCGCTCATTCCTGCTCGCAGCGTTGGGCCAGCCGGCAACGGCCGCCAGGCGGGCTTTGGCGCCTGGCGCAACGCGGCGTATGCCGCACGCAGATCGCGGTACAGCGCATGGGCCGGGCGGGCGCGGTCGAATGCAGTTGGCAGGTCGGCGACGCCCTGCACCGCGATCTGCAGAAGCTGTTGAGCATCATCGCGCTCAGGCGCCTCCGGACTGCGCCAGATCGGCTCCACGTCAGCCTGTCGCAGGCGCCCGCGGGCCAGGTGGTGAAGCGCCTCGAGATAGCTATGGCTGGTCAGAATGTCGCCGCATTCGCGATGTAGGGGGGTAGCCGAGACCTGGTAAAGCTGCTCGCGTATCCGCTCTGGCTGATAATGCGCTGGGTCCAGACCATCATCGGCCAGCAGCGCGAGTTGTTGAAACAGGCTTTCGAGCTGGGCGTAGGAGTGCCACACGGGCTGATGGTGTGTTGCCTGATAGAACTCAGTCAGCCGCTTCAGCGCCTCCGGTTTTAGCCCTTGCAGCATCGATGGGCAGCTCTGCGGAAGGGTTTCCAGCGCGCTTTCGAGCGGCGTTGGCAGAGCCTGTAGCGGCTCCGCGAGCGCAGCACCTGGTATCAGGCACAAGCAGACGGCAAGACGGAATGCACATTTTTTGAACAACGTTTCGCTCCAGGCCGTTGCGGTGACTGCTAGACTGCGCGCCTGTAGCCTCAAGGTGCAAGGCGTCTGCCGGCAATCGTTTCGAGGCCATAAAAACATATCGTGCTGGGCAATTGGGGCTCATTCGCTCCGCCCGGCTTTGTTGCGCCGCTGTTGTGATCAGTGGCGAGTATAAGGTGCGAGCCAGACAGGAAGTCTCGGGGGGCGTGCCTGATGAGGTTACTTGCTCATGCTTTCCATGCTTCGACGCACCTGCCTGGCGGTGGGTCTTTCCGTCCTTGCGTCGCCTGTCTTGGCGGCTAGCGCAACCTATCAACCGATGGTCGACAGCCTGGCCCAGTTGGCGCCCAAGCTGGACCGAACGGTGCTGACCCATGCCGTTGCGGCCATGCAATGCGCAGTCAATAACGGAGCCAGTGCGGCTCAGCGGCTAGCAGTGATCGATTTCTCGCTGCCTTCCAGCGAGCGTCGGCTATGGATTTTCGATCTGGAAAAAGAGCAGCTGCTGCTCGAAGACCTGGTTGCTCATGGGCAGAAGTCTGGCGACAACCACGCCACCCAGTTCTCCAATACGGTCGGCAGCCATCAGTCCAGCATCGGCCTGTTCCGCACGGCCGAAAGCTACAGCGGCAAACATGGCTATTCACTGCGGATGGACGGGCTGGAGCCAGGCATCAATGATCGCGCCCGCGAGCGCGCAATCGTCATTCACCCGGCGGCGTACGTGAATCCTTCCTGGATCGCCACTCAGGGCCGAATCGGTCGCAGTCAGGGCTGCCCGGCGGTCCGGCCGGAGGTGGCGCGTATGGTGGTCGATAGCCTCAAGGGCGGCCAGTTCATGTTCTCTTGGTATCCCGATCAGCAATGGCTGCAGTCTTCTGCCTACCTCAACTGCAAGCCCAATCAAGTGGCGACCATTCTCGCGGCACGCTCGGGCGGCTGATTCAGCGCTCAGCCCGTCGCAAGGGCCGGCGTCATCCGCGCAACTGCGGGCACTGACGCTGGCGCGGCGCGAGCTGGCGTAGGGTGGACCACGCTTCACCGATCCCCCGGACGGAGTTGTGGTGGATGTAAAAAGCGACATCCACCCCTACAAACGCCTTGAGCCTTCGGCTATTTCTGCTCGCTCTGCGGCGTCACCCGCAGCACTTCTTCCATCGTTGTCAGTCCGGCGGCGATTTTCTGCGCGCCTGAGAGGCGCAGGCTGCGCATACCGTCCTTGAAGGCCTGGCGGCGCAGGGCGACGATATCGGTATCGGCGGTGATCAGTGGTTTGATCGCGTCGTTCAGCAGCATGATCTCGTACACCCCGGCACGACCGCGGAAGCCTGTATCGCGGCATTCCAGGCAGCCCACAGCCTGCTGCGCGGTGGTTGGCAGCGGGGCATTCCATGGTCGGGTCAGTGCCGTCCAGTCATCGACGTCCAGCTGCATCGGCGCCTTGCAGTGCGGGCACAGTGTGCGCACCAGACGCTGGGCCATGACACCGAGCAGTGTGGCCTTGAGCAGGTAGTGCGGCACGCCGAGCTCCAGCAATCGGGTAATGGCACTGGGGGCGTCGTTGGTGTGCAGGGTGGAGAGCACCAGGTGACCGGTCAGCGCCGCCTGGATGGCCATCTCGGCGGTTTCCAGATCGCGGATCTCGCCAATCATGATGATGTCCGGGTCCTGCCGCATCAGTGCGCGCACGCCACTGGCGAAGGTCAGCTCGATGTTGTGCTGCACCTGCATCTGGTTGAAGGCCCCCTCGATCATCTCGATCGGGTCCTCGATGGTGCAGACGTTCACTTCCGGCGTCGCCAGCTGCTTGAGAGTGGTGTAAAGCGTGGTGGTCTTGCCCGAGCCGGTCGGCCCGGTGACAAGGATGATGCCGTTGGGTTGGCTGGTCATGCTCTGCCAGCGCCGCAGGTCGTCGGCGGAGAAGCCCAACTGGTCGAAGCCCTTGAGCAGCACCTCGGGGTCGAAGATGCGCATCACCATCTTCTCGCCGAAGGCGGTAGGTAGCGTCGACAGGCGCAGCTCCACTTCGCCGCCTTCCGGAGTCTTGGTCTTGACCCGGCCGTCCTGCGGCTTGCGCTTCTCGGCGACGTTCATCCGGCCCAGGGATTTCAAGCGGCTGACCACTGCCATCGTCACCTGCGGCGGGAATTGATAGACGTTGTGCAGCACGCCATCGATGCGAAAGCGCACGGTGCCCTGTTCGCGCCGGGGTTCTATGTGGATATCGCTGGCGCGCTGCTGAAAGGCGTACTGGAACAGCCAGTCGACGATGTTGACGATGTGCGAGTCGTTGGCGTCCGGCTCCTGGTCGCTGGCGCCGAGGTTGAGCAATTGCTCGAAGTTGCCGATGCCGCTGATCTTCTGGTCGGTGCCGCTGGCGCCGCTGACCGACTTGGCCAGGCGATAGAACTCCACGGTGAAGCGCTGGATGTCGGCCGGGTTGGCCACCACGCGCTTGATCGGTCGCTTCAGTACGTGGGTCAGATTGGCTTCCCAGCCATGCATGAAGGGCTGGCTGCTGGCGATGGTGACGGCGCTGCTGTCCACCGCCACGGCGAGGATGCTGTGGCGCTGGGCAAAGGCGTAGGACATCAACGGAGTGACCGCGGCCACGTCGATCTTCAACGGATCGATGCGCAGGTAAGGCTGGCCGGCGCGCTCAGCCAGCCAGACGGTCAGTGTTTCCAGGTCGAGCTTCTTGCCGGGGCGCAGCAGATCATCGAGCTGTTGCGCGGCGAGGAATTCCAGCGGGTGCTGCTGGCTGGCCACCGCACTGCGGCGTACCGTCAAGCATTGTTCGGCGCTGTCCTGAGCGACCCGCCCTTGGGCGACCAGCTCGCGCAGCAGATCGTTGAGATCGAGAGGGCGGTCCTGGGGGGGCGAGTTCAGCACGGACATGGGATTCCTTCGATACGGCGGCGGAAAAGCCAAGCTTGCCGCTAAACCCCGGCGCTGTCTGCCGCCGGGGTCCAACTTTGAGCAGCCTGCGCCGGCTTTCGAGCTTATTTCTCCAGCTGCTTCCAGGCCTTGAGCGTCCAGACCAGGTGCGCCTGTTCGACGCGCAGTTCCAGCGCTTGCTCGTCGATGGGCTGGCGGGCCAGTTCATGCAGCTTGGCCAGCTCGCCGTACAGACGATCGACTTCCGGCAGTTCCAGCACGCTGCGGGCTAGGTGCAGCCAGACCAGCAGCCGTTCCATGCGCGGGCTCTGTTCGGCGAGGTCTTCGGGTTGCTGCTGATAGCGCGGTAGTTGCAGCGCCTTGGCCTCTTCTGCCAACAGATGCACGAGCCACTTGCCCAGCTCGGCGGCGCCCTGCCGATCGCCACGGGCGTTGCGGCCTTCGGTCCAGCTGCGCTGCAGCAGCCACAGCGAGGCTTTGAGTGACAGCAGCCCCCAACGGGTCTGGCCAAGCTCCTCGGCGAATTGCGCCGGCGCAGCCTTGCGTACGCCTTCATCGTCCTGCCCGGCATCGACACGCGGACGCCAGTCATGGATCAGCGCATCGAGCAGCTCACGCAGCTCACGACTGCTGGCGCGAGGGGCGGCTTGGCCGAGGCTACCGAGCAGGGCGCGCAGTTCGATCAGCTGGTGCAGCCACTCGCCGAGCAGTTTCCAGCGGCCATTGAAGCGGTATTGCTCAGCCAGGCGCTGGCTGTTGCCGAGCAGCTGCCAGCCGAGGGCGACCACAGCATCGTCCAGTGGCGTGGTTGCGTCGAGTTCCGGTGGCGGTAGCTGCAGGCTGTAGCCGTCGGCGTCGTGCAGGCGGTAGCCGCGCTCAGCCTTGCTGATGTCGCAAGGCATAAGCGGCAGGTCGGCAGCCAGCTCGGCTGCCAGCTCCAGCAATGCTTGGGGATCGCCCTGGCGCAGCTCCAACTCCAGCTCGCAGATTTCCTCGGACTGTTTGCCAGCTTTTACCTTGCCCAGGTCCAGAGCCGCTTCGATCACCACCTTGGCGTTGCCGCGGCCCCAGGCTATCTCGGCTTTCTCGCGAACAAAATCGGTGGTGAAGATCGGTTTCAGGGTCTTCTTGTCGAGATCGGCCAGGCTGGCCGGCCAGCAATCGTCACCAAGCTTCTTGGTATCGAGCTTGGCCTTGTCCAGGTACCAGTCCCATTCGTTGCGTTCCGACAGGCCTGCGACACTTTGACCGCGGCTCTTCAATGTCTGGATGAACTGCTCACCGTCGCGGCGCAGGCGCAGTGCGACCCGGGCCTGAGCGAGGGCGCGATCGGCGGTGTCGTAATACTGGTTGAACAGCTCATGGCGCGACCAGCCACTCTTGTTGCGCTTCTTCAGCAGCGGATGTTCGCGCAGGGCGAGCAGGGTTTCGCGGCTGGCGCGTAGCTTGATTTCGGTTTCTTTCTGCATGATGCCGACTGGGTGCCTATGATGTGTTGATGTTGCAGCCTGATGACACACGGTAGCAGGCGTGATGGCCTGTCCGTATACTTGCCGCCTCTTTCAAGCCGGGGCCTTACCCTATGCCAGTCAATCCTTTCGTCAGCTTGTTCGGACGTTCGCCAATCGGCCCGATGCAACAGCATATGGCCAAGTCGCACGAATGTGCAGCGAACCTGGTACCGCTGTTCCAAGCGGTCATGGCCGAAGACTGGGAGAAGGTCGAGCAGATTCAGCAGCAGATGGCGCAGCTGGAAAACGAGGCCGACAAGCTGAAGAAGAGTGTTCGCCAGCACCTGCCGAAAAGCCTGTTCCTGCCGGTGCCGCGTTCCGATCTGCTTGATTTGCTGAGTGTACAGGACAAGATCGCCAACCGCGCCAAGGACATCGCCGGCCTGATGCTGGGCCGTTGCATGACCATCCCGCAGGCACTGCAGCCGCAGATGCTGGCCTATGTGCAGCGCACCGTCGATGCCAGTGCCCAGGCGCTCAAGGCGCTGAAGGAGCTGGATTCGCTGCTGGAAACCGGCTTCAGCGGCCGCGAAGCCACCCTCGTCGAGAAGATGGTCGAAGAGCTCGAGGAAATCGAGCGTGAAACCGACCGTATGCAGATCACGGTTCGCCGTGCGCTGTTCCATCTGGAAAAGGATTTGCCAGCTGTCGACGTGATCTTTCTCTACAAGATCATCGAATGGATCGGTGATGTAGCCGACCGCGCCGAGCGCGTTGGCAACCGTCTGGAACAATTGCTGGCGCGCTAAGGCGCCAGCGTCCTTTCTGGGTTCAACAGGTAATTTTTATGTCCTTTATCGCGGATTACGGCTTCGTACTCCTGGTGCTTGCCTGCATGTTCGGTTTTTTTATGGCCTGGGGCGTGGGTGCCAACGATGTGGCTAACGCCATGGGTACCTCGGTAGGCTCCCGCGCGCTGACCATCAAGCAGGCAATCGTCGTTGCGATGGTTTTCGAGTTCTGCGGTGCCTACCTGGCCGGCGGACAAGTCACCGAAACGATCAAGAGTGGCATTGTCGATGCCTCGGCCATTCCGCCGGAGTTGATGGTGCTGGGCATGATGTCGGCGCTGCTGGCAGCCGGTACCTGGTTGCTGATCGCATCGATCAAGGGCTGGCCGGTATCTACCACGCACTCCATCGTCGGTGCAGTGATCGGCTTTGCCGCCGTGGGCGTATCGATGGATGCGGTGCATTGGAGCGGCGTCGGGCCAATCGTCGCCAGCTGGGTGGTGTCGCCCATGCTATCGGGCACCATCGCCTTTGGTCTGTTCATCAGCGTGCAGCGCCTGATCATCGATACCGATGAGCCTTTCCAGAACGCCAAGCGATTCGTGCCGCTGTACATGTTCCTCACCGGCTTCATGGTCGCGCTGATGACCCTGTCCAAGGGGCTCAAACACATCGGGCTGGACCTGAGCAGCGGACAGAGCTTCATGTTGGCGGTAGGGGTGGGTGCTGCGGTAATGCTGCTAGGTATCGCTCTTCTGACGCGCATCAAAGTCGATGTGGAGGCGGACAAAGCCTTTCATTTCTCCAGTGTGGAGAAGGTCTTTGCCGTGCTGATGATCTTCACCGCCTGCTCCATGGCTTTCGCCCACGGCTCCAATGACGTGGCAAACGCGGTGGGCCCGCTGGCTGCGGTGGTCGGTGTGCTGCAGTCCGATGGTGTCGCCACCATCAGTTCCAAGTCGGCGGTACCGGGCTGGGTCCTGCTGCTGGGAGCAGTCGGTATCGTCCTCGGCTTGGCGACCTATGGTTACAAGGTGATCGCCACCATCGGCAAGCAGATCACCGAGCTGACGCCTAGCCGCGGCTTTGCTGCCGAACTGGCCACCGCTACTACCGTGGTTGGTGCATCGGCCATCGGCCTGCCGGTTTCTACCACCCATACGCTGGTCGGTGCCGTGCTCGGTGTGGGTATCGCCCGTGGAATCGGCGCCCTGAACCTGGGCGTGGTCGGCAAGATCTTCATGTCCTGGCTGATCACCCTGCCGGTGGGCGCGGGTCTGGCTATCGTGTTCTTCCTCATTCTGCGCGCCATCTTCACCTGACCGCTCGCGCAGTTCGTTGCTGCCGAAACGCCCCGTCGATCTGACGGGGCGTTTTCGTTCGTGGTCCCGCCGTGGCGCATTTCATGCTTCACTGCATGCTCTTTGCGATTGCATCACGGAGGTGGCAGGTGCCCATACCCTCATTCAAGGAGCAGTTTGCTGCGCTCCTCGCGGCGCCCTCGGTCAGCTGTACGCAGCCTGGCTGGGATCAGAGCAATCGACCGGTAATCGAGTTGCTCGCGGCCTGGCTCGGTGAGTTGGGTTTTGTCTGCGAAACGCCGGAAATCGCGCCCGGCAAGTTCAATCTGCTTGCCAGCTACGGCAGTGGTCCAGGGGGACTGGTGCTGGCTGGACACAGCGATACCGTGCCGTTCGACGCCGGGCTGTGGAAGTCCGATCCGTTAAAGCTGCGTGAGGCCGATGGCCGCTGGTACGGTCTTGGCAGCTGCGACATGAAGGGTTTTTTCGCTCTGATCATCGAGGCGGTGCGGCCGCTTTTGAGCGAGCCGTTTCGGCGCCCGCTGCTGATTCTCGCGACCTGTGACGAAGAGAGTTCGATGTCCGGCGCCCGTGCCCTGGCCGATGCCGGCCAGCCGCTGGGGCGGGCCGCTGTGATCGGCGAGCCTACCGGCCTGCGCCCGGTGCGCCTGCACAAGGGCATCATGATGGAGCGCATCGACATCCTCGGGCAGAGTGGGCATTCGTCGAACCCGGCCTATGGTCACAGCGCACTGGAAGCCATGCACGGCGTGATCGGCGAGATGATCACGCTGCGTCGGCAGTGGCAGGCGGAATACGATAACCCGCTGTTCGACGTGCCCAAGCCGACACTCAACTTCGGCTGCATCCACGGTGGTGACAACCCCAACCGCATCTGCGGCCAGTGCGCACTGGAATTCGATCTACGCCCATTGCCAGGCATGGACCCCCAGCAGCTGCGGGCGATCATCAGCCAGCGCCTGCAGCCAGTGGCCGAGCAGCATCAGGTGAAGATCGACTTGGCGCCGCTGTTCCCCGCGGTGCCAGCCTTCGAGCAGGCGGCGGAAAGCGAGCTGGTGCGCCTGGCCGAGCGCCTCACCGGCCACCAGGCTGAGGCGGTGGCGTTTGCCACCGAAGCGCCTTATCTTCAGCAGCTTGGCTGCGAGACCCTGGTGCTGGGCCCCGGCGACATTGCCTGCGCGCACCAGCCCGATGAGTATCTACAACTCGACCGCATAGAGCCGACCATCCAGTTGCTGCGCCGGATGATCGAGCACTATTGCTTGCAGCCGCAGACTGCCCCGAACTGACTCCATTTCCAGACGAACAGCTTCGCCACAAAGGCTTTCCATGCACGACTACGTCACCTGGCTTCGCGACTCCTCGCCCTACATCAACTCGCACCGTGATCGCACCTTCGTCGTGATGTTGCCGGGCGATGGCGTGGAACACGCCAATTTCGCCAACATCGTTCACGATCTTGTACTGCTGCACAGTCTCGGCGTGCGTCTGGTGCTGGTATTCGGTTCACGCCCGCAGATCGAGGCGCGCCTGGCGGCAAGAGGCATCGAACCGCGATTCCACCGTGACCTGCGTGTCACCGATACGCCGACCATGGAGTGCGTGATCGACGCAGTCGGGCATATGCGCATCGCGCTGGAGGCGCGCCTGTCGATGGATATGGCCGCATCGCCCATGCAGGGTGCGCGGCTGCGCGTGGCCGGTGGCAACTTCGTCACGGCACGCCCGATCGGCGTGCTCGATGGCGTCGACTATCACCACACCGGCGAAGTGCGGCGCATCGACCGCAAGGGCATTGGCCGGTTGCTGGACGAGCGCACAATCGTGCTGCTCTCGCCGCTAGGCTATTCACCGACCGGCGAGATCTTCAACCTGGCGTGCGAGGACGTCGCCACGCGGGCCGCTATCGATCTGCAGGCCGACAAGCTGGTGCTCTACGGCGCCGAGCCCGGATTGCTCGACGAGAGCGGCAAGCTCGTGCGAGAGCTGCGCCCGCAGCAGATCCCAGCGTACGTCGAACGGCTCGGCAGCCAGTATCAGGCCGAGCTGCTCGACGCCGCGGCGCAGGCTTGCCGTGGCGGCGTACGTCGCAGCCATGTGGTCAGCTATGCCGATAACGGCGCTTTGCTCAACGAACTGTTCACCCGCGATGGTGGCGGCACGTTGGTGACGCAGGAGCAGTTCGAGCAGTTGCGCGAGGCGACCATCGAGGATGTTGGCGGCCTCATCGATCTGATTACGCCACTGGAGGAGCAGGGCATTCTGGTACGGCGCTCGCGCGAAGTGCTGGAGCGGGAGGTCGAGCAGTTCAGCATCGTCGAGCGCGACGGTCTGATCATCGCCTGCGCCGCGCTTTATCCGATTGCCGATTCGGATGCCGGCGAGCTGGCCTGTCTGGCGGTCAATCCGGAATACCGCCACGGTGGCCGCGGCGACGAGTTGCTGGAGCGTATCGAGGAGCGCGCGCGCAAGCTGGGGCTGAAAAAACTCATCGTCCTCACCACACGCACCGCTCACTGGTTCCGCGAGCGTGGCTTCGAGCCGATCGACGTGGACCGCCTGCCAGCGGCGCGTGCCTCGCTGTACAACTTCCAGCGCAACTCGAAGATCTTCGAAAAACCGCTTTAAGCCATGCTGGCGGGCGTTGCGCCCGCCAGGGCTGCGCTCAGAGGCTGAGGCTGCGCTGGTACTCGACGACGAAACTGTCGAAATCCAGCTCGTCCGCCGCTTCCATGTCCGCCTGGCGTTGCAGCGATTGGTGTGCAGCGGATTCGAACTGGTCCAGCTCGCTGACACTCGGCGCCCGGCTGCGGAAGTAGTCAGCGTGGGCCAGGGTTTGACGCATGGAGAACTGGCTGAAGCTTTCTCCGCTGCGGCGCAGTTCGTCGAGTACGCGGGCCGACGGCGTAAGGCTGCTGTCAGCGACCTTGGCGCGCTGCTCGGCAAGCGCCTCGACATGCTGCGAATCGCCATGGCTGCGGTCGAGGACGGCGGCAACCTGGCCGATCTCGTCGAGCAACTGGTTGGCCCAGTCACTGAGCAGGACATCCCCACTACAGCGCTGTAATTTGAGCCCGGGACGGCGGCCTTCCTTGACTACCTTGAGGAAGTTGTCGGTAGCTGCGCCACATTCGCCATCGGCCAGGCAGGGGCTATCGTCCAGAGCACAGAACAGCAGGAAGGCGTCGAGAAAGCGCGCCTCGCTGAGGTCGATGCCCAATGGCAGGTACGGGTTGATATCCAGGCAACGCACTTCGATGTACTGAATGCCGCGTGCCCGCAGCGCCTGCAACGGCCGCTCGCCAGTGGCGGTGACGCGCTTCGGGCGGATATTGGAGTAGTACTCGTTTTCGATCTGCAGCACGTTGGTGTTGAGCTGCTGCCAGTTGCCTGCGGCGTCCTTGGTGCCCAACGCCTCGTAAGGCGCATAAGGCGTGGAGACCGCGCGGAAGAGGCTTTCGGTGTAGCTTTCTAGGTTGTCGTAGCAGGGGGTGAGCCCGGCCTGGGCATTGTTCTGATAGCCCAGATCGCTCATGCGCAGGCTGGTGGCATACGGCAGGTACAGGGTGTCGGCGTCGAGTGCTTCGAGCTGGTGCTGGCGACCGCGCAGAAAGCCGGCATCCAGCGCCGGCGACGCGCCGAACAGATACATCAGCAGCCAGCTGTAGCGACGGAAGTTGCGAATCACGCCGATATAGCGCGTCGAGCGGTAGTCCTGCGCCGAGCGGGTATCGCCATCATCGGCCTGTAGCACCGGCCACAACGCCTCGGGAAGCGAGAAGTTGTAGTGAATGCCGGCGATGCACTGCATGGTTTTGCCGTAGCGCAGGGCCAGGCCTTGGCGGTAAACGTGCTTGAGCCGGCCGATGTTCGAGCTGCCGTATTCGGCGATCGGGATATCCGCCTCGGCCGGCAGCGGGCAGGGCATCGACGGGCTCCAGAGAAACTCGTCGCCAAGCTTGGCGTAGGTGAAGCGGTGAATGGCTTCAAGCTCAGCCAGCGTGTTGTTCGGGTCCTGGTCGGTGCCAGTGATGAACTCCAGCAGCGCCTCCGAATAATCAGTGGTGATCTGCGGGTGAGTCAGGGCAGAGCCCAGTGCAGCGGGGTGCGGGGTCATCGCCAGCTGGCCGCGAGCGTCGACGCGCAGGCATTCACGTTCGATCCCGTGCAGGCATTGGCTGAGCAGCGGCAGATGGGAAGGCTCGGCCAGCAACGCCAGGCGGTGGGAGAGAAGTGCGCTCAACTTGTGGATTCCTTCACGCGACAGTCGCCCCAATATGGGGTGGGAAACGGCAAGCTTCAAGCTGCAGGCGTCAAGAATAACCACGCTGGCTTTCGCACGCAGCTTGCAGCTCTACAGGCAGGCGAAGGTCGCCTGGGCCTTGGCGATCAGTTTTTCGCCCTGATGCACCTCGGCTTCGAGCACCTGAGTCCGCCGGCCGCCATGCACCACCCAGGCGCGACAGCGCAGTTCGCCATCGGTCACCGGGCGGATGTAGTTGACCTTGCACTCCAGCGTCATGCTGTTCGGCGAACCGTCGCCCAGGCTGTGGCTGGCCTGGCCCATGGCGGTGTCGATCAGCGAGAACAGCGCACCGCCGTGCAGCTTGCCGTGCAGGTTGCGCAGGCCGTCGTGCATGGTCAGGCCAAGAACGGCCTCGCCGTTGCCGACCTGGTGGATCTCCAGGCCGAGCAGGCGGCCGAAGGCGCTGGAGTTGCCCACCGCCTCGACTTCAGTGCTCATGACTCATTTCCTCAGCTGCTTGGCATTGGCGAACAGCGCGGCCATGGCTGCGTTTGCCGGTGCCGGCTTGTCTTCCTTGGCATGGCGCTCGCTGCGTGGCGCATTGCCGCGTGGCTGCCCGCCGGCACCGCGCGATTGCCCACCTCGTGGACCGTCAGCCTTGGCGCCCGGCGTGTCGCTCATGCGCATGGACAAGCCGACGCGCTGACGCGGGATGTCCACTTCCATGACCTTGACCTTGACGATGTCGCCGGCCTTGACCACCTCGTACGGGTCCTTGACGAACTTCTCCGACAGGGCGCTGATGTGCACCAGACCGTCCTGATGCACACCGATGTCAACGAAGGCGCCGAAGTTGGTCACGTTGGTGACCACACCTTCGAGCACCATGCCCGGCGTCAGGTCGCTGAGCTTTTCCACTCCGTCCTGGAACTCGGCGGTCTTGAACTCGGGGCGCGGATCGCGGCCTGGTTTTTCCAGTTCCTGCAGGATGTCGCTGACGGTCACAAGGCCGAAGCTCTCATCGGTGAACTGCTTGGGGTCGAGGCGCTTGAGGAAGGCCGAGTCGCCGATCAGCGAGCGGATATCGCGACCGGTATCCTGGGCAATGCGCTTGACCAGCGGATAGGTCTCCGGGTGGACAGCCGAAGCGTCCAGCGGATTGCTGCCATTCATGACCCGCAGGAAGCCGGCGGCTTGTTCGAAGGTCTTGTCGCCCAGGCGCGGCACTTTCTTCAGCTCGCTACGGGCCTTGAACGCGCCGTTGGCGTCACGGTAGGCGACGATGTTCTGCGCCAGGGTGGTGTTGAGGCCGGAAATGCGCGCCAGCAGCGCAACCGAGGCGGTATTGACGTCGACGCCGACGGCATTCACGCAATCCTCAACCACGGCATCCAGCGAGCGCGCCAGCTTGAGCTGGGAAACGTCGTGCTGATATTGGCCGACGCCAATCGCCTTCGGATCGATCTTCACCAGTTCGGCCAGCGGGTCCTGCAGGCGGCGGGCAATGGATACGGCGCCGCGGATCGAAACGTCCAGATCCGGGAACTCCTTGGCAGCGAGCTCCGAGGCCGAATACACCGAGGCGCCTGCTTCGGAGACCATTACTTTGGTCAACTTCAGGCCCGGCACCTGCTTGATCAGGTCGGCCGCGAGCCTGTCGCTTTCACGGCTGGCTGTGCCGTTGCCGATGGCAATCAGGTCGACTGCGTGTTTGGCGCAGAGCTTGGCCAGCACGGCCAGCGTGCCGTCCCAATCGTTACGCGGCGCGTGCGGGTAGACGGTGGCGGTGTCCAGCAGCTTGCCAGTGGCATCGACCACCGCCACCTTGCAGCCGGTGCGCAGGCCCGGATCGAGACCAAGGGTGGCGCGTGGCCCAGCCGGGGCGGCCAACAACAGGTCGTGCATGTTGCGGGCGAACACGCCAATGGCGTCATCCTCGGCCTTGTCGCGCAGCTCACCGAGCAGGTCGGTTTCCAAATGGGTGTAGAGCTTGACCTTCCAGGTCCAGCGCACCACTTCGCCGAGCCACTTATCCGCTGCTCGACCGCGGTTGGCGATGCCGAAGCGCTCGCCGATCATCACTTCGCCCGGGTGCATGGCGCCCGGGGTTTCATCACCGACCTTCAGGCTTACGCTGAGCACACCTTCGTTGCGCCCGCGGAATATCGCCAGGGCGCGGTGCGACGGTGCGCTCTTGAGTGGCTCGTCATGCTCGAAATAGTCGCTGAACTTGGCGCCCTCGTGTTCTTTGCCGGGCACCAGGCGCGCACTCAGGGTTGCGTTGTGGGTGAGGAAGTCGCGCAGCTTGGCCAGCAGGTTGGCGTCTTCGGCAAAGCGCTCCATGAGGATGTATTTGGCACCTTCGAGCACGGCCTTGACGTCGGCGAATCCCTTTTCGGAATCGACGAAACGGGCCGCCTCGCTTTCAGGGTTCAGTTCGGGATCGGCGAAGATCGCATCCGCCAGCTCGCCGAGGCCAGCTTCCAGGGCGATCTGGCCCTTGGTCCGACGTTTCTGCTTGTAGGGCAAGTAAAGGTCTTCGAGGCGGGTCTTGGTGTCGGCGAGGTCGATGTCGCGCTTGAGCTCGGCTGTCAGCTTGCCCTGCTCTTCGATGCTGGCGAGGATCGACGCACGGCGATCATCCAGTTCGCGCATGTAGCGCAGGCGTTCTTCGAGCAAGCGCAGCTGGGTATCGTCGAGGCTGCCGGTTACTTCCTTGCGGTAGCGGGCGATGAAGGGCACGGTGGAGCCTTCGTCGAGCAGCGCCACGGTGGCGGCAACCTGTTGCGGGCGCACGCCCAGTTCTGCGGCAATGCGGGTGTTGATGCTATCCATGTGATGTCCTGCGGGCGGAATGACGGCCGGCCGGCCAGAAAAGCGGGCAAGTATAACTGCCCATGCTCTGGCTGGGTCGGTTACCGCGCAGTCATCTGAAGTCTGCGTACGGCAGAAGTGGCTCTATGGGCAGCGCAAGGTCGCCCCGCCAAGGCATGAAGCTGTAGCGCAGATAGAGCAATGCGCGACTGGGCGCATACTCGTCGCTCTGCAGCAGGCTGATGCCACCTCCGAGCACGAAGTGATCGCTGAGCCGGCGCTCGAAAAGGCCTTGTAGCCGATAGCTGACGCCTTGACTGGTTGAGCCCTCGCTCGTGCGGTTCGCGACATCCTCGTTGATCGCCGCCACCTTGCTCCTTAGCGAAGCCAGCGGATAGTCACGGCTGCCATCGCTTTGCGATACGGACCAGCCGACACTGCTTTCCAGTAGCACGGACCAGTCTTCATTGCGCCAGCCGTAGCTGACCGGAACGCTGATGGAGTTGTATTTCTGAGGGCTCCAGTATCCGCCATGGCCCAGAGTGTGGCCGCTCAGGTCCTTGTCATAGCCGAAATGGATGAAGGTCAGTCCCGTTCGGACGCGCTCGTCGGCGCGGTCGACAAGTTTGTAGTAGTAGCCGGTCATTGCCGTGAAGCGGCTATTGCTGGCGACATTGTCCCCTAGCAGCCAGTGGTACCCCAGCGATGACCACAGGCCATGGGCACCGCCTTCGTCCCAGCTCAAGCCCAGGCTCGTGCCGTTTGCGGTTACCGCCCCCCAACTGGTTCCGGTCACCGGGTCGCGGGCGCCGCCGTAGGACAACAGCGAGTTGCTCATCGGGCGCCGTGATGCGCTTAGCGACCAGCTGACGGGATTCAGATCGCCTCTTCCAGTCACGCCACCGTAGACATTGTTTATCTCGAAGCCTTCCGTCAGGCCCAGATCCGCTTCCAGGCGCTCGCTGCGCCAACCACCTGCAAGCAGCATCGCCGTGCCTCGCTGGCTCTGGTCGGCGCAGCCGCCTACTGCCCTACAAGCGCCAAAGGGAGCGTCGTCTTCAAGCCTGCCGGCATCAAGTGCAAGGCGTTCGGCGCGTAGGAAACTGCGTCCGCTCGCTGCCGGGGTTTCCAGGTGCAACAGCGTCGTGTCCGTGAGCAGCTCGGAAATGCCCGGGGTGCCGTCATCGTTACGCCAGCCGTGGTCGTGCTGCAGGGTTAAGGTGGTGTCCTGTTGCTGGTGAAGGGCTGCCGTGTCGCGGCGAAGGCTGCGAACCAGCCAGTCATCCTCTTCGTTCTGTCGGGTGGCCTGGGTCAGCTCCGCGTCGCTGGCGGATGTGGCCAACAGCTCGGCATCAATCAGTGCCTGCCGGTAGTAAGTCATGGCTGCGGCCGGGTCGACGTCTGCGACAAGCCGCGCAGTATCTCGTCGGAACAGGGGATCGGGCCGCTCCAGTCGTGCTTCGGTCTCTAGAAGCATCTGCCGCGCTTTGCGCCGCTCACCGACCGCAGCCCAGCTATTGGCCAGCCGTCGGTGGGCGTTCCAGTCACCCTCCGCTAATGCGGGCGTTGCTGTTTGCAGAGCCTGTCGGGCGTCATCGGTTCGTCCCATGGCAAGCAGCAGCTCGATGCGCATCAAGCGAGCTTCCGGATGAGCGGGGTCGAGGTGCAGCGCGCGCTCCACATAGGGTTCGGCCACTGCGGGCTCGCCGCGTATCGCAGCCCAGTCAGCCAGCACCAGCAGATCGTCTACCGAATCACCGTTTTTGCGCAGCCGCTCCTGCATCAGCTCGACGGCAACCGACTCCCGCCCGCTGTCGCGTAGCTTATCGATGCGCGACATCAGTTCCCGGCGCTCGAGGCGCGTCGCAAGGGAGCGCATGTCGTCATCCCAGTCATGCTCGCTGATGTGATGGAGGCTGGCGATCGCCTGTGCGTCGCGCGCTGTTCCCGAAAGATAGAGCGCATGGGCGTAACGCGAGACCGGATCGCTGGGCTGCCGCTTCAGCAGGTCGTTGAATACCGCATCGGCCTCCGTGAAGGCTTGCTGCTGTTGTAAGGAGCCTGCCAGGCGATAAGCCAGCCAGGGGTCCGCTGGCGCAAGGCTGCGAGCCTGCCGCAGGGCTGTGATCGCCGAAGGCAGATCGTCGCGATCCAATGCCTGTTCGGCGATTAGCTGGTAGCGGGCCAACAGCAGGCTATTGCGCAGTTCGGTGAAGGAACTTCGTTGGCTGATGCTGAGCGTATCGATGAACGCGAGTGCGCGTTCCGGGGACTGTGCCTGGTAAAGACGGAGCAATCCTCGGGCTGCACTGGCATTGCCCGGCTCCCGGCGGAGCAGCTGCTGATATCCGGTTTCCGCTTCGGCTAGTCGGCCTTGTGCTTCGGCGACTTGAGCGAGCCCCAGCTTGGCGAAGGCGCTATCCGGCTGCTGCCTGAGCGCGCTCGTGTACAGGGCCTGTGCCTCGTCGGTGTGTTGCCGTTCAAGCGCCTGATCGGCTTTTTCCAGGGTGAGCCAATAGCGGGTCGAGGTGATCAGGTCGTTCCACTTGCCCAGGTTGTCGATGTCTTCTTCGTGCTTTTTGGCGCGCCCAAAATACACCAGAGCCTCCTGGCGATGACCCGGCCGCATCAAGGCCAGGCCCAGGCCGCCGAGTAGCTCGGGGTCTTGCGGGTGGCCGCGTAGCGCCTGCCTCAGCTTGGCTTCGGCGGCTTCGTCCTGGCCGCGATCAAGCAAGCTCAAGCCCTCCTGCCCGGCGCGCCAGAACGGATCGGCAAGCAGCCGTTGGCTTCGCTCCAGGTTTGCTTGTGCATCTTTGGCGAAACGCCCGGCTGGATAACGCTGCAGAAAGCCTTTCCAGGATTTCGCGCTGGAGTCGTCGATTCGCCGTGTTGCGAGGTATTCGAATTCCCGCTGGGCCGCCGCATCGGTCGCGGCAGGATTGCGGCCCAGCTCGGCAAGCAGTGCCAGCGCGGACTTGTCCTGTCCTTCGTCGAACAGCAGATTGGCCAGGAGCTGCAGTGCGGGCGGGTTTCCGGGGTATTGCTCGTCGATGCGCCGCAGTGCATCGATTGCCTGGGCTCGCTGGCCTGGCTGAGCGCTACGCACACGCCAGTACTCGACCGCCAGCTCCAGTGTCGGTGGGTTGTCGCCATACAGCGCTCTGAATCCGCGCAGCGCGTCTTCGGGGCGACCTGCCATAGCGGCCAGTCGCGCTTCCTGAAGCTGCTGCTGTCCGGTCTTGCCGCTCAGCGCGTAAAGCACGCGCGCGTCGCGTTCGGCTTCGCTGTTTGGCGCTGCTTGCTGCAGCACCTGTTGCAGTGTCTTTACTCGTTGCGAATCCCGCTGGCGCAAGGCAAGCCGCATCTCTGCCAGCACGGCCTGCGGGTCACCAGGCGCAACGAGTTGAAGGCGCGCCAGTGCATCACGCACCAGTTCATCGCGGCTCACCGCTTCGGCTGCTCTGACTTGCGCGAGAAGCCAGTCGGTTTGCCCGGCCCGGTTTTCCGGTACTTGGGCGTGGCACCAAACGGGAAGCAAAGCAGCGACGAGCGCCAGCTGGAATTTACGCATGACGGATCACCCGGCTTACTCCGAGTCAGCCAGGCGCCGACGGGCGGCCCAGCGCAGCGCTCGCCACAGCACGATAGCGAATAGCACCACGCTGACGGCAGCAAGAAATGCCAACAGCACGGGATGCGACGAGAGGTGGAACCACAGCAGCAGCCACCACGGCAGCTCGCCGACGTAATACTGCTCACCGACGAAGTGGCTGCTAACACCGCTGTTGCGAATCAGGGTTACCGTTCCGGCGAAGGCTTCCTGTTTGCCGGAGTCGGTCAACGCGTCGCGGAGCAGGCGATAGTCCTGCGGCCCGGAGGCCAGCAGCGCGACCAGGCTGCGCTGAGCATGGAAGGGCGATTGCTGACCAACGACTGCGGCCAGCGGGCCGTTGGCGGTCATGCCGAGATTTCCGTTTGGCGCGCCATCGGGCGTCGCTCCACCACTTTGCACCCAACTACGGGATGCCTCGAGCAGGACCGGAAATGTCGAGCTGTCCAACAGCTGTTGCGGCATTGGGCCAAGCAGGAGCAAATCGGCATCGACCTCCTGGGCCTTGCTCCAGTCGTCTGTGAGGCGAACGCCGTAGGCGGGGTAGCCGGTATGCGAGCCGATCAGAGCGAGGGTGTCCAGAAGGGTCCCGACCTGAGCCTCGTCGGGCTGCGACGCTACCAGTACCAACGTTTCGGACAGATCTGCCATTCGGCTGAATGGGAAGCCGGTGCGAGCGAAGGCCTTCAGGTCAGGCATGGCCAGGTAGTGATAGTACCCAGACAGGTCGATGGTGGATTGCTCATCGATGGCGGCCTGGATATTGGTCGGCAAGTAGGTCTGGCAGCGATCACGTTGAGCGTTGCCCAGCTTGCTGGCGAAGTTGAATTCGAAGCGCAGCTTGTTGCGCATGCCCATCTTCAATGCTGGCACGAGCAGTGTTTCGCGTTCCGCTGTCCCATCGCTGGTCAGCACGGACAGGCGCAAGTTCTCGACACCGCTGCGAGCGTCGCTGCCTTGCAGGGCGATGCTGCTGATGTACTGGTCGTTGATGCTGATATTGAGGCGCGACTCATCCGTCGTGGTGGGCGGTGTGTAACGGTAGCGAGTCTGTAGCGGAATGCCCTGATTGCGCCAGACGAACAGGTCCGGAGGCAGGTTGACGTCGAGCGTGATCGGGTGGGGCTGCAGGCCGCTAACCTGCAATTGTTGGGGGTAGTCGATCAGCTCCGACAGCTGCACGGCACGGTCGGTCCTGATCCAGTTGGGCGCATCGTACGGCATCCGAACAGGCGGCTCGACACGCTCCAGGCGCACCTTGTCGCCGCGCAGCTGGCCGTTACCCATGGCCAAGGCGGTCGCTGCAGTGACAAGGTCTTTTTCGTCCCGGCCGCTGATGAGCAGCAGTTTGCTGTAGCGGTCCTGCGGGTGTTCGATCAGCTCGACAGTTGGACCCTCGACCGCGGGGTGATCGGCAAGAAACGATGGTCGGCGAGCATTGGTCGCGAAGACTATCGCCGGCTGCGGGCGGTCGTTGATCGACGGTAGCGAGTCGAACATCACTGGAAAGCTTGCGCCCCGCCAACCCGCCAGGCTGCCGAAATAGGATGCCAGGATACCCGCGGCCCGCTGCTCGTCGGTGGTCGGGGAACTCCCGAAAACCACGGGAAGGGTCAGACGCTGGCTGTCGCGCTCGTCGAAGAATGGCAGTGGGAACCAGGCCAGATCGCCGACGACATCCAGTGCCTGCTCGCGCAGGCTGACGCGACTTTGGCGGCCCAGGTTGAGCCACAGGCCGCTATGCGCAGGGTCCTCACAGATATCGCTGTAGTGGCCTACGAATTCGATGCGAACCCGGTTGAAATCACCGAGCAGACGAGGATCAAGCGTCAGGTCCGTACTAACACGCTGGCCAATCTGTTCCTGGGTGATCGGCAGAGTCCCCATCAGCTCGTCGTTCAGATAGATCCGCAGATGCGAAAGCACCGGAATCAAGGCTGGTGACGGCGTGTAGTCCAGGTGCAGTGTGGCATCGGTAGCGATGCGATCATGGCGCAGACGGAATTCGACCTGCTCCGCGTTGCGGATGCCCAGCATCAACTGGTCCCGCGGGCGACCCAGGTCGCTGAAGCTGCGACTGGTGTCCCAGCTGGGCGGCATGAGATCGGCATCGACCGTTGGCTCTGCAGTGGCGCCAGTAGCGATGGCCCAAAGCAGGAAGGTCAGCAGCGTCCGAGGATAGGTTCGGGTGTTCATGACGGGGATACCAGAGGTTTATAGGCAGGGGGGCGAGGGCAGAAGCTGAAAAGCCAGACGGCGAGGCGCACAAGCGGGCGGAGCGGTTTGCTCAGGCTGCTCGGCAGCTGCTCGAACAGACGGTGATAGCCGCGGCCGCCGATACGCAGGACTTCAAAAAAGCTGTGCAGCGGGCGATCGGCTTCGTACTGCTCATGCCGATTCAGCCAGACATCGGCACGGGCGAAGGTGCACTGAACAAGGTCGATCTGTTGGCGCAGGTCCAGATTGTCGAGGCGTACGCCCAGACGCTGGCCAACCTGACGTGATGCGGTACCGGGAAAGCTGAATTCACGATCGCCGCGTTTTAGGATGAGGAAAACCGGCTGGTCCATGCCCACTTGCAAGTCAGTCGGAATCTGCAGCCCGGCACCCCCTTCGGCAAAATCCTTCAGCGTGCAGGGGAAAACGTGGCCATTGCTGAGCTTGAGTGATGCGGGCTGATGAGCCATTACGCGGTGGGCGCGCCTTATCTGCCTAACCTCTGACGCGACGGCCACGGCGGCGCCAATGATGAGCAGGTTGTAGATGACCCAGGCGGAGCTGACCAGAACGGTACCGATCTCGGCGACCGGGCCGGTGAACAGCCGCCACACAGCGAATCCCAGGCCGGCCACGTTGAGCACGGCGAGCACCAGATACGGCCGGGCTATTCGCCAGTCGAACTGATCGTGATCCATCAGACCGCCCTTGGCGGTAACGTTGAACTTGCCTTTGCCCGGGTTGAACAGGGCTACAGTCGTCGGTCGCGCGATATACCAGGCCAGTACCGTCTCGTAGACCTCTCCCCAGAAGGAGTGCCGGTACTCGCCCTGCATGCGCGCATTGGTCAGGCTGGCGTGAATCATGTGCGGCAGCACGTACAGCACGATCATCAGCGCTGGCGCGTAGATGATGTAGGCATGCAGCAGCAGGAACGCCAGCGGCGCCGTCAGATATATGAGCCGGGGCAGCCCTGCGAGGAAATGCAGCATGGCATTGGCGTAGCAGATACGTTGGAAAAATGTCAGGCCGCGTCCCAGCAGCGGATTGTCGGTGCGAAAGATCTGCGCCATGCCGCGTGCCCAGCGTATGCGTTGGCCGATGTGCGCCGACAGGCTCTCGGTCGCCAGACCGGCTGCCTGTGGGGTCGGCAGATAGGCCGAGTTCCAGCCCGCCCGGTGCAGGCGCAAGGCGGTGTGAGCGTCTTCTGTAACGGTTTCGACTGCGAAGCCGCCGACCTCTTCAACGGCTGTGCGGCGCAGCACGGCACAGGATCCGCAGAAGAATGCGGCATTCCACATGTCGTTACCGTTCTGTACCAGGCCGTAGAACAGCTCGCCCTCGTTGGGCTGGCGGCGAAAGGAGCCGAGATTGCGCTCGAATGGATCGGGCGAAAAAAAATGATGTGGGGTCTGCACCAGCGCCAGTTTGGGGTCGCGCAGGAACCAGCCAGTGGTGACCTGAAGAAAAGAGCGCACTGGAATGTGGTCGCAATCGAAAATCGCGATCAGCTCGCCACTGGTCACTTTCAGTGCATGGTTGAGGTTGCCCGCCTTCGCATGGTTGTTGTCCGTGCGAGTGATGTATCCAACTCCCACTTCTTCGGCGAAGCGGCGAAATTCATCCCGTCGACCGTCATCGCAGATGTAGACCTTCAGCTTTTCGCGCGGCCAGTCCAGGCCCAGGGCTGCCAGGACTGTGGTGCGCACCACCGAGAGGTCTTCGTTGTAGGTGGGGATGAGCAGATCGACAGACGGCCAGGCGGCGGTGTCCTCCGGCAGGGAGGCGGGTTTACGGTCAAGCGGCCAGCTGGTCTGCAGATAACCCAGAATCAGCACGACCCAAGAATATGTCTCTGCTGCGAGCAGGATCAGACCGCAGGTCAGGTCGAAGTACGAGTCCCAGTGGAGCGTCGCGGTATAACGCCACCACAGGTAGCGGCAGGAAATGATGGTCGAGAGGACGACCAGCATCAGCACTGCGAAGCGGCCAGGAACGCGCCTGACGAGCAGAGCTATACCCCAGAGCAGCAGTACGAAGGTGACCTGCGCGGTATAGCCAAATGGCTCGGTGATGCAAAGGATGCCAAGCAATACCGCGAGCAGTGCGATGACGACGGTCGAGGCCTGCCTGACAGGCTTGGACAGCTGGGAAAACCAGCGCTCAGCCCCCAGGGTGTTTGCCGGCACGCCTTTTAGTGCCTGCAGTCGCGACACGTGCCTGCCAGCAGCGCGCACCGGTTGGGCCAATCTGGCTGAGACAGTGCGCAGGCGTCTGCCTGCCTGCCGGGCTGGGTGCGTTAACAGCGATACGCTACGTCCGTCCACGGGACGCGTGATGATTAGCCAAGCGCTCTGGAGCAGGATGCGTAGTGGATCACCGGCCTTCGGCCGGGTATCGGCAATGTGCGGATATAGCCGTCGACGTTCAGCCAGCACCCATTGCCAACCGGGCGCTTCCAGGCGGAACAGAAGCCAGGCCAGCATGTAGAAGCTCAGCCAGCTAATGGCGCCCCAAGGGCTCGCACCACGGCGGTACCGGATCTCTTGAAAGTAATGCAGCGGACTGCGCATGATCAGCACTCCGATCGCTGCGAGAGGCACCAGATCGCCAGGCTGCGCAGGTCGCTCGCCGCCTGGCTTTGGGGGGCGTAGTGGCCCACCGGAGATTTGTGGGCCAAGGCTTCCTGGAGCGCTTCGTCTTCATGCACCAGCTGCGGTTGGCGTGGCAACCCGTGCCGCCTGCGCCAGATCATCAGCAGGTCTCGTTGCAGCTGGCTTGCCGGATTGAAGCGGTTGACCAGTAACAGGTCTGCGAGCGGATGTGGCCTTGTCTGTAGCAGCACATGGCATGCAGCATCAGGCATTGCGAGATCGATTAGCAGGTCGGCACGCTGCGTTGCGCACACGCCGAATCGATGGCCGGGTAGCCGCTGTGGCAGATCGAACAAGACCCAGTCGTAGGCATGGGAAATCAGGTTGCACCGCTGTGCCCAGCATTCCCGGTCCGCGCAGAGCGCTGATTCGAGCTGCGCTACTTCAGCGTCGCTCACCCTTCCGTACGGCAGCAGGTGCAATCCAGGTTGGACTTCCAGCGCCGGTTCATTCCACGCCTTTGCGTCCAGTTGCGCTCGCGCCCAGCCCGATTCGAGGCTGATTTCCACGTTGAAGTGCAGACGCAGCATGTTGTCTGGACTGAGGTCGATCAACAGCACGCGCTCGCCCTGCTGGTGCAGGGCCAAGGCCAGATCTGCGAGCAAAGACGTGGCGCCCAGGCCGCCGCGCAGCGCTCGTATAGCCAGGGTTTTCATGCCGGACGCCTGTCAGCGGTCGATGAGCCGATGGTATCGAGCGTTGCAGCGTCCAGCGCAGTGTTGAGGTCGTCGACTACTGAAAGCTCGAGCAGCAGCGGCCAGCGCTGGATGGCCTTGTCCAGTTCCAGTGATGCGGAAATATCCAGGTAGCCGAGATCCGGCAGGCCCAGATAGCGTTCTAGGCGGCCGATATCGTCATTGTGAACCCGCTGGGTCAGGCTGGGCATGTGTCGCTACTCGAAACGGTTCGGATAAGGGAGCCAGACGGTTTGCCCGCCCAGACGTACGTAGGGTTTGCCATCGTGTTCAATGACCTGCGCGGCCGCGGTCTCGGAAACCGGTTCGGTTCTTGGTAAATTGGCTATCAGCGCATTGATGTCCAGCTGGTTGCCTTCGCGTTGCGCGGCATAGAGCCTGGAAACCAGTTCTGAAAGAGCCAGGAAGCTGGAGGGCTGCTGAACATGAAGCGCTTGCCCGGTGCCGGCAGCGGTCATGCCGATCAGCTTCAAGCCGACTGGCACCTGGGTGATGGAGGGGCGTGGAATTTCGCGCATGCCGGCAATCTGCATGCGGTCCCCGTGCAGTGCCGCACCGTGTTCGGGAACCAGCAGCAATGCCACGGGTTTACCGCTGCGCTCCAGCTCATCGATGAAATTCGAAATATCGTCCAGAAGCCGCTGCGCCCTCGGACGGTATTCGGCCGATTGGGCCTTGCCGTCGGCACCGACGATCCGGTTGCCGTCGTGCAGGCTAATGCTGTTGTAGAAGAGGCTGACCCGCTCATCCGGCTGCTGCTGACGCTGCTTCCACCAGCCGCTGAGCACGTCGAGATCTCGGGCAATTGGGGAGCCGTCGAAGCCCGCTAGAGAGCGCGGGAAACGCTGGCTCGAAAGCGCAGGTTGCGGCATCCCTTGCGCAGATATCTCGTCGGCAAAGCCATCGAAACGGCCGTTATGGTTCATCAGTGTTTCGGAACGGAAGCCCAGGTTGGCCAGGTTCTGGAACAACATGCATTGCTCTGGCGCGGGCTCGTACAGCGCTTGATGGCGTGGCTGGCCACAGCTGGCGCGCAGCAATCGTATGGCGGCCGGCCCGCTATATGACGTTGCCGAGTTGAAGCGATCGAAAACGACGTCCATTCGTTGAAGCAGCGCGTTATCGCGCAGGCCAACCGCATCAAGGTCGTCCCAGGCCAGCGAACAAACGTTCAGCACGACGACGTCAAATGCTGCGCTCTGCGGGCTCGGCGGTGGGAATTGCGTCTGGCGAGCAGCTTCGGCTTTGAAGAAGTTTTCCAGCCAGTTGTCGAGTGCGAGGCTGTCATTGCCTTGGCTATTGGTGGCGGCTGTTGCACTGATGCCCTGCGCCGGACTGGCTGGGGAGGCAGCCAAGCTCGGCGTGTAGGCCCACAGAGCAGTGCTGCTGAGGTTCAACCAAAGCAGGCCGCCAAGACAGAACACCGACAGCCGTACCCAGCTGGCAACGTAGCTGTAAGCAATGACCAGCAACGTGCAGAGGCCGATTAGTTTCCAGTCAACGAATCGGCCTGCGAGATCGAGCAGATACGCCGGGGTGAAGTCGAGCACTCCGGGTTGTGCGAGCAGGCGCTCGAACGGGGGGAGCCAGGTATCGTGATAAAGCAGGGCGATACCGACCGGGATGGCGATCAGCTGACGGGCAATTCGCAGGGCCCGGCCAGGCAGGGGTACGACCAGGCAGGCAGCGAACACCAGATTGGGCAGGGGTTGAAAATTCAGCAAGCCAAGGCCAATCAGCAGGAACTTGAGCAGGAAATACAAATTCCATGTGCCGAGCCCAGGCCAGGAGGCAGTCGCTGGTGCTGATACGATCAGAGGTTCATGCGCGCTCATGCGTGCCATCCTCCCGGACCGTGTCGGCTGAACGACGGCGCAGCGCTGTGGTTTTCAGGTAGCGTGGTGGAAGCATTCGATCAATTGAGCGAAAGATGCTCTGGCGGGTTGTTGCGATCAGCCAGCCAAGGCATATCCCGATCATTACGAATAGGGCGGCGACTTCGATCAGTTGCTCGAGTCTCATGTTCGTGCCTCCAGCGAAAGGCTCAGGGGGCGCGGTTTGAAAAGCTGTTTTGGCGTGCTGGAAGCGGTGGATGAGCGCGTGCTATCGGCAGGCGAGGCGTCATTCTGAAAGCCGGGACCGGACAGGAAGTCCAGCTCGGAGAGTGATTCCAGCCCCAGGAACAGCTCTTGCCATTTGACGCCGAATATATTGCTCAAGGCGTCGTCCAGCGATTCTGGGCGGCATGCAAAAAGGAACAGGTAGAGACCACCCTCGACGATACAGGCGATATCGCCGTTTCTGCGCAGCCGAGTCTGACTCAGCACCTGTTCCAGGCTGAGGCCGGGCACCGGCTGCAGACGAATCAGCTGGTGGCTGATGTCGCCAGCGACGCTTCCGGTCCACATCTTCCGAATGGCCTCGGCGAACCTGGCGGGGCTCTGCTGCCCACAAAGCGCGAGCGGCTTCAGTTCATCGAGATTTGCTTCGATTTCTTTCAGCTGCCTTTGCCAGACGTGCCCTTGGGCACTTTCCACCAAGGTCAGAAAACGAGTGAGCGGTGTACCGAAGGGGACCACAAGCGTGGCACCCCCGCTAATCAACAACTGCTCGTCGCGATAGCGCAGGCACGGTGCGATCTCGCGGACGATCAGCTTTAGCTGGTTGCCGCACGTACGCCGCAGCTGATTGAGCAGATGTGCCAGCTCGTCGAGTTGCTCGTTTCGGGATATCGCGAAGAGAACGCTGGCAGCTCTGGCGGTCAGCGCGTGCTCGAGCAGCTCAGCGTTGCTGTCGAACAGCCGCCATTGTGGCGAGAGGTGGAGCGCGCCCTCCAGCACACTGCGTTCGGCGTGGACGCGGCCCTGGTCCGAATACTCCGCGCTTTGCCCAGCGTCGGCGGTCTCCGCGACTTTGAAGCCGCAGGGGTGATACTCAAGCGGGAACTTACGTCCACTCAACACGCCCTCGCTGGCATGCCAGAAGTGCAAAAAGAGCTGGGGGCCGGATGCCGTGCGACTCAACAAGGCGAGGCCTGCAAGTGAATAGGGCAGGTGGCACAGGTGATCGCTCAGGTCATCACTTATGCCATCGCTGATGATGACCATGGTTGCGTGGCGCTTTCTAAGCCAGATGCCAATTCGCTCGATCCACGCAGCCAGCGCTTGTTTGCCGAACAGATTCCATGCCTGGGTGGGAAGCACCAATATAATGTGCTGGCCCCGAACATCTACAGCTCGCTCCAGCTCCGACTCGGTACGCTTCAGAAAGGCGCTAACGTGGTTAGCGGCCAGCGTCAAAAGCAACAGTTCGCGGGGGCCGGCGTCTAGGGGCAGGCTGTCGACCAGGTGCTGGTGTTTTGTGTCGGTTGATATCAGGACCGCAAGGTGGTCTCGGCCGAGCCCCTTGATGACTTGCTGCGATAGCAACGCTGCGTCGCTAGCCTGCTCTGCAATAAGCCAATGAACCCGACCGGTGTTCAAGGTCAGGGCTCCTGCATCGCCATCGCCCAGCCCCAGCGAAGCTGGTTGCTGTTTGGAAAAGCTATCGGTAGGCAAGGTGGCGTGACCTGTTGCGGTTTTTAGTGGGACGCGCTCTGATGCGGCCTTGCCAGATATCGGCATGGTCGTCTCTGGCGTGAGCCAGTCCATTTCACTTCGTCGGGAATGGCAACATGACTATGCTGCCATCATTATGATATCAGTGATTGCGAGCATCAAATAGTTCGAAGCGATGGCCGGTTGCCATGTGTAGCGGTTTTGACGAGCTAAGCTGGCTGAAGTCACTAGAGTTGGGGAAAGCATGAACATTGAAACGGTAAAAGACGCCTCGGGACTCAAGACCAAATCTGGTCTGGGGCGCGTGTTCAAGGCTGCCGGCTACTCTTTTGCGGGCCTTGCCGCGGCCTGGCGATACGAGGCGGCCTTTAGGCAATTGCTTTGCATGGCATGCGTGTTGATACCCGTGGCCTTCTTCGTGACCGATTCGCCTGTCGAGCGGGCGCTGCTGATCCTGCCAGTACTCGTATCGCTAGCCTTGGAGCTGCTGAATTCGGCAATCGAGGCTGTGGTTGATCGCATCTCTCTTGACATTCATCCGCTATCCAAACGCGCCAAGGATCTGGGCAGTGCCGCGCAGTTCTTGGGTCTGTGTTCCATCGTGATCATCTGGCTCGCCGTTCTGATTTGAGCGAGCAGTGAATGGCGCAGCCTGCCTGGTGACGAAAAATCTGCTAACAATGGCTCTCAGTAGGGTCGACCACACTGCGCAATAATGCGCTGTCGACCATCTGGGAGTTCCCATGAGCAGCACTGCGCAAGCCAGCGAAGGCGAAAAAATCCTTATCGTCGATGACGATGCCCGTTTGCGGCGTCTGCTCGAGCGTTTTCTCGACGAGCAGGGCTACCGTGTCCGTACCGTGGAAAACACCGAGCAGATGGACCGCCTGCTCAGCCGCGAGCTGTTTCAGCTGGTGGTGCTCGACCTGATGATGCCTGGTGAGGATGGCCTGTCCGCCTGCCGACGGTTGCGCGAGAGCAATAACCAGATCCCCATCATCATGCTCACCGCCAAGGGCGACGAGGCCAGCCGTATTCAGGGGCTGGAGCAGGGCGCCGACGACTACCTGGCCAAACCCTTCAATCCCCGTGAGCTGCTCGCGCGCATTCGGGCGGTGCTGCGCCGGCAGACGCCGCAGGTGCCCGGCGCCCCCGCCAGCGAGGATGAAACCGTTACCTTCGGTGAGTACGAGCTGTCGCTCGCTACCCGCGAGCTGAAGAAGGGTAACGAGGTGCATATGCTCACCACTGGCGAGTTCGCTGTGCTCAAGGCATTGGTTCAGCACGCCCGCGAGCCGCTGACCCGCGACAAACTGATGAATCTGGCACGAGGTCGTGAGTGGGATGCCCTTGAGCGATCCATCGATGTGCAGATTTCCCGCCTGCGCCGGCTGATCGAGCCGGATCCGTCCAAGCCCCGCTATATCCAGACGGTCTGGGGTGTTGGCTATGTGTTCGTGCCGGACGGCAACAAGTGAGTCGATCACTGCCAGCCTCAGGCCACGAGCGCATTCAGCTTGCGGCTCGTAGCCTGAGGCTCGCAGCCGCTTTTCCATGAAAACTCCTCTGTGGTTCCCACAAAGCTTCTTCGCTCGCACCCTGTGGATGGTGCTGATCGTGGTGCTGTTTTCCAAGGTCCTTACGCTGGTCTATCTGATGGCCAACGAGGATGTGCTGGTGGACCGGCAGTACAGCCATGGCGCGGCGCTGACGCTGCGTGCCTATTGGGCTGCAGACGTCGAGGACCGTGATCGTATAGGGCGTGCTGCAGGCTTGCAGCCGGTAGCCGAGAGGAACGTCCCGCGCAGCGAATACCACTGGCCCTATACCGATATCTTCCAGCGGCAGATGCGTGACGAGCTGGGTGAAGACACCGAAGTCCGGGTGCGTATCCAGCCCTCTACCGCCATCTGGGTGCGCGCTCCGAACCTTGGGCCAGATTGGGTCCAGGTGCCGCTGTACGCTTATCCGCTGCGTGGTCAGCGTATCTGGAGTGTGCTTGGCTGGTTCCTCGGCATAGGTCTGCTCTCGACGGCAGCGGCCTGGATCTTCGTCAGTCAGCTCAACCTGCCGCTGAAACGGCTGGTCTTCGCCGCGCGGCAGATCGGTAAGGGACGCAGGGTAAGGTTGCCGGTCAGCGACACGCCGAGTGAAATGACCGAGGTCTACCGCGCATTCAACCAGATGGCCGAGGATGTCGAGCAGGCGGGTCGTGAGCGGGAGCTGATGTTGGCCGGTGTCTCCCACGACCTGCGCACCCCGCTGACGCGCTTGCGTTTGTCGCTGGAGCTGATGGCTAGCGACGACGAGCTGACCGACGACATGATCCGTGATGTCGAGGACATGAACGCCATCCTCGACCAGTTCCTCGCCTTCGTACGCGACGGTAGCGACGAGCCGGTGGAGACCACCGACCTCGGTGAGCTGATTCGCGAAACGGTGGCGCCCTACAATCAACAGCAGGAAACGGTGCGGCTGTGCGTCGAGCCGATGCCGCCGTTCGCCTTGCGTCGGGTATCGATCAAGCGACTGTTGGTCAACCTTATCGAGAACGCCCTGCGTTACGCGGGAGGTGGGGTGGAAGTGGCGGCTTATGTGTCGGGAGATCAGCACGCCCCTTACGTGGTACTCAGCGTGCTCGACCGCGGCCCGGGCATTGACCCTTCGGAGCTCGAAGGGATCTTCAATCCGTTCATTCGCGGCGATCGTGCCCGCGGCGGCCAGGGCGCCGGCCTGGGCCTGGCGATCGTCAAGCGCGTCGCCTCGCAGCATGGCGGCATCGTCGAGTTGCGCAATCGCGAGGGTGGCGGTCTGGAGGCGCGCGTCAGTCTGCCGCTCGGGTTGCTGTTGCCGCGCGATGCGGTAAGGACCTGACGCCCGCTAGCCCTTGCCTTTGGTACGAGTCAGGTGAGGGCCGCCGTTCTTTTCCAGGTACTGAATGATCAGCCCGGCGACGTCCTTGCCAGTGGTTTCCTCGATGCCGGCCAGGCCCGGCGAGGAGTTCACTTCCATCACCAACGGGCCGTGATTGGAGCGCAGGATATCGACGCCGGCCACGTTCAGGCCCATCACCTTGGCCGCGCGAATGGCGGTCATGCGCTCTTCAGGGGTGATCTTGATCAGGCTGGCGGAGCCGCCGCGGTGCAGGTTGGAGCGGAATTCGCCGGGTTTGGCCTGGCGTTTCATCGCGGCGATAACCTTGTCGCCGACCACGAAGCAGCGGATGTCCGCGCCGCCGGCTTCCTTGATGTACTCCTGCACCATGATGTCCTGCTTAAGGCCCATGAAGGCCTCGATCACCGATTCGGCGGCCTTTTCGGTTTCGCAGAGCACCACGCCAATGCCCTGGGTGCCTTCCAGTACCTTAATCACCAATGGCGCGCCATTGACCATGCGGATCAGGTCGGGAATGTCATCGGGCGAGTGAGCGAACCCGGTTACCGGCAGGCCGACGCCACGTCGTGACAGCAGTTGCAGCGCGCGCAGCTTGTCGCGCGAGCGGGCAATGGCTACCGACTCGTTGAGCGGAAACACGCCCTGCATCTCGAACTGGCGCAGCACCGCGCAACCATAAAAGGTCACCGATGCACCGATGCGCGGAATCACTGCGTCGAAGCCATCCAGCGGTTTGCCACGGTAGTGGATCTGCGGCTTGTGACTGGCAATATTCATGTACGCACGCAGCGTATCGATCACCACCACCTCATGGCCCCGTTGCTGACCGGCTTCGACCAGGCGTCGGGTGGAATACAGGCGCGGATTGCGCGACAGCACGGCGATTTTCATTGAGCACCGGAAGAAGTGAGGATCTGGGGTTTGTCCTGGATATAGGTTCGCGACGGATCGATCAGCCACTGGCCGTCGACCAGCGCCTTGGAGCCAAGCAGCAGACGGTAGCGCATGGTCTTGCGGCAGGTGAGGGTGAACTCCACCGGCCAGACATGGCTGCCGAGGGCCAGCAGGGTACGCACCACGTAGCGCGTCTGTACCTGACCATTGGAGCTTTTGATCAGCTTGCGGGTGACCAGCGGTGCTTCGCAGCGATGGCGGCGCTGTACCAGCGTACCCAAATGGGCCGTGAAGCGAACCCAGCGCTGCCCGTCGCGTTCGAATTCGCTGATCTCGGTGGCATGCAGTGCCGATGTGCTGGCCCCGGTATCGACCTTCGCGCGCAGACCCACCACGCCGAGATCCGGCAAGGCGATCCATTCACGCAGACCGATCACGGTATGGGGGTCGAGACTCTTCAATAGGGGCGTCCGAAGATTTTGCGGGCATTCTAGTCGGCGCGCATGACAACTGCATCCGTCTGTAACACCCTAGAACGACGTGTAGGAGATAGAGCTGGACGATGGCTGAAAAAGACGACGACAAGGTGCGCTTGGATAAGTGGTTATGGGCCGCACGCTTCTTCAAGACCCGCGCGCTGGCCAAAGCGGCCATCGAGGGTGGCAAGGTGCACTGCCGAGGCGAACGTTGCAAGCCGAGCAAGGAGCCCAAGGTGGGAGACGAGCTGGTGGTTCGCATCGGTTTCGACGAGCGCACGGTGCTCATTCGTGCGCTGTCGGCGGTGCGTCGTGGTGCGCCTGAAGCGCAGACGCTCTATGAAGAGACCCCGCAGAGCATGGCCGCACGCGAGGAGGCCGCCGCCCAGCGCAAGGCGGGCGCGCTGGGCATGCAGACCGACGGACGGCCGAGCAAGAAGCAGCGGCGGCAGATTCAATACCTGCGTGACTTCAAGCCCGACTAGTCGCGCAGCACCGCCATTCGCCGCAGTAGCGGTAGCTTCCCGGCAAGCTGCATGGGCGCGCGCGCGATCCATTGCAGCAGAGCGGCGACGTGCGCGCCCAGTGGCGTGCAATAGCCCCAGCCGAGAGCCAGCATGGCGATCAGCAGGCCGCCGACGAAGTCATCGCTGAACCAGTGCGCGCCGGCCACCAAGCGCGGCAGCATGAACAGGACGGTGACGCCGAGTACCACGGCGAGACGGCCACCGCGGGCGAACAGCGCCATGAACAGACCCCAGATCAGCAACACCGAAGCGTGGTCGCCTGGAAAGCTGCGGCTGGAACGATCCTTGAGCTCGAATACCCGTTCCAGCAGGGGGAAATGATCGCTCAAGTGATAGGCTCCGGCGATCTCCAGCGACGGGCTGGCATGCTGCCAGCCGAAGTGCCCGGCCAGTTTTGTCACCATCACGCGAATCACCAGCAGCACCAGCAAAAGCCCGATAAAGGTGAACAGTGCGGGACGCAGTTGCTGTTGGGCAAACAGCCAGTCGCGACGGATCAGTAAGGTCAGCAAAAGAGCGCCAACCAGGACGTCGAACACGCGGACGCTGCTCAGCGCCCACAGCCAGTCCCACCATGCGACGCTGCCCAGCGAACCGTTGAGCAGGTGAAACACCGCATGGTCTATGGCATCCCATAATGTGCGGGTGACCGGCCATAGCCAACTGAGCAGCAACAGCCCAGCGAGCAGGTGGGTGAGAAGCAGCGGCAGCGGGCGCCAGCGCGCCTGTGGAGTGGTCACGGGCATAGGGAATCTCGGCCGGGATTAGCGAAGGCGCGCGATATTAGTTCGCGCCGTTGTGTCTGTCCTGACCACCTGCAAGGCGTTCAGCCAGCATTCAGGTTCGGCATGCTCAGAGTGCCCGCCCGGCAATCGCCCTTGGTCCACGCCGGCTTTGTGCCTAAAATCGCCGGCTTCCTCCGTTGTTTCCTGCGAGCCCCGGCATGTCCGATCAAACTCAGCGCTTTCTCTTCGATGACTCCGACGTTCGCGGCGAAATCGCCACGCTGGACGAAAGCTTCCAGCACGTGCTGGCCAAGCATGTCTACCCTGAGCCAGTCGCCCAGCTGCTGGGCGAGCTGCTGGCTGCCGCCGCGTTGCTGGTTGGCACGCTCAAATTCAATGGGCTGCTGATTCTCCAGGCGCGCTCCAGCGGAGCCGTACCGCTGCTGATGGTCGAGTGCTCCAGTGCCCGTGAGGTGCGTGGCATCGCCCGTTACCATGCTGAGCAGATCGAGACAGGCGCTTCGCTGGCCGAGCTGATGCCCGAGGGCATGCTGGCCATCACCGTGGACCCTGCCAACGGCCAGCGTTACCAGGGCATCGTCGGTCTGGATGGCGTCAATCTCGCCGAATGCCTGACTAATTACTTTGCCGCGTCGGAGCAGTTGCCGACGCGCTTCTGGCTCAACGCCGACAGTCGTCGGGCTTGTGGCCTGCTGCTGCAACAGCTGCCCGCCGATCGCATCAAGGACGCGGAGGAGCGCGACGCCAGCTGGCAGCATCTGCGCACCCTGGCCGATACCCTGACGGCCGAGGAGTTGCTGGGCCTCGACGGCGAGACGGTGCTGCACCGGCTCTACCATGAAGAACAGCTGCGTTTGTTCGACGCCCTGCCGATCCGCTTCCGCTGCAGTTGTTCACGTGAGCGCTCCGCACGTGCGCTGATCAGCTTGGGTGAAGAAGACGCCCAGCAGCTGGTTGCCGAGCAGGGAGGGGCGGTGAGTATCGACTGCCAGTTTTGCAACGAGAAATACACCTATGATGCTGCCGATGTTGCTCAGCTGTTCGCGGGCGGCGGCAGCGATGCGCCCTCGGACACTCGTCATTGACCGAGTGTTGTTCCCTGCTGGCGTTTAGACATACGCTGGCATGGCTGTGTGCCTTAGGTGATTGGAGGTACAGGTAGGTAGTGAACTATTTGGCCATCACGGCCTCATACCCAGCGCGGCGCACTTTCTGGCATAATCGCGCGCACTTTTTTCGATGTAGTTCGCCGTTCGGCGGGCTACAACAGCATGGAGGAATCGGCCCAAAGGCCGACGGGGACACTCATGACGCAAGCCACCAACGCCGTGTACACCGACATCAGCACCGCTCAACTGATTGAAGAAGCCGTCAAGCGCGCAGAGGGCGAACTGTCCGCCAATGGCTCTCTGGTGGTGAAGACCGGGCACCGCACGGGCCGTTCTCCTGCTGACCGCTTCATCGTCGAAGAGCCCAGCACTCAGCACAAGGTTGCCTGGGGCCCGATCAACCGTCCGTTCCCGGCCGGCAGCTTCGAAGCGCTGTGGAACCGCGTCGAAGCCTACATCGCCGAGCGCGACAGCTTTGTTTCCCACGTCCATGTCGGCGCCGATCCCGAGCACTATCTGCCGGTCAAGATGACCACCGAGACCGCCTGGCACAACCTGTTCGGCCGTTGCCTGTTCATCACCCCCGAGCAGTTCAATCCGATTGCCCTGAGCGAATGGCGCATCCTCAATGCTCCCTTTTTCCAGTGCGAGCCTGAGCGCGACGGTACCAATTCCGACGGTTGCGTGATCATCAACTTCGCTGAGAAGAAGGTGCTGATCGCGGGCATGCAGTACGCCGGTGAAATGAAGAAAGCCATGTTCTCCGTGCAGAACTTCCTGCTGCCGGACGTCGATGTACTGCCGATGCACTGCGCTGCCAACATTGGCGAAGACGGCGACACCACGCTGTTCTTCGGCCTGTCTGGCACTGGCAAGACCACACTGTCGGCGGACGAAAGCCGCTACCTGATCGGCGACGACGAGCACGGCTGGGGCGTCGGCCGGGTGTTCAACATTGAGGGTGGTTGCTACGCCAAGTGCATCGACCTGTCCGAGAAGAACGAGCCGGTGATCTGGAAGGCCATCAAGTTTGGTGCCGTGCTGGAGAACGTGGTGCTCGACGACCGCACTCGTCTGCCTGACTACGCCGATGCCAGTCTGACGCAGAACAGCCGTGCCGCGTACCCACTGCAGCATGTCGAGAAGCGTTCCGAGAAGAACCTCGGCGGCGAGCCGAATGCGGTCATCTTCCTGACCTGTGACCTGACTGGCGTATTGCCGCCGGTTTCGATCCTGAACAACGAGCAGGCTGCCTATCACTTCCTGTCCGGCTACACCGCGCTGGTCGGTTCAACCGAAATGGGTTCGGGCAGCGGCATCAAGTCGACCTTCTCCACCTGCTTCGGCGCGCCGTTCTTCCCGCGTCCGGCTGGGGAGTACGCCGAATTGCTGATCAAACGCATCAACGGCTTCGGCTCCAAGGTCTACCTGGTCAACACTGGCTGGACCGGTGGCGGCTACGGCGTCGGCAAGCGCTTCAATATCCCGACCACCCGTGCGGTGATCGCCGCGATTCAGAGCGGTGCGCTGATTGGCGCCGAGACCGAGCATCTGCCAATCATCAACCTGGACGTGCCCAAGACCGTCGCCGGTGTCGATACTCAGCTGCTCAACCCGCGCAACACCTGGGCCGATCAAAGCGCCTACGACCAGGCCGCGAAAGAGCTGGCAACCAAGTTCGTCGAGAACTTCAAGAAGTTCGACGTCTCCGACGCCATCCGCAACGCCGGGCCGCAGCTGTAAGCTAAGTCCTGCGTCACCGTCAAAGCCGCCCTCGGGCGGCTTTTTCGTTTGCGCCAGGCGCTGCTCGCATCAAAGGCGTCGATGATTTACATCGGCCAAACCACGTGGATTCGATGGGTTGTCGCCTTTAGCATGGCGCCCACTGTTGTCCACGAGGAATCGTCATGAATACTGAAGAAGCCATTCGCACTCGCCGTGCCGTCAAGGTTTACGACCCGGCCTACACGTTAACCCGTGAGCAAAAGGACGAGTTGCTGCAGCTGACATTGCTGGCGCCGTCCGCCTTCAACCTGCAACACGTACGACTGGTCGAAGTCAGCGACCCGGCACTGCGTGCGCAGATTCGCGAGGTGGGCTGGAACCAGGCGCAGATGACCGATGCCTCGATGCTGGTGGTGATATGCGCCCAGGTCGATAGCTGGGAAAAGAACGTCCGCCGCGTCTGGGACGGTGCGCCGACGGAGGTGCAGGACTACATGGTCGGCGCTATCGACGCTTACTACCGCGGTAAGCCACAGGTGCAGCGTGATGAAACCATGCGCAGCTGCGGGCTGATGGCCCAGACGCTGATGCTTGCCGCGCGTGCCAAGGGTCTGGATTCCTGCCCCATGGACGGCTTCGATTTCGAGGCAGTCGGCAAGTTGATCAACCTGCCGGACAACCATGTGATCGCCTTGATGGTCGCGGTGGGCAAGCGTGCCGCCGAGCCGAAGCCGCGCATTGGCAAGCTGCCATTCGAAGAAGTGGTGATCCGCGATCGTTTCTGACTCGTGAGAAAGCCGGCGACACGCATCGGTGAAGAGCTCGGCGCCTTGCTGGCGCCCGAGCCTGCTGTGTTTCAGCCCGGCTCGGCTGGTGTTCAGTTCTGATACTTGCAGGCTTCGGACAATGTCCGGTAAGCCAGCTTGCGCTCGGCGCCAGCCGAATCCCGATAGGTCATCACCGCGTCGGTCACTTCGCAGTACGGGGTCGGTTTGATCTTTACCGAAAGGACCGCGGCGACATCCAGCTGGGTGCCGTAGGTGTAGGGCGTGGCTTTGACATCGTTGGCCTGAGCAAGAGCGGAAAACAGCAGGGCAGTGGCAATAAGGGTTGCGCGCATGGCGGTGAATCCTGTTCTAGTTCATGGGTCCGTCCTGTTCGCGCGCAGAATCACCTGATCCGGCGGCGCTTATGTTTGTTTTCAGGAGCACGGCAATCGTAGAGGTAGATAGCTTCCTAACGGTAATTGCCAATTCCAATCCCTTCGATTGATTGAAATGGTTGGCCGTTCGCTGGCTGCTCCGCGCGCGTGCCGAGCGATGACGCCAGCATGATTTCTGGACAGCCGGGCGCATCTGCCTCGCCGCTTTGCAGTACCGTCTCCCTCCTTTTGCTAACCTCCGACCTCCAGTCAAAGGAGTGACTCAGCATGATCGAACAGACCCTCAAGCAGACGTTCGGCTACGACGGATTCCGGCCTGGCCAGGAGCAGGCCATCCGCGCCGTTGTGGCCGGGCGCTCCGCGGCGGCGATCTTTCCCACCGGGTCGGGCAAATCCCTGTGCTACCAGTTGCCGGCACTGTTGTTGCCGCACCTGACTCTGGTCGTTTCGCCGCTGTTGGCGCTGATGCAGGACCAGTTGGCGTTTCTACATCGCCACGGCATCGCTGCAGCCAGCATCGACTCGGCGCAGAGCCGCGAGCAGGCGAGCGCAACGATGGCGCGCGCGAAGTCAGGCGAGCTGAAGATCCTGATGATTTCCGTGGAGCGGCTGAAGAACGAACGCTTCCGCAACTTCATCAGCCAGGTGCCGATCTCGTTGCTGGTGGTGGACGAGGCGCACTGCATCTCCGAGTGGGGGCACAACTTTCGCCCGGATTACCTCAAGCTTCCCGACTACCAGGGCCAGTTCAACATCCCCCAAGTGCTGCTGCTGACCGCCACGGCGACACCGCCGGTGATTGCCGACATGCAGGCCAAATTCGCCATCGCCGCGGACGACGTGGTGACTACCGGCTTCTATCGCTCCAACCTCAACCTGCTGGTCGAGCCGGTCAGTGGCTTCAACAAGCAGCGCCGGCTGGTGGAATGGCTAGGCGACAAAGGTGGACAGCCGACCATTGTCTACGTCACCCAGCAGAAGACGGCCGAGCAGGTCGCCGAACACCTGGCGCAGCGTGGCTTCCCGGCCAGTGCCTACCACGCCGGTATGGCGCACGAGCTGCGTGAGTCGATTCAGCGGCGCTTCATGGACGGCGAGCTGAATTGCATCGTCGCCACCATCGCTTTTGGCATGGGCATCGACAAGTCGGACATCCGCAATGTGGTGCACTACGACCTGCCCAAGTCGGTGGAGAACTACAGCCAGGAAATCGGCCGCGCCGGGCGCGATGGCAAGCCATCGGATTGCCTGGTGCTGGCCAATCGCGACAGCCTCAGCGTGCTGCAGAACTTCGTCTATGGCGACACGCCGGAGCGAGAGGGCATCCGCTGCGTGCTCGATGAATTGCTTCAGGCAGGCGCGGGAGGACAATGGGAGCTGATGCTCAACCAGCTCTCCGACCAGAGCAACATCCGTCAGCTGCCGCTGAAGACGCTGCTGGTGCAACTGGAGCTGCGCGGCATCATCGCGCCGCGCTTCGCTTACTTCGCCGAATATCGCTTCAAGTACCTGCTAGAACCGGAGGCACTGGTTACGAAGTTCGAAGGCGAGCGTCGCCAGTTCGTCGAGGCCATCGTGCACACCTCGGCCCGGGCGCGAACCTGGTGCACGCTGGATTTCGATGCGCTCTACCAGCAGCATGGGGCTGACCGTGGCCGGGTGGTGAAGGCCCTTGAGTACTTCCAGGAAAAAGGCTGGATCGAACTTGAAAGCAAGCAGATGACCGACGTCTATGCGCTACTTGATCCGACCTTCGACGCAGAGGCCTTGAGCGACGAGTTGCATGCCTACTTCAAGCAGCATGAAGCCAGCGAGATCACGCGCATCGAGAACATGCTGGCGCTGTTCGAGTCCTACGAGTGCCTGAGTCAGCGGCTGGCTACCTATTTTGGCGATGACCACGCACCGCAGCGATGCGGGCATTGTTCTGTCTGTCGCGGACAAGTCGCGCAACTGCCCGAACCGCCGCCGTTGGCGCCCCTTGCTGAAATAGATGTCGACGGCCGCTGCATCGAATTCGATCAGCGCTACACGCAGCTAAAGGGCAGCGCGCCCAGCGCCGAGTGTCGGACGCGTTTTCTCTGCGGCATCAGCGTACCGGTGTTCACCAAGCTCAAGGCGCGGCAGATTCCCGGTTTCGCTTCGCTGGAGGCCTATCCCTACGCCGCTATTCGCGAACGGCTGGCGGGATAGCGCCTGGTTGATTCTCCGGTCCGCGGACCGCTTCAGCGTGCCGTCAGGCCAATCAGCATGTCGGCGACGCCCTTGGTCTGGCGCGATGTGCCGGCGGTGAGGTTGCTGGAGTTTTCCAGTGCATCGAGCAGTCCGGTCAGCGAACCGACGCCGGCCGATTGCGTCTCGATGTGTTGCGCCACCGCGCGAATCTCGCTGGCCAGCCGGTCGATATCGGTGCCGATCTCCTCGGCATTCTTGCCGGTGATTTCCGCCAGTTTGCGGACCTCGTCGGCGACCACCGCAAAACCCCGGCCCATTTCGCCGGCGCGCGCGGCTTCGATTGCAGCATTGAGTGCCAGCAGATTGGTTTGCCCGGCAATCTGCTGGATGGTCTGCACCACAGATTGAATGCGCTGGCTCGACTGCGCCAGCTCCCGCGCGCTGCCGACCACCTCGTCAGCCTGCTTGACCATCTGCTTGACCGAGCTGCCGGCCTGTTCGATTACCGCGCCCTGCTGGTTGATGTTCAGCGTCAGGTCGTCCATGGAACCATGCAGTTCGGTGGCGCACTGGCTGACTTGATCGGAAATGGACCGGCGCTGCTCGTCGGCCTGGGACAGAACCTGGCCCAGATCAGCCAGTCCGCGAAACACCGGGCGAATGTGCTCATCCAGCCCGCCGACGTCCACTGCGCTGCTGTAGTCCTGGCGCTTGAACTGCTCGATCTGCTTGACCACCACCTGGCTCAGACCAGTGAGCTTCTTGATCTGCCGGCGCAGGAAAAACGCCTTGAACTCACCGTGATAGGCGATGAAGTTATCGGTGTATTCGTCGTGGAATTCGTCTTTGCCGTTGGTGCGGAAAAAGAACACTGCGGTCAGTGTCTGGTTCAGGTTAAGTCCGAGGATCTCGCCGAATGTGGAATAGCCCGCTACGGGGACGCCATCGAACACCGGGTCCATGCCGCCCAGGGCCTGTTCGTTATTCAACCGGCGCAGGATGCAGTCGTTGAGGATGCCCATCAGTGGCTTGCCAGGTTTGTTGCGCATGAATTGCTGATAGTCGCGGCGGGTAGCCTCGGCCAACGGTGTGCGCTTGACCATGATCAGCTCTTCACCGGGCGCCACATCGCAGAACAGGTGCACGCGCTCGTTGGCAAAGTCGATCTGTGAGATCGAGCGGACGAACACCTCCTCGCCCACGCGAATGGCGAAGGAGTAGTCCGAGAGTCGCTGTTCAAGCTCCTGTGGTGCGCATTTGAGCGCCTCGCACAGGGCCTGGACCATCGTGCGGATATTGCCTTTGGCGTCCACCACCTGGCTGATGTAGCGGTCTTCCAGCGAGGCGCTGAGGACGTTCAGGCTGAGCGTCGTGGGCTCGAAGTTCTGGCTCTTGAACACGCCAAAGCGCACATCCCGCGCGCACTTGAGGAAAACAATCAGCGCGTGGTTCTGGTAGCTGCGCTTGCCGTCGTGTAGCTGGGTCTTCTTGAAATCCAGCTTGCCGCCGGCCGAGCCGCCGACGAACAGGCAGGGGAAGCGCCCAGACTCGTATAGCGCCTCCATGAAGAAGGATTCCGAAGCGGAGAGACCATCGAAGAAGATATTCGCCAGCGTGTCGCGGTAGTCGATCTTCATCGACACCTGTACACGCTTGATTGACGCGGTGAGTCGCGTGATGCGTTCGGCCATCGACAGTCGTTGACCGCCTCCGCGGATGTCCTCGCATTCCAGCGGAACAAGGACGATCTCGGCTGCGGCAATGATGCTGGCATCGAACAGCTGCAGCACCACTCGATCCCACTGTGCACCGGTGGCGCAGTAAAGCCGCTGGCCTTCGCTGGATAGCTCTCCCGCTGTGGTGCACAGGCTGATCGTCGCCCCCGGGAAGCGCTGCGACACCTGTCTGGCGACACCGTCCAGATCCACGTGCGGCGAGACGAAGCCGGCGATGTAGGTCGGGTTGAAACGCAGGGCAGCCAGCTGTTGCGCGAGCTGCTGTGCCGAGCAGAGCAGGCTTGCAGTGCCGTTGGATTGCGTATGGCCAGGCTTGAAACGGGAGAGCGAAATCATGGGTGGTACTCGCGCTTTGAGGTTACGAAGCGGGAAACTCGGCCGCTCCCGCACTGATCAGCCGTCGATCAGAGGCTATTTATTGTTATCGGCACCGAGGGTGCGGTCTGCAGGCCGTTCGGCGGTGTTACTGTCCAGCACGTTATCGGCCGCTGATGGAAAGATCGCCATGCCACCATGGTATTCATCCGAAAGTACTGAGCGGGGAGTTGCAGCGTTACGCGCCGAATAGTCTCGCGATCACCTTGGATGTTGCTCAACGATCGTTGCCTGTGGCCGTGCACTTATCGACCAACGACCTGTTGCTGCAGCCGTTGTGGCCGATAGCCAGGAACAAGCCTCCCAAGGAGCGACGTTATGCCCCGTTTTTTTACCGATCTCGGTTTCCGCTGGAAAATCACCCTGCCCATCTTGGCGCTGGCCTTTTTGCTGGTGCTGATGGGGGCTGTTGGGATGCGCGGCATCGAGCGCGTCACTGGCTCCAGCGAGGTACTGGCCACGCGTCATCTGCCGGCTATCGGCCTGCTGCTCAACGCTGATCGTGATCTGTATCAGGCGTTCGTCGCAGAGCGCAGCCTGCTCGGCAGCGACGCGGACAGCCATGTGCAGGCGCTCAAGGCAAGCCATGCGGAAAACCTCAAGCAGGCCTACGACCGGGTGCAGAAGTATGCGGCCATGCAGCCCGGTGCCGAGGCGCTGGCGTTGGTCGAGCAATTCAATCGCGGCTTTCAGCAATGGGCGGCAATATCCCGGCGTGTCATCGAGCAAATCGATGTCGACCCGCAGGCCGCCAGTGCGCTGAGTTTCGGTGACGGTGAGGCCCGCTTCGACGCCATGCGCGACGCCATCGACAAGCTCGGCGAGCTTGAGGAGGCCGCTGCCGAGGCCGAAGGCAAGGAGGCCATTGCTGAAGGCGCAGCCACGGCTAGACAGCAGGGCGCCGTACTGGTCATCGGCCTACTGGGCTGCGTGCTGTTGATACTGGGTTTGCCGATGGTGGTGTTGCATCCGATGCGCAGGTTGCTCGAACGCTTGAAGCAGATTGCTGATGGTGACGGCGACCTGCGCGCTCGCCTGGAGGTGCGTTCGGCCGATGAGTTGGGGCAGCTCGGCAACGCCTTCAACCGTTTTCTCGACAAGTTGCAGCCGCTGATTGCCGAAGTGGGCCGGGTGACCGCGGAGGTTGAGTCCGCCGCGCGGGGCATGGCTGCCATGGCTGAAACCAACGATAAGCTGATCAGCAGTGAGCATGCTGCGGTCGATCAGGTGACGACGGCGGCTACCGAGATGAGCGCCGCCGTGCATGAAGTTGCGCTCAATGCGCAGAACGCATCGGACGCAGCACGCGCGGCGGAGACTCAATCACGTCAGGGCGCCGCAGTGGTCAGCAGTACGATCCAGTCGATCCGTCAGCTGGCTCAGGAAGTCGAAGGCGCATCGCAGACCATAGGGGCGCTTGCCGAAGAAACCGCCAGCATTGGTGCAGTGCTCGAGGTGATCCGCGGCATCGCCGAGCAGACCAATCTGCTGGCGCTCAATGCCGCCATCGAAGCAGCCCGTGCAGGCGAGCAGGGTCGTGGTTTCGCCGTGGTGGCGGACGAGGTGCGGGCGCTGGCCGGACGTACTCAGGATTCAACCAAGGATATCCAGGCACGTATCGAGCGCCTGCAAAGTGGTGTTAGCAAGGCAGTGCAAGCCATGCAAACCGGCAGTGATAAAGCACGTGACAGTGTCGAGCGGGCATCGGGCGTCGATCAGGTGCTGGCGGAAACGGCCGTGTCGGTGCAGCGCATCAACGACATGGCCGCGCAAATCGCCACGGCGTGTGAGGAGCAGGGCTGTGTCACCGAAGAAATCGCCCGCAACATCACCGATATCCGAGATCTATCCAACGAGGCCGCGACATGCTCGTCGCAGGGCATGGTCGCCAGTCAGCAGTTGTCCGGACTATCGAGGACCCTGGCAGAGCTGGTTGGACGCTTCCGCACCTGAATACACCTGCGCCCTTGTCTACAGCGTGCCCCACAACAGCCTGCCCAGACCGCTGTCGTGGGGTAGCAGAAGCAGGCTGAGAATGAACACCAGCAGCAGCCCTGCGGCATAGCCAAGGCTCGTCAGACCTCGGCGTTGCGCCGCGCGGGGCATGGCTGGCACTACAGGCTCGGGGGCGCGCGGTGGACAAGGGCGACTGGGCATGAATGTCTCATCTGTGCATGCAACATCAAACATGCTGACGTTGCTCGGCCTTCTGATGCGGCGAAGTAAACGCGAAATGGAATCATATTGCCAGTATTTGCAATCTGTCCGTATCTAGCGCCTCTGCTGCCACACTTTTGAAACATTGCGAAAAGCTCCCGCTCGTCGGTCCGGAAATTTGATGGACATGCTCGACCATACTCAGGGATCGATCCCATCGCCTCTGGAGAATTCGCCCATGTCGACGCGCCGCCAGCTACTTCAACGTTCTGCCATAGCCGCCGCGATGTTTGCTCTTGGGCCGCTGCTGCCGTCGTTCGTGCTGGCAGCTGAAACGCTGCGTACCCGCAAGATTCCATCTACCGGCGAGGCGTTGCCGGTGATCGGGCTGGGTACCTCGATCACGCACAATTTGAGCGTTGATGATCCGCAGATGGAGCGTTTGCTAGAGGTACTGCGCGTGCTGGTCGAGGGTGGCGCCTCGCTGATCGATACCGCGCCGAGCTACGGCAATGCCGAACGCGTCGTCGGCGAGCTGGTCAAGCGCTTCGGCCAGCCTGAGAACGTCTTTCTCGCGAGCAAGGTTTCCTCCACCGGCCGCGAGCGAGGCATGGCTCAGATCGAGGCGAGCTTCCAGGCGCTGCAGACCGATACCATCGACCTGATCCAGGTGCACAACCTGCAGGACACCAGCACCCAGCTCGGGCTGATGCGCGAACTCAAGCAAGAAGGGCGCGTGCGTTATATCGGCGTGACTCATTACCTGGAATCCTCCCATGATCGGCTGCTGGAAACGCTCAAGCAGGAGAGGGTCGACTTCGTTCAGTTCAATTATTCGGTCAGTGAGCGTAGCGCCGAGAAAGCGCTGCTGCCCTACTGCGCCGAAAATGGTATCGCCACCCTGATCAACCGGCCCTTCACTCGTGGCAACCTGTTGTCACGGGTCAAGGGCAAGCCATTGCCAGACTGGGCAGCGGATATTGATGCCAGCTCATGGGCGCAGCTATTGCTGAAGTTCATCCTCGCCGAGCCTGCGGTGACTGCTGTGATCCCGGCCACCTCCAACCCGCGCTATATGGCTGACAACCTGATCGCCGGGCAAGGCCGGCTGCCGGACGAGCGTCAGCGAAAGCTGATCGTCGAAGCATTTCGTTGAGTCTGGGGCTTAGTGGTTCTCCGCCCTGGAGGGCGAATGCCTAGTTCACTAGCCATGCGCGTCGCTGCGCTGATCAATGCCCGTCCCGGCGAGCTACGCGCGGCGCTTGGCGGGTTCGGGCTGTTCTTCTGCGTGTTCGCCGGCTATTTCATGCTACGGCCGATTCGCGAGTCGATGGGCATTCAGGGCGGCGTCGAAAACCTGCAGTGGCTGTTCACCGCCACGTTCTTCGCCATGCTGGTGGCCGTGCCAATGTTCGCCTGGCTCAACTCTCGCGTGGCGCGCATCCATTACATCGATTGGGTGTACGGCTTCTTCTGCGCCAACCTGCTCTTGTTCGCCGGGTTGTTCTTCGCCCTGGAGGACAGTGTCTGGCTGGCGCGGGTGTTTTACGTATGGATCTCGGTCTACAACCTCTTCGTCGTTTCGGTAGCCTGGAGTCTGATGGCCGATGTGTTCGATGCGCCTCAGGCACGCCGGCTGTTCGCATTTATAGCCGCAGGGGCCAGCGTGGGTGGGTTGGTAGGCCCTGCAATGAGCGCGTTGCTGGTAGGTGCGCTCGGGCAATTCGGCCTGATACTGCTGGCCGCGCTGTTGTTGGCCGCGGCGGTGGCGATCAAGCACTACCTCATGGCTTGGCGCGAGGTGCTGGGCGCCGGGCGCCCCGGTGCCGAACACGCTGAAAGTCCAAAACGTCCGGTAGCCGGCAATCCATTCAGTGGCCTGACGCGGGTGTTGGGTTCGCGCTACCTGCTGGGCGTCGCTGTGTTCGTGTTGTTGCTTACGACAGCCAGCACCTTTCTCTACTTCGAGCAGGCAAGGCTGGTCGCCGAGCTGTTCCCGGACCGTGCAGAGCAGGTGCGGGTTTTCGGCGCGATCGATTTCGTGGTGCAGGCGGGTGCATTGCTCTCCCAGCTGTTCATCACCGGGCGGATTGCCCAGCGCCTGGGTGTTCGCGTGTTGCTTGCCGCAGTGCCGGCATTGGTTTGCCTGGGATTTATCGGCCTGGCCCTGGCACCGACCTTTGCCGTACTGGCTGCGGTGATGATCGTCCGCCGCATCGGCGAATACGCTTTTGTGCGACCTGGCCGGGAAATGCTCTTCGCGCCGCTGGACGCCGAGAGCAAGTACAAGGCGAAGAACTTCATCGACACCGTCGTCTATCGCGGCGGCGACGCCATGAGCGGCTGGGCCAAGAGCCTGCTCGACAGCCTCGGCCATGGCGCCTGGCTGGTTGCCTTGGTAGGTGCAATCTGCGCAGCGGTCTGGGGTGTGGTGGGCTGGTTTATCGGTGGACGGGCCGATCGCGCCAGCAAGGGGGAGGGCGCGACCGGATCAAGGCGTTGATGGCACAATGCCTGTCTCTTGGTTTTTAGACAGGACGTCATCATGCGCGCCATTCCACCGTTGTTGCTTCTTGCCATTCTTTCCGTCACCGGCTGCAGCATCAAGCAGAACATCACACCCGTCAGCCTCAGCGCAGAGCTGGCCCCGGAGATCTGTGCGATTCCGGCCACAGGGCTTAGGGCAGGCTTCAATACCACCTATCAACAGTTACTCCGCGATAAGGGTTTCAACGTCCGCCAGTTGGCCGCCGGGAGCAGTCCGAATCGCTGCTCGCTGAGCACCACCTACACTGGCATCTGGCGCTGGGATCTGCTGCTGTACATGAGCTACGCCGACATCCGCGTCTATGAGCATGGCCGCCAGGTAGGGCACGCCGAGTATGACGCTCGCTGGGGTGGTGGACGACCGGACAAGTTCATCAGTGCCGAGAACAAGATCGCCGAACTGACTCACCAATTGTTTCCCAACGGCGCCCATGGTCTCGGCGCTGTTGCTGAAACGACCGCCGTTGAAGCACCGATGAGCAAAGATTCGTATCGCCGGCATCAGCTGCAGCAACTGATGAGTGAGAACCTGCCGTACGATCAGTACCAGCAGCGCTACCGCGAGCTGATGCAGGACTGAGGCGACGCTTGGACGGCGCTCGGAAGCGAGCTGGGCTCTGATTACCCCAACCAGACGAAGCACCTGAACCTCGTGGGCGTGTACGCCTCGAATCCTAGTAAGTACGTCATCTATCAGGAGTAGTCGTATGCATGTTCAGGTCAATAGCAACCATATTCCCGGCAGTGTCGAGCTGCACGAGTGGGTCGGCACGACCGTAGAGGATCGTCTCGAGCGTTTCGACGACTTCCTCACCCGCGTCGAAGTCCACATCAGTGATGAAAATGCGCAAAAGGCAGGCGCTGATGACAAGCGTTGCCAGATCGAGGCGCGACCCAAGGGGCATCAGGCCGTGTCCGTGACGCACAAGGCCGAATCGTTGCAGCTTGCGGTCGATGGAGCGGCGGACAAGATGCAGCATGCGCTGGCAAATCTGATGGGCAAGCTGGACACCCGCGTACTGTCCAGCGGTGAGTTGAATGATCCACTGCTCGATGAACAGCCGCAGGCGGTCAAGGATGCGATGCTCGAAGAGGAATTTCTGGAAAAGCAGGACGAACTCGACAAGTGATCTTTGAGCCCCGGCCAAGTGCCGGGGCGAAACCTATTAGCCCCTTACCCGCCCGCCTGCTTCCGCGCGTTCGCCGTGGCGGATCAGGCCTGCGCATCCGGTAAATCTAGATGCAGATCATCCTCGTGCGACACGGAAGACCCGACCACGCCGCGGCGAACTGGAGCACGCCAAAAAACATGAAGGCCTGGGTAGAGCGCTACAACGCTGCCGAGGTTGTTGCCGCGGAACGCCCGGATAGTCTGGTTGAGCTTGCGGGGTCGGTTGGTGTCGTGGTTTGCAGCTCCTTGCAGCGCTGTATCGAATCGCGGTCGCACTTGGAGTGTGATTGCTGTGAGGTACCTGACCCAGTCTTCGCCGAACCACACCTGCCGTACCCGAACTGGGGCTTGCCACTGTTGCCGTCGCGCCTCTGGCGCCTGGCGTTCCGTACGGCATGGTTCTTTGGCTTCGCCAGCCATACCGAGCACATTCGCGAGTCCACCGAGCGCGCCAGCGCCGCAGCAGATCGATTGATCGAACTGGCCGAGGCCCGTGAAAGCGTATTGCTGATGGGCCACAAGATCATGAATGCCCTGATCGCCCGGCAGCTGCGTCAGCGTGGCTGGAAGGGGCCTGCACTTCCGCTGCTCACCGGCTACTGGCAGCCGAGCCGCTATACCAAGGCTTGAAGGCTGCTCACCAGCTTCATCCGTGTGATCACTACTGTAGCTGTTCACCTCCGGTCATTCTGGAGCCGCTTTGGCTTGCCAGATGAAACGTTTCAGCTACCTTGAGCAGGAGTCATAACAACAAAGGGAATCTTCATGACACGTTTGCAGCTTCTCCTCGGCCTCGGCGTTTGCCTGGCCACCCCTGCCATGGCCTGGGAACAGGTGCTGATCGATCACGACAAGCCCGCGCAAAACTGGCGCATCACCAGCCAGGAGCTGGGTATCGATGTGGCGAAACCGTTCTCGGTCAGCATGCGCACCTTGCATGGTGGACGGCAGGAAGGCGTCAGCCTGATCGAGATCGACAACGGCACCATGCGTATGACCGTCGTGCCCACACGCGGCATGAACGTGCTGGAAGCAGTTGCTGGAGATGTGCGCCTGGGTTGGGATTCCCCGGTGGATGAAGTGGTCAACCCGGCCTTCATCGAGCTCAACGGGCGTGGCGGTCTGGGCTGGCTGGAGGGGTTCAACGAGCTGGTCACGCGCTGCGGCTTCGAATGGGTCGGTCATCCCGGCGAAGACAATGGCGACCTGCTCACGCTGCATGGCCGTGCGGCCAACATTCCGGCCTCGCGCGTGGTGCTGCAGATCGATGAACAGCCACCTTATGCCATTCGCTTGCGCGGCGAGCTGCAGGAAAAGGCCTTCAAGAAGCTGGACTTCGCAATTCTCACCGAACTCAGCACCGAGCCGGGCCGTGCTGGCTTCTCGCTGCACGACACACTGACCAACCAGGGCGACTACCCCAAGGAATATCAGGCGCTGTACCACACCAACTTTGGTACGCCGTTGCTGGAGGAGGGTGCGCGCTTCGTTGCGCCGGTCAAACAGGTATCACCCTTCAACGCCCGCGCAGCCGAGGAACTGAGCGACTGGCAGGGATACCGTGGCCCGACCAAGGACTATGACGAGACGGTATTCAACGTAGTGCCCTACGCAGACGAACAGGGCGAGACGCTGACGATGCTGCACAACCGCGCCGGCAATCTTGGTATCAGCGTCGGGTTCAATACCCGTGAGCTGCCCGTGTTCTCGCTATGGAAGAACACCGATACCGAGAAGCAGGGCTACGTGACGGGGCTGGAGCCTGGTACTAGCTATTCCTACAACCGCCGTTATCAGCGACCGCTTGGCCTGGTGCCGAAGATCGGGCCGGGCGAGCAGAAGCACTTCCGGGTGCGCTACGAACTACTGGCCGATAGCGACGCAGTGAACGAGGCCCGCAAACAGATTGAAGCGTTGCAGGCCGGACGCGATACAGAGATACGTAAAGCCCCGCTGGTTGACCTTACCAAGGACTAATACGCCTCCGGGCCACACAAGTGACGATACGCGAACCCTTGGTGAGGTGATGTCGTCCTGACAACCTCTGAAAGACGTCCCGAAGGCTCTAGATATAGGGTTTGACGCATGAGAGGCTGATGGAAAGTTCCCGAGACGGCGCAGGTATAGCGAAAGGCTTACAAGAAGGTGCGATGTTCGCCACTTCTGCGGTCTGCGACAGGTAATTAATCTACACCCACTCTGAAGCGCAGGATGCGCTCAGGATCAGGATGATCGACCATTGCCAGGAGGGCGCTCGAAGGGAATTCGGAAAGGTCAGAAAAAACCCGCTTCGGCGGGTTTTTGCTTTTTGGGCTATCACGTTTGCGGGCCTCGCCGTCTTGGCTATTACGCTTCGCGGTGAACCATCAATAAGCCGTCATCAATTGCTGAGCTAATCAGGTAATTAATAATCGCCTGATTATTTAGGACGAAAAAAAGCCCCGCCGAAGCGGGGCTTTTTTGTATCAGGCGTCTTAGGAGACTTGAACCTGATCAGCCTGCATCCCTTTCTGGCCTTTAGTAGCCATGAAAGAAACCGCTTGGCCTTCGCTCAGGCTTTTGAAGCCTGCGCTTTCGATTGAACGATAATGAACGAAAAGATCTTCGCTGCCATCGGTCGGCGTAATAAAGCCGAAACCTTTTTCATCGTTGAACCATTTAACTGTGCCATTTTGACGAGTAGACATGAGTATCTCCCAGGTGTTTTAAGGCTGCAGCACTGAAGCATTCAGGGCCGAGACTGAGAAGCGAGAATCAAAACGAACCGAGGAGATGAAACAGAGAAACATCATGCCGGGTGTCGAAGTGTTAATTGCGAAGCAGTGGGGGCGAATATACGCACATTTAAATATAAGTACAGCGTTCTTTATTATTTTTTGTGAATTAGGCGCAGCCCAGAGGAGCTGAAACTCTGGGATTTAGAAGTTAACTGGCTGTTGGTAATCAATATTTGTATGAGAAGGCCGGGCAGGAAAGAATGGCTTTAGAAACTTCTTCACCGTCATCGACTATTGGAGATCGCAGGCGATTTTGATCTAGGCAAAAGAGCCGCTCCGGGGTGATAGCTCGGCGCTGAATCATGCTGGCGGAGCGTGTAAGCGCTGGGGCCGGCGGCGAGACATCGAAACAGTGCGATTGTTTCCGCTATAGCGAAAGGCTTACAAAAAACCCAGTTTTTTGCTCTTCAGCGCCTGCATCCAAATGATTAATCTATGCCCACTCTGAAGCGCAGGATGTGCTCAGGATCAGGATGATCGACCACCGCCAGGAGGGCAGCTGGAAGGACTCGGTAAGGTCAGAAGAACCCGCTTCGGCGGGTTTTTTGTTGCCTAGGAAAAAGCGGGTTCAGCATCCGAGGCCTGTCTTTAACACGCTGCTTCAGATGGCACCGAAATGTTCAGCCAGCATCGAGCAGGCCGCGGATCTTTATCAGCAGGTCAGCGCCTTCGAACGGCTTGAGCACCAGGTCCATGCGCTCCTCTATGAAGCCCTCGCGACTCGATGCGTTCTCTGCATAGCCGGTCATAAGCACCACCGGCAGCGTCGGGCGCTCGCGGCGTGCCCATTCGGCCAGCTGACGCCCTGAGAGGCGGGGCAGCCCGACGTCGGTCAATAGCAGATCGATTGACGGGTCGGCCTCTAGCAGGGATTGCGCAGTCTCCACGTCACCTGCCTGGCTGCACCGGTATCCCGCCTCGATAAGCGTCTCGGCGATCAGCATGCGGACGCTGGGCATGTCTTCCACCACCAGCACGTGCTCATGGCCGACCAGGCGTGCCGAGCCATCGAGCACAGCGGTGGGCGTCGCTGCCTGTTCGCCGTTGGCGGCGGGCAGCAGCAGGGTAACCTTCGTCCCCGCACCGAGCGTGCTGCGGATGCTCGCGTCGCCACCTGACTGCAAGGCAAACCCGTAGATGCTGGACAGGCCCAGGCCCGTGCCGCGACCCTGGGGCTTGGTGGTGAAGAACGGATCGAAAACCTTGTCCAGCACACTGGGCTCGATGCCCGTGCCGTCATCGCTGACGCACAGGCCGATATAGCGCCCTGCGGCGAGTTCCGGCTTCTCACTGCCGTCCGATGGGAACGTACTGATGCGGATATGCCCACCTTTGGGCAGCGCGTCGCGGGCGTTGATCACCAGGTTGAGCAGGGCGCTCTCGAACTGGCTGACGTCCACGCGGGCCACCGCGGGCTCGTCAGTGAAGTCGAACGTCAGCGTGATGCGTTCGCCGATCGTGCGCCGCAGCAGGTCTTCCAGTGAGCGGATGCGCTCGTTGAGGTCCAGTGCCCGTGCGTCGAGTGGCTGTTTGCGGGCGAATGCCAGCAGGCGATTGGTCAGCGACGCCGCACTGCGCGCCGAGCTGAGCGATGCATCGGCAAAGCGCAGCACGCTATCGGCACGGCCTTCGATGATGCGCTGCTTCATCAGCTCGATACCGGTGATGATGCCGGTGAGCAGGTTGTTGAAGTCGTGGGCAATGCCGCCCGTGAGCTTGCCCAGGGCGTCCATCTTCTGCACCTGAAGCAACTGTTCTTCGGTGCGCGCCCGCTCGGCGACCTCATGGGCGAGCTGGCTGGTGGTGGTCGCGATTTCCTGCCTTTGAGCGCGTTCGCGGTGGCGTTGCGCGGTGACGTCCTCGACGAACACCAGGCCCAGACCCTGGGCGCGGTACGGAGAAATCTGCCATTCGGTCTCACGCGTTTCGCCATTGACGCGCATCTGCAGCGGCGTGCGCCAGCGCTCGCCAGCCTGCAGATGCGCACGTAGTTCAGCGAGTATCTCTTCCTGGCCGTCAGCGACGCTTTGCGACAGGGGAGAAGAAGGGCTGACGGCGCCAATCAGCAGTTCGAACGCATGGTTGCATTCATGGAGCTGCAGTTCGGCATCGAGTACCGCAATGGGCGCGGCGACATGAAAGAAGATTTCCCGGAAGCGTGCTTCGCTGTCACGCAGCGCGCGCTCGGTGTCGCGTACGCGCAACAGCGTGCGCAGGGTCGCCAGCAGCACATCTGGATCGACCGGATGGATCAGATAGGCATCTCCACCGGCATCGAGTCCGGTGATGATGTCGTTGGTCTCGATGGATGCGGCTGAAACGTGAATCAGCGGCAACAGCGCGGTGTTCGGGTCGGCGCGTAGTTGGCGGGCGATGTCGAAGCCGCTCATATCAGGCAGGTTGACGTCGAGGATCAGCGCATCCGGTATGGCGTTGCTGACCAGTTCCAGCCCTTCGCTGCCGGTACCCGCTTCCAGGACCTGATAGCCGTGGCGCTCCAGCACCCGACGCATCGCATAGCGCGTCGTGGCGTTGTCATCGACTATCAGTAGAAGGCTTTTACGTTCCATCGGATCGCTCCGGTTGGATCGCTAGCGGGAGGATGACGAAGAACTCGGAGCCCTTGCCCGGCTCGCTTTCCAGGCCGACCCGGCCACCGAGCAGTTCAGCAAAACGCTTGCACAGCGCCAGGCCAAGGCCGGTACCACGCAGGCGCTTCTGCAGTGGCGAATCGACCTGGGCGAAGTCCTCGAAGAGGCGGTCGTGCAGCTCGGGGGCGATGCCGATACCCGTGTCGCAGACGGCGAAGCGGACCTGCTGCGGGTTTTCCATTCGCGCCGACACGCGCACCACACCCTGTGGCGTGAACTTCACCGCGTTAGAAATGAAGTTGCGCAGAATCTGTGCGAGCTTTTTGTCATCGGTATAGAGCCGTGGAATGCCGTCCGGCTCTTCGAAGATGAGGTCCACCGGCGAGCCTTCGACGATGGGGCGAAACATGCCGCGCAGCGCCGAGAACAGGTCGAGCATGTCGAACCAGGCCGGGGAAATGCTCACGCGCCCGGCCTCGATCTTGGCCAGGTCGAGCAGATCATCGACCATTTCACTCAGTTCGCTTGCCGCTGAGCTGACGAAGCGCACCTGCTTGTGCTGCTCCTCACTCAGCGGCCCGTCCAGTTCGTCGCTGAGCAGGCGGGTAATGCTGAGTATCGACCCCAGCGGCGTGCGGAACTCGTGGCTCATGTATGACAAGAAGCGGCTCTTCAGGTCCGAGGCCTGGCGTAGTTGCTCGGCTTGGGTGTCCAACTCGGCATACAGCGCCAGCACACCCTGATTAGTTTCTTCGAGCTCGGCGCGCAGCGATTCGTTTGCATGGCGCAGTTGCTCGAGCTGGCCGGCGTAGTCGGATTCGGGGGACGTCGGATCAGCCACGGGAAGCCTCCAGATTGAGCGCCAGCACGGTCACGTCGTCGCGACCGCGACAGAAGTCCCGATGCAACAGAGCGGCGACGATGGCCGGATGACGATGAACCAGCCCAGGGTAGTCGCGCAGGTTCCAGCGCGATTGCAGACCGTCGCTGTAGAGCACCAGCAGCTGAGCATCGCCCCGGGGGTAGTCGAAGACATGCGCCTTGCGAAAGCGCACGCCGACGATGCCGGGGTGCGAAGCCAGGCCGCGCGAGCCTTCGCTGCCGATCAGGCTGGCGCCGATATTGCCGATGCCGGCGAAATCCAGCGTCTGGCGGTGGCCGTCGAAGTGCGCGATGGCCGCCGCACCGCCGCGACTGCCGTTCATCGCCTGATGCATGTTACTGAACAGCGTGAACGGTGAATCGAGAGGGGTTTCTGCAAACGCCTCGGCACCCGCCCGAGCGGCTTGCTGAGCAAGTTCGCCGTGGCCGATGCCATCGATGACCAGTGCGCTGCAGCGTGCCTCGTCGAAGGCCAGGTGCCAGACGTCACCACAGGCCGTTTCGCCTGGATAGGGATGTTGGCTTACGCCGACGCGCCACTGTGGCGGCTGCACACCGCGGGGAAACAGTTGTGCCAGCACCACCGAGCCGCGGCCATCAGAATAGGCGTCGAATACCTGGGCCTGCCGGGCCAGCGCGCCGAGGCCTATGCCCTGGGTGCCGCGGGTAGAAAAACCGTCCGTCAGGCACTGCGCGAGGTCGAAGCCCGGTCCGCGGTCGACCGCGATGATCTCGACACCGCGCCCCTCTTGTCCATGCACCACCCGCAGATGCATTTCGCCGCGTCCGGCGTGCTTGAGCACGTTACTGCCCAGTTCGGTCACCAGCAGCGCGACGCGCCCGGCATCGGTGGCGTCGAAGCCATGCTGCTCGGCCAGCCGCTGGGCGACCCGGCGGGCATGACCGATCTGGCTGTTGTCTTCGATCAGCAGGACCTGGGTAACGCTTCCCTGAATGTTCATATCCACCGCGTGATGGTGATACGGGTACCCACGCCAACCGTGCTGTCGAGTTCGAACTCGTCCACCAGCCGCTTGGCGCCGGTCAGTCCCAGGCCAAGGCCGCTACCGGATGTCCAGCCATCGGTCATGGCCAGCTTGAGGTCTGCGATGCCAGGGCCTTCGTCGCGGAAGGTCAGGCGCACACCGACGCGTACGCCGTCCTCGATGACCTGCCAGTCCATGTCGCCGCCACCACCGTAGACCACCGTGTTACGCGCCAGCTCGCTGACGGCGGTGACCAGTTTGGTCTGGTCGATCAGCCGCATGGCACATTCCTGGGTCAGCTTGCGCACGGTCTGCCGTGCCAGTACGACATCCTGCTCGAGGCGCACCGGCTGGCTGCCGTTGCTGCGCACGATCATTGCGCGGCCACGCGGGCACGCAACAATTGCATGCCTCGTTCGACGTTCAGCGCTGTGCTGACGCCTGGAAGCTCAAGGCCGAGCTCTACCAGGGTGATCGCAACGGCCGGCTGCATGCCGACCACCACGGTTTCGGCGTCCATGATCCGCGACAGACCGGAGATGGTGCCGATCATGCGACCGATGAAGGAGTCGACCATGTCCAGCGCGGAGATGTCGATCAGCACGGCCTTTGCCGAGGTCGCACTGATGCGTTCGGCCAAGTCGTCCTGCAGGGTCATCGCCAGTTGGTCGTGCATATCGACCTGGATGGTGACGAGCAGAAACTCGCCCATCCGCAGAATGGGTATGCGATCCATTAGACGGCCTTCGTCACGGTGAGGCCCGAACGACGCAGGGCCAGTGCCAGGGCGTCGGCCAGGCTGGCCTTGGTCACGATGCCTTGCAGGTCCAGCCCCAGGTGCACGATGGTCTGTGCGATCTGCGGACGTACGCCGCTGATGATGCAGTCGGCACCCATCAGGCGAATGGCGGTGACTGTCTTCAACAGATGCTGAGCCACCAATGTATCGACCGTCGGCACGCCGGTGATATCGATGATGGCGATTTCCGAACCGGTATCGACGATGCGCTGCAGCAACGATTCCATCACTACCTGGGTACGCTGCGAGTCAAGGGTGCCGATCATCGGCAGGGCGAGTACGCCGTCCCACAGTTTGACCACCGGCGTCGACAGCTCCAGCAACTCTTCCTGCTGGCGCTTGATCACCTCTTCGCGGGACTTCTGGAAAGTGCGCACGGTGTACAGCCCGAGGCTGTCGATTAGCTCGGATACCGCCCACAGCTGCTCGGCGAATACCGCCGGCTCGTTGGCGTACTCGCTCTGCAGCAGAGTCATCAGCGGACGCTTGATGGCGAAGATGAAACCGGCGGTCTGCTGCGAGTCGAGACCCAGCAGTGCGCGGCTACGCGAGAGCTTTTCCAGATACAGACGCATGCCATCCCAGGCCGGACCTTGAATGTCGGCAGAGCCGTCTGCCGTTCCGCTGATCAGCTGGCGGACGAAGTCGACGGCCTGCTGAGCAAGCTCTTCGGGCTTGACAGCGTGATAGCCGCCGAGGCTTTGCAGGTCGGACTTCCAGCTGCTGAGCAGTTCGGCCTGGTTGCGGGTGATGGTGTCGAGTGTGCGTTGCAGCAGGGCCGCCATAGGTCTAGCTCCAGATTTGGCTTGATCGTCCATGTTCACCATGGCGCGTTAATAGGAATAGATACCCGCCTTGCGGCGATGTTCCACAGTGCCAGCGGTGGCTTGGCAGCTTTTCGGTATTTCCGACAAAAAAACTGGGAGATAGTAGCAAATGGGCATCAGCTACACGCAGAGATTCGGGACCCGGACGAGCAATCAGCTGGGCGCCACGGCATCGATCTGCTCGGTCAGCCATTGCAGCGCCGAGTCGTTCTGCCGCTGCGCGACGCTGACGATATCCAGCGCGAAGGTGCCGAGATCGAACGGCAGATCGAAGATTTGCAGCGGCAGTAAGGTGGCGAAATAGCGTGCCAGCTGGGTCGGCAGTACGGCGGCGAGGTCGCTGCTGGCCACGATGTGGGCCGCCTGCAGGTAGTTCGGTGTGGTGTAGACGACCTTGCGTTCAAGCCCTTGAGCCTCCAGCCACTGGTCGACCATGCCGCGGGTCTGGCCGCCATGCACCCACAGGTGGCGCAGGCGCAGAAAGCTCTCCAGGTCCAGCCCCGCCCTGAGCAGCGGGTGGTCGCGGCGTACTGCTACCTGCAACGTCTCGCTGGCCCAGCGGCGTACGTGAAAGCGCGACGGCACCTCGAGAAAGCGCCCGAGTACAAGGTCGACTTCGCCATTATCCAGCGCATCGACCGGTAGAGTTGGCGTCAGGTGCTGGATGGCCAACTGGATTCCTGGCGCGTGCTCGGCCAGCCGCCGCATCAGCGCTGGCATGCAGATCAGCTCCACATAATCGGTCACGGCGATGCGGAAGCGCTGCTGGCTGCGCGCCGGATCGAAGGCTTCGCCGGCAATCAGGCTGTGCTCGATCTGCTGCAGCGCATGGCGGATCGGCGCTTCCAGTGCCAGCGCCCTTGGCGTCGGCTGCATGGCACGCCCCGCACGCACCAGAAGGGGGTCGTCGAGCAATTCGCGCAGGCGATTGAGCGCATTACTGACCGCCGGCTGGCTGAGCGACAGCCGCTCGGCGGCACGAGAGACGTTGCGCTCGCGCAGCAGGGCGTCCAGCACGCGGAGCAGGTTGAGGTCGAAGTTGTAGATATTCATTTGGTGAATTCGAAACATCACAAGACTAAATTTCAAAAATAGTAGCGTCTTCGTCTATGGTTGGTCTCCAGTTTTTCCAGCCTTGCAACGAGGACAGCTGCAATGAGCCAAACCCGCTTCGATATCCAGACCGCCGCCGTGATCGGCGCGGGCACCATGGGCCGCGGAATCGTCATGAGCCTGGCCAACACCGGCGTGCAGGTGCGCTGGCTGGACAACAATCCCGAGATGCTCGAGCAGGCAGTGGGCGCGGTGGCCGACACCTACGCACACAATGTGCGCCAGGGCCGCATCGACGAGGCCGAAGCTACCGCGCGGCGCGGGCGTATCGCCAAGGCTGCCGATTACCAGGCGCTGGCGGACGTGGATCTGGTGATCGAGGCGGTCTACGAGAACCTCGAACTCAAGCAGAAGATCTTCCGCGAGCTGGACGGCATCGTGAAGCCGAGCGGCATTCTGGCCAGCAACACCTCGGCGCTGGATATCGACGCCATCGCTGCCGTCACCAAGCGCCCGGAGCAGGTCGTGGGCCTGCACTTCTTCAGCCCGGCGCACATCATGAAACTGCTGGAGATCGTCCGCGGCGCGAAGACTTCGAAAGCGGTGCTCGAGGCTTCTACCGAGCTTGGCAAGCGCATGGGCAAGGTCAGCGTGATCGCCGGCAACTGCCAGGGTTTCATCGGTAACCGCATGCTCGCCACCTACGTGCGCGAGGCGCGGATGATGCTGCTCGAAGGCGCCTACCCGCATCAGGTGGACGCCGCGCTGCAGGGCTTCGGCTTCGCCATGGGCCCGTTCCGTATGTACGACGTGGTCGGTATCGACCTGGAGTGGCGCGCCCGCGAGCTGGCCGGCAAGGACCAGGACGAAGCCGAGGTGCAGGTGGATAACCGTCTCTGCGAGCTGGGCCGCTTCGGCCAGAAGTCGCGGATGGGCTACTACCGCTACGCCGAGGGCAGCCGCCAGGCCGAGCACGATCCGGAAGTGGATGCGCTGGTGCAGCGTGAGTCCGAGCGGCTCGGTTATGAGCGTCGCGAGATTGGCAGTGAGGAAATCCTCGAGCGCTGCCTGCTGGCGCTGGTTAACGAAGGCGCGAAGATTCTCGAGGAAGGCATGGCTGAGTCCAGCGCCGATATCGACACTGTCTACCTCTATGGTTACGGCTTCCCCGCCGAAGTCGGTGGGCCGATGACCTGGGCCGATCGTCAGGCCTTACCCGCTATCCGTGATCGCTTGAATGCCCTCGCCGAGCAACACGGCGAGCACTGGAAGCCTGCCGAGCTGATCGACAGCCCGGCCACCCTCGGCGGCCGCTTCGCTGACTACAAGAAGGAGGCTTGAGCATGGAATACAAGGCCCCCCTGCGTGACATGCGCTTCGTGCTGCACGAGCTGTTCGACGCCACCAGTCATTGCGAATTGCTCGGCAACGGCCTGGACCGCGAGCTGATCGACGGCGTGCTGGAAGAAGCCGCGCGCTATACCGGCGGCGAGATCGCCCCGCTCAATCGCAACAGCGACGAAGAGGGCGTAACCCTGGAAAACGGTGAGGTCCGCACGCCGCAGGGTTTCGTCGAGGCGTACAGGCAGTACGTCGACAACGGCTGGGCGAGCATGACCGGGCCGACCGAGTACGGCGGCCAGGGCTTTCCGCAATTGGTAGCCTGCAATTTCCATGAGATGCTGATGGCGGCGTCCCTGTCCTTTCGCATCTACTCGGGCCTGACCGAGGGCGCGGTGCTGGCGCTGTACAAGCACGGCAGCGACGAGCTGAAGAACGCCTATCTGGAAAAGCTGGTCAGCGGCAGCTGGAGCGGCACCATGTGCCTGACCGAGCCGCAGGCCGGCACCGACCTCGCGCTGCTGCGCACCAAGGCCGAGCCTCAAGTGGACGGCAGCTACAAGGTCAGCGGCAGCAAGATCTTCATTTCCGGCGGCGAGCACGACATGAGCGAGAACATCGTGCATCTGGTGCTGGCGCGGCTGCCGGATGCGCCAGCCGGGGTGAAGGGCATCAGCCTGCTGCTGGTGCCCAAGTTCATCGCCAACGTCGATGGCACGCCAGGCGAGCGTAACGCGCTGTCCTGCGGTGCGATCGAGCACAAGATGGGCATCAAGGGCGCGGCCACCTGCGTGATGAACTTCGATGGCGCCACCGGCTGGGTCGTCGGCGAGCCCAACCAGGGCCTGGCGTGCATGTTCACCATGATGAATGACGCGCGTTTCCAGGTCGGCCTGCAGGGCCTCGGGATTGCTGAACAGGCTTATCAGGGTTCGCTCGCCTATGCCCGTGAGCGTCTGCAATCGCGCGGACTGGCTGGCGTGCAGCACCCGGACAAACCGGCCGACCCGATCATCGTGCACCCGGATGTGCGCCGCATGCTGCTGACGCAGAAGACGCTGGTCGAAGGCAGCCGCATGCTGGCCGCCTACTGCGCCCGGCAGCTGGACCTCGAGCACGGCCATCCCGAGCCGAGCTATCGCAAGGCAGCAAGCAAGCGCGCTGCGTTGCTGATACCCATCGTCAAAGCCTTCTTCACCGATATGGGCCAGGAAGTCGCGAGCCTCGGCGTGCAGGTCTATGGCGGGCACGGTTATATCCGCGAGTGGGGCATGGAGCAGCTGATGCGCGACAGCCGCATCACCCAGCTCTACGAGGGCACCAATGGTATCCAGGCGCTCGACTACATTCGTCGCAAGCTGCTCGGTGATGGCGGCGCGGAGCTGTCCGCGTTGCAGGCGGAATTCAGCGAGGTTTGCGACCGCCAGATCGACCGGCCGGCACTGCATGAGATGGCCAGCAAGGTGCAGGCACGTATCGGCGAGTGGCGCGAGTTGAGTGCCGAGATTATTGCGGCGACAGGGCGCGATCCGCAGGAGATCGGTGCAGTGTCGATGGATTTCCTCCAGTACTCGGCCTATGTCCTGTTGGCCGGGCTGTGGCTGCAGGCGGCAGGTCGCGCGCAGGATGCGTTGGGGCAGGGCAGCGGTGAAGAGGCGTTCTATCAGGCCAAGCTGGCCAGTGCGGATTTCTACCTGCGCCGTTTACTGCCGCGGGCGAGTGCGCATCGGGAAGCGATTCAGGGTGGTGCCGGGTGTTTGATGGCGTTGCCTGAGGCGGATTTTGCGTTTTGAGTGAGGCTGACCCGCGCGGGGCTCGCAGTAGATCAAAGTCGGTTTACTAGCGATGCCTAGTTTTGTCCGAGGCCATTCCTTGCTCCCTTCACCCCTAAGCCGGACGCCCCAACCCTCTCCCCAGTGGGGAGAAGAATTGACGAGTGACGGTAGGACGCGGTGCTGGGCTACAACACAGAACTACCCCCTCTCCCTCCGGGAGAGGGCTGGGGTGAGGGCGCTTTTTTACTTGACCGCCTTTGCCAAAGCCGAAACAAAACAATCAGGAGGCAGCATGCATCCGTTCAGCTTTGCCACAACCGCTCAATTGATCTGTGAGCCCGGCTCTTCTCGCCGTTTGGCCAGCCTCTGCAAGGAGCGCGGCGCGCGTTCCGTATTGGTCGTCACCGATCCGGGCATCACCCGTTTCGGCCTGCTCAACGAAGTATTGCCTGGCTTCGAGACCGAAGGATTGCAGGTCGCCGTCTACGACCAGGTCATCGCTGATCCGCCAGAAAATATCGTGATGGCTGCGGTCGAGCAGGCTAAAGCGTGCGGTGCCGATCTCATCATCGGCTTTGGCGGCGGCAGCTCCATGGACGTCGCCAAGCTGGTGGCGTTGCTGGCGCATCCGGCCTGTGGCCAGTCACTGCAGGACATCTATGGTGTCGGCAACGCCAAAGGCCAGCGCCTGCCCCTGATCCAGGTGCCGACCACCGCCGGCACCGGCTCGGAAGTCACGCAGATCGCCATCATCACCACCGGCGAAACCACCAAGATGGGCGTGGTATCGACTCTGCTGCTGCCCGATCTGGCGCTGCTCGACGCCGATCTCACCCTCGGATTGCCGCCTGCGGTCACCGCAGCGACAGGCATCGATGCCATGGTGCACGCGATCGAGGCTTACACCAGTGCGTTGAAGAAAAACCCCATGTCCGACCTGTTGGCCCGCGAAGCGCTACGCCTGCTGGCCGCCAACCTCGACGAGGCCGTGCATAACGGCAGCAACCGCGAGGCACGCCAGGCCATGCTGCTTGGCGCCTGCCTGGCCGGGCAGGCATTCGCCAATGCGCCGGTGGCGGCGGTGCATGCCTTGGCCTATCCACTGGGTGGCAATTTCCATATCCCGCACGGGCTGTCGAACGCACTGGTGTTGCCGCAGGTGTTGCGCTTCAACGTCAGCGCGGCGACCACGCATTACGGTGAGCTGGCGCCGATCATTCTCGGCGATCGTCTGCGCACGGATGACCCTTCGACCTACGCCGAACAGCTGATCGAGGAATTCGAGCAGATGAGCGCTCGCGTCGGCCTGCCGACTCGTCTACGCGATGCCGGCGTGCCGGAGGAGATGCTGCCGCAGCTGGCCAAGGAGGCGATGCTGCAGCAGCGCCTGCTGGTCAACAACCCGCGCGAAGTCACCGAAGCCGATGCGCTGGCGATCTATCGCGCTGCCTATTGATTCGGTCGGCACACGCCATTGACTGCGGTGTGCCGGTCTGCTGAACAAGGATTTTACGAATGGCCGAACAACCGCAGCCCCTGCGCGCTGATTACCTTCACTTCCAGCCCATCACCACGCGCTGGCACGACAACGACATCTATGGTCACGTGAATAACGTCGTCTATTACAGCTATTTCGACAGCGCGGTGAATGCCTATCTGATCGAGCGCGGCGGGCTGGATATCCACGAAGGGGGCGTGGTTGGCTTCGTGGTCAGCTCCTCCTGTGACTACTTCGCCTCCATTGCCTTTCCGGATGCGCTAGATGTCGGCATGCGGGTGCGAAAACTGGGCAACAGTTCGGTGCAGTACGAGTTGGCGATCTTCAAGCAGGGCGAAGACGAAGCCTGCGCAGCGGGCCGCTTCGTGCATGTCTTCGTGGATCGCGCGAGCAATCGGCCCACGCCGATCCCGGATGAGCTGCGTCAGGCGCTGGAAGCATTGCAGGTGTGACGGTGTAGCTTAGAGGGCGTGGCACGGCCGAGGCTCGGCCGAGGCTCGGCCGTGCAGTTCAGTGGGCCAGTTGGATCGCCCTACAGATCGTTTGAGCCAGAGGGCGGGGCAGCTGCGCCCACTCAATGGCGATGCTTGTGCTTATGTTTGTAGTGCCCCTTGGCTTTGCCCGGATGCCCGTAGTAGCGGCGGTCGTCACGGTAGCGGCGATCATTGCGATAGTCATCATCGTCGCCGTAGGCATTGCCGATGGCGCCGCCGGCTCCACCTCCGACCGCAGCACCGATGAGACCACCCGTGCTGCCGCCGACACGCTGGCCGATCACGTTGCCACCCGCCGCGCCCAGGCCGCCGCCGATGGCCGCTTCGGTGCGGCTGCGTTTGTCCGCGCCGACCATGCCGCCCGCAGCTCCGCCAACGCCTGCACCGATCGCAGCACCGGTAGAGCCACCCAGATGCTCGCCGACCACGGAGCCCAGAGCGCCGCCAAGTGCGCCACCGACGGCGGCTTCAGTGTTGCTGCCGGCGAATGCCGCGCCGCTGAGCAGGCTGGAAGACAACAGGAAAATCGAGGCGTACTTCATGGTGTGATCCCATATGTGGAATTGCGCCGTGATCCTCACGTGCCGTTCCGCTTCGGGCAAGAGCGTCCCGACGAAATGCGTGATGCAGTTCCCGTTTGCTAACTCTTTGATTTGGCTCGGGAACTAGGGCGCTTTTCGGATGGTCTCAGCTCGCTTGTGGAGCCTAGATTAACCCGCTCCATACTTAATCAAATTGCGCGGATAGCGGCGCGGCGGGGCTGTAGACCCGCGGTGGGCTGTGGTGCGGTAGGTGAATCAGATTAAGGTTATGCCGCTGCGCCCATTGGGCGGCCAGCCCGGTTGGTGAGGACAGACTTACCAGCGTCGGAATGCCGGCTCGCTGTACCTTGTGCACCAACTCCAGACTGCAGCGGCTGGTAACGATAGCCAGGCCGCTATCGGCGACGCAGCCGGAGCGGGCCATGGCGCCAATCAACTTATCCAGAGCGTTATGTCGACCGATATCTTCGCGGCCCAGGCTTATCTCTCCATTGGCACCCATGAACAGCGCTGCGTGGACTGCGCCGCAATCGCGGCCCAGCGGCTGAAATGCCTCGATACGTTGGCGCAGGTCCTGTAGCCAGCTCGAAGGCGGAAGCGCTGACGCCGGCATTACCGGAAGACGGGGCAGCGCGTGCTCCAACGCTTCGACACCACATAGTCCGCAGCTGCTGGTGCCCGGTAGCTGGCGACGCTGCTGCTTGAGGCGCCAGAACGCGCGGCTGGAAATCTCCAGCTCGGCGCGCCTTGCGCTGCCCCGGCCGAGCAGACGAATGTCGTAGATATCGTCCAGCGAATCGACGAAACCATTGGCCAAGCTGAAACCGACCACGAAATCTTCCAGATCGGCCGGCGAGATCATCATCACCGCCTGGCTGAGCCCGTTGTAGGCAATTGCCAGAGCGCACTCTTCGGCAAGGTCGACTGCGCACTGCCCATCCTCGTCGATGGGCTGGTAGCAATAGCGCTGACTGGCGCCGCTGGGAGGTTGCGTGGCACCTGCAAAGCCAGCGGACAGGCGAGACGGTGCGTTCATCGGCAGCTGGGTCCCTAATGATCCTGCAGGGCCGGCGTGCCTGAAGGCAGGCCGGCAGATAGGGTTATGACCCCGGCCGGCCGTGGACGATTCACCGTTTGTCGTTCTCTGCCAGCATGTCGCGCACTCGTTTAGCGAGCGCATCCAGGTTGAACGGCTTGCTGATCATGTCCATGCCCGGCTCGAGAAAATCTGCACTGGCAGCCTGCTTGGCGTAACCGGTCATGAATAGCACGGGCAGGTCAGGATGCCGTTGACGTGCGACGTCGGCCAGCTGGCGGCCATTCATGCCCGGCAACCCGACATCGGTGACCAGCATGTCGATGGCAGGCGCGCTTTCGAGAAGGCGAATCGCCGCGTTTCCGTCAGCTGCCTCCAGCGCCTGATAGCCAAGCATCTGCAGTACGTCGATGACCAGCAGGCGCACCGCAGGGTCATCCTCGACTACCAGCACGGTTTCACCCTGTTGCGCATGCAGCGTGCCCTCCGGCTCCATTGCCGCTGCAGCAACCGCAGCGGCGGCCTGATCCTCGAAAACGGGCAAATACAGGCTGACCTGCGTGCCTTCGCCAGGCTCGCTGGCAATCTGGATATGGCCGCCCGCCTGGCGAGTGAACCCGTACACCATCGATAGCCCGAGACCGGTGCCCTGGCCGATCGGCTTGGTGGTGAAGAATGGTTCGAAGACACTGGCCAGCACTTTGGCGCTCATGCCGCAGCCGCTGTCGGTCAGGCACAGGATGACGTAACGCCCTGCGGGTAGATCGCCGACTTCGCCTTGTCGCTGCAGTTCGGTATTGCGGGTTTCGAGCAGCAGGGTGCCGCCGTCGGCCATGGCATCGCGGGCGTTGATGACCAGATTGAGCAGCGCGCTTTCCAGTTGGTTCTCGTCGCTGGAAACGGGCCATAGCCGTTCCTGCAGCTGATTGCGGATCTGGATATGGCTGCCCAGTGTGCGGCTGAGCAGGTCGTGCATCGACTCGATCAACTGGTTCAGCTCGACACGCTTGAGATTCAATGGCTGGCGCCGGGCAAAGGCGAGCAGACGGTGGGTCAGCGCCGCGGCACGGTTGGCCGAAGTCACGGCGGCATCGATAAAACGCTGGGTTTCGCCATGGCGGCCGGACTGGATGTAGCGCTGGATCAGGTCGAGGCCGCCGATGATGCCGGTCAGCATGTTGTTGAAGTCGTGAGCGATACCGCCGGTCAGCTGGCCTACCGCTTCCATCTTCTGCGCCTGACGCAGTGCTTCCTGCGCCTGTTCGCGGCTGGCCATTTCCTTGAGCAGCCGCTCGTAGACTTCCGCCAGCGCCTGGGTGCGCTCCTGAATGCGGCTCTCCAGCGTCTCGTTGAGTTCTCGCAGGGCCTGTTCGGCGCGCCAGCGTTCGGTGACATCCAGCGCCATGACAAAGAAGCCCAGTACGGCTCCACGACCATCGCGACGGGGCAGGTAATGCACCAGCATCCTGCGCATTTGCCCGTCCCGGTGCGGGCTGTAGGCTTCGAAGGTCACGTCCTTGCCGGCGAGCGCGTCGCGAATGCTCGCCTGGCGTTCGACATAGCCTTTTTCGCCGAGCACTTCGCGTGCAGTCTTGCCCAGCAGCCATTCGGTCGAGTGGCCGAACCAGTCGGAGTAGTAGCGATTGTTGAAGCGAAAGCGCTCTTCTGCATCGACATAGCCGATCAACACTGGCAGCGCGTCGGTGACCATCTTCAGTTCGGCTTCGCTCTGGCGCAGGGCGTCTTCGCTGGTTTGCTGACGGGTAATGTTCATTACCGCGCCGGGGAAACGCAGCGGCCGGCCTTGCTCATCGCTGTGGCAGCGGCCGCGGGCCAGTGCCCAGCGTGTCTCGCCATCGGGCTGCTGAAGTCTGTAGCGTACGTCGAGGTTGCCGCGTTCGGCGATACAGCGCTCGAGTGCCATTCGCAGTTGTGGCACGTCGTCGGGGTGGACGTGCTCGAAAAAGGCTTCGCTGCTCAGCCCCTTTGGCCCGGATTGCTCCACGGGCAGGATTCGTGAAAGCTCGGCGCCAGGTGGTATTTCGCTGGCATGGATGGCCCAGTCCCAGATGCCGATCAGGTCGCTGGCTTCCAGTGCTAGTTGCAGGCGCTGCTCGCTGGCGCGGTGCACCTCGGCGCTCAGCTTGTAGTGCAGGGCGGTCTGCGAAAGGCGGGTTTCGGTGCGCACCCGTTCGCTGGTTTCGCTGAGGCACAGCAGCAGGCCACCAACACTGTGTGGCGCGTCGCGAATGGGGCTCAGGGCGAGATCGAACCAGGCTTCTTCCAGCTGGCCCGCCCGCTCGATGGCCAGCTGCTGATTGCGCAGCACCCGGGCTTCGCCTCGGTGCTTGCTGTCGCAGGCCGGATCGAGCAACTCCCAGGTTGCGCCCCAGCGCTGGCAGGCAGGCTGGCCGAGTTCGCCGGGGTGACGATCGCCGATCAGTGCCGCGTGGGCATCGTTATACAGCTGCAGCGCCTGGTCGCCCCAGAGGATGCACATCGGCAGAGGTGCTTCGAGAATGGTGTCGAGTAGCAAGCGCAGCGAGGCCGGCCAGGTATCGGGCGTGCCCAGCGCAGTCGCGCCCCAGTCGTACCGGCGAATCCGCTCGCTCATCTCGCTGTGACTGTGGGGCCAGAGTTGGGCGCCTACTGCTGCCATGTTGCTTCCTATCGATCATCCGTGGCTTAACTACGAGCGTTGGCAGCTACGCCACAGCTTCGCTGTTTCAATGTGCGTCGACCCTGGCTCTTCCTGAGCCGGTTTCCGCCGACGGCAACTGTTGCGTAGTGTAAAGCTTCCGGCTGCCGGACGGCAGCGCCAGCCGTCACGCCAGGGCGTTGCGAAGGCTGCTGGCAAGGTCGAGGTAGTCGCCGACCGCGGCAAACTCCTCAGTATCCTTGGGTGCGCGGCGGCTGTCCGGCTCGCGCACTGCCAGCAAATGAGCGATGCCGAAGTGTCTGGCACTGCGCAGGATCGGCAAGCTGTCGTCGATGAATAGCGCGCGCGCCGGGTCGAAATCCAGATCCTGACGCAATGCATACCAGAACTGCGGCTCCTCTTTAGGGTAGCCATAATCGTGCGAGCTGATCAGCCGATCGAACCACGGTGCCAGCTCGATCTTTTCCAGCTTCAGCGACAACGAGTCGCGGTGGGCATTGGTGATCAGCACCACGCGCTTACCTGACTCGCGCAGCGCGGCGAGAAATTCGTCGGCCGAAGGGCGCAGTGCGATCAGCTCGGCGATCTCGCGCTTCATCTCGCGAATCGGCAAGTTGAGTTCGCGGGTCCAGTAATCCAGGCAATACCAGGTGAGCTTGCCGACGTGTTCGTTAAACAATGGTGCCAGCTCCAGCTCGGCCATGGCACGGCTGATACCGTGCAGTTCGGCGTAGCGTTGCGGCAACAGTTCGAGCCAGAAATGATTGTCGAAGTGGAGATCCAGCAGCGTGCCGTCCATGTCGAGCAGAACGGTATCGATTTCGGACCAAGGCGGATTGGCAGTCATGGGCAGGCTCGGGGTGGCGGTGGATGAGGAAGGGCGGCAGCGGTCAGTTGGTCGCAAAGCACTCGCGGCCAGCGCAAAAAGCCGGGTTATGATAGCTGCTCGCGTTTCCAGGAGTTCCCCATGCGCCAGAAACCCACTGTGCTAGCCCGTGAGATCGTCGCCAGCAGCCGCCTGTTCCGTGTCGAGGAGCTGCAACTGCGCTTTTCCAACGGCGTCGAGCGTACATACGAACGCCTGGTTGGCAAGGGCAGCGGCTACGGCGCGGTGATGATCGTGGCGCTGGCCGACGCGGAGAATGCGCTGTTGGTCGAGGAATACTGCGGCGGAACCGACAGCTATGAGCTGTCGCTACCCAAGGGCCTGATCGAGCCGGGTGAAGACGTTCTAGAAGCGGCCAACCGCGAGCTCAAGGAGGAGGCCGGTTTCGGCGCGCGTCGTCTGGAGCTGCTGACCGAACTGTCGCTGTCGCCGGGCTACATGAGCCAGAAGATCCAGGTGGTGCTGGCTCGCGATCTCTATCCCGAACAGTTGCCTGGTGACGAGCCCGAGCCGATGCGCCTTGAGCAGGTGAGCCTGCATGAGCTGTCGAGCCTGATCCAGCATCCTCAGTTCAGCGAAGGTCGTGCGCTGGCCGCGCTTTATCTGGCCAGGGACCTTCTGACCCAGCGCGGAGAGTTCGGTCAATGAGCCATCCTTATCTGTCCTCAGTCATCGATCTGGTGCGTCAGGCCGGCGACGCAATCCTGCCGCACTGGCGCAGCGAGCTGGTGGTGCAGGCCAAGGCTGACGAATCACCGGTGACGGTGGCGGACATGGCCGCGCACCAGGTTCTGGTGGACGGGCTGCGCGCATTGGATAGCGGCATCCCGGTGCTCTCGGAGGAGGATTGCGAGGTGCCGCTGGCCGAGCGCGCCAGTTGGACGCGCTGGTGGCTGGTCGACCCGCTGGATGGCACCAAGGAATTCATCGCCGGCAGCGATGAGTTCACCGTCAACGTCGCGCTGATCGAAGAAGGCAAGGTGCGCTTCGGTGTGGTTGGGATACCAGCCTCCGGGCGCTGTTACTACGGTGGTGAGGACTTCGGCGCCTGGTGCAGCGAGACGTCCGGCGCGACGGAACCGTTGCGCGTGCGTCAGCAGCATGCAGACGCCTTCACGGTGGTCGCCAGCCGGCGTCACAGCAGTCCCGCGCAGGAGCAGCTTTTGAGCCGTCTGGGTGAGCGTTTCGGTGAGCTGACACTGGTCAATGTGGGCAGTTCGCTGAAGCTCTGTCTGCTGGCCGAAGGAGCCGCCGATTGCTATCCGCGCCTGGCGCCCACCTCGCAATGGGATACGGCTGCAGCGCAGGGTGTCCTGGAAGGCGCCGGCGGGGAAGTGCTGGATGTCAGCGGTGCGGCGTTGCGCTACGAGGCACGGGAAACCTACCTGAACCCGTCATTCCTGGCTCTGCCCAAGGGCGTCGATTGGCGCGACTGGCTGATCGAACTGGCCAATCGCGAGTAACCCGGCGCGCCTGCCTTGAGCGGGCATTGCCGACTAAGCAAGCCGCCGCAGACGCGTGCAATGCAATCCTTCGCTTATTTGTGCAGTACGAACTGCCCGGTGAAGCGTACGGCATCACGGCCGTCGGCCGCGAGGATGCGGCTCTTCAGCTCCAGGCGCGAACGGCCGCGTCGGCGATAGATGGACTCGAAACGCTCCCAGGCCTCGGGGCTTGGTGCTGAGCATATCGCTATCGCATCGTCCACCACGGGCAGCGGATATTCGATCTGCCCTTCGTGAATGACGATGTGGCCGTCCTCGATGCCCGCCTCGCGCAGGCGCAGATGCAGCCAGCCCCAGCCTGCCAGCACCGAAGCGCAATACAGACTGCCACCGAACATGCTGCTCTTGTGATTGATGTTCGGCTGCAGTGGTACCTGCAGGCGCAACTCGTGGTTTTTCCACTGCTCGACGCGCAGCCCGAGTGATCGGGTCAGCGGGATGTCGTGATGGAGGATGGCTTCCAGGTAGCGGCTATCGCGGCTCATGCCGGGGAGGTTCCTAAACGTTACGAAGATACAGACAGACGCCAAGCATGACTCCTGAGTCACGCTTTGGCCAGTCCGTTCTCGCCATTTGCAAGGCCGACAGAGGCCGCGCCGCGCCTGCGCTGCGGGTGATCCGGATCAGTGCTTTTGGGGGCTGCAGCGATGCTCGATGGTGCGCCGAATTAGCCAGCGGTTTTGCTTCGGTAGGCGCAGTAACCCGGGCGCGGACCAATGCGCGGGTGGTTGCGACAAGTGTCCGGGCGCTTGGCATAGACCGTGCAAAGGCGGGTCTTGTGGTCCAGGTAGAGGCAGTCGCCATTGGTCAGGCGTGTCAGCGTGAAGATCTCATGCTTGTGATTGAAGTGTTCGACGATACCGGCTTTGCTCAGGCGCTTGGCGACGTTCTTCGCCGGCTCGTCGCGCTCGAAGGCATCGACGAGCTCCAGGCGGATCAGGTCATCGATGCGCACCTCTACCGGCAGCGTGCAGCAGGTTGCATGGCAGTCTCGGCACAGGCCGGCGCTATAACGCACCCAGGTTTCCAGGCGTTCCGGGTCGGCGGAGGCGATCACTTTGTTCTTCACGGGCTGTCTTCGGACAATTGAGGCGCGCGGATCATAGCGAGTCGCCCGACGATTACCAGTGCCTTCCGACGGCGGTGGTGACCGGACAGGCGGTAGCGCAGATGTAAAGGAAACCTGCAAACCTTTCAGGAACGTTTTAACGGAGGTGAACGGGCGCGTCTGCCGCGAGTCCCTCTTGTGTGTCTTCGCTAACCGAGGTCTGTCCATGACGCAGGAATCAGCCATTGCCACCGCCGAAGAAGTTGCCGCTTTCCGTGAGCGGGTGTTGCGCAAGCTCACCTATTCGGTGGGCAAGGACCCGGAGAACGCCTCCGATTACGACTGGTTCCATGCGGTAGCCCTGGCCACGCGCGACAGCACCATCGACCGCTGGATGGAGTGCACCCGTGATGCTTATACCGGTGGGCAGAAGCGGGTCTATTACCTCTCGCTGGAATTTCTGATCGGCCGGCTTCTGGTCGATAGCCTGAGCAACCTGGGTTTGTTCGATGTCGCCCGCGAGGCACTGGCCGGGCTCGATGTGGATATCGACCGCATCCGTCTGCTGGAGCCTGACGCAGCGCTGGGCAACGGTGGTCTAGGTCGCCTCGCCGCCTGTTTCATGGAGAGCATGGCGACCCTCGGCGTGGTGTCCCACGGCTACGGCATCCGCTATGACCATGGCCTGTTTCGCCAGGCTATCGTCGATGGCTGGCAGCACGAGCAGACCGAAACCTGGCTGGATTTCGGCAACCCCTGGGAGTTCGAGCGCTCCGAGGTCAAGTACCTGATCGGTTTCGGTGGCAATGTCACGGCGACCACCAACGAGAAGGGCGAAGTGCAGCATTTCTGGCATTGGGCCGAGGGCGTGCGAGCGATCGCCTATGACACGCCGATCGTCGGCTGGCGTGGCGCCGGGGTGAACACCTTGCGCCTTTGGCGTGCACGCCCGGAGGCGGATTTTCACCTGGCGCGTTTCAATGCCGGCGACCATATCGGTGCCGCGGCGGAAGAGGCCCGTGCCGAAAGCATTTCGCGCGTGCTCTATCCCGCCGACAGCACCGAGGCCGGCCAGGAGTTGCGCCTGCGCCAGGAGTATTTCTTCGTCGCCGCCTCGCTGCAGGATCTTCTGCGCCGCCACATCAAGCAGCGCGGCTCGCTGGACAGCCTGCCGGAGTACACCGCCATCCAGCTCAACGACACCCATCCGGCCATTGCCGTGGCTGAGCTGATGCGACTGCTGGTCGACGTCCACAGTTACGAGTGGCAGCATGCCTGGCGGCTGACGACGGCGACGCTGTCCTACACCAACCACACGCTGTTGCCCGAGGCGTTGGAAACTTGGCCGGTAGGCTTGATGGAGCGCCTGCTCCCGCGACACATGCAGATCATCTATCTGATCAACGCCCACCATCTCGACCAGCTGCGCGAACGCGGCATTCAGGATGCCGAACTGCTGCGCTCGGTGTCGTTGATCGAGGAAGACCACGGCCGTCGCGTGCGCATGGGTAATCTGGCGTTCCTCGGCTCACACAGCACCAATGGCGTTTCCGGACTGCACACCCAGTTGATGCGCAAGACCGTTTTCACCGATCTGCACAGCCTGTATCCGCAGCGGATCAACAGCAAGACCAATGGAATCACCTTCCGCCGCTGGCTCTACCAGGCCAATCCTGAGTTGACCCGGCTGCTCGTGGAGCACCTTGGCGAGGAGGTGCTCGATGCACCGGAGACGCGCCTGCGCGACCTCGAACCCTACGCCGAGCAGGCGCATTTCCGTCAGCGCTTCGCCGAGCAGCGGCTGGCCAGCAAGCGCCACCTGGCCAACGTGATCCAAGAGCGGCTGGGCATCAGCGTCGACCCGACGGCGCTGTTCGATGTGCACGTCAAACGCATCCACGAGTACAAGCGCCAGCTGCTCAATCTGCTGCACACCGTTGCGTTGTACCAGGCGATTCGCTCCGACCCGGGCGGCAACTGGGTGCCGCGGGTGAAGATATTCGCCGGCAAGGCGGCGGCCAGCTATCACCAGGCCAAGCTGATCATCAAATTGACCAACGACATCGCCAATACCATCAACGCTGACCCCACCGTTCGCGGGCTGCTGAAGGTGGTATTCCTGCCCAACTACAACGTCAGCCTGGCCGAGGACATCATTCCGGCGGCTGATCTGTCCGAGCAGATTTCAACCGCCGGCCTGGAAGCTTCGGGAACCAGCAACATGAAGTTCGCCCTCAACGGGGCACTGACCATCGGCACGCTGGATGGCGCCAATGTCGAGATGAGCGAGCAGATCGGTCTGGAGCATATGTTCATCTTCGGCCTCACCGCCGCACAGGTGAATGCGCGCAAGCAAGCCAACGAGTACAACGCCGAAGCCATCATCGCTGCTTCGCCGCGACTCAGCGAAGTGCTCTCGGCGATTCGTGGCGGCGCGTTCTCTTCGGGCGACCCGGGGCGCTATGTCGGATTGGTAGATGGCATCAGCTGGCACGATACCTTCATGGTTTGTGCCGACTTCGAGGCCTACTGGCAGGCGCAACTGGACGTAGAAGAGTGCTGGCGCGACTCGGATCGCTGGTGGCGTTCGTCCGTGTTGAACACGGCACGCACCGGCTGGTTCTCGTCCGATCGGACCATTCGCGAGTACGCCCGCGAGATCTGGAAAGTGATCTGATGGCGGTGCGCGCCGAAGTCGATCTTCGGCGCGCCGCCACGGCTGGTGCGGGCTGGCGGCCGTGCTGGCAATCTGGCTGCCGCTGCGCTGAACTCTGCAGGGGGCGGACCTGTCTGAGGGGAGTTAGTTTTCCTACGGCCTGCTAAACTGCGCGGGTTTATCCTTCCTCCGGAGTCATTTCCATGTCACGCGTAACCCTCAGCCGCTACCTCATCGAACAGACTCGCAGTAACAATACCCCCGCGGATCTGCGCTTTCTCATCGAGGTCGTGGCACGAGCGTGCAAGGAAATTAGCCACGCGGTCTCCAAGGGCGCCCTTGGCGGTGTGCTGGGCAGCAATGACAGTGAGAACATTCAGGGCGAGGTGCAGAAGAAGCTCGACGTGCTCTCCAACGAAATCCTCCTGGAGGCCAACGAGTGGGGCGGCCACCTGGCCGGTATGGCTTCCGAGGAAATGGACAACGCCTATCAGATCCCTGGCAAGTACCCCAAGGGCGCGTATCTGCTGGTTTTCGATCCGCTGGACGGTTCCAGCAACATCGACGTGAACGTTTCGGTCGGCACCATCTTCTCTGTATTGCGCTGCCCGGACGCGAGCTTCAGTCAGAATGATGCGCTTGGCGAGGAAGCCTTCCTGCAGCCAGGTACCAAACAAGTCGCTGCCGGTTATGCCATTTATGGTCCGCAGACCATGCTGGTCCTGACCCTCGGCCACGGCGTGATGGGCTTTACTCTGGATCGCGAGCTGGGCAGCTTCGTGCTCACCCATGAAAACCTGAGCGTTCCGCAAAGCACCGCCGAATTCGCCATCAACATGTCCAACCAACGCCACTGGGACGAGCCGGTACAGCGTTATGTCGGCGAGCTTCTGGCTGGTGAGGACGGGCCGTTGGCTAAGAACTACAACATGCGCTGGATCGCTTCGATGGTTGCCGATGTACATCGCATCCTTACCCGTGGCGGCATGTTCATGTACCCGCGCGACAACCGCGATCCGGCGATGGCTGGCAAGCTGCGCCTGATGTACGAGGCCAATCCGATGGCCATGATCGTCGAGCAGGCGGGCGGCGCTGCCACCACTGGTACCCAACGCATCCTGGAAATCCAGCCCGACTCCCTGCACCAGCGAGTTCCGGTATTCCTGGGCTCGAAGGAAGAAGTCGAGCGCGTTACCGGCTATCACCAGGGCTGACCGGTGCAGGCGCCCTGGCAGGAATTGCTCCACTGGTGGTTCGGCCAGGGCACCAGTGCAAACGAGATTGCGGCTGAGAAGCAGCGACTCTGGTTTGGTTACCGTCCGCAGCAGGATGCGGAGGCCCGCGACCGCTTCGGCCCGCTGGTCGAGCAGGCGCTGGATGGCGGTCTGCAGGACTGGGCTGAGTTGCCTGAAGGCTGGCTCGCGCTGGTCCTGCTGCTCGATCAGCTGCCGCGCATGATCCATCGCAACACACCACGGGCTTTCGCCGGGGACGAGCGCGCGCAGCAGTTGGTCCGCGATGGTCTGGCGCACGGCGGCGATATGCTGCTCGCGCCGATCCAACGCGTGTTCATCTACCTGGTGCTCGAGCACGCGGAAAACCTGGCGGTGCAGGATCTGGCCGTTGCGCATTTCACGGGGCTGCGCGATATCGCCGACGAGCAGGAGCGGTCGCTGTTCGGCGGCTTCCTCGACTATGCCGACCGCCACCGTGAGGTCATCTCCCGTTTCGGGCGCTTCCCGCATCGCAACGCCATTCTCGATCGCGAGTCCAGCGACACCGAACGGTTATTTCTTGAGCAGCCAGGCTCGTCCTTCTGAGGGTGGCCGCTGCTCACGCACTCTGCGGCGACTCTTCCCGTAGGCATTGAACCTTAGAACAAGCAAGGAGCTCGATATGTCATTGCGTACCCCACTGCTGATTGCATGCGCCGTTTTGTTAGCTGCGTGCAGCCCGGTCACCCAGGAAAACTTCGCCAAGCTAAAGCCTGGCATGGAGCGAGCGGAGGTCGAGCAGCTGCTCGGCAAGCCAGGCGAATGTGCTGGCGCGCTGGGTATGTCCAGCTGCACCTGGGGCGAGAAGAATCGCTTCATCAGCGTTCAGTTCGCCGGCGATAAAGTGATGATGTTTTCTGGCAATGGCCTGAAATAACGACATACGTACCTGGAGCCCCCATGCGAGCAAGTGTTGCCCTGTTATGTCTGATGCTGCTGAGCGGATGCGTGGGCGGCGGTCGCGAGCAGCCCCCTGAAACCGTGGGCGAGGTCGATCTTGGGCGCTATCAAGGGACCTGGTACGAACTGGCGCGATTGCCGATGTTCTTTCAGCGAGACTGCGTACGCTCCGAAGCGCACTACAGCCTGCAGAGTGACGGCGACGTCGCGGTGATCAATCGCTGCGAGACCGCCGACGGTGAGTGGCAGGAGGCGAAAGGCGAGGCGGTGCCGCAGGAAGCTGGTAGCACCGATCGGCTGTGGGTCCGGTTCGACAACTGGTTCAGCCGGCTTTTTCCTGATCTGACCAAGGGGCACTACTGGGTGCTATATCTCGACGATGCCTACAGCACGGCGCTGGTTGGGAGCCCCGATCGCAAGTACCTCTGGCTGCTTGCGCGCAACACCGAGGTCGATCAGGCGACCCGTGATCGTCTGCTTGCCGAAGCCGAGCGGCGTGGTTATGACACCAGCGAGCTACTCTGGCGTCAGTGATCGCCCGGCCTGCTCATTCCCATTCCAGGCCCGCCAGCTGCCATTCCCCGTTTTCTTGCCGCCACTGGAGCCTGACCTGGTAGTGGCCAGCCTGCTGTGGCAATAGCGACTCGGCGCCGGTGAGCGCGACCTGAGCTTCGGTATGGCCGCGATCGGGATAGGTCGGGTCCACCCAGCTACGCTCGTTCAGGGCGATCACCCGGACGTTGCGGTGACGCAGGAACATCAGCGTTGCGGTCCGCCTTGCCCATTCGTGATCGTACTGGCGCTGGGCCTGGAAATCGGCATGTAGCAGGTCCATCAGCTTCCCCGTCTGCTTGCTTTCCAAACTAGCCTGCAGCTCCTTTGCCGCCTGTTGCAATGCTGCTTGCGGGTCATCCCGGCCGCAACCAGCGAGCGCCAGTAGCACGGCCAGCGCAGCTATTTTCCATGGTGACATGCTCAACTCCTCGAACCCCGTTATGATGCCGCTAACGTCATGCGGGCTAGCCTGCCCGCCGCAGATCAGGAGTGTGCCATGCAGACCTTGTATCCGGAGATCAAACCTTACGCCCGACACGAGCTGGCGGTGGAAGATCCGCATGTGCTTTATGTCGACGAGAGTGGATCGCCGGATGGCCTGCCCGTATTGTTCGTGCACGGCGGTCCAGGCGGTGGCTGCGATGCGCTCAGTCGGCGCTTTTTCGATCCGAGTCTGTATCGCATCATTACCTTCGATCAGCGCGGTTGTGGCCGGTCTACCCCCCATGCCAGCCTGGACAACAACACCACAGCCCATCTGCTTGCCGACATGCAGCGTATCCGTGAGCATCTGGGCATCGACAAGTGGGTGCTTTTCGGTGGTTCCTGGGGATCGACGCTGTCTCTGGCCTATGCCCAGGCCTATCCCGAACATGTACACGCCCTGATCCTGCGAGGCATCTTTCTATGCCGCCCGCAGGACCTCGCCTGGTTCTACCAGGAAGGTGCCAGCCGCCTGTTCCCGGACTACTGGCAGGACTTCCTCGCGCCGATCCCTCCGGAGGAGCGTGACGATCTGATGCAGGCCTTCTACCGCAGGCTCACCGGTTCCGATCAGATCGCCCAGATGCATGCCGCCAAGGCCTGGTCTTGCTGGGAAGGACGAGCCGCTACGCTGCGGCCGAACAATCAGGTGGTCGAGCGGTTTGCCGATACCCATCGGGCATTATCGATGGCCCGTATCGAATGCCATTACTTCGTCAATCAGGCTTTTCTCGAGCCTAATCAGCTGTTGCGCGATATGCCGAAGATCGCACACCTGCCGGGCATCATCGTGCACGGGCGCTACGACGCCATCTGTCCGCTGGACAACGCCTGGGAGCTGCACCAGGCGTGGCCGAACAGCGAGCTGCAGATTATCCGCGATGCCGGCCATTCCGCGGCAGAACTGGGGATTGCCGATGCATTGGTGCGCGCAACCGTAGAAATTGCCCACCGCCTCCTGGACCTGCCGCCCGCGGATGCCGAGTGAAGGGGCTGATTCAGAGGGTTAGCCAGGCACGGGTTGAGGTGGCCGGCGAAGTGGTCGGCGCCATCGACCAGGGGCTGCTGGTGCTGGTCGGTGTCGAACATGAAGATGATCAGGCCAGGGCCGACAAACTGCTGCACAAGCTGCTCAACTACCGCGTCTTCGGCGACGATGCAGGCAAGATGAATCTCTCGTTGAAAGACATCGGCGGCGGCTTGTTACTGGTGTCCCAGTTCACTCTGGTGGCCGATACCCGCAGTGGATTGCGTCCGAGTTTCTCTAGCGCAGCGCCGCCGGCAAAGGGCGAAGCGCTTTACGAGTATCTGCTGACGCAGGCGCGTCAGCAGCATCCGCACGTAGCCTGTGGCCGTTTCGGCGCTGAGATGCAGGTGCATCTGGTCAACGACGGCCCTGTAACCTTCCTTCTAGAAACCTGATTTCCGCGGCTTAGTGCCGGACTGGCTCCAGGTCGTTGTCGCGCAGCCAGGTGATTGCGTGTTCGCGTAGCTGCGCTGTCTGATACTCCAGCCAGGCCTCCCTCGCCTCGGGAAAGTCCTCCAGCTTGAAATCAAAGGTGCGCAGCGGCTTGCGACCTTTCAACGCGTTGCTCAACACCGCGTGGGCGAAGGGATCATGCTGGGTAAGCAGGAATGCCTCACGCATCGCCAGCGATTGCGCGAATTCCAGCGGTTCGATGTGCAAGTAGCGATCTTGCTGTACGTCGTACTTTTCCATGACGCCGGGAGCGGGCTCACTGGGAAATACGGCGCGGATCTCGCCGTTCTCCAGATCCAGGTAGTACTCGGCGCTGTCGCGTCCGTCCAGGGCGTACTCCAGACGGTACATGTCGATGGTCAATGGTCGCATGGCAAGAACGGCTCTTTATTGGATTAAGGCGTATAGGAATCCCCGCGCGGTCACGCGGAAACATGAGCAGTCTAGATCTCTGACTCCCCCAAACCGGGTGGGTGCGTTACGTTCATCGGTGCGCGACGGTCTGGCCGGCGAACGGCCTTCCGAACAAAGGGCCGGAGAACCTTAGATGGCTTTGACTGGGAGGGTGGCGGGAACCATGCGGGATGCCGGAGGGGGTAGTCGATTGTTCTTCAGAACAATCGCGCCAGCAGGGCGCTGACTGCCGTCTCCACACGAAGGATACGCTCGCCCAGCTGCACGGGCTGCAGACCGGCCGCGGCGAGCTTGTCCACCTCGTAGGGAATCCAGCCACCTTCCGGGCCGATCGCTAGGGTTACCGGCGCGGTTACCGCGCGAGGGCAGTGCGGGTAATCGCCGGGGTGTCCGACCAGCCCCAGGGTGCCTGCAGCTAGTTGGGGTAGCCGGTCTTCGACGAAGGGCTTGAAACGCTTCTCGATGATTACTTCAGGGATTACCGTATCGCGCGCCTGCTCCAGCCCGAGGATCAGCTGTTCATGGATGGCGACAGGCTCGAGAAAGGGGGTTTGCCAGAAGCTCTTTTCTACCCGGTAGCTGTTGAGCAGCACCAGGCGCGGCACACCCATGGCGGCGACCGTCTGCAACGCGCGCCGCAGCATCTTTGGTCGTGGTAGCGCCAGCAGCACTGTCACCGGCAGCTTAAGCGGTGGCGGCTGGTCGAAGGTCACCTGCAATTCAGCCTCGCCTGCATCCAGACGCAGCAGGAGACCACTGCCCATATGGCCGCCGAGAAGACCGACCTTCAGGCGCTCGCCGACCTCGGCGCGATGCACCTGCTGCAGATGGGTCAGGCGCCGGTCGCGCAGCAGGACTCGGTCAGCGCCGACGAAATCGGGCGTGTCGAGCAGCAGCAGGTTCACGGGCGCGAAGCAGGAGGTTGGTCGGTGGCTTCCCGCGTTTCGTCGTCCGCATCACCGCGGAAATGTGCTTCGCGCTTTTTGATCATGCTGCCGCAAATCACGCCAGCCTCGAACAGCAGCCACATTGGCACAGCGAGTAATGCTTGAGAGAAGACGTCCGGAGGCGTCAGCACCATGCCGACGGCGAAGCAGCCCACGATTACATAGGGGCGGCTCTTGCGCAGCGTGGCCACGTCCACGATGCCAACCCAGATCAGCAGGAAGGTCGCCACTGGAATCTCAAACGCCACTCCGAAGGCAAAGAACAGCGTGAGCACGAAATCCAGGTACTGGCCGATGTCCGTCATCATCGCCACGCCTTCCGGCGTCACGCTGGCGAAGAATCCGAACATGATCGGAAACACCACGAAGTAGGCGAAGGCCATACCGCCATAGAACAGAAAGATGCTCGACACCAGCAGTGGTACGGCGATGCGCTTTTCGTGCTTGTACAGGCCGGGCGCGATGAAGCCCCAGATCTGGTGCAGGATGATCGGCATCGAGAGGAACAGCGCCACCATCAGCGTCAGCTTGAACGGCGTCAGAAACGGTGAGGCCACGCCTGTGGCGATCATCGTCGCGCCTTCCGGCAAATAAGCGCGCAGCGGTGCAGCGACCAGCGCGTAGATCTGCTGGGAGAAGTAGAACAACCCACCGAAAAGAAGCCCGATGGCGATCACGCAGCGCAACAGGCGCTTACGCAGCTCGGTCAGATGAGCGACCAGCGGCATTTCCTGGTCGTCGATGGAAGGCTTGCTCATGGTTCTGGCGATCTGTCGGGGCGGGGAGTTGGTGCCGGCGCAGCGCTAGGGGCTGGCTCGGCAGGCGGTGCGTCGATGCCGATGCTGGCGTTCGTAGTAGCGCCGACGTTTGCAGCAGCCACGGCTTCTCCAGCATTGCTGGTCGCCGGCGGCGTGGCAGCGGTCGAACTCGGCGTGGGCGGCATGATGCTTTGCTTCATCTCCCGCTCGAGGTCGAGGATACGCTCGTTATGCAGCTGCCGACGAATCTCGTCGGCTCCGATTTCGCGCTCAACCTCGGCCTTTATGTTGGCAAAGCTGCGTTTCAGCCGACCGACCCACAGGCCGGTGGTGCGCACTGCGCCGGGCAAGCGTTCCGGGCCGAGCACCATCAACGCTACCAGGCCGACCAGTAGCAGTTCGGTGAAACCGATATCGAACATCAGGACGTGCTCACATCAATAGGGAGAGCGGCCGCGCAGCGATTACCGCCGGCACGACCGCATTGACCGTATGGCTAGTCTTTCTTGGTCGGTTCTTCGACCTTTCGTGCCTGCGCATCGATGGTGTGGTTTTGCTTGTCCTCCACGCCGGGCTTCTCCTCGTCGGTGCCCATGGATTTGCGGAAGCCCTTGATCGCATCACCGAGGTCCGAGCCCACGCCTTTTAGGCGCTTGGTCCCGAACAGCATGATAACGATGAGCAGGATGATCAGGAGTTGCCAGATGCTGATGCCGCCAAAACCCATGGTGATATCTCCGATGTGAATCAGGTTTGCGGGCGCGCGGCTTTTTCCGCGTGTCCGGAGAGGCCGAAGCGTCGGTCCAGTTCATCCAGCACGGCCTGCGGGTGCTGACCGAGAGCGGCGAGCATGACCATGCTGTGGAACCACAGATCGGCGGTTTCGTAGATCAGGTCGCTGGCGTCGCCACTCGTGGCGGCGTCCTTGGCGGCGAGGATGGTTTCTACCGATTCTTCACCAACCTTCTCGAGAATCTTGTTCAGGCCCTTGTGATACAGACTGGCAACGTAGGAGCTGTCCGGTGCCGCACCCTTGCGCGATTCCAGCACTTCCGCCAGGCGGGTAAGGGTGTCACTCATGCTTGTGCTCCGAGTAGATGGCGTGCGGGTCTTTGAGAACCGGCTCGACGACCTTCCAGCTGCCATTTTCGAAGACACGGTAGAAGCAGCTTTCACGGCCAGTATGGCAGGCGATGCCGCCAACCTGCTCGACCATCAGGATGATTACGTCGGCGTCGCAGTCCAGCCGCAGCTCGTGCAGCTTCTGCACGTGCCCGGAATCCTCGCCCTTGCGCCACAGCTTGCCACGCGAACGTGACCAATAGATGGCGCGATTTTCCTGCGCAGTCAGCGTGAGCGCCTCACGATTCATCCAGGCCATCATCAGCACGCGGCCGGTTCGGTGGTCCTGGGCTATCGCCGGGACCAGGCCGTCGGCGTTCCAGTTGATTTCATCCAGCCAGTTCATCGGGTTCTCCGCTCAATGCGCCAAGTGTGCCAGCCTGCATCGGCGATGGCTATCGGCGCACCACGATGAATATGCCGGCTACCAACATCACCCAGGCCGGCCATGCGGTGATCGCGGCAAGATTGTCGGCGCTGGCCGCCAGCGTGGCGCCGCTGCCCAGCAGTACCGCGCCGATCAGGCGCAGCGGCCAGCCGTGGTGACGCTCGCGCCATGGCGGCGGCGGATTGTTCGCATGGGGGTGCGACATGCGCTCGAGCAGCTCGCGGGTCATATGGGCGAGGTGCGGCAACTGCTCGATCTGCGCATGTACGTTCTTGATCAGCTGCTTGGGGCTCATGCGCTCGCGCATCCAGCGCTCCAGATAGGGCTGGCCGGTGCTCCAGAGATCGAGATCCGGATACAGCTCGCGGCCGAGGCCTTCGATATTTAGCAGGGTCTTCTGCAGCAGCACCAGCTGAGGCTGCACTTCCATGTTGAAGCGACGAGCGACCTGGAACAGGCGAACCAGCAGCTGACCAAAGGAGATGTCCTTCAGCGGTTTTTCGAAGATCGGTTCACAAACGGTACGGATCGCGGCTTCGAACTCATTGACCTTGGTTTCCGCTGGCACCCAGCCTGAATCGATATGCAGCTGCGCGACCTTGCGGTAGTCGCGCTTGAAGAAGGCCATCAGGTTGCGCGCCAGGTAATCCTGATCCTCGGGCGTCAGGCTCCCGACGATGCCGAAGTCCACCGCGATGTATTGCGGGCTCCAAGGCTGATGGGTGCTGACGAAAATGTTGCCGGGGTGCATGTCGGCGTGGAAGAAGCTGTCGCGGAACACCTGAGTGAAGAAGATCTCCACGCCGCGCTCGGCGAGCTGGCGCATATCGGTGTTTTGTCGCTTCAGGCCGGCCATGTCGGTTACGGGAACGCCGTAAATGCGCTCCATCACCAGCACTTGTGGCCGGCAGTAATCCCAGTACACCTGCGGCACGTAGAGCAGCGGCGAGCCTTCGAAATTACGCTTTAGCTGGCTGGCGTTGGCGGCCTCGCGCAGCAGGTCGAGTTCGTCATAGATGGTCTTGGCGTAGTCGTCGACAACTTCAACCAGATGCAGGCGACGTGCATCGATGGAGATGCGTTCGGCGGTCTTGGCCAGCATGAATAGCCAGGCCAGATCCTGGCCGATGATTGGCTTGAGGTTCGGACGGACCACCTTGACCACTACTTCCTCGCCGGAACGCAGCTTGGCTGCGTGCACCTGGGCCACCGAAGCGGAGGCCAGCGGCTTGCTGTCGAAGCGAGCGAAGATTTCTCCCACCGAAGCGCCCAGCTGGCGCTCGATCAGTGCCGTGGCGACGGCTGAATCGAAAGGCGGAACACGGTCCTGCAGCATCGCCAGCTCTTCGGCGATATCCGGTGGTAGCAGGTCGCGGCGAGTAGAGAGGATCTGGCCGAACTTGATGAAGATAGGCCCCAGTCCTTCCAGCGCCAGGCGCAGGCGTGCGCCGCGCGACAACTCGCTGTTGCGCCGTGGAATCCAGCGCCAGGGCAGCAGGTAGCTGGTGCCACGCAGCCACCAGGGCATCGGCAGGTCGAGAATGATGTCATCGAGGCGGTAGCGGATCACCACCAGCAGGATGCGAAACAGGCGGCGTGCGGCGGCGAACAGCTTCATTCGGGGCGATCTGGATTCAGGTTGAGGGCAAGACGCTCGATGCGGGCTTCGAGTCGGTCGAGTGCAAGTTTCATGTCGTCCAGTTCGTCGAAGCGTGCCTGGGCTTCGGCCTGGCCGACCAGGGCGCGGGATTCCTCGCTGAGGTAATCGGCCAGATCCTGGCGCAGCGAGTCGGCGCTAGTGCGTACCCATTCAACTGGATTGCGCAGACTGGAGCCGAGCAGCTGCGCGCCGACCGGACCGAGCCAACGGGAGACTTCGTACTCCCAGTCCAGCTCCAGATCCTGTAGCACTTCGGCGAGATTCATCAGCAGGCCGCTGTCGCCATCGATCTCGACGTCGGGGCCGTGCAGTACGGCAGTCTTGTTGCGGCTGACAGCCAGGCGCAGCAGGCTGCTCGCCGGCGCACGCAGACGGCAATCGGCATCCGCGCCCCAGTTGCTGGCCAGGCGCAGGCCTTCATCGTCGGCGAGGATGAACAGGCGCCAGGCCGGCGCCGTGCAGTCGATCTCGATGATCCGGCCGCTCAGGCGTGCCAGTCGCGGCAATGCCGTGGGGTCCAGGCGCAGGACCCGATTGATGCCGCGCTCGGCAGCGGCCAGCAGGGCAGTGCGCAACATCAGGGCTTGATGCCGCGGTGCAGGGCGACGATGCCGCCGGTCATGTTGTGATAGCTGACGCGCTCGAAACCGGCGGTCTCCATCATGCTCTTTAGCGTTTCCTGATCCGGGTGCATGCGGATCGATTCGGCCAGGTAGCGATAGCTCTCGGCGTCGTTGGTGATCAGCTTGCCCATCATCGGCAGCAGGCTGAACGAGTAGGCGTCGTAGGCCTTGGAAAACAGCTGGTTGGTCGGCTTGGAGAATTCCAGTACCAGCAGGCGGCCGCCCGGCTTGAGCACGCGCAGCATCGACGCGATGGCGTCTTCCTTGTGCGTCACGTTGCGCAGGCCGAAGGCGATGGTGACCACGTCGAAGTGATTGTCCGGGAACGGCAGCTTCTCGGCATCGGCCTGAACGAACTTGACGTTGCCGGCCACGCCTTTGTCCAGCAGCTTGTCGCGGCCGACCTTGAGCATCGAGGCATTGATGTCGGCCAGCACCACCTCGCCGGTGGGGCCGACGATGCGCGAGAACTGGCGGGTCAGGTCACCGGTGCCGCCGGCGATGTCCAGGATGCGATTGCCGTGGCGGGCGCCGGACAGCTCGATGGTGAAGCGCTTCCACAGGCGATGAACGCCACCGGACATCAGGTCGTTCATCAGGTCGTACTTGGCGGCCACGGAGTGGAACACCTCGGCCACCTTCTGCGCCTTCTGGCTTTCCGGCACGTTCTTGTAGCCGAAATGGGTGGTCGGTTCTGCGTCATGCGCTTTGCGAGGGTCGGTCATGTCACTTTCGCCGAGAAGAATGTGCCCGGCATTCTAAACCTAAATGGCCGGCTGATAAGCGTCGAGCTGGTGGCGGCCGGCAAAAGGGCTAGCGGTGACATGTCGCAGGGAGCGGACGGCGCTGTCAGGAGGTGAATCGCCGTGCGCGTCGGCGGGCTGCGGCAAGCATGGCCGGGCGATCCGACCGCCGCTCGCCGTCGCTTTGCTATAGTGCGCGCCTTTTCGGGCGCAGCCAGGAGTCGTAATGGCCCAGATCATCGTCGAACGTACCCACAATCTTGGCCGCGAGGCCGCACGCGAGAAGGCCGACGAGCTGGCCGCACGGCTGGCTCGCGAGTTCGGCGTGAGCTGCCAATGGCAGGGCGATGTGCTGGCGGTCAAACGTAGCGGCGCGGATGGACGTATCGAGGTATACGAGGACAGCGTCAAGGTCCTGCTCAACCTCGGTTTGCTGCTCTCGGCCATGGGTAGCAGCATTCAGGGCCAGATCGAGCGGGCGCTGGACAAGGCGCTGGTCTGAGCCAGCGCTGCCGTTTCGCGTACATGAGCGCGACGTAGGGTGGATGTCGCTTTTTACGTCCACCGCCGCGGAGCCGCGATTCTATTTGGTGGATCAGTGGATCAGTGGATCGGTGGATCGGTGAAGCGTGATCCACCCTACGAAAGCTTCGTTTCAGAGCATCAGCTTCACTGGCGAGATGTCCGGATCGCGGGATTTGCCGGCAGCTGCCAGCGCTGCAAGATACTCCTCCCACAACGCCTGCTGATTCACCGCCAAGCGTTCCAGATAATCCCAGGTGAACAGGCCGCTGTCATGGCCGTCGCTGAAGGTCAGCTTTAGCGCGTACTGGCCTGCCGGTTCGATCTGCTCCACGCCGACGTTCAGCTTGCCGGTCTGTAGCACCGGATTGCCGTGGCCCTGCACTTCGGCCGAGGGCGAATGCACGCGCAGGAGCTCGGCGCTGAGCACATAGCGCTCGTCGCCAGCGTATTCCAGTTCCAGCGTTTTCGACGCCTTGTGCAGCTTGATAGCGGTGGGGATGCGCATGCAGCACTCCGGAAAGGCCGGCCGTGGCAAGCGCCACGGCCGCGACGGTTAGAGGATGTAGCGCGACAGGTCTTCGTCCTGCGCCAGCTCACCTAGGTGCTCGTTGACATAGGCGGCATCGATGCGGATTGCTTCGCCATCCTGCTTGGCCGCGATGTCGCCAGCGCTGAAGGAAACCTCCTCCAGCAGGCGTTCGAGCAGCGTGTGCAGACGGCGAGCGCCGATGTTCTCGGTCTTCTCGTTGACCTGCCAGGCGATTTCGGCGATGCGCTTGATGCCGTCTTCGAGGAATTCGATATGTAGCCCCTCGGTTTTCAGCAGCTCACGATACTGCTCGGTAAGCGCCGCGTGCGGCTCGGTGAGGATGCGTTCGAAGTCATGCGGCGACAGCGGCTTGAGCTCCACGCGAATCGGCAGGCGGCCCTGCAGTTCCGGCACCAGATCGCTGGGCTTGGACAGGTGGAAGGCACCGGATGCGATGAACAGGATGTGGTCGGTCTTGACCATGCCGAGCTTGGTGTTGACCGTGCTGCCTTCGATCAGCGGCAGCAGGTCGCGCTGCACGCCTTCGCGGGAGACGTCGGCGCCGCTGGTATTGCCGCGCTTGGCAACCTTGTCGATCTCGTCGATGAAGACGATGCCGTTCTGCTCCACAGCTTCCAGCGCACGGGCCTTGAGGTCTTCTTCGTTGACCAGGCGCGCGGCTTCCTCGTCGCGGATCAGCTTGAAGGCTTCCTTGATCTTCAGCTTGCGGTTCTTCTTCTTGCCTTTGCCCATGTTGGCGAAGAGGTTCTGCAGCTGATTGGTCATCTCCTCCATGCCGGGCGGAGCCATGATCTCCACGCCGGCCGGGCTCTCGGCCACTTCGATGTCGATCTCCTTGTCGTCCAACTGGCCTTCGCGCAGGCGCTTGCGGAACAGCTGACGGGTGTTGGAGTCGCTCGCCTGCATTGGCTCTTCGGAGAAGCCCACCGGGCGTGCCGGCGGCAGCAGGGCGTCAAGAATGCGTTCCTCGGCGGCGTCCTCGGCGCGGTGGCGCATCTTGTGCACCTCCTGCTCGCGCAACATCTTCAGCGCGGCGTCGGCCAGGTCGCGAATGATCGACTCGACGTCGCGCCCGACATACCCGACCTCGGTGAACTTGGTCGCTTCGACTTTGATGAAAGGCGCATTGGCCAGCTTGGCCAGGCGGCGGGCGATCTCGGTCTTGCCGACGCCGGTAGGGCCGATCATCAGAATGTTCTTCGGGGTGACTTCCTGGCGCAGCTCGGCGGGCAGCTGCATGCGCCGCCAGCGATTGCGCAGGGCGATGGCGACGGCACGCTTGGCGTCCTCCTGGCCGATGATGTGGCGGTTGAGTTCGTGGACGATCTCGCGGGGCGTCATGGACATTGTTTCGTTACTCCGGAAGGCTGGGCGGGGTACAAGCAGGCGGCTTGAAAAACCTAGGCGAGGCAATGCAGCTGGTTTTTCATCGGCCTGTCAGATCGCGCTGTCCAGCTCCTCTATGGTCAGATTCTGATTGGTGAACACGCAGATGCTGCCGGCGATGGTCAGCGCCGTCTCGGCGATTTCCTGGGCCGACATATCGGCGCCGGCCTTGAGCAGCAGCGCCTTGGCCGCGGCCTGGGCGAAGCCGCCGCCGGAGCCCATGGCGATCAGGTCGTCCTCGGGCTGCACCACGTCGCCATTGCCGGTGATGATCAGCGAAGCGTCCTTGTTGGCTACCGCCAGCATTGCCTCCAGTCGGCTCAGCGAACGATCTGTACGCCAGTCCTTGGCCAGCTCGACGGCGGCGCGGACCAAATGACCCTGATGCTTCTCCAGCTGCCCTTCGAAGCGCTCGAAGAGGGTGAAAGCATCGGCGGTGGCACCGGCGAAGCCGGCCAGCACCTGGCCGTGATAGAGGCGGCGCACCTTCTTCGCGTTGCCTTTCATGACGGTGTTGCCCAGGGAAACCTGGCCGTCGCCGCCCATGACGACTTTGCCGTTGCGGCGTACTGAAACGATGGTGGTCAAAGGGAAATCTCCACACTGCGGGGCGATGAATGCCCGAATGCGGTTGATATGGGGGACCGCTGCCGGCTTTTCAACGGCCGTCGGTGAGGTTCATCGACAGCCGTGTTACAGGGCTTTGCTTTGCGGCGTTCAGCGGCTCAGGCCGGTCCGGGTTCTTCGCTGCGTTGCGGCCGACCGGGTTGGCGCGGCACATCGCCGGCAACCGCCGCAGCGATCAGTTTGCGCAGGCGCACCGGAATCGACTTGGCGGCCGGCACCTTGCTGCGTTCGGCATGGTGCCAGACCGGTAACAGCGCGTTGCATTCAGGGTAGTAGCCAGCGCAGCAGCCCTCGGGAATGTCGTAAGGCGTCACCCGTAGCGGACTGACCGCGCGGTGGACGCCGTCGTCGACCACGGTGATCGCCTCGATGCGATCACCCTCGGCCAGACCGAGGCGGACGATGTCGTTGCGGTTCATCAGGATTACCGCGCGTGTGCCGTGGATGCCGCGGAAGCGGTCGTCGTAGCCGTAGACGGTGGTGTTGAACTGGTCGTTGCTGCGCAGCGTCATCATCTGCAGCACGTCGTGCTGCTCGTGACCGTTTTCTTCGGTATCCGGGTCGGCGGACAGCGACTGTGGATTGATGAAGTTGGCCTTGCCCGACTCGGTATCCCAGCGCCGCACGCTGGCGCCGAGCGGGCGGTGGAAGCCGCCCGGCTCCATCATGCGCACGTTGAAGTCGTGGAAGATTTCCGGATAACTCTCAGCGATGGCGTCGCGGATCAGGCTGTAGTCCGCGACCCAGGCGTCCCAGTCGAGCTGTGGGTTGGGCGCCAGCGTGGCCTTGGCCAGCCGCGCGATGATTGCCGGTTCCGACAGCAGTAGCTCGCCAGCGGGCTCGGCGGCGCCACGCCAGGCGCGGATGCAGCCGGTGCTGTCCTCGGTGGTGTGACGCTGCTCGCCCGTGGCTTGGCGGTCGATCTCGGTCCGCCCCAGGCAGGGCAGAATGTACGACACCTCACCCGTGATCAGGTGATTACGATTGAGCTTGGTCGATACCTGTACCGATAGCCGCAGGTTGCGCCATGCCGGCTCCATCAGCAGGGTGTCTGGAATCGCGCGAACGAAGTTGCCACCCAGGCCGATGAAGCCGCGGATGCTACCGTCGAGGATGCCTTCGCAGGCTTCCACGGTATTCACGCCATCCTCGCTAGGCGGTTCGAAGCCGAACTGTCGACGCAGGTTGTCCGCCGGGACCTTCGCCGCTTTCTCGGTGATGCCTACGGTGCGCTGGCCCTGGACGTTGGAATGGCCACGCACCGGCAGGATGCCTGCACCTTCCTTGCCGATGTTGCCGCGCAACAGCAGCAGATTGACCAGCATCTGTATGGTCTGCACACCGTAGCGGTGCTGGGTCAGGCCCATGCCATAAGGGGTGATTACCCGTTCGCAGCGCGCGTAGACGGTTGCTGCCGCTTCCATTGCCGTACGGCTGAGCCCCGAGCGGCGTTCCAGCTGCGCCCAGCTATAACTGCGGATGCGCTGCTCGAAATCTTCGAAGCCATGGGTGTGCTGCTCGATGAAGGGCACGTCGAGCGCGCGCTTGCGACCCTCGGCAACGGCCTGGTCGTCCATGGCGAACAGGGCCTTGCACATGCCTGCGATGGCGGCCATGTCACCGCCGATGGCCAACTGGTGATACTGGGTGCTGATTATCGTGCTGTCCGGGGTGAGCATTTCGCGCGGTGATTGCGGATTGACGAAGCGCTCCAGACCGCGCTCACGCAACGGGTTGAAGGTGACGATCTGCGCGCCGCGCTCACGAGCTTCCTGCAACTGATGCAGCATCCGCGGGCTGGAGGTGCCGGTGTTGTGGCCGAAGAAGAACAGCCCGTCAGTGTGCTCGAAATCGTTCAGAGTGACGGTGGCCACCGGTACGCCAATGCTTTCCGGAAGTGCCACTGAAGTGCTCTCGTGGCACATGTTGGAACTGTCTGGCAGGTTGTTGGTGCCGTACATCCGCGCCAGCACGCCATACATGTAGGCCGTCTCCAGCGCGGCTCGGCCGGACATGTAGAACACCACCTGATCTGGATCAGCCATGGCCTTGAGTTCGGCACCGATCTCGGCGAAAGCCTCATCCCAGCTGACCGGATGGTAATGGTCGCTGGCGGCGTCGTAGCGCAGTGGATGGGTCAGGCGACCCTGTTGCTCCAGATCGTAATCGCTCCAATTGAGCAGCTCGCTGACGCTGTGTTTGGCAAAGAACTCGGGCCCACAACGTAGCGACGTGGTTTCCCACGCAGTCGCCTTGGCGCCGTTTTCACAGAAGGACAGCGGTCGTGAAGGATGTGGCTTCGCCCAGGCGCAGCTGACGCAGGCGAAGCCGTCGATCGGCTTGTTCTGCTTGAGCAGCAGGCCGATGCCCGCCGGCGAGACGCGTTCGCGCAGCAGGATGTTGGCGACGGAATAGGCTGATCCCCAGCCGCCGGCGGGTGCGCGGTAAGGCCTGAACTTGGTCTGGGACACGTCGTTTCTCCTTCTGCCAGGGAGCTTGTCTTTTTACGACGAAGACCATGCCGGATCGTTCAGGACCCTTTGTCACAAGGTTGTGCCGCTTACTCCATGGCGAAGCCGTGCTGGCGCCAGGCCTCGTACACTGCGACGGCCACGGTATTGGACAGGTTCAGGCTGCGGCTGTCTGGTCGCATCGGCAGGCGCAGGCGCTGCTCGTTGGGCAGCGCATCGCGAATCTCCGGCGGCAGGCCGCGGCTCTCGGGGCCGAACAAAAGTGCGTCGCCGCGGCGATAGCTCACTTCGTGAAAGGGCTGCGAGCCTTTGGTGGTGAAGGCGAACAGGCGAGGACCATCGGGGTTTGCAGCGTCAATGCCGATCCGCTCGAGGCAGCTTGGCAAGTCGGCGTGACGCTCCAGCGAGGCATATTCGTGGTAGTCGAGGCCGGCACGGCGCAGACGCTTGTCGTCCAGTTCATAACCGAGCGGCTCGATCAGATGCAGGTGGCTGCCGGTATTGGCGCAGAGCCTGATAATGTTGCCGGTATTGGGCGGAATCTCCGGTTGGAACAGGATCACGTGAAACATGCGCAGCACCGAGGTTGAAGACCGGCGGCATTCTACCGGGGAGAAGGATCCGATGCCTCGCATACGCAGACGGTTTTTCGGCTCGCTGGTGCTGATCGGCCTGCTGGTCGGGCTGATGATCGGTCGCCTCACCGCGCCCGGGCCGGTGCAGCTCGAAGCGGTTGAAGTGTCGCCGCAGGGCTTGGCTTTGCGCTTCGACCGCGAGCCGGAAGTGTATGACGAGCATCTTGAGGGGGCGTTCGCGCTCCTGTTTCAGGCGCAGGGCGAGCCACAGTCCGGACAATTACAGCTCCAGGGAATGCCCGTTGCCTGGCGTGTGCAGCAGACTGAGAAAGGTCTGTTGCTGCACCTGGTCGCGGCGCGGCCGTTGCAGGGACAGTGGCGTGGAGAACGTCGCGATGGCGGCTGGCACCTCGCGGTAAAGGTGGTGGCGGCCAAGCGACCGTGAGCTGAAAGAATCGCTGCGTCAGAAACGACGAACCCCGCCATCAGCGGGGTTCGTGGTCACTCTCTATATCTCGCCGCCCACGGGTAGGTCAGCTGTCGTCGCCGTCGTCCTCGTCACTGCCATCGACGCGCATGCCCAGTTCCTTGATCTTGCGCGTCAGCGTATTGCGACCCCAGCCGAGCAGTAGCGCGGCATCGCGACGGCGGCCGGCGGTGTGCTTGAGTGCGGTCTCGATCATGATGCGCTCGAAGGCTGGCACTGCCTCGTCGAGCAGGTTGCTCTGGCCGCGCGCCAATGCCTGATCGGACCAGTTGCGCAGCGCCTGCTCCCAGTTATGCGCCGGTTGCGCCTCGGCCTGCTGGCTGAGCAATTCCGGCGGCAGATCGTCGACATGCACTTCGCGGCCGGAGGCCATCACCGTGATCCAGCGGCAGGTGTTTTCCAGCTGGCGGACGTTGCCCGGCCACGGCAGGTTCTGCAGGTACTCCTTGGTAGCGGGCTTGAGCACCTTGGTTTCCACCGACAGCTCCTGCGCGGCGCTGGCGAGGAAATGTTCGGCCAGCGCCGGTATGTCTTCGCGCCGGTCGGACAGGCGGGGGATGTGAATGCGGATGACGTTCAGGCGGTGAAACAGGTCTTCACGGAACTTGCCGGCCTGCACCAGGGTTTCCAGGTCCTGATGCGTCGCGGCGATGATGCGCACGTCGACTCGCACCGGCGTATGCCCACCCACCCGATAAAACTCGCCATCGGCCAATACGCGCAGAAGTCGCGTCTGGGTATCCGCTGGCATATCGCCGATCTCGTCGAGAAACAGGGTGCCGCCGTCGGCCTGCTCGAAGCGACCGCGGCGCAGGTTGGCCGCGCCGGTGAAGGCGCCTTTCTCATGGCCGAACAGCTCCGACTCCATCAGATCCTTTGGGATCGCCGCCATGTTCAATGCAATGAAGGGTGAAGCCGAGCGCGGGCTGTGGCGGTGCAGGGCATGGGCCACCAGCTCCTTGCCGGTACCCGACTCGCCGTTGATCAACACGGTGATGTTGGAGTGGCTGAGACGGCCGATGGCGCGGAACACCTCCTGCATCGCCGGCGCTTCACCGATGATTTCCGGGGTGTGGTGATGGTTGGCTGGCTCCTGCTGGCTCTGCTGTTCCTGGGCGTGCTGGTTGGCGCGCTTGACCAGCGATACGGCATCGTCAACGTCGAATGGTTTGGGCAGGTACTCGAAGGCGCCGCCCTGATAGGACGCTACGGCGCTGTCCAGATCCGAATGCGCGGTCATGATGATGACGGGCAGGCGTGGATACTGCTCGCGAATCTGCGAGAGCATGTCCAGGCCGCTGATGCCAGGCATGCGAATATCGGAAATGATCACATCAGGTTGCTGGCGCGAGAGCCGGGCGAGTACGCCGTCGGCACTGTCGAAGCTCTGCGTGGCCATGCCTTCCTGTTGCAGGGCCTTTTCCAGGACCCAGCGGATGGAGCGGTCGTCGTCGACGATCCAGACGTTTTCGCTTCGGCTCATGCTTGTGTGGCTCCTTGTTCCAGCGGTAGGAAGATCGAGAACACGGTGTGGCCGGGGTGGCTCTCGCACTCGATCAGACCCTGGTGCTGACTGATGATGTTCTGGGTGATGGCAAGGCCCAGCCCGGTTCCGTCCGGGCGACCACTGACCATCGGGTAGAAGAGCGTGTTCTGCAGCTCGGCGGGAATGCCTGGGCCGTTGTCGATGATCTCGATGCGTGCCACCAGGCGATGACGGATATGGCCGATGGTGAACTGGCGCAGCGTGCGGGTGCGCAGGGTGAGGCGGCCGAGGCCAAGCTCGTTCTGCCCGGCGAGCGCCTGCATCGCATTGCGCATGATATTGAGCACCGCCTGGATCATCTGTTCACGGTCCATCAGGACCTCAGGGATGCTTGGGTCGTAATCGCGCACCAAAATGATGCTTCCCTGGTACTCCGCCTCGATCAGGCTGGCCACATGCTCCAGCACTTCGTGAATATTGGTCATCGACAGCGACGGCAGCTTGTTCGAACCGAGCATCCGGTCGACCAGATTGCGCAGGCGATCGGCCTCTTCGATGATGACTTCGGTGTAGTCCTTCAGATGCTCTTCGGGCAGCTCGCGGGCCAGAAGCTGTGCGGCACCGCGAATGCCACCCAGCGGATTCTTGATCTCGTGGGCCAGCCCGCGCACCAGCATCTTGGTTGTTTCCTGCTTGGACAGCTGCGCCTCTTCCTTGGTGATGCGCAGCAGTCGGTCGCGGGGCAGCACCTCTAGCAGCAGCATGGTTTCCTGGCGGGTCAGTACCGGCGTCACGGCGTAGTCCACGGTCAGTGTCTGGCCGGTGGCGGAAGTCAAAGTTGCTTCGCGCTTGGTGAACGGATGGGCCTCTTCCACAGCCTGGCGCAGGGCGGCCAGAGCTTCCGGCGACTCAGTGAACAGTTCGCTGATGAACTGGCCATGGCTGCGCTGGCCGCTGACAGCCAGCAGCATCTCGGCAGCCGGATTCATGTATTCCAGGCGCAAGCGCGAATTGAGTAGCAGCGTCGCGGTAGTCAGATTCTCGATCAGCAGGCGTTGCAGGGCTTCGTTGATCATGGCTGGTCTGCGTCCGGAAGGTCAGGCAGGAAATGCAAGAACCAAACCAAACGCGCCATTGCGGCGCGGATCGGCGTGATGCTGCAGCCCTACGGGCTGTCCGGTGACCCAATTTGGTGACGGGCGATCCGTACACCTGATGGATGCACCAAACAGGTGCGCCCAGTGATCATAGAAAGGGCACGAAGGGAATGTTGCGTTTTTCTTTCGGCTTGTCCTTGAGCGGGCATTCCGGGCGCACGCCGTAATCGGCTTTCTTGCACGGATTTACCATCCGCCGTTGAGCCAGAGAGGTGCGCAGCAGGTGAAAGGGCTGGTCCTCGGTGCGTTGCAGGACGCGTTCCTCTTCATCCACCACGGCGACCGCCAGCTGATGGGTGCCGCGATCGACATTGCCCAGTTCAAACGAGGCTTGCTCGCCTGGTGCACCGAAGGGCTGTCCGTCCAGCAGTACCTGATAGGCATGGCCAGGTTGCAGTGCGGGTTCCGCCTCCACGGTGACGCTGACGTTGCCGGCATTGTTGCGAATCGTCTCGTCCGCTGCCGGGCTGAGGACGCGCAGGTGATAGCTGACGACTGCAATCTTGGGTGCGACCGGTTTCGCGGCGCGCATGGCTGGTGCTGGCGGTGCGGGCATGCTGTTGGAAGGTTTCAGGTTCACCTCTTCGACCGTCCGGCCGGCAGGGCGGTCGGTGAACGCCCGATTGCCGTCGGCGTCGGTATAGCTGTAGACGGCAGCGGACACGGGCAAGGCTACCGCCAGCAGGAGGGCAGCCAACGCCTGTCGGAGCATGCTCAAGGCGCCGGCTTGGGCTTGGGCTTGGGTGGCGGCGGGCGCAGCGCAGGGCTGGAGGTATTGACCCGCTGCACGGTGAAGGGCACTGCCTCGCTGCGCTGGATCACTCGTTCACCGCTGAGCACCTCGACCTGCAGGCGATGGTCGCCGCGCTCGATGTTGTTCAGTTGTAGCGAAGTTGCCGGGCTTGCTACGGCCTGGGGAATGCCATCGAGCAGGAAGCGCAGGGTATGTCCCGGTTGCAGGGAGGGTTCCAGTAGGGCGCTTACTACAAAGGTGCCGTTGTTGGCGCGCAGCGCCTCGGCTTCCGGAATGCCGCTCAGGATCAGGGTCTGGTAGGGCGCTTGCTGCGACTGTTGATGATCCGGCATCGGAGGCGGCTCGGGTGTACGAATATTTACGGTATTGGCCGGCGGAAGCTCCACAGTATCGGCCTGTACGCCTTCCGGCGGTTGGTTGGTAAATACCGTGTTGCCACTGGCGTCGGTGTATTTGTAGATCTCGGCGAAGGCCGGGATGCTGAGAATGAACAGCAAGCTGAACAGTGCGCTACGCATGGGACGCTCCGCGGGGTTTGTCTTCGGAAGCCTTGCACTGCTCAAAGCTCCAGGCAAGCTCGATCGGCGGAAATTGCGAGCCGCGACAAGCTGCACGGCGAGCAGTCGTGCCGCCGAAACGAAAAAGGCCACCCGAGGGTGGCCTTCCTGTCACGCAGTCTGGATCAGACGCTGTAGTACAGGTCGTATTCCAGCGGGTGCACGAAGGTGCGCACCTTGATTTCTTCTTCCGCTTTCAACTCGATGTAGGCATCGATGAAATCGTCGGAGAACACGCCGCCCTTGGTCAGGAACGCGCGGCCCTTGTCCAGTTCTTCCAGAGCTTCCTTCAGGCTGCCGCAAACCTGCGGGATCAGCTTGCCTTCTTCCGGCGGCAGATCGTAGAGGTTCTTGTCAGCGGCATCGCCGGGGTGAATCTTGTTCTGGATGCCGTCCAGACCAGCCATCAGCAGTGCAGCGAAGCACAGGTAAGGGTTGGCAGCCGGATCCGGGAAACGCGCTTCGATACGGCGGGCTTTCGGGCTGGAAACGTAGGGAATACGGATCGAGGCGGAGCGGTTGCGAGCCGAGTAGGCCAGCATGACCGGTGCTTCGAAGCCCGGGACCAGACGCTTGTAGGAGTTGGTCGACGGGTTGGTGAAACCGTTCAGCGCCTTGCCGTGCTTGATGATGCCGCCGATGAAGTACAGAGCGGTCTCGGACAGGCCGGCATAACCTTCGCCAGCGAAGGTGTTCTTGCCATCCTTGGAGATGGACATGTGTACGTGCATACCCGAGCCGTTGTCGCCATACAGCGGCTTCGGCATGAAGGTGGCGGTCTTGCCGTAGGCATCAGCCACGTTATGTACGCAGTACTTCAGGGTCTGAACTTCGTCAGCCTTGTTGACCAGCGTGTTGAACTTGACACCGATTTCGTTCTGACCGGCAGTTGCCACTTCGTGGTGATGCACTTCTACGACCAGGCCCATCTCTTCCATGGCGTTGCACATGGCAGTACGGATTTCATGGTCGTGGTCGCACGGCGGAACCGGGAAGTAGCCACCTTTAACGGCTGGGCGATGGCCCTTGTTGCCGCCTTCGATGTCGGCGTCGGTGTTCCAGGAGCCCTGCTCGGAGAAGATCTTGAACATGGAGCCGGAGATGTCGGACTTGAACTTCACTTCGTCGAAGATGAAGAACTCCGGCTCCGGGCCTACGAATACGGTGTCACCGATGCCGGTGCCTTTCAGGAATTCTTCGGCGCGCTTGGCGATGGAGCGCGGGTCGCGGTCGTAGCCCTGCATGGTGCTCGGCTCGACGATGTCGCAGACCAGAATCAGAGTCGGCTCTTCGGTAAACGGATCGAGAACGGCGGTTTCGTCGACCGGCATCAGGATCATGTCGGAGGCTTCGATGCCTTTCCAGCCATGGATGGACGAGCCGTCGAACATCTTGCCGTGCTCGAAGAAATCTTCGTCCTGAGCGTCACGGGCCGGAACGGTCACGTGGTGCTGCTTGCCTTTGGTGTCGGTGAAGCGCAGATCAATCCACTTCACATCGTAATCTTTGATCAGTTGAAGCGACTTCGACATGGTGCTCTCCAAGTGGTGGAAGCGTTGACAGGTTGCTTCCGAAATCTAGGGGTGAAGCCGAGCGGGGATACTCCGTCACGGCGACCTGCCTCACAAGGGAGCAAATTGCATGCCAGTGCTCCGTCTTGGGACTGCAGGCCGGTAATTGCGGTACTGCGACACTTATAAAGGAGGGAGCATAGTTGTCTGGAGCAATGGCTGCGCGGTAATGGTGCGAAACACTGTCTGTGCGCATCCTTTTGGTGCGTTTCCGTGCATTTGAAGAAACCGATTAAATGTTGAGCAGTTTCCGCTATACTCCGCGCCCCTCTTTTCCTGCCACGTCGGCGCCCGCGCTGTTTCCATGAAGCTGATCGTCAAGGTTTTTCCCGAAATCACCATCAAGAGCCCGCCGGTGCGCAAGGGCTTCATTCGCCAATTGGCGAAGAACATCCGCACCGTGTTGCGCGAGCTCGATCCCGGCCTGCGGGTCGAGGGCGTGTGGGACAACATCGAGGTGGAAACGGCGCTCGGCGAGCCGAAGCTGCTGCGCGAGATGATCGAGCGGCTGCGCTGCACGCCCGGTATCGCCCATTGCCTGGAAGTGCACGAGTACCCGCTGGGCGATCTCGACGATATCGTTGCCAAGTGCAAGGCGCACTACGCCGAACGCCTGCCGGGCAAGATCTTCGCCGTGCGCTGCAAGCGTGCCGGCAAGCACCCGTTCAGCTCCATGGACGTCGAGCGTCATGTCGGCAGCCAGCTGCGTCAGCAGTGCGGTGCCGCCGGCATCTCGCTGAAGGCGCCGGAAGTCGAAGTGCGCATGGAGATCCGCGACCAGCGCCTCTTCGTCGTGCACGAGCAGCATGACGGTATCGGCGGCTATCCGCTGGGGGCGCTGGAGCAGACGTTGGTATTGATGTCCGGTGGTTTTGATTCCACCGTCGCCGCCTACCAGATGATGCGCCGTGGACTGATGACCCATTTCTGCTTCTTCAATCTGGGCGGTCGGGCCCACGAGCTGGGCGTGATGGAAGTCGCCCATTATCTGTGGAAAAAATACGGTAGCTCGCATCGGGTGCTGTTCATCAGCGTGCCATTCGAGGAAGTCGTCGGCGAGATCCTACAGAAGGTCGACAACAGCCAGATGGGCGTCGTCCTCAAGCGCATGATGCTGCGCGTCTCGACGCAGATCGCCGAGCGCCTGCATATCGATGCCCTGGTGACCGGCGAGGCCATCTCCCAGGTATCCAGCCAGACCCTGCCTAACCTCTCGGTAATCGATTCGGCCACCGACATGCTGGTGCTGCGTCCGCTGATCGCCAGCCACAAGCAGGATATCATCGACACCGCTTTCGAGATCGGCACCGCCGAGTTCGCCAAGAACATGCCTGAATACTGCGGCGTGATCTCGGTGAATCCGACTACCAAGGCCAAGCGTTACCGCATCGAGCACGAAGAAAAACAGTTCGATATGGCTATCCTGGAGCGTGCGTTGGCCAATGCCCGTCAGGTTGCCATCGACCGCGTGATCGACGAGCTGGGCCAGGATTTGCAAGTAGAGGAAGTTGCCGAGCCGAGTGTTGGCCAGGTCATCCTCGACATTCGTCACCCCGACAGCGCCGAGGACGAACCGCTCGAGCTGTCCGGTATCGAAGTACAGACGCTACCCTTCTATGCGCTTAACAACCGATTCAAGGACCTGGATGAAAATCGCCAGTACCTGCTTTATTGCGATAAAGGTGTCATGAGCCGCCTGCATGCTCACCATCTGCTGAGCGAGGGGCATGTCAATGTACGCGTCTATCGTCCGGCCTGACTCATCGGTGAAACAGCCGGGGCTGCTGGGCGGCAGCATCCGCCACCGCCCTCCCGACCGGCACTGATCGCAAGGCCAGGCCGTTACAACCTCGGACAGGCTGATGTCGTCCGGACTACTTCCAGCTTCCAGCCCCAGCTTGAAGCTATCTACAGAGAAAAGAATCAGTGATCGAGAATCTACGCAACATCGCCATCATCGCCCACGTCGACCATGGCAAGACCACCCTCGTCGACAAACTCCTGCGCCTGTCCGGCACCCTGGACCGCAAGGAGCTGGAAAACGAGCGCGTGATGGACTCCAACGACCAGGAAAAGGAACGCGGCATCACCATCCTGGCCAAGAACACTGCGCTGAAGTGGAAGGACTACAGCATCAACATCGTCGACACCCCCGGCCACGCCGACTTCGGCGGTGAAGTCGAGCGCGTGATGTCGATGGTTGACTCCGTGCTGCTGGTGGTCGACGCTCAGGACGGCCCCATGCCGCAGACCCGCTTCGTGACCCAGAAGGCCTTCAAGGCCGGCCTGCGTCCGATCGTCGTGGTCAACAAGATCGACCGTCCGGGCGCGCGTCCTGACTGGGTCATCGACCAGATATTCGACCTGTTCGACAACCTCGGCGCCACCGACGAGCAGCTGGACTTCCCGATCGTCTACGCCAGTGCCCTGAACGGCATCGCCGGCATGGACCACGAGAAGATGGACGACAACATGGATGCCCTGTTCCAGGCCATCGTCGACCACGTCCCGGCACCAGTCGTCGATGCCAACGGCCCGTTCCAGATGCAAATCTCGCAGCTGGACTACAACAGCTTTCTCGGCGTGATCGGTATCGGTCGTATCGCCCGCGGCACCATCAAGGCGAACACGCCGGTCAGCGCCATTGGCGCCGACGGCAAGAAGCGCAACGGTCGTATCCTCAAGATCATGGGCCACTCCGGCCTGCAGCGCGTCGAAGTGCAGGAAGCCGAAGCCGGCGACATCGTCTGCGTATCCGGTATGGACGAGCTGTACATCTCCGACACCCTGTGCGACCAGAACAATGTCGAAGCGCTGCCGCCGCTGACCGTCGACCAGCCGACCGTGAGCATGACCTTCCAGGTCAATGACTCGCCGTTCGCCGGCCGTGAAGGCAAGTTCGTCACCAGCCGCAACATCAAGGATCGTCTGGAGAAGGAGCTGCTGCACAACGTTGCCCTGCGCGTCGAGCCAGGTGACAGCCCTGAGAAGTTCAAGGTTTCCGGTCGTGGCGAGCTGCACCTTTCGGTACTGATCGAAACCATGCGCCGTGAAGGCTTCGAGCTGGCCGTAGGCCGTCCGGAAGTGGTGATCATCGAGAACGAGGCCGGCGACAAGCAGGAGCCGTACGAGAACGTCACCATCGACATCGAAGAGCAGCACCAGGGTCCGGTGATGGAGCAGATGGGCCTGCGTAAGGGCGATCTGAGCAACATGGTTCCGGATGGCAAGGGTCGTGTGCGTCTGGAATACACCATCCCGGCGCGTGGCCTGATCGGCTTCCGTAACAACTTCCTGACCATGACCTCGGGTAGCGGCATCCTGACCTCGACCTTCAGTCACTACGGCCCGATCAAGGCCGGTGAAGTGACCAACCGCCAGAACGGCGTGCTGGTTTCGATGGCCACCGGTACCGCGCTGACCTACTCGCTAGAAACCCTGCAGGCGCGCGGCAAGCTGTTCCTTGGCCCAGGCGACGAGATCTACGAAGGCCAGCTGTGCGGCATCAACAGCCGTGACAACGACTTGGTGCTCAACCCCACCAAGGGCAAGAAGCTCGACAACATGCGCGCTTCCGGCAAGGACGAAGTCATCGCCCTGGTTCCGCCGATCCGGTTCACCCTCGAGCAGGCGTTGGAATTCATCGCCGACGACGAACTGGTCGAAGTGACGCCGAAGTCGATCCGTCTGCGTAAGAAGTACCTCAACGAGAACGACCGCAAGCGCTTCGAGCGTAGCAAGGTCTAAACACTGTTGCAGTAAGACAAAGGCGCCTTCGGGCGCCTTTGTTGTTTTAGGCGTGATTGCAATCCAGGCGGTGCCTGGCCTTAAATCCCATGGGGCATGGCTTTGATCAAAGGTGCGAATGGCAGGCTGGCATCAACACATCGGTCGGGCCTTGGGCAGCGCTTCTCTAGTAGGTAGCAGCGCCAATTACAGAGTAATGCCGGTACCGTCAGGCCAAGACCGATCCAAGGGCCAGCCAACGGCAGCAAGCGCAACGGCCAGCCCACCGATAGCCGCACCCAGGCCCATCCCAAGGTGCCTCGCCGAGGTGTTCAGGGAGGCTCCGGTACTGCTGCTGGCTGGGGCGCTATGGAGCTGGAAGCTTTGCACGACCGGAGAAACCATACAGCTGATGGTCTCCAGGGCATCACGCACGGGATGAAGATGGCGCTGTGCAAGCTCAGCGGAATGTCGCAGCGCCAGGCAGAAGGTGAGAAAAATCACCATGGCTAGGCGAGACCGACGTGATCGGCCAGCCAGTCGCCCAGATAGCCGCCCAGAGCCGCCAGGCTGATCAGCAACCGCAGGCCGCTCACCGTGGAAACGTCGGTCATTCCAAGCATCGTCGCTAGATACGGCGTGAAATAGAGGATGAGATGTCCACCGAGCAGCAAGATAGAGACGGCCTGCGCCAGCTAGAGCGGTCGATGGCTCAGTTGTCTCAGAAAACCGCCCGACCAGCAGGGGTGCTAGAACGGCTGTCGGGTATGGGGCTTGCGGTGCACCCTCCGCTCTCGCCGCTGCGCGGCGAAAGACGGAACTGGCTACCCAGAGGCCGTGCCGCGTCGCTTCAGAGTAGTGCCCAGTGCTGCGCTGCCTGCCATCCCAGCGAGGCGATGGACAACACGGTGGCGCCGACGAGCACCAGGCGCTGATGCGACAGGCTCAGCGCTTGCTTGGCCACCAGAGCGCTCAGATGGTCGGCCAACTGCTCCTGTGAATTCGTCAGGTTTTCACGCTGGCTTTCGAGTGACCGGACCAGGGATTCTTCCATTGCCGCTGAGCGATGCTTGACGTCGGCTTCGTGGGCTTCGATTCGTTCCTGCATGCTGTGGCTATGAGCCAGCTGCCACTGGTCCTGCCTTTCAGCCTGGGCGGCATGCTGTTCGCTCAACGTAGCGATGCGGCTGTCCTGTGATGCAGCTCGTTCGCTCTGTTGCACCTCGAACGCTTGTGCATCCTGCAGAAGCTGCTTGTGAAACGTCTGATTTTCCTCTGCCAGTTGGGTGAGCTCGGTGCGGTTCTGCTGCGCCTGTACGTCCATCGCATCGGCCAGGCGCCTTTCGTTTTCCACCTGGCGCCGCTCCACCTCATCGAGCCCCGCCGCCAAGCGATTCAGACAGTGCTTTTCAACTTCCTCCATCTGTTGTTCCAGGTTGTTGCGCAATGCCTGGCCGGCGCTGTCGATCCGTTGTTCGGCTTCGGTCACTAGACGTACGCAGCCCACCAGTTTCTGTGCCTGCTCCTGAGTCAGGCCCTTGGCTTCCAGAAGTCCCTGATTCGCGGCATTGATCGCGTCCTGTTGTTCGCCCAGCTGAATCTGTTGCGCAAGGATTCTCTCATTCTGCGCCTGGAGTTCTTCAGCCTGCTTCTTCAGCAGATTCTGCTGTTGCAACAGAAGGTTCTGCTGGTCGCTCAGTACTTTGGAGATGGCGGTGTTGACCACCAGTAACTGGGACGATTTCTGCGTCAGTTGACCGATCGAGGCATTGAGGTCCAACTGTGCTTCCTGGATCTTGTCGCTGCGGCCGTAGAACCAGTTGCCGACGAAGTTTCCCTCTTTTTTCTCCTCCCTGAGCTTGGCCAGGCGCTTGGCTTCGGACTGGACCTTCTGCTGGTCGTCGTTGAGGCCGTGCAGCAATTCCTTAATGTTGCTCTGCTGGATGATTCGCTCGGGCACGCTCAGGTTGGAAAATGCCTGCACGATCTGCAGTTCCTGGGAGTTTTCCGCGCCAGACTTGGTGACGGCGGGCGCTGTTGTTTCGAGGGGCATTGGCTGTCCTGTCGAGGCTGCGTGGGTTGGGGCGGTCGAATACGCGGTGCATCACGCCCTTCGCGCGATGAGTCCGCGTGGGTTGGTTCAGAGGGTTTTCAGGAATTCGTCGATTTCTGCCTGGCTCTCGTCGATGTAATTGATCATGCGTCGGCTTTTCTCGACCTGTTCTCGGGTGCTGGCCACGGCGCTGTCGAGGCTGGCCAGTGCTGCGGCTGATGCAAGGCCTGCATTGCCCAGGGTTGCGCCCGTCTGGCGGTACAGCTCAATCGATTGGGTATAGCGCTCGACATTGCCCAGCGACGCTTCGGATAGCGTCACCAGTTCGGCGGCGAAGACCTCTCGCCTCGCTGCATCAGCTATCAGTTCGTCGAGCAGGCGCTCCCCCCGGGCATGGCGATCGAAGAGGCAGTCGATCTGGTACGCCAGAAACGACGACAGCAGGCCGCTGGCGATGCCTACCAGCACGGGCGTGAGCAAGTCGGCGAAGGGCTTGAGGAAGGGAATGGTGGCAATGAAGGTGGCGACCGTTTCCGACAGCAGGATGCCCACCGAGCTGATCACCACGGTGCCGAGAAGCTTGAGGCCTTCCTGCAGGGCCTGGGCCTGGGTCATGTGTGCGGGTGGAAAGAGCATCATCCTGGCCGCACGGAACAGGCCAAGCAGGCCTTCGCGGATCATGCTGACGAAGCGCTTGGCAGTGGACAGGAAGTTGTTCAGCAGGAAGGTCAGCAGGTTGCTGACGAAACCGCTGACACCACCCTGGATCATCTGCGAGAGCGCCGCCGGCACCTTCCGTGCCACCTGTTCGGCCACATGCATCAGGCGCTGGCCGATCTTCCTCAAAAGCGACTCACCCAATTCGACGCCATGCCGGATGAGCGCTTTCACCTCGTTGAACAGAGCGTTGACCAACTCGGTCAGCAACATGCCAAGCGCTTGGCGAGCCCCCATCAAAGCGGCCTGTTTGCCGCCCGTAGCAAGCAGCTCCGTGGCCTGCTTCTTGAGCAGTGCCCGGTTCGCCGTGCTATCGATGTGCTTGCGGGCAGTATCGTGTTTCTCCTGGATCAGCTCCTCATCCGCGCCGAATTTCTGCGCGTTGGTTTCGCCGTTCTCACGTTCCTTGGCAGCCCACTCGCGCAGGTCCTCGTCGCCTTTCGACCCGTTGAGGGGCTGGTTGGTAAGGGCCAGGTTCTCATCGCTGTTGACCACTTCACGAATGCGGCTGACGTCTACGGTCTCGCCGTCCTCGGACACCTGCCCAAGTGCGAGATGCATTTTGGGGTCGCTGTGCGTTTCCGAAATGGAGACGACGTGATCCAGTTCGGCACGCGCTTCTTCTCCGTTCTTCAGCTCCACTGTGCCGTCGGCGCGCACGGTTTGTCCGGTGTACTCGTCCCGGCCTTGGGCTATCCGCTCGTCGCGCTTGTCTTTCCAGGTTTTCCCGCCTGCCGTATCGGCGTTTTCCTGCGTCTTGATCTCGTACTCGGCGCGTACCTGCTTGTCGTACTTCTTGCGCGAGTGTTCGTGGAGTTTCTTGTCGGAGTCGGTAGCGACGTAGTCGTCGTCTTCGCGCGCGAAGTTATGAAGCGTGGTGACGTTCCCGCCGTTGCGGTCGACGTCCTTGAACATGGCGGTGGACAGGCCGAACGTGCCGATGACTTGGGAAAGTACCTGCTGCTGGCAGTCGTCGAACAGCTTCTGCAGGCGCTGCTCGCGCGTCATCGTGGTGAGCGTAGTTTCCATGGGAGTTATCTCAGGCGGTCTTGCGCATGATGAAATTACCGAACCAGTCGGCGAAGGAGGGTGCGAGTAGCGTGCGCAGGGGCATGTCGTGAAGTACTTCGATCACCTGCCCGTAATGGCCCTGATCGGCCGGAGCGAGGTCCAGGCACAGATAATCGCCGCCGCCGTCGGAGGCGAAGGGCAGCCATTCCTTGTCCCACCAGGACGCTCTGATGCCGATATCGGATTCGGGGGTGCGCGCGGCGAAGTCACCACCTTCCAGCAGGGCCGTCCAGGCGGACCAGCTCAGCGTGATCTGCCGGCTCGAGAGGAATTCGTAGTCGTCGAACAGCCAGCCGGCCTGGCCACGCTGGCCATCATGGATTTTCAGGCAGGCGGTGAAGTCAGCGGGCAAGGGTTTGCCCAGCAGTTGTTCCAGAGCCGCTATGGCGGTGTCGCCAGCCGGAGGGTTGAGGTCTGCCTGACGAGCCGGATCATTTGTGGCCAGCCAGTCTTCCAGGTGTTGCCAGAGCTCGTTCATGGTGTTGCCTTGAGGGCCGGCGCCGTCGCTTCGTAGCGACGACGCATCAGTTCCAGTTTGGAGCGGATCTGTGTTTGCCATACCGTCGCTTCGTGAACCTGGATGTTGTCGTTCAGCCCGAATATCCACCAGAGCGTTTCCTGATCCTGCGGGACCCGAGCGCGCAGGCGCTGCCAGTCGCTTTCGGCAAGTGGTTCCAGGCTCTGGTCGGTGCTCAGCGGGGTTTCCTTGAGGAGCCAGGCGATCTGTGGTGACACGTCCGCTACCAGCTCCACATCGCCTACCAGGGTCGAGGCATTGAAGCCGTTTCGGATGTAATGGTCGACATCGAGGGGCTCGCTGCAATCGGCGGCGGCCTCCAGGCATTCACCCTGCTGGATGCGATACATCGCGAACTGGCGAAGGTCGCCATAGCCGTCGACGGTGCCTATCAGGTAGCTGATGGAGTGCCGGGAAACCAGGCTAGCGGGGTGCAGCGGCAGCTCCTTGCGCTCGGCCTTGCTCCGGCTGAGGTAGGAGACCCTGAGCCGTCGGCGCTCCAGCAGGGCGGTCGACACTTCTCGCCAGACAGCGGCATGCACCTGGGCGGGCAGCAGGGCCTTGCCGTTGGGATGGGCACGCACACGGCGCGCCCAGTGTGCGAGATCGTTCTGGCCGAGGTCTTCCAAGTAATTGCGTGCCTTGTTGAACTGCGGACCCAACAGATTGATGACCGACTGCGGCAGCAAGCTCTTCAGATGACTTTCGGCCAGGACGAGCGCGAGTGCCGTCGACGGCTCCATGTCTCTGAGGTCGAGCGGGGTGTCCTTGGTGTGGCTCCAGCGATAACGGCCGCTACTTTCATCACTGATCAGCGAGAAGGGGATGGAGAGTCGATTCAGGTCCCGCTGGACGGTGCGCAGATCCACCGAGAATCCACGCTCATGCAGTTTTTCCAGCAGCGTGGGAGAGGAAACATATCTTGAGTATTCGGGAATCAGGCGCAACAAGGTGAACAGCCTGAGTAGCGTATCCTTCGCTTCGGACATGGGTTACTACCTTACATATTTCCTGTAACTGCCAGATACGTGACGCCACGAACATGGCAAGCTTATCCTGCTTGATGGCTACTCGCCATGTTCTATTTTCAGCCGGTGGTTTCCGCATTCGACAGGCGGGGGTATTGGCAAGTGACAGCTGGCAGGTAGGCGTCATCTCTGACGACGGGAGCCGGAAACAAGCATGGCGCAGCCGCACAACAGTTCATGTCGCGTTAGCGGGTTCCGTTGTTTGTTGGGCGGGGCGAGGGTTGCGTAAAGCGTCGGTGGCCTGTGGCGAATACTGCGATCATGCAAGGCCAACAACGTACAAAGGCGCCTGTGGGCGCCTTTGTTCTCGAATCCTTTGCGTTCCGGCTTCAGTTGCGACCCCTCTCGCCCAGCAAATCGGCCTGGACGCTCTCGATCCAGTAGCCGTCAGGGTCGCTGATTAAGGCGACGTTTCTCATGCCCTTGTCCAGGCGTTTGATGAAATTAACTCGCTTCGTGACCCAGAAGGCTTGCAAGGCCGGCCTGCGTTCGATCGTCGTGTGAACAAAATCGACCGTCCGGGCGCGCGACCTGACTGGGTCATCGACCAGATCTTCGACCTGTTCGACAACCTCCGCGTCACCGACGAGCCTCGACGCCCCGATCCTCTACGCCAGTGCACTGAACGGAATCGCCGGCATGGGCCACAACAACAGGGACGCTCATCGCCGACGACGAACTGGTCGAAGTGACGCCGAAGTCGATCCGTCTGCGTAAGAAGTACCTCAACGAGAACGACCGCAAGCGCTTCGAGCGCAGCAAGGTCTAAATCCCGTTGCGGAAAACATAAAGGCGCCTTCGGGCGCCTTTTTGCTTTCTGCGGATTCTCTCGCTGTCGTTGCTCGAGCGATCTGGCATCGCTGCCATACACCACGGGCTTTGCCTGAGCTGCCCGCGCGGCAGCGAGAGCTTCCGTGTGGTCGTCGCAAGCATCCAGGTCGTTGCTGAGCCAGCTGAGAACTGCTCCTGCTGAGCTTGGTTGGTGATCGGAGGGTGATCTAGGCGAGCCTCCAGGACATTCGCTCAAGCGAGTCTTTCTGCGACGGAAAAGTTATACAAAACCTCTATAGCGTACGCCGTTGAGGCTGCAGCAGCAGATGTTGATGCGCTGTTGAGCCCTTTCTGCTTGGTGTGAGCAAGAGTGGTGTTAATAAAAACTTGTACAAATAATGCCAATATGACACTGTGCTGTACAAGTTTTGGCCCGGCTTGGATCAGCGTCGGCCAATTAACGGCTGACCGCATTGGCTGCCTCGCAGCCTGGCTAGGAGAGATGCTTCATGAACAAGCAGATGTCGGTATCCGCACGCCTGGGTTTGGGGTTCTTCGTGATTCTGGCGCTGATGGTGGCTGTAGCCGTGGTCAGTGCGCTGAAGGTTGGCGTGATTGACCGGAGCATGAGTCAGATCAGTGCCCAGGCCGGGTTGAAGCAACGGTATGCGATCAACTTCAGAGGCAGCGTGCATGATCGCGCGATTGCCGTTCGCGACGCCGTCAGCGCTGCTGATCCGACTTTTGCCCGGGCGCAAGTCGCCGAAATCGAGCGACTGGCGCAGCTGTACGCCGACTCGGCGGTGCTGATGAAGGCGATGCTCGCGCAACCCTCCGCCGATGCTGTCGAAAAGCAGCTGATGATGCAGATCGAAGGGATCGAAGCGAAAACCAACGAGCTGACGCGGCAGGTGGTCGAACGGCGCTTCAACGAGGGCTCGGATCGGGCCTATGGATTCCTGCTGGAGAGCGTCGCAGGGGCGTATTCCGAGTGGCTGCGCCTGATCAATGCATTCATCGACCATCAGGAGCTGAGCATCACTGAAGACGTCACCATCGTGCGTGACACCGCTAGCGGCTTTCTCACGCTGATCGTCGCGGTGACGGGGGTGGCGGTGCTGCTCGGTGCGCTGATCGCTGTGCTGATCATCCGCAAGCTTCGCTCGACGCTGGGTGCCGAGCCTGACGAGGTGGCTCGGGTGATTGGCAATCTGGCCGATGGTGACCTGAAACAGGTGATCGTCACGCCTTATCCGGACAGCGTCATGGGCGCCACGGCGAAGATGGCCAGCCGCTTGACCGCGATCATCGATGAGGTGCGGGCCGCCGCCGATGGGGTTGGCGTGGCATCGGGCGAGCTCCGCGTCTCATCGGCGAACAGCAATCAGCAGATCCAGCGTCAATCGGCAGAAGCCGAACAGGTCGCCACGGCAATCAATCAGATGGCGGCGACCGTAAGCGAGGTCGCCAGCTTCGCCGCCCGGGCTGCCATCGCGGCGAAGAGCGCCGACGAGCAGGTCGAGACCGGAACTCGCATCGTGGGTGAAACAGCCGCGTCCATTCAGAACCTGGCCAAGGTTCTGGAGAGCGCTACCGAGACGGTCAATCAGGTATCGGCGGAAAGCGGCGACATCGAGAAGATCCTGCAGGTGATCACCGCCATCGCCGAGCAGACCAACCTGCTGGCCCTAAACGCAGCTATCGAGGCGGCTCGGGCTGGAGAGCATGGCCGCGGCTTTGCGGTAGTGGCCGACGAGGTGCGCTCCCTGGCTAATCGTACGCAGCAGTCCTCCAGCGAAATCAGCGTGATGATCGCCTCTTTGCAAGCCGGTGCGGGCAAAGCAGTGGAGGTCATGCAGTCGAGCAAGCAGTTGGCTCAGCAGACCGTGGCGCAGACGCTGCAGGCTGAAGATGCGCTGGCCAACATTCGCCAGGAAGTGGGCTCGATCAACGAAATGAACGCACAGATCGCGACGGCCTCCGAGGAGCAAAGCGCAGTGGCCGAGGAGGTCAACCAGAGCGTGACGCGGATTCACGACTCGACAGTCGCCAGCTCGGCTGCGTCGAATCAGGTCGCCTCTTCCAGCCAGGACCTGACTGCGCTGGCCCAGGAGCTGAATCGGAAGGTTGGCTACTTTCGCGGCTGATGTCTCCGGCGTCTGAACGAAAAAGCCCCGACCGCAAAGGCCGGGGCTTTTGTCGTTCCTGATGGTCCGATCAGGTGAAGAACAGCGGTACCACGACGCTGGAGATCAGCAGGATCAGTGCGCCGCCCAGGCGCGAGGAGATCTGCGCGAAGGGCATCAGTGACATGCGGCGGGCTGCTGACAGCACCGCGACGTCGCCGGTGCCGCCCATGTTGGCCATGCACAGCCCCGCGGTGATCGCCGACTCGATGGGGTAGAAGCCCACCAGCTTGCCCACCAGGCCCGCGCCAAAGGCTGCGCCAGCAACCACGGCGAAGACGATCAGAACATAGGTCAGCGAGATGGCGTCGATTACCTGGCCGAGGTCGGTGAAGGCGACGCCGATGCCGAACAGCAGGGCGAAGGTCCAGTTGCGCGCAACGAAGCGGAACCACTGCGCGGAGGCATCATTAATCGATTCGGGCACCAGGTTGCATACCTTGAGCAGCGCCACCAGCACGATCATCAGCGCATAAGGATGCAGCGGCACGAACTTGCCGAGGATCTGCCCGGCGACGAAGAAACTCAGTGCTGCAACCAGGCCGATACCCAAAGCTGGCAGAGTGATCGGGCTCTCCTTCTCAGTGACATCTACGCCCGGCATCATCTGGCCGTTGCCGGTCAGGGACGGATAGCGATTGCCCAGGCCGTTGAGTAGCCCGGCGATGATGATCGCAAAGACGTTACCGAGTGCCAGCGCCGGAACCAGGATCGAAATGTAGTAGCTTGCCGGCTGGCCGAGCAGCTGCTCGTAGATCTGGCTCATCGGTACCGCGCCAGCCCCCATGCCGCCACCCATGATCGGCATGGCGATGACCACGACTGCGTCCTGAGGCGAGAAGCCGAGCAGGGCGCCGACGGCCATCGCGAACAGAGCGGCGAACAGCACCGAGCAGAGCAGTGGCAACGCGTAGCGCGAACCGACTTTGACCAGCACCTTGGCGTCCATACCCAGGATGCTGCCGGTGATCAATGCTGCGATGTAGAAGTCGAGAAAGCCGCCGCCCTTCATGAAGCTGGCGACGTCATTGGCGACTGCGGCGGGCAGCCAGCCGAAATAGACCATGGATGCTGCACCGAACAGCGCCATGATGGCGCCGCCGCCGAGATAGGTCTTGATGATCGGCAACCGGTCGCCGGCGAAGCCGAGCAACTCGCCGAGCAGCATCATGACCAGCAGCGCACCGATCATGCCGGTGGGCAGCGTATCGGTGGCAATGGCCGCGGCCATGACGAGCAAGGCGATGGCAAACAGCGGCAGCGGCAGATTGAAGATGCGTTGGGAGAGCAGGGATGAGGTCTGGCTACCGTCAGGCACGGCAGCGCTCAGCGTGGTCCGATTCATTGTTGTACTCCTTCGAACGTGGCAGCCAGGTGGCGCACGCACGGGTGATTGGTTGCGAAAGCGCGGTCGGACAACCGTGCGCGGCTACCTTAAGCAGAGATGCTTCGCGGCCAATGTTTGGCGAAGTTAAAAAACCATTACGAAACTAAAAAAAGCGAAGCCGGACTTGACCCAAGATGGCCGGGCTGGCTCGATCCCGCCCTTTACCGCGGCGTTTCCAGCGCCATGACGATTGGAGAATGACTTTGCGCTTGCGCCTGAACACGTTGATCTCGCTACTGGTCGCCGTCATGGTGGTACTGGCGTTGGCGCTCGCCCTCTGGCTGTTCAACGTGCAGCTGCAGGACACCCTGGAAGAAGGGCAGGCCTCGCGGGTGACCAACCTGGCGCAGAGTGTTGCGGCTCGTGCCGATGTGCAGCGTGCACTGCTCTCCGCGAGCCCCGATTTGTCCGTTGATAACCCGCTGCAGCGCGAGATCGATGGACTGCGTCAGCGGCTGGGCGTCGACTTCGTGGTGGTGATGGATCACCGCGCGCTGCGCCTGACGCACCCGGAGCCGACCCGCATCGGGCAGGCCTTTCGCGGCGATGATGAAGGTCGCGCACTGGCCGGTGAGACCTACGCCTCGCGCGCCGATGGCAGTCTGGGCAGCAGCATTCGTGGATTTGCCCCGGTCCTGGGCGACGAAGGCGCAGTGATTGGCGCCGTCTCGGTTGGCGTCACCCTGGCCTCGCTTGGCGAGCTGTTGAAAGACCATCAGCGCGGGGTCGTGCTCGGCGTGCTGGCGCTGATGCTGGTCACCGCCCTGGGTGCGCATCTGTTGGCGCGCTATATCAAGCGCGTGCTGCTGGGGTTGGAGCCCTATGAGATCACCTGGCTGGTGGAAGAGCGCCAGGCGATGTTGGCCTCGGTGCGTGAGGGTGTATTGGCGGTCGACGAGCAGGCGCGCATCACGCTGGTCAATCCCGCTGCAGAGCGCCTGCTGGCCAGTACCGGGCTGGGCAAGCCGCCACTGGGTCGGCCGATTTCCGAGTACCTGCCCACCAGCGGCTTGCCCGAGGTGCTGGCCAGCGCGACCGAGCAGCTGGATCGCGAGTTCAGCCTCAACGGTCTGGCCATCCTCGCCAACCGTGCGCCGATCCGCCATCAGGGTCGGGTGATCGGCGCTATCGCGACCTTCCGCGACAAGAGCGAGGTCAATGCGCTGGCCGAACAGTTGACCGGCGTTAGCCGCTACGCCGAAGCGCTGCGGGCGGCGACCCACGAATTCAAGAACAAGCTGCACGTGCTCTTCGGTCTGGCGCAGATGGGCGATCTGGATGCCTTGCGCGCCTACCTGCGGGACCTGGCCGATCATCAACTGGCGCCGGCGACCGCCCTGGTGGAAGGTATCGGTGAACCGGTGCTGGCGGGCTTCCTGCTGGGCAAGCAGAGCGAAGCCCGCGAGCGCGGCATCCTGTTCCACGTGGATGTCGAACATCCGGTGCCTGCTGTAGCGCCTGAGCAGATCCATGGCCTGGTGACCATCCTCGGTAACCTGCTGGAGAATGCCTTTGAAGCCGCCGCGGAAAGGGATGAGCGTCGGGTCAACCTGACGCTGGACTACGATGAAGCACTGCTCTCACTGCATGTACAGGACAGCGGAGCCGGCATCGAGGCTGCTGTGCGCGAGCATCTATTCGAGCGGGGTGTATCGACCAAGGGTGAGCGACGCGGCATCGGGTTGGCTGCGGTGCAGGAGCAGGTCGAGGCCTGGGGTGGCACCTTGGCGGTTTATTCCGAAGCTGGCCGGGGTAGCCTGTTCGAAGTCGAATTGCCCTATCGGACCGCCTTGGGGGGCGTGGAACCATGAAAGCAGCCATGCGCGTACTGATCGTCGAGGACGATCCGATGGTCATGCGTCTGAACGTCGATTATCTGGCCCGTCTCGATGGCGTCCTGCTGGTCGGCCAGTGCGAAAGCGTTCCGGCTGCACTGGACGTGCTGGAGCGCGAGGCGGTGGATCTGCTGCTGCTCGATGTCTACCTGCGCAACCGCTCCGGCCTGGAGGTGCTGCGCTACCTGCGCGCAGAGGATCGCAACACCGATGCCGTGCTGATCACCGCCGCGTCGGAGATCGAAACCGTCCGTGCTGCTCAGCGTCTGGGTGCGCGCGATTATCTGGTCAAGCCATTCAGCTTCGAGCGCTTTCGCGATGCGGTCGATGCCTGCCGCCGAGCGCGTGAGGCCTTATCCCGCCTGCCGGACCAGCTTGGCCAGGGTGATATCGATCGGCTGTTCAGTCAGCCGCCTGCGATGGATGTGCGCCGCCCTGGCGACCTGCCCAAGGGGCTGACCCCGGCATCATTGGCGCAGGTCGCGCAGGCCATCCTGGCGCTGGACGAAGATGGTTTCACCAGCGAAACCCTGCTATCCGCGACCGGCATGTCGCGCGTGTCGGTACGTAAATACCTCAAGCACCTGAGCGACGCGCAATTGCTGGAAGAGTCCTTCCACTACGGCCAGATTGGCCGCCCCTCGTTTCGCTATCGCTGCCTGGATCGCGCCGCCCTTGTCCGGCTGGCGCAAGGCTGAAGCCAGGCAGCAGACGGTCCATCAGGTACGGAAACGTCCGACCAGACCACGCAACTCGCCGGACAGGTCTGACAGACGCTGCGAGTCGGTTTGTGCCGATCCAGCCAGCTGCTCGACCAGCAATGCGTCTTCGTGAATCTGCGTGATGTGCCGGTTGATGTCTTCCGCGACGTGGTGCTGCTCTTCCGCCGCGGTTGCGATCTGCGCGTTCTGGTCGCGGATGTGATCCACCGAGCCACGGATGTGTTCGAAGCTGTCGCGCGCTTTCTGGATGCGTTCGACACTCGCCCTCGACATCTCCAGGCTGCTTTGCATTTGCTTGGTGACGTCCTGAGTGCGCCTGGCAAGGCCACCGAGCAGGCCATCGATTTCGCCAGTTGAGTCCGCTGTGCGCTTGGCCAGCGCGCGGACTTCGTCAGCCACCACTGCAAACCCTCGTCCTTGCTCGCCAGCACGCGCGGCTTCGATGGCCGCGTTCAGCGCGAGCAGGTTGGTCTGTTCGGCAATGGAGCGAATGGTGTCCAGGATAGTGTTGATGTTGCGGCTGTCCTGCTCGAGTTCCTGCATCGAATGAGTCGAGCGCAGGAGGTTCTCGCTCAGCTGAGAGACGCTACCGGTTGCTTCGTCGATCTGAAATTGACCGTCGTGAACCTGACGCTGGCCCGCGTCAGCCGAAGTGGCCGCTTCGCTGCACGAGCGTGCGACCTCGTTGGCCGTCGCTACCATCTCGTTGAACGCTGTAGAAACAAGCTCTACGGCGCCGCGTTGGCGTTCTGCCGCGTCATTCATGTCGGTGGCCACGCGCGTGGCACTGTCGGAGGCGCTGCTCAATGCCGTGGAGGCGCTGCCGATGCGCTGTACCAGGTCGCGAATTGCGCTAAGGAACTGATTGAACCAGCGCGCGAGCATCGCCGTTTCGTCCTTGCCTCGTACCTCAAGGCTGCGAGTGAGATCGCCTTCGCCCTGGGCGATGCCTTCCAGGCCACCGGCCACGCTGCGGATTGGGCGTACGATCAGGCCGGCGAAGGCGGCGCCGATCATGGCAAATACGATGGCCAATACGGCTGCAACGATGGCGATCTGCAGGGTCAGGCTGTTGGCGCCGGACATGACTTCGTCGCGCTCGATCAGGCCAATGAACTGCCAGCCGAGCTTCTCTGACGACCATACGTTGGCCATGTAGGTGGTGCCGTTGATTTCCACCTCAAGCAGGCCTTTGGCATTGGCCAGCTCGGCGTAGGCGCCGCCCAATTCTGAGAGTGATTTGAAGTTGTGCTTGGGGTTGCTGGGATCGGCCAGAACGTTGCCGCCTTTTTCGACCAACATGAGGTAGCCGCTCTCGCCGAGCTTGATCTGCTTGACCAGGTCGGTCAGCTGATTGAGCGATACGTCCAGACCGAACACGCCAGCTATCTGTCCCGCGGCATTGGTCACCGTGTGGCCGACGTTGATCAGGACGACATCGTCTTGCGCCCAGTAATAGACGCTGCTTTGCACGATTTTCCCGGGCTGCGCTATCGCTTCTTTGTACCAGGGACGCACGCGCGGATCGTAATTGCTCATCCGCGGATCTTCCGGCCAGCCGGCGTAGGAGCCATCGGCGTGCCCGAGAGATAGGTAGGCGGTTGACGGGTGGGTCTTGGCGAAATGATCGAACAGTTTGAGTAGGGTTCGATTGCTCTCAGGCAAAGGCGTAGAGGCTGCATCCGCGGCGCTGAAGTTCTTCAGGTCGCGGGCTTCGATGATTTCGGGCAGCGTCGCAAGGTAGGCAACGTTCTGCTCGATTCCCTCGAAGAACAGGTTCATGGCGTTCTCGACCTGCCGGATTTCACGGCTGCTGCTGTCGATGAACTGCCGCTGGGCATCGCCCCTCACGTTGAGTATGACGACGATGGCTACAGCTATGACTGGCACTGAGGCGATGGTCAGAAACGCCCATGTCAGTTTTTGCTTGATATTCATGGACGCGACCTGCCTAAGAGGCTACTCGGGCCAGGGCTCGGGGCGCTGGCAATCCCCATGGCGCTTGCCATGGATTACCTCTTTATCGACGTTGCATGAGGCAACTTGAACAGGGCCACCTGCGCAGAGCGCCCGTTCGTCGGCAGTGGCGCTTTGGTAGACAGGGCTTGGGCTATTCGCTCTGCCGACGTGATCGCGGGAGGCGCCTGGGACAGGCTGCCAAGGTGGGGACCTATGTCTCTGCGGGCTGCGCGTCGCTACGAACTGCTCCTATGATCTCGCCTAGCAGCCGGTGCAGTGCATCGCGGTGGCCCATTGCGCCGCTCGAGGGTTGCATGGTGTTGGAGGTCATCACCACCGTCATGGCGAGGCCGGGCACCACGTAGACCATCTGGCCGCCATAGCCCCAGCCATAGCGCACTGCCTCTGCGTCCAACTCGGTGATGAACCAGCCATAGCCGTAGCCATGACCGGTGTAGCGTGAGCGCGTGCGTGGTGTCCAGGACGCTTCGATCCAGTCGGCTGAGAGCAAGCGTTCGCCGGATGCGCTCAGTCCGCCGCGGCGGTAGAGCTCGCCGAAGGCGAGTAGCGAGCGGGAGGTCATTGCCATTTCGTTGCCGCCCAGGTAGATGCCCTGCGGGTCGCGCGTCCAGGCGCTGATGGCAAAACCCTCGAGCGGCGCCAACCATTGCCGTGCCAGCTGCAAGGTGGACTGGCCGGTGCGGCGGGTCAGAATCGCCGACAGTAGGTGGCTGGAGCCGGTGGAGTAGATCATCGCTGTGCCGGGGTCATTCTCGAACGGCCGAGCCAATGCTGCGCGCACCCAGTTGCGGCTAGCCACCCATGTGCCGTAATTGCGCCCCGAGGTCGAGCCGAGCCCGGCCTGCATGCTGAGCAGATTACCTACCGTCACCTGTCGCAGGCGGGGATCGGGTGTGCTGGGCAGGTCGCCTGGCAGCAATTCGGCAATGGGCTGCTCGACGCCCTCGATCACACCTTTTTCGATAGCGATGCCGATGAGCGCCGAGATCACCGACTTGGACGCGGATTTGATGTTGCTGGCTGATGTCGTCCGGTGGCCGCGATAGCCGCGCTCGGCGAGGATCTCACCACGCTGGGCGATGATCAGGGTTTCCAGCTGCTCCAGTCGTTCAGCTCGGTCGAGTACGGCAGCCAGCTCTGCATTGGCTGCCGCCAACGGGCTGATGACAAGCAGTATCGCCACGCACAGAACGTGGCGGTACCAGGGCTTCGTTTGGCGAAAGGTGGTCTGGGCTGGCGCGGGCATGCAGGGTTCGACCCTTATCCGGCGCCACGGTGCGGCCCTGGGCCTGGCGCCCGGCATGCGGATGCGTGCTGAGGTTACTGGCGAACCCAGGTCTGGGTGCGGCCCAAGGCCTCGATACCGATATAGCCACGCACCTCCAGCTTGTCGCCGCCCTCGAGCATCTTCGCCTTTGCGCGGTAAGTCTTGCCGTTGGCCGGATCGAGAATGGTGCCGTTGCTCCACGTCTGCTCGCCGTCCGGCTTGAGATCCCAGAGGATGGTCATGCCGGTAATGGGCTGATCCTTGCGCTCGCCGTCGCATTCGCTGCAGACCGGGTTCGGCCCGTGATTGGACTTCAGAATCTCGGCGACCTTGCCGTTCAGCGTGCCGTCGGCGGCTTGCTGGATTTCGACGATGGACTTGGGTTTGCCGGTTTCATCGTCGATGGTCTGCCAACGGCCGGCAGGCGATTCGGCGGCAAAGGCCAGTGACGAGAGTGAGAGCGGCAGGGCCAGCAGCAGAGCATTGAGCAATGTACGCATGGTGTCTCCAGTGTTCGAAAAGGCAACGCCGACTCTAGCACCGGGCATTTCGCTGCGCTGGCCCTGGCCGGCTGACCGGTCGGTTCTCGTCGCTTACGCCATGGTCAGTCGTCCCTATCGCGGGATGGCTGGCGGCCGATGGCGGCTGCCAACGTCAGTGCAACGACCGAGCTGTGTGCAGCATTGGTGCCGTGGTTGGCTCCCGGGAACAGCTGAAATTCGCTGTGCAGGCCGCGGCTGGACAGCCGCTGCAGCCGGTCAACCAGATCCTGGGCATTGCCGACCATGCGCCGTTCGGCCATATGGCGCTGGCGCGGGTCATCCATGGCGGCATCCGCGGCGGGCTGTTCGGCGCCGCCGGCGGTGACCAGCAGGCGCGCACCGACGGGCTGGTCCGCAAGCTGGCGCTCGAATGCGGCGAGTGTGCGTTCGACATAGCTCTTGTACCACCAGATCGACGGACTGGCGGCGACATAGCCCTGAAACGCCTGCGGCTTGGTGAGCAGAGTGTAGAGGGTGAACAGGCCGCCGTAGGAATGGCCGAACAGGGTCTGCCTTTGCACATCGACCGAGTAGCGTTGGGCGATCACGGGTTTGAGTTCGTGCTCGATAAAGGCCAGAAAGTCATCGGCACCGCCCGATGGCGGCGGTTCTCGGCCCGGCAGGCGCTGGCGATCGTCAGCTTTGGGCGTGTAATCCTCGGCGCGGGCCTTGAAGTCGTACAGGGCGTCAACGGGGTAGCCTATGCCGACCACCAGTACCGAATCGCGCAGGTTAGGGTCGGGCCGATCCTCCAGCGCCTGGGCCTGGATCGCCATGGCCGGAAACAGAGCGTTGCCATCCAACACATAGAGCACCGGATAGCCGCCCGGCGGTGGCGCGTGTCGCGGCTCGGAGATGAAGATGCGGTAGTTCTTGCCGGTGCTTTTCGAATGCAGGTCACGCTGGCTGCTGTGCGGCAGCTGAACCGGCTGCCAGCCCGTTTCTTCCATAGCGTGTGCCGGTGCGGCGGCAGTTCCCAGACCGGCCAGCAGGGCGAGCAGTGCGCCTTTCATGGCTCGACCTGCTGTCTGTGGCTGGACGGCAGTGGCCCATCCAGCCAGTTCACTTTCAATCCCTCGTTGCCAGAGAAGCGATGGAGGTGGTCGTCGATGACGAAGCGTAGGCGCTTTTCCGCTTCGCCGGCTTCGGCCTGGCAGTCGATCAGCAACTGTTCGTCATCGGCGAGCATCCGGCACTGGCCGAAGGCGAATTCGACCTGCGCCTGACGCTCATCCAGCTGAACCTCGGCCTTGTGCGCGAAGTGTTTGCACAGCCGCGTCATGTTGCGGGACGCGCGGGGTGTCGCCACCTGAGCGTGAAACTGGGGCATGGTGATCTCCAGAAGTCATCCGCCGATGCGCGCGGGCATCGGCGGCTTGGTGGATCAGAACTCGTAGCGGGCGCCAACCGTGAAGCTGCGCGACGGGCCATAGAAGTTGAAGGTGCCGACGCTGCCGACGCGCGAAACGTACTTGCGGTCGAGCAGGTTGTTCACGTCGAAGGTGCCGGTCAGTTTGTCGGTAATCGGGTAGGACAGCTTGGCATCGACCACTGCATAACCGGGTGCGCTGAGGCGCGGGCTGCCCGAGCGTTCGATGTAATAGTCGCTCATCGCGGTCACGCCGCCGCCGATACCCAGGCCGCGCAGGCTGCCGCCGGGCAGGGTGTACTTAGTCCACAACGAAGCCTGATGCTGAGGCATCAGAGCGAACAGCGCATTGTCGTCGCCGGCCAGGTTCTCGGTCTTCATGTAGGTGTAGCCGGCCAGCACTTCCCAGGCCGGGGTCAGGTAGCCGCTGATTTCCAGTTCGCCGCCGCGGATGCGGGTCTTGCCGGTGGCTTCGTAAACACCGTTGATCGGGGCGCCGGTGTCATCGATGGCGCCTGCCGCGCGGTTCTCGTCGGTAAGCTGGAAAGCCGTGACGCGGGCATTCAGGTCGCCGCCGTAATAGCTTCCCTTGATGCCCACTTCGTACTGCTCGCCTTCGCGCGGGTCAATGATGCGGCCGTCGGCGCCGGCTTCGCTCTGCGGCTTGAACACCTGCGAGTAGCTGGCGTACAGCGAGTGCTGGTCGTCCAGATCGAACACCAGGCCGCCGTAGGGCGTGACATAGCCGGATTCGCGAACATCCTGCGTGGCGCTGCTGTTCTCGCCTTCGAAGCTGCTGACGCGGGCGCCGCCGATCAGCGCCAGGCGCTCGATGGGGCGGAAGGTCAGCTTGGCGTAGAGGCCGGCTTCGCGTTCGTCGGTCTTGGTTGGTTTGCCAAAGGTGACATTCGGTTTGCTGATGTCGCTTGGCTGGTAGCCGGCGACGTTTATGGCGCCAAGGTTGCCGCGGGCGTCGGCGTACTCGGTGTCGTAACGCTTGAAGTCGCTGCCGACGACGAACTCACTGACCTGTCCAAGCAGCTCGAACGGCTGGCTGTAGTTGGCATCGACGGCGAGCGTGTCCTGCTCCAAGTTGCGGGCAGTGTAGGCCAGACTGGTGGCGCCGCTGTTCACATTGCGTGCAGTGAAGGCATAGAGATAATCGGTCGCGCGCTTGGAACCGCGCACCGCCACGCGGCCGTAGCCGCCATTGTCGAAACGATGGGTCAGCTCGGCGACGACATCGGTGCTGCGGCTATCGAAGTCGCCCCAGTCGGCGCCCAGGTAGGTCGAGCGGCTGAAGTCTTCCAGGCTTCCGTCGATGGCAGCCGGGTAGCCGTTGTGCGGGAGGATGTCCTTGGTCTGGTGGATCAGCCCGAAGGACATGACGGTCGCGTCGGATAGATCAATGTCCAGCGCGCCGTAGAAACTCTCGCTGGTATTGGTGTTGTAGTCGACCTCGCCATTGGTATCGGCGCGGGAGATGACGGTGCGGCCGCGAACGAGACCTTCTTCATCGAGCGGGCCGGAGAGGTCGGCTTCCAGATAATTGGTGTCCCAGCTGCCGTAGCGCCCGGTCACGCTGCCTTGGAACTCGCTGGTCGGGCGCTTGCGCACCATGTTTACGATGCCGCCCATCTCACTGGTGCTGTTGAACAGCCCGGATGGGCCGCGCATGACCTCGACGCGATCGAATGGCGATAGCGAAGGCAGGCTGCCGTTGATGCTGGCCATCGGCGCGGGCAGACCGTCGATATTGAATTCGTCGTACTCGTAGCCGCGCGCATAGATCGAGGAACGACCGCTGTCGTTGCTCAGCGTACGCAGGCCGGTTGAGTACTTGGCCAGGTCATCAAGGTTCACGAACTGGCGGTCGCGGATGTAATCGCTGGTGTAAACGCTGATCGACTGCGGAATGTCGCGCAGCTCGGCTGGCGTTTTGGTGCCGACCGTTGCGGCCGGCACCGTGTAGCCTCCGCCCTGCTCCGACGAGGGCATGTCGTACAGACGGTTGCCTTCGACGGTGATGCTCTCCAACTGCACAGGCTCGGCCCGGGCAGCGACACTCTGCGCGAGGGCGTTCAGCGGAAATGGTGCGAGTAGGCCGGCGAGCAACAATGGCCTGAGGCTTGAGGTGCGGAGAATTCTGTCCATGGGCGGCTCCTGGCGCAGCAGGCGATGACGTGTTGGCAAACGTTCGCGCTACTTAATGATAATGATTTGCATCAAAAGATGTCGGCGCGTAGTCTGCCATCCGGTCGCTTCGCAAACCTTTGCGAGGCCGAACATTTGCTTTGCAAACCCGTCAGTTCGAGGTGCAGCGCTGCATGAATCAAGCTGATCACATCATCCGTGGCGATGAGCTGCCGGCCATGAGCAGGACGGGTTTGCGTCTGCCCAACGCGGACGATGACAGGCTGTTCTACGGCAGGGTGAAGTGGGCACAGCTGCGCGATGGTTTGTCGCTGCATTGGTCCGATTGCGATGAATTGCAGGATTTCGTCACCGAGAACATCGTTGGTCCGCGGGTTTCCTTCGTGCTTTTTCTGCAGGGGCAGAGCCAAGTCAGTTATGGCGACCTGTCACTGACGCTCGGCCAGCCTGCGTCGCGGCGGGCGCCCGAGGGTGTGGCGGTGTCGATGAACGAGCCGGTGCTGTTCCGCCGCCAGGCCCGCCGCGGCAGTCATATCCGCAAGCTGGTGGTGAGCCTGACGCCGGACTGGTTCGAAGGACGCGGAGAGGGGGGCGCTAGTACCGACAGCGCAATCCGTCGCTTCATGAACAGCCACCTGGCGCCGCGCCTCTGGAAACCGTCGTCGCGGTTGCTGACGCTGGCCGACCAGATGCTCAGCCCGCCGGGCTACGACCCTCTGCTGGAGGGCCTTTACCTGGAAAGCCGCGCCTTGGACATCGCCTGCGAAGCCCTTGCAAGCCTGGACGGCGCCGAGACGCCGGCGATACAGGGTCTGCGCCCGCAGGAGTATCGCCGCCTGCAGCGCCTTCTCGCGCTGCTCGACAGCGGCGAAGCCGATGATTGGACCCTCGAGCGCATCGCGCGGGACATCGGCGTCAATGCCACCACGCTGCAACGGCAGTTCCGTCTGTTCAAGGGCATGACGGTATTCGAGTACCAACGCACCCGCCGATTGCAACTGGCCCGCGAGGCATTGGAGCGTGAGGGTGCCAGCGTAAACGAGGCGGCCTGGCGCGCTGGCTACAACAGCCCGGCCAACTTCGCTACGGCGTTCAAGCGCCAGTTCGGTATCAGTCCGCGGAATGTCAGGGCGCGGGTCTGAGGTCGTTTTGCGGTAGAGCCGCTACTCTTGGAATATGCCTCTCTGCCGATGTTGCCCCTTGCTTTAACTTAACTACCTGGGGCTGTCTGATGCCTGCACGCAGGTTAGCTCCGCCGTCGGTCGGCGTGTGCCGATCTGCGGGCTGACTTGCTCAAGTCTGTTCGGAGGGCGCCGAAAAGGGATGAATCATCCTATTTAAATAGTGGCACTATGATGGCCAGCATTTTGATTGTATGCCTGGTCAACCCCTCCGAGGTCGCCCTATGAGCTTACGCTCGCTCCGAAGTCTGAGTGCCTTCCTCTCTCTGATCGTTTCCCTGGGGTGCAGCTCCATGGCTGGCGCGGGCGCAATTACGGTTGTCACCGAAGAACTGCCCCCTTACAACATGACGGTCGACGGCAAGCTCACTGGCATGGGCACCGAGGTAGTAGAGGCGGTTATCCAGGAAGCCGGTGTAGAGGCTCACATCCAGTCGATGCCATGGGCGCGTGCTTACGACATCGCGCTCAACTCCGAACATGTCCTGATCTATTCCATTGCTCGAACCCCGCAGCGTGAGGCGTTGTTCAAGTGGGTCGGCGTGATCGCTCCGACGCGCTGGTACCTCTTCTCGTTACCCGGCAAGCAGTTCGATCTGACGAGCCTGGACGACGCACGGCAGTTTCAGATCGCCACCGTAAAGGAGGACGTTGGCGAGCAGTATCTGATCGACAAGGGCTTCGCCATCGGTCGCAACCTGCAGTCGAGCAACAAGTACGAGCACAACTACCAGAAGCTCAAGGCCGGGCGAGTGGATTTGTGGATATCCAACGAGCTCAATGCTCATTATCTGGTGCGGCAGGCCAGCGGTGATCCGAATGAAGCAGCGGTACCGCAGTTGAGTCTGGACGACCTCGGCGGTGCCAACGGGCTGTGCATGGCATTCAGTCACAACACGCCGGATGAGGTGGTAGAACGCTTTCGTCAGGCGCTGGAACGCGTGCGGGCTGACGGACGCTACGACAGCATCGCCGCTAAATGGCTGGAATGAACGCTGACTCGACCGGCCCTGACCCCGCTGCGCAGGCGCAGCGACAGACCGGCTCGCTTGGCCGCCGTCTGGTGCTCGCCACCCTGGGCTTCTGTCTGTTGTTCACCCTGGTGACCGTGGGGCTGCGGACGTGGTCGGCCTGGCAAAGCAATCTGGCGGAAATGAACGCCGAGCTGGTGCTGATCGATCAGGTGTTTCGCAGCAATCTGGCCAAGGCGATCTGGGAAATGGACAGCGTCGCCTTGCACACGCAGCTCGACAGTGTCGTGGAGGCCGCGCCGATCGGTCGCGTCGAGCTTGAGATAATCCGTGCTGGGCGCGAGTCGGAAGTCGTCGAGCGCCAGCGGGCGCGGCAGCCGATCGAGCATCGGGCACCCAGGCTGCAGCGGCGCCTGACTTACGAGCCCTACGCTGGCGCCAGCGAAACGGTCGGCGAGCTTTCATTGGAGGGCAATGAGGGACTGCTCTGGGAGCGCATGCTGGCCGAGGTCTACGACATCGTCCTGACCCAGGTGATTCAGTCGCTGCTGCTGGCCGGGCTGATCATGTGGATGTTCAACCGCACGGTTACCGTTCACGTGCGACGCATTGCCCGTCACCTGACCCGGCTGGCCCCGGATAATCTCGACCGTAGTCTGCATCTGCACCGCTCGCCCAAGCAGCTCGATGAGTTGAGCTTGCTGGAGTCAGGCGTCAACAGTCTGCAAGCCAAGCTATCGGCGTATCTCGAACGCCAGCATCAGGACGAACTCGCCCTGGCCGCGCACCGTGATCGGCTGGCTGAACTCGTGGCAGAGCGCACCGCCGAATTGCGCGCGGCTAACGTGCGGCTCGAAGAGCTTTCACGCGCCGATCCACTCACCGGCCTGGCCAACCGCCGCCATTTCGATGAGGTCAAGGAGGCCGAGTTCCGCCGCGCGCTACGACAAGCGCAGCCGCTGGCGGTGCTCATGTGCGATGTGGATTTCTTCAAGCGTTACAACGACCTCTATGGCCATGCTCAGGGCGACCAGTGCCTGCGAATGGTCGCCGACACGCTGAAGTCCGTATTTGCCCGTGCTGGGGAAGTGGTAGCGCGACTGGGCGGCGAAGAGTTCGTGGTGCTATTGCCTGGTGTCGATACCTCGGCCGCGCGACGTGCCGCAGTGCGCCTGCAGCAGCGTCTGGGCGAGCGGGAATTGCTCCACGAAGATTCCCCCGTCTCGCCCTGTGTGACTCTGAGCATCGGTCTGGCCACCCTTGAGCCGGACAGCATGGACCAATTCGATCAACTGCTGCGTCGCGCGGACGAGGCCCTCTATCGGGCCAAGACCCACGGGCGCAACTGCATCTCCGACTGACCGCCTGCGAGGACTGCACGATGCGCCCGTTTGCCTGGATCGCTTTTTCCCTGGGACTGTTCGGTATGACGGCACAGGCCGGCCCACTGCGTGTGGTCACCGAGGACACCGCCTACAGCTACCTGCAAGACGGCAGGGTGGCGGGCACGGCCAGCCAAGTGGTCGAGGCGACGCTGCAGCGGGCAGGGTTGAATGACTACCAGATCAGCCTCTACCCCTGGGCTCGCGCCTATGACATGGCCCTGAGCGAACCCGGTGTGCTGATCTACCTGATCGCGCGCACCATCGAGCGCGAGGCGTTGTTTCGCTGGGTTGGCGAGATCATGCGCATCGAATACCACTTCTACAAGCTGCGCGAACGCGACGACATCCTGGTACCGGACCTGGAGTCGGCCAAGGCTTACCGAGTAGGAGTGATGCGTGAAGACGTTCGCCACCAGTACCTGCAGGCCAATGGCTTCACCAAGGTCGTGGTGGCCGCTCACAACAGCGACAACTTCAAGCGCCTGCTCAACGGCCAGGTCGAGCTGGTGCCCATGCCCGAACAGGACATGCTCGCGCTGTGCGAAGAAGCCGGCGTCGACCCCGCCAGCGTCGAGAAAGTCTTCAGTCCCAACACCTCGACGCAGCTTTACATGGCGTATAGCCCGCAAACCGATGACGACACCGTGTTGCGCACACAGGCCGCGTTCGAGCATCTGCAAGCCGAGGGTGAAGTCGAGAGGATCATGGCAGGGCAGCCTTGAGCTGATCACTTTATACGCCGCAGAAACCGGCTTAGTGAGCAGACGTGGCAACCTGAAGGAAACATGGCCACGGACACCTTATATGGGGCGGTGAGGCTGGGCAGTGCGGAGCCGCAGTTCATGCCGATTCTGATAGTGATTCCTTCCGGCACCCAGTTTAAGGCGCCCGCGATGCGCTTGGTGAGTTTGGTTCGGGCGTTTTTAATATGCGAAACAAAGATTTGAGCTAGCCCCTCTTTCTCGGTCATTTTCTCGCTTTTTCACTGCCCTTTTTTACTCCCAACGTGTCTTCGCTGACTCGCGGAGCCACTAAGCTGGCCGGCGCAGCAAATCGTCATGCCATACCATCCCGCTAGACTGACTTCGTCTCCACGAAAACAAGAAAAGCTAATGAGTAGATCCGACGGCATACCACTGGATACGTGGCGCGCCAGCGCTCGCGAGTTCGATTTTGGCGGCAAGCGCATCCGCTACTGGACGGCCGGCGAAGGTGAGCCGCTGCTGTTGATCCATGGCTTTCCCACCGCCAGCTGGGACTGGCACAAGGTCTGGCAGCCGCTGGCGGCGCGTTACCGGCTGATTGCCTGCGACATGCTCGGCTTCGGTTATTCGGCCAAGCCGCGCGGGCATGCCTACAGCCTGATCGAGCAGGCCGATCTACAGCAGGCACTGCTGGCGGAGCTGAGTGTCGACGGCGCGATGCATGTGCTGGCCCATGATTATGGCGACAGCGTCGCTCAGGAACTGCTGGCACGGCATTGCGAACGGCGCATCGCGTTGGCCAGTTGCGTGTTCCTCAATGGAGGGCTGTTCCCTGAAACCCATCATCCGGTACGGGTGCAGAAGCTGCTGCTCGGCCCGTTTGGCTTTCTGCTGGGCAGGCTGTTCTCGCGACGTTCGCTAGGTGCGACCTTCGGGCGGGTATTCGGTGCGCAGACGCAGCCGAGCGACGCTGAGCTGGACGATTACTGGCGACTGATCGCCGAGAGCGATGGAACGGCGGTGATGCACCGGCTGATCCGCTACATGCCGGAGCGGGTCGCGCAACGCGAGCGCTGGGTTACGGCCATGCAGCGTTGCAGTGTGCCGCTGCGAGTGATCGACGGCGCAGCCGATCCGATCTCCGGCGCACACATGGTCGCCCGCTATCGCGAGCTCATTCCGGCGCCCGACACCGTGCTGCTGGAGGGCATCGGTCACTACCCGCAGGCCGAGGCCCCGGAGCGGGTGCTTGAACACTACTTCGACTTTCGCACGCGCTTTGCGTCCGGCGCATGCGGCGGTTGAGTCGGAAGCGCGTTATCGGCCGTTTCGGCAACCGAGGCGACCGCGCTGGGCTCAGGCTTTACGCCGCTGGCAGCGCTGCGAGGGAGGTGCCTTGTGGTCGAAGCGGGCAGGGGCTCCACGGGCGGTGACCAACGCTAGATACGGGCCAGGGGGATGGCCGCCCGAGTCGGATATCGTTTTGAATCGTGCGGTTTCAGGATTCGGTTATCTAAACGCCCCGTTGGCGTCAGCCGAACGGGGCTTTGGTCCGCAATTCGCAGCACAGCCTTCGAGCGGGCTGCGCGACGGTGTCACTGCATTATCGAGATCACATGGCTGAGCAAGCTCAGCGGCGCAGCGAGAAGCGGTAGTCGTGCCGCTCGAGCGGTGTGTTGCCTGCGCCGGCTTCGTAGGTATCCACTACTACCTTGTCATCGCCATAGAGTGAAACGACACGAAACATGGGCGTGTGCTGTTCTTCGTCAGGGATCTTGGTGCGTTCGAGGGCGGGTATGTGCAGGTAGTGCACGTGGCCAATCTTTTTCGAGTGCTCGACGCGGTCCATGTCCATATGCAGATCACCGGAGATCATCACGGCAAGGTTTTCTTTGCTGGTTATTCCGTCAAAGGCACGGTTGGTGATGCCTTTGTCGGCATTTTCCGGAAAGACGCCGACTTGGGCGCCATGCACCACCAGGAAAACCGGTTTGGGGTGTAGCCGATCTATCTGCTCGGCGATCCACTGCACGCCGCTGTCATCGAAGTCGCGGCCGTGATCCGGCGAAGCGAATACCAGCGCAACCTGTTCCTGCTCGACTACATAGCGGGCGTTCTCGATGTGGACTTTGTCGGTGTTCCAGCGGTTGGCGTACTGCAGAAAGCGGGCAACGCTGGCGCCGTGCTCTTCGTTACCCATGATGGGGTAGAACGGCAAACTGAGGCGTTCCAGTTCAAGGCTGGCATTTTCGTACTGGACCTGTGTGCCCTTGTGAGCAATGTCGCCGACACCTACTACGAAATTCATGGGTTGCGCTGCAGCCAGCGCGTTGACGTGATCTACAGCGCTGGCTAGCCCTGGGAATTCGGCGAGCGGTTTGGGCTCGGCGTCACCTAATACGGCGAAGCGCAGCACGGGCTCGGCGCTCGCTGTTGGGGCGGCGTGAAGGATGGCTGAAGAGAGCATCAGCAAGAGGGCGACTAGACAAGCGCTAGGGCGGATAAAGACGTTCATGTAGCTCCTGCTTGGTTTGTTTTCAGATTCGCTGGGATTGGTGAGCTTCGGTCGACTCAAGTGCTTGCTAGGCGTCACCCCATGAAGATTCGCGCTGCAAACGAGCGGACTGGAAGCCGCGACGGTTATTGATCTACCCGTGGTGGTCGCCTGTGGTTCGCATGAGGCGGATGCGAGCGGGGGGGGCCGACCACTGCAGTTGCCGCGGACCTTAGCGGGGGTAGATGTCACTTCGGTGACAGCTTGCGGGAGCGGTTCGTGATGCGGTGTTTTTGCCTGGAAGGCGAGGCTGTTTTGAGCTTATTTGACCCTGTGCAGTGCTCTGCTTTGTGGGCGTGGCGGGGGTGCTGGTGGGCTGAAGCCCACCCTGCGACGGGGCTTGTGGCCGGTGGCTTGGGCGGGGGGAGGGGGAGGGCGTTGCTCTCAGGGCGATCTGATTTGTTTTGGGAATCGTGGGGGCTGGTGTAGTTGGTGATCAGATGGGTGATCTAGATTGACCTGGGCGTGGATGCGTATGGATTTGGACCGTGTCGCGCTTGGGCGGTTTTCATAGCAGTGCCGGATGCGTGATTCGTCCAGCATGTGGTGTTTTTACCAGACTAAAAAAGCCCCGCATGCGTTAGCTCTGCGGGGCTTTTCCTGCCATTTGTGCGTGACGCGTCAGGCAGTGCCGCGCGCCTCAGGTGTTATCACTGCTGCATCATTGCGATCACACGGTTGCGCAATTCCGGGTCGGTCTGCACGGCTTCGTTGATGGCGTTGTACTCGTCGATGCTGATGTCTTTTTCCTCGATCACACCAAGCATCTTCTCGTTGGCTTGCTGCTGAAGCTCGCGGGCCTTGTCTGCGTCTTCGGTCTGCTGCAGCTTGCCGGTGAACTCCTCGCGAATTTCCATGATCTCGCCGAGCGACTCGGCAAAGCTTTCCAGTTTTTCCTCGCCGAACTGCTGGGCCTGTGCGCCGGCCGCCGGCTGGGCGGTGGGTGCTGGGTTGGCTGATTGCGCCGATGCGAGGGGGGCGGCCAGGCCGAGGAACAGTGAAAAGATTCCGGCGAAGGCGAGACGAGCGTTGTGCTGGGTCATGTTCATTCCTGCTTCGGTTAAAGACGCATTGGATAGTGCAGCAGCCGTGCCAGCTTTCTCTTGAATACATAAGTCATTGTTATTTAAAGGTTTACCCGTTTCGTCGGAGCGGGGTGGACCCCTATGTCGGGCATCTGTAGTGTGCCTATATGACACATGTATCAATCTGGCAGCGCCCATCCAGCTTACGTGGCGCACTCTTGCTCAAGGTCGTCGTGCCGCTGATGGCGATCATGTTCGGTTTCAGTTCGGTGGTGCTCTGGACGGTCGAGCGCAATAGCGAGCGGCGCTTGCAGGCTGAGGTGGAGTTGGTCGCCAGAGCTGTGCGCCTGCCATTGAGCGCCAGCCTGGAAAAGAACCACGAGCGCACCCTCCAGCAGGTGCTCGAATCGGTGCTCGGCGTCGGTCGCGTCTATGGCGCCTATGTTTACGACCGCGACGGCAAGCTGGCTGCCTATGCCGGCGCGGTGGAGCCGGATCAGGACGAGTCGGCGATTCAGCAGCTCACCGCCGGTGGCGAGCTGACCGGCACTTATCAACGCATCAACGGCCGCCCGGTTTATTCCTACTTCGTTCCGCTGGAAGAAAGTGGCGGTCAGATCAATGGCCTGCTGCAGGTGACCCGACGCTGGGGTGATTTCGAGCAGGACATCCGCCGCCTGCGCCTGATCGCCGCGGGCCTGGGCGGCTTGCTGGCCGGGGTGGCGCTGGTGGTGATCCTGCTCGGCCACCGCTCTGCCGTGGGCAAGCATTTGCAGCAGCTGGCGCGCAGCATGGAGCGCGTCGCGGCCGGCGAGCGCGAGCATCGTGCACCGCGTAGCGGGCCGCAGGAAATTACTGTGCTGTCTGGCGCGTTGAATCAGATGCTCGACAGCATCGCCGCCGCCGAACGTCAGGTGGCCGAGCAGCAGACCCGCGAAGAGCAGCTTCAGGCGAGCCTGCGTCAGAGCCAGCAGCTGGCGGCAGTGGGGCGGTTGGCAGCCGGCGTGGCCCACGAGCTGGGCAGCCCGCTCAGCGTGATCGATGGCAAGGCGCAGCGGGTGTTGCGCGATGAAGAGCTGAGCGAGACGCATCGCCGCGCGCTGTTGCAGATCCGCCAGCAGGTGGCGCGGCTCAGTGCCATCGTCCGCCAGCTGCTGGATTTCGGTCGTGCCGCCGGTTCGCCCTTGCGCAGGATTCCCGCTGAGGTGCTGGCGCATTCGGCAGCCGCGGCGGTGGCGGATGAGCTGGCCGCGCTGCAGGTTCGACTGAAGCTGCAGGCACCGGCGCAAACGCTGTTTTGCCGGGTGGACCCGCCGCGCTTCGAGCAGGCGCTGACCAATCTTCTGCGCAATGCAGCCCAGGCCAGCCCAGGTGGGCAAGTGCGGCTGAGCTGGTGGCAAGACGGCGACGAGCTGCTGCTGCAGGTGGAAGACGACGGCCCGGGTGTGGCCGAAGCAAATCGCGCTGCGCTATTCGAGCCATTCTTTACCACCAAGCCGGTGGGCGAGGGCAGCGGCCTGGGTTTGGCGGTGGCGCACGGGGTGGTCAGCGAGTGTGGTGGACGTATCGAACTGGTCGACGGCAGCCTGCCGGGCGCGGCCTTCCGTATTGCATTGCCATTGATCGACGAGGAGGTCGAGCATGAATGAGGTGACGCAGGAGCGCGTCCTGCTGGTCGAGGACGATGACAGTCTGCGCCAGTTGCTGGTCGAGGAGTTGGAAGATCGCGGCCTGCAGGTGCGTGCGCTGGCCAGCGCAGAAGAAGCGGTCGGCTCGCTGGAGAGCTGGGAGCCGGCGCTGGTGGTCAGCGATCTGCGCCTGCCCGGTGCCGATGGCATGGCGTTGCTGCGACGGGTCAAGACCATGCAGGCGGCGCCGGCGTTTCTGGTGATCACCGCATTCGGCAGCATCCAGCAGGCGGTGGCGGCGCTCAAGGAAGGCGCCGACGAGTTCCTCACCAAACCGCTGGACCTCGAGCACTTCGCCCTGGCGGTGGCCCGCGCGCTGGAGACGCGACGCCTGCGCGACGAGGTGCGGCGCTTCCAGCAGCTGCTCAGCGACGATCGCTTCCACGGCATGCTTGGCCGTAGCCGGGTGATGCGTGGCTTGTTCGACCAGATCCGCCAGCTCGCGCGCGCCGAAGGGCCGGTGCTGGTGATTGGCGAGAGTGGCACCGGCAAGGAACTGGTCGCCCGTGCCGTACATGCGGAAAGTGAACGTGCGAAACGGCCGTTTCTGGCGATCAATTGCGCGGGGTTGCCGGCCGAGTTACTCGAAAGCGAATTCTTCGGCCATGTCGCTGGCGCCTTCACTGGCGCCAATCGCGCGCACAAGGGGCTTTTCCAGCAAGCCGACGGTGGCACGCTGTTTCTCGACGAGATCGGCGAGATGCCGCTGCCGCTGCAGGCCAAACTCCTGCGTGTGCTACAGGAAGGCACGATCCGTCCGGTGGGCGCCGAGCGTGAGCTGACCGTGGATGTGCGCATCATCGCGGCGAGCAACCGCCCGCTGGAAACCGAGGCCGGTCGTGAGGCCTTTCGCGAAGACCTGTTCTTCCGTCTGGAAACCTTCATCCTGCAGGTGCCGCCGCTGCGTGATCGCGAGGAGGACCTCGAGCTACTGGCGGCCGGTTTCGTTGCCCATTTCGCCGCGCGCAGCGGGCGGCCGGTGCGCGGCCTGGCACCGGCGGTGCTGGCGCAACTGCGGCGCTATCCCTTCCCCGGCAATGTGCGTGAGTTGCAGAACGCCATCGAACGCGCGGTGACCTTCTGCCACGGGCGCAGCATCGAGCTGGAGCACCTGCCCACTCGCATCGCCGACTACCGCGATGACAACGCCCATAGCGCCGGCGCCGAGCTGCTCGCGCAACTCAGCGATGGGCCGCTGCTGCCGACGCTCGAGGAGTTGGAGCAGCGCTATATCGAGCATGTGCTTAAACTGGTGGACGGCAATAAGCGTCGCGCTGCGGCCTTGCTTGGCATCGGCCGGCGCACGCTTTACCGACGATTGGGCGAGCGCGAAGACGGTTGATCGGACTCGCCGCGAAGCGTCCGAGAGCGCACACTGCCGGCCTTCATTCTCAGCAAGGAGAGAACATGCTCAACAACGACGTCCTGCGCAGCCTGCGCTATACCCTCAAGGCCAGTGACGCACAGATGGCTGAAATCGCCGCCCTGGGTGGATGCACGGTGGACGAGGTGCAAGTTCGTGCCTGGCTCGCCCGCGAGGACGAGGACGGCTATCAGGAGTGCCCGGACGAAGCGATGGCGCGTTTTCTCGACGGGTTGATCTATTTCAAGCGGGGCAAGGACGACAGTCGCCCGGTGCCGCCACTGGAACTGCCTGTCAGCAACAACCAGATCCTGAAAAAGCTGCGGGTAGCCTTCGAGCTGCGCGACGAGGACCTGCAGGCGATCCTGCATGCGGCGGATTTGCAGCTGTCGAAATCCGAACTCGGCGCGCTGTTCCGCAAGCCCGGCCACAGCAACTACCGCGTCTGCGGTGATCAGCTCTTGCGCAACTTCCTCAAAGGCCTCTCGCTGCGTCAGGGCTGAGCTGCAAGGGCGGCTGAGCGTTCTCCACGCAGCCGCCCGCGTGACACCTGGTTAGCGGCTGGCCAGACGGCTCGGGTGCTGCGGCGAGCGGGGCCCGCTGAGAATGCCGTTGGGGACGCCCGCAGTCAGCAGGCGACGGCTGGTGATGCCAGCGATCTCATGGCCGCGATCGCTGAGGGTGTTGACGATCTGGTTGACGGCTGCGGTGATGAGCATGCCCACCAGGCCTCCGCTGTTCTGGTTCTGGTTTTCTGCCGTACTGGCCAGCGCTTTCCCTTCCCAGAGCAGTTCGCCGCTGCGCAGGTCGACGAGCTTGCCGTGCGCTTCCACCGCGACCTCGCTGGTCAGCACCTTGTAGCTGCTGCCGTAACGGGTGACCTCGATATACAACGCAGCATCCGCGCCAAAGATTTCGCGAAGCTTGGCTGGCGGGGCCATGTGCATCTCGTCGGCATTCATCAAGCCGTTCTGTTTGAACGTCTCGTCCACCACAGCCACCGGCAGTACGTAATAGCCTGCTTCGGCGAGCGGGTAGCTGACTTGCGAGAGCACGCTGTAGCTGGCCTTGATGTCCGGTGAGCGGTTGACCGGGGGCAATACCAGAATCGATGCCGGATTGTTCCGCTCGAATGCACTGTAGTCATAGGGTGTCGGTGTAGCGCAGCCGCCGAGCACGCTCAGGGCAGCGAGCACTAACAGAGTTTTCAGACTGATGTTTGGCATCATGGCCTCTTATTTCTCGAAGTTGCGCATCAGAAAGTCCATGTAGGGCGCGGACTCTGGAAACAGGGTTTTCTCGGTTTCAAACTGCTGGCGAACCTGATCGCCCTTGCCGACTTCGGCATAGAGCATGCCGAGGTGGGCGTGAAAGCCCGGTGCGGGGGTCACATCCCGCGCGCGGGCCTGCTGCAGGCTGGCTTCCAGCGCGGCGATCTGTTCCTGCGGGCCTTTTTCGTTCTTGAAGTGCTCATAGACTTGCTCTTCGTAGCCGGCCCAGTGGTAGAGGGTTTTCGGTTGGCTGGCACAGCCGGTCAGGGCGGCGAGCGACAGCAGTGCGACTGCGAGCGCGCCGGTTCTCAGATGGGTATTCATCGTTCTCGTCCTTGAGGGTTATTGCACGGGGCGCCATGCGCCGCTGTCGACGCCGGTCACGAGGTTGTTCACCGCTTCGCGGATGGCCAGGTCCAGGACCTTGCCATTGAGGGTAGAGTCATAGCTGGCGGTGCCGCCGAAGCCGATGACTTCACGGTTGGAAAGGCTGTACTCGCCAGCGCCCTGTGCCGAATAAACCACTTCGGAGGTGCTGACATTGACGATGTTCAGGTTGACCTTGGCGTAGGCGATCTGTGATTTGCCACGGCCCAGGATGCCGAACAGCTGATGGTCGCCGACTTCCTTGCGGCCGAACTCGGTAACGTCGCCGGTGACCACGAAATCTGCGCCGCGCAGGTTTGCGCGTTTGGCCGCGATGGCGCTTTCCTGGGCGATCTCGGACATGTTGTCGCGGTCGAGCACGTTGAAGCGGTTCGACTGCTGCAAGTGAGTGATCAGGATGGTCTTGGCCTGGCCGCCGAGACGATCGACACCATCGGAAAACAGGCCGCGCATGTAGCTCGAACGGTTGTCGAACTTGCCCACCGCAATCGGGCTGCGCTGGCCATGGTAGACGCTCTGCGCCGAAGTGACCTTGGCGACTTCCAGGGTGCGCGACTGCTCCGTAGCGCAGCCGCTGAACAAAATACTCAGGCCGATCAGAGGCGCGGCCATCAGCTGCTTCTTCATATTCGTGTTTCTCATTTTCAACGACGATTGAACGCCATGCCGCGGGCTTCGGTGCTCCGGCTGCTGCGGGATATCGGTGCAGTTGGTCCTGCGCAGGACGGCCGGCCGTGTGCTGGCGGGGCGGTGTGGGGAGAGTGACGCTTCCATGTCTTTCTAGCTCTTGCTGACGTTTCGCCCAGAGGCGTGCCCGGGCGTTTGTCCGGCGACTGCCGTTCCTGGCAGGCGTACCGAGGGCGGCGAGTCTACAAATCCGTCAGGCAATGTGCCAGTACTGGTGCGAAGCGCAGTGCGGGCCATCACAGTCATTCGTCGTAGCGCCGCCGGCTATGGCAAGCAACAGGCTGCGCTGAACGTTTGTGCGCGGTGGCTGGCCTAATGGCGGACGAATTCAGAGTGCAAATACATGACCTTTTCCATCATCGCCCGCTGCCCGCGCACCGGTCAGTTCGGCGTGGCCGCCGCCACCGCCATGCCCGCCGTGGGCAAGCTGCTGACCCACGCGGCGGCCCATGTCGGCGCAGTGGCGACCCAGGCGCAGATCAACCCTTATCTAGGCATCGACGGCCTGCGTTTTCTGCGCGAATTCAGCCCTGCCGCCGAAGTGCTCGAGCGGTTGCGGCGCACCGACCCCTGCATGAGCCAGCGCCAGTGTGCAGTGATCGATACGCAGGGCCACACGGCCTGCTGGACTGGGGAACAGTGTCTGCCCTGGGCCGGTTCGATTGCCGGTGAGCAGTTCTGCGTGCAGGGCAATCGGCTCAAGGGGCGTGAGGTGTTGGAGGCGGCCTGCGAGGCGTTTCAGCGTACCGCCGAGCTGCCGCTGGTGGAGCGTTTGATGGAAGCAGTAGCTGCCGGCGATGAGCTGGGTGGTGATCGCCACGGCGAGTCCTCGGCGACGGTGTATGTCGTCGACCGCGAGGAGTATCCGCTATGGGACATCCGCGTGGACCATCATCGCGATCCGGTGGCGGAACTGCGGCGGCTGCATGATGTGTTCGAGCGCGAAGTCGTACCGGAAATCCTCGCCATGTCGACCCGCGCCAATCCCGCCGGGGCAGCCGAGGAGGATTCTATCTAGTCGGTACCGAGCGCGTGCGGGCTGAGCGGCGCGACACTGGACTGTGGCAATTGCTCCAAACGCAGCGCACCCTGGGCACGGTTGCGTACGGCCATCCAGTCCTCCAGTGCGCTGAGTGAGCGCGGCGGCGAGATCAGGTAGCCCTGGAACAGGTCGCAGCCGGCTTGCAGCAATGCCGACTGCTTTTCCATGTTATCCACGCCTTCGGCGTTCACGCGCTTGCCCTGGGCGTGGCAGAACGCGATGAGGGCGCTCAGGCTCTGCTGCATTTCCGGCCGCGTCAGCCGGGTAATGATGGCCATGTCCAGCTTGATGGTGTCGGCGGGATATTCGAGCAGCTGCTGAATCGAGGTGTAGCCGACGCCGAAGTCATCGATGGCAACTCGGAAGCCCGCCTGACGAATCGCCTGAACGACTTCCATGGTGTCCTTGCAGAGTTCGGCGGCGTAGGTCTCGGTCAGCTCGATCTCGATCAGCCCGGGCGCAACGCCGTGGTGCGCCGCACGCTCGATCAGCGAGCGGCAGATGCGGTCATCGGCCAGTTGTGCGGAGGACACGTTGATCGCCAGGATTACGCCCTCGCCGAATAGCTGGACCAGCTTCGGATAGTCCGCCAGCGCATGATCGATGACCCAGCTGTCGATCTTCGGAAACAGTCCGGCGCGCTCGGCAATCGGTATGAACTCGCCAGGCGAGACGGTTCCCAGCAGCGGCGAATGCCAGCGCAGCAGGACTTCGCAGCTGACGACTGCACCGTCGCGGTCGAGCGCCGGCATATAAACCAGCCGCAGCTGATCGTCGCCATCGAGTTCGCGCAGCTGCTCTTCGACAAGGCGGATCCGCGCGTTGCGCTGTTCGAGTTCTTCGCTAAACGCCACCGCTGTGTTCTTGCCCACGGCCTTGGCTTGATACATGGCGGTATCGGCACGGGTGAGCAACTGGGTGACGGAATCCGCGTCGTCTGGATAGCAGGCGGTTCCGATGCTGACGCTCACCGGATATAGGCGGTCTTCCAGGCGGAAGCCACCACGGCACAGGCCTAACAACGCCTCGCACAGCGAGCCAAGACCGCCGTAGCTGGCATCGGTCATCAGCAGAATGGCGAATTCGTCACCCGACAGCCGAGCGAAAGCCGCTTCTGTTTGTGGGTAATCCGCCTGATGGCCTTTGAGTACGCCCTGTGCACGCTGGGCGAATATCTGCAGCAGCGCGTCGCCGGCGTCGTGACCGTGCTGGTCATTGACCTGTTTGAAATTGTCCAGATCGAGGAACAGCAGGGCCAGTCGCTTGCGCTTATGAATGCATTGTTCATACATGGCGTTGGCCAGTACCCCGAAGTGCGCACGGTTGCTGATTTGCGTCAGGCTGTCGGCCCAGGAGATTTCCTGAATGCGTTGCAGCGCTTCGGCGTTGCGGTCGTGCAGCGTCTTCATGTTCTCCGTCAATCGACCGATTTCGCCGCCGTCACTCGGCTCGTCGAGCGCCGCGCGTTTGCACAGCAACAGATCGGTGAGCTGATTGTCCAGTCGGCTGATGGGTCCCGTGATATAGCGGCGGATCAGCCACAGCAGCAGGCCGATGGATACCAGGCAGATCAATGCGCTGCCGGCAAGAAACGCCAGGCCGAGTGTCCGCAGGCGCTCGGCGATGTACTCCGGCGCTGGGGTCAGGCGCGCGTGCAGCGACCGCGACAGGGATATCTCGGCGGACAGCCCCGGGGCGACCGGCATCTGTCGCGTGGCGATCTCGACGGCGGCGCCGTATTCGTTCTCGAGACTGCGCTTGAGCTTGATAAAGCGTTCCGGCCGCACCGCCAGCTGAACGGCAAAGGCTTCGCTGCGCTGGCTTGGCAGTGGTCGGCTGCTGGAAGCTGGAAGGATGAAATCGGTGTCGAGCAGCAGCGGGCCGCCCTCGGCCAGTTCGTCGTAAATCATTTTCCTGGATGCCGAGGATTGCTTGGCCTCACGGACGATCCGTTGCTGCGTTGCGTTCATCGAGGCGAACGGCGAAAGGCTGCTCTCGAAGTAGTAGGCCGGCTCACCGTCCGGCTGCACGACGGCGAACGAGACAAACGAAAGTTCGGTATTGGACAGCGTGCGAATGCTCTGCTGAAAGCGCAGGCCGAGGGTGTCGTTGCGAAAGGTGGTGTCGGACTCGCGCAGGAACATCAACAGTGCTTCGCTATCGATGAGCGAGTAGAGCACGCTGCGGTTGAACGCCTCGTAGTCCAGGTAGGCCGATTTCAGCGCCGACAGCTGTTGTTCCAGACGCGCCTGTTCCAGGCCCAGCAGCGAGGAGCGCTGGGTCAGGTAGGCGGTGGTCGCGGCAAGGAGCTGGATGATCAGAATGACCGGAAAGATCACCAGCAGCGCGCGTTTACCTAGCGTCATGGGCGTTGATCAGGGCGCTGATGATGCGCCGCCGCGTCTGCGTGGCTTCCAGTGGGCGCATTTCGTAGACCTGGCTGCGTGCAAGCACGTCCTCCGGCGGATAGATGGTCTGGTCCTGGCGGATATCATCGGGCAGCAACGCCCGCGCGGCGGCGTTCGGTGTGGCGACGCCCAGCTCGGCTGCGTTGAGCGCCGCGATGTCCGGCTGGTTGAGAAAGTCCAGAAAGCGGTAGGCGAGTGGCTTGTTTTTGCTGCTGCTCGCGACAGACAGGCAATCGACCCAGAGTAGCGTGCCTTCTTTTGGCACCACATAGCGCCAGGGTTCGCCCTCGACGCCCTCGACTTCGTTAAGCACCTGTTGGTCGCCGCTATAGGCCAGGGCCATGTCTGCCTGGTCCAGGTATCGCTGGCTACGCAGGGACGTGATCACATATTCGTAGGTCAGTACGGCTTTGGACTGAGCCATGAGCAGCTCGAAAGCGGCCTTTAGCTCATCGTTGTTCGAGGTATTGATCGAGTGTTGCCGAAGGATAAGCGGGCTGGCGAGGATGTCCTCGTGATCTTCCATCATGATGATGTGCGGCTGATCGGGCCTGACCGGATGCAGCAGATCGGCCCAGGATTGCGGCGCGCTGTCGATACGGTCGCTGCGATAGGCAATGCCCAGCGTGCCCCAGAGGTACGGCATGCTGTAGGCGCCACAGCTTTCCTGCCAGCGCTGCGGGACATGGCGCAGGGCTGGCAATGCCGTGCCGTCCAACGGTTCCAGCAGCCCGCGAGCCCCGAAGCGTGACGAGCTGATCAGCTCGGTCAGTGCGACATCGATCTGGTGATCGGGCTTGGCGAGAATTTCGTCGCGCTTGTCGCCACTGTCGAAATAGATCTGCTTGATCTCGACACCGGTTTGCGCCTGCCAGCGTGTGATCACCGCTTCGCTGAGGTATTCCTCCCAAGTCAGCAGCGTGAGGGCTTCGCCGGCGTGTAGAGAGCCGGACGGAAACAGCAGGCTGAAGGCCATCAACAGCACCCCGCGAGTACGCCATGGAGCAAAGGTTTTCTTGTTATTCATTGGATATCCATCTGCTGGCTGGCCGTGGAGCGGGTTGGCGGGCTGCTCGATCGCGCTGTGCGCTGTTCACATTGGCTTCGCTTGGGGCGGCTGCATGAAGCGTATCGGCAGACAATGGTGGCACTTTAGTGGCGCCAGTTAGATGGCAGCAATGACTTTGTGGTCTGCTTCGCGCGGTTCCGATCAGCGGATCGCACCTATTGGGTGTTGTTTTGTCGCAGGCAGGCTACGGGCGGCCGATTCTTGAGCCAGACTCCCAGGAGTCAGCATTGACGCTCAGGAGCCGGCCATGACACTGAAGATTCCGTTCCCCGATCGAGTGCAGGCGGGTGAAGCGCTGGCCGAACGGCTGGCGCAGGATGGCAGCTGGCGGGACGCGCTGGTGCTGGCGTTGCCACGCGGTGGCGTGCCGGTGGCATTTGAAGTGGCGCAGCGCTTGGGACTGAAGCTGGACATACTCGTAGTACGCAAGCTCGGCGTGCCGGGCAATCCCGAGCTGGCAATGGGTGCCATCGCCAGCGGCGGTGTACGGGTGATGAACGACGACATCGTGCATTACATCCACATCTCCAGAGCCGAGATCGACGGCACTATCGCCCAGGAAACCCATGAGTTGCTGCGTCGCGAGCAGGCCTATCGCAGCGATCGACCGCTGCCCGCCATTGAGGGGCGGGCAGTGATCCTGGTGGATGACGGGCTGGCAACTGGTGCCACGATGCGCGCCGCGGTGCAGGCAGTGCGAAAGATGGGCGCCGGTAGCATCACCGTGGCAGTGCCGGTGGCCGCGCCGGATAGCGTCGCGCAGCTGGAACCACTGGCTGACCGTATCGTCTGTCTGTATCTACCCCATGATCTGTATGCCATCGGCCGCTGGTATCAGAACTTCGATCAAACGTCCGATCGGCAGGTGATGGAGCTATTGCAGCGCGCCTGGCGCAAGGGAGACCAACTGGCATGAGCCAACACTCGTCGATACCGATGCGTTTCACCCTCGGCAAGGCCCGTTTGCATGGCGACCTGTGCGTGCCGTCTGCAGCCACTGGCCTGGTCGTGTTCGTCCACGGGAGTGGCAGCAGCCGACACAGCCCGCGCAACCAGAGCGTCGCGCGCTGTTTCAATGACATGGGCCTGGCTACCTTGCAGTTCGATCTGCTTACGGCACACGAACAACCCATTGACGAAATCACCCGCCAATTGCGCTTCGACATTCCGCTGCTCAGTCAGCGGCTGAGCGGCGTGGTCGATCAGTTGAGCAGTGACGCCCGTCTGCGAGAGCTGCGCATTGGCCTGTTCGGTGCCAGCACCGGTGCTGCTGCTGCGTTGACCACTGCAGCCTCGCGCCCGGCTGATATCGCGGCCGTGGTGTCTCGAGGTGGGCGCGTCGATTTGGCCGACCTGTCGCTGGCTCGGGTCAAGGCGGCCTCGCTTTTTGTCGTCGGCAGTCGCGATCTGGAGGTGCTGGAGCTCAATCGCGCCGCTGCTGCGCGCCTGCAGTGCGTGCATCAATTGGTAGTGGTGCCGGACGCGACGCACCTGTTCGAGGAACATGGCACGCTGGAAGAGGTGGCGCGGCTGGCCGGTGACTGGTTCCTTCGTCATCTGTGCTGATTGCATAGCCGCTACTGCGCATGCGGCTCGCAGTCGTGCACCGAGCCACGGGTTCGGCACATGGGTTCGGGACAGGGGTTGGCGTGGGAGGCCATAGGCCGCGAAGATAGGCCGCTCGAAATGACACGGAGGTTTTAATGAGTAGCACCAACCCCTACGCACCACCCCTTGCACCGCTGGCCGGCGATGCCGAGACGCGTATCGCGGCACTGCCGGTTTCCGACACCTGGAAGCGACGTTTTCACGCGATCGCCAAGGCGGGCGGGCCGAAGCTGCCGCAGTTCAAGAGCATGCCGCGAGCCGAGCGGCGTCAGGCAATGGGTTTCAATATCCTGGCCTTTCTGTTCGGGCCGCTGTACTACCTGGCCAAGGGCATGTGGCGCCGGGCGATCAGCTACACGGCGCTGGCGTTGGCTGCCGTCATGCTGATCGATCTGCTACTCGAGGCGCTGGGATATGGCCAATTCACTCGCTTCCTTTCGTACGGGGTGGCGGGCGTGTTTGCCATGCGTGCCAACCTCGATTTCTACAAGATCCAGGTTCAGGGCGACAACGGCTGGCTATAGGGCTGGTGTTGCCAGCAGCCTGACGAAGGCTTGCAATGCTGCGTGCCCCTGAACGTCGCTGGCCAGCAACGGCAGTTGCTGCAACGGTAGGTGGCCCAGTGCATCGCGCAGCGTTTCGAGATGCAGGCTTTCCTGGGCGTGGCGCTCGGCCAGAAAGGTCCCCGCATCGGCCGGCGAGCGTTTGTTGACGACTAGCGCACCAACCGGCGTGCCGGCCCGTTGCAATTGCGCATGCAGTTCGATGGTCTCCAGCACTGGCAAGCGTTCGGCGGCCAGGACGATGACGAAGGCGCACATGCCGGGATCACCGAGTACTTCGCGCAGCCGGTTGAAGCGTTCGCGGCGACGGTCGAGGATGCTGCGAATGCGGCTGTCGCGATCTTGCGGGGCGTCGTCACTGCCGTGGCCAAGGATGGATTCGCCGTAACCGCGGTCGTTCTGGCCAAGATTCTTCAGCACCTGGGCGAAGCGCGATCCCCGCTCTTGGCGGCGCAACAGTCCTTCGGTCCAGGCGGCCATCATTTCCGGCAATGCCATCAACCGCGCGGTATGCCCGGACGGCGCGGTGTCGAATACCAGCAGGTCGTATTCGGCCAGTCCCTGATCAACCGTCTCGGCGATGCGTTCGAGCAGCGCAGCCTCGTGCATGCCCGGCGCATCGCGGGACAGCGCCATGTGTTTGTCGACCTCGCCGGCCAGGTGTGTCGGCATCAGTTTGCGCAGGGCGGCGCCGACCTCGTCGAGGTGCTGGCGCACGGTCAGCTCGGGGTCCAGCTCCATACCATCGAGGCCGGGTGCCAGGCGTACCTGTTGCGGGCCGACCGGGCGATCCCAGAGGTGACCGAGGTTGTGTGCCGGATCAGTGGAAATCAGCAGTACCCGCCGGCCTGCCTGCGCTTGCGCGAGCGCCGTAGCAGCGGCGACGGTGGTCTTGCCGACGCCGCCCTTGCCACCGAAGAACAGCACGCGGCGCTGTTCGGCCAGTTCTAGCAACATGGCGTCAGCAACATCCGATGTGATCCAGTGGCGAGCGCTCCATGCCCATGCGCCGGTGCCAGTCGTGGAAACGCTCGTAGAGCGCAGGCATCAGCTCCAGGGTGTACCAGGCGGCCGGGTTGGGTACGCCCAGGGTTTCGGAGAACACCAGCAGCATGAACAGGTCGTCCTCGTCGCGCTGGGCGCGAGCGAAGGTCCGGCGATAGGGCGCAACGTAGAACTCGCGCAACCCGGCCGAGACCTTGCCAAGAATGCTCAGCGGCTCGCTCACGGCTGCGCCTCGAACGCCTGTTCGGCCGGGTCGCGGCCTTTGCGCATGGCGATCACCGCTTCCAGGGTGACCCATAGCGCAGCAATCAGAATGATCACGTCCATGCCCAGCAGCAGCCAATTTTCGGCGCGGTAGAACTGGCCCATCTGCACCAGTAGCGCATAGATCGACATGGCCAGCAGAAACACCAGCGGCACCAGGGTGTAGATCGGCGAGCGACCGAGCTTGATCAGGATTACGGTGATCACCGCCAGGGTCAGTCCGGCCAGCAGCTGGTTGGTGGTACCGAACAGCGGCCAGATGATCATGCCGCCGGCGCCGTCCGCGCCCGCGCCGAAGGCCAGCGCCATGCAAACACCGACGGCGAGCAGTGTGCCGATCAGCGTGTTGACCTTCATTCCGGCCAGCTCCCCGGCTTCCTGGATGACGAAACGTTGCAGGCGCAGGCCGGTGTCCATGGTGGTGCCGGCGAAGAGAATCGCCATCACCGCGAGGATGGTCCCGCCGAGCTCCGCCGGCAGGCCCAGGCCGTTGGCCAGCAGCGTGCCGCCGCCCTGCACGAAGGCAGTGACGCCGCCGGTGCCGAAAGCGGTGTACACCTGTTGCCAGTCGGTCAGGGTGGCGAAGCCGGCGGTGCAGCAGATGATCGCCGCCAGCGAGAGCATGCCTTCGCCCATGGCGCCGAAATAGCCGACGAAGCGGGCGTCGGTTTCCTTGTCCAGCTGCTTGGAGGTGGTGCCGGAAGCGACCAGGCCGTGAAAGCCTGAGATGGCGCCACAGGCGATGGTGACGAACAGCAGCGGCACGATACTCGGGGTGTCGGCCGGCAACTCCTGGTTGAACGCCGGCGCCACCAGCTCCGGGGCGCCAAACAGCACCGCCAGATAGAGCAGGCCGAGGCCGACGAACAGTTGCAGACCGTTGATGTAATCGCGCGGCTGCAGCAGCACCCAAACCGGCAGCAGCGAGGCTATGGCGGCGTAGACGAACAGCAACAGGATCCACATCGACTTGGCCGACAGCCCCATGATTTCGTCGGGCAGCGCGACGGGGTATTGATTGCCCAGCAGGATCAGTGCGTAGAGCACGATCACTCCGCCTAGCGAAGGCCACAGCAGTTTCACGTTGTAGCGGTAGATCATCTGGCCGATCACCAGCGCCACGATGATTGCGCCCCACACCGGAATCACTGAGGTCGGCGTAGACACCAGCAGGTTCGAAATCACTGCGGCAAAGGCGCCGTTGACCATCAGCAGCACCAGGAATATCACCACCAGGAACAGGCTGCGCCCGCGCGCGCCAATCAGTCGGCCACTGAGCATGCCGACCGATTGACCGCGGCTGCGGGCACTGGCCCAAAGTGCGCCCAGGTCGTGTACCCCGGCGAAGAATATCGTGCCGAAGACCACCCATGCAAAGGCCGGCCCCCAGCCCCAGATCACCGCGATGGCCGGGCCGACGATGGGCGCCGCGCCAGCCACGGAGGTGAAGTGGTGACCCCAGAGCACGAATTTGTTGGTGGGGACGTAGTCCACGCCGTCGCGCATGGTATGCGCCGGCGTACGGTAGTTGGGATCGAGACGGTAGATCCGTTCGGCGATGAACTTCGAGTAGAAGACGTAACCCAGGCCCATGGCGCCCAGGCCTACTAGCAACAACGCAATTGCACTCATCTCGGTTTCCTCGGCGTGCCGCTCGCCGGAGCGCAGCCCTGTTTTTGCCCTCATGGGGTGATTGTTATGACCGGGCGTCCACGCCGCGGCCTCAGGGAGGAAAGACCAGCAGGCGACGCGGACGTTCCGCCGCCCCGACCGCGCGTGCGTTGCGCCAAGCCAAGCGGCAATCTGCTGATACAAGGCATTTCGCCGCGGTTGGTGGACAGTGGCGAACTCTTGGCCTCGACTTGTTACAAAGACCGGTATGCCAAGGAGAATGAGATGACTCAGGCCACATGGCGTCGCGGAGCCACCGACGCGCTTTTCTGGTCACTGATTTACACCGCGCTTTGGGCCGTGTTCGCCGCCGGCCAAGGCTGGACGCTGGGCGTTCCGACGATCGCGTTGGCTGTCGCCCTGAGCATGTGGCTCGGGTTGCGGCCGTTGGCCATGCATCCCGCCGCCTTGCCCGCGTTCCTCGGCTTCTTCCTCAAACACATGCTGCTCGGCGGTTGGGATGTGGCACGACGCGCCCTGCAACCACGTTGCCCGCTGCAGCCGGCGTGGCATCCGTACCCGCTCAGCAGCCAGTCGCCGCGGGTGCGCCTGCTGCTATCGGCGCTGGTTGGGCTGCTGCCTGGCACGCTGGCTTCGCGCATCGAGGGGGACGAAATGCGCGTGCATGTACTGGATGAGCGCCTGCCCTGGCAGGCCACGGTCGCCGATCTCGAACAGCGCCTGGAGCGTCTGCTCGGCGACGGGGGGAGGCGCTGATGGCGGTGTTTTCGGCGCTGCTATTGCTGACCCTGATCCTCGGCCTGTGGCGCGTGCTGCGTGGGCCGGGGCGGGTCGACCGGCTGCTTGCCGTGCAGCTGTTCGGCACCACCGGTGCCGCGCTGCTGCTGGTACTGGCGCAGTGGCAGGTCGCTCCGGCGCTGCGTGATGCCGCGCTGGTGCTGGCCCTGCTGGCGGCGATGGTCAGTGCCGCGCTGGTGCAACTGCTGCGGCGCAGTCGCCATGAGTGAACTGCTCGACTTCTTCAGCTGGCTGCTGCTGGCCGGCGGCCTGCTGTTCTTCGCCGCCGGCAGCGTCGGCCTGCTGCGCTTTCCCGACACCCTGAGTCGCCTGCACGCGCTGACCAAGGCCGACACTCTCGGCCTCGGCCTGGTGGTCGCCGGGCTGTCGCTGCGCGCTGGCAGTCTGCTGGAAGTGGCGCAGATGCTGCTGATCTGGCTGCTGGTGCTGGCCTCCGGCGCTACCGCCTGCCAGCTGCTGGCACGCCAGTGCGACGAGGAGGGCGGCGATGAGTGAGTGGCTGCTCGATGGCGTGCTCGGCCTGCTGCTGCTGGGCCTGGCCGGCGGTGCGCTGCATGTGCGCCAGCTGTATGCCGGCGTGCTGCTGTTCATTGCCTTCGGTTTGGTGCTGGCGCTGGTCTGGGCGCGCCTGGGCGCCGCCGATCTGGCGCTGGCCGAGGCCGCCATCGGTGCAGGCCTGACCGGCGTATTGCTGTTCGCCGCGCTGGCGCGGCAACCCCAGGCCGGCAGTGAGCCGCGCCTGTCGCGGCGCCGCCGCCTGGCCGCGGTACTGGTGCTGTTGCCGCTGCTGATTTTGCTGCTGCCAGAGCTGGCTCCGCTGGCCGAGTTGCAGCCGACGGTGCCGGCGCAGATCGACGCCGCCCTGGCGCAAAGCGGCGTCGAGCATCCGGTAACGGCGGTGCTGCTAAATTTCCGCGCCTGGGACACGCTGCTGGAGCTGGCGGTGCTGCTGCTGGCGCTGCTAGGTGCCCGCCAGCTCGGGCCGCTGCAACCACAATTGAGCGAACCTTGGCCGCTGCTGCGAGCCTGGGGCCGCACCCTGACACCGCTGCTGGTGCTTGCTGGGGGGTATGTGCTCTGGCGTGGTGCTGCTTCGCCGGGCGGTGCATTCCAAGCTGGGGCATTGCTGGCGGCAGGCATCGTGCTGCTGCGTCTGGCGGGGGCGCTGCCGGCCTTGCACTGGAGCTTCTGGCCGCTGCGCCTGCTGGTACTGATCGGCTTGCTGCTGTTTATCGGCGTGGCTGCGGCCTGCGCCTGGTACGGCGATGGCTGGCTGCACTATCCGGCCGGGTCGGCGAAGCTGCTGATCCTCTTGATTGAAGCGGCGGCAACGCTGTCCATCGCGGCCAGCCTGAGTCTGCTGGTGATCGGTGACGAGCCGGAGGCGCAGTCATGAGCGCCACGCTGTTCTGGATCGCCATCGGCTTCGCCCTCTGGCTACTCGGCCTGCACGGGCTGCTGACACTGCGCCATGCGCTGCGGCGCATCATTGCCATCAACCTGATGGGCAGCGGCGTGTTCCTGGTGATGATCGCCCTGGCGGCGCGCCACGACCCGAGCGATCCGCTGCTGGTGGCGCTGGTGGTCACCGGCCTGGTGGTGGCGGTGAGTGCGACTGCCCTGGCGTTGCGCCTGAGCAGCGCACTGGCTTCATCGATGGAGCAAAAGCGATGAACGCCGCACTGTTCAGTCTGCTTTTACCCCTGGCCGGCGCCTTGCTGCTGATCCTGCTGCGCCCGGCGCGCAGCGGACGCTGGGTGATCGCGCTGAGCCTGGGCGCGCTTGTGGCGGCGATCATGGCGCTGCAAGTGGTGCTCGATCATGGTGAACGCAACCTGCTTATCGGTGGCTGGGAAACGGGGTTGGCGATCCGCTTCCGGCTGACGCCGCTGGCCGCGCTGTTGCTGGTATTTACCGCTGGGTTGCACCTGCTGGTGGCGCTTTATGCAGCACGCATCGCCCACGCTGCCGGCAAGGAAGATTACTGGCCGCTGTCCTGTCTGCTGCATGCGGCGCTGGCTGCGTTGTGGCTATCGGCGGACCTGTTCAACCTCTACGTCACGCTGGAGCTGCTCAGCCTGGTTGCAGTGGCGCTGGTGTCGCTGGCTGGGCGCAAGGCCTGGAAGCCGGCGCTGAATTACCTGTTGCTGTCGCTGGCCGGATCGCTGGCCTATCTGCTGGGTGTGGCGCTGATCTACGGACGCTATGGCGTGCTCGATCTGGCCGTGCTGGCGCAACTGACCGAAGCCGATGGCGTGACCCACCTGGCGCTGTTGTTGATGACCCTCGGGCTGATGCTCAAGGCAGCGCTGTGGCCCCTGCACCTGTGGCTGCCGCCGGCCCACGCCGCAGCGCCGACTGCGGTCAGCGCGCTGCTTTCGGCGCTGGTGGTCAAGGGGCCGCTGTACATCCTCTGGCTGATCTGGAGCGAGATCGCGCCGGAGGCCTTCGGTCGCGATGCCGGCCTGCTGTTCGGCGCCGCTGGTGTGCTGGCGCTGCTCGCCGGCGGCTGGTCGGCGCTGCGTGCGCCACGACTGAAGACGCTGGTGGCGTACTCGACGGTTGCTCAGCTCGGCTATGCGCTGCTGGCGCTGGGGCTGCTGCTGCATCTCAATGAACCACGTCTGCATGCGGCCTTGTGGTTGTTCGTGCTGGCCCACGGCTTGGCCAAGGTGTCGATGTTCCTCGCTGCCGGTGAACTGCAGAGCATTCTCGGCAGCAAGCGGATAACCGGCATGCGCGGTGCCAGCCAGAACGTGCCGATCGCCCTGGCCGCATTCGCCGTGGCCGGCGGCAGCCTGGTCGGGCTGCCGCCCAGCGGCGGCTTTCTGGCCAAGTGGTTGCTGCTGCAACCGCTGTTCGAACAGCCGCAGCACTGGCCCTGGGCGGTGGGCGTGCTGCTCGGCACGCTGATGTCTGCTGCCTATGTGTTCCGCGTTGTTGCCCATGGTTTTGACCGCGCCCGGCCGAATCCACCGAGCATTCGTCCGGACCGCCTGGCGCAGTGGCTGGCCTTGCTGCCGGCGCTGCTGGTGTGGGGGCTGGCGTTGATCAGCGAGCCGCTGCTGCTCTGGCTGGGAGGGCTCGGGCGATGAGCTGGCATGAGTTTCTGCCACTGGCCATAGTGCTCAGCTCGTTGCTACCTGGCCTGGTGATCTTCGGTCTGCGCGAGGACCAGCAGCGCTTGCGCGTAACCCTCAACGTGCTCGGCGTGATGCTCAAGCTGCTACTGGTGGGCAGCATGCTCTACGGCGTCAGCCAGGGCAGCGAGTACCGCTTCAGCGTACCGCTGTTGCCGGGTGCGCCGCTGGTGCTGCAGGCCGATGCCCTGGCACTGCTGTTCGTTGCGCTGTCGTCGCTGCTCTGGGCGCTGACCACAATCTACGCCATCGGCTATCTGGAAGATTCGCCGCTGCGCTCACGCTTCTTCGGTTACTTCAGCCTGTGCGTCAGCGCCACGGTAGGGCTGGCGCTGGCCGGCAACCTGGTCAGCTTCCTGCTGTTCTACGAACTGTTGACCCTGGCCACCTTCCCGTTGGTAGTGCATCGCGGTACCCCCGAGTCGCTGCGTGCCGGGCGCATCTATCTGGCCTACACGGTGGGTGGCGGCACCCTGGTGCTGATGGGCGTGGCGTTGCTGCACAGCCTGGCCGGCACACCGGATTTCCAAGCGGCCGGCTATCTGCTGGAGCAGGTCGACGAACATGACATTGCACTACGGGTCGCCTTTGCTCTGCTGATTCTCGGCCTCGGTGTAAAGGCCGCACTGATCCCGCTGCATGGCTGGTTGCCGCAGGCGATGGTCGCGCCGGCACCGGTCAGCGCCTTGTTGCACGCAGTCGCGGTGGTCAAGGCCGGGGCATTCGGTATCGTGCGGGTGGTTTATGACGTCTTCGGTGCCGAAGCGCTGATGCAGCTGGATCTCACCAAACCGCTGCTCTGGCTGGCGGCCGGAACGATTCTTTATGGTTCGCTGCGTGCCTTGCAGCAACAGGAGCTGAAGAAGCGCCTGGCCTACTCGACGATCAGCCAGGTGTCCTACGTAACCCTTGGCGTTGCTTTGCTCGGGCCGATCGCCGCGGTGGGCGGGCTGGTGCATCTGGTCCATCAGGGCCTGATGAAAGTCACGCTTTTCTACTGTGCGGGCAACTTCGCCGAAACCTTAGGCATCCACCGAATCCGCGAGATGGACGGTGTCGGCCGGCGCATGCCCTGGACCATGACGGCATTCTCAATCGGTGCGCTGGGCATGATCGGCATTCCGCCAATCGCCGGCTTTATCAGCAAATGGACGCTCGGCCTGGGCGCCCTTGAAGTCGGCCAGGACTGGGTGCTGTTGGTGCTGCTCGGCTCCGCGCTGCTCAACGCCGCCTATTTCCTGCCGCTGCTCTGGCGTGGCTGGTTCGCCGAGCCGGCCGACTGGCACGAGAATCGTTGGGCCGAGGAGCGTTTTGAAACCCACTGGATGTTGCTGCTGCCGCCAGTGATTACGGCGCTGCTGTCGTTGCTGGTCGGCCTGCTGGCTGCCACCGCGTTGAGCCCGCTGGGCTGGAGCCAGTTGATCGTCGAGCGGGAGTTCGCCATATGAGCGCCTGGCTGTGGTTGCTGGTGCCCTTTGCGCCGCTGCTTGGCGGCGTGCTGCTGCTCTGGCTGCGCGAGCGTTGTCTGCCGTGGTTGTGGCTGGCCTGTGTGCCGGCGTTGCTGGTGGCGCTGCAGCCACCTTTGGCGCTCGAATTGCCCTGGCTCTGGGAAGGCGTACGCTGGGGTTCCAGCGACGCGCTGACCCGCGCCTGGCTTGGGTTTTCCGCGCTGCTGTGGGGCTGCGCAGCGGTCTTCGCCAACAGTAGTCTTGCCGGCGATCCGCGCCGGCTGCGTTTCTGGGCTTTCTGGCAACTGGCGCTGACCGGCAATCTGCTGCTGATCATCGCCACCGATGCACTGAGTTTCTACCTCGGCTTCAGTGCCATGAGCCTGTCGGCCTACGGACTGATCGTGCATCGCGGTGGCCCAGGGCCGCGGCGTGCCGGGCGGCTGTATCTGCAGCTGGCGATCTGCGGCGAGATGCTGTTGCTCGCTGGGCTGCTGTTGCGCACCCATTCCACCGGGCAGGCATTCGACTTCGTCACCTGGCAGGCGCAACCGATCGACAACCTGACTCTGGCCCTTTTGTTGCTCGGTCTCGGTTTGAAGGCTGGCTTCTGGCCGCTGCACGTCTGGTTGCCGCTGGCCCATCCCGAAGCGCCGGCTCCGGCCAGCGCTGTGCTCTCCGGTGCGATGCTCAAGGCTGGCATCCTCGGTATCTGGCGCTGTGTGCCGGAAGCCGATCCGACGCTGGCAGCCTGGAGCACACCGCTGCTCGCAGCCGGCATTTTCGGCGCGCTCTACGCGGCTGCCCTGGGGCTGTGCGCCGGCAAGTCGAAGGCCGTGCTGGCCTATTCCTCGGTGAGCCAGATGGGCTGGATGCTGATGATTCTGGCATTGGCCTGGAGCCTGGAGCAGCCGTCAGCTGCGCTTCTCGCAATACTGCTGTTGTTCGGCATGCTTCACGGCCTGGCCAAGGGCGCTTTGTTCCTGGCGGCGGGGATGGTCCACGAAGGGCGCCTGCCACGACTGGCTTGGGCGCTTTTGCTACTGCCGGCGCTGGCGATCATGGGCGCGCCGCTGAGTAGCGGTGCGGCGGTGAAGTACCTGCTCAAGGACGCGTGGCGCGAAAGCGCCTTCGCCGCCTGGGCGCCCTGGTTGACGCTTGCCAGCTTGGCCACCGCGCTGCTGCTGCTACGTGCGCTCTGGCTGATGTGGCGCGATCAGCAGCATGCCAGCGTGCGCCCGCCATTCGGTCAATGGTTGCCGTGGGCGGCGCTCAGCCTGGCATCGCTGTTGTTGCCCTGGGTCTGGCCTGCGCTGCGTGAGCCCTTGCTGAGCGGCCTCTATCCGGGTGGCCTATGGGCGGCGCTTTGGCCGCTACTGGCAGCCCTGGTGCTGGCCGGATGGGTGCTACGCCGTGGCTGGCGAGTGCCGCCACGCCTGGCCCGGCTGCCAAATCCGGCGCTCTGGGCATCGTTGTATCTCACTCGTGTGCTGCGCCAGCCGCCGCTGCCTGTACCCGCGATCCACCTCGATCGCTCACGCTGGCGCCAGCGTGAGCGACGCTGGAATCGGCATTGGGAACGTGGCGCACTGACGCTCAGTGCCTGGCTGCTGGTGGCGTTGCTCTGGCTCGGCTGGCTGTGGTGAACCGCTGCTGGCTCAGGGCTGGGATTTCTCGGCGTAGGGCCGGGTGTCCAGCCCGAGCTGGGCGCGGAAACTCTCCATGTCGAACATGGTGCAGATCTCCTGCACCTGTTGCGTTGGCGCGATGCTCCAGAAGGCCATGGCCGAAATGCTCAGCACCTTGTCGCTGGGCGGATAGCCAAATGCGGAATGTTCGATGGTGCCAATCAGCGTGCTCCAGGTGACCACACGATTGCCTTCGGCGATGCACTCCTCAACGACCACTTCCAGCTCCGGCATGGCGTGGCGAATCTGCCGAACCATGTCGAGGAACTCGACACTGTGGAGCGGCCGTCCAATGAACGAGCTCTTATAGAGAAAATCCTTGCTGTGCAGGTGCTCGGCCAGCGCCAGATGCCCGCGATTCCAGGTCAGGTCGATATGTTGGCGGACGAGTTTCTTGCGGTCATCCAGTGACATGCGTGCTCCGTTGGGCTGCAGATGGCTCTGCAATGAACTCTAGCAGCGCCCAGAGCGCAACGGGAGCGCCAATCAGTCTGCCCGCAATCTGATCTGGAATGCTGCTCCGCCAAGTTCTGACTCACCTAGGCTGAGTTCGCCGCCGTAGCTGTCGAGGATGTCCTTGACCACCGCCAGACCGATTCCCTGGCCGGGATGCTGGCCGTCGAGGCGTTCGCCGCGGCGGATGATCCGTGCGCGCTGGTCGACCGGTACGCCAGGCCCGTCGTCCTCTACCAGCAGGAGCAGGTTGTCGCCATCGGGCACGGCGCTGATGCGGATCTGGCCAAGGCAGAGTCGGTAGGCATTTTCCAGCAGGTTGCCGAGCAACTCCATCAGGGCGCCTTGTTCCATCGGCACCAGGCAGGGTTCGATCAGTTGCATGTCGATCTGCACGCCCTTGTCGCGATAGACCTTGTCCAGCGTGCTGCAGAGGCTGCTCAGCAACGGCCGGAGCTGGACCCGGTGACGCACCAGGCCGCTCTTGCCCAGGCTGGCCCGTTGTAGCTGATAGCCGATCTGCTGGCTCATGCGCTCGATCTGCGCCTGCATCACCTGTGCCTGCTCGCGGCTCTGCGCCTGCGCCGCGAGTGTCTCGCCGACGCCCTGCAGCACGCTGAGCGGGGTTTTCAGGCTATGCGCCAGGTCACCCAACGAATTGCGGTACTGCTCGCGCTGGCGCCGCTCACTGTCCAGCAGGCGGTTCAGCGAGCGGGTCAGACGCAGCAGTTCGCGCGGGTGGTCGTCGCTCAGCCGTTCACGCTGGCTGGCTTCGACCTGGTCGAGCTCAGCGCTGACTCGCTTGAGCGTGCGAAAGCCCCAGGTCAGGCCGAGCCAGAGCAGCACCAGCAAAACCAGCAGGCCACTGCCCAGCCACAGGTACAGCTGGCGACGAAACTCCTCGAACAGGCTCAGGTACTCGCTGGTCGGCTGCATGGTGACGAAGCTGAAGGCGTTGTCGCGGCTGCCGGCCAGATGCAGCTCGACGTCATAGACGAAGTACTCGATTCCGTCCGCGTCGCGTATGCGCAGGAATTCCGTGTTGCCGCCCTCGTAACGCGGGCGATAGTCGATGCGCTCGTCGGCGGCCGAGCGTGAATGCCAGACCAGCTCGCCGCGACGGTCGTAGATGAAGCCGAGCAGCTGTGCGTCCGGCAGGTCGAATTCCTCGTCTGGTAGGCGCTCGGGCATTTGCAGACGGCCGTCCTCGACCTGTGCGGCGGTGATCAGCGTACTGGCGTCGGCGGCCAGGCGTTGTTCGATGACTTTCTCGAAGGACAGGCTGAAGGCGCCCTGCAGCGCTGGCAGCAACGCCAGCATGAACAGTACGGCGAGGCTCGCCGCGCCGAGCATCAGTCGCAGGCGCAGCGACATGGCGCCGGTCAGTCGGTTGCGAACGCGCGCCTGCAGGCGGCGCCAGCGTCGACTCATCGGCAGCGCTCGGTGAACAGGTAGCCGAGGCCACGCACGGTTTCGATGGGCTTCATCGCGCACTGGGCCTCAAGCTTGCGCCGCAGCCGCCCGACCAGCACCTCAATCACGTTCGGGTCGCGCTCCTCGTCGCCGCTGTAGAGCTGTTCCATCAGCCGTTCCTTGGCCACCACCTGCTGCTGATGACGCATCAGGTATTCGAGGATGCGGTATTCGTAGGCGGTCAGCGCCAGCGGCTCGCCATTGGTCGTGGCCTGCTTGCGATTGAGGTCGAGCACCAGCGGGCCGGCTTCGATGGTGGCCTGGGTAAAGCCCCTGGAGCGGCGCAGCAGGGCGTTCAGTCGGGCTTCGAGCTCCTCGAACTGGAACGGCTTGACCACGTAATCGTCCGCGCCGGCGGCCAGGCCTTCGACCTTGTCCTGCCAGTTGCCACGGGCAGTGAGGATAAGAATGGGAAAGGCCTTGCCGCGGCTGCGCAGCTGGCGGATCAGGTCCAGCCCGCTGATACCCGGCAGGCCGAGATCGATGACGGCAAGGTCGTGATTGAATTCGTGGGTTTGATACAGCGCTTCTTCGGCGTTGGGCACGGCATCGACGATATGCCCGCTTTCACCGAGCCGCGTCTGCAAGTGGTGGCGCAGCAGCGCCTCGTCTTCCACCACTAGCACTTTCATTTTTCTGCTCCCTGGGCAAACGGCCGGGCAATGCCCGGCCGCTTTTCAACGTTCTGTCAGCGTAACGCCATCAGAAGTGATAGTTCAGACCCAGATAGGCCTGCTTGCTGCTGTGTACGTCGATCGAGCCCAGCTTGCCGACGCCACGCTCGGACACTTCGGTACCGGCGTTGCTGCGCAGGTAACGGTAGCCGGCTTCCACCGAGGTGTTGTCGCCGAGCTTCTGCAGGATACCGGCCTGCAGGCCTACCAGGTAGCCGATATCGCTGTCACGGGTGTAACCCTTGGACTCGTTCTCCAGCTTGGTCAGACCGGCGCTGGCGCCACCGAACAGGCGGGTGGTGTCACCCAGCGGAACGAACATGTCGTAGCTGCCGATCAGGTTCTGCTGACGCAGCTTGAGGCTGCTGCCGTAATCGTCGGAGACGTTCTCGTAGGTCATGTAGTAGCGGGCCTCGTCGGTCATCTGACCGGCGCGTACGCCCCAGGTGCCACTGTTCTTGATCACGTCATCGAAGCGGTTCTTGCCGTCCATGTTCTGCTTCAGCGAGCTGGAGCGATCAGTGTTGACGGTGCTTTTGCCCCAGGTGAAACCGGCGAAGTTCTCAGCGGCGTGGGCGCCGAAGCTGAAGATGCCGAGGGTGGTGGCGAGGGCCAGAGTGCTAAGTTTTTTCATCGGTGACTCCTTTTCAGGCAGCGGGATACTGACGGCCCCTAGCCTGAACGGTTGTCACTGAACCCTTCCTGAACCCAGCCTGAACCTGCGCTGAACGAACGCCTCCTGCGGTGCCGTTGGTCTGCTTCCAGGCTTTCAAGCGATCTGCTGCGGCTCGCTCTGCTCGTCCATATCGACGTCATTATCCGGGTAGCTGCGCAGCATCGGCGGCTGCTCGGCATCGTCGATCCACCATTGCAGCTCGGCCTCGACGCGGGTGCCGTCAGCAATGCCGAGTCGGTTGCTCAGCGGGCATTGCTGCGTTTCAGTAGCGATCAGGGTGCCGCTCTGGGCGGTCTGGGAATTGCCGGCGCTGCCGCTGGAGCGGACCTTGAGGCGAAAGCGGACCTGCTGACCACTGCCCTTGAAGCACAGGGCCAGGGACAAACGGTTTTGCTCGACAGGTTGCAATTCGAGGCTGGCGTTCACAGCGCCTTCGGCAGGTGCGGGGGTGGCTGCAAGCAGCCAGGTGGCGAGGGTCATGGTCAGCATCCGTTCTGTTTCCGTTGAAGCCGGTCCGTGGCTGGGCTTGTCGTTTTACTGCTGGACGATGGATGCGCTGTTGCCGGTACCGCTCTGGTGGATCGCTGCCACGCCCGGCAGACGGGTGTAATCGTTGGCCGGCAGGTTCTGGCGAATCATCGCCTCGTTGGCGCTGCCCATCTGCGTGATGGTGGCTTGATGGCTGTAGTTGCCCTGTTCGATGCTCGCCACGTTGTCGTTGCCGTTCTGGACTACCGTGGCCTGGTTGGACATGTAAGTCTGCGCGATATCGACGCTGTTGCCACTGCCGGTTGACGAGCCGCTGATGCGGCCACCGAAGCCATTCTGGTCGACCGTCAGCAAGTTACTGTCGCCACTCTGGGTGAAGTCGAGTTCGTTGTGGTAGTCGCGTTGATGGATGTCGGCGACGTTATAGGTGCCGACCTGGGCAAGCGTCATACGGTTGCCGTCGCCCTGAAAGATGTCAGCCATGTTGCCCAGGCCGTCCTGGGACACATTCAGGCGGGCACCTTCGTAGTATCCCTGCTGGCTGAAGGTCAGCTGGTTGTTGTCGCCGCGCTGCTCGACCTGCGCGTTGACGAAGCTGGTCTGGCTGGCAGTGATCTGGTTGCCGTTGCCGACGCTGCTGGCATTTAGCGTGCTGGTGCGTCCGGTCTGTTCGACGGTGGCGACGTTGGCATTGCCGACTTGCTGAAGGTTGGCGACCTTGAAGTAAGCCTCGCCAACCTGAGTGACGCTGGCGAAATTGAGGTTGCCGGTCTGGCTGACGTCTATCGCGCTGGAGTCGACCAGGCCGGTCTGTTGCAGTTCGGCCACGTTGTCCGTGCCGACCTGTTCCAGCTCGATGCTGTTTTGCGCAAACGCCTGAGCGGCGCCGAGTGCGAGAATGGAAGCGATTACTGTGGGCTTGAACATGTGATTCTCCGTGGCCTTTAGCGACCTTGCACAATGTTTATCTGTTGGCCGGTGCCGTATTGCGTGACGGCACTGCGCTGGCCGCTACCGGCCTGTTCGATGCGAGCGTCGTTGTATGCGCCGTATTGGCTGATGGTGGCCTGGTTGTCGCTGCCAGTCTGGAGGATCTCGGCGAAGTTGCCGTGGCCAGCCTGTTCGATGATTGCCAGCAGGTTTTCGCCATGCTGGAGAATGAAGGCTTCCTGGTCGCTGCCTTGTTGCAATACCTGCGCGTTGAGTGCCTGACCGGTCTGCACAAGCTCGGCGAGGTTGCCCTGACCCTGTTGCTGTACAAAGGCCGCCTTGGCATCGGACAGCTGCGAAGTGGAGCTTGCACTTAGCACGCCGCGGTCTGGCGCGAGATCGCCGTTATCCATCAGATCCATCGCCATCAGCGGGGTGCTGGCGAAGCTGACGATCAGGGCGAGCAGGTGAGCGGCGCGGGGCAAATCAGAAGAAGTCATCGGTATATACCGTAGGCAGTGGTCGCGATTCTTGAACGCTGGGTACGGTTTGAATATCCATCCGACGATGGAAAAAGGATGGCGGAAAACGCCATATAGGGATTAATCCCTGACGCTACCGCACGACCGGTAAGTCGCTCACGATGACGTCAGCGACGTGCTGTTCCGGCAGCGCACGATGCCAATCAGTGCGCTGCCGGATGGGCAGCAAACGATCAGGCGCGGCAGGACTTGTCCCAGTCCAGATGGCTGCGCAGCAGATATGCCGCCTCGGCGCGATTGGATGCGCCGATTTTGCGCAGCAGGTTGTGGATATGGCTTTTGATGGTGTGAGGACTCAGGCACAGCTGTTCGGCGATTTCGGCATTGGACAAACCCTTGCCCGCCAGGCTGAGGATTTCCCGTTCGCGCAGCGTCAGGCTGGACTTGGTCTCGGCAAGCTGGCGCATGCGTCGCCACTGGCCCAGCAGTCGCTCGGTAAGCACCCTTGGCAGCCAGTCACCACCTTTTAGCAGCACCCGGATACCCTCGAGTAGATGCTCGCGGGTTGCATGGCTGTAGAACACCCCTCGAATGACCGGGTGCTTTTCCACCAGCTGCTCGGCCTGTTCGGGAACGATGTTCACCAGTGCCACCGGTGTGTGTTCGTCGAGTTGGTCGATCAAGCTGGAAATCTGTTCGGCTTCGCTGTGTCCGGCGTCGACCAGAAACAGGTCGGCCCCACGATGCTCCGATGATTCCAGTCCGGCGAGTGAAACTTCGACCTGCGCCTGCTCGCCGAGAAAATGGCGAAAGAACAACCCAAGCAGCTCATTGCCGGTTAATAGCGTGACAGTTGGGGAGGATATGTCCCGCGTAAGATCCGCATCCATGTTCGGTACCTAGTCAGTCGGGCGTGATTGATTAAAAAGTTACTAAACGACCAGCACCTTGCAGCGAAGTTCAGCCCAGAGATGGCAAACGGGCATTATCTGGCCAGTGCGTGCGCAACACGGTCGAGGGGCGAGTGAGCCGTCTGGAAGAGCGGGCGTTTTTGCACCGGTTGGTGCTGCTAAGGTAGAAGCATGATTGCGTCCAACTCTGCCGTTTCTTCTCGTGAGCTGACCCTGCGCGCGCTCCTGACCGGGCTGCTGCTGGGTGCGTTGCTGGCACCGTCGAATGTTTACTCGGGCCTCAAAATCGGCTGGTCGTTCAATATGTCGATCATTGCGCTGCTGATCGGCTTCGCCTTCTGGCAGAGCGTTTCCGTCACCTTTGGCCGGCCGCGCTGGTCGTTGCTCGAAAGCAACATCAACCAGACCACGGCCTCGTCCTGCGCCTCGATCATCTCCGGTGGGCTGGTGGCGCCGATTCCCGCCTACACGCTACTCACCGGTCAGCAGCTGGACAGCCTGCCGCTGATGGCCTGGGTGTTCTCGGTGAGCTTTCTCGGCATCTGGGTGGCCTGGTACCTGCGGCCATCGCTGATCGTCGCATCGGGGCTGCGCTTTCCCGAGGGCATGGCGACGTTGGCCACGCTGCAGCAGATCTACAGCCACGGTGCCGAGGCCGGACGCCGCCTCTGGGTGTTGGGCGGTGCTGCCGCGTTGGCTGCTGGCGCCAAGCTGAGCGACACCTTCTTCTGGGCGCTGCCGCGCTGGGCGCCGTCCTTGCAGCTTGAGCGGCTGACCTTCACCTTCGAGCCCTCGCTGCTGCTGCTCGGCTTCGGCGGCATCATCGGGCTGCGGGTCGGCCTGTCGCTGTTGCTCGGCGCGTTGCTGGCCTGGGGCCTGCTCGCGCCCTGGCTGCTGGCCGAAGGATTGGTTCGCTTGCCGGCTTCCGCTCAGGGGCCGCAGTTCGCTGCGCTGATCGAATGGTTGTTGTGGCCGGGCGTAAGTCTGATGGTCTGCGCGACGCTGACTTCGCTGGGTCTGCGCCTGTTGCGATCTCGTTCGATCTCGGTACGTCGGCGCCCTCGGCTGCAGCGCCCGGAAGGCTGGCCGGTGGCGGGTTTCGTGCTGGCTGTGGTGCTGGTTGTGGTACTGCAAATCAGCCTGTTCGGCATTGATCCCTGGCTGGCGTTGCTGTCGATTCCGCTGGCGCTGCTGCTGGCGATGGTGGCCGCGCGGGTGGTCGGCGCCACCGGGATTCCGCCAATTGGTGCCATCGGCCAGCTGTCGCAGTTGAGCTTCGGCGTGTTCGCGCCGGGCCAGGTGCCAGTGAATTTGATGAGCGCCAACACCGCCGGTGGTGCAGCCGGGCAGTGCACCGATCTGCTCAACGACTTCAAGGTTGGTCACGCCATCGGTGCGGCGCCGGGACGCCAGGCGGTGGCGCAGTGCTTTGGCATTCTGCTGGGCAGCCTGGTGGGCGTGCTGGCCTATCAGCTGTTGATTCCCGATCCGCAGAGCATGCTGATTACCCCTGAATGGCCGGCACCAGCTGTTGCGACCTGGAAGGCAGTGGCCGAAGCACTGACTGGCGGCCTCGGCGCGCTTGCTGCCGACGTGCGCTGGGCGATGTTGGTTGGCGCGCTCTGTGGTGTGCTGCTCGGTACGCTCGAGGGTCTGTTGCCCGAGCGGCGCTCGCGTTGGCTGCCGAGCTCCGCGGCGCTCGGCCTGGCGTTCATCATTCCGGCCTCGATTTCGCTGATGATGACTTTTGGCGCCTTGCTCGCCTGGGCTTTCGCGTCACGCTGGCGCAGCCTCGGCGAGCGCTTCGTGATCGTCGCCGCAGCTGGACTGGTGGCGGGCGAAAGCATGGCCGGGGTCGGGGCATCACTCTGGCAACTGCTGCGCTGATTGGTGCAATGCCTGAATTAAAGCGTCGCGCGGCCTGTCGTAACCCTTGTACTCATCAGGGGAGAGCCATGTCCATGCCAACACCGCAGAACGATGCGAAGAAGGTTGCCAATCGGGCCATTGTGCAGGCCGCAGTGCTTGCCGCGGTGGTGCTGCTGAGCATCGTCGCCTGGTTGGCCTTCGATTTTCTGTTGCTGTTGTTCGCATCGATTCTCTTTGGCGTGTTGATTCACGGCGTAAGTCAGTGGATCAGTGATCACACCGCCATGCCCTACAAGGCGGCCATGCCGGTCTTCTTCGTGGTGATGCTGCTCGCCCTTGGCGGCGGTGGCTGGCTGGTCGCACCAAATATTGCCGAGCAGGCCGATGCCCTGTCCGATTCTCTGCCACAGGCTGTCGAGCAGCTGCGCGAACGTGCCGAGCAGCTGCCTTGGGCCAATCAATTGCTGCAGCAGCGCGAACGCCTTGAGGACTCGCTGCCCGATGGATCGAGTGCCTTCAGTGTGGTGACCAAGGTGATGGGCTCGGTGGTGGGGGCTTTGAGTAGTTTCGTCATCGCGTTCGCGATCGGCATCTGTCTGGCCATCAACCCGAAGATATATGTGAGCGGGCTGTTGAAGCTGATCCCCCTGGGCTACCGCCTGCGCGCTGCCGAAGTGCTCGACGAAACCGGCGCAACGTTGCGTGCCTGGTTGCTGGCCAAACTGCTGGAAATGCTGCTGATCGGCGTGCTGACAACCCTCGGTCTATGGCTGCTGGGTATCGAACTGGCGCTGGTGCTCGGGTTGATAGCCGGATTGCTGTCGTTCATCCCCAATATTGGCCCGGTGCTGGCAGTGATTCCGGCGCTCCTGCTGGCATCCCTCGAAGGCGGGCGCACGGTGCTCTACGTCGCCGGGCTCTACCTGTTCGTCCAGGCGCTGGAGAGCTACGTGTTCACGCCCTTGATGCAGCAACGCATTGTTTCGATCCCGCCAGCGTTGACCATCGCCGTGCAGTTGCTGTTCGGACTGCTCGCGGGAACCCTGGGCTTGCTGCTGGCCACGCCGCTAGCGGCGGCCGGCATGGTGCTGGTGCGTATGCTCTACGTAGAGGATCTGCTCGGTGATCGGCTCGATGCGACCGACGGTTCGTGATAAGACCGCTCTGGAATGGGGTTCGTCGGCCCTGTCATGTTTTGTAAAGTCTGACGAGGAAACCCTTGGCGGGTCCTGCTGCCGGATTACATGAACCCCCTGAAATATGCAGGAGACGATCATGAGCATGCACAAGATTGCGGCATTCACTCTCGCCGGGCTGATTTCCGGCGCGGCATTCGCGGCCGGCAACACTGGCACTGGCACCGATACCGGGCATCGCGACTCGATGGGTCACAGCACCGAGCAGCCTGGGACCATGGGCGGCACCGGCACCGGAATGGATTCGACTTCCGATACCGGCAAGATGCCGGACGAGACCGAGCGTCCGGCGACCACCACTGGTAGTGATCGTGGCGCCGGTGTTGACGCCAGTGGCGATGGTGCAACCGGCAAACAGGGCACCACCGGCACTGGTGGCGAAGGTGGTGAACGCGGCGCCTATTGATCCACGCGGTGAAGCATAACGGCCCGGCAGGCAGCGCTTGTCGGGCCGTTCTGCGTTTTTCTAACCGCTCGGCTGCTTGTTGCACTGCGGGGGAAACCTTTGCTGGCGCATGTGTGCCGAAAGCGGACCAATCCTTATCGGAGGTGCACGATGAGCATGCTGCGCTTGAGCGTTCTGCTGGTATCGCTGGCTGGCGCCTCGGCTGTCATGGCTGACGGCACGGGCCCCACCCATCCAGAAAAGGCTCGCCAACATCCACTGGACAGCAGCGAACCACGCGGCGGGTCGGGCGAGCAGCCGCAGGATGCGGAGAAGCTCGAGGCGCCGATGCTGCAGCCGCGCCAGGCACCTACCGAGACGGATGTGCCGCCTATGCCCGAACCGCGTGATGAACGACCGGGGGCGGATGTAGATGCCGCGGGTAATCGGGTGCTGCGCAGCTAGGCCAAGCTTAAGCCGAGAGCCAATCGGCCCAGGCGTGCAAACGAAAAAGGGAGGCCGAAGCCTCCCTTTTGTCAGTGCTGCCCGGTCAACGCATCAGAACAGCACGCGGCTGCGGATGGTGCCGTTGACGTGCTGCAGCTTTTCCAGCGCCAGATCGGAGTACTCCTTGTCCACGTCGATGACGACGTAGCCGACCTTCTCGTTGGTCTGCAGGAACTGGCCGCAGATGTTGATGCCGTTGTCGGCGAAGACCTTGTTGATCTCGCTCATCACACCCGGAATGTTCTGGTGGATGTGCAGCAGGCGGTGCTTGCCCGGGTGCGACGGCAGGGCCACTTCCGGGAAGTTGACCGAGGACACCGAGGTGCCGTTGTCGCTGTACTTGACCAGTTTCTCTGCGACTTCCAGGCCGATGTTGGCCTGCGCTTCGGCAGTCGAGCCGCCGATGTGCGGGGTCAGGATCACGCGATCCAGTCCACGCAGCGGGCTTTCGAATTCCTCGTCGTTGGACTTCGGCTCGACCGGGAACACGTCGATGGCAGCGCCGATCAGATGCTCGTCCTTGATCGCAGCGGCCAGGTGATCCAGCTCGACCACGGTGCCGCGGGCAGCGTTGATCAGGATGGCGCCTTTCTTCATGGCGCGGATTTCCTTCTCGCCAATCATCCACTGGGTGGACGGCAGCTCGGGGACGTGCAGGGAGACGATGTCGCACATGCCCAGCAGCTCGTACAGCGAGCCGATCTGGGTGGCGTTGCCCAGCGGCAGCTTGGTCACCACGTCATAGAAGAAGACCTGCATGCCCAGCGCTTCGGCGAGTACCGACAGCTGGGTGCCGATTGAGCCGTAGCCGATGATGCCGAGCTTCTTGCCGCGGATCTCGAAGGAGTTGGCCGCCGACTTGATCCAGCCGCCGCGGTGGCAGGAGGCGTTCTTTTCCGGAATACCGCGTAGCAGCAGAATGGCTTCGGCCAACACCAGCTCGGCCACCGAACGGGTGTTGGAGTAGGGTGCGTTGAACACCGCGATGCCGCGTTCGCGGGCAGCGTTCAGGTCGACCTGATTGGTACCGATGCAGAAACAGCCGACGGCGATGAGCTTCTTGGCAGCTTCGAAGACTTCCTCGGTGAGCTGGGTGCGCGAGCGGATGCCGATGAAATGGGCGTCGGCGATCTTCTCCTTCAGCTCCTCGGTGGACAGCGCGCCCTTGAGGTACTCGATGTTGGTGTAGCCGGCCGCCTTGAGGGTGTCGACGGCGTTCTGGTGCACGCCTTCGAGAAGAAGAAACTTGATCTTGCTCTTGTCGAGAGAGGTCTGGCTCATCTGCATTAAAACCTTAAGGCCGAAGGATAGGACTGAAGTGTCCAGCGAAGGCTGGCCAACCCGTGATTAGCGGTGTCGGGAGTCTGCCGAGGCACGTTTCAAAGGGGGGCGTATGCTAGCATACGAGCCCCGCGAAACACCCCCACCCCTGTGCTGAAGCGTGCTCAGGGTGACCATGAATCGTATGAGAGTTCCCGTGATGACCGACCCCGCCCTGATCGATGAGCTGAAAACCCTGGTCGAGCCCGGCAAAGTGCTGACCGACGCCGATTCGTTGAATGCCTACGGCAAGGACTGGACCAAGCATTTCGCCCCGGCGCCCTCGGCCATCGTCTTTCCCAAGAGCATCGAGCAGGTGCAGGCCATTGTGCGCTGGGCCAACGAGCGCAAGGTCGCGTTGGTGCCCTCGGGCGGCCGCACCGGGCTTTCTGCCGCGGCCGTAGCGGCCAACGGCGAAGTGGTGGTGTCGTTCGACTACATGAACCAGATTCTTCAATTCAACGAGATGGACCGCACCGCCGTCTGCCAGCCCGGTGTGGTCACCGCGCAGCTGCAGCAGTTCGCCGAGGACAAGGGCCTGTACTACCCGGTGGACTTCGCCTCCGCCGGCTCCAGCCAGATCGGCGGCAATATCGGCACCAACGCCGGTGGCATCAAGGTGATCCGCTACGGCATGACCCGCAACTGGGTCGCCGGCATGAAGGTGGTGACCGGCAAGGGCGACGTGCTCGAGCTGAACAAGGACCTGATCAAGAACGCCACCGGCTACGACCTGCGTCAGCTGTTCATCGGCGCCGAAGGCACGCTGGGCTTCGTCGTCGAGGCCACCATGCGCCTGGAGCGTCAGCCGACCAACCTCACCGCGCTGGTGCTGGGTACGCCGGATTTCGATTCGATCATGCCGGTGCTGCACGCCTTCCAGGACAAGCTGGACCTGACCGCCTTCGAGTTCTTCTCCGACAAGGCACTGGCCAAGGTGCTGGCGCGTGGCGACGTGCCGGCCCCGTTCGAAACCGACTGCCCGTTCTACGCGCTGCTGGAATTCGAGGCCACCACCGACGAGCGCGCCGACCAGGCGCTGGCTACCTTCGAGCATTGCGTCGAACAGGGTTGGGTGCTCGACGGCGTGATGAGTCAGAGTGAGCAGCAGCTGCAGAATCTGTGGAAGCTGCGCGAGTACATCTCCGAGACCATCAGCCACTGGACGCCGTACAAGAACGACATCTCCGTCACCGTCGCCAAGGTGCCGGCCTTCCTCAAGGAAATCGATGCCATCGTCGGTGAACATTACCCGGACTTCGAGATCGTCTGGTTCGGCCACATCGGCGACGGCAACCTGCACCTGAACATCCTCAAACCGGATGCGATGGACAAGGACGAGTTCTTTGGCAAGTGCGCCACCGTCAACAAGTGGGTGTTCGAAACCGTACAGAAGTACAACGGCTCGATCTCCGCCGAACATGGCGTCGGCATGACCAAGCGTGACTACCTCGAGTACAGCCGCTCGCCAGCGGAAATCGAGTACATGAAGGCAGTCAAAGCAGTGTTCGATCCCAACGGGATCATGAATCCCGGCAAGATTTTCGCGGCCTGAACGGCCCACGGATTACCAGGAGTCTTCGATGAGTTACCAGCACCACTACACCGATGGCACGCCGATCCATTATCCGCTGGGTAAGGTGGTCTGCATCGGCCGCAACTATGCCGAGCACGCCAAGGAACTGAACAACCCGGTGCCGACCGAGCCGCTGCTGTTCATCAAGGCCGGCAGCTGCAGCGTGCCGCTGGACGACGGGTTCAGCATTCCGAGCGATCGCGGTGCCGTGCATTACGAGGCGGAAATCGCCGTGCTGATCGGCAAGCCGCTGTCGCGCAAGCCGAACGAGGAAGAGGTGCGCGACGCCATCTCCGGCTTCGCCCCGGCGCTCGACCTGACCCTGCGTGACGTGCAGGCGAAGCTGAAGGAAAAGGGCCACCCGTGGGAGATCGCCAAGAGCTTTGATGGCGCCTGCGTGCTGGCGCCGTTCGTCCCGGGCGATTCGGTGGAGGATCTGGGCGACATCGGTATTCGCCTGTCGATCAACGGCGAAGTGCGCCAGGACGGCAACAGCAGCCAGATGCTCAATGCCATCCTGCCGCTGCTACAGCACATCGCCGGCCACTTCAGCCTGCAACCGGGCGATGTGGTGCTGACCGGCACCCCGGCCGGCGTCGGCCCGCTCAATCAGGGCGACCAGTTGGTGCTGGAGCTGGTCGGTCTGTCGCGTTTCGAGAGCCGCGTGCTCTGACCCCCCCCCCACGCGGCGGGCACACCCGCCGCGTTTGCCGCTTTTTTTGCAATTCGCTCTCGTGATGTAATCCGGCACCTTCCCGCTGGAACGCTTTCTTCATGCCCGTCCGTTATTCCCGTTGGCGCCTGATCGTCGCCGCCGTTCTATTGCTTTTGTTCGTAGCGCTGCTCGTCACCGGGCGCCTGCTGCATTGGGACGATCAGTTGCGACTGTATTGGGAAGAACGCTCGGTCACCGCCGACCAGCGTGCCGCTGGTATCTGGCTACCAGATTACGAGCTGGTCCTTGAAACGACGTTGGCCGGTCTGGAGAAGGATGAGACCTCCGGGCTCACCTGGAATCCGCTGACCGGCACGCTGTTTACCGTCACCGGCAAGCATCCACAACTGATCGAGTTCACCCCGGCCGGCGTCGTGCTGCGGCGTATAGCACTCACCGGTTTTTCCGATCCGGAAGCGGTGGAAGCGTTGGGCGATGGCCGGCTGGCGATCGTCGACGAGCGGCGTCGACTGGTCGCAGTGTTCTTCCTGGAGCCGGACGTAGAGAGCCTCGATCTGGATGACCTGGCCAGCTACGACCTCGGCTTCGCCGAAGCGGGCAACAAGGGCTTCGAAGGCCTGGCCTGGAATCCGCATACGCAGCGTCTGCTACTGGCCAAGGAGCGTGATCCGCAGGGGCTTTTCGAACTGCCATTCCCAGGTGAGGACGGCGCAGTCGGGGCGCTTCAGGCGCTGCCAAACCAACCTCTGATAGTTCGTGATCTGTCCTCGGTGACGATCGACCCGCAGAGCGGTCATACGCTGCTGCTCTCCGACGAGTCGCGGTTGCTGGTTGAACTCGACCTGCAGGGTCAGCCACGCAGCTTCATCGCGCTCTTCGGCGGTCTCCACGGTTTGGTACAGGGCATCAAGCAGGCCGAGGGCGTTGCGATGGATGGTGAGGGCAATATCTACGTGGTCGGCGAACCCAACCGTTTCTACGTATTTAGCCGCAAGCGCTGACGTATGGCCCGCCGTTAAGCTTCATGTAAGCCGAACTGAGCAAAATTTCGGTCTCCAGTAGAAGAAAGTGAGCTTTCATGCGTGCGTTGAAATATTTCCTGGCTGCGCTGCTGGGCGTGGCTTTGCTGTTGGCGGTTGCCGCTGGTGTTCATTATCGCCTGTTCGAGCGCGGCTGGTTTCATCTCAATCAGTGGCAGAACGGCGAGCAGGCGCAGGAAGCCTCGTTGTGGCTACCCGATTACCAGGCGACGATCCAGGGCAAGGTCGTCAGCGGTATCAGTGATGATCTCTCGGCGCTGACCTTCGATCCGGACCGCAACAGCCTGATCGCCGTCACCAATGGGAAACCGCATTGGCTGGAGCTCAGCCTGGAAGGCGATCTGTTGCGGGCAATCCCTCTGGTCGGCTTCGGTGACCCGGAGGCCATCGAGTACATTTCCAAGGGCGTCTACGTAATCAGCGACGAGCGCCGGCAGCGGCTGTTGCGTGTCGAAGTCAACGAGCAGACCACGGTGATCGAAGCGGCGCAGGCGCAGCAGCTCTCACTGGGCATCGACCTGAACGGCAACAAGGGCTTCGAGGGGTTGGCGTACGACCCGGCGGGCAAGCGCCTGTTCGTTGCCAAGGAGCGCAACCCGGTTCGTATCTACGAGATTTCCGGCTTCCCCTACACCGAGCCGACGCCATCGGTGCATATCAATGAGCATCAGGCACGGCTATTCGTGCGTGACTTGTCCAGCCTGCAATTCGATGAGCAGACCGGGCATCTGCTGGCGCTGTCCGACGAGTCGCGGCTGGTGGTGGAGCTGGATAGCAACGGGCAGCCGCTCAGCAGTCTGTCATTGAGCGCCGGCAAGCACGGGCTGGAGCGCAACGTGCCACAGGCGGAGGGGATTGCGATGGGGCCGGACGGTACGCTGTATCTGGTTAGCGAGCCAAACCTGTTCTACGTGTTTAGCAAGCAGGACAGGTGACCGGACGCCACGCTCGATCACCTGGCCTGAACAGCCGCTCAGGCGGCTGACGAAGCACTTTCATCCTGCAGGGCGGCAGCGGGCGCATGACGTCGAACCGAGTCGCAACCCTGCTCGGCGCTGTGCAGGCTGGCGTACATCTGGCTCTGGCCGACGATCTGGCCATTGGTGGCCTTGAGCACGAAGTAATGCTTGCCGTTGCTCGACTCCTTGACCTCGAAAGCGCCTTCACGCACTGCATTCTTGCGTACCGAGTCGATGCCGTTCAGCGCCGAGGCATGGGCCTTGTATTGCTCGCTGGACAGCACAACCTGGCCGTTACTAGCCACCAGGTTGAAATGGTACTGGCCGTTGCTGGCTCGCTTCAGCTGGAATTTGCCGGACATGGCAACACCTCCTGTGATGAGCCGTGTCGGACGCGACACGGCTCATCCAAGCGTAGCTGCCAGCCGCGCAGGGCGCCTTCGCGTTTTTAGCGCTTGAGCGTCTGCACGCCGCTTTCGGTGCCAAGCAGCAACACGTCGGCCGGGCGCGCGGCAAACAAGCCGTTGGTGACTACGCCGACGATGTTGTTGATCTTTTCTTCCAGCTCAGGCGCGAAGCCGATCATCAGGTTGTGCACATCGAGGATGACGTTGCCGTTGTCGGTCACCACGCCGTCGCGGTAAACCGGGTCGCCGCCAAGCTTCACCAATTCACGCGCCACATAGCTGCGTGCCATCGGAATCACTTCCACGGGTAGCGGAAAGACGCCCAGTTGCTCGACCAGCTTGCTGCCATCGGCGATGCAGATGAAGGTCTGGGCCACCGCCGCAACGATCTTCTCGCGGGTCAGGGCTGCGCCACCGCCCTTGATCAGCTCGAGATGCTTGTTGGCTTCGTCCGCACCGTCGACGTAGAACTCCAGATCGTGGACCGAGTTCAGGTCGTAAACCGGAATTCCATGCTGCTTCAGACGCTCGGCTGTGGCTTCGGAGCTGGCTACGGCGCCATCGAAGAAGCCTTTGTGCTTGGCCAGCAGGTCGATGAAGAAGTTGGCGGTTGAGCCGGTGCCCACGCCAACGATGCTGCGATCGGTGAGCTGGGGGACGATATGGTCGACGGCGGCCTGGGCGACGGCCTGCTTGAGCTGATCCTGGGTCATGGGGTATCCGGGCGGAAAGACGGGAGGCGGATTATAGCCCTCTGCCCGCGGCGGGTCTTGTTCGTACCCGCCCGCAATGGCTCGCGGATTGCCGGTGGTCGCCGGGGGCGTCGCAGGGGTAGACTCGTCGCTCCCTCGCAACGCCCGCCAAGACAGCCAGAATGCTCGAACATTACGTCAAGAAGATCCTCACCTCCCGCGTCTACGACGTCGCCATCGAAACTCCGCTGCAGCCCGCTCGCCAGCTTTCCGAGCGAATCGGCAATCAGATTCTGCTCAAGCGCGAGGATCTGCAGCCGGTGTTTTCGTTCAAGGTCCGTGGGGCCTACAACAAGCTGGCGCAGCTGTCGGCCGACGAGCTGGCGCGCGGCGTGGTAACCGCTTCGGCCGGTAATCACGCCCAGGGCGTGGCACTGGCGGCCAAGCAGCTGGGAATCAAGGCGACCATCGTCATGCCGCGCACCACGCCGGAGCTCAAAGTGCAGGGCGTACGCGCCCGAGGCGGCAAGGTGGTGCTGCATGGCGATGCCTTTCCCGAGGCGCTGGCCTATTCGCTGAAGCTGGTCGAAGAGAAGGGCTACGTCTATATCCACCCTTACGATGACCCCGACGTGATCGCCGGGCAGGGCACCGTGGCGATGGAGATTCTCCGTCAGCATCAGGGGCCAATCGACGCGATTTTCGTGCCGGTAGGTGGTGGTGGTCTGGTGGCTGGCATTGCCGCCTATGTGAAGTATCTCTATCCGCAGACCAAGGTGATCGGCGTCGAGCCGGACGACTCTAACTGCCTGCAGGCGGCCATGGCGGCCGGCGAACGCGTGGTGCTCGAGCAGGTCGGCCTGTTCGCCGACGGCGTGGCGGTGGCTCAGATCGGCAAGCACACCTTTGATCTGTGCAAGGATCATGTCGACGAAGTGATCACCGTCAGCACCGACGAGATCTGTGCGGCGATCAAGGACATCTACGACGATACCCGCTCGATCACCGAACCGGCCGGCGCGCTAGCCGTGGCCGGGATCAAGAAGTACGTCGAGCGCGACGGTGTAAGCGGCCAAGTGCTGGTAGGCATCGATTCCGGCGCCAACGTCAATTTCGATCGCCTGCGCCATGTCGCCGAGCGCGCCGAGCTGGGCGAGAAGCGCGAGGCGATCATCGCGGTCACCATTCCCGAGCAGCCAGGCAGCTTCAAGGCCTTCTGCGAAGCCATCGGCAAGCGCCAGATCACTGAGTTCAACTACCGCTATCACACCGACCGTGAGGCACACATCTTCGTCGGCGTGCAAACGCACCCGGAGAACGATCCGCGCGCGGCGCTGGTCCAGGGGCTGCGCGACAAGGGCTTTCCGGTGCTCGATCTGACCGACAACGAATTGGCGAAATTGCACACGCGGCACATGGTCGGCGGGCATGCGGTTGGGGTCAGTAACGAGATGGTGCTGCGCTTCGAGTTTCCCGAACGCCCCGGCGCGCTATTCAACTTTCTCAACAAGTTGGGCGGGCGCTGGAACATATCCATGTTTCACTACCGCAACCACGGTGCGGCTGACGGCCGTGTAGTGGCGGGCCTGCAGGTGCCCGCCGATGAGCGCCATCTGGTTCCGGCAGCGCTGGAGAAGATCGGCTACCGATACTGGGATGAGAGTGATAACCCGGCCTACAAGTTGTTTCTCGGTTAGGCGAGCAATAAGAGGAAAGCGAATGGAACATTATTTGACGATCAGAATCGTCCATGGCGTGACTGCAGTGCTGTTGCTGTTGGGCGTGATCGTGCACCTGTTCATGCTGTGGAAGGCCGGTCGCGGTGGCGACCAGGCAGTGCTGCAACGCAAACTGCAGCGTACCCGCAACTTGTCGCTGCCGCTGCTCGCGGTGATTGGCCTTTCCCTGCCGCTGACCGGTTGGTGGTTGGTGCACCTGGCCGGCTGGCCGCTGGGGCAGTTCTGGCTGCTGGGCAGCTCCCTGCTGTTCCTCGCGCTAATCCCGCTGGTCCCGCTGCTGGCGGGGCGTCTAACTGCCTGGCAGACGCCGGGTAACGCCATGGCGGCTCGAACTGCCGGTATCTACGGTGTGCTGGTGTTGATCGTGCTGATCGCAATCACTGCCCTGATGGGCGCCAAGCCTGTCTGAGGCTTAGCAACCCTCACATCTACGCTGCGCCGGTATCAGCGCAGCGAGATGATCTGCCAGCCACGCTCGGTGGCGATCTCGCGCAGGATCGGATCCGGGTCCACTGCCACCGGATGAGTTACCCGTTGCAGCAGCGGCAGGTCGTTGCGCGAGTCGCTGTAGAAATAGCTGCCTTCCAGGGTCTGCTCGGTTTCCGCGAGCCAGCGCTCGATGCGCTGCACCTTGCCTTCCTGGAAGCAGGGAATGTCGGTCAAACGGCCGGTGTAGCGGCCGTCGCGCATCTCGCATTCGGTTGCCAGCAGAGTGTCGACACCCAGGCGCGCGGCAATCGGGCCGGTGATGAAGCGGTTGGTGGCTGTGATGATGACCACCTTGTCGCCCGCTTCAAGATGCTGTCGCAGCAGTGCCTCGCCCTTGCTCAATACGATGGGTTCGATGTGCTCGCGCATGAACTCGTCGTGCCACTCCTGCAGTTGCGACATTTCGCTGCGGCCGAGCAGTTCCTGGCAGAAGTTCTGGTAAGCATGCACGTCAAGGTTCCCGGCCAGGTAATCCTGATAGAAGGCATCGTTCCGGGCCTTGTAGTGGGTCGCATCGACTAGGCCGCGCTGGCAGAGGTATTCACCCCAGGCGTGGTCGCTGTCACCGGCCAGCAGGGTGTTGTCGAGATCGAATAGAGCCAGGCGCACGGATGATTTCCTCGGGGATGGTCAGGGCAGGGCCAAGCATAACGTCTAGACCCGCTCGGGGGCAGTCTCCAGCGGAGTCGTCCGCCGTTCGCCAGCACTTGCCGAATGGCGGCTTTCCGCGCTTTCGGCTTATTGCGGTTTTGTGGAACAATGCCGCGACATGCGTCTGCGAGGTTGTATGCCGTGATCGATTCCGATGGTTTTCGCCCGAATGTCGGCATCATCCTGACCAACGATGTCGGTCAGGTGCTGTGGGCTAGGCGGATCAATCAGGATGCCTGGCAGTTTCCGCAAGGCGGGATTAATACCCGTGAAACACCGGAAGATGCCCTGTTTCGCGAACTCAACGAAGAGATTGGCCTGGAAGAGCAGGATGTGAAGATCCTCGCCTGCACCCGTGGCTGGTTGCGCTATCGTCTGCCGCAACGCCTGGTACGTACTCACAGCCAACCGCTGTGCATTGGACAGAAGCAAAAGTGGTTTCTGCTGCGCCTTACAAGCGCCGAAGAGCGTGTGCGAATGGATCTGACCGGCAAGCCAGAGTTCGATGGCTGGCGCTGGGTCAGCTACTGGTATCCGCTGGGCCAGGTGGTCACCTTCAAGCGCGAGGTCTATCGTCGCGCACTTAAAGAACTCGCTCCGCGCCTTCCGGTGCGGGACTGAGATCGGGGAGAAAGCCTCTGAGCATGCTCGGCACGCTGCGCAAGATTGTCCAGGAAGTGAATGCCGCCAAAGACCTCAAGGCGGCGTTGGGCATCATCGTGCTGAGAGTCAGGGAGGCCATGGGTAGCCAGGTCTGCTCGGTCTATCTGCTCGATCCGGAAACCCAACGCTTCGTTCTGATGGCCACCGAAGGTCTCAACAAGCGCGCCATCGGCAAGGTCAGCATGGCGCCCAATGAAGGCCTGGTCGGCCTGGTGGGCACCCGCGAAGAGCCACTCAACCTCGAACACGCCTCCGAACACCCGCGCTATCGCTACTTCGCCGAAACCGGCGAGGAGCGTTATGCCTCCTTTCTCGGCGCTCCGATCATCCACCATCGGCGGGTGATGGGCGTGCTGGTTATCCAGCAGAAGGAACGTCGTCAGTTCGACGAGGGTGAGGAAGCTTTCCTCGTCACCATGAGCGCACAGCTCGCCGGCGTTATCGCCCATGCCGAGGCGACTGGCTCGATCCGTGGCCTCGGACGGCAGGGCAAGGGCATTCAGGAAACCCGTTTCATCGGCATCCCCGGCGCCCCGGGCGCAGGCGTGGGAACCGCCGTGGTGGTGCTGCCGCCGGCCGACCTGGATGTTGTGCCGGACAAGAACATCGACAATATCGACGCTGAGCTAACGTTGTTCGAAGCGGCACTGGAAGCCGTACGCGCGGACATGCGCAACCTTTCAGAAAAGCTCGCGACACAGATGCGCAAGGAAGAGCGCGCACTGTTCGATGTGTACCTGATGATGCTCGACGACTCCGCCTTGGGTGGTGAAGTGACCAAGGTGATCCGTACAGGGCAATGGGCCCAGGGAGCGCTGCGCCAGGTGGTCAGCGAGCATGTGCGACGCTTCGAGATGATGGACGACGCCTACCTGCGCGAGCGTGCGTCGGACGTCAAAGACATCGGCAGGCGCCTGCTTGCCTATCTGCAGGAAGCCCGCCAACAAACCCTGACCTACCCCGACAAGACCATCCTGGTCAGCGAGGAGCTGTCGCCAGCCATGCTCGGCGAGGTACCGGAGGGCAAGCTGGTGGGCATGGTCTCGGTGCTCGGTTCGAGCAACTCCCACGTTGCCATTCTCGCCCGTGCCATGGGCATACCGACGGTGATGGGCGCGGTCGACCTGCCGTATTCCAAGGTCGATGGCATCGAGCTGATCATCGACGGCTATCGCGGTGAGATCATCACCAACCCGGGCAAGGTGCTGCGCGAGCAGTACGAAGTGTTGGCCGAGCAGGAACGGCAGCTCTCTGCGGGGCTCGACGTACTGCGTGAGCTGCCGTGTGAGACCACCGACGGCCACCGCATTCCGTTGTGGGTGAACACCGGGCTGCTGGCCGATGTGGTGCGTGCGCAGGAGCGCGGCGCCGAGGGCGTCGGCCTGTATCGCACCGAAGTGCCGTTCATGATCAAGGAGCGCTTCCCCAGCGAGAAGGAGCAGATGGCGATCTACCGCGAGCAGCTGGAAGCCTTCCATCCGCTGCCGGTAACCATGCGCAGCCTCGATATCGGCGGCGACAAGTGCCTGCCGTACTTTCCGATCAAGGAAGAGAATCCGTTTCTCGGCTGGCGCGGCATCCGTGTCACCCTCGACCATCCCGAGATTTTTCTGCTGCAGACCCGCGCCATGCTCAAGGCCAGCGCCGGGCTGAACAATCTGCGCATCCTGCTGCCGATGATCTCCGGCATCGGCGAGCTGGAAGAGGCTCTGCACCTGATACACCGTGCCTGGTGCGAGGTGCGCGACGAGGGGCTGGACGTTCACATGCCGCCGGTGGGCGTGATGATCGAAGTACCTGCGGCGGTATACCTGACCCGCGAACTGGCGCGCCAGGTGGATTTCATCTCAGTCGGGTCCAACGACCTGACCCAATACCTGCTGGCGGTGGACCGCAACAATCCGCGCGTGGCCGATCTGTACGACTACCTGCATCCTGCCGTGCTCGAGGCGCTGCAGCGGGTGGTCAAAGAGGCGCACAGCGAAGGCAAGCCAGTGAGCATCTGCGGCGAAATGGCGGGTGATCCGGCGGCGGCCATGCTGTTGCTGGCGATGGGCTTCGATAGCCTGTCGATGAACGCCACCAACCTGCCCAAGGTGAAATGGCTGCTACGCCAGATCAGCATGGATACCGCTCAGCAGCTGTTGGCGAAAGTCATGCTGCTGGACAGTCCGCAGGTCATTCACAGCACGGTTCAGCTGACCCTGCGCAACCTCGGCCTGAACAAGCTGATCAACCCGTCCGCCGCGGTCTGACGTCATCAGTCACGCGGCGGGTGGTGGTAGCGCACCTCGCCTGATGGCCCGTCCGGGCCAAAGCTACGCTCCAGAATGTCCAGTGCGCCGTCAGCATGGCGGATAAGCGCTGTACTGGCGCGCGTGCCGTATTCGGGGCTTATGATGAAAATGCTCGACAGCCTGCGTTCCCATGCGAGCGGAACGCCGGTCTGTGGCAACTCATGCTCGGCCGCCGGCTGAGGGTCGGCGAGTAGCGCCAGCAGCCGCTCGGGGTTCGGCTTGTCGAGCTCGCCGACCAGTGCTGCGCGGGCCTTCTTCAGCTTGGGCCAAGGCGTGTCCAGGCCGGCATTGGACAAACCGTAGACGCCAGCCTCCAGTACCGTTGCCAAACCGCTCTGGGAGTTGAAATGCCACAGGGCCTGGTGGTCGCCGACCAGCAGGTTGAAACCGGCATAGTCGCCCCGGCGCTCGGCCATCTCGGCGAGGTAGTCCGCTGGTTGCAGATCTGCGCGCAGGAAGTGCTCCGGCAGCTCGCCGCGCGAACGTAGGCCGGTCGGCTGGCCGGGGGCGCGGATATTGGTCAGGGCAGCGAAGCGTCCGCTGGTGGTGATGCCCATCCATGTACCGCCGGCCTGCAGGTCGCGCCCGCCAACGATCCAGGGCGCATCTTCCCAGCAGCCCAATGGCAGGCTGGGACGGGCGTGGAATTCATCGCGGTTGGCGGCCACTACCAGTGGTTGCGAGTGGCCGGGGCGCCAGGCGAAAACGATCAGGCACATGTGACACCTAATGAACGGTCCGGACCCGCAAGGGTACAGTCGTGCGAGAGCCGTGAGCCACCGTTGGACGGGTCGCATATAACGCGCAGTGATCATCCCGCGCGAGCGTGCTGCGCGCGTTTTCCGCTAACATGCCGCTTTGTTTCGCCAGGATGGGGCGCATGGAGTTTCTGCTGTATCTGCTGCTGGGCGGATTCGCTGGGGTGCTGGCCGGCCTGTTCGGCGTGGGCGGCGGGCTGATCATCGTGCCGGTGCTGGTGTTCAGCTTTAGCGCCCAGGGTTTTTCCCAGGAGATCCTCACCCATCTGGCGGTAGGGACGTCGCTGGCCACTATTGTATTTACTTCGGTCAATTCGATTCTCACCCACCACCGCAAGGGCGCGGTGCGCTGGCCGATGGTGCTGTGGATGACCTTCGGTATTCTCCTTGGCGCAGCGCTTGGCAGCCTGACCGCCGCGGCGATCCAGGGGCCCATGCTGCAGAAGATCATTGGTGTGTTCGCCTTGGCGATGGCCGTGCAGATGGGCTTTGACCTGCGCCCCAAAGCCACCGGTCAGGCGCCTGGGCGGCCAGAGCTATCGTTGGTTGGAGTGGTGATCGGCTGGGCGTCGGCCATATTCGGGATTGGCGGCGGCTCGCTGTCGGTGCCCTATCTGACCTGGCGCAGCGTGCCGATGCAGCAGGCAGTGGCGACTTCGGCGGCGTGCGGCCTGCCAATTGCCGTCGCCGGGGCGTTGAGTTTCATGGTGGTTGGTTGGCATGAGGCGCAGCTGCCGGACTGGAGCTTGGGTTTCGTCTATCTGCCCGCCATGCTCGGCATCGCCGCGACCAGCATGTTCTCCGCCAGGCTAGGTGCGAAGCTGGCGCATCGCTTGTCGGCAAAGGTTCTGAAACGGCTGTTCGCTCTGTTGCTGCTGAGCGTCGGCATAAATTTTCTGGTTTGAGGAGTAACGGATGCTGCCCTATCCGCAGATCGATCCGGTGGCCATCGCCATCGGTCCCTTGCAGATTCACTGGTACGGCCTGATGTACCTGATCGGCATCGGCGGCGCCTGGTGGCTAGCTTCGCTGCGGGTGCAGCGCTTCGCACCCGAATGGCCCAAGGACAAGCTGTCCGACCTGGTGTTCTGGGTGGCCATGGGCGTGATCGTCGGTGGGCGCCTGGGTTATGTGCTGTTCTACGATCTGGCTGCCTATATCAATGACCCGAGCCTGATCCTGCAGGTGTGGAAGGGCGGTATGTCCTTCCACGGCGGATTGATTGGCGTGCTGCTGTGCAGCTGGATATTCGCCCGGCGCAACGGCAAGAGCTTCTTCGAGCTGATGGACTTCATCGCGCCGTTCGTGCCGATCGGCTTGGGCGCAGGGCGCATCGGCAACTTCATCAATGCCGAGCTGTGGGGCAAGGCCACTGACACGCCCTGGGCGATGGTCTTCCCGACCGATCCGCAGCAGCTGGCGCGGCACCCGTCGCAGCTCTACCAGTTTGCTCTGGAAGGCGTCGCGCTGTTCGTCATCCTCTGGCTGTATTCGCGCAAGCCGCGGCCGACCATGGCGGTCTCCGGACTGTTCGCGGTGTGCTACGGCATCTTCCGCTTCATCGTCGAGTTTGTCCGCGTGCCGGATGCGCAGCTGGGTTATCTGGCCTTCGGTTGGCTGACCATGGGGCAGGTGCTCTGTGTGCCGATGGTGTTGCTCGGCTTGGCAATGATCGCCTGGGGCTATCGCCGCGACGCGGGTCGGGCTCCGGCCTGATTTTCGTTGCCCTGCCTGTCGCCACGAGGGCGACAAGCGGGGCGCATGCCTTTTACTATTCGCGCAGCCTTTTCACCGCGCTTCGGCGCCTGCTTCGAGTCAATCGATGAAACAGTATCTCGACCTGATGCGCCACGTGCGCGACCACGGCACCTTCAAGACCGACCGCACCGGCACTGGCACCTACAGCGTGTTCGGCCATCAGATGCGTTTCGATCTGGCCCAAGGCTTTCCGCTGGTCACCACCAAGAAGTGCCACCTCAAGTCCATCATCCACGAGCTGCTGTGGTTCCTTCAGGGCGACACCAACATCAAGTACCTGAAAGAGAACGGCGTACGCATCTGGGATGAGTGGGCCGACGAGAATGGTGAGCTGGGGCCGGTGTACGGCTACCAGTGGCGGTCGTGGCCGGCGCCAAACGGTGAATCGATCGATCAGATCGCCAACCTGCTGGCGATGATCAAGAAGAACCCGGATTCACGCCGGCTGATCGTTTCGGCCTGGAACCCGGCCCTGGTCGAGCAGATGGCGTTGCCGCCTTGTCATGCGCTGTTCCAGTTCTACGTTGCCGACGGCAAACTCAGCTGCCAGCTGTACCAGCGCTCGGCCGATCTCTTCCTTGGCGTGCCTTTCAACATCGCCAGCTATGCGCTGCTGACGCTGATGGTGGCGCAGGTCTGCGACCTGCAACCGGGCGAGTTCATCTGGAGCGGCGGCGACTGCCATCTGTACGCCAATCACCTGGAGCAGGCCGACCTGCAGCTGACCCGCGAGCCGCTGCCGCTGCCGACCATGAAGCTCAACCCGGACGTGAAGGACCTGTTCGCTTTCCGCTTCGAGGACTTCGAACTGGTCGGCTACGAGGCGCATCCGCACATCAAGGCCCCGGTCGCCGTCTGACTTTGGTCGGGTTTGCCGTTGTGAACAACCTGAGTGTCACATTTGCCGTATAGACTCGACCGCTCAGGGTTTTTCGAGGATCGAGTCATGCGCAGGGTCGTGTTCAATCAGAAGGGCGGTGTCGGCAAGTCGAGCATCGCCTGCAACCTGGCGGCGGTCAGTGCTTCGCAGGGCTACCGCACGCTGCTGGTGGATCTGGACGCCCAGGCCAACTCCACGCATTACCTGACAGGGCTGACCGGCGATGATATTCCCACCGGCATTGCCGACTTCTTCAAGCAGATCCTCGCCGGCGGCACGGCTGGTAAGAAGGCGCGTCCGCCGATCATCGAAACAGCCTTCGATAATCTGCACCTGATCAGCGCCACGGCCGAACTGGCCGACCTGCAGCCCAAGCTGGAGGCCAAGCACAAGATCAACAAACTGCGCAAACTGCTCGAAGGACTCGCCGAAGACTACGACCGGATATATCTGGACACCCCGCCTGCGCTGAATTTTTATACGGTCTCTGCGCTTATCGCAGCTGATCGCTGCCTGATTCCCTTCGACTGCGACAGCTTTTCCCGCCAGGCGCTGTATAGCCTGCTCGACGAGATCGAGGAGATGAAGGAAGACCACAACGAGACGCTCGAGGTCGAGGGCATCGTGGTCAATCAGTTCCAGCCGCGTGCCGCGCTGCCGCAGCAGATGATCGATGAACTGCTGAGCGAGGGGCTTCCGGTGCTGCCGGTCTACCTGATGAGTTCGGTGAAAATGCGCGAGTCGCACCAGGCCTGCATGCCGCTGGTGTACCTGGACCCGCGGCACAAGCTGAGCCAGCAGTTCGTCGAACTGCACGAGCTGCTCGAGGCGAACGGCTGAGTCGGTTCGGCTTCAGTCCTCGGGGCGCCGCTGCAGCTTCTTGCCCAGCCGGGAGGCATAGAACTCGCCGATCATTCCTCGGCGGAACACCAGTACACAGACCATGAAGATGATGCCGGTGACCAGCGTGACCGGCAGCTCCGAGGTGGCGAAGTAATTACCCAGCGTGGTCACCAGCGCTGCGCCGAACACCGGCCCGACCAGGGTGCCAATGCCGCCGAGCAAGGTCATCAGCACCACCTCACCGGACATCTGCCAGCTGACGTCGGTCAGCGTGGCGAACTGGAACACCAGTGCCTTCAGCCCGCCGGCCAGCCCTGCTAGCGCGGCGGACATGACGAAGGCGCCGAGCTTGTAACGCGACACCGAATAGCCCAGCGAGATGGCGCGGTTCTCGTTCTCGCGGATCGAGCGCAGGATCATGCCGTACGGCGAGTGAATGACACGCCAGATCAGCAGCATGCCGGCGAGAAACACCGCGAGCACGAAGAAGTACATGTACAGCGGCTCTTCAAGATCGATCAGGCCGAACAGGTGCCCGCGTGGGATGTTCTGGATGCCATCTTCGCCATGGGTGAACGAAGCCTGCAGGCAGAAGAAAAAGAACATCTGCGACAGCGCCAGGGTGATCATCGTCGAATAGATGCCCTGCCGGCGAATCGCCAGAAAGCCGATTATCAGCCCGAGAAACGCCGCCCCGGCGACGCCGACCAGAATGCCCAACTCCGGCGATAGCCCCCACTCCTTGACCGCATGGGCCGTGAAATAGGCAGCGCCACCGAAGAACGCCGCGTGGCCGAAGGAGAGAATACCGGTGTAGCCGAGCAGCAGGTTGAAGGCGCAGGCGAAGAGGGCGAAACACAGCACCTTCATCAGGAGGATCGGATAGAAGTAGAACGGCGCCAGCGCCAGCGCGACCACGCCGATCAGGATCAGCGCGGCTTCCAGGCGCAGCAGCGGGCGTTTGGTGGTCGGTGTGACACTTAGCTGGCTGTTCATCAGGCGTCCCTCCCCATCAGGCCAGCTGGGCGCACCAACAGTACGATTGCCATGATCACGAAGATCACGATGTTGGAAGCCTCCGGATAGAACACCTTGGTCAGGCCCTCGAGAATGCCCAGCATGTAGCCGGTGATGATGGCGCCGAGAATCGAGCCCATGCCGCCGACAACGACCACGGCGAACACCACGATGATCAGGTTCGAGCCCATCAGCGGGCTGACCTGGTAGATCGGCGCGGCGAGCATGCCGGCCAGGCCGGCCAGCGCCGCGCCCATACCATAGGTGAAGGTCAGCAGCAGCGGCACGTTGATACCGAAGGTGCGTACCAGCGTAGGGTTTTCCGTGGCGGCACGCAGGTAGGCGCCGAGCTTGGTCTTCTCGATCAGCAGCCAGCTGGCGATGCAGATCACCAGGGAGGCCAGCACCACCCAGGCGCGGTACTTGGGCAGGAACATGAAGCCCAGGTTGTAGCCACCGGCCAGCTCCTTGGGCACGGCGTAGGGCTGCCCGGAGGAGCCGTAGAAGTAGCGGAACGCGCCTTCCAGGGCGAGCGCCAGGCCGAAGGTGAAGAGCAGGCTGTAGAGGTGGTCGAGGTTGTACAGCCGCGATAGCGCCAGGCGCTCGATCACTGCACTGCACAGGCCGACGATGATCGGCGCGAGGATCAGCGCCGGCCAGTAGCCGATGCCGAGCGTCGCCAGCAACAGATAGCCGGCGAAGGCGCCGATCATGTACTGCGCGCCGTGGGCGAAGTTGATGATCTTCAGCATGCCGAAGATGATCGCCAGGCCCAGGCTGAGCATGGCGTAGAACGAGCCGTTGATCAGGCCAATCAGCAGCTGGCCGAGAAAGGCCTGGATCGGTACATCGAAAATCGTCGTCATCAGACCCCCAGGGCTTCGTTGAGCATGGTCATGCGGGCGGGCAGATCGGCGATGTCAAAGGTGTCGATGACCTTGCCGTGGTCGACCACGTAGAAGCGGTCGGCCACCTTGCTGGCGAAGCGGAAGTTCTGCTCGACCAGCAGGATGGTCATGCCGCGCTGCTTGAGCGTCTGCAGCACCTCGCCGATGCGCTGGATGATCACCGGTGCCAGGCCTTCGGTGGGCTCGTCGAGCAACAGCAACTTGGCGCCGGTGCGCAGGATGCGCGCCATCGCCAGCATCTGCTGCTCGCCACCAGAGAGCTTGGTGCCGGGGCTCTTGCGGCGTTCTTCGAGGTTGGGGAACAGCTGGTAGATCTCCGCCAGGGTCATGCCGCCTTTGGCGATCACCGGTGGCAGGGTGAGGTTTTCCTCGACGGTGAGGGTGGAAAAGATGCCGCGTTCCTCCGGAACGTAGCCGATGCCGTGGCGGGCGGTGCGGTGCAGCGGTACGCGCAGCATGTCCTTGCCGTCGAAGCGGATGCTGCCGCTGCGCTTGCGGATGATGCCGACGATCGAGCGCAGCGCAGTGGTCTTGCCCACGCCGTTGCGGCCGAGCAGGGTCACCGTTTCGCCCTGGTGCACGTCGAGGTCGATGCCGTGCAGGGCATGGCTTTCGCCGTACCAGGCGTTGAGGTCGCGCACGCTGAGCAAGGGTTCAGTCATCGTCGGTCCCCATGTAGGCCACGCGTACGCGCTCGTCCTGGCTGACCGTGCGGTAGTCGCCGGAGGTCAGGATTTCGCCGCGCTGCAGCACCGTCACCTGATGGCAGAGGTCAGCGACCACCTTGAGGTTGTGCTCGACCATCAGCACCGCACGCTGGGTGGCCACCTCGCGGATGATCTCGGCCACCACGTGCACGTCCTCGTGGCCCATGCCGGCCATGGGTTCGTCGAGCAGCAGCACCTTGGGCTCCAGCGCCAGGGTGGTGGCGATCTCCAGCACGCGCTTGCGCCCGTAGGAGAGATCGGCCGCCAGCTCGTTGCGCTTGTCGGCCAAGCCGACCGACTCGATCAGCTGCATGGCGCGCTCGTTGAGGCGGTTGAGCGAGCGCATCGGCAGCCAGAATTGCGTCGCCAGCCCGCCTGGACGCTGCAGGGCGACGCGCACGTTGTCCAGCACGGAGAGGTGCGGGAATACCGCGGAAATCTGGAACGAGCGCACCAGGCCCATGCGCGCCACCTTGGCCGGGTCGGTGCGGGTGATGTCGTGGTCGAGCAGGCGGATGGTTCCGCTGGTGGGCTGCAGAAACTTGGTCAGCAGGTTGAACACCGTGGTCTTGCCCGCGCCGTTGGGGCCGATCAGGGCATGCACCTGGGCATGGCGCACGTCCAGATCGACGTTGTTGACCGCCACGAACCCGCCGAACTCCTTGCGCAGGCCGCGCGCCGAGAGCATGACCGGTGTGTCCGCGTCGGCGTCCGACCCGCTGCCGATGATGCCTTGTGCAGCCGCCATGCTCACTGCCCGACCAGTTCGCAGCCGCTATCGGCCGGCTTGATGTAGGCCTCGTCGCCTGGCACGGTGGCCAGCACCTTGTAGTAGTCCCAGGCGCGCTTGCTTTCTTCAGGCTTCTTCACTTCCATCAGGTAGACATCGCTGATCAGCCGGCCGTTGGCGCCGACCTTGGCGTTGCGTGCGAAAACGTCGTCCACCGGCATCTCGTGCATCGCCTTGGCCACTGGCTCGGTGGCGTCAGTGCCCGCCTTCTCGATCGCCTTGAGATACTGCATGACGCCGGAATAGGTGCCGGCGTGGACCATGTTCGGCATACGGCCGGTGCGCTTGAAAAAGCGTTCGCCGAATTCGCGCGACTGGTCGTCGCGATCCCAGTAGAAGCTTTCGGTGAGGGTCAATCCCTGGGCGGCGTCTAGCCCCAGGCCATGCACCTCGGCAAGGGTGAACAGCAAGGCGGCAAGGCGTTGTCCGCTGGCGACGATGCCGAATTCGGCGGCCTGCTTGATGCTGTTGGCGGTGTCCAGGCCGGCGTTGGCCAGGCCGATGACCTTGGCTCCAGAGGATTGCGCTTGCAGCAGGAACGATGAGTAATCGGTACTGGCCAGCGGGTGACGCACCGCCCCCTTGATCTCGCCGCCCTTGGATTTGACGAATTTTCCGGTCTGCTCCTCCAGGGAATAGCCGAAGGCGTAGTCGGCAGTGAGGAAATACCAGCTGTCGCCGCCCTGGGACACCAGTGCACCGCCGGTGCCGACCGCCAGCGCATGGGTGTCGTAGGCCCAGTGGAAGCCATAGGGCGAGCACTGCTTGCCGGTCAGTTCGGTGGTGGCGGCGCCGGTCACCAGGTTGATCTTCTTCTTGCTCTTGGAGATGCCCTGCACTGCCAGCGCCACCGAGGAGGTCGTCAGTTCCATGATGGCGTCGACCTGCTCGCGGTCGTACCACTGCCGCGAGATGTTGGAGGCGATGTCCGGCTTGTTCTGGTGGTCGGCGGTGACGATCTCGATGGGGGCGTCGAGCACCTTTCCGCCGAAATCCTCGGCGGCCATCTTCGCCGCCTCGAACGACCACTTGCCGCCGAAGTCGGCATACACGCCGGATTGGTCGTTGAGAATGCCGATCTTCACCTTGCCGTCGGATATCTCGGCCGAGGCGGGGACGGCGACCGCTGCCGTCAGAGTTGCCGCTGCGATTGCTGATAGCTTCATGCGTATCTCCTTGCACGGTGTGCTCGGCATACGGGCTCGCCCCATGCGAAGCGATCCGTATGGGCGGGTTAGGGGAAAGCGGGGCGGGCGGTCAGGCACGCAATGCCGAGTATCGCTGGCTGGCTGAATGCAGCGGCTTGGCATTGAGGTCTGTACGGCGAACTAAAGGGTGCGCGGGGCACCACGTCGTCATGGAAGGTGAGAGGGTTGGCTGCTGAAGTGCGAAACCAGAAACGAGTCGAAGCGAGGCACATAGGCGTCTTCTTCTTATTGTTGTTCTGGCTCTAAACGTAGCAGGGGTTTGCAGGGACGCAACTTGGAGGTGGCGCGCAGCTTGTTGCACGCCTGCCTGCGCAATACGGGCAGGCACGGGAACGGGCTTAGCGTGCGATCAGGATGTCGCAGGGCGGATGGTCGAGGAACTGCCGCGCCAGGCTACCTAACAAGGCACTGCTCAGCTCCCCGCGGCTGTGGCTGCCGAGGGCCAGCAGCTGCGGTTGCAGATCGCTGATGGCAGCTTCCAGGCAGTTGCTGCGTTCGCCTTGAAGCAGGCTATGGCTCAGCTGCGCGCCGGTCCTGGGAAGCTGGCTCTGAATGTCTTCGATCAGTTGATCGAATAGCTCCTGTTGTAACGCAAGGCCTTCGTAATCGGGGCCATGCACTTCAGCCATCTCATGCACATGCAGTGCACGCAATTGAGCGCCGTCGCCTAAAAGCTCCCAGGCGTACTGCATGGCGCGTGTAGCGCAGCGGGAAAAGTCCAGGGCAGCCATGGCCCGCTTATATGGGGTGTCCGCCGGCGCGGTTGCCAGCAGTAAGGGCGCCGGGCTTTCGAGCATGATGCGTTCCAGCGTGGTGCCAGCGAACCCTTGGCTTGAGCCCCTGTGGTGTTGGCCCAGCACCAGCAAATCGGCCTCCAGGCCCTGGGCCTGCGTGAGTATCTCCTCCACTGGCGGGCCGCGGCGAATCCAGGGCTCGATGTGGCTGAGTCCATTGCGTTGCAGGCGTTCCTGCAGCAGGGCCCGTGCATCCTGTTCATCGGCTGCGGAGGCGCGCTCGTCGAGCACATACAGCAGGCTGATGCGGGCGCCGGTCTGGTGCGCCAGCTGGGCCGCGCGACGCAAGGCCAGGTCGGCGTCCGGGCTGAGATCGTGGGCGACAAGAATGTGCTGAACCCGATTTTGCTGAAACATGGGCGGCCTCGCGAAGCTGGCAAAGCTGCGAGTATGCCGCGCCAGCGTGTTGCTGTCCCGCCGGGCCGTGGCCTTCGGCAAATCTGATCTGCAAGTGCGGTGTTGATCGCGCGCAACAACTTTGCCGGCAAAGGCGACTCGCGCTTTTGTCGATTCGATCCTGCAGCTATGCTTGCCGGCATTCGAGCAGGAGTTAAGGATGAGCAAGGTCAGTGTGCTGGTAGTGGATGACGCGCCCTTTATCCGTGATCTGGTGAAGAAGGCGCTCCGTAGTCACTTTCCCGGCATTCACATCGAGGATGCGGTAAATGGGCGCAAGGCCCAGCAGATGCTCGGCCGCGAGCGCTTCGACCTGATTCTCTGCGATTGGGAGATGCCGGAAATGTCGGGGCTGGAACTGCTGACCTGGTGTCGTGCCCAGGATTCGCTGAAGACCACGCCCTTCATCATGGTGACCAGCCGTGGAGACAAGGAGAACGTGGTGCAGGCCATTCAGGCCGGGGTGTCGGACTTTGTCGGCAAACCGTTTTCCAATGAACAGCTCACCAGCAAGGTTCGCAAGGCTCTCGGGCGTGCCGGCAAGCTGGATGCGCTGGCCGCCAGTGCCCCGAACAGAAGCATGGCAACCGGCATGGCCAATGATTCGCTCGCCGCGCTGACTGGCGGCAAAGCGGAGGTGGTGCGTCCCGCCGCTTCTTCTGCGAGTGCAGCGGCCAAGGCGTCACCGCTTATCCAGCAGTCGGCTGCGCCTGCGAGCAGTCCGCCCGGCGCTGCGTCCGGTCGTGGGCAGGGCCAATTGCGCCTGGCCAACGGCAGTATCTCTTGCGTGATCAAGGCGCTGAGCCTCAAAGAGGCACTGCTGGTGGTCAAGCGTGGCGAGCAGCTGCCTCAGGTGCTGGAAAGTGCGGTGCTCGATCTCGAACAGGGTGATGGCGGTGAGGTCGCCCGTCTCAATGGCTATCTGCACGCCGTTGCAGCTTTCGAGCCCAAGCCCGACAGCGAGTGGCTGCAGTTGTCGTTCCGCTTCGTCGATCGCGACCCGCAGAAAATGGACTACCTGTCCCGTCTGATCGCCCGCGGCACAGCACAGCGGCACTTCGTTCCAGGCGCCTGAATCGGTGTGGCCAGGCGACCGTTCGGCGCCTGGCGGCTCGCACAAACTGACCGGCATCACACCCCGACGGTCGGTAGCTCGCGCAGGCCTGTCGCCACTGCTAGTCTTCCCGCTCCAACACTATAACCACTAGAAAATGCCGTTATGCTGGGGCGAATCCTTCTGTTGCTCGGGCTGTCCGTGCTGGCCTCGCCAGTGCTGGCTCTGACCATCTATAAATACACTGACGCCAATGGGGTTGTTACCTATAGCGACCAGGCCGCGCCTGGTGCGCAGGTATTCGTCTTCAGTGACCGTATGGTGGAAAAGCTCGATACCCAGGTCAAACTGGAAACCCGCAAGCATGCGGCCGGTGAAACGCTGCTGGTGCGCAATGATCTGTTCGCGCCGGTTGATATCGAGTTGAAGCTGGAAAACGTCGATAACGTTGTCGGCGCACCCGCCAAGCCCATCCGCTGGGTACTGCCACCGCGCAGTCAGATCCGCCTGGCGACTCTGGCGCCGCGCGATCCGTCCAAACCAATCAAATACACACCCAAGCTGCGGCACGCGCTGGGTGATCCGCGTCTGATTCCCAAGCCCTACAAATATCCGCTGCCCTGGCGCGGCGGTCCGTTCCGCCTGACTCAGGGCGCTAACGGCCAATACAGCCACTTCACGCCCAAGGGGCGTTACGCGGTGGATATCGCCATGCCGGAGGGCACGCCCATCGTCGCGGCGCGTGGTGGCATGGTGGTAAAGGTCGAAAACGAACAGAGCGGGCGCGGCAACAATCCGGCCGGCAACTTCGTGCGCATCATGCATGACGACGGCACGATGGGCGTTTACCTGCACCTGATGAAGGGGTCGGTAGCGGTACGCGAAGGGCAGCGGATAGAGAGCGGTGCGCGTATCGCGCGCTCCGGCAACACCGGCAACAGCACCGGCCCGCACCTGCACTTCGTGGTGCAGCGTAACGTCGGGCTGGCTGTCGAGTCGATTCCCTTCGACTTCTCGCAGCCGGTCAACAGCCTGCCGAACTTCGCCGTGGGTGGTGAGTAGCCGCACGCCGGCTACTTCCTGGCTTTTTCATCCGACAGGCGGGCGGGCTTCGGCCGCTTAGAACGCCAGGCCTACCTTCAGACCAACTTGCTCCTGCTTGAGCTTACTGTTCTCAGCGAACTCGCTGTTGCTGTCGAGCTCGTAGCGGGTCTGGGTGTAGTACAGGCTGGTGCTGATCGGCATGTTGTTGATGCCCTTGTTCCATAGCACGCTCAGCTCGCCGTAAGGGTTGACCTTGTCCTTGAGGTCCACGGTGTCGCTTTCCCCGCCAACTTTCAGTTTGCTATCGGCTTCGATGGAATAGCGAGCGCCCACTTCCAGGCGCACGGTGTAATCCGGCGTCAGGTAGTTATAGCCGACACCGGCTTTGGCGAAGGGCGAACGGGTAGTCAGCTTGACGTCTTCGTCGAACAGGCCGAAATCGACGTCATCTTGCTCGATGCGGCCCCAGTCATAACCGCCGCCAACGATTACGTCGACATAGTTGTTGGTGCTGAGCGCTGCACGCAGGCCGAGATCCACGTCGGCTCGAGCGGAAAGATATTCCACGTCGTCCTTGTCGCGGTATTGGCCTTCGATGCCTAGCTGGTAGATGAAGCCTTCCTGACCGGTCAGCTTGTTGCCGAAGGTGTAGTACAGACCACCCTGGTTCAGGCGTTCCTTGTCGCTTTCATCGTTCACGGTCAGCTTGTACTGGTTGTGCGAGCCGATCACGCCGATGGTGGAAATCGGGCCGGTCGCGGACTGAGCGAAGGCCTGGGACGTGCCAGCCAGGCAAAGGGCCAAAGCTGCGGTACTGGTCAAAGCATTGATGCGCATGTGGGTAGCTCCATCGCTATTCGATAAGAATCGGATGGCGGGGATTAAGAGCGCCCCGCCTAATCCCGTGGACCAGTACTACCCGGAAATAATTCTGCACTCTGCGATGGGCGGTCATATTTGTTGCAAATCAAGCACTAGCAGCAAGTACGTAAACGAGAATGTAAGTGACAGGTTTAGTCCTGTGACCCGTTGGTCACTTAATCCTGAAGGCGGAGGACTTTCGCCAACACGATCTTCGGCCCGCGCATTTTCTTGATGACGATCTGCAGGCCATCGACCTGAAGCACCTCGTCCTCATCGGGTACACGCTTGAGGGTTTCGTAAACCAGCCCGGCCAAAGTCTCCGCCTCGACGTGGTCGAGATCGATGCCCAGAAGGCGCTCGAGTTTGAACAGCGGCGTGTCGCCGCGAACCAGTAGCTTGCCTGGTTGGTAGGCGAGCACGCCACGCTCGGTCTTGCGGTGCTCATCCTGAATGTCGCCGACCAGTACTTCCAGCACGTCCTCCATGGTCAGGAAGCCGATGACCTTGTGATCGCCTTCCTCAACTAGCACGAAATGCGCACCACCCTGGCGAAATTGCTCCAGCAGGGTTGCCAATGGCATGTGCTTGGACACCCGCTCCAGCGGACGCAGCAGCTCGCTCAGGCAGAAGTGCTCGGTCAGATGGTCGTCGGCGGCCAACGCCAGTAGCAGGTCCTTGATGTGCAGCAGGCCTACGTATTCGCCCTTGATGCTGTCGTACACCGGGTACCGGCTGTACTTGTGACGGCGAATCACTCCAAGCACATCCGCTAGCGATGCGTCGTGGTCGAGCTGTAGCAGGTCCTCGCGGGAGTTGGCCCAGTCGACCACTTCCAGTTCGCTCATTTCCACCGCCGAGGCCAGCACCTGGATCTGCTGGTTGCCGGGGTCGCGGGCGCGGTTGGAATGCAGGATCAGCTTTAGCTCTTCGCGGCTGTAGTGATGGTCGTGATGTGCGCCGGGCTCGCCCTGGCCGGCGATGCGCAGGATGGCGTTGGCACTGGCGTTGAGCAGGTAGATGGCCGGATACATCAGCCAATAGAACAGGTACAGCGGAACCGCCGTCCACAGCGATAGCAGCTCCGGCTTGCGGATCGCCCAGGACTTCGGCGCCAGCTCACCAACCACGATATGCAGGTAGGAAATGATGAAGAAGGCGGTGAAGAAAGCGATGCCGTGCACCAGCGCCTGGGACTGGATGCCGATGCTGGCCAACAGCGGTTCGAGCAGGTGCGCGAAAGCCGGCTCGCCGACCCAGCCGAGGCCGAGCGAAGCCAGGGTGATGCCCAGCTGGCAGGCCGAAAGGTAGGCGTCGAGCTGAGCGTGAACGGTGCGCAGGATGTGCCCGCGCCAGCCGTGCCGGCTGGCGATCGCTTCCACCTTGGTGGCGCGCAGTTTGACCATGGCGAACTCGGCGGCGACGAAGAAACCGTTGAGCAGCACGAGGAACAAAGCAAAGAGAATCAGACCGAACTCGGCGAAGTAGGAGGTGGCGGCGTAACTGGGGGAGGGGTCCATGAACGGGTCGGGTGGCCTATGATCGCGACAGAATGGCGGCGGCGAGTCGGCTTTTCAAGCGATCAGCCGTGAATTTTCAGCTCGATGGCGAATCATCGGCCAGGCACCTGGCTGTTCTGAAAATGGCAGGCAAAACGGCTGCCCTGCCCGGGGGTGCTGCTGATATCCAGGCGGCCTTGGTGGCGCAGTAGCACGTGTTTGACGATAGCCAGGCCCAGCCCCGTGCCGCCGGTGCTGCTGGCGCGGCTGGAATCGACCCGGTAGAAGCGTTCGGTCAGACGCGGCAGGTGCTTTTGCTCGATGCCGATGCCACTGTCCTCGACGCTCAGATGCGCACCGACCTCGTCTCCCCACCAGCGCACATGCACACTGCCGCTATCGGGCGTGTACTTCACTGCATTGAACACGAGATTTGAGAAGGCGCTGCGCAGCTCCGTCTCACTGCCCTTGAGTTGCAGCGCCGGGTCGGCATCGAGGCTGATGAGGTGCCCGCGGGTGCCCGACAGCGCGCGGGCATCGCTGATGATCGACTGTAGCAGCAGCCCCACCTCTACCGGCTGGTTGTCGGTTGGACGGCTGCTGGTTTCCAGGCGTGCCAGTAGCAGCAGATCGTTGAGCAGGTGCTGCATGCGCCCTGCCTGCTGGTTCATCTGCTGCAAGGCGCGTAGCCAGCGCGGATTCACCCCTTCGGCATTCTCCAGCATGGTCTCCAGGTAGCCAGCGATCACGGTCAGTGGCGTGCGCAGTTCGTGGGAGACGTTGGCGACGAAGTCTTTGCGCATCTGCTCCAGCTGGTGCAGGCGGGTGACGTCGCGCACCAGCAGCAGGTGCTCGCTGTTGCCATAGCGGGTGACGTTGAACTGCAAGCGAAGGCGATCATCCACCGGCGAAGCCAGGTCCAGCGGCTGATCGTAGTTGCCATTGTCGAAGTACTCTTTGAAAGCCGGGTGGCGCACCAGGTTGCCAATCGGGTGGCCCGCGTCCTGCGGCTTTTTCAGCCCCAGCAACCGGTTGGCGGCGGGGTTCCACCACTCCAGGTTGCCTTCGCTGTCGAGCATGATTACCGCGTCCTTGAGGGCTGCGGTGGAGCCTTGGGCGCGATCGATGATGCCCTGTAGCTGCTCGCGCAGACGCAAGTCACGCCGTTGCATCTGGTACAGGCTGTCGAACACATCGCCCCAGATACCGGCCGAATCCGGTGGAGGCTCGTCGGGATCGGCGCGGTGCAGCCAGCGCTGCAGGCGCAGCAGTTGGCGCAGCGTCCAGAGCAGGTAGCCGGTCAGGCCGATGACCAGCACCCAGGCATAGTGGCCAGTGATCAGGCCCAGCAGCAGGCAGCTGCCCAGCAGGAGCAGCAGGCGACGAACGAGGGCTCCTTGCCAGTCCTGATTCAACCGATTCACTCCAGAAAGATAACGATGGTGGTTAGCGGACGGCGCCGGGTGCATACCCACCCGATGTGCTCAGCTTTTGCTGGAGAAACGATAACCGGTGCCGCGCACGGTCTGCACCAGATTCTCGTAGGCTTCGCCGAGCGCCTTGCGCAGGCGCCGGATATGCACGTCCACGGTGCGCTCCTCAACGTACACATTGCCACCCCAGACTTGGTCGAGCAGCTGGCTGCGAGTGTAGGCGCGCTCCTGGTGAGTCATGAAGAATTGCAGCAGGCGGTACTCGGTAGGGCCCATCTCGGCCGGCTTGCCGTCGATGGTGACGCGGTGGCTGACCGGGTCGAGCAGCAGGCCACCGATTTCGATCGGCGATTCGCTATCCACCGGCGCGGCCCGACGCAACACCGCTTTAAGGCGGGCGACCAGCTCGCGCGGAGAGAACGGCTTGGTGATGTAGTCGTCGGCGCCGACTTCCAGGCCCTGGATCTTGTTGTCCTCTTCGCCCTTGGCGGTAAGCATGATGATCGGCGTGTCGGCGGTGAGCTCGTCACGCTTGAGGCGGCGGGCCAGCTCGATTCCTGAGGTGCCGGGCAGCATCCAGTCGAGCAGGATAAGGTCCGGCTTGCGGTCGATGATCAGCGCATGGGCCTGCTGGGTGTTCTCTGCTTCGAGACAGTCATAGCCGGCCATTTCCAGGGCGACGACGATCATCTCCCGGATCGGCGCCTCGTCATCGACGATCAGTATGCTCTTGCCGTTCATGGTCCAGCCTCGGGTCTGTTCTTGTCGTCCGGCATTAGATAACGGAATTATTGCAGCCATGTGACAGGAGGGCTTCAGGCTGCAGCTTTGAGGCCAGGGCTGGATGCCAGAGGCTGGCGGTGTGCCGAGAAAGGCGCCTGAAGCCGCTCAGCGAGCGGCGTAGTCCAGCACGATGCCAGCAAGAATCGCCAGCCCCGCCCAATGGTTGTGCAGGAAGGCCTTGAAACAGGCCTGCGGCTTGCGCGACTTGGTCTTCCAGAACTCCCAGGCAAAGCACCCGGCCGCAACGACCAGGCCGAGGTGGAACCACTGGCCGAGTTCGAAGCGCACGCCTGCGAGCAGCAGGCAGAACAGCGCCAGACCCTGCAGCGTGACGATGATGACGCGGTCTGCTTCGCCGAAGAGGATGGCAGTGGACTTGATGCCGATCTTCAGATCATCGTCGCGATCCGCCATGGCGTAGTAGGTGTCATAGGCCACCGTCCACAACAGGTTGGCGATGAACAGCAGCCAGGCTTCGGGCGGCAGGCTGCCGGTTTCGGCCGTGAAGGCCATCGGCATGCCCCAGGAGAACGCCGCACCGAGCACCACTTGCGGGTAGAAGGTGTAGCGCTTCATGAATGGGTAGCAGGCGGCCAGGGCCAGGGCGCCGAAGGACAAGTAGACGGTTGCCGCGTTGGTCAGCAGTACCAGCCCGAAACTCAGGCCCACCAGCACGGCGAACAGCGTCCAGGCCTCGCGCGAACTGATCTTGCCGGCGGCCATGGGGCGCGTCTGCGTGCGTTGCACATGGCCGTCGAAGTTGCGGTCGGCGAAGTCGTTGATCACGCAGCCTGCCGCACGCATCAGGATCACGCCGGTGACGAAGATGAACAGGTTCTTCGCGCTGGGTATGCCTTCGGCGGCGATCCACAGCGCCCACAGCGTCGGCCACAGCAGCAGATAGGTACCGATTGGCCGGTCCAGGCGCATCAGCTGGATGAAGTCCCAGGCGCGCGGGTGCAGGCGGTTGCTCGATTGCAGCAGTTTCAGGTACATCAGCGGCTCTCCTTGGCGGAAGGGGCATGTAGAGCGGCGTGCTCAGGGCTTGATGGCGGCCTGCCACAGCTCGGGGAGGAACACCTCGGCAACCAGTACACCGAGCTGATTCTGGCTGAAGCACGAACGGCGTGCCCAGAGGCCGTCGACACGGCACGCATTCGGTAGCCAGTGCGATGGGTACTGGCAGGCCTCAAGCGTGCCGCGAGTGAACGCCGGATTGCTGAACAGCAGCTCGCCCAGCGAGCGATTGCCCAGGCTTTGCAGGTCGAGGCCGGATTCAGCCAGTTGCGCTCGCGCAGCAACGCTACGAGCGAATACCCATGGCTGGCCGTGACCGCACAGATACACCTCGCGCACCCAACCTTCGCTTTCTGCCGGCACACCGAGCGCGGCACATTCGTCGGTGCGCAGGGGCTGCCAGGCTTCGTGCAGGGGCGTCACGCTGAAAGCGCCATCGGCCAGCTCGGTCAGGCGGCGGGTCAGCGAGCCCTTTTCGACGTACAGCCAGTCATGCAGGGCGGGATCGAGGGGGGCGGGCAGGCGGTCGGCACTAAGCCAGTCATGAATTTCGGACACGGTGCGTCAGAGCTAGCGAAAAGAGCGGCGAGTCTAGCACGCGCCTCGGCCGCGGCAGGACCAGGCGACTTCGCTGCAGCGGTCTGAGCAGAAGAGGCTGTAGCAGCGCTCGGCTGGCGCTACAACAGCGTCAGGTCCAGCCTTCCAAGCGCATGGTAGCGCGCACCAGGCGCTGTTCCTCCTGCTCGATCTCCTTGAGGTTGTCGCGAATACCGTGGATATGGTCGCGTGCGGCGCGCTGGGCCTGTTCGGGCAGGCGTTCGATCACAGCGTGGTAGAGCCGTGAATGCTGGCGGTCGATCTGCCGTTTCTGCGCTGGGCGATGGTAGAGGTTGTTCACCGAGGCGAACACGGTGCTTAGCATCAGGTCGGTCAGCGACTGCAGCGTATGTACCAGCACCGGGTTATGCGAGGCCTCGCAGATGGCCAGATGGAAGGCGTGGTCAAGGCGGGCATGCTCACGTGGGTCGGCACCTGCCTCGCTGGTATGCGCGGCGAGCATTTCTTCGTAGCGCCTGCCAAGCAGGACGAAATCCGCGTCGGTGCCGCGCAATGCTGCCAGCCGGGCTGATTCGCTTTCGAGCAGGGCGCGTACTTCCAGCAGGTCATAGAGCGTGCGTGGCTGCGATTTGAACAGGTGCATCAGCGGGCTGGCATCGTGGTTGCCGGAAAGCTCGGCAACGAATGAGCCGCGACCCTGGGACGTCTCGATGATGCCGCGGCCACGCAGAACACGTAGACCCTCACGCAACGCAGAGCGGGATATGCCCAGCTTTTCGCACAGACGCCGCTCTGATGGCAGCGCCTGCCCGACCTTCAGTACGCCGTCGACGATCAGCCGCTCAATGCGTTCGGCGACGACGTCGGCGACTTGACGACGATCATTGTGGTTTTCGTTCTGCATGCCTCTCGCTCTCCACTGGTAGGACCAGTTGGAAGGGAGTTTAACCCTAATATCATAGAGCTAGTAATAACGGCGTCTGGAGAGGTGTTAGGTAGTGCCTTCCATCGGGCAACTACAAAAAACTGGTAGGACCAGTTGCATGGCTCATGGACTGACGCCCATCTTCGACGTTAAAGATGCGTCATTCCACCGCAGTCGTTCGTGCTGGCTGCAACCCACGAGAACGGAACCTGTCATGAACATTCTCTACGACGAACGTGTCGATGGTGTGTTGCCAAAGGTCGACAAGGCTGCCTTGCTGGCCGAGCTGCAGGCGCAGCTGCCCGACCTGGACATCCTCCATCGTAGCGAGGACCTCAAGCCTTATGAGTGCGATGGGCTTTCCGCCTACCGCACCACGCCACTGCTGGTGGTGTTGCCCGAGCGTATCGAGCAGGTTGAGACGTTGCTCAAACTCTGTAACCAGCGTGGCGTGCCGGTGGTTGCCCGCGGTGCCGGCACGGGCCTGTCCGGCGGCGCGCTGCCGCTGGAGCAGGGCATCCTGCTGGTGATGGCGCGTTTCAACAAGATTCTCGAAGTCGACCCCGCCGGTCGCTTCGCCCGTGTCCAGCCCGGCGTGCGCAACCTGGCGATTTCCCAGGCTACGGCGCCCTATGAGCTGTATTACGCGCCGGATCCTTCGTCGCAGATCGCCTGCTCCATCGGCGGTAACGTCGCCGAGAACGCTGGCGGCGTGCACTGCCTGAAGTACGGCCTGACCGTGCACAACCTGCTCAAGGTGGACACCCTCACCGTCGAGGGCGAGCGCATGACGCTCGGCTCCGATGCGCTGGATTCGCCGGGCTTCGACCTGCTGGCGCTGTTCACCGGCTCCGAGGGCATGCTCGGTATCGTCACCGAGGTGACGGTCAAGCTGCTGCCCAAGCCGCAGGTGGCCAAGGTGCTGCTCGCTGCCTTCGACTCGGTGGAGAAGGCCGGGCGTGCGGTCGGCGACATCATCGCCGCCGGCATCATCCCCGGCGGCCTGGAAATGATGGACAACCTGTCGATTCGCGCTGCCGAAGACTTCATCCATGCTGGCTACCCGGTGGATGCCGAGGCCATCCTGCTCTGCGAGCTGGACGGCGTCGAAGCCGATGTTCACGACGACTGCGCGCGAGTCAGCGAAGTGCTGAAGCTGGCTGGCGCCACCGAAGTGCGCCTGGCCAAGGACGAAGCCGAGCGCGTGCGTTTCTGGGCCGGGCGCAAGAACGCCTTCCCGGCGGTCGGGCGCATCTCGCCGGACTACTACTGCATGGACGGCACCATTCCGCGGCGCGAGCTGCCGGGCGTGCTCAAGGGGATTTCCGACCTCTCCGAGCAGTTCGGTCTGCGCGTGGCCAACGTGTTCCATGCCGGCGACGGCAACATGCACCCGCTGATCCTCTTCGATGCCAACCAGCCCGGTGAGCTGGAGCGCGCCGAAGACCTGGGCGGCAAGATTCTCGAGCTGTGCGTGAAGGTGGGCGGCAGCATCACCGGCGAACACGGCGTCGGCCGCGAAAAGATCAATCAGATGTGCTCGCAGTTCAATGCCGATGAGCTGACGCTGTTCCACGCGGTGAAAGCGGCATTCGACCCGAGCGGCCTGCTCAACCCGGGCAAGAACATCCCGACTCTGCATCGCTGCGCCGAATTTGGCCGCATGCACATCCACAACGGCGAGCTGCCTTTCCCTGAACTGGAGCGTTTCTGATGTCCGTAATCGCCAACGACGCCAGCGCGCAGTTGCTGGATCAGGTCAACCAGGCGCTAGCCGCCAAGACGCCGCTGCGCATTCAGGGCAGCGGCAGCAAGGCCTTCCTCGGACGACAAACCGAAGGTGTACTGCTCGATACTCGTGAGCACCGTGGCATCGTCACCTACGACCCCACCGAGCTGGTGGTCACCGTTCGCGCTGGCACGCCGCTTGCGGAGCTGGAAGCGGCGCTGGATGCTGCAGGGCAGATGCTGCCTTGCGAACCGCCGCACTTCGCCGAAGGCGCCACTGTCGGTGGCATGATCGCCGCCGGGCTGTCCGGCCCGCGTCGCCCGTGGAGCGGTTCGGTGCGCGATTTCGTGCTCGGCTCGCGGGTCATCACCGGCCAGGGCAAGCACCTGCGTTTCGGTGGCGAGGTGATGAAGAACGTCGCCGGCTACGACCTGTCGCGCCTGATGGCCGGCAGCTTCGGTTGCCTCGGCGTACTCACCGAAGTCTCGCTCAAGGTGCTGCCCAAGCCACGCCTGTGCACCAGCCTAAGACTGGAAATCGACCTCGACCGCGCGCTGCTCAAGCTTGCCGAGTGGGGCCAGCAGCCGATCCCGATCAGCGCCGCCAGCCACGACGGCCGGGCGTTGCATCTGCGTCTGGAAGGCGGCGAAGGCTCGGTGGGGGCGGCACGCGAGCGTATCGGTGGCGAGGATCTCGACCCCGGTTACTGGAACGACCTGCGCGAGCAGCACCTGGCCTTCTTCGCCGATCCGCGTCCGCTATGGCGCCTGTCGCTGCCGAACAACACGCCGGCGCTCGGCTTGCCGGGCGATCAGCTGGTGGACTGGGCCGGCGCCCAGCGCTGGCTGAAGTCCGATGCCGACGCGGTGACCATCCGTGGGATCGCCATCGAAGTCGGCGGCCATGCCACCTGTTTTACCGCTGGTGCCACGACGAATCCGTTCCAGCCGCTGTCCGTACCGCTGCTGCGCTATCACCGCCAGCTCAAGGCCGCGCTTGATCCGCAGGGGATATTCAACCCCGGCCGCATGTATTCCGAGGTCTGATATGCAAACCAATCTGAGCGAAGCGGCCAAGCGGTTGCCGCGCGCCGAGGAAGCCGAAAGCATCCTGCGCTCCTGCGTGCACTGCGGCTTCTGCAATGCCACCTGTCCGACCTACCAGCTGCTGGGCGACGAGCTGGACGGCCCGCGCGGGCGCATCTACCTGATGAAGCAGATGTTCGAAGGCGGCGAGGTGACCGAGAGCACCCAGCTGCACCTGGACCGCTGCCTGACCTGCCGCAACTGCGAGACCACCTGCCCGTCCGGGGTGAAGTACCACAACCTGCTGGACATCGGCCGTGACTTCATCGAGCAGCAGGTGCAGCGCCCGTTGGGCGAGCGTGTGCTGCGCGGTGGCCTGCGCACGGTGATCCCGCGTCCGGGCCTGTTCAAGGCACTGCTGGGCGCCGGCAATGCGCTGAAGCCACTGATGCCCGCGTCACTGAAGGACCACCTGCCGCGCGAGATCCGCCCGGCCAAGCCGCGCCCGCAGGTCATGCACAACCGTCGCGTGCTGATGCTCGAAGGCTGCGTGCAGCCGAGCCTGTCGCCGAGCACCAACGCTGCCGCGGCGCGGGTACTCGACCGCCTCGGCATCAGCGTCAGCCCGGCGCGCGAAGCCGGTTGCTGCGGCGCGGTGGATTACCACCTCAACGCCCAGGATGCCGGCCTGGACCGCGCACGGCGCAATATCGACGCCTGGTGGCCAGCCATCGAAGCGGGTGCCGAAGCCATCGTGCAGACCGCCAGCGGCTGCGGTGCCTTCGTCAAGGAATACGGTCACCTGCTCAAGGATGACCCGGCCTACGCCGCCAAGGCCGCCCGCGTCAGCGAGCTGGCCAAGGACCTGGTTGAGGTTTTGCGCAGCGCCGAGCTGGAAAAACTGGACGTGCGCGCCGACAAGCGCATGGCCTTCCATTGCCCCTGCACCCTGCAGCACGCACAGAAGCTCGGTGGCGCGGTCGAAGACGTGCTGTCACGCCTGGGCTACCAACTCACTGCGGTACCGGATGCGCACCTGTGCTGCGGCTCGGCCGGCAGCTATTCGATCACCCAGCCGGAGATTTCCCACCAGCTGCGTGACAACAAGCTCAACGCGCTGGAGAGCGGCAAGCCGGAAGTGATCGTCACCGCCAACATCGGCTGCCAGACCCACCTCGATGGTGCCGGCCGTACGCCGGTCAAGCATTGGATCGAAGTGGTCGAGGAATCGATGCAGTAGCAATGCCTCATGGTTCGGTCGCCCACCCAGGGCGTCCAACGAACAACCGAAATACGAAGACAGGAGAATCGAGATGAAAAGCAAAGCCGTACTGAGCCAGACCGAAGTCGCCACCATCCTCGCCGCCGCCCGTGCCGAAGCGCAGGCCAACGGCTGGGCCGTGACCATCGTCGTCGCCGACGACGGCGGCCATCCGCTGGCGCTGGAGCGTCTGGACGGCTGCGCGCCGATCGCCTCCTACATCGCCACCGAGAAGGCCCGCAGCTCGGCCCTCGGCCGCCGCGAAACCAAGGGTTACGAAGACATGGTCAACGGTGGCCGCAGCGCCTTCCTCTCCGCGCCGGTGGTTTGCTCGCTGGAAGGCGGCGTGCCGGTGGTAGTCGATGGTCAGGTGGTCGGCTCGGTCGGCGTCTCCGGCGTGACCGCCGCCCAGGACGCCCAGATCGCCAAGGCCGGCGTCGCCGCCCTGACCAACTGAACAGACAAGGAGAGCGACAGATGACCGAGCGTGTAACCCTGGGCCGCCTGCAAGTGGCGGCCAATCTGCAGCGTTTCATCGAAGACGAAGTCCTGCCGGGCACCGGTATCGAGGCCGCGACCTTCTGGCATGGCCTGGACGCCCTGGTCCATGACCTGGCGCCGAAGAACCGTGAGCTGCTCGCCGAGCGCGACCGCCTGCAGGTCGAGCTGGACTCCTGGCACAAGGCCAACCCGGGCCCGATCAGGGACATGGCTGCTTATCGCGCCTTCCTCGAATCCATCGGCTACCTGCTGCCGGTGCCGGGCGAGGTGAAGATCGAGACCGCCAACGTCGACAGCGAGATCGCCACTCAGGCCGGCCCGCAGCTGGTGGTGCCGATCATGAACGCGCGCTACGCGCTGAACGCCGCCAACGCCCGCTGGGGCTCGCTGTATGACGCGCTTTACGGCACCGATGCCATCTCCGAAGAGGGCGGTGCGCAGAAGGGGCCCGGCTACAACGAAGTCCGTGGCGCCAAGGTCATCGCTTACGCGCGCAACTTCCTTGATCAGGCCGCGCCGCTGGCGCAGGGCAGTCACGCCGACGCCACCGCCTACCGCATTCAGGACGGCCAGCTGAAGGTCACCCTGGAGAACGGCAGCGTCACCGGCCTCAAGCAGCCGGAAAAATTCGTCGGCTTCCAGGGTGAAGCGGTCGAGCCAAAGGCCGTGCTGCTGAAGAACAACGGCCTGCACATCGAAATCCAGATCGATCCGAACAGCCCGATCGGCCAGACCGATGCCGCTGGCGTGAAGGACCTGCTGGTCGAGTCCGCCGTTTCCACCATTCTCGATTGTGAAGACTCGGTCGCCGCGGTGGATGCCGACGACAAGGTGCTGGCCTACCGCAACTGGCTGGGCATCGCTCAGGGCAGTCTCAGCGAGGAGGTGGCCAAGGGTGGCTCGAGCTTCGTACGCCGCCTGAACCCAGACCGCGAGTACAGCGCACCGAATGGTGGTGAGCTGAAACTGCACGGGCGTTCGCTGCTGTTCGTTCGCAACGTCGGTCACCTGATGACCAACCCGGCGATACTGCTGGAAGACGGCCGCGAGATTCCCGAAGGTATCATGGACGGTGTGTTCACCAGCCTGATCGCCAAGCACGACCTCAAGCGCAAGGGCAACTCGCGCACCGGCAGCGTCTACATCGTCAAGCCGAAGATGCACGGGCCGAAGGAAGTCGCCTTCGCCGACGAGCTGTTCGGTCGCGTCGAGGACCTGATCGGTGTGCCGCGCTACACCCTGAAGATGGGCATCATGGACGAGGAGCGCCGCACCAGCGCCAACCTCAAGGCCTGTATCGCCGCGGCCAAGCACCGCGTGGCGTTCATCAACACGGGCTTTCTCGACCGTACCGGCGACGAGATGCACACCTGCATGGAAGCCGGCCCGGTGCTGCGCAAAGGCGACATGAAATCCACACCGTGGATCCAGTCCTACGAGCGCAACAATGTGCTGGTCGGTCTAGCCTGCGGCCTGCGCGGCAAGGCGCAGATCGGCAAGGGCATGTGGGCCATGCCGGACCTGATGGCGGCCATGCTCGAGCAGAAGATCGATCATCCGAAATCCGGCGCCAACACCGCCTGGGTGCCGTCGCCGACCGGCGCCACCCTGCACGCGCTGCACTACCACCAGGTGAACGTGCAGGCCGTGCAGAGCGAGCTGGAGAAGATCGACCTGGCTGCCGAGCGCGATCAGCTGCTCAACGATCTGCTGACCATTCCGGTGGTCGCCGAAGACAACTGGAGCGCCGAGGAGAAGCAGCAGGAGCTGGACAACAACTGCCAGGGCATCCTCGGTTACGTGGTGCGCTGGGTCGAACAGGGCGTCGGTTGCTCCAAGGTCCCGGACATCCACAACGTCGGCCTGATGGAAGACCGCGCCACCCTGCGTATCTCCAGCCAGCACATTGCCAACTGGCTGCATCACGGTGTGGTCAGCCGCGAGCAGGTTCAGGAGACCCTGGAGCGCATGGCCAAGGTGGTGGACCAGCAGAACGCCGGTGATCCGCTCTATCGCGCCATGTCCAGCGACTACACTCAGTCGATCGCTTTCCAGGCGGCGTCGGATCTGGTGTTCAAGGGCCGCGAGCAGCCGTCCGGCTACACCGAGCCGCTGCTGCATGCATGGCGCCAGCGTTACAAGGCAAACCAGGCCTGAACGGCTAGGAGGCCGCGTGCTGCCGGAGGCTCGGCGTACGCGGTGCAGGACAGCAGCCCCAGGCGCCAATTGGCGTCCGGGGCTTTCGAGCATTGGCGTCGAGGTTACGGCCTCGGCGCTGCGAGACGCACCGTGAGGGGGCGTTTCATGCGAAGCACCGGGCACGCCCGGACACATTAGAAGCGGTTCACAACAAAAACACAGGGACCCAACAAATGAGTCAAACACTACTGTCCATCCTGGCCTTCGTGCCGCTGGTGCTGGCGGGTGTGCTGCTGATCGGCTTTCGCTGGCCGGCCAAGTACGCCATGCCGCTGGTATTCGTCCTCACTGCGCTGATCGGTCTGCTGGCCTGGGACATGACCCTCAACCGGGTCATCGCCTCAACCTTGCAGGGCCTGATCCTTACCGCGGCGATCCTCTGGATCATCTTCGGTGCGATTCTGCTGCTCAACACGCTGAAACACTCGGGGGGGATCAGTTCGATTCGGCGTGGCTTCTCCAACGTCAGCCCTGACCGTCGTGTTCAGGTGCTGATCGTCGCCTGGCTGTTCGGCTGCTTCATCGAGGGGGCCTCGGGCTTCGGCACGCCAGCGGCGGTGGCGGCTCCGCTGATGGTCGCACTGGGCTTCCCGGCACTGGCGGCGGTGGTCATGGGGATGATGGTGCAGTCCACGCCGGTGTCATTCGGTGCGGTAGGCACACCGATCCTGGTCGGTGTCGGTGCGGGTCTGGACAAGACTGGCATCAGCGAACAGCTGGCGGCGGTGGGCAGTAACTGGGAGGTGTTCTTCCACCTGATCTTCTCGCGCGTCGCGATCATCCATGCGCTGTGCGGAATCCTCATGCCGCTGATCATGGTCAGCATCATGACCCGCTATTTCGGTCGCAACAAATCCTGGACCGAAGGTCTGGCGGTTGCGCCGTTCGCCGTGTTCACCGGTCTGGCCTTCGTCATTCCGTACGCGGCCGCCGGCGTGTTCCTCGGTCCGGAGTTCCCGTCGATGATCGGTGCGCTGGTCGGTCTGGCCATCGTCGTGCCGGCTGCCAAGGCCGGGTTCCTGCTGCCCAAGGACACCTGGGATTTCGCCCCGGCGAAGGAATGGCCGTCCGAATGGATGGGCAAGATCGAAATGAAGATCGAGGACGTCGCTGGCAAGACGCCGATCTCCGTGCCGATGGCTTGGGCGCCGTATCTCGTGCTGGCCGGGCTGCTGGTTGCCTCGCGGGTGTTCCCGGACTTCAAGGCGCTGCTGATGTCATTCACCTTCGGCTGGAAGGACATCCTTGGCGAAACCGGCGTGTCCGGCACGCTGGAGCCGCTGTACCTGCCGGGTGGCATTCTTTGCATGGTGGTGTTGATTACCTTCTTCCTGCATCGCATGAAGGCGCAGGAGCTGGGCGCGGCGATCTCCGAGTCGAGCAAGACTCTGCTCGGCGCGGGCTTCGTGCTGATCTTCACCATTCCGATGGTGCGGATCCTGATCAACTCCGGCGTGAATGGCTCCGATCTGGTGTCCATGCCGGTGGCGATGGCGCAGCTGGTGGCCAATAGCGTGGGCGGCGTCTATCCGTTCTTCGCACCTGCGGTCGGTGGGCTGGGAGCCTTCATCGCCGGTTCCAACACCGTGTCCAACCTCATGCTGTCGCAATTCCAGTTCAACACCGCGGGCCTGCTGGGTCTGTCCGGTGCACTGATGGTGGCGTTGCAGTCGGTGGGCGCGGCGGCAGGCAACATGATCGCCATTCACAACGTGGTGGCGGCGTCGGCCACGGTCGGCCTGCTCGGTCGCGAAGGGATCACCCTGCGCAAGACCATGTTGCCGACCCTGTACTACCTCATCTTGGCCGGCACCATCGGCATGATCGGGTTCTACGTAATGGGTATCAGCGATCCGCTGGCCGGTGCTGCAGGCTGAGCCTGACGGTATCGCGACGGGCGGCCTAGGCCGCCCGTTTTCATTTGTGGGATTGGTGCGGCGCGCCGTTCTGGTATAGCGTGCGTCGCAGTCGACAGAGCATCGAGGTTACGCATGAAGAAATGGCAATGTGTGGTGTGCGGCTATATCTATGACGAAGCGCTGGGCGTCCCGGAAGAGGGCATCGCGCCGGGGACCGCTTGGGAAGACGTGCCGGAAGACTGGATGTGCCCGGACTGCGGCGTCGGCAAGATGGACTTCGAAATGATCGCCATCGGCTGATCTCTTTCGCAACGCTTCACTGGAGGACAAGATCGTGAGCGCACCTGTAGTCATCATCGGCACCGGCCTGGCCGGCTACAACCTGGCCCGGGAATTTCGCAAGCTGGACCCGCAAACACCCCTGTTGCTGATTACCGCCGATGACGGGCGCTCCTACTCCAAGCCGCTGCTGTCCACCGGCTTCGCCGCCAACAAGAACGCCGAAAGCCTGGGTATGGCTACGGCCGGCGCAATGGCCGAGCAGCTCAACGCGGAAATTCGCACGCATACCCGCGTGACTCGCCTCGACCCGGCGAATCGGCGCGTCTGGATCGGCAACGAGCCGGTGCCATACCGCGACCTGGTACTGGCCTGGGGCGCGCAAACGATCCAGGTGCCAGTCGCAGGCGATGCCGCCGACGCGATCTTCCCCATCAACGACCTGCATGATTACGGCCGCTTCCGCGCTGCGGTGGCCGGCAACCGTCGGGTGCTGATCCTCGGTGCCGGGCTGATTGGCTGTGAATTCGCCAATGACCTGCTGCTGGGTAGCCACAAGGTCGATCTGGTCGCGCCTAGCGAGCAGGTCATGCCCGGCCTGCTGCCACCCGAAGCGGCCCAGGCGGTTAGAAATGGCTTGGAAGGTATCGGCGCGCGCTTCCATCTGGGTTGCACGCTGCAGCATTTGCAGCGCAGTGAGGACGGGCTGCAGGCGACGCTTTCCGATGGGCGCCGGCTTACTTGCGATCTGGTGGTCAGTGCCGTCGGGCTGCGCCCACGTACCGAGCTTGCCGCCGAGGCGGGGCTCGATGTGGCACGTGGCATCGTCGTCAATCGCCTGTTGCAGACCTCGGCGGCGCACGTCTATGCCCTGGGCGATTGCGCTGAAGTGGAGGGGCTGAACCTCCTTTATGTGATGCCTTTGATGGCCGGTGCGCGGGCCCTCGCTAAAACGCTGTTTGGCAATCCTACCTTCGTCAGTTACGGCCCCATGCCGGTCACGGTAAAGACTCCCGCATGTCCGGTAGTGGTCTCTCTGCCTGCAGTCGGAGCTGAGGGCGACTGGACCGTCGACGCCCATGGCAATGACGTCAAAGCCCTCTATCTCGGCTCTTCCGGGCAGCTGCTTGGTTATGCCCTGACGGGGGCGGCCGTGCAGGAACGACTGGCGCTAAATAAGCAGCTGCCGCCGGTATTGGCGGAACTACCGCAAATTCTGTCGTTAAAGTCCCCAGGCTGATGCTGTAAGGCGTCCAGCGGGACTGGCGCAGGTGCTAGCGTCGTGCCATTCTCCATGGGTCTGCCGCAGCCTAGAGCTGTTGCAGCGCCTTTAGCGCTGTTCTTGTGAACAGTACGGACACAACAACAAAAACGTCTCAGAGGCTCCCCATGCGTAAACCGGAACTCGCCGCAGCCATTGCCGAGAAGGCCGATCTGTCCAAGGACCAGGCCAATCGCGTACTCAACGCCGTGCTGGATGAAATCACCAACGCGCTGAACCGTAAGGACAGCGTAACCCTTGTTGGTTTCGGCACCTTCGTTCAGCGTCACCGTGGCGCCCGCACCGGGAAAAACCCGCAAACCGGGCAACCGGTTACCATCAAGGCCAGCAATACCGTCGCCTTCAAGCCCGGCAAGATGCTCAAAGACGCGGTCAACTGACGCTGCGCCAACCCGGAGCCAGCGAGCTCCGGGTCAACCTGACCACCCGGTCTGCCTCGGACCCGCTCGTATCCATCCTTTCCCCTGCCGACCAAGCCACTACAATGCGGCCTTTTCTCGTACCGGTCGGGACATCACCATGAAATTCCGCTTTCTGCTTTGGATGCTGGGCCGCCTGATGGCCAAGGCCAGCCGTACCAATTCCGAGTTCCAGCAGCAGCTGGGCGACAAGGATCTGAGCTTCCAGCTGCATACGCTGGACGGCAAGGTGGCTCGGCATTTTGTCGTGAAGAACCAGCGCATCACCAGCAAGAGTGGCCCGGCAAGTGAGCCGGCATTCTCCCTCGGCTTCAAGGACGCCGCCTATGGCTTCGCCACCATGACAGCGAAGAACAAGCAGCTGGCGTTCATGCAGGGGATTCAGAACAAGGACATCCAGATTCAGGGGGATCCGGCGCTGGTGATGTGGTTTCAGGGGCTGATGAAGTATCTGAAGCCGAAAAAGAAGAAGTAGTTTCGCCCCGAGTCCACGATTCGGCGCGCCCTGTGGGGTTGGACTTGTCCGCGAATGATGCTGGCTCGCTGGTCGGTATGAGCACGCCGCGCTTTCCTCAGCTGGGACTACAGGGTGCGCCGAGGAAAGCGCCACGCTTCACTCAAGCCTGGGTGCCAACCCTAACCGGACAAGCGCTATTTCTACGCTCCCTCCCGCCAAACCCTCGCCTCATTCTTCAACCAATCCCGAAACGCCACCAGCCCCGCCGACTCCACCTTGCGCTCCGGAATCATCAGGTAATACGCCCGCGTTTCGCTGCGATAGGCATGTGGATGCGCGAGCACCAACCGCCCTTCGGCCAGCTCTCGCTGGATCAGGAACGGCGGAATTAGCGCCACCCCCATGCCGTGCTCGGCCGCCTGCGCCAGCATGGAGAACAGCTCCAGCCGCGGACCGGTCATGTCGCGGGCGACTTTCAGCTCCAGCGAATCGAACCACTGGCGCCAGGCATAGGGCCGGGTGGTCTGCTGCAGCAGCGGTATTTCGGCCAGGGCCTGGGTGGTGAGCTGCTGACCGTCGCGCAGCAGGGTGGGGCTACACACAGGCTGCAGGTCCTCGGGCATCAGGTAGTACGCTTCGGTACCTGACCAGTCGGCATCGCCGAAGTAGATGGCCGCGTCGAACTCGGTATCGGCGAAGAGGAAGGGCCGGGTACGGTTGGTCAGGTTCACCGTGATCTCCGGATGCAGCGCCTGGAAATGCCTGAGGCGCGGCACCAGCCACTGCGTGCCGAAGGTCGGCACCACAGCCAGCTCCAGGCTCATGGCGCCTTGCTGGCCCATCACCGACAGCGTATCGCGCTCCACCGCGTCCAGCTGCGCGGCGATGCGGCGGGCGTAGGACTGGCCGGCAGCAGTCAGCTTCACGCCGCGCCGCGAACGGCGGAACAGCGCCAGGCCGAGAAATTCCTCCAGCCCGCCGATCTGCCGGCAGATGGCGCTTTGGGTCAGTGCCAGCTCGTCGGCCGCGCGGGTGAAACTCTCGTGGCGGGCGGCGGCCTCGAAGGCGATCAGCGCGGCAGTGCTGGGAATCTTGCGGCGCATTATGCAAAGACCTCACGGGATAAGCCTGATAATGGACGCAGAGCTTATCGCGGAGTGAGCGAAACGCACAGTTTGGTGCGAAATCCTCGTTTGCGACGCACCCTAGCGGCGCCTAGGATCAGCTCATCCCGCCCGCGCAACCGCGGTGCCGAAGACAACAAGAGGAGCCCCCATGGCCGGCAAAGCAAGCTTCAACTGGATCGACCCGCTGCTGCTCGATCAGCAGCTGACCGAAGAAGAACGCATGGTGCAGGGCAGCGCCGCGCAGTTCGCCGCCGACAAGCTGGCGCCGCGGGTGCTGGAAGCCTTCCGCCATGAACAGACCGATCCGGCGATCTTCCGCGAGATGGGCGAGACCGGCCTGCTCGGCGCGACCATTCCCGAAGCCTACGGCGGCAGCGGCCTCAATTACGTGTGCTACGGCCTGATCGCCCGCGAGGTCGAACGCGTCGACTCCGGCTACCGCTCGATGATGAGTGTGCAGTCGTCCCTGGTGATGGTGCCGATTTACGAGTTCGGCAACGAGGCGACCAAACAGAAGTACCTGCCCAAGCTCGCCAGCGGCGAATACATCGGCTGCTTCGGCCTGACCGAGCCGAACCACGGTTCCGACCCTGGCAGCATGGTCACCCGAGCGAAGAAGGTCGACGGCGGCTATCGCCTGACCGGCAGCAAGATGTGGATCACCAACAGCCCGATCGCCGATGTCTTCGTCGTTTGGGCCAAGGATGACGCCGGCGAGATCCGCGGCTTCGTGCTGGAAAAGGGCTGGGAAGGGCTGTCCGCCCCGACGATCCACGGCAAGGTCGGATTGCGCGCCTCGATCACCGGCGAGGTCGTCATGGACAACGTGTTCTGCCCGGAAGAGAACGCTTTCCCGGATGTGCGCGGCCTGAAAGGGCCGTTCACCTGCCTGAACAGTGCCCGCTATGGCATCAGCTGGGGTGCGCTGGGCGCCGCCGAGTTCTGCTGGCACACCGCGCGCCAGTACGTGCTCGACCGCCAGCAGTTCGGTCGCCCGCTGGCCGCCAACCAGCTGGTCCAGAAGAAGCTCGCCGACATGCAGACCGAGATCACCCTGGCCTTGCAGGGCTGTCTGCGCCTCGGCCGGATGAAGGACGAGGGCACCGCGGCGGTGGAGATCACCTCGATCATGAAGCGTAACAGTTGTGGCAAGGCGCTGGACGTGGCGCGCATGGCCCGCGACATGCTGGGCGGCAACGGTATCAGCGACGAATTCGGTGTGGCCCGGCATCTGGTCAACCTGGAGGTGGTGAACACCTACGAGGGCACCCATGACGTGCACGCGCTGATCCTAGGCCGCGCGCAGACCGGCATTCAGGCGTTCTTCTGAAACTGCTCCCCTCGTCCTGTGGGAGAGGGGCTGGGGGTGAGGGCGCTTGGCACGGCCCATGGTTCTCTCACCCGGCCCTCTCCCAGAGGGAGAGGGTGCTTGCACCGTCCAATAGCCTGTGAGGTTTTCCATGCCCGGCGCCTTGTTCCATATCCGCGTGCTCGACCTGTCCCGCGTGCTCGCCGGGCCCTGGTGCGGGCAGATTCTCGGTGATCTCGGCGCCGAGGTGATCAAGATCGAGCGCCCCGGCACCGGCGACGATACCCGCCATTGGGGGCCGCCCTATCTCAAGGATCAGCACGGCGAGAACACGTCGGAGGCGGCCTATTACCTGACCGCCAACCGCAACAAGCAGTCGCTGACCGTCGATTTCACCCGGCCCGAGGGCCAGCGCATCATCCGCGAACTGGTTTTGCAGTGCGACGTGCTGCTGGAGAACTTCAAGGTCGGCGGGTTGGCCGCTTACGGCTTGGATTACGCTAGCCTGAAAGCCGTTAATCCGCGGCTGATTTATTGCTCGATCACCGGTTTTGGTCAGGATGGGCCCTACGCCGGGCGCGCCGGCTACGACTTCATGATCCAGGGCCTCGGCGGGCTGATGAGTCTGACTGGGCGCAGCGATGCGGAGGAGGGTGCCGGCCCGGTCAAGGTCGGGGTGGCGCTGACCGATATCCTCACCGGTTTATACGCTACCGTCGGCGTGCTCGCCGCGCTGGCGCACCGCGAACGCAGTGGCGAAGGCCAGCATGTTGATACGGCGCTGCTCGATGTGCAGGTAGCCTGCCTCGGCAACCAGGCGCTGAACTACCTCACCACCGGCGTGGCGCCCAAACGCATGGGCAATGCCCATCCGAACATTGTGCCCTATCAGGATTTCCCCACCGCCGATGGCGACATCATCCTCACCGTCGGCAACGACGGTCAGTTCCGCAAGTTCTGCGAGGTGGCGGGGCGGCCGGAGTGGGCGGACGATCCGCGCTTCGCCAGCAACCGCGCGCGGGTCGCCCATCGCGCCGAACTGATTCCGCTGATTCGCCAGGTCACGGTGTTCCGCACTACGGCCGAATGGGTCAGTGCGCTGGAGCAGGCCGGCGTGCCCTGTGGGCCGATCAACGATCTGGCGCAGGTATTCGCCGACCCGCAGGTGCAGCATCGCGGGCTGAAAGTCGAGATGCCGCATCCGCTAGCCGGCAGCGTGCCGCAGGTCGCCAGTCCGCTGCGCCTGTCGGCCACGCCAGTGGATTACCGCAATCCGCCGCCGCTGCTGGGCGAGCACAGCGAGGCGCTGTTGCAGCGCCTGCTGGGCATGAATGACGAGCAGATCGCCGGCCTGCGCGCGGCCAGAGTTATCTAGCTTGGAGGCTATCTGGCTCAGAAGCCTTCCAGCACGATCTTGCCCTTGGCCTTGCCGCTTTCCAGCAGGGCATGAGCACGGCGCAGGTTGGCCGCGTTGATGGTGCCGAAGTGCTCGCCGAGGGTGGTGCGCAGCACGCCCTGATCGACCAGCTCGCTGACGCGCTGCAGCAGGAGGTGTTGCTCGATCATGTCCGGCGTCTCGAACAGCGAGCGGGTGAACATCAGTTCCCAGTGCAGCGACAGGCTCTTGCGCTTGAGCTTCATCACGTCCAGCGGCTGGGCCGGATCGTCTATCAGCGCCAGGCGGCCCTGCGGCGTCAGCGCCTCGACCAGCTGATCGAAGTGCTGATCGGTCTGGGTCAGGCTGGCGACATGGCTGACGCTGGCGAAACCGGCGCGCTGCAGCTCGGCGTGCAACGGCTGGCTATGGTCGATGACATGGTGCGCGCCCAGTTCACGCGACCAGGCCTGGGTCTCCGGGCGCGAGGCGGTGGCGATCACGCTGACCTCGGTGAGCTGACGGGCCAGCTGCAGCATGATCGAACCGACGCCGCCGGCAGCACCGACGATCAGCAGCTGCTGCCCTGCGCCCTGGCCTTCGACCAGTTGCAGGCGCTCGAACAAGAGTTCCCAGGCGGTGATGGCGGTCAGCGGCAGCGCGGCGGCTTCGGCGAAGCTCAGCGTCTGCGGCTTGCGCCCGACGATGCGCTCGTCCACCAGATGGCGTTCGCTGTTGCCGCCGGCGCGAGCGATGGAGCCGGCGTAGAACACCTCGTCGCCGACCTTGAACAGGCTGGTCTCGTCGCCCACTGCGACCACCACGCCGGCCACGTCCCAGCCCAGCACCTTCGGCTGACCGGCCTCGGGCTGGGTGTTGCGGCGTACCTTGGTGTCCACCGGGTTGACCGAAATGGCGCGCACCTCCACCAGCAGGTCGCGCGGGCCGGGCACCGGCTCTGGTAGCTCCACGTCCTGCAGGGCACGGGGATCGTCGATGGCAAGAGAATCGAAGTAGGCGACCGCTTTCATGCTGTTGCTCCATAGGGTTCGGTTGAGTGCGGGCATGCTCGTTTATTTGACTCGGCGGAAAAACGTGGCGATAAGCGAGGCTCTTTCAACGGAATATTGAAAATGCTGCGTATCGATGACCTACAGCTTTTTGTCCGCACTGCGGACAGCGGCAGTCTGTCTGCGGCCGCGCGGACGCTGGATGTTTCCCCCGCGGTGGCCAGCGCCGCGCTCAAGCGCCTCGAAGCCTCGCTCGACGTTCGACTGTTCGTACGCTCCACACGCAGCCTGCGCCTCACCGCTGAGGGCGAGCTGTACCTCGGCCACGCCCGTGCGGCGCTGGCTAGTCTGACCGAGGGGGCGCAGTCGCTGGCGGGTGGTCGAGAAGCGATCAGCGGCATGTTGCAGCTGTCGGCGCCGTCGGATTTTGGTCGCAATGTGCTGCTGCCCTGGCTGGAAGCTTTTCAGACCAGCCATCCGCAACTGCAGGTACGGCTGCTGCTGGGTGACGGGCTGACCGACCTGTTTCGCCAGCCAGTGGACATCGCCTTGCGATACGGCGCGCCGGAGGATTCCAGCCTGGTGGCATTGCCGATCGCTGCCGACAATCGGCGCGTGCTCTGCGCCTCGCCGGCTTATCTGCAAAGGCGCGGCGCGCCGCAGCGGCTGGAGGAGCTGGCCGCGCATAACTGCCTGCGCTTCATGCTCGCCGGGCGCGTGCATGACCGCTGGTGTTTTCAGGAAGGTCGGCGTGCGCTCACCGTGCAGGTCGGCGGCGATCGGGTCAGCGACGATGCCGACGTGGTGCGTCGCTGGGCGCTGGCTGGCGCCGGAGTGGCATACAAGTCCTGGCTCGACATCGCCGATGACGTAGCGGCGGGCCGCCTGCAGGTGCTCCTGCCTGATTGCCTCGGCGAGGCTGCGCCGCTCAGCATGCTTTGCGCCCATCGTGCGCAGTTGAGCAAACCGGTGCGGCTGTTGCGCGAATATCTGCAGACCTGCTGCGCAGCGCTGTCGACGCGCGCGCCCTGGCATCTTTAGAACCGTTATTCGTGCTTGAGCTGTGAGCTTTTGTTGCGCGCGTGAACTCTTATGGCGTTTGGCTATTCTTATCTGCGTACTGGTTAACAGAATGGACAAGCGCATCATGCAAACGCAGCGTTTTCGCTACACCTGGCAACTGACTGCCGTGATCTTCCTCTCCTGGCTGCTGGCCGGCTGCGGGGTCAACAACATTCCTACCTATGACGAGCAGGTGAAAGCCGCCTGGTCGCAGGTGGAGAACCAGTACCAGCGCCGCGCCGACCTGATACCGAACCTGGTCGAAACGGTCAAGGGATTCGCCCGTCAGGAGCAGGAAACCCTTACCGCCGTGGTCGAGGCGCGGGCCAAGGCCACGTCTATTCAGGTCGATGCGAGCACGCTCGATGATCCGCAGAAGCTGCAGCAGTTCCAGCAGGCGCAGAATCAGCTGACCGGTGCCCTGAGCCGATTGATGGCGGTGTCCGAGCGCTATCCGGATCTGAAATCGAATCAGAACTTCCTGGCCTTGCAGTCGCAGCTCGAGGGCACGGAAAACCGCATCGCAGTGGCGCGTCGCGACTTCATCGCTGCGGTCGAGCGCTACAACACCGAGATCCGTACGTTCCCCGGCCGCATCTGGCACACGCTGATGTATAGCGACATGCCGATCCGCGAGAACTTCGAGGCCACGGCCGAGAATGCCGAGCAAGCGCCTCAAGTGCAATTTCAATGACCTCCAGGTTTCCGCTACTGCTGATTCTGTTGCTCTGGGCGGGAAGTCTCGTCGCCCAAGAGACCGAGCTGCCGGCGCTGACCGGCCGTGTGGTTGATCGCGCCGAGCTGCTCGACACCCAGGCCGAAGCGCGCCTGACCAGCATGCTGGCCGGGCACGAGCAGGCGACGGGCGAACAGGTCGTGGTGGTGACGGTGCCTGACCTCGGGGGGCGCAGCATCGAGGAGTTCGGTCTGGAACTCGGCCGCAGCTGGGGTATAGGCCAGAAGGACGAGGACACCGGAGCGCTGCTGATCGTCGCTCGCGACGATCGCAAGATCCGCATCGAGGTCGGCTACGGCTTGGAAGGTCGACTGACCGATGCGCAGTCCTCAGTGATCATTAATCGGATCATCGCGCCGGCATTCCAGCGCGGCGACTTCACCGCCGGGATCATCGAAGGGGCGGAGGCGATCGTTACCGTGCTCGGGGGCGACCCGCTGCCGGCTGAATTGCGTCCCGTCATGCCCATGGGTCAGGAGCAGCCTGGTGGCCTCGGCATCCTTGGCTTCTTCCTCATGCTGGTAGTGATCTTCGTCATCGGCGGGGGGCGCGGCGGCCGCGGTGGTGGTGGTCGTGCATTGCTGCTAGGCGCCCTGTTGGGTGGCATGGGGAGAGGCGGTGGCGGCTTTGGCGGCGGTGGATTCGGCGGTGGTGGCTTCGGTGGGGGAGGTGGCGGTTTCGGTGGCGGTGGCGCTTCCGGCGGCTGGTAAATCAATGATGGATGAACGATGACCTTACTGAGCGAAAGCGAACTGCAACAAGTGGCCGAGGCGATAGAGCGAGTCGAACGCACCACTGATGCCGAACTGGTGACGGTGCTGGCCGCGCGCGCCGATGATTACCATTACATTCCGTTGCTTTGGGCGAGCCTGATCGCGTTGCTGCTGCCTGGCGCGCTGCTGTTCTTCAGCGGCTGGCTGGGCGCCTGGCAACTGCTGCTGGTGCAGTGGGCGACCTTTATCGTGCTGGCCGTGCTGTTCCGCATGCCGGCGTTGACCAGCCGCATGATTCCACGCTCCGTGCGTTGCTGGCGTGCTTGCAACCTGGCGCGGCGGCAGTTTATCGAGCTCAACCTTCACCACACCGATGCCGACACCGGGGTGCTGATCTTTGTGTCGGAAGCCGAGCGTTACGTGGAGATTCTGGTAGATCGCGGCATTTCCAGTAGGATCGACAATGCTGCGTGGGAGTCGATCGTCGCCTGCTTCACCGATCGAGTGAAGCAGGGGCAGGTGCTGGAGGGGTTTCTTGGCTGCATCGAGGCCAGTGGTGCACTACTGGCGCAGCATGTGCCGAAGACTCACGAGCGCGACGAGCTGCCCAACCGCCTGGTGTTGCTGCCCTGAGGGAGCGGCCGCTGCCAGGCGGAGCAGATCGGTTGGCGTCTCACGCCATTCCGGGCCCTTCCGGTTCAGTGGCATCCTTGGGCTCCCCGGCGACAAGATCGAACAACGCGCCGCTCGTGTCGTCGAAAGCCGACGCGGCGACCCGCTCCAGACCGGTGACGGGGCCATGCAAAGGCGAGACGCCATGGGCGCGATCAACCGGAAGTCGCGCGATGGCGGCCAGTACTTCTTCACCTGGCACCGTCTCACAGTCGAGTAGGCGCTGGGTGATGTGGTCGAGGGCGGGCCTAAGCCGTTGCAGTAACGCCAGGCAATCCTGATTTAGCTGCTGCAGCAATTCGTCGGCCGCTTCCAGTGCGTCGCGCGGATCGCTGTCCAGGTGCGCGTCACGTACGGCTTGCAGGCTCAGCAGCGAGCCACGCGGCCCCATGCCCAGGGCGCCAACCATGGACAGGGCGATCTTCGAGGCTTCCTGCAGATCCTGCCCGGCACCTGAAGACACCTCGTGGAAGTACAGCTGTTCGGCACCGCGCCCGGCAAGCAGCATCTGGATGCGATTGCGCAATTCGGAATACATATGCAGGCGTTTGTCTTCTACCGGCGTCACCAGGGTTACACCCAGCGCCTGGCCGCGCGGCAGGATGGTGACCTTCTCCACTCGACCGACATTCAAGGCCGCTGCGACCAGTGCGTGGCCGGCCTCGTGCACGGCAATGCGCTTGCGATCTGTCGGCGACAGCGGCGTTGCGCCGGAAGGCTGCTCACCAATGCGGCAGGTTTCCACTGCGTCGACGAAGTGGGCCATGTCGACCTGCTTGGCGCCGGCGCGAGCGGCCAGTAGGGCCGCATGGTTGACGATGTAGGCGATGGCGGCCGGCGTCAGGCCGACGGTGTTGCGCGCCAGCTGCGCTAGATCCAGATCGCTCGCGGCGCTGACTTTTGCGACATACAAGCGAAACAAGGCTTCGCGGTCATCCAGGCCCGGCAGGCCAACGGCGATGGAACGATCAAAGCGGCCTTCACGCACCAGCGCCGGGTCGAGGGAGTTCGGAAAATTCGTGGCGCCTAGCACCAGAACACCGGCCGCACCGTCGAAGCCGTCCATCTCGGCGAGGAACTGGTTGATGATGCGGTTGCTCTCGGCATCGCTGGAACGGGTCTGCTCCGCACGTTTGCCGATCCCGTCGATCTCGTCGATGAAGATGATGCAGGGTGCCTGTTTGCGCGCGGTGCGGAACAGCGCCTTGACCTTCTGGATGCCGACTCCGAAGTACATCGAGGAAAAGTCGCTACCGGTCACCTGAATGAAGCTTGCATTCGACTCGCTGGCTAGCGCCTTGGCCAGCTGGGTCTTGCCAGTGCCGGGCTCGCCGGTCAGCAACACACCCTTGGGCGGACGGGCGCCAAGGCGCGCATAGGAGGCCGGGTCACGCAGGTAGGCGGTCACGTCGCTGAGTGCCTGCTTGGCTTCGGCAGCGCCGATGACATCGGCAAAGGTAATACCGCTGCCCTTGCGTTGCACCGCGAAGCTGCGGGTCTTCATGGTGAAGAAGACTCCAGCGCCGATCAGTAATAGGACGAACGGCGAGTAAGGCAGCAGGTACGTGTAGAAGGGTTTTTCCGCATCGGTCTGGAACACGGCAAGCGGGAACAACTCGCCGCTGCGCTGAGCGTACTGCTCGAGCAGCAGGCCGGCGACGCGCCCGGACTGGTCGGGCACCCAGTAGCGCAGACCATCGTTCAGGCTGACATAGACCGCATCCTTGCCCAGTGCAGCACTGGCAATGCTGGCGCCACGCAGATCGCCCATCAGCACCGAGAGGTCGCGCCGATTGGCCTGCCAAGGTTCGGTGGACTCCTGCAGGGCTTCGACCATGCTGGCGGCCGCGCCAGTGGCTGGCACCGATGGGGCGGAAGGGCGCAACTGCCAATAGGCCACGCATGTGGCGATCAGCAGTAGAAAGATAACGGAGAGCACAGGGCCGCGGCGACCTTGTAGCAGACGTGGTGTTTTCATTTCACATCCAATCGGGAAGCCCCGATGTTTCGACAAACCACCGCCAGAGGCGGACCACAGTTGTTTTGCGGGAAACCCGCGGCGCCAATTGCATGGCGCTCCACAGTTCGGATGTGTTGGATGCGATTTATATGCCCGACTGTGTCTCGGATCGGCAGACTCCGATAGCCGGCGAGAATACGGCAAGTGCCACCATGGGGGCGGTCTCGCGACGAACGGAGGGCATCTTTTCGACGAATGACCGGTTGCTGGGGGAACGAAATCTCAGGCGGCAAAAGACTTCAAAGTCCTGCCTCGTCCTACTTCGCTGATGGGTGTCTGTCACGTAAGTGATCCGACGCAGAGATTGTGGCGCAACGGCCTGCTACGGTTCACCGCCGCGCGGCGGTTTGCCTCGAACCGCTGCGCACATAAGCGAAATCTGCCAACAGCTGCGCCGGGCCCGATGCCGGTGGCGGCATAAAAATAACGTCCGTTCGACCCGAGACTTCAACATGCCGATCAACAACAAGTATCTCCGCTCCGCTTTTCTGAGCGCGCTGATTGCTCTCCTGCCATTTGCTTCGGCCAGCGCCGCCGAAGAGGCGATCAACCTGCTCACGCAAAACTTCCCGCCGTTCAGTATGGCCGCCGATGGTAAGAACTTCGCCAAGGAGGGTGCCATCAGCGGCATCGACGCTGAGGTGGTGACCGCGCTGTTCAAGCGGGCAGGTGTGCCCTACACGCTCACCCTGCGCTTTCCCTGGAGTCGCTTGCAGCAACTGGCCGAGAAGAGCCCCGGATTCGCCGTGTTCTCCCTGAGCCGCACGCCCGAACGTGAGCCCAAGTACAAGTGGGTCGGCCCCCTTAGCGAGATTCAGATCGTGTTGCTCAAGAGGCCTGACAGTCCGATCCAGATTTCCTCGCTGGACGATGCCAGGCAGTATCGCATCGGCTCGAAGGATGGCAGCGTGGGCAGCCAGTATCTGATCAGCCGCGGTATCGAGGTGCAGAGTTCGTTGATCGACACGCCGGCCAAGCTCAAGGCCGGCCAGTTTGACCTCTGGGCAACGACCAACCCTTCCGGCGAATACGAGGCGAAGGAGGCCGGCGTGGGGCCGTTGGCCGTTGCGCTGACCTTGAGCCGGGTCGATCTGTACCTGGCACTGAACAAGGAAACGCCTGACGCGGTTGTCGAGAAGCTTCAGCGCACGCTCGACCAGATGAAGCAGGAAGGATTGCTGCAACAGGCTGCCCGACGCTATGTGAACTGAAGTCGGACTCGCTGGCCGCCGAAGTGCTTTGCGCGGCCAGCGCGCAGCGCTGTGAGTCGAAACGCTGATGAAGTGGCGGGGGCAGCCATCTTTTCTTCATTTGCCAGCTGAGGTTTTATTTCAGCCAACCCCGATTGCAAGCCATGCAGAATATCGCGTCGAGTTGAACGCAGTAGACAGCATCTGCGCGGGCGCAACTGCCCAGGCTTTCCCGCCTCACCTGGGAGAGCCTTTTAGCCGAGTTCGCCGGCCCGGTCGCAGCCCTATGGCATCGCTGTCCAGGGCCTGAATGGCCGGAAAACGAAACGGCGGGGATTTTTTGCCGGTTTGGACTGCCTTAGTCCATTGGAGCCAAACGGCATCGCTCCTCCTGCATTCCCGACTCGAGAGTTTCGATGATTTGTCCTCACTTCTATTTATTGCGCGCCTGCTGTGTGGCAGCCGTGGCCTGGGGCGCGCCTGCCGTGGCCGAAAGCCTGCCCGAGCCCATCGGGCACGTGGCCCGGGTGGAAGGCGCTGCCTACATCAGCAGTCGCGGCCATACCAATGCCGCCAAGGTAGGCCAGGCAATTGTGCCTGGCGTGGCGCTGAGCACTGGTGCCAAAGGCGCACTGGGCGTGATCCTCGGCGATGGCAGCGTGCTGTCGTTCGGACCATATAGCGAGCTGACCCTGGATGACTACCGCTTCGTCCCGGCAAAGGATGAACTGCGTCTGCGCGCGATGCTCACTCGTGGCACGTTGAGTCTGATTTCCGGCGATATGGCGCGGCTCGACCCGCAAGCCATCGTCATCGAAACTCCGGAGGGCCGAGTCCGCGTGCGCGGTGGCCACGTACTGATGAAGGTGAGCCCGTGAAACGGCAATTGCTGATACGGCTGATGGTGCTGCTAACGATCGCGTCGCTAGGCGGCTGCGCGCAGCATTCCTATGTGATGCTGGCGGACGACTCGGGCGGGCGCGGTGGAGTGATGCTTGGTGATGATGAGCATCGGCTGCTCGACGTATCGGGGCAGGGTGTGGCCATCGCTGGCGCCGGCCAGGCGTACAGCGTTTCCGAGCTCCAGCGCAAAAGGGATTTTGAGAAGACCTTGGCAGCGCATCCACCTTTACCTGAGCGCTTCACGATCCGCCTGGCGCCATCCGGAGAACTGGACGGTGCAGCCGAGCAGGTGCTCGACAGCGTCTTGCTGGCTGCCCGTCGGCGGGATTATCCGGTTGTCACGGTGATCGGTCACACCGACACCCTGGGCCATCGTGCTGCTAACGAGCAGGTGGGCTTGCGCCGAGCACAGAGCGTTGCCGAACTATTGCGATCCCGCGGGCTGGAGGCGATGGAGCTGCGTGTGGAGTCCCACGGTGAGCGCAATTTGCTGGTGGCGACGCCGGATGCTACCGCCGAGCCGCGTAACCGGCGGGTCGAGGTGCTGGTGCGCTGATCAAGCACGCGCCGGCACGGTGTTGCACCGCGCCGGCCTGGAGCAGATCAGTCGATGACCAGAATTGCGTCCATTTCAACCTGGGCGCCCTTGGGGAGCGCGGAAACGCCGATGGCAGCGCGTGCCGGATATGGCTGCTGGCAATAACGGCTCATCACTTCGTTGACCGTGGCGAAGTTGCCGAGATCGGTTAGGAAGATGTTGAGCTTGACGATGTCTTTTAGCGAGCCGCCAGCAGCTTCGGCTACCGCCTTGAGATTCTCGAACACCTGAACCGCCTGCGCTTCGAAACCCTCCACCAGCTCCATGCTGTTGGGGTCTAGCGGGATTTGCCCGGACAGGTAAACGGTGTTGCCGGCCTTGATGGCCTGCGAGTAGGTGCCGATTGCAGCAGGGGCCTTGTCGGTGTTGATCACGGTCTTGCTCATGGAGACTCCTCTGGGAATTGGGCAACGGGCAGCCAGCATAATGGCTGACGGAGGCAGCGGCCAGCCGAGGCGTTGTGCGGGTATTGCCTGCGAAGGCGTTGGCGGAGTGATCAGGCCTTGACGCGGGTGATGCGTGTGACGCCCTTGATCGCGCGCAGCTTCTTGATAACCCGGGCCAGGTGCACGCGATCATGCACGCTGACCACCAGCTGGACGACACTTATGCGCCCGTCGCGCTCGTCCATGCCGATCTTCTCGATATTGCCGTCGGCGGCGTTGACGCTGCCGGCAAGCAGTGCGATCAGGCCGCGCTGGTGCTCCAGCTCGACGCGCAGTTCGACGTTGAACTCGCCAGTGACATCCTTCGACCAGGACAGCTGGATGCACTTGTCCGGGTTATGACGGACGTCGGCGATATTTCGACAGGTGTCGAGGTGCACCACCATGCCCTTGCCGGCGGACAAATGTCCGACGATCGGATCGCCAGGAATCGGTGTGCAGCACTTGGCGTAGTTGAGCACCAGCCCCTCCGTGCCACGGATCGCCAGCGGCCCCTCGAGTGTCGGGGCCTCCTCGTTGTCGCGCGATATCAGGCGGCGCGCGATCACATAGGCCATGCGGTTGCCCAGACCGATGTCTTCCAGCAGATCCTCGACGTATTCCATATGGTACTCGGCGAGCACCTGCTGGATGCGCTCGGCGCTGATCTTCTCCAGATTGGTCTCGAAGCCACTGAGTGCCTTGCTCAGCAGGCGCTCACCGAGGTTGATCGACTCGGAGCGGCGCTGCAGCTTGAGGGCATGGCGGATATGCGTACGCGCCTTGCCGGTGACGACGAAGTTCAGCCAGGCCGGGTTCGGACGCGCGCCCGGGGCGGTAACGATTTCTACCGTCGAGCCGCTTTCCAGCGGTTGCGACAGCGGTGCCAGGCGGCGATTGACGCGACAGGCGATGCAGGTGTTGCCTACATCGGTATGCACCGCGTAGGCGAAGTCGACTGCGGTGGAACCCTTGGGCATCTCCATGATGCGGCCCTTCGGGGTAAACACGTAGACCTCGTCCGGGAACAGATCGATCTTCACGCTTTCGATGAATTCCAACGAGTTGCCGGCGCGCTGCTGCAGCTCGAGTACCCCCTTGACCCACTGGCGGGCGCGGGCATGAGTACCCTTGGGTACTTCGTCTTCGCTGGATTTGTACAGCCAGTGCGCGGCGATGCCATTGTTGGCCATCTCTTCCATCTCGCGGGTACGAATCTGGATCTCGATGGGCACGCCGTGCATGCCGAACAGCGTGGTGTGCAGCGACTGGTAGCCGTTGGCCTTGGGAATCGCGATGTAATCCTTGAAGCGGCCAGGTAGCGGCTTGTACAAGCTGTGCACGGCACCCAGCACGCGATAGCAGGTATCTGCCTTGTCCACCACGATGCGGAAAGCGTAGACGTCCATGATCTCGTGGAACGCCTTACGCTTGCCGCGCATCTTCTTGTAGATGCTGTACAGATGCTTCTCGCGGCCCAGCACATCGCCTTCCAATCCTTCACGCTCGAGGCAGTGGATCAGCGACTGTTCGATCTTCTCGACGATCTCGTTGCGGTTGCCGCGGGCGCGACGTACGGCGGCGCGGATGCGCTCGGAACGCATCGGGTGCATGGCCTTGAAACCGAGATCCTCGAATTCCACGCGCATGGTGTGCATACCCAGCCGGTTGGCGATGGGGGCGTAGATCTCGAGGGTTTCCTTGGCGATGCGGCGGCGCTTTTCCCCGGCCAGCACTTCCAGCGTGCGCATGTTGTGCAGGCGGTCGGCGAGTTTGACCAGAATCACGCGAATATCGCGGGCCATCGCCATGGCCATTTTCTGGAAATTCTCGGCCTGCGCTTCGGCCTTGGTCTCGAAGTTCATCTGGGTCAGCTTGCTGACCCCGTCGACCAGCTCTGCAACGGTTTCGCCGAACTGCGCGACCAGTGCGTCTTTGGGAATGCCGGTGTCTTCGATGACGTCATGCAGCATTGCGGCCATCAGGCTTTGATGGTCCATGTGCATGTCGGCGAGGATGTTGGCTACCGCGAGGGGGTGGGTGACGTAAGCTTCACCGCTGCGTCGGCGCTGCCCGTCGTGGGCTTGCTCGGCGTAGAAATAGGCACGGCGGACCAGATTGACCTGGTCGGGGCCGAGGTAGGTCGATAGGCGATCCGCAAGCGCGTCTATGGCTGGCAAGATAATGCTCCTTGCCAGCGGGCTTCGATATTATCGGTTCGACTTCGACCTGGCATTTAATCAGATGGCCTCGTTCGGCTCTTCCTCGTACTGCGTGAAGAGCGGTTCGTCGTCAACGATCTCGTCCTGAGCAATGACATCGTAGTCGACCAGGCCGGAAGCGATCTCGCGCAGCGCGACGACGGTCGGCTTGTCATTTTCCCACGCGACCTTGGGCTCTTTGCCACCGGTGGCCAGCTGACGCGAGCGCTTGGTAGCGAGCATGACCAGCTCGAAGCGGTTATCAACGTTGTCCAGGCAATCTTCAACGGTAACGCGGGCCATGGTGTTCCTCATCAGTAACTGTAGAGCGTGCCCGAATGGGCGAGCGGACGGAGTAGTCTAAAAAATCACCAGCCCGAATGGAAGCGATGTTTCTGCGGCGCCGCGCGTCAGGCGATCTACGCCAGCAATTCGCTGAGCAAGCGGGCATGCCGCTGTTGCTGCGTCAGCTGAATTAACTGGTTGGCACGGAAGATCGATTGCAGGTCGATCAGCGCGTGGGCGAAATCGTCGTTTATCACCAGGTAGTCGTACTCGACGTAGTGGCTCATTTCGCTGACTGCTTCGCGCATGCGCTTTTCGATGATTTCGTCGCTGTCCTGCCCGCGATTGTTGAGGCGCTGGCGAAGGGCTTCCTGAGTCGGTGGAAGAATGAAGATCGACTTGGCCTGAGGCATCAGGCGGCGCACTTGTTGCGCGCCCTGCCAGTCGATTTCCAGGATCAGGTCAAAACCTTCGGCCAGGGTAGTTTCTAGCCAGCGCTGCGAAGTGCCGTACAGGTTGCCGAATACCTCGGCATGCTCGAGAAATTCGCCGCGCTCCAGGCGCTCGAGAAAGTCCTCGCGACTGACGAAGTGATAGTTCACTCCGTCGACCTCGCCTGGCCGCATGGCGCGGGTGGTGTGGGAAACCGACACTCGCACCTGCGGTTGTGCATCGATCAGCGCTTTGACCAGGCTGGTCTTGCCGGCCCCGGAAGGCGCGGAAACGATATAGAGCGTACCGGTGGTGGCGGACATGACGGGTTCCTGGAATCGCTATGAATGCTGTGGGACAAAAATAGACCAGCTGCTTTTTGACGGCAGGTGGTTATTCGAGGTTCTGCACCTGTTCGCGCATCTGTTCGATCAATACCTTCAGGTTAACCGCAGCCTGCGTGCTGCGCGTGTCGAAGGCTTTCGAACCGAGAGTGTTGGCTTCCCGGTTGAGCTCCTGCATGAGAAAGTCGAGCCGCCGGCCGGCCGCGCCGCCGGTCTTGAGTACTCGGCGCACTTCGGTTACGTGAGTGCTCAGGCGGTCTAGCTCTTCTGCAACATCACTTTTCTGCGCCAGCAGCACCATTTCTTGCTCGAGCCGCTGAGCGTCAAGCTCGGCACGCATTTCGGCGAAGCGGTCGAGAATCCTCTGACGCTGGGCTGCCAGCATATGCGGCACCTGCTCACGGAGTGTCGCAACTTCTTCAAGGATGCTGTCAAGGCGCTCGTTGAGCAGCTTGGCCAGCTCCTCGCCTTCACGCTGGCGCCCGTCCTTGAGCTGATCAAGGGCGCTGTGGAAGAGCTGTAGGGCATTGTGGTTGAGTGCTTGCGGATCGATAGCATCGCCTACCAATACGCCGGGCCAGCCGAGCACCTGCAGCGGGTCGATGGCGGCGGGTTTGCTGATCAGCGCAGCAACACTTTCGGCCGCGGCGATCAGCTGGCTGGCGCGTTCGCGATCGACCTGCAGAGTCGTGCGGTTGTTTTCCTCGGTGAAACGCAGGGTGCACTCCACCTTGCCGCGAGAAAGGCCTTTGCGTAGGGCATCGCGGATCAGTCCCTCGAGATCGCGAAATGCCTCGGGCAAGCGCAAGTGAGGCTCGAGATAGCGGTGATTGACCGAGCGGATTTCCCAGCTGAGGGTGCCATGGGTGCCGGCCTGCTCGCTGCGGGCAAAGGCCGTCATGCTGTGGACCATCGGGGATACCTCTCGAATACGGGCTGCGAAAGGCGAAGGATTGTAAAGGAAAACCGGGTGTCGCTGCAGTGATGCCCTGACGGCCGCGACCCTATTTGCAATCAATGGCCTCTATAATGCCGGTTACTTTCTTCTCTAGCAGGACGTGTATTCATGAAGCGACCCAGTGGCCGTGCCGCCGATCAGCTGCGCTCGATCCGCATCACCCGCAATTACACCAAGCACGCGGAGGGTTCGGTGCTAGTGGAGTTTGGCGATACCAAGGTGATCTGCACGGTCAGTATCGAGAACGGCGTTCCGCGCTTCCTCAAGGGGCAGGGGCAAGGCTGGTTGACTGCCGAGTACGGCATGTTGCCGCGCGCCACCGGGGACCGGAATCAGCGTGAAGCTACGCGCGGCAAGCAGGGTGGTCGCACCTTGGAAATCCAGCGTCTGATCGGGCGGTCGCTGCGTGCAGCACTCGACATGAGCAAGCTTGGCGAGAACACGTTGTTCATTGACTGCGATGTGATCCAGGCGGATGGCGGCACGCGCACGGCGTCCATCACCGGTGCCATGGTGGCGGTCATCGACGCTCTCAAGGTGCTGAAGAAGCGCGGCGGTCTGAAATCGGGCGATCCGATCAAGCAGATGATCGCAGCGGTCTCGGTCGGTATCTATCAGGGCGCGCCGGTGCTGGATCTGGATTATCTGGAAGACTCCGCCGCAGAAACCGATTTGAACGTAGTGATGACCGATGCTGGCGGCTTCATCGAGGTTCAGGGTACTGCTGAGGGCGCACCTTTTCATCCTGAAGAGCTCAATGCGATGTTGGCGTTGGCCCATGACGGTGTACGGCAGCTGTTCGAATTGCAGCGCGCGGCGCTTGCAGACTGATAGAGAGGACACCTGCGATGACCGATCAGGATCTGGTTCCGCTGCCCAGTCGCGAAGCGCGCCAGTGGGCAATGTTCTGCCACTATTCGGCGTTCTTTTGGTTTCTGGTGCCGATGATCGGAAACGTGATCGGTCCGCTGATTGTCTGGCAACTGAAGAAGGACATGGATCCCTTCGTTGATCAGCAGGGCAAGGAGGCGCTGAATTTTCAGCTCACGTTCAGCATTCTGATGATGATCTGCGGCGTGCTCGCCTGGATCCTCATCGGTTTTCCGTTGATGGTGCTGGTGAGCGTGGTGGCGCTGGTGCTGGTGGTGATCGCGGGCATTCGTGCCAACGAGGGCAAGCCCTACCGTTATCCGTTCTGCTGGCGGATCGTCAAGTAGGGCAAGCCGTGAAGCCTCAGAGGCTCAGCGTCCAGTCGTAGTCCACGATCAGCGGCGCGTGCTGGGAGAAGCGCGGCTGACGCGGCAGGCGAGCGCTACGCACGAAGCGGCGCAGGCCGGACGTCAGTATCTGGTAGTCGAAGCGCCAGCCGAGGTTGAGCATTTCGGCCTGTTCGGTATCCGGCCACCAACTAAACAGGTCGCCTTCGCGGTTGACTTCGCGTAGGGCATCGATATAGCCCATGTTGCCGAAGATTTCGTCCAGCCAGGCGCGCTCAGGTGCCAGAAAACCGGGGTCCTGCTGGCAATCGCGCCAGTTCTTCACGTCGAGTTTCTGATGGGCGACGTACAGCGAGCCGCAATAGATGTACTCGCGGCGCTTGCGACGCTGCTTGTCCATATAGTGGGCGAAGTCGTCCATGAACTTGAGCTTGTGGTTTAGGCCGGCGTCACCGCCTTGGCCAGACGGCGCCAGCAGGCTGGCGATGCTGACCTTGTCGAAGTCGGCCTGCAGATAGCGGCCATAGCGATCCGCCGTCTCGAAGCCTAGCCCCATGATGACGGCTTTTGGTTGCAGTCTGGAGTAGAGCGCCACGCCTCCCTGCTCCGGAATCTCGGCATCGCAGGCATAGAGAAAATAACCGTCCAGTTGATAAGCCGGATCGTCGAGTTCCAAGGCAGAGGCGCGGGTATCCTGCAGGCAGATGACATCGGCATTCTGCGCTTGCAGCCAGCTGAGCAATCCTCGCTGTGCCGCCGCTTGAATGCCATTCACGTTGACACTGATGATCCGCATAAATGGCCCCTAAAAACACGTGCGTGTATGATAACCCAAGCTCTTCGCAATTAGCTAAAACAGTGGTTTTCCGGGAAATTTCTTCATGCAGGCGTACCAGCGCGAGTTCATTCGCTTCGCCATCGAGCGCGGCGTTTTGCGTTTCGGTGAGTTCACTCTCAAGTCGGGCCGCACCAGCCCTTATTTCTTCAATGCCGGTCTGTTCAACAGCGGTAGCGCGCTGGCTCAGCTCGGGCGCTTCTATGCATCGGCGGTAATGCAGAGCGGGCTGGACTTCGACGTCATTTTCGGTCCGGCATACAAGGGCATTCCCCTGGGCGCCGCTACGGCCATTGCCTTGGCCGAGCAGCACCAGCGCGACCTGCCTTGGTGTTTCAACCGCAAGGAAGCCAAAGATCATGGAGAGGGTGGCACCCTGGTCGGTGCCCCGTTGGCAGGTCGCGTGCTGATCGTTGATGACGTGATCACGGCTGGCACTGCAATTCGCGAGGTGATGCAGATCATTCAGGCCCAGAATGCCGAGGCAGCGGGCGTTCTCATTGCATTGAATCGTCAGGAAAGAGGGCAGGGAGAGCTATCGGCGATTCAAGAAGTTGAACGTGATTATCGAATGCCGGTAATCAGTATTGTGTCGCTGGAACAAGTGCTGGAATATCTCGCCGACGATGTTCAATTGAAACAGTACCTGCCTGCGGTAGAGGCTTATCGCGCGCAGTATGGAATCTGACCCAGGGTAGGTGTTCCACCATGCGCAAATCGGTAGCCGTTCGAACGTTGCTTTTGCTGGCAGTCATATGCCCGGCGCTGGCTTCGGCTGCCGAGCTGTATCGCTATGTCGATGAGCGCGGCGTTATCGTGCTCGACCGTCACGGCGTGCCGCCGCAGCATATTTCACGTGGCTATCAGGTCCTCAACGAGCAAGGGCGGGTGATTCGTGTCGTACCGCCGGCGCCGAGCGCCGAGGAATTCGCCCGGCTGCAGGCGCAGAAGGCACGTGACGCTTCTGATGCGCAGCTGCTTCGACTGTATGCCAGTGTCGAGGATGTGGAGCGGGCCGAGACACGCAAGCTTGCCGAACTTGGCAGCGTCATCGGGCTGGCTCGGGGAAATCTGCAATCGATTCGGAATCAGCGCAGCAGTTTGCAGAAGCAAGCGGCCAACCATGAGCGCGCTGGTCGCAACGTGCCGGATAACCTGCTGGCACAGATCAAGAACCTTGAAACCGAAGAGCAAAGCCTGCTGCGTGACCTCACGCGGTTCGAAAAGGCGCGTGTCGATGCCGAGGTCAGTTTTGCCAATGATCGCCAGCGCATCGCTGAGCTGCTCGGGCAGGCGCAGTAGTTTTTGCCGTCTTGCGGGAAAGCTGTTCAGCATCTCCTGCCACATCCAACAACTCCCATCTTTGTCAGATTCGTTTCGAGGCTTATCACTCGGCGCCTGTTGGGTAGCTTGCTTACTATCATAGTGACCGCTCTAACTCAATAGTTTCAAGGTAGGGATGAGTTCAGAGGGGGCAGTCTGTACCGTGTCGCAAATTTTTCGGTATGGCTGAATATCATGAATGATAGGGACCTACGCAGTTATCAGGAGCTCCATAAGCCGAAGGGAAATTTCGCAACTCGCTCCGATTATCTGGAGCACGAACTGGAGATCATGGCGCCGAAACGCTGGGGTATTAACCTGCCGTTTCGTGATTACCGCTTCGAGTACGAAGACTGGGTGCCGGCGATGGCGGCAACCATCGGCAAGATCGTCATGGTGGCAGCGGTAGTCGCGGCCTTCGCTGGCCCCATGGGACTGTCCAATGAGTTCGTCATCGAGAACGCTCGTTACGAGATGTTGATCGCCGCAGTGCTCTTCGTGGTGCTGTTCTCCGGCTTTCTCAACCCTACGGCCAACCTGGCCGGTACCCATGGCCCGCTGATTCCACTGATTCCGCTGATCGTCGCATCGGGTGGGCATCCGATGGCGTTGGGCATCATGGTCGGCGTACTCGGCTTTACCTTGGGTGTGTTCAAGGGCGGAAGCCTGCTGGCACGGCTTACCAGCGACGGGGTTTGCGGCGGCCTGTTGCTCTATCTGGGTTTCATCGGTATCACCTCGCAGATCAAGAAGCTGTTCGGCTGGGCCGACAGCTTCGATATGGGCTATATCGCCTTCGTCGTGGTCTTCGCGACCATCGTGATGTACGCCTATCTCGAGCATATCCGTATGCGCTGGCTGGCGATCCCGCTTGGCTCGGCATTGGCGGCGCTGATCGCCTTCGTGATGGGCGCTCCGTTCGAGTTCACCACCGAGCCGGGCGTGCCGAATCTCAATCCAATGTATTGGTGGGGCGAGAACACTGGTTGGCAGATCGGTTTGCCTGACCTGCACCATTTCATCGCTGTCGCACCCTTCGCCGTGTTGGCGGTGGCGATGTGGTCGCCGGACTTCCTCGGCCATCGCGTGTTTCAGCAGCTCAACTACCCGCCAAAGGCGAAGAAAGTGCTGATGAACATCGATGACACCATGTGCGTCGCAGCGGCACGGCAGATCGTCGGCACGTCGCTGGGTGGCGGTAACCTGGCCTCTTCCTGGGGCACCTTCATGGTGCCGGCAGCCATTGCCAAGCGGCCGATTCCTGCTGGTGCGCTGCTTACCGGGCTGCTCTGCGTGGTGGCAGCGTTGTGGGGTTATCCGATGGACCTTGCAATCTGGCCACCGGTGCTGAGCGTGGCGCTGATGGTTGGGGTGTTCCTGCCGCTGCTGGAGGCTGGCATGCAGATGACTCGTGAGGGCAAGACTTCGCAGTCCGCCGCTATCGTGATCTTCTCGTCGGCGCTGGTTAACCCGGTGTTCGGTTGGTCGCTGACCGTGCTGCTGGACAACCTCGGGCTGATCGGTGACAAGGAGCGTGGTCAGTCCTTGAGCCACCTGCATCGCTGGGTGATCCCGACGATCGTGTTCATCGTGCTATGCGCCGTAATGCTGGGTATCGGCATGTTCCCGGGTATCCCGGCGATGCTCGAGTCGTTCCGCATCGATCTTTGATTACTGGCGGCATAGAAAAGGGGAGCCTCGGCTCCCCTTTTCATTTGCGCCTGCCTTTAGGCCTGGCTGTTGGTGATCAGCGTGCCAACGCCCACGTCGGTGAAGATTTCCAGCAGCACCGCGTTGGGTACGCGACCGTCGATGATATGCGCGCTGTTGACGCCGCCCTGCACCGCTTCCAGAGCGCAGCGGATCTTCGGCAGCATGCCGCCGTAGATGGTGCCGTCGGCGATCAGTGCGTCGACCTGGGCGGTGGACAGGCCGGTCAGCACGCTGCCCTGCTTGTCCATCAGGCCGGCAATGTTGGTCAGCAGCATCAGCTTCTCGGCTTTCAGCGCTTCTGCGACTTTACCGGCGACCAGGTCGGCGTTGATGTTGTAGGACTCACCTTTGTCGCCGACGCCGATCGGGGCTATTACGGGGATGAAGTTACCCTTCACCAGCATTTCCAGCAGCTCGGCGTTGACGCCGGTGACTTCGCCGACATGGCCGATGTCGATGATTTCCGGCTTGGTCATCTCGGGTGTCTGGCGGGTCGCATTGAGCTTTTTGGCGCGGATCAGGCGGGCGTCCTTGCCGGTCAGGCCAATGGCGCTGCCGCCATGCTGATTGATCAGGCTGACGATGCTCTTGTTGACCTGCCCGCCGAGCACCATTTCCACCACATCCATGGTCTGGCTGTCGGTGACCCGCATGCCGTCGATGAAGTGGCTTTCGATGTTCAGGCGCTTGAGCAGGTCACCGATCTGCGGACCCCCGCCGTGCACTACCACCGGGTTGATGCCGACGGCCTTCATCAGCACGATGTCGCGCGCGAAGCCGGTCTTCAGCTCCTCGCTCTCCATTGCGTTGCCGCCGTACTTGATGACCAGCGTCTTGCCGACGAAGCGGCGGATGTAGGGCAGCGCTTCGGACAGTACCTTGGCGAATTGGGTGGCAGCTTCACGGCTGAGGGTCATGCAGGGCTCCGCAGGATCAGAACGGCAGTTTGAGGTCGGGTGCAACGCGCAGCAGCTGTCCGCGGAAGACGTCCTGAATACGGCTGAGCTCTTCTTCGCTGTCGGCTTCGAAGCGCAACACCAGTACCGGTGTGGTGTTCGAGGCGCGAATCAGGCCCCAGCCCTTGGGATAGTCGACCCGCACGCCGTCGAGAGTGATCAGGTTGGCTTCACCCCACTGAGCGTCGCGTTGCAGGGCGTCCATGATGGTGAATTTGCTTTCTTCTGTCACCGTGATGTTGATCTCGGGTGTCGAGATATCGCAGGGGAACGCGGCGAATACCTGCTCGGCGTCGCGCTTGTCCTGGCTGAGGATTTCCAGCAGGCGCGTGGCGCTGTAGATGCCGTCGTCGAAACCGAACCAGCGCTCCTTGAAGAAGATGTGGCCGCTCATTTCGCCAGCCAGCAGCGCGCCGGACTCTTTCATCTTTTTCTTGATCAGTGAGTGACCGGTTTTCCACATGACCGGACGACCGCCGTAGCCGCTGATCAGCGGGGTGAGGCGGCGTGTGCATTTGACGTCGAAGATGATGTCAGCGCCGGGATTGCGCGAAACCACATCCTTGGCAAACAGCATCAGCAAGCGGTCCGGATAGATCATGGTGCCGGCATTGGTGACTACGCCGACACGGTCACCGTCGCCGTCGAACGCCAGGCCCAGATCGGCCTTTTCGGACTTGACCTTGGCGATCAGGTCGACCAGGTTCTCGGGCTTGCCCGGATCCGGGTGGTGGTTCGGGAAGTTGCCGTCGACGTCGCAGTACAGCGGGATCACGGTGCAACCCAGTGCTTCGATCATGCGTGGGGCGATGACGCCAGCTACGCCATTACCACAGTCGACCACCACCTTCATCGGCTTGGCCATGGCGATGTCGCTGCGGATCTGCTGGAAATAACGCTCTAGCACATCGACCTGCTCGACTTTGCCGACACCGCTGGACAGGTCGTTGGTCTCGATGCGCTTGCGCAGGGTTTGAATCTGCTCGTTGGCCAGCGTGTCGCCCGCGATGACGATCTTGAAGCCGTTGTAGTCCGGCGGGTTGTGGCTGCCGGTGAGCATCACGCCGGACTTGCCGGCGAGAATATTGGCGGCGTAGTACAGCACCGGGGTCGGCACCATGCCGATATCGCTGACGTCGCAGCCGCTGTCGAGCAGGCCTTGTATGAGGTGCTGTACCAGTTCCGGGCCCGACAGGCGTCCATCACGACCGACCGAGACGTTGGGTTCCCCTTTGGCGAGGCTCTCGGAGCCGACCGCACGGCCGACCCAGTAGGCCGTTTCGTTGGTCAGGCTGTCGCCGACTACGCCGCGGATGTCATAGGCACGAAAAATACTGGCGGGCAAATTCGGGGCTTTGGCGCTGCTCATTGCGGTTTCTCGCTCCTTGGTGTCGAGGCCGAAAATATCCTGGTCCTCGTCGAGAATGTCGATGTCGAGAATATCGGTCTCCGGCAAGCGCGGATCGACGTACTCGGTAGGTTTGGCTGGCCGGACGACTTGAGCCGCGGCGGGTGCCTGAGTCGGAGCCGGTCCGGCAGAGCGGACGGGCAGTCGGACCATGTTCCTGGCCAGTGCGTCGAGGACCGGCAGGCTCAAGGCCGGTAATTGGATGGTCTTGCCGGTGGAGAGTTCCTGCAGCAGGCGACTGATCTGCAATACGTCTTCGCGCAGCTTGCGTTGCTGAGCGCCGAGCACCAGCTGCAAGCCGATCAGCATGCCTGCAAGGGCCACTAGTGCGGCCGCTATCAGGTGCAGGGGCGTGAGTTTCGCCTGTGCCGCTTCGCTGCCTGGAATGTATGCCAGTTTCCAGTTGGGGTTGCCGCTATCGAGAACCATCGCTGTAGCCGCGTCGCCTGCCGTGCCGCGCTGCAGCAACAGCTGTTCCGGTGCGCCGGAAAACTGCTGGGTCAGGCGTAACTGTCCGGCCCCGGCGGGCAATGTCGGAAGCGTTGCGAGTACCCGTTCAAGGTCGCTGACCAGCAGCAGGGTGCCGCGTATGGCCTGTTGGCCTTCTGCGCGCAGCGGCACCGCGCTGTAGAGCAGCCAGCGGTTGTCGACCTTGTAGGCTTCCGGCGTGGGCGCCTGGCCGGCTTCGACCCGTTGCAGCAGATCGAGCGCGGCGAAGTTCAACGGGCCTGGGCGGTTGGCTTCCGGCACAGCTCTGCCGCGTACATTCAGATGTGCGTCGATCACACCCGGCAGTTCCAGCAATCGCTGCTCAGCTTCGCCTTTGCGCTCGACGTCGCCGCGTAGTGCATCGGCCAACTGCTGCTGATTCACCGCGGCCAGGGTATCGTTCTGCAGCTGCCGTAGGGCATGCTGCAAGGCGCTAGCCTGACTCTGTCCCCAGGCATTGGCGAGCTGCGTCTGTTGTTGCTCCTGAGCATTCTGCAGGCCCAGCCAGAGCAAGGTAGCAGCGGCTCCAATACCGATGAGACTACTGACGAGGCCACCAAGCAGCGGCTTGATATCGAAACCGCTGCGCTTGCTGCGGGTGTTGGCCGGGCTCAGTACGCCTGAATCCTTGGCGGTGCGCTTGAAGAGTGCCATGAAGCTCCTCGAATCATCCTGAAGGTAACGGGGCGTGCTACTTAGTGGCTGCCGGAATGCCCGAAACCGCCAGCACCGCGATCACTACTGTCAAAACTGTCGACCAGCTCGAAGCGGGCCTGCACTACCGGCACCAGCATCAGCTGCGCGATGCGCTCGCCGACGGCGATGGTGAATGCACTCTGGCCGCGGTTCCAGCAGGACACCATCAGCTCGCCCTGGTAGTCCGAGTCGATCAGCCCGACCAGGTTGCCGAGCACGATGCCGTGCTTATGGCCCAGCCCCGAACGAGGCAGAATCAGCGCGGCCAGCCCTGGATCAGCAATGTGGATCGACAGTCCGGTCGGAATCAGCAGCGTCTGTCCCGGCTCCAGCACGGTATCGTTCTGCAGCATTGCGCGCAGGTCGAGGCCGGCCGACCCCGGTGTGGCGTATTCGGGTAGTGGGAAGTCCTTGCCGAGGCGAGGGTCGAGGATCTTGGCTTGAAGTGCGTGCATGTCAGGACTCTTTGTAGCGGTCGGCGATGAAGGCCACCAGCGCGCGGGCGATATTTCCCTTGCTGGCCTGGCCGAAGCGGGTTTCGTGTTGCTGGCGGTCGATTACGCTGACGGCATTGTCTTCGCTGTTGAAGCCGATGCTGGGGTTGGCCACGTCATTGGCAACGATCAGGTCGAGATTCTTGTCCCGTAGCTTGCGCGTGGCGTATTCCAGCAGGTTCTCGGTTTCGGCGGCGAAACCGACGCAGAACGGCCGATCCGGGCGGCCGGCCAGGGTGGCGAGAATGTCCGGGTTGCGAACCATCTGCAGCAGCAGGCCGTCACCGGTGCTGGGGTCTTTCTTCAGCTTGTGCGGTGCCACCACTTCCGGGCGGTAGTCGGCTACTGCAGCGGCGGCGACCAGGATGTCGCAGGGCATTGCGGCCTCGCACGCGGCGAGCATATCGCGGGCGCTGACCACGTCGATTCGTTGCACGCGATCAGGTGTTGGCAGAAACACCGGGCCGGTCACCAGCGTAACTCGAGCGCCGGCTTCGGCGGCGGCTTCGGCGAGGGCAAAACCCATCTTGCCGGAGCTGTGGTTGGTGATGTAGCGCACCGGGTCGATGTTTTCCTGAGTCGGCCCGGCGGTAATCAGCAAATGCCGTCCGGTCAGCAGGCCGGTATCGAAGCAGTTCGCAGCGGCCTGGGCCAGTTCCTCGGCTTCGAGCATGCGGCCCATGCCGACATCGCCGCAGGCCTGGCTGCCAGAGCCGGGGCCGAACAGGCGGATGCCGCGTTCGAGTAGCAGTTCACGATTGGCCTGGGTGGCAGGGTCGGCCCACATGGCCTGGTTCATTGCCGGCGCCAGGGCAACCGGGGCGTTGGTCGCCAGTACCACGGTGGTCAGCAGGTCGTTGGCGATGCCCTGGGCCAGGCGGGCCATGAGATCGGCGGTAGCCGGAGCGATCAATATCAGGTCGGCCCAGCGGGCCAATTCGATATGCCCCATCGCCGCTTCGGCGGCAGGGTCGAGCAGGTCCAGATGGACCGGGTGACCGGACAGCGCCTGCAGGGTAAGGGGTGTGATGAACTCTCGCCCGCCCTGGGTCATCACTACCCGGACTTCGGCACCGTGGTCACGCAAGCGGCGGACCAGTTCGGCGCTCTTGTAGGCGGCGATGCCGCCGCCGACGCCCAGGACGATGCGTTTACGATACAGCCGCTGCATAGGCCTGCCTTGTTATCTTGTAGGGACTGTCCGGAGTGAGAACCAGGTCTGAACTCGCCTGATACCCCGGAAAAATGACGGGCTAAGATAGCACAGCGCCCACAGTGGAAAAGTGGGCTTGCTCGACAGGGAGGTGACATGAGCATACGTGACTGGCCCGCGGCGGAGCGCCCGCGGGAGAAGCTACTCGAACAGGGCGCAGCCGCGCTTTCCGACGCCGAATTGCTGGCGATATTCCTGCGCACCGGCGTCGCTGGAAAAAGCGCGGTGGATCTGGCCCGCCACTTGCTGGCCGAGTTTGGCAGCCTGCGGGCGTTGTTGGAGGCGGATCTCGTTCAATTCAGCGCGCACCTGGGGCTGGGGCCGGCGAAATTCGCACAGCTGCAGGCCGTGCTGGAAATGGCGCGACGGCATCTGGCCGAACGGCTGCGGCGCGATTCCGCGCTTGAGTCGCCGCAGGCGGTGCGCGACTACCTCAAGGCCTGTTTGCGTCATGAGCCGCATGAGCTGTTCGGCTGCCTGTTTCTCGATTCCAAGCATCGTGTACTGGCGTTCGAAGTGCTGTTCCACGGCACCATCGATGGCGCCAGCGTCTATCCGCGGCAGGTGGTGAAGCGTGCGCTGGCGCAAAACGCAGCTGCCGTCATCCTCACGCACAATCACCCGTCCGGTGTGGCTGAACCCAGTCAGGCAGATCGTCAGCTGACTCAGCGCTTGAAAGAGGCACTGGCACTGATCGACGTGCGGGTGCTCGACCATTTCATCGTCGGTGATGGCGAGCCGCTTTCGATGGCCGAGTACGGCTGGATGTGATCGTTGCTATGTCAGCAGCGGCACCAGCAGCAGTGGGCCAAGCACCAGCAGCACGAAACGGCCGTTCCAGCCGAAGGCGATACGCCACGGGGATAACTGGGCGTGGCGTGCCAGCATCAGCGCTGACGGGCCATATGGTGACAGCAGCATGGCCAGCGAGAAGCCGATCAGCAACGCCACCGCTGGCTGCATGATCGCCACACCGTGTCCGGCAAGCTGCGCGAGCAGTGCGGCACACAGGCTCAGCGAAATGATCGGTGCGACGCCGAGCAAGGCCAGGGCGATGATTGTGAGCATGCCAGCGCTACCGAGCCCGAAGAGCGCCAGTGGCGTGCTGCCGAAGTGGCTCGCCAGTCGTTCCACGGGTATCAGCACGGCGGTAACGCCGCCGAGCAGAGCGGAGCAGGCAAAGATGAAGGTCTCGTTGCGCATTCCTGCCAGGGTGTCCCGCATCTCGGTATAAACAGAAGCGAGTGAACCGCCTTGGTATAGCAACAGCCCGACCACCGTGAGCGGCACCAGCAGCATGGCGGCCTGGGTCGCTGAGAGCCAGGTCAGGTTGGCGAGCAGTGTGATCAGCAGAATGCCGAGCAGGCTGCCATACAGCAGATTGCGCAGCCCGCTTGCCGGCCCAGCAGTTTTTGAATCGTCCGCTGGGGCATCGGCTTGCTGCAGCTGCTGCAACCGATGATTTTCCATCGGCCAGCCCACCAGCAGCAGAATGAACCCGCAGAGCAGGCCGAACGGCAGCAGGGTGCTCCAGCTCAGCCCCGGCAGCTCACGGGTGAGAATCGCCACGGCCACGCTGGTGGGGGCCAGCAGCGGCACGAGGGCGAAACCACGGAGCGCCGTGACCATCACCCCTCTGGCCCCTTCGCGACGCTGCGTCGGGCTGTACGACTTCCGATCCAGATGGCGTTCCAGCGAGCCGCAGACCAGATTGAGCATGCCGAAACTCAGCACCGAGCTGATGGCGAAGGTGCTGAACAGATAGCTCGGATAAAGGCTGTAGCGGGGCTGATGCAATAGCAGTCGGTGCAGTTCGCCAAGCTGGGGTAGCCGTTTCACCGCACAATGGGCAAGCCCGAGCGCACCGATAAAGGCGGCGTAGTAAGCTGCTGACGAGAGCATCCGCTCGGCCTGCTGCCAGTCGGGTTCATCGAACAGTATCCAATAGCCGAATAGGCTCAGGGTGACCAGCCCGAGCCGGCGCGGATAGGGCATGAGCGAACGCCAGTGCCAGGCAAAGAACAGCACAAGCAGCGCAGCGCTGATCACACTCAATAGTGACATGCGTGTAACCAAGGCGAGCAGCTCGCAGATGAGCGCCAGCGGCAGCAGCGCACGCATCGTTCAGGACAGCTCGTTGCGCAGCTTGCCGCGCTTGTAGACACCCTCGCCGAACGCCAGCAACCGGTCTTCCTCATCCAGCAGGTCGCAGCTGGCCATGAACACCTTGTGTCCGGTGGACCGATTGACAGCGACGGCCCGAATTCGACTGCCGACCGGCGCCGGAGCACTGAAGTTGACGTTCATTGACAGCGTGGTCGCCACGCGGCGCTGCTCCGGCTGTTCGACCCAGGTCCCGCAGAGGCCCATGGCCACGTCCAGCAGGGTAGCCGTAACCCCGCCATGCAGGTTGCTGGCGTTGTTCAGGTGACGTGGCAGCATTAGCAGTTCGACCACTACTCGTTCCGGGCCGTATTCGATGAGGCGGCAGCCGAGATCCTGAAAGAACCCGGTCAAAGAGTTTTCCACTTCTAGCAACGTGGCGGCGGGGTAGGGCTGTTCAGGCATGAGCAGGTGATTTGGCAGCTGACTTGCGCTGGAGATTGGCAGTCTTTACGCTCACGGTCAATTCGATGGAATGGCATTCCGCACTGCGAAATAAGGTTTGAGCTTGAGGAGGTCTACATGTTTAACCGTATCGGTATCGTCGGCGCTGGAGCTATGGGTCGCGGCATTGCGCAGTTGTTTGCCAGCGCCGGCAAGCAGGTGCGGTTGCACGATGCACGCAGCGAATCGATCAGTGAAGCGTTGCGCTTCAACCGTGAGTTGCTCGAGCGCGGTGTGGCCAAGGGACGCCTGACCGTCGCCGAGCTGGACGCCACGCTCGCGCGCATGCAGGCGGCACCTGCGCTGATCGACCTGTCCGGATGCGATCTGGTGATAGAGGCAATCGTCGAGGATCTTGATGCCAAGCAGGCGCTGTTCGTCGAGCTGGAAGCGCTGCTCGCCGAGGACGCGGTTCTGGCGACCAATACATCATCGCTTTCGGTCACGCGCATCGCCGCTTCCTGCCAACGTCCGGAGCGAGTGGCAGGCTTTCATTTCTTCAACCCGGTGCCGTTGATGAAGCTGGTGGAGGTGGTGTGCGGTGAGCGCAGCGATTCACAAGTCATCGATAGACTGGTGAAACTGGCTGAAGAGGCGGGTCACTTTCCTGCCGTTACGCCGGACACCCCTGGCTTTCTTGTCAACCACGCCGGTCGCGCCTACAGCACCGAGGCGCAGCGCATCCTCGCCGAGGGCATTGCCAGTGCCGAGCAGATCGATCGCATCCTGCGCGATGGGCCGGGGTTCCGCATGGGGCCGTTCGAGCTGTTCGATCTCACGGGCCTCGATATTTCCCATGCGGTGATGGAGTCGGTGTATCAGCAGTTCTATCAGGACCCGCGCTATACGCCGTCCTATCAGGCCGCGCAGCGGGTCGCCGCCGGCCTGCTCGGGCGCAAGACCGCCAAGGGCTATTACCGCTACGAGAGCGGTCAGCAGATCCGCACGCCGGAGCCCCAATGGCCGCCGGTAACCGTCGAGCGTCCGTTCTGGCTGGACAGTCGGGATGCCGAATTGCGTGGCCGGCTGGCGGCTCTGTTGCGTGAGGCCGGTACGCAGCTCGAAACCGGCGAGAGACCGTCGGAGCGCGCCATCTGCCTGATCACGCCGCTGGGTGAGGATGCCAGCACGATGATCGCTCGACTGGATCTGCCCACCACGCGCAGTATCGCCTTCGACTTGTTTGCCGACTTCGAGCGGCGCCGGGTGCTGATGCGCCAGCCGGCGCTCGACCCTGCTCTCGAAGCGCAGGCGCGCCAAGCACTGAGCAACGATGGCGTGCCGGTCGAGGTGATCAACGACTCGCCCGGTTTCGTCAGCCAGCGGGTAGTGGCGAGTATCGTCAACCTGGGCTGCGAAATCGCCCAAAAGGGCATCGCCGATCCACAGACGCTGGATCGTGCGATCACCCTGGCGCTGGGCTATCCAAAGGGGCCGCTTGGATTCGCCGAGCATTACGGCGCGGCTCGAATTCTCGCCATCCTGCAAGCCATGCAGGACTGCTACGGCGGCGAGGCGCGTTATCGTCCGAGCCCCTGGTTGCGCCGGCGGGTGCAGCTCTCGCTACCTCTGACCGCGCCGGACAGGCCGCTCGATGCGTAACGCCCGAGGGCGACCGGAGGCGTACCCGAATACCTTCAGTTTGTTCGAGCGCGGCCGTTAAGTCTGGAGTGAGCCTCCGATGACGGCACGTTGCTACTAAGGCACTACTGTTCTTTATTGGAGGGTATGCGTACAACGTCGGATCGATCCGACAAGAACAAGAGGCCTGCCATGAGCCCCGTCTACCGCCACCCCAAGGCTGTCTTGCTGCACGCCGTGCTGATAATCGGTCTGCTGCTCGTGCATTACTGGTTGGCGCCGCCGTTGCTGGTGACCGCTGCGTTGCTGCTAGGCGCGGCTATGTGGCCCTGGTTTACCGCCTGGACTGCAGCGGAGCGTAGTGCTTCAAATGCTGGCGATGCGCCTGAGGCCTTCGCCGAGCTGACCAAGAATCTCTCGCGCAACACCTGTCATAACGCCCTGTCTGCGGCTCAGGTCGCGTTCAGTGCCGAGCAGCTGGCTATCCGGCTGAAGTCGCAGTTGCAGGCAGTGAGCGAAATCGCCAACGGTGCTCAGGCCATTGCTGCCACCGAACAGGACAGCGCTGAGCGGGCCCGGCACACGCTGGATGCGGCGCAGGCTGTGCGCCAGCGCAGCGACGCCGGGCAAAGCGAGCTACAGCGAGCGATCGAGCGTATGCAGCAGCTCAGCGCGCAGACCCATGCCAGTCGCGAACTGATCGACGGGCTTTCGGCGCGGACTGAAGAAATCCGCCGAATTACCGACGTGATCCAATCCATCGCCAGCCAGACCAACCTGCTCGCCCTCAACGCAGCCATCGAGGCCGCGCGTGCCGGGGAAGCAGGCCGCGGTTTTGCCGTAGTTGCCGACGAAGTGCGCAGCCTGGCAGGGCGCACTTCCAGCGCCACTGAAGAGGTCGGCCGTATGGTCGCCGACATCCGTCAGCAGAGCGAGGCGGTGGTCAGCTATATCCAGCGCCAGGCCAGCGAGCTGGACGCCGCGGCAGAGCAGATCGCTGCAACCGGCGAGCAGCTTAGTGGTATTGCTGGCTTGGCCGGCAGTGTGGAAAGCCAAGTGGAGCAAATCACCACCGGAACCGCCGACAATCATCAACGGCTGACCGCGCAGTTCGTCGCCCTCGATCAACTGCGTACTGACGCTCTGGATAGCGAGAAGCAAACGCGTCAGCTCGAGCTGGCGGCCGAGCGCCTCGTGGCTCAAGCCGAGAGTGCCAGCGAGCAGTTGGCCGAGGTTCAGCTCGACGATTATCACCAGGCCATCTTCGATCTGGCTCGTCGGGGCGCAGCGGCCATTGCCGAGCGGTTCGAGGCGGATATCCAGGCAGGGAGAGTCACTCTTGATGACCTGTTCGATCGTAATTATCGAGCGCAACCCAATACCGATCCGGTGAAATATCAGACCCGCTTCGACCGCTATACCGATGAGGTGCTACCTGCGATTCAGGAACCTCTGCTGCAGCAGCACTCGGCGCTGGTGTATGCCATCGCCACGACGCCCGAAGGCTACGTGCCGACGCATAACCGCGCGTTCAATCAGCCACCGGTGGGCAAACCGGAAATCGACCGGGTCAAAAGCCGCGGCAAGCGCCTGTTCAATGATCGTACGGGCGGTCGCTGCGGCAGCCATCAGCGCCGTGTGCTGCTGCAGACATACAGCCGCGACACCGGTGAGCTGATGCACGATCTTTCCGTGCCGATCATGGTGGGTGGGCGCCATTGGGGCGGCCTTCGCCTGGGCTACCGCCCCGAGGAATAGCCTGGCCACCATCGATGTTGGCGTGATTGCCCTGCGGCTGGCGGGGGTGCAAACGCGCTGGGCAGCTAAGCTTGGCGGATATGACTTGCCGAGGCGCCGTCAATGAAAACCCTAACCGAACACCTGGCGCAGTACGCGGCCTATCATCGCGACCCGCGCAACCTACTCACCCATTTCATCGGAATCCCACTGATCGTGCTTGCCGTGGCCGTGCTGCTATCACGGCCCGGTGTCGAGTGGGGTGGCTTGTGGCTTAGTCCGGCGGCGCTGGTTTCGCTCGCGGCGGCAGTGTTCTATCTACGGCTAGATCTGCGCTATGGCCTGCTGATGAGCGCCGTGTTGCTGCTATGCGTCTGGCTGGGCGCAGGGCTCGCCAGTGCGACGACGATGCTGTGGCTGGGAGTCGGAGTGGGGTTGTTCGTGCTCGGCTGGATCATCCAGTTCGTTGGGCATTACTTCGAGGGACGCAAACCGGCATTCGTCGACGACCTCACGGGGTTGATCATCGGTCCGCTGTTCGTCGCGGCCGAGCTTGGCTTCATGCTCCGCTTGCGCGAGCCGCTGCGCCTTGCGATCGAAGCGCGTGTCGGTCCGGTGCGCCTGCGCCAATCAGCCGCTCACGGCTGAAGCACTCAGGGCTTGGCGGCCATCCACTGGTCGCTGAGGCTGCGGGTATGGCGATCGACCATGATCGGCGCAAAGGGTCGCCCAGACGCAGTGGTGAAGTTATTGCTGCCGCTATTCATGTCCTCCAGGGCGACCTTGAGAAAGTCCCAGCGGGTCTTGAGCTTGGCCAACGCTGGGTCGCGTTTGTCGTCCAGTTCGGCCAGTTGGGCATTGATCGCCGGCACCAGATGGCGTTCATCCTGGCCGAGATAGGTGTCAGGCTGTTCGCGAGCGATTTCGAAGGAGCCGATGTAGGCGCGGCTTAGGTACTGCACCGCCAGATACTCGACCTTTGCCGGCAGTTCGGCCTGGGTGTCGGCGCCCTGCTGCGAACGGGCTGCGGTGAGAAAGTCCCGCAACGCCTTGCTCATCTCCAACGGCCAGCCCCAGGGCATGTCGTCTTCCGCGTAGCCGAAGCTTGCGCCTTCGCGCAGGCGCGCCTGCAGCACCTGATGGCTTTCGCGCAAGGCGGTGGTGGGGTTGGCGACATTCAGCATGGCCGTGTTCAGCGCGCGAATGTCTTCTTCCAGGCGTAGCAGATGCGCCTTCTGGAAACCTTCACCACGGTACAGCAGCAAGCTGCTGGTGGCGCGGTTGGCGTGGATCTGCATGCTTTGCAGATCGGACGGGGGTTCGGCTTGGGACGCTTCAGTAAAAGCGGGCAGCATTCCGAGTATCAGTAACAGCCAGAAGCGAGTTAAACGATCCATTGTCGTGCTCCTTTTTATTTTTATAGAAGCGATGCGTGCGTGGCAGCAGCCATCTGAGCCTAACGGACGGCTGGCTAAGTGGTATCACCCCAAAGAATGATTTGTGGCGGTTTGATGCTATTCAGGCGCGATCATGCAGCGTTGGGTCGCGAACACTAAAGCATCTTCTCCAGTCCGATCACCTCGGCGAACCAGCCGTTGAAGCGTCGCCAGAGCCCGCCTGGCTCTTTCTCGATTACGCGTAGACGCCCGTCATCCTCGGCGATCCATACCAGTTGCTTGCGCCCGTCGCGTTCCTCTAGACGCACCTCGTAGCTCAACGCTGGCGACATGCCTTCGAGTGTGAGGCGATGGACCTCCCGCGCCAGCTCCGGGCTTTCCACAAGTACGCCTACTTCACTGTTCCAGAGCACTGAGCGGGGGTCGAGGTTTAGCGAGCCGATGAAAACTTTTTCCTGATCGAATACTGCGGCCTTGCTATGCAGGCTGGATTCCGATTCACCGAGGAAGCTGTAGGAAGGCTCCTGCTCCGGTTGCCGGCGCAGTTCGAACAGGCGCACGCCAAGCTCGAGCATCTCCTCACGATACGGAGCATAGCCACCGTGAACTGCCGGAACGTCGGTGGCCTCGAGCGAATTGGTGAGAATGCGCACCGCGACGCCCGCGCCGGTGCGGTCCGCCAGGTACTCCACGCCGTTGGTGGTTGGAACGAAGTAGGCGGAAACCAGAGTCAGCTCTCGGCTTACCGCCTGCATGGTGGGTGCGAGCTGCGTGGTTAGCAGCAGCGAGGCGGCCGGTATGCCTTCTGCCAACAGCTTCTCCGGGGCGTCCCACATCGCCTCGCCGGGTGCCCAGATGAGTTCATCGAGCCATTGCTGTAGCTGCGGCTCCTGCTTGTATCGCATCAGGCGCTGGTACTGCTCGCTGTTGTCTTGTTTAGCCTGCTGCAGATAATTGTGCAGCTGCTGTCGGGCCTTCTCCAGCCGGCTTGGCTTCGGCTGCCACCAGAGGAAGCGCTGGATTGGAATGCTCAGTTGATTGTTCCAGTACTGATCGAAGCTCTGCGCCAACTCCTCGGCGACCGGCCCCGCGCTTAGCAGATCGATATCGGTGAAGTTGAAGGCCTGATCGGCGTCGAAATACTCGTCGCCGAGGTTGCGTCCGCCGACGATGGCCAGGCTGCCATCAACCAGCATCAGTTTGTTGTGCATGCGCCGGTGTTGTAGCGACAAGTGCAGTAGTCGTCCCATGGCGCGGGTGACTGCATTGCTGCGCCCAAGATGAAGGGGGTTGAAGACTCGAATCTGGATATTGGGATGCGCGGCGAGGGTGCCGATACGGTAGTCGTGGCCATCGCTGGTGGTGTCGTCCAGCAACAGACGCACGCGTACGCCGCGGTCGGCGGCCTGCAGCAGTTCGCCGATCAGCGCCCGGGTGGTCATGCCGTCATGGACGATGTAGTACTGCACATCCAGGCTGAGCTGCGCAGCGCGAATCATCTCGGTGCGGGCGGCGAATGCCTCCGTGCTTTCCGCCAGCAGGCGATAGCCCGAATAGCCGTGCGGCTGCTCCGCGGCGAGCTGCTGTATACGCCGCCCGAGCGGAGTCGCATCCGGTGCCACGGAGTAGGACTCACTGGGTGGGGGATGGCTGGCACAGCCAACCAGCAGTGTTACCAGCAGAAGGGTCAGGTAAGCGCGCAAGGTATCTCCGGGATGCGTCCTTTCATTTATGCTTGGACGTTACGCTTGGCCCGAAAATTCAGAAGCGGTCCTTGAGTCGATACCAGAGCATACCCATCGCCAGCAGCGGGGAGCGTAACGCCCGCCCGCCTGGGAAGGTCGGATGTGGCACTTTGGCGAACAGGTCAAAGCCGCTGCTTTGCTGGCCAGCAATAGCTTCAGCGAGCAATCGACCCGCCAGGTGCGTGGCATTCAGGCCATGCCCGGAATAGGCCTGGGCATAGAACACGTTTGGATGCTCCGCCAGCCGACCGATCTGCGGCAGGCGGTTGGCACCGATGCCAATCATGCCGCCCCATTGGTAATCGATGCCGATGCCGATCAGCTGAGGAAAGACCTCGAGCATCTTCGGCTGCATGTACGCGGCGATGTCTTTCGGGTCGCGGCCAGAGTAGTGGCAGGCGCCGCCGAACAGCAGGCGGCCGTCGGCAGAAAGGCGGAAGTAATCGAGCGCCACGCGTTGATCACAGACCGCCATGTTCTGCGGCAGCAGCTCGCGGCAAAGCGGCTCGGGCAGGCGCTCGGTGGCGATGATGTAGCTGCCGGCCGGCAGTACCTTGCCCGCCAGCTTTGGCTGCAGGCCGTTGAGGTACGCATTGCACGCCAGCACCAGATGGTCAGCCTGGACCACCCCCTGTGCGGCATGCACCTTTACCTGCGGGCCGTACTCGATACGCTCGACGGCTGACTGTTCGAACAGGCGCACGCCTAGCGATTGCGCCGCCGCAGCTTCGCCGAGTGCCAGATTCAGCGGATGCAGATGCCCCGAGCCCATGTCCAGCAGGCCACCCAGGTAGCGCTGAGAGCCAACTATCGTGGCCAGGTTGGGCCGTGAAACGCGCTGCAGCGGATGCGGGTAGCCGAGGCGCAGCAAATCTGAATATTCCTCGTCGAAACCTTTCAGGTGTCGCGGCTTGGTCGCCAGGTCGCAATAACCCCAGGTCAGATCGCAGTCGATGGCGTAGCGCTCGATGCGCTGGCGGACGATATCCACGGCTTCGAAGCCCATGCGCTTGAGTTCGTCGACGCCTTCTTCACCGAGGATATTGGTGAATTGCTCGACGTCATGGCCGACGCCGCGGATCAACTGACCTCCGTTGCGACCGCTGGCGCCCCAACCGATTCGATGTGCTTCCAGCAGAATGACGCTTAGCCCGCGCTCTGCCAGTTCGATGGCTGTGTTGAGGCCGGAGAAGCCGCCACCAACGACGCAAACGTCGGCTCGTTGTTCGCCCTGCAATGGCGCGAAGGAGAGCTCGCGATTGACGCTCGCGGCATAGTAGGAAGGTGCATGTACGCCGTCGTTCGGCGCGGATGCGCGGTGATTCATCGGATAGTCATGAAAGGTCTGCATGTTTCTAGGGTAGACCGGAGCGGGGGCGTGGGGCAAAGCCAAGCTTGACCGGAGGTACAGGAATAGCGCCGTCCCGAGCCTGCGTCGTCAGTGCCCATCCGCTCTATTCCGGCACCGGCAGGTCAAGCGACTCCTTGATTTCTTCCATAACGATATAGCTCTTCGATTCACGCACGTGGGGCAACTTCAGCAGGATGTCGCCGAGCAGTTTGCGGTAGGAGGCCATCTCCGAAATGCGTGCTTTGACTAAGTAGTCGAAGTCGCCGGACACCAGATGGCACTCCAGTACATGCGGCAACTTGAGCACCGCGCGGCGGAACTCCTCGAATATATCGCCGGACTTGTACGCGAGGCTGATCTCCACGAACACCAGCAGGCCCGCCTTGAGATGCTGCGGATTCAGCCGCGCGGAGTAACCCATGATGATGCCCTCGCGCTCGAGGCGTCGCACTCGCTCGGTGCAGGGTGTGGTGGACAGGCCGACGCGCTCGCCCAGTTCGGTGAAGGGCAGGCGACCCTCGGCCTGCAGGATTCGCAGAATGTGGCGGTCGATTTTGTCCAGCTCGCGGCGTGTCTGATGCCGGGTTCGCAAGGGATATGCCCTCCAAATAAAGCGCCGTTGGCGTGAATAAAGGCCAAAGATAGCTTTTTATATGGTGAATAACACTGCTTGAGCCTTTTTATACTCCGCTTCAATAGTGATCTGAAAAAGTCCGCTCGAGCGGGCGGGAGGCTGCAATGCGTGTACTGGTATTGGGTAGCGGGGTGGTGGGTACTGCCAGCGCCTACTATCTGGCGCGAGCCGGTTTCGAAGTGGTGGTGGTCGATCGGCAACCGGCCGTGGCCATGGAGACCAGCTTTGCCAACGCCGGTCAGGTTTCGCCCGGCTACGCCTCGCCCTGGGCCGCGCCCGGTGTACCGCTCAAGGCGATGAAATGGCTGTTGCAGCGTCACGCTCCGCTGGCGATCAAACTCACCGGTGACGTCGACCAGTACCTATGGATGGCGCAGATGCTGCGCAACTGCACGGCGGCGCGTTATGCGGTGAACAAGGAGCGCATGGTGCGCCTGTCCGAGTACAGCCGCGACTGCCTCGACGAATTGCGCGCCGAAACCGGCATCGCCTATGAAGGTCGTCAGCTGGGAACCACGCAGCTGTTCCGTACCCAGGCGCAACTTGACGCGGCGGCCAAGGACATCGCCGTGCTGGAGCAGTCAGGCGTGCCCTATGAGCTGCTCGATCGCGCTGGCATTGCCTGGGCTGAGCCGGCCCTGGCCAAAGTGGCGCACAAGCTGAGCGGCGCCTTGCGTCTGCCCAACGACCAGACCGGCGATTGCCAGATGTTCACCTCGCGGCTGGCCGACATGGCTGTGGCGCTGGGAGTCGAGTTCCGCTTCGAACAGAATATTCAACGCCTCGAGCATGCCGGCGACCGGCTCGCCGGAGTGTGGATCGACGGCAAACTGGAGACTGCCGACCGCTACGTGTTGGCGCTTGGCAGCTACAGCCCGCAGATGCTCAAGCCCCTGGGAATTCGTGCCCCGGTCTATCCGCTCAAGGGCTATTCGCTGACTGTGCCGATCAGCGATCCGGCGATGGCGCCGCAGTCGACCGTGCTCGATGAAACCTACAAGGTTGCCATCACCCGCTTCGACCAGCGCATCCGCGTCGGCGGTATGGCGGAAATCGCCGGTCATGATCTGTCACTCAACCCGCGCCGCCGGGAAACGCTGGAAATGGTGGTGGGCGACCTCTATCCGCAGGGCGGCGATCCGGCCGACGCGGTATTCTGGACCGGCCTGCGACCGGCCACACCCGACGGCACGCCGATCATAGGCGCGACGCCCTACCGCAACCTGTTCCTCAATACCGGCCACGGCACGCTTGGCTGGACCATGGCTTGCGGTTCCGGCCGAGTACTGGCCGATCTGCTCGCGTCCAAACGCCCGCAGATCAGCACTGAGGGGCTGGATATCTTCCGTTACGGCAAGCACAAGGAGACACGTAAACATGCCCATCCGGCGGCTGCACACTGAAACCCGTTACAGCGAGGCGGTGATCCACAACGGCGCGGTTTACCTGTCCGGACAATTGGCCGACGACCTGTCCGGCGATATCCGCGACCAGACCCGTGAAACTCTGTCGAGTATCGAGCGCTTGCTGGAAGAGGCGGGTAGCAATAAGGCTCGGCTGCTTTCGGCGACCATTCATCTCAAGGACATATCCACCGACTACGCCGGCATGAACGAGGTTTGGGATGCCTGGCTGACCCCAGGCACTGCGCCGGCGCGGACCACGGTTCAGGCGCTGATGTATTCGCCGGATGTACGGGTCGAGATCACTGTGATTGCGGCAATGCCGGATCTTGCAGGCCCGGTACTCTGAGGCTTGGCTGAGCCGCACGCCGCGAGCGACGAGCCGTCCGGAGGTAGTGTTGTAAATTCTGAACGCCATTGCCATGATAGCCCCCTTTCGCACTGCTCTTGAAAGGGGGCTCCCGTATTGGACGTCGGCGTTCGACTGCAAACCATCCGCAAGCTCAGGGGTCTGTCCCAGCGTGAACTCGCCAAGCGTGCCGGCGTAACCAACAGCACCATTTCCATGATTGAAAAGAACAGCGTCAGTCCGTCGATCAGCTCGCTGAAGAAGGTGCTCAGTGGTATCCCCATGTCACTGGTGGAGTTCTTTTCCCCCGACTTCGAGCAGGACGGCGACACCCAGGTGGTCTACAAGGCTGGCGAGCTGATCGACATATCCGACGGCGCGGTCAGCATGAGGCTGGTAGGCAAGGCTCATCCGGGGCGCGCCATCGCCTTTCTGGCCGAAACCTATCCACCGGGCTCCGACACCGGCACCGACATGCTCTCCCATCAGGGCGAGGAGGCCGGAATGCTCGTCGAGGGTCGTCTTGAGCTCACCGTAAACGGTCAGGTGTACGTGCTGGAAAGCGGAGACAGCTACTACTTCGAAAGCAGTAAGCCGCATCGTTTTCGCAACCCCTTCGACACCCCGGCCAGACTGATCAGTGCTACGACGCCAGCGAACTTTTAGCCGCGACCGGCCTCGATTCTCCGAGCGTCGCGGTGCGACAAAGCGTCGCTGGAGTTGGGAGGGCCTTTCGTATTGTTTCGGCCAGCAAGGCTTGCCGTTATACTGACCGCCGCTCGCGTTACCGTGGCCGCGGGCGTGTCTAGCCACAATGAGGGTGTAAGGTGAACCTGATTAAGAAGATCCTGGTAGCACAGACTGCCGTAGTGGCCCTGTGGGCAATGAGCGCTCAGGCTGCGACCGACGATGCAATCGCCGAGCGCCTCAAGCCGGTGGGTAGCGTATGTATTCAAGGTGAAGAGTGTGCCGCTGCTGGTGCCGGCGCTGCCGCTGCTGCTGGTGGTGCCGCTCGTAGCGGTTCCGACGTGTACGGCAAGTTCTGCACTGCCTGCCACGGTTCGGGTCTGCTAAATGCGCCGAAGACCGGTGACACTGCCACCTGGTCCGCCCGTGCAGATGCAGCGGGTGGCCTCGATGGTCTGCTCACGCATGCCATCAACGGCATCAACGCCATGCCGCCGAAGGGCACCTGTGGCGATTGCTCCGATGATGAGCTGAAGGCTGCCATCGAGCACATGTCCGGCCTCTGATCGAGCGTCGAGCCGCACCAGCAAAGCCGCCTCCGGGCGGCTTTGTCGTTTCAATGGGAGCAAAGCCTGCGGGCATCGAGTCGAATCAGCTACGGCTTGTCGCCGGACTTCATCGATGCCAGAGGAGCCCCCATGCCCAGTTCCGCACCACAACCCGAACAGCTGCGCCTGAGCAGCGATGGACGTACGCCCAATAGTCCGCATCCAGTGCTGATCTACCGTCAGCTGCCATTGACTGGACCAAGCCCCGCCGAATCCTTCGAGCGGTTGTTCGACAGCCATCTGTGGCCATCTGCGTGGCGCGGAACGGTTTATGACTACCATCACTACCATTCCACCGCCCATGAGGTGCTCGGCGTGGCCAGCGGCTGGGCGCGGTTGATACTGGGTGGCGAAAACGGGCAGGAGGTCGAGCTGAACGCCGGCGATGCCGTGGTGCTGCCGGCCGGGACTGGGCACTGTGCGCTGCAGGCAAGTGAGGACTTTCAGGTGGTGGCCGGTTATCCGGTCGATCAGCAGTACGACATGCAGCGCCCGGACGCCGCCACCCACGACCAAGCATGCCAGCGTATCGCTCAGGTCGGCGTGCCCATCAGCGATCCGCTGGCAGGCACGCAGGGCGCGCTGGTGACATTGTGGCGCGGCGATGTGGCGCCGGTCAGTCGATAAGGCGCACTCAGTCTATGAACTGCACTTCGCCGTTAGCCAGCGAAGCGACACGGGCCAGCGACTCGACGCGATAGCCGGCTTCTTCCAGCTCCTGGCGACCGGCCTGAAAGGCTTTTTCGATAACGATGCCGAGCCCGGCGATGCTGGCCCCAGCCTGGTTGATGATCGAGATCAGGCCCTTGGCGGCTTTGCCGTTGGCCAGAAAGTCATCGATGATCAGCACGCGGTCGCTCGATGACAGGTGCTGCGTGGACACCGCGATGGTGCTTTCCACCTGCTTGGTGAATGAGTACACCGTGGCGGTTAGCAGGTTGTCCTGCAGGGTCAGCGACTGGTGCTTGCGCGCAAAAATCACCGGCACGCCCAGCTCCAGGCCCGCCATGACCGCTGGCGCGATACCGGAAGCCTCGATGGTGACGATCTTGGTGACGCCATCATTGCGGAACAGGCGGGCGAATTCCTGCCCAACCGCCTGCATCAGCACGGGGTCGATCTGATGGTTGAGGAACGCGTCGACCTTGAGCACCCGGTCGGAAAGCACGATGCCTTGACTGCGAATCTTATCTTTCAGCTGTTCCACGAACGCTACCTCAGGCGTGGGCGGCCGCGGCATGCGTGATGCATGGCGCCTTGGCGCTTCTGCCTTCACTGCGTTTCGCAGCCTGGAAAAGCCGCGCATTCTCGCTCAATTCGCGGTGCCGATCCAAGGCCGGCGTTCAGCGCAGCGTTTCGATCGACAGGCGGCGGAAGCGCACGGCCTCGCCGTGGTGCTGAAGGACGATATGGCCGGAAGCGGCTTGGGCGAATTTCGGCATCTCGGCGAACTTGCTGGTCGTGATGCGTGCATGCAGTGCCGGGTCATCCAGGCGGTAACTGAGCACCATACGGTTGTCCAGCCAGTGCTCGACCTCCGTACCGCGTACCTTCAGTGCGCCTTCCATGAAGCTGCCCGGCTCGATCGGTGTTGCCTGCTGCGTGGCGAGCAGCCCGTACAGGGCACCGTTGCGCGTGGTCGGCTCGGCGCCGTCAGGATGAACTTCATCATCGAGCAGCTGCATTTCCGGGCCGCTGTGCCAACTTAGCTGTGCGCCCCCGTCGGCCCGGTAGAGCACGCCGGAATTGCCGCCCACTGGCAGTGCGAACTCGAAACGCAGCATGAAATCACCGTAACACTCGCGAGAAATCAGATCGATTCTGGGCGCGCCGACGATGGCGCACAGCTGATCGTCACCGCAGTACCAGCTGCCATCGGGAAAGGTATCGCCATGCCAGGCGCGCCACTGGGTTGCATCGAGAATCATCGTCCTGCCCTCATCCGAACAGTTGTTGTTTGCGCCGCAGCCAGCGGTAGCCATATGGCCCGAGCTTCAGCTTTAGCGGCGAACCTTCCGGCTGCCCGTAATCTCGGTCGGCAAGTACATCGACCATGTCCTGCAGATCTTCTGCTGTGATCTCCACCGTCGTTTCCTTGTCGGCGAGATTGACCAGCATCAGTACTGAAGAGCCGTTGTCGTGGCGGATGGCGAATACGGCCGGGTCGTCCACCTCTACGGTCTGCCGCTTGCCGATGCCGATCTCACGCAGCCCGATGCGGGTGCGGATCATGTTGCCGGTGCGCGCCATCAGTGAGTCGCTGCGCAGCGTCTGAGCGAACACGTTGATCTTTTCGTAGGCGAAAGGCCCTTCGTCGATCACCGGTGCGGCCAGCTCACCTTTCGTGCAGGAGAACCCGGCGTTGGGCTCGTTGGACCACTGCATGGGCGTGCGTACTGCCAGCCGCTCAGGGCGATCGAGGTCGTCGCCCATGCCGATTTCTTCGCCGTAGCGAATGATTGGCGTGCCGGGCAGTGAAAACAGCAGCGCGTGGGTCGCCGCGATGCGTCGCTCGTCGCCATCGAGCATGGGCGCAAGTCGCCGGCGGATGCCACGGTTATAGGCGCGCATGTTTTCCTCGGGGGCGAAGGTGTCCATCACCTCGTTGCGTTCATCCTCTTCCAGTCGGTCCAGGCTCAGTTCGTCGTGGTTGCGGATCCACAGCGCGTATTGCGAATGGCTGGGTGGCAGTGGTTGGCTGTTCAGGGCGCGAACCAGCGGCTCGGCCTGCTGGCGTGCCAGGGCAAGGAACAGGTGGTTGTTGGTCCAGAAGTCCAGTAGCAGGGTGACGCGGTCGGCTTCATCGCCGAAGTATTCGACGTGCTTTTCCGGGTCGGTGTCGATCTCGCCGAGAAGCACGGTTTCGGGCCGGCGCATGGTGACGAAGTCGCGCATGTGCTCGAGCAGCCAGTAGCCCTTTTCCAGTTCACCGCCGCCGGCCTGGCGCACCATGTGCACCGCCGCGTCGATGCGGAAACCGGACACGCCCAATCGCAGCCAGAACGACATGATCCGCTCGATCTCGTGGATGACCCGCGGGTTGGTCAGGTCCAGATCCGGCTCGTGTTTGTAGAACAGGTGGCGATAGTACTGGCCGGCTTCCTCGTCCCAGGTCCAGATACTGTCCTCGACGGTCGGGAAGATCGGCTCCATGAAATCGTCCGGCTCGTCGGCCCAGATGTAGTAGTCGCGGTAGGGCGATTTGCGGTCCCGACGCGCCTCCTGGAACCACTTGTGCTGGATGGACGTGTGTTGCACCACCAGCTCGATGATGACGTGCAGGCCCAGTTCTTCGGCCTTTTCCAGCAGCGCGACGATATCCGCCAGGTCACCGAAGCGCTCGGCCACCTGCAGATGATCGCTGATGTCATAGCCGGCATCCTCGAAGGGCGACTGGTAGAACGGCATGAGCCATACGGCCGTGCAGCCGAGGCCGCGAATGTAGTCGAGCCGTTCGGTGATGCCGCGCAGATCGCCGCAGCCGTCGCCGTTGCTGTCGCGAAACAGGGTCGGGTCGATCTGATAGATGACCGCGTTGCGGTACCAGAGTGGGCGCATGCTCAGTTCTCCGTTGGGCGCAGCACGACGGCCTGCCCTGGGTTAAGGGTGCCGTTGTAGGGAGTGCCTTCACCGACGCCGTCACTGGCGATCTCGACGCGCCAGGCGCCCGCATGCGGAAGGGCGTGGGGCTGGTCGGAGAAGTTGATGCAGACCACGCATTCGTCGTTGCCCTGGTGTCTCCGGTAGGCAAGCACCTCGGGGTGTGAAGGCAGTTCTTCATAGCTGCCGTGATGCAACGCTGGGCTGGATTTACGCGTGGCGAGCAGGCGCTGATAGAGCGCGAACATCGAGTTCGCCTCGCCCGTCTGGCGTTCGGCTGCCAATTCGTCAGCCTCGGGTGGAAAGGGCAGCCATGGGGTCGCGCCGTCCCAGCCATGGGGTGGCTCGACCTGCCAGGGGATCGGCGCGCGGCAACCATCGCGGCCGCCGGGGTCGGTGCGTGTTTCGGCCGTGATCACCGCGTCTTCCAGCCCCAACTCCTCACCCTGATAGATGAAAGGCGTGCCGCGCAGCGTAAGCAGCATTACCGCTGCGGCACGGGCGGCTCGCTCGGAGCCCTTATAGCGGCTGCGCTGGCGCACGTTATCGTGATTGGAAAGCACCCAGGTCGGCCAGGCACCGGCCGGCTGCAGCCAGTGCTCGACCTCGCGGATGCAGGTGCGAAACAGCACCGGGTCCCATGGCGCGTCGAGCGGGTTGAAGTTGAAGGCCAGGTGCAGCTCATCGCCCGCGCCGTAGTACTGCAGCACGCGTTCGGTGGAACGGATGTTCACTTCACCCACGAGCATGCGGTCGCCGGGATAGCTATCGACCAGTTTGCGCAGACCACGCAGCACTTCGTGACTGTAAGGCTGATCGTTGAAGTCCGACAGCGGCTGGCCGGCCTGGCAGCGCGGGTCATCGGCGAAGCTCGGGTCCTTGCCGGTGCAGTGGATGACGTCGATGCGAAAGCCGTCGATGCCGCGGTCGAGCCAGAAGCGCAGCACGTCGTGCATCGCCTCCACTACCTCGGGGTTGCGCCAGTTGAGGTCCGGCTGCTTGGCGAGGAACAGGTGCAAGTAGTACTGCTGGGTGTGCTCGTCCCAGGTCCAGGCGCTGCCGGCGCCCAGCGCAGCGCGCCAGTTGTTCGGCTGGTCGCGCCAGATGTACCAGTCGCGTTTCGGGTTGTCCCGCGAGCTGCGCGACTCGACGAACCAGGGATGCTCATCGGAGGTGTGATTGGGAACGAAGTCCAGCAACACGCGGATACCGCGGGCATGGGCTTCGGCGATCAACCGGTCGATATCGGCCAGCGAGCCGAACAGCGGGTCGATATCGCAGTAGTCGCTGATGTCGTAGCCGGCATCGGCCATCGGCGAGCGAAAGATCGGCGACAGCCAGAGCGCGTCGACGCCCAGCTGCTGCAGATGATCGAGGTGGCGAAGCACGCCGTTGAGGTCGCCGATGCCGTCTCCGTTGCTGTCGGCGAAGGATCTTGGGTAGATCTGATAAACGGTCGCGCCCTTCCACCACGGTGTTCGGGTTGTCTCGCTCATGCCATGCACCCCCTGATTTGCCTCAGGTCGCGGTCGGCCCTGCACCGCCGCGTCGTCAGGTTTACGACTGACCAAAGGCACATGGGTTCGCCACTTAATTGATCCCGGTCGTTCGGCGATGAACGCAAGGGTGGATACTCCGCCTAAGCTAACTACTGACTTTCAACCCCCTCCGAGGAGTTTTGCCATGCTGCGTATTGCCATCAATGGATATGGACGTATCGGTCGCGCCGTCGTACGAGCGCTGTTCGAGCGTGGATTGCAGGATCGGGTACAGGTCGTTGCCATCAACGATTTGAGTGACCACCAGACGCTGGTGCATCTGACGCGCTTCGATTCGACCTTTGGTCGCTTCCCCGAGCCTGTAGAGCTGCAGGGTGAATCGATGGTGGTGCGTGGCCAGGCGATCCGGCTGCTGGCCGAGCGCGATGCGACCAAGCTGCCGTGGAAGGAGCTGAACGTCGACGTGGTGCTGGAGTGCACCGGCAAGTTCAAGAAACGCGCGCTGATCGAGCAGCATCTGCAGGCGGGTGCAGGTCGGGTATTTGCCTCCCATCCGCTGGACGGCGGCGACCTGACCGTGGTCTACGGCGTGAACCACCAACTGCTGGGCGATCAACGCGTCGTTTCCAACGCATCCTGCACCACCAATTGCCTGGCGCCGTTGGCCAAGGTGCTGCACGAAGCGGTCGGCATTCGTCAGGGACTGCTCAACACCGTGCACTCCTATACCAACGACCAGAACCTGCTGGACAAAGCGCACAGCGATCTCTATCGGGCTCGCGCCGCGGCTTTGTCGATGATTCCGTCCACCACTGGTGCCGCCAAGGCCATCGGCCTGGTATTACCGGAACTGGCTGGCCGCCTGGATGGACTGTCCGTGCGCGTGCCGACCCCGAATGTCTCGCTGGTCGACCTGACCTTTATCGCCGAAAACGCGCCGGAGAGCGTCGAGGCGATCAACCAGATTCTGCGTGAAGGCGCGCTGAAGATGCCGGCGGGCGTCATGGAGTGCAACGAAGAGGCGCTGGTGTCTTGCGACTTCAATGGTTATCCGGCGTCCTGCGTGGCCGACCTCAGCCAGACTCGCGTGCAGGGCGAGCTGGTCAAGGTGATGGCCTGGTACGACAACGAGTGGGGCTTCTCCAACCGCATGCTCGATGTGCTGCTGCATTGGGACGCAATGTCGGCTGCCTGATGAGCGAAGCCGATAGACCGGGCGAGGGGCAGGGGCTATGGCAACTGCCTCTCGCGCAATTTCGTCACTCCGTTGCCGAGCGCGCCTTGCCCGGCTGCGGTGCGGTTACCGCGGTCACGGCTGACTTGGCCGTGGCGCTGATCGTCAAGGCACTACGGGTCAGCGCTTCGCATGGCGATGCCTCATGCGCCACGCTGCTGGCCGAAGCCCGCTCGCTGCTTGGTCGTCCCGGTGCCTTCGCCGATGACGATGTGGCGGTCTTTTCCGAATATCTGAAGGGCGACGAGGGCCAGACGCCGGGCCTGTCACGACAGGCCTGTGCGGTGCCGCTGGCGACGGCACATGCCTGCGTCGAGGCGCTGAGTATCGCCGAGCGCGCCAGGCCAATGGTCGAGTCCTCGCTGCGCTGTGATATCGAGGCGGCGGTGCTGTTGCTGGGTGCTTGCGTCGAGGCCGCACTGCTCAATGTCGAAGCCGATATGAATGGGTTGGACGCCCCGGCGCAAGCCGAGCTGCTGTCGGCCTGTGCGCATCTGCGTCAACGAGCGAGCCTGAGCGGCCATCGCCTGACTTCGCGATAACTTCACTAATTCTCGGCTACCGATGATGCAGCCTGAGACGGTATGTCTCGTTTCAGGTTGACGGCGGCTGCCTGCCCTACCTACTCTGCATCAATAGTGAGACATAAAATCTCAAAATAAGAAGCTGCCAGCTCGTCAGGCAGTCCATTTTCGGAGAGTGCCCATGAGTCATCGCATCGTTCTGCCGCGCCTGATGGAAGTCGGCGCCGGCGCCAGCCAGCAACTCGCTCGCGTGTTGAAGGAGCTGGGCTGCAATCGCCCGCTGATCGTCACCGACCGCATGATGGTCGAGCTGGGCTATGTCGCCCGTATCGCCGGTCAGCTGGAAGAGGCCGGCATCGCCAGCCAGTGCTTCGCCGATACCCTGCCTGAACCGACCGCTGCTTCGATTCGAGCGGGCGTGGAAATGGTCCGCGAAGGCGATTTCGATTCCATCGTCGCCCTCGGCGGCGGCAGCCCGATCGATTCGGCCAAGGCCATCGGCATACTCGGCAAGTTCGGCGGCGAGATGCGCGACTACCGCTTCCCGCGTGACGTCAGCGAAGCCGGCCTGCCGCTGATCGCCATCCCCACCACCGCCGGCACCGGCTCGGAGGCGACGCGCTTCACCATCATCACCGATGAGACCAGCGACGAGAAAATGCTCTGCGCGGGTCTCGGCTTCATGCCCATCGCCGCGCTGATCGACTACGAGCTGACCCTCTCGCTGCCGCCGCGGGTCACCGCCGACACCGGCATCGACGCGCTGACCCACGCCATCGAGGCCTATGTCAGCCGCAAGGCCAGCCTCTACAGCGATGCCCAGGCGCTGGAAGCCATGCGTCTGCTGGCGCCGAACCTGCGCGAGGCCTTCAATGAGCCGGGCAACCGCGCCGCGCGCGAGGCGATGATGCTCGGCGCGACCCTGGCCGGGATCGCCTTCTCCAACGCCTCGGTGGCGCTGGTGCACGGCATGAGCCGGCCGATCGGTGCCTTCTTCCATGTGCCGCATGGGTTGTCCAACGCCATGCTGCTGCCGGCGATCACCGCCTTCTCGATTCCCGCAGCGCCCGAGCGTTACGCCGACTGCGCGCGGGCGATGGGCGTCGCCGCGCAGACCGACAGCGTCGAGACGGCGAACGACAAGCTGCTCGCCGAACTGCGCGCGATCAATCAGGAGCTGCAAGTGCCGAGTCCGGAGCAATTCGGCATAACCCGCGAACGCTTCTTCGAGCTGCGCGAAACCATGGCCCGGCAGGCGCTGGCCTCCGGCTCGCCGGGCAACAACCCGCGCGTGCCCACGGAAGCGGAAATCATCGACCTCTACGAAACCGTCTGGAACCAGGAGTGAAGCCATGCAGACCCTCGGCAATCTGATCAACAACGAGGCCGTCGCCGGCCGCTCCGAGCGCCACGCCACCGTCTACAACCCGGCCACCGGCGAGCCGCGGCTGTACGTTTCGCTGTCCTCAGCAGACGAAACCCGCGAGGCCATCGCCGCCGCCCAAGCCGCCTTCGAAGGCTGGTCGAAGACCCCGCCGTTGGTGCGCGCGCGGGTCATGTTCCGCTTCAAGGAACTGCTCGAACGTCGCCGCGACGACGTCGCCCGGCTGATCACCAGCGAGCACGGCAAGGTGTTTTCAGACGCCCAGGGCGAAGTGACCCGCGGGCTGGAAGTGGTCGAGTTCGCCTGCGGCATCCCGCACCTGCTCAAGGGCGAGTTCTCTTCCAATGTCGGCCGCGACATCGACTCCAACTCGCTGATGCAGCCGCTCGGCGTCTGCGTCGGCATCACCCCGTTCAACTTCCCGGCGATGGTGCCGTTGTGGATGCTGCCGGTGGCCATCGCCTGCGGGAATACCTTCGTGCTCAAGCCCTCGGAAAAGGACCCCAGCGCGACCATGCTGCTCGGCGAGCTGCTGGCCGAAGCCGGGCTGCCGGCCGGCGTGCTGAACATCGTCAACGGCGACAAGGAAGCGGTGGACGTGTTGCTCACCGACGAGCGCGTGCAATCGGTGAGCTTCGTCGGCTCGACACCGATCGCCGAGTACATCTATGCAACCGCGTCGGCCCACGGCAAGCGCTGCCAGGCGCTGGGCGGGGCGAAGAACCACATGGTGGTGATGCCCGACGCCGATCCGCAACAGGTCGTCAGCTCGCTGATCGGTGCCGCCTATGGCTCGGCGGGCGAGCGCTGCATGGCGATCTCCGTGGCGGTGTGCGTCGGCGACGAGGTGGCTGACAAGCTGGTCGAGATGCTCAAAGCTGAAATCAGCCAGATGCGTACCGGCCCGGGTCTGGGCGTCGAGCCCGAGCCGCACATGGGCCCGCTGGTGACCCGCGAGCACCAGCAGAAGGTCAGCGGCTACATCGATCTGGGCGTGGAGGAGGGTGCAACGCTGGTCTGCGACGGTCGCGGCATCCAGGTCGAGGGTCATGAGAACGGCTTCTATGTCGGCCCGACGCTGTTCGACCGAGTGACGCCGAGCATGCGTATCTATCAGGAAGAAATCTTCGGCCCGGTGCTGGCGGTGGTGCGGGTGAAGCGCTTCGACGAGGCGCTGCAGCTGATCAACGACCACGAGTACGGCAACGGTACTTCGATCTTCACCCGTGACGGCGACACCGCGCGGCAGTTCGAGGAGAACGTCAGGGTCGGCATGGTCGGCGTCAACGTGCCGATTCCGGTGCCGATGGCGTTCCACTGCTTCGGCGGCTGGAAGCGCTCGGTGTTCGGCCCGCTGAACATGCACGGCCCGGATGGGGTGCGCTTCTTCACCCGGATGAAGACCGTAACGAGGCGCTGGCCCACCGGTATCCGAGCTGGGGCCGAGTTCGCCATGCCGACCATGAAGTAATCCGCGCGGCACCGTTGCACAGACGGTGCCGGTCGCTACACTCGTGCGCGCCCTGCGGGGCGCTCATCTCATCGAACCACAAGGCAGACGATGCGCAGTACTCCCCGCGAGAAAGGCTCTTCCATTACCCGCGTGCTGGAAATCATCGAGGCGGTAGCGGCGGCGAAGGAGCCGCTCAGCCCGACCGCGCTTGCCGAACGCCTGGACATTCCCAAGGCCAGTGCGCACCGGCTGGTGCAGACGCTGGAGAAGGAAGGCTTCCTGCAGTTCGGCCTGCGCGGTGGGCTGTTGCCGGGCGAGCGTCTTCACGTCGCGGCGCTGAACATCCTGCGCAGCAGCCGGCACAAGGCATTGCGCCAGGCTATCCTGCGCCAGCTCTCCGAAGCCATCGGCGAGACCTGCGGGCTGGCGATCCCGGATGGCCTGGACATGCTCTATTTCGACCGGGTGCAGACCAACTGGCCGCTGCAGATCAACCTGCCAATCGGCAGCCACACGCCGCTCTGGTGCACCGCCAGCGGCAAACTCTACCTCGCTTCGCTGCCGCCAGAGCAGCTGGAGCGGGTGCTGCCGCGCCTGCCGCTGCAGCGCATGGCGCGCAACACCATTACTGACCTTAGCGCGCTGCGCGATGACGTCGCGCGCGTGCGTGAAGAGCAGCTGGGCACCGATTCCGAAGAATTCATCGACGGCATGGTCGCCTGTGCCGTGCCGGTGCGTGATGCCAACGGCGAGCTGCTGGCCTGCCTGTTCAGCCACGCGCCGGTGATCCGCTGTTCGATGGCGCAGCTGCTGGAGTTCGTGCCGCGTCTGCGTGCGGCGGCGAGTGAACTGGAAGCGGTGCTCGGCAGCGCGGCGGCGCTGGAGGCCAATCAGATCACGTAGAACAGAATCGCGATGAAGTGCAGCAGACTGCCAACCATCACGAAGATGTGCCAGATGCCGTGCCAATGGCGGAAACGATCGTCGAAGACGAAGAACACGATACCCACCGTGTAGCAGATGCCGCCGGCCAGTAGCCAGGCGAAGCCGGCACCGCCGAGCGCCGCCAGCAGCGGCTTGACGGCCACCAGCACGATCCAGCCCATCACCGCATAGATCACCAGTGACAGCACTCGCGCCTCGGAGCGCGGCTTGATCTCCTGCAGCATGCCGATCACCGCCAGGCCCCAGACGATGCCGAACAGCGTCCAGCCCCATGCGCCGGCCAGGGTGACCAGGCAGAACGGCGTATAGCTGCCGGCAATCAGCAGATAGATCGACAGGTGATCGAGCTTGCGCATCACAACCTTCGCTTGCCCGCGCAGGCTGTGGTACAGCGTCGAGATGCTGTAGAGCAGGATGAGACTGAGGCCGTAGATCGCCACGCTGACGATCTTCGCCAGCTCGCCATCCAGCGCAGCGAGCACCAGCAGCCAAATGGCGCCCAGACAGGCCAGCAGCGCACCGACCAGATGCGTCCAGGCGTTGAAGCGTTCACCGTGGTACATCGAATCCCTCCAGAAACCGCAATCGGCAAAGCATGCCGCGGTTGGGTTACGGGATACAAACAGATCAGTGGAAGTTGCTTGGAGTTCAGGCGCAGAGCGGTGTCAGTCTTATGGACTTTTGCCGTTATTCGGCCTGATTCGCCGCGAGGGCGCGCCTCCCACGGGGAGCAATGTGCATTGATTGCCTGTTGTGGCGGCCTCGGGGCGTACTCCAGCAAGTGAGCGATGTGCGCAGTTCTTTGCGTGGGAGGCCCGACCTCGCATCGCCGCGAGGGCGCGCCTCCCACGGGAAACGATGTGCACAGAGTGTCTGTGCGTGGGGACGGGCCCCAGGCTGCGCCTCCAGCAGGCAGTGTGCACAGGCCGCTTTCGTGGGAGGCCCGCCCTCGGGGCGAAGCTCTTCAGGCGTCTACTCCGTAGCTTCGCCTGCCGCGGCTGTTCTCAGCGCTTGAGCATCGCCCGCATCGCCGCCAGGGCGTCGTTGCCGCGAGCAGCCTTGACCTCCACTGGTGCATCTTCCTGACCTTCCCAGACCAGATCCTCTGGGGGCAGTTCGTCGAGGAAGCGGCTCGGTGTGCAGTCGATCACCTCTCCGTACTGCTTGCGCTTGGCAGCGAAGGTCAGTGCCAGGTTGCGCTTGGCGCGGGTGATGCCGACATAGGCCAGGCGTCGCTCTTCTTCGATGGTGTCCGCTTCGATGCTGGAGCGGTGGGGCAGAATCTCTTCCTCGAAGCCGATGATGTACACCGAGGGGAATTCCAGTCCCTTGGAGGCGTGCATGGTCATCATCTGCACGCCATCGGCACCTTCCTCCTCTTCCTGCTGACGCTCGAGCATGTCGCGCAGCACCAGCTTGCCGATGGCGTCCTCGATGGTCATGTCGCCGTCTTCGTCCTTGTCCAGCGTGCTTTTCAGCGCGTCGACGAGGAACCAGACATTGCCCATGCGCGCGTCAGCCACCTTGTCGCTGGAGGCGTTCTGCCGCAGCCAGTTCTCGTAGTCGATATCCATCACCATGCTGCGGATGGCGGCGATCGGCTCGTTGACCACGCACTGTTCGCGCACGCCATCCATCCAGCGCTTGAAGCGCGCCAGGCGGTCGGTGTATCGGCTGTCCAGATGCGTACCGAGGCCGATCTCGTCGGCAGCGGCGTACATCGAGATACCGCGTTCACTGGCGTAGTTGCCGAGCTTCTCCAGCGTAGTGGAGCCGATCTCGCGGCGCGGCACGTTGATCACCCGCAGGAAGGCGTTGTCATCGTCCGGATTGACCAGCAGGCGGAAGTAGCTCATCAGATCCTTCACTTCCTGGCGGGCGAAGAAGCTGGTGCCGCCGGAAAGGCGATAGGGGATTTGGTGGTGCTGCAGCTTCAGCTCCATCAGCTTGGCCTGGTAGTTGCCGCGGTAGAGGATGGCGAAGTCGCTGTAGGGGCGCTGGGTGCGCAGGTGCTCGGTGAGGATCTCCAGCGCCACGCGTTCGCATTCGGCGTCCTCGTTGCGCGTGCGGATCACGCGGATCTCGTCGCCTACGCCCATCTCCGACCACAACTGCTTTTCGAACACATGCGGGTTGTTGGCGATGAGGATGTTGGCGCACTTGAGGATGCGGCTGGTGGAGCGGTAGTTCTGCTCCAGCATCACCACTTTCAGGGACGGATAGTCCTCTTTCAGCAGCATCAGGTTTTCCGGACGCGCGCCGCGCCAGGCGTAGATCGACTGGTCGTCGTCACCGACCACGGTGAACTGGTTGCGCATGCCCACCAGTAGCTTCACCAGCAGATACTGGCTGGCGTTGGTGTCCTGGTATTCGTCGACCAGCAGGTAGCGGATGCGGTTTTGCCACTTCTCCAGGATGTCGGCGTGCTCCTGAAACAGCTTCACGGGCAGCAGGATCAGGTCGTTGAAGTCCACCGCGTTGTACGCCTTGAGCGTGCGCTGGTAGTGCAGGTAGACGATGGCGGCGGTCTGCTCCTTGGGGTTGCGCGCGTTGGCCAGGGCCTCGTCGGGCAGGATCAGGTCGTTCTTCCAGCTGTCGATGTAGTTCTTGATCTCGTCCGCACCGTCATCGCCGGAGTATTCCTTCTGCATGATGTCGGTGAGCAGCGCCTTGATGTCGCCGTCATCGAAGATCGAGAAACCGGGCTTGTAGCCCATCCGCGCGTATTCCTTGCGGATGATGTTCATGCCCAGGTTGTGGAAGGTGGACACGGTCAGGCCGCGCGCCTCGGCGCCCTTGAGCAGGCTGCCGACGCGCTCCTTCATTTCGCGCGCGGCCTTGTTGGTGAAGGTCATGGCGACGATGTGGCGGGCTTGGATGCCGCAGTTCTGCACCAGGTGCGCGATCTTGCGGGTAATCACGCTGGTCTTGCCGGAACCGGCGCCGGCGAGCACCAGCATGGGGCCGCCGACGTAGTTCACGGCTTCCTGCTGCCGAGGATTGAGTCGGGACATGTCGTTCAGGTCGTTTGAAGCGGGGGCGGGAGTTTAACAGGCTGATGTGGTGATGCAGTTCGGTTGCGCACGCAATAAAACGCCGGTCGTCGCGCATGGGGCTTGGCTAACAGGAATAATCGATTAGTCTTGTGCGGCGCTGCAGGATGCAGAGGCTGGTGGCAGAGGGAACGTGCTGGAATCTGGGGCGTTCGCGCCTTCCAACCTATCGAGTCCGGAGGCCGCTTGCCAGCGCCCGTCCAATCCATGCCGCTGCTGCTGTTGGCTGATCGACCCGAGTGGGCCGAGCGGCTGCGCGCCTGCCTGCAGGGCTCGCCCAATCCTGAGCGGCTGATCGTCGCGGCGGATTGGGATAAGGCCGGCGAATACCTCGACGCGCCCTGTCTGCTACTGGCGACACCGCAGTGCCGCCCAGCGGTGGGTCGCTGCCCCTGGCCGCTGATCCTGCTGCTCGACGAGGAGCCATCAGACACTCCGGAAGGCGCAGTCGACTGGCTGGTGGCCGATCAGCTGAGCGCCGAGGTGCTGCGGCGCTGTCTGCGTTACGTGCGCGAGCGTTGCAACCTGCAGGGCACCTTGCAGCGGCTTGCCGAGCAGGACCCGCACACCGGCATCGTCAACCGTCAGGGCTTCCAGGCACTGCTGCTCAATGCGCTGGCCGAGCACCAGGGCCAGGGACTGGTGTTGGGATATCTGGATCTGGATAACTTTCGCCACGTCAATGACGCGCTTGGCCATCAGGCAGGGGACCGACTGATTCTGCAAGTGGTGGCGCGGCTCAAGGCGCAGCTGGAGGTCGGCGACATGCTGGCGCGGCTCGGTGGCGATGAGTTTGCCCTGCTGCTCGATACCCGCGACGAACCGGAGCGCGCCGTAGCGGTTGCCGATCGGCTGGTCGAGGCCTTGGCCGAGCCCTATTGGGTGGAGGGTGAAAGCCTGATGCTTGGCTGCAGTCTCGGGCTGGCGCGCGTCTGCAGGGGTATCGGTGCTGACCCGCTGCTGTGGCACGCGCAGATCGCCATGCGCCAGGCGAAGGCGAGTCAGGGCTGCACCTGGTGCTATTACGACGAACAGTCCAGCCGCAGCGCGCGCAGCCTGGCCGACCAAGAGGGCGAGCTGCGTCGTGCACTACGCCGCGGGGAGCTGGAGCTGCACTACCAGCCTCGTCTGTGCCTGAAAACCGGACGCATCGTCGGACTCGAAGCCCTGGTGCGCTGGCTGCATCCCGAACGAGGTCTGCTGGCACCGGACGCCTTCATCCCCATGGCCGAGGAGAGTGGGCTGATCGTGCCGCTGGGCTATTGGGTGATCGCCCGTGCTTTGCGCGATCTGCAAAGCCTGCACGACGGCGGTGCGGGCTCACTGCACATGGCCATCAATCTGTCGTTTCGCCAGTTCCAGGACAGCCAGTTGCTGCCGACGCTCAACCGCTTGATCGACGAGCGCGGGATTGATCCGCATTGGCTGGAATTCGAACTCACCGAAACCGCTGTAATGCGTCGTAGCGAGCAGGTGCAGACCGCCATGCATGCCCTCGGGAAACTGGGCGTGCGCTTTTCGCTTGACGATTTTGGCACCGGTTTCTCCTCGTTCGTGCATCTCTCCAGCCTGCCTATCACGCTGCTGAAGATCGACAAGAGCTTCGTCGCCGACATGACGGCCCGCCCGGAAAAATTGCAGTTGGTGCAGGCGATGATCGGCCTGGCTCATAACCTCGACCTGGAAGTGGTCGCGGAGGGGGTGGAGGTCGTCGCTCAGCTTGAACTGCTGCGCCAATTTGGTGCGCAGCAGGCTCAGGGGTTTCTGATCAGCCAGCCATTGCCATTGCCCGAGCTGATCGACTTCATGCGAGCCGAGCGCGCCAGAGCCTGCTGATCGCCCCCTGCGGGCGAATCGGCAGGTTGGCGTCGAGCCGCTTTAGCGGACCATGTGCAGGAAGTGCATGTGCTTTTCATACTGGCCGAGGATGTCGCTGATCACATCTTCTCGGCTCCAGCCCATGACGTCGTAATCCTGCCCGCCTTCCTTGAGGTGCACTTCGGCGCGGAAGTACTTGCGCTCCTCGCGTTCGTCGTCCTCGCTGCTGGCGACGAAGCTTGGCATGGCATAGGCGCGTGGGCGCACCTCATAGATGAAGTCCGGCTCGCCGTCGTGGATGATTTCGAAGCGCAAGCGGCGATCTTCGCCTTCGCTGATCTCAACGACGTATCCCTGCTTGCGCATCTCCTCGGCGATTGCCTCGCAAGCCGGGTGCACCACTTCGGCGATGAAGCGCACTACATGGGCGCGCCGCGGGAATAGCATCAGAGTGCGCAGGCGGCGCTGCCAGCCGCCGGGGCTGCGTGGTGCGTTGGGCGAGGTACTCAGCGCCTGGTAGCGCAGCCCCTGTTTGGTGGCGTCCAGACGCAGCGCCTTGAGCAGGCCCCACATCGAGCAGAGCAGGGCGATAGTGAAGGGCAGGGCGCTGGCAATCGTCGCCGTCTGCAGGGCAGTCAAGCCATCGGCGAGCAGCAGGGCAATGGCCACGCCCCCCATGGAGACGGCCCAGAAGATTCGCTGCCACACCGGAGTGCCTTGCCGGCCGCCCGAGGCGAGCATATCCACCACCAGTGCGCCGGAGTCCGCCGAGGTGACGAAGAACACCACCACCATGATGATGGCGATCACCGAAATGAACGCCGAGAAGGGAAAGTGCTCGAGGAAGGCGAACAGGGCTAGCGAGCTGTCCTGCTCGATGGCTTCTCCAAGGCTGGTCACGTGCTCCCAGAGGATCATATGGATGGCCGTGTCACCGAACACTGTCATCCACATCAGGGTGAACGCGGTAGGCACCAGCAGCACGCCGGTGACGAACTCACGGATCGTCCGGCCACGCGAAATGCGCGCGATGAACAGCCCGACGAAGGGCGACCAGGCCAGCCACCAGCCCCAGTAGAACAGCGTCCAGCCGCCGATCCAGTCGTTCGGCTCGTAGGCGTAGAGGTTGAAAGTCTTGTCGACGATGTCCGACAGGTAGCTGCCGGTGTTCTGTACGAAGGTCTGCAGAATGAACACCGTTGGCCCGGCCACAAGCACCATCAACATGAGCAGCACGGCCAGCGTCAGGTTCAGCTCGGAGAGCCGTCGCACGCCTTTGTCCAGCCCGGTCACCACCGAAATCGTGGCCAGCAGCGTGGTAGCCATGATCAGGCCGATCTGTACCGGTACCGAAACTGGCAGCCCGTAGAGATGGTTCAGCCCGGTGTTGATCTGGGTAACGCCCAGGCCCAGTGACGTAGCGACGCCCAAGACTGTGCCGATGATGGCGAAGATGTCCACGGCATGGCCGATCGGCCCGTAGATGCGCTCGCCGATCAGTGGGTAGAGCGCCGAACGCAGCGTCAGCGGCAGGCCGTGACGATAGGCGAAGTAAGCCAGGATCATCGCCACGATGGCGTAGATCGACCAGGCATGCAGGCCCCAGTGGAAGAAGGTGATCTTCATCGCTTCGCGCGCGGCGAGCGTGGTGCCGCCCTCACCGGTGGGTGGCGAGAGGAAGTGCATTACCGGCTCGGCAACGCCGAAGAACATCAGGCCGATGCCCATGCCGGCGGAGAACAGCATGGCGAACCAGGTCAGCGCGCTGTAGTCCGGCTCGCTGTGGTCCGGACCTAGCTTGATGTCGCCATATCGGCTGAAGGCCAGTAGCACCACCATCAGCAGAATCAGCGCGACAGCGAGGATGTACAGCCAGCTGACGTTGGCAATGATCCATGCCTGCGTATCGCCGAACAGCGTCTGGGCGTGGCTCTGAAAGGCCACGCTGTAGATCACCAACGCCAGGATGATGGCCGCCGAGCCGTAGAAGACCGGGGGGTTGATTTGAGAGGACGAGGGCTTTTTTGCCTCCATGCTGCGCTCCTTCGGGTTATGTCTGGGGAGTGGCCGCCTGTGGCGAAAGCCAGCCAACTTAACACAGACCGCGAAGGGCGCCGGTTGTCCGCGGCCGATTTACGCGAGCCAGAGCCCGCGCCAGAGTGGCTCAGGCCTGGCTGCCAGGCCGATATTGCAGCGCTTCGGCGAGGTGCTGACGGCTGATGCGCTCGGCCTGTTCCAGATCGGCGAGAGTGCGCGCTACCTTGAGCAGGCGGTGCGCGGCACGCAGGGACAGCGCGAGGCGTTCACAGGCGCGCTCCAGCCAGGCCTGATCCTCAGCCGTCAGTTGGCAGTGATTGCGCAGGCCCGAAAGGTCGAGGAAGGCATTGGCACAACCCTGGCGGACCTGCTGCAGCTGTCGCGCCTGTGCCACTTGAGCGGCCAGCACGGCGCTGCTCTGGCCGGCTTGAGGCGGTGCGTTGAGCGCCGTGGCTTCACGTGCGACGGTCAGGTGCAGGTCGATGCGGTCGAGCAGGGGGCCGGAGAGCTTGTTGCGGTAGCGCTGTATCTGGTCCGGCGTGCAGCGGCAGCGTCCGTTGGGGTCGCCGAGATAACCGCACGGGCAGGGATTCATTGCCGCCACCAGCTGAAAGCGTGCCGGAAAGCGCACCTTGTCGCGCGCTCGGGCAATCACGATATGACCCGACTCCAGCGGCTCGCGCAGGACTTCAAGCACCTTACGATCGAACTCCGGCAGCTCGTCGAGAAACAAGACGCCCTGGTGCGCCAACGTGATTTCGCCTGGCTGTGGGCGGCTGCCGCCACCGACCAGTGCGGGGCCGGATGCACTGTGATGGGGCTGGCGAAACGGACGCTGCGGCCAATGTTCAAGCGGGCTGTGGCTGGCCACCGAATGGATGGCGGCCACCTCCAGCGCTTCCTGTTCGTCCAGCGGCGGCAGCAGGCCGGGCAACCGGCTGGCCAGCAGCGTCTTGCCGGTGCCTGGTGGTCCGGAAAACAGCAGGTTGTGCGCGCCAGCCGCGGCGATCAGCAAACCGCGCTTGGCCGCCTGCTGGCCTTGCACATCGCCCAGGTCCGGATAGGGCTGGATCTGTCGCAGCAGGCCCTGAGCAGCATAGGGTTCGAGAGGTGTGACGCCGTTGAAGTGTGCCGCGACCTCAAGCAAATGCTCGGCGGCATAGACGGTCAAGCCTGAAGCCAGGCTGGCTTCCTCGGCATTGGCCCGTGGCACCAGCAGCGCGCGGCCTGCGGCGCGCGCGGCAAGCGCTGCCGGTAGGACGCCTCGAACCGGACGCAATGCGCCGGACAGTGCCAGCTCGCCGAGGCACTCCAGGCTGTCGAGGCGTTCGGCAGGCAACTGGCCGCTGGCGGCGAGAATGCCGAGGGCAATGGACAGGTCGAAACGACCGCCATCCTTGGGAAGGTCGGCAGGGGCGAGGTTGAGCGTGATGCGGCGAGGCGGGAAATCGAAGCCGGAGGTAAGAATCGCGCTGCGCACGCGGTCCTTGCTCTCCTTGACTGCGGTTTCCGGCAGGCCGACCAGCGTGAGCGCCGGCAGACCGTTAGCAAGATGGGCTTCCACGGTCACTGGCGGTGCTTCCACACCGACCTGCGCGCGGCTATGAACTATGGCCAGGGACATTCGATCACTCCTTTGATCGTGTCGCGGCCCGGCCTGTCAGGGCGCGGGCGGCGTGAGCTTCTCTTCCAGTTCGGCGACCTTGGCCTCAAGCGCCTCCAGGCGCGCGCGGGTGCGGGCAAGCACGACCATCTGGCTGTCGAATTCATCGCGGCTGACTACATCGAGCTTGCTCAGTGCGCTTTGCACCACACCCTTGAGCTGGGCTTCGAACTCGCCACGCGGTAGCGGCGTCTCGCCGTTGAACAGGCGTGAGGCCTGGGAGCCGATGGCATCTAGAAAAGCTTTTGGCGGCAGCATTGAAAACACCTGTCTTTGGACAGGGCGCAGTGTAGCACGGTGCTTTTTGTGTCTTTCTGGCAAGGCGTGCACAGAAAATGAGCAGGAGGTAGTGCGTCTAGGCACTGTTTTGGTGCGCTGGCTGGGTGTAACCGTCCGTCGGCCGCTCCCGTTGCGCTTAAACCCCTTGAAAATCGGGGCTTGCAGAAAGCTGGCATCGATTCTGCTTTGTCCGTAGCGACGCATGCACCACAGGGTTGCGGTGCATGGGCGATTCGAGACGCTTTGTCGGAGAGGTTGGTGGTGTCGGTTAGCTGCTCAGGTTCAGCCGGAGCGTTACAAGAGCCAGACACTGAGCTTAGACTTGAGCCGGGTTCGTACTTCTGGGGCAAGTCCACCTAAAACGGGAGAAGTTTTCATGAAACTAGTCACTGCCATCATCAAGCCGTTCAAGCTGGACGACGTGCGCGAGTCGCTGTCGGAAATTGGCGTACAGGGCATCACCGTTACCGAAGTAAAAGGCTTCGGTCGTCAGAAGGGTCACACCGAGCTGTACCGCGGTGCCGAATACGTCGTCGACTTCCTGCCAAAGGTCAAGATCGACGTGGCCATCGCTGACGATCAGCTTGATCGCGTCATCGAGGCCATCACCAAGGCCGCCAACACCGGCAAGATCGGGGACGGCAAGATCTTCGTAGTCAACCTGGAACAGGCCATCCGCATCCGTACCGGCGAAACCGATACCGACGCGATTTAAGCAGCACCTCCGAACCCCCACGCCCCAGGAGTAAAACCATGACTCTGCGAAAATTCGCAGGGCTAGGAGCCCTTTTGTCTCTGATAAGTCCAGGCCTGGCCCTGGCGCAAGAGGCAACGCTGGATTCAGGCGACACGGCATGGATGCTCACGGCCACTGCGCTGGTGCTGTTCATGACCATCCCTGGGCTGGCGCTGTTCTACGGCGGCATGGTCCGCTCGAAGAACATTCTCTCGGTGATGATGCAGTGCTTTGCGGTCACCGGCCTGATGAGCATCCTCTGGATGGTCTATGGCTACAGCCTCGCTTTCGACACCACGGGTATGGAAGCTGGGGTTACCAACTTCAACTCTTTCGTCGGCGGTCTGGATCGCGCTTTCCTCAGCGGCCTGACGCCCGATAGCCTGGTTGGCGCATTCCCTGAAAGCGTCTTCATCACCTTCCAGATGACCTTCGCCATCATCACTCCGGCGCTCATCGTCGGTGCCTTCGCCGAACGCATGAAGTTCTCCGCGATGCTGGTGTTCACGGGCATCTGGTTCACGCTGGTCTATGCGCCCATCGCGCACATGGTCTGGGGCGGCGACGGCGGTCTGATGTGGGACTGGGGCGTCCTCGACTTCGCTGGCGGCACCGTGGTGCACATCAATGCCGGTATCGCCGGCCTGGTGGCCTGCCTGGTGCTAGGCAAGCGCAAGGGCTACCCGACCACGCCAATGGCGCCGCATAACCTAGGCCTGACGCTGGTTGGTGCCGCGATGCTTTGGGTCGGCTGGTTCGGCTTCAATGCAGGCTCGGCTATAGCGGCGAACGGTACTGCCGGCATGGCCATGCTGGTCACCCAGATCGCTACTGCAGCCGCAGCGTTGGGCTGGATGTTCGCCGAGTGGATCGGTCACGGCAAACCGAGCGCGCTGGGAATAGCCTCTGGCGTGGTGGCGGGCCTGGTAGCCATCACTCCGGCCGCCGGCACCGTGGGCCCGATGGGCGCACTGGTCATCGGCCTGGTTTCCGGAGTGGTCTGCTTCTTCTGCGCCACCAGCCTGAAACGCAAGCTCGGCTACGACGATTCGCTGGATGCCTTCGGCGTGCACGGCATTGGCGGCATCGTCGGAGCGTTGCTCACCGGCATCTTCGCTGCACCCATGCTGGGCGGTTTCGGCGAAGTGGAGAACATCGGCCTGCAACTGTGGATTCAGTTCAAGGGCGTGCTCTTCACCGTGGTGTACACCGGCATCGTCACCTACCTGATCCTCAAGGCGATCGATCTGGTGATGGGGCTGCGGGTCAACGAGGAGCAGGAAACCATTGGCCTCGACCTCAGCCTGCACAACGAGCGTGGCTACAACCTGTAATCCATTCAGGGCACCCCGGAGCCAACCCCGGGGCCAATCGCAGGACCAACGCAGGCCTTCGAAGCAGCATGCGATGGCCTGCGGACCGAACAGCGCAGACAGCGCGACAGCAAGAGGTGACACATGGATAGCACTGCATTGATACCCGTCCAGTACGGACTCGATACCTTCTACTTCGTGATTTGCGGAGCGCTGGTGATGTGGATGGCGGCGGGTTTCGCCATGCTCGAAGCCGGTCTGGTCCGGGCGAAGAATACCGCCGAAATTCTCACCAAGAACATCGTGCTCTACGCTCTGGCGTCGATCATGTATCTGCTGGTCGGCTACTACATCATGTACTCCAGCCCTGAGGGCGGCATCTTCCCCAGCCTGGGTTTCCTGATCGGTGACGAGCATGCGGCCGACCTGGTCGCCGCTGGCGGTGAGGATGCGCCTTACTATTCCGCCCGTGCCGACTTCTTCTTCCAGATCGTGTTCGCCGCGACCTGCATGTCGGTGGTATCCGGTGCGGTGGCCGAGCGCATGAAGCTGTGGGCCTTCATCGCCTTCGCCGTGGTGATGACCGGCTTTATTTACCCGGTTCAGGGCTTCTGGAAGTGGGGCGGTGGTTTCCTCGACGCGGCTGGCTTCCTCGACTTCGCCGGCTCCGGCATCGTGCACATGGCTGGCGCGGCTGCGGCTCTGGCGGGTGTCCTGCTACTCGGTGCGCGCAAGGGTAAATACGGTCCGAATGGGCAGATCAACGCCATTCCCGGTGCCAACATGCCGATGGCGACCCTAGGCGCCTTCATCCTGTGGATGGGCTGGTTCGGCTTCAACGGTGGCTCGCAGCTGAAGATGAGCACCATCGAAGACGCCAATGCTGTGGCTCAGGTCTTCGTCAACACCAATATGGGTGCTGCTGGCGGCCTGATCGCTGCCCTGATCACCGCACGCCTGCTGTTTGGCAAGTCCGACCTGACCATGGTCCTCAACGGCGCTCTGGCTGGCCTGGTGGCGATTACCGCAGAGCCGCTGACGCCGAGTGCATTGCAGGCGACGCTGATCGGCGGAGTGGGTGGTGTGCTGGTGGTCTTCAGCATCCTCGGTCTGGACAAGCTCAAGCTCGATGACCCGGTCGGAGCTATCTCCGTGCACGGTGTCGCCGGCATGTGGGGCCTGCTGGCCGTGCCGCTGACCAACGCCGATGCCACATTCGGTGCACAACTGCTGGGACTGGTGTCGATCTTCCTCTGGGTGTTCATCGCCAGCCTGATCGTCTGGGGCATCATCAAGGCAGTGATGGGCCTGCGCGTCAGCGAAGAGGAAGAATACGAGGGCGTGGACGTGGTCGAATGCGGTCTGGAAGCCTATCCGGAGTTCACTCGCCAGTAACTATTCGGTGATACATGACAAGGGCGCCTTTTGGCGCCCTTTGTTTTTTTTTGCGTCACGCTAGAATGCGCGCGACCAGCCGTTGAACATGAGCCTTTCGAACATGTGGCAACAGACCCTGATCACCTTGCGCGCGCGTCCACGGGGCTTTCATCTCGTCACCGACGAGCTGCTCGACGCATTGCCGGAACTGCGGCGATGTCAGGTCGGTCTGTTACACCTGTGGCTGCGGCATACCTCGGCGTCGCTGACGGTCAACGAGAATGCCGATACAGCGGTTCGGCGAGATTTCGAGCGCTTCTTCAATCGCCTGGTGCCGCAGGGTGAGGGAGGCTACGAGCATGATTACGAAGGACCGGACGATCTGCCTGCGCATTTCAAGGCCAGTCTGCTTGGCTGCCAGCTGAGCCTGCCGGTCAGTGATGGCCGACTGGCACTGGGTACTTGGCAGGGCATCTATCTCGGAGAGCACCGCGACCAAGGTGGAGCGCGGCAGATAGTGGCGACGCTGCACGGGACGGCAAGTTGAATTTTTTTTGGCGATGTCGGTCTTTCCGCATCGCTGGGCTATAACTTACTCCGCTTTGGCAAGGCCATGAGGTTGAACATGAGCGACGAAGAACTAGAACAAGACGATCTGGACGTTAGCGACGAGGAGGACGGGGAGGACCTGGCCGCGGCCGACGACGGCGACGATAGCCTCGACGACGAAGGCACCGACAGCGAGCGTGCCACGCCGGCCAAGAAGGCCAAGGCCAAGGCCGTCGAGCCTGACGAGCTGCCAAGCCTGGAAGCCAAGCAGAAGGAGCGCGAGGCATTGGCGCGGGCCATGGAAGAGTTTCTGGCGCGTGGTGGCCAAGTGCAGGAGGTCGAACCCAACGTGGTCGCCGATCCGCCGAAGAAGCCGGACAGCAAGTACGGCAGCCGCCCTATCTGAGCAAGAACGAAACAAGACAAAGCCCGCCATCATGCGGGCTTTGTCTTGTTGGCGGCCTTTGTTGGGTGTTTAGGATTCGCGCCAGCCGAGCAGCAGCTTGGGCAGCTCGGCCAGGCTCTGGATTTGCGCGTCGGGATGGTAGTCGTGCGGCCAGGCAACGCGCTTGGGGTTGAACCAGATCGCCCGCAGACCAGCCTGTTGTGCTCCGGCGATATCGTCCAGGGCGTGATCGCCAATGTGCACGGCTTGTTCCGGGCGGGCATGACCCAGCCGTAGCGCCTGCTGGAACGGGTGGGGGTCCGGCTTGCCAACGCCCAGTTCCTCGGCGCACAGCGTGAATTGGAAATAGTCGGCCAGGCCCAGGCGGCGCACGTCGGCATTGCCGTTGGTGATCACGCCGAGGGTGTAGTGATTGGCGAGAAATTCCAGCGTGGGCTGCACGTCTGGGAAAATCTGCACCTCATGGCGCGCATCGAGAAATACCTGAAAGGCCCGCTCGGCCAGCTGGTCCGCTTCATCGGCGGGATAGCCGGCGTCGTGCAGCGCGTGCTGCAGGATGCGTCGGCGCAGCTCGCTGATACGGTGGCGCAGCGCCGGGTCCTGTTCGATCAGCATGCGGCGGATCGCGCCGAGGGCTTCGACGGGAAATTCGCCCAGGCGCGGTGCATGCACGCCCAGCCAGTCGCGCAGCGCAGTTTCGGCACTCTGGATGGCTGGCGTGGTTTCCCAGAAGGTGTCGTCCAGGTCGAAGGTGATCAGGCGGATGCTCATGTGTCAGTGTCCTGCTTGCGCTTGGCGCGCGGATGCGCCTGATCGTAGACCTTGGCCAAGTGCTGAAAGTCCAGGTGGGTGTAGATCTGCGTGGTGCCGATGTCAGCGTGACCGAGCAGCTCCTGCACAGAGCGCAGATCCTGAGACGACTCCAGCAGGTGACTGGCGAAGCTGTGACGCAGCATGTGCGGATGCAGATGTTGGCCGAGTTCGCGCACGCCGGCCTGGCGTACTCGCAATTGAACGGCCCGCGCACCTAAGCGGCGGCCCTGCTGACCGATGAATACCGCGCCGTCGGCCGGATTGGCCAGTGCGCGCATTGGCAACCAGGCTTGCAGCGCCTCGCGCGCCTTGCGCCCCACTGGCAGCTCTCTCACCTTGTTGCCCTTGCCGAGTACCCTCACCATGCCTGCGGCCAGGTCGAGCTGGTCGAGATTGAGGCCAACCAACTCCGACAGGCGCAGGCCGGATGAGTAGAAAAGCTCGAGCATGGCCTGATCACGAAGGGCGATGAAATCGTCCTCGACGCCACCATCGAGCAGCTGCATGGCGCGATCGGTATCCAGCAGTCGCGGCAGGCGGCGTTCACCCTTTGGCGCGGACAGACCGGCGGCCGGATCGTGCTCGCATAGCCCTTCCTGATTGAGATAGCGATACAAGCCACGGACCGATGAAAGCAGGCGCGCCAGGCTACGGCTGGACTGACCCTGGCGGTGCAGTTCCCCGACCAGTTGGCGCAGATGCCGGCCTTGCAGCGCGCGCCAGTCGGCGATGTGCTCGCGTTCGCAATAGGCCAGCAATTTGTTGAGATCGCGACGGTAGCCGTCCAGCGAGTGCGCTGACAGCTGCCGGGCACTGCGCAGGTATTCGAAGTAGGCGTCGAGAGCGGTTGCAAGCGTCAAGCTTCATGCTCCAAGGGAAGGCCTCCGGTCTTGGCTGCTGGCCTGTCCCGGCAGCCTGAAGCGTGCGGCTTATAGCTGCCTTCAGCGAACCGAGCGCAGCGGCGTGCCGAAGCGCGGCAGCACGCGGGTCAGCACCTCGGCGATATAGCCGAGGAACAGCGTGCCCAGCGAGCTCTTGTAGTGTTGCGGGTCCGGGCTGCCGATGGCCAGAACACCGAGCTGATTGTTCAGGCTGACCACTGCGGCAGAGCCTACATTGCCGCTGTCTTCGGCGCCAAACAGAAAGCTCAGCTCATGTGGGCGCAGCACGCCGCAGATGGTCTTGCCGCCGTCGAGCAGTCCGCCGATGCTCTGCTGTGCTTCGCCTGTGCTGACGCAGCGGCCCACCGGCAGCGTTGCGTCGCTGAACAGGATCAGGCTGACGTAGGGCACTTGGAATTCATGGCGCAGGCTGTCTTCCACTGCGCTGACCACTTCTTCCAGGCTGCTGGCATCGAGCAGGTCGAGCACCAGTCGGCGGGTCTTGTCGAACAGGCGGTCGTTGTCGCGTGCCACATCCATCAGCTGCGACAGGCGGTGGCGCATCTCGATGTTGCGCTCGCGCAGCAGCTTGACCTGACGCTCCACCAGCGACACCGCAGTGCCCGGCTGATGGGGAATGCGCAACTCCGGGATCAGCTCGTCGTGATCGACGAAGAATTCCGGATGGGCGCGCAGGTAGGCGGCGACGGCTTCGGCGTCGGGTAGCGGCATGCTGCCCTGGGTCTGGTCGGTCATAGGCGAACCTGTCCTTCAAATACACGAACGGCGGGGCCGGTCATCATAACCGGCTGTCCGGGGCCTGCCCATTCGATGGACAGACGGCCGCCGGGCAGGTCGATCTGCACGGGCGAATCCATCCAGCCCTGACGAATGGCGGCAACTGCGGCGGCGCATGCGCCGGTGCCGCAGGCCTGGGTCTCACCGGCGCCGCGTTCCCATACGCGCAGGCGCGCATGGCGGCGGTCAACGACCTGGAGGAAGCCGGCGTTGACCCGTTGTGGAAAACGCGGGTGATGTTCGATCTTTGGCCCCAACTCGTGCACCGGCGCCTGCTCGACGCAGTCGACACGCAGCACTGCATGGGGATTGCCCATCGACACGGCGGCCAGCTCGACGTACTGGCCATCGACGTCGAGCGGGTAGCTCAGGGCTTCCTGCTCCGCCTGGAACGGAATCTCGGCCGGTACCAGTCGCGGCGGGCCCATGTCGACGCGGATCTGTCCATCCGGGCGGATATCCAGCTCGATGATGCCGCCCCTGGTTTCCACCTTCATCTTGCGTTTGACGGTCAGGCGCTTGTCGACCACGAAGCGGGCGAAGCAGCGCGCGCCGTTACCGCATTGCTCCACTTCCGAACCGTCGGAATTGAAGATGCGATAGCGGAAATCCACGTCCGGATTCTGCGGCGGCTCGACGATCAGCAGCTGATCGAAGCCGACGCCGGTATGGCGATCGCCCCACTGCTTGGCGTGCTTGGGCTGGATGTGCGCGTGCTGGCTGACCAAGTCGATGACCATGAAGTCGTTGCCCAGACCGTGCATCTTGGTAAAGCGCAGAAGCATGATCTTGGCCTCAAGTGGGCAGCAGGCTTTCGCCGGCGTATAGCTCCTGAACGCTCTCGCGACGGCGCACTTCGAACGCCTGGTCACCGTCCACCAGCACCTCGGCGGCGCGGCCGCGGGTGTTGTAGTTGGAACTCATGACGAAGCCGTAGGCACCGGCCGAACACACCGCCAGCAGATCGCCTTCGACCAGAGCGAGCTCCCGATCCTTGGCGAGGAAGTCGCCGGTCTCGCAGATCGGTCCGACGATGTCGTAGCGACGCGTATCGCCTTCGTGCGGCTGCACTGCGATGACGTTCATCCATGCCTGGTACAGCGCCGGGCGGATCAGGTCGTTCATCGCTGCATCGACGATGGCGAAATCCTTGTGCGCCGTATGCTTGAGGTATTCCACGCGAGTCAACAGCACGCCGGCATTGGCAACGATGGAACGGCCTGGCTCGAATACCAGTGCCAGCCCACGGCCTTCGATGCGCTGGCGCACCGCCTGGATGTAGTCGCCGGCCAGTGGCGGCTGCTCGTCGCGGTAGCGCACGCCGAGACCGCCGCCCAGGTCCAGGTGACGAAGCGGGATGCCGCGTGCGGCGAGGCGGTCGGTCAGTGCGAGCAGGCGGTCGAGGGCATCGAGGAAGGGCGGCAGGCTGGTCAGCTGCGAGCCGATGTGACAATCGACGCCGACCACTTCGAGATTCGGTAGCTCGGCAGCTCGGGCGTAGACCGCCTCGGCATTGTCGATGTCGATGCCGAATTTGTTCTCTTTGAGGCCCGTTGAAATATAGGGATGGGTACCGGCGTCGACGTCCGGGTTGACCCGCAGCGACACCGGTGCCTTGACGCCGAGCTCGGCGGCGACTAGCTGCAGACGCTCAAGCTCGTCGGTGGACTCGACGTTGAAGCAGTGCACGCCGACTTCCAATGCGCGGCGCATGTCGTCACGGGTCTTGCCGACGCCGGAGAAGACGATACGGTCCGGCTGCCCACCGGCGGCCAGCACGCGCTCCAGTTCACCGCGCGAAACGATATCGAAGCCCGCGCCAAGGCGCGCCAGCACGTTCAGCACGCCCAGGTTGGAGTTGGCTTTGACGGCGAAGCAGACCAAGTGCGGCATGCCATCCAGCGCATCGGCATAGGCCCGGTACTGGGCTTCGATGTGCGCGCGGGAATAGACGTAGGTCGGGGTGCCGAAGCGTTGCGCAAGTGCGGGCAGTGCCACGCCTTCCGCGAAGAGTTGACCGTCGCGGTACGAGAAGGCCTCCATGAACAGCCTCCTTTAGAGTTCGAAACGATCTTTGGAACGTTCTTTGACGGCTTGTTCGTCGTCCGGCAGATACAGCGGACCTTTCTGGCCGCAGCCGCTGAGTGCGGCGGCGAGGACGGCGAGGGCGATGAAGGGAAGCAGGAGGCGCTTCATGGGGGCTGGAATCCTTGAAAAATCTAATCGCCGGAGTATACCCAGCACCCGGCGTATTGCCTATGCGAGCAGCACGCCGCACGGCGGCTGTACCGGCAGGCGACTCGCTTGATCCGCTTGCGCCCTGCTAAGCTCGCCGCCATCGCGTACGGCCAGCGCCGCGCGCAGAACAATTCGAGGAAGTGTTGCATGAGCCTGAGCGAAGCCCGTTATCACGATCTGGTCGATGCCGTGCAGGAGAGCGTCGAGGACGTCTTCGACGACACCAGCATGGACGTCGACCTGGAAAATTCCGGTGGTGTGCTGACCGTGCGCTTCGCCAGTGGCAGCCAGCTGATTCTCAGCCGCCAGCCAGCGCTGCGTCAGCTGTGGGTGGCGGCGCGCTCTGGCGGCTTTCATTTCGACTATGACGAAGGCAGCCAGCTGTGGCTGTGCGATGCCAGCGGTGAGCGCCTCGGCGAACTGCTGACGCGGGTGACGCTGGAGCAGGGTGGCGAAGCCATGGAGTTCGAGGATATCTGACTCATGACGCCTGCAGGCCCCGTTTCCCGGGGGCTGCAGGCAGGGGCCTTGCTTATTCGGGCTGCTGTGATAGTGTCTCTCGCAGGTCAACAAAACCCCGCCTTCGGGCGGGGTTTTGCTTTTTTCGTCTTTTGACTTTTCCCAGGAGCTTGCCAGAACCCATGACCAGTGCACCGCCGATCATCCTTACCCAACTCGATCTGCAGCGCCTTGAGCGGCTGCTCGACAGCCTGGACGACTACGGTCCGGCCGCCGAAGCGCTCGAGCAGGAACTGTCGCGGGCGCAGATCGTGGAACGCAGCGAGATGCCTGCGGGCGTCGTGACCATGAACTCGCGTGTGCATTGCCTCGACGAGGGGACTGGCAAGGAATATCACCTGACGCTGGTCTACCCTCACGACGCAGGCAAGGAAGGAACCGTGTCCGTCCTAGCTCCAGTGGGCACCGCGCTGCTGGGTATGAGCGTCGGCCAGCACATCGACTGGCCAACCCCGGCTGGAAAGATCATCAAGCTGACCCTGCTCGCCATCGAGTATCAGCCTGAAGCGGCTGGCGATCCTTTCTGACCTAAAGCGCCTGCTCCCTCCGTTGCCCGGCAGCCCGGCTGCCGGATTTATCGCCAGCATCTTTCCTGGCGATGAATCCGGTGCATCGTGATCGCTAGCGGAGTAGCCGCTGCCGTTCTCAAACCCTGCCTGATGACGGGCGAGCCGAGCATTTCCACTCCTTTCTCCTCTGGTTTATAAAGCGTCGAGAAAGCTGCGTAAGGCGCTTAGCTCATCGCGGGTGAGATTCAGCGCTTTGAGGCGAGGAGACGTCTGCGGAAAGAGCGGGTCGTCCCGCTGTGCGGCGGTTGGTTTTGGTCTGGGCATGCCTACGTTGTAGAAATTGAGCACGCCCATCAGATCAGGGAACAGACCGTTGTGTAGCCATGGTCCGGTCTTGCTTACCAGGCGCAGCGACGGGGTACGGAACCGACCTACATCCTCTATCTTGCCCGTCACCTCATAGCGCCCCAGGTCTTCGTACTTGCGACCGTAATAGGTCATGCCGGCGTTATGGAACTCGTCATCGCTCAATGTAGCGCCGTGATGACAGTTCATGCAGCGCGCCTTGGTACGGAACAGATGCAGGCCGTGCAGTTGGCGATCGTCCAGCGCATCGTGCTGGCCACGCAAAAAGCGTTCGAAGGGCGTGTTGCGGGCGACCCGAACGAGGGTGCGTTGATAGTCGGCCAGCGCCTGGCGCAGTTGTTGGTCGGTAATAGGCGTTGCATCAAAGGCGGCGGCAAAGCCTCCTCGGTAATCTGGATCGGCATTCAGCCATGCCAGCAGCTCGGTGATGTCGTAGGCCATTTCCAGCGGGTCCTCGACGGGAAATGTCGCCTGGTGCTCGAGGCTTTCAGCGCGGCCATCCCAGAAGAGCCGAGCGGTAAATCCGCTCATCACCAGGCTCGGCGAGTTGCGCCGTCCCGCCTGGCGGTCGTGGCCGAACGAAACCTTGCGGCCGTCGGCGAAGGCGAGATCGGGCTCGTGACAGGATGCGCAGGCGATCTGTCCGGAGCGCGACACACGAGGGTCGAAGAACAGTTGCTCGCCGAGTGCCGCCTTGGCTTCGCTGAAGGCACGATCGGGTGGTGAGGGCGCTCGCACCGGTAGCGGCCCGAGTTCCGTCCATACGACATCTTTATCCACCTCGGGCGCTGGCCACTGGGCGGGCGGGCGAGTGTAGGCCTGGCGCAGGCAGGAGACATCTGCAGCGTTTAGCTGCCCGTTGGCAAGGTGCTTCATGCAGTCGTTCGAACCGACAGCACGAACTGACAGCAGCACGAGTGCGCCGAACAGCATCGTCACGCTTGCTCCTGCTCTCCATCGTTGACGAGCACGTGGAGCCCATCGCAGAACGCCGCTCTGCTGACGGGCTTTCAAAAGCGGTAACCCACTTCGACCCAGTACTGGCGGCCGGTCTCGTATACCGCCGAGGTCATGGCAGTGGTCTGGGAGGTATTGCCGGAGACGTTCACCCGATCGGTCAGGTTGAAAATATCGAGGTTGACGAATGCCGCCTGATCCTTGCCGGTGGGCAGCTCCCAGCCCAAGCGCATATCCCAGGTGAAGGCTGCAGGGTAGCGCTTGTCGTACACCTCGTTGTAGCCGTCGACCTTGTAATAGGTGCGTTTGAGCGTTTGCAGATCGGAGCGATAGCGAAAAAAGTTGCTCCACTTCAGGTTGAGCATCGGTAGTTCGCTGAAGGTACTCAGGCGATACGTCCAGTCGTGGCTGAAGTTGGTAGGCGGTAGTTCGCTTTCGTGAATGATCGCGCCCTGGTAGCGAACGTAATCGTTGTCCAGGTCGGTGAAATCGTCGGTATAGGTGGCTACGTTGGTGTTGTGGTGCTGCCAGTCTGCCGCGAACTGACCGGCGTGCCGGGTGCCCCAGAAGTCGAAGTTGTGCAGCGGGGTCAGCGTCAACGTAATGACTTCGGTGTTGGATCGGCCGTTGTTGGTGTATCGGTAGTAGTCAGCAGGCATGCTGGGGTCGTTGATGTTTTTCAGCTTCTCACGGCGCACTTGGTCACGCCCCTCGCGACGCACCCATTTCAGGCCAAGCTCAAGGTCCCGGACCTGCTGAGTGATACCGAAGGTCAGCTCGTCGTCATAGGGGATATCCAGCTGATTGAACGGGGCATCGGTCAGGTAGCCGGACTTGGTCCAGTTGGCGGTGTAGCTGGTACGGGCATAGTCGCTACGCAACTGTCGGTGACCTTCTTCGAGAAGCCATTGCGCAGCATTGCGTCCGTAGTAACGGTTGCGCCCGGCGCTGATACGCGTCCCCCTGTCGCCGAACACATCCCATTCCAGCGCCAGGCGTGGGGCGAGGGTGGTGACGTCCATGTAGCTGTCCTTCTCCAGGCGCACGCCCGGGCGCAGGCTTAGGCGGCCTATCTCGATTTCGTCTTGCAGGTACAGCGCCAGTTGATCGAGGCTGAAGTCGAACGTGCCGGGGCTGAATTGAGTGAGGGTTCGGACGTACTGGCGGGCATCGCTGTCGCAGCGCCCTGAGCCGCCCAGTGAAGAGGCCAGAGCACAGTTGCCGCTGGCCGGCAGCGCCAGATAGGTGCTGACGTCGGTAGCGGTAAGGCGCTCATATTCGAACTGCTGGTGACGCAGTTCGACGCCCGAGCTCAGGCGATGCACCATGCCGTACAGAGCGATGGCGTCCCACTCGACGTTGAGTTTGTAGTCGATGGTCCGCTGGCTTTGCTCGATGTCGCCATAGCCGCCCTCCATCGCCGAGGTGATTCCCCAGTTCTTGACGCTGCTTTTGCGCCAGTTGTTCCAGTCATCGGCGTCGCTGTCACGGGAGTTTTCCATCAGGCTAAGGCCGACCTGCTGGGTGTAGCGGGCCAGGTCGCCTTGATAGACGGACTTGAGATTTATGAGCGTGCCACCCGACTCAATGCTGTAACGGGTATTCAGCGCATTGTCGCGAAAGTGGGTCGCGGACTCGGGTGCATGGGCCAGGCTACCTTCTACATCCAGCCGCTCGTTTGCTTTCCAGACCCCCTTGATGAAGAAATTCTGCGACTTGAGCTCGCGATCCTGTTTGTCGCGGGCATAGCCTGCTTTATCCAAGTTGTTCGGACTGTAGATGCTTACCGGGATACTCGATGTCTTCTGGCTGAAATTGGCCAGCAGACCGAAATTTTCCGTGAGGTGGCCTTCAAGGGTGGAGCGAACGATGTGTTTTTCGAACTCTGGCTGGTAGCCGTAGAGCTCGCCCATGCTGGCACCGTCGAAGTACTCCTGTTGATCCTCATCGATGTGGTAGCGAGTCCAGTCTGAACGGGTCGTCTGGTAGGACACCTTGCCATGGAAGTCCTGTGTCGGCCGGCGGGTGTTAGCTTCCACAACCCCACCGTTGAAGCCGCCGTAGGCCGCCGGAACGTTGCTGTCCAGCACTTTGATGTTGTCCAGCAGGTCGGTGTCCAATGCCAGGCCTTGGCTACGGCCAGGCACCTTGCTGGCATCGTTGGTGCTGACCGTGTCGCCAGGATTGATATCGTTGTTCATGTTCATGCCGTCGACCAGAAAGGCGTTCTGGTAGAACTTGGCGCCATTGATGCTGATATTGGCTGGGCCGATTTCACCGGGCGTTTTGCTGCTCAGCTGGCTATTGTCGAACTGCACGTTCGGATGCGTCTTGAGCAGGCTGGTGATGTCGCCATTGCCCGAAGGTAGCGCCTCGATGGTGCGCCGGTCGATTACCGTATCGCCCTGTTTGCGCTGCTGCTCGGCCAGCACGACGACATCGTCGAATTGCATGGGGCGCTCGGAGGGCGCTGCGCGAGAGGGTTCCGGTTCGAGATTGAGTGCGCCGTTGGGGCTGAGATGCCAGATCAGTCCTGTGCCGCCAAGTAGACGTTGCAGGGCCAGCTCCAGACTGAGCGTGCCCTGTACCGGCCCAGAGTATTTGTCGCTTAGCAGCCGGCTGTCGGCGCTGACTTGCATGTTGGCCTGCTGGCCGAAGTCGATCAGCGCTGCGGACAATGGTTGAGAAGGAATATCGTAGTGCCGCGCCTGCTGTTGTGAGGCTGGCGTTGTGTCCGCCGCGGCGGCTCCATGGGCTAGCAGCCCGGCCAGCACGGCGGCGCCAAACAGGCGTTGGAAAACAGGTTGATGGCGGTGGGCTGGGGCGCGCGGACTCACTGATCGTTCCTTCTTCTTTATTCTGCAAATGCAAACAATTATCTGTTGCATGCAGTAAGACGAACGACGCCTACGAATTTTCAGAAAATAAATCGTGTGCTCAACGATCAATGACCAAAACGAAGGGCGACCAGCGCTGTATACGACCACCATGTGGCTGGACCAAGGCTTCGAGCGCGGCTTGGGGATCGTTCAGGTTGTACAACCCGGTAACGCGCTCAGCGGCGAGGTTATCGTTCCTGAGCAGAATCCAGCCCTGATGGTACGAGCGGAGCTGGTCCACCACCTCGCTGATCGGCTGGTCTGCTGCGATCAGCTGACCGTGGCGCCAGGCTGCAACATGTGTCGGGGCTATGGCCGTGCGGCTGCGCAAGCCCGCATCAGTGTTCAACCGCAGGCGTTGGCCTTGCTTGAGCACGGTGGCGCGCTGCGGGTTCTCGACGCGAACCGAACCGTGTGCAACCGCCACGTCTAGCGTGGTGCCATCAAGGGCGACCGTAAATGCGGTGCCGGTAACTGCAACGTTGCTGTCAGCGGCATGCACGATGAAAGGGCGCGCTGGGTCAGTCGTGACGTCGAGGAATATTTCGCCTTCGAGAAGATCCAGCTGCCGATGCGTCGCGTTGAAGTGTTGCCGAATGGAGCTGCCGCCCTTCAGCCAGATGCGGCTCCCGTCCTCCAGCACCAGCTTGCGCGGTCCACCGTGGGGGTTATCAATGGCGCCCTGGGGCGTTGGCAGCAATACCATCAGCAGGGCAAGGCAGGCTGCCACAGCCGTTGTGAAGAAGGCAGACCGACGTCTACGACTGCCCGGCCAGCGGTTCCGGCTGGAGGATGGCAGCTGGCCGCTGAGATGCCAGACGCGCGCGGCCCGCTGCCAGGCTCGGGCGTTGGCAGGTGACGCGCGCTGCCATGCCTCGCAGGCCGCACGCAATTCTGGGTCATCGGGTGATTCCTGCAGCCAAAGCAGCCACTCCATGGCTGAGTTCCAATGAGGGTCCTGGCGAGGTGTATTGCTCATCGCGAATTCCGCTGAGGTTAGGTCGCTTTCGTGGGCGGCGTGACTCGGTCGATCGCGCTTCAGCATGACTCGTCGTCCAGCGCCGCTGCGCAGTGACTGAGGGCAGTACGCACGAGTTGATGGGCCAGGCCAACGGAAATACCCAGGTGAGCAGCGATCTGCTGCAACGTATAACCGCCCAGGCGGTGCATTTCGAATGCCACGCGGGTTCGCTCCGGCAATCGCGCCAGCGCCTCGGCGATCAGGCGCAGTTCGTCCTGCTGACAAAGATGCTGTTCCGGCGACGGTGTACTGGCCGGCAGCCCCGCGAACAGCTGTTCGGCATCCTCTTCGCGCCGCTGATTGCCGGCGCGTCGCGCGATGTCCAATGCCAGATTGCGCACGATGCGATAAAGGTAGGCCAGCGGCTGGGTGAGGTGGTTTTGTTCGGTCTGGCTGAATCTGAGCCAGGCCTCCTGCACGACTTCCTCTGCTTCGGCTCGGCAGCCAGTGATGGGAGCCGCGTAATCAACGAGGGCGTTGCGATGGTTGACGAACAGATCGGTTCTGCTGCCTTGCTCGTTCACGTTGGATGCTCGGATAGGGGCGATGCGCCGGTGGCGCGGCGATCCTAGCGTGAAGGCTAAATGGTATCAACTAATAATCGTTATCATTACGATTCTATTGCGGCATTCAGCGCGGCTTCCAGGCGTGACTTGTAGCGCAGGTATTGCACCGTCTGACTGCGCCCGCTGCCGTGCAGGCCAGTGAGGTCGAGGTCGGTGATATAGCAGGGGTAGCGCTCACCCTCGCGGCGGCGGGAAATGATGGTAAGTGCCACTGCTGCGAATAATTCCGCACCATATTCCATGCCGGAAAATTCCTGATGGTTGCAGTACAACGTGACCTGCGAACGCCCGTTTTCACCTGATTCGACGATGGCTTGAACGTCGTAGAACGGGTCATTGACCTCGCCTTGCGGAGTTGGTCGTCGTTCGAGTTGTGACGGCTGCGTGCCGTGACCGGGTTGAATCCGGTAGAAGAGGATAGTTGGGTCGACCAGTTCCTCCGTCTGGCTTGGCTGCTGCGCCCTGCGCCGATAGAGCATCGACTCAAGGAAACGCATCAACGGTCGCAACAGCGTGCGCTCGTCCCGATAGGGCAGTTGCTGGCGCCATAGCGCGTTGCACTCATCGAGCACACTGAGTTCGGCGGTATCTCCAGACGCGCGGTAGAACACCTGCAGGCAGCCCGGACGCCCCTGCGCAAGAATCAGCGCCAGATCGTCGCCCTCCAGCGCTGCTCGGTCGAGCCGAAGCGGACTATAGCTGTGGTGAGCTTCACCCAAGTGTTCGTGCAACGCCGCGCGGTCGATCACATTGGTCAGACGCAGTTCGTTAGCGTCGCGTTGCAGCACGTGGAAATGCTGGCGAATCTGCAGCAGGTAGCGCCCGTGAACAACGTTGCCAAGGCTTTGCTGCGCATCATCGAAGATCTGCCCGACTCGTCGTGCGATGGCCTGCCCGCGATTACGGGCGAAGCAGAACACCTGCAGCTGCGGTGCCTCATTGGTGGGCCCGAGGCTGTCCAGGTAATCACGAAGGCACAGCGGCAGTGCCTTCGGTCCTTCGTAGCGGGTTACCAGCATCTCGTTCCAGCTGTTGAGCGTTACCTGATCTACGCTCAGCACCAGGTTCTCCGGCGCTATGCTCAGGATTGACTGCTCGCCGTTCGCGAGCCCCGTAGCAGTCTGCAGGGTAGGATCCAGGCCGACATTGATCAGTAGCAGCATGCGACTGGGCTTGCTCGACGCCAGCAGCGTGTCCTCATCTACCTGAGAAAGCGGCATCGGCAGCGCACGGCGCAGATCGCTGACCAGCGCAAACAGCTCCGCTTCGCTAAGGCCGCTGTCGCCAGGGAAAAGTGACAAGTGGGTGGTGGCGTCCACTACCCCGTTGCGGTGACCCCAGGCGAGCAGCGCGACCAGCTCGCGAGAGCGTTTCAAGGGGGCGAAGTTGGTCAGTTCCAACGCGGTGAGTTGGCCCTGATAGAGCGACCAATGCACATTGCCCGCAGCGTCATAGCCGTGAACCAGGGTCACGCTGTCTTCGGCCATATCCGGTGAAATGCCGAGATTGATCACCTCCACCTTGCCAGCCTTGCGCTCGATGGCCGCGTACAGGCGTCGGCCGAGTACGCCCAGATCGCGGCTGGTGAGCGGACTGGTCGCCTGCACGCGACGGGTGAAGTCGCTGAGAAATCGATAGCCGTAGGTCAGCTCATTGACCAGCGCACGGCGCTCCTGGCTGACCTGTCGCACCTTCCAGCGACTGCGATTGTCGAGCAGCGCCAACTGCCGCTCGTCCCAGTGCCAATCGCGAGTCAGATGCTCGAGCAAGGTTCTCTGCCAGCTCTTGTTGCGGTTGACTGGCGGTCGGCTCAGCGGGCGGTTGATCTTCAGATACAGGCAGCGCCTTGCCAGCTCGAGTCGCTCGTGATCGCCACGCTCGGTCAGGTAGCTCTCGATAGCATGGTAGGTGGCAAGGTAGGGGTCGAGCTCGTCCAGCTCGGCTCGGCCTTGATAGATGGCCCGCTTGAAGTCCAGCGCCAAACAGCGCACCTGTGGATATTGACTGGCGTAGACCTCTACCAGAAGCAACTTGAACAGCGATTTGTACGGTGAGGCGATAGCCTTGTAGAGCTGCCAAAGCCCTGCACCGACAAACTCGCCAGGCGGCATTTGCCCAAGGTGGCCGAGATCGAGCACCTCATCGGCGCGTACGAAACGCTTGGCCAGTAGCGTCGTCACGTATTCGTCGTAGCGATGCTCTTCGTAATCGGGTACCAGCCACCACAGCGGCGTGCGCCCGCCGAGCCAGAGCGCGGTGCGGTAGAACTCGTCGAGCAGCAGGTAATGCTGGGTGGTGCCGCAGTCATCGGAGGTCAGTTTGGCTTCGCGCTGGCCCTGGGCGAAACGCTGCGGATCGACCAGAAAGAAGTGCGCTTCGCTGCCCTGGCTCGCCGCCCAGATTTGCAACAGCTCGCATTTTCGGCGCAATTCGTCGAGCTGTTTGGCATCCAGAGCAGGGTCGTGGCAGACCCACACATCGAGATCGCTGTGCTCGTCTTGGGCCACCGTGCCCAGGCTGCCCATGAGGAACAGGCCGAGTATCGGTTGGGTCGCGTTACCGCGCGCCGGTTTATAGGCGAAGGAGCGGCTAAGGCGCTGAGCCTCGGCAAGCTGTTCGGTATCCGGTTCGAAGTGAGCGAGTCCTGCAGGGGTGGTAGCCGACACATAGCCGGGAAAGATCGGGTGATTGACATGAAACAGCAGCGGCAACAGCTTGAGTACCTGTTGCTGGCGGGGCGACATACTGTGCCGCGCGCGCTCCAGCCGTGCGCTATTGATCGCGAGAAAGCGCGCCCGCAGTGTGGCCAGCACCTTGCGGTCGATGCCTTCCTCAAGAATTGGATGGATATGTTGAGTGCGGATCATGGTGCTTCGTGCAGGCGAGGCTAACTCCTGTTCATCGGCCAATTGGTGCGGGGCTTGAGGCGGGGCGTACTTTTGCCCGCGGAAGGCGACCAGTGGCCAGGGCCGGTGTTATCCGAGCCCTGGGCAGGCGAAGCAGAACGGACGTTGGCAGATCAGGCCGTCACGGTTTCGGAAAGGATGGTGAGCAGCGTTTGTGCCTGTTCGGCCGCATCACGGCCCAGGCTGGTGAGATAACCGCCGTCGGCCTGGGTGATAAGACCCTTGGCATGGAGACGTCCGAAAGCAGCGACGGTAGCGGGGCCGGCCTCGTGATGCACCTTAAGCCCTTCCTGCAGATTTTCCAGATTGAACTGTCGAAGTACTTCCAGTTCGGCGACCAACTCAGGGGTATACGACATGCTCGCTCCTCGGATGGTGGGCTCGTGCCCTGTTTGCTGAGTGTAGATGCTGCCGTTGGCCCTGCCTTGATCCAAGTCTTATTCGGCTGTTTCAGGCATTTGCGGCAGATTGCGCAACATGGCCTCATAAGCAGCTCCGTCGAACGGCCGGTCTTCACTGAGCATCGCATTGATTTCGTGTGCCAGCACCAGCGCCATCATCTGCAGGCATTCGTCGCGCTCGTAGCCAACCAGGGTGAGCTTGTTCAGCGTGGCCTGGGTAGCGGCCGGCTCGCCGGCTTCGAGCTGGTTCTCGATGGCCTGGATCAAAGTGGATTCGGCAAAGGCTTCGTTTTCTTCGCTGCTGGGGATGTCTTGCGCCATGGCGGGGTTCTCGTCGAGCGGTGCCGGATTCTCTTCGTCCAGCTGGCAGATCGCGCAGCTGCCGTCATCCGGCCGATTGGTTTCGACGTAGCGTACCCGGCGATGGGCCGCCTGGCGATCAGCATCGACGCGATAGCGTGGGCGGTCTGGTTCGGACATTGGTTCCTCCGTATGAATGCTTCCAGATAAGCACCTGGCTACATCCGAGGCAATGCTACGGCTGCGCGTCGGTCAGTCCATGAAGCTCAGGGCCAGGCACAGCAGGCCGAATGCGGCCCATACCAGCGAGAAAATTATAGGCGTGCGCAGCGAAAACAGCAGGGTGCGTTTGTAGCGAGGTCCGCCGACAGGGCTGTTGCCTTCGCCGAACAGGGCCGACTCGTTGTTTGGCAGCATGCCCACACGGCCTTCGAGCTGCAGCAGTTCGGACTGCTTCTGATGCCAGCGCTCGATCACCTCGAAATTCGACTTGATGCCGGGCATGGCGTGGAGTGATGTGATCAGCCCCAGAACGGAAAGAATCGCCGGCACCACCAGGCGGAACAGATCGCCCCATTCTGGATTGCTGTTGGCCATGGAGGAGGCGAACGCGATCATCAGGAACGACTGCGATGACAGATAGGTACTTGTGCGGTCGGCCAGCAGTGTTGATTCGAAGTGAATTTCGGAACGGTAGAAGATCAGGCGCTCCTTGGGCGAGTCGAAGAGCTCGGCGCCCTGGGTGTCCTGGTTAAGCAGCAGGGTGCGCAGGTCGGTCATGCAGGCCTCGATGGGTGCGGCAGGCGTCAAAGGAATTCGCCACTGGCTGCATGTAGGTCAAGCGTAATCCCTGAGAGTTCCGAGCGATGACTTAGCGGTCAGGCACGTGGCGTGGACTATCCGAGTGGGCATCGCGACAGCGCCAGAGCAACAGCGCCAACGCTAGAAAGGCCAGCGACCAGCAACCGGCAGCGAGTAGCAACCAGCCCTGCAGAGGCTGGTTCAGCAGGGCCGGCAACACACGAGCCAGCGCTGCCAGGCTGATCAGTAGCGCCCCTGCCTGAAGCCAGGGCAGGACAGCCGGATCACGGAATCGATAAATCAGGCGTGTGCGGGCCATGACCGCGAAGGTCAGGCTGCCCAGCGCGCCGACGCTCAGTGCATGCAGCGTTGCGTTCAATGGCAGTGTTTTCAGCAGGGTGCCCAGACCGAGCAGAAGCAAGCCGGTAGCGAGCCAGGCATAGCCCAGCAGCAGAATCAGTAGGTCCATGCGCGTGCAACGCCAGGGCTGCCAACGCAGCAGGCGGACCGCCGTGAGTGCGCTGGCGGCGACCAGCAGGGCGCCGGTCAATTGCTGGGTCAGTGGCCAGGGCATGACATTGAGTAGCAGGGCGGCCCCCAGCAAAATCAGTACGGCGCCTTCGATATGCGGCTGGACTCGCGCATCCAGTCGCCATCCCTTGCTTTGCGCGTATCCAGCGATGGCTGGCGCAATGATCCGCCCGCCCATGAAGAACATCAGCGTAGCGATCAATAGCAGCGCCTCTTCCGTCATGAGTCGGTCATAGCCGGCTCCGAAGCCGCCGCTGGTGAGAGCACTGAGTAGGCTCAGTCCGGCGACCACTGGAGCAACTGTCTGGTTGCGCCATTTCTTCGCGGCACCGAGAAAGCGCGGCAGCACCTTCCAGCAAAGACCGGCGGCAAAGACAGCAGCGCTGGCCAGTGCCAACCAGGAGCCGGGCCAGAGCAGAAAGCCAAGGCGTGCCAGACACCAGCAGGTCAGCAGAGCGAGCGTCAGGCCCAAGCGTTGCGGCCCGAGCAGGTAGCCGGTCACCACGGCCAGGGCGAAGCCGAACAGCATTTCATGGGCGTGACCGGCGGACGTCGCCAGCCCAGGTAGCGCGGGAACCAGTCCAAGCAGAGTGAGGACTGACCAGGGCAGCAGCAAGGCCGCATACAGCGCAGCCGCTGGAAAGAACCAGGCATTGGCAAAGGGTAGGCGAGGTTTGCGCGGCCGCATCGTATCTCCAGAATGTGGGGCAGGCGCGCTTGAACGGGTGATCAACCTGCTGCGAAATCTGTCAGTGCATCGCCGGTAAGACGGTAGCCGATCCACTCGTTCTGTGGCTTGGCGCCAATGGACTCGTAGAAGTCGATGGCCGGCTGATTCCAGTCCAGCACCGACCATTCGAAGCGACCGCAATCGCGCGCCACTGCCATTTTGGCCAGATGGCGCAGCAGCGCCTTGCCGGCGCCGACGCCACGCTGCTGCGGAGTGACGTACAGGTCTTCCAGATACAGGCCGTGCTTGCCCAGCCAGGTGGAGTAGTTGAAGAAGTAAACCGCGTAGCCGATGGGCTCGCCGTTCAGCTCGCAGATCAAGCCATGGGCGGTGCCGCCTTCGGCGAACAGGCTGTTCTCGATGCCAGCGACATCGGTCTTTACCTCATGCTCGGCCTTTTCGTAGATGGCCAGGTCGGTGATGAAGCGCAGGATCAGTGCGGCGTCATCGCGAACCGCAGGACGGATATTCAGAGACATTGCGGCGAGCCTTCAAGAAGGTTTAACGGGGCGGCAGGTTCGCCAGGAAGGCGTCGACGGCCTGCAGTGAATCCAGGCGCAGGTACCGACAGGATGGCGGAGCGTTACGCAGTTCCTCGGCGTAGCGCTGTCGGTACACCGGGTGGCGCGTCCATGACCAGGCCAGGATGGATTGGCGCGGATTCAGCTTGAACAGGTTGCCCCAGCGTTCGCGATTGCCATTCCACAACTCCTCGCGGCAGGCCAGGCGCCGCAGGGTGCGCCAGATGACTTGGCGCATCACCTTGTGGCGTGGCAGATCCAGCCAAATCACCATGTCCGAACGTTCACGCACCAACGGGCGCACGGCCGAGTAGTTACCTTCTGCGACCCAGCCGTCACCCTGCAGCGCGTCTCGAGTTGCCTGCTGAAATTGTTCGGTGGGCAGCGGTTGCCAGCCTGGCTGATGGAACAGGGCGTCCAGCTCTACATGGCGATACCCAAGCTGCTGCGCCAGCCGGCGCGACAGCGTGGTTTTGCCGGCACCCGAACAGCCGACCACCGAAATGCGGAGGCCGGGCGTGATCACCGAGTGGCCAACAGGCTCTTGCCGCGTGCCACCGCTGCGCGTACCTGGTTGGGGGCCGTGCCGCCGATGTGATCGCGAGCGTTCACCGAGCCTTCCAGGGTCAGCACGGCGAACACGTCGTCGCCGATCTGGTCGCTGAACTGGCGCAGCTCGTCCAGGCTCATCTCGGCCAGATCCTTGCCGGTTTGCACGCCGTACTTCACCGCATGGCCGACGATCTCGTGGCAGTCGCGGAACGGCAGGCCCTTGCGTACCAGGTAGTCGGCAAGATCCGTGGCGGTAGAGAAGCCGCGCAGCGCCGCTTCGCGCATGATTTCGCGCTTGGGCTTGATCGCCGGAACCATGTCGGCGAAGGCTCGCAGCGAGTCACGCAGGGTGTCTGCGGCGTCGAACAGCGGCTCCTTGTCTTCTTGGTTGTCCTTGTTGTAGGCCAGCGGCTGGCCCTTCATCAACACCAGCAGGCCGGCCAGCGCGCCGAATACACGGCCGGTCTTGCCGCGTACCAGCTCCGGCACGTCCGGGTTCTTCTTTTGCGGCATGATCGAGGAACCGGTGCAGAAACGATCCGGCAGGTCGATGAACTGAAACTGTGCGCTGGTCCAGAGCACCAGCTCTTCGGAGAAACGCGACAGGTGCATCATTGCCACCGAGGCGGCCGCGCAGAATTCAATGGCGAAGTCGCGATCGGATACGCCATCGAGCGAGTTGCCGGAGATCGCTTCGAAACCGAGCAGTTCGCAGGTGATTTCCCGCTGGATGGGGTAGGTGGTGCCGGCCAGCGCAGCCGAACCCAGCGGCATGCGGTTGGTGCGCTTGCGGCAGTCGACCAGGCGCTCGTAGTCGCGTGACAACATCTCGAACCAGGCCAGCAGGTGGTGACCGAAGGTCACCGGCTGCGCGGTCTGCAGGTGGGTGAACCCTGGCATGATGGTGTCCGCTTCGGCTTCCGCCAGGCCCAGCAGGCCCTGCTGCAGGCGGGTGATTTCGCCGAGGATCAGGTCAATCTCATCGCGCAGCCAGAGTCGGATGTCGGTGGCTACCTGGTCGTTGCGCGAACGCCCGGTATGCAGCTTCTTGCCGGTGACGCCGATGCGGTCGGTCAGACGCGCCTCGATGTTCATGTGCACATCTTCCAGATCGACGCGCCAGTCAAAAGTGCCGGCTTCGATTTCGCCCTGGATGTCCTTCAGATTGGCGATGATCGCGTCGCGTTCGCTCTCGGTCAGCACGCCAGCCTTTTCCAGCATGGTGGCGTGGGCGATCGAGCCCATGATGTCGTGGCGATAGAGGCGCTTGTCGAACTCGACGGAGGCGGTGAATCGGGCGACGAAGGCGTCGACGGGCTCGCTGAAACGGCCGCCCCAGGACTGGTTGGTCTTGTCGGTGCTCATGAATGCGCTCGCTGAAATCCGAAGGCTGATGAAAGGCGGCGATGATAACAGGGATGGCGCTGCTGTCGGGCACGTCGACACCTTGCGGCGAAGGGTGAGCTGGCTGGCAATTCCGGATTATTCCCCCTGGCTGATCGGTGGCCGACTTGCCGTTGTCCGGGTGGGCAAGGAAACTGCCGGGCAGGTAAATCCACAGGCTGAAGCGCGTGAAATCCACTGCCGTATCCGATGACTTTTTCGTCCCTGAGCTGTGCCAGCCCGATGCCTTGCTCGGTCTGGTCCTGCTCGCCGAGCTGCTGGTGTTCGTGCTGGTGCTGGCCGAGCCGATGCAGCCGGGCTTCGACTGGATGCGCCTGGCGCTGACCTCGTTGTTCGTACAGTGGATCGTTTTGCTTTCGGCCGGGACCATGTGCCTGCTGCGACCGCTGCTGGCGCGCCTTGGTGCGGCCATGGCAGGGCTCGCCTGCTGCGCGCTGGTGGTTGGGCTGACGCTTGCGTGCACCGCCGTCGCCGATATTTACCAGCTCGGTGGCCCGCTCTCACGCGACGGTGAGGTCAATCTCTACCTGCGACATGCGTTGATCAGCCTGATCATGTCGGGGTTGCTGCTACGCTATTTCTATCTGCAGAGCCAGTGGCGCCGTCAGGAGCAGGCCGAACTGCGGGCTCGGATCGAGTCGCTACAAGCGCGTATCCGACCGCATTTTCTGTTCAACAGCCTCAACAGCATTGCCGCACTGGTTGCGAGCGATCCGGTGAAGGCCGAACAGGCCGTGCTGGATTTGTCCGATCTTTTTCGGGCGAGCCTGGCGCGTCCCGGCACGTTGGTGGCATGGCGCGACGAGCTGGAGTTGTCGCGTCGTTACCTGTCGATCGAACAGTATCGGCTGGGTGATCGTCTACAGATGGACTGGCAGGTCGACGGCGTACCGGACGATTTGCCGATTCCGCAGCTCACGCTGCAGCCGCTGCTGGAAAATGCGCTGGTCTATGGCATTCAGCCACGTATCGAGGGAGGAGTAGTCAGCGTAACCGCCGATTATGTCGGCGGCGTGTTTCAGTTGGTGGTCAGCAACCCGTTTGACGAAGCCGCTCAAACGCAGGCTTCTCGCGGAACGCGCCAGGGCTTGCAGAACATTGACGCACGATTAGCGGCACTTTTCGGTCCGCTAGCGAGTCTCAGCGTGGAGCGCCGTGAAGGCCGCCATTACACATGTCTACGCTATCCATGTGCGAGACAAACGCAGGAAGCCAGATCTATATGAATGTCCTGATTGTCGATGACGAACCTCTAGCCCGCGAGCGCCTCAGCCGACTGGTAGGTGACCTCGACGGCTATCGTGTCCTCGAGCCTGCTGCCAGCAATGGCGAAGAAGCGCTGACGCTGATCGAGGAAATGCGCCCCGATGTCGTGCTGTTGGATATCCGCATGCCGGGCCTCGATGGCCTGCAGGTTGCAGCCAGGCTTTGCGAGACCGATGCACCGCCTGCCGTGATCTTTTGTACTGCCCATGATGAATTTGCCTTGGAGGCTTTTCAGGTCAGCGCGGTTGGCTACCTGGTCAAGCCGGTGCGCCCGGAACACCTCTCCGAGGCCTTGAAGAAGGCCGAGCGGCCCAACCGTGTGCAGCTCGCTGCCTTGACTCGGCCGGCGGCGGTATCCGGTGCCGGACCGCGCAGTCATATCAGTGCGCGTACCCGCAAGGGCATCGAGCTGATTCCGTTGGATCACGTGATCTATTTCATCGCCGACCACAAGTACGTCACCCTGCGCCACGTCGGGGGTGAGGTGCTGCTGGACGAGCCGCTGAAGTCACTGGAAGACGAGTTCGGCGAGCGCTTTGTGCGTATCCACCGCAATGCGCTGGTGTTCCGTGATCGGATCGAGCGCCTGCAGCGCACGCCGCTCGGGCACTTCCAGCTGTTCCTCAAGGGGCTCGAGGGTGAGGCGCTGACGGTGAGCCGGCGACATGTAGCGGGTGTGCGCAAACTGATGCAGCACCTCTGATCCACGTCGCATGCGGCGATGGCGCTCTTCAGTCTGATGGCTGGCGAGCACCATCGCCGTACTTCGGCGTGGCCGCCGCACCACCGCCCTTTACTTGATTCCGGCCAACTCAGGCTGCCAGCTCGGCCTGTTATCATCGCCGGCAATTCATTGTTCTGGAATTGCCCATGTCTCGCGAAATTCGCATCGCTACCCGCAAGAGTGCCCTGGCCCTGTGGCAGGCCGAATACGTCAAGGCGCGCCTGGAGGCGTCGCACCCAGGGCTGAAGGTCAGCCTGGTACCGATGGTCAGTCGCGGCGACAAGCTGCTCGACGCCCCTTTGGCGAAAATCGGCGGCAAGGGGCTGTTCGTCAAAGAGCTGGAAACAGCGCTGATGGAAAACGAAGCAGACATCGCCGTGCATTCCATGAAGGATGTGCCGATGGAGTTTCCCGAGGGGCTCGGTCTGTACTGCATCTGCGAACGCGAAGACCCGCGAGATGCCTTCGTCTCCAATCATTTCGATAGTCTGGATGCGCTGCCGCCCGGCAGTGTGGTCGGCACCTCGTCGCTGCGCCGTCAGGCCCAGCTGCTGGCGCGTCGGCCTGACCTGAAAATCCAGTTCCTGCGCGGCAACGTCAACACCCGTCTGGCCAAGCTCGATGCTGGCGAGTACGACGCCATCATCTTGGCCGCCGCGGGACTGATCCGGCTTGGCTTCGGTGAGCGTATCCGCTCCAGCATCGGTGTCGACGAAAGCCTGCCGGCTGGCGGTCAGGGTGCGGTCGGCATCGAGTGCCGTACCACCGATAGCGAGCTGCATGTGCTGCTGGAATGCCTGAACCACGCGCCGACCGCGACCCGTGTCGTTGCTGAGCGCGCCTTGAACAAGCGCCTGAACGGCGGTTGTCAGGTGCCGATCGCCTGTTACGCGGTGCTTGAAGGCGAACAGCTGTGGTTGCGCGGACTGGTCGGCCAGCCGGACGGCACCGTGCTGCTGCGCGCGGAAGGCCGTGCGCCGGCCGTCGATGCCGAGGCACTGGGCGTGCAGGTTGCCGAAGCGCTGCTGGACCAGGGGGCGGAGCAGATTCTCCAGGCGGTTTACGGCGAGGCTGGCCACGAGTGACTGGCTGGCGTCTGCTGCTGACCCGGCCTGCCGAGGAGTGCGGTGCGGTCGCGGCGTCTTTGGCCGAGGCCGGCATTCATAGCGCGAGTCTGCCACTGCTGGCGATCGAGCCCTTGCCGGAAACCCCCGAGCAGCGCGCGACGATTCTTGAGCTGGATCGCTATTGCGCGGTCATAGTGGTCAGCAAGCCCGCAGCGCGACTGGGCATTGAGCTGCTCGACAAATATTGGCCGCAACCTCCGCTTGGCCCAGCCTGGTTCACTGTAGGCGCCGCCACTGGCGCAATCCTGGAAAGCTACGGGCTGGATGTCAGTTGGCCGCAGCGTGGTGATGACAGTGAAGCATTGCTGGGGCTGCCGCGGCTTGATGAGGCGCTGGCCAGGCCCGACCCGAAGGCGCTGATTCTGCGTGGGGAGGGTGGCCGGGAGCTGCTCGCAGAGACATTGCGCGCGCGCGGTGTGCAGGTGGATATTCTCGAGCTTTACCGGCGTTACCTTCCGGATTACCCCGCCGGAGCACTTGCCGCGGTGGTCCGCTCGGAACGGCTCAACGGCCTAGTGGTCAGCAGTGGGCAGGGTTTGCTGTCATTGCGCGAGCTGGCGGCGGACACCTGGTCCGAACTGCTTGAGCTACCCTTGTTCCTACCAAGCCCGCGGGTGGCGGAGATGGCTCGGCAGTTGGGCGCTAAACGAATTGTGGATTGCCGCGGCGCAGGTGTCGCGGCCTTGCTGGCGGCTCTGCGGGAAACCGCGGTGACCGCTTCCTGAAGCAAAGGATGGAAACGTGAGCGAAGCAGACTCCAAGAAAGAACCGCTGCAACCCCCCGCCAGTGAGCCGAACCCAGCTGTCGAGCCTGCGAAGCCCGCCAAGCCTGCTCCATCCAAGCCTGTCTCAAGCTCCAATAGCGGTGCCAAGTCCGTGGCAGCGCTGGCGTTGGTGGTGGGCCTGGGCGGTGTGGCACTCGGCGGTTATGGCCTCTGGCAGCTGCAGCAGCTTGGCGCCAATGAAGATCGTCAGCTCGAAGCGTTGCAGAGTGCCGGAGAGCAGACCCGCCAGCTGGCTGAGCGTGAGCGCGAGCTGGCCGCGCGGCTGGGCCGTCTGGAGCAGCTGCCTTCGGCCGCCGAGCTGGAGGAGCGGCGGCGGCTGCTGGCGGCGTTGCAAAGCGATCAGCAACGCCTCTCCGGTCGTGTAGAACAGGTGCTCGGCGCCAGCCGCGAAGAGTGGCGCCTGGCCGAAGCCGAACATCTGCTGCGCATGGCGATGCTGCAGCTATCGGCCATGCAAGATGTGAACAGCGCGAAGATGCTGGTCCACGAGGCCGACCTGATTTTGCAGAAGCAGGATGATCCGGGCGCCTACGGCACACGGCAGAAATTGCTGGAAGGGCTCGAAGCACTGCGCAGCCTGCCGGAACTCGACCGCACCGGGCTGTTTCTGCAGCTCGGCGCCTTGCGCGGGCAAACCGCTCAGCTCAGCGCGCTGGCACCGGAGTTCGTCAATGGCCAGGCGCAGCCGGAAAGCGCGCAGGACAGTCGCTGGCAGCGCTGGTTGAACGAGCTTACGCGCTACGTGCGGGTGGACTTCGATGCCAGTGGCGACGTCAAGCCGTTGCTCGCCGGCCAGACGCTGGGCCAGGTGCGCCTGGCGTTGTCGCTCGCTATCGAGCAGGCGCAATGGGCAGTGCTCAACGGCAATACCGAGGTCTATCGACAGTCGCTGGAACAGGCGAGTGAGGTGCTCAAGGACCACTTCAGCGAAGACAACGGCAAGGCCCGCGGCCTGCGTGAGCGCCTTGAGGTGCTGGCCCAGCGTGAAGTGGAGGTCACCCTGCCTGATCTCGCCCCGGCATTGCAGGCCCTGCAGGCCTATGTGCAGAAGCGTGAGCGTCGCGATGAAGGTGAGGCGACGGAGTCGTCCGCACAGCCGGAGACGGAGAATCAGGCGCAGGAGGCCCAACGCACATGAAACGTCTGGCTCTGGTGTTCATTCTTTTGCTTGCGATTGCAGGCTTTCTCGGTTGGGCGATCAGCCAGGGCGCCGGCTATGTACTGATCACTTACGACCAGTTCCGCTACGAATCGAGCTTCTGGGTTTTCCTCGCGCTGGTTGGTTGCCTCTGGCTGGTGGCAATGGCGATGCATTGGTTGTTGGGGTTGCTGCAGGTGTCTGGAGCGCTGGTCAATCCCTGGTCGCGGCGCCACCGTGCCCGCAGGGCTGAGAAAGCATCTCGCAGTGGTCTGCGAGAGCTCGCCGAAGGGCAATGGGGGCCTGCGCTCGGGCATTTGCAACTGGCCGCGGAAAAGGACCGTCAGCCGCTGGTGCACTACCTCGGCGCTGCGCGCGCGGCCAACGAGTTGGGCGACTACGCCCAGAGCGACGAATTGCTGCAGAAGGCCCGCGAACGTGAGCCCGAGGCAGCGCTGGCGATCGGCTTGACCCAGGCGCAACTGCAAATCGCCCGTGGTCAGTACGTCGAAGCACGGGCATCGCTCAGCGAGTTGCAAGCCGAACATCCCCGTCACCCTTATGTGCTGACGCTGCTGCAGCAACTCTATGTGCAGCTCGAAGATTGGTCGGCACTGTGCAAGCTGCTGCCGGAGCTGCGCAAGCATCGAGTATTGCCTGCGTCGCGCCTGAGCGAACTTGAAGTGTTGGCCTGGACCGCCGCCGTCGAACAGGCCGGCCAACCCTCGGAGCTTCCTGCCGAGGCAGGCATCGAGACCTTGAACCAGCGTTGGCAGACGGTACCCAGCTCCTTGCGCAGTGAGGCGTTGGTGGTACGTGCCTACGCCGATGGGCTACGCCGGTTGGGAGCGCAGACCAAGGCCGAGGAAGTGCTGTACGCGGCGATCAAGCGTCAATTTGATGATCGATTGGTAGAGCGCTATGGACTTGTGCATGGCCGTGATCCGGCGCGTCAGCTCGCACATGCCGAAGGATGGCTCAAGGATCATCCACAGAATGCGGTGTTGTTGCTTGCGCTGGGTCGCCTCAGCCTGCGCAACGAGCTGTGGGGCAAGGCGCGCGATTATCTGGAAGCGAGCCTGCGTTTCGATCATCGCCCGGAAACCTGTGCCGAGCTCGCGCGCTTGCTAGCGCAACTAGGCGACACCGAAAACAGCAATCGGCTGTTTCAGCAAGGCGTCGGTCTGCTCGACCGAAATCTTCCCGCCACCTTGTGATCGGCTAGTCAGGCCCGCCATGTGGTGGGTCTGATGTCTCTACGCGGCCGTTGCGCTGCTTGTAAGGCCATTGGGCTTTCCACTACCGTAGCGAACTTTTCCAGCTAGCGGAGCCATCATGCGCCTGGCCAGCCCTCGTTCTCTATTCGTTCTCTCCTTTGCGGGCAGCGCCCTGCTGATCGCCATCGCGCTCTACATGGAGCATGTGATGGGCCTCGCGCCGTGTCCGCTGTGCATTGTCCAGCGTATTTGCGTAATCGGTTTCGGTCTGGTCTGTCTCGCCGCTGCGATCCATGGTCCAGCGAAGATGGGGCGGCGCATCTATGCGGGCTTCGCCCTGTTGTTCGTGGCGGCAGGTAGCGCTACTGCGATACGGCAGATCTGGTTACAAAGTGTGCCTGCCGATCAGCTGCCGAGCTGCTTGCCGAGCCTTGAGTACATGATGGAGGCGTTCCCGTTCCAGGAAATCATCCGTCTGGTATTGCACGGAACCGCTGAATGCGCGGAAGTGAGCTGGACTCTGCTGGGAATGAGCATTCCCGAGTGGAGCCTGCTGGGCTTCATCGGCATGGCCATCGTCTGTCTCTGGCAACTGCTACGGCGCGACTGAGCGCAATTTTACCTTCCCGTGGGCGAACTACCGCTGCGCTTGCAGGGTCTTCTCATGGACCTGTGGCCTCTTCGGAGCCGCTGCGGGCGTGTGAGATTCGTCGGCATTTTGCTTGATGCTTCGAGCGCCGCGGCATAGTCTGCTCGTGCGGTGACGGATTTTTGCCATTCGTTACCGTCACTCACCCAAAGGCCGATACCGAAAGACAAAAACGTCTCGGAATGGCGTACAAGCAACATCGATTAGGGAAGTGAGGTCATCATGCTCGAGAGCTGTCGGAATGCCCAGGAACGCTGGGGTGGTGTACATCTGCTGATCGACCGTTGGCTGCACGAGCGCCACGCGCTGATCAACGCCTACGACGGTCTGCATACAGAGCGCGACGATACTGCTCGTCAGGCCCTGCAGCGGTTCTGCGAATATCTGGTCGATTATGTTTCGGCCGGCCACTTCGAAATCTACGAACAATTGCTTGCCGAGGCCGAAGCCTTTGGCGACGCGCCTGCCATCGAGCTTGCCAAACAGATCTACCCGCGTATCGAAACGATCACGCAGGTTGCACTTGGCTTCAATGATCGCTGCGATAAAGGCGATTGCCTGGGCAGTCCGGGTCTGGGCGATGAGCTCAAGAAGCTTGGCCAGCTCTTGCACGAGCGTTTTGAGCTCGAAGACTGCCTGATCGAAGTGCTGCACACTGCACACAAGCAATCTGCTGCAACGGCCTGAAAGCTGGGGCGCCCGCTTCGGCGGCTGTGGCCCCTGGCGGCTATCTGGTGGGCCGTCTAGTATGGGTGCATCGTTCCTGCCAGGAGGCACCTTCATGCCCGCGAAGAAGAAGTCGGTTACCACCCCGCTGCATTTGCTGCAGCAGCTTTCGCACAGTCTCATCGAGCATCTGGATAAGGCCTGCACACAGGCGATCAAGGATGCCGAAAGCGCGCTCGCCAAGCTGCAGAAGCAGCGCGGCAAGGCGCAGGAAAAGCTGACAAAGGCCCGGGCCAAGCTGGATGAGGCCGGCAGCGCAGGTAAGACCAGGGCGCAGACCAAGGCGCGCACACGGCTTACCGAACTGGAAGGGGCACTTGCGCTACTGCAGGCGCGTCAGAGCGAAACCCTGACCTACCTCGCTGAGCTCAAGCGTGATGCGGAGCAGAGCTTGAAGCTGACTCAGGGTATCCGGCAGGTCGCCGATGCCGCGGGCAAGGCCTCGCAAAGCCGCCAGCAGCCGTCAGCCGCCAAGCCAGGCGCAACCTCCCGGCCGACTGCTCGCAAACCTGCCAGCAATTCAGTGCCTGTCGTGGCCAAGGCAGGTAGCTCCTCTGCCAAAACCCAAACAGCCAAGGCTGCAGCAAAGCCGGCTGTTAAAGCTCCGGCCACAAAGCCAGCAAAGACGCCAGCCAGCTCCTCCGCGGCGAAGCCTGCTAGCACACGTCCGGCCGCAAGTAAGGCTCCGGCCCGCGCCCGGTCAGCCGGTGCCGTCAAGGCTGCGGTCGTTCCTCAGTCCGCCGAAAGTGCAGCAGCCAGTGTGGAGACGCGTTCCAAGCCCGCTGCAGGCAAGTCGACCGTCAAGACAGCCGCGAAAAAGCCCGCCGCGCGTAAGCCTGCAGCAAAGCGTGCCGCTGCTTCTCAGACGTCGTCGCCTAGCTCCAGCTGAGTTTGATACGCCGCGTGGCGCAGGGTTTCCAGCGCTGTGCGGCAGTGGCCTGCTGGCGCTAGGGCGCTCAGCCAATTGTTGGGCCCAGTCGTCTCTATCCATTCGCAGCTGGCCATCTGTAGCCGTTCCAATAAGCTGCGTTCGGCCTCCAGTTCCATGTTCTTCAGCGTTTCGCGCAGGTTGTGCAGGACCGCGTCCTGCTCAGCCAACGAGCGCCATGCCTGACGCAGTTCGCGCAGGGGCTGAACTACGTTCACTCGCCAGGGTGCGGCAACCTCTTCCAGCGCTTGTAATCGCTCTTGGTTACAGGCGACTCCTTGCATCTCGAGCCGAGCCGCGCAAAGCAGCACACAGACATCCGCGCCCAGATTTTGCAGCTCCAGGCAAGCGCCCTCGACGCCTGGTCGTGCGTAGCAGCGCAAGGCGAAAGTCCAGAGATCAGGGTTCGACATTAGCAACACGCCTTTTTTTGTTGGCAGCCCGGCTGGCATTCCAGGCGACCTGATAAACTCGCCGGCATTATGATCCGACTTCAGAATCTCACTCTACAGCGTGGCCCGCAGCGTTTGCTGGAAGGCGCCGAGCTGACCCTGCACCCCGGCCAGAAGGCCGGTCTGATCGGTGCCAATGGCGCCGGCAAATCCACCCTCTTTGCATTGCTGCGTGGCGAGCTCGTGCCCGACGGCGGCGATTGTCAGTTGCCGCCGGACTGGCGCATCGCGCACATGCGCCAGGAGATCGATACGCTCGAACGTCTGGCGGTGGACTATGTGCTCGATGGCGATATCCAGCTGCGGCATATCCAGACCCAGCTTGCCGCTGCCGAACAATCACATGACGGCAATGCCCTGGCGCGCCTGCATACCGAGCTGGACAACGTCGACGGCTACAGTGCCGACGCCCGCGCGCGCAAGCTGCTTGCCGGGCTGGGCTTTGCCAATGAGCAGATGACTCTGCCGGTTAGCAGCTTCTCCGGTGGTTGGCGCATGCGTCTGAACCTTGCCCAGGCGCTGATGTGCCCGTCCGATCTGCTGCTGCTGGACGAGCCGACCAACCACCTCGATCTTGACGCGATTCTCTGGCTGGAGGATTGGCTCAAAGGATACCCCGGCACGTTGCTGCTGATTTCCCACGACCGCGACTTCCTTGACGCGGTGGTTGATCACGTCATTCATCTCGAACAGCGCAAGCTGACGCTTTACCGTGGGGGCTATTCGGCGTTCGAGCGTACCCGTGCCGAGCGCCTTGCGCAGCAGCAGCAGGCCTTCGAGAAGCAACAGGCACAGCGCGCTCACATGGAAAGCTATATCCGTCGCTTCAAGGCCCAGGCGACCAAGGCACGCCAGGCCCAAAGCAGGATAAAGGCGCTGGAGCGCCTCGAAGAGTTGGCGCCGGCACATGTGGACTCGCCATTCGATTTCCGCTTCCGCGAGGCGGACAAGGTTTCCAGCCCGTTGCTGGACCTTGCAGAGGGTCTACTCGGTTATGGCGATAAGGTGGTGCTGGAGAAGGTCAAGCTGCAGCTTGTGCCCGGCGCCCGTATCGGTCTGCTGGGCCCGAACGGCGCAGGCAAGTCGACGCTGATCAAAACACTCGCTGCCGAACTCGTCCCGCTCGGCGGGCGCCTGCAGCGCGGCGAGAATCTGGCTGTTGGCTACTTTGCCCAGCACCAGCTGGATTCGCTCGACCCCAAGGCCAGCCCCTTGCTACATCTGCAGCGTATTGCTCCAAACGAGCGCGAGCAGACCCTGCGCGATTTCCTCGGCGGCTTCGATTTTCGTGGCGCGCGCTGCGATGAGCCGGTGCTGAATTTCTCCGGCGGCGAGAAGGCGCGTCTGGCGCTTGCGCTGATCGCCTGGGGCAAGCCAAACCTGCTGCTGCTCGACGAGCCGACCAACCACCTTGATCTGGAGATGCGCCTGGCGCTGACTCTGGCGCTGCAGGATTTCGAAGGGGCGGTATTGGTGGTCTCTCACGACCGGCATCTGCTCAAGAGCACCACCGATGAGTTTCTGCTGGTGGCTGACGGTGTGGTGCAAAGCTTCGACGGCGATCTAGAAGACTACGCACGTTGGCTGGTGGATTACCGTGCACGTCAGCAACCCATTTCCAGCAGTGAGGGCGCGGCGGACAAGACCGACAAGCGCGCCCAGCGTCAAGCCGCCGCCGCCCTGCGCCAGCAGCTGGCGCCGCACAAGCGCCAGGCGGACAAGCTGGAGAAGGATCTGGCCGTAGTACACGAAAAGCTAGCTGAGCTGGAAACGAGGCTGGGCGACAGCGCGCTTTATGATGTCGCGCGCAAGGATGAATTACGGGAACTGCTGGCCAAGCAGGCCGAACTGAAGGTTCGCGAAGGCGAGCTGGAAGAGGCCTGGCTGGAAGCGCTGGAAGCTCTTGAAAGCCTGCAGGCGCAGCTGGAGGCCAGCGCATGAGCGAGCCTTGGCTGGCATTGGTCGAGGAGTGGCAGGTGCAGTGGATGCTGGGCCTGCAGGTGCTGCTGATTCTGCTGGTGGCCTACGTGCTGCAACGCTTGGTTGCCCGCGGGCTGACTCGGCTTTCGTCACGTTATCCGCTGCCGCCGGAGCTGGTGATTCCGGTGCGGGGCGGTATCCGCTGGTTCATCGTCGGCGGCGCGTTGATCATGGTTCTGGAGCGCTTCGGTGTGTCCGCCACCGTTCTGTGGACGGCCCTCTCCGGTTTCGTCGCGGTGGCGGCGATTGCTTTCTTCGCGATCTGGAGCGTACTGTCCAATTTGCTCTGCGCAGTGCTCATCCTGACTGTCGGCCCGTTTCGTTTGGGCGATGTGGTGGAAATCGTCGAGGCTTTCGACAAGCCGATCGTCAAGGGCAGGGTGATCGATATCAATTTGCTCTACACCACCCTTGAAGAGGTGGCTGAAGCCGGCACCGGCGCCATCGTACAAGTGCCTAACAGCCTGTTCTTCCAAAAGGCCGTGCGCCGGTGGCGTGGCAGCGATGTGCAGCTATACAACCGCAACCCCAACGAGAAGTGATTCCTCATGGAATGGCTCAGCAATCCGGAAATCTGGGTCGCTTTTCTGACTCTGACTGCCTTGGAAATTGTCCTCGGCATCGACAACATCATTTTTATCTCGATCCTGGTTAGCCGCCTACCCAAGGAGCAGCAGCCGCAAGCTCGTTTCTTCGGTCTGGCGTTGGCCATGGGCACGCGCATACTCTTGTTGCTGTCGATTGCCTGGGTCATGCGGTTGACCAACAACCTGTTTACCGTCTTGGGCGAGGGTGTTTCCGGGCGTGATCTGATTCTGTTTTTCGGCGGTCTTTTTCTGCTGTTCAAGAGCACTCTGGAGATCTGGCACAGCGTCGAAGGCGAGGAAGAAGAGCGGAGTGGTAGCGGTGGTGCTGTGAAAGCCGGCTTCATGGGCATCATTTTGCAGATCGCAGTAATCGACATTATCTTCTCGCTAGATTCGGTGATCACGGCGGTGGGCCTGGTGCAAAACGTGCCGGTGATGGTCGCGGCGATCGTCATCGCGGTGCTGGTGATGATGTTGGCGGCCGGCACCATCAGCGAATTCATCGACAAGCACCCGACGCTGAAGATCCTTGCGCTGTCATTCCTAATTGTCGTCGGCACGCTGCTGATCGCCGAGGCCTTCGATGTGCATGTGCCCAAGGGCTATGTGTACTTCGCCATGGCCTTCTCGCTGGGCGTCGAGGCGTTGAACATTCGCATGCGCAAAGCCATGAAGCGCAAACTCAAGGAACCGGTGAAGCTGGGCAAGGGCTTTCCGGACTGAATCGAAGCGCCAGGCAACCGGCGCAACTGCTTGAACGGAGGGACTCACATGTCACTGGAAACCTGGCTTGCTTTCTTTGTCGCCTGCTGGGTGATCAGCCTGTCACCGGGTGCCGGTGCCATTGCCTCGATGTCCTGTGGATTGCAGTACGGATTCTGGCGTGGCTACTGGAATGCCATTGGCCTGCAACTGGCGCTGGTGCTGCAGATCGCCGTGGTTGCCGCAGGCGTAGGCGCAGTGCTGGCAACCTCTGAGCTGGCGTTCGGCCTGATCAAGTGGTTCGGTGTCGGCTATCTGCTGTGGCTCGCTTGGAAGCAGTGGCAGGCACAGCCGCAAGCTCTGGATGATTCGGCTGCGCCGCGTCCCATCGGTAGGCCGCTGAGCCTGGTGCTGCGTGGGTTTGTGGTCAACGCGAGTAATCCCAAGGCGATCGTCTTCATCCTCGCGGTGCTTCCGCAGTTTCTCGACCCGCAGCGGCCGCTGCTACTGCAGTACAGCGAGATGGCAGCGACCATGGTAGTGGTCGATCTGGTGGTCATGGCCGCTTACACCGGGATGGCGGCAAAAGTGCTGCGGCTGTTGCGCACGCCGCGCCAGCAACGCCTGGTCAATCGTAGCTTTGCGGCGATGTTCGCCGGTGCGGCGGCGCTGTTGGCTACGGTTCGGCGCGCGGTCGCATGAGCGAGCAGGGCGCGATGCGCGTCTGGATCGATGCCGATGCCTGTCCGCGCGCGGCCAAGGATCAAGTGATCAAGTTCGCGCTGAAACGCAGGTTCGAGGTGCTGCTGGTTGCCGGGCAGAGTCAGGTGAAGCCCGCATTTGCCTGTGTTCGGCTGATCGTGGTGCCGAGCGGGCCGGATGCGGCCGACGACTATCTGGTCGAGCATGCCGCGCCTGGCGATCTGGTGATCTGCAGCGATGTGCCGTTGGCCGATCGCCTGGTGAAGAAGGGCGTTGCGGCGCTCGACCCGCGTGGCCGCGAGTTCGACGAGCGAAACATGGGCGAGCGGTTGGCGGTACGCAATCTGTTCACCGATTTGCGCGATCAGGGCCAGATGGGCGGCGGTCCGGCGGCCTACAGCGAACGCGATCGGCAGGCCTTCGCCAATGCACTGGATCGCTTGCTGACGCAACTGTCGAGAGTTCGCTGAGCGGCGTCAGTTCTGGTATTCAACCGCAAAGATAGGTGCCGGTGCCCACGGCGATCAGGGTGCCCAGTTCGTTGTGCAGCTCCGAGCGTACAACCGCAACCTTGTTGCCCGAACGCAGTAGTTCCGCGCTGGCGCTGAAGCGGGTACCGCGGCCTGGGCGCAGATAGTCTATGCGCAGGTCGATGGTGCCTAGCCGCGAAAGGCGTGCGGCGCGCTCCTGGGTCGTCAGATGGCGATGCTTGTCGAAGGCGCCGAGCATCGCCATCGCACCTCCAGCGACATCCAACAGCGAGGCGATCACTCCACCATGCAGGATGCCATGGACGAAATTGCCCACCAGCTCCGCCTTCATGGGCAAGTGCATGACCACCCGTGACGTCGATATCTCATCTAGCTCGATGCCCAAGGCCTGGTTGAACGGGATGCGTTCGAACATCTGGCGCACAGCCCGGGCCTGCTCGGCGAGCAGTGCATCGTCTTGATTCATGTTCGGCGCTCCTGTGCATGAGCGAGCAAGCTGCACTAGGTTGTCCGTGCTGAACAGGTCATCGGCACGAGCAGCCGCGGCTTTGGCGGCTTTCGCGCAAAAAAAATCCCGGGCGGGCCGGGATTTTCATGTGGCGTTGGGATCAATCCTCGACGGTCATCTCCAGCACTCGATCGACCAGCTTGTAGATCCCTGAAGCGGCTTCGCTGATGGACTGCGCCAACATATAGGCTGGTGTGGTCACCAGGCGGTGCTTGTCGTCTACAACGATGTCAGTCACCTCACACGCCTTGTGTTCGGCGCCCATCTCGCCGACCGCCTTTGCTGCGTCGGCCTCGTCACTTCCCAGGGTGCATACAACGCCGGCTCCAAAGATCTGCGCGGCCATCGTGGGTGCGATGCACATCATGCCTATTGGCTTACGGGCCTCGGCGAATGCCTGCGCAAGGGCGACCACGTCAGGCAATGCCTTGCTGCCTACGCCTTCAGTGGCGAAGGTCGAAAGGTTCTTCGCAGCGCCGAAACCGCCTGGGATGATCAACGCATCAAAATCTTCGGCGCGCGCCTCGCGCAGATCCTTGATTTCGCCGCGAGCCAGACGGGCCGACTCGGTCAGCACGTTGCGCGACTCCGGCATCTCGTCGCCGGTCAGATGGTTGATCACATGCATCTGCGCAATGTTGGGCGCGAAGCACTGCACTTTGGTGCCCCGCTGATCCAGGCGCAAAAGGGTGATGACGCTCTCGTAGATTTCCGAGCCGTCGTAGACGCCACAGCCGGAAAGAATCACGGCGACTTTCTTGTTCATAGCGGTACTCCTGGTCAAGTTCAACGGCCCTTCGGAGGGCACGGCGGATGCGTTCGATGCTAATACCTGAGACGGTTTCAGGTAAGCCCGCATGTTCCTTTGGATTCGCGCGATTCGCCGGTGTTCATTGCCGCAGGTCTGGCATGCCGGTTTGCGGCTGATCAAAGCACTGGCAGTTGCGGGCATGGGTGGCGACAATGGGATGGTATCGGAGGCTAGGCAGCGTGACCTTGTCATCATTTCGTCATGCTTCAGGCCTATAAACGTCATATTCGCCCGCACTGCGGGCCAGGAGTCCGTCGTGAGTTTCGTTCCTGCCAGTCGGCTGTTTCCCGCCACTCGTTTGCGCCGCAACCGTCGTGATGATTTTTCCCGTCGCCTGGTGCGTGAGAACGTCCTCACGGTCGACGACCTCATCCTTCCGGTGTTCGTGCTCGATGGCGAAAATCGCCGCGAGCCCGTGCCGTCGATGCCTGGCGTAGAGCGCCTGTCCATCGACCTGTTGCTCGAGGAAGCCGAGGAACTGGTAGCGCTGGGCATTCCGGCGCTGGCGCTGTTCCCGGTGACGCCGCTGGAGAAGAAGTCTCTGGATGCCGCCGAAGCCTGGAATCCCGACGGCATCGCTCAGCGCGCCACGCGCGCACTGCGTGCACGCTTTCCGGAGCTGGGGATCATCACCGACGTCGCGCTCGACCCATTCACCACCCATGGCCAGGACGGCATCCTCGACGAAAGCGGCTACGTGCAGAATGACGTTACGGTCGATGCGTTGGTCCGCCAAGCGCTGTCCCACGCCGAAGCAGGCGCTCAAGTGGTTGCGCCGTCGGACATGATGGACGGTCGCATCCAGGCGATCCGCGAGGCGCTCGAAGTGGCCGAGCACCACAATGTGCGCATCATGGCTTATTCGGCCAAATACGCCAGTGCCTACTACGGCCCGTTCCGCGATGCGGTTGGCTCGGCGGCCAATCTAGGCAAGAGCAACAAGAATACCTATCAGATGGACCCGGCCAACGGTGACGAGGCGCTGCACGAGGTGGCCGCTGATCTGGCTGAAGGCGCGGACATGGTGATGGTCAAACCGGGTCTTCCCTATTTGGATATCGTTTGGCGCGTCAAAGATGCGTTCAAGGCGCCGACCTTCGTCTATCAGGTCAGTGGTGAATACGCCATGCACATGGCAGCCATCCAGAACGGCTGGCTGAGTGACGCCGTCATTCTTGAGTCTTTGGTCGGCTTCAAGCGTGCCGGGGCTGATGGCATCCTCACTTATTTCGCCAAACAGGCGGCACAACAATTAAAACGGGGCCAGTGAGCCCTTTCGAGGCAAAGCGATGATCAACCAGGGACTCAGCGAAAAAGAACTGCAGGACGCCAGTGTCAGTGAGGTGCTGGAGCAGACGTTGCCGGAGGTGCTGACGCCCGCACCGCCGGAAGTCGTCGAGGAAGCGCCGGTCGTGCCGGTGCTCAATCTGGATGACAGTGCGCTGTACATCCACCGCGAGCTATCGCAGCTGCAGTTCAATATCCGCGTGCTCGAGCAGGCGCTGGATGAGTCCTATCCTCTGCTGGAGCGGCTGAAGTTCCTGCTGATCTTTTCCAGCAACCTCGATGAGTTCTTCGAAATCCGCGTAGCCGGTCTGAAGAAGCGCGTCACTTTCGCTCGCGAACAAGCGGGTGCCGACGGCTTGCAGCCGCACCAGGCGCTGTCACGGATATCCGAGCTGGTGCATGAGCAGGTCGACCGCCAATACGCGATTCTCAACGATGTGCTGCTGCCTGCGTTGGCCGAACACCAGATTCGTTTCATTCGTCGCCGCCACTGGACGACGAAGCTCAAGACCTGGGTGCGCCGTTATTTCCGTGACGAGATCGCGCCGATCGTCACACCGATTGGCCTGGATCCCACGCATCCGTTCCCATTGCTGGTGAACAAGAGCCTGAACTTCATCGTCGAGCTCGAAGGTATTGATGCCTTCGGCCGCGATTCCGGTTTGGCGATCATCCCCGCACCACGCCTGTTGCCGCGAGTCATTCGTGTGCCCGAGTCGGTAGGCGGTGCAGGGGACAACTTCGTGTTCCTCTCCTCGATGATCCATGCCCATGCCGATGACTTGTTCCACGGCATGCGCGTCAAGGGCTGCTACCAATTCCGGCTCACGCGTAACGCCGACCTTTCCGTGGATACCGAAGATGTTGAAGACCTGGCCCGTGCGCTGCGCGGCGAGCTGATCTCGCGGCGCTACGGCGATGCCGTGCGTCTGGAGGTGGCCGATACCTGCCCGCAGCATCTGGCCGACTTCCTGCTCAAGCAGTTCAGCCTTGGCGAGAGCGAGATGTATCGGGTCAACGGCCCGGTCAACCTGACTCGGCTGTTCAGTATCACCGGCCTGGACAGTCACCCGGAGCTGCAATACAACCCGTTCACGCCGTCGATTCCGAAGTTGCTGCAGAACAGTGACAAGATTTTCAGCGTGATCAACAAGCAGGACATCCTCCTGTTGCATCCTTTCGAGTCGTTCACGCCAGTTGTCGATCTGCTGCGCGAGGCCGCCAAGGATCCGTGTGTGCTGGCGATCAAGCAGACCCTGTACCGTTCAGGTGCCAACTCCGAGATCGTCGATGCGCTGGTAGATGCGGCACGCAGCGGCAAGGAGGTCACCGTGGTGATCGAACTGCGTGCCCGCTTCGATGAGGAGTCCAACCTGCAGCTCGCCAGTCGGCTGCAGCAGGCTGGTGCGGTCGTGATTTACGGAGTGGTCGGTTACAAAACCCACGCCAAGATGATGCTTATTCTGCGGCGCGAGAACGGCGAGCTTTGCCGCTACGTGCACCTGGGCACCGGCAACTACCATGCGGCCAATGCGCGGCTATACACCGACTACAGCCTGCTGACGTCCGATGACGCGCTGTGCGAGGACGTCTCCAAGCTGTTCAGCCAGCTGATTGGCATGGGCAAAACCATGCGCATGAAGAAGCTGCTGCATGCGCCGTTCACGCTGAAGAAAACGTTGCTCGACCTGATCGCGCAAGAGACGCAGCACGCTGCCGAGGGCAGACCCGCGCACATCATCCTGAAGATCAATGCACTGACCGATCCGAAGATGATCAAGGCGCTGTACAAGGCCAGCCAGACCGGCGTACGCGTCGACCTCATCGTGCGTGGCATGTGCTGCCTGCGGCCTGGCATCGCCGGGGTTTCGCATAACATCCATGTGCGTTCGATCATCGGCCGCTTCCTGGAGCACAGCCGGGTGTTCTACTTCCAGAACGATGGTGACGAGAAGCTCTATCTGTCCAGCGCCGACTGGATGGAGCGCAATCTTGATCGTCGCGTGGAGACCTGTTTCCCGGTGGAAGGCAAGAAGCTGGTCATGCGGGTGAAGAAGGAGCTGGAAGGCTTCCTCAGCGACAACACCCAAAGCTGGGTCCTGCAGCCTGACGGCAGCTACCTGCGCATAAGCCCCACTGGCAACCAGAATGCACGCAACGTGCAGAGCACGCTGCTGGAGCGCCTGGCCGGTCCGCAGATTGTCACGCGCTGAAAGATCCGGCCGGAACGGCCGGATATGGGCTGTGTAGCCTGACGGCAGCAGCGCTGCATCGTGCGTGTAGAAGGGGGTAGAGGCGGGCAGGGGTTAAGCCTTCTGATCCAGCCTCTTTATTTCATCCGTAGCTCGTAACCGACCCGTGCGAGCCAGGCGGCTTCGGCTTCGAAGTCGGCGCGGGTCAGCGGGTTGGCGCCGAGCCAGCCGGTAGGGAAGATCAGTTCCAGACTGCGTTCGGTGGCCTTGAGCTGAACTTCGGAAACGGCATTCGCACCGCGGATGTGATGGAACAGGATGGCGAAGCGCAGCAGGATGCACAGTCGTACCAGTGCGTCGGCGTCGGTACCGATCTCTCCAAACTTGTCCTGCGGGATGTTGCGACGATGGCCGCGCACCAGCAATGCCAGCACGAGTTGATCCTGGCGCGAGAAGCCGGGCAGATCGGAGTGCTCGATCAGGTAGGCGCCGTGTTTATGGTAATGGTAGTGGGCGATATCAAGGCCTACCTCATGCACGCGGGCGGCCCAGGCAAGCAGTTCGCGATGCCAGTCCTGATCAAGATTCCAGGCCTCTGCCACCTGATCGAATGCTTCCAGTGCCTTGGCTTCGACCCGTGCGGCCTGCTCCATGTCGACGTGGTAGCGCTCCATCAGGAAGCTCAGCGAACGGTCGCGAATGTCCTCATCATGGTGGCGGCCCAGCAGGTCGTACAGCACGCCCTCGCGCAATGCCCCTTCCGAATGAGTCATGCTCCCGAGTTCGAGCGCATCGAAGATCGCTTCGAGAATCGCCAGGCCGGCAGGGAATACTCCGCGCCGATCCGGCTTAATCCCATCGATGTCGATCTTCTCAACATCGCCGAGCTTGAAGAGCTTGCGCTTGAGCCAACCCAAACCTTCAGTATTGACCTCGCCGTTACCGAAGCCGCCGCTTTTGATGGCTAGCCCGACAGCGCGGATGGTGCCTGATGCGCCGATCGATTCCTGCCAGCCAAGCCGGCGCAGGCCGTGCTCGATGCCCATCAACTCGACCCGAGCCGCGGTGTAGGCCTGGGCATAGCGTGCCGGAGTGATCTTGCCGTCGCGGAAGAATCGCTGGGTATAGCTTACGCAGCCCATCTGCAGGCTTTCGCGCAGCTGCGACTCAAAGCCTTCGCCGATGATGAACTCGGTGCTGCCACCGCCGATATCGGCGACCAGGCGCCGGCCCGGGGTGCCGGGGAATGTGTGCGAGACGCCAAGATAGATCAGGCGTGCCTCTTCGCGCCCGGAGATGACCTCGACCTGATGGTTGATGATCTCTTCGGCGCGGCGGATGAACGTCGCCCGATTACGCGCCTCACGCAGGGCATTGGTGCCGACGATGCGCACTGCCCCTTGCGGCAAATGGTTGACCAGCTGCGCGAAGCGCCGCAGACAGTCGAGTCCGCGCTGCATGGCGTCTTCGTCGAGCAATCGATTTTCGTCGATGCCGGCGGCCAGCTGGACCTTCTCGCCGAGCCGTTCGAGGATGCGCATTTCGCCGTTACTGGTGCGGGCCAGCACCATGTGGAAGCTGTTCGAGCCCAGATCCAGGGCGGCGATCATAGGGAAAGTCTCAGCGGTGTTCTGGCGCATTGGGCGGTCTCGATGCAAAACCCCGACATCCTGACATGATCGACCTCATCCGCCAACGCAGACGTCGACGCACCACGCTGCCCTTCAAGCGCGCTCGTCACTCGCTCGCGGGTCTGCGGCTTTCGGTCCGCTCCCAGTAGGGCTATGATGGCGACCTTTCCGTTCCGACCCTGGAGAAAATCCATGAGCGAATACATCAACAATGTCAGCGACAGCAGTTTCGAGCAGGACGTCCTCCAGGCCGACGGTCCCGTACTGGTCGACTACTGGGCTGAGTGGTGCGGCCCCTGCAAGATGATCGCACCTGTTCTCGACGAGATCGCTAAGGACTACGAAGGCCGTCTCAAGGTGTGCAAACTGAACATCGACGAGAATCAGGAGACCCCGCCGAAGTATGGCGTGCGTGGCATTCCGACACTGATGCTGTTCAAGAACGGCAACGTCGAGGCGACCAAGGTGGGCGCGCTTTCCAAGTCGCAATTGGCAGCCTTCCTCGATAGCAATATCTGAGTCCGCTGCAGTTCCCTTCTAAAGCCCTCGCAGATGCGGGGGCTTTTTTTATCGGCAGGGTGGACGCTTCGCCTGTGCGGTGCTAAATTCGGCCTCGCGACGCTTTCTTGCGTCGCCCTCTGCATGCCGTCGCCGACGCACTTCAGCCTCATAAAGCACAACGAACTCGTTCGTCTCTTGCTGCGCGGCTTCTCAAGCTAATCGCTTTCTACATCCTTCCTGACTCTTTCTATGAATCTGACCGAACTCAAGCAAAAGCCCATCACCGAACTGCTGGAAATGGCCGAACAGATGGGCATCGACAACATGGCCCGTTCGCGCAAGCAGGACGTGATTTTCTCCCTGCTCAAGAAGCACGCTAAAAGCGGCGAGGAAATCTCCGGTGATGGCGTGCTGGAGATTCTCCAGGACGGCTTCGGCTTCCTGCGCTCCGCGGATTCTTCCTATCTGGCCGGTCCGGACGACATCTACGTCTCGCCAAGCCAGATTCGCCGCTTCAACCTGCGCACCGGTGACACCATCATTGGCAAGATCCGTCCTCCCAAGGAAGGCGAGCGCTACTTCGCCCTGCTCAAGGTCGATTCGATCAACTACGATCGACCGGAGAATGCGAAGAACAAGATTCTCTTCGAGAACCTGACACCGCTGTTCGCCAATCAGCGCCTGAAGATGGAGGCCGGCAATGGCTCCACCGAAGATCTCACCGGCCGGGTGATCGATCTTTGTGCGCCGATCGGCAAAGGCCAGCGCGGCCTGATCGTCGCGCCGCCGAAAGCGGGCAAGACGATCATGCTGCAGAATATTGCCAGCAACATCACCCGCAATAACCCCGAGTGCCACCTGATCGTCCTGCTGATCGACGAGCGCCCGGAAGAAGTGACTGAAATGCAGCGCACCGTGCGTGGCGAAGTGGTCGCTTCCACCTTCGACGAGCCGCCGACCCGCCACGTTCAGGTCGCTGAGATGGTGATCGAGAAGGCCAAACGTCTGGTCGAGCACAAGAAGGACGTGGTCATTCTGCTCGACTCGATCACTCGCCTGGCGCGCGCCTACAACACCGTGATCCCGAGCTCCGGCAAGGTGCTTACCGGTGGTGTCGATGCTCACGCCCTCGAGAAGCCGAAACGTTTCTTCGGTGCTGCGCGGAACATCGAAGAGGGCGGTAGCCTGACCATCATCGCCACTGCGCTGGTGGAAACTGGCTCGAAGATGGACGAAGTGATCTACGAGGAATTCAAGGGCACTGGCAACCTGGAGCTTCAGCTCGATCGTCGCATCGCCGAGAAGCGCGTATTCCCGGCCATCAACATCAATCGCTCGGGTACTCGTCGGGAAGAGCTGCTGACCAGCGAGGAAGAGCTCCAGCGCATCTGGATTCTGCGCAAGCTGTTGCATCCGATGGATGAAAGCGCTGCCATTGAGTTCCTGCTCGACAAGCTCAAGGACACCAAGACCAACGACGAATTCTTCATGTCCATGAAGCGCAAGTAAGCGCACGTCGTTACCAACAAGGCCGGGGAAACCCGGCCTTTGTCTGTCTGCAGGTTTTGGAAAACCCAACGCTGGGGCTAAACTTTGCGCCCCGACCCCGCCCGGCCCATACGAGGCTCAAGCATGCAGTATCGCGATTTGCGCGACTTTATCAGCGGCCTGGAAAAACGCGGTGAACTCAAGCGAGTCACGGCTGCCGTCTCTCCTGTTCTGGAAATGACCGAGATCTGCGATCGCACCCTGCGCAAGCAGGGGCCGGCGCTACTCTTCGAGAACCCGACCGGCTTTGACATGCCTGTGCTCGGCAACTTGTTCGGCACGCCGCAGCGGGTGGCCTTCGGCATGGGTGCCGAAGACGTTTCCGAGTTACGTGAGATCGGCAAACTGCTGGCCTTCCTCAAAGAGCCCGAACCGCCCAAGGGGCTGAAGGACGCCTGGAGCAAGCTGCCGATCTACAGGAAGGTCATCAGCATGGCGCCCAAGGTGCTCAAGGACGCGCCTTGCCAGGAAGTGATCCTCGAGGGCGACGACGTTGACCTGGCGAAAATCCCGGTGCAGCACTGTTGGCCGGGCGACGCCGCGCCGTTGATTACCTGGGGCCTGACCATCACCAAGGGGCCGAACAAGGAGCGTCAGAACCTCGGCATCTATCGCCAGCAGGTTATCGGTCGCAACAAAGTGATCATGCGCTGGCTCAGTCACCGCGGCGGTGCGCTGGATTTCCGCGAGTGGTGCGAGAAGTACCCGGATCGCCCTTATCCGGTAGCGGTGGCCCTGGGCGCCGACCCGGCGACGATCCTTGGCGCGGTTACACCGGTGCCCGACACCTTGTCCGAATACGCCTTCGCAGGGCTGTTGCGTGGGTCGCGTACCGAGCTGGTCAAGGCGCTTGGTTCCGATTTGCAGGTGCCGGCGTACGCGGAGATCGTTCTTGAAGGGCATATCCATCCAGGCGAGATGGCCGACGAGGGGCCGTATGGCGATCACACCGGCTATTACAACGAGGTGGATCGCTTCCCGGTATTTACCGTCGAGCGCATCACTCACCGCAAGAATCCGATTTACCACAGCACCTATACCGGCCGGCCACCAGATGAACCAGCGATTCTCGGGGTGGCGCTGAACGAAGTGTTCGTGCCGATTCTGCAGAAGCAGTTTCCAGAGATCATCGACTTCTACCTGCCGCCGGAAGGCTGCTCGTACCGCATGGCAGTCGTGACCATCAAGAAGCAGTACCCCGGTCACGCCAAGCGGGTGATGCTCGGCGTTTGGAGTTTTCTGCGCCAGTTCATGTATACCAAGTTCGTCATCGTCACTGACGACGACATCAACGCCCGTGATTGGAACGATGTGATCTGGGCAGTTACCACGCGGATGGACCCCAAGCGTGACACGGTGATGATCGACAACACGCCCATCGACTACCTGGATTTCGCCTCGCCGATCTCCGGCTTGGGCTCCAAGATGGGCCTGGATGCCACCCACAAGTGGCCGGGCGAGACCAGTCGCGAATGGGGGCGAGCCATCGTCCAGGATCCGGCGGTGAAGCAACGGGTCGATGAACTCTGGTCGCAGCTGGGTATCGACTGAAATACAAAGACGCGGGCCCGATCCCGCCCGAAGCCTTGGCGGGTCATCCCGTTCACTGATAATGACGTGCACATGAAAGTAACCTTGCAGCCATCCGGTGCCGTACTCGACGTACGGCCCGGCGAACGATTTCTCGATGCCGCCAGGCGCCTGGGCTATGAGTGCCCGCAAAGCTGCCGCAACGGCAATTGCCATATCTGTGCCTCGCTTCTGGTTGAAGGGCGGGTGCTCCAGGCCGGCGAGGTGCGTGATCACGGTGAGTTGCTGGCCTGTCTGGCCGAGCCATTGGAGGATTGCGTGTTGCTCTGGGACGGTGTGCTGGCGCCCGGCGAATTGCCGGTGCGCGAGCTTAGCTGCCAGCTGAGTAGCTACGAAGAGGTGGGTGGCGATGTGGTGCGTGTGCGCTTGCGCCTGCCTGCGGGTAGGCAACCACGCTATCACGCCGGTCAGTATCTGCTGCTGCAGCGCGAAAATGGAGAGTGGTCGGCTTTTTCCCTTGCTTCGGCGCCTGGTAGTGGCCGAGAGCTGGAATTACACGTGCTGGCACGGGAGGAGTCTGCCATCGAGCTACTGGCCTTCCTCCGACGGCAAGGCTTTGCGCGAATACAAATGCCGTTCGGCGATACGCACCTGGCGGAGCTGCCAGAGGGTCCGCTGGTGCTGGTGGCGGCTGGCACTGGCATGGCGCAAATGCATAGTTTGATCGAGTACTGTCGGGCAGCAGGGTTCTCGCATCCAGTACACCTGTACTGGGGCGTGCGTCGGCCGGACGACTTCTACCAGCTTCCTCACTGGGCCGAATGGCAGGGCATGAGCAATCTGCACCTGCATCGGGTGGTCAGTGATGTTTGTGGTTGGGAAGGTCGCTGCGGCATGCTGCACGAAGCGATTCGGGAGGATTTCAGCGATCTCAAGCCGCTGCATATTTATGCCAGTGGGTCGCCGTCGATGGTTTACGGCACGCTGGATGCACTGGTGGAAGCCGGAATGGACCCGCATCAGATGCGTGCCGATGTATTTGCCTATGCGCCGCGGGAAAGCTGATCCGCTGCGCTCCGCCGAAAAGAAAAACGCCGGGTCGAAAGCCCGGCGTTTTCATTCACGGCGTCTGCCGCTGCTGCAGCAGCAGGTTCTTGTAGCCGCTGGCGGCCAGCGTCTTTTGCGCAGCGTTCAATTGCTCGCGGCTGCCGAACGGACCAACCAGCACGCGATACCAAGGCTCGTCCCGCACTTTGACGCTTTCCACGCGCACGTCTTGGCCAAGCAGGATGATCTGTGCGCGTACCCGATCGGCCTCAGCCTGCTGGCGGAACGAGCCGGCCTGCAGGAAGAACTGGGTGACCGGCGCTTTGGCGACGGTCGGCGGTGGCGGGGGAATCTGCCCGTTGAGCGCGGCTTGCGCTCGAGCTGCGTCGATCTTCGCCGCTTCCTCTGGTGTAACCGGTTTGGCGGGCGGCTCCGGCTGTTTGGCTTCCGGCGGCAGAATTACCTCGGATTCGGGCAGCAGCGTATAGAAATCATACTTCGGTCGTGGCGATTGCTCAGTGCTTGGGGTGCGCTTGGGCTGTTCCTTGATTGCGGTCTTGGGCGCCTCCTTGGCGCGTTTGACCTCTTTGCCGCCTGGCTCAAGGCTCATCAGAAACACGATGAAGCCGCCGATCACCAGGCCGCAGACCAGCCAGATCCACCCCGGCACCGCCTGTTTGGCGGGCGCCTGATAGCGGCTGGCGCCTCGTTTGGGGGCAGCTTTCTTCCTTGCAGCCACTTACATGCGCTCCAGAGTTTCCAGGCCGAGAAGTTCCAGGCCCTGTTTGAGGGTCTTGCCGGTTAGGGCAGCCAGGCGCAGACGACTCTGCTTCTGCTCTTCCTGTTCGGCACTGAGAATCGGGCAATGCTCGTAGAAGCTGGAGAAGAGTCCGGCCAGATCGTACAGGTAAGCGCACAAGAGATGAGGCTCGCCTTTTTCACCGACGCTGTTCAGCACTTCGCCGAACTGAGCGAGTCTGGCGGCCAGGGCGAGCTCCTGCTCTGCCTCGAGCTGGATACGCCCACCGATCTCGCCTATTTCTTTGCCCAATTTGCGGAACACGCTGGCTACGCGGGTGTAGGCGTACAGCAGGTAAGGTGCGGTATTGCCTTCGAAGCTGAGCATCAGCTCGAAGTTGAAGCGGTAGTCGCTCGTGCGGTGCTTGGACAGGTCGGCGTACTTGACTGCGCTGATGCCCACTGCCCGGGCGATCTGGCGCAGCTCGGCTTCGTCGAGGTCCGGGTTCTTGCCTTTCACCAGGGCGTAAGCTCGCTGCTCGGCTTCGTCGAGCAGGTCGATCAACTTTACCGTGCCGCCGTCGCGGGTCTTGAACGGCCGGCCGTCGGCGCCGTTCATGGTGCCGAAGCCCATATGTTCCAGTTGCATGCCTTCATGGACGAAGCCGGCGCGGCGGGCCACTTCGAAGGCCATCTGGAAGTGCAGCGCCTGACGCTGATCGACGAAATACAGTACGCGATCGGCATGCAGCACCTGGCTACGATAGCGCATGGCGGCAAGGTCGGTGGTGGCATAGAGATAACCGCCACCGGCTTTCTGCACGATCACCGGCAGCGGATTGCCCTCGGCATTCTTGAACTCGTCGAGGAAGACGCACTGCGCGCCGTTGTCCTCGCTGAGCAGGCCTTTACTGCGCAGGGCCTCGACGATATCCGCAAGGTCGGCGTTGTAGGCGCTCTCACCCTTGACGTCGGCCGGCGTCAGCTTGACGTTGAGGCGGTCGTATAGCTTCTGGCAGTGCGCCAGCGAGATATCGTTGAAGCGTGTCCAAAGGCTCAGGCACTGGGCGTCGCCGGCCTGCAGTTTCACTACCAGCTCGCGGGCGCGATCGGCAAACTGGGTGGACTCGTCGAAGCGCTGCTTGGCGGCGCGATAGAACTGTTCGAGGTCGGACAGCTCGCTTTCCGCAGCCGCCGGCTTCTCCTCAAGATAGGCCAGCAGCATGCCGAACTGGGTGCCCCAATCGCCGACGTGATTCTGCCGAATGACCTCGTCGCCCAGATGCTCGAGTACGCGGCCTACCGCGTCGCCGATGATGGTCGAACGCAGGTGGCCGACGTGCATTTCCTTGGCCAGGTTCGGGGATGACAGGTCAATCACCACACGCTGGGTGGCAGCGGCCTTGCGCACCGCCAGCTGCGGATCGGCCAGCGCGGTTTCAAGGCGTTGAGCCAGTGCGTCGCTGTTCTGAAAGAAATTCAGGAAACCCGGGCCGGCGATTTCCACTTTGCTGACCTGCGCGTCCTGTGGCAGTGCGGCGATCAGCTTTTCGGCGAGATCGCGAGGCTTCAGTCCGGCTGGTTTGGCCAGCATCATGGCGATGTTGCTGGCGAAGTCACCGTGGCTCTTGTCCTTGGTGTTTTCCACCTGGATCGCAGGGGCCAGCCCTTCAGGCAGGACACCTTCGGTGGTCAGGCGGACAAGGGCTTGCTGGATCAGGTGGCGAATGCTGTCTTTCATGGTCGGCTCAGTCCGCAAGAGTGCGCGAAAACCCGGCATTATCGGGGTGCGATGGGTGTCGCTTCAAGGTGGCGTGGTGCGCAGTGCTGGAAAAGTCACTTTTCATGTGTCGATCAGAACAAATCGATCGGGTCGACATCCAGGCTCCAGCGCACGGCACGGCTACCGGGCAGTTGTTCGAGCATGGGCACCCAGGCGCCCATCAGTCGGTGCAAGGTCGCCCGAGTATTGCCTTGCAGCAGCAGCTGCGCCCGATAGCGGCCGGCGCGGCGTTCCATCGGTGCGGGCACCGGGCCGAGCAACTCGATGCCGCTGAGTTGCAGCTGCCCGAGCAGTTGCTCGGCAAGACTGCAGGCGTCATCCAGGAAAGCTTCTGCTTGGCCGGGCTTCTGCGCCTCGGCGCGTAACAGTGCCAGGTGGCTGAACGGTGGCAGGCCAGCTGCGCGGCGTTCGGACAGCGCCTGCTCGGCAAAGGCGAAGTAGCCCTGTTCTGTCAGTTGCACCAACAGCGGGTGGTCGGCCAGATGAGTCTGGATGATTACCTTGCCTGGCTCCTCCGCGCGTCCGGCGCGTCCGGCGACCTGAACGATCAGTTGGGCCATTCGTTCGCTGGCGCGAAAGTCTGCGGAAAACAGTCCGCCATCTGCATCGAGGATCGCCACCAGCGTCACGCGCGGAAAATGGTGGCCCTTGGCAAGCATCTGGGTGCCCACCAGCAGGCAGGGGTCGCCACGATTGATGGTGCTGATCATCTGCTCCATCGCGCCCTTGCGTGAGGTGCTGTCGCGGTCGATGCGTAGCACTGGAAAATCGGGAAAGAGGATGCCGAGGCGTTCCTCTGCGCGTTCGGTTCCAGCTCCTACCGGGCGCAGATCCACCTTGCCGCAATCTGGACAATTGCGTGGCGGCCGCTCGATATGTCCGCAGTGGTGGCAGCGCAGCTCGTTGTGCCGCTGGTGCAGCGTCATGCGCGCATCGCAGCGTGGGCACTGGCTGAGCCAGCCGCAATCGTGGCAGAGCAGAGTGGGGGCGAAGCCGCGACGGTTGAGGTACACCAGTACCTGCTGGCCGGCAGCGAGGGTCTGGCCGATGGCCTGTTGCAGTGGACCGGAAATGCCGGCGTCCAGCGGACGGCTCTTTACATCCAGGCGCAGGAAACGCGGCGATTGCGCATTTCCTGCTCGCTGAGTCAGCTTCAGCAGGGCATAGCGACCAATATAGGCGTTGTGCAGGCTCTCCAGCGAAGGCGTGGCGGAACCGAGCACGATCGGCAGGTTTTCCTGGCGCGCGCGTAGCAGGGCCAGGTCGCGTGCGTGGTAGCGCAAACCCTCCTGCTGTTTATAGGAGGCGTCGTGCTCCTCATCGATGATGATCAGGCCCGGGTTCTTCATCGGCGTGAACAGCGCCGAGCGAGTGCCAATGATGATGTCCGCCTCGCCATCACGAGCGGCGAGCCAAGCATCGAGCCGTTCGCGATCGTTGATGTTCGAGTGCAGCAGTGCGATTCGAGCATTGAAGCGCTGCTCGAAGCGCGCAAGAGTTTGCGGCCCCAGGTTGATCTCCGGAATCAGCACCAGGGCCTGCTTGCCGGCTTCCAGGACGCGATGAATCAGTTGCAGGTATACCTCTGTCTTGCCGCTTCCGGTCACACCGGCAAGGAGAAACGCCTGAAAGCCGTCGAGTCCTGCACTCACCGCCTCGTAGGCTGCGCGTTGCTGCGCATTCAATGTGAGCTCGGCCTGCAGCAACCAGCTGCCGCTATGGCCGCGTGGCGGGTGGCTACGACGTGATTCGACACGCACCAGGCCTTTTTCCAGCAGCAGATCGAGGCTGTCCTTGTTCAACTGCAGCTTGCTGAGCAGCGCATGTGGCAGACCGTGAGCGTGCTGGGCAATGGTCTTCAGGGCTTCGCGCTGTCTCGGTGCGCGTGCCAGGCGCGGGTCGTTCGGGCTAGCGCCATCCACCAGGCGCCAGTAGCGCTCCTGGCGTGCTTCGGCGGGTTCGCCCTGACGCAACAGTACTGGTAACGCCCAGCTTAAAGTGTCGCCGAGGCTGTGCTGATAGTACTGCGCCGTCCATAGGCAGAGCTTGAACAGCGGAGCGGGAAGAGGTGGTTTGCTGTCCAGCAGTTCCAGAGCTGGCTTGAGCTTCTCCATCGGCACTTCGCTCTGGTCTGTCATCTCCACCAGAATGCCGACGACTTCGCGCCGTCCGAATGGCACGCGCAGGCGCATGCCCGGTTGCAGGGTGGGGCGCGCGAGGCCGATCGGCGGCAGGTAGTCGAACAGGCGGCGCAGGGGTGAGGGCAGCGCCAGACGGAGGATGCTGGAAGACACGCGATGATCCTTGGCAATGAGCGGCGATGGTAAACGATCGTAACGTCCGCCGCCGGCCATAAGCGCATCCTTCGTTGGGGCTGCGCGCCCGTCGCCTGTACTTGCATCACCCTAGCGCTCTGGTATGATTCGCGCCCTAATTCGTGCGGTACTCGACATAGGGTCGGGTGGCGGCACACAATCCTAGAGGATTCACCATGAAAGCCGATATCCATCCTAATTACGTCGAAATCGAAGCCACTTGCAGCTGCGGCAATGTCATCAAGACCCGCTCCACGCTGGCCAAGAACCTGAGCATCGACGTGTGCTCCGAGTGCCACCCGTTCTACACTGGCAAGCAGAAGGTGCTGGATACCGGCGGCCGTATCGATCGCTTCAAGCAGCGTTTCGGTGTGTTCGGCGCCAAGTAAGACGGCGTACCGGGAATCCAATGCGGTTTTCCGAGCACATGAAAAAGGCGTCCCTGGTGGGCGCCTTTTTCGTTTCCGTTCTCTGGCACACTCAAACGCTGGCGTTGTGCCCGTCGCCCGGACGCTTGCCATTGGTGGAGGTGGCACGGGTGGTCGATGGTGACACGCTGCGCCTGGTCGATGGTCGCAGTGTGCGGCTGATCGGTATCAACACGCCAGAATTGGGCCGTAAAGGGCGCAAGGCCGAACCTTTTGCCGTGGCAGCGCAGCGGCGATTGCAGGCGCTGGTAAAGGCCAGCGACGGTCGGGTGGGGCTGATCATGGGGTCTGAGGCGAAGGACCGGTATGGTCGTACTCTCGCCCATGCCTACGATTCGCGAGGACGTAATCTTGAGGCCGCGCTGCTCGCTGACGGGCTCGGTTTGATGGTGGCGATGGCGCCGAACACGGCGCTGGTGGTCTGTCATCAGCGAGCGGAGCAGTTGGGGCGCCAAGGCGGGCTCGGTGTCTGGCGCAAGTTGACGCCGCGCTCGCCGCAGTCGCTGAAACACGGTGGCTTCACGCTGCTTGAAGGCAAGGTCGAGCGGGTCGAGCGCAATCGCGGCGGCTATTGGCTTGAGATGGAAGGCCCGCTGGTTGTGCACATACCACCGCAGGCTTTCGATGCGTTTGATGCCCGGTCGCTGGCCGCGCTGGCGGGCAAGCGGCTTGAGCTGAGAGGCTGGGTGGTCGATCGTCGCGGACGGACTGGAGCGGGCCAGGCTCGCTGGATGCTGCGCGTGACTCATCCCGCCATGTTGGGCATGCCGCGCTGACCTGATCGGTCATTGCCATGCCTGCAAAATCTACCCGGAAAGTCGTATTGGCCTGGGCTTGACAGTCTGCTGGCCGACTGGCTTGTGAGTGCGCTTGTTCTTGGCGTATGCTCGACCGCCTGTCTGTCCCAGTAAAATAAAGCGGAAATGCCACATGACTGACCTGAAAACTGCCGCGCTCGAATACCATGCCAAGCCCCGCCCGGGGAAACTGAGCGTCGAGCTGACCAAGCCAACAGCCACCGCTCGTGATCTATCCCTGGCCTACAGTCCAGGCGTAGCCGAGCCTGTTCGTGAGATCGCTCGCGATGCGGAGCTGGCATACCGCTACACCGGCAAAGGCAATCTGGTGGCGGTTATCTCCGATGGCACCGCCATTCTAGGCCTGGGCAACCTCGGCCCACTGGCATCCAAGCCCGTGATGGAAGGCAAGGGTGTGTTGTTCAAGCGTTTCGCCGGTGTCGACGTGTTCGATATCGAAGTCGATGCCGAAAGCCCGCAGGCTTTCATCGATACCGTCAAGCGTATCTCGATCACCTTCGGTGGCATCAACCTGGAAGACATCAAGGCACCTGAGTGCTTTGAAATCGAGCGTGCGCTGATCGAACAGTGCGACATTCCGGTATTCCACGATGATCAACACGGCACCGCGATCGTTACGGCTGCAGGCATGCTCAACGCGCTGGAAATCGCTGGCAAGTCGCTTGAGCAGGCCAAGATCGTCTGCCTTGGCGCTGGCGCGGCAGCGACCTCGTGCATGAAGTTGCTGGTCAGCATGGGCGCGAAAATCGAAAACATCTTCATGATCGATCGTAAGGGCGTGATTCACGCCGGTCGTGACGATCTGAATCAGTATAAGGCTGTGTTCGCCCACGAGACGGACAAGCGCACGCTGGATGACGCTCTGGAGGGTGCCGACGTATTCGTCGGTCTGTCCGGCGCCAATTTGCTGAGCGCCGAAGGCCTTAAGCGCATGGCGGCCAATCCGGTGGTTTTCGCTTGCTCCAACCCGGACCCGGAGATCAGCCCTGAGCTAGCGCATGCGACCCGTTCTGACGTCATCATGGCGACCGGCCGCTCGGATTACCCGAACCAGGTGAACAACGTGCTCGGTTTCCCGTTCATCTTCCGCGGTGCGCTGGATGTCCGTGCCAGCCGCATCAATGAGGAGATGAAGATCGCTGCTGCTCTGGCTCTTCGTGATCTTGCCAAGCTGCCGGTGCCTGCTGAAGTGGCCGCAGCCTATGGCGTGGATAGCCTGGAATTTGGTCGTGAGTACATCATTCCCAAGCCGATGGATCCGCGCCTGATCACGCTGGTGTCTGATGCAGTCGCCAAGGCTGCGATTGAGAGCGGCGCAGCGACGTTGCCTTATCCGTCGCACTATCCGCTCCAGTCGGTGAATGACGTGTTCAATGGCTGATTAGCTGCAAGCGATAAAAAAACCCCGCCATGGCGGGGTTTTTTATTGCTCGATGAAGCCACTCGGCCTAGAAAAGATCGAGCGGTGCCGCTTCATCGGCAGGCAGTGGGCTGCCCGGCGCTTGGTAAGTGGGATCGAATTCGCCCATTGGTGGTGGCGAATCTTCACTCTTGAACACTTCGAAGTAGGCGTCTGGGGTGGCCGGCGTGGCGGCCCGGCCGCTGACTGGATCGATGCGCAGCTTGAGCAGGCCGTCAGGCTCGGCCGGTGGGTGCTCGGGCATGTCCTTGAGCACGGCGCTCATGTAGTTCATCCAGATCGGCAGCGCCACCGTGCCGCCGTATTCGTGTCGACCCAGGCTCTGCGGCTGGTCGAATCCTGCCCATACGGTCGTGACGATGTCCGCGTTATAGCCAGAGAACCAGCTGTCGATCGAGTCGTTGGTCGTGCCTGTCTTGCCCGCGATATCGTTGCGGCCCATGGCCAGCGCCCGGCGGCCTGTGCCGCGCTTGATGACGTCCTGAAGCATGCTGGTCATGATGTAAGCAGTACGGCTATCGAGAACCTGTTCCGCGAAGCGAGGCTCTGTATCCGATTGGTCTTCGGTCCTGCGTGCATCATCCATCGGCGCTGCGCTGCTTTCTACCTCAGGACGCTGCGCTTGCTGCTGCGCTGGAACTCGCGCCGGATTGGCTTCGAAAAGCAGATTACCTTCGCGGTCTTCGATGCGCTGGATAAGGTACGGCTCGATCTTGTAGCCGCCATTGGCAAACGTCGTCCAGCCTACGGTGATTTCCATTGGCGTCAGTGTCGCGGTGCCCAGTGCAAGCGATAGATTGCGGGGAAGGTCCTGCGGATTGAAGCCAAAGCGACTTATGTAGTCGACCGTGTGGTCAATGCCTAGGGTTTGCAGCAGGCGAATCGAAACAAGATTTCTGGATTTGTACAGCGCTTCGCGCATGCGAATCGGGCCCAGGAAGGTGTTGTTGTCGTTCTTCGGGCGCCAGATACGGTCCATGCCTTGTTCGACGAAGACGATGGGTGAGTCATTGACCAGGCTGGCCGCGGTATAGCCGGCATCCAGGGCCGCGCTATAGATGAACGGCTTGAAGCTCGAGCCGGGCTGGCGTTTAGCTTGGATAGCGCGGTTGTAGTTGCTCTGTCCAAAGGAGAAACCGCCAGCCAGTGCCTCGATGGAGCCATCCTGAGGGTCAAGTGATACCAGCGCTGCTTGTGCTTGCGGTACCTGACTGAATAGCGCCTCCTCGTCCTGCCAACGGATGCGTATGACGTCGCCAACCTTTACTACGTCTGCAGGGCGCTGCGGTCGTGGTCCCATACTGTTGGTGCCAAGGAACGGGCGAGCCCACTTCATGCTTTCCCAGGCGACGGCATGCTCTTGGCCGTCACGGGTAAGTACGAGAATACCGCTGTCTTCCACCTGGGTGACTGCCGCTGGGTGCATTCCAGATAGGCTTCTATGTTTGGCCAGTTCCTGCGTCCAGCTATCGCGAGGCAGGTCGGCAAGACGTGCCTCTGGGCCGCGATAGCCGTGACGCTGGTCGTACTCGATCAATCCGCTGTTGAGTGCGATGTTCGCTGCGACTTGTCGCTCGCTGGAAACCGTCGTGTGAACCCGGAAGCCATCGGTGTACGCTGCGCTACCGAAGCGTCCCACCATTTCGGCTCTAGCCATCTCTGCTATATAGGATGCGTCCAGTTCAGGCGAGGCGCCGTGGTATCTGGCGTTCTCAGGTTCGGCCAGAGCCTGCCGATAAGTTGTTTCATCCAGTCTGCCAAGCCTGTACATGCGCCCCAGAATCCAATCCCTGCGTTCCAGGCTGCGGGCCGGGTTTGCCAGTGGGTTGAAGGCGGAGGGTGCTTTTGGCAGGCCCGCAATAGTTGCAAGCTGCGCGATGCTTAATTCCGAAATCGGTTTGCCGTAATACACCTGTGATGCAGCTTCGATGCCGTAGGCGCGATTGCCTAGGTAGATCTTGTTTACGTACAGCTCAAGAATTTCATTTTTGCTGAGCTCGCGCTCTATCTGCAGGGCCAGCAGGATTTCGTTGATCTTGCGCGAAAAGCTTCTTTCGCTGGTCAGGAAGTAATTCTTCGCGACCTGCATGGTGATGGTGCTGCCACCGGTCTGAATCTGGCCACTTTTCAATAATTGCGTGGCAGCGCGCATCAGGCCCGTTATGTCGACGCCATAATGATTGGCGAAATTATCGTCCTCCGCCGCCAGCAGCGCGTGGATGAACTCCTCCGGGATGTCGTCGAAGCGAATTGGCGAACGTCGCATTTCACCGAATTCGGCGATTAGCTTGTCGTCGGCGCTGTAGACCCGCAGCGGAATCTGTAGCTGTATGCTGCGAAGGGAATCGACTGAAGGAAGGTTTGGGCTGAGGTAGAGAAATGCACCGCTGATGCTCAGCAACAGCGCGCAGAAAACTGCGAAGCACGACCAGAGAAGAAATTTCAAAAAACGCATCGGGGTTCTTGGAATCCAGAATTTGAGAGGGGGGAGCGGCGACGATGCTGAAAGGGAAAACCGTTCACATTATATGCGTTTTTTTTGCCGGGTAGCCATTTGCGCTTCTGTCAAGGCTGTTATCTAATGTGGATAAACATAATTAATCCGTAAGTTGCGGATAAAGATAGGAAATCGGTCGTGCTAGGGCTCCTCACTAAGAAAGCGAACACGCTGCTTGGGATCGATATCAGTTCGACCTCAGTCAAGCTCATCGAATTAAGTCGATCGGGTAGTCGGTACCGCGTCGAGGCTTATGCTGTCGAGCCGCTTCCGCCAAACGCCGTTGTCGAAAAGAACATTGCAGAGCTCGAAGGGGTTGGGCAGGCATTGCAGCGCGTTGTTGCCAAGGCCAAAACGGGCTGCAAGTCGGCTGTCGTTGCGGTTTCCGGGTCGGCCGTTATCACCAAGACGATCGAGATGGATGCCGGGTTGTCCGACGAAGAGCTCGAAAACCAGCTGAAGATCGAGGCGGATCAATACATCCCCTACCCGCTGGAAGAGGTGGCGATCGACTTCGAGGTTCAGGGGCCTGCACCCCGCGCTCCGGGTCGGGTCGAAGTCCTGCTTGCGGCGTGCCGCAAGGAAAACGTCGAAATCCGCGAGGCCGCTCTGGCCTTGGCCGGGCTGACCGCCAAGGTGGTCGATGTCGAAGCTTATGCGCTTGAGCGCTCTTTTGGGCTGCTTGCCCCGCAGTTGGGCGCAGCGCATGACGAGTTAACCGTGGCGGTTGTGGATATTGGCGCGACCATGACCACCTTAAGCGTCTTGCATAACGGTCGCACCATCTACACCCGTGAGCAGTTGTTCGGGGGTCGCCAGCTGACTGAGGAGATCCAGCGACGTTACGGTCTCTCCCAAGAGGAAGCTGGCCTTGCCAAGAAGCAGGGTGGGCTTCCAGATGACTACGACAGTGAGGTTCTGCTTCCGTTCAAAGAGGCTGTTGTCCAGCAGGTCTCGCGCTCCTTGCAGTTCTTCTTTGCTGCCGGACAGTTTCATGATGTTGATTGCATTCTGCTTGCGGGCGGCACTGCGTCGATCCCCGGCCTCGATGACATGATCCAACAGAAAATAGGCACTCAAACTCTAGTTGCAAACCCTTTTGCCGATATGGCTTTGAGTAGCAAGGTCAACGCAGGGGCGCTGGCCAGCGATGCGCCGGCATTAATGATTGCGTGCGGCTTGGCGATGAGGAGCTTCGACTGATGGCGCAGATCAATCTACTCCCATGGCGTGAGCAGCTGCGTGAAGAGCGCAAGCAGCGTTTTCTGGCCTCTCTGGTAGGGGTGCTTATCGTGGCGGCCGGTTTGGTATTTCTCGGTGATCGCTATTTTCAGGGCGCAATAGAACAGCAAAACGCTCGAAACGAATTCGTGAAAAAAGAAATAGCGGTTCTGGATGCGCGCATAAAAGAGATCAAGGAGCTGAGGGAGCGTCGGCAGCAGCTACTGGAGCGAATGAAAATTATCCAGGATCTCCAGGGTAATCGACCGATTATCGGGCGCGTGTTCGATCAATTGGTGCGGACCTTGCCGGACGGTGTTTATTTCACGGCGCTGAAGATGACCGGGAAGAATATCGCAATCGTGGGGGCTGCCGAGTCGAATAATCGGGTTTCCAATCTCATGCGTAACCTCGATGGATCGGAGTGGCTCGAATCTCCCAATCTGAACGAGGTTAAGGCGGTAACTGCCGGTGCTGTTGATCAGGAGAACGTGTTCCAGCTGACAGTGCAGCAGACCCAGCCAGCGGTCTCTACGGAAGGAGTGAAGCCATGAGTCTGGGCGAGTCGCTAGAAAGTCTGCGTAAAGTTGATTTTGCCGAACTGGATCTGAATAACCTGGGGTCTTGGCCGGCGCCGGTCAAGTTTATAACCGGCGTGCTTCTGCTCTCAGTGGTGCTCGGGCTTGGTTATTACTTTCATTTACAGGATTTGCAGCTGCAGTTGGAACAGCAGCGTGCGCAGGAAGTGACGCTAAAACAGCAGTTCTCGACCAAGGCATTTCAGGCTGCGAATCTCGAAGCCTATAAAGAGCAAATGGCTGAAATGGAAACATCATTCGGCGCTTTGTTGCGGCAATTGCCAAGTGATACCGAGGTGCCTGGGCTTCTAGAGGATATAACACGCACAGGTTTGGGTAGCGGCTTGGAGTTTGAAGAGATCAAGTTGCAGCCTGAGGTGGCTCAGCAGTTCTATATCGAGCTGCCGATCAATATAAAGGTTGTTGGTGGATATCACGATCTCGCGACCTTTGTAAGCGGCGTTTCGAGCCTTCCACGTATCGTGACTTTGCATGATTTCGATATAAAGCCCGATAAGAATCAAGCGACATCAAAATTACGGATGAGTATTGTCGCCAAGACTTATCGCTACAACGACAAGGGGCTGCAGAAATGAGGAGGGGGCGACTCACTGCGCTGGGATTGAGCCTGGCGGTGCTAACCGGTTGCGGTGGCAACTCGGACTTCAGCGATCTGCAGCGGTATTTGGATGATGTAAGGGCTAAGCCAAAGGGGACGATTGAGCCGCTGCCGGCGTTCATACCTTATGAGGCATTTACCTACAGCGCGGCCGCTTTGCGCCATCCGTTTCAGCCGCCGGTGAAGCTTGATCTGGCACAGCGGCAGAAAGGCAACAAGGACGTTCAGCCTGACGAGGCTCGGGTCAAGCAGTTCCTTGAAGGGTTCAACATCGAGAATTTCACCATGGTTGGCACACTGACCAACGGTGGCGGTCGGTACGCTTTGATCATGGGGGGCGATGGGGTTCATCGAGTCAAGATCGGTGACTATCTGGGCCGCAACCACGGTCGCATCGTCGAGATAAGCGATGCGGGTGTAGATGTGTTGGAGATCGTTCCTGATGGAGAGGGTGGGTGGCTTGAGCGCCCGCGCAGTCTGACCTTGAAAGAGCGCACCTAGCGCGGGGCAAAAGCATGGAAAACCTTTACCGGTCTGCACAACGGAAGCAATTTATGAACAGTATCCTTTCACGCTTGGGCGTTTCCCTGCTGGCGGCGTTTATATCGCCAGCTCTGTTGGCGGCCAAGCTAAACGCGCTTGATGTGGCGGCTCTTCCCGGTGATCGCGTCGAGCTCAAGTTGGCATTCGATGAGCCTGTAGCGTCGCCGCGTGGTTATACGCTGGACCAGCCGGCGCGCATTGCTCTTGATCTGCCCGGCGTCTCCAACAATTTGGGCACAAAGAATCGTGAGCTGGGGGTGGGTAACGCCCGGAGTGTGACGGTCGTGGAAGCCCAGGGTCGTACTCGTCTTATCGTCAATCTGACGTCTCTTGTGCCGTACTCTACTCGAGTGGATGGCAATAACCTCTTTGTGGTCCTCGGTGAAAATGGGGGCGCTAACAAGCCTGCCGCTGTCTCTACGGCACCAGTCGCACCCATTGCTGCGCCCGCACCTGTAAAGGCGGCGGCAGTTGGTAAGGCGATCGATAATATCGATTTTCGTCGTGGCGAAGATGGCGCTGGAAACGTTGTGATTACTCTTTCCGATTCCTCCATAAGTTCGACTATCGAGGAGCAAGGCGGCAAGATTCGCGTTCTGTTCGATAAAACCCAGTTGCCCGAATCGCTGCGCGTTCGATTGGACGTGCAGGATTTTGCTACGCCTGTAAGATTTGTGGATTCTTCCGCCCAGGCAGGCGGCGTAAGCATCGCCATCGAGCCGACCGGTCGGTATGACTACCTGGCCTATCAGACTGACAACAAGCTGACCATCAGCGTCAAGCCTCTTACTGAAGATGAAGCCGAGAAGCGTAAGACTGAGCGGTTCGCCTACTCCGGCGAGAAGCTGTCGCTGAACTTTCAGGACATCGACGTACGTTCGGTGCTACAGCTGATCGCCGACTTCACTGATCTGAACCTAGTGGCAAGTGACACAGTCAGCGGCAATATAACCCTGCGTCTGCAGAACGTGCCATGGGATCAGGCTCTGGATCTGGTGCTCAAGACCAAAGGCTTGGACAAGCGCCAGGTGGGCAACGTATTGCTGGTTGCTCCCGCGGAAGAGATTGCGGCTCGTGAGCGCCAGGAATTGGAATCCCAGCGCCAGATAGCTGAGCTTGCTCCGCTGCGCCGCGAAGTCGTGCAGGTCAATTACGCCAAAGCGGCTGATATTGCTCGGCTATTCCAGTCGGTTACCAATACTCAAGGGCAGACAGACGAACGCGGCTCAATGGCGGTCGATGATCGGACCAACAACATCATCGCGTACCAGACTCAAGAGCGCTTGGACGAGCTGCGACGTATTGTTGCTCAGTTGGATATTCCGGTGCGGCAGGTCATGATTGAGGCTCGCATCGTCGAGGCAAACGTCGATTACGACAAGGCGCTGGGTGTGCGTTGGGGTGGAACTCAGCTTTTCGCAAACGGGCGAGGGGCTGTGTATGGCAGTGACGACTTCGGAGACGAGGGAGGAAAAAGCGGTAGTGAAAGCAATGGTAATTTCCCATTCGTCGATATGGGCGTGACGAATCGTACTGCTGGCATAGGCATCGGTTACATCACTGACAACCTGATTCTCGATCTCGAGCTCTCCGCAATGGAGAAGTCCGGCAATGGCGAAGTGGTCTCCCAGCCGAAAGTCATGACGGCCGACAAGGAAACGGCGAAGATTCTGAAAGGCTCGGAAATTCCCTATCAAGAGGCAAGCTCCAGTGGTGCCACTTCGACAACCTTCGTTGAAGCGGCGCTCTCCCTTGAGGTAACGCCACAAATCACTCCCGATAATCGCATCATCATGGAGGTGAAGGTCACCAAGGATGAGCCGGATTTCGCAAATGACGTGAATGGAACTCCGACGATTCGGAAAAACGAGGTCAATGCAAAGATCCTCGTTAATGATGGTGAGACGGTTGTGATTGGTGGTGTCTTCTCCAACACACAAAGTCGCTCGGTCGATAAAGTTCCTTTCCTCGGTGATCTGCCTTATCTTGGACGCATGTTCCGTCGGGATGTCGTGGCGGACTCGAAGTCTGAGCTCCTGATATTTTTGACCCCAAAAATTCTTAATCACCAGGCAGTCGCCGTGAGTCGCTGATTCGTTGAACAACACCATCCTCGTAGGCCCGATGGGAGCTGGAAAAAGCACCATCGGGCGTTTGCTTGCCAAAGAGCTCCGTCTGCCGTTCAGAGACTCCGATAAGGAGATTGAGCAGCGGACCGGGGCAAGTATCCCTTTGATTTTCGATGTGGAGGGTGAGGCAGGCTTTCGCGAGCGGGAGCGCGCTGTGATCGCGGATCTTTGTCAGCTTGAGGGTGTAGTGCTAGCAACCGGCGGAGGTGCGGTGTTGCGCGATGATAATCGTGAGGCGCTTCGCTCCGGAGGGCGTGTTGTCTATCTTTGTACATCGGTCGATCAGCAGCTTGAACGCACCTCTCGGGACAGAAATAGGCCGCTGTTGCAGGCAAATGATCCTCGTAGCGTGCTGGCCGGTCTTATGGCGATTCGCGATCCCCTGTACCGCTCGATAGCGGACATCATTATCGAAACCGACGAGCGTCCCCCACGGCTGGTGGTGATGGAAATTCTCGATCGGCTCGCATCATTACCGCCCCGTGAAAGCCGGGATGAATCTGCGCTATCCTAGGCCCCTTTGTTATCGGGGGCCCCATGCAGATTCTTCAGGTCGATCTCGGTGAGCGTAGTTATCCCATCCATATCGGCGAGCGGTCGATTGATTGCGCCGAGCTTTTTAGTGACAAGATCCGTGGGCGGCAAGTAGCCATTGTCACCAATGACACGGTTGCACCGCTCTACCTCGATCGTCTGATGCAGACCCTTTCCGATTACACCGTCACGCCGGTGATCCTGCCCGACGGTGAAGGATTCAAGAACTGGCAGACTCTCCAACTCATTTTCGACGCCTTGCTCGGCGCTCGCCATGATCGCCACACGACTATTATCGCGCTCGGCGGCGGCGTTATCGGCGATATGGCCGGCTATGCCGCTGCCAGCTATCAGCGTGGGGTCGACTTCATCCAGGTGCCCACTACGCTGCTGTCGCAGGTGGACTCCTCGGTTGGTGGCAAGACGGGCATCAATCATCCGTTAGGCAAGAACATGATTGGCGCGTTCTATCAGCCTCGTGCGGTCGTTATCGATACCACTACGCTGAAGACTTTGCCGCCTCGTGAGTTGTCCGCAGGCCTGGCCGAGGTAATCAAGTACGGGCTTATCTGCGATGAGCCATTTCTTGGCTGGCTCGAGGCGAACATCGACCGTCTCCGGGCGCTCGATTCGGCTGCGCTGACCGAGGCGATCAATCGTTCCTGTGCCGCGAAAGCCAAAGTTGTGAATGCCGATGAGCGCGAGTCTGGCGTGCGCGCGATTCTCAACCTGGGTCACACATTCGGCCACGCGATTGAGACCCATATGGGCTATGGCGTTTGGCTGCATGGTGAGGCAGTGGCTGCTGGAACCGTGATGGCGCTGGAGATGTCTTGTCAGCTGGGTTGGATCAAACGGACGGAGCGTGACCGGGCTATTAGATTATTGCGGCGGGCGGCACTTCCCGTCGTGCCGCCTGAGGAAATGCAGCCGCACGACTTTCTCGAGCACATGGCCGTCGATAAGAAAGTTCTGGACGGCCGGCTACGCTTGGTGCTGCTACGGCAGATAGGCGAGGCGGTTGTGACCGGAGACTTTCCTCGAGACGTGCTCGAAACAACCTTGAGCGCCAATTACGGCGCAATGACGGAACATCTGGGAGCTTAAGAAAATTTCCATGACCAGTTTGTCTGCGGACGACGCGTTTTTGAACCACTATGGCTTCAGCCATGATCCTTTCGCCGCTCGCGTTCCGGGCTTCAAGTTCTTTCCCGCGCAGCGCAAGCCAGTGCTCGGACAGCTGCATCATCTGGCTCGCTATAGCCAGTTGCTGCTGTTGGTGACCGGGCCGGAAGGCAGCGGCAAAACCTTACTTCGTCAGGCGCTGGTGGCCAGCAGCAACAAGCAGTCGGTTCAGAGTGTGGTGATTACGCCGCACGCGACTACCGATGCCAGCGCATTGCTCGCTCAGATCGCTCAGGCGCTGAACAGTCCTGGCGCTGACTTCGAAGGCGTAATGGGGCAGGTCATCCAGCTGGCGCTGACCGGCCAGGAGGTCTACCTGCTGGTCGATGACGCCGAGCAACTCACCGGCGCTGCGGTAGAAACCTTGTTACGCCTCGCGGCGGGCACCCCAGAAGCTCGCCCTCATGTCTTCCTGTTCGGTGAGCCAGCCCTGGCTGCTCGAATCGAAGCCTTGAGCGAGGGGGAGGAGCGCTATCACGCTATCGCGCTACAACCCTATGAAGAGGACGAAACCCGTGAGTACCTGGCGCAGCGCCTAGAGGGTGCCGGCGCTGGCATTGAATGTTTGAGTGATGAGCAGATCGCACATATCCATGAGCAATCGGGTGGATGGCCAGGTGCGATTAATGCTGTTGCTCGGGATGAGCTGCTGTCCGCTATGCAAAACAGTCGCGGCCGCGCAAAAGCCATTGGAATTGCTCTGCCAAAGAAACATCTGCTGGCTGCATTGGGCGTGCTCGCGGTTATCGCGATCGCGATTCTCTTTCTTCGTAGCGGTGATCCTGAACGCTCCAGCACCGCTGAAGTGACCCGTCTGCCACTTGAAAGCTCGTCGGCAGACGGCGAGGTCGATCAGGATCAGCAGACCGCCATCCAGTTCGATGCTGAGGGGCGTTCCTCATCTCTTCCCCTTGGTCGCGACGCACAGCCGGTGATCCGCGAGCCGCTGGCTGCTGCAGCAGGTGGCGAGGATGAGGGCGATGCGATGCGCTCCGAAGATAATGCGCCTACAGTACCTGCACCTGCACCTGCACCTGCACCTGCACCTGCACCTCCCGCGCAGATTCCTGAACGAGCGCCGGCGACGCCGCCGGTTGTGACTACACCTGCTCCCGCTCCGAAACCTGCGCCGCCCGCAGTGCGACCGAATGTCGCTGATCCGGCGCCGGCAACTACTGCGGTGCCTTCGACTTCAGGCAATAGCGCGTGGTATGCCAGCCAGCCAGCAGGCAATTACCTGATTCAGATTTTAGGTACACGTGTCGAGAAGAACGCTCAGGCAGTAGTTCAGCAGCATGGCGGTAGCTATCGCTATTTCGCAAAGGTGCATGAGGGCAAGCCGCTCTACGTCGTCACGTACGGCAATTTTGCCAATCGCGCCGCTGCGGTAGCCGCTGTCAAATCTCTGCCCGCTTCGCTGCAGGCTGGTAAGCCTTGGGTGCGGAGTTTTTCCAGTGTGCAACAGGAAATGACGCAGTCTCGTTAAAAAATGCCCTAAAAAAGTGCGTTACGCACCTTTTTGGGGCTTGCAAAAATAAATTGTGTCGCTCTAGCTGGCTTTGTAAACTGCTCCCCCTTTTGCCCACGTGAATGACGGGGTGATCCTGTTCCCGTCAATAAGGGGTTGATTTACAACGAATTTAGCTGGTGGAGTGCCTATGAGAGCAGGTCTTTTTCGTCCTGAAGAGTTCAAGGATAACTGCGGCTTCGGTCTGATTGCCCACATGCAGGGCGAAGCTAGCCATCACCTGCTAAAGACTGCCATTCAGTCCCTGACCTGCATGACTCACCGTGGCGGCATCAACGCCGATGGTAAAACGGGTGACGGCTGCGGTCTGCTGATGCAGAAGCCCGATGGCTTCCTGCGGGCCAAGGCGCTGGAGCATTTCAACGCTGAGCTGCCGGCGCAGTACGCCGTCGGCATGATTTTTCTCGATCCGGATACCAGCAAGGCGGATCACGCCCGCGCTCGTCTGAGCGAAGAAATCGTCTCGCAAGGTCTGACTCTGGTCGGCTGGCGCGAAGTTCCGGTCGATACCAGCGTGTTGGGTCAACTGGCCTTGGAACGCTTGCCGCGAATCGAGCAAGTGTTCGTCTCCGGTGACGGGATGGACGACCGCGAGTTCGGCATCAAGCTGTTCTTCGCACGCCGCCGTGCCGAGGTTGCGCTTGCTGACGACAGCGCCTTCTACGTCTGCAGCCTCTCCGACAAGGACATCATCTATAAGGGCCTGATGATGCCCGCCGATCTGGCGCAGTTCTATCCCGACCTGGGTGATGAGCGTCTTGCGACCGCAATCTGCGTGTTCCACCAGCGTTTCTCCACCAACACCATGCCGCAATGGCGTCTGGCCCAGCCGTTCCGTTTTCTCGCGCACAACGGTGAGATCAACACCATCACCGGCAACCGCAACTGGGCGCAGGCGCGCCGCCTGAAATTCGCCAACGAGCTGCTGCCTGACCTTGAAAGCCTGTCGCCGCTGATCAACCGCACCGGCTCGGACTCCTCCAGCATGGACAACATGCTTGAGCTCTTGGTCACCGGCGGAATGGATCTGTTCCGCGGGCTGCGCATGATCATTCCGCCGGCTTGGCAGAACGTTGAAACCATGGACCCCGATCTGCGGGCGTTCTACGAATTCAACTCCATGCATATGGAGCCCTGGGATGGCCCGGCTGGCGTGGTGTTGACCGATGGTCGCCACGCTGTCTGCCTGCTAGACCGCAACGGCCTGCGTCCTGCCCGTTGGGTGACCACCAAGAATGGTTACATCACGCTCGCTTCCGAAGTCGGCGTATGGGATTACAAGCCCGAGGATGTCCTGGCCAAGGGCCGTGTGGGCCCAGGGCAGATCCTTGCCGTCGACACGCACACTGGCAAGGTGCTGCACACCGATGACATCGACAACCATCTGAAGGCCCAGCAGCCCTACAAGAAGTGGCTGCGCCAGAATGCGCTGCGTATCCAGTCGACGTTGGACGACAACGATCACGGTTCGGCCTTCTACGATGCCGACCAGCTCAAGCAGTACATGAAAATGTACCAGGTCACTTTCGAGGAGCGTGACCAGGTGCTGCGCCCGCTGGCCGAGCAGGGCCAGGAAGCAGTCGGCTCGATGGGCGACGACACGCCCATGGCTGTACTGTCGCGCCGCGTTCGCTCGCCCTACGATTATTTCCGTCAGCAGTTCGCGCAGGTGACCAACCCGCCGATCGATCCGCTACGCGAAGCCATCGTCATGTCGCTGGAAACCTGTCTGGGTGCCGAGCGCAATGTCTTTGAAGAAACCGCGGAGCACGCCAACCGCGCGATTCTGACCACGCCTGTGATCTCGCCAGCGAAGTGGCGCACGATCATGAATCTGGAGCGTCCGGGTTTCGAGCGTCTGGTCATTGACCTGAACTACGACGAAACCATTGGCCTCGAGTCGGCGATTCGCAACATCGCCGACCAGGCCGAGGAAGCCGTACGTGGTGGAAAAGTGCTGCTGGTCCTCAGTGACCGCCATATCGCCCCAGGCAAGCTGCCGGTGCATGCCTCCTTGGCCGTGGGCGCCGTTCACCACCGTCTGCTCGAGACCGGCCTGCGCTGCAGCTGCAACATCCTGGTGGAGACCGCTACTGCGCGTGACCCGCATCACTTCGCGGTGCTGATCGGCTTCGGCGCGACTGCGGTCTACCCGTTCCTTGCTTTCGAGGTGCTGGGCGATCTGATCCGCACCGGAGAAGTGCTAGGCGACCTGTACGAGGTGTTCAAGCACTATCGCAAGGGCATCTCCAAGGGGTTGATGAAGATCATCTCCAAGATGGGCATCTCGACTATCGCCTCCTACCGCGGCGCACAACTTTTCGAAGCTGTGGGCCTGTCCGATGAAATCGTCGAGCTAAGCTTCCGTGGCGTTGCCAGCCGTATCAAGGGCGCTCGCTTCGAGGATCTGGAGGCCGAACAGAAAGCGCTCGCTGCCGAAGCCTGGAGCAGCCGCAAGCCGATCCAGCAGGGCGGTCTGCTGAAGTTCGTCTACGGTGGTGAATACCACGCCTACAACCCGGACGTGGTCAGCGCGTTGCAGATAGCCGTGCAGAGCGGCGACTACAGCCGCTTCAAGGAGTACACCGCGTTGGTCGATCAGCGCCCGGTGGCGATGCTGCGCGACCTGCTCAAGGTCAAGGTGGCTGAGCAACCGCTGGCCCTGGAAGAGGTCGAGCCGCTGGATGCGATCCTCAAGCGCTTCGACTCCGCTGGTATCTCGTTGGGCGCCCTGTCCCCGGAAGCTCACGAAGCCATCGCCGCGGCGATGAATCGCATCGGTGCCCGTTCGAACTCCGGTGAGGGCGGTGAAGACCCAGCCCGCTATGGCACCGAGCGCAGCTCGAAGATCAAGCAGGTCGCGACTGGCCGCTTCGGTGTCACTCCGGAATACCTGGTCAATGCCGAAGTGCTGCAGATCAAGGTCGCCCAGGGTGCCAAACCCGGCGAGGGCGGTCAGCTGCCCGGCGGCAAGGTGAACGGTCTGATCGCGCGGCTGCGTTACGCAGTACCGGGCGTGACGCTGATTTCTCCGCCACCGCACCACGACATCTACTCCATCGAGGATCTGGCACAGCTGATCTTCGACCTCAAGCAGGTCAACCCGCAGGCGCTGGTTTCGGTCAAGCTGGTAGCCGAGCCTGGCGTCGGCACCATTGCAGCTGGTGTGGCCAAGGCCTATGCCGATCTGATCACCATCTCGGGTTACGACGGCGGTACCGGTGCCTCGCCACTGACCTCGATCCGTTACGCCGGCTCGCCTTGGGAGCTCGGTCTGGCCGAAACCCACCAGACGCTGCGCGGCAACGATTTGCGTGGCAAGGTCAGGGTGCAGACCGATGGCGGTCTGAAAACCGGTCTGGACGTCATCAAGGCCGCAATCCTAGGCGCCGAGAGCTTCGGCTTCGGTACCGCGCCGATGATCGCGCTGGGTTGCAAGTACCTGCGTATTTGCCATCTGAACAACTGCGCCACTGGCGTCGCCACTCAAAATGAGCAGCTGCGCAAGGATCACTTCATCGGCACCGTCGACATGGTGGTCAACTTCTTCCAGTTCGTCGCCGAAGAAACCCGCGAGTGGCTGGCTAAGCTGGGCGTACGCAGCCTGGAAGAACTGATCGGCCGTACCGATCTGCTCGAATTGCTGCCAGGCGAAACGGCCAAGCAAAACAATCTGGACCTTTCGCCGCTGCTTGGTGGCAGCAACATCCCGGCCGACAAGCCGCAGTTCTGCCAAGTTGAAAAGAACCCGCCGTTCGATCAGGGGCTGCTGGCCGAAGAGATGGTCAAGCTGGCCAAAGGTGCCATCGATACCAAGAGCGGCGGCGAGTTCGAGCTGGAAATCTGTAACTGTGACCGTTCCATCGGTGCCCGTGTGTCCGGCGAGATCGCTCGCCAGCATGGCAACCAGGGTATGGCCGGTGCGCCGATCACCTTCCGCTTCAAGGGTACTGCTGGCCAGAGCTTCGGTGTCTGGAACGCCGGCGGCCTCAACCTGTATTTGGAAGGCGACGCTAACGATTACGTCGGCAAGGGCATGACAGGTGGCAAGCTTGTCGTTACGCCGCCACAGGGTGCTGCGTACCGCTCGCAAGACTCGGCAATCATCGGTAACACCTGTCTGTACGGCGCCACTGGCGGCAAGCTGTTTGCTGCTGGTACTGCAGGCGAGCGTTTCGCGGTACGTAACTCCGGCGCCCATGCGGTGGTCGAGGGCACTGGCGACCATTGCTGCGAGTACATGACTGGTGGCTTCGTTTGCGTTCTCGGCAAGACCGGGCACAACTTCGGATCGGGCATGACCGGTGGTTTCGCCTATGTGCTGGACATGGATAACAGCTTCATCGACCGTGTGAACAATGAGCTGGTCAACCTGCAGCGCATCACCGGCGAGGCAATGGAAGCCTATCGCAGCCATCTGCAAGGCGTCCTGCGTGAATACGTTGCTGAAACCGCGAGTGAGTGGGGGGCTGAACTGCTGGATAATCTCGACGATTACCTGCGTCGTTTCTGGCTGGTCAAGCCCAAGGCGGCCAACCTGGCCTCGCTGCTGTCGAGTACCCGGGCCAACCCGCAATAACAATAAGCTGCTTCAGGCAGCGGTCCCAGCCACGGCAGGGGCCGCTGCTTACCCTGATTGTCTTGCTGCCGTATGTATTGCCTACGGCTGCTGTTGAGAGGTTTTGAAATGACTGAACGTCTGAATAACGACTTCCAGTTCATCGAGGTCGGGCGCAAGGATCCGAAGAAGAAGCTGTTGCGCCAGCGCAAGAAGGAATTCGTCGAGATCTACGAACCCTTCAAGCCGCAGCAAGCTTGCGAGCAGGCCCACCGCTGCCTGGGTTGCGGCAACCCGTACTGCGAGTGGAAATGCCCGGTTCACAACTACATCCCCAACTGGCTCAAGCTGGTTTCCGAGGGCAACATCCTCGCCGCCGCTGAGCTGGCGCATCAGACCAACACGCTGCCGGAAGTCTGCGGCCGCGTCTGTCCGCAGGATCGTCTTTGCGAAGGTGCCTGCACCCTGAACGATGGTTTTGGCGCGGTGACCATCGGGTCGGTGGAGAAGTACATCGCCGATACCGCTTTCGCCATGGGTTGGCGCCCGGATATGTCCAAGGTCAAGCCGACCGGCAAGAAGGTCGCGATCATCGGTGCCGGCCCTGCGGGCCTGGGTTGTGCCGATATCCTCGTGCGCAACGGCGTGACCCCGGTGGTGTTCGACAAGAACCCCGAGATCGGCGGCCTGCTGACCTTTGGTATCCCCGAATTCAAGCTGGAAAAGACCGTACTCAGCCGCCGTCGCGAAATCTTCGGTGGCATGGGCATCGAGTTCCGTCTGAACACCGAGGTGGGCAAGGACATCACCATCGACCAGCTGCTGGCCGAATACGATGCCGTGTTCATGGGCATGGGCACATATACCTACATGAAGGGCGGCTTCCCCGGTGAGGATCTGCCGGGCGTGTACGACGCGCTGGATTTCCTCATCGCCAACGTCAACCGCAACCTCGGCTTCGAGAAGTCCGCTGAAGACTTTATCGACATGAAGGGCAAGAAGGTCGTGGTACTTGGCGGCGGCGATACCGCGATGGACTGCAACCGCACTTCCATTCGTCAGGGCGCCAAGAGCGTGACCTGCGCCTACCGTCGTGACGCGGCGAACATGCCGGGTTCACGCCGCGAAGTGAAGAACGCCAAGGAGGAGGGCGTGAAGTTCCTCTTCAACCGTCAGCCCATCGCCATCGTCGGTGAAGGCAAGGTCGAGGGCGTCAAGGTGGTGGAGACCCGTCTCGGCGCGCCGGACGCCCGCGGTCGCCGCAGCCCCGAGCCGATCCCCGGCTCCGAGCAGGTATTGCCGGCTGATGCCGTGGTCATCGCCTTCGGTTTCCGGCCGAGCCCTGCGCCGTGGTTCGAAGCCCAGAGCATCCAGATCGACAACCAGGGCCGTGTGGTGGCGCCGGAGGTTGGCCAGTTCAAGCACCAGACCAGCAACCCGAAGATCTTCGCCGGCGGCGACATGGTCCGCGGGTCCGATCTAGTGGTGACGGCGATCTTCGAAGGCCGTCAGGCTGCCGAGGGCATCATGGATTACCTGGGCGTCTGATCTGAGTTGCCGGGCGCCGTCGCGCGGCCGAAAGTAGCCTGATTTGAATCAAGCCCATCGCTAAATGGCACGGCGCTCGCCGTGCCTTTTTTTTTCCGCTTTGCGACAATGCACGGCACTTTTACGCTGGAATCCTGCCATGACCGCCTTGAAGAACGACCGCTTCCTTCGTGCCCTGCTCAAGCAGCCTGTCGATGTCACCCCGGTGTGGATGATGCGCCAAGCCGGCCGCTATCTGCCCGAGTACCGGGCCAGCCGCGCCAAGGCCGGTGACTTCATGAGTCTGTGCATGAATCCCGAGCTCGCCTGCGAGGTGACCTTGCAGCCACTGGAGCGTTATCCGCTGGATGCTGCGATCCTGTTCTCCGACATCCTCACCGTGCCGGACGCCATGGGCCTGGGTCTGTATTTTGAGACCGGTGAGGGGCCGCGCTTCAAGAAAGTAGTGAGCACCATTGCGGACATCGAGGCGCTACCGATCCCCGACCCAGAGAAAGACTTGGGGTATGTGATGGATGCGGTGCGCACTATCCGCCGCGAACTCAATGGGCGCGTGCCGCTGATCGGTTTTTCCGGCAGTCCCTGGACGCTGGCCACCTATATGGTCGAGGGCGGCTCGTCGAAAGACTTCCGCAAGTCCAAGGCGATGCTCTACGAGAACCCGCAGGCGATGCACGCGCTGCTGGACAAGCTGGCGCAGTCGGTCACAAGCTACCTCAACGGCCAGATCCTCGCTGGCGCCCAGGCCGTGCAGATCTTCGATTCCTGGGGCGGCAGCCTGTCGGCGGCGGCGTATCAGGAGTTCTCCCTGGCCTACATGCGCAAGATTGTCGATGGCTTGATTCGCGAACATGACGGCCGTCGTGTGCCGGTCATCATGTTCACCAAGGGCGGCGGTCTCTGGCTGGAGTCGATGGCCGAGGTGGGCGTCGAAGCACTTGGTCTGGATTGGACCTGCGACATCGGCGAGGCGCGTCGTCGCGTTGGCGACAAGGTTGCCCTGCAGGGCAACATGGACCCGAGCGTGCTTTATGCCAAGCCCGATGCCATCCGCGCCGAGGTTGCGCGCATTCTTGCCAGTTTTGGTCATGGCGACGGCCACGTATTCAACCTGGGCCATGGCATCACACCAGAAGTCGACCCGGCCCACGCCGGCGCCTTCATCGAGTCGGTGCACGAACTGTCGGCGCAGTATCACGGCTGATTCGCGGTACGTAGTTATAACCAGCGCCCCGCTTTGCGGGGCGTTGTGCTTTTTGGGGTCAATGTGCGGTCTGTGGCTCGGGCAAGGCTGGCAGGCGCGCAAGGTGCAGGGCCACGGCCAGCGATATCAGCAATAGCGATGCGATGAACAATCCGACTCCATCCCAGCCGGCGGCATGCCAGAAGACACCGCCCAGTGTCCCGGCGATGCTGGAACCCAGGTAATAGCTGAACAGATACAGCGACGAGGCCTGGCCGCGAGCCTGCCTGGCGCGGCGTCCGATCCAGCTGCTGGCGACCGAGTGTGCGCCGAAGAAGCCGAAGGTGAACAGCAGCATGCCCAGCAGCACCATAGGCAGCTGGTCGAACAGGGTCAGGCCGACCCCGGCGAGCATCAGCGAAATCACCACCCAGAACACCCGACGGCGACCGAATCGATCGGCCAGCGCACCGACCTGCGCCGAACTGTAGATGCCTGACAGATACACCACCGCCAGCAGTCCGACCATGGTCTGACTCAGCTGAAAGGGCGAGGCGATGAGGCGATAGCCGATGTAGTTGTAGAGGGTGACGAAACTGCCCATGAGGAGAAATCCCTGCAGGAACAGCCAGGGCAGGCCGGCATCACGAAAATGCATGCCATAGCCCTGCACCAGTCCTCGAGGGCGCAGCGGGCGTGGGTTGAAATGCCGTGAATCAGGCAGGAATCGCCAGAGCAACAGCGCGGCCAGCAGCGCCAGGCCGCCCATCACCCCGAGTACGCTGTGCCAGGAAACGTAGTCGACCAAAACGCCGCTCAGCAGGCGCCCGCTCATGCCACCAATTGCGTTACCGCCGATGTAAAGCCCCATCGCCAAGCCGAGATGTTGCGGGTGTATTTCCTCGCTGAGGTAGGTCATCGCAACAGCCGCCAGCCCGCTCAGCGCCAGGCCGACAAGCGCGCGCATCAACAGCACGCCATGCCAGCTGGGCGCCAGCGCGCTGCCCAGGGTGAACAGAGCTGCAGCCAGCAAGGATGCGACCATTACCGGTTTGCGGCCTATGGCGTCGGAAATCGGCCCGGTTATCAGTAGGCCGACCGCCAGGGTGATGGTCGAAAGCGAAAGGATCAGGCTGCTTTCTGCCGCATTTATGCCAAAGGCGTGCGACAGCATGGGCATCATCGGCTGTACGCAGTAAAGCAAGGCGAAAGTGGCGAAGCCTGCGGCGAACAATGCCAGCGCCGTACGTGTAAAGCGCGGAGTGCCTTTTTCGGTGTAGAGGAGTGGCGCGGGACTGTCTTTCGTATCTGCCGGCGCGCCTGCGGCGCACTGCGTGCTGTTCAAGATCATGGCCTCTAGGGAATACATTTTTCCGACCAAACGTCGCTCCGTAACGCCTGCATTCATCGATTGAAAAGCGGGCGAGGGCGCATTTGATTGGGTTTATGAGGGGAATGATAGGGAGCTTTATTTGAGCTATCCAATATATTATTCGACCCTATTGATATGTTTTACGAATCGTTCGGAGGGCTCGTGGAGCTGCGTCATCTACGCTATTTCGTCGCCGTGGCCGAAGAGCTGCACTTCGGTCGCGCTGCCGAGTTGCTGCGCATCTCGCAACCACCGTTGAGCCAGCAGATCCAGGCGCTGGAGCAGGAGTTGGGGGTGCGCTTGTTTGATCGCTCCAATCGACGGGTGTCGCTGACCGATGCGGGGCGGCTGTTTCTCGACGAAACGCGACGCACGCTGGCCCAGGTGGACAAGTCCATCGATGTGGTGCGGCGCGCCGAGCAGGGCGAGATCGGCGAGCTTCAGGTCGGCTTCACCTCGTCGGCGCCGTTCACCTCGATTTTGCCCCGAGCGATCCTGGCGTTCCGTCAGGCGTTTCCGGCCGTGCACCTCGCGCTGCAGGAAATGACCAGCAAGCAGGTGATCGACGCCGTGCAGGATGAAACACTGCAGGTCGGAATGATTCGTCCCTTCGCCTTGCCGCCTGGGCTGCAGACGGTGGAACTGTTCAGCGAGCCGCTGGTGGCGTTGATGCATGCCGGGCATCCGCTTGCCGAGGCGGGGGAGGAAGGCCTGGCGCTGGCGGAACTGGCCGAGGAACCTTTCGTGTTCTTTCCCCGCAGTTACGGTACCGGGCTCTACGACCAGCTGCTCAACCTGGCACGGCAGGCCGGGTTCAGTCCGCGGATTGCGCAGGAGGCAAACGAGGCGCTGACCATCATTGGGCTGGTTGCTGCAGGGCTGGGCGTTTCGGTGCTGCCGGCATCCTTTCGCCGTATCCGCATCGACGGGGTGAGGTTCCGCACGTTGTCGGACAAGGACGCCACCACGGCCGTTTGGCTGGTCAAGCGCCGCCAGGAGCAGTCACCCCTGGCGCAAGCGTTCATGGATCTGGTCACGCGTGAAGCATTGAGTCAGCGTTAGCGCTGCAACCGTAACGATGGTTCAGGGCTGCTTGTGATGGGCGGGCGTTTCACCCTTCTCCTGCTTGTGGACACGGGTCACGCGAATATCGGTGATGCCCATGACTTCGGCTTGCTCCAGCAGTTGGGCTTCGTCGGCATCGGCCTTTGGCATTACCAGGCTGTTCTCGGCGTCGCCGTTGTGCAGCTGGATGAGATAGCGCGCGGCTTCGCCTTGGGACAGGCTGTCGCCATCGGCGTCGTAAGTGACAGCGCGGGGGTCGTTCTGGCAGATGTAGTTGATTTCGAAAGTATGCGAGGACTTGCCAAACATGAGGGGCTCCGGTCGAGTGGTCACTGATATTCAGTGGACTCGACGGCCTCGCCAATCGTTCCAGCGCACGCGCTGCGAGGGCAGACGGACGGTCGGTGTCCTGGGCGTTACGCCGACCGGCCGCGAGGCCTACTTGACGTTGGCCAAGTCGCCCTTGAGCGCGACACCGGCCATGATGGCGCCGGCATGGCATTCGTACTTCTGGCTGTCCTTGTACTCGACGTGCTTGTAGTTGCTGGCGATGTTCACCACAGCATTGGCGCCAGCGGCCTTGGCAGTCTGCTGCATTGCGATCAGCGCCGATTGCAGTGCCCAGCTGCAGGCACCCTCGTCGGTCTTGTTGAAGGCGTTGGTCTTCTTGCTGGTGGTGACACCGTTGCGTAGGACCTTGGCGCTGGCTGGCGTCTTTCCTGCCAGGTAGAACTTCACGCTGCCGTCCAGGCGTCCTGCCTGGGTCGCCTCAGCCACGACAGCGTCGAATGGCAGGTAGTGAGTGGTATCGCGGGCTTGGCTGATACCAGGTACTGCCAGAAGCGCCAATGCAGCGCCGATCCATGCGGTTGTCTTCATCTGTTTTTTCCTAGCGTTGTTGTTGGGGAAAGCCCTCAGGCCCAGCGGCGAAAGATCAGCGAAGTATTGATCCCGCCAAAGGCGAAATTGTTGTTCATCACGTACTCGTGTTGCATGGCGCGCGCCGAACCTTGCAGGTAGTCGAGCTCGCCACAGCGCGGATCGATGGTGTCCAGATTCAGCGTGTGGATGTAGCGGTCGCGGTTGAGCATTTCGATGCTGAACCAGGACTCCAGCGCACCGCACGCTCCCAGCGTGTGGCCGAGGAACGACTTTTGCGAGCTGATCGGCATGCTGCTGCCAAACAGCGCCTGGGTGGCATGGGTTTCAGCGATGTCGCCCTGTTCCGTGGCCGTGCCGTGGCCATTGACGTAGCCGATGGCAGTCGGTGCGAGCCCTGCATCTTCCAAGGCCAGCTCCATGGCCCGGCGCATGGTCACCTGTTCGGGCTTGGTAGCGTGCTGGCCGTCTGCATTGCTGCCGAAGCCGACCAGCTCGGCATGAATCTTCGCCCCACGCGCCAGGGCATGCTCCAGCTCCTCGAGCACCAGCATGCCGGCGCCTTCGCCGATCACCAGGCCGTCCCGGTCGCTGTCATAGGGACGTGGTGAGGTATGCGGTGCGTCGTTCTTGAGGCTGGTGGCGTAGAGCGCATCGAAAACCATTGCCTCGGTAGCGCACAGCTCCTCGGCCCCGCCGGCGAGCATCAGCGGCAAGCGTCCGAACTTGATCGCCTCGTAGGCATAGCCGATGCCCTGGCTGCCACTGGTACAGGCGCTGGACGTGGGGATTACCCGGCCGGTAAGGCCGAAGAAGATGCTGATGTTGGCCGCAGTGGTGTGCGGCATCATGCGGATATAGGAGTTGGCATTGAGCCCATCGGCCACCGAGTTCAGCAGCATATTGCCGAACGCCTTGATTTCTTCGGTGCTGCCGGTGGAGGAGCCGCAAGCGACGCCCATGCGACCATCGCGGATCGACGGGTCGTCCAGTAAACCGGCGTCTGCCAGTGCCCGTTCCGCAGCCAGCACAGACAGCCGTGACACGCGCCCCATGCTGCGCAGTTGTTTGCGAGTCCAGTGCGCCGGCACGACGAAGTCATCCACGGGACCGGCCAGGCGGGTGTTCAGCTCGGTGAAACGGTCCCACTCATGCATACGGCGGATGCCGCTGCGGTTGGCGCTGAAATTGGCTTCGATGCTCGCCCAGTCGCTGCCCAGGGACGTGATACCGGCCATGCCGGTAACGACCACGCGTCTGCCATTCATCAGCACAGCCCTCCGTTGACGGCGATGACCTGCCGAGTGATGTACGCCGCCTCGGCGGACATCAGGAAATTCACCGCACCGGCTACCTCTTCCGGGGTGCCCATGCGCTGTGCCGGAATCATCTTCAGCATCTCTTCGATGGGTAGCTCTGCATCGAGCATCTCGGTGTCGATAAGACCAGGCGCGACGCAATTGACGGTGATCCTGCGCTTGCCCAGTTCAACCGCGAGAGCCTTGGCCGCACCCATGACGCCCGCTTTGGATGCACTGTAGTTGACCTGGCCACGATTGCCGATCAGACCGGAGACCGAGGTGATGCAGACGATGCGTCCCGGTTGGCGCCGGCGGATCATCGGCATGGTCAAGGGCTGCAGCACGTTGTAGAAACCGTCCAGGTTGGTGCGCAGCACCTGGTCCCAGTCATCGTCGGTCAGCGCCGGGAAGGCGCCGTCACGGGTCAGACCTGCATTGCAGACCACGCCGTAGTAGGCGCCGTGGACTTCGACATCGGCCTCCAGCTCACGCCGGCAGGCGGCGCGATCGGCGATATCGAATTGCAGAATGCGTGCGGCGCGGCCCATAGCCTGAATCTCGGCCTGGACCGCCTCGGCTTGGTCGCGGCGCGAACGGCAGTGCAGCACGATGTCGTAGCCGGCCTGGGCCAGGCGCAGTGCGATGGCGCGACCTATGCCGCGACTGGAGCCGGTGACGAGGACGGTTTCACTCATGGGGCAGACTCTTGTAGGTAGCTCGCTACTTCGGGCGGGCGGAACACGTTCAGACGCGCCTCGGCGTGGATGCCGGGCCCGTCGAGATGGCATTCGAATACACCCATGCCGTTGTCGTCCTGCAGCGAACGAGTGGCACGGACGCGTAGTTGCGCACCGGCCGGAAAGAATTCGACATTGCATTGATAGTTGCGAGTGCCCAGCAGGAAACCCAGCTCCACCGGTTGGCCGGCCTGGCGCGCATGGCAACCGGCGAAGGCTGCGACGCTCTGCGCCATGATCTCCACGCCGGCCCAGGCCGGCAGGTTGCCGTCGGCGGCGCTGAGCAGTCCGTCGGCACGTACCAGCAGCAGGGTTTCCACGCTGTCGTCATCGAAACGCTCGACGCCGTCGAGCAGGATCATGTCGCCGGCATGGGGCAGCAGCTCGGCGATAGGCCAGTCGATCATGGTGCGTCTCCCAGAATCAGGCTGATGTTGTTGCCGCCGAAGGCGAAGGAATTGCTCATCATTCGTTGCGGGGCCACGGTGTTCATCGGTGTACCCGGCATTACCAGCTGCAGCGTTGGTAACGCCGGGTCGGGCTCGCCATCCCAGCGATGCGGCGGCAGCTGCCGTTTGGTGTTGAACTGCGACAGCGACAACCAGCAGAACGCTGCCTCCAACGCGCCTGCCGCGCCGAGCGTGTGCCCGGTCAGCGGCTTGCTCGAGGAGCAGGCTACGCCATGGGGGAACAGCGCGGCGACGGCGATGCTTTCCATGGCGTCGTTGTGGGTCGTGGCGGTGCCGTGCAGATTCAGATAGTCGATCTGTTCAGCTGTGCAGTCGGCGTTGGCCAGTGCCTGTCGCATGGCGCTCAATGCGCCGAGGCCGCCTGGGTCGGGCGCTGAGATGTGGTGTGCATCGGAACTGGCGCCGCCGCCGAGCAAGGCAATTGCGTTCCCGAGGCTGGCTTCGCCGGTCATAAGAAACAGCGCTGCCGCCTCACCGATGTTGATGCCGTTACGGTTGCGCGAGAACGGATTGCACAGCGTCTCGCTGGTGGCTTCCAGCGAGCTGAAGCCTTGCAGCGTGAGATCGCTCAGGCTGTCGACGCCACCACACAGCACCGCATCGCACAGGCCGGCATCGAGCAGGCGCTTGGCGCTGAGCAGCGCACGGGCGCTGGAGGTGCAGGCCGTGGAGATTGAATAGCAGGGGCCGGCCAGTTGCAGCCATTCGCCGAGGAAGCTCGCCGGTGCCGCCAGTTCCTGATGTGCGTAGTGGTAGCCTGCTGGAAATTCGCCGTCGCGCAACAGCCCGGCGATTCCCCGCGAAGCCTCCTGGATGCCGGTTGTGCTGGTGCCCAGGACCACGCCGACGCGGCTGTGGCCGTAACGGCTGATCGCCTGGCGGATGGCCGTTTCGATCTCCAACGCTGCGGCCAGCAACAGCTGGTTATTTCGTGTGGCGTGGCGCGGGTCATCGTTGGGCAAGCTTGGCAGCGCTGAGCGGACGGCCCCCACCGGCAACTGTCGGCCAACGACCGGCTGCGGATAGGGCCGCATGCCCGAGGTATCGCCGGCGAACAGGTGCGTGGCTACCTCGGCCTTGCCGCTGCCCAGGGCGCAGATCACGCCGAGGGCGTTGAGGTAGGCGGTCATCGATCGCGGCTTCCGGTGGCAGCGGGCAGGGGGGCGACACCATAGGTCAGGCCCGGCGCCACGTCGAGTTCGAAGATCAGCGGTGCTTGATAGCGTACCTGCCAGCGCAGCGTATCGCCTTGACGTAGCTGGCGTTCGCTCGCGTTGCTGCGCCAGCCTTGTCCGTCATACAGCGCAGGCAGTTGGCGGGTTTCGGTCAGGGCGAAGAGCAGGGCCGCGAACAGCTCGCGTGCCTCGGGGTTCGGACGCTGCAGCCCATCGGCGTGCCAGTGCCCGTCGCGCAACTGTTGCCGCGCCAGCGGAATGCCCAGCGGATCGAGCAGTGACCAGCGCAGGGCCGGCCCTTCACGCTGAATCACCAGCAGCCAGTCCGCCGGCTCGCTGCCGTGCCGTAGGACGTGCAGTTGCAGCGGCACATCCAGCGCGGGCGTTTGTGTCGGCAGCGGTGCGCGCGCCGCACAGCCGGCGAGCAGCACGACGGCCAGCCAGACCAGCAGTCGCTTCATGCCCGTCGACTCATGCATCAGCCGCGCAGAGTTCGGCCAGTACGCGCAGACGGCGTTTGGGTTCGGCGACATAGGGGTTCTTTTGGTCCCAGGCATAGCCGGCGAGGATCGAGCTGATCATCCGGCGGATTTCCGGCTGGGCGTGTTCGTAGTAGATCACGTCCTGGAAGCTGCAATCGTACCAACCCTCCACATAGGTCCGGAAGGTGTCGACGCCGCGCTTGAGGGGCACGGCGAACTCGGTTTCCCAGTCCACCGTTTCTCCGCGCAACTGGCGGTGCAGCACGGCTGCGGCCATGTGCGCCGAGCGCATGGCGATGGTCACACCGGAGGAGAACACCGGGTCGAGAAACTCCGCGGCGTTGCCGAGCAGTGCGAACCCAGGGCCGTGCAGGCTTTTGACGTTGGCCGAGTAGCCGCCGATCAGGCGTGCCGGCGTGTCCCATTCGGCATTCTTGAGGATGCGCTTAAGGTTTGGCGCTTCCTGAACGAACTCGCGCAGGCAGGCGTCCAGATTCACCGGGCGGCCCTCATAGCGCTCGGCGCTGGCGACCACGCCCAGCGAACAGCGGCCGTTGCTGAACGGGATGGTCCAGTACCAGACGTCGCGCAGCTCGGGATGGGTGGTGATAAGGATCTTCTCGCGGTCGAAGCGCGGATCGTCGATGCGGTCCTCGATATGGGTGAAGATCGCCCGGCGTACCGGAAAGCCGGAGGGCGCCTCCAGATCCAGCAACTGTGGCAGTACCCGGCCGTAGCCACTGGCATCGAGCACGAAGGCGGCTTCGACGCGATACTCACTGCCGTCGGCGCGGCGGACTTGCAGCCAGGGCCGATCGCCGCTGAAGTCGGCAGCAGTGACTTCTTCCTCGTAGCGGATCTCCACACCCTGCAGTTCGGCCTGGTCAGCCAATAGCTTGTCGAAGTCGGCGCGCTGGACCTGATAAGTGCTGCCGTGGCCTTCGGTGAATTTGTCGCGGAAGTCGAACTCGGTATAGCGCTCGCCCCAGCCAAAGGCTGCGCCGTGCTTGGTCTGGAAGCCCGCGGCACGCACCGCTTCGAGCATCCCGGCTTCCTCGATGAAATCCAGGCAATGCGAAAGCAGGCTCTCGCCGATGGAGAAGCGGGGAAAGCGTTGCCGCTCGACGATCAATACGTCATGGCCCTTGCGCTTGAGCAGCGCGCCGGCGATGGCGCCGGACGGCCCGGCGCCGATGATCACGACTTCACGGTGTTGCAACTCAAGCGGCGCCATGGGGGCTCCCTGCATGTGGTGGTGGGTCTTGCTCGATGGTGGCCCAGGGGGCCAGGAAAAAACTGAACGCCAGCCCGAGGCTGACCGTGAGGCCGAAATTACTCACCGCCGGTGTGCTGGAAATAGCCAGCAGACCGAACGACAGCCAGGTGGTGGTCGCCGCCAGCAGCGTGCCGACCAGACTGACCGCCGCACCGCCAACCCGCTCGCGCATCAGGATTGCGTAGTCGACGCCGATCGCGGTGACCAGCAGCAGGCCAAAAAGTCCGAACAGGGTCAGCGGCTGACCGAGCCAGCCCAAACTGGCCAGGCTGGCCAGTGCGGCTAGCAACGGCACCGCGATGCAGCGCAAGGCACCACCAGCGCCGAAGGGCATGCAAAGCAGGGCGAAGATCAGCAGGCTGGCAATTACCTTCAGCTCGGCCGCCTGCAGCTTGGTTTCGGCAAACAGCTGATTGAGCTGCGCTGGCCGATCGATCAGTGTCGTACCTGGAACAGCCTCGGCGATTGCCACCAGTGGTGCGCTGTCGCGCAGGCCTTGCAGGCTGATCAGCCCGGCTACGCCATCACCCGACTGGCCAAGCCAAAGCGCCCGCCAAGCTTCACCCAATGGCCCGGCAAGCGCCGCCTCGATAGTCACCGGCGGCTGTGCCCGCAGGCGCTCGATCTCCATCAGCAGCTGTTCGGGCGCAACGCCCAGCGCTTCAAGTGGCTGGCTCGCGGTGAGCAATTGCGGCAAGGCCGCACGCAGGCGCGTTTGTTCGGATGTCGGCGCGACCAGCTGGCTCAGCGCGAGATGGCCGCCTAACCGTTGCTCGCTTTGCAGGGTGTCGAGCTCTCGGCTCAGCTCGGCCTGGCGCTGGAGCAGCTGGTCGGCATCCGTGGCACGAACGAGGAAGTACTGGCTGGTGGGCTGAAATCCGGTAATCGAACCGATGCGTTCGGCTTGCCGTTGTAGCTCCGGCGCGTTGCTCACCCATTGGCGCAGATCGTCCTTGAACGACAGCTGCAGCACGCCGCCGACGCAGAACAGGCCGAGCCCGGCGAGCAGCCAGGGCGTAGTGATGCGCGCCAACAACGCCTGGCGCAGCTGCAGCCAGTGCCGCGCCCAGCCGAGAGGCTGTGGCCAGGGTGTCAGGCGGCCATTGAAAAAAACGGGCAACAGGCAGGTGGTGCAAAGAAAGGCACCGAGCAATCCGGCAGCGGAGAACACCGCTACCTGGGTTAGCGCCGGAAACGGGGTGAAGGCCAGGGCGAGGTAGCCGATCAGGTTGGTCGCGAGAGCCAAGGCCAGCCCCGGAAGGATCAGCCGCAACGCACGCCGGCCATGCCAGGGTTGCAACGTCCAGCTCTTGGAAAGGTAGTGCAGCGGGAAGTCCAGGCTGACGCCGATCAGGCTGGCGCCGAGTACCAGTGTCAGCACATGCATCTGTCCGAACAGCGCCACGCACGCCGCTGCACCGGCCAACGCGCCGACGGCCACCGGCAGTGCCGCCAGCAGAATGCGCGGGGTGCGAAACAGCCAGAGCAACAGCAGCAAAGTGGCGCCCAGCGAAAGGCTGCCGATCAGGCTGGCTTCCTGGCGTGCCTGCTGCTGGCCGTGGGCAGCATGCAGCAGACCGCCGGCCGCGAGCATTTCGCCCGCGCCGGATTCGACTTTGCCACGCACCGCTGCGACGAGCGCCGCCACCTGCTGCGGCAATTGTTCGTCGAAGGCGTTGCCGTGGGTGCGTGCGTGAACCACGGCCCAGCGCTGGCCGGCATACTCGGCAACCAGGCCGCCGTCCGTGTCTGCCCGCACGTTGCCCGCCTGCGGCAAGCGCTGCAGCGCCAGGCCGGCAATGCCGAGCCAATCCTGTTCCACCGCCAGCGGACTTGCGGCAAATGGGTCGTAGAGCCGCTCGACGCGTTGCAGGATGTACTGCTCGGGGTGCTTGATCAGCTGCTCGCGATCCGCGCTGGCGAGCAACGCCAGTGAGTGCTGCTGCAGCTGTCGATTTACCGCAGGAATATCACTTTTCAGGCTGCTGCGAACCTGCTCGAACAAGCCGCTTTCCAGCAAATCGGTGGCGGCGGTCTCGGCCAGGCGTCGTGCCTGCTGTTCGTCGGCATGCCGGACCAGCAGCATCAGGTCGCGGTTGAGCGGCTCCTGCATGCGTTCGGCCGCCAGTTGCTCAAGGGTGTCATGGCTGCCGCTGGGCAGCAGTTGCAGCAGATTGGCGCTCAGTGGCGGGCCGTTGCGCCATTGCCAGGCGCTCAGTGCCAGCAGGCCGATCAGCGCGAGAGCGAAGAGAATCGCCGGCCAGCGCGAGGAGGGCAGCTGATCAGTTGGCAAGATCGCGCTGCTCGCGGGTGTTGAGGTGGTCGTCGATCTGGCTGTCGAGCAGGCGCAGCACGGTGCGGTCGCCTTGAGCTTCGCGCAACTCGACCTGTGCAACGGTGCCGCCGCCCTCGATCTCGATGGCCTCGAAAACCTGCTTTAGCAGCGCGCCACGCGGGACTAGCAGCAGGCGCCAGGCGCTCGGCTCGCCGCTGAGAGTAAGCTCGAAGTCGCGCTGCAGGGCCAGCGTATCGCCGCTCAGTACGGCGAGGAACAGCTGGTTCTGCCGCGCCGAACTGCCCTTCGGGTCGATCGCCAGCCAACCGTGTTCGTTGCGCCGCGCGATACCTTTCACGGTGATGCGGTAGTCCTGGCGGATCGGCTGCTGCAACAGCCAGAGCAGGCCGCGGTTGCGGGCGAGGACGAAATGGCCCTGGCTGGTCAGCGGTTGCGGCAGCGCGCGAAGGTGCTTTTCCTGAATGAAGTCGCCACGCACCACGGCAGGCTGGCTCAGCTGCTGGGCAAGCTGTTGCAGGTCGAACGCCTGTGCCGGTGCCGTTGCGCTGATCAGCAGCAGGCTGGCGGCGGTCAGCAGTTTCTTCAGCACTATGGCGATCGGTCTCATGCCAGCGCCCGTTCAACCGCGTCGACGAAGATCCGCGGCGAGGCCAGGAGCATCTCGCGGCTTGCCATCTCCACGGCTACCTGCACCGTGCTGCCGCGGGTCATGCGTTCGCCGGTTTCGGCATCGCGGATCAGGTAGTTGATCTTCAGGCGGTTTTCCCACTCCAGCAAGTCGGCACGCACGATGATGCGCTGGTTGAAACGGGCGCCGCGCATGTAGCGCAGCTGCACGTCGATGATCGGCCAGGCATAGCCGGCTTCGCGCATCTGCTGGTAGTTGTGGCCTATGCGTTCGAGCAGCGCGCAGCGGGCGACTTCGAAGTATTTGACGTAGTGGCCGTGCCAGACCACATCCATGGAGTCGACATCGAAGAATGGCACGAGGATCTCGACCTCGGCCTGCAGTACACCCTCCTTACGCATAAAGGCTCCAATGCCGGTTGCGAATCTGCGCGATACACAGGCGCAGTTCGCCTTCCAGTGCGCGGTCTTCGATCAATGGTGGGAAATCCTCGGCCAGCGTGGCGTGCATGGCTGCCAGCGGCGCGGGAAGCTCATGGGCATCGCTCTGACGCTGGCGCAGCCAAACGCCCTGCTGGGCGGCGAGCAGCGTGGCCGCGGCGACCTGCTCGCTCAGCTCCAGGCTGCGCAGGGCATCGCGGGCGGCGATGGTACCCATGCTCACCTTGTCCTGGTTGTGGCACTCGGTAGAACGTGAAAACACGCTCGCCGGCATGCTGTTCTTCAGCGCTTCGGCGGTCCAGGCGCTGGTGCCGATCTGCACCGCCTTGAAGCCGTGGTTAATCATCGCGGTGGCGGCCGGCGCACCGGAAAGGTTGCTCGGCAGGCCATGGTTGTAGCGGCTATCGACCAGCAGGGCGAGTTGGCGGTCGAGCAGGTCGGCGACATTGGCTACCAGGTTCTTCAGACTGTCCATGGCGAAGGCTATATGCCCACCGTAGAAATGGCCGCCGTGCAGTACGCGCTCGTTGTCGGCATCGATGATCGGGTTGTCGTTGGCACTGTTGAGCTCGGTTTCGATGAACTGGCGCAGGAGGCCCAGGCTGTCGGCCAGCACGCCGAGCACATGCGGCGCGCAGCGAATCGAGTAGCGATCCTGCAGGCGGTGCAGGGGCGCCGCTGGTGCGTCGATGGCCAGGTCCTGGCGAATCCAGGCGGCGACCTGGCTCTGCCCCGGATGGGGTTTGGCGGCGAACAGACGCTCGTCGAAATGCTCCGGGTTGCCTTGCAGTGCCACGACATTGAGCGCGGTGATACGGGTCGCCAGCTGCAGCAGGTAATCGGCGCGGGCATAGGCCAGGCAGGCGAGACCGGTCATCACCGCGGTTCCGTTCATCAACGCAAGGGCTTCCTTGGGTCGCAGCGTCAGTGGCGTCCAGCCGAGTTGGCGGTGCACGTCGGCAGAGCTACGGCGTTCGCCGCCAAACAGCACCTCCCGCTCGCCCGCCAGGGCCGCAGCCACGTAAGACAGGGGGGTCAGGTCGCCGCTGGCGCCAACCGAGCCTTCCTCCGGAATCAGCGGCAGCACGTCGTGCTCGAGAAACGCCTGCATGCGATCGAGCAACTCGATGCGCACCCCGGACATGCCGTGGGTCAGCGAACGCAGACGCGCGGCGAGTACGGCGCGGGTGGCTTCGGCATCCAGCAGCTTGCCAAGGCCGCAGCCATGAAAGGTGAAAAGGTGCTGCGGCAGCGCTTCGACCTGATGCAGCGGCACCGCCACCACGCAGGAGTCACCATAACCGGTGGTGACGCCATAGATCACGCCTTCGCGATCCAGCAGCGTGTCGAGGAACTGTGCACCGCGGGCGATGCGGCTGCGGAACGCTTCGTCTGCTTGCAACCCGACCGGCGCACGGCGCTGTGCCACGGCCAGCACATCTTCGATGCGCAGATGATTTTCGCCAAAGATCACGGGCTCAGTCACGACGTCGGTCCTGTGTGTTCCAGAAGGGGTAGAAGTTGAACCACTGTAGCGGTGCCTCCAGGCAGCGCGCTGCGAGGCGATCGGCGTAGCGCTGCACTGCCTGCTTGATCACCGCGTCGCGCTCGGCGCGGCGCCAGTGGATGCGTTCGGCGAAGGGCTCCAGATGCACATGGAAGCGGCCTTCATGTTTGAGGCAGAACAGTAGGTTAACCGGGCATTCGAGCAGGCCGGCAAGCAGCCAGGGGCCCTGGGGAAACGCTGCGGGCTGCCCGAGAAAGTCGACCTCAGCGATGCGCCCGCCATGCAGCGGCACCCGATCGCCAGCGATGGCCAGCCACTCGCCGCGCTCCAGGCGCTGGGAAAGTTGCAACATGGTCGCCGGGTTCAGCTCGCTGACCTGGATCAGGCGCAGGTTATCGGCGCCGGATTGGTCGAGCAGCCGGTTGAACTGTTCGGCATGGCGGGTATGCACCAGTACGTTCATCTGCACTTCGCCGCCCATCTCCGCCAGCGCCCGGCAGATCTCAAGGTTGCCCAGGTGCGAGCCGACCAGCAGCTGGCCACGTGTACCGGCGAAGCTGGCGTGCAGATTTGCCGGGTCGTGGATCACCAGGCGCTCCCGGCCAACGCGCCCGCTCCAGACATCCAGCTTGTCCAGCAGCGCTTCGGCGAAACTCATGAACTGGCGATAGACCGAACGGGTGCTTGGCTGCAGTTCAGTGCGGCCGCTCCAGCGCGTGAGGTTGCCCTGGTATTGGCGTGCGCTGTCACGGGCGCTGCGACCAAACAGGTAGAAATACAGCACGATGAGATACAACAGCGGTGCCATGGCTCGCCGGCCGAGCACGCGCACCGCCCAGGCGGTCAGGCGCATCAGCGCAAAGCTTCCGCGCTCGCGTTGTGCGGCCCAATGCGAGGGCATCGGTGCCTCGCTCATCGCTGCAGTCGCTGGGCAAGCAACTTTGGCGCACGCAGCAACATGCCGAAGAACAGCCGCGCATGCATGGCGGAAATCAGTGCGTTGTCCAGCCACAGGCGGAAGTGCGAGATGCCGTCCTGCGGGTAATGCACCCGCGTCGGTAGCCAGACCATCGGCTGCTGCTGCCAGTGCAGGCGCACCAGAATCTCGGTGTCGAAGTCCATGCGCCGACCCAGGCGCACGCTGTCGATCAGCGCCAATGTCGGCGCCAGCGGATAGACACGAAAGCCGCACATCGAATCGCGGATCGACAGCGACAGCGTGTTGATCCACACCCAGACATGGGTCAGGTAGCGAGCGTACAGGCGGCCCTTGGGGACGCTGGCGTCATAGTGCGGATAGCCACAGATCAGTGCATCCGGTGCCTGGCTGGCGCGATCGAGAAACAGCTCGACGCCGGAGAGATCGTGCTGGCCGTCGGCGTCGACCTGCAGCGCATGGCTGAAACCCAGCCGCTGCGCCTCGTGCAGCCCACTGATTACCGCGCCGCCCTTGCCCTGGTTGTGTGGATGACGGAGCAGGAAGACCTCGGCTTGCTCGGCCAGCTCGTCGATGACCGCCGCAGCGGCAGGGCAGGAACCGTCGTCCACCAGCACGCAGGGCAAATCCGCGGCGCGTAGCGCGGCGACTACGGCGGGCAGGCTACGCTCGTGGTTGTACACCGGGATCACCGCGCAGGGCTTGAACCAGTCGTCCTCCGGCTGCGTGGGAGGGGCTGCCATCGCGGTTGCAGTCGCCGCAACGGCCACGGGTGGCAGCTCGTTCAGGGTGGTCATGGCTGTGCTCCCAGCAGGATGCGTCCGGACGAGCAGGGTTTGCCGTCGTTGTGGTAGGTGAAGTACAGCTTGCCGCGCTCATGGTCGAATCGCAGACTCAACTGCAGTCGGTCGCCGGGGCGGGCGAGCTGTTGGAATTTCAACACTTCCATGCCGCCGAAACGTGGCGGCAAGTCGCCGATCAGTTCGCGTGCCAGGCTCATTGCCCACTCGATCTGGACGACGCCGGGCAGCACCGGTGTGCGCGGAAAATGGCCGCTGAAGTGGGCCAGATCCAATGGCACTGCCAGTTCGATGTGCCAGTGATCATCCTGCCATTGCAGTTGCAGACGTTCTGGTTGCCGGGGGCGCGGTGCCTGCAGCAGCGTGTCCAGTTCGGCCTGAGACAGCTTGCCCTGAGCATTGCTCGGCAGTTCCCGCACCAGCCGCCAGCGCCGTGGTAGGGCCAGCGCCTCGCAGTGGGCGATCAGGTGCTTGCGCAGTGCCTGAGTAACGGCACGTCGCCCCTGATTGCGCAGCGCGAAAAGCCCGGCATCGCTCAGTGCCACAAGCGCGCCGAGGTACGCCCGGTTGTCCTGAATGACGCCGAGGCGCGCCTCGCCGACCCAGGGATGCTCGGCAAGCGCGCTTTCGAGCATCGGCAGCGAGATACGCTTTTCCTCCAGCTTGACGATGCGATCCAGCCGCCCGCGCAGCGCGAAACGGCCGTCCGGTTCGATTTGCACGGCATCGGCGGTCTGCTCCACATGGCCGCGTGGCAGCCATGGCGAAGCCACCTGCAGTGCGCCCTGAACGTCCTGAGCCAGATTGACGCCCGGCAGCGGCTGCCACAGTTGACCGCCCTGGCGCCAGGCGATGCCACCGGTTTCCGAACTGCCGTAGATCTCGGTAGGCCACTGGCCAAGGCGCTGTTGCAGAAGCTCCGCGGCTTCGGTTGGCAATGGGCCGCCCGAGGAGAAAACCCGGCGCACCTGGCGCAATGCCGGCCAGTCGAGGTTGTCACCCATGCGCTTGAGCAGCGCCGGGCTCGCGACCCAGCAGAACGCTGGCTGGGCGCGACTGGCCAGTTGCATGTCCTCGGCGAAGGGCAAAGCCCGGCGCAGCATCGGGCGGCCGGCGCACAGCGGCCAGAGCACCCGAAACAGCAATCCGTAGATGTGCTGCGTGGCGACGCTGCCGATCACAGTTGCATCGCCAAGGTCTGCGCCCCACAGCGCTTCCAGTGCCTGGACTTCGCTGGCGAGCTGGTGCAGGCGTTTGTCGATCAGCTTGGGCTCGCCACTGGAGCCGGAGGTGCAGAGCGTAAGGCCGAGCAGGTCGGGATCGAGCTCGGCAGCAGCAAGCGGGGTAGCCAGCAGATCCGTCAGGTGCAGGTCGCCCGCCTGATCGGTCAGCCAGAGCTCTGCATGAGCGCTCAGTCGCGCGCGGCTCGCCGGCTGCAGGTCTGCAGGCAGCAGCACGCGTATACCAGCACGCCAGGCGCCGAGCAGGGCGACGGCCAACTGCACGGCATCTTCCAGATGCAGGGCGAGCGTTCGCACGCCGCGCTGTTGCAGGCCGCCGGCCAGTTGCAGCGCCTGCTGCTGCAGTTCGCCGAAGGACAGCTCCGGATGCGTGGTTACTGGGCGCGATTCGCTACGCACCAGGAGTTTGCACATTGCAATCCAGTTCACGGGCGACTCCTGACACGCTGACGTATCAGCCATTCACCAGCGAACAGCAGGCCCATCAGGCCGTAGGCGATCAGGCCGTTGTACAGCGTCCACCAGGCCAGCGGCGCCCAAAGCGTCAGCGCTGTAGCAATCGAGCCGTTGAAAATGAAGAAGCCTACCCAGACCCTGGTCACCTGCCGCGTATAGCGCACACCTGAGGGCGGCAGATCCGGCTCCTGCAACCGCGCCAGGCGCTCGATAACCGGCATGCCGCTGAACAGGCTGGTGGCGAACAGCACGAGCATGGCGGCATTGATCAGCACCGGATACCAGCGCAGCAGGATGGCGTTGTCGAGCAGCGCCAGCACCAGGCAGAACAGCAGTGCGACGCCGGCAGTCCAGCGGCTTGCAGAGCGTCCGCTGCTCAGTAAACGCGCGCACCAGAGCGCCCCGAGCAGCGCAGCGAAAACGCGCGGTGAGAGGTGCTCGATGCCGAAATAGACGGCAAAGGGATACGCCAACCCGGCAAGGAGCAGCGCGAAGCCTGCCATCCGGGCCATACCGGCCGGGATGCTGGAAGAGCGTGTAAGCATCAGAAAATCCGGAAAATGCCGTGGGGTGCGCTGTACGTCACCCAGTTGGTGACGCCGAGGCGCTTGTCAGGCCGTCTCCGTGTTGGTCAGACGGTAAACCGCCTCGACCACATCGCCGACGGTGCGCACAGTCTTGAATTCTTCGGCGGCGATCTTCTTGCCGGTCTGGCGCTTGATATGGTCGATCAGGTCGACAGCGTCGATGCTGTCGATTTCCAGGTCCTGGTAAAGATTGGCTTCGAGGGTGATGCGCTCGGGCTCGAGCTCGAACAGTTCGACCAGAGCATCACGCAGGGTCTGGAAAATCTCGTTACGGCTATTCACGGGAGATGCTCCTCAGGCGGTGGCGCGATTGGCGCTGACGAAGGCTGCCAGGCTGTCGACATTGGCGAAATGCTTGCGGGTGTCCTTGGCGTCGGCGTCGATCTTGATGCCGAAGCGCTTCTGGATTGCCAGGCCCAGCTCCAGGGCATCCACCGAGTCCAGGCCAAGGCCTTCGCCGAACAAAGGCTGGTCGGCAATGATGTCGTCCGGACCGAGGTCTTCCAGACCCAGGGCGTCGATGATCAGGTGCTTGATTTCAAGCTGTAGTTGGCTCATCGAATGCGAGCTCCTTTATGAAGTGTCGGTGCAGATGGTCGTTGAGGCGTCGCGAGGCGATCGGTGCTGCGCCCAGGGCGGCGAACTCGCGTGGGTCGATGTCTTCACCCACGCGCAGATGAAAGTGGAATCGCCGTGAAGGAATGCGATACCAGGGCTCGGCTTTAGTCAGGGTAGTAGGCGTCACGCTGATCACCACTGGCGTCACCAGCTGTGCGCCGCGCAGGGCAATGGCAGCGGCGCCCCGGTGGAACTGTGGTGGCTGGCCGGGGGTGGTGCGGGTGCCCTCGGGAAAGATGATCAGCGTCTGGCCTTGCTGCAGTGCTTCGGCTGCTTCGTCCAGCATTTCGGCGCTGCCGTTATTGCTGATGTACTGCGCCGCGCGGATCGGGCCTCGGGTGAAGGGATTGTCCCACAGGCTCTGCTTGACCACGCAGTTTGCGTCACGAATCAGCGCGATCAGCACGACCACATCGATCAGGGACGGATGGTTGGCGATGATCAACTGCCCAGGACGCCCCAGTCGCTCGGCGCCTTCGACCTCGTAGGTCAGCACGCCACTGCGGTACATGAACTGCACGAACATCCAGAACAGCCAGCTGACCGTCTGCCGTGCACGGCGCCGGTGAGTGGCGACATCACCCGGCAGCAGCGAAAGCAGCGGGAAGATGATCAGGCGCAGGCAGAGGCCGCCGATGCCAAATAGGGCGAACGACAGCCCGGTGGCGACCAGTCGCCACGCCCACGGCATGTTTGGGCGCCTCAGCGATTCCGCTGCCAGTTCCATTTGCGCGTCTTCCAGTGATGCGTGAATCGGGGCTGGTCTGTGAGCAGTGCCTTGATCAGCTCCAGGGCGTGAGGTTGTGGCTGTAGCGGCGCAGTTTCATCGGCGGGCTGCAGGTGCAGTTGCCAGCTGTCGCCAGCGGTCAGCCGCAATGCCAGTGCGTAAGGAACGCTGGCATCTTCGATCCAGGGCCGGTAGGCCTCAGGAGGCAACTCCTCGGCGATCACCAGCAGCACGGCCGGAGCACCTTCGCTGAGCAGCAGGGCGGCTTCGAGCACGGCGTGCTCAAGTCCATCGCCCTCGGCTGCCAACGCGGTCATCTCGCTGGAGTCGCCTTGCTGGATGGACCAGAGCCCGACGATGGCGTTGTGAACGGACAGGCTGAATTGAGTCGGCGAAAGCGGCTGTTCATGCGCCAGGTCGCTGAGCAGGGCGAAGTTGCGCGTGGTTTCGCCATGCCGCGAGGCATACACCAGGGGCATTGGTGGCTGCTTCTCGGCCAGCGGCGTGGCGACGGCAAATACCATTCGCGCCAGCCGGCTCAGGCGGCGGCGTTGCATCGCTGGCAAAAAGGCCACGTCCGGTTGCGCTTCCGGGTCGTACTGCCAATCGCCGGACTGCGCCCAGCGCAACCAGTCGGCCTGGCAGGTGAGGCCCGGAGCCCAGGCCTGCCATTGGTCGATGTCGAAGCGAATTGCGCTCATGCCTGCACGGCCACTCGCGAACCCGCGTGACTTGCGCACTGACGTCCGTGTATTGCTTGCATTGGAAGTGCCGCTTGAGAAGAGCCGGCATTATCCAAGTGCAAGGAACGCTAGGCAAACATTGCGACACATATCCGGATGGGAGGTTGCGCCGGACGTGGAACTAGGTCGCAATTCGGTTGTCTGGCGACGGCTACCGCACGCCCTGCTGCGCCAGCCACGTCATCAGCTGTGGCAACGGCATTGCGCCGCTCTGCCGAGCGATCTCGCGGCCTTCACGAAAGAGGATCAGGCTAGGGATGGAGCGGATGCCGAGTTGCGTCGACAGCTGTGCATTGGCTTCGCTGTCGAGTTTGGCCAGGCGGCAGCGGCCTTTGAGCTGGCTGGCTGCCTGGGCGAAGGTCGGTGCGAAGCTGCGGCAGGGGCCGCACCAGCTGGCCCAGACATCCACCAATAGCGGCAGGTCGCCCTTGATCTGGTTGGCGAACTGGCTCTGTTGCAGGTCGAACGGTGCACTCGTCAGAGCCTCGGCCTTGCAACGACCGCAGCGCGGCGTGTCCTGCAGCCGGTCGGCGGGAATGCGGTTGAGGCTGGCGCAGTGCGCGCAGGGGATGATCAGCGATTCGGTCATGGCGAAGCTCCACGGCGGTATGCCGATAATGTGGAGCCTCGCCGTGGGATATCAAGCCGCAGTGTGCTGCTTTGCGACCTTAGCCCTTCGAGGCGCTAAGCGCCTGGGCCAGATCGGCGAGGATGTCGTCGATGTGCTCGATGCCGATGGACAATCGGATCAGGTCCTGGGATACGCCGGCTCTGGCCAGTTCCTCGGCATTGAGCTGACGGTGCGTGGTGCTGGCCGGGTGGCAGGCCAACGACTTGGCGTCGCCGATATTGACCAGGCGCACCACCAGCTTGAGCGCGTCGATGAAGCGCGCGCCGGCCTCCATGCCGCCCTCGATGCCGAAGCAGAGGATCGATGCCGGGGTGCCGTTCATGTAGCGGCGCGCCAACTCATGCTCAGGGTGATCCGCCAGCCCGGCGTACTTCACCCATGCCACCTGCGGATGCGCCTGCAGGTACTCGGCCACCTTCAGTGCATTCTCGCAATGGCGTTCCATGCGCAGCGCCAGGGTTTCCAGCCCCTGCAGGATCAGGAACGAGTTGAACGGCGAAATCGCCGCGCCCATATTGCGCAGCGGCACCACGCGGCAGCGACCGATGAACGCGGCGGGGCCGAACGCTTCGGTGTAGGTGACGCCGTGATAGGAGACGTCGGGCGTGTTCAGCAGCGCGAAGCGTTCCTTGTGCTGTGCCCAGGGAAACTTGCCGGAATCGACCACGATGCCGCCGATGCTGGTGCCGTGGCCACCCATGTACTTGGTCAGCGAGTGCACGACGATGTCCGCACCGTGCTCGAACGGCCGGCAGAGCATCGGCGTGGCAACGGTGTTGTCGACGATCAGCGGCACGCCGTGGCGATGCGCGGCTTCGGCCAGGGCGGCGAGATCGATGATGTTACCCGCCGGGTTGCCGATGGACTCGCAGAACACAGCTTTGGTGCGCTCATCGATCAGCGCCTCCAGTGCGGCGATGTCATCGTGGGCGGCGAAGCGCACTTCGATGCCCTGGCGCGGCAGCGTGTGGGCGAACAGGTTGTAGGTGCCGCCGTAGAGCTTGGCCACCGAGACGATGTTGTCGCCCACTTCGGCGATGGTCTGGATGGCGTAAGTAATTGCCGCCATCCCCGAGGCAACGGCCAGTGCCGCCACGCCGCCTTCCAGTGCCGCTACTCGTTGCTCGAGCACGTCGGTGGTGGGGTTCATGATGCGCGTATAGATATTGCCCGGCACTTTCAGGTCGAACAGATCCGCACCATGCTGGGTGTCGTCGAAGGCGTAGGAGGTGGTCTGGTAGATCGGCACCGCCACCGCTCGGGTGGTGGGGTCAGGACTGTAGCCGGCGTGGATGGCGAGGGTTTCCAGTTTCATGACGCGCTCCTTTTTTCTTGTTGGTCGGGCAAAGGCCGCAGAGCATGAAACTGAACGCCCACCCGGTCAATGATCCAGGGCAAACCTTCCCGTCAAAGCGGCGTAAGCGGCCAGAACAGCGGGATCACCAGCGTGCCGACCATCCACAACAGCAGGTTCAGCGGGATGCCGATCTTGAGAAAGTCGGTGAAGCGATAGCCGCCGGCGTTATAGACAAAGGTGTTGGTCTGATAGCCGATCGGCGTTGCGAAGCTGGCGCTGGCGGCGAACATCACCGCGACCACGAACGCCCGCGGATCGACACCCATGTGCTGAGCCAGGCCGATGGCGATCGGGGTGATGAGCACCGCCACCGCGTTGTTCGACAGCATCTCGGTGAGCAACGACGTCAGCAGGTATATAAAGGAAAGCATGAACAGCGGCCCGGCCCAGGGCGTCAGCGTGGTCACGTTCTGCACGATCAGCTGCACCAGGCCCACCTTGTCCATGGCGATGCTGATCGCCAGCATGCCGAAGATCAGGCTGAGGATCTTCCAGTCCACCGCTTTATAGGCATCCTCGACATCCAGGCAGCGGGTCGCCAGTACCGACGCCGCGCCGATGATCGCCAGGCCCTCGATGGGCATCACGCCGAAGGCTGCCAGCACCATGACCGCCAGGGTGGCAATGATCGCGATCGGCGCCTTATCGCGGCGGAAGGCGCGCTCCTGCACCGCATTCAGGCTGATCAGCTCACCGTTATCGGCGAAACGCTTGATTTGCGCCGGCGTGCCTTCGACCAGCATCACATCGCCGAACTGCAGCTGGAAATCGTCGAAGTTGCCCTGGATGTTCTCGTCCTGGCGATGTACCGCCAGCACGCTGATGCCATAGCGCGCAGAAAGGTCGAGATCGCGCATCGGGCGGTGGCTGTAGCGCGACCCGCGGCCGACGATGGCCTCGGCGAGAATCACGTCTTCGCTGCTGATGGTTTCGAAGGCATCGCCACGGTTGAAGGTCAAATGGCCGCTTTCGCGCAGCTCCACCACGTCTTTTACCTGGCCATGGATCATCAGCAGATCGCCTGCGGTCAGGGTGAAGTCATGCTCCGGTCGGCTGAACAGCTGGGTGTCGCGATTCACCTGCAGCACCTGCAGGCCGCTGCCGCCGTTGAGGTTGGCCTCTGCGATGGTCTTGCCGATCACCGGCGAGTTCGGTGGTACGCGCAGCTCGGTCATGAAGTTGCGGTCCAGCCGCGGGCCGAGCAGCTTGGACAGCGTGTCGCGTTCCGGCAGCAGATGCTTGCCGATGGTCAGCAGGTAGACCATGCCCGCGGCGGCCATGATCAAGCCCGCCCCGGTGATCTCGAACATGCCGAACGGCTCCAGCCCCGCCTTGCGCGCCACCCCATCGACGAGGATGTTGGTCGAGGTGCCGATCATCGTCAGCGTGCCACCGAGAATGGTCGCGTACGACAGGGGAATCAGCAGCTTGGAGGGCGTGGTGCCGGCGCGCTTGGCCAGCGAAATCGCCACAGGGGTAAGGATAGCCACTACCGGCGTGTTATTGAGGCAGGCAGAGATCACCAGCGCAGTGATCGTCAGGCCGAACAGCACTCGCGTAGGGCTGGTGCCCACCAGGTTGCCGAGCCAATTGCCCAGCGCATCGATGCAGCCGGTACGTTCCAGTGCCGCGGAAATGATGAACATGCAGGCAATGGTGACCGGCGCCGAGTTGGACAGCACACCGAGCACTTCCCCGGGCGTCAGCAGCTGCGTCGCCAGAAGCACCGCCACAGCAATTGCCACGACGATATCCGGGCTCCAGCTCTCCCTTACGAACGCCACCAACACCCAGATCAGCAAGGCGCAGACGAACAACAGCGGCAGCGATTCTGGAAGCATGGACGTCCTTAAGGGTGGCGAGTAGGCAGGTCGAAACAACGACCCCGCGGCGCACGATAGAGACGTCAGCTTAGAGAGTCCAGAAACCTTTCCTGATGTTTATATGCGATTTGGTTATTAATAGTGAGCGGCCTCGTGGCGCAGGCACAGAGGCTTCATTGGGTAGCGTCACAGCCCCAGGGAAGAAAACAGAAAAGCTACGCACCGCGCGGCTTTGATGGTGGTGGGCGCACACGGACTCAACCACCTGGCGCGAGCGGAGAGAACTATCAGCAGGTGCTGGAAACCTACCGCCAACGCAGTCGTAGCGCCGCTTCTTGGAGTTGAGCAAGCCAAATATCTTTGATTTCTCAGCTAGTCAGGTATACGTTACATTTCATATGAATTGTCGCGTATACGGAACATGGACTACTCCCTCATCACGCTGCGCCTCGGCGAGCAGCTTCGGCAGCGCCGTCTCAATCGCGGGCTGACTCAGGCCGCGCTCGCTTCCCTGGCCGGCATCACCCGGCAAAAGGTTATCGCCATCGAGAAGGGCGACCTCTCGGTGGGGATGATTGCCTATGCGCGAGTGCTGGCAGCCCTCGACGCTGAGCTAAATGTAGTGCCTGCAGCCATGCCCACGCTTGATGAAATCCACGGAGTATTCGACTGATGACAGCCGTGCTGCAGGTTGCAACGCCAGAGGGTGACAGCGGGAAGATTCTTGCCAGCGCCGGAGACTATCTGTTCCGCTACCGCGAGGACGCAGAAGCAAAAGCCGCCATCAGCTTGCTAATGCCGGTGCGCCTGGACGAATACCGCCATCGGGATCTGCACCCCATTTTCCAGATGAACCTGCCGGAAGGGTACGTCCTGGAGCAGCTACGCAACCGCCTGGCCAAGGTGGTGAACGTCGACCCGATGTTGCTGTTGGCGCTGTCTGGTAGCAGTTCGCCTATCGGGCGGGTGGCGGTCAGCTCGCCTGAGGTCGATGCGCTGTTGCGCAGGCAGCAGTTCCCCGGAGAAAAACTCGAAGAAATCCTCGCCTGGGACGGTGCAGAAGATATTTTCGCCGGGCTGGTGGATCGCTACATCCTGCGTGCCGGCATATCGGGCGTGCAGCCAAAGGTGCTGGTGCCAGAGCATCCGGATTCGGCGCCACAGCGCTTCACCTCGAAAACCTCTGACCTGATCATCAAGAGCGGTCGGGACGAGTTCCCAGGGCTGGCGATCAACGAGTTCCTTTGCATGTCCGTGGCCAAGGAGGCGGGCATTGCAGTGCCGGAGTTCTACCTCTCCGCCAATGCCAAGTTGTTCGTTATGCGCCGCTTCGACAGGGATAAGCAGCTCAACCCAATCGGTTTCGAGGATATGGCGGCATTGATGGGGCTGGCTGCGGAGCAAAAGTACAGCAAGAGCTATTCGGCCATCGCCAAGGCCATCCGCCTGTTCTGCCCGCCCGAGCAGATACAGGGCTCACTGGCGCAGCTATTCGCCATCGTGGCCCTGAGCTGCATTGTCGGAAACGGCGACGCCCATCTGAAGAACTTTGGGCTGCTGTATTCCGACCCGACCCAGCGCGATGCGCGACTCGCCCCGGCCTACGATATCGTCAATACCACGGCCTATATTCCAGAGGACGTATTGGCGCTGGATCTGGTAGGCAACAAGTCTCTCTTTGCGTCGCGCCAAGGGCTGCTGGAGTTTGCTCAAGTCTGTGACGTGGCGCGGCCAGATGAAGTGATCCGCGAGCAGTTGCAAGCATTGGAGCGGGTACTTGCACGCTCAACTGAGCTGGCCGAGCAGGCGCCGCATGTCGTCGCGGCGATTAGGCAGGGTGCTGAGCCGTTTATGCAGACGTTTGGCTAGCTCGCTTGGGGCGACTCCAGAGAGTGCCGACTGATACGAAAAAGCCGCGCAGTGCGCGGCTTTAAAAGTGGTGAGCCCACACGGACTCGAACCGTGGACCAAAGGATTATGAGTTGCCTGGAAACCCTGCAAGCCCAGTGAAATCGTGCGTAGCTTAACGCAGGTACAGTGAGCTGAAAGTAGCGTCGTTACTGGGGTTGAGCGTAATTTGGCGAGGGGGGTGGAAGCTGGGCGCTGTACCGCTGGTGTACTGTTTTTTGTACCGCGAAACGGTCAGGTTTTGATTTCCCATCAGGCTATTCACCTTTCGATGAACCTGTGCCGGTCATGTGATTGGCTCGAAAGCTCCTTCAGCGAGAGCGATGAGGGGGCGCGTAGAGGGTAGCTCTACAGAAGTTTTTGATGTGGGCTTATCCGTAGAGGAAAAGCCTGCCAATTATATCGCGCATATTTTCTGGAAGCTTTTTACTTATTATGTATGGCGTTAATAGTTTTCTTGATTTGTAAGAATTTAGCTCATCTATGAATTGTTCACTTTTCTTTAGAACTTTCAGGCTCTTTATGTGTGGTGGGTGAGAGTGTGTGCTGCGAAGCGCCAGGGCTTCCGCAATAGATTTATTTGCTTTGCTGTCATCCCAAAATGACCAGGCTGCATTTATGAAGTATATGGTTGACAGTTTCTCAAGGCTCAGCCTTAAACTATTCCACTTCGGGGTGTATGTGGTTTTTCCTGTTCCTAATGTTTTTTTTATGAAATATTTTGGATGGAGTTCGGCTGCGTCACGGCAGGCTTTATCGAAATAAGGTTTTTGCTGGATGGATGTCTTTATAAGGTTTTCGTAGTTTGCAATTCTTTCTTTGGCTTCTTGAATTGTTGCCTGTGATGGGTTTTGTAATGGTAGAGAATGGTTGCCATATTTGGCTATGTTACCTTCAAATAATACGTCTTCTGGAGTAATGTGCTGAATAGTCTTTATAATTGTCCCGTAGTGATTTGTCATTGACGTTGGGAAATAGCGCGCAGCAAGAGCTGTTCCGTGTGCTGAGTTGAGTAGTTCGTGCTCTATCGCTTCTTTCGTATACCGGATTACTTTTATTTTATGCTTCTCGGCTCCAGATAGACGGCTGTCAACCGTCGTACTTGGGGCCGTTGTATAGAAGGCAATGAAGCCATCACAATCCCAATCTCTTACTCTCTCGATGATGCTCTCTTCCCTGCTAACTGGTTGATCAGAGTGAGCATAGTGCTTGCAGCTAACGAGCCATCGTGTTCCATCTGAGGAACTTTCAACACCAAGGTCAATTCCATCGTCAGGGCCGTTAGAGACTGACTTAAAAATAGTCATCTTCTTTACAGTCAAGAAAAATTCTTGAGCGAATAGTTCAAAGTCATCTACCGAATTTGATTTGCCGACCTTGTTGTTTGATGACTTTGTGTAATTTCGATTGGGTGAGGCGATTTCTCGAAAGTCAAGTATTCCCATGCTCTTCTCCTTGCGCGGTAAATAAATTACTTGTTCTTATTGGGGAGTCAAGTTCCTGAGTTTCTAGTTTGGCTTCTCAGTGATTCCACAGCTTTAGTTAGCGCTGCTACATCAGGTGCTTGAGAGCCCCAGTCTTTCCAGAAGTCCCTAGTTGCACTGTCTGGCTTGATAGTCGGTAAATCTAATTTGATGCGTGATGGTAAAAGTACTGCGTCACCAAGCATCAACGCCTCGCCTGTGTCCAGTAGGGGAAGAATGCTGGTTAACCCAGCTAGAGAATCAGGCATCAATCGTTTGATGACGCTTTGATCCGTATCGTTTGTGAGCCGAAGCGATAGAAAGTTGTTGCACTGACTCAAAATGGTTCGACTGACATCTGAGGGGCGTTGACTGACTACAAGTAGTGAAAAACCATACTTTCGCCCCTCTTTGGCAATTCTCTCGAAAGCTCCGAGGGCTTGCCGTTGAACTGCATCAGCATCGTCGCGAACGGGTAAGTACAGATGAGCTTCGTCACACAGCAAAGTAACGGGGGTGCGCTTCTCTGCGGCCATCCAGAACTGCACGTCATACAGCAGTCGCGCTAGTGTCCCAGTTACCACTGGCAATACATCAGAAGGTACTTCTGAAAAGTCGATGATCTTGATGCCTTGACCGCCTGCCGCACCAAGGAGTCGGACGATTTGCGCTGCCAACCACCCATACGTATTTGCTACTGCAGGGGGCGTGAACATGAATCCGTAGCGGCGGTCATCAAGCTTTGCTTCCATTCTTGATATGAAACGAGTCAGCTTGTTTTCCCACTCTCCTATGATCGGTGCACCGTTCTTTCCTACACCCTTTGTAGTGTTGTCTGTGTTCAGAACGGCAAGCAGATCGTCGATAGCATAGGGTATTGGTGAGTCTACGGTGAAAGTCTTCGCCACATCGACCTGACCCTCAGTTTCAAGGGTTTTCTGCTTCAATGCACGTACATGAGACGTGAATCTTGACGCTTGATTCGGTGCGTTTTGGTCGCTGCGGTCGAGAATCATCGACAACATCTCGTCGCGATTCAGCAACCAGTAAGGTAGGAACAATGCATCGTCACTTGGGGTTGCCAAATCACCAGGCCCGGCGATGCGCAGGCGTGTCGCGAAGCCGTCGTTGGGTACATCGGCGAGTGGGGCATATTCCCCATGCATATCAAAAACAATAATATTCGGGTACTTGAGTTGAGCTGCGCGCTCCAGAATTAGCGCCACTGCATAGCTTTTACCTGAGCCTGTACTACCCAGAATTGCTGCATGCCGCTGAAAGAATTTGTCGCCGCTAACAATCGCTTCAGCTGTGCGGTCAGCGACAAAGACCCCCAACTTCAAACGTTCGTTTTCAGGGTAATCCGCACCAAGGATGCCCATGAATCGTTGAAGGTTCGCACCCTCAATTACATAGCACTCTCGATCGATCTGCGGAAAGCTATCAGCTCCTCGTTTAAACGTGTTGCTCTTGACCCCGTCGACTGTCCGAAAGGTTCCAATCAGTGCGCCCCGAACCGTGTCTGTTGGTAAGGCCGTTAGAGACAGCTCTTCACCCTCAGGAGGGAGCTCGTCAGGAAGGTCATCGCTCAGCGTTCGTCTAACGCGCTCGGCAATCGCGATTAGGAATTCACGTTCAGTGCTGCCTTTAATAGCGATGAGATTACCGATGCCAATTCGTGTTAGCAGTGTGGCGTTCGAAACATCGATAGCGACCCGGCTTGTATCAACAGAAGAAACTCGACCCAACAAGTCAGCATCAGCAAATTTCAGCGCGGCGGGAGTAGCTGTCATGGTTCTAAAACCTCCGTTACAAATAAACCTACGTCCCACATTCCGGTGTTCGGAAAGAAGAACTCCTTTTTTTCAATAATGGCAGCTGTACCTTCGATCCCATCCACTGTTGAGTATTCGAGTGTTATTACATTGGAGTGCGAGAGCGCAAGTTTTCTTGCTGTGTGCGACAACGATCGCGTGAGCATCAGCGTGGGCTTGCCACTTTTAATGCCAGGTGTCAGGTGTGTTTCAAGATGGTCATCATTGAATCCGTAGCCAAGAATCAAGTAGCGGCCAGCACGATCAATTGCATCATTAGCCCGTGTGCGATGAAGGTCGAATGGGCTTTCATAGCCGTTTCTAAATTTATTCTGACCTGGAGTAATAATTAGTCGAGTAGCTCCCGGTAGGTCACCAGCATAGAAGACAGGACGGCCAGCCCGAACATACCAATCAAGACTTCCATGCGGTTTACAGATTAGTGCTCGTGAACGGTACTGCAGTGAAACTGTTTTTGTCCGGGGCTTTACCGTTGCCTCGCGACAGAAACTCATTCGACTCTCGCGTTCGTTTAGCTGCCCCGCAAAGCGTCCGACGAACATTGTATCTGCACCAATACCCGCCTCCTCTACAGCTATTTCGACGAGGCGATCATAATTTGTCGTTACGATTACCATGCCTGTTGCTGGTTTTATTAAGTGGGTCAGCAGTCGTGTCAACCGCAGTGCTCGAGTCCCTGCAAATACCTCAGAAACGACGGTGCGTTCCCGCTCTGATATAAGTTGGCCCGTTTCGGTCGATATCGATGCCTCAAGCAGCGGTGTGGGTGGCGCAGCTAATAACGCTGCTTCCAAGCCTTTGGCAGTTATAAGCTGCGCCGCGGCCGTCCACGCAGCAGCGTCAGCGCCGGTCAATGCATTACCAACGATGGCGAGCAGGTGATCAGCAAGCTCTCCCATACCAGGCAGGCCTTCTGCACAAGAAAGTCCTGACCCCACAATAGTGACAAGCCCATCACTTAAATGAGCCTGCAGGCGGGCCTTCACTGTATGTAGGTCCATTTTTTTCCTTAACCGTCTATTGCTGGCATATCGTTCCCTAAGCAATGGCCGTCCGAGTGATCAATCACTAGCTGCAAGTGATAGGGAGACGATTTGGGTTCACTCCTCATCGAAGTAATCGCTATCTAGCTTCGGTAATCTGAGCAGGCGTGATGTCACGCCGACCTCATGATCCATCATCAGGTTGACCAGTCGACTGCCATCAACCAGCACCATGCCCTCCACTGAGCGGGTAAAATCGATGGCTTGGGCGGTGAAGCCTGAAGTGGTGATAAACACGCCACGCTTGGCCTTTTGACCTGCAAGAGCGCCATAGAAGGCCTGCAACTCTGGCCGACCAACCGTGCCTTGCCAGCGTTTGGCTTGGACGTAAACCTTTTCTAGGCCGAGCTTGTCGAGAGAGATCACTCCGTCGATACCGCCATCGCCGCTGCCGCCAACGCGCTGCAGGTCGTTGCGGCTAGCGCCGTAGCCAAGGCTGTGCAGCACATCCAGCACGATGACTTCAAAGCGGTTGGGGCTGACTTGCAGAAGGTTATCCAGCAGGTCGGCTGCAGTCGCTTCGCGTAGTTCACGTAGAGCCTGCTCCAGTCGGTCGTCAGGGCTAACCGTGGCTGAACTGAGTGCCGGTGCAGGCTGTTCTTGCCCATCGAGGGGGATGGCGTCGGTCGGACTTTTGAGTTTGACGTCCATAAAGCCGATGGCGAGCTGTTCGACCTTATCCGCAGTCAGAGGGGCGGGGTGCTGGACGGCATAGGTAATGCCTGCGTCGGTCAGCTTCCAATACCCACGCTTGGCACTGCTGGACAGGCCGGCTCGTTTGAGGCGGTCATGGGCCCAGCCTGCACGGTTTTTGTAGGTGGCCTGGCCGCTGGCAATAAGCTCTTGGCGCTGAGCCTCCGACAGGTTCAGCGCATCGGCTGCGGCTTCGTGGGCGTCACGTGCTGTCGCGCCTTCGGGCGTAGCGGCCAGGTAGCGCAGGATCGGCTCAATAAACTGGTCGTAGGTAGGGACAGACATTGCAGTTCCAGGAGCAAGGTGAATGTGTTGTTAGTGTCGATCTGGAGTCACAGGCTCGGCTCGACTAAGCGCTCAAGGCCATCGGCACGTTGCTTGGTCATATCCATAAAACACGAGGCGCTGTTAATGCGGTCGATGCTGCCGCCCGTGAGGCTGCCGAGTAGGGCGCAGTCGGCATCGCGGAATTTGATCCAAAGCCGCTGCGCGTCGCGCAGTTGTGTTTGCTGGGCGGGTGTAAGCGCTTGCATGGCGGTTTTGTAGTTTTGGTTCAGACGGGCGTCTTGCTGTGCCGTCTCACTGCCCATGCAATCGAGCATATTCATCGTCACACCGCCGGACTCATCCATGCAGGCGCTGTAGGTGGTGCTGTAGCCATCATTTGCTGCCTGTGCGCCAGCGCTGAGCGTCATAACGGCAATCGTCAAAAGCCAGTTTTTGCTTGAGTGCATGATGAGCGTCCTGCGTATCAATGGATGGGCGTTAAAGGCTTTGCATAGTTCTGCACTTGGGAAATGCCGAGCATCCCCAAAACTGTTGCCCCGCTTTCGCCCCTGATTTCACAGTACGAATCAGCAGCGTACTACCGCATTTCGGGCATTGCCGCTCGGCTGTCGGATCACTCCGGCGCTTGAGGTTCTGCACGTGCTCGCGGTGGGTGGCGAGGGTTGGTGCGCGGCGGCCGGTTTGCAGGGCGTGGAGCATGGCGTCGACTTCAGCCTCGCTGAATAGCGGCTGCTGGAAGGACTTGATATAGCGGATAAAGCCGATGCCCTGGGTCACGTTGGCCGGCACTTCAGTTTTGAAGCTGCTGCCGCCGACAAAAGTGATGACCGAGTGCAGGTGCTCGGGGTTAACGCCAAGGGTGGCTTCCAGTGCCTTGAGGTGCTTGTAGTTCTGCCGTAGCGGGTTCTGGAATTTGAAGGTGCGTTTGTAGAGCTTCTGCGTCCACTGCGCCTGCTTCTCGCTGCCGAAGATCCAGCCGCTCATGTTCTTCGTTTCCAGCACGAAGATGCCGTAGGGCGAGAGGAATACGTGGTCGATCTGCGTGGTGCCGTCTGGCGTGTTTAGCGTGACGTTGTGCAGGCGGCGATAGGTCTGCTTGTCCAACTGCCAATGGGCAAACAGTCGCACCAGGAGTTCGCCAATATGACCCTTGGCCCAAGGCGACTTGAGCAGGCCGATCAGCAGCATCAGCGGGATAACCCAACCGAGCCTGCCCCAGACCTGCGCGATAATCGGAGTGAAGTCCATTTCCTGTCCCTGGGTAATCCTGAATTAACCGGATAGTACCGAAACTTGGCGTAATGGCACGATAGTGTCGCGCTGCTTCTGGTGCGCTGCTTCGTCGCTGGGGGACGTTTGCTTAGTGCTGTATTTGGTAGCGCGTGCTGCGTCCGCCTCCGGGTAGGCGGGCAAGGCAGCCCTTCTCAACAAGATTGCTCAGATGGCGCGTGGCGGTGGCCTTCGAGACCTTGGCCACGGCCTGGTATTGGGCGGCGCTGATGCCGTTTTCGAAACCTCTCTCGCCGCCATCAAGAAGACGGTTAAGCACTTTGATCTGCTCGGCAGACAAGGCCTGGCTGCGGTGATCCTGCCAGAAGCGTGCCTTGACCAGTACACAGTCGATGCGAACTAGCGCCTGCTCCAGGCTCTTGAGCAGCGTTTCGAGGAACCATTGCAGCCAGGCTGTGATATTCAGCGTGCCTTTCTGGGTGGCTTCGAGGATGTGGTAATAGCCAGCGCGGTCATCGAGGATGCTCGCTGACATCGCGTAAAAGCGGATGGCCTGTTGTTCGCACTGAGCCAGCGCCAGGTCGGTGATGGCCCGGGTAAGGCGACCATTGCCGTCGTCGAAGGGGTGCAGGGTGACGAACCAGAAGTGCGCAATGCCGGCGCGCAGAAAGGGATCGAGGCTGGCATCGCTGCGGCTGCTTTCGAACCAGGCGAAGAAGTCGGCCAGTTGCTTTTCCAGCCCTGAGCGGGGAGGGGCTTCGAAGTGCACGGTAGGGCGGTCGAGGCGACCGGAAACCACCTGCATGGGCTCTTCGCCGCGCAGTGCTCCGATGTGTAGTGGTCTAGCCAGCATTTGGTCATCGCTGGGGAATAACCATCGGTGCCAGGTGAACAGTCGCTGCTCGTCCAGCGGCTGTTGATGCGCGCGGGTGGCATCGAGCAGCAGTTCCGCCAGGCCTTCGGAGCGTGAGGTGGTGCGGCCTTCTTCATTCAGCCCCAGGCGTCGCGCCAGTGATGAGCGCACCGAGCCAACATTCAGCTGCTCTCCCTCGATGGCTGAAGAGGTGACGATGTTCTGCAGCATGGCATCCAGATTGCTCTGCACTTCGGTGTCACTCCCCACTGCGCCGAGCATTCCTAACAAACGTCCCTGAGCCTGACCGCAAGCACGCAGTAGCGGTGCAAGCGCTTCGGCTTGCCAGCTGAAGTGTGGCCAATTGGGCTGCTGCCAGATCCAGAGGGGATCATTCATAAAGGTCGTTCGTCTGTGAGCCGATTAGCGAGCCTATTCGGCTCATTCCGTGAGCCGATAATGCCGGCTATTCGGCTCACTGTCTAATGGGGCTAGCGCAGCGTTCGTGGTTCAACTGTTGATCTGGTTGCTGCGCGCGCAATGAATGGCCGAAGCAATCGAGAGGCAAGCTGGCGCGATGTTGTAAGCGCGTCGTCTCGATGGCTGAGCATCTATAGTCGACCGGTTTCTTGCGGCGACCGGCAAGGTCGTGCGCCCTGTTTATCGACGTCTAGTAACACCGGCTAACGCCGAGCCGCTTTTCCATCGCGCAAGAAAAAGCCGCGCAATGCGCGGCTTTAAAGGTGGTGGGCCCACACGGACTCGAACCGTGGACCAAAGGATTATGAGTCCTCTGCTCTAACCAACTGAGCTATAGGCCCCCAGAAGGCCGGCGGATTATACCGGCGTGTAGCGGCTGCGCCAATCGAAGGTGGCTGCTTGAGCGTGATGTTGCATAAAAAAGAACCCCCGGCATGCCGGGGGTTCTGGTCTTACTCGTCGAGGAAGGAGCGCAGATGCTCGCTTCTCGTCGGGTGGCGCAGCTTGCGCAGTGCCTTGGCTTCTATCTGGCGGATTCGCTCGCGGGTGACATCGAACTGTTTGCCGACTTCCTCAAGGGTGTGGTCGGTGTTCATGTCGATGCCGAAGCGCATGCGCAGTACCTTGGCTTCACGAGCTGTGAGGCCGGAAAGTACTTCGCGAGTCGCTTCCTTGAGGCTTTCCACGGTAGCTACGTCGATCGGCGACTGCATGGCCGAGTCTTCGATGAAATCGCCCAGGTGCGAGTCTTCGTCGTCACCGATTGGCGTTTCCATGGAGATCGGTTCTTTGGCGATCTTCAGTACCTTGCGGATCTTGTCCTCGGGCATTTCCATGCGCTCGCCAAGCTCCTCAGGTGTGGGTTCGCGACCCATTTCCTGCAGCATCTGACGGGAGATGCGGTTGAGCTTGTTGATCGTCTCGATCATGTGCACCGGGATACGGATGGTCCGCGCCTGGTCGGCAATGGAGCGAGTGATCGCCTGGCGAATCCACCAGGTGGCGTAGGTCGAGAACTTGTAACCGCGACGGTATTCGAACTTGTCCACCGCCTTCATCAGGCCAATGTTGCCTTCCTGAATCAGATCGAGGAATTGCAGGCCGCGATTGGTGTACTTCTTGGCAATGGAGATGACCAGGCGCAGGTTGGCCTCGACCATTTCTTTCTTCGCCCGGCGGGCCTTGGCCTCACCGATGGACATGCGACGGTTGATGTCCTTGATGTCAGCAATTGCCAGGTTGCATTCCTGCTGCAGCTCGATCAGCTTCTGCTGGCAGCGCTGGATGTCTTCCTTGCGATTGCCGATAGCTTCGGCGTATTTGCCTTTGCCACTCGCTAGCTGGTCAGCCCAGTCGAGGTTGATCTCGTTGCTCGGGAACTGACGCAGGAAGTCGGCACGCGGCATGCGGGCATCACGCACGCACAGCTGCATGATGGCGCGTTCCTGAATACGGATCTGGTTCAGGGCATTGCGCACACGCTCGACCAGCGCATCGTACTGCTTGGGTACGAGCTTGATCGGCATGAACAGGATGGCGAGGGCTTCGAGCTCCTCGACGGCCTGCTGGCTGGCGCGACCATGCTTCTTGAGCGCCTTGTTGGCCTTTTCCAGCTGTTCTGCAACTGCGCCAAAACGCAGACGTGCAACTTCTGGATCCGGACCGCCGTCGCCTTCTTCCTCTTCGCTGTCGGAGTCGTCCTCTTCCTCGTCGTCCTTGTCGTCGGTCGCCGCTTTCGCGGGGGCCTTCGGGGCTTCGGGTTCGACTTCCTGCGGGCCGGCGGCGCCGTCGTCGTCAGGGTCGATGTAACCACTGAGGATGTCGGATAGACGGCCACCTTCGGTCGTTACACGCTCGTAATCTGCGAGGATGCTGTCGACGGTGCCGGGGAAGTGAGCGATGGCGCTCATCACTTCGCGAATGCCTTCCTCGATGCGTTTGGCGATTTCGATCTCGCCTTCGCGGGTAAGCAATTCAACGGTGCCCATTTCACGCATGTACATGCGCACGGGGTCGGTGGTGCGACCGATGTCGGTTTCGACCGCAGCGAGTGCGGCCGCGGCCTCCTCGGCAGCGGCTTCATCGGTATCGGCTTCGGCCAACAATAGGGCATCGGCATCCGGGGCAACCTCGAATACATTGATGCCCATGTCGTTGATCATGCGAATGATGTCTTCCACCTGTTCCGGATCGGAAATATCCTCCGGTAGGTGGTCGTTGACCTCGGCGTAAGTCAGGTAACCCTGCTCACGACCACGCTGGATCAACTCTTTGAGGCGAGACTGCTGTTGCGCTTTTCCGGACATATAACCCTATCCACTGAAGGTTCTGGCGGGCTGAAAACAAGCTGAGCATTATAGCCGAGCAAGGACCTCAGACGCCAGTTGAGGTCGGTGTAGCGGGTATTGCGTTACGGCTCAATAGGTTACGCAGTTGGTCTTTTTCCTCTGCGCTGAGTTCACCTTGCCGAGCTTTGCGTAGCAGACTTTCGAGGCGCCGTTCCCGCTGTCTGGCGGCAAGGCTATTAATGGTGTCGAAAAACTGCTGTTCAAGGTTATCGGCAGAGATCAGCCATTCTTTCTCGGCAAGTGCACGTAAAAGTCGACCCTGGTCGGTGCCATGCCAGCGGGCGATCAGCTGCAGGCTGCGCAGTTTGGGATTCTTCTGCAGTGCCCCAAGCAGCGCTACCAGCAGCTGGGCATAGGTGTCGTCTTCTGCTGCGAAATGGCTGACATCTTCGACTTTCTGTGCCAGTTCCGGGTGATGCAGCAGGGTGCGCAATGTGGTCAGCGCCGGCGGCTCGACAGCTGTAGGCGTGCGCGGGCCGCGAGGGGTGAAGTCTGGTCGCTGCCCGGATTTTTTCCAGTCTTTCTTCCATTCCTTTTTTCCGCCGCGTTGTGGCTTGGGCGCTTCGGGAGGTTGGAAGTAGTCGGTTTCGGCGTAGTGCGAACCCGTGTCGTAATAGGCGGTGTCGTCGTATTCGGCCGAGTTGTTGCTGGGTGCGGTGGCTGGCGCTGCTGCCATATGCTGCAGTGCTTCCCCATTCAGGCCGGTGATCTCGGCGAGACGCTGGCGCATCAAGGCGCGCAGGTTTGCACCGGGAATCTTTTCGATAAGCGGTGCTGCGAGCGTGGCCAGGTGGGCCTTGCCTTCCAATGAGCGCGGATCGGCCTCGTCACTCAGTTGCTGGAAAAAGTAGTCGGCCAGTGGCTGCGAGTGCTGCTGGATGCGTGCCCGAAACGCATCGGTGCCCTCGGCACGAACGAGGGTGTCCGGGTCTTCGCCGTCAGGCAGGAACAGAAAGCGTGCCCGGCGGCCATCCTGCAGATTCGGCAATGTGGCTTCCAGTGCGCGCCAAGCGGCCTTGCGCCCAGCTGCGTCGCCGTCAAAGCAGAACAGCACGCTGGGCACTATACGGAATAGCCGCTTGAGGTGTTCTTCGCTTGTCGCGGTGCCGAGGGTGGCGACGGCATTGCGCAGGCCTTGCTGGGCCAGGGCGATGACATCCATGTAGCCTTCGACCACCATGATCTCGTCGAGATCGCGGTTGGCCTGACGAGCTTCGTAGAGGCCGTAGAGTTCCTGGCCCTTATGAAACACCGGGGTTTCCGGCGAGTTCAGGTATTTGGGCTTGTCATCCCCCAGGACTCGACCACCAAAGGCGATGACCCGTCCGCGGCTGTCGCGGATGGGAAACATCACGCGGTCGCGGAAGCGGTCGTAGCGTTTGCCGTTTTCGGCATTCTCGATCAGCAGGCCGGCATCGATCAGGGCCTTTTGCTGCAATGCATCGCCCCCGAGGTGCTTCATCAGGTTGTCCCAGCCGGGCGGGGCGAAGCCGAGCCCGAAATCCCTAGCGATCACGCCGGACAGTCCGCGGCCCTTGAGATACTCCACCGCTGATTTTCGGGTCGAGTGGCTCTTCAGGGCCTGGCGATAGTAGTCGGCGGCGGCAGCCAGCAGCGGGTAGAGCGGCGAGTCGACCGGTTGTCGCGGCTTGTGCTTGCGGCCGCTATCCTCATGAGGGACTTCCATTCCGGCGCGCTTGGCCAGTTCCTCGACGGCCTGGGGGAAATCCAGCTGGTCGTGGTCCATGACAAAGCCGAGCGCATTGCCGCCAGCGCCGCAGCCGAAACAGTAATAGAACTGCTTGTCGGGGCTGACGCTGAATGACGGTGTCTTTTCTTTGTGAAAGGGGCAGAGCGCGCTGTAGTTTTTGCCGGCCTTTTTTAGCTGGATGCGCGAACCGACCACTTCGACGATGTCGGAGCGGTTGAGCAGGTCATCGATGAAGGATTGGGGGATCAGGCCGGCCATAGGGGTGTCAGATTACGCTCGCATTGCATGAGCCGGAAATGAAAAAACTCCGGCCTTTCGCCGGCTGGCGAAGCGGAGTATGCATGCAATGCAAAGCCCGGCCTGAGCCGGGCTTGATGCGGCGTCAGCTGTACTGGATTAGTACAGACGAACGCTGCGGCGCTGCTCGCGCTGCACTTTCTTGGCGTGACGCTTGACTGCGGCAGCAGCTTTACGCTTGCGCTCAGCAGTAGGCTTCTCGTAGAACTCACGGCTGCGGACTTCGGCCAGAACACCGGCCTTTTCGCAAGAACGCTTGAAGCGACGCAGAGCTACGTCGAATGGTTCGTTCTCTTTGACTTTAACGTTGGGCATCCAGGACGTACCTTCACTTGTTTACCGGTTACAACGCGCTTCGGCAAATATCGCGAGCACGCTGGTTTTAAGGGTTGCGGATGTTAACGCCTTGCCGCTTGGAATGCAAAGCCCCTGAACGAAAAGCGCTGGTCGGTCGCTGTCCCCGGCGATTAATATGCGCGGCTTCATTCGCTTCTTTGAAAGGGTCGTGCCCATGCTGGTGCTAGGGCTGGAAACTTCATGTGATGAAACCGGTGTCGCTTTGTATGACAGCGAGCAGGGTTTGCTGGCTGACGCGCTGTTCAGTCAGATCGATCTGCACCGCGTCTATGGCGGCGTGGTGCCTGAACTGGCCTCCCGCGATCACGTGAAGCGCATGTTGCCGCTGATTCGTCAGGTGCTGGGCGAGGCTGGCCGCGATGCCAGCCAGATCGATGCGGTGGCCTATACGGCCGGCCCCGGGCTGGTCGGTGCGCTATTGGTTGGTGCCTCTTGCGCGCAGGCGCTGGCGCTGGCCTGGGGCGTGCCGGCTGTCGGCGTGCATCATATGGAAGGCCATCTATTGGCGCCGATGCTCGAAGCACAGCCTCCAGCATTTCCGTTCGTCGCTTTGCTGGTATCGGGCGGACATACGCAATTGGTCCGCGTGGATGGTATCGGCCAGTACGAGCTACTCGGCGAGTCGGTGGACGACGCAGCCGGTGAAGCTTTCGACAAAACCGCGAAACTCATGGGATTGCGTTATCCCGGTGGGCCGGAGATTGCTCTGCTGGCCGAGCGGGGCACACCGGGTCGCTTCCTTTTCCCGCGGCCAATGACTGATCGTCCCGGTCTGGACTTCAGTTTCAGCGGCTTGAAGACGTTCACCCTCAATACCTGGCAGCAATGCCGCGCCGCTGGTGACGAGTCCGAGCAGACCCGTTGCGATATCGCCCTGGCATTCCAGCAGGCGGTCGTCGATACCCTGACCATCAAGTGTCGCCGTGCTCTCAAGCAGACAGGTTTGAAGTCGCTGGTCATCGCCGGCGGGGTCAGTGCCAACCAGTCGCTACGTCAGTCTTTGGAGAAAATGCTCGCCGACCTCCAGGGGCGGGTCTTCTATGCGCGGCCACGTTTCTGCACCGACAATGGTGCGATGATCGCCTACGCTGGCTGTCAACGTTTGCTCGCCGGTCAGCATGATGGTCCGGCGATCACCGTGCAGCCACGCTGGTCAATGGAAACACTGCCGGCGATCTGATGAGCGTTGGCGCGGTCAGAAGTGTCGTTCTCGTCCGGCGAAGAGGTCGCGCACATTGCTGCGATGTCGCCAGACGATCAGCGTAGCCAGCAGGCCCATCGGCAGCAGGGCGCCCGGTTGCTGCCAGGCCAGCAGTGGCAGGCAGAGCGGCAGGGCGATAAGGGCAGCCAGCGAGCTGGTGCGGGTCAGGCGAAACACCACCAGCCAGGCAACGAGTGCCAGCAGCGCGGCCGGCGGATAAAGCGCGAGCAGGGTGCCGGCGGCCGTGGCCACTCCCTTGCCGCCACGGAAACGGAAATACAGCGGGTAGAGATGGCCGCACACAGCGGCCAGCCCAATCCAGGCCTGTTGCTGGATCGACATTTCCAGCGAGGCGGCCAGTAGTACGGGCAGCAAGCCCTTGAGCAGATCGCCGAACAGCGTGCAGATCGCCAGTCGCTTGCCTGCCAGACGAAGCATATTGGTGGCCCCGGGATTGCCGGAGCCGCCGGCACGCGGGTCGGGCATTCCGGCCAGGCGGCTGAGCAGTATGGCGAATGACAGCGAGCCGATCAGGTACGCGAGCAATGTCAGCAGCCAGAACATGGAATCCATCCGGGGCAGGGAGCCTTGAGTCTAACGGTGCGTCTCAAGCTTGTCGTGCCGTAGGAGAACGTTGCGTGGACACAGTCTTCATTGAAGGCCTGGAAGTGGATACGGTAATCGGCGCCTATGACTGGGAGCGGGGCATTAGACAGTGCCTGCATCTGGACCTGACGCTGGGCTGGGACATACGACCGGCCGCCGAACATGACGAGCTGGACAAGGCGCTAGATTACGCCCAGGTCGCGGCGACCATCGATCGCTTTGCTGCCGAAGCTCGCTTCGAATTGGTCGAGACGTTCGCCGAGCGCTTGGCACAAAAGCTGATGAGCGAGTTCGGCATCGTCTGGCTACGCCTGCGGGTAACCAAGCCCGGGGTGAATGCGCGGGCCCGTGCGCTGGGTGTGGAGATCGAACGCGGATGTCGCTGAATCCCGTGCTGCTTGGCCTGGGTAGTAATGCCCAGCGCGATCACCATCTGCATGCCGGGCTCGATGCGTTGGCCGAGCTACTCCAGGATATGCGGTGCTCGCCGGTATTCGAGAGCCTTGCAGTAGGCTACAAGGGCGATAATTTCTACAACCTGGTGGTGGCTGGCAATACCGAGTTGCCGCTGACCGAACTGGATCGCCGGCTCAAGTTCATCGAGGCGGATAACGGTCGCTATGCCCCAGACCGCAAAGGGCTGCCACTGGACATCGACGTGCTGCTTTATGACGAGCTGGTCGGCAATTTCGATGGATTGCTGCTGCCGCGCGCGGAGATTCTGAAAAACGCATTCGTGCTCTGGCCGCTGGCGTTATTGGCGCCGACCCTGCGGCATCCGGCGGCTGGGAGGTGCTTTGCCGAGCTATGGGAGCAATCGTCGATAGACCAGCGACTCTGGCCGGTGCGGTTTCAGTGGCGCGGCATCGAGCTTACACCGCCGCAGCTGATCCGCGACCATCCCCCGCAATCCGCCTGAGCCCCCAGACTATTTCGCGTTCTGCTGGCAATACGTGCGCAGGGCTTCGAGCCGGGCAGCACTGAGTGCCTTGCCCAGCTCGGCTCCCTTCAAGCCCTGGTCCAGCAATGGTTTGACCGCTACGGTGCGAGCTGCGGTGGCGGCTTCGCGAAGAAAATCGGCCTGGGGGAATGATGGGCTTCGAGCATTTGCCCATGCCGTCATTTCGCAGGCAGCGACGAATTGCTCGAATCGCTCCGGGCGGCGATAGATGTCGAAGTGCTGCAGCATGTCCAGCAGCGCGTCGGCTGGCAGTGACTGGGCATTGAACGCATCGTGGTGGTACCTGCCGAGTAGCGTCGCCAGCTCCTGGCAGTCCTTCGGAGCTTTGCTGCGCTGGTTGAGTGTATCGATCATGTGCAGCGCTGTTGCCTGTTCTTGCTGACCTTCTGCCCGCACCGCGCAGCCGAGCAGCAGGCAGGCCCAGCGCACCGGTAGCGGCTGCATGTGCGTGGCGCACTGGCGCAGGGTGTCGAGCACGTGCTCACCGTCGGCGTTTCCTGTGACGAAAGCCGCCGCCAGCTCTGGGAACAACTCGGCCAGCGCGTCGCAGTCTCGCAGCACCTGAATAAAAACATCAGGCCGCGGCTCCATCAGCGCACGCGAAATCTCCTTCCAGCTGCGTTCCGCCGTCAGCGCCGACAGCTCGCCAGAGCGCGCCAGCTGGTGCATCAGCTGCAGCGTCTCATCGGCAATACGGAAGCCAAGCTCAGCGTAGCGCGCAGCGAAGCGCGCCACGCGTAGCACGCGCAGTGGGTCTTCGGCGAAGGCTGGGGAGACGTGACGCAACAGCCGCGCCTGCAGGTCGTGCTGGCCGCCGTAGGGGTCGATCAGCTGGCCACGGTCGTCTTCGGCGATGGCGTTGATGGTGAGGTCGCGGCGCTGCAGATCCTCTTCAAGCGTGACGTCGGGACTGGCATGGAAGGTGAACCCGCCATAGCCGCGACCGCTTTTGCGTTCGGTGCGCGCCAGGGCGTACTCCTCGCCGGTCTGCGGGTGCAGGAATACCGGAAAGTCCGCACCGACCGGGCGGAAGCCGCGGGCCTGCATCTGTTCCGGTGTAGCACCGACCACCAGCCAGTCCACTTCGCTTACCGTGCGCCCCAACAGGCGGTCGCGTACTGCGCCGCCGACTTTGTAGATCTGCATGTCCACCTCCGTTGGCGCGGAGGATAAAGGATAACGACGTCGACTACAGGCCGATGTGAGGGCAAATACCGGGCGAGCCTTCCCCGTGGCCAATATCAGGCGAAGCTCATCCCGGGAAAGCGGTTGTCGCCCTCGGCCTCGCTGCTTGGGCGCTGCGTCATATGGTGGGTATTGACCAGCTTGTCGTCCTGCATCGATTGCAGGTGCACGTCGAAGCCCCAAAGCCGGTGCAGGTGCTTGAGTACCTCGTCGGTGGAAACGCCCAACGGTTTGCGGTCGTGCTGCTGGTGACGCAGGGTGAGCGAGCGGTCGCCACGGCGGTCAACGCTCCAGACCTGCACGTTGGGCTCGCGATTGCCCAGGTTGTATTGCGCTGCCAGCAGCTCCCGAATGGTGTGGTAGCCACTTTCGTCGTGGATCGCCGGGACCAGCAGCTCGTCCTTGCGATCGTCATCGAGGATGCTGAACAGCTTGAGGTCGCGGATTACCTTGGGCGAGAGGAATTGCAGGATAAAACTCTCATCCTTGAAGTTGTTCATGGCGAATTTCACCGTGGTCAGCCAGTCGCTGCCGGCAATGTCCGGGAACCAGCGCTTGTCTTCCTCGGTCGGGTGCTCGCAGATCCGGCGGATGTCCTGATACATCGCAAACCCCAGGGTGTAGGGATTGATGCCGCTGTAGTAAGGGCTGTCGAAGCCGGGCTGATAGATCACGCTGGTATGCGACTGCAGGAACTCCATCATGAAGCCGTCGGTAACCAGGCCTTCGTCGTAAAGGTCGTTGAGCAGGGTGTAGTGCCAGAACGTGGCCCAGCCTTCGTTCATTACCTGGGTCTGGCGCTGCGGATAAAAGTACTGCGCGATCTTGCGCACGATGCGCACCACCTCGCGCTGCCAGGGCTCGAGCAGCGGGGCATGTTTCTCGATGAAATAGAGAATGTTCTCCTGGGGTTCGGCGGGGAAGCGTTGGCTGTCCGCCAGGGCATCGCCCTTTTCCGCACCCTTGGGGATGGTGCGCCAGAGGTCGTTGATCTGCCGCTGCAGATGCTCTTCGCGATCCTTCTGCCGCCGCCGCTCTTCTTCGGCAGAAATGGGATAGGGTCGCTTGTAGCGATCAACGCCATAGTTCATCAGCGCGTGGCAGGAATCGAGCAGGTCCTCCACCGCATCGATGCCGTGGCGCTCTTCGCATTGCATGATGTACTGCTTGGCGAAGACCAGGTAATCGATGATCGAGCTGGCGTCGGTCCAAGTGCGGAACAGGTAGTTGCCCTTGAAGAAGCTGTTGTGGCCGTAACTGGCGTGGGCAATCACCAGCGCCTGCATGCACATGGTGTTTTCTTCCATCAGGTAGGCAATGCAGGGATCGGAGTTGATCACGATCTCGTAGGCCAGGCCCATCTGGCCACGCTTGTAGTTCTTCTCCGTGTGCAGGAATTGCTTGCCGTAGGACCAGTGGTGGTAACCCAGCGGCATGCCGACGGAGGCGTAGGCGTCCATCATCTGCTCGGCGGTGATCACCTCGATCTGGTTCGGGTAGGTATCCAGCGCGTAGCGTTCGGCGATACGGCCGATCTCGCGGTCGTATTGCCGAATCAGGTCGAAGGTCCATTCCGAACCGGTGGAAATGGGCTGTCGCTTCATGCTGCACACCTCAGCTGGTCATGCGTCGCTGGAAGAGTTCGCGGAACACTGGATAGATGTCTCCGGCGCTGACCAACTGCTGTTGGGCGAACGCATCGGAATAGGCTTCAGCCACTTGGTTGTACTCGTACCAGAGTGCCTGGTGCTCGCGCGGGGTGATTTCGACGTAGGTGAAGTACTGCACGAACGGCATGATCTGGTTGATCAGGATGTCGCGGCACAGCGGCGAGTCGTCGTTCCAGTTGTCGCCGTCGGAAGCCTGGGCGGCGTAGATGTTCCATTCATTGGCGGGGTAACGCTCGGCCATGATCTCCTGCATCATCTTCAGCGCGCTGGAAACGATGGTGCCGCCGGTTTCCCGCGAGTAGAAGAACTCTTCCTCGTCGACTTCCTTGGCGCTGGTGTGGTGACGGATGAATACCACATCGATCTTGTCGTAGTTCCGCTTGAGGAACAGGTACAGCAGGATGAAGAAGCGCTTGGCGATGTCCTTGGTGGCCTGGGTCATGGAACCGGACACGTCCATCAGGCAGAACATCACCGCCTTAGAGCTGGGGTTGGGGTGCTTGACCAGCAGGTTGTACTTCAGGTCGAAGGTATCGAGGAACGGCACGCGTTTGATGCGCGCCATCAGCCGCTCGATTTCCTCCTCTGCAGCCTTGATGTCGCCGAAATTGTTCGGTTCCTCAATACGTAGTCGCTCCAACTCGGCCTTCAGGGTTCGCAGTTGTGCACGGCTGCTGCCGGACAGCGCGATGCGCCGGGCATGGGCCGAGCGCAGGGTGCGCACGATGTTGATGCGCGACGGGTTGCCTTCGTTGCTGATGCCTGCACGCACCGTTTTGAAAGTGTCGGTGCCGGTGAGGTGACGCTTGACCAGATTGGGCAGCTCCAAGTCCTCGAACATGAAATCGAGGAATTCTTCCTGGGTGATCTGGAAGACGAAGTCGTCCATGCCGTCGCCGCTGTTGCTGGCCTGACCGGCACCTTGCCCGCCACCACCGCCTTGCGGGCGCGGAATCCGCTCGCCGGCGATGAACTCCTTGTTGCCGGGATGGACGATGGTCTGGCGGCCGCCACGGCCGTGGTGCAGCACCGGCTCATCGATATCACGCCCAGGGATGCTGATCTGCTCGCCATGTTCCATGTCGGTGATGGAGCGCCGTCCGACGGCTTCCTCCACGGCTTTCTTGATATGCCCACGGTAGCGCTGCAGGAACCGCTGGCGGTTTACCGTGCTCTTGTTCTTGCCATTCAGGCGACGATCGATCACGTAGCTCATAGGCCCTCCGGGCTAGGCTGAAACCATAGGCCTGAAACTGGAAGCGTGCCGCGCTGCTTCCAGCTTCAGACTTCCAGCCGCTTACTGCGATTTACGCACCCGCAGATACCATTCGGACAGCAGGCGGACCTGCTTCTCGGTGTAGCCCCGCTCGACCATGCGCACGACGAAATCGTTGTGCTTCTTCTGGTCTTCCTTGCTCGCCTTGGCGTTGAAGCTGATGACCGGCAGCAGATCCTCGGTGTTGGAGAACATCTTCTTCTCGATCACCACGCGCAGCTTCTCGTAGGACAGCCACGACGGGTTCTTGCCGTTGTTGTTGGCGCGGGCGCGCAGCACGAAGTTGACGATCTCGTTGCGGAAGTCCTTCGGGTTGCTGATGCCGGCCGGTTTCTCGATCTTCTCCAGTTCCTCATTGAGCGCCACGCGATTGAGTATCTCGCCGGTTTCCGGATCGCGGTATTCCTGGTCCTGAATCCAGAAGTCTGCGTAGAGCACGTAGCGGTCGAAGATGTTCTGCCCATACTCGCTGTAGGACTCGAGGTAAGCGGTCTGGATCTCCTTGCCGATGAACTCGATGTAGCGCGGCGCCAGGTACTCCTTGATGAAGCGCAGGTAGCGCTCGCGCACTTCAGCTGGGAACTGTTCCTGCTCGATCTGCTGCTCCAGCACGTAGAGCAGGTGCACCGGGTTGGCGGCGATTTCGTGCGGGTCGAAGTTGAAGACCTTGGAGAGAATCTTGAAGGCGAAGCGAGTGGAGAGGCCGTTCATGCCCTCGTCGACGCCGGCGGTGTCACGGTACTCCTGGATCGACTTGGCCTTGGGATCGGTGTCCTTCAGGTTTTCGCCGTCGTAGACGCGCATTTTCGAGTAGATATTGGAGTTCTCCGGCTCCTTCAGACGCGACAGCACGGAGAATTGCGCGAGCATCTTCAGGGTGTCCGGCGCGCAGTGGGCATGGGCCAGCGAGCTGTTTGTCAGCAGCTTGTCGTAGATCTTGATCTCGTCACGGACACGCAGGCAGTAGGGCACCTTGACGATGTAAATACGGTCGATGAAAGCTTCGTTGTTTTTGTTGTTGCGGAAGCTGTGCCATTCCGACTCGTTGGAGTGGGCCAGCAAGATGCCGCTGTAGGGAATCGCGCCCAGGCCTTCGGTACTGTTGTAGTTGCCTTCCTGGGTAGCCGTGAGTAGCGGGTGCAGCACCTTGATCGGCGCCTTGAACATCTCGACGAATTCCATCAAGCCCTGGTTGGCCCGGCACAGTGCGCCCGAATAGCTGTAGGCATCCGCGTCGTTCTGCGGGAATTCTTCCAGCTTGCGGATATCCACCTTGCCGACCAGCGAGGAGATGTCCTGGTTGTTCTCGTCACCTGGCTCGGTCTTGGCCACGGCAATCTGGTTGAGGATCGACGGGTAGAGCTTGACCACGCGGAACTTGGAGATGTCGCCGCCAAATTCCTGCAGCCGCTTGGTGGCCCAGGGTGACATAATCGAGCTCAGGTAGCGTCGTGGAATGCCGTAATCCTCCTCGAGGATCTGCGCGTCTTCGATTGGGTTGAACAGCCCCAATGGCGACTCGAACACCGGCGAGTCTTTGATTGCGTAAAAAGGCACATGCTCCATCAGCTGCTTGAGCTTCTCGGCGAGCGAAGACTTGCCGCCACCCACCGGGCCGAGGAGATAGAGGATCTGCTTCTTCTCTTCCAGGCCCTGAGCGGCGTGGCGGAAGTAGGAGACGATCTGGTCGATGCACTCCTCCATGCCATGGAAATCCTCGAAGGCCGGATAACGGCGGATCACCTTGTTGGAGAAGATGCGCGATAGTCGGGAGTCCACGGAAGTGTCGACCAGTTCCGGCTCGCCGATCGCCATGAGTAAGCGCTCTGCGGCACTGGCGTAGGTCCCCGGGTCCGCCTTGCACAGATCGAGATATTCCTGGAGGGAATATTCCTCCTGGCGGGTCGCTTCGAAACGTTGTTGGAAGTGGCTGAAAATGCTCATGACTTCACCTCGATCGATGCACGAATAGGCGCGTCATCAGGCACTCTGGGCCCGGCCGAAGTGGCGGCCAGTGGAGTTCCCCCGAACACCTAATGGTCGAAACCCTGAAATCCGTCAGCCGTTTCCCGGCTTCGTTTATTTGGATGGCCTGAACTCAAGGATAGTTCGTATTCGGCAAGGTCAAGGAGGGGGAGGGATTTTAAGCGCGGCCTTTTAGCGCCTGAGAGCGCCTAGCCCGCGGTTGGCGGGCGATTGAGGTGAAATATTTTTTTACGCTTGCTCGCCGTGATCGACGTCGCTGGGGTAGGTGTGTCGCCAGAGCTCGAAGCCGCCGTCGAGGCTGTAGACATCCGAGAACCCCTGATTGACCAGATACGCCGCTGCGCTCTGACTGGAGTGGCCGTGGTAGCAGGTGACGATCAAGGGCTGGTCGAGATCGGCCGAGGCGATGAAGTCAGGCAGCGAATGGTTATCCAGGTGCAGCGAGCCACTGATGTGCCCATTGGCATAGCTGTGCGAGTCGCGAATATCCACGATAACGGCGCCGCTGCTGCGTAGGGTCTGAGCCTGTTCCGGCGGGATGCGTTTGAAGTCGGTCATGCAGTTTTCCCATGTTCGCATTCGCAGCGATGCATTTCGCCGCTGTCGAGGTTCATCAGGGTCATGGCATTGCCCCAGACGCAGCCGGTGTCCAACGCGAAGACATCTGGCTCGTCACACTGACCTTCCAGTGCGGCCCAGTGGCCGAAGATCAGCCTGACATTGCGAGTCTTGCGGTTGGCATGGGCGAACCAGGGTGCGTAGCCGGCGGGGGCGCTATCCGCTCCTTCCTTGGCCTCCAGATCGAGGGTGCCATCGGCCTTGCAGAAGCGCATGCGAGTGAAATAGTTGGTGATCAGGCGAAGCCGCGGTACGCCGTGCAATTCCTTGCTCCATTTCGCCGGTTGATTGCCGTACATGCCGTCGAGGAACGGCAGCAGCAGTGCGTCGTCCTGCAACGCCTGCTCCACTTCGGCGGCACGCTTGAGTGCCTTTTCCAGCGACCACTGCGGTGGAATGCCGGCGTGCACCATGGCTGTGTGGCGTCTGTCGTCATAGTGAATCAGCTTCTGCTGACGCAGCCAGTCGATTAGTTCGCAACGGTCCGGCGCATCCAGAATGGCCTGTAGCGTATCGGATTTGCGCATGCGCTCGATGTTGTGCGCTACGGCCAGCAGGTGCAGATCATGATTGCCAAGTACGGTGATCGCGGACGACTCGAGGTCGCGGACGAAACGCAGCGCCTCCAGCGATTGTGGGCCGCGATTGACCAAGTCGCCAGCCAGCCACAGGCAGTCGCGCGAGGGACTGAAGTCAACGCGCTCCAATAGGCATGTCAGCGGTTCGAGGCAACCTTGCAGGTCACCGACGGCATAGGTCGTCAATGCAGTGCTCCGGGTACGGCCAGGCGGAACGGCGCAATGACGGCATCGAAGCTGTGGCCGTCTTCGGCCAACATCTGATAGCTGCCTTGCATGCTGCCGACACAGGTCGCCAGCAGCGTTCCGCTGGTGTAGACGTGGTGTTCGCCTGGTGCGATAAGCGGCTGCTCGCCAATGACGCCGGCACCGCGTACTTCCTGCACCTGGCCATCGCCATCGGTAATGATCCAGTGTCGCGACATCAGTTGCGCTGCCACCTGGCCATTATTTTCGATGGTTACGGTGTAGGCAAAGGCGTAGCGATTTTGTTCCGGCTCAGATTGTGCGGCCAGATAGCGGGGCGTGATGCTGACATCGATGCGGTAGTTATTGTCGTTGGACATTGGCCGGCTCGCTGGAGGGCAGGTCTGGGGCTGGGCCCTAGCTGCGCTCGGTCAGTTGATCGGAAAGGCGAACGAAGGCCGCCAGGTCCAGTTGTTCGGGACGCAAGCTGCCGTCCACATTCGCCGCTGCGATGGCTTCGGCGTCCAGCAGCCCCTTGAGGGTGTTGCGCAACGTCTTGCGACGCTGGTTGAACGCCTCGCGAACGACGCGCTCCAGTTGACGGTGATCGCGCGCGGGGTGCGGCAACGTTTCATGGGGCACCAGACGGACGATCGCCGAATCGACCTTTGGCGCCGGGTTGAACGCACCCGGCCCGACGTTGAACAGATGCTCCACCCGGCAGTGATACTGCACCATGATCGACAGTCGACCCCAGTCACCACCGCCCGGCTCTGCCGCAAGACGCTCGACCACTTCCTTCTGCAGCATGAAGTGCATGTCGCGAATGAGGTGCGCGTGGGAGAGCAGGTGGAAGATCAGCGGCGTGGAGATGTTGTAGGGCAGATTGCCGACGATGCGCAGGCTGTTCGCCTCCTCGCTGAGGCGGCTGAAATCGAACTTCAATGCATCGCCCTGATGCAGGGTGAAATTGTCCCGCTCGGCAAACTTGCCCTGCAGTATGGGGATCAGGTCCAGATCGAGCTCGACGACATCCAGATGTGCGCCACTGTCCAGCAGTCCTTCGGTGAGCGCGCCCTGGCCGGGGCCGATCTCGACGAGCCGTTCGCCCTGTTTGGCATGAATTGCCCGCAGGATACGGTGGATGACGCCAGCGTCGTGCAGGAAGTTCTGGCCAAAGCGCTTGCGCGCACGGTGTTGATAATCGGACATCGGGGCTCCAGGGAGCAGCTTGAAGCCTGAAGCTTGAAGCTGAAAAGCAAATAAGGGGCGTATTTTAGCAGGCGAGTGCGGCAAGAAGATCGGCCGGGCCGTATCTGACCCGCCCGGATGGCGGTTAGCTGCGCACGCCGACCATCTGATAGGCAGTTTCCAGCGCCACCTGCAGACTGCCGGTATCGATCTTGCCGCTGCCGGCGAGGTCCAGCGCGGTGCCGTGGTCCACCGAGGTGCGAACGATCGGCAAGCCAAGGGTCACGTTGACCGCCGCCCCGAAACCCTTGTACTTGAGCACCGGAAGGCCCTGGTCGTGGTACATCGCCAGTACGGCATCGCAGCGCTCGAGATGCTTTGGCGTGAACAGCGTGTCGGCCGGCAACGGGCCGATCAGATCGAGGCCTTCACCGCGCAGCCTGGCCAGTACGGGCTCGATGACCTCGATTTCCTCACGGCCCAGGTGTCCACCTTCACCGGCATGTGGGTTCAGACCACAGACAAGAATGCGCGGTTGGGCGATACCGAACTTGCTGACCAGATCGTTGTGCAGGATCCGCGCAACCCGCTCGAGGCGCTCGGGCGTGATCGCCGCTGCGACGTCCTTGAGCGGCAGATGCGTGGTAACCAACGCTACACGCAATCCGTGCGTGGCCAACAGCATGACCACCTGCTCGGTGTGCGTCAGCTCGGCGAGAAACTCGGTATGCCCGGAAAAGGGGATGCCAGCCTCGTTGATCACGCCCTTATGGACTGGCGCGGTGATCATCCCGGCGAAGCTGCCGTCAAGACAGCCTTGCCCGGCTCGGGTCAGTGTCTCCAGTACGTAGTGACCATTGCGCGGATCAAGCTGACCTGCCGTTACCGGCGCGTTGAGAGGCGTGTCCCAGACGTACAGACAATTGGCAGGCGCCGGCTCGGCTGGCCAGCCGTTCGGGCCGACGGCACGGAGTTCTATCTTCAGCCCCAGCAGCGCGGCGCGCTCTGTCAGCAGTGAGCGGCTGGCGATGGCGATCAGAGTCTGAGGCTGGGCCTGGCGAGCCAATAGCACGCATAGGTCCGGGCCGATGCCGGCCGGTTCGCCGGGCGTTAGAACGAAGGGGCGGGAAACAGACATCAAGGCACTCTCGGCGTGGGGGCGGTTGTCCGCCTGAAATGAAAACGGGGTGGCGACCCTTAGGCCATCACCCCGCATTCCAGTCTTGCCTGTAGGTTGCAGTTTAGAGCTTGATCTCGACGTAGGCTTCGTCGCGGATCTGGCGAAGCCAGGCCTGCAGCTCTTCATCGTACTTGCGGTTGCGCAGCAGGGTTAGCGCCTGTTGCTCGCGGAACTGCTCGCTGGCGTCGGTGGCGCGGCGACCAAGCACTTCGAGGATGTGCCAGCCGTAGGGCGACTTGAACACCTGGGAGAGTTCGCCGCTTGCCGTATTGGCCATGATTTCGCGGAACTCCGGTACCAGCGAGGCTGGGTCGATCCAGTTCAGGTCGCCACCGTTGAGCGCCGAGCCCGGATCTTCAGAGAAACTCTTGGCCAGCTGGGCAAAGTTTTCGCCAGCACTGATGCGGTCACGCAGGCGCTGTACCAGCAGGCGAGCCTCGTCTTCGCTGCGGATCGCACTTGGCTTGATCAGGATGTGGCGGACATGCACCTCGTCACGTACCTGCGTCTCGCCGCCACGCTTGTCCAGCAGCTTGAGCATGATGAAGCCTGGCGGCGTGCGTACCGGTTGAGTTACCTCGCCTACCGACAGCTCACGTACTTCGGTATCGAAGGGTGGAGGCAGTTGAGCGGCCTTGCGCCAGCCCATGTCGCCACCTTCCAGCGCGTTCTCGCTGCCAGAGCGAGACACGGCGAGGCGCGCGAAGTCGGCGCCTTGCTGCAGCTGCTGGTAGGTCTCCATGGCAGTCCGCTCGGCGGCCTGAATGGTCGCCGAGTCGGCGGCTTCCGGAACGGCGATGAGGATATTGGCCAGGTGGTACTCCTCGGACAGCTGAAGCTTGCCCAGATCGGAGGCCAGGAAGTTCTGCACTTCCTGGTTGGACACCTGAATGCGTTCGGCCACACGGCGCTGACGCACGCGGCTGATAACCATCTCGCGGCGAATCTGCTCGCGGGCGCTCTCCAGACTCAGGCCGTCACGCGACAACGCTTCCCGAAACTGGTCGAGCGACATGTTGTTGCGCTGGGCGATGGTACCCATGGCTTGATTGAGTTCTTCATCGGCGATGCGAATGCCGGAACGATCGCCGATCTGCAGCTGCAGGTTTTCGGTGATCAGGCGCTCCAGCACCTGCTGTTGCAGGACATCCATGGGCGGCGCATCAGCGCCACGCTTCTCGATGGTCTGCTGAACTTCACGTATCCGCTGCTGCAACTGGCTCTGCATGATGACGTCGTTATCGACGATCGCCACGACGCGGTCCAGTGGCTGAACCTGAGCGAGGGCCGCAGGCGCGAGAGTCGCACCGCTCAGCAGCAGAGCGCCGAGCGCGAGCGGACGCAGTACTTCAGAAAGCTTGATCTTCACGTTCACGGTAGCCTTGAATGCCTTCGTCGAGGAAAGTTTCGGTCCCATTGCCGACTACGCCGCCGAGCCCTTTGAGCACGATCTGCAGGAAGATCCCGCGGTCCGGCTCGTCGTTGCGGTCGGGGTTGAGGCTGGTCTCGTCGTAGTCGACCCAGTAGCGATTGATCAGGCGCAGCTTCCAGCAGCAACTGTCGTACTCGAAGCCGCCGAAGGCTTCCAGTGTGCGGCTGCGGCTGTAGTCATGCTGCCAGCGAGCAATGACGCTCCATTGCGGGACCACCGGCCAGATGACGGAGAAGTCATGCTGGTTGATCTTGTAGTAGTCCTTGATGTACTCCGGCGAGTCCGGCGTGCCGTAATCGCCGCCGTAGGTCCACTCGCCGGTCGCTTGGTCGAAGCGCATGGTGTCGTTGCGATAGCGATAGCCGAGGTTGATGATCTTGCCCGGGTTTTCTTCCGGTTGGTAATGCCACATGGCACTGCCGGAGCGTGTGCTGTGGCTGTCCGGATCCCAGTTGAAGGTCGAGGTGAAGCGCCAGTCGCGGTTGTAGCGGTACATGTACTCCAGCGCATACGGCGATACGTCCGAGGTCGCATTGGAGCGTGTGCGGTAATCGATACCGCGCAGTTGCACCTTGCGATCCTCAAAGTAGAACGCCTGGCCGACGCTCAGGCGCTGGCGCTCGAAGCCGTTGGGCTCGACCCAACGACTGGTTACGCCAAGCGATACCTGGTCGGCATCACCGATACGGTCCTTGCCGGAGAAGCGGTTCTCGCGCCACAGCGAGGAATAGCTGAAGCTGCTTTCGCCAGTATCGAAGATCGGAATGTCGTCCTGATCCTCCTCCGGAACATAGAGATAGAACAGGCGCGGCTCCAGTGTCTGGCGGTAGTCCTTGCCGAACCATTGGGTATCGCGGTCGAAGTACAGTCCGCTGTCCACGCTGAAGATCGGCACGCTGCGATTCTGGCTGCTGTCGAACGATTCGTAGCTGGCCAGCGTACTCTGGCCGCGGTCATCCAGATCCAGGTCGTACTGCGTATAGGCATATTTCAGCGAAGGCTTGAGGAAGCCCCATGACCAGTTCAGCGGCAGGCTGACGCCCGGCTCGAGATGTATGCGCTCGCCCTCGGCGCGAGTCAGGCCACGCAGGCGATCGTCGTACCACTGTTCCGGATTGCCATCTTCGTTGATGAAGTTGCCGTCGCGCAGGCTGCGCTGGAAGCTGACGAATTCAGTCTTGTAGGCGAAGTTCAGGCCGCCCGGCTGGAACGGCAGACGTCCGTCCAGGGTCAGTTGTGGCAGGCGCTCATAAGGCGTGATGTCGGCGACGGTGGCGCGCTCATAGGCGTGCATATTCAGGCGCGCGGTGTAAGTGTTACCTCGATAGGTGAGCGTGCCGCGCTGATTGAGGTGATCCGGGCGGTCGATGCTGAGATTGGTATCAAGATCCTGGAAATAGTACGGGTCGCTGATATCGGTGTAGTCGACCTCGGCGAGCAAGCGCGAATCCAGGCCGGTACGGTTCTGCCAGCTATACATCCAGCGCTGGTCCTCGTACTCGGACTGCAGCTTGCGGTCGTCGTTACTGTCGTCCAGATAGGCAGCGCCGAACTGACCTTCGCTGCTGCGCGTCAGGTAGCGGAATTCGCCTTCCATCAGCAAGCCACGCTCGGACATCATGTGCGGATACAGCGTGGCATCGAAGTTCGGCGCGAGGTTGAAATAGTACGGCGTCTGCACGGAAATGCCGTTGTCGCTGGACGACCCGATGCTCGGCGCGAGGAAGCCCGACTGGCGGCGGTCATCAATGGGGAAGTGGATATACGGGGTGTAGAACACCGGAATATCCTTGACCCGCAGCGTGACGTTGGTCGCCGAGCCGAAGCCGGTGGCCGGGTTCAGCGTGACGTTGTTACCGCGAAGGTGCCAAGTATTCTCGCCCGGCTCGCAGCTGGTGTAGGTGCCATCTTTTAGACGGATGATCGCGGTTTCTTCGCGCTTGGCGTACTGCGCGCTGCCGCGGACTTTGCCGGAGTGCACGACGTACTCGGCGTTCTCGACCTTGGCTTCACCACTGTCGAGGAAGATCTCGGCGCGGTCACCGACCAGTAGCGCATCGCGGTCGCGGAAACGAACGTTGCCAGTCAGTTCTCCGCGATTTTCCAGCTGGTGCAGGTTGGCTTCGTCTGCTTCGACCTGGATGCTGCCCTGGCGCAGAACAACCTCACCGGCCAGGGTGGCAATCTCCTGTTCCTGCTCGTAGCGGGTCGCCTTGGCCGACACATAGGTCGGCGCTTCGCTCATTGGCGTTGTGTCGAACTTGCCGGGTCGATCCGGCTCGACATAAGCACCGGCACAGTAAGGGCCGGTTTCAGCGAGCTGGGCTGGTGTTAGCTGTTCGCGCGGGACCCAGTCCAGGTGACTGTAATCGGCGCTGCGCGAGGCGAGGGCGCGACCCTTGCTCTCGGTGACCAGTTTGGTGGTGGCCGTCGGCTGCTGCTGGGCCTTGGCGGACGTCGCCTTGGCGGTGCTCGGCGTGCTCACGGCGCTGCCGCTGTGTACCGGGCGCGGCGGCAAAGCCGGGCTGGCCGTATTGGACGCGCAATTCCAGCCGCCGGAAGCGTCGGGCTGGCAGGCGAACTGTTCGGCAGCGAAGACGAAAGGTACAGCTACCGGTTGCAATGCAAGCAGACCGCCAGTAACCAGTAGAGGGAATTTTTTACGAAACGCGGGGTATTTGACTGCCATCTTGTTTTTTGGTCCGTGCTTGCGGCGAGCCATCGGCCGGCTGGGCCGCACGCCTCTCGATGGGCTGAGAAAGATGCAGGATAATAAAGCATGACCCGCCTATCGGCTAGCGCCGTGGAGACCCTCTGGATGCCGCATCAAGATCAACGCCTGCTGGACCTCAGCGCCTGGCTGGAAGGACAACTGCCTGAACTCTTCGCTCGATACGGTTGGGGCGATGTGCCATCTGCTGAACTCATTGCTGCCAGCAGCGATGCCAGCTTCCGTCGTTATTTCCGTTGGCAGGGGGGCGAGCGCAGCCTGATCGTGATGGATGCGCCGCCGCCTCAGGAAGACTGCCGGCCCTTCGTTAAGGTCGCGCAGATGCTGGATGAAGCTGGCGTGCACGTGCCGCAGGTGCTGGCGGCCGACCTCGAGCGAGGCTTTCTGCTGCTCACCGATCTGGGCCGCCAGACCTATCTGGATGTGATCGATCAAACTAACGCCAACGAGCTGTTCGATGATGCCATCGAGGCGCTGCTGAAATTCCAGCTGCAGCCGGTAACCCAGCCCATGCCGGCTTATGACGAGGCGCTGCTGCGCCGTGAACTGCAGCTGTTTCCCGACTGGTACGTGCAGCGTCACCTGGGCCACACATTCAGCGAAGCGCAGCAGGCTGCGTGGGAGCGCATCTGCCGACTGTTGATCGACTCGGCGCTGGCGCAGCCGCGGGTACTGGTGCACCGTGATTACATGCCACGCAACCTCATGATCAGCGAACCCAATCCTGGTGTGCTTGATTTTCAGGATGCGGTGCTCGGCCCGGTCAGCTATGACATCACCTCGTTGTTCAAGGATGCTTTTCTCAGTTGGCCCGAGGAGCAGGTGCAGCGGTGGCTGGAAGGCTATTGGCACAAGGCGCGTGCCGCCGGCGTGGCACTACCCGAATCGCTTGATGAGTTCCTGCGGGCCAGTGACCTGATGGGGCTGCAGCGGCACTTGAAGGTGATCGGTATCTTCGCGCGAATCTGCCATCGCGACGGCAAGCCACGTTATCTGGCCGACGTGCCGCGCTTCTTCGCTTATATCGAGGCAGTGCTGGCGCGCAGGCCGGAGCTGGCCGAGTTGCAGCAACTGCTGGCTGAACTGCCGCGGGAACCGCAAGCATGAGGGCGATGATTCTTGCCGCCGGCAAGGGCGAGCGGCTGCGTCCGCTGACGCTGCACACGCCCAAACCGTTGGTTCGTGCTGCTGGCGTGCCGCTGATCGAGTACCACGTTCGTGCACTGGCAGCTGCGGGTTTCGAGGAGCTGATGATCAACCACGCCTGGCTCGGCCAGCAGATCGAGGACTATCTGGGCGACGGCAGCCGTTTCGGCGTGGCGATCCGCTATTCGGCCGAAGGTGAGCCGTTGGAAACCGGCGGTGGGATTCACCGGGCGTTGGGGCTACTCGGCGATGAGCCGTTTCTGGTGGTCAACGGAGATATCTGGACCGACTACAATTTTGCCCGGCTGAGACGACCGCTTCAGGGGCTCGCGCATCTGGTGCTGGTAAATAATCCGCCACATCACCCTGAAGGTGATTTCAATCTGGCTGACGCGACAGTTACAGAGCCCGGCGGCGATGGCGCAGCGTTGACCTACAGCGGGATATCGGTTCTGCACCCGGCGCTGTTCGAAGGCTGCCAGGCCGGTGCGTTCAAGCTGGCCCCATTGCTGCGACTGGCCATGGCCAATGCGCAGGTGAGCGGCGAGCGCTACGACGGGGCATGGGTGGACGTGGGTACCCACGAGCGCCTGGCCGAAGTCGAGCGGATACTGGAGGCGCGACGCTGACATGTTCTGGCCCATTACGCTGTTGGGACTGCTGATCGGCTGGTTGCTGGCCAGCATTCCTGGTGCCCTGCTCGGCGGTTTGCTGGGGCAGGTACTGGATCGTCGTCTAGGGCTCGATTCCTGGGCCAGCCTGCGTAAGCGCCTGGCCGGCAAACCGGTTCTGCAAGACAACGAATTGCTGTTCTTTCTGCTTGGGCGCCTGGCCAAGAGTGGTGGGCGAGTGAGCCCTGCTCATATCCAGGCCGCACGCGATGAAATGCGTCGGCAAGGGCTCGATGCAGGGGCGCAGCAGCTAGCCATTGCCGCGTTCAATCGCGGCAAAACCAGCGGTGATGGCTTGCGCGATACCTTGCACCGGTTACGCGGCCAGCGCGAGGAGGGTCGTCGTTTGATTCAGGCCTGCTGGCGCATGGCGCGTGCGCAGGGAAGCATGGGGGCGCGTGAGCACGAACTGGTGCTGCTCTGGGGCAAGTGGTTGGGCTGGAATGCGGCAGAAATCGCTGCGTTTGATCAGGGGGCGGCCCGACGCAAGGAGGCGCCCGCCGGCCGTGGCGGTGCCTACGAACAGGCGTTGCAGTTGCTTGGCGTGCGCCAGGATACCGACCCACAGCTGATCAAGCGTGCCTACCGACGCCTGCTGAGCAAGCATCATCCGGACAAGCAGGCGGGGGCCGGCGCGAATGCGGTCCAGGTTCGCGAGGCCACCGAGCGGACCCGTGAACTCCACAGCGCTTACGCATTGATACGCGAGCGTCGCGGGTTTCGCTGAGCGGATTTACCGCGCCGGCTTTCGGTCCAGCCAGCCACGCACTCGGCGTACCAGCTGTTCCTGCTCGCCGAAACGGTCGTTCTCCAGGGCGGGCAGCGCCACCTGGCGGTAGTCCGGATGGTCTGCTCGCCGCGCCGCAATGCGCCGCTGTAGTGCCTGCTCCTGCGCAGGCCGGCGAGTGTCGGTATAGAAATCGCCGACGCCGATCTTCAGCGTCGCAAGATATGTCTCTAGTGGCTGGTCGGACTGCGAGGGTGCGCGTGGGTCGATCACGATCAACTGGCCGACATCCTTTGGCTGAAGCTGCACCAGATACTGACTCGCCCAGTAGGCGCCGGTGCCATGGCCGACCAGGACGATCATCGGGGCCTGCAGTGTGCGGGCGTGCTCAATGGCTGCGTCAAGGCGAGCCTGCATGCGCTCGGCGTGGCCTGGCTCCGGTACGCCTTGCTCTGCTTGCGAGCTCGGTTCTGTTGCTTCATCGCTGTCCGCCGGTGCCGTTTGTTCAGGCAGGTAGCCCGCCGAAGGTGGTTGCGCTGCGGTTTGCTGGGAATCGGCCGCGCCAGGCTCTGCGTCTGTCTCGGGCGTTGCGTTCGCAGCAGGGGCGTCGGGCGCTGGAGGGCGCGGCCCCGGACTCAGCTCCGGATCATCGGGTGTCAGCGTCAAGGTATGCCAGCCATGCTCAGGAAGGCCGCGCCGAAGGGGTCGTACCGCGCGAGGCCAATCAGCAGTTTCGCCTTCGCTCGGGATGATGACGATAACGCCGCGGGCTTTCGGCGTATTGGCCTGATGCCAGAGCGCAAGAAATCTGTCGTCATTGCCGAGCTGAAGCTGCACTGCCGTTTCGAGCTGCCGTTGCAGTCCTCCGGCCAGCGACTCGCTGCGCGTTTGTGGTGCCGGACGCTGCGCTGCTGGCTCGTCCACTGGTGTTTCCTGTGCGGTTTCCGGCTCCTGCGCCGCTGCCATGTACGGCAAGCCACTGCCCAGCGCGAGGCCGAGCAGAAGCACACTGGCAGGCAAGCGTCGCATGGGTAGTCTCCGGTATCGGAGCCGGCACCACGCTGGCGCCGGCAGGGTTTATGCATTACAACAGCGTGTCGGCACGCCCATCAATTGCGTGAATATATGTTCGCCTTATCCCTGCGCTTTCTTCTTTTACTTACCCTGACGCTGCCGTTTGCAGCCGGCGCCGTGGTGCTGGACGATGAGAGCCGCGCCTGGTTGGAGAAAAATCCGGAGTGGCGCGTCGGCGTGGTGATGGGGGCTCCCTATGCCGAGTATGACCAGCGCCAGCGTCGCCTGTCAGGCTTTCATGTGCAGCTGATGGAACATCTCGCTACTGACCTTGGCGTGCGTCTGCAGTGGCGACGTTTCAGTGACGAAGCCGCGTTGGAGAAGGCCGCCCATGACGGCCTGATCGATGTGGCGCCCGGCCTGCGCCAGACGCCGGCTGGCTTGCGCCTGTGGCGCTACAGCGATCCCTTTCTGCGCATCCCGCGGCTGCTCGTCGGTGATCGTGGCGGCCCGCGCGCAATCGATCTTGAGTATCTGCACCCGAGCGAGCTGGTCTCCGCCGTAGGGCCGGGACCAGTCACCGAATTCCTTGCCAGCAACTATCCCAACATCACCGTGCTGACGGCGACGAGCCAGGCCGATGCGCTGCGTCAGGTACTGGAAGCCAAGGCCAGTTATGCCATCATCGACGAACCGGTATTCGGGCGCCTGTCGCAGCAGGTGGAGTATGACTCCCTGGCGGTGGTCGGTGATCTGGGTAATCCGCAGCTGCTGCGTATCGCCTCGCGGCGCGACAGCCCCGAGCTCGCCGCAGTGCTCGAGGCTGCGGTACGGCAGTTCCCGGCGCGGGAATTCAGCCAGCTGCAGGAGCAATGGCTCAAGCCGCGCAGCATCGATCTTGGGCGCGAGGTCAATTACTGGCGCAGTCTCAGTCTGCTGGTCGGCGTGTTGCTGCTGGCCTGCCTGCTGATGCTTGCCTGGCAGCGCCATCAGCATGGCTTGCTGGAAAGCCGCCTGAAGATTGCCCGGCGCGACATCGAGCTGCGCGAGGCGGCCGAAGAAGCGCAGCGTTTGACGCAGTTTTGTCTGGATCACAGCACCGTCGGCATCCTCTGGCTCAACTGGGACAGCCGCGTGCGTTACGCCAACCAGGCCGCCGAGGTGCTGCTCGGGCATTCCTCCGGCGGACTGCTGGATCACCCGCTGGAAACATTCGACCCGGCGCTGGGCATGGATGCCTGGCTGGCGCGTTGGCGTGCCGCGCGTACTGGCGAAGACGATCGCCAGGTGCATGAATGCGAATGGCTGCGCGCCGACGGCCAGCGCTTTCCGGCGGCGGTCACCTACAGCTTTCTGCGCTTCGGCAGCCGCGAATACCTGGTGGTCTTCCTTGCCGACATCACCGAGCGCCGTCGCGCCAGCGCCCAGTTGCAGGAAAGCGAGGCGCGTCTCAAGGCAATGGCCGGCAACGTGCCCGGGCTGGTGTTCCGCCTGGAGCGGGACGGGCCGCAGGAACCGGTGCGAGTGGCCTATATCAGCGAAGCCAGTCAGCGCCTGGTGGGCTATTCCGCCGAGCGCCTGCTACAGCCCGGACTTGGCATCCGCAGCCTGGTGCACGCCGATGACGAGGCCGGCTACTGGGCCAGCCAGCAGCTGGCACTGGAGAAAAGCCAGGACTGGCGCTGGCAGGGGCGCATTCTCAATCGCGACGGCGAGGTGCGTTGGGCGGATATCCGTGCGTCGGTGCGTGGTCAGACCGATGGTCGCCAGGTGTGGGACGGAATCGTCTGGGATATCACCGACAACAAGCGCATCGAGCTGGAGCTGGATGCCTCGCGCGCGCAATTGCGCGAGCTGGCCGCGCACCTGGAGACCGTACGTGAGGAAGAGAAGGCGCATATCGCTCGCGAGGTGCACGATGAGCTGGGCCAGGTGCTGACCGTGCTCAAGCTGGAAACCTCGATGTGCGAGCTGGGTTTCGCCGATCTCGATCCGGGCCTGGCGCAGCGGCTGGAGAGCATGAAGCGGCTGATCGCCCAGCTGTTTCAGCGTGTGCGCGATGTCGCCACCGCGCTGCGCCCGCCGATTCTCGATGCCGGCATCGCCTCGGCGGTGGAATGGCAGGCGCGGCGCTTCGAGGAGCGTAGCGGCGTGGCTTGTCTGGTCGAAGTGCCGGAATGCCCGCCGCTGCTGGGTAACGCCAAGGCCATTGGCCTGTTCCGCATTCTTCAGGAGTCGCTGACCAACGTGATGCGTCACGCCCAGGCGCAGACGGTCAGCGTGCAGTTACTGCTCGAAGGCAACATGCTCTGTCTGCGCGTCAGCGACGATGGTTGCGGTTTTCCGGTAGCCGCGCGTGGCGCTGGCAGCTCGTTCGGCCTGGTCGGCATGCGCGAGCGGGTGCAGATGCTCGGCGGGCAACTGATAATCGACAGCCAGCCCGGCGAGGGCACCACCATCACGGCGCGGGTTCCACTGGACCCGCAGCCGCTTCCATCAGCCGCAAGCACTGGAGCATTGCCGTCATGATCAGGGTCATGGTCGCCGAAGATCACACCATCGTCCGCGAGGGCATCAAGCAGCTGATCGGCATGGCGCGCGACATGCAGGTGGTTGGCGAGGCCGCCAATGGCCAGCAGTTGCTCGATCAGCTGCGGCAGATCAGTTGCGACGTGGTGCTGCTGGACATCTCCATGCCCGGCGTCAACGGCCTCGAGGCGATTCCACGGATCCGCGCATTGAGCCAGCCGCCGGCGGTGCTGGTGCTTTCGATGCACGACGAGGCGCAGATGGCGGCGCGGGCGCTGAAGATCGGCGCGGCCGGCTACGCGACCAAGGACAGCGAACCGGCGCTACTGCTTACCGCCCTGCGCAAGGTAGCCGCCGGTGGGCGCTATATCGACCCGGCGCTGGCCGACCGCATGGTCTTCGAGGTCGGCCTCACCGATTCGCGGCCGCCCCATGCGCTGCTTTCCGAGCGTGAGTATTCGGTGTTCGAGCGCCTGGTGCAGGGCGACTCAGTGAACGATATCGCCGGCAAGCTGGCCCTGAGCAGCAAGACTATCAGTACCCACAAGGCCCGCCTGATGCAGAAGCTGGCGGCGCATTCGGTGGCTGATCTGGTGCGCTACGCAATGGAGCACAAGTTGGTCTGACCGCCAGCCGCCGACCCTGCGTGTAGGGCGTTCCCTACACGCGACTCTCCCTCACGCCTAGGCCAATCGCTCCGCTGTACCGATTTCTCCGCCGCCGTTGCGCTTCTACGCTGTAGCCACGGTTCAACGGTTACGCAGGTGCAGCAGCATGGTCGAGTCAACGGCGAACGATATCCTGGTGAGCTTCCGCGGCATTCAGAAGAGCTATGACGGCGAGTCGCTGATCGTCAGAGATCTGAATCTGGACATTCGCCGCGGCGAATTCCTCACCCTGCTTGGGCCGTCCGGCTCGGGTAAAACCACCAGCTTGATGATGCTGGCCGGCTTCGAGACGCCGACGGCAGGGGAAATCCTGCTCGACGGTCGGGCGATCAACAACGTGCCGCCGCACAAGCGCGACATGGGCATGGTGTTCCAGAACTACGCGCTGTTCCCGCACATGACCGTGTCGGAGAACCTGGCGTTTCCGCTTAGCGTGCGTGGTATGGCCAAGCCCGACATCAAGGATCGGGTCAAGCGCGCGCTGGCGATGGTGCAGCTGGAGGGCTTCCGCAATCGCTATCCGGCGCAGCTTTCCGGCGGCCAGCAGCAACGTGTGGCGCTGGCGCGAGCGCTGGTGTTCGAACCGCAGTTGGTGCTGATGGACGAACCCCTGGGCGCACTGGATAAGCAATTGCGCGAGCAGATGCAGATGGAGATCAAGCATCTGCATGAACGCCTCGGCGTCACCGTGGTGTACGTGACCCACGATCAGGGCGAAGCGCTGACCATGTCTGATCGGGTGGCGGTGTTCCATCAGGGCCAGATCCAGCAGATCGAAGACCCGCGCACGCTCTATGAAAAGCCGGTGAACACCTTCGTTGCCAATTTCCTCGGCGAGAACAACCGCCTGCCGGCGCATCTGCTCGACCGGCGTGGCGATAGCTGCACGGTCAAGCTCGGCCGCGGCGAAACCGTCGAGGCACTGGCCGTCAACGTCGGTGCGACGGGGGCGCCGGTCAGCCTGTCGATCCGCCCGGAGCGGGTGCTGCTCAACGGCGCCAGTGCCAACTGCCCGAACCGCTTCACCGGGCGCGTTGCTGAGTTCATCTACCTCGGCGACCACATCCGTATCCGTCTCGAGGTATGCGGGGTTAACGACTTCTTCGTCAAACAGCCGATCGCCGAGTTCGACAGCGCCCTGCGGGTCGGTGACGTGGTGCCGATCGGCTGGCATGTCGAGCACGTCCGTGCGTTGGACCCGCTGCAAGCGGCCTAAGGCAACGCCTAGAAAAATCCAAACAACTGCATCAAGGAGCGAACTGGTATGAGCAACTACCTGAAACTGTCCGCGCTGGCGCTCGGTCTTGTCTGTGCCGGTCAAGCCACTGCCAACAGCCTCACCGCGGTGAGCTTCGGCGGCGCCAACAAGCAGGCCCAGGTCAAGGCTTTCTATCAGCCCTGGGAATCGGCCGGGCACGGCCGGATCATCGCCGGCGAGTACAACGGCGAAATGGCCAAGGTCAAGGCGATGGTCGACACCAACAGCGTGTCGTGGAATCTGGTGGAAGTAGAGTCGCCGGAGCTGTCCCGCGGCTGCGACGAGGGGCTGTTCGAGGAGCTTGACCCGGCCATCGTCGGCAATCCGGACGACTTCGTCGAAGGCGCGATCCAGCCCTGCGGCGTGGGTTTCTTCGTCTGGTCGACGGTGCTGGCCTACAACGCCGACAAGCTCAAGAGCGCGCCGGCGAACTGGGCGGATTTCTGGGATACCGAGAAATTTCCCGGCAAGCGCGGCCTGCGCAAGGGCGCCAAGTACACCCTTGAGTTCGCACTAATGGCCGACGGTGTGCCGGTCAAGGACGTCTACAAGGTTCTGGCGACCAAGGACGGACAGAACCGCGCCTTCAGAAAGCTCGATCAGCTTAAGCCGAACATCCAGTGGTGGGAAGCCGGCGCGCAGCCGCCGCAGTTTCTCGCTTCCGGCGACGTGGTGATGAGCAGCGCCTACAACGGCCGCATCGCCGCCGTGCAGAACGAGAGCAATCTGCAGATCGTCTGGAGTGGCGGCATCTATGACTTCGATTCCTGGGCTATTCCCAAGGGCGCGAAGAGCCAGGAGCAGGCGCGCAAGTTCATCGCCTTCACCGTCGAGCCGCAGCAGCAGAAGCTCTATGCCGAGAACATCGCCTACGGTCCGGCGAACACCCAGGCCGTGCCGCTGCTGGATGAAAAGCGCCTGACGCAGATGCCCACCGCACCGGAAAACATCGCCGATCAGGTGGCGATGGATGTGACCTTCTGGGCTGACTACGGCGAGCAGCTCGAACAGCGCTTCAACGCCTGGGCAGCACGCTGACCTGAGCGCCCCGCCGCATTGGCGGGGCCGGTCCCAGCTATCGGAACGAATCGCGGAGTCTTCATGGCCACAGCAATATCCCTGCCGGCGAACGAGATCGCCGAGCCCAATCTGAAACAGCGACTGGCACGGGCCGAGCGGGTGAACAAGCTCAAGTCGCAGGCGCTGATCCTGCCATTGCTGCTGTTCGTTCTGCTGACCTTTCTGGTGCCTATTGCCTCGCTACTCTGGCGCAGCGTCGAGAATCCCGAGGTGGTGAACACGCTGCCACGCACGCTGGCGGCGCTGGCCGAATGGGATGGTCGCGGGCTGCCGGCGGAGCACGCCTACCAGGCGTTGGCCGAGGACCTCTATCAGGCGCGCCGCGAGCAAACCCTGGGCGATCTGTCCAAACGGTTGAATATGGAGCTCGCGGGCTATCGCAGCCTGCTGACCAAGACTGCGCGGGCGATGCCGTTTCGCGAGACACCGGCGTCCTATCAGGAGGCGCTGGAGGCGCTCGACGAGCGTTGGGGCGATCCGGCGTTCTGGCAGGTGATCCAGCGCAACGACAGTGCGGTGACCGGCTACTACCTGCTGGCGGCGCTCGATCACCGCATCGACGAGCTGGGCGAGCTGGCCAAGGTCTCCCCGGACCAGGCGGTGTATCTGGACATCTTTGCCCGCACGTTCTGGATGGGCCTGGTGATCACCTCGATCTGCCTGCTGCTGGCTTATCCGCTGGCGTATCTCCTGGCCAACCTGCCGGCGCGGCAGAGCAACCTGCTGATGATCCTGGTGCTGCTGCCGTTCTGGACCTCGATTCTGGTGCGTGTGGCGGCTTGGATCGTGCTGCTGCAGTCTGGCGGCCTCATTAATGGTGCGTTGCTGAAGATGGGCCTGATCGACGAGCCGCTGCAGCTGGTGTTCAACCGCACCGGCGTGTACATCGCCATGGTGCACATCCTGCTGCCGTTCATGATCCTGCCGATCTACAGCGTGATGAAGAACATCTCGCCGAGCTACATGCGCGCCGCGGTGTCGCTGGGCTGTCATCCGTTCGCCAGCTTCTGGCGGGTGTACTTTCCGCAGACGCTGGCCGGTGTCGGTGCCGGCTGCCTGTTGGTGTTCATCATCTCCATCGGCTACTACATCACCCCGGCGCTGCTCGGCAGCCCGAACGACCAGATGGTCAGCTACTTCGTCGCCTTCTACACCAACACCACCATCAACTGGGGCATGGCCACGGCGCTGGGCGGTCTGCTGCTGCTCGCCACCATGCTGCTGTACGTCATCTACAGCTGGCTGGTCGGTGCCAGTCGCCTGCGGCTGGGTTGAGATGACGCACGTCGCGGCGCGGCCGCCTTTTCAGAGTCTTCATGCCGGGCAGGAGAACCTTTCATGCTGAGCCCCTATATGTCGCCCGTCGAACGGGCCTGGTACTACGCGCTGCGCATCCTCTGCGCGCTGGTGCTGCTGTTTCTGATCGTGCCGGTGCTGGTCATCGTGCCGCTGTCGTTCAACTCCGGCTCGTTCCTGGTCTATCCGCTGCAGGGCTTCTCGCTGCGCTGGTACGAGGCGTTGTTCACCTCGGCAGACTGGATGCGCTCGCTGAAGAACAGCATGCTCATCGCGCCCGCCGCGACCTTTCTCGCCGTGGTGCTCGGCACCCTGGCGGCGGTCGGCCTGACCCGAGCGGAATTTCGCGGCAAGGCGATGCTGATGACGGTGCTGATCTCGCCGATGGTGGTGCCAGTGGTGATCATCGGCGTCGCCAGCTATTTGTTCTTCGCGCCGCTGGGTATGGGCAACAGCTACCTGTCGCTGATTCTCGTGCACGCGGTGCTCGGTGTGCCCTTCGTGATCATCACGGTGTCGGCGACGCTGCAGGGCTTCAACTACAACCTGGTGCGCGCCGCGGCCAGCCTCGGCGCCTCACCGCTGACGGCATTTTTCCGCGTGACCCTGCCGCTGATCGCGCCGGGGGTGATTTCCGGCGCGCTGTTCGCCTTCGCCACCTCGTTCGATGAAGTGGTGGTGACGCTGTTCCTCGCCGGCCCGGAGCAGATCACCCTGCCGCGGCAAATGTTCAGCGGCATCCGCGAAAACCTCAGCCCGACCATCGCCGCCGCGGCGACGCTGCTGATCGGCTTCTCCATTGCGCTGCTGCTGACCCTGGAGTGGCTGCGTGGCCGCGCCGAGAAGCTGCGCACTCAACAACCTGCCTGACGGAATACGCACATGACTCTGCAACTTGGGCAACCCGATCTGTTGCGCCAAACCGCCTATCTCAACGGTGAGTGGTGCGAGGCCGACAGTGGCGCGCGCACGGAGATCTTCAACCCGGCCACCGGTGAGCTGATCGGCGCCGTGCCAAACATGGGCCGCAGCGAAACCCGCCGGGCCATCGAAGCCGCCCAGGCGGCACAACCAGCCTGGCGCGCGCTGACTGCCAAGGAGCGCGCCGCGCGCCTGCGGCGCTGGTACGAGCTGATGCTGGAGAACCAGGAAGACCTGGCCCGCATCATGACCGCCGAACAGGGCAAGCCGCTGGCCGAGGCGCGGGGCGAGGTGGCCTACGCCGCATCCTTCCTCGAGTGGTTCGCCGAAGAGGGCAAGCGCCTGTATGGCGATGTGATTCCCGCCCACGCCGGCGACAAGCGCATCCTGGTGCAGAAGGAGCCGGTCGGCGTCACCGCGGCGATCACTCCGTGGAATTTTCCCAGCGCCATGATCACCCGCAAGGCCGGCCCGGCGCTGGCCGCCGGCTGCGCCATGGTGCTCAAGCCAGCGCCACAGACACCGTTCTCCGCACTGGCGCTGGCCGCGCTGGCTGAGCGTGCGGGCATCCCGGCGGGGCTGTTCAGCGTGATCACCGCCGATGCCGCTACGTCCCGCGAGGTGGGCGCCGAGCTCTGCGAAAACCCAATCGTGCGCAAGCTCTCGTTCACCGGCTCGACCGCGGTCGGCATCAAGCTGATGCAGCAGTGCGCACCGACGCTGAAGAAGCTCTCGCTGGAGCTGGGCGGCAACGCACCCTTTATCGTCTTCGACGACGCCGATCTGGATGCGGCGGTGGAAGGCGCGATGATCTCCAAGTATCGCAACGCCGGGCAGACCTGCGTGTGTGCCAACCGCATCTACGTGCAGGACGGCATTTACGACGCCTTCGTCGCCAAGCTTGCCGCTGCGGTGGCGCGGCTGAAGGTCGGCAACGGTGCGGAGGAGGGCGTCACCACCGGTCCGCTGATCGATGCCGCGGCCGTAGCTAAGGTCCAGCGCCATCTGCAGGACGCCCTCGACAAGGGTGCCACCCTGCTGGCCGGCGGCAAACCCCATGCGCTGGGCGGCAACTTCTTCGAGCCGACGCTGGTGGGCGGCGTCACGTCCGAGATGGCCGTGGCGCGAGAAGAAACCTTCGGTCCGCTGGCGCCGCTTTTCCGCTTCAGCGACGAGGCCGAGGTGATTCGCCAGGCCAACGACACCGAGTTCGGCCTCGCCGCCTATTTCTACGCCCGCGACCTGAGCCGGGTGTTCCGTGTCGCCGAGGCGCTGGAGTACGGCATGGTCGGCATCAACACCGGAGTGATCTCTACCGAGGTGGCGCCGTTCGGCGGGATGAAAGCATCAGGCCTCGGCCGTGAAGGCTCGAAGTACGGCCTGGATGAATACGTGGAAATCAAATACCTGTGCCTGGGCGGCATCTGACCAAGCGGTCCAAATCAGGCGTGCAAAATAATGCACGGAGTTTTACTGTAATCCGAACGCTCTGGATGGCGCGGCAGTCGATCATCGTATGCTGCCGCGCCCGCTTCCTGGCGTTCTTTCCGACCCGTGCCGACGATGAGCGGCTACCGAGGAGCTTATGAGCAAGACCAATGAATCCCTGATGCAACGCCGTGTCGCCGCCGTCCCCCGTGGCGTCGGTCAGATCCATCCAATCTTTGCCGACCACGCCAGGAACAGCAGCGTAGTCGACGTCGAAGGCCGCGAGTTCATCGATTTCGCCGGTGGCATCGCCGTGCTGAATACTGGCCACCTGCACCCGAAGATCATCAAGGCAGTGGAAGACCAACTGCATAAGCTCACGCATACCTGCTTCCAGGTGCTGGCCTACGAGCCCTATGTCGAGCTGTGCGAGAAGATCAACGCGCGGGTGCCGGGTGATTTCGCCAAGAAGACCCTGCTGGTCACCACCGGCTCCGAGGCGGTGGAAAACGCGGTGAAGATTGCCCGCGCCGCCACCGGGCGTGCCGGCGTGATCGCCTTCACCGGCGCCTATCACGGCCGCACCATGATGACCCTCGGGCTGACCGGCAAGGTGGCACCGTACTCGGCCGGCATGGGCCTGATGCCCGGCGGTATCTTCCGTGCGCTGTACCCCTGCGCCATTCATGGCGTCAGCGTCGATGACTCGATCGCCAGCATCGAGCGCATCTTCAAGAACGACGCCGAGCCACGCGACATCGCGGCGATCATCATCGAGCCGGTGCAGGGCGAGGGCGGCTTCAACGTCGCACCGAAGGACTTCATGGCTCGCCTGCGCGCACTGTGCGACGAACACGGCATCCTGCTGATCGCCGACGAAGTGCAGACCGGCGCCGGGCGTACCGGCACCTTCTTCGCGATGGAACAGATGGGTGTGGTCGCCGACCTGACCACCTTCGCCAAGTCGGTCGGCGGTGGTTTCCCGATTGCCGGTGTCTGCGGCAAGGCCGAGATAATGGATGCCATCGCCCCCGGCGGGCTGGGCGGTACCTACGCAGGCAATCCGCTGTCCTGCGCAGCCGCCCTGGCGGTACTGGAAGTCTTCGAGGAAGAGCAACTGCTCGACCGCTGCAAGGCCGTGGCGGAGAGGCTCACCACCGGCCTCAAGGCAATCCAGGCCAAGCACAAGGAGATCGGCGAGGTGCGCGGGCTCGGCGCGATGATCGCCATCGAGCTATTCGAAGACGGTGATCATGCGCGACCGGCTGCCGCCCTTACCTCGCAGATCGTTGCCCGTGCGCGGGACAAGGGACTGATCCTGCTGTCCTGTGGCACCTACTACAACGTGCTGAGGGTATTGGTGCCTCTGACTGCCGAAGACGAACTGCTCGACCGTGGCCTGGCCATCATCGGTGAGTGCTTCGATGAGCTGACCTGATCCAACGGCGGGCTCGCCGGCATCCGCAATGGATGTCAGGCGCGCCGCAACCCTGACCCCTCGGGTACAATGCGCGGCATCTTGCCGTGCTACCCGAGGTCGTCATGCAGCCGTTCGCCATCGCTCCTTCGATTCTTTCCGCCAATTTCGCCCGCCTGGGCGAGGAAGTGGACAACGTGCTGGCCGCCGGCGCCGACATCGTCCATTTCGACGTGATGGACAACCACTACGTGCCCAACCTCACCATCGGCCCGATGGTCTGCTCGGCCCTGCGCAAGCACGGCGTGACCGCGCCCATCGACGTACACCTGATGGTCGAGCCGGTGGATCGTATGATTGGCGACTTCCTCGAAGCCGGTGCCAGCTACATCACCTTTCACCCGGAAGCCTCCAAGCACATCGATCGCTCGCTGCAGCTGATCAAGGACGGCGGCGCCAAGGCCGGCCTGGTGTTCAACCCGGCCACGCCGCTGGACGTGCTCAAGTACGTCATGGACAAGGTCGACATGGTCTTGCTGATGAGCGTCAACCCGGGCTTCGGCGGACAGAAGTTCATTCCCAACACCCTCGACAAGCTGCGCGAAGCGCGTGCGCTGATCGATGCCAGTGGCCGCGAGATTCGCCTGGAGATCGATGGCGGTGTGAATCCGAAGAACATCCGCGAAATCGCTACGGCGGGCGCCGATACTTTCGTTGCCGGCTCGGCGATCTTCAACCAGCCGGATTACAAAGCCGTGATCGACCAGATGCGCGCCGAGCTGGCGCTGGCGCGCCCATGACCCGCCTGGAGCAACTGTTCGACGGCAAATTGCCACGGCTGGTGATGTTCGACCTGGACGGCACCCTGATGGATTCGGTGCCGGACCTGGCCGCGGCGGTGGACAAGATGCTGATGCTGCTCGGCCGCGAGCCTGCCGGCATTGCCCGGGTGCGCGACTGGGTCGGCAACGGCTCGCGCGTGCTGGTGCGCCGCGCATTGGCCGGTGGGCTGGAGCATGAAGGTGTAAGCGACGAGTTGGCCGACGAGGCGCTGGCGCTGTTCATGCAGGCATACTCCGGCGGCCACGAGCTGACCACTGTCTATCCGGGCGTTCGTGAATGCCTGGACTGGCTGCGCGAGCGCGAGGTGAAGCTGGCGATCATCACCAACAAACCGGCGCAGTTCATCGAACCGCTGCTGGAGGAGAAGGGGCTGACCGGTTACTTCGATTGGCTGGTCGGCGGCGATACCTTGCCGCAGCAGAAGCCCGATCCGGCGGCGTTGTTCTGGGTGATGGACAATGCGGGCGTTGCGCCCGGCGAATCGCTATTCGTTGGTGACTCGCGCAACGACGTACGGGCTGCCAAGGCCGCGACAGTACGCTGTGTCGCGCTTACCTACGGCTACAACCATGGCGAGCCCATAGCCGATGAGCAGCCAGCGCTGGTGCTCGACGACCTGCGCGAGCTGGTTGCTTCGGCTCTGGGGCTGCGCTAGTGTGGCCGGACTCTTTTTGACCCACCGAAGAGATCAGCTCGTGGTGCTCACCCGCAGACAATGGATGAAAGTCATCAAGGCCCTGGCCCGTTGGCGCTGGCGCGCCTGACTTTCCCTGCCGGCCAGGCCGGCGCGTTTGCTGTTGTTCGATCGAACCCTCCTCAGACCACGAGGCTGACATGACCCGCGAAGAATTCCTGCGTTTGGCCGCCGAAGGCCATAACCGCATCCCCCTGTCGTTCGAAACCCTTGCCGACTTCGACACCCCGTTGTCGCTATACCTGAAACTGGCCGATGCGCCGAACTCCTATCTGCTTGAATCCGTTCAGGGCGGCGAGAAGTGGGGGCGCTATTCGATCATCGGCCTGCCGTGTCGCACCGTGCTGCGCGTGCGGGACTACCGCATCAGCGTGACCACCGATGGCATCGAGACCGAGGCCTGTGAGGTCGAGGATCCGCTGGCCTTCGTCGAATCCTTCCAGCAGCGCTACCGCGTCGCGCCGGTCGAAGGCCTGCCGCGCTTCAATGGCGGGCTGGTCGGCTATTTCGGCTACGACAGCGTGCGCTATGTCGAGCGCAAACTGGGCAATTGCCCCAACCCGGATCCGCTGGGCACACCGGATATCCTGCTGATGGTTTCCGACGCCGTGGTGGTGTTCGACAACCTGGCCGGCAAGCTGCACTGCATCGTGCTGGTCGACCCGTCGCAGCCGGACGCCTACGAGGCGGGCCAGGCTCGCTTGCAGGCGCTGCGGGCGAAGCTGCGCCAGTCGATCACGCCGCGCCTGGGCCTGGATTTCGAAAAGAGCAACGGCGCCGAACCGACCTTCCGCTCCAGCTTCAGCCGCGAGGATTACGAGCAGGCGGTCAACCGCATCAAGGACTACATCCTCGCCGGCGACTGCATGCAGGTGGTGATTTCCCAGCGCATGTCGATCCCGTTCAAGGCTGCGCCGATCGATCTGTACCGCGCGCTGCGCTGCTTCAACCCGACGCCCTATATGTACTTCTTCAATTTCGGCGACTTCCATGTGGTGGGGTCGTCGCCGGAAGTGCTGGTGCGGGTTGAGGAGGCTCTGGTCACGGTTCGTCCGATCGCCGGCACGCGTCCGCGCGGTGCGAACGAGGAAGCTGATCTGGCGCTGGAGCAGGACCTGCTCAGCGATGCCAAGGAGCTTGCCGAACACCTGATGCTGATCGACCTGGGCCGCAATGATGTCGGGCGCGTCGCCGAGACCGGTACCGTGCGCCTAACCGAGAAGATGGTCATCGAGCGCTATTCGAATGTCATGCACATCGTCTCCAACGTCACCGGTCAGCTCAAGGCACCGTTGACGGCGATGGACGCGCTGCGCGCGATCCTGCCGGCCGGCACGCTATCCGGTGCACCGAAGATTCGCGCCATGGAAATCATCGACGAACTCGAGCCGGTCAAGCGTGGTGTCTACGGCGGCGCCGTGGGCTATCTGGCCTGGAACGGCAACATGGATACCGCCATCGCCATCCGTACCGCTGTAATCAAGGACGGCGAGCTGCACGTGCAGGCCGGTGCCGGCATCGTTGCCGACTCGCAGCCGGCGCTCGAATGGGAGGAGACGCTGAACAAGCGCCGCGCCATGTTCCGCGCGGTGGCCCTGGCCGAACGCGACCAGCAGGAGAACTGATCATGCTGTTGATGCTGGATAACTACGATTCCTTTACCTACAACGTCGTGCAGTACCTCGGCGAGCTTGGTGCCGACGTCCAGGTGGTGCGCAACGACGAACTGAGCGTGGCCGAAATCGAAGCGCTGAATCCGGAGCGCATCGTCGTCTCGCCCGGCCCGTGCACGCCGAACGAGGCCGGTGTGTCGCTGGAGCTGATTCGTCATTTCGCCGGCAAGTTGCCCATTCTCGGCGTCTGCCTTGGTCACCAGAGCATCGGTCAGGCCTTCGGTGGCGATGTGGTGCGCGCCCGTCAGGCCATGCACGGCAAGACCAGTCCGGTGTTTCACCATGATCAGGGTGTGTTCGCCGGGCTCAATAACCCGCTGACCGTCACCCGTTACCACTCGCTGGTGGTCAAGCGCGAAACGCTACCCGATTGCCTGGAGATCACCGCCTGGACTCAGTTCGCTGACGGTTCGGTGGACGAGATCATGGGGCTGCGACACAAGACGCTGAACATCGAGGGCGTGCAGTTCCACCCCGAATCGATCCTTACCGAACAGGGCCACGAGCTGTTCGCGAATTTTCTGAAGCAGACCGGAGGCATGCGCTGATGGATATCAAGGAAGCCCTCAACCGCATCGTCGGGCAGCTCGATCTGAGCACCGAAGAAATGCAGGCGGTGATGCGCCAGATCATGACCGGGCAGTGCACCGATGCGCAGATTGGCGCGTTCCTCATGGGCATGCGCATGAAGAGCGAAACCATCGACGAGATCGTTGGCGCCGTGCAGGTGATGCGCGAGCTGGCCGCCCCGGTGCGTTTCGATACCGACAAGCTGGTCGACACCTGTGGCACCGGTGGCGACGGAATGAACATCTTCAATGTGTCCACCGCAGCCTCGTTCGTCGTTGCGGCGGCTGGCGGCAAGGTCGCCAAGCACGGTAACCGCGCGGTGTCGGGCAAGAGCGGCAGCGCCGATCTGCTCGAGGCGGCAGGAGTCTTTCTCGACCTGACGCCCGAACAGGTGGCGCGCAGTGTCGATACGGTCGGCGTCGGCTTCATGTTCGCCCCGGCTCATCATGGCGCCATGAAATACGCAGCCGGGCCGCGGCGCGAACTCGGCCTGCGTACGCTGTTCAACATTCTGGGCCCCATGGCCAACCCGGCTGGCGTACGCCATCAGGTGGTTGGGGTGTTCAGCAAAGCGCTGTGCCGGCCGATGGCCGAAGTGCTGTCGCGTCTTGGCAGCAAGCATGTGCTGGTCGTCCATGCACAGGATGGCTTGGACGAGATCAGCTTGGCGGCGCCGACCCATGTCGCTGAGCTGAAGGATGGCGAAATCAGTGAGTACAGCATTCAGCCGGAGGACTTCGGCATCAAGAGCCAGAGTTTGATTGGCCTGAATGTGGAGGACGCACAGGGCTCTCTGACCTTGATTCGTGATGCGCTGGGACGCCGGCAGAGCGAGAACGGCCAGAAAGCCGCCGACATGATCGTCCTCAACGCCGGCGCTGCACTCTATGCAGCCGACCTGGCGAGCAGCCTTAAGCAAGGCGTGGAGATGGCTCATGATGCGCTGAGCACGGGGCTGGCGCGTGACAAGCTGGAGGAACTGGTTTCCTTTACCGCAGTGTTCAAGCAGGAGAACCAGAGATGAGTGTGCCGACCGTGCTGGAAAAAATCATTGCACGCAAGATCGAGGAGGTTGCCCAGCGCAGTCGCCAGGTCACGCTGGGCGAGCTTGAGCAGCGTGCAGCAGTGGCTGATCCGGTACGCGGTTTTGCCGCCGCGCTGGAGCAGCGTGTGCGCAGCAAGGAGCCGGCTGTCATCGCCGAGGTAAAGAAGGCTTCGCCCAGTAAGGGCGTCATCCGTGACCCGTTCCTGCCCGCCGAAATTGCCGCCAGCTACGAGGCGGGCGGCGCAGCTTGCCTTTCGGTGCTGACCGACATTGATTTCTTTCAGGGCGCTGACGCATACCTGCAGCAGGCGCGTGCGGCTTGCTCGCTACCGGTGATCCGCAAGGATTTCATGATCGACCCGTATCAGGTGGTCGAGGCGCGAGCGCTTGGCGCCGATTGCATTTTGCTGATCGTCGCTGCACTGGACGATGCGCGCATGCACGAGCTGGCGGCGATAGCCAAGGAGCAGGGGATGGATGTTCTGGTGGAAGTGCACGACGCAGCCGAGCTGGAGCGTGCATTGCGCCTGGAAACGCCTTTGGTCGGCATCAACAACCGCAATCTGCATACCTTCGAAGTCAACCTGGAGACTACGCTGGATTTGCTGCCGCAGATTCCGAAGGATCGTCTTGTCGTTACCGAGAGCGGAATTCTGAACCGTGCCGATGTCGAGCTGATGGAGATCAACCAGGTATATGCGTTCCTGGTGGGCGAGGCGTTCATGCGCGCCGAGCAACCTGGCGTAGAGCTGCAGCGCCTGTTCTACCCTGATCGTTCGCGCGGCCGTGCGGCCCCTGTCGCTGCCGATCCGGAGTGACCGCCTGCCCGTGCGTGGTGCACCGGCAGGTAGCGGTCTGAAGTATCAGCGAGTGCCGAACACCACCATGGTCTTGCCTTTGACAAAGACCAGGCCTTGGGCTTCGAGGCTCTTGAGTACCCGGCCGACCATTTCGCGGGAGCAGCCGACAATACGGCCGATTTCCTGACGAGTGATCTTGATCTGCATGCCATCCGGGTGCGTCATGGCGTCGGGCTGCTTGCACAGATCCAGCAGGGTGCGAGCCACTCGACCGGTAACGTCGAGGAAGGCCAGGTCGCCGACCTTGCGTGTGGTGTTGCGCAGCCGCTCGGCCATCTGGCTGCCAAGTGCATAGAGAATGTCCGGGTCTTGCTGGGTCAGTTCGCGGAATTTCGCGTAGCTGAGCTCGGCCACTTCGCATTCGGTCTTTGCGCGAACCCAGGCGCTGCGTTCCTTTTCCGTTCCTTCCTTTTCGAAAAGGCCCATCTCTCCGAAAAAGTCGCCTGCGTTCAGGTAGGCGATGATCATTTCGCGGCCATCGTCATCCTCGATAAGAATGGTGACCGAGCCTTTGACGATGAAAAAAAGCGACTCGCAACGGTCGCCTGCGTAAATGATCGTGCTCTTCGCCGTGTATCGCCGTCTATGGCAATGCGCGAGCAACTTGTCGATATTCTTTATCTTGGGCGTAAGAGTGATAGCTACCATGCTGTGGGTCCCGGATAAGTATTCAATAAAGACTGATTATTGTTATATGTGGCTGTCATTCAGCTTTCGTGAGCTTAACAGACCAAGGCGGAGCAGTTGTAAAGTTGCGACAGGCGAAACGTGTGGGTCAACGCACCTTTAGTCGCGTATGTGACGCTGTCGATTTAAAGGCCCATGCTAAGCTACCCGCCCTGTTTTTACTGGAGTTTGGCGATGAAAGCGCGCATTCAATGGGTCGACGGTGCGATGTTCCTTGGCGAGTCCGGCAGTGGGCATGTCGTCGTAATGGATGGCCCACCCGAGAACGGCGGACGTAACCTCGGCGTACGCCCCATGGAGATGCTGCTGCTTGGCTTGGGTGGTTGCAGTAACTTCGATGTAGTGAGCATCCTGAAAAAGTCGCGGCAGGCGGTGGATAGTTGCGAAGTCTTCGTTGAGGCCGACCGTGCATCCGAGGACCCAAAGGTGTTTACCAAGATTCATCTGCGTTTTGTCGTCAAGGGTCGCTCGCTGAAGGAGGCCCAGGTCAAGCGCGCGGTCGAGCTTTCGGCAGAGAAGTACTGCTCGGCCTCAATCATGCTTGGTCGCGCCGGCGTCGAGATCAGCCATGCTTACGAGATTGTCGAACTGGACTGATCGCGAGCTGGCGTCGAGCGGCAGTGTCCTTATCTGGAAACTCCAGCCTCTGGTATCGATGCTCGCCACTCTGCATAAAGCGCCCCGATTTAATCGGGGCCATTTCGTTTACCGCAAAAGCCGCAGTTGCCGGTGCGAAGAGGTGTTTGCCGTCCTACGCAGATGCTTTGCTATCTGACGGGCATGCTCAATCATGCGGTAAGACCGCACCAAGAGAGTGTTTCCAATGCTGAAAAGCAAACTCAAGCTCCATGGGTTCAACAACCTGACCAAGACCTTGAGCTTCAATATCTACGATATCTGTTATGCCGAGACTTCTGAAGATCAGCAGGCTTACGTCCAGTACATCGATGAAGAGTACGATGCTGAGCGGCTTACCCAGATTCTGACCGATGTTGTCGACATCATTGGTGCAAATATTCTGAATATCGCCCGTCAAGATTACGAGCCGCAAGGTGCCAGCGTGACCATCCTGATCTCCGAGCAGCCGGTGACCCCTACCGAAAGCCAGATCGAGGAATCTCCAGGCCCTTTGCCGGACGCTATTGTTGCTCATCTCGACAAGAGCCACATCACCGTGCATACCTATCCGGAAATTCATCCGGTGGATGGCATCGCCACGTTTCGCGTCGATATCGATGTTTCGACTTGCGGCGTGATTTCTCCACTGAAGGCGCTCAACTATCTAATCCACCAGTTTGATTCGGATATCGTCACCGTGGACTATCGAGTACGCGGCTTCACGCGCGACGTCGAAGGCAGGAAGCACTTCATCGATCACGAAATCAATTCGATCCAGAATTATTTATCCGATGACACGCGTTCGGCCTATCAGATGACCGACGTTAACGTGTACCAGGAGAATCTGTTCCACACCAAGATGCTGCTCAAGGATTTCGAACTGGAAAACTATCTGTTCGGCGACGCGACCAGCAGTCTTTCGCCGGAACAGCGCAAGCAGGTGGAGGAACGGCTACGTCACGAGATGCTGGAAATTTTCTATGCCCGCAATATGCCGCGTCATTCATAGTATTCGGCCCAGCTCCAGTAAAGAGGGCGCTTAGACGCCCTTTTACTGACTGTCAGCCGATCAAATGCGATAAGTCGCCTTTGTCATGACCTTTGAGACCAGGCTCATGCCGAACTTCACTGGTGCTGGGAATCGCAAGCCCCCGGCCTCGATGGCTGCGGTGGAGTGGTGCTCTTCGTCCACTCGCATCTGCTCAAGAATGGCGCGTGACTTTTCATCGCCCGCGGGGATCTGGTCCAGATGCTCGTCCAGATGCTTGCAGACCTGGTCCTCTGTTGCGGCGACGAAGCCCAGGCTGATGCGATCGCTGATCAGGCCGGCTGATGCGCCGATACCGAACGACAGCCCGTAAAACAATGGATTGAGCACGCTGGTATGGCTACCGAGCTGACGAATGCGTTGTTCGCACCAGGCCAGGTGATCAATCTCCTCGTCCGCCGCGTGCTCCATCGCCTGGCGAATCTGAGGCAGTCGAGCTGTCAGCGCTTGCCCCTGATACAGGGCTTGAGCACAGACTTCTCCTGTGTGGTTGATACGCATCAGCCCTGCCACATGCCGGGTTTCACTCTCGCTGAGCTCGGTTTCGTTCTTCAGTAACGCCGGCGACGGGCGAGTCGGCTGGCCGCTGAAGGGCAGCAGTGTCCGCAAGGCTGCATCGGCTTGCATCAGCAAGCGGTCAGCTGGGGAGTAGTGGCGTTGGCTGGGCATATGTCCTCCGGTACAAAATGAAACCGCTGCAAATCGATAGTGCCGCAAAATTTGGAAGCGCTTCGCTATTAGTTTGGGGGCCGATGCATCTGGCGCTGACCAAGTTCGTGCATATGGATGAGATACACGTCTGCTCGCCAAGGTCGTTGCAGTTCATCACCGCGTGGAGATCGGCCTGACAGCCCCGCTCTCGGCCAGGCGCTGCGAGGTGAAGCCGAGCCAGGGCCTTGTCGTGTTCCTCAGTCAGGTCATGCAACGTGGCAATGTTTTTTTGAATGACCAGAAAGTGTACCGGGGCCTGGGCAGCGATGTCCCGGAAGGCGATAAGCTGATTATCTTCGTAAAGCTTGCGCGCGGGAACCTTCCCCGTCCACGATCTTGCCGAAAAGACAATCTATGACCGTTCTCAAGAAGAGCGTCGGCCACGCAGTGTATCAGGGCATTTATGCCTGGGTGACTCCGTACAGGGAGGTTAAATGAAGAACGATATACATGATCTGGGCTTGGTCCTGGAGTCGCGGGTCAAGTTGGTGCTGGTCGAGTCATGGGATGAACGCAGAGTGCTCGAGACGCTTACCGGGCTTGCTGTGCGGCAGGGGGTGGGCTTTTACGTATGGTCTGCCACTGAAGGGCTGCGCCATTTGTCGTTTGGCGGGGATCTGCAGGGCGGTGAAGAAAGCTGTGCACCGGAGGCGGCGCTTAAACTGGTGAAGCATGACCCCCGTGCAAGTCTGTATGTCTTCTGTGACCTCCACCCGTTTCTCGAAGAACCTAAGTTGGTGCGGTTGCTCAAGGACATCGCAATGAGCGAAGCGCCTGCAGCGCCAACTCTCGTAATGGTATCGCATGCGCTCAAGCTGCCGCCTGAGGTGCAACGGTACGCCGCTCGGTTCAGTCTGTCGCTTCCGGCTGAGGAGGAGTTGCTTGCCATCGTTCGTGAGGAAGCTACCCGCTGGAGCGAGCGTAATCGCGGGGCTCGGGTGCGTACCGATAATCGGACCCTGCAACAGGTGGTGAAAAACCTGCGTGGCCTGAGCCGTGCTGAGGCGCGGGCGCTGGCACGCAATGTTATTTGTGATGATGGAGCCATCACCCAGGAAGATCTTCCCGAGCTCAATCGAAGCAAGTTTCAGCTGCTGGATCTCGACGGTGTATTGGGTTTCGAGTACGAGACTGCTCGTTTCGCTGAGGTGGGAGGGTTGGCGAATTTCAAACGCTGGCTGGCGGAGAGACAGGCCGCTTTCCTGAGCGGCCAGGGTGATGATTTGCCGCGGGGCGTGATGCTGGTAGGCGTTCAAGGGGGAGGCAAGAGCCTCGCCGCCAAGGCGGTAGCCGGGTTATGGGGTTTGCCATTGTTGCGCCTGGATTTTGCCTGCTTGTACAACAAGTACTTTGGCGAAACAGAGCGCAATCTTCGCGATGCGCTAACGTTGGCCGAACAAATGGCGCCTTGTGTGTTATGGATGGATGAGATCGAAAAAGGCTTGGCGACAGGTGATATGGACGGCGGCGTCAGTCAGCGAGTGCTGGGAACGCTGCTGACCTGGATGGCGGAGCGCAAAGCGCCGGTGTTCATGGTTGCCACTGCGAATGCGGTTGATCGTTTACCGCCCGAGCTGTTGCGAAAGGGTCGCTTCGACGAGCTGTTCTTCGTTGACCTGCCGGATATTGCAACGCGAGCGGAGATATTCCGTATTCATCTCGCTCGCCGCGAGCTGCGGCCTGAAAACTTGGGTCTGACGGCACTGGCCGAGGCTAGTGACGGCTTCTCTGGTGCCGAGATCGAGCAGGTCGTGGTGAGCGCCGTCTATGCAGGCCAGGCCCGACAGCAACAGGTCGATCAGCCGATGTTGCTGGATTGCATCCGTGCGACATCGCCGTTGTCGGTGGTTATGGCAGAGCGGCTGGCCGCTCTGCGCGAGTGGGCTCAGGGCCGTACGGTGCAAGCCGATTGAGCCGTGGCCAACGCGGCTGTTATAGGCCGGTCCCGTGACGCAGATCCACTAGCGCGGGGACGGTCAACGCCGCTACCAGGCCAGAGACGATTAATACTAGCCACAGCGCAGCAAGCACCTTTACCGATCGGCTGTTAGGTGGTGGTGGCGAACCGTAGCGGTTGACCTCGCGGTTCCCTGGCATCAACAACATCACGAACGGGAATAAGCTGCCGAGGAATGGCACCAGATTCAGCAGGATCAGCCAGCCGGACCAGCCGAAGTCGTGCAGTCGCTGGATGCCGATCTGCACGCTGACTACCAGCATGCCGATCCCGATCAGACCCATGCAGATTAGGCCGGCGGTGCTGGAAACCGCCATGATGACTGCGGCGACACCAAATAGTCCCGCTGTTGCAGCCATGATGACCAGCGACCAGGCGAGATAGCGCAGTCGGCCAATTCGTCCCGTGACGGAGAAAGGCTTGAGCTCGCCGTGCAGGGGCATTGTCTCGCCTACATCTGCAGAAGGCGGCGCATAGGGGGAGGCGGGGATAGCTTTGCCTTGGGGCTTTGAGTCATGTGCCTGTGCCTGACGCGCCAGGTACTTCTCGATAATGATGCCGCATGCCGCACATTCGCTGGACTGGCTTTGAGTATGACCGCATTTGGGGCAGGTCATGGATGCCGAGGACTGAACGGCCTGCGCTGCCAGCTCCTCTTCGGTCTCCATGAGGCTCAATTCGGGAGTGAGGCGCTCAGGTTCTTTGGACGCCTTGGCACCGGCCCGGTGCAATGCGCCAAGATACCTGTCGGCTTCATCGTTGCTGAGGTTGCTTTTGATGATGGCTACCTGGCCGCTGAACAGACGTTCGACCTTGCTTAGGTCCGTCTTGAACAGCGTTGCCAGGTTTGACTTGGCAACCTCAAGTGGCACTTCGGGCATCAGTTCGCCATTGAAGACGATCTTGAATTGGGCTTCTTGCATGTGGCGTCCATGTCACGACTGAATGGTGGCTGCAGATTAGAGGGCCTACTTGGCCGAAACAACAAGGTTTACCCAAGACTCCGAGCTAGATAACACATTGCTGCTTGGCCCTGCTGGTAAGCGTCAGTGGTCTCAGAATGGCTTGACCACCACGAGAATTACGATGGCTATTAGAAAGATCACCGGGATCTCATTGAACCAGCGATAGAAAACGTGCCCGCGGCTGTTTTCGTCTCGGGCAAAGCGTTTCATCTGTGCGCCACATACGTGATGGTAACCGACAAGCAAAAGCACTAGCGCCAGCTTGGCATGGAGCCAGCCGCCCATGCCGAACAATCCGGGGGTGAGCATGAGCATCCATAACCCGAACACCAGCGTGGCAATCATCGATGGGAGCATGATGCCCCGGTATAACTTGCGTTCCATGACTTTGAAGCGCTCACGACTGGGCTGGTCTTCGCTCATCGCGTGGTAGACGAATAGGCGGGGGAGATAGAAGAGGCCAGCGAACCAGCAGACGACCGCGATGATGTGTAGCGCTTTGAGCCAGAGGTAGAGCATCGATTGAATCCTTGCAGGGCGAATACGTCGATAGTAGTGGCTGGGGTCGGCTCCGTCATCCCGCCGGTTGGCCCGGGGCCAAAGCAGCCTTATCATCGCGCTTTACGTTTTTAGTTGAGGGTACGTCATGATCAAGGTCGGTATCGTTGGTGGCACAGGCTATACGGGCGTCGAGTTGTTACGTCTGCTTGCTCAGCATCCACAGGCCGAGGTCGCCGTGATCACCTCCCGCTCTGAAGATGGTGTGAAAGTGATCGACATGTACCCGAACCTGCGTGGTCACTACGACGATCTTGCATTCAGCGTCCCGGACGCAGCGACGCTAGGCGGGTGCGACGTGGTGTTCTTTGCTACACCCCACGGTGTCGCTCATGCGCTCGCGGGGGAGCTTCTGGCAGCTGGCACTCGGGTGATTGACCTGTCCGCCGATTTTCGTCTGCAGGATGCTGATGAATGGGCGAAGTGGTATGGCCAGGCCCACGGCGCGCCCGAATTGCTTCCTGAGGCGGTCTATGGTTTGCCTGAGGTCAATCGCGAACAGATCAGAACGGCTCGCCTGATTGCCGTTCCAGGCTGCTACCCCACTGCCACTCAGCTGGGCTTTCTACCCTTGCTCGAAAACGGGCTGGCCGATGCGTCACGTTTGATTGCGGACTGTAAGTCCGGTGTCAGCGGCGCTGGGCGTGCGGCGAAAATCGGCTCATTGTTTACCGAGGCTGGCGAAAGCATGATGGCTTACGCGGTCAAGGGACATCGCCATCTGCCCGAGATTCGCCAGGGGCTGCGCCGAGCTGCCCAGGGTGATGTTGGGTTGACCTTTGTACCGCATCTAACCCCAATGATCCGGGGCATTCATGCCACGTTGTACGCGACAGTCACTGACACCTCCGTGGATCTGCAACGCGTCTATGAGCAGCGCTATGCCGATGAACCTTTTGTCGACGTAATGCCGGCAGGTAGTCATCCGGAGACGCGCAGCGTTCGCGGTGCCAACGTCTGTCGCATTGCTGTGCACCGCCCCCAGGGTGGGGATCTGGTCGTCGTATTGTCGGTGATCGACAACCTGGTGAAAGGTGCATCTGGGCAGGCCATCCAGAATATGAATATCCTGTTTGACCTCGACGAACGGCTAGGGCTTGGCAATGTCGCGCTGCTGCCTTAACGGGGCGCTTCGATGTTGTAAACCGCAACTGGTCGAATAGTTGACCGGTTTTGTCAGGAAAGCCGATAATGCGCCGTCAATGCAGTAGGGCGTTTCACGCCAGGAGAACCCAATGAGTGTCGAATCCTTCACGCCCACCGCCATCCAGTTCAGTCAGGGGGCTGCGAGTAAGGTGAAGAGCCTTGTCGATGAGGAAGGTAATCCGCGCTTGAAGTTGCGGGTGTTCGTCACGGGCGGCGGATGCTCGGGTTTCCAGTACGGCTTCACTTTCGATGAGGATACAGCCGACGACGATACGATTATCGAGCGAGAGGGTGTGAGCCTCGTGGTTGACCCCATGAGCTATCAGTATCTGGCTGGTGCGGAAGTCGACTATCAGGAGGGGCTGGAAGGTTCCCGTTTCGTGATCAAGAATCCAAATGCCACGACAACTTGCGGCTGTGGACAGTCGTTTTCCATCTGACGCTTCATGAGTTTAAACAGGCCGTGCGATGCACGGCCTTTTCGTTTGAGCTGTCAAGCAGGGTAGATGGCGCCAAGAACGCGGCTGCCGCGCGCTCCTGTCACGGTTGGACGGTTCGCGGGTATGCGCTCCAAGCAGCAGTGTGCCAGCCAGGCGAACGCCATCGCCTCCACCCAGTCCGCAGGCACCCCCTCACAGTCTGTGGTGTCAACCTGGCAGGATGGGAGCAATGTCTGCAATCGCTGCATCAGGGTTGAGTTGTGCGCTCCGCCGCCGCAGACGAATAGGTCTTGCGTCCCCGGTTGGGCGGCCATGAGCGAGTCGGCAATGCTTATGGCGGTCAGCTCAAGCAACGTTGCCTGAACACTTTCCGGTCGAAGATGGTTGTGTTTGACGAGATGCGTGTCCAGCCATCCTAGATTAAAGAGTTCGCGCCCGGTGCTTTTCGGCCCTCGGGTGGTGAAGAAATCTTCGTTGAGCATTGCTGCAAGAAGATCCTGGTCCACGACGCCGCTGGCGGCCCAATCACCATTACGGTCGAACGCCAGGCTCCTGTGGCGCTGAATCCACGCATCCATCAGGACGTTGCCGGGGCCGCAGTCGAAACCATGGCTTGGGTTGCCGGGTGTTAGAAGGCTGAGATTGCTGAAACCGCCGATATTTAGAACGGCACGAATCCGCTGGCTGCTTGCAAACATGGATTCGTGAAAGGCAGGCACTAGCGGCGCGCCTTGTCCGCCGGCCGCAACATCGCGGCGGCGAAAGTCGCTGACGACAGTAATGTCGGTCAGCTCTGCCAGCAGGGCAGGGTTGCCAATCTGAATGGTGAAGCCGAGATGGGGCTCATGACGCACTGTTTGCCCATGGCTACCGATGGCGCGTATCGATTGCGGAGGCAGCTGCAGTTCGCCAAGAAGCTGATTGATGGTTTCGGCGGCTAATCTCGCCCAGTGCTGTTCGGCTATGGCTGCGCGTGCCAGCTCGTCATCTCCAGAGGAGCACAGCGTCAGCAGCTCTTGCCGAAGTTCGGCGGGCATTGCCTGGAAACGGGTGGCGATCAGGCGCGTATCTGAACCTTGTTCGACGAGAGCGATGTCGAGCCCGTCTAGGCTGGTACCCGACATCACTCCCAGATAGAGCGACATGGGCTATTGTTGATTGAGGGCCAGCATAGTGGCCTTCTCTTCATCCATGCGAGCCATCAGCGGCTGACTTAACTGCATGAAGCGTGGTTTTTCATTCTGAGCAATAGGATCGGCCATTGGCAGCTTTAATCCCAGAGGGTCGACGTGCACACCGTCAACCTGGAACTCGTAGTGCAAGTGCGGCCCGGTCGACAGCCCTGTGGTACCGATATAGCCAATGATTTGGCCCTGCTTGACCGTAGAGCCGTTGCGCACGCCCTTGGCGAAACCTTGCATATGGGCGTAGAGAGTGCGGTATCGCTGACCATGCTGGATAACTACTGTGTTGCCGTAGCCCCCTTTTCGGCCGGCGAGCACAACCTTGCCGTCACCGGCGCTCTTTATCGGAGTGCCGTGTGGAGCAGCGTAGTCAACGCCTTTATGGGCGCGAATCTTGTTCAGAATCGGATGCTTACGACCGTTTGAGAATTTGGAGCTAATTCTGGCGAAATCTACGGGGGTGCGAATAAACGCTTTACGCATGCTGGTGCCATCGGCGTTGTAGTAACTGGTCACTCCGTCTTTGTTGGTGTAGCGAACCGCAGAATATGTTTTTCCTCGATTGGTGAAGCGTGCAGCGAGAATATTCCCGGTACCGACGTGCTTGCCTTCTACGGTCTTTTCTTCATAGATGACTTCGAAACTGTCGCCCTTGCGTATGTCGAGGGCGAAATCGATGTCATAACCAAACACGTTGGCCAGATCCATCGTCAAATTGTGATTTAGTCCGGCGCGCTTGGCAGCCAAGAACAGACTGCTATCGATCTCACCACGCGCATAGACGGAACTGACCTCTGGTTTGATCTGCTCTTTCTTGAAGGCAAAACCATCGGCAGTTCTTTCCAGTGCCAACGTTTCCAGATTGTTGAGCTTGCTACGCAGGCTCGCCAGTCCCCCATCCTCGGTCAACTGGAAATCGAGCGTTTGACCAATCTTCAAGCGAGAAAACTGCTTAGCATCCTGGCTGCTCGACAGCACTGCGTGCATGACAGACGAGGGCAGCCCGACTTTGGCAAATATCGTCGATAGAGTATCTCCATTGGATACAACGACTGACTTTGCCAGAGCATTCGTTTCGGCTGGTGACACTTGAGTGATGGCTTCGTCTTCGGGAGCCTGTCTTTCGACTTCCGCAGCAACGTCTAAGGCCGAGGTATACGCAAAAGGGGAGTCCGCTGAGCTTTGCTCGTTGCTGTCGGGCTCGCTGAAGATCTGTCCCGAAGAGGATTCGAGTTTCAGGTCAATGAAGGTCTTCTTGGCTTCCACTTCGCGTGACGGAAATACGAGCAGAGCCAGGCTCAGCAGCGCAGCTACACCACTGGCAGCCAGAAGATGGCTCTTGGGGTAGTTCGGGGCTTTTGATTTGGATGGCATCATTAGGCTTCTGACGTTTTTTGCGCGGGATATAACTGTCTAAAATATAAGCAAAGCACCCGGGAGGCAACCCTTGTGTCGGCCCAACTGCCGGTCGGTGCAAGCGAGTGGCTTGTAATCGGCCTGCGATCTTGTAAGGTTGTCGCCCTTTGATAATGGTACGGGGCTTGCCATGAAGTCGGTTGAAGAGCAGCTGTCGATGATCAAACGGGGCGCTGATGAGGTGCTCGTCGAGTCGGAGCTTGTCGCCAAGCTAGAGCGGGGCGAGCCTCTGCGAATCAAGGCTGGGTTCGATCCCACTGCTCCCGACCTTCATCTCGGGCATACAGTGCTCATCAATAAGATGCGCCAGCTGCAGGAGCTGGGGCACCAAGTGATCTTCCTTATAGGGGATTTCACGGGAATGATTGGTGATCCAAGTGGCAAAAGCACTACGAGGCCACCGCTAACGCGGGATCAGGTTCTTGAGAACGCCGAAACCTACAAGGCTCAGGTGTTCAAGATATTGGATCCGGCGAAAACTGAAGTGGCATTCAACTCCTCCTGGATGGACAAGCTGACCCCGGCCGATTTCATCCGTTTAGCCTCGCAGTACACCGTTGCGCGCATGCTTGAGCGCGACGACTTCAGTAAGCGCTACTCCACCAATCAGCCAATCGCCATTCATGAGTTTCTCTATCCGCTGGTCCAGGGCTATGACTCGGTTGCTCTGCGGGCAGACATCGAGCTGGGTGGGACCGATCAGAAGTTTAATCTTCTTATGGGGCGAGAGTTGCAGCGCGCTTATGGGCAGGCGTCGCAGTGTGTGGTGACCATGCCTTTGCTGGAGGGGCTCGATGGCGTCAAGAAGATGTCCAAGTCGCTCGGGAACTATGTTGGGATCCAAGAGCTGCCCGGCGTGATGTACAGCAAGCTCGTGTCGATCCCTGACGCACTTATGTGGCGGTATTTCGAGCTTCTTAGCTTTCGCTCGGGGGAGGAGATAGCTGAGCTTCGTGCCGACGTCGAGCGGGGCGCTAATCCACGCGATATAAAGATCAAGCTCGCTGAGGAGATCGTCGCTCGCTTTCATGGCGAAGACGCCGCAGCTGCGGCGCATCGCTCAGCGGGCAATAGAATGAAAGAAGGGGAGCTTCCCGACGACCTGCCTGAAGTCGAGCTTCTGTCTGATCAGGATATGCCGATCGCCTCCGTGCTTAATAAGGCGGCGCTTGTTAAGAATGCTGCTGTGGCCCGCGATCTTTTGGGGTCGGGTGGGGTGCGTGTCGATGGGCAGGTTGTTGATCGTGCCTTTGTGTTTAAGCTTGGTTCCGTCCATGTTTGCCAGGCGGGCAAGAAGTCCTTCGCGCGCATTTCGTTAAAGTCGGATAAAACTGAAATAAACGGTTGACGGTAGTTTTCAGGCCCCTATAATGCGCACCACTTCCGGCGCAGTCCTTAAGCAAAACCTCTTGTAAATCAAAAGGTTAGCGAAATAAAAGGGTTGCACTGGTGGCGGATTCGAGTAGAATGCGCCGGGCTGGCAGGGCGGTGGTTTAGCGTTGCTGGTGGCTTCGGTCAGGTTGATCGGAAGCGGTTGAAAGAGGTGGTTGACAGCGGTTTTGAACGCTGTATGATTCGCCTCCCGCTGATGAGAGACGCAAGTTGATCTGAAGCGCAAGCGGTTGAGAAGAAAGAAAAACTTCTTCAAAAACAGCTTGACAGGTAAC
>NZ_PPXG01000004.1 GCF_002909485.1 Stutzerimonas stutzeri
ACCAGTTTTGCATCAGGTGCACGCGCAGCATCGCCATCAGCGGATAGGCCGGACGACCGCCTTCACCCTTGGGATAATGCGGCTCGATCAAGGCAATCAAACCCTTCCACGGCACCACCCGATCCATCTCGATCAGGAACAACTCTTTGCGGGTTTGTTTGCGCTTACCGGCGTACTCGGCGTCGGCGAAGGTCATCTGCTTCATCGGGAAACTCGGTGGGTGGAATCCGGGTATTTTGCCAAAATCTGGAAGTCTTCTTCAGAGTTTCCCTAGCATTAAGCTGGGCGCGACAACAGACGTCTAGTTGGGCGGCACCTGAAGGTTTCGACCAGCCACATAACGGCCTAGGTCAATCGACGGGCAAGAATAGAATGTCTCCTATAGTCCGCTAGTGTGCGCTCTCTTGCTTGGATGGCATTACGTTCTGGCCCAACGTTACTGTAGCGAATCCGCAGCAGTATCAATCAAAGCCTCCTGTATCCCGCGTGAAGAAAGACGCTACGTTGCGCCCGTTCTTCCACGGCTTCGCTTGCCGCCCCGCTACGGCAGATTCGAAGTATTCATCGAAATGTCATCCTTTAGAAGCAGTGCGTTAACAAGGAATTTCTACCCTTTGCATCGCGAACCGCAATTGTGCGGCCAGCAATATTGCGAAAGGTGATCAAATGACGCCCCATCCGATACAGGACGCCGTGCTGCGGGTCGACCGGTTGAGCGTCGTCTATCCAGGCGGCGTGACAGCCCTACGCGATACCTCGATTGCATTTCGGCGTGGTGAGTTCACCGTGCTGCTTGGTCTCTCGGGCGCAGGCAAGTCGACCTTGCTCCGTAGTCTCAATCGACTCGTCACGCCCACTGGCGGCAGTGTCACCAGCGAACTCGGTGAACTCGGCAGCGGCTCGGCCTTGCGTCAGCATCGTCGGCGTACCGCCATGATCTTTCAGCACCACCAGCTAATCGAACGTCAAAGCGCACTGGCTAATGTGCTTACCGGTCGGCTGGCCTTTCACAACACGCTCCGCTCGCTGTTTCCTCTGCCGCGTGCCGATCAGGAGATTGCGCTCAGTTGCCTCGCTCGGGTCGGTCTGGCAGACAAGGCGCTAAGCCGGGTGGACAAACTGTCCGGTGGCCAGCAGCAGCGGGTAGGCATCGCGCGTGCGCTAGCGCAACAGCCGGCGATCATTCTGGCCGATGAGCCGGTAGCCAGTCTCGACCCGGCCACTTCGGTCCGTGTTCTCGGATTGCTGCGCGACATCTGCAAGGAAGACGGCATCACCGCCATCGTTTCGCTGCATCAACTCGAATATGCCCGCCGCTTCGCCGATCGCGTCGTCGGGCTGGCCGATTCTCAGATCGTTTTCGATGCCGCGCCCTCGGAACTCACCGATGCGCAGCTTGAGCGCATCTATGCAGGCCGCTCTACGACTCAGCCAGCGAATGCTCCGGCTGAACCACCTGTCATGCTCGAACCTTCACTGGAGATGTCCCGATGAAACGCTTATCCGCGCTCTTATTGACTTGCTTGCTGTCCGCTGTTTCAAGTTTGTCCGCCCTAGCGGCCGATGCCGATCCGGATGTGCTAAAGGTTGCCCTGCTGCCGGACGAAAACGCCTCCGAGCTGATCAAGCGTAACCAGCCGCTGAAGGATTATCTGGAAGAGCATCTGGACAAGAAGGTGCAGCTGATCGTAACCACCGACTATTCCTCGATGATTGAGGCGATGCGCTTTGGCCGTATCGACCTGGCGTATTTCGGTCCGCTGTCCTACGTCATGGCCAAAAGCAAAAGCGACATCGAGCCCTTCGCTGCCATGGTCATCGACGGCAAGCCGACCTATCGCTCGGTGATTATCGCCAATGTGGCGTCAGGCGTGAATGAGTATGCCGACCTTAAGGGCAAGAAGATGGCCTATGGTGACCGGGCATCGACGTCCAGCCATTTGATTCCCAAAACCGTGCTTCTTGAGACGGCCGATTTGACGGGTGGGCAGGACTACGAACAACATTTTGTGGGCACGCATGACGCCGTTGCCGTCAACGTGGCGAACGGCAACGCCGATGCGGGTGGGCTGTCGGAGGTAATTTTCAATCACGTAGCCGAACGTGGCCTAATCGATCCGAGCAAGGTGAAAGTACTTGGTTACAGCGGCGAATACCCCCAGTACCCCTGGGCGATGCGCTCGAACCTGAGCCCCGAGCTGAAAACCAAGGTGCGGGATGTATTCGTCGGTATCGACGATCCCGAAGTGCTGCGCAACTTCAAGGCCGAGGCCTTCGCGCCAATCACCGACGCCGACTACGATGTGATCCGCAACATGGGATCGCTGCTCGGCCTCGACTTCGCCACGATGTGAGCACCGATATGTCTACTCATTACGACGTGCAGGCGCTGCCTGCAGAGCAACGCGAGCACATCCTTCGAGGCTTCGGCCTCGGTTGGTGGCGCCAGCTGGGGCAGGTGGCGATTGTATTCGGAGTGGTGCTGTTGGCCTGCTGGTACGTGGGGCTGCTCGATGCCACCACGCTGCTGAACGGGCTGCCCTCCATCGCGACCCTGGCAGGCGAGGCCATGCCGCCAGACTTTTCGGGCTATCGAAGCTGGATTCGCCCCTTGATCGACACCTTGGCGATGAGCATCGCCGGTACGGCCATCGCAGTGGTGTTCTCGCTGGTGGTGGCCTTCGTTGCAGCGCGCAATACGGCGCCGCACCCCCTTGTGTTCGGTGTTGCCCGGGTGCTGCTCAATGCCCTGCGGTCGGTGCCGGAGCTGATCATGGGCATCATCTTCGTTGCAGCCGTAGGGTTCGGCGCCTTGCCGGGCGTGCTTGCCCTGGGTCTGCATTCGGTCGGCATGGTCGGCAAGTTCTTCGCCGAGGCCATCGAGCACGTCGACGAAGCGCCGGTGGAAGCCGCTCGGGCGGCGGGGGCTACGCCGATGCAAGTGCTGCTGCACGCGGTTTTGCCACAGGTGACGCCGCAGTTCGCCGACGTGGCGATCTACCGCTGGGAATACAACTTTCGCGCCTCCACCGTGATGGGCATGGTTGGCGCCGGCGGTATCGGCTTCGAACTCATGGGCTCGCTGCGCATCATGCAGTACCAGGAGGTTGCAGCAATCCTGCTGGTCATCCTGGCCATGGTCACGCTAGTAGACGCCTTCAGTGGCGTGCTGCGCAAACGTTTCAAATAGGACAAACCATGCTGCCGAAACTCGTTATAACTCACCGAGTACACGATGAGATCCTGCAACTGCTGGCGCCACATTGCGAGCTGATGACCAACCAGACCGACAGCACGCTGACGCGCGAGGAAATTCTGCGCCGCTGCCGCGATGCTCAGGCGATGATGGCGTTCATGCCCGATCGGGTCGATGCAGACTTTCTTCAAGCCTGCCCTGAGCTGCGTGTAGTCGGCTGCGCGCTCAAGGGCTTCGACAATTTCGATGTGGACGCCTGTACTGCCCGCGGGGTCTGGCTGACCTTCGTGCCTGATCTGTTGACGGTCCCGACTGCCGAGCTGGCGATCGGACTGGCGGTGGGGCTGGGGCGGCATCTGCGGGCAGCAGATGCGTTCGTCCGCTCTGGCGAGTTCCAGGGCTGGCAACCACAGTTCTACGGCACGGGGCTGGATAACGCTACGGTCGGCATCCTTGGCATGGGCGCCATCGGACTGGCCATGGCTGATCGCTTGCAGGGATGGGGCGCGACCCTGCAGTACCACGAGGCGAAGGCTCTGGATACACAAACCGAGCAACGGCTCGGCCTGCGCCAGGTGGCGTGCAGCGAACTCTTCGCCAGCTCGGACTTCATCCTGCTGGCGCTTCCCTTGAATGCCGATACCCAGCATCTGGTCAACGCCGAGCTGCTTGCCCTCGTACGGCCGGGCGCTCTGCTTGTAAACCCCTGTCGTGGTTCGGTAGTGGATGAAGCCGCCGTGCTCGCGGCGCTTGAGCGAGGCCAGCTCGGCGGGTATGCGGCGGATGTATTCGAAATGGAAGACTGGGCTCGCGCGGACCGGCCGCGGCTGATCGATCCTGCGCTGCTCGCGCATCCGAATACGCTGTTCACTCCGCACATAGGGTCGGCAGTGCGCGCGGTGCGCCTGGAGATTGAACGTTGTGCAGCGCAGAACATCATCCAGGTATTGGCAGGTGCGCGCCCAATCAACGCTGCGAACCGTCTGCCCAAGGCCGAGCCTGCCGCATGTTGAATCCGGTCTGGCTGAAGAGCCTGGTAGCGATCGTTCAAACAGGCAGTTTTCAGAGCGCGGCGAGGGCGTTGGGGCTGGCCCAGCCGACGGTGTCGCAGCACTTGCAGAAGCTTGAAGAGCAGGTCGGCGTAACGCTGGTGCAGCGCAGTCGTAGCGGCTGCCAGCCTACCACACGGGCGCTGGCCTTCATGCCGCATGCGACCGCCTTGCTCGACATGCACGCCCGGGCGCTAGAAGCCCTGCATGGCAATCGTGAGCGCGTCGGGGCCAGCTCCAACATCGGCACCTACCTTCTCCAGCCATTCGTGCGCAACTATCTGACGACCGCAAATGAGAGGGGCGAGGTGGATCTGCGCATCGCCGCCAACCCGGATGTGGCCGACCAGCTACTGGCGGGCCAGCTCGACGCCGCGATCATGGAATGGTGGCTACCTCACCCCGACTTCGAACACCGCCTCTGGCGGGTCGAGCCGCTGGTGCTTATCGTCAGCCCCGACCATGCGCTGGCTGAAGCAGGGTGCATAGAACGTGATCGTCTGGTGGACCTGCCGATGCTGGGAGGTGAACCGGGTAGCGGTACCGGACGGCTTCTGACCGAATACTTTGGCGAACTGGGCGTGCCTCGCAGCGGTATGCAGCTAGGCAGCACCGAGGCAGTCAAACAAGCAGTGAGGGCGGGACTCGGCGTGTCGTTGGTGATGGCTTCCGCAGTACAAGACGAAGTTCGCAGTGGCGCGCTGGTAGCTCTTCCCATCCCGGGGCTTGAAAAGCGTCTCCAACTGATCTGGCGCAAACCTCCCGGAAATCTGCACCCGCCGGGATTTGTGCGGCACTTATTGGAGGAGGCAGATCTAGCTGGATAAGGTGATGGATGGTTGCGATCCAGCGCTTGGCTTGTCAGCCTAGGGAAACTCTGAAAAAGACTTTCTGATTTGGCAAAATACCGCGACCCCAACCTCGTGAACGAGCAGACGGTGGACGAGAAAGTCTACGACCGCCTTTCCGAACGCATGAAGGACCGCTTTGATCTGTTCGGATCGTTGCCGGATGGACTTGCCCCCGCCGAACCGGACACCATCAAGGACGAATGGATTGACGACATCGAGCATCTGGGAGAATTGATGGATCAGTACATCAATGCCCAGAAGCAGGAAACCGGCTTCGATCTGCGCTACAACGCCACCATGCGCCCAACCGATAACGACTGGCGCAACTGCGCACAGGTCTTGTCACGTCGAGATTTTGAGACGCTGATGAGGAAAGGGTGGTGACCGAGGTCCAATCGGTGAGCTGGTTCGCCACTGCTTATCTGGCGCACTAAGCTCGCTCAGGAGCCTTGTTCAGTGAGGCAGGTTCATAGGTGGCATTAGATAATACCTCCTGCATCCATTTCGGCATCATGCATGCTCTAAGGGTTGCCAGTTCGACAGGGCTGAGGGCGCAGGTAATTTTGGAAAGCGTCTGCGAAGACAGCCCATCTTTGCCGAGGTAATAAAGTGCGGTCAGTGCCATGCCCACCATAGTGCCAGCGTGCTGCAAGCGATGACTGGACACATGCTGTAGGCGAACCACCGCATTACCAACCTTGATTTTGCGGGTTGCTCCGCTTGTGTAGAAAGTCGGTACTACCTGCATCTGAGTACTAAGTCCCAGCCTGCGCACAGCTTCCGCACCATGTATCTGAATCGTCTCGCCATTTGCTTTAGTGAGAATGCTCATGATGGCTAGCGGGCTAGGTATGAGCCGGCGACCGGTGTAGCGGCTAAATTTTGGTCGCATGTAAATGCCGCGAGCGACGCGCTCAAGATGACCTGATTGCACTAGCCTGGAGAATGCCTTATCGACGGCAGCACGAGAGCCAGCCTCTGCGAATAGCGAGCGAGGAAAGGGCTTCCCCTTCTGCATTCGCTTAATTCGGTTCGAGATTGCTTCTGCGACGGACATGGCACCCTTAGCGATCTGATTCTTCGAAATGGACTGACTAGAGGTCTCTCTTTCAACGTCGAGTGTTACCCGTAAGCCTATGATGCAGGCTCAGCGAGCAGGCTCTGTAACTCATCTCCAACTCTCTTTAGCAGTAACTCACGGTCAGCGGGGGCCTCTGCTCCGAGCAAATAGGTGATGGCCAGGAGGGTGACCGGGTGGACATCGAGCACCTTGCAGAGATCATCAAGCTTTTCGAGCGTAGGACTGGTAGCCGCCCGCTCCAGCATGCTGACGTAGGTGCGGCTGCTAACCATTGAGAAGTCTTCCTGGGTAAGCCCCTGGCTGTGACGCACCAACCTCAACGCTTTACTAAACGAATTCCGGACTTCCATTTTGCGCTCCCGCAAAATGGAAAGATGAAGCGTGATTGAACAATATATGACTACAAAATATATTGTTCATTAGTCGAGCATGATTCTCATCAAGGGGCCTGGGATGTTCAAGACAAATCGGAAATCTGAGCTGTTTCCTGGGCGCTCCAACGGCTCTGATGACGTTCAGTTCTGGTCATTTATTGAGCAGGATGCGGCTTGGCCTTGGTTCTATCTTCAGCTGGTGGAGGACGCTGGTGGGGAATTGTTTCGCAGCATGCTAATGGTTCCGACACCCGTACAGCTTGAGCAGGTCGTAGCCGTAAAAGATGATCATGCTTGGATTGAGCAGGCCCAGCTTGTGACTCCATCGCACATCAACGATACGGAGCGCTGGACAATGGAGCCTTTGTTGGAGGTCAGTCTGATCCTTGATGATCAGGGGCTTGAGCTCGGATATAGGTATCGCGTAGAGGGAGGTCGAGAGTACAGCGTTTCTGTCGATCCGTTTCCAGACGGACAGCTGAAAACTCACATGATCTTCTCTGCTGCATTGCACATCAGGGCGGAAGACTATTGATTTCAGGTGTTTAGCTTGTTTGGAGGTGAGGCATGACAATGCCATGCGAACGTACCCGAGCAGTGATACAGACACATGACTTTCTTCTTGAGCTCTCGCGTGATGGGTCTTTGCCCGAACGGGTTCGGCGTGATGCTCGATTCCTGCTGCGTCATTATCCAAGCCGGACTGACATGCTTATGGCCGGCCGGATTGAGGAACAGGCGGAGACGCTGCCAATTGGAGCTCTTGGCCCTGTATTCAGCTCGACAACAACTCTCTAATAGGTATCGAATCGGATGTGATCGCTCTCGCCCTCTACAATCGCGGGCCCACATGAGCGTATGAGGAAGCTTTAAGAAGGGGCTCAGTCGCGCGCGGTGGGGGGATAGGCCTGTACAACTGGGCTGGCGTTTCCCTGCGGTAACGGATAACCCATATATTGCTGCCTTCAGCCGCATCACCGGGTTCGCAGCGCGAGCCGATGCTGTCCTGGCAGCTTCTGAAGGCGAGTCACCCATGTCTGAAGACATCAAGAATACCGCGATCACCGCCGCAGGTTACATTTATCAGAACCGTCAAGGCCTCAGGGTTCTTTGCGATTGGCTTGACGCACCGGCTCGCTATACCCGGGTGAGGTTTGAGTGTGACGACGAGGCTGTCGCGCCGACAGGGCTGGATGACATCGTTGTCGAGCGTGCAGATAGCCTGCTTGATCTCCAGCAGGTCAAGTTCACCCCTGATCCAAACGCGCATCCGCTCTGCTGGGATTGGATGCTGGAAAAGACTGGCAAGACAGCGCGATCGAGGTCGATGTTGCGCAAGTGGTTCGATGCTTTCAAGGCGTTGGAACCGGCGCGTACGGGCTTATTTTCGTTGACGACCAATCGCCGGCCGGATGCCGATATCGAAGCTTGCCTCAGCGGCGGCAAGATCTCCTTTGCCAGGATCCCCGAGCCCAGGCGCTCTGAGGTCATCGCGGAACTTGGTGGCGAGCAAGACTGCGAGGCGTTTTTTAGCCAGCTGCACATTTTTCACAGTGACAAGGGGTTCGACACGCTGGAGCAAGAGGTCGATGCGCGACTTCGCAAACACGGCACTCCTGAGGGTATTGCTAACCTCAAGTACGTAGCTTTGAACTGGGCGACGCGGAAAAACTTCCCACCCCCTGACGGTTGGATCACGCTGGAGCAGGTTCGCACCATCCTGCGCTCGACACCAGCGGCGCCTTTGCCAGAGGACTTCGTTGTCCCACTGGGCTACGAGGTGCCTGATGAGACGTTCCATTCGGAGTTTGCCCGTGACACCGTCAATGCTACTGGTGGGGCGATCGTGCTCACTGGGCCGCCGGGTCGTGGAAAAAGTACCTATCTGAGCGCGTTGTGCGACACGCTCGCTGAGCGGGGCATCCCTACCGTCCGGCATCATTACTTCCTCTCGACGACGGAGCGAGGGCGAGACCGGGTGAACAGCTATGTAGTCGAGCAGTCCATCGAGGCGCAAGTCAAACGGTTTCATCCGGATGTTCAGGTGCCGGTGGGCGACCTGCGCTCGCTACTTGAAGCGTGTGCTTCTCACTACAAGCAACTGGCCAAGCCGTTCGTTCTTGTCTTGGACGGGCTGGACCACGTCTGGCGCATTAACGCCGAGGACAAGCGGCCGCTGGACGATGTGTTTGCCCAGGTGATCCCATGCCCGGACAACATGGTGCTGCTCGTCGGCACCCAGCCAGTGGACGACGTCCAGTTACCGACGGACCTGCTTGCTGTCGCGCCTAAAGCGGAGTGGCGTACGCTGCCAGCGATGTCTGAAAACGCAGTCCTGTCCTATTTGCGCAAGGCATTTCAGGAAGGCAGATTTACGACTGGATTCGAGGGCGAGGATGGAGTTGAAAGGCAACTGCAGGAGACTGCGACCGCGCTTCGTACGCAGACCAATGGTCATCCTCTGCATGTCATCTATGCCGTTGCGGAGCTTGAACATACCAGTCGCAGTTTGTCGAGGTGGGACGTCGAGCAGCTGAAGGGGGACTTAAGTAGGGAGGCACAGTTCTACTACGCATCGCTTTGGCAAAGCCTCCCTCCAAGCCTCAAGGACACATTGCGGCTCGTATGCGCCTTCTCGTTCTTCTGGCCTAGATCTGCATTCGGGGAGATCGCCACAAAAGTCGGCACGGCGGAGCCGGAGGTCGCAAAAGTTGAGCATCTGCTTCACTCCTCGGCGGCTGGCCTGAAGGTTTTCCACGAGAGCCTTGCAGTCTTCGTGCGCGCAACCCCAGGCTACGTCGACCGCATTGAGGAGCTGATGCCAGCAGTAGCAAGTTGGTTGGAGAGCTCAGCGCCCACCTCGCTACGCGTGAACTGGCTCTGGACGGTTCAGGCGAGATTGGGTGACCCCAAGAACCTTATCGCCGGTCTCACCCGCGACTGGATCATGCTCCGCCTGGAAGAGGGATACCCGGAGTCGCTTTTTGACACGCTGCTATCAGACGCGCTGGTTGCAGCGCTGGATACCAAAGAGTTTGCTGAAGCCTATCGGCTCCAGCATTTAAAGGGGCGGATGGTCGGTGGGAGCCGATACCAGATGCAGAGCGACGACATGGCCAGGCTGATCTCGTTCACCTTCTTCCTCACCACAGAGGAGAGTGTCGTGCGTGAGGCTCTAGCCTCTAGACACGAGATGGACATCCTCCAGCTCGCCGCGCTTGGGTTGGCCCTGCGTACACGGGGCGATGAGATTGTGGCTGAAATGTGTGGTGAAGAGGCGCTTCGTCGGTTCAGGGGGCTTAGTCGTTTCTCCAGCAGGTACTCGTCGAGTGCTGGCTCTGATGAGTTCCAGTTCCTGGTCGACGCATTTGCACGGCTTGGCGTCATCGGTGCGACACCAACAGCGCTAGCTCAGCTGGTTTCCGAAAACGGGGCGGCCGTTTGGCTGCCAAGAGTCCAGATATTGGTTGAGGAAGGTAATTTAGACGACTTGATGGAGGTCGCTGCTTCGCTTGCTGCTGGTAGGAGCAAGAACCTCATCAGTGACGCGTGCGTTCGCGCGGCAGCGACCGCTGGAGTGAGCATCACCGAGCGCGATGACTTCAGCGCGCTTGCCCGAACGCCCCTCGTCGCTGCCGTAGAGGCAGCTTGTAAGAGGGTTTCCAAGCCCATGAACGAGCCTATCCCCATTGAGTGGCTCAATGGTAACTACTACGAGCGCAAAGAAGATCTGGCTACACTCGCGCACCACTGGTTCTTTAGCGCCGTTCATCTGAGCCTGTCTATGGCTGTAGAAGGGCAGACCGCCTTCGAGTTCGTGCGAGCTCCCTCCTACAAAGACAAGGCGAACATCACCGACTTTCTCAACGCACTCTCTGCGGCCGGTGCACAGGTTGCGCACCAATGGTGGCAGGGGGAGTTCATAGACTTCCATGAGCTGTTCGCGTTACTCCAGACAGTGGAGTTCAGGCGTTTCAGGCAAAACCATGACGAGAGCTCTGCAGCCGAGGACTTCCGGAGCGCACTGCATCGAATTGCCTGCGACATTCGTGTAGGGAGCATCCTGCAGGGGCACTTCGACGATGTGCCCCTGACCAAGGAAACTATGGAGGCGGCCGGGCAGTACGTTTGGTTTGACAGTGAGTCCTTCCGCACTCAGTACGCGTCCGGATTGCTGGCGAGGATGGGCGATGATGCGGCGGCGGCGTTCGTTGAGTCCCAGCGTATCCTGCTTGATGCAGAGATCTGCCGTGAAACCAGCGTACATCTTCAGACACCGCTCCAGCTTTGTTCCATTGCGCTAGCCCATGGGTTGAGCGCCAGTGCTCGCGAGTTGTGTAAGCAGACCTGGGAGCTGAGTACTGGCTATGCGCATCGTAAAGACCCTACGCTGAACAACACGGTCGACGCCATCGGCTACCTAGTTGATGTCGCACCGAACGACTCCCGTCGATTGCTCGGCCGTATTGCGCCGCAGGTGCACCACGTCCTGGACTACACCGACGGGAAGGGCACCAGACATGTTCTGGCGGCCGCCGATCGGCTGCTTGCGAAGTTGAAGCCGTCTGCTCTGGTAATCAAGTACGAGGAGCACATACACGCAGGCGACTGGTCGCAAGCAGAGGACAGTCTGCGGGAATACGTGGTGCAAGGCATCGAGGACGGTTGGCCTCTGGACGCGTTGATGCGAACCGCACTACATCCTGAGATTCATGACGTGCTGAGTAAACTTGCACTCGAAGGTAACTCAAGGGCTGCAGAGCGGCTTGGCGTCCTTCGGGAGCACGTCGGTTGGGACATCGGTTTGCTGCAGAGACCGGAGTATCCCGGCAGTAGTAGCGAGAGCAAACCTTACACGGGAGATGTAACGGACTTTGCACCGGAACAACTCAGCGACCTGCTCGACAGTTTATCGGCCAGCCACAGCGAGCAAGAGAAACTCCTTCGCGACTGGTATCAGCACTGGGATAAAGCGGGGCAAGGAAAGCGACTGCTCTCGGCGCTCGACGGCTTGCTTCTGTCAGAAAAGGGCTGGCCCAGCGGAGTCTTGGTGCTGTCTGACCTGGCCTTTCAGACGAGGCGCAAACTAAGTGGCGTGAAGGCAGCATGGAAGTACCTTGTCCAGGCGCATATCCGAAACGGTGCCTGGGTCGGGTTTGCGGAGAAAGAAGAGAAGACCCTCAGCAGACTCGATTTAGTCGTCAAGCATTATCCGCAGCGCTGTGACGAGTTTGTGGCTGCGACAACCTACGCCATGTTCGGCGATCCTGAACCGCCACGTGTGGCGCCCACGGAAGTTATGGTCTACTTCTATGCGCGACAAAATAGGATCGCTGAGGCAGTGAAGTTCGCGGAGACGATGGTCAATTGCGTTATTGAAGACACCCGTACCCTGCCGTTGGAGCGGCCTCGCTGGGCGGCTGAGTTGGTATCTTCTGAGATAGCGGAGGCTTGATGGACGAGCTTCGCATCCTCGTTGCTCGGCTTGGTTGGCCGTCAACGTCTACAAGGTGGTGGGCCATGCAGGAGCTGGCAGCTAGGCTGGGGGAGCCAGGTTCGAAGGCTGAGACCGAGTCCGTGCTTCTCCAAATGCTGAGCTCACGCCAGCTTGAGGCCGAAGTGGTCGAGATCCTGTGTATCTTCTGGATGGCGGTAAGAGCATGCGGCTACTCCCCCACTTCCAAGCTGGCTGAGAGCACTTCGAGGTCATCCATCCTTTCGGACCTCGTTCTGGAAAGCTGTGGTCTGTTGCCAGAGGGCGACGACGAAGCGCTGGAGGAGGTTCCCGAGGAGTTCGAGATACCCCAGGACTTTGACGGCGTGCAGGGCTCAGATTTGCCTCGGATCTTCCGAACTTCCTTGGGAAAGCTTGAGAGTCATACTGGGCTGCCGTTCGTCCGGCAGATGGCCTTTGAGTGGACGGCGAACCGCACCGCCTACCCAGACGCTCCGTTCCAAGGAGACCCCTGGCACTTCCTGAGGCCCATGGGCGAAGGTTTTGTCGGACAGCTATCCTCGCGGGCTGCTCTTCGCGCCATCTCCGCCTACCTTCGCACGCTGGCGGTTGCCGAAGATTTGTGGGGTATGCCAACGGATCTGGCGGAAGAAAGGGCTCTCTTGGCTTTACCTGTTCATCCGACCTTAGCCTTCCTCCGACCACTACGCCCTGTTTGGTTCCCTGCAACAACCGACTTCGACGGTGACACCGAGGCAATCGAAGCCTCCCTGCGAGCTCTGATTAGTCGCGTAGAGGCAGCGCGACCAAGTGACGAACTGATCGCGTTCAGTTCGCCAATCGTGATGTCGATCGAGAGGTGTGTGGAGGTCTCGATCGTTCGCTGGTCACAAGCGGCGGGCAGCGAGATCGCTGATGTGGATTTGGCTGTACATTTGGAGAACATCTGGTCCAGCGGGCGGATGCTTCGCAGTGCGGCGCCTGAGCCTCTGAGCACGACGACTCTTTTGATACCCCCCCATCTTGGCAGCCTAATAGATGGAAAGTGCAAGGCCTGGCCGCTTGCCGCGCCGCTCGATCTCGACCGCATAGGCTATCTTCAACACGATTTGTATCCGGGGCGGCTATTCCTTCCAACGCTCCCTGGCTGCGACCAGGCCGAGTTCACCCCTTGTGGTGGGCAGTTGGAGGTCAAGGTGGGCGAGCAGGTCATCGCTGATCTCTGTTACTGGAATGCGGGCTGGGGACCCGCACGCCCCATGCAGTTCGAAGGCAACTGTGGTGCCGCACTCATTTCAAGAGGTACGAGCTATCGGGAAGCGGGGGGCTCAACGGAAGGGGCGGTTCGCTCGTTCTATCTTTGGCAGGTGCGAACACTGCACCGAGACAACACCTTTGACAGGTTTAACCAAGCGCTGGCTATGGGCGCTATGTTCGTCTAGTTAGTCCCAAATCACTGTTGATGGCCGTTTATGGCTCGGGCTGTGTAAAAACCTCTGAGTTTTGCCGCTGGTTCGGAATCCCGAAGGGCCGTATTTGAGGCGCACGTAATCCCATCGAGCAAAGCTCCTGAAGGCATATCGTGTACCAGATGAACGAAGGCGTGCATGTACCCTGATTGGAGGCTTCGATGAAGATCACAGCTATGGAACAGAGCAAATCGGTCAGTGATGTCCTGTGCGACATCTGCGGCGATAGCACGCGCGTTGAAGGGCAAGGATTGCAATTTGGCACTCTTCGCGCCAGTTGGGGCTATGGCTCGGCTCATGATGGCGAGCGCTATGAGGTCCATCTGTGCGAGTCCTGTTTTTTCAGAACGCTTTTAGGTCTCAGACGTGAGCGGATGGTGAACTTCATGTTCAGTGATGAAGACCAAGATCTCAGCGACTTTGGGCGCGTTGCTCACGATGATTTTTTCAATGAGGGTGGTAGCTCGGCCACCTAATTCCCGGCTGTGGCAGCACCCAAGTCTAGCCTGCATCTCATCTTTAATTGTGAGATCAACGTCAGCTGAGGCGACGTGATCCCCTGCGCGGAGAGCACTAAACCAAACACGTCGAGGATGCATTGCCTGCTTAAATGGCTGAGTCCGTAGGGTACTTGCAATAGCAGGCGAATATTGACTACCCGCGACTCTGTAGCCGAGCAGCCTGTTGAGCCTTTTGCTGTTCCCTTGCCACAGCCTGCTGCGCTATCCGCTCCTGAATCTGGGTGTAGAGCTGAGCATGCTCATTGTCCCGATCAGCTACAGTGACCACCAGAGAATAGGGCTCCTTCTCTGCTGCAGAGGGGTTCCAGTCACGGTCTTGCCTGACCACGACCAAAAACCACTTTTCACCCGGTTTACACTGCCGAAGCGTCCAGCGTGAAGACTGGACCGTACCGCGGTTTCTCAGCTGGGCCGAGATGTCGCGATTGCTGGACTTGGCCTCCTTGAGCACCTCCGTCTCAGCCTTGAGTTCCTTGCTAAAGTGCTTCTGAACTTCGTCTAGCGAAGTGCCTACAGCCAAGCGATAGTTGATCTGAGTGGCCAAGTAATCAATTCTGGTAGTTCGGACTACTGGCGAGTAAGCCAATGTTATCGAGAGCTCACGTGTCCCACGAGCGGAACGCAGGTAGTCGTCCGGCAAAGGCAGCTCAAAGAACTGGCATCCGTCGTTTTCAATAGTCTCCTCCGACATCAGAACTACGACGTTATCGGAAGATCTGAAGAGGTCGGCCTCACTCACTACGCCATAGCCAGCGACATCTCTCGCCACATCACGCTTCCGAGTGGCTTTAGCCTCCTTGTAGCCCTTTCTGAACTCATTAGAAAACGTGGAAATAACCTCACCTGGAAGGTAGGCCTGATTGACCAGCATCGCGCGAAGCATATTCGCTGACGCAGTTGGATATTCATTCAGCAAGCGCCCGGCCAAATGAGTGATGTATGGTGCCGCGAAGCTCGTTCCGCTAACTTCTTTGAAGATGGTGTTGCCTGCCCACTGATGGTTAAGCGTAAGTACACCCAGCCCCCGCATGTGCGGCGACCACTGAGCATTGGCCTGCCTCATGGGGCTGGCAAGGTTACCACCCGCCGCAACAAGCTCGGGCTTGAGCGCACCCTTAACCGAGGGGCCATGCCGAGTGAAAGGTGATGGTTGGTTTTCCGAGGCAGGCGAGAGCTGACTGATATCTGGATATTTCTGGCTGTCAAAAGTGGCGTTGTGCCGGGAGATGCTTCCCACCGTCAGCACCATCATTGCGGGTGCCGGATCGATGATTGCGCTTTGTTCTGCGACAAGATATTCGGGGTACTCGTCACGCCAGCTGTTTACCGGAACTGGAGGTTCTTCAGAGCCGCGGAAGTTACCCGTAGAGACCACAAACAAAATGTTATGCCGCCTTGAGAGGACGTCCAGGATGTAGGCGAGCCCCCTGACATGAGCTCCATCGTACGGAGCATTATTGTTACCCAGGGAGAGATTGAAGATCCGACATCCAAGCTCGACGAAGTACTCAACCGCTTTCGTCAGTGATGCCTCAAGCGAGAGCTCGTCATAGATCGCATCGCCAGTATGCGGACACTTCTTCATCACCTTCCCATTGAAAATCCAGAGCTCCGGGCGCCAGAAATTTGAGTTGTTGCAGGCCTCTACGTCGCCATACAGGGCCACACCGGCTACAGCAGTACCATGTCCCGCCTGGTCATCGTCTCCTTCCTCATCCACAAAGGAGGCGCTTTCAGCCATCGCAGGTTTCAAGAGGGGGTGGTTCCCGTTGATACCACTGTCCAGAATGCAGACCCGTGCCGCATCTGCGGCCGGTGCAGGTATGTTTCGAGGTAGCTCGTTGATATCCCGATTCAGCTGCTGAATGCTGATTCCGGTGGCGGGAATGAGATCAACAAGCCGGACATCGCGGTGGTTCAGCAGTAGCTGTGCTTGTTCGGGCGTCACCTCAACCCGGTACATGAGCAAGCTGTCCAGATTCAGCTTGTCGAGCCTTTTAATGCGCTCCCCTGAGAGCCAGGCCTCGAAAGCATTTGTGAGTAGGATTCGCTTCGGGTGGCTCGCTACATAGACAGGCCATAGTTCGACATCAAGCTTGAAGGTGGGGGTGTCCGGAATCCCGATATGGGTGATCGCCCAGCTCTTCCGATCCTCCGCAGACCATGTCTCCACCCCTGCGATAGCCTCCAGAATCTGGCCATAGGTCAAGGCGTCGTCCATAACACCCAGCTTCGTCAGATGGTCAGCGAACTTGGCCAAACCTTCTTCTGTCGCGAAAACAACGCAAAGCTGTTTATCCTCCTGGCTGACGAACTCCAAGCCATGGACATCAAGGTTTGAGAAGTTGAGAGTGCCGTCGTATTTCAGTTTGAGGACGTAGGGAGAGTTAGCTGTCGAGCCGATCTGCTTTTTGGCTTGCCCTTCAGCCGTAAGAAAGTAAGCATTGAGTTTCTGGCCATGCCCTCGACGATCTTCACGTTTGGTGAAGGGAGGGGGATTCTTGGTCCGGCGTGAGTTATCCAGAACTTCCCGTGCAATGTTCAGATGCTTGTAGGTAGCCACCGCTTCTTCCTTGAATTGTTATGATTCAGGACTTCCTGAGATCTTCTCTTGCAAGTGCGCTTTTCAGCTCTTTGAGGGTCAGAAACTCTTGCTCCCGCAGGATCATCCGCTTCGCGGCGCGACGTATAACTCGCTCAACATCAGCTCCGCTCTTGCCCTTAAACTCCGTCAATACTTCCTTGTCGTCAATCTCAAATTGACGCCGGATTCCTCTCAGCTTCAGTGACAAAATATCTTTCAGTTGCTTCTCATCCGGGAGCGGAAATTCGATGGATTCATCAAATCGTCGCCAAATGGCAGTGTCCAGAATCTTCTCATGGTTAGTAGCAGCCAAGATCAAACTGCGACCTTCGTATGAGTCCATCATCTGAAGCACTGCGTTTACTACACGTCGCAGCTCACCATGGTCGCCACTATCGCCGCGCTCTTTACCGATTGCATCGAACTCATCGAATAGAACAACAAACGGATGCTGGGCAATAAAATCGAAGACCTTGCGAAGGTTGGCAGCCGTTTCACCAAGGAAAGACGAAACCAGCGCATCCAATCGGACAATTGCCAAAGGTCGATCAAGTTCGAACGCTACTACCTCGGCTGCCAGTGTCTTTCCGCAGCCCGGTGGGCCGAAGAAAATCACCTTGCCCGCGGGCTTCATACCGTAGCTGCGGAGCACATCAGCACGACGGTTCTCTTCGAGTATCTCCTCTAGTGCAGCAGAGCTGCTGGGAGGGAGAATCACTTCATCAAGGGAGCGCTTAGGTGACCTTATGTCAAGCAGCGGTAAACCGCGCTCTTTATCTACGGGAACATCATAGTGAGTGCGTGATGTGCTACTAGATGCTTTGAAGTTCAAGTCGCTGCCGTAGAGGATTTGCTCTAGATCATTAGCGAGAAGATGGTGTTGTTTCTGCCGCTCTTCCTCGATAACAGCTTTAGAGGCAAGGCGAAACGCATCGGTATCACCTGCAGTGCCCGCTTTGAACAACTGGCGAAGAATTTTCCCATTGGCCATAGTCGCCACCCTCTGAGTTACCGCTATTTTATATTATATGTAGGTATTGATAAACCCAGTTGCGGCTACATAACTTGCAATAAATTGTTTCGCATTTTGATCTTCATGGTCAAGGACTCCATTCCTCATTAAATAGCTAAACACACTTGAGATTAAAAGTTTGGAGTAGTGCGGCTAATATGGCAGTGTAGCCTAACTCACGTTCTAAAAACTTTAAATAACTAGCCTTCGAAATTCCGCCGAGCGGCAGAGCATCATGCCGCCTAGCGCCCAATCGCCAATGCTACCCAAGAGTGAGGCAATGGGCCTGCAGGCCTCAAAGCCTGCTAGGCAGCTGGAGTCTGATGCTTACGCAGCTTCTTCATCATCCGCCACCTCCTCGCCCATCGGGGCGGGCGGTCGTGATGGTTGGACTCGGTTTTACATTGGGCACTATTCGCGCCCAGTTGCTTTTTGGTTTTTGAATATAGTTTCCAGCTTTGCGAGCTTTGGTGCTATTGATATCTGGCAGTATCTATTGCTTGGGTTCTTTGTGAAGAAGTCTTGGTGGTATTCCTCGGCTTCGAAGAATTCAGTTAACCTCTCTAAGGTGGTTGCCGTTGGGTTTTTCCAAAGGCCATTTTTTTCAGTTTCTAGTATTGCGGTTTTCGCGGTTACTAGCTGTTCGTCGCTATCATAAAATATGGCAGATCGATATTGGGTTCCAATATCTGCACCTTGCCTATTTAGAGTGGTTGGGTCATGTATTGCAAAGAAAATCTCAAGCAATTCGGATAGGCTGATTTTGCTACTATCAAATTCAATCTTTATTGCTTCGGCATGGCCTGTTTTGCCAGTGCATATATCATCATATGTTGGTGCGTTGAGGGTTCCCCCCGTGTAGCCACATTTCACAGACTGAACGCCCTTGATTCTCTTGAAGACTGGTTCAAGACACCAAAAGCAACCGCCTGCCAGTACTATTTTTTCGGTTTTCATACGGGTCTCTGTATAAAATTCAGGGGGCTGGGGTGCTGCCGATATGGGTGCAGTATGGCTGCTCTGCTGTCACGTAGATCGCCTGGCTGGGCTATAGCTATGCTGAGGCGCGCTAGCAATAGGATTCCTAGCATAGATTTACTCTTGACTGTCCTCCTAACCCGTGAGTCGGGTTGTGAGCCTCCCAGAAAACGCGTAACAGCGTACCGTAGTCGATCTGCTGAGGATCGAAGACCACCAGTACCGCCTCCGTATGCCCGGTAAGCCCAGAACAGACTTCATCGTACGTCGGGTTCGGGGTCAGGCCTCCGGCATAGCCGACAGCCGTCGTCCAGACTCCCGGCTGCTCCCAAAACCGGCGTTCCGCTCCCCAGAAGCAGCCCATGCCAAACACCGCCTGGCAAAGCCCTGCTGGAAAGGGTGGCTGCAGCGGGTTGCCATTGACGTAGTGGGCGGGGGGGACCGGTATGGGTGTCGAGCGGCCGGGCAAGGCCTGCTCGGCGGTGGGCAGTGCCTGTTTGTTGATCAGAATCTGCGAGCGTAGCGACATGCGAGCCTCGAGCGGGGAAGGTGGCTGACGAGCTAGGCTACAAAAGCCCGGGAGTCAGTGAAAGCGCCACGGCTACCACGCGTCGCAGAGTTCTGCGCAAACGACTGGCGCTCAGCACCATTGGGGATAGCGGCGCAGAGCCTCGGTCAGGATGTTGCCGGGGATCGGCTTGTCGAACAGGTAGCCTTGACCGATATCACAGCGATGACGACGCAGGAATTTCAGCTGCTCCGGTGTTTCGATTCCTTCAGCGACGACCTTCAGGTGCAGCTTGCGGGCCATGGCGATCACTGCCGAGGTGATCTCCACGTCGTCCTGGTTGCCCGGGATGTCCTTGATAAAGCTGCGATCGATCTTGATCACGTCGATGGGGAATTTCTTCAGGTAGCTCAGCGAGGAATACCCCGTGCCGAAGTCGTCCATGGCCAGTGTCAGGCCGAGCGCCTTGAGGCCGATCAGCTGCTGTCGGGTTTCCTCGGTGGCTTCGAGCAGGAGGCTTTCTGTCAGCTCCAGCTCCAGCTGCGCGGCGGGAAGTTGCTCTTCGAGCAGAATTGCGGCAATCGTGCCAAGCAGATCCGGATCCGAGAACTGCTTGGGTGAAAGGTTGATTGCGATCTGGGGTGTGCCAAGGCCTAGCGCGGAAAGGGTGACGCCCATCCGGCAAGCTTCCCGCGCGACCCACTTGCCGATCGGGATGATCAGCCCGGTTTCTTCCGCGACGCTGATGAACTGATCCGGGCGGATCATGCCCTTTTCCGGATGGTTCCAGCGCAGCAGCGCTTCCAGCCCCTGCAGCCGGCCGGTATGCAGGCATAGCTTGGGCTGGTAGAACACCACCAACTCGTTCTGCAGCAGCGCACGGCGCAGGTTGTTCTCGACGAACAGCTTGTAGTTGGCTTCGGCATGCAGGGCTTCGGTAAATATCTGCACCTGGTTCTTGCCGTTCGCCTTGGCCTTGTGCAGCGCTTGCCCGGCATGCTTCATCAGCGTTTCCGGGTCACGCCCGTGCTGAGGCGAGCACGCCAGCCCCAGGGACCCGCTGACGCTGATCAGCTGCTTGTCGACGAATAGCGGCTTATCGAGGATGCGCAGCACCTGGTCTGCCAGGCGGACGCCTTCATCCAGTCCCTTGTCATCGAACAGCAGGGCGAACTCGTTGCTGGCAAAGCGTGCCAGTACGGCCTGCTGGCTGAGTCCGTTGCGCAGTCGGCGGGCAAGGCTGGTGAGCAGCTTGTCGCCGGTCTGGTGGCCGAGGCTGTCGTTGATGCGCTTGAAGTTGTCGATGTCCACCAGCAACAGGCAGAGCCTGGGCTCGGCCCCGGCGGCAAAGCGCTCCTCGATGCTGCGAATGAAGTACGGACGATTGCCCAGGTTGGTCAGGTTGTCGGTATAGGCCAGACGCTCGATATGCTGATGCGCCAGTTTGCTGCGGGTGATGTCCTCGTAGATGCCGATGTAGTGGGTCAGCGCGCCTTCTTCATTGAAGACCTTGGAGATGGAAAGCTGACCCCAGTACGGCTCGAGGTTCTTGCGTCGGGAGCGGAACTCGCCCTGCCAGCTGTTGCTGTGGGCAAGTACCGAAGAGGTGTCGAACAGCAGCTCGCCGAGGTTTTCCAGAGCCTTCAGATCGGCCAGACGCTGACCGCGTACCTCGGCTGAGGAAAACTGGCTGATGACGGTGAATGCCGGATTCACATATTCCACCCGGCCTTCTCGGTCGACCAGGATGAAGGCGCTGGCGCTCTGTTCCACGGCGCGCTGGAACAGGCCGAGCATATGGGTTGCGCTGAGCCGCTGCTGATTGGCCAGCACCTGCGCATACTGATCGGCCAGCTCGCCGGCGAAGGCGATCTCGTCGGCCTGCCATGCGCGCGGTTTGCCTGTGTGTTGCAGGCTGAGAACGCCGATTACCTCCCCACCGACTCGAATGCTGGCGTCCAGGATCGAGCGAACTCCCTGCGGGCGATAGATAAGCTGGTCAAGTTCGCAGGTGCGGTGATCCTGGGACACGTCCTGCGCATCGACGGCGCGACCGCTCTGCAGCGCCTGCAAGTAGCGGGGAAAGGGTGCGAGTTCCAGGGCTGAGGGCGTTTCGTAATGGTCGCTGTCGAGTCGGTAGCACGACACTGGCTCCAGGCGCGTGCCGTCCAGATGCCAGATTGTCGCGCGGTTCAGCTCGTAGACTTCGCAGGCGGCCTGGGTGATCAGCTGTGCCGCTTCCAGTTCCGGATTGGCGGAGCCGTAGCGATGCCGAGCCAGCCTGACGATCAGGCTCTGCTGTGTGCGCGAGCGCAGCATGTGCTCGATGTGTTCGTCCTGGGCTTGCTGATGTTGCTGCAGCGCCGTGCGCAGTCGGGCGTTCTGCGCCCTGAGATCCTGATCCGATTCAGGCTGGCGTCCGGGCATCAGATAGCCCCTGAGCAGCTCGCGACCATACTGCTGGCAAACTTCGCCGAGTTCGGTGATGTCCTGCACGCCGTCAGGCGTGTGCAGTCGATAGCTGACTGAATAGTGGCTGCGGCCTGTCAGCTGTTGCTGAATCTCTTCGTGTAGCTGGTGACGGACGCTGGGCTCCATCAGGCTGGCGTAGGGGGCGTCGACCAGGGAGCAAAGGTCGCCGGCGGAAACACCGAGATAACGCTCGCAAGCGGGGTCGAGAAACAGCAGTGTCCAGCTGGACTCGTTCAAGCGCTCGAAACGCAGCATGCCGAGCCGTGAAGGCACTGGCAACTGCGTCACAACCTCGGTCGCCAGACGGCTGGCGGCATCGGTATGTATTTTCATCGAGCGGTTGGCTTCCAGTATGCTCCACGGAGTCGGGCTGGCCTGTGCTCCAGGCGCCGTTCCAGCGAAGGACGATGGCTAAATAATATTAATTTCGGCAAGGGTGCATCATGCGACAGGGACTGACAAGTCGGCTTGCAAAGTTAGTGATGGTCTCGGTTCTCTGCGTGATCGGAACACCTCTGATCGCGAGTGAAGTGGTGGAGTTCGGCTCGGATGAGTCGGCTCGCTATCTCACTGAATTGAAAAAGCTTTATCTCACCAGCAGCGATCGCGAAGCGCTGCTCGCGCATAGTAACGGATTGCTCGATACCTACGCATTGCGAGCGGGTTATCAGGTTGGTCAGGCCAATCCGCAGGACTTTCTCTACGAGCTGAGCGTGGCCTCTCCTGGCGAGTTGCGCATACGCGAGGAAGTCCGCAGCAGCAGCGGCGGTGTTGCCGTGCGCAACCGCAGTCTGTCGGTATTCGGGCTTGATCCCTACCTGCAATATCAGTGTCCTGCGCAAGGGTTCAGTTGTTCGATCAGCAGCCCCATCGACGGCCTGCCCTTGTTGGTCATTCTGCGCGACCCTCAGGGTGCCGAAGAGCTGGCCAAGGCATTGTCTTTTCTGATTCGTAATCTGCAGAAGGGTTGACGCAGCAGTTGGTGCCGTGATCCCTGCACAATAGAAAACGCCGCATCTTCTTCAGAGGATGCGGCGTTTTTCGTTTGGCTCAGCCGTTACAGCAGCAGCGTGCGGATATCCGCCAGCAGCTCCGACAGCCGTTTGGTGAAGCGTGCGGCAGCAGCCCCGTTGATCACACGGTGATCGTAGGACAGCGAGAGCGGCAGCATCAGGCGCGGCTCGAATGCCTTGCCGTCCCAGACTGGCTGCATCGTCGCCTTGGATACCCCGAGAATCGCCACTTCCGGCGCGTTGACGATCGGCGTGAAGCCGGTGCCGCCAATGTGGCCAAGGCTGGAAATGGTGAAGCAGGCACCCTGCATGGCGTCAGGCGAGAGCTTCTTGCTGCGCGCTTTCTCTGCCAGCTCGGCCGCTTCGCCAGCCAACTGCAGCAAACTCTTCTGATCCACGTTCTTGATCACCGGGACCATCAGGCCATCCGGCGTATCCACAGCGAAGCCGATGTGCACGTACTTCTTGCGGATCAGTGCCTTGCCGCTTGGCGCCAGCGAGCTATTGAAGTCCGGCAGCTCCTTGAGCAGGTGCGCACACGCCTTTAGCAACAACGGCAGCACGGTGAGCTTGACGCCGGCCTTCTCGGCGGCAGCCTTCTGGGAGACGCGGAAGGCCTCCAGTTCGGTAATGTCGGCCGATTCGAACTGGGTCACGTGCGGTACGTTCAGCCAGCTGCGGTGCAGGTTGGCTGCGCCGATCTGCATCAGGCGCGACATCGCTACTTCTTCGACTTCGCCGAACTTGCTGAAGTCCACGGCCGGGATCGGCGGAATGCCGGATCCGCCCGAGGAGCCTTCGGCCGGAGCCTGCTTGGCCTTGTGCAGCATGTTCTTGACGTAGGCCTGGACATCTTCCTTGAGAATCCGGCCCTTGGGACCGGTGGCCGGAACATCGGCCAGGTCGACGCCATACTCGCGCGCAGTCATGCGAACCGCCGGCCCGGCGTGAACCTTGGTGCCGGCCTTGCTCGGACCGCTGACGGTCGGGGCCGGCGTCGCCGCGGCCTTCGCCTCCGGTACGCCCTGCTTGTTCGGTGCGACGGCCTGCTGCTGGGAAACGGCCTCCTGCGGCCTGCTCTCGGCCTTTTTCGCTGGCGCCGAGCCCTGGACCTTGAGGGTCAGGATCAGGTCGCCGGTCTTGGCATCGTCACCCACCTTGATCGACAGCGACTCCACCACGCCCGCCTTGGGCGCCGGAATTTCCATGCTGGCCTTGTCGGATTCCAAGGTGATCAGCGACTGGTCCGCCTCGACGCTGTCGCCAGCCTTGATCATGACTTCGATGACCTTGGCGCTGCCGCTGGAACCGATGTCCGGAATACGAACCTCCTCCACGGACTCGCCTGCAGTTTCGGCCGGTGCTTCTGCGGCCTGCTCGGTCAGTTTCTCCTTGGCCGGGCTTTGTGCCTGGCTGGCCGGAGCACTGGCCGCTCCCGGCTTGCTCGAGGCGGTACCCTTGAGGATCAGGATCAGATCGTCGGTACCGACTTCGTCGCCCACCTTGACCGAAATGCTCTCGACTACGCCAGCGGCTGGAGAGGGGATCTCCATGCTGGCCTTGTCGGACTCGAGAGTGATCAGCGGTTGCTCGGCGGCGATGGTATCGCCGGCCTTCACCGAAATCTCGATCACGCTGGCCTTGCCGGAGGAGCCGATGTCCGGAACCTTGATTTCCTGCGACTCGCCTTCCTCGGCGGAGGCCGAAGGATTGTCATCTCCCGGAGGCGTAGGTGCTTCGGCTTCATCAGTCGGGCCGCCAGTGCTGGCAGCGGCAGGCTCGGCCGCGGCTTGCGCCGGCGCTTCGCTGTCAGTTCCTTCTTCGCTTTCCAGCTCAAGTAGCTCGTCACCTTCTTTCAGGCGGTCGCCGAGCTTGACCTTCAAGGCCTTCACGACGCCAGCCTTCGGTGCCGGGATTTCCATGCTGGCCTTGTCGGACTCGAGCGTCAGGATGCTCTGGTCGGCTTCGATACGGTCGCCGACCTTGACGAACAACTCGATTACTTCACCCTCACCGCTGCCGATGTCGGGTACGCGTATGGTTTCACTCACAATAGGTTCTCCTGTGCGCACGCAGCATCAGCAATCCAGCGGATTGCGCTTCTCGGGGTCGATACCGAACTCGGTGATGGCATTGGCCACAACCGTGCGTTCGATGGCGCCGCGATCAGCAAGTGCCTGCAGTGCCGCGACGGCTACCCAGCGACGGTCGACCTCGAAGAAGTCACGCAGCTTGGCGCGCGAGTCGCTACGGCCAAAGCCGTCAGTACCCAGCACCTGGTATTCACGCGATGGAACCCACTGCCGAATCTGATCGGCGAACAGCTTCATATAGTCGGTCGAAGCGATGACCGGGCCTTCGCGGCCTTCCAGACACTGCTCGACGTAGCTCTTGCGGGGTTCTTCGGTTGGATGCAAACGATTCCAGCGATCCACCGCCAGGCCATCGCGGCGCAGCTCGTTGAAGCTGGTCACGCTCCATACGTCGGCGCCCACACCCATCTTGGCGAGGATGTCCACGGCTGCGCGCACCTCGCGCAGAATGGTGCCGGAGCCCAGCAGCTGCACACGGTGCTTGAAGTCGCCCTTGGCTTCCTCAAGCAGGTACATGCCCTTGATGATGCCGTCCTCGACACCTTGTGGCATGGCCGGCTGCTGGTAGTTCTCGTTCATCACGGTGATGTAGTAGTAGACGCTCTTCTGCTGCTCCATCATCTCATGCATGCCGTGGTGCATGATCACCGCCAGCTCGTAGCCGTAAGTGGGGTCATAGCTGCGGCAGTTGGGGATGGTGCTGGCGAGGATGTGGCTGTGGCCGTCCTCGTGCTGCAGGCCTTCACCATTGAGCGTGGTACGTCCGGAGGTGCCGCCCAGCAGGAAGCCACGGGTCTGCGCGTCACCGGCCGCCCAAGCCAGGTCGCCGATGCGCTGGAAGCCGAACATCGAGTAGAAGATGTAGACCGGCAGCATTGGCTGGTTGTAGTTGCTGTAAGCAGTACCGGCAGCGATGAACGAGGAGAAGGCGCCCGCTTCGTTCAGGCCTTCCTGGAGGATCTGGCCGTCCTTCTCTTCGCGGTAGTACATCACCTGATCACGGTCGACCGGCTCGTACAGCTGCCCCACCGGGGAATAGATACCCAGCTGGCGGAACATGCCTTCCATACCGAAAGTGCGCGCCTCGTCAGCGAGGATCGGCACGATGCGCTTGCCCAGATCCTTGTCCTTCACCAGCTGCGACAGGATCCGGCCGAACGCCATGGTGGTGGAAATCTCGCGATCGCCGGAACCGTCGAGCACCGCTTTGAGCGTGTCCAGCGGCGGCGTCGGGATGCTGAAGCTCTTCGGCCGGCGCTGCGGCAGGGAGCCGCCGAGCTTTTCGCGGCACTTGCGCAGGTAGCGCATCTCGGCGCTGTCTTCGGCTGGGCGATAGAACGGTAGCTCTTCGAGCTGCGAATCGTTGACCGGAATGTCGAAGCGATCGCGGAACAACTTCAGGCTGTCGATATCGACCTTTTTGGTGTTGTGGGCGATGTTCTTCGCCTCACCGGCACCGGTGCCATAGCCTTTGATGGTCTTGGCCAGGATGACGGTCGGTTGGCCCTTGTGATTGACCGCCTGGTGGTAGGCCGCATAGACCTTGTAGGGATCATGGCCGCCGCGGTTGAGCTTCCAGACTTCCTCGTCGGACATCTTCTCGACGCGCTTGAGCAACTCCGGATCGGCACCGAAGAAATGCTTGCGTACGTAGGCGCCGTCTTTGGCTTTGTAGTTCTGGTATTCGCCGTCGATAGCCTCGTCCATGCGGCGCTGCATGCGACCGTCTTCGTCGGCAGCGAACAGTGGATCCCACAGGCGACCCCAGACGACTTTGTTGACGTTCCAGTTGGCGCCTTTGAACACGCCTTCCAGCTCTTGAATGATCTTGCTGTTTCCGCGGACCGGGCCGTCCAGACGCTGCAGGTTGCAGTTGATGACGAACACCAGGTTGTCCAGATTCTCGCGACCAGCCAGCGAGATCGCGCCCAGGGTTTCCGGCTCGTCGCACTCGCCGTCACCGATGAAGCACCAGACCCGCTGCTTGCCTTTCGGAATGAAGCCGCGGCTTTCCAGGTACTTCATGAAGCGTGCCTGGTAGATCGCGGTAATTGGCCCCAGGCCCATCGAAACGGTCGGGAACTGCCAGAAGTCCGGCATCAGGTGCGGGTGCGGATAGCTCGAAAGGCCTTTGCCATCGACTTCCTGGCGGAAGTTGAGCATCTGCTCTTCGGTCAGGCGACCTTCCAGGAAGGCGCGCGCATAGATGCCGGGGGAGGCGTGACCCTGATAGTAGATCAGGTCGCCGCCATGCTCTTCGGTCGGAGCCTGGAAGAAGTAGTTGAAGCCGATATCGTAGAGCGTTGCGCTGGAAGCGAAGGTGGAAATGTGTCCACCCAGATCCGGATCCTTGAGGTTCGCGCGCATCACCATCGCCAAGGCGTTCCAGCGGACCAGGGAGCGGATGCGACGCTCCATGAACAGGTCGCCGGGCATCTTGGCTTCACGGGTGACGGGGATGGTGTTGCGGTACGGCGTGGTGATGCCGTAGGGCAGGGGGGTGCCGCTACGTGTGGCCAGTTCGCCCATCCGGGTCATCAGGTAGTGAGCGCGGTCTTCGCCCTCGCGGTCGAGGACGGACTCGAGGGCGTCCAGCCATTCCTGGGTTTCGACGGGATCGAGATCTTGCATGGCTTGCTCCATGGCGGAAAGGCTTCCAGAATCGGTCGCCTGTTCGCTACCGGCTTTGTGGGCCGGTGCGTGTAATGTTCTTGGACGAGTGCCGGGGGTAGGACCGGGCGCCTGTAGTTTTACTACAAAACGGCGCCGGGATCAGCCCCCTGAAATACTCTTTAGTAGTAAAACTACAGATCAGCGGCGCTAGCATTTTCCTGGTAAGGCATCTGCGAGGCTCTGAATCGCGCGGTTTCACTGTATTGCTGCTGTGAAGGAAACCTCAATGAGTCTGCCATCGCTGGTTGCATTGCCGCCCTCGCTTCTGCCTTTTGTCAGTCGTGCCGAAGAGTCGTTCCTCGCCGCTGCCGGCAGCCTGTCGGAAGCCCTTGCGGCACGTTGTCGCGCTTGGCTATCAGCGCAGCGCGAGGCGTTTGCCCGCGTATGCGCGGCGAGTGATTTTGTCAGCGAACAGGTTAGTCGAGATCCGCAGATGTTGCTGCAGTTGGCCGAGCAGGGCTTGCTGGAGCGATCTTTCGCGCCTGCCGAGATGCGCGACGCGCTGAAGGAGCAGGTTGTCGCTTGCGACAGTGAGGACGCCCTGGCGCTGACCTTGCGGCGCTTTCGCACCCGTCAGCAGGTTCGGATCATCTGGCGCGACTTGACCCGTCAGGCCGATCTTGCTGAAACCTGCCGTGACCTCTCCGATCTTGCCGATGCCTCGGTCGATCTGGCCTATCACTGGCTCTATACGCGTCACTGCGAGCAGTTCGGCGTGCCGACCGGGCGTCGCAGCGGCACTGCGCAGCACATGGTGATCCTTGGTATGGGCAAGTTGGGCGCCCATGAGCTGAATCTGTCCTCGGATATCGACCTGATCTTCGGTTACCCGGAAGGTGGCGAAACCGTGGGCGCCAAGCGATCACTGGATAACCAGGAGTTCTTCGTACGTCTCGGACAGCGCCTGATCAAATCCCTGGATGTCATCACCGTCGACGGCTTTGCCTTCCGCGTCGACATGCGTCTACGCCCGTACGGCTCCTCCGGTCCTCTGGTCTACAGCTTCAATGCATTGGAGCAGTACTACCAGGACCAGGGGCGCGACTGGGAACGTTACGCGATGATCAAGGCGCGGGTCATTGGTGGTGATCAACAGGCCGGCAAGGAGCTGCTGGAGATGCTGCGCCCCTTCGTCTATCGGCGTTACCTGGACTTCTCCGCGATCGAGGCGCTGCGCTCCATGAAGCAGCTGATCCAGCAGGAAGTACGGCGCAAGGGTATGGCGTCGAACATCAAGCTCGGCGCGGGCGGCATCCGCGAAGTGGAGTTCATCGCCCAGGCGTTTCAGCTTATTCACGGCGGCCGTGACCTCAGTCTGCAGCAGCGTCCGCTGCTCAGGGTGTTGGCCACGCTGGAAGGTCAGGGCTATCTGCCGGCTACAGCCGTGGCGGAATTGCGCGAAGGCTACGAATTCCTGCGCTATACCGAGCACGCATTACAGGCCATTGCCGATCGCCAGACGCAGATGCTGCCGGAAAGCGACGTGGACCGCGCCCGAATCGCCTTCATGCTCGGCTTCGGCAGTTGGCAGGCCTTCCACGAGCAGCTGTTGCACTGGCGTGGGCGTATCGACTGGCATTTCCGCCAGGTCATAGCCGACCCGGACGAGGACGAAAGCAATGAGGGTGAAGCGCTGGTAGGCGGCGAATGGCTACCGCTCTGGGAACAGGATTGGGATGAGGAGTTCGCCTGTCGGCAGCTGTCGGAGGCCGGCTTCCGGGACGGCCAAGTTGCCTGTCAACGCCTTGCGTCGCTGCGCAATGCCAGCCAGGTGCGCACCATGCAGCGTCTCGGTCGCGAGCGATTGGATGCATTCATTCCTCGGCTACTGGCGCAAACCGTCGAGCAGGATGATCCGGATCTTGTGCTGGAGCGCGTGCTGCCGCTGGTCGAGGCGGTCGCTCGGCGTTCGGCTTATCTCGTATTGCTGACCGAAAATCCCGGGGCCCTGCAGCGCCTGCTGGAACTCTGTGCCGCCAGCCCGTGGATCGCCGAGCAGATCGCGCGCTTCCCGCTGCTGCTGGATGAGCTGCTCAATGCCGGGCGGCTCTACAGTCCGCCGCTGGCGCCTGAGCTGGCGGCCGAACTGCGTGAGCGGCTGATGCGCATTCCCGAGGATGATCTCGAACAGCAGATGGAGGCCCTGCGCCATTTCAAGCTGGCGCACCGACTGCGCGTCGCCGCCTCGGAGATCGCCGGCACGCTGCCGTTGATGAAGGTCAGCGACTACCTGACCTGGCTGGCCGAGGCCATCCTGCAGGAGGTGCTGACCCTGGCCTGGCGTCACACCGTCGCGCGTCATGGCCAGCCACAGCGCAGCGACGGCACGCTGTGCGATCCGGCCTTCGTCATCGTCGGCTATGGCAAAGTCGGCGGGATCGAGCTCGGCCACGGTTCCGATCTGGATCTGGTGTTCATCCACGACGGTGACCCTGCCGCCGAGACCAATGGCGCCAAGTCCATCGACACCGCGCAGTTCTTTACCCGCCTCGGTCAACGCATTATTCATTTGCTGACTACCCAGACCACCTCCGGTCAACTCTATGAAGTGGACATGCGGCTGCGTCCGTCCGGTGCTTCCGGGTTGCTGGTCAGCTCCCTCGGCGCCTTCGAGCGCTACCAGAGTCAGGAAGCCTGGACTTGGGAACACCAGGCGCTAGTGCGTGCGCGGGTGCTGGTTGGCTGCTCGCAGCTGACCGCCGACTTCGAGCGAGTACGCGCCGGCGTGCTCGGGCGTGAACGCGATCTGGATGCGCTGCGTCGCGAAGTCAGCGACATGCGCGCGAAGATGCGTGACAACCTCGGGACCCGCGCGACGCATGCGGGGACCGCCGAGCAAGCCTTCGACGGTGCCGCCGAGTTCAATCTCAAGCAGGACGCCGGTGGTATCGTGGATATCGAATTTATGGTGCAATACGCGGCTTTGGCGTGGTCGCACCAGCATCCCGAACTGCTGCGCTATACCGATAACATCCGCATTCTCGATGGGTTGGAGCAGGCCGGGTTGATGACCGGCGATGAGGTTCGGCTGCTGCAGGACGCCTACAAGGCCTACCGCGCAGCAGCCCACCGGCAATCACTGCAGAAGCAGCCCGGAGTGGTGAGTGGGGATCAATTCCACGACGAGCGCCGCGCTGTCATGCGCATCTGGCGTGAGTTGGGCCTAAGCTGAGCCCCTCGTCGGGCTACTGGCAAATTCGAATTCTGAGGAGCTGGCAACGATGTCGATGGCCGATCGTGATGGCGTCATCTGGTATGACGGCGAACTGGTGCAGTGGCGCGATGCGACCACCCATGTGCTGACCCATACCCTGCACTACGGCATGGGTGTGTTCGAAGGCGTGCGCGCCTACAACACCCCGGACGGCACGGCGATCTTCCGCCTGCAGGCGCACACCGACCGCTTGTTCGATTCGGCGCACATCATGAACATGCCGATGCCGTACTCGAAGGAAGAGATCAACGAGGCGACCCGCGCCGCAGTGCGCGAGAACAACCTGGAAAGCGCCTACATCCGCCCGATGGTGTTCTACGGAAGTGAAGGCATGGGGCTGCGCGCTAGCGGCCTGAAAGTGCACGTGATCGTCGCCGCCTGGCACTGGGGCGCTTACATGGGCGACGAAGCGTTGGAGCTGGGCATCAAGGTGCGCACCAGCTCCTTCACCCGTCACCACGTCAACATCACCATGACCCGCGCCAAGTCCAATGGCGCCTACATCAACTCGATGCTGGCCCTGCAGGAAGCCATTTCCGGCGGCGCCGACGAGGCGCTGATGCTGGACCCGGAAGGCTACGTAGCCGAAGGTTCGGGCGAGAATATCTTTATCATCAAGGACGGCGTGATCTACACCCCGGAAGTCACCGCCTGCCTGAACGGCATCACCCGCGGTACGGTGCTGACCCTGGCTGCCGAGCACGGTCTGAAGGTAGTCGAGAAGCGCATCACCCGTGACGAGGTGTACATCGCCGACGAAGCCTTCTTCACCGGCACCGCTGCCGAGGTGACGCCGATTCGCGAAGTCGACGGGCGCGCCATCGGTATTGGCCGTCGTGGCCCGGTGACCGAGAAGCTGCAGAAGGCCTATTTCGATCTGGTCTCCGGCAAGACCGCAGCCCATGCCGAATGGCGGACACTGGTCAAGTAAGCCTGGCGCTGGGAGCCGGCGACGCATGACTCGCTTGCCGGCCACGCTTCCAGTACCTCAGCTTATGGCTTAGAGCTTATGAACATACTGATCGTAGGACCCAGCTGGGTTGGCGACATGGTGATGGCGCAGACGCTGTTCGTCTGCCTGAAACAGCGCCATCCCGACTGCCAGATCGATGTGCTGGCGCCCGAGTGGAGCCGGCCGATCCTCGAACGCATGCCCGAGGTGCGTCAGGCGCTGAGCTTCCCGGTTGGGCACGGCGTGCTCGACATGGCGACCCGGCGCAAAGTTGCGCAGAGCCTGCGTGGTCAGTATGAGCAGGCGATCCTCTTGCCCAATTCGCTGAAGTCGGCGCTGGTGCCGTTCTTCGCCGGTATTCCCAAGCGCACCGGCTGGCGCGGCGAAATGCGCTTCGGTCTGCTGAACGATATGCGCAAGCTCGACAAGCAGCGCTATCCGCTGATGATCGAGCGCTTCATGGCGTTGGCGTTCGAGCCGGGCGCCGAGTTGCCCAGGCCGTATCCGAACCCCTCGCTGCGTATCGACCCCGTGACTCGCGATGCGGCATTGGCACGTTTCGGCCTCAGTCTGGATCGTCCGGTACTGGCGCTGTGTCCGGGCGCCGAGTTCGGCGAATCCAAGCGCTGGCCGGCCGAGCACTTCGCCAAGGTCGCCGAGCTGAAGATTCGCGACGGCTGGCAGGTCTGGCTGTTCGGCTCGAAGAACGATCACCCGGTCGGGGAGGAAATTCTCGAGCGGCTGATACCGGGCCTGCGTGAAGAGGCGGTGAACCTGGCGGGCGAAACCAGCCTGGCCGAAGCCATTGATCTGCTCTCCTGCGCCGACGCGGTTGTGTCCAACGACTCCGGATTGATGCACGTGTCGGCGGCGCTTGGGCGACCTTTGGTGGCGGTGTATGGCTCTACATCGCCAGCCTTTACTCCGCCGCTTTCCAAGCAGGTCGAGGTGGTGCGCCTGGGTCTGGACTGCAGCCCCTGCTTTGAACGCACCTGCCGCTTTGGCCACAACAACTGCATGCGTGAGCTGAAGCCGCGCGCGGCGATCGAGGCGCTGGACCGCCTGGCTCCGCAGTCGGTCGAGGTGCGCTGATTGAAGGTTCTGTTGGTCAAGACATCGTCGTTAGGTGACGTCGTGCATACCCTGCCGGCGCTGACCGACGCGCAGCGGGCGCTGCCCGGCATCCAGTTCGACTGGGTGGTCGAGGAGGGCTTTGCGGAGATCCCGGCCTGGCATCCGGCGGTGGCACAGGTGATTCCGGTGGCAATCCGTCGCTGGCGCAAGCACCCGATCCAGACCCTGCGCAGCGGAGAGTGGCGGCGCTTCAAGGCGCGTCTGCGCGAAGGCCGTTACGACCTGGTGATCGATGCCCAAGGCTTGCTCAAGAGCGCCTGGCTGACCCGCTACGTCAAGGCGCCTGTCGCTGGTTTGGACCGCGAATCTGCACGTGAACCGCTGGCGGCACGCTTCTATGATCGGTGCTACGCAGTACCGCGTGATCAGCATGCGCTGGAACGGGTGCGTCAGCTGTTCGCTCAGGCCCTCGGTTATCCGCTGCCACAGGATGTTGCCGACTACGGCCTGAATCGCGAGCAGATGGCCGCGCCGAGTGATCAGCCCTATCTGTTGTTCCTGCACGGCACCACCTGGCCGAGCAAGCACTGGCCGGAAGCCTACTGGCGTGAGCTGGCCGAGCGCATGAGCGATTTCGGCTGGGCGATCCGCCTGCCGTGGGGCAATGCCGAAGAGAAGGCACGGGCCGAGCGCATCGTCAGCGGCATAGCCGGCGCGGCGGTGTTGCCGAAGCTCAATCTTGCCGGTGTGGCCCGGGTCATCGCCGGTGCACGCGCCTGCGTCGCGGTGGACACCGGTCTCGGCCACCTGGCCGCGGCGCTGGATGTGCCGAGCATTTCGCTTTATGGTCCGACCCTGCCCGGGCGAGTCGGCGCCTATGGGCGCTCTCAGGTGCACCTGTGCGCGAGCGGGCCGAATGCCGGTCGCGGTGATCGGCGTAAGCCCTGTTTCGACGATTTGCGCCCCGAGCGCGTCGTCACCGAACTGAAAGCCCTGCTGCGGGCCCCGGAGTCCGTCTGATGCAATTGGCGTTCATTCTCTACAAGTACTTTCCCTTTGGCGGGCTGCAGCGCGATTTCATGCGCATTGCCCTCGAATGCCAGCGTCGCGGTCATGCGATCCGCGTCTACGCGATGATCTGGGAAGGCGAAGTGCCTGACGGCTTCGAGGTGCTGATCGCGCCGGTCAAGGCGCTGTTCAACCACACCCGCAACGAGCGCTTCACTGCCTGGGTCAAGGCCGATCTGGGGCGGCGGCCGGTGGACCGGGTGATCGGCTTCAACAAGATGCCGGAACTCGATGTGTATTACGCCGCCGACCCGTGCTTCGAGGACAAGGCGCAGACCCTGCGCAACCCTATCTATCGCCGCTGGGGTCGCTACAAGCACTTCGCCGAGTACGAGCGCGCGGTGTTCGCGCCCGAGGCGAAGACCGAAATCCTGATGATCTCCGAGGTGCAGCAGCCGCTGTTCGTCAAACACTACGCCACGCCCGCCGAACGCTTTCACCTGTTGCCGCCGGGCATCGCCCAGGATCGCCGCGCGCCGGCCAATGCCGCGCAAATCCGTGCCGAGTTTCGCGAGGAGTTCGAGGTCCGGTCGGAAGAGCTGCTGTTGGTGCAGATCGGTTCCGGTTTCAAGACCAAGGGGCTGGACCGCAGCCTCAAGGCGCTCGCTGCATTGCCGCGCGAGCTGAGCCAGCGCACGCGATTGCTGGTGATCGGGCAGGACGACCCCAAGCCGTTCAAGCTGCAGGCCAAGACGCTGGGCGTTTCCGGCATGGTCGAATTCCTCAAGGGGCGCAGCGATATCCCGCGGTTCCTGCTGGGCGCCGATCTGCTGATCCACCCCGCCTACAACGAGAACACCGGTACCGTACTGCTGGAAGCGCTGGTCGCCGGGCTGCCGGTGCTGGTCACCGATGTATGTGGCTATGCGCACTACATTACCGACGCCGACTGCGGTCGCGTGGTGCCCAGCCCGTTCGAACAGCGCACGCTCGACCAGCTGTTGACGCAGATGCTGAGCGACGAGCAGCAGCGCGCGACCTGGAGCCGCAACGGGTTGGCGTATGCCGCCAGCGCCGATCTGTACTCCATGCCGCAGAAGGCGGCCGATGTGATCCTTGGAGAGCAGGCATGAGGCCCATGACCGGCATGTCCCCAAGCCGATCGCAAGCTACAGGCTTGCCAACCGCACTCGAAAGCCTCGCCCCGAGCTCGGGCCCCCCACAAACGTGTCGAGTGCCCGCCGATTCCGTGGGTGGTGCGCCCTCGCGGCGATTGCAGCCTGCAGGCCTGCGCGGGTTTCCAGCTCCTCGACCAGGGTTGATGCCTCGAGCTGCGGAGGCTACATGCGACTGATTTTATCGGAGCCGTTCAAAAGCCTCTGGCACGGCAAGGATCCCTTCGTAGAAGTCGAGCGTCTCGACGGTCAGGTCTACCGCGAGCTGGAAGGCCGCCGCACGCTGCGTACCGAGGTAGAGGGACGCGGATACTTCGTTAAGATCCACCGTGGCATCGGCTGGGGCGAGATCACCAAAAACTTGCTCACGGCCAAGGCGCCAGTGCTTGGCGCTGGTCAGGAGTGGCGCGCGATTCAGCGGCTGCATGAAGTGGGTGTTCCTACCATGACCGCAGTTGCTTACGGCGAGCGTGGCAGCAATCCTGCGACTCAACACTCCTTCATCATCACCGAAGAGCTGGCGCCGACTGTCAGTCTTGAGGATTTCACGGCCAACTGGCGTGAACAGCCACCTGCGCCGTTGCTTAAACGAGCACTCATCGCTGAAGTCGCGCGCATGGCCGGCACCATGCACCGCACCGGCGTCAATCACCGCGATTTCTATATTTGCCACTTTCTGCTGCATACCGACAAGCCGGTGACAGCAAGTGATTTCCGTCTGTCGCTGATCGACCTGCACCGCGCGCAGGCCCGCAGCCAGACGCCGCGGCGTTGGCGCAACAAGGACCTGGCAGGACTGTATTTCTCGGCACTGGAGATCGGCCTGACCCGTGGCGACAAGTTGCGCTTCCTGCGCGACTACTTCCAGCAACCAGTGCGCGAAATCCTGCACGAGGAGGCGTCCCTGCTGGTCTGGTTGCAGCGCAGGGCGGAAAAACTGCAGGGCCGCAAGCAGCGCTACGGAGGGGCACTTTGATGGCTGGCTGGACACTGGATCCAGCATACGCTGACCTTCGGGATGAGTTCGGCAGCCTGATGACTGTATTTGCGCTTGAGGGTGAGCGCCTGACGAAAGACCCGTTGTCGGAAGTCATTCGTGTCGAACTCAATGGTGTGCGTTATTACGTCAAACGCTACTCGGGGGCAGGCAAGGGCTTGCGGCGATTCGTTGGGCGCCCACGAGTAAAGGCCGAGTGGCAGAATCTAATGCTCTTTCGCCGCTGGGGCATCCCGACCGCCCCAATCGTGGCATACGGCATGGAGCGCCGAGGCGGCGCATTTTTACGAGGCGCTTTGATCACCCGCGAATTGGAGCAGACCGAAGATCTGGCTTTGCTGGCGGCAAGCCATGATCCTCGCCTTCGTGATCGGCGCTGGGTACATGAAGTCAGCCTGCAACTGGCGCGCTCGACTCGCGCATTGCATGACCGGGGCTTCGCCCACAATGATCTCAAATGGCGCAACCTGCTGGTTGATCCGCAGCGGCGCTTGTATTTGATTGATTGTCCGACCGGCTCATTCTGGCGCGGCCCGTTTCTGCAGCGGCGCATCGTCAAGGATCTAGCCTGCTTGGACAAGGTGGCCAAGTACCAGCTTACTCGCACTCAGCGCCTGAGATTCTATTTGCAATATTGCCAGCGCCCGCGGCTGGCACCCCAGGACAAGCCGCGGATACGGCAGATATTGAACTACTTTCAGGGACGAGAATGACCGATTTCATAGAAGAGTCCGACCGTCCTTTACTCGAGCGCAGCGGCCTAAGTGACTTCGACGCGCTCTGGGCTGTACAGCTCGAAGCTGTGGATGAGCCGAATATCGAGCGCGGAGGGTGGAGCAGCGTCTTTCGGCTTGAGCTCAATGGCGCGGCCTTCTACCTCAAGCGGCAGAGCAATCACCTGACGCGGAGCCTGACGCACCCGTTTGGCGAGCCCACTCTCGCCCGAGAATTCCGCAGTATCCGCCGCTACGCTCAGCTTGGTGTACCGGCATTACAGGCGAGCTTTTTCGGCCAGCGCAAGGTGGGTGGAGAGCGGCGAGCAGTCCTTTTGACTCGTGCGTTGGATGGCTGGATGGATTTGGATGGTTGGCTAGCTCAATGGCCGCAGCTGGCCGAATCGCAACGCCAATCGATCCTTCGCGCAACCGGAAAGTTGGCTCGCGCCCTTCACCGAGCGGGGCAAATGCATGGCTGCTTCTATCCCAAACATATCTTCCTGCGAGAGCTAGCTGGTCAGTGGCAGGCTTGTCTTATCGATCTGGAAAAAACGCGCCCGCTGCTGTTTGGCCAGCGTGACCGTATCAGGGATTTGGAGCCACTCGTGCGTCGTGCTGCCTGTATTGGTGACGACGGCGTGCGCTCCCTGCTGTCAACTTACCTTGATGACGATCGCCTGCTCGATTCATGGGTGCAGCGCCTCAATCGTCGGCGCAGAGAAAAAGAGGCGCGTGGATGAATCTGTCCCAGTTGGCTGGTACGGGGCGTCAGCCAGGCAGCCCGCTACATGTAGCGCTGCCTGGTAATGGAGTGCTGAATATTGTTCGCTGGCTGCGGATTTTGCCTGGTCATCGATATGTCGGTTGTGCCGAGTGGAACGGTCGCACCGTACTGGCCAAGCTGATAGTGGGCTCCAAAGCGCAGCGTCATCATCAGCTCGAGCGAAGTGGCGCGCGGCTAATGGCGGAGCAGCAACTGCCGACGCCCGGCTTGCTGGCCGAGGGGTGGCAGGAGGGCGAAGGTGGCTGGCTGATTTTCGATTGGCTCGACGATGCCGAAAGCCTCTGGGATGCCTGGCGCGCTGTAGAAACTGATGTGATGCTGTCTGACGGGCAAAGGGGTGTCCTTGGCGAAGCACTTGAATTGATCGCCAGGATGCATGCGCGCGGCATCTGGCAGGCCGATCTGCATCTCGATAACTTATTGCGGGCGGGCGACCAGCTTTACGTTGTCGATGGCGGCGGTGTGAAAGCGAAAGTGCCCGGAGCTCCGTTGTGCCGCGAGCAAGTGCTGGAAAATCTTGGCGTGTTCTTCGCGCAGTTGCCCGCGGAGGTCGATCCGTTCATTGAAGAGCTGCTGGTCCACTACCTGCTCGCCAATAGCGAGCATGCGTTGCCGCTGGAAGCGTTGCTCAAAGACATTCACAAGACTCGCGCCTGGCGCTTGAACGATTATCTGAAGAAGGTAGCGCGCGACTGTAGTCTGTTCAGCGCGCGTATCGGCGCGTTTGGTGCGCAGGTGGTGCGGCGTGACGAGGAAGTAGCGCTGCGGGTTGTTCTTGCTGATCCCAATGCATTTATCGCACAAGGCGAGCTTCTGAAAGACGGTGGCAGCGCGACGGTCGCCAGCATTGAGTCGAACGGTCGAGCGCTTCTGATCAAGCGCTACAACATCAAGAATCCGCTGCATTGGCTCAAACGCTTCTGGCGCCCCAGCCGGGCCTGGCACAGTTGGGTCGAAGGTAACCGTCTCGATTTCTTAGGGATTGCCACGCCTCGCCTGCTGGCTGTGATCGAGCGTCGTTGGTTGTGGATGCGTGGCCCTGCGTGGCTAATTACCGAATTGCTGCACGGTAAAGATATAATCGCGCGTTTTAAGCCATACCTGGATGGTTGCCCGCCCGAGCTTGAGCTGTCCGCTTTGGATCGACTGTTCGCGGCGCTGATTCGTCAGCGCATCAGTCATGGCGATCTAAAGGGACATAATCTGTTTTGGGAGCAGGGTCGTTGGGTCCTGATCGACCTTGATGCTGTGCAGCAGCACGACAGCGACTCGAGCTTTGCACGCGCCTATGCCAAGGATCGTGCACGCTTTCTGCGTAACTGGCCGGTCGATAGCGCCCTGTATCGGCTGCTTGACCAACGTTTACCCGCGGTGCCCGGCACCCGTATCGAAGATTAAGAGGCATTACCCGTGGCATTGACGATTCTCGGCCTTTCCGGCGCCCTCAGTCATGATCCTTCCGCCGCCCTATACATCGACGGCAAGCTGATCGCCGCCGTTGAAGAAGAGCGCTTCGTACGCGACAAGCATGCCAAGAACCGCATGCCCTATGAGTCGGCGAAGTTCTGCCTGGAACAGGCTGGCATCAAACCGGCGGATGTCGACGTGGTGGCGATTCCCTTCGCACCCATCAGCATCTTCGAGAAGGCGCGCTGGCATTATGCCAAGCGTTACTGGTACGCACCGGATCGTGCGCTGGATGCCATTCTTATGGGCAACCGCCGCTACTACCGTTACAAGAAGCGCATCGAGTGGTGCTTGCAGCAACTGGGCTTTGACCTGAAGAAGGTCAAGCTGCAGCCGGTCGAGCATCACCTGGCCCACGCCTCCAGCGCCTACCATTGCTCGGGCTTCACCGAGAAGACCGCCATTCTCGGTATCGATGGCAAGGGGGAGTACGCCACCACCTTCTTCGGTTGGGGCGAAAACGGCAAGATCCACAAGATCAAGGAGTTCTACGATCCGGACTCCTTGGGCGGGTTGTATGGCGCGATCACCGAATACCTCGGCTTCGAGATGCTCGACGGCGAGTTCAAGGTAATGGGCATGGCGCCCTATGGCGACGCCGCCAAGTACGATTTCTCGCGACTGGCCAAATTCGAGAACGGCGAGCTGACCATTAATACCGATTACGCGAATGTCATCGGCTTCCGTCGCTACAAGGAGAAGGGCAAGGGCTACTACTTCTCTCCCAGGCTGATCGAGTGGCTGGGGCCCAAGCGCGAAGGCGATATCGCCGACGACCCCTACATCCATTACGCGGCCGCCATGCAGGCGCTGTTCGAAAAGCTCGCGCTGCAGATGATGGACTACTACCTGGGCGACATCCTCCGCGAGACCGGCAAGATTGCCTTCGCCGGCGGTTGCGCGCTGAACGTCAAGCTCAACCAGAAGATCATCGCCCGTGACGAGGTCAAGGAGCTTTTCGTCCAGCCCGCGTCTGGTGATGCCGGTACCGCGGTTGGTGCTGCAGCCTATGTTTCGCACCAGCGCGGCGTTCCCGTTGAGAAAATGGAGCACGTCTACCTTGGGCCGTCCTACTCGAACGAGGACGTGATCGCGGCCTGCGCTCGTCATCCGAACAAGCCAGCATGGCAGCAAATCGACGATGTGCCTCAGCGCATAGCGAAAATCATGGTTGAGGGGAATCCGGTCGCCTGGTTTCAAGGCCGTATGGAGTTCGGCCCACGCGCCCTTGGCGGGCGGTCTATTATCGGTTGTCCGAGCATCCCTGGCGTCGCTGATCGGATTAACGAACAAATCAAGTTCCGCGAGCGCTGGCGACCCTTCTGCCCGTCCATGCTCGATACCGTTGCGACGCAGATGCTCAAGGTCGATCATCCGAGCCCGTTCATGACCTTTACCTTCGAGGTCAACGAGGGCTGGAAGGAGCGCGTCGGCGAGGTGATCCATGAAGACGGCACCTCCCGCGCCCAGGTTCTCGAGCGCCGCCACAACCCGCGCTGGTATGACCTGATGCTTGAGTTGGAAAAGCTGACCGGCAATGGCGTGTCGCTGAATACCTCCCTCAATCGCCGCGGTGAGCCGATGATCTGCTCACCGACCGATGCGCTGAACATGTTCTATGGCTCGGATCTGCAGTATCTGATCATGGAGGATATTCTCGTGCTCAAGGGTGACAAGGAGTGGTATGACCAGCCCTGAGGCACGCTGGTGTTCGCTGCCCCTGCTTGTGAGCGAAGGTAAGGACGCGTGAACCATATTGTCTATTTCTCTAAGATGTTCCAGGCCGTTCCTCATCTAGCGCAGGTGGCCACATTGTTGCCTGGCACATTTATTTCCAATCGTCGCACTACGTTGGCGGCCACGCGCAAGCTTTACCCGCAGCTTGAGCAGGCTCGTTATTCGAGGTGGCTGGGGCGATTGGCAGCGGGTAACCGAATGATGAGCGAGGCCGATGTAATAGTTACCGGGTCGCCGTATCGCAGTTTCCTGAAGCCCTACGCGTCGAAGAAATGTACCGTTTTTCATGGCACCTACATGTTGCTGAGCAAGGATGCCTTTCTGAGCAATGCGCACTTCGACCTGCTATGTGTGATTGGGCCGCGTATGCAGCAAATGATTAACCGGTTTGCCGATCAGGTAGAGGTCAATACCGCTGCTACAGGATTTCTTCCGTTTTGCGAGTTCCCAGAGAAGTCTCCAGAGCAGCGCGAATCCGTGCTGCTTGACTTGGGCTTGGCGCCTGACCGGCAAACCATACTTTTTACGCCGAGTCGTCGTGGCGTTGGGTCATGGGATTTGCTGGCAGAGAGCTTGGTGCAGAACACTCCCGCGCAGTTCAATCTCATCTTGCGGCCTCATCCCAGCCAGGCATTGACTTCACGTGCCAAGGACCGCGATAGCTTCCGGCGAGTGGCGGCCCTGGCTAAGAGGCGCCCGCATACATTGCTGGATCTGACGTCCTATCCGCTTTCCACGCTCCTGTCGGTGGCTGACCTGATGGTGTCGGATGCCAACTCCCCTGCCGAGGAGTCTCTGTTCTACGATGTGCCGCAGCTGTTAATCGAGACCCCCCAGTTTTCGCGAGAAGTATTGGCCCAAATGGGGCGTGACGAGGGGATGCACCCTGGCGACATGGATCAGTTGTTGACGCTTTACGACTGCGGACCCTCGGTATTTATAAATGAAGAAGGGGTGGATCTTTCCTCTTCTATCGAAAGAGCTTTTGTGGAGCGAGACGATCGCGCACGGCGGCGTCAGGGTTATTTCTCGTGGGTATTTGGCAAGCGAGATCGTTTGGCCAACCAGCGGGTCGCCGAAGCTATATCCGCCAGCTTTCTTAATTAGGTGAACAGTATGTTGAGAGATAAGGTCATCCTTGTTACCGGTGGCACCGGCTCGTTCGGCAACACCTTCGTGCCGATGACCCTCGCCAAGTACAACCCCAAAAAAATAATCATCTTTTCTCGTGACGAGATGAAGCAGTGGGACATGGCCAAGAAGTTTGAGGGCGACAAGCGTGTGCGCTTCTTCATCGGCGACGTGCGTGACAAGGACCGTCTCTACCGTGCGCTGGATGGCGTCGACTACGTGGTGCATGCGGCAGCAACCAAGATCGTGCCGACCGCTGAATACAACCCCTTCGAGTGCGTCAAGACCAATGTTGACGGCGCCATGAACCTGATCGACGCCTGCATCGATAAAGGCGTCAAGGGGGTGGTCGCCCTCTCCACTGACAAAGCCAGCAGTCCAATCAACCTATACGGCGCTACCAAGCTGGCCTCCGACAAGCTGTTTGTCGCCGGTAACTCTTATTCCGGGGAGCATGGCACCCGCTTTTCTGTAGTGCGCTATGGCAACGTCATGGGATCGCGCGGTTCGGTCATTCCTTTCTTCATGTCCATCAAAGACAAGGGCGTGCTGCCGATCACCGACGAGCGCATGACGCGTTTTATGATCTCGCTTGAGCAGGGCGTCGAGCTGGTTTGGCATGCGTTCGAGGACATGGAAGGCGGCGAGATCTACGTGAAGAAGATTCCGTCAATGAAAGTGACGGATCTGGCCCGCGTTGTGGCTCCCGAGGCACAGCATGAGATCATCGGTATTCGCCCGGGCGAGAAACTGCATGAGCAGATGATCAGCGCGGAGGATGCCTACTACACGTACGAGTATCCCGAGCACTTTAAAATTCTGCCGACCATTCACAGTTGGGCCATCTGCCCGAAGCGTATCAAGGATGGCAAGAAGGTCCCCGAAGGCTTCGTCTATGCCAGTGACAACAACAGCGAGTGGATGAGCGACGCCGATTTGCAGGCCTGGATCGACGCCCATTGCGAAAAAATCGGGAGCATCTGAGCGATGATTCCCTACGGCCGTCAAGACATCACCCAGGCCGATATCGACGCGGTGGTGACTGTGCTGCAATCAGACTTCCTCACTCAGGGACCGATGGTGCCGCGCTTCGAGCAAGCCGTGGCGGAGTATGTAGGTGCTCGCCATGCGCTGGCTGTGAACAGTGCTACCTCGGCGTTGCACATTGCCTGCCTGGCTCTGGGGCTTGGTCCCGATGACTACCTGTGGACAACGCCGATCACTTTCGTTGCCTCGGCCAACTGCGGCCTTTACTGTGGCGCTCAGGTCGACTTCGTCGATATTGATCCGCGCACCTATAACCTCTGCCCCAAAGCCTTGGCTCATAAGCTGGAGCAGGCCGAGCGCGACGGCAAGCTGCCCAAAGTGGTGGTCGCCGTGCATCTGTGTGGGCAACCCTGCGATATGCAGGCAATCCACGAACTAGCCCATCGCTACGGGTGCAAGGTCATCGAGGATGCTTCGCACGCCATCGGAGGCAAATACCGCGGCGAATTCATCGGCAACTGCAGCTATAGCGACATCACGGTGTTCAGCTTCCACCCGGTAAAGATCATCACCACCGCGGAGGGCGGGATGGCGCTGACCAACGATGCGGAATTGGCCGGCAAGATGGCTCTGCTGCGCAGTCATGGCATCACTCGCGATCCGGCACTGATGACCCACGATGCCGATGGGCCCTGGTATTACCAGCAGATCGACCTCGGCTTCAACTACCGCATGACGGAGCTGCAGGCTGCGCTGGGCATAACCCAGATGGAGCGCCTGGACCACTATGTTGCGCGCCGCCATCAGTTGGCCCGGCGTTATGACGAACTGCTGGCCGGTTTGCCGATCACCACGCCCTGGCAGCATCCGGACAGCTACTCTGGCCTGCACCTCTACGTCATTCGCCTGCAGCAGGAAAAGATCGACAAGACTCATAGGCAGGTATTCGAGTTGCTGCGCGAGCTGGGCATTGGCGTCAACCTGCACTACATCCCGGTACATACTCAGCCGTACTACCAGCGCATGGGCTTCCAGGTCGGGAATTTCCCTGAGGCCGAATGCTATTACGCCGAGGCCATCAGCCTGCCAATGTTCCAGACCATGAGCGAGGATCAGCAGGACGAGGTGGTTGCCGCGGTACGCCAGGTGATCGCCTCGTGAGAGTGGCGATGATACCCGCCCGCGGCGGCAGCAAGCGTATCCCGCGTAAGAACGTCAAGTCGTTCTGCGGCAAGCCGATGATTGCCCGCTCGATCGAAGCTGCGCTGGAAAGCGGCTGCTTTGACCGGGTCATCGTCTCGACCGACGATGCTGAAATCGCTGAAATCTCCTGCAACCATGGCGCTGAAGTACCTTTCATGCGTCCGCCTGAACTTTCCGATGACCATACTGGGACCGTCCCGGTCATTCGTCATGCAATCGAGTGGCTGCTCGCCAACGGTGAGTGCCCGCAGCAGGTGTGCTGTATCTATGCCACCGCGCCCTTCATAAGTGGTGAAGATATCCGCCGAGGGTTACAGGTGCTGGGTGAAAGCCATTGTGATTACGCCTTCTCGGTCACCAGCTATGCTTTTCCGGTCCAGCGCGCGATACGCATTACTCATGAAGGTCGTGTGAGCATGCTCCAGCCTGAGCATTGCAATACTCGCTCTCAGGATTTAGAAGAGGCCTACCATGACGCGGGACAGTTCTATTGGGGGCGTGTCAGCGCGTGGCTGGAAGGTAAGCCTGTTTTCGGCTCGCATTCAGCGCCGGTCCTGCTGCCACGCCATCGTGTTCAGGATATCGATACCCCCGAAGACTGGGTGCGCGCCGAGTGGCTGTTCAAGGCAATGCAAGGGCAGACGGAGCAGTGACCATGAAGGTTGCTTTTCGTGTTGATGCTTCGTTGCAAATGGGTAGCGGCCATGTGATGCGTTGTCTGACCCTGGCCGATGCGCTTGCTGCCCGCGGTGCGGCATGCGTGTTCATCTGCCGCGCGCACCCAGGCAACCTGCTTGACTTAGTTCGCAGCAAGGGGCATGCCGCCCAAGCCCTGCCGGTAACGTCGGCATCTGCAGGAGCGAGCTCGCTTGAGTTCACTGCCATTGGCGATGAACCGGTCCCCGTCCACAGTCATTGGCTCGGGGCCACCCAGGACGAAGATGCCGAGGCCTGCGCGCCCATTCTTGCCGAGCTGCAGCCGGACTGGTTAATCGTCGATCACTACGCATTGGATGCCCGCTGGGAGCTGCTCCTCAGAGCACATTGCCGACGGCTGATGGTTATCGACGACTTGGCTGACAGGGCTCACGCGTGCGACCTGCTGCTCGACCAGACCTTTGGCCGTGATGCCAAGGACTACCAAGCATGGGTGCCCAGCAATTGCCAAATGCTATGCGGTTCGCAATATGCACTGTTGCGTCCTGAATTCGCCGCTCTGCGCGCCTACAGCCTGCAGCGGCGCGCCAGGCCGCAGCTGCGTCAATTGCTGATCACCATGGGCGGTGTCGACAAGGACAATGCCACCGGGCAAGTGCTGATGGCTCTACGCGTCTGTCCGCTCCCCGCGGACTGCCGAGTCACCGTGGTCATGGGCGCTACCGCACCCTGGCTGTCCGAGGTGAAGCAGCTAGCCCGGGAAATGCCCTGGCCAACTCGGGTTCTGGTCGGCGTGAACGATATGGCGCAACTGATGGCCGATAGCGATCTGGCGGTCGGCGCAGCAGGCGCTACCTCATGGGAGCGTTGCTGCCTGGGCCTTCCGACGATCATGATAGTGCTGGCCAACAATCAGTGGCAGGTCGCTCAAGGCCTCGAAAAGGCTGGAGCGGCGTCGGTCATTGAACGACGTCAGGACATTGCCGAGCTCCTGCCTATCCATCTTTCTGCCTTGACCGAACCTATCATATCCCTCCAGACCATGAGTCAGCTCGCTATGCCTATAGTCGAGGGGCGGGGCGCTTACCTTATCGCTCGGCTATTGGAGGCTTGACGTGACCCTAGTGCCTCAACAGCGGGTACGACCGATGACCGCAGCCGATCTTGAAAAGGTATTGGCTTGGCGCAATCATCCGGACATCCGGCGCTATATGTATACCCAGCACGAGATCTCGCTGGAAGAGCATGCTCGCTGGTTCGAAAAAGCCTCGCGGGACGCCGGGCTCCATCTGCTGGTGTTCGAAAGCGGCGCCATGCCGTTCGGTTTCGTCAAAATCCAACAGATCGCCCCCGGAGGGGTAGGCGAATGGGGCTTCTATGCCGCTCCTGATGCACCCAAGGGCACCGGGCGGCAGCTGGGCCTGGCCGCGTTGCGCTATGCCTTCACGAAGGCGGCGATGCACAAACTCTGCGGTCAGGCGATGATCTACAACGAGCGCTCCATCCGCTTTCATCAAACTCTAGGCTTCCAAAAGGAAGGGCTCCTGCGCCAGCACCATTTCGATGGGCTGAGCTACCACGACGTTGTGTGTTTTGGCCTGCTTGCGAACGAGTGGCAGGCAAACCTCTGAGAAAAATGACCATGTCGAACATTCCCAATATCAGCATTGCCGGCCGCCGCATTGCCAGCGATACGCCGCCTTATATCATCGCCGAGCTGTCTGCTAACCATAACGGCAGGCTGGATACCGCGTTGCGGATCATCGAGGCGGCAAAAAAGGCCGGTGCCGATGCAATCAAATTACAGACTTACACTGCCGACACCATTACGCTGAACTGCGATTCCGAAGAGTTTCAAATTCATGGCGGTCTGTGGGACGGAAAGAGCCTGTACCAGCTCTATCAAGAGGCTCACATGCCCTGGGAGTGGCATCAGCCGCTATTCGAGCATGCACTCAAACTCGGTATAACGATCTTCAGTTCGCCCTTTGACAGTACTGCCGTCGATCTGCTGGAAGACCTCAATTCGCCGGCCTACAAGATTGCTTCCTTCGAGGCGGTGGACCTGCCGCTGATCAAATACGCCGCCAGCACCGGCAAGCCGATGATCATCTCTACCGGTATGGCCGATGCGGAAGAAATTCAGGAGGCTATTGATGCGGCCCGCGAAGGCGGCTGCAAGGAGCTGGCCATCCTACACTGTGTCAGTGGCTACCCAGCTCCGGCTGAAGACTACAACCTGCGTACTATTCCCGACATGATGCAGCGTTTTGGACTAGTTACGGGCCTGTCGGACCATACGCTGGACAACACAACTGCAATAGCCAGCGTAGTCCTCGGCGCCTCTATTATAGAAAAGCATTTCACTCTCGACCGCACCGGCGGCGGTCCCGACGACAGTTTTTCGTTGGAGCCGACAGATCTTGCGGCATTGTGTCGGGACAGCACGACTGCCTGGGCTGCGCTGGGTGGCATCGACTACGGACGAAAATCGAGTGAGCAAAGCAATGCTCAGTTTCGGCGTTCTTTATATTTCGTTAAGCCGTTAAAGGTCGGGGAAGTTATTACTGCCGATGCGGTCCGCAGTGTAAGACCCGGTTTTGGCGCCCCCCCAAAATGTCTTGAGCAAGTACTTGGCAGTCGCGTAAATAGAGATGTTTCAGCCAATACGCCTGTAAATTTGGAAGTATTAGATTTATCAGCGTTTTCTGAATAGAATCTCAAAGGGGTTGAGGATGTCGGGTTCTCTGCGCGATTTGTACAATAATTTTCGATACGAGTATTCTGTAATAGTTCACGCGGGATTTGAAAGGCAAGCGAGTTACCTTGCGGGGGGCAAAGCTCAGCAGTTTATCTATTTCAATCCACAAAAGGTTAGGCGGTGCTTAAATAAAGTCTCGGTGCGCTCTCCCCAGTTCTGTATTGACAGAGGTTGGGCTGACAGTGACGTGGTAGATATTGCTCTGGCTCGTAGTGCGATTGTTGAAACAGTTCGTCTTATGTTTTTGGAAGGAAAAAATTATAAGGATACGCCTCAGTATGAGGTTATGCTAAAGGCAGTTCTTTCTGGCCCTGCTACGGCTAAGCAGCTTGGAGATTACTGGTGTCGAACTATCAAAGATATCGACGTCTATTTTCAATCTCTTGAGCAAGCCTATCGACGAATATCAACTGAGGGTTACAAAACCCAAGCGCAACTGACTGGCGAAGGATCTGCGCTTGGAATGAAAAAAGATGATGAAATAAAGCTTTATGTGGATCGATCTGGAGAGCTGATTTTAGGTGGGGGCGGAACTCACAGACTATGTATAGCCAAAAGTCTAGAGCTTTCTAGCATCCCTGGGATAGTGAGAGGGGTCGATTTGCGATGGGCTCGGAGCGTTTATAAAGCGAATGGTATTCGACGGCTGGATGACTCGCTGTCAGCATCCTTGCAAAGTGATAGCTGGGCTCAATGTGAGCGGCTAGCTCGAGTGCAAGGGGAGTGAGCCGTTTTGAAAATATTGATGCTTGTAATGGATGAGCAGCGCATCATTCTCGAACGTCTCTATGAGTCCGTTCGCATAAATAGTGATGAGTGCAAGATTGTACGCCTGAGCAAATCGGAGCAGAAGCGTCTAGGCAATGTGTTGCGCAAGCACGATAGTCCCGCCTATGACCGTGTTGTGATCTTTTCCCGGCTCAAAAGACTGCGGTGCCAAGTTGATGTCTTACGATGCGTTCCTGGGTTGGTGTTTATTGAGCATGACGCTTGCCAGAATTATATGCGTACTAGTAAATATCATGGTCTCTATTCGCGCTTTTACCAAAGGTTACCTTGGGCGCGGGTGGTCAGTTCGGGGGCTGGCGTGGCCAGGCGCTTGCGCAGCGAAGGGGTCGATGCCCGTTTCGTTTCTAAGGGCTATGACGAAAAGCTGATTATGGATCTGGGGCGTAAGCGCGATATTGATGCTGCTTTTCTTGGTAGCGTGAACGGTCACTCTTATCAAGAGCGAAGGAGAATGCTGGAGTCGATAGCGACGCAAACCGATTTGCTGGTTACTCGCACCGAGTCCGGGTTGCAGTATGTAGAGTCGCTCAATCGTATACGTATCTTCGTTAGTGCCGACGTCGGTATGGGCGAGTACATGGTTAAGAATTTTGAAGCCATGGCCTGTGGTTGCGCGCTGTTGGCGTGGAGCCAAGGTTCGGAAGAAGATTCTGCTATGGGATTTGAAGATGGTAAGAACGTTATGCTCTATCGTTCAGCCGATGAGGCAGTAGCGAAACTTCGACAGCTCAAAGCCGATCCAGATCTTGTTGCGCGTATCGCCCTGGCAGGCCAGGCGTTTGCTGTTGAACGCTATTCTTTTGCTCGTGTTGGGCGAGACTTGGCGCGTACGATTGCCGAGCCCATGCGCCCTTGGCCTGGGTTGAGCTGCTGGCGGCGGGCATGGGTGCGCTTACGATATGGATTGAAAACCTAACATGACGACAATCAAGCTCTACTGGTGCCGTGGAAAAGGGCGTAGCGACCCTAGTCAGCGTAATTTCGGTGACTATCTGTCGCCGCTGTTGGTGGAGATGCTGGCGGGCAAGCAAGTGGAGTATACGCCGGTCAGCCGAGCCGAAATGATGGCTATAGGCTCGATCTTGCCGAGGGAACGTAAAGCCAGGCGTTTCTTTTTGCCGCGTCGCTTGCATGTATGGGGAGCGGGTACAGATGCGCCGGGTCTGAGTTTCTCGTCGCGACACTACTACCATGCATTACGGGGCGTTAAAAGCTGCGAGCAGGTAGCTGGCTTGCGTGATAGCCCTGCGCTAGGTGATCCGGGTTTGTTGGCCGGTCACTGGTGGGGTGACCGTGTTAAGCCTGCGAAGACTCACCGAGTCGGTATCATTCCGCATTATGTTGATCGTGAGCATCCCGCCATAATTGATGCGTCGAAGTTGCCAGGTGTGTTGTTGATAGATGTTTTCTGGCCGGTCGAAGAGGTGTTGCGTGCGATACAGTCCTGCAGTTTCGTGCTGTCCTCCAGCATGCATGGTCTAATCGTGGCGGATGCCTTCGAGGTGCCCAATCGGCGCCTCCGTCTGTCTAACGGATTGATTTCCGACTTTAAGTTCGTTGATTACTATTCCGCTTTTTCGCTGAAGGAGCCCGAGCCTCTAAACGCTTCAGCCCTCCGGTGCCTTGAACGAGAGGATGTGGCTGAGTTGATTGGCGAGTATGTGCGGCCAGGTTTGTTCAACTTGCAGGCCGGTCTGCTGCGTTCGTTCCCAAATTTCTGAGGTATCTAATGACGTGGGCTGGCAAAGAGTGGCTGCGTTACGGCCCTTGTTTGTACGCAGCGCTGTTTGGATTGTTCTGTCTGGCGTTTTATCTGCCGCTGTCTTCCAAGGCGATCAATAATATTTTCTATGCAGGCTTGGCCCTACCCTGTCTTGGGTGGTTGCTGTTGCGACCAGCATCCTTGAGCTTGCTGATCCGCCCTTTTGGCTGGCTGGTAGTTCTGTTGGTGGCATTGGTAGCGCTGGATGCGGGCGATGCGGCCGGTCTGAAGAATGCGCTATACCTATTGCTTTTTTTCTCCAGTTGTCTGCTGTTGGAAGGCCGTCGCTGGGATGTGAATGCGGTTTACGGGGTATGTGCTTGGATCAGTTTGGGCATTCTGGTGTTTGTGCTCCTCGATTGGCTATGGGTCTGGCAGCAGAGCGGAAAATGGGTGCGCTACGGCCGCTTTCTTGGCGAACCGATCAATCCGGTACATTTTTCACTTCTCATTAGTCATGCTCTGATTTTCCTCTGGCTATTCCGGTTGGCAGAAGACCTTGAGCGGCGTTCGTCATTGGCTCTGTCCGTAGGGCTGCTATTGCTGGGCGGCGCCGTTCTGCTGTGTGCGACGGTCTTTCAATCTCGCTCGACGCTGGTAGGTTTCGCTCTGTTTTTTATTGGTTATTTGTTGTATCAGCGCATGGTCTTGCTGGGGTTGGTGATAATGCTGCTTCTAGGTGGGCTGCTATTCGCCTTGGGCGGAGATGAGCTGTTGCTGCGGCGTGGTTTCAGCTATCGCTTGGATATTTGGCAGGATGCCTGGTCGCGCCTGGTCAACCATTGCAGCATCTTTTTTGGCTGCGGGGTCGATGAATATCGCTTTTTGGGACGATTCGAGCACGCACATAGCGGCTACTTTGCCATTCTCTATCGTAATGGTCTGTTAGGTGGTGCGTTGTTCTGCCTATTCGCGTTGTTGTGGCTAGGCTACGCGTTGCGTACTCGCTCACGCTGGCTCTTATTGGCGCTGCTCGGCTGGGGTAGTCTGCTAACAACCAGCAATGGGGTGCTGACTTCGCCGCAGCCGCTATGGATCTATTTCTGGTTGCCTGTTTTCATGGCCGTGTTGGATGGCCAGCAAAATGCGGTAAGTAAGTATCTTTTATTACGCCGTGCTCAACCCCGCTCGCAGCTCCGATAATGTGCGATTAGGAGGTCAATAGGAAAACTCGTCAATTTGTGCCGGCTCAGGTAGTCCCTCAAATGCTGAATGTTGCGTTGCACCAGCCACGGGCTAAGTGGGCGTCGCTTGCACTGCAAATCCAAGACATCGATCAAGCCGTGGCCGCCGTCGGGCAGAAACAGAATATTTCCCAAGTGCAGAGAGCGGAAGTAGATACCTTGCCGATGCAGTTGATATATAAAACTGGCCAAAGAAGGTAGTAGCTGTTCTACCTGCAGCGGGGCTTGTCGGTACAGTTGTTCGATGGATTGTCCGGGAAGTGGGCGATAGATGCATGCACTGAGCCCTGCTTGGCGGTCGAGCCAGAGCAGCTCCACCACCGCGGGAGCTGGTACGCCAGCTTGGCGTAGCTGCCTTGCGTTATAGGCGAAACGCTTGGCGGCGGGCCGTAATCGCGCCAGCCAGGGTTGGCGACGACTATGGAATATTTTTAAGAACAAGCCGTTGGCTAAGACGACAACCTTAGGGCCCCTGGAATCCTTCTCAAGCACCTTGCCGCTAGCCAGCCAGCTTTCCAATTCCTGCGCTGTTACAATCCGCATCTTGTTCCTCTAGCCGTTTCATGGGGCTCGCCGAATGGCCAATTCTACCCAGCAATCCAGCGTAAAGGTGTATCTGCGGTTGCTGCGCTACGTGCTCCCCTATTGGGGGCTATTCACAATCAGCCTTCTCGGTTTCCTCCTTTTCGCCTCCACCCAGCCAATGCTGGGCTACATTCTCAAATTTTTCGTTGATGGGCTGAATAACCCGGATGCCAGCTTTTTCGCCCAGGTGCCCCATCTGAAAGAGCTGGAGTGGCTGGCCGAGTTGAAACTGCTGCAAGCCGTGCCGTTGTTGATCGTGCTAATTGCGTTGATGCAGGGTATCGGCTCGTTTCTCGGTAACTATTTTCTGGCCAAGGTCTCCCTCGGCTTGGTTCATGACTTGCGCGTCGCGCTGTTCAACAACCTGCTGACGCTGCCCAATCGCTACTTCGACAGCCACAACTCCGGCCATCTGATTTCGCGCATCACCTATAACGTGACGATGGTCACCGGTGCAGCGACCGATGCGATCAAGGTGGTGGTGCGAGAAGGCATGACCGTCATTTTCCTGTTCGGCACGCTGCTTTGGATGAACTGGAAGCTGACCATGGTGATGGTGGCTATTCTTCCCGTCATTGGTGTCATGGTTTCCAGCGCCAGCAAGAAATTCCGCAAGCAGAGCAAGAAGATTCAGGTCGCGATGGGTGATGTCACCCATGTCGCGTCCGAAACCATTCAGGGCTACCGGGTAGTACGTAGTTTCGGCGGCGAGACTTACGAGCAGCATCGCTTTTTCGGCGCAAGCACGGATAACACCGCCAAGCAGTTGCGCATGGTCAAGACCAACGCGGTTTACACGCCAACCCTGCAGTTGGTGATCTACAGTGCGATGGCGCTCCTGATGTTCTTGGTTCTGTTGCTGCGCGGGGATGCGTCGGCGGGCGATCTGGTGGCCTACATCACGCTGGCGGGCCTGTTGCCAAAACCGATCCGGCAGCTTTCGGAAGTCAGTTCGACGATTCAGAAGGGTGTGGCTGGTGCAGAGAGCATTTTCGAACAGTTGGACGAGGCCCAGGAAATCGATAGCGGTACGCTTGAGCGTGATCGGGTCAAGGGGCGTCTCGACGTCAGTAACCTGAGTTTCGTCTATCCAGGCACTGACAAACAGGTGTTGCACGATATCAGCTTCACGGTCGAGCCAGGGCAGATGGTGGCGCTGGTTGGCCGTTCGGGCAGCGGCAAGTCGACGCTGGCAAACCTGATTCCTAGGTTTTACCAGCATGATCGAGGGAAGATCTTGTTAGATGGCGTTGAGATCGCAGATTACAGGCTACGCAACCTGCGTCGGCACATCGCCCTGGTCACACAGCAGGTCACGCTGTTTAACGACACGGTTGCCAATAACATCGCGTATGGCGATCTGGCCGGCGCACCGCTGGAAGATATCCAGCGTGCGGCCCGCGACGCCTACGCCGATGAATTTATTGAGCAGATGCCTGAGGGTTACCAGACCCAGGTCGGAGAAAATGGCGTGCTGCTTTCCGGCGGTCAACGACAGCGTCTGGCCATCGCCCGTGCGCTGTTGAAGAACGCGCCGGTATTGATTCTGGACGAGGCGACCTCTGCGCTGGACACCGAATCCGAGCGTCACATCCAGGGCGCGCTGGATCATGCGATGACGGGGCGCACCACGCTGGTGATCGCGCACCGCCTGAGTACTATCGAAAAGGCTGATCTCATTTTGGTGATGGAGCAGGGGCGTATCGTCGAGCGTGGTACGCACGCCGAATTGCTTGTGGCCAATGGTGCCTATGCCAGGTTGCACGCAACACAGTTCAAGGATGAGGGCGAGGCCTAGGCCGAGCGGCGAACGGCGAAAACGCAGAATGATGTACGCACGGCCTGTCAGGTTCGGTCGATTTCACAGCGCCGCAGGTCCGTAACTCTCTGCGATCGCCATGCTCTCCCTGTGTTTACGGCAAGAATTCGCCAGCCCCATGCTGCTATGCTTTGCAGCGTTTTTTCTTCCGCCCCGGAGCCCTCATGAAGCTGTCCATGCCCCGTTTCGACCAAGCCCCCGTTCTGGTAGTGGGCGATGTCATGCTCGACCGTTACTGGCATGGTGGCACGTCGCGGATTTCGCCGGAGGCGCCGGTGCCGGTGGTCAAGGTCGAGCAGATCGAGGATCGTCCCGGTGGTGCGGCAAACGTCGCGCTGAACATCGCGGCGCTGGGCGCTCCGGCTGCTCTGGTTGGTGTGACCGGTGACGACGAAGCGCGTCAGAGCCTGGCTGACAGCCTTGCCGCAGCGGGAGTGCAGGCGCATTTTCAATGCGTTGGGCATCAGCCCACTATCGTCAAGCTACGCGTGATGAGTCGCCATCAGCAGCTGCTGCGCATGGATTTCGAAGAGCCGTTCGACACGGATCCGGCCGCACTGCTGGCGGATGTGGAAGGCTTGTTGGCCGGGGTCAAAGTGCTGGTGCTATCGGACTATGGCAAGGGTGCACTGAAGAATCACCAGGCGCTGATCCAGGCTGCGCGCCGCCACGGCATTCCGGTGCTAGCCGACCCGAAGGGCGAGGATTTCGAAATCTATCGCGGTGCCTCGCTGATTACGCCGAACCTTGGCGAGTTCGAGGCTATCGTTGGCCATTGTGCCGATGAGTCCGAATTGGTGAGCAAAGGCGCCGAGCTGATGAGCAAGCTTGAGCTCCAGGCGTTGCTGGTCACCCGGGGCGAGCACGGCATGACTTTGCTGCGCCCCGATCACGCCCCGCTGCACCTGCCTGCCCGCGCCCGCGAGGTGTTCGACGTCACCGGTGCCGGTGATACCGTTATCTCCACCTTGGCCGCTGCGATCGCTGCGGGTGAAGAGCTGCCGCAAGCCGTCGGATTGGCTAACCTCGCCGCGGGCATAGTGGTCGGCAAGCTGGGGACTGCCTGCATCAGCGCACCCGAGTTGCGCCGTGCGGTTCAGCGCGAGGAAGGTTCGGAGCGCGGTGTAATGACCGTCGAGCAACTGCTTACCGTGGTTGAGGATGCACGTGCCGAGGGCGAGAAGATCGTCTTCACCAATGGCTGTTTCGACATCCTGCATGCCGGTCATGTGACCTATCTGGAGCAGGCCCGTGCGCAGGGCAATCGGTTGGTCGTCGCGGTCAACGACGATGCGTCGGTAAGTCGTCTGAAAGGCCCGGGCCGGCCAATCAATTCGGTGGATCGCCGCATGGCCGTGCTGGCCGGCCTGGAGGCAGTGGATTGGGTGGTGTGCTTCCCGGAGGACACGCCGGAAAGCCTGCTGGCCCAGGTTCGCCCCGATGTGCTGGTCAAGGGCGGCGACTATGGCGTTGATCAGGTGGTCGGTGCCGATCTGGTCAAGGCGTATGGTGGCGTGGTGAAGGTGCTGGGGCTGGTGGAAAACAGCTCGACCACCGCCATCGTCGAGAAGATCCGTAGCCGCTGAGTCTGAGTACGGACGCGGCACCGCCAGCGTATCGTCAGCCAAAGGTGGATAGCCGCTTTCCGTGGCTATCCACTTCGCTTTAACGGGCTATCGCCACCGGCCGTGCCGCCCACCAATCGCGCCAGCGAACGCGCTCGTCGCGCACTACCCAGCCTTCCTGCGGCGCAAAGCTTTCCGAGAGCCACAGGCCGCGGGTGTTCACTGGGCTGAACTGGCCGTTGCGCAGTTGCAACAGCTGATCCTGTGGCTGGCCCTGATGCAGAGGAATCAGGTAGATATCGGGCCGGCTGCGCTCCAGTCGCGCGACCAGTTGGCCGTCTTCCAGGCGTTCGTCGACATGGAAAAGGCTCAGCTGTCGCGTCTCCTTCGGTAGCTCCATGCGCATGTCATAGACCAGCTGCAGCGATGCGGTCGGCAGGTGTACATAGGCGCGAGGACGCTCCATCAGCACCATGTTGCCGCACTGCACCGGGCGCGTGGCGCCGGATTGCGAGGCGAGCTTGAAGTGCACCGCCTCGCGGTAGTGCAGGCTGGCCTGGTACGGAGTGGGCAGCCAGGTATCGCCGAAACGCCCGGCAAGCCAGCCTTCAGGGGTTTCCAGCAGGCATTCTTCGGCGATTTCCTGGATGGCGGTAAGCAGCGGCAGGTTCAGCTCATGGGCCGGGATGTAGCCGGAAATCAGCTTGAGGACAACGTCACCACGGTCCGGCCGCTGCTGACGGACCAGCACCCAGTATTCGCGGCCCTGCCAGCTCATGGTCAGACGCACCGACACGCCGAGATTGGCCAGTTCGATGGCAAAGCGGCCCGGATCGGAAACATCAACCGGGCGGCGGCGCTCGATCACTTCGCTGAAGTTCAACGGCCTGCCCAGACTCTGGTAGCTCAGGTTGTCCTGACTGGCCTCGACATAGAGGGGCAGGGTCTTGAATGCGGCAGGGCTCTTGCGCACCAGAACTCTTGGCATTCGGTTTCTCCTTGCGGCGAAGACAGTAACCGCGCGGTATCAGCGTAATAAGCTCCCGCGCAGCGGATGAACGTTGCCGCCAGGACCGTTTCAGTTGCCGGTCAGAACGGCAGCAGCAGTCCGTACGTTAGCCGTCAAATGCTGCAGATTGATAGTGCCGATGATCGCGCCACTGACCCCAGGGTGGCTGAACAGCAACTCGAAGCTGCGGCGCACCGGGTCTTCACCTGGCTTGAGGCAGGCGTGGCCGCTGGCCAGGGCCTTCTTTATCAGAATGCCCTTACCGTGGGCTGCAGCGTAGTCGAGCACCGGTCGCTCGGCCTGCTCGTTGAGGTTGTAGGTGACCATTGCGCAGTCGCCCTGCTGCAGCGCCAGCAGCCCGCCATCCACAGTCTTGCCGGAAAGGCCGTAGCCGAGAATCTTGCCCTCGCGCTTGAGCTCGGCAAGGGCCTGGTAGACCTCGGCGTGCTGCAGGATGTCCAGATCGTTGCCATCGGAATGCACCAGCACCAGCTCGATGCGGTCGGTACGCAGGCGCTTGAGGCTGCGTTCGACCGAAAAGCGCGTATGCGCGGCGGAAAAGTCGAAGCGCGACTGGCCGTTCTCGAACTGCTCGCCGACCTTGCTGACGATCACCCACTCATCGCGCTGGCCGGCCAGCAGAGGGCCCAGCCGCTCTTCGCTGACGCCGTAGGCCGGGGCGGTATCGATCAGGTTGATGCCCAGATCGCGGGCCAGAGCCAGCAGCTGGCGAGCCTGAGCATCGTCGGGAATGGCGAAGCCGCTGGGATATTTCACGCCCTGGTCACGTCCGAGCTTCACCGTTCCCAGACCCAGCGGCGAGATATTCAGGCCGGTGCTGCCCAGCGGACGGTGCAACTCATGCAGCGTTGCGTTCATGGCAGCAGTCCTTCCCAGAACGGCCCGGTCAACGGTGGTCGCGGCAGTTCCGGTAGCGCGGGATGCTGGCCGGGACGAATGCCGTCGCGGGCGAGGGCGGCTTCGACTCGGTCGGAAAAGTCCGGCGATAGCGCCAGCTTGGTCGGCCAGCCGACCAGCAGGCGGCCCTGCTCGGCGAGAAAGGCATTGTCCGGACGGGCGAGGGCCGATTGCGCAGGCTCGGCGCGGTCGATGCGCAGCGTCGCCCAGTGCGCTGCGGACAGGTCGATCCAGGGCACCAGCTCGGCCAGCTCCTTCTTCGCCGCGGCGATCTGGCGGGATTCGTCGCGTGCCACGCCGTCGGCTTCGGCGAGATCGCCGCCGAGATACCAGACCCACTCGCCGTCTGCCGCCGGATGGCTGGTCACGGTGATGCGCGGTTTGGTGCCTCCGCCCAGGCAGTGGGCGTAGAGCGGCTTGAGCGTCGGCGCCTTGACGATGACCATGTGCAGCGGGCGGCGCTGCATGGCCGGCTGTTGCAGGCCGAGCGAAGCGAGCAGCTCTGCCGTTCCGCCGCCGGCGCTGAAGACGATGCGCTGAGCGCGGATCTCGCGGCTGTCGACGCGCAGGCCGACCAGCTCGTTGCCATCGAGTAGCGGTTCGACCTGCTGGCCGGCGAGCAGGCTGTTACCGGCCAGCTCGGCCAAACGGGCGATCAGGCTGGGCACATCGAGCACCAGTTCGCTGAGGCGGTAGACCTTTCCTTTGAATTTAGGATGTTGCAGCGCGGGTGGCAGTTCGTCGCCCTTGACCTGACCAACCCGCGAGCGCACCGCCTTGCTGGCGAAGAAGCTGGTGAGGTTGCCGGCCAGGGTGCCGGGCGACCAGAGGTAATGAGCATCGGAGAGCAGGCGCACGCCGCTGAGATCCAGTTCGCCGTTGCCTTCGAGAGCCTCGCGCCAGCGCCGCGGCATGTCGGCGATGGCTTCGGATGCGCCGGTGAGGGCGCCGCTCAAGGCGTACTTGGTGCCGCCATGAATGATGCCCTGGGACTTCACGCTCTGCCCGCCACCCAGCGTTCCCTTGTCCACCAGCAACGTGGCAAAACCTTGTCTGCGCAGGCGCGCGTTGAGCCAGAGGCCGGCGACGCCGCCGCCAACGATCAGGACGTCGGTGCTGAGGGATTCAGGCATGTGCAGACCTCGGATAAGGAAACGGATGCGCAGTATAACTGCATGCAGTTCGCAGGGCGTTCAGTGGCCGGTGCTGCCGAAGAGCAGCTGAATGACCGCCACACCGGCGATGATCTGGGTCATGCCGAGCATCGCCGGCAGGTCCAGGTCCAGGTCCAGGTCCAGGTGCTGGCGATAGATCATCGCCGCAGCGATGCTGACCAGTACGATGCCCGGGCCCGCCCGGATGGCGTAGGCGATCCCCACCGGAATCGTCTTCACCACCAGCGCCAGCATCCAGAACGACAGGCTATAGCAGGGGCAGAGGGCGGCTGAAGCCGGTCTGGGCTTTCATCGAGATGGTGGCGACCACTTCGGCGCAGATGGCGATGGCCAGGTAAACGTAACCGGACATGGGAAATCCTGATCGTGGGCTGGAGAAGGTGAACTTCGTTCGGTCGCGTCCTCGCCAACTAGCTAGTCACTGCGGTGGTTGTGGCTCGCCGGCAGGCGGCTTGCTAAGCTCCGCGCCCATGAATCGCACCCTCTACACCCTTCTGTTCCATCTTGGCCTACCGCTGGTATTTCTGCGTCTGCTCTGGCGCGCCAGGCAAGCGCCGGCCTATTCGCGGCGTATCGGCGAGCGTTTCGCCTTCGGCCTTCCGCCGCTTCGCCCGGGCGGTATCTGGGTACATTCGGTGTCGGTCGGCGAGAGCATCGCCGCGGCGCCGATGATCCGCCAGCTTATGGCGCGCTATCCGCAGCTGCCGATTACCGTCACTTGCATGACACCGACCGGCTCGGAGCGGATTCAGGCGCTGTTCGGTGACAGCGTGCAGCACTGCTATCTGCCCTATGATCTGCCCTGGGCGGCTGCGCGGTTTCTTGACCGCGTGCGGCCGAAGCTGGCGGTGGTGATGGAAACCGAACTCTGGCCCAACCATATCCATCAGTGTGCACGCCGCGGCATTCCGGTAGCGCTGGCCAATGCGCGCTTGTCCGAGCGCTCGGCCCGCGGCTACGCGCGCTTCGCCCGCCTGACCGCGCCGATGCTGGCCGAGCTGAGCCTGATTGCCGTGCAGACAGAGGCTGAAGCCGAGCGTTTCCGCCAGCTCGGTGCGCGCCGCGAGTGCGTCGACGTGACCGGCTCGATCAAGTTCGATCTGACCATCGACCCGGCGCTGCTGGCGCGGGCGAAGGAATTGCGCGGCCAATGGGCGGCACTGGAGCGGCCATTATGGATCGCCGCCAGTACTCACGCTGGCGAGGACGAGATCATTCTCGCTGCTCATCGCCAACTGCTCAGCGAGCATCCGCAGGCGCTGCTGATCCTGGTGCCCAGGCACCCGGAGCGCTTTGCCTCGGTGTACGAGCTGGCGGGTAGGGAGGGGTTTTCCGCCGTGCGCCGCTCGACGGGCGAGGCGGTTGGCGCCGGCACCCAGGTGCTGGTCGGCGACACCATGGGCGAGCTGCTGTTTCTTTACGCACTGGCGGATATCGCCTTTGTTGGCGGTAGTTTGGTGCCCAATGGCGGGCACAACCTCCTTGAGCCCGCAGCGCTGGGCAAGCCGGTGCTCAGTGGTCCGCACCTGTTCAACTTTCTCGAGATATCGGTGCAGCTGCGCGATGCCGGTGCTCTGCGCGAAGTGCATGATGCCGCGCAATTGTCTCTGACAGTCAGCGAGCTTTGGCGCGACCCGGATGTGGCAGAGCGTATGCGCAATGCCGGCCTCGGCGTGCTCAGGGCCAATCAAGGGGCGCTGGAGCGATTGCTGGCAGGTTTGGGGCGATTGCTCGGCTAGCGGTTGCGTCAGGCCTGGAAGGTAAAGCCTGCACGACTGCCGCCGCCGTCCGTGGTGCGCGAGCTTGGTGGGCGGAGGCCCACCCTACGGACCGGCCGCGTTGCAGCTTCCCACCGCTGGTACTTCGTTTTGCTTGGCGGCGAGCTTGGTGGGCTTGAGCCCACCAATCTGCGGGTCAATCAAACACAGCGGCTTTCTGATCAATAGTCAATTCGCACCGGCTGACCGATGGTCTGCGGCAGATCCGGCGGCAAGAAGTCGGTGTCCGGGTTGTAATCGGGCTTCAGGTAGGCCGCCAGCTGCTGCAGGTCGTCCGGGTTCAGCGTGCCGGCGGCCTGTTTCAGACGCAGGTTGTCGAGAATGTAGTCGTAGCGGGCGTTGTTGTAGTCGCGCACAGCGCCATACAGCCGGCGCTGAGTGTCGAGCACGTCGACGATGTTACGCGTGCCGACCTGATAGCCGATTTCAGTAGCCTCGAGCGCGCTCTGGTTGGAGATGATCGACTGCCGGCGGGCTTCGACCTGCTCGATATCGGTATTCACCGCCCGATGCAGATTGCGTGTGGATTCGACCACCTGGCGGCGCAGGCTTTCGCGCTGCTGCTCGCTCTGGCTGAGCTGGTAATACGCCTCGCGGCTCTGCGAGGTGGTCAGCCCGCCGCTGTAGAGCGGGATGTTCAGCTGCAGGCCAATGCTGCGTTGTTCGACATCGCCGGTATAGCGCGGCATGTCGACGCTCGGGATGCTCTGGGAATTGCTGAAACCCAGCGAGTCGTTGTCGCCCTTGCGATAGGACGCCACCGCATCGAGCGTCGGTGCATGGCCGGAGCGGCGCTGGCGCAGGGTTTCTTCCGCCGCTGTCACCGCGTAATTCACTGCCAGCAGGTTGAGGTTCTGCCGCGTCGCCGTATCGACCCAGGCCTTGGCTTCGTTAGGTATCGGGGCCAGCACCGGCAGGGTGTGGCGGATGCCTTCCAGCGCGATGTATTCGCGGTTGGTCAGGGTGAAGAGAGCCTGGAAGGCGTCGTCAACCTGGCGCTGCGCGATGGAGCGGTTGGCCCGCGCGGTATCGAATCCGGCCTGGGCCTCGAGCACGTCCGTCTTGTCGGAAAGGCCGACCTCGAAGCGCTCGTTGGCCTGATCGAGCTGGCGCTTGAATGCGGCTTCTTCGGCTTTTACCGCGGCCAGATTGTCCTGCGCGCGTAGCACGGCGAAGTAGGCCTGGGCGCTCTGCAGGATCAGGTCCTGCTCGGCAATGGAGTATTCGATTGCGGCTTGCTCGCTCACGGCTTCCGCGGCCTTGAGCTGGAACCAGCGATCGGCACGGAAGATCGGCTGGCTCAGCGTTGCCTGATAGGCGGTGCCACTGCGTGACAGCGAGGTGGAGCCCATGCTGGTGTCGACGTCGGTTTCAGTGTCACTCATCTCGGCGCCAGCGCTGAGATTGGGTAATAGGCCAGCGCGTGCCTGCGGCACGATCTCCTGGCGAGCACGGAATTGCGCGCGGGCTGCAGCCAGGTCGGCGTTGTTGTTGACGGCTTGCTGATAGACGCTGACCAGGTCGGTCTTGCTGGCGAGCGGGACGGTCTCCTGCGCCCAGGCCGCTCCGGCGGTGATGGTGGCCACGGCGAGAGCCAGGGGGAGTCTGCGCAGCATTGTTGGGTCCATCCTGAATAGAGCTGAGGAGCAAGGCTAAGCGGCAGTTGACAAGGGGTCAAGGCGCATGTGCGGGCAGGCCGGTAGCGGCTATGTCAGGCGGGGTGAATGACCGAACGGTCGACTACTTTCGCCGTCGCCATGGCGTTCGCACCGGCTCTTGATTAGACTCGATGGCGTTCTTGTCGGGGTGCCTTGAAGCGAAGGCTGAGATCGGAAAGTTCCGGATCCCGTTGAACCTGATCAGGTTAAGGCCTGCGTAGGGAACAAGATGTGCTCGCCAGTCGTTCGGCCAGCTCTCTCGGCGCCAGTTCCGGCGCGCCCGATGCCCTTGCCATCCGTGTTTTCAGGTTCGCTCCGACAATTCTCTAGGAGCCAGCCTGATGCGTGTAGAACAACAAAACCTGAGTGAGTCCGCCCAGGTCGACCAGCAGTCGATCCAGCCCTTCCCGCGCTCGCAGAAAGTCTATGTGCAGGGTTCACGCCCTGATATCCGCGTGCCGATGCGTGAGATCAGTCTTGATGTAACGCCTACGGATTTCGGTGGTGAAATCAATGCGCCTGTAGTTGTCTACGATACCTCCGGTCCCTATACCGATCCGAGTGTGCAGATCGACGTGCGCAAGGGCCTGGCCGATGTGCGCAGCGCCTGGATCGATGACCGTGGCGACACCGAACTGCTCGACGGCCTGACCTCGAATTTCGGCCAGCAGCGGCTGGCAGACGCCGAGCTGACCAAGATGCGCTTCGCACACGTGCGCAACCCGCGCCGCGCCAAGCCGGGTAAGAATGTCAGCCAGATGCACTACGCGCGTCAGGGCATCATCACGCCGGAAATGGAATTCGTCGCCATCCGCGAGAACATGAAACTGCAGGAAGCCCGTGCCGCCGGTTTGCTCACCGAACAACACGGTGGGCAGAGCTTTGGTGCCTCGATCCCGAAAGAAATCACGGCTGAGTTCGTGCGCGAAGAAATCGCCCGTGGCCGCGCCATCATTCCGGCGAACATCAACCATACCGAGCTCGAGCCGATGATCATCGGCCGCAACTTCCTGGTGAAGATCAACGGCAACATCGGCAACAGTGCCCTCGGCTCGAGTATTGAGGAAGAGGTCGCCAAGCTGACCTGGGGCATTCGCTGGGGCTCGGATACGGTAATGGACCTGTCCACCGGCAAGCACATCCACGAAACCCGCGAGTGGATCATCCGCAACTCGCCGGTACCCATCGGCACCGTGCCGATCTACCAGGCGCTGGAAAAGGTCAATGGCGTTGCTGAAGACCTGACCTGGGAGCTGTTCCGTGACACACTGATCGAGCAGGCAGAGCAGGGCGTGGACTACTTCACCATCCATGCAGGCGTGCTGCTGCGTTACGTACCGCTGACCGCCAAGCGGGTCACCGGCATCGTCAGCCGCGGCGGCTCGATCATGGCCAAGTGGTGCCTGGCGCACCATAAAGAGAATTTCCTCTACACTCATTTCGACGACATCTGCGAAATCATGAAGGCCTATGACGTGTCCTTCTCCCTGGGCGATGGCCTGCGTCCGGGCTCGATTGCCGATGCCAACGACGCCGCGCAGTTCGGCGAGCTGGAGACGCTTGGCGAGCTGACCAAGATCGCCTGGAAGCACGATGTGCAATGCATGATCGAAGGCCCCGGCCACGTACCGATGCAGCTGATCAAGGAGAACATGGACAAGCAGCTGGAATGCTGCGACGAGGCGCCGTTCTACACCCTCGGTCCGCTGACTACCGATATCGCCCCAGGCTACGACCACATCACCAGCGGCATCGGCGCGGCCATGATTGGCTGGTTCGGTTGCGCCATGCTCTGCTACGTCACGCCGAAGGAGCACCTAGGTCTGCCGAACAAGGATGACGTCAAGACCGGGATCATCACCTACAAGATCGCCGCGCACGCCGCCGACCTTGCCAAGGGCCACCCGGGCGCACAGATCCGCGACAATGCCCTGTCCAAGGCGCGCTTCGAGTTCCGCTGGGAAGACCAGTTCAACCTCGGCCTGGACCCGGACACCGCCCGCAGCTACCACGACGAAACCCTGCCTAAGGATTCGGCCAAGGTGGCGCATTTCTGCTCCATGTGCGGGCCGAAGTTCTGCTCGATGAAGATCACCCAGGAAGTGCGCGAATACGCGGCGCAGAACGGGCTGACTGACGAGCAAAAAGCAATTGAGGCCGGCTTCGCCGAGCAGTCCTCACGCTTCAAGGACGAGGGGTCAGTGATCTACAAACAGGTGTGATTGACGAGGCCTGAGCGAGACGTTGCGGGCCGGTGGATTTAGCCGGCCCGTGCCATCCTGATCAGAGATATTCCGGTTTCAAAATGCCCTTGAGCTGTTCACGCGGTATGACCAGCTCGGGGTGCCCGCTTGAATACGGAGCGATGCTGTACACATCGTATTTGAGCAGCACACTGTCCTTGAGCAGCGCGACATGAGCGGTCTGCTGGAACGGCCAGAAGTCGATGAACTCGGCGTCCTGATCGTGCTCGTTCTCCACCAGCCAGCGCTGATGCGTCTGGCGTGCGGCGCGCCAGAAGTTGCCCTCTTGCCCTGGGATCAGCAGATCTTCCAGGCGCAGTTCCTTGTTCCGCTCCCGGTCGTAGTTGATGAATCCACGGCCAGGCATTCCATGGGCTCCACCTACGTAGAGATAGCTGGACAGCTCGATAACCAGAATATCGCCGTGTTGTTCACGTAGTTTGGCCTGCAGGTAGCTGCTCCAGGTCGGCTCAGCCGTGCTCAGGAACTGCTCCTCATAACTCCGTAGCGATTCAGGTAGTCGATCATCCGGACCATTGATGGTCATCCGCCGCAGACGCGCATCGATCAGGCGATTCAGTTCCGGTTCGTCGGCAAATTCCAGGGAGTCGATGTTTACCAGCGGGCAGCTTTCCTCTTTGCAACCCGCAGGTCGCTGTTCCGTAACGTTCTGGCGGACCTCGAGTGGGCGTTCCGACGCGAAGTGCTGGCAGCCGCTCAGCAGCACGGCAAGGCTGCTCAGCATGATGAGATTGCGGATGGATGCGGTTGGATTCATGGTTCGTCCAGACATGACAGTGCGCTTTCGATTACCGACCAGGCGTGAAGTTCGTACAGTTCGGCCAACGGAGCTTTCTTCGACTAAGGTGGTCTGCAAAGGGCTGCGCCAGAGGCGATGCCGCGTTAGGATGGCCATGATGCCGCTCACGACGTGACGGTTGCAGTCATTCGCCGCCGCGTCCGGCGCGGATCAAACCGATATGAGTAGTACCCCATGAGCGAGACCTTCAAGCCCGGCCCGGATGATGTCGAGATCCTCCGACGAGAGCAATGCTTCAGCGGTTTCTACCGGCTGGAACGCCTCCACCTGCGCCATCGCCAGTTCAGCGGCAGCATGGGCAGGGAGCTGACTCGCGAGCTGTTCGTACGCCACGATGCCGTTTGCGTGCTGCCTTACGATCCGCAGCGCGATCAGGTGGTGGTGATCGAGCAATTCCGGGTGGGTGCGGTGGGCAAGGTCGAGAATCCCTGGTTGATTGAGCTGGTGGCAGGCCTGATCGACAAAGACGAGTCGCCCGAAGAGGTTGCCCGACGCGAGGCGATCGAAGAAGCGGGTTTGGAGCTGGGCGAGCTTTTGCCGATTACACAGTACTTCCCGTCTCCGGGCGGCAGCGACGAGCGGGTTCATCTTTATGTCGGTCGCTGCGACAGCGAGGGCGCGCAGGGGGTCTTCGGCCTGGCCGAGGAGGGCGAAGACATACGCGTACACGTCTGGTCGCTCCAGGAGGCACTCCGTGCAGTAAATGACGGTCGTATCGACAATGCGGCAAGCATCATTGCGCTGCAGTGGCTGGCTTTGAATCGCGAGCAGGTGCGGGGGGCATGGACATGAGAAAGACGCGCGAGCGATACCGGGTCGACCTGCTCGAACTGCAGTCGGCCTGCGAGGCCAATTATTTTCGCCTGATGCGACTGCTGCCCGGCATGCGCAACGGTTGCGACGAGCGCCGCATCGCCATCAGCCAGGGCGACCAGCTGCTCGGGGTGCTGGTGCTCGAAGTGCTGGAGACCTGCCCCTACACCACGACCTTGCAGGTCAGCCAGGAGAACTGCCTGACCTGGCTGCCGGTGCCCAAGATGGAAGTGCGGGTGTACCACGATGCGCGCATGGCCGAGGTAATTCGCGCTGAAAATGCGCGGCGTTTCCGCGGCATCTATCACTATCCCAATGCGCAAATGCATCAGCCGGACGAGAAGAATCAGCTCAACCTTTTCCTCGGTGAGTGGCTGGGCCACTGCCTGGCCTGCGGGCACGAGCTCGAGCCAGTGGTGTAACCGCTTCATCTACTCTGCAAACAGGCTGGCGCTTGGCCGTCTTTGGTGTGCGCTGCACGGTTCTGTGACCCACGCCCACATCCTGCGGTTTACCCTCCTGATGGGCTCCTACCATAATTCCGTTGCGTTTTAGCTCAAGGAGAAGGGTCTTGCCTGGCGCGTCCCTGACTGCTGTTGAAGATTCGGTAATGCTGGTGCAATTTACCGATAGCCATCTGTTCGCCGAAGCGGACGACAACCTGCTGGGCATGAATACCTGTGACAGCCTCGATCGGGTGGTCGAGCTGGCCATTGACGAGCAGCCGCGTATTGACCTGATTCTGGCCACCGGTGACCTTTCGCAGGACGGTTCGGTTACGTCCTACCAGCGTTTTCGCCGCACTGTAGAGCGTATCCAGGCTCCAGCGCGCTGGTGTCCTGGCAACCACGATGAACTATCGGCGATGCGCGAGGCGGCCCATGGCAGCGCGCTGATGGAGCCGGTTCTGGACATTGGCGGCTGGCGTGTGGTGATGCTCGATACGCTGGTGGCGGGTTCGGTTTTTGGCATGCTGCGCGGTGATCAGCTAGAGCTACTTGATCGTGCGCTGAGCGAAGCGACGGGTCGCCATCATCTGATCTGTCTGCACCACCACCCTGTTTCCATTGGCAGCCGCTGGATGGACACCATCGGGCTGCGTAATTCCGATGCGCTATTCGACGTGCTGGACCGTCACAGCAATGTGCGCGCATTGCTCTGGGGGCATATTCACCAGGAGTTCGATCAATGGCGCAATGGTGTACGCCTGCTTGCATCGCCGTCGACTGGGGTGCAGTTCACCCCGCAGAGCGAAGAGTTTCAGGTCGACAGCGCAGCGCCGGGGTACCGCTGGTTACGCCTGTATCCGGATGGGAGGTTAGAGACCGAAGTTTCTCGAGTCAGCGGCATTGAGTTCGAGATCGATTACAGCGTCAAAGGTTATTGAACGTCGTCGTAATTGGGTAAACGCCCTTATATCCACTGGCCTAGTTGGCCGCCGAACCGGCTATCTTTTTTTCGCCTCTCCGCTGCTTGGCCCGGTGTAACTGCCAGGGCAGGCAGCTTGCAGAAGGCGGCGGGTGCCTTGTAGCCTTGCGCTTTTAAATGAACTGTATTCATGTCCAGTTACCCGCCTGCCATTCTCTATATTCACGGCCTCAACAGCTCACCTCTTTCACAAAAGGCGAGCCAGCTGTCCGGTGCGCTGGAGAAGCTCGGCCTGGCCGAACGGCTGCGGGTGCCCGCATTGCACCATCATCCACGCCAGGCCACCGCTCAGCTCGAAGCCTGTATCGCCGAGCTCGGGCGACCGCTGCTGGTCGGCAGCTCCCTTGGCGGCTACTATGCGACGCACCTCGCCGAGCGCCATGGCCTGAAGGCTTTGCTCATCAATCCGGCAGTGGCGCCGCACCGTCGCTTCGACGGTTATCTCGGGCCACAAACCAACCTGTACAGCGGCGAAGTCTGGGACCTCACCGTGGATCACGTGGCTGCTTTGGCGGAACTGGAAACCGCGCCACCCCAGGATGCCGAGCGCTATCAGGTTTGGCTGCAGACGGGCGACGAAACGCTGGATTATCGTGACGCCGCGCAGTTCTACCGTGGCTGTGCACTGCGCATTCAGGCTGGGGGCGACCATGGCTTCCAAGGGTTTGCTGAGCGTTTGCCGGCGCTCTTGGCGTTTGCCGGCTTGGAGCCGGAGGCGTACCTGGAGCAGCTCTGACAGAATCATGTGCAGGATGTAGCAACGGCGATCTTCGCCATGTGCGGCGCAGTCGTTCTTTTGCCTTCGCTAAAGCTGATCTGCACGCTTCATTCCGGCCGGTGCGCTGGTTTTTTCACGGCTCTTAGGGGTCGATTGTTCAGAACATAAGGACAGTGCCAGACAGATGTCTTATACCGCAGAAGCCATCGAGGTTCTTTCCGGCCTCGACCCGGTGCGCAAGCGCCCGGGTATGTACACCGACACCTCGCGGCCCAACCATCTGGCCCAGGAAGTCATCGACAACAGTGTCGACGAAGCCCTTGCCGGTCATGCTCGCGCGGTCCAGGTGATCCTGCACCAAGACAGCTCGCTAGAAGTGATCGACGACGGCCGCGGTATGCCGGTGGACATCCACCCTGAAGAGGGGGTGCCCGGCGTTGAGCTGATCCTTACCAAACTCCATGCCGGCGGCAAGTTCTCCAACAAGAACTACCAGTTTTCAGGCGGTCTGCACGGCGTCGGTATCTCTGTGGTCAACGCCCTGTCGACGCGGGTCGAAGTGACCGTCAAGCGCGATGGCAGCGAGTACCGCATGAGCTTCGCCGACGGCTTCAAGGCCACCGATCTGGAAGTCATCGGTAGCGTCGGCAAACGAAACACCGGCACGAGCGTGCGTTTCTGGGCTGACCCGAAGTACTTCGACTCTCCCAAATTTTCCATCACCCGCCTCAAGCATGTCCTCAAGGCCAAGGCGGTCCTGTGCCCCGGGCTTAACGTCAGCTTCGAGGACAAGAGCACCGGCGAGAAAGTCGAGTGGCATTACGAGGATGGCCTGCGTTCCTATCTGGTCGACTCGGTCAGCGATTACCTGCGCCTGCCCGATGAGCCCTTCGTCGGCGCGCTGGCGGGTAACACCGAGGCAGTGGATTGGGCGCTGCTGTGGCTGCCTGAGGGCGGCGAGAGCGTCCAGGAAAGCTATGTCAACTTGATTCCCACGGCCCAAGGCGGCACCCACGTGAACGGCCTGCGTCAAGGGCTGCTGGATGCCATGCGTGAGTTCTGCGAGTTCCGCAATCTGCTGCCGCGTGGGCTGAAATTGGCTCCAGAGGATATCTGGGAGCGCATCTCTTTCGTTCTCTCGATGAAGATGCAGGAGCCGCAATTCTCCGGCCAGACCAAGGAGCGCCTGTCTTCTCGCGAGGCCGCTGCTTTCGTTTCCGGCGTGGTCAAGGATGCGTTCAGTCTTTGGCTCAATGGGCATCCCGAACTGGGCATGCAGCTGGCCGAGCTGGCGATCAACAACGCCGGGCGTCGTCTCAAGGCCGGCAAGAAGGTCGAGCGCAAGAAGATCACTCAAGGCCCCGCCCTGCCCGGCAAACTGGCCGACTGCGCGGGGCAGGACCCGATGCGCGCTGAGCTTTTCCTGGTCGAAGGGGATTCGGCCGGTGGTTCGGCCAAGCAGGCGCGGGACAAGGAATTCCAGGCGATCATGCCGCTGCGCGGAAAGATCCTGAACACCTGGGAAGTCGACTGCGGTGAAGTGCTCGCCAGCCAGGAGGTCCACGATATTGCCGTAGCGATTGGCGTCGACCCGGGAGCGGCGGATCTGGGGCAGCTGCGTTACGGCAAGGTCTGCATCCTCGCCGATGCCGACTCCGATGGTCTGCACATCGCCACGCTGCTGTGCGCCTTGTTCGTCCAGCATTTCCGTCCATTGGTCGAAGCCGGACATGTCTATGTTGCCATGCCGCCGCTGTATCGAATCGATCTGGGTAAGGACATCTTTTACGCGCTCGATGAGGCTGAGCGCGACGGCATCCTCGATCGTCTGGTCGCCGAGAAGCGCCGCGGCAAGCCTCAGGTCACTCGATTCAAGGGGCTCGGCGAGATGAACCCGCCGCAATTGCGCGAGACCACCATGGACCCCAACACCCGCCGCTTGGTGCAGCTGACCCTGGACGACTTCGAGGGGACTCGCGAAATCATGGACATGCTGCTCGCAAAGAAGCGCGCTGGCGACCGCAAGAGCTGGCTTGAGTCGAAGGGTAATCTGGCGGAGGTGCTGGTTTGAGCCGCCGTTGGCTGGCACTGCTGTGCCTGGCTTCTGCGCCGCTGTGGGCCAACGAGCCGGCGCCCGAACTCAAATTGCTCGGCGAGTATCCGGTTGAGGGCATGACCGGCGGCAACCTGTCAGGGATGGCCTGGTGTGGCGACGCACTATGGGCTGTATCGGACCGTGAGGACGACGTTCTCTATCGCCTGGATACCAGCGTCTCGCCATGGCAAGCGGAGCCTGAGCGCTTCGAAGCAGGCCCTCCGCCAGACAGCGGACTGCCCTGGGGCATGCGTATGCGGGCCTGGCTCAGTGGCCATGTGCGAGGTGGTCATCTGGACTTCGAGGGGCTCAGCTGCGACAGCATGGGCAATCGCTATGTGGTCAGTGAGGCCCATGCGGCCGTGCTGCGCGTTAGCCCGGCAGGCACCGCGGAATGGCTTCGCCTGCCCGATTCGTTGGTTCGCCAGGCGCGGGCCAGCGGTATGCTCTGGCACTTCAATGCACTGTTCGAAGGCATTGCGGTCGACCCGAAGGCCGAGCGCATGTGGTTGGCCGCCGAGCGAGAGCGCCGTGGATTGCTGGTATTGCACCGCAAACAGAGCAGCTGGCAATGCACCGGCGGCTGCGTATTGATGGCTCAAGGTGGTAACCATCAGCCACCGGAAGCGCTGGGTGAGATGCCGGTACCGCGCAGTTTTTCGGCCATCTCGTTCTTTCGCGACAAGTTGTTCGTACTGGAGCCATCGGCCTACCAGATTTGTCGCCGCAGCCCGGCCACCGGCGCGGTCGAGCGGTGCTGGTCGTTTGCCGCCGAAGCCTTGACCGAGGAGCGCCGTTACGGTGAGCCCTACGGCAACGCTGAGGCGTTGTGGGTCGATGCCGAAGGCGCCTGGATCGGTGTCGACAACAACGGCAAGGCACGTGGCGATGGCGAGAAGCGTCCGATCGTCTGGCGTTTTGCTGCTCCAAATGGCGGCTGGGGCGCGCGGCCGTGAGCCAGACTGCCGGGCGTCGCGCCGGGCGTGTGATGCTGGTGCTGGCTTGGGGGGCAGGGTTATTCCTGGCTACGCGATTCTTCGCGGCTTGGGAGGAGGGTCGGGCCAATCCAAATCGCGAGCCGCTTTCCTACGTGCAGGGCGAGCAGATCGAAGTGCAACTGGCCGGTAATGCCCAAGGGCACTTTGTCGCCAGTGGGCGTATCAATGGCCAGCCGGTGACCTTTCTGCTCGACACCGGCGCCACCGATGTCGCCATTCCGGCCGAACTGGCCGAGCGCCTGGGCTTGCAACGTGGTGCAGCGGTGATGTTGCACACCGCCAACGGCCAGACCACCGGCTACCGCACCGTACTGTCGAGCCTCGAACTGGGTGACATTCGGCTGCGTGATGTGCGCGCTATCGTCGCTCCCGGCTTTCGCGGCGACCAGGTACTGCTCGGTATGAGTGCCCTGAAACAACTTGAGTTCACCCAGCGCGCTGGCACCCTGGTGCTGCGCCAGCAACTACCAGAGAGGCGAGCACAATGAGCGCACTTATACAGGCCACCGTGCCGGTGCTGGCTTCGCTGAACCTCGATGAAAGCCGTGACTTCTACACGAGGTATCTCGGCTTCCATGTACTGCTGCAGGCTTCTGACTACCTGATCGTGGTGCGTGACGGGGCAGAGCTGCATTTTTGGCTCTGTGCGCAGCGGCATATCGCACAAAACACCTCCTGCTATGTACGCACCGGGGACTGTCAGGCGCTGTATCAAGAGTTCAGCCAGCGTGGCTTGGTCCTTGATGCCCCTGTTTCGCGGTCCTGGGGTATGAAAGAGCTTTACGTCATCGACGCCCACGGCAATTTGCTCAAGTTCGGCGAGCAACAAGTCGTGAGTCATCCAACCTTTGCTGAAGAAAACTGCTGATGAGCGAATCCCTCGACCTGAGCCTGGACGGCGTGGAGCGACGCTCCCTCGCCGACTTCACCGAGCAGGCCTACCTCAACTATTCCATGTACGTGATCATGGATCGCGCATTGCCGCATATCGGCGACGGTTTGAAGCCAGTGCAGCGGCGGATCATCTACGCGATGAGCGAACTCGGCCTGAACGCCGATTCCAAGCACAAGAAGTCCGCACGTACCGTAGGTGACGTGCTCGGTAAGTTCCACCCCCATGGCGACAGCGCCTGTTACGAAGCCATGGTGTTGATGGCGCAGCCGTTCAGCTACCGTTACACGCTGGTGGACGGCCAAGGCAACTGGGGCGCCCCAGACGATCCGAAGTCGTTCGCCGCGATGCGTTACACCGAGGCGCGGTTGTCGCGCTATTCGGAGGTGCTGCTCAGCGAGTTGGGTCAGGGCACGGTGAATTGGGTGCCGAACTTCGATGGCACCCTCGATGAGCCGGCGACGCTGCCGGCACGGCTGCCCAACCTTTTGCTCAATGGCACTACCGGTATCGCCGTGGGCATGGCCACCGACGTACCACCGCACAACCTGCGCGAAGTGGCGGCTGCCTGCGTGCGCCTGCTCGACGAGCCGAGCGCTAGCGTCGAGCAACTCTGCGAGCACGTGCTTGGTCCGGATTTTCCGACCGAGGCGGAGATCATCACGCCGCGGGCCGATCTGCTGAAAATCTACGAGACGGGTCGAGGTTCCGTTCGCATGCGGGCCGTCTACCGTGTCGAAGACGGCGACGTCGTGGTCACCGCGCTGCCGCATCAGGTTTCCGGGTCGAAGGTACTTGAGCAGATCGCCGGGCAGATGCAGGCCAAGAAACTGCCGATGGTTGCTGACCTGCGCGATGAGTCCGATCACGAGAACCCCTGCCGCATCGTCATCATTCCCCGCTCCAATCGGGTCGATGTGGATGGACTGATGCAGCACCTGTTCGCCACCACCGATCTGGAGTCCAGCTACCGGGTCAACACCAACGTCATCGGACTTGATGGTCGCCCACAGGTTAAGAACCTGCGCACCCTGCTCAGCGAATGGCTGACCTATCGCATCGGTACGGTACGCCGTCGTCTGCAGTTCCGCCTGGACAAGGTCGAGAGGCGCCTGCACCTGCTGGAAGGCTTGCTGGTGGCCTTCCTCAATCTTGATGAAGTCATCCATATCATCCGTACCGAGGATCAGCCCAAGCCGGTGCTGATGGCACGCTTCGAACTGTCCGAGCTGCAGGCCGACTACATTCTCGATACCCGACTGCGGCAGCTGGCGCGGCTGGAGGAGATGAAGATACGCGGCGAGCAGGATGAGCTGGCCAAGGAGCGTGAGAAGCTGCTGGCACTGCTGGGTAGCGAGACCAAGCTGAAGAAGCTGGTGCGCAAGGAGCTGATCGAGGACGCGGAAACCTATGGCGACGACCGTCGCTCGCCGATCGTCGCGCGGGCCGAGGCGCGGGCGCTGTCGGAAAATGAACTGCTGCCTTCCGAGCCGGTGACCGTGGTGATCTCCGAGAAGGGCTGGGCCCGCTGTGCCAAGGGCCACGATGTGGATGCCGGTGGGCTCTCGTACAAAGCCGGAGACGGCTTCAAGGCCGCCGCGGCCGGGCGCTCGAACCAGTACGCAGTGTTTATCGACTCAACCGGCCGCAGCTATTCGCTCGCGGCGCACTCGCTGCCCTCGGCACGTGGACAGGGCGAGCCGCTCACCGGCCGCCTGACGCCGCCGCCGGGCGCGAGCTTCGAATGCGTAATGCTGCCTGACGACGATGCGCTTTATGTAATCGCCTCGGATGCCGGCTATGGTTTCGTGGTCAAGGGTGAGGATCTGCAAGCCAAGAACAAGGCAGGCAAGGCTCTGCTGTCGTTGCCCAAAGGTGCCAAGGTCGTTGCGCCACGCCCACTGGCCAGTCGTGATGACGATTGGCTGGCTGCTGTAACCACCGAGGGCCGCTTGCTGGTGTTCCCGGTACGCGATCTGCCCCAGTTGGGTAAGGGCAAGGGCAACAAGATCATTGGCATCCCCGGCGAGCGGGTTGCCAGCCGCGAGGAGTACTTGATCGACCTCGCCGTGCTGCCGGCGGGTGCCACATTGGTGCTGCAGGCTGGCAAACGCACGCTGTCGCTCAAGGCCGAGGATCTCGAGCATTACAAGGGTGAGCGTGGTCGGCGTGGCAACAAGTTGCCGCGAGGCTTCCAGCGTGTAGAAGGGCTGCTGGTCGAAGTGTGACATGTGCATTGGCGCTGGAATCGGCGGCCGCTTTCACGGAAGATAGCGGCCTTTCCAGCCTGTGGCGCTTCGCCCGGTGCTTCATTCGCGTCGGCGGATTCGATTGCCCGGCGCGCGATACAGGAGCATTGGTGGCCTAACGGGTCGTGAGCGGCCTGAACTGTGGTGTTATGACGGTAATGAAGAACTTGCTGCGCGTTCCGGGTGTTTTGTTGCTGGTCAGCATTGGTTTGACCGGCTGTATCGGCCTGCAGCCGGCGCCGATGTATCGGCTCGACAGCGGTACTTCCGAAGTGCCCGAGCGGACTGATGGTGCCTCCGTGTTGCTGGCACCTGTCACGCTTGCCGATTATTTACAGCGTGACGCATTGCTTCAGCGTCTGGCTGACGGAAGCCTGGCTGGCAATGCTCAGCAGGCCCGGTGGGCCGGGAGCCTGAAGGCTGATATCGAACAACTGCTGCTAAGGCAGTTGGCTTGGCAGCTGGACACCCAGAGCCTGGTGCTTGGCCCTGCCGATGAAGGTTTCGCGCCGGAAGTTCAGATCGAACTGTCCATCACGCGCCTCGATTCCGGTCCCGAATACCCTGCCGTACTCGAAGCGCAGTGGCGGCTGCGGGACAAAGCGGGTAAGCATCTGGGCAGTCGTCTGGTGCGCCTGCAGGAAGAACATCAGGGCAGCGCAGCTGATCAGGTGCGTGCGCAGAGCCTGTTGTTGCAGCGGCTGAGCGAGATGGTCGCCGGGGCGGTCGAGCCTGCTCTTGTCGCCAAGACACCACCCAAGCCTGCCCCAGCCAAACCACAGGTGAACAGGTCTGCTGAGGCGCCGGCGCCACGCATTCCGGCCGCCGAACCGATCCGGACCGATATGGAAGTGTTCCGCTTCTGAGTCCAACCCCAGCGGCAACTGAAGTATCTGCAGTAGCAAAAAAGCCCGGTCAGGCAAGCGTTCTCCGCTTTCTGACCGGGCTTTTTTGTGTGGCTCGTTGGCGCTGCCGCCTCGGCGGATTATCTGCAGCGCTCACGGGCTGATACTTGCGCTGTGCTCGCGAGCCGCTTCAGTTGGCGCGATTGCGCAATTCGTGCATGCGCGCGAGCTGGCGTTCCAGCAGCGAAGGGTAGGGTTCCAATAGGCGCTCGACACAGCATGCGCCTTCCGGGCTGGCAATCGGGCGGATACGTGCGCGTTGCTGAATCAGCGAATCCTCACTGATGCTGCGCTCGACCAGCAGCAGGTTGCGGCTGTGCAGCGACATGTCCAGAGCCGCCTGCGCCGGCTCGCTGAGCAGCAGGTCGCCCTGACTGAGATCGACCAGGTTTTCGCCGCGAGTCAAGCCGAGCTGCAGCTGCAGAGTGATCCCGCTGTCCGCAACCTCGATCTGCAAGGCGTGACCAAGGGCGCGCATCAGCTCACCGCAGCAGATCGCGTGGGTGAGGTAGTTCTGCTCGTCGTCCTGGCTATGGAACAGCATCAGGCTGCTGCCGTCATTGAGCGTATGCAGCTCCGCCTGGTACAGCGTGGCAGCCTGTTGCAGGCAGTCGCGATAACGCTGCAGCAACTCGGTCAGGCGTGGCCGAGGCAGGCGGCGCAATTGCTCCTGACCCCCGAGCTGGATGGCCAGCACGGCGCTGCGGCTCGGGCGTGGTGCTGCTGCAGGTTGTGGGGCTCTGGCAGCCGTGGGTGGCGTGTCGAAGGTTACTTCGTCGTCCAGCACCTCCAGCTCGTCGTCGGTGCTCGCGGACAGTCGTGGCGAGCGCCGTGGCTCGTCGTCCAATTCCATATCAAAGCGCTCGAACTGCGGCGCATATGGCTGTTCGGCGGAGCTGCGCTCGCCACTCTGGTCGAAATAGTCATCGTCCAGCGCATCGCTCATATCCAGCTCCGGTTCCGGTTTTTCTGGAACCAGGCGTGCCTGCAGTTGGCGTGCGAGGTCGCCAATCTCGTCCTGTCGGCCGGCACCCGGAGCGGGATCGTCTGGGTCACGCAGCCACAGACGCAGCTGCATCAGCGGAGTCGCCAGCTGACGGCCCAAGCGCAAGCTCAGCATTAGTGTCAAAGCCAGCAGAATCAGGCTCAGCAGCCCCATGCTCTGCAGGCTGATGGTCATCGGCTGTTGGAACTGCCGCATGTCCAGGCTGACGCGCAGGTGCCCGGCAATCACTTCCTGAAAGCTGACGGGCGTCGAGTAAAGACCATTGTCGTCGCCGAGCAGACCCTGCTGAGGGCGCGTACCTGATTCGGCGAGCACGCGGTTGTCCACGCTATAGATTGCCGCGTGGGCAACCAGCGGATTCTTCACCAGATTACTCAACAGCACGTTAAGGCTGAGGATATCGTTGGCGACCAACAGGTCGGTGGCCGAGGCAGCAGTCTGGGTGACCAGGCTCTGACCGAGGGCGTCGGCCTGCTGCTCCATGGCATGCTTGAACTGCATGCCAATCACCCACGCATAGATGACCAGCGCCAGCGCCACTAGCAGCAGCGTATGGCTGGCAATACGCAGCACAAGCGGCACACGATGCTGGCGCACTGCGCGATAGACCATCAGGAAGAAGTTGTCTGGCTTTACGGATGCGGGCCGGTTCACAGAGCGCGGCTCTTCTCGTCGGGAATTTGCCGAGCAGTATACGGAAAGCGCGACAGGCGCTGTAGGTCTGCGACGGTAAGCTGACGAATTGCGTAGAAACCACTGATCTGCGGCTCGGCATTTTCTTCCGGATAACCAAGTGCAAGAGGCGTGGGCGCTGTCCAGCGGTCAGACCAGCTGATGTAGAATGCCAGCTTTCATTGCTTGCCATGGGAGCTGCGCCTTGCGCGAAATCGTCCTGATCAATATCACCGGTGAGGACCGCCCGGGCCTCACCGCAGCCATCACCGGCGTGCTCGCCCAGGGTGGCGTGACCATTCTCGACATCGGTCAGGCAGTGATCCATGACACCCTGTCGTTCGGCATCCTGATCGAGATTCCGGATAACGAGCGCGCGTCGTCTGTGCTCAAGGACGTGCTGTTCATGGGCTACAAGCATGATCAGCAGGTGCGCTTCACCCCGGTGGCCGAGGCCGACTACCAGCATTGGGTGGCCGGGCAGGGCAAGCCCCGGCACATCGTTACGCTGCTGACTCGCAAGGTCACTGCCGAGCAGCTGCAAAGAGTCAGCTCGATCACTGCCAAGTACGGGCTCAACATCGATCATATCGATCGCCTGTCCGGGCGCATGCCGCTGGACATGCCGGAGGAGCTGGGCAAGGGCTGCGTCGAATTCTCGGTACGTGGCGAGCCGGCCGATACCGCGGCGCTACGCGCGGAGTTCCTCAGCGTGGCGCAGGAGCTCAATGTCGATATCGCTTTCCAGCGTGACTCGGTCTACCGGCGTAACCGCCGTTTGGCTGTGTTCGACATGGATTCGACCTTGATCGAGGCCGAGGTGATCGACGAACTGGCCAAGGCGGCTGGTGTAGGTGAACAGGTCTCCGAGATCACCGAGCGCGCGATGCGTGGCGAGCTGGATTTTCGCGCCAGCTTCAAGGAGCGCCTGGCGCTGCTTGAGGGCTTGTCGGAAGACGTGCTCGTCGATATTGGCGCCAGCTTGCGCCTGACGGAGGGCGCTGAGGTGCTATTCGCTGAACTCAAGCGGTTAGGTTACAAGACCGCAATTCTCTCAGGTGGCTTCAGCTACTTCGCCAAGCAGTTGCAGGCCAAGCTGGGCATCGACTACGTGTTCGCCAACGAACTTCAGATCGAGAACGGCAAGGTCACCGGTGTGGCGGTCGAGCCGATCGTCGATGCACAGCGCAAGGCTGATCTGCTGCGCCAGTTGGCGGAGCAGGAAGGGCTCTGTCTGGAGCAAACCATTGCGGTTGGTGACGGCGCCAACGACTTGCCAATGCTCGGCTTGGCGGGCTTGGGCGTCGCTTTTCGCGCTAAGCCACTGGTCAAGCAGTCGGCCAAGCAGGCGATTTCCACCCTTGGGCTGGACGGCATCCTCTACCTGCTCGGCTTTCGCGATCGCGAGGGCACGGAGTAATAGGTGCTGCGAGCTTCAAGAAAAAGCAAAGCCCTGGGTCGGTTCCGGCCCAGGGCTTTTACTTGCCGCCTGAAGCTTCAGGCTTGCAGCTGTTTCAGGGTTTGATTGCCACCTTCAGTACACCATCGCGCTGATTGGCAAACAGATCGTACGCTTCGCTGATGTCGTCCAGCGCATATTGATGGGTGACCAGCGGGCCAAGATCGACACGTCCGGAGGCCACTACGCTGAGCAACCGGCGCATGCGCTCCTTGCCGCCAGGGCAGAGCGAGGTGACGATCTTGTTGTCGCCCAGACCGGCGTGGAAGGCGCCGAGCGGAATGGTCAGGTCGCTGGAGTAGACGCCGAGGCTGGACAAGGTTCCGCCTGGCTTGAGTACCCGCAATGCGCTTTCGAAAGTGGACTGCAGCCCAAGCGCCTCGATCGAAACATCGACGCCACGTCCCCCGGTTAGTTTCAGCACTTCCTCTACCACGTCGACGTTTCTGAAGTTCAGTGTCACGTCTGCGCCCATCTTCCTGGCGATGTCCAGGCGCGCGTCGACGCCGTCGACCGCGATAATGGTGCCGGCGCCACGTAGTTTGGCCCCTGCAGTGGCGCAAAGGCCAATGGGCCCCTGAGCGAAGATGACCACGATGTCGCCGATCTTGATGTTGGCTGCCTCGGCACCGGCAAAACCGGTGGACATGATGTCGGGGCACATCAGCACCTGTTCATCGGTCAGGCCATCCGGCACCGGTGCCAGGTTGGCCTGGGCATCGGGCACCAGGACATACTCGGCCTGAGTGCCGTCAATGGTATTGCCGAAACGCCAGCCGCCCATGGGCTTGTAGCCATGGCAGGAGCAACCACCGTCCTGTGATGACAGGCCGTCCTGGCAGGCGTAGGAGGTGAAGCTCGGGCAGATCGCGCCGGCGATTACGCGTTGGCCTTCCTGATAGCCCCTCACGTTGCTGCCCAGCTTCTCGATAATGCCCACCGGCTCATGGCCTATGGTCAGGCCAGCGTTGACCGGGTACTCGCCTTTGAGAATGTGTACGTCTGTGCCGCAAATAGTCGTCGTAGTGATGCGCAACAAGGCGTCGTTGGGCCCAACTTCGGGGATGGGTTTGTCCTGCAGTTCGATGCGGCCCGGCTCGACGAATACGGCAGCTTTCATCATGACCATGGTGGGACTCCTCTTGGACTGGAAGGCGTCCGGTCACTCTAGCCCAGCGCAGGGGTTGGCCAGTGATCGTGATCAATAGCAGGCAAATGCGAGCAGATGAATCGGCCGGCAGATTGCGCCGGCCCGAATCGACCTACTCCTCGTCGGAGGAGAAGTTGTAGTCCATGGATTGACTGGGGCCTTGCAGGTAATGGCCCTGAATGTAGCTGACGCCCGCCTGCCACAACGTCGCGAGCACTGTGGCGCTTTCCACGAAGGGCACGATGCTCTGTTTCCGTTGTTCGTGCAGATCGCAGAGCAGGGTCTTGAGCGCTTCCTGATTCTCCTGCCGAGTTAGGTCCTGGGTGTAAGAGCCGTCGACCTTGATGAACTCGGCATCCAGATGCTTGAGCGTGTTGAACGGGTTGAGCACGCAACCGAACTGGGCCAGGGCGATGCGGCATCCGAGACTGCTCAGCCCTTGCGCCAGTGCCTTTGCCTGTTTCAGATAAGCCACGGCGTCGGCTTCACCGAACTCGAACGCCAATGAGTCGCCAGGCAGCCGGGAGGCCTTCAGCACGACCCCGATCCATGGCAGCAGGCTGGGGTCCTGAATGCTGGCGGCGGACAGATGCAGGAAGAGGCGCGTGCTATGCCCTTTGGAGCGGTGGTCTGCCAGCAGCTTGATCGAATTGAGGATCACCCAGCGGTCGATCTTGGTCGCCAGGCCGACGTCGCTGGCCGTGCTGAGGAATTCGCTTGGCGGAACTTCCACGCCCTGCGGATCAAGTAGCCGCAGCAGGACTTCGTAATGCTCGAAATTGTCGCCACGCAGGCTGATGATCGGCTGAAATAGCAGGCGGAAGCTGTTGTTCTCCAGAGCTTGCTTGAGCATGGCGACGATATCGCCGCGGTTGGCCGCAGCGGCCAGTTCATCGGCCGGATTGAATATCTTTAGCGCGTTGCCGTCGCTCAACTCGTCGGCGCAGCGGTGGGCGCGCTCGATCGCGTCCTGAGCCTTGGCGGTCTTTTCGTCCAGGCCCGCTACGCCGATGCTGAGGGTAGTCTGCACCGTTCGCCCGCCGACATCGAGCAGAAGGCCTTCGACTCTGCTCAGCAGCTTGCGCAGTTCCGGTTCGGCCTGTTGCGGTGTTATTCCAGGCTGCAACACGGTGAAGACGTCATCGGCAAAGCGAGCGAGCTGTGTTTCATTAGCGAAGTGGCCGCGGAGCAGGGTGGCCAGCTGACCCAGCATCTGATCAGAGTCAGTCAGGCCGATGTCGGCTTGCAGTGCAGCGAATCGATCAACACGGACGTACGCAAGGCTGGCACTTTGCCCGGCATTGACCGCGCGTTCGACTGCGGCGTCCATCACCTCGAGGAAGCTGTTGCGATTGAGCAGTCCGGTCACCGGGTCCTGGCTGCTGATCTCGCGCAGCTTCTGCAATTCGGCGCTATCGTTCTCGGCGCGTATTACGACCTGGATACAGGGCTCGCCGTCATAGGCTGCCGGCGAAAAGTTCATGCGGGTCTTGAGCGTTTCGCCATCGGCGCGAACGCCGCCGCAGGCCAGCTCGGCAGTGCCTTCCAGGGTGTGATAGTTCTTCAGGAAGGTCTTGAAACGGCTCTGATCGCTGCCGCTGATCAGGTCGATCATCGGCATACCTTCCAGATCTTCCGCGTCGGCGTAACCGAATAGTTCGCGATAGGCGCGGTTGACGTAGATGTGCATGCCGTCGTGCACATAAGCAATTGCGTCCACAGAACTGTCGAGCAGCAGCTGGCAGCGTTTTTCCGCCTCGCGCAGGGCCACTTCCGCCGAGCGGCGCGCACGGCGCTCTTCAAGATTGACCAGTTCGCGATTGGCGACCAGTAGCAGCCACTCATCCTCTCCCTGCGGCAAGGCATCCTGGGCGCCGAGCATCAGCGCTTCGGTGATCGCTTCGGCGTCGTTGTCTGCGGTGAGCTGGATGATCGGGATGTCCTTGGCCTGCCGGCGAATAGCGCTGATCGCTTCGCTAGGGTCGAGGTTTTCGCTTTGCGGGGAGCTGATCAACAGATCCCAAGTGTGCTTCAGGGCTTCTGCCAGATCGTCGCTGGACGTGAGTCGATGGACACGGGTTGCCTGGCCGGCATTGCGGAAGAGGCTGACCAGACGTTCGGCTTCATTCTGCGAGTCTTCAAGGATCAGCAGGCGGATGGTTTTCTTTTGCAGGGCCATGTTCAGGGTCTGTCGCCAATTCGTCGCGCGGCGCGTTGCAGTGCAACCCGAAGGGCTGAAGCCGTGTTTGCGCGGTGCTGCGTTATTCGTCGTTCATCTGCGATGACCAAACTTCTCTCCTCATGCCGTGCTCCGCACAAAAACGGACTCCGGCGTGGCCGTGAACGAAATGGCAATGAACCCTACCATTTGAGAGTGCGTCGAGGCGGCGCGGGCAGGCAAGAATGCGAGATCCGGCAATCTACAGCGACTTCCAAAGTGAGTCAAAATCTTCATCCCCGCCTGCTGTGTGGGTTTTCCAGCCTGTGACCGGTGTCTCTCGCTCCGGCGCGAGCTGACCGATCAAGCGATAGTCGAACTGATTGTAGTTGCCGGTATTGCCTTGCCGCCGGTTGAGGACGGCGCGCTGTTCTTCTCCGTTGCGATTGATCTGCACCTTGTGCCCTTCCTGGAACGGCAGGCGCGGTGCTATCAGCGTCGCCGGTTGCGAAATGGCGCTGATCTCCGGCAGCAACAGGGCGCGAAGGTACTCGCTGCCCTGATCGACTTTGCGAAGCAGACGCAGGCCGCATGGCTGGGCCTGCGGCGCGATCAGCTCGACACCCATCTGCGTGTTACCGCCTCGCACCTGACGGACCCATCGCACCAACGCGATGCTCCAGGTTTGCGCATTACCTTCGCGTAGTCCGAGCAGCTCGCCCGCCTGCAATTGGCTCGGCACTTCGCCGTTCCATGCCAGGCAATAGCCGCCGGGGCTGTGGTCAATTAGCTGGACCTGATAGACCGGATGATTTTCTGCTGTGGCGTTGTTCTTGGTGCTGCTGCCAGGGGCAGCAGCTTTTGCACCAGGCGCCATACGCGAGGTTTCGGGTCTGATGAATTCGATGTGGTCGTGGTTGGGTAACAGCTCGACCGTGCTGCTCTGTGCATCGAATGCATTGGCCCAGACGTCTGCAGCGCCGTTGTGCAGTTTGTAGACGGCCCGGTTCGAGGTGCGGGGTAGCTCCAGCACTTCATTGAAAGGACGCTGCCCGGCGAGCTGATAATGAAGTGCGGTCATGCCGATGCAGAGGCTGAGCGTGCCTTGTGCGGGTATGCGCTGGAAGGTGCGTTCGGATATGGCGCCCCAGGCAGAACTCAGATGTCGCAACAGATCGTCGTCAAGTCCTGCTGCTGCAGGGAGGCGTGTCAGTCGACGATTGTCTGGAGCCAGGCGCAGGTGCTCCTCGATGGCATCTACCAGCGTCCGGGTGTCGATGCCCAACAGGTTTTGCTGATCCTTGTCGGTAAACAGCGATCTGTAGCGTGGCGGCCCGTCAACCACCGGGGAGAGCAGGAATAGGCCGCTGGCTGCGCTGGCAGCCTGGACATGAACCATAGCGCCCCAGGCCTCCAGCGCTGCGGCCAATTTGACGATGCTCTGCTGGCGCAGCTGGTTGCAGCGGGCGCAACCGAGTAGCAGCGACGCCACATAGCTCTGCTCCGCACTGAGGCCCTGACCATGTCGCGCCAGCGGGTCGCGGATCAGCAAGCGTTCGGTGCCTTGCTCGACTGCCAGCTGATAGAGCTGATGCAGTTCGAGCCACAGACCAGGCGCTGCTGGGCCATAAAGCTGCGTAGAGCGTATCAGCAAGGCACCCAGGCTATGGATGGCGCGCTGCAGTGCGACGGACAGCAGCTGATGGCGGTCTCGGTCAGGCTGAGATACCGCGCGGACCACGATCAGCTTATAGCCGACCGCGAGGTGATTCTGTAGCGCCTGGCAGAGTCCGGCGACCTTGCGCGGTCGCTCGCTGAGAACGATGGGTTGATTAACGTAGTGCTTTTCCAGCTGCGTGCAGACGAAATGCACGTCCGGTCGAAGCAGCTCCAGCATTTGCAGCCGGGTCTCCGAGGCGATGCGCAACTGGTTGAGTTCGATCAGTGCCTGATAGAGTTGGCGCGCGGTTTCACCGATGTTGGCTTTCGGCAGGCCGGCGAGCCAGCCGGTGACACCGCGAACACTCGCGTCGCAGAAGGACAGGGTCTGCTGGGTCGGTGCGGGTGCGCGCAGCAGCAGATGGTGGCTCTGTCTATCCAAAACGGGCAGGCTCCACGGCGGTCAGGGCATGGGTAATGTGAACTCTATCAATATCTGCCGCGACGGGCAGGACTGAATGATGGCTTATTGATGTTAGCCGACATTCGGCAGTCGTTGGCTACCGAATGTCGTATCGCCCGATCAGAGCTGCTCGGCTGGTTCAACGATCGGCGGACTAAGAACCGCCTGCCCCAGCGCTTCACCCATGCAGACGGGGCTCAGAGCGCCCAGTTGCTCGGCCCAGCGCACCTTATCCGGTCCGAATAGCAGAACCACGGTCGAACCCAATTTGAAACGACCCATTTCCGCACCTTTCTCCAAATGGATAGGCGCACGCGCTGCTTCGTCGTAGCGGAACGTCTTGAGGCTGCGCTTGGGCGGCGTCACCAGCCCCGCCCAGACGGTTTCGATGCTGGCAACGATCATTGCGCCGACCAGCACCATGGCCATGGGGCCGTGCTCTGTGTCGAACAGGCAGACTACGCGCTCATTGCGAGCGAAGAGCTCCGGCACGCCCCGAGCTGTCACGGTATTGACCGAGAAGATCCGCCCTGGGACGTAGACCATTTCACGCAGCGTGCCGCTGACCGGCATATGTACGCGGTGGTAGTCCTTGGGGGAGAGATAGACGGTGGCGAAGGCGCCGCCCATGAACGGTGCGGCACGTTGATGATCACCGCCAAGCAATTCCATGGCGCTGAAACTGTGGCCCTTGGCCTGGAAGATGCGGCCCTGCTCGATCCTGCCAAGTTGGCTGATGGCGCCGTCGCAAGGGTTGAGAATCGCGCCTGGGGTGGGGTCAAACGGACGGGCGCCATCCTTTAGAGCGCGGGTGAAAAAGGCATTGAAGTGCTCATAGGCTGTCGGCTCCTCGGTCAGCGCTTCACGCATGTCGACCTGAAAGTGACGGACGAACCACTTGATGAATGTGTTTTTCACCCAGGGCAGGCGGTATTCGGCCAGACAGCCTGCCAGACGCGAGATGAGGTGGTGGGGCAGCACATACTGGCTGATAACGAACAGACGATCTTTCATGTTGGACCTTTTCATTGCTGCACCGGGGTATCAGGCAAGTTGCCCCACTCGGCCCATGAGCCGGCATAGGCTTTGACGCGGGGATAGCCCAGGGACTTGGCCAAAAGGTAGGTGAGGCCCGAGCGGTGGTGAGTTTGGCAGTGGGTGATGATTTCTTTTTCCGGCACGATGCCTAGTTTCCTGAGTTGCTCGGCGATGTCGGTACGTATGCGCAGTGCACGGGCGGCATCCATGGCTGCGGTCCATTCAAAGTTGACTGCCCCTGGAATGTGACCGCCGCGTGCAGCAAACAGCTTTTCGCCGCGGTATTCGGCAGGAGAGCGTGCATCCCAGATCACCAGGTCGTCGGCGCCGAGGCGGCTTTCGATGTAAGCGTGAGTCGCTGTGGGCGTATCGTCCAACGACAGGCGGAGCGCCGCTGTGCCTGCCTCGGGTATTTGCTGGGTCACCGGATGGCCCTCGCTCAGCCAGGCGCGCAGCCCTCCGTCGAGATAGTGATAACGGTGATGGCCGATCACGTCGAGCAGCCAGATGAAGCGTCCGGCCCAGCCACCTCCCTCGTCGTCGTATACCACGTAGACCGCATCGGGACGATGGCCCAGAGCGCCGAACAGGTGTTCGATCTGGCTCAGGCCAGGCAGCAGTCCAGGCGCAGGTGGTTGGCCGAGTTGGGTCTGTTTCGGATCAACGAAGCGAGCGCCGGGAAGGTGGCCTTCGGCATAACGGGCTGCATTGGTCAGGTCGACCAAAATCAGCTCCGGCGCGGCCAGGCGCGCGGCCAGGTCGACCGGCTCGATCACCAGTGGCAGGTTGGAAAAGGCAGACACGGCAACCCTCGACTAGTCGTAGAAGGGGCGAAGTCTAGCGAAAAAGCTCAGACCCCGCGCCTGCTGAAGACACTCAATGCGCGCTCAATGCACTGCGTTGTTTTAGCGAATGTTTGCAGCGCTGCATCGGAAATGGGGGCGCCGTTCTGGTCGGCCACCACCAGCATCAGCACGCGACCTTCCACGCCCAATGATCGCAACAGTAGATGTTCGCCGGCGAAAAGGGCTTTCAGAGCACCTGGCAGCAATGCTGAAAACTGCGCCATGTTGGCTGGTTGCAAACGCAGTTGCGCGGGCTTTTCCAGCAGCCTTCGAACAATCTGGCTCTGTTCCACTGGCAGGCTCAGGCGTGCAGCGTCGCTTGGCAAACCGTCGCATTGCTGGGCAACCAGGCGGTTTTGTTTGCGATCGAGCAGCATCACCATTGAGCGCTGCATTCCTGCGCTCGATAAGGCCTGGCTGGCAGAGGCGGTCAGTTGCAGAATATTGCTGAACGGCGTCGGCTCGGTTAGCAAACGGCGGCATTGCGTGCGCCATTCGGCCAGATCGGCTTCGTTCGGCTCGGCCGCGTCGCGCAGACGCTGGAAGCTTGTGTCGAATGGCCAAAGCAGTCCCTGGGCGGGGTGCCAGAGATCGGTTGGACCGATCTCGCGAGCGCTGATAACCGCCTGCTGGTGAACCATCTGCTGTAGTTCGCCCAGAGTTACCTGCAGGTACAGTCCGGCCAGACGTTGCCAGCGCAGGCTGTGGACGCCGCTCCAGCTATGGTGCGAGGACAGCGCCAAGCCGTTGGCCAGGACGATGGTGTTGCTTGGCAGTGTTAGCCATCGGCGCAATTCGGGGTCGGCGTCGAGCATCTGCTGCTGGTGCAGCGGGTGCTCGTTGTCACGGGCGATATGCAGAGCCTTGATCAGCATGCGCCGATCACCGTTGAGCAGGCGGTAGCCCTGAATGATCCAGTCCGGTAGGCGCCAGTGCTCGGCCAGCTTCAGGCACAGCTCCAGCAGCGGAACACCGAGCAGTTCCCTCTCGATCCGACTGGCTGGCTCGCCTTTTACCAGGACTCGCTGTTCCCAGGTTTCAAGCAGGTGCGGATAGGCGCCTACCAGCGCCCAAGCGGGTGACAGGAACAGCAGGCTGCCCCAGTGGATGTCCTGCCAAAGGCGGGCGAGGCGGGCGGCAAATAGTCCGCTGGCCTGCTGGCTGGCGTGACGACTGATGAGCACCAGCTGGCGCAGCGGCAACGGGATATCGCGTGCTTCCATGGAGGGAATGCGAGCCAGTAACGCCTCGGCTCGCTGCAGGCCAATGCGGCTGAGTGCAACCTCCAGGCTTTCGGCAGGTTGGCCATCACCGATGCCGCGGTTGGCTTCCTGTATGAAGCGCAGTGCCAGGACAGGGCTGGTCTGGATTAGCTCTGCGATTTGCCGCATCGAGTTGCTGCTGTCACGCAGTGCCAGGCGCACCTTGCCATGAACGGCGGCAAAGGCGGGCAGGGGAGCGTCGTCGAGTGCCTTGATCCAGGCGGGTATCGTGCGTGGCAGCAGAGGTGTCGTGGTCATGGCCGAACTAGCTTTTCATCGGGATGGCCTTTAGTCTGGCGCAAAAGTTCCGATAACCAGAACAATTCTTCAAACATTCCTTTCGCAAGGTTGTCTGGCGGCGATTCAGGGCATTTGTTTCCCGTATGCCGGACGGCTCGTAACCAGGTTCAGACGTACCTCCTATGGTCAAACTCATCGGCATCATCGTCGTGTTCGCCAGCGTGCTGGGCGGCTTCGTGCTGTCTGGCGGCAAGGTCGGCGCACTCCTTCATCCGTTCGAAGTGATGATCATCGGAGGCGCTGCGCTAGGTGGCTTTCTCCAGGCCAACCCCGGTAGCACCACGATGGTGGTGTTCAAGAAGTCGCTGAAGATGTTCAGCACACGCTTTACCCACGCCTACTACCTTGAAGTGCTCAGCGTGCTCTATGCAGTTCTCAACAAGAGCCGTCGCGAGGGCATGATGGCCATCGAGGCTGACCTCGAAGATCCGGCCGCCAGCCCGTTGTTCAGCAAATACCCCGGCTTTCTGCAGGATGAGCGGATGACCGCCTTTACCTGCGATTACCTGCGCATCATGTCGTCGGGCAACATGGCCCCCCATGAGCTTGAAGGCCTGTTTGACATGGAAATGACAGGACTGAAAGAAGAGCTCGACCATCCGGCTCATGCTGTGGCTCGCGTGGCTGACGGGCTGCCGGCGATGGGTATCGTTGCAGCGGTGCTCGGCATCGTGATCACCATGTCGATTCTAGCCTCCGCTACCAACGCCGAGATTGGGGAGAAGGTTGCCACGGCGCTGGTGGGTACCTTTCTCGGTATTCTTGCCTCTTATGGCTTTTTCGGCCCGCTGGCATCGGCCTTGGAGCACGATGCCAAAGAAGAGCTGAATGTCTATGAGGCAATCAAGGCAACTCTAGTGGCGTCGGCCTCGGGCATGCCGCCGACCTTGGCCGTTGAGTTTGGCCGTAAGGTCCTGTACCCGGCGCACCGGCCAAGCTTTGCCGAGCTCGAACAAGCGATGCGCGGCGCCTAAAGGTTCGTCATGGACAATACCCAGCCGATCATCGTCAAACGGATCAAGAAGGTCGCAGGTGGCCATCATGGCGGAGCCTGGAAGATCGCTTTTGCCGACTTCGCTACGGCGATGATGGCGTTCTTTCTAGTGATGTGGCTGCTGACTACGGCCACGCCGGAGCAAAAGCTGGCGATTTCCGGGTACTTTCAGGACCCCCTTGGCTTCACCGAGAGCGCCAGCCCTCATGTCATCGATCTGGGCGGGACACCTACACCTTCGCCGGAGCGCACTCTTAACCAGGAGCTCGAGCCGGCGCCGATCGAGATGCAGGCCGACCCTGGGCAGGCGGAAAACTTTGCCGAGCAGTTGGAGCGCGAGCGCCTCGAGCTGGTGTTGCAGGAGCTGCAGAACAAGGTCGACGAAAACCCCGAACTGCAGAAGTTCAAGGATCAGATCCTCTTCGAGATCACTCAGGACGGTCTGCGTATCCAGATCATGGATGCCGCGAACCGGCCGATGTTCGCTCTCGGTAGCGCGCAGCTGCAGCCCTATTTCGAGGACATCTTGCTGGCGCTGGTCGAGACCATTGCTGCCATACCGAACAAGATCAGCATCAGCGGCCACACTGACGCGAAGCCCTTTGCGGGTCGTGGGGATTTCGGCAACTGGGAGCTCTCGGCTGGGCGTGCCAATGCCGCACGTCGGACGCTGGTGATCGGCGGTTATCCGGAGGACCAGATTGCGCGAGTGGTGGGCTACGCATCGTCAGCGCTGTTCGACCGCAAGGATCCGTACAACCCGGTCAATCGACGCATCGATATTCTGGTGCTGACCAAAAAGGCACAGCGTTCGATCGAAGGTGAGCAGCCCGATGCGGCCGATACTCCTGCGCCGCAGCAGGCTCCAGCCACTGATGAGCCGCTTCAGCCGCAAGCGCTACGCGAGCGGCTGAATATCTTCGAAGACGGTGTGCTGCAGCTCAGTCAACCGGAAAAACGCTGACTGCCAACTCAGTATTCCGGCTCTGGCAGGCTGCTGAGGATGTGTCGGTAGCTGGCCATGCGCTGGGGTTGGATGCGCCCGTCTTCCAACGCTTGGAGCAGTGCGCAACCGGGCTCGCGATCATGTTTGCAGTCGCGGAAACGGCAATGCCCGAGCAGATCCTGGAATTCGATGAAGCCCGCTTCTACATCGGCTCGGCTGACATGGCCAAGGCCGAACTCGCGAATACCGGGTGAGTCGATCAATTCGCCGCCGCCGGGAAAGTGGAACAACCGTGCAGTGGTGGTGGTGTGAGTGCCCTTGCCGGTCATTTCCGAAAGCGCTCCGACCCGCGTGTCGACGCCAGGCAGCAGGCTGTTCACCAGCGAAGACTTGCCCACGCCCGACTGCCCGACGAAAACGCTGACGTGCCCGTCCAGTCTCGCCTTGAGCGTATCCATGCCGTCGCCGCCATGGGCAGAGACTTCCAGTAGCGGATATTCCAGCTGGCGATAGACTGCGAGCAAGCGGCTTAGAGCCGGTTCGTTGTGCTCGTCGATCAGGTCGGCCTTGTTCAGCAGCAGCAGCGGAGTGATGCCGGCATGCTCGGCTGCAACCAGGTAACGGTCGATCAGGTTGGCGTGGGGCTCAGGCAGCGGTGCAAAGACGATGACGATCAGGTCGACGTTCGCCGCCACCGGCTTGAGCTGGCCGCGGGTGTCCGGTCGGCAGAGTTCGGAGTGTCGCGGCAGCTGTGCAACGATGACGCCGATCCCTTGATTGCCGGGGCGCCAGACCACGCGGTCGCCGGTGACCAAGGCTGGCAAATTGGCGCGTAGGTGGCAGCGGAACACCTGGCCGCTCTGATCGCCTTCCAGCGCCTCGACCTCGACCTGCACGCCGAAATGCGCAATGACCAGGCCAGTCTGCTCTGGTCCGAGATCGCCGCCTTCGAGTTCTTCGAGGGTGCGGCTCTCGCGACGCGCGACGCGGGCGGCGCGCTCTTCCTGGATTTTCTCGATGCGCCAGTTCTGGCGGCGGTTGAGTTGGCGTTTGGCCATGGAGTCGGGCTGTCTCTGGGGTTGGTGAGCGAGTCTAGCACGCCGCACCTTTGCGGCTGGCGGCCTGTATGGCGAAGGGGCTGGCGGGTAGACTGTGGCCCTCACTTGATGATGGCCGTCATGTCCGTGTCTGTCCTTACTCGCCTGCCCGTTCTGCGCGCGTTGCTTGCCCAGCTATTGGCGCTGCCGGTCATCTGGCTGCTGTTGCTGGGCTTGGCATGGGCGTTCGGTGTCAGTCCAAGTCTTATCGGCATCGCCGTGGCCCAAGGCTGCATTGCGGCGGTTGTCGGTGCTCGCCTAGGGCTATCGGCTTGGTGGCTGCCGATCAATCTGGCCTTTGTGCCCGGTCTGCTGCTGATGCAGGATCTGGCCGTGCCGGGCTGGTTGGCGCTGGGTGCATTCGCCCTGTTGCTGCTGGTGAACTGGAACGCCTTTACCGAACGGGTGCCGCTTTACCTGACCGGCCGCGAAGCTGAGCGCCAGTTGCATGACCGGCTGGCTGTGCTACCGGGCAACTTCCGTTATATCGACCTGGGCAGCGGACTGGCCGGTACGCTGACGCGACTTGCCCAGGCGTTTCCGGCGGCTCAGTTCGTGGGCGTTGAAACCGCGCCGTTGACGTTCGCTCTGTCCTGGCTGCGCTGCCTGCCCCGGCGTAACTGTCATGTCCGCCTGCTCAGCTTGTGGCGGGTCGACCTGGCCGGGTACGACGTCGTGTATTGCTTTCTTTCGCCAGCACCCATGGCGGCGTTATGGGAAAAGGCGCACGCGGAAATGCGCCCCGGCGCCCTGTTGGTCAGCAATAGCTTCGAAATCCCCGGGGTCGAGCCGACAGAAGTGCTCCAGCTCGATGACTGGCGTGGCTCGCGCCTTCTGATCTGGCTTCCTGGTGGCCCGGCACCTGACGGCGCCGGTACGAGCGGCTAAACTGCGCCGCACAGCCAAGGAGCCCGCCATGCAAAACCCGCAGAACCTGATTTGGATCGACCTGGAAATGACCGGTCTGGATCCGGACAACGACGTCATCATCGAGATGGCGACCATCGTCACCGACAGTCAGCTCAATGTGTTGGCTGAAGGGCCGGTCATCGCGGTACACCAGAGTGATGAAACGCTTGCGCGCATGGATGAGTGGAACACCCGCCAGCATGGCGGCTCGGGCCTGACCCAGCGGGTGCGCGAGAGCAGGATTTCCACTGCAGAGGCCGAGCAGCTGACGTTGGCCTTCCTCGAGCAATGGGTGCCCAAGGGTAAGTCACCCATCTGCGGCAACAGCATCTGTCAGGATCGACGCTTCCTCTACCGGCAGATGCCAGAGCTGGAAGCCTATTTCCACTACCGCAACCTGGACGTGTCGACGCTCAAGGAACTGGCGGCACGCTGGGCGCCGCAGATCATGGAAGGCTTCAAGAAGAGCGGCACACACCTGGCGCTCGATGACATTCGTGACTCCATCGCCGAGCTGCGCCATTACCGCGAGCATTTCATCAAGGTCTGAAGGCGGCGTGAGCCGTAAGGCCCATGAGAAAGCCTGGCGAGGCCAGGTGGATGTAAAAAGCGACATCCACCCTACGTCACTATCGCCTGCGGGCGCGTGTGACGAACCGCCTCTATGGCAGTAGCCCGCACCCGAGAGCAGAAGGCCCGCTGAACTATTTCCCCAACTTGCGCAGTTCGTCCGACTCAACGATGCGCACGCCTTCGCCCTCTTCCAGCGCCAGTCGCCATAGTGCGCGAGCAAGCGTGCAGGTCTCGATGCCGTGGTACTTGCCTGGCAGCAACTGCGACAGCGGCGCCGCGATGCGCTCGCTCAATCGCGGCTCGAGGCGCGGGCCGATCAGCTGAGAGGGGCGGGCGATGGTCAGCTGTGGCCAGTTCTGCTGCTGTAGCGCCGCTTCCATTTCGCCTTTGACCTTGAGGTAGAAGATCGAGCTGTCCGGATTGGCGCCCAGCGAGCTGATCACCAGTAGATGACGCGCGCCCATTTCCTTCGCCCGGCGGGCAAATGCCAGTACCAGATCGTGATCGATGGCGCGAAACGCTTCCTGTGTGCCGGCCTGCTTGAGCGTGCTGCCCAGGCAGCAGAAGGCTGTATCGATCTCGCCGCTCAGGGTGGGCAGCAAGGGCTGCAGTTCACCGACCGGATTTTCCAGGCGCTGATGGGTGGCCAGCGGCTTGCGCGTAGGCGCCAGCACGCGCTCGACGGTGGGTTCGTTGAGCAGGCGATCGAGCAGGTGCTCGCCAGTGAGTCCGGTGGCGCCGGCAAGCAAAATACGCTGTGGCGTCAAATACATGGTCTAGCTCCTGTGGCGATCATTGGGTGGCATTCCGCTGCAGCAGTTGCTGCCAGCGTTGGACAACCGATTCAGGTGCCCACAATTGCGGTTCCGATGCCTGATAGTCGTCGGCCTGCTCGCGTTCGGCAACCTTTGCCGCTGCCAGCGTGAACGCTTGCACTATATCGTCGGTTTCCTGCAGCGCTTCGGCGAACAGCGCACGGCCGAAGTAAGTGAAATCGCTCTGTTCCGAGCAGCCAAAGGACACCCGATCGGCGCGTGCGGCGGTCATGATCAGCGTGTGATCGTTTTTCAATGGCTCGATGAAGCCGCCGGAATAGCAGGCCGAGATAACCAGCACGGTGTTACGCCCGGCGAGCGGCGCGAGCAGTTGCGCCAGGTCGGCCGCGGGCAGGTCGTCCAGCGAAAGGCGTGGCTGGTTCAGCACCAGTTCGTGATCGGCCGAACCATGGCTTGTGAAGTAGAGAAAGATCAGATCTTCCTCGCCGCTGCGTTCGGCCAGCGCGCGAACTGCCCGTGCCAGGTTTTCCCGGGTCGCCAGCGGGCGATCGGCCAGGCGATCACGATGGTTGACCAGGCTGAGCTGGCCGTGAGCGGCGAAGCGTTCGGCAAGCAGTTGCTGCACATAGTCGGCCTCGCGCATGAACACGCTTTGGCGGCCGTCGCCGGCAACCGTAAGCGTGTAGAGCTCCTGGGCCGGGCTGGAGAGGGGCAGTGCTTCGATGGCCCGTTGGAGTAGGGTGCCCTGTTCGAGCAGGGCGATTTCGAGCGGGTCCGGCAGGGCGCGTCCTCGCTCGTCGCGCACGCGCCTGTCGTTACGCCAGATGCCGCGAAGCGTGGTGCCGTCGGCCTGGGTCAGTACGCCATCGCCGTCGAAATGCCCGCGGCGGAAACCGCCGGTATAGAAGCTGCCGTCGGCGCGATCGAGGCGGCCCTGGCCGTGGTAGCGCCAATTGCCCAACTGACCGCTGTAGCGGCTGCCTTCGGCAGTGACATGCGTGCCGGTGCCACTCAGTTCGCCGCGGACGAAGGTGCCGCTCCAGACGTTGCCCTCGCTGTCCTCGTAGCGGCCCTGGCCGTGGAACTGGTCGTTCTCGAACTGCCCGCTGTAGCGCTCGCCCTGATCAGTCGAAAAGCTGCCCTCGCCGTTCAAGCTGCCGGCGCTGAAATGGCCGCTGAGCAGGCCGTCGGCGTCGCTGCGGGTGCCGGGGCCATCCGGCTGGCCTTTGCTGAATTGGCCTAGATGGCTGAAACCATCGGCGTATTCCAGCTTTCCCTGACCGTGGTAGAGGTTGTTTCGAAGCTCGCCTTCGTAGACCGTACCGTCCTGGCTGAAACGGCCATGACCGTGCATCTGACCGCCCTGGAATTCGCCTTCGTAGACGCCGCCCTCGGAATAGCTGAAACGGCCGAGGCCGTCGAACAGGCCGTGCTTGAACTCACCCTCGTAGCGATCGCCGGTTGCGCTGTGCCAGGTGCCCAGGCCGTGCCACTGGCCGTCCTTGAACTGGCCGAGGTAATAGCTGCCATTCGGGTAGTCGATGCGCCCGCCGCCTTGCAGCAAGCCGTCGACGATGTTGCCGCGATAGCGGCCGCCGTCTGGCAGAACCGCATCCGCTGGCAGGAGTGGTTCGCCCTCACCGCAGGCGGTAAGCAGGGCGATCAGTAGAAGGGGAACGAGGCGCAGCATGCGGACATCAGCTCAATCAGGAAGCCCGCAGTATGCGGACATCAGCTCAATCAGGAAGCCCGCAGTATGCCGCAAACCGAACGGGCTGCGGCAATGGCGCAGTGACAGTCAGAGGATGCACAGCGCCAGGGTTTCGGCGATGTAGGCCGGTTTTTCCGAGCCTTCGATCTCCATCACCGCGCGTGCTTTGAGCAGCCATTGCCCCGGGTTCTTTTCAAAGGCATCAATCAGCGTCAGCCCAAGGCGTACGCGCGAACCGACACGCACCGGCTGGATGAAACGCAGGCTGTCCAGGCCGTAGTTGACGCCCATCCGAGTGCCTTCCGGTACGACCAACAGATCCCCGGACAGCATCGGCAGCAGCGATAGCGACAGAAAGCCGTGGGCGATGGTGCCGCCGAATGGTGTTTGGGCCGCTTTCTCTGTGTCGATGTGGATGAACTGGTGGTCACCTGTGCAGTCGGCAAACTGGTTCACACGCTGCTGATCGATGGTCAGCCAATCGGAATGGCCCAGTTCTTTGCCGATGTAATCCTTGAGCTGTGCGACGGGTACCTGTGGCATGTGTCCTCCTGATTGTTCTTGTGCTGCTGCATTGCTGTGCAGCCAGAGGTGCGGCGGCCAGGCCGAATCGATTGCCGGTGTCTCGCGCCGCGTGCCGGGCTAGATCAGCACGGGTGTGCGTTGCCGCAAACCAGCATCGGCAGCGCGAATGGCCTGTCATAGCGTCGCACGGGCGGCTGTCGGCGTTGCCCTTTATACTGTCGCAATTTTGCGGGAGGCTCCCATGCTGCTCAGAGGTCTGACCTGGCTGGTCGCGTTCCAGTTGCTCGGCACCGTACTCAACGTGCTGTTCCTGCCGATGCTGCCGGGGCCGATCATCGGAATGGTGCTGCTGTTTGCCGGGCTATTGGCGCGTGGTCGCGCCAGCGAGTCGCTGCAATTGGCGGCGAGCAGTCTGTTGCGCTATCTGCCGTTACTGCTGGTGCCGCCGGCGGTGGGGGTTATGGCCTACACCGAGGCGATTCTCGACGACTTCTGGGCCATCGTCGGCGTGCTGGTGATTTCGCTGCTGCTTTCGCTGATCTTCACCGGTTGGCTTATGCAGACGCTGATCCGGCGCAAACAGCGTCGGCAGGAGGGCACATGATGGAGCTGCATTGGCATGCCGCCTGGCAGGCGCTGATCCATCATCCGCTGTTTGGCGTAGGCATCACCCTGGCGGTCTTTCAACTGGCCTATGCCGCGTACGAGAAAACCCGCTGGGTATTTCTGCAGCCGGTACTGGTGTCGATGACGCTGATCGTCGGCGTTCTGCTGCTGTGCGGAATCGACTATGACGAATACCGCATTAGTGCGCAGTGGCTGACCATCCTGCTTGGCCCTGCCACCGTCGCCCTGGCCGTGCCGCTGTACCTGAACCTGCGGCGGATACGCGAGTTGTTCGGCCCAATCGTGATCACGCTGTTGATTGCAGGCGTGTTTGCCACGGCGCTGGGTATGGCGTTGGCCTGGTTGTTTGGCGCAGAGCGGATGATTCTGATGACGCTGGCGCCCAAGTCGGTGACCTCGCCAATCGCCATGCTCGTGGCCGAGCAGATCGGGGGCGTGGTAGCCCTGGCTGCGGTGTTCGTGATGATCACCGGCGTGCTCGGCGCGATTCTCGGTCCGGAACTGTTGCGCCGGTTTGGCGTTCAGCATCCTGCGGCCCGCGGCATTGCGCTCGGGCTGACCGCCCATGCCGTGGGTACCGCGCAGGCGCTGCAGGAAAGCGAAGAGTGCGGTGCGTTCGCGGCCCTGGCCATGAGCCTGATGGGGGTGATGACTGCGGTGCTGTTGCCGCTGGTGGTTGCCTTGCTGTTGTGATGGAGTCCCCATGAGATTGCCGTTGTTCCCGCTGGATACCGTGCTGTTCCCAGGTTGTTTCCTCGATCTGCAGATCTTCGAGGCGCGCTATCTCGACATGGTCAGCCAGTGCCTCAAGGCCGGACATGGCTTTGGAGTGGTGCATATTCTGGAGGGCAATGAAGTCGGCGCCGCGCCGGCATCGTTCGCTCATATCGGTTGCGAAGCGCTGATTCGTGACTGGCAGCAGCTGCCCAATGGCCTTTTAGGCATTCGGGTGGAGGGGGGAAGGCGGTTCAACGTGGATTCATCCGAGGTGCTGCGTGACCAGCTGGCCGTTGCGCAGATCACTTGGCGCAACGAGGCCGCTACCCGGCCGCTAGCCGAGCAGCACGCCGACCTGGTGGTGTTGCTTGCGGCCCTCGGCCAGCACCCGATGGTGAAAACACTTGGGCTGGGTGGTGCCGTGAGCGATCAGGCGTCCCTGGCCAGTCAACTGGCCTACCTGCTGCCGTTCGAGCCGGAACAGAAGATCGAACTGCTCGGGTTGGATGAGCCGGAGCTGCAGCTCGCGCAGATCCAGAGTCTGCTCGAACAGTTACAGGACGGGGCGTAGTTCGACTGTGCGACGGTCGGCGCGCGTGCCTACTGGTACTGATACATCTGCATCGCCGTTGGCAAAGCCCAGATGCTGAATGCACCAAGCAGGCCCAGGCAGGCCGGCAGGATCAGCCACCATACTTTCGGGGGCATTGGGGCCAGCGGACTGCGCCATTGCACCAGGGTCAGGCTGGCTGCGCATATGCTCGAGGCCAGCAGGGCGCCGGCGGTGACATCGCTGGTCCAGTGCACGCCCAGATAGACTCGTGAGAGCGCAATCGCCGTAGCCGGCAAGCTGGCCAGCACCAGCCAGGCGAGGCGCAGCCGTGGTGGTTGGCCGCGGCCAGCGAGAACGCCTAGGGTGAGAAAGAAGGCGAATGCCGCCGAGCTGTGCCCGCTGGGGAAGCTATAGCTGCTTAGCGGCTCCATCAGCACCTCCGGGCGAACGCGGGCGAAGGTTGCCTTCAGCGCGCCGTTGGCCAGGGCCGTACCCAGAAGCGTGATGACGGCGAACACCGCAGTGCGCCACTGACGCAAAACGAGGAGCAAAACGCACAGCAATACCGCGGCCCATAGCTGAGTGTGGAAGTCGCCGGCACGTGTGACGACCACCATGATGCGATCGAAGGTGGTGCTGCGCTCGCCCTGGATGACCGCGAGCAGCCCTTCGTCTAGCTCCTTCAAATGTGGCCAGCCGAAAAACAGGCCGAGCAGAATGGCGACGCTGATCCCGGCCGACAGCGCGGTCACCCAGCGGAGCTGTCGCAAGCTGCCGAATGCCGTTGCTGCAATCAGCGTCAGCAGGGCGCCGACCACAACTGCGGCCTCGCTCCAGAATCCTTCTTCCAGCGGCAGGCGCATGGCGGCTCCAGCGCTCCAGCCTGGCAGCAGGTAGGCCATCGACCAGCCTGCTGCGGCAAACAGGCTGACCAGCAGGAAGCGCCCGAATGGCATGTCGAGCATGCCGGCGGTCATCGGCAACATCGGCCGCAAGGGGCCGATGAAGCGGCCCACCAGCAGGCTGGCCACGCCATAGCGTTGAAAATAGTGCTCGGCGCGCAATAGCCACTCCGGATGGTCGCGCAAGCCGCGCAAGCTGCGAATGCCCTGGTGATAGCGTCGCCCGAGTGCATAGGAAAGCAGGTCGCCTATCAGTCCGCCGATAAACCCCAGCAGCAGCGTTTCGCCGAGGGTCAGGACGCCACTGCCAGCGAGAACTGCGATGGCAAAGACGAGCACCGTCCCTGGGATGATCAGGCCGACCACCGCCAGGCATTCCATGCAGGCGACGATCAACAGCGCCAGGCCGAGCCATTGTGGGTGGTTGGTCAGCCATAGGGTGAGGGTGTCGAGCCATTGGCTCATGCGAAATTCCTTGAAACGGGACCGCCTTTCGACCTGACGAAAGGCTCGTGGGTTTCCTAAGGCGATGATACCTGCGCAGTAAGGCCGTACGCGGCGCCCTATGGACTTGGAGGGCACCGCTACATTCGACGACCCTTTCGCCGGGCGCCGCTGTGCGGGAACGTCCGGGGTGGCTATAATCAGCGGCTTTCCCTTCAGTCAGGCCAGCTAGATCCATGACCGAGTCCGTACTCGATTACATGACCCGCCTGGGCCGCGCCGCGCGCGAGGCCTCGCGAGTGCTCGCGCGCGCCAGTACGGCGCAGAAGAATCGTGCGCTGCAGGCCGCTGCGGCTGCGCTCGACGCCGCCCGTGATGAGCTGGTGACCGCCAATGAGCTGGACCTTGCTGGTGGGCGTGCTAACGGTCTGGACGCAGCGATGCTCGATCGGCTGGCGCTTACGCCCAAGGTGATCGACGGCATGATCGAAGGCCTGCGCCAGGTCGCCGCACTGCCGGATCCGATTGGCGAGATCAGAGATATGCGTTACATGCCTTCCGGTATCCAGGTCGGCAAGATGCGCGTGCCGCTAGGCGTGGTCGGAATCATCTATGAGTCGCGCCCGAATGTGACCATCGACGCCGCCAGCCTGTGCCTGAAGTCGGGCAACGCGACGATCCTGCGAGGCGGTTCCGAGGCAATTCACTCCAACCAGGCCATCGCCCGCTGCATCCAGCTCGGTCTCGCCGAGGCCGGGTTGCCGGCAGCCGCCGTGCAGGTCGTGGAGACCACTGACCGGGCCGCGGTCGGCGCGTTGATCAGCATGCCGGAATTTGTCGATGTGATCGTGCCGCGCGGCGGCAAGGGCCTGATCGAGCGCATCAGTCGCGACGCACGCGTGCCGGTGATCAAGCATCTGGACGGTATCTGCCATGTCTATATCGACATCGCGGCAGACGTGGACAAGGCCATCCGCATTGCCGACAACGCCAAGACCCAGCGCTTCGCGCCTTGCAATACCATGGAGACGCTGCTGGTTCATCAGGGCATTGCCGAGAAGGTCCTGCCACCGCTGGCCGCCATCTATCGCGAGAAAGGTGTTGAGCTGCGTGGCTGTATGGGCACCCAGACGCTGCTTGGCGGCGATGTGCTCGCGGCCAGCGAAGAAGACTGGTCCACCGAGTACAACGCGCCGATCCTGTCGATTCGCATCGTCGACTCGCTGGATGCAGCCATCGAACACATCAATCGCTACGGCTCGCAGCATACCGACGCGATCGTCACCGAGAACTTCACCGATGCACGGCGCTTTCTCACCGAAGTGGATTCCGCTTCGGTGATGGTCAATGCCTCGACACGCTTCGCCGATGGTTTCGAGTACGGACTGGGGGCGGAGATCGGCATCTCTACCGATAAACTCCACGCCCGCGGCCCGGTCGGGCTGGAAGGGCTGACCAGCGAGAAGTACGTGGTTTTTGGCGACGGACACGTCCGTACCTGATGAGCCAAGGCAGCGGCGCCCGGCGCATCGGTATTCTTGGCGGCACCTTCGATCCGGTGCACATCGGTCACCTGCGCGGCGCGCTGGAAGTGGTCGAGATGTTCGGCCTTGATGAGCTGCGGCTTATACCCAATGCGCGGCCGCCGCACCGCGACACCCCCAATTGCTCGGCGCAGGATCGCCTGGCGATGGTCCGCCTAGCGGTGCAGGATCTGCCACCGCTGTGCGTGGACGCTCGCGAGCTGGAGCGGGAGAAGCCGTCCTATACCATCGATACGCTGATTTCCTTGCGCGCCGAGTTGGGCGCGGACGACCAGCTGCTGCTGGTGGTGGGCTGGGATGCCTTCTGCGGGCTGCCTACCTGGCATCGCTGGGAGGAGTTGCTTGATTACTGCCATATTCTGGTCCTGCAGCGGCCGGATGCCGGCAGCGAGGCACCGCAGGAGCTGCGCGATCTTCTCGCCGCGCGCAGTGTGCCCGACCCCCAGGTGCTCTGCGGGGGCAGCGGGCAGATTGCCTTCGTTTGGCAGACACCGTTGGAAGTGTCAGCTACACAGATTCGTCAATTGCTGGCCAGCGGCAAGTCGGTCCGATTTCTGGTTCCCGATGCTGTACTGGCTTATATCAACGCGCACGGGCTGTACCGGGCGTCGAACTGAGGTTGTTTTCACGTTATGCAAATTGAAACTTTGGTCCAGCTGGCGGTAACCGCCCTGGAAGATCTGAAAGGCCAGGACATCACTACCATCGATGTCCGCGGCAAGACCAGTGTCACCGACTACATGATCATCGCCAGTGGCAGTTCCAGCCGGCACGTCAAATCCCTGGTGGAGAATGTGCTGGAAAAGGTCAAGGAACAGGGTGTGCGTCCGCTCGGTAGTGAAGGCCTCGAGGGTGGCGAATGGGCCCTGCTCGACCTGGGTGATGTGGTCGTCCACGTGATGCAGGTGCCGACCCGCCAGTTCTACGACCTGGAGCGCCTCTGGCAGGGTGCGGAGCAGAGTCGCGCGCAGCACGGCCACGAATCGGAGTAAACGTGCGTATCAAGCTGATTGCGGTCGGCTCGAAGATGCCGCGCTGGGTCGAGGAAGGCTGGCAGGAATACGTAAAACGCCTGCCCTCCGAACTGCCGCTGGAACTGCACGAGATACCGCTCAATACCCGCGGCAAGAATGCCGATGTAGCGCGGTTGATTCGCCAGGAAGGCGAGGCGATGTTGGGCAAGGTGCAGGCGGGTGAGCGCATCGTCACGCTTGAGGTGCATGGCAAGCCTTGGAGTACCGAGCAGCTGGCAGCGGAGATCGAACGCTGGCGGCTCGACGCGCGCAACGTCAATCTCATGGTCGGCGGTCCGGAAGGGCTGGCTCCTGAGGTTTGCGCGCGCAGCGAGCAGCGCTGGTCGCTGTCACCTCTGACGCTACCTCATCCGCTGGTGCGTATCCTCGTCGGCGAACAGATTTATCGCGCCTGGACGCTATTGTCCGGTCATCCTTATCACAAGTAGTTCGCGAACCTCCTCACCATGCCGCAACCGATTCAGCTCAAGGACCATGAAAAGGACGCCCTGCTAGTACGCCGGCGCGTCATCGTGGGCCTTGCTGTTGTATTGGCGCTGATCGGCGTGCTGGTTGCGCGGATGTATTACCTGCAGGTGGTGCAGTTCGAGCACCATTCGACGTTGTCGGAGAACAACCGCGTCCATGTGCAGCCGATCCCGCCCAACCGTGGCCTGATCTTCGATCGCAAGGGCCGTGTCATCGCCGACAACCGCCCCAGCTTCAGCCTGACCGTCACACGCGAGCGGGCCGGTGACTGGAAGGCAGTGCTCGACTCGGTTGTCGCGGTGCTGGAGCTGAGTGAGGAAGAGCGCGGTCTGTTCGAAAAGCGCGTGCTGCAGGGGCGCCGACCATTCGAGCCGGTGCCCATCATGTATGAGCTCTCAGAGGAACAGATCGCGCGCATTGCCGTAAACCAGTTCCGTCTGCCGGGCGTCGAGGTGGCCGCGCAGCTGGTTCGGCACTATCCACAGGGCGCGCACTTCGCCCATTCGGTGGGTTACGTCGGGCGGATCAACGAGCAGGAGGTCAAGCAGCTCGATCCGGTCAATTACAGCGGAACGCACCACATCGGCAAGACGGGAATAGAGAAATTCTACGAAGACGAATTGCATGGGCAGGTCGGCTACGAAGAGGTTGAGACCAACGCCCGTGGCAGAGTCCTGCGTGTGCTCAAGCGAACCGATCCGGTACCTGGCAAGGACATCACCCTGTCGCTCGATCTGGATTTGCAGGAAGCCGCCGAGAACGCGCTGGGTGGGCGTCGCGGCGCGATCGTCGCGTTGTTGCCCGCCACAGGAGAGGTCGTGGCGATGGTCAGCCAGCCGAGTTTCAATCCCAACCTGTTCGTTACAGGTATCAGTTTCAAGGATTACGGCGAGCTACGCGATTCCATCGATCGCCCGCTGTATAACCGCGTGCTGCGGGGGCTGTATCCGCCGGGCTCGACGATCAAGCCGATGATGGCCGTCGCAGGTCTCGACGCGGGTGTGATCACTCCGACCAGTCGTGTCTTCGATCCGGGCTTCTTTCAGCTGCCCAACGTGAAACACAAGTACCGCAACTGGAACCGCAGCGGCGACGGCTGGGTGGATCTGGACCTGGCCATTGCCCGCTCCAACGACACCTATTTCTACGATTTGGCCCACAAGATGGGGGTCGATCGTATGCACGACTACATGACCCGGTTCGGGCTCGGGCAGCGCGTTTCGCTGGACATGCATGAGGAGACCGCCGGTCTGATGCCGTCGCGCGACTGGAAGCGCGCGCGTTATCGCCAGCCCTGGTATCCGGGGGAGACCGTCATTCTCGGTATTGGCCAGGGCTACATGCAGACAACGCCGCTCCAGCTGGCCCAGGCTACCGCCTTGATGGCTAATCGCGGCAAGTGGATTCGTCCGCACCTGGCGCGCAGCATTGCCGGCAGGGCGCCCGTCGATCCGGACCCGATTCCTGACATCCAGCTGCGTGATCCGCGCTTCTGGGATTATGCGAACCATGGAATGGAGCAGGTGCTGCACGGTGCTCGCGGCACGGCACGGAAGGTTGGTGAAAGCTCGGTCTACCGTATCGCCGGCAAAAGCGGGACCGCCCAGGTGGTCGCAATCCGCCAGGGCGAGAAGTACGACAGCGCCAAGCTTGCTGAGCGGCATCGTGATCATGCGTTGTTCGTCGCGTTCGCTCCGGCCAATGATCCGAAGATCGCGGTGGCGGTAATGGTCGAGAACGGCGAATCCGGTTCCGGTGTGGCCGCGCCCGTAGCCAAGCAGGTAATGGATGCCTGGTTGCTGGACGAAGAGGGCAAGCTGCGGGTGGAATTCGCTCCGCCGCTGACTGTAGAAGGTAAGGCGCCATGAGCGGCAACTTCGACCGTACCCTGTCGCGCGAAGACGTGCTGCGGCGCCGAGCCAGTCTGCTGCAGCGCCTGCACATCGATGGTCTCCTGCTTGTCCTGTTGCTAATACTGGCCGCGGGTAGCCTGTTCATTCTTTACTCGGCCAGCGGCAAGAGCTGGGACATGGTCATCAAGCAGGCGACGTCGTTCGGCATTGGCCTTGGCGTGATGCTGGTGATCGCACAGTTCGAGCCTCGATTCATGGCGCGTTGGGTTCCGCTGGGCTACCTGGCCGTTGTGGGATTGCTGCTGGCGGTCGAATTCGTTGGGTATACGGCAATGGGCGCAACGCGCTGGATCAACATACCCGGCGTGATCCGTTTTCAGCCCTCCGAGTTCATGAAAATCATCATGCCGATGACCATCGCCTGGTATCTGTCGTCGCGCAGCCTGCCCCCCGGCATCAAGCACACTGCTATCAGTCTGGCGATGATCCTCATCCCCTTTGTGCTTATTCTCAAGCAGCCCGACCTTGGTACTTCATTGCTGATTCTGGCCTCCGGTGCCTTCGTGCTATTCATCGGTGGGCTGCGCTGGCGCTGGATTATCGGTGTAGTGACGGCGTTCGTGCCGATCGCCGTGGCGATGTGGTACTTCGTCTTGCGCGATTATCAGAAGCAGCGCGTGCTGACGTTTCTCGATCCTGAAAGCGATCCGCTGGGTACGGGCTGGAACATCATTCAGTCGAAAGCGGCGATTGGCTCAGGGGGCGTGTTCGGCAAGGGGTGGCTGGCGGGTACCCAGTCACATCTGGATTTTTTGCCGGAAAGTCATACTGACTTTATCATCGCCGTTCTCGCCGAAGAGTTTGGCTTGGTTGGCGTCTGTCTGCTCCTGGTGGTGTACATCCTGCTGATCACTCGAGGGCTGGTGATCACGGCGCAGGCGCAAACGTTGTTCGGAAAGCTGCTGGCCGGTGCATTGACGATGACCTTCTTTGTTTACGTTTTCGTCAATATCGGTATGGTCAGTGGTCTGCTGCCGGTTGTGGGGGTGCCTTTGCCCTTCATAAGCTATGGCGGAACTTCATTGGTGACCCTGCTGTCAGGGTTCGGGGTTTTGATGTCGATCCACACCCATCGCAAGTGGATCGCGCAGGTTTGACGAGAGTGACTTTGTTGATTTCATTACGGCGTGGCTGGATGGCACGGATGCTTGGGGGCGTGAGCTTGACTGGCGCCTTACTTGGGAGTCTGCCGCTGCAGGCTGCGGACTACACCGGGCCCAATGTGGAAGAATTCATCGCGGAAATGACCCGCGACTACGGCTTCGTCGGCGACCAGCTGCGTGACCTGTTCAAGCAGGCCGAGCGCAAACAGGCGATTCTCGACGCCATTTCGCGGCCGGCCGAGCGAGTCAAGCCGTGGAAGGAATACCGGCCGATCTTCCTCACCGATTCGCGGGTCGCCCAGGGCGTCGACTTCTGGCGGGAGAACGAAACAGCCTTGGCCCGCGCTGAGACTGAATATGGTGTGCCGCCGGAAATCATTGTCGCGATCATCGGTGTAGAAACCTTCTATGGCCGCAACACTGGTAGTCATCGGGTCATCGATGCGTTGTCGACCCTTGGTTTCGATTATCCGCCGCGCCAGCCGTTTTTCCGCCAGCAGCTCAAGGAGTTCCTTCTGCTGACCCGCGAGGAGCAGGTCGACCCCCTCACGCTCAAGGGCTCGTACGCTGGAGCCATGGGCCTGCCGCAGTTCATGCCGAGCAGCTTCCGCGCCTATGCGGTGGATTTCGATGGCGACGGTCGCATCGATATCTGGAATAACCCAACCGATGCCATCGGCAGCGCCGCCAGCTACTTCAAGCAACACGGTTGGGCCGCTGGCGAACCCGTTGTGGCGCGGGCGAAGGTATCCGGTGAGCGCTACGAAGAAGGCCTGACCGTAGGCCTGGAGTCGCAGAAGAAGGCGGGCGAAATGCGTAGCCTGGGTTGGCAGTTCGACAAGGCAGTGGCGGACGACACAGCCATCACGGCCTTTCGCCTGGAAGGTGCGGAGGGTGACGAGTATTGGTTGGGCCTGCCGAATTTCTACGTCATCACTCGCTATAACCGCAGCGTGATGTATGCCATGGCCGTGCATCAGCTGTCGCAAATGCTGGCCGAAGCGCGAGGCGAACAATGAGCGTTCTCTGGACCAGACTGGTCGCGCTAGGTGTTACTGGCGTGCTGTTGGCAAGCTGCTCGTCGACACCTGCCCCCAAGTCTGGCAGCACGCCGAGCAAGAGCACTAGCATCAGTGGGCCGGGTGATTTCTCCCGGCCTCACAAGGACGGCGCGCCGTGGTGGGATGTGGACGTCTCGCAGATCCCGGATGCGGTTCCAATGCCTCATTACGGGGCTTACAAAGCCAACCCCTACACGGTGCTGGGAAAAACCTACTTCCCTATCAGTGACGGTCATCGTTATACGGCTACCGGTACGGCGTCCTGGTATGGCACCAAGTTCCATGGCCAGCCTACCGCCAATGGCGAGAAGTACGACCTCTATGGCATGAGCGCTGCGCACAAGACGTTGCCGTTGCCTACTTACGTCAAGGTCACCAACCTGGATAACGGGCGTACCGTGACATTGCGGGTCAATGATCGCGGTCCGTTCTATTCCGACCGGATCATTGATTTGTCCTTTGCAGCTGCGAAAAAGCTCGGTTTCGCCGAAAGCGGTACGGCACGGGTCAAGGTCGAAGGTATCGATCCCACTCAGTGGTGGGCGCAGCAGGGGCGGCCGGTACCGAGCATGATGGCGCAGCCGCAAATGGCCGCTAACAAGCCGGCCAGTAATATCGCGCAGCCCATCGAGCAGTACACGCCGCCGCCTCAGCAGCATGCCGCGGCGACGGTGCCGCTGGAAATCGACGCAAAAAAAAACGCTTCGCGCGCAGCGTCTGGCCTGTTTCTCCAAGTTGGCGCCTTCGCCAATCCAGATGCGGCTCAGCTACTCAAGGACAAGCTGAGCGGAGTGGTGTCTGCTCCGGTGTTCATCAGCTCGGTGGTACACAATCAGCAGACGCTGCACCGCGTGCGGATGGGGCCCATCGACACGCCGGATGAGGCCATGCAGCTCGAAGAAAGCGTTCGCCTGGCCAACCTTGGCCAGCCGCGGCGGGTTGCCGCCGACTGAGCGTTTGTAATTCTTTGCCTTTGTTTTACCTGACTAACTTGAGATTCGGATGAAAATCACCAGCCTCGTGCAACGCATCATAGTCCTGACTCTGCTGACGGTCGCGCCGACCGCCTGGGCAGCGCAGATCGTACCGTCCGCTCCGCAACTGGCTGCCAAGTCCTACCTGCTGATGGACGCCGCCAGCGGCGAGGTGCTGGTGGAGCACAATGGCGACGAACGCCTGCCGCCGGCCAGTCTGACCAAGCTGATGACCGCCTATATCGCCACGCTGGAGATCCAGAAGGGCCAGATCAGCGACAACGACATGGTCACGGTGAGCGAAAAGGCATGGCGCACCGGCGGCTCGCGGATGTTCATTCAGGTCAACACTCAGGTTTCGGTCGACGATCTGCTGCACGGCATCATCATCCAATCGGGTAACGATGCCAGCGTCGCGATGGCCGAACACATCGCCGGCAGCGAAGAAGCCTTTGCCGATCTGATGAACAGCACCGCCCAACGCCTGGGTATGACCAATAGCCATTTCGTCAATGCCACCGGCCTGCCGGATCCGGATCACTACTCCTCGGCGAATGACATGGCCAAGCTGGCCCGCGCGATCATTTACGAAGATCCGGCGCACTACGCCATCTACGCGCAAAAGGAATTCTTCTGGAACAACATCAAACAACCCAACCGCAATCTGCTGCTGTGGCGTGATAAGACCGTCGACGGATTGAAGACCGGGCATACCGAAGAGGCCGGCTTCTGCCTGGTTGCCTCTGCAGTGCGTGACAACATGCGCCTCATTTCGGCCGTGTTCGGCACCGACAGCGAGCAGGCTCGTGCAGCAGAAACCCAAAAACTGCTGACCTATGGGTTCCGCTTCTTCGAGACGCGCACGTTCTACCAGAAGGGCACCGAGTTGGCTCAGGCTCAGGTCTGGAAAGGACAGCAGGACAAGCTGAAGGCCGGTCTGGCGCAAGATCTGACCATGACGCTACCGCGTGGTCAGGTGGAGAAGTTGGAGGCGGTGATGAGCTTCAACAGCACGCTCACTGCACCGATCCAGCAGGGCGATGTTATCGGTAAGGTAGACGTCAAAATGGCGGACAAGGTGATCCGCAGTACCGATCTGGTGGCGCTGGAAACCATCGAAGAGGGTGGGCTGTTCCGCCGCTTTTGGGATAGCATTCGCCTGTTCTTCTTCAGCCTGTTCAACTGACCACGCTCGAGTGCGCCCCGGCTGATCCCGCCGCGGCGCATGTGCGGATCACGAGTCCGTTACCCATGACCGATAATCAAGACGATATATCTGCCCCCAAGATCGACTTTCCTTGCGAGCGCTACCCGATCAAGGTGATCGGCGATGCTGGTGAGGGCTTTCGTGAGGTCGTGATCGACGTCATCCAGCGCCACGCGCCAGATTTTGACGAGACCACCGTCGTGACCCGCGACAGCCGCAACGGCCGCTTCCTTTCACTGCAGGTGCTTATCACCGCTACCGGTGTCGAGCAGCTGCAGGCCATCCATGTCGATCTGCGGGCCACTGGCCGTGTTCACATGGTGCTGTGATGACCCACCAAGTGGGTATACGTGATCTCGGACTGATCGAGTACCGGTCTGCCTGGCAGGCCATGCAGCATTTCACCAATACCCGCGATGCCGGTAGCGAAGATGAGATATGGCTGCTGCAGCATCCTCCTGTATTTACCCAGGGGCAGGCCGGCAAAGCCGAGCATTTGCTGTTTCCAGGTCAAATACCGGTGGTGCAGGTGGATCGCGGCGGTCAAGTGACCTATCACGGGCCCGGACAGCTGGTTGGCTATCTTCTGCTCGATGTACGGCGGCTCGGCATAGGTGTGCGGGAGCTAGTCAGTCGTATCGAGCAGAGTCTGATCGAGTTGCTCGCCGGCTATAGTGTCGAGGCAACAGCTAAAGCTGATGCGCCAGGTGTTTATGTCAACGGCGCGAAGATCGCATCCCTGGGCCTGCGCATACGCAATGGCCGGTCCTTCCACGGCCTGGCGCTGAACGTGGACATGGATCTAGAACCTTTCCGGCGCATCAACCCCTGCGGTTATGCAGGGCTGCCTATGACCCAATTGCGTGACCTGATCGGGCCGATCGACATCTCTGAAGTGGCCGATCGACTGCGTGATCAACTGGTTCAGCAGCTCGGATACGCGCAACAGAAGACCCTCGCGGGCGGAATCGAAGCATATGAGTAGTGTAGAAACGGCAGGCAAGCGCCCGGCCAAGGTTGAGGCTGGCGTCAAGCTGCGCGGTGCCGAGAAGGTTGCGCGGATTCCGGTGAAGATCATTCCTACCGATGAGCTGCCGAAGAAGCCGGACTGGATTCGCGTGCGTATCCCGGTTTCTCCCGAGGTCGACCAGATCAAGCAGACCCTGCGCAAGCACAAGCTGCACAGCGTTTGTGAGGAAGCCTCCTGTCCCAACCTGGGTGAGTGCTTCTCCAGCGGGACCGCAACGTTCATGATCATGGGCGACATCTGCACGCGTCGCTGCCCGTTCTGCGACGTTGGCCATGGCCGCCCGAATGCGCTAGATCCGGATGAGCCGAAAAACCTGGCCCAGGCCATCGCCGATATGCGGCTGAAGTACGTGGTGATCACCTCGGTGGACCGTGATGACCTGCGGGACGGCGGCGCCCAGCATTTCGCTGATTGTCTGCGCGAGATCCGCAAGCTGTCGCCGTCTATCCAGTTGGAAACCCTAGTGCCCGATTACCGCGGGCGCATGGATATCGCGCTGGACATCACTGCCAGTGAGCCGCCGGACGTGTTCAATCACAACCTGGAAACCGTGCCGCGGCTGTACAAGTCGTCGCGCCCGGGCTCGGATTTCGAGTGGTCGCTCGACCTGCTGGAGAAATTCAAGCAGCGTGTGCCGGGCGTGCCCACCAAGTCGGGCTTGATGCTCGGCCTGGGGGAGACCGACGAGGAAGTGATCGAAGTCATGCACCGGATGCGTCAGCACGACATCGACATGCTTACCCTCGGTCAGTACCTGCAACCATCACGCAACCATCTGCCGGTACAGCGCTTTGTTCATCCCGATATCTTCGCATGGTTCGCCGAAGAAGGAATGAAGATGGGATTCAAGAACATCGCTTCCGGCCCTCTGGTGCGTTCCTCGTACCACGCTGATCAGCAGGCCCATGGGGCCAAGCAGGGATAAGTCTAGTCCGGCCGATCAAAATGATAAGAAACGCGCATGCAGCCTCAACTGTATGCGCGTTTTTCTTTGGCCTTAAAGAGTGCAAGATTTGCCCTCGAATCGTGTTGCATTCTGTGTGGTGAACTGGTTGGCAGGAAAATTGCGGCATTACGCCGCATTAGACTTTGGTCTATAGTGGCGCTCGTTTACACCATGAGGCCAACCGAGGGCCACTGCAGATGAACGAACCCCAGTTAAAGGACTTGCTTGACGACCTGGATGGCGCAAAGGTCGAATGCGACGCGATGAGCCGCCTCGTTGTAACGCGGCTTGCCAAGCAGCACATCCCATACCGAGCGATGTTGGGGCAAGTCGAGCTGGACGGTAAGGTGGTTTCGCCGCATTTCTGGGTCGAAGCCGATGGTTGCGTAATCGATTACCGTGCCCGCCAGCGATTGGGCGGCGATCAGCGGGTGCCTCATGGAGTCGTGCCGCGCGAAGCGGTGAAGGCTCATTACCAAGGGCAGCAGGTAGTTATTGATCCGTTACCGGATTACCTCTACGAGGTCGCTATCAAGCACTGAAGCCTTTCAGCATTGTAGGCGTTGGCTTGAAAGCAAAAGCCCCGGCAGAAGCCCTGCCGGGGCTTTTTGTATTCCCCTCTATCGATCAAGGCTGAGCGCGCAGACGACCTAGCAGTTCCTGAGTTGGATGTCCGTCGGCCGGCCAGCCGAGACGCTGTTGAAAGCCGCGAATGGCCTTGCGGGTATTTGCGCCGATGATGCCATCCGGAGTACCTGGATCGAAGCCTTGGGCGACCAGGCGTTGCTGCAGCTCGAGGCGCTCTGAGCGGCTAAGCGGCTGTTCGCCCCGCGGCCAGCTACCTTCTACCTGCCCCTTGCCCTGGAGATTCTCTGCCAGCAGGCCGATGGCTAATGCGTAGGCGGAGGAGTTGTTGTAGCGGAGGATGGCGCGGAAGTTGTCCATGACGAGGAATGCAGGGCCGCGGTGCCCAGCAGGTAGCAACAGACTGGCATTGGCCTCGTCGTAGCCGGTGGGCAGGCTGCGCAGGCCCAGACGGCGCCATTCGGCGATAGGCTTGCGTATTTCGGAGTCGGCCAGAGCATAGTCGAACTCCTTGGGTAGCCGTACCTCGAACCCCCAGGGCTGCCCCTGTTTCCAGCCAGACGCTTGCAGGTAGTGCGCCGCTGAAGCCAAGGCATCGGCCGAACTGTTCCAGATATCGCGTTTGCCATCACCGTCGAAATCCACGGCGTGGGTGTTATAGGTGGTCGGGATAAACTGAGTCTGGCCCATGGCGCCGGCCCAGGAACCGCGCATACGCTGGGGTGCAACGTCGCCGTGCTGCAGGATTTCCAGCGCGGCAATTAACTGACTCTTGGCAAACGCCGGTCTGCGCCCTTCGTGGGCTAGGGTGGCCAAGGATCGAATCACCGACTTGTCACCCATGATCTGGCCAAAGCTGCTCTCCAGCCCCCAGACGGCGACCAGTGTTTCGCGATCAACCCCGTAGCGCGCCTCGATCTTATCCAGTGTGGTGGCGTGTTCATTCAGCAGGCGTTGGCCGCTGCGCACACGCTGGGGTGAAATAGCGCCTTCCAGGTACTGCCACACAGGTCGAGTGAACTCGGGTTGACTGCGGTCGGCCTCGATCACTGCGGGGTCGGGCTGCACGCCGGCGAACGCACGGTCGAAGGTCTCGGCGCTGATGCCTGCAGCGAGCGCCTCGACGCGGAACTGATCGCGCCACTGGCTAAAGCTTAGATGGACGACTTCCGGGCGGACGTCGACGCTTACGCTGCCTTGACTGGCTGGGGTGGTGGCATTGCTGACCGGTGCGGACTGCGCAAGGGGTTCAGCTGCACAGGCGACTACCAGGCTCATGGCCGAGGCAGCGACCAGGGTACGCAGCAGCAGAACGGGAACGAAGGTGTGATACATGCACCACTCTCGAAACGTGTCGTCGGCCGCAGACATTATCACGCTTTCGGGGGCATTGGGTTTTCAGGCCGCCAGAAGGACCGAAGCCTCCCAGTTGGTGGACTGGGAGGCTTCGCGGCGGTAGCTGCCTTTGCCTTTTTTCGGCGTTTCCTGGCGGAGGCGGAACAGCGGTTGCGCGACCAGGTGTTTGGCCTTGTTCGGCCGTTTCTTGCGTGTGCTCATTCATCTTTCCCTCGTGGTGCCCACCGTCGGGCGAGAGAATCATAGGCGTTGTACGAAAAATGTCCAGTACGGCTGGCGTATTGCGGCCGGCTTGCGATCGCGCATCACGCTCCGATACGTTTTCCGCTCAGCTGCAGACAGATATTGGCCAGTCCTATCCAGGGGTCCCCGGCGGCTTGCCCCTTGATTTGCTCGTCAATGCGTTGCGCATCCATCAGCAGCTGGCTCCAGCCGGTTGCGCTATGCCGTTGCAACGCTTTGGAAACCAGCGGTCGGCGCTTATCCCATACTGGCGGGCGGGCCTGGGCAAAGGCACGGTCCAGCGGAATGCCCTGGCCATGCTGCTGGGCAATATTGGCCAGCAGACGCAGCTCACGGGCCAGCGCCCAGAGGATCACTGGCGCCTCCACGCCTTCGCCGCGTAGGCCATCCAGCATGTGCAGGGCATGCGCCGCCTGGCCGTGCAGCGTGGCGTCGATCAGGCCGAAGACATCGTAGCGGGCGCTGTCGGCAACGGCGGCCTGGACGGTGTCGGCGGTTACTTGCCCGGCTTCGGCCAGCAGTTTGAGTTTCTCGATTTCCTGGGCGGCAGCCAGCAAATTGCCTTCGACCCGGGCGGCAATCAGCTCGACAGCCTCCTGGTTGGCAGAAAGACCAGCCTGGGCCAGACGTTGTCGAATCCACTGCGGCAACTGTCCGGCATCCACCGGCCAGATTTGCAGGAACTGTACGTCCTTGCCTTCGATCAGGGCCTTCGCCCACTTGGTCTTCTGGCTGCTGCCGTCGAGCTTGGGCAGGCTGATCAGCAGTACGGTGTCCTCGGCGGGGCGGGCGAGGTATTCGATCAAGGCAGCCGCACCTTTGTCGCCGGGTTTGCCGTTGGGGATGCGCAACTCAAGCAGACGCTTCTCGGCGAACAGCGAGAGGCTTGCGCCCGCTTCGATCAACAGGCCCCAGTCAAATCCGGTTTCGACATGGAAAACCTGGCGCTCGCTGAAGCCCTGCGTACGGGTCGCAGCCCGAATCGCGTCGCAGGCTTCCTGGCACAACAGGTGCTCGTCGCCTGAGACCACATAGGCTGGCGCTAGCGGGCCTTGCAGATGCTTACCTAACTGGGCGGGGGACAGTTTCATAGATGCGAAAACGGGGGCTCGGGACCCCCGAACCTGTCACTGGATAGGCAGTTGGATAGGCGACTGTTGCGGCTGTGCATCCTGAGCGCGACGGGCCGCTTCCACGGCTTCCGCTTCGGCGCGTGCCTTGGCTTCGGCTTCCTGCTGCAGGCGGTCGAGTTCTGAAGGGGTGATGCGCTGTATGCGCAGGGCGAGCTGCTGAAGCAGCTCTCGGCGCATTTCCTGACGCAGCTGGTCGCCTTCCTGAGAGGAGCCGATCAGATTGTTGCTGTCATGCACGTAGACTTTCTGCACTTCGATACTGTCTTCGAGCAGCAGCGTGTTTTGCGGGCCGCGGAATTCGTAGTCGAGCGTGCTGGTCAGCTCGTACTCGGCGCTGCGCGCCGAACTGGTGTAGCTGGCTGTGCGCTGGCGGGTCTGCTCGCGGGCCAGATTAAGGCTGTACTTGGCACCTGGATAAATCCGCACCCCGTTGCTCTTGAGCAGGTCTTCGAGCTGCTGCACGGTTTCGCCGTAGCTGTTGCGGGCTTGAAGATCGATCTCCTTGAGACCGAACTCCACATCGCCGGTACCGCGCAGTTGGAAGCCGCAGGCGCTCAGCAGCAGGGTCAGGCCCAGCACGACCAGATTGCGTTTGTTCATATTGTTATCCCCTTGCAGGCCCGGCGCTGGCGCCGGGGCCGAATCAGTTAGCGACGATGTTGACCAGCTTGCCCGGTACCACAATGACCTTGCGGATCGTCAGGCCTTCAGTAAAGCGCAGCACGTTTTCATTGCTGCGTGCGGCCGCCTCGATCGCTTCACGAGTGGCGGTCGCCGGCACTTCGATCTGGCCGCGCAGCTTACCGTTGACCTGTATCACCAGGGTCAGACTGTCCTGCACCAGCGCGGACTCGTCGACTTTAGGCCATTGCGCATCGATGATTGCGCCCTGCTTGCCCAGTTGCTGCCAAAGTTCGTGGCAGATATGCGGCGTAATCGGCGCTAGCAGCAAGGCGACGGTTTCCAGGCCTTGCTGCAGCAGCGCGCGATCCTGCTCAGTATCTGTCGCGGCTTTTTCCAGCACGTTCATCAGCGTCATTACCTGGGCAATGGCGGTGTTGAATTTGTGGTGTTGGCCGACATCCACACTGGCCTGTCTGATCGCCAGGTGAATCGCGCGGCGTACGGCTTTTTGTTCATCACTCAGGCTGCCGATATCCAGAGCACCCGGCAGGCCAGCGCTTACATGCGCGTGGGCCAGACGCCAGACTCGGCGCAGGAAGCGGCTCGCGCCTTCCACACCCGAATCGGACCACTCCAGGCTCATGTCCGGTGGCGAGGCGAACATCATGAACAGGCGGCAGGTGTCCGCGCCGTAGGCATCGATCATGGCTTGCGGATCGACACCATTGTTCTTCGACTTGGACATCTTCTCGGTGCCGCCGATCTCCACCGGCAGCCCATCCGACTTCAGCCTCGCGCCAATGACCTTGGCCTTGGCATCGCGTTCTACCTCCACATCGGCCGGGTTGAACCAGTCCTTGCCGCCGTTTTCCAGCGTGCGGTAGTAGGTGTCGGCGATGACCATGCCTTGGGTCAGCAGGTTCTTGAACGGTTCGTTGGAGCTGACCAGGCCTTCGTCGCGCATCAGCTTGTGGAAGAAGCGCGCGTACAGCAGGTGCAGGATGGCGTGCTCGATACCGCCGATGTACTGATCAACTGGCAGCCAGTGATTGGCGGCCTGCGGGTCGACCATGCCGCCTTCGTAGTTCGGGCTGGCGTAGCGGGCGAAGTACCAGGACGACTCGACGAAGGTGTCCATGGTGTCGGTTTCGCGCTTGGCCGGCGCGCCGCACTTCGGGCAGCTGCATTCGTAGAATTGCGGCATGCGCGCCAGCGGGCTGCCGGCGCCATCCGGAACCACGTCTTCGGGGAGCACGACGGGCAGCTGGTCTTCGGGCACCGGCACGTCGCCGCAGCTTTCGCAATGGATGATCGGGATCGGGCAGCCCCAGTAGCGCTGACGGCTTATGCCCCAGTCGCGCAGGCGGAACTGGGTGCGTGCCTGACCAAGGCCTTTCTTCTGCAGCGCCACTTCGATGGCATCGAATGCGCCGTCGAAGTCGAGGCCGTCGAAAATGCCGGAATTGATCAGCTCGCCATGTTCGCCGTAGGCGTCCTGCCAGGGCGCCGGGGTATGGTCGCCGGCGCTGGTGCGCACGACCGGCTTGATCGGCAGGTCGTATTTCGTGGCGAAGGCAAAGTCGCGCTCATCATGGGCGGGTACGGCCATGACTGCGCCTTCGCCATAGTTCATCAGCACATAGTTGGCGACCCACACCGGCAGCAGTTCGCCGGTCAACGGGTGTTGCACGCGCAGGGAAGTGGCTAGGCCCTTCTTCTCCTGGGTAGCGATGTCGGCTTCGGCGACGCCGCCACGCTTGCACTCGTCGATGAAGACCTGCAGTTCGGGATCGTTCTGCGCAGCGAGGGTTGCCAGCGGATGTTCGGCCGCCACGGCTACGTAGGTGGCGCCCATCAGGGTATCGGGACGGGTGGTGAAGACCTTCATCACCCCTTCGCTGCCGATGCTCGCCACGTCGTAGGGGAAGCTGATCTCCATGCCTCGCGACTTGCCGATCCAGTTGCGCTGCATGGTCTTTACTTGCTCGGGCCAGCCGTCCAGCTCGTCCAGGCTCTCCAGCAGCTCATCCGCATAGGCGGTGATCTTGAAGTAGTACATCGGGATTTCGCGCTTCTCGATGAGCGCGCCGGAACGCCAGCCACGGCCATCGATGACCTGCTCGTTGGCCAGCACGGTCTGGTCGACCGGGTCCCAGTTGACGGTGCCGTTCTTGCGATAGATCACGCCTTTTTCATACAGGCGGGTGAACAGCCACTGCTCCCAGCGATAGTAGTCCGGCTTGCAGGTGGTGACTTCGCGTGTCCAGTCGACTGCCAGGCCCAGGCTTTTGAGCTGAGCCTTCATGTAGGCGATGTTCTCGTAGGTCCACTTCGCCGGTGCGACCTGGTTCTTCATCGCAGCGTTTTCCGCTGGCATGCCGAACGCGTCCCAGCCCATAGGCTGCAGCACGTTCTTGCCCTGCATGCGCTGGTAACGCGCGATCACGTCACCGATGGTGTAGTTGCGCACGTGGCCCATGTGCAGCTTGCCGCTGGGGTAGGGGAACATCGACAGGCAATAGAAGGTGTCCCTGCCGGGCTGTTCACTTACTTCAAAGGATTTCTGCGAGTCCCAGTGGGACTGCGCGGCGGCTTCGATCTGGCTGGGCTGATACTGTTCGTGCATGGCTACTGGCGTTGGAAATAGAGGCTGGCTCTCCGCGGAAATGCTGTCGCAGGGGCGGTTGGCGGGTCCGGCGGACCTGGCGCAAACCGTGACCCAGCAGGTTGCAGGCGGAGGCATGGAAGCGCCGTAGCATACATGACCCCCCGCGGCCTAGGGAAACCCGATTTGCCGCCGCCCTGAGGGCTCCATCCGTCGTGCGAGGCTTGGGCAAGCGAAGCTGAGCTACGCTTGATCAGGGGCGGGACGAATATGAGGTGAGTTTGATGGACCGAGAGCCGCGATCTGAAGACAGCAGTCTATATGCGCGGGTACTGCAGCGATTGAGTTCGGCGCTGCAGGAGGCGGAGCGTGGCACGACCGGTGATCCCGGGGTCGCTGGTGATCTGGAGGTGCGTGGCCTGACGCCCGCGGAGTTCGAGCTGATCCGTGCCTATCTGCAGCGTGATTCCCAATGGCTTTCCGGATGGCATGCCGCGGCCGAGGAGCAAGCCCATCTGTCACGTCAGGCGTTGCGTCCCATGGTGCGCGGCAGTGGACGGCATCGCCATGGCGCACGCTGCAAACATACGTCATTAGCGCTGCAGCAGACGCTGAGCTGCGCCTTGTGCAACACCGAGGTGGGCTGGCCCGAGGAGGCCGGACCTGCAGTTTGCCCCGCCTGCGGTTCGCAGCTGTTGCGCGCGCGGCAGCGATTGCACACCTACCCGCGCCATTGAGCGGACGCGGCAGCCGACAAATGCGCCGGTAGCGGCTAGAGTGATGGCCTTTGCCGGGGAAGTCGGATGCCGATTCGTTATCTGTTCAAGCAGCTGTTGTTGCCTCCAGGCGGGCTGTTGCTGCTATTGCTGCTTGGCTGGTGGCTGCGCCGGCGTGCGCCGAAGCTGGCGGCGTTGTGTTTTGTCACCGGCTTTGGCGGTCTCTGGCTGATGAGTCTGCCGGTAGTCGTCGAATGGTCTGCGCGGCTGGTCGAGCGCGAGCCAGCGTTGAGCGAGGCGCAGTGGTCAGGGCTGGGCGAGCGAGCCAGCGCCATCGTAGTGCTCGGTGCCGGTCGGGAGCAGAGCGATCCCGCCTGGGGTGGGGACCAGCCTGGCTATATCGCGCTCGAGCGATTGCGGTATGCCGCGCGCATAGCCAAGGCATCCGACCTGCCGATCCTTACCAGCGGTGGTCTGCACTTCGGCGAGCCGCCCAGCGAAGCCATGCTTGGCGCGGAAGTCCTGCAGCGCGATCTCGATGTCACGACTCGCTGGCTCGAAGAGCGCAGCCGCACGACGTGGGAAAATGCTGTTTTCAGCGCTGAAATGCTGCGTGCCGCCGGAATCGACCGGGTGGTGCTGGTCACGTCCGCATCGCATATGCCGCGTTCACGATGGTGCTTCGAGCAGAACGGTATCGAGGTGGTCGCCGCGCCGGTGGGGTTCATGGGCGTGCCCAATGGTCGGCCACTGAATGGCTGGCTGCCGGAGGCCAAGGCGTTCTGGCAGAACGGCATGCTGATCAACGAAATCGTTGGCATGGCGGTTTATCCGCTCGTCTACGATGGGGCAGCTGAACAACCCGAATGAAGGGCTTCTTGCGGTTCAGGCTCAAGCGGTCTTGGGGCGAGACGTCTTAGGGTGGACTTCGGCCAGCCGGCGGAGGTGCTGGTGCCGGGCTGAAGTCCATCCTGCGGATTCGGCTGCTCAGGTCTCGGCCTTGCGCCTGACCAATGCCCAGCCGAGCAGCAGCGCACACACGGCAATCAGTGGCCATGAGCGCCAACGCAGGTAAGGCGTCAGGCCTTGCATCGGGGTCACTTCGCCGTACAGCACCGCTTGTTCGAACTGAGGAATCTGCTCGGTGATGTGCCCAAAGGGGTCAATCAACACGGTGATGCCGTTGTTGGTCGCGCGAATCATCCAGCGACCGGCTTCCAGGGCACGCATCTGCGCCATCTGCAGGTGCTGCAGCGGTCCAATGGAGCGGCCGAACCATGCGTCATTGCTCACCGTGAGCAGCAGGTCGCTTTGTGCGGCGAGCCCTGCGGCGAATTCCGGATAGACCACTTCATAGCAGATGTAGGGCGCTATCTTCAGCCCCTTGGCCTGCAGCAGCGGCTGACCGGAGTCGCCGCGTGCGAAGTCGGACATCGGCAGGTCGAAGAAGGCGATCAGGCCCCGTAGCAGATCCTGTAGTGGTACGTACTCGCCAAAGGGCACCAGCTTCTGCTTGAGGTAGGTGCCGGAGCCGTCGCCTGCGGTGGTGAGGCCGTTGTAATAACGAAGCTCGCCATCGGCATTGGGCTGGCGTACCGGTACGCCAGTGATCAGCGCCGCATCGCGCTGCTCGGCGAAGCCAGCCATCATCTGCAGATAGCCTTCAGCGTGATCCTTGAGGATCGGGACCGCGGTTTCTGGCCAGACGATCAGATCCGCCGGACGGCTGCGGAACGTCATGTCGCGATACAACAGCAGCTGCATCTCGAGCTTCTTCGGGTCCCACTTCATGCTCTGCGCGACGTTGCCCTGGACCGCGACCACGCTCAGCGGCTCGCGCTTGGCAGTGGTCCAGGCATGCCCGTCGAGCAGTAGACCTGCAATCCAGGGGGATGCCATTAACACAACGCCAACGGCCAGGCGAGGCTTGTCGGTGCGCAGCCTTGGCAATGCCACCAGCAGCGTGGCGCTCAGTGCGATGGCAAAGCTCAGCAGCCATACGCCGCCGATTGGCGCCAGTCCAGCCAGGGGGCCGTCGAGTTGGCTGTAGCCGGTGTAGAGCCAGGGAAAGCCCGTGAGTATCCACCCGCGCAGTGCGTCGAGTGCCAGCCAGAGTGCGGTGAACGCCAGCGCATCACCTAAAGCGGAATGGCGATCACGCAGCAGGCGCGCCCAGAGCCAGCCTAGCAGTGCAAAGAACAGCGCCAGACCGGCAACGAAACCCAGCGTGAGCAGCCCCGCCAGCACCGGCGAAGCGGCTCCGAAGTCGTGAATGCTGACGTAGACCCAGCTAACCCCGGAGGCGAACAGGCCAAAGCCATAGCACCAGCCCCGCTGTGCCGCCTGCTTTGGCCCGACCTTGCACAGACCGAGGTACAGCAGGCCGACGGAAAGCAGCGCCAGCGGCCAGATGTTGAACGGGGCCAGTGACAGGGTGGTCAGGCTGCCGGCGACCACTGCCAGCAGGTTGCCAGGCCAGCCGGGGCGGGTGATCCAGTGCATTGGGGTTCCTTGCGCGACGGGTGCGGAGGGAGGCTACGGTCAAACGATGTGCTTGGGCAAGCCAACGCTGCGCTGGCAAAACGTGCCGCGCAGACTTGCTACGCGGCACGGCATGCTCAGCGGTTTGGATCGGCCAGACGGGTCAGGCGCAGCATGTGCACGCGACGACTGTCGGCGTTCAATACGCGGAACCGGAAGCCTTCGATTTCGGCAACTTCGTTGCGCTTGGGCAGATGACCGAAGGTGCTCATCACCAGGCCGGCTACGGTATCGAACTCATCATCCGGAAACGCGCTGTTGAAAAACTCGTTAAAGCTGTCGATCGGTGTCAGTGCCTTGACCAGAAAATCGCCGCTGGGCAACGGACGGATGTAGCTGTCTTCTTCGACGTCATGCTCATCCTCGATGTCGCCGACGATCTGCTCCAGCACGTCCTCGATGGTCACCAGCCCAGCCACGCCGCCATACTCGTCGATTACGATGGCCATGTGGTTGTGGTTGGCGCGGAACTCGCGCAGCAAAACGTTGAGGCGTTTGGACTCGGGGACGAAGGTCGCCGGGCGCAGCAGATCCTTGATGTCGTAGCCGTGGTGTTCGTCCTTGAGGATCAGCGGTAGCAGATCCTTGGCCAGCAGCACGCCGATCACCTCATCGAGGCTTTCGCCGACAACGGGATAGCGCGAGTGCGCCGCAGAGATGATCGCTGGCAGAAACTCGCGCGGCGACTGATCGGCCTTGATGCTGATCACCTGAGAGCGGGGCACCATGATGTCGCGGACCTGCAGGTCCGCGACCTGGATGGCGCCTTCGACGATGGCCAGCGCTTCGCTATCGAGCAACTTGTTCTGGTGGGCTTCGCGCAGGATTTCCAGCAGCTCCTGGCGATTCTTGGGTTCATGGGCAAAAGCCTGGGTGATTTTTTCCAGCCAGGTCTTATGCCCGCTGATCGATCGATCTTCGCTCATGTTTTTGACTCAAGAGTCCTTGCAAGTGCCCGTGATGGGCGATTCTTCGGCATAAGGGTCGGGATGACCCAATTCGGCCAGCAGTTGCCGCTCCAGTTCTTCCATTTCCTCGGCTTCGGCGTCGTCGATGTGATCGTAGCCGAGTAGGTGCAGGCAGCCATGGATGACCAGATGCGCCCAGTGCGCTGCCAGGGTTTTACCTTGCTCCCCGGCCTCGCGCTCGACCACTGGCACGCAGATGACCAGATCGCCGAGCAGCGGAATATCGAGCAATTCGTCTGGGACATCTGCCGGGAACGACAGCACATTGGTCGCGTAATCCTTGTGTCGCCAAGTACGGTTCAGCTCGCGACCCTCGGCCTCGTCAACCAGGCGGATGGTCAGCTCCGAGTCGCCACTGCGCTGCCGCAGTGCCAGTTCGCACCAGCGCTGCAGGTCGGCAAGCGCAGGTGCTGCACCGCTGCTGGCGCACTGTAGGTCGAGTTCAATCACCGGCGGTGTCCTGCGCCGCACGCTTGCCGGTCGGGAGCTGGCGATCTTCGAAGGACTCGTACGCCTCGACGATACGCTGCACCAACGGATGACGAACCACGTCCTTGGGCTTGAAATGGGTAAAGCTGATGCCGTTGACGTCCTTGAGCACCTCGATGACATGCGCCAGCCCGCTCTTGGTGCCGCGCGGCAGGTCTACCTGGGTGATGTCGCCGGTAATCACGGCGGTGGAGCCGAAACCGATCCGTGTCAGGAACATTTTCATCTGTTCCTGGGTGGTGTTCTGGCTCTCATCGAGAATGATGAAACTGTTGTTCAGCGTTCGGCCACGCATGTAGGCCAGCGGTGCGATCTCGATGACCTGCTTCTCGATCAGTCGGGCGACGTACTCGAAGCCGAGCATTTCATAAAGCGCGTCGTAGAGCGGGCGTAGATAAGGGTCGATTTTCTGGGCCAGGTCGCCGGGCAGGAAACCGAGCTTTTCACCGGCCTCGACCGCAGGGCGCACGAGCAGAATGCGGCGCACCTGCTCACGCTCCAGCGCATCAACGGCGCAGGCCACTGCCAGGTAAGTCTTGCCGGTACCGGCCGGGCCGACTCCGAAGTTGATGTCGTTGTCGAGAATGGCTTTGACGTAGCGCTGCTGATTTGCGCCGCGTGGGCGAATCATGCCTTTCTTCGTACGTAGGACAGCGCCCTGGTGGGCGTTCGGGTTGGCCAGTTCTTCCATCCCGGATTCCTGCAGGTACAGATGCACCATGTCCGGGGACAGCTCGGTGTTCTTGGTTTCCCGGTAAAGCCGGCGTAGCAGCTGTTCGGCGGACTTGGCCGCGTCGCTCGGGCCTATCAGCTCGAACTGGTTGCCGCGGTTGCGGATTTCCAGTTCCAGGCGCTGTTCGATCAGGCGCAGATGCTCATCGAATTGGCCGCAGAGGTTGGCGAAGCGATTGGCTTCAAAGGGTTCGAGGGTGAAGCGATGAGGTTCTATGGGTGCGTTCAAGGGCTTTTATATATGGCCGTGGTCGGCGAAGTGATGGGGGAAGAATAGCGCCGCGGGCGCAAAGCGGAAAGCGCAGTCGCGTAGCTGGTCGCGGCTCCAATGTAATCACATGGGGCCGCGATCGCGATTCTCAAGATAGCAGGGTGCCACGCAGCGAGTGCGGCAGGGCGTCGTCGATGTGCACGTCGACGAACTGGCCGATAAGCCGTGGGCTGTCACAGCGGAAATTGACTATGCGATTGTGCTCGGTGCGGCCCTGCAGCATGCCTGGGTCCTTCTTCGAGTAATCGGTCACAAGGATGCGCTGGGTGCTGCCTACCATCCGTCGGCTGTTTTCGAAACCCTGCTGATTGATGCGCTGTTGGAGGATGGCCAGACGCTGCTTCTTCACCTCGTCCGGGGTGTCGTCGACCAAGTCCGCCGCCGGTGTGCCAGGGCGCGCGCTATAGACGAACGAATAGGAGAAATCGAAGCCGACGTCCTCGATCAGTTTCATGGTCTGCTCGAAGTCCTTGTCGGTCTCGCCGGGAAATCCAACGATGAAGTCCGTACTGATCAAGATATCCGGCACCGCCGCTCGCAGACGGCGGATGCGCGACTTGTACTCCAGCGCGGTGTGGTTGCGCTTCATGGCCGCCAGTATCCGGTCGGAGCCGGCCTGTACCGGCAGGTGCAGGTATTTCACCAGCTGCGGAATGTCGGCATGGGCCTGGATGATGGCGTCGGAGAACTCCAGCGGATGGCTGGTGGTATAGCGAATGCGACCGATGCCGTCGATGGCCGAAACCGCGTGCAGCAGGTCGGCGAAGTCGCTGCCGTCGTGACGATAGCCGTTGACGTTCTGTCCCAGCAGGGTGATTTCCTTAACGCCGTTCTCGGCCAGATGGACGACTTCCGCCAGCACATCGGCCATCGGCCGGCTGACTTCCTCGCCGCGCGTGTAAGGCACCACGCAGAAGGTGCAGTACTTGCTGCAGCCTTCCATGACCGACACGAATGCGCTGGGGCCATCGACGCGCGGCTCGGGCAGCCGATCGAACTTCTCGATCTCGGGGAAGGAGATGTCCACCTGCGGTTTTTTGGTGGTGCGCGCGGCGTCGATCATCTCCGGCAGGCGATGTAGCGTCTGCGGACCGAAGACCACGTCGACATACGGTGCGCGGTCACGGATGGCAGCGCCTTCCTGACTGGCCACGCAGCCGCCGACCCCGATCACCAGTTGCGGGTTGTCCAGCTTCAGTTCACGCCAACGGCCCAGTTGCGAGAAGACCTTTTCCTGGGCCTTTTCGCGGATCGAGCAGGTGTTGAGCAGGATCACGTCGGCTTCTGCCGGGTTCTCGGTAATTTCCATGGCCTGGTGTTCGCCCAGTAGGTCCACCATGCGCGAGCTGTCGTACTCGTTCATCTGGCAGCCATGGGTTTCGATGAAAAGCTTGCGGGTCATGTTACGGGCCGGCGTTGTGCAAAAAATGACCGGCGATTATATGCCCAGGACCGGGCAGGGGAAAGCGCGGGTGGATGCCGCAGGCACGATCGGTGTTTCCTGCTCACGGAATAAGCGGTGCGTCGGCGGCCTGCAGCTGCATCAGGTAGTCGCGAAAGATCTGGCCAAGCACCTGAGTTGCAATTTCCAGCTCGTCGCGGCGCATCTGCCCCGAGACTCGATCGGCTGTGTCCAGTGCATTGTCTTCGCCATTTACAGCGGCCATCTTCAACACGATGTAGGCCTGCACGTTGTTGGCCTTGACGCCTTCGCCGCGGAAGAACATGACGCCAAGTCGATGTTGCGCCGCAGCGTGGCCACGCAGCGAGGCCTGCTCGAACCAGTACAGTGCTTTGGCCAGGTCGCGCGGGGCGCGCCGGCCGTCGTAATGGAATTCGCCCAGCTCATAGGCAGCTTGTACGTCGCCCTCGCTGGCAGACTGATGGCAGCTGCGCAGGGCTTCGGGCAGGTCTTCGGGGGGCGTGTCGAGCGCACAGCGGGCAGTCGCCGGGATCAGCAAAGTGTTCCCGCCGGCGATAGCCGTGAGAGGCGAGAGAAGCAGCAGACAGCCCAAAGACAGGATGCGGCCGGTGCGGATCATGAAATCTGGCGCCTCGAGGAGCAGGGCGGTAATGAAAGGCTGGAACGAGCCAGCCGTCACATTATGGATAAGCTGCAGTCTGCTTACAAAGCCTTTAACCGCCTGCTATCGGGTTTTTATGCGACAGCGGGGCGATCCTCTTTAGTGCTGCCCGGCAAACGCAGCAGCAGAATGGCCAGCAGCGGGCTGGCGATAGCCAATAGCAGCGGGCCTGCATTGGTGAGCGGATGGTCGATCAGCATGCTGTTCGGAAGCGGTGCGGTGCCCAGCAACAGGATGCCGGCCGCCAGTCCGGTGAACGTTGGCAGGCTCGCCGGCCACTGCAGGACGCCGGCATAGATCACCAACAGGCCACTGGCTAGCATCAGGCCGAAGGCGTAGGGCTCGCTCCATCCGAGTTGTCGCGCCAGTTCGAAGAACACGCACAGTCCCAATACCACGCGTCCCCAGTTCGGTCGGCTCCACACCCAGCCGCGTGCCAGGTTCAGCATTGCCACTGCAATCAGCGGTAGACCGAGCAGCAGACTGGCGCGCTCCAGCCACTGGTGTGCTTCCTCGAGATCCATCCCTATTAAGGTTGCGGCAGCACATGCGCCGCTGGCCGCCATTAGGATGAAGCCGAGCAGTGCACTGAACAGCGCGGGCTGGTCTGCTTCACCGTAGTGGCGCCGGGCGCGACCGACCAGCACCGCGCTGGCACCGGCACTCAGGGTAAGCAGGGCGGTCTGGAGCAGCTCCATCATCGAACTCACTTCAGCTTGGCGAAGGCGCGCTCGGCTGCGTCCAGGGTGATCGCAAGCTCGGTATCGCCATGGGCGATGGAGGTGAAGCCCGCCTCGAAGGCGCTTGGTGCCAGGTAGACGCCGCCTTCCAGCATCAGATGGAAAAAGCGCTTGAAGCGATCGGCGTCGCTGGCCATGACGTCGGCGAAGGTGACGATGTCATCGGCACCGCTGAAATACAGGCCGAACATGCCGCCCACCTGGGTAGTGACGAAGGGAATACCGGCGGCATCGGCGCGGTCTTGCAAACCCTGCAGCATGCGACTGGTGTATGCGCTGAGTTCGTCGTGGAAGCCTGGGCGACTGATCAGCTCCAGGGTGGTCAGGCCGGCGGCCATCGCCAGTGGATTGCCTGACAGGGTGCCCGCTTGGTACACCGGGCCAAGGGGGGCGATATGCTGCATGATCGCGCGCTTGCCGCCGAAGCAGCCAACCGGCATGCCACCACCGATGATTTTGCCGAAGGTCGACAGGTCCGGCGTCACACCGTAGTACGCCTGGGCGCCGCCGAGGGCGACGCGGAATCCGGTCATTACCTCGTCGAAAATCAGTACCACGCCGTGCGCATCACACAGGGTACGCAGGCCTTCGAGGAAGCCCGGCGCCGGCGGCACGCAGTTCATGTTGCCGGCTACCGGCTCAACGATGATGCAGGCGACCTGCTCGCCCTTTTCCTGCAGCGTGGCTTCGACTTCGGCCAGGTCGTTGTAGGCCAGGGTCAGCGTGTGCTTGGCGAAATCCGCCGGCACGCCGGCCGAGCTCGGCACGCCTTGGGTCAGTGCGCCGGAGCCGGCTTTCACCAGCAGGCTGTCTGAGTGACCGTGATAGCAGCCCTCGAACTTGATGATGTCGTCGCGGCCGGTATAACCACGGGCAAGGCGAATCGCGCTCATGGTCGCTTCGGTGCCGGAGCTGACCATGCGTACCATTTCCATGGACGGGACCAGGCGGCAGACCAGCTCTGCCATCTCGGTTTCCATGGCGGTCGGTGCACCGTAGGACAGGCCGTGTTCGAGCTGGCGACGCACGGCATCGAGCACCTGCGGATGGCTGTGGCCAAGAATCATCGGGCCCCAGGAGCCAACGTAGTCGACGTAGCGCTTGTCATCCTCATCGATCACGTAGGCGCCGGCGGCATGTTTGAGAAACAGTGGGGTGCCGCCGACGCTACGGAAGGCGCGAACGGGTGAATTAACGCCGCCTGGAATGTGGGTCTGGGCGCTGGCGAAAAGGGTTTCGGAACGGGACATGCGGGCCTCGCAAAACAAGGGCAGGCCGCCGTGGTGCGGCCCGCCGTGGCGGAATCAGGGGGTGATGAACAATTGGCTGAACGCTCGGGCGCGACGTTCGACCTCGGTGGCGGTGTCGGCGGCGAACAGCGCATGCACCACGGCGATCATCTGCACGCCGTCCGCAATCAGCGCCGGTGCGGTATCCAGCGTGATGCCGCCGATTGCGGCGACGGGCAGGCCGATACGTGCGCGGGCTTCGTGCAGCAGCTCGCGATCAGCTGAGGGTGCGCCGGGTTTGGTCTGCGATTGGAAGAAACGGCCAAAGGCGACGTAACTCGCACCCTCGCGGGCGGCCTGCTCAGCCAGCGCCAGCTGTGCGTGGCACGTGGCGCCTATGATTGCCTGGCGCCCGAGCAGGGCGCGCGCGGCGGACAGGGAGCCATCTTCCTGGCCGAGATGCAAGCCAACGCCAAGGCGGGCTGCCAGCTCGGCATCATCGTTAATGATCAGTTGCGCGCCATACCTCGCGCAGAGTTCTTGCAGCGCATCGGCCTCGCGTAGCCGTCGGGCCTCGTCGCTGGTTTTGTCGCGATACTGCAGCAAGCGTGCGCCACCTTTCAGCGCCGCTTCGACGTAAGGCAGCAGGCGACCTTCTGCTAGCAGCTTGCTGTCAGTGATGGCGTACAGGCCGCGCAGGCGGGTCGATTCCTTCATGCGCTGCTCTCTCCAGTCAGACCAGGTCCAGCGGCAGGCGCCGCGGGATGAATTGCCCGTGTCCGGGCGCCTCGGCGTCGCGCAACGTGCGCCAGGTGTAATCGAGTGCGGAGCGAACCGCGCTGGTCAGTTCCTCACCCAGCGCGAGGCGACCGGCAAGTGCACTGGCCAGGGTGCAGCCGGAGCCGTGATAGCTGCCTGGCAGGCGTGCACAGGTGAAATCGTGACGGCTGCCATCGCTGCAGTAAAGACGGTTGTGCACTTCGCTTTCATCGCCATGCCCGCCGGTGATCAGCAGGTGGCGGATATGCGGTAGCAATCGCTCGGCACACTCGTCGGCGCTGCCATCAGGCAGCTCGGCAAGAATGCGCGCTTCCGGCAGGTTGGGCGTGGCGATGGTGGACACCGAAAACAGCCGCTCACGCATGGCATAGCCGACGTCTTCCTTGCCCAGTGCACCGCCACCACCGGCGCGCAGAACCGGATCGCAGACCAGTGGCACGCCGGGTAGCTTGGCCATGATTTCGAGAACGGTCTCGACCATCTCCACCGAGCCGAGCATGCCCAGCTTGACGGCGGCAATTGGCATATCGGCGATCACTGCGTTGGCCTGGGCGAGCACCCATTCGCGGTCTAGAACGCGGAAGTCGGAAACGTCGACAGTGTCCTGCACGGTGAGTGCAGTGACGGTTGGTGCAGCGTGGCAGGCCTGCGCCAGCAGTGCTTCGATGTCCGCCTGCAGACCGGCCCCGCCACTGGGATCATGGCCGGACAGACAGAGGACGACGGGTCTTGAAGTAGGGTTTTTCATGGCGTGCGAGCTTATCATCAAACGCTGGCAGCGGGACGCGCCTGTTGTGCGTCCAAGCGCCACCATTGCTATCGCCGATCATCGGATTGATCGCCAGGGGCATTCGCTTTTTCCGGCTTGAACAGCCGTTATGGTAGATTGCTGGCACTTTGGTTTTCGGACCGGGCGGCGGGGCTCACGGGAGTGAGCTCGCATTCGTCATCTGGCCAGCACGAGGCACCATGCGGTACGTCTTCCTGTTCATCCTGGCCCTTTTGCCCGCGCTGGCTGCAGCCGTCGAGCTCGACGAAGAGACCCGCCACCTGCCGCTGGGGTCGCTTATGCAGGTGTTCGAAGATCCGCTCGGCGACGTGCAGATAGAAGACATCGCGTCGCCGGCATTCGAAAGCCGCTTCCAGCCCCATCAGAGCGCTGTGTTCAACGCTGGCTATTCCCGCTCTGCGCATTGGGTGCGGGTTGATCTGAACTATCGACCGCAGGCATCGCAAGAGGCGCGACGCTGGCTGCTGGAGGTGGCCTATCCTCCGCTGGACAGCCTGCAGCTGTACCTGGCAGATGGACAGGGCGGCTACCGTCTCGCCCGTGACACCGGCGACACCCGTCCATGGGCCAGTCGCGAGATACGTCAGGGCAACTACCTGTTCGAAATCGAACTGCCGGCCAACCAGCCACAGCGCGTGTATCTGCGCGTGCAGAGCGAAGGCTCGATCCAGGTGCCGCTGAGCCTCTGGTCACAGCATGCCTATCTGGAAGCGCAGCCAGGGCGAATCTACGTGCTGGGCATGATCTACGGCGTGCTGTTGGCGATGCTGGTCTACAACCTGTTCATCTATATCAGCATCCGTGATCCCAGCTACCTCTACTACATCCTCTACATTGCCGCGTTCGGCCTCTATCAGGTCTCGGTGAACGGCGCCGGCGTGCAGTTCCTCTGGCCTGATCGCCCCTGGTGGGCCAATGCTGCGACACCACTGTTGATCGGTGCCACCGGGCTGTTCGGTTGCCTGTTTACCCGCAGCTTTCTGCGCACTGCCGAGCACAGCCGCTGGATGGATCGGCTGCTACGGCTGATCATCGGCTTCTCCGTGGTGGTGATGGTGCTGGCGCTGACCACCGATTACGGCCTGTCGCTGCGCCTGGCCACAGGGCTGGCGTTGCTGTTCACCCTGGCGGTGTTTGCCGCCGGTATCCTCGCCTGGCTGCGCGGCATGCGGGTGGCGCGTTACTTCATCATCGCCTGGAGTGCGCTGCTGATCGGCGGGCAGATCAATACGCTGATGGTACTGGGCCACCTGCCGCACAACTTCCTGACGATGTACGCTAGCCAGCTGGGCGCGGCGCTGGAAGTGGTGCTGCTGTCGATGGCGCTTGCCGATCGCATCAACGCCCTCAAGGACGAGCGGGCCACGATACTCGAGGATGCCCGAGCCGAACTGGAGCAGCTCAACCGCGAGCTGGCCGAGAGCAACCGGCTCAAGGACGAATTCCTCTCCAACATCAGCCATGAGTTGCGTACGCCGATGATGGGCGTGATGGGCGCCTTGGAGTTGCTGCCAACGTCCGACACCCCGGAGGAGCTGCAGCAGTATCAGCACATCGCCACCGGATCGGCCCGCGATATGATGCGCCTGGTCAACAACATCCTGGTGCTCAGCGAGCTACGGGCTGGCAAGCTCCGCCCGGAGGACTACCGTTTCAGCCTGAGCGACACCGCGGCACGGCTGCAGCAGCAATTTTCCGCGCACGCAGATGGCAAGGGCCTTGCCTTCGAGCTGGAGTTCGACGACAGGCTCCCCGACCTTGTTTACGGCGACGGCGACAAACTCGAACAGAGTGTCCGTCACTTGCTGGATAACGCCATCAAGTTCACCTCACGCGGAGCGGTGACCCTGCGTTTCGCGGGCGCAGTGGAGCAGCGTGAGCTGCAGCTGAGCATTGAGGTGATCGACAGTGGCATTGGTTTCAGCGCCGCTGACCAGGCCTTTCTCTATCAGCAGTTCCGCCAGGTGGATGGCTCGATGACGCGCCGTTATGGCGGTCTGGGCATTGGTCTGGCGATCAGCCGGGGGCTGATCGAAGTGCTCGGCGGGCAGCTCGATCAGCAGTCGCGCCCTGGGCTGGGCAGCCGTTTTTGCATCCGCGTTATCCTCTCGCTGAGCCCGCCCGGCGTGCGGGAGACAGACTGGTCGAGCGCTACCCCGCCCTCCGATCCGATTGCCTGAGGCGCGGGTCTTTTGGCCGATACCTCGCTTCAACCCTCGAGCCGGTGCGTGTTTCACTGCTGAGACATCGTGTTCGGCGCGGCTACTTGCCGACTACGCTTGCTGACAGCCGTCGCGCAACGGAATCGAACGAGGACGCCCAGATGAATCCGCAGACATGCGCCGAGACCCATGAGGTGATCAATCAGGTGCCGTCGCTTGATGGTGCCAATCTCTATCGCATCGACTTGCCGTTGCAGCAGTGGGTACAGCGCTATCACGCTGGCTGGGCGCAAGGTCGCCTGGACACGTACGGGGCGCTCGCCGGTGGGCCGCTGATGCAGGCCGGCTTTCTCGCCAACGAGAACAAACCGCTGTTCAAGAGCCATGACCGCTACGGCCATCGCATTGATCTGGTCGAGTTTCACCCGGCCTATCACGAGCTGATGCGCGCCGCCGTCGAGCACGGCATTCCCTCCCTGCCCTGGAGCGATCCGCAGCCCGGCGCCCAGGTGGCGCGTGCGGCGCTGATGTACCTGCACAACCAGGCCGAAGCCGGTAGCAGCTGCCCGTTGACCATGACCTACGCCAGCGTGCCGGCGCTGCGCCTGCAGCCTGATCTAGCCGAACGCTGGCTGCCGAAGATCCTCGCCCGCGAATATGATCCGCGCAACCTGCCGATGGAGCAGAAGGCCGGCGTCACCATCGGTATGGCGATGACCGAGAAGCAGGGCGGCACCGACGTGCGCGCCAACAGCACTCGCGCCTATCCGGTTGGTGCCGGTGGCCCCGGGCAGGCCTACGAGCTGATCGGCCACAAGTGGTTCTGCTCGGCGCCGATGTGCGATGCCTTCCTCACCCTGGCGCAGACCGACAAGGGCCTGTCCTGCTTCCTGCTACCGCGCCATCGCCCAGACGGCACGCGCAACCAGTTCTATATCCAGCGCCTGAAGAACAAACTGGGCAATTGGGCCAACGCCTCCAGCGAAGTCGAGTACCGCGGCGCGCTGGCCTGGATGATCGGTGAAGAAGGGCGCGGCGTGCCGACCATCATCGAGATGGTCTCCTCGACCCGCTTCGACTGCATGATCGGCTCCAGCTCGCTGATGCGTCAGGCGCTGACCCAGGCCATGCATCACTGCGCGCACCGTCAGGTCGGCGGCCGGGTGCTGCTCGAGCAGCCGCTGATGCGCAACGTGCTGGCCGACCTTGCCCTGGAAAGCGAGGCAGCGCTGGCGCTGACCCTGCGCATGGGCCGCGCCCAAGACAATCGCCATGACGAGCACGAAGACAAGTTCGCCCGGCTGGTCACCGCCGTCGGCAAGTACTGGATCTGCAAACGCGCGCCGAACATGATTGCCGAGGCCAGCGAATGCCTTGGCGGCGCCGGCTACGTTGAGGAAACCATCCTGCCGCGGCTGTACCGCGAGGCGCCGGTGAATTCCATCTGGGAGGGCTCGGGCAACGTGCAGTGCCTGGACGTACTGCGTGCCCTGTCGAAAGAGCCTGGCGTGCTCGAAGCGTTGTTCACCGAACTCGGCGACGGCCACGGCGATGCACGTCTCAAGACGCATATCCAGCGGCTGCAGCGCGATTTCGGCGACACCGACGACATCCAGTATCGAGCCCGCCAGCTGACCGAAGACGTGGCCGTTGGTCTGCAGGCCAAGCTACTGCTTGAAGCGGGCAACTCGGCGGTGTCCGACGCCTTTATCTCCAGCCGCCTGGAGGGGCATGGACGGGTTTACGGCACGCTGCCGCGTGGGCTCGATATCGATGCGCTGCTGGCGCGTAGCGCGCCGCAGATGTGAGCAGTTACCTGCTTCCTTGCATCACTAGGGCAGGCAACTGGATGCCGCGATTACCCACCTCGACGCGCACCGGCCTTCGCCTAAGGACGAGCCTGCCCGCGTAGCAATTCCTTGAGTTCGGCAATTTCACCCCGCAACGCGCGGACTTCCTCATGCAGGTCGGCCTCGATGTGCTCGCGCGCCGCCTCGATGGTCGCCTGTGTCGCCTGGTGGTCGGCATCGGTAACCGTCTGCATGGCGTTGACGATGATGGCGATGAACAGGTTGAGCATGGTGAAAGTGGCGATCAGGATGAATGGGATGAAGAACAACCAGGCGTAAGGGAATACCTCCATCAATGGCCGTACGATGCCCATCGACCAGCTTTCCAGTGTCATGACCTGGAACAGCGTGTACACCGAACGACCCAGGCTGCCGAACCACTCGGGGAATTCGGCGGCAAACAGACCGGTGGCGATCACGGCGGAGACGTAGAAGACCAGCGCCAGCACCATTGCAATCGCACCCAGGCCGGGAATTGCCGACAACAGCGCGCCCACCACACGGCGCATCGACGGCACCATGGTCACCATGCGCATTACCCGCAGCACGCGTAGGGCGCGCAGGATGCTGAACTGACCGCTGGCCGGCACCAGCGCGATGGCCACTACGGTGAAGTCGAACAGGCTCCAGGGATCGCGGAAGAAGGCAAGGCGATGGACGTAGATGCGCGCAGCGATTTCCAACACGAACACGCTCAAAATCAGAGTGTCCAGCACCCTGAGCACCTCGCCCCAGCTAGCCACCAGTGACGCCGACGTCTGCATGCCGAGGATGACCGCGTTGATCACGATCAGCAGCAGAACGCTGCGCTGAACGGCCGGTCGCTCAATGAATTGTTCCAGACGACTACGGGTGTTCGTCTCTGGGCGTGTTGCCTGCATGGTGCCTACCTATCTGTATCCGTCATTGCCCTGCTCTAGGACCGCAGGGCTCTACTGCCTGGGCACTGACTGCCGGGCGGGCGCGAGTATGGCGGCGAAGGTCGGCGTGGGGAAGTGGCTTCCTCAGCCGGATCGTTTCCCGGTTTGACAGAGGTTCGAACGGCCGGCGTCGCTGGTGACGAGATGCCGGCCGGGCCGTTGCTCGGCGCAGCGCAGAAGTACCGATAACGGCTGTCGCGCTGTACGTGGCCTTCTAGGGGCGGCGCGGTTCAAGTTTGTCGTACCCCAGGCCGACAACCTGGCATTGCCCAGAGGTTTGCCATGACGCTGCCCATCTCCGCCTCCATCGCTGCTGCACGCCAGACCGTGCGTCCCGGGGTGCCAGCCCGATCGGCGGCCGAAGCGGAGCAGGCCTCTGAGTCGCCCAGCCGAACGTCGCTCAACGAGCGCTCGCGCGAACGATTGCTTTCGGCCTCCAAGGCCACCCGCTCGCTTTCGAACGCGTTGCGTGAGGCCGATAGCGCGAAGAAGGAAGCGGCACGTCGGCGCATCGAGGACATCAAAGAGCGCATCAAGATGCTGCGGATGCTGGTCAGCGGCGGGCTGGCATCGAAAGGGGTCCTGCGGGAAATTCGTGAGTTGGCGAAAGCGCTTGGCCAGGCAGCCAAGGTGCTCGGCGATTCAGGCGGTGATACCAAGCAAGCTGGCGGCGGGGAGGGCGCGGCGCCTGCCGCGGCGGCTTCCGCTGAGCAGTCCGGACTGCAGGGGGAGGCGGCATCGCTGCCGCAGGAGGCCACACAGGAAGACGACGCCGACCAGCAGCCCGAAGCGACAACGGAAGAAGTTGTCGACGAGGCGGTGTCCCGTACGGCAATGACCCTGAAGTTGTACCTGGAAAATCTACAGCAGGCTCGGCAGGACGAGCAGCCGAACGCGGCTGACACGCGCCAGCGCGGCGCCGATGCGGAGCTGATCGAAGATGCCGTACGTCGCCTCAAGGCTCTGCTGGCCCTCGTCAAAAGCGTTCGTGATACGAGCGATCCTGATTCTCGCGAGCGCATCTCGGAAATAAAAGAACAGCTCGACGACAGCGAGAAAATCGCACGGGGCCTCGGCAGCGGCCTCCCCGCGGCGTCCTTGCCAGGGGCTTCTGTCTCGATCAGCGTCTGAGGGCGTCGATAGGCGCAGAGGCGCTGATCCAGGGTGCTGAGGCGCGATGAAGCAGCCAAGGCGCCTATCTTGGTCAACTGATCGAATCGGTGTTTAGCCGGCCAGTATCCCCGCCAGTAGCTTGCGGTCGATGTTCGCGCCGCTGAGCACCACGGCGATGCGCTCCCCGCGGTTGCTTTCTCGCTCCTGCATCGCGGCGGCCAGTGCGGCGGCACCGGCACCTTCAGCGATGTTGTGGGTGTCTTCGTGCAACGCGACGATCGCCTGGCGAATCTCGCCGTCATCGACCCGCACGATGCGGGTTGCCCCTCGGTTGATGATCTCCAGCGCTTGCGTTGCCGGCATTCGGCAGGCCAGGCCATCGGCGAAGGTGTCGGCGGTTTCGGTGCAGATGATTCGGCGCTGTTCGAAGCTCTGCGCATAGGCGTCCGCCGCACGGGATACGACGCCGATGACCTCGGTATCCAGACCGAGTAGATCACGTACGCGAATCATGCCGCAGATACCGGAGCCCATGCCGATCGGTACGTAGACGCGGCGCAAGGGAGATGCCGCTTCCAGCAGTTCCAGCGCGTAGGTGGCGACGCCAAGGATCAGGTCGGGGTGCAGAGCGGGAACGAAATGCCAACCGCTCTGAGCTGCCAGCGTGGCTGCGTGTTGGCGCGCTGTGTCGAAGTCGCGGCCGTATTCGATGACTTCGGCCGCGCAGGCGCGCATTGCCGCGTTCTTTTCCGTCGAGTTGCCCTCTGGCACCAGTAGCTTCAGCGGCACACCGGCCCGTTGCGCAGCCATTGCCAGGCTGACGCCGTGGTTGCCGCGGGTGGCGCTGATCAGGCCGCGTAGCTGCGGCTCGCGCTTGAGCAGCTTGTCGACGTAGAGCAGGCCGCCGCGGACCTTGAAGGCGCCGGTGGGCGCGTGGTTTTCGTGTTTCACCCACGCCTCGCAACCGAGCCGCTGACTCAGCAGCGGCCAGTTGTACTGAGGAGTTGGCGGGATATGACGGCCGACTAGCTCGGCGGCCTGACGCAACGCGGTGAGTTCGAACATGGGCAGCTCCGGGGTGTTTGACGAACAGCCTAGAGCGCGATCATTGTGTGGGTAAATTCTTATATTGCATGGCAGACAATGTGGCTTCCTGAACTCATCGACAACGATCAGCCGAGCTATTTGGCATTGGTCGATGCCATTTCGAAGGCCATCGAGCAGGGCGCACTCAAGCCGGGTGATCGCCTGCCGCCACAGCGGCGACTCGCCTGGGCGCTCGGGCTCAACCCGAGTACCACCATGCAGGCGTATCGGGAGGCAGCGCGGCGCCATCTGGTGGGCGGCGAGGTCGGTCGTGGCACCTACGTGCTGGCTGGCAGCCGCGAGGCCAGCCTGTTTCTGCTCAAACAGCCGGATGCGCAGCCAGCGCTGCTCGATCTTTCGACCAACCTGCCGGTTATCGATGCCGAGGACCATGATCTGCAGCGCAGCCTGCTGGCGCTTGGTGTTTCGACTGATCTTGCCGATTTGCAGGGTTACGCGTCACCTGCGGCCATGCAGCGCGGGCGCCTGGCGGCCAGCCAATGGTTGCGTGGGCGCGGACTGGAGATGCCTCCGGGGCAGCTGCTGCTTTGTGCCGGTGCACAGCAGGGCGTATTCGCCGCGTTGCTGGGCTTGTGCGAGCCGGGTGAGCCGATCCTGGTGGAAGCGCTTACTTCCCCCGGGATCAAGGCCGCGGCGCGCCAGTTGCGCCTGCCGTTGCATGGTGTAGCGATGGATGGGCGCGGCATCTTGCCGGAGGACTTCGATCGCCTGGCCCGTGCCACCGGTGCGCGGGTTGCCGTTCTGACGCCATGCCTGCAGAACCCTACGAGCGTCAGTATGGACCGCGAGCGGCGCGAAGCGATCGCCACGCTGGCCCGGCGACACGACTTGCTGGTTATCGAGGATGACGTCTACGGTGCGCTCGGCGCCGAGCCGCCGCTCGCGTCGCTGCTGGTCGAGCGCAGCGTGCTGGTCGGCAGCTTGTCGAAAACCGTCGCGCCGGGTCTGCGCTTCGGCTTCATCGCGTCGGCCGAGCCATGGCTGGCGCGTATCGATCCGGAAGCACAGGCCACCGGCTGGGCGCTTTCGCCGCTGTGCCTGCGCCTGGCGAGCGAGTGGATCGAGGACGGCACGGCAGCCCGTCGGCTGGCCTGGCAACGCCAGCAGATCGAACGACGCTGGCGCATGGCGCGGAAGATGCTTGGGCCACGGGTGCCGGAAGATCCCTCGCCGCATCTGTGGTTACCCGCCCGTGGTCATGAGGTCGGCTTGCCGGGCCTTGCCCGCGCTGCGAGCATCGAGTGTGCGTCGGCGGACGTGTTTTCCGTCGGTCCCGGCGCGCCGGATGCGATACGCCTTAGCCTCAGTGCGGCACCCGGGTTGGTAGCGCTGCAGCGTGGGCTCAAGGCGCTTGCCAGCGAGCTTGGCACGATGCGGCAGGCTAATGACCCGACGGCTGCGCTATCGCTGTCATCGATGAGCAGGCAAGATGTTTCCAACGAATGAACAAGGAATTCAGCATGAATCCAGCCGGTGATACTTTCCGCATTGCCACCAGCGCCGAAGCTGCGGTGGACTACCTTGCCGAACTCCACGAGCGCGCCACGGGGGCGCTCAATCAGGCACTGAAACGCTACGTTACCAGCCGCACCGAGCCGAGCGCCCAGGAGCGAAACCTGTTCCGCTACCCGCAACTGCGGCTGATCTACGAGTGCCACGGCGAAGTGCCGGCCTCCACCCGTGCCTACGCCAAGGTGCAGGCGCCCGGTGTATACAGCGTTACCGTGACCCATCCGGCGGCCTTCCGCGCCTATCTGCTCGATCAGCTCAAACCGCTGATCCAGGACTTCAACGTCACCGTTGAGGTCGGCATGAGCGACCGCAATATTCCCTATCCCTATGTGATCGAGCAGGGCGATGAGCTGGCCGGCACGGGCGTGACCGCCGCGGAGCTGGCGCGGGTCTTCCCCAGTACTGACCTGTCGGCCGCCACCGATGACATCGCCGATGGGCTCTACGATTGGGAGCACGCCGACCCTTATCCGCTGGCGCTGTTCGATGGCGCGCGGGTGGACTTCTCGCTGCGCCGGCTGGTGCACTACACCGGCAGCGACTGGCGTCATGTACAGCCGTGGATTCTGCTGACCAACTACCACCGCTACGTCGACCAGTTCATCCGCCACGGCCTGGACATGCTTCGCGACGACACGCGCTTCGTGCGTATGGTGCTGCCGGGCAATGTGGTCATCGATCGCAGCATGGAGGAGGGTGAGGCGCAGGCGATCATCGGCGGCGTGATGTGGCACCGCTACCAGATGCCGGCCTATCACCTGATGGCCGAGGATGGCCATGGCGTCACGCTGGTCAACATCGGCGTCGGCCCTTCGAACGCGAAGAACATCACCGATCACCTAGCCGTTCTGCGCCCGCACTGCTGGCTGATGATCGGCCACTGCGGCGGGCTGCGGCAGTCGCAGTCCATCGGCGACTACGTGCTGGCGCACGCCTACATGCGCCGCGACGGCATTCTCGACCGCGTACTGCCGCCGCACATTCCGCTGCCAGCACTGGCCGAAGTACAGCAGGCGCTGCAGGATGCCGCCGCGACGGTAACTGGCGAGCAGGGCGAAGCGCTGAAAAAGCGCCTGCGTACCGGCACCGTGCTGACCTACGATGACCGCAACTGGGAGCTGCGCTGGGCGCAGGAACGACCGTTGATCAACCTGTCGCGCGCCGTAGCCGTGGACATGGAAAGCGGCACCATCGCGGCGCAAGGCTATCGTCTGCGAGTACCTTACGGCACGTTGTTGTGCGTTTCGGACAAGCCGCTGCACAGCGAGATCAAGCTGCCTGGCTCGGCCAATGCGTTCTACGAGCGGGCCGTGACCCAGCATCTGAAGATCGGCATCACCGCACTGGATCTGCTGCGCAGCCAGCTCAACTCGCTGCACTCGCGTAAGTTGCGCAGCTTCGACGAGCCACCGTTCCGCTGATCCAGGATTCGCCACCGACGCTTTCGCGGGAATGGACGATACTCATAGCCTCATTCCCGCGTCAGCACCGGAGGTTCAGCATGGAACAGTCGATCCACGCCTTCCATAACCTGTTCGAGCAGTTGGGCCTGCCCAACGATGATGTCTCGATCAGGCGCTTTATCGAAACCCACTCGCCGTTGGCGGAAGACGTCTACCTGGCCGATGCGTCGTTCTGGACGTCGGCCCAGGCGGCTTTCCTGCGCGAGGAAATCCTCGAGGATGCCGACTGGGCCGAAGTGGTCGATCGCCTCAATGTCGCGCTGCGTCGGCGCTATCACTGAGGCGCTGCGGTGGGCTCACTCAGCTGGCTAGCAACCAGGCGCCCGTGACTGCCGAGGCAGCACCGGCGATGCGCACCAGTGGCGCGGCGGCCTGCGGCAGGTAACGCACCAACGCGTAACCGGCGGCATGCAGAGCGGCAGTGGCAACAACGAAGCCGGCCGCATACCCCCACGGGCTGGACAGTTCCGGCAGTTCCAGGCCGTGGGCGACGCCATGGCTGGCGGCGAACAGGGCGGTCAGTGCGGCGGCGACAACCAGCGGCGGGCGTACCGCCAGTGCCACCAGCAGGCCGAGGGCCAGCACAGATCCGGCAATACCGGTTTCCATCAGCGGCATTTCGATTCCGGCGAAACCGGCCAGCCCGCCGAGCAGCATGGTGGCGACGAAGGTCAGCGGTAGCGCCCAGCGCGCCTTGCCAGTCTGCTGAGCCGCCCATAGACCCACCGCGAGCATGGCCAGCAGATGGTCCAGGCCGAAGATCGGGTGGGCAATGCCGGACATCACACCGGCATGGTCATGCCCGGGGTGCGCCATTGCCAGCGCCGGGCTGAGTAGCAGGGTGGAGGTGACAAGGATTTTCTGAATGTTCATGCGATTTCCTCTGGTTGCATGGCTAAAAGCTGAACCGAGCCGTCGTCGCTCGGTCGGTTTCCGTTGGTGGGCGAAGCCACGCGTCATAACTCTTGGGTAGATCAGGCTGCGCCGAGCATTCCCTGTTTTTCGATAAAAGCGATGATCTCGTCGAGCCCTTGGCCGACCTTCTGATTGCTGAAAACGAACGGCTTGTCGCCACGCATCTTGCGGGTGTCGCGATCCATCACTTCCAGCGAGGCGCCGACCATCGGTGCCAGGTCGATCTTGTTGATCACCAGCAAGTCGGACTTGCAGATGCCCGGCCCGCCCTTACGCGGCAGCTTGTCGCCGGCGGACACGTCGATCACGTAAATGGTCAGGTCCGACAGCTCGGGGCTGAAGGTTGCCGAGAGGTTATCGCCGCCGGACTCGACGATGATCAGGTCCAGGCCGGGAAAGCGCCTGTTCAGCTGCTCGACGGCTTCGAGGTTGATCGAGGCGTCTTCACGAATGGCGGTGTGCGGGCAGCCCCCGGTTTCCACACCGATGATGCGCTCGGGCGCCAGGGCCTCGTTGCGCACGAGGAACTGGGCGTCTTCCTGGGTGTAGATGTCGTTGGTGACGACGGCGAGGTTGTAGCGGTTGCGCAAGGCCTGGCACAGGGCGAGGGTCAGGGCGGTCTTGCCGGAACCGACCGGCCCGCCGATGCCGACGCGCAGGGGTTGGGTGTTCATGGGTGTTCTCCTCTGGGAGGCGGTGTGGCTGCCTTGGGGTTGATGCGAAGGGCGTGCCGCTGCCGATTGGGGCAAGGGGGAGTAGAAATCGTTGGGTGATCGATGGTGGCGTACGCAGCGTTGTCAGGCGCCGCGCTTTCCTCGGCTGGGACTACAGGTTGCGCCTTGCACGGCGCGTCACTTTCTCTTGTCTCGCCAAGAGAAAGTAACCAAAGAGAAGGCGACCCCTGCATCCGGCCCTTCGCTACGCGAAGGGTCCCCTCGCTCCGTCGCCGTTCCAGGGGCACGCTGCGAAGGGCCATCCCTACCGACGGCGGCCCCGACCCATCGCAGCTCTCGCGGCATTCATGCCGCTCAACCCCCTCCACGGCGACTGCGCTCGGCCTCCTGACGGGGACTCGCGTCCGAGTTGTCCGTAGGGCCGTAGGGTGGGTAACGCGAAGCTTACCCACCGTTTTGCAAAGTAATCGGCCATGGCGCGGCAAGAACTTGCTTGTAGCTTGCGGTGGAAAATGCTGCGCAGTTTTCCACCCTACGTCGCTACGCTCGGCCTCCTGACGGGGAGCTGAGTCCGAGGTACCCGGAAGTGGTTGGTTTTGCGCTGCTGCTTTTTTGCTGATCGCACACACGCTTCGCAAGCTGCTGAGCGTCGGCAGGTTGTCAAATGATGAGAGCAAAGCGCTCTGCGTGCTCTTACTGGCACGGCCTATCAGGCACCTCCAATCGTCCCTTTCAGAAGGCCGAATGGAATCGCTGCGCAGAGGGGCGAGCGGCATGGATGCCGCGAGAGCCGTGAAGGGCCATGGATGGCCCTTGCGCGGCGACCCTCGGAGCAGCGATGGAACGAGGGCAGTCGAGCGAAGCGAGACCCGGATGCAGGGGCAAGCGTTTTTGCTTACTTTTTTCGCGTCTGAAAAAAGTGAGTCGCCCAGCAGGGCGAAACCTAAGGTCAGTGCCGATAACGGCGCCGCGCCGTCTTTGGCAACAGCTGCTGCCAGCATCCAGGGACCAACTCCCCTCATGACCTAAACAACCGACTGTACTGCCGCTCATGCGCCATGCTGGTCAGCACCAGCCCAAACGGCGCACTACCCCATTCCCGCTCCGGCAGTTCGCTGGCCTCCCGCTGCGCCTGGCTCAGGACCGGCAACAACTGCGAGGTCAATCGCTGCGCCGCCTGCTGCCCCAGCGGCAGGGTCTTCATCAGCACCGCCAGCTGGTTTTCCAGCCAGCCCCAGAGCCAGGCGGCAAGGGCATCGGCGGGCGTGATCTGCCAGGCGCGGGCCGCGAGCGCCCAAGCCATGGCCAGGCCCGGTTCTCCGGCAGAGGCAAAGCAGTCGCGTGCCTGTTGATCGAGTTCCGGCAGACCGTCGAGCAGCTGCGTCAGGGAATAGCCCATCTGCCGGCTTTCAATCTGCAGCTCGCGGGTTTCGCGGCTGGCGCGGTGCTCGGCGGCGAGCTGTAACAGGCGTGGCCAGTCGTCCTGGGCCGCCGCTTGGCAGTGTGCGAGCAGCAGCGGTGCTTCGAAGCGCGCCAGGTTGAGCAGCAGCTGATCCTCCAGCCAGCAGCGGGCGCTGGCCGGGTCTGCTACCCGACCGTTCTCCACCGCCATTTCCAGCCCCTGGGAGTAGCTGTAGCCGCCGATGGGCAACTGCGGGCTGGCGAGCCGTAGCAGCGCCCAGGCGGGATGCAAAAGGCTGCTGGCGGTTGAGGTGGGGTCTGCGTTCACGTACGCACGCCGAACTGATGCATACGCGGCGCGTAACTGAACTCTGCCTCACCCGCGTGGGAATGGTGATGACCTCCGCCGTAGGCGCCATGCTCCGGCTGGAACGGCGCTTCGACAGCCTGCACCGTGGCACCTAGCTGCAGCAGCATGTCCTTGAGCACGTAATCGTCGAGCAGGCGCAGCCAGCCGTCGCCGACCTGCAAGGCGACATGGCGGTTGCCCAGGTGATAGGCCGCACGGGTCAGCTCGAAGGCGCTGGCGCAGGTGACGTGCAGCAGCTGCTCGGGGCGTGCGCGTACGCGCACTACACGGCCATCACCGGCGAGCAGGCATTCGCCATCGTGCAGCGGCGGCTGGCCGCGCTCTAGAAATAGACCGACTTCTTCGCCGCTGGTACTGAAGCAGCGCAGGCGGCTTTTGCTGCGCGCGTCGTAGGTCAGTTCGAGTTCGGCCTGCCACTCGGGGCGGGCTTCGATACGTTGGCGAATTACCAGCATGTGCAGAGTTCCGGTCGGATCGTTTCCAGAACAAGAGCAAGTGGCTTGCCAACCGGCCCCATTTATAGCGATCGCGGCGGCTATCGGGCCTGCGTGCCTGATAATGGGGCTTTGAATGCACCGTTACGGTGCGCATGCGGGTGGCGGGTAAGGTGCGTGCGCCTTACTGGTGCAGGTCGCGCACCATATACACCGCAGGGATCTGGTAGCTGGCCAGGTTGCCGGCCTGGGGTGGGTCGAGTTCGTCGTGGGCTTCGTAGCCCAGGCGCGACCAGAAGCCGGTGGAATCCTGCACGGACACCAGCGCCGAATAGCGCAGCTGCGCGGTACCTGCCTGCTGCAGGTTGTGCCGCACCAGTGCCGGGCCGATGCCCCGCCCGGCGGCTCGCCCGGCCACGGCCAAGTCATGCAGATAGAGGCAATCTGCTTCGCCGTCGCTGCAGAACTCGCCGTCCAGCGGGGTGACCTTGCCCAGACGTGAATGGTAGGCGAACAGGTAACCGCAGACGCCCAACGCGTCCTCGGCGACCCAGGCCAGCTGCGGAAACGCCGCCAGGCGCGAGCGGATCACCGTCTCGTCTTCCAGTATCTCGGCGGCATAGGACTCTTCCTGGATCGCCAGGACGGCAGGGATATCGCGTTCCTGCATCGCTCTCAACTGGTACATCACGACTTCACTCGAACGCCGCGAAACGCCGCGCGGCTCGGCAAAAAGCCGGCGATCATACGCCAAATGCCGGTGTTCCGCTTGGCGCAGGGCGGCGTTTCCGCGCTCAGTCAGCTCACGCAGTGGGGCGGACATGGCCGTGGCGACCCCGTGCGAGCTCGGGTGAATGGTTTCAGCTGATTGGTACAGCGGTGCGACAAGATGACAGGCATAATGGTTAGCCTGCTAACAAGTGGTTGAGGCCTGCGTTGAACGATCACCATCACCCGCTCTACGGCGTTCTGCTGATATTGCTGTCGGGTCTGCTGCTGGCCAGCCATGACGGGCTGGCCAAACACCTCTCGGAAATCTACCCGGTGTTTCTGGTCATCTGGGCCCGCTACGTCGCGCAGACGGTGCTGATGACGGCGCTGTTCGTGCCGCGCATGGGCCAGCGCGTGTTTCGCACCCTGCGCCCGTGGCCACAGCTGCTGCGTGGGCTGAGCCTGGTCAGCGTAAGTCTGCTGTTTATCAATGGCCTGCATTTCATCCCGCTGGCCGAAGCCACCGCGGTGATCTTTCTGACACCGGTGCTGGTGACCATCGCCTCGGCGCTGCTGGGCGAGCGGGTCAGCCGCAGCCAGTGGCTGGCGGTGGGCTTCGGACTGCTCGGGGTGGTGATCATCGTGCGCCCCGGTTCGGCGCTGTTTACTCCGGCGGTGCTGCTACCCTTTGGCGCGGCACTGTCGTTCACCGTGTATCAGCTGGTGACACGGCGTCTGGCCGGTACCGACCACCCGGTGACCAGCAACTACCTGACCAGCCTGGTCGGTTGCGCGACCCTGAGCGTGCTGGTGGTCTTCAACTGGCGAACGCCGACGCTGCACGACGCGCTGCTGATGGGCGCGCTCGGCGGCATGGCAATGCTCGGCCACCTCCTGCTGACCAATGCCTTCCGCTTCGCCAGCGCGGCGACGCTGGCGCCGTTCACCTACGGCCAGATCGTATTCGCCGGAGTAGTCGGCTATGTCGCCTTCGATCACGCGCCGGATACCGGGGCGCTGATTGGCATGGCGGTGATCATCGCCAGCGGCCTGTGCATGGCTTATGTGCAGCGCCGCCAGGGGCCGGTCGAAGGATAAACGGCGAAAATGTGCCATTCGGCCGACCAGGCAGCTTCTCAACAACACTGAAATGAAAAGACAGGGCGAATCGACCCTTGCGTGCCCGCATACAACAAACGGAGCCTATATGCCGCGACTCTCTCACAACGACCTGCGCCGCAACTTTCGCGAGCTGCTGAACGCCGACCGCTGCTTCCACACCGCCTCGGTGTTCGACCCGATGTCCGCGCGCATCGCCGCCGACCTTGGTTTCGAAGTGGGCATCCTCGGCGGCTCGGTGGCCTCGCTGCAGGTCCTCGCCGCGCCGGACTTCAACCTCATTACTCTGAGCGAGTTCGTCGAGCAGGCCACGCGTATCTGCCGCGTCGCTCAGCTGCCGGTGCTGGCCGATGCCGACCATGGCTACGGCAATGCGCTGAACGTAATGCGCACCGTTTCCGAACTGGAACGCGCCGGGATTTCCGCGCTGACCATCGAGGACACTCTGCTGCCGCCGAAATTTGGCCGTCGCTCCACCGACCTCATCGGCATGTTCGAGGCGGTCGGCAAGATCCGCGCGGCGCTGGAGGCGCGGGTCGATCCGGAAATGGCCATCATCGGCCGTACCAATGCCGGGGTGATCGGCTTCGAGGAGGTGATCGCCCGCGCCCAGGCTTACGAGAAGGCCGGTGCCGATGCGATCTGCTTGGTCGGCATCGAGGACTTCGATCATCTTGAGAGCATCGCCAGCCAGCTCAGCAAACCGCTGATGCTGGTCACCTACGGTAACCCCAACCTGCGCGACAACGCGCGATTGGCGGCCCTCGGCGTACGCATCGTGGTCAACGGCCACGCCGCCTACTTCGCGGCGATCAAGGCGACCTACGACTGCCTGCGCGAGCAGCGCCAGGTCGACGCGCTGGACCTGAATGCCTCGCAGCTGTCGGTCAAATACTCCACCGCCGATGAGTACGTCGTCTGGGCTGAGGAGTATATGCAGGTCAAGGAGTAAGCCCTTGGGCGCTGGTATGCGCCCGACAGGTTGTTGCGCAGCGGGTCAGCAATCGCCGCGCGGGCTTCAGCACCAGCGCGCCGCCGCCTCTGCGTCGCTGGACCGGCGACTACCGGGCTCAGAAGAACGAGCGTTCGGCCTTGAACATCATGAAGCCCTCGCAATAGGCGTTCTGGCCTGAATAGACGCCACACTGTGCGCCGCGCAGGCTCGAGTCGCTGTAGGACAGGTCCATTTGCATGCCCAGCAGCGAGCGGGAAAGGTTCAGCGACCAGTCGTTGAATACCCGCACGCTGCCGCCGGGGTGGTACATGGGGCTGTCCATCGAGTGGCTGGCGTACTTCATCCGTACTCCGACATCGAACGGCCGCAGCGCTCCAAGCTCGAGAAACAGCGTGCTGTCCGTTCGTCCCAGCGAACTGCTCATCGCGCCGCCCAGACGGCTACCGCCGAGGTTGATGCCGGCGTAGTACTCCTCGCGGTTTCTCGTTTCGACTTCGGGGAAGCTGTAGCGGATCACACCCAGCTCATAGCCCACCGAGTCGTCGAGCCGCGGTTGGGCATAGCCGACGTAGCTGTTGAGTTCCAGCTGGCTGCCGTCGAACAGGCCGACGCTGGGCGACCACTGACCGACATACACGCCGCTGTCATGGGTCAGATCCAGGCCGCCACGAAACGTGCTGGCCGTGGTGGGCTGCACCAGGCCCTGGGCCATGCTGCGCGTTGGTGCTGTGCCAAGTTTAAGATCGAATTGCCCAACCTCGCGCTCGACCACCTCTGGCTGGCTGGCACAGCCGCCAAGCAGGATGATCAGCGCTATGAGATATCTATAGTCCATACACCGCTTCGCTGGTGATGTGTCTGGTAGGCCGACCAGTGACGACCACGATAAGAGAAGGACGAGCCAGAGCGCTCCAGCGCGGCGGCTTTGCCCTCCTGGTTATTCGGGGCCGAGGATAGACAACGCAGTCGATAGGCGGGCCCCACTCGTCGATTTGGCGCCAGTGAATCGACAGGCGGTGCCGGTGCGCCGGCGAGGCGATAATCCGTCGCGGTCGACGCTTAAATTGAAACGTCCGGTGCAAATGTGGTTCGAATGCGTACATCCCACGAACGCGTCCGGACGGGCAGAGGAGGGTGCGATGGCCACCGGTTGGGCAAACGAGGGTGCGGTACAGGAGCAGATCGACAGCACCATCGAAGACGCGGTGCAGCGCGCACGCAGCCGGCTCGGGCGTGGTGAGAGCCTGAGCCACTGTGAAGAGTGCGGAGAAAAGATCCCGGAGGCTCGGCGGCAGGCCGTTCCCGGCGTTCGGCTGTGCGTCAAATGCCAGGCTGAGCAGGACAAGGAGGAGGCCAAGTTCAGTGGCTACAACCGTCGCGGCAGCAAGGACAGCCAGCTGCGTTGATCAGGCGCGCTGGACAGGCATCGAGAAGGTGAAGGTGGTACCCGCTTCGGCGCTGGAGGTCACGTGCATGTTGCCGCCATGGGCCTGCGCGACCTGATCGACGATGAACAGTCCGAGTCCCAGGCCGTTGCGTGGGATCTCCACGTCGCCTTGCCAGTAGGCGTGAAACAGTCGCGCGAGCTTGTCCGGCGCAATAGGTGTGCCGCGGTTGTGTACCGAGAGCTGGAAATGTTCATCGACGATTTCCGCCGCCACGATCACCGGGCCCGTGGTGGCGCCGTGGTGAAGCGCATTGGTGACCAGATTGGCCAGCAATTGGGCAATTCGGTCCGGGTCGCACTCGAACGCCTCCAGTTCTGGCAATTGCTCGAGCAGCACCCGGCGTGGATGAGCCGCGCGCAGCTCGTTGACCACCTGTTGCAGGGTGAGGTGAAGATCGGCTGCGGCCGTCCAGTTCAGCGGTATGCCATTGCCGAGCTGCCCGCGGGCGAAGTCCAGCATGTCGTCGACCATGCGCGAGGCGCGCTGGCTGGCGGCGCGCACATGCTCGGCGAGCTGCTGCGTGCCGCGCTCGTTCGAGCGCCTGACCAGCAAATCGCTGGCCGCCTGGATGGAGGCGAGAGGGGTACGCAAGTCATGGCCGAGCAGCGCAATGAACTGCTCGCGCTGGTGCCCGGTGGTGCGTTCATTGGCGAGTGCGGTACGAGTGGCTTGCTGCTGTTCCTCGGCGTCGATCTGCAACGTCAGCAGGCGCGCAAAGGACTCGAACATCGCAAGTGTGGCTGGATCAGAGAGCTTTTTCGGGAGCGGATCCAGTGCGCAGAGCGTGCCGAACATACTGCCATCGGCGCGCAGCACCGGCACCGAGATATAGCTTTCGAAGCCGTACATCTGCGGCGTGTGATGATTGCAGTAGTCGGGATCGGCACTGACGTCGCTGATGATGATCGGATGGTGCGAGGCATGGATTTCGCTACACAGGGTCGTGGTGACATCGAGCTCACCGCCAACCTTCAGACCGAACTCGATGCGGTCGAGCACCGCGCAGGCGGTCCAGGAGGTTCCGGTGACACGGGCGACGGCTGCGAAGCGCAAGCCGGTCGTCTCACTGACGACCTGCAGAATGGCCGGTACGGCGCTGATGCGCTGGACGGTGAGCAAGTCGTCGAGGATGGATTGCGCCATCGGCAGAGCTCTGAACGATGAAAAAGGCCGGGCACTTTAACATGCCCGACCTGCCCAACCGGGCGCGCTCAGCCGAGCGGTGCGGGTTGTGCTGCGCTGGCGAGCAGCGAATGTTTGCGCATCAACCCGTAGTGCAACACGCCGCCGAACAGTGCGCCGAGCAGCCAGGCGAAACCGGACAGGTTTTCCAGCCCTGGCATCCACACCGAGGCTACGGAGAACACCGCGCTGATGCCGAATGCGATCATCGCCTTGCGGTTCCAGCCGGCATTGAAGTGGTAGATACCCGCGCGTTCAGCGGAGAACAGCTGTTGCACGTCCAGATGCTGGCGGCGAACCAAGTAGTAGTCCGCGACGATGATGCCATACAGCGGTGCGAGCACCGCGCCAAGCGTATCGACGAAGGCGGCAATACCGACCTCGCTGATGAAGGCCACCCAAAGCGCGCCGATGAAAAAGGCGATCCCGGCGGTGATGAAACCACCGGTACGGGCGCTGATTCGGGCCGGTGCCAGGTTGGCTATGTCATAGGCTGGCGGGATGAAGTTGGCGACCAGGTTGATGCCGACCGTGGCGGCAAAGAAGGTGATGGCGGCGACTACCGTCAGGGTGACGTTGTCGATGCGCGCAACGATGTCGGTGGGGTTGGTCAGCGTTTCGCCGAATACCACGACGGTTCCGGCAGTGATCACCAGCGCAATCAGCGAGAAGATAGCCAGGCTTACCGGCAAACCGAGGAAGTTGCCGATACGCATCTGCCGCTCGTTCTTCACGAAGCGGGCGAAGTCACCGTAGTTGATCACCACCGCTGCGAAGTAGGCGACCATGGTGCCGACTACCGCCGCGAACGCGGCAATTGGCCCGCCGGCATGCTCACCGCTGCCGCTGAAGATGCTGCCCAGGGCGCCGAGCAGGTTTGGCCCCGCCTGATACCAGATCGCGACCATCAGCACGATCATCACCACATACACCAGCGGGCCGGCCCAGTTGAGAAAGCGTGTCACCCAGTCGACACCGCGGACGAATAGCGCCACCTGGAACACGCAGACGATCACATACGCGACCCAGTCGATGGCGGTCAGGCCAAGTAGGGTCGCCGCTTGTGGATCGCTGCCCATGAGTGCACGAATCAGCAACGCTACCGCTGTCGAGGCGAAGTAGGTCTGCACGCCGTACCAGAAGATCGCGACGATGCCGCGCACTACGGCTGGGAAATTCGCGCCGCGCACGCCCATGCTCGCACGGGCCATCACAGGAAACGGGATACCGTATTTGACGCTGGGCTTTCCGGTGAGATGCACCAGGCCCATCACGATAAAGCCGGCGACGACGATGCCAGCCAGCACCGCCCAGCCGTTGAGGCCATAGCTGATGAACAGCGTGGCGGCCAGGGTGTAGCCGAACAGACTCTGAATGTCGTTGGACCACACATTGAATATCTCGAACCAGCCCCATTTGCGGTCTGCAGGGGCGAGGGGGGCGAGGTCGGCGTTGTACAGACTGGGGTCGATCTGCTTGATCTGAAAGTCATCGTGTTTCATTGGGAGGCGCTCTGAGCAAGACTGTGGATTTTTGTATGCAGTTCTTGTTCCGCGTACGGCAGAGCTCGCGAAATATCGAGGCGCGGGCACGGTGTGGCGCTCCTGCGATTCCACAATTCTAGGCCTCCGGGCGAATTTCGCCTTGGAATTTGTATACATTATGGGTGGGTGAAATGAGCTGCCATTGGCGTGGGCGCCATGTATCAATGCATCAATGGTGGGCTTCGAATCTAACCTTGCACCAGGCGAGTGCGTGTTTCGGTCGGTGTGGTTGAGATGGCGTGACCGGCGAAACGAGATATGGGCACCGCGGCACTGCGCGTCGAGCTGGAGTCATATGACGGAGGGATACAGGCAGCTGAGGGGCCGCGTGCATCGAGGCGGCTGAGTGTGCTCTGGGACAGCAGCGGCGGTGAAGCGACTCGTTAAGTCATCCATGGAAACCCAGACCCCGCACGGGGTCTGGGCGTCTTCAACGGTAGCTGAACCAAGTGCGCTGCTGATTACTGCTGCGTCACGATGGCCATGTTGTTGCTGCCGGTCTGGCTGACGCTGGCGAAATCAGCGAAACCTGCCTGAGTCACGTTGGCGAAATTGTCCATGCCACTTTGCAAGATAACGGCCTGGCTCGATTCGCCGAACTGTTCGACCAGCGCGAGGTTTCCGTCGCCTTGCTGCATCAGGTCAACGGAGTTGCCCAGGCCCGCCTGATCGATGTCAGCTACGTTCATGTTGCCGGCTTGGCTCACATCAATGCTGCCTTCCTGGCCGCTCTGCACGATCATCGCCTCGTTGCCTTCGCCGAACTGATCAACGGCGGCGCTGTTGAACGCGCCGTCTTGCAACAGCACGACATCGTTGCTCAGTCCGTCTTGAATGACGTCAGCGCTGTTCGCCAAGCCTGCCTGCTCGATGAGCGTGCTGTTGTCAGCGCCGTACTGGCTAACGTAGGACTCGCCCTCTACGCCGGTTTGAATGACATCTGCCTGGTGCAGAGCACCTTGCTGGGTCACTTCGGAAAAGTTGTCCTGGCCCGTTTGAGTGGTCGTGGCGATATTCTGCTGCGACGCACCGGTCTGATAGATGTACGAAGCCTGGCCGACACCTTCCTGATAGATATCGGCAACCTGGTCAAAACCGTTTTGTTCGATAACCGCTTCACTGCTGGCCGCAAAAGCCTGGGTAGCGGATACGGCGAGTACAGCAGCGAAAAGCGCGTTGATTTTGAACATCGATTGTTTCTCCGTAGGATTCAGTCAGTCGCACAGCCGTGTGACGGCTAGCGCGGTTACCCGACAACGCACACCTTCCCCGAAAGCGGACCCAGCAATGCCTACCTTGCCCTTGGTCGCTAGTGCTCGCTTCGCATCCATGCATCCGTGGGTAGGGTGTCGCGTCTGGGGTACGCAGAAGGTAATTGGATCCCCTGCTTTCCCAATCCGTCGAACGGTTGATTCATTCGCAAACCGACGAAGTGCAGCGCAGACGCCGTCCTTGACGGAGTCGTATGAACCCGCACGATTCTTGGCTCTTCGCTGCAATGCCCGATTTGATGCGGGCTCGCCGTATCCTTGATACGACTGCCTCGGTGAGCCCGTAGGTCAGAACAGGAAATAGCGCTGCGCCATCGGCAGTACGTCGGCCGGCTCGCACCAGAGAAGTTGGCCATCTGCGCGGACCTGATAGTTCTGCGGATCGACCTGGATGTCCGGTGTGTAATCGTTGTGGATCAGGTCCTTCTTCTGCACCGAGCGGCAGCCCTTCACCACGCCGATCTTCTTCTTCAGCCCCAGCTGCTCGGGAACGCCGGCATCGAAAGCGGCCTGGCTGATGAAGGTGAAGCTCGAGGCGTGCAGCGAGCCGCCGTAGCTGGCGAACATCGGGCGGTAGTGCACCGGTTGCGGCGTCGGGATCGAGGCGTTGGCATCGCCCATCAGGCTCGCGGCAATAGCGCCGCCCTTGAGAATCAGCGTTGGCTTCACGCCGAAGAACGCTGGCCGCCAGAGCACCAGGTCGGCCCACTTGCCGACTTCGATGGAGCCCACCTCGTGGCTGACGCCGTGGGTGATCGCCGGGTTGATGGTGTACTTGGCGATGTAGCGCTTGGCGCGGAAGTTGTCGTTGCTCGCGCCGTCGCCGGGCAGGGCGCCGCGCTGCTTCTTCATCTTGTCAGCAGTCTGCCAGGTGCGGGTGATCACCTCGCCGACGCGGCCCATGGCCTGGCTGTCGGAGCTGATCATCGAGAACGCGCCGAGATCATGCAGGATGTCTTCGGCAGCGATAGTCTCGCGACGAATCCGGCTCTCGGCGAAGGCCACGTCCTCGGCGATGCTTGGGTCGAGGTGGTGGCAGACCATGAGCATGTCCAGATGCTCATCGATGGTGTTGCGGGTGAATGGCCGCGTCGGGTTGGTCGAGCTGGGCAGCACGTTGGGCAAACCGCAGGCCTTGATGATGTCCGGCGCATGACCGCCGCCGGCACCCTCGGTGTGGTAGGTGTGGATGGTGCGGCCCTTGAATGCGCCAAGGGTCGTCTCGACGAAGCCGGACTCGTTCAGGGTGTCGGTGTGGATCGCCACCTGCACGTCGTACTGGTCGGCCACGTTCAGGCAGTTGTCGATGGCGGCGGGCGTGGTGCCCCAGTCTTCGTGCAGCTTGAGGCCGATGGCACCGGCTTTCACCTGTTCGATCAACGGCTCTGGCAGCGAGGCGTTGCCCTTGCCGGTGAAACCGATGTTCATCGGGAAGGCGTCGGCGGCCTTGAGCATCATCGCCATGTGCCAGGGGCCGGGGGTCACCGTGGTGGCGTTGGTGCCGGTGGCCGGCCCGGTGCCGCCGCCGATCATGGTGGTGACGCCGCTCATCAACGCTTCTTCGATCTGCTGCGGGCAGATGAAGTGGATGTGCGAGTCGATGCCGCCGGCGGTGAGGATCATCCCTTCGCCGGCGATGACTTCCGTCGCGGCGCCGATGGCGATGGTCACGTCGGGCTGGATGTCCGGGTTGCCAGCCTTGCCGATGGCGGCGATGCGTCCGTCCTTGAGCCCCACGTCGGCCTTGACGATGCCCCAGTGATCGAGGATCAGCGCGTTGGTGATCAGCGTGTCGACCACGTCGGCGGCGCACAGCTGGCCCTGGCCCATGCCGTCGCGGATGACCTTGCCGCCGCCGAATTTCACTTCCTCGCCATAGGTGGTGAAGTCCTTTTCGACCTCGATCCACAGCTCGGTATCGGCCAGGCGCACCTTGTCGCCGACGGTGGGGCCGAACATGTCGGCGTAGGCTTGGCGGGAAATCTTCATTGGCGCTTCCTGATCGTCCGTATTGGCTCTGCCCTCACCCCAACCCTCTCCCGGAGGGAGAGGGGGCTGATCGGCGTTGGTCCACCCGTCACGCGGGCTGCTTTTCTGCTCTCTCCTCCGAGGGAGATGGAGCAGCGGTGTAGTCTGTGTTCCTTGCCCTCACCCCAACCCCAACCCTCTCCCGGAGGGAGGGGGGCTGATCGGCGCTGGTCCATCCCGTCGCGCGGGCTGCTTTTCTGCTCTCTCCTCCGAGGGAGATTGAGCTGCGCTGTAGTCTCTGTTCCTGCATTGCCCTCACCCCAACCTTCTCCTGGAAGGAGAGGGGGCAGATTGGCGTTGGTCCATCCCGTCGCGGCGGTTGCTTTTTCTCCCTCTCCCCCTGGGAGAGGGCTGGGGTGAGGGGCTTCTAGAGTGCGCCCATCACCCGTCCGGCAAATCCGTAAACTTTTCTCTCGCCGGCCAGGTCGACCAGCTCCACCTCGCGGGTCTGTCCCGGTTCGAAGCGCACCGCGGTACCTGCCGGGATGTTCAGGCGCATGCCGCGCGTGGCGGCGCGGTCGAAAGCTAGCGCGTCGTTGGTTTCGAAGAAGTGGTAGTGCGAGCCGACCTGGATCGGTCGGTCGCCGCTGTTGGCCACGGAGAGGGTCATCGTGCGGCGGCCGGTGTTGAGCTCGATGTCGCCGTCCTGGATCTGGTATTCGCCGGGAATCATGGTAGGGACGTCCTGTTGAGGGTCAGTTGCATCATGGTCAGGTCCAGCCAGCGGCCGAACTTGCAGCCGACCTGGCGCATCTGGCCGACGTGGATGAAGCCGAGCTGCTGGTGCATGTGCACCGAGGCGCGGTTCTCGCTTTCGATGAAGGCGACCATCACGTGCTTTTCCAGCTGCCGGGCGCGCTCGATCAGCGCTTTCATCAGGCTCCGCCCGATGCCGCTGCCGCGGTGGTCTGGGCTGACGTAGACCGAGTTCTCCACGGTATGGCGAAAGCCGTCATGGGGCCGCCAGGGGCCGAACGAGGCATAGCCCGCTACCCGTCCCTGCTCGTCGATCGCCGCCAACACCGGGTTGCCCTGTTGCTGGCGCTCATCAAGCCAGGCCTGGCGGTTGGCCAGATCCACCGGCGTGTCGTTCCAGATTGCCGTGCTGTTCTGCACGGCATCGTTGTAGATGAAGAGGATGCCTTCGAGATCGGTTGGGCGAGCGTCGCGTATCAGCACGTTGCAATCCTTAGGAAGTGGTCTGAGTGCGCGCAGGGCGCAGAACATTGACCAGTCTCTCAGGCAATTGGTTGATGAACGGTGACAAGCTTGGTGCCGTCCGGGAAGGTAGCCTCGACCTGGATCTCCGGAATCATCTCCGGCACGCCTTCCATCACCTGTTCGCGGTTGAGCAGGGTGGTGCCGAAGTGCATCAGATCGGCGACCGTCCGGCCATCGCGCGCGCCTTCGAGCAGTGCGGCGGAGATATAGGCCATGGCTTCCGGATAGTTGAGCTTCACCCCGCGCGCGAGGCGGCGCTCGGCCACCAGGCCGGCGGTGAAGATCAGTAGCTTGTCCTTTTCTCTTGGCGACAAATCCATAACAGCTCCAGTCGTAGGGTGGATGTGGCTTTTCACATCCACCGGCTCGTGGCGGCAAACCACGAGGCGTTATTCAGGGCAGCGTGCACGCAGGCGCGCCAGGGTAGGGTAGGCAACGGCGCAGTCTTGTCCGCCGATTGTTCAGGTACTCCAGATTCGTGGTGGAACGGCCTCGCGGCCCAGCAGTTCGGGACGCAACAGCCGCCACAGATCAATCAGCCAGGCGCGAGCATGCAGCGCTTCGTCGGCCAGGCAGCGCGCCACCACCAGACCGGGTAGCTGGGTCACGTCGCCACGTACTCGGCTGGGTAGATCGCGGCAACGCTCCATGAGTTGGGCATCGATTTCGCCGCTGACGATCAGCGTGGCGAACACCGAGCGTCCGTCTAGGCCGATCGGCGAATCCAGCAGGCCGTCGCCTCCGGCGATGCGCTGGCGTTCGTGCCAGATGAGCTGGCCATCGCGGCTGATATCCAGGCGCGCCTGGAAATGCCCGGCGTCGAAGCGCTCGCTCGCCGCCGGCCGGCCGAGCGCGACCATGTCCCAGTAGAACAGCCGGGCGTCGCCTTCCAGCTCGATGACTGTGCTCAGCTCTGCCTGCGCCGCGGAGTAGACGATGGTCTCCTGCGGGAGCCATTCCAGCGTGGCGCCGGCCTCGACGCGCAAGCGCAGGTCCTGAAACGCCGGGCCGACGGCGCGATACCACTTGGCCGCGCCAGGACTGGTCAATTGCGCCCAGGCGTCGGCCGCCACGTGGGCGTCGATCGTCAGCCGGTCGCCACCGGCGATACCGCCCGGTGGGTGCACGATGATGTGCTGACAGACTTGCGGTCCTTCTGGATAAAGATGTTTCTGCACGCGCAGCGGACCGCTGTGGCGACGCAGCACGGGACGCGTCGCTTGCCCGAACGCGGCGTAGCGGAGGCTAAGCTTCGCTTCCCAGCTTGGGGAGAACGACGAATTCGCTGCAGTCATGATCGGCACGCGGTGGTTATGTTGGCTGAACTTCAGCAATAGTCGTGCCTTCTGCGCCATTGCGGTGCAGAAGAGCCGTCGGGCCTTTGGGGATTGGCGATGTGATCAGAAAGCTGACCTGTGCTGCCTGAATAGTGAATTGCACCAGGTTGGCGCGGCGCAAGGCGGGGGTGGATGTATTGCACGGTTATGGTGCGTTGCATCGATTCGATGTCCGACCGCCCGTCGCTCCATTTCTTCTGGCGCTCAATGCTGTGGGCGACCGGCCGTAACCCTGCATAACGTAGGTTCCTCGCGGAGTTGTTGCATGTCCTTTATTCCCACCCGGATCGCCTCGCGAATGACGCTTGGTGTTCTCCTTCTTCTGCTGTTCACGGCACTGGCCATTTTTGCGGTCATGACCTTGGGCGGCAAACCCCGGCTCGTCGCCACGGGAACGGCCGCAGCCGAGCAGTCGGTCACTGCTTTGGCCCGACAGCTGACTGTGCAACTCAGCCGTATCGAAGGAACGACCGCGGCCATGGCGCACCTGGCCGAAACGATGCCCAATGAAGAGTCGCTGGCGATGTCGGTGCTGCCGAACCTCATCGACGGCAAAGGCGATGAGGCGATTGCGGGTGGCGGTTTGTGGCCGGAGCCCAACGCGTTTGCTCCCGGTGTCGAGCGGCGCAGTTTCTTCTGGGCCCGTAACGAACGCGGCGGGCTCGATTATTCGAACGACTACAACATGCTGCAGACACCGGCCTATCACGCCGAGTCCTGGTACAGCGATGCTCGCTCGGCAAAGCCCGGACGCTGTGTATGGTCCGATGGTTACCTGGACACGGTCAGCGGCGTGGCAATGACCACCTGCAGCGTTCCTTACAAGCGCGGGGGCTCTTTTGCCGGTGTCGCCACCCTCGATCTCAAGCTGGATGGCCTGGCCAGCTTCCTCGAAGCAAACGGTGGCGTGACTGGAGGCTATGCCTTCGCACTCGATCAGGCCGGCAATCTGCTGTTCTTTCCTGGTGTAAAGGCCAGCGGCGGCCTGCCGACAATCGGCGATCGCGTGCGTGAGCAGCCCTGGCTTAGGCCCATTGCCGACGCCATTGCCACCCGCGGTGCTGGGGATATCACCCTGTATCTCGAACACGACGGTCTGGTGAACGGCCCGGCCTACGTGACGCTGGAAACCATGGAGGGCACGGGTTGGCGCGTTGGCCTGGTCACCCCTGAGGCGAACGTTACCGGACTCGCTGACGAGCTGACCACGCAGATGCTGCTGCTCCTGCTTCCATTGCTGGCCGTGCTGCTGGGCGTCGCCTGGTTGGCAGGCAGGCGTCTGCTGGCGCAGCTTGACGAAACTACCGGCCAGATCGAGCGGCTCGGGCAGGGCGGTGGACGCGATGATGCGCAACTCGAGGTACGTCGCGCTGATGAGCTCGGTGCGCTCCGGGACGCGGTCAACCGCTACGCGGGCTCGCTGCGCGAAATGCTGCGGCGCATTGGCGACGAGTCGGCGAGCCTCGAACGGCAGGCCGATGATCTGGCGCGGCTGTCGATCGGCCTCGCTGATCGCGCCGAAGCCCAGCGGCAGGACAACACCTTGTTGGCGACTGCTATCACTGAAATGTCCGCCAGCGCGGCGGAGGTTGCGCACAACACTACCGATTGCTCGGATACGGCCCGTCATTCGCTGTCCACGGCTGAGCAGGGGCAGGGGCAGGTACAGCGAAACAGCGAAGTGATCGGCAGCCTGGCAGGCGACATCACTCACGCCGCCTCGGCGATCACTCGACTGGGCGAGGACATCGAGCGCGTCGGCAGCGTGCTGGACGTCATCAAATCCATCTCGGAACAGACCAACCTGCTGGCGCTCAATGCGGCCATCGAAGCGGCACGGGCGGGCGAGCAGGGCCGCGGTTTCGCCGTGGTCGCCGACGAAGTGCGGACCCTCGCGGGCCGCACCCAGAGCTCTGCCAATGAAATCCAACAGATGATCACTCAGTTGCGCCAAGCTTCCGCGCAGGCTGTTTCGACCATGCAGGCAGGTGCGCAACGTACCCATGAAGCCGTTCAGCAGGCCGATGGCGTGGCCGTGACGCTTGGCCATACCGTCTCCAGCTTCGATGACATCGTGCAGCGTGCTCAGCAGATCGCGGTTGCCGCGCAGCAGCAGAGCCATGTGACGCAGGAGATCAACGAGCTGGCGGTGCGCATTCACACAGCCAGCGAGGAGGGCGCGCGCGATGCCGCCAGCCTGCGCGAGCTGGGCCAGGGCATGCAGGCAATTTCTCAACGATTGGCTGGGATGAGTCGCTGATAGACACGGCCCGCGGCATACGCGCCCCTTGCGTACAGCGCTCCAAGCGCCAACAGCCCCGCCTTGTGCGGGGCTTTTCATCGCAGCAGCGAGGCTGCGCTCATAACGGCCGTGTTAAATCGCTACTAAGCCACGCACACCTTCGGCTTCCATGGTCTCGCCGCGGCCGTGCTGGACGATCTCGCCGCGGCTCATTACCAGGTACTGGTCGGCCAGTTCTGCCGCGAAGTCGTAGAACTGCTCCACCAGCAGGATCGCCATGTCACCGCGGGCGGCGAGTTTCTTGATGACCACGCCGATCTCCTTGATCACCGAGGGCTGGATGCCTTCGGTGGGCTCGTCGAGGATCAGCAGTCGTGGCTTGCTGGCGAGCGCGCGGCCGATGGCCAATTGTTGCTGCTGACCACCCGACAGGTCGCCGCCGCGGCGGTGCTTCATTTCCTTCAAAACCGGGAACAGCTCGTAGATGAACTCGGGTACTTCCTTGGCTTCCTTGGTGCTGAAGCGGGATAAGCCCATCAGCAGGTTTTCCTCGACGGTCAGGCGGCCGAAGATCTCCCGCCCCTGCGGCACGTAGGCGATGCCGGCATGCACGCGTTGGTGCGGTTTGAAGCCGGTGATCGGCTTGCCTTCCCAGCTCACCGCGCCTTCCTTGGCCGGAATCAGGCCCATCAGGCACTTGAGCAGGGTGGTCTTGCCGACGCCGTTGCGCCCGAGCAGGCAGGTGACTTCGCCAACCTTCGCCTCGAACGAGAGGCCGCGCAGGATGTGGCTGCCGCCGTAATACTGATGCAGTTGCTGGACTTGCAGCATGTGCGACTCCTTCACTTGGTGGATAAGCCTCTGGCGTTATCCACCCTACGATTAGGTTTTGCGTTGATTCGGGCATGGGCATTCGGCGGGCGTAGGGTGGATGACGCTTTATCCATCCACCGTGGAATGGCATTGATGGATCAAACCGGCCTCATTCACCCCTGCGAGCCGCTCTACCGCCCCAGATACACCTCGATCACCCGCTCATCCGCCTGCACCTGTTGCAGCGAACCCTCGGCCAGTACCTGGCCCTGGTGCAGCACGGTGACGTGATCAGCGATGGTTTCGACGAACCCCATGTCGTGCTCGACCACCATCAGCGAGTGCTTGCGTGCTAGCGACTTGAACAGCTCGGCGGTGAATTCGGTTTCGGCATCGGTCATGCCCGCTACCGGCTCGTCGAGCAGCAACAGCTGGGGCGATTGCATCAAGAGCATGCCGATCTCGAGGAACTGCTTCTGCCCGTGAGACAGCAGCCCGGCTGGGCGCTGGCGCGACTGGTCGAGGCGGATAGTCTCGAGCACTTCGTCGATGCGGTCCTTCTGCTCGCCGGAAAGCCTGGCCCTGAGGCTCGCCCACACCGACTTGTCGGTCTTCTGCGCCAGCTCGAGGTTCTCGAATACGGAAAGCGCCTCGAACACCGTTGGCTTCTGGAACTTGCGACCGATGCCGGCCTGGGCGATGTCCACCTCGCTCATGCGGGTCAGGTCCAGAGTTTCGCCGAAGTAGGCGCTGCCGCTGACCGGGCGCGTCTTGCCGGTGATGACATCCATCATGGTGGTCTTGCCGGCGCCGTTGGGGCCGATGATGCAGCGCAGCTCGCCAACGCCGATGTACAGGCTGAGGTCCGTCAGCGCCTTGAAGCCGTCGAAGCTGACGTTGATGTCTTCCAGGCTGAGGATGGTGCCATGGCGCACATCCAGGCCCTTCTCGGCAACTCGGCCGAGGCCGATGGCATCGCGGGTCAGGCCGCCGCCGGTGGGGTCGAAGCCGTCGATGACGGCGCTGCAGGGTACGGTTTTCATTCTTCGCCCCTCCGCTTGATGAGGCCGATGACGCCCTTGGGCAGGTACAGGGTGACGACGATGAACAGCGCGCCGAGGGCGAACAGCCAGTATTCGGGGAGGGCCACGGTGAACCAGCTCTTCATGCCGTTGACGATGCCGGCGCCAAGCAGCGGGCCGATCAGCGTGCCACGTCCACCGAGGGCCACCCAGACGGCGGCTTCGATGGATTGCGTCGGCGCCATCTCGCTCGGGTTGATGATGCCGACCTGCGGCACATAGAGCGCACCGGCGAGGCCGCAGAGCACTGCCGACAGCGTCCAGATGAACAGCTTGTAGCCGCGCGGATCGTAGCCGCAGAACATCAGCCGGTTCTCCGCATCACGCAACGCCGTCAGCACCCGACCGAACTTGCTGCGCGCCAGCCGCCAGCCGAGATAGAGGCTGCCAACAAGCAGGAGAACAGTGGCGAAGAACAGCGTGGCGCGGGTCGCCGGGGCCGAGATCGAGAAGCCGAGAATGGTCTTGAAATCGGTGAAGCCGTTGTTGCCGCCAAAGCCGGTCTCGTTGCGAAAGAACAACAGCATGCCGGCGAAGGTCAGCGCCTGGGTCATGATCGAGAAGTACACGCCCTTGATCCGCGAGCGGAAGGCGAAAAACCCGAACACGAAGGCCAGTACGCCCGGAACCAGCACCACCAGGCACATCGCCCAGAGAAAGCTCGACGTGCCGTACCAGTACCAGGGCAGCTCGTTCCAGGCGAGGAAGCTCATGAACGCTGGCAGGCCGTCACCGGCGCTCTGGCGCATCAGGTACATGCCCATGGCGTAACCGCCGAGGGCGAAGAACAGCCCGTGGCCGAGGGACAGCAGCCCCGCGTAACCCCAGACCAGATCCAGCGCCAGGGCGACGATGGCGTAGCAGAGGATCTTGCCCACCAGCGTCAGGGTGTAGGCCGAAACGTGCAGGGCATGCTCGGCCGGCAGCAGGTGCAGCAGCGGCATGGCCAGCAACACGACCAAAGCGATACCGAGGGCGACGGCGGTGAGTTTCGGCCCGGCTTTCTGTGCGGCGGTGAGGGTAAGTGGCTGGTTCAATCGATGACCCTCCCCTTGAGAGCGAATAGTCCCTGCGGACGCTTCTGGATGAAGAGGATGATCAGCGCGAGGATGAGGATCTTGCCCAGTACCGCACCGATCTGCGGTTCGAGAATCTTGTTGGCGATGCCAAGGCCGAAGGCGGCGAAGATACTGCCGGCCAGCTGGCCGACGCCGCCCAGCACGACGACCAGGAAGGAATCGATGATGTAGCTCTGGCCGAGGTCCGGGCCGACGTTGCCGATCTGGCTCAGCGCCACACCGCCAAGCCCGGCGATACCGGAGCCCAGCCCGAAGGCCATCATGTCGATACGCCCGGTCGGCACGCCGCAGCAGGCAGCCATGTTGCGGTTCTGCGTCACGGCGCGCACGTTCAGCCCCAGGCGCGTCTTGTTCAGCAGCAGCCAGGTCAGCAGTACCACGAACAGCGCGAAGGCGATGATCACCATGCGGTTGTACGGCAGCACCAGGTTCGGCAGCACCTGCAGACCGCCGGACAGCCAACTCGGGTTGGCCACCTCGACGTTCTGAGCGCCGAACAGCACGCGCACCAGCTGGATCAGGATCAGGCTGATGCCCCAGGTAGCGAGCAGGGTTTCCAGCGGACGGCCGTAGAGATGGCGGATCACCGTGCGTTCCAGCGCCATGCCTATGGCGGCAGTGACGAAGAAGGCCACCGGCAGCGCCACCAGCGGGTAGAACGCCAGCGCGTCGGGTGCGAGCCGCGCCATCAGCACCTGCACCATGTAGGTGGAATAGGCGCCTAGCATGAGCATCTCGCCGTGGGCCATATTGATCACGCCGAGCAGGCCGAAGGTGATCGCCAGCCCGAGGGCGGCGAGCAGCAGGATCGAACCCAGCGACAGACCGCTGAACGCCTGACCGAGCAGTTCGCCGATCAGCAGTTTGCGTTTGACTTGCACAAGGCTGGTCTCGGCGGCCTTGCGCACGCTCTCATCGGTTTCCGCTTCATCGGCCAGCAGGTTCTCCAGGCGCACGCGGGCCAATGGCGCACCGGTTTCGCCGAGCAGGCGCACCGCGGCGAGGCGCACTGCGGGGTCGCTGGCGGTCAGCTGCAGGTTGGCCAGCGCCAGGGTCAGTGCCTCGCTGACGGCAGCGTCTTCCTCGACGTCCAGGCGCTGCTGGAGCAGTTCGAGCTGTTCCGGCTGACCGCTGCGCTGCAAGCGCTTGGCAGCGGCCAGACGCTGCGCCGGGTCGTCGGCGAACAGCTGATGGCTGGCCAGCGCCGTGTTGAGCAGACCGCGCAGACGGTTGTTCAAACGCAGCTTCTTCGGCGTGCCGACGGGCTCGGCGTCGCCTTCGAGCGCGCGGTAGACGCCGTTTTCGTCGATAAAGGCTGTCTTGTTATCGTCGATCACGACGCGGTTGGCACGCAGCGCTTCGATCAGCTCCAGCCTCTCGGGCATTGGAGCGGTGGACCAGGCTTCCAACAGCTTGGCCTGTGTGGCCGGGCTGGCTTTGGCGTAATCGGCTGCGTCTCCGGCGTGAGCTGCCCAGGGCAGGGCCAGCAGGAGCAGCAGGAAAATGCGGTACAGGGCAGTGGACATGTAAGTTTTCCCTAGCGGGCGCTCTCTTGGTGGAGCGTTTAGGCGGTTGATTCGTAGTTGTCGGTCCGGTGGGCTCTTGCCGTAGGGTAGGCTTCAGCCCACCAGTAACGTCATTGGTGGGCTGAAGCCCACCCTACGGACTGTGCGACATCTGCTGGTAGGCCGAAGCGGAACGCCGCCCGGCCCACCCTGCGGACCTAACCCTTAGTTCGACTTCACCGCGTGATCCGGCTTCTTGTCGTTGCCCGGGATGTACGGGCTCCATGGCTGAGCGCGGATCGGGCTTTCGGTTTCCCAGACCACCGAGAACTGGCCGTCGTCCTGGACTTCACCGATCATCACCGGCTTGTGCAGGTGGTGGTTTTTCTCGTCCATGGTCAGGGTGTAGCCGCTCGGCGCCTTGAATGTCTGCCCAGCAAGGGCGTCGCGGACCTTGCCGACGTCGGTGGTGCCGGCCTTCTCGACCGCCTGGGCCCACATGTTGATGCCGACGTAGGTGGCTTCCATCGGGTCGTTGGTTACGGCCTTGTCGGCGCCCGGCAGGTTCTTGGCCTTGGCGTATGCCTTCCATTTGCTGACGAACTGTTCGTTGACCGGGTTCTCCACTGACTGGAAGTAGTTCCAGGCAGCCAGGTGGCCGACCAGCGGCTTGGTGTCGATGCCGCGCAGCTCTTCTTCACCGACAGAGAAGGCCACCACCGGGACGTCAGTGGCGTCCAGGCCCTGGTTGGCCAGTTCCTTGTAGAACGGCACGTTGGAGTCACCGTTGATGGTCGACACCACGGCCGTCTTGCCGCCGGCGGAGAACTTCTTGATGTTGGCGACGATGGTCTGGTAATCGCTGTGACCGAAGGGGGTGTAGACCTCTTCGATGCTGGATTCCGGCACGCCCTTGCTGATCAGGAAGGCACGCAGGATCTTGTTCGTGGTACGCGGGTAGACGTAATCGGTGCCAAGCAGGAAGAAGCGTTCGGCGCTGCCGCCGTCTTCGCTCATCAGGTACTCGACCGCCGGGATGGCCTGCTGGTTTGGCGCGGCGCCGGTGTAGAAGACGTTAGGCGACAGCTCTTCGCCTTCGTACTGCACGGGGTAGAACAGCAAGCCGTCGAGTTCTTCATAGACTGGCAGTACGGATTTGCGCGAAACGGAAGTCCAGCAGCCAAAGGTCACCGCGACCTTGTCCTGGGTCAGCAGCTGGCGCCCTTTTTCCGCGAATAGCGGCCAGTTGGAGGCTGGGTCGACTACCACCGGCTCGAGCTGCTTGCCGAGCACGCCACCCTTGGCGTTGATCTCGTCGATGGTCATCAGCGCCATGTCTTTCAGGGACGTTTCCGAAATGGCCATGGTGCCGGACAGCGAATGCAGGATGCCGACCTTGATGGTCTCGGCAGCCTGCAGAGTGAACGGGAACAGACCGCTGAGCATCAGGGCACTGGCAGCGAGGGTGGACTTCAGTAGGGGACGGCGTTTCATTGTGGGCGGCTCCTTGGCTGTCCATGCGCAACTGTGGGGTTGGTCCATGGGGACTGGGAGCGCTATCGCAGCATCCGTGCCAGTTTCGCCGGGAGCCCTCTACCACTGGGGTTTGCCGGCGTTGTGCGCGGTGCGCTTAAACGGGGCGTTGCCTTGGTGTGGTGCGAAAACGGGGCGGCGTTCAGCTCATGGGGCAGCGCCTTGCACGTTTGTGGTGCGAGCGTTTGATGGGTGGCAGTGGTTGTAGTGGCGGCGCCGAGGCTGGGCGCTTGCGAGCATCACCGGCTAGCCCTAGCATGGCGGGCCTGTTCTGGGAGCCTTCATGCCGCGCACTTCTCGTCCCCGCCCACCGCGCGCTGTCGCGGGGCGTACACCACCGCGTCGGGTCGCCAAAGCGCCGCCCGCCGAGCCTCGCCTACTGGTGCTGAACAAGCCGTTCGACGTGCTCACGCAATTCAACGATGCCGATGGCCGCGCGACGCTGAAGGATTTCGTGCAGGTGCCGGGCGTCTATCCGGCCGGCCGGCTGGATCGGGACAGCGAAGGTCTGCTGCTCTTGACCAACGACGGCCAGTTGCAGGCGCGTATCGCCGATCCAAGGCACAAGCTGCCCAAGACCTATTGGGTGCAGGTGGAAGGGGAGGTGACTGACGAGCAGCTGCAGCGGCTGCGTGCAGGCGTCGAACTCAACGACGGCATGACCCTGCCTGCTGAAGCTCGGCAGTTGGATGAGCCTGAGCTGTGGCCGCGCAATCCGCCGGTGCGTTTTCGCAAGAGCGTGCCGACCAGGTGGCTGGAGCTGGTGATTCGCGAAGGACGCAACCGGCAGGTGCGGCGCATGACTGCTGCGGTCGGACTGCCGACCTTGCGGCTGGTGCGCGTGCGGATCGGGCCGTGGACACTGGAAGGTCTACAGCCTGGGGAATGGCGGGAAGTGCCGGCGCATATGTGACGCCGGCCGTGGCATCAGCTCAGTGCGGAATGCCCTGAGTCACTTCGATGACGTAGCCAATGATTGGCTTGGCGAGGAATGCGAACAGGCACAGGCCAAGGCCGAGAAACAGAATGGCGGTGCCGAGACGGCCAGCCTTCGACTTCTTGGCCAGGTCCCAGATGATGAAGGCCATAAAGGCCATCAGCCCGCCGACGAGCACGATCATCATCCACTTTTCGAAAACTTCGGGCTCCACAGGGATCTCCTGACTGACTTCGACGAATGCACCCGTGGCAGGCCGGGCGCGAAAGCGGCGCAGTATACGCCGCCAGCAAGTGGCGCGTGTGCCACCGCTGGTTGGACGGTCGTGGTCCGAAAGCGTTCGGATCGAACGGGCCGGGCACTGCTGCGGCGAATTGTCTCGCCCCCCTTCAGTAGCCGGCCTTGATCACGTCGATGCCCTTGTTCAGTACCGTGCGCCAGGCCTGCAGGTCCTGCTGTTCCAGCTCCCCGTCATGCTGGCTGATGGTCTTGAGCAGCGCCGCAATCCAGAGGTCGTAGAGCTCCGGGTGAATATTCAGGTGCTCGCGTGAATGGCTCTTGCCGAGCGCGCGGAGCTTGGTGTCCGGCATGCCGCGGGCGAATAGCACCAGGTTGAGAATGCCAGCGCGCAACAGCTGTTTTTGCGCAGTCATGTCGGTGCGGACGAACTTCTCCCTTATCGCAGGCGAACTGGCGAGGAAGGACGCATAGAAGTCATCGAAAAAGTCGGGGCTGGCACAGCAGCGGCCGTAACTCTGCATGACGCGGTTGGTATCTTTCATGGGCATTCCCTTGCACGAGGGCATTTGCAACGAAGCCTGCGAGTGAGCGGGCGATTGGGCTGCCCGCCCTGGCCGGCAATGTTCCGGTCGCGGGGCGGTGCAGAAGGGGGCGGATTATAGGCAGTAACCCTTCGAAATGTGCGGGTGCAAGGTGTGAGCGGTATCTCAGCTTCGCAAGTGCTCCAACGGCAGCTCGGTGCTTGACGACACCTGGCGCAAGACGAAGCTGGAACGCACGCTGGAGACACCTTCGATGCGGGTGAGGGTACCCAGCAGAAACTGCTGGTAATGCTCCATGTCGGGCACGACGACCTTGAGTTGGTAGTCGGCGTCCATGCCGGTAACCAGGCTGCATTCGAGCACTTCGGGGCATTTGCCGATCACGCCTTCGAAGTGCTCGAAGCGCTCTGGTGTATGGCGGTCCATGCCGATCAGTACGTAGGCGGTCAGTGTCAGGCCGAGCTTCTTTCGGTCGAGCAGGGCAACTTGGCGGGCGATGTAGCCGTCGTCTTCCAGCTGTTTGACGCGCCGGGAACAGGGCGAGGGTGACAGGCCGATACGTTCGGCGAGGTCCTGATTGGAGATGCGAGCGTCGTGCTGCAATTCGGCGAGGATGCGTAGGTCGTAGCGGTCGAGTTTGCTCATCTTCGGTCTCTTTTATGTTCCAGTTGCGTCAGATGATTAGTTGGTAGCGTTGGATTGCGCAAGTAATGCTTTTTTACGCAATATTAGCAATCCTCTGTCGGATGCGGCGGCGTAAGCTTTATCTCAACTTCAGCCCCCGGCAGAAACGGACACGGCACAGGATCCCCGCCGTGACCACCGAAAGCCTTACCAAGGTCGACGGTCCGGGCCCCCGGTGCTCACGAGGCGCCGCGCGAAGAAGCCGTTACCATCGGCCCGACGAATCGAAGAGACCACGCCTAGGCGTGGTCTTTTTCGTTGTGGGTGTGAAATGGTAGGCGCCCGTCTGTCTTTATGGCGAAGGACGCGGACTCACCACGCGTGCCTACGCAAGGGCGCAGGCACGAGCCGGTCACATCAAATTGCTTCTTTTCCACAATGCGAGGCCTTTCAGGCAACGCTAAATGCCCCTTCAGGAGGCCGAATGGAATCGCGGCGCAGAAGGGAGAGCGGCACGGATGCCGCGATAGGACTGGGCGTCCCCCCGTGAAGGGCCATGGATGGCCCTTGCGCGGCGACCCTCGGAGCCGCGGTGAAATGAGGGAAGCCGAGCGCAGCGAGACCCGGATGCGGGGGCAAAGCGTTTTTGGTTACTTTTTCGGCGTTTGGAAAAAGTGACTCGCCCTGCAGGGCGAAACGAAGCCATCAGACAGCGCCCAAAATCGGCCATTGGAAATGGGTCCGAAAACTGCAATCACCGCTTCGGCGGCGCCACCTCAAGCGGATCGGCATGCACCAGCACCTCGGCATTCGGATAGCGATCATGAATCGCATTCTCCACCGCCACGCACAGATCATGCGCCTGGGACAGCGGCAACTCCCCCGGCAACTCCAGGTGCAGCTGAACGAACCAGCGCGTGCCGGAAATGCGTGTGCGGAAGTCATGGCAGCCGTGCACACCCGGCACTTCGCAAACCAACGTCTGCATCTGCTCGCTGATCTTCGGCGACAGCTCGGTATCCATGAGCACCGCGCCGGCCTCGCGGACGATGGTGATCGCACTCCACAGGATGTAGAACGCAATACCGATACCGAACAGCGCATCGGTCCGCTCCCAGCCAAACCCGGCGAGGATCAGCGCGACGAGGATGCTGCTGTTGAGCAGCAGGTCGGAGCGGTAGTGCAGCGAGTCGGCGCGAATGGCGGTCGAGCCGGTCAGCTTGACTACATGGTGCTGGTAGCTCAACAGGATGGCGGTCATCAGCAGCGAGAAGAGCATCACGGCAATGCCCACGCCCTGCGCACCCAGCGGCTGTGGATGCAGCAGACGGTCGACACCCTGAACGCCGACCAGAATCGCGCTGACGCAGATGAAGGCAGCTTGACCGAGTCCGGCCAGCGCTTCGGCTTTGCCGTGGCCGTAGCGATGGTCGTCGTCGGCGGGGCGTAGCGAATAGTGCACCGCCAGCAGATTGAGCAGCGAAGCGGCGCCATCGAGTAGCGAGTCGGTGAGGCCGGCGAGCAGGCTCACCGAACCGCTCAGCCACCAGGCTACGGCCTTGCTCAGCGCCAGCACGATTGCCGTCGCCAAGGCCGCGGCAGTGGCCCGGCGCATGAGCCGGGCGTGGTCGCGGTTGATGCTCATCGGTGACCGTTATCCACGCGAATCATCAGACCGCGGGACGCAGACCGAAGGCTGCCAGTTGCTCGACGCTGCCGTTGTGCTGGATCAGCCGCGGGTCGTCCAGCGGCAGGCTGCGGCCGGTTTCCGACTCGATAATGGCTTTCAGGCGTGCCGGGTCGATCTGGCCGTCGGCGCCAATGGCTTCCTGCAGTTTTTCCGGAGCCATCGAGTACTGATCGTCGGGCAGGTAGATCGCGCCGGTGGCGAAGTCGATGCCAAAGGCGATCAACCCCGGAATGACATAGAACAGCAGGCCGACGGCATTGAGCACAGCGACGGCCGGGTCGATACGGCCTTCGATCTGCCCGCGGCGATCCGGGTAGAACAGCGTGCCGCAAGCGGTCAGCTGGGTGAACAGGGAAGCGGCCAACACGCCGCCGATGATTCGGTTACGAGTACGCATAAGGACCTCCTGGGAAAAAGTTGCGCAACTATACAAGGGCTGAACAAGGGCTGGATGATGTTTTCTCGACATCAGACCATGCTGCGCCTACGGGTGTTCGGCGGGGCGGGTAACGGATGCGATCAGCTTTACCCAGTCCTTACCCTGGCCTGACGATCAGTTGAACGAGCCGGGCAGATAATCGCGCTGCGTATCCATCTCATCTGGAGCTCAATCATGTCCTGGTCATTGCCGCGCGCGCTTGGCGCCGTTCTATCAATCTGCATCGCCTTGCCGGTCATTGCCGCACCGCCTGGTTCAGGACCAGGCCCAGGCATGCACCGAGCGCCGGCAGCACCGGGGCCGCATCATCTGCCGGGCCCCCGTCACGGCCACGGCCTGCCAGCCGGGGCGCGGGAAGTGTGGATTGGCAGCGTGCTCTACTTCATCGCCGCCGGTACCTATTACCTGTGGAACTCCGAGCGCAATGTCTACGAGCCGGTCAGCCAGCCGCCGCTGCCGGTCAGCGAGGCCACGCGATATGATGTCATCGCCTATCCGGCCAAGGGCCAGAGCGCCGAGCAGCAGAGCCGCGACCGCTACGAGTGCCATACCTGGGCCGTGAGCCAGAGCGGCTTCGATCCGGCCAGCGCCCAATCGGCGCCCGCCGCGGCCATAGGCGATACCTACAAACGCGCGCTTGGCGCCTGCCTGACCGGACGCGGCTACAGCGTCAACTGATGCGCTCAGCTCTGGGCTGACGCTTCAGTTGTTGAGTCGTCAGCCCTAAACGAGTACCCATGAATTCCCTACCGATCGACGAAGTCCTGCCGGCGTTGCGCCAGGCTCTGCAGCAGCGCGACGAAGCCGTGCTCGAAGCGCCGCCCGGCGCTGGCAAGACCACTCGCGTGCCGCTGGCGTTGCTGGGCGAAGCCTGGCTGGCTGGGCAGTCCATCGTCATGCTCGAACCGCGCCGCCTCGCCGCCCGCGCTGCGGCCGAACGGTTGGCCAGCGAGCTGGGTGAGCGGGTTGGTGAAACGGTCGGTTACCGCATCCGCCTGGACAGCAAGATCGGCCCGAACACCCGCATCGAAGTGGTCACCGAAGGCATTCTTGCGCGACGCCTGCAGGACGACCCGGCACTCGAAGGTGTCGGCCTGGTGATCTTCGACGAATTTCACGTTTTGCTAAATGCGCAGGAAGTCGCATTGTCTTGTCAGAAAAGCCAGCCACGTCTCGCCTCAGGCTTTGGTAGCTGCCAGTAGGTGGAGTCGGGTAGGTGCTATTGCGCACTACTCAATCTCCTTGGCAGCAAAGCGCAATGCCGACCGCATCCACTCCGGCATCTTGCAGGCCCGGAGCTTCATCAGCTCTTCGCCGCTCAGCGCACTAACAATCTTGGAAACCACATTAGCGGACAGCCCTTCTTTCCCGATGTAGTAGAGAGCAGTAAGCGCCACACCTACCGTCGTGCCGGCGTGCTGCAAGCGGTCCTTGGATACGTGGCGGAGGCGAACCACCGCATTGCCAACCTTGATCTCGCGAGTAGATCCGCTGGTGTAAAAGGTCGGCAACACCTGCATCTGTGTGCTGAGGCCCAACCTCCGAACAGCCTCCGCGCCGTGTATCTGGATCGTCTCGCCGTTCGCCTTCGTGATGACCTCCACGACAGCCAGCGGACTCGGGCGCACCACCCTGCCGGTGTACTTGCTCATTTTGGGGCGCATGTAGACACCGCGAGCGACTCGCTCCAGCGTGCCTGATTGCACCAGCCTAGAAAGCGCTTTATTAATCGACGCACGGGAACCGACCTGCGCGAACACCGCGCCGGCAAATGGCCTCCCCTTTGGCATGTGCTTGACTCGATTTAAAATAGCTTGCGCGACGGACATATGAGCCCCAAAAAGTCAGAATCCACATATTTTCTGACGCCCACAAAAACTATAAGCCCTGCCAAAAACAGGACCTCCAGGCCAGCCACTGGGGACAGAGGGACAGCAAGATCAACACTCACTGTGCGGCCACGGAACCGGCCCCTCACACAGCCTCGCTGAGTAATCAGTCAGGTTCGACTAGAGCTCTCAACTCCTCACCAACCTTCTCCAGGAGCTGCTCAAAACTTTCAGGAGCTTCGGATCCAAGCAAGTAGGTCAGGGCCAAGAGGGTGACAGGGTGAGTGTCGAGCACCGTGCAGAGGCTATCGAGCTTTTCGAGAGTCGGGCTCGTTGCCCCGCGCTCCAGCATGCTGACGAAGGTACGACTGCTAACGAGCGAGAAATCTTCCTGTGCCAGCCCCCTACGCTGCCGCACGAGCCTCAACGCTTTCCCGAACGAATCCCGGACTTCCATTTTGCTGCTCCGCAAAATGGAACGATGAAGCGCGATTGAACAATATATGACTACAAAATATATTGTTCATCAATCAAGTACAATTATCATTAGGAGATTGGCGCGTGTTCAAAACCAGTCGGAATGCGGAACTGCTTCCTGGGCTCTCAACAGCGCCAGATGGCGTGCAGTTCTGGTCATATGTCGAGCTAGAGATGACCTGGCCCTGGTTCTACCTGCAGATCGTTGAGGACGATGGAAACGCGGCCTTTCGAAGCATGCTAATGGTTCCGTCGGTTCCATTGCTGGAACAGGTCATAGCTGCGCAGACCGAGCACGCCTGGCTGGAGCAGGCGTATCTTGTGAGTCCCGGGCATATGAACGAGGTGGGTCGCTGGTTGATGGAGCCGTTACTGGAGATCCTTTCAATTCGTGATGCACAAGGTAGCGAGCTTGGGCACCAGTACCGAGTGGAGGGAGATCGCACGTACTCAACCTCAGCGTGTCAGTCTCTCGGCAGTCGAATTAGTAAACACGTGATCTTCTCTGCTGCATTACATCTGCGAGGCTAACGCCCCACTTCCTACCCGTATCCATAGTCCCATCTGAACCGAGCTCAGTTGTCTTTCCAGAATTCGCTCCGCTGCACAAGGCCGAACTCATCGCCAGTCCTATCGGGATTCTCGTCGAACATGGTGTTGACCATACGCTCGCGGCGGAGACCACTCAGCGCTCGGAAAAAGCAGGCCTCACAGAGATGCACCTCATAACGCTCGCCATCATGCAAACACGATTTGCTGTTGGATGAGCATCACTTCGACGATGCCACCGATGACCGCGTCCGAGGAGAACTTTCAGAGCTCTTGCCCAACCAGGTCTACGAGGTAGAACGGCAACCTTTTTTGGGCCTGATGAGCGGATTGACCAACTACACCATGGCTGACGAGTTTCGCGTAAAGCAGGCGCTCGATATCGCTGTTGCGACCGGTGATTTGCTGGCGGTCGGTAAGGATGGCAAGACCAGGCGTCGCAAGGGCACTAGCATCAAATCCAGTGATATTCTGATAGCTCCCCCGCAGAGACCCATCTTCTTCGTGCCACAGCTGAAGAAATCCAGCTCGGAGAACTGAGGTTCGGCACCGCTCCTTGCTCGGTGGCTCGCCTTAACCGCATCGGTACCGGTAGCTTGGCCCATCGCGTGAAATGCCGAGCATTTCGCTCTAGGGGTCTGGCGCGTCGATCAAATAGCCCATCCCACGCGCGGTTTGTATGAGCTTAGGTTCGAACTCATCATCGATTTTTGCTCTCAGCCGTCGTACCGCCACCTCAATCACATTGGTATCGCTGTCGAAATTCATGTCCCATACTTGGGAGGCGATAAGGGACTTTGAGAGCACTTCCCCGCGACGCCGAAGTAATAGCTCAAGAAGTGCGAATTCCTTTGCAGTTAGGTCTATTCGTTTCCCCGATCGCGTAACTCGACGCCTGAGCAGATCGACCTCAAGGTCGAGGAGTTTGAGTATTGTTTGGTTGGGGACATTATTGCCGCGGCGAAGCAACGTACGGATCCTGGCTAGCAATTCGGAGAAGGCGAACGGCTTGATGAGATAATCATCAGCGCCCAACTCCAATCCCTTTACTCGATCCTGAACCCCGTCTCGGGCGGTGAGAAAGAGCACGGGAACCTCATTACCAGCAGCGCGGACTTTCTGTAAAACCTGCCACCCATCCAGGCCAGGCATCATCACGTCTAAGATGAGCAAGTCGTATGTGGTATGAAGCGCGTGCTGAGCAGCATCGGTCCCGTTTTCAACTCTATCGACTGTGAAGCCTGCCTCTGAAAGCCCCTGCTGTAGGTAGGTGCCTGTTTTCGGCTCGTCTTCAGCAACAAGAAGCTTCATGAAAGTATTCCCTCCGGCATTTGGAGCAGTGTGCCGATTGTCAGGGCGTGCAGCCAGTACCTTACAGAAACGTAATGCTCGCATCATCTGTCTGACAGCTTGTAGCGTTAACGTCTACATCAGCAGTTGCTCCCACACTCTGCTTTTTGGCCTTTTCCATGCTCCTTTGGCCTATCGGCGCCTAGATGGCGCCCTTTTTTTGCCCGCTGGAAACAAGACCTATTTGCCTGAACGAAAAGGCACCATGCACGCTACCTGCGCTTTCGCTTGGGCTCACTGCTTTTATGCATTACTGACGAAACCGTAATGTCTAAATCAGGCTTCTGACAGGAACGCTCGGTTAGCTTAGACACAGGACCAAGCCAAAGCCCCTATTTATGGAGCTGCGCTGGGTCTCCCATGTCTTCGAACGAGGTAACAAGTAATGAAATTCTTCAGATCCGTTTCTGTACTGCTCGCCATCGCAGCAAGCTCTTCCTATGCAATGGCAGAAGGTGGTGGTGATCGTACCTTTGCTCGTATGGAGCAGGCTCGCCAAATAGCGATCGCTAGTTATCAGGCTGACCAGAAGGACCAAGCCCAGGAGGTAGCCTCAAAAGCAACTTCAGCGAAGCACGCCCACGCTAATTGCTGAAGCGAAACCTTACGCAACTGTGACCATGCACCTTGAGTATCGTTGCAACCGGATCCTTGCACGGAAATCAAAAGCCATTGCGCAGCTTCCACCTGGAGATTGACATGCTCACAGGCGATTTTTTGGGCGATTTCTGAAGCGCTTTAAGCTTACAAAAATGTAATCCCGCGTCTTTCTTAGGCATGCCATATTTACGATTAAAGGCGAGTCGCTTGATAAGACAGACCGTGCGCGAGTTTCTAAGATCAATTAACGCTGGCAACACCAACCTTACGGCTGGTTTCGGCTTGGCTCCTTAGTTTGATTGGAACCTACACATGCAACGTAAAACCTCTAGGCGAACCTTTGTTAAAGGCTTGACTGCCGCAGGCATCCTTGGCGGTCTTGGCTTGTGGCGAGCTCCGGTCTGGGCAGTGACTAGCCCAGGCCAGCCCAGCGTACTAAGTGGCACGGAGTTCGATCTGCTGATTGGGGAGACGCCGGTCAATATCACCGGCGCGGCCCGGACAGCGATGACTATCAATGGGAGCATCCCAGGGCCGCTTCTACGTTGGCGTGAAGGGGATACCGTCACGCTGCGAGTCAGAAATAAGTTGAGCGAAGATACATCGATTCACTGGCACGGCATGATCCTGCCGGCCAACATGGATGGCGTGCCTGGATTGAGCTTCCACGGCATCGCTCCCGATGGCATGTATGTCTACAAGTTTCAGGTTAAACAGAACGGTACCTATTGGTACCACAGTCATTCAGGCCTACAAGAGCAGCTTGGTGTCTATGGTCCCTTGGTCATCGATGCGAAGGATCCCGAACCGTTCAGCTATGACCGCGACTATGTGGTGATGTTGACTGATTGGTCCGATGAGGATCCCGCTCGAATCCTTTCTAAGCTCAAGAAGCAGTCCGATTATTACAACTTCCACAAGCGCACTGTCGGAGACTTCATTAACGATGTGAGCGAAGACGGCTGGGCCGCTACGATTGCGAATCGGAAAATGTGGGCTCAGATGAAAATGAGTCCCACCGACCTCGCCGACGTAAGCGGCTACACCTATACCTATCTAATGAACGGCCAAGCACCCGACGGGAACTGGACCGGCATCTTTAAGCCCGGCGAGAAGCTTCGTCTGCGGTTCATCAACGGCTCGGCCATGAGCTATTTCGATGTCCGCATTCCAGGGCTGAAGATGACTGTAGTCGCAGCCGATGGCCAATACGTCAACCCAGTTAGCGTCGACGAATTCCGCATTGCCGTGGCAGAAACCTACGATGTGATTGTCGAGCCTGCGACCGAGGAGGCTTACACGATCTTCGCCCAATCGATGGATCGCACAGGATACGCCCGTGGCACGCTAGCGGTTGCCGAAGGGCTGAGCGCTCCTGTTCCAGAAACCGATCCTCGACCACTAATCACCATGGACGACATGGGGATGGATCACGGCAGCATGGGCGGTATGGCGGGCATGGACCATGGCGGCGACATGGGCGCGATGGACCATAGCAACATGTCCGGCATGAACCACGGTGACATGCAAGGGATGGGCGACATGGGCGCAATGGCCGGCATGGATCACAGCAAAATGGGTGGGATGTCCGGGATGGACCACTCTGGAATGGCTGGGATGAGCGCAGGTATGCAATCGCACCCGCCCTCAGAGTCCAATAACCCACTGGTGGACATGCAGACCATGAGCCCAACTCATAGGCTGAACGATCCCGGTATTGGCTTACGAGACAACGGCCGCCGAGTCCTGACCTATAGCGACTTGAGAAGCACTTTCCCCGATCCGGACGGCCGTGAGCCCAGTCGGACGATCGAACTCCATCTCACCGGCCACATGGAGAAGTTCTCCTGGTCATTTGACGGTATAGAGTTCTCTGATTCGGAGCCCCTGCGGCTCAAATATGGCGAGCGGGTACGCATCACTTTGGTCAACGACACCATGATGACCCATCCGATTCATCTGCATGGTATGTGGAGCGATCTTGAAGATGAGAATGGAAAGTTCATGGTTCGCAAGCACACGATCGACATGCCTCCAGGTTCGAAGCGCAGCTACCGCGTGACAGCCGATGCGCTCGGGCGTTGGGCTTATCACTGTCACCTACTGCTTCACATGGAAATGGGCATGTTTCGTGAAGTCCGAGTGGACGAGTAAGAGGAACTTTATATGGGAAATTTTACGAAGCGTAAAACTCTTATCGGCAGCGCGTTAATGTTCAGTCTGCTGGGCGTAATGAATATGTCAGCTGCGTTTGCAGAGCAAAAGCATGATCAGCACAAGCAATCATCGGCTTCATCGCAGAATCCAGGCAACAAGCCGGCATCTCAGACACAAGGCACCTCTAACTCAAAAATGAACCACGACGACATGGATCATGGCTCGATGGACCATGGAGAAATGGAGCACGGCAAGATGGATCATGACCCCAAGGCCACTGATACTGAGGTGGATTCGCACCATGACCACTAGACCTTCTCGCTTTGCTCTGATTGCGCTCGGAGTTTCGTTGAGCGCAGCGGCTGGAGGGACAGCCAACGCTGCCGAGATGATGGATCATTCGATGCATCAAACCCCTCCTGCTGAGGCAGCTCAAGCCCCTGCATCTTCAGCGAAGCCCGCAGCTAAGAATCATGGCTCCGGTGGGCAAACGGACCATTCTGCGATGGGTCATGGTGCGATGGACCATAGCACGATGAACCATGGCCAAATGAAGCATGACGATACGCTCGAAATGCCCGGCATGGTTCATCCCTCGTTCATTCCAGTATTGACCGATGCGGATAGAGAAGCGGCTTTCCCTGGTCTTCAAGGTCATACAGTCCATGACAAGTATCTGGCCTGGTTCCTTCTGCTAGATCAACTTGAGTACCAGAACGCAAATGAAGGTAGCACCCTCAGTTGGGAAGCTACTGCCTGGGTTGGTGGCGATATCAATCGGTTCTGGTTTCGCTCGGAAGGTGAGCGAACGAATGGCGTTACTGAAGATGCGGAAATTCAGGCGCTCTACGGGCGTGCCATCAGCCCCTGGTGGGATGTGGTAGCAGGTGTTCGCCAGGACTTTAAGCCCGAGTCGCCGCAGACGTGGGCGGCTTTAGGCGTCCAGGGGATGGCTCTGTATAACTTTGAGGCGGAAGCCACCGCCTTCGTCGGTGAAGGTGGGCAGACAGCAGCACGTTTTGAAGGCGAGTACGACATTCTCCTCACTAACCGGCTGATCCTCCAACCGACTGCCGAGCTCAATTTCTATGGCAAGGACGATCCTGCGCGCGGAGTAGGCGCTGGTCTCGCAAACACAGAGGTGGGGCTCCGCCTCCGATACGAAATCGTTCGTGAGTTCGCACCGTACATCGGCGTCACGTGGAGCCGGGCATACGGTAATACCGCCGATATGGCGAGAGATGAAGGCGAAGACGTAGATGAGGCGCGGTTCGTTGCTGGCATCAGGCTTTGGTTTTAAGGACCCTAGATGAAAAGAATAATTATTAGCTTCGCTGCCTTCTGCGCACTAGGCCTGTTGGTGGTGGCCGGTGTTGTTTTCTCGGGACTAATAAACGTTGCCGCGGATGATCCTCATACGGGAGTCGTGCACGCATTCCTGGAAACTGCTCGCAATCGCTCGATTGAGGTTCGCTCCGAAGACATAGTCGTGCCATCTCTCGACGATGAAGACCAAATCCGCGCCGGGGCGGGGAACTACGACTCGATGTGTGTGGGTTGTCATTTGGCGCCAGGCATGGCTGAGACCGAGCTAAGCAATGGCCTTTATCCCGCTCCACCCAGCCTGGCTGAAGCGGGGCCATACGATGACCCAGCAAAAACATTTTGGGTCATCAAGCATGGCATTAAGGCCACTGGGATGCCCGCGTGGGGTAAAAGCATGGCTGACCCGTACATCTGGGGAATGGTGGCTTTTCTGCAGAAGCTTCCTGAGTTAGATGAAGGAGCGTATCGAGCACTCGTTGCGTCTAGCGGTGGTCACCAGCATGGTGGTGGGGAGACCCCAGCTGGGCATAGTGAGCAACACGGCGAGATGGCCTCGGGCGACCACCATCAGGGCGACAGTGGCGGCTCGGATCACCATGGCTCCAGCAGCACAGGTGGAGCATCCGGCCAATCAGGCTCCGGTCATCATGGTAATAACGAAAGCGATGACCATCATGCGTCCGAGGAGCCCCAGGCGGTTGAGCACAGCAATGGCAGTGACAGTGCCGATGCGGAAGGCAAATCCCCTTCAAAAAACCATGTGCACGCAGACGGGAAGCAACACGAGCACTAACATCCGGTATATGTGTGCCTATGCGGTTCTGATCGAGGCTCTAAGAAAGGCGGTTCAGCAAGCAGAGGATCGGCCCTAGGCCATCCTAGTCGACGCAACGGTACCGGAGGGCTTTGCAATTGCTTCCTTCCTAAAAGTTAGGCCGCAAGGCCAGTAACTTACCTAGTTAAGCGGCTTGCGCTCCGGCCGTTCCCCAACGAATGCTCCCAGTCGTGGCGACAGGGAGCTCCCTCATTTTCAACTCAATCATCTCGAACAGACTAGCGAAGCCGTACAGGCAATCTGACGGCCACATCGCCACCAACTGCGCCCGCAGATCCCCGGTGCGGTTGGACTTACCTTACAACATTGTAATGAGGTTTTTCGAAACGGGCTCGGTAGGAGCGTGTCGTAATTCAGTGTCTGCTAACAGGCTGATGAGCCATATCGGCCAGTAACCAAACGACGAAATACAACTATCGAACCCTGGAGAACGTAAATGACAAACTCAATGTTCGCATCCTGTATCCAAGCTTGTTCGAACTGTGCCCTAGTGTGCGAAATGTGCGCCTCTGCTTGCCTACGCGAGGATGATGTAAAAATGATGGCTCGCTGCATCGAGCTTGACCGCGACTGCGCGGACATTTGCAGGTTGGCTGCCACACTGATGAGCCGCGAAAGTGAATATGCTAAGAAGTTCTGCGCCCTTTGCGCCAAGATCTGCCGTGCATGCGGAGAGGAATGCGCGAAGCATGAAATGGATCATTGCCAAGAGTGTGCGAAGGCGTGCATGAACTGCGCTGAGGAATGTGAGCGTATGGCAGGATAACATCCGTAACTCACTGCTCTGGCACTACTAAATTGGGAGTGTCAGAGCCCCTCGAAGAATAAGAAAAGCCATGGTGCGCTTAATGTTCGCGCCTCCATGACATATCGAAAAAGTGCGTACGATACCCGCAACTGCCAAGAGCGAATCAATCCCTGTCCAGCAGCATTTCATTCCAAAGCGAAATACGATAGTTACGCGCTAGCAACTCTTACTTAGCCACCGATGATCGCCACCGTAACGGTCTATTCTCTTGCCACTGTCTCCCGATTGAGCGCTGAAAACTAATTGAGTGAATTAGCATGAAAGCTCCTGGCAAAAAGGCGGTCCAACAACAACCAAGCGGGCCATGCGACCTTATTTTGCTGGGAGAAAACGAAAATGGTTTTGCGAATATTCCCATCGCAGCGATTGGCTTTGCTGCTAGTACTGCTCGCCGTTCTGCAACTCAGTGGCTGCGCCGTTTCCCCGCGCCTGAAACCAAGCGACCAGCCAAGCGTTGCTCGCAAAACCTTTGTCATCACTGGTGCCTCCAGTGGCTTCGGCCGCGGCGTGGCGCTCAAGCTTGCCGCTCTGCAAGGCGACGTGGTGCTAGCGGCCCGCCGGACCGACGTGCTCGAAGAACTGGCCGCGCAGATACGCATGGCTGGAGGATCGGCACTGGTGGTGACCACCGACGTGAGCAACCCGAACGAGATGCAGGACTTGGCACGAGCCGCCATCGAGCGTTTCGGCAGGATCGACGTTTGGATTAACAACGCTGCGGTCGGAGCGCTGGGTCGTTTCGAGGACGTTCCCGTCGAGGACCATGCGCGGATCGTGGATGTCAATCTTAAGGGCATGATCTATGGCAGCCACGCAGCCATGCGCCAGTTCAGAGCTCAAGGCTTCGGCACGCTTGTCAACGTGGGCTCAGTCGAGAGCGAGATACCGCTGGCTTATCATGCCTCCTCCGCAGCGACCAAAGGTGGCGTCATAAATCTCGGCGCGGCAATCGCTGAGGAGATTCGCCTGAGCGGTAGCGAGACCATCAATGTCGCCACCGTCATGCCCTGGGCTGTGGACACACCGTTTCTGGGAATCAATTTGCCCTTTCTAGTTCATTGATCAGGGACTTCATTTCTGCGATTTCTCGGCGCTGAGCGTCGATGATTTCGTCAGCTAACTTGCGGACGCGAGGATCTGAAATCTGAGCTCGTTCACTTGTTAGGATTGCTATGGAATGGTGGGGGATCATGGCCTTCATGTAGTCCGTGTCGTCTACCGTCGCTTGCCCACGTACAAGCCATAGTGCAATGGTAAAAGCTACTGCACTTCCTGCCAATATCGCTAGGTTTACTGACTTACGCTTATACATGTTGAGCATGAATGCGAGCATGACTACTGCCATTACCGCGCCCATCACTAATGCCATCCAAGCGCGAGTCTCGCTCCAAAAAACATGCTCGAACGAGTAAGTATTTAAGTACATCACGCCATACATAATGATCGTAGACGTGGCTACCATCGCTGCAAAGCGCCAGTAAGACATTTGCATAGTTAGACCTCTTTAATGATTGCTGCTGGATCGGCGACTCAACGTGTTCGCGCAGCCCTGCTTAGAAGTGGCTTTCGAATGCTCTCCTAAAAACGGACAAGCCGAAGATGATGAGGTTTCGATTTTTTGAGAAGCTTACAAAAATGTAATCATCGACCGCTTTAAGACCGGCTTAAAGCGCTGCCAGCGCTGTACTACGCGTAATGTTCCCCTGAACTAATCAATCGCTAATAGCTTATAAGCAGACAATACCAACGTCGCGCTATGGACCACTGCGCGAAAGAGCGGGCCCACTAAGATGGCCTTCAAGCCTTGAGACCCGACTACTCGGCTTAGCAAGCCCAAAGAGTTATCGTGAGCAATAGAACACTCGGAGAGAACAATTCAGCACCCAGCATATGCCACGTTCTTGTCGAGTGTGACCGCAGGGTTAGTATTCGCACATTAGATGTGTGGCGGCTAAGACGGCTGGGTGTAGCTGGCTCCAAAACTGAGCGGCGAGGTTATTCTGTCCCAAGCCGCGCCTTTCGTGGCGCGCGGGACCTCACTCACTTTGAAACAACAGACCTTCGATTCGATCATGTTCTTCCGGTGTTGGCAGGGCAGATGAGTCAACATTGCCAATACTATTTGGCTGACCATTTTCTGGTGGGCCAACTTCAGGGTGGTAGGCGCCATCTGCGTCGAAAGCAACCCAGCCGTACAATTCTCGGATGACTTCGGAAGGATGGCCATCTTCCATTGCCACATACCAGTCCGCCAATCGGAAACGCTTACCGGCAAGCTTAGAAGTAGCCATTTCGGCTCGAACCAGCGCCAGATATAGCGGGTGCGGCAGTTCCTCTACGGCGCCGGTTTCGTCGAGCAAGAACATGAACGAGGCGTGCGACCGTTGCTCTGTAGAACCGGCTCGCTCCTCTTCCTCGCCTAAGGTAAAAACGGGAGCAAAACCGCCCCCCTCTGTTCTGAAGTTGGTCGTCTGGCCTTGGTAGACCCTGGCAGCGTTCCACTGCACCTCGCCAGCATAAGCGTAAGCGCGCAGATCAAACTTCATCGATCGTACCTGAGGGTCGGCGACGATTCTACGCTCGCCAGGAGCTACAAGGGACTGGGCCACGTAGTTTCCGCCAACGATTTCTTCCCAAACGCGCTTGGTGAGCTTGTCTCCTCGGTATGCACCGCGACTACCATACCCGCTGACAGGCTTGAAAAAGAGGCTACGGCGGTTTTGCCACAGGTGCTCTGCATTACCATGCCCGACAGGAACGGTAAGCGGGACGTATTGGGCCAATACGGTTCGGATTTGCTGATCAACGCCAATCTCTTCCAAAAAACGTGCGTTGGTTAGGTCAACCAACCTGCGTTTGTCGGCGTAAAGGGCATAGGCCTGAGGGTGTGGCGTTACCGTCACGACATCAGCCAAATAAGCGCTGCGCAGCGCGCTGCAATTGTCGCCTTCCAGATAGAAATCGGTGAGTCGGTTGTAGACGAGATCCACAGGCTTTCCGTCGACCAAGAGGGACTCGTTGTGAAAGGCCAGATCGGCTGGGTCTGCGATTAGGCAGTCGATTCCTGCTGACTCGAATAACCGCTGAAAAAGAAGGAACTCCGGATACAGGTATTGGGCTTGTGGGCTTTCATCCAAGATCACCACGCGCGTGAGCGGACGTGGCTCGCCGCTCGTAGACCATTCCTGGGCGAACATATCCAGAATCGAACGCTCGAAGCCGCCGGGTCCTTCCTGACCTGGCGAAAGCCCGACTACGCCGCTGCAACAACTACGCTGCGCGCGGGCGAGCAATACGTTTAGCATCGCTCCGCCCGCATTTGTGTTTATTTCGATGAGCCCAAGCTTGTCATCATCCAGATGGAAGTCGTAGCCAAAGAAGACGCCGCGCGCGCCCCGAGGATCGTGTCGGGCAATAGGAGGTGCAGAATCCAGAGCATGCTCACGCCAACCGGGCGAGCTCACGGTCTGCTCGATGGCCTGAATAACCTCATTAACCTGGCGCAGCCGCAAGGATGAAACAAAGACCGGTCGTGCTGCAAACACATGAGGGCAACGTGACTTCAATAGCTCCGACAGCTCTGAATTCCCAAGCTGTTCGGTCAATGAGTTTACGAGCGCAGCTTGATCTAGGCTTACGCAGAAGCACGCTTCGTTGAGCGCTGCGGCTGTCGTACCGCATTTTCTCGATGAGGACGCTTGCACGGGAACCTCCAGAACCAAACATACAGCTTCGAAAGTCTCGGCCTCTTTCGGTTCAGCCTGGCGTTTCTATGAGCGTAGGTCAGGGTCGTTGCTGGCACTCTGCCATTAACTAGACATAAGCTTTGGAAGCGTCATTGTGAAAGTCGTATGCCCCTCAGCTGATTCGCAAGCGATGCGCCCTTTGTGCGCTTCGACTATCGAACGAGTGATAGCCATGCCGAGGCCCGCATTCATGGTGGTTCCTTCGCGCCTTGCGGTGTCGACCCTATAGAATCGATCAAACACTCGGGCCTGAAGCTCGGCTGGAATCGTTGTGCCTCGGTTGGATATGGCTGTGCAAACCGAGCCACCGCTCTCGCTTATTTCAACGCTGATGGTGCTGCCTTCCTCTGCATATCGAACTGCGTTAGAGACTATGTTTGAGACGGCCCGTCTCAGCATCGATTTATCGCCATGTACCGATCCATCGCCTGAAAGCGCGATTTCTACCTTTTTGTCCTCGGCTGCAAGCTCGTAATATTCGATAACGCTCGCGGTAATCTCAGCCATGCTGGCATCTTCGGCATTGGGCGTAATCTTCCCGTTGTCCGCCTTGGCGAGGAATAGCATGTCATCGACCATCTTTGACATGCGCCTAAGTTCTTCGAGGGCGGAATACAAAATGTCTTTGTAGTCGGTATTCTCGCGGTCGCGCAAGAGCGCGACCTCCATTTGGGTAAGCATGCTGTTCAGCGGCGTTCTTAGCTCATGCGCGATATCCGCTGAGAAACCTGACAATCTGAGAAAAGAGTCGTCCAAGCGCGAAAGCATTTCGTTGAAGTTGTCTACGAGTTCATGCAGCTCGCCTGGCACCGACTCGGTTGGAATTCTGGTATCTAAGCAGTGGGCGGTTACTGTAGAAGAAGTCTTGGACAGTTCGTCTATTGGTTTTAAGCCTTTCCTGATCAGAACAACACCTAACGCGCCACTCAGAAGTGCACTAACGACAAGCGTATAAGCAAACCACTGCTGAATCATATCGAAGAAGTGGATTCGGTGCGTTACATCCAAAGCCAAATAGATAACAGTGTCCTGCCCTTCTACCCACCGATTTACTTTTCTGGTAATTCCGCTGTACTGGTGGCCACCGAAACTTACCGTCCAGCGTTCCTCTTGGATGTCTGTGACAAGAGGTAGCAAGCTCTCAGACAGATTGTGATGGGAGTAAACCGTCTTACCGTCTACTACAACCGCAGTCGCGAAGCCAAAGGAGTGCTCAATAACGGCATCGATCCTTGAAGCGGTCTCAGGCCCGAATGCTGAGCTGTTGAGTAGCGTACGCTCTACTGCAGCGGCCTTTTCATTAAGCACTTGTGCATCTTTGCGTTCGAAATGGAGCTGACAAAAATAATTAAAGCTGATTGCGGCCGCCAGCAGCACAACCGTAACCACGAGCATGAAAGCTATCGCCATTCTGCTCGTCAGTGACACTTTTCCCATCAGTACGGTCCTGGTTAGGCCATCAAGCACAAAAAAGCAGGTGGGGCACCCCCCACCTGCTTCGATCATTGTTACTCACACCCTCATATCCTATGCTGCGTCTGGATTTTCGCCATTTTGCGAGTGGTCGGCTTTGGCGGCCCCCATCATCTCACGACACTCTTTCATCATTCCACGCATGTCACCCATCATTTCCATATGCTTGTCGCCGCTCATCATGCCGGTTTCTGAATGGCTTTGGTCCGCTTTATCTGCCGCTGCGAAACTCAGTCCGCTCGCCAAGGTGATTGCGATTGCTGTAACGGTGATGGCCTTTCGCATGTTAAATCTCTAAGTTCAGTGGGTTATTCGCTTTTGCTTAACAAGGTGTTTTCGCCAACGTTGGGCTCCTTGGGCTTGTCGCACTTACCGCTAGACATATGCTTCATGCATACGACCATCATCAACAAGCAGGGCAAGAGAAAGAGCAGGCTTGGCAGCGTTGTTGCCAACGCCGCAGTGCTTTGGTTCAGTAGCATGTAGCCAACCACAGCTGCGGTTAACCCCGTTACGACCGGATTGCGCTGCAGTACGCTTTTAATCTTGGATATTATGCTGCTCATCTAACTATCCCTCGGATATTAAGCTTGGCAGATTAGCCATTGTTCACGCCAACTGGGGTGCTCAGGAACTCTACCGTATGGATCTTCCCGTCGGGGGTCTTGACCTTCATCTCATACGTCTGGACTTGGGCACTAGTTCTATAGTTTTGAATCATTCGAGTCGTGCCGGTCGCCCCTGCAGGTGCGATGCTCAGCACTTGACCCTCTTTGACAAGCTCCTTAAGGGTGGGCTTTGCTCCTGCCGAGTCATTTAAGCGATTCAGCGTACGTTCGCTTCCGCCTTCGGCCATTGCAAGCGAGGAAGCAACGGTCAGAATAAAAGGAACGATTACTTTGGTTATGCGGTTCATGGTTTGCACCTCTTGGTTAGTTGATGCCTGTAGATTAAAGGCTTGCTACTTACAAGAAGCTGTTGCCAAGGTTACAAAGCGGTAATCGCTTCATTCTCGTGTTGGTACGACCGCCGCGCCTGCGGCGGTCGCTTTCTGCTCTTTACTGCTTTTCGATGCGCGTAATGGTGGAATCCATACCTTTCGAGGAGAACTCGAATTCGACCTGGTCCCCTTCTTTCAGCGTTTGGAGCTGATCAGGCTTTGCTTTGAAGCCCATCGTCATCGACGGCCAGCCCAACGCTTCGACCGGGCCGTGGGCAATGGTGACGGTTCCGCTCTCGGTGTTTACTTTCTTGACCGTACCTGTGGCTGTAGCGGTCTGTCCCGCCGACTTCTGGTCCATTGGCATGTTCATGCCTTTGTGATCCATCGGCATGCCGTCCATTGGCTCCTTGTCGGCGGCATAGGCGACTGGCACCAGGAAGAGTGAGGCAAGGGTGATGTGCTTAATGTTCATGGATGTTCTCCAGTGGGGTTGGTTGCTTGCTGGGTGGTAACTCGCAATTGCCGGCGGCGCATCAGCAGGTAAGCTGCCGGCAGAACGAACAGGGAGAGCAAAGGGGCGGTGATCATCCCGCCCACCATGGGCGCGGCGATGCGGCTCATGATTTCGCTGCCGGTTCCGCTACCCCAGAGGATGGGCAGCAGACCGGCGATAATCACTGCTACGGTCATGGCCTTGGGGCGCACCCGCTGCACAGCGCCTTCGCGGATTGCGTCGAGCAGTACGCCTTCGCCATGGGCTCCAGCGTTAACCCGATCTGTCCATGCGTTCTTCAAATACAGCAGCATAATGACGCCGAACTCAGCAGAAACGCCTGCCAGTGCGATGAAACCGATTCCTGTCGCTACGGATAGGTTGTACCCGAGCAAATAGAGGAACCAGACGCCACCGGTTAGGGCGAATGGCAGCGTGGCCATGATCAGCAACGCCTCCCCAAAGCGCCCAAACGTGAGGTAGAGCAAGACAAAAATGATGAGCAAGGTAGCCGGCACGACGAGCTTCAGCTTCGCGTTAGCTCGCTCCATGAATTCGAATTGGCCGGAATAGCTGATGCTCATGCCGGATTCGAGCTGGACCCCTTTGCTGATCTTTTCCCTCAGATCGCCCACCACAGCCGCCATGTCGCGGCCACGAACATCGACGTAAACCCAGCCCGACAGCCTTGCGTTTTCGCTTTTAAGCATGGGCGGTCCGTCTGTCACCTGTACTTTGGCCACGGTCCCCAACGTGATCTGGCTGCCTTGCGGCGTGTAGATCGGTAGGTTGCGCAGATCGGATATCGAGTCGCGCCACTCGCGGCCATAGCGGAGGTTGATCGGATACCTGGCGAGCCCTTCCACGGTTTCACCAATGGTTTGACCACCGATGGCACCGGCCACGATCGATTGCACGTCCGCGATATTCAGGCCGTAGCGTGCGGCGGCGACACGATCGATATCCACATCGATATACCTGCCGCCGGTCAGTCTCTCAGCAAGTGCCGAACTGACCCCAGGCACCGTTTTGGCGATTTTTTCCACTGCCTGGGTGGCTTTGTCGATCTGTGCCAAGTCAGTGCCATACACTTTCACCCCGATCGGGCTCTTGATACCCGTCGCCAGCATATCGATACGGTTTCGAATCGGCGGGATCCACAGATTGGCTAATCCAGGTACCTGTACGGTGCGATCCAACTCCTCAACCAGCTTGTCAGGCGTCATCCCAGGGCGCCATTGATCCTTCGGCTTGAACTGAATGGTCGTCTCGAACATTTCCAGCGGGGCGGGATCTGTAGCGGTGTCGGCTCGACCAGCCTTACCGAACACGTGTGCAACTTCTGGAACCGTTTTTATGAGCCGGTCCGTCTGCTGCAGTAGCTCAGAAGCCTTCTGAGCGGAGAGGCCTGGAAGCGCAGTGGGCATATAAAGGAGGTCACCTTCATCCAGCGGGGGCAAGAACTCCCCACCAAGGCGAGAGGCCGGCCACAAGCCTGTCAGGAAGACCAGAACAGCCACCAGCAGAGTCATCTTGGGCCAGCGCAGTACCGCGTCCAGGGCCGGCTTGTAGATCCAGATGAGGCCACGGTTGAGTGGATTACGGTGTTCGTCAGGGATTTTGCCCCTGATCCAATACCCCATGAGCACCGGAACCAGCGTGACAGACAGGCCCGCGGCGGCTGCCATTGCATAGGTTTTGGTGAACGCCAGTGGACCGAACAGCCGGCCTTCCTGCGCCTCCAGGGTGAACACTGGTATGAACGACAGCGTGATGATCAGCAGGCTGAAGAACAGTGCCGGCCCCACTTCAACAGCCGCGTCAGTAATGACCTTCCAGTGCTCCTGGCCCTTCAAGGTGGAGTCAGGATGCCGCTTGTGCCAGGCCTCAATGTGCTTGTGGGCGTTTTCGATCATGACGATTGCTGCATCGACCATCGCTCCGATGGCGATCGCGATGCCACCCAACGACATGATGTTGGCGTTGATGCCTTGCCGCTGCATGATCACAAAAGCAATCAGGATGCCGATCGGCAACGACACGATGGCGACCAACGACGAGCGCAGATGCCACAGAAAAATCGCGCAAACCAACGCAACGACAATGAACTCCTCGATGAGCTTGTGCGTGAGGTTTTCAACGGCACTGTCGATCAGCTTGCTACGGTCGTACGTCGTGACGATTTCGACGCCTTGGGGCAGGCTCGCTTTCAGCTCATCCAGTTTGGTCTGAACGGCAGCGATGGTTTCCCGAGCGTTCTTGCCGCTCCGCAGGATCACCACGCCGCCGACTACCTCACCTTCACCGTCAAGCTCGCTGATGCCCCGGCGCATTTCCGGGCCGAGCTGGATATGCGCAACGTCCCCTAGCGTCACAGGCACGCCGCCGTCGAGACGCAAAGGAATGGCTCGAAAGTCTTTGAGTGTCTTGAGATACCCGGTCGCACGGACCATGAACTCGGTTTCTGCGAGTTCCAGAACACTCCCGCCGGTTTCACGGTTGGCTTCATCGATCGCCTTTGCAATCTGCTGCTGCGTCACGCCCCTGCTTGCCATGCGCACGGGATCCAGTACGACCTGATACTGCTTGACCATCCCGCCTATGGGCGCGACTTCCGCCACGTTGGGCAGTGTCTTGAGCTCATAGCGCAGGAACCAATCTTGCAAAGAGCGCAGCTGCGAGAGGTCATGTTTGCCCGTTCGGTCTACCAAAGCATATTGGTAGATCCAGCCGACACCTGTGGCGTCAGGGCCCAAAGCGGGTTTGGCGGCGGCGGGAAGCCGACTCTGCACCTGACTCAGGTACTCCAGCACCCGAGAACGGGCCCAATAGAGGTCGGTGCCGTCCTCAAACAGGACGTACACGTAGCTATCCCCGAAGAAGGAGTAGCCGCGGACCGTCTTTGCGCCGGGGACAGACAGCATGGTCGTCGTCAGTGGGTAGGTGACCTGATTCTCAACGATCCGGGGCGCCTGCCCGGGGTATGGCGTGCGGATGATGACCTGAACGTCGGAAAGGTCTGGCAATGCATCAACAGCGGTGTTTTTGACCGACCAGACACCCCAAGCCACCGCGAACACAGTAGCCAGCAGGATCAGAAAGCGGTTGGCCACTGACCAGCGAATTATGGCTGCGATCATCGCTGGCCCCCCAGCTTCTCGATGTGCTCAATGACCAGGCCCTCTTCGCTTTCACGCGCGCCGACACGGACGTGATCGCCGGTCTGCAACTTTGTTAGGAGCGATTGATCTGCAACCGGAAAGGACATTGTCATCCCAGGCATGTTCAGCGTCTTGAACGGCCCATGCGACAGGCCAACCATGCCATCTTCCAGGCTGACGATCGTACCTTCAGCCTCGTGCAGCGCAGGTTCTGTAGAAGTTGCAGGCTCCTCCAAACCCTGAGCGGTCAGCCCGCGTAGGCTCGCCTCTGAATCCAGGAGAAACTGACCGGACGCCACGACCTTCTGACCGGCTTCCAGCCCTTCAAGCACCTCTGTCTGGTCATCGAATTCCCGGCCTGTGCGAACCTCAATCGGGCGGTAACGGCCTTGATCCTCGGCCAGCATCACCAATGCGCGCCGACCGGTGCGAATGACCGCCTCGGACGGGATGACCAAGACATCTTCGACGTTGCGACTCAACGTCACCTCGGCCGTCATGCCGGGACGAAGCCGTTGTTGCGGATTAGGCAGTTCAACCCGGACGCGCACAGTACGGCTATCCAAGTTGGCTTGTGGTAGTACGGCCTGGATCGTCCCTTCCAGAACTTCACCTGCAAAGGCCGGGAGGCGCGCGTTGACCAGCTGCCCAGGCGCCACATTTGCAACCTGCGCCTCAGGCACCGCAACCTCTAACCATACCTTTTCCAGCCCATTAACACGTGCCAGAGACGCACCAGTGGATACGGTCATGCCCTCGCGAACGTCGAGGCTGTTCAGCACGCCGCCTATTGGACTCCTCACTGTCCAAACAGGGCGCGCTTTACCAGTTCGTTCTAGCTGCACTATGACTTCTGGCGGCATGCCAGCAAGGCGCAACCGCTGGCGAGCCGCTGCGAGCAGCTGGGGTTCGCCAATCCCTTTGAGCGCCAGGTACTCTTCCTGTGCGGCAACCCATTCGGGAACCAGCAGATCGGCTAACGGCGCGCCTTTTTCGATGACATCCTCCGGTGCTCGGTCGTAAACGCGCTCGACAAAGCCACCGGCACGCGCCTGCACAACCGCCACGTCTCGCTCGTCGAACATCAATGCGCCTGTCGCTTCGAGCGACTGGCTGATCGATTCACGCGTTACGGTTGCAAAGCGCACGCCGAGATTCTGCGTCACGCTCGGGTCGATACTGATCGATGCCCCGTCGCTTCCCTCATCTGCATAGCGTGGAATCAATTCCATATCCATGAATGGCGACTTGCCCGGCTTATCGAACTTTTGCTGGGGGACCATAGGGTCATACCAATAGAGCACTTCCTTGTCTTCTTCTGCAGGCGATTGTCCGAAGGCTGCGGTAGGCAGACCGATTAGCGCTGCAGCGCTAATCATCAGAGGCAGACTGAAGGCGAGTACCAGCCGCTTGTGTTGGAATGTCATGGTCGGGTATCTCCAAAGGCGAAATGCAGGCGGGCATTGCTCAACGATCGATCGCGGGCGACGTCAATACGCCGTAGCCGGGTCTCCACAAGCTGTCGTCGCGCTTCGATCACAGCGGTCAGCTCACCGCTTCCGGAGCGGTAATCGGCCATGGCAAGGCGGACCTTCTCTTCAGCGAGGGGTAGTAAGGTTTTGTCGAGGCGGATGAGTGCGCGGTCCAGACGCTGATACTCAGCGAGGTCAGTACTCAGCTCTTGGTTGTACAGGCGCAAGGTCGCTTGGCGCTGAGCCTCGATCTGGGCAAGGCGAGCTCGTTCGGCCGCGATCTTCGGATCCTGCCGAGAGCTGGTAAACAGCGGCAGGTCGAAGCTGACGCTGAGGTTCACCATGTCGCCGTACTCACGGCCACGTCGCAGGTAGTCGATCCCCCAACTCCAATCCGGTGTTTTCTCTGCGATGGCCTGGTGAACCTTTGCCTCCGCTTCACGAGTCATCGGGTCGAAGGCGAGTAACGCCGGGTGCCGGTTCAGGTTGTGCTGATAGTTATCAACGGCGGCAAGCCATTGCGGCCAGTCACCTGTAAGCGGCTGGCCTGCTAGCTCGCCTATCCAGCGCCGGAGGCCGGCCCGCGCAACAGCCTGGTTACGCAGCAGCTCATCCTCTTGTTCAGCCAGCAATGCTGCCTCTTGCCTCGGAAGTACGCTGTCTGCGGTTTGTCCGCTGCCGCCAGCAATGCGGGCCTGAACAGCCCGCGAAAGGAGCTGATTCTCGCTGTAAAGCTGCTTGAAAAGGCTTAGCTTCTGCTCGACCGCGAAGCTAGCGATCCATGCCTCGGCGGTTGCTTGGCGCACACCGAGACGTTCAACCGTTTGCTGGGCGTTTGCGAGCGCAACACTAGCCTGCGCGGCCTCGACACGAGCGCGCCTTTTCGCTCGGTTTGGCACATCTTGCATGACCCCAACCATTTGCATGGTCATGGCCTCTTGCTCCAACTGCCAGCGAGCGTCACCTTCGATGGGCACGCTTTGCAGTCCAAGCTTAAGTTTAGGGTCAGGAAGCTCGCCGGCAGGGATTGCAGCGCTGCGTGCGGCCACCAGGTTGGCGGCTTGCGCATGCAGCGAAGGCGCGTCTTGCTCGGCCACGCTCAGAGCTTGTTCTAAGGTCAAAGCGGACGCTAACCCTGGAAACGAGAGCGCGCCCATGATCAAGGCGGCCACGTACGGCGGCGCCCAATAAATACGGGGTTTCATTTGCGAAGGATTCCTGATCTTTCATGCGAGCCAAAGGCGCGCAGTAGCCGGCCCGAATGCTCACTCGGGCGGTTCCTATAATTTGATCGGAATTAGACGCGGGGTGGACGCCAGACGGCGTCTAAAAGGCTAGAGGGGATCAGGCCGTTATAGGGAGTGGTCACGGGTTTAGCAGCAGGCATCAGCTGGGCTTTTATTGAGACAAGCTGAAGGATACTTGCAGTTTTGCATTCTTGGCCCGTCTTGCAGACGGTCGCCGTTCCATGCTCATTCGCTTCACAGCACTCGTGTTCAGCACCGTCATCGGCGCCAACCATCGAAGCGTGGTCGGTCGTCATGGCGCCCACACCTTCCATATCGGACATCATGTGATGCCCGGACGATCCAACCGTCATGAGCATTTCCGCTATCCCATTGATCTGAAGCGCAAGCACTAGCAGCAGGATAAGGAAGGAGCGCATGTAGGACGTCATATTTCCAGCTTACGGGGCAATTCATGAGCAATCAATGAGGCAATCGGTCGCTTCGCAACCGAAGCCTAAGCCTAAGCCGACAGGCTTCAAACTACACGCGTTTGACGGAGCCGGAGTGCGTTGAACACAACCGATGCTGAGCTGAGGCTCATGGCCAGGGCAGCAATCATCGGAGACAGCAACAGTCCGAAGAACGGATAGAGCAGACCTGCGGCAATCGGGATGCTCAACCCGTTGTACATAAAGGCAAACAGAAGGTTCTGACGCATATTGCGAACCGTCGCCACCGAAAGCGTGCGCGCGCGCAGTATCCCCATCAGGTCACCTTTAACGAGCGTAACTTGGGCGCTGTTCATGGCGACGTCAGTGCCCGTGCCCATCGCTATGCCGACATCAGCCCTGGCGAGCGCCGGCGCATCATTTATTCCGTCGCCTGCCATGGCGACTACTTTACCTAGGGCTTGTAGCTTAACCACCAGCGCCTCCTTGTCCTGCGGCTTCACTTCGCCATGCACCTCATCGAGCGATAGCTCACGAGCCACCGCGCGGGCAGTGGTAAGCCCGTCGCCGGTGGCCATGATGACTTGCACGCCCTCCGCTTGGAGCCGCGCTACAGCTTCCTTGGAAGTCGGTTTGATTGGGTCCGATACGGCCAGCAAGCCGGCAAGTGCCCCATCAACAGCCAGGTACACAATGCTGGTACCGCTCTCGCGCATTTTTTCTGCCTGATATTTCAACGGCTCGACGCTCACACCCGCATCTTCCATAAGCGCGGTGTTGCCTAGCTGTAGCTGCTTGCCTTCCACCAGACCACGGACTCCGATCCCTGACCCTGACTCGAAGGTCTCTGGCTTCGCCAGCTGGAGACCTTCGCTTCTGGCATGGTCTACGATCGCGTGGGCTAGGGGATGCTCACTACCTTGATCCAAGCTGGCAGACAAACGGATGACTTCCTGCGAGTCAAACGGCGTGACGCCTATGGCCCGATCGAAGACAGGTCGGCCCTCGGTCAAGGTTCCTGTTTTATCGACAATCAGCGTGTCTACCTTACGGACATTTTCGATGGCGCCTGCGTCTCTGAAAAGCACTCCACTTCCAGCCGCTTTGCCTGTGGCAACCATGATCGACATAGGCGTTGCCAGGCCAAGTGCGCAAGGGCAAGCAATGATCAAAACCGCAACTGCATTGATCAGGCCGAATACCCAGCCCTGGTCAGGCCCGAACAGGCCCCATGCAAAGAATGTCAGCAAGGCGATACCGATGACCGTCAGCACGAAATAACCTGCAACCGTGTCTGCCATTCGCTGCATGGGTGCTTTGGAGCGTTGTGCATTCGCAACCATCTGGACGATTTGTGAAAGCATAGTCCCGGAGCCAACCCTGGTGGCTCGCATGACAAGCGAGCCGCTCGTGTTCATCGTCGCGCCGATAAGCGAATCGCCTGTCCGCTTCGTCACCGGAACCGGCTCGCCCGTTAGCATGGATTCATCGACGGCGCTCTCGCCCTCCAATACCTCTCCATCAACGGGTACCTTTTCACCAGGACGAACGCGCAGATGGTCGCCCTCATGAACATGTGTGAGCGGGATGTCCTCCTCTGAACCATCTTTGGCGATACGGCGAGCGGTTTTAGGTGATAAGCCAAGCAGGGACTTAATTGCCGAGGACGTCTGCGAGCGGGCCTTCAATTCCAGCAACTGGCCCAGCAGAGTCAATGAAATGATCACCGCGGCGGCTTCGTAATAAACGCCTATCCGGCCGCCTACTGTGAATGACTCTGGAAACATGCTCGGTAAGAGGGTTGCTACGACGCTGTAAATATAGGCAGCCCCCGTGCCAAGCCCGATCAAGGTCCACATGTTTGGGCTGCGATGTTTGACCGAGGCGAGACCGCGCGCGAAAAATGGCCAGCCTGCCCACAAGACAACCGGGGTCGTGAGGGCCAGTTCAACCCAGTTCTGGCTAGCCCCGTGAAACAGCGGTATCGCATGTCCCGCCATTGCCAACAGGGTTACTGCTACGGTCAGGGGCAGAGACCACCAGAATCGCTTCGAGAAGTCCTTGAGTTCGGGATTCTCCTCCTCGTCGAGTTCAGGGATCAGAGGTTCCAATGACATCCCACAGATAGGGCAATCACCTGGACCCATTTGGCGGATCTCAGGGTGCATCGGGCAGGTGTACTCTGTCGTTGCATCACCGGCGGGTGGTTTCTGTGCGGGTGGGGTAGATGCCCGAGAGGAGGTTCCATGAGCCTGCGGTGCAGCGAGATATCGAGCAGGGTCGGAACGAAACTTGGTCTGGCAACCCTGGCTGCAGAAGCGGTAAGTGCTTCCCTGATAATGCTCTTGATGCTCGCTATCCTCTTCCACCTTCATCCCGCAGACGGGGTCTGTGAGTGCTGCAGTACCTTTCGTTTGGTCGGGCTGGTGATGGCACTGCTGAGAGGACATACGGGGCACCTTATGGATTGGTTAGCGACGAACTTGGCCTATTGCAGGGACATTTGCGGTTTTTCAATGCTTGCAGCGTCTGACAGCCAATATATGCAAAGCGTCCTGACCAAAGGCTGAAGTAACCATTACATTTCTGTCAGGTTCTCTGGTATGTCAGGTCGTATGTATGTTGAAGCGAGCTGCTGGAAAAGTAGCTCGCGCAGATACCGCCTGCTGGCCTAGCCTATGCCTCCATTGTTCGATGCTCGGCCGCTTCATTTTGATGAATACCGAACCGTGCAAAAGCCTAAGCGCAGGTACTCTGCTTTTGAATACGCCTTTGGCAGAGTGGGATACGCCGTACGCTCTAATGAAGCCATAGGAACTCCTTTTCTGAGGAGTCAGAAAAGATAGTCCACGATCAGAGGCTGTGCGGTCGATTTGGTAAATTCTCTTGGCATCAACACGTTACGTGCGAAGTGAGTGAATTTTACTTATATCTCGGCATGACCCCTTACTCGGATCGCCCAGATATCTCTCAGTCGGAGCGGGATTTTCTGCCCGACCAATTTCCCTTTGTTCCAGGGCTGACGGCTCCAGGTAGCGATGATGTTCATGGCAAGTCCTCCACGTGTGGGAGGACAAGGATGGCTAGCCAGAGCAATGGTCGCTAACCGGCCAGAAGCTGACGTTCAAATTCGTCTAATAATTGCGTGTCAGTCATTACCGCCGGGCTGCGCCGGCAGATGGTTTGCGTGGCTAGGTGTTGTCAGGTAGGTTCGATCGAATCAGTGGGTCGAATAACAAGGGCAGCTATGGACTTCGCTAAGGCTTACAAGCAGTGCAGAAAATCGATGGCGCTGGGGCGAGGAATAAAAGCAGTAGAAGCTTGCTTACATCGAGGGAAGCATGAGTTTGATAGTTTGCAGGAAGCGAAGCTGAGCTGTTTTCGGGATATTCGCGGATATAAAATTGTTTCATCTGGTGAGTGTGCATTTTTTCCAAGAGATCTTTCGGAAATCAAAGTGGGCTCTGGGCTAGCTTGGTACAGAGATACGTTTGCGACTACTGAGATAGTACTCCCCCCATATCATAGCTTTGGATTTCTATCTGAATACGGCGGAAAAATCTCGAAAAGCAACAGTGAAGAGGAAAGGTACGCTCACGCGAATAATATGCTGTTGGAAATGTACACGCCCCCACGAATGGCCGACCTGATTTGTGGGGCATGGTCTCAGCGCATCACTTTTGCTCAGTATCAAGAACAGCTGATTGAGGCTGTAAAGGCATACTGTCTGGGTCTGTACGGCGTGGCAATTGTTGGAATTCTGCCTTGCATAGAAGGGTTCCTAAGAGAGCTTGGAAAGCACGTCTCTCTTCCAGTTAAGGATGCCGTGAATATAGAGACGCTTCTAAAGGTTTTTCATCGAATAAAGCAAGGTGAGTTGAAACGACTGGTCGCAGGTTATGATTGGTATCCAGACAAGGAATTAACGATAAACTATTTAAGTCGATATCATGAGCGAGTGCAGATGCTGGAGAGCATGGAAATGTACTTCCGTGGGTGTTTTTACGGTCATACAGAGTCGTTACCATCGCACTTTGTTTTAAATCGGCATGGGATTGCGCATGGATTCTTTAAAGGCTACGCAACACCGAGTAATTTCTTGCGGCTTTTTAATTTAATTAGCTTATTGTCGTTTGCAGCCATTCTTGTCGAAGGGCGCGGTAGCATGTTACAGCCGGGAGTTACCACTGATTCCGAAGCATTGGCATTGAATTTTACTAAATGCCTATTATCCCGACGATACGTTCAGCCGAATGCTCAATCGATTCTTCCATCCCCTATTATTTTGGGCTAGCCCTATACTCCACGGCACGCCCGCCGGCCGCGCATCGGGCAAGGATTCGGCCGGGCAAGGTGGTATTCAGATTTGCAGTCAGGTAGCGTCGCGCTCTTCCAAGGGAGGGGCGAGCGATGTGGACAAAGCATTACCGAGTGATGCGATCTGAGTTGGCCAAGTGCGAAAAAGCCAGGTCCGAACTGGAGAAGATGCACCCGCCCCACACCGTCCAACCGGAACAGGATGGACAGCTTCAGGACTATATTCAGAAGTCGGACAGTCTGTACGAATGGCGGCTGCTGATCTTGACCGAGTACTGGATGATAGAGGCAGACCGCCTCGGTGTCCCACTGCCTGATCGCGATGACAGGACTTTCTGGGGGCGAGTCGAATTTGATAGCGACCCGCGGGAGCCCAGGTATCTCACAGATGCTGGCATTCGCATTGTCAGGGCAGACATCCGCGAGGAGCGTAGGCAGCGCCGCGAGCCGGTAACCTTCTGGAGTAGCATCATGATTGGGGTAGTCGGCGCCCTGACCGGCCTAGCATCTGTCATACCGAACTGGTGGGCAGACTAGGGCGGCTATTGGCCGGTTAGCGACGGCCTGGCTTCGACCGTCGCTATGCATGGTCAAACCTCGGTCTGTTCCGCCATCTCTAGGGCATCATCGACCTCAATCCCCAGATATCGAACGGTGCTCTCCAGCTTCGTATGGCCGAGCAACAGTTGAACTGCCCGCAGGTTCTTCGTCCTGCGATAGATCAGCGATGCCTTCGTACGTCTTATTGTGTGAATGCCATACAGGGCTGGATCAGGGCCAATGGCTTTCACCCAACCTTTGACGATACGAGCGTATTGACGAGTGGATAGATGGTCTGAGATATGCAGCCGGCTCGGAAAAAGGCAATCCTCGCTGCGGGGCTGGGCATGATGTATGGCGATGTGCCGTTCCCTAAGATCAAATGGATTTTCCAGAATCTCAACAAAGCCGAGGTCCTGCTGACCTTCAATGTCGATTTTTTGGTTACGTATCTAGCCGACCGCCAAGCGAACCGGAAAGCCATTGCAAATATCGGCTTGGATCAGCATGTGCCATGGGACATGCTTAAACAGCTGAAGGCGCATCAGCCACGGAGCTGGCAATACCTGATCCAGCGCTATCTGTCCGAGGGGATCAAGCAGGAAAGCGGTGCCCAGTACATGACCGTCTTCTTCATTCGTCCGGCCGGCAGCAACCCGATGGCCTATTGGTTTATCCATCTGGCGAACAACTACCGCGCTAACGATGTGATGAAGAAGATCCACTGGAAATACGGCAACAACTTTTCCCATATGCTGTCGCCTTCCAGCTTTTTCAGCTACGACGCCAATCGGGATATCGCCGTGACAGGTCAGCACGATTTGCTGTTGGATGAGCATTATTTCGACGATGCTACCAATGACCGCATCCGAGGAGAACTTTCGGAGCTCTTGCCCAAACAGGTCTACGAGGTAGAACGGCAACCTTTTTTGGGCCTGATGAGCGGATTGACCAACTACACCATGGCTGACGAGCTTCGCGTAAAGCAGGCACTCGACATTGCTGTCGCGACCGGTGATCTGCTGGCGGTCGACAAGAACGGCAAAACAAGGCGTCGAAAAGGCACAAGCATCAAGTCGACAGATATCCTGATAGCGCCCCCGCAAAGACCCATCTTCTTCGTGCCACCTCTGAAGAAATCCAGTTCAGAAAACTGAGAGGGGCGGCATCGCTCTTCGGGTGGGCGGTTCGCCTCCAACGGTAGAGGTACCGGCATGATACAAGCAGTAGTTTTCGATGTGTTTGGCACGCTTCTCCAGATAGGTGAGCGCCGCCATCCTTTCCGCCAACTGATGCAGAACCTGCGGCTTCAGGGCAAAACACCAAGGCCGGATGACGCACGGACTCTGATGACTCGAAATCTGGGCTTGGCTGGAGCTGCCGATTATTTCGGTGCGCAGTTGAGCAACTCTGAGTTAGCTAGCCTTGAAAGCGACCTTTTCACCGAGCTGGCCAGCGTTCGCCTTTTCGATGATGCGTTGGAGTCGCTAAATCAGCTAAAGGACGCCGGCCTGAATCTCGCGTTGTGCTCCAATCTCGCAGCCCCATATGCGATTCCGGCCAAACTGTTACTGCCGTCGTTCGATGTTTACGGATGGAGCTTTGAGGTTGGGACAATAAAGCCTGAGCCCGCAATCTATCGTCAGATGATCGAACAGCTTGGCTGCGAAGCCTCCGCTATCGCAATGATCGGTGACACGTTGCAAGCCGATATGCTTGGTCCAATTGGGCAAGGCATGCGGGGCTACCACCTACAGCGTGAAGGAAAAGCCGATCAGTGCGGCTTCGTCTCGCTGATGGACTTTGCAGCCCACGTTCTGCAATACCCACCATCCGCCAACGGCTAAAGCGGCGTCGCCAGTTTTAGCTGACGCCGCTAGACCCGGATGGCTTACAGGCATGAAGACACCCTTTTTCTGTAACGGGAGCTCCTTCAACCCTTGAGCGCCAGAATACGCCGAGCGCCGTTGAGAACGATGAATCCCACGACGGTACCGATAATCAGGTCTGGGTAGTTGGACCCAGTCCAAGCGACGAGCGCTCCGGCGACTATGACGCCCATGTTGATGACCACATCATTGGCGGAGAATATCCAGCTCGCTTTCATGTGAGCACCACCTTCCCGGTGTTTGGAAATCAGCAGCAAACAACCCGTGTTGGCGAGCAATGCCAGGAACGCGACGGCCATCATTATCAGCGACTCGGGCTCGCTGCCGAATATAAAGCGTCTGATCACCTCTACGAGCACGCCGAGGGCCAAAATCAGCTGGAGCACACCAGCAAGGTGTGCAGCACGCACCTGCAGATTGACGCTGCGCCCAACCGCATAAAGGGCCAGGCCGTACACTGCCGCGTCAGCGAACATGTCGAGCGAATCGGCAATCAGACCCGCGGACCTGGCAATCAGGCCAGCAGTCATCTCTACCACGAACATGAAGGCGTTGATGCCTAACAGTAAACGTAGGGAGCGGGATTCCTGTGTAGAGTTCGCCGGATTCTCGGCGGCTTTGATCATCTCAGGGTCTGCCGCGACAGTTTTCTGAAGAGTGGCGCCTAGCCCTAACGTCGCCAGCTTTTTGGTTATGGGCTCAACGGCACTGTCATGCATGACATCTAACCGACGGTCCGACAGATCAAAAGTCAGCTTCCGAACTCCGTCCAAACCATTCAGCGCCAAGCGGATCATTCGCTCTTCTGATGGACAATCCATCTTGGGCACGGCGTAAACACTGACCCATTGCCCCGTCGTATCGGAAGGGTTTTGCATATCGGCATCAGCGGCTGGTGTCGCATCGCAGCCGCAGGGACCATCGGACTTGCTCATGATACGGCTCCACTTGAAATCGAAGATGGGATCATTAAAAGCCTTATAGCTACTATAAGGTCAATAACGCAGAGCCGATGAGGATTCACACGATGCGCATTGGTCAGTTAGCAAGGCTAATAGGGATTGATACACAGACGATCCGCTTCTATGAGCAGCAGGGCTTGTTGCCACCGCCTGATCGCCAGGCGAACGGCTATCGTGTCTACACCGAGAAGCATGGCGAGCGGCTAGCTTTCATCCGGCGCTGCCGAATCTTGAATCTGTCACTTCCAGAGATTCACGCACTCCAAAGCTACCAGGATGACCCTCGCCAGCCTTGTACGGCCGTCAATGCCTTACTCGATGATCACATTTCTCAAGTCAGATCCCAGATAACCGCTCTGCAATCACTCGAACGACAACTCGTTTCACTGCGGGCTAATTGCAACGATGGGCGGGAAGTTGAGGCTTGCGGCATTCTCGCCGGAATTAGCGAGGACGCATGCATTAAATGAACGGCGTTGGGGCTTGCGGGCCTGGTTACCCGGCCAACGCGCATGCCCTCGAAATGGTTGTTTGTCCCTGTGGTTTTTGCCCCTTCGTAGTGATGGCTGTCTCCGTGCGGTATCACTTTGAGTCAGGCCTGCCGAGGAAACGTGAGTTCAAACGTGGTCCGACCGTCTTTGCTGGCGACGGCCACGTGGCCTTTGTGGAGGTTCATCACTGAGCGGACAATCGCTAGCCCCAATCCTGCCCCGCGAGGTTGTATGCCGTTAACGCGGTAAAAGCGGTCGAACAGATGTGGGAGATGATCCGATTCGATAGTCGCGCCATGATTGGTGACAGCCAGCGAGACGATGTCTACGTCCTCCTCAAGGATCTTAAGTTCGACCGTACTGCCAGTATTTGAATGCCGCAGCGCGTTGGATAGCAGGTTGGAAATGGCCCGCTGGACCATAAGTCGATTTCCCAAAATCATGGCATCGCCCGTTACTGTCGTAGCGACTCCCGCTTCTTCGGCAAGGACTTCGAAGTATTCACATACGCGCCTCGCCTCGCTTCCTAAAGATAATTGTTCGAGCTTCAGTGCTGGGCTGGCGTGGCTGGCCTGGGCGAGAAACAGCATGTCTGACACGATTCGATCCATGCGTTCGAGTTCTTCAACCGACGACTCGATCACCTCCCGATAATGCTCCTTGCTTCGCTCACGCACCAAAGTCACCTGCGCCTTGCCTATCAGGTTGTTCAGCGGAGTTTTTAACTCATGAGCCACATCGTCCGAGAATTGTGACAGTTGCTGAACGCCGTCATCGAGTCGATGAAGCATTACGTTGAGGCTGTGCGCCAATGCCTGGAGCTCTTGCGGAAGCCGATCGGTGCGGATTCGAGGTGATAGATCCTGTGTAGATACCTTAGTCGCCAAGGCCCGGAACTTGCGAAGCGGCCGCAAGCCATTTTGGGCGATTAGCCATCCAGCCAATCCGATCAATATCAGTAGCATCGGCACGGTCACTAAGGCCGAGCGCAGGAATGCAGCCACCAGCCGTTGATCGGCACTGCGATCTTGCGAAAGTAAAAGCGTCATTGGAGCCAGTCCCGGGACTTGGATTTGCTTGCGCCCGGTTAGCATCTGCACGCCATCTTTCGTTGTCCAGCCAAGATAGTCGCCGTCCCTGCTCACGAGATCCAGCTGCTGCGGCGCATTGGCGAATCGGCCGATACTGAAAATGGGTGATTTCGCTGTATCGCCGATGACCGTAATCGAAAGGTTGTCATGGCCGAGTACGGTATCGCTCAATGCGTGTTGCCAGGAGCGGCCCATACGGGCTTTGGTGTCTTCGAGGAGTCCATGATCGATCTGAGAGAGCTTGGCCGTCACTTCCTCCTGGGCGCGCAGTTCCAGTTGGCGCACCAGTACCCAGTAGCTCAGTGCAATCAGCAGCGCGACCAAAGCGGCGCCGGTCAGTGTGATTTGAAGCGCGAGACGCGATGCGAGGCTGAGTGGCTTCAAGGCCGCGCCTCCAGCACGTAGCCCACACCCCGGATGGTGTGTATCAGGCGATCGCCGAAGGGTTCGTCCACTTTCATCCGCAGGCGACGAATCGCAACATCCACCACATTGGTATCGCAGTCGAAATTGATGTCCCACACCATGGCAGTTATTTCCGTACGCGTGAGGACTTCGCCAGTCCGGCGCATGAGCAGATGCAATAACGCAAATTCTTTGCTGGTGAGGTCGATACGCTGACCGCTCCGGTAAGCCCTATGCCGGGCCGGGTCCAGTTCGAGGTCGGCTACACGCAGGTTGCTCGGAAGTGTGACTGCCTCGCCTCGCCGCAACAGTGTCCGGATACGGGCAAGCAGCTCGGGGAACTGGAACGGCTTGACCAGATAGTCGTCGGCGCCCGATTCCAAGCCGCGGACTTTTTGCTCTAAGCGGCCATTGGCAGTCAGCATGATGACGCGTGTCTGCTTACGCCGCCTGATGAGTTCGAGAACCTCCCACCCATCCATGGTTGGCAGATTCACATCTAGCAGCACGATGTCATAGTCGTTCTGCAGTGCCAGGTGAAACCCATCGAGGCCATCACTTACGCAATCGACCAAGTAACCACATTCGATAAGACCCTGCTGCAAGTATTCCGCAGCTTTGATCTCGTCTTCGACAACCAGGATGCGCATGTTTTGAGGTAACTCGGCAAGGAGGTGCGCGGTAAGCGGAACCAAAAAAATCCATGTAGTAACTAGGTCAAGACGAAAGCGGCTTGGCTCTAGCGTGAAAGGCAGAGGCGAAAAGATCTGCCCAGGGAAGCGGGAAGCACTTTAACGCGGTAAAAGCCCTGTGAGGGCTATCTTGCGAATTTGTAATCTACCGGTCATTTGGTTGACCCGCAGCGCGAGCGGGTGCACCAAACGAAAAAAGGCGCCCTGATGGGCGCCTGAAACACATCTTCAAACCAAGGGAGCAAAACTAAAGAAGATGTGGTGTTGCTCATGGTGTTTCACAAGATCGAGAGAGGGTACTCGGCGATGAATCGGACCTCATCGAGGTCGGACTCGAAAGCAGTCGCCCGCGTGGTAGCCTGGCGCACCCGCAGAGACAAATCCTTGAGAGAGCCAGTCTGTACAACGTAGCGGGCTTCGACGTCGCGTTCCCAGCGGTTCTGTCCCGTCAGCGGCGCACCGTTATCGTCTTGGCGCATGTACACCTCGTTCGCGTTGCTGTAATCGGCGCCCCAACCGCGGGCGTAGCGGGTCATGAAAGTAAGCCCGGGTATGCCGTACTCCGCCATGTTCAGGTCGTAGCGCAGCATCCAGGACTGCTCTTTAGGTGAGTTGAAATCACTGTACTGAATGGAGTTGTTCAGGTAGATCGAGTCCGCCTGGCGCAAGTAGTCAAAGTCGTTGTTACCGTTGTTTCGCTGATACGACGCCGTGACGGTGTGCGCGCCGAAGGCGACACCCAGGCTGGAGCTCCAGATGTTGTTGTTGAACTCGCCCAGCAACTCACGGCCTTCGTCGGTTGCCTTGTAATAGTTGAAGCTGGCCAGCAGCGCGACGATATCGGAGAGCGGATAGGTGGCCGACGCACCGAAGTAATGCTGGTTCCAGGCATCTTTGAGGCGGCTGGTGTACAGGCTAAGACTGATATTTTCATTCACGCTGTAGTCACCGCCTGCGTAGCCGAGCCAAGGCGCGTCTACGCCCCCGCCGTAGAAGGTGACGAAGTCTTCGTTCATGTTACTGGTGTTGGGCTGGCTCATCGCGTGCAAGCGGCCTCCCTGAAGGGTGAGGTCGTCCAGCGAGTTGTTCACAACGGTGACACCCTTGAAAGACTCCGGCAGCAGCCGAGAGTCGCCGAAGTGCACGACAGGTGTAGTGGGAAATACATCGCCGGCCTTGATCTCGGTGTCCAGCAAGCGTGCTTTCACCGCGCCCCCCACCCGTGTGAAGTCATCCTCAGGATCGCCAGCGCTGTCGTGGGGAAGCAGGTCGATGCTGCCGCCCACACCGGAGCGCCCCGAACCGGAGTCGAGCTTGAGGCCGAGCATGGCGAAAGCGTCGAAGCCAATCCCTACCGAGCCTTGGGTATATCCGGACTCGAAGAAGGCCATCAATCCGTGGGCCCATTCCTCGGAGTAGCCATTGCCGGCGGCACTCTCACCGTCGCGAAAATCCCGATTGAAATAGAAGTTGCGATTTATCAGCGATAGCGTGCTGCCTTCGATGAAGCCCTCGGCTGTTTCCGATTGGGCAAAGACCGGGGCGCTGCCCAATGCCAGTGAAAGGGCTGTCAGCGAAAAAACGGCCTTTTTGCTCATGATGATGCTCCTTATGTACGGCAGGTCAGTGCTCGAATGACGCCTTTCGCCTTTTTGTTTTTAGCGCTTGGCCATGTTCTTCCCCTAGAGATGACGGCAGGATTAGCGGCAAATGACTATTTTGTAATCTGAGGAAGCCCAATCGCGCACTCCTTCGATTACAGATTTGTAATGTTGCGGTCACCAGGTCGTTATCCACACTTATTTAAAGTCACCACCCCATAGCCATCAGCTATCTCGCCGGCTTGGCAAGGCTGATAAAAACGCTTTCGTGTATTTGTCTACTAAATTCAGGGCGAATCACTATCGCAGTAGAGGCGCATGTGTTTCGCGTCTTGGCGGGGGTAGTTCTTATGATTGGATTCGACATCTAAACCAGGAAGTCATCGTTTTGCCTTGGATGAGAAAAATAGTTTTGCTGATGTTGCTAGCCTTGTTCCCATTGCAATCATCATGGGCAGTTGTTAGCACGAGCTGCAGTCATGAGGATGGTTCGGCAGCAAATCATCTTGGACATCACGAACATCCGCACGAGTCTCTGGGTACTGACGAGGAAGGATCGTCAAAAGCCGCAAAAAAAATCAGTCTGGATGGAGACTGTGTCTTTCATGGCGACCATATCAAGCCGCTTATAACGAAAGGGATCTGTCCTGGTTCGGTATTATCAATGAGCTTGAAACCGTTTCCTTCTGCTAGCTACGCATCGGCTGAAGCGGGGCGTCCTGAGAAACCTAATTGGCGCATCGGTGCAAAACCGGTGGGACGCCAAAGTAACCAGTAAGCGCCATTTATCTGTATCTGACGTCTCACCGAACCTTCCCTTTTTTTAGGAGATTTCGGTGCGAAAAGCTCTTTTCTCGCTGGGGTTGACGACGTTGTCGTGCAATCTCGCCTTTGCGCAACCCTTAGAGTTGCCGACCTTCACACAGACCTTACCTGTCGGTGTGTCAAATACATTCCCCGTTGAGTCTGTCGAATCCATAAGCTTTCTACGCGCCTTGGAACTCGCTAGCTCTGCAAGCCCTGAACTGGCTGTTGCAAGACGTGAGCTGGCTGCTTCTCGCGCATTAATTAGCCAAGCCGGAGCACGTCCGAATCCAATATTGTCCGCTAGCCAGGAGGGAATCCGGGGCGATGCCCCGGAGACCACGCTTGAACTGAGCCAAGAAATAGAGCTGGGTGGTAAACGTTCGGCTCGTATTGAGGCGGCGCAACGAGCCTTGGACGTAGCAGCTGCTGACCTACAGGACGCCCAAGCTCGACTGAGGGGGGCAGTGATGGGCGCGTACTACGATGTGCTTACTGCTCAAGAACGGCTGGACCTCGCTCAGGCTGCTTCAAAGCTTGCGAAGCAAGCAGTGAACGTGGCCAATCGACGTGTGAGGGCCGGCATGGTTTCTCCCGTAGAGGAAACCCGGGCGCGGGTTGCGGCTACTGGAGTGCAAGTAGAGCTTGCCCAGGCCACAGCTGAACTCGAAGCTGCGCGCACTCGGCTGGCGGCCAACTGGGGAAATCCACAGCCACGCTTTGAGCGAGTAAAAGAGCCGGCAGAGGCAGTGCCTCCTCTTCCCGAGCTAGCTGAGCTTTATAGCCGTTTGAACGATTCCGCCCAACTAACCCGCGCGCGTCGGGAGGCTGAAAGACGTCGGGCTGCGTTAAAGCTGGAAAGGACGAATCGCTTTTCTAACGTGACGGTTAGCGTAGGTGCCCAACGCTCAGATGAATATAACGGCACGCTGGGATTGGTGAGTATCTCGATGCCCCTGCCGTTGTTTGATCGAAACCAAGGCAACATCGGAGCAGCGCAGGAACGGGCCTACCAGGCGCAGGACGAGCTCAACGCCGTCCATATACGCCTGAAAAGCGAACTTTCCCAAGCGCACATGCGGCTGCGCACTGCTCGCCAGCAGTTTGAACTGTTGCGCAACGATATGCTCCCCAGTGCCCAAAGCGCTTATGAAGCTGCCAGCAAGGGGTTCGAACTTGGAAAATTCACGTTCCTTGACGTACTGGATGCTCAACGCACGCTTTTCCAAGCCCGATCTCAGTACCTGTCTGCGCTATCACAAGCTAACCAGGCGGCGGCAGAAATCTCGCGAATTGTCGGAGATGGGTCGGCCGTTATCACCTCGGCCACTCAGCCATAGGAATCCATATGAAAAGTAAATCGAATACATCTTCCTTGGCTGGTCACAAGAAGCAGATTTTTTGGATCGTCGTCATATTAAGCGTGGCACTTATGCTTGGCGGATTGCTTCTTCGCAGTAGTCCAGCTGTGCCCGATGCGGGCGACGCACATAGCGAGCATGGTGACGAATCGGAGCATGAGGATGAAGGGCATTCGGATGAGGATGCAGAAGCCGAAGGAGATCATGGCCATGATGAAGGAGGCGCCGATAGCGATCACGAGGTCGGTGCGGCAGAGAAAGATGAGCATGAAGATGAGCCCGAGGGAGCGGAGCATACTGAAACAGCAGAGGTAGAACTCTCAGAGACACAAATCCTAGCCGCCGGCATCTCACTGGCAACTGCTCAGCCCGCAAAGATAAAAAGCGCAATTGAGCTGCCTGGCGAAATTACATTCAACCAAGACCGCACAGCGCAAGTTGTGCCTCGTCTCTCAGGTGTCGTTGAAGCGGTCAAAGTCGATTTGGGCGAACAGGTGAAACAGGGGCAAGTACTTGCTGTGATCGCGAGTACAGACCTGTCGGAACGTAGAAGCGAGTTCTACGCGGCGCAAAAACGTCTTGCATTGGCTCAAAAAACCTATCGACGCGAAAAGGAGCTATGGGAAGAGCGTATTTCTGCGGAACAGGATTATTTACAGGCACAACAGGCTTTACGGGAAGCAGAGCTGACTGTTGCGAATGCAAACGCACAGCTACAAGCGCTTGGCAGTGATGCTGGCAAGCCAGACGCATTGAGCCGCTACGAACTCAGGGCGCCGTTCGATGGGATGATCGTTGAGAAGGACATCACGCTCGGTGAGTCAGTCAATACCGATGACCAGATATTCATCATTTCCGATCTCTCCACCGTGTGGGCAGATATCAGCGTTCCTGCCAATGCACTCAGCGCGGTACGAGTAGGCAGCAATGCCGTTATCGAGGCCACAGCATTCGAGTCCAGTGCCAATGGAACCGTTTCTTATGTCGGCTCACTTGTTGGTCAGCAAAGCCGCGCCGCTACCGCCCGGGTCACACTTCCCAACCCTGAAGGGGTTTGGCGCCCCGGCCTGTTCGTCAAAGTGCAGGTAGGCGCTGGCGAAGCATCCGTGCCAGTCGCAGTAAGTCCTGATGCGATCCACACATTGGAAGAAAAGCCGGTGGTGTTTGTACGGACCGACCATGGCTTTGCTGCTCAGCCAATCGTGAGTGGCCGCAGCGATAGTGACGCGGTCGAAATCAAGGAAGGCCTCCAGCCCGGAGCGCGCTATGCCTTGGATAACAGCTTCATCATCAAGTCCGAGCTTGGCAAAGCCAGCGCCTCGCATGCTCACTGATACGGAGTTATAGAATCGTGTTCGAACGTATCATTCGTTTTTCTATCGAGCATCGCTGGTTGGTTATGCTAGCCGTGCTTGGCATGGCAGCGTTAGGAGCTTACAGCTACCAAAAGCTGCCTATCGATGCTGTCCCGGATATCACCAACGTACAGGTGCAAATCAACACTGCGGCGCCAGGTTATTCCCCGCTGGAAGTGGAGCAGCGTATTACCTACCCGCTCGAGACGGTAATGGCTGGGCTGCCCAAGCTCGAGCAGACACGATCCTTGTCTCGATATGGACTTTCTCAGATCACAGTTATTTTTGAGGAAGGCACTGACATCTATTTTGCCCGCCAACTTGTGAACGAGCGCCTGGGAGGGGCCAAAGATCAGCTCCCAGATGGCGTCACTCCAACACTTGGCCCTATTTCCACTGGGCTTGGCGAAATCTATTTTTGGACGGTTGAAGCTGAGGAAGGTGCCACCAAATCGGACGGTACGCCGTATACCCCTGCTGACTTGCGTGAGATTCAAGATTGGATCATCAAACCGCAAGTCCGAAATGTACCTGGTGTTACTGAGATCAATACGATCGGAGGATATGCAAAGGAATATCAGATCGCCCCCAACCCAGACACTTTGCGGTCGTTTGGACTAACACTACAAGATTTGATCGAGGCGGTTGAGCAAAACAATAACAATCTAGGTGCCGGATATATTGAAAAGCGCGGCGAGCAGTATCTTGTTCGCGCTCCAGGACAAATGCAGTCTGTGGAGGACATCCGCGATACCCTTATTAGCAACGTTGACGGTACCCCAGTGCGTATCCGCGACGTTGCGACGGTCGAGGTTGGAAAGGAGCTCCGCACTGGCGCAGCCACCGAGAATGGCCGCGAAGTGGTACTAGGTACGGCCTTCATGCTTATCGGTGAAAATAGCCGAGTAGTTTCAAGGGCTGTCGACGACAAGATGAAAGAGATAAACCTTTCGCTTCCGGAAGGCGTAAAGGCAATTACTGTCTACGATCGAACTGTACTCGTAGACAAAGCTATATCCACCGTTAAGAAGAACCTCACTGAGGGTGCCATTCTTGTTGTGGTTATACTTTTTCTCTTCTTAGGCAATATCCGGGCGGCGATCCTAACCGCGCTTGTGATACCGCTTTCTATGCTCTTCACGTTCACCGGCATGGTAGCCAATCAGGTCAGCGCCAACCTGATGAGCCTAGGCGCATTGGATTTCGGCATCATTATCGATGGAGCCGTGGTGATTGTTGAGAACTGCGTGCGTCGACTTGCACACGCTCAGTCCCATCACGGACGGGCATTAACACTGTCCGAACGGCTTCATGAAGTATTCGCTGCGGCAAAGGAAGTGCGTCGGCCTCTATTGTATGGGCAGCTGATCATTATGATCGTGTATCTGCCGATATTCGCCCTTACAGGGGTAGAAGGTAAGATGTTCACGCCCATGGCGTTTACCGTAGTGACAGCGCTATTCGGGGCGATAATCCTTTCGGTGACGTTCGTCCCGGCGGCCGTTGCGCTCTTTATCGGTAAGCGGGTTACGGAAAAGGAAAACTTTCTAATCCGCAATGCTAAACGGGCCTACGCACCTGCGCTCGATGCGGTAATGGCCAACAAGCCAGCAGTGCTCACCTTTGCGGTAGTTGTAGTCATACTTTCTGGCCTCGTAGGGTCACGTATGGGCAGTGAATTCGTGCCTAGCCTCAACGAGGGAGACTTCGCTATCCAAGCCCTTCGTGTACCAGCTACCAGTCTTAGTCAGTCTGTAGAGATGCAGCAGCAGCTGGAGCGAAAGCTTATGGATGAGTTTCCGGAGATTGAACGCATATTTGCGCGAACTGGCACTGCGGAAGTGGCATCGGATGCTATGCCTCCAAATATCTCTGACGGGTACGTCATGCTGAAGCCACAAGAACAGTGGCCGGATCCAGGCAAGTCGCGTAATCAGCTCTTAAGCGAGGTGCAAGCATCCGCCGCTGAGTTGCCGGGCAATAACTACGAGTTTTCCCAGCCGATTCAGCTGCGTTTCAACGAGCTGATTTCCGGAGTTCGTGCCGCGGTAGCCGTGAAAATCTATGGTGATGACATGGACGTTCTTAACAGCACGGCGGCGGAAGTATCCGAGGTGCTAGGACAAGTACCAGGCGCTTCAGAGGTTACGGTCGAGCAGACGACTGGCCTTCCCATGCTCACGATTGATATCGATCGCGATCAGATCGCACGATACGGCCTGAGTCTAGATACCGTCCAGCAAGCGGTTGCAGTAGCTATCGGTGGCCGAGAGGCAGGCACCTTGTTTCAAGGAGATCGGCGTTTCGATATCGTGGTTCGTTTACCGGACGAGATACGCAGCGATCTCGCCGCAATTGAGCGGCTTCCAATTGCCCTTCCAAGGGAATTAAACAGCACCATAAGTTATATCCCCCTCGGCGAGGTGGCCACCCTGGATTTGGCCCCCGGTCCGAATCAGATCAGTAGAGAAGAAGGGAAACGGCGAATTGTCGTCAGTGCAAACGTCCGTGGTCGTGACATTGGATCATTCGTATCTGAGGCAGAACAGAAAATCCAGGCCCAGGTAGATATCCCGGCAGGTTATTGGATCGACTGGGGCGGTACCTTTGAGCAGCTTGAATCGGCAACGAAGCGGCTGCAGATTGTCGTCCCCGTGGCGCTGCTCCTGGTCTTCATTCTGCTTTTCATGATGTTCAACAATGTCAAAGACGGTTTGTTGGTCTTTACAGGGATTCCATTTGCGCTCACCGGAGGCATTGTTGCGCTGTGGCTCAGAGATATCCCATTGTCCATTTCAGCAGGTGTTGGCTTTATTGCTCTGTCAGGCGTCGCCGTTCTAAATGGCCTGGTAATGATCTCCTTCATCCGTAGCCTACGGGAGCAAGGTTTACCTCTGGACACTGCGATCCGCGAAGGTGCCCTTACCCGGCTACGACCGGTATTGATGACAGCCTTAGTGGCTTCACTCGGGTTCGTTCCAATGGCCTTGAATGTGGGTACCGGTGCAGAGGTACAACGTCCCCTTGCGACGGTGGTGATCGGGGGGATTCTCTCCTCAACGGTGCTAACGCTATTAGTTTTGCCGTTGCTCTACCAGATGGCTCATCGACGCGAAGACGAATTGGAGGAGCAAGAAATCGCGTTGGCCGCTGACAGAACAAGCTAGAGATTGGATGGCGGCACACAACGCCCCGTTCTTGCTAGCTAGCGAGAACGGGGCGCGTTAATTATCGGAGCGCAGTTTCATTAGCGGCGCAGCGGACAGCACAGCCTTTGTGGCGCAGTCTGATGCATCTAAGCGGTAAATAAAAAATTGCTCAGCGCTTAGTGCGTATGACTTTCGCTACATACGCGTCCTTGACCTGATGGCTTTCACCCACGGTGAGCTGACGAAGGATTATGCAAACAGCGACTGACCTGCCCCGGTCGGCAGCAAAGGGCGATAGCTACGACAAAGCCCTGGCTGGAACGATCAGCGGGCTGTGCAAGGCCGAGCTGACACCGTCAATCATGGGCGAACCGTGAGGCCTTTGAGATAGCGACCCAGACATGGGTGCGCTGTACGCCACAGCGTCTGTTCAGCTCACTCGGACATGATCCTTGCGAAGGCTAATAACAACAGATCAGGCAATGGCGGCCTGACTTAAACGAAACGGCTTATATAAATTCCGGGCGATTCGCTGGTAGCGATGTTGCGGGCAAGTTATGGAAACAAAAAAGCGCCCCGAAGGGCGCTTAGAGTGCAACTGCTTCCAAAGGAGATTGGAAGCTGCAGGAGGCGAATATCGTTCAGATATGAAGCGGTTAGTCAGCTTTGGTTTCTTTCTTGCTTTCCGTATTGTTCTGATCTTGGCGGGTATCCTTAATCTGTAATTCGTCTATTTTTCGTTTGGCGGATTCGGTTCCGTGAATTCGTTTTTGATCTGCTCGGAATTTTTCATTAAATTTAATTGAGCGGTCGTAACCATCTTCTGCATAAGACAATGCGGAGCCGCAGATTACCAAACCAACAACAATAGCTTTCAACAGATTCATAGGGCAGTCCTCGCTAAATTCAAAGGTGGCTTGCTGAGCTTTCTCGCTGAGCCCTGCAGGTTCGAATGAATTTTGCGTGATTGAAGTTAACAGCAGCATGAGCCAAGCATTACATTATTGAAATGTAATGCTTCCATTGCGCGGTGACATGAGCGCCTTGCTTCGTCATGTCAGCACCGAGGCGCACCAATCTGCAAGGGCCTATCCTACGAAAAGAATGATTGGAAGATTACAATTTTGTCATCTTCGGATTGACGCCGCATCATCTATCATTAGCGAGCAACGTCGTTTAACGTTTGAGAGGGATCGGCCAGTTATCGGCAAGTTTCAGACGATAATGCACGAACTCGCTTGAGAGTGGTCGCATTTCTGTCAGTGTGGTTTGGAAGGCCAGATGGTATTGGTGCTAGTATTATCTATTACTTTTTTGGGCTCCCTATCCTTGTCTTATGTTATTTAAGGACGGTTAAAAACCAATGGCTCACGAACATAACCATAACACCGAAGCCATAGGCGATAAGCGTTTAATCGCTGCCATTGGCGTTAATACTGTGCTAACTCTGGCACAAGTTGTTGGAGGAATACTTTCTGGCAGTTTATCGCTCATAGCTGACGCGCTACATAACTTGAGCGATGCCGCATCACTGGTTATTGCGCTCATCGCACGTAAAATCGGTCGCAAACCGCCAGATGCTTTTAAAACCTTCGGCTACCGACGCAGTGAAACCATAGCGGCTTTGATTAACTTGGTCACGCTGATTATCGTTGGTCTCTACCTCATCTACGAAGCTATAGGTCGGTTTTTTGCCCCACAGCCCATTGAAGGATGGACAGTGGTCGTGGTGGCGGGAATAGCCTTGATTGTAGATGTCGTCACGGCCTTGCTCACCTACACAATGTCTAAGAATAGCATGAATATAAAGGCGGCATTCTTGCACAATGTGTCGGATGCGCTGGCCTCCGTCGGTGTTATTATTGCCGGAACATTAATCCTTCTGTATGACTGGTATTGGACAGATACTGTACTGACGCTGATGATTGCTGGTTACGTGCTATGGCAGGGCTTTAGCATGCTACCTAAAACCATTCACTTGTTAATGGAGGGCGCACCAGAAGGAGTTTCCATCACTGATATAATCAATGTCATGGAGCAAGTGGACGACGTTGTGAGTGTTCACCACGTACATGTCTGGGAAATTGCCGAACATTCAACTGCATTGGAAGCTCACGTTGTCATCAAGAAGGCTAGCCTGCCCGAAATTGAACGAGTGAAGACTGATTTAAAACGTGTACTTCATGAGCGATTCAAAGTCAGCCACTCGACACTTGAAATGGAGCTAGACGGCAGTGTTTGTATCGACACCAGGCAGGCCGACAGTCATCGCAGCGAAGCATAAGCCTGCTTTGCGCTCACCGCTGTTGCTAGACAGTTATCTCGATATCAACGGAGTGAACTTGCGACATCACTCGTTGGCGCTATGTCTTCGACCAGAGACATGCTAGCGGCATGTGGCCAAAGCAGCTCGTCACGAGGAGATCAGGCTAGGTCGTGGCACCTTCGGCAGGCTGCCGCGACGAGCAAGCCCCGCCAGTCGCTACCGCCGCGGACGCTCAGAGCCAGCGGCGGACTCGTGCACGGTAGCGGGCAAATGATTCGCCGAACAATGTTTCCAGCGCCCACTCTTCGGCTGGGATCTGGAAACGGTTCATGTACAGCACGAAAGCAACTACGCCAAGCAGGGTTAGAGGCGAGGCCAAGACCAGCGCCCAAGCCGCCAGGATAATGGCAAAGCCTAAGTACATGGGGTTGCGGCTGTACCGGTAGATGCCAGCCTCCACTAATGCAGAAGCCTGCTGCGGCTGCAATGGATTAACCGTAGTACGCGCGCGGCGAAACGACAGGACGCCGGCGAGGCACACGCCGAGCCCCAGGAGCAGTATTGGCAAAGCGAAGGTCAGGCGCGCGGTCCATGCCAGTTCGAAACCCGGCAATTTGGTTCCCGACAAACCCATCAGCACAGCGATCAGGCCGGCCACGAGCAGCGGTGGCACGCGGTTTTCCAGCGCGCTCATAGTGTCATTCTCGTGCCTTGGCCACTTCGCTGTTCACCAACTGGCGCAGCGGCTCCGGGCCAAACTCGCTGAGCGCACGACCATTGACAAAAAAAGTCGGCGTGCCACGAACCCCAACGGCTTTAACGTCCTGCATGTCCGTTTCCAGCACGGCGTTGACGCCAGGCGTATGCATGTCCTGGCGGGCCTGTTCCAAGTTCAAACCGACGCGCTCTGCAGCAGCCCATGCCTGCGTTACCTTGGGGTCGTCGTGCCAACCGGGTTGGGCTTCCAGCACAGCCCCCAACACTTGTTCATGGAGATTTTGCTTACGCGCCGCCTCCAGCATTCGCGCCACCTCTTCGGAGCCTTGATGGAACAGTACATAGCGCAGCACCAAACGCACGTCTTCCGGGTTCTCGGCGAGGATCTGCTTCACATAGGGGTGGAAGGCGCGGCATGCCTCGCAGGAAGGGTCAAAGAATTCGACGATGGTCACTGGCGCTTGCGCCGGGCCGAACACTGGTGAGTGGAAGCGAACCAACTGGCCGCCGTTCTGTTTGGGTTGTGTCGCGGTCTCTTGGGCTGTCGAACCGGGAGCCTGGGCCTGTTGAGGCGATTGCGAGGGGGAATAGAAGAATGCGGCGGCAGCAAAGACGGCCAGGATCACGACACTGACGATCAGGACCACGGAACGGCGATTCATGGGGTGGTTCTCCGACGGATGATTATGAGCAGGATGGCGATAAGGATAAAAGCGAACAAGGCGAGTGCCGGCAGGGGCACCACGCCGAAGAGGGTCATTCCGGCGCCTGAGCAGGATGGACCAGTGGCCGTGCAGGGCTGGATCGGCTGTGGAATCAGCCCTGCATAGAGCAGCGTGTGAACAAATGCCAGTGCCGCACCGATAGCGGTCAGCGGCAGGGCATAGTGCCAGACGGTGAAATCCGAGCGGTAGCAGGCGATGGCCAGGATCACCGCCAGCGGAAACATGAAGGCACGCTGGAACCAGCACAACACGCAGGGTGCCTGGCCCATCACCTCACCAATGAACAGCGCGGACAGGGTCGATACCAGTGCGACCAGCCAGGTTAGCAGCAGCAGGTTCCAGGGCATGCCTGAAGGTTGAGGATTCATTGCGGTTAACTCCTGGCGATGGCGAGCACTTGCCTCAGACCCGCCATCCAGTTATTTCGAAACATCATGCATCCTCTTATCGGCAGGACTTGTTAGGACCGTTGCGGACTTCGCCCAACGGCAAAGCGAAAAGCAACCAGCCTCAACGCTGGGTTAAATCCGATGCCAGTGGGAGAATGTCGCCCTTGCGCAACAAGGGAAGATATCAGATGTCGCGGGACTGGCTGGAAGAACACCAGATAGCATTTTATTTCGCGGCGGTGGTGGCCGCTGCCATTGCAGGCCTGAGCTCTGCGCAATTCACCGGACTGACGGCCATGGCCATCACACCGGCGATTGCCGTGCTGATGTATGCCATGTTTCTGCAGATTCCTTTTTTGGAGCTGCGAGAAGCTTTTGCCAACCGCCGCTTCGTCGGTGCCTTGTTGCTGGCCAACTTCCTATTGGTGCCATTGATGGTGTGGCTGGTGACGTGGCCGCTCTCATCGAACAAGGCCTTGTTGGTCGGCGCGCTGCTTGTCCTGCTGACGCCTTGTATCGATTACGTGGTGGTCTTCACCCACCTGGGCAAAGGGGACTCTCGTCTGGTGCTCGCGGCGACGCCATTGCTGCTGTTGCTCCAGCTTCTGCTGCTGCCCCTCTACTTGCGGCTAATCCTTGGCCCCGAAGCCGGCACAGTGATCGAGCTGTGGCCCTTCGCAGAAGCCTTCCTGTTACTGATCGTCCTACCCTTGGTAGCGGCTGTGCTCACCGAATTTGGCGGACGCCGATCTCTGCTGCTTCGCGCATGGAGCGCAGGTTGGGCCTGGCTGCCAGTGCCTGCAATGGCCCTGGTTCTAATCGTGGTGGTGGGTTCGCAGATCGCGGCTGTCGTGTACCAACTCGACATCCTGGCGCCGTTGCTTCCGGTATACGGAGCGTTTCTACTACTCGCTCCGGCCCTCGGCGTACTCAGCTCCCGGCTATTTGGCTTGGAGGCTTCTGCCGCACGGGCAGTGGCCTTTAGCTCAGGCACTCGCAACTCGCTTGTAGTGCTTCCCCTGGCCCTAGCGCTCCCGGAGTCCATTCGCGCGCTGGCCGCGGCGGCTGTGATTACTCAGACACTCGTAGAACTGATTGGTGAATTGATCTACTTACGGGCGATTCCAGCCATGGTCAGAAACAGTTGAGCCTCGTCGAAATCGGCGAGAGCGCTCATGCCTCGTGCTGTGGAGCAAGATTGATCAGCGGCGCAATGATGAGCTGAGCGGAGCGCGCCCAAGAAACCAGTGCCTCAAGATCCATCTGTAGAGATTGGGCTTCTGTCCAGATACAAGCACTCTCGGCAGGCACCGTAAGAGCGATGCCCTCAACTATCGTCAGAGCCATCGCATGCAATCTCAGTAGCTCGTCGCGAATGGAGGTGATTCCACCCAGTTCCACCAAGCAGACGTCCAAGCGATCAACCAGCCGGAGCAGTTGAGAGGTGTCGAAGCTGTCGCGCAGGTTTTCCAACGCCACGGCGTCCACTTCGCCGTACGGTGTAAGGCGGAAGGATGCGGGAGGAATGTTGATCATGGCGTTTTCTCGGTATCTAGCTGGCTAGGTCTGATCACCCGCAGCGAGCCGGCAGCTTGTTGGAACACCGAGTCCTTGATCCAGGGCTCCGGTGGCCGGTTTAGCTTGAGGTTGAATTCGCCGAAGCGCTTGAGGTTGCTGGTCAGGTAGAGTGGTTGGGCCCCCTTCAGCATACATAGCGGAACTGGTGTAGACGACTAGCCCTGAGCTAGGCCTTGGGCTTTCAAGCAGCTCCAATGATCGGCACTGAAGTGCTAGGGAGCGGATTACTTCTAAAATTCTGGCTAACACGCTCACACTTAAAAACGCTTCTGGATATGCTGGAAAAAGGCAAGCCAAGCAGGCGAAAAATTGACACTAACTACTTTCAATACAATGGTTATTTCTTGGGATATAACTCTTCTAAAGATAATGCCGGTAAATACGGATTTGAAGAAAGCCCTGCTGAAATCAAGCAAAAAGTGAAAGAGCTTTTACTAATCTAGCTCGGTCGAACAAACTAGGTCTATTGCTCGTTGAGTGATCGTCTCTGAGCATTTTAACTGCTGCCGTTGCTGGCAGCCATGAGTCAAAAATTGCACTCAACGACAGGCAGCTTTTGGCCGACAGGTGCCTGTCGTCACCGGCTGCAATCGGCCGAGGCTGTGTAAAAACGTTTTCGAGCGCGACAGGTACTCAAAACCGGACTGGAAATCGCGCATCTGGGCGAAATCCACATCTGCTGAGGTGCCGAAAAATTTCAGATTTCACGTAGACGCGCGCACTTCAATTTTGACGAAGCGTTTTTACACACTCTGGGCCAAAAGCAGGCATTAGATGTGACCACGGCACTCGAGGTGATTCAAAACTGCTCTAGACGTTCGTCTTCAGCTGATAGCCATATGGACAGCACACACCACCCAAGGTACGGTTCATTTGCCATGGTAATACGCCATTATCAAGCGATGCCTAGAGGGATTTAGAGTGCACGTTAAAGCCATCAAGCTGATCAACTTCAAAAAATTTCGCGACGAACTTCTAGAATTCAACGACGACGTCAATATTTTCGTCGGCGACAACAATGCTGGTAAAAGCACAATCTTGGAAGCGTTAGAAATTGTGCTCAATTACAATCATCGTGGACGGCCCTTCAACGGCGAGTTCTCCCCTGATCTTTTCAATCAGGATGCCGTCACGCGGTTTCTCGCCTCTGACTTGAGCTCCAAGCACCTGCCCAGCCTTATCATCGAAGCCTACATTGACGGTGTGCCTGAGTACCGAGGCTCGAACAACAGCCTCAAGGCTGACGCCCAGGGCGTCTTGGTACAAGCCTGTTTCGACCCGTCGCTGGAGGCCGTATACGAGAGCCACCTGCTGACCAAGCCGAACATCACCAGCATTCCGATCGAATTCTATAAGGTGGAATGGCTCGATTTCGGTTGGAATCCGATAAAACCGATCGCTAAGAAGTTTAAGGCGCTGTACATCGACCCCACACGTATCCACCCAACCATGGGGAAGAACCAGTACATTTCGAGCATTCTCAACACCGCATTGGCGAAGGAAGAGCTCGTCAAGCTGACCCTCAATTATCGTGAAAACCTGCAGGTGTTTAACAACTCCGGGGAGGTCAGGACGGTCAATGCCAGCCTTGATGCGGGTCACCTTATCACCGATAGCAAGCTCACCATTGCAGCAAGTACGTTACCTGCGGGCTCCATCCAGACCGGCCTACAGCTTGAGGTCGATGATGTGCCTTTTCACCTCATCGGCAAGGGTGAACAGAGCAATGTGCAGATTAAACTGGCCATTCAGAACAAATCCCACGACATCGATCTGGTGATGATGGAAGAGCCCGAAAATCATCTATCTCACACCAATCTGAACAAGCTTGTGCACTACATCGAAACCCAGCGAGGAGACAAGCAGCTGTTCCTGACCACCCACAGCTCGTATGTGTTGAACAAGCTGAGTATCGACAAAATTTGCCTTGTGCAGTCAGGGTACAAAAGGCTGCACACGCTAGACGCTAAAGTGGTGAAGACCCTCAAGCGTCTTCCTGGCTACGACACCTTGCGGGTGGCACTGTCGGGCAAGGTCATCCTGGTCGAGGGGCCGTCGGACGAACTGGTGCTCAAGAAAATCTACCAACGAAAACACAACCGACTGCCTGAGCAGGACGGGATAGATATCATCGTGGTACGCGGTGTAGGTTTCAAGACGTTCATCGAAGTCGGTAAAGAGATCGGCACCAAGATCCATGTGCTCAGGGATAATGACGGCGACTATAACGGTAACGTTGTACAAGGACGTCTGGAATACGCTGCGTTTCCTAACATCAAGCTGTACTCGTCGATGAACGACGCCGAATTTTCGCTTGAGCCAGCGATGATTTATGCCAACGCAGTTGACATTAAAACCCTTGACGCTTTCGCAAAGGAAGTCTTGTCGACGGAAACCTTCAATATCTACAACGCAGAGGTCTCTCTGGAGGATCGAAGGGAAAATTTGATCCGTTGGTTCAAGAGCGTAAAGGGCAACGGTAAAGGCGCTCGCAAGGTCGACTCTGCGGTCAAACTGTTCGATGGCGCACTGGACTTCAAGTACCCAGCCTTTCTAGACGAGGTGCTCGATTTTGCCTAACGAACTCTGGGTCGCAGGCGCCGGATCAGGGAAAACGCACAAGATCATTACTGAAGCCATTGAGACCATCAAGGCTGGTGGACGTGTGCTTGTAGTCACCTATACAACCAATAATCAGGCAGAGTTGCGCTCTCGTTTTGTTGAGTTGTACGGTGCTAGCAGTGAGCACTTCGTCGTCAAGGGGCTGTTCTCTTTTTACCTGGAAGATATGGTGCGTCCCTATCAGAGCGAGGTATTTCCAGATCGGATCACGACTATCTCGTTCACTGAGAACAACCCTCACTTAATATCAGGTACAACCTACTACATTGAAGGCAGAGCTGAAAAATCGGAAGATGGCACGATCAATCCACTGCATTACCTGACGCCCTGCAAAACAAAGGCGTACTCCGGGTTTTTGGCAAAGCTTGCGACCCTCATTGCGAAACTATCCAAAAATGCCCCTGCCAAGCGGTTGAAGGAGATTTATCAAAGGGTCTATTTTGATGAAGTGCAGGATTTGGTCGGTTGGGACTACGACGTGATCAAATCACTCAACAAGGTCATGGTCGACTCGATCTGTTGTGTGGGCGACTTTCGACAGACAATCTACACAACGACGTTCGGCCATAAGGCTCCGCAGACGCCTCAACAGAAGGTCGATTACTTCGTCGGGAAAATGAAGTTCGAAAAGCATTCGATGCCGAAGAATCGCAGGTGCATACAAGAAATCTGCGACCTCTCCGACACGATCCACCTGGGGCTGTATGACAAGACGGTAACAGGTGTCGAGAAAGTGCCAGACGAAATATCGCATCACCATGGCACCTTCATAGTGAAACAATCTCAGGTGAGCGATTACTTGGCAGCGTTTCAGCCTCAAGTACTGCGCTGGTCGTCCACCACCGGCACTGGATACCTACCGGGTAACCTTATCTGTTATACGTTCGGTTCCTGCAAAGGCTTAGGCTTTGATCGAGTGCTTGTGATCCCGTCAGATAAACATCTGAAGTTCATTGGCGGAAATGCCAAAGTGTTCGACAAGGATAAGACGGAGGAGTCGCGAAACAAGCTATACGTCGCGATTACCCGCGCGCGCTATAGCCTGGCCTTCCTCGTCGAGGATAAGAAGGTGAAAGGGCTCCCTTACCCCATATGGGATGGCTCTGGCGCGCTCAATGCAGTGATCGAAAAGTGAGGCGGAGAGGCTGACGACTCATGTTGAGTGACGAGAAGCCGCCTCTCCCCGCGGACATTTCAGGAGCAATACCATGACGATGGCCCATGAGCGCACCCGTAGCGTTGTTCAAACACGGGACTTCCTACAGGAGCTGGCTAGGGACACGAGCCTTCCTGAAAACGTACGGTACCAAGCAAATAATCTACTTCGGCATTACCCGACAGCAGAAGCCGTCTGGTTGGCTGGTCGAGTGGAAGAGCGATCCAAGCAAGAGCTTTCCCTATTGGCCGACAAGCATGGACCTCTACATCCGGTGTTAGTCAGCTGGCTGTTAAATGATCCGATGTTTTCGGATCACGGAGCCAGCTGAGCCGGGGCGCAACACTGGCAAGAGGATCCCCCTCGTCAGGTGTTCAAGGGGCAGATGCTGGCTGTGGCCTTGATGTCCATCATGCCGTTTAAATAGGCCCCGTTTATCTCTGAGCGGCCCGAAGGGAGCCGTGCACTGGGCGTGATTGACATACCGCCGTGCCGTAACAGCTTCCCTCGTATCTATAATTGGTGGCTCAGCTAGGAGCCATCATGAGTTTGTTGCCGATTGAATCTGTTTTGCCCGCTTTAAGAGATGCCTTGTCTGCACGTAATGAAGTTGTACTTGAGGCAGCGCCGGGGGCAGGCAAAACAACGCGAGTACCAATAGCGCTGCTGGAAGAGCCTTGGCTGGCCGACCAGACTATTGTCATGCTCGAACCACGTCGACTAGCTGCCAGAGCCGCAGCTGAGCGACTGGCGAGCGAGCTGGGAGAAAGCGTTGGGCAAACAGTCGGCTATCGAATTCGCTTGGAGAGTAAGGTCGGACCACAGACTCGAATTGAAGTAGTGACTGAAGGCATTCTTACTCGTCGGCTTCAAGACGATCCTGCCCTAGATGGCGTTGGGCTGCTCATATTTGATGAGTATCATCTGCGTAGTCTCGATGCCGATCTGGCGTTGGCCTTGTGTCTCAACGGCCGTGAGTTGTTGCGCGACGAACCGCCGCTGAAGGTGCTGCTGATGTCCGCCACGCTGGAAGGCGAGCGCCTGTCGCGCCTGCTGGACGAGGCGCCTGTGGTACGCAGCGAAGGTCGCATGTATCCGGTGGAGCAGCGTTGGGGGCGGCCGAGTCAGATCGGCGAGGCGCTCGAACCCCGGGTGGTACAGACCATGCTCCAGGCCCTGGCCGATGAACCTGGCAGCCTGCTGGTGTTCCTCCCCGGCCAGGCGGAGATTCGCCGCGTCGCCGAGCAGTTGGCCGAGCGCCTCGCTGGCCGGTCAGAGATCCTGCTCTGCCCGCTCCACGGTGAACTGGACCTCGCTGCCCAGCGCGCGGCCATCGAGCCGGCACCGGCGGGCAAGCGCAAGGTGGTGCTGGCCACCAACATCGCCGAGACCAGCCTGACCATCGATGGCGTGCGCGTGGTGGTGGACGCGGGCCTGGAGCGTGTACCGCGCTTCGACCCGGCCAGTGGCATGACTCGCCTGGACACCCAGCGTATTTCCCGCTCCTCCGCGACCCAGCGTGCCGGCCGTGCCGGCCGTCTGCAGCCGGGTGCCTGCTACCGGCTCTGGTCTGAGGCCCAGCATGAGCAACTGGCCGCCCACGGGAGCGCGGAAATCCTCCAGGCCGACCTTGCCGGACTGGCGTTGCAACTGGCGCGCTGGGGGATTGGTGATCCCAATGAACTGGCCTGGCTCGATCCGCCGCCCACGGCTGCCTACGCCCAGGGCCGTGACCTGCTGCAACGCCTCGGCGCACTGGCCGACGATGGCAACTTGACCCGCCATGGCCAGGCCATGGCCGAACTGCCCGCCCATCCGCGCATTGCCCACCTGCTGTTACGTGGCCACGCCCTGGGACTCGGCGGCCTGGCCTGTGACCTCGCCGCCCTACTGGGCGAGCGCGACATCCTGCGTGGTGGCGGTGCCGACCTGCACAGCCGCCTCGCCTTGCTGGCCGGTAACGACAAGGCAGCGCGTGGCGCTCGTGGCGGCGTGCAGCGTGCTCGCCAGCTGGCGCGGCAGTTCCGTTCCTACCTGCGTGGCCCGGCCAGCGAGCCGGTGGCCGATCCGGATCACCCGCGCTGGCTCGGCTGCCTGCTGGCGTTCGCCTACCCGGACCGCATTGCCCAGCAACGTCGTGCCGGAGGGGCCGATTATCGGCTGGCCAATGGCCGTGCAGCCACCTTTGGCGAGCCGGATGCGCTGATGAAGGAGCCCTGGTTGGTGATCGCCGATCTCGGTAGCCGCCAGGGCCAGCGTGAAGAGCGCATCTATCTCGCGGCCGACCTTGATCCCGCACTGTTCGACGGCCCTCTGGCCGAACAGGTAAGGTGCCAGGACCTGCTCGACTGGGAAGAGCGCGAAGGTGTGCTGCGCGCCGAACGTCAGGTGAAAGTGGGTGAGTTGGTGCTGGCCCGCGAAGCCCTTGCCGAACTGGATGACGAGGCCCGCTCGCGTGCGCTGCTCGGTCTGGTGCGACGCAAGGGGCTGGAGCTGCTGCCGTGGAGTGCGGAGCTGCGCCAGTGGCAGGCGCGGGTGGCGCTGCTGCGCCGACTGGACCTGGCCGACACGGGCAGCAGCGAATGGCCAGACCTCTCCGACGCGGCGCTTCTGGCCAGCCTGGAGGAGTGGCTGCAGCCCTGGCTGGGCAAGGTCAGCCGCCTCAGCCATTTCGCCAACCTCGACCTCGCCGGCATCCTCCATGGCCTGCTGCCCTGGCCGCTGCCGCAACGCCTCGACGAGCTGGCGCCGCGTACGCTGGAAGTGCCCTCCGGCTCGCGCATCCGCCTCGACTACAGCGACGAGATGCCGGTTCTCGCGGTGCGCCTCCAAGAGCTGTTCGGCCTCGCCGACACTCCGCGCATCGCCGGTGGCCGTCAGGGCGTCAAGCTGCACCTGCTGTCCCCGGCCCAGCGCCCGGTGCAGGTCACCCAGGACCTGGCGAGTTTCTGGCGCAATACCTACGCGGAAGTGAAGAAAGATTTACGAGGTAGGTACCCTAAGCATTACTGGCCTGAGGACCCGCTTGTGGCCCAGGCTACAGCTAGAGCTAAGCCGCGAAAATCGTAGGCTGTTGCTCAATGCGGGCGTGTGAACCGGAACCCAGTGTTGCCTCGAGAGCAACGCAGGTTGGCTCTCTGTTGAGTGTGCCAGTCAACCGGCGTACTAGGGCCGTGCGAGTTTTACCGTATTGCCATTCGTAGAGTCGACGTGCCCGTTTTTTGCAGATTTCGGCCCTTTGTAAATGTGTGCTCCGGAACTTAAGCGACGGTTCACCCTTGACACCCTAGTGGAGGATCATAGATGTCGTGGACTTTGGCGGCATCGACCATGCATTCCTGGTTGATCACAACGGCCAAGTGATCTTCAGCCTTGACAAGGGTCAGGTGATGACGAACCTCAAGGACATCTATCCGGACAGAGCCCTACGGATTGAGTCGGGCATTCAGGATGCCACCTTGCACGGGCAGGAGCGGATTGTCTCTTTCGCCCCAGTGAACGACCGGTAAACGTCGTCGTCATTAGACACGCGCTTTATGGACGCTTCGGCAGTGAAGCGAGTTGTATCGCAACATTCAAAGGTGGTTATGCCAATGCTCCCAGCTTTTGACTGACTCCGTATTCTCTTCCTCTTCCTCTTCCTTTGTCTCTTTCTTGAGATCTTCTTGCCGAAGTTGCTTTAGCTTCTCCAGTTCACGCACGTACTCGTCAACTGGCATACCATTTTTTAATGCGTTCAGAAGTAGCTCCTCGGCCTGGTCATATATACGGTTAGTCCTGATTATATGGGCAGATGAAACGATGTCTTCGTATCCATCAAGTTTGGCGAATGCAAGATGAATATACCGTTCTACCGAGAGGGGATCTTTGTGGCCAGTCCACAGCATGACGTCGTAAAGAAACTTTTTGCTATTAAGCAGGGCGCTTCTGAAGTCGTCCTTTTGCTTGAACTTGTGTCTTTTGATTAGGAGTACGAAAAGATTGGTGATGAAAGCATGGCGGAACATGTGTGCACAGACTTTTTCTTCGATGCCGGCGTGACTTCTAAGTTGAATCATTTCATTCGTAATACTGCAGGCACCGAGCGGCTTACCAGTCTTTTCTTGAACAAAGAGTCTGTCGTGATCCGTGTCCTTGAAGTTGCGAAGAGATATTCTGCGGGCAAACTGAATATATTTCTTAGCTTCGCTTAGTACCACTCTTGAAATCGGGATAAAACGCTCGGAATAGGTTCCACGTTTCAAGGTTCGCAGACGTAGCAATGGGAACGACATGTTCATGGCATTACGTATGTCCGAAACGGTAATTTCAATTATCTCGCTGCGTCGAGCGCCCGTATGCTCAAGCAAGGAAATCACCAGATTCCGTCGAAGTTGAAGGTGTCTCGATGGGTGGATTTTGTTTGCTGAATCTCGCAAAAGCTTTATATGTTCGCTCGGGATCGGATCGCGCGTGTGGTAGCGCGTTCCAGATACATGAAGAGAGTGGTGATGCAGATAACTCCGCTTTATCGTTCTTCCTGAGCGCGTTGTGATAGTAAATGTTTTCATTACGGCGCGGATGGTTCCATTCTCTGATACAAATGCATCGTCGCCATAAAGACGTCCTACGAATTGCAAAAAATCTAGACAGATCCTACCAATTGCTAGGAGTGTAGTTTCGGTGCGCCTATTTACAGTGGGATCGTTGACAGATCGCTCCTTTCTTAATTCGTCAATGAAGTCTGAGAACTGTTGGTCAGACAGTCCTATAAAGTCAGTTCGGTATCTGAAGCAGTAGCGAACTAGTGGGCTTATTTTGGATGCATACTCCCCAATGCTTCCGCCTTTACCGCCGTGCCTTGATAGGCCTTTTCCACCTCGGCCAGGGCGGTCACGTAGTGCGAGCATGTAGAGATTTGCGACGTTATTGGGCGTGCCATCAGGCCAACAGCAAAACGGCAGGCCAGAACCATCTTTTGTTATAGTACTTCCATGCGCATGGTAGCTAAAGAGTGTTAGCTCTTTAAGTGGTTTAAATAGTTGTTGGCGAAGGTGGTTTGTCACTTGCGATACTCCTCCAGTCGCGTAACTCGCCCGTCTCCGGAAGAAGGGGAGGGGGGGGGTGGCTGTTCTGGAGGGAGGCTCAGTAGAGCAGTAAGTGCCTGAACGGCATCGCTTGCCCGCTTTTCAAGTAGAGCGGGATCTAGATTGCTACGTATATTTCTTAACTCGTTAATTGCCAGGCTTAATCCCTGGAGGAGGACCATGTTGGCGCAGCGCTGCTTATCAAGTCTCTCCTCTAGTTCAGTTACTAGTCGCGAAAGTCCGGACTTAGTGCGTTTTGTTGAAGTGGCCTCTTTGCTGCCATTGACCTTCTCAATGGCCCTCAATGCCGCTAGGCGGAGGGTATCAAGTTCCTTAAATCCTCCCTTGAACTGTAAGTTGGCGTGAGATTTTAAAGTGTTGATGCTCATTGGGGATTTTGACTTTATAGCCCCTGAGTCCTCGAAATTGAATTCGAGCTTGGCTAGCGCTCCTTGGCTTCTGAGAGCCTTTAGAATGTTCTCGTTTTTGGAAAAATAGTCAGGATTACGGTAGATTAGCTTTAAAAGTTCACTGGTTATTAATGTGGCGCTAGCATGTGGCTCTAGGTCGGAGATTTTTTTCATTTAGTCTGTGCTCTGAATTTTTACTACCACGCGCATATGTTGGCCGGTTTCGTCTGTGAAAAACTCTGGCTCAATCTGGACTTTCCCTGTCTTTATCATGTCGGTGATTGCGTCTTCAAGTTCAGCAGTGTCTACTAGAGCAAAATTATCTGTGTTGTAACGAATTTTTAGTATTTCGGCTAGATCTTCGTAAGCAGTGATATCGCCATTATGCAAGCTTTCTGCTATGAACTGAGCCTTAGCGCTACGCAAAACTGCACCATCAGTGGACTCAGTAATGTAATTCCAAACATGCTGCATGTCGGTGTGCCCGAGCATCCACTGCAGTGTCTCCAGTCCTCCAAAACTGCTCGAGTGGAAGAATACCATGGAGAAAAAGCGTCGAAGTTGATGTTGTCGGATATAGTACCTTTCTCCTTTTGAATTTAGTGGTAGTTCGAAATAATCGCACAACAAGTCTAGGTTTCTATTGTAGGCATACATTGTTTGCTGACTAAGCCCGGCATTTCCGAGGAGTCCGGGGGGGGCAAAGAGGCTAGTCATTTCAGTTATGAATCCGCTTTTTAAAAGTCTCTGCTGCATGGAAATTAAGTTTTTAATCATTTTTACGGCAATGGGTTCGATTGGGCGTGCTTGGCGTTGTCTTATGCCGAACAGGTTGGATGTGCTTTTTCTATTTAAGAAGATCAACCATCTTTCGCTTTTATCTAGGCAGTCAGTCGAGTGCAAATCGAGCATTTCTCCTATTCGGCGAGCCATGATTGTTCCAACTACCATCTGGACACATCCAATATAGATGCGTAAGCACTCAATCAGTCCCACATTATTTCTGAGTTCTATGAAGTAATTTGACTGCTTTCTCAGTGCGCCGTGCCTAATAGACACCGTTTGACATACAAGCCCAAGCTTCCTAATTCCCATGTCGATAAGCTCAGGGGGCATAATGTCTTGTAACTCTCCATTGGTAAGTTGCGTAGGGGCAATTCCATTGAGGTTGCAATGCTCTGCCATGCGGCAGAAACCTTCTATTAGAAGTTCTCCATACTTGAAATGGTACTCGATTGATTTTCTGAAGGCGTCTCTCACTATTGGGTACGGCAGCGTCCGAAACCGAGCAGCTTCAGAGAGTGATGGTTCATAATCAAGTATCTGCTTCAGCTCTGATACTTCGGGAGCTGGAAGCCCAATTTCATGAAGAATTCCAAGGTTGTATGTTAAAAATCTGTAGGCGCGAAATGGACCGGATGTCATTGCTTCATGGTCACCTGTCCTGACCGATGAACCGGGATACTCTCTCGATATTATTTCTCTCTCATTATCAGTATAGAATTCTAATGAGCTTAATGTTTTTAGTTTTAGATGCCCGCCTTTCAGTGTGTTGGCATAAAGCGATTTCGCTAGCTGCAAGGTGTTAGGGGTGCGGACTCCAGCAGTTGATCTTTTTTTATAATATCCATGCAAATGCAAGGCAGCTCTTGCATAAGGTATTAAATCAAAAGGTATTTCCAGGTGATGCTCATCTAGTTGTTCGTCAGTCACAATGCGCATTCGTGGATATTGATCTAGAATGCTATCGAGTTCGATAGAACTGGAAGTGTTTATTAAGCTTAAACAAAATTTGCTGATAGTCTTGGTCCACTCGTAAACCGACTCTTCCGAACCGTTGACGCTTGAGAAGACGTCTAGCATTCTCTTCATGTGATGGCTGTTGATTCCAGCCAATCCGAATCTGGATAGCTGATATTCTTTTGCATTCAGAAGAATGTAATCGGCAACGTGAATGGCCCTGTTAAACATCGTCATCTGTGCGGCTAGTGAACCTAATTCGATCGCCGATCCTCGAACAGAACGTGTAGATGTTGTTAAAAAATACTTTAGCCCGTCTAGTAATGGCTTGTTTTTTTGGGCAAGCAGAGAAGTTTCGTCGTCTAATGTAATGTCCCAGTTGATCGTGTTGGGGGTCGCAAAATTGAAATCATATTTCCATATGTGCAAGTCGAAATCACTCAGCAACCAACTTGATTTTTTGTATTCTGTCCTAGGGTCGGTGTAGAACGCTTTTAGGAAGTCTAGCTCTGCTGGTAATTCAACATTCATATATCAACTTCTCCATTCTGCGGGGGTTACACCTCTGCTCGGCGACATAAAGGTGGTCTTTCAGTAGTGCGTCATTATCCCTTCTGATCTCGGCAACAACGGCCTTCGTTAGATCTGCCCAGTATCGTGCTACTCCTGTCACTTCTTCGGGTCGTTCCGCTGTAGCCACTGCTTTCTCTAATGATACGAGGGCGGTCATTATCCCTGGATCCACTGAGATGTAGACCTCTGAGTACTGATTCGCTGAATAGGGTTCAGTTGTTTGAGTGTTCTCCGGGTTGACCAGGTGGTCAGGGATGTCTTTTAGTGCATGGTTCTTAAGAAATAGATTTAACTCTTCCATTGTCTCGAAGTCTGCGGCCTCTATGAGGAAGCTGCTATCTTTCATCGCGTCACAGATTAAGCCGCGCTGAAAAATTCTTATCCAGCGGGCTTGGAAGAAGGCTAGTATTGACTCCGGCAGGTAGTGAGAAAGTTGCAGGCAGTCGTGGTTTGCGTGGCCGAGCGCTTTGGACATGGCTTCGACGCTTTGGGTTTTTAAATATACCTCTACCCCACATGAGGCTCGAAGACTAGAAAGGGTGACTCGAGATAAGAAATTTTTTAGTTCAGTACCCCTCAAGGAAGTATGATTTGAAAATTGTTGTGCAAGTCGTTCAAAAATCCGTGTGTGTTTATCGAATAGCGCTTTGTTCCAAGTCGGAATTACAGCGCTCCGCGGGTGACCGAAACCCTTCCCGCAGGTCAGGAATAACTCCTTCCATCGGCTGTCGCCAATTCCCTTGAGATATTTTCTTAACGGTGCTGTGATCTTTATTACTTCGAAGATTCGCTTTGTTGAGTTCGCGTTTAGTTGTATTTTCTGCTCGCTTAGCTTTCCACCTCTTCTATCCTTGAAGCCGACCAACTGATACCCGGTGTCGGTTTTCACAAAGCCGGATCTTCTACCTTTGTCGTCATACAAACGAAAATTCTTAAGGAAAGATTCTGTGATCTCATTGTGCTCTGCTACCAGTAAGCATTGGTAGGGATAAAGAGTGCCAGCAGCCGGAAGTCCAAGTATATTTGCGACATCAGCAGATAATATGGTGTATCCGTATTGGTGTTCGAAGTCCATGCGCGAGGATGGAAAGCCGTTGCTTTGAAAAATCGCGCAAATTGATTCGTGATCGTAACTCCGACGCTGCCAGCCTTTTCGAGGTTTGATTTCCGAGGAGTTTATCCGTGTGGTTGCGAGTATACGAAGTTGGACTCTCGAGTAAAGTTCATTGGCTTGTTCTGTTGCCCAGGATTTTACGGTTTCGATGTCTTTGTGGATACTTTTGAATAATATTTCTATTGCCTCGTTATCAGTTATTTCGAGAGGGACTCTAGTGATAAGTTTTTCATGGATTTCCACCCCCTCATCAGACACGGACACTCTTGTTTGCGCTCTGTGTTGTTTGGGGCGGATGGGCCGTGGTAGTCCATCCCCAAAAGGGGTTGCCCAAACTCCTGATTGTATAAAGGCCTCTTCGCAGTTCGATATGAACCTGTTCCACGTTTTTATCTGGGTTGGTATATTTAGATTTTCTCTATATGCGGTTAAGAAGTGCTCCTTCATGAAGTGCAAAAAGAATGATTTTATATTTTCTGGGTTTTGGAAGGTTGTAGTTGGCCACTCCAAAGAGTTCTTCGATAAATAGCTGGCCAGCTTGTTGCACAATGTGGTGTTGCATCTTGCTTGCTTGGCCGAAAAAGTCTTCCATGTCCGGTAGTACTCTTCTGTAAACTCAGGGCCATGGGAGTGCCATAGTTCTCCCAGCGCGAGAAAACTTGGTACTCCTTTTAGGGAGTCGACTTGCCATCCGTTCCAATAGCGCAAGGCCAATGGGTTCAATTTTTTCTGCTGGGAATCCCAGAGTTCTTTCCCTTCTTCGAGGTCGGCCATCAAATAGTCGAAATTGGGCATGCCTGGAATTTCGTCGCGCAGACTTGTAAGTGTTTCTACGAAACGTCGAGCCCAGCGAATCCGAACAGGCTCTTTGCTATCGGCCAAAGTTCTTGATCGCAATGCACCGACAAAACCGATGATGATCGGCTCGCAGCTTCGACTCGACAGATGGACGTAGGAGAGTTCTGCCTCGATGAGTTGGAGGTAGCACTCGAGCAGCTTCAGCGGAACGTTAATCAACTCCGACGACGCGTGGGTTTGAAAGGCCTTGGCTAGGGGCTCCGAAATTTTTCGGAATGGATAGTTGGGTAAGAACAGGGTGCTGCTGATGATTGTCAACGAATTCTTGTCCTTGCTTTGGGGTGGAAGATCCCGTATTTGCTGGGTTTAGGTATCTAATGATAAATCCATGCGAATGGCAAAATGCGTGAACGCAGCCTGGATGCAGACCTGGCATTGGCGCTGACGCTCAACGCCCGGCAGCTATTGCGTGACGAGCCACTGAAGCTGCTGCTGATGTCGGCGACGCTGGAGGGCCAGCGCCTGTCGGCACTGCTCGACGATGCGCCGGTGGTGCGCAGCGAGGGGCGCATGCACCCGGTCGGGCAGCGCTGGGGTCGTCTCGTTGCGGCGAATGAGCGTATCGAGCCGCGCGTGGTGCAGACGGTGCTGCAGGCGCTGGAGGACGAGCAGGGCAGCGTGCTGGTGTTTCTGCCGGGGCAGGCCGAGATTCGTCGGGTCCACGAGGCGCTCGCTGATCAGCTGGGCGGGCGCGGCGACATCCTGCTCTGCCCGCTGCACGGCGAGCTGGAGCTGGCGCAGCAGCGCGCGGCCATCGAGCCGGCACCGGCGGGCATGCGCAAGGTGGTGCTGGCGACCAACATCGCCGAGACCAGCCTGACCATCGAAGGCGTGCGCGTGGTGGTGGATGCCGGACTGGCGCGGGTGCCGCGCTTCGATCCCGGCAGCGGCATGACCCGGCTGGAAACCCGGCGCATCTCCCGCGCTTCGGCCACGCAGCGCGCTGGCCGCGCCGGCCGGCTGGAGCCGGGTGTCTGCTATCGGCTGTGGTCCGAGGATCAGCACGCGCAGCTGGCGGCCTATGGCGAGGCGGAAATCCTCCAGGCGGACCTTGCCGGTGTCGCGCTGCAACTGGCGCGCTGGGGTGTCGAGCCCGACGAGCTGGCCTGGCTCGACCGGCCGCCGGCGGCGGCTTACGCCCAGGCCCAGGCGCTGCTCGAACGGCTGGGCGCGTTGCAGCACAACGAGCATGGCGGCTGGCAGCTGACCCGCCACGGCCAGGCCATGGCCGAGTTGCCGGCGCACCCGCGGCTGGCGCACATGCTGCTGCGCGGGCATGGCTTGGGTATTGGCGCGCTGGCGGCGGATGTCGCGGCGCTGCTGGTCGAGCGTGACATTCAGTCCGGCGGACAGCGCAGCGGCGGCGCCGATCTGGCGCTGCGTCTGCACCAGTTGCAGAGCGGCCGTGGCGCTGCGGTGCAGCGGGTGCGGCAGCTGGCCCGGCAGTTTCGTGGCCTGCTGCGCGGCACTTCGGGGCAGGGCGACGGAGCGCTGGACGAACAGCACTCGCTGGCCACGCTGCTGGCTTTCGCCTACCCCGACCGCGTCGCCCGGCAGCGCCGCGAAGGTGGCGGTGGTTATCGTCTGGCCAACGGACGCGCGGCGCTGTTCGGTGAGCTGGATGCATTGATGAAGGAGCCCTGGCTGGTGATCGCCGAGCTGGGTAGCCATCAGGGACAACGCGAGGAGCGCATCTACCGGGCGGTCGCGCTGGACCCGGCGCTGTTCGACGGACCGCTGGCCGAACAGGTGTCTCTGCGCAATGAGCTGGAGTGGGACGAGCGCGAGGGCGTGCTGCGCGCCGAACGGCAGCGGCGGATCGGCGAACTGGTGCTCAGCCGCGAACCACTGCCGAACCTCGACGATGACGCCCGGGCTCGCGCGCTGCTCGGCCTGGTGCGGCGCAAGGGCCTGGAACTGCTGGCCTGGACGCCGGAGTTGCGCCAGTGGCAGGCGCGCATCGACCTGCTGCGTCAGCTCGATCTGGACGCAGGCAACAGCAGCGACTGGCCGGACGTCAGCGATGCTGCACTGCTGGAACGGTTGGGCGACTGGCTGCTGCCCTACCTCGGCAAGGTGTCGCGCCTGGCGCACTTCGCCCAGCTCGATCTGGCCGGCATGCTCGCCACGCTGCTGCCCTGGCCGCTGCCGCAGCGCCTGGATGAGCAGGCGCCGGTGGCGGTCAGCGTGCCGTCCGGCTCGCGCATTCGGCTGGACTACAGCGAGCAGCCGCCGGTGCTGGCGGTGCGTCTGCAGGAGCTGTTCGGCCTGGCCGACACGCCGCGGATTGCTGGTGGCCGACAGGTCGTCAAGCTGCACCTGCTGTCGCCGGCGCGGCGTCCGGTACAGGTCACCCAGGACCTGGCGAGCTTCTGGGCCAACACCTACGCCGAGGTAAAAAAGGATCTGAAGGGGCGCTATCCCAAGCACTACTGGCCGGACGACCCGCTGATCGCCGAGCCGACCGCACGGGCCAAGCCACGCGGGCAGTAGGCTCAGTCCGACGGCAGGCTGAGGTCCTCGCCGGCGACGCGCAACGCTTCATAGGCGTCGTCGAGCGCAGTGACGATGGCGCTGGCATCGCGAGCATGACGCGAGACGATGAAGTGGATCGGCACCTGGGCCAGGCGCTGGTAGGGCAGCGCCTCCATCCGTAGCCGCTGGCGGGCCTGTTCCACTGGGATCTGGTAATCGAGCAGGTAATCGCCACGGTTGCGCTGCAGCATTTCCAGCGCGGAAAGGTGATTGCTGGTGCGCAGCAGGCGCAGATCGAGGCCGGGATCGTCCAGCAGCGCGTTGACGTTCGGCCAGTAGCTGTAGCCGCCGATCAGGATCAGCGACTTGCCGGCAAGGTCGTCCGGCAGGCGCGGCGCCGGTGTACCGGCAAGGCGGTAGAGGTTGAGATTGATCTGGCTGAGCGTATGCCGGCCTTCCAGCGTATGGGTCGCCAGCTCCGGCTTGCCCTGGGCTCCAGGCCAGAGGTCGATGCTGCCATTCTCCAGCGCCGCGTAGAGGCGGGCGCCGGGCAGCCCTCGAAAGCGCACGCCGTAGCCGGCCTCACGCGCGACGCGGCGGGTCAGTTCGGCCAGCTCGCCGCGTGCCATGCCCTGGGCATCGGTATAGATGGCCGGGGCGAACTCGTAGTAGCCGACGTTGAGGACGCGTTGCTGGACGACATCGGCCAGAACCGTCGTAGGTAAGCCGGCAAGGGAGGCCAGGGCCAGATAGATGAGTGCTTTCAATGGATCGATCGCTGCCTTGCGCTGTTCCAACAAGCATGCGCAGCCGATGCCCGGTTGTCCATGAGCCATATTGCTGCAGCAGCGTGAGGAATGTCGGCCTATATCGACCTATGCTCATACCGAAAGGCAGGCGTGCGGCACGAAGGAGTAGGGTATGCAGCGCAAGGTGTTCGATCGCAAGGTGTTCAACCGCAAGCTGGTGGTGATCACCGGCGGCTGTGCCGGGATCGGCCGCGCGCTGGCGGTGCGCATGGCACAGGCTGGCGCGCGGCTGGTGATCTTCGATCTGCATCAGGATGCGCTGGATGGCCTGGTGCAGCATCTGGCCGATCACCACAATGCCGATGCGCTGGGGTTGTGCTGTGACGTCAGCGATGCCGAGGCGGTGCAGCGCGCGATTGCGCTGGTGGTGGAGCGTTACGGCGGCATCGACGTGCTGGTCAACAACGCCGGCATCACTCACCGCAGCCCGGTAGCGAATACCAGCCTGGCAGTGTTCGAGCGGGTGATGGCGGTGAATTTCTACGGCGCGCTGCATTGCACTCAGGCCGCGCTGCCCAGTCTGGTCTCCCGCGGCGGGCAGATCATTGTGCTCAGCTCGCTTTCGCAGTATTCGCCGGTGCCCAACCGGGCCGCCTACAACGCCAGCAAGCATGCCCTGCACGGGCTGTTCGAGACGCTGCGTTGCGAGCTTCGCGAAACCGATGTCAACGTCATGCTGGTCTGCCCCGGCTACACCGCCACCGATCTGCGCAAGAACGTGCTGGTCGGCGATGGTTCGACCGCGCCAACCCCTGCGTTGGACATCGGTCGGGTCGCTTCGCCGCAGGATGTGGCTGAGGCTATCTATCAGGGTGCGCTGCGCCGGCGCCGGCTGCTGGTGCTGTCCAACCTGGACTGGAAGGCCCGGCTGCTGGCGCGCTGCTTTCCGCGGCTGTACCAGAGCCTGCTGTTGCCGCGGCTGCTTGGCGGGCGCGCCTCCTGAGCGCTGCTGGCTAGCTACCGCTGCCGTAGAGTTGCTGCATCAGCGCCTCGTCCCAGTAGGACGCCTCGATCTTGTGGCCGTCCAGATCGCGTACGAAACAGCCGTAGTAGGGCTCGCCATATTCCGGGCGCGGGCCGGGTGCGCCTTCATCGCTTGCGCCGGCGGCGATCGCCGCGCGATGGAAGGCGTCGACCTCGGCCTGATCCGCAGCGAAAAAGCCGACATGGGTGCCGTTGCCCACCGACGCGCTGCCGCCGTCGATGGGTCGTTGAATCCAGAATTCCGGGTATTCACGGCCCCAGGCGACGGCGCCGGGGTGTTCGAGGATGCGCCTGCAGCCAAGGGTGGCGAGGACCTGATCGTAGAAGGCAACCGCTTCGTCGAAGCGATTGCTGCCCAGTGAAATGTGCGAAAGGATGCTTGGGTTCTGGTCGGCCATGGCGGGGTCTCCTGATGTGGCCGGAGCAAGCCTAGCAGGCTCTGTGCGCCTCGCCTGAACCTCCGTCGAAAGACCGCTCAGCCGTTGTCCGGCTGGCGTGTCGGCGGCTCGGTGCAGAGCATGAAGCAGCGGAACAGCATGATCGTCGGCAGCAACTGCAGCAGGCCGACCACGGCGTCCAGCAACATCGCCGGCAACAGTGGTGGCGTCTGCTCGGCGAACAGCTGGGCGGCGATCCAGATTTCCAGCATCCAGATCGGCAACAGCACGGTCATCACGCAGCCCAGTATCAGCAAAAAATGCCCGCGGGTGAGGGCGAAGCTCTCCTTCAGCGCCGCCAGTGGTGTCAGGCCACGCAAGACCAGCAGGTACTCGGCGAAGGCGATCTTGACCATGACCCAGATGCCGGGCAGCACGAACAGCGAGGCGCCGAGCATGATCAGCAGTGAGCCGAGCCCCGAGAGCACGGCCAGCGCTGGCCACAGCGGCAGGGCCCGGGCGTAGACCGCACGCAGCGCCGGATCGTGGCCACGGCTGCGCGCATCCAGGTAAAGGATCAGCGCGCCGACGTACAGCGGATAGAAGATCAGGCCCACCAGCAGGTCCAGGGCGGGCAGGACGTTTTCGCCGAGCCAGTGATCGAGCGCCAGGCGTGTCGCGCTTTCGAGCAGGATCAGCGGCAGGCAGAGCCGGACGATGGTCAGGAAGTGGCGGGAGTAGAAGAACCAGGCGTCACGCAGGATGGCAAGAACGTTCATTGCAGACCGAAGGTGAGTAATCGTTTCGGGGCGCCACTGTAACGGATGCGGCAAGGACGGGACATGTGCGATTTCGCCGTCCATACTGGAGCCCCCTTTCAGATTCGGGCCGCCGCGTGAAGAAGATTGCCCTGTTCGCCGATGTACAGAACCTCTACTACACCGTGCGGCAGGCCCATGGCTGCCACTTCAACTATTCCGCGTTGTGGGCCGATGTCAGCCGTCGCGGCACCATCGTCGAGGCCTATGCCTACGCCATCGAGCGCGGTGACGCACGCCAGCAGCAGTTTCAGCAAATCCTGCGCAACCTCGGTTTCACGGTGAAGCTCAAGCCCTATATCCAGCGCAGCGACGGCTCGGCCAAGGGTGACTGGGATGTGGGCATCACCATCGACGTGCTGGATGCGGCGGCACGGGTCGACGAGGTGGTGCTGGCGTCCGGCGATGGCGATTTCGACCTGCTGCTCGATCGGGTGCGGGCCGGCGGCGCCGAAGCGACCGCCTATGGCGTACCGGGACTTACCGCGCAATCGCTGATCCGTGCGGCGACGCGTTACGTGCCGATCGAGGGTGATTTGTTGTTGCGTGGCTGAACATCCGCCCACTTTGAGGGGAGCGAGTCTGCCGATAGTGCGACTCGGAGTGGCCAGTGTAGGGTGGATGACGCTTCACCCATCCACCGCAGCGCGGTAAACGCGGCGTGGCTTCTCGCTACGACTCAAATGCGTGTGGCGTATACACGGTGGATAGTCACCCGTGGAAAATGCTTCGCAGTTTTCCACCCTACTTTGCTGCGCTGCCGGCTCGGAGGCGATGCGAACGTAGGGTGGATGGCGCTTTATCCATCCACCTGAGCGCTCGTCAGGCCTGGTCGAGTGCCGCAAGCCGCTTGCGCACCGCCGCTTCGATGCCGGCCGCATCCAGGCCGCACTCGGCGAGCATTTCGCTGGGCTTGGCGTGCTCGACGTAGTAGTCGGGCAGGCCCAGATGCAGCATCGGTTTGAGAATGCTTTCGCCAGTGAGGAACTCGGCTACCGCGCTGCCGGCGCCAGCCATGATGCTGTTCTCTTCGATCGTCACCAGCAGCTCGTGGCTGTCAGCCAGTTCGCGCAGCAGGGCTTCGTCCAGCGGTTTGACGAAACGCATGTCGACCACCGTGGCGTCCAGCGCCTCGCCGACCTGCAGCGCCTCCGGCAGCTGCACGCCGAATACCAGAAGTGCGACGTTACTGCCCTCACGGCGCACCACGGCTTTGCCGATCTCCAGCGGCTCCAGTCCCGGCCCGATGGTGGCGTTGGGGCCGCTGCCGCGCGGATAGCGCACCGCGGCCGGGCCTTCGAAGTGGTAGCCGGTGGTGAGCATGCGGCGCATCTCGTTCTCATCGCTGGGTGTCATCACCAGCATGCCGGGGATGCAGCGCAGGTAGGACAGGTCGAAGCTACCAGCGTGGGTTGGGCCGTCTTCGCCGACCAGGCCGGCGCGGTCGATGGCGAACAGCACGTCGAGGTTTTGCACCGCAACGTCGTGGATCAACTGATCGTAGGCGCGCTGGAGGAACGTCGAGTAGATCGCCACCACTGGCTTCATGCCTTCGCAGGCCATGCCGGCCGCCAGCGTCACCGCGTGCTGCTCGGCGATGGCGACATCGAAGTAACGCTGCGGGTAGCGCTCGCTGAAGGCCACCAGGTCCGAACCTTCCTTCATCGCCGGGGTGATGCCGGTCAGGCGCGGGTCGGCGGCGGCCATGTCGCACAGCCACTGGCCGAACACATTGGAGTACTTGGGCCCTGAGGGCTTCTTCGGTTTGACCGGGGCGCCGACCGGCTCCAGCTTGCTGATCGCATGCCAGGTGATCGGGTCGGCTTCGGCGGGGGCGAAGCCCTTGCCCTTCTTCGTCACCACATGGAGGAACTGCGGGCCGTCGAGGTCGCGCATGTTGCGCAGGGTGGCGATCAGCGTCGGCAGGTCGTGGCCGTCGATGGGGCCGATGTAGTTCCAGCCGAGCTCTTCGAACAACGTGCCGGGCACCAGCATGCCCTTGGCGTATTCTTCGGTGCGGCGGGCGATTTCCCAGGCACCCGGCAGGCGCGAGAGGATCTTCTTGCTGCCTTCGCGCATGCTCGAATAGGTGCGGCTGGACAGGATCTTGGCCAGGTAGTTGGACAGCCCGCCGCAGTTGCGCGAGATCGACATGTCGTTGTCGTTGAGCACCACCAGCATGTTGGCGCCGACTTCCGGGGCGTGGTTGAGCGCCTCGAAGGCCATGCCGGCGGTGAGCGCGCCGTCGCCGATCACCGCGATGGACTTGCGCTGCTCGCCTTTCAGACGGGCGGCGACCGCCATGCCCAGGGCGGCGCTGATCGAGGTACTGGAATGACCGACGCCGAAGGTGTCGTACTCGCTCTCCGAGCGGCGCGGGAAGGCGGCCAGGCCGTCCTTCTGACGCAGCGTGGCCATGCGCTCGCGGCGACCGGTGAGGATCTTGTGCGGATAGGCCTGATGGCCGACGTCCCACACCAGCCGGTCGTCCGGGGTGTCGTAGACGTAGTGCAGGGCGATGGTCAGCTCGATCACGCCGAGGCCGGCGCCGAAGTGCCCGCCAGTGTGGCCGACGCTGTACAACAGCTCCTGGCGCAGTTCGTTGGCAAGCTCTTCGAGTTCCGCCTCGCCCAGTCGGCGCAGCTGTTCGGGGGTCGCCGCTCGGTCAAGAACGGGCGTCGCGGGGCGAACCCGAGGGATCTCGTGAAAAGTCTTGGGCATCAGGCGGATCGTTGTTGTTGAAAAAAGAGCGGCAGTTTACCCGATGGGCCCTTCGATAAGAACGGTCCCGGGTCCGGTAGGGGTTTGACTGCTATTTCAGCGAAAGGCTCAGTTGCGTCGTTCGACAATGTAGCGAGCAAGCTCGCGCAACGGCTCGGCGGAGATATCGAACGGGCGCAGCGCGTGCAGTGCCTGGTCGCGCAGTTCCAGGGCATAGGCCTTGGCCGCGTCCATGCCGAGCAGTGCCGGATAGGTGGGCTTGTCCCGGGCGATGTCGGCGCCCTGGTGCTTGCCCAGGGTCGCGGTGTCGCTTTCGACATCGAGAATGTCGTCCTGCACCTGGAAGGCCAGGCCGATGGCGCGTGCGTACTGGCTCAGCGAGGCGAGGTTGTCGGCGTCGGCATGGCCGCTGGCGAGCGCGCCGAGCTGCACGCTGGCTTCGATCAGCGCGCCGGTCTTGTGCCGGTGCATCAGCTCCAGGGCGTCGCGATCGAGCTTGAGCCCGACCGAGCCGAGGTCGATGGCCTGGCCGCCTACCATACCGGCCGGCCCGGCGGCGCGGGCCAGTACGGCGAACATGCGCAGGCGCAGCGTGGCGTCCTGCGGATTGTGCTCGGCCTGGGCCATGGCCTCGAAAGCGAGACTCTGCAGGCCATCGCCGGCGAGGATCGCGCAGGCCTCGTCGAAAGCCTTGTGGGTGGTGGGCTGGCCGCGGCGCAGGTCGTCGTCGTCCATGGCCGGCAGGTCGTCGTGCACCAGCGAGTAGGCGTGGATCAGCTCGACGGCGCAGGCGGCGCCGTCAGCGCTGGCCTTGTCGCCGTTCAGTGCTTCGCAGGCGGCATAGACCAGCAGCGGGCGGACGCGCTTGCCGCCGTTCATCACGCTGTAGCGCATGGCCTGATAGAGGCGTTCGAGCTGCGGCAGCGGCGGGACGAACAGGGTCTCGAGGCAGCCGTCGACGCGCTGCTGACAGCGTTTCTGGTAGTCGCCGATCATCATGCTTCGGGGTCCGACTCGAAGGGGGCTTCCTGCAGGCTGCCGTCGCGTTCCAGCAGAATCTGCACCTTTTGCTCGGCCTGGCTCAGCGCGGCCTGGCAGTCGCGGGTCAGGCCGATGCCCTGTTCGAAGCAGGTCAGTGAGTCTTCCAGCGACAGCTCGCCGCTTTCCAGGCGTTCCACCAGCTGTTGCAGCTCGGCGAGGGATTGTTCGAAATCGAGGGCAGCTTTCTTGCGGGCCATGCGGGAACCTGTCGTCGGCGGCGAGTCGGAAACGGGCGCGACATTAGCAAAGAAACGCCCGCGGCAGCCACAAGGTTCGCCCGCCTGATGTGTATCCAGCGGCGTAAGGTGTCGGGATGCTGCCTGAGGTCAGCGAGCGCTAACCATGCTGCTCGCGCAGGCGTCGAGTGCGCTCGGCGAGCGGCAGCTTCGGGCAGCTGTCGCAGAGCTCGCCATCGGCGCGGCGGAAATGCTGGCAGCAGGCCTTGCGCTGCAAGCCGAGACGGGTGCCGCCATCGGTCAGCTGCACCGCCAGCAGGCCGCTGGCGCCCTGCATGCCGCACGCATCCAGCCAGGCATCGGCGCGACGGCAGAGCTGCAGGTTGCCGCAACCATCGGTCCGTTGCGCGTGCAGCAGCGCGGCCATCACGCAATCCGCGGCGAGGCGTTGCGCCAGCTTCGGATGCAGACCGAGCAACGCACCACAGGCCGCGTGGGTCTGCTCGCAGAACTGGCGGATCTGCTGCCCGGCGTGGCGCAGCAGGCGTTGCGCGTCCGCATGCAGCGGTTGATGGGCCGGCAGGCAGAAACCGGCGACGAAGCCCTGCTGCATACCCTGCGCGATGCCCTCCAGCTCGGGTGACTGGCCATCGAGTTGTACGGCCAGCACCTGCAGATAGATGGGCTGCCAGACCAGCAGCGTCCAGCAGCGCGCGGCCCAGTAATGGCGGCCCGCTTCCGGGTGCGCCGCCTGCCAGTGCGCCAGCAGGGCGGCCAGCGACTGCGGGCGATCCAGCATCAGCTCGTCGGGTCTTGGCGAGCCGACGCGCCCGTCCAGTCCCGGCAGGGCGCTGCGCACCCGCAGCAGCAGGTCGTTCAGCGCCTCGTCATCCGCCCATTGGGTTTCAGCGTTCCGGCGCATAGGGCGCGACGGGGTTTTTCAGGCTGCCGGCGAATTTCAGTGCACCGGCCGGATCGGCCAGATCCAGCATCTGCCGGTTGTTGCCCAGTTGTAGACGGTTCAGGCAGGAGCGGGCGAATTCCTCGGCGAACAGGTCGTAGCGGGCGAACTTGTCGCGCAGCTGAGGCTGGCTGGCCTGGTAGTCGGCGATGCAGTCGGCGACCTGTTGCCAGAAGCGCTGTTCCGGCAGGTCGACCTGCTCATCGAGAATCTGACTGAGGTAGCGGAAGAAGCCGTCGAACACGTCGGTGAAGATCGACAGCACCTTGAGCTCGTCGGGCACCGATACCGCGAGACGGCCTACGGCCTCGGGGATCTGCGCGTCGCCATCGAGAATCACCGCTTCCTCGCCGATGTCCTTCATCAGCACGCGCACCGGCAGGTGATCTTCCAGCACCAGAATCAGGTTCTCGCCATGCGGCATGAACACCAGGTCGTGGGCATAGAAGCAGTGCAGCAGCGGCGTCAGGTAGGCGTTGAGATAGCGGCGCACCCAGCGGTCGGCGGCCAGGCCCGAGGCACTGATCAGCGTTGCCAGCAGGGCGTGTTCGTCGCCGTCGCTGTGCAGCAGCGCGGCCATGGTCATCAGCCGCTGGCCGGGTTGAATGTGGCCATAAGGGCTCTCCCGCCACAGCGCCGAGAGCATCTTGCGATACGGACTGCTGGCCGGCAGTGCCTGCTCGTAATAGGGATTGCGATAGCCGATCGCCGCCACTTCGCGCAGCAACTGGAAGCCGCAGTCGCGCAGCAGCGGGTCGCTGGCCACGCGCTCGGCAAGGTAGGCGTTGATCGCGGGCGTCGCCTGCATGTAGTAGGGCGACAGCCCGCGCATAAAGCCCATGTTGAGGATCGACAGGGCGGTCTTCACGTAGCGCCGCTGTGGCTGGCTCTGGTTGAAGAAGGTGCGGATCGACTGCTGCGCGAGGTAGCGGTCATTGCTCAGGCCGAGATGGACGATCTGCCGGTTGGCGATCTCTGCGGCGAAGCCGATGGCGAGGATGTTGTGCCACTGCCAGGGGTGCGTGGGCATCAGCAGGTAGTCGTCGGGGTCAAGCTGCAGCGCTCGCAGCTGGCTATGAAACACCTCGAGCTGACCACCCAGCTCCTCGCGCAGCAGGGCCGGCTGGTCGAGCCCGTCGATGGCGCTGTAGCTGGCGCGGCTGCGGTGCACGGCAAGCCAGACCAGGCGCACCGGGCTTGCCGCTTCCGGCGCGTAGGCGCGGTAATCCTGAGCGTCGAAGCCCATTCGCCCGTTGTTGGCGACGAAGCCCGGGTGGCCTTCGCGCATGCCAGTCTCGATCTGCTGGAAGTCCGCCAGGGCCAGCTGGGCGGCGCTCAGCGGGCTGTTGGCGAGCTTGTAGGCGCTGCCGAACAGGGTGCTGCTGATCTCGTCGAGGTAGACCGGCAGGTTGTTTTCCGAGATGCCCAGGGTGTCGGCGAACTCGATGATAAAGCTCAGCGCGTCCAGTGGCTGTTGCTGGCCATTGCTGTGCTTCTCGATGGAGTCGGTAACGATGGACCAGTGATCCAGCGCCAGTCGTCGCGCCTTGAAACGGTACTCGGTCGAGCTGTCCGGCACTGCGACGCGGTAGTGACTGTCGCCCAGCGGCTCGGGTCTGAACAACTTCTCGTGGCTGAACTCGGCCAGGGCTTTCTTCAGCAGCAGGCGATTGGCGCGGGCCCAATGTTCGGCCTGCAGGTGTTCGGTGGCCAGGTCGCCGGCGGCGGTTGGCAGGTGCACGAGCTGATTCATTGCGGATTCTCCTGAAGGGTGGCGAGGAACTGCGCGCGGGTGCAGAACGCCAGGCAGGCATCCTTTTCCGGTAGCTGCAGCAGGCGCTGGTAGACGAAGCCGACGCGCTGGTTCAAGGCATGCACCTTGGCGTTGCGCGCATCAGGCTCGACGACGATGCGCCGCGCGAATGGGTCGGCGAACTGGTAGGCGAGGATGCTGCGCATGACTTCCAGGCTGAAGCCGTGCACGGGCTTTTCGCAGGGCGCGAGCAGCAGGTGCATGCCGCGGTCGCCGGGGCGCACCTGGTAGTGGTCGGCGAGGCGGTCATGGGCTGGGTGATAGCCCTCGAAAAGGAACGCGGGTTCGCCGTTGCACATACCGAGGGCAATGTCGCGATGGCAGCTGTGCTGGATCTCGTCGACGTAATTGGCCAGCTGCGCCAGGCTCAAATGGCCCATGGCCCAGAAGCGCGCGTAGTCGCGGCGCAGCCAGTCGTGCAGCAGCGGCAGATGTTCGGCCTGCACGGTCTCGAAATGCATGGCGCCGAGCCTGCAGTAGCGAACGAAGCGCGGACCATCCGCGCGGGAAAGAGCGGTATTCATGATTTGGCTCCACAGAGAGACGCGCTGACTGGTGCTGAAACCAGCAGCCAGCGCAGTACGCAGGCGGTGAGAACGAGGCCGAGGGCGGACAGGAAGAACGGCGCGGCGAGGCCGGCATCACGCACCACCAATCCGGCGAGCCACGACGCGGCGAGCACTCCGAGGTTCTGGAAGATGTTGATCAGGCTGTAGTCGCGGCCGTAGTGCTCCGGCCGGCTGAGGGCGAACAGTCGTGCATCCAGCGCGACGGTGAGCTGATACAGCGCCCAGCCGAACAGCACGCGCCCGGCCAGTACCAGCGGCATCTGCTCGATACCCTGCAGCGCCAGCCCGGACGCGCCCAGCAGCAGCCAGGCGGTCAGGTGCTGCCCGGCGTGGTAATGCAGGGCGAGGGCGAGCAGCGCCAGCATGCCGGGAATGGCGTAGACCAGGCCGGTGATCCAGCTGGCCTGGGGCCCACCGAGCTGCTCCCAGTACACCGTGAAGAACGGCCGCGCCAGGTAGATGCAGAAGTAGAACGCCAGCATCAGCAGGCACAGCCGGGCAATGGCCAGGTGCTCCTCCCGCGGCCGCGGTGGCGTGCCTGCATCGACCCGGGTCGGTTGCGGCGCATGGCGCAACAAGAGCAGGCTGACAGCCATCTGCACGAAGTCCATCAGGCCCATCAGCACGAACATGCGCGCCGGGCTGAGGTAATGCAGCACCCCGCCACCCAGCGTCGCGCCGGCAATCGCACCCAGATGCACCACCACCGAGAGCAGGCCTATGGTGCGCACCTGCTGGTCGGCGCCCACCAGGCCCATCACGTAGGGATACATCAGCAGGTAGCTGGCCTTGAAGGCGATCATCGTCAGCGACACCGGCCAGAACAGCCATTGTTGCTCGATCGCCGCGCAGGCCAGCGCCAGCAGCCCGGCTATCAACTGGCCGAAGATCAGCAGGCGCAGCGGATGCGCATGCCTGGACAGGCGCACCCACAGCGGCAGGGTGAGCATCGCCACCAGGCACACCGCGGCCAGGTACAGCCCGACCTGCTCGCTGCGCAACTCGCCGAAGCGTTCGGTGAAGTACTGCGGATAGAACGGCATCAGCAGGCTGTCGCCGAGCACCGCCAGCAGCGTCATGCCGATCAGCGCGCGACGCAGCGTCATCGCGCCGCCACCGCGCCCTGCGGTGCCAGCGATCGCGGCAGGCTGAACTGCTGGAAGGCGATCTTCGTCTCCACCGCGTAGTGCTCGCGCCCGCAGATCTCGCGCAGGATTGAGGCGTTGCGGTAGCAGCCCATGCCGAGATCCGGCGTGACCAGACCGTGATCGACGAGCCCGGCGTTCTGAACGAAGACCTCGCCGCCGTTGCGGTCGATGCTGTAGTTGCGCGCCACGGCAAAGCGCTCCGGCGCCTGCCAGGCGATGCGCTCGGCTATCGGCTGGATGCAGCGCGGCAGGCGGTACTGATACCCGCTGGCCATCACCAGTGCGTCGCAGCGGTGGCGATAGCTCTGCTCCAGTTCGTGCTGGAAGAACTCCAGCTCCAGCGTGCCATCGCCCAGGCGCTGGCAGCGGCGCAGCTCGGCGTTGGTCAGCAGCTGAGTCGGTACCTCGCCCTTGAGGCTCTGGTTGTACAGCTCGTCGTAGATGGCGTTGATCAGCGTGGCGTTGATGCCCTTGTACAGGCCCTTCTGACTGTCGATGAGCTTTTCCCGGGTGCTGCGAGGCAGGCTATGGAAGTAGTCGATGTACTCCGGGCTGGTCATTTCCAGCGTCAGCTTGGTGTATTCCAGCGGGAAGAAGCGCGGCGCGCGGGTGATCCAGTTCAGCTGGTAGTCGTGGCGGTCGATTTCCTGCAACAGGTCGTAGTAGATCTCCGCCGCGCTCTGGCCGCTGCCGACCACGGTAATCGAGCGCTTGCCCTGCAGGCGCGGCTTGTCCTGCAGGTAGTTGCCGCTGTGGCTGACGTGCTCGGCCAGTGCCTCGCAACAGGGCGGCAGATGGGGCGTGGTGCCGGTGCCGAGCACCAGACGGCGGGTGAGGAACTCGAAGCCCTCGCCGCTACGCGTGTGCACGCCGCGCACCCGGTAGCAGCGGCGCTCGTCGAGGTAGTCGACGTGCTGGACGAAGTGCTCGAAGCGCAGGCTGTCGAGCTGCTCGACCACCCACTGGCAGTACTGGTTGTACTCGCGGCGCATCAGGAAGAAGTCTTCCTTGATGTAGAAGGCGTACAGCCGCCCGACCTGCTTGGCGTAGTTGAGAAAGCTGAAGCGACTGGTGGGGTCGGCCAGGGTCACCAGGTCGGCCATGAACGGCGTCTGCAGGGTGGCGCTGTCGAGCATCATGCCGGGATGCCAGTTGAAGCCCTCGGCGCGGTCGAGAAACAGGCAATCGAGCCCGTCGATGGGTTCGGCCAGGCAGGCCAAGCCGAGGTTGAACGGGCCAATGCCGATGCCAATGAAGTCATACATCTTGTTCATGTGCGATCTCCTTACTGGTTGGCGGCGGTGGGTAGGCCGTCGAGCAGGCGAGTGCCGTGGCCGCGAATCAGCTCGACGATGGTGCGCAGGTCGTCCAGCGTGGTTTCCGGGTTGAGCAGGGTGAACTTGAGGTACTGCCGGCCCTTGACCACGGTGGCGGCGATGACCGCCGCGCCGGAGCGGAAGATCGCCTTGCGGATTTCGCGGTTGATCTCGTCCAGGCGCTCGTCGGCCACACCTGGGGCGACGAAACGGAACACCAGCGTGCTCAGGCGCGGGGCGAAGACCTCGAAGGCCGGGTCCTCGGCGAGCAGACGATGGGTGTCGGCAGCGCGGTCGATGACCTCCTCGAACATCGCGCCGATGTGTTCGGCGCCGAGGATGCGCAGGGTCAGCCAGAGTTTCAGCGCGTCGAAGCGGCGGGTGGTCTGGATGCTCTTGTTGACCAGGTTCGGCGTGCCCTCGCGGGTCTGGCTGCGCGGATTGAGGTAGTCGGCGTGGTGGGTGATGTAGCTCAGGTGCTGACGCTGGCGGACGAAGAAGCCGCTGCAGCTGACCGGCTGAAAGAACGACTTGTGATAGTCGACGGTGACCGAGTCGGCGTGCTCGATGCCGGCCAGCCAGTCGCGGTAGCGCAGTGCGACCAGCAGGCCGCCACCGTAGGCGGCATCCACATGCAGCCAGACGCCATAGTGCTGGCAAAGCGCGGCGATCTCCGGCAGCGGGTCGATGCTGCCGAAGTCGGTGGTGCCGGCGGTGGCGACCACGGCCATGGGCAGCTCGCCCAGGCGCTGACAGTCCGCCAGGGCCTGGGCCAGCGCCGCTACGCTCATGCACTGGGCGCTGTCGGTTTCGATGCTGCGTACCGCGTCGTAGCCCAGACCCAGCAGCGCGGCGGATTTCTGCACGCTGAAGTGGCTGGCGCGGGAGGCGAAGATGCGCAGCCCGGCGGCCTCGGCCGGGAGACCATGACGCAGGTTGCCGCCGTGACCGGGCAAACGGTTGCAGACGTGCTCTCGGGCCAGCAGCAGCCCCATCAGGTTGGACTGGGTGCCGCCGCTGGTGAACACGCCGTCGGCCTGGCTGCCAAGGCCGATGCGCGTGCAGGTCCAGTCGATCAGGCGTTGTTCGATCAGCGTCCCGCCGGCGCTCTGGTCCCAGGTGTCCAGCGACGAATTGAGCGACGACACCAGCACTTCGGCGAGCAGCGCCGGCAACACCACCGGGCAGTTGAGGTGGGCGACGTAGCGCGGATGGTGGAAGTACACCGCGTCGCGCAGATAAAGCTGATCCAGTTCGCGCAGCGCGGCGCCGGCATCGCCCAGTGGGCGCTCCAGATCGACGCGTTCGAAATCGGCGGCCAGTTCCTGCGGAAGGATGCCGCTGAACGGCTGCTGCTGGCGCTGCAGACACTGCTGCACCAAGTTCAGCCCCTGCTGCATGAGCTGGCGGTAGTCATCGTGATTGCTGCGGGTGAACAGCCCGTTGCTGACGGGGCCGGGGGCGAAGGGCACTACGGTACTGGACGTGGTCATGCACATTCCTCGGGCCGAGCGCGGCCGCGACCCGGAGCGGGCCGTTTTCGCGGCTTCGGTGGTTTCTTGTCTGGCGGCTGGACCGCACGAAAGCATCTGCGAGGATGCTGGTTAGTCGAGAATAAATCTCAATTGCGCAAGGGCACAGGCAAGACGAATTAGCGCGGAAAAACCATTACGGCGTCGAAGAAAAAAGTTACGGCCGCTCCAGCCGCTGGCGCGCCTTGGCCAGCTGGGCGATCACGGTATTCACCGAGATGCCAAGGCGTCCGGCTATCTCGGCCTGGCTGAGACCTTCCAGCCGGGCCAGTTCGAACACCTCGCGGCAACGCGGCGGCAGGTCATCGAGCTGGCGCAGCACGCATTGCAACGCGCAGTGGTTTTCAACCAGAGCGCAGGGATCGGCCTGCACGGCTTCGATCAGTTCCAGCGGTGCCTCGTCGCTGACACCGACAAGCGCGCGATGGCGCAGGGCATCACGCAAGAGGTTGGTGGCGATGCGAAAGAGATAGGCCTTGGGATTGTCGAGACGTTGCTCGGGCATGACCTGGGCGAGCTTCAGCCAGGCATCCTGCGCCAGGTCCTCGGCCAGCGCGCGGCGGCCGCCGAGGCGCGTGAGATGGGCGACCAGTTGCTGCCGATGATGGACGTAACACTGCAGGCAGGAATCGGAAATCTTGTTGTTGTCGCGCATGGGAGCGTGCCACCGAGAGGGGCAACGAAACTATCCCAGATGCGAACTGTTCGCAATTGCAGGCTTAATGCTGGCACGCCGGTCGGTGCTTATCCGTCCAGCGGCAGCTGCAGGTTGATCGGTCGGCCATTCTGCTGCAGGCGGCACTGCGCGGCCGGCTGCGGCCGTGCGTAGTGGAATCCCTGCAAGCTGGGGCAGCCGTTGAGGCGCAGGAACGCCGCCTGGCGTTCGTTCTCCACGCCTTCGGCGACCACGTGCAGGCCGAGGTGGCTGGCCATGGTGAGGATGCCGCGCACCAGCGCGACCGACTGTTCGCTATCCGGCAGTCCGCTGACGAACTCGCGGTCGATCTTGATGCCATCGAAGCGGAAGCGCTGCAGGTAGGTCAGCGAGGCATAGCCGGTGCCGAAGTCGTCGAGCAGCAGCGGCAGCCCGGCAGCCTTCAGGCGGGTAAGCGTTTGCTGAACGTGCTCGTCGGCTTCGAGTAGCGCGCTTTCGGTGATCTCCAGCTCCAGCATGTTCGCCGAGGCGCCTTCTTCTTCGAGAATCTCCAGCAGGCTGCCAGCCAGATCGGCCTGCTTGAAATCCAGCGGCGAGAGGTTGACCGCGATGCGCAGCGAGTAGCCCTGGGCATGCCAGCGACAGGCCTGGCGGCAGGCTTCACGGAACACCCAGCGCGTCGCCTCTATGATCATGCCGCTATCCTCCAGCACCGGGATGAACTCGCTCGGTGGCACCAGGCCGCGTTCGGGCGAGTCCCAGCGCAGCAGGGCCTCCATGACTTCCGGTTCGCCCTGGGAGTTCACCTGGGCTTGGTAGTGCAGGACGAATTCCTCACGGTCCAACGCGCGGCGTAGCGCTTGTTCCAGCACCCTGCGGCTAGCGGCAGCCTGGCTAAGCGCTTCGTTGTAGACCACTGTGCAATTGCGGCCGGCGTCCTTGGCTGCATACAGCGCCAGGTCCAATTGCTTGAGGAGGTCAGTGGCGCTGTGCCTGTCGTTGCTGACGGTTATTCCGATGCTGGGGCTGACGAAACATTCGTATTGGCCAATGCGCACCGGTGCCTGGAAACCGTCGATGATGCGTCGTGCCAGCTCTTCGGCGCTGGCGATGTCATTGCCATCGAGCAGCAGCATGAACTCGTCACCGCCGGTTCGCGACAGCAGCGCATGCTCGGGCATCAGTTGGCCGAGGCGATCGCCAATCTGTACCAGCAGCTTGTCGCCGACTTCATGACCGAGGCTGTCGTTGATGCGTTTGAAGTGATCGAGATCGAGATAGAGCATGCTCACGGGCAGCCGCGCAGCTAACAATTGCTCCAGCCGCTGCAACAGGTAGTTGCGATTAGCCAATTGCGTAAGCGGGTCGAAGTGGGCGAGAAAGCGCAGCCGCTGCTCGGCACGTAGCCGGTCGCTGATGTCGCGCAACAGCACCAGGAAGTGTCTTTCTCCGTGGCGTTGAAAAGGCGTGCAGCTGATCTCCAGCGGCACTTCCTGATCGTTGCGGCGCCCGGTCAGCTCGAGTGCAGTATTGGGCGGTGTGCTGAGCACGCGGGCGGTGGCGTCGCTCTCTATCAGGCGGTCACTTGGCAGGTTGCCCCGAAGTTCGTCGGGGTTGCAGCCGAACAAGGCCGCTGCCGCCGGGTTGGCTTGCAGCACGCGAAGTTCGCTATCGACAACCAGCATGCCGATCGGCGCCGTGTCGACCAGGTCGCGAAACAACCGCTCGCTTTCGGTGACGGCCAGTTGGCGCTCATGCAGCTGGCTCATCATCCGAGTCAGCGTCCTGGCCAGCCGGCCGATCTCATCGCGTCCGCCGACGTCAAGGCTTTGCGGTTGCTGATCAATGGCGAACTGGCGCGCCGCCTCGTCGATACGGGCTAGGCGTCGTGTCAGCAGGCGGCCGTAAAGCCGGTTAAGGATCAGTCCGAGCAGTAACAGAAGAGTCAGTGTCTGGGCCAGATAGAACCAGGCGTCACGTTTGGTCTGCGCGAGCATCGGCGTGAAGTCGTATTCGGCCAGCAGCGCTTCGCGCACCGGCGTGCCGTTCTGCGCGACGCGGTCCAGTGGGTAGATCGCCAGCTGTCGCGCGCCTTCGCCGGCCCAGGCGGGACGACCGCTGTCGACATGGGACTTGAGCGCGGCGGCGTCGATCAGCTCCAGGCGCTCGGCGGTCAGGCCCAGCCGGGTGGTGGCGATTATCTGCAGGTCAGGGCCGATCACCATCGCCCAGCGCACCCCCTCCAGGCTCGCCAGGTCGGCCAGCTCCGTCTCCAGCTCGGCGTTGCGCCCCAGCCGGCGATGGTCGCTCAGGCTGCTCTGCAGCAGGGCGAGGTGCTGTGCAGTGTGGTCGCGCCAGTCGGTAAGCGTTTCCTCGATGCGCGTCGGCAGGTGCCAGGTGGTCAAGAGCACCGTGAACATCAGGCCGAAGATGCCCAGCAGCAGGGGCAGCGATTTTCGCAGCGACAGTCTTGTCAGCATTCGAGCACCTCACAGCGGGGGGCCAGCCCCTCATGCCGGATGTTGTTCAGCAGTTGTCGTTCGCTCATGTACCGGCTCAGGCGCTTGATGCTGCGGCGCAGCTGGCCGTCATGGAGCCATTCGCGATTAACCGCAGGGTCGCCCATGAGCAGACCGTCGAGAGTGACCTGCAGCGCAGCGGGCGTCAGGCCCAGGCGTGCGAGCAGGCGCGGGTCGGTTTCGTTGCGATGATCCTGCCAGGCGCGCAGGGCGTCGAACCAGAGTGCCCTGAGACGCCTGCGCTGCTCGGGATTGACGCGCTGGCGGTCGACCACCAAGACGTCGACGATCTCGCCGGGCAGTTGGCGGCTGTCGAAGATGCGGCGCGCGCCGCTGGCCTCCAGCGCCGGCCCTTCCGAGGCGAAGGTGATGACCGCATCGACACGGCCGGCGGCATACGCCTCGACCTGCTCATGCACCGGCAGGCTGACCACCTCCAAGTCTGCAATGGTCAGCTGCGTCTGATCCAGCACACGGGAAAGGAAATAGGCACCAAGCGCAGTGTTCTCCACGCCGATTCGCTGGCCACGCAGGTCGTCGAGGGTGGCTATCGGCGCGCGGGCGAAGAGGACGTCCGCGCCGGCGGAGACGCTCGCGATCAGGACGATCTCCAGATTCAGATCGGAGCTCGCCTGCAGCAGCAGCGTTTCGTCCAGGGTGAGCATGGCCGCATCTAGCATGCCGTTGCGGAAACCGCGCAATACGCCGGTGGTGGTTGGGTACTCAACCAGGCGAATGCCGCTTGGAGCCGTCCATCGAAATTCGTCTGCCAGATACAACGGTGCATAGCCAAGCCAGCGGTTACTGCCGACCCGGATATTGTCCGGGTCGGGCTGACAGCCGAGCAAGACGATGAACGTCATCAATAGTATTGAGCCCCGGACCATTCGATCACTCCGTGATACCTGAATGCCACCATAGCGAAACCGTACGGTCACGGGAATCCCTGCTAAAGCAGTGGGTATTCCCACCGAGTGCAGTAGAGACCTCGCCGTTGACGCGATGACCTGGGTTCGCAGTGCCTGCTGCGCGGGCGTGGCAGCTGAGCTGCGACAACGTGTCCGGCGGGCACAAGCGCGCGTCTGGTAGCTTCCAGAACAAGAACTTCGCGTAGGACGCGACGGAGCGGAAGCTTGAAACGCAAGGCAGGACTACTGGCGGCACTCATATTGACCCTGACGCTGGTGCCAATGTGGGTCTTCGTTATCAATGAGATAAAGCACGAGCGCGTCCTCGCTACGGACGCCGCGCGCAACGACGCGATGAACCTGGCCACCGCCTTCGAGGCGCATGTGCACAGCGTGATAAGACTGATGGATACCGTGCTCCTGGATATGCGCGAAGACGTGCTGGAGCACGCCGATTTCGCCAGTTATGTGGACGAGGAGCTGGCTGTCTATGGCAATTTCCTCACGCAACTGGCAGTGATCGACAAGGACGGCCGACTGGTTTTTTCCAACCTCGACGCGAATATCAAGCCTGTGGATCTAAGTGATCGCGAGCATTTCCGCGTACATCGGGACCACCCCGGGGAAGACCGCCTGTTCATCAGCAAGCCGGTGCTGGGCAGGGTGTCGAAACAGTGGACCATCCAGTTCACTCGTCCCATTCATCAAGACGGTGAATTCGCCGGCGTTCTGGTGCTCTCCATTCCCACCAGCTTCTTCGCTGACTACTACCAGCAGATAAACGTGGGCCCCAATGGCAGCATCGCGCTGGTTGGCACTGATCGCAGCTTGCGTGCGATTGCCGCGGGAGCGCCCGTCGTCGGTCGTTACGGGCGTTTCAAGGTGCCGGAAGACAAGCCCTATTTCGATCCGAATGCCCCTGCGCGCGGTTATTACGAAGGGGTGAGCGCGATCGATGGTGAGTATCGCCTGGGTGCCTACCGGCGGCTCGCCGATGATGGGGTCGTGGTCGTTGTGCTGTTGTCACCGAAGGATTTCATGGCTGCGTTCGATGAGCGCCGGGAGCTGCTGATTGCCTCGGCTGGCATCATCTCGCTGCTGCTGGCGGCGGTCGCACTGCTGATATTTGTCCTGAGCAACCGCTATTTCCAGAGCACGGAAAAGCTGCGTCAGGCTCACGATCAACTGGCGCAGCTGGCCAATACCGATGTGCTGACGGGGGTGAGCAGCCGTCGATCGTTCCTGACCGGCCTGGAGGCCGAGCTTGCCCGGGCTCGCCGCCACGATGAAAGCCTCAGCCTGCTGATGCTCGACATCGACCACTTCAAACGCGTCAACGATGTGCACGGCCATCCGATCGGCGACGCGGTACTCAAGCAGTTCACTGCGACATGCGCCAGCATGCTGCGCGCGCACGATCTGTTCGGCCGTCTCGGTGGAGAGGAGTTTGCAATTGCACTGCCGCATACAGATCCCGACGGCGCACGCAGTGTGGCTGAGAAGATTCGCATGGCCATCGAGCAGGCGCCATTGACGACCGCAGCGGGCAACATCGAGATCACGGTTAGCATCGGCGTGGCCCAGACGCAGGCCGGGCAGCATGAGATTGATCAGTTGATCGCGTGGGCGGACAAGGCGCTCTATGACGCCAAGCACGGAGGTCGAAACCAGGTTCGCGTCGGCCGCCCGGAGGACGAAGCGGAAGGCTAAATCGCGGACAATAAAAAAGCCGGCTTGTGGCCGGCTTTTCTTCAGTGCTTCGACTTACTTCTGGTAAGCCTCGGCAGCTTTGATGATGGCGGCACGGGCGGCGTCGGCGCCTTCCCAGCCTTCGACCTTGACCCACTTGCCCTTCTCGAGATCCTTGTAGTTCTCGAAGAAGTGCTTGATCTGCTCGATCAGCAGCGGCGGCAGGTCGGTGTATTCCTTCACGTCCACGTACAGCTGGGTCAGCTTGTCGTGCGGAACGGCGATCAGCTTGGCGTCGCCGCCGGCTTCGTCGGTCATGTTCAGTACGCCGACCGGACGGCAGCGGATGACCGAACCCGGGGCAACCGGGTAGGGGGTCACGACCAGCACGTCGAGGGGGTCGCCGTCATCGGCCAGGGTGTGCGGAATGAAACCGTAGTTGGCCGGATAGAACATCGGGGTGGCCATGAAGCGGTCGACGAACAGGCAGTCGGTGTCGTGATCGATCTCGTACTTGATCGGCGCGTGGTTGGCCGGGATCTCGATGGCGACGTAGATGTCGTTCGGCAGGTCTTTGCCAGCCGGGACTTTGCTGTAGCTCATGAACGATGGGCTCCTGATCGGCCAGCGCGGCCTGGGGGCGGAAAAAGTGGGCGCGATTATAGGCGCAATGTCGCGTGCAATGCACGCCGGCTTCGACGCGCCCGGCCTACGCAGGTTCCCGGTAATCGGGATGTTCGGCCTGCAGGCGTTGCAAGCGCGCCAGCGGGTCCTGCCGATAGAAGTCCGCCAGCTGCGCGTAGACCTCGGGAAAGGCCCGATGCAGCACGTCGGGCGCGCTGAAGAAATACTCGCTGGTAACGGCGAAGAACTCTGCCGGGCTCTCGGCGGCGTAGGGGTCGATCGGCGTCTCGGCATCCTGGTTGGCGTCGAGCATGCGGTCGAGCTGGTCGTAGGCGCGCTGCATGGCGCTGGCCCAGGCGTCGATGCGCATCTGCCGGTGCAGCGGCGGCAGGCCGTTGGCGTCGCCGTTGAGCATGTCCAGCTTGTGCGCCAGTTCGTGGATCACCAGATTGTAGGCCTCCCAGCCACCGCTCTGCTGTACCCCAGGCCACGCGAGGATTACCGGGCCCTGCAGCCAGGCTTCGCCGCTGTGTTCGCCATCCCATTCATGCTCCACGCCGGCGGCATCGCGGTGCTTCTGCGGGCTCAGGAAGTCGTCCGGGTAGATCACGATTTCGTGAAAGCCGCGATACCAGCCGAGATCGGCCAGGTGCAGCAGTGGCAGTTGCGCCTGTAGCGCCAGGCGCAGGCGGTCCTGGGGTTGCAGCTCGACGCCCGCCAGCGGCGTCAGCCGCTTTTCATGCAGGAACAGCACAGCGCGCTCACGCAGGCGGTTCAACTCGTCCTCGCTCAGGCCATCGAGAATCGGCAGGCTGTCGAGCACCTGCTGCCACAGCTCCGGTGTAACCGGATTGCGGGCAAGGATACGTTTGCGCTGCCAGGCGCGAATGGACCACATGACAGAGGCTCCAGCTAAGTGGGCGCTCACCATAAGCGTGGCGGCCGGGAGCGGGCAAGCAGCACGCAGGCGAGTGGCAAATGGCGGATTGTCGGGCCCCTGCTACGGTAAACGTGCCGGCAAGTTCTGCCCGGTGAATTCTTGCGTCGGCATGCCTGGCAGCAGACGGCGCAGTACGAGGAGCAAGTAATGAGTGAACACAGCGGCCGCGAGGCCCTCTCCCTGATCAATCCGCCCGGCCTGTACGACCCGACGCCCAACGGCTACTCCCACGTGGCTGTGCTGCCACCCGGCGCGCGGATGGCGTTCATCGCCGGGCAGGGTGGTGAGACGGCAAACGGTCAATTGTCGGCCGATTTTCGCGAGCAGGTGCGCCAGGCCCTGAGCAATCTGTGCCTCGCAATTGGCGCCGCGGGCGGCACGCCGGCGCAGATCGCCAAGCTTGGCGTGCTGATCGTTGAGCACAGTGAGGCGCGCCTGCACGTCTTCGGCGAAGAGCTGCAGCGTGCACTGGGGTCGGGACCGAAGCCTGCGTGCACGCTGATCCCGGTGCCACGTCTGGCGCTCGACGGCATGCTGTTCGAGATCGAGGCTGTGCTGCTGCTGGACGCGAAATAGTCCGAGTACCGCCGGTCGGCGCGTCACGGGACTGTCAAGCGTGGTGGGTACATCAGGAGCACTACCCACTCGCAAGGAGACTCCGTCATGACCGTTCCGGATCACAAGCGCCGCCAACTGCTGCAGGGCATCGGCGCCGGCCTGGCCCTGCCGGCCCTGGGCGTTGCGCCCGCCATCATCGCCGCGCCGCGCGCACGCCCGCAGATGCTCGACGGCGTGCAGGCCGGCGACGTGGCGGAGGATCGCGCGCTGATCTGGAGCCGCTGCGATCGGCCCGGGCGGCTGATCGTCGAGTGGGATACGCGCAGCCGTTTCGGCAATCCGCGGCGCATGGTTTCGTCGATCACCGATGCCGGCCAAGACTTCACCGCCCGCGTCGACTTGCGTGGGCTACCGGCGGATCAGTCGATCTTCTACCGCGCGTGCTTCGAAGATGCCCGCAGCGGCATGCTCAGCGAGCCCTGGCTAGGCCATCTGCGCAGCGCGCCAAAGCGGCCGCGCAACATCCGCTTCGTCTGGGGCGGCGACACCTGCGGCCAGGGTTACGGCATCAACCCGGACTTCGGCGGCATGCGCATCTACGAAAGCATGCGCATGCGCCGGCCGGACTTTTTCCTGCACAGCGGCGACGTGATCTACGCCGACGGGCCGATCCCCGCCGAAGTGACCGCCGAGGACGGCAGCATCTGGCGCAACCTGGTCACCGAAGAGAAAAGTAAGGTTGCCGAGACGCTGCACGAGTTTCGCGGCAACTACCGTTACAACCTGCTGGACGAAAACCTGCGCGCCTTCAACGCCGAGGTGCCGCAGATCTGGCAGTGGGACGATCACGAGGTGACGAACAACTGGTCGCCGAGCAAGGAGCTGGACGACCGTTACCAGCAGGTGCGTGACATCGACACCCTGGTGCAGCGCGCCCGCCAGGCCTATCTCGAATACGCGCCGATGCGCATGGCCCGCGGCGACACCCAGGGGCGCATCTACCGCAAGGTCAGCTATGGGCCGCTGCTGGATGTGTTCGTGCTGGACATGCGCAGCTACCGCGGGCCGAACACCCACAACCTGCAGGCTGAGCAGGGCGCCGACACCGCGTTCCTCGGCCGCGAGCAACTGCGCTGGCTCAAGCGCGAGCTGCGGGCCTCTCGCGCAACCTGGAAGGTCATCGCCGCCGACATGCCCATCGGACTGCACGTGCCGGATGGCCCGCGCTGGGAAGCGATTGCCAACGGCCATGATGGCGAGGCGCTCGGCCGCGAGCTGGAAATCGCCGAGTTGCTGACCTTTATCCAGCGCGCGCGGGTGCGCAATACCGTCTGGCTGACCGCCGATGTGCACTACTGCGCGGCGCATCATTACCACCCCAATCGCGCGGCCTTCCAGCAGTTCGAACCATTCTGGGAATTTGTCGCCGGCCCGCTGAATGCCGGCAGCTTCGGGCCGAACCCGCTGGACGCCACCTTTGGTCCGGAGGTCGTGTTCCAGAAGGCCCCGGCGACCGCGAATAGCTCGCCGCGGGCGGGCTTCCAGTTTTTCGGTGAGGTGGAGATCGACGCGCAGACCGCTGCGTTGCAGGTCAGTCTGCGCGACATCGACGGCGCGGTGGTCTACAGCCAGACGCTGGAGCCCTGGCAGCGGGCCTGATGTTTAGCCGAGCAGGAAATTGCCGGCGCGGGATTCGCCTTCCAGCGTCGGCACTTCCGCTTCGTCCTTGAGCTGGACGCCGGAGAGCTGTCGGCGGCTGGCTTCGCGCATCAGATAGAGCAGGCGGTGCGCGGCGAGGTTGTAGCTCAGTCCCTCGGGGCGAATGTTGGAAATGCAGTTGCGCTGCGCATCGTGGCGGCCGACCTGCGGCGCCCAGGTGAAGTACAGGCCCAGGCTGTCCGGCGAGCTGAGCCCTGGGCGTTCGCCGAGCAGAATGACCACCATGCGCGCCTTGAGGCGCTGGCCGATTTCGTCGGCAATCGCCACGCGGCCCTGTTCGACCAGGGTGATCGGCCCGAGCGACCAGCCTTCGGCCTGACAGTGCTCGGCGATCTTCAAGGCCATTGGTGCGGCGTGGCGCTGCACGGCCAGGGCGGAGAGGCCGTCGGCGATCACCAGCGCCAGGTCGCAGCCGTCTCCCGCATGCTCGTCGAGCGTGGCGGCGCTAGCTTCGTCGAGGCGCCGACCGAGGTCGGGACGCTGCAGATAGATCTGTCGGTCTGAAGCGGCGCTGCGCAGGTGCAGGCAGCCAAGTTCATGTTTCTCCAGCTCGCCAGCCAGCGCTTCGCAGTCCAGCGGCAGATGCACGGCGTCGCGCGCCTGGGCGTGGGCGAACTGGAAATCCAGCTGCGCGTCGGTGGGCAGGCTGACACCAGCCCGGCCAAGGGCGATGCGTGCCGGGGTCAGCTGGCGCAAGTGCTGCCACGGATTTTCGGTGGTGGGGGAGCGGTCGTGCATGGCTACCTCGGAGCGTGACGGTCAGGCGAGTGGAAAAGCGCGCAGCGTTTTCCACCTGAGGATGGGCGAGGTAACGCGAGCGGCTTCATGCCATTTTCTCCAGCGCCCGGCGGAAGGCTTCGGGCAGCTCGCGGCCGAGCTGCAGGCGATTGCCGTCCTGACGGAGGATCTGCATCTTCGCCAGCCATTCCTCGAACTCCGGCGCGGGCCGCAGGCCAAGCACCTGGCGTACATAGAGGGCGTCGTGGAAGGAGGTGGTCTGGTAGTTGAGCATCACATCGTCCGAGCCCGGGATGCCCATGATGAAGTTGATGCCCGCTGTGCCGAGCAGGGTCAGCAGCATGTCCATGTCGTCCTGGTCGGCTTCGGCGTGGTTGGTGTAGCAGATGTCGCAACCCATGGGCACGCCGAGCAGCTTGCCGCAGAAGTGGTCTTCCAGCCCGGCGCGGATGATCTGCTTGCCGTTGTAGAGGTACTCCGGGCCGATAAAACCGACCACGGTGTTCACCAGTAGCGGTTTGAAGCGCCGCGCCACCGCATAGGCCCGCGCTTCGCAGGTCTGCTGGTCGACGCCGTGGTGGGCGTTGGCCGAGAGCGCGCTGCCCTGGCCGGTCTCGAAATACATGAGGTTGTCGCCGAGGGTGCCGCGCTTCTGCGACAGGCCGGCCTCGTAGCCTTCCTGTAGCGTCGCCAGGCTGATGCCGAAGCTGGCATTGGCCGCCTCGGTGCCGGCGATGGACTGGAACACCAGGTCCAGCGGCGCGCCGCGGTTGATCGCCTCGATGGAGGTGGTGACGTGGGTGAGGATGCAGGCCTGGGTCGGGATCTCGTAGCGGCCGATCACCGCGTCGAGCATCTTCAGCAGCTCGCAGATGCCGGCGGTGCTGTCGGTGGCCGGGTTGATGCCGATCACCGCGTCGCCGTTGCCGTAGAGCAGGCCGTCGAGGATGCTCGCGGCGATGCCGGCGCCGTCGTCGGTGGGATGGTTCGGCTGCAGCCGGGTGGACATGCGCCCGGCCAGACCGATGCTGTTGCGAAAGCGGGTGACGACGCGGACCTTCTGCGCGACGAGGATCAGGTCCTGCACGCGCATGATCTTCGACACCGCAGCGACCATCTCCGGCGTCAGCCCTGGTGCGAGGGCTTTCAGCGACGACTCGTTGGCATCGTCGCCGAGCAGCCAGTTGCGGAAATCGCCCACGGTCAGGTGGCTGACCGGGGCGAAAGCCGCAGCGTCATGGCTGTCGATGATCAGCCGGGTGACTTCGTCGCTTTCGTACGGGATCAGTGCTTCTTCGAGAAAGCGCTTGAGCGGCACCGCGGCCAGGCACATCTGCGCCGCCACGCGTTCGGCGTCGCTGTCGGCCGCGACTCCGGCGAGCAGGTCGCCGGAGCGCGCCGGGCTGGCCTTGGCCATCACCTCGCGCAGGTCGTCGAAGCGCCAGGTGGTGCCGCCCACGCTGTGCGAGTAAGCCATGTCAGTCTCCTTATTTCAGTGCAGCGACGCCTCGGCCTTCTCGATTGCCGCGAATTCCTCTTCAGGCGTGCCCGCCACCAGATGATGTCGACTGTAGATCGCAAAGTAGGCGATGAAGATCCCGTAGATGATCGCTGCACCGATGACCACCCGCGGGTCGACCAGGAAGCCCGCGATAACCGCGATGCAGGCCAGCACCAGCGCCACGCCCGAAGTGACGATGCCGCCGGGTGTCTTGTACGGGCGATGCAGATCCGGCCGGCGCAGGCGCAGCACGATGTGTGAGGCCATCATCAGCACGTAGGAGATGGTCGCGCCGAACACCGCGACGAGGATCAGCAGGTCGCCCTGGCCGGTCAGCGAGAGGGCGAAACCGATAATGCCGGGGATGATTAGGGCCAGCACCGGCGCCTTGTTCCTGTTGGTTAGCGACAGCTTGCGCGGCAGGTAGCCGGCCCGCGACAGCGCGAAGATCTGCCGCGAATAGGCGTAGATGATCGAGAAGAAACTGGCGATCAGCCCGGCCAGGCCGACCAGATTGACGAAGCCGCTCATCCAGGTCGAAGAACCGTAGGCGGTGGTCAGCGCTTCCACCAGCGGATTGCCGGACGCCACCAGCGTGCTGGAGCCGGCGCCACCGGGGCCAACCAGCAGGATCAGGCCAGCAAAGGCAACCAGAATCAGCATGGCGCCGATCAACCCACGCGGCATGTCGCGCTGCGGATTCTTGGTTTCCTCGGCGGCCAGCGGTACGCCTTCCACAGCGAGGAAGAACCAGATCGCGTAGGGAATCGCCGCCCAGATGCCGACATAGCCGTAGGGCAGGAAGTTGCTGGCACCGGCAGCGGTGGTCGGCGCGATATCGAGCAGCTTGTCCACCGAGAAGTGCGGCACCATCGCGACGATGAACACCGCCAGCGCCAGGGCGGCGACGGCGGTGATGATGAACATCAGCTTCAACGCCTCGCCGACGCCGAAGATATGGATGCCGATGAAGATGATGTAGAAGGCGAGATAGATCATCCAGCCGCCGATGCCGAACAGCGACTCGCAATAGGCGCCGATGAATACGGCGATTGCTGCTGGCGCGATGGCGTATTCGATAAGGATTGCCGTGCCGGTGAGAAAGCCACCCAGCGGGCCGAAGGCGGTGCGGGCGAAGCCGTAGCCGCCACCAGCGGTGGGCACCATCGAGGACAGCTCGGCCAGTGAGAAGCACATGCACAGGTACATGGTCGCCATCAGCAACGTAGCGATGAACAGCCCGCCCCAGCCGCCCTGGGCGAGGCCGAAGTTCCAGCCGGCATAGTCGCCGGAGATGACGTAGGCGACGCCGAGGCCGACCAGCAGCACCCAGCCGGCGGCACCTTTCTTCAGTTCGCGTTCCTGGAAATAGCTACTGCCAACGGTTTCGAAATCGATTGCATGGTGCGGTGGCGTTGAACGGCTGTGTTCGAGAGCCATGGGGGAATCCTCTTGGATAGGTTGGCAAGTCTCTCCCTAGCAAGCGTCATGCCCCACGCTACAAACGGGTTGTTTGCAGTGATTTGTCAGCCAAGTTTGGCAGGAACGCACCTTTTGCGTGCTCCACAGCACCACGGCGGAGCCCGGCAGGTATCTTGTTCAAGGCGCGGGCGACGTGTGCCACCCGCGCCGATCCATCAGAAGAAGCCCAGTGGGTTGATGTCGTAGCTGATCAGCAGGTTCTTGGTCTGCTGGTAGCTGTCGAGAATCATCTTGTGGGTTTCGCGACCGACGCCGGACTTCTTGTAGCCACCGAACGCCGCGTGTGCCGGGTAGAGGTGGTAGCAATTGGTCCAGACACGGCCCGCCTTGATTGCCCGGCCCATGCGGTAGGCGCGGTTGATGTCGCGGGTCCAGACGCCAGCACCGAGTCCGTACTCGGTGTCATTGGCGATGGCCAGGGCTTCGGCTTCATCCTTGAAGGTGGTGACGCCGATCACCGGGCCAAAGATCTCCTCCTGGAACACGCGCATCTCGTTGGTGCCCTTAAGCAGCGTCGGCTGGATGTAATAGCCGGTGGCGAGCGAGCCTTCGAGTTTCTCGGCCGCACCGCCAGTGAGCACTTCGGCGCCTTCCTGCTTGGCGATCTCAAGATAGGACAGGATCTTGTCGAATTGCTGCTGGCTGGCTTGCGCACCGACCATGGTGTCGGTATCCAGCGGGTCGCCGCGCTTGATCTGTGCAACCTTCTTCATCACCGCTTCCATGAAGGGCGCGTAGATCGATTCCTGCACCAGTGCGCGGGACGGACAGGTGCACACCTCGCCCTGGTTGAAGAAGCCCAACACCAGGCCTTCGGCCGCTTTCTCGATGAAGGTAGGCTCGGCCTGCATGATGTCTTCGAAGTAGATGTTCGGGCTCTTGCCGCCCAGCTCCACGGTGCTCGGGATGATGGCCTCTGCGGCGCGCTTCATGATGTGCGAGCCGACCGGTGTGGAGCCGGTGAAGGCGATCTTGGCGATGCGTTTGCTGCTTGCCAGCGCTTCGCCTGCTTCACGGCCATAGCCCTGCACGACGTTGAGCACGCCCGGTGGCAGCAGGTCGCCGATCACCTCCATCAGCACGCTTATACCCAAGGGGGTCTGCTCGGCGGGTTTCAGCACAACGCAGTTGCCGGCGGCGAGTGCCGGGGCGAGCTTCCAGGCGGCCATCAGGATCGGGAAGTTCCACGGGATGATCTGCCCGACCACGCCCAACGGCTCGTGGAAGTGATAGGCGGCGGTGTGCTCGTCGATCTCGGCGCTGGTGCCTTCCTGAGCGCGGATGCAGCCGGCGAAGTAGCGGAAGTGGTCAGCCGCCAGCGGGATGTCGGCGTTCAGGGTTTCACGCACGGCCTTGCCGTTGTCCCAAGTTTCGGTGACGGCGAGCATCTCCAGGTTCTGCTCGATGCGATCGGCGATCTGCAACAGGATCAGCGAGCGCGCCTGTACGCTGGTCTTGCCCCACGCGTCGGCAGCTGCATGGGCGGCGTCCAGGGCTTTCTCGATATCGGCGGCGTCGGAGCGCGGAAACTCGGCAATCGGCTGTCCGTTAACCGGAGAGAGGTTGGTGAAATACTGCCCGTTGATTGGCTCGACGAACTTGCCATTGATGAAGTTGCCGTAGCGGGCCTTGAGGGTAACGATGGCACCGTCGGTGCCGGGAGGGGCGTAGATCATGGGGGGCTCCAGATTGTTCTTGGATGGAGATTCGCTGCACAAAGCGTAGATCAGGAGTTGAATACTGTCGCGGGCGGCCGAGGGCACTTTTTGAAGCGGCAAAGCGAAGGCTGCCGCTGGGCTGGGCCGGAGCAAAAAGCCCCGGCCCAGGCAGTTAGAGTGCGCTGTGGAAGATGGCTTCGATTTCCTCTTGCGTGGCGCGGCGTGGGTTGGTCAGGCCGCAGGCATCGTTCATGGCGTTGGCAGCCAGGGTTGGGATGTCATCGGCCTTGGCGCCAAGCTCAGCCAGCCCGCCCGGAATGCCGATGTCCTTCGACAGGGTGCGGATTGCCGCCAGTGCGGCCTCGGCGCCCTGGGCGGCATCGAGGCCACGGGTCTCCACGCCCATCGCGGTGGCGATGTCGCGCAGGCGTTCGGGGCAGACGCTGGCGTTGTAGCTCTCCACGTGGGGCAGCAGTACGGCGTTGCAGACACCATGCGGCAGATCGTAGAAGCCGCCGAGCTGGTGAGCCATGGCATGAACGTAGCCCAGCGAGGCGTTATTGAACGCCATCCCGGCGAGGAATTGCGCGTAGGCCATGTTTTCCCGGGCTGGCATGTCGCTGCCGTTCTCGACGGCGGTACGCAGGTTTGCCGAGATCAGTTCGATGGCCTTGAGCGCACAGGCGTCGGTGATCGGCGTGGCGGCGGTCGATACATAGGCTTCTACCGCATGGGTGAGCGCGTCCATGCCGGTAGCGGCGGTCAGCCCCTTGGGCATGGCTACCATCAATGCCGGATCGTTCACCGACAGCAGCGGCGTGACGTTGCGGTCGACGATGGCCATTTTTACGTGACGGGTTTCGTCGGTGATGATGCAGAAGCGAGTCATCTCGCTGGCGGTGCCGGCGGTGGTGTTGATCGCCACCAGTGGCAGTTGCGGTTTGGCAGAGCGGTCCACGCCTTCGTAGTCGGCAATGTGGCCGCCGTTGGTGGCACACAGGGCGATGCCCTTGGCGCAGTCATGGGGCGAGCCGCCGCCGAGAGAGATGATGAAATCGCACGCGCTTTCGCGCAGCTGGGTCAGGCCCTTTTCGACGTTGCCCACGGTTGGGTTGGGTTGGGCGCCATCGAATACGACCGATTGGATATCCGCGGCAGCCAGCAGCGCCGCAACTTTTTCAGCGACGCCTGCACGCGCCAGCCCTGCATCGGTGACGATCAGCGCTTTGCGAAAGCCGTAGTTGGCGATGGCGCCCATCGCTTCATCGAGGCTTCCGGCGCCCATCATGTTCACTGCGGGTATGAAGAAGGTGCTGCTCATGGAGAATCCCTTGTGCTTGTCTGAAAGTGGTTCTTGCAGCATCGCATCTGGACCGGAGGGCGAAATGATCTGGCTCAAGAAGGTGACCGATCAGTCGCGTTTCAGCCCTGCGTCTGACTAACGGCGGCTGGTCGGCTGGGATGGCCTGCTGTGCTAACCTGCGCCGCAGTTTTCAGTGGGTCTCACCGGTTTTGAGGGCATCCATGCATATCCATATTCTCGGCATCTGCGGCACCTTCATGGGGTCGCTCGCGGTGCTGGCCAAGGCGCTCGGGCATCGTGTTACCGGCTCTGACGCCAACGTTTATCCGCCGATGAGCACCCAGCTCGAAGCGCAGGGCATTGAGTTGACCCAGGGCTACGAGCCGAGCCAGCTCGAGCCGGCGCCAGATCTGGTGGTGATCGGCAACGCGCTGTCGCGTGGCAACCCGGCCGTGGAATATGTGCTGAACAAGGGTTTGCCATACGTGTCCGGCCCGCAGTGGCTGGCCGATCACGTCCTGCAGGGCCGCTGGGTGCTGGCTGCTGCCGGCACTCACGGCAAAACCACCACCAGCAGCATGCTGGCCTGGGTGCTGGAACATGCGGGGATGAGCCCGGGATTTCTCATCGGTGGGGTGCCGCAGAATTTCGGTATCTCCGCGCGCCTCGGCGGCACACCGTTCTTCGTGGTCGAGGCGGACGAGTACGACAGCGCCTTCTTCGACAAGCGCAGCAAGTTCGTCCATTACCGCCCGCGCACGGCGATCCTCAACAACCTGGAATTCGATCACGCGGACATCTTCCCGGACCTCGCGGCTATCGAGCGGCAGTTCCACCACCTGGTTCGCACCGTGCCGAGCGAAGGGCTGATCATCCACCCCGAATCCGAAACGGCGCTCAAGCGCGTCATCGGCATGGGCTGCTGGACGCCGGTGCAGACCACCGGAGACGGCGGGCAATGGCAGGCGAATCTGTTGAGTGCCGACGGTTCGCGCTTCGAAGTGATTTTCGAAGGTGCCGTGCAGGGTGTGGTCGACTGGGCGCTGACGGGCCTGCACAACGTCAACAACGCCCTGGCGACGCTTGCCGCGGCGCGGCATGTGGGCGTGCTGCCGAAGCAGGGCGCCGAGGCGCTGAGCGAGTTTCTGAGCGTCAAGCGACGCATGGAGAAGGTCGCCGAAGTCAACGGTGTGACCATCTACGACGACTTCGCCCATCACCCGACCGCCATCGCCACCACCCTCGACGGGCTGCGCAAGCAGGTGGGCAATACGCCGATCATTGCCGTGGTCGAGCCGCGCTCCAATTCAATGAAACTCGGTGCGCACCGCGAGGGCCTGGCCGAGTCCGTGGCGCTGGCGGATCAGGCTATCTGGTATGCGCCGGCCAATCTCGGCTGGGATCTGGCTGCAACGGTCGCCGGCTCGCCCGTGCCGACCACCGTGTGCGATTCGCTTGAGGCGATCATCTCCAAGGTCAAGGCCGACGCCGCGCCGGGTACCCAGGTGGTGGTCATGAGCAATGGCGGTTTCGGTGGGTTGCACGGCAAGTTGGCTGTGGCGTTGAGCTGATTGCTCAAGGTGGAAAACGCTTCGCGGTTTTCCACCCTACGATGACCGTGGGTAGGGTGGAAATCGCCGAAGGTATTTCCACGCGGATCGCATCAGCAAGTAGGGTGGGCCGGGCGGCGTTCCGCTTCAGCCCGCCCGAATATGACCAAGCGGCTACAAGGGAACAAATGTATGAACGGACCGGAACGCATCACCTTGGCCATGACCGGCGCATCCGGGGCGCAGTACGGCCTGCGCCTGCTCGACTGCCTGATCCAGGAAGACCGCGAAGTGCACTTTCTGATCTCCAAGGCGGCGCAGCTGGTCATGGCCACAGAGACCGACGTGGTGCTGCCGGCCAAGCCGCAGGCCATGCAGGCCTTTCTCTCCGAATACACCGGCGCGGCGGCCGGACAGATCCGCGTATTCGCCAAGGAAGACTGGATGGCACCGCCGGCGTCTGGTTCCGGTGCGCCGACTTCCATGGTGGTCGTGCCATGTTCCACCGGCACGCTGTCGGCGATAGCTGCTGGCGCTTGCAACAATCTGATCGAGCGCGCCGCGGACGTCGCCCTCAAGGAGCGCCGCCAGCTGATTCTAGTGCCGCGTGAGGCGCCGTATTCGAGCATTCATCTTGAGAACATGCTCAAGCTATCCAACCTCGGCGTGACCATCCTGCCAGCGTCGCCCGGCTTCTATCACCAGCCGCAGACAATTGATGACCTGGTCGACTTCGTCGTCGCGCGTATTCTCAACCTGCTCAACATCCCGCAGGACATGCTGCCGCGCTGGGGCGAGCACCATATCGTCAGCGACGATTGAGATGATCGGCCGAGCGCTGCTGGTCCTGGCAACGCTGAGTCTCCTCGGCGGCTGTGCCAGCGTGCGCACGCTGGATGCCGCCAAGCCCGGCGCACCGATCATTTATTCCGGCACACGCCTGGATTGGTACAGCCTCAATGGCGGCTGCTGCCCAATTGACCGCTTTGGTGCCATGCCACCGAAATATCCCGCACTGGATCTTCCCGCCAGTGCCTTGTTGGATACGCTGCTGCTGCCCTTCGCCGTGGCTGCGGAGCTGGGTGTCGGGCTCGGCGTGCGCGGCGGACTTTGAGCTGCGTGCAGCATTACTGATCTGGGTTCAGGCTGGCCTCTTGCGCAGCAGGCATAATTTCCAAGTCTTGCGGCACAAGGAGAAAAGGTGTGAAAGACCGAACTCAGTTCCACATGAATTACTGGATGATCGCCATCCTGGTGTTCCTCGGCATCCAGTATCTGCTGTCTGTGCAGCAGGAGGTGGCGACCATTCCCTATAGCGAGTTCGAACAGCACCTCAAGGAAGGGCGTGTCGAGGAATTGGCTATCACCGAGCGTCGCATCGAGGGGCTGCTCAAGGAGCCGCTGGCCAGCGGTCAGCGCCGTTTCATCAGCAATCGCGTCGAGCCGCAGTTGGCCGAGCATCTGCAACAGTATCCAGTGCGCTACACCGGCAAGGTTGAAAGCACCTTGGTGCGCGACTTGGTGTCGTGGATCGTGCCGGCGATGCTGTTCTTCGGTATCTGGCTGTTCCTGCTCAAGCGCATCGGCAGTGGCCTGGGTGGCGGCGGCATGATGCAGATCGGCAAGAGCAAGGCGCGGGTCTATGTCGAAACCGACATGAAAGTGACCTTCGCTGATGTCGCCGGCGTCGACGAGGCCAAGGACGAACTCAAGGAAATCATCGAATTCCTCCGCGACCCGCAGACTTACGGTCGCCTGGGCGGGCGTATGCCTAAGGGTGTGCTGCTGGTCGGTCCGCCCGGCACTGGCAAAACGCTGCTGGCGCGGGCCGTTGCAGGCGAGGCGAGGGTGCCGTTCTTCTCCATATCCGGCTCCGAATTCGTCGAGATGTTCGTCGGCGTTGGTGCGGCGCGGGTGCGTGATCTGTTCGAACAGGCGCGAGCCCAGGCGCCGGCAATCATTTTCATCGACGAGCTGGACGCCCTTGGTCGCGCCCGCGGCGCCGGGCCGCTATCTGGCGGGCATGACGAGAAGGAGCAGACGCTCAACCAGCTGCTGGTGGAAATGGACGGTTTCGATACCTCCAGCGGACTGGTTTTGCTGGCTGCCACCAACCGGCCGGAAATTCTCGACCCGGCATTGCTGCGTGCCGGCCGCTTCGACCGTCAGGTGCTGGTGGATCGGCCCGACAAGGTCGGGCGGGTGCAGATCCTCAATGTGCATTTGAAGAAGTCGCGCCTGGGCATCGATGTCGATCCGCAGGCCATTGCCGCGCTCACGCCGGGCTTCACCGGTGCCGATCTGGCCAATCTGGTCAATGAGGCGACCCTGTTGGCGACCCGGCGCAATGCCGAGGCGGTGGCGATGGAAGACTTCACCGCGGCCATCGAGCGCATCATTGCCGGGCTGGAGAAGCGCAACCGCCTGCTCAACCCGCGCGAACGCGAGATCGTCGCGTATCACGAAATGGGTCATGCCCTGGTGGCCATGGCGCTGCCTGGGGTCGACCCGGTGCACAAGGTGTCGATCATTCCGCGTGGCATGGGCGCGCTGGGCTACACCATCCAGAGGCCGATCGAGGATCGTTTCCTGATGACCCGAGAGGAGCTGGAAAACAAGATGGCCGTACTGCTCGGCGGGCGCGCCGCGGAGTGGCTGGTGTTCGCCCACCTGTCCACCGGCGCGGCGGACGACCTGGCCAAGGTTACCGACATCGCCCGCGCCATGGTCACCCGCTATGGCATGTCCAAACGCCTCGGCCACCTGGCGCTGGAGCGCGAACCGAACTCGTTTCTGGGCAATGAAGCAATGCTCGGGCTCAAACCGCAGCACGACTATGCCGAGAGCACCGCAACCGCCATCGATGAGGAAATACGGGAGCTGGTCCAGTCCGCGTTCCAGCGCAGCCTGGAGCTGCTCGAAGCGCGGCGTGAACTACTTGAGCGCTGCGCTCGGCGGTTGCTCCAGCAGGAGACGCTGGATGCCGAAGAGCTGCGCGAACTCAATGCTACGCCGGCCAGCGATCCGGCTCAGGTGACTGCTCGGATCTGATGCTGTCTGAAGGTCCGGCGATCAACCGGGCTCGCGCCGGGCATGCTGCATCAGCGCCCATTCGACATGCTCACGCACCAGCTCTGACGGATCGTCGCGGCGAGCTTCGAGCGCTTCGAGCACCGGGATGCTCGAGGGCGCATTGCCCAGGCCGACCGCCAGATTACGCAGCCAGCGCTGGTACCCGGCGCGGCGCAGCGGCGAGCCCTCGGTACGGCTGAGAAATTCTTCTTCTGTCCAGCGGAACAGTGTCGCCAGCTCGGCGTTGTCCAGGCTGTGGCGTGGCTGGAAATCGCTTTGCTCTGTGGGGCGGGCGAAACGGTTCCACGGGCAGACGATCTGGCAATCGTCACAGCCGAATACGCGGTTGCCGATCTTGTCGCGCAGCTCCAGCGGTATCGGCCCCTTGAGTTCGATGGTTAGGTAGGAGATGCAGCGCCGCGCATCGAGTAGCCGTTCGCCAACGAAGGCGTCGGTGGGGCAGGCGTCCAGACAGGCATGGCAGCTGCCGCAGTGGTCGCGGGTCGTCGGTTCGTCGACCGGCAGGGCAATATCGATGAACAGCTCGCCGAGAAAGAACCAGCTGCCGGCCTTGCGGTTGAGCAGCAGGGTGTTCTTGCCGATCCAGCCGAGCCCGGCCTGCTGCCCGGCGGCCTTCTCCAGTACTGGCGCGCTGTCGACGAATGCACGGAAGCCGAATGGGCCGACCACCTGCTGAATGCGCTCGGCCAGTTGCTGAATGCGTTTGCGGATCAGCTTGTGGTAGTCGCGGCCCAACGCATAACGCGACACGTAGGCCTTTTCCGGACTGGCGAGCTGCTGGGTCATGCGCGTGTCGCCGGGGAGGTAGTCCATACGCAGGGAAATCACCCGCAGCGTGCCGGGCACCAGCTCGTCAGGTCGTGAGCGCTTGCTGCCGTGGGCAGCCATGTAATCCATCTCGCCCTGATAGCCCGCCGCCAGCCAGGCTTCCAGGTGCGCCTCATGCTCGCCGAGGTTGACATCGGTGATGCCGACCTGCTGAAAACCGAGCTCACGGCCCCACTCCTTGATGGAGGCAGAGAGGGCGGTTGGATCGAGAGCAGGACTGGACATCGGAGAATAGGGCGACTTGGTGGGTGGGTGCGTATAATTCTGCCAGACATTCCGCCGCGATGATCCCTGCTCCGATGACCGATTCCCTGCCCGTCGCTCTGTACACCGCCGCCCAGGTGCGCGAACTCGATGCGCGCCTGATTGCCGATGGCACTTCTGGTTTCGAATTGATGCAGCGTGCCGCCCATGCCGCTTGGCGTGCGCTGCGCCGGCGCTGGCCGGATGCAGGTGCGGTTACCGTATTGGCCGGACGTGGCAATAACGCCGGCGATGGCTATCTGGTCGCGGCGCTGGCGCAACGCGCCGGTTGGCGGGTTGTCGTACTCGCGGTCGGTGATCCGCAGGCGTTGCAGGGCGATGCCGCGCAGGCTCGGGCCGAGGCGCAGGCATGTGGCGTGGCCATCGAGCCCTGGCACTCCGAGGCGTCGTTGCAGGGCGTGCTGGTGGATGCGCTGCTGGGCACCGGCATCGCCGGCGACGTGCGTGAGCCGTATGCCTCTGCGATCCAGGCGATCAATGCCAGTCGGTTGCCGGTGCTGGCGATCGATCTGCCTTCCGGTCTCTGTGCCGACACTGGGCGGGTGCTGGGCCATGCGGTGCACGCCGATCTGAGCGTCACCTTCATAGGGCTCAAGCTGGGCCTGTTCACCGCGGATGGTCCTGATCGCGTCGGCACGCTGGTGTTCGATGATCTGCAGGCTGATCCGGCTATCGTCGCGCAGGTGGCGAGCGAGGCCGTACGCCTGGACCACGGCTCGCTGATACGCGTTGCGCCGCGCTCGCCGGTGGCGCACAAGGGCAGCTTCGGTCAGGTGCTGGTGATTGGCGGCGATCTGGGAACTGGCGGCGCCGCACTGCTTAGTGCCGAGGCGGCGTTGCGCTGCGGTGCGGGCATGGTGACGCTGGCAACGCGTCCGGAGCATGTCACCGCTTCGCTGGTGCGCCGTCCGGAAATCATGTGCAGTGGCGTCGAGTCGACCTACGGCCTGACGGCGCTGGTCGAGCGCGCCGATGTGCTGGTGGTCGGCCCCGGCCTTGGCCAGGCGCCATGGGGACGTAGCTTGTTGTCGTTGGCGGCGCAGCGTCAGGCGCCGCAGGTATGGGATGCCGATGCCTTGAATCTGCTGGCGGCTGGTGCCGTCGAATTGCCGGCAGGAAGCGTGATCACGCCTCATCCTGGCGAGGCGGCCCGGCTGCTGCAATGCTCGGTCGCTGAAGTACAGGCTGATCGCGCCGCTGCAGCTCGCGCGCTGGCCCGGCGCTTTGGCTGCGTGGCGTTGCTCAAGGGCGCTGGCACGCTGGTCGCTGATCCAGACGGGCGGCTGGCGCTTTGTGATCGCGGCCATCCGGCGATGGCCAGTGCCGGCCTCGGCGATGTGCTGGCCGGCGTGATCGGTGCCTTGCTGGCGCAGGACTTGATGCCATTCGACGCTGGCTGCCTGGCTGCTTGGCTGCATGCCGCCGCTGGTGAGCGCTTGGGTGAGCAGGGGCGTGGGCTGGCCGCCAGCGACCTGATTCCTGTTATCCGACAGTTGCTCGAGGAGCAGTCGCCATGTCTGAAGTGATTCTGTATGCCGAGGACGAAGCGGCGATGCTCGCCCTTGGTGCCCGTATTGCTCAGGCAAGTGGCGGTCGTGGCGTAATCTATCTGCACGGTGATCTCGGGGCGGGCAAGACCACGCTGTCGCGGGGGCTGATTCGCGGTTTTGGCCATGCAGGCAAGGTCAAGAGCCCCACCTTCACGCTGGTCGAGCCTTACGAACTGGGCGATGTGCAGGTTTTCCATTTCGACCTCTACCGGCTGGTCGATCCGGAAGAGCTGGAGTTTCTTGGCATTCGCGACTATTTCGAGGGCAACGCCTTGTGCCTCATCGAGTGGCCGGAGCGCGGTGCCGGCGTTTTGCCAAAGGCCGACATGGACATTACCATTACGCCGCATGAGGCCGGCCGTACGCTGCGCCTGTCGCCCCATACTGTGCGGGGCGAAGCCTGGTGTGCCGCCCTGACCGACGGAGAACTATGAATAACATGGGTTTGGGTATGCGCATTCGCACCCTGATTGGCGGCTTGGCGCTGTTGCTCTTGGCAACGGACCTTTTCGCGGCCAGCGATGTGCAGAGTGTGCGTCTGTGGCGCGCGCCGGATAACACCCGCCTGGTGTTCGATCTGTCCGGGCCGGTCGAGCACAAGATATTCACGCTCACCGCGCCTGATCGGCTGGTCATTGATGTGACTGGTGCCACGCTGAAGGCTCAACTGGACCAGCTTGCTCTAAAAAACACTCCGGTCGCTGCCTTGCGCGCTGGTCAGCATGATGCCAATACACTGCGCGTGGTGGTCGACCTGCACGCGCCCGTTTCGCCGAAGAGTTTCAGCCTCGCGCCGAATCAACAGTATGGCCATCGCCTGGTGGTCGACTTGTTCGATCAGGCGAGTTCGGCCCGTGCAGCAACCCAGCCGCCGGTTACCACTACGCCCGCTACCCCTGTCGCACCCGTTTCGCCGACCCTGCCGGCAGTAAAGCTGCCCGCAACTCCTGGCGGAAAGCGTGACATCGTGATCGCGATCGACGCCGGCCACGGTGGCGAGGACCCGGGAGCGATCGGGCCGGGCAAGGTCTACGAAAAGCATGTGGTGCTGCAGATATCCAAGGAGCTGCAGCGCCAGATAAACGCTGAAAAAGGCTTCCGCGCCGAACTGGTGCGTACCGGGGATTACTTCATTCCGTTGCGCAAGCGGACCGAGATTGCCCGTAAGAAAGGCGCCGATCTGTTCATTTCGATCCATGCCGATGCTGCTCCCCGCACGGCGGCGTATGGAGCCTCGGTGTTCGCTCTTTCCGACCGCGGCGCCACCTCGGAAACTGCGCGCTGGCTGGCCGACAGCGAGAACCGCTCGGACCTGATCGGTGGCGCTGGTAACCTGAGCCTTGGCGACAAGGATCAGATGCTCGCAGGCGTGCTGCTGGACCTGTCGATGACGGCTTCGTTGTCTTCCAGCCTCAACGTCGGGCAGAAAGTGCTGAGCAACATGGGGCGCATCACTCGGTTACACAAAAGTCGTGTCGAGCAGGCCGGTTTCATGGTGCTGAAATCTCCGGATATTCCATCGATCCTGGTAGAGACAGGTTTCATTTCGAACCCTTCCGAGGCGAAGAAGCTGCAGACCTCCAGCCATCAGCAAGCCCTGGCGCGGTCTGTCCATAGCGGGGTGCGGCAGTTTTTCCACGAGAATCCGCCTCCAGGCACCTACATTGCCTGGCTGCGCGATTCCGGCAAGATTGCAGCGGGGCCCCGCGAGCATGTCGTGCGCTCGGGCGAAAGCCTGGCGCTGCTTGCCCAGCGCTATCAAGTCAGTCTGGCTGCCTTGCGCAGTGCAAATCGCCTCAGCAATGACGTGATCAAGGTCGGTCAAACCCTGAATATCCCCGCTACCACGCTGGCTTCCCAGCCATGACCGATACTCCGCGCATCCAGCTGCTCAGTCCGCGGTTGGCGAACCAGATCGCCGCGGGTGAGGTGGTCGAACGCCCGGCTTCGGTGATCAAGGAGTTGCTGGAGAACAGCCTTGATTCCGGCGCGACTCGAATCGAGGTGGATGTCGAGCAAGGCGGAGTGAAGCTGTTACGCGTGCGCGACGACGGTTGCGGCATTGCGCAGGATGACCTGCCGCTAGCCCTGGCCCGCCATGCCACTAGCAAGATTCGCGATCTGGAAGACCTTGAGCGGGTCATGAGCCTGGGCTTTCGTGGCGAAGCGCTGGCTTCGATCAGTTCCGTCTCGCGTCTGACCATGACCTCGCGTACCGCTGACGCCGGCGAAGCCTGGCAGGTGGAAACCGAAGGGCGGGAAATGGAAGCGCGAGTGCAGCCCGCGGCGCATCCCGTCGGTACTTCCGTCGAGGTCCGCGACCTGTTCTTCAATACGCCGGCGAGGCGCAAGTTTTTGCGCACCGAGAAAACCGAGTTCGACCACCTGCAGGAAGTAATCAAGCGCCTGGCGCTGGCGCGGTTCGACGTTGCCTTCCATCTGCGTCATAACGGCAAAGCAGTGCTGGCGCTGCATCAGGCCAGTGACGATGCATCGCGTGCGCGACGGGTGGCAGCGGTTTGCGGTTCAGCGTTTCTTGAACAGGCGCTGCCTATCGAGATCGAGCGCAACGGGTTGCGGTTGTGGGGCTGGGTTGGGCTACCAACGTTCTCGCGCAGTCAGGCGGATTTGCAGTACTTCTACGTCAACGGACGCATGGTGCGCGACAAGCTGGTCGCCCATGCCGTGCGTCAGGCCTACCGCGACGTACTCTTCAATGGACGACACCCGACCTTCGTGCTCTTCCTCGATGTCGACCCTGCGGTGGTGGACGTCAATGTACATCCGACCAAGCATGAGGTGCGCTTCCGTGACAGCCGCATGGTGCATGACTTCCTCTACGGCACGTTGCATCGCGCGCTAGGAGATGTGCGCCCGGAGGACCAGCTGGCGGCACCGGCGAGTGTGACGTCGATGACCCAAGCGTCGGGACTGGCCGCTGGCGAGTTTTCGGGCCAAAACGAAATGAGCCTGGCTGCGAGCGTGCTGGAGCGGCCGCAGGGCGAGGCGCCTGCCTGGCGCGGCGCTGGCGCCGGCTATCAGGCACCAAGGCCTGCGCCCGCGGGCTACACCGCCGAAGCCCAGGGCGCCTATCGTGAGTTTTTCACGCCGCTACCCGAGAGCGGCTCCGCTGCTTTGCCGGCCAGCCAGGATGACGTCCCGCCGCTTGGGTATGCGCTGGCGCAGCTCAAAGGGGTCTATATCCTCGCTGAGAACGCTCAAGGCATGGTGCTGGTCGATATGCATGCGGCCCATGAGCGTATTACCTATGAGCGGCTGAAAACCGCAATGGCCAGCGAAGGGCTACGCGGTCAGCCACTGCTGGTGCCTGAATCCATCGCAGTCAGCCAGCGTGAGGCTGATTGTGCCGAAGAGCACGGCCAATGGTTCCAGAAGCTTGGTTTTGAGCTGCAGCGGCTGGGCCCGGAGACGTTGGCGATTCGGCAGACGCCCTCCCTGCTCAAGCAGGCGCAGGCCACTCAGTTGGTGCGTGACGTGCTCGCTGATCTGCTGGAGTACGGCACCAGTGACCGGATTCAGGCGCATCTCAATGAACTTTTGGCGACCATGGCCTGCCACGGTGCTGTACGCGCCAATCGGCGGCTGACTCTGCCCGAGATGAACGGCTTGCTACGCGACATGGAGCACACCGAGCGCAGCGGGCAATGCAATCATGGGCGTCCCACCTGGACGCAGCTCGGCATGGACGAGCTGGATAAGCTTTTCCTGCGCGGCCGCTGATCAACCTTTGCTGCAGCTTGCGATGCTTGCAGCCTGCAGTCTGCCGCCGGAAACTATGCGGCCATGCCCGCCGAGCCTGTCGATGTCTTCCCTGCCACCTGTCATCTTTCTCATGGGCCCGACCGCATCGGGCAAAACCGATCTCGCGCTGGAGCTGGCTCGTGTGCTGCCTTGCGAGCTGATCAGCGTTGATTCGGCGCTGGTTTATCGAGGCATGGACATCGGGACGGCGAAGCCTTCCCCTGAAGTGTTGGCAGAGTTTCCGCACCGCCTGGTAGACATTCGAGACCCGGCCGAGAGCTATTCGGCGGCCGAGTTCAGTACCGATGCGTTGGCAGCCATGGCAGAAATAACCGCTGCCGGCCGCATTCCTCTCCTGGTTGGCGGAACCATGTTGTATTTCAAGGCGTTGCAGGAAGGCCTGGCCGACATGCCAGCGGCCGATCCACTGGTGCGCGCCGAACTCGAGGCGCTGGCTGCAGCCGAGGGCCTGCAGGCGCTGCATGATCAGTTGGCGAAGGTCGATCCTGAATCTGCGGCGCGAATTCATCCCAACGACCCGCAGCGTTTGGTGCGAGCGTTGGAGGTATATCGCATCAGTGGATCGACCATGAGCGAGCACCGCGCCCGACAAAGGTCGCAAAAAGCCGTCGCAGACGCTCCAGGCTCAGGAGTCTTGCCTTATACTGTGGCGCAATTGTGCATCGCTCCGGCGCAACGCCACATCCTGCATGAGCGTATCGAAAGACGTTTCGTGCACATGGTTGAACAGGGCTTTGTCGAAGAGGTCGAAGCCCTGAGGCACCGCGGGGATCTGCACCTTGGCATGCCGTCGATTCGAGCGGTCGGTTATCGTCAGGTCTGGGAATACCTGGACGGATCATCGTCCCGAGAGGAAATGGTTGCACGCGGCATCATCGCGACCCGGCAACTGGCCAAAAGGCAATTCACTTGGTTGCGAAGCTGGGGGGAGTTGCACTGGTTGGACAGTTTGTCCCGCGACAATCTGCCGCGCGCATTGAAATACCTGCAATCGCTCTCCATATTGAGCTGACACTGCAAATTGACCGTCTATTCTCAGACAAGTGGATCGTCGGTTGTACTTTTAGAACACTAATGAAAACAGATCCTCTAAGGAGTGCGGCACATGTCAAAAGGGCATTCGCTACAAGACCCTTACCTCAACACACTGCGTAAGGAACGCGTTCCGGTTTCCATCTATCTGGTCAACGGCATCAAGCTGCAGGGTCAGATTGAATCCTTCGACCAGTTCGTCATTCTTCTGAAAAACACCGTCAGTCAGATGGTCTACAAGCACGCCATTTCTACTGTGGTTCCAGGTCGCCCAGTGCGCCTGCCGACCGCTGGTGATGCCGAGCAATCCGAGTCGGGCAACGACTGAGGTAGGTTTCTTTGTTCTTCGAACGTCCCGGTGGCGGCGAGCGGGCTATCCTGGTGCATTTGGATGGCCAGGACCCCGCGGCGCGCGAGGACCCTCAGGAGTTCCAGGAGCTGGCGCGCTCGGCTGGTGCCGAGGCGGTTGGCTTCGTCAATGTGCCCCGGCATCAGCCATCGGCGAAGTTCCTGATCGGCAGCGGCAAGGTCGAAGAGTTGCATGACCTCGTCAAGGATGGCGAGGCCGAGCTGGTGATCTTCAATCACACGCTAACGCCCAGCCAGGAGCGTAACCTCGAGCGTGCTCTCGAGTGTCGCGTGCTTGATCGTACTGGTCTGATCCTGGATATCTTCGCCCAGCGTGCGCGTACCCATGAGGGTAAGCTGCAGGTCGAGCTGGCGCAGCTCGAACACATGAGTACGCGCCTGGTTCGCGGCTGGACTCACTTGGAACGACAGAAGGGCGGTATCGGTCTGCGTGGTCCGGGTGAGACGCAGCTGGAAACCGACCGTCGACTGTTACGTGTGCGCATCCGGCAGATCAAGCAGCGGCTGGAGAAGGTTCGCGGGCAGCGCGAGCAAGCCAGGCGTGGTCGTCGCAGGGCTGATATTCCTTCCGTTTCTCTGGTCGGCTACACCAACGCGGGCAAGTCGACGCTGTTCAATGCGCTCACCGAGTCCGACGTGTACGCGGCCAATCAGCTGTTTGCCACCCTCGATCCGACCCTGCGCCGGCTGGAACTGGACGATATCGGTCCGGTGATTCTGGCTGACACGGTAGGTTTCATTCGCCATCTGCCGCACAAGTTGGTGGAGTCGTTTCGGGCAACGCTGGAGGAGTCGAGCAACGCCGATCTTCTGCTGCATGTCATTGACGCACATGAGCCCGAACGCGATCAGCAGATCGAGCAGGTGCTGGCAGTTCTCGCTGAGATCGGCGCAAACGAGCTACCGATGCTGGAAATCTACAACAAGCTTGACTTGATGGACGGCATCGAGCCGCAGATCCAGCGCGATGCTGATGGTCGACCGCAACGTGTTTGGGTGTCTGCGCGGGATGGATTGGGTATGGATCTGGTTCGCCAGGCGATCTCCGAGCTGCTGGGCAATGACCTGTTTGTCGGTACTCTTTGCTTGCCGCAGAGGCTTGGTCGGCTGCGCGCCCAGTTCTTCGAGCTCAGCGCTGTTCAGCGCGAGACACATGATGAAGAAGGTGGCAGTCTGCTGGAAGTTCGTCTGCCTCGAATCGAATTGAACCGTTTGATCAGTCGCGAAGGGTTGCGCGTGGATGAGTTCATCGCGCAACACACTTTGCAATAAAGCCTCCGTCGGCAATTTCGCCGGTCGTTAGGGGCTTTCTGTAGCATTGGTGGGCGCGCCGTGGGCGCGCCTTAAGCTTTATTAGAATGGAGAGCGCTATGGCTTGGAATGAGCCGGGTGGCAACTCGAACAACCAGGATCCCTGGGGCAGTGGTGGTGGTGGCGGTGGTCGTCGCGGTGGCGGTGGCGACCAGAAGGGCCCGCCGGATCTCGATGAAGCTTTCCGTAAGCTACAGGACAGCCTGAACGGCATGTTCGGTGGCAAGAAGCGTGGTGGCGGAAACCTTGGCGGCAGCGGCAAGCGGGGCGGCTTTGGTTTGGTTTGGATTGCTTTGGTCGTGCTGCTGGCGGTATGGCTGTTCAATGCCATCTATATCGTCGACGAGCAGGAGCAGGCAGTGGTGCTTCGCTTCGGTAAGTATCACGAAACGGTCGGTCCGGGCCTCAATATCTATTTCCCGCCGATTGATCGCAAGTTCCAGGAGAACGTCACCCGCGAGCGCTCCTATAGCAAGCAGGGCCAGATGCTCACCGAGGATGAGAATATCATCGAGGTGCCGCTCACCGTTCAATACAAGGTCAGCAATCTGCAGTCCTTCGTACTCAACGTCGATCAGCCTGAGGTGAGCTTGCAGCACGCCACCGACAGTGCCGTTCGCCACGTGGTGGGTTCGACTGCTATGGACCAGGTGCTCACCGAGGGCCGTGAGGTCATGGCTGGTGAGGTCAAGGAGCGTCTGCAGCGATTCCTCGACAACTACAGTACCGGTATCGTTGTCACGCAGGTCAACCTTCAGAGTGCGGCTGCGCCGCGCGAAGTGCAGGAAGCGTTCGATGACGTGATTCGTGCGCGTGAAGATGAGCAGCGTGAGAAGAATCAGGCCGAATCCTACGCCAACGGGGTCATCCCTGAGGCTCGTGGTCAGGCCCAGCGGATGCTGGAAGAAGCCAGTGGTTATCGCGATGCGGTGATTTCTCGCGCCCAGGGTGAGGCTGACCGCTTCAGCAAGCTGGTCGCCGAGTATCGCAAGGCGCCGGAAGTTACGCGCGAGCGTCTGTATCTGGAAACCATGCAGGAAGTCATGAGCAACACCAGCAAAGTCATGGTTAGCGGTGATGGTGGGCAGAACCTGCTCTATCTGCCGCTGGACAAGATGATCAATAGTCGTGGCGCGAGCACGCCGGCCCCTGCTGGGGTTGCGTCGGGCGCGGCGACTCAGGGCACTCGCCTGCCGCCGGAGCTGGATCCACGTGAAGTTCGTACGAGGGAGAGTCGCTGATGAGCAATAAATCCCTTACGGCCCTGATTGTGGGTGTGGTGCTCGCGATCGTCCTGTGGAACAGCTTTTACATCGTCTCGCAGACAGAGCGTGCGGTGATGCTGCGCTTTGGTCGGATCGTCGAACCTGACGTGAAGCCGGGTCTGCATATGAAGATTCCGTACGTGAACTCGGTGCGCAAGTTCGATGCGCGACTGTTGACGCTGGATACCACCACCTCGCGCTTCCTGACCTTGGAGAAGAAAGCGCTAATGGTCGACTCCTATGCCAAATGGCGTGTGGATGATGCCGAGCGTTTCTACACTGCTACTTCGGGTGTGAAGCAGATCGCTGACGAGCGTCTGGCTCGTCGTCTTGAGGCGGCCCTGCGCGACCAGTTCGGTAAGCGGACGCTGCATGAATCGGTATCTGGGCAGCGTGACGAGTTGATGGCTCAGGTAACTACCAGCCTGAATCGCGCCGTTCAGCAGGAGCTTGGTATCGAAGTCGTCGACGTGCGCGTCAAGGGCATCGATCTTCCGCGCGAAGTGAACCGAAGCGTGTTCGAGCGCATGAGCTCCGAGCGTGAGCGCGAGGCTCGTGAGCATCGCGCCAAAGGTAAGGAGCTTGCGGAGGGCATCCGTGCCGATGCTGATCGTCAGCGGCGGGTACTGTTGGCCGAGGCGTTCCGCGAGGCTGAAGAGTTGCGCGGTGATGGCGATGCGCGCGCTGCGTCGATCTATGCCTCGGCGTACGGGCTGGATCAGGAGTTCTATGCGTTCCACCGCAGCCTGCAGGCCTACCGAGAAAGCTTCTCCAGCAAGGAAGACGTGTTGGTGCTCGATGCTAAGAGCGACTTCTTCCGCTATCTGGAAAGCAGCAAGTAGCGCTTCATGGCGCCCAGTAGGTTTCCCGGTGACACGAGAGTGTCGCCGGGTGACCGGTGGGGAAAAGATTGCTATGATCCGCGAGCCGGGAAAATCCCGGCTTTTTTGCGTCTGTGCCCCAGAGGTCGCAGGCTATCCCAGGCATGCAGTGGTCATGCCGATCCCCTCAGGGGCGTGGCTCGGATGCCATGATTCGAATACAACTGCACGCGACCGATGGCCAGCTGAGGCTGCTGCCGCGGTTTTCGTCTGGGCTTACCGGAACGAGAGGTGATTTCGCGAATGGCAACGGTAGACCGCTGGCTTTTGCCAGATGGCATCGAAGAGGTGCTGCCGCCAGAGGCGGCGCGTATCGAAACAGCGCGTCGGCGCGTGCTGGACTTGTTCCAGCGCTGGGGCTACGAGTTGGTCATCACCCCGCACGTGGAGTTCCTCGAGTCGCTGCTTACTGGCTCCGGGCAGGATCTGGATTTGCGCACCTTCAAAGTCATCGATCCGCTCTCCGGTAGGCAGATGGGGTTGCGTGCGGACATCACGCCTCAGGTGGCGCGAGTGGATGCTCATACCCTGCGTCGTGAAGGTCCTAGTCGTCTGTGCTACGCCGGCAGCGTCCTGCACGCAAAGCCCCAGGCCTTGTCCACTTCCCGCAGCCCGATTCAGCTCGGCGCTGAGCTATACGGCGACGCGTCTACTTCCAGTGATATTGAAGTCATCAGCTTGATGTTGGAAATGCTCGAGCTGGCCGTTGTGCCTGACCTGCACATGGATCTGGGACATGTCGGCATCTATCGGGGGTTGGCCAAGGCCGCCGCGCTCGATGGTGACGTCGAGCAGCGCCTTTTCGATGCGCTGCAGCGCAAGGCGATGGATGAAATTGCTGAGTTGACCGCTGCGCTCGATCCGGCATTGGCTGGCATGCTGCGCGCGCTGGCAAGGCTATGCGGTGGTCGTGAGGTGCTCGATGAGGCGCGCGCCGTCCTGGCTGAGGCGCCGCACGACGTGCAGAAAGCGCTCGAAGAGCTGACAGCGATCGCCGACCAGCTCTCCATGCGCTATCCGGGCGTGCCGCTGTATTTCGATTTGGGTGAATTGCGTGGTTATCACTACCATACTGGAGCGGTATTCGCCGTGTTCGTTCCGGGTGTGGGGCAGTCGATCGCACAAGGTGGTCGATACGATGACATTGGTGCCGATTTTGGGCGTGCACGGCCGGCGACGGGCTTCTCTACAGATCTGAAGACGCTGGTCAGTCTGGGCAACGCTGATCTTTCGGTACCTGTAACGGGTATCTGGGCCCCCGGGGGCGAAGAGGCCGAATTGTGGAGTGCGGTCCGTCGGTTGCGCCGCGAGGGCGAACGTGTCGTGCAGGCGCTCGACGGGCAGTCGCACAGCGACGCCGCGCAGCTGGGCTGTGATCGGCAGTTGCTGCTAAGTAATGGTGTCTGGACGGTAGTCTCGCTGACTTCCTGATGGTTGCGGTACCGCGCGTTGCGGTGCCGACCTGGTTTCGATTATCGCCGGTTGCGGCCGGTATGCTTCGCCGAAGAGGACAAAGGGTTATGGGTAAGAACGTCGTGGTCCTGGGCACCCAGTGGGGTGATGAGGGCAAGGGCAAGATCGTCGATCTGCTGACCGATCAGGCGGCTGCGGTCGTGCGTTACCAGGGCGGCCACAATGCCGGTCACACTCTGGTCATCGACGGTGAGAAGACCGTGCTGCACCTGATTCCGTCCGGCATTTTGCGCGACAACGTGCAATGCCTGATCGGCAATGGCGTAGTGGTCGCTCCCGATGCACTAATGCGTGAGATCACCAAGCTGGAGGAAAAGGGTGTGCCGGTGCGTGAGCGCCTGCGTATCAGTCCGTCCTGCACCTTGATCCTGCCTTATCATGTGGCGCTGGATCAGGCGCGCGAAGCTTCGCGCTCGGAAGGTAAGATCGGCACCACTGGACGTGGTATTGGGCCGGCGTACGAAGACAAGGTGGCGCGCCGCGGCCTGCGCATTGCTGATCTTTTCAATCCCGAGCGCTTTGCGGTCAAGCTGCGCGAGTTGCTTGAATATCACAACTTCGTGCTGGAACACTTCTACAAGGTCGAGCCGGTTGATTTTCAGAAGACCCTCGACGAGGCGCTCGGTTATGCCGAAATCCTCAAGCCGTTGATCACCGATGTCACTGCTCGCCTGCATGAGTTGCGCAAGCAGGGTGCCTGCATCATGTTTGAAGGTGCTCAGGGCTCGCTACTGGACATTGATCACGGCACCTATCCGTATGTGACCAGCTCCAGCACTACCGCTGGCGGCACTGCCACTGGTTCGGGCTTTGGTCCACTTTACCTGGACTACATTCTGGGTATCACCAAGGCGTACACCACGCGTGTGGGGTCCGGTCCATTCCCGACCGAGCTGTTCGACGACATCGGGGCTCGTCTTGCCGAGCGTGGTCATGAGTTCGGCTCGACTACCGGTCGTGCGCGTCGTTGTGGCTGGTTCGATGCGGTAATTCTGCGTCGCGCTATCGAGATCAACAGCATTTCCGGTATCTGCCTGACCAAGCTCGATGTGCTCGACGGGTTGGAAACCATCCGTATCTGCGTGGGCTACAAGGATCGCAACGGTGATGTGCTGGTCGATGCGCCGACCGATGCCGACAGCTACGATGGCCTGCAGCCGGTGTACGAAGACATGCCCGGCTGGAGCGAGTCAACCGTTGGTGCCAAAAGCCTGGACGAGCTGCCTGCCAGTGCCCGTGCGTACATCAAGCGTCTTGAAGAGTTGGTTCAGGCGCCGGTAGATATCATCTCTACCGGTCCGGATCGCAACGAAACCATCGTGCTGCGTCATCCGTACGCCTGATTACGGACTCAGCAAAAGACCGCCTTCGGGCGGTTTTTTGCTGTGTGCGGGTGTGCGCTGAAGAGAACGAGATCGGCTTGGGCTCGCTCGATGAGTGCGTCGGTTGGCTGGGTGCTTAAACGAAAAAAACCGAGCCATAGGCTCGGTTTTTTCTTGAAGAGTGGTGCCCAGGAGAAGACTCGAACTTCCACGGTGTTGCCACCGCTAGGACCTGAACCTAGTGCGTCTACCAATTCCGCCACCTGGGCACATTGCGATGATCGCTCACCGACTTTTTTGCCGTTTTACCGATCTGATCGGTCGAAGTTGGCATTCTTCGTCTTGCATGATACTCGTCACTGCGTGGCGGGTATCATTTGAAAATGGTGCCCAGGAGAAGACTCGAACTTCCACGGTGTTGCCACCGCTAGGACCTGAACCTAGTGCGTCTACCAATTCCGCCACCTGGGCACGGGAAACGATGATACTTAGCCGTTTCCGTGTTACAACGTCTACCAGACATTGTGGGCGCGAACTATACGGCTGAGGTATTGCCTTGTAAACCCCTGATGGCGAAAAATAATTCGCGTGAAAGCTGCCGTCAGAGAGCAATTCGCGCTTCAATAGATAGAGGACGTTCTGTCCCTATAAATGAATGAAAGGTGACATCTCTTAATGGCCGATTGGCAATCCCTCGATCCCGAGGCCGCTCGTGAAGCGGAAAAGTATGACAACCCTATTCCTAGCCGCGAGCTGATCCTTCAGCACTTGAGTGAGCGCGGTTCGCCTGCCGCCCGCGAGCAGCTGGTCGAAGAGTTCGGGCTGGTGTCCGAAGAGGATATCGAAGCGCTGCGTCGCCGCTTGCGGGCGATGGAGCGAGATGGTCAGCTGATCTACACCCGGCGTGGCACCTATGCCCCGGTGGACAAGCTGGACCTGGTTTGCGGTCGCGTCAGTGGCCATCGTGACGGTTTTGGGTTCTTGATCCCCGACGATGGTAGCGACGACCTGTTTCTCAGTCCTGCGCAGATGCGTCTGGTCTTCGATGGCGATCGCTGTCTGGCACGAGTCGCCGGCCTTGATCGCCGTGGTCGACGCGAAGGCGCAGTCGTTGAAGTGATCAGCCGCGCCCATGAAAGCATCGTCGGGCGCTATCACGTCGAGAGCGATGTCGGTTTCGTCATTCCCGACAATCCCAAGATCCAGCAGGAAGTGCTGGTTACGCCGGGTCGGGCGCTGAACGCTAAGCCCGGTCAGTTCGTCGAGGTGAAGATCACTCATTGGCCGACTCAGCGCTTCCAGCCGCAGGGTGACATTGTCGAAGTGATCGGCAACTACATGGCCCCGGGAATGGAAATCGACGTGGCGCTGCGCAGCTTCGATATTCCGCATGTCTGGCCGGAGGCGGTGCTCAAAGAAGCATCGCGACTCAAGCCTGAAGTCGAAGAAAAGGACAAGCACAAGCGTGTCGATCTGCGCCATCTGCCGTTCGTGACGATCGATGGCGAAGATGCACGCGACTTCGACGACGCGGTTTACTGCGAGAAGTTGGGTGGTTGGAAAGTGCTGACCGGCGGGTTCCGACTGTATGTGGCCATTGCCGACGTTTCGCATTATGTGAAAGTCGACTCTGCCCTCGACAAGGAAGCGTTGGTTCGCGGCAATTCGGTTTATTTCCCCGAGCGTGTCGTGCCAATGCTGCCCGAAGAGCTCTCCAACGGTCTTTGCTCGCTCAATCCGCAGGTCGACCGCTTGGCGATGGTCTGCGAGGTCACCCTCAGCAAAGCTGGGAAGATGACCGATTACCAATTCTACGAGGCGGTAATCCACTCCCACGCCCGGCTGACCTACAACAAGGTCAGTGCGATGCTCGAGCAGCCCAAGTCCAGCGAGGGCAAGCAGCTCAGCGGTGAGTACGCCGAAGTATTGCCGCATCTCAAGCAGCTCTATTCGCTCTACAAGGTACTGCTCAAGGCGCGTCATACCCGCGGTGCGATTGATTTCGAAACCCAGGAAACGCGCATCGTCTTTGGTGCCGACCGCAAGATCGCCGAGATCAAGCCTACCGAGCGCAACGATGCGCACAAGCTGATCGAGGAATGCATGCTCTGCGCCAACGTGGCCACAGCGGCGTTCCTGCAGAAGCATGAGATCCCCGCGCTCTATCGTGTTCACGATGCGCCGCCGCTGGAGCGCCAGGAAAAGCTGCGCGCATTTCTGGGCGAGCTCGGCTTGTCCCTGCACAAGGGCAAGGAAGGGCCGACGCCGAAGGATTATCAGGCGCTGCTGGAGCAGATTCAGGGTCGTCCAGATTTCCATGTCATCCAGACGGTCATGCTGCGCTCACTAAGCCAGGCGGTGTATAGCGCCGAGAATCACGGGCACTTCGGTCTGAACTACGAAGCCTATGCGCACTTTACTTCACCGATCCGGCGCTATCCTGACCTGCTGGTGCATCGGGCTATCCGCAGCGTCATCCGTTCCCGTCGCGATACGCCGCACGTGCGCCGTGAGGGCGCGACCAGCATGCCGAAGGCGCGTATCTATCCTTACGACGAGGCGGCGCTGGAGCAGTTGGGCGAGCAGTGCTCGATGACCGAGCGGCGTGCTGACGAGGCTACCCGCGACGTCACCAACTGGCTCAAATGCGAGTTCATGAAGGATCGGGTTGGCGAGAGCTTCCCGGGTGTCATTACGGCGGTGACCGGCTTCGGTCTGTTCGTCGAGCTGACGGATATCTACGTCGAAGGTCTGGTACATGTCACGGCGATGCCGGGCGATTACTATCACTTCGATCCGCTGCACCATCGCCTGTCCGGCGAACGCAGCGGGCGTAGTTTCCGTCTCGGTGACAGCGTCGAGGTGCGTGTCATGCGTGTCGACCTGGATGAGCGCAAGATCGATTTCGAGCTGATCGGTGGCGGCAGCAAGACTGCACCGGGGCAGCGAGATGGCGAGGGGCGCGGCCGGGAGCCTGGTAATGCTGATGTGCGTAAAAGCCGTGAGCTGAAGAAGGCCCTCATGGCGGACGCCAAGGGCGGCAGAAAGGACAAGGGTGAGAAATCGACCGGTACCAAGGGTCGGTCGGGCTCTGCCAAACCTAAGTCTGCTGCAAAGTCGGCTGATAAGCCGTCCGGTGCGAGCAGCGGTTCCAGAAAGCGCAAGGCCAAGCCATGAGTCAGCTGGAGAAGATCTACGGCTTGCACGCTGTGGAAGCGTTGCTGCGCCACCATCCAAAGCGCGTCAAGCAGGTCTGGCTTGCCGAAGGGCGTGGTGATCCGCGGGCTCAGGTGCTGATCGAGCTGGCGGCGCAGGCGCGCGTCAGTGTCGGACAGTGTGAGCGTCGAGAAATGGACGCCTGGGTTGAAGGCGTTCATCAGGGCGTTGTGGCTGAGGTCAGTCCGAGTCAGGTCTGGGGCGAGGCCATGCTCGAGGAACTGCTCGACCGTGCGGACGGGCCGCCGTTGTTGCTGGTGCTGGACGGCGTCACCGATCCGCACAATCTCGGGGCGTGCATGCGAACCGCCGATGCCGCTGGTGCGCTTGCGGTAATCGTGCCCAAGGACAAGTCGGCAACGCTCAACGCCACAGTGCGTAAGGTCGCGTGCGGTGCGGCTGAGGTTATCCCGCTGGTAGCGGTGACCAATCTTGCGCGTACGCTGGAGAAGCTTCAGCAGCGTGGTTTGTGGGTTGTCGGGACGGCGGGTGAGGCCGAGCAATCGCTTTACGATCAGGATCTCAAGGGCCCCATCGTTCTTATTATGGGGGCGGAGGGTCGCGGTATGCGGCGCCTGACCCGTGAGCATTGCGACTACCTGGTACGGCTGCCCATGGCAGGAAGCGTTAGCAGCCTGAACGTTTCCGTGGCTACTGGCGTTTGCCTGTTCGAGGCGTTGCGTCAGCGCACGAGTGTGAAGGCTGCTGGCTGATCCCCGCAGCCCTCGCCTGTCGCTTATCTGAAACCGATTGACCTTTTTGTGGTCAATCGCTGTCCCAGGCCCATCCGCCGGATAGCGGCTTCTCGTCATATTGCTTGAGGGCTCCGTTTGTTTCGGAGCCTTGCTGAGTTCGTTACGCGGCGTCAGGCTCGTACCATGGAGGTTGTATGCAGCAGCGCCCGTCTTTCGAAAGCCTTTTCCGGCTATCCCCTAATGCCTATGTCCTGCTTGATCGCGATCTGGTGATCATGGACGCCAATGCGGCATATCTGAAGCTGACCGGGCGAAAACTGGAAGACATCCAGGGGCTACGCCTGCACGAAGCCTTCGCCGCCGATCCGTTGAGTCCCGATACGACCCGCGTGCAGGAACTGCTCGACTCCTTTTCGCGGGTGCTCAGTCGTAAGGCCGTCGATACGCTGCCTGTTATCCGCTATTCGATAGCGCGCCATACGCCAGTCGGCCCTGTTTATGAGGATCGGTACTGGAGCGCGACGCATACGCCGATCCTGGACGAGCAAGGTGAGGTTGTTGCGATATTGCAGCACACCTCGGACATCACTGAGCTGCAGTCAATGAGGCACTCGCTGAGTGAAGCGAACGCCGGTGGGCAGCCTGTGCAGCAACTCGAACAGGATGTGATGTCGCGCGCCAAGTTGCTGCAGTCCGAAGGCGAGCAGTTGCGCCGTCTTTTCGCCCAGGCGCCAGGATTTGTCTGCTTTCTGCGTGGCCCAAGCCATGTCTATGAATTGGTCAACGATGCCTACCGGCAGGTAACAGGCCATCGGCAGTTGCTAGGCAAAACGGTTCAACAAGGGCTGCCTGAGATCGAGGGGCAGGCACTTATCGGCCTGCTCGATGATGTCTATAGGACTGGTCAGGCCTATATCGGCAAGCGTGTCCCCCTGTTTCTCAAGCGACAGCCAGACGGAGACCCGGAAGAGGCAATTCTGGATTTCGTCCTACAGCCGATCGTCGAGAATGATGGCAAGGTCATCGGCATCTTTGTGCAAGGGCAGGACGTCACCGAGCAGCAGCATAACGAAACGGAGCTGCGCCGCTATCGCGATCATCTCGAAGATCTGGTCCGCGAGCGTACCTTGGCGCTGCAGCAGAGCGAGGCTGAGCGTCAGGTTGCGGAGCAAGCCTTGCTGCAATCACAGCGACTGGAGGCGGTAGGCAAGCTGACCGGCGGCATTGCCCATGACTTCAATAATATGCTGCAGATCATTGGTGGGAATCTGCAATTGCTGCGGCGCGGTCTCGGCAGTGACGAAACCGCGGCGCGACGCCTGGATTCTGCTGTCAGTGGTGTAGAAAAGGGCGCTCGCTTGGCATCGCAGCTTTTGGCGTTTGCTAGTCGCCAGCCGCTCCTTCCCCGCCAGGTCCTACTTCCGGACCTGCTCGAACAGATGCATGAACTGCTGAATGGTGCGCTGGGCTCAGCCGTTCGGGTCGAGCTCGAGGTGTTGGGAGAGCCTTGGCCCGTACTGGTGGACGTCGGCAACCTGCAGACCGCAGTGCTAAACCTCGCCGTCAACGCGCGTGACGCGATGGCCGGCAGTGGACAGTTGGTTTTGCGTCTGGAGAACCTTGAGCTGGGCCAGGGTGACCCATCCGCCCAGGGGGCACACAGTGGCGACTATGTGCTGCTCAGTGTTATCGATGAGGGCAGTGGCATGAGTGAGGAGGTCCGAGCCCGCGCATTCGAGCCCTTCTTCACTACCAAGCAGGACGGTAACGCATCGGGGCTGGGCCTGAGCATGGTGTATGGTTTCGTCAAACAGAGTGGTGGCTTCGTTACGTTGGAAGGTGGGGCGGGCGGCGGTACGGTAGTCCGTGTTCATCTGCCGCGTTGCATCAATGGTGACCAGAACCAGGAGACGGGCAGCGGGGGAACCTTCGAGCAGCTACGTGAGCCCCTGGATACGATGGAGCCAGCCGTTGAGGCCGATATCGTCGCCGGTGATGCTGGTCTGAGGATTCTATTCGTCGAGGATGATCCGACCCTGCGCATGCTGACCGGCGAAGTGATGATGGAGCTCGGTCACCAAGTTGTCGCCAGCGAAACGGCAGAGGAGGCGCTGGAGCTTCTCGAGCAGCAGTCGTTCGATGTGCTGCTCACCGATGTAGGATTGGCCGGCATGAGCGGTATCGATCTTGTGCGTGAGGTTGGGGCGCGGCAGCCACAGCTGTCTCTGGTGATCGCTTCCGGATATGCGGTCAGTGCTTCGGATGTCGGCCTGGATCGGTTGCGCACCATGCTCAAGCCCTACGATATCCATCAGGTTCGCCAGCTACTCGACGGGATTCGAGCTGAGCGCGCAGCGCTGCGGACCTGAATGCGGCGTGCTGGTTAAATATTCACCAGTTTGCCTTGCGCCGCTGATGACCCTTCTCTAGAATGGCGCCCCTTGCCTGGATGGCAGGCGTTTGCGCGCCTCTCTGCAGGTAAGACAACAAGTCATTCACTCCTTGCCTGACCGCATTGTCGGCAGGCTGCAACCCGTAAGGAGCAATTATGCGTCATTACGAAATCATCTTTCTGGTTCACCCGGACCAGAGCGAGCAGGTCGGCGGCATGGTGGAGCGTTACACCAAGCTGATCGAAGAAGACGGCGGCAAGATTCACCGTCTGGAAGACTGGGGTCGTCGTCAGCTGGCTTATGCCATCAACAACGTCCACAAGGCTCACTACGTGATGCTGAACGTCGAGTGCAGCGGCAAGGCTCTGGCCGAGCTGGAAGACAACTTCCGCTACAACGATGCCGTCATCCGCAACCTGATCATCCGTCGCGACGAAGCCGAGACCGAGCAGTCTGAAATGCTCAAGGCCGAGGAAAACCGTAGCGAGCGCCGTGAGCGTCGTGATCGCCCTGACAGCACTGACGGCTCCAGCGAGAGCGACAGTGACAGCGATAACAACGCTGACGAGTAATCCACGGATCTATTGAGGAGCCTATTTCATGGCACGTTTTTTCCGTCGTCGTAAGTTCTGCCGTTTCACCGCCGAAGGCGTGAAAGAGATCGACTACAAGGATCTCAACACCCTGAAGGCGTACATCTCCGAGACCGGCAAGATTGTTCCTAGCCGTATCACCGGAACCAAGGCACGTTATCAGCGTCAGCTGGCTACCGCTATCAAGCGCGCCCGCTACCTGGCCCTGCTGCCCTACACCGACAGCCACGGCCGTTGATCCGGCTGGTCGGCAGAAGTAAAGGATAAATCGCATGCGCGCCTTGGCTGAGTTCATCATGCGCGGCCGCATGCAGGCCATCTTCGTGGTGGCTGGTGCTGCGGCTCTGCCCATGCTGTTCTGGTTGAGCGCGGCCGCTGGCAGCTTGGTGCTGCTGCGGCGTGGCCTTGGTGATGCGCTGGGTGTACTGGTCTGGGCCGTATTGCCTGCACTGGCCTGGTGGTATTTCGGCGATCCGCGGACGCTGCTGGTATTGCTGGGTTCGTTCGGGCTTGCCCTGATCCTGCGTAGTCAGGCGTCGTGGGTGCGGGTGATGTTGTGCAGTGTGGGCCTCGGACTGCTGTATGTCTGGGCTCTCGGTGCGGTGTTTGGTGAGCCCATCGCGGCGCTGGCCAGCGAACTGCAGAAAGTGTTGCCCGATGCATTCTCGGGCGCCTATCAGCAGCTTTCGGTGGAAGAGCGCGGGCGTGTGGAGTCGCTATTGGCACCGGTGCTGACCGGCCTCTTGGCCGCGCTGCTGCAGGTCGTCACTTTGCTAAGCCTGATGCTGGGCCGGTACTGGCAGGCAGCGTTGTATAACCCAGGCGGTTTCGGCAGCGAGTTTCGTGCGCTGCGGTTGCCACCGATGCTGGCGATTCTGCTGCTGGTGGGGATGCTGCTGGGGCCGAATCTCGGTGCACAGTTAGCCGTCCTGACGCCGTTGTGCAGCGTTCCGCTGGTCTTCGCCGGTGTCGCGCTTATGCACGGGCTGGTGGCTCAGGGTCGTTTGCCGCGTTTCTGGCTGGTAGGGCTGTACGTCACGCTGGTGCTGTTCATGCAGTTGATTTATCCGTTACTGGCCGTTTTGGCCATTGTCGACAGTCTGTTTGATTTTCGTGGTCGCGCAGCCGGTAAAAATGGTGCGGGACCTGCGAACGGTGAAGGTTAAAAGTTAAGAGGTAAGACTCAAATGGAAGTCATCCTGCTGGAAAAGGTCGCAAACCTGGGCAACCTGGGCGACAAGGTAAACGTCAAGTCTGGTTACGGCCGCAACTACCTGCTGCCGCAGCGCAAGGCAACTGCTGCTACCGCAGCTAACATTGCCGAGTTCGAAACTCGTCGTGCTGATCTGGAAAAAGCTGCTGCCGAGCGTAAGGCTTCCGCCGAAACTCGTGCTGCTCAGCTGGCTGAACTGGAAGTCACCATCACCGCGACCGCGGGCGATGAAGGCAAACTGTTCGGTTCGATCGGCACTCACGATATCGCTGACGCACTGACCGCCTCGGGCGTTCAAGTGGCGAAGAGCGAAGTTCGCCTGCCGAACGGCACCATCCGCCAGGTTGGTGAGTACGACGTAGCTGTGCACCTGCACTCCGACGTCGAAGCGACTGTCAAACTGATCGTCGTAGCCGGCTAAGCCTTCGTCTGGCACCGTAGGTGCCTGACGAGTAACATCGGGCACGTTTCCACGCGAGTGGAGCGTGCCCTTTGTTTTTCTGTAGTTACGAATTCCGAGTGCCATGAACGACATCAGTGTCCCCCAGCAATACGATCTGGAAACCGCCGCGCTAAAGGTGCCGCCACACTCGATCGAGGCTGAGCAGGCAGTGCTCGGCGGTTTGATGCTGGACAACAATGCCTGGGAGCGCGTGCTCGACCAGGTATCCGATGGCGACTTCTATCGCCACGATCATCGCCTCATTTTCCGCGCGATCTACACCTTGGCCGAACGGAACTCGCCGTTCGACGTGGTCACGCTGTCCGAGCAGCTGGACAAGGAAGGTCATCTGCCGCAGATCGGCGGGTTGGCCTATCTCGGCGAGCTGGCGAAGAACACCCCCTCTGTGGCGAACATCAAGGCCTATGCTCAGATCATCCGTGAGCGCGCCACGCTGCGGCAGTTGATCGGTATCAGCAACGAGATCGCCGACAGCGCCTATGCGCCGCAGGGCCGCACTGGCGAGGAAATCCTCGACGAAGCCGAACGACTGATCTTCCAGATCGCAGAGGCACGGCCCAAGACCGGTGGGCCGGTCGGCATCAACGACATTCTGGTCAAGGCCATCGACCGCATCGATACGTTGTTCAACGCGGGAGAAGCGATTACCGGCCTGTCCACTGGCTTCACCGACCTGGACGAGGCGACCAGCGGCTTGCAGCCGGCTGACCTGATCATCGTTGCTGGCCGTCCCTCCATGGGCAAGACCACCTTCGCCATGAACCTCGTCGAGAATGCCGTATTGCGCACCGACAAGGCGGTGCTGGTGTTCTCTCTGGAAATGCCCGCCGACTCCATCGTCATTCGTATGCTTGCCTCGCTGGGGCGCATCGACCAGACAAAGGTGCGTGGCGGTAAGCTCGAGGATGATGACTGGCCGCGTCTGACCTCTGCGGTGAACTTGCTCAATGATCGCAAGCTGTTCATCGATGACACCGCTGGCATTAGCCCATCGGAGATGCGCGCGCGAACTCGCCGCCTGGCCCGTGAGCACGGCGAAATCGCCATGATCATGGTCGACTACCTGCAGCTGATGCAGATCCCTGGCTCGAGTGGCGACAATCGTACAAACGAGATTTCCGAGATTTCGCGCTCGCTCAAGGGATTGGCAAAGGAATTCAACTGTCCGGTGATAGCTCTGTCGCAGCTCAACCGCTCGCTCGAACAGCGTCCCAACAAGCGCCCGGTAAACTCCGACTTGCGCGAATCGGGGGCAATCGAGCAGGACGCCGACATCATCATGTTCGTTTACCGGGACGAGGTGTATCACCCGGAAACCGAATACAAGGGCGTCGCCGAGATCATCATCGGCAAGCAGCGTAACGGTCCGATCGGCACCACTCGGCTGGCGTTTCTCGGTAGGTACTCGCGTTTCGAGAATCTGGCGCCGGGCAGTTACCAGTTCGACGACGAGTAAGCATAGCGGCCGTCGATCACGCTTCGAAAACCGCAGGGCGATCCCTTCGCCCGCGTTTCGCTAGCGCCTCACCTGCCGTGACCCGATCGACTGGAGTAAGATTTCGCCCACCCGCCGTTGTACAGGAAGAGTCCCATGCGTCCGCTGGTTGCCACGGTCGATCTGACCGCGCTTCGTCACAACTACCTGCTCGCTAAACAATGCGCCCCGCAGCGCCAGGCGTTTGCCGTGGTCAAGGCCAATGCCTATGGTCATGGGGCGCGGGAAGCGGTTATGGCCTTGCGCGAGGTTGCCGACGGCTTTGCCGTGGCCTGCCTGGAAGAAGCGGAGGACGTTCGTCTCAGTGCCCCCGATGCCCGCATCCTGTTGCTGGAGGGCTGCTTTGAGGCGGCGGAGTATCTGCGCGCCGCCGAGCTTGGGCTGGACGTCGCGATACAAGACCAGCGCCAGGCCGGCTGGTTGCTGGCCGCTGATCTTGAGCGGCCGCTGAACGTCTGGCTGAAGCTGGACTCAGGCATGCATCGGCTTGGCTTCACTATGGACGGTCTGCGGGAATGCCATGCGCAACTCAAGGGCCGGGCGCAGGTCGGCGAGCTCAATCTGATCAGTCACTTTGCCTGCGCCGATGAGCGCGGCCATGCCCTGATCGACTTGCAGCTGGATCGCTACAGCGAATTGCTGGCGCTGGAGTTCGACAACTGCTCGCTCGCCAACTCTGCTGCGGTGTTGACGTTGCCGCAGGCGCATATGGCCTGGATTCGTCCCGGCATCATGCTTTACGGCGCCACGCCGTTCGCCCAACTGAGTGCGCAGGAGCTGGGGTTGCGCCCGGTTATGACGCTGAGCGGCGCGCTGATCGCCGTGCGCGATGTGCCCGAAGGTGAAAGCGTCGGCTATGGCGCCAGCTGGGTCGCGCGGCGCGCTTCGCGAATCGGCACCGTCAGCTGCGGCTATGCCGATGGTTACCCGCGTACCGCGCCTTCGGGCACCTCGGTGGTGATTCATGGCCAGCGCGTGCCGCTGGCCGGCCGGGTCTCGATGGACATGCTGGCCGTGGATCTGACCGACCTGCCGCAGGCGCAGCTCGGTGACCCAGTGGAGCTGTGGGGCGCGCAGATGCCGATCGACGAGTTGGCCCAGGCCTGCGGGACCATCGGCTACGAGCTGCTGACCAAGGTGACCGGGCGTGTGCCGCGCCGCTACGTCGGTTGATCGGCGGGCAGTGCTTGCTCTTCCTGCTGGACCCAGTTCCCGCGCCCTTGACGCTTGGCACGGTAGAGGGCTTCGTCGGCAGCTTTGTACAGCTGTGAAAATCCCTCGGCATGGCGTGGAAAGAATGCAGCGCCGACGCTAATCGTGACGGCCAGGGTGACGTCGCGGTAGGGCACCGGCTGCGACAGCTCGTGCAGCAGCCGCTCGGCGATCTGGGCAGCGTCTTGTTCGACATTCGGGCCGGTCAGCAGTACTGCAAATTCATCCCCACCCAGGCGTGCCGCCATGTCGCTGCTGCGCACCAGGTCGCGCAGGCGTTGACTGAGCGTACGCAGCAACAGATCGCCGGCATCGTGGCCGTGGCCATCGTTGATGGGCTTGAAGTGGTCCAGATCGATGAGTAGCAGGGCGATGGATTCACCGCGGCGCCGGGCATCGCTCAACGCCATCTCGACACGCTCGATGAGATAGCGCCGGTTGGGCAGCTCGGTTAATGAGTCGTGGAAGGCTACCTGTTTCAATTCGACTTCTCGTTCGCTGAGGTGCCGGTTGGCTTCGGCGAGCTCGGCGGTGCGGGTTTCCACTGCCAGGCTTAGCTGCTCGGCACTGGCCTGAACCTGCCTCAGTCGCGCGCTCTTTTCCTGATCGGCATGCTCCAGCGCTGCTGCCCGTTCCTGCTTGAGGATCTGGATGCGGTAGGCCAACGCGAAGGAGAACAGAATGGATTCGGCAGTCACCGCCAGGGGAAAGAGGTAGGCGTTCCAGGCTGCAGGCTGAACCACACCTGTGGCGCGCAGCAGAAGCAGGTTGACGCTACCCAGGATCACGCCGAAGCCGAGCAGATAAAGCAGTGCGGGGAAATAACCCTGACGCCAGCGCCGGAACGAAGCCCACAGCGAGGCGGGAATCGCGGTGAGTGCCAGCGCCACGAATACCCAGGCGCCGAACGCGCGCCAGCCGAAGGCGTTGAGCAGCACGGCGGTGACATACAGCGTCAAGGCAAAGGTCAACAGGCGGTGCGCCCAGGGCACGAACTGGCGTGTCTGCAACAGCGTCTGGGTGAAGCGGCAAGCGCTGAAACCCCAGAGTGCAGGGATGCTGATGCGGTCGAGCCAGAAGGGCACCGGGCCGTTCGGCCAGAGGTACTGGAAACCATGACCGGTCATCGCCAGGATCATCAGCAGCGCGCCGGTGGTGGTTACCACGTACCAGAAATAGGCGCTGTCGCGCAGGCTGAGAAAGATGAACAGGTTGTACAGCAGCATTGCCAGGATGACGCCATAGATCAGGCCGAGAAACAGGTTCTCGCCCACCGCCTGCTCCTGCAGGGCATCGAGCTGCCAGACCTTGAGCGGAAAGGAGTTGCCGGCCGGGTCGTAGGTGCGCAGGTAGAAGGTCACCGGCTGTTGGTCACCGAGTGGCGGAAGCCTGAACAGCATGCGTCGATAGGCATGGTCGCGGCCTTCGTTGAACCCGACCAGCTCGCCGGATTGGCGCTCGGCCCAGCCACCGTTGCCGTCCGGCAAATAGATGCGCAGGTCCTTCAGGGTCACCGAGCCAACTTCCAGCCACCATTGAGACGGCGCGTCGCTTTCCCGTTGCAGGCTAACGCGGATCCACCAGGGGTGCGGACTCTGTCCGACGCTGGCCTTGCCTTCGGCTGGCTGAAAGCGCGTTTGTACATCCGGGCTTTGCAGGTCGTCGATGCTCAGTTCGGCCCCGGGGTCGGCCAGCAGGGTGACGTGGGCATTCAGGCTGCGACTGCTGTCACTGGGCCTCAGGAGGGCGGTTTCAGCATGGGCGGAGCCCGGGCTGCAAAGGCTCAGGAGCAAGGCGAAAAGGACGACGCGCACCAGACACTCCCGGGCTCGAAGCAATGGTTGAGTCGCGCGAGTATAGCGGGCGGTAGTGACACTTCGCGCGCCCGTCGCGAAGGTCGATAAAGACCCTGCATGCTAGTCGGACTTGGTTATTTTTTGTGCTATATTCCGCGCCCGTTTTCGTTGTCCCGGTTTCCTGCCATGCACGCCGTCAAGCCATTGTTCGACTATCCCAAGTACTGGGCCGAGTGTTTCGGTCCAGCGCCATTCCTGCCGATGAGCAGGGAGGAGATGGATCAGCTTGGCTGGGATTCCTGCGACATCATCATCGTTACTGGTGACGCCTACGTCGATCACCCGTCCTTCGGCATGGCGATCATCGGGCGTTTGCTCGAATCGCAGGGCTTTCGCGTCGGCATCATCAGCCAGCCGGACTGGCACAGCAAAGACGACTTCATGAAGCTCGGTGCGCCGAATCTGTTCTTCGGTGTCGCCGCTGGCAACATGGACTCGATGATCAATCGCTACACTGCCGATCGTAAGGTGCGCTCTGATGACGCCTATACGGCCGGCGGCCTGGCGGGCAAACGGCCTGATCGCGCCAGTCTGGTCTATAGCCAGCGCTGCAAGGAGGCCTACAAGCATGTGCCGGTGGTGCTCGGTGGCATCGAGGCCTCGTTGCGCCGGATTGCCCATTACGATTACTGGTCGGACAAGGTGCGCCGCTCGATTCTGATGGATGCGACGGCGGATGTACTGCTTTACGGTAATGCCGAGCGAGCCATCGTCGAGGTGGCGCAGCGCCTGGCACGCGGCGAGCCTATTGAAGCGATCACCGATGTGCGCGGCACGGCGTTCATTCGCAAGGACACCCCGGAGGGCTGGTTTGAGATCGACTCCAGTCGTATCGATCGTCCAGGCAAGGTCGACAAGATCATCAACCCCTACGTCAACACGCAGGATCTGCAAGCCTGTGCGATTGAAAAGGAGAAGGGCGCGCTCGAGGATCCGAACGAAGCAAAGGTCGTTCAGCTGTTACCGAACCCTAAGATCGAGCGCGAGAGGACGGTGATTCGCCTGCCGTCGTTCGAGAAGGTGCGCAATGACCCCGCGCTTTACGCCCATGCCAACCGCGTGCTGCACCTGGAAACCAACCCCGGCAACGCGCGTGCGCTCGTGCAACGTCACGATGATCGTGAGTTGTGGCTCAATCCGCCGCCCATTCCGCTGACCACCGAGGAAATGGACTACGTGTTCGCCGCGTCTTATGCACGGGTGCCGCATCCAGCCTATGCCGGGGCGAAGATTCCGGCCTACGAGATGATTCGTTTCTCGGTGAACATCATGCGCGGCTGCTTCGGTGGCTGCACCTTCTGCTCGATCACCGAGCACGAGGGCCGCATCATCCAAAGCCGTTCCCACGAGTCGATCCTGCATGAGATCGAGGAGATGAAGAACGTTCCGGGCTTTACCGGCGTGGTCTCCGACCTCGGCGGCCCGACGGCCAACATGTACCGCCTGGCCTGCAAAAGCCACGAAATCGAAAAACACTGTCGCAAGCCGTCCTGTGTATTCCCCGGCATCTGCGAGAACCTCGATACCGACCACAGCTCGTTGATCGAGCTGTACCGCAAGGCGCGCGCGCTGCCTGGCGTGAAGAAGATCCTGATCGCCTCAGGCCTGCGCTACGACCTCGCCGTGGAGTCGCCGGAGTACGTCAAGGAGCTGGTTACCCATCACGTCGGCGGCTATCTGAAAATTGCGCCGGAACACACCGAACGTGGCCCGCTGGACAAGATGATGAAGCCGGGTATCGGCAGCTACGATCGCTTCAAGCGAATGTTCGAGAAGTATTCGAAGGAGGCGGGCAAGGAGCAGTACCTGATTCCGTACTTCATCGCGGCGCATCCGGGCACCACCGATGAGGACATGATGAACCTCGCGCTGTGGCTGAAGGCCAATGGCTTCCGCGCCGACCAGGTGCAGGCGTTTTATCCGTCGCCGATGGCCTCGGCCACCGCCATGTACCACACCGGCAAGAACCCACTGCGTAAGGTTACCTACAAGAGTGAAGGCGTCACTGTCGTCAAAAGCGAAGAGCAGCGCCGTCTGCACAAGGCCTTCCTGCGTTATCACGATCCCAAGGGCTGGCCGATGCTGCGCGAGGCGCTGATTCGTATGGGGCGCGCCGACCTGATCGGCAGCGGCAAACAGCAACTGATTCCCGCTCATCAGCCAGCTACCGAGGGTTATCAGAGCGCGAGGCGCAAGAATTCCACCCCGGTGGGTAGCAAGAAGGCGGGGCAGGGCGGGCAGATTCTCACTCAACACAATGGTCTGCCGCCGCGTAGCCACGATGGCAATGCCTGGGACAAGCGCGAACAGGCCAAGGCTGCCGCCGAAGCTAGGCGCAAGGCTGCCAAGGGCGGCGGCAAGCCAGCAGGCAAAGGGGGCAAGGCACAGCGCCCAGTGGCACCCCGCTAGGACGCTGTGCGTACATCGGAAAAATACGGAGCGCTAAGCTCCGTTTTTTTTAGAACCTGAACGCCTGGGTCGCGCGATCCAGCTCACTGCCCAGCTGCAGCATTTGCGCGCTCTGCTCGCGGCCGCGGCTGATATGGTTCAGGTTGGCATCCCCGAGTTGATGAATGCGTTCGCTATGTCCCCGAATCTCGCCCACCGCTTCGCCCTGCTGAGCGGTGGCGTGGGCAATCTGCTCGGCCATGCGGCTGATGGTGGCGATGGTTGAGACGATTTCATCCAGCGCCTGATCGGCGCTTTGCGCCAGATTCGCCGTGCTTTCGGCATGCGCCACCTGACTGCGCATGGCCTCTACCGACTGTCTGGCAGCCTGCTGCAGTCGGCTGATCAGTTGCTGGATCTCCTCGGTTGCACCGCTGGTGCGCTGCGCCAGAGAGCGTACCTCGTCGGCGACCACTGCGAAGCCGCGTCCATGCCCGCCAGCGCGGGCCGCTTCGATGGCGGCATTGAGCGCGAGCAGGTTGGTCTGTTCGGCAATGGCACGAATGACCGTCAAGACATTGCCTATGGTAGTTGTCTCGTCGGCCAAGCGTTCGATGGCTACGGCATTGTCCTGCACTTCGCTGACCAGCCCGTGCAGGCCGCTCAGGCTCTGTCCGATCACCTGCTGGCCATGATGCACTGCGCGCGCTGCAACGCGACTCGCCTCGGCCGCCTCTCCGGCGCCATCGGCCACCTGCTGGATAGTTGCCTCGAGTTCGCCGAGTGAGTCGCGGATCTGAGCTGTATCGCCGGTTTGGCGCTGAGCACCGTCATGCAAATCACTACTCATCTGGTCGAGGCTGCGGCTGCTGGCGGCAACCTGCGTCGCCTGTTCGCGCAGCGTACCCACCAGTTGCAGTAGATAGCTGCGCAGACGGTTGAGCGAACTCTCGATGTCGCCGATCTCGCTAATCTTCGACTCGATTCGAGCGTCGCTGCCGAAGTCGCCCTCGGCCCATGCCGAAAGCGCCGGCACCAGTTGGCCGAGGGTGCGGGTGAGCTGGCGCTGCAGACGGTCGATGGCCAGGGCGATGAGCAGAATCAGCAGGATGATGCTGCCTTGGAGCAGGCGCACCTCGCCCTGGATTCGACCATGTTCGGCTCGTACGGCTGGCTCCAGCTCCGCCAGTGCCTGTTGCACGGCATCGATCTTGCGGGCACTGCTCTCCAGCAGCTCGCTGCGTTGGCGGATCAGCTGGCGGGTACGCTGCAGTTCGGCCGGATAGCGCTTGATCAGGCCGGCCAGTTCACGTTTAAGCGCAATACCTCGGTCCTCGCTAGCCTGCTCGGCTGCATCACTCAGCTCAAGCAGCGCGGCAAAACTGCTGGCGGCCGATTGGCCGGAAGTTTCGACGCCGAGTAGCGGTAAGGCGTCGAGTGTTCTGGCTTCCTGTTCGAGATTGCGTATCGCCTGCTCGACCTCGCCGGCTAGCTCGTCGCGGCCGGTGCTTACCAGCTTGCCGCGGGCATGACTCAGGCGTAGCAATTGCTGGCCGCCAGCCAGCAGCGGGCGCTGATAGTCCTGCGCGCTTGGGTGCCTTGCTTGGCTGCGGTAGTCATCGAGCTGCGTTAGCGCTCCGGCCATTTCTCGCTCCGCCTGTAATAGCAGCCCCTGCGGATCGCCGGCCAGCTTGCCTGCTGCGAGCAGATCATTGGCGGTGAAACGGGTGAGCTCTTCCAGGCTCGGACGCAACCTGTCTGCTAGATCGATGGGGAGTTCGGCGATGTCGTGTTCGAGTTCAGCAAGCGCCTGTTGAGCCTGACTGTGGCGCAGCGCATCACCGCTGGCCAGATACCCGTGGATGTTCTCTGCTGCGTGGTGCTGGAACTGCTGAGACAGGGCCAGATAGCGCGCCATGAGCAGGTAGGGGCGTTCCATGGCGCGCTCCGACCACCAGAGCGTAGCGCCCAGCGCCAGGCAGACCGCGATCAGCAGCAGTGTATTAAGGGTGGTGAGCGACTTCAGGCGCATCCTCGCCTCGCAGATTGGATCAGGAGGCTTGCACGGTATGGCAATTTGATGTCATTGACGTTACAGCAGACGCTGTTACGGCCTGGTTTTGAACGGGCGACGGTGCCGCGTGATCGGCTCGCCGCAGCCCGCAAGGCTGCAAGGGCGGGCTCGGCAGACTAGTAGCATTCGACGCGGTTGCGGCCGCCGTGCTTGGCGCGGTAAAGCGCCTCGTCAGCCTGTTGCGTGAGCGTCTTGACCTCAGCGTCGTTGCTCAGCTCGGTGATACCACAGCTGAATGTACAGCTGAGGTCGTGTGGCTGAGCGGGGAAGCGGATCTCCGCGAAGCGCTGGCGGATCTCGTCGAGGACCTTGCTGGCGGCGTCTGCTGGTGTGTCGGGCAGCACCACGGCAAACTCTTCGCCGCCATAGCGGCCAATGTGATCGGTCTTGCGTAGACGCTGCTTCAGGAACAGCGCCAGGCTTTTGATGACCCGGTCGCCCATTGGATGCCCGAAAGTGTCGTTGACCCGCTTGAAGTGGTCGATATCCAGCATGGCGAAGCTAAGCGGGCGGTTGTCGCGGCGGGCACGGAAGCGAGCGTCCTCAAGCAACTGCAGGCTATGGGTGTGGTTGTAGAGCCCCGTGAGGCTGTCACGCACGATACGCGCCTTAAGGCTTCTGGCGCGGGTAGCCCGCGTGCGTACAGTGGCAATCAGGTGGCTGGGTTTGATCGGCTTGGTGAGGAAGTCGTCGCCACCTTCGCCCATGGCGTCGAGCTGCTTGTCGAGATCGTCTTCGGCAGATAGGTAAATGATTGGCACGCTGACGTAGCGCTCGTGCTGGCGAATCACTTTGGCAAGTTCGGTGCCCAGGCATTCGGGCATGTACATGTCCAGGATGATGAGGTCCGGTTGGAACTCGGCCAGCGCACCGATGGCCTGAATCGGCTCGATGAGTGTCTGAGTGACGATGCCGGCGTTGTTCAGCACCCGCTCGGTGTGGGTGGCCTGAGCTCGGGAATCGTCGATGATCAATACGCGTATCGGCTCGTAATGCGCCGTGCGAGTGAAAATCTCGATCTTCTCCAGCAGGCTGCTGGCATCCAGGGTGCCGGTGAAAAACTCCAGGCCTCCGGCGCGAACGGCTGCCAGGCGAGTGGGCGTATCGGTTTCGGCATGGCTGAAGAACAGCATCGGCAGCTTGGGATCTAGCCCCTGCTGCACCTGCTCGGCTAGTCGGAGCCCTTCTCCGGGGCCATTGAAGTCGACTTCCATGACGATGGCGGCGGGGTGGCGCCGGTGCATGGCTGTGCGAAAAGCGCCGACACTGCTAAATGCCTGCGCGGACATGCTGAAGAAATCCAGCTGCCGTACGAGGTGCTCCGCACGCTCCTGGTCTTGCAGGGCGATGTACACCGGCTTGCTCAATGGCGGCAGAAACGATTGGTTATGCGGGTCGCTGTGACGCAGGCCGGTCCGCGCGAGGCGGTAGATCAGTTGGCTGAGTGTGGAAATGCTGCTGCTGGAGAGGCGGCCGCGGTTGTCTCTGATGTCGCCCAAGCAATCTTCGATGTTCAGCGCCAACTCGCTGTGCTCGGTTTGCTCGAAGCGATCAGCGAAGCGGCGAAGGCGGGTCGTCGCCTCGGTAAGCGCGGTGTGGTAGTCCTCGTTCCATTCGCTGCGTTGCAATTGCTGCCAGACTTCCAGCACTTCCCGTGCCTGGTGGATGACCCGCTGGGCAAAATGCTGCTTAAGCTCTTCCTGATCCGACATCGCGATTTTTCCTGGCGCGCCAGGTGCGTTGCCCCGGGGCTTCATAATGGCGGCATGCTATCACCGCTTGCGCACTTTGGTAGTGCATGCTCGCGGTAGTGGTTCTCAATTTGACACCGAGCACCTATGGACCCCTGCGTTATAGTAAAGACATGTCGCCGCAACGTCTCTGGCGCCCTGCGGTCGAACCCCTGAACTCGCGAAAAGGACACATTGCCCATGTCGGATTGGAAGAATCGCTTTGCTCGTCTCGGCCGCTCGAACGGCGCTGCCGGGGCGGCCAGCCACCGGGCAGGTAACCCGCTTCTGTTGATTCTTGCCGGCTTGCTGGGGATTTATCTGCTGGTTGCGATTGTGCTTGGGTGGTACTGGTCAAGGGAGCCGGATATGTTCCCGGTTCAGCAGCACACCCGCCAGGCGGCCGAAGCGTCGCAGCGACAGCTGGTCAGCGGCTACACAACCGTGGAAACCCTCAAGCGTGTTGCCAGTACCTTGCTGGACAAGCCAGGTGGCTACCTGAGCAACGATATCGCGCCGCCGGGCCTGTGGCTGGACAACATGCCTAGCTGGGAATACGGCGTGCTGGTGCAGGTTCGCGATCTTTCCCGCGCGCTACGCAAGGACTTCGCCCGTTCGCAATCGCAATCGACTGAAGATACTGACCTGGCCAAGGCCGAGCCTTTGTTCAACTTCGATAATCGCAGCTGGGCGCTACCGGCGTCGGAATCTGAATACCGCAACGCCATACGCGGGCTTGATCGTTACCTGGCTCGCCTTAGCGATCCAGAGCCCAAAGCGCTTTTCTATACCCGCGCCGATAACCTGAATAACTGGCTTGGCGATGCGGCTACGCGACTTGGCTCGTTGTCGCAGCGTCTGTCGGCGAGCGTTGGCCGAGTCCGGCTGGATGCCGACATTGCACCTGATCAGGAGCGTTCGGGCATGGTGCCGCAGGTCAAGGAGCAGGTGGTTGAAACTCCTTGGATGCAAATCGACAACGTCTTTTTCGAGGCGCGTGGCCAGGCGTGGGCGCTGTCTCACCTGCTGCGGGCAATCGAAGTGGATTTCGCCGACGTGCTGGCCAAGAAGAATGCAACCATCAGCGTTCGACAGATCATTCGTGAGCTCGAGGCTGCGCAGGAGCCGCTGTGGAGTCCGATGGTGCTCAACGGTAGCGGTTATGGGGTGCTGGCCAACCATTCGTTGGTAATGGCCAACTACATATCCCGCGCCAACGCCGCGATCATCGATCTGCGCAATCTGCTGTCACAGGGGTAAGGAAAGCCGAGCTTTTGAGCTGCGAGCTTTGGGTGCCAGCGTAATGATTGTGGCGCGACTAACCGAGCTTGCAGCTCAGTCCAGGCCGAGCTTTTTCAGGCGGTAGCGCATCGAGCGGAAGGTCAGGCCGAGGCGCTGGGCCGCCGCGGTGCGATTCCAGCGGGTTTCCTCCAGCGCCTGCATGATCAGCTTGCGTTCGATCTCTTCCAGATGGTCTTCCAGGTTGTCGATCTGGGCCAGGCTGCCTTCGCCGTTTTCCGAGAGGCCCGGGCTGTCGGCAAGGCGCAAGTCACCTGCCTTGATCTCGTCCCCATCGCAAAGCGTATAGGCGCGCTCGAGCATGTTCTCCAGCTCGCGTACGTTCCCCGGAAATCGATAATTCTCCAGCTTGGCCAGAGCCTCCGGATGCAGGCGGGCGAGGCTGTCACCACATTCTTGAGCCAGCCGACGGAGCATGGCATCGGCAAGCAGGCCAATATCCTCGCGACGCTCGCGTAGCGGAGGCACGCGCAGTTCGATGACGTTCAGCCGGTAGTACAGATCCTGACGGAAGCGGCCCGCTGCGACCTCGGCGGCCAAGTCCTTGTGGGTCGCGCAGAGGATGCGTACATCGACCATCACCTCCTGCGCGCCGCCTACTGCACGGACGGCCTTCTCCTGAATGGCACGCAGTAGCTTGACCTGCATCGGCAGCGGTAGATCCGCTACCTCATCGAGAAATAGGGTGCCGCCGTTGGCAGCCTGGAACAGACCAGGCTTGTCCTCGATGGCACCGCTGAAACTGCCCTTCTTGTGACCGAAGAACTCGCTTTCCATCAGCTCCGTGGGGATCGCGCCGCAATTCACCGGCACGAACGGTTTCTCATTGCGCGGGCCTTGTTCATGGATCAGCCGGGACACAAGTTCCTTCCCGCTACCGGACTCACCGCTGATATAGACCGGTGCCTGGCTACGGGCAAGCTTTCCGATCTGCTTGCGTAGCACTTTCATGGGAGGCGAGCTGCCCAGCAGGCGGCTGTCCACCGGCATTTCCGCAGCCGGCGCACGCAAGCGCAAGGCGGTGTTGACCAGCTCACGCAGCCGATTGAGATCAACGGGTTTGGTGAGGAAGTCGAACGCCCCGGCCTTGAGTGCGCCGATGGCAGTGTCCAGGCTACCGTACGCGGTGATCATCGCCACTGGCAGCTGCGGATGCTGTTGCTGAATGTACTGAACCAGCTCCAGGCCGCTACCATCGGGTAAGCGCATATCGGTCAGGCACAGGTCGTAGTGCTCGCGCGCCAGCAGTTCGCGAGCTTCCTTGAGGTTGCGGGCGCTGCGGGTATCGAGCTTCATGCGGCCGAGGGTGATTTCCAGCAGCTCGCGGATATCCGGCTCGTCATCAATGATCAGTGCTTTCTGGCGCGCGGTCATGGTCCTGCTCTTGATTCGTAAAGCGGTAGTCGCCGCTAAGGCGGCCGGCGACCATGTTAACTCCGCCAGGGGTCACCGTGGCTGTCGCTTTGGTCGATGTGTGATGCGTTGCCGCCAACCGTGCCGCGAGCGTTAATTCAGCTTGCGCGGATGAGCGAAGACGATACGGAAACAGCTGCCGCCGTCAGCGCGTTCGCGGTAATCCAGGCGCGCCTGATTGCTTTCACACAGTTCGCGCGAGATATACAGCCCGAGCCCGGTGCCTTTGCTCTCAGTGGTGAAGAACGGTTCGAACACGTTGTGCAGCTGTTCGGCAGCGATGCCCGGGCCGTCGTCGAGCACCTCCACGACCGGCAGATCGCTGGCCTCCTCTCGGAACAGGCGTAGCCATACCTGAGCACGGTCATGCTGCTGGCCGCTGTAGCGAAGACCATTCTGAACCAGGTTGGTGAGCACCTGAGTCAGCTGATTGGGGTCCATGCGCGTCTGCAGCGAGCTGCCTACGACTTCAAGGTGCAGTGTCTGTTGCGGGTTGAGCCCCTGGCGAAACTCGCTTGCGAAGCGGTGCAGCCAGTATTTGAGATCGAGCAGTTGTGGCTCGGCCTGACGGCGCCGTGAGAGCTGCAGGACATTCTCGATGACCAGGTTCATCCGTCGCGAATGATCCTGAATGATCTGCGCCAGGCGGCGGTCTGGGCCCTCGAGCTCTTCGGACTCCTGAAGCAGTTGCGCGGCATGGCTGATCGCGCCAAGCGGGTTGCGGATCTCGTGTGCGATGCTCGCGGTGAGTCGGCCGAGGGAGGCGAGCTTGAGTTGCTGCGCCTTCTGCGCGATCTGCGAGATATCCTCGAGAAAGACTAGGGTGTCGAGTTTGTTGCCGTGCTGCAGCGCAGCAAAACTCGGTTGTAGCGTTGGCCCGTCGGGCGTCGCTTTGAGATTCTGTGGGCGCAGGGAAGGATTGCTGCGCCACTGCTGCAGCGCCCTGAGTAGTTCGGGGCAGCGCGGAGCGATGCGTTCGCCAGCCAGCGAGTCCTGCCCGAGCAACTGCAATGCCCCCTGGTTGGCCAGCAGCACGCGCTCCTGTGGGTCGAGCACGATGATGCCGGTACGCATGCGCTGGAGAATCAGCGCATTGAGCGCCTCGAGGTTGGCTACCTCTTCCGCCCGCTGACGTGCCAGGGTTTCGCTGGCCTGCAGGCGGCGGGTCAGACCTTGTACGAGGAAGGCAGCAGCAAAACAGAGGGTGCCAAGGGCGCCTGCTTGAACATACTGAGTGCTGGCCTCGGGGCGGTTGATGCTGAGATAGAAGGTCAGGTAGATCAGGCCTGTCGCCGCCACCGCGGCGATGAAGAAGCCCACCTTGCCGCGAAGCAGAATGTTGGCGATGGCAACGGCGACGATCAGCAGGTTGCCGATGCCGCTAGGTGTGCCGCCGGCGAAATAGAACAGCCCTGACAGCAGGATCACGTCCATCAGCGCCAGGCCGAGCACGGGCAAGTCGCGCTCCGGACTCTGAATGAGCACGGCGACAAGGATGTTGAGGATCAAATAGAGCCAGGCACCGTACTGAAAAAGCTGCGGATTGCTCATCTGCAGCAGATCGCTGTGCAGGTTACTGCTGATCAGCAACACCAGCGCCAGGCCGATGGTCAGGCGGTAGAGGTGATACAGGCGAAGGATTCGCCGCCCCTGATCGCCGAAGAAGGTGAGGTTTTCAGCGCCCACCAGTGCTGCTGTCCTGCTCCAGATGAGCCTGGCTGCAGTACCAGCGGTCCTGCGACTGCAGGGCCTGGTCCTGCGGTACATGCACGCCGCACTGGGCGCAGCGGACCATCGATAATGTGGTCTGCTGGGGCTTGGGGGCGGTTTTCTTTTGCGAGAAACGGCGCCAGAGCCAGAAGGCGGCACCTATCAAGGCAATCCAGAACAACAGTCGAAACAGACCCATATCGATTCCTTCCCGATTAAGCGTGGCGACCTGCGATCGCTCGAGCCGGGGCCTGTCCTTGCCCGCCGCGCCCCAAGCGACGCATCCTGCCTGCGTCGCTCTGGCGCCAGGTCAGCGTATTCAGTCGAACAGGCCGAAGGTCAAGCGGCTCCACCAGGAGCGCTTCTGCTCCTGCTGTTCTAGCTCCTTGAGCACTGGGCGAAGCTCTTCGGGTAGATCGCGCGAGGCATTTTCGTACTGACGCAGCACGTCTCGGTTGGCGCGAGAGGTATCCGGACGCGGTGCCTCGCCTTCGATGAAGCCAAGGGTGGCCTTGCTCAGCCAGCTGCGGTTGTCATCCTCGCGCTCGACGGGTGTGAACTTGCCACCTTCCAGCGTTGCATGATCCGGGTAATTGAGCTGCAAGGTCTGCAGGCTAGTGTCGGCGAGATCGTCGAGGCCCAGGCGCTGGTAGGCTTCGGTCATCACGGCAAGGCCGTCGCCGACGGCTGGTGTGCCCTGGAAGTTCTCTACCACGTAACGGCCGCGGTTGGCCGCCGCGACATACGCCTGACGCTTGAGGTAGTAGTGCGCGACATGGATCTCGTTGGCCGCCAGCAGGTTGCGCAGGTAGATCATGCGCGCCTTGGCATCCGGCGAGTAACGGCTGTTGGGGTAGCGGCTGGTGAGCTGGGCGAACTCGTTGAAGGAGTCGCGGGCCGCGCCCGGATCGCGTTTGGTCATATCCAGCGGCAGGAAGCGCGCGAGCAGGCCGCGATCTTGATCGAATGAGGCCAGCCCCTTGAGGTAGTAGGCGTAGTCGACGTTAGGGTGTTGCGGGTGCAGGCGAATGAATCGCTCTGCCGCCGAGCGTGCAGCTTCGGGCTCGACGTTGCGGTAATAGGCGTAGATCAGTTCCAGCTGCGCCTGCTCGGCGAAGCGGCCGAATGGGTAGCGTGACTCCAGCGCCTTGAGTTTGCTGATGGCGTTGGTGTAGCTCTTGTTGTCCAGGTCGGCCTGTGCTTGCTGGTACAGCTCGACCTCACCCAGGTTCTCGTCGACGGTGTCATTGGATGAACAGGCGGCGGTTAGGGCGAGAATGGCGATCAGCAGCAGGTGTTTCACTTGCATGGCGGCTTGCGTCCCTGTGACGGCTGGCTGTCTCGCGCGGAGCCGTCCTGTTATGATGAGCGCCCCGGTGCGCCGGGACAAAGACGCCGTATTTAAACACAAGCGTGTAGCCGAAACCAAAGGCCGCTCCGCCATCTGCGGTCCCCGGGCTCTTCCATTACCAGTGGATACCGCCTGCCTCACTCAGACGAACCTATCTCGCCGTATGTCCACGACTTCCAAACAGGCCATCCAACTCCGTGCCGAGGTGCCGTTTGACCTTGGCGGGCAACGTCTCGATCAGGTCGCGGCGCAGCTCTTTTCCGAACATTCGCGCTCGCGTCTCGCCGCTTGGATCAAAGAAGGTCTGCTGACCGTGGACGGCACGGTAATACGCCCCCGCGATACCGTGCATGCCGGCGCGATACTCGAGCTGAGCGCCGAGCAGCAGGCGCAGGGTGAGTGGGTGGCGCAGGATATTCCACTCGAGATCGTCTACGAAGACGATCAGATTCTGGTGATCGACAAACCTGCCGGCCTTGTCGTGCACCCTGCGGCGGGCCACGCCGATGGCACGCTGCTCAACGCACTGCTGCATCACGTCCCGGATCTGATCAACGTCCCTCGCGCAGGCATCGTTCATCGTCTGGACAAGGACACCACCGGCTTGATGGTCGTGGCCAAGACATTGCAGGCGCAGACTCGACTGGTCGAACAGCTGCAGGCGCGCAGCGTCAGTCGTATCTACGAGGCCATCGTCATCGGCGTGATCATCACCGGTGGTACGGTCGACGCACCTATCGGCCGTCACGGCCAGCAGCGCCAGCGTATGGCGGTGGTGGAGGGCGGCAAGCCTGCCGTCAGTCACTATCGTGTGCTCGAGCGCTTCCGCTCGCATACCTATGTTCGCGTTAAGCTGGAAACCGGGCGCACCCACCAGATCCGCGTGCACATGACCCATCTCGGTTATCCACTGGTGGGCGATCCGCTGTACAGCGGGCGCTTCCGCATTCCGCCGGCGGCTAATCCGACGATGGTGCAAACGCTGCGTGAGTTTCCGCGTCAGGCGCTGCACGCGCGCTTCCTCGAGCTGGATCATCCGATCACCGGTGAGCGCTTGAAGTGGGAGTCGCCGTTACCGGATGACTTCGTCTGGCTGCTGACGCTGCTGCAACAGGACCGCGAGGCCTTCGTCGGGTGAGTGCGTGGGGCGATGACTGGCTCGTGCCAGAGTGGCCTGCTCCGCCCGGCGTCCGCGCCTGTGTGACCACTCGGCAGGGAGGCGTCAGTCGCGCTCCGTTCGACAGTTTCAATCTGGGTGATCACGTCGGTGATGATCCGGCGGCGGTGGCCTGGAATCGCCAGCATTTGCAACAAACTCTCGGCTGTCAGCCTGTCTGGCTGGAGCAGGTGCATTCAAGCGTTGCAGTCCAGGCCGTTCCCGGCGTCTGTGCGACTGCCGATGCAAGCTGGAGTAAAGCGCCGGGCCAGGCCTGCGCGGTGCTGACTGCCGACTGCCTGCCGGTACTGTTCTGTGATCGAGACGCGACCCGCGTGGCTGCGGCGCATGCCGGTTGGCGTGGGCTGGCTGGGGGAGTGCTCGAGGCGACGCTCAAGGCGCTGGCAGTGCCTGCCGAAGAGCTGCTGGTCTGGCTAGGGCCGGCGATTGGGCCTGCCGCATTCGAAGTCGGCCCGGAGGTGCGAGAGGCCTTTTTGGCCCAGCATCCGGAGGCTGCAGAAGCCTTTGTTGTAAGCGTTAATGCTGGCCGCAGCATGGCTGATCTTTATCAGTTGGCGCGCATTCGTCTAGCCGCTGTCGGCGTCAACGCGGTTTACGGTGGTGGTCTGTGTACTCTGAGCGATCCGCGCTTTTACTCCTATCGGCGCGCCTCGCGTACGGGCCGCTTCGCCAGTCTGATCTGGCTAGAGCGCTAGCGGCCGCTTACTCGCCTGAATCTTAAGCTCTGCTCTGGCATGACCTGCGTCAATGTCATGTGCCTTGAATCTCCAACAATCATCCTCATCTATGCTGCATCTCGCAGGTTTCGTATATGGCGCGATTCAGGGCGCCGGCCTGCATTACTTGAGGATAGACATCCATGCGTATCGATCGATTGACCAGCAAGCTCCAGCTTGCGCTTTCCGATGCCCAGTCCATTGCCGTTGGCCTGGATCACCCTTCCATTGAGCCGCTGCACCTCATGCAGGCATTGCTAGAGCAGCAGGGTGGCTCGATCAAGCCGCTGCTTATGCAGGTTGGCTTCGACATCAACGCCCTGCGGCAGGCGCTGGCCAAAGAGCTGGACCAGTTGCCCAAGCTGCAGAATCCCACCGGCGACATGAACCTGTCCCAGGATCTGGCGCGTCTGCTCAACCAGGCAGATCGCCTTGCCCAGCAGAAAGGTGACCAGTACATCTCCAGCGAGCTGGTGCTGCTAGCTGCGCTGGACAGCAATACGCGGCTAGGCAAGCTGCTGCTGGCGCAGGGTGTCAGCAAGAAGGCGTTGGAAAACGCCATCAGCAATCTACGCGGCGGCGATGCGGTCAACGACCCCAATGCAGAGGAGTCGCGGCAGGCGCTCGACAAGTACACCGTGGACATGACCAAGCGTGCCGAGGATGGCAAGCTCGATCCGGTGATCGGGCGCGACGACGAGATCCGTCGCACCATCCAGGTTCTGCAGCGGCGTACCAAGAACAATCCGGTACTGATCGGTGAGCCGGGTGTCGGCAAGACGGCCATCGTCGAGGGACTGGCCCAGCGCATCGTCAATGGTGAGGTGCCCGATGGGCTCAAGGACAAGCGTCTGCTTGCCCTGGACATGGGCTCGCTGATTGCTGGTGCCAAGTTCCGCGGCGAGTTCGAAGAGCGTTTGAAGGCCGTGCTGAACGAGCTGTCCAAGCAGGAAGGGCGCGTAATCCTGTTCATCGACGAACTGCATACCATGGTCGGCGCAGGCAAGGCCGAAGGCGCCATGGATGCCGGCAACATGCTCAAGCCGGCACTGGCTCGCGGTGAGCTGCACTGCGTGGGCGCTACCACGCTGGATGAGTATCGCCAGTACATCGAGAAAGATGCCGCGCTGGAGCGCCGCTTCCAGAAGATCCAAGTGGACGAGCCGAGCGAGGAGGACACCATTGCCATCCTCCGCGGCCTGAAAGAGCGTTACGAGGTGCACCATGGGGTGACCATCACCGATGGGGCGATCATCGCGGCGGCCAAGCTCAGCCACCGCTATATCACTGACCGGCAGCTGCCGGACAAGGCCATCGACCTGATTGATGAGGCGGGTAGCCGGATCCGCATGGAAATCGACTCCAAGCCGGAAGAGCTGGATCGTCTGGATCGTCGTTTGATTCAATTGAAGATCGAGCGTGAAGCGCTGAAGAAAGAGGACGACGAGGCTACCAAGAAGCGCTTGGCCAAATTGGAAAGTGACATCGCCAAGCTGGAAAGGGAGTATGCCGACCTGGAGGAAATCTGGAAGTCGGAGAAGGCAGAGGTGCAGGGCTCCGCGCAGATCCAGCAGAAGATCGAGCAGGCCAAGGCCGAGCTCGAGACAGCTCGGCGAAAAGGCGATCTGGCGCGCATGGCCGAGCTGCAATACGGCATCATTCCTGATCTCGAGCGCAGCCTGGAGATGGTCGACCAGCATGGCAAGAAAGAGAATCAGCTTCTGCGCAACAAGGTAACCGACGAAGAAATCGCTGAGGTGGTCTCCAAGTGGACCGGCATCCCGGTTTCTAAGATGCTCGAAGGCGAGCGTGACAAGCTGTTGCGCATGGAAGACATGCTGCATACGCGCGTCATCGGCCAGCACGAGGCGGTGGTGGCGGTGGCCAATGCCGTGCGCCGCTCGCGTGCCGGTCTCTCCGATCCGAATCGCCCCAGTGGCTCATTCCTTTTTCTCGGCCCGACCGGGGTGGGCAAAACTGAGCTGTGCAAGGCGCTCGCCGAATTCCTCTTCGATACCGAAGAGGCGATGATTCGCATCGACATGTCCGAGTTCATGGAGAAGCACTCGGTGGCTCGCCTAATTGGTGCGCCGCCAGGCTACGTTGGCTATGAAGAGGGTGGTTACCTGACCGAGGCGGTACGCCGCAAGCCCTATTCGGTGGTGCTGATGGATGAGGTGGAAAAAGCCCATCCGGACGTCTTCAACGTGCTGCTGCAGGTGTTGGAGGACGGCCGCCTGACCGACAGTCATGGGCGCACGGTGGATTTCAAGAACACCGTGATCGTGATGACTTCCAATCTTGGGTCGACCCAGATCCAGGAGCTGGTCGGTGACCCAGACGCCCAGCGCGCGGCGGTGATGGATGCGGTATCGCACCACTTCCGGCCAGAGTTCATCAATCGCATCGACGAGGTGGTGGTGTTCGATCCGCTGGCTCGCGAGCAGATCGCCGGCATTGCCGAGATACAGTTGGGGCGTCTGCGCAAGCGGCTGACCGAGCGCGAGCTGAGTCTGGAGCTCAGCCAGGAGGCGATGGACAAGCTGATCGCCGTTGGCTACGACCCGGTGTATGGTGCGCGGCCGCTTAAGCGGGCTATCCAGCGCTGGATCGAGAACCCACTGGCGCAGCAAATACTCTCGGGGCAGTTCGCGCCGGGCAGTAGCGTCAAGGGACGAGTCGAAGGCGACCAGATCGTCTTCGACTGAGCGATCCACCTATCCGCAAGGCGGTAACCGCCTTGCGGATGATGCGTGATGGAGCGCAGTTTTTGGGCGCATCGCCGGGTGAACGCAAACTGTTGTCATGAATCGCATTTTTAGGGTTGACAGCAGAGCCGGGAACCGTAAAATGGCGCGCCTCTGAGGTGGTAACGTAACGCCAAGGAGCTGGAATTGTAGTTGTTCCGCGATAGCTCAGTCGGTAGAGCAAATGACTGTTAATCATTGGGTCCCAGGTTCGAGTCCTGGTCGCGGAGCCAAATTCCAATCGGGGTATAGCGCAGTCCGGTAGCGCGCCTGCTTTGGGAGCAGGATGTCGGGAGTTCGAATCCCCCTACCCCGACCATTTTTGGGTCGTTAGCTCAGTTGGTAGAGCAGTTGGCTTTTAACCAATTGGTCGTAGGTTCGAATCCTACACGACCCACCATAGGAGCTTCTCAGGAAGCATAAAAAGCTGGATGCCCTCACGGGTATCCAGCTTTTTTTTTGGGGGCTGCGGCTATGTGGTCCGGTGTTGAAGGCGCACCCGCAAAGGTGCGCCTTCTCTCCATCAGTGGAGCTTCAGGCGTGGCTCGGTGCTGCGGCTGAGCTTGTCGCCCAGCATCATCAGCAGGGTGCGTGGGATGCCGTAGAGCGCAATCTGGTGCATGCGATACAGCGAGATATAGAACATCCTTGCCAGCCAGCCTTCGAGCATGACGTTGCCGGTCAGGTTGCCCATCAAGTTGCCTACGGCTGAGAAGCTCGACAGTGAGATCAGCGAGCCATAGTCCTTGTAGCGATAGGTTGGCAGTGGCTTGCCTTCCAGGCGGTTACGAATTGAGCGGGCCAGCATCGAGGCCTGCTGGTGGGCCGCCTGAGCGCGGGGCGGGACGTTGCGGTCGCTATCCGGCTGGGGGCAGGCGGCGCAATCGCCAAACGCGAAGATGTTCTCATCACGGGTGCTCTGCAGGGTGGGTTCCACGACTAGCTGGTTGATGCGTGTGGTTTCCAGTCCATCAAGCTCGTGAAGGAAGCCTGGCGCTTTGATCCCGGCGGCCCAGACCTTGAGGCTGGCCGGGACGAACTCGCCCTGTTTCGTATGCAGACCTTCGGCAGTGACTTCGCTGACTGCTGAGCCGGTGAGAACCTTGACGCCCAGCTCGAGCAGGGTTTGGTGCACGGGCTGGCTGATGCGCTCGGGCAAGGCCGGCAGCACTTTTGGGCCGGCTTCGATCAGGGTGATCTTGACGTCTTCTGGCTTGATGCCATCCAGTCCGTAAGCGGCAAGCTCCTTGGCGGCGTGTAGCAGCTCTGCGGCGAGCTCCACGCCAGTGGCGCCGGCGCCGACGATGGCCATGCTGATCTCGCTTGAGGCACCCTCACCTGCATGCGCCTTCATGTAATGGCTCAGTAGCTGCCGGTGAAAGCGCTCGGCCTGCTCACGGGTGTCGAGGAAAATACAATGCTCGGCAGCGCCGGGCGTGCCGAAGTCGTTTGTCGTACTGCCGACCGCAATTACCAGAGTGTCGTAGTTCAGCGCGCGCGAAGGCACGAGTTCTACGCCGAACTCGTCGCGAGTGGCCTCAAGTCGAATGCACTTGCTGGCTCGATCCAGGCCCGCCATACGGCCCATCTGAAACTCGAAATGGTTCCATTTGGCCTGGGCGACGTAGTTGAGTTCGTCTGCAGACGAATTCAGCGAGCCCGCGGCGACTTCGTGCAGCAGCGGCTTCCAGATATGTGTGAGGTTGGCGTCGACCAGGGTGATTCGCGCTTTGCCGCGTTTGCCCAGGGTCCTACCCAGGCGGGTAGCAAGCTCCAGGCCGCCGGCGCCGCCGCCGACGATTACGACTCGATGTGACATGGGATTGACTCATAGCTGCAAGGAAATCGGCGGGGCGGCCAGGCGAGCGGGGCTCAAAGCACAAGGCGGCTCAAGAGGCGGCTCAGCAGGCCGAGCCCGATCACTACGACCACCACCAGAAGCAGCAAGAGCCAGGGCCGAAAAGGCTGGCGTTCGACTTGGTGCTGGGGCGCGCGGAGGTATTCGTCAACGCGCTGCTGGTCTTCGGGCTTCAGGCGGCTTGGCATAGGCACCTCGAATGGGATGCAGGCATTCTAGCTGCGCCGGGTCAAAAGCCAAGCGTGAAGTGCGGCGTTTCGCCGCGCGAGGGCTGAGCATGCCAGACGGCATGCTCTCCGTGCGGGTCAGGTGTTCTTCAGTTTGCGCAGGTTGCCGATTACCGACTCAAGCGCGCGATCGAACAGAAGGGTGTCGTTGAGCAGTCGAATCGCGCCGCGCTGAAACTCCGTTGCCAGGCCCATGCGGGTCTTTTCCAAGACTTTCATGCCGGTGCGGTTGACGAAAATATACTTGCCGGTTGGTTTGATCACGGCAGCCAACTTGCAGCGCAGCTTGTGTTCCTCATCTTCCTGGAACTCTACCCAGCTGCCCACGCGCAGGTTATCGACCTGGATCAACGCCTGGTCGTTATCCGGCAGGCTGATCTCCGGCTCCTGTTCGCGGCTCTCTCCAGGCGCTAGCAGCACAATCTCATCGACCACTTCGACCATGGCGGGTGCTGAGCTGGTCGTTACGGCTTGCGTTGCAGGATCGTCGCCGTTCGGGTCGCTCTGCGGTTGCTGAATACGCTGAAGGGTCTGAACGTGAAGTGCTTCGAGCTGGGTGAAAAAGTCGCCCGTCGAGAAGGGGTCGAAAGCAGCGCTGACCAGTCCATCACGCAATGCTTTGAGCAGGCTTGGCACCAACTCCAGCAGGCGTGCCCGTGACTCGTCATCTTCATGTGGGGTAACGCTCCACACCAGGTCATCCATGGTGTCGAGAGCTGCCTGCCACTCTTCGGATTGGGTGCCATGTTTCAGACAGGTAAGCAGCAGAACCTTGCTCCAAGCCTCCTGCAGCAAGCGAACCACGACTTCCGGCAGCGTCTTGCCTAGCAGGCGCTGGTTCAGTGCGAATTCCACTTCCTGGCGAGCAATTTCCGCCTTGGCACGGCCCTCTTCGGCATCTCGGGTGCGCTGTTCGAGTAGCTCGCTGCGGCGCCGCTCGTCGCCAATGAAGGCGAGAAAATCTGCCAACAGCTCCGAAAAGATGGCGGGGTCGTCGACGAAATCGTTGAGCAGGCGTGCCACGATCTGCTCGATTTTCTGGTAAAGGCTGTCGCGATGCGCCTCGTCCTGATCGCCCCAGCCCATTGACGCTGACGCGATTTCGTTGAGCAGACGTCGTGCCGGATGGCTACCGCGGCTGAAGAATGTCTTGTCCAACACCGCCACTTTGAGCAGTGGAATCTGCAGGCGGCCGATCAGCGCTTTCAGCGAATCCGGTAGGTTCCGATCATCCAGGATGAATTCGAACAGCATGGAGACCAGGTTGATCACGTCGTCATCGATCTCACCGACTACCCGCGATTTACCACTCTTGGCGCTGACCCTGTTCAGCAGGCTGTCGAGTTGCTGCTGAAGATCGAAATCATCGACGGTTTGCGGTGCGCGCGTCTGCATGTGCGACAGCAGGCGGAGCAGGTCACCGCTGGAGATCGGTATGGCATCGTTGGGGATGTTGCGAGCCGGTAGCGCACTGCTGCCGCGGAGTTCAGAAAGTAGGCTGTGCAACGCACTGAATGCAGCTTCCTGCAGCCCCTCGTCCGCGTGAATGGCGTGGCCAAGCGGTGCCGACGGCGCCTGGCTTCCCGATGGTGCGCCTGGGCGCTGCTGGCGACGCGGCGGAGCTGATTGGAGTTCCGGCAGAATGCCGGCTGCCACTAGTGTTTGATTGGCTTCGGCATATAGCTGGTCGAGGTCGCCGAGTACATATTTCTCGAAGAGCTTGAAGATGATCAGCTTGACCTTGATCTCCACGCCGAGGCTGCTGCTCGCCTCGATGAAATAGTCGCAGAGTGCATGTGGGCCGAGCGGGTTGCTCTTGTCGTCAAGCTTCTTGCTGATCAGCGCGTTCATGCGCGTGGTCAGGTGCCCCAGCGGCTGGGCAGCGCGAGTCATGACCTTGGCGACCATTGTGTCGACCGCAACGGAGGCTTCCAGATCGTCGTTCTGCACCAGGGAGAGGCTATCGAACGAAACCTCATCCATGGCAGGTGGCTTGCCGATCTCGTACTGATTGAGCTTGGCAAACGCCTCGAACAGCTGCTGCAGAAAGCCCCGCTCGATGTTGCGCCGCTTCATGCGAAGGTCGCGCATGGCTTCGAAGAATGCATTCTGCTCGACATTGCTTGTTGCGCGGTCGGCAATCTCGAAGAGCGAGTCGTCGGCATTGTCGAACAGCGACTGCAGAGCCTGGCGCAGCTGCTGTGCAGCCTTGTCGCGCACGCTAATGAGCGCCACGGGCAGTCGGCCTGCCGGTGAAGAAGGCTTGTGCTCAGGGGCGGCCTTGTTCAGCTGCACCACTTTCGCATCGGTTCGCATCGAGACTCTCCTGCGGTCGCCTTGCTTAGGGCGGTCACAACGCCAGATTTAGACAGCGTCTTATAAAAAGGTAACCAAATTTGCAAGGCTAGGCGGAAGGTACCGGGCGAGCCCGCAATCGTGTGCGGGTTTCTTCTGTCGAACCGGATTCTGGCGCAGCATAGCCGAGCGTTTCGATTTTACAACGACACCTCGTCAGCGGGCATCGTCAGCTGGGTGGCGTCAATATTCTTGAAGGGCATTATAAGCATCACTTTGGCATGCCAAGATCAGTTTTTTATTGGACATGACTTGGCTCACAGATACTCGCAGCTTTTCCGCCAAGAGGTAAAAAAAGCCCGCTGACCTGCCTGTCTGAGGTCATCAGGTTGTCGCTGTCGCCAGCGAGTTGAGCCTTTATACTCCGCGCAATCTTGAGGAGTCAGCCATGCCGAATCTAACCCTTGCCGATCTAGCTGCGGAAATCGATGCCAATGTACGCCGAGCGCTCACCGAAGATGTCGGTAGTGGTGACATCACGGCCCAACTAATTCCAGCGGAGCGGTTGGCTCATGCTGCGGTCATCACTCGAGAGGCTGCGGTTATCAGCGGTGTGGCGTGGGTCGACGCCGTCTTTCGTCAGGTTGACCCGCGCGTGGCCGTCCACTGGCAGGTTGCCGATGGCGACAAGGTCGAAGCCGACCGCGTGCTGTTCCACCTCGAAGGCCCCGCGCGCGCGTTGCTCACCGGGGAGCGTAGCGCGCTCAACTTCATGCAGATGCTCTCGGGTGTGGCGACCCGCTGTCGCCACTATGCCGATATGGTGGAGGGGACCGGCGTGCGTTTGCTCGATACGCGCAAGACGATCCCGGGGCTGCGGCTGGCGCAGAAGTATGCTGTCACTTGCGGCGGTTGCCACAATCACCGAATCGGTCTCTACGACGCCTTCCTGATCAAGGAAAACCACATTGCCGCTTGCGGCGGTATCGCCGAGGCGATCGCTGCGGCGCACCGCATCGCGCCCGGCAAGCCGGTCGAAATCGAGGTGGAGAGCCTTGGCGAACTCGAACAGGCACTGGCGGCGGGTGCCGATATCGTCATGCTGGACGAACTCAGCCTGGATGACATGCGTACCGCGGTTGCCATTAACGCGGGCAGGGCCAAGCTGGAGGCGTCAGGCGGTATCAGCGATGAGACGCTACGCAGCGTGGCTGAAACAGGGGTGGATTACATTTCCATCGGCGCGCTGACCAAGCACGTGCATGCCGTGGATCTGTCGATGCGCTTGCGTCAGTAAGGCGGGGAGAGGTTGGCCTGGCGCAGCGGTAGCGCCAGGCAGCTCGGTCAGTGGCGGTTCTTCAAACCGAAGTTCTCGTGCAGCGTACCGGGGGTGTCGTCACCCTTGGGCGCATAGTCCTTCGGTGGCTCGGTGAAGGCCGGCGACGAGAGGCGCTCGCGGGGGCCATTGCTCTCTTCACTGTGCAGCGCCGCCATCAGGCGTTCGCGGGTCTGCTCGTCAAGCGCAAGGCGACTGGCGCCATCGGCCAGGTGATCCTGGATATCCTGATAGTTGTTGGTCAGTTTGCGCAGCAGGCTGGCAGTGGTGTTGAAGTGGGTAACCACTTCACTCTGATAGGTGTCGAAACGCTCTTGCAGGTCATCGACCTGACGCTGTGTGCGGTTTGGTGCGCTGCTGCGTGCCACCAGATAACCGATGGCGATGCCGGCGATCAGGCCGACGATCGGGAGCAACCAGGTCGCGAGGGTCTGTTCCACGAGTCCTTCCTCTATATAAACGGCTGTGCTTACGTTAACGTCTCGTACCTGCTCTGTATACCGCGACGCGAGGCGGCGGTTATTGGCAGCTAGTTAGCAAGACGAGTCGACTCGTCCCAAGGTCACGGAGTTCCTGCTTTGTTGAAACGTGAAACCCCTCTCTCTCTCGACGGCCCCTGCGGGCCGCTTGAAGCGCTGTACTTCGATCAACCGCAGCCCACCGGGCTGGCACTGATCTGCCATCCGAACCCGGTCAAGGGCGGCACCATGCTGAACAAAGTGGTCTCGACTCTGCAACGCACTGCGCGTGACGCCGGCTATTGCACGTTGCGCTTCAATTATCGCGGTGTCGGCGCTAGTGCCGGCGCGCACGATATGGTCGAGGGCGAGGTGGATGACGCCCAGGCTGCGCTGAGCTGGCTTCGGCAGCAATACCCTGACCTTCCGTTGACGCTGCTGGGCTTCTCATTCGGTGGTTTCGTCGCCGGCAGTCTGGCATCACGGCTGGAGTCAGAAGGGCAGAAAGTGCAGCGCCTGCTGATGGTGGCACCAGCTGTATCACGGCTGAACAGCCTGTCGCTGGCTGACGACTGCCAACTCACCATCATCCAGCCAGGGCAGGATGAGGTGATCGATGCCGAGTCGGTGTATGCCTTCTCCGCCGCTCTGCAGCACCCCCACGAACTGCTGAAAGTGGCAGAATGCGGCCACTTTTTTCACGGCAAGCTGGTTGAATTGAAAGAGCTGGTCGCGCCGCGCCTCTAGCCGCTGCTTTCGTTCTTCAGTGCCTAACGATCGAGATACAGCTGAATGACTACCCGAATCCTTACCGGCATCACGACTACCGGCACGCCGCACTTGGGCAACTATGCCGGTGCGATTCGTCCGGCAATCCTGGCCAGCCGTGATGCGGCGGCCGACTCCTTTTATTTCCTGGCTGACTACCACGCGCTGATCAAGTGCGACGACCCACAGCGCATCCAACGCTCGCGTCTGGAAATTGCTGCGACCTGGCTGGCATGTGGACTCGATGCCGAACGTGTGACCTTCTATCGTCAGTCCGATGTGCCGGAAATCCCCGAGTTGACCTGGCTGCTCACTTGCGTCACTGCCAAAGGGCTGCTCAATCGCGCCCATGCCTATAAGGCTTCGGTGGACAAGAACGTCGAGAGTGGCGAAGACCCGGATGCTGGCGTAACCATGGGGCTCTACAGTTACCCGGTGCTGATGGCGGCGGACATCCTCATGTTCAACGCGCACAAGGTGCCGGTCGGTCGCGACCAGATCCAGCACGTGGAAATGGCTCGCGACATCGCCCAGCGCTTCAATCATCTGTTCGGTAACGGCCGCGAGTTCTTTACCCTGCCCGAAGCGGTGATCGAAGAGGGCGTGGCCACGCTGCCCGGTCTGGACGGGCGCAAGATGTCCAAGAGCTATGACAACACCATCCCGCTGTTCGGCAGTGCCAAGGAGCTCAAGGGCGCAATCGCGCGCATCGTCACCGACTCCCGGCTGCCAGGCGAGCCGAAGGACCCCGATAACTCGCACCTGTTCACGCTGTACCAGGCCTTCTCCACGGCGCAGCAGCAGGCCGAATTCCGCCAGGAGCTGATCGACGGGCTGGCCTGGGGCGATGCCAAGCAGCGTCTATTCGAGCTGCTCGACAACGAGTTGGGCGCGGCCCGGGAGCTGTATCACCAGCTGATCGCCAAGCCTGCCGAGCTGGAGGACATTCTTCAGGCTGGTGCCGCCAAGGCACGCGGGATCGCCACGCCATTTCTCGGCGAGCTGCGTGAGGCTGTGGGCCTGCGCAACTTCCGTAGCGAAGTTAAAAGTGCAGCGCCAGCCAAGAAGAAGTCCAGCAAGGTGGCGCGGTTCGCCAGCTTCCGCGAGGCCGACGGCGCGTTCCGCTTTCGTTTCTTCGCGCCCGACGGCGAGGAGCTGCTGCTGTCCCGTCCGTTGAGCAATCCGAAGGCGATTGGCAGTCTGACTCAGCGTTTGATTGCAGGTGGCCCGGATGCTCTGGAACTTCGCGAGGACGAAGGCGATCAATTTACCCTGTGGCTGAACGACGAATGCATCGCCGATAGCCCCCGCTTTGAGAACGCCGAAGCGCTCGACGCCGCCATGCTGCGGGTGCGCGAGGCGCTGGCCACGCTCGTCGAGTAATGCGCTGCTGCCTGGGCGAAACGCACCGCGAGGCTGCGTTCCGCTGCCTCGCGGCTATCTCCATGAACGGGTGAGCCAGGAGGGCTGACGCTTGAACGACCTGAGTAAATTGCCAACCACCGAGGGCGCGGCTAAAGTGTCGGCCCCGTTTCACTACCCAGACTCCGCCATGACTCCTCTTGAGCGCTATCAGGCCGACCTGAAACGTCCTGACTTTTTCCACGATGCCGCCCAGGAAAACGCGGTGCGTCACCTGCAGCGTCTGTACGACGATCTGGTGGCCGACGATCGCAGCAAGAGCGGCCTGTTCGGCAAGCTGTTCGGCAAGAAACAGCCGGAACCGATCAAGGGCGTCTATTTCTGGGGTGGCGTCGGCCGTGGCAAAACCTACCTGGTCGACACCTTCTTCGATGCGCTGCCGTTCGAGCGGAAGACGCGCACGCACTTCCATCGTTTCATGAAGCGCGTCCATGAAGAGATGAGGACCCTCAAGGGGGAGAAGAACCCACTGACCATCATCGGCAAGCGTTTCGCCGACGAGGCCCGGGTGATCTGCTTCGACGAGTTCTTCGTTTCCGATATCACCGACGCGATGATCCTTGCAACTCTGCTCGAGGAGCTGTTCAAGAACGGCGTCAGCCTGGTGGCAACCTCCAACATTGTGCCGGACGGCTTGTACAAGGATGGCCTGCAGCGTGCGCGCTTCCTGCCGGCGATCGAGCTGCTGAAGAAACACACCGAAATCGTCAACGTCGATAGCGGTATCGATTATCGCCTGCGCGCGCTGGAGCAGGCCGAGCTGTATCACTTCCCGCTGGATGCCGAGGCCGAGCTGAGCCTCGAGAAGAGTTTCCGCAGCCTGCTGACGGAAAACTGCAAGGTGCAGGAGAACGAGGCGCTGATGATCGAGAACCGCGAGATCATGGCGCGCAAGGTTGCCAACGATGTCGCCTGGTTCGATTTCCGCGCGTTGTGCGATGGCCCGCGTAGCCAGAATGACTACATCGAACTGGGCAAGATCTTCGACGCCGTGCTGGTTTCCAATATCGAGCAGATGAACGTGGCCAAGGACGACATGGCGCGCCGTTTCATCAATATGGTCGACGAGTTCTACGACCGTAACGTCAAACTGATTCTTTCCGCCGAGGTCGAGCTCAAGGACCTGTATGCCGGCGGTCGTCTGGAGTTCGAATTCCAGCGGACCCTGAGTCGCCTGCTGGAGATGCAGTCACACGAGTATCTTTCGCGGCCGCACAAGCCCTGACATGGTGCCTGGCCGCGGGATTGGAATCCTCGCGGCCAAGGTTCTGCATCCTAGTCCATTCCCAAGCCCAAGCCGCGGCAGCCGTGCGCGACTATGGCGCCGCCCCAGTCAATGCTCCTGCTTCGCCCACTTTACGCGTCAGGACGGTATTTCTGCCTGTAGTGATTGGGCGACAGCTCGGTGTGCTGCCGGAACAGTCGGGCGAAGAAGCTGGCATCGTCGTAGCCCACCTCGTAACTGATCGTCTTGATGCTCTTGCCGGTGGTGGCGAGCAAGCTCTTCGCCGTCTCTATACGCAGCCGTTGCAAATAGTGCAGCGGCTTGTCACCGGTAGCGGCCTGAAAGCGACGCATGAAATTGCGAATGCTCATGCCATGCTGGCGGGCCACGTCCTCGAAGCGAAACTTCTCGGCGAAGTTCGCTTCCAGCCACTCCTGGATCTGCAGGATTCGCGTATCCAGATGCAGCTTCTGTCCACCGAAACCCAGTCGTCCGGGACTGTAGCTGCGTTGCAGTTCGAACAGCACATCGCGGGCCATGCCTTGGGCGACGTGTGCACCACAGAAGCGCTCAACCAGATACATGTACAGGTCGCAAGCTGACGTCGTGCCGCCTGCGCAGTAGAGGTTGTCGCTATCGGTGAGGTGTTTGTCGGCGCTGAAGTGCACGCCTGGGAAACGTTCGGCGAAGTCATTGGCAAACCGCCAATGAGTGGTCGCCTCACGGCCTTCCAATAGGCCAGCCTGAGCCATCCAGAACACCCCGGTGGCTTCGCCGCAAATGACGCTGCCGGCGGCATGCTGCTCGCACAACCAGGGCGCTACTGCAGGGTACTGCGCGCAGAGCGCGTCGAAATCTCCCCAATACGCTGGGAGGATCACCATGTCGGCCCTGTCCAACGAGCCATCCACCGCGATGGGAGTGCCGCTGAAGGTTTTTACTGCTTGTCCGTCCGGGCTGACCAGGCGGGTTTCGAAGGCTGGCGTGAGGTCAAGGCCAAGCTGCTTGCCGTAGCGCAGGCTGGCCATGTGAAAGAAGTCTTTGGCTTGCATGAGCGTCGAGGCGAAAACCCCTTCGGTGGCAAGTATGCTGACGTGCTGGATCGAGGCGAGCTTGGGCATGCGATTCTAATTATTGTGGTGGAGTAACAGGGTAAAACTGCCGCGTGGCGGCTGGAGCGTCCTATTTTTTCGCGACACTGTCCAGCCTGAACTGAGTCGATGCGGCTGAACCGTAGCAGCGCTCGGGCGTCGAACCGCTGATCTACAGGAGCGAAATATGAACGAAATCCGTCAATATCCGGCCGACCCTTTCGGTGATTGGGATGGCAGCCCGGCAGCGGCGCGAGCGATGCAGCAGACGTTGGCCACGCAGGTGCGGTTGCAGGATGACTTCCCGCCGTTGCGCTTGATTGCGGGGGTGGATGTCGGCTTCGAGGAGGGTGGCAGCATTACGCGAGCGGCGGCGGTGCTGCTGGATGCCGATACGTTGGAGCTGGTCGGCAGCAGCCTGGCGCGAATCCCGACGAACATGCCCTATATCCCCGGTTTGCTGTCGTTTCGCGAGTTGCCGGCCGTGCTGCAGGCGCTGGGCGAGCTGCCCGCGGTTCCCGATCTGATCTTCTCCGATGGCCACGGTATTGCACATCCCCGGCGTCTTGGCATCGCCGCGCACTTGGGCGTGGTGACCAGTTTGCCCACCATCGGCGTGGCGAAGAAGCTGCTTACAGGCGAGCATGATGAGCTCGATCTTATGCGTGGTGCGCAGGTAGAGCTGCGCGACAAGAAGACTGGCGAAGTGATCGGCTGCGTGCTGCGCAGCAAGGACAAGGTCCGGCCGCTGATCATTTCCCCTGGCAACCGTGTGAGCATCGCCACCGCGCCGCAACTGGTGATGCGTTATCTGACGCGCTATCGCCTGCCAGAGCCGACACGCCTGGCCGATCGCCTCGCCTCGCGCCGAGAGGAGAAGGCTGCAGCGCGTCGCCTCGGTCCTGCCGGGTAGCCTGCGCCGCCCAACGGCTTGTAACCGGGTTTGCCGAAGGGCTTGGCTTTGCTTGCAGGCGGCCTCTCGCAGGCGATAGCCTGCGGGCCTGATGTCAGCATGGACCTCACGATGAATCTGGATTCTGCCACCGGCTGGTGCCACGGCGTCCTTCACTGCCCGTCGCCGAACTTCAATCAGCGCCCGGCAGGCGAAATCTCCCTGCTGGTAATTCACAACATCAGCCTGCCACCGGGGCAGTTCGGTACTGGCAAGGTTCAGCAGTTCTTTCAGAATGGCCTGCAGTGCAGCGAGCATCCTTTCTTCGAGGAGATTGCCGAGCTGCGAGTATCGGCGCATTTCCTCATCGAGCGTGATGGCGCGATCACTCAGTTCGTCTCCTGTCTGGATCGCGCCTGGCATGCCGGGATTTCCTGCTTCGACGGGCGCGAGAGCTGCAACGACTTCTCCATCGGTATCGAGTTGGAGGGGACTGATCACGAACCATTCAGCGAGGCGCAGTACCAGGCGCTGATTGATCTTTGTCGGGTACTGCAGCGTGCCTATCCCGCGATCACTCCCGAGCGGGTCTGCGGACACAGCGATATCGCGCCGGAACGCAAGACCGACCCCGGCCCGGCGTTCGACTGGCAACGGCTGCGTGTGGCCTCCATTACCTGCTGACGAAAGGAACGGATGATGAGTTTTCTGGTGATTCTGCTGGTGCTGCTGGTGGAGAAATTCTCCGATTGGCGGCCAAGACTGCAGCACGACGGCCCATGGCTGGCGCGGCTGCGTCAAGTCGAGGCCAGCTCGCGCATGCAGCAGGCACCCTGGTTGGCGTTACTGGTGCTGGTGTTGCTGCCAGTGGTGCTGTTGGGCTTGCTGCTGGCGGCGCTGGAGCCTTTGGCCTATGGCTGGCTGAGCCTGCCGCTGCACCTGCTGGTGCTACTCTATAGCCTCGGTCGCGGTCATGCGAAGGCTGAACTCGGTGCGTTCCGTGATGCGTGGCGGCGCGGCGATCAGGAAGCGGCGGCGTTGGCTGCCGAGCGTGACGTCGGCTTGCAGGAGCAGGACCCGCCCAGCCTGATGCATGCAGTGCAGACGCGCCTGCTGTGGAAGAGTTACGAGGGCTTTTTCGCGGTGATCTTCTGGTACTTGCTGCTCGGACCAGTGGCTGCGCTGGCTTACCGTCTGCTTTCGCTCTGTGCCGAACATGCCGAGCGAGAGGCATTGCGCGAGCGAGCCGAACAGCTGCGACATGCCTTCGATTGGTTGCCGGTGCGGGTGCTGCTTGGCAGTTTTGCGCTGGTTGGCAACTTCGTCGCCGTCAACCGAGCCCTGCTGCATGAGTTGCTGAGCTGGGATGTGCCTGCGCGTCGGCTGTTGGCTGATGCAGGCCCACTGGCCGCCGACCTGCCGCCTTCGATTGAGGGCGAGACAGGCATTGCCCGGCTCGATGCGATTGCCGCGTTGCTGGTGCGCACGCGGGTGTTCTGGTACGCCGCGATCGCGGTCTGGACGATCCTCGCTTGAATAGCGCTCGCTGCGGTCAGCTCTGAATAGCTCGTCATAAAGTCGCTGTATGGTCGTGCCCCCCTTGCTGCGCCGCAACCCTCAGGCCAGACGCCTCGCGCGTTCGATGACCGGCGCTTGCCTGCTGGCCATCATTTGGCTATTACCTTAAGTTACAAAAGCATCAACCGATATCCCGTATAACCCGGGCAGATGACATCCTCTGACGAGCCCTGCTACGCGCTGCAATAGCGTGTAAGCCAATACCAATAAAATTGGGAGACGTCGTGTGAATAGCCTGTTGTATCCCGCGATTGCGTTCATGAACCGCCTGAGCTTCGGCATGAAGTTCAGCTTGGTCAGCGTCCTTTTTTTCGTTCCCATGTTGCTGAGCAACTATTACCTGGTGCGTGATTCGTACCGGGAATTCGTCGGCACAAGAACCGAGCTGCAGAGCCTGGATCTGCTTGGTTCTACCCTGCAGGTGCGGCGCAGCATGGAAGACTGGCTGGACCTCGTGCGCATCGAGTCGGTCATTGGTCAGGCCGGCAATGTCGCAGCCCTCGCTTCCGGCCTGAAAAGGGTTGAAGGCGAGCTGCTTACCCAGCTTCAGGCGCTCGTGCCGGTGGGTGATGTGGCAGAGCAGATCGCCGAGTTCAACACCCGTCGCGATGAGTTGGTGGCAGGGCTGAGCGCAGCGCAGGCTGAGCAATCGCTGCAGTCCAAGGCAGCCATGGCCGAAACGCTGCTGGGCCACACACAGGTGATGATCAAGCTGGTGGCCGGGCAATCCGGGCTCAGTCAGGACGTCGCGCGTGAGGTGCGCTTGCTGGCCGAGTTGCTGACCACGGTCACACCAGCCATTAGCGCATCGCTGGGCCAGGGGCGCGCCGTGGGTTCCTATACCTTTGGCCAGGGCTACCTCAATTCCGACGCCAGCAATACGCTGGACAACCTTGTGCTGGAGCTGGAAAAGCAGCAGGTACAGTACGCAGCGCAGCTGCAGGACGCGCTCGGCGCGAGCGCAGCGGCGCGTAGTCGGCTTGAGTCGTTTGCCACCGCCAGCCGTGAGTCGCTGCAGGCGAGCAGCGATATCCTGCAGGACGAGGTGATCATGGCGGAGGCGCTCGATCGCCCGTGGGAGCAGTTCTACGAGCGCATCAGTGCGCAGATGGCCAAGACCTATCAGTTGAACGACGCCATTCTCGATGTCCTCGCGGTGCAGCTGGTCGAACGACTGGAGGAGAAACGCCTGCTGATGACTTTGCTGCTTTCGGCACTGGCTGTCGTGCTGTTCCTCGTCGCTTACCTGTACGCGGGGTTCTATGCCTCTACTCGTGCATCGCTGCGTAGCCTCGGTGAGATCATGGGCAAGGTCGCCGGCGGCGACATGACCGTGCGCTATCAGGTGCAAAGTCGCGACGAGCTGGGGGAGTTGGGTCAGGTATTCAATACCACCGTGGCGCAGATCCGCGAGTTGATCGAGCGAGTCGGCCAGACGGTCGCTGAGGTCGAGCGTCAGGCGCAGCGGGTCGAAAGCGTCTCCGGTGAGAGCAACCAGACGGTGTCCGAGCAGCGCGGCCAGATCGAGCAGGTGGCTACGGCTATGAACGAAATGTCCGCCACCGCCCAGGAGGTCGCCAGCAGTGCCGAGGCGGCGGTAGGCAGCGCGCAGAGTGTCAATCAGGAGACCGTCAGCGGTCGGGCGCTGGTGGTGGCCCAGGTCGGCGGTATTCAGCGTCTGGCCGGTGAGATCGAGCAGTCGGTGCAGGTGATCAACCAACTGGCCGGCGACAGCAAGTCGATCAGCCAGGTGCTGGACGTGATCAAGACCATCGCCGAGCAAACCAACCTGTTGGCACTCAATGCCGCTATCGAGGCGGCGCGCGCCGGTGAGCAGGGCCGCGGTTTCGCCGTTGTCGCCGATGAAGTACGCGGGCTGGCGCAGCGGACGCAGAAATCCACCGCGGAAATCGAGCAGATGATCGCGCGCCTGCAAAACGGAGTCGGCGCAGCGGTCAGTGCCATGCATGCCAGTCAAGCGTTGGCGGAAGGCACGGTCGGGCAGTCGGCGCAGGTGGAGCAGGCGCTGGAAAACATCCTCGGTGCAGTAGGGCAGATTGTTGATCAGAACCAGCAGATTGCGGCGGCAGCGGAGCAGCAGACGGCCGTTGCTCACGATATCGATCGCAACATCGTTGCCATAAATGAGGCTGGTCAGCGCACTGCCGAAGGTGCCGGTCACACCGAGCAGGCGAGTCGCGAACTGTCGCAGCTGGTCGGGCGCCTACAGCAACTGATCGGTGCGTTTCGCGTCTGAGCCAGTGCTGCCGCAGGTTTCTCAGGCCTGCGGCCAGCCAAACAGCTCGCAGCTGTTGCGATAGCTCGCGGCAGCCAGTTCTTCGGCGCTAATGCCTTTCAAGTCGGCGAGCATTCGGCAGATTTCCGGCAACAGCTCCGGGCTGTTGCGCTCACCGGCATGGCCCGCAGGCGGGATGTCCGGTGAGTCGGTTTCCAGCACGATGGCGTCCAGCGGCAGTTGTTTCAACACCCGATGCATCCGCAGCGCCTGCGGCCAAGTGCCGGCGCCACCGAGGCCCAGCTTGAAGCCCAGACGCAGGTATTCCTGAGCCTCTTCCCAGCTGCCACTGAAAGCGTGCACGACGCCGGTGCGCTTCAGCTTGTGCCGTTTGAGCATGGCGATCATCGGTGCATGGGCGCGGCGCACATGCAGCAGTACTGGCAATTCGAACTCCGCCGCCAGTGTCAGCTGCGCCTCGAGCAATTGATGTTGCCGCTCTATGTCGGGGTCTTCGATGTAGTAGTCCAGGCCGATTTCGCCAATGGCGCAGAGCTTGGATTCACCGCGTAATCGGTTCAGCCAGCCGCGCAGCTGCTCCACGTGCTCGTCGCGGTGCTCGTCGATAAAGATTGGGTGCAATCCCAGGGCGGCGTAAGCGGCCGGTTGTACACAGGCCAGATGCCAGACCCGTTCCCAGTTCGGCTCGTGCACACCGAGCACCACGATGCGCTGCACCCCGGCAGCCTGGCTGCGGGAGAACACCTCGGCGCGGTCGTCATCGAACATCTCGAAGTCGAGGTGGGTATGGGTGTCGATCAGCTGCACGAGCAGACTCCGTGGTCAGCGGTGGAAGGGATGTAATGCTACAGGTCCTTCAGTCGCGTTCCTCTTCGATCTGAATGTCGCTGACACCTAGCTCCGCAACTCGGCTTGCTTCGCTAGAGCGGATTGGATTTTCCCATGGAGCATCGATCGCTGCGCGTGGTTCACGGACGTGATGCAGCAGTATTTCCAGCTCGGCTTGCTCCAGCCCGGGCAACTCGAACGAGCTGAGCAGTATTGATGCGGGCTCGCCATTGATGTGGTAGTGGATGCGGTAACGCTTCAGTTCGGTCATGGCGGCTTCCGGCAGTTGGCGACAGTGCCATATCTGACCGCCGGATTCCGCTCAGGCTCCCGGCTCGCTCTGCGCTTCTCGCTCAAGCAGCGCCGCCTTGCGTTCAATTCCCCATCGATAGCCGGTCAGCGCGTGCTGGGCGCCTACCACGCGGTGGCAGGGCACCAGCAACCCGATGGGGTTGCTGGCGCAGGCGCGGGCCACCGCACGGGCGTGGCTGCCGAGTGCTGCCGCAAGCTCACCGTAGCGTCGTGTCTCCCCGGCGGGAATCTGCTGCAGCGCCTGCCAGACACGTTGCTGGAAGGCCGTGCCGCGCAGATCGAGCGGCAGCCGGGCTGCGTGCAGTGGTTCTTCCAGTTGGCTGACGATTGCCCGCAACCATTCACCCAGGCCTTCCTGGTCGCGCTGCAGCTGTGCCGCGGCAAAGCGAGAGCGCAGCTCGTCTTCCAGCGCTGTTGGGTCGTCGCCGAACAGCAGGGCGCAGATACCTTTGTCGCTGCTGGCGACCAGCAACAGGCCGAGCGGGCAGGGCGCCAGGGCATAGCGCAGGGTTTCGCCTGCACCTTTGCGTCGGCGCTGGGCCGGCGTCAGCGCCTGCGCTTCGGCGTAGGGTGCCCGCGTGCCGGAGTAACCGGCGGCGAGGGCGGCATCGAGTACCGAATCCGCCTCGACTAGGTGGGTTTCCAGGCGTTCGCGGCGGCGGGCCGCTGACCACCCCCGAGGGGTCATGCCGGTGCGCGCCTTGAATGCCCGTGACAGGTAGGCCGGCGATAGCCCAATTCGCGCAGCCAGTTGCTGCAGTGGCAGTGGTGCCTCGGCTTCGTCGAGCAGGCGGCAGGCGGCGACAACCAATGCGTCAAGCTGCTCACTTGGGCTTGGTCCGCAGGGCGAGCAGCGACGGCACGGGCGAAATCCATCCGTTTCTGCCTTGGCAGCGTCGGCGTAGAACACTACTCGCTCACGTGCCGGCCGGCGTGCCGGGCAGCTGGGGCGACAGAAAATGCCGGTCGAACGCACGGCAAACACGAAGCGGCCATCGAAGGCTGCATCGCGCTCGCAAAGGGCTTGCCAGCAGCGGTCGTGGTCGAGCATGGCGCGACTCCTTGATTGATAGAGGGATTGTCAGCCCTGCGTCGTGCTTGCGCCAACCCGATGCGTGCTTTCAAAGTCGATGGGGAGCATGGAAGCCGGTCGGCGATTGCCGTAACCTGCAGCATCGCCATGACCGAGAAGGACCTGCAAGCCGCTGATGAAAACGCCTAAACGACTCGAACCGCTGATCGAGGATGGCCTGATCGACGAGGTGCTGCGACCGCTGATGAGCGGCAAGGAAGCAGCGGTATACGTGGTGCGCTGTGGCGATGAGCTGCGCTGCGCCAAGGTCTACAAGGAAGCCAACAAGCGCAGCTTCCGTCAGGCCGTGAAGTACCAGGAAGGCCGCAAGGTGCGCAGTAGCCGCGATGCTCGCGCCATGGCCAAAGGCTCCAAGCACGGGCGCAAGGAGAAGGAAGACAACTGGCAGAACGCCGAGGTCGCGGCGCTGTTTCGCCTGGCAGACGCCGGCGTGCGCGTGCCAAAGCCGTACGACTTTCTCGATGGCGTGTTGCTGATGGAAATGATCGCCGGTGAGGATGGCGATGCCGCACCACGGCTCAATGACGTCGACCTGCATCCGGACGATGCTCGCGAGTTCCATGCCTTCATGATTCACGAAGTGGTCAAGATGCTCTGCGCGGGGCTGGTGCACGGTGACTTGTCCGAGTTCAACGTGCTGCTCGATGAGCATGGCCCGGTGATCATCGACCTGCCGCAGGCGGTGGATGCCGCAGGCAACAACCATGCGTTCGAGATGCTCGAGCGGGACGTTGGCAACATGTCGGCCTATTTCGGACAGTTCGCGCCGGAACTCAGGTTCACTCGCTATGCCAAGGAGATGTGGGCGCTGTACGAGCAGGGCAAGCTGACCACCGAGACCGAGCTGACCGGGGAGTTTGCCGAGCCCGAAGACGCCGCGGATATCGATGCGGTAATGCGCGAGATCAAGGCGACGCTGGCCGAGCAGGAGCGCCGGGAGGCCTTGCGAGGCGCGGATGATGCGCCGAAGGATGAGCCACCAGAGCCGCCATGGATGAGGGGGTGATCGGCAGTCTCTAGCAAGAGCTGGAGACTGCTGGCTCTGCTTCGTTGAGCCGCTTGATCGCCTGGTTTCCCAGGAGGGCGAACCAGGCTATCTAGTGGCTCGGCAATAGGTTTGGCTAGAGCGTCCAAAGGCTTTGGCTTTTCAACGGCTTCACTGTGCTCGTTTATTTCTCTGCAGGCCTAGCCCCAGCATCTGCGGACTCAGCCTGCCACCCACCTCCCAACGCCACATACAATGCCACCTGGGCCGTCGCTAGCTCCGTCCTGCCCTCGAGCGCTTGTCGCTTGGCCTGTAGTGCACCACGCTGGGCGTCCAGCACTTCACTCAGGTTGGCTTCCCCCAGCTCGTAGCTGCGCTGCGCCAGCCGATGCGCCCGTTCGCGGTGTTCGCGGGTGCGGCTGAGCGATACGTGCCTGCGCTGCTGACCGGCCATCCTCGTCAGGCCACGCTCGACTTCCTCCAGCGCACGGGCCAACGCCTGTTCGAATGCGACGTAGGCGGTCTCGCCCTCGGCGTCGGCCAGGTCGATGGCTGCGCCGCGGCGTGGATAGTCGAGCAGCGGTAGGCCAAAGGTGGCGCCGACCCTGGCGAAGTTCGACGCGCTGGACACTGCGTCGCCCAAGGCAAAGCCGGAGCGGCCTACCGCGGCCTGAACCGCCAGCTTGGGAAACAGGTCGCGGCGGGCGGCCAACGATTGCAGCTCGGCTGCGTCCAGTCGCGCGGCTTCGGCGATAAGATCCGGGCGGCGACGCAGCAAGTCGATGGGCTGGCCCGGGGCGATGCGCTGCTCGGCCAACGGGACCGGCGCGCTGGAAGCGAGGCGTGCAGCGGTGCGGCCCGGCGGCTCGGCGAGCAGGGTGTCCAGCGCCAGGTGCGCTTCGGCCAGGTGAATGTCCAACTCGTCCAGGTCGGCTTCCAACGATGCGCGTTCGGCGGAGGTGGCTTCCACGTCCAGTCGGGTCACTTCGCCGGCATGAAACAGCAGACCGGCTATGCGCTCCAGCTCGCGCGCCACTTCGATGCCCTCGACCAGCAGGGCGCGCTGGCCCTGCAACGCGCGCAGCTGCAAGTAGCCCTGGGCGGTGTTCGAGGCCACAGCCAGCCGCGCGGCGACCGTTTGCGCCGCGGCCGAACGCAATTGCTGGGCCGCGCTGTCACGCCGTGCGCGGGTCGCGCCGAACAGGTCCAGCTCCCAGGTCGCCTGCAGCGCCAGCTCCCAAGTGTCGACGCTGATCACGTCATCGTCAGGGATAAAATCGGCCAACGGGCTGCCGGGTTCGGCGTCCTGATCGTTCTCGATCCACTGCCGGCTGGCCGAGCCGGGCAGGTCGAAGCTGGGCAGCAGGCCAGCGCGCGACTGCCGCAGCTGTGCGCGTGCCGAAGTGACACGGGCCATGGCCAGGCGCACGTCGTGGTTCTGCTGCATGGCGCGGCTGACCAGCGCGGTGAGCTGCGGATCGTCGAACTGGCGCCACCAGGCCGCCAGCGTCTCGGCATCGGCCGCGTGCCTGCCGGCGGCGCTGAACCAGCTTGCCGGCAGCTGCGGTTCGGCGTGCTGCGGTGCACTGGAGCAGGCGCTCAAGGCCAGGGCGAGCAGCAGCGGGGCGGCCAGGGCCTTGGCAGTCATGCGGTTTCCTCCGGTCGCACTTTCATGAACAGCAGGTACAGGCACGGTACCGCCAGCAGGGTCAGCAGCGTGGCGAAGCCCAGCCCGCCCATGATGGTCACGGCCATGTTGGCGAAGAACGGGTCGAACAGCAGTGGCACCATGCCCAGCACGGTGGTGCCGGCGGCCATCATCACCGGGCGCAGGCGCGACGCCGAGGCTTCGATGATGGCGGTCAGGCGCGGTACTTCATCGTCGATCTGCCGGTCGATCTCGTCCACCAGCACCACGGCGTTCTTGATCAGCATGCCGGTCAGGCTGAGCAGGCCGAGCAGTGCCATGAAGCCGAAGGCCTGACCGGTGAGCAGCAGGCCGAAGCTCACCCCGCAGATCGCCATGGGCACCACCAGCCAGATCATCAACGGCTGGCGCACCTTGGCGAACAGCAGCACGGTGACCAGAACCATCGCCAGATAGGGCACCGCGAGCGTGCTGGCCAGCGCCTGCTGGGCGTCGGATGACTGTTCGTAATCGCCGCCCCATTTCAGGCTGTAGTTGACCGGCAGCTCGATGCCCTCGATCAGCGGGCGAATGCGCTCGTGTGCCTCGTTGGTATTCTCGCCATCGCGGGGTTCGGCGCGAATGGAGATGGTGCGCTCGCGGTCGTAGCGCACGATGATGCTGTCCTCGCTGGTCGGCTCGATGCCGTCGGCGACCTGTGCCAGAGGCACGTAGCCGTTGCCCGCCGGGCTCCAGATCAGTCGTTGCAGCAGGTCGTCGCTGCTGATGCGATCTTCAGGCGCCGCGCGCAGCAGCACCGGGATCAGTTCGTCGCGCTCGCGCAGCAGGCTGACCCGTTGGCCCTCGCTGCCGGCGGCCAAGGCGCGCGCTACCGCCTGACGCGTCAGGCCGGCGTCGGCAAGGCGGTCCAGTGCCAGCTGCGGGCGTAGCACCAGCACCTGCTGACGCCAGTCGTCACGCACGTTGAACACCTTGCCCTGATCCTGCAGCCGCTTGCGGCCCTCGGCGGAGATCGTTCGCAGCACATCGATATCCGGGCCGCTGATGCGCGCCTCCAGCTTGGCCTCGGCGTTGGGGCCAAACATGAACTGAGCCGCGGTGACATCGGCCGAGGGATAGCGCTGTGGCAGCTCCTGATTGATCTGTTGCACCAAGTCTCCGATCAGCTCGGCATCCTCGGCGCGCACAAGAAAGTGCATCAGCGATGAGTTCGGCTGCTCCGGCATGTAGGTCAGCATGAAGCGCGAGGCACCGGCGCCGATGAAGCTGGACACGCCGCTGACGCCCTCCATCTCTGCCAGATACTCCTCGACGTCACTCGCGGTGCGTGCGGTATCGCGGATGTGCGTGCCCTGGGGCAGGAACAGGTTGACGTAAAACAGCGGTGTGCTCGACGGCGGAAAGAAGCTTTGCGGCAGGCGCGTGAAGATCACTGCGCTGACCACCGTCAGCACCACCAGCACACCGATGGTCAGCCAGGGCCGATGCAGCACGCCACCGGCCAGGCGCCGATAACGGTTGTACCAGGGGCCGTTGTAAGCGGCGTCGGGGTCCTCGTCGCTGTCGACATTGCGCAGCAGATAGTGGCCGAATAGCGGCACCAGCAGCAGTGCCAACAGCCAGCTGAGCAGCAGCGACACGGCGATGACGAAGAACAGCGAGAAAAGGAATTCGCCGGTGGTGTCCTGGGACAGGCCGATCCCCGCGAAGGCGAGGATTCCAATGATGGTCGCGCCGAGCAGCGGCCATTGCGTCTGCTGTAGCGTCTGTTGCGACGCTTCAAGAATGCTCTTGCCCTGGCGCTGGCGCACCAGCATGCCGTCGCAGACCACCACCGCGTTGTCCACCAGCATGCCCATGGCGATGATCAGCGCGCCTAGGGAAATCCGTTCCAGCTCGATGCTCACCAGCCACATTACCAGCAGCGTGCCGAGCACCGTGAGGAACAGCACCGCGCCAATGATGAAACCGGCGCGCACGCCCATGGCGATGCACAGCACGCCGACGACGATGGCAACCGAGAGAAACACGTTGAGCGCGAAACTGTTTACCGATTCGTCGACGATCTGATGCTGCTCATACAGCGGATGCAGATCGGCGCCCAGCGGCATGCGGTGCTCGTTGGCCTGCAGGACCGCTTCGACGCTATGCCCGACCTCGACGATATTCGCCCCGGATACCCCGCTGATGCCGAGCGTTAAAGCCTGCTGGCCGTTGTGGCGGATGATCTGTTGAGGCCGCTCGGCGTATTCCCGCGACAGCTTGGCAATCGCACCCAGTTCGACCCGCTGTGGTCCTTGTCCGACCGGCAGTGCACGCAACTCGTCCAGGGAATCGAAGGCGCCGCTCGGGCGCAGGCGCACAAAGAAGTCGCCGGCGTTGACGCCGCCGGCATCCACCGCGGCGTCGGTATCGGCCAGGGCCGCGGCGATCTCGTCTGGGGCGACGCCCAGTGCGGCCAGCTGCGCCTGATCGACCTCCACCAGAATGCGCTCTTCCTGTACCCCAGCGATCTCCACTTTGCCGACGCCATCTGCAGTGAGCAGGGCGCGGCGCAGGTCCTTGGCGGTTTCGTGCAGTTCCTTGAGCGTCAGGCCGTCACCGGTCAGGGCGTAGAAGATGCCGTAAACATCACCGAAATCGTCATTCACCATCGGCGGTTCTATGCCCGGCGGCAGGTCGCCGAGGGCATCGTCGATCTTGTTACGCAGCTCGTCCCAGATCTGCGGCAGCGCATCGCCGTCGTAGCGATCCTGCATCTCCACGCGTATCTCGGCGATGCCCGGCATCGAGCGCGAGCGAATCTCCTTGATCTGCGACATCTGCTGGATGGCGCTTTCCAGCGGCTCGGTTACCTGCTGCTCGACCTCCAGCGCCGTGGCGCCGGGGTATTGCACATTGACGATGGCCTGCTTGATGGTGAACTCAGGGTCTTCCAGGCGACCAATCTCGAAGAAGGCGAGGATGCCGCCGAACAGACAGATCAGTACCAGAATCCAGATGTTGACCGGGCGGTTGATGGCGTAACGGGCGAAATCCATCGGCTCAGTTCCGCTCCCGCGCTTCGATCGGCTGGTCGTCGTGCAGCTTGCTGCCGCCAGCTACGATAATCGGCATCTGCGCCTGCAGAGCATCGCCGCGAATCAGTGCCTGATCGCCATCGACTCGCTGCAGTTGAACCGGATGGCGCCGCGCGCGGCCATCGTCAGCCTGCCAGATGAAGTGTTTGCCGTCGCTGCCGGTCTGCAATGCCGATAGCGGCAGTCGGAAGCCGTCATCGTCCGTCTGTGGCCGGGCCGGGCGCTCCAGGCTGACGCGCATGGCCATGCCGGGCAGAAGATTGAAATCCTCCGGTGGCTCACCTTGCAGCACCAGACGGTAGGTCCGCGCGCCCTCGCGTGGCTGGGTGCTGTGTTCCTTGTAGCGCAGCGGCAGACGCAGGTCGGCGATCACCAGTTCAGCCTCGGCCTGCAGCTCGGGCCCGAGCGGGATGCTCAGCGCTGCGCTTTCCGGCAGGTCGACGCTGACCTCGATATGGCGGTTGTCCTGCATCTCGAATACCGGCGTGCCGACTGCGACCACCATGTCCGGCTCGGCCAGACGCCTTGCTACCACGCCATCGAACGGCGCGGTCAGGGTGCTGTGATCGATATTGCGCTGGGCGCTATCGCGGGCCACGCGGGCGGCTACGGTGTTGGCCTCCAGCGCTTCGATGGCGGCCGGGGCGAGGATGCCCTCGGCAAGCAGGGTACGCTTGCGCGCCAGGTCGGCTTCCAGCTGCCGTAAGCGTGCTTCGGCTTCGCGCATTTGCAGCCGGTAGTCGGTACGGTCCAGCTGAGCCAGCGCCTGCCCGCGGCGCACGCGAGTGCCTTCGTCGATCAGGATGCGCTCTATGCGCCCGGCCACCTCGAAGGACAGCTGGGTGGCGGTCACGCTGCGTACCACTCCGGAGAAACGCAGTGCTTCAGCCTTCGGCTCGGCAGGCTGCAGAGGCTCGACCAGCGCCACCCTTGGCGGTTCAGGCGCCGGCTCGGCTTCGGAAGAGCAACCGACGAACAGCGGCAACGCACAGGCGATGATCGTCAACCAGGCCTTGGACACTGGGAATGCTGGCGTTGACGTCATCGGGACTCCTGTCGGCTTGGCAGTAATGGCGCTTGAGGCACGCGCTAGGACTGACAATAGAGCCCCGCGTCAGCTCAGGAGTTCGCCAGCAATGTGTTGCAAACGACGTGACCGAACAGTCGATTTCTGCCAGGGCTCTGCCACACTGAAGGTTGCACGGCTGCGGCTCTGGAGCGCTTGACCGCCGTGAACGCAGCGGGGATGCTTGCTCGCTGTTCAAAGCGCATCAGTCATGGGGAATACGCAATGCAAGGCCAGGCACCGGTAATCGACTATCTGAAGGAGCTGTTGCGCGGGGAATTGGCGGCGCGCGATCAGTATTTCCTGCACTCGAGGATGTACGCCGATTGGGGCTTTACCAAGCTATACGAACGCATCAATCACGAAATGGAGGAAGAGACCCAGCACGCTGATGCGCTGTTGCAGCGCATCCTCTTTCTCGAAGGCACGCCGGACATGACACCGGAGCCTATCAATCCTGGTCATAGCGTGCCGGACATGCTGCGCAATGACTTGGCACTGGAGTACAAAGTGCGTGCCGCGCTGGCCCAGGGTATCGCCCTGGCCGAACAGCATGGTGACTACCCGACTCGCGACATCCTCGCCCTGCAACTGCAGGATACCGAAGAAGATCACGCTTACTGGCTGGAGCAGCAACTCGGCCTGATCGACCGCATCGGCCTGCAGAACTACCTGCAAACGCAAGCCACCTGATATTGCTGTTACCGCGAGGCGGACGCTGCCCGTCTCGCGGTATCCAGCCAGACTTGATCAGAGCCGGAAGCGGCTCACCATCATCTGCAGCTGACCGCCCAGGCGGGCCAGCTCCGAGCTCGACGCGGCGGTCTCCTCGCTGGCGGCGGCAGTCTGCTCAGACACGTCACGCACGTTCACCACGCTACGGCTGATTTCCTCGGCCACCGCGCTCTGCTCTTCGGCAGCCGCAGCGATCTGCTGATTCATCGCCTGGATATTCGACACGGTGCGGGTGATGTTGCTCAGGGAGACCCCGGCACGGCGCGCCAGCTCGACACCGCTGTCGGTCAGGTCGCGGCTGGTGTGCATGATCGAGGCGACCTGCTGCGTGCCATTCTGAAGCGCGGCAACCAGGCCTTCGATCTCTTCGGTGGATTTCTGCGTACGTTGTGCCAGGCCGCGCACCTCGTCGGCGACCACGGCAAAACCGCGCCCGGCTTCGCCAGCGCGGGCAGCCTCGATGGCAGCGTTTAGTGCCAGCAGGTTGGTCTGTTCGGCAACGGCACGGATCACGTTCATCACGCTGCCGATCTTGTCGCTTTCGCCTTGCAGCGCGGTCATTGCCTCGGTGGAGCGCACCACGGCAGTGGCCATACGCTCGATCTGCGTCACCACCTCGGTCACAACGCGATCGCCTTCACGGGCTTCACTGTCCGCTTCGGTGGCGGCCAGGGCTGCCTGTTCGGCATTACGTGCCACTTCCTGAACGGTCGCCGACATTTCGTGCATGGCCGTGGCCACCTGGTCGGTCTCTTCCTTCTGACTGTTTACGCCGGCGCTGGTCTGCTTGGTGACGGCGGACAGCTCTTCTGCAGCTGCGCTGATCTGGCTGACCCCATCGCGGATGCCGCCGATCAGCTCGCGCAACGTCGAGCCCATCTGCTGAATACCGCGCTGCAGCACGCCCAGTTCGTCGCGACGATGAATCTGCGCGGTTGCACTGAGGTCTCCGGAAGCAATGCGCTCTACATCAGCCAGGGTCGCGCGCAGTGGCAGGATGATCTGCCGGGTAATGACCCAGGCGGCCAGCACACCGAGGACCAGCGCCAGCAGGGTGCTGACGATCAGGCGGCTGCGTGCATCGCTGCTTTCGACATCGAGGCGGTCGAGCTGGAACTGGTAGAGCGAGTCGCTGATGCGGACGATTTCCTTCTGCTGATCGGTCATCTCCTGACGTGCCTTGGCGATCGCCTGGGTGGCCGTCTCCAGCGACTCGATAGCGCTGCGGTACTCGCCGAGCACCGAGCGGATCTGCTGCACCGCAGCGCCGCTGTCGTCGTCGAGGGCGCCAGCGTGCCGGCCCAGAGTGGCCTGTGCGGCGTCGAGCTGCGCATAGATTGCCTTTGCGGCATCGCCGCCCGGCGAGGCGATGTAGACGCGCAACAGGTATTGGGCGCGCTGCACGTCTTCCTTGATCAGGCTGATCGCCAACAACTGCGCGAAACGATCATCGTCGTATTCCGGCAGCTGCAGCACATGACTGGTGACGCCTGCAGTCAGCTCGGTCAGGCGGCTGGCGGCGCCATCGATGACTTGCCGAGAGCCGTTGGCCTGGGCGTAGGCCTTGCGCATGTCGTTCAGCGAGCTCTGGTACTGTGCGTTGTAGCCGGCCTGCTCCTTGAGCTGGGCGACGTTGATCGGGTTCTTGAACGTATTGAGCAGCTTGGTTTGCTGCGCCAGGTAGATGCCCAGGTTCTTGTCCAGGCGCTCGGTGGACTCGCTGTCGCCATTGGCCAGCATGAACTGCAGACGGGCGATGCGCAGATCGGTCAGCGTCTTGTTCAGCAGCGAGATTTCGGTCATCCAGCCGCTGCGCTGGATAACGCTGCCAAGGCTGCCCCAGCCATTCCACGCGAGGATGATGGTCAGGACCAGCACGGCACCGAAGCCCAGTGCGAGTTTCCTGCTGACTCCTATATTTGCAAACCAGTTATTCATTGAGATACCACTTGCGAGAGACGATCAGATGGGCCGCGACAGACCGTCGACAGCTGAGGTATGCCGTGTTTTCGGCATAAGGGATAAAGACTTGAGGGTGTCCTAAATATGGCGCCATAAATTCGACAAATGGTTGTCGAGGCATTTGCGACGCCCGCAACTGGGCTGCAAGTCACGAAGAACCCGGAAGCCGGGTTCTTCGTGCGCCGGACTCAGCATCAGTCCGGCGATACATCCTCGGTGGCAGCGGCGGGCGTATCGAGCTGCAACCGCTTGCTGGTCATGGCACGCACCTGTTCGGTGACGGCTGCGTCATCGTTCAACGCGAGACCGTAGGCCGGGAACATGTTCTTGAGTTTCGCCTGCCAAGCAGCGGATTCGACCTGCGCCTTGAAGGCGGTTTTCAACAAGTTGAGCATGATCGGTGCGGCGGTCGAAGCTCCAGGCGAGGCGCCCAGCAGCGCGGCAATGGAGCCATCCGAAGCGCTGACAATTTCAGTACCGAACTGCAGCACACCGCCTTTTTCCGGATCGTCCTTGATGATCTGGACACGCTGGCCCGCGGTGATCAGCTCCCAATCATTGGCATCGGCCTCAGGGAAGTAATCCTTCAGCTCGGCGATACGGTCTTCCTGGCTGAGCATCAGCTGGCCGATCAGGTACTGGCTCAGATCCAGGTTATCCAGGCCGGCCTGAACCATTGGCACGGCGTTGTCAGTGCTCAAGGAGCCGGGGAGGTCCATCAGCGAACCGTTCTTCAGGAACTTGCTCGAGAAAGTGGCGAAGGGGCCGAACAGCAACACTCGCTCGCCATCGATCACGCGGGTATCCAGGTGCGGCACGGACATCGGGGGCGAGCCGACTGATGCGAGACCGTAGACCTTGGCCTGATGCTGCGCGACAACCTCGGGGTTGCGCGCCATCAAGAACTGGCCGCCTACCGGAAAGCCTGCGTAGCCCTTGGCTTCGGGAATGTCGGCCATCTGCAACAGCTTCAACGCGCCGCCGCCAGCGCCGATGAAGACAAAGCGCGCCTTGACGCTGGTTTCGGTCCCGCCATCAGCGAGATTGGCGGAGACGACGGTCCAGGTGCCGTCATCGTTGCGCACGATGTCGCGCACTTCATGCTGCAGCTGCAGTTTTACCTGCTCGCTTTTGCCCAGAGCGTTGAACAACTGACGGGTGATCTCGCCGAAGTTCACATCGGTGCCGATCGGCATGCGGGTGGCCGCGACCTGCTGGGCGTCGCTGCGCCCGTTCATCACCAGCGGGATCCACTCAGCGATCTGTTGCGGCTGCTCGGAGTATTCCATGCCGTTGAAAAGCGGGCTCTGTTGCAGGGCTGCGTGGCGCTTTCGAAGGAAGTCGATATTGCGCTCGCCCCAGACGAAGCTCATGTGCGGGACGGCGTTGATGAACCGGCGCGGCTCCTGAAGCACACCGCGCTCCACCTGATGAGCCCAGAACTGCTTGGAGACTTCGAACGACTCGGCAATGCTCACGGCCTTGCTGATGTCGATGCTGCCGTCGGCTTTCTCCGGCGTGTAGTTGAGCTCGCAGAAGGCGGAATGTCCGGTGCCGGCGTTGTTCCAGGCATTGGAACTCTCGTCGGCCACGCTCGGCAGACGTTCGTGGACCTCCATGGTCCAGCTCGGCTCCAGCTCGTGCAGGTAGGTCGCCAGGGTTGCGCTCATGATGCCGCCGCCGATCAGCAGGGCATCCACGGTCTTTTCGGGTTCATTGGGCTTGGAGCAGGCGACCAGTGCGAAGCACGTAAGCGCCAGGGTCAATTTCTTCATCAAGGGTTCTGTTTTGCCTGGTAAGGGTTAAGCGGGCAGCGCGTGTCGATCAACGGAATGGCTCGCCACCCGCGAAGGGCAGCCGATTCGGATCCGAGGGGAGACAAGCGCATACGGGTAGGCCAGAGGCCTGAAGGCAAGGCGGCGGTGATGCTTCGACTTAAGCGGCGATCGACTGGTCGCGGACATGCCGCGACCGCCTCCTTGCGAGGGGCGCGGAGTCTATTAGGGAGCTAAGCATATGGCAATCACCGTCTGCCGCGAATTCGGGCTGGCGTGCCGCTCGGACTATCTGTGACTGCCTTTGGGGGCGGGACAGCAGCCCGATTCCAAGTCCTTGAGGATTGGGCAGTCCGGCCGGTCGTTCCCCTGGCAGGTATCGACCAGCTGTTGCAGGGTGTCGCGCAGGCCTACCAGCTCATCGATTTTCTGGTTGAGCGCATCGATATGGGCGCCTGCGAGGGCTTTGACGTCGGCGCTGGCTCGCTGGCGGTCCTGCCAGAGGGTGAGCAATCTGCTCACTTCGTCCAACGAGAAGCCCATGTCACGCGACCGTTTGATAAAGGCGAGGCGATGCAGGTCTTCTTCGCCATAGTGACGATAGCCATTGGCACTTCGCCCGGCAGGGGCGATCAGGTCGATGGACTCGTAATAGCGAATCATCTTCGCCGAAAGACCACTTTTCTTCGCTGCTTGGCCAATGTTCATACGGACTCCTGGCATGTCGGTAATGGCTGGCAGAGTGCCGCCCGCTTTGCTGGCGTTCGAAGCGAGGGCAGGACCATTACTCTTCTGGTTTCCAGCGTTTGAGCAGCAGGGCGTTGCTCACCACGCTGACGCTCGACAGCGCCATCGCTGCACCGGCTACCACTGGGCTGAGAAAGCCGAATGCGGCGAGCGGAATGCCCACCAGGTTGTAGATGAAGGCCCAGAACAGGTTCTGCTGGATCTTGCGGTAGGTGCGCCGGCTGATCTCCAGCGCCGCCGGTACCAGGCGTGGGTCGCCACGCATCAGGGTAATGCCGGCCGCATGCATGGCTACGTCGGTACCACCGCCCATGGCGATGCCGACATCCGCCGCAGCCAGCGCCGGCGCATCGTTGATGCCGTCGCCAACCATGGCCACCACTGCGCCGCCCTTTTTCAGTTCCGCCACGGTGGCGGCCTTGTCCGCCGGCAGCACTTCGGCATGCACGTCGTCGATATGCAGCGCTTCGGCCACCACGCGGGCGCTGCCGCGGTTGTCGCCGGTGATCAGGTGGCTGCGGATGTGCCGCGCCGCCAGCGCGGCAATGGCCGCTGCGGCGCCGTCCTTGAGACTGTCGCCGAAGGCGAACAGACCGAGGATACGCGGCTCCGGCGAGTGTTCCACCAGCCAGGAAAGGGTTCGGCCTTCGGCTTCCCAGCGCTGGGCGGTGTCCAGCAATTCGTCTGGCTGCAGGCCGTACTCTTCGAGCATGCGCCGGTTGCCCAGGGCCAGTTGCCGGCCGTCTAACGTTCCTGTAATGCCGCGGCCGCTCAGGGCTTGGCTCTTCTCAACGGCCGGCACCGCGATGCCTTCAGCTTCGCAGCGCTCCAGGACGGCGCGTGCCAGCGGATGTTCGCTGCCGCGCTGCAGTGCGCCGGCCAGGCGCAGTATCCGGGTGTCGTCGCCGTCCACGGCATGCAGGTGGATGATCTGCGGTTTGCCCGAGGTGAGCGTGCCGGTCTTGTCGAAGGCCACGGCCGTGACCGCATGGGCGACTTCCAGCGCCTCGGCGTCCTTGATCAGAATGCCGTGGCGTGCGGCCACGCCGGTACCGGCCATGATCGCCGCCGGAGTGGCCAAACCGAGGGCACAGGGACAGGCGATTACCAGCACTGCCACGGCGTTGATCAGCGCAACCTCGGCCGGTGCGCCAGCGAGCAGCCAGCCGATCAGCGTGACGACGGCGATCACCAGCACGGCCGGGACGAACACCTGGCTGACCTTGTCCACCAGCTTCTGGATCGGCGCCTTGGCCGCCTGGGCGTCTTCCACCAGGCGGATGATCCGCGCCAGCACGGTCTCGCCACCGAGCGCCGTGGTGCGCACCAGCAGGCGCCCCTCGCCATTGATCGCGCCGCCGGTGATGCGATCCCCCGGCGCCTTTTCGACTGGCAGGCTTTCACCGCTGATCAACGCTTCATCGGCCTGGCTTTCGCCTTCCACCACTTCGCCGTCCACCGGGAAGCGCTCGCCGGGCTTGACCAGCACCAGGTCGTCCAGGCGCAGGGCAATGATGGCGACGTCTTCCTCGCGGCCGTCGATCACCCGAGTCGCTCGGTCCGGACGCAGGGCTTCGAGCGCGCGGATCGCCGCGCTGGTCTGGCGTTTGGCACGGCTTTCCAGGTACTTGCCCAGCAGCACCAGAGCGATCACTACTGCCGAGGCCTCGAAATACAGGTGCGGCATCTGCCCGGCAGGCGTCGCCCACCACTGGTAGAGGCTCAGGCCGTAGCCGGCGCTGGTGCCGATGGCGACCAGCAGATCCATATTGCCGGCACCAGCGCGCACCGCCTTCCAGCCGGCCACGTAGAAGCGTGCGCCGAGGATGAACTGCACCGGCGTGGCGAGCAGGAACTGGATCCATGGCGGCAGCATCCAGTGCCCCCCGAACAGCTCGCCGAACATTGGCAGCACCAAGGGTGCGGCCAGCAGCAGGCCCGCAATTACCGCCCAACGTTCGCGCTGCAGGCGTCGTTCGGCATCCTCTGCAGAGCGCTGTTGGTCGCCGGCGCGAGCCGTGTAGCCAGCTGCCTCGACGGCCTGGATCAGCACGCCGGGGTCCGGCATACCGATCAACTCGACATGTGCGCGCTCGCTGGCCAGGTTCACCGTAGCGCTGCGTACGCCGGGCACCTTGAGCAGCGCACGTTCGACCCGGCCTACGCAGCTTGCGCAGGTCATGCCTTCGATATTCAGTTCGATGCTCTGCAGCGGTACGCCATAGCCGGCCTTTTCCACGGCCGTGATTAGCGTTGCCAGATCAACGTCCCCGCCATCGATGCGCACCTGTTCGTTGGCCAAGTTGACGCTCGCTGCGGCGACACCCGGCACCTTGAGCAGGGCGCGCTCGACACGGCCGGCGCAGCTGGCGCAGGTCATACCGCTGACTGGCAGCGTATGGGTGGCGCTGGACATGGCATTGGACTCCTTGGATTAGCGACGGCTGCAGGGTCGACCTTAACCCTATGGCAAGGTCAAGACCATGATCTGCGACAGCAGGTACCTTGACCTTGCCCGGGTGGCAAGGTCGAAAATCGGCGCATTCACCAGTCGAGGAGAAAGACGATGCAAGTATTCAATGTGAGCGGAATGACCTGCAGCCACTGCGAGCGTGCCGTGACCCAGGCCATCCAGGCGCTGGACCCGCAGGCCCAGGTGCAGGTGGACCTGGTGGCAGGAACCGTGCAGGTACAGAGCAGTGCCAGCGAACAGGCGATCCGCGAGGCGATAAGCGAAGAGGGTTATCAGGTGAGCTGATCGCTCAGCCGGCGAGCTGGTCGGGATCGTCCGGCCAGTCGCGGACCAGACCGCGGAATAACGGGTCGATCAATGCCTTGGTATCGACCTCCGGTGCGAACAATTCGGTGTCGCGCGTCCAGTCGGTGAACAACCCGACCACCATGGCATGCAGCGAGAGTGCAGCAAGGCGCGGCGTTACGCCGGGACGTAAGCACGCCGAGGCATTGCGCAGTAGGTTCTCGCACAGGTCGATGAACTGATTGATGAACGCGTGGTGGCGCTCTTCGGCTTCGCGCAGCTCATCGGTGAACTCGCACTTGTGCAGCAGGATGGTGAAGATCCGGCGCTTCTGCTCGTTGCTTGCCAGCGCGCTGATGGCCTCGACCGTCAGGTTGCGCAGGGCGATCAGTGCCAGCAGCGGTTGTTGCTGATTGCAACTGCACAGGCGCTCGGTCATCTGCTCAGGCGGCAGACGAATCTGGTTGAGCATCTCGTGGAACAGGTGCGCCTTGTTCTGAAAATGCCAGTACACCGCGCCGCGTGTCACACCGGCGTCGCGGGCAATCTGGTCGAGGCTGGTGTGGGCCACCCCCTTGTCCAGAAACAGCCCCTCGGCAGAGGCGAGGATGGCGATACGGGTTTTCTCGGCTTCTTCTTTGGTTCGGCGCATGGGCAGATTCAGGCAGATGACGGCTGCTACGGGCGTCCAGCAGCAATGGAGGCGGCCAGTGTAACGGTGCATCTCGTCGTGATGCATGTTTACAAACGGCGGTGTATGTAACAGCATCTTGCATGCCGGTGTAAATGCCCGCGCACGGTCGATGTCCAATGGATGCCCTCGGCCACGTCTCCATTTCAGCTTGTGAGCCTCTGATGTCTCTGCGGATTCTCCTCATACTGGGCGCGCTCAGCGCGTTCGGTCCTTTGGCTATCGACATGTACCTGCCGGCCTTTCCCTTGCTGGCGGAGTCCTTCGATACCAGCGTCGACCACGTGCAGCTTTCGCTGGCGGCCTATTTCATCGGCTTGGCCATCGGCCAGCTCGTCTACGGGCCGCTGGCCGATCGCTACGGGCGGCGCGGGCCACTGCTGATCGGCGTGGTGCTGTTCACCCTGGCTTCGCTGGCCAGCGCCTTTGCGCCGTCCATGGACTGGCTGATCGGTGTGCGTTTCGTCCAGGCGCTAGGCGGCTGTGCCGGCATGGTGGTGGCGCGTGCCGTGGTGCGCGATCTGTGCGACCCGATGACCAGCGCCAAGGTGTTCTCCCAGCTGATGCTGGTCATGGGCCTGGCCCCGATCCTCGCGCCGGTGGCGGGTGGCGCGCTGCTGGCGTCGTTCGGCTGGCCGTCGATCTTCATCCTGCTGACACTGTTCAGCGCGATGTGCCTGGTGGCGGTCACGCTCTGGCTGCCGGAAACCTACCCGGCGGGACTGCCGCGCCAGCCGATGTCCGGTGCGCTTGGGCAGTATCTGCGGTTATTCCGTGATCGGTTCTTTATCGGCCATGTGCTGACCGGCGCGCTGTGCATGGCCGGCATGTTCGCCTACATCACCGGCTCGCCGTTCGTCTTCATCGAGCTGTATGGCGTCAAGCCCGAGCACTTCGGCTGGCTGTTCGGCGTCAATGCGGCGGGCTTTATCCTCATGGCGCAGGTCAACGTACGACTGGTGCGCTGGCGTGGGCCGGAGTTCTGGGTGCGGCGTTGGGTGTGGTTCTTCTTTGGCAGTGCACTGGCGCTGTTGGCGGTGGCGGCGGCGCAGCCCGAATCACTCTGGCCGTTGCTGATCCCGCTGTTCTGCTGCGTGTCCTGCCTCGGCTGCCTGTTGCCGAACGCCACGGCTTGCGCCATGGCCGACCAGCGTGCCAATGCCGGCAGCGCCTCGGCCCTGCTCGGCAGCATGCAGTTCACCATCGCGGCCATCGCTGCATCCGCGGTGGGGGCGTTGCACAACGGCACGGCAGTGCCGTTGGCGGCGATCATCAGCCTGTGCGGCCTGCTGGCGACGATCGTGGCTTACACCACCGCGCGCGCCAGCACGGAATGACTGTCAGGCGCTGAGTGGCAGAGGATGTGGCGCCTGCAGGCGGCGATGCAGGGTTTCGACAAAGGCGCGTGCCTCGGCTTCGCTGCGGAAGGTGATTTTCTGCCGGTCAAGGCATACCTGCCAGGCGCTGTCGGGGTAGGGCGTCAGGGGGCGGACCAGAATATTCATGGCGATCTCCTCGTTAGACGGTGCACAGTCTAGGCGCTGCCATGGCTCGCGAGACGAGCCATGGTGTCGCATGCCGCCGGTCTGACTTCAGTAGGCCAGGCGCGCGTCCAGGCTGTTCTGGGCCAGGCGGCGGGCCTGTTCTTCGGTCATCCCCAGGCTCTCGTGCAATGCGACGAAGTTCTCCGTCACATAGCCGCCGAAATAGGCTGGGTCATCGGAATTCACCGTGACCTTCACGCCCTGTTCCAGCAGGTCGAGGATGTTGTGCTGGCGCATGTCGTCGAACACCTTGAGCTTGGTGTTGGACAGCGGGCAGACGGTCAGCGGAATTTGCTCCTCGATCAGCCGGGCGATCAGCTTCGGGTCTTCGGCGGCACGCACGCCGTGGTCGATGCGGCTGACCTTGAGCAGGTCCAGCGCCTGCCAGATGTATTCCGGCGGGCCTTCCTCACCGGCGTGGGCGACGGTCAGCAGGCCCTCGGCACGTGCCTTGTCGAACACGCGCTGGAACTTGCTCGGCGGATGTCCGACCTCGGAGCTGTCCAGACCGACGGCGAAGAAGGCGTTGCGATAGGGCAGCGCCTGTTCCAGGGTCTTGAAGGCTTCCTCTTCCGGCAGGTGACGCAGGAAGCTGAGGATCAACCCGCTGCTAATGCCCAGCAGTTCGCGACCGTCGGCCAGTGCGGCGCTGATGCCGTTGAGCGCCGCCTCGAACGGCACGCCACGGTCGGTGTGGGTTTGCGGGTCGAAGAAGGGTTCGGTGTGTACCACGTTCTGCTCTTCGCACTTCTGCAAGTAGGCCCAGGTCAGGTCGTAGAAATCCTGCTCGGTGCGCAGCACGTCGGCGCCGGCGTAGTAGAGGTCGAGAAATTCCTGCAGGTTGCCGAAGTCGTAGGCGCTGCGCAGGGCTTCGACGTCGTTCCAGGGCAGGGCGATCTTGTTGCGCTCGGCGAGGCGGAACATCAGTTCGGGTTCCAGCGAGCCCTCAAGGTGCAGGTGGAGTTCGGCCTTGGGCAGATTGTTGAGCCAGTCTTGCATCGCGAAATTCTCGTCTTTCGGGTGTGCGGGCATTCTATCGGCGGGTTGGAGCAACTGATATGCCAGCTGGCCAGTTTGTACTCGCCTAACAATGTTGCATGACAGTCGAATGACCAAGGTGTGGTCATTGGGGCGATTTGGCGATTAATTGACCAACGGTCTGCAGCCCAGTTCTGACGGGCGCTGGCGAGGTTGTTCCCAACGTTATCCACAAAGTTCTCCACGCAAATCGGGCATAACCTCGAGCTGGCAGAACGCGATTGATGGCAAAACGTCAGTAGCCGACCGTCCAGCCAAAAAACACAGTAATTCAAGTGCTTAACGCACTCCGATGGGGCGCTCGGGTGGTTTTGATCAAAAAGTGTGCAGTTTTCTGAAGCGCCCGCAGCAAGCGCTTTCCAGGCGGCCATACAATTGTTATCCACAATTGCGTCCACAGTATTTGTGGGCAACGGCGTGTCTAGTTCAAGGTTTCCAGCTGGCTGCGCCCGCGGGTGATATCAGCGAGCAATCTTTCCAGCGGCTGCAGCTGAGCGGCGGGAAGGGCAAGCTCCAGGGTCGCGCCTTCGGCATCGAAGTGCTCGGCTTCCAGCAGCGCGTCGAACTCTGCCAGGCGTGCTTTGAACAGCGCCAGCTCGGCGAAACGGCAATGACAACGGCAGCGCGAGCGCGACACCAGCTCGCTGCGCTCGCCAGCCTGCAGGCATTTGGCCGTGGTGCCGCCATAGGCACGGGCGAGGCCGCCGGTGCCGAGCTTGATGCCGCCGAACCAGCGGATCACCACCACCGCAACCCGGTCGAAATCCTGTCCTTCGATGGCGGTGAGCATCGGCCGACCCGCCGTGCCGCCCGGCTCGCCGTCGTCGCTGAAGCGGTACTGGCTGCCGATTTTCCACGCCCAGCAGTTGTGCGTGGCGCCGGGGTCGCTGACTGACTGGATGAACGCTTGCGCTTCTTCCGCGCTTTGCACAGGGGCAGCCTTGGCCAGAAAGCGGCTCTTGCTGATGACTTCCAGCAATTCGCAGGGCGCGGACAGGGTGAAGGGCATGGCAGATACGGCGTCGCTGATGGTGTACGGGCCGCCATTGTAGCGACGCAACGGCCGCTGCGCTGTGCCTGTGCGGCCGAGGCCATCCGGCGAATGGTATGAACTTCCGCGGAGCTGTTGGCCCCTTAACCAGATAGGTGCGGTTCGCACACGGCCGTGTTTGAGCCTTGTGAAACCGTTTCCGCTGGCACACCAGATGGAGGAGAACCCATGCTCAATTCCAGTTACCAGTCATGCATCCAGGCCTGTTCAAATTGCGCACTGGTCTGCGAGACCTGCGCGGCATCCTGCTTGCGCGAAGACGACGTGAAGATGATGGCGCGCTGCATCGAGCTCGATCGTGACTGCGCAGATATGTGTGCGATGGCGGCAGTGCTGATGACCCGCGACAGCGCCTACGCCAAAGCTTTCTGCAAGCTCTGCGCACAGGTCTGTCGCGACTGCGCCGAGGAGTGCGGCAAGCACAAACACGACCATTGCCAGGCCTGCGCCGAAGCCTGTCGCAAGTGCGCTGAAGCGTGCGAAAAGATGGCCGCCTGATCGGTCGTTGGTTGGGAGGGTCGCAGCCGCGGTTGTTGGCCCTCCGGCTTCAGGCCAGCCAGTCCAGCGTCAGAATCAGACGGCGCTCAGCCGTTGTCGCTTGCGGCGAGCGATGAATGATCCCGGCGCCTTCGTTACCCAGCCATTTCTCCCCCTTGAACAACGCCACGTCTCCAACCCCGAGCTGCTGGATGGCAGCCGGATCAGTCGGTTCGGCTGCCGGATCGCCCAGGCGCCGACGCTGCATGCCGCCCTCATGAAGCCATTCGCTACCTGCGCCGGCGTAGGTGGTGATCAGCCGCAGCGGTACATGATCGACGTGAAAGCGCGGGCACATGGGTTTGTCCAGCACGCGCAGGCGCAGGCCGATACGCCGCGCGTCGACCAGGCAGCTGAACGCCCGCACGAGCCAGGCGATGTCGGCGACGAAACCGGCATGGCCGGACAGGTCCCGATAAGCAGCGGCCAGGGTTGGTAGCTGCACCTCGTCTTCGTCGACGGGTTCGAGGGTCAGCGATTCGGCCAGCGGCTCGCCCAGGGCCAGGAGTGTCTCGGCGAACTCGGCAATGTGCAGCGGCAGCTGGCGCTGCCATACGCTGAGGTTGACGCCGTCGTTCAGCGCTTCGCCGAGTACTGCCGGGGTGTCGCCCAGCAGCTGGCGCGGCTGTGGGCGGATGATCTGCTGCGCCAGCATCAGGCGACTTGCTCGTGCCAGGGGCCGAACGGGTCCGGCAGGCGCAGCCAGCCGGTGGCGCCCACTGCCCACTCGCTGTCGTTCAGCAGGCAGGCGTCGAGTTCGCGGCGCAGCTGGTCGAAGTTGATGTTCTGCCCGATGAAGACCAGCTCCTGACGGCAATCGCCGAACTCGCCACGGCATTTGGCCAGGATTGCCGTGCGGCTTTCGCTGTCGCTCGGCCAGGCCGATTCAGGGGTGAAGTGCCACCAGCGGCCGGCATAGTCGTAGCGCATCAACCCACCGGCCTGGGACCAGCTGCCTGCCTCTTCTGGCCGGGTGGCCAGCCAGAAAAAGCCTTTGGAGCGCAGCAAACGGCCGTTGCTCCATTCGCGATTGAGGAAGTTGTAGAAGCGTTGTGGGTGGAACGGCCGGCGCGCCAGGTAGGCGGTCGAGGCGATGCCATATTCTTCGGTTTCCGGCACATGCTCGCCGCGCATTTCCTTGAGCCAGCCCGGTGCCTGGGCGGCGCGCTCGAAGTCGAAGCGACCGGTGTCGAGGATGCTTGCGAGCGGCACCTGGCCCATGCTCATCGGCAGGATCTCGGCATGGGTGTTGAGCCGGCCGAGGATGGCGGTCAGCTCTTCGCGCTCGGCGGCGGAAATCAGGTCGATCTTGCTGATCAGGATGACGTCGGCGAACTCCACCTGCTCGATCAGCAACTCGGTGACCGAGCGCTCGTCGTCCTCACCAAGGGTTTCGCCACGGTTGGCGAGGCTCTCGGCCTCCTGGAAGTCGCGCAGGAAATTAACCCCGTCGACCACCGTGACCATGGTATCCAGCCGTGCAAGATCGGCCAGGCTCTGGCCCTGCTCGTCGCGGAAGGTGAAGGTTTCGGCCACTGGCAGTGGCTCTGAAATGCCGGTGGACTCGATCAACAGGTAGTCGAAGCGACCCTCACGGGCGAGCTTGCCGACTTCCTCGAGCAGGTCCTCGCGCAGGGTGCAGCAGATGCAGCCGTTGCTCATCTCGACCAGCTTTTCCTCGGCGCGATTGAGGCTTACACCGCGCTGCACCTCGTTGCCGTCGATGTTGATCTCGCTCATGTCGTTGACGATCACCGCGACGCGGCGGCCTTCGCGGTTCTTCAGAATGTGGTTGAGCAGGGTGCTCTTGCCGGCGCCGAGAAAGCCGGACAGGACGGTAACGGGGAGGCGGTTCATGGCAGTCTCTCAGGCGGATCGTTGGTGTTTTTCGCGCTGTTCCTGGCGTTGTTTCGCCTCGATGGACAGCGTCGTGGTGGGGCGCAGCAACAGCCGCTGCAGGCCGATGGGTTCGCCTGTTTCGGCGCACCAGCCGTATTCGCCGCGGGCGATGGCATCCAGTGCGTCGTCGATCTTGTCCAGCAGCTTCTTTTCCCGCTCCAACACGCGCAGCTGCCACTGGCGCTGCTCTTCGGCACTGCCGATGTCGGCTGGATCGCTGCTGGGTTCAACTTCGCGCAAGGCGTCGAATTCCTCGGCGATGCGGCTCTGCAATTCCTGGCGCTGTTGCAGTAGCAAGTCGCGGAAGAAAGCCTGTTGTTCGGCGTTCATGTACGCCTCGGTGGGTTGGGCGAGAAGTTCGGCTTCGGTCATGAGCGGGTGCCCGGCAAGATTGATTGTTTAGTTATAACATAACATTTGCGATCGGTACGAGTGCGTGTCGGGTAGTGGCGGGCGTTGCGCAAAGGATGGGTAGGCTTGGATCGGTGTACGAGGATGTTGCGATAGCGGTCTTTTCGCCGGTTGGGGCGAGTTGGCGCGCTCTGGTGGGCTGAAGCCCACCCTACGAGGGATGCGACGTGGAGCGCAGGCACAGAAAGCTTTGAGGCTTTGTAGGGTGGGCTTCAGCCCACCGCATTCACCACCGCGGATGCGCCCAAGCCCGCCCGATGGGAGAGCATTCGTTTGCTCAGCTGCTTGAAAGGCCGTGGTAGTTGCGGCCGAAGTAGACCAGCGCATCGCTGCTGTCACGGCGGTACACGGCGAGCACTTCGCAATAGAGGATGTCGTGGGTGCCGACGCTGGCGCTGTGGCTGATACGGCAGTCGAACGAGACAGTCGCGCCGTCGAGCAGCGGCGAGCCCGTCGCCCCTACACTCCACTGCGCCGCTGCGAATCGCTCGGCCATGGGCGTCTTGCCGCCGAACAGGTTGGATAGGTCCCGCTGTGCGCCGGCCAGGGTGTTCACGCACAGCTGCCCGTTGGCGGTGACGATCGGGTGCGCCGAGGCGCTGCGGTTCAGGCATACCAGCAGCGTCGGCGGTTCGTCGGTGACGCTGCACACCGCGGTGGCGGTGAAGCCGGCGCGCCCGCTAGGGCCGTCAGTGGTAATGATGTTGACCGCCGCGGCCAGGCGCGCCATGGCGTCGCGATAATCCTGACGAATCACTGGAGCGCTGAATTGACTGGTGGTTTCGCATTGAGCCAGTTGCATGGTCGTTTCTCCATCAGGCAAGAACGCAGGCCCGGTCGAAGGGCAGGCGTGGCAGGCGGTCGCGCAGCTTGCTGGCGTCGCCGTAGCCGAGGTTGATCAGCAGGTTGGATTTCCAGCTCGTGCCGGCGAAGAAGGCGGCATCCAGCGCCTTGCCGTCGAAGCCGGACATTGGTCCGCAATCGAGCCCCAAAGCGCGGGCAGCGAGGATCAGATAACCGGCCTGCAGCGAGCTGTTGCGCAGCGCGTTCTCGGTGATCAGCGCCGGCTGCCCGGCGTACCAGCTGCGGGCGTCGGCAAAGGGGAACAGCTCCGCCAGGGTTTCCGGAAAGTCCTCGTCATAGGCGACGATCACCGTGACCGGCGCGGCCATGGTCTTTTCCAGATTGCCCTTGGACAGGCAGGGCGCGAGCTTTGCCTTTCCCTCCGGCGTGCGTACGAAGACAAAGCGGCCGGGGCAGCTGTTGACCGCAGTGGGGCCGAGGCGGACGTGCTCGTAGAGTTGTTCGAGCAGTGCGTCCGGCACCGGCTTGTCCAGCCAGGCGCTGTGGGTGCGGGCCTCGCTGAACAGCGTTGCGAGGGCATTCAAGTCGATGGGGGCGTGCATGTTCGGGTCCTCAGGCTGCTGCGACCTGGCCGCATTGCTCGGCAAGATGGTCCAGCAGGATCTGGTTGAAGGGTTCGCTGTCGCTGACGCTGGACGCGTGGCCACCGTAGTTCAGCAGCGCCAGCTGTGCGTTGGGCATGACGTCGGCCAGGTGCTGCGAGCGCTGCCAGGGCACCAGCATGTCGTCGCGGTTGGCGATCAGCAGGGTCGGGGTGGTGATGCGCGGCAGCTCGGCCTCGATATCGAAGGCCAGCAGCGCCTCGATGCGCCGCACCAGATTCATCGTCGGCGGAAAGTGCGCCAGTGCATGGGCATCGTCGCGTGCTAGTCGCTCGCTATTGGCAGCGATCCAGTCGGCCGGGTAGAGGAACAGCGACTGCGCCTGCACATAGGCTGCCGGGCCACTGTCGTGCAGCAGTTTCAGGCGCACCGCGAAACAGCGCGCGCTGTGCGGGTTGGGGCTGCCCCAGGCATTGATCGGCACCAGGCTCTGCAACAGCTGCGGCCGCAGCAGCGCAATCTGCATGCCGATTAGCCCGCCGAGGGCATGCCCGATGAAGTGGCAGCGGCGGATGCTCAGGGTGTCCAGCAGCTCCAGTAATTCCACTGCCATGGATTCGATGGAATAGCCCGCCGGCAGGTTCGCCGGACTCTTGTTGGTCCCCAGCTGATCGTAGACCAGCACCCGGTAGTCCTGGGTCAGAGCGGGCAGCTGCGGCGTCCAGAAGGCGCCGGCGCCGCCGAGGCCGGAGCTGAGCACCAGGGTTGGCGCATCCGGCTCCATGCGGCCGTGAAGTTCGTAGTGCATGTCATACCTCCGCGGGGTCGAGATGCGGGCCGCCGGCGCGACCGGACGGCCCGCCCTGCAGGCGCTATTGGCCGACGTGGGCGATGCTGGCGATCTCGATCAGCGCATCGGGCTTTACCAGCCCGCATTGAATGCAGTAGCGCGCGGGCTTCTCGCCGGGGAAGAACTCGGCGTACACCTCGTTGACCTTGGCGTAGTTGGCCCAGTCGGTGAGCATGATCATGTTGAAGGTGACGTCGTCCATGCTGCCGCCGGCGGCTTCGACGACGCCCTTGATGGTTTCCAGCACATGGCGGGTCTGCGCGGCGGCGTCGCCGACGTGGACCACGTTGTTGTCCTTGTCGAAGGGCAGGGTGCCGGAGACGTAGACCACGCCATCGGCCATGGAGCCGGGCACGTAGGGGGCGAGCGGTTTGCCGGAGCCGGCGGGGATGATGGATTGCTTGGGCATGTCGTTGATTCCTTGCAAGGCATTCAGGCGAACCCGGCGGGCACCTCTGCGGGCGTCGCGGTCGGGCACTGGGGTGTAAATCAGCTGGCGACCGCCACTTCAGGTGCGGTCGCGAAGGTCTGGCAGAAGGCGTCGACGCTGGACACCCAGCCGAAGAACGTTTCGATGTTGTACAGCGCCGCCTGCTGGGCGAATTCCGGCCCGGCCTGGTGGGTGGCATCGGCCAGCACCACACCGAAATATTCCAGGTGGAAGCCGTCGCGCAGCGTCGATTCCACGCACACGTTGGTGGCGATCCCGGTGAACGCCAGGTTGCGGATGCCACGGGCACGCAGGGTGCTGTCCAGCTGCGAATTGAAGAAACCGCTGTAGCGCGGCTTGGGCACCAGGATGTCGCCGGTCTGCGGCGCCAGCTCATCCACCAGCGCGTAATCCCAACCGCCCTTGGCCAGCAGCGAGCCGGCCAGTTCCGGACGCTTGCGCATGGTCTTCAGCGCATTGGACTTGTGCCAATTGGGCGAACCCGGCCCGCCCGCCTCGACGTACCCGTTGTCCCAGCCGTTCTGCAGAAAGATCACCTGCATGCCGGCGGCGCGGGCTGCGCCCAGTGCCTGGCGGATCTTCTCGATCACCGGCTGGGTCGCCGAAACATCGAAACCTGCCAGGTCGAGATAGCCGCCGCGGCTGGCGTAGGCGTTCTGCATGTCCACCACGATCAGCGCGGTTTCGCTCGCCTTCATCGCCAGCGGCTCGGGTCGTGCCGGCAGTTGCACAGGTTCGTCCGTTGCGCTCAGGCCGTAGCCGGAGATCTGTTCGACGGCGTTCATCAGGCCGATTCCTTTAGCACGGTGACGTGCCGGCGGCTCTGCATCAGCGGCTGGATCTTCTGGCCGAAGGCTTCGACGCCCTCGAGGAAGTCATCGAAGGTCAGCATCACGCCCTGCATACCGGGTACGGTGGCGATCTCATCGAGCATCCTTGCCACGTTGGCGTAGGAACCCACCAGCGTGCCCATGTTGATGTTCACTGCCGAAGTCGGGTCGGCCATCTGCCGGATGTTGCTGTCGGCGCCCTTGTCGGCGGCACCCTGCTCGCCAAGCCAGGCGATGGCTTCCTCATCGGCGCCGGCCTTGTAGTGCTCCCACTTGGCGCGGGCGGCTTCGTCGGTTTCGTCGGCGATCACCATGAACAGCACACAGGAGGTGACGTGGCGGCCAGTCTTCTCAGTGGCCTTGAGCAGCCGCTCGGTGGCCGGGGCGAAGGCGGTGGGGGTGTTCACGCCCTTGCCGAAGCAGAAGTTGTAATCGGCGTACTGCGCCGAGAAGGCCATGCCGGCGTCCGAGGAGCCAGCGCAGATGATCTTCATGTCCGCCTGGGGTTTCGGGCTGACGCGGCAGTCCTCCATCTGGAAGTGCTCGCCCTTGAAGTCGCTACGCCCGGTGGCCCAGAGGTCGCGCAGCACCTGGGCGTACTCTCCGAGATACTGGTAGCGCGTGCCGAAGAATTCGTCGCCCGGCCACATGCCCATCTGGCTGTATTCCGGCTTCTGCCAGCCGGTGACGAGATTCACGCCAAAGCGCCCGCCCGAGATCGAGTCGATGGTCGAGGCCATGCGCGCGACGATGGCCGGCGGCAGGGTGAGCGTTGCGGCAGTCGCGAACAGCTGGATCTTGCTGGTGACCGCGGCCAGGCCCGCCATCAGCGTGAAGGATTCCAGGTTGTGCTCCCAGAACTCGGTCTTACCGCCGAAGCCACGCAGCTTGATCATCGACAGCGCGAAATCGAAGCCGTAGCCCTCGGCCTTCTGCACGATGGCCTTGTTCAGTTCAAAGGTCGGCATGTACTGCGGCGCATTTTCGGAAATGAGCCAGCCGTTGTTGCCGATCGGAATGAAAACACCAACATCCATGGGTAGCACCTCTGTACGCAATGGCTAGAAAGCGCTGCCCGAACGTGACGGGCAGGGTCGCAAGTGCATTAGCAGGATGCAGGCCAGAATCTTATTTTGCTTTTTAATCAAGGAGATGAGTTATCTAGGTGGTGTAATGTGGACCATTTGGTCTGAATCGGAGCACCTGGTTTGTGCGCGACGCACGAAGATCGTGCAAGCGCTGCTTTTCTTCGTTGCTCGTGCGCCACACGCTCACCGCGCTACAGTAGCGGCTCGTACGAACCCATCCGGTAATCCCGTGACAGATCAGCCTCCCGTTCCGCCCCGCAAGCGCCTCACTGCCAGCAAGACCCCTCGGCTCAAGGGTGCAACCCGCGTACCAAGCGCCAGCGCCCAGGACCGCCGCCTGCGCATGATCGAAAGCAAGCGCACCAGCATCCTCCAGGCCGCGCTCGAGCTGTTCTCCCGCTTCGGCCTGCACGGCACCAGCCTCGATCAGGTGGCGACCCAGGCAGACGTCTCCAAGACCAACCTGCTGTACTACTTCGGCAACAAGGAAGAGCTGTACACCAACGTCCTGCGGCAGCTGCTGGAGGTCTGGTTGCAGCCGCTGCAAGCATTCAGCGTTGAGCAGGACCCAGTCGAGGCGATCAGCGAATACCTGCGGGTCAAGCTCGAACTCTCCCGCGACCATCCCGCCGAATCGCGGCTGTTCTGCATGGAGATCATGCAGGGCGCGCCATTGCTACTGGGCGAGCTACAGCAGCCGCTGCATGACCTGGTCGAGAACAAGGTCGCCGTGATCCAGGCCTGGATCGACGCCGGCAAGCTCGCACCCATCGCGCCGCATCACCTGATCTTCTCGCTCTGGGCGACCACCCAGCACTACGCCGACTTCCGCGTGCAGGTCGAGGCGGTGGCCGGCAAGACGCTGGATGATCCGGCGTTCTTCGAGGAAACGCTCAAGAGCTTGCAATCGCTGATACTCAATGGGGTGAGGCCACGTTGAGGCATTAGGTCGGAACCGATAGCGCCCGCTCCTTGGCTTGCACGATTGGCCTCTGCTGTCTGTACTGGCTGATCAACCCACGCGCGGGCCGGGGCGCCTTGGGTAAGTCACCCTCCGGTCAGCGCCCCCACGGAGTGAAACGATGAAACCGACATTCCAGCCCGGCCGAAACATCGCGATGAAGGTACCTGCCCACGAGTACCAACACACCGTCGCGTTCTACCGCGAGATGCTCGCACTGAAAGAACTCACCCCTGCAGGCGCTGAAGGCGAGCATACGCCGCGCTTCGATTTTGGCGACAAGGTGCTCTGGCTGGATTGCGTGCCAGGCATCAGCCAGGCGGAGATATGGTTGGAGGTCGTTACGGATGACCTGGAAGGCGCCGCCGCCCACCTTGAGCGGCACGACTGCGCTCGGCGGGATGAAATCGAACCCCTGCCGGAAGGGTTCAGGGCTTTCTGGATATCGAGCCCCGCCAATATCATCCATCTGGTTTCCGAACGAGCTACGCTCTGAACACGCGAAGTGCCGGGCTCATTCAAGCCATCTGCCGCTGCCGATACCCCTGCGCGATCTGCACCATCACCACCAGCGTCACGATCGGCAGCAGCCCGATATTCACCGCCGCCCAGCCCGCGTGCGCGATCAGCGCGCCGGAGGCGAACGACATCACCGCCGCGACGCTGCCGTTACTCAGCTCCATCAAGCCTTGCGCCCGTGCGCGCTCATCCAACGCATGGCCCTGTCCCAACTGCGTCGAGCCGGCGACAAGCATGAGGTTCCAACCGATACCGAGTAGGCAGCTGCTGACCATGAAGTGCCAGTGGCTGACGCCAAGCAGGGCGACGACTGCGCTTGCGATCAGCAGGCCACCGCCCACGCAGGCCACCATGCGACTGCCCAGCCGATCTACCAGTGGCCCGGCGACGAAGGCCGGAAGGAACATCCCGAGCATGTGCCACTGGATCACCTGGCCGCTGGCCTGTAGATCCATCCCCTCGCCATGCATCGCCAAAGGCGTTGCGTTCATCACCAGAATCATCAACCCGTGACCGGCGGCGGTGGTCAGCACCGCGGCCCTGATGGTCGGCCGAGAAAGCAGTTCTCGCCACGACACCCGCGACGGTGCGCTCGGTGATGCGCTTGCCGTGCCAGTCGTGCTGAGGCCGGAAAGTACCGCTACACCCACTGCTGCCAGCGCAGCGATCAGCAGATAGGCGCCCGCGAAGGGTGTATCGATCAGTCCGCGAGCGGCATTGCCGAGCGAAGGGGCGACCAGCGCGGCGACTACGCCACCGCCGATCACACAGGCCGTGGCGCGGCCCTTGAAGGCTTCGCTCACTGCCTCCATCGCCGCAAAACGGTAGTACATGGCCGATGCCTGATAACCGCCGATCAGCAAGGAGCCGAGGCAGAGCAGGGTGAAGCTGTCGAGCCACAGCGATAGCGCGCTCATCAGCCCGCCAAGCACACCGGCCAGCGCGCCGAACAGAAAGCCAACTTTGCGTCCATGGCGCTGCATGAGCCAGGCGATCGGCTGCAGAGCGAGCAGGCCGCCAAGCATCAGCACCGCAAGCGGCAAAGACGCCAGGCTCGCGAAGGGTGCCAAGCGCAGGCCGACGATCGAAGTGAGGATGATGCCGGTCATCGAACAGGACCAGAACAGCGCCTGAGCCATGAACAAGCGAAACACCTGGGGGTTGCGGAAAAGTAGATGCATGAAGATCGCCTCGCGACGCTGGAAAACAGGCACAGCTGTGCCCGGCGATGTGCCAAGGGCCTGCTGTGAGCGAAAGGTGTGGCGCGTCGGGCTCAGCCGAAGCGCTGTGAGAAGTCCCGTGGGCTTACCGACAGGTGCTTCTGAAAGCTGCGCCGCAGGTTCTCCGGATGCCCGAAACCGGTCAGCCGTGCCACCGTTGTGATCGAGGCTTCGGCGCTCAACAGCAAGCTGCGCGCGGCTTCCAGGCGCAGCCGCTCGATATAGCGGCCCGGCCCCATGCCGACTTCCTGATTGAACAGCCGGCACAAGGTGCGTGGCGTCATGTGCGCATGCTCGGCCAGGGCTTCGATGGAAAGATCGTCACTCAGATGAGCTGGCAGCCACTCGAGCAGCGCGGTCAGGCGGCCTACCGCGCTGCTGGGCGCTGCGAGCATCGGGCTGAACTGCGTCTGCCCGCCGGGCCTGCGCAGAAACATCACCAGCCGCTGGGCAACCGAGAGGGCCAGCGCACGGCCTAGATCCGCCTCCACTAGGGCCAGCGCCAAGTCGATGCCCGCCGTGACGCCAGCCGAGCTGAACAGATGCGCCGCAGCAGAATCAGCCGGGTCAAAGGTATGCAGACTGTCGCCATGCACCTCTACGCCTGCGTACTCGCCAAGGGCTTCGAGGTCTGCCCAGTGGGTGGTCGCCCTGCGCCCGTCGAACAGCCCAGCTTCGGCGAGGATCAACGCGCCGGAACACACCGATCCCAGCCGCCGCACCCGTTGCTCGGCGGCTCTAAGCCAATCCAGCAGGGGCCCGTTGTGCATCTGCGCGGTGACGCCAAGGCCACCCGGAACCAGCAGGGTATCCAACGATCCAGGATCGATCTCGGGCCAGGCTGCATCGGCGACCAACTTGAACCCCGCCGAAGTGGCAACGGCGCCTGGCGCCTCACCAAGCAGAAGGAGCTCGTAAGCAGCCGGCCAGCCCTGCCGCTGCCGCTCCACATTGGCCGAGGCAAATACCTGCAGCGGACCGGTGACGTCCAGGCTCATGACATCTGGATAAACAAGGCAAGCGATGGTGCGAATGGCGTCCATGGGTGCACCTCTGCGGGAAGATGCATGCAGTGTGCGGCGGCTCGGGCGTTGTCACAATGACAAGGTTCCCACGGATCTTGCCACCTCCGGTCCTGCCTTAGCCAGCCGGAGTGCTTTGCAGGACAGGGCAACTAGACGGCCGTGTTCGCATCCGCCCTAGATAATCGCGCAGCCGCGGCCATTGGCTGAGTAGGTTTGCAGGTTCGGTGATGAGAGTCAGGTAGTCGAGCATGGGTGTCAGCAACGCATCCGCGATGCTCCAGTGTTCTGCACAAAAAAACGCGCGCTCGCCCAGTTGTGCGTCGAGTATCGATAACGTGCGTTCTGCCTCCAGCCGGGCGACCTCCAGAGTTTTCGCATCGATTGGTGTGGATTGGTTTGGCCCGACAATAGGCAGAATGTAGTTTCGAACCAGCGATGCGTCGACGGAGGTAACCAAGGCGCTCGACCATTGTTCTAGGAGCATCTGGGTGGCCGGTGCGTGTGTTGGCGAGCGCTCCGGATGCGCCGCATCGAGATAGCGAAAGATTGCCATGGTTTCAAATATCGCAGTGCTGCCGTGCAGCAGAACAGGGACCTTTCCGAAAGGGTGCAGAGCCCTGTGAGCCTCGCTGCGCCAGCTGACCGGAAAGCCGTTCAGGTGCATCCCATATGTATACGTCAGCCCTTTCTCCTCGCAGTAAAGCCGAACGCTACGGACCAGGGTGCTAAAGCCAGGGCCGAAAATATGCAGATCCATGATGAGTCGCTCTGGTTGGGGAGCTGGAATTCTGCTGGCTGGCACTCTATGTTCAAGAACATAGACTGAAGGATCACTTATGCCTTGGCCCACCGATCAACGCGACCGCACTCGATCCCGCATTCTGGAAAGCGCCTCACGCTTATTCGCCGATAAGGGGTACGAGCAGGTATGCATCGACGATCTTATGGCCGACGCGGGCCTGACGCGGGGCGCGTTCTACAGCCACTTTCAAACAAAAGCCGATCTCTATGCGCAGGCGATTCGATATGCCGCGAGTGCCGGCGGTGCGCGCCTGCAGGAGTTGGGTGAAGGGGGATTGGGAGCGCTAGTGGAAGGTTATCTTCAGCGTTCACATGCAACCGGTGAGTCGATGAGGTGCCCACTGGCTTTTATGGCTGCAGATGTCACCCAGCGAGAGCCTGAGATTCGACAGGTCTACAGCACGGCCCTGCAGAACTTTATCGCCCGACTGCAACAGGCTTCACCGACAAGTGAACGCACGCAGATTCTGCAAATGGTCGTTGCGCTCATTGGCGGGTTGGTATTGGCGCGCGCTGTGGAAGAACCAGATCTGTCTGAAGAGATTCTTGCCGCCTGCCGGTCAGACTGTTATGACCTGCTTGCGCAGCAGCACTTGGCCACGTCCGAACATTGGGGATAACGCGCGCTTTCGGCCTCTGTAATCGCTACCGTCCAGACAAGCAGCCGTTGCCGAGCGCCTGTCCCCAAAATGGCTTTGGACGCCTATGTCTAGCATGGTTGTATCTGGATATTGACATTTGCCGATATTAGGCCGAGGATCATCCGCTCGGCAGGACTGGATTACCGGACTGCACAGCCCTCACGGGGCGGTACTCACATTGTGGTGAGGTAGCCTCGGTCTTAAATATCTATAAATCACGATATCTAAATATTACGCTATGAATCATACAGCACTCTTCACTCCCAGCTCGCTTGGCTCTTTCAAGCTACGTAACCGCATCGTGTTACCTCCGTTGACACGCTCGCGCAGTTCTCAGCCAGGCAATATTCCAAACGCGCTAATGGCGACCTACTACCGGCAACGAGCCAGTGCGGGTTTCATGGTGACGGAAGGCATTCAGATCGAGCCGCGTGGGCAGGGCTATGCCTGGACGCCTGGAATTCACAGCCCTGAGCAGGTTGAGGGCTGGAAGGCCATCACCCAGGCGGTGCATGACGAGGGCGGCGTGATTTTCGCCCAGCTGTGGCATGTCGGCCGTGTTTCGCACACGTCGCTGCAACCCGGCGGTGAGCAACCTGTTGCGCCGTCGGCCATCCCGGCAACCAACGTCAAAGTCTTTATCGAGACGGCGCCCGGCGAGGGTGCGCTGGCTGAGCCTTCGATGCCGCGGGCACTGTCCAATGCCGAAGTCAAAGAGCTGGTGCAGCTCTATGCCCAGGCCGCGCGCAACGCGATGGAGGCAGGCTTTGATGGCATCGAAATTCACTGCGCCAATGGCTATCTGGTCAACCAGTTCATCTCCGCTCACACCAATCGCAGGACTGACGAATACGGTGGCTCGCTGCAGAACCGGCTGCGCTTCCTGCGCGAAGTGGTCCAGGCGATAGCCGATGCCATAGGTGCCGAGCGCATGGGCGTTCGCTTTGCGCCGCTGTTCGCCAGTACTGATGAGGAGCGCGTCTACCTTGGCCTCGTGGAACAAGACCCGCATGAGACCTACATCGAAGCGGTGAAGATTCTGCAAGCCATCGGCGTGGCTTACGTATCACTGGCGGAGGCCGATTGGGACACCGCGCCCGAGTTGCCTGGCAGTTTCCGCGAGGCAGTTCGCGCGGCGTTCAGCGGTACGATCATCTATGCGGGCAAATACACCCCCGAGCGCGCCGCTGCGGCAGTTGAGGCCGGTTGGGCGGATTTGATCGCCTTCGGCCGTCCTTTCATTGCCAACCCCGACTTGCCGGCGCGTATCGCCAACGGTTGGCCGATGAACCCGCTGGATGCCAGCAGCATGTATGGCGGCACCGAGCAAGGTTACATCGACTACCCGGCGTACTCGCACTGAGTCGGCATGCGTGCGCTCCCGTGGAGTGCGCGCAGCCTGCACCGACAAAGTATCGTAAGATCGCGAAAACCCATTACCTGCCGCGGATATGAGCATAGACATTAGTGAAGCGCTGAAGGCCCTGGATAACCCCACACGCCTGGCCATCCTTACCCTGCTGAAGGACCCGAAGACCAACTTTCCCGAGCAGGAAGCTGATCCCGAACAGCTGGGTGTGTGCGTCAGCATCATCCAGGAGCGTGTGGGGTTGTCACAGTCCACCGTCTCGAACTACCTGGCGGCGCTGCAGCGCGCGCAGTTGGTGACGTCGCAGCGTATCGGTCCCTGGACCTACTACAAGCGAAACGAAGAGAAGGTCGCCCAGTTGCTCGAAGCGCTCAGCAAAGCCATCTGAGCGGGCTAGCAGAGCCTTGAGCGTTTCGCGTTCAGGGCCACCCCGGCCGATCCCTTCCCGCAGGTGGTGACACGCTGGCCCAGGGCTTACGGCCGTTATCGCCTTATCCTGCTCGCCCGATACTGCCCCGGCGTCATGCCGACCACCGTCTTGAAGTCATGAATGAAGTGCGCTTGGTCGCTGTAGCCGCAAGTAAGCGCGGTATCCAGCAGCGGCTCGCCCTGTTGCAGGTGCTGACGAACCAGCGCGACACGCTGAATACGGCTGAACTGCTTGGGCGTCAGGCCCACCTGATAGCGAAACAGGCGCTCCAGCTGGCGTTGCCCGAGTGGCACCGTCTGTAGCAGATCAGCCAGACGCTGCCGGCCCTGGGTCGCAGTGATCTGCGACAGTAGCTGTTGCACCGGTGAGCGTCGCTCCTGCGTCGCCTGCAAACGCCTCATCAACTCCTGCTCCACCAGCCGCTGCTGCGCCTCGCGGCTCAACTCGGCCAATTGGTCGACCATTGCGGCGAAGCCCAGCCGCTGCCAGTCGGCACCGTGGAAGCCGGCCAGCTCATCCAGGCTGACGCCAAAGAACGCCGCGCCCATCCCAGGACGAAAGCGCACGCCCATCAGCCTTACCGGCCCCGCCAGTTGCAACCGCGAACTCACAAGCTGCGGCCCGGCGATCAGTGCACGCGGATTGTGCAGATGGCCATCGAAGGCCAGTGGGTCGGCGAAATTGAAGATGACGCCGCAGGCGCCGTCCGGATGCAGCATCTGCTCGTCATACGCCGTGGCGGCGTCACCCTCCAGCCACCAGAAACGCTGAACATAAAGCGCCAGGGCGGGCGTCGGCGGGCGGCTCAGGAAGCCTTCAATACGTGGCAATCGTTCGTGCAGGGCGGTCATAGCGGGCGACGTTCGAAGATGTCGAAAATCTACAATAGCGCAGCGTGGCGGCTGCGTAGCCTTGGCTGCACATTCAAACCGAGGAGTGACCACCATGCGCATGAACTACCAGGCTGCCGCCCCCGATGTAATGACGGCAATGATAGGGCTGGAAACCTACCTGGCGCGGCAGAGCCGCCGCGAGGATGGCGTCGACAAACCGCTGATGGAGCTGGTCAAGATCCGCGTCTCGCAGATCAACGGGTGCGCCTACTGTCTCGACATGCACACCAAGGACGCCCGCGCCCTGGGCGAAACCGAGCAGCGCATCTATGCCCTGAGTGCCTGGCGCGAAACCCCGTTTTTCAGCGACCGCGAACGCGCCGCCCTGGCCTGGGCAGAGGCCAACACCCTGTTGCCTCAGGGCGTGTCGCAGCAGCTGTTCGAGGAGGCGCGCGAACAGTTTTCCGAAGCCCAGCTCGCCAACCTGACGCTGGCGATCGCCACCATCAACGCCTGGAATCGCTTCGGCGTGTCCTTCGCGCCTGTGCCGGGCAGCTACCAGCCGGGCTGATGCATTCCGTTCCGCCTGACCTGTTGGTCGGGCGGTTCCGGTTCAGGGCTGGAGTTCCTGATTGCCCATGGCACAGAAGCTCTGCGCCTGCCGTGCGGCCGGCAGCGCGCGCAGCTGGGTCGTGCACTGCGCTTGGCTGGGCGTGCGCACCACCCTGAGCTCAGCGTTGTCGTTCACACCAATCAGGTACGGCTTGTTGTAGCGCGGGCCGTCGTGCCAGCTGCTGAAGCGCTGCTCGCTGTAGCCGCATTGGTAGCGGATATGGCCGGAGAAGCCCTTGAAGCGGTCGCGGCGGAAGATGTGTCGGTACAGGAGCCAGTCACGCTTGCTCTGGCCGTCGCGCACCGCGTCGAGGCAGCCTTGCAGCTCGGTGATCTGCGGCTCGTGAAGAAAGATGCTCTGCGCCAAGCTGGAGCCATCCAGCTGCACCGTGGCCACCAGATAGACCTGCCGCTCGGCCGCCTGTGCCGATAGCGCCAGGGCTAAACCCAGCGCCAACATCCCTGTTTTGATCAATCTGCGGTGCCCCGATGCCGTTCAGTGGGCCGCACCCTAGCGGATCGTCGCGTCGGGAAACAAGCCTGCGCGAGTGCCAAGTCGTCACGGCCGTGATTCAGCCCGTTTGGATCAGCGGACTGGATCGCTCCTGTGGTCCATCCGGGCGTCCGGCTCTCGCTCGTAAAGCTCCAGCGGCAGGCCGTCAGGATCGGCAAAAAAAGTGAAGTGGCGCCCGGTGTACTCATCCATGCGAATCGGCTCAACCGCGATGCCCTTCGCCTCCAGCGCGGTCTTGCAAGCAGCGACGTCATCCACGGCAAACGCCAGATGCCGCAACCCCTGCGCCTCCGGCCGCGAGGGGCGAGGCGGGGCGTCGGGAAAGGAGAACAACTCGATCTGCCCGCCGTCCGGCAAGGCCAGGTCGAGCTTGTAGGACTGCCGTGTTTCCCGGTAATGCTCGGCGATCACCACGAGGCCCAACGTTTCGGTATAGAAGCGCTTCGAGACGGCATAGTCCGAGCAGATGATCGCGGCGTGGTGGATCGAGCGCAGCATGCAGAAGGTCCAGCTGTGGTGAGTAGGTAAAGACCGGTTGCGTAACCGGGTGTTCCGAACGTGACGGCAACCCAGCAAGTAATCGGCATAGCCCGAATGCAGTTGCGCGGAAGTCGCGTACCTATTGCGTGGCTCGATGGAGCTACTGAGGCGCTCGCCTATTTGTCGCCGGCATTTGGATGCAATACTCGTTTGTCATGTGCCTGGCCCGTGAGTGGCATTTTGGTTTTGGCGGGCTCTAACCTTTTAAATTCTTTTCTTACGTTCACTTAAAACAGCGCTTAGCAGGTCAGGCAACCACTCCGGCTTGAATGCGGCGGTATCCTCATTCTGGATTTCGGCAATGTCCCACCACTTCCATTTTTGAATGGTGCTTTTTTCTTCGTCTGTCCATTCCGCCGCGAATATGTCTGTATTTGGCGGGCACTCCACAAGGTAATATTTTTCTAGCCAGCGTGCAGGGGTTGACCGTGCGACGGCATACACTTCATCTCGCTCCTTCAGAAGGCTGCCAATCTTCAAGGTAAGCCCCGTTTCCTCATATAGTTCTCTTGCCGCAGCGTCAGCGTAGCTCTCGCCAGTCTTAAGTTCGCCGCCAGCGGTCGCCCAGAAAGGCGCTTGATGTTCGTCCTTGTATAAAAATAATAAAAGTCGGCCATCGCTATCTAGGATGAACAATCTGGAACATTTTCTGATTTGCACGTTTTCTCGTTATCTTGTGGAGGTTGATGTTATTTAGCCCAACATTTGCTTCAGGAGGGATTAATCCGTTTAGGTAGGCGAAGTGAGCGGCTTGAACCAGTTATAGTTGAACTAGCCTGAGTGAACACCTTTGAAATAGTCTGTACGCTCAATGGTCATGCGTAGCTTGCATTCTTCTACCTGAACGCCCCGCCAAGGAGATGGGGTGGAAGATATTCCCGTGTATTCGCACTCGGCATCTCTGAATTTTAGCCAAGCTCTTTGGGCAGAGCGAAATAAGCTAACTATCTCAGTGCTTGGCCACGTTTCGCGTAAGGCACGCTCTTCTTCTTCGGTTCTTTTAATGGCTTTTTTGTATTCGATATTCAGCTGATCGTCAGCAGCTTTATTTTTTTGGGCTACGCATAGATAGCCTGCGGTAACTCCACCTCCTTGGGCATTGCATGGGTCATCGCTATTCTCAGTGCCAAAAGCTACTGTGGGGATTAACATGAATAGAAAATATATTGCTTTCAAAGCTAAACCTAATACGAGCGTAGAGTTAAGAATTGGCCCAGCCGCGTCTTGTGGATGCCACCTGCTGAGCGAAAAGCGACTTGAGTGCCTTTTTGAGCTACCTTGTAGGAATCTTATTATAGAGGTTTGGGTCTTCCAAGCATTGCTTCAAAAGCAACTGCTGCCCGCTATAAACCTTCATTATCTTGGATCTCGCTTTGTCTGTTTTTACGCTTAGGCAAACACATGAAAATCCGTAATACCCATTTGTGCGAACAAATTCTTTATCGTCAATTTTTGGCATGTGATCCATTGACGCTTCATCAGCACACCCAATGCCTTGGGTTGAAATTATCCATTCGGCATCAGCGTCAATTAGCCATAGATTTCCCGGAGTGGGATTTTCTAGCCAGCCGCAGCGTTTTTCAGCGGACATGGCACTAATGGGTGTTGCAATAAGCAGCATCAAGAGCAAGTGGCGCACTTGTGTTTCCTTAATAATAAATATAGTGGGGCGCTTCGCTCACTTCGGTGAGCGAAGCGAATGGTTTGAGCCGCTTGCTAGAACGGTGCGAATGAAATCCAAGGCTCCCTGAAAAACTTCGTGCCACTGTGAGTTGGCTGGTTGCGCGAGAGGGTACCAAAAAAATTTGAAGTCATGCCCACCGTCATCGGATGCCTGATGAACCCATTCATCAGGCATTTCTTGGTCAACTTCACAGAGATGAAATGACCAGACTTGCTCCTGATACCCTGATTTCCATAGCCCTAAATTAGACACGTTTTTTGCTTCTAGAATACCTGCCTCTTCCGCGAGCTCACGTATGGCTGCTTCATCAGCACTTTCGCCTGATTCAATGGTGCCTTTTACTAACTGACGGCCAGCAATGGGTGCACAAATGCAAGTATTTGTAGTTGTGCGTTGTTGCGAATAACTACAGGGCAGGATTTTGTTGGTTTCATTGTGTTGTCCAATCCATCGGCAAAGGAGCGTTTTTTGCCCCTAGTAGAACGTCGGGGACTTGTAAAGGCTCTTAGCCAAGGACGGGCCTGAAGAATGTTCGCTCGTAGCTGACTATGCATTTTGTTTCTTCGGCATATTTGAAGGCAGCTATACAGTCTGCGTCTTGAAACGATTTTTCTCGATATTGTTCATGGTCCGCCAAGCTTGAGAATGTAAACATGGCAAGGGCAACGTTATTTGCGCCCTCTGATGGAAGGAAGTAACCGTGGTGACTTCCACCAAATTTCTCAACCAAAGGAATCCACATTTTTCCGTAATGCTCAAATTCCTTGAATTTATATGGGTCTATTATGTATCTGATATGGCAAGTAACCATAGCGTTCCCCTGTATAGCTAAAAATTGTTCTAGAGCTGCTTAAGCTCTAACCCGGAGCGAGGTGAGCAGCTTGGAAGCCGTATGGACTCTCTCTGCATCACGTTCTTCTATAGCACTGCGGCGACTGTTTGGGAGAGGTGCGATGAAGCGTATAGCGGTTGATTTGGCGAAGTCCATTTTTCAGGTTGCCGAAAGGCTCCTGGTCGGCCAGGTAGGTCGGTGCGAAGTCGCTCAATTCTGGGGCCGCATGCGTGATCAAGCCGATCGCTTCGCCAGTGGCCGCCACCTAAGCGCCTGGCTGGGCATGACGCCCAGCGAATACAGCAGTGGTGAGCGGCGGCGACTCGGTCGAATCAGCTGTAAGGGCAACGTCTACGTGCGCACCTTGCTGATTCATGGTGCACGAGCGGCGCTACTGGCAGCCAAGCGCTGCAAGGCGCGAACACCGGAGCGCCTGACCCAGTTGCAAAGTTGGGCGCTGCAAACCGCCGAACGCATCGGCCACAACAAGGCCGCGGTGGCGCTGGCAAACAAACTGGTGAGGATCTGCTAGGCGGTTTGGTGCCATGAACGACGGTTCAGCGGTAACTGGCGCAGCACAAAGCCCGCCTGATGGCGGGGGTAAATCAGAAAGGTGTTTCTAGTGGTTGTGGTGAGAAGCGAGACTGTCGGAACAGGCGAGTCCTGCAGCGGAACAAGGCCGATAACAATGATGATCTTCGCGATCGCTTGAACGCTTGGCCCCCGCTGCGCGAACTACAGGATGGCCAGGGCAATGCCCAGAACAGGCCGGATATACGAATGCAACCGCGCTGACGACAGGATCGAAAAAAGCTAATCCTCACTGCTTGTGGGGAGAGTCCATATAGGCTGTTATGTTCTCGGTACAAATACATAGCCATAAGGTAATCGATTTTCATCGTAGTGATTTGCATAGGGGCCAATGCAGCACTGACCTAGGGTCATGACTTCTACTTGATTTGTAAGATCGTTTTTTGTGTAGAACAAATAAAAGCCTTCCATGTCATCAGCATATTCGCAGCAATTCACCCCAGATCCAATAGCGCCAACTAATCTTTGATGAGTTTCTGGCAGGTACTGCTGGATTAATGGATATTGGTGGGGGGAAGCGAGCATTCTGTGCGCTATGTCATGCCCATTGAAAATAATGTAATCGCACCTTGCGTAGTTACACGCTCTTTCTATTGAGGCTCTAAGGTCTTCAGTATAATTTGTTGAATACAAAAACATGAATCCGTGGCAGTTGTGCTCTTTGAGCTTGTTGATATTGGCTTCGTCGTCTTTTATTCCTACTGACCTGCCGCTTCTTGAAAAATGCTTACAGCTGACCAGCCATCTGTAACCACCTACTCCAAAATTTCCTGGCTGCTCGGCAATTATGTCGCGCCCGCCATCATGCCCCACCGCAGGTTTAACTAGGATTCTATATCCGATATTCTCAAGGAAGATTTTTGAGAAGTTTTCAAAATCATCCCCTGAAGGGATTTCAGAGAAGTCTAGGTACATACTTTAATTCCTGATGCCGAATTTGAGACAGCCTTGCATAACGTTTGGTTAAGGGGCGGGCTTTAGCCCGTCCCAGTGAGCGAAGCGAACGATTTGAAGGCTGTAATGGACTCTCCCCGCACCACGTTTCTTCTATAACACCGTGGTGACTGTTCGCTGGGAGAGGTGCGATGAAACGCATAGCGATTGATTTGGCCAAGTCCGTTTACCAGGTTGCCGAGAGTGTCCAGGTCGGCCGGGTGGATCGGCGCAAGCGGCTCGATGCCGGGGCATTTGCGCGATATGTACAGGAGCAGATCGAGCCTGTCGAGTGGGTGATGGAAGCCTGTGGCACGGCTCACCATTGGGGGCGATTAATGCAGGAGAAAGGCCATCGCGTCGTGCTCTTGCACCCTCGTTACGTGCGCCCGTATCGGCGGCGCAATAAGACCGACCGCAACGATTGCGACGCCATTCTGGAAGCAGCGCGCTGCCAGGATATTCGCCCGGTGCCGGTCAAAAGTGTGCAACAGCAGCAAGTCCAACAGCTGCATAAGTTGCGCGAGGGTTGGAAGAAGTCCCGCGTGCAACGCATCAACCTGTTGCGCGGCATCCTGCGTGAGGCTGGGGTTGAAACACCGAACGGCATCAAGCCATTTCTGCGCCAAGCGTGCGAACTGATCGAACGGCCTGAAGTGCGTGCACTGCGTGGGGCGCTGCAAGTGGTACTGGCTGAGATCAACCTCTATGAACAGTCGATGCGCGAGTGCGAAGAACAATTGGCACGCTGGCATGCCGATGACGAGATAGTCCGTAAGCTCGACGAAGTCAGTGGCATCGGCCTGCTGACCGCGAGTGCCTTTAAAACTGCAGTCGGCAAGCCCGAGCGCTTCGCCAGTGGCCGACACCTAAGCGCCTGGCTGGGCATGACGCCCAGCGAATACAGCAGTGGCGAGCGGCGACGCCTAGGGCGAATCAGCTGTAAGGGCAACGTCTACGTGCGCACCTTGCTGCGAAGGACTTCATAAAGCGCCTAACGCAAAGCACACGGGCGACGAGCCGCGCAGCGGGTTGACGTCCCAGCGACCGCAGGGAGCGCGTGCTGCGTTTTGTTAGACATTATTTCGCAGGTGCTCCTGCTGAACCCGCGAGAATGCCACCATCAATGTTTATCTCCGTTCCTGTCAAATAGCCCGATTCATCTGAAGCCAACATAACAGCAACACAGGCTACTTCCTCGGGCAAACCAAAACGCCTAAGCGGTGTATTTTGAACAAAAGCGGCCATACTAGCCTCACGCTCTGGCCCATTACCCAGCATCGGTTCCCACATAGGCGTCAGAATTGCGGCAGGGTGAATTGAATTACAGCGTACATTCAAATTCTGCTGCGCGCAGTACAAGGCTACACTTTTAGTATGATTCCGCACACCTGCTTTGCTAGAAGCATAGGCTGCGGCAGTTGGAATACCGACTATGCCAGAGCGCGATGATATATTTACAATGGAGCCCTTGCCCGTGGCACGCATGGCTTTAATAGCGTATTTACACCCTAGAAAGACACCATCGAGGTTTGTCTCATGTACCTTGCGCCAAGCGTCTAAGGTTGCGTTCTCTGGATCATGCGGAACGAAGCCTTCTTCAAATCCTGTAATACCAGCATTGTTAACGACAATATCAAGGCGGCCGTGTGCGTCGATTATTTCACTAGTAAGCGTTTGCCAGGCGGTTTCATCACGAACATCCAACAAAGCAAAGCAAGCAGATTGACCAAGGGATAACGCTACTTGCTGCCCCTTATTCTGATCAATATCCGTCATATAAACAAAAGCACCTTCTGCTGCAAAATGACGAGCAATCGACTCACCAATGCCTTTGGCAGCACCGGTGACTAAAGCAACTTTTCCTTCGAGTCTCAAAATTCGGTCCTCTTAATGTCTAACGCCCGCAATAAACGGCGCGAGGAACGAGCGTCCGGCGACCGCAGGGAACGAATTTAATTGCTTTGTTAGTTCATTCACGACGAGCTAGTAGAAGCCCAATACCAGCACTGCCAAGTAGCCCCGAGCAAATCCGGTTGAACACACGACGCATCGAAGGTCGAGAGAACCAATGCCGCAATGCTTTCCCAAAAAATGCATACCCAGCTATCGCTACCCATTCAAGCATCAAGAACAGAACACCTAGAACTAGGAACTGAAATCCTACAGAGCCAGTGGGGTCAACAAACTGAGGGAGAAAAGCTGTAAAAATCAAGATAGCCTTTGGGTTTCCAGCTGCCAGAAGAAACTCTTGCCGCCCCAATTGGAGCAAGCTACTCTCTCCGAGTGCCTCGTCACCACTGTCAGAAGGATCTGCAGTCCACAATTGAAACGCAATCCAAAGCAGATAAAGCCCACCGACAATCTTTATGATGAAGAATAACTTTTCTGATGTGTATAGCACAGTCGCAAGCCCAGTTGCTGCCAGAGTAATCATCCCCACGAATGCAACAAGGCGACCAATCCCAGCATAACAGGCGACTCTGACGCCGTAGCGCTTCGCATTGGCCATTGACAGCAGATTATTTGGCCCGGGTGCCATGTTCAGAGCAAAGCATGCTGGTATGAACAATAAAATTGTTATTAGCGACACAACTGATTCTCCTTTTTAACTAACTATAATTAGACACCAATTGGTGTATAAGACGCCCAGCGGGCGTGGTGTAAACATTCCTTGTCGTCTGGGCTTTCCTTGTCAAGGCTGGGCCTCTCAAGGGCGTGATGATTGTATAAGGGAGTTATACACCATGGATGAGAAGCCGCGACTGTTGGATCAGGTGCGGGAGCAGATTAGGCTCAAACATCATTATTAGAGACGGTAAAGGCCAGAAGGACCGCGTCACAGTATTGCCGGCGACGTTGGTCGCGCCCCTCAAGCAGCACCTTGCCCGGGTTCGGCTTATGCACCAGCAGGAGTTGGCGGAGGGGAGGGGGGACGTCTATCTGCCTGATGCCCTTTCTCGCAAATACCCACGGGCGCCTTGGGAGTGGGCTTGGCAGTATGTATTCCCGGCCTCAGGTCTTTCGGTCGACCCACGCAGCCAGGCGGTGCGTCGGCATCATTTCGATGAAAAGCGTATACAGCGCGCATTCAAGCGAGCGCTCAACGCGACCGGCATAGCCAAGCCTGCAACGCCTCATACATTGCGACACAGCTTCGCTACGCACTTGCTGGAAAGCGGGCAGGACATACGCACGGTGCAGGAATTACTGGGGCATGCGGACGTCAAGACGACCATGATTTACACCCATGTGCTCAACCGGGGCGGCTTGGCGGTGCTGAGTCCGCTCGATCGTATGTGACCCGCTGTTTGCTGAAAGACGCGAGCATGGCGGTTGCGGGCTAGCGGCACCGTCGCAGACTACGATCATGCGGATCGTTGCCTGCGACGGTGTTCAGTAAAACTTACTGATTACGCGTCACCCGCCACACCACATTGGCTAGGTCATCGGCGACGATCAGCGCGCCGCGCGGGTCGACGGTCACGCCGACCGGGCGACCGCGTGTCTTGCCGTCGTCGGTGCGAAAGCCCGTGGCGAAGTCGATCGGCTCACCGGCGGGGCGACCGTCGCGGAAGGGTACGAAGATCACCTTGTAGCCGACCGGTTCCTTGCGGTTCCAGCTGCCATGCTCACCGATGAACACGCCTTCGGCGAACTGTTCGCCCATCACGTCCGACGAAAAGTCCAGGCCAAGCGCGGCGACGTGCGAGCCCAGGGCGTAGTCCGGCGTGATGCTGGCAGCGACCTTGTCCTTGTCCAGTGGGCGCACGCGGTCATCGACGTTCTGGCCCCAGTAAGCGTAGGGCCAGCCGTAGAAGCCGCCTTCCTTAACCGACGTCAGGTAGTCCGGCACCAGGTCTTCGCCAAGTTCGTCGCGTTCGTTGACTACCGTCCACAACTGGCCGGTTTCCGGCTGTATCGCCATTGCGGTGGGGTTGCGCAGGCCGGTGGCGTAGGGTTTGTAGGCGCCGGTTTCGGCGTTGACCTGCCAGACCATGGCCCGGTCGACCTCGGCTTCCATACCACGCTCGGTGATGTTGCTGTTGGAGCCGATGCCGACATACAGGTACTGGCCGTCCGGGCTGATGGTCAGGGCCTTGGTCCAGTGGTGGTTGATCTCCGACGGCAGGTCCGCCACTTTGGTTGGCGGGCCGCTGGCCTCGGTCTGGCCGTCCTGATAGTCGAAGCGAACGAGTTCGTCCTGGTTGGCGACATACAGATTGCCGTCGTGGAAGGCCAGCCCATACGGCGCGTTGAGGTCTTCGGCGAATACGGTCTGCAGCTCGTAGGTGCCGTCACCGTCCGCATCGCGCAGCAGGGTCAGGCGGTTGCCGCTTTCTACCGAGGTGTTGCCCTTGGCCTTGAGATAACCGGCGATGACGTCCTTCGGCTTGAGCTTAGCCGCGTTGCCGCCGCGGCCCTCGGCGACAAGGATGTCGCCGTTGGGCAGCACCAGGGTCTGGCGGGGGATCTTCAGATCGGTGGCGATCGCGGTCACACTGAAGTTCTCCGGCACAGTGGGCACTTGATCGCCCCAGGGTGTGGGCTCGGCGATCTTCATGCTGGGCAGCAGGCCTCGCTCCGGTTCGGGCAGCTTGGGGTTGGTGCCGTAATGCTGCGAGGCATCCTGCTCGCCGCCGCATGCGCTCAGCAGTACGGCCATGGTCAGGGCGGTCAGTGCGCTGGAATGCTTCATGCCTCACCTCCGTCACGCAGGTTGCTCAGGCCAATCCACGTCGCCGCACAGGCCAAGACCGTGACGATCACCGACAGCACCAGGCCCAGCGGCATGGTCGCCCAGGCGTCCTTGGCGTGCTCCAGGGCATTTATGAACCCCAGGACCCAGGTCGCCAAAAGAAGCAGAAAGTACATCAGTGGCCGCCCTTTTTTGTAATGGGCGCGGAGCAGGTTCACTACAGCGAACAGCAGTGCCAGGCCGCAGAAGACCAGCCCTCCGGCAATCAGCCACGCGGCAAAATTGCTCCATTGAATCTCGTAAGTCTTGAAGTAGGCGATGTCGCTGAGCATGGCGCCGAGGTACAGAGGGACCGTGCCGGCCAGCAATGTCGCATGCAGTGGGTTTGGGACGTGGCGGGAGATGCTATGGGTGGTGGTTTGCGTGCTGCGGGTGATAACGGTCACGAAGGAGTCCTCATCGCTTACGACCCATGACCTCATGCTCGGCGCGGTTGCGCTGGGCGATCCGGCTCGGTCTGACTGACTGACTGTGCTTAAAAGGGGATCGTGACTTACGCCTGTTAGTTCACTTTGGCGTTTATCACGCGGGCTGTTTGCGATGCATGACGGCGAGGTTCGAAGTGTGCAGGGGCACGTCTGAGCGAGATGACGGAGGACATCGAATACCGCAAGTGCCGCGTAAGTCAGCGGATTGGCTTCGGTAGGTGAACTAGAACTGCGGTATTTTTCGTCAATTTTGACGCAAATCGATTGTCAGAATCAGCGAGATGAGGAAATGAAATGTTGCAGGTCCACCCGCGCCCTTCGTCGATGTTTTGCGGCGTTGCTGTAAATTGGTAGGCCCTCAGTAACGATACTCTTTGCTCATGACCCTCCTGATAGCGTTTGCTGTCTTATCCATTCTGGTTTCCTTCATCTGCTCGATTCTGGAAGCCGCGTTGCTCTCGCTAACACCCAGCTTCATCGCCCACCAGAAAACCTCCAAACCGAAACTCTACGAACGGCTCAAAGTGCTGAAAGATAAGGTCGATCAGCCGCTCGCCGCCATTCTGACGCTCAACACCGTTGCGCACACGGTAGGTGCTACCGGAGTGGGTGCGCAGGTGACTGTAGTGTTCGGGAACGGCTATGTCGGGATTGCCTCCGCGATCATGACCATCTTGATTCTGGTGCTCTCCGAGATTCTTCCTAAGACCATCGGTGCTCGCTACTGGCGGTCGATTGCGCCTTACCTGCCGCCTCTTCTGGGCGCCATGATTATGTTGCTCAAGCCTTTCATCATGCTGTCTGACTTGATGATGCGGATGTTCGGCGGCAAGGAACCGGAGCATGACATTCGCCAGGAAATAAAGGCGCTGACCATCCTCGGCCGCGAAACGAAGTGCCTCGACGAAGATGAGCAACGCGTTATCAGCAACATTCTCGATCTGCACGAGATCAAGGTTCGCGACATCATGACGCCACGCACGGTATGTGATTACACCGCGCCAGATGCCACCATCGGGACATTCAAGGAGAAGGTTGCAGACAGCCAGTACTCGCGCTACCCCGTGATCGGTGAAGATGAAACTCCCATGGGGGTCATATTCCGCTACGACGCGTTGGCGGCCGAAGACAACGACGCGCCGGTTTCGTCCATCATGAAGCCGCTGAAGGTGACCCCTGAGACGGCGAGTGTGGAAAACCTGATGACGCAGCTTATGCATGAGCGCCAGCACATGTGTCTCGTGTATGACGAGTTCGGCAGCTGGCGTGGCTTGGTTACGATGGAAGACATCATGGAAACCATTATCGGTAAACCGATCATGGACGAGACGGATGACATCCCGAACATGCGTCGTTTTGCCAAGCGTCGCTGGGACCACCGGATCAAGAGCGCCCGCGACAACTGATTACTTTTGCCCAGCTGCTAGGTGTCAGCAACCCTAGCGGCTTGGCTGCCAGTAAGGCTTGGCCGCGACAGTGTTGCCGGCTACCTTCATTCGCAGTTGCATCCTGCAGCGATTCGGCGACTAAGTCGGCATCCCCAATCCATATGCATGAGGCAGCGATACCGCAGCGTGTCGCCGCAGCATCCTCTTTGCGCCCGCTTTTCGTGCCTCACGCACAAACCAAGTGCTCCGAACCGGACCATTTGATCCGTTTCGCCCTCGTCAAAACGCTAAGCCACTGATCCATAAGCGAATCGATCCGATGGCACGCTTTCTGCTCTCTCCTCGACAGTCGCCCGTGTGCAACGGGCGGCGGCGTCACGCATACAGAGAAGCGCCTGCGCCATTGGCGACGCGCTCAGGTTTCCGCCTTGCGTCAGAGGAGTGCATTACATGACTCTGCAATACGTTCCCATCATCGACCTGGCGCCGTATTTCTCGGGCGCGCCGGAGGGCAAGGCCCAGGTGGCCAAAGCCGTGGACCAGGCCTGTCGCGACATTGGCTTTCTGGTCATCACCAACCACCAGATCCCCAGTGAACTGATCGAGCGCGTGTCGCGGCTGACGCGGCAGTTCTTCACCTTGCCGTTGCCGGAAAAGCGCAAGGTCGACCGGCCCAGCCCGGAAATGGTGCGCGGCTACAGCGCCATCGCCGAAGAGAGCCTGTCGTACTCAATGGAGGAGGCCGCGCCCGGCGATCTCAAGGAATCCTTTTCCATCGGGCCCAGCGATGTGCCGGATGAGGACTACTACCGTTGCGCCGCAGCCGGCCCGCATTTCGCGCCGAACGCCTGGCCCACCGGCATCGAGGGGTTCGAGCAAACCTACCGCGAGTACTTCGCCGCCATGAGCGAGCTGTCGCAGTCGCTGATGCGCATCTTCGCGCTAGCGCTGGAACTGCCGGAAACCTTCTTCGACGACAAGATCGACAGGCACATCAGCATGTTCCGCAGCCTCAGCTACCCGGACGTGAAGGGCACGGTGGAGCCCGGCCAGATGCGCGCCGGTGCCCACACCGATTACGGCAGCCTGACCATCGTCAAGCCGGACAACGCTTTGGGCGGCTTGCAGGCCCGCAACCGTCAGAGCGAATGGGTCGACGTGCCCTACGTGGAGAACGGATTCGCCGTGAACATTGGCGACCTGATGATGCAGTGGACCAACGATCAGTGGATTTCCACGCTGCATCGGGTGGTCAATCCGCCGGCCGACAGCCCTGCCGACAACGGCCGCCAGTCACTGGTTTTCTTCCACCAGCCCAACTATGACGCGCTGATCGAGTGCCTGCCGGGATGCCTGAGCGAGGGCGAAGCGCCACGCCACGCGCCGGTCACCTCCGGCGACAACCTGCTCTCCAAGTTCGTCAAGCAGACCACCTTCGGCAAAGGCCTGGAGGTCGCATGAGCACGCTTTCCTACGTCAACGTGTTCGCCCGCGACATCGACGCCCTGAGCGGCTTCTACCGCGAGCTGTTCGGCTTCAGGAACATCCCCGAGATCGCCTCGCCGATCTTTCGCGGGCTGGATACCGGCAAGAGCTGCATCGGCTTCAACGCGCCGGAAGCCTATGAACTGCTGCATCTGAACGAGTTCGCCGACACCCGCGGCTGCAAGTTCCTGCTGAACATCGACGTCGATACGAAAGAAGAGGTCGAGCGTCTGGTGCCCATCGCTGTCGCCATGGGCGCGCGGCTGATCAAGGCGCCCTACGAAACCTATTACCACTGGTATCAGGCGGTGCTGCTGGACCCGGAAAACAACGTGTTTCGCATCAACCACATGCTTTGACGTGCCAACCTCAGGAAGACCAAAAATGCTCAATCAGATGAAACGGACCTTGTGTGCGGCGGTGGCTCTCGGCCTGGCGACGACTGTTGGCGCCGCCGCGGCGCAGGAAGGGCAGGGGCTGACCCTCGATAAGCCGGCGAAGATCGCCATGCTCTACATCAGCCCGCGCAACGACGGCGGCTGGACTCAGGCCTTCGACGAGGCGCGGCAGAAGCTCGAAACCGAGCTGGATACCAAGATCCAGTACGTCGAGAGCGTGCCGGAGAATGCCTCCTCGATCCGCCCGGCCGTGGACCGGCTGATCCAGCGCGGCGCCAACGTCATCATCGGCACCGCCTTCGGCTATTCCGACACCTTCAAGGAGCTGGCCGACAAGTATCCGGACGTGGCCTTTCTCAATGGTTCGGGCACCACCAACAGCGGCAACCTTGAATCCTTCTACGGGCGCACTTACGAGAGCCAGTACCTGTGCGGCATGGCAGCGGGCGCGGCGTCGAAGACTGGCAAGCTCGGATTCGTCGCGGCCAACCCCTTCGGCCAGGTGAACTGGACGGTCAACGCCTTCGCCCTCGGCGCCCAGCAGATCAATCCGGAAGCCACGGTCACCGTGGTCTACACCGGCGCCTGGAACGATCCGGTCAAGGAGCGCGCCGCCGCCATGGCGCTGATCGACTCTGGCGCCGACGTGCTCGGCCAGCACGTCGACAGCCCGACGCCACAGATCGTCGCCCAGGAGCGCGGCGTGCACGGCACCGGGCACCATCGCGACATGAGTGAGTTCGCCCCTGACGCCACCGTCTGCTCGTCGGTCTGGGTGTGGGACAAGTTTCTTGCGCCGGAGCTGAAGAAGATCAGCGCCGGCAACTGGATGCCGCCGGAGAACGGCGCGCTGTTGTCCATGGCCGAGGGCGGCACCGACGCGGCCTGCTGCGGCCCGGCGGTTTCCGAAGCGGACAAAGCCAAGATCATGGCCACCCGCGAAGCGCTGCTCAAAGGCGAGAAGAAGATCTACGCCGGGCCGATGCTCGACCGCGACGGCACCGAGCGGATCGCCGCTGGTGACGTTATGGCAGACCCGGCGCTGTGGCAGATGGACTGGTTCGTCAAGGGAGTGATCACCCAGCAATGAGCAACCTGAACGCGATCCAGCTGACCGGGGTGAGCAAGTCGTTCGACGGCTTCATGGCCCTGTCCCAGGCGGATTTCACCGCCAAATGGGGCGAAGTGCACGCGCTGCTCGGCGAAAACGGCGCGGGCAAATCCTCGCTGATGAACATCGCCGCCGGCCTCTACGCACCGGAAAGCGGATCGCTGTTCATCAACGACAATGCGGTGCGCTTGACCGGCCCGCGGGATGCGAGCCGCTACCACATCGGCATGGTTCACCAGCATTTCAAGCTGGTGAAGCCGTTCACCGTGGCCGAGAACATTCAGCTGGGGCTGCCCGTGGGGCCCGGCAATCACGCTTTCGCGGGCAGCCACCGGCAGCGGCTGACAGCTTTGGAACAGCGGATCAGCGACAAGGCGGCAGAGTTGGGTTTCACCATCGACCCGCGCAAGGTCACCGAGTCGCTTTCGGTGGCCGAGCAGCAGCGCGTGGAAATCCTCAAGGTGCTGCTGGCCGGCGCGCGGATCCTGATCCTCGACGAGCCGACGGCAGTACTCACCGATCAGGAAGCCGAGCGCCTGCTGGAAACCGTGCGGGCCTTTGCTCGTCAGGGCGCTGCGGTGATCCTGGTCACCCACAAGATGAGCGATGTGAAGCGCTTCGCCGACCGCGTCACCGTGATGCGCGGCGGGCGGACGATTCAAACCCTCGATCCACAATCGGTCTCGGTGCCCGAGCTCGTGCGCCTGACCGTGGGCGAGTCCGCACCGGCCAGCGAATACCAGCCGGCGACGCCGGGCGAGGTGCGGCTGCAGGTGCGGGATCTAAGGTCGACGGGTGCTAGTGGGCATGGCGCACTCAATGGCGTGACCCTGAGCCTAAGGGCTGGCGAGGTCTACGGGATCGCCGGTGTGGGCGGCAACGGCCAGAGCGAGTTGGCAAATGTGCTGATGGGCTTGCCCGAGTCCTGCGAAGGCACGTTGGAATTGACTGGTTTTGGCGACCTGCGCCGGGCCAGCCCTGAACAACGCCGGGAGTTGCGCATTGCCTCGATTCCTGCCGACCGCTACGGCACGGCGCTGGCTGGCGAGCTGTCGGTGGCCGAGAACTTCGGTGTCGGGCAGATCCACAGTGGGCGCTATGGCTCGTTCTTCAACCTGCGGCGCAAGCGTCTGGAGGCGGACGCGGCCGAGGCGGTGGCCGGGTTCGATGTGCAGGGCGTGCGCTCGCTGAAGCAGAAGGCCGCGCTGCTCTCCGGCGGCAACGCGCAGAAGCTGGTGATCGCCCGCGAATTCTCCCGTGACCCGCAACTGGTGTTGGTACATAGCCCCAGCCGCGGGCTCGACGTACGTGCCACCGCTGCCGTGCATGGGCGCCTACGCGCCGCCCGCGATGCCGGCGCGGCCGTGCTGCTGATCAGCGAAGACCTCGACGAAGTGCTGGCCCTGGCCGACCGCATCGGCGTGATGAACGCCGGGCGCGTCGTCGCGGAATTCAACCGGCCGGCGGATCGCCAGGCCATTGGTAGGGCGATGGTCAGCCATGCAGAGCTGAGCCATGGCGAGTTGAATCTAGAAGGGGTAAACCATGAATGACCAGGTACGCCCCGTAATGCTTGAGCAGGCTACGCAAGCGGCCGAGCGCCCGAAACAGCCGCTGCTGTCGCGGCGTTACGCATTGGAGATCCGCCAGCAACTGGCTTGGCATTGGCAGGCTGTGATCATCGGTCTCGCGCTGCTGCTGGGGCTGGGTATTTCCGCCGCCATCCTGATCGCCGCTGGCGTACCGGCCGGTGAGCTGCTCAACGAGTTCGTCATCCTCACGGTATTCGATGCACAGAGCCTGAAAGCGGTCTTGTTTCAGGCATCGCCGATGATCCTCGTCGGCCTGGCCGGCTGTATGGCCTTCCGCGCAAAATTCTGGAACCTGGGCCTCGAAGGCCAGATGATCTGGGGCGCTATCGGTGCCACGGCAATCTCACTGTTCGAGATAGGCCCGCAGGCGCTACGTCTGCCGCTGATGCTGGCGGCAGCAATCATCTGCGGTCTGCTCTGGGCGCTGGCGCCGGTGTTGCTCAAGCTGCGGTTGAAGGTCAACGAGATCATCTCGACGCTGATGCTCAACTACCTGGCGATCAACTTCCTGCTGCATCTGCTCTATAGCAGCTGGAAAGATCCGAAGAGTTCGTTCCCCTACTCACCGCAGTTCCAGCCGTTCGAGCGCCTACCGGAGCTGTTCGACGGCATCAGCGCGGCAGTGCCGCTGGCCGTGTTCGTCGCGTTGCTTGCGCTATGGTTTCTCGGCATTTCCCGCGCGGGGCTCTACCTGCGGTTCGTCGATGCCAACCCGCGGGTGGCCGGAGCGGTGGGTGTGCCGGTGCAGAAAATGATCATCGGCACGGTGCTGGTTTCCGGCGCCATGGCCGGGATTGCCGGTTTTCTCGTCACGGCGGGGCAGGAAGGGCGACTGACCCAGTCGTTCTATCAGGGCTACGGCTTCTCCGGGATTCTTATCGCCTTCCTCGCGCGTAACAACCCGGTGGCGGCGCTGGTGGTAGCGCTGTTGATGGCGATGCTCTTCGTCGCCGGGCGCAGCCTGCAGGTGTTCTATCAAATCCCGTTTTCCATGGTGCAGCTGATCCAGGCGATTCTGGTGATCTGCGTCGCCTCCTCGGATTTCTTTATCCGCCACCGTATCCGCCGCGTTCAGGGAGGCGAAAGCTGATGGACATGATCGCCAACTGGCTCGGCAACACGCCGGACTTCGCCGTACCTTTCGCTCTCGCGGCGTTGGGGCTGATCCTTACCGAGCGCGCTGGCGTCCTGGCGCTGGGCGCCGAAGGGCTGATGCTGGTCGGCGCGCTGGCCGGGATTGGCGCGCAACTGGCGTTCGGCAGCCACGGCACTTCGCTGCTGATGGCGATGGGCGCGGCGGCGGTGGTGTCGCTGCTGTTCGCGCTGATGGTGCTGGTGCTGCGCATCAATCAGGTGATAGCCGGCCTGGCGCTGGTGTTCTTCTGCCAGGGGCTGACCGGCTTGCTCGGCACCCTGCTGGACTGGACCAACAAGCCGGTTAAGGGGCTGGGCGCGGTCGAGCTGTGGCCGCTGTCGGAGCTGCCGCTGCTGGGCAAGGTCTTCGTGCAGAACCCGCTGGTGTTCATGACGCCGCTGATCTTTCTTGCCGTGGTCTGGTTTCTGACCCGAACCACTACTGGGTTGCGCATGCGCGCGGTTGGCGAAAACCCCCAGGCGGCCGACGCAGCAGGCATTTCCGTGCTCGGCTATCGGCTGGCAGCGATTCTCGCTGGCTCCGCGCTGATCGGACTGGCGGGCGGTTACATCTCGGTGCTCAGCACCAAGCTGTGGATCGCCGACATGACCGGCGGTCGTGGCTGGATCGCCGTAGCGCTGGTGATCTTCGCGCGCTGGTCGCCGTGGAAGGCCCTGGCCGGTGCGCTGCTGTTCGGCTGCATCGAGGCGTTGATCCCGCAGCTGGCCGCCGCCGGCGTGCGCCTGCCGCAATACTTCGTGCTGATGACGCCCTATGCCGTGACCCTGGCGGTGATGATCTGGGTCGCAAGCGGCAAGAACGTCTCCGGCAACCAGCCGGGCGCACTGGGCATTCCCTTCATCCGTGAAGAGCGCCGCTGACGCCCGCGACGCTTATTGCGACGGGCTTTGGTAGCTCGAGCGGCAGGTGACTTCCGCGTAGGGTTCGTCCGGCGAGTAGTCGCCTGGAACTCGCTCGGTGCGCTGGGTATTTGGCGCAACGGTGAATACCGGCGATGCCGAGGTATCCGAGCGCGCATCATCCGGTACGCGGAATTCGCAGGTGATCTGACCGCCGGTGCGGTTCATGACCTTTACCGCCCGTACCCCGAGCAACTCCCCCTCGACCCCTTCAGATTTGGCTGGCACGCCCATCGGGCTTACTTCGACATCGAGGCCGTTGAGGTGGGTGACAACCTCCGGTGGGGGCGTTTGCGCCAAGGCCAGCGGGGCGCAAAGCGCCAGTCCGCAAGCGAGGATTTGTTGTCTAGTCATGAGAACCTCCGTCAATTCGGTCCCCTTTAGAAGAGGCTACCGGCGGTCGGTTCGATCGCCGGGTCAATCAATGGTTGCAAATAATTAGAAGCGTCAAAAAACCGTTTGGCACGATATGTGATAGCTCATAGCCATGATCTGTCTTGCCGTACCGTTTACGTCGTGTTGATTGCAACCGTCGCGAACGTTACGCGCAGTCCTTCCAAAGGGTGGCTGAAGTGACTAGGTATTTGCTCATCGTGTTGCTGACTCTGGCGGGCAGTGCGGCGGCGTCCGTCGATGTGGCGCTCGAGCTCAGTGCTGTCGAGCGTGAATGGTTGGCTGAGAACGGGTCGGTGAGCATATGCGTCGATCCCGACTGGCTTCCGTTCGAGATGCTCAACGCCCAGGGTGAGCATGAGGGAATCGCGGCGGATCTTCTGCGGCTCGTTGCGCAGCGGGCAGGGTTGCAGCTGCAGATCCTGGCAACCAAGGATTGGGATGAGTCGGTCACATTCTCCCAAGCGGGTCGCTGCCAGCTGCTGAGCTTTCTCAATCAGACGCCAGCGCGCGATGCTTGGCTGATCTTTACCAAACCGCTGTTCACCGATGCCAACGTCGTCATCGCGCGGGAAGATCATCCCTATGTGGCAGACCTGTCTGCGCTTTCAGGCGCGACTGTCGCGTTGCCGTCCGGTACCTCCGTGGAAGAGAGCGTGCGGCGAGATTATCCTCAGCTGCGCATTATCCGTACTGATACGGATGCCCAGGCGTTGGAGCTGGTCAATGAGCGCAAGGCGGATCTGACGGTTCGCTCTCTGACCGTGGCTGCCTACACCATTCGCCGGGAAGGCTGGTTCAATCTGAAGATTGCCGGACAACTCAGCAGTTTCGATAACCAGTTTCGAATTGGCGTGCTCAAAAGCGAGCCCGTGCTGCGCGACATACTGAACAAGGCCATTACCACCATCACCCCGGGTGAGCTGAACCAGATAGCCAACAGCCATGCGCCCGTTCGCCTCGAATCAGGTACTGACTACCGACTCGTCGCGCAGATCGTCGTGATTTTCTCGGTGATGCTGCTCACCAGCCTGTTCTGGATCGGCCGACTGCGCCGGTTGAACGAGCAGTTGCAGGTCAAGTCGCAGACTGACGCGCTGACCGGACTGGCCAATCGTGCGGCGCTGGATCGTCGTTTCGCCAGGGCGCTGGAGCAGGCACGGCGTTATCAGCGCCCGCTGTCGATCGTCATGCTCGACATCGATCACTTCAAGCGGATCAACGATGAGCTCGGCCACCAAATGGGCGACCGGGTGCTCAAGGAATTTGCCGATCTGCTGGCAGGTAGTCTGCGCGGCGCCGATGCCGTGGGGCGTTGGGGTGGCGAGGAGTTCCTGGTGCTGTGCCCGGAAACTGGTGGCCAGCAGGCGGTGACGTTCGCCGAACGACTGTGCGAACGATCGCAGGCTTTCGCTTTCAGCACCGGCCGAATGCAGACCCTTAGCGCCGGCGTGGCCGAGCTGAATGCGACGGACACGGTGGACAGCCTGCTGCGTCGTGCCGATGCCGCCCTGTACTGCGCCAAGCACGAAGGGCGCGATCGGGTTTGCTTTATGGCGTCGGACGAGCAGATCTGAGTCTTTGGGTTTAGTGCTTGCCGGATTTGCGCAACCGGACATAAAGGTCCTTGCCGCCTGTGGCGCTGCCACCACGTGACTCCAGATCGAAGCGTTTGGGTTGGGCAGCGATCAGGTCGCTGAGCTTCTTGCAGCCATACAGGCGTGGATCGAATGCCGGCCGCAGTTTGCTGATGTTCTGCCCCAGGGTGCCCAGCTGAATCCAGTCGTCCTCCTCGGAGAGGTCATCGAGCACTTTGGCGATGAAGTCCACCGGCACCTGCTGGCTTTTGATCGCTTCGTTCTTGTCGCTCGGCTTTGCTGGCTTGGCGTTGGCATCGGCCACTTGCGCCGCGGCGGCAGCGAGTTTGTCCGATGATGGCGGCTCGGCTGCCGTCTTCGGTGCATCGGCGCGCAGGATCTCGGTGTAGATGAACTTGTCGCAAGCCGAAACGAACGGTGAGGGTGTCTTCTGCTCGCCGAAGCCATACACCGTCAGGCCTTCTTCACGGATGCGTGCGGCCAGACGGGTGAAGTCACTATCGCTGGAGACCAGGCAGAAGCCATCGAAGCGCCGGGTGTAGAGCAGGTCCATGGCGTCGATGATCAGTGAGCTGTCGGTGGCGTTCTTACCCGAGGTGTAGGCGAACTGCTGGATCGGCTGAATCGAGTAGTCGAGCAGGACCTTCTTCCAGCTGCCCAGGTTGGGCTTGGTCCAGTCGCCGTAGATGCGCTTGACGCTGGCGACGCCGTACTTGGCGATCTCCTCGAACAGCCCTTCGACGATGGCGGCGGGCGCGTTGTCGGCGTCGATCAGGACGGCGAGGTGTTTCTGCTTGTTCGAGCTGTTGGGCTTGCTGGCCATGTTTCTTCCCTGGACTGGAGATCGCCCGACCTTAACGCCGACAGGCGTGCCATGACCATAGCAGTGTGCAGCCAATGCATGCCGAGCTCGGTTAGGATGCGCGGCTTTGATCATATGGATTTCGGTGCATGGAACAGCGAGGCACGCTGAAAAGCTGGAATGACCAGAAAGGCTTTGGCTTCATCCGTCCGGAGGATGGCGGCGAGGACGTGTTCGCGCACATTTCGGCTGTGCATGGCGAGCGCCGGCCGTTGGTCGGGGATCGGGTGCTCTATGTGGCGGGACGTGATCCCAAGGGCCGGCTGCGTGCCGAGCACCTGCGCCTGGATGCGCCGATGACGTTGGACCAGCCCGTTATTCGCCAGCGCCCAGGTAGTCAGCGTCAAGCCAAGCCGCAGCAGACCGACTCGCGCGGAGCTGGTCGAGTCGTCGGAAGAACGTCGCGGCGCTTGTTCGCCAACAGCATTCGGTACTTGCCCTTCAAGTTGGGCGTATTTGTCGTGCTGTGCCTGCTGCCGCTGGTGGGCAGCCTCTACCGGCTGGGTGCGGTATTGCCGTTGGTGATCTATGCCCTGGCCAGCCTGCTGACCTTCTTCCTTTATTGGCGCGACAAGCACAGCGCGCTGAAAGATCGCTGGAGAACACCGGAAACCACGCTGCATCTGTTCGAGTTAGCCGGTGGCTGGCCTGGGGCGCTAATAGCGCAGCAGCTATTCCGCCACAAGACGCGGAAGCTGAGCTATCAGCTGGCGTTCTGGGCGATCGTGGCGTTGCATCAGGCGTTCTGGATTGATCTGCTATTCATCGGCAGCGGCGTCACCCGCGAGCGATTGGATTGGTTGTTGCGGTTTCTGTGAAGGCGCAGGTCGAGCCGAAGCGGATTGGCTTATAGGCGGGCTTGCAGCGCGCATTCGCCGCGAGGGCGCGCCTCCTACAGGTTCGGCTAGCACCGGCCTGCTTTTGTGGGAGGCCCGCCCCCCGGGGCGAAGCTTTTGGCTTTGCGCTGGCTTGCAGCGCGCATTCGCCGCGAGGGCGCGCCTCCAACAGGTTCGGCTAGCACTGGTCGGGCTTTTGTGGGAGGCCCGCCCCCGGGGTGAAGCTTTTGGCTTTGCGCCGGCTTGCAGCCCGCATTCGCCGCGAGGGCGCGCCTCCTACAGGTTCGGCTAGCACTGGTCGGGCTTTTGTGGGAGGCCCGCCCCCGGGGCGAGGCTTTTGGCTTTGCGCGGGCTTGCAGCGCGCATTCGCCGCGAGGGCGCGCCTCCTACAGGTCGGGGTGCACTGGCCTGTTTTTGTGGGAGGCCCGCCCTCGGGGCGAAGCTTTTTGGTAGGCGGTTCGTGCGTCTGCCCGGATTATCGAAGCTAAACCGGCGGGCGTGGCAGGTCAGACTTTCTTGACGAACTCCGACTTCAGCTTCATGGCTCCGATACCGTCGATCTTGCAATCGATATCGTGGTCGCCGTCGCACAGGCGGATGTTCTTCACCTTGGTGCCAACCTTGACCACCAGCGACGAGCCTTTGACCTTGAGGTCCTTGATCACGCTGACGGTGTCGCCGTCCTGCAGGGTGTTCCCCACGGCATCCCTGATCACCTTGTCAGCGTCGCCTGTGGCAGCTGCGCTTTCGGTAGCGGACCATTCATAGGCGCACTCCGGGCACACCAGCATCTGGCCATCTTCGTAGGTGTATTCGGAGTTGCATTTGGGGCAGGGTGGCAGCGTGCTCACGGCGGGTCCTCTAGGGGGGAGATGCGAAAGCCGTGCATTGTATAAGGTTTTGTTACAAATCGGGGGCTGGCATGGACTCCGGGAGGAAGGGAATCCATGCAGATCATGGGCCGGGGCTTATTTCACCGCGGTGAGGCGCTCGTTGCCGGCACGCAGTTCGCTGTAGCGGTGCTCCAGTTCACGGCGGATTTCGCGGCGCTGGTAGGCCTGGGCGAAGCGCCGCTGTTGCTCGGCAGTCTTCGGGTTAAGCGGTGGTACTGCTACCGGCTTGCCGTCCTCGCCGAGGGCCACCATGGTGAAGAAGCAGCTGTTGGTATGGCGTACGGTTTTCTCGCGGATGTCTTCGGTGATGACCTTGATGCCGATCTCCATCGAAGTGGTTCCGGTGTAGTTGACCGAGGCAAGAAAAGTGACCAGTTCACCCACATGCACCGGCTGACGGAACACCACCTGGTCCACCGAGAGGGTGACGACATATTGCCCGGCGTAGCGGCTGGCGCAGGCATAGGCGACTTCGTCGAGATACTTGAGCAGCGTGCCGCCATGTACGTTGCCGGAGAAATTGGCTTTGTCCGGCGTCATCAGCACGGTCATGGTCAGCTCTGCATGTCCATCTAGCATGGGGGTTACAGCTCCTCGGTGGTCAAGGGTTGCTACTTTAGTCGAATGCCTCCTTTCTGTCTGGCCAAACGTGCAAAACGCTTCATCGAAATTTTCTATCGTCAATGCGGCAAAGGCGCGCACTTCCGGTATCTGGCATGCCTGGCCGGTTGTTCGGCGGCATCGTCGTCTGTTCGCAGTTGTATGGGCTGGGTTCGTGATTTCGGTCACGGAAGGTATCGGCATACCCATCAGGTAGCACTTTTGTTGACTTATGCCGGGGTCCTGATCGCGTCGGCTTTCTATAGTCGTGCATCCAAAAAGAAAACACTCCACCGGCTACTTCAGTAAACGGATGCCTCTCATGCGCATGCTCGTCCTTGCTCTGCTCGCCAGCTTCGTACCGCTCTCCCACGCCAGCAACGAGGCGATCGAGCGTTTCAACCATGTGATGGCTGACGATCAGCGCCGCGAGCAGGCGAGCCTGGCTGGCCAGGAGCGCGCGGTATTCTGTTCCTATTGCCATGGCGAGACTGGCAACAGCAAGCGCAAGCACATCCCCAATCTTGCCGGCCAGAATCCGCTGTACCTGTTCCATGCCTTCGAGAAGTTCGCCAGCGGCGAGCGCACCGATTTCGTCATGTCCAAGCTGGCGCAGAACCTCAGCATGGAGGAGCGGGTGGACATCGCCGTGTTCTTCAGTCAGCAGAAGGTAAATCCGCCTGAAGGCACGCCGGATGCAGGGCTGCGCAAGGCCGGTGAAAAGATCTTCCAGACTACCTGTACCGGCTGTCATGGTGCCCACGCTGAAGGCATGGAGACCATGCCGCGCCTGGCTGGGCAGCCAGATGAATACATCCGCAAGGCGCTCACGCGCTTCCGTGAGAACGATCCAAGTCGTGCTGGCTCGGTGATGATCGGCGTGGCCAGTCACCTCTCGGCCGCAGACGTCGAGGCGCTGGCGGCCTATCTCTCGCAGTTGAAGCTGACGCCGGCCGAAGAGATGGTCAACATCAACCGTTTGCGCAAGACCACAGCCGCCGCTCAATAACGCTGGATATGCGCTGGTGTGCGGCGCATCAGCACCTCACCATTGCGCACCGAAAGCAGAGCATGGCCCTGGGTGCGCAGCATCTCGTAGTCGTCCGGCGCCGACAGCACCAGCAGGTTAGCCGGGCGCCCCACTTCCAGTCCGTAGCGCTCGCCCAGGTTCAGCGTCCGTGCGCTGTTGTCGGTGATCAGGTCCAGGCCGCGCTGCAGGTCCTCGTAGCCGAGCATGTGGCAGATGTGCAGCCCGGCTTCGAGAATGCGCAGGATGTTGCCGTTGCCCAGCGGATACCAGGGGTCGACGATGGAATCCTGGCCGAAGCAGACGTTCATCCCGGCGCGGTCGATCTCGGCCACACGGGTCAGCCCGCGACGCTTGGGATAGGTGTCGAAGCGGCCCTGCAGATGGATGCTCTCGGTCGGGCAGGAGACGAAGTTGATCTTCGATAGCTTGAGCAGACGGAACAGCTTGGAGCAGTAGGCGTTGTCGTAAGAGCCCATCGCCGTGGTGTGGCTGGCGGTGACGCGCTCACCCATCTCGCGCACGCGGGCTTCCTCGGCGAGCACTTCGAGAAAGCGTGATTGCGGGTCGTCGGTTTCGTCGCAGTGCACGTCCACCAGGCAGCCGCTGCGTTCGGCCAGGTCCATGAGGAACTTGATGGAGCTGACGCCCTGGTCGCGGGTGTTCTCGAAGTGCGGAATGCCGCCGACCACATCGGCGCCCATTGCGATCGCCTCGGTCATCAGCTCGCGACCGCCCTTGAACGACTCGATGCCCTCCTGCGGGAAGGCGACGATCTGCAGGTCGATCAGGTGGCGGGTTTCCTCGCGCACTTCGAGCATCGACTTGAGCGCCGACAGCGTCGGGTCGGTGACGTCGACGTGGGTGCGCACATGCTGGATGCCGTGGTCGACCAGCATGTCGATGGTCTTCTTCGCCCGCGCCTTGGTGTCCTCGTGGGTGACCAACGCCTTTCGCTCGCCCCAGCGCTCGATGCCTTCGAACAGCGTGCCGCTCATGTTCCAGGCTGGCTGACCGGCGGTGAGGGTGGCGTCGAGGTGAATGTGCGGCTCGATGAAGGGCGGCACCACCAGATTGCTGGCGGCGTCGATATCGCCCTCGTTGGCTTCGGCCGGCGCCTGCTGCGCGCTGATCGCGGCGATCCGTGCGCCGTCCAGTTCGATGCGGTACAGACCGCTGCGACCCCGCAGGCGGGCGTTGAGGATGTTCATGGCGACTCCTTGGTTCAGCGTGCGTCAGTTCGCGTCAGCACCGTGCGCGATTGGGCCAGGCGCTGGCCCTCGTACAGCACAATATAGGCCGCGGCGGCCACCAGTATGCCGACGATGGGCGCCACCCAGGGCGAGAAATACGCGCAGGCGGCGCCCAGCACATAGGCCGCCAGGCCCAGGCTGTTGTACTTCGGCAGGTGCGCTTCGGCCAGTTTCGGATAGTGCCCGCGATGGCGGTAGAAGTAGTCGGCCATGATCACGCCGCCGATGGGCGGGATGATCGAACCGAGCAGGATCAGGAACGGGATCAGCAGTTCGTACATGCCGCCCAGCGCCAGCAGCGTGCCGACGAATGCGCCGCCAAGGGTCACCAGGCGGCGGCGCTCGGTGCGCAGCAGGTTGCAGCCGGCGGCGGCGAAGTTGTAGATGGTGTTGTCCTGGGTGGTCCAGAGGTTGAGGAAAAGCATCACCACTGCGGCCATCGACAGGCCCTGCAGCACCAGCACTTCGACGATATCCGGCTGCTGGTAGACGATTGCTCCGTAGGCGCCGGCGACGATCATCAGGCCGTTGCCGATGAAGAAGCCGATCAAACTGGCCCATACGGCGACCTTGCTGCTGCGGGCGAAACGCGTCCAGTTGGTGGCCTGGGTCGCGCCGCTGACGAAGGTGCCGAAGATCATGGTGATGGCCATGCCGAGGGTCAGGCTGTCGCCCGGCTGCACGGCGAGCAGCCCGTCCATTCCGCCAATGTCACGGGTCGCGGTCCACAGCGAAGCGATCAACAGGATCAGCATCGCCGGCACCGCGATACGCGAGAGCAGGTCGAGGCCCTTGTAGCCAACGAAGGCGGTCAGGCAGAAGCCGAACCCAAACAGCACCATCAACGGCAGCGTCCAGCTTTCCGGCAACTCCAGCAGCCGCACCAGAACGATGGCGATGGTCGCCGTGCCCCAGGCGTACCAGCCGATCTGGGTGAAGCCGAGCAGAAAGTCGGACAGCCGGCTGCCGACTTCGCCGAAGCAGAAGCGCCCCATCAGTACCGAGTTCAGCCCGCTGCGGCAGGCGATCAGGCCGAGCACCGCGGCATAGGTCCCGAGCAGCAGATTGCCGATCACCGCTGCCCAGAGCATGGTCTTGAAGTCGAAGGCCAGGCCGATCTTGCCGCCAGCGAACATGGTGGCGGTGAAGAAGGTGAAGCCGAACAGCAGGATTGAGGTGGACCACAGCCCCTTGCGTGCGCCGGCTGGCACTTCGCTCAGGGGGTAGTCGGTGTCGACAGGTTGTTTCATGTGAATGCTCCGCAGGTGGATCTAACGGGCGGTGCAGATGCCATGCCATTGCTGACCGATCGGCCAGGTCGCGCGCCGACGATGACGCTGCCGACACCGCTGATTCATGCCGGTGCATCGGCCCGTCTGCCTGCACCGGGATGGCTCCTTAGCGCGAAGTTCCCGCAAACGGAGCGACATTTTCTCTATCGCGGCGTTCGGCTTATTCAATTGGGGCATCAAAGCCGCGGCTCTTAGGCTTTCCGACGCGCCATAAGCGCATCAGAAAATCGAAGAGGAATCACCCATGTCCCGAATGACCTTTGGCTCCACGCCAGCGCGGCTTGCGCTTGGCGTCATTTCCGCGAGCCTCCTTGCGCTGTCCGCCAATGCTACCCCACTGACCCGCGACAACGGCGCGCCGGTCGGCAACAACCAGAACTCCCAAACTGCCGGCCCTAACGGCCCGGTGCTGCTGCAGGACGTGCAATTGCTGCAGAAGTTGCAACGCTTCGGCCGTGAGCGCGTGCCCGAGCGGGTGGTGCATGCGCGCGGTACCGGTGCCCACGGCGAGTTCACCGCCACCGACGATATTTCCGACCTGACCCTGGCCAAGGTCTTCGAGAAGGGCAGCAGCACACCGGTGTTCGTGCGCTTCTCCACCGTGGTGCATGGTCTGCACTCGCCGGAAACCCTGCGCGACCCGCGCGGCTTCGCTACCAAGTTCTACACCGCCGATGGCAACTGGGACCTGGTCGGCAACAACTTCCCGACCTTCTTCATCCGCGACGCGATCAAGTTCCCGGACATGGTCCACTCGTTCAAGCCGGACCCGCGCACCAATCTGGATGACGATACGCGGCGCTTCGACTTCCTCTCGCACCACCCAGAGTCGACCCGCACCCTGACCCTGCTGTACTCCAACCAGGGCACCCCGGCCAGCTACCGGATGATGGATGGCAATGGTGTGCACGCCTACAAGTTCGTCAACGAGCAGGGCGAAACCCACTACGTTAAATTCCGCTGGAAGAGCCAGCAGGGCCTGAAGAACCTCGACCCGAAAGAGAACGAGGCGATGCAGGGCAAGGACTACAGCCACCTGAGCCGCGATCTGATCACCGCCATCGACAACGGCGACTACCCCAAATGGGACCTGATGATCCAAGTGCTCAAGCCAGAGGACCTGGCCAAGTTCGACTTCGATCCGCTGGATGCCACCAAGATCTGGCCTGACGTGCCCGAGCGCAAGATCGGCCAGATGGTGCTGAACAAGAACCCTGACAACATCTTCCAGGAAACCGAGCAGGTCGCGATGGCGCCGGCCAACCTGGTGCCGGGTATCGAGCCGTCCGAGGACCGCCTGCTGCAGGGCCGTCTGTTCTCCTATGTCGACACCCAGATGTACCGCGTCGGCGCCAACGGCATGAGCCTGCCGATCAATCGGCCGAAAGTGGACGTCAGCAATGGCAATCAGGACGGCCAGCTGAACGCCGGTCACACCACCACCAGCGTCAACTACCAGCCGAGCCGCCGCGAGAATCGCGAGGAAACCTCGCGCGCCGTTTACAGCAAGCTTGAGCTGAGCGGCACCACCCAGCAGGCGCCGATCCAGCGCCAGCAGAACTTCAAGCAGGCCGGCGATCTGTATCGCTCGTTCAGCAAGAAGGAGCAGGCCGACCTGATCAACACGCTGGGCGGTGAACTGGCCAAGGCTGACGACGAGGCCAAACACATCCTGCTGTCGTTCTTCTACAAGGCTGACGTCAATTACGGCGAGGGCCTGACAAAGGTCGCCAAGGCCGACCTCAAGCGGGTCAAGGCGCTGGCTGCCAAACTGCAGGACTAAGCAACCGGTTGTATTCGACCCGGGTCGGGCGATGGCCCGGGTCTTTTTTTATCGTGGAGGCACCATGAAAGGTCTTTTGCTGATGGCAGCGCTGCTGTTGGGCAGCGGGGCCGCCCTGGCCGCTGATGGCCCGCTGACGAATGCCGCGGACACGCCAGAGGCGGTGCAGCAGCAGTTGCGCGACTACTTCTTCAATGCGGCGCGCTTCGGCGGTAACGAGATTCTCGACGAGTTCATTCAGGCCGGTTACGACCTGAATACCGCCGATGACAAGGGCTACACCGCCCTCATCCTGGCGGCCTACAACGGCCATGGCGACACGGTGGAGCATCTGCTCGCCGCCGGGGCCGATGCCTGCGCCGAAGACAAACGCGGCAATACGGCGCTGCTCGGCGCGATCTTCAAAGGCGAGCTCAGCATCGCCAAGCGGCTACTGGCCACCGAGTGCGATCCGAATCAGCGCAATGCCGCCGGCCAGACTGCGGCCATGTACGCCGCGCTGTTCCAGCGCGAGGCATTGCTCGAAGCGCTGCGTGAACGTGGCGCGGACCTGACCGCGGCGGACCCGCTGGGTAACAGCGTGGAAAGCCTGGCGCGCGGGGAGATCCGCACCCGCTGATGGGGTTGGCCCGGTCCCTTAGTAGCTCTTGTAGGGCAGGAACTTGCCCGACAGCACCACGTTGACGCGATCGCCCTTGGGGTCGCTCTGGCGCTGGATATCCATGGAGAAGTCGATGGCGCTCATGATGCCGTCGCCAAACTCCTCGTGGATCAGCTCCTTTATGGTGGTGCCGTAGACGTTGACCAGCTCGTACCAGCGGTAGATCAGCGGGTCGGTCGGCACCGCGGTGGGCAGCGAGCCTTTGTAGGGCGCGATCTGCAGCCAGGCGATGGCCTCGTCGGAGAGTTCGAAGAGCTGCCCCAGGGTTTCGGCCTGGGCCTTGTCGAAGGCCATCTGGCCGAGGCAACCGGCGGTGGTCCATTCCTTGGACATGCCGATGCTTTCGGCGACATGAGCCCACTTCAGGCCCTTGCGCACCTTGGTGGCGACGATCATCTGGGTGACCTGTTCACGACTGCTGATCATGGCGAATCCTCATCTGGCGAATGCGAGTGAATGGCCGCACGGGCGCGGCCGGCCTCAATCGATGCAGGTTCGGTGCCAGGGGTTTCAGTCGTACTCGGCCGCTTCGTGCTCGCCGAGCAGGCGACGCTGGCGCGGCGTGGCGGCGGCCAGCACCTCGGGATTGAAGCTGAAGTGCAGGTAGGGCGAGAACTTCTGCGCGACCATGCGCCGGCCGTAGTGGATCTGCAGCAGGTAGCGGCAGCGCTCGGCCGTGCGGTTGCGACTGCCGGCGTGCCAGAGGTCGCTGCGAAACAGCAGCACGTCGCCGGCCTTGCACAGCACTGGTTCAGCTGCGCGGCCGTGCCACTGGGTTTCGCCCGGGCGCGGCTTGCGCCCGGCGCGGTGGCTGCCGGGGATCACCAGGGTCGGACAGAGGTCGGCGTCGATGTCGTCCAGGTACAGGTGCGCGGTGCAGATCTGCATCGGCAGCTCGAAGGCGGGATCGGCGAGCAGGCTTTCCGGCAGCTCCATGGCCAGATAGTCCGCGTGCAGCTCGCCGCCGATAAACCCCGGTCGGCTGCGCCAGGCGGTCTGGCCGATGATGTGGCAGTCACTGCCGAGCGCCGCTTCTGCCAATTCGATCACCCCGGGCAGATCGAGAAAGCGCAGCCAGAACGGCGAGCGATTGAAGACGCACTTGTAGTGGTCGTCGACCAGGCCCTGGTAGTCCCAGTGGATGGGTTCGAGCCGGTCGATGGCTTCACGCAGTTCCGTGATCGTTGGCGGATCGATCACCGCGGGCAGCAGGACGAAGCCCTCTTGGTGCAGGGCGGCGAGCTGTTGCTGGAGGTCGCTGGACTCAGGCATGGCGGTAAACGGTCGGACGACTATCGCTCAGCATAGGCGGCGTGGGCGCCTGTTGAAAGCCAGATGAAAGCTTGACGCGCTACTGTGCCGGCGCTGCTTCGGCAGCCAGCTGCGTGGTCACGAGCCGCGCGACTGTCTCCTCGCTCCGGCGTACCCGGCGGCGTCGCCAGAAGCGGCGTCACCGGCGCGCACCTCGCTTAGTTCGAAACCACTCGTGCGATGGCCTTGGCCAGCGCATCCAGGCGCTCGGCATCCAGTCCGGCGACGTTGGCCCGACCGCTTTCCACCAGATACACCGAATCCTCGGCACGCAACCGACGTACCTGCTCGGCGGTAAGGCCGGTGTAGGAGAACATCCCGCGCTGCTGGGCGATGTGCGCGAAGCGCTCGGCCAAGCCGTAGGGCGTCAGCGCCTCGACCAGACCGGCGCGCAGACTGGCGATGCGCCGGCGCATGCGCTCGACCTCGTCCTGCCAGATCTGTCGCAACGGTTCGTCGGCGAGGATCGTCGCCACCACCGCGGCGCCATGAGAGGGCGGTGTCGACCAGAGATTGCGCGCCAGGGAGGCGAGCTGGCTGCGCACGTCGAGCAGGCGCTCGGCATCGCTGGTGACGGCGATCAGCGCGCCGGTACGTTCGCGGTAGAGGCCGAAGTTCTTCGAGCAGGAGCTGGTGATGAGCATTTCCGGCAGCGTTTCGGCGAACAGTCGAACTGCCCAGGCGTCCTCTTCCAAGCCATCGCCAAAGCCCTGGTAAGCGAAGTCGAACAGCGGCAGCAGCTCGCGTGCGCGCACCACCTCCAGCACCCGCAGCCAGTCGTCGTGATTCAGGTCGAAGCCAGTGGGGTTGTGGCAGCAGGCGTGCAGCAGCACCACGTCACCCGCCGGCACCTGCTGCAGCGCGTCGAGCATGCCGTCGACATCGAGGCGGTTGTCGGCGCCGACGTAGGGGTAGTGCTGCACGTGCAGGCCGGCGGCGGCGAACAGGGTTTCGTGGATCGGCCAGGTCGGATCGCTCAGCCAGATGCTGCGGCCGGGCAGGCACCTGGCGATGAACTCGCCGGCCAGCCGCAGCGCACCGGTGCCGCCCGGCGCCTGGGTGCAGCCGGCGCGCTGCTCGCCAAGGGCAATGGCGCGGCTGCCGAGCACCTGACGCAGCAAGAGGGCGCCGAACTGTGCGTCGCCGTGGCCGCCGATGTAGCTCTTGGTCTGCTCGCTGTCGACCAGGCGCTGCTCGGCCAGCTTCACCGCGCGTGGGATCGGCGTCAGGCCCTGGGCATCCTTGTAGACGCCGACACCCAGGTCGAGCTTGGCCGGGTTGGGGTCGGCGCGATAGAGGTCGAGCAGGCCGAGGATCGGATCGCCGGGCACGCGGGGAATTTGGCCAAAGTGCATTACTTGCGGCCCTCCGCGCTGGCGGCGAGCTGGTCGGTGCGTGCGGCCATGATGAAATCGTTGCGGTGCAGGCCGCGCATCTCGTGGCTCCACCAGGTCACGGTCACTTTGCCCCACTCGGTGAGCAGGGCGGGATGGTGGCCGACCTCCTCGGCGATGGCGCCGACGGCATTGGTAAAGGCCAGCGCGTGGCGGAAGTTGCGGAACAGGAAGACACGCTCCAGCTCCATATGGTCGCCGCGGGTCTCGATGTTCCAGTCGGGGATTTCGCGGATCAGCTCGGCCAGTTCTTCATCGGATACCTTGGGCGCATCGGCGCGGCAGGCTTCGCACTGGGCTTGGGCGAGGGCGGTCATGGTGTCGGTCCTTTTGTTTGATGGTTGGAAAGCGTAGGTGAGATAGACGGGTCGTACTGGCCGCGTGGATAAGCCTTCGGCGTTATCCACCCTACAAGGCAAGAGGATTCGCGGCCAGGTTCCTTCCGCAGGGGTGTTGGTCAGCGTCGGCTTCGACCAGCACGCTTGGCCTGTAGGCCGAACGGTGTCTTGCGAAACGAGTGGGCCAGCCTTCGGCGTTGTCCACCCTACGCCGCCTTTGGCGGAAACTTCGGCTGGTGCAGCCCCAGGCGCATGGCCTCGCGCACCATGGCCATGATGTCCTGCTGGGCCAGATCGAACAGCTGCTTGAGATCCGGCAGGACGAAGTACAGCGGCTGCAGGATGTCGATGCGATAAGGCGTGCGCATGGCTTCCATGGCGTCGAACGGCTGCCGCTCTGGCTCGTTGGACAGGCTGTAGAGCGTCTCCTTCGGCGAAGAGAGGATGCCGCCGCCGTAGATGCGCAGCCCGGCCGGGGTATCCACCAGGCCGAACTCGACGGTCATCCAGTACAGCCGGGCGAGATAGACCCGTTCCTCCTTGCTGGCTTTCAATCCGAGCTGGCCGTAGGTGTGGGTGAATTCGGCGAACCACGGATTGGTCAGCAGCGGGCAGTGACCGAAGATCTCGTGAAAGATGTCCGGCTCCTGCAGGTAATCCAGCTCTTCCGGGGTGCGGATAAAGGTGGCGACGGGAAAGCGCTTGCTCGCCAACAGTTCGAAAAAGCGTTGAAAGGGGATCAACGCCGGCACACGCTCGACCTGCCAGCCGGTGGTGGCGGCCAGCACGCGGTTGATCTCGCCGAGCTGCGGGATGCGCTCGCGGGGCAGGGCAAGCTGGTCGAGGCCGTCGAGGTATTCCTGGCAGGCGCGCCCTTCGAGCAACTTCAGCTGCCGCTCGACCAGCGTCTGCCACACCGCGTGCTCCGCGTCGGGGTAATGAATATGCCCCTGCGCGTCCGGTTCGCGGGCTACGTAGTGGGTCGTCTTCATCGGTACTCCTGGCCGCTTGGGCATTTTGTTGTTGCCCTCATTCGAACGCGAAGACGCGCCGCCGGGGAGTACGAATGTGGCGGAATGTCGCACTGTGTGCTGTGTTGCCTGTAAGGAAAGTGTGACGTTTTCGTCGATGGCCGGATCGACGGCATTGCCAAGTGCATTAACTGGCAAATAATCTTGACGGAAATTTGCGGCGTTCCAGTGAAGCGTCGCCAGCCCCACAACAAAACAACAGGGCTTCGTCATGCGTATCAAGATTCTCTGCCAGAACCGCGTCGGCATCCTGCGCGACATGCTCAACCTGCTGGTCGACTACGGCATCAACGTCGCCCGCGGCGAGGTGGGGGGCGAGCAGGGCAATGCCATTTACCTGCACTGTCCCAACCTGATGAACCTGCAGCTGCAGGCCCTGCGGCCAAAGATCGAGGCACTGCCGGGCGTGTTCGAGCTGCGCAAGGTCAGCCTGATGCCCAGCGAGCGGCATTCGCTGGAACTCAATGCACTGCTCGGTGCGCTGGAATTCCCGGTCCTGTCCATCGACATGAGCGGCGCTATCGTCGCCGCCAATCGTGCCGCCGCGCAACTGCTCGGCGTGCGCGTCGACGAGGTGCCGGGCATGAGCCTGTCGCGCTACGCCGAGGACTTCGACCTGCCCGAACTGGTGCGCGCCAACAAGGCGCGGATCAACGGCCTGCGGGTGAAGATCAAGGGCGACGTGTTTCTCGCCGACATCGCCCCGCTGCAATCCGAACACGACGACAGCGAGGCATTGGCCGGCGCGGTACTGACCCTGCATCGCGCCGACCGGGTCGGCGAGCGGATCTACCAGGTGCGCAAACAGGAGCTGCGCGGCTTCGACAGCATCTTCCAGAGCTCGAAAGTGATGGCCGCGGTGGTGCGCGAAGCGCGGCGCATGGCGCCGCTGGATGCGCCGCTGCTGATCGAAGGCGAGACCGGCACCGGCAAGGAGCTGCTGGCGCGCGCCTGTCACCTGTCCAGTCCGCGCGGGCAATCGCCGTTCATGGCGCTCAACTGCGCAGGCCTGCCGGAGTCGATGGCCGAGACCGAGCTGTTCGGCTACGGCCCTGGCGCGTTCGAGGGTGCGCGCCCGGAAGGCAAGCTCGGTTTGCTGGAACTGACCGCAGGCGGCACGCTGTTTCTCGATGGCGTCGGCGAGATGAGTCCACGATTGCAGGCCAAGCTGCTGCGCTTTCTGCAGGATGGCGGTTTCCGTCGGGTCGGCAGCGACGAGGAGGTTTATCTCGATGTGCGGGTGATCTGCGCGACGCAGCTTGATCTTTCAGAGCTCTGCGCCAGCGGGCAGTTTCGTCAGGATCTTTATCACCGGCTGAACGTGCTGTCGCTGCATATCCCGCCGCTGCGCGATTGCCTCGACGGCCTGCAGCCGCTGGCGCTGCACTTCATCGATCAGGCCAGCCGGCAGATCGGTTGTCCGCTACCGACGCTCTCGCCGCAGGCCTTGGAGCGGCTGGCCGGTTATCACTGGCCGGGCAACGTGCGGCAGCTGGAGAACACCCTGTTCCAGGCGGTTTCGCTCTGCGAAGGCGGCACCATCAAGCCCGAGCACATCCGCCTGCCGGGCTACGGCGCGGCGCAGCCATTGGGCGATTTTTCGCTGGAGGGCGATCTGGCGAGCATCGTCGGGCGCTTCGAGAAGGCCGTGCTGGAAGGGCTGTACAAGCAGTTCCCGAGCAGCCGCCAGCTTGGCAAGCGGCTCGGGGTGTCGCATACCACCATCGCCAACAAGCTGCGCGAGCATGGAGTGGGCAAGGCGGAGGGGTGAGGCCTGTGGGCATCGGTATTCATAAAGCTTCGCGCCGAGGTCGGCCCTCCCACGAGCGCCTGCATGGCGACACAAAGGTAGTGGGAGGCGCGCCCTCGCGGCGATTGCAGGCCGCAGGCTTGCCTCCGCTTGCCAGCTATATCTGATGCTGACGGCGCTCATGCGGGAGCGTGGGAACCATCAGATCGTCGTCGCTGCACTGAAAAAGCTTCGCGCCGAGGTCGGCCCTCCCACGAGCGCCTGCATGGCGACACAAAGGTAGTGGGAGGCGCGCCCTCGCGGCGATTGCAGGCCGCAGGCTTGCCTCCGCTGGCCAGCTATATCTGATGCTGACGGCGCTCATGCGGGAGCGTGGGAACCATTAGATCGTCGCCGCTGCACTGAAAAGCTTCGCACCGAGGTCGGCCCTCCTACGAGCGCCTGCATGGCGACGCACAGAGTAGTAGGAGGCGCGCCCTCGCGGCGAACGCACACCGTGGGCCGCCCCGGTTGTACCTCAGCATTCGACGATATTGACCGCCAGCCCGCCACGGGCCGTTTCCTTGTACTTGCTCTTCATGTCGGCACCGGTCTGGCGCATGGTGCGAATCACCTTGTCCAGCGAGATAAAGTGGCGCCCGTCACCACGCAGCGCCATGCGCGCGGCGTTGATTGCCTTCACCGCGCCCATGGCATTGCGTTCGATACAGGGCACCTGCACCAGCCCACCGACCGGGTCGCAGGTCAGTCCGAGGTTGTGCTCCATGCCGATCTCCGCCGCATTTTCGACTTGCTGCGGCGTGCCGCCGAGCACCTCGCATAGCGCGCCGGCGGCCATGGAACAGGCCACGCCCACTTCGCCTTGGCAGCCGACCTCGGCCCCAGAGATCGAGGCGTTCTCCTTGTAGAGAATGCCGATGGCTGCGGCAGTGAGCAGAAAGCGCACCACGCCATCCTCATTGGCGCCGCGAATGAAGCGCATGTAGTAATGCAGCAACGCCGGGATGATGCCGGCGGCGCCGTTGGTGGGAGCGGTGACCACGCGCCCGCCGCTGGCATTCTCCTCGTTGACCGCCAGGGCGTAGAGGTCGACCCAGTCGAGTACCGTCAGCGCGTCGCGCAGATTGGCTTCGGGATGTTCGCTGAGCTGGCGGTACAGTCCGGCCGCACGGCGCTGGACCTTGAGGCCGCCAGGCATTACGCCTTCGGTGCGGCAGCCCGCTTTGACGCAGTCCTGCATCACCTGCCAGATCCGCAACAGGCCGGCACGGGTTTCGGCTTCCGGGCGCCAGGCCGCTTCATTGGCCAGCATCAGCTGGCTGATGTTGAGGTCGTGGGTCGTGCAGAGGGCAAGTAGCTCTGCGGCGCTATGAAAAGGGAAGGGCAGCGTGGTGGCATCCTCGACGATGCGGTCATCGCCAGCGGCTTGCTCGTCGATCACGAAGCCACCGCCCACCGAATAGTATTCACGGCTGCGTACCTGCAGGCCGGCGCCGTCGAAGGCGCGGAAGATCATGCCGTTGGGGTGAAAGGCCAGTGGCTTGCGGATGAATTGCAGGTCGTTGCTGACATCGAAGCGAACGAACTTTTCCCCCAGCAGGCGCAGCTCACGGGATTCGCGCATTGCCGCCATGCGCTGGGGGATGCTCAGCGTATCGACGCTTTCCGGTAGCTCGCCTTCGAGGCCGAGCAGCACCGCCTTGTCGCTACCGTGTCCTTTGCCGGTGGCGCCCAGTGAACCGTACAGTTCTACCTTGAGGTGGTCGGTGGCGGCGAGCAAATCGTCGTCCCGCAAGCCGTTGGCAAAGCGCAATGCTGCCCGCATCGGCCCCACGGTGTGCGAGCTGGATGGGCCGATGCCGATCTTGAACAGGTCGAAGACGCTGAGTGACATGAGGTGCTCCGAGGCGAGGCTGGTGTAAGCCTAGACCTTCAGTCGGTGATCGATGTAGATGATATTCGGCGGCGCGTCGCGATCTGATTGTCGCCAGGAAGACGATAGCCGATTCGCGTTTTGCCTAATTCGGCGCTGCGCCCACGCCACCCCAGGGGTTGGCTTCCAGGCTGTTGTGCACTGCGGTCGCGGCCTGGGCGGCTTGCCCGATGGCGACGCTGATCTGCTTGAGCCCCATGGTCACGTCGCCGATCGCGTACAGCCCGTGCAGTGAGGTTTCGCGATGCTCGTTCACATTCACGCCGCCGCACTCGTCGCAATCGAGGCCGAGCTGCACGGCGAGTTCGGATCGAAAGCGTGCGCCCAGGCTGGGATAGACGATGTCGAAGTGGTGCCGCTCGCCGCCGCAGGTCAGTAGCTCGATGCCGGTCTCGCAAGGGTGCAGGGATTCAACGCGGTCGCCGATCAGCTCAATGGCGTAATGCTCGGCCAATGCAATGGCCTGATCGCAGGCGTCCTGTTCACCATGCACTATTACGGTAACCCTGTCGGTAAAGGTGCGCATGAACACCGCATGGCCGATGGCTGTCTCTGCGTCGCCATAGATCGCGACGTTGTCGCCGTCGACTTCATAGCCGTCGCAGATCGCACAGAGCCTGACCTTGCCCTCGGCAATGGCCTTGTCTATGTCAGGCATATCCGGCAGCGTGTCCTCTATACCTGTGGCGAGAATGATCCGCCGCGCTACGCAGATGTGTTCGCCGTAGCGCACGGCGAAGCCCTCGGCATTGGGTTCGATGTGCTCTACGCGGCCGTGTTCGATTCGAGCGCCATAACCGCTGGCCTGCTCGCGCAACCTGATCAGCAGGTCATTGCCATTGATGCCGGGCGGGAAGCCGGGGTAATTGCGCGAACGCGGTATCCACGATGCCCGGCTCGAGCCGGCGTCCACCACCAGGCAGCTGCGTCGGAAGCGCGCCAGGTACAGTGCTGCGGTAAGGCCGGCTGGCCCTCCACCGACGATCAGGCAATCGGTCACTGTGGGGTGCGGGGTCGCTTGGTCGGTGGTCATCAATAGGTTCCCGGGCGGTGGTAGCCAATAGAAGGTGCTGGCAGCAAGAAAGTTCGGCGCGGCTGCTGGATGCAATGTTCCGTTTTGAGAGCTGGTTGGTCCTTCAGCCCTTGCGCTAGAGCTATTGATGGCCAACACTGCGCGGCTCGGTGACTAGGCGGATCAAATCCGTACTGATCGGTCACTGCCATTCCAATAAAGACCAGCCCGCGACTTCGTTCGACGTGCACTGGTCGCCTCGCTACAAACTGCAGCCATGCCACACCACGTGCCGGCTGAACCAAATCGAATTGCAAATACCACTCCAGCGGTGCTCACGAGGCGCCGTGGCGAGCTTATTTCCCGTGGGGGTAGAAGTGTTCAAGTCTCTGGTTGTTGCGCCCTGTGCGGCGCTGTTTCTGCTGATCTCACCAATGGCTGCACAAGCCTCGGAACCCATCCTCATCAAGTTTGCCCACGTAGTGGGCGACGACACCCCGAAGGGCAAAGGCGCGTTGCTGTTCCAGAAGCTGGTGCGCGAACGTCTGGCCGGCGCCGTAGAGGTCGAGGTCTATCCGAACTCGACGCTGGTGGGTGACGCTGACGAGATGCAGGCGCTGCTCGAGAACAAGGTGCAGATGCTGGCGCCCTCGCTGTCCAAGTTCACCGAGTATTCGCCAAAACTGGAAGTGTTCGACCTGCCGTTCCTGTTCGATGACGAAGCCGCTGTTTCACGCTTCCAGAAGCGTGAAACAAGCCGCGAGCTGCTGCGCTCGATGGCTGGGCGTGGTATCTACGGCCTGGCCTACTGGAATAACGGGCTCAAGCAGCTGTCGGCCAACCAGCCGCTGCGCGACCCGACCGATGCGGCGGGCCTGGCATTTCGCATTCAGCCTTCTTCGGTCCTTGAGGCGCAGTTCGCCGCCGTTGATGCCAAGGCAGTGCGTCTGCCGTTCGCTGATGTGTCCAAAGCCATGCAGGCCGGCACGGTGCAGGGAACCGAAGGCCCCTGGTCGAACATTCGTGGCCAGAATGCTGGAATCAAGCAGAGCTACGTCACCGAAACCAATCATGGCGTACTCAACTATATGTGGGTAACCAACTCCGAGTTCTGGACCAGCATCCCCTTTGCGGTGCGTTCGGAGCTGGACAATATCGTGCTCGAAGTCACCCAGACGGTGAATGCCGAGGCCGCCTCGATGAACCAGCGCGAACGCGAGCAGATCCTCGCTAACGGCAGTACCACGCTGGTCACGCTGACGCCCGAGCAGCGTCAGGCCTGGCGCGCGAAGATGCAGCCAGTATGGAGGTCGTTCGAGGCGCAGATCGGCAGCGATGTGTTACGCGCGGCGATGACCGTCAACCGTCGTTGAGCCCGCAGGCTCCGGCCCCGCTGCCGGAGCCTCCTCCCTGGGCTTGTGCCTCAAGCCCTGCCTCGCTTCGCAGCACGTCTGGCATCTCGTGCCAAAGTCTCGTTTTGAGAGCTGGTTGGACTTTTCGGCCTTGTGCCGCGCTCGGCTATCACGAAGACTTTCCCTTGGCTGGGAATGGCTCTAGGGCCGTATTTAGCGCCAGCCACATTCCTATAAAAGCCAGCCAGCGACTGCCGTGATCGAGCTGATCTGGCTAGCTCAGAAAAAGACCGGCTGCGCTGCTGTGTTAGCCAGGCCTATCAATATTGATTAACCACTCGAACGGTGCTCACGAGGCGCCTTCGGGCTTTTCCCGTTGGGGGTCAGATGTACAAGTCTTGTGTTGCTGCGCTGATCGCAGCCCTGTATTGGTTGAGCGCCCCTGTGATGGCCGCCGATGGTGAGCCGATCGTCATCAAGTTCGCTCACGTTGTGGCGGACGACACGCCCAAGGGCAAGGGCGCGCTGCTACTGAAAAAGCTCGTCGAAGAGCGTATGGCCGGCAAGGTGAAGGTCGAGGTCTATTCGAACTCGGCGCTGGTCGGCGATGCCGAGGAGATGCAGGCCTTGTTCGACAACAAGGTGCAGCTGCTGGCGCCGTCAATGTCGAAGTTCGCGACCTACACCAAGAAGCTCCAGGTCTTTGACCTGCCGTTCCTGTTCGATGATGCCGAGGCATTGCAGCGCTTCCAGAAGCGCGAGACGGCTCGTCAGCTGCTGCGTTCCATGGCCGATCATGGCGTCTACGGGCTTGCTTACTGGAACAACGGCCTGAAACAGCTTTCCGCCACGACGCCGCTACGCAAGCCGAGTGATGCCAATGGCCTGGCGTTCCGCATCCAGCCTTCGCCAGTGCTTGAAGCGCAGTTCGCGGCCGTTGGTGCCAAGTCCGTCGTGCTGCCGTTCGCCAAGGTCTACGAATCGCTCAAGAGCGGCGTGGTTCAGGGCGCCGAGAACCCCTGGTCGAACATCCTCAGCCAGAACATGCACAGCGTTCAGCCATACATCACCGAGACCAATCACGGTGTGCTCGACTACATGCTGATCACCAACAACGAGTTCTGGGTGAGCATGCCGTTCGCCATACGTTCCGAACTGGAAGGCATCATCGTCGAAGTCACTCAGGCAGTTAACCGCGAGGCCGCCGCGGTCAATCAGCGTGACCGTGAGCGTATTCTCGCCAGCGGCAGCAGCCAGCTGATCACCCTCACCCCCGAAGAGCGCCAGGCCTGGCGCGAGCAGATGTTGCCGGTGTGGAAGACCTACGAAGCGGAGATCGGCGCCGATCTTATCCGCGCAGCGATGACCGTCAACCGTCGTCGTTGAGGCCACCCTCCAGCTCGTTGGCGAAACACGCCGACGAGCTGGGCCGATTCAATCGCTCCATCTGTAGCTCCAGCCATTCGGCCAGCACCTGCGCGTTATTCTGCTGCTCTTCGCGCGCCGCGTAGATCAGCGTCAACGCGCCCTGTTCGGCCATCTCCAGCAGCGGCCACCAGTGTTCTGGGTGGCTTGCCAGCTCGCTCCGGTAACGCCAGGCAAACTCTTCGAACATCAACTCGCCGCGCTTGAATGCCTTACGCAATTCGGCCGATGGCGCGAGGCTTGGCAACCATGCGTGCAGCACCAGACCGTCCTTGCTGCATCCGCGCGGCCATAGGCGATCCACCAGGACCCGTCGACCATCAGATGTCGCGGCTACCAAGTAGGCGCGTTTGCACTGAATCATTCGTTGGTCTCCGATCACGTCACATCATTCAAGCGTAGCCATGTCGTGTGATGAGGTAGGGTTAAATTAACTCCATAGATGGTTATAAATACCTTTGAGCGTCAGGTTTAAATTACCCGTTGATTGATATCACATTGATTTCATTGGGCGAAATAAGCGGCACGCTTCCTGAAGAGTCTGTCTGGTGGCAACCCTAACTCGACAGGAGCAATGACATGAAAAACGCAACGGTTCTGATGGCAGCAGCAGTGGTTCTGGCAAGCGGTCTGGCTAGTGCGGGTGAGGTTCTGGAGGTGCACGAGGATCGAGCGGTCGGCGGTGGCTTCGGCGGGCTCAGCGGTTTCATGCTAGGCGCGGCCGCTGGTGGGCCGATCGGTGCATTGGTAGGCGGTGGCCTGGGCTATCTCGCAGGGCAGAGTGCACAGCAGGCGGCCGGTCTGGAGCAGACGCTGTACGTGGTCAAACGCGACGATGGCAGCATCACCCGTATTCGGACCTCCGATGACCGCTTCATGCAAGGCCAGTACATCGAACGCAACGGCGCCCAGATCACCGCGTTGGCCAAATGAGGCTGCGCAGGTAGTACCGCGGCAGGTTGATGGGGGATGATCGCGACTGACTGTCACCAAGGAGGCGCTGATGAGTTATTCCGTTCTGCACGTGGTGCATCTGCTGGCCGCGATCTTCTTTATCGGCACGCTGTTTTTTGAGGTGATGATTCTTGGCCGCGTTCGCCAGCAGATCGGTGAGCAGACGATGCCACTGGTGGAGCGTGCGGTCGGTGCGCGTTCACGAGTGGTGCTGCACTGGGTGGTGCTGTTCGTCTACGGCGCGGGCATCGGTTTGGGGTGGTACCACCGCCAGGCGCTGGCCAATCCGTTCGCCAGCAGTTTCGCCACCTTGCTGTCGTTGAAGGTTGTGCTGGCGATCGGCGTGTTCTTCACCTTCGGCCTGGTGGCGATTCTACTGCGCAAAGGGCGCATGACACCGGTGCGTTACCGGGCCATCCATTGGGCGATTCTGCTGCAGATGATCGGCATCGTGCTGTTGGCCAAGGGCATGTTCTACGTGCATTGGTAGCTCGGCGTTGCGATCACCGTAACGGCGAAAAGCCTGAGCCCTCATAGCAGGTCCGCCGCGCAAGATGATGACTTTGGTCAAGCGGGGTGGCGCTTTTCGTGGTGCTGATGGAGGCTAATTCAGCCGCTGCACGCTCGTTGCTTTCGCCGATACGGGGTCTATGGTGGCTGCATCGTTTCCCGATCAGCAGAGGTTGCACATGGATTTCGCCTACAGCCCACGCGTCGAGGCGCTGCGCGAGCAGCTGCGCGGCTTCATGGATCAGCATATCGTGCCGCGCATCGGTGCCTGGCATTCGGAAGTGACGGCCGGTCAGTATCCGGTGTCGTTCATGGACGACCTCAAGGCGCTGGCGCGTTCGGAAGGGCTGTGGAACCTGTTTCTGCCTTCGCTTCGCGAGGACGAGCCGGGTATGGGCCTGAGCAACCTCGAGTACGCGCCGCTGGCGGAGATCATGGGGCGAGTGCACTGGGCGTCGGAGGTGTTCAATTGCAATGCGCCAGACACCGGCAACATGGAGCTGCTGCACATGTTCGCCACCCCTGAGCAGCGCCAGCGTTGGCTCACACCGCTGCTCGAAGGCGAAATCCGCTCGGCTTTCGCCATGACCGAGCCGGATGTGCCGTCCTCGGACGCTACCAATATCCAGACGCTGATCCGCCGCGACGGCGACGAGTACGTGATCAACGGCCGCAAGTGGTTCATCACCAACGCCTCGCATCCCAACTGCAAACTCCTGATCGTCATGGGCAAGACCGACCCGGACGCCGACGCCCATCACCAGCAGAGCATGATCCTGGTGCCGTTCGACACGCCGGGTGTGGAACTGGTGCGCAACATCCCGGTGATGAACCACATCGCCCCGGAAGGTCACAGCGAGCTGCTATTACGCAATGTGCGAGTGCCAGTGAGCAGCCTGCTAGGCAAAGAGGGCGACGGCTTCCTGATGGCCCAGGCGCGCCTTGGCCCTGGGCGCATTCACCACTGCATGCGCTCCATCGGTATGGCCGAGCTGGCACTGGAGTTAATGGTCGAGCGCTGCCAGGAGCGCAAAGCGTTCGGCAAGTACCTGCAGCAGTATTCCAACGTCGCCGACTGGATCGCCGAGTCGCGCATCGAGATCGAGCAGGCGCGCCTGCTGGTGCTCAAGACCGCCTGGATGATCGATGAAGTCGGCGCCAAGGCAGCGCGCAAGGAGATCTCGATGATCAAGGCGCTGGTGCCGCGCATGCACACCAACGTCGTCGACCGCGCGATCCAGGTCTACGGCGCGATGGGTCTGACGCCAGATACCCCGCTGGCTGACATGTGGACCGGGGGCCGTGCCCTGCGCTTTGCCGATGGCCCGGACCAGGTGCATCTGCGCAGCATTGCGAAGATGGAAATCAAGGCGAGCGAAGCCAGCCGCGGCGCGACGGCGGCCTATCTCACTCCGCCCGGTCGCCACTGAGCGCGACGTCTCCATTGGCTGCTTGATCGAGTAAATCACGCAGCCAATTCGCTTTCTCTTCGGCCGCTTCGCGGCTCCCGCTCGTATTCTCGCGATATTGGCCTAGGCTGGTCATGACGATGTCTTTGTTTCGACGTCATGGTGTTCTTTGACCTGGAACAACGAAAGTGGCCGCCGGGGGCGTCCTTGATTGCAGTCAAGGGGAGTCGCGCCATCGCTCCCCTAACATGCAGGCCACATCATCAGTGCAAAGCAGGTAATTCAATGGCTCCCCGCGAGTTTTGGTCGCCGGCCGGTGCGTTAGGTACCTGGGCCAAGGGCCTTGTCATACTTCTGACCCTGACTTTCTGTGCACTTCCACTACAGGCCAAGGAATATGAAGCCGAGCGCCAGCGCATCGACCAGTTCTTTCCTGATGTGCAAAGCATTTCCGAGCCCGAGGGCGAGTATCAGGTCCGCACGCTGCGTAAGGGCGACGAGATACTGGGCTACGCCTTCCAGAGCATCAACGTCACCAAGATTCCGGCCTATTCTGGCAAACCGATCAACATGCAGGTGCTGCTCGATACACAGGGCGTGATCCGCGACGCCTATGTGCTGGAGCACCATGAGCCGATCCTGCTGATCGGCATCCCCGAAGAGAAACTGCACGATTTCAATGCCAAGTATGAAGGCATCAAGGCCGATCAGCGCGTAGTCGTCGGCCGCTCGAAGGACACTAATGCGGTAACCATTGACGCCGTGACAGGCGCCACCGTTACCGTGATGGTAGTTAACGAAGTGGTCATGCGTGCCACCCACGAGGTGGCCGTGTCATTGGGCTTGATCGAGGCGGGCAGCAGTGCGCGGCCGAAGGTCGCCATCGTTCGGCAGGACGTTTTCCAACCGGCAGACTGGACCGAGTTGACCGGTAGCGGTGCGATTCGCCGGTTGCACCTGACCCGTGACCAGATCGATGAGTCGTTCAAGGGCACCGAAGCCGAAGGCGTCGGGGAGGCCACGCCGGAGACAGCCAACGATACCTTCATCGACCTGTACGTCACCCATCTGAACCCGCCCACCATCGGCCGCAATCTACTGGGTGAAAACCAGTACCGCTTCCTGATGGAAGAACTGAAGCCGGGCGAGCACGCCATCGCCGTGTTGGGTAGTGGAGAGTACTCGTTCAAGGGTTCGGGCTATGTCCGCGGCGGCATCTTCGATCGGATACAGCTGCGCCAGTTCGGCGACATCATCAGCTTCCGCGATCTCGACTTTCAGCGGCTCAATGACATCTTCCTAGACGGTGCGCCGCGTTTCAGCGAAATGGCCATCTTCGTCATCCGTGAACCGGCGCGCTTCGATCCAGGCTCGCCTTGGGTACTGGAGCTGCTGGTGCGCCGCCAGACCGGTCCGGTCAGCGGTATGTTCACCAGCTTCGAGTTGCCCTACCAGATGCTCGACGCCTACATCGAGCGGCCCCTGCCCACCGCGGACGAACTGGCTGCCATCGAGGAAGCCAATCGGCCGGTGTGGGTCAATATCTGGTACCAGAAGACCTTCCAGATCGGCGTGATCCTGGCTGCCCTTGGCCTGCTGACCGTCATCCTCTTCCTGCAGGACAAATTCACCCAGAAGCCGCAGTTCCTGCACTGGTTGCGCCGCGGCTACCTGGTGTTCACCGTTGTATTCATCGGCTGGTATGCGCTGGGCCAGCTGTCGGTGGTCAACGTGCTGACGTTCGTCCATGCGTTGTTCCAGGATTTCCGCTGGGAGCTGTTCCTCTCCGATCCGGTGATTTTCATCATCTGGACCTTCACCGCCGCCAGCATCCTGCTCTGGGGGCGCGGCGTATTCTGCGGTTGGCTGTGCCCGTTCGGCGCCTTGCAGGAGCTGATAAACGAGGCCGCGCGCAAACTGAAGATTCCGCAATACGAGTTGCCTTTCGCCGTGCATGAGCGGCTCTGGGCAATTAAGTACATCGTCCTGCTGGTGCTGTTCGGGCTTTCCCTCGAATCGATGATGATGGCCGAGAAGGCGGCCGAGGTAGAGCCATTCAAGACCGCCATCACCCTCAAGTTCGACCGTCAGTGGTGGTTCGTCGCCTACGCCGTGCTCCTGCTGGTGATCAATATTTTCACCCGCAAGGTTTACTGCCGCTACGTCTGCCCGCTGGGTGCCGCGCTGGCCATTCCGACCAAGCTGCGCCTGTTCGACTGGCTCAAGCGCCGCAAGGAGTGTGGCGATCCCTGCCAGCTGTGTGCCAAGGAGTGCGAGATCCAGGCGATCCATCCGGACGGCCACATCAATGCCAACGAGTGCCACTACTGCCTCGATTGCCAGATGACTTATCACAACGAAAACAAGTGCCCGCCGCTGATTCTGAAAAACAAGCGCGCCAAGCGCGGCAAGAAGGCACCGGCATCCGCCGAGCTGATCCCCGTAGTGCAAGTGGTAGAACCCTGAGCCGTCGCTACTGGCGAGGCGCTCGATCGATGTGTTTGAAGCAGATGTCCCAAAGGAGCAATACCCCATGAGTGACAAGAGCAAGAACAATCCCGAGGTGCTGGAGAAGAGCGGCATCAGTCGTCGCGGCTTCCTCGGTGCCAGCGCAGTTACCGGCGCGGCCGTAGCGGCCACCGCCCTTGGCGGCGCGGTAATGACCCGTGAGTCCTGGGCCGCGGCGGTCAAGGACGCACGGCAGAACATCCATGTCGGTCCAGGCGAGTTGGATGATTACTACGGCTTCTGGAGCGGCGGCCACCAGGGTGAAGTGCGCGTGCTGGGCATCCCGTCGATGCGCGAGCTGATGCGTATCCCGGTGTTCAACGTCGATTCGGCTACCGGCTGGGGCCTGACCAACGAAAGCCGCGCGATCATGGGCGAGAGTGCCAAGTTCCTGAACGGCGACTGCCACCACCCGCATATCTCCATGACCGACGGCAAGTACGACGGCAAGTACCTGTTCATCAACGACAAGGCCAACACCCGTGTCGCACGTATCCGTCTGGATATCATGAAGTGCGACAAGATGATCACCGTGCCGAACTGCCAGGCGATCCACGGTCTGCGTCTGCAGAAAGTGCCGCACACCAAGTACGTGTTCGCCAACGCTGAATTCGTCATCCCGCACCCGAACGACGGCAAGATATTCGATCTGCAGGATGAGAACAGCTACACCATGTACAACGTCATCGACGCCGAGAAGATGGAGATGGCTTTCCAGATCATCGTCGATGGCAATCTGGACAACACCGACGCCGATTACACCGGTCGCTTCGCTGCGGCCACCTGCTACAACTCGGAAAAGGCCTACGACCTCGGCGGCATGATGCGCAACGAGCGCGACTGGGTCGTGGTATTCGACATCGAGGCGGCCGAGAAGGCGGTCAAGGCCGGCAAGTTCATCACCCTGGGCGACTCCAAGTCTCCAGTGCTCGATGGCCGCAAAAAGGCCGAGAAGGACAGCCCGTTCACCCGCTACATCCCGGTGCCGAAGAATCCGCACGGCCTGAACACCTCGTCCGACGGCAAGTACTTCATCGCCAATGGCAAGCTGTCACCGACCGTATCGATGATCGAAATCGCCAAGTTGCCCGACCTGTTCGCCGACAAGCTGAACGATCCGCGCGACACCATCGCCGCCGAAGTGGAGCTGGGCCTTGGCCCGCTGCACACCACCTTCGATGGTCGCGGCAACGCCTACACCACGATGTTCATCGACAGCCAGGTGGTCAAGTGGAACATGGCTGACGCGGTGCGCGCCTACAAGGGTGAAAAGGTCAACTACATCAAGCAGAAGCTGGACGTGCACTACCAGCCGGGGCACATCCATGCGTCCCTTTGCGAAACCAGCGAAGCCGATGGCAAGTGGCTGGTAGCGCTGTGCAAGTTCTCCAAGGATCGCTTCCTGCCGACCGGCCCGCTGCATCCGGAAAACGATCAGCTGATCGACATTTCCGGCGAGGAAATGAAGCTGGTGCACGATGGCCCGACCTACGCCGAGCCCCACGACTGCATCATGGCCCGTCGCGATCAGATCAAGACCAAGAAGATCTGGGACCGCAACGATCCGTTCTTCGCCCCCACCGTGGAAATGGCGAAGAAGGACGGCATCAACCTCGACACTGACAACAAGGTCATTCGCGACGGCAAAAAGGTGCGCGTGTACATGACCTCGATGGCGCCGGCGTTCGGCGTGCAGGAGTTCACCGTCAAGCAGGGCGATGAAGTCACCGTGACCATCACCAACATCGACCAGATCGAAGACGTGTCCCACGGTTTCGTCATGGTCAATCACGGTGCCAGCATGGAGATCAGCCCGCAGCAGACCTCTTCCATCACCTTCGTCGCTGACAAGCCGGGCCTGCACTGGTACTACTGCAGCTGGTTCTGCCATGCACTGCACATGGAAATGGTCGGCCGCATGATGGTCGAGCCCGCCTAAGCTGTTCGAGCCATCGCCAATAAGCCGGTGATGGATCAGCGACTGCGCGAGGAGCCTCGGTCCTGCCGAGGTTGTTCGCGCAGTGTTTACCCGCCTGGAAGCTGAAGAAGGTCAAAACGCAGTGTTCAAAGCTCAGGCTACTTTCTTGCGGTATTCAGCGGCAGTTTCGCTGCTGCTTTTATTCAGTGGTGCGGCCCAGGCGGCACCGCAACCGATCACGACCCTGCCGCTGCAGCCCGACGGTGAGAACCGCTGGCGCTTGCCTGCCGGGGAATACCAGGGCCAATTCACCATCGAGCAGCCGATGCAGCTGCGCTGCGAGCCGGGTGCCATCATTCAGTCGCAAGGGCAGGGCAGCAGCCTGCTTATCAGCGCACCCGACGTCCTCGTCGAAGGTTGCACGCTGCGCGATTGGGGCTCCAACCTCACCGTCATGGATTCGGCAGTGTTCATCCTGCCCGCTGCGGAACGTGCGCAGATCAGCAATAACCGTATGCGCGGCCCAGGGTTCGGTGTGTTCGTCGATGGCACCAGAGACGTGCAGGTGATCGGCAACGAAATAGACGGCGACGCCAGCGTTCGTTCGCAGGACCGTGGCAACGGCATCCACCTGTTTGCCGTCAGTGGCGCACGCGTTCTGCACAATCACGTCCGCAATGCGCGCGACGGCATCTATATCGACACGTCCAACGGCAACCATCTCGAGGGCAACGTGATCGAGGATGTCCGTTACGGCGTGCACTACATGTTCGCCAACGAAAATAGCCTCATCGACAACATCACCCGCCGGACCCGCACCGGTTATGCGCTGATGCAAAGCCGCAAGCTGACGGTGATCGGCAACCGTTCCGAGCAGGATCAGAACTACGGCATCCTGATGAACTACATCACCTACTCGACCATCACCGGCAACTTCGTCAGCGACGTACAGCGTGGCGACACGGGCGGTGACAGCATGATCAGCGGCGGCGAGGGCAAGGCGCTGTTCATCTACAACTCGCTGTTCAATACCATCGAAAACAACCATTTCGAAAAGAGCTCGCTGGGCATCCACCTGACCGCCGGCTCCGAAGACAACCGTATTTCCGGCAACGCATTCGTCGGCAACCAGCAGCAGGTCAAGTACGTTGCCAGCCGCACCCAGGAGTGGTCGGTGGATGGTCGCGGCAACTACTGGAGCGACTACCTGGGCTGGGACCGCAATAACGACGGCTTGGGCGATATCGCCTACGAACCCAACGACAACGTCGATCGACTGCTCTGGCTGTATCCACAGGTGCGCCTGCTGATGAACAGCCCGAGCATCGAGGTGCTGCGCTGGGTGCAGCGGGCATTCCCGGTGATCAAGTCGCCGGGTGTGCAGGACAGCCATCCATTGATGAAGCTGCCCACTGAAAAACTCCTAATCGAAAATCAGGAACCAACGTCATGAACGCCGTCGAGATCCAAGGCGTAAGCCAGCGTTACGGCAGCATGACCGTGCTGCACGATTTGAATCTGAACCTCGGTGAAGGTGAGGTGCTGGGGTTGTTCGGCCATAACGGCGCGGGCAAGACCACCAGTATGAAGCTGATTCTCGGCCTACTCTCACCGAGCGAAGGCCAGGTCAAGGTGCTCGGCCGCGCGCCGAACGATCCCCAGGTGCGCCGTCAGCTCGGCTATCTACCGGAGAACGTGACCTTCTATCCGCAACTGAGCGGCCGCGAAACCCTGCGCCACTTCGCTCGCCTGAAGGGCGCGGCGTTGACCCAGGTGGATGAGTTGCTGGAGCAGGTCGGCCTGGCCCATGCCGCCGACCGCCGGGTGAAGACCTATTCCAAGGGCATGCGCCAGCGCCTCGGTCTGGCCCAGGCACTGCTCGGCGAACCACGACTGCTGCTGCTCGATGAGCCGACTGTGGGTCTCGATCCGATTGCCACCCAGGACCTCTACCTGTTGATCGATCGCCTGCGTCAGCGCGGCACCAGCATCATTCTCTGCTCCCACGTGCTGCCGGGCGTCGAGGCGCACATCAACCGTGCGGCAATCCTCGCCAAGGGCTGCCTGCAGGCGGTCGGCAGTCTGTCGCAGCTGCGTGCCGAGGCCGGCCTGCCAGTGCGCATCCGGGCCAGCGGCATCAGCGAGCGGGACAGCTGGTTGCAGCGCTGGACGGATGCCGGGCACAGCGCTCGTGGACTGAGCGAATCGAGCATTGAGGTGGTCGCCGTCAACGGCCACAAGCTGGTGTTGCTGCGCCAGCTGCTGGGCGAGGGCGAGCCGGAGGACATCGAAATCCACCAGCCGTCGCTGGAAGACCTGTATCGCTATTACATGGAACGCGCCGGCGACGTGCGCTCTCAGGAGGGTCGCGCATGAACCAGGTCTGGAACATCGCTCGCAAGGAATTCAGCGACGGCCTGCGCAATCGCTGGCTGCTCGCCATCAGCCTGCTGTTCGCCGTGCTCGCGGTGGGTATCGCCTGGCTCGGCGCCGCGGCGTCCGGCCAGCTGGGCTTCACTTCCATTCCGGCGACCATCGCCAGCCTGGCCAGCCTTGCCACCTTTCTGATGCCGCTGATCGCGCTGCTATTGGCCTACGACGCCATCGTCGGCGAAGACGAAGGCGGCACGCTGATGCTGCTGCTGACCTATCCGCTGGGGCGCGGGCAAATCCTGCTGGGCAAGTTCGTCGGCCATGGGCTGATTCTCGCCCTGGCTGTGCTGATCGGCTTCGGTTGTGCCGCGCTGGCCATCGCGCTGCTGGTCGAGGGCGTTGAGCTGGGCCTGCTGCTCTGGGCGTTCGGCCGCTTCATGATTTCCTCGACATTGCTTGGCTGGGTGTTTCTCGCCTTCGCCTACGTGCTCAGTGGCAAGGTCAACGAAAAGTCCAGTGCGGCCGGGTTGGCGCTCGGCGTGTGGTTCCTCTTCGTACTGGTCTTTGACTTGGTACTGCTGGCGCTGCTGGTGCTCAGTGAAGGCAAGTTCAATCCTGAACTGCTGCCCTGGTTGCTGCTGCTCAACCCCACCGATATCTACCGGCTGATCAATCTGTCCGGATTCGAAGGCAGTGGGAGCGCCATGGGCGTGCTTTCGCTTGGCGCTGATCTGCCGGTGCCCGCTGCAGTGCTCTGGCTGTGCCTGCTGGCCTGGATCGGGGTGTCGCTGCTACTGGCGTATGCCATCTTCCGCCGGCGCCTGGCCTGACTTTTATGTACCGAAAAGGAAATCCTTCTATGAACGCACTGCATCGTGTTGGCGCCGGAACGTTCCTGGCCGTGTTGCTCGCCTTTGGCCTGACCGGCTGCGGGGAGAAGGAAGAGGTGAAGCAGTCGCTCGAGCCGGTGGCTTTTCACGACTCTGACGAGTGTCACGTGTGCGGCATGATCATCACTGACTTCCCCGGCCCCAAGGGCCAGGCGGTCGAAAAGCGTGGAGTGAAGAAATTCTGCTCCACCGCAGAGATGCTTGGCTGGTGGCTGCAGCCGGAAAATCGCCTGCTCAATGCCAAACTCTACGTCCACGACATGGGGCGCAGCGTCTGGGAAAAGCCGGATGACGGTCATCTGATCGACGCAACCAGCGCCTACTATGTGGTCGGTACGTCACTCAAAGGCGCCATGGGCGCGTCGCTGGCAAGCTTTGCCGAGGAGCAGGACGCCAAGGCGCTTGCCGGCATGCACGGCGGTCGTGTGCTGCGCTTCGAGGAAATCGATCAGGCGCTGCTGCAGGAGGCTGCAAGCATGCAGCACGGCGGCATGCACGACCATGCGCCAAACGATGCACCTAACGCACACACAGGCCACTGAGCAGCAGTGGTCTGAACAGCACACACAAGAAATCGAGGTAAGCACAATGATGGGTATCAGCGTCTGGCAACTCCTGATCATTCTCCTAATCGTCGTCATGCTGTTCGGCACCAAGCGCCTGCGCGGCCTGGGCTCCGACCTGGGCAGCGCGATCAATGGTTTCCGCAAGTCGGTGAGCGACGGCGAAACCACGGCTCAGGCCGAAACCGTCAAGCAGGAGCTGAAGTAACCGCAAAGGGGCTGCTTCCCAGCTCTACAAGACTGCGCGCCCCTGTCCAGATCCGGCGGGGACGTACTGCCGGCAACCCGACCGCTCAGGGGCGGCCCCCCTACAAATCTGCCGTGTCGCACTGCAATGGTGCGTCTTTGAGCGGCTTCTGCACGCCAACCGTCACTTTCCCGCCGCCTCAGCGAAAATCTGATCGCAATCAAGTCTGTTGTTGGCACCTACCCTGTAGAAAGTAATCCTGGCTCCTGCATATGGGAGCGATCATTCGTCCGGTGCGCCTCGTTGGCGCCGCCGGATATAGAAAGTCTGGAGGCCCTTCCGTGCAAGTTATCGATCGGCGAAAAGCCCTGAGTATCGCGCCCATCTGGCGGCTCGCATTTCGCCCGTTTTTTCTCGCCGGCAGCCTGTATGCGCTGCTGGCCATTCCTCTCTGGGTAGCGGCATGGACCGGTCTATGGCCGGGCTTTCAGCCGACCGGTGGCTGGCTGGCATGGCACCGGCACGAGATGCTGTTCGGTTTCGCCATGGCGATCGTCGCCGGCTTTCTGCTCACCGCGGTGCAGACATGGACTGGCCAGACGGCCCCGTCCGGCAATCGCCTGGTAGGTCTGGCGGCGGTCTGGTTGGCGGCGCGCCTGGGCTGGCTGTTCGGCCTGCCGGCGGCGTGGTTGGCGCCGTTGGATCTGTTGTTCCTGGTGGCGCTGGTATGGATGATGGCGCGGATGCTCTGGGCCGTACGGCAGAAGCGCAACTACCCGATTGTCGTGGTGCTTTCCCTGATGCTCGGTGCCGACGTGCTCATCCTGACCGGTCTGTTGCAGGGCAACGATGCGCTGCAACGGCAGGGCGTGCTGGCCGGGCTGTGGCTGGTCGCCGCGTTGATGGCGTTGATCGGCGGTCGGGTGATCCCGTTCTTTACCCAGCGCGGGTTGGGCAAGGTTGACGCGGTCAAGCCCTGGGTCTGGCTGGACGTCGCGTTGTTGGTAGGTACCGGGGTGATCGCCCTGTTGCACGCCTTTGGTGTCGCCATGCGGCCGCAGCCGGTGCTGGGCTTACTGTTCGTTGCGATCGGTATCGGTCATCTGCTGCGCCTGATGCGCTGGTATGACAAAGGCATCTGGAAGGTCGGGCTGCTCTGGTCGCTACATGTCGCGATGCTCTGGCTGGTAGTTGCTGCGTTCGGCCTGGCGCTCTGGCACTTCGGTCTGCTGACTCAATCCAGTCCTTCACTGCATGCGCTTAGCGTGGGTTCGATGAGTGGCCTGATCCTGGCGATGATCGCGCGCGTCACACTGGGCCATACCGGCCGTCCGCTGCAGCTACCGGCAGGCATCATCGGTGCCTTCGTGCTGTTCAATCTGGGCACGGCTGCGCGGGTGTTCCTCTCCGTCGCCTGGCCGGTAGGTGGTCTTTGGCTGGCTGCGCTCTGTTGGACCCTGGCCTTCGCACTGTATGTCTGGCGCTATGCGCCGATGCTGGTCGCAGCCCGTGTGGACGGCCATCCGGGCTGAGCAAGAATCGTCAAACCGGGGCAGGTTGTGCTGTACCTGCCCGATCAATTACCTAGCCTCAAAACCGCTGCCTCACCAAGGCAGCCTGTGACTCGGCGTGCGTCGAGCTCGGAGATGATGATGAAAAGCGAGTTTCAGGATCGCCTGGCTGTTGTCACCGGAGCCAGTTCCGGGATCGGCCTGGCATTGTGTGCGGCTCTGTTGCAGCGAGGCTCACGTGTGCTGGCGATGTCGCGCAGCATCGGCGGCCTCGAACCGTTGCTGGAAACCCATGCCGAACAGCTGCAGTGGTTCAGTGGTGATGTCACCTCGGCTGAAGACCTGGCCCAGCTGACCCGTCGCGCCGCGCAGCTTGGGCCGGTGCATTATCTGGTGCCCAATGCCGGTATCGCCGAACTGGCCGATGGGCTGGACATGGCGGCGTTCGACCGGCAGTGGGCGGTCAACGGGGCGGGCGCGTTGAATACCTTCGCCGCCCTACGTAACGAAATGGCCAAGCCCGCCTCGGTGGTCTTCGTCGGCACTTTTCTGATCCGTTCGACCTTTCCGGGGCTGGCTGCATATATCGCCAGCAAGGCAGCGCTGGCAGCGCAGGCGCGTACGCTGGCGGTTGAGTTCGCGCCGCTGGATGTGCGTATCAACATGGTCTCGCCCGGCCCGACCGCCACTGCCATCTGGGGATCGCTGGGGCTGAACGACGACCAGCTCGAAGCAGTCGCCGATGGCGTTACCAAGCGCTTGTTGCCAGGGCATTTTCTGGAGTCCGCCGCGGTCGCCAACGTCATCCTGTTCCAGCTATCGCAGGGCGCGCGCGGCGTGTTCGGCCAGGATTGGGTGGTGGATAACGGTTACACCGTAAGCTGAAATTTTCTCTGTTCTGCTGTTCTGCTGTTCTGCTGTTCGCGGGCGTCCTCACGGCGCCCGAGTCTCTTGGCAAAGGCGCTTCTCGGCGCCTTGTTGCTGTCTTTCACGGCACGTCAATTAACGCCGTGCCTGCCTATGCATGATTTGAGTGCATTTTTATTGATGTATTTGCTCAAAAGTATTCGTTAGAGATTGATCATCTGCGAGCCGACAATGCCGGCCGCGCCCCACGCTGTGGCATTGCGTCGCAGCGCTCACGTTCATCGCCATCGCTACCGCGCCCGTTGTGCAGCAGCGTCGCGCGCATTGAGCGTATGGAGGCTTTGCCGTGGCGGCGCTTCAAGCGCGCCTTCGTTGTACCGATCCAAGCAGGACACATGCACGACAACCTCATCGACTGGTTCCGCTCCTTCGTTCCCGCTCCCTTCAATGCTCCGCCGAAAGAATGGCTGCGCGCTGCCGGCGGCATCGCCATCGTCATGTTGCTAACCGTGTTCAGCGGCTTCTGGCTGTTCGGCGTGCCGCTGACGCTGCAGCTGGTGGCGCCGGCCGGTGCATCGGCGGTGTTGTTGTTCGCCGCCTCATCGAGCCCTTTCGCTCAGCCCTGGTCGGTGGTCGGCGGCAATCTGCTGGCCACCGTGATCGGTGTCAGCCTGGGGCTGACCAGTTTGCCGTCGATGGCCGCGGCGGCTCTGTGCGTGTGTCTGGTGCTGGTCTGCCTGTTCAGCCTGCGCTGCCTGCATCCGCCGGGGGCTGCGCTGGCGCTGGTCGCGGTAGTCGGCAGTCCGGAAATACATCAGTTGGGCTACGCACTGCTTTATCCAGTGGCGTTCAATTCGTTGCTGCTGTTGGCCGTGGCGCTGCTCTACAACAATCTCACGCGGCATCCGTATCCCAAACCACGCCTGCCGCGCGAAAGCCTGCATCACACCAACGACCCGCAGCCAGGTGAGCGCATGAGCTTCAGCCACGACGACGTGGACCGTGCGCTACGCGAGTTCGGTGAGTATGTCGACGTCACCCGCGATGACCTCGAGCGGCTGATCAAACAGACCGAGAAGCACGCGCTGCGACGCAGCATGGGCGAAGTCACCGCGGCGGACATCATGTCCCGGGATGTCTACTCGCACACACCGGACACGTTCATCGAACAGGCCTGGAGCACCCTGCAGCGTAATCGCTTGCGCTCGCTGCCGGTGGTGAGCGATAGCCGCGAGCTGCTCGGCATTGTCACGCTGGTCGATCTGCTCAAGCATTTTCATCCGCGGCCCGGGCGGCTGAATTTCGGCCAGCTGAAGTTTCTGCGCGGCACGAAGCTGCGCGCCATCATGAGTTCGCCGGTGGTCTCGGTGACGGCTGACACGCATATGGTCGAGTTGGTCTATCTGCTCTCCGACCGTGGCCTGCATTGTCTGCCGGTAGTGGATGCGCAGCGGCGCCTGGTTGGCATGATCACTCAGACCGATCTGATCGCGGCGCTGTACCGCAATTGGCTGCGGCACTTGCCGGACTGAAGCGAAGGCTCAGAGCGGGTAATACCAGCGCGACCAGTCGTACTCATCTCGGGCGACGTCGCGCAGGAGCTCCACCGCCTTGAGCAGCGCCGGTGACTCGCTGGCACGGGCATGCACCAGATATACGGGGTAGCTGAATTCCGGTGCGTTCTCGACCCGTTTGAGCAAGCCTTCGTCCAGATAGCGCTGCACCACCCGGGTACGGAAATACCCGCGTCCGCCACACTGCAGCAGATATTGCAGAGCCAACGGCCCGAGACTGAAGGTGAGCGCCGCACGGGTATGCTCGGGCAGAGCCTGATCGTGTTGCCGGCGAAACGTCGGTCCCCAGTCGATATAGAGGTAGGGCGACGGTTCCCGTACGTGTGCTACCTGAATCAGCTTTTCTTCCAGCAACTGTTCTACCTGCAGGCCAGGGCGGTACTCCGGCTGATGGACCAAGGCCGCATCCAGCGCGCCCAATTCGAGCTTGTGCTGCAGCTCGCTATCGCTGGCCACCTCACTGCGCAGGGCGTGACCGGGCAGCGCCTGACGCAGCCGTTGCACCCAGGCCAGCATCAGCGGATTGCACAGGCTCACCTCGGCGCCGAGCGTGAGCAGCTCGCCGTAGCCGCGTGGCAGCGGGAGATCGCGCCGTGCAGCTTCCCAAGTCTGCACCAGCTGCCGCGCATAGGAGGCAAAGCGTTCGCCATCGGCCGTCAGGCGAGCACCTGCACGGTTGCGCACGAACAGTCGGCAGCTCAGCTGGCTTTCCAGGTTATGGATGCGCGCGGTGACGGCTGTCTGGGTGATATGCAGGCGTTCGGCGGTGGCGATGAAGCTGCCGCTGCGAATGATCTCGAGAAAGGTGCGGGCGAGATCGATGTCCATGGTCGGCCTTTCAAGTGCAAGAAATTTGATAGGAACGACGAGTGTAAGCAGTTGTTGCGCGGTTAGGTCGCCTGTGTTGCGCGATAGGCGACCCGAATGACGCGTTAGTGCGATGTGCCTTCGGCAAAATCGATCTTGTTGCCGACATTGTATTTGCCGGAGGGCTTGTTCATCGGGATGCGCTTGACCTCCTCCAGGGTCTTGGCGTCATAGATGATCAGGGCGCCCTCGGTGTCCCAGACGCTGAGCAGGGCGTAGCGGCCGTCATTGGTGAACTCGACGTGAGCGGCATTCTTGCCCGGCATCGGGCGCAGGGTGTGGGCGACCTCCAGGGTCTGCTTGTCGATCAGGTGCACGGCGTCGTTGTTCGGCCCGAAGAACACGTCGGTCCAGGCATAGGGCGAGTTGGCCTGGCTGCGCATGAAGAAGCCCGGACCTTCGGTGGGTATCTCTTTGATCAGCTTCCAGGTTTCCAAGTCCAGCACCGAGATCAGCCCCTTGCTGACGTTGGGCGTGGCGAATACCCACTTGCCGTCGCGCTTCCAGTAGATGCCTGAGCCCAGGTGCGGCATGCCCGGCAGCGGGATGTCGGTTACGGCCTTGCCGGTGTCCAGGTCGATCACCTGGCCGCCGTGGGCCTTGCGCGAGGTGGCCAGCAGGTAGCGATAGTCAGGGGTGAAGGAGAAGTCGTCGAGATAGTCGGCGGCCTTGATCCGCCGCGGTTCGAAAGTCGGCTCGCCGGCATAGGAAAGCTCCCAGGCCTCCTGTACGTCCTTCAGCGCGACCACGAAGCTGTCGCGTGGCGGCGCGGTATACACGGCGCTGACCCTTGACGGCGTGCCGTCCTGGCCCACCGTCGGGATGTGCTTGATCAGCGACAGGTCGCGGGCATCGAGAAGCACCAGATTGCCCGGCAGGTAGTTGCCTACCAGAACCCAGCGGCCATCGTTGCTTACGGCCAGGTTGCGGGTGTTCAGGCCGGCACGGACCTCGGCGATCATGCTTAGGTTGTGCAGGTCGTAGACGCTGATCCAGCCGTCGCGGGAGGCGAAGTAGACGAAGCGGCCGTCCGGCGAGAACTTCGGCCCGCCGTGCAGGGCGAAGTGCGACTGGAAGTTGGCCAGTTCCTCGAAGCGATCGCCGTCCAGCACCCGCACATGGTGATTGCCGGCTTCCACCACGACGAACAGGTTGCGCGGGTCGGCACCGTGCTGCGGCGTAGTCGGCAGCGTAGCGACGTCCTTGAGGATGCGGTGACTGGCGCGGATGTCGGCGTCGCTCCAGGTCGGCGGTACGGCAGCGGGCTGATAGAGATAGTCCACCAGGCCGGTGATCTGCGCGTCGTTCAGTACGTGGGAATAGGCGGCCATCTGGCTTGCTGGACGGCCGTCGCGAATTACCGAATGTGCTTCTGCCGGCTTGATGCGGCTGAGGCTTTCCGGCAACAGCGCAGGGCCGGCGCCGCCGAGGCGGTTGACGCCGTGACAGCTCTGGCAGTGCTGCTCGTAGAGTGCCTGACTGTCGGCTGGTTGAGTGGCCGCGGCGGCCCGCGGTATGGCCAGGTCGAGGGCGACGAGGGTGGCCGCTGGCAGTGCAGCTGCCAGCAGCAGGGCGGGTATCAGTTGCATAAGGCCTCCGCTTTCGGGGCTGGATCACCATGCAGGCGCGCCGGGTGCTCGACCTGGCGGTCCGCGAACAGGCTGACTACCCGGCCGATGACGGTCAGGGTAGGCGGGGTGAGGTGTTGCTCGTCGGCCATACTCGGCAGCTGACGCAGGGTGCAGCGCACTACTTGCTGATTCTCACGGGTGCCGTTGCCGATCAGCGCAGCGGGGGTATCCACCGGCAGCCCGGCGGAAATCAGGTTGCGTGAAATCTCGCTGAGGCTGGCCAGACCCATGTAGAACACCAGGGTCTGTCCGCCCTGCGCCAGGGCGTCCCATGGCAGGTGCAGCTCGCCGTTGGTCTGTAGGTGGCCGGTAATGAACTGGCAGGAGTGGGCCAGGTCGCGGTGCGTCAGCGGGATGCCGGCGTAGGCGCTGCAGCCGGCGGCAGCTGTGATGCCCGGGACCACCTGGCAATCGATGCCGCGCTGCAGCAGGAACTCCAGCTCTTCAGCGCCGCGGCCGAAAATGAATGGATCGCCCCCCTTCAGGCGCACCACGCGCAGGTTCTGTTGAGCCAGATCGGCCAGCAGCTGATTGATTTCCGGCTGCGGCAGGCTGTGATAGCCGCTGGTTTTGCCTACGTAATGGCGGGTGCAACTGGCCGGCAGCAGCGCCATCAGCCCGTCGCTGACCAGGCGGTCGTAGACCACCGCATCGGCCTGTTGCAGCAGGCTCCAGGCGCGCAGGGTCAGCAGGCCGGGGTCGCCCGGGCCGGCGCCGACCAAAGCGACTTCGCCCGGGGCGAACGTCGCGCTCAGCGAGGCGGGAAATGTGAGTGGCTGGTCCATGCGGTGCTCCTGAATTCTCATCGGGCTTACGGAGTGCTTGCTGCGGCGCTTGATGGCCGCTTTTTGATCAAATGGCGATGCTGGGTATGCACTGGGCTGTAGATCGGCCGATTTCCTCGTCGGAGAGGTAACAGCCTGGGTCTTCGGCCCACAGATCGCCCTGCGCCCAGGCGCGGGTGCGGGTGTTGCCGTTGCAGATCGCCAGCCAGCGGCACTCGGCACAGCGGCCGCCGACCGCCCGCGGATGCTGGCGCAGCTCCTGCAGCAGCGGTACCGGCTCGTTCAGCCAGATATCGCTGAAACGCTGCCGGCGCACATTGCCGACGGTGTGTTGCCACCAATAGGTGTCGGGGTGAACGTCGCCAATGTTGTCGATGTTGGCGATGCCGTTGCCCGATGCGTTGCCGCCCCAGGCGCGCAGCATTTCTTCCAAACGGTCACGATATTCGGGCAGGCGCTCCTCGACCCACTGCAGCAGGAGAACCGCATCGGCGTCATTGTTGCCACTGACGAAGTCGGTATCGCGCCCGTGCTGTACGTCATCCCAGGCCTGATCGAACAGCTGGCGCATGGCATCACGGGTCATCTGGTGATGGGCGTCGGCCTTGCTGCTGCGTTTGCCGCGACCGCTGTAGTTGAGGTGCGAGAGGTAGAACTTCTGCACATCGTGTTCGCGCATCAGTGCCAGCAGGGCCGGCAGCTGTGGGTAGTTGTTCTGCGTCAGCGTGGTGCGCAGACCGACGCGAATGTCGCGCTGGCGGCACAGGTCGATGGCATGCATGGACGCTGCAAAGCTGCCCTTGAGCTGGCGCCATTCGTCGTGCACCGCTTCCAGCCCATCGATGCTGATGCCCACGTAATCGAACTGTGCCGCGGCGACGCGCTCGATGTTGCTCTCGTCGATCAGCGTGCCGTTGGTGGACAGTGCGACGAAGAAGCCTTTTTCACGGGCGTAGTCGGCGAGCTGGAAAATGTCGGCTCGCAGCAGTGGCTCGCCACCTGAGAGGATCAGAACACGTACACCGGCCTCGTACAGGTCGTCGATGACCTTGAGCGCTTCGGTGGTATCCAGCTCGTCGCGAAACTCGCTGTCGGCGGATGTGGCGTAGCAGTGCTTGCAAGTCAGGTTGCAGCGCCGTAGCAGGTTCCAGATCACCACGGGTGGGCGCTTGCCGCTGGCGCTGCGGGCACCGAGCACCGGTGTGGTGGGGCGGGCCAGGGCGCGCAGGTAATGGCTGATTCTCAACATGGGGCGGCTCCGCTTCGGCAGCGTATCTCACCGGGCGCACCGTGTTGGGCGCCCGTTCCTTGAACAGCAGGATCACTGAGCGGGGTAGGGCTGGCCTTGATCGGAAACAATAAAAGTCGCGGGGGTGGCTGACCGATCCGTCAGCTTCTATCGACGGGGTACCGTCGGTCAGAGCAGCGTCAGCAGCACGCCGATCGCCATCAGCAACGGCCAGCCGAGCAACAGCAAGCGCCACGCGGGCGGGGCGTGGCGCAGTTCCATGAAACCGTCGGTGATCAGCCAGGCCTTGCCGAATGCGGCAAGCAGAACGCCTGCGGCCAATGCCAGCGTTGCACCGGCATTGCCCAGCAAAACTGTGGAAACCGACAGCACGGCCAGGCCGAGCCAGCAGCCCACCAGGATCTTGGAAGCAGACATGGCGACCTCGTCAATTCAGGACATAAACCAGCGGGAACAGCAGCACCCAGACCAGATCCACCATGTGCCAGTAGAGCACCCCGGACTCCAGCCCGCTGTAGTCGTCCGGCCGGTAGGCGCCGCGACGGCAGCGTTCGGCCAGCCAAGCGAGAATCACCATGCCCAACAGCACGTGCAGGAAATGAAAGCCGGTGAGAATCCAGTACAGGGTGAAGAAGGTGTTGTGTTCCATTCCCAGGCCGAGCCCAGCCAGATGGCTGTACTCGTTGAGCTTGAGCACCACGTAGACGCAGGACGATGCCAGTGCGGCGAGCAGCAGCAATGCCGCGCGTCCCTGTCGCGCCTGCCGAACCTGCTCCACGGCCAGTGCCGCAAACAGGCCGGAAGTCAGCAGGCTAAGCGTCAGCGCCAGCCCCATGGAGCTGTCCAGTGCCGCCCGGCTTTCGCTGAACTGCTCTGGATAGAGCATCTGCGCGACCGCGAACGCCAGGATCAGAATGGCGAAAACGGTCAGCTCGGCGAGAATGAAGAACCACATCGCCAGGTCGCCCGGCAGATGCCGGGTCGGACGAGCGTTTGTATCAGCCGAAGTGGACATCGACCACATCCATCAGCGCGGCGACAGTCTGCGGATCATCCGACAGCGGCTCGGCCAGGCAAGCCAGGCAGGCCTGACGTGGCGTCATGCCGGAGCGGATCATGCGTGCGGTGAAGATCAGCAGGCGGGTCGAGGCGACTTCTTCCAGATCGTGCTGCTCCAGCCGGCGCAGCGCCTGGCCGAGTTTGACCACCTGGGCGGCGAGCTCGTCGTCCACCTGCGCCTCGTTGACCACTATGCGTTGCTCCTCGGCCGCCGGCGGATAATCGAAGCGCATCGCCACGAAACGCTGGCGGGTGCTCGGCTTCATGCCCTTGAGCAGGTTCTGGTAACCGGGGTTGTAGGACACCACCAGCATGAAGCCCGGCGGCGCCTTGAGCGCCTCGCCGGTGCGCTCGATGAACAGTTCGCGGCGATCATCGGCCAGCGGGTGCAGTACCACGGCGGTGTCCTGCCGTGCTTCCACTACCTCGTCCAGATAGCAGATGCCGCCCTCGCGCACCGCGCGGGTCAGCGGGCCGTCCTGCCACCAGGTGCCCTGTGCGCCGATCAGGTGTCGGCCGACCAAGTCGGCCGCAGACAGGTCGTCATGGCAGGCCACGGTGTACAGCGGCAGATTCAGGCGATGCGCCATGTGCTGTACGAAACGGGTCTTGCCGCAGCCGGTCGGGCCCTTGATCAGCACGGGCATGCCGTGCTGCCAGGCTTGCTGAAATAGCTGCTCTTCATTGCCCAGCGGCTGATAGAAGGGCGCGTCAGGCGTGCCGGCGGCAGTCGGGATTTCAATCGCATTCACAGGCAAGTACCTCACGGCAGCAGTTGGTTATTTCCATCGCCAAGCTACCGGCCCCGCTTTGCCCCCTCAAGCCATCCGCCGGCAAAGCTTGATTGCGATCAAGTCCTGTACCGGATGCCTGCCAATCGAAGCCAATTCCAGACGTTTCGGCGTGTTGCGCCCGCGACAAGGCGTCACGTTCGGGGGGTGCCGGGGGCTCTCTTGATTGCCGTCAAGCGCTTTCGGATTGCCGGTCTCATAGCATCCAAGTCGCAAAAAGAAGAAGTCCCCGGGAACTGCCACACCGCCGTAACTAGCAGGAGTCGCCATTGGCGCTCCCATAGGAGAGAAGGATGAGCAATGTTGGTAAACCTATCCTGGCTGGCCTGATCGCCGGCCTTTCGTTGCTTGGTCTGGCCGTCGCCCAGGCTGCAGCCCCAGAGATGACCGCCGAAGAGAAGGAAGCGTCCAAGCAGATCTATTTCGAGCGCTGTGCCGGTTGCCACGGCGTTCTGCGAAAAGGAGCCACGGGCAAGAATCTAGAGCCGCATTGGAGCAAAACCGAAGCGGATGGCAAGAAGACTGAGGGCGGTACCCTCAATCTGGGCACCAAGCGCCTGGAAAACATCATTGCCTATGGCACCGAAGGCGGGATGGTCAACTACGACGACATCCTGACCAAAGAAGAAATCAACATGATGGCGCGCTACATCCAGAACACCCCGGATGTGCCGCCAGAGTTCTCCTTGCAGGACATGAAGGACAGCTGGAAGCTCATCGTTCCGGTTGACCAGCGTCCGAAGAAGCAGCTGAACAAGGTCAACCTGAAGAATGTCTTCGCCATTACCCTGCGTGACGCAGGCAAGCTGGCGCTGGTAGACGGTGATACCCATACCATCTGGAAGGTGCTCGACACCGGCTACGCGGTACACATCTCGCGCCTGTCGGCTTCCGGCCGCTACGTCTATACCGTTGGCCGTGATGGCCTGACCACCATCATCGACATGTGGTACGAAGAGCCGACCACCGTCGCCACCGTGCGTCTGGGTTCCGATGCCCGTTCCGTGGACACCTCCAAGTTCAAGGGCTACGAGGACAAGTACCTGATCGGTGGCACCTACTGGCCGCCGCAGTACTCGATCATGGACGGCGAGACGCTGGAGCCGATCAAGGTCGTTTCCACCCGCGGTCAGACCGTCGACGGCGAGTACCATCCCGAGCCGCGCGTGGCGTCCATCGTCGCCTCGCACATCAAGCCGGAGTGGGTGGTCAACGTGAAGGAAACCGGGCAGATCATCCTGGTTGACTACACCGACCTGAAGAACCTCAAGACCACCACGATCGAGTCGGCCAAGTTCCTTCATGACGGCGGCTGGGACTACTCCAAGCGCTACTTCATGGTCGCTGCCAACGCCTCCAACAAGGTTGCTGCAGTTGACACCAAGACCGGCAAGCTCGCCGCGCTGGTCGACACCGCGAAAATCCCGCACCCGGGCCGCGGCGCCAACTTCATCCACCCGCAGTTCGGCCCGGTATGGACTACCGGTCACCTGGGTGACGACGTGGTGTCGCTGATCTCCACCGCTTCCGACGATCCGAAGTACGCCAAGTACAAGGAGCACAACTGGAAAGTGGTGCAGGAGCTGAAGATGCCGGGCGCCGGCAACCTGTTCGTCAAGACCCATCCGAAGTCGAAGAACCTCTGGGCCGACGCGCCGATGAACCCTGAGCGGGAAGTCGCCGAGTCCGTCTACGTCTACGACCTGGCCGATCTGAGCAAGGAACCCAAGCGTCTCGACGTCGCCAAGGACTCCGGGCTGCCGGAAAGCAAGGCGATCCGTCGCGCTACCCATCCCGAGTACAACGAGGCGGGTAACGAAGTATGGATCTCCCTGTGGGGCGGCAAGACTGACCAATCCGCGATCGTGATCTACGACGACAAGACGCTGAAGTTGAAGAAGGTGATCACCGACCCGGCAATCGTCACGCCGACCGGCAAGTTCAACGTCTTCAACACCATGTACGACGTCTACTAACTCCGCCCGAGGATTGCCTGTTAACACCCACCGCGCCTGGCGTGGTGGGTCTGGCAAGGGAACTGATTCCATGACAGATAAAGACGGCAACAAGCAACAAAAGGGCGGCATCCTTGCGCTACTTCGGCGGCCGAGCACGCGCTATTCGCTCGGCGGCATTTTGATAGTGGGCATTGTTGCCGGGATCGTCTTCTGGGGCGGCTTCAATACCGCGCTTGAGGCGACCAACACTGAAACCTTCTGCATCTCCTGTCACGAGATGGGCGACAACGTTTACCCCGAATACAAGGAAACCATCCACTACGCCAACCGTACCGGCGTGCGTGCTACCTGCCCGGACTGCCATGTGCCAAGGGACTGGACGCACAAGATGATACGCAAGGTGGAAGCCTCCAAGGAGCTATGGGGCAAGATCGTGGGCACCATCGATACGGCGGAGAAATTCGAAGCCAAGCGCCTGACGTTGGCTCGCCGCGAATGGGCGCGGATGCGCGCATCCGACTCACGTGAGTGCCGTAACTGCCACAGCCTGGAAAGCATGAGCTCCGACATGCAGAAGCAGCGCGCCCGCAAGCAGCATGAGATGGCGCGTGAAGACAACCTGACTTGCATCGCTTGCCACAAGGGCATCGCGCACCACCTGCCCGAAGGCATGACAGAAGAAGACGAAGATTGATCAAGCGGTCCTGGCGGGCCAGCCAACCATCGATGATGAGGAACCGACTATGAAAAAGACTCTGATGGCCAGTGCGGTGGGGGCGGTGATCGCCCTCGGTGCACATAGTGCTATGGCCGCCGCGCCTGCCGACTGGAGTTCGGTGGCAGCGACCGACGTCACGCTGTTCTACCCAGGCGTATCGCCGGTGGAATGGATCACCAAGGGCACCGAGCACGGTGGAGCACGTGCCCTGAAAAAAGGCGAAACCTGTGCCGGCTGCCACTCCGAGGAAGTCGGTGACATGGGCACCAAGATGGCCAGCGGCAAGAAGCTTGAGCCCAGTCCGATCGATGGCAAGGCACCCTTCATCAATGCCAAGGTGCAGGCCGCCAACGATGGGGAAAACCTCTATCTGCGCTTCACCTGGAAGCAGCCGGCTGCCTCCGGCGCGGCTCCGATGGATGCCGACAACCCGGTCAAGATTGCCTACATGCTCGAAGGCGGCTCCAAGGTCGAGCTGGCCGAGGCGGGCGGTTGCTGGGGCAGCTGCCACGGCGATGCGCGCACCATGCCAGGCGCTGCGGACACCAAGACCAAGTACGTCAAGGACGGCTCACTGGCCAACGGCGTCTACTACGACCTGAACCAGTGGCGCAGCGGTGAGAACAAGGCCTTCGACGGCCACGTCGCGACCGAGCGGGTGATGGAAGGTGGTCAGGCGCTGGTCGACGCTCAGGGCCAGCTCGACGGTGATACCTGGACAGTGGTATTCACGCGCAAATTCGCCGGTGGCGAAGGTGACGTGACCCTCGCGCCGGGAAACCTCTACAACTTCGGTTTCGCCATCCACGACGACAGTGCCACCGGACGTTACCACCACGTCTCCCTTGGCTACTCGCTGGGCATCGATGCTCAGGGCGACATTACCGCCGCCAAGCAATAATTTGGTGGCAAGCAACGGGCCGGCGCAATGCCGGCCTTGTGCGTGGGGCATATGACTGAAAATGGCTGGTGCTCCGCTGCAAGATCATTTGATTGCAGTCAAGGAAGCGGCGCATCGGCTCATTCATTCTGAGCCTGCCCGCACCGATCGCGACGCAGCCGCTCTAAGCCTCGGCACCCATAAACAATGACCAAGGACAAAAGGTTGCCTAGCACAAGCGGTAAATTTACCGTGCACTTGCTCAGTGCGTTTTACTGAGCACCCTTTGGGTGGGCGGTAACGTTCACCCTTTAGCCTTGAGGAAGATCTGATGAAAAAAATTCTAATCCCGATGCTCGCCCTCGGCGGCGCGCTGGCCATGCAGCCGGCGCTGGCGCAAGACGGTGAAGCGCTGTTCAAGAGCAAGCCTTGCGCGGCCTGCCACAGCGTCGACACCAAGATGGTTGGCCCGGCCCTGAAAGAAGTTGCTGCCAAGAATGCCGGCGTCGAAGGCGCTGCCGACACCCTGGCCCTGCACATCAAAAACGGCAGCCAGGGCGTTTGGGGTCCGATCCCGATGCCGCCAAACCCAGTCACCGAAGAAGAAGCCAAGATCCTCGCCGAGTGGGTTCTTAGCCTCAAGTAAGCTGCTCCGGAGGACGCCATGACAGTTGCCCGACACGCCGTTTCACGTCTGGGGCTGGCCCTGGCGTCCTTTCTCCTGTTTCCCCTTGCCCTGGCTGCAGCGCCCGCTGCTGATCGTCAGGCAAAGCTCGACCACCTGCTTCTTCAAGACTGTGGCTCCTGCCATGGTCTGCGCATGACCGGCGGCCTTGGCCCCGCGTTGACTCGCGAGGCGCTTGCCGGCAAACCCCGTGACAGTCTGATCGCCACCGTTACCCACGGCCGTCCTGGCACTGCCATGCCCGGCTGGAATGCCCTGCTCGACGAGCAGGACATCGCCTATCTGGTTGACCGTCTTCTCGAAGGATATCCCAAGCCATGATTCGTCCTTTTCTGCTGTTGGCTGCGGTCGGTCTGCTCACTGCCTGCGCGCAACAGCCTTTGCGCGGTACCGGCGACCTCGGTGTAGTGGTGGAGCGTGCCACCGGCAGCCTGCAGATCATCGAGAGTAGCAACCAGAGCCGGATTGCCCGTATCGAAGGCCTGGGTGATCTCTCCCATGCCTCGGTGGTGTTCTCCCGTGATCAGCGTTACGCCTATGTGTTCGGCCGCGATGGCGGGCTGACCAAGGTCGACTTGCTGCGCCAGCGCATCGATCGCCGCGTGATCCAGGGCGGCAACAGCATCGGCGGGGCGATCAGCCAGGACGGCACTCTGATCGCCGTCGGCAACTATGAGCCCGGCGGGGTCAAGGTCTTTGACGCCAAGACGCTGGAGCTGGTGGCCGACATTCCCGCCACGCCGCTGGCCGATGGCAGCCGCAATGCTCGCGTGGTCGGCGTGATCGACGTACCCGGCCGGCGCTTCATCTACAGCCTGTTCGATACCGACGAAACCTGGCTGCTGGATTTCAGCCAGGGCAACGAGCCGCTGATCACCCGTTTCGAGGGCATCGGTCGGCAGCCCTACGACGCGCTGCTGACGCCGGAGGGTCGCTACTACATCGCCGGGCTGTTCGGCGAGGACGGCATGGCCAAGATCGACCTCTGGCACCCCGAGCGTGGCGTCGAGCGCATTCTTGACGGCTACGGTCGGGGCGAGCAGAAACTGCCGGTCTACAAGATGCCCCACCTGGAAGGCTGGACCGTGGCCGGTAACCAGACCTTTGTACCTGCGGTCGGCCAGCACCGCGTGCTGGTGATGGATTCGCAGACCTGGCAACAGACCGCGGCCATCGACGTCGCCGGGCAGCCGATCTTCGTCATGGCGCGGCCGGACGCGCGGCAGATCTGGGTCAACTTCGCCCATCCTGATAATCACCGGGTGCAGGTCATAGACAGCGAGACCCATGAAATCATCGCCGACCTCGAACCCGGCCCTGCCGTGCTGCACATGGAATTCACCGCCCGCGGCGACCAGCTCTGGCTGTCGGTGCGTGATGGCGAGGAAATTCAGGTCTGGGACCCTTACACCCTGAAGCTGCTCAAGCGACTGCCAGCGCACAGTCCGAGCGGTATTTTCTTCAGCAGCCGCGCCTACGAGACGGGGTTGTGACATGCACATTGATGCACTCAGCCGCCGCCTGATCGACCGCTACCAGCACGGCATGCCGCTGTGCGCCGAACCCTACCGCGCCATGGCCGACGAACTCGGCTGCAGTGAAGGCGAGGTGTTGGCCTGTCTCGAGCAACTGCAGGAGGGCGGTGGCCTGTCGCGCATCGGCCCGGTGTTCGAACACAGCCGCGCTGGCGCCAGCACGCTGGTCGCGTTGGCCGTTCCCGAGGAGCGTCTGGAGCAGGTTGCGGCGCGCATCAATGCATTCCCCGAAGTGAACCACAACTACTTGCGCGAGCACCGTTACAACCTCTGGTTCGTGCTGACAGGACCGGATCGAGCGCATATCGACGCTCTGCTTGCCGAGATCGAAGCCGACACCGGGCTGGTGCCCCTCGATTTGCCGATGCTGCACGCATTCCGCATCGACCTGGGCTTTCCGTTGGGAGATCCGTCATGACCAGTTGCCTGAACGAACTGCAGGCGATGCAGTTGCGTCGTCTGCTCGAGACCGGGCTGCCACTGGCCGCGCGCCCTTATCAACGCCTGGCCGAGCAGATAGGGAGCGTCGAGGAGCAGGTGCTCCTGCAGATCCAGCGCTGGCAGGAGGAGGGGCTGTTCCGTCGTGTGGGGCTGGTGCTAAAGCATCGCGCTCTGGGTTTTCGCGCCAACGCCATGCTGGTGATGGACATCCCTGATGCGCAGGTGGACGAAATTGGCCGGCGGCTTGGCCAGGCGGCCGGAGTCAACCTCTGCTATCAGCGTCCGCGGCGTTTGCCGCAGTGGCCGTACAACTTGTTCTGTATGGTTCATGGTCGCGAGCGTGAGCAGGTCTGCCTGTTGATCGAGCAGCTGCTGGCCGATAACGGCCTCAGCGATGTGCCGCACCAGCTGCTGTTCAGCACGCGGGCCTTCAAACAGTGCGGTGGCCGCTTCGCGCCGCCGCTAAGGGAAGTCGTCAATGGATGAGCTAGATCGGCAACTGATCAATCGCCTGCAGCACGGTCTGCCGCTAGTGCGCCATCCCTGGGAGGCTTTGGCTGAAGAATTGGGCAGCACCGCCGAGGTCTTGCGCCTGCGGGTTCAGGCCCTGCTGGACGACGGCACACTGACCCGCTTCGGCCCGATGTTCGACATTGATCGTCTCGGCGGCGCCTTCACCCTGGCGGCGTTGTCGGTGCCCGAGGCGCGCTTCGATGCCGTTGCCGCGCAGCTGGAGGCGATGCCCGAGGTGGCGCACAACTATCGTCGTGAACACCAGTGGAACATGTGGTTCGTGCTTGGTTGCGAGACCCCCCAGGGCATCGCCGAGAGCATCGCACGCATCGAGGCCGATACCGGCCTGGCAGTGCTGAATTTGCCGAAGGAGGAAACCTATCATGTCGGTTTGCACTTCCCCGTTTGACGAAGGCCTGACCCGCCGCCTGATCGAGCTGACCGAGGCAGGCCTGCCTCTGGTGGCCGATCCCTGGGCATGGCTTGCCGAAGGGCTTGGAATCGACGTCGACGACGCGCTGGCCCTGCTGCAGCGGCTACAGGCCGACGGTGCCATCCGCCGGGTCGCGGCGATCCCCAACCACTACCGTCTCGGCTATCGACACAACGGCATGACCGTGTGGGACGTCGACGACGCTGAAATCGCCCGGCTGGGTGCGCTGATCGGTGCGCAGCCCTTCGTCAGCCACTGCTATCGCCGACCACGCCAGGAGGGCTGGCCGTATAACCTGTTTGCCATGGTGCACGGGCGTGACGCCAGTGACATCGAGGCTTATCGCAATCAGATTCGCGCGCTGCTTGGCAATGCCTGTCGGGCGAACGATATGCTGGTGTCCAGCCGTATCCTGAAAAAGACCGGTCTGCGTCTGGCCGGGCAACGCCGCGCCTGACCATCACGCACGATGCCGTGGCGTGCGTTCAGCATCTGCTGAGCGCAGCCCGGCACTGATACGACCCTCGCGATTGCGTGGCAGATAGCCTCAAAAGCAGTGTCCCTGATGCCGCCGTAAAGCTGCAGCCCCCGCCACGTATGGCTTCGCAGCAACCTCCTGAATTCCAAGGAATGCCCTACTGTAACGTTCGGGTTTTTCTTGATTGCCATCAAGCAGGTTTCGATAGCCCCCTTCTTAAACTGGCCACGCCAAGCCATGAGGAGGCGACCATGTCCGAGACCTTCACCAAAGGTATGGCCAGGAATATTTACTTCGGAGGAAGCGTGTTCTTCTTCCTGGTGTTCCTGGGCCTTACTTACCACACAGAGCAGACTTTCCCCGAGCGCACCAACGAATCGGAATTGACCGAAGCGGTAGTACGCGGCAAGGAAGTTTGGGAAAACAACAACTGCATTGGCTGCCACAGCCTGCTCGGCGAGGGCGCCTACTTCGCGCCGGAACTAGGCAACGTGTTTGTCCGCCGTGGCGGCGAGGAGACCTTCAAGCCCTTCCTGCATGCCTGGATGAAGGCTCAGCCACTCGGAGCGCCCGGCCGCCGTGCGATGCCGCAATTCAATCTCAGCGAGCAGCAAGTTGACGATATGGCGGAGTTCCTCAAGTGGACTTCGAAGATCGACACCAATGACTGGCCGCCGAACAAGGAGGGTTGAGTGATGGACGTCTTTGTTTCCGAATCCATAGAGGGGGCCACGAGATGAGCAGTTTCAATCCGCATCTCAAATTCCAATCGCAGGCCGTTGCCAAACCCTACTTCGTGTTTGCGCTCATCCTGTTCGTCGGTCAGGTGTTGTTCGGTCTGATCATGGCATTGCAGTACGTGGTGGGCGATTTCCTGTTCCCACTGCTGCCGTTCAACGTGGCGCGGATGGTTCACACCAACCTGCTGATCGTCTGGCTGTTGTTTGGCTTCATGGGGGCGGCTTACTACCTCATTCCCGAAGAATCGGACTGTGAGCTACATAGTCCGAAACTGGCCATCATTCTGTTCTGGGTGTTCGCCGCCGCCGGTGTGCTGACCATTCTCGGTTATCTGTTCGTGCCCTACGCGGCTCTGGCAGAAATGACCAGAAACGACCTGTTACCGACCATGGGACGAGAGTTCTTGGAACAGCCTACGATCACCAAGATCGGTATCGTGGTGGTCGCCCTGGGCTTCCTCTACAACATCGGCATGACCATGCTCAAGGGTCGCAAGACCGTGGTCAGCACGGTGATGATGACCGGTCTGATCGGCCTCGCAGTGTTCTTCCTGTTCGCTTTCTATAACCCGGAAAACCTTTCGCGCGACAAGTTCTACTGGTGGTTCGTCGTGCACCTGTGGGTAGAAGGTGTTTGGGAACTGATCATGGGTGCGATGCTGGCCTTCGTCCTGATCAAGATCACCGGCGTGGACCGCGAAGTAGTCGAGAAGTGGCTGTACGTGATCATCGCCATGGCCCTGATCACCGGCATCATCGGTACCGGTCACCACTTCTTCTGGATCGGTGCGCCGACTGTGTGGTTGTGGGTGGGATCGATCTTCTCCGCCCTTGAGCCGCTACCGTTCTTCGCCATGGTGCTGTTCGCGCTGAACATGGTGAACCGTCGCCGCCGCGACCATCCGAACAAGGCCGCCGCGCTGTGGGCCATCGGTACTACCGTGACTGCGTTCCTCGGTGCTGGCGTGTGGGGTTTCATGCACACCCTTGCCCCGGTGAACTACTACACCCATGGCTCGCAGCTGACCGCCGCCCACGGCCACCTGGCCTTCTACGGCGCCTATGCAATGATCGTGATGACCATGATCAGCTACGCCATGCCGCGTCTGCGTGGTCTGGGTGAAGCGCCTGATGCTCGTGCACAGCGTATTGAAATCTGGGGCTTCTGGCTGATGACGGTATCGATGATCGCCATCACCCTGTTCCTCACCGCTGCTGGTGTCGTGCAGATCTGGCTGCAACGGATTCCTGCCGATGGTGCCGCCATGTCGTTCATGAACACCGCTGACCAACTGGCCATTTTCTTCTGGCTGCGCTTGATCGCCGGGGTGTTCTTCCTGATCGGCCTGGTCTGCTACCTGTACAGCTTCCGCCAGCGCGGTCGGGTACCGGTTGTAGCAGCAGCCCCTGCTGCGGCCTGAGATAAATTGCAATGAGGATCAACGGCCCGGCTGGTAACAGCGGGCCGTTTTGCTTTTTCAGTGCCAGAACGGAGTAAGCGCCATGGCTTTTACCATCGAAGTGGAAGAGTGGGTCGGCAGTGTCTGGCACCGCTTCATCACCCGTCGCGCCAGCCCGGATTTCCCCGAGGCACGGGTTGATCTGGAGAGCATGCAGCGCTCGCTGTCACTGATGTTCCGCGCTATGGGTGGGGCCAGCGGTGTCGGCGTCGAAGCCGCCAGCGCGCGGGATCTGGTGCTGCGGCGCAACCTGCTGCAACAAGTGGCCGGTACCTGCATGCAACTGCCGGTGGCCTGGTGCGACAGCAGTAACCTACGGCTTCCACAAAGCCTTGCGGTGTACCCGGAAGTCTCGCTCAATCAGGATCTTTATCGCTGGCTGGCGCTGATCGCAGCGCAGGCCAGTCAGATGCGCCACTGGGCACGCGACAATCAGCGCTGGACACAGACGCTGCTCGACCAGTTTCCGGCCATGCGCCCGCGATATCAGCGTCTGGTGGAGGCACACCTTCAGTTGCGCCCGGATCCAAAACAATTGCCCAAGGCTGAGGCTGCGCTGGAAGTAGCGCTTTGTCAGGCCCTGCGCGAGCCTGGCAGCGTCACCCAGTTCCCACGTAGCGAGCGCGCCCCTTGGCCATTGCCGTTGTGGCTCTACCCGGCGGAAAACCTTGGTGAGCCCCAGGCCGTCTATCGAGCCGAGGAGGGCGAAGGGAATCTGGAAACCCCGCCTAGCGGTGAGTCCCGCCAGCGCAAGCGTGCCCGGCGCGTCGACGATAGTTCCAGCAAGGGCGGCCTGTTGCTGTTCCGACTGGAAAACCTGTTCAGCTGGTCCGAGCATGTCGAGCTGGATCGCTGCGAAGACGATACCGAAGATCTGGATGCGGCCCGCGTCGCCGAGGACCTGGATGAACTGGCGTTGTCGCGCCAGCGCATGCGTCAGGGGGGCGGCCTGAAGCTCGATCTGGACCTGCCTGCCGCAGACTTCGACGATGTCCCGTTGGGGGAGGGCATCAAACTGCCCGAATGGGACTATCGCAAACAGTGCTTGCAGAAGGACTTCGTCAATCTGCAGATGATGTTGCCTTGCGGTTCCGAACCCAAGCCGTTGCCGCTGCGCCTGTCGCCGCTGGCAAGGCGTTTGCGCCGTCAGTTCGAGCATTTGCGCAACGACCGCCAGTGGTTGCGTCAGCAACCTCAGGGCTCGGAGCTGGACATGCAGGCCTGGCTGGACTTTTACGTCGAGCGACAGAACGGCCAGTGCGTCGAGCGCGGACTGTTCATGGAGCAGCGGCAGAGCCGCCGTGATCTGGCCTGTCTGCTACTGGCCGATCTATCCATGTCCACCGATGCGCATCTGGATAACGAGCATCGGGTGATCGACGTGGTCATCGACAGCCTGCTGCTATTCGGTGAGGCACTGTCGGCGGTCGGCGATCCGTTCGCGCTTTATGGCTTTTCGTCACTGCGTCGTCAGCAAGTGCGTATGCAGGAACTCAAGAGTTTCCGCCAGCCCTATGGCGATGAGACCCGTGGTCGAATCCAGGCGCTCAAGCCCGGTTACTACACCCGCATGGGCGCTGCCATCCGCCAGGCCACCGAGCTGCTCGGCAACTGCAAGCAGCGGCGCAAGCTGCTGTTGTTGGTGACCGACGGCAAGCCGAACGACCTGGATCTCTACGAAGGCCGTTACGGTGTCGAAGACACCCGTCAGGCTGTCATGGAGGCGCGCAAGCAGGGTCTGCTGCCGTTCTGCATCACTATCGACCGTGAGGCCGGCGATTACCTGCCGTACATGTTCGGCGCCAATGGCTACACCCTGATCAAGGAACCGCAACAGCTCCCATTCCGTCTGCCGCAGCTGTACAAACAGCTGACCCAGCCGTAACGGCGCCCGATGCCTCAACGCATACCGTAGGGCGGGCTTCAGCCCGCCATTTTTGGACGGTACTGGGTTGCGATCTTGCGTTGTAATCGGTCAGGTGGGGGCTTTTCGCTTCGGGGTTCTCTGGGAGAGCTGGCTCGTTTCGGGTTTCTGGTGGGCTGAAGCCCACCCTACGGTCCCGGCGAGCAGATCGCGACGTGGTTGCCTCTTTAGGTTATGCCGCCATGTACCTCGTGTGCGGGGGCTACGGCTCATCGCGAACCTGTAGGGCGGGCTTCAGGCATGTAGGGTGGATGTCGCTTTTCACATCCACCGTGCACACCGTTCGGTGGGTCGATGAAGCGTGATCCACCCTACGGACTGCGGCCTCGTCGGGAAGGCCGTTAAAACAGATAGCGCGGCAACCATACGATCATCACCGCGCAGAAGACTGTGAGGCCGATGCAAAACCACAGGAAGCGCCGCTGCCGGCGTTCCGGAGCGCTGTCGGCGTGTTTCGGTAGCGGCATGCCGCAATTGCTGCACTCGGCTTCCTGTGGAGGGTTGTCCTGCTGGCAATACAGGCATCTGGGCATGGCGGCGCTCCTGTCGGTCGATACAGCCTGACACGGCGGGAAAACCGCGGGCTTTGACGACGATCAACTCACTCGAACTGCTCGAGCCGCTGGCGATCGAGGATGGTGATCTGCCGACCTTCCTGCGTGATGATGGCCTCGTCGATCAGGCGCCGGATGATCCGCGAGAAGGTTTCCGGCTGGATCGACAGGTGCCCGGCTACCAGCTGCTTGGCCATCGGCAGCTCGAAGCTGTTGCTGCCATCCTTTACTCGCGCCAACTGAGTCAGCAGATAACGCACGACACGGTGGGTGGCGTTCTTCAGCGAAAGCGTTTCGATCTCGTTGATGCGTTGGTGCAGGCGCACGCAGAGCTTGCCGAGCAGGGCGAAGGTGAGGCGTTGATTGGCTTCCAGCAGGCGCATGTAGGCGGTATTGGAGAAGCGATAGACCTGCGATGGGCAGACCGCCTGGGCCGAGGCCACGTAATTGGGGGTGTCCATCAGCATCATGGCTTCGGCGAAGGTCTGGCGGTTGCCAATGACCTCGAAGACCTTTTCCTGGCCGTCTGGTGTCAGGCGGTAGACCTTCACTGCGCCGGAGATGACGAAGTAGAAGTGGTGTGCCGGTTCACCCTGATGGAACAGGTTGTCACCCTTGTCCAGGTTGAGCAGTTGGCTGGCATTGAGCAGTTCTTCCATCTGCTCTTCGTTCAGTGGTTCGAACAGGTGATGGCTGCGGAGGATCTGGTGGTGTACGCGGTGAAGCACCATGCAAGGCGTCCTGTTTCAATTGAACAATGACAACAACATCAGGCTTCAGCCTAGCGCATGTAGTGTCGATGAAGCAGGCCAGACCTTGATGATCGTCAAGGTCTGGACAATGTAGGGCTGGAGTCTGACGTGCGATCAGTGCAAATGGGCGACGAAACCGTCACGCCAGACCGGCTCGGCGAACATCTGCGGATAGCGCTCAAGCGTTTCGACGATGCGCTGTAGGCCCTGCTCGCGCTGGTCGAGCTCGGACAGCGCCTCGGCGCCCTTGAGCAGATCGATCAGCAGGCCGTGCAGGGCGTTATCTGCCGCTTTCGGGAGCTGGCAATTGGCGATGAGGTAGCTGGTTGCGCCTTCCACATCGCGCTGCAAGGTGACCGCTGCCTCGTCGCTGAGTGGTTCGGCCGGATTGGCCGGGATGCTCCGTTGTACCGCTTCGTGAATGCGCGTCATGCCCTCGCGCAAGGCCGCATCGGTGGCCCAGCGCTCGCTCGGCACTGCGCTTGCCTCGGTTGCCGGTTGTGCATGGTGGCCATGGTCGTGAGTGGTGGCTGCCTGTGCCGAACTGACGACCATGGTCAGAGCGAAGTTGCTGGCCAGGGCGATGATCGAGGCCATCGCCACGCCCCAGGCTACTGGCTGCAGATACTGTTTCATGGGCGAATCTCCACGTTTGCTTCAATGCCCTGGGTGCTTTGTGCCGGCATAGGCGCCTCGGCATTGCGAAACAGCACGTTGTTTTCCAGATGAATGTGCTGCATCAGATCGCCGCGCATTTCCTCCAGGCCGCGATACAGCGCGCGCCATGTATTGCAGGCGTTGGCCGGCGGGGTGATGTCGTTGGTCAGCGCCGCCAGTTGCTCCAGCGCGTTGCCGTGCTCTTGATGCTCGTAGCGCATCACCGAGATCGGCCCTTGCGCCTGGGGAAAGCGCATGCCGCGTTGCAGCATGGGAAAGAGGATCTGCTCCTCCTTGAGCATGTGGCTCTCCAGTTCCTGTTGCATGTTCCACAGGTGTTCGGCGAGCCCATTGGGACATTCAGGGCGGCTGCCGTGTACATGCTCGACGCGGCTGGCCAGACGAATCAGCTCCGGGAACTGATCGCGGTGCCGCTCATGAAAGCGCGCCAGAATGTAATCGATCAGCTCAGCTGCTGGCGCTGTACGCCAATCCTTCTCCGAATCCTCTGGCTCCAGTGCGAGTAGTGCGCCAGCAATGATCTGCGGGTCGACATCTATCCGCCTTGCAGCCTCGCGCAGCGACAGGTCGCCACCGCAGCAGAAGTCCAGGCGAAACTGACGAAATACGCGTGTGGCACCGGGCACCGAACATGCGAGATTGCCGAGGGTGTGGTCGATAAGGTCGGTAGTCATGGCGGCGGTCCTGTTGGATATGCTCCTGTCCATCGCAACTGCCATGCCAGCCTTCGAGCCCGCGGAAACCGGCGACTGTGACACGCTGCTGGTAGAAATTACCCATCGCGGTTATGGTGTTTAAAACCATGAGGGTATCCATGACCATGATGGCTGATGCGCTGCTTGCCGACTTGACTACCGAATTACCTAACGCCGTGCGTCTGCAGCGCCTGGTGCACACCCTCCACCAGCATTTCCATTGCGGCGCGGTGGTGTTGCTTCGTCTCGATGGGGACAGCCTGCGACCTCTGGCAGCAGTGGGGCTGGTACAGGAGGCGCTTGGTCGGCGTTTCGTGATTGCTCAACATCCGCGGCTGGCGGCGATTCTTTCGCAGCGCGACCCGACCTGGTTCGAGCCGGACAGTCGCTTGCCGGATCCGTATGACGGTCTGCTCGATGCGCATATCGGCGAACCGTTGCCGGTGCATGACTGCATGGGCGTCAGTCTGTACGTCGAGGGCAAGCTATGGGGTGCCTTGACCCTCGATGCCTTGCACGCCGGTACCTTCGATGACGACGCTCGGCTCGACCTGCAGCGCTACACCCTGGTGATCGAAGCAGCAGTGCGGGTGACTCGTCTGGAGCACGAGAACCGCGGCCTGCGTCTGGCGCGCAGCGATGTACTGGAAACCACGCTCGATCATGGTGACGGTGAGATTCTCGGCCAGAGCGACGTGATCCGCGAGCTGTTGCGTGAACTGCAGGTGGTGGCGGACTCCGAGCTGCCTGTGTTGTTGCTTGGAGAGACCGGTGTCGGCAAGGAGTTGTTTGCACGCTGGTTGCATCGGCATTCGCGGCGACGCAATAAGCCGCTGGTGCACGTCAATTGCGCAGCGCTGCCTGAGTCCCTGGCCGAAAGCGAGCTGTTCGGCCACGTCAAGGGCGCCTTCTCCGGGGCTACCACGGACCGACCGGGTCGTTTCGACGCTGCCAATGGCGGCACGCTGCTGCTCGACGAGGTTGGCGAGCTACCGCTGACCGTGCAGGCCAAACTGCTACGCACGCTGCAGAATGGCGAGATCCAGCGCCTGGGAACCGACAAGCCGCGGCAGGTCGACGTGCGCATTATTGCCGCGACCAATCGCAACCTGCGTGAAAGCGTGCGCGACGGACATTTCCGCGCCGATCTCTATCATCGCCTGTCGGTCTATCCTGCACCGATTCCGCCGCTGCGCGAGCGCGGCAATGACGTACTGATCCTCGCCGGCCATTTTCTCGAGCTCAATCGTGCGCGTTTGGGGCTGCGCAGCATGCGTCTGTCACCCGCCTCCGAGCGAGCCCTGCTCGGTTACGCCTGGCCGGGCAACGTGCGTGAACTGGAGCACGTCGTCAGCCGCGCGGCGTTGCGTCTGCTCAGCCGTGGCGCGTCGCGTAGCGAGATTCTCACCCTCGAGCCGGATCTGCTGGATCTGGACAGCCATGCTGCGGGCATGCAGCCGACTCACGTGGTCGAGGAGCCGGTGCCGACCGAGGAAGTAATGCCCCTGAGGCAAAGCGTTGAAGCCGCGCAACGGCGAGCCATCATCCGCGCACTGGAAGCCAGTGGTGAAAACTGGGCACAGGCCGCACGCCTGCTCGATCTCGACTCAAGCAATCTGCACAAGCTGGCGCGGCGACTGAAGCTGAAGTAGCGCCCGTCGGCCGGCGAGAGTCGCGCACGGCCCACGATGGTCTAACCTCAAATCATCAACCGAGGAGAGCCCAATGGCCCTGGATCAGAACGAATTCGAGGCGCTGCTGAGCGAGGCACAAACCTTCGCCGAGCGGGCCGCCAGCGAAAATAATCCGCTGCACTACCGTGATGCCTTTGCTGCCAGCCTCAAGGCCATACGCCTGCTCGGCGAGGAGTCGGGGGCGTGGCGCCAGATGGTCGCCCGCGCCACCGAGGAGTTCCAGGGCGACGAAGGCATTTGAGCTCGCTCTCCCGCTAGCGATCCGATCGTTGGCGGGACCTTTCTGCTGCATTTCGTCGCACTCGTGACCTCCGATCATTCTTGACCCCTATCAATGCTGGCCACTGGTCAGCTGCCTAGACTGCCGGCTGTTTTCCGTTCAGCCGAACGACCGCCACGCCACCGATGCGTGGCGCGCATGTACCCGAATGTCTAGGAGTTGTCATGCACCTGGTCTGCCCGGCAGGAAGCCTGCCCGCGCTCAAAGCTGCCGTCCAGCAGGGCGCCGATGCCATCTACGTCGGTTTTCGCGACGACACCAACGCCCGCCATTTCGCCGGTCTCAATCTCGATGAGAAGCAGCTCGACAAGGGCCTGCAGCTGATTCGCGAAAAGGGCCGCCAGCTGTATATCGCCGTCAATACCTATGCCCAGCCCGATGGTTGGAACCGCTGGCAGCGCGCAGTCGATCAGGCCGCCGACATGGGCGTCGATGCGTTGATCGCGGCCGACCCCGGTGTGCTCGGCTACGCCAGCAAGCGTCATCCCAAACTCAATCTGCATCTGTCGGTACAGGGCTCGGCTACCAATGCCGCGGCGCTGGCGTTCTATCAGGAGCGCTACGGCATCAACCGCGCGGTGCTGCCGCGGGTACTTTCGCTAAAGCAGGTCAAGCAGGTCGCGGCGAGCAGCCCGGTGCCGATCGAGGTGTTCGCCTTCGGCAGCCTGTGCATCATGGCCGAGGGCCGCTGCCATCTGTCGTCCTACCTGACAGGCGAATCGCCGAATCTCTGTGGCGTCTGCTCGCCGGCCAAGGCGGTACGTTGGAGCGAGGAGCCGGAGGGACTCACCTCACGGCTGAACAACGTACTGATCGACCGCTACGCCGAAGGCGAGTCGGCCGGCTACCCGACGCTGTGCAAGGGCCGCTTCATGGTCAATGGCCAACGCTTCCATGCGCTGGAAGAGCCCACCAGCCTTAACACCCTTGACCTGATCCCCGAGCTCGCCGCCATCGGCGTGACCGCCATGAAGATCGAGGGCCGCCAGCGCAGCCCTGCCTACGTCGAGCAGGTCACCCGCGTCTGGCGCGCCGCACTGGACAGCTACCTGAAAGCACCGCAGCGCTATGCGGTCGAACCCGGCTGGCGGCAAGTGCTCGATGGGCTTTCCGAAGGCTCGCAGACCACCCTGGGTGCCTATCACCGGGCCTGGCAATGAATGAGGAGTCACCCATGAAACTTTCTCTGGGTCCGGTGCTGTTCTACTGGGATCGCCAGCAGACGCTGGACTTCTACGCCAACATGGCCAGCCAACCGCTGGACGTGATCTATCTCGGCGAAACCGTCTGCTCCAAGCGCCGCGCACTGATGCTCGACGACTGGCTCGGCCTGGCCCGCGATCTCGCGGAGGCGTCTTCAGCGCAGTTGGTGCTGTCCGGCCTGACTTTGGTCGAGGCGGCCTCCGAGCTGTCCAGCCTGCGTCGCCTGTGCGACAACGGCGAACTGCTGGTTGAAGCCAACGATATGGGCGCCGTGCAGCTGATGTCCGAGCGCAAGCTGCCCTTCGTCGGCGGGCCGGCACTGAATCTGTACAACGGATATGCCCTGGCCGAGCTGGTGACCAGCGGCATGACCCGCTGGGTGCCCCCGGTGGAGGCTTCCGGCGCGCTGATCAAGAGCGCGCGAGCACAGATGCTGGAGCTGAACGTTCCACTGCCGGAAATCGAGATATTCGCCTACGGCCATTTGCCGCTGGCCTATTCGGCACGCTGCTTCACCGCTCGCGCGGAGAACCGGCCCAAGGACGACTGTCAGTTCTGCTGCCAGAACTACCCCGAAGGCATTCCGCTGCTGAGCCAGGAGGGCGAGGCGCTGTTCACCATCAATGGCATCCAGACGATGTCCGCAGCAGTCAGCAATCTGCTTGCAGACTACGCAGGCCTGGTCGATAGCGGTGCCGACCTGCTGCGCCTGAGTCCTCGTGCTGCCGGTATGGAAGAGGTTGTCGGTGCCTTCGATGCGGTGCGTAAAGGCGCATTGCCGCCGCTGGCGGTGGATGGCTGCAATGGCTATTGGCATGGTCAGCCCGGCATGCTGCGTGCTGAGGAGGCAGGGTTATGCTGAATCCGCGTGCTCATCTGGTAAGTCTCGGCGGGCGGCTTTTGCCTCTCGCGGCCAAGACGCCATTCCTGCTGCAGCGCCTGGCACTGGAGCGCAGCCTCAATCAGGTGTTCGCCGAGGCGCTGAGCGACGGTGCCTTCGAGGTGCTCGATGGTCATTGGATGAAACTGGAAGTCGCCGACCTCGGACTCGCCTGGTGTCTGACCTGCGAGCGCGAGCAGCTGCGTATTGCGGCTCAAGCGCCGGTGGAGGTGACCATTCGCGGCAACTGGCGCGAGTTTCTGTTGCTGGCCAGCCGTCAGGAAGATCCGGATACGCTGTTCTTTCGCCGCCGGCTGGTGATCGAGGGTGATACCGAGCTGGGCTTGTCGATCAAGAACCTGATAGACAGCCTCGACCCCGATACCCTGCCGAGTTGGCTGTGGAAACTGCTGCAGGGTGCTGGCGAGGAAGTCGCCGCCGCCGGCCGAGCAAAGACGGCCAGGGCGTAACAGAGCGGCTGACCGCTGCGGATGGGCAGCTCTTCCGTGGTTGACGTGTTGGGTGAAAGTCCTCGGATGGCCTATCCCGGTGGGCTTCAGCCCACCAGAAAAGGCCGCATATGTCTTCGGGCTGGCTGAGCGCATCGAGCCGCCGTTCAACCCGCCGATTAGCTCAGCCCGTGCGCATCTGCATCCGATCACTGGCAATGATGTCCTTCATGTCCTCGAACAGCGCAGCGATCTCTTCTTCGCTGCAGTCTTCGCGGTAGCGCTTGCGCAGGCCGTAGCTGCTGAGGGTGATGTGCACGTCCGGGGTGACGCCATGCTGCGCCAGGCATGCGCGGGCGCAGTGCATCGGGCAACCGTCGATGGCGAGAATGGGGCGGCCGGAATTGGCCTTTTTTACCAGCGCCGCGACTCGCCCGCCGACACCGGCAATGCAGGACATTTCCGCAAGCCCGGCACGGTCGAGCCGAACTGCCAGGGTATTGGCCATCTGCGCGACGTTCGAGCAGCCGGAACATGAATAGACCAAGGGCACGGGCGTGGTGGTGATCATCGTGTTTTCCTGGCGGTGGCGTGGCGCGGGTCATTCTCCAAGGCGGGCAGGCGCCCGGCTTTGATGGCAATCAAGAACACTGGGGCGTTCTGCCGCAGGTTATTCGTCATAAGCCGCCAGTTTGCGGTTATCTAGGATCTCGATACGGCGACGCTGTACCGATATGGTCCCCGCATCGATCAGTCTGTGCAGAATGCGTGAGAAGGTTTCCGGCTGAATGCCCAGCTTCGATGCGATCAACCGTTTCGGTACGTCGAGCACCACGACGCCGCTGTCGTCCTGTTGTGATTGCGCGAGAAAACGCACCACCCGATGGCTGGCGTTTGCCAGCGTGAGTGTATCGATCTCGGTCATGCGCTGATGCAGGCGGATGCTCAGCGTGGCGAGAATGTCCAGGCAGATGTCCGGATGCTGTTCAAGAATGCGCCGATAGTGCGGGCCGTTGAGGCTCGCCACCAGGCTGGCCTTGAGTGCGGTGGCGCTTACCGGATAGCAGGGGGCACCCTTGAACAACAGGGCCTCAGCAAACGACTCGCCCGCACGCATTACCTCCACCAGTTTCTCCTGCCCGTCGCAAACCACGCGGTGCAGCTTGATCTGCCCGCTGAAGAGAAAATAAAAGCGATCGGCTTTGTCGCCCTGGTGAAACAGCGAGGCTCCCGCAGGCAGGCGTTTCAGGTTGGCTGAGGCGCACACCTCCTGTAACGCAGCCTCAGGCAGGCGGCTGAACAGATGATGGCGGCACAACTCAGCCACCAGAGTTTTTTCGGTGAGCATGTTTCCTCCCCCGGGCTGAACCGGGTTTTATCAGGCTGCATCGTAGGAGGCCGGTGTCGGAGGCTTCCTTGACCACGGACAAGTCTGCTCGCCACAGACTCAGGAGACCGTTCGGCAATGACTGGCGCATGCTTGACGACGGTCAATTCGGCAATGGCAATCCACCTCTAAAGTCACACCATATTGTGTTTATCTAAAAAAAATACACTACATATGGTTATGGAGGCGTTGATGCCCAGGCAGGCAGAGTTGGCAAAACCGGTTTCACTGCGTAAGCGTGATGGCCGACTGGCGGCGTTCGAAGTGGACAAGATAGAGCGCGCCATTGCGACGGCAGGAGCGGCGACCGGTGAGTTCGAAACGTCTGTAGCTCGGGCACTGGCCGAGGCTGTTCGCCTGCAGTTGGCCCATCGCTCAGCGGTCGAGGTCGAGCAGGTGCAGGATGGCGTCGAGCGCGCGCTGATGGCTGCGGGTTACTTCGATACCGCCCGTGCCTACATCGTCTATCGCGAACGTCATGCGCGGTTGCGCCGTGATCGCAAGGTGGTGGTCGATGTAGCGGCCTCGATGAATGAGTACCTCTCCCGCGAAGACTGGCGAGTGCGCGCCAACGCCAATCAGGGCTATTCGCTGGGCGGGCTGATCCTCAACGTGTCCGGCAAGGTCACGGCCAACTACTGGCTGGACGAGGTCTACAGCCCGGCAATTGGCACCGCGCATCGCGAGGGCGATTTGCATATCCATGATCTGGACATGCTTGCTGGCTACTGCGCCGGCTGGTCGCTGCGCACGCTGCTCAATGAAGGTTTCAACGGCATTCCTGGGCGGGTCGAGTCCGGCCCGCCCAAACACCTCTCCAGCGCTCTGGGGCAGATGGTCAATTTCCTTGGCACGCTGCAGAACGAGTGGGCCGGCGCCCAGGCTTTCAGTAGCTTCGATACCTACCTCGCGCCGTTCGTGCGCAAGGACAACCTTGGCTATGGCGAGATCCGCCAGGCCATCCAGGAATTCATCTACAACCTCAACGTGCCGTCGCGCTGGGGCACGCAGACACCGTTCACCAACCTGACCTTCGACTGGGTCTGCCCCGAAGACCTGCGTGAGCAGATCCCCTATATCGGCGGTGAGGAGATGCCTTTCGCCTACGGCGATCTGCAGGCCGAGATGGAGCTGATCAACCGCGCCTATATAGAAGTGATGCAGGCTGGCGACGGCCTTGGTCGGGTGTTCACCTTTCCAATTCCTACCTACAACATCACCCACGACTTTCCCTGGGACAGCGAGAACGCCGACCGCCTGTTCGAGATGACCGCACGCTACGGGTTGCCGTACTTCCAGAACTTCCTCAACTCGGACATGCAGCCCAACCAAGTTCGCTCGATGTGCTGCCGCCTGCAGCTGGACGTTCGCGAGCTGCTCAAGCGCGGCGGCGGATTGTTCGGTTCAGCCGAGCAGACCGGCTCGCTCGGCGTGGTGACGGTCAACTGCGCGCGGCTGGGGTATCTCTATCGCGGCGACAAGGGGGCCCTGCTGGAGCAGTTGGATGTGCTGCTGGACATGGCGCGGCAGAGCCTGGAGGTTAAACGCAAGGTCATCCAGCACCATATGGATGCCGGGCTCTACCCCTATACCAAGCGTTACCTCGGCACGCTGCGCAATCACTTCTCTACCATCGGGGTGAACGGCTTGCACGAGATGGTGCGCAACTTCACCGACGATACCGAAGGGTTGCAGACAGCTGCCGGACGGACACTGGCGATAGAGGTGCTCGACCACGTGCGTGCGCGGCTGGTGCAGTTTCAGGAAGACACTGGGCACCTCTACAACCTCGAGGCGACGCCGGCCGAAGGCACTACCTATCGCTTCGCCAAGGAAGACCGCAAGCGCTTCCCCGACATTCTCCAGGCGGGTTCGACCGAGGCGCCGTACTACACCAACTCTTCGCAATTGCCGGTGGGTTACACCGACGACCCCTTCGAGGCCCTGGAGCTGCAGGACGAGCTGCAGTGCAAATACACCGGCGGCACCGTGCTGCACCTGTACATGGCCGAGCAGATTTCCTCCGCCGAGGCGTGCAAGAAGCTGGTGCGCAACGCCCTGTCGCGCTACCGGCTGCCTTACCTGACGGTAACGCCGACCTTCTCGATCTGCCCGGTGCACGGTTATCTCGCCGGCGAGCACGAGTTCTGTCCGAAGTGCGATGAGGCACTGCTACGCAAGCAGCAGGCCGCCCCTGCATTGCCAGCCTGAGCTGCGACCCCATGTCCCGCCGTTCCTTCAGGTGCGGCGCTGCATACTCAACACCTAGTGAAAGGAGAGTCACCATGAACCAAACCAGCCAGCTGCCCCAGGACCAACGCCAACGTTGCGAAGTCTGGACCCGCGTGATGGGCTATCACCGCCCGGTTACCGCGTTCAATCCGGGCAAGCAGTCCGAGCACCGCGAGCGCCTGCATTTCACCGAAGCGGCGGCGCGGTGATACGAGTCGGGGGGCTGGTCCCCCTGACCACGCTGGATTTCCCCGATCATCTAGCCTGCGTGCTGTTCTGCCAGGGTTGCGGCTGGCGCTGTCGCTACTGCCACAACCCGCAGCTGATTCCCGCCTGTGGCAGTGAGGAAAAGCCCTGGTCGGAGATTCTTGCCTTCCTCGAACAGCGCGTCGGCCTGCTCGAGGCAGTGGTGTTCAGCGGTGGCGAGCCGACCCTGCAGACCGCGCTGCCCGAGGCGATCGCCCAGGTGCGGGCGTTGGGCTACAAGGTTGGCGCTGCACAGCGCCGGCATCAAGCCGAAGCTGTTCGCCAACATCCTGCCGCTGGTGGATTGGGTCGGTTTCGACATCAAGGCACTGCCCGAGCACAGCACGGTGATCACCGGTGTGGACGGTAGCGGCAAGGCCAACTGGAAGAGCCTCGAGCACTTGTTGGAAAGTGGCGTCGAGCATGAATGCCGGACCACCGTGCACTGGCAGCTGTTTGACGCCGATACGTTGTGGGACATGGCCCAGCGCCTGCGCCGACTAGGTGTCGAACGCTTCGCCGTGCAGTGCGTACGCACCGCGCGGATGCTCGACGAAAGCCTCGCCGATAGCCGCGCCCCCTACGACCAGCAGCGCTTGTGGGAGCGCATGGATCGGCTGTTTCCTTCATTCGTGTTGCGTGGCTAGCGAGGGTGGCGAGCACCTTTCCACGCGCTGCCTGCGCGCTAGGCTTGGCTCTGTAGGGTGGGCTTTAGCCCACCGTGCAGGGCGTTGAAGGGATTCTGGTGGGCTGAAGCCCACCCTGCGCCTGCCGGTGCTGCAGTCCCATCTGGAATGTGCTCTAGCCCAACATGTTCAGGCGACTCACCAGCCCCAGAACTGCAACCACCAGCCATAGCCCACCAGCGCGCAGCCGGCGTTGACGCAGGCGAACGCCAACAGTCGGCGCAGGCCGTTGCCGCCGTGACGACTGATCACGTTCCAGGCCAGGTACAGGCTCCAGAGCACCGCACCGATCAGCAGCGCGGCGCGTGCCGGCTGTGCCCAGGCCAGCAGGAAGCCTTCGTAGCGCAGCAGCTTCACCGTCGTGGCGGACAGGCCGAGGAACAACCCGGCGCCGCCCAGCGGCACCAGCGCCAGTGCCAGGTGCTGGAACACATTGTCGCCACGGCGCATTACGCGCACGGCGGCGCGTAGCAGTAGCCACAACGCGCCGCCGACGAGCAGCGAGGCGCCAAAGATATAGGTGAGGATCGCCGCGCCATCGAGCCAGGTGAAGGCATCGTTGGCCTGCGGGTAGTGGGTCAGCAGCCACCAGGGCGCATTGGCTTCCAGCGGCCAGAAGATGTCGCGATCCACCAGCCATTCCGCCGCCGCTTGCTTGAGGGCGATAAACCAGGGGCTGACCGTCCACTGGAAGGCGCCCATGGCCAGGCCGATCATGCCGAACAGCAGCAGGGTGCTGTCCCAGTGATCGCCTTGTTGCTGACCGCCGACGATGAGGATTTCCGAGTTCGGCGAGCGGGCGCTCAGTTGCACTGCGCCGCGCTGGCTGCTGCAGCGACCGCAGGCGTGGCAATCGGCGTTGCCCTGCATGCGCCGGATGTCGATCAGTGGCGCGCAGTTGGGCGTTGGCAGGTGCGGTTCGCGGTTCTCCAGCCAGCGCTGTTCGTCGACCTTGTAATGCACCGGTGCCAGCCGGGCGAGCAAGGCGAATACGCCGCTGACCGGGCAAAGATGGCGGCACCAGACGCGTTTACCGCGTCCGTAGAGAAAGCCCGCCAGCATCGCCGCGACGGTGGAGCCACCGAGGATCAGCAGCGCCGCCTGAGCATAGTCATAGACGCTGATCAGCTGGCCGTAGACGGTGGTGAGGATGAAGGCGATGGTCGGCCAGCCGCTCCAGCGGACCCAGCGAGGCGTGCGTTTGTTCAGCCCGCGCCAGCTGATCCATTCGCTGAGCGAGCCTTCGGGGCAGAGCACACCGCACCACAGGCGGCCGAAGAAGATCATCGACAGCAACACGAACGGCCACCACAGGCCCCAGAAGATGAACTGCGCCAGTACTGTCAGGTTGTCGAGCATGCCGGCCTGGGCTGGCGGCAGATCGAGAACGGCGGGGATCACCAGCAACGTCAGGTAGAAGCCCACCACCAGCCACTGCAGCGTGCGAATGGCCTTCGCATGCTGGCGCAACAGGTCACCGAGTCGCGCCAGCCACGGCGCCTGGGTGATCATGCCGGCCTCGCAGTGAGCTGCACCTGCGCCCGGGGTTTGAGCCAGGCCCATGCGGCAAGCCAATACAGTCCCAGAATCACCACGGCTGCCAGCGAGGGCATCGCGCGATAGCCAGTGAGGCCGGCGATGGTGCCGCCCAGGGTGCCGCCGTCATCCAGCAGCGCCGAGGTGTCCCAGAGCGGATCGCCGAACACGGTGTAGAGCACTTCCGGTACGTCCATGCCCATCAGCTGGCCGCTGAAACGGTCCAGCGCGGCCATCAGCAACGCGCCGCCGAGCAGCAGCAACATCACTTCGCTGACCTGGAAGAAGCGGCGCCAGCTGAAGTAGCGACTACCGGCCTGCAGGGCTGCATAACTGAGCAGGGCGAGCACGAAACCGAGCACGCCGCCGATGACGAAGCGGGTGAGGTCCGTACCCGCCTGCTGGTTACCGATGCCGTAGAGGAATACCACCGTCTCGCTGCCTTCGCGGCCGACGGCGAGCATGGCCAGCAAGAGCAGGCCGAAGCCGCTGCCCTGGCTGAGCTTCTCCGCGGCGCTGTTCTGCAGGCTGGTCTTTAGCGTGCGGCCATGCTGATGCATCCAGCCGACCATGTGCAGGATCAGCAGGCTGGCTACCAGCAGCATCGCGCACTGGAACCATTCGCCACCGCTGCCAGCCAGCCAGTCACCGGCCTGCAATACGCCCCAGCCCAGCGCAGCGGCCAGACCGAGACCGGCGGCGACACCGGCCCAGAGCATGCGCAACGCATTGCCTGCGCCTGGTTGCTGGCGCAGCCAGGCATGCAGGATGCCGATGACCAGCAGGGCCTCGACGCTTTCGCGCCAGACGATGAACATGGATTGGCCCATGGGACTCTCCTCAGAAAAGCAACTACTTGGCGATGATCTCGCCTTCGGGAAGATCCATATGGAATTCGTCGAAGAACGGATAGCGACCCGGCTTCAGCGGGTGGATCACGACGAACGAGGTCACGCCGGGCGACAGCACCTTCTCGACGCGCAGCGGCGTGCTTTCGAACTCCGTCGGCCCGCTGCCGGCGTTGTGCACGATGATCTTGAAGCGCTGACGGGCCGGCACCTCAATGGTCGCAGGCTCGAAGTGGCCGTCACGGATGGTCAGCTCGTACGTCGGCAGCGCTGCCTGAGCCGGGCCGGCAAGCCCGACGAGCAGCGGCAGCACGCCGAGCAGTAATTGCCCGGCGCGACGCATCAATAGCCTCCTTTCTTGCCGATGCCGGCGTAGGTGAACTCGTAGTTCAGCTCACAGCCTTCGAACCAGGGCGCGACCCCGGTTTCCTTGTCGGTGTGGCGGCCGAACATGTTGTGTCCGGAGCCTGGCGGCAGGATCTTGAACGTCAGCTGGTACTTGCCGGGGCCGAGCAGCTTGACGTTGTCGCCATAGTGCGGTCCGTCGTTGGCCACCATGGGGTGGAAGTCGCCCTCGACGACTTCGTCGGAGCCCTTCTTGCGTAGCGTGTAATGGATGCTCAGGTAAGGGACGAAGCTGCCTTCCTGCCAGCCGTTGCGGTTGTCTTCGGTGGCGCTTACATCGGCCTCCAGATGCACGTCCGACTCGGCGGCGGCGCGCATCATGCCCGGCGGGTCCATCTCGATCGGCTGCAGATACACCGCGCCGACCTCCATGCCGCCGCACTGCTGCGGTTCGCCAATCGGATATTCCTTCGCCTGGGCGAGTGGGGTGAGCAGCAAAGACGTGATGGCCAGAGCGGCGGGGATGCGCATTGGGGAGCCTCCGGAAAGCAGAAAAAAGGACGGAGCTAAGATTGCACTTGCGCCTCCGAATGATAATGATTCGCGTCAATTTCCCAAGAAATATTTTGTTACCGGTGAGTGTATGCAAGCCTGTATGGCGCTACAGCCGGCTGGTCGCGGGCGCTGGCGCCGAACTGCGACCAGTCGTCACAGCGATCGTCGCTGCCGATGCGTGAGGGGCGTCAAAGCGAACCTGCGGCGAGCGAATCCTCTAACATGGTGCACCTTTTGTATCCGGGGACTTCATGCAACCGCCCGTATCACTCGACGCGCGTACCGCACGCATCCTGCCGTGGCTGGTCGCCATCGCGTTCTTCATGCAGACGCTCGACGGCACCATTCTCAATACCGCGCTGCCGGCAATGGCGCGCGATCTGGCGGAGAATCCACTGCGCATGCAGGGGGTGGTGATCGCGTACATGCTCACGGTGGCGCTGCTGATTCCGGCGTCCGGCTGGATCGCCGATCGCTTCGGCAGCCGGCGTATCTTCGTTACCGCCATCATGCTGTTCTCGGTGGGCTCGTTGTTCTGTGCGCTGTCCACCACGTTCAACCAGCTGGTGGCCTCCCGCGTGCTGCAGGCGCTGGGTGGGGCGCTGATGCTGCCGGTGGGGCGGTTGGTGGTGTTACGCGCGTTTCCGCGCAGTGAGTTCGTGCGGATCATGGCGTTCATCGCACTGCCCGGGCTGGTCGGGCCGTTGCTTGGGCCGACCTTGGGCGGCTGGCTGGTGGAATATGCCTCCTGGCACTGGATCTTCCTGATCAATCTGCCGGTGGGGGTGGTCGGCTGTATAGCCGCGCTGCGCTTCATGCCTGATCTAAAGGGCGCCGAGCGGGTGCGCTTCGATACGCTGGGCTTCGTGCTGTTCGGCGCAGCGATGGTGCTGGTCACCATCGCCCTGGAGGGGCTCGGCCATATGCACATGTCACACGCCCGCGTGATGCTGCTGCTGTTCGCTGGCGCGGCGTGCATGGCGGCTTACTGGTTACGCGCGGGGCGCATCGACGCGCCGCTGTTCAGTCCCAAGCTGTTCCATACGCGCAGCTTTGCCGTTGGTATCTTCGGCAACCTGTTCGCCCGCCTGGGTGGTGGTGCGCTGCCGTTCCTGCTGCCGCTGCTGCTGCAGGTGGCGCTGGGCTATTCGCCGGCGCAGGCCGGAATGAGCATGATTCCGCTGGCCTTGGGTGCGATGGCGGTCAAATTCCTGGCCAAGCCGATCATCGACCGCCTCGGTTATCGCCGTCTGCTGATCGGCAACACCCTTCTGCTTGGCTGCCTGATCGCCAGCCTGGCGACCATCGATACGCAGACGCCGACCTGGCTGCTGCTGGTGCACCTTGGGCTGATTGGCATGGTCAACTCCATGCAGTTCACCGCGATGAACACCGTTACCCTGGTCGGCCTCAGCCATGCCGATGCCAGCAGCGGCAACAGCCTGTTGTCGGTGGTGGTGCAGTTGTCGATGAGCCTTGGTGTCGCCACTGCCGGAGCCCTGCTCGGTGGCTTCACCGTGGATGACGCCCAAGGCAGCGAAGTGCTGCATGCATTCCAGCTGACCTTCCTCTGCGTCGGGGGCATGGCAATGTTGGCCGCCGCGCTGTTCCTGCAACTGGAGCATCGCGACCCTGGCCATGACGATGTGCGGCGACCGGTGGACGTCGGCGAGTAATCCTCTGACGGCCTGTAAGAAATCACGACAGGTCGTTGCAATGGCGCTGCGTCATGCTGGCACATCGCTGGGCGGCGTGCGTGGTACGTGGCCATCCTTTGCGATCTGATGGCGGCAATGACCTGCTGCAATTCTTTACCTGTGCAAGTAAACATTATCGACCTGTCGCCATAAGCTACATATCGTTAGGTCTCTGGAAGCGGCACTGCGCCGCAATCAAAGGAGCGAAACGATGAGTGCAATGAGCCTCGCCTGGCTGTTGATCGGCACCTCGCTGTGCAGCGTGATGGTGCTACTGGTATTGCTCTGGTTGCTATGGATGGGGCGGCAAAGCCAGTGCCGTGAGCTGACGGTATTGCGCGAGCTGTTGGATGGCCTCGGCCAGGTGATCGTGCGCCTGGAGCAGGACAAGGCTGAACTGACTTCGGGGCTACGGGCGGAAAAAGCCCATGTCGCCCAGCTACGCCGTCAGCTGGAACTGTTGCGCAGTTAATTGTTTGTTGTTTAAACAAACATATTTCTTCGAATGTGCCTGATTCACCGTTATGATCCCGACCTATTGTTTATAAAAACTACAAATAGGAGGTTTCATGCATCCCGTAGTCGTCGACGTCACCCAGCGCCTGATCGAGCGCAGTCGCCCGACGCGCGAGGCCTATCTCGCCATGATTCGTGGTGCTGCCAGCGCTGGCCCGGCACGCAACGGTGCGCAATGCGCGAACTTCGCCCACGGTGTTGCTGGCTGCGGCACGCAGGACAAGCAGCGCCTGCGCCTGCCGGATGCGGCCAATATCGCCATCGTCACCGCCTACAACGACATGCTCTCGGCGCATCAGCCTTACGAGGACTACCCCGAGCGCCTGCGCCAGGCGCTGCGCGATATCGGCTCGGTGGGGCAGGTGGCGGGCGGCGTGCCGGCGATGTGTGACGGTGTCACCCAGGGCGAGCCAGGTATGGAGCTGGCCATTGCCAGTCGCGAGGTGATCGCCATGAGCACTGCGGTGGCGCTGTCGCACAACCTGTTCGATGGGGCGCTGCTGCTCGGCATCTGTGACAAGATCGTTCCCGGATTGCTGATCGGTGCGCTGCGTTTCGGGCATCTGCCCGCTGTGTTCGTACCGGCTGGTCCGATGCCATCCGGCCTGGCCAACAAGGACAAGGCGGCGGTGCGCCAGCGCTACGCCGAAGGCAAGGCCGGGCGCGACGAGCTGCTGGCGGCGGAAATGCAGGCCTATCACAGCCCTGGCACCTGTACGTTTTACGGCACCGCCAACACCAATCAGATGCTGATGGAAGTGATGGGCCTGCATCTGCCTGGCTCGTCCTTCGTCAACCCGGGCACGCCATTGCGCGATGCGCTGACCGCCGAGGCCGCGCGCCAGGTTACCCGGCTGACGCCACAGGGCGGCAGCTTCACGCCGCTCGGTGAGCTGGTCGACGAGCGCGTGCTGGTCAACGCCATCGTCGCGCTGCATGCCACCGGCGGTTCGACCAACCACACCCTGCACATGCCGGCCATCGCCCAGGCGGCGGGCATCCAGCTGACTTGGCAGGACATGGCCGACCTTTCCGCCGTGGTGCCGACGCTGGCCCGCGTCTATCCCAATGGCTCGGCGGACATCAATCACTTCCATGCCGCTGGCGGTGTCGCACTGCTGGTACGCGAGCTGCTCGACGCCGGCCTGCTGCACGAGGATGTGCATACCGTCATGGGGCGCGGCCTCACTCGCTACACCCAGGAGCCCTTCCTCGAAGAAGGCCGGCTGACCTGGCGTGAAGGGGCTGCGGCGAGCCTGGACGAAAGCATCCTGCGGCCGGTGGTGCGGCCGTTCTCGGCAGAAGGCGGGCTGCGGGTGATGAGCGGCAATCTCGGGCGTGGCGTGATGAAGGTGTCCGCCGTGGCGCCCGAGCACCGCGTCGTGGAGGCGCCGGCGCGGGTCTTTGCCGATCAGCTGGAGCTGGTCGAGGCATTCAAGGCGGGCGAGCTGGAGCGCGATGTCGTTGCTGTAGTGCGCTTCCAGGGGCCGCGTGCCAACGGCATGCCTGAGTTGCACAAGCTGACACCCTATCTCGGTCTGTTGCAGGACCGCGGCTTCAAGGTCGCGCTGGTCACTGACGGGCGTATGTCCGGTGCGTCGGGCAAGGTGCCGGCGGCGATCCATGTGTGTCCCGAGGCAATCGATGGCGGACCGCTGGCGCGCGTGCGTGATGGCGATCTGCTGCGGGTCGACGGGCAGAGCGGCGTGCTCGAGGTGCTGGTCGATGCCGCCGAGCTGGCCGACCGATCGCCGGCTGCTGTGCCGGCTGCGAGCGTGCAGGGCTGTGGGCGCGAGCTGTTCGGCTTCATGCGCTCGGCGTTCAGTTCCGCCGAGCAGGGCGCCAGCGTGTTCACGACCGGGCTGGAGGCGCTGCGATGACACTGGCGCTGGTCGGAGATATCGGCGGGACCAATGCGCGCTTCGCATTATGGCGCGACTCGCGGCTGGAGTCCGTGCGGGTGCTGGCGACGGCGGATTTCGTCACGCCCGAAACGGCGGTTGAGTATTACCTGGCATCCCTGGGCCTGGCGCCGGGCAGCGTCGAGGCGGCCTGTCTGGCCTGCGCCGGGCCGGTCAAGGGCGAGCAGTTCACCTTTACCAACAATCACTGGCGGTTGACGCGCCGCGACTTCTGCGGCGCTCTGCAGTTGAACGAGCTGCTGCTTATCAATGACTTCGCTGCAATGGCGCTGGGCATGACGCGGGTAGGCGAAGCGGGGCGGCGCATGATCTGTGCTGGCGAGGCCGAGCTGGATGCGCCGGCGCTGGTCATCGGGCCGGGCACCGGGCTTGGCGTCGCCGCGTTGCTGCCCTTGGGTGGCGGTAATTGGCGCGCGCTGCCGGGGGAGGGCGGGCATGTCGACCTGCCCGTGGCGGATGCGCACGAGGCGGCGCTGTGGCAGATGCTGTTCGCCCAGCTTGGCCACGTGCGTGCCGAAGACGTGCTTAGTGGTGGCGGCCTGTTGCTGCTCTATCGTGCGGTCTGCGGCTTGGCCGGTTTGACGCCGCGACTGGCATCGCCGGCTGAAGTCACGGCGGCCGCGCTCGCTGGTGATCATGTCGCGGTGGCGACCCTGGAGCAGTTCTGCGTCTGGCTCGGGCGGGTCGCCGGCAACAACGTGCTCACGCTCGGCGCGCGGGGTGGGGTTTATATCGTCGGTGGTGTCGTGCCGCGTTTCGCAGATTTTTTCGCGGCCAGTGGTTTCGCCCGAGGCTTCGCCAGCAAGGGTTCCATGAGCAGCTATCTCGGCGATGTACCGGTGTGGCTGGTCACCGCTGACTATCCGGGGCTGGAGGGCGCCGGGGTGGCGCTGGAGCAGGCGCTGGCGCAGGCGCGCTGATCTGGCGGTATTGGGCGTGGTGATGGCGGGATGTTGTTATAGCAACATCCCGTGCCTTGTGCGGACTTGGTTGCTTTAGCCCGGCTCTTCATCCGCCGGGTAGCGGCTGGCATTGAGGCTTTCCTTCACCTTGCGCAGATGCGGCTGGAAATCCACTCCGCGGCGTAGGGTCATGCCGGTGGCGAGCACGTCGAGTACGGTGAGCTGGATGATGCGAGAGGTCATCGGCATGTAGATGTCGGTGTCCTCGGGCAGCGGAATGTTCAGGCTCAGCGTGCTGGCCTGCGCCAGTGGCGAGCCGGCGGCAGTCAGGCCGAGTACCGAGGCGCCGTTCTGCCGCGCGATACGTGCCACCTCCACCAGTTCGCGGGTGCGCCCGGTGTAGGAAATGATCACGAACAGCTCGCCGGTATGCGCCACCGAGGCCAGCATGCGCTGCATCAGCACGTCCGAATGCGCGGTCACTGCCAGGTTGAAGCGGAAGAATTTGTGCTGCGCATCCAGTGCCACCGAGGCTGAGGCGCCGAGGCCGAAGAAGTGGATCTGCCGGGCCTGGATCATCAAGTCCACGGCGCGGCTGACCAGCTGCGGGTCGAGGCTCTGGCAGGCGCTGTCCAGCGAGGCGATGGCCGAGCCGAATATCTTGCGCGTGTATTCCGCTGGGCCGTCGTCGGGTTCCACCGCCTGGCTGACGTAGGCGGCGCCGCTGGCCAGGCTCTGCGCCAGCTGCATCTTCAGTTCCGGATAACCGCTGACGCCGAACGAGCGACAGAAACGATTCACTGTCGGCTCGCTGACCTGCGCGGTCTGCGCCAGGGTGGCGATGCTGAAGCGGGTGGCCTGCTGCGGGTTGCGCAGGATCACCTCGGCGACCTTGCGCTCGGCCTTGTTGAGGTCTTCGATGCGGCGCTGGATCTGCTCGAGCAGGTTGTGTACGCGGTCCATGTCGGTCCTGATGCGGCTTGCCAAAGGGGTTGCCTATCCTACTGAGGGCGCTGCGGAGCGGCCACAGGTATCTAAATTTGCGGTAAATGTTGTTTTTATTACTACATTGAACTTGAATAACCAGGCATCGCCGTGTATTCATAGTGCAGTTTTAGTAGAAGAACAAACATCATGACGCCACTATCTGTCGAACCCTGCACCCTGGCGCTGTTCGGCGCCCTCGGTGATCTGGCCCTGCGCAAGCTGTTTCCCGCGCTCTATCAGCTCGATCGCGCCGGCCTGCTGCCAACCGAAACGCGCCTGCTCGCACTGGCTCGCGAGAGCGGCGAGCCGGCAAGTCATCTGGCGATGATCGAAGAGCATCTGCGCCGCCACGTCGGCGAACGCGACCTCGATGAAGCCGTGCTGCAGCGCTTCATGGCGCGCCTGGACTACCTGAGCATGGATTTCCGCCGCGCCGAGGATTTCGCCGCGCTGGCGGACAAGGCCGGCAACGCGGAAAGCATCGTCGCTTTCTTCGCTACCCCGGCTTCCGTCTACGGCGCGATCTGCGCCGGGCTGGCCGAGGCGGGCCTGGCCGAGCGCACCCGCGTGGTGCTGGAAAAGCCCATCGGCCATGATCTGGAGTCGTCCCGCGAAGTGAACGACGCGGTGGCGCGCTTCTTCCCGGAAGACCGCACTTACCGCATCGATCATTACCTGGGCAAGGACACGGTGCAGAACCTGATCGCCCTGCGCTTCGCCAACAGCCTGTTCGAAACGCAGTGGAACCAGAATCACATCTCCCACGTGGAGATCACCGTTGCCGAAACAGTCGGCATCGAAGGTCGCTGGGGCTACTTCGACCAGGCAGGCCAGCTGCGCGACATGATCCAGAACCACCTGCTGCAGCTGCTCTGCCTGATCGCCATGGACCCGCCCAGCGACCTTTCGGCCGACAGCATCCGCGACGAGAAGGTCAAGGTGCTCAAGGCGCTGGCGCCGATTGCGCCGGAGCATCTTGGCCAGCAGCTGGTGCGCGGCCAGTACGTCGCCGGCAGCATCCTCGGCCGTCACGTACCGGGCTATCTGGAGGAAGAAAACTCCAACACCCAGAGCGACACCGAAACCTTCGTCGCGCTGAGGGCGGAAATCTGCAACTGGCGCTGGGCCGGCGTGCCGTTCTACCTGCGTACCGGCAAGCGCATGCCGCAGAAGCTCTCGCAGATCGTCATCCACTTCAAGGCACCGCCGCACTACATCTTCGCCCCTGAGCAGCGCCAGCTGATCGGCAACAAGCTGATCATCCGTCTGCAGCCGCAGGAGGGCATCTCGCTCTTGGTGATGACCAAGGACCAGGGCCTGGACAAGGGTATGCAACTGCGTAGTGGCCCGCTGCAGCTGAACTTCTCGGAAACCTACAAGAGCCCGCGCATCCCCGACGCCTACGAGCGTCTGCTGCTCGAAGTGATGAAGGGCAACCAGAACCTCTTCGTGCGCAAGGACGAAATCGAATACGCCTGGAAGTGGTGCGACCAGCTGATCGACGGCTGGCAGCGCGTCGGCGCCCCACCCAAACCTTACGCAGCAGGCAGCTGGGGACCGGCTGCCTCGATTGCCCTGATCAGCCGTGATGGCAGGAGTTGGTATGACGATCTCTAATCTCGATCTGCCCGTGCAGACCCTCGGTTTCAGCCTCGGCAACGCCGACCAGCTGGCCGGCGAACTGGCGCTGACCGTGAGCAACGCTCTGCGCGGTGCGATCGCCGAGCGCGGTGCGGCGACGCTGGTGGTTTCCGGCGGCCGCAGCCCGATCGCCTTCTTCGAGCGCCTGGCGCAGCAGGAACTGGATTGGGCCAAGGTCACCGTCAGCCTCGCCGACGAGCGCTGGGTGCCGGTCAGCCATCCCGACAGCAACGAAGGCCTGCTGCGTCGCCACCTGCTGCAGGGGCCGGCCGCTGCGGCGCGCCTGGTCGGCCTGTACCAGAGCGCGGCGAGCCTGGAGCAGGCCGCCGAACGCTCAGATGCCGCATTGGCTGAACTGCCGCCGATCGACGTATTGGTGCTGGGCATGGGCGAAGACGGCCACACAGCCTCGCTGTTCCCGGACAGTCCGAATCTGGAGCAGGCGCTCGACCTGCGTGGCACGCGGCGTTGCCTGCCGATGCAGGCGCCGACTGTGCCGCGCCAGCGCCTGAGCATGACCCTGGCGTTGCTGGCCAGCGCCCGTCTGACGCTGCTCGCTCTGCACGGCCCGGGCAAGCTGGCCACGCTCAATCAGGCCCTGGCTGGCGAGCCCTACGAAGCGATGCCGATTCGCGCCTTCCTCGCCCGTCCCCTCGAAATCTACTGGTGCCCCTGAGGCCGCAAGGAATTATCCATGACATCTATCCAAACCAGCGCCGACGCCATGAACGACAAGATCGCCTTGATCGACAAGTGGTGCAGCGCTGCGCGCATCCTGCCGGTGATCACCATCGAGCGTGAGGCGGACATTCTGCCGCTGGCCGATGCTCTGGCCGCCGGTGGCCTGCGCGTGCTCGAAATCACCCTGCGTTCGGCGCTGGGCCTGGGCGCCATTCGCCTGCTGCGCGAGCAGCGCCCGGAGCTGATCGTCGGCGCCGGCACCGTGCTCGACGCCAACATGCTCGAGCAGGCCGAGGCCGCCGGTGCACAGTTCATCGTCTCGCCCGGCAGCACGCCGGCGTTGCTCGAAGCCGCGTTGCAGGGGCCGCTGCCGCTGCTGCCAGGCGTGGCCAGCGCTTCGGAAATCATGCTCGGCTACGCCATGGGCTATCGCCGCTTCAAGCTGTTCCCCGCCGAGATCTGTGGCGGCGTGGCAGCGCTCAAGGCGCTGGGCGGTCCGTTCGGTGACATCCGCTTCTGCCCGACCGGCGGCGTCAATGCGCGCAATGCGCGGGACTACCTGGCCCTGACCAATGTGATGTGTGTCGGCGGTACCTGGATGGTCGATGCCAAGGCCGTGCGTGCCGGCGACTGGGCCGCCATCGAAAGCGCCACACGCCAGGCCCTGCAGGCGCTGGACAGCGCGCCGGCAGCCGAACTGCCGCGCGACTTCGACCTGCGCGCCGAGCGTGCCGAGCAGCGCGAGCTGTAATCGTCCCATCCCCTCGCGGCGGGCGAAGGTCCGCCGCATCTTCCCCATCTTCTCGCTACCTGGAGGTTGCATGAGCAACGCGCGCCCGCTTTCCGAGCTTTTCCCCCGTCTGGATGAGATTCCCGAGGCCTATCGTCCGGATGCACCGGTTACGCAGCGCGATTATCTGGTCGATGGCGAGCTGATGAACTGGGACGGTCCTTTGGCCGAGGTACGCAGCCCGGTGTTCCTGCGCGAGGCGGACGGCAGCGAGCGCCAGGTAGTCCTTGGCAGTACGCCGCTGCTGGATGCCGACGCCGCGCTACGCGCATTGGACGCCGCCGTTGCCGCTTACGATAACGGCCGCGGCGCCTGGCCGACCATGCGCGTGGCTGAGCGCATCGCCCATGTGGAGGCCTTCCTGGCGCGCATGCGCGAGCAGCGCGAGGCGGTGGTCAAGCTGCTGATGTGGGAGATCGGCAAGAACCTCAAGGATTCCGAAAAGGAATTCGACCGCACCTGCGACTACATCGTCGACACCATCCACGCACTGAAGGAGCTGGACCGTAGCTCCAGCCGCTTCGAACTGGAGCAGGGTACGTTGGGGCAGATCCGCCGCGTGCCGATGGGCGTGGCGCTGTGCATGGGGCCGTACAACTACCCGCTGAACGAAACCTTCACCACGCTGATCCCGGCGCTGATCATGGGCAATACGGTGGTGTTCAAACCGGCCAAGTTCGGTGTGCTGCTGGTACATCCGCTGCTCGAAGCCTTCCGCGACAGCTTCCCGGCCGGCGTCATCAACGTCATCTACGGCCGTGGTCGCGAGACGGTCAGCGCGCTGATGGCCAGCGGCAAGATCGACGTGTTTGCCTTTATCGGCACGCACAAGGGCGCCGCCGATCTGAAGAAACTGCACCCGCGTCCGCACCGCCTGCGCGCCGCGCTGGGGCTGGATGCGAAGAACCCGGGCATCGTTCTGCCGGATGTCGATCTGGACAATGCCGTGGAAGAGGCCGTGACTGGTGCGCTGTCGTTCAATGGCCAGCGTTGCACGGCATTGAAGATCCTCTTCGTGCATGAGGCGGTGCTCGATGGCTTTCTCGAACGCTTCGCCGCTCGCGTCAACGCGCTCAAGCCGGGCATGCCCTGGGAGCCCGGCGTCGCGCTGACGCCGCTGCCCGAGCCGGGCAAGACCGATTATCTGCATGCGGTGCTCGAAGACGCCGTGGCCAAGGGCGCGCGAGTAGTCAATGCCGGCGGCGGCGAGTCGCACCAAACCTTCTTTCATCCGGCGGTGCTGAGCCCGGTTGATTCGTCCATGCGTGTCTATCACGAAGAGCAGTTCGGCCCGCTGGTGCCGGTAGTGCCGTACCGCGACCTGCAGGAAGTGATCGACTATGTGACCGCCTCCGACTACGGCCAGCAGCTGTCGATCTTCGGCAACGACCCGGCGCAGGTCGGCGAGCTGGTGGATGCCTTCGTCAATCAGGTCGGACGCATCAACATCAATGCCCAGTGCCAGCGCGGGCCGGATAGCTATCCGTTCAACGGCCGCAAGAATTCGGCCGAGGGCACGCTGTCGGTACACGATGCGCTGCGGGTGTTCTCCATCCGCACCCTGGTGGCGACCCGCTTCAACGAGGCCAACAAGCAGCTGGTTGACAGCATCATCCGGGAGCGTCGCTCGGGCTTCCTGACCACCGACTACATCTTCTGACGGAGCCTTGCCATGGCCTCGCCCGTGCTCGCCCAGCCGCTGTTGCTGGGCATGATGCGCCTGCTGGAATACCCCGAGCTGGGTGAACCCCAGGCACTGCTGGCGTTCATCGAACGCTGCGTCGAGCGCGGGCTGAACGGTTTCGACCATGCCGATATCTATGCTGGCGGGCGCTGCGAGGCGCACTTCGGCGCGGCCCTGCGTCAGGCACCGGGGCTGCGCCAGCGGGTGCAGATCATCGGCAAGGCCGATATCGTACCGGCGGAACAGGATTGTTCGCGCTGGCGGGTCAAGCACTACGACTCCAGTGCCCGCTATCTGCGAGAGGCGGTCGACAGCAGCCTGACGCGGCTGGGTGTCGAGCGGCTCGACGGCTTTCTGCTGCATCGCCCGGACCCGCTGCTGCAGGTCGACGAGGTGGCCGAGACGCTGAATGGCCTGATCGCCAGCGGCAAGGTTGGTTGGGTCGGGCTGTCGAATGCCGAGGTGTTGCATTGCCAGGCATTGGCGCAACGCGTGCCGCTGTGCTGCAACCAGATCGAACTCTCGCTGCAGGCCCAGCAAGGGGTATGGGACGGCGGTTTGCATGCCTTGCAGGCCGCGGGCCTGCAAGTGCTGGCCTGGTCGCCCGTGGGCGGTGGACGCTTCGGTGAGCGCTTGTGCCGCGCACTCGATGAAGTCGCCGCCGATCTGGGCGCCACGGCCAATCAGGTGGCGCTGGCCTGGCTGCGGCAGCTACCTGGTCGTCCGTTGCCGATCCTCGGCAGCCTGCGCTGGGAGCGGATCGAGGAGGCGCTGCTGGGCGCCGAACTGGAGCTGGACCGTCCCGCCTGGTTCTACCTGAGCGAAGCGGCCCGCGGGCATGAGGTGGCGTAGGCAGGGGCTCATCTGTCCGCCATCCAAGGTGGAAAATGCTTCGCAGTTTTCCACCCTACGCGAGGTTTGTAGGGTGGATGACGCTTCCTCCATCCACCGCGGGCATCTGCGATGGTTCGGCATATCCCCGATTAGGAACGCTATCGATCAATGGGCGCTGTGCGTGGTCCAAATTGGTGCGCTCCTGTGCTAGGGTCGCGTCTGCCGCGGGACGACCTGTCGGCTTGTCGAATCGTGCGGGGACGACCCTGCAGTTTGATGGAGTCCTCGTCATGCATTCGGCCTGGATCATGCTGACTATCGCCGGTCTTCTGGAAGTGGGTTGGGCCATTGGCCTCAAGGCTTCCGAAGGCTTCACCCGCCCGCTGCCCAGTGCCCTCACCATAGTGGCCATGGCGGGGAGCTTCTTCCTTCTTGCCCGCGCCATGCAGGTCCTTCCGGTGGGTACTGCCTATGCCATTTGGGTCGGCATCGGCGCGCTGGGCACCGTGGCATTGGGCATCCTTATCTTTGGCGAAAGCGCCTCGACTGCGCGGCTGCTGAGTGTCGTGCTGCTGCTGGCGGGGTTGGTGGGGTTGAAGCTTACGGCCTGACGCGCAGCGCCGTGTCCTGACGTGCGCGCAAGGCGGTTTGCGCACTCGACCTTCCTGCAATTGGTGGGCAGAAGCCCACTCTACGGTGCCAGCAGACGTCGTAGGGTGGATGACGCTTTATCCATCCACCGCTTCGATGGCGCAGATGTTCGACTTGTCTCGTTCGTACCGGGCCGGCTGGGGAGTCGGTGCTCCTGCATCTGGTGGGCAGAAGCCCACCCTACGGTGGTAGCAGGCGGGTGCGCGCACTTGCCGGTTTTGTTCAGCGTATCTCGATGCGCTCCAGCAGGTACTTCTTCGCTCCGCTATCACCCACTCGCGTGGCTTCGTCGGCCAGGCGCAGGGCGCGTTCGAGGTCCTTCTGCGCCAGCGCGGCATCAATTGCCTGGCGGTAGTAGGCCGAGGTTTCCGGCAGTACCGCCGGAGCCGGCGCGCGCGGCAGTTCGCCGCCCATTTCCTGGCCGATGCTGTAGCCGGGCACGTAGCCCTTGGCCGGGGCATTGGCGTCACGGTCGGGGATCATCACCAGCCTGATCACGCCCACCGGCGAGTGCCGCGCCACTGGGTCGGGAATGCTCGGCGGCTCGTTGCCTGCCGCCTTGGCATAGGCTTTGGCCGGGTGCTGCAAAACGGTCTGTCCGGCCATCTGTGCGTCGCTGGTGTAGAGAATCAGGTAGCGCTCGTTGCCCGGGTGCTCGGGCTGCGAGCGGTCGATGCGGATGCGTGCATCGAGGCTGTCGCCCTTGAGACCGGTCGGCGGCACGTAGGTGAAATCGTCCGCATCCAGCAGTCGGGTCGGGCGCATGCGACTGTCGAGCAGCATGGCGTTGGGCGCCAGTACGCTGCTGCCGGCCTGGCTGTAGAGGCGGATCTCGAATGATGGGCCGCTGGCCGGCAGGGTGAAGGCGCGCAAGAAGCTCTTGCCGGTCTCGAAAGTGTAGGCCGGCGCCTGGGTGTCGATCAGTACGTCGCCAGCGAAACCGGGTTTCAGCGTTTCGAACGGCAACTGGTCAATACCACTGCAGCAGGTTGGCGCGGCAGCCAGCGCGTCACGGGCCTGCTCGACAGGACGTTCCAACGGTTTCGGACTGGTCGTGAGAGCGTCGACCCGGCGCAGCGGCTCGCTGCTGCAACCGACGAGTGCCAGGGCCAATAGCCCGGCGGTATAGAAGAACAAGCGATGCATGGTGGTTCTCCGAACAAAAAATGCCCCGACCTGCCAGCGTCGGGGCAAAAGCACCGTCTGGACGGTGGGAGCGGAAAGGGAGCCGTCGCGGTCAGCCACAACGGCGTTCAATCGGTTCGGCTTACCACCAGGCCTCGGCCTGCACGCCGAAGGTGATGCCGTCGTCATCGCCAGCGTCGATGGACTCGCTGGCAGCCTGGTAACGTCCGCCGTCCCATTTGGCGTAGGTGGCGAACACGCGGATCTGCGGGCGCGCCCAGAAGCTGTTGCCCGCCGACCACTGCTGGGCGAGGGTGAGCTTCTTCAGGTCGCGACTGCGTTCGCCGTCGGCCTGCGGATCGACGCGGTCATAGCCGAACTCCAGCGCGGTGCTCATCACGTCGCTCCACTTGTACACCGGGCGTACACCGAAGCTGGCCCAGGTCTGACCGGAGTCGTTGTCGAAATCGCGGTCCTCGTAGATCTGCACGTACATCATCTCGATGTTGTCGGTCAGGCCGACCACGCCCTGGTTGACCAGGCGGAACATCTTGCCGTCGCTGTTACCGGTGTTGTTGCGCCCGCTGCTGCCGATGATGCCGTCGGTGCCGTACTGCAGGGCGAGCTTGTTGTAGCCGCCGAACCAGTTGCTCTGGGTGTGCTCGAGGGTGACCAGATGGCCTTTCTGGTCCTGGTAGCCGGGGTCGCGCTCCTGCTCGTCGGTGAGGTTGGCCTTGCCGTAGTCGTAGCCGATCTCCAGCTTGCCGCCCGGGTTGACGTCGATCTCGGCGAGGCGGAAGTCGAGGGTGTCGTTGGCCAGGTTGGTGCCGGTGCCCGAGCCCTGGTAGACCCAGTCGCCGTCGGTGTTGCGAATCCACGCCACGCTGGCCTTGGCGAAGCCCAGGTCGATGTCCTCGATACCGGCGCCGGGGCCCGAGACGTCCCAGTAGTAATAGTCGTTGATGTGCACGTCGTGGCGCTTGTAGTAGCGCTTGCCGGCCCAGATCGCCGCGCCTGGCAGGCTCGGGATGAGGTTCTTGCCGACCACGTTGAACTGACGGATGGAGGTGGTACCGGCCTCGTCGAAGGGGTTGTTCTCGCCGCCGTTGGTATCGGTGCCAGTGGCTTCCCAATCGTTACCCTGGTCGGAGCGGTAGGCGATCATGCTGTCGACGTAGAAGCTGCGGTTGCCTTCGCTCCAGACTTCCTTACCGAGGCCGATCTCGGCGTAGGTTTCGCATTCGTTGCCCAGACGATATTTCGCCGGTGCACCGGCGGCCTGGAAGCAGGCCTGGTCGCCGCCGCCGGCAGTGGCACCGACGCCCGAGCGCAGGTAGCCATGGAAGTCGACCGCCAGGGCCGGGCCGCTGACCAGCAGCGCGGCGAGGATACAGGCGGGTTTAAGGGCAAAGCTAGGGTGCGCGGTGTGCTTCATGACGAGGTCCTTGTTTTTCTTGTTAATGCCGAATCGATCACGCCGTAGCTGCCTGCCATGGGCGGCGCAGCTGGGTGGCGAAAGCCTCGGGGATAGGGCCAGGGGCAGCATCCTCCCGGAAGAAGAATTCGCTGGCGCAGAGCGAGGGCGTACCAGGGATGAGAACGGCGTAATCCCCAGGGCGGGGATGAGGTGGGAGGGGCGCAGATGATTGCCAGGGGCCTTCCGCCTGGCCACTACGCCGCCGGGAGATGTGTGGGGGAGGTTGGTGGCGGGGCCATGCAGGGGCAGCCTGCGGGAGCCGGTCGATGATCCGCCCGGCGTTCATCCTCATTCGGCGGCCCCGCCGTCGGATACCCGAACAAGCACAAGAACCGGAGTATTGCGATGAGCCACATCCTGCGTGCCGCCTTATTGGCGGCGATCCTGCTGCCGCTACCGCTACAGTCCATGGCCGATCAGGCCGGCAAGAGCCCCAACGCCGTGCGCTACCACGGCGGCGACGAAATCATCCTCCAGGGCTTTCACTGGAACGTCGTCCGCGAGGCACCGAACGACTGGTACAACATCCTCCGTCAGCAGGCCTCGACCATCGCCGCCGACGGCTTCTCGTCAATCTGGATGCCGGTGCCCTGGCGTGACTTCTCCAGCTGGAGCGAAGGCGGCAAATCTGGCGGCGGCGAAGGCTACTTCTGGCACGACTTCAACAAGAACGGCCGCTATGGCAGCGATGCCCAGTTGCGCCAGGCCGCCGGCGCGCTCGGCGGTGCCGGTGTCAAGGTGCTTTATGACGTGGTGCCCAACCACATGAACCGTGGTTACCCGAACAAGGAAATCAACCTGCCGGCTGGTCAGGGCTTCTGGCGCAATGACTGCGCCGACCCGGGCAACTATCCCAACGACTGCGACGACGGCGATCGTTTCGTCGGCGGCGACGCGGACCTGAACACCAGCCATCCGCAGGTCTACGGCATGTTCCGCGACGAGTTCGCCAATCTGCGCAGCCAGTACGGCGCCGGCGGCTTTCGCTTCGACTTCGTCCGCGGTTTTGCGCCGGAGCGGGTCAATAGCTGGATGACCGACAGTGCCGACAACAGCTTCTGCGTTGGCGAGCTGTGGAAGGCACCGGGCGAATATCCAAGCTGGGACTGGCGGAACACGGCCAGCTGGCAGCAGATCATCAAGGACTGGTCCGATCGGGCCAAGTGCCCGGTGTTCGACTTCGCGCTCAAGGAGCGCATGCAGAACGGCTCGATCGCCGACTGGAAGAACGGCCTGAACGGCAACCCCGACCCGCGCTGGCGCGAGGTGGCGGTGACCTTTGTCGACAACCACGACACCGGCTACTCGCCCGGGCAGAACGGAGGTCAGCATCACTGGGCACTGCAGGACGGGCTGATCCGCCAGGCCTACGCCTACATCCTTACCAGCCCCGGCACGCCGGTGGTGTACTGGTCGCACATGTACGACTGGGGTTACGGCGACTTTATCCGCCAGCTGATTCAGGTACGTCGCGCCGCCGGTGTGCGTGCCGATTCGGCGATCAGTTTCCACAGCGGCTACAGCGGCCTCGTCGCCACCGTCAGCGGCACCCAGCAGACCCTGGTGGTCGCGCTCAATTCCAACCTGGGCAATCCCGGCCAGGTCGCCAGCGGCAGCTTCAGCGAGGCGGTCAACGCCAGCAATGGCCAGGTACGCGTCTGGCGCACCGGCACGGGTAGCGGCGGCGGTGAGCCCGGCGCGCTGGTCAAAGTGAATGTCCGCTGCGACAACGGCGTGACGCAGCCCGGCGACAGCGTCTACGCGGCTGGCAATGTCAGCCAGCTCGGCAACTGGAGCCCGGCATCCGCCGTGCGCCTGACCGATACCAGCGGCTACCCGACCTGGAAGGGCAGCATCTCCCTGCCGGCCGGCCAGAACGTGGAATGGAAATGCCTGATCCGCAATGAGGCCACCGCAACGCTGGTGCGGCAGTGGCAGGGCGGGGCGAACAACCGCCTGACGCCCAGCGAAGGCACCAGTACGGTCGGGCGCTTCTAGCCCGAAGAAGCACGAGCACCTGTGGCCCGCCTCGCCTATGTGAGGCGGGTTTTTTTGTTGGCGGCACCGTTGTGTTGGGTTCGGCCGTGGTTCCTAGTAGCCGCTTGGCTGTTGCTAGGATCGTTGCGGTGGGCTGAAGCCCACCCTACGGCGGCGGGGCCAGCTGCGGATTTTGAGCGAGACAGCGCAGGTGCTGCTGGTGCCTACAGGGACGACTGCCGTTGCGAGTCGCACGCTTACGCGTAGGGCGAGATTGACTGCATCGTAGGGTGGGCTTCAGCCCACCGCAGCGGAGCTTCGCCTTGCAGCCAACCTTCAGGTTCCCGCTGTGGCCATAGCGTCGCCACACCCGCGCGGCTCATACCTCTTGGGCGTTCTGATCATCCGCCAATTGCCAACGAATCGCCTGGGCTTCGGCCTGGCGTAGCTCGTCGAGCAAGGCATCGCGGCCGGGGTTTCGCTCGTTGACCAGCGCACCGCTGGTGAGCAGATCGGCATGCAGGGCAGTGGCTTTATTCCGGAGCCAGGCCAGGCGCTGCAGGGTAAGCGGCGTGCAGCTCTGCCCGCTGAGGTCGTCCTTCACGTCAAGCCAGTGCGAGCGCCAGGCTTCCTGCAGGTAAAGTCCGCCCGGATCACCGGCCAGCGCGTTGCGCCAGTGACGCATCAGGCCGCTCAGCCAGTCCAGCACGCCCTGGCTGGCACCACGGGCGGCGAGTTCTCGCTGCAACCGCTCGTAGGCATCCAGCGCGATGCGTTTCTCCAGCTCGAAATCCGCCAGTGCCCATGTCTCGCTTTGCTGTTCCAGACGCAGCAGGCAGGCGAACAGCTGGCGCGTCTCGAAGCGCTCGGCGGGGTGAAAGCCCGGCGAGGTCAGGCCATCGCTGTTGTACTGGCGCAGCGGGTCGAAGGGGTAGAGGTAGCCGAAGTCGAACAGGCGGATGCGGCCATCGTCCAGGGTGTTGCCTGCAGTCAGGTCCCATTCGAACAGGCCGGCCAGCAGCAGGGCGATCAGCAGGTCGAACAGCTCGACGAGCTGACGTTCGTCCCAGCGATCGATGCGCCGGCCTTCGACCCAGGGCGACAACACGATGCCCTGCTGCAGCGAGGCGTACTGCGTCGGCACGATGCCGGCCAGGCGTTCGGCCTGCTCCGGCGTGCGCATCAGCCGGGCAAGGTCGCGGCGGCGCTGCAGCTCGTTGAGAAAGCTCGTCTGGCCGTCCGGGTTCTGGACGCGACAGGGCCGCCGGGCGACTTTCAGCGCCCAGTCGCGCCCGACCAGCTGCACGCGGTAGACCCGAGCGGTCAGGCCGTCGTCGAGGCAGGCGCGTACCCAGGGCTCGTCGCCACGCACCGCCGCCAGTTGTTCCGGTGGCAGCGGGCAATCCTCCGCGCGGCCCAGGCGAAACTCGGTGCCGCTGGCGAGAAAGGCCAGCTGGGCCTGGCGCCGTGCCGCTGCGGTCAACGAGGCGGCACTCATCGGGCCTGCACCACGATGACCTTGTCCTCGCCCAGCTCGCGGGCGAAGGCATAGGGCTGGCCGGCCGAAAGCAGTCGATGTTCACCCGCGCCGATGGCTGGATGCCGCGCACGGAACTGACCAATCCGCTGCCAGTGTTCGATCAGCGCGGCGATCTCGGGCCGCTCGTGCTCGGCCCAGTTCATTGAGCTGCGCGTGCCCTGATACGGGTCCGAACCGCTGGCACCGAAGGCGCGGGCGCTTTCGTCGCCGTAATAGACCTGCACCGCGCCAGGCGCCAGCAGCAGGGCGGCGGCCAGGCCGCGCTGGCGGGTCAGGTCGCCCTTGGCCAGCTGGTTGAACAGCGCGGTGTCGTGGGACGAGGCGTAGCTCAGCAGGTTGTGCCCGGGCGTCTCGGCCAGGCGCCTGGCATAGTCGGCGTAGCTGGGTTCGGCGGCGGCGAGGCAGTCGCTGGCAGCCACGGCCTGCTCCTGAAAGTCGAAGTTGATCAGCGCATCGAAGCCCTGGTCCAGATAGTCGCTGGCTTCGGGGCCGTGGCCGAACACTTCGCCGACCATCCAGAACGGCTCGCTGGCCATGGGATCGTCCGGGTTGGTACGAGCCCAATCGGCGCGGGCGCGCTCGGCGGCGGCGCGCAGTTCGGCCCAGGTGGCGGCTTCGACATGCTTGACGGTGTCGACACGAAAGCCGTCGACGCCGTATTCGCGGACCCAGAGTGTCAGCCATTCGATCAGGTAGTCGCGCACGCGGTAGCCTTCGCGCGGCTCGGCATGGGTCTGCGCCTTGCGCGCGAGAAACTCGGGCAGCGCGACGACCTCCTCGGATTCGGTGCGGAAATCCGGCAGAAAGGCCAGTGACCCCTTGAGCGGATCGACCGTGCTACTGGGCGGCGTGTCGTAATCGGCGATGCCGGCGCGCACCCAGTCGCGGCCCCACCAGGAGGCCCAGCTCGGGTGCTCGTAGTCCACCAGGTTGTGGTAGGCGTGCAGGTTCTCGTGGGGCTCCGGCTGCCAGGCGCTCCACTGCTCGGGCAGGTAGGCGGCCATGCCGTCGCGCAGGGCACCGAAGCCCTGTTGCTGCATGTCCTGCAGGGTCGAGTAGCCGGGGTGGTTCATCACCACATCGAAGAGCACGCGGATGCCGCGGGCATGGGCCGCGCTGATGAGGGCGCGCAGGTCGTTGTCGTCGCCCAAGTTGTCGTCGAGCTGGGTGAAATCCAGGGCGTAGTAGCCGTGGTAGCCGTAGTGGCGGAAGTCGCCGCTATCGCCGCCGCCGACCCAACCGTGGATCTGCTCGTAGGGCGCGCTGATCCACAGCGCATCGACGCCGAGGCTGGCGATATGGTCGAGCCGTTCGGTCAGCCCCTTAAGATCGCCGCCGTGGAAGGTGCCGATCTCATCCTTGCCGTCCGGCTCGCGGCCATAGCTGCGGTCGTTGCCTGGGTCGCCGTTGGCGAAGCGGTCGGTGAGCACGAAGTAGACGATCGCGTTGCGCCAGTCGCGCGGTGCCGGCTTGGCCGAGTCGGCGGCTTCGAGCAGCAAGAGGCCGTCGCTGCCGGCGGCGGGTTGCAGCCTGATCCGGCCGTCTCGGACCACCGTCGTTGCTCCGGACAACGCATCGCGCAGGGTCTGGCCATCGCGGAACACGTCGCCAACCGCCACCTCCACCGCGCCGCCATCCCAGGCCTGGCAGACCGCCGCAGCCGCCTTCGGTTCGGCGGCCTTGATCGGCAACAGGCGCAGCGCCGCGTCCGGGCCGGTCTCGACGATCAAGCGATAGCGACCAGCTTCGGGCACTTCGTAGCGGTAGGCGCTGTCTTTGCCAAGCGGCTGACGACGGAACGGCGCAAGCGCGCTGTTTTCGACGCTTGCTTGCGGCATCACCAGATGCAGCCGACCGGGTTCCAGCTTCAGCTCCGTGTCGTAGCGATCGGCTGCCAGGGCGTTCCAGCTCGGTGACAGCGGCTGGTCATTCAGGCGAATGCTCAGCTCGGGAGCGGCGAGGCCGGGCAAGGGCAGGGCGATGCCGAACAGTAGCGGCAGGACGGATAACCGGTGGGCACGCATCAAATGTGGCTCCATTGGGCTTTTTCGCTACATTTGACCGCGCGTTTGCAGCTGGGTATAGGCGTAAACGCTAGTCTGATGGCGTATTTTGTGTGGCTGCGACCAACTATCTACGCCCCGCTTCTACGCCCTCCGCCCCCTTGGGGAGGAGGATGCACATGGCATAGGACGCGCCGAGGATGGAACGACTGCCAGAGCCTCAGGCCGGCAGCAGGTGGAACAACTAATAAGAAGCCACGAGGAAAGCGAAGCATGAACAAGAAATTCTGGTGTATCGCCACCGTCGGCCTGGCGGCCACCTTCAGCCTGCCGCTACCGGCGCTGGCGGCGATCGAGGAAGGCAAGCTGGTCGTCTGGATCAACGGCGACAAGGGCTATAAAGGCCTCGCCGAAGTTGGCAAGAAGTTCACCTCCGAAACCGGCATCCCCGTCGAAGTGGCCCATCCCGACAGCGCCACCGACAAGTTCCAGCAGGCTGCGGCCACCGGCAACGGCCCTGACATCTTCATCTGGGCTCATGACCGCATCGGCGAATGGGCCAAGAGCGGCCTGCTCACCCCGGTTACCCCCAGCGCCGACACCAAGTCCGGCATCGCCGACTTCTCCTGGCAGGCGGTGACCTACGACAACAAGCTGTGGGGCTACCCGATTTCGGTGGAAACCATCGGCCTGATCTACAACAAGGCGCTGGTGGACACCCCGCCGAAGACCTTCGATGACGTTCTCGCGCTCAACGAGAAGCTCTCCGCCCAAGGCAAGCGCGCCATTCTCTGGGACTACAACAACACCTATTTCACCTGGCCGCTACTCTCGGCCAAGGGCGGCTACGTGTTCGAGCAGACCGATGGCGGTTACAACGTCAAGTCCACCGGGGTTAACAACGCTGGCGCCAAGGCGGGTGCGCAGGTGCTGCGCGACCTGATCGACAAGGGTGCAATGCCCAAGGGTGCCGACTACAGCGTGGCTGAGGCGGCGTTCAACAAAGGCGATTCGGCGATGATGATCAGCGGCCCCTGGGCCTGGTCGAACATCGAGAAGAGTGGCATCGACTTCGGCGTAGCACCGATTCCGGGTGTCGACGGCGAGCCGGGCAAGCCCTTCGTTGGCGTTGCTGCGGCGCTGCTCAACGCCGCCAGCCCGAACAAGGACCTGGCCGTGGAGTTCCTCGAGAACTACCTGCTGCAGGTCGAGGGGCTGAAGACCGTGAATGCCGACGTGCCGCTGGGCGCCGTGGCCAACACGGCCTATATGGAAGAGCTGTCCGCCAACCCGCACATCAAGGCGACTTTCGAGAACGCTCAGATGGGTGAGCCGATGCCCAACGTGCCGGAGATGGGCGCGTTCTGGTCATCCATGGCCGCTGCGCTGACCAACATCACCTCCGGCCGACAGGACGTCGATGCCGCGCTGGATGATGCCGCCAAGCGCATCACCCGTTGAACCCGTCGCCGGCCGCCTGCACAGGCGCGCCGGCAGACTAAGCTCCGTTCATATAGGTTCTTCTCCCGTGAATGCCCGTGCCGAGTTGCCCAGCCCTGCCATGACCCGTTCGACTCCCTGGGGCCTGCCCCGCTCCGTGACCACAGGCCTGCGCTGGCTGCTTTGGCTGGCCTTCAATGCCTTTGCGCTGTATCTGGTGGTTGCCCTCTACGTTCAGGGGCAGATGGCATTCGCCCTGCTCGGGCTGGTGGTCTCGGGCATCGCCAGCTACCTGTTCATCAACCGGCGCATGTACGCGCAGCGCTACATCTTCCCGTCGGTGGCGGGGATGCTGGTGTTCGTGATCTTCCCGCTGCTCTACACCGTGGGCATCGGCTTTACCAACTACAGCGGCAGCCATCTGCTGAGCCAGGCACAGGTCGAGCGTTATCACCTCAATCAGACCTATCTGGCCGGCGAGCGCTTCCGTTTCACCCTGCATCAAAGTCCTGACGGCGAGCGCCTGCGCATCGACAAGGGCGAGCAGGGCGTGTTCGTCAGCCCGCCGCTGACTGGAGAGCCAGACGTCGAAGCGCCGCTTTCCCTGCAACCGGCCGAAGCCGCTGGTGAGCTGGGCGACGCGCTGGCGCTGCGCGAGGTGATTCAGCGGCGCAAGGCGCTGGAACAGTGGGTCATGCAAGCGCCGGATGGCAGCCTGCTGCGGCTGTACGGCCTGCGCGAAGTGGCAGCGGTCGAGCCGCAATATCGGCAGGACGGCCCCGGCGTATTGGTCGACAACCGCACCGGTGCGCGGCTGACCGCCGACATGGAGCGCGGCTTCTATGTCGACGAAACCGGCAAGGCAGTGCCACCGGGCTTCACCGTGTTCGCTGGCTTCGCCAACTTCTCGCGGGTGCTGACCGAGCCGAGCATCCGCGAACCCTTCATGCAGATATTCGCCTGGACCTTCGCTTTCGCCGGCCTGACGGTGGTTTTCACTCTCGCCTTGGGCCTGGTGCTGGCCAGCCTGCTGCAATGGGAGCTGGTGCGCGGCAAGAGCTTCTACCGGCTGATGCTGATCCTGCCGTATGCCGTGCCGGCATTCATTTCGATCCTGGTCTTCCGCGGCCTGTTCAACCAGAACTTCGGTGAGATCAATCTGCTGCTCGACAGCCTGTTCGGCATGCGCCCGGACTGGTTCAGCGACCCGGCCCTGGCGCGCACGATGATCCTCATCGTTAATACCTGGCTCGGCTACCCGTATATGTTGCTGCTGTGCATGGGGCTGTTGCAGGCCATCCCGCGCGATCAGTACGAGGCTTCGGCCATCGACGGCGCCAGTCCGCTGGACAACCTGCTACGCATCACCCTGCCGCAGCTGATCAAACCGTTGATGCCGCTGCTGATCGCAAGCTTCGCCTTCAACTTCAACAACTTCGTGCTCATCACCCTGTTGACCCGCGGTGGCCCGGACATCATCGGCGCGACCACGCCGGCCGGCACCACGGATCTGCTGGTCAGCTACACCTACCGCATCGCCTTCCAGGATTCCGGGCAGGACTTCGCCCTGGCCGCGGCGATCGCCACGATGATCTTCCTGCTGGTGGGCGCCATGGCGCTGCTCAACCTCAAACTCTCGAAAGTGAAGGTATAAGGAGAACCACATGGCCATGGTGCAACCCAAATCCGCGCGTTACCGGCTGTGGGCAACCCACGCGGCGCTGCTGGCGTTCGTTGCGGTGATCCTCTTTCCGCTGCTGATGGTGATCTCGATTTCCTTCCGCGAAGGCAACTTCGCCACCGGCAGCCTGTTCCCCGAGAACCCGACGCTGGAGCACTGGTCGCTGGCGCTGGGCATCCCCTATACCCACGAGGATGGCAGCGTCACCCAGCCGCCGTTCCCGGTGCTGCTGTGGCTGTGGAATTCGGTAAAAATCGCCCTGGTCAGCTCGGTGCTGATCCTGCTCTTGTCGACCACCAGTGCCTACGCCTTCGCGCGCATGCGTTTCGGCGGCAAGGCGCCGATCCTGAAGAGCATGCTGATCTTTCAGATGTTTCCGCCGGTACTCTCGCTGGTGGCCATCTACGCGCTGTTCGACCAGCTTGGCCAGCACGTCAGTTGGCTCGGGGTGAACAGCCACGGCGCAGTGATCGTCGCCTCGCTGGGCGGCATGGCACTGCATATCTGGACCATCAAGGGTTACTTCGAGAGCATCGATGCCTCGCTGGAGGAAGCCGCCATCGTCGATGGCGCGACAACCTGGCAGGCGTTCTTCCATATCCTGTTGCCAATGAGCGTGCCGATCCTGGCCGTGGTGTTCATCCTGGCGTTCATCACCAGCGTCACCGAATATCCCATCGCCTCGGTGCTGCTGATGGACGTGGACAAGCTGACCCTGTCGGTGGGCGCCCAGCAGTACCTGTACCCGCAAAACTACCTGTGGGGTGATTTCGCTGCGGCTGCGGTGCTTTCCGGGATACCCATCACCGCGGTGTTCCTCTACTGCCAGAAGTGGATCGTCGGCGGTCTTACCGCGGGCGGCGTGAAGGGTTGAGGACGTATTGAAACAGGGCGCGAGACCGGGGAGCGGGAACCATGCGAGCCGGTGCGCCAGGCCACGACGAGAACAATAACGAGAACAGGGAGCCGTCCATGAATGCCTCGATGCCAGCCTTGCTGCCGCTGATCCCCACCAAGCTGGCGATCCCCATGCTGCCGCCGGGCCTGCTCGAACGCCCACGATTGGACGAGTGGCAACTGCGCCTGCCTCAGATACGCCTGGCCGTGCTGCACGCGGCCAGTGGCTTCGGCAAAACCACCTTGGCAGCGCAATGGGCGCGGGCCTTCGATGGCCGCGTCGCCTGGCTACAGCTGCATGCCAGCGACAACCTGGCGCTGCAGTTCGGCCGCTACCTGACCCAGGCGCTGGACCGCCAGCTCGATGCCGGTTGCCCCCTATCCGCTGCACTCGCCGAGCAGGGCCAGGTCTCGCTGGATGCGCTGTTCACTCAACTGCTGGCCGAGCTGCCGGGCGAGCACGAGGCGATCCTGATCGTGCTCGACGAATTTGAAGTGCTGCACGAGCGTGAGCTGATCGCCGGGCTGCGCTTCTTCCTGCGGCATATGCCCTGCTGGATGACGTTGCTGGTGTGCAGCCGCCGGCTGCCGGAGCTTGGCGTTGCCGAGCTGCGGGTCAAGCATCAGCTGCTGCTGCTCGATGCCCGCCAGCTGGCGTTCGAGGACGACGAAGTACAGGCCCTGCTGGAGCTGGGCGTGCCGGTAAACATCAACCGCGAGCAGGTCGAACGGCTCAACCGCCGCATCGGTGGCTGGCCCTGCGCGTTGCAGCTGGCGCTGCAGGAAGTGCAGACCAGCCGCGGCATGGACCTGTTTCTGGAAAACCTGCTGCTTGGCCACCCCGATATCCGCGACTACATGCGCGAACAGGTGGTCGAGGGCCTGCCTGAAGACCTGCGCGGCTTTCTCGAAGCAACCTGCCTGCTCGATCGCTTCGACGCAGCCCTTGCCGACCGCCTGACCGAAGCCTGCCACGGCCGCGAGATGCTCGAGCGGCTCGAGCGCAGCGGGCTGTTCATCCAGCCGCTGGACAGTCTGCGTCGCTGGTACAGCTATCACCCGTTGTTTGCGGTGTTCCTGCAGGGCGAACTGCGCACTCACCAGCCGCAGCGGGTCAACCAGTTGCACCTGCGCGCCGCCGAGGCGCTGCTGGGCGAGAATATGCCCGAGGAGGCCGCACGGCATTCCGTGCAGGCGGGCGATCCGCAGCAGGTCGCCGAGATCCTCCAGCGCCATGGGCGTGCCTTCTATCGCCAGGGCCGGCTCGGGCTGCTGCAGCAATGCCTGGAAACCCTGCCGGAACCGGTAATCGCCGGCTCGCCGCTGCTTACCCTGCTGCAGGCCTGGGTGTCGCAGAACTCCTATCAGTTCGATCATGTTGAGCGTTGGTTCAAGGCCGGTGAGTTGGCGCTGCAGCGCAGCTGCTCGGAGCAGGATTGGGCGCGCATCGTCTGCGAGTTCAATGCCGTCCGGGCGCAGGTGGCGATGAACCAGGGCGATGAACAACGCGCCATCGCACTGGCTCAGGAGGCGCTGACCCGCGAGCCACTGATCATGCGCACCTCGCGGGTTGCGGCAATGTCAGGGCTGGCCGAGGCGCATTTCGTGCAGGGGGCCTTGCCGCAGGCGCAGAAACAGTACGAGGAAGCCGAGCGTCGCGCCCGGGAAATCAATGCCTCGCATCTGGTGGTGTGGAACCTTGGCCAGCTTTCGGAAATCGCCATCGCTCAGGGGCATCTGCAGAAGGCCTACACACTGCAGGAAAGGGCCATCCAGTACATCGAACAGCAGAACCTGCAGGCCACGCCGATTGTCGAGTTCATCTACCGGGTACGCGGTCAGGTACTGCTGGAGTGGCATCAGCTGGACGCCGCCGAGCAATGCGCGCTGCAGGGCATCCAGATTCTCGACGAGCTCGGCGACCAGCGCTGGCGCCTACAGAGCCACGCGCTTCTAGCCGGCGTCGCCTACGCCCGCGGGCAGCAGAATGCCTGTGCCGATTACATTAGCCAGATGCAAACGATGCTCGCCGATGACCGCTACCACATCGACTGGCTGGCCAACGCCCATGCGGTGATGCTTGCCTACTGGGATTCCAGCCAGGATCGTGAGGCGATTCGCCAATGGCTGATCAGCGCGCCGCCGGTCAGTGCCGGTGCCAACCACTTTTCCCAGCTCAACGCGCGCAACCACGCCCGTGCCCATGTGGCGCTGGGGCAGCTGGACAGCGCGCTGCCCATCCTGCGCCAGCTGCTGACCGACGCCGAGTGTCACGGCCTGCTGATGGATCGCAATCGCAACCACATCCTTCTGGCGCAGCTGCACTGGCTGCGTGAAGAACGCCAGCAGGCGCTGGATCACCTGCAGCGCGCCATGTCCCTGGCCAGCGGTAGCGGCGCCATCGGCAGCTTCCTGCGGATTGGCAAGCCGATCATAGGCATGCTCAAGTGCCTGTTGCATGAGCGCACCCTCGACGAGCCGGAAGCCCAGCGTGCCACGCGGCTGATCCAGCTGGCGCAGCAGCAGCGCGACTTCAGCCGCGCCATCCGCATCACCCTCGACGAGGCGGTGATCCAGGACATCATCAATCGCCCCGACGTACCCGAGCTGATCCGGCGCTCACCGCTGACCCGACGCGAATGGCAGGTGCTGAGCCTGATCCACGCCGGGCAGTCCAACGAGCAGATCGCCGATCACCTGAACGTCGCGCCGACCACCATCAAGACGCACATCCGCAGCCTCTACCAGAAGCTCAACATCACCCATCGCAGCGAAGCGGTGCAGCTGGCACGCGACCTGCTGAGCAAGATTCAGGGCGACTAGGGCCGCTCGCCGCCGCCGAGGCGACCGGCTATGCTCGCGGGCCGTACAGCACAACAGGGATGTGGCGGATGATAAGGACAAACCAGCGAGCCAGCGGTCGCGCGCATGGCGCAGTACAGTACGACGGAGGCCGCCCATGAGCCTGACCCGCGTGCTATTTATCGCCGCCGTTCTGGGTCTCGGCTACAAACTGTGGAGCGGCCATCAGCAGGAGGCATTGCTCCAGGCAAGCCCGACAAGCAGCCCCTCGGGGTTCATTTCGGTGGCGATGCCCGGTGGTGCGCGTCAAGGCGTGGTGATGGTTTTCGCACCGGTCAACTGCCCTTCTGATGAAGCGCGGCGGGCCGACGAACTGGCGGCCGGGCTGTCCCGTATGGGCATCGCGGTGCAACGCTCCAGTCACTTCAGTACCGAGACGAGCAACCCCAACGCCGAGCAGCGGGCCCAGCTGCAGCGCACCGTCGCGGTGCTCAACGGTGGCATTCCCGCCGTGTTCTTCAATGGCATGGGCAAGGCCAACCCGACCCTTGACGAGGTGGTGGCCCAGGTTCGCGCGCCGCGCTGAGCTCACCGGCAGTGCGCCGATAGCGCTTGGGCTGCAGGGCGCCGCTCAGCCCTTCCATTGCGTTTGGGAGAAGGCGGGCAGGGTGTTGGCGCGCTGTGACGCTGAGGCCAGGTGGGGGAACGCGCCGTCCGGCGCCAGCGTGTCGGGCAGGGTGAGGCGGGCGAAGTCATAGGCGACCACCGCGCTGATATCCACCTGACTCATGCGCTCGCCCAGCAAGGGTCGCTCGCCGCGCTCGGCCTGGCGTGCGTCCAGCAATGCCAGCGCGCCGCGCGCCTGATCCTCGCAATGCCGATACCAGTCGTCCCAGACCAGCCCTTCCGGCCGTCGATCGCGTTCGTAGTACGCCGCCACGGTTTTCTCGCAGGCACCGACGGCGAAGGCGAGCAGGTTCATCGCCTCGCTGCGCTCGGGGCCGGACAGCGGCAGCAGCGCGCGCTCGGTGCCAGCCTGCTGATCCAGATAGTCGAGGATGGCATTGCTGTCGATCAGCACCTGACCATCGTCCATCACCAACGCCGGTACCCGACCCAGCGGCGAATAGTGGCGAATCTTCTGACTGTCCGTCAGTACGCTGAGCGGTTCGTTGGTGAACGGTATTTCCAACAGATGCAGGCTGATGCCAACTCGGCGGACGAAGGGCGACATATAGCGACCGATCAGTTTCACAGGCAGTGCTCCGAAGGCGAGGGTGAACAGTGCATCAACCCTAGTCGAGCCCGCCGGTGGATGCGAAGGCGTCGGGCGGAACCATCCAGCGCCTCGCCCGCTGGCCGCCGGGCGGGGGAGGAGGAGTGCAGCGCCTGGCTGTGGCACCCTCGGGCTTTTCAGTGAAGGAGGCGTTGCCATGGCGATGAGCGAGAAACAGAAGATGCTGGCCGGCGAGCTGTACTACCCCGGTGACCCGGAGATCGTTGCCGATCAGGCCGCGGCCAAGGCCTGGATGGTGCGCTACAACGCAGCGCTCGCCGCCTCGCCGGACGAGCGCCGGGCGCTGCTGGCCGAGCGGCTTGCTGCAGTTGGCGCCGGTGCGGTGATCCGCCCGCCGTTCCACTGCGATTACGGCTGCAACATCCACCTCGGCGAAGGCGCCTTTCTCAACTTCAACTGCGTAATTCTCGATGTGGTCGAAGTGCATATCGGTGCCGGCGCACAGATCGGCCCGGCGGTGCAGCTCTATACCGCCGATCACCCGCGTGACGCTGAAGCACGCCGCTCGGGCGTCGAGTTCGGCCGGCCGATCCATATCGGCAAGAATGTCTGGGTCGGCGGCGGGGCGATCATCCTCCCCGGCGTGAGCATCGGTGACGATGCGGTGATCGGCGCCGGCAGCGTGGTCACCCGCGATGTACCGGCCGGCGCCACGGTGGTCGGCAACCCGGCACGGGTACGCTGACCGGCTCGCTGCCGCTGTCTACGCCCTCGCCAACCCAGCCGTCTACGCCCGGCCCTTACGCCTGCATAAGCCTGCCGCCGGAGGATGTTGCGACCGGATGCCGCACCTAGAGTGGTCCCGTCTTCACTGCTCACTCAAGGTAACCTGACATGTCCGAGCAACTTCAGAATTGGTGGCGCGGCGGGGTGATCTATCAGGTCTACCCACGTAGTTTCTTCGACAGCAACGGCGATGGGGTGGGCGATCTGCCGGGCGTGCTGCACAAGCTGGACTACATCGCCAGCCTCAACGTCGACGCCATCTGGCTGTCGCCTTTCTTCACCTCGCCGATGAAGGACTTCGGCTACGACGTGGCCGACTATCGCGGCGTCGATCCGCTGTTCGGCACCCTCGACGACTTCGTTCGTCTGGTCGAGGCCTGCCACGAGCGCGGCATGCGCGTGCTGATCGACCAGGTGCTCAACCATTCTTCCGACCAGCATCAGTGGTTCGTCGAAAGTCGCTCCAGCCGCGACAACGACAAGGCCGACTGGTACGTCTGGGCCGATCCCAAGCCGGATGGCACCGTGCCGAACAACTGGCTTTCGGTGTTCGGCGGCCCGGCCTGGAGCTGGGACAGTCGGCGCCGGCAGTACTACCTGCACAACTTCCTCTCCAGCCAGCCGGATCTGAATTTCCACTGCCCGGCCGTGCAGGATCAGGTGCTCGACGACATGGAATTCTGGCTCAAGCTCGGCGTGGACGGTTTCCGCCTGGATGCGGCTAACTTCTACTTCCACGACGCCGAACTGCGCGACAACCCGCCCAATACCGAAATTCGCGAGGGCAGCATCGGCGTGCGCGTCGACAATCCCTATGCCTACCAGCGTCACATCTACGACAAGACTCGGCCGGAGAACATGGGCTTCCTGCGGCGCCTGCGCGCCCTGCTGCAGCATTACCCCGGTGCCTCCTCGGTGGCGGAGATCGGTTGCGACGAGTCGCTGCGCACCATGGCTGCCTACACCAGCGGCGGTGACACCCTGCACATGGCGTATTCCTTCGATCTGCTCACCGAGCAGTGCAGCCCTGCGTACATCCGTCATACCGTGGAAGGCATCGAGCGGGAACTGGCGGATGGCTGGTCGTGCTGGTCGATGGGCAACCACGACGTGGTGCGGGTAATGACCCGCTGGGCCCTCAATGGCCGGCCCGATCCGGAGCGTGGTCGGCTGCTGATGGCATTGCTGCTGTCGTTGCGCGGCAGCGTCTGCATGTATCAGGGCGAGGAGCTGGGGTTGCCCGAGGCGGAACTGCGTTACGAAGATCTGGTCGATCCGTACGGCATCACCTTCTGGCCGGAATTCAAAGGCCGCGACGGCTGCCGCACGCCGATGCCTTGGCAAAGCGAAGCGCATCATGCTGGCTTCACCGGCAGCGAGCCCTGGCTGCCGGTGGATGAGTCGCACCGTTCGCTGTCGGTGGCCGCGCAGGAAGCCGATCCGCACTCGATGCTCAATTGCTACCGGCGTTTTCTCGGCTGGCGGCGCGAGCAGCGCTTGCTGATCGAGGGCGATATCCACATGGTCTACCATGACGACGCGCTGCTGGTGTTCGAGCGTCGGTTGGGTGGGGAAGCCTGGTTGTGCCTGTTCAATCTGGGCGATGCGCCGCGCAGCTACGAGCTGCCGGGGCAGGCGGTGCCGCTGGTGGACGTGCCGGCGAGCTTCGCTGAATACGATGGCCAGTGGGCACGCCTGCCGGCCCATGGCTTTGGCTACGTGCGGCTCGAAAGTTAACTCGAGTCGGCAGCGGCGGGGCAGACCCGCCGCTGCAAATAGAGAGTGCATGGCGGCATCCAACGGAGAACAACAACGATGGCCAGTGTCACGCTGCGCGACATCTGCAAGAGTTACGACGGTACGCCGATCACCCGGCATATCGACCTGGATATCGAAGACGGCGAATTCGTCGTTTTCGTCGGCCCATCCGGTTGCGGCAAATCCACCCTGCTGCGATTGATCGCCGGGCTGGAGGACATCACCTCGGGCGATCTGCTGATCGGCGACCAGCGGGTCAATGACCTGCCACCCAAGGATCGCTCGGTGGGCATGGTCTTTCAGTCCTATGCGCTCTATCCGCACATGACGGTGGCCGAGAACATGGCCTTCGGCCTGAAGCTTGCGAGCGTCGACAAGCGCGAGATCGCGCGCCGCGTGGAGGCGGTCGCGGAAATCCTGCAGCTCGACAAACTGCTCGAACGCAAACCCAAGGATCTGTCCGGCGGCCAGCGCCAGCGGGTCGCCATCGGCCGTACCATGGTCCGCGAGCCGAAGGTGTTTCTGTTCGATGAGCCGTTGTCGAACCTCGACGCCTTCCTGCGCGTGCAGATGCGCATCGAGATCGCCCGGCTGCACCAGCGCATCCGCTCCACCATGATCTACGTGACCCACGATCAGGTCGAAGCCATGACCCTGGCCGACAAGATCGTCGTGCTCAACGCCGGCGAAATCGCCCAGGTCGGCCAACCGCTGCATCTTTATCACTATCCGAAGAATCGCTTCGTAGCCGGCTTTCTCGGCTCGCCGCAGATGAACTTCGTCGACGTGCGCGCCATCTCAGCCAGCCCCGAAGCCGTCACCATAGAACTGCCCAGTGGCTACCCGTTGACCCTGCCGGTGGACGGCAGTGCGGTGAGCCCCGGCGACCCGCTCACCCTCGGCATCCGCCCCGAACACTTCGTCATGCCGGAAGAGGCCGACTTCACCTTCCACGGCCAGATCACCGTGGCCGAACGTCTGGGCCAGTACAACCTGCTGTACCTCACCCTGGAACGCCTGCAGGACGTCATTACCCTCTGCGTCGACGGCAACCTGCGCGTCACCGAAGGCGAAACCTTCGCCGCGGGCCTCAAGGCCGACAAGTGCCACCTGTTCCGCGAAAACGGCGATGCCTGCACCCGGCATTATCGCGAGCCGGCGATTTACGGATGATTGGTTGATGCGCTGCCCGGCCGGGCAGCGCTGCAATCGGCGATAACGTCTGGACTAAATGGCGCAGCGGAGACATCGGTGCCTGCCAGTGCTTTCCTTCGCCCCATCCACCCTCCGCAAACACCGCGTTTGCAATGCTGCGCCCGATGGTGCCTCGATAGCTCGCCATAGGGTGTACCATCAGACTCTGCTCACCAGATAGTAGTCAGCCATGTCCACGCGAAGCGAAGAGAGCCGCCAGATCGTAGCTTCTCTGGCGCACCGTGCGGGGTCCGATCCTGACACTGCACGAATCGCCGAAGCGATCATCGCGATATTGCAGGATATAAACGCGGCCCTGACGCCCATCATCGGCCAGCAAGGCGTGATCGCGCTTTATCGCCGCAGCCTTCATCTGTGTGCCTCCACCTATCCTCGCTTGGCCTGCACGTATGACAATTTGCAGGCATCGATGGATCTGATCGAGCTCAAAACCATTCTCGTCGAGCAGGACGAAACCGATGCGCAGTTTTTCGGTGAAATGTTGCTGACCATTCTCTACGACCTGCTGACCACGCTGATCGGGCCCTCGCTGACCGCACGTTTGCTTAGCGGCGTGTACCAGTCTTCTTTGAGTGACACCCCTTCGCAGGAAAATTCGCCATGAGCACACGAGTAGCTATCAACCGCTTGGCCACCGGTGTGCCAGGACTGGACGAGGTGCTGGGCGGGGGCCTTCCGGAATTTTCGTTCAACCTCATCGCCGGTCCGCCTGGCTGCGGCAAAACCACCCTCGCGCACCAGATGATGTTTGCCCTGGCGACGCCAGAACGCCCAGCGCTGTTCTTCACCGTGCTCGGCGAGCCGCCGCTGAAAATGCTGCGTTATCAACAGCAGTTCGACTTTTTCGACAGCGAAGCGATAAACCAGTCCATCCGCTATATCAACCTGGCCGACGACACACTGGCCGGAGATCTGGACGAGGTACTGCGAAGGATCGTCAGCGAAGTCGAGATGCACTCGCCGTCACTGGTGTTCGTCGACTCATTTCGCTCCGTGGTGCTGGCCAGCCAGACCCAGGACAACCCGAACAACAATTTGCCCCAGTTCATCCAGCAACTGGGCATGTTGATGACCACCTGGCAGGCAACGACCTTCCTGATCGGTGAGTACTTCACCGAAACCGACACCAACCCGATTTTCACCGTAGCCGATGGCCTGATCTGGCTACGCCAGAGCGTCGAGCGCAATTCCATGGTGCGCAAGATGGAGATCATGAAGATGCGCGGCCAGCCGACCCTGCCGGGGCTGCACACCTTCCGCATCACCACTGGGGGGATCAAGGTCTTCGCACCGGCAATCGCCGATCTTTCGGTGGATGCGCCACCTGAATCTCCGATCAAACGCTTGAAAATGGGCGTGCCCGCTTTGGACGAAATGCTCGGTGGCGGCCTGCCTCGGGGGTACTCGTTGCTGGTAGCAGGACCGTCGGGCTCGGGTAAGAGCATTCTGGCCGCGACCTTCCTGGCTGAAGGTGCGCGCAATGGCGAAACTGGCGTGATCGCCGTGTTCGAGCAACGGCCCAGCTACTCGCAAAACCCCAGGTTGGCCAGTTTGATCAACAGCGGCCAAGTTGGCCTGGTGGACAGCCGGGCGCCGGATCTGTCCATCGATGAAGTCGTCCAGTTGCTCCTGAGCGAGATCAGCCGATTGAAGGCCACCCGGGTGGTGATCGATTCGTTGTCGGGTTTCGAGCTGGCGCTGGCGCCGACCTTCCGTGAGGACTTCCGCGAGTCGCTGTCGCGCATGGTCACTGCGCTGAAGGGCACCGGGGTCAGCGTGTTGATGACCTCTGAGCTGGAGGACCGCTACACCGACTTGCGTTTCAGTCCCTACGGTACGGCGTTCATGACCGACGCGATCATCGTGCAGCGCTACATTGAAGTGGAAAGCCGCTTGTTGCGCATCATGGCGGTGGTCAAAGTACGTGCCAGCGCGCACTGCAATGAGCTGCGCCAATACCACATCGACGAAAATGGCCTGCAGATTCGCGACATGCTGCCGGATCAAGAAGGACTGCTCGGTGGCCGACCGACGAACAGAGCGCAGGATGGCCACACGCAGGACATAAAAAATGTTTGAGCCCAGCTCGTGAGCAGAGACAGAGACGAAGGCGAGGAGGAACGTGAGACGGCCAATGCCGCTCACGAGCTTTTCGTGCTTGGGCAAAAGACCGTTGAGGCACGCGCCGTATTGGCAGCTCTGCAAAATGAGTTGAGTGACGCCAGCAATCGGCTGGTGGATACCCAGCAAGTCGAGCAATTGATAGAAGCCAATCAGCAGCTGGTCCTGGCGATACTGTTGGCGCAATCGGATGCGGCAACCCTCCCGCGCCTGGAGGACCAGTGTTTGTACCAGGAGCTTCGTGAAGCGAACGCGCAACTGGTCCTCGCTGCACTCAGCGCGCAAGACCTGCACGCCACCGCAGAGCGCGCACTGAGTCAGCAGAAAAACATCCTCGCAATGGTGGCCCACGAGTTGCGCAACCCACTAACGCCCATCAGCATGATTGCCGAGCGTATGGTTCGGCTGCCGAGCGACCAGCTACCGCGCATGCGCGAGTTGATCGAGGGCCAGGTGCGGCATATTTCAAAACTGGTCGACGATCTACTCGACGTTTCCCGTGTCAGCACTGGCAAGTTGCGAGTCGAGTGTCAGCACGTCTACATGATTGAGATCCTGAACAATGCCATCGGTGCGTGCAGCCCACTGATGATGGCGAAAAAGCAACACTTCGAAGCTCACCTTCCCGATGGCGCCTTGATAGTGAACGGTGACCCTGCCCGGCTTACGCAAATACTCAGCAACTTGCTGACCAATGCAGCCAAGTACACGCCTGCCGAAGGCCGGATCAAACTGTCCGTTACGGCGCAGGCCGACGTCTTGAAAATACGCGTCTCAGACAACGGAATCGGTATTTCCGCCGAGGTGCTCCCGTTCATTTTTGATCCTTACGTCCAGGATGAGCACGCCATAGGCTTCAACGGCTCTGGCCTGGGCATTGGCTTGACGGTCGTTCGCGAGCTGGTCGAAGCGCACGGCGGAAAGGTCGTCGGCATGAGCGAGGGCAGTGGGAAGGGCAGCGAATTCGTGGTGACGTTACCGTTGGTGAGTGCTGGTTGAGAGGGCGCTTTCGGCATCAGGCAGGAACACCCATCGGCGCTGCTCAAGCCGCCGAGGGTCCAGCAGGCTGAGCTTTCGTGGCTGGCAAAAGTAGATGGCCGAGTGCTGGAGTCGATCCGCAGTGGCTGCGATAAGCCGCACTTCGAAGTCGCAATGATCTGTCTGGCCGACTTGGCCCGACGCTGAGTAATTGCAGCCGGGATCTACCGAAATGCCGTCATCACATTCAGCAGGACTAAGAGTGGTAATACTCGGTCTTTCTCGATCTCGTCGGAGCTGAAAAAGAAATCACCCAGCACTCAGCGCCACGGGCATTTCATCCCGGCGAGAATCTCATTCCGAAAAGAACGATGCGATTATGGGGGATGCGATTCTTTCAGCGATCGCAGCTTCAATCAGGGTTGATCTCACGGATCCAGGAAAGGCTCGGGACCACCATCACCACTCGTCTTGATCAGGCGAACAGTCGAGGGTTCTAGAGCATGCAGGGTCCCGGAGAATGGCACGACCAACAATCCGAGATTTTGATAGATCTTTTCGTCGAGTTCCTCTTGGGTATCCTTAGTCATTGCTACTCTATTCTTTCGACACCGCAAAGAAAAAAGCCCCGAGAATCTCAAGATTCTCGGGGCTTTTGCGTTTGGTGGAGTCGGGAGGATTGAACTCATTGCTTAGTGTGCCGTTTCGGCGCAAAGCGTGTCGTTAAGCGGTTTTCGGCTGATCCGCCTGCTCGTATCGGGGCAATTCGGCACAGTGCTTTCGATGCTTCATCGACACCGCGTTTAGCAACACGCTAAAGTGCTCTTGCCATTTTTTGCCAAACGGGGCTGCCCGCATGAGTACCATGAACATTTCCCTTCCCGAGACGCTGAAGAGCTTCGTGGATGAGCAAGTCAATCAGCGTGGCTACGGCACCAGTAGTGAATACGTCCGCGAATTGATCCGCAAAGACCAGGACCGCCAGCACCTTCGGGGTTTGCTACTGGCGGGTGCCGCCTCAACTCCGACTGCTCCCGTTGATGCAGACTACTTCGAATCCCTGCGTGATCGGGTTCGGAATGCTCGCGGATGAAGCAAAAGCCAGTCATTCCAAGAGCGCTAGCGCGCGATGACGTTGATCGAGCGATTGCCTACTACTTGGAGCAAGAGGCCGATAAGGCGGCGCTGGGCCTGATTGATGCGCTGGAGCACGCTTATAAACAGCTCGGTCGCCATCCCGAATCAGGCTCCAACCGCTACGCACATGAGCTGGATCTTCCCGGCCTACGATCCTGGCCGCTCAAGCGCTATCCCTACGTGGTGTTCTACGTGGAGCGTCCGAACCACATTGAGGTTTGGCGTGTACTGCACGGTATGAGTGATTTGCCTGCATGGCTACAGGATATACCCAAATAGATTTAGTTTTCGCCAGCCACTATTTGAGGAAGACTGTTTGTTGTCGCCCGCTCAATGCTAGTGCCCTGCTCCTTGATCTGTGCGCGGTCGAGCTTTTCCTTCTCGTCGTCCACCCGCAGCGTTGGTTTGCCAAAAACACAAACAAGCTGACGTAGCTGCTCCCGGCCAAGGCGGTGATGGTCATGGCAATTGAGCAACTGCCTAGCGGGCGCTGGAAAGTCGATGTAGAACCGATCAAGGGCAAGCGCTTCCGCAAGACGTTCAAGACCAAGGGCGAAGCCCAGCGGTTCGAGGCGACGTGTCGGTCGAAGGTGATAGAGAACCGGGAGTGGTCGCCCAGTACGGCAGATACGTGGCGACTGAGTGCGCTTATCGAATCTTGGTATGACCTGCACGGCCACTCGCTGCGGGATGGTTTACGGCGTCGCAAGAAGCTCGATGCCTTGGCCAAGCGGCTGCGAGATCCCATCGCCTCACGGATCGACCCGCAAGCCTAAGCGCATGATCGCCGGGTGCGGATGGAAGCAGGTGCCTCGCCGAAAACGCTCAACAATGAGCTGGGGTATCTGCGCTCGGTCTGCAACGAGCTTCGTGGCCTCGCCGTCATCAAGTACGAGAATCCGCTTGCTCTGGTGAAACCGTTGAAGATCCAGGAGCGTGAGCTTTCATGGCTGACGAACGAACAGATCGCCGAGCTGCTGGAGTCGATCCGCGACGGCTGCGATAACCCGCATGTCGAGCTGGTCGCGATGATCTGTCTGGCAACCGGGGCACGATGGTCCGAGGCCGAGAAGCTGCAGCCAGGATCTATCCGAAACGGCGTCATCACGTTCAGCAGGACCAAGAGCGGCAAGGTGCGGTCGGTCCCGATCTCGCCGGAGCTGGAGAAGAAGATCGCCCAGCACTGGAAGCGCCACGGGCATTTCACCCCGGCGATAACCTCGTTCCGGCGTGCGCTGGCAAGAACCACGATCAGGCTACCGAAAGGGCAGGCCGCTCATGCGCTGCGGCACACCTTCGCCAGTCACTTCATCCAGAACGGTGGCAACATCCTCACCTTGCAGAGGATCCTGGGTCATTCGAGCTTGGCCATGACGATGCGGTACGCACATCTGGCGCCGGATCATCTTTTAGACGCAGTGAAGCTAGGCCCCTTGCGTAGCTTTGGGGAGTGAGTAGGAGACGTTTTTCCCGTTCTCCTTCACATATCCTCTTTTGCGCAGTGTTGCGTAGATTTGCTCAATCTCTTTGATTGGGGTTGATTTACCGACCTTAGAATGGATGGTGTTAAGTAGTGTCTTGGTCGTCTTTGGCTTAGATGTCTTTCGCCCAATTAGATCGGCTACTACGGCTTTGACCACAGGATCTTCAGCCGCTGGCGCAGGAGCTTTTGGAGTAGCTTGAAGCTTTGGCTTGGGGGGCGGACTGACCGGCTTAGGGGTTGCCTCACCGGGAGTCTTGAAGCAGGGCATCTCCTCAATCGATTCTGAGCGTAACGCGAAGATTCCCTTGCCCTTTAGGTGCTTCAGAAGCGGGTCGAAGCCTTTATCCCGGGAGATGATGTGGTAGAACCCGGTAGGGTCCGCATTAGCCAACTGCCCGAGGTAATAGGCAATATGAAAGTCCAATGCATTAGCGCCAGGGGTGTCGAGCTGGATGTAGTCCGCTCGCTGACCTAGTCGATGTACCGATACCGCCAGCTCTGTAGGAAGCCTGGTGTTATTTGGGCCTAAAAAAACCCTCAGGCAGAAGTGCGGTTCGCTGAGCAGGGCCAGGGACGACGCTTGGACATTCTCGTAATCGATCAAAACGTAATTGGTGCGCATCCTTTCGTCCCTGGTCTTCCTTGCGAACATCTGCCGCCGTGCTCAAAGGTTGGAATTGCCGCCTAAGCTGCGACACTTCTTCGACACCCGCTACTCCAGAAAGCAAAAACCCCTGAAATTCTCTAGGAAAATCAGGGGTTTAAGTGCTTCTAATTGGTGGGCCGGGGTCGTTTGATTTGAAGATGTAAGCTTATGATCTGAAAGGAAATGTACGAGTAAAAATAATTCAGGGATACATGTAGGGATACAGAATCCTTCCTGCTGCCCTCAAATGATCCTATGGCACCCAGGCAGTAGCACCCCAGGAACCGTTAAGTTCAGGTGGTAGCACTTTCCCTCAAGTAACGGACTGCTTGCGCCCAGCCCCACATGGATCGCTTCAATTAGACCTGGACGTGATTCATTCACGTCCACGTGACAGCTCATGGATGCCTAAGCGTGTTCACCGATCAGCGTTAGTACATCGTCGATAAAGCGCCCTTCGGCAGGCTCGGTACCTTCACGAAGGTAGCCAGGCAATCGTTGTTGGAACTCGCTGCGGTCAACCGGCATGAATTCCAGCAAAGCTTCGAGCATGGCAGGTCGCAGCAGGCGGCGATTTTCCGGCGTGTCGGGTAGGGCAGGGCGAATGATCTGCTGGTCGAGATACATCAGTTTCTCGCGTAAGTCCGTGCTGCCCTCCTGAGAAATTCGCTCGGCGTGTTGGCTTTGTTCCTCGGCGACCTGCTGGATGAGCTCTTCTTCGGGCTGTTCTGGCTCCATCTCCATGGATGGTTCGGTGCGTAGCGCCGCAAGTTCCTGAAGAATAGGCTCCAGCTGCAGCGTTGCGTTACGGAACCAGTCCACCGACCAGATCCGGCGGATTCGCCAACCGAGCTGTTCAAGTACGCTTTGGCGCAGACGATCACGATCACGGGCCGACTTGGCCGAATGGTATGCCGCACCGTCGCATTCAATGCCCATGAGATACCGACCTGGTTGGCCCGGATCGCGCACAGCCAGATCAATGAAGAAGCCGGCAACGCCGACCTGCGGCTCGCACTGATAGCCTTTGCGCTCCAATGCCTCGATGACGGCGACCTCAAAATCACTGTCCGAGGCCCTCCCTGTTTCTCGAGTGTGTGGCATATGCCCCGATTCCGCGAACTGCAAAAAGTCGCGTAGCGCGAGCACACCCCGGCTGGATGTTCCGGTGGCGATAAGGTCGCTTGCGGTGAACGACGCAAATACCTGCATGCGTTTCTTGGAGCGGGTGAACAACACGTTCAGGCGGCGCCAGCCATCTGCACCGTTTATTGGACCAAAGCGTTGCGGGACTTTTCCGCCAATTTCCATCGGGCCATAGGTGGTTGAAATGTAGATGACGTCGCGTTCATCCCCCTGAACGTTTTCCAAGTTCTTGATGAAAAGCGGCTCGTCGACCGCTTCGTTACGGCTGAGTGCCTCCTGGAGAGCTAGGTTCTGCTTGGCAAGCTGCTCCAGTGCGCGATCGATCTGTTCAGCTTGCTTCACGTTCATGGCGACAACGCCGAGCGACTCTTCAGGCCGGTTTAGCAAGTGGTGTTCGATGGCCTTGGCGACAATCTCGGCTTCTTCGATATTACGTTGCTCGACGAAACGTCCGCGGGTCACCCGCACAAACTTCACGCCAAACTCATTCGATTCGCGGTGAGGCGAAGGGTAGACCACCAGATTACTGTCGTAGAAGGCTCGGTTAGAGAAGGCGATCAGGCTTTCGTGGCGCGACCGGTAATGCCAACGCAGACGGCGCAACTTAAACAGCGGCATCGCCGCTTCGAGAATACTTTCTGAATCCTGCGCGAGGGAGATCTCTTCGCTGTCTTCGTCATCGTCGCCACCCTGGCGGGAGAAGAAGCTAGTCGGGGGCAGCTGTTTGGGGTCGCCAACGACTACTAGTTGGCTGCCTCGGGAGATAGCACCCAAAGCTTCTTCCGGCCGCATTTGTGAAGCTTCATCCATGACGACAATATCGAAGTGGACCTTGCTAGCTGGTAAGTACTGCGCGACGGCCATGGGCGACATCATAAAACAGGGTTTCAGGCCCTGCAGCGCTTCGGACGCACGCAGCATGAGTGAACGTATAGACTCATGTCGTGTTTTCTTGCCGGACTCATGTTTTAGCAGAGCGAGCTGGGTACGGTCCTTAACTTTGCCAGAGTTATTGCCCTCGGGGACCTTATGTTGGTCAATCTTTGCAGCTAGCTGCTCGCGTTGAAGCTTGGTGAGCTGGCCGTCTATCTCAGCAAAACGAGAACGGACCGCTTCCTGATCCTTGCCAGAGAACTGCCCCAGCGCCGGGTTGCCTTCGAGTACCTGCTTGGCCCAAAGATCCATAAGGCCCAATAGGCATGCATCTTTGGTTCTTTCCGCTGAAAGTGCTTGGTTCTCGACGGCGATAATCACCGCCTCGAAGCCAAGGTCAGCAAGCCTCTTGCGCAGGCGGCGGTATTCCAGCCAGTGTTCGAGCAGTTCTTCATTCTGCGCTGCCAATTGCAGACGTTGTTTGATAGCAGATAGGTCGTCCTGATCGACGCTCTTCCACCATTGGGTCGGATTGAACTAGCCCCGGTTTCACGGACACCGGCCTAAGAGACAGCGTGTAGGCGCTCATACTCAAACGGCGTCATGTACGCCAGGTATGAATGCCGTCGCTGCCGGTTGTAAAAAACCTCAATG
>NZ_PPXG01000005.1 GCF_002909485.1 Stutzerimonas stutzeri
CGTACAGCCTCTCGCTTGAACTCTGGGCTGTAGCGTTGATACCTACGTTTGTCGGTCATGGGACACCTTCCTCTCTGACGGTATAGTCACATTCGAGGTGTCCGTAAAATCAGGGTCAGTTCAGATCGACCCCATCCTTGTTGTCGCGAACCTGATCATCGCCGTGTTTTTCTTGCTGAATATTGGTGCCTTGCGGCTGGGTGTTCATCATGTCCTGATCAGCCATCACGGCTGCGGAAAAAAGCCCGCTGACAACGATCGCGCCTGCGTACAAGATTTTCATCTGAACCTCCGACTATCGGGGCGGTAAAGGACTTACCATCTCAATAACCGACCTGTCGCGCTGAAGATTCGTTCATTCCCTCCCGGTGCCCCGTTTTCGTGAGTCAGTCCGCTTTGCGCAAAATCATCCATATCGATTGCGATTGTTTTTACGCTGCGATTGAGATGCGAGACGATCCAAGCCTGGCACGGCGGCCGATTGCGGTCGGCGGCGCTGCAGATCGTCGTGGCGTCATCGCCACCTGTAATTACGAGGCGCGAGCCTATGGTGTGCGCTCGGCCATGGCTTCGGGGCACGCGCTGAAATTATGCCCGGATCTGCTGATTCTGCGCCCGCGGATGGATGCCTACCGCGAGGCATCGCGTGAGATCCAAAACATCTTCAGAACCTATACCGAACAGATCGAGCCATTGTCGCTGGACGAGGCTTATCTCGATGTGTCTGCCTGCGAGCATTTCTCTGGCAGCGCTACGCGCATTGCCGAGGACGTCCGTCGGCGAGTCTGGCAGCAGCTGCGTATCACCGTGTCGGCCGGCGTGGCGCCAAACAAGTTTCTCGCCAAGATCGCCAGTGAGTGGAACAAGCCGGACGGGCTGTTCGTCATCACGCCGGCGCAGGTGGATGAGTTCGTAAAGGACCTGGAGGTCAATCGGCTGCATGGTGTCGGCCGTGTCACGGCCGAGAAGCTGGCGCGGCTGGGGATTCGCACCTGCAGCGATCTGCGCGAGTGGGGTAGGCTGGAGCTGGTCCGCGAGTTCGGTGCGTTTGGCGAGCGGCTTTGGGGGCTTGCGCGAGGTATTGATGAGCGCCCCGTGCAGGTGGAAAGTCGGCGTCAGTCGGTAAGCGTCGAGCAGACATACGATCGGGATCTGCCTGATCTGGCGGCCTGTCTCGAACGTCTGCCGGAGCTGTTGCAACAGCTCACTACCCGTATGGCCCGGCTGGACAGCGGCTATCGGCCCGGAAAACCGTTCGTGAAGCTCAAGTTTCACGATTTTACCCAGACCACTATGGAGCAGGCTGGAGCCGGTCTCGAATTGGACGATTACGCGGACTTGCTTGCCATTGCCTTCTCTCGCGGCGCCCGCCCGGTTCGGCTGATCGGGGTCGGTGTGCGGCTGGTCGATCTGCGTGGTGGCTTCGAGCAGTTGAGCCTGTTTTGACGACTGTCGCTGTTTGCTTTCCTCGGAAAGCATGAAGCCGCTCTCGTGGAGCGGCTTCGGGTGTTGCGATAAAAGAGGGGAATCCCTGGCCTGCCTGTACCAGGGTCCCCGAAACTGGTTGATTCAGTCTATGCACTGGATGTGCCAGTTTCGTGAATAACTGGTGCAGGTGAGCCTAAGGTTATTGGAAATCAGCGCAGCGCCTTGGATATCAGTCTGCGGCTGCTGATTCGAATACCCATTTGGCCAACGCTGGAGGAGCAGTGGGGGAATAGTCCGGCCACCAAACGCCTTATGGCAGTGCGCATGCCATGTTGCATGCGCAGATATGGAGCGGTTAGTCCTGCTCGGGCCAGAGGCGTAGCGGTGTGCCTTCGGCTGGCCAGAGGCGCAGCTGATCGATGTTGGAAACGTCCCAGCGCTCGACTCGGTTGAGCAGATCGAGGAAGGCATGCTCCTGCTCCATGATCTCCTCAGCGCACAGCTTGCGTGTACTGCCCAGGTTGCTGAAGCGGAGCTGCTGTCCGTTCTGCTCGTAGCTGCCGAACCAGTGATTGCAACCGGCATTGCCGTAGGCGCGCCCTTCGCTGAGAGTGAGCGATACGGCGGTGCGGCCGATCACCGGCTCGTCGCCGATCCACTCGGCGATATAGGTGACGTCGCGCTGCAGCTCGAGTTGCTCGGTGGCACAGCCTGTGAGTCCGAGGGCGGCGATGAGTGGCAGGATTCGTGAAGTCATGCCTGTTGCTCCTTCTGGCAGCTGGGGCAGCGGTGTTGGTCGTTCTGGTCGGACCAGCCCAGTTCGGTGATGCGCGCCTGCGCGGCAGGCTTGCGGGCGGCCTCGCCGAGCTTGGCGTCGACGGCGAACTCGAAGTCCAGCTCTTTTCCACAGCTATCGCAGGCAACCTGCCAGTTGAGGATCTCAAGCTCGTGGAATACAGGCCCGTTGGCAACTGCCATCCATTGCCCGGGTGGATTGATCAGGTAGCGGACCTTATCGACGGTCAGTCGCTGTGATAGATCGCGGCTGCCCTTGAGGGTGACGATCAATACGTCGCCGCTGCGAATGGAGCCGCCATTACCGGTAACCTGATAGCGGCCAGGCACCAGCGCGCGGCATTCGGTGAGGGTGTGGGCGGGGTTGAGCAGGGTATAGCGGTAATCGTGTTCGGCCATGACTCGTGATCGACGGTGAGTTATGCGCGCAATGCTAGCACGCGTCCTGGCGGCAGGCGTGCCGCCAGGACGAATCACCTCCGAGAAGACTGTGTTCTTACTGCGCCCTGGCGGCTGCTGGTGTGCCGAATGTCTCCTCGAAGAAGCGCTGCATATCGCGCCAGGAACGCTCATCCGCGGCTTTCTGATAGGCCACGTCGAGACCGTGCTCTTTATGGGCGTCGGCGCCCGGATTGGTGAAGCCATGCTTGGCACCGGGCAGGCTGACGAACTGGTAGTCGGCGCCGGCCTTGACCATCTCGACGTTCAGCGCGGCGATGTCGTCGGTGCTGATCATGCTGTCTTCGCTTCCATGCTCGACCAGCACGCGCGCCTTGACGCTGCCTGGCGCGGCGCGGGTCTCGGTAGCAAGCGCGCCGTGGAAGCTGACCACACCATCCAGCGGAACGCCTTGGCGGGCCATGTCCAGTACCACCTTACCGCCAAAGCAGTAGCCGACGGCGCCGAGTTTGGCGGTATCGGTCCGGGCCTGTTCCTTGAGCAGGTCGAGGCCGGCATTGAAGCGTCCTTTGGCGGCATCGGCGTCCTTCAGCGCCGCCTGCATGAAGCTCATGGCGTCCTTCGGATGCTCGGTGTTCTTGCCTTCACCGTACATGTCGATGGCCAGGGCGCTGTAGCCTAGTTCGGCGAGGTCGCGAGCGCGCTGCTTGGCGTAGTCGTTCAGCCCCCACCATTCGTGAACCACGACGATGCCGGGTCGCTTGCCTTCTATGGCGTCGTCATAGGCGTAGTAGCCGATCATCTCGGTGCCATCGGCAGCGGTGTAGGGAATTTCCTGCGTCTGAATCTCGGCATTCGCAGTGACGCTGGCAGCCATGAGCAGGCCGAACAGGCAGTGGCGCATCTTGAGATCTCCTTGATGGTCGTTATGTGGCGAAGGGGGGCGAAGTAGGATAGCGGTTCTTCGACTGTGCGCGCAGCGCCTGGGTTCGGCCGTGCGATGGATACGCATAAAACGAACAAGCCCCGCCGGATGGCAGGGCTTGTTTGTAGCGCGTGGCAGAGGTGTCATCCGCCCAGGTAGGCGTCACGTACCTTTGGATCGGTCAGCAGGTCGTGACCGCTGCCCTGCATGACGATGTGACCGTTTTCCAGCACGTAACCGCGGTCGGCCAACTTGAGGGCCTGGTTGGCGTTCTGCTCGACCAGGAACACCGTCACGCCATCCTCGCGCAGCTGTTCGATGATCTCGAAGATCTGCTGGATGATGATTGGCGCCAGGCCAAGCGATGGCTCGTCGAGCAGCAACAGCTTGGGCTTGCTCATCAGTGCGCGCGCAATGGCGAGCATCTGCTGTTCACCGCCGGACATGGTGCCGCCGCGCTGCTGATAGCGTTCCTTGAGTCGCGGGAACAGGCCGAGCACCTTGTCCAGCTGCTCCTGGAAGTCCGTCTTGCCGGTGAAAAAGCCGCCCATGGAGAGGTTCTCTTCAACCGTCAGACGAGCGAAGATCCGCCGTCCCTCGGGCACCACGGCGATGGCCTTGCGCATGATGTCGCAGGTCTGCTGGCCAACCAGCTCCTCGCCCTGGAAGCGGATGCTGCCACTGGCCGCCTGCGGCGAGCCGCAGAGGGTCATCAGCAGGGTCGACTTGCCGGCGCCGTTGGCGCCGATCAGGGTGACGATCTCGCCTTGTTCCACTTGCACGTTGATGCCGTGCAGCGCCTGGATCTTGCCGTAGAAGGTTGAGACGTTTTCGAAAGTCAGCATGCTCACGCCTCCCCCAGATAAGCTTTGATCACGTCCGGATTGTTGCGCACGTCTTCAGGCGAACCATCGGCCAGCGGAGTGCCCTGGTTGATCACGTAGATGTAGTCGGAAATGCTCATGACCAGCTTCATGTCATGCTCGATCAGCAACACGGTAACGCCGTGCTCGTCACGCAGCATGGCGATCAGTGCCTTGAGGTCCTCGGTTTCCTTAGGGTTGAGGCCGGCTGCCGGTTCGTCGAGCATGAGGATGCGTGGGCGAGTCATCATGCATCGAGCGATCTCAAGCCGGCGCTGCTGACCGTAGGCGAGGGTGCCGGCCGGGCGATTGGCAACGTCGGTCAGGTTGACCTGCTCCAGCCAGTGTGCGGCGAAGTCCATCGCTGCGCGTTCACTCTTGCGAAACGCAGGCGTCTTCAGCAAGCCGGCAAGGAAGTTGGTGTTCAGATGACGGTGCTGAGCGACCAGCAGGTTTTCCACCGCCGTCATGTCCTTGAACAAACGGACGTTCTGGAAGGTACGCACCACGCCCTGGCGGGCGATCTTGTGGCCGGGCAAGCCTTGAATCGGCGTACCGTCGAGGAGGATTTCCCCAGCAGTCGGCTGATAAAAGCCGGTCAGGCAGTTGAATACCGTGGTTTTACCAGCGCCGTTGGGGCCGATCATCGAGACCACTTGCTTGTCGTGTACCGTAAGCCCTACGTCGTTGACTGCCAGCAGGCCGCCGAAGCGCATCATCAGGCCGCGTACTTCTAGAATCGGGCGGCTCATTGCTTCAACTCCAAGTGCGGGCGCTGCATCGGCAGCAGGCCTTGTGGACGCCAAATCATCATCAGCACCATCAGGGCGCCGAACATCAACATGCGGTATTCGCTGAACTCGCGCATCAGCTCGGGTAGCAGGATCATCACAATCGCCGCGAGGATCACCCCGAGCTGTGAGCCCATGCCGCCCAGCACCACGATGGCGAGAATGATCGCCGACTCGATGAAGGTAAACGACTCCGGTGAAACCAGGCCCTGGCGCGCGGCGAAGAAGCTGCCGGCGAAACCGGCGAAGGTTGCGCCAAGGGTGAAGGCCGAGAGCTTGATGACGGTGGGGTTCATGCCCAGCGCGCGGCAGGCGATCTCGTCCTCGCGCAGGGCTTCCCAGGCGCGGCCGATCGGCATGCGCAGCAGGCGGTTGATCACGAATAGAGTCAGCAGCACCAGAAGCAGGGCGATCAGGTAGAGGAAGATCACCTTGTTCACGGAGTTGTACGCTACTCCGAAGTACTCGTGGAACGTCTGCATGCCTTCGGCGGCACGGCGGTCGAAGGACAGGCCGAACAGGGTTGGCTTGTCGATGCCGCTGATACCGTTGGGGCCGCCTGTGACGCTGGTCATGTTGCGCAGCAGGATGCGAATGATCTCGCCAAAGCCGAGAGTCACGATGGCCAGGTAGTCACCGCGCAGACGCAACACCGGGAAACCCAGCAGGAAGCCGAACAACGCAGCCATCGCACCGGCGATGGGCAAGGCGGTCCAGAACCCTACACCGTAGTAATGCGAGAGCAGCGCATAAGTGTAAGCGCCCACGGCGTAGAAACCGACATAACCCAGGTCCAACAGGCCTGCCAGCCCCACCACGATGTTCAGGCCGAGGCCGAGCATCACGTAGATCAGGATCAGCGTAGCGATATCCACCGCGCCGCGTGATCCGTAGAACGGCCACACCAGCGCGACCAGCACCAGAGCCAGGATGATCCAGCGTTGCGTCGAGGGCAGGGTGAGGAAGTTGCCGGCACCGGCAGGTACGCTTGGCAGGTTCGGGCTCGCGGCCCAGCCAGCGGCCAGATGCGTGCGGAACAGCTGCCAGACGAACATGGCCACGGCGCAGGCGGCGATGATCCAGAAAGTACTGAGGTCGGCGCCATGTACTTCGACGCGGATGCCGACGGTGGTGAGCTTCAAGCCGAATACTGGAACCGCCACGGCGAAGACCAGTAGGGCGCTGAAGAAAGCTAAACGGAGATTGCCGCTCATACCTTTTCCACCTCTGGTCGGCCGAGGATGCCGGTGGGGCGGAACAGCAGCACTAGAATCAGCAGGCTGAACGCCACGACGTCCTTGTACTGATCGCCGAAGATATCAGCGCCGAAGGCTTCGGCCACACCGAGTACCAGACCGCCGAGCATAGCGCCCGGGATGCTGCCGATACCGCCGAGCACCGCCGCGGTGAATGCCTTGATCCCGGCGAGGAAGCCGATGTGCGGGTTGATTACGCCGTACTGCATGCTGATCAGCACGGCCGCGATGGCCGCCAGCGCTGCGCCGATGACGAAGGTCAGGGCGATGATGCTGTTGGTGTTGATGCCCAGCAGGTTGGCCATCTTCAAGTCTTCGGCGCAGGCGCGGCAGGCGCGACCGAGGCGTGACCGGGAGATGAACATCGTCAGGCCGTACATCGCGACGAAGGTGACCACGAAGATCAGGATCTGCATGTACGAGATCACCACGCCATTCATGGCGCTTTCGCCGATGACCAGATTGCCCGGCATCAGGTTGGGGATGGCCTTGTCCTTGGAGTCCTGCGCCAGCAGTACGACGTTCTGCAGAAAGATCGACATGCCGATTGCCGAGATCAGCGGTATCAACCGATTGCTGCCGCGAAGCGGGCGGTAGGCGACCCGTTCGATGCTGTAGCCGTAGGCGCTGGTGACGATCATGGCTGCGGCGAACGCGCCGATCATCAAGATCGGTAGTGCGTCCAGGCCCATCATGGACAGGCCGACAATCGCGATGAAGGTTACATACGAGCCGATCATGTACACCTCGCCATGGGCGAAGTTGATCATCCCGATGATGCCGTAAACCATCGTGTAACCGATGGCGATCAGCGCGTAGGTGCTGCCAACGGTCAGCCCGTTGATCAGCTGTTGTAAGTAGTGGTAAAGGTCAGGCATCACTGCGCTCCCGAAGTCCCCGTGCTTGCTTGCGGTCTGGTGCGCTGCCCACGTCGAACACACCGCACGCTTGGCGCGGCGCCACTGCGGTACGACGCCTTGCGGATCACGCAGGGCTCCGGTTCGAGGCGGGTCTGCTGTTCAGGCCGCTCGTCAGATTACAGGTATGGCAAGGCGGCCCGATGCTTGTGGCAGGGCCGCCTGCTAAAACAAAGCCCACAAGCGAGTGTGGGCTTTGCGAGGCTGATGGAAATTACTTGGCTTCGGTCTTGGTGCCGTCCTGGTGCCATTCGTAGACGACGAAATTGAAGTCTTTCAGATCGCCTTTTTCGTCGAATGCAAGCATGCCGGTCGGGGTGTCGAAGGTATTGCTGCGCAGCGCCTCGGCTACCTTGTCGGTGTCGGTGCTGCCGGCTTTTTCGATGCCTTCGGCGATGACCTGTACCGCGGCGTAGGCCGGGAATACGAACGGGCCGGTCGGGTCCTGCTTCTTGGCTTTGAAGCCGTCCACAAGCTCCTTGTTGCGCGGATCCTGATCGAACGACTTCGGCAGTGTCACGAGCATGCCTTCGGAAGCTGGACCGGCGATGGCGGAGATTTCCGAGTTGCCGACGCCTTCCGGACCCATGAAGCGTACGTTCAAGCCTTTTTCTTTGGACTGACGCAGCAGCAGACCCAGTTCCGGGTGATAGCCGCCGTAATAGATGAAGTCGACGCCTTCACGCTTGAGCTTGGCGATCAGCGAGGAAAAGTCCTTGTCGCCGGCATTGATGCCTTCGAACAGGCCGACCTTGACGTTCTTGCCTTCCAGGGTCTGCTTGACCGCAGTGGCAATGCCTTCCCCGTACTGCTGCTTGTCGTGGATGACTGCGACGTTCTTCGGTTTGACGTGGTCGGCGATGAAGTTGCCGGCGGTAGGGCCCTGCAGACTGTCCAGACCGATGGTGCGGAAGATCAGCTCATAGCCGCGGGAGGTGATGTCCGGACTGGTGGAAGCCGCGGTAATCATCAGGATGCCTTCGTCCTCGTAGATGTCGGACGCCGGCTGAGTGGAGCTGGAGCAGAGGTGGCCGACTACGAACTTGACGTTGTCGTTGACGATCTTGTTGGCCACCGCCACGGCCTGTTTCGGATCGCAGGCGTCGTCATAGCGAACACCCTTCAGTTGAGCGCCGTTCACCCCGCCGGCCTTGTTGATCTGCTCGATGGCCATTTCGGCCCCGATGAACTGCATGTCCCCGTACTGCGCCACCGGCCCTGTTACCGGCCCTGCCAATCCAATGCGGATGGTCTCGGCGGCCAGGGTGTAGCTGGCTGCGCCGGTCAGTGCCATTGCCAGGAAAATTTTCGAAAGACGCTGCTTGGTCTTCATAAGTGCTCCACTTGCTCGTTATTGTTTGAATCATGCGGACCGGAGTGCCGTTAAGAGGCGAACATCCCGAAACGCTCCGGCAACTGTACCGGCACAGTGTAGAAGTGTCTCCTGCGTTTGCACAGCCGGCAGATTCAACCGTTTGATGGGAATCGGGGCGCGGGTATCATTGCGCCCTTTTCGTTTCTGGTGAGTCCCATGGCTGACGACGCAAGCACTCTTTATGCCAAGCTGCTGGGCGAAACTGCAGCGATTACCTGGGAAGAATTGCAGCCGTTCTTTGCTCGCGGTGCGCTGCTGCAGGTATCTGGCGATGCCGATCTGGTGGAGGTCGCGCTAGCCGTCGCCGAGGATGATCGGAGCAGGGTCGCGATCTGGATGGATGGGGGGCAGTTGTCAAAGATGAGTGCCGAGCAGGCACAGGATTGGTTGGAGCGCGATCCGGACCTATGGGCCGTAGTAGTCGCCCCCTGGGTTTTGGTGCAGGAGCGCGGTCGGCAAGCTGTCGTGCACTGAAAAGGAGCGCGACGTCCAAGGATTGCCTGGGATCAGCTTCGCACCCAGCGTTGCCGTGCCCAGGCACTCAGGCTGTCCACCGCCAATACCATCAGCAGCATCGCCAGGATTACCGTCGAGGCCTGGGCTTCCTGAAACAGGCTCAAACTCATGTAGAGCATCTGACCGAGGCCGCCGGCCCCGACAAAGCCGAGCACGCTGGCCATGCGGATGTTGTTCTCCCAACGGTACAGCGTGTACGCCACCAGTTGCGGCCAGAGCGAGGGCAGCGTGCCGTAGCAGAAGGCTTCGATGCGTCCGCTTCCGGCCAGTCGCAGGGCATCACCGGGTTGTGCCGGGGTGTTTTCCAGCGCCTCGGCGAACAGGCGACCAAGCACGCCGGCTGTATGCAGGGCCAAGGCCAGGGTGCCGGCGTTCGGCCCGAGGCCCGCTGCCAGCACCATCAGCGCCGCCCACACCAGCTCCGGGATTGCCCGCAGAGCATTGAGCAGCAAGCGCGATGCCGCTTGTGGCAGCAGCCCGAAGCGGCCAGCCGCTGGCAGCGCCAGCAGTAGGCCCGCCAGGGCGGCGAGTACGGTGCCGACGGCCGACATTGCCAGCGTTTCCAGTGCCCCGAGACCGATGGCCTGAAGGTGCGCAGGCGACAGGTCGGGAGCCATGAAACCTGACGCATAAGCGGCCATTTGCCCGAGGCCGTCGCGGCTGAGCAGGGCGGCGCTTTCCAGCTGCAGAAACGTGAAAGCAGCGACCACCGCAGCGACCAGCCCAATTGGGATCAGCAGGCGCGACAGCAGCCTCATGCGAACCTCCAGCGCAGCAAACGGCTGAGCAGGTCGGCCAGCAGCACCAGCGCGAGGAACGTCAGCAGCATGCTGGCAACTTCGCCGCCGGCAAACATGCGCATCGACAGGTCCATCTGCTGGCCAAGCCCGCCGGCGCCAACGAAGCCCATCACCACCGAGGCGCGGATCGCGCACTCCCAGCGGTAGACGGTATACGACAGCATCTCGCCCGTAGCCTGCGGCAGTACGCCGTAGAGAAAGGCCTGCATCCGCGAGGCGCCGGCGCCGAGCAGTGCGCGGGCGGGCAATGGGTCGACCGATTCGAAGATCTCCGCGTAGACCTTGCCGAGCATACCGGCGTAGGTGATGGCGATGGCCAGCACGCCGGCGGTGGGGCCGAGGCCTACGGCACGCACGAAGAGCAATGCCCAGACGATCTCGGGAATGCTACGCAGTACGATCAGCAGCCCACGTACCGGCCAGCGCAGTGCCTGTGCCCACCAGGCCGGGCGGCCGCCGCGGCTGAGCGCCGAAAGCGACAGCGCACGCGTGGCGAGGAGGGCGCAGGGGATGGCGACGGCCAAGGCCAGGGTCATACCCGCGGTGGCGATGGCCAGTGTTTCCAGCGTCGCCTGCCAGAGCAGCCTGAGAAACTCGCCGCCGTGCTCCGGCGGCCAGAACGCTGAAACAAACGTACCCATGGTGTCGGCATTACTGCCATCGAACAGTACGCCCAGATCCAGCTCGCTCAGCTTCAGGCTGGGCCATAGAAGCGCCACGGCGAGCAGGGCCAGCATCAGACGCGGCGCAGCGGCAGGGTCGCGATGGGCGAGCGCGGGGTTCAGCATCGAGGAATGTTCAGTTGCGGCGCCGGCGCAGTGGGGGAGGCGGGAACATGCTCGAGCTGTTGGTTCGCATACAGCGCGGCCAGCTCGTCCGGACCGACCTCTGTGGCAGGTCTGTCGAACAGGATGCGGCCGTCTCGTACACCGACGATCCGCGGGAAGTGTTCCAGCGCCAGCTCCACCGCATGCAGGCTTGCCAGCAGCGTGGCATTTCGGCGTTGGGCCTCGCGGGTGAGCACACCTAAGGTGTGGCTGGCGAGTACAGGGTCCATGGCCGAGACGGGTTCGTCGGCGAGAATGAGGTCTGGCGCCTGGTAGAGCACGCGGGCAATTCCGACGCGCTGCAGCTGGCCGCCGGAAAGCTGGTCGCAGCGCATGTACAGCTTGTCGGACAGGTCCAGGCGCCCAAGCGCATCGGCGGCGCCCTGGCGGTCCAGTGGATAGATCAGGCTGAGCAGGCTTTTGAGCAGCGGCCATTGGCCAAGTCGCCCGGCCAGCACCGCGGTGACTACCCGCTGGCGCGGTGGCAGTGGCGGCGCCTGATGAATGAGGCCAATGTTGGCGCGCATCCGCTGGCGGGCGCCAGCGGCAAGCGTCCAGGGACGCTTGCCGAGCAGTTCGAGATCACCCTGGTCGGGCTTGAGCGCCGTGGCCAGCAGACGCAGCAAGGTGGTTTTGCCGGCCCCGGACGGTCCGATGATGGCGACACGTTCGCCTTGGGCGACTTGCAGATCAATCGCGCGCAGTGCGTTTTGTCCGCCGGCGTGGGTGTGGCCCACGCCGTGCAGCTTTAGCGCCGGCCCACGTTCGGTATTGCGGTCCGTCGCTGGCGGCGCTTGTAACGTGCTCATGTGCGATGAATACGCGGCGTCACTTCAGCAGTCCGGCAGCGCGTGCAGCTTCCTCGATGCCTTCGTAGTTCTCCGGCTTGGTCTCGATGAAGCGACTGGCAGCCTGCAGGTCGAGAATGGCCTTGTGTTCGGGGTTTGCCGGATCAAGCGCCAGGAACGCCGCTTTGATTTTCTCGACCAGCGCCGGGTCGAGGTTGCCGCGCACGGTCCAGTTGTAGTCGTAATAAGGTGGTGTGGTGGAGATAACGCGAACCTTATCGGTGTTGATCTTGCCCGCTGCGACCAGCTTGTCCCAAACCGACGCGTTGAGTACACCGGCATCGGCCTTGCCGGCTTCGACCCAGGCGGCGGTTGCGTCGTGGGCTCCGGAGTAGGCGATGCGCTTGAAAAATTTCTCCGGCTCGATGCCATCCTTGAGCATGAAGTAACGTGGCATCAAGCTGCCTGAGGTCGACGACACGGAGCCGAAGGCGAAGGTCTTGCCCTTCAAATCAGCCAGCGACTTCACTTCGGGATCAGCGGTGATGAACTTGCTGGTGAACTTCTCATCCTGTTCGCGCTGTACAAGCGGGATAGCATCGCCGGTCTTCAGGCGAGTCTGCACGAAGGTGAAGCCGCCTAGCCAAGCGAGATCGAGGCGGTCGGAGGCCAGGGATTCGACCACGGCGGCATAATCCGATACCGGGGTGAACTTCACCGGCATACCCAGTTGCTGCTCCAGGTACTCGCCCAGCGGCTTGAACTTGCGGATCAGCTCGGTAGGGGCTTCGTCGGGAATGGCGGAAACCCGAAGGACTTCAGCGGCGTGGGTGGTGACAATAGACAGGGACAGGGCAAGGCCGGCGACGGCTGCCAGGGAGCGCTTCAGCATTGAGGGTTCTCCGGTTCAATAGCGGAAAAAGCGCGCGGATTATAGAACCTGCGGCGCGTGAAGCGCCAAGCGAAAGCTGAGTGATGGCTCTAGTCGACACATAGGAAAAATATATTTAGAAATATCCTGAAACATGACGAACTTTTTTCGGGCGCAAGACCTAAGAGAACTGTAGTGGCCGAATATTAGCAATGTGCCACCCCCCCCCGTGCAGCGAAAGGAACGAATGTGAAGGGTAATGATAGGCGCCGGTCGACCGTGGTATGGGCGGATGGTCATTCGTTCAGGGAGGTCGCTCGGGTTCAAGCGCAACCTGTTGCCGATATGGAATCGATCAGTGTGCCGTTGACCAAGAAGATGTTTAACGAGGCCCGCATTGCGGCTGTGCTACTAGGCCCGTTACTCATCGATCTGCCTCAGGGCTAAGCTCACCTCTTCGGCGGGAGCTAACTAGCCGCGGCGCGACCGAGTCGCGACCGCGGCAGCTTTCTCACTCCGCTCGGCTCGTTCAGGCGCCGCTGAACAGCACAAGCAACACCACGCCGAGGATCACTCGGTAGATCACGAACGGCAGCATGCCGACCCGCTCCAGCAGCTTCAGGAAGATGTGGATGCACAGGTAGGCGCTTACCGCCGACAGCACCACGCCCAAGCCCATCGCTGTCCAATCCACAGATGCGCCACCTTCTACGAGATCGAGCGTGCTCAGCGCACTGGCGAGCACGATGATCGGGATCGACAGTAGAAAGGAGAAGCGCGCGGCGCCGGAACGAGACAGTCCCAGTAGCAAGCCTGCCGTCATGGTCACCCCAGAACGCGAAGTGCCGGGAATCAGCGCCAGAGCTTGCGCGCAGCCGATCAACAGGATGTCCTTCCAGGTAAGGCTGTGCTCATCGCGCGGTTGCGCAGTTCGTCGTCCGACCACGTCCGACCACCACAGCAGCAGACCGAAGCCGATGGTCGCCCAGGCGATCACCAGTGGCGAGCGCATCTGCACTTCGATGAAGTCCTTGAACAGCAGCCCGGCGATGCCGGCCGGAATGGTTCCGAGAATTACGGCCCAGGCCAGCCGGCTGTCACCCACGCGCTCACGGCGTGCCACCGAGGAGAACCAGTCGCGGGTCATGCCGAATACTTCCTGGCGGAAGTACCACACCACCGCGACCAGGGTGCCGAGGTGGACGGCGACGTCGAATGCCAGTCCCTGGTCTTCCCACCCAGCCAGGTGTGGGAAAAGGATCAGATGAGCCGAGCTCGATACCGGCAAGAACTCGGTAAGCCCCTGCACGATGGCCAGGACGATGATCTGAATTAAGTCCATTGCTTGTTTCCTGCGATGTTCTGGTGCACGCGCTTTGCCAAGCGGGAGTGCGTTGAGCGGTGGGTTTGCGCGAGGTGAAACCTCGGGGCCTCATTCAGAGGCGCTTTAGGGCGGATCGTTCCGGTTGATCGGGCAATTTGCTGGGTTGATCACTGATTACATTCTGACACCAGGCTGCGCACGGGCGACAGCGCCGGAGTCTTCCGCGCTATGCATGGCTGTATGTCGCAGCCCGGCGCTAGAATCGCAGCTTCGTTCACCGAGGAGCCGCCCATGACCGATCTGCCAACTCTAGCCTTCGCCGGTATCGGCCTGATGGGGCTGCCGATGTGCCGCCGCCTGCTGGCGGCAGGGTATCGCGTGGTGGTGTGGAATCGCTCGCCCGAGAAGTGTCAGCCTCTTGTCGAGCTGGGTGCCCAGGCGGCGGCGTCGCCCGCTGAGCTCTGTGCGCAGGCGGATATCGTGCTGTTGTGTCTGGCCGATACCGCCGCAGTGCGCGAGGTGTTGTTCGGCAAAGGCGGCATCGCCGAAGGTGGCAAGGCCGGCAAGCTGCTGGTCGATCACTCCAGTCTCGAGCCGACCGCGACACGCGACATGGCCGCCGAGCTGGAATTTCGCAGCGGCATGCGCTGGGTGGATGCTCCGGTGTCCGGTGGTACCGCCGGAGCGGAGGCCGGCAGCCTGGTGATCATGGCCGGTGGTCGCACCGAGGATGTGGAGCGGGTGCGGCCCGTACTGATGAATCTGGGCCAGCGTCTTACGCACATGGGGGATGTCGGCGCTGGTCAGGTGACCAAGGTGTGCAACCAGATGATCGTCGCCTGCAATGCGCTGGTAATCGCCGAAGTGGTCGCGCTCGCCGAGCGGGCAGGGGTCGATGCCAGCCTACTGGCGCCTGCGTTGGCTGGTGGATTCGCCGACTCCAAGCCGCTGCAGATTCTCGGCCCGCAGATGGCAGCGAGCGAATTCGAGCCGGTCAAATGGCATGTGCGGACCCTGCTCAAGGATCTGGATACTGCGGTGAAACTCTCCCGCGAGCAGGGCTCGGCAACGCCACTGAGCGGGCTTGCTGCGCAGCTGATGCGCCTGCATGGCAGCCAGGGCAATCTGGAGCGCGATCCAGCAACGTTGGTGCAGATGTATCGGGAGGGCAGCTTGTGAAGTTAGCCGCCAACCTTTCGCTCCTATTCAACGAACTGCCACTTGCCGAGCGCATCCTTGCTGCCCGAACGGCTGGTTTCGACGGGGTGGAGATCCAGTTTCCGTACGAACTGCCGGCCATCCGCCTGAAGGAACTGCTGGAGCGTGCGGGTTTGCCACTCGTGTTGATCAACCTGCCGGCCGGAGACCTGACGCAGGGTGGACTTGGCCTGGCCGGCGTGCCCGAGCGCCAGGAAGCGTTCGACATCGCGTTGCATGAGACCCTGACCTACGCGTTGATGGCGCGCCCGCTCAGCGTGAACGTATTGCCGGGACGGCTGGCTGAGGGCGTTGAGCGTGAGCGGGCGCTGGAGACCCTCGAACGCAACCTTTGGAAGGCTGCCGAGGCCTTCGAGATGCTCGGCATTCGCGTGCTCTGCGAAGCGATCAATCCGCTGGATATGCCGGGCTTTCTGATCAATACAGCGGAAGATCTCAAGGCGCTGCTGGAGCGGGTGGATCATCCCAACTGTATGGCGCAGCTGGATTTCTATCATATGGCCCGTCAGCAGCTGGATGTGCCGAGCTGCATCGCCCAACTGGCCGGTCGTATTGGTCACGTGCAGTTTGCCGACTGCCCGGGCCGGGGCGCGCCCGGCAGCGGTGAGCTGGACTTCAGCGCAGCGTTGCAAGCCTTGCAGGCGGTCGGCTACCAAGAGTGGCTGAGCGCCGAATACAAGCCGGGTGATCAGGGCACTGCAGCCAGCCTTGGTTGGCTGGCCGAATGGCGCGAGCGTTGAGCCATCGCGCGGCATAAGCGAGGTTGATGTTCGGAGACAGGAGCTGGCGCAGACTCTAGAGTCAGTCTCGAGTCCCGGCTGGTCTGCGGCCGGCAATATAAGAACAATTCGAGACCGACGTCATGCAGCCTTCCACCCAAGCATCCAACGCCTGGCGCGTGCTGTTTCTGCTGTTCCTGGCGAACCTGTTCAACTTCTTCGATCGCACCATTCCGGCGATCATCGCCGAGCCGATCCGGTTGGAGTGGAATCTCAATGACTTCCAGCTCGGCTTGATCGGCACCGCATTCACCATCGTCTATGCCATTGCCGGCTTGCCGTTGGGGCGCATGGCTGACCTCGGCTCGCGGCGCAAGATCATGGGCTGGGGGCTCACCGCCTGGAGTGGCCTCACGGCTGTGAATGGGCTGGCCTGGAACTTCTGGAGCTTCCTGCTGGTGCGCATGGGCATCGGCATCGGTGAGGCAAGCTATGCGCCGGCAGCCAACTCGCTGATCGGTGATCTGTTCCCGGCACACAAACGCTCTCGGGCGATGGGTATTTTCATGCTGGGGCTGCCGCTGGGGTTGCTACTGGCGTTCTTCACCATTGGCTCGATGGTCGAGGCGTTCGGCAGCTGGCGTGCACCCTTCTTCATCGCCGCGGTACCCGGGCTGGTGCTGGCGCTGTTCATCTTCATGATCAAGGAGCCATCGCGCGGCGCCGCCGAGACCGTCAAGGTTTCGCAGGAGCCGGTGAAGCAGCCGATGCGCAAGGTGTTGTCGATTCGCACCTTTTGGTGGCTGGTGATGGCCGGGCTGGCGTTCAACTTCGCAACTTATGCCTGCAACGCGTTCATGGTGCCGCTGCTGATGCGTTACCACGGCATGCCCCTGGTAGAAGCCTCGGTCGCCACTGGCGTCATCGTCGGCCTGACTGGCCTGGTCGGGCTGACGCTGGGCGGTTGGGTCGCCGACCGAATTCATCAGCGCTTCGCTCGCGGTCGCTTGATTTTCGCCGCTGTGAGTATGCTGATCGCCACCATCGCGACCGGCTACGCGCTACTGGCCGGGCGTATCGAGGCCGGCGTGTTCGTCGCGGTATTCAGCATCGGCTGGTTGTTCTCGTACAACTTCTACACCTGCGTCTATACCGCGATCCAGGATGTGGTCGAGCCGCGCCTGCGGGCCACCGCTATGGCGCTGTTCTTCGCCGGCCTTTACCTGCTCGGCGGCGGCATGGGGACGGTCGTGGTAGGCCTGCTCTCGGATCACTTTGCCGAAGCCGCGATGCTTGCCGCCGGTGCTAGCGAAATGGCCGAGGCATTCCGAGCCGAAGGATTGCACGGGGCGATGTACCTGATCCCGGGCTCGCTGCTGTTGACCATGGTGTTCCTGTTCATGGCATCGCGGACCTTCTGCGCCGATGCCAAGCGCATGACTGCGGGGATGGCTGCAGATGCGCCCGGAGCGGAAGCAGTACCTGCCTGACACGGCGTTGCGTTATGGGGTTTGTGCCCGGACCAGCAATGGCCGGGCATTTTTTTACGTCTGCAAAATCCATCGGCCTAGTGGTCGACGATAGACCTGCATCCACGGGCAGCCTCCTTTACACTGCGCGGCCGTTTTTTCCGTAGCCGTGGAATCCGCCATGCTCAACGCCTTACCTGCCCGCGCCTGCGGCATCGACTTCGGCACTTCCAACTCCACGGTTGGCTGGTGGCGGCCTGACGTCGATCCGCTGATTGCTCTCGAAGGCGAGCAACCGACCTTGCCTTCGGTGGTGTTCTTCAATCTCGAAGAGCGCCGTCCTGTCTACGGCCGGCTGGCGCTGAACGAATATCTGGAGGGTTACGAAGGCCGCCTGATGCGGTCGCTCAAGAGCTTGCTCGGCTCCAAGTTGCTGAAAAGCGAAACCACGGTGCTCGGCAGTTCCATGCCATTCAAGGAAATCCTCGGCCTGTTCCTCGGCACCCTCAAGCAGCGCGCCGAAACGGCTGCGGGCCGGCCATTCGAGGAGGTCGTGCTGGGGCGCCCTGTGTTTTTTGTCGATGACGACCCGCAGGCCGATCGAGAAGCGGCGGACACCCTGGCCGCAGCGGCGCGCAAGATCGGTTTCCGCGATGTGTCTTTCCAATACGAACCGATCGCCGCGGCCTTCGATTACGAGTCGCGTATCGAGCGCGAAGAGCGCGTGTTGATCGTCGATATCGGTGGCGGTACGTCGGACTTCTCGCTGGTGCGGCTCTCGCCGGAGCGGCGGGCTGTCGCTGATCGTCAGGCGGACATTCTGGCCACGGGTGGCGTGCATATCGGCGGCACCGATTTCGACAAGCAGCTCAGCCTGCACGGCGTGATGCCGCTGTTCGGCTATGGCAGTCGGATGAAAAGCGATGCGCCGATGCCCACCAGCACCCACCTGAACCTGGCCACGTGGCACACCATCAATGCGGTTTACGCACCCGCGTCGCAACGCGCGTTGCAGAGCATGCGCTACGACATCGTCGACCCCACTGGTATCGATCGTCTGTTCCGCCTGATCGACCAGCGCGCCGGACACTGGCTGGCGATGCAAGTCGAGCAGAGCAAGATCGAGCTGACGGAGCAGCAATATTTCGCCATCGATTTCGAACGTATCGAACCGGCGCTACGGGTCGAGCTGACCCGTCAGGGATTCGAAAGCGCCATCGCGCCATTGCTCGACCGCATCGGCGGCAGTATTGGCCAGCTGCTGGCGGATGCCGGGGTGCGTCATGATGAGGTCGATACGGTGTTCTTCACTGGCGGCTCGAGTGCCATTCCGGCGCTGCGCGAGAGCGTCGCCGGTCTGCTGCCGCGGGCACGCCACGTGGAGGGCAATCGCTTCGGCAGCATCGGTAGCGGGTTGGCCATCGAGGCGCGCAAGCGCTACGGTTGAGGCGGGAGATCTCGACGGCGCTGACACAAATCTTCACATTGCCGGGTCAACGCCCGGCTCGGTGCGCGGGTCTCAACACAGGTGCTCCTGCGGAGCGTCTCATTGAGGAAAACGCTAATGGCCTATCGAATACGCCCTGCGCGCAACGCTGCCAAAGAGGTACGCAAAGCCGCGCTGGGACGCATCAACAAGGCGATCCAGGCGCTTTGCGTTGCGCCAGCCGAGCGCGCCGAGGGCGTTCACCAGGCGCGCAAGCGTTTCAAGGAGCTGCGCGCGCTGCTGCGGCTCGTGCGTGAACCCTTGGGCACGCGCTTCAAGGTCGACAATCGCCGCCTGCGGGACGCCGGGCGACGCCTGGCAGAGTCGCGCGATGCCGCAGCCATGCTGGAAAGCTGGGACGCCCTGGCGCGCACCGATCAGCCGTTGTTTGTCAGCGATCCATTTCGCCAGATCCGTCTGCAGTTGCAGCAGCGCGCCGCACCGGATGGCGAGGCGCACACCGGCTTCGATATCGAGGTGACGCAGGTGCTTGGCGAACTGCGCTCGCTGACTCAGGACGTGAAACATTGGAAATTGCCCGGCAAGGGCTTCGGGTTGCTCGCCGACGGGTTTCGGCGGACCTACACCGATGGTGTGCGGGATCTCGCTCGGGCTCAGAAGGAAGACTCGGACGAGCTGCTCCACGAGTGGCGCAAGCGTGTGAAGGATCATTGGTACCACTGTCAGCTGCTGTCTCCGTGCTGGCCGGATGCGCTGGAAAGCCGAGCCGAGCAACTCAAACAGGTAGCTGACGCCCTGGGTGATGACCATGACCTGGCGATGATGACGCAATTGATGCAGCGCGAGCCCGACCTGTTTGGCGCGCCGGAAACACGGGACCTGTTGCAACGCTGTATCGAGCAACGTCGCGCTCAGTTGCAGCAGCGCGCATTGCACCTTGGCAGCCGGCTGTATGCCGAGCCGCCTAAAGCGCTGGCGGCCCGTGTGGGTGCGTACTGGCGAATCGCCCGCAAAGAGCAGGCTTAGGTCGCCCGACGCCTCGACTTGCTCACAGTCCCTGAAGGTGGGTTTCAACCCGCCTTCAGGACACCAGGGCGCGGTGGTACCGACTCAACCGGCGACCAACACCCGGATTGCCTCCAACCGCAGTGCAGCCTTGTCCAGCGCTGCCAGGCCGTCTTCACGCTGCTGGCGCAAGGCTTCGATCTCGCTGTCGCGCACGCTCGGGTTGACCGCTTGCAAGGCCACCAGCCGGGCGAGCTCTTCATCCAGACCTGCTCTGAGCTTGCGCTGCGCCTCGGCGACGCGCTCGGTGTGGCGCGGCGCGATCTTGGCTTCGGCGGCAGCAATCTGCGTCGCCAGTACGTCGCGCTGAGCTTGGACGAACTTGTTGGCACTGGCCCGCGGTACGCTTTCCAGCTGATCGTTCAGGGTGTCGAACGCCACCTTCGATGCCAGATCGTTGCCATTGCCGTCGAGCAGGCAACGCAGCGCCAACGGCGGCAGGAAGCGACTCAGCTGCAGTGCGCGAGGCGCAACCACTTCACTGACAAACAGTAACTCCAGCAGGACGGTGCCCGGCTTGAGGGCCTTGTTCTTGATCAGCGCCACGGCGGTGTTGCCCATGGAGCCGGACAACACGAGGTCCATACCCCCTTGCACCATGGGATGTTCCCAGGTGAGGAATTGCATGTCTTCACGAACCAGCGCCTGCTCGCGGTCGTAGGTGATGGTTACCGCTTCGTCATCGCCCAGCGGGAAGCTGGCATCCAGCATCTTTTCGCTCGGGCGCAGCACCAGAGCGTTTTCCGAGTGATCCTCGCTGTCGATGCCAAATGCGTCGAACAGCTGCTCCATGTAGATAGGGAGGGCGAACTGGTCATCCTGTTCCTCGATGGCTTCGACCAGGGCTTTACCTTGCTCGCCGCCACCGGAATTGAGTTCCAGCAGGCGGTCACGGCCGCTGTGCAACTCGGCTTCCAGGCGCTCACGCTCAGCGCGGGCTTCGTCGATCAGCAGTTGATAGGCCTCGTCGTCGCCTTCTTCCAGCTGCGACAGTAAACGTGGACCGAACCGATGCTGCAGTGCGTTACCGGTCGGGCAGGTATTGACGAAGGCATTCAGCGCCTGGTGATACCACTGGAACAGGCGTTCCTGAGGGCTGGTTTCCAGATAGGGCACGTGCAGCTGGATGATGTGCTGCTGACCGATACGGTCGAGGCGGCCGATGCGCTGCTCCAGCAGATCCGGGTGTGCCGGCAGGTCGAACAGCACCAGATGGTGGCTGAACTGGAAGTTGCGGCCTTCACTGCCGATCTCCGAACAGATCAGCACCTGTGCGCCAAACTCCTCGTCGGCAAAATAGGCTGCCGCGCGGTCGCGCTCGAGGATGCTCATGCCTTCATGAAACACTGTGGCTGGAATGCCCGAGCGCACGCGCAGCGCATCTTCCAGGTCCAGAGCGGTCTCGGCATGGGCGCAGATGACCAGCACCTTGAACTTCTTCAGCATCTTCAGCGTGTCGATCAGCCACTCGACACGTGGGTCGAACTGCCACCAGCGATTGCTCGCTTCGCCGTCGTCCTGCTGGCTCTGGAAGGCCACTTCCGGATACAGCTCGGCATGCTCGCCCAGCGGCAGTTCGAGGTATTCGGCCGGGCAGGGCAGTGGATAGGGATGCAGCTGGCGCTCGGGAAAGCCCTGTACGGCGGCGCGGGTGTTGCGGAACAGCAGGCGGCCGGTGCCGTGCCGGTCGAGCAGCTCGCGGATCAGGCGGCTGCTGGCCTCGATGTCGCCATCGGTAGCAGCCGCGAGCAGAGCTTCGCCTTCGGCGCCGAGGAAGTCGTGAATGGTCTGGTGGGCCTGCTGCGAGAGACGCCCTTCGTCAAGCAGCTCCTGCACCGCCTGGGCCACCGGCTGGTAGCTGGTGCTTTCTGCCCGGAAAGCCTCCAGATCATGAAAACGGTTCGGATCCAGCAGACGCAGGCGTGCGAAGTGGCTTTCCTGGCCCAGCTGCTCTGGGGTCGCGGTCAGCAACAGTACGCCGGGGATAACTTCGGCCAGTTGCTCGACCAGCTTGTATTCGGGGCTGGCGTTTTCCGGATGCCAGACAAGGTGATGCGCCTCGTCCACCACCAACAGATCCCAGCCGGCAGCGAAGGCTGCGTCTTGAGCGCGCTCGTCTTCCTTGAGCCACTCCAGCGATACCAGTGCCAGCTGTGTGTCTTCGAACGGGTTGCTGGCATCGCTCTCGATGAAACGCTCGGAGTCGAACAGGGCGACTTCCAGGTTAAAGCGGCGGCGCATTTCTACCAGCCATTGGTGCTGGAGGTTTTCCGGTACCAGGATCAGTACCCGGTTGGCGCGGCCCGAGAGCAGCTGACGATGGATGACCAGGCCGGCTTCAATGGTCTTGCCGAGGCCCACTTCGTCGGCAAGCAGTACACGCGGAGCGATGCGGTCGGCGACTTCCTTGGCAATGTGTAGCTGGTGCGCGATGGGCTGCGCACGCACGCCACCCAGCCCCCACAGCGAAGACTGCAGCTGAGCGCTCTGGTGGTGCAGGGTGTGATAGCGCAGGCTGAACCAGCCCAGCGGGTCGATCTGCCCGGCGAACAGGCGGTCGCTGGCCAGGCGGAACTGAATGAAGTTCGATAGCTCGGTTTCCGGCAGCGTGCGGGCTTCGTTCTGCGCGGTTAAACCGTGGTAGACCAGCAGGCCGTCGACGTCGTCGGCTTCGCGCACCGTCATCTTCCAGCCTTCGAAGTGGGTGATCTCGTCACCCGGCACGAAGCGCACTCGCGTTAGCGGCGCACTGCGTGTGGCGTACTGGCGGGTTTCGCCGGTAGCAGGGTAGAGCACGGTGAGCATCCGTCCATCCTGGGTCAGAATGGTTCCGAGGCCGAGTTCTGCCTCGCTGTCGCTGATCCAGCGTTGCCCCGGTAGATACTGCTGCGCCATGCTGCCTCCCGCTGTGAAAAAGCCGGCTATCTTAACGGAACGTTGCCATCAGAGCGACGACCGATGGCGACTGTTCGACGCATGAAGTGTAGCGGTCCTGTTAAAGTTGGCCGGTACCGCGCCGATTCATCGGTAAAGAGGGGTAACGAGCATGCTGCCACCCATTCCATCAGGCGTATTTCCGGTCAACGCCCAGCAGGACGCCGTCAAACCGCGCCCGGAAATCGCCCCGGTAACGCCCGTGCAGCCGAGCTCCGATGAAAGCGCGGTAGCCCTGGATCGGCGGCACCCTCAGGAGAGTGAGCAAATGCTGCGTGACGAGCAGCGCCGCCGGCAGCGTCGTGGGTATACCCCAGAAGAGCTGGCTACAGGCGAGACCGAGGAGCAGGACCAGGCCGAGCTCGACGAGCTGCCACGCCAGGGCCTCTGGGTGGATGTCGAGGTCTGACATGCACCACGCTGACGCAGGCCGTGAGTCGTTGATCGAACTGCCTGATGCTGTGCTGGGCTACCGCGCACATTGGATCGATAGCGAAACCGCTGACGCCTTGTTGCGAGAGCTGATCGACGCCACGCCCTGGACGCAGCCCGAAATTCGAATCTACGGTCGCTTGCTCGCGGTGCCGCGGCTGGTTGCCTGGTACGGTGATCCTGGCGTCGGGTATCGCTATTCCGGCCTGCGGCATGAGCCGCTGGCGTGGACACCGTCGCTGCAGCGAATTCGCGAGCGATTGCAGGTGGAGACCGGCCAGCGTTTCAATGGAGTGCTGCTCAACCTGTATCGCGATGGACGCGACGCCATGGGTTGGCACAGCGATGATGAAGCCGAGCTGGGTGATTGTCCGACGGTCGCTTCGCTGAGTCTGGGCGCAGAGCGGCGCTTTGACCTGCGGCGCAAGGGCGGTGGACGAATCCAGCATTCGCTCGTCCTTGGCCACGGCTCGCTGCTGGTCATGAGTGGTGCAACGCAGCATCATTGGCAACATCAGATCGCGCGTACCAGCAAGGTGCTGCAGCCGCGCCTCAACTTGACCTTCCGCCTGATCCAGCCGAGACCGACTTGATGAGCACCGACGAGAAACTGATCGATTTCAGCGCCGAGCGCGCCCGGCGCATTCATGACCTCAACGACAAGCGGCTCGAGGACATGCGCAAGACCTTCGAGCAGGTCCTGCCGCTTGGCAAAACGAAGAAGAAAGGCAAACGATCGACCAAGAAGCGCTAATCCTCCGATAACGCCCCCGCTGCAGCTGCCTTTTTCATATCTATTCGCTATTAAACGGCGGCATTCGGTGCCGTGCGTTCAAAAGTGTCCTTCTGGTCTGCCTGAAATCGCCCTGCATACCCCTATTTTCTTGACCTGGATCAGTCGTTGCGTGCGCCTGTCGCCAGCATTTTGCGCCCATTGATCAGGGTCAATTTTTTTCGAAGGTTGCCGGTTTAACTTGAACCCATCGAACAGCGAATCAAGTGTCGGAGGTAGGTCTCATGTTTGTCGATAATGTGGTGCTCGCAGGGGTGGTCACGGTCGGCCTGATGGTCGCCTTCCTCGCAGGTTTCGGATATTTCATCTGGCGGGATGCTCACAAGAAGAGCTGATCCGACAGATTCAAAGAGCACGCAAGGCATTTAGGCGACCTATGGTCGCCTTTTTTTTGCGCGCGATTTACCGACGTGCCTGAGGCTGTACGAACACGACCGTCGTGAATGCCGGTACCTCGAACTCCCCACTGATGACCGTGGCCTGGCGACTGATCGGATCGACTGAGCCTTTCAGCACTGGATGCAGCTGGTAGCCATCCCCGCCTGGCAGGCGAACCCGCTGGTCCGACGCATTGATCACTACCATCAACGAGCTATAGCGCCGGTCCAGATCGCGGCCGTCGCGCGGGCCGTCGGCCAGGCTGAAGGCGATCACGCCGGGCTGCTGTTCGGGGCCAGTGTTGTGAAACTGCAAGCGACGCTGCACTTCACGGGCGCTGTCGAGCTGGAACAGTGCACTGTCACTACGAATTTTCAGCAGCTCCAGAAAGCGCCGCTTCGCCGCGACGATTTCAGCGGCCCCCGGTTTGGCCTGTGGGTCGACGATGATCTTGCGAATCAGCGGCCAGTTGTCGCCGTCCTTGTCTGCGCGTGGCAGGCCCTTGTTCCAGTTGTTGTCCTGATAGCTGAAATCCACCGCGTTGAACCAGTCTCCCGAGTCGTAGCTGTCGCGCTGCATGGACTTTGATCGCAGCATGTCAGAGCCGAGATGAATGAACGGCACACCCTGGCTGAACAGCGGCACCGACAGCGCCAGCATGTGCATGCGAACCCGGTCGGCAACCGACAGGCTGCTGGCGAGCTTGTACTGGTTGTTGTCCCACAGCGTCTGGTTGTCGTGCTTGGAGACATAATTGACGGTTTCCTGTGGGTCCAGCGTATAGCCGGCGGGCTGGCCGTTGTAGTCGATCTCGCTGCCCTTGCGCGTGCTGCCGTCGGCGGTGACGAACTGGAAATCGCGTAGCCCGCCGGCGATGCCGACGCGGATCAGGTCGGCGGCGTGGAGCAGTTGCGCTTTTTCCTGAGCCCCGGCGCCGCTTAGTTCATTGGGCCGCAGATAGAGCCCGTTGGCGAAGCCCTGGTTGCGGCGAATGCTCTCGCCGCTGTCGAAGGGGCTGCCGCCGCGTACTGCATCACGTTGCCGATCATTGAAGGTACCGATACCGGTGCCGGCCATGTTCAGTTGATTGGCGTTGATACCGCGGGCGTTGCCGGCAACCTCGCCGAATTCCCAGCCTTCTCCGTAGAAATAAGTGTCGCGATCGATGCGGCGAACGGCGCGATACGCATCGACGATCTGCTCGCGCATGTGGTGGCCCATCAGATCGAAGCGAAAGCCGGCGATCTTGTAATCGCGGGCCCAGACCTTCAGCGAGTCGATCATCAGCTTGGCCATCATGCGATGTTCGCTGGCAGTGTTCTCGCAGCAGGTCGAGGTTTCCACCGCGCCGGTAGTCGGGTTGCGGCGGTGGTAGTAGCCAGGTACGACCTTGTCCAGAACGGATTTTTCGGCCAGGCCGGAAGCGTTGGTGTGGTTGTAGACCACGTCCATCACGGTAACGAGGCCATTGTCGGCGAGCGCCTGCACCATCTGGCGGAACTCGATGATGCGTTGCACGCCTTCGGCGTCGCTGGCGTAGCTGCCCTCGGGCGCGGTGAAGTGGAAGGGGTCGTAGCCCCAGTTGAAATCATCCAGGCCGCGCAGGTCGTCGTACAGCGATTGCGCCTGGCCGCTGGCGGGGTCGAAGCCCTCTAGCACCTGACGAACGCTCGCTGCGCCACAGTACTGCGCCCAGCGCTCCCGGGCCCCGTCCGACAGGTCGCAGAGCTTGGCGAAGGGGTCGTCCAGATTGATCCGCTGTGCGGGGTCTTCATCGATGGTGGCAATGTCGAACACCGGCAGCAACTGCACGTGGGTGAGCCCGGCCTTCTGCAGGTCACGCAGGTGCCGCATGCCGTCGCTGTTCTGGTGGGTAAACGCTGCGTAGGTACCGCGTAGCGAGGCCGGCAGACTGGTGTCGCTGGCGCTGAAGTCGCGCAGATGTGTTTCGTAGATCACGCTCGCTTCGGGGCGCTCCGGGTGTGGCGGACGCACCGCATCCCAGCCGGCGGGCTTGAGATCGTCGGCGTTCAGGTCGACGACCTGGGCGTACTGGCTGTTGCGCGACAGGCTCAGGGCATAGGGATCGCTGACCAACGTCGTCTCGATTCTGCCGGTGCTTGGCCGATAGGCGGTGACTTCGTACTGGTAGTACTGGCGATCCAGCGAGCGCGGGCCTTCCAGGCTCCAGACGCCGAGCCGCTCCCGCATGGGCTTCGGATAGCCGGGTAGCAGCCGTTTGGATGCATCGAACACGTGCAGACGAACCTGCTGCGCGGTCGGTGCCCAGAGCTTGAAAGACACACCTCTGGCATCGAGCGTCGCGCCCAGCTCGCCGTTGTAGGCGAACAGCATGTCGAGGATGCCGGCGGTCTGCACTTCGGTGGCATCGATGATCCGGCCGTCCGCGTCATAGGCGATTACCACCAGTTGGCTCATCACGGCGCGGCGCAGGTCATGTGCGCCGGCTTTGATCCGGTACGCCGGGGCATCGGCCAGATGCGGGTGCTGGCGCCTGAGGCCAGTGCGCAGGCTCGACGGCTGCATCGCCAGGCTCTGCCCGCCACTAACGGTAAGCGCCTCACTGTCGATGCGAATGCTGGCATCGTGGGCATAGCGCAGCTCGACGCGGCTGGCGCCCGGAGCGCCGCCCACCAGCGCAAGCGTGAACGGATCGAGCCAATGCGCCCGCGCGCCCTTGATCGCCACCGCGCTGCCGCTCAGCGGCGTGCTGGAAAGCTGTGGGTTGCCGCTGACCGAGAAGACACGACGGCCCAGTTCGTCGAAGCGCCAGGTCAGGTCGCCACCGCCCAGATCCTTCTCGTCGCCCTTGTGCATGATCAGGTTCAGGCAGCTGGCGTCGGCGCTGAGTGGGATGCGGTAGAGCGCGCCGTTCTGCGGGTCGGTCTCCGCCGCCGCGAGCGGTTGCGTCCAGCTGGTTTCGGTCGCACTGCCATTACAGTCGGCGGTGTTCCACAGGTGCGGGCCCCAGCCGTTGTAGTCGCCGTCGGCGCGTTGGTAGTAGAGCAGGGCCTCGTCCGGGCCAGGGTCGAGCGGAACAGCCGAAGCGGATGGCACGGCCAGCGGCAAGCCGCCGAGGAGCAGCGCCGCCAGGCGCCAGTGAGCGATCGAGCGAATGAGCATGGGTGAGGGTCCCGTTGTTGTTCTTTTTGTACTGCTCGCTGGATGGTCGATGCGCGTGATCGGATCGGCATCCTTCCTGCGGGAAGTGCACGGGGCGTAGCCAACGGCCGTAATAGCCTTGTGCCTGTCCCCCGTCCGGGGCCGGTTCCCTGCCGACAGGCGTGGTAGAAATGAAGAGGGCGCCGCTCGGGCGCCCTCCATCTACCGTCGCCAACCGGTGGCGAACCTGGAAATGCTCAGCCGATGGAAATCGGCGGCAGCTCCTTCAGTTCGACGGTTTCCTGCTTGCGCGGGGCGAGCACTTCGGCTTCGCCGTCGACCACCAGTTCGTCGTTCTGGTTGAACACCCGGGTGGCGATGCGCACGCGGTTCTTTGGCAGCTTCTCGAGAATTTCCAGGCGCACGGTCAGCGTGTCGTTGATCTTCACCGGACGGGTGAACTTCATGGTCTGGCCCAGGTAGATGGTGCCTGGGCCAGGCATGGTGCAGGCGACCGCGGCGCTGATCAGCGCGCCGCTGAACATGCCATGGGCGATGCGCTCCTTGAACAGGGTACCGGCAGCGAACTCGGCATCCAGGTGCACCGGGTTGCGATCACCGGACATCGCGGCGAACAGCTGGATGTCCTTTTCCTCGACGTGTTTTTCGTAGCTCGCCTGCTGACCGACCTCCAGGTCGGCGTAAGGCGTGTTGCTGATCGTGCTCATGGATTGTCCTCAGGCTGGTCGGCGCACCGGATGCTGCGCCCGATGGATCGAAGCGGCTCGCGCGATCCGAACTGGCCGGTGCCGCGCGCTGGGGCTGCATTCTAGAGGCATGGGCTGCGCTTGTCCCGGCGCCGGACCGCGTGATGCCGTGATGAAAGATTCACGGCGGTGATTAATGCGGCTCGGGCTGTTGCGCCGCGACGCCGACCTGCTAAGTTCGCCAGAGCCCGCTGTGCGTGGGCCAGACACTCTCAGGTAAAGAGGCCAATAACAATGCAGCCTGAATTCTGGAATGACAAACGCCCTGCCGGCGTGCCCAACGACATCGATCTCGCTGCCTATCGCTCGGTCGTGGAGGTGTTCGAGCGCGCCTGCAAGGCGCACGCCGACCGCCCGGCGTTCAGCAACATGGGCGTGACCCTCAGCTATTCCGATCTGGAACGTTACTCCGCCGCGTTCGCCGCCTGGCTGCAGCACCACACCGATCTGCAGCCCGGTGATCGCATCGCCATCCAGATGCCCAACCTGCTGCAGTACCCGGTCGCGGTGTTCGGCGCGCTGCGTGCGGGGCTCATCGTGGTCAACACCAACCCGTTGTATACCGCGCGGGAGATGCGCCACCAGTTTCAGGATTCCGGCGCGCGGGCGCTGGTGTACCTCAATACGTTCGGCAACCACGTGCAGGAGGTGCTGGCCGACACCGCGATCGAGCACCTGATCGAGGTGCAGATCGGCGACATGCTGCCGACGTTGCGCGGGGCGCTGGTCAATGCGGCGGTCAAGCATCTGAAGAAGATGGTGCCCGACTACAGCCTGCCGCAGGCCGTGGCCTTCAAGAACCTGCTGCGCGACGGCGCGCGCCACAGCCTGAAGCCGACGCCGCTCAGCCTGGATGACATCGCTGTGCTGCAGTACACCGGCGGCACCACGGGTGTGGCCAAGGGCGCCATGCTGACCCACGGCAACCTGGTGGCCAACATGCAGCAGGTGCGGGCGAACATGCAGCAGCTCGACGCCCAGGGTCACCCGGTGATCCGCGAAGGCCAGGAGGTGATGATCGCCCCACTGCCGCTGTATCACATCTATGCCTTCACGGTTAATTGCATGTGCATGATGGTCACCGGCAACCACAACGTGCTGATCACCAACCCGCGAGATATCAATGGCTTCGTCAAGGAGCTGCAGCGCTGGCAGTTCTCCGCCTTCCTCGGCCTCAACACCTTGTTCGTCGCGCTGATGGCCCATCCGCAGTTCAAGAAGGTCGACTTCTCCCGCCTCAAGGGCACCAATTCGGGCGGCACCGCGCTGGTTTCGGCGGTGGCCGAGCGCTGGAAAAGCATGACCGGCTGCACCGTCGTCGAGGGCTACGGCCTGACCGAGACGTCGCCGGTGGTCTGCGCCAATCCTCACGGCGAGCATTCGCGGCTGGGTACTGTCGGCCTGCCGGTGCCCGGCACCACGCTGAAAGTCATCGACGACGAGGGCAATGCCCTGCCGCTGGGCGAGCGCGGCGAGTTGTGCGTGAAGGGACCGCAGGTGATGAAGGGCTACTGGCAGCGCCCCGAGGCGACGGCGGAAGTGCTAGACGAAGAGGGCTGGCTGCGAACCGGTGACATCGCCGTGATCGACCAGGACGGTTTCGTCAGCATCGTCGACCGCAAGAAGGACCTGATCATCGTCTCGGGCTTCAATGTCTATCCCAACGAGATCGAGGACGTGGTGATGGCTCATCCCAAGGTGGCAGCCTGCGCCGCCATCGGCGTGGCGGACGAGAAATCCGGCGAGGCGGTCAAGTTGTTCGTCGTGCCGAGCGACCCGACGCTGACCCAGGAAGAACTGCACGCCTACTGCCGGGAGAATTTCACCGGATACAAGATGCCGCGCCATTACGTGTTCCGCGATGCATTGCCCATGACACCGGTCGGCAAGATCCTGCGCCGGGAGCTGCGCGAAAGCGCCTGATGGCGCGAGCAGGGCGCCTGTCGCAGACAAGGAAGGAAGTGACCGGGATATTTGTTCCGGTCACTTTATGTCGAAAGCCTCCTTCGCGGACTCTATTCGCTCCCCGGCAAAGCTGCTAACCTCGGGAACGCTTTTTGCCCGATCAGCGGTACAAAAGTTAACAAATCACAACAAAACAGCTGCCATCGCGCAGTGATAAAGCGGTTGCTTAGGAGTGGGGTTCATGACCGATAACTTCTGGAAGGATAAGTATCCTGTTGGGGTCGCCAGCGAGATCAATCCCGACGAGTACCAGAACATCCAGGCTGTGCTCAAACAGTCGTGCGAGCGCTTCGCGGACAAGCCGGCGTTCAGCAATCTCGGCAAGACCCTGACCTACGGTGAGCTGTACAAGCTGTCCGGCGATTTCGCCGCCTACCTGCAGCAGAACACCGATCTTCAGCCCGGCGACCGTATTGCCGTGCAACTGCCCAACCTGATCCAGTACCCCATCGTGGTGTTCGGCGCCATGCGCGCCGGGCTCATCGTGGTCAACACCAACCCGCTGTACACCGCGCGGGAGATGGAACACCAGTTCAACGACGCCGGCGCCAAGGCGCTGGTCTGCCTGGCCAACATGGCGCACCTGGCCGAGGAAGTGCTGCCCAAGACCGGCATCAAGCACGTCGTCATCACCGAAGTCGCCGACATGCTGCCACCGCTCAAGCGCATGCTGATCAACGCGGTGGTTAAGCACGTGAAGAAGATGGTGCCGGCCTACAGCCTGCCGAAAGCGGTGAAGCTCAACGATGCCCTGGCGCTGGGCCGCGGCAAGGCGGTGCGCGAAGCGTCGCCCAAGAGCGAAGACGTGGCCGTGCTGCAGTACACCGGCGGCACCACCGGCGTGGCCAAGGGCGCCATGCTGACGCACCGCAACATCGTCGCCAACATGCTGCAGTGCAAGGCGCTGATGGGGTCGAACCTCAATGACGGCAGCGAGGTGCTGATCGCCCCTCTGCCGCTCTACCACATCTACGCCTTCACCTTTCACTGCATGGCGATGATGCTCAGCGGCAACCACAACATCCTGATCTCCAATCCGCGCGACCTGCCGGCGATGATCAAGGACCTGTCGAAGTATCGCTTCAGCGGCTTCGTCGGCCTCAACACGCTGTTCGTGGCGCTGTGCAACAGCGAAGACTTCCGCAAGCTGGATTTCTCCGCGCTCAAGGTCACCCTGTCGGGCGGCATGGCGCTGCAGCTGGCGACGGCCGAGCGCTGGAAGCAGGTGACGGGTTGCCCCATCTGCGAAGGCTACGGCCTGACCGAAACCAGCCCGGTGGCCTCGGTCAATCCGATCGAGCACATCCAGATCGGCACCATCGGCATTCCGGTTCCTTCGACGCAGTTCAAGGTCATCAATGACGATGGCCAGGATCTGGCGCAAGGCGAGATCGGCGAGCTGTGCATCAAGGGCCCGCAGGTGATGAAGGGTTACTGGCAGCGCCCCGAGGCCACTGCCGAAGTGATCGACGCCGAAGGTTGGTTCAAGTCGGGCGATATCGGTGTCGTTCAGGAAGACGGTTACATCCGCATCGTCGACCGCAAGAAGGACATGATTCTGGTCTCCGGTTTCAACGTCTATCCCAACGAGCTGGAAGACGTGCTTGCCGGTCTGCCAGGGGTGCTGCAGTGCGCCGCCATTGGCGTGCCGGACGAGAAGTCCGGTGAGGCGATCAAGCTGTTCGTGGTGGTCAAGCCGGGGGAGAGCCTGACCAAGGAACAGGTCATGCAGCACATGCACGATAACCTGACCGGCTACAAGCGCCCGCGCTACGTCGAATTCCGCGACAGTCTGCCGACCACCAACGTGGGCAAGATCCTGCGTCGGGAATTGCGTGACCAAGAATTGAAGAAGCTCGCCGAAGCGAGCTGATCGAGCCGCACTCCAAAAGCCCCGCCAGCTGCACGCTGCGCGGGGCTTTTTTTTGGTCGATGCTCGCCGCGACGCTAGAAGCCCCGTGCTAGGCACATCTGACGGGCACTGACATGCGTTTTCTGAGAGACCCTTCACGCTGAAATGTTTTTTTCATCGTAGGGGTAAAGTAACCCGAGGATTAGCCGACAAGCTCTTGCAATACCTAAGTGCCATCACCTTTGGTCGGTGGTCGCTAGTACTTCAGAGATAGATGCCATGCTTTCGAATCTTCGACTTCGCGCGAAACTCCTGCTGCTGGCCCTCGGGCCGATCCTGCTCCTGACGATCATGCTCAGCGGCATCGCCGTGTATAAGCTGCGTAACCTTGCCGAGGAGCAGGAGGAGCACACCCGACAGAGCCTGATCAGCGACCGCCGTGCCGAACTGCAGAACTACGTGCAGCTCGCGCGCAATGCGCTGGCGCCGATCTACGACGCCTCGGCCGACGGCGACATGCAGGCGCGCGACCAGGCAGTGGCGATCCTCGAGCGCCTGTCGTACGGCAAGGACGGCTATTTCTGGGGCTATGACGACAAGTCCGTGCGCGTTCTGGACGGCAACACCCGCGACAAGATCGGCCAGAGCTTCTACGACTTCCGCGACCCGAATGGCGTCTATGCCATCCGTGAGCTGGTGGCGGCGACGCAGAACGGCAGCCATTACGTCGATTACAGCTTCGGGCTGGCCGCCAGCAGTACCCTGGTGCCCAAGGTCGGTTATGCCGAGTACCTGCCGAAGTGGAAGCTGGCATTCGGCACCTCGCTCAACCTCGACGACGTCGAGCGCGACGTCGAAGAGGCGCACGCCGAGTTCCAGCAGCGCATCGATGTTCTGGTGACCATCATGCTCGGCTCGGCCGCGGCGCTGCTGGTACTGATGGCGATTCTCGCGGTGTTCATGAGCAACGCCGTACTGCGGCCGCTGCTGCTGATCAAAGTCCGTCTGGACGACATGGCACAGGGCGAGGGCGACCTCACACATCGCCTGCCGGTTACCAGCAAGGACGAACTCGGTGAACTGGCCGGCGCCTTCAACCGCTTCGTCGAGAAGATTCATCTGCTGGTACGCCAGGTCGCCGGTACCACCACCGAGCTGACCGGCATGGTGGGCGCGGTGGCCAGCCAGGCGCAGCGTTCCGAGCAGGCCATGGCCAGCCAGCGACACGAAACCGACCAGGTCGCCACCGCGATCAACGAGATGTCCGCCGCCGCCCACGAAGTGGCGATGAGCGCCCAGCGTGCGGCCGAGGCGGCGCGCGAGACCGATCAGCAGGGCGTCGCCGCCAAGCAGGTGGTGGACCAGAGCATTCGCCAGATCCACGAGCTGGTGGGCGAGTTGCGCGGCAGTGGCGAGTCGCTGGAAGGTCTGCAGCAGGACGTGAAAGGCATCGTCGGCGTACTCGACGTGATCCGCGCCATTGCCGAGCAGACCAACCTGCTGGCGCTCAACGCCGCCATCGAGGCAGCCCGTGCCGGCGAGGCCGGACGCGGTTTCGCCGTGGTCGCCGATGAAGTCCGGGCGCTGGCCAGTCGCACCCAGCAGAGTACCGGCGAGATCCAGAACATGATCGATCGCCTGCAGGGCGCAACGTCGCACACGGTCAGCACCATGCTGCGCGCTGGCGAGACGGGCGAGAGCACCCGCGATCATGCCAACCAGGCCGGCGAGTCGCTGGATGCGATTTCCGCCCTGATCGGCACCATCAATTCGATGAACGCGCAGATCGCCGCCGCAGCCGAAGAGCAGACCGCCGTGGCCGAGGAAATCAACCGCAGCGTGCACCACATCGCCGATGCGGTGGACGGCGTCGCCAGTGACGCGGCGCAGGGTGCTCAGACTGCACGTGAACTCAATGGCCTGGCCGATCAGCTGCAGGGCCTGGTGGGGCAGTTCCGCATCTGACTGAAAATCTGCCAGCCGCTCTGGAATGGGCAATAGCGAAACCCTGCTTGGCAGGGTTTCGCTGTTTTCGGAGTAAAGAAATAATCCCTGGGGACGACAACGAGGGAGGTGCTGCGTTGTTTGGCGCTTAAGTCACGCCTGTTTTCGGTCGCAGTTTTCTTGCTCAATATGTGCCTACAAGGATGGATCAGAATGCTCTCCAATCTTCGTTTGCGAATGAAGCTGCTGCTACTCACGCTAGGTCCTATTCTTCTGCTTACGATCCTGCTCAGCGGCATCGCGGTCTATGAACTGCGAGCACTTGCCGAACAGCAGGAAGAACACACTCGAAACAGCCTCATTCAGGATCGCCGTGCCGAGCTCAAGCACTACGTCGAGCTTGCGAACAAGGCCATCGGGCCGATCTATGACCGTTCCGCTGAGGGCGACCTGCAGGCACGCGATCAAGCCGTGGCCATTCTCGAGCGCCTGGCTTATGGCAAGGATGGCTATTTTTGGGGTTATGACACCCAGACCGTACGCATCCTGCAGGGCAACACCAAGGACAAGATCGGTCAGAGCTTCTACGACTACCGCGACCCCAATGGCGTCTATGCCATTCGCGAGCTGGTCCGTGCCGGGCAGGACGGCAGCCATTACGTCGACTACAGTTTCGTGCTCGGCGACAGCAGCGTGCTGGTGCCCAAGGTCGGCTACGCGGAGTTCCTGCCGAAGTGGAAGATGGTCTTCGGCACATCCCTCAACCTCGACGGGGTCGAGCGTGACGTACAGGCTGCCCGTGCGGAGTTCCAGCAGCGCATCGATGGTTTGGTAGTCATCATGCTTGTCTCGGCTCTCGTGCTGCTGGCGCTCATGGCGCTGCTGGCCATTTTTATGAGCAACGCTTTGCTCCGTCCACTGCTGCTGATCAAGCGCAACCTGGACGACATGGCCCAAGGCGACGGCGACCTCACCCATCGCCTACCTGTTACCAGCCGGGATGAACTGGGCGAGCTGGCCATGTCTTTCAACCGCTTCGTCGAGAAGATTCACTCGCTGGTGCAGCAGGTCGCTGGAACCACTACGCAGCTGAGTGGCCTGGTCGGTGCGGTAGCCAGCCAGGCACAGCGTTCGGAGCAGGCCATGGCCGACCAGCGCAGCGAGACCGATCAGGTCGCCACGGCCATCAACGAGATGTCCGCTGCCGCCCATGAGGTCGCCATGAGCGCGCAGCGTGCCGCCGAGGCGGCGCGTGAAACGGATCAGCAGGGTGTTGCCGCCAAGCAGGTAGTCGACCAGAGCATCCGTCAGATCCACGAATTGGTGGGTGAGCTGCGTGGCAGTGGTGAGTCGCTGGATGGGTTGCAACAGGACGTGAAGGGGATTGTCGGCGTGCTCGATGTGATCCGCGCAATCGCCGAGCAGACCAACCTGCTGGCACTCAACGCAGCCATCGAGGCGGCACGAGCCGGTGAGGCCGGACGTGGTTTCGCCGTGGTCGCGGACGAGGTGCGTGCGCTGGCCAGCCGCACCCAGCAGAGCACTGGCGAGATCCAGGGCATGATCGACCGGCTGCAGAGCGCGACCTCGAACACCGTCTCCACCATGCTGCGTGCCGGCGAAAAGGGCGAGAGCACTCGCAACCACGCCAATCAGGCCGGTGAGTCGCTGGATGCGATCTCAGCGTTGATCGGCACGATCAACTCGATGAATGCGCAGATCGCTGCTGCGGCCGAAGAGCAGACCGCCGTGGCCGAGGAGATCAATCGCAGCGTGCACCACATTGCCGATGCGGTAGACGGCGTCGCCAGTGACGCGGCGCAGGGCGCGCAAACCTCGCGCGAACTCAATGGCCTGGCCGAGCGCTTGCAGAAGCTGGTGGGTCAGTTCCGTATCTGATCCGGGCTGTTTCAGGCGGCAGGTGCAATGCCTGCCGCCCTGTCGGGCAGGCCTGGCCGGCACTCCGGCTCATGGCTCGGTTTCTGTCGTATCCAAGACCGCTAAATATAGGTTCCCTTATCCCGATCAATGGTGCTACCGGTTGGCGGTTGTCTCAGAACCGAGACGGCGACCGTTCGGTCTAGCTCCCTATGGCCGCGTCCGCTTAATGCCGTAGGGGACGATGGCGCAAGCCACAGGCGGCCTGCCCATCAATCCGTTGCAAGGATGAGTTACCCATGCACAAGAAAAACAATGCTGTTCGGGTAGTTGCTTCTCTCGCATTGATCGTCAGCAGTGCCGCCTTGGCTGCACCGCAGGTCGATACCGCACAATTCAACGACTTCTGGACGCCAGACAAGCCCAATGCGGCGCTGTGTCGTTCTCCGCTATTGGTCGGCACGCCGGTCGGTTTGCCGCGCTGCATGCAGGCGAGCAACGTCATGAAGCATCTTGAGGCGCTGCAAGATATCGCCGCGCTCAATGACGGCAATCGCGCGTCTGGTCAGCCCGGCTATCAGGCGTCTATCGATTACGTTCGCAGTCGCCTCCAGCGCGCCGGCTATCGGGTCGAGATACAGGCCTTTCCCTTCCTCGCCTTCTATCCGGTCAGCCCCGGAACGCTGAGCGCCGTGGCGCCGCAGCCGGCGCAGTACGTATGGGAGGAAGACTTCTCCTATGCCGACCAGACCGATCCTGGCAACGTCACCGCACCTGTGGTGCCCGTAGACCTTGCACTCGGCGCCGGCAATACCTCCACCAGTGGCTGCGAGCCCGAGGATTTCGCCGGCTTCCCGGCCGGGGCCATCGCGTTGATGCAGCGCGGCACCTGTCCGTTCGGGCAGAAGGCGACCAATGCCGCGGCGGCCGGTGCGGCGGGGGCAATCATCTTCAATCAGGGCGACACCGAGGACCGCAAGGGGCTACTGGTTGCGACTCTGGGCGAGGACTACAGCGGCGGCATTCCGGTGATGTTCTCGACCTACGACAACGGCGTTGCGTGGGCGCAGACCGCTGGCTTGCAGCTGAGCATGAACGTCGATGTGGTGCGCGAGCAGACCGAAACCTACAACCTGCTGGCCGAAACGCGCCGCGGTGACCCGAGCAACGTGATCATGGTCGGCGCGCATCTGGATTCGGTGTTCGAAGGCGCCGGCATCAACGACAACGGTTCCGGCAGCGCGGCATTGCTGGAAATGGCGCTGCTGATGAGCAAGGCCCGGCCGGAGAACAAGGTGCGTTTCGCCTGGTGGGGGGCGGAGGAGTCCGGCCTGGTCGGCTCGACCTACTACGTCACGCAGTTGCCGGATGAGCAAAAGCGGCGCATCAAGGCCTACCTGAACGTCGACATGATCGGTTCACCGAACTACGGCAACTTCATCTATGACGGCGACGGCTCCGACTTCGGCCTGCAGGGACCACCCGGCTCGGGCGCCATCGAACGTCTGCTGCGCACCTACTTCCAGCTGCGCAATGCGCCTTCGGAAGGCACCGAGATCGACTTCCGCTCCGACTACGCACAGTTCTTCGAGGACGGTATCGCCTTCGGCGGACTGTTCACCGGTGCCGAGGACATCAAGACCGAGGAGCAGGCGCAGCGTTATGGCGGCGTCGCCGGGGAATCGTTCGACCAGTGCTATCACACGCCGTGCGACAACCTGGGCAACATCTCAACCGAAGCCCTGGAGTTGCATGGCGATGCGCTGGCCTTCGCCACCAGCTGGCTCTCGCTGTCGACCAAGATGATCGATGACGAGATCGCCGCAGCGGCCGAGCAGAGCATCGGCACCATGCGAATCCAGCAAGTGCAGGAGAAGTCGCGCTGGGGTCACTGGATCCGTTGATCGCCTGAATACCGCGCCGGCTAGCCGGCGCGGTCCCCTCCAAGTATCCCTTTCCCTTCGGCCCGCCGGGCAAATCTGCGACAATCGCGCTCTTCTCGAATTGCCCCACGGCTGTCCATGACCGACGCAACGCCCGCTATCGATACCCTGCTGAAGAATCTCGACCAGGCCCTGTTCGCTGATCGCCATCGTCTGCGCCGACAGCTGCATGAGCTGAGAAAGAAGCCGGACGAAGGCAAGCTGGCCCAATGGCTGGAACGTTTTCAGGCCTCCGTAGCCAAGGTCGAAGCTCGCCGGCAGAGTGTGCCGAGCATTCGCTACGACGATAGCCTGCCGATCGCAGCCAAGCGCGACGAGATCAAGGCCGCGCTGGAAAAACACCAGGTGCTGGTGATCGCCGGTGAAACCGGCTCGGGCAAGACCACTCAGCTGCCGAAGATCTGCCTGGAAATCGGCCGTGGCGTGCATGGCCTGATCGGCCATACCCAACCGCGCCGTCTGGCCGCACGAAGCGTTGCCACCCGCGTGGCCGAGGAAATCGGCACGCCGCTGGGTGAACTGGTGGGTTATCAGGTGCGCTTCGAGGATCAGAGCAAGGACAGCTCGCTGATCAAGCTGATGACCGACGGCATCCTGCTGGCCGAGACGCAGCACGACCGCTTCCTCGAGCGTTACGACACCATCATCGTCGACGAGGCCCACGAGCGTTCGCTGAACATCGACTTCCTGCTGGGCTTTCTCAAGACCCTGCTGCCGCGCCGGCCGGATCTGAACGTCATCATCACTTCGGCGACCATCGACCTGCAGCGCTTTTCGGAGCATTTCGACGGTGCGCCCATCGTCGAGGTGTCCGGGCGTACTTACCCGGTGGATACCTGGTACCGGCCACTGGCGGCCGAGATCGACGAGGACGGCAATCGCGTCGAGGACGACCTTACCGTCGACCAGGGCATCCTCGCGGCGCTGGACGAAATTACGGCCCACGAACACAGCATCGGCAAGCGCCCCGGCGATGTGCTGGTGTTCCTGCCCGGCGAACGCGAAATTCGCGACGCGGCCGAGGTGCTGCGCAAGGCCAACTTGAAGTTCACCGAGGTGCTGCCGCTGTATGCGCGGCTGACGCCGGCCGAGCAGCAGAAAATCTTCCAGCCGCGACCGGGGCGCAAGATCGTGCTGGCCACCAACGTTGCGGAAACCTCGCTGACCGTACCGGGCATCCGCTACGTGATCGACTCCGGCACTGCGCGCATCAGCCGTTACAGTTACCGCGCCAAGGTCCAGCGCCTGCCGATCGAGGCGGTGTCCCAGGCCAGCGCCAACCAGCGCAAGGGCCGTTGCGGGCGGGTCGAGCCGGGTATCTGCATTCGGCTTTACAGCGAGGAGGATTTTCTAGGCCGGCCGGAATTCACCGATCCGGAAATCCTGCGCACCAACCTCGCCGCGGTGATCCTGCAGATGCTGCATCTGCGCTTGGGTGACATTCAGGATTTCCCCTTTATCGAGTCACCGGATGGCAAGGCTATCAGCGATGGCTTCAACCTGTTGCTGGAGCTCTCGGCGGTCAACCGCGAGAACCAACTGACCCCGCTGGGCCGTCAGCTGGCGCGGCTGCCTATCGACCCGCGGCTGGGGCGCATGCTGCTTGAAGCTGCTCAGCAGGGAGGTCTCGCTGAAGTGCTGATCGTCGCCAGTGCGCTCTCGGTGCAGGATGTGCGTGAGCGCCCGGCCGACCGTCAGCAGGCGGCCGACCAGGCTCATGCGCAATGGAAAGACCCGGATTCGGACTTCGCCGCGTTGATCAACCTGTGGCGGGGCTTCGAGGAGCAACGCCAGGCGCTGGGCTCCGGTGCGCTGCGTACCTGGTGCCGGAAGAACTTCCTCAACTACCTGCGTCTGCGCGAGTGGCGTGACGCGCATCGCCAGCTGACGCTGATTGCCCGTGAACTCAGGCTTGGTACGCCCAAGACGGTGGATGGCTCCGGCCATCCACCCTATGCCCAATCCGGCTCCCGTAGCGTGGAAGACGGCGAAGCCTCTTCCACGCGTCCGGCCGGTGCCAGCACCCAACCTGCCCCGACCACCGACACCAAGGTCAACGTCATCCTCCGCCAGCAGGCCGAAGCCAGCGAGGCGGCGCAGAAGGCCAAGGGCTACGCTGCCGTGCACAAGGCAATCCTCGCCGGCCTGCTCAGCCAGGTCGGCCACAAGACCGAAGAAGGCGATTTTCTCGGCGCGCGCCAGCGGCGCTTCTGGGTGCATCCATCCAGCGTGATCGGCCGCAAGAAACCCAACTGGCTGATGGCCGCCGAGCTGGTGGAAACCACCAAGCTGTTCGCGCGCATGGTCGCCAAGATCGAGCCCGACTGGATCGAGCCGCTCGCCGGGCATCTGATCAAGAAGAACCACTTCGAGCCGCACTGGGAGAAGAAGCGCGGCCAGGTGGTGGCCTACGAGCAGGTGACGCTCTACGGAATGATCGTCGTTGGCCGCCGGCCGGTGCATTACGGCCCTATCGACCCGCCTGCGGCGCGAGCGCTATTCATTCGTGAAGGGCTGGTGCGCGGGGAGATGCACAGCCGCGCTCGTGCGCTTAGCGTCAATCGTGACCTGCTTGAACGGCTCGATGAACTGGAAGCCAAGGCCCGTCGCCGCGACATTCTCGCCGACGAGGAAACACTGTTCGACTACTACGACGCGCGCGTGCCGCAGGACATCTACCAGACCGCCAGTTTCGAGAGCTGGTATAAGCGCGAGAGCGCGAAAGACCCGCAGCTGCTGGTCATGCGCGAGGAAGACGTGCTCGCCCGCGAGGCCAGCGAAGTCACCGCCGCGCAGTACCCGGATTACCTGAACATCGGCGAGCTGCAGTTGCCGCTGGAATACCATTTCGAACCCAATCACCCGCGCGATGGCGTGACCTTGCGCGTGCCGGCGCCGCTGCTGCCGCAGTTGCGCAGCGAGCGGCTCGACTGGCTGGTGCCGGGGCTGCTGGAAGTCAAGGCGGTGGCGCTGGTGCGCAACCTGCCCAAGGCGCTGCGCAAGAACTTCGTGCCGGTGCCTGATTTCGTCGGTGCGGCGCTCGCAAAGATCAGCTTCGGTGAACGTTCGCTGCCCGAGGCGTTGGGGCGCGAACTGCTGCGCATGACCGGTGCGCGGGTGTCGGAGGAGGCTTGGACCGAGGCGGCAGCCGGCCTGGAAAACCATCTGAAGATGAATATCGAAGTGGTCGACGCCCGCGGCAAGATCCTTGGCGAAGGGCGCGATCTGGCTGAACTGACTGCGCGCTTTGCCGAAGCCAGCCAGGCTGCACTGGCGCCGCCGCAGCAGAAGGCCGAGCAGAAGCCGGTCGAGGCCAAGGACTTTGCCCAGGTCGCGGAAAAGGCCCAGGCGAAAATGGCCGGGCTGTCGATGACGGTCTACCCGGCGCTGGTGGAGGAGGCTGGGGTTGTCAAGGAAGGGCGCTTCCCGACCCAGGCCGAGGCCGAGTGGCAACATCGCCGCGCGCTGCAGCGCCTGTTGCTGCAGCAGCTGGCGGAGCCGGCCAAATACCTGCGCAACAAGCTGCCGGGGCTCACTGAGCTAGGTCTGCTCTACCGCGACATGGGCAAGGTCGATGGGCTGGTCGAGGACATCCTCCTGGCGAGCCTGGGCAGCTGCATCCTCGATGGCGAAGTCCAGTTGCCGCGTGATGGCGCCGCGCTGGCGTCGCTAGCTGAGCGCAAGCGCGGCGACTGGACCGCGCATGCCGAGCGCCTGGCACGTCTGACACTGGAAATCCTCAAGCACTGGCACGGCCTGCAGAAGCGCTTCAAGGGCAAGATCGACCTGGCTCAGGCCGTGGCGCTCAACGACATCAAGGCGCAGCTGGGTAATCTGGTCTATCCGGGCTTCGTCCGCGAAACGCCTGCCGAGTGGCTGAAGGAATACCCGCGCTACCTCAGGGCCATCGAGCAACGCTTCGAGAAGATCGGTGCGCAGCTGCAGCGTGATCGCGTCTGGTCCGGAGAGCTGGCCGGCTACTGGGAGCAGTACCAGGCGCGCCTGAAGAAGCACTCGCAGGAAGGCAAGCGCGATGCCGAGCTGGCGCTGTATCGCTGGATGCTCGAGGAATATCGCGTCTCGCTCTGGGCGCAGCAGTTGGGCACGAAGATGGCCGTCTCCGACAAGCGTCTGAACAAGCAGTGGAGCCAGGTCGAGCCCTGATAGCGGCGCCTGGCGCACGGATCGTCAATTTGCAGGAAGCCCATGGATATTCGGAACAGGCTGGCGGGCGTGGCTGGCTCGCTCGCAGCCTCGACACTCTTCGCCACGCTGTACTACTACACCTCGCTGCTCAAGCCGTTGACCGGCCAGCAGATCTACGGCTGGCGCATCCTGCTCACCGCGCCCTGCCTGGCATTACTGCTGCTCGCCATCGGGCGTTGGGGCGAAGTCCGGCAGATTCTGGTGCGCCTACCAGTAGAGCCGCGACTGTGGCTCGCTTTGCCGCTGTCCTCAGCGCTGGTCGGGCTGCAGCTCTGGCTGTTCATGTGGGCGCCGATCAATGGCCACGGGCTGGACGTCTCGCTTGGCTACTTCCTGCTGCCGCTGACCCTGGTACTTACCGGACGGCTGGTCTTCGGTGAGGCGATCAGTCGATTGCAACGCCTGGCCTGTTTGCTGGCGGCTGTGGGCGTCGGCAACCAGCTGCTGCTGGCTTCGTCGCTGTCATGGCCGGTGCTGGCCGTAGCCCTCGGCTATCCCTGCTATTTTGTCCTGCGCCGGTGGGTAGGCACCGCCAGCCTCGGTGGCCTGTGGGTCGATCTGGTCATCAGTCTGCCGGTCGCCGCGCTGTTTGCCTTCTCCGACCGAGACACCCTGCAACAGCTCGCGGCGAGCCCGGCGCTGCTGCTTCTGATCATCGGCCTGGGTGCGCTCAGTGCGCTGGCTCTGGCGCTGATGATCGTCGCCAGCAAGCACTTGGATCTCGCACTGTTCGGCTTGCTCAGCTATGTCGAACCGGTGCTGCTGGTCGTCGTGGCGCTATTGCTCGGCGAGAGCATCACAGCGGACCAATGGCTGACCTATGCCGCTATCTGGGCTGCGATCGCTGTGCTGGTCTTCGAAGGGTTGCGGGCGCTGCGTAGAGGGCGAGGGTAGCGTTCGGACGCCCTTGATCCACACGTTGAAGTGGGGGCGTCGGCTGGTCTGGTGGAAAACGGCAAAGCATTTTCCACCGACTCAGGAGCAGCGAGCTGCTAGATCAACCGCTGCGCAATTAACCCAGCGGTGACGGCCAGCCCCAACGCACCGAGTAGCAAGGCCAGGCGCCAGCCCGATTTGCGCGGAGTCTCCAGTGCCGGCGTCGAGGTTGCCGGGGTCGTGGCGACGTGCAGAGGGTTCGGCGTGGCAGGGCGGGGCCGGGCGGCCTTGGACTGGGCAGCGACAGCGGCAGGCAGGTCAGCGGCGCGGACGAATACGGTGGCGTCCTCGTCGACGATTTCTGGTGCGCTGACCTTCGGCCCGATCACCAGCAGCGTGGTATTGCCCAGCTGTACCTGATCACCCGGCTGCAGGACGGCAGTGGTGACTTTCTCGCGATTGACCATCAACCCGTTGGCTGAGGCCAGGTCTTTCACTTCCAGCACATCGCCCTTCAGATAGAACTCCGCGTGCCGTCGGGATAGCTCCGCATCGGCGAAGCAGAGCTCGCATTTGACCGAGCGGCCAAAGGTCATCGAGCCGGTGATGTGGTACTTGTGGCCTTGGTTTTCACCTTTCACAACCTGCAACAACCAGCGCGGGGCAACCGCGACCTTGGTACCGACCTTCGCTGGATCGGCGATTTCCAGCTCCACTGCACCCAGCCGCACGCGGTCGCCAGAGCGAATCTGATAACGCTCGCCGACCTTTTCGTCATTGACATAGGTGCCACCTGGCGTGCCGAGGTCGGTCAGGTAATAGAAGCGGTTTTCGAGAAGCAGCTCCGCGTGGAAGGGTGAGATTCCGGCATCGGCGAGGACCAGCTTGTTGCTGCGGTCCGAGCCAAGGGTGAAGCGCTCATCGGCAAGCCAGACCGGGCTCTGGCGGTTGTCAACGAAGTGGATCCTGAGCATGTCGGTATACCTTGAGAGGGGTGGTCTGATCGATGAGCCAGGGCTGGACGGATCAAGCCGTGAGTGTTAGTTGAAAATTCGATTCCACAGGCGCTTAACGGGGTTTGCCGGCGCCTGGGAGGTTTGCGTGGTAGCCGGTGCGGCGCGCGAGGTGCTGGCGGCGGCGCGCGGCGCAGGCCTTGGTGCACGTGCCTTGGCAGCTCGCTGGGCGTGGGCATCGTGTAGCGCGAGCAGGGGCGTGTAATCCGGCGATGCTTCCAGCCCCTGCTGGATGTATTCCTGCGCCAGCGCGTATTCGCGTCTGCTGTACGCCGCTTCGGCGAGTTCGACATAGCGCTCGCTGACCCGCGCCAGCCCATCGCGCGCCACTTCGTTCTCCGGCAGCCAGCCCAATACCTGCTGGTAGTAGTGCACGGCGCTGTCTTCGGCCGGCTGCAGCAGTTGATCGTCTGCCAGGCGTTGTGCGGCCAGCTCCAGGGCGACGGCAATGCGCGCATCGAGGACGCGCCGTAGGCCATCGAGGGCCTCTGCATTATCCGAGTCCAGGCGCAGGGCCTGGCGATAGTAGTAATCGGCGTTGTCGAACGCCGGTGTCATCAACTGGCCGTCAGTCAAGCGCGCCTCGGCGTGGCTGAGATAGTCGCTGATACGGCTGTATTGAACCCACTGATATCCACCGGCACCTAGCGCGGCTACCGCTACGACCAGCGCTGCGCTGATCCCCGCCCAGCGGCCGAACCCGCGACGTCTACGACGGCGCCTGATCTGAGGTTCGATGAATACAGCCGGCGCAATGCGGGTCTGGTCCATGTCCGGCTCGGTGAGCGTGTCGATGGCTGCCAATAGCTCGCGGCAACTGCTGAAGCGATCGCCCGGCTGCTTGGCCAGCATGCGATCGAGCAGCGGTTGGTAGGCCGCCAGCGCTGGAGGCAGCTGGGGTGCGGGCATCTGTAGATGGTTGAGCACCGTTTGCGGATAGCTGCTGGCGCGGAACGGGTTGGTCCCGGTGAGCATCTCGGCGAGGATCACCCCGAGGCTGTAGATATCGCTGCGCGCGTCCAGCGGTTGGCACTGGGCCTGCTCCGGACTGCTGTAAGCAGGACTGCCGACCGCGATGCCGAAGTGGGTGAGTTCGTTATCCAGCTCGACCGCTTTGGCAACGCCGAAGTCGGTGAGTACAACGCTGCCGTCGTCACGGAAGAGGATATTGGCCGGCTTGACGTCGCGATGAACCAGCCCGCCATCGTGCACGACTGCCAGGCCGCCAGCCAGTTGCCGGATGATGTCCAGTGCGCGCGAGGGGGAGAAGACGATGCCGCGATGCTGCGCGAGGTCGCCACCGCCGATGTACTCCATTGCCAGGTAGTGCCGGCCATCGGCGATCTTGCCGATGTCATGGATGGTGATGATGGCCGGGTGGCGCAGTGAGGCGACGATATGGCCTTCCTGGATGAAACGCTCGGTGAACGCCGCATCCTCTGTTCGCAACAGCACCTTGACCGCCACCTCGCGATCCAGCGATAGCTGCGTGGCCAGGTACACCTCAGCCATTCCGCCTTTTCCGAGCCGCTTGTGCAGGCGATAGCCCGGTATTTCCAGCATCCGATGCATTGTGAAAACTCGTGCTTGCTACGACTTGAGGGGTTTTAACAGCATGTTGATGAAGCGACGGCCGCGGGACTCGGCCATAGGGGGGGCAGCGGTGCGGCCGATTACGATGCAGGAAATGTTGTCGCGTCCGCCATGTCGATTGGCTTGGTCGATCAACTGCTCCACCAGGTTTTCGAGCGTATCGGCAAATGTGCAGCAGGCATGGATCTGCGCGTCGGTCAGCTCGTTGGTCAGGCCATCACTACACAGCAGAAGCAGTTCGCCGGCCTTGAGTGTTCCCCTGCCGGTACCCACTTCCAGGGGCACCTCGCGCCCCAGGCAGCGCAGGATGATGCTGCGCCAGGCGTGGCTTTGAGCGTCGACGGGCTTCAACTCGCCGGCGTCGATCATCATCTGCACCCAGCTGTGGTCTCGAGTCAGCTGTTCGATGCCGTTTGAGGTAACCAGATACGCTCGGCTATCACCGACCCAGGTGAGCTCGAAGTCGGCGCCATGGAAATGCGCAGCCACTAGCGTGGTTCCCATGCCATCGTCTACGGCTGCTTCCAGTACCGCCTGGTTCGCCTGCTGGACCGCTGCCTGCAGCAGTTCGCCGCTTTCGATCGCCTGCTGCAACGCTGCGAGCGCCAGGTTGCTCGCGACCTCGCCGCACTGGTGTCCTCCCATGCCGTCAGCTATCGCCCAAAGCCCCTGTGCGGGCGAGCAGAGCAGGGCGTCTTCATTATGGCTACGCTTCCGGCCAGGCGAGCTTTGCCCAGCGTAATCCAGCAATGAGTCAGAGAGGGTAGGTTGCATGCGAGGGCCCGGTCCTTGTTCCTGCGGCACGACATCGAGCGAGCATGATGCGTTGGGCTTGTGTGCCTGTCATCGACCGGGAGGGGAGGAAGCGCAAAACTGTTAACTCGTGCAAAGCGGACAGATTTATTTTGCCGCTTGGCGATCATGTGGCTGGTATGGCATCGACATCGTGCGTGCGTTGCTGCTGACGGTCAGCGATGTTTTGCGGCGGAAGGGCGGTAGCGACGGAGGAGGCTTTTATTGCCTGACGACGTTATAACGGCTTTTTGATCCGGCTTTTTTGAACAACCAGCAAGCTTCACTCTGTGAGAAATATAAGTTGGTAATGCACGTTAATTTTCCCGCCACGCATCTGGGTTCCCTGTAGTCTCACATTCCGCTCCTCACTGATAAATGCGTCGCCGCTTTACCCATCTATTTCAGTAACGAGGAGCGAACGTGCGCTTAGCTGATTTTATTATTAAAAATATTGAGTCCATCCTTCAGCAATGGGAAGACTTTGCCAAGACAATGACCCCTGCCGCCAATGGAATGGATTCGGTGGCGTTACGGGACCACGCAGAACAGATGCTGCTTACGATCGCCGCAGATCTGCGAACGACCCAGACAGCCAAGGCGCGGATCGCTAAATCGCACGGTAAAGCGCGGCCTTCGGGAGATGTCACTCCGGCAGAAACACATGCGGATATTCGGCATTCGTCCGGCTTTACGATTGGGCAGATGATTGCGGAGTACCGAGCATTGCGCACGAGCGTACTGGTGCTGTGGATGTCATCTTCTGATGAAACGAAAGAACATGAGATTTCGGACATTGTTCGGTTCAACGAAGCAGTTGATCAGGCACTTGCGGAATCGGTTGTCAGTTATGCAGAGGCCGCCGATGTTGCCCGCAACGTTTTCCTCGGCATATTGGGTCATGATCTGAGAAGCCCGCTCGGCGCCATTTTGCTAAGTGCTGACGTCCTTCTAAGTACAGCGGATCTTCCGCCCAAGTCGACTATAAATGTGTCGCGTATTTATACGAGCGTTAAGCGGTCCATCAAGATCGTGGGCGATCTATTGGACTTCACGCGCACGCACTCCGGCGCAGGAATCCCCGTTCGCAAAGACAGCGAAGATCTGGCCCTGGCGTGTGAAGGAATGGTAGAGGAGGCGAGGGCGTACAACCCGGATCGGCAAATCGTTCTGCAATCGGAGCCGAACCTCCAAGGACAATTTGATAGATCGAGAATGGAACAGGTCATTGCCAACCTGATCGGAAACGCAGTCCAGCATGGGGAAGCAGGTACGCCAGTCACTGTCAGCCTGAAAACCGATGAAGGAGCCGCGTTGTTGACTGTGCACAACGTCGGGAGGCCGATCGAAGAGTCGGCGATAGGCAGCATCTTCAATCCAATGGTGCGTCATCTTCAAAGTGGCAACGTCGAGTACGGCGCTGGAGCGGGTCTTGGGCTTGGGCTCTACATTGCTTCCGCCATAGTAGATGCGCATCACGGCAGTATCGAAGTGGATTCGAGCGCGGGTAGTGGCACCACCTTTTCTGTCCGTATCCCCTTGGACGGCTCCCAAGTTGCGTAGCGAACGCTCCGGCCTTGATCTGCTTTATCCGCAGCCGCTATCTGCTGAGCTCATAGGCGCACATATTGACCGTTGCGGCCAGGTTCAGCGATTCGATGGTGCCGCAGCCCGGAATCGTGAAGGGTTGCGCATTAAGCGCGGTCAGTTGCTCGCGAGGCACGCCGCGGGCTTCGTTGCCGAACAGGTAGCAATCGAAGGCGCGGAAACTCGCCGATTGCACGGGCTCGCCGCTCATATCCAGGCAGGCGATGCGCTCGAAGCGTGTACGCAAGGAATCCAGTTCCACATCCAGCTCCAGCGGTGCATGAAAGATGGCGCCCATGCTCGAACGCACGACCTTGGGGTTGTACGGGTCGACGCTGCCGGGGCTGAGCAGGCAGCGGAAATTGCCGAACCAGGCCAGGGTGCGCAGGATGGTGCCGAGATTGCCTGGGTCCTGAATTTCATGCAGATAGATGGCGCGTTCGCCAGCAACTGGCGCAGAAACCGGCGCGCCTGCCAGCGGCATCGGCACCAGCGCAACGATGCCCTGCGGGGTCTTGGTGTCGGCGATCTGCGCCATCTGGCGCTCGCTAATGACGTGAGTCTTGAACGGGCTTTGCCAGTGCTCGTAGGCGCTGGTCACATACAGCTCGCTGCCCTGCAGCTGTGGGTTGTGCAAGGCCGCCTTCTGCAGTTCCAGCAACAGATGCTCGCCCTCCACCAGAAAATGACCGAACTCGGCGCGGTATTTTTTCTGGTGAAGTTTTTTGATGTCGTCGAATTTCATCAGGGCGGCGCTCAGTTGCTCTGCACTTGGGGCTGTTCCGCATCAGCCAGCATGGACTTGGCCAGCGCCTCGGCAACCTTGATGCCATCCACGCCCGCCGAAAGAATGCCGCCGGCGTAACCGGCGCCTTCACCGGCCGGATACAGGCCGCGCAGGTTGAGGCTCTGCAACGTCTCGTTGTCGCGGGTGATACGGACCGGGGACGAGGTGCGTGTTTCGATGCCTGTAAGCACCGCATCAGCACGATCGAAGCCGCGGATCTGCTTGCCGAACGCCGGCAGCGCTTCGCGGATGGCCTCGATTGCATACTCGGGCAACGATGGCGCCAGATCGCCCAGGCGCACGCCCGGTTTGTAGGAGGGCTCGACCTCCCCAAACTCGGTTGAGGGCACGCCGCGAATGAAGTCGCCCACCAATTGCGCGGGCGCGCAGTAATCGCTGCCACCCAATTCATAGGCGCGCGACTCCAGGCGCTCCTGCAGTGCTAAGCCGGCCAGCGGGTCGCCCGGGAAGTCTTGCTCCGGGTTGATGCCGACGACGATGCCCGCGTTGGCATTGCGTTCGTTGCGCGAGTACTGGCTCATGCCGTTGGTCACAACGCGCCCCGGCTCGGATGTGGCCGCCACCACGGTGCCGCCCGGACACATGCAGAAGCTGTACACCGCGCGGCCATTCTTGGCGTGGTACACCAGTTTGTAGTCTGCGGCGCCCAGCTCGGGATGGCCGGCGTATTTGCCCAGCCGGGCCTGATCGATCATCCCTTGCGGGTGTTCGATACGAAAACCGATGGCAAACGGCTTGGCCTCGATGAACACGCCCTGGCGATGCAGCATGCGCACGGTATCGCGGGAGCTGTGCCCCAGCGCCAGCACCACATGGCGACTCTTGATCGTCTCGCCGCTGGCCAGCACCACGCCTTCGAGCTGGCCATCGTTGATCACGAGATCGGTCACTTTGCTCTCGAAGCGCACTTCGCCGCCGAGGGCGATGATCTCCTCGCGCATGGTCGAGACCACACCGGTGAGCCGGAAGGTGCCGATGTGCGGCTTGCTCACATACATGATCTCGGCCGGTGCGCCAGCACGAACGAACTCGTGCACCACCTTGCGGGCATAGAACTTGGGGTCCTTGATCTGACTGTAGAGCTTGCCGTCGGAGAACAGCCCGGCGCCGCCCTCGCCGAACTGCACGTTGGATTCCGGCGTCAGGACCTTCTTGCGCCACAGCGCCCAGGTGTCCTTGGTACGGCTGCGCACATCCTTGCCGCGCTCCAGCACGATGGGCTTGAAGCCCATTTGTGCGAGCAGCAGCGCCGCGAACAATCCGCAGGGGCCAAAGCCCACCACCAGCGGCCGCTCGCTCAGATTGGCTCGCGCCTGGCCTACCGGGTAGTAGTTGGTGTCCGGCGCTGGACGCACGTTGTGTTCATCGGCAAAACGCGCCAGGACGGCCGCCTCGTCGCGGACCTCCAGATCGATGATGTAGATGAACAGAATGACGCTGTTCTTCTTGCGCGCATCGTAGCTGCGCTTGAACACGGTGAAATTCAGCAGGTCGGCGTCGCTGATGTTCAGGCGTTTGACGATGGCCGCACGCAACTCCTCGGCGGAGTGATCGAGATGCAGGGATAGTTCGTTGACGCGAATCATGCTGGTAGTCCTGGCCGGTGACTCCGGCAGAGGAAGAAAACAGGGGGAAGAGGCGCGGATTGTACCGGCGCGGCTTGTGCCTGTCAGGTCAGGCCTGGTGGTACTCAAGAAGGCGCGACGTTTGCTGGTGACTACGCCTGCAACCCCGTCGATTTAACCTGCGCTGCATTATCGGCCTATAATTGCCGCCATTTCGCGCCCAACAGCTTCTGCTCTGCACCATGCGCTGGCCGGCCCGCTTCTCCCATTTTGATTTTCCGTGGTTGCCTCCCTCCATGAAACGATCCAAAAGCAGCCGTCGTTGGCTGGATGAACACGTCAACGATCCCTACGTCAAACAGGCCCAAAAGGATGGCCTGCGCTCGCGTTCCAGCTACAAGCTGATCGAACTGAACGAGAAGGACAAGCTGATACGCCCCGGCATGCTGCTGATGGACCTCGGCTCTGCCCCCGGTGGCTGGTCACAAGTGGCCGGCAGGCTCGTGGGCGAGAAAGGACGGGTCGTGGCCACCGACATCCTGCCAATGGACCCGCTGGACAACGTCGACTTCATTCAGGGCGACTTCACCGAGGACGCCGTATTCCAGCAGCTTCTCGACACGCTCGACGGCCGGCAGCCTGATCTGATCGTTTCCGATATCGCGCCCAATCTCAGCGGCGTCGCTGTCGCCGACCAGGCTTCCTCGATGTACCTGGTCGAACTCACCCTCGACATGGTCCGCAAAGTACTCAAGCCCAATGGCAACTATGTGGTCAAGGTCTTCCAGGGCGAAGGCTCCGACGATTTCCTGAGAGACGTGCGCACCTCATTCGAGAAGGTGGTGGTCCGCAAGCCCGCGGCATCACGACCGCGCTCGAACGAGGTTTATCTGGTGGCGAAGGGGTTCAAGGGCCAGTGAGTTGGCGTGGCGGCGCTGTTGCAGCAATCCAGGTTTTTGGCTGCTGCCACTCTGTTGGATCTAGCCGTATTTGAGCGAGCGCTAGTTCGGCCTGCGCGTCTTGTGAAGGCTGTGTGCAGCGCGAGCTTATTCGTACTCAAACATCCGCCAGAGTTGGCTGGGTAGTTCATTTCCACTTGGCCAATAGCGCTCTGCCTTGGCTGTTTTCGGCCAGGAGCGGAACCTAGTGAACACCGTCAGAGCACTGCCCCCATCAAAACTTTGCGCGAACGTCCACTAGCCCGTCAGTAACGACAGCGGTGACAGTTGTAAATGTAGTGAAATACATCGGCAGACTGGTCAGTTGCCTTCCGTCCGGATAAGTCACCACAAATGCTATCGACGACTCGCCCGCTACTTTGAACGTTCGCATTGCGCCCGGCGCGATGGCAGGAAGCTTTTTGCGATTGACGCTCCATTGAGCTTCAACCTGCACGGTGACGCCCGATTGGTTTCGAATGACGACCGTGGGCGTCGCCCAATAGTTAACGACTAGCAGCAGTGCGGCACATAGCGCCGACAAGGTGAGAAGGGTAACTGCGATACGTCGAGGTAGCGTACAGCTGCGGGTCATGTCGGTTCCGTTAATGGTAGATAGCTTCGCTTGTACAACGCGTTGCCGGCGAATTTTAGCAACGGAACACGTGCCCAGCCGGGCAGCCCACGCATCCTGTCCCGCGCAGCGCATTGCTTATGGACCCAATCGACGTGTGGTTTGCGTCGGCGCGTGTACTCGGCGAGCGCATCGCTGATCTTTGGGGCTCTGCCAAGCGTTTCGGCCAGTACCAGTGCATCTTCCATGGCCATCGCAGCACCCTCCGCCATGCTTGGAGAAGAGGCGTGGGCCGCATCGCCAATAAGTACCGCGCGCCCCTTCACCCAATTATTCATGACCACCTGTTCTATATGGCTGAAGTGAATCTGAGCATCAGCAGGCATGTGGGTGATGAGGGGGGATAAGGGGGGCGAGAAAGCGGCGATTAGGCCGGGTGGAAGGTCGGTCAGGTTTCGCTGCGTCTCCCATTCGTTTATCGCCATATCCGCATAGACATAGACCTGGTCGGCGCTGATCGGTATTGCCAGCAAACTCATTCCGTCCCCGAGCATGACTGTCCAACCGTCGACCTCGGCGATATCTTTGGTAATAAAGCGCCAGCACACATTGCCGGTGTACGAGGGCTTGACGTCGGGGAACAGCTCTTGGCGAACCTGCGAGTGGATGCCGTCCGCGCCGATGACGAGGTCGTACTCGCCTGCGGTGCCGTCGGAGAAGGTCGCCAGGCTTATTGGGCCACGCTGCTCGATCCCGGTGAGCGAGGTGCCGAAGCGAAGCTCAGTGTCACGCAATGAGTTGCGCAGTGCGACATGCAGAGCGGCCCGGGGCAGCGCCAGGCACGGCCCGCATGAAGACCAGACATCTCCGGTCCGCGTGACGCTCAGGGGGGTCCCTCGGCTATCAAGGATACGTTGGGTAGTAATCGGCACGGCGCCCGCTGTAATCGAGTCCAGCAGTCCTAGGGCCTGCAAGGCCCGGGTGGCATTGCCTGGCAGGTAGAGCCCGGTTCCCCCTTGTGGAAGATCAGCCCTGCGTTCGATCAGGTCGGAGGTGAATCCCTTCAACTCCAGCGCCCTGGCCATGGCGAGGCCGGCGATACCGCCGCCCACTATCAAAACTCTCATCCGGTTACTCGCTCGGTGCTGTGGCTGTAGCGATCACACCCTGCGCCGCAAGGATAAGGTCTGCCGCTCGTTCGCCGATGACGACGCAGGGCGCCATGGTATTGCCGATGGTGATGCGAGGCATGATCGATGCATCGGCGATCCGGAGTTTGTCGATGCCATGGACGCGCAGTTGATGGTCGACCACCGACATCGTATCCCGGCCCATTTTGGCTGTGCAGGACTGGTGCCAGTAGGTTACGGCCGAATTGCGGATGAATTGTTGCATCGCGCGATGTTCTCTCGGCCCTGGCACGACTTCTCGCTTGATCAAGCCATTGAAGGCTTCGCTATTGCCGAGCGCCCTGCACAGGTTGATCGATGCGAACGCCGCAGTCATATCCTCCGGAGCGCTCAGCGAGTTCGGCTCGATGAGCGGGCCATCCAGTGGACCGGCACCCGACAGGCTTACATGCCCTCGACTGACAGGCCTGGCCAGGCCTGCGAACATCGTCCAGCCATGTTGCGGCGCTGGAATACCGACTTCAGCGGGCGAGGGCACCGCGAACTCGAGTTGACACTGCAGCAAGTCCGGGGCGTCCAGGCGACTGTCGCTTTTCCAGTACAGCTTGGTTTCACACCCGCCGGCGCCCACTGGTTGAGGTTGCAGGTACTCCCAGGTGCAGCCAAAGGCGATATGGTCCTGGAGGTTTCGGCCCACTCCGGGAAGGTGATGGATCGGGGCGATACCGTGGGCACGCATCTCGTCTTCCGGGCCCACGCCCGATTGCATGAGCACCTTCGGCGTGTTTATCGCGCCCATGGATAGGATGACTTCGGTTCGAGCATGGATGCTCTGCCGTTCGCCGCCGATCACCACTTCAACGCCGACTGCCCGCGTGCCGTTCAGCAGGACACGGGCCACCAAAGCGCCGGTCAGGACCGTTAGATTCGGGTAGTGCAGTCGCGGCCGGATATACGAGTCGTACATGGATTCGCGCTTGCCGTCCTTGATGCGCAGATCGGTGATCGCGACACCACCCGGGCCCTCCATCATCTCGCCGTTGGCGCTGTCGTACCGGGGGATGCCCAAGCGGCTGGCCGCGTCCAGCGTTGCCCAGGCAAGGGGCTGAGGCGAGGCCGGCTGCTCGACGTAAACGGGGCCGCCTGAACCGCGACGCACGGCATCCGGTGTGCCTTGCCAATGCTCGATCCTGCGGTAGTAATTCAGCACTGAGTCGTAGCCCCAGGCTGGGTCGCCGGACTCGGCAGCGAAATGATCCCAGTCCGACCGATGCCCGCGCGCCCAGACCATCACGTTGATGCTGGACCCGCCGCCGAGTCCCTTGCCCATGTTGAGCGAGAGGCGACGGCCGTTGAGTTGAGGGGTGGGCTGCCCCTCGAATGCCCAGTCGCGCTCCGTGCCGAGGTTCAGCGGCCATTGCGCCGGCTCGATCACCTCGGGGCCGGCGTACCCGTTGCCGGCTTCAATCAATAACACGCGTGCATTGCCGTGGTCGGCGAGACGGGCCGCGACCACGCAGCCCGTCGTGCCTGCACCACACACGATGTAGTCATAGTTTCGATCATGCAGATGATCCATGCGTCCACTCCAGCTCCAAAGATTTTCAGTGGCGTCTGCGATCACTGCTCGCCCACGCTGCGTACCGCCTCGAGAATCACCTCGGCTACCGCGTCGGGCTGCGACTGCTGGGGAACGTGGCTGGTGTGCAGCTCCGCCACCGTGGCGCCGATGCGCTTGGCAGAGGAGCGCTGGACGTCCGGGTGAATCATCCGGTCCTCGGTGGCGAGCAGATACCAGGAGGGCTTTGTCTTCCAAGCCGCGACGGTCGTCTTGTCCTCGAAGGCGGATGCTTGGATAGGGCCTTGGGTCGCGGTCATCACAGCGGTTTGCGCCGCCGGGAGATCCTGCGCGAAGTCCTTGGCCATACCATCGGGCGTCAGGTACAGGAAGCCGTTGGCGTCTGCCTTGATCTGGCTGATGCCGGGAGGCGTGGGTGCCCCTTTACCTTGTTCGCCGCTGGTTTGCCCGGCGTCTGGTGCGAAGGCAGCGACATACACTAGCGCGCTGACCTTCTCGTCACTGCCGGCTTCAGTAATCACGGTGCCGCCCCAGGAATGGCCGACCAGAACCACCTTGCCCTGCTGGTTGCTCAGCGCACGGCGCGTAGCGGCCACATCATCAGCGAGCGAGGTAAGCGGGTTCTGCACGACCGTAACGGCAACCCCTTCGGCCTGGAGTCGCGGCACCACCTTGGCCCAGTCGGAGCCGTCGGCGAATGCGCCGTGTACGATCACCACCGAAGGCGTTGTACCTTGCGCCTGGCTGACGGTCGCGGCAAATGTACTCGCAAGGGCAAAGGCAGCTGTGGCGACTTTCGATTTGAGTGTTTTCATTGGATGAGCTCCTATGTGGGAGCTCAAATTCTGCTGACTGGCCTGCGCCTCGGGCATCGGTCATTTATCCGACCCTGGAGCATTTTTTCATGGATAGCGCGCTGCAGCTGGACATCTCTCTGAGCGGAGCACTGACGGCTATTGCCCAGGTAGGTGACCTCAGCATGGGACAGCCGCTCGGGCATTCCCAACGCGTTGCAAGCCTGGCACGCATGCTGGCGCAAGCCGCGCACGGCGATGGCGAGCACCTGCAGGTGGCGGAGCAGGTCGCCTTGTTGCGCTGGTCCGGCTGCACTGCCAATGCCGAAGGGTTTGCGGATCTGCTCGGTGATGACGTCGAGGGCCGCCGCGCGATGCTCGATCAGACCCTGGGCAAGGAAGAGATGAACGCGGTGCACCAGGCGACCCCTCTTGCCGTCGTGCATTGCGAGGTGTCTGGTGAAATCGCCAAAACCCTCGAACTTGGTATCGCTGTCGAAGCGGGATTGTGCCGCGTGTTCGAAACCTACGATGGGACCGGGCGGCCGTTGGGCGTGACCCATGAGCAGATTCCGGAGGCGGCCTATCAGGTGGTGCTTGCCGGTGATCTGGACATTCTCAGCCGAGCACATGGCCTGGACGCGGCGCTGCGCTGGATTCGCGGCCAGTCGGATCGGCGCTATCCGGCTTCGCTCGTGTCATTGCTCGTGGAAAACGCCGGGGAATGGCTGGCGAATCTCGAAACGCTCTTGAAGCCACCGGCTCATGCACAGACAGAGCGCTCCGTTTCGCTGACGCTGGTTGGGGACGTGATCGACCTGAAGCTTCCCTGGCTGGCGGGGCATTCGCGTCAGGTGGCGCATGTGGCTATGGAGGCGGCACGCCTGTCGGGGCTTAGTGAGCCCACGCTGACAGCGATCGGCAAGGCTGCGCTCATATACGGTCTCGGTCGGGCCGCCGTTTCCAACCACCTCTGGAATAGTGCGGGGGCGCTGCCCTACGGCGCTGCGGAGCGGGTGCACCTCGTGCCTTACTGGACGCAACAAGCACTGCGGCCGATCAATGAACTGGCCGCGCCTGGGGAGATTGCATCCCATGCTTACGAACGGCTCAACGGCAGCGGCTATTTTCGAGGCGTGATGGGTGATGCGCTGTGCGCTGAGCATCGGCTGTTCGCCACTTCCGTGGCCTGGGTCGCGCTAAGAGGGGCCAGGCCGTGGCGGTCGGCATATGGCGAGTCGGAGGCGGCCAAGCTGCTTAAACAGGATGCCAGCTACGGACTGTTCGACAACGACGTCTGCGAAGCGGTGATCGCAGCCGCACGGGGCGAGCGTCGGGTTCATCAGCCGAAAGCTTCAATACTCACTGCGAGAGAATGCCGCATTCTTCTGGAGATCAGCCGTGGCGCCAGCAATAAGCAGGTGGCGCGGCTACTGGACATCAGCCCGAGCACGGTCCGCACGCACGTGGAGAGTATCTTTCGCAAGCTGGAATGCTCGACCCGAGCCGCTGCCACCTTGAAGGCGCTGACGCTGGGACTGATCGCCTGATAGCGGGCGCGGCAAATGGATCGCTCGAGCGGCTGCTGGGGCGGGTGATCGGGATTAGGCGAGTTCGTCTTAGCTTTTTTGGCTGGCGCGAACCAGGGCTACGAATGCCTGGAACGCGGCAGAGGGGTTGCGGCGGTTCGGGTAGTACAGGCAGAGGTTGTCCCGGGGAGGCGTCCAGTCCTCAAGGACCCGCTCGAACTGCCCGGCTTCGATTTCAGCCTGAACGTCCTGCTCCATGAAAAAGCCGAGCCCCAAGCCTTGTTGCACGACCGCCTTGGACACACTGGCCTCGTCGAGGGTCAGCGGCCCGGCCACATCAAGCTTTATAACTTCATCATCTCGTTCGAAATGCCAGGGAAAGAGGGCGCCATTAGGGAGCCTTATGCGGATACAGGCATGGTTGAGAAGGTCGGGTGGGGTGCGAGGCCGTCCATGTCGGGCGAAATAAGCAGGCGTACCGACAACCGCGTAGCGCCGGGGCTGGCTGAGCGAAATCACGATCATGTCGCTCGGTACGAGGCTTGCGGAACGTACCCCAAAATCGAAACCGTCAGCGACGATGTCCACCAGGCGGCCTTCGGTGACGAGGTCGATATGCACCTTCGGATGCTGTCGCAGGAACTCCACCACCAGCGGCAAGAGCGCTGCCCGTGCGGCAGTGGCGAACGCGTTGATTCGCAGCGTGCCCGAGGCGCTTGCATTATGCGATCGCACGGCGTCGAGCGCTGCCCGTACATCTTGCAAGGCCGGCCCCACCTGCTCCAGAAAGATCCTGCCTGCCTCGGTGACAGCCACGCTGCGTGTCGTGCGATTGAACAGCCGCGTCTCGAGGCTCGCTTCCACTTTGGCGATGGTGTTGCTAAGCGCGGTGGTCGATACGTTGAGGTCAATGGCTGCCTGGCGAAACGAAGCCCGGCGCGCCACCGCGATAACAGCGTCCAACTCACCGAGGCCAAGGCGTAGGTCTGGCATGGATTGTCCTGTATTGCGGGATGGGACATTTGGGTATGTCCCAGTTGAGCAAATTGTCGCTTCGGCAGCAAGATCGCTCGCCAAGCCCGTCCAGGACTAAACCAATGCACCTTCAGCTTCTCGACCCTGATGAGGCACGCGACCAGCTCGGCGGTAGCGGCAGCCGGGTTGTAGCTGACGCGTCCAGTGCCACAGCCGCCGGCGGCAAGCGCCGGTTGCATCAGCCGAGGGCAGCAGTGCTCAGCGCACGCGAATGCCGTGTTCTTCTGGAAATCAGCCGGGGCGCCAGCAATAAGCAGGTGGCGCGGCTGTTGGAGATCAGCCCGAGCACCGTGCGCACTCACGTAGAAAACATCTTTCGGAAACTGGATTGTTCCACCCGAGCGGCCGCAACCCTGAGGGCATCGATGCTAGGTTTGATCTCCTGATCTTGGCGCCCCGGCACACGTGCGATGCTCGTGGCTCTGCCTGGCCAAGAGCAACCGCTACTAGCATCTTGACCGCGCCCGTGGATCATGCGAGCCAACCTCTTTGGGCCTCCATCGTAGTCACGGATGTGCCTGGGCTATCTGCCTACCGGTTTCTAAACATCCAACTTCGCTTGGCGGACATGTCGCGCCTTAAAGCCTGGCGCTACACCGTTAGGCCCGTCTTTCTCAGCTCACCCACGCCCCCAGCAGCTCAGGTCGTGCGCAGACGGACGAAAGCTTGATAGGCCATTAAGTTTAGCCGAATGCTATTAATTGTCCTGATTTAAGGGATTAGCCATGAATCTTTGTCCCTATTGAGCTGGCTGTTACCGCGGCCGCAAGATCGCTTTGAAATCCATCCAGGAGAAATTTCGAATGAGCCTACAGCTTCCGGACGTCGTCGAGACGTACTTTGACATCAGCAGCGGTGGTGACCTATCGCAGCTTGCCAGCTGCTTCTGCACGGACGCCACGGTGTTCGACGAGAACAAAACTCATGACGGCCTCGCGGCCATCGAAGCCTGGCAGCATGAGGTTCGGCAGGCCTTCGCCTTCGAAGTTGAACCGCTTCAGGCGCTACAGGGGGAGGGCAAGCTGACTGTCAACACGCGGCTTACCGGTAATTTCCCTGGTAGCCCGGTCCAGCTGAACCAAGTGTTTAGGCTGGAGAACGGCCGAATCCTCTCGCTGGAGATCATCCCGTGCTGAACCTTGAATTGAGCGGTAAGCGGGTCTTGGTGACCGGAGGCACGAAGGGCGTTGGGCGTGCGGTTGTCGACTTGTTCCTGGCTCAGGGCGCGAAGGTGATGACCTCGGCCCGGCAGGCCGACTTCGAAATGCCGGGAGGCCTCTTGGTCGCGGCAGATCTCTCGACCCCGAAAGGCTGTGAGGCGTTGGCATCCGCAGTCAAAGCGCGACTGGGAGGCGTCGACATTATCGTGCATGTGCTGGGTGGCTCTTCGGCCCCCGGTGGCGGCTTCGCTGCCCTGGATGACGAGCAGTGGCAACGCGAGCTCGACCTGAACCTGTTTCCGGCCGTGCGCCTGGATCGCGCCTTGCTGCCGGATATGCTGGCGCAGGGGCAGGGCGTCATCATCCACGTGACTTCGATCCAGAGTCGGCTGCCTCTGCCGGAAGCCACGACCGCTTATGCCGCGGCCAAGGCTGCGCTCTCGACTTACAGCAAGAGCCTATCGAAAGAGGTATCGCCGAACGGGGTGCGGGTCGTCCGAGTATCGCCTGGCTGGGTTGAAACCGAAGCCTCAGTCGCATTGGCCGAGCGGCTCGCGCAGGAAGCGGGAACTGACTATGAGGGTGGCAAGCAGATCATCATGGGCGCACTGGGGGGTATCCCGCTTGGGCGCCCATCGACACCGATGGAAGTTGCTGACCTGATTGCTTTCCTTGCTTCGCCTCGGGCCGCTTCCATCACCGGGACGGAGTTCGTTATTGATGGTGGAACAGTGCCGACAGCCTAGCCTTGGCTGGCTTGAGAGAATGTGCCGGAAACAGAGGTCAGCAAGGTGTGCCCGTCATGACATCCGGATGTCTGCCTCTGGCCGAAATGGACTTTAGCGACCGGCAACTCATGGCCGGTCGCTTCTGATAATGGCGAACGGAAACCGGAAGCTGGCCAAGCCTCGTGCGAGAACTTTGCTAGCGTGACGATCCTATTAATGGTGCTCGAAGATCTTATGTATCTTCTGAAGCACAGCAGCATCAACTCGCGGAACAAGCTCGAGCGCTCCGAGGTTTTCCTGCAACTGCGCCACGCTTGAGGCGCCTACCAAAACTGACGTTACAGCTTGGTTTTGAAGCACCCAGGCTAATGCCAGCTGGGCCCGGGTTGCTCCGAGGCCATTGGCTATTGCCTTGAGCTGCTTGGCCGCCGCAATTCGCTCATCTCTCTTGTTCTCGAAAACGAAATCTTCGAGCCAAGAAAAACCCTCGGTCGTCAGTCGAGTGCCTGCAGGAATGCCTTCGTCGTAGCGCCCAGCCAGAACTCCGGATGCCAGCGGGGACCAAGTAGTCAGGCCGAGCCCATGGTCATGAACCAGCGGCTGGTACTCGTTCTCGACACGTTCTCGATGGAACAGATTGTATTGCGGCTGCTCCAGTTGGGGCGGGATGAGACTGTTGTGCTGACAAAACTCTATCAGTCTCAGAATATCCTTCGCGGGCCACTCCGATGTTCCCCAGTACAAGACCTTACCTTGCTGAACTAGCGTGTTCATCGTCCAGGCAATTTCCGCGATAGACATGCCGGGTTCAGGACGGTGGCAGAGGTAGAAATCTAGGTAATCGACACCGAAGCGTTGCAGCGCTTGGTGGCAGGCCTCTGTGATGTGCTTGCGGCTCAGGCCCTGCTGGGTGGGGCGCGATGGATTCGCGGTCGCGTGGTTGTCGCCAGTGCCGAACAGCACTTTGCTGGAAATGCAGTAACCATCACGCGACCAGCCGAGTGTTTTGATTCCCTGGCCAAGCATGCGCTCTGCCTCACCGCCAAGATATACCTCGGCACTGTCAAAGAAGTTAATGCCGTGGTCGTAAGCACACGCGAGGCATTCATTGGCGCCACGTTGATCTAGACGTGTGCCGAAGGTTATCCAGCTTCCGAATGAAAGGACTGAAAGCTGCAGAGACGAACTGCCCAATGAGCGATATTGCATGACCGATCTCCGGTTGGAAAAAGACATGCGCATGCTGGGGCCAGCCACACTCCCGGTGAAATACCGTTTATGTCGGCCAGTGAGACGAAAGAAGTATCAAGCGTGGCGCTTGACCATCTCGACGAACGCGTCACGCAGGGGCGAGATAACCGCGTTGTTGCTGGCAATGTTGAGCGCCACCGAGCCAAGCTCTTGGGAAGCACTGTGTCGCAGAGGCCGGAATACAACATCCTGCAGCCCTGAGCGTTCAAATGAGGCCGGTACCAGCGCTACCCCATAACCCGCCGCTACCAGTCCCAAGACTGTCTGAATTTGTCGAGCGTATTGAACGATCCGTGGTGAAAATCCCGCACCTTTGCATAGCGCGAGTAACTGATCATGAAAGCCCTGACCGAGTGCGCGAGCCGACATGACGAATGATTCTCTGGCAAGATCCTCAAGCCTGACAGTGTTGCTTAACGCCAACGGGTGACTGGATGGCAATGCAACTTGGATGGGGTCGAACAGCAGCCGCTCGATGGTCAGCAAGGGTGTTGTCGTCCCAGGACAACGCATCACGCCTATATCGGCTTCGCCGCTCTCCAAAAGCTCGACCTGCTCCCTTGTAGTGGCCTCGATGAAGCTCAGCTCAACAGAAGGCATCTGCTCTCTGAATATGCCCAGGGCCCGCCAAAAGCCTGGATAGTAATTGAGGCTGATCACGGCAATTACCAAGTTCCCCTCGATGCCTTGGGCGACTCTGCGGGTGTAGGCGACACCTTCGTTCAGCGCTTCGAGCAGCTCGTGGGCCTTGCCCAGGAGTGCCATTCCTGCACTGGTGAGCTCCACAGTTCGTTTGTCGCGAACGAACAAGGGATAACCGATATGTTCCTCCAGCCTCCTGATAGCCTGGCTGAGTGGAGGCTGCGCCATATGCAGCCGTTCCGCGGCGCGGCTGAAATGCAGCTCTTCGGCGACGACAACGAACTGGCGTAACAGGCGTGTTTCAATCATTTATCCACCTCGGTATGCCGATAGTTTTGGTGCGGCCAGGCATTTTGGCCAAGGAATCTCTGCCGGCTCGATTCAGGTATTTGGAATCGGAAAAGGTCGGCGCAATCACATGGCAGGCAGTGTAGGAGCTTCATTTCTACGCAGACGCATCCATGCCAGAAGCGCCACCATAAGTACGACGGCACCCGCAACGAGCGATAGGGAAAAACCGGCTTGGGCGCCTTCGTTGTCGACAATCTGGCCGGACACAGCAGCTCCCAGTGCCACGCCAACATTTAAGCCAGCCAGAAGCCAAGTCGTGCCCTCTGTCAGCTTCCGTTCGGGTACTAGGCGCTCGATCAGGGTCATTGCCACGATCATGGTGGGTGCGAAGAACAGCCCGGCTACCAGCACTGCGGTTGCCAGGTAAGGAATGCTGTCTACGACCATCAGCGGTAGTGTGGTCACGGCAGTAGCCAGGCCACCTAACAGCAACTGGTGATGCAGAGGGGCTTTTAACTGAAGCGCTCCATACCACAATCCCGACACACAGGAGCCCACGGCATACGCTGACAACACTACGCTGGCGGCTGCCGGACGGCCGAGTTGGTCAGCAAAAGCTACGCTGACCATATCCACCGTACCGACGATCATTCCCATGGCCACCATCAGCAGCGTTAGCAGCTGTACATTCGGCATTAGCATCACGGAACCTGAACAGCCTTTCGACGGTTCCTGAGTCTCCACAGCAGGCTCGGTGTCTCGTTGAATGAGCAAGGCGAATACTCCGAGTGTCAATACTAACGCTGCTGCCAGCAGAGCTGCTTGGGGTAACACCATCACTGCCAGCCCCACAGCCAGTGGAGGCCCGACAATGAACGTCACCTCGTCAAAAACCGTTTCTAACGAGTAGGCCGTTTGCAAATGGGGCCGGCCTCGATAGATGGCTGTCCAGCGAGCCCGAACCATCGCTGACATGCTCGGCATGAAGCCCGCGAGTAACGCACCGAGGAACAGGCTCCAGTCTGGCGCGTTCCACTTGGAGCAAACCGCCAGAGCCATAAGCCCGATGACGCTGATGGCGGTAGAGAAGGGTAGTATTCGGCTCTGACCATGCAGGTCTACCAAGCGCGATACTTGAGGTGACAGCATTGCGTAAGTCAGCACGAACGTAGCCGAAACCATGCCTGCCAATGCATAACTGCTCTGTGATTGGGACAGCATCGTAATGATGCCGATACCGGTCATTGGCAATGGTATACGGGCCAGTAGGCCTGCCAAGGCGAAGGCTCTACTGCCAGGTGCCTCGAAAAGTTCTCGGTAATAGGTGGCCATCTGAGTCTCCTTGGTAACCAGCTTTTAATACATTGCAGCGAGATGGGAATACATACGCCGCGTATGAATATGATCGTATATACATACGCCTGGTATGTAAATAATCATGCAGGTCTAATAAGGAGGGGTTAGATGGCGCGCCGCACCCGTGTGGAAATGGAAGAAACCCGCGCTTCGTTGATCAGCACCGCCCGCAAGGTGTTCTGTGAGCGTGGTTATGCCGAAACCTCGATGGATGATCTGACGGCGCAGGCGGGGTTGACGAGGGGCGCGCTCTACCACCACTTCGGTGACAAGCAGGGCTTGCTAGCGGCGGTCGTCGCTCAGATCGATGGTGAGATGGATGCCCGCCTTCAGGCAATTTCCGACAACGTTGCGGATGCATGGGGAGGTTTTACTGGCCGATGCTATGGGTATCTTGAAATGGCTCAAGAGGCTGAGATTCAACGCATCGTGTTACTTGACGCGCCCTCTGTGCTTGGCAATGCCGGCGACTCTCAGCAGCAGTGCATTGCCTCTCTGCTGGGGTTGATCGAAGCGCTTATTGATGGAGGGGTGGTTCGAAAGATAGACCCTCATGCTCTGTCGGTTATGATTCAAGGCAGCTTGACTGAAGCTGCTTTCTGGATAGCTCGTGGGGAAGGTGAGGGACATCGACTTAAACAAGCGAAAAGCGTTCTTCAAGTGCTGCTCGAGGGGATTCGAATCAGCTGTGACCAAGGTTAAGAGCCTAGGATGCCGCTTCTGGCCGAAAGCAGCACGTCGCCACCGGCATCTACCGGCAAGAAGCGGGCTGTAAAGCACCTCTACCTAACAGCGGTTCTTCGCGTCATTCCCCAACCCTTTCGTTCGGGGCTAGGAAGGATCGACATAAGGGCTTGTCGGGTTTCTGCGTAACAAGCTCACAGGAGTTCTGGCCGGGCTGGTTGATATAGCCCTCTGTAGCGGACGAAGAGCACATTCACTTCTTTCAACTGCTAAGACTTCTCATTTATATTCGCAGCCATATTCCTTGCCCTCTCGCGGCCCCATCGTGTCTCACGCCCCATCCCGATCATCCTTGGTCACGGTGCTAACCCGTCATTACGACGAGTTGGTCGATTCTGTGCGCCGCCGCTTTGGTGATCGTCATGCGGCGCATGAGGTCGTGCACGATGTTTGCGTACAGCTGCTTGAGTCACCCGAGAAGGAAGGTGTGCGTCTGCCCTTGGCCTTGCTGCGCAAGATCACCCATGATCGTGCCATCAGCCATTACCGCAGCGAGCGTCGACGACTGGCTTGGGTCGACGAGCATGTAGAGTTGCCAGATGTCATCTGCAGCGCATTGAGCCCGGAGTGCCATCACCAGGTCGCTGACGAGTTGGAGCGCCTCAGCGCCGCTGTCTCTACCTTGTCGCCACGCTGCCAGCAGGTGTTCATCATGCACAAGATCCATGAGTTGCCGCAGAAAGAGGTAGCAGTGCAGCTGGGGATATCGCTGAAGGCCGTGGAGAAGCACCTCAAGCTGGGCATGACCCGCTGCCGTATCATGCTCGGCTACCAGAAGGCCTAGTCATGAACCAGAACGAACCGCAACAGAGCGAATTCGTCCCCGCAGACGACGCTATTGCACGCCACCGCGATGAGCTGAAAAAGCGCTTTCCGCTGCCATCACCGGTAAAGCAACCTAAACCCCGCAGTTTCACCACGCTGAGTGTCGTGATCGCCACCCTGGGGCTTGCCGGCGTTCTGGCCTGGCTCGACCCCAGCTACAAGACCGAGCAGTTTGGCAGCGCTATTGGTGAGCATCAGGTTATCCCGCTGGCGGACGGCAGTCGCATAACTCTGGATGCTGCTAGTCGGATCAAGGTCAGTTGGCACCTGCGCTCACGCCGGGTGGAGCTGCAAGCCGGCCAGGCACTTTTCAGTGTCGCCCCCGCCCTCTATCGCCCATTCCTGACCAGCGCGGGCTCGACCCAGATCAAGGTGGTCGGCACCCGCTACAACGTCAGTCGTTATCAGGACGATGTGCGTGTCACGGTAGAAGAAGGCAAGGTCGATGTTCGTGGTAACCATGCAGGCGTCCGTCTCGGGGCAGGCGGGCAGATTGAGGTACGCAATGGTCGGCTCGGGAAACCTGCGCGGGTCGACGCTACGGCCTTCGTCGCCTGGAAAGAGGGTCGCCTGGTATTCGAGCGCACGCCCCTGCGTGAAGTGCTCGAGGTAATTCAGCGGTACCAGCGCCAGCCCATCGTCATGGATGACAGCAGCCTGGCCGAGCTTCCGGTATCGGGGGCCTTCGACAGCGCGCGCCTGGACGTAATGCTGGCATTGCTGCCGAAGATCCTGCCGCTAGAGTTGAACACTGATACCGATGGCGCGCTGCATCTGACGCGGCGCACAGCGCAAAAATAAATAACGCCCTGAGGTAGGGTTTCCTCTTCGCTGTGGCGGCTAACTCCAGGAACACAACACTTTTCCCGGAGAACCACGCGTGATAACCCCGACCCTGCGCCTTTCCCTGTTGGCCAGCAGCCTGTTGCTTGGCTTGTCGTCGATGGCCCAGGCTGCCACTGAAGTCGACTTCGACCTGCCGGCCGCACCGCTCGAACAATCGCTGAACGCCTTGGCCAACCAGTCCGACGCGCAGATTCTCTTTTCCAGCGATATCGCGGCCGGCAAACAGACGCCAGCGTTGCGCGGTCGCTATACCACCTCTGATGCGTTGCAGAGGTTGCTCGGCAATAGCGGCCTCAAGGTGCAACAGCAGGACGAACACACCTATATCGTGGTGCCCGACGTAGCCGCAGCGCCGCGCCCAGCACCAGCCGCACCGCTTGAGCTCGCCCCGATCATGGTCAGCGGTGAGAAAATCAGTCGTACCCTGGCACAAACCCAGTCGAGCGTCGTGGTCGAGACAGCCGAAAGCATGCGCGCGCATGGCGACAGGGATATCGGCAGTGTATTCAGCCGAACCCCAGGCGTGTACACCCAGGCCGGCAATGAAAACTGGGGCATCCGCGGCGTACCGGTTTCGGGCTTCGATGATCAAGGCCCGGCGACCCTGAACGGTGCCGTTTCGGTATACGTGGACGGAGCCCAACAGCCCAACCGGGCGCTGACCCTGAGCCCGATGTCGATGTGGGATGTAGAGCAGGTAGAAGTGCTGCTTGGCCCGCAATCCACCACCCAAGGCCGTAACTCCCTGGCCGGTGCGGTGGTGATTCAAACCCGTAACCCCACGTTCGAGCCGACTTTCTCGGCACAAACCAATGCCGGCAGCTATGGCGAAAGCGGCGCAGCGGTGGCCGGTGGCGGCGCGCTGATCGATGGTGTGATCGCCGGCCGCGTGGCCGTGGATTACCAGGACGGTGATGGCTATATCGACAACATCACCACCGGCAGCGACGCCAACCCCAACCGCAACAAGAATGCCCGGGGCAAGCTGCTGATCCTGCCCAACGACGACCTCGACGTACTGCTTACCTACGCCCATCACAACAGCCAGCAGGGCGACAATTCGATTCTGCGCAGCAACAACGATGTGCAGTATTACAAGATCGCCTCCAACACCAAGGCCTTCGACAAGCTGCAGCAAAATACCGCCACCGCCAAAGCTGACTACCGCCTGGACGAGGCCTTTTCCCTGACCAGCCTGACCACCGGTACGCAGTCGGATTACCAGTCGCGGCTGGACTTTGACCAGACCGCCACTCGCGACCAGGAAGTCGCGCGCACCCAGGAAACCCACCTGTTCAGCCAGGAGCTGCGGCTGGCTTACGAGGGCGACAACCTGCGCGGTTTTGCCGGCGCTTATTACGGCCGCACCAGCAACGCCTACCACGACAGGCTGAGCAATAATGGCAATCTGCTCGGCACCGTGAAGGGCTACACCAGGATCCACAACAAGGCGGTGTTCGGCGAACTGAACTGGACCTTCGCGCCTGACTGGACCCTGATCACCGGCCTGCGCTACGACAACGAGCAGAACGATACCGATGTTGAGCAGGATGACTTTTCCAGCCCTGGCCAGGTATCGAAAACGTTCAACGCACTGCTGCCAAAGCTCGGGCTGGACTATCAGTTCGCAGCCGATCAGTACCTCGGCTTCATGGTGCAGAAAGGTTACCGCGGCGGTGGTGTCAACGTCCGCGCCGGCGGCGGGCACGCCGACTACGATCCGGAGTACACCATCAACTACGAGCTGTCATACCGTGGTTCGTGGCTGGACGACAGCCTGCGAGCTCGGGCCAACCTGTACTACACCGACTGGAAGGACCAGCAGGTGAGCATGCTCGATAACGCCGGTGACTTCTTCCAGGTTTATAACGCCGCCAACAGCACCATCAGGGGCCTGGAGTTGTTCGTCGAGCAGGATCTCACCAGCCGCCTGCAGGTGAATGCCGGGCTCGCCTACACCGATGGGCGTTACGGCGACTTTGTATTTGGCGATGGTGACGACCTCAGTGGCGAGTCGTTCCTCTATGCACCCAAGTACAAGGTTTCGGTCGGTGGAAGCTATCGCTTCGACAATGGCCTGAAAGTCACCAGCGACGTGATCTATCAGGAAGGCAGCCCATCGCAGTACGAGTTCGACGCCAGCGGTGACGTGATCCATACACGCCGCAGTGATGACTTTGTACTGGTCAACCTCAATGCCGAATATGAGCTGATCAAGGGCTTGGCCGTGTCGGGCTACGTGAAAAACCTGTTCGACAAGGAGTACGTCACCAACAACCGTGGTGGCGACATCATCGATGTGGGTGCCCCTCGGACTGTCGGTCTGGTTTTGCACTACGACCTCTAACCTTGGAGTGAAGCCAAAACAGTGGCCAGAGCAATCCGCCACGCGCTCTGGCCCGATTTAGGGGGACGGGCGTGCACACTCTAGCGAAAACCCCGGCAGGGAATACGGCTCTGGCACGTGGCGCTTATCTGCTTGTTGTGCTGGTGGCCAGCTATGCCGCGATCTGGACGCTTACGGGCTTTACCGGGCTGGTCTTGTTGCACCTGGGCTTGGCGCGCAGTGAGGCGGCGATCTTCAGCAGCTTGCTGGGCTTCGTACTCTATCCGGCGCTCGTCATCGCGGCACTTGTAGTTAAGCGGTCATTGCGGCTCTGGGGTGTATTGATGGCGGCTAGCGTTTTGCTGGAAGTGATCAGCCGCTGTTGGGGGAGTCCCTGATGTTTAGCAACTTGCGCCAGGCCATGCTCTGGATGCACAGCGTGCTCGGCCTGGCCTTCACGGGGCTGCTGTTCGTGGTGTTCTTTATGGGCAGTCTGGCCTTGTACGATCGCGAGCTGGACCGCTGGATGCTGCCGCAGACGCGGCTGCCAACGGCTGCAGCCGAGCTGTCCCTGGATGGTCACGTGCTGCCGATGGTTGAGTCGCTAATTGCGGGGCAGGCGCTGGAACAATGGTTTATAGAACTGCCCAGCAGCCGGGTGCCGCCGCTACGCCTGCAGACCTGGGATCTGCAGGGCAAGGGGCAAAGCCGCTTTATCGACCCAGGCACTGGCCATGTGCTCGAAACGACGGCTAGCCAGGGCGGAGACTTCTTCTACCGCTTCCATTACACCCTGCACCTGGAGGTCGGTCGCCTGGGCCTGCTGCTGGTTGGCCTGGCCAGCATGGCCGGGTTGCTGGTGATCATCGCCGGGCTGCTGATCCATGTGCGACTGTTCAAGGACTTCTTCAGCTTTCGGCCGGACAAGATACCGAGGCGCTTGCTGGATCTGCATAACCTCTCCGGGGTGTTCGCCCTGCCGTTCTTTCTGACCTTGCTGCTGAGCGGCCTGGTTATCAGCTTTCCGCACTATTTACCGGCCGGCATGCTGGCGACTTATCAGGAGCAGGCTGGTGAACTCGCCAGCGAGGCACGTGACCTCTTTAGCCGGCCGGCGTCAGGCCAGGCTGGCAGCCTGGCGTCGCTGGATGACATGGCCGAGCAGACGCGAGCCATATGGCAAGGCGGAGAACCGGCATTCATCCGTGTCTGGCACCCGGGTGATGCCCTGGCCTATGTGGAGATCAGTCGTTCCCTCGCTAGCCGCGTGAGCCAGGACGCCGACACCCTGTACTTCGATGGCCCCAGCGGGCGGCTGTTACATCAAGCCAGGCTCAAACCCGCAGCCTCCATCTATAGCCTGCTGGCTGGGCTGCATGTGGCGTATTTCCAGCAGCCATTGCTGCGTGCGTTGTACTTCCTGGCTGGGGTCAGCTGCTGCCTTGTGCTGGCCAGCGGCCTGCTCTATTGGACCGAGAAACGTCGCTTGCGTTTGCCCCAAGGCAGAGCGGGCCTGCGTATGGCCGAAGTACTGGCGGCCTGCCTGATCACCGGCCTACCGCTGGCGACCCTGGCCATGCTGGTGAGCAATAGGCTGTTGCCGGAGAGTCTGGTGCAGCGGGCGAGTTGGGAGCAGTGGTTATTCTTCGCCACCTGGTTGGTCGCAGCCGTGCATGCGCTCTTCATGGTTTGCCGCTCTAGCGAAAGCCGGGCGCCATGGCGAAGCCAATGTGCGGCTATCGCCATGCTTGCCCTGGTGACGCTGTTGCTCAACGGCATAACCACCGGCGACTATCTATGGCGAAGCCTGAGCCAGTCCCACTGGGCCGTAGCCGGGGTAGATGGCGGCTTATTACTTAGCGCTTGGCTGGCTGCCTACACCTGGCTGCGCCTGGGCCGGCCCCGGCGCTTGCACTATAAGGCGCTCGAGGATGCTTGATCTGCTGCTCATTGCCAGCCTGCTGGTTCTTTATCTACTCGGGCTGGCGTGCCTGGCGCTAGCCCAGGACAAACACTGGAAAACGCTGAACCTTTGCTCTCAGCGCCAAGCCTGGGTAGTTCCTATCGGCTGGGGCAGTCTGGCACTGAGCCTACTGCTGGCCTGGGCCTATCAAGGCGTGGCTTTCGGCAGCCTGATGTGGGTGCTTCTGCTGCCGCCCAGCGGCTATGTCATGGTCTTCATCCTGGCCTGGAGACCGCAGTGGTTACGGCCGCTGGCCAGGCTACTGAGCCGGTAGTTTCTCCGTTCAGCTGTAGAAGCTCGAAGGCGGAACGCCGAACTGCCGGCGGAAAGCAGCGGCGAAGGCGCTCTGGCTTTCGTAGCCGTGCTGTAGGGCGACTTGCAGCACCGGCAGGCCTTCGGCCAGGGCTTCCAGCGAGAGCAGCAGGCGTGCCTGTTGGCGCCAGCGGCCGAAGGTGATGCCGGTGCTGCGAAGGAAGCGCCGGTGAAAGGTCTTCGGGCTCATAGCCAGCTGCTCCGCCCAATGCTCGGCGCCGCCTTCCTGCGCCGGGTTCTGCGCTAGGGCGTAGCAGACTCGGGCTATGCGTTCGTCATTTGGCCAAGGCAGGTGGAAGGGCAGTACCGGCAGGCTGCGCAGTTCGTCGAGGAGGAAACGCATCAGGCGGCCGTCCCGGCTGTCCGCACGGTACTGCGCCGGCACCTGGGTAGCGGCCTGGATGAGTTCGCGCAGTAGCGGCGACACATCGATCACGCAGTTGCCCGTGGGCAGTCCGTCGATGGCGTCGGGGTTGACGAATACGCTGCGCATGCACGCCGTGCCGCGTATGCGCAGGGAGTGCTCGACGCCGGCCTGCAGCCAGACGCCACGGGTCGGCGGTATGACCCACCGGCCGGCGGGGGTCTCCACCACTAGCACCCCGGAGATGGCATAGATCAACTGCGCACGTGGATGGCTGTGGGCGGGCACTTGATGACCGCTGGGATAGTCGACTGCGACGCCGGTGACCGGCATGGCCAGGGATTCGTAGGGCTGTTGGCTGTGGTCGACCATAGGCGGATCCAGAGTGTGCTGCTGGCCAGCTTAGTCGCAGGAATGACCATTTGGCGATAACGACGGACCATTTGCCGTGAATATCCAGGGGTGCGGCTGCCTATGCTGGGCGCATGTCTCACCGGAACCCCGCCATGAACGCTCCGCCTCCCTCGCTAATGCTAATCGCTCTGAGCCTCGGCCGGGGTCTGTCGCCGCGCATGCGGTGGCGAATTGCGATCTCCCCCAGATCCCGGCCTTGAACAGCCCGCCATGGCGGGTAGGGGAGATTGGCACCGTCCATTTTCCCGTTCGAGGTCCGACCCATGCTCCGCAATCCGCAAACCAAGTACCGTCCCTTTCCCGGCATCGACCTGCCCGATCGCCGCTGGCCTTCTCGCCGCATCGCTGAGGCGCCGGTGTGGCTGTCCACCGACCTGCGCGACGGCAACCAGGCGCTTTTCGAACCAATGAACCGAGAGCGCAAGCTGCGCCTGTTCGGTGAGCTGGTGCGGCTGGGCTTCAAGGAGATCGAGATGGGCTTCCCGGCCGCCTCGCGCACCGACTTCGAGATCATCCGCCAACTGATCGACGAGGGCGGCATTCCCGATGACGTCACGCCCATGGTCATGACCCAGCTGCGCGAGGACCTGATCGACGAGACCGTGCGGGCCGTGGCCGGCGCGCGGCGGGTGATCGTACACCTGTACAACGCCATCGCCCCGGGGTGGCGGCGCTTGGTGTTCGGCCTCTCGGTGGACGAAGTGGAACAGTTGGTAGTGCGCCACGTGCAGCTGCTCAAGGACAAGGTGGCTGCGCACCCGCAGACTGAGTGGGTGCTGCAGTACTCCCCGGAAACTTTCTGCATGGCCGAGCTGGAGGTGTCACTGCGCATGTGTAACGCAGCTATCCGCACCTGGGACGCTGGCCCCGGCCGGCCGATCATCGTCAACCTGCCGACTACGGTGGAAGTGGCGACGCCGAACGTCTTCGCCGACCAGATCGAGTGGATGCACGAGCGCCTGGAGCGCCGTGAGCACGTGGTTCTCTCGGTTCACCCGCACAATGATCGCGGCACCGGCGTGGCCTGCGCCGAGCAGGCGCTATTGGCCGGCGCCCAGCGCGTGGAAGGCTGCCTGTTCGGCAATGGCGAGCGCAGCGGCAACCTCGACCTGGTAACCCTGGCGTTGAACCTCTACACCCAGGGCGTCGACCCGCGCCTGGACTTCTCCGACATCGCCGGCGTGGCGCGGGTCGCTGAGGCTTGCACCGGGTTGCCAATCCACCCGCGCCATCCCTATGTCGGCGACCTGGTGTTCACCGCCTTTTCCGGCTCGCACCAAGACGCCATCGCCAAGGGGTTCGCCGCACAGGACCCGGAGGGCTTCTGGGAGGTGCCCTACCTGCCGATCGATCCCAAGGACCTGGGACGCACCTATGACAGCATCGTGCGGGTCAACAGCCAGTCGGGCAAAGGCGGCATCGCCTACCTGCTGCAGCGTGACCACGGCGTGTTGATGCCGCGGCGGATGCAGGTGGAGTTCAGCGCCATCGTGCAGAAAATGGCGGACAGCAGCGAGACAGAATTGACCAGTACTGAACTCTGGGAACTGTTCCAGCGCACTTATCTGGCGCCGGCGCGCCCTGGTGGCAATCTTGTCTATATCGGCCACCAGCTGTTCGAGGACAGAGCTGGCCAGGGAGTGGTGCTGGAGATCGCGCTGCCCAATGGCCGGCAACGGAATCTGCAGGGAGTGGGCAACGGCCCGATCGACGCGGTGGTTGCCGCCCTCGGCCTGCCCATCCGAGTCGACGGCTACGAGGAGCGCAGTTTGGGTGGTGGTGCTGGAGCCCAGGCCCTGGCGCTGGTCGAGGTTGCCTGGCCGGGCGTGGCCGGCTCGCGCTTCGGTGCCGGCAACCACGCGAACATCATCATTGCGTCGATCCAGGCGCTGCTTGTCGCGGTGTCACGCTTCGACGACGGCCCAGCGCAGTTGGCCGAACGCTGAGCTAGATCACGCGTCAGTTGCCTCCAAAGGCCTTTGACAGCCACAGGCGGGTTTTCAGGTGACGGGGGTTGTAGCCGCTTATCACTTAGTCCTCTAGCGTTTCCAGCGGATGATCCAGCGTTTGCACGAACGCTTCGCTGGCACAGTACAAGCGAAGATCGTTCGCGAGCCCGCTGCCTGTGAAGGGCAGCGGTTGTCCGCCCAACACGTTATGGATAAGCGCCCGGTTGCCATAGGCCATGGGGTAGCGAAAACCTGCGCTGGTACCGGCTATTCCGTCATGCAGTCTGTCGGGGGTACGAGCGTACCGCCAGGAACCCCGTGACGCAGTGATCCGTTGTAGTTGAAACGCTGCACGCCTACGAGGGTTTGTCTGATGGACTACTGTCAGGCATCTCCAGACGACTTCGAGAATACTAAAGTGCTCGCCTTCCAATGTCTGGTATTGGCTGAGGATTCAATCGGTCGTAATCGTGCTTATCGAGAGATAAAAAAGGCCGCCTTGCACGGGCGGCCCCACGTTGGGGTTAAAACTTGACCACAGCCCCGTCTTCCGGAATGTCTACGCGGTCTTGGATACCCTTCTCGGTGACGTAGGCTTTCAGCTCTTCGCGGCTCTGGCCCATATGATTGATAGCGTCCATGTGGGTGGCTACGATCCTGGCGTTGGGCAAAGCCTGGGCTGCACGTGCTACGTCTTCCTTGCCCATGATGATGGCGCCGTCATAGCCGGTCACCAATGCATAGCCGGCGTTAACGACGACTACCTCCGGGTTGTACTGGGCTAGTGCCTGGTCCACTTCGTCGCGCCAGATGGTGTCGCCGATCAGGTACATGGTCTTCTGGCCCGAGACCTGGAAAACCACACCCATCGCCTCACCGAGAAATTCAGCAAGTTGAGCATTGGCGTACATCTTGTCGGTGCCATGCTGGCCACCGGTCTTGCTCAGGGTAACGCCGCCGAATTCTGTTCCGTCTTCGAGGATGCGGACATTCTTGAAGCCTTGATCACGGATGATCCTGGCATCCGACTCGTTCTGTACGAATAGCGGGAGGTTCTTTGGCAGCAGCTCTTGCGCCGCGTCGTCCCAATGGTCGAGATGAGTGTGCGTAACGATGACTGCGTCTACTCCAGCAAGTATTTCCTGCGTCGACATCGGCAGCTCGACCAGTGGGTTGCGTAGCTCGCTGCGATAGGTGCCTTCGAAACCGGGGTAGGTGCCTTTTTTCGCCAGCATCGGATCGATGAGGAACGTGGTATCGGCGTAGATGATCTTCACTGTGGCATTGCGGATCTGCTGCATCTGCACGGCGGCACTAGCCGGGGTAGACGAACCAGTGTTTGCATCATTTGCCCAACTGGCGCCGGCGGTAAGGCTGAGTGCGAGGACCAGAGAACCTGCGAGGCTGCGTTGAAAAAGCATGAGCGACTCCTGAGAGTTTGTACCGTTGGTAGGTGCTCATTGTGGAGACCGAGCTACAGTGATGAAATCGGCCTGAACGACAATCATGAATAAATTCGGGCCAATGTTTGCGGTATGGTCTAGCCTATCGCTGGTCCGAAGAACATAAGACGCAGAGCGCTCGTTTGGCCCTGCGTAAATGTTCGTCCGTCGTAACGCTACCGGGAGCTCAATGACCTCAACACATGTCTGTGTCGTCGCCTTCGAAGGTGTCAGCCTGTTTCATCTTTCCGTGCCTGCGATGGTCCTGGGTGCAGGAGAAGAGGGCGCCAGTGACTCGCGCTATGAGGTGTCTTACTGTGCGGCGCAGCCGGGCAAGGTGCGCTGTGATCAGGGGCTCAGCATCGATGTGCCGGAAGGCATGGCAGCCATGGAGCGGGCCGATATCGTCATCGTTTCTGCCTGGAGCGATCCCGAACTGGCCGCGCCTGTTGAGCTGATCGAAGGCTTGCGCCAGGCTCACGCCCGCGGCGCCTTGATCGTCGGCCTGTGTCTTGGCGCTTTCGTACTGGGCGACGCCGGGCTGCTCGATGGGCGAGAAGCGACCACCCATTGGGTGGCGCGTGAAGTGTTTGCACGGCGCTTTCCGCATAGCCACTTCCGGCCCGACGTGCTCTATGTGGCAGACGACAACGTCATCACCTCGGCCGGGACGGTGGCGGCCATCGACTGCTGTCTGCATTTGCTGCGTCAACGTCACGGTGCGGATGTCGCCAACCGGATTGCGCGGCTGCTGGTCACGCCCCCGCATCGTCAGGGCGGGCAGGCCCAGTACATCGAACAGCCGGTGCCTCAGTTGCCGAGCGAGAGCCGGCTACCCGAGGTGCTGACATGGGCGCGCGAGCATCTGCAGGAGGCCTTGTCGCTGGATGCCCTTGCCGAGGTCGCCCATATGAGCCGCCGAACTTTTACCCGGCGATTCCGCGAGGCAACCGGCACCACCTTCATCAAGTGGCTCAATGCCGAACGAGTGGCAAGAGCCCAGCAGTTGCTGGAAACGACGGACATGCCCATCGAATGCGTCGCCTCGCAGGTCGGCTTCGGCACCACGCTTTCGCTGCGCCAGCAGTTCGCCGCTCAGCTGGGCACCACGCCCTCGGAGTATCGGCGTACGTTCCATGCGGTGGTTGGTTGAGACTGGCTAGCGGGCGAGCAAGTGCGCTCAGGAGTAGGCCTATCCGCTTTCTCACGTCCGCGACCGGCAGAAATCGGCCAAAAGCAGCCAGTGGCTAACGGCAGAGCTGTGAGCAACGGCAGTGTTTACGACCTGCGCCTCGATCACGCGGATCTCTTCGGGCCTATTTGGGCTGCCAAAGATCACGCCCCAGCGCTTCATTGAGTAGATCGCAGGCACCGCCTCATCGTTGGCGCGGACCAAGGGCTGCTGTTTAGCAGTTTAAGAGGCGCTGGAATTGGTCTGATACGTCTTGGTAGCGGAACGGCTTTCTTAGGACAGTCTGCTCGTTATATCTGGCCGGTACTCCCTCCGCGCCAAATCCGGTTGCAAACATGAAGGGTACGCCGCGCGCGATGAGCGCGTCGGCAATGGGAAAGCTTTTGATCCCGTGTAGGTTGACGTCCAATGTCGCGGCGTCGAAGTCTTTCTCGTCGATAAAAGCAAGTGCTTGATCAACAGTTGCGGCTGACGTGATGGACGTACACCCGAGTTCGGCCAGCATGTCCTCGACAAGCATCAAAACCATCAACTCGTCTTCGACGACCAAGATGCGCCGACCGGCAAGCGGCTTACTCGACATGGGCACACTCGGGTGCCGGAATATCAATCGTGCAAACCGCGCCTTCTTCCGGAAAGTCGAGATGCACGGTCCCTGCCAGCTCATGACACAAACCACGCTCGATCACCTGCGAACCGAACCCTTTGCGCGACGGCGGAGCCACAGTTGGGCCGTCCTTTTCCTGCCAACGAATAATCAGCCTGTTGCCCGCCGGCATGGGCGCGACCGCCCACTCGATCAGGACGCATCCTGCTTCGTTGGATAAGGCACCGTACTTCAGGGCGTTTGTCGCGAGCTCGTTGAGCGCGACACCGAGCGCCAGCGCCGTCTGCGGTGAAATGCGGACATTTCGACCCGTGATGACGAAGCGCGCCGCGCCATCGCCTGCGACCCCAAACGGCTCCAATACCTCGTTCACTAAATCGCGAAAACTCACGCCGTTCCAATGCTCACGGGTAAGGAGATCATGCGATCGAGAAAGAGCAAAGAGGCGGGAATCGATAGACTCTCGAACGATCTGGATATCGGATGACTTTTTGAACGACTGCCAGACTATCGCCTGCACCGTGGCTAAAGTGTTTTTTACGCGATGATTAAGCTCGTCGATGAACATTTCCGACTTGTTTTGCGCCTCTTTGTGCTTGGTAATATCCATGAACGAAACGAAATGCTGCACGATCTCGCCACTCTCGTCCCACACCGGGCTTATGAAAACCGAGACGAACAACGTACTGCCGTCCTTCCGGTTATAGTCGATATCCAAGTTATTGTCGTGATTCTCACATTTCTCGAATTCGGACTTGATCTTCTCGATGACCTCAGGGTCAACGCGCTGTTCCAGTAAGGAATTGAAACTCTTGCCCAATGCCTCGTTCCGATCGTACCCAGTCAGCTTTAGAAAGCTGTCGTTTGCGTAAACGATCGGGTCGCCGGGTGCCTTCGCGTCGGTAAAAAGCATTGCCATGCGTGTCGTCTCCGCGGCAACAACAAAAGGTCCAAGGTCCTTTCGGAAAACGTCGACGACGGCCTCAGCGTCTTCCTGCTTTTCGGATTTTGGCTGGACTTCAGACATATCAAAGCTCCACTCGAATTGTCTGCTAGACCTTATGCCGCCTGGAAACGAATCAAGTCTCCTACATGAACCATCACAATAGAGGATCGTCCATCGGCTTATTGGTTCCAACGTTCGTCATGTGTCCGCGCTTAGCTCAATTAAGCGAGCATCCGATGCGTTGGCCCAGCCACGCAAACAGGATATAGCCGCCGAAGATTACGGTCAGGATCACTCCGCCGATCACGGGGCCAATAGGTCCGGCTGCGGGTAACAGGCTTCGTGATGCCTGAGGTTACGCTCGGTCCCGAATGTCTGCATCTGGCCGTAGCCGCCAATCCCCTTGTCGGAAAGGCAGTCTGGTGGCCGACTAACATCCAAGCACATCCGCCCCGAGTTTCCTCTTTCCATGAGATTTTGGGGAACGCAACGCCTCACCCCATCGCCTGCAAAAACCGCCCAACCCGCTCCAACACTTGCTCCGGCTGCTCGCGATGCGGTACGTGGCCGACGTCGGGTAGCAGTGCTTGTTCGACATGGCCGCTGGCGTGTTGGGCGATTAGTTGGGGGTGGCGTTCGGAGCCGAATTCGTCGGTGTCGCCATGGATGGCCAGTGCCGGGCAGCGTACGTCTGGCAGGGCGTGGGCGAGGGTCCAGGAGGCGAAGTCGGGGGCGAGCCAGGTGTCGATCCAGGCGCTGAGCACCCAGTCGCTTCGCTCGCCATGGTAGCGACGCAGACGTTCGCGCTGTGCAGGGTCAGCGAACCAGGCTTTGGCTTGGCGAATGCCTTCCAGGGTGCGTGCTTCGACGAACGTGACCGCTGACATCGTGATCATCGCCTGGCAGGCTTCGGGATATTGCGCGGCGCAGTGCACGGCCATGCTGCCGCCGACGCTGTGACCGAGCACGACGAAGCGCTCGATGCCCAGATGTTCCAGCACGCATGCGAAGCCTTGCCCAGCTTCGTCCTCGACGAAGGTCGGCGCGGGTGGTGCGGTCAGTCGGTCGGAGCGGCCGAAGCCCAGCCGGTCATAGGCGACCACCGTTCGACCGGTTGCCTGGGCGAGTGCGGCGGGGAAATCTTTCCATTGTTCGATACAGCCGAGCGACTCGTGCAGCAGCAGGATCGGCGCGCAGTTCGAGCGCAGCGCGCCGGCATCGGGAAACCAGCTGCGGACGAACATCTGCCCGTGCGTGCTCTGTATCCATAGGTCGGTCGAGTCGTTGCCGAGCGTTGCGCTGCTGGTCATTGAGGCTTTTCCTGAGCGGTGCGGACGGCATAGCAGTACTGTTCTTTTACGTAAACGTCAACATGCAGTGACGGATGTATCGGCAGCGCTTTGCTGCCTGCGGGAGGAGCAAGGGCAGTCGATAGCACGCGTTGATGTGCTGCATAAGGCGCGGGCGTTCTGCGGGCAGATTGGCGCAGAGTCGGGTTGGACCGCGGCGGCTAGGCCCGCCACGGTGGCGCGCGTCAGCTCAGATAGCGCTGGAACCAGGCGATGGTGCGCTGCCAGGCCAGTTCCGCTGCCTGCTCGTCATAGCGTGGTGTGCTGTCGTTGTGAAAGCCATGGTGGGTGCCGGGGTAGATGTAGGACTCGTAGTGCTTGCCGGCCGCCTTGAGCGCGGCTTCATAAGCGGGCCAGGTTTCGTTGACGCGCTCGTCGTGCTCGGCGAATTGGAACAGCAACGGTGCCTGAATCTTTTCAACATCCGCCGGATTGGCCTGGCGCCCGTAGAACGGCACCGCTGCCGCCAGTTCCGGGTATGCCACCGCGGCCGCATTGGCCACGCCACCGCCATAGCAGAAGCCGGTGATGCCGACCTTTTCGGTGGTGGCTTCGTGGGCCATCAGCCATTCGATCGCGGCGAAGAAGTCGTTCATCAGCTTCTGCGGATCGACCGCGGCCTGCAGTTCACGGCCCTTGTCGTCGTTGCCGGGATAGCCACCGACCGAACTCAGCCCGTCTGGCGCCAGGGCGATAAAACCGGCCTTGGCCACGCGCCGTGCGACGTCTTCGATATAGGGGTTGAGGCCGCGGTTTTCATGGACGACGACAATGCCTGGCAGCTTGCCCTCGGCCTTGGCCGGACTGACCAGGTAGGCACGTACTTCACCGTGGCCGTTGGGCGATGGGTAAGTGATGTATTCGGCGACGATGTCGGGATCGGTGAAGGCGACCTGCTTGGCCAGCACGTAATTAGGTGTAAGCGCCTCGAGCACCGCCACGGCAGTCATGCTGCACAGGGTGAAGGCCGCCGCGCGGTCGAGGAATTCCCGGCGGCTGAGCTTGCCGTGAACGTAGAAGTCGTAGAGTTCGAGCAGCTCGGGGGCGAAGTCTTTTGCGGTAAGACGTTCCATCGGCGGCTCCGTCGAGTCAAGCGGTGCTGGGCGGCTGCGCTGGCAGCGGGTCAGCAACCAGTGTAGTCAGCCAGGTCGCAGCCGCCGTGATCGCTGACGATCTTTATAGTGCTGAACGCGGCGGGCGCTGGTTGGGTGGCTCGACCGCTGTCAGCTGACCGTCCTTGCCGAGGCGTAAGCGCATGAAGTCTTCGGCAAGCAGCAACTGGCCGGAGTAGAGCTCGCTGGCCTCGGCGCGCAGGTCTTCGATGGAATGACCGCGACTTGCATTCTTCTGGTAGCGCGCGCTGAAGTGGGTCAGCACCAGATTCGGCAGGCCGACCGTTTGCGCAAAGCGCGCCACCGATGCCGCAGTGCTGTGGCCGAAGTCACTGCGGGCGTCGTTGGCGACCGCCTTGGTGTAGGTCGCCTCATGCACCAGCAACTGGGCGCCGCGACAGGCGTCGGCGAGTAGTTCGGGACGGTCATTGTCGCCGCCGATGACGATGCGCTGCGGCGCGCGGCTGAAGCTCAGGTAGTCGTCGCTGTGCAGTACGCGGCCTTCGTGCTCGATGTCGAAGCCGCGCGCCAGTTGGCCCCAGAGCGGGCCGCGGGGCACGCCGTCGCGTTCGAGGCGGTCGATGTCCAGGCGCGGATCAGGCCGGGCCTCGGTGAAGCTGTAGCCATAGCAGGGCACACGGTGGGAAAGGGCGGTGGCCTCGATACGCGTGTTCAGGCTGCGCCATTCGTCCAGTGACTCGACGGCGAGAAAGTCGAGGTCGTAGCCGAGCCAGCTCTGGCTCATCTCCAGCGTCGCGCGCACCCAGGTTTCGATGCCTTGCGGGGCGATGATCGTCAGGGCGGTCTTGCGTCCCATCATCCCGGCGCTGGCGAGCAGGCCGGGCAGGCCGTAGCAGTGGTCGCCATGCACATGGGTGATGCAGATCGCTCGCAGGTCGTGCAGCGACAGCGGCGTGCGCAGCAACCGGTGTTGGGTGCCTTCGCCGCAGTCAATCAGGTACCAGCTCTTGCCGATGTCCTCCAACAACGCCAAGGCAGTGACATTGCGGCTCCGGGTGGGAGTGCCGGATGAGGTGCCGAGAAATAACAGATCCACGTCACTGTTCCTTTCTGCCGTTCAGATTGATTACGAATGGTCTAGCCTTTGCCAGTGCAGTCGCATTTGCGTTTTCTCCCGACATATCCCCTCACAGCTGTGCCTGCTTTAACGGAGCCGGGTAAAGGTTGCTGAAAGCTTGGTTTCGTAGCCTCCGGGCTCAGCTGTTTCAGCTGGACAAAAATAATGAGGAGATAAGCTGTGTTGACCCTTATTGGTCTGTTGACCATTTGCAGCCTGGTTGTGTTGTTGCTCGTCGGGCGCATGGCGCCCATTCTGCCGCTGATTCTGGTACCCCTGGCAGGCGCGCTGCTGGCCGGCTTTGGGCTGGAGGCCATTACCGGGTTCTTTACCGATGGCCTTGGCAAGGTGATCTCCATTGCCACCATGTTCGTCTTCGCCATCACCTTTTTTGGCGTGCTGCAGGATACCGGGTTGTTCCGCCCCATTATCGGAACAATGGTCAAGCTGACCCGCGGCAATGTCATCGCCGTTACGGTGGCCACCGCAGTGATCGGTATGTTGGCCCACCTCGATGGCGCCGGTGCGACCACTTTTCTGCTGACGATTCCGGCCTTGCTGCCGCTTTACCGGCAGCTGCGCATGAGTCCCTACCTGATGTTGCTGCTGTTGGCCCTGGGCGCCGGCATCTTCAATATGGTGCCCTGGGCAGGGCCGCTTGGTCGTGCGGCGGCGGTCACGGGTATCGAAGTCACCGAGCTGTGGCGTCCGTTGATCGCCATTCAGGGCGTCGGCGTGGTGCTGTTGGTGGCGCTGGCGGCGTTGCTGGGCTGGCGTGAGCAGAGGCGCATCGCATCAGGCGTCGGTGGTGCCGATGCCGGTGTCCTGGTCGAAAGCAAACACAATCTTCACGAGCCCACCGATGAAGAGCGCGCTCTTGAGCGTCCCGGCCGGCTCTGGGTCAATGGTGGGCTGTTCCTGTTGGTGCTGATTTCGCTGTTCGCCGGCGTGTTGCCGGCCGGCTATATCTTCATGATCGGGCTGTCGTTGGTGCTGCTGATCAACTACCCCGGCGGCAAGGCGCAAATGCAACGCATCGCGGCGCACGCACCGGCGGCCCTGAGCATGGGCATGATCATCCTGGCAGCCGGTTCGATGCTGGGGATTTTCACGGGCACGGGCATGCTGACATCCATTGCGCAGGATCTGGTTCAGGTGTTGCCAGCCTCGATGGTGCCCAATCTGCACATCATCCTTGGCGTCTTCGGTCTGCCGATGGAGCTGATGTTGAGTACCGACGCCTACTACTTCGGTCTGTTGCCGGTCACCCTGGAAGTGGTGGCGAACCATGGCGTCGAGCCGGCGAGCGTGGTGTACGCGATGACCATCGGCAACATCATCGGAACGTTCATCAGCCCGTTCTCGCCAGCGCTCTGGCTCGCGCTCGGGCTTGCCGGTCTCGATCTGGGCCGACACATCCGCTACTCGCTGTGGTGGATGTGGGGCTTTTCCCTCGTGTTGTTCTTCGTCGCCTGGACGCTCGGCTTGTTCTGAGACCTGCACGACTGAGCCAGGCTACGCGCCTTCGAAAGCGATTCATTCGAGGGCGCATAGCAGGCGACCGCGCTGGTGTACCTACAGATACTTGAGCCAGGTGATGTCCCTGCGCCGCGCCTTGAGTTCGGCGAACCAGCGCACCGCCGGGAACAGGACCACAGCCAGCGCTACGGTGCATAGCCACAGCGGCCACACTGCGTCGAAACCGAAGTGATTGCCGCGGTTCAGGCCCCAGATAGCCACGGCGGCGATATAGAGCAGCTTCAGCACATACAGGTGCAGCAGGTAGAAGAACATCGGCGCGGCGCCGAACACCGTGAGCGGTCGCAGCCAGGCGCTACCCTGCTTGCGTTCGAAGTAGCGCAGCAGAAGTAGGCCGCAACCCAACGTCAGGCACAGGAACAGCAGCGACGGCGGGTACTTGGTGATGTTGAGCAGGCTCATCAGGGTGCGCAGACCGTCTTCGCCGACGACCCAGTGCTGCTCACCGTAGCCGTTGATCAGCCGCAGCAGGATGAAGGTGAGCAGGGCGCCTTGAGCCCAGCCGCCCAGGTAGCGCTGACGTCGCTCGGCGTCCGCGTTCCTGCCGAACCAGGGGCCGGCGGCATAGCCGAGAGCGATCACGCCGATCCACGGTAGCAGCGGGTAGGAGGTGCGCAGGCGCAGGCTTTCCGAAACCTCGAGCCAGCCGCGGTCGTGCAGGATCGCCCATGGCACGTGAAGCGCGGAGTCTGCTGCGAACTGCAGCGGATCGAGCAGGTTATGCCCGCCAATGATCACCAGTCCCAGCACGATCAGCGCTGGGCGCGGCAGCCAGAGCAGCACCGACAATGCCAGCATGCTCAGGCCGATGGCCCAGATGACTTGCAGATAGATCACCTGTGGCGGGAACTGGAACGTCCAGGCGAAGTTCACCAAGGTGAACTCCAGCGCCACCAGGAACAGCCCGCGTTTGAGCAGAAAGCTCGACACCGCACGACGGTCCTGATGCTTTTCTCCATAAAGGAAAGCGGACAGGCCGGTGAGGAAGATGAACACCGGCGCGCACAGATGCGCCAGCGTGCGGCTGAAGAACAGCGCCGGCTCGGTGACCGCGACGTCCATCGGGTCGGGCACTTGCATATGGAGGAGGAAGGTTTCGCGGACATGGTCCAGCAGCATGAACAGGATCACCAGGCCGCGCAGCGCGTCGATGGATTGCAGGCGCGCCGAGGCTGGCAGGGTGAGGTTGGGGGATGGCATGAACGGCTCACAACGGGATGATCGCGACGCGGGCGCAGAACACTGTGCCCGCCAGGAGGTGCGATACGTTATAACAAAGACGCCGCCTCTCCAAATGCGAATCAACCACGAATACCGTTACTGACGTGAAAACGGCAGGTTGCGGTCAGCCTTATTCGCAGTTGACCATCCAGGACACGCCAAAGCGGTCGGTAAGCATGCCGAAGCGCTCGGCCCAGAAGGTTTTTTCCAGCGGCATGACCACTGTGCCGCCCTCGGCCAGTGCAGCGAACAGCTTTTCGCTTTCGCCCACGCTGCTTGGATGCAGGGAAACCGAGCAACCCTTGATGCCTTCGTATGGCCCGCCGCCACAGGTGTCGGGCAAGGAGTCGGAGGCCATCAGCACACCATCGCCGAGGTTCAGGCAGGCGTGCATGATCCGTTCGCGATACTCGGCGGGAAACTGCTCGGCATCCGGTGCCTGGGCAAAGGTCATCATCTCCAGCGTGCCGCCCAGTACGTCTTTGTAGAAGGTGAACGCCTCGCGGGTGGTGCCGTCCAGGGTTAGGTAAGTGGTGATCTTCATTGCTTGCTCCTTGTGCTCAGTGGTTGAGTTGCGCGCGCAGGCGCTCTTCCTGCTCGCGCAGTTCGGGAGTGAATTCGGCGCCGAAGTCCTCCGCTTCGAATATCTGGCGGATCTCGATTTCGGCATCGCCGATGGCTGACGGCGGGCAGCGCTTGATCCAGTCAATCGTCTCCTGCAGCGAGGCGGTCTGGAACAGCCAGTAGCCGGCGATCAGCTCACGGGTTTCGGCGAACGGGCCGTCGATCACGTTGCTTTGGCCGTTGCTGAACCGGACGCGCGCGCCCTTGCGGCTGGGCTGTAGTCCTTCACCGCCGAGCAGGACGCCAGCGCTGGCCAGTTCTTCGTTGTAGCGGCCCATCGCCGCGAGAACGTCCTCGCTGGGCATCTCGCCAGCTTCGGTTTGCGGGGTGGCCTTGATCATCACCATGAAACGCATCGGTGGACTCCTTCAGTGGAATGGAAAGAGCCTAGACGGGCATACGGCAATTTCCGCCGGCTCCGATCATTGGTCGAACGGGCGCGGAAGGAATCGACAGGTCTTTGAGAATTCTTTGCTCAGGGCAGTGGATAGGTCAGCAGAAGCAGATGCAGGCTGTTGACCGCACCGTGCAGAAACACCGCGACCCACAGGCGATCACCGGAGTAATGGAAGGCCAGGCCGTAGCCCAGACCTGCCAGCGTGGCGAGCCCGGCGAAACCGAAGCCGCCCGGCAGGTGCGCGGCGCCGAACAGGGCCGTCGCCAGGCCGATGCCGATGGCCGCACCGAAGCGGCGGACCAGCTCGCGCTGCAGCAGGCCGCGAAAAATCAGCTCTTCGGCCAGGCAGGTGATGCCCAGGTTGACCAGCAGCCAGGGCAGGAACAGCGCCGGCCATTTCGGTTGCCAGCCCAGCACGCCAGAGGCCAGTGCCAGCAGGGGGACGAGAATCAGGCAAGCACCTGACGCAAGCAGGGGGAGTCTGATCGAGCGCCAATCCGTTCGTGGCTGGCCCAGCCACCAGGCCAGCAGCAGTGCCGCGACCATCGCCTTGTCCGGGCTGATGCGCAGCTGCCAGGGCAATGCCCCGCCCAGATCCTGCGGTGCTCCGAGTGGCAGCGGGGTAAAGCCTGGCAGCAGGTGCGCGGCGAGTAGCAGGGCCCCGAGCAGCGCACCAAATAGCCACAGCGGGCGGGGCAAGCGGGGCTGAGCGATAAGCCAGCCAGCGAATAGCAGAACGGACAGCGCGCCCATCGGCTCGATCATGCCGAGGGCAAGGCCGAGCAGCAGCGTGATTGCGGGAATGCAGCAGTGCAGCGCGCGGCTCACGTTACTGCAGCCGGTAATGCGCGAGCTCCTTGGGCGTCAGTACGCGCATGCGCCTTGGCTCGATCAGCTGCATGTCGTCGGCCAACCGCGTATTCACGCCCATGTCCCGAAAATAAATGCGTGGTGTGCGGTGTGGTCGCTGGGCAATCGACAGCGCTGACTCTCCGCTGGCGATATGCGGCCGGTGCAGGCCAACATGGCCACGCACGGTGCGCTGTCGCCCCGCCGCCAGCAAATAGATGCAGCTGCCCTGGCAGACCGCAGCGGCAGGCACCAGGGCATCGAAACCGGTCTCGCGCAGCAGATAGCCCATGCGCATGGCTTCCGCGGCGCTACCACCAATGTTGTCGAGGATGAGCAGCTTGCGCGCATGTTTGCCAGGGTGAGCCGTGATGCCCTTGAGCAGTGCCTCGTAATCACCGGGAGCGATCTGCTCGGTAACCCGCGCGACCAGCACCAGCCCCTGGTCTTCGTGCTCCAGCGGCAGCACTTCAACCTTGGCGTGAGCGGTGCAGGCGAACAGCGCCAGTGCGCAAAGGGTGACGAGGCGGTGCATTGGGCGGAAGGTCCTGTACTGAGAGGTGGCGAAGATACCCGCAGCGCCGGCTTTCGCCTACTGCGACCTTCGCCCCTCGCTCGGGCCTGGCTAGCGTGTCAGCGCGCGGCGTCTTCGGCAGACAATGCACGAATCATCGCCGTCGTCAGGTACAGACGCGGCGCGATGCTCGACAGCTCGATGTACTCGTCTTCCGAATGCAGCCCGGCACCGACCACGCCCATGGTTTCCAGCACGGCCGGGTTGTCGCTGTCCGGCACGTAGGCGTAGCCGGCGTCAGTGCCGAAGCGCATGGCGATCGGCTCGATGCGCTGGTCGATCTCGCCGTACAGGCGCTGCGCGGTTTCGGCCAGGCGCTCCGATGCCGGATTCTTCGCCAGTGGTGGGCGACCCTTGTCGATGCGCAGTTCGACACGGGCGTCGTCGATCAGCTGTTCCTTGATGATCTTCTGGCCATCGGCGAGCACACGGTCGGTTTCGCTGATATCCGAATAGCGCATGTCCGCCTCGGCGGTCGCCTTGTTCGGGATGATATTGCGCTTCTCGCCGCCGGCGATCATGGTCCAGCTGACCGTGGTGCCCTTGTCCGGGTCGCCCAGGTCCTTGAGCTGCACCAGCTGGTGCGCCAGTTCCAGCACGGCGTTGCGACCGTCTTCTGGCGCGGAGCCGGCGTGGGACGACTTGCCCTTCACCTCTAGCATCACCGCATTGATGCCATTGGTGGCGGTGGTCACCGCATCGCTGTCCGGCGGCTCGTAGGAAAAGACGTAGTCATGCTTGCGAGCGAGCTCGGCGATGATCTTCTTCGAACCGGCCGAGCCCATTTCCTCGTCTGGATTGAACAGCACGGTGATCGTGCCGTAGCCGTCGAACTGTTGCGCCTTGAGTAGTTCGAGCGCATGCAGAATCATCGCCACGCCACCCTTGGCATCAGCCACACCGGGCCCGTAGGCGCGCTGCTCGTCCATGCGGAACGGGCGCTCCTGCGCGGTGCCTTCGGCAAATACCGTGTCGTAATGCACCATCAGCAGGAAGTCCTTGCTGCCAGTGCCCTTGAGGGTGCCGACGATGTTGTCGCCGGCCGATGGCGTCGCGGGGCTGGTGCTGACTTCGGCCCCCAGTGCCTGCAGACGCTCGACCAGCATTTTGCTGACCGTGGCCAAGCCCGCCGCCTGCCCTGTGCCGGTATCCACCGCGACCAGTTGCTTGACGGTCTCGATATAGGCGGGCTGTTCGGCTTTGGCCTGATCGAGCAGTTCGGAGGGCTTGATGTCGGCAGCCATGGCGGACAGGGAAGACAGGCAAAGGGCGACTGCAGCTGCAATCGGGGCGACGGCGCGGGCGTGCATCATCGGAATAACCTCGGATCGCGGGGATGATGAGATTGAGAGCGCCGCCATGACCGCAACGTTCCGAAGCATCGCTGCGCAAGTCGCTGGCGCGCAGAGAATGCTAAGGTTTGTGTTTTCGACTTGCCGGAGAAGCCAAGGTGTCCCTGACCACCCCCTACGACCCGCAAAACATCTTCGCCCAGATCATTCGTGGCGATGCTCCTTGCTACAAAATTTACGAAGATGACAACGTGCTCGCCTTCCTCGACCTGTTCCCGCAATCCTTCGGCCACACGCTGGTAATCCCGAAGCGTTCGGCGGCCTGCAACATCCTCGATGTGGATACCGAGGCGCTAGCCAAGGTCATGGCTGTGGTGCAGAAGCTCACCCGCGTGATCGTCGACGAGCTGCAGCCCGATGGTGTACAGGTCGCGCAGTTCAACGGCGCGCCGGCGGGCCAGACGGTGTTCCACATCCACGTACATATCGTGCCGCGCTACTCGGGCGAGGGGCTCGGTATCCATGCCGCCGGCAAGGCCGATCCGGCCGAGCTGGAAAAGCTACAGGCGCGCTTGCAGCAGCGTATCGCCGCGCAGGGCTGAGCCAGGCTGCGATGTCGTGGCGGGGTCAAGCCCGCTGCGACCATCGCAGCAGCCAACAGACACCAAAGTACAATTCGTGCCCGGCAGGGGGCTTCGTACCCTGCAGGCATGATGCCTTTCTTGCCGGTCCTCATCCTGTTCATTCGACGCGCTCGCCTTGTGCTGCTGGCGCTGGTGCTGCTGCCCTTGTGCGCGCAGGCGCAGGAGCTGCCGGTGTTGACTCTCAGCGCCCTGCAGTTCGGCACGCCGCACTGGGAGTTGGAGCATCTCAAACGTCAGGGCCTGGACCGCGCCAACGGCTTCGAGCTGAAGGTAAGGCTGGTGGCCGATGTACCGGCCTCGCGGCTGGCGCTGACCAGCGGCAGCGTAGACGGTGCGGTGAGCGATCTGCTCTGGGCGCAGGCGCGCTACCAGGCCGGCACGGCCTATCGTTACGTACCCTTTTCCTCGCAGATCGGTGAAGTGCTGGTGCCCGAAGGCAGCGCCATCCGGACGCTGGCCGACCTGCGCGGCAAGCGCATCGGTGTCGCTGGCGGGCCGGACGGGCTGGGCTGGCAGTTGCTGCAGCATGCCGCGGCCCAGGACGGAATCGATCTGGCCAAACAGGCGACTGTTCAAAGCGCGGCACCACCACTGCTCAGCCAGGCCCTTCGCCGTGGTCAGGTGGATGCGCTGCTGACCTTCTGGCATTTCTCCGCGCGCATGCGCGGCGAGGGCGGGGTACAGGCGGCGTTTGGGCTGGCCGATCTGCTGCAGTCGCTGGAACTCGACCCTGAACTGCCGGTGCTCGGCTATCTGTTCGCCGAGTCATGGGCCGCCGAGCATGAGGCACTGCTGCAGCGTTTCGCCACGGCGTTGGGCCAGACCAAACACCAGCTCGCCAACGAGCCCGCGCACTGGCAGGCGCTGCGGCCGCTGATGCGTGCCGACGAGGATGGCGTGTTCGCCGCGCTGCGCGACAGTTTCGTTGAAGGCATCCCGCAGCCGCTGGATCAGGCGCGTATCGCCGACCTGCAGCGATTGCTGATCCTCACCGGCGCCGATCCGGCGAAGCTGATGCCGGTCGCGCTGTTCCAGAGCACGCCATGAGCAGCTCACGCTGGGCCTGCTGGATAGCCTTGCCGATGGCAGTGGCGCTTTGGGCAATCGTTGCGCTGGTGTTGCAGACGCCGTTGCTGCCGAGCCCCGCTGCAGTGCTCGAGACCTTCTGGCTGGCGGTACAGAGCGGCGAACTACCCGAGCACCTGCTGGTGACGCTGCGCCGGGTGCTGATCGCTTTCGTGCTGGCGATGGCGCTGGGCACGCTGCTCGGCGTCTGGATGGGGCGATCGCGCCTGGCCAATTCGCTGCTCGATCCGCTGTTGGTGCTGTTTCTCAACCTGCCGGCGCTGGTCACCATCATCCTGCTCTACGTCTGGTTCGGGCTGGTGGAGGCCGCGGCAGTATTGGCAGTGGTGATCAACAAGGTGCCGAACGTGGCGGTCACAGTGCGCGAGGGCGCACGCAGCCTCGATCCCAAGCTGGAACAGATGGCCCGCGTCTACGGCTTCACGCGTTGGCACCGGGTCGCCGATGTTTGGGTGCCGCAGCTGTTTCCCTATCTGATGGCAGCAACCCGCGGCGGGCTGGCACTGATCTGGAAGATCGTGCTGGTGGTCGAGCTGCTCGGGCGCTCCGATGGCATCGGCTTTCAGCTGCACATGGCCTTTCAGGTGTTCGATGTGGCGAGCATTCTGGCGTACAGCCTGGCGTTCATCGCGGTAGTCCAGCTGATCGAGCTGACCCTGCTGCAGCCGCTGGAGCGCCGCGCATCGTCCTGGCGCGAAGCGGGCGTGCGCCATGCTTGAGATGCGTCTGAACGGTCGCCACCCGGTGCTGGGCATGATCGATGCGCAGGTGCATGAAGGTGAGCGTATCTGTCTGCTCGGGCCTTCCGGCGTTGGCAAGACCACATTGCTCAACGCCATCGCCGGGCTCGATCCGTGCCTGAGTCCGATGATCGCGCAACGTGCCGGGTTGCGGGTCGGCTATCTGTTTCAGGAACACCGCCTGCTGCCCTGGCGCACCGTGCTGCAGAACCTGGCACTGGTCGGTGCCAGCGCGGCGGATAGCGAGCGACTATTGGCCGACGTCGGCTTGAGTGAGGCGGGCGAGTGTTTGCCCGATCAGCTTTCGCTGGGCATGGCGCGTCGGGCCGCCTTGGCCCGCGCCTTGGCGATCAAACCCGACCTACTGCTGCTCGATGAACCCTTTGCTTCGCTGGATGCGGACCGCGCCGCCGAACTGCGCGGACTGATTGCTCGCCTGCTGGACCGGCACCCCGGCATGGCAATGATCTGCGTGACTCACGATGCGCGTGATGCCGACGAGCTCGCCAATCGCCTGTGGTACCTCAGCGGCACGCCGGCCACCTTGCATTGGGACCAGCCGCTTGGCTGTGCAGACAGCGCCAGCCGGATCAGTGCGCAAATGCGTAGTGCCTGAGACACATCAGCCGGCGAACAGCTGTGTCAGCGCATGCAACGCCAAACCGACCAGTCCACCGACCAGCGTGCCGTTGATGCGGATGTACTGCAGATCCTTGCCGACGCTCTGTTCCAACTGCTCGACCAGCTCGCGACTTTCCCAGTTCTCCACCCGCTGCGCGATATAGGCGCCTATCTGCCCACGGTAGCGCTCCAGCAGCCCGGGCGCGGCCGCCAGCAGCTGCTCGTTGATCCAGTTGCGCATGGATTCGTCCGCGGCCAGGCCGTCGCCCAGGCCGCTGCAAAGGCTGACGATGCGCCGGCCGATGCGTGAGTCGTCGCTGGCCAGGTCGCTTTCCAGCCAGGCCGTGAGTTCCTGCCAGAGATTGCCGAAATAGGCGCTGGTGGCCGGGTGCTCGAGGAGTTGCGCGAGGATGCGCTCGACCTCCAGGGCGTATTGCGGGTCCTGCTCCAGGCGCTCGATGTATTCACTGACGTGCTCGTCGAAGCGCTGGCGGATCAGGTGCTCGGGATCGGCGGCGATCTCGGCGATCAGCGCGGACAGGCCGTCGACGAACTTGTTTGCCGACCAGCCGCTCACCGGCCGGCTCAGGCCCAGATAGCGGAGGGTACGGATTTCCCGGCTGATTGCATCGGCGACCAGCGCGCGGGTTTCATCGTCCTGCATGATCGAATCGAGGCGGATCAGCAGCTCGTCGAGCATCGCCTGATGCCGGCCCTGGCTGGTCAGCACGCGCAAGGCCTGGGCCAGCGGCGCGGAGAGGTCGAACTTGCGCAGCCGCGTGGTGACCTTGGCCTCGACGAAGGCGCGCACGCGCTCGTCGTGCAGCGCGGCGATGCCGAAATGCGCGACACCGGTGAGTCGACGTCCGACGGCTTGCGCATTGCTCGGATGGCGCAGCCAGCCGGCCAGACGCGAGGCAATGTCGAGTTCCTGCAACTTGGCCAGCACCAGCGGCGTGGCGAGGAAATGGGTGGTGATGAAACTGGACAGGCTCTGGCCGATGCGCGCCTTGCTACGCGGGATGATCGCGGTGTGCGGGATCGGCAGGCCCAGCGGGCGGCGGAACAGGGCGGTGACGGCGAACCAGTCGGCAATCGCGCCGATCATGGCCGCTTCGGCGAACGAGGCGACGTAGCCCCACGCCGGATGGCTGGCCTCGAAGCGTGTCGCGACGATGTAGAGCAGGGCGGCCAACAGCAGCAGAAGGCCGGCAACCAGCTTCATCCGCGAAACCGGCGACTGCCAGGCGCTAGTCAAGGAACGCATGCAGATCCTCGTAGTTGATGGTGAGCGAGCTGAGTGTCTACCGGGGTAGACAGCTAAGCAACGCCACGAGGTCAGCGCAGGTGTAAAAGGGGCGGTGCGGCTCGAAGCTGCCAGAGCGCGAGGGGCGATCTGCTTCGATTTGCACAACGTGCTGCGACTTAGCGCAGTAGGTGGGCTTTAGCCCACCATTGGTGTTGCGGCTTTTCGGTGGGCTGAAGCCCACCCTACGGATGGTGCTGGGGCCGTAGGGTGGTTGTCGCGTTCTACATCCAGCGGGAAGTCACTGGATCAGACCTCTTCTTCTTCCTCGCGGATCAGGACGTATTCGCCTTCGGCATCGTTCAGGCAGTCCCAGACGTAGAACATCGAGACCTTGCCCGGGCCTTCGGTCACGGCGGCGTAATCGCCGGGTACGGCGGTGAAGTAGACGCCGGAATCGGGCGCTGCCTGGCAGGCGATGCGGCCGGTGACGAAGGCTTCCGGCGAGGTGCCGTCGAAGTAGTCGTCACGGTCCTTGGCATCCCATTCGGCGGGGGCTTGGAAGGGCCCCGAAATGATGATGCGTGCGTCTCCAAGGTCCTGCTCTTCCGCTTCCTCGTCGTATTCGTCGGGGCGGTACAGGGTGCATTCCAGGGCGTCCGGGTTTTCGAGAATGGCCGCGCGGGATTGTGGGGTGAGTGTCTGCATGGAATCTCCGACTGCGGTTGTGTGAGTGGGCAGTGTGGTGGAGCTGAACGGGCAGCGCAATCGGTTGGATGGTCGCGCTTGTTCCTGCGCAAGTGGGCGGGCCGTAGAAAGCCCGTTTCGGCGGCTTCGAGTTGTAGCGACAACCTTCGGACCGCCGGCACGTCGCGCCACGAACGCGGCGTCGTTTGGCCCCTCCAATCGTTATCAGCCACACACTGCAATAGGCGAGGCAAGCATGAAACCGGACGACCAGCAAACAGCCGATGAGCCTGATGTGACCATGACCGACGGGGGCGAAAAGGAGCCCGGCGAAGATCCGGATTTCGACGAAGAACCGTCGCGCCTGGACGATCCCGACGAGCCGGAAGTGCTCCCAGACGACCCGGACATTCAGGGCGACGACGGCTCCGGCCAGCCGGAATAGCTCCTTACCTACCTCATTCCCGCTATTGGCGGGATTTCCGATGCAGAGGAATCGCCATGAACATCTATCAGGTCAGACCTACCGAAACGGGCTGGGAGCTGGAAGACCAGCAATCGCAGGAAACCGTGTTGCGTACCCTCACCAAGGACGAGATGTATAGCGCCCTGGACGCCTTCATGGAGGGCCGCACTGCATCGGTCGAAGTCATCGGGCGCGATGGCGAGCTGGAAGAAGAACGGCCCTACCCGGGCAGCCATCACCTGTAGCGGATACAGGGTAATTTCCTTCAATAAGGTGGCGTTCTGAGCCAGTAGTCTGCTGCCCTTCTTCGGATCGGCAAGTAGAGCACTTATGGACCTTTATCTCTCCATGGCCGCGTTCGCCCTGGCGTCTTCGATCACGCCGGGGCCGGTCAATCTGGTGGCATTGAACTGCGGCGCGCGCTTCGGCTTTCGCGCCAGCGGGCGGCATATCGCTGGCGCCACCATCGGTTTTACGCTGCTACTGCTGCTGATCGGCCTCGGCCTTTACGAGCTGCTGGAGCGCGCGCCGATGCTGATGCGTGGCATCCAGTGGGGCGGTGTGGCCTTTCTGTTGTACATGGCCTGGCGTTTGGCCGCTGACGATGGTCGGCTCGAACCTGCTGCCGCCAGTGGTGGCCCCTCGTTGCTCGATGGGGCGCTGATGCAGTGGCTCAATCCCAAGGCCTGGCTGGCTTCCGTCGCCGGGATGGGCTTGTTTGCGGCAAACGGCGATGTTCTGCGGGTCTGGCTGTTCGCCGCTCTGTACTTCCTGATCTGCTATGCCTCGATTGCCTGCTGGGCCGGCGCCGGCGCCTTTCTCAGTCGATACCTGCAGGAGCCGTCGCGAGTGCGTTGGCTGAACCGGACGATGGCGGTCTTGCTGGCCGGTAGCGCCCTGTATCTAGTGGCCGGTTGAGCCCGAGCCGGTGCGATCGCGGTATTGCCCGGGCGTTGCGGCCAGCTGGCGTTTGAAGGTGCGCTGGAAGTGCGCTTGGTCGGCGAAGCCTGCGGCCAGCGCAACCTCCGCGAGGTCGTGACCTTGGCGAAGCCAATGCTGGCTGCGCTGGATACGACGATTGAGCAGATAGGCATGCGGGGTCATGCCGTAGTGCTGCTTGAAGGTACGGATCAGGTAGGAGGGCGACAGTCCGGCAGCCTGACAGATGTCTTCCAGGCGCAGCGCCTCAGTGCAGTGTTCGGCGATATAGTCGGCCGCGCGACTCAGTTGCAGCAGCGGCTCGCCGCACGATTCCGGCGGTGCAGGCGCCAGTGTTTGCTGCAGCAAGGTGAAGTATTCGATTGCGGCGCTCTGCATGCTCAGGACGTCGGCCAGCGGATCGAGCAGCGTGGCATAGAGCTGAGTCAACCCGTTGAACAGTGCCGGGTCGAGACTCTGGATCGGCGCATAGGGCACGAAGGTGCCGTCGATACTGGCGCCCAATTCCAGCTGCAGCGACCCCAGCCAGCGCGCGTCGACATAGAACATGAGATAAGACCAGGCTTGGCCGTCGATGGGGTTGCAGGCATGGACCGTCTGCGGGTTGATGATCACCAGTGTCCCGCGGGTAACGCACACCCGAGCGTCGCCGTTGAAATAGGTGCTGGCGCCCGCGGTAATCGCTCCGATGGAGAAGGTTTCGTGGCAATGCGGTGCGTAGCAGACCTTGCGGCCATCGGCCACGGCGCGCGCTTCGAGAAAGGGCAGGGCGGCATCGCGCCAGAAGCGTGGCTGGCTGTCGTCCGGTATGTTCACGTTCCACCTGCCGCTATCGATACGAAAATAAGATCCGACTCTAGCAATCATTCCGTGCTCTGGCATGCTCCATGGCCACGGCAAGCCGTTTCGTCCCCAGCCAAGGAGCTCACATGCGCCTGACCCTCGTTTTTCCTGCACTACTGGCCCTGGCAGGCTGCACTTCCTGGCAGCCCGGTGCCGAGGATGTCGTGCCGGTGCCGACCGACCGAGTGTTGGCCTATCAGCAGCCGCTGGAGAATGCCGGTGAGGTGGTGGTAACGCGGGATTACGGCATGCGCGGTGGTGGTTGCTATATCGCCGTGCTGATCGATCGCGAGCTGGCGGCGCGCATTCATGTTGGTGAGCGGGTGCGTTTTCAGGTCCCGGCTGGTGCGCGGATCGTAAGCATCGGTACCGATCCGTTGGATGACACGCTGTGCGGCAAGCTCAGCCTGCGCCGCGAGAAGCTGGCACAGGTGCAGGCTGGGCAGAGTCTGGAGTTTCGCGTGACCAGCGACAACCGCATCGGTTTCGATATTCTGCCGGTCGAACCCTGATGGGCGTGCGGATTACTTGATCACCGTTCGCGCGGTTTTCAGGTAGTCGGTGGCGTGGCTTTTCACCTCGTCGGCGTCCTGCGCTTCAGAGGCGATATGGATCTCTTCCAGGGTGTCGGTCAGCCCGTCCATTTCTTCGTTGATCTTCTCTAGCGCGTCTTTCAGCGTGTAGGTCAGTTCATGGATCTGTGCCATGTTCTGCGGAGTCAGACCCTGTGCCATGGTCTGCTCCAGCCGAGTGTTGTATTCGGAGAAGTTCTTCACCGCCTCTGCCAGGTTGCGTGACGGCTGCACGTCGGCGAATGCATGGCTGGCGATGAGGCTGGACAACGCCAGAACGGTGGTCTGGATGAGCGATTTCACGACAGGTCCCCTGCTGCAATTTGTGGGGCGCGAAGGTATCACCTGCTCCGGTGAGCGATGTGCAGCAGCGCACAGTCTGGGCTGCGCCATTAGTCGCATGCGCTGTCGACCTGATGAGGTGGTATGGCGATCTCGGCCAGCACATCGTCGTTGGTGAGGCATCTGGCTGGCTCGGTGAGTCGCCGAAGCCATCTCCCTCGAACGCTGCTACGTCCGCTCTGGCATGGGCCTTGCGAGCTAGATTTGGTTACAGCTTTCGTTAAAGGCTGCGGCGGTACGGCCGATACCGAACTGCTTGCTAGCACAATGCCTTTATTCAGGTCGCAAGCTTTCGAGGATTCAACAACAAGTACCTCGCCCAAATCCGCTTATGACGTCCTGCAACAGGACATCGACCGACACTCATCGGTCGCGCTGCGCCCAACTATTCGAAAGTCGCGCCTTACTTGCCAATTGCCGCCCTCCAAGCCGGCACGCCATATGGAAAGAACGAATGATGCAGCAACTGACTATCCGTACCCGCCTGTTGATACTGGTCGGGGCGATGCTAACCGCCTGTCTGGTCATCGGCCTGACAGGGCTGAATGCGCAGCAGCGCAGTGTGGCTGGCCTCAACACCGTCTACCTCGATCGTGTCGTGCCGCTGCGTGACCTCAAGCTTATCGCCGACCTGTATGCGGTGAAGATCGTCGATACCACGCACAAGACGCGCAGCGGGATGCTCAGCTATGGGCAGGCACGTGATGACGTGCGCAATGCTCGTGCGGAGATCCGTCGGATCTGGGATGAGTATCTGAGCACTGATCTGATCGAGGCCGAACGCCTGGCGTCCGCTCGTATCGAAGCGCTGATGAAAAAGGCGGACGAGCCACTCGACGGCCTTGAGCGCATTCTCGACCGCCACAGCGAGAAGCGTCTGGCAGCGTTCGTCATCAACGATCTATATCCGCTGATCGACCCTATTTCCGAAGGCTTCACCCAATTGATCGAGCTGCAGCTGGGCGAAGCGAAGGCCGAGTACGACCAGGCGCTGGCACTGTATGAACGCAACCGCGTGCTGAATATCGGCCTGTTGTTGGCGCTGCTGATCGGCGGCGGCCTGTTTGCCATGGTGCTGCTACGCAGCATCAGCCGACCGCTGGAAGAGCTGAAGCAGGCCGCTGCATCGGTTGCCGCCGGCGATCTGAGCCGTACCATCGATTGCCGTGGTCGGGACGAGATCACCGAGGTGCAGCAGTCGATCCGCCAGATGCAGCAGACATTGCGCAATACGCTGCAGGACATTCAGGGCTCTGCCACGCAGCTGGCTTCGGCGGCCGAGGAGTTGCACGCGGTCACCCAGCATACCGCCCAGGGCATTCATCAGCAGAACGAGGAAGTGCAGATGGCGGCCACGGCGGTTACCGAGATGTCGGCAGCGGTGGACGAGGTCGCTGGCAACGCCAACCGGACGTCCGACGCTTCGCGTGACGCCGAGACTGTCGCCGATGCGGGCCGCCATCAGGTCACCGCGACGCGCCAGACCATTCACCAGCTCAGCGACCGCTTGCAGCAGTCTGCCGGCACCGTGGCGCGGCTGGCGGAGGAAGCGGCGAGCATCGGCCAGGTCGCCGATGTGATCCGCTCGATTGCCGATCAGACCAATCTGCTGGCCTTGAACGCCGCCATTGAAGCGGCTAGGGCCGGCGAGGCCGGGCGCGGCTTCGCGGTGGTCGCCGATGAAGTGCGCAACCTGGCGCAACGCACGCAGAGTTCGACCCAGGAGATCGAGCGCATGATCGGCGCGATCCAGAGTGCTACCGAGCAGTCGGTGCGCGATATGCAGCAGAGCAGCGAATTCGCCTCGCGCAGCCAGGCGATGGCCGACGAAGCGGACCAGGCGCTGGGCCTGATTGCCGAGCGGGTGGGACAGATCAACGAGATGAATCTGGTAATCGCCAGTGCGGCTGAGGAACAGGCGCAGGTCGCCCGCGAGGTGGACCGCAACCTGGTGGCCATTCGTGACATCTCCGAGCAGAGCGCTACTGGTGCGCAGCAGACCTCGGTGGCCAGCGACGAGCTGGCACGCCTGGCGACGCACCTCAACCAGCTGGTCGGGCGCTTCCGTCTGTAAGGGTGACGCGGTCGGGACATGCGATGTCGCAATCGGACCGCGAACCTGGCTGCACGAATGCATTCCTATGTACGGAGTTTCCCGATCCGTACTGAACAGGAGTCGCGCGTGAAAACAGCCGTGTCCGCCCTGGCGCTTGCCGCCGGTCTAACCCTCAGCCTGCCACTGCTGGCCGAAAGCCGAGCGGCCTACGGCCCGCAGCTGGAAGGTTTCAGCTATCCGCATCCGCTCAAGCACTACCGTTTCGAGTCCCAGGGCAAGGCGCTGCAGATGGCCTTCATGGACGTTGCGCCGCCTGGCAAGGCGAACGGTCGCACGACGCTATTGCTGCATGGCAAGAACTTCTGCGGTGCGACCTGGGAGCGCACCATCGAGGTGCTCAGCGATGCCGGCTACAGGGTGATCGCACCCGATCAGGTCGGCTTCTGCAGCTCCAGCAAGCCCGAGGGCTATCAGTTCAGCTTCGCCCAACTGGCGCACAATACGCAGGCGCTGCTGGAGCAGGAAAACATCGAACAGGTCACCGTGATCGGCCACTCCATGGGCGGCATGCTGGCGGCGCGGTTGGCGCTGAACTACCCGCAGCGGGTCGAGCAGCTGGTGCTGGTCAACCCCATCGGCCTGGAGGACTGGCAGGCCGAAGGCGTACCGTACGCTTCGATCGATCAGCTCTACCAGTCCGAACTCAAGACCGATTTCGACAGCATCAAGGCCTACCAGCAGAAGTTCTACTACAACGGCAACTGGAAGCCGGAGTACGACCGCTGGGTCGGCATGCTGGCCGGGATGTATGCCGGAAAGGGCAAGGAGCAGGTCGCCTGGAACCAGGCGCAGACCTCGGAGATGGTTTTCACCCAGCCGGTGATCCATGAGTTTTCACGGATCAAAACGCCGAGCCTGCTGCTGATCGGCGGGCTGGATCGCACCGCGCCGGGCGCCAACCGTGCATCGGAGGACGTCGCCAAGCGCCTGGGCAATTATCCGGAACTGGGTCGTCACGCCGCCGCGAAGATTCCGGATGCGACGCTAGTGGCCTTTCCTGATCTGGGGCATTCCCCCCAGGTCGAGGCACCGGAAGCGTTCCACCGTGCCTTGCTCGAAGGGCTGCAGCGCTAAGGGGTTCAGCCGCACTGCCGGGCGACTCACCTCCGTTACGTAGGGTCGGCTTTAGCCCACCGGGAAGTCCCGCGGTGTATCGGCTGGTGGGCTGAACCCACCCTACGGCGAGGTCCGCACCGGGGCGCAGGGCGGCCAACCGTTATCCTCTATCCTCTCGTCGCCAAGCCTAACCGCGCCTGGAGATTTCCACAGACGGCTGCGTGGCGGATTCCAGCAACGCCTGCAGCGCCCGGCCATAGGCGCCGAGCGCCACACGCAGGCTGTTGTTGTGCGTGCCGCCCTCGACCAGCAAAAGCTGTTTGGGCTGGCGTGCAGCTTGATACAACTGTTCGCTGAAGCGCGCCGGGACATAGCGGTCTTCGGTGCCGTGGACTACGAGTAACGGCATGCCGATGCGGTCGATCTTCTTCACCGAGTCGAACTTCTGCGACAGCAGCCAGCGCACCGGCAAGGTAGTGTCGGACACCTCCGTCGCCACGTCCGCCAGCGAGGTGAAGGTCGATTCGATGATCAACGCGCGCGCCTCGGCCGGTGTTTCGTCGCGCTCGGCCTGCTGCCCCAGCTCGGACGCCAGATCGACGGCCACTGCGCCGCCAAGCGAATGCCCGTAGATGAAGCGCTTGCCGGCGTCTGGCTGCAGTTCTTTCAGGCGTTCCCAGCCGATGCGAGCGTCGGCATAGACGCTGCGTTCCGACGGCAGGTCGCCGAGGCTCTGGCCGAAGCCTCGGTAGTCGATGGCCAGCACGGAGAAGCCCAGCGCGCGCAGCTGCTCCAGGCGGAACAAATGGCCGGTGAGGTTCCAGCGCACGCCGTGCAGATAGAGCAGCGCAGGCGCGTCGGCATCGGCAGCCGGCCACCACCAAGCGTGAATATTCTGCTCGTCGCCGAATGCCGAATGGGTCAGCTGCAATTCTTCGATGCCGCGCGGCAGGCCGCTGAACCAGGAGGCGGTGCCCGGTTCGATACGGAACACCAGCTCGCGCTCTTTCTGTTCGAGCACCGAACAGCCCACTGGCAGGCCAACGGCGAACAGGGTAATCAGCAGCAGGCAGAGCCGCCGGGTTTTACTTCGGAACAGGAAAAAGCGCTGCAATGTCAGGATCTCGAAATCAGAAGCTATAGATAGGACCCGCTCGCAGAATGATCTGCAATGCGGGCCTTCGCTTCACTGATTACTGCATGTTGCGCGCCATGGGCGCTGCCAGCGGACAACCGGCGGCGGAATCAGCAGCAGGTCACCGGGCTCGACTCGGCATTGTTCACCGCGCGCTCGATTTTCCAGGCCCAGGCGAACACCAGCAGGCCGCCAACGGCCGTAGCCGCGCCGATGTAGCCGGTGGAAGTCCAACCAAAGCCCGCCGTGATCGCCAGGCCGCCGAGCCAGGGCCCAAGCGCATTGGCGACATTGAAGGCGGCGTGGTTGGAGGCGGCAGCCAGGGTTTGGGCATCCGCCGCGACATCCATCAGATGGGTCTGCAGCGCGGGTGACAGCGACACCATGGTGCCCACGGCGAACACTGCCGGAAAGATCGTCCATACCGAGTGCGCCGCCAGCGGAAATACCAGCAACACCAGCGCGCTCCACAACAGCAGCCAGGCGACCGCCTTGAAGCGCAGCTTATCGAACAGCCAGCCGCCGACCAGATTGCCGACGATGCCCCCGAGGCCGAACGCAGCGAGGGCAAACGGAATCCAGCCGGCGCTGACGCCGGTGACTTCCAGTAGCGTGGGTGCCATGTAGCTGAACACACAAAACATCCCGGCGAAGCCAATGGAGCTGATAGCCAGCGCCAGCCAGACCTGCGGCCGGTTGAAGGCGCGGATTTCGTGCAGCGGGCTATTGCGCGGCTCGTTGCGGTTCAACGGCAGGAACAGCGCCACCAGCAATACCGTCAGCAGGGCGATGGCGCCGACGAGGGCAAAGGCATAGCGCCAGCTCAGCCATTGCCCGAGCCAGGTGGCCAGCGGGTTGCCGATCAGGATTGCCACCGTCAGCCCCATCAGCACGCGCGCTACCGCTTGGGCGCGTTTGTCCGGCGGCACCATGGAGGCGGCTACCAGCATCGCCACGCCGAAATAGGCCCCGTGGGGCAGGCCGGTGATGAAGCGGAAGATCATCAGCGTCGAATAATCCGGCGCTAGGGCGCTGGCGAAGTTGCCGAGGGCGAAGAAGCCCATCAGCAACAGCAGCAGGTGCCGGCGGAACAGCCGTGAACCGAGGATCGCCAGCAACGGCGCGCCCACCACTACACCCATGGCATAGGTGCTGATGACGTTGCCGACCTGGGGTTCGCTGATGCCCAACCCTTCGGCGACGTTTGGCATCAGACCCATGATGGCGAATTCGCCGGTGCCAATGGCGAAGCCGCCCATGGCCAGCGCCAGCTCGAGCAGTAGCACGGCACGGGCGGAGAGGGGCGGAGTGGCTGCGGTGGCTGGCGCCGTCATGGCTACCTCGTTGCGTCGAAAGGGGCGGCTTTATTCATGCTTGCGGGCTCAGGTAAAGCCCTACTGCCAAAGAAGGAGATCACAGGGTGGTGGGATTGCATTGGCACGTCGGAGTTCGCCCATTGGTGCACCAATGCCTCGACGCAGAGGTGACGTTGGAACGTGCAGCCGGATAGACGGCTTGCTGGCGCCGGTCTTTTGCCCTTCGATCTTGATTCTGGTCAGGGTGACCGCCGAGTCGGCTCCGTATTTTGCGCGGCAGATCTCATTTCGTTCTGACCGGCTGAAAGCGTCTCGGTAACCGCCCGGGGTAACTCGACGTCGATCAGCTTCGTGTAGCGCCTCGTGCCGCCTAGGAATGCCCCATGAAACTCGTCTTTGCCCCTGCCGAACTGCTGATGAACCGGCTCAACTACCCGAGCAAGTTCGCCCTGATCGGCTTGCTGGTATTTCTCGCCTTCGCCAGCCTGATGTGGACCATAGCCAGTCAGCTCAACCGCACCATCGAGCGTGCCGAGAACGAGCTGGTGGCATCTGCCCTGGCGCGACCGCTGTCCAAGCTGGTGGAGCTGACTCAGCAGCACCGCGGCGTGTCGGCCATGCTGTTGGGCGGCAATTCCGCCATGGCCGATCGCCGTATCGCGCTGCAAGCTAGCGTCGATGCAGCCATGGCCGAGATGAACCGCGTGCTGGCCGACGACAAACGTGGCATGCGCGAATGGCAAAACATCGGCCGCGACTGGGACGAGATCAAGCGGAGCGTGCAGGGCTGGTCGCACCCGCAGAGCTATCAGGCGCATACCGCGCTGATTGGCGAGCTATTGAACTTCCAGACGCTGCTCTCCGATGCTTACGGCCTGACCTTCGATCCGGAGCCGCAGAGCTATTACCTGATGACCACAGCAGTCAATCGCCTGCCGTTTTTGATCGAGCGGTTGGGTCGTCTGCGCGGCAGTGCATCGGCGATGCTAGCCAAGGGTGAGATCAGCGATGAGCAACGCACGGCGTTGATCGTGGTGACCGAGGAGATCCGCTCGGCTACGGTGGAGATGGAGCGCAGCATGGAAAAGGTCATCGCCCAGCGGCCGGAGCTGCAGACGCAGCTCAACCGAGCGGTGGCGACCCTGCGCGAACGCGGTGAAGCGGTCGACCGCGTGGTGCAGGGTATGGTGGTACGCGGCGATTTCAGCAGCACCTCATCGGCGCAGTTCTTCGACATGACCACCGAAGCGATTGGCATCGGCTACACGCAAATGTACGACGTGCTGCTGCCGAGCCTGGACCAGTTGCTGCAGCAGCGTATCGACGACGCCCGACAGATGCTGCATGGCAACCTCGCCATGCTGCTGGTGGTATTGGCCTTTATCGGCTATCTCTCGGTGGGTGCGTACCTGTCGGTGATGACCAGCATTCATAGCCTGCGTGACGGCAGTGAGCGGCTTGCCGCTGGCGATCTCACTGCGCATATCCAGCTCGCTGCGCGGGACGAGCTGCGATATGTGGCCGGCAGCTTCAACGCCATGGCCGAGTCCATGTGCCAGTTGATCGGCAGCATCAAAAACAATTCCGACCACGTCGCCGACTCGGCCCGTAACCTGGTGACGGCTTCGGGGCAGATCCATGTCGCCTCGCAATGCCAGAGCGATGCGGCATCGAGCATGGCGGCAGCCGTGGAGCAGATGACCGTCGGCATCGAGAGTATCGCGCGCAACGCCGGCGAGGCCGATGCGCTGGCCAATCGCTCGGGCGAACTGTCGCGCCAGGGTGGCGAGATCGTTGCCGCAGTGGTCGAGGAAATCAGCCAGATCGCCATATCCGTAGGCGACTCAGCGCGCACCGTGGCCGAGCTGGGCGAGCGTTCCGGGCAGATATCGGCCATCGTCGGAGTAATTGGCGATATCGCTGCACAAACCAACCTGCTGGCGCTGAACGCGGCTATCGAAGCAGCGCGGGCCGGTGATCAGGGGCGTGGTTTTGCGGTGGTGGCCGATGAGGTGCGCAAGCTGGCCGAACGCACCGCCAATTCCACCAAGGAAATCGCGCAGATGGTTGCGGCCATTCAGCAGGGCACCGAGGGGGCAGTGCAGGGCATGGAGCAGGGCGTGGCGAAGGTCAACGAAGGCGTGGCGCGTGCTCAGCGTGCCGGTGAGGCCATGGGGGGCATCCGTGACGCGGCCAACCAGGTGCTTTCGACGGTCGCCGAGATTTCCAATGCGCTGCGCGAGCAGAGCGCGGCATCCGCGGAAATCGCCCAGCAGGTGACCACCATCGCGCGCATGGCCGAGGAAAACGGCGAAGCGGTGGGCGCCAACCACCACACTGCCAGCCGCCTGAGCGACCTGGCCGGCACCCTGCTGGACAACGTCAGCCGTTTCAAGGCGAGCTGAGCATCAGCCCCAGCGACGGCGCCACTCGGCGCCGTCGGACTTGTTTCACAGGGGCCAGATCCAGAGGATCGTCGGCACGGCGCAGAGCACCACCAGAATCGACAGCGGCAGACCAAGCCGCCAATAGTCACCGAAGCGATAGCCGCCCGGCGCCATCACCAGCGTGTTGGACTGATGACCGATGGGTGTCAGGAAGGCGCAGGAGGCACCGATTGCCACGGCCATCAGGAACGGATCAGCCGAGACGTCCATCCCACGTGCCAGGCTGATCGCTACGGGTGCGGCGAGCACCGCGGCGGCAGCGTTGTTGACCACGTTGGAGATCAGCATCACTGCCACCATCAGTAGCGCCAACGTCCCGGCTGGCGGCAGCGACTGGCCCAGCCCCAGCAGGGTTTCGGCAATCAGTTGTGAGCCCCCGCTGGTTTCCAGCGCCTGGCCGACCGGCAGCATGGCCGCGACCAACACGATGACGGGCATGTCGATGCTTTCGTAGATGCCGCCCAGAGGAATCAGTCCGACCAGAATCATCACCAGCGCTCCGGTGACCAATGCAGTGGCGGCTGGCACCAGGCCGAAAGCGATTGTCGCCAGGGTGATCGCGAAGATGGCGCTGGCCAGCAGCACGTTGCGCGGTGTGGTGATGCTTAGCCCACGGGACGCCAGCGGCAGGCAGCCCAGGCTGTTGAGACTCGATTGCAGGGCATTCTCACGGGCCTGCAGCAGCAGGATGTCGCCGGATGCGAAACGAATGTTCCCGAGGCGCTGGCGCAGGCGCTGACCCTGGCGTGCGACAGCCAGCACGTTGACGCCATGGCGCTCGCGCAAATCGAGGCCGGTGGCCGTAGTACCCACCAGCATGGAGCCAGGGGAGACAATGGCCTCGGCCAGGGTCAGTTCGCCATGCCGGCTCTTGTGAGATTTCTCGGGCTTTTCGGTTTTCTCACCTTGTTCGGCGTTCTCATCCTTGACCGCTTGTTCTGCGGCCTGCTGCTCGTCGCGCGCCCTGGCTTCCTGTTCTTCGACATTGGCCGCGAGTTCGACGCCGGTGACGTCGAGCAGGGCCTTGAGGCTGTCCGAATCTGCTTCCACCAGCAGGATGTCACCCTCGCGCAGCACCTCGTAGGTCGATGGCATGCGCTGGCGCTCGTCGTCGCGCACAAGGGCGATCACCTGCACATCGGCCTCGTCCTTCACCGCATCGATCAGCGCGTGCAGGGTGCGCCCTACGTGCTTGCAGCTTTCCGGCACCCGCACTTCGGTGAGGTAGGCGCTGATCTCGAACAGGTCGCCGTTGCCTTCCTGTTCCTGCCGCCGCGGCACCAACCGCCAGCCGAGCAAGGCGATGAACAGCACGCCGGCGACGGTCACTGCAGCGCCCACCGGCAGAAAGGCGAACATGCCGAACGGGGCCTCGCCTGCCTCGGCGCGGTAGCCGGCGATGATCAGGTTCGGCGGTGTGCCGATTAGCGTCAGGGTGCCGCCAAGCAGCGAACCGAACGCCAGCGGCATCAGCAGATACGAGGGCGAACGGCCGCTCTGGCGCGACATCCAGATGGCCACCGGCATGAACAGCGCGAGTGCGCCGACATTGTTCATGAAGCCTGAGCTGAGCGCGACGATTCCGGTCAGTGCGGCCACTTGCGCCCATGGCCGCTCGCCGACCTGCATCAGCCGCCGCGCTACGGAATCCACCACGCCGGCATTGAGCAGTCCGCGGCTGAGGACCAGCACCGCGGCCACCGAGATCACCGCTGGATGGCCGATGCCGGAGAACACCTCGTCAGCCGGCACCACGCCGGTCAGCGCACAGGCAAGCAGCGCGCCGAGGGCGACCAGGTCGTAGCGCCAGCGATTCCAGACGAACAGCACCAGCGTCGCCGCCAGTACGCCAAAGACGATCAGCTGTTCGCCGGTCATATGCTTTTCTCCGAGCCGCCAGGAATCCTCAGCACATTGGTGCTGTAAGTCGGGGCGGTAATGCCATTGGGAACCACGGTGAGATACTGCGCTGGCGTCATCAGAGCCGGCCAATCTGTGTTGGCCTGGCGTAATGGCGCTGTCATAAACAGACTGCTGCCGCTGGCCAAAGGTGCCGGCAGGTTATGGCAAAAATCCGCGCTGCGGGGCAAGGTGGCGGCACAATAATTCGAAGGTCGTTGCCATGCCCGAGTCCGTTTCTTTGCGCTGCACCGATGGTTTCATCCTCGCCGCACAGCTGTGGCGGCCGGCAGGCACTGAGCGCGGTGCGGTGATCCTCAGCTGCGCAACCGGGGTGTTGTCCCGTTATTACGCACGCTACGCCAGTTTTCTTACCGAGCATGGCTTTACCGCCCTGACCTATGACTTTCGCGGCATCGGCGGCTCGCGGCCGCAGCGCCTGCGCGACATGCAGATGCGTTGGCGAGACTGGGGTGAATACGATTTCGATGCCGCGGTGCGCTTTATGCGCGAGCGTGATCCGCAAGGGCTGCTGGTTGCGGTGGGGCACAGCGCCGGTGGCTTTATGCCGGGCTTTGCCGAAGCCGCCAGCGAGGTGGATCGATATCTGAACGTCGCCGGGCAGTACGCCTATTGGCGCGACTACGCGGCCCAGCGGCGGCTGCGCATGTATGCCAAGTGGCACCTGTTCATGCCTGCGGTGACCCGGCTCTACGGCTATTTCCCCGGGCGCCGCTTCGGCTGGCTGGAAGATCTGCCGGCAGGTGTCGCGCTCGAGTGGTCCCGGCGCGGCGCGCGGCTGGAAGACAGCTACCCGGCGCACGAGCATGAATTGCTGTTCAGCCGCTTCGCCGCGATTCGTGCGCCGATCCTCGCGGTCAGCACCAGCGACGACGAGTTCGCCACGCTGGCGGCCATGCGCCGCGGGCTGGACTACTTTCGCAACAGCCCACGCCAGCTGGTGCAGCTCAACCCCCGCGCGCTGGGCTTCGAACGCATCGGCCATTTCGGCCTGTTCCATGATCGACACCGCAACGGTTTCTGGCGTGAGACGCTGGAGTGGATAGCCGAGGGTCGCAATCCCTGGCTGGCCGATGCGGTCATCGAGCCCGGCGCGGCTCCGGAGGGCGATGACGCCATTCCCTTCGGCGCTTCGCCGGGCTATAAGCCTCTCCCATGAACAAGACCGCCCTTCAGCAGCAGATCATCGCCACCCTCGAAGCCGACCGCGAAGTCGCCAAAGCCGTGCTGGCCGCCACCCACGAGGCGGCCACCCATGCCGAAAGCAAGGCCGAGAACAAGTACGACACCCGTGGCCTGGAAGCCGCCTACCTGGCTGACGGCCAGCGGAGGCGCCTGTACGAGATCGAGACGGCGCTTGCTGCTTACCGCAAGCTGGAGCCGAGTATTTGTCCGGCCGGTAACGTGCGGGTCGGAGCGCTGCTATGTCTGGAGCATGACGGCCATGAACGCTGGTTTTTCCTTGGCCCCGACGCGGCGGGACTGAAGTTGCAGCACGAGGGGCGGGAAATCCTGGTGATCTCGCCTCGCTCACCGCTGGGGCAAGGCCTGCTCGGTCGTGAGGTGGGAGATGAGGTGGGCATTCGGGTAAACGCCCTGCCGCAGGTGTACACAGTGCTGGACGTGCAATAACGGACCTGCCACTGGACGGTGCGAGTCGCTGATGCTTTCGTGGGAGGCCCGCCCTCGGGGCGATGCTTTTGATCTGGGCAATGCGGTGCCTGTATTCGCCGCGGGGGCGCGCCTCCCACTGGGTCGGTGCGGGCGCTTGGCTTTTGTGGGAGGCCCGCCCTCGGGGCGAAGCTTTTGATCTTTGGGTAGGTGCGGTGGCTGTATTCGCCGCGGGGGCGAAGCTTTTGATCTTCGGGCAATACGGTGGCTGTATTCGCCGCGGGGCGCGCCTCCCACTAGGGCAGTGCGGTCGCTGGTGCTTTTGTAGGAGGCCCGCCCGGTCCATCCCATCAATCCGCCGCACGTGCTTTTCTCGTGCGTGGGCCGCCCATCTTGCGCGCCGCGCCGCTGCGTTTCTTCTTCCACGGTTTCCCCCTTCGGCCAGAAGCAACCGGCGGGCCGCTGATGATCATGCGCAGCCCAGCGCAGCGCTCGACCAGCTTGCTCATCCAGGCCGACTGCTTGGCGACGAATTCTTCCAGCGGCATCTCGCCGCTCTGCACCATGTCCAGCGCCTGTTCCCAGATTGCCGTGGTGCCTGGGTCGGCGATCGGCCGTGGCACGGCGTCGATCAGGCTGAACGCGGCCGATGTCGCCGCCAGTGCCTTGCCCTGGCGAACCAGATAACCGCGGTCGAGCAGGCCCTGGATGATGCCGGCGCGGGTCGCCTCGGTGCCGATGCCGGTGGTGTCCTTGAGTTTCTGTTTCAGCCGCGGGTCGTCCACCAGCTTGGCGACGTTCTTCATCGCCTTGATCAGGTCGCCTTCAGTGAAGGGTTTCGGCGGCTGGGTCTGCTGGTCCTTGAGCGTGATATCGCCCACGGCATAGTCCTGGCCCTGCTGCAGCGTCGGCAGGCTTTGCGGCGCGGCTGCTTCACGATTGCCCCGTGCCGGCGCCAGCGCCTCGGGCATGGCGCGTTTCCAGCCGGGTTCGACGACGCGTTTGCCCACCGCCCGCAGTGCCTGGCCGGCGCAGTCGAAGTCGGCCTGGGTGCGGTCGTATTCGTGGTTGGGCAGGAACTGCGCCAGATAGCGCGCGCGAATCAGCGTGTAGACCGCACGCTGCCGGCCGGCCAGGCGTTCCAGACCACGCGCAGCGACGGTGGGGATGATGCCGTGGTGGGCGCCTACCTTGGCGTCGTTCCATGCCCGTGAGCGGCGCGACAGGTCCAGATGCGGTTGCAGCGCCGCGAGTGTCGGGTCGGCTTGCCCTAGCGCCGCGACAATCGCCCGCGCCTCGCCGTGCTGGCTCAGCGGCAGGTAGCCGCAATCGCTGCGCGGGTAGGTGATCAGCTTGTGGGTTTCGTAGAGCGCCTGGGCAGTGTCGAGGGTTTCCTGGGCGCCGAGGCCGAGCTTCTTCGAGCAGACCTCCTGCAGCGTACCGAGATCGAAGGGCAGCGGCGCCGCCTCGCGCTGGCGTTCGGTCTTCAGTTTCACCAGCCGGGCACTCTCGGCGTTGCGCATGGCTTCGGCAGCCTGCTGCGCACGGGCCTGATCGAGGCAGCGGCCCTGGTCATCGCAATGGTCGTCCGGCGCCTGCCATTGCGCGGTGAACGCGTTGCCATCGGCGAGCAGCTGCACATCGATGGCCCAGAACGGCACCGGGACGAAGTCGGCGATACTGCGGTCGCGGTCGACTACCAGGCGGAGCGTCGGCGTTTGCACGCGGCCCACCGGCAGCACGCCCTGATAGCCGGACTGCCGGCCGAGCAGGGTGAACAGCCGGCTCATGTTCATGCCGATCAACCAGTCGGCACGCGAGCGGCCGAGGGCGGCGTGGTAGAGATTGAAGGTCTCGGCGCCGGGCTTGAGCGCGGCCAGCGCCTTGCGGATCGAGGCGTCGTCCAGCGCCGACAGCCACAAGCGGCGGATCGGCCCGCGATAGCGGCAGTGCTCGACCAGCTCGCGGGCGATCATCTCGCCTTCGCGGTCGGCGTCGGTGGCGATCACCAGTTCGCTGCATTCGCCGAGCAGGCGCTTGACTGCCTTGAACTGACTGGCGGTCTTCGGCTTGACCAACATCTTCCAGCGTTCTGGCACGATCGGCAGGTCGGCCAGCACCCAGCGCTTGTAGCGCGGATCATAGGCATCCGGCGGGGCGGTTTCCAGCAGATGGCCGATGCACCAGGTCACCGTCACCCCGGCGCCCTGCAGGCAGCCGTCGCCACGTCGGTTGGCGCCGAGCACCTTGGCGATGTCGCGGGCCTGGGAAGGTTTTTCGCAGAGATAGAGTTGCATGGAGGCTGTGACGGCAGCGGTCGATGACGCGAAGCATGTGCACAAACGGCGCTTCAGGCAATCTTTATCTGTATATGTATACAGTTGTTGCGGGCCGATGCCGGTGGTTCTTGAGCATGATCAAGTCTGGCGGCGGCGAGGAGGCTTAGCCTGTGGCCACTGCAACAACGCCCGAAAGGCACTCGCAATGGCCAAGAAATTTCCCCTCGAACCTTCCCACCCCGAACGTGTGTGCTGGGGCTGCGACCGCTATTGCCCGGCGACGTCGCTGGCCTGTGGCAACGGCGCGGGCCGAACCCAGCATCCGGCGGAAATGTTCGGCGAGGACTGGTATCTGGACGAATGCTGGGGCATCGACCCGGAGCTGATCGCCAAGACCCGCAAGGAGTCGTCGAGCTGATGTTGCGCCGGGTCCTGCCCTAGCAGCCTAGTCGCGGTCGGCGAAACGCTGCACCACCACACTGCCGATGATGTCGCCCTCGACATTGACCGCAGTGCGGACGGTATCCAGCAGGCGGTCGATCGGCAGCAGGATCGCCACCGCTTCAGCCGGCAGGCCGACCGCCTGCAGCACCATCACCATGGTCACCATGCCCGCACTGGGAATCCCCGGCGCGCCGGTCGAGGCGATCATCGCGGTGAAGAAAACCACCGCCTGCTGCGCCAGGCTCAGCTCGATACCCATCAGATTGGCTACGAACAGCGCAGCCGCGGCTTCGTAGAGCGCCGTGCCGTCCATGTTCATGGTCGCACCAAGCGGCAGCACGAAGCCTGCAATGCCCGGGCGCACCTTGAGATTGTCTTCGGCACAGCGCATGGAGATTGGCAGCGTCGCCGCGCTGGAGCTGGTGGCAAACGCGGTGATCAGCGCCTCGCGGGTACCGCGGAAGAACCACAGCGGTGATTTACCGGTGGCCAGGAAGAGAATACCCGGCAACACGACGATGCCGTGGAACAGCGTGGTGGCGAACACCAGCACGATGAAACCGCCGACGGCGCTGAGCAGCGCCACGTCCTGCTCGGCCACCAGTTTGATCAGTAGCGCGAGGATGCCCAGCGGCGCCAGGCGCATGATCCAGCTAATGATGCGCATCATCAGCTCGAGAAATTCCTGCAGCACCACCAGGATGTTGCGGTAGCGCTCGCCGCCGGCCACCAGCGCCACGCCGATGAACATGGCGAATACCACGACGGCGAGGATGCTGCCGTTGGCCAGTGCGGCGAAGGGGTTCTGGAACAGGTTGGCGAAGAAGTGCAGGAAGAATTCGGGCAGCGTCAGCTGGCGCGCCTCGAAGTCGTTCATGGCATCGGCGAATAGGTCGAGAGAAAGCCCTGCGCCAGGCTTGAAGACGTTCGCTGCTACCAGCGCCACCAGCATCGCGGCGCCGGTGGTCAGGGTGAAGTAGACCAGCGCACCACCCCAGACTCGATGCACTTGCCGATGTGCCTGCAGATTGGCCACGCCGACCACGATGGAAGTGAAGATCAGCGGAATCAGCACCATTTTCAGCAGGCCGATGAAGATGCCGCCGAGCAGGGTGCTCGCGTAGAGCACGCCTTCGCGTACGGGCGCGTCGGTCGGCAGCGTGCCGGTCAGCCAGCCGATTGCGACACCCAGGCAGGCCGCGATAAGAATCTGCAGATTGAGACTGGGCAAGGGGTGGCTCCTCGGATCGGTAGCGGTAGCGGTAGCGGTGGCGCTAAGCAAAAGAATGAATACCGCAGCGAAAGTTCGAAATCGCGCGGGCCGCCATCATACAGATGCGACGCAACCAGCGTGCCAATGCCCCGGGCGCCGGCGGTTGCAGACAAAGGCTGGCTGCTGGGTTTTCATGGAGCGCAGGTGGGGGAGCGCGAGACATGAGCGAACTGGAGCAGGGCATCGAACGGCGCATCGCTGGCGATATCGCCAAATGGCAGCGCGGCGTGCAGCAAAAGGGCGAGCCCTTGGTTATCGACAGTGGCTGGCTGCCGACGCCGCCAGCGCTTCGGTTGCCGTTCTCGGTGCTGGACAGCGCCGGGGTGCCGCCGCATGAGGTGGAGTTACTGGCGCAGCGCACGGCACTGCGTGAGCGGCTGCAAGCCTGCACCGACCCGGTGCAACAGGCGCGCTTGGCGTGTGAGCTAAGCGGGTTGGAGCAGATCATCGCCTTTCGGCTGAAAGCGCTGCAACGCCTGAGCCGCAGCCAGGACAAGGCTGCTTACACCTGAAAGGCCTGCTGGGTCGCACAGCACGCCTTGGCCGAAGGTCGGGAGCCTAGGTGCAGGAGGGGGCGGGTGCCTGTTGTCCATTCAACGATGGAGTGCGATATGCGGGTACGGCGGATGGTGCGCGTTTCGCTAACGTAGAGTGGCCAGGGCGACACCTGCTGGCCTGAATTGCATGCGCTTATTCGATGCGCTGTTTGCCGCTGAATGCCAGTGTTGTCTTGCAGCGGCGGCAGTAATAGCGCCGCCCCTTGGCAACCAATGCATGACGCTGGGGGCTGAAGGCGAACTCCTGCTCTGTGCAACTGCAGTTGTAAACGTAACGGGTAACGGGGCGGCGTTGGATCGCATAGGTATGGCAGCGGTCTGGAGCCAGTTCGTACACGCCTCGCATGATCAGTTGCCACTCCTCGCCATGGGGCTGAATGCGCGAGCCAAACATCTGATGGGCAATCAGATGCGCCACCTCATGAGCGACGGTCTGACGCAGGAAGTGCTCAGTATTTTCCCGATACAGCTGCTCATTGAAGCGCAACAGGTTTTGCTGAAGGTGAGCCACGCCGGCCTTCTGGCCGCGGAGCTTGAGACTCACCTCGGCTCGCGTGAAGCGACGATTGAAAAACTGCTCGGCCAGCGTATAGCAGGCTTCGACACGGGCATTGAGACGCTCGGGCATTGGGCAACTCCTGAGAGCGGCGCATTATGCCAAACCAGCCGGGTCCGAGCAGCAGCTCTCGTTGTTACTCGTTTGGTCGCTCGTTGAATCGACGTTCGTTATCCAGTCCGCCCGGCTCGTCCTGTGGACGATTCTCCTCGAAACCGTAGCTTTGGTTCTGTGGTGTATTGCGTTCGTAAGTCGGGTCCAGTGCAAGGGACCAGAACAGGATCATCGGCACCTTGAGGTTGACCAGTACCAGCAAACCAACACCCCAGGTGCACGCGCCGTAGAGGAAGGTATTGCGGTTGTCGATGCGCATGAACTTGGGCAGACCGACGAACAACAGATACGTGGAGTAAATCCCTGCGACCACCAGCACTAGAATCGCGGTCCAGCGCGAAGGGTAGAGCGCGCCGAGGCCCGCAAAGAAGAAAGGCGTGATGACATAGGCGATGAAGCCTACGCACTGATTGAAGGTCGGGCGTGCATCGAAGGTGCGGGACATCCAGCGCAGAAAGAAACCCATGATGAAGGTGCCAGCGACGATCGTGATGTAGATCAGCGCGCTGAGTTGGAATGCGCTGCGGGTATCGAGCCAGATTCGCTCGTCTTCAACCAGGCTCCAGCCCACGTAACGAGTGCCTATGAACATGCATATCGCTGGCAGCAACGCCCAGAGCAGCAGGTGGACGAGATAATTGGAACTGTTTTTTTCTTCGTCGCGGCGAATGTCGACCCACGCCTGATCGGGGCGAGTGAGCAATGTGAAAAAGTGCGGGATCATACCGAGCCTCCGTCTGCCTTGAGGGCCCCCCATGGCGCAAGCGAAGGGTGGCGTTATGGCTTTAGAACGGCATATGCGGTGAGGGTTTCCCTTTAATGTGCAGTCGTTTCGTCGCACAACGATGCAGCGATGATTTCAGCACGCAAAAAGGCCGCCTGGGGGCGGCCTTCAGAGGTGAGGTTATTTAGCGGACGTAGACCGGACCGACGCCCATCCCCCAGGTAATGACGGAGAGGGCAATGATCGCAACCAGTACTACCAGGCCCACCGCAAGTACCGAACTGGAGAACATGAAGCCCTCATCCTCCGAGATATTCATGAACTTCGGCAGCCCGACATATAGAAGATAGGCCGTGTAACAGACCGCCGCCGTACCCACCAGCATACCGAGCCACAGGTGTGGGTAGAGGCCAGCCAGCCCGCCGATGAATAGCGGGGTTGCGGTGTAAGCGGCGAAGACGATGCACTGGGTCAGTGTCGGGTTGGCGTCGTAAGTGCGTGCCATCCAGTGGATGAAGCCACCCATCACGGCAACTCCGGCCAGCATCGCAAAATACGCAAGTATCGCCAGCTGCATGCAGCTTGCCTGAGTCAGCTTGACCGGCTCTCCGCCGCCGATGCTCCACCCCACCTGGGTAGCGCCGATATACGCCGATACGGCCGGAATGGCCGCCAGCAACAGCACATGCGTGAGGTACATGTGGCTGACGGTTTCTTCCTCTCCGCGGATTTCGGTCCACTCTCGGCCAGGGTGGGTGAACAAACCCCAAACGTGATTGATCATGCCAGCGTCTCCTCAATTTATGGAGGGTCGCTTCGCCTGGCAGTCGTCATCGAGGACGGCGCGTGCGACCTTATGTCGCAGTATAGGAATACGCACCGCAGATGCACCAAAAGGGTTAGAGCGTTTCGAAGCTATGGGGTCAGCGGTAATAGCGCTCTAGTATTTCCATGGCCAGGTTGATCGATTGCAGGCGCTGGGTGCTACCACCGCGATCAGGGTGATGGAGGCCGACCAGCTGACGATAACGGCGTTTGATGACGTCGAGGTTCAGCGGCTGCGAGGAACGATCAAGTTCGAACAATTCGAGAGCGGCCTGCTTGTCATCGCTGCCCTGCATACGCGTCCAGAAACTGGCGAGCAGGCGTTCGACGTCGTCCTCATCGGTGTCCCTGAGGTTGGAGATATCCAGGTAATACTCGCGCAGTGCGTCCTGCTCGGTGAGGCCGGCGCTGGCACTTGCATAGGGCAGCAACTGGATGTGCAGAGGGCTGATCTGCAGGTGGCCGCTGGCTTCAGCCCAAAGGCGATCACGCAGCCGATAAAGTCCGTTGAAGACCAGAAAATGCGTGCGAAAGAGCACCAGTTTGTCGGTCAGCGGCAAATTGGGGACATGCGTGCTGTGCCGGCGCTTGAGCTGTTGGATCAGCTCATATTCGCTGCAGCCTTCGGGTTTGTCCTGCAGCAATACGAGCAGGTGGCCTGGCAAGTCCAGTGCGGGGGAAAGGTCGTCCATCTGGCGAGCCTAACACAGGGCCTAAGGCGGTCTTCTGGTGCTGGTTCACATCCGGGTATACGGCGAACGGGCTGCGGCCAGGCTTGCTTTGCGCGTAAAATGCGCGCCTTTCGCATCTCATCCGGACACCTGAAATGGGCAACCTCTCGGTCAACCAGAACAAACTGCAGAAGCGCCTGCGCCGCCTGGCGGGCGAAGCCGTTACCGACTTCAACATGATCGAGAATGGCGACAAGGTCATGGTCTGCCTGTCCGGCGGCAAGGACAGCTACACCATGCTCGACGTACTGCTTTATCTGCAGAAGGTCGCGCCGATCAAGTTCGAGATCGTTGCCGTGAACATGGACCAGAAGCAGCCGGGCTTTCCCGAGCACGTGCTGCCCGAGTACTTGAAGTCCATCGGTGTCGAATATCACATCATCGAAAAGGACACCTACTCGGTGGTGAAGGAGAAGATTCCGGAAGGCAAGACCACCTGCTCGCTGTGCTCGCGCCTGCGCCGTGGCACGCTGTACACCTTTGCCGACGAGATCGGTGCGACCAAGATGGCGCTCGGGCACCACCGTGACGACATCCTGGAAACGTTCTTTCTCAACATGTTCTACGGCGGCACGCTTAAGGCCATGCCGCCCAAACTGCTTTCCGATGACGGGCGCAACGTGGTGATTCGCCCGCTGGCCTACTGCAATGAGGCAGACATCGAGGCGTACTCCAAAATGAAGGAGTTTCCGATCATCCCGTGCAACCTCTGTGGTTCGCAGGAGAACCTGCAGCGCCAGGTGGTCAAGGAAATGCTGCAGGAATGGGAGCGCAAGTCGCCGGGTCGCATCGAAATCATGTTCCGCGCGCTACAGAACGTGGTGCCTTCGCAGCTGGCCGATCGCAACCTGTTCGACTTCAAAAGCCTGCGCATCGACAACGAGGCCACGCCGCGTTTCGTTGATGTGATGAGCCTGTAGATCGGAGTGCTTGCAGTGTCCGTAGGGCGGGCTCCAGTCCTCCGTTCCCTTTCAGTTCCTACCTTGGTGGACTGAAGCTCACCCTACGAGCTTTTTCGCGATGCAGGTTGAAAGCCGCAGGCCTGGCGGAGTATGGTTCAGCCATCTTCTGGAGATCAGCATGACCCTTAACCCCGTAGCTCTGAACGTTTCCGATGCCGGTGCCATTCGCGCCGCGGCCGGTCGTGGGCAGCAGGTTGCGGCTGCTGGTTATTATTTTGGGTATTGGTTTAGCCACAGGCGCGCCTGATACCCCACAGGCGCCCTAGCGAAGCAGGGTCGCCACCAGAGCAGTTTTCGAACCCCCGGTCGGCTACCCGACCGGGGGTTTTTTTTCGGCCACCAACGGCCTCAACGCAACGAGGAATACACCATGACCGCTTACCGCACCGACCGTTATTACCGCTACGACTGGCGATTTAGCCGCTTTGACGCCGAACAGACATCACACGCCCGAACACCCGATTAGCGCCGCCGCGGACCACCCGCGCCGGCAGAAGGAACCGCCAGATCATGAATGCCTCCGCCACCGTACTTGCCAAACAAACGGCCACCACCGCCCAAGCTTGCGTCACCCGCCGCAGCGCGCAGCCGCTGCCCAGCCCCGCCGTATTGCGCCAGCGTCTGCCCTTGAGCGACGCGCTTGCCGCCCGTATCCATGCCGACCGTAACGCTATCCGCGCCGTGCTCAACGGTCGCGATCCGCGCCTGCTGGTCGTCGTCGGACCCTGCTCACTGCACGATCCTGTCGCCGCGCTGGAATACGCCGAGCGCCTGGCCGCGCTCGCGCCCGAAGTCAGCGATCAGCTGCTGCTGGTCATGCGCGCCTATGTGGAAAAACCGCGCACGACCGTCGGCTGGAAAGGCCTGGTCTACGATCCGCATCTGGACGGCAGTGGCAACATGGCCGAAGGGCTGCACCTGTCACGCCGCCTGATGCTGGATATTCTCGAAACTGGTCTGCCGATCGCCACCGAGCTGCTGCAGCCGCTGGCTGCCGGGTACTTCGACGATCTGCTCGGTTGGGCCGCGATCGGTGCACGCACCAGCGAGTCGCAGATTCATCGCGAGCTGGTCAGCGGGCTGGACCTGCCGGTGGGGTTCAAGAATGGCACCGATGGCGGCCTGGGCATCGCCTGCGACGCCATGCGTTCAGCGGAACATCCACATCAGCACTTCGGCATCGACGATCTCGGCCATCCGGCACTGCTGCAGACCCGCGGTAATCCGGACACCCATCTGGTGCTGCGCGGCGGGCATGGCGCGCCCAACTACGAGGCGAACGATGTCGCTGCTGCGCGTCGGGCGCTGGAAAAGCAGGGCATCGCCCCGCGCATCATGGTCGACTGCAGCCACGCCAACAGCGGCAAAAATCCGCAGCGCCAGCCCGCGGTGCTGGAGTCGGTGATCGAGCAGCGCCTGGCCGGTGACTTGAGCCTGCGCGGTGTAATGCTCGAGAGTCACCTGTTCGATGGCTGCCAGCCGCTGTCCGGCGAGCTGCGCTACGGCGTGTCGATCACCGACGGCTGCCTGGGCTGGACGGCTACGGAACAGATGCTGCGCAGGGCGGCGCTGCGGCTGCGCGGCTGATATTTGGAGCCCGCTGCAACGTGGGAGCGGGCTCGCACGCGAACGACGTTCTGCTCGTAGGGTGGACAACGCCAAGCTTGTCCACCGTTTGCGCGCCTGGTGTCAGCGCAATGGGACGCGTGCCAAGCGGTGTCACCCAGCCTGCGCCGGCTTCACAGTGGAAGCGGGCTGGCCTGCGAATATTCGTCCAGACCAGCCTGCGCGAACGCCACCCGACCGCTGCCGCTCTGCTGCGTCGGCGTCGGCGGACTTGCGAGGCCGGCTCGTCATCGGCACCCTGTGCCGCTGCCGTCACCATCGGATGCTGAACCATGCATGACTACAAATGGCTGCACGAATATTGTCTCAACCGCTTCGGCTCGGCCGCGGCGCTGGAGGCTCGCCTGCCGCAGCCCCACAGCGCCGACCAACTGCGCAGCGTTTCGGATGACCGCTACCTCTCGCTAATCAGCCTGCGCATCTTTCGTGCCGGCCTAAAACATAGCCTGGTGGATGCCAAGTGGCCTGCGTTTGAGCAGGCTTTTTTTGGCTTCGATCCGGAAAAAGTAGTGCTGATGGGCGGCGAACATATCGAGCGGCTGATGCAGGACACCCGAGTGATCCGCCATCTCGGCAAGCTCAAGAGCGTGCCGCGCAACGCACAGTTCGTCCTCGATGTGGCGAAAGAGCGGGGCGGCTTCGGCAATCTGCTGGCCGACTGGCCGAGCAGCGATATCGTCGGCCTGTGGCGTTACCTGGCCAAACATGGCAGCCAGCTCGGTGGCCTGTCGGCGCCGCGCCTGTTGCGCATGGCCGGCAAGGACACCTTCGTCCCCAGCAATGACGTGGTAGCCGCGCTCAAGGCGCAGGAAATCGTCGACAAGGTGCCCAGCAGTCAGCGTGACCAGGCTGCGGTGCAGGCTGCGTTCAACCAGTGGCATGCTGAAAGCGGCCGCCCGTTGTGCCAGCTCTCGGCAATGCTGGCGTTCACCGTCAACCACTGAGATAGCTGCGACGGTTTGGCGCAGCGCCGCTTTGATGCGTGCGGTGTAAAGTCGAAACATGACCATAGTCAAAGACAAGCGTGCGCAGATCGTATGGGTGCTACTCACCTGCATCCTGCTCAATGCATTTGTCTGCAGCCTGAACCACGCCACTCATGTGGGTTTCGGGTTGGCCATGGGGCAGGACGCGTTCTGCGTGACTGGCGATGATGGCGGCCCAACCCTCGGCGCGCTTCCCACCGACGCACACGACTTGTCGCAGCATGCCCTCGACTGCCCGCTGTGCAGTTCGGTTTTCCTCGCCATCGTCGCATTGTTCGCCCTGGCCTGGCTGGGCCGCCGAACGGCGAACGCGACGCCCCTACCAGCGCTTGAGCGTCATGGCCCGCACCACCACTGGCCGGCACTGAATCCCCGCGCGCCCTGATATTGCCTGACTGACGCATTTCGTCCTCCTTCTGCCGCGCGTAGCGGCGGGCTGGACGGACAACTGTCGGAGCCTTCCGACGGCACGGTCAATTCAGGGGATTTCAGCATGACCATGATGGAGCGATTCACCCGCGCCGATAGCCGCGTGAGCTATCGGCTGCCTTTTCCCGACTACCCCAGCAACGCCCGCAGCTTCGTGCATCTGGATGCCAAGTTGCTGCCGTACTGGCATGCGCTGTTCGATGTCTGCCCGCGGCTGCTCAAGCTTGACCCGCCAGAGGGGCTGGAGATTTTCCGCCAGTTCATGACTTGGGCCTACGGCTGCCAGCTAGCGCTGGACTGGACGTTTCACCTCGGCGTTTGCCGCTGGTTGCTGGCGTCGGACTATCGCGAGCTGATCGAGCCGGAGCATATCGAGGCCATGATGCTCGCTGCCGCAGCACGCTGGGTCGCCAGTGATGACAGCCCGGCGATTGGCATCGTGCTCGGCTGGCGGGGTGGCAGCGAACACGTATTCGATTGGAAGCCGCGGGTACGTCATAGCGCACGTGCGCTTGCAGCGGAAGAAGAAGAGCTCCCGCCGGCACCCTGGGACTTCGCCTGGAGCCCGCTTGCAAGCACCGCGGGCAACGGATTTCGTCGTTGGTTGCGCGTGCCGTGAGTGCGACAGGCCGCCGCAGCGGCGCTGGCGCTGCCTGCAATGAACCGCCTCACCAGGCATTACCTCAATGCATGCAGGGCGAAGCGGTTGCCACGCACCGACCGCCGAGGTTGGGTGAGGCAGGCTGTCGCAGTTGCCGCTGTAGGAGGCGAACCCGACACTCTCTCTGCCTCGGGCCCGAGCAGCGCTTCCACGGGTAGGTTCGAGGTGAAGCGATTGAGCCGGGGCTGCAAGGCGCCGGTTTCGGCCCCCACCCCATTGGGGGCCTTCAATCGCCACATGCTGCCCGAGCATCAGGTGCTCGGGTGGTCACGCAAGGAGGTAGGCATGTTCAAGTCATCGCTCAGGCGAGACGTCGTGCTGGTAGTGCTGGTCAAGGTCGCGATCCTCATGATCATAAAAAACGTCTGGTTCGATGCTCCCAGCATTCCCGAGAACGGTTCGGTGCGCGTTGCCGACCATTTGCTTGATTCGCGGGGTTCGATCCCCGAGGGAGGGCCGAGATGATCTCGGAAAGCGTTGTCGATCTATCACGCCTGCAATTCGCCATGACGGCGATGTATCACTTTCTCTTCGTGCCGCTGACCTTGGGGCTGGCCTTCCTGCTGGCGATCATGGAATCGGTCTATGTAATGACCGGCAAGCAGGTCTATCAGGACATGACCAAGTTCTGGGGCAAGCTGTTCGGCATCAACTTCGCCCTGGGGGTCACGACCGGGCTGACCATGGAGTTTCAGTTCGGCACCAACTGGGCCTACTACAGCCATTACGTCGGTGACATCTTCGGCGCGCCGCTGGCCATTGAAGGGCTGATGGCATTCTTCCTCGAATCCACCTTTATCGGGCTGTTCTTCTTCGGCTGGGACCGGCTGAGCAAGGTACAGCACCTGGCCGTGACCTGGCTGGTGGCGCTGGGTTCGAACCTGTCGGCGCTCTGGATCCTCATCGCCAATGGCTGGATGCAGAACCCGGTTGGCTCTGAGTTCAACTTCGAGACCATGCGCATGGAGCTGGTGGATTTCGGCGCGCTGCTGTTCAACCCGGTCGCCCAGGTCAAGTTCGTCCACACCGTGTCCGCGGGCTACGTCACTGGGGCGATCTTTGTGCTGGCGATTTCTTCCTTCTATCTATTGAAGAAGCGCGACCTGGGCTTCGCCCGTCGTTCGTTCGCCATAGCCGCGGTCTTCGGTCTGGCTTCTACCATCTCGGTGATCATCCTCGGCGACGAGTCCGGCTATGAGATTGGCGATGTGCAGAAGGTCAAGCTGGCCGCCATCGAGGCTGAGTGGGAAACCCACCCGGCACCTGCGGGCTTCACACTGTTCGGCCTGCCCAATCAGCAGGAGATGCGCACCGACTACGAGGTGAAGATTCCCTACGCGTTGGGGCTGATCGCCACTCGTTCGGTGGACGAGGAGGTAAAGGGCATCAAGCAGCTGATCGCCGAGCATGAGCTGCGCATCCGCAACGGCATGCTTGCCTACGAGCGCCTGCAGGTGCTGCGTAGCGGCGACAAGTCGGCCGAAGCCATCGCCGCGTTCAATGAGGTCAAGCAGGACCTGGGTTACGGGCTGCTGCTGAAGAAGTACACCGCCGATGTGGTCGATGCCAGCGAGGAGCAGATCAAGCTCGCCGCGCTGGACACTATCCCCAATGTGTTCAGCCTGTTCTGGACCTTCCGCGTGATGGTCGCCGCTGGTTTCCTGATGTTGCTGCTGTTTGCTCTGGCGAGCTGGGCATCGATCAAGCGCAATGCCGAGACAAAGCCCTGGTTGCTCAAGTTCGCACTGTTCAGCCTGCCGTTGCCGTGGATCGCCGCGCAGACCGGTTGGTACGTCGCCGAGCATGGCCGTCAGCCCTGGTCGATCGCCGAGGTACTGCCGACCCATCTGTCCACCTCGACGCTGGCGGCAGGCGATATATGGGGCTCGCTGATCGCCCTGGTGGCTTTCTACAGCCTGCTGCTGGTGATCGAGATGTTCCTGATGATCCGCTTCGCACGGCTTGGCCCAAGCAGCTTGCACGCCGGGCGTTATCACTTCGAGCTCGAGGCGGCTGCCGCCAATCAGCTGCATCGGCTCCGAGAGGCAGTCGCTGTGCCGGCAATTACAAAAGACGCCCCCACTGAACCTACCGCCGTGTGAGGTAAACGAGATGTTCGATTACGAGGTTCTCAAGCTCATCTGGTGGGTGTTGATTGGCGTATTGCTGATCGGCTTCGCCCTGACCGATGGTTTCGACATGGGCGCCATGGCGCTGATGCCCTTTGTCGGCAAGACCGACAACGAGCGGCGCGTGGCGATCAACACTATCGCGCCGCACTGGGATGGCAACCAGGTGTGGTTCATCACCGCGGGCGGCGCGCTGTTTGCAGCCTGGCCAATGGTCTACGCGGTGGCCTTCTCCGGCCTGTACTGGGCGATGCTGCTGGTGCTGTTCGCGTTGTTCTGCCGGCCGGTGGGCTTCGACTACCGTAGCAAGGTGGAGGACCCGCGTTGGCGCAGCGCCTGGGATTGGGCGCTGTTTGTCGGTGGTGCGGTGCCTGCGCTGGTTTTCGGTGTGGCCTTCGGCAATCTGTTCCTCGGCCTGCCGTTCCAGCTGGATGAGCTGATGCGCTCTACATACCAGGGCTCGTTCTTCGCGCTGCTCAACCCGTTCGCGCTGCTCTGCGGCATCGTCAGTCTGAGCATGTTGAGCGCCCACGGTGGTGCCTGGCTGATGTTGCGTACCGACGGCGCACTGGCCGAGCGTTCGCGGCAGGCCACTCGCCTGTGCGCACTGGTGTTTCTGTTCGGCTTCGTTGCCGCCGGGTTGTGGCTGATCCTGGGTGTCCAGGGCTTCACTCAGCTGTCGGTTACCGATGTGGGTGGCGCGCTGAATCCGCTGCTGGACAAGCAGGTGGTGAGGGACAACGCTGGCTGGTTGGGCAACTACAGCCGTTATCCGCTCACCCTGATTGCGCCGGTCGCCGGTATCGTCGGTGCGCTGCTGGCCCTGCTCGGCTCCAGCCGCAACAGTGGCGGGGCGAGCTTCGTCGGTACCAGCCTGATGATCGTCGGCAGCATCTGTACTGCGGGCTTTGCGCTGTTCCCCTTTGTCTTCCCGTCGAGTCTGGACCCGGCCTCGAGCCTGACCATCTGGGATGCGGTGTCGAGTAAGAAGACGCTGGGCATCATGTTCGTCGTGGCCTGCATCTTCGTGCCGCTGATCCTCTGCTACACGCTGTGGAGCTACGTACGTATGTGGGGCCGGCTCACCCATGAAACCATCGAAGCCAATCCCCACGGGCTGTACTGACTGAGCGGGCGGGTCACCGTACCCGCCCTGCCAAGGAGCAACGACTATGTGGTACTTCACCTGGATTCTCGGCGTGCTGCTGGCGTGCAGCTTCGGCATCATCAATGCGCTTTGGCTGGAAGCCACGCAGGATCTGGACGCCGAGCCGTGAACGGCATTCTGTGCCGGCGCTTTTACGGGGCGGCCAGTCGGGTGCTGTCACTCCTGTTGGCGGCCCCGCTGGCTCTGGTCCTGCTGATCCACCCGGCTGCGATGCTCGACGGGCAGGGCGGCTACAGCCATCCGCAACTGATGCTGGTGATGTGGGGGATTTCTGTGGGCTTTGTGCATGGCGTTGGTTTCCTGCCGCACCATTGGCTATGGCGCCTGCTATTCCATCCGCTGATTGGCTGGCCGCTGATGGGGCTGGGTTACTTGATCCTGTGGCAGGCGCAGCTTTAGAGGTGGCAGCCGGCGAGTTTTAGATCGTCAGCGCACCAATGGTCGGGCGAGCTGGGCGGCCGGGTGCCATGACTCACGCAAGAGGTAATGTTATGAATACTTCCCTTGATCTCACTCCCTACCAACAGCTGGGTGGTGATGGGCCGCTGCGACAGCTGGTCGACCGTCTGTATGACGTAATGCTCAGCGAGCCCGGTGTTCGGGTGGTGCGTGACATGCATGGCGACGACACCACGGAGATCCGTGAGCGGCTCTTCGACTTCCTCTCCGGTTGGCTGGGCGGGCCTTCCCGCTTTATCGAAAAGCACGGACACCCGCGCTTGCGCGTCAGGCATCGCTTCTTCCGAATCGGTGAATCCGAGCGCAACCAGTGGATGTTCTGCATGCGCAGGGCCTTGGCGGACACGCCGATGGACGCCAGCTTGCGCGATCGCCTCGAGCAGGCGTTTGCGCAGATGGCCGATCATCTGCGAAACGATACGCAAAGCTCGCCTGGCTGTGGCGCGGCCAGCTGTGCAGCCGAGCAGCAGCCCGCCGAGCGGTGCGGTTGCTGAGCGGGCCGCGCAGGCATGACTGCTGGTTGGGATATCAAAGCGCGCCTGCTCCACTGGGCCATTGCGCTGACCGCTTGTTTTCAGCAGTTCAGTAGTCTGTGGATGTCCGACCCCGGCAGTCAGTACCTGTTTCCCTGGCATCGCCTGCTCGGTGCTCTGACGGCGTTGATCGTGCTGCTGTTCTGGCTTTACAGCTACGCCGTTTATAATCTTCAGCGCCTGTTCCCCTGGGGGCGTGCCGGCCGGCTGTTGGTACTGCACGAAGGGTTCGGCCTCTTACGCGGGCGTCTGCCAGCCAGCGGCCCGCGGCGGGGGCTTTCAAGCTTTGTGCACGGGCTAGGGCTGCTGGCGCTGAGTGGCTGCGCAGTCACTGGCGTGATTTTGTTCGCCATGATTCCGCCAGGGCACGTCGGGCCTCCGGCGGACGGGATGGCCTTCACGCGCTATACGCTGCAGCACAAGTTCTTCGGCCAATCGCTGTGGCTCTACTGGTACGGCCACGTGGCGGTTGCGGTGGTTCATCAGCTCAAGGGGGATAGTGTGCTCGGCGCCATCTTCGGGCGCCGTGTCCCGCGCGCAGCGTCGAGCGATCAGGCTGAATCGACCTCCGAATAAAAAACGGGCCGCAGACGTTTTGTCGCAGTTAATCCGTCACATTTCGTCCGATTGAATTTGATCATCGGGACGATAGAAGGCATAGTCGCCACCACTTTGAAATCACCGACACGGTCGTGCCCATGCACCAACGCTTCGCACCCCTCGTGCCTCTTGCACTTATCGCCTTGCTGACGGCATGTGCCGGGCAGCCCGTACAGACCGAGCAGCAGATCACATCGCCTCGGCTGTCGCACAATCATCCCCTGGCCGGATTTGACTTTTCTGCACTCGAAAAGAGCGAAGAGGAGTCGCTGACCGAGCTGTCAGACGAGCACGAGCACGAGTACCAGCTGCCGGAGCTAGCTGACAGTATTCTGGAGCGTGGCTTCACTCTGGTTGGCACGCCTTATCGCTTCGGCGGCAGCTCGGTGAAGACCGGTTTCGACTGCAGCGGTTTCGTCGGTTTTCTGTTCCGCAAGGAAGCTGGCCTCGAGCTGCCGCGCTCTACCCGCGAGTTGATCAACCTCGACGCACCAGTGGTCAAGCGTAATGATCTAGAGCCCGGTGACGTGGTGTTCTTCAACAACCGTGGTCGCGGGCGAGTCAGTCACGCTGGAATCTACATCGGCGATGATCAGTTCATTCACGCCTCCAGCAGCCGCAGCGGCGGCGTACGCGTTGACAGCCTGGACGACAAGTACTGGCGTGCCAGCTACATGGAAGCCAAGCGCGTGCTGGCGCTGGCTTCGGATCTGGTACCTCACACCGCTCAGCGTTGATTCGGCGACTTGCGGGGGTTGCGTCGACCGCCGCATGCCGGCAGAGTGATGGCTTATTTGCCTGGACCGCTCTGCGATGCATTACCTGGCCCGCCTTACGCTTGTCATTCTCTTCGCGCTGCTGACCGCATGTGCTGGTCAGCCGTCGGCGCCGCCAGTCATTCAGGAGCCAAGTACCTCTCATCCCGTGCCCGGTATTGCCGAGGACGTGCTTTTCAGTGCGCTCGGCCTGGTTGGCACGCCGTACCGCTGGGGCGGCAATACGCCCGATAGTGGATTCGATTGCAGCGGGCTGATCGGTTACGTCTATCGTGGCGCTGCCGGCATCAGCCTTCCTCGCACCACCCAGGAGATGAGCAATCTGCGTGGCCCTGCCGTGCGGCGCCATGCACTGCAGCCCGGTGATCTGGTGTTCTTCGCCACCAGCGGCGGCCGTCGCGTCAGTCATGCCGGCATCTATGTGGGCGAGGATCGCTTCGTCCATGCGCCGTCATCCGGGGGTACCGTGCGGTTAGACAGCCTGACCGCCAGTTACTGGCAGAAGAATTTCCTGGGTGCCAAGAGAGTCCTCGACCAGGAGCGTTTGGCCAGCAATCCCTAAGCTGGCCTGCTGTGGCGGTCTGCCTACGATCGCTGCGCACCTATTTAATATCCTGAAACAGTCTCCGTTTGACATGCGGTGATATCGCTCGTCTCAGCGTTTGGCTACCATGCGCATCCTCATTTCCTTCCGTGCCCAGCTTGCTGTGCACAAGCCCCTTTCCCTGTTTCTCCACTAGGTGAGTTATGCCTGAATTACTGACGTACGTGCTCATCGCGCTGGCGGTGGCGGCGCTGCTTGGCGTGGTGCTCGAAGAAATTACCCATGTGAACAAAGCCAAGGTGACGCTGTTCTTCGGCACCCTGGCCTGGCTGCTGCTGTTCATCTTCACGCCGGTGGGCGAGGCGCGGGAAACCGTGCTGGAAAGCCTCAACGAGAACATCGCCGAAATTGCCGGATTGTGGATTTTCCTGGTGGCGGCGATGACCTTCGTCGCGTACCTGAACAAGAAGGGCATGATCGAGAACCTGATCTACCTGGTGCTGCCCAAGCGGATCAGTGAGCGGGCCTTGCTATTTCTCACCGCGACCTTCTGCTTCGTATTCTCCTCGCTGGCCGACAACATCACCGCGACGCTGGTCTCCATCACGCTGATCCTCTCGCTGCAGCTGGATCGCGCAAAGACCATCAAGTTCGCCACGTTGGTGGTGTTCTCCGTCAACTCCGGTGGTGTGGCACTGATTACCGGCGACGTCACCACGCTGATGATCTTCCTGGCCGGCAAGGTGGCGATTCTTCAGCTGCTGGTGCTGGCTGTCCCGGCCTTTCTCGCGGTGATGGTGTTGGCCGCCATGTTGTCGATCGGCATGCGCGGCGAGGTGATGGTGCAGGGGCAGCGCAACGACGTGCGCGGGGTGGACGTAGCCATCGCCGTGATCTTCCTGTGCACCATCCTCAGCACCATCATCGGCAACTTCCTGTTCCAGATCCCGCCGGTGCTGACTTTTCTCTCTGGCTTGTCGGTGATGTTTCTGGTTGCGCGTTTCTTCAGTGACGACAACGACTCCGACCCGATCCTCGAATACGTACGGCAGGTGGAGTTCGAAACGCTGTTTTTCTTCCTCGGAATTCTGCTGCTGGTCGGCATGCTCAAGGAGATTCGCGTGCTCGACGGGCTGGTGCACATCTACGACCAGGTGCCGGCTGTCATGGCCAACTACCTGATGGGTGTGATGTCGGCGGCCATCGACAACGTGCCGCTGACCGCAGCGCTGCTGAAATCCGGGCTGGAAATGGGCGTGGCCGAGTGGATGGTGCTGACCTATGCGGTGGGCGTCGGCGGCTCGCTGCTGGTGATCGGTTCGGCCTCGGGCATCGTCGCCATGAGCAAGGTGCCGGGGCTGACCTTCGGCAGCTACCTGCGCTACATGCTCTACCTGTTCATCGCCTTCAACATCGGCTTCGCCGGTGTTTATCTGGTCGGCCTGTCGGTGGGCTGACCGCGCTTCGCGTGCGAGCGCGGGTCACCAGCTCAGGTTGAAGTGGGAACCCAGCACGAAGCGACCGTCGAGCAGGTCCCAGCGTTCGACGCAGACCTTCTTCTGTTCGCCGGGGTGCAGCTTCAGCCGGTTGAAGGAGTTTGGCGAGGTGCCACGCAGGCGGGTCGAGAGCGTGGTGCCGGCCTGCACCATCCAGATCTCCCGCGCGAGACCGCTGTACTGCTTGGACAACGGCAGCACGTAGGGCAGATGGATGTGCCCGCCCATGACCAGGTCCAGCCCGTGCTCGGCCCAGCGCTGCAGCGCGGGTTCGGCGCCGTGCTGCAGGTTGCTCAGGTCGCTCGGCACCATGGCGCCGAACGGCTGATGGGCCACCACGATGCGAATCTTGCCCGGGTCGCTTTCCTCCAGACGCCTCGCCACGCGCTCCACCTGCCGTGCCGTTACCACGCCGTCCTTGTGCCGGCGGGGATGGGTGGTGTTGAGCCCGATCACCAGCATCTGTTCGTTCTCGAAGACCGGCTCCAGATCGTCACCGAAATGCTGGCGGTAATTGCCGTAGGGTGTGAACAGGCGTGCGAAGAGGTTGTACAGCGGGATGTCGTGGTTGCCCGGAATCACCAGCGTATCGCCGACGCCGTCGGCCTCAAGGCGGCGGACGAAGGCGGCGGCACTGGCGAACTGGCCGCGGCGGGCGCGCTGGGTGATGTCGCCGGAGAACACCAGCAGGTCTGCTCGATGCTCGCGTACATGATCCTCCAGCGCCTGGACCACGGCGGGTTGCTCGGTGCCGAAATGGGTGTCGGAGATCTGCACGATGCTGGTCATGGGCGTCGGTTATGGTCCTGGCTGATCGGGGCATTGTTGCATTCGAAGCCTTTCGGCGTCCGCCGTTCCAAGCGGTGAGATGCAAGCGGAAATTGCAGGGCGCTGCGACAACCCTGCGGTTGCGTCACGTCCAGCCTTGGACTAACCTCCGCGTCGCCTCAGGTGCCCCCTGCAAAAGGGGGTGAAACAGGGAAGCCGGTCCATTCTTACGAAGATTCCGGCGCTGCCCCCGCAACGGTAGGCGAGTCGAGAAACCGTAATAGCCACTGTGCTCGCGCATGGGAAGGTGCGGTTTCGGGACGCCGCAAGGCGTACGCTCGCAAGCCCGGAGACCGGCCTGTCGCATTTCACTGACAGTGCGGCGGGCGCTGAGCGGGTGCGTACCCTTCGCGGTATTCACTTCTCTTCTGCAGTTCCTTCGTCTGTCTTCGTCGACTTTCAGTCGTGCGGGTGGGCACGACGGAGACCTGTACCTTGACTTGCAAGCCCCGTTTCAAGCCAGCGGCCTATGTGCTGCTCGGCAGCTTCTCCTTTTCCATTGGCCAGCTGGCCGCCGCTCCTCTCGACCTTGAACAGCAGGTGGTAACCGCTACGCGCACCGCGCAGACCGCTCGGCAAAGCCTGGCGGCAGTGACGGTGATCGACCGCGAGCGAATCGAGCGTAGTCAGGCGAGCTCGCTGCCCGAGCTTCTGAAGCAAGTGCCCGGCGTTTCGCTGGCGAACAATGGTGGGCTGGGCAAGTCCACCTCGCTGTATATGCGCGGCACTGAGTCCGACCATGTGCTGGTGATGATCGACGGCATCAAGATCGGCTCGGTGACCTCCGGTGGCTCGGCCCTGCAGGATCTGCCGCTGGAACTGATCGAGCGCATCGAGGTGGTGCGCGGGCCACGCTCCAGCCTGTATGGCTCGGAAGCCATCGGCGGGGTGATCCAGATATTCACCCGCAAAGGGCAAGGGCAGGGCGTCAAACCGTTCTTCTCGGCCGGCTACGGCACCCATGATACCTACACCGGTAGCGCCGGTGTTTCCGGTGGCGACGGTCGTGGCTGGTACAGCCTGGGCGTCAGCGGTTCGGATACTGATGGCATCAACGTCAAATCGGTGGGCACCAGCGGCTACGAAAACGACGCCGATGGCTATCGCAACCTGTCCGCGACGCTGAGCGCTGGCTATCGTTTCGACAACGGTCTGGAGCTGGACGCCAACCTGCTGCAGGCCAAATCCCATAACGACTACGACAGCGTGAACCGGGCTCGCACGTCCGGGTTCGGCGCCAATGCCGATGGTGTGTCGAAAGTTTTTGGCACCCGTGCACGCTTCAGTCCGCTGGAGCGCTGGCTGGTGACGCTGCAGGCCGGGCGCAGTGAAGACAAATCCGACGCCTATCAGGACGGGCAGTTCTATTCACGCTTCGACAGCCGCCGCGACACCCTCGGTTGGCAGAACGATATCCAGCTCGCCACTGGGCATACGCTGATCGTTGGGGCGGATCACCAGCGCGACGAGGTCAATGGCTCCACCGTTTATGACGTGGAATCCCGTGACAACAAGGGCTACTTCACCCAGTACCTGGGCGAGGTCGGTCGCCATGACTGGCAGCTGTCGCTGCGTCGTGACGACAACGACCAGTTCGGCCAACACGACACCGGCAACATCGGTTACGGCTATGCGCTGACCGACTGGCTACGTGGCACCATCAGCTACGGCACGGCATTCAAGGCGCCGACCTTCAACGAGCTGTATTACCCCGACTACGGCAACCCCGAGCTGGATGCGGAAACCTCCGAGAGCCTTGAGGTCGGCCTTGCTGGTCAGCATGGCTGGGGCCACTGGGCGGTGAATGCCTATCGCACCGTGGTCGATGACCTCATTGCCTATGACGCCAGCATTTCCGCACCGGCCAACGTGCAGCAAGCGCGTATCCGCGGGGTCGAGCTGGTGCTCGGCAGCCAATCGTTCGGTTGGGACTGGAACGCCAACTACAGCCTGCTGGAGCCGGAGAACCGCTCCGCCGGGGCCAACCGCGGCAACGAGCTGGCGCGCCGGGCAAAACAGCTGTTCAACCTCGACGTTGACCGTCGGCTCGGTGCCTTCAGCGTCGGCGCCAGTCTGCACGCCGAGGGCCAGCGCTATGACGACCTGGCGAACACCAAAGAGCTGTCCGGCTACGCCACTCTGGACCTGCGTGGCGAATACCGCATCACTCCCGAATGGCGCCTACAGGCGCGCGTCGCCAACCTGCTGGATGCCGACTACGAAACCGCCGAGGGCTACAACCAGCCCGGCCAGGCCGCTTACCTGACCGTGCGCTACCAGGCGCTGTAAGACCGCGGCGCAGGCATGTCGCCCGCGCCCACAGAAGGAGACTGCAATGATCAAGCTTGCCCCGAGATACCAGCTGCTGGTTGGCCTCGCGCTTGCCGCGCTGCTGGCCATGACCCGCGGACAGCACTTCGCCAGCGTCAACCTGCCGAGCGCGTCCTGGGCGGTGTTCTTTCTCGCCGGCGTGCTGGTGCGGCCGAAGTGGGTGTTTCCGGCACTGTTTCTCGAGGCTTCGCTGCTGGATTTCGCCGCCATCCAGTGGGCCGGTGTCAGCGACTGGTGCATGTCGCCGGCGTACTGGATGCTGGTGCCGGCCTACGGTTCGCTGTGGCTGGGCGGTCGACTCTACGCACGTCTGCATCGTGACCATTTCAGCAGCCTGGCGACCCTGGCGCTGTGCGTGATGGCGAGCGCCTTCGTTTGCTACCTGTTCTCCGGTGGCGGCTTCCTCTATTTCTCCGGGCGCTATCCCGAGCCGAGCCTGGCGCTGCTGGCCGAGCGCATCGCCACCTATTACCCGCGCTACCTGTCGACCCTTGCGCTGTATGTCGGTGCTGCCGTGGTGCTGTTTGTCGGCTTGCGGGTCTGGGCTGAGCAGCGTGATGAGGCGCGAGCATGAGCGAATCCAGCGAACGCGATGATCGCCACAAGGCACGCATGCAGCGCAAGAAAGCGCTGATCGACGAGAAGATTGCCGAAGCCCAGGACGAGTACGGCCTGCTACTGGTGCACACCGGCAACGGCAAGGGCAAGAGCAGTTCGGCCTTCGGCATGGTGGCGCGTGCGCTCGGCCATGGCATCAAGGTCGGCGTGGTGCAGTTCATCAAAGGTGCGGCCAGTACCGGCGAGGAGGCGTTCTTCCGGCGCTTCCCGGACGAGGTTCGCTACCACGTGATGGGCGAGGGCTTCACCTGGGAAACTCAGGACCGGCAGCGCGACATCGCCAAGGCCCGCGAGGCCTGGGCGGTGGCGGCCGAACTGCTTGCCGACCCTGAGATCGGCCTGGTGGTACTGGATGAGCTGAACATCGCGCTGAAGTACGGCTACCTGGAGCTGGAGCCGGTGCTCGCCGACATCGAGTCGCGGCCGCTGTTGCAGCACGTGGTGGTCACTGGGCGCGGAGCGCCGGCCGGTTTGATCGAGGCAGCGGATACGGTTACCGAGATGGGCCTGATCAAGCATGCGTTCAAGGCCGGGGTGAAGGCGCAGAGAGGAGTGGAGTTTTGATGCCAGCGCTCAAGGCATTCGCGGACCGTTGCGTAGGGGGGATGACGCCTATTTCGTCCACCGTCAGCGTGGTCGGTGGATTGGTAAAGCGTCATCCATCCTACTCTGCCGACGAGAGGCCGTGATGACCAGTAGACGCTGTCCAGCGCTGCTGATCGCCGCGCCCGCATCCGGGCAGGGCAAGACCACGGTCACCGCGGCGCTGGCGCGACTGCACAGTCGTCAGGGCAAGCACGTGCGGGTGTTCAAGTGTGGGCCGGACTTTCTCGACCCGATGATCCTGGCCCGCGCCAGCGGCCGGCCGGTCTATCAGCTCGACTTGCGGATGGTCGGTGAGGAGGAGTCGTGCCGGTTGTTGTGGGACGCGGCGGGTGAGGCTGATCTGATCTTGATCGAAGGCGTGATGGGGCTATTCGACGGTTCGCCGTCGGCGGCCGATCTGTCCCGGCGCTTCGGCGTGCCGGTAATGGCAGTAATCGACGGCTCCGCCATGGCGCAGACCTTCGGCGCCGTGGCTCACGGAATGAGCAGCTTTCAGCCGGATTTGCCGTTCGATGGTGTGCTAGCCAACCGGGTGGGCAGTGTTCGGCATGGCGATATTTTGCGCGATAGTCTTCCGCCTTCGATCCGCTGGTACGGTGCATTACCGCGCAGCGCCGAGGTGGAGTTGCCAAGCCGGCACCTGGGCTTGGTCCAGGCCGAGGAACTGGCCGATCTGGACACTCGTCTGGATGCTGCAGCCGATGCCTTGGCGCTTAGTGCAGATACAGATTTGCCCCCATCGGTCAGCTTCGCTGCGCCGCTCAGTACGCCACTCGAGCCGCTGCTCAAGGGCGTGCGCATCGGTGTTGCACGCGATGCCGCCTTTGCTTTTCTCTATCAGGCCAATCTGGACTTGCTGCAGGCGCTGGGTGCCGAGCTGCTGTTCTTTTCGCCGCTGCGTTTCACCCGGCTGCCGGCCGTGGATAGCTTGTATCTGCCAGGGGGCTACCCGGAGCTGCACCTGCGCGGCTTGTCGCGTAACCGAGCCATGGCCGACGCCATACGCGCCCACCACGAAGCCGGTAAACCAATTCTCGCCGAGTGTGGCGGCATGCTCTATCTATTTGATGGTTTGACCGATCTGGGCGGGGAACGTACACAAATGCTCGGTCTGCTGCCTGGCGAGGCGCGCATGCAGAAGCGCCTGACCGCTTTGGCGCTGCAGGAAGTAGCACTGCCTGAAGGGCGTCTGCGCGGCCATACGTTCCATCATTCGGAGCTGGAGTCGCCGCTCGAACCACTGGCCCGTGGCGAGTGCCCGAACTACAAGCGCACTGCCGAAGCGGTCTATCGCAAGGGGCGGCTGACGGCGTCCTACATTCACTTCTACTTGCCGTCTGATCCAGCAGCGGCTGCAGCGCTGTTGCGGCCATGAACGAACATGCTTTCAGCGCGCAAGAACGCGCCGCGGTCTATCGCGCCGTCGGCGAGCGCCGCGACATGCGCCATTTCATTGGTGGCGAGGTGGCGCCGGAGCTGCTGTCGCGGCTGCTGCAGGCCGCGCATCAGGCACCCAGCGTTGGCTTGATGCAGCCGTGGCGCTTTATCCGTATTACACACCCCGAGTTGCGCACGGCCATTGCCGATCTGGTCGGCGAGGAGCGCCAGCGCACGGCCGAGGCACTCGGCGAACGTTCCGCCGAGTTCATGCGGCTCAAGGTCGAGGGCATCGAGGATTGTGCTGAGTTGTTGGTCGCCGCGCTGATGGAAGACCGTGAGCAGCACATCTTTGGCCGCCGCACGCTACCCGAAATGGACCTGGCGTCACTGGCTTGCGCGATCCAGAATCTCTGGCTCGCTGCGCGGGCGGAGGGCTTGGGTATGGGCTGGGTTTCACTGTTCGATCCAGCCGCGCTAGGGACGCTGCTTCGCATGCCAGTTGGCGCGAAGCCCGTGGCGATTCTCTGCCTGGGGCCAGTCAAAGCCTTCTATCCGGCACCGATGCTGGCGCTTGAGGGCTGGACGCAGCCGCGGCCGCTGCACGAACTGGTTTTTGAAAACGGATGGGAGTCGGCATGAGTAAAGGGCCGCAGCGCATCGTCTGTTTATCCACGGAAACCTGCGAGACGCTGTATCTGCTGGGTGAGCCGGCGCGCATTGTCGGCATCTCCGGCTTCACCGTGCGCCCACCGCAGGCACGCAAGGAGAAGCCCAAGGTCAGCGGTTTCACCAGCGTCAAGCACGAACAGATACTTGCTCTCGAGCCAGACCTGGTGCTCGGATACAGCGACCTGCAGGGCGATATGCTCGCTGAATTGGCGCGCGAAGGGCTGGAGGTGCATTTGTTCAACCAACGCGATGTTGCCGGCATTCTGCGCATGATCGAGACCCTCGGTGCGCTGGTGCACGCCGGCGAGCGTGCCCTGGCGCTGATCGATGAGTTGCAGGCGGGGCTGGACGCTATTCGCGCCTGCGCGGCGACTTTGCCGCGCCGGCCGCGGGTGTATTTCGAGGAGTGGAACGAGCCGCTGATATCCGGCATCGGCTGGGTCGGCGAGCTGATCGAACTGGCCGGTGGCGAGGACTGCTTCGCCGAGCTGGCGCAATTCAAGCGCGCCAAGGACAGGATCATCGAAGATCCGCAGGAAGTGGTGCGCCGCGCGCCGGAGCTGATCATCGGGTCCTGGTGCGGGCGGCGCTTCCGCGCGGAACAGGTCGCGGCCCGAGCTGGCTGGCAGGCAATTCCGGCCGTGCGCGATGGTCAGCTGCATGAGATCAAGTCGCCGGAGATCCTCAACCCCGGTCCGGCGGTGCTCACCGACGGTGTACGTCAGTTACATGCACTGATTCGCGCCTGCGCGCAGAGGTCTGAGTGAGTCTATTCCTCACCGTTGCCGCGGCCCTGCTGCTGGATGCGTTGCTCGGCGAGCCGAAACGGGCGCATCCACTGGTAGCCTTTGGCCGCCTGGCCGATCGTCTGGAGCAGCATTTCAATGGTGCGGCGGCGCGCGGTTGGCGCAGCCATGGGGTAACCGCCTGGTGCCTGGCGGTGCTGCCGCTGACGCTGCTGGCCTGGCTGCTCAGCCTGTTACCCAGCGTCGGCTGGCTGGTTGAGATTGTGCTGCTCTACCTGGCACTTGGGCTGCGCAGCCTTGGCGAACATGTGTTGCCGGTGGCCCACGCCTTGTGGCGAAACGACCTGCCCGAGGCGCGACGCCGCGTTGGCTGGATCGTCAGCCGTGACACCACGCAGCTGGACGAGGAGGGCGTGGCCCGTGCGGCTACGGAGTCGGTGCTGGAAAACGGCAGTGATGCCGTGTTCGCCGCACTGTTCTGGTTCATCGTCGCTGGCGCGCCCGGTGTGGTGCTGTATCGCCTGAGCAACACGCTGGACGCCATGTGGGGCTATCGCAACGCGCGTTTCGAGCGCTTCGGCTGGGCCGCGGCGCGCATCGATGATGTGCTCAACTATGTGCCGGCCCGGCTGGTCGCCCTGACCTATGCGCTGCTCGGCAGAACTCGCCGCGCATTGCGTTGCTGGCGCACCCAGGCCCCGCTCTGGGACAGCCCCAATGCGGGGCCAGTAATGGCTTCTGGAGCTGGGGCGCTGGGTGTGGTGTTGGGCGGCTCCGCTATTTATCACGGTGAAGTTCATGCGCGTCCCGAGCTGGGTCGTGGCAAGCCAGCGCAAGCGCGTCATATCGAGCATGCCCTCGACCTGGTCTGGGGTGGCGTCGGCGTCTGGCTGCTGGCTTTGCTGTTCGGGGGCTGGCTGTATGCTTGAGCACGGCGGACGTCTACGAGCAGCCGCACAGCGTTATGCCATCCCGCTATCGGATTGGCTCGATCTATCCACCGGCCTAGCACCGTACCATCCGCCGTTGCCGAGCATTTCCAGTAGCGCCTGGGCGCGCCTGCCGGAAACCGATGATGGTCTGGAAACTGCGGCCCGGGACTATTACGGCGCGCGTGCGGTATTGCCCGTGGCCGGTTCGCAGAGCGCCATCCAGGCGTTGCCACGGCTGCGCGGTTCGGCGCGGGTCGGCATCATCTCTCCCTGTTATGCCGAGCACGCCGAGGCCTGGCGTCGCGCCGGTCATCGCGTTGTCGAACTCTGCCAGGCCAGCGTGCCGCGTGCCCTGGACCACCTCGATGTGCTGGTGGTGGTCAACCCGAACAATCCCACCGGTCAACTGATCGCGCCCCAGCACTTGTTGGAGTGGCGCAGCGAGCTGGCGGCCTTTGGTGGCTGGCTGGTCGTGGACGAGGCGTTCATGGACTGCACGCCGCAGCATAGTCTGGCCGAGCATAGCCACCTGCCTGGGCTGGTCGTGCTGCGCTCGTTCGGTAAGTTCTTCGGCTTGGCGGGGGCTCGGCTGGGCTTCGTTCTGGCTCATGCCGGCCTGTTGCGAGCCCTTGCCGAGCTACTTGGGCCTTGGACGGTGAACGGTCCGACAAGACAGCTGGGCGCCGCATTACTGGCCGACAGGTCTGCGCAGCAGCGCCAGCGCGAATGCCTGCACTGCGATGGCCAGCGTCTGACCGACCTGCTGCGGCGTCACGATGTGGCGCCGCTGGGCGGTTGTGCGCTGTTCCAATGGTGGGTCAGCGCCGATGCGGCGTTGCTGCACGACTTCCTCGCCCGTCGGGGCATTCTCACGCGTCTTTTCGCTCAGCCTTCCAGCGTGCGCTTCGGCCTGCCCACCGATGTCGGCTGGGCGCGACTGGATCAGGCCTTGCAGAGTTTCAGGGAGCAGCATCCATGACCACGCTGATGGTGCAGGGCACCACTTCCGACGCTGGCAAGAGCACCCTGGTGACCGCGCTGTGCCGCTGGCTTGCACGCCAGGGCGTTGCGGTGGTGCCGTTCAAGCCGCAGAACATGGCGCTCAACAGCGCGGTGACCGCCGATGGCGGCGAGATCGGTCGGGCCCAGGCGGTGCAGGCTCAGGCTGCCAGGTTGGCGCCGCACACGGACATGAACCCGGTGCTGCTCAAGCCCAACAGCGACATCGGCGCCCAGGTGATCATCCACGGCCGCGCGGTGACCAGCATGGACGCAGTGGCCTACCACGACTACAAGCGCGTGGCGATGCAGGCCGTGCTCGACTCGCATCGACGGCTGTCCGCGGCGTACAGCGTTGTGATGGTCGAGGGCGCAGGCTCGCCCGCCGAGATCAACCTGCGTGCCGGCGACATCGCCAACATGGGGTTTGCCGAGGCGGTGGACTGCCCGGTGATCCTGATCGCGGATATCGACAAGGGCGGCGTCTTCGCCCATCTGGTCGGCACCCTGGCGCTGCTCTCTGAAAGCGAGCAGGCGCGGGTGCAGGGCTTCGTCATCAACCGTTTTCGCGGCGATATTGCGTTGTTGCAGCCTGGCCTCGACTGGTTGGAACAACGCACCGGCAAGCCGGTACTCGGGGTGCTGCCTTATCTGATGGATTTCCATCTGGAGGCAGAGGATGCCATCGACACGCGCCAGTCCAGCAAGCCCAGCGAGGCGTTGAAAGTAGTTGTGCCGGTGTTGCCACGCATCAGTAATCACACCGATTTCGACCCTCTGCGCCTGCATCCGCAGGTCGACCTGCAGTTCGTTGGTCCCGGTCAGGCGGTACCCGCCGCGGCGGATCTGATCATCCTACCCGGCTCGAAAAGCGTGCGTGCCGACCTCGCCTGGCTGCGTGCCAATGGCTGGGACACAGCGATCCAGAGGCACCTGCGCTACGGCGGCAAACTGCTGGGCATTTGTGGCGGGTTGCAGATGCTCGGTACGCGCATTGCCGACCCGCTCGGGCTGGAAGGCCCGGCCGGAACCAGCGAAGGACTCGGCTTGCTGGATTTTGAAACCCTTCTGGAGGCGGACAAGCAGCTGCGCAACGTCACGGGCTGGCTGCTGCCGGAAGGCGCGCCGGTCAGCGGTTATGAGATTCATGCTGGCGTCAGTAGTGGGCCAGCTCTTGAGCAACCTGCGGTGCAGCTGGACGACGGCCGCCGCGATGGCGCGATAAGCGCCGACGGACAGCTGCTCGGTACCTACCTGCACGGGTTGTTCGAGGAACCCGAGGCCTGTGCCGCGCTGTTGCGCTGGGTCGGGGTTCGTACCGTGGAAATCGTCGATTATCACGCACTACGCGAGCGCGACATTGAGCGCCTGGCCGATCTGGTCGAAACGCAGCTGGACACGGGGCGGCTGCGTGCGCTTTGTGGCCTGGGAGGCTGAACATGTTGGAACTGATTCTTGGCGGCGCCCGTTCGGGCAAGAGCCGATTTGCCGAGCGACAGGCTGCCGAAAGCGGCCTGGCGGTTACCTATATCGCCACCAGTCAGGCACTCGATGGCGAGATGGCCGAGCGTATCGCGCATCACCGTGAGCGGCGTCCGTCGCACTGGGGGCTGATCGAGGAACCACTGCAGCTGGCTCAGGTGCTGCGTGAACGGGCGGCGACGGATCGCTGCCTGCTAGTCGACTGCCTGACCCTCTGGCTGACCAATTTGCTGATGCTGGACGAACCAACGCGCCTCGCCGAGGAGCGCGATGCCTTCCTGGAATGTCTGGCTGAGCTGCCGGGGCGGATCGTGCTGGTCAGCAACGAAACCGGTCTCGGTGTCGTGCCGCTAGGCGAATTGACCCGGCGCTATGTGGACGAGGCGGGCTGGTTGCATCAGGCCGTTGCGGAGCGGGCGCAGCGGGTGACCTTCATGGTCGCCGGGCTGCCCATGGCATTGAAGGGAGCGCAGTAATGCACGATTGGTGGAACGAGTCTTGCCAGGCGTTGAACGAAACCGTGCGCGTCCAGGCGTTGGCGCGGCAGGATCAGCTGACCAAACCGCGTGGCGCACTCGGCCACCTCGAGGGCCTGGCGGTGGGGCTGGCGGCCATGCAGGGCAGTGAGCGGCCACAGGTCGAGCGTGTGCACGTCAGTGTGTTTGCCGGCGACCACGGAGTGGTGCAAGAGGGTGTTTCGGCTTTCCCTCAATCGGTGACAGGTCAGATGCTGCGCAACTTCGTCAACGGCGGTGCGGCGCTGAGCGTATTGTCGCGCCGCCTGAATGCACCTTTGGAGGTGATCGACCTGGGCACTGTGGAATCGCTGCAATTGGACGGCGTAAGCCATCTGCGCCTCGGCCCTGGCACGGCGAATTTCGTTCGCGAAGCGGCAATGAGCGACGAGCAATTGCACCTGGCCCTTGCTGCCGGCCGCGACAGTGCGCAGCGTGCAGCGGAGCGTTCGGCCCATCTGTTTATTGGCGGGGAAATGGGCATTGGCAACACCACTAGTGCAAGCGCCTTGTCGGCCGTGCTCCTGCCACGCTCACCGTTGACACTGGTCGGCCCGGGCACCGGGCTCGATCTAAGCGGTGTTCGCCACAAGGTTCAGGTTATCCAGAGTGCCGTTCGGTTGCACGCCGAGCACTGCGTCGAACCGCTCGAAGCCCTGCGTCGCCTGGGTGGGTTCGAGATTGCGGCTCTCGTAGGTGCATACCTGTGCTGCGCGCAACTGGGCGTTCCGGTATTGGTCGATGGCTTTATCTGTAGCGCTGCAGCGCTTTGCGCGGTGCGGTTGAACCCGGCATGTCGGCCATGGCTGATCTTCGCCCATCGCTCCGCTGAACCTGGCCATCTGGCAGTGCTGGAAGCGCTCGGTGCCGTGCCGTTGCTCGACCTCGGCCTGCGGCTGGGCGAGGGCAGCGGGGCGGCCTTGGCAGTCCCGTTGTTGCAGCAGGCCTGCGCCCTGCACAACGAGATGGCGACGTTTGCCGAAGCGGCCGTATCGGATCGCTCCGCATGACGGCGAGCATCGATCTGCTACGCCATGGCGAGACCGAGCAAGGTGGCGGCTTTCGCGGCAGCCTCGACGATGCGCTGACTGCACACGGCTGGCAGCAGATGCGCGATGCGGTTTGCGCCGTCGGCCCCTGGGACATGCTGGTCAGCTCGCCACTGCAGCGCTGTGCCGCCTTCGCCCACGAACTCGCGGCGCAACGCGGCCTGCCGCTGCATCTGGAGTCTGACCTGAGCGAACTGCATTTCGGCGACTGGGAAGGGCGCAGCGCGGCCGAGCTTATGCAGTGCAGCGCCGAGGCGCTCGGCCTGTTTTGGGCCGACCCATACGGATTTACACCGCCTGGCGGTGAGCCGCTGGTGCAGTTCGAGGCGCGCGTTCTGGCCGCTATCGAGCGGTTGCAACAGCGCTGCGCTGGACAGCGCTTGCTGGTCATCTGTCATGCCGGCGTGATGCGCCTGTTGCTGGCGCGCGCGCGCGGCCTCCCACGCGAGAGGCTGCTCGAGGTAGTAGTCGCACATGGTGAGTTGCTGCCGCTGGATCTGTCGCGCTGCCATGAAACAAACGTAAAAGCGCTCACGCCATGATTCCTGCCCCGGAACAGCCATGCTGCCGCTATTGATCGCCCTGCAATTTCTCACCAGTCTGCCGATTCGCTTGCGGGTAATGCCGGAGCCAGAACAGCAGGGGCGCTCTTTGCTGTATTACCCAGTCGTCGGGCTGTTACTGGGCGTATTGCTCTGCCTGGCCGCGCTCATGCTAGAGAGCGCGCCGCCGCTATTGCAGGCGGCGCTCTTGCTGACGTTGTGGGTCGCACTGACCGGCGCGTTGCACCTCGATGGTTTGGCCGACAGCGCCGACGCCTGGCTGGGTGGCTTCGGCGACCGGGAGCGTACGCTGCAGATCATGAAAGATCCGCGCAGCGGCCCCGTGGCAGTGGTGGTGTTGGTCCTGCTGTTGCTACTCAAGTTCGCGGCGCTGCTGGCTTTGTTGCAGGCCCAGCACTATGTGGCGCTTCTGTTGGCACCCCTGTTGGGACGCGCGGCGCTGCTGGCGCTGTTTCTCGGCACGCCGTATGTGCGGCCCAATGGCCTTGGCCATGCTTTGGCAGCGAATCTGCCGCGCACCTGGGCGAAGGGCGTTCTGCTCCTGGTGGCAATCGGATGCCTGCTGTTCGGCAGCAGCGGGCTGATAGCCCTGGCGTTGACTGCCGTCGCGTTCTTGCTGGCGCGCCGTGCCATGCTTCGCCGGCTTGGCGGTACGACCGGCGATACCGCCGGTGCGCTGCTGGAGCTGGTGGAGTGTGCGGTGCTGGTGGGGCTGGCGCTTCAGCTTTAGCCGCCGGCTGCAGGGCGGCGGTCGAGCACGGGCGCATGCAGCGCCATCAGCTCGACTACCCAATCGATGAACACCCGTAGCTTGGCACTGACATGTCGATTCGGCGGGAATGCCAGATACAGCGGCATGTCATCGAGGCGCCAGTCTTCCAACAGTGGCAACAGCTCGCCGTCTGCCAGGTGCGTTCTGACCATGTAGTCCGGCAGCCAGATCACGCCCAGTCCGGCCAACCCCGCAGCCAGGCAGGCGTTGCCATCATCCACTGCGAGCACGTAGCGGCCGTGCACCTGAACCTGCTCGTCCTGCCGCTGCATGACGTACGGTGTGGGTTTGCCGGTGCGGCCCCAGAGAAAGCCGACGACGCGGTGGTGGCTGTTTTCCAGCTCGCTCGGGTGTGTCGGCACGCCAGCGCGTTCGAGGTAGCCAGGGGCTGCGTAGACGCCAAGGCGTAGGTCGCCAACGTGGCGGGCGATCAGCGACTGGTCGGTGATCTCGCCACCGCGCACCACGCAGTCCACGTTCTCCCCGATCAGATCCACCCGCCGATCACTGACGCCCATGTCCAGCTGGATGTCCGGATACTTCGCATAAAAGGCCGGCAATGCCGGAATCAGGATCATCCGCGCCAATGGGCTGGGAACGTCCACGCGCAAGCGTCCCCGGGGCACTGCCGCGGCACCGGACAAGCTGGTTTCGGCGTCGTCCAGATCGGCCAGCAGGCGCAGGGCACGCTCGTAATAGGCCGCACCGTCGGCGGTCACGTTGACCTTGCGCGTGGTGCGGTTGAGCAGCCTGACGCGAAGCCGCGCCTCGAGTTGCTGGACCTGCTGGGTGACGCTGGTCTTGCTGATGCGCAGGGTCTCGGCGGCCTTGGTGAAGCTGCCGGTCTCCACCACGCGAACGAAGGCCTGCATCGCATCGAAACGGTCCATCTGAACTCCCGCGGATTGTTTGGATTATGCAAATAGTGTTGAGCGACCTGGCGCGTTTATCCAGCGCCTTGCGACTTCTACAGTGAGGCCTTCATTCAACGGGTCGCTCCGACCCTTGCTGGAGGTTGCACATGACACCGCGTGACGTTGTTTTTCCGCCTGGCCGCCAGGCGCTCTACGAGCGCAATCGTTATTCCCCGGCCATCCGTGCCAATGGCTTGCTGTTCGTCTCCGGCCAGGTCGGCAGCCGCGAGGACGGCTCACCCGAGCCGGAGTTGGAGGCGCAGGTCCGGCGCGCCTTCGATAACCTGAACGCGATTCTGCAGGCGGCTGGCTGCACCTTTGACGACGTCATCGATGTCACCGTGTTCATGGTCGATCCGCAATCAATCTTTGAGCGGGTCTGGAGCGTCGTGCCCGAATACTGGGGCGCTGCACCGCATCCGACGCTGACGGCCGTTGGGGTCACCTGGCTTTACGGCTTTCAGTTCGAGATCAAGGTGATCGCCAAGCTGCCGGAGTCGACCGAGACTTGATCCGCCTCAGCCCAGCAGCGCCACCGTCTTGATCTGCGCCCAAAGCGCCTGACCGGGCGTAATGGCCAGCTGATCGGCCGAACGTCGGGTGATGCGTGCCAGCAGCGGCGTGCCGCCGGCATCGAGGCGGATCAGTACGTGGGCCGGCGTATCGGCCGCGACCATCGCCTCGACCCGAGCGGGGAGCAGGTTTGTGATGCTGCTACCTTCGGCTCGTTGCAGCGCCAGGCTCACGTCCCGCGCATGCACGCGGAAGCGCAGGCGTTGGCCCAGGGCTTCCGGTCGCCGCGACACCAGCACTTCGCCGCCGGGAAAGCTCAGTCGGGTCAGGTGATACTCGGCATCATGCCCGGCAATCTCGCCATCGATCACCACACCGGCGTCATCGCTGAAGGCGGTCGGCAGGTCAAGTCGCGCCAGCGTCTCGCGCAGTTCGCCCTGCGCGATGGCTCGGCCCTGTTCCAGCAGCACGACGTGATCGGCCAGCCGCGCCACTTCGTCCGGCGAGTGACTGACGTAGAGCACGGGAATATCCAGCTCGTCATGCAGCCGTTCCAGATACGGCAGAATCTCGTTCTTGCGCTTGAGGTCGAGTGCGGCCAGTGGTTCGTCCATCAGCAGCAGGCGCGGGCTGGTCAGCAGTGCGCGGGCGATGCCGACGCGCTGGCGTTCGCCGCCGGACAGCCGGTCGGGCATGCGTTCGAGCAGATGGTCGATACCCAGCAGCGCTACCGCCTGATCCAGCGCCACACGGCGCTCCGCCGCCGCCACGCGACGCATGCCGAACTCCAGATTGCGCCGCACCGACAGGTGGGCGAATAGGTTGGCCTCCTGAAACACATAACCGATTGAGCGGCGATGCGGTGGCACGAACAGGTTCTGCGCGTTGTTCTGCCAACGTTCGCCATTGACGGTCAGCTGGCCCTGACCTGAGCGCTCCAGGCCCGCCACGCAGCGCAACAGGGTGGTCTTGCCCGAGCCGGAATGGCCGAACAGCGCGGTCACCCCGCGGCCGGGCAGCTGCAAATCGACATCCAGGCTGAAGTCGGCATAGTCGAGGCGAAAACGTGCCTGGATTCCGCTGTTGCTTGCAGCGTCGCTCATCCGCGCCACCCTTGCTTCAACCGGCTGCCATAAAGTACCAGCAGCACCAGAAATGAGAACAGCAGCATGCCGCCAGCCAGCCAGTGCGCCTGGGCGTACTCCATGGCTTCGACATGATCGTAGATCTGCACTGAGACCACGCGCGTTTGGCCAGGAATGTTGCCGCCGATCATTAGCACCACGCCGAACTCGCCGACGGTATGGGCAAAACCGAGGATGCTGGCGGTGATGAACCCGGGGCGGCCGAGTGGCAGAACCACACTGAAGAAGGTGTCCCAGGGGCCGGCGCGTAGCGTAGCGGCGGCTTCCAGCGGGCGCTCGCCAATGGCTTCGAAGGCGTTCTGCAATGGTTGCACCACGAACGGCAGCGAGTAGAACACCGACCCTACCACTAGTCCGGCAAAGGTGAAGGGCAGGGTGCCCAGGCCAAGACTCTGGGTGAATTGGCCGATGAAGCCATTAGGTCCCATCGCCACCAGCAGGTAGAAGCCGAGCACCGTCGGCGGCAGTACCAGCGGTAACGCGACCACAGCCCCGATCGGACCCTTCATGCGCGAGGTGGTGCGTGCCAGCCACCATGCGATGGGTGTGCCGACCAGTAGCAGGATCAGCGTGGTTACGCTGGCCAGTTTGAAGGTCAGCCAGATTGCTGCAAGGTCCACGCTATCCAGCGGCATGCCGCTACTCCAGCCCGTAGCCGTAGGACTGGATCAGCTCGCGGACCTGCGGCTGGGCCAGGTAATCCATCAAAGCCCTGGCAGCCGGATTGTCCTTGCCCTTGGTCAGCAGCACGGCGTCTTGACGAATCGGCGAGTGAAGGTCGGTGGGCACGATCCAGCCCGAGCCGGCGGCGATCTCGCCATTCTTAGCCACCTGCGAAAGCGCGATGAAGCCGAGCTGCGCGTTGCCACTGGCGACGAACTGGTAGGTCTGGGCGATGTTTTCACCCTGCACCAGTCGGCTGCGCAGTTTATCGGCGAGGCCCAGATGGACCAGCGTTGACTGAGCGGCAGCGCCATAGGGCGCCGTCTTTGGGTTGGCTACGGCGAGGTGGCGGAAATCGCCGGCCTTCAGCCGCTCAGGACCATCCTTGATCAGCCCGGCAATGGCCGACCACAGTACCAGCCGACCCACGGCATAGGTAAAACGACTATCGGGTACGGCCGCGCCTTCCTGCTCAAGCCGTTGCGGCGTGGTGTCATCCGCTGACAGCAGGACCTCGAACGGTGCGCCATTGCGAATCTGGGCGTAGAACTTGCCGCTAGCGCCGAAGGCAAGGCGTGCCTGATGGCCTGTGTCGCGCTCGAAGCGTGCTGCAATCTCCTGCATCGGGGCGGTGAAATTAGAGGCGACCGCTACCTGTACTTGCGCCGCGAAGGCATCGCCGAAGGGCAGCAGGAGGAGAAACAGTGCATAACGGAGTGCTTGAGATAAATACATGCGGCCTCGTTCGGTGCATAGCGACTGGGCGCATCATATTGCAGTTTGGCCGTGCAGTGATTGACCGGACGCGCCTCAGCCTGCAAGACCATTGTCGTCGGCACGGGTGCGGAGTAGCGTTGTGAGCCCGCGACCGGAGAACTGGCCATGAATATCACTCGTCCACTGGCGGCACTGATGCTGGCCTTTGCCGGCGCCTCGGCAGTTGCCGCCGAATGCCCGGCCCTGCTGCAGCACGAACTGCCCAAGCTTCGTTCCAAGGAAACCGTCGATCTGTGCAGCCAGTTCAAGGGCAAGGCCCTTGTTGTGGTCAACACCGCCAGCCATTGCGGATTCACCGGGCAATTCAAGGGGCTCGAAGCGCTCTATCAACGCTACAAGGATGACGGATTGGAGGTGCTCGGCGTGCCCTCGGACGACTTCTTCCAGGAGGCCGACGACGAGGCCGAGACGGCAGAGGTCTGTTACGTGAACTACGGCGTGACCTTCACCATGACACAGACTCAGCCGGTGCGAGGGCGAAACGCTACACCGTTGTTCCGCGAGCTTGCCGAGCAAGCAGGCAAGGCGCCGCGCTGGAATTTCTACAAGTATGTGGTCGATCGTGAGGGGCGCGTCGTGGCGCATTTTTCCAGCAAGGTAACGCCGGATGATCCCCGCCTGATCGCTGCGGTCGAGAAAGCGTTGGCGCGCTAGAACGAAAAAGCCCCGGCGAACCGGGGCTTTTTTGTCATTGCTACGTTAGAAGCGGTAGCTCAGAGCTGCGCCGAAGCCGTGGGCTCGGTTCTTGAAGGTCGAATCGTAGTTCGCTTCAAGGGCGCCGCCCTGATAGGTGCGGCTACGGTTGATGTCCACTTCTTCCTCCCGCAGATAGGAGTAGGCCAGATCCACTGTGACGTCGTCACTTGGACTCCAGGCCAGGCCGAAGCTGATCGCGGTGCGATCGCCAGTCGGGATGCGCGGCGAACGATGCAGGTTGTTGGTCGGGCTTTGGTCGAAAGCCAGGCCGGTACGCAGGGTCCACTCACGATTCAGCTTGTAGGCTGCGCCGATGGCGTAAGACCAGGTGTCATGCCAATCCTGCTCTTCGACGATGGGCGCAAGGTTGCCTTGTAGCGGGCCAGGAATGCCGTCGTTTTCGATGATGATGGCTTCGAAGCGGCTCCAGCGCGTCCACATGGCACCGCCATACAGCGTCCATTGGTCGTTGAGTTCGTGGGTCAGCGAGACGTCCACCGACTCCGGGGTGTCGAGATCAAGGGATGCGTCATATTTGCCCGATGCACCGGCTACATCGAAGCCTGCGCCGGATAGCTTGGTATCGCCTTCGAGTGTGTAGGCAACCTTGGAATGATAGGTGATACCTGCACGAGTCTGCGGAGTGAACTCGTAGAGCAAGCCTGCGTTGAAGCCAAGCGCAGTATCGTTACCGGTAACTTTCACGCGCCCGTCGTTGGAGCCCAGAGGGCCGACAGGGTTTGGCGAGTTGCTTTGCAGTTCGCCATCGATGCGGTTGATAGTCGGGCCGAAGCCGATCGACAAGTGATCATTGAAGCGGTAGCTGACCGTGGGCTGCACGGTGATCACGCGCACTTCACTGTAGTTGCCGAAATAGCGCCCCTGATAGCCGCTCTCGTAATCAGTGACCAAGCCGAACGGCACGTAGATGCCAACCCCGACGGCCCACTTATCGTCGATCGGTTTGACGTAATAGCCCATCGGCACGGCAGTGAACGGGACCATGTCTCCGTCATTGCTACCGCTGTAGGGCAACGTATTGCCCCCTAGTGCCGGGCCGGAAAACGAACCGGAATTGTTCTTGATATCCGTCTTCGCATGAATCGCCGCCATACCGAAGCTGACTTCTTCGCGCTTGAGACGAGACATGCCGGCCGGGTTGCCAAAGAGGGTGGTGGCGTCGTCGGCGGAAGATGAGCGGCCTGCGAAAGAGGTCCCCATGCCGCTGATGCTCTGTTCATTGAGGGCAAAACCGGCCGACATGGCCTGGGTGGACAAGGCGCCTACGGCTACCGCGAGCGCGGTCTTCAACCATGTTGTTTTCATTGTTCTACTACTCCGGGATGAAAGCGGGTCGGAACCTAGCAACTTTTTCGGACAGGTAGCAAGACAATGAATTGCAATTTTTCGTAAAGATGACGACTAACGGTCGTGAAAACAAATGTAACGTCGCTGAAACTGTTCGGGCGTTTTGTGACTGGCTGGACACGCTGCGCATGGGCGCAGCGGGGTGCTCGGTTATCAGGCGCGAGGGCGGTCCGGATTGGTTATCCACTCGCTCCACGACCCTGGATACAGCCTCGCCAGCGGGTAACCGGCCAGGCACAGTGCAAATAGGTTGTGGCAGGCGGTGACGCCGGAGCCGCAATAGGCCACAGCGGCTTCGGGCGGGTTGCCGCCGAGCTGCTGAGCGAACCTGTCTTGGAGTTGCTCGGTCGAGAGAAAGCGACCCTTGGCGTCCAGGTTCTCGGTGAACGGTACGCATATCGCGCCAGAAATATGCCCGGCAACCGGGTCGATGGGTTCCACTTCGCCGAGAAAGCGTGGCAGTGCACGGGCATCGAGCAGTGTCAGCTCGGGGCTATCCAAATGCTCCTGCAGCCATCTGGCATCCACGGTCATGCTGGTGTCGGCAGTACCGGAAAAAGTGCCGGGCTTGCTCGCTGGTATCGCGTCGTCCTGCCGCAAACCGGCTTCCTGCCAGGCTTTCAATCCGCCGTCGAGAAGGTAGATACCGTCGCGTTTACTCAGCCACATCAGCAACCACCACGCTCGCGCCGCGAATGCGCCAGGCCCGTCGTCATAGAGCACCACGTCACTGTGCTCATCGAGCCCCCATTGCCGCAAGCGTGTCAGCAACCGCTGTGGGTCGGGCAGTGGATGCCGGCCAGTTACGCCAGGAACCACCGGGCCGGACAGGTCCTTTTCCAGATCGGCGAAGTGGGCGCCGGGGATATGACTTTCCTGATAGCTGCGTTCGCCATAGGCCGGATCTTCCAGGGCGAAGCGGCAATCGAGGATCAGCAGGTCGGGCTCATGCACGCGCTGGGCGAGCTCTGCGGCGGTAATGAGTTGGGCGAGTGGCATCGAACGACTCCGGAGCGGATTGTTGCTCAACACTACCAGCGTGTGCGCCGGCCATGAATGCCCCGGTGGATCGGATGCTCGATATATACTGCGCGCCTCGTTCGGCCGCGCGCCGGTCGTCAGCCGAAAAGGAGGGCCGTGTGGCCATCGAAACTCAATGGGTTCTGGATGATGAGCATCTGACCCGCCTGTGCGCCGAATGGCGCCAGCTGCCCTATGTGGCGGTGGATACCGAATTCATGAGGGTCGATACCTTCTATCCCATTGCCGGGCTGGTGCAGGTCGGTGATGGGCGGCGCGCCTATCTGATTGACCCACTTAGCGTGCGTGATTGGTCTGCGTTTGCCGGCGTACTGCAAGATCCGGCCGTAGTTAAGGTGCTGCATGCCTGCAGTGAGGATTTGGAAGTGCTGCTGCGCCTGACAGGCAGCCTGCCACTGCCGCTATTCGATACACAGCTGGCGGCTGGCTACCTGAATATTGGCTTCTCCATGGGCTATTCACGGCTGGTGCAGGCGGTTCTTGGCATCGAGCTGCCTAAAGGCGAGACGCGTTCTGATTGGCTGCAGCGGCCCCTGAGCGAAATGCAGGTGCAGTACGCCGCCGAGGATGCCCAGCATCTGGCTGAGCTGTACGAAGCGTTGTTGCCGAAGCTGTCCGACGACAAGCGCGCCTGGGTGCTGGAGGATGGTGCGGAGCTGGTGGCCAATTTGCAGCGTGAGTCCGATCCGGAAGAGGCCTATCGCGACGTCAAGCAAGCCTGGCGACTCAAACCCCAACAGCTTGCTGTACTTAAAGTGTTGACCGCCTGGCGCGAGCGCCAGGCGCGCATTCGCAACCAGCCGCGTAATCGCGTGCTGCGCGAGGCCAGCCTATGGCCGCTGGCGCGTACGCAGCCACGTGATCTGGTGGCGCTCGCGCGAATTGAAGACATGCATCCGCGTACCGTGCGTCAAGACGGCGAGGCGTTGCTGGAGATGATCCGGCAGGCGGCAGCGACGCCCGAGCAGGACTGGCCGGCTCCGCTGCCGGAGCCGTTGCCGCTGGAGGTGTCGTCCATATTGAAGAAGCTGCGTGCGGTCGGTCAGCGCGAAGCGCAGACGCTGGATATTGCACCGGAGCTGATGCTGCGCAAGAAAACGCTCGAAGCGCTGCTCAAAACTGGCTATCCCGACGGCCCCTATCAACTGCCTGATTCGCTGCGTGGCTGGCGCCGTGAGCTGATGGGGCAGGCTCTGCTCGAAGTTCTGGAAAAACAATCATGAAGTTGATCTGCTCCATCTACAAAAGCCCGCGCAAGGACGGCATGTACCTTTACGTGGAAAAGCGTGAGGCGCTCAAACGTGTTCCTGAAGGGCTGCTCGTCGCATTCGGTCCGCCGCAGTTGGCATTCGAAATGGTGTTGACGCCTGCGCGACAGCTGGCACGCGAAGATATTGCCACGGTGCTTGCCAACATCCAGACGCAGGGTTATCACCTGCAGATGCCGCCGGCCGAGGATGACTACATCGAGCATCTGCCGGAGGAACTGCTGCGTCGTAATGATCCGATGTAACCCGCTGCCCGACGGGCCGGTCTGGTACGGTCCGCCTGCCGGCTATTGGCCGGGTATCCGCCAGTAGCTAGACTTGCCCGTTTTATCGGTAGTGACATCCCTCATGGCAGCAAAAGTCGAACCCTTCTGGAAGCGCAAGTCCCTTGCCGAGCTCGACCCTGGCGAATGGGAGTCGCTGTGCGATGGATGCGGCCTCTGCTGTTTGCAGAAGCTAGAGGACGAGGAGGACGGTGCCGTGTATTACACGCGTATCGCCTGCAAGTTGCTCGATCTGAAGACTTGTCAGTGCAGCGACTATCCCAATCGACGTGCCAGCGTGCCGGATTGCATTCAGCTCAATGCCTCCGACGCGGCGCAGTTCAAGTGGCTACCGCCCACCTGTGGCTATCGCCTGGTGGCAGAGGGCAAGGATCTGCCGCTTTGGCATCACCTGGTCTGTGGTGATCGCGAAGCGGTTCATGTCGAGCGGATTTCCCAGGCGGGCAGAATGCTGGCCGAGGGCAGCGTGCCTGAGGAGCACTGGGAAGATCACCTGATTTTTCGTGCCGGTTGAATCTAAACTTCGTTCGCATCGTCTCAAGACCAGCGTACCCCTCGCGCTTATCCGATCCGTGGAGTTCTTTTCGATGCTTGCTCGACTGCTGTCGCTGTTTGTCCTTGTCCTTTTTTTCAATGCTCACGCCCAGGCAGCCAAGCGCGTCGATCTGGACTATCACGTTCGCTTTCTACCGGAAGAAGATCAGGCCGTCGTGCAGCTGATCCTGGAGAAAGGCGAGGTGGTCCGGCGCCTGGAGTTCAACCTGGGTAAGGACGGTTACTACAGTGACTTTGAAGCGGACGGTCAATGGCAGCAGGAGACGCCGGAGCGGGGCACCTGGAGGCCGTCTGAGGGCAAATCGCGACTGAGCTACCGCGTACGCATCAGTCACCCCCGTAGCAACGGGCGCTACGATGCGCGGATGACCAGCGATTGGGCGCTGTTTCGCGGGGACGACCTGGTCCCCGCGGCGCGGCTGGATCAGGTCGATGGTGTAACCCTGGTGTCACGCATCACCTTCGAACTTCCCGAGGGCTGGAAGAGCATCGAAACCGGCTGGCCGCGGATCGGCAAGAACCGCTTTCGCGTGGACAACCGTGAGCGCTTGTTCGACCGTCCGACCGGCTGGATGTTGGCGGGCAAGCTCGGTACCCGTCGCGCCCGTCTGGGCGAAACCGACGTCACCATCGCCGCGCCGATTGGTGAGGGGGTTCGAAGGATGGATATGCTCACCATGCTGACCTTCGTCTGGCCCCAGGTGCAGAACGTTTTTCCTCGCGATCCGGCAAAGCTGCTCATTGTCGGTGCGGGCGATCCGATGTGGCGTGGCGGTCTCTCCGGCCCCAACTCGCTGTACATGCATGCCGACCGCCCGATGGTCAGCGAGAATGGCACCAGCTCGTTGGTGCACGAGCTGGTTCACGTCTTCAGTCGCATCAAGGATAAGGATCGTAGCGACTGGATCAGCGAAGGGCTGGCGGAGTATTACGCCATTGAGCTGGTAAGGCGTGCCGGCGGCATGAGCGAGGACCGGTATCAGGCCGTACGTGAACACCTGACCAAGTGGAGTCGCAAGGTGGACAGCCTGCGCACCGAGCATTCCACCGGCCCGGTAACGGCGCGAGCGGTGCTGCTGTTACAGGAGCTGGACAAGGAAATTCGTCAGCGCAGCAAGAGCCGCCATTCGCTCGACGATGTCAGTCGAGGGCTGATGCGCATGGATGCGGTCAGCACCGATGACTTCATCGAAATGACCGAAACATTGCTAGGTGGCGGCTCCAAGGTACTCAACACGCGTCTGTTACGCTGACCGCCACATAGCATCGTCGCGGCCCTGACCTGCTTCTCGAGGAGATTTCATGACCGTCATCGATCTGCGTAGCGACACCGTTACCCAGCCCTCTGTCGAGATGCGCGAAGCGATGCTTGGCGCCGACACCGGGGACGATGTCTATGGTGAGGACCCGACCGTACGCCGGCTCGAAACGCAGCTCGCTGGTGACCTGGGCTTCGCCGCGGGAATGTTCGTGCCGTCCGGTACCATGAGCAACTTGCTGGGGTTGATGGCGCACTGCGAGCGTGGCGACGAGTACATCGTCGGGCAGCAGGCGCATACCTACAAATACGAAGGTGGCGGCGCCGCCGTGCTCGGCTCGATCCAGCCTCAGCCCATCGAAATGGAGGTCGACGGGACGCTGGATCTAGCCCGTGTTGAGGCAGCGATCAAACCCGATAATTTCCACTTCGCCCGCAGCCGCTTGCTGGCGCTGGAAAACACCATGCACGGCAAGGTTCTGTCGCTGGACTATCTGGCTGCTGCACGCGAGTTCACGTGCCAGCGCGGCCTGGCGCTGCATCTGGATGGGGCACGGCTGTTCAACGCTGCGGTGAAGCTTGGCTGCGATGCGCGCCAGATTACTCGGCATTTCGATACGGTGTCGGTGTGCCTGTCCAAGGGCCTGGGCGCGCCAGTCGGTTCGGTACTATGCGGCAGTGATGCGTTCATCGCCAAGGCTCGGCGCCTGCGCAAAATGGTCGGCGGAGGCATGCGCCAGGCCGGCATACTCGCTGCTGCTGGCCTCTACGCGCTGGAGCACAATGTCGAGCGGCTCGCCGATGATCATCGGCGCGCAGAAACGATTGGCCGCGGGCTGACAGCGCTCGGCTTTGCGGTCGAGCCGGTCCAGACAAACATGGTCTACGTTGAAATGGGAGGGCAGGCAGCGGCACTAAGCGCATTTTGCGCGCAGCGTGGCATTCGCCTGGCACCGGCGGCGCGGCTGCGCCTGGTCACGCATATGGACGTGCATGACGAGCATGTTCCAGTAGTGCTGAGCGCATTCGCCGAATTTGCCGGCAACAGCGCTCGTAGTTGACGTCCAATTGCTTGATTCAATCGCCTTAATCCCCTATACCCGGCGCGTGGGCCCGATATAATGCGGCCCTTTGCCGGCTATCCGTTTGGGTAGTTGCGAACCGGCTTTCGGTGGTCCCGCTTCGCCGTGTCGTTTTGCAGCCGTTCGGCCGCAGTCCTCTGGAAGAAATCTATGAAAAGCGCAGAAATCCGTGAAGCCTTCCTCCGCTTCTTCGAAGAGAAGGGCCACACACGCGTGGCCTCCAGTTCGCTGATTCCGGCGAACGACCCGACCCTGCTCTTCACCAACGCCGGCATGAACCAGTTCAAGGACTGCTTCCTTGGCCTGGAGAAGCGCGCCTACACGCGCGCCACCACCAGCCAGAAATGCGTACGCGCAGGTGGCAAGCACAACGATCTGGAAAACGTCGGCTACACCGCGCGTCACCACACCTTCTTCGAGATGCTCGGCAACTTCAGCTTTGGCGACTATTTCAAGCGCGATGCGATCACCTATGCCTGGGAATTTCTCACTTCCGAGAAATGGCTGAACCTGCCGCAGGAAAAACTATGGGTCACCGTCTATGCCAGCGACGACGAGGCCTATGACATCTGGACCAAAGAGGTCGGCGTGCCTGCCGAGCGCATGGTCCGCATCGGCGACAACAAGGGCGCCCCGTACGCGTCGGACAATTTCTGGGCGATGGGCGACACCGGCCCGTGCGGCCCGTGCACCGAGATCTTTTTCGACCACGGCGAGCACATCTGGGGCGGTCCGCCCGGCTCGCCGGAGGAAGATGGCGATCGCTACATCGAGATCTGGAACAACGTCTTCATGCAGTTCAACCGCACCGCTGATGGCGTAATGCATCCGCTGCCGGCACCGAGCGTCGACACAGGCATGGGGCTCGAGCGCGTCAGTGCGGTCCTGCAGCACGTTAACTCCAACTACGAGATCGACCTGTTCCAGAGCCTGCTCAATGCGGCGGCTGATGCCATCGGCTGCACCAACGACGGCCAGGCTTCGCTGAAGGTCGTCGCTGACCATATTCGCTCCTGCGGCTTCCTTATTGCCGATGGCGTAACCCCATCCAACGAAGGTCGCGGCTATGTGCTGCGCCGCATCGTTCGCCGCGCCTGCCGCCACGGCAACAAGCTGGGCGCCAACGGCAGCTTCTTCCATCGTATCGTCGCCGCTCTGGTTGCGGAGATGGGAGATGCCTTCCCCGAACTCAAGCAACAACAGGCGCACATCGAACGCGTACTGAAGAACGAGGAAGAACAGTTCGCCAAGACTCTGGAGCAGGGCCTGAAGATTCTCGAGCAGGATCTGGCCGGACTGAGCGGTAGCGTCATTCCTGGTGATGTGGTGTTCAAGCTGTACGACACCTACGGTTTCCCGGTCGACCTGACCGGCGACATCGCTCGCGAGCGCAATCTGACGCTCGACGAAGAAGGCTTCGAGCGCGAGATGCAGGCCCAGCGCGAGCGTGCGCGCTCGGCCAGCGCCTTCGGCATGGACTACAACAGCCTGGTCAAGGTCGAAGGCGAAACGCGCTTTATCGGCTATCAGGGCACATCGGGCAGCGGGAAGGTCCTGGCGCTGTTCAAGGAAGGCATGGTGGTCGAAAGCCTGAGCGCCGGGGAGGAGGGCGTCGTGGTGCTCGACCAGACGCCGTTCTACGCCGAATCCGGCGGTCAGATTGGTGACTGTGGTTATCTCGAAGCGCAAGGCTTGCGTTTCGATATTCGTGATACCAGCAAGGCCGGCGGCGCGTTTCTACATCACGGCATCGTCGACAGCGGCACGCTGCGCGTGGGTACTGATGTCGAGGCTACTGTTGACGCCTCGGTGCGCCAGGCCACTGCGCTCAACCATTCGGCAACCCACCTGCTGCATGCAGCGTTGCGCGAGATTCTTGGCGAGCACGTCAGCCAGAAGGGCTCGCTGGTGGACAGCCAGCGCCTGCGCTTCGACTTCAGCCACTTCGAGGCGATCAAGCCCGAGCAGCTCCGCGCGCTGGAAGATCGGGTAAACGCCGAGATTCGCCGCAATTCCGCTGTGGAAATCGAGGAGACCGATATCGATACGGCCAAGGCCAAGGGCGCGATGGCACTGTTCGGCGAGAAGTACGGTGACTCCGTACGGGTGCTGACAATGGGTGGAGGATTCTCGGTCGAACTCTGCGGCGGTACCCATGTAAGCCGTACCGGCGATATCGGTCTGTTCAAGATCACCAGCGAAGGTGGCGTGGCTGCCGGCGTACGGCGCATCGAGGCGGTTACCGGAGCGCCTGCGCTGGCCTACCTCAATGCCGCCGATGAGCAGCTGAAAGAGGCGGCAAACCTGGTCAAGGGCAGCCGCGACAATCTGCTGGACAAACTTGGCGGCCTACTCGAGCGCAACCGTCAGCTGGAAAAGGAGCTCGAGCAGCTCAAGGCCAAGGCCGCCAGCGCAGCCGGCAACGACCTTGCGACCTCCGCGGTCGAGGTCAAGGGCGTGCGCGTGCTTGCCGCGCGCCAGGATGGTCTGGACGGCAAGGCATTGCTGGCGCTGGTCGACCAGTTGAAGAACAAGCTGGGTAGTGCCGTCATTCTCCTTGGTGGTGTTCAGGACGATAAGGTGGTGCTCGTCGCTGGTGTGACACAGGACCTGACTTCTCGCCTTAAAGCCGGCGACCTGATGAAACAGGCAGCTGCGGTTGTGGGCGGCAAGGGTGGCGGTCGTCCGGATATGGCGCAGGGGGGCGGAAGCGACCCGGCCAGGCTGGACGAAGCGCTTGCATTGGCCCTGCCATTCGCAGAGCAGGCCCTCTAAGCAGCTCTGCCAGGTGTCGTTGACGCGCCCCATGGCGAGGATAGGCCATCCACGGCGCGTTGGGGCGTTTGGCAGTTTTCGGATTATGTGTTTAATGATCGCCCTTCACGGGCTCTAGGCGGCTAACAATGGCTTTGATCGTACAGAAGTTTGGGGGTACCTCGGTCGGCACCGTCGAGCGTATCGAGCAGGTGGCCGAAAAGGTCAAGAAATTCCGCGAGCGTGGCGATGACATCGTTGTAGTCGTCTCGGCAATGAGCGGCGAAACCAACCGACTGATCGATCTTGCCAAGCAGATCAGCGAACAGCCGGTAGCCCGTGAGCTGGATGTGATGGTATCCACCGGCGAGCAGGTGACCATTGCCTTGCTGGCGATGGCGTTGATCAAGCGTGGCGTCCCTGCGGTGTCCTACACTGGTAATCAGGTACGTATCCTTACCGACAGCGCACATACGAAGGCGCGTATCCTGCAGATCGATGCTCAACGTATTCAGCGCGATATCAAAGCTGGGCGCGTTGTGGTGGTGGCTGGATTCCAGGGCGTCGACGAGAAGGGCAACATTACGACCTTGGGGCGTGGCGGTTCCGACACCACCGGTGTGGCTCTGGCCGCCGCGTTAAAAGCTGACGAGTGCCAGATTTACACTGACGTGGATGGTGTCTACACGACCGACCCTCGAGTGGTGGCGAAGGCTCAGCGACTGGACAAGATCACCTTCGAGGAAATGCTGGAAATGGCCAGCCTCGGGTCCAAGGTGTTGCAGATCCGAGCGGTCGAGTTTGCCGGCAAATACAGCGTACCGCTGCGGGTACTGCACAGTTTTCAGGAGGGTCCGGGTACCCTCATTACCCTTGATGAAGAGGAATCCATGGAACAGCCCATCATTTCCGGCATCGCCTTCAATCGTGACGAGGCCAAGCTGACAATCCGTGGGGTGCCTGATACGCCCGGTGTGGCTTTCAAGATCCTAGGGCCGATCAGCGCTGCGAACGTTGAAGTGGACATGATCGTGCAGAACGTCGCGCACGATAACACCACTGATTTCACCTTCACGGTGCATCGCAACGACTACAACAATGCGCTTCAGGTTTTGCAGAGTATCGCTGCCGAGATGGGCGCTCGAGAAGTGATAGGCGACACTGACATTGCCAAGGTTTCCATCGTCGGGGTTGGCATGCGCTCTCATGCAGGGGTTGCCAGCCGAATGTTCGAGGCGTTGGCCAAGGAAAATATCAACATTCAGATGATTTCCACTTCGGAGATCAAAGTCTCGGTAGTCATCGAGGAAAAGTATCTGGAGCTCGCCGTGCGCGCATTGCACACCGCATTTGAATTGGATGCTCCGGCCAGCAATACTGCGGAATGACTCGCAGAAGGCGCGCTAGTACGCGCCTTCTGTCGTATTGGGCCGGGCGAAAAGGAACTTTATGTTGCAGCGCGCGGGTCAATAGCTGTTGAAAGGCTCTAGCTTCATGTTTTACGGACACTTTCCGTATTTATCTTTGCAGACTGTTTACTGAATTGAATCCGTTTTAAGGAGAAAGGAATGCTGATTCTGACGCGCCGGGTTGGAGAAACCCTGATGGTGGGTGACGATGTGACTGTCACTGTGTTGGGTGTGAAGGGAAACCAGGTACGTATCGGCGTCAACGCGCCCAAGGAGGTGGCGGTGCATCGCGAGGAGATTTACCAACGGATCCAAAAAGAGAAGGACCAGGAACCAAGCCACTAATTTTTCTGTGATTTTTGGTTTGCAAACGGGGTAAAGATGGGTATGATGCGCCCCGTGTTGCGGAGAGGTGGCCGAGTGGCCGAAGGCGCTCCCCTGCTAAGGGAGTACACCTCAAAAGGGTGTCGGGGGTTCGAATCCCCCCTTCTCCGCCATTTTGTATTCTAGGGTTTTGGTTCTCGCGACAGCCTGCTTTCATGTTAGAAAGCGCCTCGGCAAAGTGCTTGACCGTCGATCTCAACTCCCTATAATGCGCACGCTCAGCGCACTCATAGCTCAGCTGGATAGAGTACTCGGCTACGAACCGAGCGGTCGGAGGTTCGAATCCTCCTGAGTGCGCCACATTTCGAACGATTCACAGTGATACGGATCGTTCAAGTAACCAGCGGTGATCTGGTCTACCAAGCGCTTACGCACTCATAGCTCAGCTGGATAGAGTACTCGGCTACGAACCGAGCGGTCGGAGGTTCGAATCCTCCTGAGTGCGCCAAACAAGAAAGGGCCTGCAGCGATGCAGGCCCTTTTTTCGTTTCCGCTACGCTAGCTAGCGCCTGCCCAGGACGCAGCCGTGCTCGTCGAAACTGACGGTGCGTACCTGCCCGCTGCTGTCGCGGAAGCGCAGACGGTCTCGGCCGTTGCTGCTGGTGATGCTCTCCGGTTTACCCAGTGCGCTCTCAACATCACTTCGGGTCATGCCTGAGCGGATATTCCGGCCGATGATTGCGCTACGACGCTCGCTGCCGGTCACCCTGTTACCGCAACCGTCATCTTTCTCCGCCACAATGGCTAGCTCATCGCTGCGCTTGCGCGCCGTGGCCCTGTTCGCTGTAGGGGAGGCCATGGGTACTGCCTTTCCCGAACTGGGCGTCGGATTCGTTGCCCGCTGGCGTTGCTGGCTTTGCTCCACAGGGCAGCCTTGCTGGCTGAAAGTAATGTGCCCGTGCTCGTCGACGCAGCGAAACACGCTCGCCGAAAATGCGGGGTTCGCCAATAGCAGCAGGCTTGAACAAACAAATAGTGCTTTCATTCTTGTCCTCCGTGACTGAACAACTGCCTGCTCAGGCTACTCAATAAAACTGCTCGATCCATGCGTGTCTTGTCGCAGCGTGAAGACGTCGACAGATTGTCTGATCGGCTTTGGCCAGATGGGCTGCGTTTTCCGCGTGTGTGCTCGCAAGTCGCTGTAATGGCAGCACTTGAGCGCGTCTCGCTAGCCGGCGCGATGTTATGATTGCCAATCTGCCCCTGAGGGTTTGTGGAACAACCTTTCCTTATGGACTTACCCAGTAGTCGTTCACGTTTCCCGGTTGCCGATCACGTACTGATTGATTGATTTCCCCTGGCGCGCTCCCGGCCGGGGGTGGAGTGCGCCATGACAGAAGTAGAAGCAAAAAAGCCACAAGAAACCCTGCAGGACCGCCTGGCGCAGGTGGTCGAACTGCTGCAACGCCACCACCGCCTGGGTGAAGAAGACGGCCAGCAGGTGGTGCTTGGCGGTAACGAGGACCAGAGACGGATCCTCGTCGAACTGCAGCGTAAGCTCGAAGAACTGCACCCTGCGGATGTCGCCCATATCCTCGAAGCGTTACCGCTTGATGAGCGATTGACGGTCTGGCAGCTCGTCAAGGCTGACCGCGACGGCGACATCCTGCTCGAAGTATCCGACGCCGTTCGAGAAACGCTGATCGCCGACATGGACGATCACGAGCTGCTCGCCGCGGCTAAGGAAATGGATGCCGACGAGCTGGCCGACTTGGCGCCCGAGTTGCCACGCGACGTCGTTCACGAGCTGATGGAAAGCCTCGATGCGCAGCAGCGCGAGCGGGTGCGCTCGGCCTTGTCCTATGAGGAGGATCAGGTTGGTGCACTGATGGACTTCGAGATGGTGACCATTCGCGAGGACGTCAGTCTGGAGGTAGTGCTGCGCTACCTTCGCCGGCTCAAGGAGCTACCCGGTCATACCGACAAGCTCTTTGTTGTCGATTATGACGGTGTTCTCAAGGGGGTCCTGCCGATCAAGCGTCTGCTGGTGAACGATCCGGACAAGCAGGTCGCGGAGGTTATGGCCAGTGATCCGGTGACATTCCATCCTGACGAAGATGCTTACGAGGCCGCTCAGGCTTTCGAGCGTTATGACTTGGTCTCTACGCCGGTTGTCGACAAGAGCGGCAAACTGATCGGCCGTCTGACCATTGATGAAATGGTCGATCTGATTCGCGAGGAGAGCGAGAGCGAAGTCCTCAATATGGCCGGTCTGCGGGAGGAGGAGGATATCTTTGCCTCGGTCTGGAAATCCGTCCGCAACCGCTGGGCCTGGCTGGCTGTAAATCTGGTCACCGCGTTCATTGCTTCACGGGTAATTGGCCTGTTCGATGGGTCGATCGAGAAGCTTGTAGCGCTGGCTGCCCTGATGCCAATTGTCGCAGGCATTGGTGGTAACTCGGGTAATCAGACCATCACCATGATCGTGCGCGCCATGGCGCTGGATCAGGTAGGGACTGGGAACACTGCTCGCCTGCTGCGCAAGGAGGTCGGTGTCGGGCTGGTCAATGGCGTTGTGTGGGGCGGCGTCATTGGCGCTGTGGCCTGGTGGCTGTACGGCAGCTGGTCTCTGGGCCTAGTGATGACTACAGCGATGACCCTGAATCTTTTGCTGGCGGCCCTCATGGGGGTGCTGATTCCAATGACGCTCACTCGGCTGGGTCGTGATCCGGCATTGGGCGCAAGTGTCATGATTACTGCTATGACCGATAGTGGCGGATTCTTCATTTTCCTCGGTTTAGCGACAATTTTTCTCCTGTAACGGCAGTTTTCGCGCTTTATTGGGGTTTGCCTTGTTTCGTTGTTTCGAGCTAAGGTTCGGCCGTTTCGCGTGTCGCGAAACGAGTCCGAACTAACGCAGCGAATAACAAGCGGCTTGAGCTGCTGACAAGGGAACTCCGATGACCTCCAGCCAACTCCTGCTCGAAGGCGTCGAACTCATGCTATTCGGCATCGGTTCCGTTTTCGTCTTCCTCATTCTGTTGATCCTTTGCATTCGCCTGATGTCTTACCTGACCGGTCGCTTTGTCACTGCGCCGGTGCCTCAGGTAGTGGCTGCGCCTACCACAAGCGCCGCAACAGATGCGGATACTCTTGCAGCCATCCAGGCCGCGATTCATCAACACCGCGCGCGACGCGGTTGACTCTGGAAAGGGAGTTCCTTCCATGACCATTGCTAAACAGCCGCTCGGTATAACCGATGTGGTGCTGCGTGATGCGCACCAATCCATCCTGGCCACCCGTGTCCGCCTGGAAGACATGCTGCCCATCGCAGCAAAGCTCGATCAGGTAGGTTTCTGGTCGGTTGAGAGCTGGGGGGGCGCGACCTTCGATGCCTGCATTCGCTATTTGGGGGAAGACCCCTGGGAGCGTATCCGCGAACTCAAGAAAGCGATGCCCAACACGCGCCAGCAGATGTTGCTGCGTGGTCAGAATCTGCTGGGCTATCGCCACTATGCGGATGACGTGGTGGAAAAATTCGTTGAGCGAGCTGCCGTCAATGGCGTGGATGTGTTCCGCGTGTTTGACGCGATGAACGACCCACGTAACCTCGAGACCGCGCTTCGTGCCGTCAAGCAACAAGCCAAGCATGCGCAAGGCACAATCTCGTACACCACCAGTCCCGTGCACACGCTTGAAATGTGGGTCGATCTGGCCAAGCGTATCGAAGACATGGGTGCCGATTCGGTAGCAATCAAGGACATGGCTGGGATTCTCACGCCCTATATGGCGTTTGAGCTGGTGTCGCGATTGAAGAGTAGCCTCGCCATCCCGATCCACATGCAGTGCCATGCCACTGCTGGGTTGTCTACTGCCGCGATCCTGAAAGCAGTGGAGGCAGGCATCGACAACGTCGATACCGCCATATCTTCTCTATCGATGACGTACGGCCACTCGCCGACTGAGTCTGTTGTGGCGATTTTCCAAGGTACGGAGCGCGATACCGGTCTGGACCTTGAGTTGCTGGAAGAAATCGCAGCGTACTTCCGTGAGGTGCGCAAGAAATACGCAAAGTTCGAGGGCACGCTGCGCGGGGTCGACTCCCGCATCCTCGTGGCCCAAGTACCTGGCGGGATGCTGACCAACATGGAGGGCCAGCTGAAGGAGCAGGGTGCTCTGGACAAGTTCGACGACGTACTGGCGGAGATTCCGCGTGTTCGTGAAGACCTTGGCTTTATTCCCCTAGTGACACCGACCTCGCAGATCGTTGGTACCCAGGCCGTGATCAACGTGCTGATGGGCGAACGCTACAAATCGATTACCAAGGAGACAGCTGGAGTACTCAAGGGTGAGTACGGTGCAGCGCCCGCGCCCTTCAATGCAGAACTGCAGGCATGCGTGCTCGATGGAGCCGAAGTGATTACCTGCCGCCCAGCAGACTTGTTGCAGCCGGAAATGGATCGTCTGACCAGCGAGTTGAATGAAATTGCGCGGGATAAAGGCATCAAGCTGGCCTCGGGCGCGATCGACGACGTGCTGACATACGCATTGTTCCCGCAAATTGGTTTGAAGTTTCTGGAGAACCGCGGCAATTCAGCGGCATTTGAGCCTGCACCGACCGGCAATGATCTGCCGCCACGGGAGGCTGGAAAAGCCGAGGTGTATACCGTTGAGGTCAACGGCAAGTCCTTCGTCGTTCAGGTCTCGGAAGGCGGCGACATTGAAGGCATCAAGTCCTTGGGGGGGGATGCTGCCGCGCCTGCCACAGGTGGCGCCGGATCGGCACTGCCGACTAGCGGCGAGGCGCAGGTAGCGCCGTTGGCGGGCAACATCTTCAAGGTCTTGGTGCAGCCGGGCCAGCTGGTTCAAGAAGGTGACCTGGTGATAATCCTCGAAGCCATGAAGATGGAGACCGAGATTCGCGCGTTCAAGGCCGGCACCGTCGCCTCGGTCAACGTCAAGGTTGGCGATGCGGTCTCGGTCGGCGACAGCCTGCTGAGCATCGCTTAAGGGGAGTCGCATGGAAAAGTTGCTCAAGCTGTGGCAGGGAACCGGTCTGTATCATCTGGAGCCCGGGCAGGCGTTGATGATCGTGATCTGCCTCGGGCTGATCTACCTGGCCATCCGCAAGGGGTTCGAGCCGTTGTTGCTGATACCGATTGGTTTCGGCGGCATTCTGGCGAACATTCCGGTGGCCAACATGGCGGAGGGGGCGGGAATCCTCCATCTGTTCTATGAGGTGGGCCTGCCAACCAGTGTTTTCCCGTTGTTGATCTTCATGGGGGTAGGTGCGATGACGGACTTTGGTCCGATGCTCGCTAACCCCAAGACGCTGCTGCTCGGTGCTGCAGCTCAATTTGGCATTTTCGCCACCTTACTTGGTGCGCTGGCACTTACCGCTGCCGGGATTCCAGGAATGGAATTCACGCTGCGAGAAGCGGCTTCAATCGCCATCATCGGTGGTGCGGACGGCCCAACGTCGATTTTCGTGACGTCCAAGCTAGCACCCGAACTGCTTGGCCCTATCGCCGTGGCAGCTTACTCCTACATGGCATTGGTACCACTGATCCAGCCGCCGATCATGCGTGCGCTAACCACGAAGGAGGAGCGGGCAATCGTGATGACGCAGCTGCGTCATGTCGGCCAGGTCGAGAAGATCGTCTTTCCGTTAGTGCTCTGCCTGCTGGTGGGCATGCTACTGCCGGATGCTGCTCCGCTGATAGGTATGTTTGCGTTTGGCAACCTGCTGCGTGAGTGTGGCGTAGTTGACCGATTGGCCGACACTTCGCGCAATGCACTGATCAACATTGTCACCATTGCACTGGGTTTGACGGTTGGCTCCAAGTTGTCCGCAGAGGCCTTCCTGCAAATGAAAACCCTTGGGATTCTAGTGCTTGGGATGGTCGCTTTCTGCGGTGGCACCGCGGCTGGAATTATCATGGCCAAGATAATGAACCGCTTTAGCCATAACAAAATCAATCCGCTCATAGGTTCGGCGGGCGTCTCGGCGGTACCCATGGCTGCTCGGGTTTCGAACAAGGTCGGACTGGAGGCCAACCCGCAGAACTTCCTGCTCATGCACGCAATGGGGCCAAACGTGGCGGGGGTTATCGGTTCGGCAGTAGCTGCAGGGGTACTGCTTAACTTTGTAGGTTGACTACCGTGCCCGCAGGTGCTGCTTAAAGTACACCTGAACTGTCTGCCGCCGCAGTGGGCTCAAGCCCCTGCGGCGTTTTTGCGCTATGTGCTGGCGCCTGTGGCGTCGTGTAATTTCCAGGCCTGCTCCCCGCTTGGAGAGCGTAAGATGTGCTTTGTGTAGAGCAATAGCGCTGGGATTGATCGCTGCGGGGAAGTGTCTTTATCGAGCTGAAGCGAGCAGAAAGCTGGGGCGCTCGAGCTTGTTGGGGCGAGGCGCGATTTGACTATAGGGCTATAGATTGGAGCTTCCCGTAAGGAAGGTCGTGACATGCCTATTAGCTTGCGATAAACCGCTCAAAGGCGTCTGGAGGGTGGCTTAGGACCCTGCAGGCAGGGTCCTAGCGGTGAGGATCAGCTGTCCTCTTTTGCCAGCTCGGTGTCCTGCGCAATCAGTGCGATCAACGCGTTCTGCTGGCGATGGGCAAGTTGACGAAAGCGTTGAAGAAGCTCTCGTTCATGCAGCGATAGCTCCGGGCTATCTAGGCGCATACTCAGATCGTCATCTAGAGCGCCTTCCTGCAAAAGGCTTTGCTCGAGTCTGGCGATGATCTCTGAGTTCATGCTGCGATGATGGTTGCGCGCCACTTCAGCAATGCGCTCGCGCATACCGTCGGGAAGTCGAACCACAAATTTGTCAGCCGTACGGCTGGAGTAAACTGCCTGTTTCATAGGGCGCATAATTAACCGGTAGTCAAGTGGGCGTGCTGGCGTATTGCCGGGGTAGTCACCGGTCTGACAACCACCAGTACCTACTGTTCCGCCCTCAACAGAAAAATGTGAGGACGGCTTGCTGGCGCCAATTGTACGACGATAATGAAATTAGTAAAGATGCTGTGCTATCAAAGTGCCTTTACTGTGATGCAGTCCCTGCTCAGGCGTTAGCCCACCCACTAAAAGCTCTACCGCAGTACCGGGTCGAATTTGATTTTGCGCCCAACCATCATGCTGAAAAGGAAAAGCACACCGGAGATGGCAGAGCCTGCCTTGCAAATTGCATTGAGGGTGCCGGTCTCGTAAGGGCTGAGGAACGCTCCGTACGCGCAAGCGGCTGTAAGCAGCAACAGCGAAAATGCGATTCTCGACATGGTTATAACTCCTTTGCGGAACGATCCGCGGTAAATCCGATCCTTAGAAGACCCAGCGCTGTGGTTGAGATAGGACGCTGGTGTCTGTTGCGCTTAGAGTGGTAATTCGGACGCTCTGTGCAGCACTGCTGGGCTGCAACGACAATTGAGGTGATGACTCGTAGTGATTCGGTTGCGTTTCGGCCGAAGAGAACTGCAGGGCAGTCAGTGCGACAAAGGCAAATCCAGCGCTGAGAAGAGAAACCGGCTTATTCATGAGCGTGATCCTTCGCGTCACGTTAGGTTGGTTCTCATATTGCAGCTGTTGTGCCAACTTCTTTTTAGCAATTAATCCTTATAAATCAATGAGTTAATTCGGATGATTTCCACCATAGGCTTGCGCTTTGCACGGATGCCCCTGGTCGGCCGTGCAATTTGCATTGAGGAGGCCCGCGCACTTACTTGCTCGGCAGCGGTCTCAAAAATCTGATGCTGGGATGTAACGTCGCTACGCATGACAAATCCCGCTTGGCTCGCTAACATTCGCGCCGCGCGACACGTCCCAGTAGCTCAATTGGATAGAGCATCCCCCTCCTAAGGGGAAGGTTGGTGGTTCGAACCCACTCTGGGACGCCATGCACTAGGCGCTTCGCAGTGCTACGCCCCCGACGGGCGTGCTAGGAGCTGCAACCGCCAGCCGGCTTCAGTCATCACCCTCTGCGGCTACGCCATTCTGGCCATGCCGGGTGTCGAGTGGCGAGTCATCGGTCTCTTCGATTCAACTTCAACTCAAGCCCGTCCCGTGTGGTTGGTGCTCGCCTTCAGTTTGTCGAATGCGCTACGTTGCAGATCAGATAAAACGTCTGCCTTGTAAAGATGGATCGCCGCCCACCGTGAATGTACTTGATGAGTCTCGTGAGGCGCTTCGGCTTCAGCTGCAGACGCTAGGTATCACTGATGAAGCGCTTCTTTGTGATTTGTCCAAGCTTGCGAAATTCCGCGACGTTCAAAAAGACGAGGTCATAATTGGTGCAGGGCAACTGCCCACCCAGTTTTTCGTCGTGCTCAAAGGTCTGGTCCGCTACTACTACCTGTCGCCAAACGGAAAGGAGTGGAATAAAGCGTTCTTCCACGAAGGGCGGCTGATTGGCTCGCTGAGCTCTTTCCTGCGGCGTAAGCCGTGCACCTACACGATTGCGGCGCTGGAGCCATCTTCTCTAGCAGCATTTCCAGTCAGTATTTTCGAGACCGGATTCCAGGCGAACGCCCAGCTTCAGCAGCTGCTCAATCGCTACGTGCAAGACATCATGCTACGCAATGAGCAGCGCGAGGCCGTGTTGCTGACCTGTGACAGCGAGGCCCGTTACCTGTGGTTGCTTGAGCATCAGCAATGGCTGGTCGCGCGCGTGCCGCAATATCACCTCGCAAGCTATCTGGGGATGGAGCCAGCTTCGCTATCCAGATTGAAGCGGCTCATCGACCGTTAGCTCTTCTGGTCGTAGATTCAACTGCCTGAGCTGCTCCCTGCACCATTCTTCTTCGCCTGAGGGTATGTTCCACAACCTCACGACGAGCTCGCCGGTATCGGTATGACGGCACGCGACCCCTGCCTGTTTTATCCGCTGGCTAAGTAGGTCGTGAAGCAGTAGCTCAGTGATGTTCTCTCGCAGTTTGGGCTTGAAGATTTTTCCAACGGCCGTAAGTGGTAGTGCCTGAAGAATAACTACCCTCTTGGGGCAGGCGGGACGCTCTGCTATGTGCTCGGAAGTGTATTGCAGAAGCTCTTCGCATGTCGCTTCGGCTCCCGCGCGGAGCTGTACGTAGGCAACGGGTAGCTCGCCTGCATATGCGTCAGGCGCTCCAATTGCAGCGGCCATTCCGACGCTTGGATGCTGCTCCAGGCAGCTTTCGATCAATGCCGGATCAATGTTATGACCGCTACGAATGATGAGGTCCTTGGCGCGCCCGGTGATGAAGAGGTTGTCTTCGGGATCAATGTGCCCGAGGTCGCCGGTTCTAAACCAGCCTTCGGCACTTACAGGTGATTCGAGGCCGAGGTAACCCTGGAACAACATGGGGCTGCGAACGCATATTTCACCCGCATCAATACATGCTTCAACAGGCGCCTTGATATGGCCAACGCTTCCCCAGACTGCCGGCTTGCTTAGATCGGGAAGTGCGATGACGCCGCTGCATTCGGTCATCCCGTAAGCTTGATAGAGGTCCCGCCCCACGTTCTTTTGCGCAAGCTCGTGGAGTTTTACAGGGACGGGGGCGCCACCGGAAAGCAGAAATCTCAGGGTGCTGATGTCGGCGCCTCTGGTCGGCGCATCTAGCATTGCCGCCATGGAGGTTGGAATGCCGCTGCTGATCGTTACGCCCAATCTTTCGACCAGGCCCCAGTGACACTGGATTACCTCAGGATTTCTGAAGCCGGCGAGGGTTGGGAGTACCAGGTCGGCTCCAGCACCGAGGATGGCAAGGCTGTTCACAATGGCGCCAGCAACGTGAAAGATGGGCAAGCCGTTAATCGCGATATCAGCGCCGGTCAGCCGCATGCTATCGATTACAGCGGCTGCAGCGGATAACTGATTGGCGTGAGTATGGCAGGCCAGCTTTGGCGTGCCGGTAGTTCCGCCGGTGTGGTAGTAAGCAGCAATGTGCTCGGCGGCAGGTGCGCCCGTTTCGCTTAGAGGTTCGTCATTGTAGTGAGGGACCAAGGAGTCGTAGTGTAGCTCGCCGGCGGGGTCGTACACCGAGACACACATTGGTGTATCTGGCAGGCGTTTGGATACCCGGACGGCTTTTTCCCAGAGCTCGAAACCTCGGCTTGGGCCCAGCGCAAAGATGATGTCCGTCTGTGCTTTGGCCATTAGCTGGAAAAGCGCCTCGTCACTCAACAGGGGGTTGAGAGGGTTTGCGATTCCTGCTGTTTCTGCCGCCCAGAGAAGTGTCTGGGCTTGCGGGATATTTGGGAGCAGCAGAGAAGCGACAGGGCGTGCTTTGCCTGTCAGCCCCCTGATCATGTTCACGGTCTGGTGGAGCCTGGACAGTAGCTGGCTGTACGTCTGGCGGCTGGGTGGCTCGATGCCGTGGAGATCCTCCACAAAGGTTATCGCGGTTGATTGTGGGGCTCGCTCGGCAGAGGCTACGAGCAGTTCGTAGATGGTGCGGGGGCGATTTTTGTTCATTGTTATGCGCTTTTTAGGGGGGAAGAAGAGCGCAGATAGTGAATTGCGATCAGCGAGCGCTCATTAACATTTATCAACTGAGCATTAATGGGTGCTGATCGGTGTCAGTCGAGCGAGCCTGGATCTGTTGACTCTTTGGAGTGGTGAGGCGGCGGGTCCTGTAGAGCGATTCGACGGCGAGCAGCCTGAACCCATTCGCAGGTTGTCATCGGGTTATGGGCGAAGGTTGCGTATCGCAGAATCGACCATGACGGTTCCCAGGCCAGAAGGGAATCGGAGCGATCGGCGCCGCGTGCTGCGCCCCGATGCTTATCAATCAAAAAGGGCTGTCGGTGTTCTCACGACGCGCGTCGCGCTGCAATTGATACACGAGCCGTTCGATCTGACGCTGGGTGAGCCCGCTGAGGCGATGGAAGCGCAGGCCGCACATCGAGGTATCCAGCTTTTCATCGATGACCAAGTGGCGAAGTTCGACTTCGGTCTGAATCGCTCCAATGGGTAGCTTGGCTGAGAGTTCGTAGACCTGCCCGGTTTGCAAACTGCCCTGTAGGTTGCCCTTGATGCTCAGTTTGCATCCTGTAGCAGATATGTCGAGCAGCCGGCCTTCGAGTGCTTTTCTCGCCGCTGTGCCGCTGAGTTGTGCCGCTACGGCGATCTCTTTGAGTTGCGCACGGTATGCATTGCGCCGCTGGTGATAGGTTAGCGCCGCTGGCGTAGGTATCCAGTAGCAACGCGCGCCGTCGATCTCACCCACATGTACCGATTGGTCGCTGGTCCAGGAGATGCGCGCCCCTTCGTGGAAGCCCTCGATATGAATCGGCTCGCCTTGCACGAGAAGACGCTCCCCATCATTGGGAATCAATTCGTCGAGTGCTATCCAGCCGGTTTCACGATTCATCTCCACCAGATAGCTCTGATAGCGCTGACTGCGCTCAGCGAAGCGAAGGGTTAGCGGGATGTTGTTATCCAGAAGAGGGCGTAAGTTGGCGTAGATTTCGAGTGGTGCCGTCAATACCTTGGGAGGCTGCGGTCCTTCATCGCCTAGGAATGGGCTAGACACGGTCCGGTGCTCTCCGGCGCATTGTTATCACCATCGCGTTGCGTCCTTGTGCAGTCGATCGTTCAGGCTTGGCTCAAAGGCCGCTGCTGCGTGGTTTTGGCTGCGCTGCCCCGATTGTCGTAGAGATCGGGTGTGTCGTCTTTACCCTGCAGAATATTCAGCATGCCGCCAAGGGCACTCTGGTTGGCACGAATAAGACGGCCGTTTCGCTCGTTGGCGCTGCGGCAGCTCTCAAGTTCAGCTTCCAGTAGCTGAGCCTGCTCGAGAATGGTCGCACCGCTATCAGATTTGCTCGCGGCGGCTTCCAGTCCTGTACGGTCTGGGCTCAGCTGCTGTCCGATCAGCCATTGGCTGCGCTGCGCGCCATGCTGGCCGAGGAGGGCGAGCAACGGTTGCTTCTTCGCCAGAATGGCTTCCAGGTCCGCCAGGTTGCGGTCACCCAGGGCTGCGAACTCTTGATCAATGAGCTCAAGGAGTTGGCGTGCTATGCCGATATCGTCGGCTAGCTGCTCAAGCAGGGCTGTGTCGTGCATTTCGGACTCTGGGCATTTTGCGTGGATGTTGGGTCCAGCCTCAGTGCTGCGTCTCGAATGCAAGCATCTTGGCTGCTACGCGCTGACTGTCGACTTGGTAGGAGCCATCAGCGATCGCCTTTTTCAGCTCTGCAACGCGCTCCTGATTGACTGTTGGTTGGTCATTGAGCTTGTCGGAAGCCTGCTGGAGGCGCTGAGCTTCTGGGCTCAGTTGTACTGTGTCGCTGGTGCTGGCGTTGCTGTTTACGGTGCCGGGCTTGGGCGCTTCGCTAGCAGGTGCCTGCTGAGGGCTACCAGTGCGCTCGTTACCTTGCACGCCGTTGCGCCCGCTAGGGGCATTCATAGGGCTGTTGGGCCGATTGAAGTCGATGACCATGATGCAAACCTCGAAGGGATCAGGACGCTTGCCATGTGTTCGGCAACAATGGACGAAACTTTAGCGCTTTTTTTCGAGAGGCACACTGGAAAACTGCATAGCCGGTTGAGTGGTTACATGGCTACTTCGACCTGGCCGGGCCCGGTTACCCGAGCCTTGATTGTGCGGCCAGATCGCTGGTTCTTCACAGAGATTTGTTTGCCTAGGGCGCCGCCGGCCATTGCCTCGCCGGGCATTCGGACGCTGATCGCGCCGCTTCTGGCGGTGATGACCACTTGGTCGCCTCTGCGGATCATCTCCGCCATTTCCAGCTGATTTGGCGAGATCACCTGATCTGGCTGTATTGGGCGAGTCAGCTTGTTGCCCATCACTTCGTCAAGTCGGGTCAAATAGCCTTGGTTGAGAACGGATATATCGCGTTCGGCGAGGCTAACGTCGCTGTCGCTGAGAATCGTATCGCGCAAAAGGGACTTGTTGGCGACGATGACTTCGCGATATAGCCGGACCTGCGCAGGAACGAAAACCGACCAAGGGCTACTGCCTTCGCAACTTACCCGCACCGTGACCCGTCCTATGGGGGGAGTGGTGTTGCTCAGCTTTGCGCCCAATGGCTGGTCGCATTGATTCAGGCGCAGTCGAGGATCAAGGCGGCTGACATTGACCTCATAGCGGGCTTCGATTCCGCTTCGGCTCAAATACTCGCTTACTTCGCGCTCAAGAAACTGCTCGGTCACGTCGATAAGCTGTTCAGGATGTGACATGGTTGATGCATGGGCGAGCTGTCCCATCGCGCAAAGCACGAGTAGCAGCACGTTTATGCTCAGCATTGGCCTGCCGCGCCGGAAAATAGTCATTTGGACGTTCATATCCGAACCCAAGCAAGGGGCGTGCCGCGTCTTTAATCGTCCGGCCCCGTTTATCTGCAAGCAGAGAGGAAGATTGGCATGGCCGGCGTACTGGATTCGGTTAACCAGCGTACCCAACTGGTAGGGCAAAACCGCCTGGAGTTGCTGCTGTTTCGTCTAGATGGCGACCAGCTTTATGGAATCAACGTCTTTAAGGTGCGCGAGGTACTGCAATGCCCGCGGCTGACCGTGATGCCGAAGTGCGGCAGGGTGGTACGCGGTGTGGCAAGCATCCGAGGCAGTACGCTACCTATCCTCGATCTGTCGCTCGCCACTGGCAAGTCGGCGCTGATGGACTTGGAAAACTCGTTCGCGGTAATCACCGAATATAACAACAGAACGCTTGGCTTCCTGGTGAGTTCTGTCGAAAGGATCGTCAACCTGAACTGGGAAGCCATTCTGCCACCCCCCAAGGGTGCTGGGCGGGACCATTACTTGACGGCTGTTACGCATATCGACAACAAGCTGGTGGAAATCATTGATGTGGAGAAAGTGCTGGCCGAGGTTGCACCCACTTCAGAAGAGGTTTCACCGGGCATAGTCGATGACGACACGCGCGCCAAGGCGCTCTCCTGCCGGGTGTTGGTTGTAGATGATTCGTCGGTGGCGCGTAAGCAGATTACCCGCTGTCTTGAAAATCTTGGCATTGAGGTCGTCCAGTTGAACGATGGGCGTGATGCGCTCAACTATCTTCGGCGCATGGCCGACGAAGGCAAAAAGCCCGCAGATGAATTCCTGATGATGATTTCCGATATTGAAATGCCGGAGATGGATGGCTATACCCTGACTACCGAGGTGCGACACGATCCGCGTATGCAAGGTATGCATATACTCCTGCATACTTCCCTCTCCGGTGTGTTCAATCAGAACATGGTGAAGCGGGCGGGAGCGGACGATTTCCTCGCCAAGTTCCAGCCTGACGATCTCGCCGCGCGGGTGGCAGATCGAATCAGGCAGGCGGATGCAAACTGAGGCTAGTTCCTCTAACGATGGTGAGGCTTTATTGGTGTCAGTCGATCTGGATTTCGAGCAGTTCCGGGTATTTCTTGAAAAGACGTGCGGCATTCTGCTGGGCACTAATAAGCAGTATTTGGTGACCAGCCGTCTGAATAAGCTGATGGAGCAGCAGGAGCTCAAGACGCTTGGCGACTTGGTCAGAAAGATCCAAGCGCAGCCGCGTAGCGGTCTGCGTGAGTTGGTCGTCGATGCGATGACTACCAACGAAACGCTATGGTTTCGCGATACCTATCCGTTCGAGGTGCTCAAGAGCCGGGTTCTGCCGGAGATGCTCAAGGCTGGATCTGGTCAGCGTCTGCGGATCTGGTCGGCTGCATGCTCGTCGGGTCAAGAGCCTTACTCGCTTTCAATGGCCATCGATGAGTTTGAGCGCAGCAGTCCCAGCCAACCGAAGACGGGTGTGCAAATCGTCGCCACTGAGCTCTCTGGGACGATGCTTGCCGCGTGCAAGGCGGCTGAGTACGACAGTCTGGCCATCGCTCGTGGCCTTTCGGCAGAGCGTTTGCAGCGTTATTTCGACGTAAAGGCCCCGGGGCGATGGGCTGTAAAGCCGCCCATCCGTTCAAGAGTCGAGTTCAGAGTGCAAAATCTTCTCGACAGTTATGCCGGCCTGGGCAAATTCGATATCGTTTTTTGCCGAAACGTGTTGATCTATTTTTCCGCCGACGTCAAAAAAGACATCCTCAAGCGGATCCATGCCACGTTGCGTCCCGGTGGCTATCTGTTCCTTGGTGCGTCCGAAGCGCTTAATGGCCTGCCGGAGCTGTACCAGATGGTGCAGTGCAGCCCGGGGATCATCTACAAGGCCAAGTGATCTGGTCGCTCTGGCGGCAGAAAACCGTCATGCAACATGACGGTTGCGGCAAAAAGGCGGTAAAGACTTGCCGCTTTTGACGCCGTGGGCCTTGGTCACGGTTCTTCATCCCTTTAAAATCAATGCTTTGCAATGAGTGGCACGAGCTTTGCTGGAGTATGCGCAAGCAGACTTGTATCCGGCAGAGGGCCAGATCATGAGCATCAGTTTCGACAAGGCATTGGGTATTCACGAAAAGGCGCTTGGTTTTCGCTCGCAGCGAGCCGAAGTGCTGGCCAACAATATTGCGAACGCCGATACGCCGCATTACAAGGCTCGTGATCTGGATTTCAGCAGCGTGCTTGCCCAGCAGTCGGCTCGTAGTCAGGGTGGGTTCGGCGTGGCGCTGACCAGCGACAAGCACATTGCGGCGGAGGGAATGGAGATCGCTGACGCCTCCCTGCGGTTTCGCATGCCCGCACACCCGTCGCTTGACCAGAACACCGTCGATCTGCAGATCGAGCAGTCCAATTACGCGAAGAACGCCATCGACTTTCAGGCGAGCTTCACCCTGCTCAACAGCAAGTTCAGGGGGCTTATGAGCGCCCTGCGTGGCGAATAAAGGAGCCTTCCATGTCCCTTAGCAGCGTATTCAACATTGCCGGCAGTGGCATGAGTGCCCAGAGCACCCGCCTGAACACAATTTCCAGCAATATCGCGAATGCCGAAACCGTTTCATCCAGCGTTGACCAGACCTACCGTGCCCGGCATCCGGTGTTCGCTACCGTATTTCAGCATGCCAACGGTCAGCCCGATCAGTCGCTGTTCGCTGGGCAGGATCAGGCGGGCGTCGGTGTCCAGGTGCTGGGCGTGGTCGAGGATCAAAGCGAGCTTCAGGCCCGTTACGAGCCCAATCATCCGGCTGCCGATGAGGCGGGGTATGTGTACTACCCAAACGTCAACGTGGTGGAAGAAATGGCCGACATGATCTCAGCCAGTCGCGCATTCCAAACGAATGCCGAGCTGATGAACACGGCTAAAACCATGTTGCAGAAAGTGCTGACGCTGGGTCAGTGATTGATACGAGAACGCACTTATGAGCACAACAGGCGGCGTCGGCGGTACCAGTTCGATACTCGACCAGTATCAGTTCGGTGAGAGCCGAGAGGCCAAGGGCAACGACCTCGGCAAGAATGAATTCCTTGAGCTGTTGGTCGCCCAGCTGAACAACCAGAACCCTCTGGAGCCCCAGGAAAACGGGGAGTTCATTGGTCAGCTGGCGCAGTTCAGCACGGTTGAGGGCGTCGAGAAACTGAACGCCAGCATGCAGACCATCCTGTCTGGCTATCAGTCTTCGCAGGCGCTGCAAGCGTCTTCGCTGGTAGGTCGCAAAGTGATCGTGCCAACGGATAAAGCCGTCGTGGATACCAGCGAAACCTTCAAGGCCAGCATGGTTTTGCCAACGTCCAGCAGCAACGTGTTCGTCAACATCTATGACAGCTCGGGGGCGGCGGTTGGCCGGGTCAACATGGGGCAGCAGGAGGCTGGAAACATCTCCTTCATGTGGGACGGCAAGGATTCCAGCGGCAATGTGTTGCCGCCTGGCACATATCGCTTCGAGGCGCAGGCTACGTATCAGGGTGAAACCAAAGGGTTGTACACCTTGCTACCTGCCAATGTCGACAGCGTCACCCTCGGTCAGAACGGCGGGGAGCTGATGCTCAATCTTGCCGGTATCGGCAGCATCGGACTTTCCCAGGTCCAGGTCATCGGACAATAACCGCCGGCACTCTCGGCAAAGGAGCGATTCAATGTCCTTCAATATCGGTCTTAGCGGCCTGCGTGCCGCAAGCAAGGACCTCAACATTACCGGCAATAACATTGCGAACGCCGGTACTGTTGGTTTCAAACAATCACGCGCAGAATTTTCCGACGTGTATGCGTCGTCGGTGCTGGGAACGGGGAAGAACCCGCAGGGCAGCGGTGTATTGATGTCCAACGTGTCCCAGCAATTCAATCAGGGCAACATCAACTACACCCAAAATGCGCTGGACTTGGCCATTAACGGCAACGGCTTCTTCCAGGTCAGCAACAACGGTGCGGTCAGCTACACCCGGGCTGGTTACTTCGGCACTGATCGCAGCGGTTTCCTGGTCGACAACTTCGGCTACAAACTGCAGGGCTTTCCGGTGGACGGTAACGGCAATCTGCAGAATGGTGTGGTTGGTGATCTGCAAATTCAGACCACCAATCAGGAGCCCAAGGCGACCACCAAGATTGATACGGCCTTCAATTTGAATTCGACGCAAAAGGCGCCTGCCACCTGGCAAGCCACTTATGATTCGGAATACGCCACCTGGATCAGCAACCCTGCGAACGTTGCCGATGTTGCGGCGCCGACTAATGCGGAAATGGTGCAGGCTGCCGCTTATGCGACGACGCAGGCCAGTGGGACGTTCAATCCGTCCGATCCGACCACCTATAACAATTCCACGTCCGTAAGAATCTACGATTCGCAAGGTAATGACCACGTCATGACGCAGTACTTCGTCAAGACTGGTGCCAATACCTGGGACATGAAGGTGCTCGTGGACGGTCGTAATCCGGCGGACCCTGCGCAGGAACCACCTCAGCCCTACGTTATGGGGCTGGGCTTCAACACCTCCGGTGCGTTGACTTCGATAGATACCGGTGGTTCTGCGCTGTTCAGCGTTTCGCCCGACCTGAAGGTGACGCTGAATTCAGCCACCGGCAATCCGCCCACTGGAGGCTGGATCCCCGCCATTTCCAACGGCGCCACGCCTGCTACCTGGTCCGCTAATGGCGCGCTCGCCAATCCGGACGGCATTGTGCTCGATTTTTCGAAATCTTCGCAGTATGCCAGCACCTTCGCGGTCAACAGTGTGAGCCAGGATGGTTACACCACTGGCGAGCTTGCAGGCTTGGAGATTGATGATAGCGGTGTGATTTTCGCGCGCTACACCAACGGCCAATCCAAGGTGCAGGGGCAGATCGTTCTGGCGAACTTCGCCAACGTTCAGGGCCTCACCCCGGTTGGCAAAACGCAGTGGGTGCAATCGTTCGAATCTGGCGAGCCTGTGGTCGGCACTCCGGGGTCCGGTACGTTGGGCGCGCTGCAGGCCGGTGCTCTGGAGGACTCGAACGTCGAGCTGTCGGATCAACTGGTCAACCTGATCGTCGCCCAGCGTAACTATCAGGCCAACGCCAAGACCATCGAAACTGAGAGTGCCATTACGCAGACCATCATCAATCTGCGCTGATAGGTACGGCAACGGAGCATTGCCGCCGACGGCAGTATTCCGCCGCTCTCGTAAAAGAAGGCCCGTCAGGGCCTTCTTCTTTTTAAGTAACCTTATTTGATTCAATCAGTTACGTTCCGATCGGAGTGGTGGCACGCGCCTTGCATTTTCTCTGATGAATAGAATCGCAAGTGTCAAACTCGCGTCTCGGAGATGTCGATGGACAAGATGCTCTACGTGGCCATGACCGGTGCCAGCCAGAATGCGCGGGCCCAGCAGGCCCATGCCAACAACCTGGCAAACATTACCACTACCGGCTTTCGTCGGGATTTCGAGCAAGCGCGCTCGATGCAAGTGTTTGGTGACAGCCATCCGGCGCGCGTCTATGCCATGTCGGAGCGACCGGGCACCGATTTCACCTCGGGTACGTTGCAGGAAACTGGCCGTGATCTGGACGTCGCTATCGAAGGAGAGGGCTGGATCGCTGTGCAGGCTCCGGATGGTAGCGAGGCGTATGTACGCACCGGCAGTCTGAATATTGACGCGCTCGGAATGCTGCGCACGGCGCAGGGCATGCCTGTTATGGGTAACGGCGGACCAATCGCGATTCCTCCGGAGGAGAAGATTGATGTTGGCCAGGACGGCACAATCAGTATCCGGGCTTTGGGCGAGAACCCGAATATCGTCGTTACGGTAGACCGAATCAAAATGGTCAATCCGGATCCGCAGCAATTGGAAAAGGGTACCGATGGCCTGATCCGCATGAAGGACGGTCAAGCCATCGAGCCGGACGCAAATGTACGAGTCGTTTCGGGCTTTCTCGAGGCAAGCAATGTGAATGCCGTAGCCGAAATGACTTCCATCCTGGCGCTGTCTCGCCAGTTCGAACTGCACGTAAAGATGATGCGCACCGCCGAAGATGATGCGGCTGCCATGGCGCGCGTACTGCAAATCAGCTAATAGCGTGGCGCCGGCGGCGCACGAGGAGAAAGCTCATGCTTCCAGCACTTTGGGTCAGCAAGACCGGATTGTCCGCTCAGGACATGAACCTGACGACCATATCCAACAACCTGGCCAACGTTTCCACCACCGGTTTCAAGCGCGATCGTGCCGAGTTTCAGGATCTGCTGTACCAGATTCGTCGCCAACCTGGCGGCCAGTCCAGCCAGGACAGTGAATTGCCGTCCGGTCTTCAGTTGGGTACTGGTGTGCGCGTGACCGGCACTCAGAAGATCTTCACGGCCGGTAGCTTGCAGACCACCGAGCAACCGCTGGACATGGCCATCAACGGTCGCGGTTTCTTCCAGGTGCTGCTGCCTGATGGCACCGTTTCCTACTCTCGCGACGGTAGCTTCCATCTAAGCTCCGATGGTCAGTTGGTGACCTCCAACGGTTACGCATTGGAGCCTGCCATCGTGGTTCCGCCGGAAACCCAGACGTTCACAGTGGGTGAAGACGGCACCGTGTCGGTGACGACGGTGGGCAACCCCCAGCCGCAGATCATCGGCAATCTCCAGACCGCCGACTTCATCAACCCGGCGGGCCTTCAGGCTATGGGGAGCAACCTGTTCCTTGAGACTGCTGCCAGCGGCGCGCCGCAGGTCAGCACACCGGGCCTGAACGGCCTGGGTACGGTTCTCCAGAACACTTTGGAAAACTCCAACGTCAGCGTCGTCGAGGAACTGGTGAACATGATCACCACCCAGCGCGCCTACGAGATGAATTCCAAGGTGATTTCCACCGCCGACCAGATGCTGTCGTTCGTCACGCAGCAGCTCTGATCGAGCGTTCGCCGTTGTATACGGGCACGCACCCTTGTGCTGCTCGCAGTAGTTTCGATGGCCTGTCATGGCTTGAGGTGTTTATGAGCCGTTTGTTGATTGTTGTCTCGCTGTCATCCGCCCTGGCGCTGGCCGGATGTGTTGCCCCTGCGCCGAAACCGAACGATCCGTACTACGCGCCGGTGCTGCCTCGTACGCCGTTGCCGGCGGCGCAGAACAACGGTGCGATCTATCAATCGGGCTTCGAAACGTTCCTCTATGGCGATCGCAAGGCTTATCGGGTCGGCGACATCATCACCATCACCCTCAATGAGCGAACTCAAGCCAGCAAGAACGCGACCTCGAAGCTTTCGAAGGACAGCAGCGCGAACATCGGCCTCGGCTCTTTGTTCGGTGGCGCGGTTTCGATGGCCAATCCGCTGACCGGCAATTCGATGAGCCTGGGTGCCGAATACGATGCGTCGCGGGATACCTCCGGGTCCGGCCAGGCGGGGCAGAGCAACAGTCTTTCCGGCTCGATCACCGTCACCGTTTCCGAGGTGCTACCCAACGGCATTCTGGCCATACGCGGTGAGAAGTGGATGACGCTCAATACTGGCGACGAGCTGGTGCGCATCGCGGGCCTGGTCCGCGCGGACGACATTGCCACTGATAACACCGTTGCATCCACTCGTATTGCCGACGCACGTATCACCTATTCGGGCACCGGCGCCTTTGCCGACGCCAGCCAACCTGGCTGGCTCGACCGATTCTTCTTGAGCCCAATGTGGCCCTTCTGACCGGAGCTGATGCTATGTGGAAAAAACTGCTTCTGCTCGCGGGTTTGCTCACGGTTTGTGCTGGCGCCCAAGCTGAGCGTTTGAAGGATGTTGCGACCATCCAAGGTGTACGCAGCAACCAGCTGATCGGCTATGGCCTGGTCGTCGGGCTGAATGGCAGTGGTGACCAGACCACCCAGACTCCGTTTACCGTGCAAACCTTCAACAACATGCTTGCCCAGTTCGGCATCAAGGTGCCGGCGGGCGGCAATATCCAGCTCAAGAACGTCGCTGCGGTATCCATTCATGCCGAGCTACCACCATTCGCCAAGCCCGGCCAGACCATCGATATCACGATCTCGTCCATCGGCAACGCCAAGAGCTTGCGCGGCGGCAGCCTGCTGATGGCACCGCTCAAGGGTATCGACGGTAACGTGTACGCCATCGCCCAGGGCAACCTGATAGTGGGCGGCTTCGATGCAGGCGGCGCGGATGGCTCGCGGATCACCGTCAATTCGCCGTCGGCCGGTCGGATCCCTGGTGGTGCAATGGTAGAGCGTCCCGTGCCAAGTGGTTTCAACCAAGGCAACACGCTGACCCTGAATCTGAATCGTCCCGACTTCACCACGGCGAAAAACATCGTCGACCAGATCAACGATCTGCTTGGCCCAGGCGTCGCTCAGGCACTCGATGGTGGCTCGATCAGTGTGACCGCGCCGCTCGATCCAAGCCAGCGCGTGGACTACCTATCGATCCTGGAAAACCTGGAAGTGGAGATCGGCCAGGCGGTTGCCAAGGTCATCATCAACTCCCGCACAGGCACCATCGTTATCGGCCAGAACGTGCGTGTTCAGCCTGCTGCGGTTACCCATGGCAGCCTGACGGTAACCATCTCGGAAGACCCCCAGGTCAGCCAGCCCGAACCGTTCTCGGACGGCCAGACGGTCGTCGTGCCCAACTCCCGGGTAAAAGCCGAACAGGAAGCCAAGCCGATGTTCAAGTTCGGCCCAGGTACCACGCTGGATGAAATTGTCCGGGCGGTGAATCAGGTTGGCGCTGCGCCCAGTGACCTGATGGCCATTCTCGAAGCTTTGAAGCAGGCCGGCGCGCTGCAAGCCGACCTGATCGTGATCTAAGGGTAGCGATATGGAAAATCGACTCGGAAACGGTGGCCGCGGCCTCGATAGCGGAAGCTACACCGACCTCAATCGTCTCAACCAGCTCAAGGTCGGCAAGGACCGGGATGGGGAAGAGAACGTGCGCAAGGTTGCGCAGGAGTTCGAGTCGCTGTTTCTCAACGAGATGCTCAAATCGATGCGTTCGGCTACCGAAGTCCTGGCCAAGGACAACCCGTTGAACAGTCAAGCGAGCAAGCAGTATCAGGAAATGTACGATCAGCAGCTGTCGGTCAGCCTATCGAAGGAAGGCGGCGGCATCGGGCTGGCGAATGTGCTGGTGCGCCAACTGAGCAAACAGACCGAAACGGTTACGCGTAATAACCCCTTCGCTCAGGTTGCGCAGACCGAAGGGGCAGCCTGGCCGAGCAAGCCAGCGGCGGCCGCCGAGTCTGCGCGAGATGATTCTCGACTGCTCAACCAGCGCCGTCTGGCGTTGCCGGGCAGGGCGAGCGAGCGGCAGGTGGCGAACGTATCGGCTGCCGTCCAAACGCCGGTTGCCGAAGGCGTACAGCCGCTGGTGGATATCGATTGGAAGCCAGCTACAGCGTTCGTGCCACCGAAGGACAAGCCGTTGACAGTTAACGGCGTCGAGAAGAGCGCGCCGAACGCGCCAAGCAAGACGCGTTTCGCCTCGTCCGAAGAGTTTATCGCCCATATGCTGCCGATGGCGGAGAAGGCTGCTGAGCGCCTAGGTATCGAGCCGCGTTTCCTCGTCGCGCAAGCCGCGCTGGAAACTGGCTGGGGCAAATCCATGATCCGTCAGAAAGATGGCAGCAACAGCCACAACCTGTTCGGTATCAAGGCCACCGGATGGAAAGGCGAGTCGGCCACTGTAATGACGACCGAGTATGTCAACGGCAAAGCCACCCGCGAAAAGGCTGGTTTCCGTGCCTATGAATCATTCGAGCAGAGTTTTGACGATTTCGTCAGCCTGCTGGAGAACAACGGCCGCTACAAAACTGCAATTCAGGTCGCTAGCAATACCGGCGATTCGGAGCGTTTCGTGAAAGAGTTACAGAAAGCTGGTTACGCCACCGACCCGCAGTACGCCCGCAAGATCACCCAGATTGCGCGCAAGATGCAGACCTATCAGACCGTCGCCGATGCGAATTCGGTGCCCGCCATGCGGACCAGAGGCTAAATCATGGCTGATCTATTGAGCATTGGCCTTTCCGGCCTGGCCGCCAGCAAAACCCAGTTGTCTATCACTGGCCACAACATCACCAACGTCAATACGCCTGGCTACAGCCGCCAAGATGCGACACAGGCTACTCGTTCGCCGCAGTTCAGTGGGGCCGGCTATATCGGTTCGGGTACTTCCCTGGTCGACATTCGCCGAACCTACAGCGAGTTCCTCACCAGCCAGCTGCGTAGCAGCACTTCGCTTAACAGTGACGTGAATGCCTACAAGAGCCAGATCGATCAGCTCGATTCATTGCTGGCTGGCACCACTACGGGTATCACCCCCTCGCTGCAGAAGTTCTTCTCGGCATTGCAGACCGCAGCCGAGGACCCAGCTAATATTCCGGCGCGCCAACTGGTGCTGGCCGAGGCCGAAGGACTGTCGCGGCGTTTCAATACCGTCTATGACCGTCTCTCTGAGCAGAACAACTTCACCAACAAGCAGATGTCCGCGGTCACCGATCAGGTCAACCGCCTGGCTGGCAGCATCGGTAGCCTGAACAATGCGATCGCCATCGCAGCGGCAAATGGCAAGCAGCCGAATGATCTGCTTGATGCCCGCGATGAAGCCGTACGCCAATTGTCCGGCTATATCGGCGTCACCGTGGTTCCGCAGGACGACAGCAGCTTCAACATTTTCATTGGCAGCGGGCAACCGCTGGTAGTGGGCAGCACGGTGGCACAACTCGCAGTAGTCCCAGGGCAGGGCGATCCAAACCGTCACGAGGTCCAGTTCATCAGTGGCGGCTCTCGGCAGGGCATTACCTCGCAGATAACCGGGGGTGAGTTGGGTGGATTGATCCGCTATCGCGAGGAAGTGCTGGATTCCACCATGAACTCGCTGGGGCGACTGGCGCTTGCCGTCAGTGATCAGGTCAATACTCAGCTTGGGCAGGGGCTGGATCTGAAAGGGCAGGTCGGCTCAGCGCTGTTTGGTGACTACAACGATCCGGCGCTGGCCAAGCTGCGCGTCAATGCGTTTGCCGGAAACAGCAATGCGCAACCAGTGTTGAATATCACCGACACCAGCGTGCTTACCACCAGTGATTATCTGATGGAGTACGACGCGAGCGGTCCAAAAGTCCGTCGCCTGAGCGACAACCAGCTGATGAACGTGACGGAAAATCCGGTCGGTACGCTATCCATCGCTGACAAGAATGGCCGTGATCAAGGGTTCCAGCTCGTGCTGGGAAGTCCTGCGCCGGCTGCAGGGGACAAGTTTACGCTGCAGCCTACACGGCGCGGCGCATCTGATATCAAGGCGACGCTGGATCAGGCCGATCAGCTGGCCTTTGCTGCGCCGGTGCGTGCGCAGAGTTCGCTGCAGAATAGTGGAACCGGTGCCATTGGGCAGCCAAACCTGATGTCCGCGCCGTCTCCGATTGATACTGCTGCACTATCGGCAGCGTTCGAAGGCTTGACGCTGACTTACGATGGCACCGGCCTGACACTACCGACCCCCGCACCGGCTGGCCTAACGCTGTCGCCGGCAAGCATCACGCCAGGGCAGACTAATACACTGAACCTGACACTCACCACCGGTACAGCGCCGAACGAACAGCAGTACAGTTTCGAATTCACGGTGAGCGGGAAGCCTGCAGCGAACGACACGTTCTCCTTCAATTTCAATCAGACCGGTGTCTCTGACAATCGCAATGCGCTGAAACTGGTGGACTTGCAAACCAAGCAGACTGTTGGCGTGGATACAGCGGTGAACGGTTCGGGTTTCAGCTTTACCGATGGCTACGGCGAGCTGGTCGAGCGCGTAGGCACGCTGACGGCGCAGGCACGGATGGACAGCGATGCGACCGGCTCGATACTCAAGCAGGCCACCGACAATCGGGACTCGTTGTCGGCAGTCAACCTGGATGAGGAAGCGGCCAACCTGATCAAGTTCGAGCAGTACTACAACGCTTCGGCTCAGATCATTCAAGTTGCCCGCTCTTTGTTCGATACATTGATCAGCACCTTCAGGTAATAGGCCCGTCATATGCGCATTTCTACCGTGCAAGCATTCAACAACGGCGTCGCCGGGTTGCAGCGCAACTATGCCAACGCGACCCGTACCCAGGAGCAGATCAGCACTGGCAACCGCATCCTCACACCTGCCGATGATCCGGTTGCTTCGGTGCGTCTGCTGCAGCTTGAGCAGCAACAGAATGTGCTGACTCAGTACAACTCCAACCTGACTGCCGCTAAGAATAGCCTTACCCAAGAAGAGGTCACGCTCGGGTCTTCGTATACCGTGTTGCATCGTGTACGGGAGCTCGCGTTGCAGGCTGGCAACGGTTCTCTGAGCGCAGAGGACCGTAAGTCCATTGCCGCTGAGCTGACTCAACGCGAGGACGAGCTGCTGTCTTTGATGAATACCCGTAATGCACGAGGCGAGTACCTCTTTTCTGGTTTTCAAGGGAAGACGCAGCCGTTCGTACGCACGGGCGATGGTAGCTATAGTTATCAGGGCGATGAGGGGCAAAGAAAGCTGCAAGTCGCCAGCTCGCTAAATATTGCCATCAGCGATAACGGTAAAGCAGTATTCGAAAATGTTACCAACTCAGGGCGCTATCAGGTATTACCCAGTTCGACCTTGAGCGTTTCCGCTCCGCTAGTTCAGGATGAGGTGGCAGTTGCGGGTAGTCCGGCATTCCCAGCTGCGGGCGTGGGCATCTATTTCACGTCTGATACCGATTACATCATTTACGATCGGGCCAACCCACCAGCAGATTTTGCCGATCCCTATGCCGATCCAACTCAGGTCATCGGTTCGGGGGTTGTCGATGGGAATGAAAAAACGGCCGACGAGCTTGTGTTCCGCGGCGTCATGGTTAAGTTCGATGGTGTACAGGCTCAAGGTCAGTCGGCAGAAATTCAGCTTAATCCGAATGTACAAAAGCAGGGCGTCCTCGACACGATCGCCAATCTTCGCAAGACATTGGAAGATCCGTCCTCTAGCAATATAGACATCCGCGATTCCGTGGCGGTGAGTCTGACCAATCTTGATTACGGCATGATCAGCGTGGATTCGGCTCGGGGTAATATCGGCGCGCGGCTCAACGTGATCGAGAGTACCCAGACGGACAACGAGGATGTAACGCTGGTAAACAAATCAGTCCAGGCCGAGCTACGCGAGCTGGACTACGCGGAGGCTCTGTCGAGATTGTCGTTCCAGACAATCATTCTCGAAGCGGCGCAGCAGAGTTACGTCAAAATCAGCGGGTTGAATTTGTTCAACGCTATGCGCTGAGGACCTTGACGAGGTTCGCAAAAAAGCGACCTCGTTTTGACTTTGCCTGGTAGGTAGCTAGATTGGCTGACGCGGAGCAGGAAGTCCCGCAATACGTACTTTACGACCTCATAAGGACATGACCATGCGCAAAGCATTTCTCACCGCTGCGGCTGTTGCCGCGCTTTCCTGCGTATCCTTCAGCGGTTTCGCCGCTCCCCAGGCACAGCCTGCACCAGTTGCTACTGTTGCCGTAGCTCAGGCCGCTGTAAACCTCAATACCGCCGATGCCGAGACGCTCTCTCGCGAGCTGCGAGGCATCGGTGCCACGAAGGCCAAGGCCATCGTCGACTATCGTGAAGAGCATGGCCCTTTTAGCTCGATCGACGAATTGCTTGAAGTGAATGGCATCGGCTCGGCAACGCTTGAGAAAATCCGCAACCAGCTCAGCCTTCAATAACGCGCTACCGAGGCCGATCGCAATGATCGGCCTTTTGCTTGATGTCGATCTCTCCGCGCTGCCCTGCGACTACCGATTTTGAAAGGGCGAACGCCCGCTGCCGCCACCAGTCGAAGTGCTTGTAAAGCCATTGACAATCTTCGGTTATGCACATTCGGAATAGCGCGTCTCTGGTTTTTCTTTCCCGCCGCTGTTTGATTTTCACCAACTCGTAAGTTGTTGATTTTAAATGCTTTGAGTTGCTGGATAAAAAAACACCGATCTGTTCAGCAGCCCCGTAGATAGGGCATTAGCGGCAGTCATCCATAAACTGTTCACAAGGTTATCCACAGGTTCGGTGGATAACGTTCTCAACGTCAGTGATGGCGCAGGCTGGAGGCATGAGATGAAGGCACCCTGGAATTTTCTGAGATATCTTCCACTCGCGCAGCGTCTGATCAAGCGCGGAAAAATTCCCGCACTGTTGCTTGCAGTGGCACGTAAGTCTTCGTCCAAGCGAGGGCTGCTCAAAGGGCTGAGAGAGGATCTGACTCTCTTGCAAGCGCTTTGCGTGGCCTGGTGGCGTGGAGAGTATCGGGCGATCAATCCGCAGGCTCTGGTGGCGGTGGTGGCGGGTCTGCTCTATTTCCTCTCGCCCATTGATGCAATTCCGGACTGGCTGCCGGGCCTCGGATTCGTCGACGATCTCGCTGTACTGAGCTGGGTGATGCGAAAGTGGGCGGGTGAGTTGGACGCTTTCAGGGCGTGGAAACAGGCCCAGAGCCCTGCGCGACAGGCCGGTCTGCAACAGCTCCCTGATTTAAATGAGGCAAAGGCTCCAGGCGAACCAATCTGATGCCGCGTTAGAGCGAGTGAGGAGTCCGTTGGTCGGTACCTGGCGCACATTTGCGGCGTCGATCTCGATTCGTTTCGGCATGCGGCAGCTTGGTAGCTTCAACGAGCCGCGTGGGCTGTTAAGATTCCGGCTCTGATCGACGAAGCCAGGGGAAAAGGGATGAATGTTCAGGTCATCATGCGTGACGGCGCGCCGGAGTACGCCGTACTGCCATGGGACGAGTATCAGGCGCTACTGAATGCGGTCGGCGTTCGTTCACCCGTCGCCTCCGTCCCTGCCTCTGAAGAGCAGCCCCGGCTACCATTGAGCAAGTTGCCTGCCCTGCGCGAGGCCAAAGGCCTGAGCCAGGAAGCTCTGGCCCGTCTGGTCGGGATCAGTCCTGCATACCTCGGGTTGATCGAGGTGGGCGAGCGCGAACCGGACGCCGCTATCCGCCGAGCGCTGGCCCGCGCGATGGATATCTCCGGCTGGGAGTGCGACGCTTGAACAAGCAGGCGGCGGTATCCATCAGTCGCCAGCACTGGCAGGCATTGATTGCCGAACTGGATGATGCGCGTCAGCAGCGACATCTGGTGACTTACCGTGCATTGGTCGAGCGCCTGCAGTTGCCTACACCAGCCATGCAAACCCTTACTGCGGCGCTGGAGCACCTCGCGGCATTGGATGCCCGCTCGGAACGCCCCTTGCGCAGTGCACTGGTCATCAGTCAGGGTGCCAGCCGTCTGCCCCGCATTGGCTTCTTTGAGTGTGCGTCGCGTCTAGGGCGTTTCGGCGGCCCGGTAGATGGTGCTGCGGCCGCGTCCTGGCATGCCGGAGAGGTGGCGCGGGTGTTCGAGTTCGATTATCCGGAGGAGCCCTGATGCTGGGGAGGTTACGTGCGCGGCTCGGCTATCTCGCTGCCCGCAAGATGATGATGTCGCACCATGCAGTCCAGCAGCCCAAACTCTGGCGCTGGATGGAAGGGCAGTTTGCACGAATGGCGGCGCTGGGAGACGTAGCAGCTCAGAGTTTCTATGGGCACATCCTGTATTTTCGCGGGCGCGGTTATGGCGCCAAGCAGGAAGGGGTCCGGCTCTTGCGGCTGGCGGCCACGGCTGGTGACATGAAGGCTGCTTACCAGATGGGTGTCGTCAGCCTTAGCGAAGATGCATCACATGGGCCTGACGGTAGCGAAGCCGCTCGCTGGTGGGCGAAGGCGGCGGAAGCCGGGCACCCGCTGGCTGCCGTCAGGCTCGAGCAGCTATACCGCGCTGGCGGCCATGGTTTGGTTGCTGATGTCCAGCAGGCAGACCGTTACAAGGCTAAGGCGGAGCAGCTGGGATTGTGATCGGCCTTCACCGGCTCGTCTGTATCAATGAGATGAAAGCTCGGGCCCTTAATTTGCTTCGCGTGGCGTTTGGCCTCTGAAGCCATAGCGGCCAGCCTGCCGGCATCCAGCCGATCAGTGTGTTCTGGGTGCACGTTTACTACACCTATGGATAGCGAAAGCAAGGCATAGCGCTGCTCAAAACCATCGCGACTGGATGAGATGAAATATTCGGTCTGGAGATGCTCTTGTTGATAGAACGCTCTGCTACGAAACATAAACTCACGCTGTAGTTGCTCAATGCGTTGCTGCCAATCATCGGTGCCGCTCAGTACCAGCATGAAGTCATCGCCGCCGATGTGGCCTACGAAATCCACGCGTGGGTCCACCCTCTCGTTTAGGCACTGAGCCAGGCACAACAGCACCTCATCACCTTTGGCGTAGCCGTAGAGGTCGTTGAAGGGCTTGAAGTTGTCGATATCCACATAGCAGACCAGTGCTCGCCGTCGTTGCAGCAACAGACGTGTCAGACATTGCTGGATTGGCACGTTGCCCGGAAGCAGTGTTAGTGGATTGGCGTAGCGCGCCTGCTGGATCTTCAGCTCAGTGATCAGTCTCAATACGTCGATCACACGGCCAAGGCCGTGGTAGCGCCCAGCTAGAGTAATGACGAAATCTTCCTCTATCCGCTGGCGAGCACGACTGGTTAGCAGCCGACTAACTTGCTGTAGAGATTGATCGAGACCGACGGCGAGGAAATCCTTGCTCATCAGCCGACTGAGTGGCTTGCGCGCCAGCAGGTCGGTAGCAAAGGGCTTCAATAGCGCATCAGAGATCAGATTGCGGTGGACGATGCCGACCGGCCTGGAGTCGCCGTCCAGCACTGCAATTGAGTTCAGGCTGGGCTGCAGACGAAACGCATCGAGGGCCTCGGCGACCGGGCGGTCTGCGGACATGGCCGGTTGCTGGACCAGCAGAGCGGACAGATTGACCGAGTCGTCGCTGAAACCAGTCTGCTGTATTTCTGAAGAAGGTAGTACTTCTTCGATATCTTGCGTTGGCAGCTCCTGCGGGCGTCCAAGCAGATAGCCCTGGACCAGATCGATGCCCATGCTGGCCAAAACCGCCAGCTCCTCCCGTAGTTCGATGCCTTCGGCAATGACTTGGGCGCGCGATGCCCGGGCGATCTTCAGGATTGATTCGACGAACTCGCGTTTCACCGGATCGAGGTGGATGCCGTCGATGAAATAGCGGTCGATCTTCACATAATCCGGTCGCAGTTCGGACCACAGGCGCAGACTCGAATAACCGGCACCCAAATCGTCGAGCGCGATGCCGAAGCCCATCGAGCGATAGTGGTGAAGCGCCTTGTCTAGCAGCTCGAGGTCATCGGCAGGTGCTTGCTCGGTAAGCTCGATGACCACCTTGTCGGCGGAAATTCCGTAGGCATGGAGCAGCTCGAGCGTACGTCCAGGCTTGTGCGTTGCGTCGAGCAAGGTTTCCGGGGAGGCATTGAGAAAGAGCTTGCCGCGCAGCGCACCCTGACTGTAGCGACGACATGCGGTTTCTCTGCAGGTCATCTCCAGCTCGTTGAGGCGGCCGGCATGGCGCGCGGTAGCGAGCAGGTTGATTGGGGAGTGTAACGGGCCGTTGGATGGACCGCGGCTGAGTGCTTCGTAACCGAGAATGCGACGTTCAGACAGCGAAACAATGGGTTGGAAGAGAGTGGTGATGTCGCCGTGAGCAAGGATATGTCCCAGCGTGCTCAACTGCTCGGTGACTGTCATGAGGTTCTCTGGGCGTGAAAGAAAAAAAGGGCCACGAATGTGGCCCTTCATTTCACGATGATGTGATGTCATTTTGATGACATCGGCTTCGCTAATTTAGATCAGTGCTTGGCCATGGCCGAGCTCAGACCCAGATAGTCCAGTAGGATACGCCCGCTTTCGGATAGATAGGCGTCGTCCTCAGGCTTGGGCTTCTCTGTTTCCTTGTGAGGTGTGGTTTCGTCTTCCTTCTCGAGCTTGTCCAGCGGTTGCTCGCCTTTGGCCAGCCGCAAGGCATTTTCCAGCGCCAGCTGACGCTTCTCGATATCGGCCTGTTGCGCGCGGCGCTTTGCTTCATTGAGGCTGACAGTCGTCTCGTGCATCAGCTCCTGAGCCAGCGCCAGGCGGTCGCGCGTGAAGACGAAGTCCGGGTTCTCTCCTGTGCGCGCTTCATGACGTGCCTTGAGTTCAGCAAGGAAGGGCTTGAACGGATTCATATCCGGGTTGATCGCTGCCTTGATGCTATCCCAGGGCAGGGCTTCCGGTAGCGCACTTTCTCCGATTTCCTTGGTGTCGACGTCGGCCGGATAGGCGATGTCCGGAATCACGCCCTGATGCTGGGTGCTCTGCCCGGAAACCCGGTAGAACTTGGCAAGGGTGAGTTTCAGTTCGCCGTGGTTCAGTGGCTGGATGGTCTGCACAGTGCCCTTACCGAAGGTCTGGCCGCCAAGTACGAGCGCGCGGTGATAGTCCTGCATCGCGCCGGCGAAGATCTCCGATGCGGATGCGGAGAGGCGATTCACAAGTACGGCGAGCGGGCCTTTGTAGTAAACGCCAGTTTGCTCGTCGGCGAGGACGTCCACACGACCGTCGCTATTGCGCACGAGCACTGTCGGGCCCTGGTCGATGAACAGCCCGGTCAGCTCGGTGGCTTCCTGCAGTGAGCCGCCACCGTTGTTGCGCAGGTCGATGACGACGCCGTCTACTTTCTCGGCTTCCAGCTCAGACAGCAGCTTCTTGACGTCCCGCGTGGTGCTCTTGTAGTTCTGATCTCCGGCGCGCAGGGCCTTGAAGTCGAGATAGAACGCCGGGATTTCGATGACGCCAAGCTTGAAGCTCTGCCCTTGATGATCGAGCTTGAGCACCGACTTCTTCGCCGCCTGCTCTTCGAGCTTCACCGCTTCGCGAGTGATTGCCACGACTTTGCTCTTCTGGTCGTTAGGTGCGTTGGTCGCAGGAATGACCTCCAGGCGAACCACTGAGCCTTTCGGGCCGCGAATCAGCTTGACCACTTCATCCAGACGCCAGCCGATTACATCGACCATATCGTCGTTGGCCTGGCCAACGCCGACGATTTTGTCAGCCGGAGCAAGCTGCTTGCTCTTCTCAGCAGGCCCTGCAGGCACCAGGCGTACGATCTTGACGTGCTCGTTATCGCTTTGCAGCACCGCACCTATGCCTTCGAGCGACAGGCTCATGTTGATGTCGAAGTTCTCCGCGTTGTCCGGAGAGAGGTACTGAGTGTGCGGGTCGTAGGACTGAGCGAATGCGTTGATGTATGCCTGGAATACGTCCTCGCCACGGGTCTGGTTCAAACGCGCCAGCTGGTTCTTGTAGCGCTTGGTGAGCAGCTCCTCAATGGCTTTGGGCTCCTTCCCCGCGATCTTCAATCGCAGGACTTCATCCTTCACGCGTTTGCGCCACAGGTCGTCCAGCTCGGCTGGATTCTTGGCCCAAGCGGCTTTCTCACGGTCGACCAGCAGTTCTTCGTCGACGGTGAAGTCGAAGCTATCGACGCCCTTGTCGAGCAGCCCCAATGCATAGTTGAGTCGGTTCTGCAGTCTCTCCAGATGACGCTTGTAGATGGCGAAGCCGGGCTCGAGGTTGCCGCCCTTGAGAAAGTCGTCGAACTGGTTACGCCACTTGCCAAACTCCTCGAGATCGGAGGCGAGGAAAAAGCTGCGTGACGGATCAAGCATCTGGATATAGCTGTCGAAGATCTTCGCAGAGCGCGCGTCGTTCAACGGTGGCTTGTTGTAATGATGACGCTTTAGCAGCTCGACGACGTTCAGGCTGGCAATCACCTGGTCACGATCAGGTTGCAGGTAGTCCCAGTTCTCAGGCGTGCTGACGGCTTTGGCCATCGCCAGGGAGGCATGGAGGCCGAAAAGGACGGCGAGGACGGTGCAGGTCAGCGATCGTTTCATGGCTTTGGGGCGACGTAAGGCTAGGGAATAACGCATATTAGGCCATCTAAAGTAAGCGCCGGTTCGGTTTTCCGTCCGGCGGTGGAAAGCACAAGCCCGATGGTACAGGTGGTCAAATAAGGCCAGCGAGCGATCAGTTGGGTGGGCACAGATAGGAACCACTATGGAGGCAGCATGAAGGCATTGCAAGGCATCGAGGGGCATCTGGACTGGGCCGAGCGTCCGGCTCCGGTATGTGGCGAAGGCGAGGTCCGCATACGCGTGGCTGCTGCGGGACTGAACCGCGCAGACCTGCTGCAGCGTGCCGGGCACTACCCGCCGCCTGCGGGTGTTACCGACATCCTGGGGCTGGAATGTGCTGGTGTTATCGCCGAGGTAAGCGGGCGCAGCCGCTGGAAGGTCGGTGATCGTGTCTGCACGTTACTGGCCGGAGGTGGCATGGCCGAGGAGGTGGTCGTCGATGCCCGTCATGCGCTGCCGGTTCCAGAAGGCATGTCGTTGCACGAAGCGGCAGTGATCCCCGAGGTGTATGCCACGGCTTGGCTCAACCTCTATCGGCTTGGCGCGTTGCTGGCCGGCGACAAGGTGCTGCTGCACGCTGGTGCCAGCGGTGTCGGCTCGGCGGCGATCCAGCTGTGCAAGGCGTTCGGTAATCCGTGTTGGGTCAGTGTCGGATCGGTGGAGCGATTGGCCTACTGCGAATCGCTGGGCGCGCAGGGTGGAGTGCTGCGTGGCGACTCGCTCGAAGCGCTGCGTGATTTCGGCCCGTTCGACATGATCCTTGACCCGGTTGGTGCCAAGTACGCGGCGCTTAACATGCAGCTGCTGGCTATGGATGGACGCTGGGTGATGATCGGTCTGATGGGGGGGCGCAAGGCCGAGATGGACCTGGCCGGCCTGTTGGCCAAACGCATCCAGTTGATAGGCTCGACCCTGCGCAGCCGTGACGCCGATTACAAGGCCGGGCTGCTGGCGGAAATGGAAGAGAAGGTGTGGCCGCTATTCACTCAGGGCAAGCTGTCCCCGCGCCTGGAGCGGACCTTTGCTATCGGTGATGTAGAAGCCGCGTTCGCCGCGCTGGCCAGCAACACTGTATCTGGCAAGGTGGCGCTGGTAATCGATAGCGCGCTTTCCTGATCCATGGGACCCGGTGCCGGCGCTAGGTAGCGCGCCGACCTCAGCACGCTGGCAGGCTTGCCCATAGCGCAAGCCTGCCAGTCGAGGGGTTAACGCTTCAAGGCAGCTGGCTGCTTGCGTAGAAGGCGGTCAGCACTTTGACCAAATGCGCCAGGTCCTGACTTCCTGCGAGTTCACGTATCGAGTGCATGGCGAAGGTGGGCAGACCGATGTCGACCGTGCGCACCCCGAGCTGGCTGGCGGTGATCGGGCCGATGGTCGAGCCGCAGCCCATATCGCTGCGGGTGACGAAGCTCTGCACCGGTACTTCGTTCTCCAGGCAAAGATGACGGAAGAACCCGGCGGTTTCGCTGCTGGTGGCGTAGCGCTGGTTGTTGTTGACCTTGATCACCGGTCCGGCGTTGAGCTTTGGCCCATGATTGCCGTCGTGTTTGTCCGCGTAGTTCGGGTGTACCGCGTGAGCATTGTCGGCAGAGATCAGCAGGGATTGGCTGATCGCGCGCTGGAAGTCGTCCTCGTCCGGCAGCAGGCGGCGTAGCACTTGTTCCAGAAAGGGTCCATCCGCGCCGCATAGCGAGGTGGAGCCTACTTCCTCGTGGTCGGTGCAGACCAGCACGCAGGTGTGTTCGGGATCGGCACCTAGCAGCGCCTGTGAGCCGGCGAAGCACGAAAGCAGATTATCCAGGCGCGCTCCAGCGATGAAATCACCGTGCAAGCCAATGACCGCGGCGCTTTGCGTGTCGTAGAAGCTCAGTTCGAAGTCCAATACCACGTCGGCTACCAAACCATGCTCGCGCCCGAGCTGATCGGCGAGCAGGGCGCGGAAGTCAGGGCTTTCCTGGCTGGCGACCTGCGCCAAAATCGGTGGCAGCTCGTTCTGAGCGTTGATCGCCCAGCCCTGATTAGCTTCCCGATTGAGGTGAATTGCCAGGTTCGGAATCGTCGCGATCGGCACCTTGAAGTCGATCAGCTGGCTTTCGATGCGGCCGTCGCGGCTGTAGGTGACACGACCGGCCAGCGACAGGTCGCGGTCGAACCAAGGGGCGAGCAGCGCGCCGCCATACACCTCGACACCCAGCTGCCAGAAGCCTTGACGCTGTAGCTCGGGCTGCGGTTTTACGCGTAGGCACGGGCTGTCGGTATGGGCGCCGACCATCCGCAGACCGTGCTCGACGAGCGACTTGCTGCCCAGTTGGAAAGCAATGATGGCCGAGTCATTGCGGGTGACGTAATAGCGCCCGCCGGCCTCGGTATGCCATACCTCGCGTTCGTCCAGTGCACGGTAGCCTGCAGCCTGCAGCGCCTGGGCGAGATTCTGGGTTGCATGAAAGGGGGTTGGCGAGACCTGCAGGTACTCGATCAGGCCTTGGTTGAGAGCTTTGCGCATTTCGGACTCCGGACTGCAAGCTTCGAAGTCTATCCCATCGCAATGCGCGGCTGCAGTCCTGAACCGAGGGAATGCTCAGGTGCGTTGCGCAACGACCTCGAATAGGTGCCAGTGCTTGCTGCGACCTATCGCGGTCTTGCCGTCGAATTCGAACTCATTGAGCTCCAGTAGGGTCCACTTTTCTAGCTGTCGTAACAGCTGCTCGCGGCTATGAATGGTGTATTCCTCCCCCGCCCAGCTGTCGCGAGGCCCGAAGAAATGGCCTGTAAATAAACCGCCTCGATGTAGGCAATGGTTTATCCGCGTCCAGAAATCGGTGAATGCAACCGGTTGGCAGAACGGCAGCGCGAAGCTGGCGTTTACGAGATCAACTGTGGGTAGCGGAGTGTTGTCCTCGAATGTCTGACACAGGGTAGTGAGCTTGCTGGACATGGCGCCGGCATGCGTATGCAGAGCTTTGAGGGCCTCGGAGGATCGGTCTACAGCCACCACCTCCCATCCGGCGCGTAGCAGGGCGAGGCTGTCGCGGCCGGCGCCGCAACCCAGGTCCAGAGCCAGGCCGGGAGATCCGCGCCACAGATCGAGCGCTTTGCGAAGGCTTGGGTGCTCTGGCGCGCCTTGGGTCGCTTCGAGAAAGCCGTCCATCAGAACGGAGCAGCGCACTCGAAGCGCAGACGCTCGCCGGTTTGCGGATGGGTCAGAGTCAACATGCTCGCATGCAGACACAGGCGTTCATAGGCTTGCAGCGCCCGCTCATGCGCGTACAAGCGATCGCCGAGCAGAGGATGACCGATCGACAGCATATGCACCCGCAGCTGATGGGAGCGGCCGGTGATGGGTGTCAGCTCGACACGACTGTAGTCGCCGCAGCGTTCGAGGACGCGCCAGAAGGTCAGGGCATGTTTGCCCAGCTCATGATCGACCACGTGGCGCGGTTTGGTCGGCGGGTCGTAGCGCAGCGGCAAGTCAATGCTGCCGCTGTCCTGTTCGGGCTGGCCCCAGCACAGGGCGGTGTAGGCCTTTTCCGTTTCGCGATCGTGAAACTGGCGGGACAGTTCGCGATGTGTGTCTGCATCGCGGGCGAGCACGATCAGCCCGGAGGTTTCCCAGTCCAGGCGATGCACGATGCGCGCTTCGGGATAGCCGTTTTCCTGCAGGCGGGTCACCAGACAATCGCGGTTGTCTTCAGCGCGGCCAGGCACGGAGAGCAGCAACGTTGGCTTATTGATCACCAGCAGGGCGGGGTCCTGATGGACGATCTCGATAGCGCTAAGAGGCATTCAATTTTCCACAAACGAAGACGGCGACCCGTGGGCCGCCGTTTCTGTACGCCGGTGCCGCTCAGCGATCCGGCAGGGTGATGTTCAGTTCGAGAATCGAGCAGCTGCCCTGATCCTCAAGTGCAACCTGGACCTGATCACTGTCGATGTTGACGTACTTGCGAATCACCTCGACCAGCTCTTTCTGCAGGGCCGGCAGGTAATCCGGCTCGGTGCGCTGGCCGCGCTCATGGGCGACGATGATCTGCAGACGCTCTTTGGCGATCGCAGCTGGGGATTCCTTCTTCTTGCGTTCACGGAAGAAGTCGAAGAGGTTCATTCGCGGCCTCCGAAAAGTCGTTGCAGGAAGCCAGGCTTCTTCACGTCGAGGAAGCGGTGTACCACTTCCTTGCCGAGCAGACGGTCCACGGCATCGCTATAGGCCTGGCCAGCATCGCTCTGGTCATCGAGGATCACCGGGATACCTTGGTTGGAGGCCTTGAGTACAGCCTGCGACTCGGGGATCACGCCAAGCAGGCGGATGGAAAGGATCTCCTCGACGTCCTCGACGCCGAGCATTTCACCCTTGGTAACGCGCTCGGGGTTGTAGCGGGTCAGCAGCAGATGCTCCCTGATGGGCTCCTCGCCGCTCTCGGCACGGCGGGACTTGCTGGCCAGCAGGCCGAGCATGCGGTCGGAGTCGCGTACCGAAGAAACCTCGGGGTTGGTCACCACGATGGCTTCGTCGGCGAAATACATGGCCAGGTGCGCGCCCTTCTCGATACCAGCAGGAGAATCGCAGATGACGTATTCGAAGTTCTTGCCCAATTCGTCGATGACCTTGCCGACGCCCTCCTGAGTCAGGGCGTCCTTGTCGCGAGTCTGGCTGGCAGCAAGCACGTAGAGGTTCTCTAGACGCTTGTCCTTGATCAGAGCCTGGGTGAGGGTGGCATCGCCGTTGATGACGTTGACGAAGTCATAAACCACTCGGCGCTCACAGCCCATGATCAAGTCGAGATTCCGCAGACCGACGTCGAAGTCGACGATGACGGTCCTGTGGCCGCGCAAAGCGAGACCGGTGCCGATGGCGGCGCTGGTGGTGGTTTTACCAACGCCACCTTTGCCGGAAGTGACTACGATGATCTTGGCCAAGGTGATTCACCCTAAAAATTAAAAAATCGGGACCTTCCGCTGATTTCAGCGTCAGGATTGCCCGTTTGGTCCTTGAAAATTCGCGGCAGTATCCGTTAAAGGCGGGTGATGTTCAACACATCGCCAGAGAGGCTGATCTGTACCGCTTCAGCCCAGAGAGGATCGCGTCGCAGGTCCTCGGCGACCTTGTATTGGCCGGCGATGGAAACCATTTCCGCTGCGAGTTGCTGGCAGAAGATTCGTGCCGTGGTGTCGCCTTTGATGCCCGCGAGGGCGCGACCGCGAAGCGGACCGTACACATGGATGTTTCCATCGGCGAGAAGTTCCGCACCCGGACTGACGGGAGCGAGAACGATCAGGTCGCCACCCTGCGCATACACCTGCTGGCCGCCGCGAATTGGCGTGGTAACGACTCGGGTAGGGCGATACACAGGTTCAGCGGGTTTAGCCGGGATTTTCGAATTCAGATCGACCTGGCGTTCACGTGCGCCGGAGGGCGGCAGAACCGGCAGGTCGAGCACTGCTGCCGCTTCGAGATGTGTGGGGTCGCTAGCCCGCAGTGCCAGCGTGCGCAGGCGGTGCTTGCGGCAGAGGCTGACCAGCGCAGCGATATCAATCTCGCGGGCGGACTCCGGCAGCTTGTCCAACGCCAGCACGAGCGGCGTGTTGTTGAAGAAGTCCGGCGCCTGCTCGACTTTGGCCGCAAGTTGCTCGTCGAGACGCTCGATGTCGTTGCTGGCAAGTTCTAGCACGGTGACGGCGAGCATGCTGCCCTTGAGCTGGAAGGCTGGGGACTGATCGGTGAGGTCGGCTTGGCTCATGGTCTGTCTGCTACGGTAAATGGCGAGGACTTATAACGGGGAGTGCCTACATCTGCAACCCGACCACGACCCCGCAGAGTGATCACCGGGATGGTGAGACTCGGTCAATGCTGGTTTTGTCGTTAGAATGCGTCGCTCAATCGGTTGTCGAGCTATTCATGGATCGTCCTCAGTTTCGTGCGTACTTCCTCCATCCGCGCTTCTGGCCGCTATGGTTGGGCTTGGGATTGCTATGGCTGCTGGTTCAGTTGCCTTATCCGCTATTGCTGAAGCTGGGGCGTGGTCTTGGCGCGCTGATGTTCCGTTTTGCCGGTTCGCGGCGCTACATCGCACGGCGTAACCTGGAACTGTGTTTTCCGGAGCTCAGTCAGGAGCAACGCGAACGACTGCTGCACGAGAACTTTGCGTCCAACGGCATCGCCTTTTTCGAGATGGCGATGAGTTGGTGGTGGCCAAAGGTGCGACTACAGAGCTTGGCTCGTATCGAGGGCCTCGAGCATCTGCAGCAGGCTCAGGCGGCGGGGCAGGGGGTGATCCTGATGGCGCTGCATTTCACTACGCTGGAAATCGGCGCGGCGCTACTCGGTCAGCGCCATACCATCGATGGTATGTACCGCCAGCACAAAAATCCGGTGTTCGACTTTGTCCAGCGCCGCGGGCGCGAGCGGCATAACCGCGACGCGAGTGCCATTGAGCGCGAGGACGTGCGCGCGATGCTCAAGGTGCTGCGCGCCGGTCGTGCCATCTGGTATGCGCCGGACCAGGATTACGGGCGCAAGCAAAGCCTGTTCGTTCCGCTGTTCGGTATTCAGGCTGCTACGGTTACCGCTACGACAAAGTTTGCGCGGTTGGGCAGGGCCAGAGTCGTGCCATTTACTCAGGAGCGCCTGGCGGATGGCTCGGGCTATCGGTTGGTGATCCATCCGCCGCTTGAGGACTTTCCCGGCGAGACTGAAGAAGCCGATTGCCGGCGGATCAATCAGTGGATTGAGGAGGCGGTCAGTGCTTTGCCGGAGCAATACCTCTGGGCGCATCGTCGTTTCAAGACCCGTCCGGTCGGTGAGCCTGGCCTTTATAAGAAGCGCAGGAAGCAATCGGCCGGTCGGTAGGCTCCGCTGGCTAAGCCGGCGCCGCGAGTCGATCTGCTCCTGTCAGGCCAGCTTTCCATCGCGAAAATCCCGCAGCGCTTGCTCGATCTCCTCGCGACTGTTCATCACGAACGGGCCGTATTGCACGATAGGCTCGCTCAGAGGGCGGCCGGCCAATAGCATCAGGCGAGCACCGAGTTCGCTACGTAACTGCACGTCGCCGTGGTCGGACAAGCGAGCCAGCTGGCCTTTGCCCACTTCCTGATCGCCTATATGCAGAGCGCCTTCGTATACATAGAGCAACAGGCGATGGCCATCCGGGATCTGCGGCGAAAATGTGTTGCCGGCCAAAAGGTGCAGGTCGAACAGGTAGGGTTCGGTATCCGGGCGTTGCACGATGCCGTGATGCTCGACCTCGCCAACCTTCAGGATTCCGGCGATGACCTTGGCCTGCATGCCGTCAGGTAGCGTCAACTGCGGTATTTCCGCCGGCGCAAAGTCCCGATAAGCCGGGTCGCCGAGCTTCGCATGTGAGGGTAGGTTCAACCACAGCTGAAAGCCTCGCATGGTGCCTTGCTGCTGCTCCGGCATCTCGCTGTGGATGACTCCGCGGGCAGCGGTCATCCATTGCACGCCGCCGCTTTCCAGCAAGCCAACGTTGCCCATGTGATCCTCGTGACGCATGTGCCCTTCGAGCATGTAGGTGATGGTTTCGAAGCCCCGGTGTGGGTGCGGCGGGAAGCCCGCGATGTACTCGTCCGGATTGTTCGAGCCGAACTCGTCGAGCATGAGGAATGGGTCGAAGCGCTCCGGTCCGGCGCCGCCGAAGACGCGGGTCAGGCTGACACCGGCGCCATCGGATGTGGGCTGGCCGGTGGTGATGGATAGAACTTCCCGTTGCGACATGATCGATGCCTCCTGGTTGAATGAGCCAAGGATAGGCGCGCCGTTTCGATCAATGGTTGCTTATTTTTGCTACAAACAATCGGTAAGTTAGATTATTCCTCGACTAGCAGCTCTCGTGCCCGACTGTAGACATAGCGGACTTTTTCATACTCGAAAGGCGAATTGAGCTGCCCATAACGGAAGCTGGTGACATGGCGCGCATTGATTGCGCGTAGCGCGGTCAGGCTGAGCTCGCCGCCGGTGGTTTCGGAGTACTGCAGAAAGTCGATTTGCCTCTCGACGGCGAAATCGGCAACGCGACCTGTGGTATCGCGTAGGTTCGATGGGCCGAGCGCCGGCAAAATCAGGTATGGCCCCTGGGGGACGCCCCAGTAACCAAGCGTCTGCCCGAAGTCTTCGCTCTGCCGTACCAGCCCCATGCGAGTAGCCGGGTCCCAGACGCCGCCCACGCCGAGAATGGTGTTGAACAGAAAGCGCGCAGTGGCGTTCGCGGCGCGCTGGCCTTTCAGCTGGGCGAGGCTGTTGAACAGCGTGGGCACCTCGCCCAGGTTGCTGAAGAAGTTGCTTACACCTGTGCGTACTGGTTGCGGTGTGACATAGCGATAGCCGCGCACCACCGGCAACATGACCCACTGATCGAGCCGGTAATTGAAGTGGTAAATACGACGGTTGACCGACTCGAACGGGTCGTATACGTCCAGTGCCTGAAAGGTGGCACGCTCGAACTCGCGCTGATCCAGCCCAGGATTGAATTCCAGGTTGCGCAGCGGATGGGTAAAGCCATCTTCATCGACGGTCGGCGTGTCGGCAAAGGCCAGGCCACTGGCCAGAAGCAACGGCAGCAGCATTCCTTTAGCCACGGAAAAACTCCAGCATATGTTGGGCGTTGACGCGGTAACTGAGGTTGCCGCAGTGGCCGCCACGTGGATAGAGGGTAAGGCGTTCGCCGAAGGTGCGGCGCAGGAAGCCGATGTCGCCAGCGCCCAGTATCAGATCATCAGCGTTATGCATCACCGCAATTTTCGGGCTCTCGCGCAAATAATCCTCGAGCGCATACAGGCTGACCTGCTGGATCAGCTGGGCCAGGCTGCCGCCATCGTATTGTGCTCGCCACATCGGAATTACCTGCTCGGTGATGTAGCAGTCGAAACTGCATAGCAGGGCGCGTTTGAAGAAGGGTTCCAGGCGCGTGCCCTGGTTGATCGGATAGTCCGGTGGAGTGATGAGCCCGCGGCGGTTGATCAGGTCGGAGGTAAAGGTGATATCCGCGGCGGAAAAGCGAAATACCGAACCGATCAACATGGCCAACTGCTCGTCGCTGAGTTTCAACTGTGATTGCTGAAAGTCATAGAGCATCGCCTCGTCGAGGTCGATGTAACCCTTCTGCTGGTAGTAACGGGTGAGCTTCTCAAGCACCACTTCATAGAAGGTGGTGTTGTCGTCGATGCCTTCGACGCGCGTCTGTACCAACTTGTCCAGGTTGCTGACCGATGTGTATAGATTGACTGGCGGATTCAGGAGCAGCACGCGCTTGAAGTTGAAACTGCGTCGCGTCTCGTCCAATTGGCTGACGAATGCTGCATTCAGGGCGCCGAGGCTGTAGCCGGTGAGGTGGTATTCGGTGACGGGCAATTTGTAATGCTGTGCCCGAATAGCCTGCATGACCCTGTACAAATCCTTGGCATCGTCGCTGCTGATCCCAGGCGTTGCGTAACGCGACGCGGCGGACATGAAGTCGTAGCTAGTTGGCGAGGATAGCTGCACAACGTGGTAACCGGCGCCGTAGAACAGGCGTTTGAGTGCCTCTGTCTTGCCGGCGGAATAGCGCGCGCCGGTGCCGGAAATGATGAAGATCAGCGGCGCGGGGCCGCTTTGGCGCGCGAGCCTGTAACGCAGTTGCTTAACGGGCCAGAAGTTGTCCGGGAGGGTGAATTCGCGCTCAGGTCGCAGGCGCAGGCTGTAGTCCGCCTGGTCGATATCGTCGTCGCTGGGAACTTCGGCGCGTAACTCAGCCGGTGTTCCGGCAATCGTGGCTGCGAAGGGGTTGGCCAAAGGATAGCCATACTCCTCGACGCTAAGGTCTGCCGCATGCACTGGCGCGATGGCCAGGGCGAACAGTGCAGTCAGGCGCAACAACAGCTGCATGGTACTTCTCCATTAACAGGCCATTCGCGGCCTGCAGCGAGGTGGCTGCGGGCATCTCGTGCCACCTGTCCTAATCAGATATGCATTGGCTGCACAGTGCAAGTCAACATCACTATGGCAGCGCTGCGCCAAATTCGATCCATGCCCAGAAGTAGAAATGACGACGGCTCGCCAGATGCAGGCGAGCCGTCATGTTCAGGCAGACGCCAGAGCGGGTGTCATGCCTGATGGTGCAGCCATGCGTGTGCTGGGATTGGCTGATTACGCCGATCACGGCGTTCGAAGCGCTGCCAGATCTTCTCGTGGAAGTAGAAACCTACCGAGTTGCACAGTGGTTCGACCGCTGCGAGCAGCCCACTCACGGCGATGCTGCCGGTCAACGCGTAGGTGACGGAAAAAGCGATGCAAAAGTGCATCAGGGTAAACGTCACGGTCTTGAGCATGGCATGCCTCCTTGTGCGATCGAGAACTGTTCTCAGGTTTTCGCAGTCTGCACGGGGCTCGCCAATGTCTGAAATCAACATTTCGCATGTGCGACATAGCGCCACACTATTTGTGTTTGGAATTGTTGCGAAGCCGCATTCTTCGCGGTTAGAGGCTCTACGGCGGGAGTTGCAGGGAACTGCCTTCAGACCAAAGTCGGGTGGTGCTGGCTTTGCCCGGACCTACAGTAGCCGCCCTGCTCCCGCCTGGGGGGCAGCGACCGTGAAGAGATAATTCCAATGAACAATGAAGACGTTTACCGGCAGATCTATGCCAACCCGCGTTTCCAGGAGCTGGTGGCGAAGCGCGGCCGTTTTGCTTGGCTGCTGTCCGCCGTAATGCTTGGCGCCTACCTGGCATTCATCCTGCTGATCGCTTTCGAACCGAAGATCCTGGGCATTCCGCTTTCGGCTAATAGCGTCACGACCTGGGGAATCCCGGTGGGCGTTGGCGTGATCTTCATGGCCTTCATCCTGACCGGTGTCTACGTGCAGCGCGCCAACGGCGAGTTCGATCGCATCAACCAGGAAATCCTCAACGAGGCACAGAAATGATAATCGTGCGTTTCCTGATGGCTGCCCTGCTGTTGGCAGTCTCGCCCGCGCTGCTCGCCGATGCCATTACCGGCGAGGTCGAGAAGCAGGCCACCAACTACACCGCCATCATCATGTTCGTGGTGTTTATCGCGTTCACCATGGGCATCACCAAGTGGGCGGCGAAGCGCAACACCTCCACTGCTGACTACTACACGGCGGGTGGCAGCATCACCGGCTTTCAGAACGGCCTCGCAATTGCCGGTGACTTCATGTCGGCAGCGTCTTTTCTCGGCATCTCTGCGCTGGTCTACACCAGCGGCTACGACGGCCTGATCTACTCCATCGGCTTTCTCGTCGGCTGGCCGATCATCCTGTTCCTGATGGCCGAGCGGCTGCGCAACCTGGGCAAGTTCACCTTCTCCGACGTGGCCTCGTATCGCCTTGGCCAGACGCAGATTCGGCTGCTCTCGGCATTCGGTTCGCTGATAGTGGTGGCCTTCTACCTGATCGCGCAGATGGTTGGTGCCGGCAAGTTGATCCAGCTGCTGTTCGGCCTGGACTACTACGTGGCAGTGGTATTGGTCGGTGTGCTGATGGTCATGTACGTGCTGTTCGGCGGCATGCTGGCGACCACCTGGGTGCAGATCATCAAGGCGGTCCTGCTGCTGTCTGGCGCGAGCTTCATGGCCATCATGGTGATGAAGAGCGTGGGCTTCGATTTCGGCAGCCTGTTCGCCGAAGCGGTGAAGATCCACGAGAAGGGCGCGCAGATCATGAGCCCGGGCGGCCTGGTTTCCGATCCGATTTCGGCAATCTCTCTCGGTCTGGCGCTGATGTTCGGTACGGCCGGTTTGCCGCACATCCTGATGCGTTTCTTTACCGTGTCCGATGCCAAGGAAGCGCGCAAGAGTGTGTTCTACGCCACCGGCTTCATTGGCTACTTCTACATCCTGACCTTCATCATCGGCTTCGGCGCGATCCTGCTGGTCAGCACCAACCCGGACTTCAAGGACGTGACCGGCGCCATCGTCGGCGGCACCAACATGGTCGCTATCCACCTGGCCAGCGCCGTGGGCGGCAACCTGTTCCTCGGCTTCATCTCCGCAGTCGCCTTCGCCACCATTCTCGCCGTTGTGGCGGGTCTGACCCTGGCCGGTGCCTCTGCGGTTTCCCATGACCTCTATGCCTGCGTGATCAAGCAGGGCAAGGCGCGGGAAGAGGACGAGATGCGCGTGACCAAGCTGACCACCCTGACTCTGGGCGTGGTGGCGATTCTGCTCGGCATCATCTTCGAGAAGCAGAACATCGCCTTCATGGTAGGCCTGGCGTTCTCCATCGCCGCCAGCTGCAACTTCCCGGTGCTGTTCCTTTCCATGTACTGGAAGGGCCTGAGCACCCGTGGTGCGCTGTTCGGCGGCTCGCTGGGGCTGTTCACCGCGTTGCTGCTGACCATCATCAGCCCGACCGTGTGGGTCGACGTATTCGGCTTCGCCGAAGCGATCTTCCCCTACAAGTACCCGGCGCTGTTCTCGATGGCTGCGGCATTCGCCGGCATCTGGTTCTTCTCGGTCACCGACAAGTCCAAGCGTGCCGGCGAGGAGCGTGAGCGCTTCTTCGCCCAGTTCGTCCGTTCGCAGACTGGCCTGGGTGCTACCGGTGCCGTTGCGCACTGACCTGATTACAGGCAGGAACAAGGGCAGCCCTAGGGCTGCCTTTTTGTTGGTGGCGCAAGCAGTTCGCGAAGCTGCAACAAGCCCATGCTGCCGCCATAGTGCCTGCCCGGAACCTTGCGGTCAGCCCCATGCGCCGCGGGTTTGCCAAGGGCATTCATCAATCTGATGGATGCCGGTACGTGCCGCTGCATTCGCTACTCTCTGCCACTACCCGAACAACAAAAGGCAGCAGAACAATGCACAACCGCATGATGATTACCGGTGCCGGCTCCGGGCTAGGTCGCGAGATTGCCCTGCGCTGGGCGCGTGACGGCTGGCGGCTGGCGCTTTCCGATGTAAATGAAGGCGGCCTGGCGGAAACCCTGAAAATGGTTCGTGAGGTGGGTGGTGACGGTTTCACCATGCGCTGCGACGTGCGTGACTACAGCCAGTTGATCGGCTTCGCCCAGGCCTGCGAGGAAAAGCTCGGCGGCATCGATATCGTGGTCAACAACGCCGGCGTGGCTTCGGGCGGCTTCTTCGACGAGCTGTCGCTGGAGGACTGGGACTGGCAGATCGCGATCAACCTGATGGGCGTGGTCAAGGGCTGTAAAGCCTTCCTGCCGCTGGTGCAGAAGAGCAAGGGCAAGATCATCAACATCGCCTCGATGGCGGCTCTGATGCAGGCGCCTGGCATGAGCAACTACAACGTGGCCAAGGCTGGTGTGGTGGCGCTGTCGGAAAGCCTGCTGGTCGAGCTGCGCCAAGCAGAGGTTGGCGTGCACGTGGTCTGCCCGTCGTTCTTCCAGACCAACCTGCTCGATTCCTTCCGTGGCCCGACGCCGAACGTGAAGGCGCAGATCGGCAAGCTGTTGGAGTCTTCGCCGATAACCGCGGCGGACATCGCCGACTACATCCACCAGCAAGTCGCCAAGGGCGAGTTCATGATCCTGCCGCACGACGAGGGCCGCATGGCCTGGAAGGTCAAGCAGCAGAGTCCTCAGGCGATCTACGACGAGATGGCCACGCTGGCCGAGAAGAAGCGCGCCAAGAGTAAAGCGTTCTGAGATTGACCGGCTGCTTCGGCAGCCGCTGCGGTTGCCTCGGGAGAGGGCTGGGAGTAGGGTTGCCTGTCAGGCTTTTTTCGCCGTAACCCTATGGAACGCTTGTGAATTTTCCCTCCCGTGGGCTGTTGATGCTGGCCCTGGTCCTGGCTGCGATCAACCTACGCCCTGGCATTACCTCCTTCGCTCCGCTGATCGAGCGCATCGCCGAAGAACTGTCGCTTTCCCGCGGGCTGATCAGTCTGACGACGGCGTTGCCGGTTCTGCTGATGGGCCTGCTGGCGCCCCTGGCGCCGCGGCTGGCCGTACGGTTCGGGCTGGAACGCAGCATCGCGCTGTGCCTTGGTCTGATCTGCCTGGCGCTGCTGCTGCGGCTGTTCGGCCATAACGCAGTTTTGTTGATCGGCACTGCCGGACTGGTCGGTGCCGGCATTGCCATTGCTGGCCCGTTGCTGTCCGGCTTTATCAAACGCTATTTCCTCGAGCGCATGGGCCAGACCGCTGCCTGGTACTCGCTGAGCATGGCAGTAGGGGGCACGCTCGGCGTGGTCGTGACCGCACCAGCCACCGAGGCAATGGGCCAGGATTGGGCGCGAGGCCTGGCGCTCTGGGCATTGCCGGCTCTTGCGGCGTTGCTGATATGGTTGCGCCTGCCGAATCAGCCGGAAGCGGCCAGCGAGAGCCGCGCCGGCTTACCCTGGAAGGAACCGCGGGCTTGGCTGCTGAGCATCTACTTCGCCCTGCAGGCCGGGTTGTTTTATGCGCTGGCGACATGGTTGGTGGCGCGCTATCACGAGGTTGGTTACAGCCTGCTGCAGAGCAATGCATTCTTCAGCGGCTTCATGCTCATCGGTCTGCCAAGCGCTTTCGCCATGCCCTGGCTGGCACAGAGGCTGGGCAACCGGCACCGGATCATGGCGGCATGCGGGGTGCTGGCGACGCTATGCCTGGCGCTGATCGCCTTGGCCCCGAACTGGCAGCCGCTGGTGATATGCATGCTGCTCGGCGTCGCGCTCAATGGCACCTTTTCCCTGGCGCTGATCTCGCCAATGTACGAAGCCGGTACTCCGCTGGCCGTCAGCCGCCTCACCGCAATGATGCTCTGCACCGGCTACAGCCTTGCCTGCCTGACGCCGGTGCTGGCCGGCCTGGGGCGTGATCTGGCGGGTGACTACCGCGTGCCGTTCCTGGTGCTGACGGGCATGGCGGCGTGCATGTCGCTGCTGGCGATGCGCTTGCGGCCAAAGCACGTGGGCGGCTGAAAACGCTCAGGGCTGTGGCCTGTTTCACCACTTCCCAAGCCGCGGGTGACCCGCCCGCTGCGCTGTGCTAGAAAGCTCGCCGTTCTGTCCCATCCCGCGTTCCGGAGTTTCGAGTGGAGTCTGAATCCATCGTTTACGGCTGCATCCGTGATTGGCCTTCCGCCGACCCCGAGCAGTGCCGCCAGCGCCGGGCGAGCAATCTCGCGGCCGTTCAGGCGCTGCCGCAGGGTGAGGCCTGGCCGTTCATCGGTCGTGAGATGTTTTCCTTCTGCCGTAACGAAGAGCTAGGCCTGTACCAGACCCAGGTAATCCACTTCGGCGCCAGTTACCGTGCCGTCGAGTACGAATGGGCACTGTGGGTGCAGCGTTTCGAGGCACTGCTCAAAGAGCTGTACTGGACCAGCGCCGTGGTGCATCTGGAAACGGAACTGAACGGCACCCACACCTTTCGCTGGCAAACCGAGGCGGGTAGCCACAGCCCGCAGCAGAGCGACTTGCGCATGCGCTGCGCCTGGGAGCGTGAGAGCGGCCTGTTCGGCTAAAACCGATTTCGGGGTGGCAGATGGTGTTCAGTCCAGCCATTGGCGCGGCACGTCACGCTTGAGTGCCAGCTGGCATTGTTGGCTGTCTGCGTCGAACACGATCACCGCCTCACCCTTGTCCAGTGCCCGTCGCACCCGTGCCACCCGGGTCTCAAGCGGCGTTTCGTCGCCATTGTCGGTGCCCTCGCGAGTGACGAAGTCTTCGATGAGGCGGGTCAGTGTGTCCGGTTCGAGCTGGTCGTAAGGTATGAGCATGGGGTTTCTTCGGTAAAGCAGGGGCGGGCAAACTACGTAGCGCCGCCCTGCAGGTAGCTGTCCAGACAAGCATACAGTTGCTGGCTCTCCAGCGGTTTACCGATGAATTCGTCCATTCCTGAGTCCAGTCCGCGCTGGCGGTGCTCAGCCAGTACGTGGGCAGTTACTGCAATGATGGGTACGGCTTGCAGCTGTCGGTCGGCCTCCAGCTTGCGGATCTGCCGACTCGCTTCGAAACCGTCTACCTCCGGCATTTCACAGTCCATCAGAATCAGCTGCACGGCGCCGGGATCGCGCCGGTAGAGATCTACTGCCTGGCGCCCGTTGTCGGCGAGTTGAACGGCGTAGCCGCGCTTCTTCAACAGGCCACGTACCACCATCTGATTTACCGGGTTGTCTTCGGCCACGAGGATGCAGGGCTCGCTGTGCGAATGCGCCGTTCTGTTATCGCCGTCTTCGGCATGTGCTTGCGGCTCCTGCTCGTAGAGCGTCTGCAATGCCTCACGCAGGGGAGCACTTTGCAACGGCAGCGCGAGGCTGATCAGGCGTAGCCCGGGTGACTGCGGCGGCGGCTCGTGAATCGGCGAGTAGAACATGAGAACCCGCTGGTTCTCCTCCAGCTCCGGGCGCAGGCGCTCCAGCCATTGGCTCGGGCTGCCCGGCCAGGGCGCCAGCAGGACCAGCAGCGGCGGCGCGGTGAACTCTGTGAGGTAGTCCGGCAGACGTTCCGGGGTCTGGCAGCGCTCGGTGCGCATGCCCCAGCGCCGCAGCAGATGGCTCAAGGCTTCGAGGCCCTGGGGATCCTGTGAAGCGAGCAATGCCGGACGACCCGCCAGTAGTTGGGCGAGTGGGTCTTCCAGATCGACGGCGGCTTGCAGGGGGATTTCGAAGCAGAAACGACTGCCCCGGCCTGGTGCACTTTGCACCTCGATATGGCCGTTCATCATCTCCACCAGCTCTTTGCTGATTGCCAGGCCGAGCCCGCTGCCACCATAGCGTCGTGTGGTGCTCGAATCGCCCTGGGAGAATGATTCGAACAGCTGCGCCAGCACTTCCTGACGCATGCCAATACCGCTGTCGCTGACGCAGAACACCAGGCGCCGGGAGTCTTCCTGGGTCTGACGGCACGACACCTCGAGCAGCACGTGACCATGCTCGGTGAACTTCAGTGCATTGCTCAGCAGGTTCATCATGATCTGCTTGAGCCGCGTCGGATCTCCCCGGATGCGTCTTGGCACGCCAGGCTCCAGCCCCACATGCAGGCTCAACTGCTTTTCCAGCGCCTGCGCGGTGAACAGTCTGATGGTTTCGGAAATGAGCACTTCAAGATCGAAATCGATGTCCTCGAGGCTGAGCTTGCCCGAGCCGATTCGGGCGTAGTCGAGGATGTCGTTGATCACCGCCATCAGCGAGTTGCCGGAGCTGGAGATGGTATCCAGATAGAACTGCTGGCTGCGGTCGAGGGGGGTTTCACGCAGCAGTTGCAGCATGCCGAGTACGCCATTCAATGGCGTGCGGATCTCGTGGCTCATCTTGGCCAGGAAGCGGCTCTTGGCCTCGTTCTCGCTGGCGGCCCGCTCCGCGGCTTCGCGGGAGCGATAGCCCTCTTCTTTGAGCAGGTTTATGCGGTCGGCCAGCCCGATGGACAGAGTGATCAACTCGAAGGCGACACTGGCCTTGACCACCGCCGCGCCGTACAGGCCGAACAATTCAAAGCCCAGCGAACCGGCGGTAACGAGGATGAAGGACGCCAGCAGCACGCCCCAGGCCATCGTGTAGTAAACGCCATAACGCACGCCACGGCGCCAGACGAAGGCACCGGTCAACAGCAGTCCGACCGAAGCTACGATCACCGTAACACTGGCCAGAATGCTCCAAGTCTGAACGTCCAGCAGTAAACCGGAAATCATGCTGCCGAGGGCGATCAGCAGCGTGCAGCGCAACACCAGATCGAGCCGCGGAAAGAGTTCGCGGGTGTGCAGGAAGTGCCGACTGAACTGAATGGCGATCAGGCAGTGGCTGAACATCAGTGCGTAGATGCCCAGCGCGACCAGCCCACCGTCGTCGGCCAGCCATTTGACCAGCAGCCCATCGAAGGAGAGAGCGAACAAGCCGACATTGAGGGTGTAGACCAAGTACCAGAAATACGCAGGCTCGCGCAGTGACGCGAAGAGAAACAGGTTGTAGCAGAACATGGCGAACAGCACGCCGTAGAAGGCACCGCTGAGGCCGCTCAGTTCCTGCTGTTGGGCTGCGCTGGCGTTGTAGGTGCTGAAGTACAGCGGCACGTAGAGGGTGCTGGTGGTCTTGATGCGCAACAGTACTGTGGTTTCACCCGGAGGCAGATCGACCGGGAACCAGAAATCGCTGACCTTTACCGGCCTATCCGCAAAGGGATATCTGTCCCCGGTCAACTGCCGGGTGATGCTGCCGTCAGGATGTTGCAAAAACAGCTCGATATGGTCGAGCAGCGGGTAGTTGATTTCGATGAAGCCGCCCAGGTGCAAGCCGAAGTGGTTGACCAGGCTGGCGCGCAGCCACCAGGTCGAACTGTTCTTGCCCTCATTGACATGGCCACCCCTGACCGGCTGCATGCGCTCGGCGGGTAGAGCGAAAACTTCGTCGGCACTCAGCTCCCCGGCGGGGTCTTCCAGATAGAGAGTACCGCTGCTGAGGGACTGGCGTGTATCAAGCGAATCGAGCACGACGGGCGTGAATGCCCATGCTTGAAGCGACAGGCAAAAGAGCAGCAGAGCCAGGCATGAACGCGGCAACATGTTCCAATCCGGAAGGGTGCATCCCCTGAGCCAGGGCGATACTTATTAGTAGAGCGGTGTGACGGTACCGATTCCTTCGGGCTCTACATGGCGCCTTCAGAGTGCCGCACGTCCTTGTTGGGGGCTAACTTTGCCGAGTTACGTGCCCAGCGGCAAGCCTCGCCTGCACGAAGCAGGCGACTTGTCACGTAACCCAGCCGCTCAGTTGCCGCGTTCCTGTGGATCGGCGTGGCGGCCGATCAGGGTATCGACCGGCGGCACGCGGGTGTCGTTCTCCATTTGAGCGTCATGTTCCAGTTGGTGACTGAAACGCTCCAAAGAGTCCTTGGAGTGCTGCGAATCGCTGGCGAAGACCGGCTGGCTGAGCATGTAGCCGCATAGCAGGCGACTCATGGCGGCGAGGCTGTCGATGTGGGTACGCTCGTAGCCGTGAGTCGCATCGCAGCCGAACGCCACCAGCGCGGTGCGTATGTCGTGTCCGGCCTCGACGGCAGACTGGGCGTCGCTGTGGTAATAGCGGAAGAGGTCACGACGTACCGGGATCTCGTGCTCGCCGGCAAGCTTGAGCAGATGGCGCGAGAGGTGGAAGTCGTATGGCCCGCCGGAATCCTGCATCGCCACTGTGACGGCATGCTCACTGGATGCCTGGCCCTTGGCGGCCGGGGCGATGTCGATGCCGACGAACTCACTGACGTCCCAAGGCAGCGCGCCTGCCGCGCCGGAACCGGTTTCCTCGGTGATGGTGAACAGCGGATGTACATCGATGGGCGGTTCGCGGCCACTTTCGACGATAGCCTTGAGGGCGGCGAGCAAGGCTGCAACACCAGCCTTGTCATCCAGGTGACGGGCACTGATGTAGCCGCTCTCGGTGAACTCCGGCATTGGATCGAAAGCGACGAAGTCGCCGATGTTCACGCCCAGCGCGCAGGTTTCGTTGCGGCTGTAGGTGTAGGCATCCAGGCGCAGCTCTACGTGATCCCAGCTGACAGGAGCTTCATCTACTGCGGTATTGAATGCATGCCCCGATGCCAGCAGCGGCAGGACGCTGCCGCGGATCACCCCGGTGTCGGTAAATACGCTGACACGGCTGCCCTCGGCGAAACGGCTCGACCAGCAGCCTACCGGGGCCAGCCCCAGGCGACCGGTATCGTGAACTTCCCGCACGATGGCGCCGATGGTATCCAGATGCGCTGCGACGGCGCGGTCCGGACTATAACGCCGGCCCTTGAGCGTCGCGCGAATGGTGCCGCGGCGAGTCAACTCGTAGGGGATGCCCAGCTCGGTAAGACGCTCGGCAACGTAGCGCACGATGGTATCGGTGAAGCCGGTCGGGCTCGGAATGGCGAGCATCTCCAGCAACACGCGTTGCATGTAGTTGAGATCGGGTTCGGGTAATTTTGCGGTCATGGGAGCTCCCGTTGACGGCGGCTTGTTCAGCCACCGGATGGAGTGAATGTCGAGAATGGGACCAGCCGATAGCAGCGGACAGATCGCCGCGACCCGGACAGCACCGGGCCGCGTCAGGCTCAGCCAGCCGTACTGAGCGGGAAGAGCAGATCGATGAAGCGTTCCGCCGTCGGTTGCGGCTGGTGATTGGCCAGGCCGACGCGCTCGTTGGCTTCGATGAAGACGTACTCCGGTTGATCCGGCGCCGGCACCAGCAGATCCAGGCCGACCACCGGAATATCCAGCGCCCGGGCGGCACGTACTGCCGCGTCGATCAGATCGGAATGCAACTGCGCGGTCACATCTTCCAGCGTGCCGCCGGTATGCAGATTGGCGGTGCGGCGTACGGCCAGGCGCTGGCCGTCGGGCAGGACGCTGTCGAAATCGAAACCGGCATCGCGCAGGCAGCGCTGGGTTTCCTCATCCAGTGGAATGGAGCTTTCGCCCCCGGTCGCGGCCTGGCGACGACGGCTCTGCTTCTCGATCAGCGAGCCGATGCTGGTGCGGCCATCACCAATGACTTCCGCCGGCCGGCGTATTGCAGCAGCGACCACTTCGAAGCCGATCACCACGATGCGCAGGTCGAGCCCCGGATGGAAGCTCTCCAGCAGCACTCGGCTGTCGTACTGCTGGGCACGCTGGATGGCATCTTCCATTTCGGCGGCGTCGCGCAGGTCCACGGCAACGCCCATGCCCTGTTCGCCGTCCACCGGTTTGACCACCACGCTGGCGTGCTCGGCAAGGAATGCGGCATTTTCCTTGGGGCCGGCAGCCAGTTGTTGCGCTGGCAGGCAGATGCCGGCATGGGAGAGGGTGCGATGGGTCAGGCGTTTGTCCTGGCACAGCGTCATGCTGACAGCCGAGGTCAAGTCGGACAGCGATTCCCGGCAGCGAACCCGCCGTCCACCCTGGGTCAGGGTGAACAGGCCGGCTTCGGCATCATTGACTTCGATCTCGATGCCGCGGCGGCGCGCTTCGTCGACGATGATCTTGGCGTACGGATTTAGCTTCGCTTCAGGGCCCGGACCAAGGAATAGCGGCTGGTTGAAGCTGTTCTTGCGTTTTACGGTAAAGGTCTGCAGATCGCGGAAACCGAGTTTGGCGTAGAGCGCCTTGGCCTGCTGGTTGTCGTGAAGCACCGACAGGTCCAGATAGGCCAATCCGCGGCCCATGTAATGTTCGATCAGGTGGCGAACCAGCGCCTCGCCGACGCCCGGCCGCGGGCAGCTCGGCGAAACGGCCAGGCACCAGAGGCTCGAACCGTTCTCCGGATCATTGAACGCGCGATGGTGATCAATGCCCATGACGCTGCCAATGATTTGCCCGGAGGTTTCATCTTCTGCCAGCCAATACACCGGCCCTCCCTGTTCGCGTGGCGTGCAGCGCTCCGGATCGACCGGCATCATGCCGCGGGACTGGTACAGACCGTTGATGGCATGCCAGTCCGCCTCGTTCTGCGCACGACGTACGCAAAAACCGCGGAAGCGCTTTTGCGAAGGACGGTAGTCGGTGAACCAGATGCGCAGCGTGTCGGAAGGGTCGAGGAATAGCTGTTGCGGGGCGTAGGAGAGCACTTGGTGTGGTGCTGCGACGTACAGTGCGATGTCCCGCTCCCCGGCCTGTTCGTTGAGTAATTCGGTGGCGAGCTGTGCTGGGTCGGAGTAGGTGTGACCGACCAGGATGCGGCCCCAGCCGCAATGCAGGATCACCGGGCCGCAGGGTTCTTCCTGACCGTCCTCTGCCAGGCGAGCCTGCAGCCGTTGGTAGGTCGGAGCCTGTCCGCGCAACAGACGCTGGCCGTAGGCTTGGGACTTCTGCATGGTGCGTTCCTTGATGCTAAGTCACGAACCGGCGAGCGGTGGAGCGAGGCGTTCGCCCCGGTGGCGCGTGGCAACCGCAGCCGTTCGTGAGCGGGTTATTGGGGCCGTCGTGGCCTGGCGCCTGCATCGGCCACCGTTAAAGGCCCTGTTCGCTCAACCATAGGTTGACCGCCGCGAGCTGCCAGAGTTTTGAACCGCGCAGCGGAGTCAGCTGGCCATCCGGATCGGCGAGCAGTTTCTCCAGCGCCTGCGGGTTGTAGAGGCCACGTTCCTGGCTGGGGTCGAGCAACATCTCACGAACCCAGTTCAGCGTCGCACCCTGCAAGTGCTTGAGGCCCGGCACAGGGAAGTAGCCCTTCGGCCGGTCGATTACCTCGGCAGGAATCACCTGGCGCGCGGCCTCCTTGAGCACGTATTTGCCGCCCTCCGGCAGCTTGAACTTGGCCGGGATGCGTGCCGACAGTTCGGCCACGCGATAGTCGAGGAACGGTGTGCGCGCCTCCAGGCCCCAGGCCATGGTCATGTTGTCCACGCGCTTGACCGGGTCATCGACCAGCATCACGGTGCTGTCGATGCGCAGCGCCTTGTCCACAGCGGCATCCGCACCAGGCTGGGCGAAGTGCTGGCGGACGAAGTCGCCGGAGAAGTCGCCTTGGACCCACTGCCGCTGCACGGTCTCGGCATATTCCTCGTACGTGCGATCACGGAACGCGGCGAGGTAGGCCGCCACCGGGTCCTCGGCGCCATCCACCAGCGGATACCAGTGGTAGCCGGCGAATAGCTCGTCGGCACCCTGGCCGCTCTGCACTACCTTGCAGTGCTTGGCCACTTCCCGCGAGAGCAGGTAGAAGGCAATGCAGTCATGGCTAACCATCGGCTCGCTCATCGCCTGGAAGGCGGCCGGCAGCTGTTCGAGGATTTCCTTTTCCTGGATGCGCAGCTGGTGGTGGCGCGTGTTGTAGTGCTTGGCGATCAGGTCCGAGTACTTGAACTCGTCGCCGCGCTCGCCGCCGGCATCTTCGAAGCCGATGGAGAAGGTCAGCAGGTTGTCGGCCACGCCGGCTTCGCGCAGCAGACCGACCAGCAGGCTCGAGTCGACACCACCGGAGAGCAGCACGCCGACATCCACCGCGGCACGCTGACGGATCGCCACGGCCTCGCGCATGGTGTCCAGGGTGCGCTGCTTCCAGTCTTCGAAACTGTAGTTGCGCTCCTCTTCACGGGCGCCGAATTCCAATTCCCACCAGCGCTGGGTGGTGGTCGCACCATTGGCGTCGACGCGCATCCAGCTTGCCGGCGGCAGCTTCTCGATCCCGGCGATCAACGTGTCCGGCGCCGGAACCACGGCGTGGAAGCTCATGTAGTGATTCAGCGCCACCGGATTCAATACGCCGGCAATATCACCACCCTTGAGCAGTGCCGGCAGCGACGAGGCGAAGCGCAGGCGCTGATCGGTGCGTGACAGATACAGCGGCTTGACGCCGAGGCGGTCGCGAGCGATGAACAGCTGCTGGGTATCGCGCTCCCAGATGGCGAAGGCGAACATGCCGTTCAGGCGCGGTAGTAGCGCCTCGCCCCAGGCGTGGAAGCCCTTGAGCAGCACTTCGGTGTCGCCTTCGGAGAAGAAGCGATAACCCAGGCCTTCGAGCTCTGCGCGCAATTCGGGGTAGTTGTAGATGGCGCCATTGAAGACCATCGACAGGCCAAGAGCCGAGTCGATCATCGGCTGGCCGGAAGCCTCGCACAGATCCATGATCTTCAGGCGTCGATGACCCAGAGCGAGAGGGCCCTGACTATGGAAACCGCACGCGTCGGGGCCGCGCGCAGTCAGGTGTTGAGTGATGCGTTCAACCGCAGCCAAATCGGCCGGGCGGTTATCGAAACGAAGTTCTCCAGCTATGCCACACATAAGATCCTTACCGGTTTTGCCGTTGGGGAGTGTGACTGACCCGTCACCCGCGAAGTTCAGCTTTTCGGACAAGCGAAGCGGCTGCAATCCGGTAGGTGGAAGGTCAGTCAGCTTTTTACACCAAAACAAAAAAATGCTTTGATGTCAAAGTTAGATGTTATTAAAAGGCTTTAATATGGCGGAAGAAACAGTTTCAGGTGGAATCAATGGTGCGCAGCTCGAAGCATTCGAAATGCCGTTGTTTCAGGCCATGCGCAGGCTGCAGCAGGACGCCGAGGTGCATGCCAAACGACTGGCGCGGTACGGCGGACTGAGCCCGGTACAGCTGATGATCCTGCAGGTGCTGGCCAGCGACGGGCAGATGACTGCCAGTGCCTTGAGCCGGCGGGTAAGCCTCACCGCCGCGACGCTATCCGGCCAGCTCGATCGCCTTGAAGAGCGCGGGCTGTTGCAGCGCCAGCGCGATGACCAGGATCGCCGCCGCCAGTGGCTGCTGCTCAGTGCCAGCGGCCGGGAACTGCTGCAGGAGGCGCCAGCGTTGCTAGCGCCGGAATTCCGCGCGCGTTTCGCCGCATTGCCGCAGTGGGAACGCCACTCGCTGACTGCCGCGCTGCTGCGCGCGGCCGAGCTGTGCGGCGATATGGAGTGACGCAACCTAGCGTGTGTTCTCCAGGCTCTTGACGGTCAGTTCCAGCGCTTTGCGCATGTCCAGCCGCGCGGAGCGGCCGACGTCGTTGTCATCCAGCCGATAGCCGCGCTCCGACGGCAGGATCGGCGCGGTAAGGTCATCCGCCTCGGCCGGCTCGAAATCCGAATCCCGGCCGATGGTCATGGCGCTACGGCGCAACAGTTCACGCACCTGATCGGGCTCAAGGCCGGGGTTGACTGAAAGCATTGCGCCCACTGCGCCGACGACCAGTGGCGTGGCATAGGATGTGCCGCAATGCACGTCGCCGCGTTGCTCGGGATCGAGCGTGGCGGCACGGGTACAGGCCGCGGCAGTGATGTCCACTCGCATGTCCACATTTGACGACTTGCGCTTACGTACATAGTCGGGGTGGTCGATCGAAACTTTTGTCTTGTCATTGCGCTCATGGCCGCCGACTACCAGCAGCTGCTCGGTGATGAACGAGGAGGGCAGCCGATAATCATCGCGCCCGGTATGCGCCGAGCCGTTGCCGGCGGAGTTGATGACCAGCACGTCAGGATGCTCGCGGCGCAGCCAGAGAAAGAATTCTTCCAGCAACTCCTCGTACCCGCTCATGGCAACGCCTGAGCGCAGTAGCGAGTCCACCGGTTCGCCGTCTACATCTACCGTGCCGATACGGTGAATGCCCCAGCTCCAGTTGAGGATGTGCGCGCCGTCCTCCACCAGATTCACCGAGGCCGCGACATTGGCGGTGATGCCGGCGTCCGAGTTGCGCTCGACGATCACCTCGAAGCCCGGCCCGGTGCCGTCCAGTGCGCTGAGAAACCCCTGGTCGCGCGCATCGCTGGCGTGGGCGGCGAGGATGCCAGCCACGCTGCTGCCGTGGTTGTCCGGCCGGTCGGCGTCGCGGGCGTAGAGGCAGGTGCGTTGCTTGTGCGGATCGCAGGGCTGGAGGTATTCGGCGAAATGCGGTGCATCGAAATCCACTGCGCGCTCGATGATGCCGATACGCACCGGTTGTTTTTCTCCGGCGCGTTGGCCGGCGGAAATGCGTTCGCGGTAGTAGTCCACTGCATCGAGGAAGCGATTGGCGGCCCATTCGCGGTTCTGCGGGCGCTTCTGATCCGCGGTCTTGCCGGCTTCCTGCTCGTCGTTCTCGGCGGCCGATTCCTCAATCACCACGGCATCCACGCCTACCTCGCTGCCCAGGCGCAGCACCATGGCGTCGCGTTCGGTCAGATTCTTGACCGGCAGACGCAGCTGGTAGGTATTCAGCGGCGGTATGGCGCCGATTACTTCGGCGCCGTATTTCTCGGCCAGCTGCCGCGCTTTTTTCAGCCCCTCGTGGTCCTCCTCGATGATCAGGCTGACCAGGTCGACATAGGTAGTCAGGTCGTCCATGTTGCGCGCCACTTCATCGGGCGTGGCGGCGAGTACCTGGCTGCGTCCGGCCGAGAGCCAGACCGGGTTGCTGCGCTTGCCGTCGTGTTCAAGCCACAGCGGCCCGCTGCGTACCGCATCCGGCGCGACGGTCAGGCGCAACTGGTTGCCGTCGCGTTGGAGCTTGTCGGCGCTCAGCTGCTTGCCGTCCAGATACAGCTTCACGTCTGAACGGGGCAGGCCTTTGGCATGCAGACACCAGCTCAGCGAATCTTCGGCAAAGAGGTCGCCGCAGCGCTTGAGCTGGGTGATGCGCATTGACTCTTCAGCTGCTGCTGCTGCTGGGAGGGAGGCGAGGGCGCTGAACAGCCCCAGGCCAAAGGTAAACAGGGTGAAAGATCGTGCTGGCATGGATCAACGTCGCTCGAGGTAGTTAACGCTGAACAATCCGCGCCGGTCGGTCCACTGCCCACGGCAGTCGAAGCCGGAGGCGTTCGCCAATGCGGCGAAGGAATCGAGCGTGTATTTGTAGGAATTCTCCGTGTGCAGGCTTTCCCCTGCATCGAAGTGGAAGCGTCGGCCTTCGATGGTCACGTCCTGCGCGGCTGGGCTGATCAGGTGCATCTCGATGCGTGATTCGGCCTCGTTGAAGAAGGCGTGATGGAAGAAACGCGACGGGTCGATGTCGCTGTCCAGCTCGTTGCGGATGCGCTGCAGCAGGTTGAGGTTGAACGCGGCGGTGACATGGGCGCGGTCGTTGTAGGCCGCTTCCAGCACAGCACGATCCTTGACCAGGTCGACGCCGATCACCAGCCCGCCGCCGGCTGGCAGCACATCGTGCAGGCGCTGGAGAAAAGCCGCCGCCTCGCTTGGGGTGAAGTTGCCAATGCTGGAGCCGGGAAAGAACATCAGTGGATGCTCGCTGGAAAAATCATCCGGCAGGTTCAGCTCGTGGGAGAAGTCGGTGCAGGCAGCATGCACCTCCAGCCAGGGATAATCGGCGGCCAGACGCTGGGTGCTGCTGAGCAGGAAGTCCTCGGAGATGTCGATGCCCAGGTAGCTGGTCGGGTGCAGCGCCTCGAGCAGCAGGCGCACCTTGCGGCTGGCACCGCTACCCAGCTCGATCAGATCGCTGTTGGGGCCGGCGATGTCGAGGATGTCGTTCGCCGCCTCGGCGAGGATCTGCTCCTCGGTGCGGGTGATGTAGTACTCCGGCTGGCGGCAGATCTGTTCGAACAGCTCGGAGCCACGCCGATCGTAGAAAAATTTCGGAGATGCCCATTTCGGGCTTGCGGCGAACCCGGCAAGGGTTTCGTCGCGCAGTGAGGCATCGTGCGGCTGTTGCAGCTGATCGTGAAAATGAATAGCCAGCGCCATATTCAAAGCCCTCTGGCCAGGCGCAGCCCGGCGAACTGCCAGCGCATCGCCGGCTGAAAAAAGTTGCGGTAGGTGACCCGCACGTGGGATTCCGGTGTGGCGCAGCAGCCACCACGCAACACCATCTGGCCGGACATGAATTTGCCGTTGTATTCGCCAAGGCTGCCGTCCAGCGGGCGGAAGCCCGGGTAGGGCAGGTAGGCGCTCGCCGTCCACTCCCAGACGTCTCCGAACAGTTGCCGGGGCCCGTCGTGACCCAGCAGGGCGGCGACCGGTTGCAGGTAGTCGCTTTCGAGGAAGTTGCCGCGCAGCGGTTGGTCGGCGGCGGCGACTTCCCATTCGGCTTCGCTCGGCAGTCTTGCACCGGCCCAGCGGGCGTAGGCATCGGCCTCGTAATAGCTGATGTGGCAGACCGGCGCTTCCAGGTCCAGTGGGAGCAGGCCGCCAAGGGTCATTTCGTGCCAGCTGGTTTCTTCGTGCAGCCAATACAGCGGCGAGTTCCAGCCGGCCTGCTGGATCAGATCCCAACCATCCGACAGCCACAGCTCCGGACGGGCGTAACCACCGTCGGTGATGAACGACAGGTATTCGCGGTTGGTCACCGGCCGTTCGGCAAGCTGAAAATCCTCGACGAACTGACGGTGCCGCGGGGTTTCGCAGTCGAAGGCGAAATCGCTGCCGGCATGTCCAATGTGCTGCACGCCGCCGGCAAACTCATGCCAGCGGGCCCGCTCCGGCGCGGTCGGTAGCGGCTTGGCGAGGTCGTGGCGATAGACCGGATGCAGCGGGTTCTGCGCCAGGATGTGTTTGATGTCCATCAGCAGCAGTTCCTGGTGTTGCTGCTCATGCTGAAGGCCCAATCCGACGCGACGGACGATCTCGGCAGCCTGCTCACGAGGCGGGCTGCTCAGCAGCTCGCCCATGGCCTGATCGACGTGCCGGCGGTAGCGATAGATATCTTCCACGCCCGGGCGTGACAGCACACCGCGGCGCGCCCGCGGAAACGGCAGGCCATGGGTCTGGTAATAGGAGTTGAACAGGTAGTCGTAAGCGTCGCTCAGCCGTCGATAGCTGGGCAGATAGGGCAACAGCAGAAAGGTCTCGAAGAACCAGCTGACATGGGCCAGGTGCCATTTCGGCGGGCTGACCTCCGGTGTGCTCTGTATGACGTAGTCCTCGACCTGTAGCGGCGTACAGATCGCCTCGCTGGTAGCGCGCACCTGTTGGTAGCGCTGCAACAACAGGTCGAGCTCGGCCAGCGCTGGATGCGGATTTGGCTGCTCTGCCAGGTTGCCCATTGGCTCTCCCCCTACGGTTTGACGACCGAAACGGCCTCCCATAGCGACCCGGTGCGTCGGGTAAAAGTTTCTGCCGACTGGCCTGAACTCGACCTCGGCCAAGTCACTCCTTGTAGAAGCAAAGCAGGAGAGCAAGCCATGCGAAAGTTAGTCATCCTGGGTTCCGCGGCGCTGTTGGTTGCCTGCGGGCAACACAACACGGCGTCTTACACCGATGCTGCCGGGGCACCGAAAAGCGCAGAGACTCGCACGTTGGAGGCTGGGGCCAAGCTGCTGCAGGGCAAGGCGCCACTGGATGCGGTGAGCGCCTATCTCAACGGCTTTCACTTCTACAACGGCGACATGAACGGACAGATGGAGGCGCACCATTACGTCACTCGCGTGAATGAGGACGTGATGCAGGCGCTGATCTACGACGGCAATGGCAGCGATGCCAAGCTCATGGGCGTCGAATACATCATCAGTGCCCGCCTGTTCGAAAAGTTGCCCGAGGATGAGAAGAAGCTCTGGCACAGCCATGATTACGAGGTGAAGTCCGGCGCGCTGGTTGCGCCCGGCCTGCCGCAAGTGGCGGAAAAGCGGCTGATGGAGCAGGTGGTCAGCACATACGGCAAGACCTGGCACACCTGGCATACCGACCGCGACAAGGACCTGCCCTACGGTATCCCGGCGCTGATGATGGGCTTTACCGCGGACGGGCAGCTGGATCCGGTACTGGAAAAGGCCCGTGACGACCGCATCGGGGTGGATACCCAGGCGATCCGTCGCAGCCGTGAGTCGATTCCGCAGCCCAATGTCGATCCATCTGCCAATGCCTGGGAGAAAGGTGAAGTGATTCAGCTGCAGCGGGTGCGCGGCGCCGGCGAGCACCGCCACGGTAATACCGCTGGCAAGGCCGAGATCAACGAATCGGGACGCATGCAAAAACAGCGGCAGCGCAGCGAAACGCGCTGAGCGCCGCTTACGCTCCTCCCGCAATGCTGGACCGGAGCGAGTTTTGCTTCAGTTTCGTAGGTGGGATTTAACCCACCAAACTGCCAAGTCAGGCGACATGCGGCGTGCTGAAGTCCACCCTACGGTCGGCGTGGGATGCTGCAATTGAGCAGTGTTCTGAGCGCCGCGCCACGCTCACTGCTTGTCCTGGAGAGGCGGCGTCGGGCGGATCAGGATTTCATTGACGTCCACGTGCGCCGGTTGTGACAGCGCATAGACCACCGCGCGGCCGATGTCTTCCGGTTGCAGGGCATAGGCTGGCGGCTCGTCGAACAGCGGCGTGTCGACCATGCCCGGCTCGATCAGTGTGACCCTCACGCCGGTCCCGCGCAGCTCCTCTCGCACGCTCAACCCCATGCCGGTCACCGCCCATTTGCTGGCGCTGTACATCGACCCGGGAATGACGAAGCGCCCGGCGGCCGAACCGGTGAGCAGCAGGTGCCCACGGCTGGCCTTGAGCGCGCCCAGGGTACAACGCAAGGTCAGACCGACGCCGTAGACATTGGTCAGCAGCATGGCTTTCCATACCTCGGGATCGGCGCCGCTAAAGCCGCCTTCGCTGCCGGGGATACCAGCGTTGGCATAGACGGCATTGAGCTGGCCATAGTGACCCAGCACTCGCTGCACCATGGCCTGCTGTGCGGCGTAATCGGTCACGTCACAGCGAATGGCGAGGGCACGTTGCGGCCCGATCTCGTCAACCAGATGCTGCAGCTTGTCTTCGGAGCGGGCGGCGAGCGCCAACCTATAACCGGCGGCCGCCGCCATGCGGGCGGTGGCCGCACCGATGCCGGAGGAGGCGCCGGTGATCAACAGCACAGGGCCGCTCATCTCAGTCCTCAGTAGTTTGGAGTGGTTTCCGGGATAGAACTGTCGTCGGTAATGAACGGCATGCTCCAGGGCTCCAGAGCGCAACCTTTGTCGAGTAACTCCTGACGGGTCTGCTCGATTACCTGCGCCATGCGCAGCGGGTCGGCGTAGTCACGCACTTGCGGCACTCGGGCAAGTTCTTCGCCTGCCCCGTTCATCACGGTGAAGCCGAAGCTGTCATCTTCGGTGTTGGCGCTGGTCACGCAACCGCAGGGCAGAAAAGCTTCCGAAGCCAGTTGCATGGCGTTGTCCAGACTGAGCGGGGTAGTGGTCATGTTTATCTCCGTTTCGTTGCAGATGTCTGAAGTTGACCGCCATATCCGGCAGCCGTTTCCCCGTCGCCGACCGGCTGTCGCTTGTACAAAGGCGAGCCCAGCACCATATTCATCGGCATGACCGCCTCTTATCCCGATCCTCTGAGCTGTTTCCATCCCGCTGTGGCGGGCTGGTTTTCTCGCAGCTTTCCTGCACCGACACCGGCGCAGGCAGCTGCCTGGCCGCTGATCCGTGCAGGACATTCGACATTGGTCGCCGCGCCGACGGGCTCGGGCAAGACGTTGACGGCCTTTCTTGCCGCCCTCGATGCGTTGGTGCAGCAGGGTGTTGCAGAGGGCGGGCTGGCTGATGCCACGCGGGTGCTCTATGTGTCACCGCTTAAGGCGCTGTCCAACGACATTCATATCAACCTCGAAGCGCCGCTCGCCGGAATTACCGCGGAGCTGGCGCGGCTCGGGCTGGCGCCGCTGGAAATCCGCACCGCGGTGCGCACCGGCGACACACCGCAGGCCGAGCGCAATGCCATGCGCAAACGGGTGCCGCACATCCTGGTCACCACGCCGGAATCGCTGTATGTGTTGCTCGGCTCGGCATCCGGCCGCGAAATGCTCGCTGATGTGCAGAGCGTCATCGTCGATGAGATTCACGCCATCGCCGGCAACAAGCGCGGCAGTCATCTGGCGCTGTCGCTGGAACGACTGGAAGCGCTATGTGGCAGGCCGTTGGTGCGCGTCGGCTTGTCGGCTACGCAGAAACCAATCGATGCTGTGGCGCGCTTTCTGGTCGGCGTCGGGCGACCGTGCGAAATAGTCGATATCGGTCATGGTCGCGCTCGCGATCTGGCGCTGGAAGTGCCGCCCGTGCCGCTGGAAGCGGTGATGAGTAACGATACCTGGGCACTGGTCTATGACCGCCTTGCGGCGTTGGCCAGCGAGCATCGCACCACGCTGGTGTTCGTCAACACGCGGCGCATGGCCGAGCGCACCACGCGGTATCTGGCCGAACGGCTGGGCGCCGCGGTGGTGGCTGCGCACCACGGCAGCCTGGCCCGCGAACAGCGGCTAAGCGCCGAGCAGAAGCTCAAGCGGGGCGATCTGCGGGTACTGGTCGCGACGGCCTCGCTGGAGCTGGGTATCGACATCGGTGATGTCGAGTTGGTCTGTCAGCTGGGCTCGCCGCGCTCGATCTCGGCCTTCTTGCAGCGGGTCGGGCGGGCCGGGCATCAGGTCGCCGGTGTCTCCAAGGGGCGGCTGTTTCCCAGCTCCCGCGATGACCTGATCGAGTGCGCTGCACTGCTCGACGCGGTGCGTCGGGGCGAACTGGATACCCTGAAGATCCCGCAGGCGCCGCTGGACGTACTGGCGCAGCAGATTGTCGCCGAGGTGGCCTGTCGCGAATGGGGCGAGGATGCGTTGCTGCAACTGTTCCGCCGGGCGATGCCCTATGCCGCGCTCGACGAGGCGACTTTCCAGTCGCTGCTGCGAATGCTCTCCGACGGCTACACCACGCGCCATGGAACGCGCGGTGCCTACCTGCATCGTGACCTGGCGACGCGCAGCCTGCGTGGTCGGCGTGGCGGGCGACTAACCGCGTTAACCTCCGGCGGCACCATTGCCGACAACGCCGACTATGCGGTGCTGCTGGAACCGCAGGGGCTAAATATCGGCACGGTGAACGAAGACTTCGCCGTGGAGAGCCTGACCGGCGATGTGTTCCAGCTAGGCAACACGTCGTATCGCATCCTCAAAATTGAATCTGGGCGGGTGCGTGTCGAGGACGCCCAGGGCATGCCGCCGAGCATCCCGTTCTGGCTGGGCGAGGCGCCGGGGCGCAGCGACGAGCTGTCCTTTGCCGTAGCGCGGTTGCGTGACGAGATTGATCGGCGGTTGACTGAGGGCGCTCCTTCCCCCTACGCAGGGCGCCCCAACCCTCTCCCCAAGGGGGAGAGGGAGCAGGCTGAGGCTGCTGGAACGAATGATGAAGGGCCAGGCACCGGAAGGGTTGCGACTGCTGCTCAAAGCGGCGAAGCCCCACGCGTGGGTGATGAACAAGCTTCCCTGCCTGTCCCAGCGGCGGACCAGGCGCCCTCTCCCCTCCGGGGAGAGGGCTGGGGTGAGGGGGCGGCGGTGGGTAGAGTGGACCTATCGCCCGCGATCGATTGGCTTACCGGCACCCTTGGCCTGGCGGAAACCGCCGCGCGACAGATCGTCGAATACCTGGCGCGTGCCCGCTCCGCACTAGGCGCCTTGCCGACTCAGCAGCGGCTGGTCATGGAGCGCTTCTTCGACGAGTCCGGTGGTACCCAACTGGTCATTCATTCGCCGTACGGCAGCCGCATTAACCGCGCCTGGGGGCTGGCGCTGCGCAAGCGGTTCTGTCGCACCTTCAACTTCGAGCTGCAGGCAGCTGCCACGGAAGACGCCATCATCCTCTCGCTTTCTACCAGCCACAGCTTCCCGCTGGCCGAGGTGTGGCGCTACCTGCACTCGGCCAGCGCCGAGCAGGTGCTGATCCAGGCGCTGCTGGACGCTCCGCTGTTCGGCGTGCGCTGGCGCTGGATTGCGACTACGGCTCTGGCTTTGCCGCGCATGGCTGGCGGGCGCAAGGTCGCTCCTCAGCTGCAACGTATGAAGAGCGACGACCTGCTGGCGACGGTGTTTCCTGACCAAGTGGCGTGCCTGGAAAACATCGTCGGCGAGCGAGAGATTCCCGACCATCCGCTGGTGCGGCAGACCCTTGATGACTGCCTGCATGAGGCCATGGACAGCGAAGGCTGGCTGGCACTGTTGCGCCGCATGGAGGGTGGCGAGGTGGAGCTGCTGGCACGGGATCTACCTGCACCATCGCCGCTGGCCATGGAGATTCTTGGCGCACGTCCCTATGCCTTTCTCGACGATGCACCGCTGGAAGAAAGACGCACTCAGGCGGTACTCGCGCGGCGCTGGAGCGATCCTGAATCGAGCGACGACTTGGGCGCGCTGGATCCTGAGGCCATCGCTGCGGTGCGCGAAGAGGCTTGGCCCGAGGCGCGCAATGCTGACGAACTGCACGAAGCGCTGACGGCAATGGGCTGCATCGCCGAGTCCGAGGCTGCCGCTCGGCCGCATTGGCTGCAATGGCTGGCCGAGCTTGCGCACGGCAGGCGCGCGACGCGCATGCAGGTGGCCCATGATCGCGCCCTTTGGCTTCCGCTCGAGCGGCTAATGCTGCTACGCGCGGTCTATCCGCAGGCACCGTTCGAGCCGCACCTGCAGGCACCCGCCGGATACGACCAGCCGATCACGGAAGATGAGGCGCTGGTGGATTTGATTCGAGCCCGCCTGAGCGGCTTCGGACCGATGCCGGTTGCGTTGATCGCACGGCCGTTAGCCTTGCCTGCCTCTGTCGTCGCGATGGCGCTGACCCGCCTGGAAAGCCAAGGCTACGTGCTGCGCGGTCGTTTTACCGCTGGCGCGATCGAAGATGAGTGGTGCGAGCGACACCTACTGGCGCGTATTCATCGCTACACGGTCAAGCGATTGCGCAGGGAGATCGAACCTGTCGAACGCACCGATTTCATGCGCTTTCTCGGTGACTGGCAGCATCTTTCCGGCGCCACGCGCATGCAGGGCCGCGAGGCGCTGGTCACGGTCGTCGAGCAGCTGGAAGGTTTCCAGGCTGCCGCCGCGGCTTGGGAAGCGGATCTGCTGCCGACGCGGCTCAAGGACTATGGCGGCACCTGTCTGGACGAACTCTGCCGTTCCGGGCGTATCGTCTGGACACGGCTTGCCGGACGCCTCAAGGCCAGCGCGGGCCCGGTGCGTGGCACGCCGATCGTTCTACTGCCGCGTCGGCGGTTGAATGCCTGGCTAGCACTGGCGGCCGATGCACCGGCGCCAGAGCTTTCGTCACGGGCCCAACGGGTTTTCGATTGCCTGCAAACCCAGGGCGCATTGTTCTTCGATGAGCTGCAGCATGACGCGCACCTGCTGCGCAGCGAGCTGGAAGACGCCCTTGGCGAGCTGGTCGCGGTGGGGCTGGTGAATGCGGACAGCTTTGCCGGTCTGCGCAGCCTGTTGGCACCCGCCAGCAAGCGCTCGCGAGCGGCCCGCCGGACACGTGGCGGCGCCTTCATTGGTGGCATGGAAGATGCCGGGCGTTGGGCGTTGGTGCGCAAGTCAGGGGCCGGTGACGAGAAGGTTAAGGCGCGGGCAACGTTCGATCCTGAGGCGCTGGAACACATCGCCAGGGTGCTGCTGCGGCGCTACGGGGTAGTGTTCTGGCGCTTGCTGGCGCGTGAAGCTGACTGGTTGCCGCCCTGGCGCGAACTCTTACGGGTCTATCACCGGCTGGAAGCTCGCGGCGAGATCCGTGGCGGACGCTTCGTCTCAGCCGTGGCGGGTGAGCAGTTCGCGCTGCCGGAGGCGCTCGGATTGCTGCGCGAGGTGCGCAAACGGCCAGCGTCCGGCGAGCTGCTGGCGGTATCGGCGGTCGATCCGCTGAACCAGTTGGGCACTTTGTTGCCGGGCGTCAAGGTGCCGGCGTTGGCGGCCAATAGAGTGCTTTTCCGCGACGGCATGCCGGTGGCTGTGCTGGTGGCGGGCAAGCTGCAATGGCTGACGGAGTTCGATGAACACGGTCAGCGCGAGGCACGGCGGTTACTGACGGCAACAGGACGCTGAGCAGCAAAGGTTCTGCTTAAGCAGCAGGCGCCAGGCATTTCAGGTTGCCGAAGTCGGTCCGCAATTGCGCCAGGCGCCCAGTGAGGTGCTTGCGCTGCCCATCGTCGGCGAGGGCGTAGAGGTCAGCCACCAATTCCAGGCCGGCCTGCTCGGCACGCTGCAACGTGGCCCGATCGCTTTCGTTCATCAGCGCCTCGCGTTCCTGCAGGAGTTGCGCGATGCGGGTATCGAAATCGTCGTTGTGACGTTCTTCGACAGCAGCAAGCAACATCGTCTGCCAACGCTCGCGATTCTCCAGCCAGCGGCTGTTCTGTTCGCGCAGGGCATGCGCCCAGACCAGCACGCGCTGGCGCTGCTCTGCATTGAGCTGCCCAAACCAGTACTGCAAGCGCTCCTGCATGCGCTCGGCGCGTTCACGAATCTGCTGGTCAAGTGGCGGCGTCAGGTACTTTTCCCGGTGTTCGCGTCGGTTTTCCTCCAGCCCTTTGCGCAACTCAACGACTTGTTTGTCATTCAGCGCACGGAGAACGTTGCTGGCGGTCGGGGTGATTTCCACGGCAACGGCATGCATGGCTTCCCGAACGGCGCGGTAGTGTGGCTCAAGGTCGCTGTGATCGAGCTCGCCGTCAGCGCTATCGCGCTCAAGCTGCTCGACGCTGGCGAGAAGCTCCGGCAGCTGCGTGCTGCAATGCCAGGCCAGGTGTTCACGCAGCCGTTCGCGTAGCTCGCGCTGCTGACCGCGATCAAGGTCCAGATAATCGTTGAGTGTCCAGGGCACCAGCATGTCGATATTGCGATAGACCAACGTAACGCGGCTGCAGCCGGCCAACAACAGCGTGGCGAACAGGGTCAGCAGAAGCAGGCTGGTGGTAGGGCGCATCGTCTCTTTCCTCCCGGTACGGCGCTTTTCTGTAGAGCAGTGGCGGCGCCAGGGGTTCGCCCCAGGGAATGTTTCGTCGGTGCAGGCGAGTAAAGGCGCCCGGCGTGTGGTCTCCATTAAATGCGCCAGCATCGCGGAAGCGAGGTGGTAGTCCTATCCCAGCAGCAATGGAGAAATGCCATGACCTCTCAAGTCAAACATCTCAGCGGCGACGACGTGCCCAAGGCCTGGCGCCCGACCTGGGCCGTGTGTTGGGTGGTGGAGTTGAATGGCACCGTCGTCGGCGGTCCCTACGCCACCGAAGAAGAGGCTCGCGCAGTGCTAGAGGGCAAGGAGGAACCGCGTATTTCACAAACCCCTGCGCCCTGACCGTCACACAAGCCTGAGCCCGTAGCTAGCGTGACTGCTCCAGGCAGTGCTGCGGGCAAGGCGCTTGATAGGGCACCGATGGCGGAGGCGGTGCGACCAGCTGGTTCACCAGTTCCAGCGATTTGTCGAATGAGGGATATCCGCTACGCGCCACGTCCAGCTCACCGTAGGCCTGTTTGTAGCGATCGGCTTTGGCTGGATCGGCTACGTCCAGCAGATAGGGCTCCTGGTAAATCTTGTAGAGCAGCGCCACCGCATGTGGATGGCCTTTGCTCTTGGCCTTCTCCAACAGCTGCAGCACCTCCGAAGGCTCCGGTCCTTGCCGAATCAGCAGCAATGCCTGATAGAACTCGGTCTCGCCGCGCCGATCCAGTTTCGCGCTGCGATCAAGCAGAGCCTGGGCCAGCTCATAGCTATCTTCATCGGCGATAGATATGAGAATTTTCGCCTGCATCAAGTCGTTCTGATACAGCAGACGTTCGGCACGACAGTCGTCGTTCCAGAGGCGATCGCAGGATTGGCTGGCGCAGCCGCCAAGGGTCAACAGCAGGCCGAACAGCAGTGCCTTTTTCATGGCTGACTCATTCTCCGTTTCTTTTTAGCCAGTATGGGCCGTGCCAGCTTCGATCCGCTATAGGCGCTTACGTTCGCTCAAAAATAGGAGCAGGGCGCATTCATTGGCTGCAGGCCGTAGCGCCTGAGCAGGGTCTGCCAGCGCGCACTGTGCGGCAGGTCGGCAATGAGCTGCTGCACGAACTGAGTGGTGTCCGCGTTCAGACTGGCTGTCATGAGCACATGGCGATCGAATGCATACAGCGGGATTGGCGAAACGTACAGCTGCTCATCAGGTACTTCCGTCAGGCTGTAGAACAGCCGGGACGACCGGGGAATCAGCGCTACATCTAGGCGCCCGGAGAGCAGTTTGTTCAGATTCTGCAGATCGCTGTGCACATCCTCGCGATGAATCAGGTCCTTTTCGATGTCGTTCTCCAGGGCGCGATAGCGGTGCCCGAGAACCCCGCCCAAACGCATGCCGTGCAATGAGCGCGGCCCGTCATAGTCGACTGGCGCATCGCTGCGAGAGACAAAATCCTGAATATCGCACAGTAGCGGACGAGTCCAACTGGCGTGGGCCGTCAGCCGTTCGGGAAAGAACTCCGGCGTGGCCCACAGCAGAATGCCGGGCTCATTGGTGGCGAGCCGTGCGTCGAGACGCTTGCGTGGCAGTTGTGTCAGCTGGAAGTCGTAACGACCGTGATTGGTCGGATGCTCGTTGAGCAGCTGTACCAGCGCTTCGGAAAGCCCATGGCTGTGCCCGGAGGCGAAAGGCGGAGATGGCTGATAGGCCCAGACGGCGACGGGCTCGGCGGCCAGAATGTGCAGTGGAAACACGGTCAGCAGCAAGAGCAGCAATTTCTGCATCGCGATCCTGTCGTAGCGAAAAACCGTCGTGGCGAATTGCCTCAACGAGCCCGCCAAGACTGATTCAGCGAAGCGTGTAAAGCAAGCACACTCCGTCACTCGGGGGCGAGGGGAGATGCTGGCTAGGGTTCAGAACCGTTCGTGCTCGCCCAGAAAACGCCACTGGTTGAGCGGCAGCTTGGCCATCGACAGGCGACCAATGCGAATACGCTTCAGAGCGACTACATGCAGGCCAATGGCTTCGCAGAGCATGCGGACTTCGCCTGGTGCGGGTTCCTTGACCACCAGCCGCAGGCGGTTTTCGCTCTGCCAGCTGACTTTGGCCTTGGGCAGTATTCTGCCGCGATGGCCGATACCTTTGGCAAGCAGCGCCAGCCCGTTCGTTTCAGCTTCGCCGCTGACTTCGACGACGTATTCCTGTTCCAGCTTGTCACGCGTGCTGGTCAGCAAGCGGACCACATCGCGCTGCTGGCTGAAGATGGTCAGGCCGCTGGCATCATCGTCCAGCGGCAGCAGCAGGTTCTGCTGGAGCAGGTGCCGCTTTAGCGGCTCGATTCGGCTGGGATCGTCATTCCAGTGGTCGCTGGCCAGCAGAGCGCGGCGAGTGCTTTCGACCTCCACGCCGATCACTGTGTCGGCGGGCTTGTGCAGCAGCAGTGTCACTGGCGGAATTTCTTTCGCCGTGGCACCGGCCTGCAACTCGATGTGTTGTTCCGGTCGCACCTTGAGGAAAGGCGCTTCGACCAGTTCGCCGTCAACGGTTACCCAGCCACCCTCGATAAACAGCTCTGCTTCGCGCCGGGAACAGCCGAGTTGTTCGGCGAGGCGTTTGGCAAGGCGTACAGGGTCGGTCATGGTGCGCTCGGGACGGGGAAGGGGGGTGGAACGCGGCGAGCCATAACTGCGCTGGCTCGCCGAAGGCGGTTCGATTTCAGACCATCACTTCTTGCTGATGGTGATCTGCCGGGACGGGCCCTGGGTCTGGCCACTCACGCCGTTGGGGATGGACTGGACCTCACCGCCTGCCTTGATAAAGGCGGCCATTTGAGCAGCAAGAGACTGGCTGGTTTCAGAGGCGGGTTCGGGTTTGCGCTTGGCGCTGGTGGTTTTCGTGGCCATTGGATCACTTGTCCTTGAATCAGTCGAACCGGGCATTATACAGATTTGATCAAATTTTGTTCAGTTTTTTATGCCCGGTCATTTCTTGAAGCGTTTTTGCAACCACCGAACGCGCTGTCTGGTCTTCAATGAAGCCGCGAAACGTGGGTTTCACGACTGAACCGCCTACCCGGAGGACCAACATGCTGCGCCATGCCATTTGTACCACGCTCTGCGGTTTCGCCATTGCCGCTTCGTCCCAGGCCATTGCCGAGCCGCAGCGCTATGCCAGCGAGGCCGGTCAGGTGACAGTGAAGGAAATTGCTTCGGGTCTGGAGAACCCTTGGGGGTTAGCCTTTCTGCCGGACGGCGAGCGCATGCTGGTGACCGAGCGCCCCGGTCGCTTGCGTGTGGTTGGCCTGGACGGCAGTCAGTCCGATCCGCTCAGCGGCGTGCCGGAGGTGTACGCGAAGGCCCAGGGCGGTCTGCTCGATGTGCGCCTGTCGCCGGGTTTCGACGAGGATCGTCTGGTTTACCTAACCTATGCCGAGGAAGGCGAGCAGGGTAAAGCCGGGACCGCAGTGGGCCGCGGACGGCTGAGCGACGATCTGTCCCGGTTGGAAAATTTCGAAGTGATCTTCCGCCAGATGCCAAAGCTGTCCACCGGTATCCACTTCGGTTCGCGGCTGGTGTTCGATGATGATGGGCATCTATTCGTCGCGCTAGGCGAGAACAATCAGAGACCGACCTCGCAGGAACTCGACAAGCATCAGGGCAAGGTGGTGCGCATTGGGCTGGACGGCAGCGTGCCGGACGACAATCCGTTTGTCGGTAAGGACGGCGTGCAACCGGAAATCTGGTCCTACGGTCACCGCAACCAGCAGGGCGCGGCACTCAATCCGTGGAGCGGCGTGCTGTGGACCAACGAACACGGTCCGCGTGGCGGCGACGAGGTCAACATTCCCCAGGCAGGAAAGAACTATGGCTGGCCGCTGGCGACCCATGGCATCAACTACAGCATGCTGCCGATCCCCGAAGCCAAGGGTAAGACCGTCGACGGGACGGAGTCGCCGCACCATGTCTGGGAGAAGTCACCTGGCGTCAGCGGCATGGCGTTTTACGACGCGCAGCGCTTCCCTGGCTGGCAACACAGTCTGTTCATCGGTGCGCTGGTGGACCAGTCGCTGATCCGCTTGCAGCTTGATGGCGACCGCGTGATTGGTGAGGAGCGACTGCTCAAGGAGCTGGGCGCGCGCATCCGTGACGTCCGCGTCGGGCCTGATGGTTACCTCTATCTGCTGACCGATGCGGGAAGTGGCAAATTGCTGCGGGTTGGTCTGGAAGAGCAGTGATCTATTGATTGTCGACGAGGCCGCTGGCCTCGTCGTTTCCGCTGCATCATGCCAATCTCCGCTGCGCACGGAGCTATCCCGCTCATCGCCTGTCCCACTCTCATCGACGGCCACTTCTGCTGGCCTTCGGAGTGTTTTTGCGGGTTCGATAACAAGATCGAGGGAGAAAGGCCGTGGCTGTGGTTATCAGCGGATTGTTCTGCGTCATTGTCGGGCTGGCGCTCGGCGTCGGAGGGGCGAAGGTCATCAGCCTGGGAGGTACTTGGTACTTTGCCGTAGTGGCGGCCGGTTTTCTGCTGACTGGCGTGTTGCTGCTGATGCGCCGCCGAGCGGCGCTGTGGGTCTATGCGCTGCTGATGCTCGGTGCGCTTGGCTGGGCGCTGTACGAGGTGGGGCTGGACTGGTGGCAACTGGCGCCGCGCGGCAGCATCATCGCGCCACTCGGGCTGTGGTTGCTGATGCCATCGATCGCGCGCCGTCTCGGCTGGCAGCACTTTGGCTTTCGCGCCTGGGGCGGCGCCGCACTGCCGCTGATGCTGGCGGTCTTGCTCTGGGGCGTGGCGGCGGTTTATGCGGTGGGGCATGACAGCCACGACATCAAGGGCATGCTGCCGCCACCCTTGGCCGAAGCGCCGGTCGCCGAGGACAGTGTTCCGGCCGGTGACTGGCATGCATACGGGCGCACCCAGCACGGTCAGCGCTATTCGCCGCTGGCGCAGATCACGCCGCAGAACGTCGAGCGCCTGGAGCCGGTCTGGCATTACCAGACCGGCGACGTCCGCCGCCCGGAGGATCCCGAGGAAACCACCTATGAAGTCACGCCGCTGAAGGTCGATGACAGTCTGTACCTGTGCACGCCACACAATCTGGTGATCGCCCTGGACGCCGAAACTGGCCAGGAGCGGTGGCGCTTCGATCCCGAGGTGCCGCACTCGGTCAATCGTCAGCATCTGACCTGCCGAGGCCTGTCTTACCATGCCGCTCCGCAGGCTAGCAGTGAGCAGGCATGCCGGCAGCGGCTGTTCATGCCAACTGCCGACGCCCGGCTGATCGCCCTGGATGCCAAGACCGGTGAAGTCTGCCCGGGCTTCGGCGATAACGGCGAGGTGGACCTGTGGGCGAACATGCCGCACGTCAAAGAAGGCTTCTACTACTCCACCTCGCCGCCGGTAGTTGCACGAGACGTGGTGATCATTGGCGGGGCGGTGAATGACAACGTGCGGGCCAACGAGCCGTCCGGTGTCATTCGTGCCTATGACGTCTATAGCGGCGAGTTGAAATGGAACTGGGACCCGGGTAATCCTGATGAAACCGCGCCCATTGCCAGCGGGCAAACCTACAGCCCCAGCAGTCCGAACAGCTGGAGCATCTCCAGTGCCGATGAAACCTTGGGCATGGTCTATGTGCCGCTGGGTAATCAGGTGCCAGATCAGTGGGGCGGGCGGCGTAGCGAGAACAGCGAGCGCTTTTCGTCCTCTATTGTCGCGTTGGATCTGGATAGCGGCCGGCTGCGCTGGGTGTTCCAGACCGTGCGTCATGACCTCTGGGATATGGATGTGCCGGCGCAGCCAAGCCTGGTCGACATCCAGACCAAGGACGGCCCGGTGCCGGCTCTGGTGGCGCCGACCAAGCAGGGTGACATCTACGTACTCGACCGCCGTAGCGGCGAGCCTATTCTGCCGGTAAACGAAGTGCCGGCCCCACAGGGGGCCGCCGAAGGCGATTGGGTCGCCAAGACGCAGCCGGCGTCGGCGCTGTCCTACGAGCCGCCGAAGCTCCAGAGCAAGGACCTGTGGGGCGCCACGCTGATCGATCAGATGATGTGCCACATCCAGTTCCATTCCCTGCGCTACGAAGGGCGCTACACGCCGCCGTCTACCCAGGGCACGCTGGTCTACCCGGGCAACTTCGGCGTATTCAACTGGGGCGGCGTGGCTGTCGACCCAGTGCGGCAAATGATCTTCAGTACACCAGCGTACCTGGCCTTCACCTCACGGCTGATTCCTCGCGAGGATGCAGAGACGACCTACGTGTCGGAGGAGGAGCCGTTTCTCAACGAAAACTTCGGCTCGCCGTTTGCCGTCGAGCTGAAAGCATTCGTCTCGCCCATCGGGCTGCCATGTACCGCGCCGCCGTGGGGCTACGTGGCCGGTGCCGATCTGCGCACCGGCAAGACCCACTGGCTGCGCAAAAATGGCACCGTGCGTGATCGCTCCCCGATCCCGCTGCCGTTCAAGATGGGCGTGCCGAGCCTCGGCGGACCGATGATCACGGCCGGTGGCGTCGCGTTCTTGAGCGGCACGCTGGACTACTACCTGCGCGCTTATGATGTGGGTACTGGTCGTGAGCTGTGGAAGGCGCGTCTGCCGGCCGGTGGGCAGGCTACGCCAATGACCTATGAGAGTCGCTCGGGTCGGCAGATGGTTGTCGTGGTCGCCGGTGGACATGGCTCGCTGGGTACTAAAGCTGGCGATTCGGTGATCGCCTATGCACTGCCACGCTGACTGGCGCTAGAATCGCCGCCTTTATATTCGGGACCGCCCAAATGGCCGCAATCGGACGTTACAACAGCCTGCAAATCGTCAAGCACACCGGTTTCGGCCTCTATCTCGATGGCGGCCCGGACGGCGAAATCCTGCTGCCTAACCGTTACATCCCCAAGGACACGCCGACCGAGGTGGATGACTGGCTGAACGTCTTCATCTACCTCGACAGCGAGGACAAACTGATCGCTACCACGGAGAAACCCAAGGTGCAGGTCGGTGAGTTCGCCAGTCTGAAAGTAGCCGAGATAAACCGCGTCGGGCTGTTCCTCGACTGGGGACTGCCCAAGGACTTGCTGCTGCCGCATTCCGAAGAGAAGCGGCCGCTGCAGGTTGGCGATTACTGTGTGGTCTACGTTTACATCGACAAGCGCACCCGACGTATCACCGCCACCGCGCGCCTGGACCGCTACCTTGACAAGACGCCGGCGAGCTACAAGGTGGGCGAGGCGGTGGACCTGTTGATCGTCGAGCCCACCGACCTCGGTTACAAGGCAATCATCAACGGACAGCATTGGGGGCTGATCCACAAGAACGAGGCGTTCAAGTTCTTGCGTGGCGGTATGAACGAGCGCGGCTTTATCAAGGAACTGCGTCCTGACGGCAAGATCAGCCTGAGCCTGCAGCCGGTGGGTAGCGAGGCGACCGATGCCTTGCAGGCGTTGATCCTGCAGCGGCTTGAGGAAAACCGGGGTTCACTGGATGTGAGCGACAAGAGCCCGGCGGAAGAAATCGCTCGCCGCTTTGGCGTCAGCAAGGGCAACTTCAAGAAGGCCATCGGTGGCCTGTACAAGCAAGGGCGTATCGTCATCCACCCGGATCGTATCGAACGCGCGTGACGGAATGCCGGGGCGGTCGCAATGACCGCCCAGCGGCAAGCTCAACGCAGCTACAGATCCAGATCGATCTGCCTGCTGCCGATTCCCTTTCTCAGTGACTCCCCGCCACGAGCCGCATAGCTTAGCTGTCCACCGATCAGTCGAGCTGGGGCGGTAAAAGGGTGGGGCGCAGGCGGCTTCTCGTCCTGAATGTGTAGCACTTCGATACCGCGGGTTTTCAACACGTCCGACACCAGCGAGCGATGACAGCGCCACCAGAGCACTTCCGCACACATCATCGCGGTGCGTTCATTGGCAGCCATTTGCAGCAGGCATTGCAGGCCCTGGCCAAATTCGGCGCTCTGCAGGTGGTCGGCGTAGCCCTGAAACGAGCTATTGCGCCACGCCAAGTTGGTTGAATCTTTCACGGGACGGCGCCGGCCGCCCAACTCCTCGATCCAACAATAGTGCACTCCATGCGCCGCCAACGCTTCGCGTAGCGCATTTTCGCCGAACTGTGGAAGTCGCCTGGAGCCTGGGAAACGCCGGACATCGGCGATGGCTTCGATCTGGTGGTGGCGCAGCACATCGATGAACTGCTCCAGCGTGCGTGTGGAGTGGCCGATGGTCCACACCGTCATTGGATGAGTCATGACTCAGTCCAGCTTTCGCAGTGCCGACTCTTTATGCATCGCCACATGGTCGGTCTTGTCGCTCTTGATCTCGTACTGCGGCGCATCTGGGCTGGCGCGTCGTGTGCGGCCCATGAACTCGGTATCGGCTGTATGCACGCGAATGATGCGGCCATGGACCCGCCCTGCCTCGGAATTCCAGCTCACATGATCACCCACCTTGTAACGCTGGCTCATGGGGGCCTCCTTAATTTGCCTGTTCAGTCCGCGTTGGACCACGGGCAGCTGGCGACGATCAACCGGAAGACCCGACACCCGCAGCGTGCAGACAGAGGGGGAATTTTGCCGCGAAGGCATATACCGTTCGTCGCCAAGTTAAATAGCGATTAATGCTTCGATAGCCCTCATCGATTCAAAAAAACGGCGCTTTTACAGCGCCAAATTACCAACTAAAGCGGTTCGGCGTAGTATCACTTAGACATCTTGAGCCAAAGGAGTAGTGGCAACTTAATGTTAATTGCAAGTTTGTGGCGTTTTATTGGCGATCTAATAACGGCTAAAAATTTCCATTCTTTTTCGAAACCTATTATAAAGCCGGCACGCAAGACGATTACCGGTTTGTTCAGGGGGTGGACGACGGAGGTTTCTTGTTGAACGGTTCGTACGTTGTGATACCGCGGCTTAGTTACAAGCATCGCCCACGACTTATCGACCTCCCGTCACTTTTTAAAGGCTCTGCCTTTGAAGTAGTAAGTTCCGGAGAGACTCAATGTCCACCAACCTGTTTTTCGGTGCTCGTAAGGCACTCGTAGCGTCCATCACCATGGCTGCCCTCATGGGCGGTTTTACCGTTGCAACCACTCCTTATGCTGCTGCATCCGCTACGGTTGCTACTGCATCGGCTTCTGCCAAGGTCAACGCTTTCACCAACGCCGATTGGCTCAATGGTGTATGGCGTACTGGCGCGGGATTCTCGATCCCTGCTACTGCGGCGAACCAGGCTGCGTTCAAGGCTGGCGTTTCGGTTAGGCTGGCTGACGGCCAGGTGCGCAAGATCAGCCGGGCGCAAATCGTCGGCAGCAACATGAGCATCTTTCTGGAAGGTGCGAAGCTGGATGGCAACAAGGTCGGCGCGCCGCAGGTGGTCACAATCGGTAGCACGACCACTGCTCCGGTAACTTCCACACCATCGACTACTGCCCCGGTGGCGATTGCTGCGCACTCCACCAGCATTAATGCCTTCAGCAATACCGATTGGCTCAATGGCGTATGGCGCAAGTCGCCGGGCTTTTCCATTCCGGCCAACGATGCCAATAAAGCTGCTTTCAAAGTTGGCGCTTCGGTAAAACTGGCAGATGGCCAGGTTCGCAAAGTTACTCAGGTTCAAGTGGTCGGCGCCAATATGAGCGTCTATCTTGATGGCGCGGCGGTAAACGGAAGCGTGGTAGGTGCACCTAATAAGTTGTCGACCGCTGGCACCACGACCGCCACTCCGGCTCCTACTACGCCGACAACTTCGGTCATTGCTACTAGCAATCTGAACAACTTCACCAACACCGATTGGCTCAATGGTGTCTTCCGCGCATCTGCGGGCTTCTCCATCCAGGCAAGCAGTGCAAACGTCGCGGCGTTCAAGGCTGGCGCTTTGGTGAGGCTGGCTGACGGCCAGACGCGCAAGGTGCTGCGCCAGCAGGTTGTTGGCAGCAACATGAGCGTTTTCCTTGAGGGTGCAGCAATCAACGGCACATCCCTCGGTTATCCGAAAACCGTATCGGTAGTCAGCACGTCGGCTGGTACTCCTTCGTCCCCCGCGCTCACCACGCCGCCAGCAGCGGTGGCGCCGGCGCCGACTCCTTCGGCACCAGATACCACCAATGGCAAACCGCTGCTGGTTGGCGTCAACCTGTCCGGTGCAGGCTTTGGTCCCTCGGTAGTCCCGGGCACCCACGGCACCAACTACACCTACCCGGCCGAGTCTTACTACAAGAAGTATGCTGATCTTGGCATGCCGCTGGTTCGCCTGCCGTTTCTCTGGGAGCGTATCCAGCCCAAGCTGGGCACTCCGCTGAACACTGTGGAGCTGGCGCGTCTGAAGCAGTCGCTGGATTTTGCCCAGAAGCACAATGTCAAAGTGATTCTCGACCTGCATAACTACTACCGCTACTTCGGTAAGTTGATCGGCTCCAATGATGTACCGATCAGTTCCTTCGCCGCAGTTTGGAAGCAGATTGCGCAGGAAGTGGTCAATCATCCCGCCGTGGAAGGTTACGGTCTGATGAACGAGCCGCACTCCACCAATGGTCTCTGGCCGCAGGCTGCCCTGGCTGCTGCTCAGGCGATCCGTACCGTCGACTCCAAGCGCTGGATCTACGTAGCAGGTGATCGTTGGTCGAGTGCCTTCCACTGGCCTCACTACAACACTCAGCTGATCACCAACCCGTGGATGCGCGACCCGAAGAACAACCTGGTATATGAAGCACACATGTACGTGGACAAGGACTTCTCGGGTAACTATTTCGACAAGAACGAGAAGTTCGACCCGATGATTGGCGTAAACCGTGTAAAGCCCTTCGTTGATTGGCTGAAGCAGAACAAGCTGCGCGGTTACATCGGTGAGCACGGCGTACCGGACTTCTCGCCCTCGGCCATCGTCGCAACTGACAACCTGATGACATACCTGCGTCAGAACTGCATCCCCAGCACCTACTGGGCTGCTGGTCCCTGGTGGGGTGAGTACGCACTGTCCCTGGACGTTGTGAGTGGCAAGCACCGCCCGCAGCTTCCGGTCCTGCAGAAGCACGCCAAGACTGCACACAACTGCACCAGTATCGGTCCGCTGTAACGGTCAGATACCCTCGCAATTCAAAACGGGCCTTCGGGCCCGTTTTTCGTTTCAGCCGCTGGTAACGGCCCTGCAGCTCGTCGGCCCGACCTGCCTGCGTTGTTTATCTCACAGCTGACCAGTCAGTCAGCTTAGTGGTGATATCTGCCGTTTCGCTTGCTATCTCCGCTCTGACCTTCAACCCGCTTGGCATGCCGCCCGCACGAGTGCCGTAGGCATATAGCCAGTAGCTCGTTATTTCGCTTCGCCCGGGTTGCTAAATAATCAACCCCGCGCAAACCCGGCGATAGCGCCTTGAACCGCTTGGCTAAAACCACGGAACTCGAAATTTTGGGTCCGGTCACCATTTATGTGCGCACTGAAATTGCACGGCCGCGGCAACCCCGCATTGCTGTGCTTCAACGGACCGTGGTCATCCGGCCAAATCCTATGAACCTATAAAGGTGGACAAAATGACGACACCCGATGAAGAGATCACAGGTTACGGCGGCCAAGCCAAAACCGATTCCCCGCTGACGGGCGCGCCGTCCGGACAGACCAGTCCCCAAGCGAGCGCTGCTGGTTCTGATCGGATGAGCGGCTCCGGTGCTGCTCCGAGCGCGGAGGACTTGAAGGCGAAAGCCCGTGAGGCTGGCGAACAAGTCAAGACCCAGGGGAAAGCCCAGCTCGATAGTTACCGCGGCACTGCTGCCGACGAGCTTGAGAAGGTCGCGCAGAGCGTGAAGGCTGCAGCCGGTGAGCTGGAGAATCAGGACAGCACCGGGCTCTCGCATTACGTTTCAGATATGGCGCAAAGCATGGTCGACCTGGCCGACAACCTGCGCGGCAAAAGTGTCGATGAGCTCGTCGGTGACGTAAACCGACTGGCGCGGAACAATCCCGGGTTGTTCATCGCGGGTAGCATCGCGTTGGGCTTCGGGTTGACCCGTTTCGCCCGCGCATCGAGCCATCGTGCCAGCTCTGCGGCCCGAGAACCTACTACCGACTACGGACACTCCGATGCCAGCCGTCCGCATCCCACCTCACCGTTGGGTGTCCCTGCTGACGTGACCGCTGAAACCTTGCCGAGCCAGTCCGAACTGGACTCGCGTATCGCAATCGGTACGCCAAGCACGCCTGTTGGCGGCAACCCAGGCATGTCACCGACTACCGGCACCACGACCGGCGTCGGCAGCAACGGCAAAGGTACAAACGGAGGGCTTAATCAATGAACGAGCAACGTAATCTCAACACGCCTTATGAGCCGGGCAACGCCGAGCATGACAATTCGATCGGGGGCTTGTTGCGGCAGCTGACCCGCGAAGTGCCATCGCTTTTTACCAAAGAGCTGGCACTGGCCAAGGCTGAGCTGAGCGAGTCGCTACAAGCCACCAAGGCTGGCGCCGCTAGTGTCGCGACCGGTGGTGCGGTTTTGCTGGCGGGCTTCATCATCCTGTTGATGTCGGCCGTCTACTTTCTCAGCACCATGATGGAGCCCTGGTTGGCGGCCTTGATTGTCGGGGTTGTTGTCGTCGTCATTGGCATGGTCATGGTTTCGGCTGGCAAGAAGAAGTTCGAAGCCTCTTCACTCAAACCCGACCGCACCATTCATTCGCTGCAGAAGGATAAAGAAGCAGTCAGGGGGCACGCATGAGCACACATAACCAAGTAGATGTAGAAGCGCAAAAGGACCCAAGCACGCTGGAGCGCGAGATCGACCAGCAGCGTGCAGAAATCGGCAACATCGTCCATGCGCTGGAGAGCAAGCTTTCTCCCGGCCAGATGATCGATACCGCACTGGGCTATGCCAAAGGGGGCGGTGGGGAATTCCTGCATAACCTTACCGATACGGTTAAAGCCAATCCGGTGCCGACCCTGCTAACTTCCATCGGGTTGGTCTGGCTAATGGCAGGGCAGAATCGCCGTCCGGACTACAGCGCAAGCACGTCCACGGGACCTTCCATGACGGATAAGCTCGCCGCCAAGGCCACTGGCATCAAGCAGCAGGGCACCGGCATTAAGGACAAGGCAGCTCAGATGAGCCATGACGCGTCCAGTTCACTTGATAACGCGCGCCATCGGGTCAGTGACTCCAGCCGTCACGCGGCGGAGAGCCTGCGGCACACCGCAGATCGCGCGCGGGGCGGCTTTACACAGTTGCTGAACGAACAGCCACTCGCGCTTGGCGCCATGGGCGTCGCGCTGGGCGCTTTGCTGGCTGCATCCGTACCGCCAACCCGTCGTGAGGACGAGTTGATGGGGCAGCAGAGCGACGAGCTGACCGGCAAAATCAAGGATAAAGCTCGCGAAGGCTACGAAATGGCCAGCGCTGAAGGCGAACAACTGGCGAGTCAGGTCAAGCACGATATCGAGCGCGACCACGGCCAACCGGCTTCACGACCTCACTGACTAGCCGTGCTTTGAGTACTGGATGCGGAGTTTTTCATCGGGGACCTGCACGGGGTTGAGTCCGGTCGCAGAACCTCCGATAATCCGCCGCCTGGCGCCGGTGTAGCTCAGTAGGTAGAGCAGCGCATTCGTAATGCGAAGGTCGCAGGTTCGACTCCTGTCTCCGGCACCAAAGGAATAAAAAAGGCCCGCAGCGATGCGGGCCTTTTGCTTTGGGGCGCTAGTAGCTCCTACAGGATTGCGGCTAAGGCAATTATTTCCTGCGTGTGCTCAGCGCGACGCCGGCGGATGCGACGGCGAGCAAGGCGACTACTACGATCATCACTGTCACGAACGCGCCCTCGAACGCCCCTTTTGCCAAGGTGATCAGAGGAATGGCAATGGTGTCGGGTAGTGTCTCTGCAACGATCAAGGCGCCGTCGAGGCTGTCCCGGGCCAGCGCCGGTGCCTGCATGCCGGCGGGCGTGATGAAAGCCGCGGTGTAAACCGCGGACATCACGCTGCCCAGAATGGCGATTCCCAGTGCGCCACCCAGTTCATAGGACACTTCTTCGATGGATGCGGCCATGCCAGCGCGATCGGGTGGTGCGTGCAGCAGCATGGCGCTGGACGCGGCGGTCATTGCTGCGCCGACGCCGAATCCAAGGAGGCTGAACGACAATATCTGCACCCATTGCTCAGCTCCATAACCCAGTAGATAAAGCAGGGCGCCGGCGGCGGACAGCGCCAGGGACGTGCTCAGGATGCGCTCCGCACCGATACGCGGCAACGCCAGGCCCGCTAAGGGTCCTGCGATAAAGGCACCGAGCGGGATAGGTAGAATGGTCAGGCCGGCCTGCAGGGGCGACAGGCCCACCACCAGTTGCAGCCGCTGGCTGACGACCAGCTCCATGCCCATCAGGGCTGCCGAAGCAACCGAAGCGGTGACTACGCCAGCCGAGAAGCTGCGGTCGCGGAAAAGCGTGAAATCGATCATCGGTACGGCGGTCTGCCGTTGGCGGCGCAGGAAGGCCAGCGCGCAAATGATGGCGGTGATTGCCGCTATGCAGGCTTGCAGTGCGGAAGGGTCCGCCTTGCCGGCTTCCTTGATGGCCAGCGTCAGCCCGACCAGTGCGCCCATCACCCATAGCGACGCGAGCAGATCGAACGGTCGCTTGGGGTTGCCGGGGCGAGCCGGCACCCAGATCACGGCAAGTACCAGCGCCAGCATAACGATGGGTACGTTGATGATGAACACCGAGCCCCACCAGAAGTGTTCTAGCAGCACACCGCCAACCACCGGGCCGAAAGCTGCGCCACCCGATGCAATGGCCGCCCAGATGCCGAATGCCAGAGCGCGCTCACGGGTGTCTTCGAAAACGTGGCGAATGATCGCCAGTGTCGCAGGCATCATCATCGCCGCACCTACGGCGAGCGCTACACGGGCTCCTATCAGCACCTGGGGCGACGGGGAAAAGGCCGCGCCAAGCGAGGCGCAGCCAAATACCACCAGGCCGGCGACGAACATGCGTTTGTGACCGAAGCGGTCACCCAACGCACCCATCCCGGGTAGCAGGCCGGCGACTGTGAGGGCATAGGCGTTCACAATCCAAAGTTTTTCGTTGGCCGATGCTTGCAGCTCGTAGGTCAGGCTGGGCAGGGCCAGGTAGATTACCGTCATGTCGATGACGATCAGCAGCAGGGCACTGGACAAGATACTCAGCACCAGCCAGCGCAGAGGGGAATTCACGGGGCAATCCTCGGTACGGTGCAGCAGCTCGATTGGCGGTAGTAAAACGCTACGGCATAATATAAATACATACGTATTTAATTGAAAGGGGCGCATGTGGGCAGAAAGAGAACGATCGACCGCGAGGCGCTGCTGGATGTGGCGGAAGGCATCGTCAATCGGCAGGGCGCTGCAGCGTTGACCATCGATGCCGTTGCTAAGGCGGCAGGCATTACCAAAGGCGGCGTGCAGTACAGCTTCGGTACCAAGGATGACCTTATCAATGCGATGTTCGAGCGTTGGGGCAAGAGCTATACCGAGCAGTTCCAACACATCGCCGGGGATACGCCCGACCCATTGACGGCGGTGCGCGCGCACGTGGAGGCGACGCGTGCTTCGGATTCCGGATCGCACGCCAAGGCGGCAAGTCTGATGGCTGCGCTACTGCAGACCCCCGAGCATCTGGCATCGACTCAGGCCTGGTATCAGGAGCGTCTTGCGGGGCTTGACGCCACTACGGAAGAAGGTCGCCGTGCCCGGCTCGCCTTTTTCGCCACTGAAGGGATTTTCACGCTGCGCTTTTTTCGCCTGATGGATATAGGCGAGGAGGAATGGGCGGATGTCCTGAGCGACATCGCCGCGCTGGTTCGCCCGGACAACTGACCGGGCAAACGCAAAGCCTGGGAGATTATTCATCGGCTTAGCGGCAGGGGGGGGCGGCCAGTCGCGCGACATCCAGCGATGGAGTTGCGCTAGTACCTCGGTTCAGATGAAGTCGCCCCACTCAACGGCGAGGGGAGCACACGAAGCGCTGCTCCCCGTGGGGCATTACAGCGTGATCGAAATGCCCGCCTGTAGCGTGCGCGGCTCACCAGGATAGGCCCATGCGTTCCAGGCGCGTTCCTCGTAGTGCTTGTCGAACACATTGTTCAGGTTGAGGTTCAGACGCACGTTCTCGGTCAGGGGGTAGTAGGCCAGCAGGTCGACCAGGCCGTAGCCATCCATGTCGTAGGTGTTGTTGCTGGTCTGGCCCTTGCGCTCGCCGACGTATTTCATGCCAACGCCCAGGCCGAGGCCAGCCAGCGGGCCGCCGGCGAACTCGTAGGTGTCGAGCAGGTTGAAGCTGTGCCGTGGCACGTTGCCCAGACGCGAGCCCACCGGCATGTTGGCGCTGGTGCTTTCGGTGACTTCGGCGTCCACGTAGGCATAGCCGCCGATCACGCGCCACTGCGGGGTGATATTGCCAGCGACGTTGATGTCCAAGCCCCGGCTGCGCACCTCGCCAGCGGCGATCTGGAAGGATTCAGCGCCGGTGTTGCCCGGATCGTTGGTCAGTACGTTTTCCTTGACGATATGGAACAGCGCCGCCGTCAGGCTCAGGTCGCGATCGGCCATGTCGTACTTGATGCCGACTTCGTGGGCCACGCCTTTTTCCGGATCGAATGCTCCGCCTTGGCGGTCAGCCCCGCGGTTGGGCTTGAACGAGCGCGAAGTGTTGGCAAACATCGCCAGCTCCTCGGTGAGGTCGTAGATCAGGCCGAAGCGCGGGGTGACGGAGTTGTGCGCTTGATCCCAGTCGCCGTTGGGATTGAGCTTATCCACGTAACTCTGCTCGAAACGCTCGATACGTGCGCCCACTTGTGCTTTAAGGCGTTCGGTCAGCGCGACCTGATCCTGCAGGTAGAAGGCGTAGGACTTGAGCGTCTCGCTGTCATGGGTGGTGGTGCGGGTTAGCGCCGGTAGCGGCTGGCCATGCACCGGGTTGTACAGGTCGATGGGGTAAGCACCGCCACCCGGCGAGCGGATGATCAGCGAGTTGTAGTTGAACTTGTCGTACTCGACGCCCACCAGCAGGGTGTGGGCGAAGCCGCCGAGATCGAAGTTGCCTTCAGCATTGGCCTGGGCGTTGACGTCGTTCCAGTTCAGCCAGCGCTCGTTGTAGTTACGTCCGACAGTAGTGGAGCCCGGCACCAGACCAGCGGCATAGCTGTTGCTGTTGTTCTCCACGGCGCCGCCGTAGAGCTCGCCATCGAGGTACTGCACGCCGCCGCGCAGGGTCCAACTGTCATTGAGCAGGTGTTCGATGCGCAGTTGCGTGGTGGCGTTCTCGTTAGTCAGCTTGCCCGCGGCCTTTTCGCCGAGGAAGCGATCACGCGGCAGTTTGCCCTGCTGGTTGGCGTAGCGGGTAACGCCGCGGTCGAGCGGGTGGCGGTTATGCAGGTAGTCGCCTTCGAGGGTGATGGCGGTGTCGTCGTTAAGCTGCCAGCGCAGCACCGGGGCGACGTTGTAGCGCTCGCTCTCGACATCGTCGCGGAAGCTGTCGCCGCCTTCGGCCACCAGATTCAGGCGGTAGGTGAAGGCGGCCTGCTCATCCAGCGCGCCGGTGGTGTCCAAGGTGCCGCGACTCAGGCCCTCACTGTTGACCTGGCTGCCCAGCACGGTGCGTCGCTCGGCCTGTGGCTGCTTGCTGACGATGTTGAAGGTGCCGCCCGGATCACTGCGGCCGTAGAGCATGGCAGCCGGGCCACGCAGCACTTCGATGCGTTCGATGGTGTTGGCATCGGGCATGTTCGGGTAGCCACGGTTGACGGCGAAACCGTTACGGTAGAACTCCTGGCTGTTGAAGCCACGGATGAGAAACTCGGTCAGGCCCTGGCCGCCAAAGTTGTTGCCGCGCTCCACGCCGCCCGCATAGTCGAGCGCGTCCTCCAGGCGCGTTGCGCCGATGTCTTCGACCACCTGCGCTGGGACGACGCTGATCGATTGAGGTGTTTCATGGATGGCGGTGTCGGTGCGCGTGGCGCTGGCCGAGCGTGTTGCTCGATAGCCTTGCACGGGGCCGTCGGCGCGCTCGGCCGATGCGGTGACTTGCATCTCCTCAAGCGCCAGCGGGGTTGTCGATTCGTCGTTGGCAAAGGCATTGATATGGCAGGTAAGGGCGGGAACAGCGAGCATCGGGACGAGAAGGCGCCGCATCGATTGATCCTTGGACGGAGGGACGAGGGCGGGCATCCTAATAGCAACGAAAACGATTATCAAATAGAAGCTAATCTCAGTTGTCTGCTTCAGCTTGCTATGGGTTTGGACACGGCCGGTGGCACATCTTGCCGCAGCAGACAGGCGCTCATCTCGGCCGTTACAAGCCGGGCAGCCAGCTGGTAACTTCAGCTGGTTGTTACGTCGATATGACGATAATGCGGTCGCGACCTGCTCTTTTCGCCTGATACAACGCATCGTCCGCCGCTTTGAATGTGGCTTCGTCGGTTGGATAGCTACCCCTGCAGGCAATACCGACGGATACCGTTATCGGGGCTCCGGTCGGGCTGGCAGTCTGCCTAAGGCGAGTGAGCAGTCGTTCCGCGGCAATGCTGGCGCCGGTTGCGTCGGTGTCGGGCAGCAGCATCAGGAACTCTTCGCCACCCATCCGGCAAAGCACATCTGTGGGGCGTGAGCATTCCCTCATTTCCGACGCAAGGAAACGCAGTACCTCGTCACCCACATCGTGGCCGTGCTGGTCGTTGACCTGTTTGAAGTGGTCGATATCCAGTGCCAGTGTGGCGTAGTGCTGATCGAGCAGGTCGAACTGCTTGAGCGCAAGCTCCAACCCGCGGCGGTTGCGCAGGCCGGTCAGTGGATCGGTCATGGATGCTGCTTCCAGCGCGCCCATCTTCTGCTGCAGCAGGGATACGCCGGCAAGCATCGCGACTTTCAGTCGAGAGACCTCGAAGTACCAGGAATTGACCGTCGAGATGCGGCTGCTTGCTTCCGGAGCGCCCCAGTGCTCGGCGGTGTCGGCAAGCGCGCGGATTGGGCCGGATATGAGCTTGGAAAGCCACCAGAACACGGCAAGCGATGCGATGGTGAAAGGCACGGCGTTGAGCAGTGTCGAGCGCGCCAGTTGGGAGAGTTTGGCGGTGATTGCCGAAGTGGGGCGCTGGGCGACGATGCCCCAGCCAGTGCTCTGGACAGGCGCGAAACCTGCCAGCATGTCCACACCGCGGGTATTGACCACGCGCTGACCGCCTTCCTCACCCAGCAGGACCTTTTTGACTACGTCGTTACTTGATACCTGTTGGCCGACGCGCTGGTCGTCTTCGTGAAAGATCAGATGGCCCTGGGTATCGACGACGTACAAGTAGGAGCCGTCGTGGTAGTAATGCACGCCCAGAAGACCATGTAGCGCATTTCGTTCGCGCAGGAACAGCGAGGCGCTGATGAACCCCAGATAACTGCCGTCCGAGGCGAAGATCGGGTGGGTCACTGCGATCAGGTAGGTGCCATCGGTGGCGACATAGGGGTCGCTGATCAGCGGCGTTCGCTCGGCCAGCGCGCGTGTCGCTCCCACACTGTTCACCTTTACGCCAACCAGCGAGGCGCTTTCCGGAGACGCGGAGACAATTTCCCCGGCAGCACTGACAATCATGGCCCGGCTGAACTGGTCGCTCTTGAGCTTGAGTCGCTCGGTTTCGCTATCGCGCGCATCTGGGTCATCGAACCGCGTCGAAAGTACCTGCGCAGCATAGGCAAGCTCACGACGGCTGTTGAGGAAGAACTGGTCGGTGGTCTCGGCCAGCTTGCGTGCATAGGCCCGGTTTGCCTCCAAGGTCTGCTCGAACAACTGGTCTCGCTGGGAGCTGTAACCGGCGAAGAAACTGTTGCCGAAGGTCAGCAGCCCAGCCACCAGAGCCAGCAGCAGTGAGAGTTTCTGTAGATCCAGCCGGGACATGACGCTTCCATCTCCGAATGCATGTTTGGCGTAGCGCCAATGGAGGTTGCTGTCAGGCTTCGTGTCGAGCGCAAGCCAAAGGGCGGGAATCATACAGGCACCGTGCTGCTAACGAGCGGCTGCAGGCCGAATCGACTCAAGCGACTGGTGCTGGATTGCGTTGTGGATAATAATCACTCGCATTAAATGCAGCCTTGACTCTCCATGCCCGACACTACCGCGCCCGCTCCCCGGCTTCTCGCCGTGGAAGATGACCTCGTCTTTGCCCGTCATCTAATTGACCATCTGGAATCCATCGGTTACTCGGTCAGCCACTGCCTGGATGGCGACGACGGCCTGTCGCGTGCGCAGGCTGAGCATTTCGATCTGATCCTGATGGACATCATGCTGCCCGGCAGCAGCGGGCTCGAGGTGTTGCAACAATTGCGGCGCCGCCGCGGCGTGCCGGTCATTCTGATGTCCGCATTGGGCAATGAGCAGGACCGTATCAGCGGCTTTAGCCACGGTGCCGACGACTATCTGCCCAAACCCTTCAGCTTGCGGGAGCTGAGCGTTCGCATCGAGGCCGTGCTGCGCCGGGTGGCATACGAACGCTCGGACGGACAGCCCGCGCCCGACTGCGGCCAGCTGCACTTCGACGAGCAGAGGCGGGACGTGGCGGTAGGCGCGCTTTGGGCCGGCCTGACGCCCAGCGAATATCGAGTGCTCGTGATGCTGTGGCAAAACGCCGGGACGGCGCTCAGCAAGGCCTACCTTTATCAGCAGGCATTGCACCGCAATTACTCCAGCCACGACCGCAGTCTGGACATGCATGTCAGCCATGTGCGCCGCAAGCTGAAGGCGCTCGGTTGCACCGCGCTGCAGCTGGACACCGTGTGGGGCACTGGTTATATGGTCACCCGAGGCGAACAATGAGCCTGCCTTCGCGTCACTCGCTGTTCTGGCGGCTGGCGTTGTTACAGGTCGGTTTCTGTCTTTCGTTGATCTCGCTGAGTCAGTCCTGGACGCAATATGTATACGAGCGCAGCAGTTACCTTCCGGTTGGATCACGGGAGCAGCTGGTGCGCTATGCAGCGGGCGCCGAGCAAGCCTGGCATAGCGGCGGTAGCAATGGCGTGCACCGCTGGCTGGAAGATTTTCGCCAGGCTCAAGGCTGTTGGGCTGCCGTACTGAGCCCCGACCTGCATTCGCTGAGCGTCCAGCCGCTTGGCGCCGATGACTACGCGCGATTGAAGATGGTGCGCGGGCTGGACTGGCGGATTAGCCGACGCAGTGCTGAACCTCCTTATATAAGCGTGCCGTTTCCGACGAGCCCCGACCACGGGCAGTTGATCCTGCAGTTGCCCGAACGGTTGATGCCTAGTACATCAATGTTCCTGCTGCAGGTACTGATCAACGTCGTGATGCCCGGCGTGCTGGCGCTGCTGCTCTGCGTGCTGATCTACCGGTTGCTGATCCGGCCTTTGGTGCAGCTGCAAGCGCAAGCCAATGCCCTCCGAGCGGATCGGCTCGGGATGCGTGGTGGGGAGCTGATGAGGCGTCGCGATGAACTCGGTGAGCTGTCGCAGGCGTTCGACCATATGGCTGAACGTCTGCAGAGTGCCGTGTCCTTTCAACGCCAATTGCTGCGTGACCTTTCCCATGAACTGCGTGCGCCGCTCAGTCGACTGCGCGCAGCTGCTGAGCGTGAGCCCGTCGCCGACGCACTGAGCTGCCGAGTAACCCAGGAAGTGCAGGGCATGGAGCGACTGATTGGCGGCAGTCTCGAATTGGTCTGGCTGGACACCGAGCGTCCATCGCTGCCGCGTGAAGAGGTCGATGTGGCGGCGCTGTGGGACGTGCTGCGTGATAACGCCTGCTTCGAATCCGGCTGGGACCCAGGTCGACTGCCCTGCGATTTACCGGAGGACTGCCGGGTCTACGCGCATCTGAACGGTCTGGCGCAGGCGTTGGAGAATATCCTGCGTAATGCCATCCGGCATTCGCCGGCAGACGGTATCGTGCGCCTGGGTGGCCGATTGGAAGAGGGGCACTGGCATCTGTGGGTCGAGGACGCCGGCCCCGGAGTGGGGCCTGATCAGCTCGAGCTGATCTTTCGTCCCTTCACCCGGCTCAATGCTGCTCGCCCCGGAGGCGACGGCTATGGGCTGGGTCTGGCCATTGCTCGGCGCATGGTGCGCCTGCAAGGCGGCGAGCTATGGGCGGAAAACCTGGGCCTGGGGCTACGAATGCACCTGACTTTGGCAACTGTATAGTTTGTAAATGCACTTTACTCTCAAATGAGAATGTATAGCATTGCTGCCGGCGTGACGGCCCGCTTCGCCGCCACGCCTAACCTGCGGTCGTTTGACGGACCGCGGAAGACGCAATCGCTTCTCAGGGGGACTGGTGTAAATGGTGCTTTTCAATCGACAACGGCTGGCTTGCGCGATTGCTGCAGCCTGGGTGAGTGCGCCGGCATTTGCGCAAGATCCTATAGAGCTGCAGCCCACCACAGTGGTCACCGCGGCCGGTCACGAGCAGAACATCGCAAAGGCTCCTGCCAGCATTTCGGTGATCACGCGCGAGCAGCTTGAGGCTCAGTCCTACACCAGCGTTATCGATGCGATGAAGAACGTCCCAGGCGTTTACGTTTCCGGCGGTGGAAACCAGCAGGACATCACCATCCGCGGCATGGGCAGCGAGTACACCCTGGTACTGGTGGATGGGCGCCCGATTTCCGCCGGGCGTCAGACGCAAACCAACGGTACATCGGGTGGCAAACAGCAGCTGGCATTGCCGCCGCTTGCCATGATCGAGCGTATCGAAGTGATTCGGGGGCCGATGTCTTCGCTTTACGGCTCCGAAGCCATGGGCGGTGTGATCAACATCATCACTCGCCAGTCTTCCGGCGAGTGGGCGGGTACTGTTCGCGCTCAGAAGATGTTCTCCCAGAACGACTACAACGAAGACGAATATCACACCGAGCTTTTCGCCGGCGGCGCGCTGATTCCCGGGCTGGTGGGATTGCAGTTGAGCGGTGCCTATACCCACACCTACGAAAGCGACTACGTCGGCGGCGAAGCCTTCAATTCGGGTGAAAGCAAGCCGGAGGCCCGCGAAAGCAACGTCGGCGCGGACCTGTTCCTGACGCCGACCGACGCCGACCGGTTCACTCTGGGTTACCGAGAAGTCACGCAGAAATCCCGCCATACCGCCGGTAAGAGTTCGCCGGTGACGACAAGCCTGCCCGAGGGAGAGGCAACGACGAACCGTTTCGAAAAAGAGGTTTGGACGCTGTCGCACGAAGGCAACTATGGCGACTGGCTGGTCAACAGCTATTTGCAGCGGGACGTGTCCGAGCGTGTGCAGGACCTGTCGATGAAAGAAACGGTCAACCTGTTCAACACTCAGGGTACGTATTTCTGGGGGGCGCACACGATCACCCTCGGCGCTCAGTACAAGGACGAGGAATTCGTCAACGGCCAAAACGTGCTGTTCAACGATGGCATTGCCGGTGGGGTGCACGAAGCCGACCGCTGGCTGGCGGCGGTTTACGGGGAAGTGGAGTGGGGCATCACCGATGACTTCGCACTGACTACCGGGCTGCGCTACAACGATGACGAATTCTTTGGCGGACATTTGTCCCCACGCATCTATGGCGTCTACAGCCTGAGCCCCCTCTTGACCCTGAAGGGCGGCGTTTCGACCGGCTACAAGCAGCCGACTCTCAGCCAGGCTACAGAGGGCTTCGGTGGCCGTACCGGCGGCGGTGGGTCGCCGAATGTCGGTTCCAATGGCCAGGCATTGCCGCGCGCGTTGAGTATCGGTAACGCTGATCTGGATCCCGAAACCAGCACCAGCTATGAAGTCGGATTTGTCTTCGACGACCCATCGATCGGCCTGGGAACCAGCGTGATGCTGTTCCATACGATCTACAAGGACAAGATCGCAGAGGATCGCTTCTGCACCAGCCCGAATGCTGCCAACAACAATGATGTCGCCAACTATGCGTGCAACTTCGGCGGCAACAACTTCTACTTCCTCAGCACCACTCGCAACATCGATGAAGCGGTCATTCAGGGCGTCGAGTTCACCCTCGACTACGACATTACCGATGCCCTGAGCTGGATGACCAGCTACACCTTCACCGACTCGGAGCAGAAGAGCGGGGAGTTCAAAGGTGAGCCGCTCAATAAGCAACCCCGGCACATGTTCAACAGCCATTTGGACTGGCGAATGACGGACAAGCTCAACCTCTGGTCGCAATACAACTACCGCAGCCGTACCTCCGATTACCTGAGCCGTACCAGCATGAGCGAAGGCACGCCGGGTTACGGGTTCGTCGATATTGGTGCGGTGTACGGACTGACCAGAAACGTCGATCTAACCGCCGGGTTGTACAACGTCGCTAACAAGGAAGTGACCAATGATGACTATGCGGTCGTGCTCGATGGCCGCCGCCTGGTCGTAGGGATGACTGTCGACTTTTAAAAAGTCAGACGCGAGTGGCGTGGTCAGAAAGCCCGCGAAACCGCATCGAACCCACTGCCCGACCGGCCGAAAAGCCAGTGTCGGGCGTTTTCGTATGACTTCAGCCGTTTCCCACCCGGAGCCTGTCGTGACCCGTTCCGTACCCCAATCGAAAAGTGCATGGCGCGATATCGCCATGCGAACTGTTCTGGCCATTCTGGGTGGCTATGCATTCACCTACGCGTTCACTGCCGCCCTGGCAAGGCTGCTACCGCTGGCACCGGTTGATGCCCTGATCGTCGCGACACTGCCGTCTTATCTCGTTTACACCGCCGCAATTCTTTGGGCGTTTGCCGCTCGCAGTTTGCGGCACGTGTGGTACGGCGCGCTGTTGGCGCTACCGTTGGCCCTGATCGGCTTCTGGCCGCAACTGGTGGAGCGCATCGGATGAAGAAGCAGAGCTTCACGCAATCGATGTCCTGGCTGCATACCTGGGGCGGCCTGCTGCTGGGCTGGCTGCTGTTCGCCATCTTTCTGACCGGCACCCTGGCGGTGTTCGACAAGGAAATCGATGGTTGGATGCGCCCTGAGGTGCCGGCCTATACGGGCAGCCAACAGGAGGCGCTGCAGCGCGCGGTCGACTTCCTGCAGGCACGGCACCCCGATGCGCCAAGCTGGAACATCAATCTGCCGACAGAGCGTTCGTCCAACCTCAGCGTATCGACGGGCGAGCAACGTCGCGGTGGCGGGCAGCTGCTTGACGCGGCAACTGGGGAGCCGATCACGGCTCGTGAAACGGCAGGCGGCGGCTTCTTCTTCCGCTTCCACTTCTCGCTGAACATGCCACGCAACATCGGCATCTGGCTGGTGGGGCTAGCAGCCATGGCGATGTTGGTGGCGCTGATCAGCGGGATCGTCATCCACAAGAAGATATTCAAGGACTTCTTCACTTTCCGCCCCGGCAAGGGGCAGCGCTCTTGGCTCGACGCGCATAACGCCAGCGGCGTGCTGTTGCTGCCGTTTCACCTGATGATCACTTACACCGGGCTGGTGATCTTCTTCCTGCTCTATATGCCTGCCGCGGTGGATGCGCTTTACGCTGGCGACCGCGAGGCGGCCATCCGCGAACTGCGTGGCGGTGCGGCGGAGCAACAGGTTGAGCGAGCAGCCGAGCAGCGTGGTGAAGCCCGACAGCAAGGCAGAAATGGCGAGCGTGCCCAGAGTCGAAACCGCGACGCCGGCCAAGATCAGCAAGGCCGCGCAGAAGCGGCGACTCGGCCAATGGCGACGGTTCCTGCTGCGCCCCTCGCGCCCCTCGCGCCGCTCGGGCCGATCCTGGCGCAGGCTGAAGCGGCCATGGGACCGGTGGGCGGGCTTTCCATCCAGAACCCGGGGCGACCCGATGCGCGCATCGAAGTACGCCCCGTGCTTGGCAACCGAATCGAGCTGACGAAGGGCCGCAACATGCAGTTCGACGGTACCAGTGGCGCTGTGCTGCGCATGCCTGCTGAAAGTCGACCGAGTCTGCTCACGCAAAGGGTTCTGGTCGGGTTGCACTTCGCCCAGTTCGGAGGCTACCCGATGCGCTGGCTTTACTGGCTGTGCGGGATGGTCAGCTGCGCCATGATCGCCACCGGACTGGTGCATTTCTGCATCAAGCGCCGACGCAAGTACGCCGAACAGAGTCCGGGGTCCCGGCGTTTCCATCGTCTTGTCGAATCGCTCAATCTGGCGGCGGTAGCAGGGCTTTCGTTGGCCTGCATCGGACTGCTCTGGGCGAACCGCCTGCTACCGGTGCAGCTGGCGCAACGTAACGACTGGGAGGTGCGAGTGTTCTTCCTCGTCTGGGTGGCGGGCTTGGTCCATGCCCTATGGCGTCCGACATTGCGTGGTTGGGCCGAACAATTGGCCTTGCTGGCGCTACTTTGCCTGACGTTGCCATTGCTCAATATGGCCACCGTTGGCGGGTTGCCTTGGGCGGATGCGCCGCGACTGTGGCTGGAACTGACTTGTGTGGCCATGGGCGCGATGCTCCTGTGGCTGGCGCGCAAGGTTGCGTTGCGTGCCGGCGACAGGTTGCCGGCGCCTCGCCGCGCCACCATGAAACTGAAGGAGATGCACCCATGATGCTGCCGTTCGTGGCTGGCCTCTTGCTCGCCTATGGCGGCATGGTCGCGTTGTGTCAGGGCATGGAGCGCAACTTCAAGCTGGTCTGGCAGTGCGAGCCTTCGCCGCTGCTGCGCCGTGCCTTGCGATTGCTGGGCTGGGGCCTGTTGCTGGCAAGTTATGTCAGTTGCGTCTGGGCCTGGGGTTGGGCGATGGGGCCGGTCGGCTGGTTCGGTGTTATTTCGCTGGCCGCGCTGGTGGTGGCGTGGCTGCTGCCGTATCAAGCGCGGATCGCCGTGATCTTTCCTGTCGCGGGCATTCCGCTGTGGCTGTTGGTCTGGGCAGTGGTCGGCTGAGCTCAACACAGCAACAGGCTCGCAATTGCGGGCCTGTTGTGTTTGGCAGTCAAGGCGACTGTCAGCCCTGGTGATAGCTCGGCGCGAGCTTGTAGACCGAGGTATCCAGCCCCTCGAAGCGTGCCTTCAGTTGCAATGCCAGGTACAGCGAGTAGTGCCGCGACTGGTGCAGGTTGCCGCCGTGGAACCAAAGGTGCTGCTGCTGGGTGGGCTTCCACATGTTACGCAGTTCACCTTCGTACGGGCCCGGGTCCTTGGTGGTGCCGGAACCCAGCCCCCAGCAGCGGCCGACCTTGTCAGCGACTTCCTGGGAGATCAAGCGAGCCGCCCAACCGTTCATGGAGCCGTAGCCGGTGGCGTAGACGATCAGGTCGGCCGGCAGGCGGCTGCCATCGTTGAGTACCACGGCATCCGCCTCGATGTGATCGACGCCGAGCCCAGGCCCGCTCTTCAGCTTGATGGTGCCGTTGGCGATCAGCTCGCAGGCGCCGACGTCGATGTAGTAGCCAGAGCCGCGGCGCACGTACTTGAGGAACAGACCGGATTCATCATCGCCAAAATCGAGCATGAAGCCCGCTGCAGTCAGCCGGTCGTAGAAATCTTTATCCCGCTCTTTGACCTGCTCGAAAGCCTGGCGATGGAACTGCGGCAGTACCTTGTAGGGGATCGAGGCGAACAGCATGTCGGCCTTGTCGGTGGTCAGCCCGTTTTCGACGGCATCCTCGGAATAGAGCGGGCCGAAGACCACTTCCATCAACGTATCGGAGCGCACGATATGGGTGCTGGAACGCTGCACCATGGTGACGTCCGCGCCGTTTTCCACCAGGTCCGCACAGATGTCATGGGCCGAGTTGTTGGCACCGATGACCACCGCGCGCTTGCCGCGCCAGGCATCGCCGCCAGGGTGCTGGCTGGAGTGGTGTTGCTGGCCGGCGAAGGTTTCCGCACCTGGGTAGACCGGCACGTTGGGCACACCGGACATGCCGGTGGCGAGGATCAGCTGTGCGGGCTTGAGGGTCATCGGTTTGCCGTCGCGCAGCACCTCGACCGTCCAGCGGCCTTCGGCTTCATCGAAGCTCGCTTTCACACATTCGGTCTTGGCCCAGTAGTTGAGCTCCATGACCTTGGTGTACATCTCCAGCCAGTCGCCGATCTGATCCTTGGGCGTGAAGACTGGCCAATGGTCGGGGAAAGGCAGGTAAGGCATATGGTCGTACCAGACCGGGTCGTGCAGGCACAGCGACTTGTAGCGCCCGCGCCATTGATCGCCGGGGCGCTCGGCCTTGTCGACGATCAGCGTCGGTACGCCGAGACGCTTGAGTCGCGCACCGAGGCCGAGGCCGCCCTGGCCGCCGCCGATGACCAGGCAGTAGGGCTGCTCGGTGATGCCTAGCGAGGCTTCCTCGTCGCGGCGCTTTTCCAGCCAGTTGCGCTTGTCGGCCAGGCCGTGGCCGTGTTCGGCGCCTAGTGGGCGACGACGACCGAGCGGTTCCTCGTGCCCCTTCAACTCGCGCATGGTGGTCAGCAGCGTCCAGCACAGGCCGTCCTTCAGGCGTACATAACCCTTGCCGCGTGCGACGTTGGTCTCCAGGCTGATCCAGCCTTCGAGCACGCCGCCGGCGAGGCTCGCTTCACCTTCGAGCTTCCACTTGTCCGGCTGGGTGGCTTCGAGCTGGTTTTCCAGCATGTCGCGGATATCAGCCTTGCCCTCGAGGGTGACCAGGTTCCAGCTGAACAGCACCAGATCGCGCCAGTGGCAGTCGTCGGCGAATAGCTCCAGGGTGGCGTCGATATCACGCTGGGCCAGGCGCTGGCCAAGGCGTTCGACCCAGGCGGTCAGTTGTTCGGTGGGGGAGTGGGTGGCAGTGGCCTGGCTGTCGCCGCCTAGGTCGCTGCCGTTATCGGTTTTCAGATCGAAGGGGACGTCGTTGCTGGGACGCATGGTGGTTCTCCTGGTCATTGTTGTTATTCACGGGAATACCGTGCTTGCAGCAGAGCAAGCAGTGGGCCAGGGAGCGTTGCACCGCATGGTGGCTGGGCTTGGGTCGTATCGAGACTTATCGGTCGAGGCTGCGATGTGTCATTTCGGGTACGGCGTGGGTGACACTCTGTACCAGCCATGGCACAGCATGCGGGGCCCAGGCATTTGGCCTATGCTGGGCGCAAACCCGCCTCGAAACACCCGCGGAGAACAACAAGAATGACCTCTCGCCTCAGTCAGCATGCACACCAGGTCCTGAGCTTTGGTGAAGGCAGTTCCGCCAGCCAGGGCCCGGCTGCCGATCCCGCCATTGCGCGTTCCTGGCGCCGCTGCCTGGAACAGCATCAGCTCGATCCGACCAGCCCGCGCGCGCCCTGCGTGATCGAGCGGCCGCGGCTCAATGAGCATCGCGAGCGGCTGGACCGAGTTATCGCCGTTGCCCACTGGCAGATGAACAGCCTGCACCAGCAGTTGGGCAGCAGCGGCCATGCGGTGTTGCTGACCGACGCCAGCGGCGTGGTGATCGACAGCGTGGCGGATCAGGCCGAGCGGGCGGAATTCCAGCGTGCGGGGCTGTGGCTCGGTGCGGTGTGGAACGAGGCGACCGAGGGCACCAATGGTGTTGGCCTGTGCCTGCTGGAGCGCCAGGCGCTGACCATCCGCCGTGACGAGCACTTCCGCGGCCGGCACGCGGCGCTGACCTGTTCGGCAAGTCCGGTGTTCGATGCCGAGGGTGGCCTGCTTGCGGTGCTCAACGTGTCGTCGGCACGTGAGGACCTGTCGCGACAACGACGCTTTCACACCATGGCGCTGACCAATCTCTCGGCCAAGCTCATCGAAAGTTGCTTCTTCCTGCAGCATTGCGAGGGCGACTACCTGCTGCGCTTCCATGCTCAGCCCGAATACATCGGCCTGCTCAGCGAAGGCCTGCTGGCGTTCGATGGCGACGGGCGCATCACGACCATCAACGAAACCGCGCTGAACCTGCTGGCGAGCAACCGCGAAGCACTAGTGGGCCAACCGCTGGAAACCGTGCTCGATGTGCGTCTGGATCAGTTGCTGCAGCGCGCCAGACCGCAGCCCGGCACTTGCTGGCCACTGCATACCCATGACGGTCAGCGGCTGTTCTGCCAGCTGCGCGGGCCGCAGATGCGCGTGGTTGTCGCGCCGCGCCAGGAGCCGGCCGACCTGCCGGGCCTGTGCCTGCTCGATACATCAATGCGCAGTGGTTTCAGCCGCGCGCTCAAGGTGCTCGAACGGGACGTTCCGGTGTTGCTGCAAGGCGAAACCGGTACTGGCAAGGAGGCGTTCGCCAGCGCGCTGCATCGAGCCAGCAGCCGCGCCGCCCGGCCATTCGTGGCGCTCAACTGCGCGGCGATTCCGGAGACGCTGATCGAAAGCGAACTGTTCGGCTATCGCGGCGGCAGCTTCACCGGCGCGCGTCGCGAGGGCATGGTCGGCAAGCTGGAGCAGGCCAACAGCGGCATTCTCTTTCTCGACGAGATCGGCGACATGCCGCTGGCGCTGCAGACGCGGTTGCTGCGTGTGCTGGAGGAGCGCAAGGTCACCCCGTTGGGGGCTGCCGTGCCGACCGAACTGAACATCCGCCTGATCAGCGCCAGCCATCACGATCTGCGCGCACTGGTGGCCAGCGGTGCATTCCGTGAGGACCTGTATTACCGGCTCGGCGGGCTGATGATCGCGTTGCCGCCACTGCGCGAGCGCAGCGACAAGGCGGCGCTGCTCGATCACCTGCTGGCGGAAGAAGCGCAAGGCGAATCGATCTGCCTTGAGACGTCCGCACGGCAGGCCTTGCTGCGCTACAGCTGGCCGGGCAATGTACGGCAGATGCGCAACCTGTTGCGCACGCTGGTGGCGCTGAGCGAGCTGGGCCGCATCGGTTTGGACGAAGTGGTAGCCGTGCTGCCGGCCGAAATGGGCGAACTCGAGGTGCCACGGGACCCGCTGCAGTCGGCCGAGCGCGAAGCCCTGCTCACGGTGCTGCGCGAGCGGCACTGGCAGGTGAGTCGTGTCGCCGAGCAACTGGGGATCAGTCGCAACACGCTCTACCGCAAGCTGCGCAAGCACGGCATCTCGCGTAACTGAACTGGCGGACGCGACGCCCGCCGTTAGTGGGTCAGAGCGCGGTGGACAGGGTGATCGAGCCGAACTGGTCGTGCTCCTGCTGGCCCTGGAATTCGCGGGTGCGCCATACGTTGGCGAACGCCAGCTGCCAGCGGCTCCAGGTCAGCGCCACGCCGACCTTGGCATCACCAACCCACTCGCGACGGTCCACCGAATGGCTGTCCTCGAAGGTGTTGCCGTCCAGCAGCATGTTGTGCGCCATGTAGCGGCCTTCGACATTGGCAAAGCCGTACCAGGCGAAGTCGCCGCCGGGGCGGAAGAACTGGCTGCCGCTTTGCGCCGGTGTCACCGCCGGGATGCTGAAGCTGCGCTGCAGGTTCTGCCCCAGGCGCAGGCCCAGCCCGGCCGAGCCGTAACTGTAGAGGTTACCGAGGGCAAAACCGAGGCTCGGGCCGTACTCCATTTCCAACCCGGCGAAGTGCTCCTGCAGCCACCAGCGATGCTGATAGCCCAGATTTACGAAGGGTTCGTTCTCCAGCTGGTTATCCCAGCCGTTGGGTTCGTCGCTGCTCGTGACCTTGTGCACGGCGCGCTGCAGGCGCTTGCCGCCAGCGGCCGGACCGACGATGCCGACATCCAGGTGCAGGCCCTGAGCCGCACGCCAGCCATCGTGCTGCGTATCGGAGAACATCGACATGCCAGCGAACAGCAGGCCGGCATAGGGGCGGTCATCTTCGATCAGCCCTCGGGTTTCGATTTCCTCCGGCGTATAGATCTGATGGCCGAAGCGGTAGGCGACGTTGTCGACTGTGGCACCTGACCAGCCGGGGAGCAGATCGGCGAAGCGCCGCGTCCAGCTCTGGTTGTCCGGTTCGAAACCCCAGATCACCTCCAGCCCATTGCTGTAATGACCATCGCTGCCCCTGGCGATGATGTCGTTCTCAACCTTGATGGAGAGGATGTCGGCACGGCTGACGACGGGTGTGGCGATGGTTGCGGCGAGCAGGCACGAGCACAGCAAAGAACGAGAATGCATGATCTGACTCCTGGCTTACGTTCTTGTTTGTATGTACTTGTTCTCGGACCGTCGCCGCTCCCGGCGGTTCGCTTGAGGTCAGGGCGTGTCGAATACGCCGCTGCCGGCCAGTGTCGATTCACCAAGCCTAGCCTGCTCCGCCTCGCGCAGTTGCTCGGCAAGCGCCTCGGAAAAGCCTTGCACGGCAGACCAGCGCAGGTGAATGGCGTCAACGAAGGCAGCAGGTGGGGCAACCCATTCCCGGTCGGCGTTCCAGTATTGCGCGCCCGTATTTCCGGCGATGACGGCATTCAGCTTGGCGTCGAAGCGGGTCAGAAAGCTGCCGTCGGCATCGACCTTCGCCTTCCACTGCGGGTGCAGCGGCGTGGAGACCACCAGCAACTGGCGCTGCTCGTCCTTCAGGCGTTTTGACAGCTTGCCCAACGCGGCGAAGCAGCTGTCATCCAGTGAATCGGGCTTGCCGTAGAACAGGCCGCGGTCGCCCCGTGGCTCCAGCGGCCCATCGCCGTGACGGGTGAATACCAGCGGGTCCCATTCGATCTCGTTGGCTCGTTGCGCCTTCACCGTCTTCGCGTTGCGCAGTAACGAGCGCGGCGAGAAATAGCGCATGTAATAACCCCAGCGTGAGGCCTGCTGATAAACGTAGTGATCGGCATCCTCGCGGTCGAATACCGCATCCGGCACCTTCCAGCAGCCGGCAAAGTCCAGTGGGTCGACGATCATCACCACCTGGCGAACGGTGGGCTCGCGGTCCAGCAGCCAGTTGGCGACATAGGTCGACTGATTGGCGTGCAGGCCGCAGAACGCACCGTTGAGCGGACGCACACCCGGCGCCTGTTCGATCAGCACATCACCGTCGACATGGCGCCAGGCGACCGAGGAGCCGACGATCAGAAGGTTTGGATCGGCGATGGGGTTGTGCCGCAGAAAGCGCAGCTTTTCGTCCACGCACAGGCTGTTGGAAAAAGCCGGTGGCGGCAGGTTGTCGGTGTGATTGAGCCAGGCAAGCAGGGCGGCAAAGCCGCCGAGCATCCCGAACAGCCCGGCGAACATGCCCAGCAGGTAGCCGGCACGGAACGGCCGCCGGTCTGCCTCGGCCCGGGCGGCATCGCCGCCCGGGCATGTATCGACGGATCTGGCCATGACTCAACGCCCTCCGAGTTTGGTCTGGATCAGCTGGGCGAAGTGGCCAACGTTCTTCAGCGATTCCAGTTCGGCGGTGCGGAACTTGATGCCGAAGCGTTGCTCGGCGGCCACGATCAGCAACACATGGGTCTGACTGTCCCAGCCATCGATGTCGTCGGCGGTGGTTTCGGGCGTGAGGACGATATCGTCAGCATCGAACACGTCGTGGAAGATCTGGGTCAGCGCCTGGAGAATTTCCTTTTCGTTCATGCTTGCACCTGGATGTGATGGTGGATGGAAGCGCGCGAGGCCAGCTCGTAGCGCCAGAAACTTGCATCGGCGATTGCGTTTGCAGGGGCGGGGCGCTGCTCGAAGCCCAGCCGCGGATAGTGCTCGGCGACCATGCCGTTGCGTTCGGTGGGGCGATATTCGCCAACCAAGGCGCCCCAGCCCGCAGCGGTTGCCGCGTCGACCAGCACCTCAAGCACCGCCGCTTCGACCTGGCGACCCAGTACGCGGCAGCTCATCAGCCAGCTGTCGATCAGCAGCTCATCGGCTCCGAGAGCTGCATCGGGTCTTGCCAGCATCACGCTGATCAGGCCGTTGTCACCGAACTTGTCCTCCAGCCGCAGGGCCAGGGCGATGGCTCGTGGATCGCTGGCCATGCGCTCGACTTCGGCTTCGGTATAGCGGCGGGTGGTCAGGTTGAACTGGTTGGTCTTGTTGATCAGCTGGGTGGCGCGGGCCAGTTCGGTGGCGCCGATGTTGCTGACGCGCAGGACCATCTGCAGCCCGCGCAGGTAGCCCTCCATGTCCGTGGCCTGGCCCTGCGCGGCCTTGCGCTCGGCGTTAAGCGCATAGCTGCGACCGCGCGCGGCGTCATCGAAGGTAAAGGACACGGCTTCAAAATAGCCGGCCGCGGCGATGCATGCGGGGTAGTCGGCGACATCGTCGGGCAGTTCTGGAACGGCGACTTCCGGCAGCTCGCGGCGCACGATGTCGCGCTCGGCCGGGTTGTCGTCGACGAAGACGAGGCTGTCCAGACCGATATCCAGCATGCTCGCGATGCGCCGCAGATTGCCGGCCTTGTCTTCCCAGTTGGCAACAAAGGCTGCGATATCGCTGCGTTTGAGTGCCATTTCCGGGTGCGCGAATGCCGCTTCGGCGACGTGCAGGTCGTTCTTGCTGCACACCGCCAGAATCACCCCGCGACAGGCCAGTTGAGCGGCGTAGTGCTGGAAGGCCAGATATGCCTCGCCGCTGGCGCTGCCCTGGCCGAGGTGGATGCCGTCGATGCCGTCATCACCGATCACACCGCCCCAGAGGGTGTTGTCCAGATCGAGTACCAGGCATTTGCGTGACAGTCCGGCGGTGGCCGCTGCGATGCGCGCCAGCTGCTCGCCGTAAAGCGGTGCCAGCGTCGGGCTGACCAGCTGCTTGGCCTGGTGCCAGCGCACCGGCTCGGCCAGGCCATCGCCATACGCGGTTGCCTGCCAGGCCAAGTCGAGCAGCAGCACGCCATCCTCGCGGGCAGCGGCTCGGATAGCAGTGTTCAATCGTTCGATGACTGCCCGTGGCGAAGCCGGCACCAAAGCTTCGTAAGAGCCGAACAGCGACGGTGCGACCGGCACCAGGGTTTGCTGCACCACCTGCGCGGCATAGCGTTCGCGGGCCCGGCGCCAGAGCATGCGCAGCTCATCGACGCGTTCCGCCACGGCGGCATCCACCTCCGCCTGGCCTGCCTGCAAGGGCAGTTGCAGCGGCGCGTCATGGGCGTCCAGCGCCAGCAGCACCAATTGCGGGGCAAAGGCGTTCAGCGCCGGGTCATCAGCAAGCAGGGCCTGGCGGTACATGCCGTAGGGCGCCACGTGCAGCGAAAGCGCCAGCCGCCGCTGCAACCCGGCCACGCGGATGGCCGGCAGCAGGTGATCGACCGTATGCGAGGACAGCAATGCCAGCCGCAGCGGCGTCAGTCGTGCCGCCGCGGCGTGCTGTTCGATGCCGGCGGCGGCCAGCTTGTCCTGGCGTGCCGTCAGGGTGAAATCTCGCTGAAAATTGGCCAGCCGTGCGGCCTCGCACAGCCGCTGCAGCGGATCGTCGATGCGCTTGGCTTGGCTGATCGCGCCGGATAGATCCGGGTGCGTCGGCAGCCAGGGGAGTTGTGCCATGCCTGTGACTCCTTGTCGTGGTCAGAACTGGAAATAGAGGAATTCGGTCGGCGCCATGGAAAAGGCGATCGCCAAGGCAAAGAAACCGAGCACACCCACCGCCAGGCCGTGAATTGCCGTCGGGCGCCAGGCGCTGGCCGGCAGCAATCGTTCGGTCCAGTGCGGCTGGGCCTTGTAGTTGAGTGCGGTACGGAAGTGGCCCATCCACTGCTGCACGTTCGGCATGCCCCAGACGAACACCAGCAGCGCGGCGATATAGACGAAATCGGAGCGATCCATCGCCGCGCTGGTCGGGCTCAGGCCGAGCATGCCGGCGAGGATTGCCATGGCCGTAGGCACGTCACTGGCGCGGAAGAACACCATCGCCACGACGACGCAGCCAAAGGTCAGGGCGACTGCTGGTGCCTTGTGCCACCAGATATCGCTGTCCAGCTTCCAACCCTGACGCGCCTTCCAGGCACGCCAGCCGTGGGCCAGCACCAGGTACAGGCCATGTAGCAGGCCGAATGCGACGAAATGCCAGCCGGCGCCATGCCAGATACCGGAAATGAACATGGTGAACACGGTGGGGTAGGCGACCAGAGCGAAGAAGGTGCCGGCGGTCATCTTGCCGCGCCGTGGCTGTGGCTTGCCGGCGGCCATGCGGGCGCGGGTCACGCGCAGCACGATGGGGTTGTAGATGTAGGCGGTGAGAAAGCGTGTCAGCGTCATGTGCCAGCGCGACCAGTAGTCGATAACGTTGCGCGCCTTGAACGGGCTGTTGAAGTTGGCTGGCAGGCTGATACCGAACAGCAACGCCAGGCCGATGGCCATGTCGCTGTAGCCGGAGAAGTCGAAGTAAATCTGCAGCGTGTAGGTCAGCGCGCCGGTCCAGGCGTCGTAAAACGCCGGGATGGTGCCGTCGGCGGCCAGGCTGAACACCGGCGTGGCTTTCAGCGCGAGGGTGTCGGCGATCACCACCTTCTTGAACAGGCCGAGCAGAAACACCGTGGCGCCCAGCGACAGGTTGTCGATGCGCGCGCGGAAGCTGTCGCGGTCGTTGAACTGCGCAAGCATCTCACCGTGGTGGGTGATCGGCCCGGCGATCAGCTGCGGGAAGAAGCTGATGAACAGGCAGTAGTTGGCGAAGTCGTGCTCTTCCACCACACCATCGTTGGCATCGACCAGATAGGCGATCTGCTGGAAAGTGAAGAAGGAGATCGCCAGCGGCAGGATGATGTCTTCGACGCGCCAACCGAGATCCAGTGCTGCATCCAGCGTGCCGAGCAGGAAGCCGGTGTACTTGTAGTAGACCAGTAGCAGCACGTTGGCCGTGACCGCCAGCCCGAGTGCCAGGCGTGAGGGGTGCCGGCGCAGGTAGCCACCGAGCAGATAGTTGACCAGCATGCTGCCGACCAGCAGCGGTACATAGACCGGGTTCCACCAGCCGTAGAACACCAACGAGACGACGGTCAGCCAGATCACCGCGAGCCGCTGTCGGCCCGATCCGGTCAGCACGAAGAATCCAATCAACACCACCGGAAGAAAGCCGGCGATGAACTCCAATGAATTGAAAAGCATCTTCCCTATCCCTGCTCAGCGTACGTGCATCGCTGCTCAGGCCGCTGGTGAGGCGGGGCGAGTCATCCATTCAGTCCTAGCGTCACGCTGCCGGCAACCCATCCTGGTCGGCGTTGCGACATCCTCGGTCCATCATTGGGTGCTCGCTCGGGCTAAGGCCATCTTGGCCGCCTTCCCCTGAGCTCCTATGGCTCCGACTGGAAGATGTAAAAAAAAGTTTCAGTTTCGTACGGTGCCGTCGGGCGCCTTGTTAAATCAGGTCAATCAGCCCCCGGCTGGCAAGGGCTGCAGGCCATTTCCGTCGGTCGGCAAAGTTCCTTTGCCTGGTTGGAAAGGTGTCAAGGAGGGCAAATCACGAGCGTAAAAAAGGCCGACTTTGACGGGTGACCCATCTTTGAATCGGCCTTGTATCCAGCTCGCAATAACTTAGCGAGCAGTACTCAACCCCACGCTTGGAGTGCGCACTCGCTGAGACGGTTTCGGCCTCGCGGTCGGAGGCTCGATCTTGCTTTGCAAATGCCTGACCGTACGCTTGAGGCGCATCACCTTGTCTTCCAATTGAAAGACCTTGCGGTTGTTGTAGAACATGCCCAGCACGAACCCCACCGAAGTGAAGACCAGGCCATAAATGAGTGCGGCTTCATAGAGATAGCTGGAAAACATCCTGTCATCCTCTGCGGGTAATGGCTGTATCACGTTGCGTAATGCAGCCCAGAACGGCCTGATGCCAATCTGCCCCTATGTGACATGGCGCACATTAAAAACGTTCCCGACTGGTGCGCACTCCGGGGATGCCAATCTCAGCGGGCGGACGCGGACATTGCGATGGCGGCGGCGGCCGTTCGCGTCTCAACGCCGAGTTTCACGTAGACATGTTCCAGATGCTTGTTCACCGTCCGCGGGCTAAGCCCGAGGATATCGCCGATATCGCGGTTGGTTTTGCCGCAGGATACCCAGTGCAGAACTTCAACTTCTCGCCCGGTTAATTGATAGCGCTGGGTTAGCATGGCCTGAATCTGCCTGTTATCTGCGGGGGGCGTCTGAGTTGAGATAAGGCGAGCGTTCTGCAAGGCGCGGGCAGTGCGTAGGTGTGCAGCCACTCGGGCCAGGACCTGTTCCGGGTGGATAGGCTTGGTCACGTAGTCGATGCCGCCCGCCTCGAAGCCGGCAAGCACATGCTCGCTTTCGGTCAGGGCAGTCATGAACAGCACCGGCACGTCTTCCAGCTCGGTCTGCGCCTTGATCCGGCGGCAGGTATCGAAACCGTCCAGCCCGGGCATCATGGCGTCGAGCAGAACGATATCCGGCTTCAGCCGCTGCATTCGCTCCAGCGCGCTGAGGCCGTCCAACGCCACCAGCACCATGTAGCCGGCCTGATCCAGTGCGCCGGAGAGCAGGGCGAGGTTGTCGGGCACGTCATCGACGATCATCACGATGCCCTGATTCTGCGGATGATCAGCTGGATGCATGGGTGTTCTCCATGGTCGTCTGAATCTCGTTGGTCATGGCCTGATCCAGGCGCTGGCCCAGTTCGTTCAGCTGGAAACGTCTGGCCAGTTGGCGCAGTTCCTGGAGTTGCGCGGCGGCGGCCGGCAGGTCGTGTTCGAGCTGGTCGAGCAGTTCGAGCACGCCGCGTACATATCCGAGCGAGGTCTGTTGCTGCAGCGCGTGCAGTGCATCGAGCGGCAGGGCAGCGGCCATCGAAGCGGAGGCGTCCGCATCGCGTCTGAGCCATTCCAGCGCCAGCTGCTGGCGAATCTTGTCCAGCAGCACCGGGGCATGCACCGGCTTGGGCAGGTAGTCACTGCAATCGGCGGCGACACTCGCTCCGTCGACGAAGGCATTGGCGGAAATGACGATGATCGGCGCCGTCGAACCCACCGAGCGGCGAATCAGCCTGGCGGTCTGCCAGCCGTCGAGCTGCGGCATGGAAAGGTCCATCAGGATCAGATCAGGGTTGTGCAGCGATACCTGGCTGAGCGCTTCCTGGCCGTTGCTGGCCATGAGTATTTCGAAGCCCAATGGCTCGAGCATGCCGGCCAGCACCTTGCGGTGTTCGATGTGGTCGTCGACCACCAGCACTCGGCGGCGCGGGCCGTGGTAGCCGATGATGTCGTGTTCGACATGGACCACCGCCTGCGGCACGCGCACTTCGGAGAGGAACAGGCGCAGCTGGAAGACGCTGCCGCGACCTTGCTCGCTCTTCATCGACAGCTCGCCGCCCATCAACGCGGTGAGCATGCGGGTGATGGTCAGGCCGAGGCCCAGGCCGCTGTCCTGGCGCAACGGATTGCCTCGCTCGAACGGCTGGAACAGTCGCTCCACCTGCTCGGGGGCGATGCCGATGCCGGTGTCGGCGATCTCGAAGGTCGCCGTTTCGCGCAGGTAGCTGGCGCGCAGGGTGATGCTGCCGGCGTCCGTGTAGCGCACCGCGTTGCCGAGTAGGTTGATGAGGATCTGCCGCACACGTTTCTCATCACCACGCACCACGGCCGGGATGCGGCCCTGGGTTTCGAAGTGGAAGCGCAGACCTTTTTCCTCGGCCTGCGGCGCGATCATCTGCCGTACCTGCAGGAGAAATTCGGGAAAGGCGATCTCGGAGGGCTCCAGATTGAGTTTTCCGGCCTCGATCCTGGCCACGTCGAGCAACCCGTCGATCAGCGAGAGCAGGTGAGCGCCGCTGCGATGGATGGTGCCCAGCGCTTCCTTGTGTCGCGTCGGCAGCTCGCCATCGCGCAACAGGATCTGCGCATAGCCGAGGATGCTGTTGAGCGGGGTGCGCAGCTCATGGGACAGGCCGGTCACATAGCGGCTCTTGGCGGCATTGGCTGCCTCGGACGCCTCCTTGGCCTTCTGCAGCTGTTCGTCGGTCTTGCGGTGGGCTTCGATTTCCTGCATCAGCAGGTGGGTCTGGCGATCCGATTCCTGCTGGGCGACGTGGCGGCTTTCGCGGGTAAGCACCACCCACCAGGCGAGAATGCCGGCGAACAACGAGAGCACCAGGAACGCCTTGAGAAACGCCTGATAAAGGGTTTCTCCCGCCTCCTGCGAGCTGGCCACGACACTCGGCGAGACCTGGCTGTAAATCAGCCAGAGCGCCAGCGAAAGCAGGCCGATGATCAGGCCGAGCACACCGAGGTAGTGCGCCAGGCGGGTGTGTAGCCGCGGGATGGACACCTGTGGGAAGGCCCAGCGAACGAAGTTGTCCCACTGCGCCGAAAGCCGGGCGTGCGGCTTGCACAGGTCGCCGCATCGGGCGTCTAGCGAGCAGCACAGCGAGCAGATCGGCGCACCGTAGGCGGGGCAGAAGGCGGTGTCCGGCTCCTCGAAGGCATTGCTGCACAGCACGCAGGCGATCTTGCCGCGCTCGGTATAGGGGTAGAGCAGCTCTGGCTGGCGTTTACGGGCGATATAGAAGCGCCCGCCGGTGAGCCAGGCGATCAGCGGTGCGCAGACCAGCGCGGTGCCCAGCGCGATCATCGGTGAGGCTGCCTGGACCAGTGCACCGAGCGCGCCGCTGTGGGCGAGGATCGCTAGAAACGAGGCGATCAGCATGGCGCCGACGCCCACAGGGTTGATGTCGTAGAGGTGCGCGCGCTTGAATTCGATCTGCCGCGGCGACAGGCCCAGCGGCTTGTTGATCACCAGGTCCGCGACTAGCGCGCCGATCCAGGCGATTGCGACGTTGGCGTACAGTCCGAGCACCTGCTCGATGGCCTCGAACACGCCCAGCTCCATCAGCATCAGCGCGATCGAGACGTTGAATACCAGCCAGACCACCCGCCCCGGATGGCTGTGGGTGACGCGCGCGAAGAAGTTCGACCAGGCCAGGGAGCCGGCATAGGCGTTGGTCACGTTGATCTTCACCTGCGAGACGATGACGAACAGCACCATTGCGCCCAGCGCCCATTCCGGCGAGGCGAACACGTAGCTGAAGGCCACCAGATACATCTGCGTCGGTTCGGCCGCCTTGTCCACCGGGATTTCGTGCTGCAGTGCGAGAAAGGCAAGAAAGGCGCCGGCGAGCATCTTCAGCGCGCCGGGGATGATCCAGCCGGGGCCGGCGGCTAGCATCGCCAGCCACCAGCGGACGCGGTTCTGTCGGGTCTTCTCGGGCAGGAAGCGCAGGTAGTCGACCTGCTCGCCGATCTGCGTGATCAGTGCCAGCGCCACGGTGCAGGCGGCGCCGAAGGACAGTAGGTTGAACGAGCCGCCGTCGCCTTCGCGGCCGGCGAAACTGGTCAGATCGCTCAGCGCTTCTGGGTTCTTGGCGATGACGAAGATGTAGGGCAGCAACAAAAGGATCAGCCAGACCGGTTGCGTCCAGAGCTGCAGGCGGTTGATCAGGGTGATGCCGTAGGTCACCAGCGGCACGATGATGATCGAGCAGATCACGTAGGCCAGCGCCAGCGGGATGCCGAAGTACAGCTCCAGCGCCAGCGCCATGATCGCCGCTTCGAGGGCGAAGAACAGGAAGGTGAAGCTGGCGTAGATCAGCGAGGTGATGGTCGAGCCGATGTAGCCGAAGCCGGCGCCGCGGGTCAGCAGGTCCATGTCCACGCCGTAGCGCGCCGCGTAGTAACTGATCGGCAACCCGGTGAGGAAAATCACCAGCGCCACCGCGAGGATTGCCCAGAGCGTATTGGTGAAACCGTAGGAAAGGGCCAGCGTGCCGCCGATGGCTTCCAGGGCAAGGAACGAAACCGCACCGAGCGCGGTGTTGGCGATACGAAATTCCGACCACTTGCGAAACGACTTGGGAGTGAAACGCAGGGCGTAGTCTTCCAGCGTCTCGTCGGCGACCCAGCTGTTGTAGTCGCGGCGGATCTTGACGATGCGCTGTGTGCCTGTGATCTGCACGCTGGCGGCCCCGGCTGGTTGTCGTTTCCCTGGTTTGAGCAACTTCCGTGCCCCCGTTCGGCACTGCTGATGACTCGCGGCGAAGCACGGAACGCATGCCGGCGCAGCGCTGCCGTGATCGGCAGGGGTGAGGGTTGCCGCTGCTGCCGTGCTCCATACCGGCGCAAGGATGCACCAGCAGTGCACCTGCTACGGATACGTCAGATGACGTACCCGCTTACGTCATCCTGCGTATACCCCGCCCAGACCGCCGAGCCCATTCTTGCTCCCGACCCGATGCCGGCCCGCAGCAGCAATGTTGCAGCAAGCCAAGCACGGCCCACCGAGACAGGAGCAATCATCATGGATTCAAAACTGACGGGTTCGTCACGCCGCCTTCCCCGCCGGCTTGCGCAGGGGGCTGCGGCACTCTCGATGCTGGCAATGAGCATCTTCGCCTCAAGCGCCAGCGCCGAGGTCAACACCACCGGCTTGGCGGTCACCGATACGGAAGTGGTGGTCGGGCAGCTGCATTCGGCGACGGGCACCATGGCCATCTCCGAGACCGGCTCGATCCAGGCCGAGCGACTGGCCATTGAGCAGATCAACGCGGCAGGCGGCATCCTCGGCCGGCAGATCAAGGTGGTACAGGAAGACGGTGCGTCCGACTGGCCGACCTTCGCCGAAAAGGCCAAGAAGCTGCTGGAGCGCGACAAGGTCGCCGCAGTGTTCGGCTGCTGGACCTCGGCCTCGCGCAAGGCGGTGCTGCCGATCTTCGAGCGGGAGAACGGGCTGCTCTACTACCCGACCTTCTATGAAGGCCTGGAGCAGTCGAAGAACGTCGTCTACACCGGCCAGGAGGCCACCCAGCAGATCCTCGCCGGCCTCGACTGGGTCGCCAAGGAGAAGGGTGCCAAGACCTTCTACCTGCTTGGCTCCGACTACATCTGGCCGCGCACCTCAATGAAGATTGCCCGCAAGCACATCGAGAACGTGCTCGGCGGCAAGGTGGTGGGCGAGGAGTACTACCCGCTGGGCAACACCCAGTTCGGCTCGCTGACCAACAAGATCAAGCTGAAGAAGCCTGACGTGATCTTCGCCGCCGTGGTCGGTGGTTCCAACGTCGCCTTCTACAAGCAACTCAAGGCCGCCGGCATCACCGCGGACAAGCAGACCCTGCTGACTCTCTCGGTCACCGAGGACGAACTGCTCGGCATCGGCGGCGAGAACATGGCCGGCTTCTACGCCTCGATGAAGTATTTCCAAAGCCTGGACAACCCGAACAACGCCGAATTCGTCAAGGCGTTCAAGGCCAAGTACGGCAGCGACGCGGTGATCGGTGACGTCACCCAGGCCGCCTATCTCGGCCCCTGGCTGTGGAAGGCCGCGGTCGAGAAGGCTGGCAGCTTCGACGTCGACAAGGTGGTCGCCGCCTCAGCCGGGCTGGAGCTGAACACCGCGCCGGAAGGCTACGTGAAGGTGCATGAGAACCAGCACCTGTGGAGCAAGACGCGCATCGGCCAGGTGCAGGCCGACGGTCAGTTCCAGGTGGTCTTCGAGTCCGACCTGATCGAGCCGAACCCCTTCCCGAAAGGCTACCAGTAACCCTCTCTGCGCCGCGTGCCGGCAGGCCCGCGGCGATCTCTTTTGCCATCAGGAGACATCATCATGGAATGGCTATCGGAGTTTGGTGCCATCGCGGCCATGCAGGGTTTCAACGGCTTGTCGGTGTTCTGCGTGCTGCTGCTGATGGCTCTGGGTCTGGCGATCATCTTTGGCCAGATGGGCGTGATCAACATGGCCCATGGCGAGTTCCTCACCGTGGGTGCCTACACCACCTACCTGGTTTCGGTGCTGACGCTCAAGTACCTGCCTGAGCTGCAGCCCTACTATTTCTTCGTCGCCATCGCGCTGTCATTCGTGATCGCCGGTGCGCTTGGCTGGCTCGCCGAATGGGCGCTGATCAGCAAGCTCTATCACCGCCCGTTAGACACGCTGCTGGCGACCTGGGGGCTGTCGCTGGTGATGCAGCAGGCGTTCCGTTCGATCTTCGGCGCACGTGAGGTCAGCGCCACGCTGCCGGACTGGCTGATGGGGTCCTGGATGCCCACTGACACCATCGACATTCCGCTCAACGGGCTGTTCGTGATGGCGCTGACACTGCTGCTCACCACGGCGATCTTCGTCCTCATGTACCGCTCGCGCTGGGGCCTGCAGGTGCGCGCCACGGTGCAGAACCGGGTGATGGCACGTTCGGTGGGCATCAACACCAAGAAGGTCGACCGCACGACCTTCGCCCTGGGCTGCGGCGTGGCCGGGGTCGCCGGCGCGGCGTTCACCACCATCGGTTCGACGGGCCCGACCTCGGGTTCGCTGTACATCGTCGACACCTTCCTGGTGGTGGTCTTCGGCGGCGCGGCCAGTCTGTTCGGCACCATCGCCTCGGCGTTCTCCATCGCCCAGACGCAATCGATGGCCGAGTTCTTCATCAGCGGCTCGATGGCCAAGGTGCTGACCCTTTCTGCGGTGATCCTGATCCTCATGCTGCGTCCGCAGGGGCTGTTCACGGCCAAGGTGCGCAAATGATGAACAGTTTTTTGGTGGCGATGGCAAACGACGTGAGGGCCAAGGCATGAACTCGACACTCGATAAATTCTTCGGCGGAAAGCAGGGCGGCATCGGTCTGCTGATCCTCGCGGCGCTGCTCCTGCTGGTGTTTCCGCTGCTGCTCGACAGCTTCCGCCTGAACATGGTGGGCAAGTACCTGACCTACGCCTTCGTCGCCGTTGGACTGGTGCTCTGCTGGGGCTACGGCGGCATTCTCAGCCTGGGGCAGGGGATCTTCTTCGGCCTCGGCGGCTACTGCATGGCGATGTTCCTCAAGCTCGAGGCATCCGATCCGGAAAGCACCAGGATCCAGTCCACGCCCGGCATCCCGGACTTCATGGACTGGAACCAGATCACCGAACTGCCGTTGTTCTGGCAGCCCTTCCAGAGTTTCGGCTTCACCCTGCTCGCCGTGGTCGCGGTGCCGGCGATTCTCGCGCTGATCATCGGTGTGGCGATGTTCAAGCGCCGGGTGGGTGACGTGTACTTCTCCATCGTCACCCAGGCCATCGCGGCGATCCTGACCATCCTGATCATCGGCCAGCAGGGCCTGACCGGCGGGGTGAACGGCATCACCGACCTGAAGACGCTGCTCGGCTGGGACATTCGCACTGACGAGGCGAAGACCATCCTCTACTTCGTGAACGCGGCGCTGCTCATCGGCTGCATCCTGATCGGGCGCTTCATCCTCGCCTCGAAGCTCGGGCGCCTGCTGATGGCCATGCGTGACAAGGAAGAGCGAGTGCGCTTCTCCGGTTACGACGTGGCCAGCTTCAAGATCTTCGTGTTCTGCGTGGCGGCGAGCTTCTCGGCCATCGGCGGGGCGATGTTCACCCTGCAGGTGGGCTTCATGTCGCCGAGCTTCGTCGGCATCGTGCCGTCGATCGAGATGGTCATCTTCGCCGCCGTGGGCGGGCGCATGTCGCTGCTCGGTGCGGTGTACGGCGCGCTGCTGGTCAACTACGGCAAGACGGTGTTCTCCGAGAGCTTCCCCGAACTCTGGCTGTACTTCATGGGTGGCCTGTTCATCGCTGTGGTCATGTATTTCCCCAACGGTCTGGCAGGCCTCTGGCAGAGCCATGCCCGCCCCTGGCTGGCGCGTGTGCGGCTGCCGGATCGGCGTCAGCCATCGATGAAGCCCAAGCCGCCGGCGGAGCAGCCGGGGGTGGGCGGTACGACGATCGATGCGGTTCCCGCCAAGCAACTGGAGAGCACGCCATGAGTGGATTTCAGATGCCCAAACCGGTGCTGGCCATCGAGGGCCTGACCGTTTCCTTCGATGGTTTCAAGGCTGTCGATGACCTGAACCTCTACTTGGACCGCAACGAGGTACGCGTGGTGATCGGCCCCAATGGCGCCGGCAAGACCACGGTGCTCGACCTGATCTGCGGGAAGACCCGCGCCACCGGCGGCTCGATCCAGTTCGACGGACGCGAGCTGACGAAGATGAAGGAGTTCGACATCGTTCGCGCCGGGGTGGGGCGCAAGTTCCAGAACCCGTCGATCTACGAAAACCTCAGCGTGTTCGAGAACCTGGAAATGTCCTATCCGGCCGGGCGCAAAGTGTTCGGCGCGCTGTTCTTCAAGCGCAGTGCCGAGGTCGTCGCCCGGGTGGAGGAGATCGCGGCGGAAATCGGCCTCACCGGGCAGCTGTACAGCGAGGCGGGCCTGCTCTCCCACGGCCAGAAACAATGGCTGGAGATCGGCATGCTGCTGATGCAGGACCCGGAGTTGCTGATGCTCGACGAGCCGGTGGCCGGCATGAGCGTCAGCGAGCGGGCACAGACCGCCGAGCTGCTCAAACGCATCAGCCAGGGCCGCTCGGTGCTGGTGATCGAGCACGACATGGAGTTCGTCAAGAGCATCGCCCACAAGGTCACCGTACTGCATCAGGGCAAGGTGCTGGCCGAGGGCAGCATGGAAGCGGTGCAGAGCAATCCCAAGGTCATCGAGGTTTATCTGGGGCATTGAGGCGGTGCGGGCCCTGGCACGCGTGGATAACGCTTCGCGGTTATCCACCCTACGCCGACGGCTGGTCCGCGCACCGTAGGGTGGACATCGCCGCAGGCATGTCCACGCGTGTCGCACCCAACAGATACAAAAAGGAGTTCAGCATGTTCCAGATCAGCAGCCTCGCCTCGGGCTACGGCCAGAGTCAGATCCTTCACGACCTCAATCTCAAGGTCGAAAAACAGGAAATCGTCGCGGTCATGGGCCGCAACGGCATGGGCAAGACCACACTGTTCAAGACGCTGATGGGCATCGTCCCGCAGACCGCAGGCAGCGTGCAGGTGGACGGGCAGGAAGTCGCCGGGCTGGAGACCCATCAGCGGGTCGCCAGCGGTGTGGCCTACGTGCCCCAGGGGCGGATGATATTCCCCAGCATGACGGTGCTGGAGAACATCCAGACCGGTCTGCCTGCAGCCGCTAGCGGCAAGGTGCCGGATGATCTCTACGCGCTGTTCCCGGTGCTGCACGACATGCGCAAACGCAAGGGTGGCAACCTGTCCGGCGGCCAGCAACAGCAGCTGGCAATCGCCCGGGCACTGGCGACCAATCCCAAGGTGCTGCTGCTGGACGAGCCGACCGAGGGCATCCAGCCGTCGATCATCAAGGACATCGCGCGCACGCTGAAGGAGATCCGCTCGCTTCGCGATCTCACCATCGTGGTTTCCGAGCAGGTGCTGTCGTTCACCATGGAAATCGCCGACCGCTTTCTGGTCATCGAGAAGGGCCGCTTCGTGCTGGAGGAAAGCGCGGCCAATGCCGACGAGGCGACCATCAGCCGTTACCTCTCGGTGTAAGCGCGCTAGTTCGTGGGGCGCCCCTGGGCGCGAACCGTGCAGGCTGGTTCGCGCGCCAAGGGCCTTTCACGGAGCGATGGGGCGACGCAATTCTTCTCTTTTTCCTGATCCTCAGGCCGGTGTGCATCTCCCTGCACGCCGGCCTTCACCTGCCTGCCCGAAAGACCTGCAAGCCTCGCATTTGCTGGCTCCGCGCATACGTCATCCAACGTATTTCGGAAAAGCTGGCGACGGAAAAGACTAGCCCCGTGTTCAGCGCAACGCTGATGTCCTTCCAACGCAAAGGAGCTTCGTCATGACCGATACTCTGATCAAGGTCGACTTGAATCAGCCTGCCACCGAGAACGAGCAGATCCACAACCGCTGGCATCCGGACATTCCGATGGCTTGCTGGGTCAAGCCGGGTGACGACTTCATTCTCGAGACCTACGACTGGACCGCTGGCGCGATCAAGAACGACGATGATGCATCCGACGTGCGCGACGTCGACCTGACCACCGTGCACTACCTGTCCGGCCCGGTCGGGGTCGAGGGCGCCGAGCCGGGCGACCTGCTGGTGGTGGACCTGCTCGACATCGGTGCCAAGCAGGACTCGCTGTGGGGCTTCAATGGCTTCTTCTCGCAGCAGAACGGCGGCGGCTTCCTGACCGACCACTTCCCTCACGCGCAGAAATCCATCTGGGATTTCCAGGGCCTGTTCACCAGCTCCAGGCACATCCCGGGCGTGCGTTTCGCCGGGCAGATCCATCCCGGCCTGATCGGCTGCCTGCCGGACCACAAAATGCTGGCGACCTGGAACGAGCGCGAGCAGGGCCTGATCGACACCAATCCCAACCGCGTCCCGCCGCTGGCCAATCCGACATTCGCCGCTACCGCACACATGGGCAAGCTCACCGGCGAGGCGCGTGACAAGGCCGCGGCCCAGGGCGCGCGTACCGTGCCGCCCCGCGAGCATGGCGGCAACTGCGACATCAAGGACCTTTCGCGCGGCTCGAAGATCTTCTTCCCGGTCTATGTCGATGGCGCCGGGCTCTCGGTCGGCGACCTGCACTTCAGTCAGGGTGACGGCGAGATCACCTTCTGCGGCGCCATCGAGATGGCCGGCTGGGTGCACATGAAGGTCGAGCTGATCAAGGGCGGCATGGCCAAGTACGGCATCAAGAACCCGATCTTCAAGCCCAGCCCCATCGTGCCGACCTACAAGGACTACCTGATCTTCGAAGGCATCTCGGTCGACGAGAGCGGCCAGCAGCACTATCTGGACGTCAACATCGCCTACAAGCAGGCCTGTCTGAACGCCATCAACTACCTGACCAAGTTCGGCTACTCGCCGGCGCAGGGTTACTCGCTGCTCGGTTCGGCGCCAGTGCAGGGCCATATCAGCGGTGTGGTTGACATCCCCAATGCCTGCGCAACGCTTTGGCTGCCGACCGAGATCTTCGAGTTCGACATCCACCCGAACGCGTCGGGGCCGACCCGGTTCCTCGACGGCAGCATCGACCTGCCGATCGCCTACGACAAATGAGTTCGTTCATCCGGGCGGGGCAGGTGCTCTGGACGGCGGCCTGGCCCGCCCGGATGGAGGGACACGGAGGATGATGCGATGCCAATCTATGAATACGACTGCGACGCCTGCGGTGATTTCACCGCGCTGCGCCCGATGAGCGTGCGTAGCGAACCCTGTGATTGCCCGGCCTGCGGCACACCCAGCCCGCGGGTGATTCGCACCTCTCCAGGGTTGGCAACCATGGCCGGCAGCACCCGGGCGGCGCACGAGACCAATGAGCGCGCCAGCCACGCGCCCAAGACAGTCGCCGAGTACGCCGCCAGCAAGCACCACCCGGCTGGCTGCAGCTGCTGCGGCCCGACCAAGCCGGTGGTGCCGACCAAGGCCAATCCCCATGCCCTCAAGGCCAACCCATCGAATCGCCCGTGGATGATCAGCCACTGAGGCGTCACTTACCCCGTGGAGGGCCTCGGCTGCAGCGCCGGAGCAATGCGGCAAAAGCCGCTCCCACGAAGCACTGACTCGATAATCAAGGGGAGGCACCCATGCGTCACGGTGATATTTCCAGCAGTCCCGATACCGTCGGCGTAGCCGTCGTCAACTACAAGATGCCGCGCCTGCACACCCGCGCCGAGGTGCTCGACAACGCGCGCAAGATCGCCGAGATGATCAAGGGTATGAAGCTCGGCCTGCCGGGCATGGACCTGGTGGTGTTCCCCGAGTACAGCACCATGGGGATCATGTACGACCCCGGCGAGATGGTGGACACCGCCACCACCATTCCCGGCGAGGAAACCGCGATCTTCTCTGCTGCCTGTCGCGAGGCACGGACCTGGGGCATCTTCTCGCTCACTGGCGAGCGCAACGAAGACCCGGGCAAGGCGCCTTACAACACGCTGGTGCTGATCGACGATCAAGGCGAGATCGTGCAGAAGTACCGCAAGTGTATCCCCTGGTGCCCGATCGAGGGCTGGTATCCGGGTGACCGCACCTACGTCAGCGATGGCCCCAAGGGCATGAAGATCAGCCTGATCATTTGCGACGACGGCAACTATCCCGAGATCTGGCGCGACTGTGCGATGAAGGGCGCCGAACTGATCGTGCGCTGCCAGGGCTATATGTACCCGGCCAAGGAGCAGCAGGTGCTGATGTCCAAGACCATGGCTTGGGCCAACAACTGCTACGTAGCGGTGGCCAACGCCGCTGGCTTCGACGGCGTCTACAGTTACTTTGGCCACTCGGCGATCATCGGCTTCGACGGCCGCACCCTGGGCGAGTGCGGCGAGGAGGAAATGGGTATTCAGTACGCCCAGCTGTCCATCTCGCAGATCCGCGACGCCCGGGCCAACGACCAGTCGCAGAACCACCTGTTCAAGCTGCTGCACCGCGGCTACACCGGCGTCTACAACTCCGGTGACGGCGACAAGGGCGTGGCCGACTGTCCGTTCGAGTTCTACCGCACCTGGGTGCTGGATGCGCAGAAGGCGCAGGAAAACGTAGAGGCCATGACCCGCACCACTGTCGGCGTCGCCGACTGCCCCGTGTACGAGCTGCCGCACACGGGGCGGGAGCGGACGCTGGGTTGAGGGGCGCACGTTCAATACTCTGCACCGGGGCCCATGCCGTTCGTGAATGAACTGATCGATCACAACCGTACCCAGATCGCGCAAGCCGGTGATCGGGCGAGCCACGGGCCGATGCGGACGTCACGCTTCCTGTTCGAGGTCGAGACCGTCATGGCACTGCTGCGCAGCCGCATCATCGGCCAGGACCCTGTGCTGGACGAGATCGAAGCCATGCTTCGCGTGATCAAGGCCGGGATCAGCGATCCCGAACGGCCGTTGACCGTCAATCTGTTCCTCGGCCCGACCGGGGTCGGCAAGACGGAGATCGTGCGCCTACTGGCCCAGGCCATTCATGGCAAGCCGGATGCGTTCTGCCGCATCGACATGAATACCCTGGCGCAGGAGCATTATGCTGCCGCGCTCACAGGGGCTCCCCCCGGTTACGTAGGCAGCAAGGAAGGCACGACGTTGTTCGATGCCGAGGCCATCGCCGGTAGTTTCAGTCGGCCCGGTATCGTGCTGTTCGACGAACTGGAGAAGGCCAGCCGGGAAGTCGTACGCAGCCTGCTAAACGTGCTGGATAGTGGAAGACTGACGCTCGCTGCCGGCAGCCGAACCCTGGATTTCCGCAACGCGCTGGTGTTCATGACCAGCAATATCGGCTCACGGCAGGCTGCACGGTGGGAGCGCTGGCCGATACCGCCCATGGGCCGTGCCGCCTTGCGAAGCCGCAGCTTCGGGCAAGCGCTGCATCGGCAGTTCGATCCGGAGTTCCTCAATCGCCTCGACCGCACGCTGCAGTTCGAGAGCATCCAGGGCGACCGGCTGCTGGCGGTGCTTGATGTCGAGCTGGGCAAGCTGGCACAGCGCCTGGCCCGGCAGGGCGTACAGCTGCAAGTCGATGACGCCGTAAAACGCGCCATCTGCCGCGGTCACGACTCGCGCTTCGGCGCGCGCGACCTCAGTCGGAGAGTGCGCGCGCGCCTCGAGCCAGCATTGGCGGAAGCCCTGCTGCGCGATCCCGTCGGGAGGGGATGGCGAGCGGTGCTGCACGAAGGCTCGATCCGCGTAGAGCCGCTCGCGAGCGACTAGCAGCGAACTCTCCAGCAGAGCGGTCGTCCCATTTTCTAGACCGCACATTCACCGACTGGGGAAAATACCAATGGCCATGCTGGACACCCGCGGCATCGGGGCCTTCACCTTGTTAAAGCGCACCGTCAAGGAATTTGGCGACGACGACATGTCGACCTATGCCTCGGCGCTGGCGTATCGCGCCTTGTTTGCAATGTTTCCGTTCATGGTGTTTTTGATTGCCCTGCTGGGATTTCTCGACCTGCAGGAGTTCTTCGATTGGTTGCGCTTGCAGGCCGAGCTGGCACTGCCTCCGATGGCCATGGAGCAGATTAATCCGGTGATTGAGCAACTGCAGGAGCAACAGGCCGGGTTGTTGTCCTTCGGTATTCTGGTGGCATTGTGGACCGCATCCATCGGTTTCCGCTCGCTGATGATCGCCATGAACAAGGCCTACGATGTCGAGGAGGGGCGACCGAGCTGGAAGCTGATCCTGCTGTCGCTGGGCTACACCGTGGGCGTGGCAATATTGCTGCTGTTCACCGCCGGACTGATGATTATCGGTCCGCAGGCCATGGAGTGGCTGGCGGGGCAAGTCGGCATGCGTGATGTGGTAGTGGTGCTTTGGACCTGGCTGCGTTGGCCGGTGATTGTGCTGATGCTGATGCTGGTCGTGGCGCTGCTGTATTACGTCACGCCGGACGTGGAGCAGGACTTCCGCTTTATCACACCCGGTTCGGTGATGGCCGTGCTGGTGTGGATCATGGCCTCGATCGGCTTTGGTATCTACGTGCAGAACTTTGCGGATTACAACGCAACCTACGGCAGCATCGGGGCCATTATCGTGCTGTTGCTCTATCTCTATATTTCCGCTGCCGTGTTGCTGTTTGGTGCCGAGCTCAACGCGGTCATCGAGCATGCTTCGGTGGAAGGCAAGGACGAGGGCGACAAGCAGCTCGACCGCTGAGGCGCCGTCTAGCGCTCTGCGGCGAACAACCCTTGTACGTAACGGTCATCTATTTCATTACAGAATTATTCCGCAAGGATGCGGAGCAGGCCGCCATTGGGCGGCGTGGCCGGCGGTAGACCGGGTTCTGCAACGGAACGGACCGGAGAAGTACCTTGCATATCGCGGATGTGACCATGTTTTACGCGCCCGCTAGTGGTGGCGTGCGCACGTACCTCGAGGCCAAGCATCGCAGGTTGCAGCTCTATTCGGGCGTGCGCCATAGCATTCTGGTACCGGGCGATGACTACCACCATAACGATGGCATCTATCAGGTGCCGGCGCCCATTCTGCCGTTCGGCAAGGGCTATCGCTTTCCGATCAGACGTGCGCCATGGCGCAACCTGTTGCGGTCTTTGCGACCTGATCTTATCGAGGTGGGTGACCCTTACATGACGGCCTGGGCGGCGCTGGACGCCGGGCGTCGACTGAATATTCCGGTGATTGGTTTCTATCATTCCGATCTGCCGCTGTTGGTCAGCAACCGCATCGGCGGCTGGCTGGGGCCCAATTTCAACGGGTACGTCTCGCGGCTGTACGGCAGCTTCGACCGGGTGCTTGCGCCCAGCGAAGTGATGGCTGACAAGCTGATTCACCTAGGCGTCAAGAATGTATTCGTACAGCAGTTGGGGGTCGATCTGGATACCTTCTGCCCCGAGCGTCGTGATCCGAACCTGCGCCGCGAACTGGGATTGGCCGACGACACCCGGTTGATGATGTTTGCCGGCCGCGGTTCGCGGGAGAAAAACCTGCATATCTTGCTAGAAACCGCGCGCCAGCTTGGCAAGCCGTACCACCTGTTGCTGGTGGGTTCGAGCATGCCGCAGCGCGTGCCGGACAACGTCACGGTGATCGACCGCTTCTGTTCCGCCAGCGAGGTGGCGCGCTATATGGCTAGCTGTGACGTGCTGCTACACGCCGGCAATCAGGAAACCTTTGGCCTGGTGGTTCTGGAGGCTATGGCGTCGGGCATTCCAGTGGTGGCTGCGCGGGCCGGAGCGCTGCCGGAGCTCGTGCCTTTCTACAGTGGGCGACTGTGTCGACCGCTCGACTCCAGGGCAATGGCGCATACCGTGCGCGAGTTGTTCGAAGACGATCCGCGACTGCTCGGGCAACAGGCCCGTCAGCATGTCGAGGCGCACCATGCCTGGGATGCCGTAGTGGCCGGGCTGCTTGCCCACTACCATGCAGTGCTGGGCACTGCAGATCTGCCGGTGGCCGTACATGGGTGAGGCTGCTCTGACGCTGGTGCTGCACGATGTAGCCGCGGAAACCTGGCCCGATTACCAGCCCTTCGTCGAGGCGGTGGACGCCATCGGTGGTGTGCCGATCACTTGGTTGGTAGTTCCGGATTTTCACCAACGCAATCCGCTGGAGCAGCAGCCGGACTTCCGTCGTGTGCTGGACGAGCGCGTGCAGCGCGGCGACGAGCTGGTGTTGCATGGTTGCTACCACGCCGATCTTGAGTCCGCGCCGAAGACGCCGAAGGACTGGTTCATGCGCCGGGTCTATACCCATGAGGGTGAATTCTATGGCCTTGATGAACAGTCCGCCGACGAGCGCCTGGAACGAGGAATGGATCTGTTCAGGCGCCATCGCTGGCCGCTGCATGGATTCGTCGCACCCGCCTGGCTGATGAGCGAGGGCACCCGCCGAGCACTGGCCCGCAGCGGATTGGTCTACACCAGCGATCCAGGTCATCTTTATCTGCTGCCCGATTTCTCCGCAATCACCGCTCCCGGGCTTGTCTGGAGTGCTCGCAGCCCTTGGCGGCGTGGGGTGTCCTGGCTGGTCAGTGAACGCCAGCTGCGCCAGAGTCGCAGCGCGCCATTGCTGCGCCTGGGTTTGCATCCGGTGGATATGCGCCATGAATTCTCCCGTCGTTACTGGTTCGATGTGCTCGAGCGCTTGTTGGAGGACGGGAGGCGACCGATGACCAAGATCGATTGGCTGCGCCAGTACCGGTCGATGAGCGCAGTGGCATGAACCGTCGTTGGTGGATTTTGGGCGGCGCGTTGCTCGGCGCGGCCATGGTGCCGCTGTTGCTTGGCGGTACCGGCCTGTTCGAGCGGCTACGAAATTTTCCAGGCAGCTTGCTGGCGATCATGCTCGGCATGGTGATCGTCGGCTGGAATCTCAATGCGCTGCGCTTGCGCTTGCTTCTGGGGTGCTGGCAACTGGGCCAGCGCCGCGCATTCGGCATCGTAGTTGCGACCGAGTTTGCCATTTGCGCCACACCCGGCGGCGCCGGCGGTCCGCTGACGCTTATGGCACTGTTGATGCGCCAGGGCGTGGCGCCGGCCAAGAGTACGGCGACCTACGCGGTCGAGCAGTTGAGTGATTTGCTGTTTTTCGCCTGCGCATTGGTCGGCGTGCTGTTCTATGCACTGACTCATAAGTTGAATGCGCATATCGCCAGCCTGCTGGGTTTCAGCGTAGCGCTACTGATCGGTGTGATGGTGCTGCTGGCGCTGCTGGGGCGCTTTCATCGGCGAGTTTTCTTGCTCAACGGTTGGCTGGTCAGTCGGCTGGGTATGAAGGAATCGCGCAAGCGCCGTTGGGCCCGCAAGGTGTTGGGGTTCCGCAATGCGCTGATCGATTGTTTTCGCTTGCCACGTCGCGTCTTGTTGGCGGTGTTTGGCCTGACCACGCTGCACTGGCTGCTGCGTTTCAGTGTGCTTTACCTGACCCTGCAGGGGCTGGGTAGCGAACTCGCCTGGGCGTGGACCTTCCTCGTGCAACTGCTCGCATTGACTGCCGGCCAGCTCAGCCTGTTGCCGGGTGGGGCGGGTAGTGCAGAGTTGGCCTCGGCGGCGCTGCTGACGCCGATGGTGGGCAAGTCGACAACCGCGGCGGCGATTCTGATCTGGCGCTTCGTGACCTATTACTTTTATCTCATCGTAGGTGCGCCGGTATTTCTGCACTTGGCCGGGCGCCCGCTGCTGCGCCGATTGATGCCGTCGCGTCATGCCTGAGTCGCTCTGGCCCGATGGCCGGGGGAAACTATCGCTTCGTTTGGGCGGTCAACCCTATGTCACCCAATGAATAAGCTAGGAGTCCGCCATGAGCAGTACCGAAGACAAGATCAAGGGCAACACTAACGAAGCCGTTGGCAAGATTAAGCAAGGCGTAGGCGAAGCGACTGATAACGAGCGCATGAAAGGCGAAGGCCAGCGCCAGGAGATCAAGGGCGAAGCCCAGCAGGTCAAGGGTGATGTGAAAGACACCCTGAAAAAAGGCATCGACAAGGCCTGACCTGTCGCTGCTTAGGCAGCCACACATGAAAATGCCCGCATCGCTGCGGGCATTTTTTTGTCCTGATACGCTTGGTATCAGCGCTCCAGGTGCTGCAGTTTATCCTTCACGCCATCCCACTCTTCGGCATCCGCCAGCGCATCTTTCTTCTCGGTGATGTTCGGCCAGACTTCCGCCAGGTCGGCATTGAGCTCGATGAACTCCTGCTGATCCTCCGGTACCTCGTCTTCGGAGAAGATTGCCTGGGCCGGGCATTCGGGCTCGCACAGGGCACAGTCGATGCACTCGTCCGGATGGATCACCAGAAAGTTCGGGCCTTCGTAGAAGCAGTCCACCGGGCAGACTTCCACGCAATCGGTGTATTTGCACTTGATGCAGTTGTCGGTGACGACGAAGGTCATGTCTTGCTATCTCCTCAGGCGTGTCAGGTAGGCGTTACGGTGACGCCCCTGTGAGTAGGCGGCACAGGCAAATGCCGCTTATCAAAAAAATGCGCGCGATTCTAGCAGCTTTCGCGGCGTATCAAATGCGTGATTTCAAGCTGTATAGCAGTTCCAGCGCCTGGCGCGGCGTTACATCATCGGGATTGATCCGTCCCAATTCCTCGAGCACCGGGTGTGGCAGGCTGGCGAACAGGTCGCTCTGCATCGGTGGCGCTGGCTGGCCGGGCGCTATTCTCGGCGCTTCATGGGCCAGGCTGGTGGTTTCCAGGCGCGACAGATGGTCGCGTGCACGCTGGATGACTTCGCCCGGCACGCCGGCCAGCTGTGCCACCGCCAGTCCGTAGCTCTGGCTCGCCGGTCCCGGTAGCACGTGATGCAGAAAGACGATGCGCTCGTTGTGCTCGGTGGCCGAGAGATGCACGTTGGCCACCACCGGCTCGCTTTCAGGCAGCACGGTCAATTCGAAGTAGTGGGTGGCGAACAGGGTAAACGCGCGCAGCTTGGCTAGGTGCTCGGCGGCTGCCCAGGCCAGTGAAAGACCATCGAAGGTACTGGTGCCACGGCCCACTTCGTCCATCAACACCAGGCTGCGATCACTGGCATTGTGCAGGATGTTGGCGGTTTCGCTCATTTCCACCATGAAGGTGGAGCGGCCACCGGCCAGATCGTCCGAGGAGCCGATGCGGGTAAATATCCGGTCTACCAGCGACAGCTCGCACGCTGCCGCAGGAACGAAGCTACCAATCTGTGCCAGCAGCACGATCAGCGCGGTCTGGCGCATATAGGTCGACTTACCACCCATGTTCGGCCCGGTGATGACCAACATGCGGGTTGCATCGTCGAGGCCCAGGTCGTTGGCGACGAAGGGCGTCTCCAGTACCTGCTCGACCACCGGATGGCGGCCCTGCTCGATGCGCATGCACGGCTGATCGACGAAGCGCGGACGATTGAGGTCGAGGTTCAGCGCTCGCTCGGCGAGGTTGCTCAGGACGTCCAGCTCGGCCAGCGCGCCGGCGCTTTCCTGCAGCGGCGCCAGGTGGCCAATGAGCATTTCCAGCAGCTCGTCGTAGAGCAGCTTCTCGCGGGCCAGGGCGCGGCTCTTGGCCGACAGTGCCTTGTCTTCGAACTCCTTGAGCTCGGGCGTGATGAAGCGCTCGGCGCCCTTGAGCGTCTGTCGGCGGATGTAATCAGCCGGAGCGGATTCGGCCTGTTTGCTCGGCAGTTCGATGAAATAGCCATGCACACGGTTATAGCCGACCTTGAGGTTGGCCAGGCCGGTACGGGCCTTCTCGCGGGTTTCCAGATCCATCAGGTACTGGCCGGCGTTCTCCGAAAGGGACTGAAGTTCGTCCAGCTCGGCGTCGTAGCCGGTCTTGAGCACACCACCGTCGCGGATCACCGCTGGCGGGTTGTCGATGATGGCGCGGGCCAGCAGCTCGGCCAGCTCCGGATAGGTGCTGATGCTCTTCGCCAGCTCGAGCAGATGCGGTGCCACCAGGTCCTGCATGCCGGTTTGCAGCTGCGGCAGCGCGGCGAGGGCGTCGCGCAGGCGCGCCAGATCACGCGGGCGGGCGTTGCGCAGGCCGATGCGGGCGAGGATGCGCTCCAGATCGCCGATATCCTTGAGTTGCGGCTGCAGCTGCTCGAAGCGGTAATGCTCCAGCAGACAGGTGATCGAGTCCTGGCGCGCTTCGAGAATCTCGCGGTTGCGCAGCGGGCGGTTCAGCCAGCGGGTCAAGAGGCGCGAGCCCATGGCGGTCTGGCAGCGGTCCATGACCGACTGCAGGGTGTTGTCACGACCGCCGGAAAGGTTGACGTCCAGCTCCAGGTTGCGGCGGGTGGCGCCATCGAGAATCACCGTGTCGTCGAGCCGCTCGTGGCGCAGGCTGCGCAGATGGGGCAGGGCGGTGCGCTGGGTTTCCTTGGCATAGCTCAGCAGGCAACCGGCGGCGCCGATGGCCAAGGTCAGGTTCTCGCAACCGAAGCCCTTGAGATCCTGGGTGGTGAACTGCTGGCATAGGCTCTTGAATGCCGAGTCGCGATCAAAATCCCAGGGCGCGCGCCGGCGCACGCCACGCCGTTTCTCCAGCGGAAGACCTTGCGGCCAGTCGTCTGGGATCAAGAGTTCAGCCGGGCTCAGGCGCTCCAACTCGGCGAGCAGGGTTTCCCAGCCCTTGAGTTCCTGCACGCTGAAGCGGCCGCTGGCGATGTCCAGCACCGACAGACCGAACAGGCGCTCATCGCCGACTACTGCGGCCAGCAGGTTGTCGCGGCGCTCGTCGAGTAGCGCCTCGTCGCTCACCGTGCCGGGCGTGATGATGCGCACCACTTGGCGTTCCACCGGCCCTTTGCTGGTGGCCGGGTCGCCGATCTGTTCGCAGATCACCACCGACTCGCCGAGCTTCACCAGTCGCGCCAGGTAACCTTCGGCGGAATGGAAGGGAATGCCCGCCATTGGAATCGCGGTGCCGGCCGACTGACCGCGCGCGGTGAGGGTGATGTCCAGCAGCGCGGCGGCCTTCTTGGCGTCGTCGTAGAACAGCTCGTAGAAGTCGCCCATGCGATAGAACATCAGCTGGTCTGGATGCTCGCGCTTGAGCCTCCAGTATTGCTGCATCATCGGGGTGTGTGCGGAAAGGTCGGCGTTAGGCTTGGTCATCGGCTTGCGGTGCGGCTCGTTGATGGGCGAAAGAACCCCAGGGGTGCGGTCAGGAAACGGCGTTTCGGGGCCGTCTGACGAATAGAGGGTTCCCGCTGAAAGCCGGCAAGGTTAACACGGGGTCGTAGCGATCAGCAGGTCGCACGATGCGTCGTACGCATGGAATGAGCCCAGTGTCATCTGTCGCCCCAGCCGAGGAATGCGTTGACAAGCGAACCGCTGCTGTCGATAACTCTGGCCTGTCGACAGGCTGCCGGTACGCCAAGAGCGTAACTTGCGTTCTACCTCCCGATTCCTCCGATCAATCAAGTGCCCAGGGCCATTCGGCAACTGTTGCGGTAGCTTGCCTGATCATCGTTCTTGCCTCGTCACCGTTCGGTCTGTTCCGCCAGTCGCCGATGGTCAGCGAGCCGTGTGTTTCCCCTCTCGCGTCAGTTCCCTGCAGTAACTCTGGCGACTTCCCCTTTCTGGCCAAAGTGAGCAGAAGACATGTCCCGACTACTCGGACTCGATGCCCTGCGTGGCGTGGCGGCATTGTGTGTCGCCTATTCCCATCTGATCGCAAAAATGAAGCGCGACGGCCATTTCGACGAAATGACCAGTCACCTATTTCTTATCAGCAAGGAGGTATTGGATGTTGGCAAGACCAGCGTGTTGGTGCTGTTTGCGCTGAGCGGCTACTTCGTCGTGGCGGCACTTCACAAGAGCCGCCATCGCTACGAGCGGCCTATCGCGGCCTTCGTCTATCAGCGCTTCTTCAGACTGTTTCCCCTATATTGGTTGTCACTGTTTCTTGGGGTGATGTTCCCTTGGGACGATCCGTCTAAGGTATTTGCTCCGCTCGTCATCGCTATCAACGCGACGATGCTGCAAGGCTTCGTGCTTGTCGAAAACGTGATTGGGCTTTACTGGACGCTGCAGATCGAGCTCACTTTCTACATTGTCTGCATTGCAATGTTTGCGCTGCGGCTAGGCGGCTCGGCCAAACGCGATCTGCTCTTTCTACTCGCCCAGTACGTTTTTACCCTGCTGCTCGCCTTCGTGCGCTACAAGCTGGAGATGAAGTTGCCCGTGGCCCTGCCATTGATGCTGAGCGTTTGTTTTCTCGGCGCGCTGTGGAAAACCACGGACAACGGCCGTGCAGCCGATACAGGGCATTACGCGCGCATCGCGGTAGGGCTGTTCTATTTGTTCCTGCTGCCAATCTGCTTACTTGCCTACTCGCGCGACACGGGTTTCGGCGAAACGTGGTACCGCTACTTCGTTAGCTACGCGGTAGGCGTTGCCGTCTTCATTGCCGCGACGCGTACTAGCGCCAAGGGGTTGGGCTGGATCGCACCGCTTGGCGGGATCGGCTACATCGTCTTCCTGTCTCATCCGTCGGTATTCGCGATTGCCGAGCGCCTTGGTTTCGGCGCTGGCGATGTGGATATTTCGGGCCCGCTGTATATCGTGGCCATGCTGATTCTGCTGACGCTGTTCGGGTTCTTCGTGAAGCGAACCCTTGCAGACCCCATCCAGCGCTATGGCGACGCCGTGGTCGCTCGTCACGGGCGGCGCGTTAGCGATCGCGGCGTTCTGCCGGTTCGCCAGGATGCCTGAAGGGGCTGGTGCCGCTCGGCCAGTCATGATCGAGGCCGGCTGAACTCGACGAGCTGCTGGTGTAGGGTATTGGCCACCTTCTTTCAGATCGTGCGGGGCACTGATGAATCTCACTGAACTGGCGGCGCAGTTAGGCGACGGGCTACAAAAGCTGGGTGCTCAGGTCAGCACTGCCGAATCCTGTACCGGTGGCGGGATTGCCGAGGCCATCACGCGAGTAGCCGGCAGTTCGTCCTGGTTCGAGGCGGGTTACATCACCTATTCCAACGTGCAGAAGACCCGCCAGCTTGGGGTGCCTGCCGAGTTGTTCGAACAGGTTGGCGCGGTCAGCTCGGAAGTCGTCCAGGCCATGGCCCGCGGTGCGCAGCGCAACAGTGAAGCGCGCTTTGCGGTAGCCGTCAGCGGAGTGGCCGGTCCCGCTGGCGGTACGGCTGAGAAGCCGGTGGGCACGGTCTGGATCGCCTGGGCCGATGGCGCTCAGGTATATGCGCGGCGTCACTTGTTCAGCGGTGATCGGCAGGCCGTGCGCGAGCAGACGGTAGCGGCGGCGCTGCAAGGGCTGATCGCACTGACCGCAGGAGAAAAACCAGTTCGGGGCTAGGCGAGCAAATTTGGCTATGTTCTAATACTGGCTACTTATACAGTTGTTGTGGCCTCCGGCCCTCTTGATCAAGTGAGGATTTGATGGACGAGAACAAGAAGCGCGCCTTGGCTGCAGCCCTGGGCCAGATCGAAAAGCAGTTCGGCAAGGGTGCAGTGATGCGCATGGGCGATCACGATCGCCAAGCTATGCCGGCCATTTCCACCGGGTCTCTGGGCCTGGACATCGCGCTTGGTATAGGCGGTTTGCCGAAGGGTCGTATCGTCGAGATCTACGGTCCGGAATCGTCCGGTAAGACCACGCTCACGCTCTCGGTGATCGCCGAAGCTCAGAAGTTGGGTGCCACCTGCGCCTTCGTCGACGCCGAGCACGCGCTGGACCCGGATTACGCTGGCAAGCTGGGCGTCAATGTCGATGATCTACTGGTTTCGCAGCCGGATACCGGTGAGCAAGCGCTGGAAATCACCGACATGCTGGTGCGTTCCAATGCGGTTGACGTGATCATTGTCGACTCCGTCGCGGCTCTGGTGCCCAAGGCTGAGATCGAAGGCGAGATGGGCGATACGCACGTCGGCCTGCAAGCGCGCCTGATGTCCCAGGCACTGCGCAAGATCACCGGTAACATCAAGAATGCCAATTGCCTGGTCATTTTCATCAACCAGATCCGCATGAAGATCGGTGTGATGTTCGGCAGCCCTGAAACCACCACCGGTGGTAATGCGCTCAAGTTCTACGCGTCGGTTCGTCTGGACATCCGCCGTACTGGCGCGGTTAAGGAAGGCGACGAAGTCGTCGGCAGCGAAACCCGCGTCAAGGTGGTGAAGAACAAGGTGGCCCCGCCCTTCCGTCAGGCCGAATTCCAGATCCTCTATGGCAAAGGTATCTATCGCAATGGCGAGGTCATCGATCTCGGCGTGCAGCAGGGGCTGGTCGAGAAGTCGGGTGCCTGGTATGCCTACAAGGGCAACAAGATCGGTCAGGGCAAGGCAAATGCCGCCAAATATCTGGAAGACAATCCGGAAATCGGCCGCGAGATCGAGCAGCAGATTCGTGACAAGTTGCTCATGGCCGCCGGTGGTAGCAAGGCGAACGTGGTCAGCGAAGAGCTGGTTGACGCTGACCTCTGATCCATATGGTTGCCGTGCTCGATAATCCCGTCGCGGTGCGGCGGGCAGCCATGGATCTGTTGGCTCGACGCGAACATGGTCGCGTCGAGCTGACTCGCAAGTTGCGTCAGCGTGGCGCTCCGCCTGACCTAATCGAACCTGCTCTGGATCGCCTCTGCGAACAGGGCCTTTTGTCCGAATCGCGCTATCTCGAAAGCTATGTCAGAAGCCGCGCTAACGCGGGCTATGGTCCCTTGCGTATCCGTGAAGAACTTGCCCAACGCGGGTTGCCTAGAGCGGATATCGAGCAGGCGCTGCGCGACAGTGGGTTCGACTGGACAGAGCAATTGCGTGATCTCTGGCAGCGCAAATTTGCCGGCCAACTGCCCGCAGATGCTCGGGAACGGGCGAAGCAGGGGCGTTTTCTCAGTTATCGGGGTTACTCACTGGAATTGATCAGCCGGTTGTTACGCAGCGGCGGCTCAGACGACTGAAGTCATACATGTCGCGTCGTTTCCGTCGGCGCAAAATAACACCGGCCTGTGCATATGCAACGGCCGTCATTTGATCAGGACATCAATCCTCACTTGCCAACGGTCTTGCCCAGTTCGCCGCCTCATTGACATAGTCGGTGAGCTCCCTCAGGCGACCGTGGTCACGACCATTGAACACGAAGCTCAGTCGTGGAAGGCGCTGTAACTCAGGTTCATCGAGCTCCGACTCGCAGCAGCTTTGCTGCTCGAATACTCCTTTCAGACAGAGGTCGGTGAACTCCGCGTTCAGATACTCCATCGCTTGCCCATTCAGCGCATGGTTCATGCGCAGGACGAAACGATCCTTTAGCCAACGGCTGGAGTGGAAATTGCGATAGAAGTTGGCAATCTCCTTAGCGGCCTCATCGGCGTTATCCACCAGGCGCATCAGACGCATGTCGCTGGGCAGGATGTAGCGGTTCTCCTCCAGCTGGCCACGCATGAATTGCAGCGCGTCTTTCCAGTAGCTGCCACCGGGTTCGTCGAGCAGAACAACCGGAACCAGCGGACTCTTCCCTGTCTGGATCAAGGTCAATACTTCCAGCGCTTCGTCCAGGGTGCCGAAGCCGCCGGGGCATAACACCAACGCATCCGCTTCTTTGATGAAGAACAGTTTGCGGACGAAGAAGAAGTGGAACGACAGCAGGTTGTCAGTACCCCCGACGGTCGGGTTGGGGTGCTGCTCGAAGGGGAGCGTGATGTTCAATCCCAGGCTGTTGTCGCGTCCCGCTCCTTCATGAGCAGCCGCCATGATTCCGCCACCGGCGCCGGTGATGACCATGAAGTTGTAGTGTGCAAGCGTGGCGCCGAGTTCGCGGGCCAGGGCATACAGCGGGTGTTCGATCGGCGTGCGAGCTGAGCCGAACACGGTGACCTTGCGGCGCCGCTTGAACTGGTCGAGGCGGCTGAAGGCATGCTCCATTTCACGCATGGTCTGTAGCAGGATCTTCGCGTCCCAGCGGCTGCGGTCGGCCTGGGCCATACGCAGAACGGTTACCAACATCTCGCGGTAAAGCGGCAGATTAGGGCTGGTCTCGGGGACGACCATGGCGGCAAGCTCGTCGATCTTGCTTTCCAGCTCGGCGCCGCTGGTTTTGAAGTGCCGCGACAGGTAGTCATCCGAATCAAAGGACATACAACATCTCCATGTATGGGCGTCGCGTTCAGGCTATAGGCTGAGGCCAGTGCGCTCAAGCCGGATCAAGGACGAGGGTGACGGCCGAAGCCCTGAAGGGCTTCGGTTGTGCACATTCACAGGGCGATTCGATCACCCGCCTCGGGTATATGGGCTTCCCAGTTGAGGCGGTCGCGCAGCGCTTGTTGCAGCACTCGCATCTTTTCAACCTCACCGTGAACCAGGTAAAGCTCGGGGCGATTTTCGAAGTTGCTCACCCAGTCGATCAACTGGGATTGTCCGGCGTGCGCGGAGAAGCCGCCCAGAGTATGCACCTTTGCATTCACGGCAATACGCTGGTGCAGCAGCTTGACGCTGTCGGCGCCGTCGACGATGGCGCGGCCAAGTGTGCCGCGGGCCTGGAAGCCGGGGATTACCAGGTGGCACTCCTCGCGCCAGAGGTTGTGCTTGAAGTGGTGCAGAATTCGTCCGCCAGTGCACATACCACTGCCGGCGATGATGATCACGCCGCTTTTGAAACGGTTGATCGCCATTGATTCTTCAGGTGTCGGCGTGGATTTGAGGATCGGCAGCCAGCGTTCGGCATACAGCTTACCGCTGGTCGCGCTCAGTGCCGGATCGATGCCGTCGAGATCCAGTTGGTCTTTGTAGTGCGAATAGACGGCGTTGGCGCGGATGGCCATCGGGCTGTCGAGGAACACCGCCTGTTGCGGGAGACGGCCCTCACGATAGAAGCGTCCGAGGTAGTAGATCAGGTCTTGGGTACGTCCGACGGCGAAGGACGGCATCAGCACGTTTCCGCCATCGCGGTGCGCCTGCTGCAAGATGCCAGCGAGCTCCTCGATGGTGTCCTCGTGGCTGCGATGATCGCGGTCCCCGTAGGTGGATTCCATGAGCACTACGTCGGCCTCTTTGAGTACCGCCGGCGGGTGCATCAACGGTGAGCAGTCGTTGCCCAGGTCACCCGAGAAAACCACGCGGCGGGTTCTGCCATGGTCGTGCACGTCCAGCTGTACGATGGACGAGCCGAGGATGTGGCCTGCGTCGTGGAAGCTCACGGCCACACCCGGAGCTACGTCGAATGTCTCACCATAGGGGTGAGGGGCTCGCTGGCTCAGCATGCGTTCGGCGTCGACGCGCGTATAGAGTGGCTGGATCATCGGTTTGCCGATACGCGCGCGCCACTTGTTCTCCCATTCAGCATCCTTTTCCTGGATGTTCGCCGAGTCCAGCAGCATGAGTTCGAGCAGCTCGGCGGTCGCTTCGGTGCAGTGCACCTTGCCGCGGTAGCCCTGCGCGACCAGGCGCGGCAGCAGGCCGCTGTGGTCGATATGTGCATGGGACAAAACCACCGCGTCCAGCGTTTTTGGATCAAAAGGGAATGTGCCGCGGTTTCCGCTTTCCTCCTCTCGGCGACCCTGATGCATGCCGCATTCAAGCAGAACCCTTACGCCATCATGGGTCTCAATCAGGTAGCAAGATCCTGTTACCTGCTGAATGGCGCCGAGAAAACTGAGCAAAGCCATATTGCCTTCCTGTCTGTACGATGATGTCTACATTGCCTGCTCGGCTGTCACGACGTCTTGATACATATCAGAGATAGCAACCCGAGCCCTGCCTAGACTACCGCACAACCCGCTTACCTACGGAGTGATCCCATGAGTCAGCTATTGCCCAGCCTTGTCGAGCTGGATCAACACGCGCAAGCCGAACCGGAATTTGCCACCTGGCGTGGTGGTTTCGGGCCATTCGAGCATGCGCTGGAGACCCAGGCGGCGGTGTTCCGTCTGGCCCATCAGCTGGTACAAGCAGGTCATCAGCCGGATCTGGCGAGTGTGTACCGACTGCTGCAAGCGGTCGACCGCGTTGCCAGCGCCGGCCTCTGGCTGGTCGTTCACATGACCTATGCGCGGCAGGTGCATTTGGATGGTGCTCCGCTGGCGGCGGACGACTTCAAGCGCAATCCTGAAGGGCATACCGGTGGGGCGCTGAACATGGTGCCGGCCTATGCGGGTTACCTGGCCCTCAATGCCTTGACTGGCCGCACTCGTGCCTGGTTGATGGGGCAGGGCCACTGTGTGGCCGCCGTCGACGCGCTCAATCTGCTGACTGGCAATCTGCACCCGGAGCAGGCGCAGGCTTACGGCGGCGGCGAGGCGGGCATGAATCGCCTGTTACAGGACTTCTATGGCTACCAACAGGCCGCCGATGGCAGCCCGCTTGCGCCACTGGGCAGCCACGTCAACCCGCACACCGCCGGTGGCATCGCCGAGGGCGGCTATCTGGGTTTCGCCGAGCTGCAATATGCACATATGCCGCTGCCGGGCGAAACGCTGGTGGCGTTTCTTTCCGATGGCGCTGCCGAGGAGCAGCGCGGCAGCGACTGGGTACCGCGCTGGTGGCGTGCCGAAGATTGCGGTGTAGCGCTTCCGGTGATGATCGCCAACGGGCGACGTATCGAACAGCGCACCGCGCTCGGGACAGAGCAGGGGCTTGAGGACTTCCGTCAACATTTGAGTCAGTGCGGTTTCGATCCGATGCCGTTCGATGGCCGCGATCCCGCTGCTTTCGTCACTACGCTGTGGGAGATGGAACTGCGTCTTGAGCGCCGAGTGGAGGAAAAGGCGCGCGGCATTCTCAACTACCCGCTGCCGATGCCCTACGGCATTGCCGAGACGGTCAAGGGCTTCGGCTTCTATGGGGCAGGCAGCAACGCTGCGCATAACCTGCCGCTGCCCGGAAATCCGAGCCTGGATGAAGAGTCGCGCAACCTGTTCAACGAGCATGCGTTGCGTCTGTTCGTGCCGCAGCAGGAGCTGGATGCCTCGCTGGAACTGTTCGCGCGCAGCCGTCAAGGACGACTGCTTGAACGGGATAATCCGCTGGCGTTGCGCCGACCGCCAGCACCGGCCATGCCGAAGTTGAATTATCGCGACGACGTCTGCTCGCCGATGGCTGCGGTCGATCGTTTCTTTGTCGAGCTGACCGAGGCCAATCCCTCGCTGCGGCCGCGGGTGGGCAACCCGGATGAACTGGCCAGCAACCGGCTGGGCGGCGTACTCAAGGCGCTCAAGCATCGCGTGATCGAGCCGGAAAGCGAACTGGAGGCGGTGGATGGCGCCATCATCACTGCGCTTAACGAGGAGGCCGTTGTGTCCGCCTGTCTCGCCAATCAGGGCGGGTTGAATCTGGTGGCCAGCTACGAGGCCTTCTGCGTGAAGATGCTTGGCGTGGTACGCCAGAGCATCATTTTCTCCCGCCAGCAGAAAGAAATTGGTAGACCGGCCGGCTGGCTCGGCTGGCCGCTGATCGCCACATCGCACACCTGGGAGAACGGCAAGAACCAGCAGTCCCATCAGGACACTACGTTCTGCGAGGCGCTGCTCGGTGAGATGAACGATATGGTTCGGGTGTTATTCCCGGCCGACCACAACAGCACCTTGGCACTGTTGCCATCGATCTATCAGGCGCGTGGCGAACTTGCTTGCCTGGTCATGCCCAAACGAGATCGGCCATGCTATTTCGATCGGGCCCAAGCTGAGCAGTTGGCACGGGACGGCGCCATCGTGGTCGAGGAGCAGCCGGGCAATGAGCCATTGCTGTTGATCGCCAACGGTAGTTATCAGCTGGGTGAGATGCTCCGTGCTGCCAAGCGGCTCAAGGAGGCCGAGTGCGCCTATCGGCTGGTTTATCTCCAGGAGCCGGGCCGTTTCCGCGGGCCGCGCGATCACTGGGAAGTCGAAGCGCGCGCCAGTGAAGGCGTCGCCGAGAGGTTGTTCCCGGATTCGATGGATATGCGCGTGTTGCTCACGCACATGCGTCCCGAGGTGGCTCGCGGCCATCTCTGGCCAATCCTGCCGGACGCCCGCAAATGTTCGGCGCTCGGCTATCGCAACCGTGGAGGTACGCTGGATGAGTTCGGTATGCAGTTTGCCAATCGCGCTAGCTGGGCCAACGTGCTTGCGGCCTGCGCTCGCTTGCGCAATGTGCCGCGTACGGCCTTGCTGACTCGGGACGAAGCGGCTGCGGTGGCGGGTAAGGGTGATCCGCAGATACTGCGAGCTAACGATTAAGAGATAAGCCCGGCGGGAGTCCGGATAGCCGTCCGCTCCCGCCCGCTTGTTTGCCTACAGACCGCAGTCAGAAGCCTTGTAGCGCTCGCTGGCAATAGGCTTGTTGCTCTGATATTCGCTGAAGTCGTAACGCAGTACGGCGCCTTGGCTCATCAGCTTGCGTAGACCTTCATTGCCGCAAACACTGACGGTGAGCTGGCTGCGTACGTCGCCGGGGTTGTCGCGCATCTGTGCCGCATGGCGGGGCTGCACGCTGAGGTGGTTGACCAGCTGGTTGTTCTCAACGGTATAGCCCTGGTCAAGGATGTCTTCGTTGATCGCACGGGGCGTCCCGACACTGCTTTCACGAGCGACCTGATCGAGCAGTTGGCCCAGCTGCTGCTCTTGTAGCGAGGCGGCGTGGGCTACGGGTAAGGCAAGGCTCAAAGCGAGCAGGGTAGTCAGACGATACATGGCGGTCTCCTTATGGCTGCGCTTGTTCGACCGGCAGCCTGGGGCACGGTTCATTTGCCAGGGCTTCGCCGTACTCAGGCGTGCGCTGGTAGACTGCCGCGCTTCGTCGTCATCCTCGAGTCGATCCATGCCCCACGCGGTAGCCCGTCTGCGCAATGAGCGCCTGGCGAAAAGCCTGAAACCCTTCGTCGCCCGTGGCTCCCGTGCCCCTCGGTGCGTGCGCTGTAGGGTGCCGTTCAGTCACTGCCTTTGTCCGTGGCAACCAAAGGTGGACAGCGAGTGTGGCGTTTGCCTGTTGATGCACGATATCGAACCGTTGAAGCCGAGCAACACCGGGTGGCTGATTGCCGATGTGATACCGCGTACCTTCGCCTTCACTTGGCAGCGCACTGGCGTCGATCCGCGCCTGCTGGCGCTACTGGCCGATCCGCAGTGGCAGCCGATGGTGATATTTCCTGGCGAATATGCCGCGCCGCAGCGGGTGACTGAGCAAGTCGAGCGACAGCCTGGCAAGCGCCCGCTGTTCATTTTGCTTGATGCGACATGGACCGAGGCGCGCAAGATGTTTCGCAAAAGCCCCTACCTGGATGGCTTGCCGGTGCTGAGCCTACAGCCCGAAGCGCTTTCCCGTTATCGACTGCGTCGTTCTACCCGTAGCGATCACCTGTGTACCGCCGAAGTCGCTGCGTTGTGTCTGGAGCTGGCCGGGGACTCGGTTGCAGCGAGTACGTTGGATGTCTGGCTCGACGTGTTCACCGAGCATTATCTGGGTGCCAAGTACCATCGCCAGCCGGATCTGTGCAACGCTGCGCACCTGGCACTGCAGGCGCAACCCGCTTCCTGAGCCGTTAGCGCCTCAGGCCTTGGCTGGGGCGCCGCCGACCAGCAGTTCTGGTTTGCGAGGCCACAATTGTGCGGCCAGCATGCCGATAAACATCAGCACGCAGCCCATATAGCCGCGCACAGATAAGCTTTCATCAAGAAACAGCGCACCAGCGATGGCCGCGAATACCGCCTCCAGCGATAGAATGATCGCCGCGTGGGAAGCAATCGCATGCTTTTGCGCAACAACCTGCAGCGTATAGCCGACCGCAACCGCGAACATCCCGCCATAGATAAGCGCGGGGCCGGCGAGCCAGATACTTGCTGGATTGATCTCTTCGAATATTACAGCCAGCACCAGGCTGACTACCGCACAGGTCGCGAACTGCAAAAAAGCCAGTCGAATGGCGTCATGCCGACTGACGAAGAAGCTGACCAGCAACACGTGAACACCCCAGACGAATGCCCCGGCCAGCTGAATCCAGTCGCCGGATGCCACGGTGAAGTCTTCGCCTATGCTAAGCAGCGCCATGCCGGCAACGGCGAGTAAAGCGCCGACCCAGGTCCCAGGCCCGGTTTTTTGACCAATGATCAACCCCAGTAGCGGAACCACGATCACATAGAGGCCGGTAATGAAACCGGAGTTGGTAACGCTGGTGAATAGCAGGCCGACTTGCTGAAGATTGATACCCAAAGTCAGTGCGAGTCCCATGCCCAGGCCGCCTAGCAAAAGGCCGCGTTGCAGGAATGGTTCGTGGCGAGCTTTGGTGCGGCCCTGATAGACCACCAATGGCAGCAGGGCCATCGCGCCAAGCGCGAAGCGCAGGCCGGTGAAAAGAAACGGACCGGTATTATCCATGCCAATGCGCTGCGCGACGAAGGCTGTGCCCCAGATCATCGCGGTGATCAACATCAGAAAGTCGGCGCGGAGGGCTTGGCTACGCATGTTTCGGCTCGTTCGGGAAAAGTCGCAAACTTTGCAACAAAGCGTCGTGCTTGACCACTTATTCATCGGTGGGCATGCTTGCGCCGCTTGATTTGTTGTGGCGGGCGACCGATATTCGGTCTGGCCCGCCGAAATTTCCACATCGGACCATCCCTAAGGCAGCTTCTTGGGGATTTTTGCCGTCATCTTGTCGGCATCGGCTGCTCAAGCCGATGAAAAGCGCCAATAAAAACTACAGGTCTGCCAATGGCTGCTTACGAAATAATCATTGCCGATGATCACCCGCTTTTTCGCAGTGCACTTCAACAAGCGCTCACCATGGGACTTGGGGAGAACGTGCGTCTGGTGGAGGCGGCCAGCATCGCCGAGCTGGAAGGCTTTCTGAACCAGGGCGCCGACTGGGATCTGGTTCTGCTGGATCTGAACATGCCGGGAGCCTATGGGTTTTCCGGTTTGGTGCTGCTGAGGGGGCAGTACCCGCATCTGCCGGTGGTGATGATCTCCGCCCAGGAAGACGCTGCGGTCGTCGCGCGGTCGCGCGAGTTCGGTGCCAGTGGTTTCATTCCCAAGTCCAGCTCTCTGGAAACCATTCAGGAAGCGGTGCGCGCAGTGCTGGACGGTGACGTCTGGTGGCCAACCAACATTCAAGACGTAGCCAACGTCAGTGACGAAGCGAAGGCTGCCAGTGCCGGTCTGGCCAGTCTGACGCCGCAGCAGTTTCGCGTCCTGACGATGGTTTGCGATGGGCTGCTGAACAAGCAGATTGCCTACGAACTTAGCGTGTCGGAGGCAACCATCAAGGCACACGTGACCGCCATCTTTCGCAAGTTGGGTGTACGCACGCGCACCCAGGCAGCGTTACTGCTGCAACAGATGGGATCCATTCCGACCAGTTGAATGGATGCCGCGTCGCGAGGCGCGGCATTCAGGCGATAGATGGCAGTTGAATCTGATCGCTGCGACGCACGCCTGAGGTCAGCGCCCGGCATTGCTCGACGAACTCGAGCATGGCGGCCGTCTGGTACTTGTGCGAGTGCCAGATGAAATAGAACTGGCGGCGCAGATCCAGCTCCGGTGTTGCTACCGGCACCAGGCTGCCGCGTCGAAACGCGTCGCGCAGTGCCAATCGGGAAATACAGCCAATACCAAGCCCGGATTCTACCGCGCGCTTGATGGCTTCGGTGTGTTCCAGCTCCAGCCGCACGTTCAGCTTGCCCGGCCTATGTCGCACGGCCTGTTCGAAGGTCATGCGCGTGCCGGAGCCCTGCTCACGAAGAATCCAGGCTTCATTGGTTAGCTCTTCCAAGTCCACCGCCTCGCGCCCCGCCAGCGGATGTTGCGGCGCGCAGAATACTACCAGCTCGTCCTCGATCCACGGTTGGACTTCTAGATCCGGGTGTTGGCAATCGCCTTCGATCAAACCCAGATCAAGTTCATGCTGTGCGATCTGATGCACGATGTGCGCAGTGTTGTGAACGTGAAGCTTCACCCGGCACTCCGGGTGGCGCTGCATGAAGCTGCCAATCAGCAGCGTCGCGAGGTAGTTGCCGATGGTAAGCGTCGCGCCCACCGCTAGCGAACCAAAGCCGCTTTTGCCGTTTAGCAGGTCCTCTATAGCCCTCGCTTGATCGAGCAGAGCGACCGCTTGTGGCAGCAATTGCTGCCCGAGTGAATTCAGGCTGAGTCGTTTGCCGGCACGGTCGAAGAGCTGGCATCCGGACTGGCGCTCCAGTTCAGCGAGTGAGGTGCTGGTGGCGGATTGGGACAGCGACAGGCTTTCGGCGGCGCGAGACACACTTTCCTGGCGGGCAACGGCAGCGAATACTTCGATCTGGCGGAGAGTGAAATGCATATCTATATAACCGATAACCTATATCTTTATTATCCAGTTAACGAATAAAGCAGCTATCGCTAGACTGCCGAAACGAAACGACATCCGTCGCAGATCATGAGGAATTCGTAGCATGAGCAACCTGAACGTAGAGCGCGTTCTCAGTGTGCACCATTGGAACGACACGCTGTTCAGCTTCAAGACCACCCGCAATGCAGGGCTGCGATTCGAGAACGGTCAGTTCGTCATGATAGGTCTGGAGGTCGAGGGGCGGCCACTCATGCGCGCCTATAGCATCGCCAGCCCGAACTACGAAGAGTATCTGGAGTTCTTCAGCATCAAAGTGCAGAACGGCCCGCTCACCTCCCGACTGCAGCACCTGCAGGAAGGCGATCAGATCATGGTCAGCCGCAAGCCCACCGGAACACTGGTGCTTGACGACCTGTTGCCAGGCAAACACTTATATCTGCTGAGCACCGGCACTGGCCTGGCGCCTTTCATGAGTGTTATCCAGGATCCGGAAACCTACGAGCGTTTCGAAAAGATCGTGCTTGTGCATGGTGTCCGCTACGTCAACGAGGTTGCTTACCGCGAGTTCATCACCGAACACCTTCCGCAGAATGAATTCTTTGGCGAGGCGGTAAAAGAAAAACTGATCTACTACCCGACCGTGACGCGCGAACCCTTCGAGAATCAGGGGCGCCTGACCGAGCTGATGCGCAGCGGCAAGCTGTTTCGGGACATCGGCCTGCCGCCACTCAATCCTCAGGATGACCGCGCGATGATCTGTGGCAGTCCTAGCATGTTGGATGAAACCAGTCAGGTGCTGGACACCTTTGGTCTCAGCGTGTCGCCACGCATGGGCGACCCGGGGCACTACCTGATCGAGCGGGCATTCGTCGAAAAGTAAGGTTTCGCAGGCACTGCCGCGGCGCCACGGCCGCGGTTATCGCTGTTTGAGATCGCTGTATCAGACATAGGCGGCGCAACATCTCTTGAACTTCGAGCCGCTTCCGCAAGGGCAGGGGTCGTTACGCCCCGCTTTGAGCGGTACCGTCGGGTCGATGAAATACCATCGGCCATCACGTTGAACAAAGGCGGAGCGCTCCTGATGGGTGTGCTCGCCTGCCTGGTCGTGCCAGCGTGCAGTGAAGGTTACCAGTGCATGCTCGGGCTTACCGCCAAGTACCGTGCTTTCGTTCACCTCCAGCCCTAGCCAGGTGCTGTCCAGACTCCAGCGCCGCATCTCTTCTACGTCCAGCGCTGCCTGTTGCGTCGGCAGCGTCGTTGCCTGCAGATAATCGACCAGACCCAAAACGTAGGCGCTGTAGCGTGAGCGCATCAGTAGTTCGGCGCTGGGAGCGGGCGTACCCGCATGATAACGACCGCAGCACTGACCAAGTGCATTACCGCTGCCGCAAGGGCAATTGAGCTCGAGTGGTTGTTGTTCGTTCATGTCACCACCAGTACTTGCCGAACATCTCGGGGTTTGCCCAGAACCTTGCGTTCAACCAGTCTGGAACCTGCTTGTATTGGAGCAGGTCGTAGGTGAAGAGCGTCAAGGTCTGTCCGTCGCGCTGAAAGCGTTCGCTGACTTGTAGCGCCAGTGCGTAAAACTCGGTGGTTTGCCATTCGCTCGCGTCGAGATCCACGAGTACAGCCATGCGGCTGGCATTCAGATTTCGAACGCTGCCAAGCAGTTCCAGAGCCTCACGTTTGGGCAAATGCTCCAGACAGTCGACGAACAGGGCCAAATCGTAGCGTTGCGAGGCCAGCTTTTCCGGCAGAGGTGCTGCATCGGCGCGATCAAGCTGGTACTCCGGATGACATTCGGCGTAAGCAGCCAGAGCAGGTTGGTCACTGCGCCCCACGTGCAGAATATGCTGCGGGGCATAGTGTTCCAGCATCGCCGCTAGCGCTTGCTGCGGTGTATGCAGTGCAGGGTTTTCAGTCAATCGAGAATCCTCGTTTCAAAGGTGAAGACTAGCGCGGTGCCGTTTGTCGGCCTAGTCTGAGAGTAACCGGAGCCGCCCCGATTCCCATACGGGGCGCTTTGGCTGAATTTCACACTGGAGGTTTTGATCGATGAGTACCTTACGGACAGCAGTACCCGTTATTGTCATGACCACGTTCCTGGCGGGTTGTGCAGGCGTGCAGAAGCAGGATTGGCCGACATGTGCGGCGGTGGGTGGTGTGACCGGTGCCGCGCTTGGCGCCATTGAAAGCAGCTCCTACGCTGGTTGGGGCGCGCTGATCGGTGGCGGTGTAGCAGCCGCCTATTGTTGGGCCAATGGAACAGAGGAAGAAACCGTCGCGATGGTCGAAACCGTCGAGCCCATGCCTCAGTCTCAGCCGGAACCCGAGCCTGCCGCGGAGGCGGTGCGCGTCGAGCTGGATGTTAAATTCGACTTTGATCGCGACGTAGTCAAGCAGGACAGCTACGGTGACATCCAGAACCTGGCCGACTTCATGAAGGAATACCGCCAGACTACAACCGTACTTGAAGGCCACACCGACTCGGTGGGTACGGATGCTTATAACCAGCGTCTTTCCGAGCGTCGCGCCAATGCGGTTCGCAATGTATTGGTCGATCAGTACGGCGTTGAGAGCGGTCGGGTGAATGCGGTTGGCTACGGGGAATCTCGCCCGGTGGCCGATAACGCCACAGAAGAAGGTCGCGCTATCAACCGTCGCGTAGAGGCCGAAGTCGAAGCTCGTCCTTAAGCAGCGGCGAGTAGCACCAAGCCGGGCCTCGTGCCCGGCTGTTTCATTTCAAGGCCATTCAAAACAGCGGGCGCGCGCTGGCCAAACCAACCACCAGCAGGCCCAGCAGCAGATTGACGCCCACCAACTGGCGAATTTTCCCCAGCACTGCACCACCATCCGGCCATTGCTCAGCAGCCACGGCACGCTTGAGTACAGGCAATTGCAGTAGCTGAATGCGTAGAAATAGCGCCAGCATCACCAGATACAGGCCGGTCATGATATGGACGTAGCGTGGTGCGCTTTCCAGTACGCCGAATTTCATATGCCACATACCGACCCCGCTCAGCGGCAGTATCAGCACTGCAATCCAAACCCAGACGAAAAAGCGGCCAAACACATCCGTCCAGAGCTTTAGTCGCTCCGGCGGTTGAAGCATTGCCACAGCTGCCGGGCGCAGGACCATCCAGGCGAAGAACATGCCGCCGACCCAGATCGTCGCGGCGAGAACGTGCAACGCATAAAGCAAGGCGAAGGGCGTCATGGGCAAATCTCCGGTGGCGGTTGAGCGAACGCGCGCTATCATAGCCGCCCCATTGAAATACTGAAAATATATACAGCTCCGCGCCCATGCTCAGCACCGAACTTAAGTCCCAGATCCAGGGCGCCTACACTCGCTTCCTCGAAGCCAAAGGGCTCAGGGCTCGCTATGGCCAGCGCCTGATGATCGCCGAGGTGGCCAAGGTGCTGGGCACTATCAAGACCGACGATGAAGGGCGCCGCGATAGCGAACCAGCCGTGGTCGCGGTCGAGGCCGGTACTGGTACCGGTAAGACCGTCGCTTACAGCCTTGCTGCAATTCCTACGGCCAAGGCAGCCGGCAAGCGCCTGGTTATCGCCACGGCGACCGTCGCCTTGCAGGAACAGATTGTGTACAAGGACCTGCCGGACCTGATGCGCAATAGCGGCCTGAATTTCAGTTTCGCCTTGGCCAAGGGGCGCGGCCGCTACCTGTGTCTGTCCAAGCTGGACCTGTTGTTGCAAGAAGGCCAGGCGCAAAGCGCCACCGCACAGTTATTCGAAGAAGAAGGTTTTCGCATCGAGGTCGATGAGCGCAGCCAGAAGCTGTTCACCAGCATGATCGAGAAGTTGGCTGGTAATCGCTGGGATGGTGATCGCGACAGCTGGCCCGAGGAATTGGGAGACACCGACTGGTCCCAACTGACCACCGATCATAGTCAGTGCACGGGCCGGCACTGCCCCAATTTTCAGCAGTGCGCATTCTATAAAGCGCGTGAGGGCATGACCAAGGTCGACGTTATCGTCACCAACCATGACATGGTGCTGGCCGACCTTGCGCTCGGCGGGGGAGCCGTACTGCCCGATCCGCGTGACACGATTTACGTTTTCGACGAAGGCCATCATCTGCCGGACAAGGCTATCGGGCATTTCGCGCATTTCACGCGGCTGCGTTCCACGGCGGACTGGCTCGGGCAGGTCGAAAAGAACCTGACCAAGCTGCTTGCCCAGCACCCATTACCTGGCGAGCTCGGCCGACTGGTCGAAGGCATTCCCGAACTCGCACGCGATCTGCGTACCCAGCAGCAATTCATGTTCAGCGCTTGCGAGCAGTTGGCTGACTTCAAAGCAGGCGAAGACATGGAGGGTCGTGAGCGGCCGCGCCATCGCTTCGTGGGCGGTGTGGTGCCCGAGCACCTGATCGAGTTGGGCACCGAGCTGAAGAAGGGCTTTTCCAAGCTGACCGACCTGTTCAGCCGTATCGCCGAGCTGCTCAAGGAAGCGATGGATGGGGAAACTGGCGGCGGGATCGCCAGCCATCAGGCTGAAGAGTGGTACCCACTGTTTGGTAGTCTGCTGACTCGCTCGCAGGGCAACTGGGACTTGTGGACCGCGTTTACTGTTGAGGATCCGGAAGACAGTCCACCAATGGCACGTTGGCTGACGTTGGCAGAGGGTGGCGCGCTGTTCGATATCGAGGTCAATGCCAGCCCTATCCTTGCGGCGGAAACACTGCGGCGCAACCTTTGGAACGTTGCTTTCGGGGCGCTGGTAACCTCGGCGACGCTTACTGCACTGAACAGCTTTGACCGTTACCGGATGCGCGCCGGCTTGCCCAAGGCTGCGGTCACCGCCGTGGTACCGAGCCCGTTTCACCATGCTGATGCCGGTGTGCTCAGGGTTCCGGATTTGAAGGCTGATCCGCGCGATGCCGCCGCACATACGGCCGCCATCATCCGGGAGTTGCCGGCCCTGGTCGAGGGTTCGCGAGGAACACTGGTGTTGTTTTCCTCACGCAAACAGATGCAGGACGTATTCGATGGGCTCGAGCGTGACTGGCGGCGCAGGGTGCTCATTCAGGGCAATCTATCCAAGCAGGAAACCCTGAACAAGCACAAGGCGAGGGTGGATGATGGTGAGTCGAGTGTGCTGTTCGGGCTGGCCAGCTTCGCAGAAGGCGTCGATCTGCCAGGGGCATACTGCGAACATGTGGTGATTGCCAAGATTCCATTCGCCGTGCCGGACGACCCGGTGGAAGCGGCGTTGGCGGAATGGATCGAAGCGCGCGGTGGCAATCCCTTCATGGAAATCTCGGTGCCGGATGCGTCGCTTCGCCTGGTGCAGGCTTGTGGCCGACTGCTACGCACCGAGGAGGATAGGGGAACCATCACATTGCTTGATCGGCGGGTGGTGACCCAGCGATATGGCAAGGCGATTCTCAATGCCCTGCCGCCGTTTCGGCGTGAAATAGGCTAGTTGGCGCCGCCATCATTGAGTGCGATTAGCATCCATCAGCGCGTCGCTTAGCGGTTTCTTTGGCTGGCGGCGATTGCGAGAATGGCCGATACCGAATTCGAGGGGTGACAGCGTGCAGGTTCAGGGATTTTTCGATCTTCGCTTTGAAGCGGTTCGCGACGCGTTCAGCATACTGTTCGACGGAACTCAACAGCGCGGTGCTGCACTCTGCGTTCAGATCGGTGGCGAGACGGTCGTTGATCTCTGGGCAGGTGTTGCAGACAACCAAGGCGAGCACCTCTGGCAAAGCGACACGCTGGTCAATTTGTTTTCCTGCACCAAGACCTTCACCGCGTTAGCAGCGCTGCAGCTGGTGGAGGAGGGGAAGTTGCAGCTGGATGAGCCCATCGCACGTATCTGGCCGGAGTTCGCAGTTAACGGCAAAGCAGCAATCACCCTTCGACATTTGCTGTGCCACCGAGCCGGGTTGCCCGCGATACGCCAGTCGCTGGATGCGGAGGCGCTGTACGACTGGGCGAGCATGACCGATGCGCTGGCGGCAGAGCAGCCCTGGTGGGAGCCGGGGGCAGATCAGGGCTACGGCGCGATGACCTACGGCTGGCTGGTCGGAGAGCTGCTTCGCCGTCTCGATGGCTGCGATGCTGGAGCGTCGATCGTTCGACGCACGGCAGCGCCGCTCGGGTTGGACTTTCATATCGGTTTGGATGATAGCCAAGCCCACCGCGTCGCTTACCTTACTCGGACCAAGAACGACTTCGGCGATGCGTCTGCGCAGCGCCTGTTCAAAGCGCTGATGAGCGAGCCGGACTCCATTAGTGCCAGGGCTTTCAACAACCCGCCGTCCATCATGAGTAGCGGCAACAAGCCCGAATGGCGACGAATGGCGCAGCCGGCTGCCAACGGCCACGGTAATGCTCGCTCGATGGCAGGTTTCTATATGGGGCTATTGCAAGGCAAACTGCTGGATAAGGTCTTGTTAGGGGAAATGACGCGCGAACAAAGCGCTGGTGAAGATCGTACGCTGTTGGCCTCTACCCGCTTCGGACTGGGATGTTGGCTGGATCAGCCGGACGTGGCCAACGCCACCTTTGGCATAGGAGAGCGGACGTTCGGCCATCCCGGTGCTGGCGGCAGTATCGGTTTTGCTGATCCTGATCGAGAGCTGGCATTCGGCTTTGTGACCAATACCCTTGGCCCGTACGTGTTAATGGATCCGCGTGCGCAATCGTTGGCCCGTTGCGTTGCCGCATGCCTGCGTTGAACCACTCGTCACTTCTGGGCGCACAGGCTTTTCAAAAGAAGGACTTGCGTCCACAATTTCAACTCGAACTCAATAGTGGCCCATCACCTTGATGGTCGCACCCTCCTAGAATGCTTCTGGTTGACGGAACCTTGCTCATGAACCTGCTGAAGAGCGCCTCCCTGATTTTCTGCATGATGGTCGTTGCCGGCTGTAGCTCGAAGAGCGAGAAGCCGAGTGAGGTGGCAGCCCCGACTGCGGTCAAGGTTGATTCTGCCTGGCTTGATGAGTATGAACCGCAACTGCGCGATGCCCTCGTGGGTAGTCGTTTCGAAGTGGAGCGTCGTGACAGCGTGCTTGTCGTGACAGCTCCGGTGGACTCTTCCTTCAATCCGGATCGTCCTGGCATGCTGCTGCCGGTCACCCTTGGGCCGATCACTCGTGTAGCCAAGCTGGTCGAAAAGGATGACAAGACTGCAGTGGTCGTGCTCGGTCATGCCGATAGTACCGGCCCTGAAGACAACAATCGCACCATCAGTCGCGAACGCGCCGGTGCGGTGGCGGCCATTTTCCGTCTCAGTGGCCTCAAGCACGACCGCTTGCGTATTCGCGGCCTGGGCTCCGACATGCCACGTGCGGCGAATGACAGCGTGGAAGGCCGTGCGCTCAATCGCCGGGTCGAGATGGTGCTTGCGCCGCAAACGACGATGTTGGCGCTGATTGCCAAATATGAGCAGCCTGCACCGCCAGCAACTCAGGTAGCGCAAGCTGAAGTTGCCAAGTAGCCCGCTGGGCGCGACACAGACAGGCCCGCATGCGGGCCTGTTTTCGTTGAGCATGGTTGCCTTGAATCAAGCGCAACGAGCGTGAACGCAGCTACTCTTTGCCTCCGCAGGTCTGCTCGGCGCCCTGTTGCGAGGCGCTTGGCAAGCTGAAGGCCTGCCTATTCCATGACGAGGAGCCATGCGATGATCCAGACTCTGGCCGATATGCGCCGTGATTACACCCGTGACGGCCTCAGTGAGGCCAATGCTCCCACTGAGCCGTTCGGTCTGTTCCATCAGTGGTTCACTGAGGCGACTAAGACAGAACAGGCACCTGTGGAGCCTAATGCGATGACCCTGGCGACGGTTGACGCAGAGGGTCGTCCCCATTGCCGAGTCCTTCTGCTCAAGGCGCTGGACGAGCGTGGCTTTACCTTCTTCACCAACTACGACAGTGCCAAGGGCGAGCAACTCGAGGGAACACCGTATGCGGCCATGACATTTTTCTGGCCGACGCTTGAGCGCCAGGTGCGTATCGAAGGGCGTGTGGAGAAGGTGACGCAGGGTGAGTCGGATGCCTATTTCCAGGTGCGTCCGTTAGGGAGTCGCCTTGGTGCCTGGGCATCACCACAAAGCCGAGTGATTCGGGACAGGGCAGAGTTGGAGCGTTTGCTCGCAGAAACGGAGCAGCGATTCCTCGACAAAGCACCACACTGCCCACCGCACTGGGGGGGCTATCGCTTGCTACCGGAACGCATCGAGTTCTGGCAAGGGCGGGCCAGCCGTCTGCATGATCGACTCGACTATCGCCTGGTTGCCAACAGCTGGCAGCGAGAGCGCCTCGCGCCCTAACCAAGTGCCGTCCTATGGCCGGGGTAGTGTCGCTCGTTCGGCGGTTCGCTCCCCGGCGCCTAAACGCTCGTTTCGGGTTCGATTGGATGCGGGTTGATCCGCCTCAAAGGTCGGTACGAGTCAGCGATCTGCTGTAACCTGCAGCCGTAGGTAGCGACCTAGCGATGGCTGTTTTAGCGTCCTTATAGTCAAGGCAGGCATTAATGCGCCAAGACGACTGATGAGCACAGGAGCGTCACCCTTCCGGGTAATTCTGTACCTGTTGTTCCAGCCAGCCCTGCAGATCTTGGCGTTTTATTTTCCGCGCTTTCGCCTCGGCAAGCCGTTGTAACATCCAGCTACGTCTGTCTGGGTCGCTGCCGGCAATGGACAATGCAAGATCCCGATCACCCCAGCGTCGGATGCGTATGATCAGCCAAGCGTGAAAAGCAAGGCCTGCCACGGTGGTGACGACTATGATGAAGTAATCCATGGTTAGCCTCGCTGCAAGGAACCCGGGACGCCAGGTTCGACTCGCATATGTATGCTTCGGGGATGGTAAATGCTGAGTCAGGACAGCGAAGTTGCCAAGCGCTATTTCGTCGCTGGTGCTCGGCACCATCCACCCGAATGAAACAGTTGTCTCCAGGAGAATTTCAATGCGTAAGTCCATTTTTGTCGCATCCTTCACTGCCCTGGCGCTGACCTTGGGCGGCTGCGCCTCAAGTCTGACCGGAGATACCTACTCCAGAGATGAAGCGCGTGCTGTTCAAACCGTGCGGTATGGCACCATCGAGTCCCTTCGTCCGGTGAAGATCGAGGGAACCAAGACCCCGATCGGTACCGGTGCAGGCGCGGTTGTGGGCGGAGTGGCTGGCAGTGGCGTCGGCGGGGGGCGCGGTAGTGCGGTTGCCGCAGTCATCGGAGCGGTGGCCGGCGGGATGCTGGGCGCGGCGGCCGAGGAGGGGATCACCCGCACTCAGGGCGTAGAGATCACGGTGCGCGAGGACGACGGCAACATGCGCGCTTATGTGCAAGCGGTTGAGCCTAACCAGGTCTTCCGGGTTGGTCAGCGGGTTCGTATCATGACTGTCAGTGGCACCAGTCGCGTGGCGCCTTGATCATCGCCGTAGCTATCGCACACTGAAGTCAAGGCGCTGCCATCCGTTCCTATAAGGGTGCGGAGGCAGCGCCTTTTTGTTTTTGAAATACATGAATTCATGACGCCGGCATCATCCATATGGATAATCGGGCGCACATTTGTGTGCTGTTTCAGGCAGTTGCTGTGCCTGCAGGGATAAAAATGCCTCCGACTAGGTGGCCTAAGGGGTCTTGTTCATGGCGCTCGCGCTGATCATCGCTTTGCCATTTCTGGGCATCTTTCTGCCCTTGTTGCTCGAGCGCTTTGGTCGTTCGGCCTGCGCATTTGGCGCCGGGGTAGCGCCATTAACGGCGCTGGTTCTATTGCTCTCCAAGCGCGCCGAGGTCTTCGCCGGTGAGACGGAGATCATCCACTACAGCTGGTTGCCAGAGTTGGGGTTGAATATCAGCCTGCGTCTCGATGGCTTAGGCTTCCTGTTCGCTCTGTTGATCCTCGGCATTGGCCTGCTGGTCATTCTCTACGCGCGCTATTACCTGTCGAAGAAAGACCCGATGGGGCGCTTCTTCGGATTCTTCCTGTTGTTCATGGGCGCCATGCTAGGCGTAGTGCTATCCGAGAACCTGCTGCTGATGCTGATGTTCTGGGAGCTGACGAGTCTGTCGTCATTCCTGCTAATCGGCTATTGGAACCATCGGGCAGATGCTCGGCAGGGTGCTCGAATGGCGCTAGCCATCACCGGTGGCGGTGGTCTGGCGCTGCTTGCGGGAATTCTGTTGATCGGTCATATCGTCGGCAGCTTCGAGCTTACGGCAGTGCTGGCTTCGGGCGACCTGATTCGCGCCAACGCCCTATATCCGTTGACGTTGATTCTTGTGCTGCTTGGCGTGTTCACCAAGTCTGCGCAGTTTCCATTCCACTTCTGGTTGCCGCAGGCGATGGCCGCTCCCACGCCTGTGTCGGCGTTTCTGCATTCGGCGACCATGGTCAAGGCAGGAGTATTCCTGTTGGCTCGTCTGTATCCGGCGTTGGCGGATTCAGAGTGGTGGTTCTATCTGGTCAGCATCACTGGCTTGACCACCTTGCTGTTGGGCGCTGTGATGGCGTTGTTCCAGCACGATCTCAAAGGCCTGCTGGCCTATTCGACGATCAGTCACCTGGGATTGATCACTCTGCTGTTCGGGCTGGACTCTCGTTTGGCGGCCGTGGCAGCGATCTTTCACATCATCAATCATGCGACCTTCAAGGCCTCGTTGTTCATGGCCGCCGGGATCATCGATCACGAGACCGGGACTCGCGACATGCGGCGAATCAATGGCATGTGGAAGTACATGCCACACACCGCGGCGCTTGCCATGGTGGCATCCCTGGCAATGGCCGGTGTGCCACTGCTTAACGGTTTCCTGAGTAAGGAAATGTTCTTCGCCGAAACTCTCGATCAGCATCTGTTAGGCAGTTTCTACTGGACGATCCCGGCGGTGGCTACGCTTGCAAGCGCGTTCTCCGTGGCTTACTCGCTGCGCTTCGTGCACGACGTGTTCTTCAACGGCGAGCCAGTCGATCTACCCAAGTACCCGCCGCACGAACCGGCGCGCTACATGAAGATACCGGTAGAAATCCTCGTGCTGCTTTGTCTGCTGGTGGGCATGCTGCCCGCGCTTACAGTGGGGCCGTTGCTCGCGGCGGCAGTTTCCGGAACGCTGAATGGCAACGTGCCCGAATACAGCCTGGCTATCTGGCATGGTTTCAACCTGCCGCTGGCCATGAGTTTGGTGGCGCTGGTCGGTGGCATCTTGATTTACTCGATGCGCAAGTGGGCGTTCCGCTGGTACGAGGGTTTGCCTTCAGTTGATTCGCTGGAGGTGTTCGAGCGGATCATGGGCGGCCTTACTCTTGGGGCACGCTACATTACTGGGATGCTGGAAAACGGTTCGTTGCAACGCTACATCGCGTTGATGCTCATCAGCACGCTAGTGCTGGTGGTTTATGCGCTGACGCCGCTGGAAACCCTGCATGGCCCCGTGGCGCTGACACCACTGGACGGTATCACCGTTGCCGGCATGGCGATTCTCGCACTGACGTCGCTGCTTACCGTGCTGTTCCATCGTCGGCGTCTGGTGGCGCTTATCGTACTCAGCGTGGTCGGTTTGATGGTCGCGCTGGCATTCGCCCGCTATTCGGCCCCTGATCTAGCGCTGACCCAGCTATCGGTGGAGGTCGTGACGATCATCCTGCTGATCCTCGCGCTGTTCTTCATGCCCGACCGCACGCCGGCTGAGTCGAGCAGTTTGCGGGGTTTCCGTGATTTCCTGCTTGCCGGAGGGTGCGGCACCATGGTGGCGTTGCTCGCCTATACGGTGCTCACCCGCCCATATGACAGCATCGCCACGTACTTCCTTGAGAACAGCGTCTCTGGCGGCGGTGGCACTAACGTCGTGAACGTGATCCTGGTGGACTTCCGCGGATTCGATACCCTGGGTGAAATCGCGGTGCTGGCCATCGCTGGCGTAGGCATCTACGGGTTGCTCAACGGCCTGCGACTGCCTCACCCAATCCGGGACCCCGGCGGGCGGCTCTGGTCCGTAGACAAGCACCCGATGGTGCTGGATGCGCTAGCGCGCGCATTGCTGCCGATGGCGTTGCTGATATCTGCGTTCATTTTCCTTCGTGGGCACAACCTGCCAGGCGGTGGCTTCATCGCCGGCCTTATTACCGCCGTCGCGCTGATTCTTCAGTACATCGCGCACGGGGTCAGCTGGGCTCAGGCGCGCCAGCCACTGAGTTATCACTCCTTGTGCGGTGCCGGCTTACTGATTGCGGGAGCGACCGGGCTGGGTAGTTTGCTGTTCGGTCACCCGTTCCTCACGTCCGCATTCGACCATTTCCATTTGCCGCTCATTGGTGAGTTCGAGCTGGCCACTGCAATGCTGTTCGATCTGGGCGTTTATCTGGTGGTTGTGGGGGCGACGTTGCTGATCCTTTCCAATATCGGCCAGGTCCGGCAGGACGATTCCAACATGGAGGTGCTGTAATGGAGGCCGTATTTGCGGTTACGCTCGGGATCATGACGGCCAGCGGCGTCTATCTGCTTTTGCGCGCTCGGATCTTCCCGGTAGTGATGGGACTGACGCTGATCTCCTATGCAGTCAACTTGTTTATCTTTTCCATGGGGCGATTGGCTACAGGCGTTCCGGCGGTAATCGGCAAGAGCACTGAATATGGCGATCCGCTGCCCCAGGCTCTGGTGCTCACGGCTATCGTCATCGGCTTCGCAATGACCGCATTCGTGGTGGTATTGGCGTTGCGTAGCATTGGTGAGCTACGTACCGACCATGTAGATGGGCAGGAGCCGCGTATATGAACCATGCGTTGATCCTTCCCCTATTGCTGCCCTTGTTCGTGGGCGCGCTGCTGCTGCTTGGTCACCGGATGGGCAAACCAACCAAGCGCGTACTGTCGCTAGCGGCTACATGGTCGCTGGTCCCGATTGCAGCATGCCTGGTTCTGCTTGCTGATGATGGCCAGCTGCGTATCTACGCTCTGGGCAGCTGGCAGCCACCATTCGGCATCATCCTCATGCTCGATCGGTTGAGTGCGCTCATGCTGCTGGTGACGGCGGTGCTGGCAGGATTCGCGGCGTTGTACGCCTGTCGAGGTGATGATGAGCGTGGTCCTAATTTCCACGCGCTCTATCAGTTTCAGCTGCTCGGTATTAACGGTGCCTTTCTCACTGGCGATCTGTTCAACCTGTTTGTTTTCTTCGAGATCCTGCTGATTTCCTCATACGCCTTACTGCTGCATGGACATGGGCAGAGACGGGTGCGTTCGGGCATGCACTATGTGGTGTTGAACCTGCTTGGCTCATCGCTGTTCCTGATCGGTGTCAGCATGCTGTACGGCCTGTTGGGTACGTTGAATATTGCTGATATGGCGGCTCGGGTAAGCGCCGCCGACCCGGCTGATGCGCCGTTGCTCGCCGCCGCGGGCTACCTGCTGTTGGTCGTCTTTGCTTTGAAGGGCGCGATCCTGCCGCTTTACTTCTGGCTGCCTCGGGCCTACGCATCGGCCACGGCCCCGGTTGCCGCGCTGTTCGCGATCATGACCAAGGTCGGGCTGTACGCAATCATCCGGGTATTTACGCTGGTGTTTGGCAGCGAGGCGGGGGAGCTGAGCCACATGGTTGAGTTCTGGCTATGGCCGCTGGCGTTGCTAACGCTGGGCGCCGCTGTAGTAGGTGCCCTGGCTGCGCGTAACTTGCAGGTGCTGCTGGCGTACCTGGTTGTGGTTTCAGTGGGCACGCTGCTGGCGGGCGTAGCGCTAGGCACCGAGGTAGGCCTGGCAGCAGCGCTGTATTACTTGGTGCACAGTACGCTGGTTGCAGGTGGACTTTTCCTGCTGGCGGATCTGATCGCGCGCCAGCGTGGCGATCTAGGGACCGATCTGATATCTGCACCCGCATTGCGGCAGCCGTTAATGCTCGGATCGCTGTTCTTCGTTGGGGCGATTTCCGTCGCCGGCTTACCGCCGTTCTCTGGTTTTCTTGGCAAGGTAATGCTGTTGCGTGCCATCGAACTGGGCCCTGAAGCGATTGCGCTGTGGGCTGTGGTTTTGGTTGGTGGGTTGGGCATGCTGATCGCATTGAGTCGCGCCGGCAGCTTGGTATTCTGGCGTTCCTCCTCGGAGGCGACCGGGCGGGTGGCCGATCCGATTCGTGTCATCGCAACAGTCGGCCTGCTTCTCGGTAGCGTGGTCCTGGTGGCTGCGGCTGGGCCTTTGCAGGAGTTCATGCAGGCTACTGCTGCGCAGTTGCTGGATGTCGCACCCTATCTGCAGATTATTCAGGGAGGTGCGGCATGAGGGCGCGTTGGTTACCAAGTCCTGCGCTGACAGTGTTCCTGGCGCTGCTTTGGCTGTTGCTTCATAACACGCTCAGTTTCGGACAGGTTCTGCTCGGGCTTTTCCTTGGCTGGGGCATTCCGCTTCTTGTTCGCGGCTTCCTCATCGAGGTACCGCGCATACGTAAGCCGCTTAAGCTCTGCCTGTTCACGCTCAAAGTGATCTATGACATCGTCGTGGCTAATGTGCAGGTCGCCAAGCTGGTGCTTGGGCCTAAGAAGAGCCTGCGGCCAGCGTTCATCGAGGTGCCCATGGCGATCGAGAACGAGTTTGCTCTGGCGACTCTCACAAGCATCATCTCGCTGACGCCTGGCACGGTGTCGGCCTGCCTGAGTCAGGATCGCCGAATGCTGATGGTGCATGCGCTGGATGCGCCAGATGTTGATGCGCTGATCGCTGACGTCAAACGTAATTATGAAGCGCCGCTGTTGGAGATCTTCGAATGCTCGCCTACGTGATTCCGCTCTGCATGGCCGTGCTCGGGTTGGCGGCTGTGTTGAACGTGGTGCGCCTGGTCCAGGGACCGGACATGCCTGATCGAGTGCTCGCGCTCGATACGCTCTACATCAATGCGCTCGCCCTCATCGTGTTGTTCGGCATATGGCTCGCCTCGGATTTGTTTTTCGAGGCCGCATTGCTGATTGCCGTTATGGGCTTCGTCAGTACCGTGGCAGTGGGCAAACACCTTCTGCACGGCGACATCATCGATTGAGGGGCTAACATGCCATTTTGGATTGAAGTGCTTGTAAGCGTGTTCCTGATCATCGGTAGTCTGTTCGCCCTGATTGGTGCGATCGGACTCTACCGGCTGCCGGATTTCTACACGCGTCTGCACGGCCCAACCAAGGCGACGACGCTCGGTGTAGGCGGCATCGTCATTGCATCGATGATCTTCTTCAGTACCCGAAACGGCGGTCTGAGCCTACACGAGCTGCTGATCACGCTATTCCTCTTCCTCACGGCGCCGGTCAGTGCGCACATACTCGCCAAGGCCGCCATGCAACAAAAGCTGCCAGCTGTCGAGCAGACGCAGGGCAAACCCTGGGATTGAGCCCCTGCCCGCTGCGTTGGCGCGCAACGGGCAGGACTAGGCGTCAGATGAGGATGCTGCTCGGTGAGGGCAGCTGCTCATTCTCCTGTTGCAGTTCCTTGACCAGCGCCTGTTGCAGGCGCAGGCAGAATTGCGGATCGGAAAGCGGCTGATTGTGAGCATCGGTCACGAAGAAGACGTCTTCTACTCGCTCGCCGAGCGTCGCGATCTTCGCGTTCTGTACCGATAGGTCGAAGTCCAGAAAGAGCTGCCCTACGCGGGCCAGTAGCCCAGGCCGATCCGGTGCAATGATCTCCAGAATGGTCTGTGGTCGCTGGGTATCGTTGTGAATCGTGACCTGTGGCGGGAACGCAAAGTGTTTGAGCTGCCGAGGTACGCGGCGCTGGATGATATTCAAGTAGTCATCCGGATTGCGCAGTGCGGTAATTAGGCCTCTGCGAATCTCCTCTATACGTTCGGGGTTATTGCCGATAGGGCTGCCATCGACGTCCAGCACAATATAGGTGTCCAGGGTGAACTGGCTGCTGGATGTAAGAATGCGCGCGTCATGAATGTTTAGATTGAGCTGATCCATGGCGGCCACCGTTACCGCAAAGAAATCGTGCTGGTCTGGCGCGTAGATGAATATCTGGGTGCCGCCCTCGAATTCCCGCTGTGTGGTTTCCTTGATCAGTACCAGCGGTCCGCCATTGGCCGGATGCTCGATGATCGCGTCGGTATGCCAGGCGACATCGGTCGCGGTATGCCGCAGAAAATAGTCGTCGCCCAGTTGCGCCCAGAGCTGCTCGGCATCGTCCGGATCGGTGCCGTGGCGGACCAGATCATCGAGCGCGGCGCGTTGGGTCTGGCGGATCTGCTCCTCGCGTCCCAGGGGGTTTTCCAGTCCGCGTTTCAACGCCCGCTTGGTTTCGGTGTATAGCTGCCGCAACAGGCTCGCGCGCCAGGAATTCCACAGTGTCGGGTTGGTGGCGTTGATGTCGGCGACCGTGAGTACGTAGAGGTAGTCCAGATGAGTTTCGTCGCCAACCAGTTGGGCGAAATCGTTTATCACTTGTGGGTCGGATAGATCCTTGCGCTGGGCAGTGGTGGACATGACTAAATGGTTTTCCACAAGCCAGACCACCAGTCGAGTGTCCCAGGCCGGCAACTTGTGTCGGCTACAGAATTGCTCGGCATCGACCGCGCCCAGCTCTGAATGGTCGCCACCACGCCCTTTGGCGATGTCGTGATAGAGCCCGGCGATGTAAATCAGCTCGGGCTTGGGCAGCTTTTCCACCAGCTTGCTGGCCAGCGGGTACTTCTCGGCAACGCCTGGTTTAGTCAGTTTGCGCAGGTACTTGATGACGTTCAGGGTGTGCGCATCGACGGTGTAGATGTGGAAGAGGTCGTGCTGCATCTGGCCTACGATATGGCCGAACTCTGGAAGATAGCGACCGAGGATGCCGTAGCGGTTCATTCGCCGCAGGTTGCGGTGGATGCCTTCCTTGCACTTGAACAGCTCGATAAACAGGCTGGTGTTGCGCAGGTCCTGGCGGAAGGCGTCGTCGATCAGATAGCGATGGTCGCGTAGCAGGCGGATCGTGTCGGATCGCACACCCTGGATGTCGGGGTGTTGGGCAAGCAGTACGAAGGTTTCCAGGATGGCGAACGGAGTGCGCTTGAATATCGCCGGGCTGGTGACCTCCAGATAACCATCTCGTATTTGGAATCGACTGTTAAGCGGTACGGTAGGCCCGGATTCGCCTTCCCAGAGGATGACCTCGGCGAAATGCTGGCCAACGAGGTCGCTGAGCTCGGCAATGCTCATGACTACTCGGTAGTACTTCTGCATGAAACGTTCGATGGCCAACTTGGCATCGTTATCTTCATAGCCCAGCATCGCAGCGAGGCTGCGCTGATGGTCGAACAGCAGTCGATCCTCGGCGCGCCCGGCGAGCATATGCAGGCCATAGCGTACTTTCCAGATGAACTCCTGCGAGGCAGTCAGCAGGCTGTGTTCCCCTTCGGTGAGGAAACCCTGATCGACCATCGCTTGCAGATTCAGCGTGCCGAACTCCCGCCGTGCAATCCACAGAATGGTCTGGATGTCGCGCAGTCCCCCAGGAGAGCCCTTCACGTTAGGCTCCAGGTTGTACTCGGTGTTGTTGTACTTGGCGTGCCTGGCGCGCTGTTCGTTGCGCTTAGCCAGGAAAAACTCTTTGCTAGGCCACATTTCCTGCGCACTGGTGACCCGCAGCATGGCCTGGCGTAGGTGTTCAGGGCCGGCAATGGTCCTGCTTTCCATGAGATTGGTAATGACCGTCAGGTCGGCGCGCGCTTCTTCGGCGCATTCCGCCACCGACCGCACCGCCTGGCCGACTTCCAGTCCGATATCCCAGAGCAGGGTGAGGAAGCCTTCAATCGCGTCGCGGAAGATTTCCTGGTCGCTTTCATCGAGCAGGATCAACAGGTCGATGTCGGAGTAAGGGTGCAGTTCACCTCGACCATAGCCTCCCACGGCGACCAGAGCGATATCGGCACCTTTGTCCCAGTCGAAGCGATCCCAGGCCGAGCGCAGAATCTGATCGACGAACCAGGCTCGATCCTGAATCAATTGCCGAATGCTCCGGCCGCTCTTGAAGCGCTCGTCCAGCACCTGTCGCGCCTGGCGTATGGCCTTCTTGTATGCGGCGATGGGGCTGGCCTTGAGTGCCAGCTCCGCTTGAAACTGGCTGCGATCAAACAGCTCCGGGTCAACCTGGGGCATGCGAACGTCCTCCCATGGTGCTGCGGCTGGGGAATCTCAGGCAGAAGTGCGGGCGATGGTGTCGTCGCTACGCAGCGTGAATATCTCGTAACCATCTGCGGTAACCAGAATGGTGTGCTCCCACTGGGCAGAAAGCTTGCGGTCCTTGGTGATCGCGGTCCAGCCGTCACCCAGCAGGCGGGTTTCCGAGCGCCCCTGGTTGATCATTGGTTCAATGGTGAAGGTCATACCTTCCTTGAGTTCCATGCCGGTGCCGGCGCGTCCGTAATGCAGAACTTGCGGCTCTTCGTGGAAGACCTTGCCGATGCCGTGGCCACAGTATTCACGCACTACGGAAAAACCATTCTTTTCGGCGTGCTTCTGGATTGCTTCGCCGATGTCGCCAAGACGGGTTCCCGGACGAACCAGTTCGATGCCTTTATATAGGCATTCCTGGGTGACCTGGCAGAGCCGCTCGGCCCATTCAGGTGTTTTACCCACCATGAACATCTTGCTTGTGTCGCCGTGATAGCCGTCCTTGATCACCGTGATGTCGATGTTGAGGATATCGCCATCCTTCAGGGGCTTGTCGTTAGGGATGCCGTGGCAGACGACGTGGTTGATCGAGGTGCAGATCGACTTGGGGAAACCCTTGTAATTGAGCGGTGCGGGGATCGCCTGCTGAACATTGACGATATGGTCGTGGCAGAGGCGATTGAGTTCTTCGGTAGTGACTCCCGGTTTGACGTGCTCACCGATCATCTCGAGTACCTCGGCGGCGAGGCGCCCGGCGACACGCATCTTTTCGATATCTTCGGGCGTCTTGATCGTAACTGTCATGCAAACCTCTTTATGCGCCCACAGGCGAAGGCAAGAACGGAAAGGGGCGATGATAAACCAAAGCACCTACTGCCTACAGGTCAGGGGCCTGGGTGAGTCTGGAGCGCACCGCTGTGGTTGCTCAAATCAGTAGCCTCTCGATGGTCGTTGTGCTATAAAACGCGCCGCTCAACGGGTAGACCCGTTGTGCTTAACCCCACACACGTGTCGACACGGTATCCTGGGTGCTCGCAAGAGTTGGATATCGGGACGCGTGGAGGCCTAACCCGACTTATTCGAGGACTTAACATGTCTCAAGTCACTATGCGCGATATGCTGAAGGCCGGTGTGCACTTCGGCCACCAGACCCGTTACTGGAACCCGAAAATGGATAAGTACATTTTCGGCGCGCGTAACAAGATCCATATCATCAACTTGGAAAAAACCCTGCCGATGTTCAACGACGCCCTGCGTTTCGTTGAAAAGCTGGCTGCAGGCAAGAACAAGATTCTGTTCGTCGGCACCAAGCGTTCCGCTGGCAAGATCGTTCGCGAAGAAGCTGCTCGTTGCGGCTCGCCGTATGTCGATCATCGCTGGTTGGGCGGCATGCTGACCAACTACAAAACCATTCGCGCCTCGATCAAGCGTCTGCGTGAGCTGGAAGTGCAGTCTCAGGACGGCACTTTCGACAAGCTGACCAAGAAAGAAGCGCTGATGCGCACCCGTGATCTGGAAAAACTGGATCGCAGCCTGGGTGGTATCAAGGATATGGGCGGCCTGCCGGACGCCATGTTCGTAGTCGACGTCGATCACGAGCGCATCGCCATCTCCGAAGCCAACAAGCTGGGTATCCCGGTTATCGGTATCGTCGATACCAACAGCAGCCCGGAAGGTGTCGATTACATCATTCCCGGTAATGATGACGCCATCCGTGCCGTGCAACTCTATCTCGGCTCCATGGCTGATGCTGTTCTGCGCGGTCGCCAGAATGGCGCAGGTGGCGCTGACGAGTTCGTCGAGGAAGTAGCTTCCGAAGCGGCTCAGGGCTGAGTGCGGCGCACTGCAGCGTGACACCCGATGAACAAAAAGGGGGCTAGGCCCCCTTTTTGTCTCTTGCGAATTGATCACCCGCGTCTTGGGTGAGTGGTTTAGAAACCAAATCGAGAGGATTCCCAACATGGCAGAAATCACTGCAGCCTTGGTCAAAGAACTGCGCGAGCGCACCGGTCAGGGCATGATGGAATGCAAGAAGGCTCTGGTTGCCGCTGAAGGCGACATCGAGAAGGCCATCGACGACATGCGTGCTTCCGGCGCCATCAAGGCTGCCAAGAAGTCAGGCAACATCGCTGCCGAAGGCTCGATCGCCGTTCGCGTCGAAGGTGGCCGTGGTCTGATCATCGAAGTCAACTCGCAGACCGACTTCCTGGCTCTGCAGGATGATTTCAAAGCCTTCGTCAAGGAAAGCCTGGACGAAGCTTTCGAGCAGAAGCTGAATGACGTCGCTCCGCTGGTCGCTTCTCGCGAATCCGCTCGCGAGGCGCTGGTCGCCAAGTGCGGCGAGAACGTGAACATCCGTCGCCTTACCGCTGTGGAAGGCGAAGTTGTCGGTGCATATCTGCACGGTCATCGCATTGGCGTCCTGGTCACCCTCAAGGGTGGTGATGCCGAGCTGGCCAAGGATATCGCGATGCACGTGGCAGCCAGCAATCCGGCCGTTCTGAGCCCGACCGATGTTTCCGAAGAGCTGATCGCCAAGGAAAAGGAAATTTTCTTGCAGCTCAACGCTGACAAGATCTCCGGCAAGCCGGAGAACATTGTTGAGAACATGGTAAAAGGCCGCATCAACAAGTTCCTCGCCGAGGCGAGCTTGGTCGAGCAGGCTTTCGTCAAGAACCCTGAGGTCAAGGTTGGCGAACTGGCCAAGAAAGCTGGTGCCGAGATCGTTTCCTTCGTTCGCTACGAAGTGGGCGAGGGCATCGAGAAGGCTGAGGTCGACTTCGCTGCTGAAGTTGCTGCCCAGGTAGCTGCGACCAAGAAGTAATGCCATTTCGGTGGTTGTGATAAGAGGCTGCCCGCTCACGCGCGCGGCCTCTTTGTCGAATTGGGCAGCGGAATAGTTTTTTTGTCACGATATAGTCACGGCTTGGCACAAAGCCGCGCTTGCGCTGTCAAAGCGCAGATATTTTTAGTCTGATCCGATCAGGCTCCAGTCACAGTACGCCGCAGGAGATAACACGCCAATGGCTCAGCAGATGAGTGCACGCAATCCTCGCTATAAACGCATTCTGCTCAAATTAAGCGGCGAAGCCCTGATGGGCTCCGAAGATTTCGGCATCGATCCCAAGGTTCTCGATCGCATGGCTTTGGAAGTCGGCCAATTGGTTGGCATCGGCGTCGAGGTCGGTCTGGTTATTGGTGGCGGTAATCTATTCCGTGGCGCTGCACTTTCGGCAGCAGGTATGGATCGGGTGACCGGCGACCATATGGGCATGCTGGCCACGGTGATGAACTCGCTGGCGATGCGCGACGCGCTAGAGCGCTCGAATATCCCGGCGCTGGTGATGTCGGCCATCTCCATGGTTGGTGTCACTGACCATTACGATCGTCGCAAAGCTATGCGTCATCTCAAGACTGGCGAAGTGGTCATCTTTTCAGCCGGCACCGGCAACCCGTTCTTCACCACCGATTCGGCTGCCTGCCTGCGTGCAATCGAAATTCAGGCCGATGTCGTGCTCAAGGCCACCAAGGTTGACGGCGTTTATACCGCGGATCCGTTCAAGGACCCCAATGCAGAAAAATTCGCCGAGCTTACGTATGACGAAGTGCTCGATCGCAAGCTTGGTGTGATGGATCTGACAGCCATCTGCCTGTGTCGCGATCATAAAATGCCGCTTCGGGTTTTCAACATGAACAAGCCCGGTGCCCTGCTCAATATCGTGCTGGGCGGCGCCGAAGGAACACTGATCGAGGAATCGAACGAATGATCAACGAGATCAAGCAAGACGCGCAGGAGCGCATGAAGAAAACTCTGGAATCGCTGGACCATGCCTTCGCCAAGATTCGTACTGGTCGGGCGCATCCCAGCATTCTCGACAGCGTGATGGTCTCGTACTACGGTGTCGACACACCGCTGCGTCAGGTGGCCAACGTGATCGCCGAAGACTCCCGCACCCTAGCGCTGACCGTCTTCGACAAGGGCATGATCCAGGCGGTTGAGAAGGCGATCATGACTTCGGACCTGGGCCTGAATCCGGCCACCGCAGGCACCACCATTCGTGTGCCGATGCCCGCTTTGACCGAGGAAACTCGTAAGGGCTACACGAAGCAGGCTCGCGCTGAAGCCGAGAATGCCCGCGTTGCCGTTCGTAACATCCGTCGTGATGCGATTGCGCAGCTGAAGGATCTGGTCAAGGAAAAGGAAATCAGCGAGGACGAGGAACGTCGTGGTCAGGATGACGTCCAGAAGCTAACCGACAAGCACGTTGCCGAGATCGACAAGGCTCTCGAAGCCAAAGAAGGCGACCTGATGGCCGTATAAGGCCGGCATCGAATCGTAGTCGCGTCCTTGGGCCGGTGAAAGCTGGCCCTTGGCGCGACGGCACGAGATGCCATCGAGCTGTTGCTTGCAGCTTTTTCTTTTGGTTCGCAGCGTGTTTTAGCGCAAGTAGAGTTGTTCATGGAAAAGGTCAGGCAGTTCGCCGGGCGGAACGTACCCCGTCATGTGGCGATCATCATGGATGGCAACAACCGCTGGGCGAAGAGGCGTTTGCTGCCCGGTGTGGCCGGACACAAGGCTGGGGTTGACGCGGTTAGAGCCGTGATTGAGGTCTGTGCCGATTCCGGTGTCGAGGTGCTGACGCTCTTCGCGTTCTCCAGTGAGAACTGGCAGCGGCCTGCGGACGAGGTTGGAGCGCTGATGGAGCTATTTCTCTCTGCGCTACGGCGTGAGGCACGCAAGCTAGATGAAAATGGCATCCGGTTGCGCATCATCGGCGACCGCTCGCGCTTTCATCCCGAGTTGCAGGCGGCAATGCTGGAAGTCGAGGAAATGACTGCTGCAAACCATCGCTTCGTGCTCCAGGTTGCGGCCAACTATGGTGGCCAATGGGACATTCTTCAGGCTGCTCAGCATCTGGCCTCTGAGGCTCAGGCGGGGCGTCTCAATCCTGCCGAGATTACGCCCGCCCTGTTCCAGAGCTATCTGGCGACGGGGGACATGCCGTTACCGGACCTGTGTATCCGCACCGGCGGTGAGCGGCGTATCAGTAATTTTCTGCTCTGGCAGCTTGCTTACGCAGAATTGTATTTCTCTGACCTGTATTGGCCGGATTTCAAGCAAGTCGCCATGCGCAAGGCGCTGGCCGACTTCGCGACGCGCCAGCGGCGGTTTGGCAAGACTGGCGAGCAGGTTGAAAACGAGGTAAAGGCCGAATGCTGAAGCAGCGAATCATCACCGCGGCGATCCTTCTGCCTGTCGCGATTATTGGGTTTTTCCTCCTTCACGGTCTCGCCTTCGCAATCTTCATCGGTCTGGTCGTATCGCTAGGTGCCTGGGAATGGGCGCGCCTGGCTGGTTTTGACAGTCAGCCGGCGCGAGTCGGTTACGCAGTGCTGGTCGTGGTGCTGCTTGGCGTGCTTTATCAGCTTCCGGTGTTGGCTCCATGGCTGTTGGCGCTTGCCGTGCTCTGGTGGCTCGTTGCGACCTACCTCGTGTTGACCTATCCGCAGAGCAGTCAGCTTTGGGGTGGCTCGCTCGGCAGTCTGGTGATTGGCTTGCTGATCCTGCTTCCCTCATGGCAATCCCTGATTGTCCTCAAGCAATGGGAGCTGGGCAATTGGTTGATTCTGGCGGTGATGATCCTGGTTTGGGCTGCAGATATCGGCGCGTATTTCTCGGGCAAGGCCTTCGGCAAGCGTAAGCTCGCGCCGCAGGTGAGTCCTGGTAAGAGCTGGGAGGGCCTGTTCGGTGGCCTTCTGACCAGTCTGCTGATTACCCTCGCTGTAGGGGTCTACCGCGGCTGGTCGGCTAGGGAGCTGATTCTCGGGCTCCTGGGGGCCGCGGTTGTGGTTCTGATCTCGGTGATCGGCGATCTCACTGAAAGCATGTTCAAGCGCAGTTCGGGCATCAAGGACAGCAGCCAGCTGCTGCCTGGGCATGGCGGTGTGATGGACCGCATCGACAGCCTTACCGCGGCTATTCCCGTCTTTGCGGTGCTGTTGTGGCTTGCAGGTTGGGGCGCATTGTGACCCGACCCTTGCAGATAACCGTACTGGGTGCGACCGGCTCGATTGGGTTAAGCACCCTGGATGTCGTTTCCCGTCATCCGGAACGCTATAGCGTTTTTGCCTTGACCGGCTTTAGTCGCCTTGCCGAACTGCGGACGCTCTGCGTCCAGCATCGACCGCGCTACGCCGTCGTAAGCGATGAGACGCAGTCGCTGGTCCTGCAGGACCAATTGCAGCGCGACGGCCTGGCCACTCGGGTGCTGAGTGGGGAGGGGGGGCTAAGCGAAGTGGCGGCTCACCCTGAGGTTGATGTGGTGATGGCGGCCATCGTCGGCGCTGCCGGGCTGAAACCTACCCTTGCTGCAGTGCGGTCCGACAAGCGTGTACTCCTGGCGAACAAAGAGGCGTTGGTAATGTCTGGCGCCTTGTTCATGCAGGCGCTGCGTGACAGTGCTGCAGTGCTGTTGCCAATCGATAGCGAACACAACGCGATTTTTCAGTGTTTGCCACCCAACTATTCCCGGGGGTTGGCTGCGGTTGGCGTGCGTCGAGTGTTGCTCACCGCGTCCGGCGGACCGTTTCGCGATCTGGCCCCCGAGTTTTTAGCGGATGTCACGCCTGAACAGGCTTGTGCTCATCCAAATTGGTCCATGGGTCGAAAGATTTCCGTGGATTCAGCGAGCATGATGAACAAGGGGCTTGAGCTCATCGAAGCTTGTTGGCTGTTCGACGCGCGCCCCCATCAGGTGGAGGTGGTAATTCACCCGCAAAGTGTCATCCACTCCATGGTGGATTATGTGGATGGCTCAGTGCTTGCCCAGCTCGGCAATCCCGACATGCGCACACCCATCGCTCATGCGCTGGCGTGGCCTGAACGCATCGACTCCGGTGTTTCGGCACTGGATCTGCTGCAGATCGGACGGCTGGATTTCCAGGCGCCCGATGACCTGCGTTTCCCTTGCCTGCGGCTTGCTCGACTGGCGGCGGAGAACGGAGGGACGGCACCGGCGATGCTAAACGCCGCGAACGAGGTGGCGGTCGATGCGTTTCTCAATCGGCGCATCCGCTTTACCGAGATCGCGAGTATCATCGACGACGTATTGAACCGTGAGGCATCGGTTCCAACCGATTGTCTCGAAGATGTGTTGGCGGCGGACAGGCAGGCACGAGAAATTGCCGGGGCCTGGCTTAGCCGTAACGGGCGATAGGGTTTGCTGGTCGCGAGGCTTGCAGCGAAACGTCAACAGACCCACCCCCGGAGGAAATTATGAGCGCGCTCTACATGATCATCGGTACCCTCGTTGCGCTCGGGGTGCTGGTTACCTTCCATGAATTTGGTCATTTCTGGGTCGCGCGACGCTGCGGTGTGAAAGTGCTGCGCTTCTCCGTCGGGTTCGGCACTCCATTGGTACGCTGGCATGACCGTCAGGGGACCGAGTTCGTCGTCGCCGCTATCCCGCTAGGCGGATACGTCAAGATGCTTGACGAGCGAGAGGGTGACGTTCCGCCCGCGCTACTGGAAAGCGCCTTCAATCGAAAGACTGTTCGCCAACGTTTCGCCATTGTCGCTGCCGGTCCTCTGGCCAATTTTCTGTTGGCTCTGGTTTTCTTCTGGCTTATCGCGATGCTTGGGAGCGAGCAGATTCGTCCCGTGGTTGGTGCGGTCGAGCCCGGCAGTCTTGCCGCGCAGGCTGGGCTGGTGGTCGATCAGGAGATCGTCGCAGTCAATGGAAAGCCCGTCAGTGGTTGGTCCGAAGTCAATCTCCAGTTGGTGCGTCGGTTGGGCGAAAGCGGGCAATTGGATCTGACGGTGCGTGACCTCGGCAGTTCTGGTGAAAGGCAACTACAGATTCCGTTGCAGAGCTGGCTCAAGGGCGTGGAGGAGCCTGATCCAATCTCATCGCTTGGCATCAGGCCATGGCGTCCGCAGATAGACCCGGTAATCGCTCAGCTGGATCCCGAAGGGCCTGCGCAAGCGGCAGGAATACTGCTCGGTGACCGCTTGCTCGGTCTGGATCAAAACCCACTGAACGATTGGCAGCAGGTGATCGATACGGTCAAGGAGCTACCCGATGAGCGGGTTACCTTGCAGATCGAGCGAGACGGTCAGCGCCTAGATGTGCCCCTCACGCTCGCGGCGCGCGGTGAGGGTGACGCGCGGCGTGGCTATCTGGGCGCGGGCGTCGAAGCCGGCGCGTGGCCGGCGGAGATGCTGCGCGAGGTTAGCTTCGGGCCAATCGAGGCGGTGGTCGAAGGGGCAAAGCGCACCTGGACCATGAGCCTGCTGACCCTCGACTCGCTAAAGAAAATGCTCTTCGGGGAGCTCTCGGTAAAAAACTTGAGCGGCCCGATAACCATTGCTAAAGTGGCGGGCGCTTCTGCCCAGTCTGGCCTGGGGGATTTCCTCAATTTCCTTGCCTATCTGAGCATTAGTCTGGGGGTTCTCAATCTATTACCTATCCCGGTGCTCGACGGTGGGCATCTGCTCTTCTATCTCGTCGAGTGGGTTCGCGGGCGTCCTCTGTCGGAGCGGGTGCAGGGATGGGGAGTACAGATCGGCATCAGCTTGGTGGTAGGGGTGATGCTGCTTGCGCTGGTCAATGATATTGGCCGTCTGTAATGCCGAATCCGTAGTGTCGCCGTGCCGAATTGCCGGTTCATTTATCAGGTTTGAATAAGAAAGGACTTCATGAAACGTCTGCTGCTACCTGCGGTTATTTCCGCATTGATGATTGCCGAAGTTCACGCTGAGTCCTTCACTATCTCCGATATCCGGGTCAACGGCCTGCAGCGGGTTTCCGCCGGCAGCGTATTCGGCGCGCTACCTCTGAACGTTGGCGAGCCTGCCGATGACACTCGTCTGGTCGATGCCACTCGTGCGCTCTTCCGTACCGGCTTTTTTCAAGACATACAGCTCGGCCGCGATGGCGACGTGCTGGTCATCAGCGTAGTCGAGCGCCCGTCCATTTCCGGTATCGAGATCGAGGGCAACAAGGCGATCAAGACCGAAGACTTGCTATCGGGCTTGCAGCAGTCTGGCCTGGCTGAAGGGGAAATCTTCCAGCAAGCCACGCTCGAAGGCGTACGCAACGAGCTCCAGCGCCAGTACGTGGCTCAAGGTCGCTACTCCGCCACCATCGAAACCGAAGTCGTTGCGCAGCCGCGTAACCGGGTGGCATTGAAGATCAAGATCAATGAAGGCTCGGTTGCCGCCATCAAGCACGTCAACGTCGTAGGCAATTCGGTGTTCCCGGATGAAGATCTGGTCGACCTGTTCGAGCTGAAAACCACCAACTGGCTTTCCTTCTTCCGTAATGACGACAAATACGCGCGCGAAAAACTGTCCGGGGACCTGGAGCGTCTGCGCTCCTATTACCTGGATCGCGGCTATATCAACATGGATATCACCTCGACCCAGGTATCCATTACACCGGACAAGAAGCACGTCTACGTCACGGTGAACATCGACGAAGGTGAGCGCTATACCGTTCGCGACGTCAAGCTTAGTGGCGATCTCAAAGTTCCACAGGAAGAGATCGAAGCGCTGCTGCTGGCCAAGGAAGGACAGGTATTCTCGCGTAAGGTCATGACATCCACATCCGAGCTGATCACCCGCAGGCTTGGTAACGAAGGCTATACCTTCGCCAACGTCAACGGCGTTCCGGAAGCCCACGACGAAGACAACACGGTGTCCATTACCTTCGTTGTCGATCCTGGTAAGCGTGCCTACGTCAATCGCGTGAATTTCCGCGGCAACACCAAGACCGAAGACGAAGTGCTGCGTCGTGAGATGCGCCAGATGGAAGGTGGTTGGGCGTCGACCTACCTGATCGACCAGTCGAAAACCCGCCTCGAGCGCCTCGGCTTCTTCAAGGAAGTGAACGTAGAAACGCCCCAGGTGCCTGGTACCGATGATCAGATCGACGTCAACTACAGCGTAGAAGAGCAGCCTTCCGGTTCGATCATGGCCAGCATCGGCTTTGCGCAAAACGCAGGTCTGATTCTTGGTGGCTCGATCAGCCAGAACAACTTCCTTGGCACCGGTAATCGCGTTTCGCTGGGCCTGACCCGCAGTGAATACCAGTCGCGTTACAACTTCGGCTTCGTGGACCCCTACTGGACCGAAGATGGTGTGAGCCTCGGCTACAACGCCTTCTATCGCACCACTGACTACGATGAACTGGATTACGACGTCTCCAGCTACTCGGTGGACAGTTTGGGTGGCGGGGTCAACATTGGCTATCCGATCAGTGAGACATCTCGTCTGTCGTTCGGCCTGACCGTCCAACAGGATGATCTGGATACCGGCCGCTATACCGTAGACGAGATCTTTGACTTCATGGAGGAGGAGGGCGACAGCTTCCTCAACTTCAAGGCGTCGGTGGGCTGGTCGGAGTCGACTCTCAACCGTGGCGTACTGGCGACGCGTGGTCATTCCCAGAGCCTGGTCTTCGAGACCACCATTCCGGGTAGTGACCTGTCGTTCTACAAGCTCGATTACAACGGCCAGCTATTCGTGCCTGTGAGCAAGGATTACACCCTGCGCATGCACACGCGCCTCGGTTACGGCGATGCCTATGGTTCGACTTCGAGGCTGCCGTTCTATGAAAATTATTATGCGGGTGGCTTCAACTCCGTGCGTGGCTTCGAGGACAGCAGCCTAGGTCCACGCAGCACCCCGAGTGACGGTACTCGGCCGGGAACCATTGCCGACCCGGATCAGGATCCGTTGCCCTTCGGCGGTAACGTGCTGATCCAGGGTGGTCTGGAAGTGCTATTCCCGATGCCGTTCGTCAAGGATCAGCGGTCGCTGCGTACCTCCGTGTTCTGGGATGTTGGTAATGTGTTCGATACCAATTGTCCGTCGGGCGCGGCTAATTGTAGCGATATTGATTTCGGTGACATGGCCAGTTCGGTCGGCGTTGGCTTGACCTGGATCACCGCGATGGGCCCGCTGAGCTTCAGCCTGGCGATGCCGGTAGTCAAACCGGACGATGCCGATACTCAGGTATTCCAGTTCTCGCTGGGACAAACGTTCTAACATTGCGGCGTTATGCTTCAGTGTTTTCTTTCAGGAGTGGTGTTTACCGTGCGTAAGTTGACTCAACTGTTTCTCGTCGTTGCCGCGCTGGTGGCGACCCCCGCTTTTGCCGAGATGAAGATCGCTGTCATGAATTACCAGATGGCGCTGCTTGAGTCAGACGCGGCCAAGCGCTATGCGGTCGATGCAGAGAAGAAGTTCGGCCCGCAGCTGAGCAAGCTCAAGACGCTGGAAAGCGATGCCAAGCGCATCCAGGATCGTCTGGTCAAGGACGGCGACAAGATGCAGCAAGCAGAGCGCGAGCGCCTGGAGCTTGAATTCAAACAGAAGGCGCGTGACTTCCAGTTCCAATCCAAGGAGCTGAATGAGTCGAAAGCGGTGGCTGATCGCGAAATGCTCAAGCAGCTTAAGCCGAAGCTGGATCAGGCGGTCGAAGAAGTCATCAAGAAGGGCAACTACGACTTGGTGTTCGAGCGCGGTGCCGTGGTGGATGTCAAACCTCAGTTCGATATCACCCGCCAGGTCATCGAGCGTATGAATCAGACGCGCTGATATGACGGTCGCAGTCTTTACGCTCGGCCAGTTGGCCGAGGAGCTAGGTGGCAGCCTGCGTGGTGATGCTACCCAGACTGTCAATGGGCTCGCCACGTTACAGGAAGCGGGCCCAACGCAGTTGAGCTTCCTGGCGAACGCCCAGTATCGCAAACACCTGGCGGCTACTCAGGCTGCTGCGGTGTTGCTGTCCCCTGGCGATGCCGAAGGCTATGACGGCTCGGTGATCATTGTCAGCGATCCCTACCTTGCGTATGCGCGCGCGTCGCACCTGTTTGAAACTCGTCCGGTAACCGCTAGTGGCATTCATCCAACGGCGGTGGTGGCCACTGACGCGACGATCCATCCCTCAGCCAGCATCGGCGCCTATGTGGTGATCGAGTCCGGCGCATGTATCGCAGCAGATGTGGTGGTCGGTGCACAATCGTTCATCGGTGCTCGCAGCCGGATCGGAGAAGGCGGGCGTCTGGCTCCACGTGTCACGTTGTATCACGACGTGGTGATCGGAAAACGGGTGGTCATTCAGTCGGGCGCCGTGATCGGTGGTGAGGGTTTCGGTTTCGCCAAGGAGCAAGGGGCCTGGCAGAAGATCGCCCAGATCGGTGGAGTACACATCGGTGACGATGTCGAGATCGGCTCCAATACCACCATCGACCGTGGCGCGCTATCCGATACGCTGATTGGCAACGGCGTGAAGCTGGACAACCAGATCATGATTGCGCACAACGTTCAGGTGGGCGACAACACGGCAATGGCCGGTTGCGCAGGTATCTCCGGGAGCACCAAGATCGGCCGCAATTGCATGATCGCCGGTGGCGTCGGCATGGTTGGGCACATCGAGGTTTGCGACAACGTATTCGTGACCGGCATGACCATGGTCACGCGCTCCATTACTGAACCTGGTAGCTATTCCTCCGGCACTGCGATGCAACACGCTGCCGATTGGAGAAAGAGCGCGGCGCGCATTCGTCAGCTGGACGATATGGCTCGTCGGCTGCAACAGCTGGAGAAAAGCCTGGCCGCCGTGACTCGGGTTCAGAATCCGGCTTCTGATGCCTGAGCTTACCGTCTGATCCGGTTTTTTTCGGGGTTACCGCCTGTCAGTGCTCGCGCACGCTTTCAGCGCAGGCTGTCCCATACTTTTTTACAGGCTCTTCCCTGACATGATGGATATCAACGAGATTCGCGAATATTTGCCTCACCGCTACCCGTTCCTGCTGGTGGATCGCGTAACGGAACTGGACGTCGAGGCTAAGCGCGTTCGTGCGTACAAGAACGTGACCATCAATGAGCCGTTCTTCAATGGGCACTTTCCACAGCATCCGATCATGCCGGGTGTGCTGATCATCGAGGCCATGGCGCAGGCTGCCGGCCTGCTCGGGTTCAAGATGATGGGTGTCAAGCCAGCCGATGGCACACTTTACTATTTCGTCGGCTCTGACAAGCTGCGCTTTCGTCAGCCAGTCGTTCCAGGCGATCAGTTGATCCTGGAGGCTTCGTTCATCAGCGCCAAGCGCGGCATCTGGAAGTTCGATTGCCGCGCAACCGTCGAAGGCAAACCGGTCTGCTCGGCCGAAATTATCTGCGCGGAACAGAAGATATGAGTTTGATCGACCCTCGCGCCATCATCGACCCTGCGGCCCGGCTGGCGGATGACGTCCAGGTGGGGCCCTGGTCGATCATTGGCCCGGATGTCGAGATCGGCGAGGGTACGGTGATTGCCTCGCACGTGGTCATCAAAGGGCCGACCCGCATAGGTCGGCACAATCGCATCTACCAGTTCTCCTCGATTGGCGAAGATACGCCGGACCTGAAGTACAAGGGCGAGCCTACCCGCCTGGTGATTGGTGACCACAACGTAATTCGTGAGGGTGTCACCATCCATCGCGGCACGGTCCAGGATCGCTCTGAAACAACCCTTGGTGATCACAATCTCATCATGGCTTATGCACACATCGGCCATGACAGCGTGATCGCCAATCATTGCATTCTGGTCAACAACACTGCATTGGCTGGTCATGTCCATGTTGGCGATTGGGCGATTCTCTCCGGTTACACGCTGGTACATCAGTTCTGCCATATCGGTGCTCATAGCTTTTCCGGTATGGGCACGGCGATTGGCAAGGATGTCCCTGCATTCGTGACTGTGTTCGGCAATCCTGCAGAAGCGCGCAGCATGAATTTCGAAGGCATGCGGCGGCGTGGTTTCAGCGCTGAGGCCGTGCATGCCCTGCGCAGTGCTTACAAGATCGTCTACCGCAAGGGGCTTACCGTAGAAGCCGCGCTCACCGAGTTGGCTGAAAGCGCTGCGACATTCCCAGAAGTCGCCATCTTCCGCGACTCCATCCAGGCTTCCACCCGTGGCATCACCCGCTGAAATGAACCGGCCGCTGAGGGTAGCCTTGGTCGCTGGTGAGTCATCCGGTGACATCCTCGGGGCAGGCCTGATGCAGGCGCTGAAGGCCCTGCATGCAGATGTCGAGTTCGTAGGTGTTGGCGGTCCGCGAATGCAGGCTGAGGGCCTGAAACCGTATTTCCCGCTTGAGCGTCTGGCAGTAATGGGGCTGGTCGAAGTGCTCGGCCGATTGCCCGAGCTGCTCGCACGACGCAGGCGTCTGGTGCAGACGCTGACCCAGCTTCGGCCCGATGTCTTCATCGGTATTGATGCGCCAGATTTCAATCTGGGACTAGAGCTGAAGCTGCGCCGCGCGGGCATCAAGACCGTGCATTACGTCAGTCCCTCGGTCTGGGCCTGGCGGCAGAAGCGAGTGCTGAAGATTCGTGAGGCCTGCGATCTGATGCTTACGCTGTTTCCGTTCGAAGCTAAATTCTACGATGAGCATCAGGTGCCGGTGCGGTTTGTCGGTCACCCCCTTGCTGACACCATTCCGCTGTGCGCTGATCGTGCTGCTGCAAGAGAGGTGCTCGGGCTACCGTCGGATGGACTGGTCGTCGCGCTGATGCCGGGCAGTCGGGGAGGGGAGGTTGCTCGACTCGGCGATCTGTTCCTTTCCGCCGCCGAGCGATTGCGCGCCATGCGCCCCGGAATTCGTTTCGTCATGCCCTGCGCCAGCCCAGAGCGTCGGCTGCAGCTTGAGCAGATGCTGGCCACGCGCGATCTGCCGCTGACGCTGCTTGATGGTCGTTCCCATGACGCACTGGCGGCCTGTAACGCCGTCCTGATCGCCTCCGGTACAGCGACGCTTGAGGCACTGCTGTTCAAGCGGCCGATGGTGGTGGCCTACAGCGTGGCGCCGATGACTTACCGCATTCTTCGGCGGTTGGTGAAGAGTCCTTATGTTGCGCTTCCCAATCTGCTGGCCCAGCGTCTGCTGGTTCCCGAACTGCTGCAGGATGCGGCGACTCCCGAAGCGCTTGCGCAGTCGTTGTCGCCGTTGCTGGATGATGGTGATGTGCAGACTGAGGGCTTCGACAGTATTCACCGTACCCTGCGCTGCGACGCTTCGAGTCAGGCGGCCGACGCGGTGCTGCGCTTGGTCGGGGTGCGCTGATGCAGTTCGGGCTCGATTTCAATTTGGTCGAAGAGCTGGTTGCTGGCGTCGATGAGGTGGGGCGCGGACCGCTGTGCGGTCCGGTGGTCACCGCCGCGGTGATCCTTGATCCCTCCCGGCCGATCAGGGGCCTCAATGATTCGAAGAAGCTGACCGAGGCTCGTCGTGAGGCTCTGTTCGACGAGATTCGCGAGAAGGCAGTCGCTTGGTGCATTGCGCGAGCAGAGGTTGAAGAGATCGACCGGCTGAATATTCTCCACGCGACGATGCTCGCCATGCAGCGTGCGGTTAATGGGTTGAGCGTTACTCCGCGGCTGGCCCTGATCGACGGAAATCGCTGTCCTCAGCTCAACGTACCCAGCGCACCGGTGATTCAGGGTGACGGTCAGGTGCCGGCAATCGCCGCTGCATCCATCCTGGCCAAGGTCAGTCGCGACCGCGAAATGCAAGCCCTGGATCTCTGTTATCCAGGTTATGGCCTCGCCGGGCACAAGGGCTATCCTACCCCTAGCCATCTGGAAGCCCTTCGCCGGCTCGGGCCGACGCCCATACATCGTCGCTCCTTTGCGCCCGTGCGGGCGATGCTCGAGCAGGCTGGCGTCGAAGCCGAGGTTCCGGTCAGCGTGTTGCTGGTCTAGCCTGCCCGGCAAGGAAGCCGAGCTCCTCATCAGGCCTGGCACGGTCAGGCCTGCGTTCTTATGGTTGATGCCGTTCGCCCGGTCCCCAGCCTGTCGGTGCTTTCCGGTACAATCGCGCGCTTGTCGTTCTGCCAGCTCAAGGTCTGTTCATGCCTGTTTCCTTCGTCCATCTACGTCTGCATACCGAGTACTCGCTGGTCGATGGGCTGGTTCGGGTCAAACCGCTGATCAAGACGGTTGCGGCAGCCGGGATGCCGGCGGTAGCGGTGACCGACATGAGCAACATGTGCTCGCTGGTGAAGTTTTACAAAGCTGCGCAGGGCGCGGGTATCAAGCCGATTTGTGGCGCCGATATCTGGATGGCAGGTTGCGACGAAGATGGCCCGCTCAGCCGTTTGACCCTGTTGGCGATGAATCCCAAGGGGTACCGCAATCTCACCGAGCTGGTTTCTCGAGGCTGGACCGAAGGCCAGCGCAACGATCTGGTGATCATCGAGCGCGACTGGGTCAAGCAGGCAGCAGAAGGCGTGATTGCGTTGTCCGGCGCCAAGGAAGGGGAAGTCGGCCAGGCGTTGCTCAATGGCGACGAAGCGTTGGCCGAATCCCGTCTGGCCGAATGGCGCGATGTGTTTGCCGATCGTTTTTACCTGGAAATTCAGCGTACCAGCCGGGTCAATGACGAAGAGCACCTGCACGCCGCCGTAGCCCTCGCCGCACGCAGCGGCACGCCGCTGGTCGCGACTAACGATGTGCGCTTCCTCAAGCAGGAGGATTACGAGGCTCACGAGACCCGCGTATGCATCGGCGAAGGCCGCGCCCTGGACGATCCGCGGCGGCTGCGAACCTATTCCGATCAGCAGTATCTGAAAACGCCAGAAGAGATGGCAGAGCTGTTTTCCGATCTGCCCGAAGCGCTGGAAAATACCGTCGAGATTGCCAAACGCTGCAATATCGAGGTTCAGCTAGGCACGTACTTCCTACCGGACTTCCCGGTGCCGGACGGCATGACCATGGATGAGTACTTCCGCAAGGTCTCGTTCGATGGCCTCGAGGAACGACTCGAAGTGCTGCTGCCACGTGACACGCCGGACTACGACGCGAAGAAGCAGGTCTACGTCGACCGGCTAAACTTCGAGCTCGACATCATCATTCAGATGGGCTTTCCTGGCTATTTCCTGATCGTCATGGACTTCATCCAGTGGGCGAAGAGCAACGGTGTGCCGGTTGGGCCGGGCCGGGGCTCGGGTGCCGGTTCGCTGGTAGCCTATGTGCAAAAGATCACCGACCTCGACCCGCTGGCCTATGACCTGCTGTTCGAGCGCTTCCTCAATCCCGAGCGGGTATCCATGCCCGACTTCGACGTCGACTTCTGCATGGACGGCCGTGATCGGGTCATCGACTACGTAGCCGAGAAGTACGGGCGTAATGCGGTCAGCCAGATCATCACCTTCGGTACCATGGCGGCCAAGGCTGTGGTGCGCGACGTGGCGCGTGTGCAGGGTAAGTCCTACGGCCTGGCCGACCGGCTGTCGAAGATGATTCCCTTCGAAGTCGGCATGACCCTGGAAAAAGCCTACGAGATGGAGGAGCCGCTGCGCGACTTCCTCGCCGTGGACGAGGATGCCCGGGAAATCTGGGAGATGGCGCTCAAGCTTGAAGGCATCACTCGTGGTACCGGCAAGCACGCCGGTGGTGTGGTGATCGCGCCGACCAAGCTGACCGACTTTGCGCCGATCGCCTGTGACGAGGAGGGCGGCGGTCTGGTGACCCAGTTCGACAAGGACGATGTCGAATCCGCCGGACTGGTGAAGTTCGACTTCCTTGGCCTGCGCACGCTGACGATCATCAAGTGGGCGCTGGAAACCATCAATCGCGAGCAGGCCAAGAAAGGCCTGGAGCCGATCAATATCGACTTCATCCCCCTGGATGACAAGCCGACCTACCAGCTGCTGCAGAAGGCCGAGACCACCGCGGTATTCCAGCTCGAATCCCGCGGCATGAAGGAGCTGATCAAGAAGCTCAAGCCCGACTGCCTCGAAGATCTCATCGCACTGGTGGCGCTGTTCCGCCCGGGCCCGCTCCAGTCGGGCATGGTGGACGACTTCATCAACCGCAAGCACGGGCGTGCGGAAGTCTCATATCCGCACCCGGACTACCAGTACGCCGGCCTCGAGCCAGTACTCAAGCCAACCTACGGCATCATCCTGTATCAGGAACAGGTGATGCAGATTGCACAGGTCATGGCCGGCTATACCCTTGGCGGTGCCGACATGCTGCGCCGTGCCATGGGTAAGAAAAAGCCCGAGGAAATGGCCAAGCAGCGCGGCGGCTTCATTGAGGGCTGCTCCAACAATGGCATCGACAAAGAACTCTCAGGCAACATCTTCGACCTGGTAGAGAAGTTCGCCGGTTACGGTTTCAACAAGTCTCACTCGGCGGCCTACGGTCTGGTTTCCTACCAGACGGCCTGGCTCAAGGCGCATTACCCGTCGCCATTCATGGCCGCGGTGCTGTCGGCGGACATGCATAACACTGACAAGGTGGTGATCCTCATCGAGGAATGCCGCAGCATGAAGCTGCGCATCGACCCACCAGATGTGAACGTTTCCGAGTTCAAGTTCACCGTCAACGATGACGGCCGTATCGTTTACGGACTGGGTGCAGTCAAAGGTGTTGGCGAGGGGCCGGTCGAAGCCATCGCCGAATGCCGCGCCGAAGGCGGGCCATTCAAGGACTTGTTCGATTTCTGCGCGCGGATCGACCTCAAGCGAATAAACAAGCGTACCCTCGAAGCGTTGATCCGCTCCGGTGCACTGGACCGGCTCGGCCCATACTTTTTCGAGGAGGCCAAAGCCTATCAGGCCAACATCGACCGCAATCGGGCGGTGTTGCTGGCAGCTATGGAGGAGGCGGTGCAGTCCGCCGAGCAGACTGCCCGCAGCCTCGACAGTGGTCACATGGATCTGTTCGGTGGCTTGTTTGCCGAACCCGAAGCGGATGTCTATGCCAACCACCGCAACGCACGTGATCTGTCGCTCAAGGAACGCCTCAAGGGCGAGAAGGATACGCTCGGGCTTTATCTGACCGGTCATCCGATCGACGAATACGAAGGTGAAGTGCGGCGTTTTGCCCGCCAGCGGATCATAGATCTGCGGCCCGCGCGTGGTGAGCAGACCATTGCCGGACTGATCGTCAACCTGCGAGTGATGAAGAACAAGAAAGGCGACAAGATGGGTTTCATCACGCTGGACGACCGCTCCGGCCGTATCGAAGCGTCGCTGTTCGCTGAAGCGTTCAATACCGCTCAAGCGTTGCTGCAGACCGATGCGCTGGTGGTGGTGGAAGGGGAGGTGAGTAACGATGACTTTTCCGGTGGTCTGCGCCTGCGTGCCAAACGGGTGATGAGTCTGGAAGAGGCGCGCACGGGTTTGGCCGAAAGCCTGCGGGTGAAGGTTGCTGGTGAGGCGCTCAAAGGCGAACGTATGCGCTGGCTGGCCGAGGTGTGTGGCCGCCATCGAGGAGCGTGCCCGATCACCCTGGAGTACACCGGTCGTGATGCGCGGGCCTTGCTGCAATTTGGTGAGGCTTGGCGGATCGATCCTGCCGACAACTTGATTCAGGCATTGCGTGACCAGTTCGGGCGCGACAACGTCTTTCTGCAATACCGATAGAGGGCCTAGCTCGGATAGCGGCAGATGCGCGCTTTCCGAGCTAGGCCCGAACGGCCCGGTGTCAACCGGGTCATGGTTCAGAACAATTTTTGTTCGACCTGAATGCGCCCGTCCCGTAAGGTAAGGCGCAAAAAACGGAACAGCCTCCCGGCCGCCTGGCCGTCGACGCATGACGGATGCCTATGAACCCGAATTTCCTGGATTTCGAACAGCCGATCGCCGACCTGCAAGCCAAGATCGAAGAACTGCGCCTGGTTGGTAACGATAACTCGCTGAATATCGGCGATGAGATTGCCCGCCTGCAGGACAAGAGCGAATCGCTCACCGAGAGCATTTTCGGCAATCTGACCAGCTGGCAGATCGCTCGCCTGGCCCGCCACCCGCAACGGCCCTATACCCTCGATTACATCAATCACCTGTTCACCGAGTTCGAAGAGCTGCACGGTGATCGGCACTTCACCGATGATGCGGCGATCGTTGGCGGCACTGCGCGTCTGGACGGTCAGCCGGTAATGATCATCGGCCACCAGAAGGGCCGCGATGTGCGTGAAAAGGTTCGCCGCAATTTCGGCATGCCGCGCCCTGAAGGTTACCGCAAGGCCTGCCGACTGATGGAGATGGCCGAGCGTTTCAAGATGCCGATCCTGACCTTTATCGATACACCCGGTGCCTACCCAGGTATCGACGCTGAGGAGCGTAACCAGAGCGAAGCCATCGCCTGGAACCTGCGCGTCATGGCGCGGCTGAAGACCCCGATTATCGCTACCGTGATCGGCGAGGGCGGTTCTGGCGGCGCGCTGGCCATCGGTGTCTGTGACCAGCTGAACATGCTGCAATACTCTACGTACGCGGTAATTTCTCCGGAAGGCTGTGCCTCGATTCTCTGGCGCACCGCCGAGAAAGCACCTGAAGCTGCGGAGGCCATGGGTGTTACAGCTGATCGCCTCAAGGACCTCGGTATTGTCGACAAGGTGATTCCGGAGCCGCTGGGTGGCGCGCACCGCAATCCGGCCGTCATGGCCGCCGCCATGCGTGAGCAGCTGAACAGCCAGTTGCATATGCTCAAGTCGCTGGATACCGATGCACTGCTCACCCGTCGCTATGAGCGTCTGATGAGCTACGGGATCGCCTGACCCTTCGCACCTGACGCACGCCCGATTCGGCTACGCTGAATCGGGCGTGTAGGCCGCGGGCTAATTGCCCCGTCCTCTCGCCGATGCTGCTGCCGAGCTTTATGCTTGCCGGCAACGCCAGCTATCGATAGCGCTCGCATGTCCCTCGATTCCTTCCTGCTTTCCGCGCTTGCGCCCTGGCGTAGCTCACCTACGTGGTGGGTGGCGTTTTCTGGTGGCCTTGATTCGACTGTCTTGTTGCATGTGCTCGCGCGGCTGGCCGAGCGGCATGAGCTACCTGCGATTCGTGCGTTGCACGTGCATCACGGTATGCAACTCGTTGCCGATAATTGGCCGACGCACTGTCAGGCGATCTGCGACGGTTTGGGTATTCCCTTGGAAGTAACTCGGGTGCAGGTTGTGCCGGGCGGCAGCGTGGAGCGCGCTGCGCGTGAGGCTCGCTATGGTGCATTCGCTGGCCAGTTGGGCAGAGGCGAGCTGTTGCTGACTGCCCAGCACCGCGACGATCAGGCAGAAACGGTCCTGTTTCGTCTGCTGCGCGGCGCTGGGGTGCGAGGGCTTGCGGCGATGCCGCGGGAACGATCATTGGGCCTTGGACGGCTGGTGCGGCCGTTGCTCGATGTTTCGCGCGCAGAGCTTGAGGAGTACGCCCGCGACAACGCCTTGGTCTGGGTAGAGGATCCAAGTAATCAAAACCATGGATATTCGCGAAATTTCCTACGCCGCGAGGTTATGCCGCTCCTGCAGCAGCGCTGGCCGCAGGCCACATCGAGCATGGCTCGTGCGGCGTCCCATATGGCCGAAGCGCAGCAGCTGCTGGACGAGTTGGCGCAACAGGATCTCATTGCTGCTAACGCCGCCAGCGGGTTCGAATGGCTGCGCTTGCCCTGTCTCGCTTTGCCGGCGTTGCGTGCACTGACGCCAGCTCGCCGCCGCAACGCTTTGCGTTATTGGCTAGCTGATCTGACGCTGGCTCCAGACGAGGATCATTGGGCTGGTCTGGTGTCTTTGCTGGACGCCAAACCTGATGCCACGCCTCGATGGCGCTTGGCGGGGGGCGAGCTGCAGCGCAGTGGAGATCGGGTCTGGTGGCTACCCGATGGCTGGCTGGCGCCCGTTGTCGAGTCTGTGGAATGGCTGGACCCGGATGTCAGCCTTGCTCTGCCCGGCAATGGCACGCTTCAACTGGCGGGGAGAGTTCCTGCCGGCAAACTCCAGGTCCGCTATCGGCAGGGCGGTGAGGTGCTCCGGGTGTCTGGCCGCGGCCGGCGTAATCTCAAACGCGTGTTGAACGAAGCTGGGGTCCCCCCGTTCGTGCGTGTGCGGCTTCCGTTGCTTTACTGCGGTGATGAACTGATCGCTGTGGCTGGCCTGCCACCACTAGGTGAGGAGTATCCTGCCCTGTATTGGTGCGCGCCGGACTTCTAAGTGGTTTGAGCTGATAACGCCTTTCCAGTAGACTACGCTCCCGTCTCAATACAGCTTCTGCGGTTTCTCCGAATCCGTGGCAGTTGCGCTATTGCCGCCTAGGGCGCAATGGCATCTTCGCTTTCCCCCGGCGGCGCTAGCCGCTTAACGCAGACTTCTAGGGTTTTTCATGACGCGCTACATCTTCGTCACGGGTGGTGTTGTTTCTTCATTGGGGAAAGGCATCGCCTCGGCTTCATTGGCGGCCATCCTGGAGGCGCGGGGCCTGAAGGTCACGATGCTCAAGCTGGACCCTTACATCAACGTCGATCCGGGCACCATGAGCCCGTTCCAGCATGGTGAGGTGTTCGTCACCCATGACGGCGCCGAGACCGATCTCGATCTGGGCCATTACGAGCGGTTCATCCGCACCCGCATGACCCAGAACAACAACTTCACCACCGGCCGCGTCTACGAAGACGTGCTGCGTCGTGAACGCCGTGGCGACTATTTGGGTGCGACTATCCAGGTGATCCCGCATATCACCGATGAGATCAAACGTCGCATCATCAAGGGTGCCGGCGACGCCGAAGTGGCTCTGGTGGAAGTCGGCGGCACCGTCGGTGACATCGAGTCGCAGCCGTTTCTGGAGGCGATTCGCCAGTTGCGTGTGGAAGTGGGCGCCAAGCGCGCCATGCTGATGCACCTGACGCTGGTGCCCTATATCGCCACTGCCGGCGAAACCAAGACCAAGCCCACACAGCATTCGGTGAAGGAGCTGCGCTCCATCGGCCTGCAGCCTGACGTACTGGTCTGCCGCTCGGATCGGGCAATCGACGTTTCCTCGCGCCGCAAGATCGCGCTGTTCACCAACGTCGAAGAGCGCGCAGTGATCAGCCTGCCGGACGCCGATACGATCTACAAAATTCCCGGCATCCTGCATGCGCAGGGCTTGGACGACTACGTTGTAGAGCGCTTCGGCCTTGAATGCGGTGGCGCCGATCTATCCGAGTGGGATCGGGTGGTCGATGCCAAGCTGCACCCAGAGAAAGAAGTCACTATCGCCATGGTCGGCAAGTACATGGAACTTCTGGACGCTTACAAATCTCTGATCGAGGCGATGAGCCACGCTGGCATCCAGAGCCGTACCAAAGTGAACTTGCGCTATATCGACTCCGAAGACATCGAGAATCAGGGCACCAGCCTGCTGGAAGGTGTCGACGCCATTCTCGTGCCGGGCGGCTTCGGTTTGCGCGGGGTCGAGGGCAAGATCGCGACAGTGCGTTATGCCCGTGAAAACAAGATTCCGTATCTGGGCATCTGTCTGGGTATGCAGGTCGCAGTGATCGAGTTCGCCCGCGATGTACTGGGCTGGTCCGACGCCAACTCCACCGAGTTCGACAAGGACAGTGGGCATCCGGTAGTTGGCCTGATCACCGAATGGGAAGACGCCAGCGGTGCCGTGGAAACTCGCAGCGATAACTCTGACCTAGGCGGCACCATGCGTCTTGGCGCTCAGGAATGCGGCCTTGAAGCCGGCTCCAAGGTGTTCGAGTGCTACGGCCAGGAACGTATTGTCGAGCGTCATCGCCACCGTTATGAAGTGAACAATAACCTGTTGCCGCAACTGCAGGCGGCAGGTCTGAAGGTTACCGGGCGTTCCGGCGACGGCGCGCTGGTGGAAGTGGTCGAGGCTCCGGATCATCCCTGGTTCGTTGCTTGTCAGTTCCACCCTGAATTTACTTCCACGCCGCGCGACGGTCATCCGCTGTTTAGCGGTTTCGTCAAGGCGGCGCTGGAGCACAAGGCGAAAAAGGCATGAGTCAGAAGACCATCCGCGTAGGCAACATCGAGATCGCTAACGACAGGCCGTTCGTGCTGTTCGGTGGCATCAACGTGCTGGAGTCCCGTGACCTGGCCATGCAGGCCTGTGAAGAGTATGTGCGGGTCACCGAAAAGCTCGGCATTCCGTATGTGTTCAAGGCCAGCTTTGACAAGGCCAACCGCTCCTCCGTGACCTCCTTCCGCGGTCCAGGCCTGGAGGAGGGCATGAAGATCTTCGAGGAAGTGAAGAAGACCTTTGGCGTGCCGGTCATCACCGATGTGCACGAGCCATGGCAAGCGCAGCCCGTCGCGGACGTCTGCGACATCATCCAGCTCCCGGCCTTCCTCTCCCGGCAGACCGATCTGGTTGTGGCAATGGCCAAGACCGGCGCAGTAATCAATATCAAGAAGGCCCAGTTCCTGGCACCTCAGGAAATGAAGCACATCCTGCGCAAGTGTGAGGAAGCCGGGAACGATCAGCTGATCCTCTGCGAGCGTGGCTCGTCCTTTGGCTACAACAATCTGGTCGTCGACATGCTTGGCTTCGACATCATGAAGCAGTTCGAGTATCCAGTGTTCTTCGACGTCACCCACGCCCTGCAGATGCCAGGAGGCCGGTCGGATTCAGCCGGTGGGCGTCGTGCCCAGGTCACCGATTTGGCCAAAGCTGGCCTTAGCCAAGGATTGGCTGGCTTGTTCCTCGAGGCGCATCCGGATCCGGACAACGCCAAGTGCGACGGCCCGTGCGCCCTGCGCCTGAACAAGCTCGAGCCTTTCCTTACCCAGCTCAAGCAGCTGGATGATCTCGTCAAGAATTTCCCGCCAATCGAAACTGCTTGAAGCCTTGCAGCTATCTACGGAGTGTTAACAACAATGGCAAAGATCGTCGACATCAAGGGGCGTGAAGTTCTGGACTCCCGTGGCAACCCGACCGTGGAAGCCGACGTGATCCTGGACAATGGCATCATCGGCAGCGCCTGTGCGCCGTCTGGTGCGTCCACAGGTTCCCGTGAGGCTCTGGAGCTGCGCGATGGCGACAAAAGCCGCTACCTGGGCAAGGGTGTACTCAAAGCCGTGGCCAACATCAACGGCCCGATTCGTGACCTGCTGCTAGGCAAGGACCCGCTCGATCAGAAAGCGCTGGACCACGCGATGATCGAGCTCGACGGTACTGAGAACAAAGGCAAGCTGGGCGCCAACGCAATCCTCGCCGTGTCCCTGGCCGCTGCCAAGGCCGCTGCACAGGATCAGGACCTGCCGCTGTACGCACATATCGCCAACCTCAACGGTACGCCGGGTCAGTACTCCATGCCGGTGCCGATGATGAACATCATCAACGGTGGCGAGCACGCCGACAACAACGTCGATATCCAGGAATTCATGATTCAGCCGGTCGGCGCCAAGACTTTCGCCGATGCTCTGCGCATGGGCGCGGAGATCTTCCACCACCTCAAGGCAGTGCTCAAGGCGCGTGGGCTGAGCACTTCGGTTGGAGACGAGGGTGGCTTCGCGCCAAACCTGGAGTCCAACGAGGATGCCCTGAGCGCGATTGCTGAAGCCGTCGCCAATGCTGGCTACACCTTGGGCGACGACGTCACTCTGGCGCTGGATTGCGCATCGAGCGAGTTCTACGCGGACGGCAAGTACGATCTGGCCGGTGAGGGCAAGGTGTTCGACGCCGCAGGCTTCAGCGACTACCTGGGCGGCCTCGCCGAGCGCTACCCGATCATCTCCATCGAAGATGGCATGGATGAATCCGACTGGGCTGGCTGGAAGGTGCAGACCGAAAAGCTCGGCGGCAAGATGCAACTGGTCGGTGACGACCTGTTCGTCACCAACACCAAGATCCTCAAGGAAGGCATCGACAAGGGCATCGCCAACTCGATCCTGATCAAATTCAACCAGATTGGCTCGCTGACCGAAACCTTGGAAGCCATTCAGATGGCCAAGGCTGCCGGTTACACCGCAGTCATCTCGCACCGTTCCGGTGAGACTGAAGACAGCACCATCGCTGATCTGGCTGTGGGTACTGCCGCTGGTCAGATCAAGACCGGTTCGCTGTGCCGCTCGGATCGCGTATCCAAGTACAACCAGCTGCTGCGTATCGAAGAGCAGCTGGGCGGCAAGGCTCCTTACAAGGGTCGTGCTGAATTCCGCGGCTGATTCTCGGCACTTAAAAAAGGGCGGCGCGAGTCGCCCTTTTTTGTTTCAATCGGCACCGTGCACCTGTGCAGTTGGTTAATCGCCCGTACATTGCTAGTGCTGTTTGCCCATACCGAACTATTGTCGAAGTCGTTTCATGCCTTCTACGCGTCGCCCCTACTGGTTGTTCATCGTGCTGATACTGCTTCTTGGCGGTCTGCAGTATCGTCTCTGGGTGGGCGAGGGCAGCCTGGCGCAGGTTAATGGCCTGAACAAGCAGATTGCCGATCAACAGGGCGAGAACGAGCGGCTTCTGGAGCGCAATCGAATTCTCGAAGCGGAGGTCCTGGAGCTCAAGCAGGGCATGGAGACCGTCGAGGAGCGTGCGCGACAGGAACTGGGCATGGTCAAAGAGGGCGAGACCCTCTATCAGCTGATCGAATGACCCCCCGCCAGCCGCCGTTGTTCTGGGTAGTCATCCCCGCTGCCGGCGTTGGCAGCCGCATGCGCGCCGATCGCCCCAAGCAGTACCTGCAGTTGGGCGAGCGCAGCATTATCGAGCACACGCTCGATTGTTTTCTGGATCATCCCGCACTGGCCGGGGTTGTGGTCTGCATTGCCCCTGATGATCCCTACTGGCCACGTCTACCCTGTGCGAGCAATGTCCGCATTCATCGTGCTGCGGGTGGTCGCGAGCGCTCCGATTCCGTGCTCAATGGCCTGCAGTGTCTCCACGAACTTGGCGCGGATGCCTGTGACTGGGTACTGGTGCATGACGCAGCCCGGCCCAATCTGGCGCGCGAGGATCTGGACAAATTGCTGCTGGAGCTGGCCGGCGACTCGGTCGGTGGTCTGCTGGCAGTTCCGGCGCGCGATACGCTAAAGCGCGTGGGGGCGGACGGGCGCGTGCTGGAGACGGTTGATCGCAGCGTGGTCTGGCAGGCTTTCACGCCGCAGATGTTCCGCCTCGGAATGTTGCGTGAGGCGCTTGAAGCGGCGCTCGAGACAGGTGTGCAGGTTACTGACGAAGCTTCGGCGATGGAGTGGGCTGGTCAATCACCCAGGGTGGTGGAAGGGCGGGCAGACAACCTCAAGGTGACTCGGCCTGAAGATCTGGAGTGGTTGGCGCAGCGTTGGCACGCTGATCGCACGCAATGAGATGCGGGCAGAGGGCTGCCCGCACTTGTTCGTCAGAAGCGATAGATCGCCGCCGCCCCGGTACCGGTCGGCATGCGTTCGGTTGGCACCACGACGACTTCTCCGCCTTGCTCGAGCGTCCAGATTGTTAGCTCGTCAAGCACGTCGGGCGTATTGACGTCGTCTTCGTTCGTGGGGGTTGCTGTTCCGTCAGCTTTGTCGACGTGTCCGGGGATTTGCCGCTCGGCCTCCACCAGCAGCGTGGCGACCCGGCCTTGGCGAGTGGCCTGGCCGATGTCTTCCAGGTGGTCGGATGCAAGCCCCTGCCCGTGGGATGCCCCAAACTGATTGAGCAGCCCTTCCAGTCGCTTGAGATAACGCGGCTGCATCACCATCCAGCTTTTTTCGCGCAGCTCGTTGACGTTCACGGCGCTCTGGCCGGTCTCAATGCCTTCTGGCAGCAGGCACTCGTTGTGGCTGAGCCGGCGGAAATGTGACTGTTGTTCCGGTAGCGCGGCGAGAATAAGGGGCAGGCCGGAGGGCTTGGAGTGGTGCTCGATGATGGCGCGATCCACTTCGCGGAAGTAGCGATCACGGTCGCGGTCGATCTCCGCCTGCTTGCCACTTCCACCAGACTCTACCTGCATCGGGTCACCCCGTTCGCTGGCCCGGCCGTAGCCTTGGGGAAAGCCACTCTGACCTTTCGCGGTCAGGTCGCTGCCCAGCGCGTCGGCAAGGGTTTTGGGCACTGCATCGTGCAGCCTGACCTCGTCCAGTGCATCGCGGTTGCCTTCGAACAGGCGTACCGAGTCGCGCGATAGGCAAAGAATCTGAAAGCGGTCGGCCGATTGCGCAATGCGTACCAGCGGCTTGAGGTGCATGCGTGCATTGGCTACGGCCATCTCTGGCACGCTGCGTTGCAGACGATAAACCTGGAAGTAGTCCTTTGCAGCGAACGCTGCCAGCCCATCGAGGCTGTGGTTCCAGAAGTCGCTGTTGTCGATCAGGGCATAAAATGGCTGGAGCAGGGCTGGCGCCTGGTCGGCGTGGCCTTGTCGCTTGAGGGAATCTTCCAATTGCTTGACCAGATGCTTGAAGCGAATTGGGTCTTGCTGACGTTCCGGGAAACTGCGATGAGTGGGTTGGTATACGGATAGACAGGGTCCATCGCGCTGTGACAGCAGTTTGGTCAGGGTTTCTCGATCGAGTAGTCGGTTCATGCGTGGCCTCCAGGTGGCTGTGGTTCGGTCCCTCGCAGAGATGTCGATGGCGCCCTCAATAGCCATCGGGGGCCAGGTCAGTGGCGGTTGAGTTTGTCCAGTGCGTGACCTAGTGCGTGGTTCAGCTTTTCCGCTGCGCCGTTGATTGCCAGATCAAGTGTTTCGGCCTTGTGGGTGGTCGAGATTGGGTCGTGGCCTTTAACGCGCGCTTCCATCTGGCAGCGCTTGTCCTGCGGCCCGCTCTTGTTGCTGTTTTCATCGTTGAGATGCACCTCGACTCGGGTCAGATGATCATCGAAACGCTCAAGCTCGGTCTCCACCGTCGCCTTTACCCGCTCTTCAAACTCACTGGTAACGCTGATGCTGTGGTTGCTGTTCACCAGAACCTGCATGGTTTCCTCCTGATTGCAGCGCCGCACCCTCCAGCACATTCGGCTCGTAGAGTTGCAGCTACACAAGGTACGACGTAGGGCGAGTCCGGCGGGTTCCTCCGCCTGAGCGGCCTCGGACGCGCGGTTCAAGTCCTGTTCAGCTTTGTCTGCCGGCGTATTCGTTGCGGATGGCAAGACCGGCCTTGAGGGCTTCGACGAGCAGGCGAACCTTCGGCAGCGGATAACGGCGTTGCGGGTACACCGCCCAGACGGCCGTGTCCGGCGGCTGATTGCTTTCCAGCAATGAAACCAGCTCGCCCCGCTGCAGCGGCCCTTGCACGTAGTAGTCCGGCAGCTGGCACAAACCAAAGCCACGCAGTGCGGCGTCCAGTACCGCCTCTCCGCTGTTGCAGCGCCAGTTGCCACTGGGTTTGAAATGCTGCTCGCGACCTTCGACCTGGAAGGACCAGACGTCGCTCGTGCCGATCAGGCAGTTATGCCGCGCCAGTTCCGACAAGGTGTGCGGTCGTCCGTAGCGCTCCAGATAGCTTGGGGCTGCACATAGGTACATGGCCCTCGGTGCGATGCGGGTGGCCACCAGACGTGATTCGCTCAGTTTTCCGAGGCGAATGGCCAAGTCATAGCCTTCCTGAACCAGATCGAGGGTGCGGTTGGATAACTCGATGTCCACGCGCAGTTGCGGGTGTCGGGCCATGAATTCGTTTACCAATGGCACAATGAAGCGTTCGCCATAAGCCACCGCTGCGGTCATGCGCAACAGCCCCGTGGGCGCGCTGTGCAGGTCGCTGATGGCGAGGAATGCTTCGTCGCGCTCTTCGATCAGCCGCTGACAGCGCGCAAAGAACGTATGGCCAGCCTCGGTGAGCGAGACTCGACGGGTGGTGCGATAGAGCAGCCGCGCCTGCAGGCGCTCTTCGAGACGAGCGACCTGGCGGCTGACATGCGAGGAGGAGACACGCAGGCGCTCAGCAGCACGCATGAAACTCCCGCATTCGGCCACAGCCACGAATTCATCGAGACCTTCCCAGCGGTTCATTCGATCTCCGGTTTCAGGGTGTAGGTGGCGTTGATACGGACATCATTGTAGCGGCCTGCCTGATTATTGTCCCCGTATGGCAATAATGTTTTCCAAAGGTGGTCATTAATCCCATTTTGACGATGAATTACACTGTCGCTTTCCCATTACATCGAGAGAGCCGTCCATGACTATCAAGTCGCGTGCCGCCGTTGCCTTCGGCCCCAATCAGCCCCTGCAGATCGTGGAAGTGGATGTTGCGCCGCCAAAGGCCGGTGAGGTGCTGATCCGAATCGTCGCCACAGGTGTCTGCCACACCGACGCCTATACGCTCTCCGGCGAGGACTCCGAAGGCGTATTCCCGTGCATCCTCGGTCACGAGGGCGGCGGCATCGTCGAAGCAGTGGGTGAAGGCGTTACCTCGGTCGCCATTGGCGATCACGTGATTCCGCTCTATACCGCCGAATGCGGTCAGTGCAAATTCTGCAAGTCTCAGAAGACCAACCTTTGCAGCTCCGTTCGCGCCACCCAGGGCAAGGGTCTGATGCCGGATGGCACCTCGCGTTTCAGCTATCAAGGCGAGCCGATCTATCACTACATGGGTTGCTCGACCTTCTCCGAATACACCGTGCTGCCGGAGGTCTCGGTGGCGAAGATTCCGAAGGAGGCACCGCTGGAAAAGGTCTGCCTGCTGGGTTGCGGTGTCACCACCGGCATCGGCGCAGTGCTGAACACCGCCAAGGTCGAGGAAGGTGCGACCGTGGCGATCTTCGGCTTGGGTGGTATCGGCCTGGCAGCTATCATCGGAGCGAAGATGGCCAAGGCCAGCCGGATCATCGCTGTCGATATCAACCCGAGCAAGTTCGCCATCGCCGAAGAACTGGGTGCCACCGACTTCGTCAATCCGAAGGAGTACGACAGGCCGATTCAAGAGGTTATTGTCGAGATGACCGATGGCGGCGTCGACTATTCGTTTGAATGTGTTGGCAACGTACAGCTGATGCGCGCCGCTCTAGAGTGCTGCCACAAGGGCTGGGGCGAGTCGACCATCATCGGCGTCGCTGGCGCAGGTCAGGAAATCAGCACCCGTCCATTCCAGTTGGTCACTGGGCGCGTCTGGCGCGGCTCGGCGTTCGGTGGCGTTAAGGGTCGTACCGAGCTGCCGAGCTATGTGGAGAAGGCGCAAAGCGGCGAGATTCCTCTGGACACGTTCATTACCCACAATCTTCCGCTGGACAAGATCAACGAAGCTTTCGATCTGATGCACGAAGGCAAGAGCATTCGTACCGTCATCCATTTCTAAGCCAGTAGCCGCAAGCCATAGCATGTCGGGCAAGTCCCGCCTGTGGCTTTGCGGTTGCCTGGAGGGCCTATGAGTCTCGAAATCGTTTCCAGCAACAAGAGCTTTGGCGGCTGGCACAAGCGCTACCGCCACCGTTCCGTCAGCCTTAACTGCGACATGGTGTTCGCTGTGTACCTGCCACCCCAGGCGGAGCAGGGCGAAAAGCTGCCGGTGCTGTACTGGCTATCAGGCCTGACGTGCACGGACGAGAACTTCATGCAAAAGGCCGGAGCGCTGCGTCTGGCTGCGGAACTCGGCCTGATCATCGTCGCCCCGGATACCAGTCCGCGAGGGGCAGGTGTGCCGGACGATCCCGAGGGTGCTTGGGATTTCGGCCTTGGCGCGGGCTTCTACCTTAATGCCACTCAGGAACCCTGGGCGCAGCACTATCGAATGTACGACTACGTAGTGGATGAGCTGCCGGCATTGATCGAGGCGAACTTTCCCGTCTCCGACCGGCGCGGTATCAGCGGACACTCCATGGGCGGTCACGGCGCACTGATCTGCGCGCTGAAGAATCCCGGGCGCTATCACTCGCTGTCGGCTTTCGCACCTATCAGCAACCCGCTCAACTGCCCATGGGGTGAAAAGGCATTCAGCGGTTATCTAGGCGAAGATCGTTCCCGCTGGCGCGAATGGGATGCCTGCGTGCTGATCGCTGAGGCGCGCGAGCAGCTGCCAATGCTGGTCGATCAGGGTGATCGCGATGACTTCATGGAGGGCCAGCTCAAGCCTCAAGCGCTGCGAGCGGCGGCGGATGCTACCAATCATCCGCTGACCCTGCGAATCCAGCCAGGGTATGACCACAGCTACTACTTCATCGCCAGCTTCATCGATGAACACCTTCGCCACCATGCCGAGGCGTTGAGGCGTTGATGTTTACGGAACGGGCACGGCAGTGTCGCGTTATCCGCCGTTGGGTGGCGGGCTGAAGCCCGCCCTACGCGGCGGAGTGACGCCGGGCAGCAATAAAAAAGGCCCGACCGGTCACCCAGTCGGGCCTTCCGTCGCAAGGAGCTAGAGCGACGGATAATCGGTATAGCCAACCGGACCCTGGGCATAGAACAGCTCGGGTTTGGGTTCGTTTAGTGGAGCGCCCTGGCGTAGCCGCGCGACCAGATCCGGGTTGGCGATGTAAGGAATCCCGAACGCGACTGCATCGGCTTTGCCTTCTGCCAGCCAGGCGCTGGCCTGTTCCTTGGTAAAGCGTTCGTTGGCGATGTATACGCCTCCGAAGATCTGCTTCAGCTGCGGGCCCAGGCTGTCTTCGCCGACCTTCTCACGAGTGCAGATGAACGCTACACCGCGCTTGCCCAGCTCGCGGGCGACATAGCCAAAGGTCTCTGCACGGTTGGAGTCGCCCATGTCATGGGAGTCGGCACGTGGAGCCAGGTGCATGCCAACCCGGCCAGCCCCCCACACCGAAATGGCGGCGTCGGTAACTTCCAGCATCAGCCGTGCGCGGTTCTCAAGCGAGCCACCGTAGGCATCGGTGCGCTTGTTGGTGCTGTCTTGCAGGAACTGGTCAAGCAAGTAGCCGTTGGCGCCGTGTATTTCCACGCCGTCGAAACCGGCTTCCTTGGCGTTCTCAGCACCCTTGCGATAGGCCTCGATAATGCCTGGTATCTCATCGGTCTTCAGCGCCCGCGGTGTTTCGTAATCCTTCATCGGTCGAACCAGGCTGACATGGCCGGCTGGCCTGATGGCGCTGGGTGCGACCGGCAGTTCACCATCCAGATAGATCGGATCGGAGATTCGGCCGACATGCCACAGCTGCAAGACGATCTTGCCGCCCTTGGCGTGTACCGCGTCGGTGACCTTCTTCCAGCCCTGAACCTGTTCGGCGGACCAGATACCGGGGGTGTCCGGATAGCCGACGCCCATCGGGGCTACAGAAGTAGCTTCGCTGATGATCAGGCCAGCGTCGGCGCGCTGTGCGTAATACTCGGCAATCAGCTCGCCGGGCACGCGGCCGGGTTCTGCGCGGCAGCGGGTCAGCGGCGCCATGATGACGCGATTGTTCAGTTCCAGGTCGCCGATCTTGATCGGGTCGAAGAGTGTGGGCATAGCGATACCGCTCCTGTACGGGTGGTGCAAGAAAGGGTTCAGAGTTCCTGGCCGATGCGTTCGACGAACGTCTGGATGACTGCGTCGTTGCGCTTGAAAAAATGCCATTGGCCGACCTTTTGGCTGGTAATCAGCCCGGCCTTTTGTAGGGTCGCCAGATGGGCCGATACGGTTGATTGCGACAGGCCGGCGCGTTGGTCTAGCTGCCCAGCACATACGCCGTTTTCCAGCGAGTGGTGCTGCTCGGCGAAATAGCGCTGCGGCTCCTTGAGCCAGCGCAGGATGTCGCGGCGCAGTGGATGGGCGAGGGCCTTGATGATGTCGTCGAAATCGTCCGGCATTGGCGGCCCTGAATGATGTATATCGGAATGAGGCGAACTATATATCGCCATTTTGCGATATGAGATCGATTCGGCTGATGGTGCTTATCGTCGGTGTCGATGATCGAGTGACATCGTGCGGACCCCTCACGCCGTGGCCGGCTCCTGTAGAATCGCCAGCTCAAGATTTTCCAGGGTTTTTCATCTATGCGTATCGGCCACGGTTACGACGTGCACCGCTTCGGCGATGGCGATCACATCACGCTTGGCGGCGTTCGGATTCCACACAGACTCGGGCTGCTGGCGCATTCAGACGGTGATGTGCTGCTGCATGCGTTGAGCGACGCGCTGCTTGGGGCGGCGGCGCTGGGCGATATCGGCAAGCACTTCCCGGATACCGATCCGCAGTTCAAGGGTGCCGACAGCCGTGTGCTGCTGCGTCATGTTCTTGCGCAGGTAAGGGCCAAGGGTTGGCAGGTCGGTAATGTCGACGCCACGATCATTGCCCAGGCGCCGAAGATGGCACCGCACATCGACAGCATGCGTGCGCTGATTGCTGCGGACCTGCAGGTCGAGCTGGACCAAGTCAATGTCAAGGCCACCACGACCGAGAAGCTTGGTTTCACCGGACGTGAGGAGGGGATCGCCGTTCACGCGGTTGCCTTGCTGGTCCGCGCATGACTGAAGACGAGCTGCTCGGGCCGCGCGCCCATGGCGAGCCCTGTGGCAGTGCGGTGCTGAAAGCGGTTGCCGAGGATTTCCAGGTCGATGAAGTGCTCGACATTCCGCTGTCCGGCGAGGGCGAGCACCTATGGCTGTGGGTGGAAAAACGTAACCTGAATACCGAGGAAGCCGCCAAGCGGATCGCCCGCGCTGCCGGCGTGCCGTTGAAGATGATCAGCTATGCCGGGCTGAAGGATCGCCAGGCCCTGACTCGTCAGTGGTTCAGCCTGCATCTTCCGGGTAAGGCCGATCCCGATCTCTCTGCCGCCGAAAATGAAAGCCTGACGATCCTCATGCGCACCCGGCATCAGCGCAAGCTGCAGCGTGGCGCGCACTCGGCCAATGGCTTCCGCCTGCGCCTGACGGAGCTACGCGGCGAGCCTGCCGCGCTCGATGCGCGACTGGAGCAGATCAAAGCGCTCGGCGTGCCGAACTACTTTGGGCTGCAGCGTTTCGGCTATGAAGGCGGCAACCTGCACGGCGCAAGGCACTACGCGACGAAGGGTGAGCTTCCGGAGCAACGCAACCTGCGCTCGCGCCTGCTGTCGGCAGGCCGTAGCTACCTGTTCAATTGCGTACTCGCCGAGCGAGTAGCCGATGGGAGCTGGAACCAGGCGCACGTGGGCGATCTGTTGGCGTTTACCGACAGCCGCAGCTTTTTCCCAGCTGGGCAAGCTGAGTGCAGCGACCCACGCCTGGCCATTCTCGACCTGCATCCGACTGGGCCATTGTGGGGCATTGACGGCTCGCCAGCAGGTGACGAAATTCAGGCACTGGAGACTGCTGTCGCCGAAACTGAACCAGCGATCGTCAATTGGTTGGCACAAGCTGGAATGAAGCACGAACGGCGCATTCTTCGCCTCCCCATCGGCGGTTTGTCGTGGCATTATCCCGAGCCTGACATTCTGCAACTGGAATTCGTCCTGCCGACCGGATGCTTTGCCACCGCCATGGTGCGTGAGCTGGTCAGCCTGGCAGGGCAGACGGACATCTGATGCGTATTCTGATCGCCAACGACGACGGGGTGTATGCGCCCGGGCTCGCCGCGCTTTATGACGCGCTGGCCGACTATGCCGAGTGCAAGGTGGTAGCCCCGATTCAGGACATGAGTGGCGCAAGCAGCGCCCTCACCCTGGACCGCCCGCTTCATCCGATAAGCATGCCAAACGGCTTCATTGGCCTGAACGGCTCGCCCACCGATTGCGTGCACCTGGGCCTAAATGGTCTGCTTGAGATTGCGCCGGACATGGTGGTTTCGGGTATCAATCTCGGCGCCAATCTGGGGGACGACGTGCTCTATTCCGGCACGGTCGCGGCGGCCATCGAAGGGCGCTTCACCGGGCGCCCGGCTTTCGCTTTTTCGCTGGTTTCGCGCTCGACGGAAAACCTGCCCACCGCCGCGCATATCGCGCGCATGCTGGTCGAGAAACACGATCAGCTCGAGGTGCCGCCGCGGACCGTACTCAGCGTCAACGTGCCCAATCTGCCGCTCGACCATATTCGTGGCATCCGCCTCACTCGCCTGGGCCATCGCAGCCGCGCCAAACCGCCGGTCAAGCAGGCCAATCCGCGAGGGAAGGAGGGCTACTGGATATCGGTTGCCGGCGACGTCGAAGACGGCGGGCCGGGCACCGACTTCCATGCCGTGATGCAGGGTTACGTGTCGATCACCCCGTTGCAGCTTGATAGAACCTTCCGTGAGGCCTTCAGTGGTCTCGAAAGCTGGGTGGAGAACGTGCTGTGAGACATCGCGGACAAGACAACCTGCTGCATGGCTCGGGAATGACCTCACAGCGCACCCGTGACCGCCTGATCCAGCGCCTCTATGAGGAAGGGCTGTCCAGCGCACAAGTGCTGGAAGTCATTCGTCGCACGCCGCGTCATCTGTTCGTCGACGAAGCTCTGGCGCACCGTGCCTACGAAGACACGGCCCTGCCCATCGGGCACAACCAGACCATTTCCCAGCCGTTCATGGTTGCACGCATGAGCGAATTGCTGCTTGCCGCCGGACCGTTGGACAAGGTGCTCGAAATCGGCACCGGTTCCGGTTACCAGACTGCCGTGCTGGCTCAGTTGGTCGAGCGGGTGTTCTCGGTCGAGCGAATTCAGGCGCTGCAGGACCGGGCCAAGGAACGTTTGGCAGAACTCAAGCTGCGCAATGTGGTCTTTCGCTGGGGCGATGGTTGGGAGGGCTGGCCTGCATTGGCGCCTTACAATGGCATCATCGTCACCGCGGCGGCAGCCGATGTGCCGCAGGCCTTGCTCGGTCAGCTGGCGCCCGGTGGGCGCCTGGTGATTCCGGTGGGTGCCGGCGAGGTCCAGCAACTCATGCTGATCATTCGAGAGGAGAACGGCTTTTCGCGCCATCTTCTGGATACCGTACGTTTCGTGCCGCTGCTAAATGGACCCGTGATTTGATCATTCAGCGGAAGGAAGCATGAAGAACGCTTTATTGTTGTACGCCAAGGGCATGGCCATGGGCGCGGCAGATGTGGTGCCCGGCGTCTCGGGCGGTACCGTGGCTTTCATCACGGGTATCTACGATGAACTGCTGCGTTCGATCAGTGCGGTGCCTTACGCCGCTCGCCCGCTTCTGCGGGGGCGTATCGGCGAAGCGTGGAAGACCGCCAACGCCAATTTCCTGTTGGTCCTATTCGCTGGTGTGCTCACCAGCATCCTCAGCCTGGCCAGGTTGATCACCTATCTGCTGGAAGAGCATCCAATTCCTGTCTGGTCATTTTTCTTCGGCCTTATCCTTGTGTCTGTGCACTTGGTGGGCAAGGAAATCCAGCGGCGCAATCTGACGCGGCTGGTGAGTTTCTGCCTGGGTATAGGTTTCGCCTACTGGATCACCGTGGCAGCTCCCATGCAGTGGGGCAGTGGTAGCGTGAGCCTGTTCTTCGCGGGCGCCATCGCCATTTGCGCGATGATCCTGCCAGGTATTTCCGGCAGCTTCATCCTCGTCCTGCTCGGGTTGTACCAAGTGGTTCTGGGCGCCGTGAAAAGCTTGGACGTGGGCGTGATGCTGACGTTCGCGGCAGGCTGCGTGGTGGGCCTGCTTAGCTTCGCTCGGCTACTGAGCTGGTTGCTCAAGCGTTGGCGCGATCTGACGCTGGCGTTTCTTACCGGGTTGATGCTCGGCTCGCTGAACAAGGTCTGGCCTTGGAAGGAGACTCTGACCTGGCGTACCAACTCCAGCGGTGAGAACGTTCCGGTGCTGCAGCAGAATCTTATGCCTGGCGCTTATGGCGATCTGACCGGTCAGGATCCTCAATTGCTACTGGCCGTGCTGTTGGCGGTTGGCGGTATCGTTCTGGTCCTGGGACTCGAGTGGTTTGCCGGTCGACGCCAGCCGATGACGGACGGCGTTTGACGCATTTGTCTATGAAAGGGAGCGGGCATTGAGGCTCACAGCAGTACGGCGGTGGATTCGCGGTCCCGTGATCCGTTCGGTGCTCGGCACTTTGATGATTGCCGGAACACTGGTCGGTTGCGCTTCTTCGCCTCAGGGCGGAGGTGTGCAGGTCGTTGACCGCAATCAGCGTGATCGGGTCACCAGCGGGCAGTACGTTGTGCGCCGCGGCGACACGCTCTGGTCCATTGCCTTCCGCTTCGGTTGGGATTGGCGCGAGCTCGCTCGGGTAAATGGCATTCAGCCGCCCCACGTAATCTACCCAGGGCAAAAAATCCGCTTCGATGGCGGTTCCTCGCGCGTTGCATCTGCCGCACCAAGACCCACACCGCAACCTGCACCGCCGTCCGCGCCGTCGACGTCGGTGGTAGTTACCAATCCGGTGCCCCGTCAGCCCGCAATCACCACGCAGCCGACCCCGCCGGCGAGCCAGCCAGCGCGCACTCCGGTTACGCCAGTGACGCGCTCTGCAAGCGGCTGGGCATGGCCGGCGAACGGTACGATCATCGGTCGATTTTCCTCAAACGGTAGTTTGAATAAAGGAATTGATATCGCTGGGGAATTAGGACAGCCTGTCCTGGCTGCTTCTGATGGGACTGTTGTGTACGCCGGTAGTGGATTACGGGGTTACGGCGAACTTGTGATCATCAAGCATAGCGATACCTATGTAAGCGCCTACGGTCATAACCGCAGGCTGCTGGTGCGGGAGGGCCAACAAGTCAAGGCTGGGCAAAGCATTGCCGAGATGGGATCGACGGGAACCGACCGGGTGAAGCTGCATTTTGAAATTCGTCGCCAGGGTAAACCCGTAGACCCGCTGCAATATCTGCCAAGACGTTGACCTGTCGCCTGCCTGTTCCAGCACTAGGTTCGGCTTGAGCGTAGCAAGGGACCCGCGTCGCTTGGGCCTGTGTCGAACTCGGAACAGGACAAGAATAAAATGGCACTTAAAGACCAAGCGCTGGAGTTTGACGTCGACGATGCGGTTCTGCTCATGGAAACGCCTATCCACTTCGACCAGAAGAACAAAGTGACCAAGGCTGCCGCAGGCAGACCCAAGGCCGCATCCAGCAAACAGCACAAATTCATCGATTACAACCGAGCGTTAGATGCAACCCAGTTGTATCTCAACGAAATCGGTTTCTCCCCTCTCCTGACCCCCGAAGAAGAAGTGCATTTTGCGCGCCTTGCGCAGAAGGGCGATCCGGCGGGACGCAAGCGAATGATTGAAAGCAACCTGCGATTGGTGGTCAAGATCGCACGGCGATACGTCAACCGCGGGCTGTCGTTGCTCGATCTGGTCGAGGAGGGCAATCTCGGCTTGATCCGTGCAGTCGAAAAATTCGACCCCGAGCGCGGCTTTCGTTTCTCCACCTACGCGACCTGGTGGATCCGACAGACCATCGAGCGGGCGATCATGAATCAGACCCGCACGATTCGACTGCCGATTCATGTAGTCAAGGAGTTGAACGTCTACCTCCGGGCAGCGCGGGAGCTCACCCAGAAACTCGATCACGAGCCAAGTCCGGAAGAGATAGCACATCTGCTCGAAAAGCCCGTTGGGGAAGTCAAGCGCATGCTTGGTCTTAACGAGCGGGTCACGTCTGTCGATGTATCACTCGGCCCGGATACGGACAAGACACTGCTCGATACGCTTACTGACGACCGCCAAAACGATCCGTGCGAGTTGCTGCTCGATGATGACCTGTCTGCCAGCATCGACCAGTGGCTGTCGGATCTTTCCGAGAAGCAACGTGAAGTCGTCATCCGACGCTTTGGCTTGCGCAGCCACGAAGCATCTACGCTGGAAGAGGTTGGTCAGGAGATTGGTCTGACGCGCGAGCGCGTTCGGCAGATTCAGGTGGAGGCACTACGGCGTCTTCGCGAGATCCTGGAGCGCAACGGCCTATCCAGCGACGCGCTATTCCAATAAAGCGGACCATTTGCCAGGCCTGATTGTTTGGGGCCTGGCAAATGTTGATTGCCGCAAGTCCCTTACCGAGCAAGCTGAGTTGCGTTGTGCTGCATTCGGTCATTCCATCGAATTAATGCACTCTGACCAAATCTTCACTTTCTCCCGTCGCTTTGTAAGCTTTTGCTTACGGATGCTGTAAGCAAACTATGCGCGGAGTTAGTGTTAAAGGGCGATTTTTGCCGTCTTTTAATTTTCAACTTATTGATCTACAAATATTTTTATAGGTCTTTGCCAATAAATTGGCGAGTCTTTTCCTGAAGGGTGCTGCTTGTTGCCCGACCGGCCATCATTAATATCGCACCCGTGCTCAGGGATTAGCACGGCCTTCAGGATGAAGGTCAGGGATCATCGCAGGAGGCGATGCCATCCAGGAAGATGAGAAGGGATACAGGGAGCAAGGAAGAAGGTGGGCGGGGTCAACCCCGCCCCTTTTTTTTGTTCGCGAAAAACTCCGCTGAACCGAGTGGTCGGGGCAAGGCCTAAGGTAAACAGCCCACCAGTGGAGATAGATCATGAATGGCGACCAGCACAACGACCAGCCAGCCGAAGAGCGCGACGACGTCGCCCGACGTCCGGATGAGGCTGATGAAGATCAGCTCGATGAAGCGATCGAAGAAACCTTTCCTGCTAGCGATCCCATCTCACCCTGATTCCCCTTGTTACGAGGCAACGTCGCAGCTGGGCTCGTGTCCTGCTGCGGCCTTTGCCAACAGTGCCGGCATTACCTGCCTTCGCAGCAGTGGCGCGACGTCCTCTCGTATGCAGGGCGCCACCTCCAGCCATCCCAACTCTTCCAGCTCGGCCTGAGCGCTGACGGTGTGGGGAAGCCGCGCCATGAACACCTCAGCTTTCACCTGATGGCCCGGTTCGTTTGCAGCAGGGGCCTGAAAATGGCCAAGCGGCTTAAAGTCGCGACCCTCCATCGTCAAGCCGAGCTCTTCGTGAAGTTCGCGGATTAGCGTCTGTAAGGCGGTCTCGCCAACTTCCGCCTTGCCACCGGGAAGCATGAAAAAGTGCGTTCCGCGCTTGCGTACGATCAGAATGCGCCCGCTGTCATCGAACAGGCAGGCGATTGAGATCGTCAGTGTGGGGCCTTGCATGGACGTCCCTCGATCGTTGAACAGTGCAATCAGTGTCTTGTTTTGGCGATAGCGCGCGAGACGGTCGGCCAACGTCTCCGGCAGATGGTCTGTCACCGTAAATCCCAGTGCCGCGTAGAAGTCCCGGAGTTCTGGTTTGCAGAACAGCCAGACCGGGCCTTGGACGGAGGCGAGTGCCTCTCGCACCAGTTGTGCACCAACACCTCGGTTTCTCTCGGCAGGGGCCACCAACAAGCCGGTGAGAAAATGCCCCTGCGCGACCGGTGTCAGACATAACCCCGCCACGATGTCGCCGCGACGGGCAATCCAGCATGTCGCCTCGTGGCGTACGCGATTACGGCTGTTATGGGACCTGTAAAACCTGACCAGCAAAGGCTGATGGGCTTTGGACAGCTGCGAGTATTCGTGCATGGCATTTGAGGCGATTTCGAAGGCGACAGTCTAGCGCCTGCCACGTCATCGCCAAAACCCCTGCCCAAGCGGGTGCCGTTCATCCGTTCGCTGCATCTTTTCTGCCGTCTAGGCGCTCTCACCCTTAGCGTTTCCAACGACAGGAATAACAACATGTTGGATTTACTGATCGTACTTGCATTCGTTCTCTATGGTCTCTCGGCGGGGATGCGTGCTCGTGGCAAAGCTTCCCAGAGCCTCGACGAGTACTTCCTTGCCGGGCGAACCATCAAGGGCTGGCGCGCCGGTGTTTCGATGTCGGCCACGCAGTTCGCTGCCGATACGCCGCTTTTGGTCAGCGGTCTGGTAGCTACTGCTGGCGTGTTTGCGCTTTGGCGACTTTGGATCTACGGCCTGGCGTTCCTGTTGCTGGCATGGATATTCGCTTCGGGCTGGCGCCGTGCCGGGGTGCTGACCGATGCCGAGCTGACCCGTGTGCGTTACAGCGGGCCTGCCGTAGTGCCGCTGCGGCTATTCAAGGCGATCTATTACGGCACGGTGATCAACTGCGTGGTGCTGGCGATGGTCCTGGTGGCGGCCATTCGTATTGCGGAGGTTTTCCTGCCATGGCACGAGTGGCTGCCGGGCGGCGTCTATGAGGTGATCCTCGGTGCGGTACAGGCCAGTGGGATTCGGCTGGGGGAGAGCATCAGTGGGCTGGATCAGCTGACGACCAGCACCAATAACCTCATTTCGATTCTGCTGATTCTCGCGTTCACCGCCATGTATTCGATCACTGGTGGTCTACGAGCGGTGGTGCAGACCGATGTCATGCAGTTCAGCGTGGCCATGTTGGGCACGCTGGTGTACGCCTGGTTCGTGGTAGATGCAGCAGGCGGCTTGGGCGGACTGACGGATCGAATCGTCGAGTTGTATGGCAGTGAGCAGGCGGCCAAGATGCTTTCCTTCTCACCACCGAGTAACGCCGGTGAGGCGCTCATGCCGTTCCTGTTGATCGTAGGTTTGCAGTGGCTGTTCCAGATGAATTCCGATGGCACTGGCTATCTGGCGCAGCGCAGCATGGCGTGCCCGACGGATCGAGAGGCACGTATTGCCGGTCTGGTATTCACGTGGCTACAGATCTTCCTGCGTAGCCTGTTCTGGCTGGCGATCGCCATCGGCTTGCTGGTGCTGTATCCGTTCAGTCCGGAGGAGATGAGCGGCGAAGGGTTCACCGCCGCGCGTGAGGCATTGTTCGTTACCGGTATAGACGAGCTGTTACCGCCGGGTTTCCGCGGCCTGATGCTGGTTGGGCTGCTCGCAGCGTTGGCGTCGACCGTGGATACGCATCTGAACTGGGGCGCTTCGTACTGGAGTAATGATGTCTACGGTGGCGTCGTCGCGCCGAAGTTGCTCAAGCGCAAGCCGAAGGACAAGGAGCTGGTGTTGGTTGCACGGCTGTCCAACATCCTCATCCTGTTCATCGCGATGGTGATCATGGCCAACCTAGGATCGATCCAGACAGCCTGGTTCATTTCGCTGCTGTTCGGCGCTGGCATGGGTTCGGTGCTGGTGCTGCGTTGGCTCTGGGAGCGGATCAACCTTTATTCCGAGCTGACGGCAATGGTCGTTTCGCTGATTACCGCTCCGTTGCTGCTCTATTTTCTCGGCACTGACCCTGAGCGGGAGTGGATACGCCTGGGCATCATGTCGCTGGTGACCTGTAGCGCCGCGATTCTCGTCAGCTACATTACTCCGCCAACGGACGAGCAGACGCTGGACCGCTTTTACCGTCGGGTGCGGCCGTTCGGTTTTTGGGGCAAGACCGCTACGCGCTGTGGTGTGACGCGTAGCGAATCACTCAGGGCGCTGGGCGCGCGTTTGTTCGCGGTCGTGGTGACTGCGTTGTCTGTCTACACCCTGCTCGTAGGGGTCGGGCGCCTACTGTTCCCGCAGCCCGGCAGCAGCTCGACGTTTGCCTGGCTGTGCGTCGTCATTGGTATCGCGCTAACGCCCGTCTGGATGTATCTGGCGTTCAGTCGCTACTTCGATGATGAGCATGAAAAAGAGTTAGGCCTGCAGGCAGATGTGGTTGAACCGGAAAGATAGCGGTTCGCCTATGCGCGTGCGAGGTAGGCGCGGACAGCCGAAAGCAGGCTCATCCGCGCCTAGACGCCTTAATATCTGTCAGGCCGCTCGTGCTTGGTGTGATCAGGTCACGACAAGTTGCTGTAGAAAGTTCTTCAGCGCCGGACCCGGCTCGTCGTCCTCGGACGCGATCATGCGGATTCCCCACTGCCGCAGCACTTCTTCCTGAACCGGGTTGGGTTTGTGCGAGAAGACATAGGAAATGGGGCGAACGCCGAGGGTTTCGTGTTCATTCCAGATTTTCGAAAGCTTGTGAAAGAGCAGTCGGATATTGGTATCCGAAAGGCTGTAGCCGATAAACAGGACGGCCTTGCTCAGCGTGTCGGCGCGTAATTTGATGTCCAGGGGCGTTTCGAACTGCAGACGCTGGTAGTAGCTGGTTTCATCAAGAACGATCGACGCGTCATCGTCGAAGTCGCCATGGAACTTGACGATCTGTCTGACACCATCGCGGGCCTTGGTGAGGTCGCTGGCATTGGCGATCTTGATGTAATCGACGGCATGGGCATCGTGGGCGTACTCAAGCCATCGGTCGTAATTGGTGGTGTAGATCGCAGGAAAGCGACCGCGCACGATCAGGCGGTGAATCTCCGAGTCACGTATTTCGATGTTGCGATGCCACTCGCGGTCCATCCAGCTACGCAATGGGCCGATGCTGCCTTTCTTGATCCGGTAATACTCGGCCAGCGCAAGGAAGTTGCCATAGGTGTTGAATACTTCCGGGTCGTAATCGAGCTGAACCGCGATCTCGTCGATCAGCTCTTTCCAGGGAGGCAGGCCGATATTGGCGGAAACCCCGGAGCCGACGAAGAGGATCAGACGATTGTTTCGGTACGCTTCGCGGAGCTGGTCCATGAGAGGTCAGGACTCCCGCAAAAACGTTACGAATGCGTCTAGCGCACGCCGGCGCATGGACAGGCCGTTCTTCTGCGTGCCCAGCTGCGCAAATGTCTGGTTTTGGCCTTCGGGAATGAATACGTCATCCCATTCGAATCCTCCATGTCCGACGGGAGACGGGGCAATGCGTCCCGGCACCACACCCTCGAAGAAATGCCGTTTGCGGCCATCGCAATAGCCGATCAGGGTTCGCGCTTCGGCTGCAGGATCATCCAGACGCCCGATCAGCTCCGAGAACCGCTTGGCCTGTAGTCGGTCCCAAAATATCTGAGTCAGGCCGCCGGGAAAGCCGTTGAGGCTGTTGATGAACAGCCCGGTGTGTTCGACGAAAACTGGCTTTCCGATCATCTTGAACGCAACCAGCAGCTTGTCGCTCACCAACTGATACAGGTCCTCGGTGCGCAGTTCCTCGATACGGATCGGAAAGGGTTTTACCTCGATCCCACTGGGCTGGAGGATCTCGCGGACCTCAAGGATCTTCTGCGGATTGATGGACGCGAAGCGGATTTTCATGGAACGAGCCAGCTCCGTTTTCGACGGATGAATGCTGCCGCTGCGACGGCCGCCCTTGTCTGTATGACGCAGGGTGAGTGGCTCGGTTCTGCTGGCCAGCGGATTAATCGATCAGGCGCACCGCCTCGTGCGCCTTAGGGCGATGCATCCCCGCGCCTGGAGCGAAGGGACTGGGGGGAGGGTGCTTCAACGCCGACCCGGACGCATCGGGCAGGCCGCCTGCACCTGGCGGATCCGCTCGGCGGGGACGCGCAGCTGTCGCAGCAGATACTCGGCAAATTCTGGCGTATATGGCTGACGGGCAATGGCCTGTTCCATGCAGAACAGCCAGGCGTCTCGCTCCGCCTCGCCGACCTGCCAGCGAGTATGGAATTGCGGGATGCTGATGCTGCCGTACTTCTCGGCGTAGCGCTTCGGGCCTCCGAGCCAGCCGCTAAGAAAGCACGCGAGCCGATCCTGTGCCTCGCTCACATCTGGCGGGTACATGGCGCGGACGCCTATGGCCTGTGGCGCTTCATCCATGACCTTGTAGAAGTCCGCGACTAGCTGTTGCAGCCCGGGCTCGCCGCCCGCTGCTCGGAAAGACGCGTCGTCGACGCCGAAAGCAGGAGGTTGATCGAGGTTCATCAGCTCGCCTCTGGCTCATTGAAGTGGCGCCGGATGATGCGCGCTTGTGCCAGATCAAAACAAGTGCAAGCAGCACCGACAGCGGGGTGAGAGCTGGTCTAAGCTAAAGACCCATACAAGAGCGGAGAGAGCAAATGCGCAAGCTTCTGGTTGCATACGACGGTTCGGAAAACTCCAAGCGCGCCCTGCAGTATGTCGTCGACCTGGCGCGCGATACCGGCCTTACGCCGCAGGTCCACGTGGTCAATGTCCAGCATGAGCCGGTCATCTACGGCGAATATTTCACCGCGGCGATGTACGACGAGCTCAATAAAAGCATCATTGCCAAGGGACGTACTGTTCTCGACGAGGCGGCTGCCGTGCTTCAGGCCACTGGCCTGAGCTGCGAGACCCATGCGCTCATGGGCAACGTCGCTGAACAGGTCGCCGATGCGGTCAAGCGTCTTGGGTGCGACACCGTAGTGATGGGCACCCGCGGTCTTGGTAGCTTCACCGGACTGCTACTGGGTTCGGTGGCGAACCGGGTGATCCATGAGGTATCGGTCCCGGTTCTGCTGGTCAAATGAGCTGAACCTGCCAGCCCTGGTCGATCAGTCCTGTTTGCCCTTGAGCAGGTCGGCCAGGTTGGCGAAGGCTTTGAAGGTTTCCTTCGGGCCCAGATCGCTACCGGGCCGGGCTTCGGCGTGGTACTGGTTATCGGTGTAGCGGGAGTGTTCGTTGTCGTGGCAGTACAGGCAGAGCAGCTCCCAGTTCGAGCCATCCTCGGGGTTGTTGTCGTGATTGTGGTCCTTGTGGTGGACCGTCAGTTCACTCAGGCGTTTGCCGGAAAACTCCCGCGCGCAACGCCCGCAGACCCAGGGGTACATCTTCAATGCCTTTTCCCGATAGCCTTGTTCGCGCTGGCTATAGGGTGTGGAGGGCTTGCTGGTGCTCATCTTGAATGCTCGCCGGATTACAGTGCTCGTTAGTAAAGCCGATGGTGATCAGCCAGCCAAGCCGACGTAGACGTTTTGCACGTCATCGTGGGCGTCGATGGCTTCGAGAAAGGCTTCGACTTCTTCCAGTTCGGCGCCCGACAGGCTGACCGGGTTCTTCGGGCGATAGCCTAGTTGCGCGGACTGAACCGTGAAGCCAAATTCCGGCAGGGCCTTGCAGACGGCGTCGAGATCAGTCGGTTCGGTGATGAACAGCGAAGCGCCTTCTTCTGCCGCTTCGAAATCCTGAGCGCCGGCTTCGATCGCAGCCATTTCTGCATCGGCACCGCCTTCAGGTGCGGCTTCGATCATGCCGACATGGTCGAAGTCCCAACTCACCGAACCGGAGGAACCCAACTGGCCCTTACGGAACAGCACGCGGATTTCGGCGACGGTGCGGTTCACGTTGTCGGTCAGGCACTCGACGATGAGCGGAACCTGATGTGGAGCGAAGCCTTCGTATAGGGTGCGTTCGTAGTGAACTACCTCGCCGCTCAGGCCGGCGCCTTTCTTGATGGCGCGTTCCAGGGTGTCCTTGGGCATCGAGGCCTTCTTCGCCTGTTCGACCACAAGGCGCAGGCGCGGATTCATGTCGGGGTCGGCACCGCTGCGGGCTGCAATCATGATTTCTTTCGACAGTTTGCCGAAGACCCTGCCTTTGGCGTTCGCCGCTGCTTCCTTATGTTTAGCTTTCCACTGTGCGCCCATGCTCGTCCCCGTCTGATGTGATGAAGCCAGGGGCGAATTCTATAGCGTATTTCGCGTTCACGTCGCCGGTGGTAGTCAAGGAAGGCAAGGTGCCTATAACAGGCCGATCAGCGGCGGGGCGGTGACTGTGCCGCTCAATATTGTCGCCACTGTATGGATCGGCCATCAGAGGCCGAGGATCTAATGGCTTTTTCGGTAACCAAGGTGCGTCACCATGTCGCCTCGGGATCTGCTGCTTGCATTGGTAGTCATCGTTGTCTGGGGCATGAACTTCGTGGTCATCATGGTCGGCCTGCACGATGTTCCGCCGATGTTGCTAGGGGCACTGCGCTTCATGCTGGCGGCGGTGCCGGCAGTGTTCTTCATCAGGCGTCCGCAAGTGCCGTTGCGCTGGATGCTGGCTTATGGGCTGACTATCTCCCTGGGGCAGTTCGCCTTTTTATTCACCGCCATGAAGCACGGTATGCCGGCGGGACTGGCCTCACTGGTACTGCAGTCGCAGGCCTTCTTCACACTGTTCTTCGCGGCGCTGTTTCTCGGTGAGCGGTTGCGCGCGGCCAACCTCCTCGGGTTGGTGATTGCTGCCTGCGGCCTTGCGCTGATCGGCGCTCAGAGCGGGCTGGGCATGACGTTGAGCGGATTCGTGCTGACCATCTGTGCGGCGTCGATGTGGGCGCTGGGCAATATCGTCACGCGCAAGGTCGGCAAGGTGAATCTTGTCGGATTGGTGGTATGGGGCAGCTTGGTACCGCCGCTGCCGTTCCTGGCGCTGTCGCTGTGGCTGGAGGGGCCGGTGGTGATCGAGGCGGCGCTGCGAGGTATCGGTTGGCAGACGATTCTGGTGCTCGCCTATCTGGCATTTGGCGCAACGATTCTCGGCTATGGGCTTTGGAGTCGGTTGCTTTCACGCTACCCGGCCAGCCAGGTGGCGCCGTTCTCGCTGCTGGTGCCAGTGGTCGGGCTGACGTCGGCAAGCTTGCTGCTAGGCGAGCGACTAGGTTCGCTGCAGCTGGGCGGTGCGTTGTTGGTGATGGTCGGGTTGGGCGTGAATGTCTGCGGCGGCTGGCTGGTTGGCCGTTTGCGCTTGGTCAGAGTCTGAAACGCCCGGCGTTGGACCGGGCGTAGCAGTGATTGCTTCAATGAGTCGCGGCGTGGGCGCCGAGCAGCGAAGTGCCCCCGTCTTTCTTGTCGCGCTTGGCCATGCGTTTTTCTTGTGCGGTTTTCAACGGTTTTTTCTTGCCGTCCTTTTTCGCGTCCATTCCCTTGCTCATGGTGTTCACCTCTGATTGCGTGGCTGGACATGTCCTGATGTGCAAAGGCCTGACTGTCGCTGCTGGAGCGAAGACTGTTTCCCGGCCTGGTGTCTTCCATGACCGCTGCAGTATGGCATTGCTGCGGTACTTTGCACGCAATGCTTTGATGGCGATTCAGCCGAACAGGCTGTGCTGGTCGCGCTGACGACGGCCGGCGTCATAACGCTGGCGGAAGGCAGCCTGGAAGTGAAGGACAAGGCGTGGCAATTCGGCCAAGCGCAGCAGCGTTTCTTCATCAAGCGACGGGTTTAGGAAGCAGCGCCACAGGTGCGCAACGCTGATATCGGGATGTGGGCGCTCGAGCAACTGCATACCGTCGCCGGGGTGCACTATGCCTTCCTCGATGGTCCGATAGAGCCAGCCGGTGCGGCCGCTCAATGACAGCTCGCGGGCCAGGCCGCGTATGCCAAGTCGATTGTCCAGCTTTACGCAAGGTGAACGCGGTTGGCTCACTTCGATTACAGCGTCGCCCCAGCGCAGTCGGTCGCCGATACACAGGCGCTCCTCGTTCAGCGATTCGCTGCCAAGGTTTTCACCGAAAGCGCCAAGGCCAAACTGCGTGCGCAGCTGCGGGAAACGCTGCGCCCAATAAGCGTAGTGCTGCGTCGGGTAATGGCACAGGGTGCGGTCCGGCCCACCATGAAAGCGCCGGTCGGCGATTTGATCGCCTTGTAAACTGTCCATACCCAGCCACAGCGGGCCTTCGCTCAGCTGCTTGACCATCGCAGTGGCCTTGCTGCCGCCGGGTAGGGCGAGGAGGCGTCGACACAACAGCGGGCCGAGGACTGTCCAACTGTTTTGCGGCGTGGGTGCGGAGCTGTCGCTCAAGATTGCTGCGCCTGGTGGAGCCGCTCCAGCTCGCGGCGCACCATCGCGGTGTACTCGGGCGGGCTGAGTCGATACAGCTCGGTGGCGACCCATGCCAACCAGCGGGGGCCGAGCAGCGCTTGCTGATCCAGCAGCCGCTGGGCTTCGACAATGGCGCGCTCGGTGTTGCGTTGATGGAAATCTGCACGACTCACGAATCTTCTCCGTCGCAGTGGTATGAGTGGTTAAAGTTGGGCGATGGTAAACCCAGAGCGGTCGCGTTAGGCTCGATGGATCTTTTTTCGCGCCACGAGAACGACGCATGCCGGTGTCCGTGAACTTCAAGCACAAGATCTCCCGCCAGCGCCCCTATGGCAAGGCTGAGGCGGGTCTGCGAGCCAGCGACGGCAATCTGGAGGCGGTGGTCGACCAGCTGGAGAGCGACCGCGGACGGATCATCAATTCAGCTGCGGTGCGCCGCCTGCAACAGAAGACCCAAGTCTTTCCGCTCGAGCGCAATGCGGCGGTGCGTAGCCGTCTGACGCATTCGCTGGAGGTTCAGCAGACCGGCCGTTTCATCATCCGCACGCTTTACAAACAGCTTGGCAGCAGGGCAGTGGAATTCGGTCTGGACGGCCTCGAGCATGCTCTGGAGAGCCTGGTGGAGATGACCTGCCTGATGCACGACATCGGCAACCCGCCGTTCGGTCATTTCGGTGAATACGCCATTGGCGAGTGGTTCGAGCGCAATCTCGACGCGCTGTTTATCGCCGCCGTGGTGCCGGGGCTTGGCGATGCAGAGCTGCGCAAGCGAATGCTGGTCGATCTCAAACAGTTCGAGGGCAATGCCCAGGCGGTCCGGTTGGTGGTTTCGCTGCAGCGTCTCAACCTGACCTATACCCAGACCGCCGGGCTGCTCAAATATGTTCGCCCCGCCTATCAAGCCAAGCCCGCGAAAGGTACGCCGGGCGCCTATCTGCTGAAAAAGCCCGGTTTCTATCTATCCGAGGAGCCCTTCGTGCGCGCGCTGCAGGCGGCGCTCGATCTGCAGCCGTGCACGCGTCATCCGCTGGCCTACGTGATGGAAGCCGCCGATGACATCGCCTACTGTCTGGCCGACATCGAGGATTCGGTGGAGAAGGGCATATTCAGCGTCGAACGGTTGGCGCAGCTGCTACTCGCCAAGTTCGCCCTGCATGGATCAGTCGATGCCCTGGTACCGGGACCAGAGCGCAGCTTCCGCAGCATGGTCGACTATGCACTTGAGCGGGCGCACAAGGAGCCGATCAACAAGGCGGGCGAGTTCTTCATATGGCTGCGGGTGAACATGATCCATCCATTGGTGCAGCATGCCGCGCGACAGTTCATCGACAACATCGAGACGGTCTACCAAGGCACGTTGGATAGGGCGCTGCTGGAAGATGACAGCCTGCCTAACGCCATCGTGCAGACCTTCAAGGATGTGGCGATGGATCACGTGTTTTGCCACCGCGAGGTGGAAACGCTGCAGCTGCAGGGTTATCGAATTCTTCAGGGTTTGCTGGAGTTTTACGCGCCGCTGCTGCGCGTGCCAGCCCCGGTCTTCGATGCGCTCACCCTTGGGACCTGCCGCAGCGAACCGCATCTCCAAATGCTCGCCCGGCGGTTGCCCAATCAACTGGTCAAGGCTTACCACGAGGCGCTCAAGGGGCACGAAGAGGGTTCGACGGACCGGCCGTTATGGGAGTTCTATTACCGCAACCGGATGCTGCAGGACTACATCAGCGGCATGACCGACCAACTGGCCCAGGATGAATACCGCGCACTTTCGGCGTTGTGATCAGCGGGCGTCTCCTTGGTGTATCGAGGCGCTGTCGTACCTCAATAACCGCGGCTGAGGTCCGCCAGATCACTTAGCGGCTGACCATCGAGCAGCGCCTGCAGGTTTCGCGCGACGATTCGCGCCGCACTGCGCGTGTCCGTTACTGCTGCTACGTGTGGCAATACGGTCACCCGAGGGTGGCGCCAGAACGAGTGGTCCGCCGGTAGCGGTTCGCTGCGAAACACGTCAAGCACGGCATGGCCGACCTGACCGCTGTCGAGAGCATGCAACAGATCGGCCTCCACGACATGCCCGCCGCGCGCCAGATTGACCAATCCGGCACCGGCCTGAAGGGTATCGAAGAAGCGTCGGTCCAGCAGGGCGGCGGTTTGCGCGGTCAAGGGCAGCAGGTTGATCACGACGTCGCTGCGTGCCAGCAGTGGCCACAGCGCGTCCATGCCGTGCTCCAGCGGGATGCCTTCGACGGTACCGCCATGCAGCTTCCAACCCGTCACCCGGTAGCCCTGTGCAAGCAATCGGCTGGCGCACGCGCGGCCCATTTGGCCCATGCCCAGAAGCGTCACCTGAATCTCGTCGGCGCGTCGCTGCGGTAACGGCTGCCAGGTGCAGTTCAGTTGCTGCTGCGCATAGTCATAGAACCTTCGATGCAGAGACAGCGTTGCCCACAGCGCGGTTTCCGCCATGGCCGCGCTCATTGCCGGGTCTACCATGCGTGCAACGGGCACATCCGGCAAGGTCGGGTCGAGCAGCAGCCGATCCACGCCGGCCCACAACGATTGGATCAGGCGCAGCTTGGGCAGGCCCTGTAATGAGCCCAGAGCCGGATTGGCCACCACTGCCACATCGATCCGCTCAGCGTTTTGCGCTGTGCGTGTCAGATGCCAGTCGGCGTTGGGAAAGGCGTCTCGCAGTTCCTTGAGCCAGGCATCGCGCTCACCATCGTCGAAGTTGCCACTGAGCAGTATATCCATGCGGGTAGTTGCCTCGTTTCGTCCTGCGCGGAACTGTACCTAGTTGCACAGCCTCTGAATATGCAAGTAGCGGAGCACGCTCGGGCGTGATTCCGGCCTGTTCACAAGCCTAAGGAGAACATCATGGAATTGCCCAATAAAGACCTCGGCACCCTGTTCGAGCAGCTCGGCCTGGAGTCCGATCCGGCCAGTATTGACGCCTTCATCGGCAAGCATGGCCCATTGCCGGACGATGTTCGCTTGGCAGATGCGCCATTCTGGAGTGAGTCGCAGCGCGCGCTGCTGCGCGACGAGTGGGCGGAAGATGCGGAGTGGGCGCCAATCGTCGATGAACTGAACGTGCGCATGCACGAAAGCTGATCACCTGCACGGGCTGCGGCGCTCGCCGCAGGCCGCTGTCTCGTAAGCTTTCGAGGTTTGAAAGCTAATGGTACTGGCTAGATCAGTCGAGCAAGTCAGCCGGTACATCCCCGCCGTTTTCGGCGAGCTTCTTCAGCACTGTCTTGTGCAGCCACATGTTCATTTGTGCGGAATCGCCCATCTTTTCTGCCGGGCAGCCCAGTTCCGTGGCGAGTTCCTTGCGCGCTGTCAGGCTGCTATCCAGACCCAGCAATTTCAACAGGTCGACGATCGATGTACGCCAGTTGAGTTTTTCCGGGTGGTTGCCAGCCATGCCGTCGAGTTTGGCCGCTACATCTACCTGATCGACGGCCGGCGCCGCTGGCGCGCCTGCTCCGCCTGTCGATGCCTCCGGTGGGGTAGTGGGAGCGGTGGTGTCGGCAGCCGCGTGCGCGCTGCCGAGGCCGATCTTTTCAAGAATCGAGTTGAACAAGCCCATGGAAGTCTCCTGTCTGCATGAATGATGAGCCGTGGCCCACAGATTAGGACCGCTGGCGTCTTTATTCGTCGCGTGCCCAGCGACTACTGATCCACCGGTTGCCAGGCCTTCAGTCGGTTACGCCGCAGGTCTGGTGACCAACCACATAGACGGACTCCATCATGCGATGCACTTGAATATGGCGAGCCTTGTGCCCGGCGTCCCTCGTGCTGTAACCGAGGCATGTCTAAAATGCCGCTTTTGCCTCAGGAGGCCATCATGAGCGAGCCGACCTACCACGACCTCGATATCGACGCCCGCTATGCCTGCGCCAAAACCCTCGCACTGGAAGCCGCTCAGCTGGGCATGGAGTTCTACCGGCAGCGCGAGACGCTGAATGTGGAGCACAAGGGCAACGACCGTCAGGACGTGGTCAGCATCGCCGACAAGAGCATTGAGGATTTCATTCGTGTGCGTCTGGCAGAACAGTTCCCTCAGGATGGTTTTCTCGGGGAGGAGAGTGGCTCGACTGACCTCAAGGCTCGTTGCGTCTGGGTGATTGATCCCATCGACGGCACCGCCTGCTTCGTCAATGGCTTGCACAACTGGTGCGTGTCCATAGGCCTACTGGTCGACGGTGAGCCTCATGTCGGCGCGATCGCTGACCCGAACCATGACGAGCTGTTCCACGGCTGCCGGGGACGGGGCGCTTACGTCAACGAGAAACCACTCAAGGCCAGCGCTGCACTGCATGTTCGCGAAGGGCTGACCGGTGCGGGCACCTTTCATCCGCGCGGCAAGGAGCATTTCATTCCGTTTCTGCAGAAGCTTCTTGACGAAGGCGGCATGTTTATTCGCAATGGCTCGGGGGCGCTGATGACAGCCTACGTCGCTGCAGGTCGGCTGATTGGTTATTACGAAACCGAGCTCAAAAGCTGGGACTGTCTGGCCGGGCTGGTGCTGGTGGCCGAGGCGGGCGGGCTGCGCAATGATTTCTTCCGCAACGACGGGTTGCTCAAGGGCAACCCCTATCTGGTGGCTGCGCCCGGTGTATACCGGCAGTTGGCAGGGTTGATCGGCCCCTCGCTGGATACCTGAGCCTTTGCGTTCGTCGATCAGCGTGGACCGGTCGCTACGTGAGGCGCAGCCTGTGCTATACCGTTCTGACGCACTGGGGCCGATGAAGCGGCTCGCATTTACAGGGGAGGGAAACAATCGGCTGAACATCAGGCTGGAGCCATCTGCTCGATCTGATGCGGCCCGCACAGAGAGAGGTAACGACGATGACCATGATGCAATGCACCCACCGCGACCACCTCATAACCGCTGAGGTGATGGAATATCCCGGCACCCCTACACCCTGGGCGGGTGGCTGTCGGATCACTGACCCCGCCGGGCAGGTGACCCGCCGCATGCCACTTCCGCTCGAGCACGCCTTCATGGCCGAGCTGGAAAAGGCTCAGCGATTGTCCATCGCCCACGGCAAATGGCTGGTGGATCAGCATCTCGACCATGGGCGACAGCTTTTTCAGCAAGCGGCGTAGCGATACCTGATGTCTTCTCTATTTATATTGCGCCGGGTGTTTTCACCCGGCGCCTTTTAGTTCGGCCCGGCTGTATCGGTCACCTGCATACAAGTAGTAGGTCCCATCGCGTAAAAACTCATTTTTCGGCCGCGCACAGATCTATCCAGCTTCACGTCGGCAACGGTAGCGATCCGGCTAAGTTTCGGATAGCAAAGCGAAAATTACGCGCTGCAAAGACAACTTCGGCGACATCTTGCCCGTTGCTTAATAAGTAAAAGGGTGGCATAGCTATCGGCAAGCCACCCGAAAGGGCGGTGCTCATAAGCGGAAGTAAGGACGACTTATGCAAATCCAGGTTCATAGCGATAACCACATCGAAGGCAGTGCCCGTCTGGCTGATTGGGTCAGTGCCAGTGTCGCCAGCAAGCTGGACCGGTACGACGACGAGCTGACTCGTGTGGTCGTACATCTCAACGACGAAAATGGCGACAAGGCCGGCGCTCAAGACAAGCGCTGCCAGATCGAGGCGCGGCCGAAGGGCCTGCAGCCGATCTCCGTCACTCACAAGGCCGAATCGCTGGAATTGGCCGTCGATGGCGCAGTCGAAAAACTGAACAATGCGCTTGCTCACCAGTTCGGCAAGTTGCGTAGCAAGCGCCCGGGCGCTCAGCCGCAAATGATCGACGGCGCCGTAGCGGGTCGCGATGCGCTGCTTGAGGAAGATTTCCTGGCGGACGAGCAGGTTCGCAACTCATAAGCCTTCGGCAAGGGCTTTCCGAAAGGAAGGCCCTTCGCGCACATCAGTGCAGCAGTTCCGGCGGAATGCTGCCTCCGTTCTCAGCTAATTTCTTCATTACCGCCCGGTGCAGCCACATGTTCATCTGCGCCGAGTCCGCCATATCTGTAGCTGGGCAACCAAGCTCCGTAGCAAGCTCTCGCCGCGCTTCCATGCTGCTGTCCAGTCCAAGCAGTTTCAGTAAATCGACGATCGAGGTGCGCCAGTTGAGCGCCTCCGGGTGCTGCGCAGCCTTGGCCTCCAATTGTGCCACTACGTCGACGCCGCCTGCAGTGGTCGCCGATTGATTCAGGTCCTTATGTGGCGCGATGGTTGCGTTATCGGTGGTGGTGGGCCTGTCGCTCAGGGTGATGCCTTCGGCGCTCGAATGCGTGGCGTCAGCCGGAGGTACATCGGCTTTGCGTTGCGCCTCGTTGGAGACATCGCTCAAACCGAGCTTGGCCTTGATCGAATCGAAAAGTCCCATGTCCTTTCTCCGTGCTGTGGATGTATTTGTTCGACAGCACCGCATAACAGACCATTCGCTTCCGCATGTCGGGTCGTCAGGCATTACAGCTTGGACATCAGCCGTTTTCCAGCCAGGTGCTTGCCTCAGTTTCCTGATGCAGATCGAAGGCCTTGATAGTCAGCCCGGGGATCAGTGCACCTTCTACTTCACTGGCCTTGCGCAGCCACTCCTTGCCGGCGACCACCGCGCAGCGGTCGAAGCGTCGAATGAAACGGAACAGTTGTGGTAACCGGGACAGCTCAACACCGACTGCGCCGAGCGTAGGCAGATCGAAGTCGCCGATTCGGTAAAGCATTCGGCCATGGCTGATGCCTTCGGACTTGAACAGCAGGTCATCCAGCGCCGCGCGCATGGCTTGGCTGTCCAGCTTGCCGGAAAAGTCGATATCGATGCGGTTTTCGCCTCTGCGCGATACCTGGAACATGAGCAGACCCTCGTTTGGTCGGTTTTTGCGAGCGGCTCCTCGCGTTCACCTGACCATAGCCGTTGCGTCGCGCTCCAGCCAAAAAATGGTCGTTTCCTCAGTTTTTTTTGATCTGCATCAGCATGTGACTTGCATGTCCGTGTGCAATGAAAAACTGCGTGGGACCTCGTAATTGCTGAGTTTCGCCATAGGTGATCAGCGGTATCAAGTTGCACTGGCTGCCGCCGAGAACAGAGCAAGTGCAGCGCCATCCTGCGGTGGCAACGCTTTCTTTTCCTGCAGTTGGATACCTCAATGACCAGCACCTTGGCGAATGTCATCCAGTCCATATTGCGCGGACTGGGTCTGCGTACCATCAACCAGCAATTCTTTTTTTCCTACAGTCTTATCTTCTTTTGCGCTGCGCTCACAGCCGGCGTGCTGTTCATGTCCGCCAAGGATGCCAGCCAGATCGACATGGCCGGCGCACAGCGCATGCTCAGCCAGAAAATGATGAAGGAAGCACTTCTGGCGGCTGAAGGCATCGGTGGCCCGGCGGAGGTCGACAAAACTATCCAGCGCTTCGAGCAGTCGCACCGCTTGTTGATGGTCGGTGATCGTGCACAGGGCATTGCCCCGATGGAACTGGCCAGCGCCAAGCCGCACCTGCAGCGTGTCGATCAGATCTGGCAGCGCTATCGTCCCGCCGTGCAGGCGCTGGCCGCAGGCCAGAACGCCGATCTGAAGGCAATTGCCAACGACTCCAACGACATTCTCGCTGCCGCCAACGAAGTGGTGTCGCTGATCTCTGCCGAGACAAACCGCAGCGCTTCCCAGCAGCTCTGGGTCGCCTTGGGCTCGACCCTGTGCATTCTGCTGCTGGTCATTCTTGGTCGCATTGCCGGTATGAACTGGCTGATGGTGCAAATTGACGAGCTGCGTGGTCGGCTGGAAAAAGTCAGTCAGGGCGATTTCTCCTCACCGTTGCAGGTGCGTCACGCCGATGATGAGATGGGCATGATCACCCTGGCCTACAACCGCCTGCTGGGGCAGGTCGGGGAGATGATCAAGGGCGTTCGCCTGGCCGCTGACGAAGCCGACGTCCAGTGCGTTCGCATGGCGAGTCTGGCTGGAGACAGTGCACGTAACGTGGAAGGGCAGCAGGCTGAGATCGATCAGGTGGCGACCGCCATGAACGAAATGCTCGCTACTTCCCAGGAGGTGGCGCGTAGCACCGTGGAGGCAGCCAATGCGGCGGATGTCGCCGAACAGGAAACCAACTCCGGCAGCGCTGTGATGAACGATTCGGTCGGTGCTATCCGAACCCTGAGTGGTCATGTGGACAGCCTCTCCGATGTCATGCAGCAGCTGGTGCAGGACAGCCATGAGATCGGCAAGGTGCTCAACGTGATCAGCGGCATCGCCGAGCAGACCAATCTGCTGGCACTCAATGCGGCCATCGAAGCAGCCCGCGCTGGCGAGCAGGGCCGCGGTTTCGCGGTGGTTGCCGACGAAGTACGCAGCCTGGCCAGCCGCACTCAGAGTTCGGCCAAGGAAGTCAGCGTTCTGGTCGAGCGCCTGCAGACTCAGGCCGGACGCGCAGGTGAGGCCATGGATGCGTCGCGCCAGAGCAGCTCGATTACGCTCACCCAGATCGAAGCGGCCCAGCACGCGTTGGGCCAGATCGTGGGGGCGGTGCAGACCATTCGCGGCATGACCAATCAGATCGCCACCGCTGCCGAAGAACAGTCGCACGTTGCCGAGGACATGAACCAGTCGCTGACGCGCATCGCTCAGGTCGCCGATCAGGCCGCCGGTGTAACTCAGGACACGGCAGCGTCGGGCAATACCATCATGCAGAGCATGAAAGGCCTCAAGTCACTGACCGGGCGTTTTCGTCTCGAAGCGTGATCAGTCGGGGGATGATTCGGGAAGGTGCTGCTGGTAGAGAGCGCCTGCTCGGCATGGAGAGAGGGCTGCGCGTCCCCGCACAATGAGTGCGGGGACGGAGGGATCAGTCCTGGCGGCTGGTTACTTCCAGCAGGTGATAACCGAACTGCGTCTTTACCGGACCCTGCACGACATTGATCGGGGCGCTGAACACGACAGTGTCGAATTCCTTGACCATCTGGCCGGGGCCGAACGAACCCAGGTCGCCGCCCTGACGGCTGGACGGACAGGTGGAGTTATCCTTGGCAACCTGAGCGAAGTCAGCGCCGCCTTCGATGGCCGATTTCAGTTCGTTGCACTTTTCTTCGGTGGGAACCAGGATGTGGCGGGCAGTGGCTCGAGCCATGGGGTGTACTCCTCTGGGAAAGCTGCGAGCCTACCGGAATTGCTCTGCGATTCAAACGCTGCTGGTGCCCGCTTATCCTGGCTGCGGTCTTCTTTCTCTCGTACTGATTCGGTCATGATCCCGTCATCGCCACTGGCTAGCGTGAGCCAGAGCCACCCATGTGCGTGGCATTTCTCCCGCCTACCGGAAGCCCGCGATGACCGACGATATGCGCAGCTCGCACGATGTCTACCAACACCTGCTGCACGAGTTTCAGGACAGCCTTGACGAAGAGCTGGAAATGGAACTGGACGACGCGCGTATGGATGCGCTGATCCCGCACGAAAGCGTGCCGCAGCCCTCCGAGTCGGGCCTTTCGCGGCGGGCCTACTTCTCCGAACTGCTACGCCTGCAGGGTGAGCTGGTCAAACTGCAGGACTGGATCGTGCACAACAAGCTGCGCGTGGTCGTGCTCTTCGAGGGGCGCGATGCGGCGGGGAAGGGCGGTGTCATCAAGCGCGTCACTCAGCGTCTCAATCCGCGCATCTGCAGGGTGTCGGCCTTGCCTGCACCGAATGACCGCGAGCGCACCCAATGGTATTTCCAGCGCTACGTCTCGCATCTGCCAGCCGCCGGTGAGATGGTCCTGTTCGACCGTAGCTGGTACAACCGCGCCGGTGTCGAAAAGGTGATGGGTTTCTGCACCGATGACGAATACGAGGAGTTCTTCCGCTCGGCTCCGGAGTTCGAGCGGATGCTGGTGCGCTCGGGAATCATCCTGATCAAGTACTGGTTCTCCATCTCTGACGAGGAGCAGAACCGGCGCTTCCTGGCGCGCATTCACGATCCGCTCAAGCAGTGGAAGCTAAGTCCAATGGACCTCGAATCCCGCCGCCGCTGGGAGGCATATACTCGCGCCAAGGAGATCATGCTCGAGCGCACGCATAACGCTGATGCACCCTGGTGGATCGTCGAGGCGGACGACAAGAAGCGCGCACGCCTCAATTGCATCACCCATCTGCTGAGCCAGCTGCCCTACGGGGAGGTGGAACGCGCCCCGGTGAAGCTGCCTGAGCGCGTCTACAACGCCGATTACCTACGTAATCCAGTGCCGAACACGATGATCGTACCGGCGATCTACTAAACGGCCAGCTGGAGCGCTTCGCGTTAATCGGGTTCGGACGGATTCGCTGGCGGCGTTAGCTTCAAGGCCGCCAGGCTTTCGCGATAGCGCTCGCTGTCGAGGGGCATGAAGCCGGTGAAGTGAATCCAGCCGGGCAAGCCTTCCAGATAGTGTTCGACGAAAGCCTCGGTGACGGGTTTACGCAGCAGGCTCTGCTCGTTCACATAGAGGAACAGCGGGCGCGTCAGGGGCTGGTACTGCGCTTGGCTGACGGTGGCAAGGGTGGGGTAGACCGGGCCTTTGCCATTATCCACGGCGAGCAACTTCAGTTCGTCCCAGTGCCGGTGGTAGGCGCCGATGCCGAAGAAGCCAAGCGCGTCGGATTCGCTGGCGATGCCGGCGGCCAGTTCCTCTTCGTTCTCACTGGCGGTGTAGTCCTGGCGGCTGCGGTGGGTCGTGCCGACGATCTCTCTGGTAAAGACGTCATAGGTGCCCGAGTCCTGCCCGCGGCCGAACAGCTTCACCGGACGATCGGGCCACTCTGGGCGTATCTGGTTCCATCGAGTGATCTTGCTTTCTGCGGCAGGCGCCCAGAGCTTTTTCAGTTCGTCGACCGAGATGTCCTTCGCCCAGTCATTGCGCGGGTGCGCCACTACGGCAATGGCGTCCATCGCCAGTGGTATCTCGCGGTAGCGGACCCCGTTCTTCGCGCACAGCGCCTGTTCATTCTCGTTTATCACGCGGGATGCATCGTTTATATCCGTCTCGCCAGCACAGAAGCGGCGAAAGCCCGCAGTCGTTCCCGAGAAGGCAACATCAATCGGGTGGCCCTGGCGGGCACGTAGAAACCGTCGTACCGCTTCCTGCGTCAACGGATAGACGGTGCTGGAACCGTCGATAAGCAGCCCACTGCTTGTCGCCTCATCCGCGTGCACGAACGGGCTGAGGGCAAGCTGCAAGCCGAGTGCGATGCGCAGTAGCAGATGAGGCTGGGGTTTGACGTGCATGCTGCGTTCCTCTGCTTGGCTCAAGGCTTTGGTTTCAACCATTCATGTTTTAGCGAGTTCCAGAACACTTGCAGGCTGTTGAAGCGGGTGTCGACGGCATTGATGTAGTCATCCAGTCGATCGATTTCCCGGTGCTGCGCTTTCTGCTCCTGTGCATCTATCTGGTTGAGTTGAGCTTCGAGCTCGTTGAGCGATTCGCGCAGTTCGCGGATGCGGTTTTCGGTCTGGACACGACGTTCTCTATGCATGGGATGGCCCTCCGGGCTGGGTCAGAGTTGGCTACCACCGATCATCAGCAGAGGCAGGCCGAAGAACACGCCGCCAATGTACGCGCCGACATACAGTTTGCTGCGCTGCGCAAGGTCCGCGAGGTGCGTAGCGATGGCTGGTGGAATTCCACGCAGAAAGGGCACCACATAGATGAAGAAAATGCCGAACAGGTTGAACAGCAGATGCACCAGCGCGATCTGCATGGCCAGTTCTGCGGTGGGGCCGGAGATCGCCGTAGCAGCCAGCAGGGCCGTGACGCAGGTGCCGATGTTGGTGCCCAGTGTGAACGGATAGACCTGCTTGAGGGTGAAGACGCCGGTGCCTGCAAGCGGCACGATCAAAGCGGTTGTGGTCGAGGAAGACTGAACCAATACCGTGATGATGGCTCCCGATGCAATGCCCGAAACCGGGCCACGCCCAACGCTGGCGTGCATGATGTCTTTGGCGCGGCCGACCATGACCTTGCGCAGCACCTTGCCGATCGCCTGCACGACGAAGAGGATCAGGCCGATCCCAATGATGATCAGCGCGACGCCTGCCCAAACCTTACTCGGCAGCCAGGCGACACTGGATTCGAGCAGCTCGCTGGCCGGTGAGAGCAGGGTCTTCATGAAGTTCACGCTCTTCATATCGACACTGGTGCTGTCACTAACAAGCACCCCGGCGAGGGCCTCGGACAGGCGCTGCAGCGGATGGAACAGCAGTTCCAGCGGCAGCAGGATGGCCACCGCAGTAATGTTGAAGGCGTCGTGCACGGTCGCCGCGGCGAACGCTCGATGAAACTCCGTGCCGCTGCGGATGTGACCCAGGCTGACGATGGTACTGGTCAACGAGGTGCCGATATTGGCGCCCATGATCAGCGGGATCGCGATAGGAATCGGCAGCCCACCCGCGACCATGCCCACGATGATCGATGTCACGGTGCTCGAACTCTGGATCAGCGCGGTGGCTGCGAGCCCGATCATCAGACCCACGAATGGGTTGGTGGCAAAGGCGAACAGCTCTTTCGCGTTGTCACCGGTGGCAGCCTTGAAGCCGTCGCCGATTGCGCCCACCGCTGCCAATAGCAGGTAGATCAGCGTGACCACCAATAGCCAGGACATCCATTGGCGTGTAACGGGTGTGGATTTGTCGGCTAGGGCACCGGTATTGATCGTCATCAGGCAACTCCCGCAAGCATGTCAGTCGCTCGACGGTGTGCTTCAGCTGTGAATGCTTGATGACCGCAGCGGTGACAGCGGACGAATGGCGCCCCGGGCTTAGTCGATGCGCACTCCACGGGACGTGTCGAGATGGCCCTGAGCTGATGACCAGAGCCCGCCAGAGACGGGCTTGTATTTGTAGGCTTTAGGCGGCGTCGCTGCTGTGTTCTGGCTCGGCGACGGGGCGCTCTTCCAGATAGCGTTGCAGGCCCGCTATTTCAGGTTCGCTGAACGCCAGGCCCAGCTTGGTGCGGCGCCAGAGGATGTCATCCACCCGAGTTGCCCACTCCTCGCGACGCAGGTACTCCACCTCCTGCGCATACAGCTGCTGCCCAAGGTCTTCGCCCAGTGCCTCGAGTGAGCGCGCGTCGCCCAGCATGCGCCATACACGATTGCCGTAGAGGGTTGCCCAGCGCTTGGCCAGCGGCAGTTTGAGTCCCTGTATTTTGGCCACCAGTTCTTCGGCGAGTGCATCGGCGGTACTCATGCCCTCGCCGCCGGGTAGCGCAGCTTGCGCCGTCCAGCTATCTCCCATGCCTGGAAAGAATGGCTTGAGCTGCGCCATCGCTGATTCAGCCAGCTTGCGGTAGGTGGTCAGCTTGCCGCCAAATACCGAGAGCAGCGGCGCCTGTTTTTCTTCCGCCGCCAACGACAGCGTGTAGTCCCGGGTGACTGCGGAGGGGTTGTCCGACTCGTCGTCACACAACGGCCTGACGCCGGCAAAGGTATGCACGATATCCCGGGGGGCGAGCTGCTTGCGGAAGTGGGTGTTGGAGACTCCCAGCACATAGGCAATCTCTTCTTCGCTGATGCTTACCTTGGCAGGGTCACCGTGATATTCGCGGTCCGTAGTGCCGATCATGGTGTAGCGATCCAGATAGGGGATGGCGAAGACGATGCGCCGATCCTCGTTCTGCATGATGTAGGCCTGCTCACCTTCGTACAGCTTGGGCACGATGATGTGGCTGCCCTGGATCAGGCGGATGCCGTAGGGTGAGCGCTGCTGCAGATTTTCCCCAATGAACTGCGCTACCCACGGCCCGGCCGCGTTGACCAGCGCCTTGGCACGCAGTGAGAACCGACTGCCATCTTCGCGCTGCAGTTCAACATGCCAGATGCCGCCAGCGCGCTTGGCGCTGAGGCATTGCGTGCGCGTATGGATATGCGCACCTTTTTCCCGTGCGGCCATGGCGTTGAGCACCACCAGCCGGGCGTCGTCGACCCAGCAATCTGAGTACTCGAATCCACGAGTGATCGCGGGTTTGAGCGGGCTCTCCTTGCCGAAGCGCAGGCCCCGGGACGCTGGTAGCTTCTTGCGCATACCCAGGTTGTCGTAGAGAAACAGACCGGCACGGATCATCCAGGCCGGGCGCAGGTGAGGGCGGTGGGGCAGTACGAAGCGCATCGGCTTGACGATATGCGGCGCCTTGGCCAGTAGCACTTCTCGCTCGGCGAGTGCTTCGCGGACGAGGCGGAATTCGTAGTGTTCCAGATAGCGCAGCCCACCATGGATGAGCTTGCTGCTGGCTGATGACGTGTGGCTGGCCAGATCGTCACGTTCGCAAAGGAACACCGACAAACCGCGACCGGCTGCGTCGGCCGCGATACCGACACCATTGATACCGCCGCCGATTACGGCGACGTCATAAAGCTCGGAGACGGGCTGGGCAGAATGGGGCACGGGCTTCTCCTCAGAAACGAAGGGTATGTTCGGTTTTGAACATGCTATTCGTAAAAGAATCCATGCGAAAGCAAAAATGTTCGAAAATAGCTAAAAAAGAAAATATTCGAACTTTGCGTGCTGCTGATTGATTGCCGCTGTTTGGCTGCAGTGTCGGTTCTCATAACGCCGTCCGGCCAGGTTTCGTCTGCCCGGAAGCGGCCGAATTCGTTACAGGCGGCTTTCGTCGCGAAAAATGTAGAAGCGGTGCCCAGACTGAATCGCGGTCAAGACTCGACGCTCCGCGAGCGTCCCTGCAGGTTCGGCACGATCTAGTGTGGGAGCGGACTTGTCCGCGAATAACGCGCCGCCAGATTACTCGGCGATCTCCAGCTGCACCTTGTGGTGGGCGAGCAGCTCGGAGAAGACCTCCGATGGCGGCGAGTCGGTGAACAGGCAGTCGATCTGCTCCAGTGAACCCAGGCGCGTCATGGCGCTGCGGCCGAACTTGCTGGAGTCTGCAGCCAGGAAAACCTTGCGCGCGTTGTGGATGATTGCCTGGGAGACCCGTACTTCCTGGTAGTCGAAGTCGAGCAGGGTGCCGTCCTCGTCGATACCGCTGATGCCGATCAATGCGAAGTCGACCTTGAACTGGCTGATGAAGTCGGCGGTGGCCTGACCCACCACGCCACCATCGCTGCGCACGTTGCCGCCGGCGATCAGCACGTCGAAGTCTTCCTTGGTACTGAGAATGCTCGCCACGTGCAGATCGTTGGTGATGATCTTCAGGTCGCGATGGTTGAGCAGGGCCTGGGCAATCGCCTCGGTGGTGGTGCCGATGTTGATGAACAGCGAAGCCTGATCGGGAATCCGCGCTGCCATCGCCGCTGCGATGCGCAGCTTCTCGTCGCGCATCTGATGTGCACGCTGGCTGTAGGCGGTGTTCTGTACGCTGGAGTCGTATGCCGCGCCACCGTGGTACCGCCGGAGCAGGCCGGCGTCGCCGAGCTGGTTGATATCCCGGCGGATGGTTTGCGGGGTGACGGCGAAATGCCGGGCAAGCTCATCGATGCTGACATAACCGCGCTCGCGCACGAGTTCCAGAATGTTCTGCTGTCGGGGCGCCAGGCTCATGAGGCTTCCTTATTCGCTGTTGTGCGGGAAGCATGCCGTAGTCTGGCGTTCGATTAAAGCGCCGATTGTTCGAATTCGCGCATGCCGCGCCCGCTTCCGAATGATCGGATGGGCGGGCGCTGGCCGCTTTCGATCAGTCCTCAGCCCAGTTGCGCGTGCGGTCGACAGCCTTCTGCCAGCCCCGATAGAGCGCTTCGCGCTGTTCGCTTCCGCACGCCGGTTCGAATACGCGCTCGATGCTGCTCTTGCTGCGCAGCTCGTCGAGATCGCTCCAGAAACCGGTCGCCAATCCTGCCAGGTACGCGGCGCCCAGCGCGGTGGTTTCCTTCATCTGCGGGCGTTCGACCTGGGTGCCGAGCATATCGGCCTGGAATTGCATGAGGAAGTTGTTGGCCACCGCACCGCCATCCACGCGCAAGGCGCGCAGCCGCTCGCCGGCGTCCTGCTGCATGGCATCGAGCACGTCGCGAGTCTGGTAAGCGATGGATTCCAGCGCCGCACGGATCAGGTGATCGACCTTGACCCCGCGGGTCAGGCCGAACAGCGCGCCGCGGGCGCGAGGGTCCCAATAGGGTGCGCCAAGACCGGTAAATGCCGGCACCAGATAGATGCCGTTGCTGTCCGGCACTTTGGTGGCGAAGTACTCCGAATCCAGTGATTCGTTGAGCACCTTGAGCTCGTCGCGCAACCACTGCACGGTGGAGCCGCCATTGAAGATGGCGCCTTCCAGCGCGTAGTTCACTTCGCCACGCGGGCCGCAGGCGATGGTGGTCAGCAGCCCATGTTCGGATTGCACGGCCTTGGTGCCGGTGTTCATCAACAGGAAGCAGCCGGTGCCGTAGGTGTTCTTCGCCTGGCCTGGCTCGACACACATCTGGCCGAACAGAGCAGCTTGCTGGTCCCCGGCGATACCGGCGATGGGGATGCCGGTGCTCTGGCCCGAGCCCAGGTAGGCGTGACCATAAACCTCGGAGGACGAGCGCACCTCCGGCAGCATCTCGCGTGGGATATCCAGGGTTTCCAGCATCACCGGGTCCCAGTCCAGCTTGTGGATATCGAACAGCATGGTGCGCGAGGCGTTGGTGTAGTCGGTGACATGGGCCTTGCCCTGGGTCATCTTCCAGATCAGCCAGCAGTCGACGGTGCCGAACAGCAGTTCGCCGCGGCGGGCACGTTCACGGCTGCCCTCGACGTGGTCGAGAATCCACTTGATCTTGGTGCCGGAGAAGTAGGGGTCGATCACCAGGCCCGTCGTTTTGCGGATGTGATCTTCCATGCCGTCGCGCTTGAGCTGATCGCAGATCGGCGTGCTCTGGCGGCTCTGCCAGACGATGGCGTTATAGATCGGTCGGCCGGTGATCTTGTCCCAGACGATGGCCGTTTCGCGCTGGTTGGTGATGCCGATCGCCGCCACCTGCTCGTTGGTGATGCCAGCCTGGGCCAGGGCTTCGACGAATACACCGCTCTGGGTGGCCCAGATCTCCATGGGGTCATGCTCGACCCAGCTCGGCTGCGGATAGATTTGCGCGAACTCACGCTGGGCGATGGTTACCACGTTGGCATTGCGATCCAGCACGATGGCGCGGGAGCTGGTGGTGCCCTGGTCGAGGGCGACGATGAATTGCTTGTTCTGATTGCTCATGACGACGTTTCCTTAGCGAACTTTACTGACATCGGGCTGGGCGGAGCCCATTTCGGCAGTGGCCTTTCCCTTGGGTTGCGGTGCATCGCAGGCGGCCGAGCCAACTCCGGGCAAATGCCGGCAGATCAGCGCCTTGTAACCTGCAGCGCCCAGACAGGCGCCGAGAATCGGGGCAAAAATCGGAACCAGAAAATACGGAATGTCCTTCCCGCCAGTGAAGGCCACGTCGCCCCAGCCTGCAAAGAAGGTCATCAGCTTAGGCCCGAAATCCCGAGCTGGATTCATCGCGAAGCCGGTTAGCGGGCCCATCGCACCACCGATGACGGCGATCAGCAGGCCGATCAGTAGGGGGGCCAGCGGGCCGCTTGGCAAGCCGTTGCCGTCGTCGGTGATGGCCATGATCATCGCCAGCAGGATCGCCGTGATCACCACCTCCACCAGGAATGCCTGGCCGAACGACAGCGAAGCGTGCGGGTAGGTGGAGAAGATCGAAGCGAGTTCGAGGCTTTCAACGCTGCCGCGAACCATCTGCTGAGCCTGTTCGAAATCGAAGAACAGGCTGCTATACAGCCCGTATACCAGTGCGGCAGAACAGAAGGCGCCGGCCACCTGCGCCAGGATGTAGGCCGGCACACGGTGCCGTTCGAAGGTGCCGAACAGCCACAATGCGATGGTGACAGCCGGGTTCAGATGCGCACCGGATACGCCGGCGGCAAGGTACACCGCCATCGAAACGCCGATGCCCCAGATGATGCTGATTTCCCATAGCCCCAGATCGGCACCGCCGAGCTTGAGCGCTGCAACGCAGCCGGTGCCGAAGAAGATGAGAAGGGCAGTGCCGAGAAATTCGGCGATGCACTGTCCCTTGAGCGTAGGGACGATGGGCGTACTCATGCGCGGAGCCTCGTTCGTTTGTTTTTGTTTTATTCCGAGCACTGCATTCGTTCGGAATTGTTCGGAAACGAAAACTTAGAGGCAAAAAAAGCAACTGTCAAAGTAAAAATTCGAACATTTTGCCGAGCATCAAGCGGAACAAACTGCGCCGAGCGCTGTCTGGCAATGGCCGGAATACTATGTTCGTCGACCGGCAGGAGCGCCTCACAGGCCGCCGTACGAGGGCCTAGCGCCGACGTCGCCAAAGGCGCCAGCCGAGCAGCAGGTCGTCAGCCATGGGCACGAGCGCCAGTGCCAGTAGCAGCGCGGCTAGCGGGACGGTGGAGAGAGAGCCGAAGTGTTTGAAGCCGACCGCGCCGGTCAATCCGCCAATGAAGAAGCTCGTCACCATCATCAGGTTGATACGCAGGCGCTGCCGGTTGGCTCGGACCGGTGGCATGTCGTCATGACGACTGCGGTTGAAGTAGATCAGGCGCCCCAGTTCGATACCGATGTCGGTCACCATCCCGGTGATGTGGGTGGTGCGGACCTCGGCGTTGGAGAGCTTGGTGATGATCGCGTTCTGCAGACCCATGATGAAACACAGCAGCACCACGGTCAGCGGCACGAAGAAACCCTGGACGCTCATCAGGCGTGCACCGAGGATGCCGAACAACAGCAACAGTGCAGCTTCCAGGGCCAGCGGAAGCGCGTACTGGCTGTGCAGCCGCCGACGGCGGGAGAAGTTGATCATCAACGTCGAACACATTGCGCCGAGGATGAACGAGAGCAGCGCGCCGAAACCGGCGAGCACCAGGTCAGTGGCGCCCATGGCCAGATTGTCGGCCATTGCCGAAACGATGCCGGTCATGTGCGAGGTGTATTGCTGAATCGCGAGATACCCGCCGGCATTGGCTGCCCCGGCAATGAATGCCAGACAGACGCCCAGCTGGCGGTTGCTTTGCGTGGAGCGTCGGCGATCAGTCAGGCGGCGGGCGTAGTTGATCGGCATGGTTGGCTCGTGCTCGGAAGCAAAGCGGCGATTATGAGCGCAAGGCGCCGCTGAAACCTACATGCACTCAGCGTCGCCGGACAGCCTTGCGACCGCTGTTGCGTCGCGCTACCTGCGGCTTGCGTTGGCGCGATAGCTCGCGGGTGATGGCGTCGTTGAGCAGCTTGCGCGCCGCCTCGCCATCGTCGTGCTCCGGGAAGTGCTCGGGCAGGCTGCGGGCCAGGTGCAGATAGGTTTCCACCACGTGCAAGGTGCTTTCCAGGCTGGCCAGATCAGCGCCGAGCAGAAGCTTGGGCATCGGGATGGCGTGACCTTCGGCGACTCGCTTGATCCAGCGCTGGGCATGTTGACTGGCCGGACTGTCGAAGCCGCCGCGGATCGGCGTGCAGGCGAACGTCCAGCGCAGCCAGAGCGGAATCTTCGGGTCGTCGATCAGCTCGATCCATTCGGCCAGTTCGTCTGGCAGTACCGAGATGAATGCCTCGCCGTAGTTTATGTTGCGGTTGAAGGTCAGCCAGGCACGCAGCAGGCTCGGCTCGCCCATCAGTTCGGAAATCGCCGAGAGATGGTCGATCGATGGGCGCACCTGGAACTGGCTCAGGTCCACGGGGGCATCCGGGCTGTGGAACAGACGCCGGATGGACTTGAGCGTCTGTGGATCGAGCGCGGTGATCTCACCGCTGTCGTGATGGCCGAAGCGCCCGGCGCGGCCACCGATCTGCTTGACCTCCTGTACCTTGAGCTGACGATTCTGGATGCCGTCGTACTTTTCGTCCGTATAGAAGCACAGCGTATGCGCCGGCAGGTTGAGGCCCATGCCGACCGCGTCGGTGGCAACCATGATGTCCGCCTCGCCTTCGCGAAAGCGCCGCGCCTGTTCGCGGCGCACCTCGGGCGAGAGCGCGCCGTAGACCACCGACACGCTTTTACCGGCGCCTTCGAGCATGCCCTTGAGTTCCAGCACCAGCTTGCGACTGAAGGCCACAAGCAGCGAGCCGGGTTCCAGATGCGCAAGCGTTGTGGCGTGGCGGGCAACCTCCACAGGCGAAAGACGCTTGGTGCGCTGCACCACCAGCCTGTCCTCACACAGGTCGCAAAGGGTACGCAGCGAGGGTTCGATCAGCGCTGGCCCGGTCATCATCAGCTGCGGCGTGTGCGCGCTGACCAGGGCATCGACCCAGGCCCAGCCGCGTTGCGGGTCAGCCATCATCTGCACTTCATCTACCACCACCACATCCCAATGCTGATGGCGGAAACGGGCGAACTCTTCCACGGTGCAGCAGAAGTGCGTGGCGCCTTCGCGGATGATTTCCTCCTCGCCGGTCACAAGTGAGCAGGGCACGCCCATCGCCTCGATGCGCTCCTGGTTTTCCAACGCCATCAGGCGCAGCGGCGATAGGTAGATGCCATGCTCGGCCGCAGCCATCGCCTCGATGGAGCGGTGTGTTTTGCCGCTGTTGGTGGGGCCGAGCAGGGCGGTCCAGCGTCGTGTCAGGCGGCGGGCAGGGTAAAGCTTGTGGTAGTGGACGAAGCGCGGGTTGTTTTCCAGGAGCACGGCAAACGCCATTTTCTCCTCGTGCTCGCGGCGGGCAGCACGGATTGCCTTGCGCATGCGTCCAGGCTCGAGGGTAAGCAGTTCGGTAAGGCGCTTATGCCCGAGCTGCTGCAGGTCGAAATCGTCGGCGAGCTCGAGCATGCGGTCAAATGTGGCCTGCAGCTCTTCGCGATCCTTTCGTTTCCATGCCTCGACTTCGGCATTCGTGAGCAGGTGATCCTGGCCTGCGGGGATGCGCCGCTGCAATTCGAGCGTCAGACTGCCGTGCTGCAACGGCACCACGTAGCGCAACTCGTGGCGGATCTCGTTGAGCGTCGCAACGGCATGCGGCAGAAACTCATCGACCCGCGACAGCTCCGGTCGGATGCGCGCCAGGCAGCGTTGTCGATCGTCTTCATCCATTTCGGCGAAGGAGCGCTCGAGCACCTGCAAGCGAGCGCGGATATAGGCCTGTACCGCCTGTCTCAGATTGCCAGCGAAGTCGTCGCGCTGCGGACTATCTTCCAGACGCATCGCCCAGTCAGGTTCCAGAAGATGGAGCGGCGAGCCCAGGCTGAAGGTCTTCTCGCTGCCGAACACATCCACGCTGCAGTGGATCTCGCCGAGGTCACGACTGACAACTCGATCGACCAGATCGTCGGCGGCAGGCGCGGCCAGCAATTCGTCCACCGCCGCCTCATGCAGCCCCAGCCAGAATGCTTTCGCCGCGCGCCCGAGCCCCGGGACGGGGTAGCCGGTATAGGGGGTGAACCACTTTTCCTGATGGTGTTTCTTGGCGATGAAATCCGGATACCGGGCCGTCGCCCAGTCGATAAAGCGCGCCAGACGCTCAAGCCTGACGGATTTGAATTGCTTGCCCCCAGCCTTTGCCATGATCGACGCCTTTGCTGATCAGTATTCTTTTACGACTCGCTAGGCGGCCATTTGCTCGGTCGCCCGCTTGAATGGTCGGTGATTATAGGGGGTGGCGTCGTGGTTTCGCGTCGACCTGGGAGTCGAGCGTGACGGCAATCAAGAAAGTACCCTGTTCGCTTTTATGGCTGTTGGCCATTACCCATTGATGCCCTATAGTGCGCGCCGCAATGGATGGCCAACAGCCCGGTAGTACGGGCTGGATGAGAGCTATCGATTTTCGATGGGCAACAAGGGATCTACAAATGAACGCCAAACACTTACTGGCCGTAACCGTTACTGCCGCACTGCTTTCCGCCTGCACCGCGACCACCTCGCTGCGCTCCACCGATCCGGAGCTGGCAATCAAGATCAACCAGGACGCGCCGCTGGTCCTTAAGAATCCCGTCAGCAAGACCTACAAGGCCACCAGCTTCGGCCAGTACCGCTTCCGTGCCGAGAAGCCGGGCATGGAGCCGATGTATGGTCTGATTCCGCTCAAGTTCAACAGCGGCTACCTGGTTGCAGACATCCTGTTCTTCGCTCCTGCAGCGTTCTACAACCTGCGTGAGGTTTACCCGTTCTACGAATTCGACGTAGAGAAAAACGAGGTTCGCTACAAGAAGAATGCGGCTGACCAGTGGACCGTGTACAAGCCGACGCCAGCAGAAGTCGCTCGCGCTCAGGCGTATTTCGCCAACTGATAGCACCCCGGCAGCCTTTGCGCCCGACGGCGTAAAGGCCCGCTGTATTCAACGTCCGCGCTCTACCGCATCACTGTCGCCCTCGCGACTGTCCTCCAGCCGCAACTTCAGGCTGCGCACTTCATCGGTAAGCATCTCCACCTGTATCAGCAGCCGCTGTAACGTTTCGCGGTCGGCGAGTTGCCCACGGTTGTCTTCTTCATTCCTGTCGGCGACGAACAGCGAGCCGATATACGCCGCGAAACTGCCGAACAGACCGACCCCGGAGACCATCAACAGCACCGCGACGATACGGCCCTGAGTGGTGACCGGGTAGAAGTCGCCATAGCCGACCGTGGTCACGGTGACGAATGCCCACCACAGCGCTTCTTCCGGGGTGTTGATCGAACTCTCGGGGTTGGGCGCTTCCACCAGCAACATGGTGAGTGCGCCGAACGCCACAAGCAGCATGGTCGCCGTGGCAGCGGAGGCGACGATACGTTCGGCGCGGTTGCGGAACAGGATTCGCCATATCAGCCGCAGCGATTTTATCGCCCGCAGCACCCGCAAGATCTGAAAAGCGCGGAACAGCTTGGCTGCCTGCAACCCACTGGCCGGGACACTGGCCAGCAGGTCGATCCAGCCCCAGCGCATGAATCGCAGCTTGTTTTCGGCCTGTTGCAGGCGCATCCAGAAATCGATGAAGAAAAAGACGCACACAATGTTGTCCAGATACCCGAGTAGTGTCGATATGTCTTCGGGAAGGTCGAGCACCAGATCGGCCACCAACGCACCGATCACATAAGCGGACAACACAAGAATGAGTATCTGAAACGGCGTGACGGAGCGTTGCTTCATGGATGGACCGTGCGTGCTTGGGGTACGGGCAGCGCGCAAGTCTAAAGCACATGGCCAGCTTGTGCTGACAGCCTGAGTGAAGGGGATGCCGATGAAGTCCAGTCAGAGCATTGCCGTTGGTTGCGCAGGGTGGAGTTTGCCGCGTGAATCATGGCCGGCGTTCCCGCGTGAGGGCACGCACCTGCAACGCTACGGTAATCAATTTTCTGCAGTGGAAATCAATACCTCGTTCTATCGCCCCCATCGTCCGGCAACCTATCGCAGGTGGGCCGCGAGCGTGCCCGACGGCTTCGGTTTCTGCGTCAAGCTGCCCCGGCAGATCAGCCATGAACAGCGACTGCGTGAGTGCGACGAGGCGCTCGACCGTTTTCTTGGCGAAGCGGGCGAGCTTGGCGACAAGCTCGGGTGCCTGTTGCTGCAGTTGCCGCCATCGCTGGCCTTCGACTCGGCGGTGACGGAGGACTTCTTCATGGCTGTGCGCAAGCGCTACGACGGCGCACTGGTACTCGAACCACGGCATGCCAGCTGGCTGGATGCCGATCAGCAGCTCGAGCGCTGGCGTGTCGCACGGGTGGCGGCGGACCCTTCGCCGATTCCGGGAGGTGACCGGCCGGGTGGTTGGGCGGGTATGCGTTACTACCGGCTGCACGGCTCGCCACGTATCTACCATTCGGCCTATTCGACCGAATGGCTGGGGCGCTTGGCCGAGCAACTGCGCGGGTGCGTGCTGTCAGGTACGCGGTGCTGGTGCATCTTCGACAACACCGCCAGCGGCGCTGCAACCGAAAACGCACTGGCGTTGCAGGCGATGTTGGGTGATTGAGATGGCCGCCTCGGCTCAGCGCGGGATGATGCGCACTCGGCCTGCAGTGTTGTCGCGCCGCGCGGCTTTTTCGTTTTCGGCTCGGCCAGGAATCGAGCCTGCATCCTGGCCGCGATCCGGCGTCGCGCTGCCGTCCAGTTCGCGCTCATCGACGCTGATTGAAGTGGCATCCGGGTAGCCGGTGGTCAACGTCTCGGTGCTGGCGGTCACCGGCGTGGCATCGTCGTCGCCCCACTTGGCACTGCGCTCGTCGATATCGATGGCACCGTTGCGCTCCATGACTCGTTCGACGGTGGATACCCGGCTGTCGTCTTCAAGCGTTACGGTCACGATGGTCGACCCGCGGCGGGCCGCTTCGGGGTACCGGCCGGCATGCTTGCTTGATCCGTCGCCGAAGACCTTGTGAAAGAAGCTGCCGATCTTGTCCGCCACCGTTGCATCTTCATCCGGCTCCTCGCCGGCCACTTCCACGCGGCTGCTGTCGACGGTTTCGGTGTTGAAGGATGCCGATATCTGGATGTCATCGCTGGACACCCCTTCGCCCACGAGTTCGGCTTTGACTTGCTCTGCTTCGGCGTAGCGGTCAAAGGCCGCAATGAGAATCTGGGTCATGACTTCACCTTTTCATATGCAGACTGGCTGCGGTGGGTGTGCGTGGCGGGCGCCTGGACCGGTAGCGGTCAACGCATAGGTACTGACTGTTTGGCGTGACAACCTTGGCGATGGTTCCGTGCGCGCTCATTTCCCGATGCTTCAGGCCGGGGTGGGCAAGTTCGAATTTCAGTGAAATACCTGCTGCGATTGAGCCGATTGATAATGCTCTTTTGAAGTGCTTATTTAAGTGGAATGCACCACTTGCTTGCGTGGCACTAATAGTTGCACTGAAAACACTTTTTAACTGTGCCGGTACAATTCGAACTGTTCCGTTAATTTCCATCGTTATTTCGTTTTGGTGTAATTGGATAGTTGCTTCGTTGGTCTTGAAATGCCCGTTCCAGAGCTTCTGGCGCGCTGATTGCTAAGTACGAATTGCCTAGGTAAACCGGAAGTGAGATCCGCTTCCATCCCCCTGCTGTTTGATCAACAGTCGGCACGCTTAGTTATGCAGATTTCAAGGATTTAACATCGTGGAAAGTTACGCTGTAAGCAGACGTACACTTTTGCAGTGGATTGGCAAGACGGCAGGTGCGGCTACCATGTACCAGGCAATGACCTCGCTTGGCTTTGCCGCCGAAACCCATCACAACGAGCAGTTCGCCCTCAGCGGCGCACCAAAGGGCGCGTCTGTACTTGTGCTGGGCGCCGGACTCGCTGGAATGACGGCGGCTTACGAGCTTCGCCGTGCCGGCTACAAGGTCAAGGTGCTTGAGTACAACGCCAAGGCTGGCGGGCGCTGCTGGTCCCTGCGCGGAGGCGACCGTTACACCGAGCTGGGTGGTGCGACCCAGGAATGCCGTTTCGATGAAGGCAACTACCTAAATCCCGGTCCCTGGCGCATTCCTTATCACCATCATGCTGTTCTGGCTTACTGCAAGCGTTTCGGGGTGAAGCTCGAACCCTTCATTCAGGTCAATTACAACGCGCTGGTGCACTCCACCGACGCCTTCGGCGGCAAGCCGAAGCGTCACCGCGAAGTGCAGGCCGATTTTCAGGGACATGTCGCTGAGCTGTTGGGCAAGGCTGTCAATCAGGGCGCGTTGGACCAGAGCCTGACCGTGGAAGATCGCGAGAAGCTATTCGAGTCGCTGCGCGCGTGGGGTGCGCTCGACCACGACGGCAATTACCGAAAAAATATGGAATCGAGCCTGCGCCGCGGCTTTGCAGTCGATGCAGGGGGCGGGTTGATGCCATTGGCCGAGCCATCGGAGCCTATCGACCGGCAGGCGCTGATCGATTCTGGGCTGTGGAAAAAACTGATCGACGGGCAGGAATACGAGTATCAGAGCAGCATCTTCCAGCCGGTCGGTGGCATGGACATGATTGCCAAGGCCTTCGAGCGTGAAACGGGGGAGATGATTCGCTACGGTTCCAAGGTCACGCGCATCGACCAGAACGAGCAGGGCGTTACCGTGACCTACAAGAACAGCCACGGCAGCGGCGAAACGATGCAGGACAAAGCCGACTGGTGCGTTTGCACACTGCCGCTGTCGATCCTGAGCCAGATCCCCGTAAGCGTCAGCCAATCCATGCAGGATGCGATCCGCGCCGTGCCCTATGACTCCTCCGTAAAGATCGGCTTGCAGTTCAATCGTCGGTTCTGGGAAGAAGACGAGCACATTTACGGTGGCATCAGCTACACCAACACCCCCATCGAGAAGATCAGCTATCCCAGCACCGACTACGGGAAAAGTGGCAAGGCAGTGCTACTGGGCGCCTATGTCTGGGGCCCCAATGCCTACGAATTCACCGCTATGTCTCCTGAACAGCGTGTGAAAAAAGCCGTCGAGTACGGCGCACTGCTGCACGCGCAATATCCCGATGAGTTCGATAACGGCATCGCCGTTGGCTGGCACCGCGTGCCTTGGGCGCAGGGATGCTACGGCATGTGGAGCGAAGACAGCCGTGAGAAGCATTACCGCAATCTGTGCCAGATCGATGGCCGCATCGTTCTGGCCGGTGAGCATGCGTCCTACATCCCGGCGTGGATGGAAGGGGCGATTCTGTCCTCGCTCGATGCAATCAAGCGCCTTCACACCCACGCCGTCGCCACGCAGCGAGCTGCCTGAGCCATGAGGAGAAGCATCATGTCGATATTCAACCCAGGCCTGGTGGCAGCGATCAGCCTTCTGGCTGCGACCGTCGCGACGGCTCCCGCTTCGGCGGCGAATCCGCCACCTTTTTCCAAGGGCGAAACCTTCGAGGAGACAACCGGGGAGGATCTGTTCAACGGTATCTGCCAGGGCTGTCACATGGAAGGCGGACAGGGCGCGATGGGAGCTGGTGCCTACCCTGCGCTCAAAGGCAATCCGCGCGTCGCGTCAGCGGCCTACCCGATCTACATGGTGGTGAACGGCCAGGGCGGTATGCCCAGCTTCAAGGACTATCTCAGTGATCAGCAGATCGCCGAGGTGGTGAATTATGTCCGTACTCACTTCGACAACAACTTCCCCGACGCCGTCAGCGTCGAGGACGTGCGCAAGATCAGCCTGCGCTAGAGCCCGAATATCAACCAGGAGAAATCGATGACCCGTAAATTGCTAACTGCCGCCACGCTGCTGTCCTCCGCTCTGTTCGTGAGCCATGTCCAGGCAGCCGATGGCGTAATTCGCCACAAGATCCCCGATTCGGATTTCCCGATTTCGCTGGCGGTAGAGATCCCCGCGAGCGCGACCGTGGTCAACCTTAGTGGCGCTGTGCCGAAGATAAGCGACGGGGATACCGAAGCGCAGACAGTCAGTGTGCTGCAGAGCATCGAGGCAACGCTCAAGAGCCTGAATCTAGCAATGAAGGATGTGATCAAGATGCAGGTATTTCTGGTCGGCGACTCGGCCAAGGCCGGCAAGATGGATTTCGAGGGGTTCATGAAGGGCTATACACAGTTCTTCGGCACCGAAGACCAGCCCAATCTTCCGACCCGGTCTGTTTTTCAGGTTGCAGGCTTGGCCAATCCCGATTGGCTTGTCGAGATCGAAGTCACCGCCGTTCGGCCTTGACCACCAGGGCCGCGCCTGTCCGGCGCGGCTTGGGTTGCGGGTTCATAGCAGGTCAGCCGTTGACCACCTTGCCGCCATTGATATGAATGGTCTGGCCGCTGACATATGACGAGTCTTCGCAGGCGAGGTAGACATAAGCCGGGCCTAGTTCGGATGGCTGGCCGCAGCGCCCCATGGGCATCTGGCTGCCAAAGTCTTCGAGCATCTGCGGATCGTGCTTGCCGAGCGAAGGCGGCTGCAGGGGCGTCCAGATCGGGCCAGGCGCGATCTGGTTGACGCGGATCTCGCGCTCGATCAACTGCTGCGACAGGGCTCGGGTAAAGCCATCAATTGCGCCCTTGGTCGATGTGTAGTCGACCAGCAGCGGGTGGCCAATGAAGGAGTTGATCGAGGTGGTATTGATGATCGAGGCGCCGGCCTTCAGATGGGGCAGGGCGGCTCGTGTGAGATAGAAATAACCGTGGATATTGGTGGCGAAGGTTTTCTCCCACTGCTCGTCGGTGATGTCCTCCAGACGTGTCTGGACTTCCTGGCGACCGGCGTTGTTGACCAGCACATCCAGCCGGCCAAATGCTTTCACGGTTTGCTCTACTGCATCGTTGCAATGGGCGCTGTCGCGGATATCGCCAGGTAGCAGCAGGCAGCGCCTACCTTCACCTTCAACCATGCGCTTGGCGTTTTCGGCGTCCTCGTGCTCGTCAAGGTACATGATGGCGACGTCCGCACCTTCACGGGCAAAATGCACCGCCGCGGCGCGACCGATGCCGCTGTCGCCGCCACTGATCAATGCCACCTTGCCGGCTAGCTTGCCGCTGCCCTTGTAGCTATCACGTATGAATTCGGCCTGCGGGTGCATTTCAGTTTCGCGACCGGGCAAGCGATCCTGCTGCTGGGCAGGTATCTTCGGGTAAGCCATAGGTTCTCCAGACATGTGAATGGGTTCTGTAGATACGGCTGATGCTCGTCTGGAAAGTTTCGGCAGCACGCCGAACGGAGGTCTGTTACCGGTGGCAGGAATAACCAAATCCAGCTCGCTGGCCCGCCTACGCAGCGTGGTTTGCCGCAGTCGACCCCTTAGCCAACTCCTGGTACGCAGCCAAATGGCCGGTTCGATTTTCAGCGACCGATTGGGCCGCCGACCGGCGCTACCATCGGCCTCGCAGCCACTCGTCGCAGATAACGTTAGCTACCTGACATCCGCCGAATGCGGGCGTAGAATCCGCGCCGCTTCGACTGTCCCTGCTCAATACTTCCATCGCTCCCGCTGGCATCCCGCTCGCTTCGTGCTAGCGGGCCGCATGCGTTATGGCGCCCAAGCAGGAATCGTCGCCCTTACACCCTGCATTCGTTGCGCAGTGCTGTGCTTCATCCAGGCACACGGCGTAAATCGAGTGAATCGAATACCAGACTCATCTACATGAACGAATCGCAAGGCTCCCCGGCCGGGAGTTGGCTCAGCGTGATCGCCCTCGCGCTGGCCGCCTTTATCTTCAACACCACCGAGTTCGTGCCGGTAGCATTGCTCAGCGATATCGGTGGATCGTTCGACATGCCGCCCTCCCAGGTTGGCCTGATGCTGACCATATACGCCTGGGTCGTTGCGCTGATGTCGCTGCCGATGATGCTGCTGACGCGCAATTTCGAACGTCGCACGCTGTTGATCGTCGTCTTCGTAGTGTTTATCGGCAGTCATCTGGTATCGAGCGTGGCGTCGAGCTACGGCATGCTGATGCTCAGCCGGATCGGCATCGCGCTCGCGCATGCGGTGTTCTGGTCGATTACCGCATCGCTGGCGGTGCGAGTCGCGCCCGCAGGCAAGCAGGCTCAGGCGCTGGGCCTGCTGGCGACCGGCAGCGCGCTGGCAATGGTGCTGGGCATTCCGCTAGGGCGCGTGGTGGGCGAGGCGCTGGGCTGGCGCACGACGTTTCTGGCCATCGGTGTGATCGCCGCACTGGTGGTGCTTGTTCTGGCGCGGACCCTGCCCTCGCTACCAAGCCAGAACTCCGGCTCATTACGCAGCCTGCCGGTGCTGTTCAAGCGCCCGGCGCTGGTGGCCGCCTATGTGCTGACCGCACTGGTTATCACCGCACAGTTCACCGCTTACACCTACATCGAGCCTTTTGCGCAAACCGTCGCTCACCTGAGTGGCGACATGACGACGGTCCTGTTGTTGCTGTTCGGTGGTGCCGGCATTCTCGGCTCGTTGCTGTTCAGCCGTTACAGCGCACGTCATCCAAGGGGTTTTCTGATCACGGCGATCTCGGCTATGGCGATGTGTTTGCTGCTGTTGCTGCCCGCATCGCGCGATAGCTCGCTGCTCGGGGTCGTGGTGGTGATATGGGGCATCGCGGGGATGTGCTTCGGCCTGACATTGCAGTCGAAGGTGCTGAATCTGGCCTCGGACGCGACCGACGTCGCCATGGCCATGTTTTCCGGTATCTACAACATCGGGATTGGCAGTGGCGCTTTGCTCGGCAGCCTTGTCATCAGCCATCTGGGACTCAGTGCAATCGGCATGGCCGCCGGCTTGCTCGCATTGGCTGGCTTGCTGTTGTGTGGCATCGCGACCTATCGATTCACGCGTCCGGCCAGCACAACGGCGGTGTAGCGGGCTGCAACTGACGCGCGCGCTATTTCCGTAATCTGATCGTGTGTTGCCCCGGTGGCGGTGCGCGCTATGTGGGTGAGCGTGCTGGGAACAACGCCAATAACTACTGGATGAGCAGCTATACGGTGGCTGATGCTTCCTGCGCTGGGAGCACGCCGTGCTCGGTCAGAAAACCCGACTGCAGCTCAACGTCGACAACCTGTTCGACAAGCAGTATTGCCCCTCGAGCACAGGCAGCGAACTGCATATCAATGTAGGCGAGCCGAGAACCGCACGGTTGAGTGCCAGCGTCACGTTCTGAGCTCAGCGCCGCGCTCGGGGGGAAATGACTGCGTCGCCTGCGTTGTCGATGCCGCCGCCGATTCTTCCTGCGCGGCGGTATCGTCGATACCAGACTCGCTGCGTTGGGTGCGCGCAATATCCAATGCTGCACGCTCAAGGCAGCGGCGTATGACGCGGTCGCGGTACTGGTTGCTGCGGATACCATCCAACACGGAACAGACCAGGTATGTGACCAGCGCTAATGCCAGCACGAAGACGATGCCCTTGCCGGCAATCCAGGTATCGGTCAACTTGATGACGTCTGTCGAAAGGCTGACGATCGCCGAAACCAGCATGACGATCACCAGGTTCTGCGAGACCCAGCGTTCTTGCGGCGGTGGGTTTGCAATCTCGGCGATGCGTGCGAGCTCGTGGATATCCACTGCGCTGAACCCGCGCTCGAGTAAGGCGTTGCGAAACAACGCGTAGCGAAGCAGCTCTTCGCGACGCAGAAAGCTGTAGCAATGCAGCGATTCAGTCGCATAAATGTCGCGGAAGTGCCAGGCGCAATAGCGTTCCCGGGCCAGTAGCATGCCAAACAGCGCTAGCGTTGCGCCGGCCATGGCAGCCAACCCCTGCAAAGGTGACTGGCTATTGAACCAGGTCCCGACCAGCAATATGCCGACGGCGCCCGTCAGTGCCCAGGAGGGCCAGACCATACGCAGTCCGCCGCGCATGAAGCTCGCCTTGAACACGCTGGGATGGCAGTCCCGATAGAGCGAGCGGATCTGCGCCCATGTCGCGAGTAGAGTCACGGCTGCGCCTTCTGATGTGTGGAATTCAGGCGTGTGGCTTGCTGCGGATGGTCTTCATCAGGTCCGCTGGCGTGATGTGTCCGACCACGCTGCCGGCGCTGCCCGGCTGTGGCAGGTTGAGGATGTTGCCCTTGATCTTGCCGATCACGTGCATCTCGCAGGGCTTGCAGTCGAATTTGAGCGTAAGCACTTCATCGCCGTGCACCAGCTGCATCGGCGCAACCTTGGTGCGTACGCCCGTGACGCCCTTGGCCTGTTTCGGGCACAGGTTGAAGGAGAAACGCAGGCAGTGCTTGGTGATCATCACCGGTACTTCGCCGGTTTCCTGGTGGGCCTCGTACGCCGCATCGATGAGCTGCACGCCGTAGCGGTGATAGAAGGCGCGGGCTTTCTCGTTGTAGACGTTGGCAAGGAAGGAGAGATGCGCTTCGGGATACACCGGTGGTGGTACGCTGACCGCCTTGCGGCTGCCCAATGGGCGGATCGCTTCGCGTGCTTCGCTCAGTGCCTCGATTGCTTCACGGCGCAAGGCTTTGAGTTGCGAGTTGGGGATAAAGAACGCCTGCGGCGCGTCCACGTCCACTTCTTCGGCGTGGTAGATCGTGGTGCCCAGCTGGCTTAGCAGATCGGCGATCTGTCCGGGCACTTGTTCGGGTTTTTTCGCTTCGCCAAAGGGGCCGGCCAGCGACACGCTGGCATAGGCGCCTTCTTCGCTGGTGACGTGCAGCTCCAGTTCGTCGGCGCGCAGTTTGGCCAGCCAGCGCACACCGATGCGGCGCTCGGCGGATGTCTTGAGTAGCGCGTTCTGCCAGTTGTGATCCAGGTTGCGGTTGAGCGGGTGGTTGGGACGCACCTGGCGCATCGCCGCGGGCATTTCGTTGGGCTCGACGCGGTACTCGTAGCGCGACTGGCCGTCTTCCTCGAACTGCTTCAACTGTTCGACCACACTGGCGCGAAAGCCCACCACCTCGCGTTTGATCAGCACATTGAGGCCATCACCATTGGACAGCGGCTCGCGGGTTTGCACGGTGAGGTCGTGCTTGCCGACCTTTAGCACTTCACCCACCGCAAGGCCGGTAAAGGTCGGCGAGTCGAAGGCGCCGATGTCGATCTTACGATCGGTGACGAAGTAGTCGGTGCTGCCGCGGTGGAAGGTCTTGTCCGGGTCCGGCACGAAGAAGTGATCGGTGCGGCCGCTGGAGGCGCGGGCTAGATCAGGGCGGTCTTCGAGGATTTCGTCGAGGCGCTGACGGTAGTAAGCGGTGATGTTCTTCACGTAGCTCACATCCTTGTAGCGGCCTTCGATCTTGAACGAGCGCACGCCGGAATCGACCAGCGCACGCAGGTTGGCGCTCTGGTTGTTGTCCTTCATCGATAGCAGGTGCTTGTCGAAAGCGACCACGCGGCCCTGGTCGTCCTTGAGTGTGTAGGGCAGACGGCACGCCTGGGAGCAGTCGCCACGGTTGGCGCTGCGGCCATTTTGCGCGTGGGAAATGTTGCATTGACCGGAGAACGCCACGCACAGCGCGCCGTGGATGAAGAACTCGATGGCGGCATCGGTCGCATCGCTGATCGCACGGATTTCCTGCAGGTTCAATTCGCGAGCCAATACCAGCTGAGAAAAGCCGGCCTTATCGAGGAATTTGGCGCGCTCCAGCGTGCGGATATCGGTCTGGGTGCTGGCGTGCAGTTCGATCGGCGGGATGTCCATTTCCATCACGCCCATGTCCTGCACGATCAGTGCATCGACGCCGATCTCATGGAGTTGCCAGATCAGCGCGCGTGCGGCTTCCAGCTCGTCATCATGAAGAATGGTGTTGATGGTGACGAAAACCCGCGCATGGAACAGGTGAGCGAATTTCACCAGCTCGGCTATGTCCGCCACGCTGTTCTCGGCGTTGTGCCGCGCACCGAAACTCGGCCCGCCGATGTACACCGCATCGGCGCCATGCAGGATGGCTTCACGGGCGATGGACGTGTCCCGAGCAGGGGAGAGCAGTTCGAGGTGGTGTTGGGGCAAGGACATGAGTGCGGACCGGTTTGAAACGAAGTCGCGCATTGTAATGGCTTGTAGGTGGTTTGGGATTGGTCGCTGGACGTGTGGGCGTGTGGCTGTTGGTTACTGGCAAAGGTGGTCGAGGTGGGGCATGTCCCACCTCGACAGCTGGATCAACGTGCCAGCTTGGTGTTACGTACGCCTTTTTGACCTTCGCTTTCCGATACTTCTGTCAGCTTGGCACCACCGACGAAAACGCCCATCTTGATCGACTGGCGGACGTAGTGGTTCTTGCCCGCCTGAGCGTTCAGCTCAAGGAGGTTGTCGCCGAATTCGGATTCGGTCGCGAGTACATGCGGACCAGGGCTGACGAGCCGATAGAAGTAGGTTTTGGCAGCGGTCTCGCCAATCACTTCATCGTCGATCTTGATGGTCTTCTTCACTGCCGCACCAAGGGAAGAATCGCGGAAGATATACAGACCAGCCTGGTCCTGCGGCGGTGCCGAGAACGACTTCAGGGCTTGATCCTTGTCCGCTGACTCCATAGGCACCGAGGCGCAACCGGACAGCAGAGCCAAGCCCAACGCTACCGCGCTCATCGTCAGTTTGTTAAACATGCTTTTTCCTTATGTGTTGACTGAAACGGCCCCACTGGCCGCAAGTCCCTATCGGCTGCATCGCGAGTTTCTTGTAGCCTTCATTCGAAAAGAATGACGAGGGTCAAAGGCCACGCACCTGCTCGTCGCGAGGCCAGGACGCGGGAGCGTCCTGGCCGTTGCTGCGCTGCAGCGTGGATCGACCCGGCTACACGATGCTCAGAGTGTCAGCAGCAGCCGATGCTGCCCCCCATCCAGCGCAAGCCGTACGCATTCGTCATCGCATTCGAGGGTGTTGTCATTCAACCGCGCATGCTTGATGCCGCGATTGGCCTGCGCGGGGTTTTCCACGCGGATGGCATAGCGGGTTTCGCCCAGGGTGATGTTGGCCTCGAACACCGGCCATTCACTGCTGATGCAGGGGTCGATGAACAGCCAGTTACCTTCCCGCCGTATCCCGAGGATGCCCTCGACGCCCGCCCGGTACATCCAGCCAGCAGCGCCGGTGTACCAGGTCCAGCCGCCGCGGCCGTTATGTGGTGCGACACCGTAGACATCCGCCGCCACAACGTAAGGCTCGACCTTGTAGCGCTTGCTCTGCTCGGGCGTCAGTGAGTGGTTGATCGGGTTCAGCAACTTGAACATCCGGCACGCTGCATCACCGTCGCCCAGCTTGGCAAAGGCGAGCATGGCCCACATCGCTGCGTGGCTGTACTGCCCGCCGTTTTCGCGCAGGCCCGGCGGATAACCCTTGATGTAGCCCGGTTCCTTTTCCGTCTTGTCGAACGGTGGGGTGAACAGCAGAGCCAAACCGTCGTGTTCGCGGATCAGGTGATGCTTGACCGAAGCCATCGCCTGGCTCGCACGAGCCGGTTCGGCCGCACCAGACAACACCGCCCACGACTGGGCGATCGAATCGATGCGGCACTCGTCGCTATCCTTGGAACCGAGCCAGGTGCCGTCGTCGAAGGTCGCGCGGCGATACCATTCGCCATCCCAGGCCTTTTCTTCAAGCGAATCGGTGAGCGCCAAGGCGTGTTCACGCCAGCGTTCGGCGCGCTGGGCGTCAGCCACCGTGCCTCGCTGGTCTGCCAGCGGCGCGAACAGTTCGATAGTGCGCAAAAGCAACCAGGCGAGCCAGACACTCTCTCCCTTGCCTTCTTCGCCTACGCGGTTCATGCCATCGTTCCAATCGCCGCCACCGATCAGCGGGAAACCCATTTCTCCGGTCAGTTCCAGGCATTGATCGAGCCCGCGTGCGCAATGCTCGAACAGCGGCGCAGTGTCGCCGGCCATCATCGGCTGGAAGAAGGCGTCGTGTTCGCCGGGCTTGAGCAGGGGCCCTTCGAGGAAGGTCACTGGCTCATCGAGGATCGCAGCGTCACCGGACACCTGGATATAGGTCGCCGTGGCGAACGACAGCCAGACACGGTCGTCGGAGATTCGCGTACGTACCCCCTGACCGGAGTGCGGCAGCCACCAGTGCTGCACGTCGCCTTCAGGGAACTGGCGGCTGGCTGCACGCAGGATATGGCTGCGGGTGGCCTCTGGCTGGGAAAAAGTCAGCGCCATGCCGTCCTGCAACTGGTCGCGGAAGCCATAGGCACCACTGGCCTGGTAGAAGGCCGAGCGCGCCCAGATGCGGCAGGCGAGGGTCTGATACAGCAGCCAGCCGTTAAGCATGATGTCCATTGCCCGGTCTGGTGTTTTCACTTGCACCGAGCCGAGGGCGCGGCGCCAGTGGTCCGTGACTTCTTGCAGCACCGCGTCGAGATCTGCCTGGCGATAGCGCTCGACCAGCGCGCGCGCTTCATCGGCCGAAGCGCATTGGCCGAGGAAAGCTACGATCTCGACACTCTCTCCTGGGGCCAGCTCGACCATGCACTGCAATGCTGCGCAAGGGTCCATGCCCGCGCCGACCCTGCCGGACAGCGGGCTGCCGGCGTGCAGCGCCGCAGGCGTGGCGGGACCACTGTTGCGGCCAAGGAACTCGCAGCGATCAGCCGTCCATGCCGTTTGCCGCCCAGCGAGGTCGGCGAAGGACACGCGTCCGGGAAATGCGCTGCTCCAGGGATTGCGAGCCATCAACAAGCCGCTGCTGTCGTCGCGTTCGGTGATGACGAAGGGCGCGGAGGCGCTTCGTGACACACCGAGCACCCATTCGCTGTAACGGCTGACCGATAGCCTGCGTGGCATGGCTGACAGATTGCGCAACGTCAGGCGGGATATCTTGATCGGATCGGCTAGCGGCACGTATTCGAGCAGATCCATGGCGATGCCATCGGCCTGATGCTCGAAGCGGCTGTAGCCGTGCCCATGGCGTGCGACATAGAGGCCACTATCGCGAATGGGTTGCGCGGTGGGGCTGAACAGCGCACCGCTGTCCACATCATTGATGTAGAAAGCTTCGCCGCAGGGATCGGTGACCGGGTCGTTGGACCAGGGCGTGATCTGATTCTCCCGACTGTTTTCAGCCCAGGTGTATCCGCTGCCCTGAGCCGATACCTGAAAACCGAACTTCGGATTGGCGATCACGTTGATCCAGGGGGCGGGAGTGCTTGCGCCCGCTTCCAGCAGGGTGACGTACTCGTGGCCGTCTTTGTCGAAGCCACCCAGGCCGTTGAAGAACTCCAGGCTCTGCGCCAGTTCTCGGCCGAAAACGGACGGTGCCGAAACGACCTGCCGTGATGGTGGGGCATCGAAATGCGCCGCCACGGCATCGCTCGGGTGCAACTGGTTGGCCAGCTGATTGGCGATTGCTCCGCGGCGGGCGATCAGTGAAACCCGGGCGACACTGCGTAGCAGCGCGCGTGCCTCGGTGCTCAACAAATCAGCGCGCAGCATGTACACGGAACCATGGGCAAGTTCGGCGCCGAAGCGCGGACGCGACTGGCTGCTGCGTACCGCGGTTTCGATGGCGATCTGCAGGTCCTGAAGATAGGAACTGGCGTGCTCGTTGAGAATCACCAAATCCACCGCCAGGCGCTTCATGCGCCAGTACTCATGGGCGCGTAGTAGCTGGCGCACCTGGGCGATGTCCTGAATGTCGTCGATGCGCAGCAGCACGATGGGCAGATCGCCGGATATCGAATGCGGCCACAGGCCGGACTGGGCACCGGCGCCCTCGATGATCGCCGCCGATGGCGCGCGGAAGTGCGGGTCGGCATAGAGGATGGGTGCGGCGAGGCGCTGGAAGTCGGCGGCTTCGGCAGGCTTTATATCAAGGTGTCGCAGCTGCACCTGAGCTTGAGTCCAGGCCAGAGTCTTGGCGCGGTCGTAGGCGCTGCGGTCGTGGTGCTTCTCGATCAGATTGAGCAGCTCGTCTCGCGAGCCAGCGACGAACGTCCAGAACGCCACACGTGCGACCTTGCCAGGCGCGACCTTGACCCGATACTTGAGCGCAAAGATCGGGTCGAGCACCGTGCCGACCGTATTCGACAACGCTCGTCCTTCGGCGATGACCGCGGCGGTGGCAACGCTCGGCCGTTGGCCGATGAAGCGGGCGCGATCGGTTTCATACTGCGGGTCGGCCACGACCTCGCCTTCGGCAACGGCAAAGTGTGCCGCCCATATTGGGCGCTCGCCCTCGCTGCGTAGGCGGCGGGTGGCGAGCAGTGCGCCGAATTCGGGCAGATATTCAGTGACCACGAACAGCTTGGCGAATGCCGGATGCGCGTTGTCGGTGGACGGGGTGGTGAGCACCACTTCGCTGTAGGTGGTCAGCTCTATTTCACGGACACCGGAGCCGCTGTTGACCAGCGACACGCGGCGCACTTCGCCGTCATCCTCACCCGACACCAGGACATCGAGGGTGGTGGTCAGGTCCAGATCGTGACGAATGAACTCGGCGCGATCCTCGGCAAAGATCACTTCATGGCTCAGGGCATCGCTGCCGATGGGCTGGCCGCCAGCCGGCCAGACTCGACCGTCGGCGGTATCACGCAGAAAGATGAACGACCCGTAGTCGTCACGGCTGGCATCTTCGCGCCAGCGGGTAACCGCTATATCGCGCCAGCGGCTATAGCCAGCTCCCGCAGCGGTGAGCATCACCGCGTAGCGCCCATTGCTGAGCAGGTGAGTGACCGGCGCAGCGCCGGCCGCGCAGGCATTGAGGCGGCGCAGGGCTTGCGGGTCACCGCCGCCCTCGACCGCGCGAATCTTCACCTCTTCGGCACGTGGATGGGCGATGGCCACGTCACGCGGCATGCGTTCTTGCAGCAGCAGTTCGCAGGCCTGGATCATCGGCTCGCGATGGAAGCGCGCGCGCATCTGTCCGTCCTGCAGGGTGTTGGCGATGGCGACGATGGTCATGCCCTGGTGGTGGGCCATGTAGTTGCGCACGATGACGAAGGTCTGGCCGTCCGGCAGCCGCGCCGGGGTGAAGTCCAGGGCCTCGTAAAAGCCGTAGCGGCCGACCGCACCCATCTGCGCCAGGCGGCGGAAATTGGCTTGCGCGCCAGGTGCATCGATCATGGTTGCAAGGCCGGTGGCATAGGGCGCAATGACCAGGTTTTCCGCCAGGCCACGCTTTAGACCGAGGCCCGGCACGCCGAAGTTGGAGTATTGGTAAGTGAATTCCATGTCGCGGGCGTGGTAGGCCGACTCGGATACGCCCCATGGGACGTTGCGGTCGTTGCCGTAGCCCTGCTGACGCTGCACCACCAGGCTGTTGGTCTGCTCCAGCAGACTGCCCGCCGGTGCACGCATGACCAGTGAGGGCATCAGGTATTCGAACATCGAGCCTGACCATGAGATCAGTGCCGAGCCGTTACCCAGCGGCGTTGCGGTGCGCCCCAGACGGAACCAGTGGCGGGTGGTCACGTCACCCTTGGCAATGGCGAACAGGCTGGCCAGTCGTGCCTCGGATGCCAGCAAGTCGTAGCAGCTCGGATCGAGGCTGTTTTCGGCCAACCCGTAGCCAATCGACAGCAACTTGCGCTCGGGATCGAGCAGGAAGGCGAAATCCATTTCCAGCGCCATTTGCCTGGTCGTTCGCGCCAGCTCACGCAGGCGCGCTTGTGTGTCGTTTAGCGCCTCACCGTGCAGCTGACGGTCACGGGCGTGTTCGGCCAGGGTGTGGCCCAGCGCATCGATCCAGAAGCGCAGGTCAGCCGACTCGTCGTAAGCGCTCGGCGGGCAGATTTCCAGGCTCAGGCGTGTGGCTTTTTCGGCCAGCTGGTGCAGCGTCGCCGACAGCGTATCGAGCGCTTGCTCTTCGCCAAGTTGCGTAGCGATTTCATCGAGCAGCTCGCATAGCGGACGGCCACGCTCGCCACTGGCTGTCGGCAGCGCCGCGATGGCCTGGCGAATCAGGGCCAGGGTGTCATGCAGACCCGCACGGGCGTTCGGTGCAGTGGGCGCGTCGAGCCATTCTTCACAGGCGTTGGCGATGGCGATCAGGTGGCCGGCAAGGTTGCCGCTATCCACCGCTGACACATAAGCCGGCTCCAGCGCTCGCATGTCCTCGGTGGCGTACCAGTTGAAGAAGTGCCCGCGATGAAGCTGCAGGTGGCTCATGCTCTCCAGCGTCGCCTCCAGGCGCTCGATGGTTTGCAGGGTGCCGGCCCAACCGAAGTCACGTGCAGTGACGGCTGAGAGCAGGTAAAGGCCCATATTGGTGGGCGAGGTGCGACGCGCAACGACCGGCTTGGGGTCTTCCTGGAAATTATCCGGCGGCAGCATGTTGTCGGCCGGCGTGACGAAGGTTTCGAAGAAGCGCCAGGTGCGTCGTGCGATCAGGCGCAGTTCCTGCGCGTCTGGTTCGGCGAGCGTCTGACTGCGGGCGACGCGCGGCGAGCGGCTGGCCCACAAGGCCAGAGCGGGTGCGCCGAGCCAGAGCAGAGCGAAGGGCAACACGATGGGCCACGAAGCCGGGGCAGTCACCAGAATGAATAGGGTTGAGCCAACACCGAGTAGCGTGCCGCCAGCCATGCCGCGATAGAAACCGCTTAGCTTCAAGCGCGGGCTGATGGCCGACTGGGCTGCGGTGGTCCACTCCAGCAGATTGCGCCGGGCTGACAGCCGTGAAAGCGTGCGGGCAATGGCGTCGAGCATGCGCCAGGCCTGGTCCGGCAGAAATGCCAGGTTCAGCGCGGTTTGCGAGGCGGCCAGGCGCAGGTCATCGCGCAGTCTTCGCAGATGGCTTTGCGCGCAGATACCACTGCGGGCGGGTAGCAGAGTGAAGCAGATCGGCAGTAAAGCGGGTATCGCCATCGTGGCGAGGATGAGTGCGGTGCCAATCAGTGCAGCGGGTAGTGGCAGCAGCCAGCACAGCGCCAGGGCCAGCAGTGTGAGAGGCGCTACCAGCGAGCGTCGCAGGTTGTCGAGCATCTTGAAACGACCGATGTCGGGCAGGGCCTGCGGGCCACTGCGAGCACCGAATATCCATGGCAGCAACTGCCAGTCGCCACGGGTCCAGCGGTGCTGGCGCTTACCCGACACGTCGTAGCGCGAGGGGAATTCCTCGACCACCTCGACATCCGTCGCCAGTCCCGCGCGGGCGAACACACCCTCGAACAGGTCGTGGCTGAGCATGGTGTTTTCCGGGACCCGACCAGCGAGTGCCGCCTCGAAGGCATCGATATCGTAGATGCCCTTGCCGGTATACGAGCCTTCGCCAAACAGATCCTGATAGACATCGGAAACAGCCGCCGCATAAGGGTCCATGCCGCCCGGGCTGGAGAACACCCGTTGATAGAACGAGCCTTCCCGGCCGACCGGCAGCGAAGGGGTAACCCGTGGCTGGAGAATCGCGTAACCGTTGACCACCCGTTGCTCGGGCACGCTGAACCGCGGACGGTTGAGCGGATGCGCCATCTTGCCGATCAGGCGCATCGCGGCGTCACGCGGTAGGCGTGTGTCGGCGTCCAGGGTGATTACATAACGCACATCGGCTGGCACCTGCTGTGTGCAACCAGCCAGTGGGATGTAGCTGGTGTCGGTGGCGCCGCGCAGCAACTGGTTCAACTCATGCAGTTTGCCGCGCTTGCGCTCCCAGCCCATCCAGCAACCTTCGCTGGGGTTGTATTGCCGCCGACGGTGCAGGATCAGGAAGCGGCTGCCGCCGGGCGCTGGGCCATAGCGCTCGTTCAAACTGGCAATGGCGGCAACAGCGACTTCGAGCAGGCGCGCATCGCCGGGCAAGGTTTCCTCATCGGCATCCAGGCCATCGGTGAGCAACGCGAAGGTGAGATCACCCCCGGCTCCGGCCAGGTGGTGCACTTCGATCCGTTCGATCTGCTCCAGCAGGTCCGCCTCGTTGGTCAGCAGTGTGGGCACTGCGACCAGGGTACGCAGTGACTGCGGCACGCCGGCGGTCAGGTCCAGGCCAGGCAGGGTCATGGCGCCGAAGCGCCAGGTGATCAGTCGGTTGACCAGCGTGGTCGCCACATCGGTAATCGGCAGAAACGCCACGACGGCCAGCAGTGCGAGCCAGCCGGCGCCGACCCCAGCGCTGGTTAACGCCTGCAGGCCAATCGATAGCAGCAGCGCGGTCACCAGCAGAATCGATCCGACATAGCCGACGATGCCGAGCTGGATATGGAATCGGCTCAGGCGCAGCCCCAGCGGCGGGCTGAACGCGATGCTGCGTTCGAGAGCCAGGCGGCCTTCGCCGATCAGGTGATAGCCCGGATCGCCCACACGCTCATCCTGAGCGAGATCGCTGCTTGGTGCTGCGGCAGCAGCAGCGAGCGCTGCGCCGGCCACTTCCAGTTCCGTAGCGGTCGAGCCACGCGCCAGTTGCTCGATGGCGCTGCGATAGAGGTTGCGTGTGGGGAAGTCCATGGTGGCGAAGGCGCTTGCGCCGCGCAGCCGCTCATCAACGAGGCTGATGTTTTCGAACAGCTCGGTCCAGTCGATATCGGAGATCAGCCGCATGCTGGTGATGACGTTACGCACGCTGACGTTGGACGCGCCCTGGCGTTGTTGCGAGTGCTGCACCACCTCGTCGATGGTGCTGCCCTGGCGACCGAGTTCCTCTTCCAGCCAGCCCAGCGCAGGTGTGGTTCGCGGGTCCTGATCGCGCAGGCGCTTGGCCAGTTCCGCGGCGAAGACTACCGACATTGTCTCGCTGCCACGTGCGGCGATTTCATCGTCCAGCGCCTTTTTCGCGGAGACGGCCGAGAGCAGTCGATTGGCCAGTGCATCAGCGGTAGCGCGGGTTGCGCGGCCATCGGAAATCTGGTCGCTCAGGCGGCGCAGGTTCTCGATCAGGACGATGCGCAGCGTAATGGCGACGGCCCATAGCTCGCCGATCGTCAGCGGCTGTACTTGCTGGTACGCGTTGATAAAGCGCCGCAGCGTTTCGGGGTCGAAATGGCTATCGGTGTGGGCGACGAAAGCCCAGGCCAGGCCGAATACTCGCGGGTAGCCAATGAACGGCCCCTCCGCCAGCTTTGGCAACTGACGGTAGAAGCCCGGTGGCAGGTCGTCGCGAATCTCGCGGATCTGCGCTTCGACCAGATGATAGTTATCCAGCAACCACTCCGCGGCAGGTACCACGCTGCGGCCACTCTCCAACTCGGCGGCACTGGCGCGGTAGGCTGCCAGCAACACCGTGGCGTTATCGTTCAAGCGCGCGTGCAGGGATAGCACAGCCGGTGGGCGGGTAGTGACCGGCTGGGCGGCAGCGAGGCTGCGCGCGTGATGCTCGAGCCGCTCGGGGCCGAACAGCTCATCGCGAACTGGGGCGAGATCGCTCCATACGGGCGAACGCTGCTGGCGTCCGAGGATGTGACGGAAAACTGAGGTCATGAGCGCCTGTCCGACTAGCGGAAATAGGGGAACAGGCGTTAGTGCGCCGGCTCCTGTCGGGAGGAACCACGGCGGCAAGCTTTCGGAACAACAGGAAACCGATTGCCGGTTTCTGCCAAATCGCCGTACGACCTCGTCATTTCACCAATCCGCAGGGCGGTCAGCAGAGGCGTCAAGAATCGGCGAGCCATGAAAGCAGCAGGGCATATGGGCCGAGCCGCTTGCAGGAAGGATGCTGTCGCAGCATTCGATTCACCATACAGCAATGCGGGTTTTATTGTTGGTGGTTGACCCGGCCCCGGCCAGGACAGAGGTTACGCAACGGCTGTATCAGGCCAGTGGCGAGTTGCGCAGGACGGCTGGTCAGCGGATGGGCTCGGCGGGTGGACATGTGCGCAGGGCGGTCGAGCCGGATACGTCACGCGCCGCCCAGCAAATCGTGCGCATCGAGCAGGCGCCAGGCGATCTCCGGGTGCCTGTCCAGGCCGCGTCGAACGGCTGCGGCGATGGCGGGGCGGGTTTTGCGGCACAGGCCCGGTTGCTCGGCGAATTCGATGGCGATGCCGCGCATGCTGCGCACCTCGTTGTGGCCTGGTGCGACGGTCATGCGGATGCTGAGCTGGTCGTACATGCGTTGCTGCAGGCGTTCGAGATCGTCCAGGCTCTGCACGTTTTCCAGGCGTTCGAGCAGGCGGCGTTCCTCGTGACGGGTCAACCATAGGATGCGCACGTCGGCGCCGGGTGTTTCCAGCAACTCGTCGCGCCGGCAGGTACAGGTGCCGGGCGGGCAGGATGGGCGGAGCGGCGGCTGACTGTTCATGGCTTTCGATCATAGCCAAGCCTGCGCAACGCGCACAGCCAGTGGCTACATGCTGGCCCGCTGATGACAAGTGCGGCAGCCTCGCGCACCATGGCGCTTCTTTTTGCGCCGGGTGCGCTTCGTTCCGTCAGGGATTTCGCTGGAGAACTGTCATGCGTGTTCTGTCATCCGCTCTGCTGATCGCAACGTTGTTCGTTGCTGGCATCGCTGCCGCCGAGGAGGCCCGCCTGATCGAATCGATCAACGCCTACCGTGGCGAAGTGCAGCGCTGCGGCAACAAGGCGAGCGAAGAGCTGCCGCCGCTGACGGCCGATGCCCGCTTGAACCTGCCGGTCGACGAGGGGGCTGGCGACTTGCAGCAGGCGCTGTCCCGCGCGGGCTATCCGATGGTGACCGTGCAGGCGATTACCCTGTCCGGCCCGCGGGATGCGCAGGCTGCGATGCAGGCGCTGCGTGAGAGCTTCTGCCGGGTGATACTCGATCCGCAGTTCGCCGATATTGGTGTAAGTCGCCTGGGGCGTGACTGGCGCATCGTGGTGGCGCGACCGCTGCTCGACGGTCGTCTGGGCGACTGGCAGGCCGAAGGGCAGAAGCTGCTGGAGCAGATCAACACGGCTCGTGCTTCCGCCCGCCGTTGTGGCAACCAGGACTTCGCTGCTGCCGGGCCGCTCGGCTGGAACGAGACGCTGGGCAGCACCGCCGAAGCCCACAGCCGGGCCATGGCCAACGGCAACTTCTTCAGTCATCTGAGCGAAGACGGCCGCACGCCAGGCGACCGCGCCGAGCTGGCTGGCTACACCGGCAGGCAGGTCGGCGAAAACATCGCTGCGGCACTGCCGACCGCCCGCAAGGTGTTGGACGGCTGGCTGGCCAGCCCTGGGCATTGCGCGAACCTGATGAACCCGCAGTTCAGCGAGTTCGGCGGCGCCTATGCGGTCGATCCGCAGAGCGACGCGGCCATCTACTGGACGGCGATGTTCGGCGCACCCTGAACCGACGCTCGCCCGGTTAGCTTGGCGATGCACGCTCTGCCCCGAACAAGGAGCGATCGGGGCGACTGTGCTGTCAGACAAACCTGTTCCCGCCATCAGGGTTGCCCTTGACCGACTTCTCCATCCCCGATCACCTGCCCGCCGTTTTGGCGGGCCCGCTATTGCGCCGTATCGAGCCTGATTGCCTGGCCTTCTGGCTGGTTGGCTCGCGGCCGCTCGAGCTGTCGTTGGTTCTCGAAAGCCCGGCGTTCGGACTGCAACAACGCGTTTCGCTCGGTGAGCTGAGCTGCCAGCGCCTGGCGATCGGCAAGCACGCGGTATTGCACCTGATCGAGTTCGTGCCTGGCGCACCGCTGCCCACTGATTGCCTGATCGAATATGACCTGCGCATCCACGACGGTTCGGTTGAGCAGGGCATCGCCGAGTGGGCGCCGCATCTGCTTTACCACGGCGCGGCGCAGCCAAGCTTTGTCATCAAGTCGCGGCTCGATCGTGTGCTGCATGGTTCCTGCCGCAAGCCGCACCACGCCGCGGCAGATGGCCTGCTGTGCGTCGACGAACTGTTGGGTGGTGCACTGGACAGTCCGGACGAGCGCCCGGCCGTGCTGTTGATGACGGGCGATCAGGTCTATGCCGATGATGTCGCGGGGCCGATGCTGGTGGCGATCCACGCATTGGTGCGCCGGCTCGGGCTCTATGGTGAACAGCTCGAAGGCGCGGTGGTAAGCGACAGCGATGAGCTGATGACGCATCCGGCCAGCTATTACCGTCGCGAGCAGCTGTTGCCCGCATTCAAGTCAAACGAGGCGCTGCGCGAGCGCTTCTTCGGCGGCGTGGAAAAGCCGGTGTTCACCACCGCCAACGGGCAGAACCATCTGATCAGCCTGGGCGAAGTCATGGCGATGTATTTGCTCGTCTGGTCGCCTACACCCTGGTCGCTGATTGCTCCGCAAATACCCGCGCTCGAACCTGCCCATGCCGAGCGCTATCGCTGCGAAGAAAGCTGTCTGCAAGGCTTCATCCATGGGTTGCCGAGGGTCGCCCGCGCCTTGGCCCATGTGCCATCGTTGATGATCTTCGACGACCATGACATCACCGACGACTGGAACCTCTCCGCGCGCTGGGAAGAGACCGCCTACGGCCATCCGCTATCGCGGCGCATCATCGGCAATGCGCTGCTCGCCTACCTGCTGTGCCAGGCCTGGGGCAACGAGCCGGAGCGGTTCGCGAAGCTGCTGGCGCCGGTCCGTGAGCTGCTGGCGACAGCGAGTGACAGCTGGCTGGATTGTCCTGCGCAGAATGCCCTGATCGACACGCTATTCAAACTCGACGGTTGGGGCTACGAGCTGCCCACCGATCCGCCATTGGTCGTGCTGGACACCCGCACCCGGCGCTGGCGTAGCGAGCGCAACCTCAGTCGCCCGTCCGGCCTGATGGACTGGGAGGCGCTGAGCGAATTCCAGCAGAACATTCTCGACAAGCCGTCGGTGCTGATCGTCTCGCCGGCACCGATGTTCGGCGTCAAGCTGATCGAGGCTGTGCAGCGAGTATTCAGCTGGGCCGGCCAGCCATTGCTCGTGGATGCGGAGAACTGGATGGCCCATCGCGGCGCAGCCCACGTGATGATGAATATATTTCGCCATACGCGAACGCCGGGTAACTACGTGGTGCTGTCCGGCGACGTGCATTACTCCTTCGTTTATGAAGTGCACATTCGCGGTCGCAACACGGCTCCGCAGCTATGGCAGATCACCAGCAGTGGCGTGAAGAACGAGTTTCCACGGCGCCTGCTGGACTGGTTCGACCGCCTCAATCGATGGCTCTACGCGCCCTGGTCACCACTGAACTGGCTGACCAAACGGCGCCGACTGGAAGTCGTGCCCCGCGTGCCGGACCGCAGCCAGTCCGGCGAGCGGCTGTGGAATGGCTCGGGAATCGGCCTGCTGGTGCTCGACGAGCAGGGCAGGCCGCGCGAGATCTACCAGCTGAATGCCGACGGCACGGCACCGGTCGCGTTTCTCGGTGAGCGATCCAAGTCCTGTGCCGAGAGGCCGAGTCGCCCGTGACGTTTCGGTCACGCGCGTCGTTCCACATCGCTGACCATCATCCGTTCGGATCGCAGCTCTGCCACGGCTTGGCGGGTGATCTGCACCGCCGCGCTGATCGAGAGCAACGCCATGATCGTCGCCACGATCAGGTCGGGCCAGCCGGCACCGGTGCCGAATACGCCGAGCGCTGCCAGCATGACGGCGAGGTTGCCCAGCGCATCGTTGCGGCTGCATAGCCACACGCTGCGCATGTTGCTGTCGCCTTCCCGGTAGGCGTAAAGCATGGCCGCCACCGCAAGGTTGGCCAGCAGCGCAACCACGCCGACAACCCCCATGGTCGATGCGTGCGGCACGCTGCCATCGACGAAATTGCCAACCGCGACCACCAGAATGAAAATGCCGAACAGGCCCATTGTCAGCGCCTTGGCCAGCGACGCCCGCGCCCGCATCACTACCCCGAGTCCCAGTACGAACAGGCTGACGCCGTAATTGGCTGCGTCACCGAAAAAGTCCAGCGAGTCGGCCAGCAGTGAGACCGAGCCGGAGCGCACGCCCGCACCGATCTCGACGCCGAACATGACCAGATTGATTAGCAGCGCAATCCAGAGGATGCGCCGATATCGCCCACGTGCCGCCGTAGTGGCGCAAACACCGCTGCAACAATTTCCCGCCATGGCATCGCCTCCAGTTATCGATGGCGCTACGCTAAACCCTGTAGCCACTACAGGGTCAAGCGATGCCACTTACCATCGGCAAACTCAGCAAGGCCACGGCAGTGAACGTGGAGACCATCCGCTATTACGAGCGCATCGGGCTGCTTGCGGCACCGTCGCGCACCGAATCCGGCTATCGCACCTTCGGCGAGCGGGACGCGGAGCAGCTGCGGTTTATCAAACGCGGGAGGGAGCTGGGCTTTTCCCTCGACGAAATCCGCACGCTGGTCGCGCTGGCCGACCAGCCCGGGCACGCCTGCACCGACGTCGATCGCCTGGTGCGCACTCATCTGGTCGAAGTACGCCAGCGCATCGCCGATCTGCAGCGGCTCGAAGCGGAACTGCAGCGCCTGGCTGGCTGCAGCGAATCCTCGGTCAAGGAATGCCGGATCATCGAAACCCTGACGGGAGCAGAACGTAGTTAGTTCGTCGGCTCGGATGCCGCGACTCGTGCAGGGGCGTTCGTATCCGAGACGACTACTCCGCGGTGCCGCAGGCCAGCTATCGAGAAGTGCAGGGCCTGGCGAACGAGCGCCCATCCCATGCGTTCCAACGAGATGTCACTAATCACTCGCTGCTGCCAGAGGACTGTCGCCATGATCGATCCAAAAGACCCACACAAGGATGGCCTGACCCCGCCGGATTACGATGAGTATGGAGATGTGCCGGATTCGGGCGAGAACGGCGCCGATCCGGATGTCGACTCAAAGGATCAGCCAGAAGCGGATCAAAGCCCGCTCGGTTGAGCGCCAAGACTTCACTATCCGCTGACTTGCTCATGACGCATCCGCTGGACAATTCGACGTGCCCAGCCTAAAAAGGCGCGCTGCGCCGTAAGGTGTAAGTGCCAAACCGGCAGAAGTGCGTTCAGAGGCAGGTGAATCGTGAAGAAGAAAAAGCCCGTAGACCCCGTCCGGCAAGCAGAAAAGAACCGCGCCCACCGCATCGGCTGGCTAATCGCCTTGGCCGGCATCGTGGTGGGGTTCGTTCTGGTGATGAGCAAGTAGGCAAAACCGCAGCGTACAGCTGTGCACCCCGTGGGTTGAGAGCGCGCCGAGCCTGTCCTCGCGCCGCGGTCACTCCGTGAACCGCACAGCCGCAGCCTGGGGATGAAGCCAGGCCTTACCCGTGCGCATCCGACGAGGCATGTGCGATCAGGCGAACGTGGCACCTCTGGCGTTCACATACAGCGCATAGATTGCGTGGCTGCTGGCCATGAACAGGCGATTGCCCTGGGTGCCACCGAAGCACAGATTGGCGCAGCGCTCCGGTAAGTGAATATGACCAATCGCTTTGCCTTCAGGGTTGAATACTCGGACGCCATCCAGGCCTTCAGGGCTTGCCTCCGGTGATCCGGAGCTCCCCCAGCCGCACCAAAGGTTGCCGGCCTCGTCGCATTTGATGCCGTCCAACGCGCCATGGGCGGTTGCCTCGATGTGCTGAGTGCGCTCACCCAGCGTGCCATCGGCGTTGACCGCGTAGGCCCAGATCAGCCTGTTGGGCTTGGCGCGTCCTTCAACCACATAGAGTCTCGTCTCATCCGGCGAAAAACACAGGCCGTTGGGGCCGGCGATGCCGTCGATCACGCGCGTGACCTCCAGGGTCTCGCCGTCTATGCGATACACGGCATCCGGCAGCTCGGTCTGAATCTTGTGGCCTTCGTAGTAATTGCCAGCCTGAAACGGCGGGTCGCTGAACCAGATCGAACCGTCGCGCTTAACCACCACATCGTTGGGCGAGTTGAAGCGCTTGCCCTGGTAATTGTCGGCCAGCACCGTGATGGCGCCGTTGTGCTCGGTGCGCGTCACGCGCCGCCCCAGTTCATGGGTAGTCGAGCCCTCACAAACCACGAGGCGGCCCTGGCGGTCTCGCGTCAGGCCATTGGAAAAATTGGCCTGCTCCCGATAGACGCTGAGCGACTCGGTGATCTCGTCCCAGCGCATGATCCGATTATTCGGAATGTCACTCAGCAGCAGGTAACGCCCGTCGCCGACCCACACGGGGCCTTCCGCCCAGCGCAGGCCATCGGCAATCTTCTCGACGCTGGCGTTGAAAAGCCGCAGCTGCAGAAAACTGTCGTCCAATACCTCGAGTGACGGATCGGGATACCGCCTGCTCAGCAGCTCGGCTGATTGGGAAAGCCGCGGCAGGGCGATCCCGGCGGTCAACATGGCCGAGTACGCGAATGAGTGCTTCAGAAACCGGCGGCGCGAATCGCGTGATGGTTGTTGTTCTTGTTCGTTCATCGGAAGACCTTCGTGATAACGGGTTGAGGCGAAATCCATCATAGTAGAGGTATGATGACTTTCAAGAATCCACCGAATTTAACTGCGAAGGGACCTCTTGTTTCTATAAAAAACCTTATAAAACAGCATCGTTACTTTTTGGTGTTGTTATCGTTGTCGTATGACTGTTGGTTAATAGCCGTAGCTTGGCAGGCCATCCTCGTTTCCTGGCTGCCTGCGGGGGGTAGTGAAGGACTGGTGTTGCGCAATTCCGTTCGTACAATTGCGTACGCCGGTTTTCGTCAGGACAGCTGGTCGATGACACTGCACCATATCGAGAGAGAGGAGCCCCATGCCAACCTACGATTACCGCTGCGAAGCCAATGGCCAGGTTTATCAGGTTCGCCACGCCATGGCCCTGCGCCCGAAAACCTGGGGTGAACTGCGAGCGGTCTGCGCACTCGCCGAAGATGTAGCGATCCAGGATGACGCACCGGTTGCCAGACTGCTGACCGCCGTCGGCGTGGTGAACAGCCGCGTGCTCAGGAATCCCGAGGCACCGGCTTGTGCCCGCGGCGGCTGTGCTGGAAATTGTCGCTGAGCCGTACCCTTTGGGTTCATTCACGGGCTCAGCTTTTGTTATCTCTGAACGTGCGCTGTTTCGTATCCCAATCACCCCGCTGGTGCCGGGGATCGTAGAAAGGCTCTCAGTCCCTGATAATGCCGGCAGCCCCGTATTGCGCCCTGCTATGCGGGGTAAGCGCACCCCTCAAGGGCGCAGCCCTAAATTGCTTTGAAGGAACAGTATGAGTAAGGCAGCTCAGCGAGCCGGCGCGTCTATCGCGCATGTTGTCGGTCTCATATCGGTGATCTGTCTGTTGGCGGCCTGTCAATCAACCCGTGCTCCTCTGACGGTTGCGCCGGAACCACGCAGCCGCGTTGCGGTGATGATCGATTTTGACGAGCAGAGCCGGACGACCTGGATCGGTAACGGATTTGCGCACGAAAACATCAAATCCACACCGCAGCCCGGTTGGCAGTTGAATGAGGTGCTTGGCGGAACGCTGATGGAGCGGCTTGCCGCAGATGGACACGACTATCAGCTGAGAAAGTTTGCCGGCCTTGGGTTGGTAATACGCAGGCGCCTTCAAGGTGGCAGTACCGAGGGGTTCATCACGCTTCCCCGTGCGATGACCAATCCAAGCATAGTGGCCTTCGCCAAGCCTGACCTGGAAAGCAATCTGAACGAGGTTTTCGGATTGGAGTACCGGGCGCTGAAGGAAGTAGGTGCTGACTACCTGGTGCTGCTACGCCAATTGCCGCTGGTCGCAGATCCAAGTTCCAAAGACGGTTCGGACCGACGCGTCCTCAACAGCTACGGCTATTACCTCAAGTGCGACCGCACCTATGCGGAGTGCGAGGTACCTCGCGCACTGTTGCGCGGCGTGGTTGAAATAATCGACCTTCGTCAGATGCGTTATGTGGGTAGCTACGGTTTTTTCAGGAACATTCCGATGCCACTCGACCACAACGGCAGCGGTGAGGTCAGCCCCGAGGCGCGTGCTCTGATTGACGCACACCTGAAGACGTTGAGCCTTGAAATCGAACAGTTCCTGAGCAACAAAGGGCTGCTTGGCCCGCGCAAGCCAATGACGCAGGGTATCAATACCTGACTCCCGCACCGACGCTGGCCCATTTGCGATGGGCCGACGATCTGGCCCCTCGCGGATGGGCGCTACGTGGGAAGGTGAAAAGCGGCTAGTAACGCATCTCCAGGGTGATTCTGTTTGGCTCGTCGGGCGTCACTTCGAATGCACTGTCCTCGAAGGATGGCGGGCCCATCACCTTGGGATTGTTCGACAGCCCGTAGCCTTCCGTTGGGATCATGCCGAAACGGCGGTCCAGCTCGCCGTTGTCGTTCTCATCATGGTAGGCCAGCACCGCGTAGCGTCCGGGCGGCACGTCCTTGAACACCAGTGTCACGGCTCCCTGCTCGGCCTTGGCTTTTTGCGTGGCGAACGCCTGATCATCCTTGCGGAAGGTTTTCGCACTGGAATATACCGCCACGGCCACCTGGCCCTTGTCGTGTTGCAGGCCGTCGAGCGTGACCTGTAGCTCCTGGGCGTAGGCCGAGGGCACCAAGAGGGCGAGGGCGACGCCCAGAATCGGAAGTGCTTTCATGCTGTGCTCTTGAAGTCGAGGATGCGGAAGCCGCCGGATTCCAACGTGGCCAGCGACGCTTGAGTCGATCGTTGTCATCTTCAACGAACAAGCGAAGCGTTGTCCACGCGTCGCATCCATACCAAGGTGTCAGGGGCGTCGGCGCTCCATTCAGAACTGCGGCCCCGAGCGGGTGTTGTTGCCTTTGGCGAGGCGGTCGTAGAGAACTACGTTCACCGTCGCTGCCAGATTCATGCAGCCGTTGGTGGGGATGTAGATCACGTCCTCGCACCAGTCGCGGATCTCCTTGCTCAGCGAGCCGTCCTCGGCGCCGAAGATGTACAGCGCGCGGTCCGGGTGCGTGTACTCGGGAAGGGCGCGGGCACCTTCGACCAGCTCCACCGCGACCGGCACGCAGCCAAGCGGCAGGATCTTGCGCAGGTCGTCGATGTTGATCAGCGGAATGCCCTGGTGGACCTTTTTGGTGTCGGTGATGAAGTCCTTGGCGCGGTCGTAGCGGGTGCCGGTGTAGAACACCGAGGCGGCGCCATAGCAGCCTGCGGCACGCATGATCGCCCCCACGTTGGATGGTGATTTCGGGTTGCTCAGGCCGATGCAGGCATAGCGTTTGTTGCTCACGAGGGGCGGCTCATGGAAGGGACTCGCGCGGAAAACGCGCGAGTATACGGGACGGTTTCGTCGGCAAAGGGTTTTTAACGCTGCGCGACCTGATCAGGGAATGAGCTTGCTCGCCCGCAGCCTGGCGAAGACATCGAAGAACGCCTCGTCGCTTACCTGGTAATCCAGAAAGCCGAGATTGCGACTCTTCGACATGTCCGTCACCACCTAGATCGGACGGCGCAGATCGGCATTGGTGGGCCTGGGCGAGATGAGCTTGCCGATGCCTGTTCGGCACCGAAACGTGGTCAGTCGAGCAGCACGGCGTGGCCCTCCAGAGGATTGATGTCGCCTTTGATCAAAGATTCGGCCAGCGCCTGTGCAGCCTCCAGGCCTGCGTGCTCGTTCACCTGCATCCAGGGCTGCTGCGCATCGCTCACCCGGGCGATAAAGGCCAGCTGCGCCTCGTTGAAGCGGCGGGTCACCTCGGCGGGGCCCCAGTCGGCGTTGCGTTTCTTGATCTGATAGGGCGCGAAATAGGGCTGTGGCTGCGGGCCGGCCAGCGTCAGGTCTGTCTCTCGATATTCGTGGTTCTGGGCTGATCCGGCGAAGCAGTCGTACACCAGGGCATCCTTGAAATGGCTGTGGATCTGCCGGCGTAGATCGGCGCTGCCGGAGAAGTCGACGTAGAGCGTGGGCACGCTCGGGTCCAGCGAAGCGAGCTGGTCGTAGCCCAACGCCTGGTGGTAGCAACCCAGGCGTTCCACGAAGTCGGTGTTACCGGCGGAGGTCAGGCCGACCAGCTGCACGGCCGGGTTGTCCTGCAGGCAGAACGCCGTGCCGTACGCGGTCTTGCTCGAGGCGCTCGACATCAGGATCTGGCGCGCGCCGAAGAAGGCGTTGTCGTCGAGGAAATCGGCCAGCATGAACGAGGTGATGAACAGCGGGCGCAGCAGCATCTGGTAGTTTTCGCTCTCTGCGCGATAGGCGGCGTCGCTGCTGATGCGTTGGTACTGGTTGTAGGCCGAGGTGAGTTCGAGTCGATGCTCTGCGCCGTCGTAGAAACCGCGCTCGGAAACGCGCACCGGCTGCATGACGACATGGCTGGCGATCGGCCAGAAGCCGTAGAAGCGTTCGCCCTTCGCCAGGCCATCGACGGTGCTCTCCACGACTTCGGCGAAGCCCCACGCCGGCATGTGGAACCACTCGCCATCGCCGGTGGGGTAGAAGTCCCAATAGCGCAGGTGAGGCGTCTCGCCGAATGCGGCGTAGGTGACATTGTTCGTGGTCAGTGCCAGCCGGCTGATACGCAGCAGGGCTTCGCCGGATTGCAGCTCCGGCATTGCCTGGGTCTGAAGGCGGGTCTGCTGCATGTCTTTCTTGTTGTTCTGCAACTGGCGGATGACGCTCATCGATGGCACCTTGGGTTCGTAAATGGACGTCATCGACTCTATCCCTTTCGTTTCACCGCCGGGTTCGGATTTCATGAGCACACGATTGCCGAGCGCCAAGCCGCTCAAACGGCCGACTCAGCAGCGCGCCAAGGCCACCGTTCAGGCGATTTTCGACACCTATGTTCGGATATGGCAGCGCGACGGCTGGTCTCGATTGACGACCCGTGCGGTTGCACTGGAAGCCGGCGTGGCCATCGGCACCCTGTACGACTACTTCCCCAGTAAGCATGCGCTGCACTCGGGCTACGTGCGCTATTGCGTCGAGCAGCTGCTGGAGGCCATCGACGCGCAAGCGGTAGCGCCAACCGCGCTTGCCTGGCCCGAGCGCATCCGGCGACTGGTACGCACCCTTGCCGGGGTCGAGTCACGGCTGCCCTGGTTTCACCCGGATATGCTCGAGCTGGAAACGCTGGTGGCCGAGCCCAAGCATCAGCGTCGGGTCTACGAGGATCTGTTGGGCGCCTGGCATCGGGTCATCGATGCGGCGACTGACCTTCCGGTGCGTCCCTCGCCAGCAACCCTCGAAGCGCTGCATCTTTCGGTATGGGGCGGCCGCCGCTACGCAATGCTGGTGCAGCTTGAAGCGGATCGCATGATTGATTGGGCCAATTGCATGGAGCAGCTTTGCCTGGACAGGCTCGCTGGGTCACCCCAGCCCGACCGCGATCAATCATGAGGCAGCCTGTCGTTTCGCTCGGCTGACTCGCCGAAGAGAGGCGAGCAAACGGTCGCAGAGTATCTGGAGGGCCGGCAGCAGGCTGTACCAGCTCGGCGGTAATTGCCGGGTGATTTCCCCCCGGTCGGGATAATATGCGCGCCCCATCGATCCCTCGCACATCAGGTCATCATGCCCGGCGATGCTCTCTATACCGACTTGTCGGGTTACTACGACCTCATGTGCGCGGACATCGACTACCGGGCGCAAAGCCACTGTGTCCACCGGTTGCAACAGCTGTTCGGCAACGGCGGGACGAGGCATCTGGACCTCGCCTGCGGCACTGGCCCGCACGTCCGCCATTTCATTGATGCCGGCTATACCAGCGGCGGGCTCGACATCAACCAGCCGATGCTGGACAGAGCGGCAGTGCGCTGCCCGGAAGCGCAGTTTTTCCTGCAGGACATGTGTGGCTTCGCGGTCGAGCAGCCGGCCGATCTGATCACCTGCTTTCTTTACTCCATCCATTACAGCGCCGCGCTGACCAGGCTCGAAGCCTGTATCGCCAGCGTGCATGCCGCCCTGGCCCCGGGCGGGCTGTTCTGCTTCAACGCCGTGGACAAGCGCCGGATCGACAACGCGTCATTCGTCTCGCACACGGCCAGGCATGCGGACGGCCTTTTCACCTTCAGCTCCGGTTGGCATTACCCGGGTGAAGGGGAGCAGCAATTGCTGAGGCTGCGAATCGAAAAGACCATCAGCAATGAAAGCCAGGTCTGGCACGACGAGCACAGGATGGTGGCGGTGAGCTTTGCCGAGCTGAGCGATCTGCTGGAGCCGTTCTTCGAAGTGCATGTGTTCGAGCATGACTACGAGAAACTCATTCCCTGGAACAGCGAATCAGGGAACGCGATATTTGCCTGCGTGAAGATTTAGCAGCGAAAGTCAGGCCCTTTGTTCAGGTCCGTGGAGTGACCAAGCGCTTCTCGCCCTGGGGCCAGCCTTAGGCACTGTACTGGTATCGCCGCTGCCGACTGTGCCTTTGCGCGCGCCTGCCGCGCTTTGAGAATAGGTCGACTCACTGGCGCTGGACCCAGCCATGCACATTGCCATTCTTACCTTTGACGGCTTCAACGAACTGGATTCGCTGATCGCGCTCGGCATCCTGAACCGCATCAAGCGGCCGGGCTGGCGTGTGGCGCTGGCTTCGCCGAGCGAGACGGTTACCTCGATGAACGGCGTGCGGCTGTATCGACAGGCTTGTCTAGGCGAAGTCGAATCCTTTGACGCCGTGTTGGTCGGCAGCGGTGTCAGAACCCGTGAAATCGCTCAGGACGCCGCGATGATGAACTCACTGACTCGGCTCGACCCGGCACGTCAGCTGATCGGTGCCCAGTGCTCCGGCACTCTGTTGCTTGCGAAGGCGGGTTTGCTGAACGGCGTTCCCGGTTGCACCGACCTCACCACCAGGCCATGGGTGCAAGAGGCCGGCATCGAAGTGCTGGAGCAGCCGTTCTTCGCGCAGGGCAACCTGGCTACCGCCGGTGGCTGCCTGGCGTCCATCTATCTTGCAGCCTGGATGCTGGCGCGGCTGGCTGGGCGCGATGCCGCAGCCGAAGCACTGCATTACGTCGCGCCGGTAGGGGAGAAGGAGGATTGGGTTGTGCGGGCTCTTGCCAATATCGAGCCGTATCTGGATTGCGCCTGACAGGGGTCACAGTGATTGACCGGGCTGCTGATGGCTTTGCGTTACGCGCCCGGTTGCGTCTGCACTGGCGACGGGGCGGTTAGCCGAAACGCCAGACCCATCAACAGCACGATGCCAACGGCCATCAGCAGCCAGGCATCCGCCAGGCTCGCCAAGCGGTCGCGTAAAAGGCCCGCGCCCAGCGGTGCCAGGCTGGCAATCAGGTAGCCGCCACCCTGAACGAATCCCAGCAACGAGCCGGCGTCGGCCGAGTCCCTTGCATGGTCCATGGCCAGAATCAACGAGAGCGGGAACAGGGCGCCGATTCCCACCCCCAGCAATATCGCCGTCGGGATTGCCAGCATCAGCGGCGCCAATGCCAGGCACAACAACCCGGCCAGCACCACGGCCAGCACACCCAGCACCAGCGGCCGCCGCTGCCGGATTCGTCCGATCAGCGCGGAGAGCAGCAATCCGGCGCCGACTTCCGCCAGGCTGATGCCGCCGAGCAACAGACCGCTGTCCGCAGCGCTCCAGCCAAGGCCTGTGTAATAGGGCGGCAGCCAGGCCAGTACGAGGGTATAGGCCGCCGTACCGATGCCGAAGAACAGCAACAGCCGCCAGGCGAGCGGCGATTTCAGAGGCAATGGTCTGGCAACGGCTCGCCCTGTAGCGACCGGCGGGCGCGCCAGGCTCCACCAGATAGACAGGGTCAGTACGGCCGGAATCGCCCACAATGCCAAGCCATTCGCCCAACCGAATCGTTCTGCCAGCGGCGCGGCACTGGCAGCGGCGAGGGCAGCGCCGCCCATGATGCCGGTGGTATAGAGCCCCATCAGCGCACTGGTCCGCTGCGGATGGCAGCGATGGATGTACGCGGGTATCAGCGCCTGCACCAGGGCAATCCCGACGCCGCCCAGTGCGGCGGTGAGGATCAGGCCGATGCCGCCTGGCGAACCCCAGCGCAAGGCACTGGCGAGCGCCACCAGCGTGAGCCCGAGCGCTACGCCACGACGCTCGCCCAGATTCGCCTGCAACCTGGCGCCGCACAGTGCGCAGAATCCCATGGCAGCGATGGGCAGGGTGGTAAGCGCGCCTGCACCGGCACTGCCCAGGCCGGTCGCGGCCTGGATTTCGTCGAGTAATGGCCCGATGGCCGCTAGGATAGGCCGCAGATTGAGGCCTACCAACAGAACGAGCATGACCCCCAGCAGCGCTTCGCCGACCCGCGACAGTGAAGTGGACGCGGGTGATCGAACGGAAAGCATGGCAATCTCCAAGTGGGCAGTTAATGTCTTTGCGATAAGTATCTTAACATCAAGATAAATAGACGAGGTATCCGGTGATCGATAGAGCTCAACTCGCCGTTGAACAATGGCAACAGCAACGGCCGGACCTGGACACCTTGCCCATGCGCCTGATCGGTCGGCTGGGCGAGGCGGTGCAGGTGCTCAACCGAGACGTGCTGCAACCCTTCTTCGATGAGCACCGTTTGCACTACGGCGAATTCGATGTGCTGGCGACCTTGCGTCGCGCCGGCGAGCCGCATGCCTTGAGCCCGACCGCGCTGTATGAAGCGGCGATGATTTCTTCAGGCGGCATGACCAACCGGCTCGACCGCCTCGAGCGTGCCGGGCTTATTGAGCGCAAGCCCAACCCCGAGGACCGTCGTGGCACCCTGGTTGCCCTGACCGAAGCCGGCTTCACTCTGATCGACGGCCTGATGACCGCTCACGTCGAGAACGAAAAAAGGGCCCTTGCCTCGCTCAGTCGCGACGAACAGGAGCAGCTCGACAGGCTGCTGGGCAAGTGGCTGGCAGGACGCTAGCGCGACGCCTGGCCGTAAGTCGTGATAAAGACCGCGGTTCGATAGGGCGCGGCGTATATCCGCGCGGGATGGTGTGGTCGTGGATGGCGCAGCTGCGCGGGCTCGGTATCACCCGAGCCTGGTGACGTCTCGCTCGATCAATGCAAACGCCGAACGGTCGATTGCTGCACTACTTCTTGCGCCTGGCGCGCCAGTTGATCGAGCAGGCGGTCGCGCTGTTTCTCCGCCTCGCTCATCGCCTTGCGACCGTTCTGCTGCACAAGGTAGCTGTAGATCTGCCGAACTTCCTTGGACTGGAAGATCGGCTCCAGATCCTGCACCGCCACCGCACCGTTCGAAGCCTCGTTTCGCGTATTCATCACCACCTGCGGGCCACGTGCTGCCAATGCCTGAAAGCCCAGTGCGCTGAAATACGGCACCTTGCCTGCAACGCACGCCACCTCGGCATGGGGATAGCGCGCCACCATCGCTTCGACCATGCCCCGGCCGATGCCTTGGCGGCGATGGCCGGCGTTCACCGCCAGATAGACCAGCGCGCAGGCTTCGGGATCGTCCACAAATGGCAAATACAGCGCGAAGCCGAGCAGCACCGCCGGGTCCTCAGCATCCAACGCCATGATCAGTTCCGGCTTGCCGGCCTGCGCGCCGTCCATGCTGTCCAGATAGCGATGCACCTCGAAACCCACCACGTACTGGTACAGCTGATATAGCGGGTTGCTGGGCTGCAGCGATACAGGGCTGATGTCGCCGAGGTAATCCACCACCATCTGCAGCAGCTGGCTTTGCAGCGATTCCAGCGGCGGGGTGTCGAGGTGGGTGAGGGTGAACATGGCGGCGCTCCGGGGCGGTACGGAAAATGGCGGCATTGTACCGGGCGGTGTGCGGCAGGTGAGGGTAAGCGGCATGGTGATCGGTGCTACGAGAGATCCTGCCTGCCTCTAAGTCGCGGCTGCGTCTGGCTTTCTCTTTCTCGGTTTGCGTGGCACAGGTGCTGGCATGAGGCGAGCCGTTTCGATCACCAGGCGGCGGAGTTCGTCGGCGTCGTCCAGCAACTCGTCCGCCACCGGATGGTTCTTCGCGCCGGGATAGGGCGGCGCTTGCGGCAAGTCCGGGGCAAGCGTTTCGGTGGCCTGCGAAGGCTTGATGAACAGGCTGTTGTCGCAGACGAACGCGACGACCTTTTCATCCAGATAAAGGGCGTACTCGCCGAACATCTTCCTGTACGTCAGCCTGCTTCCCAGGCCAATCTGCTCCGCCACATACAGCACGAAATCTTTGTCGCTCGCCATGTCTGCTCCGTTGTCTCGACCGGGTGCCATACCCCGGAGCGTAGCGTGGAACGCGAAGCCGTTTCCACGCGTTACTCGCCTTACGCCTGATCGAACTCCGCCTCCCTTACCCGCGCATGGAGAGGGGGCGTGTCGAGTGATGCCTGCAGCTTCGTCACCAGCGCATCCACCTGGCGCAGCGCCTCGGCCACCGAGGCGGCCAGTACCTCGCCACCGGTTTCCTGACCTTCAATCGCAATCTGGTGAATGCGGGTGATCCCGATGAAATTAAGCGCCGTCACCAGGTTCGGCTCCAGGTGATTCATGTGCGCCATCTCCCCACCAGGACCAAAGCCGATGCCGCCCCGGGCGCTGAGGATGACTGCATGCCTTGGCCGGTCCGCCAGCAGCGGCACGTACGGGTCGGGCAACTTGCTTTCGTCGACCTCGACCGTCCGGCCTGGGCGCACGATCTGGTCAATCCAGGCCTTCAACGCCGCGGGCATGCCGAAGTTGTAGAGCGGCGTACCGATGACCAGTACATCGGCGGCTATCAGCTCATCCACCAGCCGGTCGCTTTCCGCCAGCGTGTCCCGCATCCACGGCTCACGGCGTTCTTCCGGCGTAAAGCTGGAGGCGATCCAGTCATGGCTGATAAAGGAGGGCGGGTTCTGGCCAATATCCCGGTAGACGATGCCGTCCTGCGCGCGGCGGGCCGCCCACTGGCTGACGAAGCGATGGGTGAGGTTACGGCTGTGGGAGCCGTGCTCGTCCTTGCCGGCAAGACCGGGGCGGGCGCTGGCATCGAGGTGCAGAAGGTGCGTCATGGTGAGTCTCCTCTGTCATTGAATTCATCTGTCGTTCGCGGTAAATCCAGCCTAGGGCTAGGCTATGCGAGCGACAAACGACCATTTTTTCCAACTACAGATGAGAGAAACTCAGCCATGGCGCACCGTCGGTTACCTTCGCTTTCTGCGCTGCGGGCCTTCGAAGCCGCCGCCCGCCACGAGAGCGCCAAGCAGGCCGCCGAGGAGCTGTCCGTCACGGCCACGGCGATCAGCCACCAGATTCGTTCGCTGGAGGAATCCCTCGGTGTGGCGCTGTTCCTGCGCAAACCAAGAAAGCTGGAATTGACCGACCAGGGGCGCGAGCTGCAACAGACGCTGGAAGCCGCGTTCGACAGCATCAGCGCTACGGTCGAACGCCTCAGCGCGGCGCCTCGTCGCCAGGCAATCACCCTCAGTACCACGCCGGCCATCGCGGTGCGCTGGTTGGTGCCCTGGGTTTGCTTGCTGCGCGATTCCCATCCGGATATCGACCTGCGCTTCCATACCTCCCATGAGCCGGTGGCGCTGGATGGCGTCACGGCGGATATCGCCATCCGCTACGGCGACGGCCGCTGGCCGGGGCTGGTGGCAGAGAAGCTGTTCGATAACACCTTCGTCCCGGTTTGCAGCCCGCACCTCGGCTTGCGGGATGTAACCGAGCTGCCCAAACACCCATTGATTCACTTCCGCGCGCAAGCCGCCTTGTCCGCGCCGATCCATTGGGCGTCGTGGCAAAAGCTCACCAACGTGCCGGGGCTGGACGTCAGCGCCGGACTGGTCTTCTCCGACGAGACCCATGCCATCTCCGCCGCCATCGGTGCGCAGGGTGTGGCGCTGATGAGTCGGCAGCTGATCGAGGATGAACTGAGGGAAGGGCGGCTGGTGCAGCCGTTCGGGCCGGAGATGGAAGGCAAGCCGTTTCACCTGGTTTATCCAGAGAGCCGTCGGGATGACCCGACGGTACGGGCGGTGAGGGAGTGGGTGATGAAGGTGCCGGGTGGGTTGTGTGAGTTGTAGCTTCGCTGGTTGTTTGCGTCCGTGCCGCTGCTGGTTCCGAGCTGCTTGATACATTGGTTCCGCCCTGCTGGGCGGGTCCCAGTCGCCCGGATGGCCGGCCCCGCCAAAAGGAGCCAAAAAGGCTTGCCCCTGCATCCGGCCCTGCGCTTCGCTCCGGGTTCGTTTGCTCCATCGCCATTCCAGGGGCACACCGCGAAGGGCCATCCCTGGCCCATCGCGGCTCTCGCGGCATCCATGCCGCTGAACCCCTTCCACGGCGATTCCACTCGCCCTCCTGAAGGGGCGGTTGGTGTCGCCTGCCGGTCTGTACAGAAGAAATAATTGAACCAAAAGATTAGAAGGTGGCGCGAACTCGGCTCCTCGTTAGGAGGCTGACTGGAGTACTGCGTAGGACGCGAGGCATGTACGCCGAGCGAGGAACGAAGGGAAAGGGAAGAGAAGTCCTTCTTTTTATTATAGGCACTCGCAAGCCATTTATTTTCAGTATTATACTTGTCACGTGTTTTAAATTAAGGAATGAAGGATCTCATATGCTCAGTTGGAATCGGCTTTTAAATCAAGGGAGACGGAAAGATAAGCTAAAATCGGGTGGGGTGTCCGCTACCGCCAATGGTAGATTCGAAATCGAACGAGACTATGATCGCATTCTTTTTTCGGCTCCAACGAGGCGTTTAGCTGATAAAACTCAAGTATTCCCTTTAGATAAAAATGATAGCGTAAGAACTAGGCTTACCCACTCGCATGAAGTGGCCACTTTAGCAAGAAGTATAGGCTTACGTTTGGTATACGAGAAAGCGAGTCTTTTTGAAGGTGCTGGTACAAGTGAATTTATTCAGCGCAGTATTCCTGCTTTATTGGCGGCGATAGGGCTTGTTCATGATTTGGGTAATCCACCTTTCGGACATCAAGGGGAGTATTCAATTAGGAGCTGGTTTTCTAAAAATAAAGAAGGGGTTTTTGGAGGTGAAACCGAGGACTCCCATGACTTCTTGAATTTTGATGGAAATGCTCAGACGGTTCGCCTTGTAACAAAATTACAAATATTGAATGATCAGTTTGGCCTTAATTTGACCTATGCGACGCTTGCGGCATTATTAAAGTATCCTGTATCGACAGAAAATGTATCTAAGGAGAAATGGAAAAAGCAAGGGTTCTTTAAGTCTGAGAAAGAGATAGTTGGTGAGGTTTGGCAGGCTACTGGGCTCTCTGAAGGGATTAGGCATCCGCTAACTTATATAATGGAAGCTTGTGATGATATTGCGTATTCAGTTTTGGATGCTGAGGATACGGTCAAAAAAGGATTGGCTTCATACTATGATCTGTTGAGATATTTGGAAAAGAACTGTACCTATGATGCAATAGCTGCTGGCGTTATCGCCTGTGCTAAAGAGCATAGTTCGGATTTTGAAAAGGGCTCACTAAGTCCGCAAGAGCTAAACGACTGCTCAATGCAAATGTTCCGCGTTCATGCTATTACGGCAATGGTTAAGGCTGTTGTAGAAAAGTTTTCTGAACTGTCTAAACGGTTTTTAGATGGGGAGCAGGTTTATAAGGGATTGATAGCGGTTTCTGATGCTGGGAACTTTTGCAAAGTATTAAAAAGCTTCGATCTGGCATACGGATTCAAGCATAAAAGTGTGCTTGAGTTGGAGTTGCGTGGTAATAATTACATTGAAGAAACTATGGATATGTTGTGGGTTGGTATTCATGGGCGACTTGATGAAAGTTATGAGTCAAATACGCCATTCGGTAAGTATGTTTACTCAAGGATATCTGAGAGCTATAGGCGTATTTTCTCAGACCCATCTAATAAATTGTCGACGAGCTATAAGGAGGCGCAGCTTTTGGCTGATGCAGTTTCCGGAATGACTGACAGTTATTTGATTGCGCTACACTCAGAGCTAAAGCCTCTTTATGATCGACATTGCTGCTAATCGTCAGGCCTTCAAAAAGCGAGTAATACGATTTTTTGAGTCGCCAAAAAGATCTGATGTCGCAAATTTCATTGGGCGTCTTTCCTCGCTTGGTGAGGTTTTGGTTTTTGGTGGGGTGTTGAGAGATATTGCGCTTTTTGGGGCAAAAAAATTTAACTCTGATATCGACTTGGTTGTAGATTGCTCTGTTACAGATCTTTCAGACTTCTTTGCTGCTGAAAATGCGGTCTTTAATAGAAATAAATTTGGTGGGTATAGGGTGGAGGTTGGCGGCTGGGCGGTGGATGTTTGGTCTATTCGTGAAACTTGGGCGTTCAAGCACGGCTACGTTCTGTATGAGGGGCGTGAGAGTTTGCTTCTGACCACTGTTATGAACTGGGATGCTGTGGCCTTCTCTTTCAAGGATAAGCAAATAATTTCATGTCCGGCTTATTTGGATTGTTTAAGGATGGGCGAGCTTGAAGTTGTTTTGACTGAGAACCCCAATCAAGTAGGGGTTTTGATTCGAGTGATTCGGGCCATTTGTGATAAGCGCGCAAAAATATTAATGCCTAGGGTGCTGAAATATTTAAAGCGCGAGCTTCCAAGGTGGACGTCAGGTCAGGTAGTTGCGGCTCAGATTGAGTTGTTCGGTAAGATTTATTTGTCTGAGTTCGATTTTTACACTTTTAGAGAGGAGATTCTTTCTTTACGGGAGGATTTGTTTGGAAGCCCTGTTTCACTAAAGGGTAGGAACTTGTCGCTAGCCTTTGATCAGTGATGGTTTAAGATTCAATGAAAAGGCCCTGAAAACAGGGCCTTTTTGCTCGCAATTAGTTACTGGTTTGGCTTGGCCATCAATCCCAACTCAACGCCCCACCCGTCTGATACTCAATCACCCGCGTCTCAAAGAAATTCTTCTCCTTCTTCAGATCCATGATCTCGCTCATCCACGGGAACGGGTTGGTAGTGCCCGGATACTCTTCCTTCAGGCCAATCTGCGTCAGACGACGGTTGGCGATGAACTTGAGGTAGTCCTCCATCATCGCGGCGTTCATGCCGAGGACGCCACGGGGCATGGTGTCGCGGGCGTATTCGATTTCCAGCTGGGTGCCCTGGAGGATCATCTGGGTCGCTTCGTCCTTCATCTCGGCGTCCCACAGGTGCGGGTTTTCGATCTTGATCTGGTTAATCATGTCGATGCCGAAGTTCAGGTGCATGGACTCGTCACGCAGGATGTATTGGAACTGCTCAGCGGTGCCGGTCATCTTGTTGCGGCGGCCCATGGAGAGGATCTGGGTGAAGCCGCAGTAGAAGAAGATGCCTTCGAGTACGCAGTAGTAGGCGATGAGGTTGCGCAGGAACTGCTTGTCGGTCTCCGGGGTGCCGGTCTGGAAGGTCGGGTCGGAGATGGAACGGGTGTACTTGAGACCCCAGCTGGCCTTTTTCGCGACGCTCGGGATCTCGTGGTACATGTTGAAGATCTCGCCTTCATCCATGCCCAGCGATTCGATGCAGTACTGGTAGGCGTGGGTGTGGATCGCCTCTTCGAAGGCCTGACGCAGGATGTACTGGCGGCACTCGGGGTTGGTGATCAGGCGGTAGGTGGCCAGCACGAGGTTGTTGGCGACCAGGCTGTCGGCGGTGGAGAAGAAGCCGAGGTTGCGCTTGACGATGCGGCGCTCGTCTTCGCTGAGGCCGTCCTTGCTCTTCCACAGGGCAATGTCGGCGTTCATGTTCACTTCCTGCGGCATCCAGTGGTTGGCGCAACCATCCAGATACTTCTGCCAGGCCCAGTCGTACTTGAAGGGTACGAGCTGGTTGAGGTCGGCGCGGGCGTTGATCATGCGCTTCTCGTCGACGCGCACACGGGCCGATTCGCCTTCCAGGTCGTGGAGGCCTTCCTGTACGTCTAGCTCGTCCAGTGCACGCTTGGCACGGGCGATGGCGTCGGAGTCACTGGCGGCAACGGCGCGGGCTTCTTCGACGGAGCCGGCGGCGTCCTGGTCGAGCTTGACCGGTGTTTCGTTGCTGGCCGCAGTGGCTTTTGGGGCGGCCGGCGTGGCGATGCCTGGTGCGGTGGTGGTTTCTTCTTCGTTGAATTCGTCCCAGCTCAGCATGTGCGATAGCTCCTGATCGGGGACCGGGTTTGGCCGGTCGGTATGTATGGTTGCTTTTGGTTTGCACGCAAAAGCGGATGTTTTGGTTAGGGGAGGGTGGTGGTGCCCTGCGCCCTTTGTGTTCTGTATCAGGTCGGGGTTTGGGCCCGGCCTTGGTGTTGTCTGGTGGGCTGCCCCTCACCCTAGCCCTCTCCCCAAAGGGGCGAGGGGACAGGATTTGAGGTGGCTTCGGACTTGGTTAACGATCCAGCCCCCTGCGTTGGCGAGTAGTGGATCGCGAGCAAGGCTAGGCGTCCCCGACTAGGCGTCCCCCTCGCTCCTACAAAAAGAGCATCGCTTTTCAGCAGCAGCACGGTGCAAGCGGTTTCCGGAGCGAGGCAGCGCTAGGCGTCTGCCAAGTCGGAGCCCCTGAGCGTACAGCTGTACGTGATGGGGGCCGGCTTGGCGGACAACAACGCGCGGCCCGCTCAGATTCGTGCGTCGGCCAGGCTCCTTATTGGCAGGCTTCGCAATCCGGTTCATCAATGGCACAGGCCTTCGGTACCGGTGCCGGGCCGGCGGACATTTCCGGGGCTGGCGCGGCCTTGGCCGGCGCGGCGCTGAAGCCGTCGCCATTGCCGCTGGACACGGCGTTGAGCTTGCCGGTGCTGACGGTGGACTTCTCGGTGCTGGTCGCGGCCAGGGCACGGAGGTAGTAGGTGGTTTTCAGGCCACGGTACCAAGCCATACGGTAGGTCACGTCCAGCTTCTTGCCGCTGGCACCGGCGATGTAGAGGTTCAGCGACTGAGCCTGGTCGATCCACTTCTGGCGGCGGCTGGCGGCGTCGACGATCCACTTGGTTTCCACTTCGAAGGCGGTCGCGTAGAGGTCTTTCAACTCCTGCGGGATGCGCTCGATCTGCTGTACAGAACCGTCGTAGTACTTGAGGTCGTTGATCATGACCGCGTCCCACAGGCCGCGCGCCTTGAGGTCGCGAACCAGGTAGGGGTTGATCACGGTGAATTCGCCCGAGAGGTTCGATTTCACGTACAGGTTTTGGTAGGTCGGCTCGATGGACTGCGACACGCCGGTGATGTTGGCGATGGTCGCGGTCGGCGCGATGGCCATGATGTTCGAGTTACGGATGCCATTCTTGACGCGGGCACGTACCGGGGCCCAGTCCAGGGACTCGGTCAGGTCGACGTCGATGTACTTCTGGCCACGCGCTTCGATGAGGATCTGCTGCGAATCCAGCGGCAGGACGCCCTGGCTCCACAACGAACCCTGGAAGGTTTCGTAGGCGCCACGCTCGTCGGCCAGGTCACAGGAGGCCTGGATGGCGTAGTAGCTGACCGCTTCCATGGACTTGTCGGCGAAGTCGATGGCGGCGTCGGAACCGTAAGGGATGTGCTGCAGGTACAGCGCGTCCTGGAAGCCCATGATGCCCAGGCCCACCGGGCGGTGCTTGAGGTTGGAGTTCTTCGCCTGCGGCACCGAGTAGTAGTTGATGTCGATGACGTTATCGAGCATCCGCACGGCGGTGCGCACGGTGCGCTCCAGCTTGGCGGTGTCCAGCTTGCCGTCGACGATGTGGCGCGGGAGGTTGATCGAGCCCAGGTTGCAGACGGCGATCTCGTCCTTGTTGGTGTTCAGCGTGATCTCGGTGCAGAGGTTGGAGCTGTGCACCACGCCGACGTGCTGCTGCGGGCTGCGCAGGTTGCACGGGTCCTTGAAGGTCAGCCATGGGTGGCCGGTTTCGAACAGCATGGAGAGCATCTTGCGCCACAGGTCTTTGGCCTGCAGGGTCTTGTAGTTCTTGATCTTGCCGTATTCGATCAGGGCTTCGTAGTACTCGTAGCGCTCCTCGAAGGCCTTGCCGGTGAGGTCGTGCAGGTCCGGTACTTCGCTTGGCGAGAACAGGGTCCACTTGCCGTCGTCGAAGACGCGCTTCATGAACAGGTCCGGAATCCAGTTGGCGGTGTTCATGTCGTGGGTACGGCGACGGTCGTCACCAGTGTTCTTGCGCAGCTCGAGGAATTCCTCGATGTCCAGGTGCCAGGTTTCCAGGTAGGCGCAGACCGCGCCCTTGCGCTTGCCGCCCTGGTTGACCGCGACGGCGGTGTCGTTGACCACTTTCAGGAAGGGCACGACGCCCTGGGATTTGCCGTTGGTGCCCTTGATGTAGGCGCCCAGTGCGCGCACTGGAGTCCAGTCGTTGCCCAGGCCGCCGGCAAACTTGGAGAGCAGGGCGTTATCGCGGATGGCGTCGTAGATGCCGCCCAGGTCGTCCGGCACGGTGGTCAGGTAGCACGAGGACAGCTGCGGACGCAGGGTGCCAGCGTTGAACAGGGTCGGCGTGGAGGCCATGTAGTCGAAGGACGACAACAGGTTGTAGAACTCGATGGCGCGGGCTTCGCGGTTTTCTTCCTCGATGGCCAGGCCCATGGCGACGCGCATGAAGAAGATCTGCGGCAGCTCGAAGCGGACGTTGTCCTTGTGGATGAAGTAGCGGTCGTAAAGGGTCTGCAGGCCGAGATAGGTGAACTGCTGGTCCTGCTCATGGTTGATCGCGGCGCCCAGCTTGGCCAGGTCATATTCCTTCAGGCGCGGGTCGAGCAGTTCGAACTGCACGCCTTTTTCCACATAGGCCGGCAGCGCCTTGGCGTAGAGGTCGGCCATTTCGTGATGGGTGGCGGACTCGGCGACTTCCAGGAAGCTCAAGGCTTCGGCGCGCAGGGTGTCCATCAGCAGGCGAGCGGTAACGTAGGAGTAGTTCGGCTCACGCTCGACCAGGGTGCGGGCGGTCATCACGAGGGCGGTGTTGACGTCGGTTTGCTCGACACCGTCGTAGAGGTTCTTCAGGGTTTCTTTCTGGATCAGTGCGCCATCGACTTCTTCGAGGCCTTCGCAGGCTTCGGTGATGATGGTGTTCAGACGGCCCAGGTCCAGCGGCGCCAGGCTGCCGTCGGCACGCTTGATGCGGATGCTCGGGTGCGGCTGGGCGATGTCGCTGCTGTCGCTGGCGCTCTTGCGCTTGACGGCCTGGGCTTCGCGGTAGATCACGTAGTCACGCGCGACCTTCTGTTCGCCGGCACGCATCAGGGCCAGTTCGACCTGGTCCTGGATTTCTTCGATATGGATGGTGCCGCCCGAGGGCATGCGACGACGGAAGGTGGCGGTGACCTGCTCGGTCAGGCGCGCGACGGTGTCGTGAATACGCGAGGAAGCGGCAGCGTTACCGCCTTCCACTGCGAGAAACGCCTTGGTGATGGCTACGGTGATCTTGTCGTCGGTGTAGGCGACGACGGTACCGTTGCGCTTGATCACGCGCAGCTGGCCCGGGGCGGTAGCCGCCAGATCCGGTGCATCGGCTGACAGCGGGTTCTCGCGAGTGGATTGGTTCTGCATGGGGGCTCCGGATTCTATTTTGATCGCGTTCTGATTCTGTCTGCGCGGGCGTGGTCGCGCCCGGGCGTCTGTTGTTGCATGAGTGTTGCATGAGCCGTGCCCCGCATCGCAGGACATGACGGTGTCGCAAGGAATAGCCCTGACTCAGCCGCTAACGAGCTAAGTCGATGCCGGAAGGATAGTCAGGCTGGAAAAACTGTCAACACAATATGTTGTGTTTTGTCTGGGCTCCTGGCACAGCGGTAGATGCGGGCTTGGAGTCAGGATGACGACTGTCGAAGGCGTGCATTTATGCTTGACCTGTGGCTGCCGACGGTGTTGCAGAGCGGTGAGAGGCGCGCCGTGCGCTGGCCCCTTCGATATGTGTCGATTGTGTTGCTTAGCGTGCGTAGGCCCAACATCTAGGGGCTACGGCGCGCAGGGGCGACAAGATAATGCTGGCTCAGGGCCAATGCAAGGCGCGTGGCTGGGATAACCTGTGGATAAGGTGTGTGCGGTTTGTGGGTGAAAGTGCGGCGCCCGGCCGCAGCCCGCATGGTTCCGGCGCTTGCCTGAATGCCGACGAAATACGCGCCGTCGGGCATATTTTCTCAAAGGACGATGACACTACATGTAGTGTTTGCCGTTGCCCGCTTTTTGTGCATCGTACCTGGCGGGCGTTGGGTACAATGCGCGCTGTTCGGTTTGTGGCCTGACGGGCTGACAGGGGGCGGGGATGGAGCAAGAGACGTGGCGGATTCTCATCGTCGAGGACGATCGGCGGCTGGCTGAGCTGACGCAGGAATACCTGCAGAGCAACGGTGGCTTCGAGGTGTCGATCGAGTCGGACGGTGCTTGCGCTGCTGCACGCATCATCGAGGAGCGGCCGGACCTGGTGGTGCTCGATCTGATGCTGCCCGGCGAGGATGGCCTGTCGATCTGCCGGCAGGTGCGTGATCGCTACGATGGCCCGATTCTCATGCTCACCGCGCGGGCCGACGACCTGGATCAGGTGATGGGGCTGGAAACTGGCGCCGACGACTATGTCTGCAAACCGGTACGTCCGCGTCTGTTGCTGGCGCGCATCCGCGCCTTGCTGCGTCGCCGGGAGGTGCCTGAGACGCCTGCCAACAGCAAGCGCCTTCAGTTCGGGCCGCTGGTGATCGACAGTGCGTTGCGCGAAGCCTGGCTGCGCGAACAGCAGATCGAACTGACCGGCGCCGAATTCGATCTGCTCTGGCTGCTGACCTCCAACCCGGGCCGCATCCTTTCCCGTGAAGAAATCTTCGCCCAGCTGCGCGGCATCGAGTACGACGGCCAGGACCGCTCCATCGATGTGCGTATCTCGCGTATCCGCCCGAAGATTGGTGACGATCCCGATCACCCGCGGCTGATCAAGACGGTGCGCGGCAAGGGCTATCTGTTCGTTTCCGAAGCTGCCGTGGCGATGGTTTAGCGCCGCCGCTCATGAATTCGATCTTCCTGCGCATCTATGGCGGCATGCTTGGGGTGCTGGTGCTGGTGGCGCTGCTCGGCGCTGGCGGCCTGCACCTGCTGAACCAGGTTCGCGCGGACGATCACCGCGAGCGCCTGGCCAGCGGCACCTTCCGTCTGATGGCGCACAACATGAGCAGCATGACGCCGATCGAACGGCGCCAGGCGGCGAACCTCTGGGGCCGGCTGCTGGGCATTCCACTACGGGTGCGCACGTTGGACGACGTTCGCCTGGACAACCGGCTGGAAGCGCGTCTGCTGCGTGGGCAGGTGCTGGTCGAGCAGATCCGCCCGCAGAGCACCACCGTATTCAGCCTGGTTAGCGCTCAGGATCGGCTGGTGCTTACCGGGGAAGTCGAGCAGCTCAGCGAGCAGCTGGCGCGCGCCACCATCTATCTGCTGATCGACGAACTGATCCGTTATCCCGAAGCCGAGCAGCCGCAGCGGCTCGCAGAGCTGAAGCAGGCGCGCGGTTTTGGCTTCGATCTGGAGTTGCTGACCCGCGACAGCGCCAACCTCGATGACGACCAGCGCCGGCGCCTGGACGAGGGCGACACGGTGATGGCGCTCGCCCATCGCGGCGATGCCATCCGCGTGTTCGCCGCCATCGCGGGCACCGGCTGGATCATGCAGCTCGGCCCGCTGTACCAGATGAATCCCTATCCGCCGCAGCTGCTGGTGTTGATCGGCATGCTCGGCCTGTCGCTGATTGGCTTGACGGTGTATCTGCTGGTGCGCCAGCTGGAGCAGCGTCTGGGCGTGCTGGAAGGCGCTGCGACCCGCATCGCCGCTGGCAATCTGGAAACCCGCGTGCCGGACGTCGGCACCGATTCGGTTGGGCGCCTGGCCGCCGCGTTCAATGGCATGGCCAGGCATCTGCAACGCTTGCTGGCGGTGCAGCGCGAGATGGTCAGCGCGGTGGCCCATGAGCTGCGCACACCCGTTGCACGTCTGCGTTTCGGCCTGGAAATGACTGCCGAGGCGCAGACCGATGAGGCGCGTCGCAAATATCTGGAGGGCATGGACGGCGACATCGATGACCTCGATGCGCTGGTCGACGAGATGCTGGTGTATTCGCGGTTGGAACGTGGCTCGCCGACCTTGAATTTCCAGCAGGTTGACTTGGGAGCGCTGGTCGATCAGGTGATCGGCGAGTTGGCCCCGTTACGCGCCGATGTCAGTGTTGCCCGCGGAGATTGCGTCGCGGCAGCCGATGGCAGCTGCTGGGCTGAGGCGGAGCCGCAGTACCTGCGCCGCGCCCTGAGCAACCTGATCACCAATGCCATGCGCCATGCCGAGAGTCGGGTGCAGGTCAGCTTCGCCATCGAAGGGCAATCGGTGCGGCTGGAGGTGGACGACGACGGCCCTGGCGTGCCGGAAGCGGATTGGGAAAAGGTCTTCACCCCGTTCCTGCGCCTGGACGACAGCCGCACCCGCGCCTCGGGTGGGCACGGGCTGGGCTTGTCCATCGTGCGGCGAATCATCTACTGGCACGGCGGCCGCTCGCAGCTGGGCCACAGCGACCTGGGCGGCGCACGCTTCAGCCTGGTGTGGCCGCGGCAACACTCGAACTGAGCGCCGTACCGTAGGGTGGGCTTCAGCCCACGGGCACACATTGGTGAGAGCTTGCTGGTGGGCTAAAGCCCACCCTACGGGGATGTGCACGCTTCAAGTTGCGCGGAAGTGGTAAGCGCACCGTGGCGTGAACGCTGGACGTGGTGGATGCACGAACCAAGCGTAGGATGGGCTTCAGCCCGCCGGTACACATTGGTTAGGACCCGCTGGTGGGCTAAAGCCCACCCTACGGGGATGTGCACGCTTCCAGTTGTGCGGGTGTGGCAAGCACCCTGGCGTGAATGCTGATGTGGTGGGTGTAGGAACCAAGCGTAGGGTGGGCTTCAGCCCACCGATACACATTGGTGAGAGCTTGCTGGTGGGCTAAAGCCCACCCTACGCGAGCGTCCAGAGACGGCGTTGGTCAGCGGATTCGACCTTCCTGCAGCTCCAGCTCTTCCTTGGCGAAGTCGTCAACGTCGATGACCTTGCGTCGTGCCAATTCCGCTACTCGCAATTGCGCGGCTTCGGCAGCGTCGATGGTGCCGGCCGCGAGGGCTGTGTCGATCGGGCTTTCGCCTGGGATCAGTTTTACAGTGCCAGCTTTGAGCGCCTTGGCTAGCTTCTTCGCCGCGCCCTGGCTGGCGGCGATGGCTTCGAAGGCGTGCTTCAACGCGCCTAGTGGCTGCTCTGGATCGTGCGGGCGGTACATGCCATTGAGAATGCTCTCCATGGCCGGATCGCCTTCCGGGCGGCCGAGAAGGGCGGCGACTTCGGCGTCCAGTACATCGGATGGTCCCTTGTGGCGTGCGCCGAACGGAAAGACCAGCACATGTAGCAGGTGCCCGAGGATGCGGTTGGGGAAGTTGGCGAGCACGTCCTGCAGCGCGGATTCGGCCTTTTCCAGACAATCCTCCAGCGCCCAGCGCAGCAGCGGTTCTTGTTCGGCCGGATGGCCGAGGTCATGGAACTGCTTGAGTGCCGCGGAAGCGAGGTAGAGATGGCTGAGCACATCGCCCAGCCGCGCCGACAACCGCTCGCGACGCTTGAGCTCGCCACCAAGCAGCATCATCGACAGATCGGCCAGCATGGCAAATGCCGCCGCGATGCGGTTGAGCGAACGGAAGTAGGGCTGCGTAACCTTGTTCCCAGGCACGCGCCCCATCAGGCCGAAACTCAGGCCCAGCAGCAGGGTGCTGGCGGTATTGCTGACGGCGAAGCCGATGTGTTGCATCAACAGGCTGTCGAATTTCTTCACAGCGGCGTCGCGATCGGGTTCGTGTACCAACTCCATCTCACGTAGCACGAATGGATGGCAGCGGATTGCGCCCTGGCCGAAGATCATCAGGTTGCGCGAGAGGATATTCGCGCCTTCGACGGTGATGGAGATTGGCGCCGACAGCCACAGTCGACCGAGATAGTTGTTTGGCCCGAGGATGATGCCCTTGCCGCCGTGGATATCCATGGCGTCGGTGATGCAGTCGCGGCCGCGCTCGGTGAGGTGGTACTTGAGAATCGCCGACAGCACCGAGGGCTTTTCCCCAAGGTCGACAGCGTTGGCAGTGAGGATGCGCGCCGCATCCATCAGCCAGGCATTACCGCCGATGCGTGCCAGCGGCTCCTGAATACCTTCGAAGGCCGCCAGTGGAACATTGAATTGTTCGCGAACCTGCGCGTAACGACCGCCCACATAACTGCAGACCTTGGCCGCACTGGTTCCGGTTGCTGGCAGGGAAATGGAACGGCCGACCGACAGGCAGTTCATCAGCATCATCCAGCCTTTGCCGATCATGCCGCTGCCGCCGATGATGGCTTCCAAGGGCACGAAGACGTCCTTGCCCCAGTTCGGCCCATTCATGAAGGCGGCGCCGAGAGGCAGGTGACGGCGACCGATGTCGACGCCGGGGGTATCGGGTGGGATCAGCGCCAGGCTGATGCCGAGTTCTTCCTCATCGCCCAGCAAGTGGTCCGGATCGTAGGTCTTGAACGCTACGCCTAGCAGCGTCGCTACCGGGCCGAGGGTGATGTAGCGCTTCTCCCAGTTCAGTCGCAGGCCGAGCACTTCTTCGCCCTGCCACTGGCCGCGGCAGATCACGCCGCTGTCGTTCATCGCGCCTGCGTCGGAGCCAGCATAGGGGCCGGTAAGGGCGAAGCAGGGGATGTCGGTACCGTTGGCCAGGCGCGGCAGGTAATGGTTGCGCTGTTCGTCGGTGCCGTAGTGCATCAGCAGCTCGGCCGGGCCGAGAGAGTTTGGAACCATGACGGTGCTGGCCAGATCGCCGCTGCGGGTGGCGAGCTTCATCACGATCTGGGAGTGGGCGTAGGCGGAGAAGCCCTTGCCGCCGTATTCCTTGGGAATGATCAGGGCGAAGAAACCCTCGGCCTTGATGTACTCCCAGGCAGCAGGCGGCAGGTCCATGCGCTGGGCGATGTCCCATTCGCTGACCAGGGCGCAAAGGGTTTCAGTGGGGCCGTCAAGGAAGGCCTGTTCCTCCGCGGTCAGGCGCGCCTTCGGATAGCCGAGCAGGGTGTCCCAGTTTGGCCGGCCGCTGAACAGCTCGCCATCCCACCATACGGTCCCGGCGTCGATAGCGTCGCGCTCGGTGGCCGAAATGGGTGGTAGGACCTTCTTGAACCAGTCGAACATCGGGCCGCTGAAATACTTCAGGCGTACGTCGGCGACCAGTAGCGGTACCGCTACTGCAATCAGCACGAGCCAGAGCAGGAATACCACTACGCCGGAGGTATCAGCGGCGGTCATAAAGATCAGGTAGGTGGCGACGATTACCAGCGCCGGCACCGGTGATATGCGCAGGTGGGCAATTACGGCAATGCCGAGCAGTAGAACCAACAGCCAAAGCAGGGTCATGGGTCTTATCCTTTTAGGTTCGAACAGCTTCCGTCTTCAGCATAGGCGCTTGCGCCGTTGCCGCGAAGGGGCGAGGTGTCGCCGCCGGCCAGCCGGCAGCGACAGGCGTGGCTTAGGCGTTTGGCTGAGCACTGCGTGCCGCTGCATCGGTATCGCCCGCGTTCTGATTGGCCGCCGGTTTCTCTTGCGGCACCCCTGCCACGGTGATCTCCGGCAGGCTGCCACCGATGAACTCCACGCTGCGGGTGGGGAAGGCAAACTGCACACCCAGTTCGCGAATGCCCTCCAGCAGGGCCAGGTTGATTTCCTGTTGGGTGTCCATGTACCGGTTGTAGTCCGAGACTTGCATGATGTAGACGACCTCGAAGGTCAGCTGGCTGTCGTCGAAACCGAGGAAATGCGCGCGGTCGAACTTGGCGACCTCTATGCCTTCGATGATCCGTTTCACCAGCGCTGCCACCTCTTTCACCTTCTCGGTGGGCGTGTTGTAGGTGATGCCGAACTTGAAGACGATCCGCCGGGTATTCATGCGCTTGTAGTTGTGCACGATCTGGCGCAGAAGGTCGGCATTGGCGATTACCACCTGCTCTCCGCTAAGTGCGCGGATGCGGGTGGTCTTCAGGCCGATGTGTTCGATATTGCCCGCTACTTCGCCGAAGACCACGAAATCGCCGATCTCGAAGGGTTTGTCCACACCGATGGATAGCGAGGCGAAGATGTCGCTGAGCAGCGTCTGCACCGCCAGCGCGATGGCGATACCGCCGACGCCGAGGCTGGCGACCATGGCGGTGATGTCGACGCCCAGGTTGGCGAGGATCGACAGCAGCATCATGGTCCAGACCACGATACGGATCATGATGCCGATGATGGTGGTGGTAACCGGGTTACGCGCCTTGCCGTCGCGGGTCAGGCTTTCCATCCACAGGCGCACGCCGGTGTCCATCCACAGGGCGAACTGGAACGCCAGGGCGATGAACCAGCCGTGGGACATCGTTGATTCCCAGCGTGGCGAAAGTTCGACCGTCTTCAATGCGATAAGCAGCGAAAAGGCCAGAATCAGCAGGTTGCTGGTGCGTGAAAGCAGTTCGGCGGCGATCCCGAGAAACTTGGTTTTAGCCCCCACTGCAAGCTTGCTCAGGCGCCGGGTCACGATGCCCAGAATGGTGCGAAGGATCAGGTAACTGGCGATGGTGATGCCCAGCACAATCGCCAGGTTGATCCAGAATGTCTCGTTCAGCAGGGCGTCCCAGTTCATCCATATCCTCCGACAAGGGTGCGCATGATGCGGCGAAGACCACGTTTTTCAGTGGCCCTTGCTGCTCATAAGTTCCCTTGTCGGCGGTCGGGCGGGGGAGGTGAGGCAGTCCGTGGTGTCAGTTGCTCGGCAATATCGAAGCAAGTTCGTGATAAGCGCCGGCGTTGATCACCTGGCTGTAGCCGAGCTTCTCCAGGACCTCTTGCGCGGCCGACGAGCGCCTGCCGCTGCGGCAGTAGACCACCACCGGCGTATCCTTTTCCGGCACCAGGGTGCCGATTCGACCTGCAAGGTCTGGAGTCTCAATGCGCGTTGCGCCCTTTAGCGCACCCTGGGCGAATTCCTCCGCGGTACGCACATCAATCAGCACAGCATCGGGTCGTTGCAACGTCTGGACGGCGATGCGCTGCTCGATTTCACCTGCCGTTGCGGCGGTGCTCAAGGCGAGTAACAGGAAAACGGCGGTCGTGCGCATGGGTGTTTCCTCACGGCGCGCCGGTGGGCGCGCTCAGCTGAATATGCGAGTCAGGTTGGGCAGGATCAGAATCACTGCCGTGGCAATGACGATCAGCGTCGCCTGCCGAAATTTATTCTGCTTGAGCATGACATGGCCTTTTATTCTTGTGTGTAGCGGATTGTCGCCTTGCCGAAAGGGCTGAGACGCTACAGCCCGAAGCTTCCACAAGGCGAGCTGTGGAGATGAAGGCGCGCCGGACACTCGCCCAGAGACAAAAGAGCAAGCAAGTTCCACACCAGCAAATAGATGGTTAGATGGAGCTGCGTCGTTCTTTCGGTTGTCTTCCATATGTAGATCAACTGGAGGGCAACCGATGAACAAGCCAAAGCTACCGTTATTGTTGCTGCTCACTGCCGTTTCTGGCGCTGCGTTTGCGCAACAGGAGGGCATGACGCTGCAGCAGGAGCGCAATCAGATGGGCGCCGATTTAGAGGAAAATCGCCAGCAGATCGGCCGTGATATCAACCGTATCCGCGAACCGGGCACCACGCAGGAGCAGGCGCCGGGCATCAATCGAGGCGGCGTTCAGAGTGACGCCTACAATCCCCAGCCCAACGTTCCGGGCGCTGCAAATCCCCCGGGTGGGACCGGGTTGCCGAGCGCACAGGGAAATGTACGCCAGCCCAATAGGGGCGTGGAGGCAAACCCTGCCCCCGGTTCCGCTCAGCCGCAAACGGCTCCGGGTGGTGCCAATGGAAACGCCAATCAGGGCGGCGTCACCCCGCCGGGTGGAATCGGAACAGGTAGCGGTAACGGCGCAGGTGGAGCCAACAGTGGCGGCGCCGCCAGCGGTGGAACGACGGGTGGCGCTGCCGGCCAGCGTTGAGGCGGCGGGCTTTTAGTGAATGGCTGCGCCGCTGCTGAGGCGTTTCAGCGTGGCCGGATCTGCCTGGCCGTCGAAGAATGACTGTAGCGCCTGCTCGAACGGGGCGTGGTCTTGGGCTGCCTGGGCGAAGAGGGTCATGCAGGAGCGAAACTTCAGGTCATCCGGGCTTCCCAGGATCTGCTGCGCGCTATCGGCGCAATGCTTCAGCACCGCCTCGGTGCAGGCCAGCAGTCGTGGTCCTAACACCGGGTGCTGCAGGTAGGCTTCTGCTTCGGCTCGTCCCGAAATGGCGTAGCGCTGCGCCATGGCGCTCCGGCCAAGCCCCTGCAGCTGGGGAAAGATGAACCAGATCCAGTGCGAGCGTTTACGGCCTGCGCGTAGCTCTTCCAGTGCTTGCTGGTACTGAGTCTGCTGGGCGTCGAGGAAACGTTGCAGGTCATACGGGTCAGCCATGGGAAGGCGTCCTGGTGAAGAAGGTGCCCCGCAATCTGCTACAGGTCGGCTGGGGCGGCAACTGCTGGCGGACGTATGGACGCAATTGGGCGCGGCAACTTACCGCTGGTTCCGCGAGGCCCGGTAGGCCGCAGCCCGTGCGTGTTTGCGATAATGGATGAGCAAGCGCTGGACTGTAGCGGCAACCTGACCGCAGATACCATTGCCAACTTTTTTCACCACGTGCCTAGCCCGAGAGGAATGACGGTGTAGAATCCGCGCCCCCAAAATTAGGAGGCAATACGTTGGTGATTCATTACTCCCCAGTCGATGGGAATGTCGCATGTGGACGTGCGGGATCGAGCTTGAACAGCTCCGCGGCTACCGGCCAGGTTTCCTGCAAGCTCTGCCTTCGCAGCGTTGAAAAGGTGGCTAGTGAGCCCGTGCGCAAGACGCCGACCCTCGCTGAGCTGAGAGCGGCGGCAAAAGCGGCCGCGACCCCAGCGGCCAGCTCGGAGGCTCTGAAGTCGGCTCCACGCCTGTCACCGCGCGCCGAATGGCAAAAAAGACTCGAGCAGTTGCCAGGGCGAAATCGCCTTCCCCGCGGCGTGTCTCGGCAAGCTTTCATCTAATGGTGGAGTTCGAGGGAAGTGTTTCTCCGTGAGAACGACACGCTTAGAGAATGGTGAGTTTTGGCCAGGTCTCGATCCAGTTCTTCGAGGCGATACGATCCAGGTAGGCTTGTCGTTTCTTGCGTTGAAAATGCGCTGTAGGCCTGACGATCAGATTGAATAGATCGTCCAGGCCGAGCGGCGCTGCGACCTCGATCTCGCCGTCCCTTCTTAGCCGCACCCCCACAGCAGTAGCCGTTTCGGGCCAATGGGCCATCGCGTCTGACGTCGATTTGTACGGTTGATCACCGTTGCGAAGGTGCATGCGCGCCTGATTCTTCACTGACCAGTCGAGCGAGTCGTCCGAACGCCTCAAGCGCGCCTCAATCTCGCCATCCGCGGCTTTATCGGCCAGTTGCGCTTCGAACCAGATGACGTCGATGTCTGATAGCGGGGTGAAGTCGGCGCGTCGGTGAAGGTGATCCCAAACCGCACTGCGCACAAACCCGGCCGCTACCCAGCAGTCCGGCAAGCCGAGCTCTTTGACGTGATGAAGAATTCGCATCCTTGCCGGATCGGCAGCGATGATTGATCGCAGCTGCGCAGCTCTGTGCATGAACGACAAGGTCCATCTGGCCGGAGATTTGTGAGTCGGCCGATCTCTGCGAGCCGGCCAGCCCTAAAACGACGAAGCCCCTGAAAGTCTTACGACTCCAGGGGCTTGCGTGATTTGCTATATGGCGGTGAGGAAGGGATTCGAACCCTTGATACGATTTCTCGTATACACACTTTCCAGGCGTGCTCCTTCAACCGCTCGGACACCTCACCGGATCGACGGAGGTTCATGTCCGTCTAGGCGCGCTAATGTAATCGAACGCACTCCCTTTGGCAAAAACTTTTTTAGCCTATTCATGTGCTTAACAAATTCGCATCGCTCAGGTGACAGGGTGCACGTTCCGCTAGACTGCTAGTGCAATCTTGGCTGACGCCTAGGTTATTTTGAAAAGAAGCCGAGGAGCTCACCCGTTCGATGAAACTGACCAGCAAGTCAGGCAGCAATACCGATACCTTGTTGGTGCCAACCCGTCGCCGGGTCGCTGCTGCCAACCTGGAGTTGGGTATGTTCGTCTGCGAGCTGGATCGACCATGGAGCGAAACGAATTTCGCGTTCCAGGGTTTTCCGCTACTGACCCCCAGCGAAATTCGCGCGGTGCGCAAATGCTGCGGGTTCGTTTACGTCGACGATACGCGGCGCGTTCTGCTGCAGCACGGCGTGCCGGTAGCGGTGGGCCCACCACGTATGCGAAAGCCGCGGGAGCGAACGCATCATGCGCTGTCCATTGAGGTGCAAGAGGCGCGCGCAGCCTATCGGGATGGTTCGCAGCTGATCGAGCAGGTGCTTGCCGATGTGCAGCACGGGCGTGTGATCGACACCCGAGCGTGCCACATCGCGGTAAAGCGCAATCTGGAGAGCATGCTGCGCAACGAAAGCGCGATGCTCTGGCTGATCCGTCTGAAGAGTAAGGATCTCTATACCAGCCTGCATTGCCTGTCGGTTTCGATCATGGCGATGGGTTTCGGCAATCACCTTGGCCTGCACGATGACAAGTTGCAGCTGCTTGGGATAGCGGGGCTGCTGCACGACGTCGGCAAGATGCGCATTGATCCCGAGATACTCAACAAGCCCGGCAAGCTGACGCCGGCGGAGTTCGAGGTGATCAAGCGACATCCGGTCTATGGTCTGGAGGCGCTTCGGGCGCAGCCGGGCATTCCCGAGGCTGCAATGCAGGCCGCCTATGGTCATCACGAGCGGCTCAACGGTACTGGGTATCCATTAGGCTCTGGCGCTGCGCAGATTTCCTATATGACGCGCATCATCACCATCGTCGATGCATTCGACGCCATCACCAGTCATCGAGCCTATGACTGCGCGCGGCCCGTGCAGTCGGCTTTCGAGATTCTGCGAAGTGCCAGCGGTGTGCAGTTTGACGAGGACCTCGTGCATGAATTCATCCGCTGGCTAGGTGCATTTCCGGTGGGTACGCTCGTTGAGTTGCACACCGGCGAGGTTGCCGTGGTGGTGGAGAAGCATCAGCAATACCAGCTCCGGCCCCGTGTCGTGGTGCTGCGTGATGCCGCGAAGCAGCGTTGCGCACCTCGTTATCTGGACCTGGCTCAGGTCACGGTGGACGAGGAGGGCACGCCCTATCGCATTTCCATCGGTTTGCCTGACGGCTCCTTCGGGTTGCATATCGCCGATCCGGAACTTCAATCCATCCTGCATCCAGAAGCACTGGCGGACTTCGAATTGGGCGTCTGACGACCATGCCCGCGCGCTTCACAATGCCCATCGGGCGATTGCTGCGTGACCGGCCGGTCGGTCATCGTGCTTTACCTGAGCCTGAGCGCTGGGTAACGTCTGCCCACTTCAAAACAAGGAATTTCGTCATGAGTGAGCTGGTCTCCTACCAATTCGAAGATGGCGTCGCGACGCTGACGCTGTGCAATGGCAAGGTCAACGCCCTTTCGCCTGCCGTGTTCGAGGCGCTCAACGCCGCGCTGGATCGCGCTGAGCAGGACCGTGCGATCGTGATCATCACCGGGCAGCCGGGCATTCTGTCCGGCGGCTACGATCTGAAGGTCATGACGTCGAGCCCGCAGAACGCCATGACGCTGGTCGCCACCGGTTCGACCTTCTCCCGCCGGATGCTGGCGCACCCGTTCCCGATCATCGTGGCGTGCCCGGGGCATGCGATCGCCAAGGGTGCCTTCCTGCTCTTGTCGGCCGACTACCGTATCGGTGTCGAAGGGCCATTCCATATTGGCCTCAATGAGGTGCAGATTGGCATGACCATGCACCATGCCGGTATCGAGTTGGCGCGCGACCGCCTGCGCAAGTCGGCATTCCACCGTTCGGTGATCAATGGCGAGATGTTCGACCCAGCGAGTGCGGTGGATGCCGGCTTCCTCGACAAGGTAGTGCCGACTGGTGAGCTGCTGGCAGTCGCCAAGGCTGCGGCCGAGCAGTTGAAGAAGATCAACATGGTCGCGCACAAGAACACCAAGCTCAAAGTGCGCAAAGCGCTACTGGAAACCCTGGATCAGGCGATCGCGCTGGACCAGCAGCACTTCGGCTGATCCTTAGGCCAGCTGCGCAAGAGAATTTTTTCTCGAGTGCGCACGATGGCCGGCCCTGCGTTTACACTGCGCCGGTGACGCCCCGCCGATGGCGGGGCGTTTTCATTTCTCATTCCGTGTCGCCTCGCAGGAGAGCCCCGATGTCCGCCCCGCACACCCCGGTAGAACGCGCCGATTTCGACCAGGTCATTGTTCCCACCTTCGCCCCAGCAGCTTTCGTACCGGTACGTGGATTGGGATCGCGAGTATGGGATCAGAGCGGGCGAGAACTGGTGGACTTTGCCGGCGGCATTGCGGTCAATGCGCTGGGCCATGCGCATCCGGCGATGGTGGCGGCGTTGACCGAGCAGGCCGGCAAGCTATGGCACATCTCCAACATCTATACCAACGAGCCGGCGCTGCGTCTGGCGAAGAAGCTGACGGCAGCGACCTTCGCTGATCGCGCTTTCTTCTGCAACTCCGGCGCCGAAGCCAACGAGGCGGCGTTCAAGCTGGCTCGCCGCTACGCCCATGATGTGTATGGCCCGCAGAAATTCGAGATCATTTCCGCGCTCAACAGCTTCCACGGTCGGACCCTGTTTACCGTCACGGTAGGTGGGCAGTCGAAGTATTCCGACGGCTTTGGTCCGAAGATCGAAGGCATTACCCATGTACCCTTCAACGATCTCGACGCTTTGAAGGCTGCGATCTCCGACAAGACCTGCGCGGTGGTGCTGGAGCCGATCCAGGGCGAGAGCGGCATCCTGCCGGGCGACCAGGCCTATCTGGAAGGCGCGCGCCAGCTGTGCAACGAGCACAACGCACTGTTGATCTTCGACGAGGTGCAAACAGGCCTCGGTCGTACCGGCGAGCTATTTGCCTACATGCACTACGGCGTCACGCCGGACATCCTGACCAACGCCAAGAGCCTCGGCGGCGGCTTTCCCATCGGCGCGATGCTGACCACCAACGAGATTGCCGCACACCTGAGTGTCGGCACCCATGGCACCACATATGGCGGTAATCCGCTGGCCTGTGCTGTTGCCGAGACGGTGCTGGATATCGTCAATACGCCGCAGGTGCTCGAAGGCGTCAAGGCGCGGCACGAGCGTTTCAAGGCCCGCCTGATGCAGATCGGCGAGCGCTATGGCGTATTCACCCTGGTGCGTGGCCGTGGTCTGCTGATCGGTTGTGTGCTGAGCGATGCCTGGAAGGGCAAGGCGGGTACCTTCTGTGCTGCCGCCGAAAAGGAAGCGCTGATGGTGCTGCAGGCCGGCCCCGACGTGGTACGCCTGGCGCCGAGCCTGGTAATCGACGAAGCTGATATCGACGAAGGACTGGATCGTCTCGAGCGCGCTATTGCGACGCTGACCCAGGCCTGATCAACCCTATGCGCGGCGCTGGCGGGTGTCGCGCATTCTACTAGCGAGAGCAATTCAATGAGCGATAGCCTGCAACTGGTTCTGGAAGATGTCGACGGAACCCAACTGGAAACCTCCTGCACCCGTTTCGCCGTGATCTGGCAGGGCCGCGAGGTTTGGATTCAGCAGGTCGGTAACGGTCAGCTGATGATCGGTGTGGACGTCGAGGATGGCGATACCGAGTACGCCAATCTGGTGCTGCGCCCGCTGGCAACCAATCTGGTCAGCCTGCAGTTGGAAATGGAACCGGTCGAGGCCGATGAGGACGAGCACGTCCACGGCCCTGACTGTAACCACTGACGGCATCCCGGCATGCTCGCCATCGGCAAGCTGCTGGAGCTGACTCTCGCGGGGCGTGAGCCCTGCGAGAAGATCCAGCTCACCCCGCATGGGGTGAAGCTGCACTGGCTGGCCGATGGCGCACTGCTGGTGTCGCCTCCACCCGCGCAGGATCAAGGGCTGGACCTGCTCCTGTCGGCGGGCATTCATGGCAATGAACTCATCCCCATCCATGTTCTGGATCGCCTGATTCGTGCGCTCGCACGGGGCGATGTGCAACCGCGTGCGCGACTGTTGCTGCTGTTCGCCAATCCTGCAGCAATGCGCAAATTGGTACGGCAGGTTGAGCATGATCTGAACCGTCTATTTTGCGGTGTGCATGCGGATGTCTGGGGCAGCGAAGCCATTCGCGCCGCAGAGCTTGAGGCATTGGTCAGCGGCTTCTTCAGCCTGCCAGGCCGCCAGCGCCGACACTATGACCTGCATTCGGCTATGCGCCCATCGCGCCTTGCCCAGTTCGCGATCTGCCCCTGGCGAGAGGGTGAGCAAGTTTCGCCCGAGGCGTTGGCCCGTTTGCAAGGCCTGGCAATCGACGGCGTTCTGCTGCAGCACCAGGCCACCTCTACGTTTAGCGCGATGACCGCCACGCTTCATGGCGCCGACGCGTTTACCGTTGAGCTTGCCGAGGGCAAGGGCGAAACCCTGCCACAGGCAGTGTTGCAGTTCGAGCGCGGCCTGAATGCGATGATCGAAGGGCGCGCGCTGCCTGCTGTTATGCAGGAGTCGCCGCAGTTGTTGCAGATTTCTCGCGAGATCATCAAGCGTAGCCCAGGCTTTCGGCTGTGTGTGCCCGCCGATATCGAGAATTTCGCGCCACTGCCGCTTGGCAGCGTGCTGGCCGAGGATGACGGCAAGCGTTGGATCGTCGACGAGCCGGGTGCGCGCATTCTGTTTCCCATGGCTGATGTCGCCGTAGGGCAGCGCGCGGCCCTGATCGTGACGCCGCTGGAAGAGTCCGAACCGAAGCGGTGAGGCGTACGCTGCACGAATGAGCGGTTGCAATCGGCCCGCGATGCCCATATCTACCTCCACTCCCTTCGCGTTGTGTGCACCTTCTTATGAGTACTGCTCTGTCAATTCGGCAGTTGACCAAGACCTATGGCAATGGCTTCCAGGCCCTCAAGGGCATAGACCTGGATGTAGCTGAAGGCGACTTCTTCGCCTTGCTCGGGCCCAACGGCGCCGGCAAATCCACCACCATCGGCATTCTTTCCACCTTGGTGAACAAGAGCGGCGGCACGGTCAATGTGTTCGGCCACGACCTTGATCGTGACCCGTCCGGACTCAAGCGTTGCCTTGGTGTGGTGCCGCAGGAGTTCAACTTCAACCAGTTTGAGAAGGCCTTCGACATCCTGGTCACGCAGGCCGGTTACTACGGCATCCCGGCGAAGATCGCCAAGGAGCGGGCTGAGCGCTATCTCAACCAGCTGGGCCTGTGGGACAAGCGTGATGTGTCTTCGCGGATGCTCTCCGGCGGCATGAAGCGGCGTTTGATGATCGCCCGAGCGCTGATTCATCAGCCGCGGCTGTTGATCCTCGATGAGCCAACGGCGGGTGTGGACATCGAGCTGCGCCGCTCGATGTGGTCGTTCCTCACCGAGCTCAACCGAGAAGGCATCACCATCATCCTCACCACGCACTATCTGGAGGAGGCCGAGCAGTTGTGCCGCAACATCGGCATCATCGACCGGGGTCAGATCGTCAAGAACACCAGCATGCGCGAGCTGCTCACGCAGCTGCATGTGGAAACCTTTCTGCTCGACCTCAAGGAGTCGCAGCTGGTGGCGCCTGAGCTGGGTAACTATCCGTCGCGGTTGGTCGACCACCACACACTCGAGGTGCAGGTGGAGAAAAGCCAGGGCGTGACCGAGCTGTTCCGCCTGCTGGGCGCCCAGGGTATCGAGGTGCTGAGCCTGCGTAACAAGACCAACCGACTGGAGGAGCTGTTCGTGTCGCTGGTGGAGAACAACCTGAAGGTGAAGCCATGAGCGGCGAGCTACGTCCCAACCTTGTCGCGCTGCAGACCATCGTCCAGCGCGAGATCCGGCGCTACACCCGCATCTGGCCGCAGACGCTGCTCCCCCCGGCGATCACCATGGTGCTGTACTTCGTCATCTTCGGTAGTTTGATTGGCGCTCGCATCGGCGATATGGGCGGCTTCAGCTACATGGATTACATCGTGCCCGGGCTGATCATGATGTCGGTGATCACCAACTCGTACAGTAACGTGGTGTCGAGCTTCTTCAGCGCCAAGTTTCAGCGCTCCATCGAGGAGCTGCTTGTTTCGCCGGTGTCGCCACATGTGATCGTCATCGGTTTTGCCCTTGGCGGCATCACGCGCGGGCTGGCGGTAGCGGTGATAGTCACGCTGCTGTCGATGTTCTTCACCGATCTGCAGGTGCACCATCTGGGCGTGACCGTGCTGGTCATCATTCTGACTGCGAGCATCTTCGCGCTGGGTGGCTTCATCAACGCGGTGTTCGCACGCAATTTCGATGACATCTCGATCATCCCGACCTTCGTGCTGACGCCGCTGACGTACCTGGGTGGGGTGTTCTATTCCATCAACCTGCTGTCGCCATTCTGGCAGACGCTGTCGCTGGCCAACCCGGTGCTGCACATGGTCAACGCATTCCGTTACGGCATCCTGGGCGTTTCCGACATTCGCATCGGCGTGGCCATCAGCTTCATGCTGGTGGCGGTGATCGCGCTCTATCTGGTGTCGGTTGGCCTGCTCAAGAGTGGTCGGGGGATGCGCCAGTAGGTGCGCTTCGTTCGGCCGTCGCGCCGATGTCGCTGAAAAGAACGCCGCGAAGCGCTAAACTTCGCGGCGTTTTCGTTCAGGTTCTCTTCCCATGCAGCATCCCGCCGAACACTCCCCGCTGGGCAAGTCCAGCGCTTACGTTGCAACCTACAGCCCACATCTGCTGTTTCCGATCCCGCGTGCGCCGAAGTGGGCCGAACTCGGTCTTACCGCCGCGACGCTGCCTTACCAGGGCGTGGATCTGTGGAATTGCTACGAGCTGTCCTGGCTGCTGCCTTCCGGCAAGCCGGTGGTGGCGATCGGTGAATTCGAGATTCCGGCAGACTCGCCGAACATCATCGAGTCCAAGTCTTTCAAGCTCTATCTCAATTCGCTGAACCAATCGGTATTCGAGTCGCGTGAGGCGTTGGTCGAGGTGATGATCGGTGATCTTTCCGCGGCTGCCGGCAAGCCGGTGAAGGTACGCCTGCGTACGCTGGATGAGGTCGCCGCGGAGGGCGTTGCGGTGCTACCAGGGCGCTGCATTGACGACTTGAATGTCGCTATCGAGCATTACGACCATCCGCAGCCGGAGCTGCTGGTCTGTGATGCCGGGCATGTGGTCGACGAGACCCTGCACAGTCATCTGCTGAAATCCAATTGCCCGGTCACCGGTCAGCCGGACTGGGGCAGTGTGGTGGTGGAGTACCGCGGTGCAGCTTTGCAAGCGGAGAGTCTGCTTACGTATTTGGTGAGCTTTCGTCAGCACGCTGACTTTCACGAGCAATGCGTGGAGCGCATCTTCCTCGATCTGCAGCGTCTGCTGCAGCCGGAGAAGCTGACTGTCTATGCGCGTTATGTGCGTCGCGGCGGGTTGGACATCAATCCATACCGCAGCACAGAGGCGATGGTCGTCGACAATCGCCGGTTAGTACGCCAGTAGAATAGGAGGCCGCATTGGCGGGCGCCGCGGCCTGACCGGCATGTTGTTCAGATTCCCATATTGGCAAGGGTCTGCATGATGTTGCGCAGCGTCATGGCCATGCCCGGGTGGCTGACCTCAAAGCGCTCGACCGCCAGGTTGACACCGTCTACCAGCGAGTCGTTGTAGTCGGTAGTGCCCTGCGTTGCCAGACGCGCTTCGATGTCTTGGGCAATCGCGTGCAACGAAGCCCGTTCCTCGGCGGTCAGCGGCGTGTCCTGGGCCAGTTGATTACGCAGTTCTTCGAGCTGCGACTGCAGATCATGTTCCGGCATTTTGCTTCCCTCTCATGGGTTTACGGACAACGTTAAATGAATCTGATAGCTGAAGGTTAAACTAGCGGCTCGACCTTTGTCTGTGCCTTTGCAGTGCGAGGCCAAGCGAAATGGCCGCATATCTGCCTAGCTGCCGAAACCCAGGTGATCAATCTATACTGCGCCTTCTGCGTCGGTGCGCCGCATGCATCAATACCTTAAGGAGAAAAGAGCAATGCCCAAGATCGCTACGGCCTGGATCGCCGTGCTCAAGGCCGGTTTCGTCGCTGCTGTCGCCCTGGCGGGCGCAGCCCCTGCGCTTGCTGCCGAAGAAGATCCGTGGGAAGGCTTCAACCGCGCAGTGTTCCGTTTCAACGACACCGTGGATACTTACACCCTCAAACCCTTGGCCAAGGGCTACCAGAAGGTGACGCCGGAGTTTCTCGAAGACGGCATCGGCAACGTGTTCAGCAACCTTGGTGATGTAGTTGTGCTGACCAATGATCTGCTGCAGGGCAAGGTCCGCGATGCAGGCATTGATACCAGTCGGATCCTGTTCAACACCACCTTCGGCGTGCTCGGCTTCTTCGACGTTGCCACCCGCATGGGCCTGCACAAGAACGACGAAGATTTCGGACAGACCCTGGGAGTATGGGGATTGGGCAGCGGCCCATACGTTGTGCTACCGCTGCTGGGGCCTAGCAGCGTACGGGACGCTTTCGGTCGAGTGCCCGATTCCTTCCTTGAACCTTATCCCCACATGGACCATGTGCCGACACGCAACGTGACGCGCGGAGTAGATTTGGTGGATACGCGAGCCGGGCTGCTTTCTGCCGAGAAGATGATTCGTGGTGATCGCTATATCTTCGTGCGAAATGCCTATCTGCAGAACCGTGAGTTCCGCACCAACGACGGCGAAGTCGAAGACGACTTCTAAGCCTGGCCGCATTTTTGCGGCCATCGCCGGATAGCGAGATGGATCAGGACATCGAAAGAATGGCGAGGCCCAGGCTCTGCCGACCATCGTCCAGCTGGCTGACGCGCACTACTTCAGTCTGCGCGTCGAGCCCTTTCAATTCGCTGTGCTCGGAGGGGATCAGTACGCGAACCTTGTCACCCATGGTCAGCGTGGTGCCGGCCAAAACCTGCATTCCGGTGCTGGAGAGGTCGATGCAGGTCCCGCTGAGCTTTGTATCGCCATGTTCCAGTGCTACGGTTGTTTCGATCTGCATCCGGATGAAATCGCGTTTTTCGCTGTAATCACGGTCTTTCTGGCTCATGGTCTAAACCTTTTATATATGGCTTGCGGCTTTGTTATAGCTCCCCTCAATTCGACCTGTAAAGGTGCCGGCCGGTCGGCTTGAAACCCCGATCGTATGGGAGTACCGTCTGCGCCTTGAAACGAACCCATGCCCAGCGTCATGCGGGGCCAATGTTTTCGCCAATCATCCTGGCGACATCGCCTGGTAGGAACATGCATAAACCAAGCGCGACGCTGCTGATCATAGATGACGACGATGTGGTTCGGGCCAGTCTGGCCGCCTATCTGGATGACAGCGGCTTTCGTGTTCTGCAGGCCGGTAACGGTCCGCAGGGCATGGAACTCTTCGAGTCCGAGCAGCCTGATCTGGTTATCTGCGATTTGCGTATGCCACAGATGGACGGCCTTGAGCTGATCCGCCTGATCAGCGAGCGCCAGCTCGATCTACCAGTGATCGTAGTGTCCGGTGCCGGAGTGATGAGTGATGCGGTGGAGGCTCTGCGACTTGGCGCAGCCGACTACCTGATCAAGCCCCTCGAAGACCTGGCGATGCTCGAGCATTCGGTTCACCGCGCCCTGGATCGTTCGCGCCTGCGTTTGGAGAACCGCCGTTACCGCGAGCAGCTGGAAACGGCCAACCGTGATCTGCAGGCCAGCCTGCATCTGCTGCAGGAAGATCAGGACGCTGGGCGCCAGGTGCAGATGAACATGCTGCCGGTGACGCCCTGGAGTGTCGATGACTTCGACTTCGCGCACCAGATTATCCCGTCGCTATATTTGTCCGGTGACTTTGTCGACTATTTCCGTGTGGATGATCGTCGTATCGGTTTCTATCTCGCCGACGTGTCTGGCCATGGTGCGTCTTCGGCGTTCGTCACCGTTCTGCTCAAATTCATGACTACGCGCCTACTGTATGAGTCCCGCCGGGGAGGCACACTGCGTGAATTCAAACCGTCGGAAGTGCTCGATCACATCAATCGGGGGCTGATCAACTGCAAGCTGGGCAAGCACGTCACCATGCTGGGCGGCGTTATCGACCAGGAGCATGACGTGTTGCACTACAGCATCGGTGGCCACTTGCCGATGCCGGTCCTCTACACGGGCGACGGCGCACGCTATTTGGAAGGGCGAGGGCTGCCGGTCGGACTATTCGTCGAAGCCACCTATCAGAATTTCGAGCTGAAGCTTCCGGAGACCTTCAGCCTCACGTTGCTCTCCGATGGCATTTTGGACCTTTTGCCGGGCGAGACACTCAAAGAAAAGGAGTCCGCGCTGCCCGGTCTGATTACGGACGCCGGTGGCACGCTGGATGGATTGCGTCGAGTCCTCGGGCTGGCTGACCTCGCTGACATGCCCGACGATATCGCCTTGCTGGTGTTGAGCAGGAACCTTGCATGAGTACTGGTAGAATCCAGTTCGCCGAGATGGATGGCACCTTTGTTCTGAAATTCATCGGTGAAATCCGCCTGACCCTATGTTCGGCGCTGGATGCGACGATCGAGAAAATCTTTTCGTCGCGCAATTTTTCTTCGATCGTCATCGATCTGACCGAGAGTCGCAGCATCGACAGCACCACGTTGGGGCTGTTGGCCAAGCTATCCATCCTGTCGCGGCAGAAGGTTGGCATGTTGCCGACTCTGGTCACCACTCACCCGGATATCACTCGACTCTTGCAGTCGATGGGCTTCGATCAGGTGTTCAATATCGTCGACACCCCGTTGCCTTGCCCGGAGTGTCTGGCCGATTTGCCCTCGCAGGACCAGTCCGAAGAGGTGGTTAAAGCCAAGGTGCTCGAGGCTCACCGAATACTGATGAGCCTCAATGAATCCAACCGCGAGGCCTTCCATGACCTTGTCACCGCATTGGAACGGTCCTGATCAGAGCGGTTTCTTCAGGCCAGCTTTGCCAATAGCGCTTCGAGCTTTTCCTGATCCCGTGCGAACTGCCGGATGCCCTCGGCAAGCTTTTCGGTTGCCATCGCATCCTCGTTCAGCCCCCAGCGGAAGCTCTTCTCATCCAGGCTGATACGCGCTTCTGATTCGCGACCGGGCTGCAGTTTGCGCTCCAGTGTTCCGCCGGCTTCGGCCAGGTCGCCGAGTAGTTCTGGACTGATGGTGAGTCGATCACAACCGGCCAGTGCCTCGATCTGTCCTACATTGCGGAAGCTAGCGCCCATTACCACCGTCTTGTAGCCGTGAGTCTTGTAGTAGTCGTAGATGCGGCTGACCGACTGCACGCCAGGGTCGTCCGAACCCTGGTAATCGCGGCCTTCATGCTTCTTGTACCAGTCGTAGATACGGCCGACGAAGGGCGAGATCAAGAATACGCCGGCTTCGGCGCACGCTACCGCCTGAGTGAAAGAGAACAGCAGTGTGAGGTTGGTTTGGATGCCGGCCTTTTCCAATTGTTCGGCCGCACGAATGCCTTCCCATGTGGAGGCAATTTTGATCAGCACGCGCTCGCGGCTGATTCCGGCCTGTTCGTAAAGACCAATCAGGCGTTCGCCGCGCTGGACCATCGCTTGGGTATCGAAGGACAGACGCGCGTCGACTTCGGTAGAGATGCGCCCGGGGATAAGCTCCAGAATCTGCTTGCCGACCGCAACGGCGAAGAGGTCGCAAGCCAGACCGATATCGCCCTGACATTGCTTCATTGCATTACCCAAGTCGTCGGCATAACGCGGCATCGCGGCTGCCTTGAGCAGCAGCGACGGGTTGGTAGTGGCGTCTACCGGCTTCAGACGGGCAATGGCGTCGATATCACCGGTGTCGGCGACGACGGTCGTGAACTGCTTGAGTTGTTCCAGCTTGGAAGTCATTTAAGAGGGGCTCCGTCCTGTTAAGTGGCATGACCTTACCCGAGCCAGTCAGCCCGCTCAACGAGCGGATGACCCGGATGCGCCTGGCCTTTGATACAAATGCCAGGACTGCGTTCCTTGTTCGCGGAACTCTCAGTGCCCCTCGAGGAGCGCCGCGGCCTGATCGAGCAATACAAGTGGCTCGCTCGTCTTGTGGATATCCACCGACAGCAGCTGGCGAAAGCGCCGTGCTCCATTAAAACCCTGGCCCAGTCCGAGCACGTGGCGGGTGATGTGATGCATCGCGCCACCCTCTGCCAGGTGCCGCTCGATGTAGGGCCGCATGTTGCGCAGGACTTGCGCTCGGCTGATTACCGGCGCCTCGCTAGCGAACAGTTCCTGGTCGACGCGGGCCAGCAGATAGGGGTTGTGGTAAGCCTCGCGGCCTAGCATGACACCATCGAAAACCTGTAGGTGTTCGTGACACTCGCCCAGCGTCTTGATGCCCCCGTTCAGTATGATCTCGAGATATGGGAAGTCCTGCTTCAGCTGCGTGGCAATGTCGTAACGCAGTGGCGGTACCTCGCGATTCTGCTTGGGTGACAGCCCCTCCAGAATTGCGATGCGTGCATGCACGGTGAAACTGCGGCAGCCGGCGTCGCGTACCTGCCCGACAAAATCGCACAGCTCAGCATAGCTGTCGCGCCCATTGATACCGATGCGATGCTTGACGGTGACCTCGATATCTACCGCATCGCGCATCGCCTTGACGCAATCGGCCACCAGCGACGGATGACCCATCAGGCAGGCGCCGATCATGTTGTTCTGCACTCGATCGCTGGGGCAACCGATGTTGAGGTTCACTTCGTCATAACCCGCGGCTTCAGCAAGCTGCGCACAAGCGGCCAGCTCCGCCGGTACGCTGCCGCCTAGTTGAAGGGCAAGCGGATGCTCACTTTCATGGTGCTGCAGAAAACGCTGCGCATGGCCGTGTAGCAGCGCGCCTGTAGTGACCATTTCGGTATAGAGGAGAGCGCGTTGCGATAGCTGGCGCAGGAAGTACCTACAGTGCCTATCAGTCCAGTCCATCATCGGCGCGACAGAGAAGCGGCGGGACAGTGCAGGGCGCGTCGTTTCTTTTACCATTGGGGCTTCCAGCTATTCGTGTTGCTGTCGTATTCACGGGTCATTTGAAGAGCCCGGTGCTGAGCTACCACATCGAGTGTCGGCGTGTGATGCCTGCTCGCCGCCTGGCCCGCTACGGCTACGAACAGCCGCAATAGCACGCTGAAGGTGCTGTGAGCAGCCCGATAAATACTAATCAGCAAAAGGCGGCGAGTTTACACCGTGAGGCGGCCTTGCGCGTAGCGCGCGGTCGTCGAGGCCTGTCCGGGCGACGCGAAGCGATTCGCTACGAGGTTCAATCCGAGTTCTGGGCGCGCACGTTGATGCACATGCCAGGCCCTTTTCTCGTAATCCAGTTCAGCAGCCCTAGTCGCATACAAAGAAGAGCTATATGCTTCATATATGTTTCGTATAGGAGGTTTCATGGGCATTGTAAAAATTTCTGAAGCCATGCACGACAATTTGCGCATAGCGGGCAATGCCTTGAGTCGCTCGATCAACGCTCAGGCGGAGCATTGGCTGCGTATCGGGATGCTTGCTGAGCTATATCCAGAACTGAATCACCATGACATTTGCAGGCTGCTGATACGCGCTGAGCAAGGCGGTATTGACCTCCTGCAGGTCTGCGCCCAGCCAGGTCTGCTCGACGGTTCCGATCCGCAGGTAGCGCCGAGAGCTCGCGCATGAGAGTGAATGTGGTGATTAACAGTCCCGAGCAAGTCGCTATGTCCCGCGCCGCTGGGGCGCTTGCCGCAGAGGTGCTTGCGATGATCGCTCCCCACGTCAAGGCAGGCGTATCGACTGAGCAGCTCGACAAGCGCTGTCATGACTTCATCGTCGATGAGCTGAAAGCCATACCTGCCAATATCGGTTATCACGGGTATCAGAAAACGTTGTGTACTTCCGTCAATCAGGTGGTCTGTCACGGAATTCCATCAGGGAAAGCGCTCGAAGACGGAGATATCGTGAATATTGATGTGGCCGTGATCAAGGATGGCTGGTACGGCGATACTAGTCGGATGTATTTCGTGGGTGAACCCAGCCCGAAAGCACGGCATCTGGTCGAGACAGCGTATGAGGCTATGTGGGCGGGCATTGGAGTCGTGCGTCCCGGCGCTACCCTTGGGGACGTCGGATATGCGATCCAGAAGCTCGCCGAGGACGCGGGATTTAGCGTCGTGCGCGATTACTGCGGCCATGGCATTGGCAAGGTCTACCACGACAAGCCGGACGTCCTTCACTACGGAAGGCCAGGGCAAGGCCTTGTCTTGCAGCCGGGCATGATTTTCACGATTGAGCCCATGCTGAACGCAGGCAAGTTCGGCGTCAAAACGCTGAATGATGGGTGGACTGTGGTGACCAGGGATCAGTCGCTGTCGGCCCAGTGGGAACACATGGTTGCTGTCACGGATGACGGATTCGAAGTGCTCACGGTCTGGCCCGAACACAGGGAAGTGCCGCGGAGCGTAGATGTTTAAGCGTTGTCGGGGTTTATGCCACATGCCCACGCCGCTGGTGGGCTAAGGATTTCTGTTCGGTGATGCGGGTAGGCGAGCTGATGCTTGATTCGCATTCGGATCATGCCCGTTTTGAGTGGCCTAGCACCCAAGTTGCATGGATTCAGCGGGTGCGCCGTTAGTTTCAGCGTGCTGCCTCTTTTAGCAAAACGGTACTCAGCTGAGGTGGCTGTGCATACGATCTCCTAATCGCGACGTCGGGACGTGGCCCGCGGCTGCAGCTGGTCCAGAGCAGGGGAATTCTGCCTTGCCCACTCGTAGACCATTTCAATCGGTTGGACCATCAGTCTGCCAAGCGGCGAGAGCGCATAGCTCACCTCTGGCGGCACCGAATCAAGCTGGTGGCGTTCGATCAGCCCGCTTGCCTCCAGCTCTCTAAGGGTCTGGATCAACATCTTCTTTGATATTCCGGGCAGGCTTCTATGGAGAACGCCGCTGCGGGCCACCCCATTATGTCGAGCCTGGAGGGTGTGCAGGATCATGCTGGTCCATTTGGTCGAGAAGATCTCGAGCACTCGCCTCGGAGCGCAGTCTTCACGCCATTGTTCTTCATCAGAGCCTGGTTGCATGGGAGTGGTTACCATTTGGTGCCGACTTGGATCGACATTTTTTAGTGAGTAGGGTGCGGGCCTGTACATTTTGTGGAGGTCTGAACATGACAAATCAAGCACTGGTGGTCGGAGCAAGTGGGATAGTCGGAACGGCTGTGTCGCGTCTATTGGCAGAAGAAGGTTGGGCGGTAGCTGGGCTAGCTCGGCGCCCAATCGCCGAAGCTGGCGTGACTCCGATCAGCGCAGACCTGCTCGACGTTCCCGCACTGAGCTCCGGGCTGAGCGGTGTGGCTCCCTCTCACATCTTTCTGAGCACTTGGGCCCGCCAAGCCAGCGAAGCGGAGAATATCCGTGTCAATGCACAGATGGTGCGTAACGTGCTCGAAGCCGTTCGGCCTTCCCGCTCGGTTCGTCACGTTGCGCTGGTGACCGGCCTCAAACACTATCTCGGCCCTTTCGAAGCCTATGGTAAGGGCTCGCTGCCTCAAACACCGTTTCGTGAAGAGCAGGGGCGATTGGACGTTGAGAATTTCTATTACGCCCAGGAAGATGAACTTTTTTCAGCGGCGGTCCGGGACGGATTTACCTGGAGCGTTCACCGACCTCATACCATCACCGGAATTGCTGTGGGCAACGCCATGAATATGGCAACCACTCTGGCGGTCTATGCATCGATCTGCCGCTTTACCGGGCGGCCGTTCCGCTTTCCGGGCTCTGAAGTCCAGTGGAGCAGCCTGACCGATATGACGGATGCGGGGCAGCTCGCAAAGCATCTGCGCTGGGCCTCGACGACGCCAGCAGCAGCGAACCAAGCCTTCAATATTGTCAACGGCGATGTATTTCGCTGGAAGTGGATGTGGGCGCGCATCGCCGAGTGGTTTGAGCTTGAAGCAGCGCCGTTTGATGGTCCGGCACCTCTGGAGCAGCAAATGGCTGACGACGCTCAAATCTGGAGCGACATGGCACAGCAGTTCAACCTCGTTGAGCCTGACATCGATAGGCTCATCTCACCGTGGCACACCGATGCCGACCTTGGTCGGCCGATCGAGGTGGTCACGGACATGTCGAAAAGTCGGAAGCTCGGGTTTCTTGATTACCAAGCTAGCGATGACGCATTTTTCGACGTATTCACCAAGTTGCGAGCGAGCAAGCTCATTCCGGGCTGAGGTAAGGGGCAGGGCAACGACACTCAGAGCAGGAAATCGGATCGGTGTCGGTGTCGGTGTCGGTGTCGGTGCGTAGCGCTGCTGGACTGAGACGTGAGCTCAGGATAATTGCGTTCAATGGAGGCCGGGGTTCATGGCCGGCTTTTTTGCGCCGTTGGCCAGACGCCGCGTCCACGCGCTGGGGAGTCTGCCCTGCTCAGGGGAGGAGGTTGTTTGGGAGGCGTATTCGGACGGGTCAGGCTTGGCGGTCTCCACCATTACCTCGCACGCACACGTTGTTTTTCGCGCGCTGATGGAACTCCGCGACGTAAAGCGTTCCAAACCTGAGTTGTCGCGCGTCTCGTCTGACAGACTCGGTCGGCGTGCGTAACGACCTACAAACTTACTTTAGGGAAGAAAAAATGCTTCAGCATGAAAGGAATTACAGCGAAAAACGCGACTTCATTCGTATGCCCATCGAGACGCCGATAACCCTGTCGCAGGGCGCGCAGACCTTGCAGGGAGTTTGTCAGGATCTATCTAGTACCGGCATGCAAGTGCTCGCTGCTACCTCGTTCAAGCTGGGCGATAAGATCCGCGTCCATATACCCTCCGAACACGCCGAGCTCAAAGGCCTCGACGCCCTGACCGAAGTGGTGCGCGTCGGCGCCCATGAGGATGGCCGCCAGAAGCTGGGTCTCACCATTCACTCGATGAACTGAAGCGCCTCTTGGGGCTGGGACGGTTTAGCCCCATTTCATCACGCTCTGGTATCGCCCCTAACAGGCGCCGGTACACCCATTATTTCGGCGGCCAAGTGCCGCTTCAGGCGGCAAATGATCGTCCTTTGAAGGCTGATGGCCTTTTATAATTAATATGATGGCAATTTAGTGAACTATTGCCATCATCGCCGTTCATAGGATGTGCTGCTTATCCACCCACAAGGACTGGTTAGGGGAGCAACCGCACTTTGGCCAGCTCGTCTGAGCTGCGGTGGCGAAGGATCGCACAACATCGGGACGGTGATAGGGAACTGCCGCTGGAAGCGGCTCAGGAAAAAGGACGACGAGTAAACCCGCTTCGGCGGGTTTTTTTTTGACCCTGTATTTGTCTTCGCAGTGACGACCCGATGTGCCCGAGTACCGTATCTGCAAAGTCCCTGGACTGCTGGGGACGCTGCTTCTTCCAAACCGTGCGCGGGATGCCCCATGGGCGAGCCTCCATCGTAGTCTTGCGTGCGTTATGAGGCTTGACAAAGAATCTACTTATTAGAGGCTGTTCGCTCTCTGCAGCCGCCGCCGGATTTATCGCGACGGCGAACCTTGGGTGGCTGCGACGCTTGGCGCCAGCCAGAGCGCCTTCGGCTCCCGGTAGGACGACATGGCTTCGTCGCCTTTGTCATGTCCGGGCTAGTAGCAACTGTGTGCTATATCAGCAGCAACAACGTCGTCGATACCGGTAGTGGGTACGAGGGTAGGGCTCGCGAGGGTGATGTGGGCGTCGGCTAATAGGGTGCAAAGCGGCTCATTGAGAAACGTAGCCATCCGTATCCGCCACGTGGTTGCGCGTGCCAATTACCGTAGCGCCATAGATGAGGACCGGCTAATGCAGAGCGATACACTCTCTGGGTATTAACAACAGGGTTGCGAACGCGCCATTATTGGGGGTGATAGAGAAACAACGCATAAAGTCTGAATTAACGGTTGACGGTAGTTTTCAGGCCCCTATAATGCGCACCACTTCCGGCGCAGTCCTTAAGCAAAACCTCTTGTAAATCAAAAGGTTAGCGAAATAAAAGGGTTGCACTGGTGGTGGATTCGAGTAGAATGCGCCGGGCTGGCAGGGCGGTGGTTTAGCGCTGCTGGTGGCTTCGGTCAGGTTGATCGGAAGCGGTTGAAGGAGGTGGTTGACAGCGGTTTTGAACGCTGTATGATTCGCCTCCCGCTGATGAGAGACGCAAGTTGATCTGAAGCGCAAGCGGTTGAGAAGAAAGAAAAACTTCTTCAAAAACAGCTTGACAGGTAAC
>NZ_PPXG01000006.1 GCF_002909485.1 Stutzerimonas stutzeri
GAGGTGCTCGCGGCGGCTAAAAACACAGAAATAAGCGGGTGATCTGAGCGTTTTTGATCGATTTGCCGCTTTTAAAATCGGCAGGGGCTGAAGTCAGCCAGAAATACACAACTACTTCAGACCATCCATAGCGAAAACAGAGACGTCTTAATAACGCCAATTGACTAAACGACACTTAAACCGCCGGGGCTACTCCTTAGGCGCTCATTCACCCTCAAAAGCCCCTCACATTTTCTTTTATAGAAGTCAGTTTCAGCCTCATAAATAGCAATCTTCGACAAGGCTTGATCTCTTTCTTTTCGCATGACTTCAACCTGTTTCCTCAATTCTCCATTTATTACCCTCAGCGTCTTTTGTTGCGTTGAAGCGAACACCTCAAGCTCTGATGCTTCTCGAATACTAGAGTTATGAGCGTCGATTGCATCACGAACATGAGAATTCCATGGACTATTGAGGGCAACATTACTTTTCAAGCCCGCACCAGACCAAACGTCCTTGTAAGACCATAGCGCATCTGGTTTTTCCTTCCCCAGTTTCTCAACAACCTTCAACATTGCTTCAGTATTTTTTACCTTCAGGGCCTCTCGATTTTCCTTGAGGCCTACCAAACTGCCACGAGGTTTTTTATTATTCACAATTTAAGCCATCCATTTGACTGAGCAATTTATCAATTTCAGAGATCCTGTCATCTAAATGGGCCACCTTTAGTGGCTGACCAGAAAAGAAGTCTCTCATTCTTTGATTCTCGCTCTTACGCCAGGTCAAGGTTCGCCTCATACCTTCAGCGGGAATAATAGAATTATTACAATCCGCTGGACGACAGTTTGCACTATCTCCCCCACAAAGCGCCTTTTTGGCTCTAAACATACACAAGCCATCATCCATTTGCTCAATAAGCGCTTTCTTGGATAGATTATCCAAGAGCCGCTCTCTATCATCGGCAGACATACCCATAAAAGCCTTCCTATACCCCTCAACCTCATCAGCACCACCGCCAATAATAGGGGCCTGAGTCAGCATAATTTCGTCGTACTTCTCTCTAGACAGGGTAAATTTCTCCTGCTGCAATTCAGAGTAGAGATTTAAGTCACCGTAATTCTTCGTCATCTCAATATCAAAGTGCTTCAATTGATCTTGAAGCTCAACCAAACCAAGACCACTCCTAATCATAAGTCGTGAGAACTTCTTTCTAAACTGATGTGTCGCAACCGGCCACACCTCCCCATCAAATTCCACACAATGATATTCAGCATATTTTTTTAAGGCGCCATTTATGGTAGAAAGTGAGATCCTTTCACCGGTGTTTAGGTAGCCCGAGAAAAGAAAAGAATTTCCTCTCTTATAACGATGAGCCAAGCCTTGTTCAAGCGCCTCCAAAACACGCTCGACGTAAGGAATCGTTTGCCAGAGGTAGCTAGTAGCATCATGCTGCAATTTATTCGTTTTCGACATCAAGAAATAAAAATATTTAACCCCACCATCAACGCTAACCGGTCGCACACTCCAATTATTAGCACGACCAACCTTAATATGGGCCATTTCATGGAACCGCATACCTGAAAACATCGCTATCAAAATATAACCAGCCACAAGGAGCCTTGACTCCAATGTCTTTACTTGATGCCAAGAAGAAATACCATATCTATCCCAAGGAAATGGATTAATCACCTCCACAGAATGCTTATACTCACCAGTGGGCAGCAGCTTTCTAGAAGTTGCTCTTCCAGACTTATATTCCTTACGCTTCGCCCTTATTTCCTCCAATTTGCCAGCAATAGATAAATCATCTATCGCACATTGAATTAGCTTCTTCGCAACCGAGTCCGGCATCTCTGGTGTAGTCTGATATTTTCTAGGTAGTTTTTTCTGCGCACGATCCTTAGCCCATTCCGTTTCACTGCGACTATCTCCAAAAGGCCAAGTACACAATCCGTCAGTAAGCTTTCCAGATTGCTCATAGAGCCACGAGAGCCCATAAATTCTTGACTTAAGCGTCCTATCCGTAATCAATCCTCCAGCTTTATTTGCGGACTCAGCCACCCAATCCTGAAACGCCTGAAAATCAAGATCGATAACATCAGAAAATCTGTCGATCCCCGCTTCTCTCATGAACCTTAAAAGACTTCTGACCCCCTTTGTCATTGCAACGCAAATAGTTGACCACTTGGGATATGTAGAGGGAGGATCAACCAACAATGAATAACAATACTCCTTAACCGAACTCAAATAACACTCATAACCCGGCATGGTTATATCGCTACCATCCTCAAAATGAATCTGGCTGAACTTAAGAACAACGGCCCTTGAGCGTAAACTTGGATACTCAGCAGAAAAATCCCAAACATTATCTTTATAAAATGACAATGTCGATATCTTAATTTTCGCTCTAACCGCCTCCGACACGCCCTTGAGATTAGTGTAAAAGCCCAGCTCATTATTCAACTCTTGGACAATATCTCTCGTAAATAAATATAGAGGAGAGCCTAAACGATCAACCATGCTTTCTCTCCTCATACAAGGAAATATCCCACTCCGGGATTGGAAAACTCAGAGCCTCAGACCTTATCCTCTCAATAACGCCTGAGTCATATTTTACAAGTATATAATTCTCCCAAATGAATCGCTTCTCAGAAGTAGCCTTCCTGTGCTCCAAATCAGTTATATCTCCAACCTGCAAAAGATAATCATGAAAGGCAATGAAGCAGAAGTACTTCTTTATATCAAGAAAGGTTATTATTAAATTCTGACACCCCAAACACACCTCATTACTAGCGCTACATAAGGACCCAGTTTTTTGCCCAGAAACAGGAGATTTCATCGGATCCCTGCAGTGATTTAAAAGAGCCTCGTGCATTCCTTGAGTACTCTCACTTGCTTCCAGAGACTCGCTAATCAAAGAGCCATCCTCAGCAGAGGAAAGTCGAACAAAAACTGCATCCTGATGAACTGCTCGTCGGGTCAGAAAGATTGGATCATCTAACCGCCTCAAATAATCAGCAGTTGTTGAAAGCCTAGCATGTCCTAATAACGCCTGAAGATAGTTCATATCTTCAGTCCTTAAGTATTCACTCCAAGCCATTGCTGGACGAATCAGTCGCGCCTGAATAGATAAAGGTTTACCATCACTGCTTGTTAATGCATGTTTTCGTGAAAAAGCTTGAAGAGCCCTTTTAAATGCGGAGCTACCTAGAGGCTGGCTAACTTTGAAACGATTGGCGTTTGCAATCCACAACTCATCTTGGCCGTCTTCCCTAATAGACTCGGTAATAGCACTCACCCGTTTAATTATCATCGCAGGCCAGCTATCGTTGCCTTTATCAGTAGGAATGGTCATTCCTTTCTTAAAAGACCGATACTTTTTCCAGTTAATCATGACACGACCATCATTCAACGGGTCAGGAACTAGGCAGTCTATTGTCAGGCGCTGGACAGTAAATGGATTCAACTGCGTTCTAATCAAGAGCAACAAGTAATATGGAATCAGGTCCTCTGCTTGAACCCAGCGATATACACCCAACTCCTTGTAAAAATCCTTTATCCTTCCCCCAAAATATTCTTTCAAAGCCCCCCAGAACTCTGGCGCAATTTTCTTCAATTCACTGCCAGATAGAGCTCTGCAACCTAATTTGTTTTCCCAGTACCAGACAAGATAATCTTTCTTTTTCCATGGCGTACGGTAATTGATAGGACAAGGCAACCCCAAATACTTTGGTTTATAATCAGGGCCAGCACCTATGCGGTCATAAAACTCGCTCAAATACTTGACACTGCCATTTTTACCATCCAGTGCCGTAGACTGAAAAAAAGCCTGCCCTTTTGGCAGCTTGTAAAGTGCATTGCTATTAAGCCTCATACATCCACAATTATTCTCCCACCACCAGATTCTATATTCTTCACTGGCCCAATATGACCTACTGCCAGACGGACCAATAGGAGCCACATCTTCTAATGGCGGAGCTATTCCAATCCATTTAGGCTGATACGTCTTCTCAAACTTAGACGCGCTTTCACGCATCCCACGCACAGCCGCATTGAGAATACCTTTCAACTCTTCCTGATCATATCCAATACAGGACGAGACAAGCGAGCTTGACTTGGGAAAGGCATTACGAACGGGAATAAAACTATCGCTAACCTTATAATGGCTACTCATTTGCAAAAATACGGGTGAAATTTTTCGATACATAGAGGCCGCAGTTGAATAGCTTAAACTTTTATCCTTTTTTAGCCATTCCGCAAAGTATCGCAGCGTATCCCCTGAGAGCTGCTCTGCTCTATAGATCAGAACACTTTCAAGAAATTTAAAGAACCTTGGAAGTATCTCGATAATCGCCAACCGACTTAAATGCCCCATCATATTTCTTCGCCTGTAAATAGCCCACACCACTACTCCGAGCACATCCCGAAATGAATCAGAGTATGGCTTGTCACTTAAGTCATATGCATATATTTTCGCCGTGTTCTTACATTCCGCAGTGAATTTAAGCTCTGTTTCAGCACGTTCCTCAGCCACAGTAAGGAAATAAAGAGAGCTAGACCTGTTTTCATCCATTAGCAGCCCCTATCAATCTATCAATCTCATCCTGTAGAGCTCTATATGTCCCAGCGTAGGAAATCAGTAAAGCCGTATGGACATAGAAATTCCGAGTCGTGTTCTCATTGGAGTGCCCCATTAAATTGGCCAACCCCGCCAGATCTTTATTCAAAAGGTAATGGTAAGTACCATATGTATGTCTTAACACATGAGGTACGGTCTTAACCCCAAGCCTCTCACTTGCCCTGGTAAACAACTTTTCTATCCAGTTAGCTGTCAACCTTCGACCTTTTTCACTTAAGAAGAGCACATCATCTACAACATCATTTCCAGCGATCGATTCTATTTTTTCTACAACTCTTTGCCTGTCAAAATCTACGTACTGCCAAAACTTAACAAGCAGCTTATTGGGTATCAAAACCAGTCTTGCTTTCCCCCCCTTGCCGATAACTCTCGCTGGAGTCGAGTGCCCTCTTAGATTAACCTCGGGCAGATCTTTTAAAGGAAACCCTACTACTTCAGATATCCTAAGTCCCGACTGAAGCATAAACGCTCCAATCAACTTATTCCTTAGCCTTACTTCTGAATTAGCGACCCCCGAAACCTCGGAAAGGGTATCAATGAACTTAACAGCAGTTTCCAAGATAAGAAATTTTGTATGATCTTTTATTTCTCTTGAGTGATGTCCTTTGGTGTTATATTTTTTCCGCAACCCGCCGTATGAGCTAGCGACCTCAATTGGATTCAAATCGGGACATAACTTTTTCTCATAACACCATACAAGATAGCGATAAGCACCTGTCGCTCTTGCATTTACAGTATTCCAGCTAAGCGGCACTCCAGATGCCTTTCGATAACCACAGAGCGCATCTACGTAGCTGTCAAAGACATCATCCGTAACATCTATAAGTTCAATTCCGGAGTTTTCCGACCAAACCAAAAACTCTTTAATATGTTCCGCGATAGTTTTCATACTTTTCGGCATTAATCGGCGGGACAAAAACCGCATGTAGGCGTTTGCCTCGCTATATGGTTCAGCTGAATCATTGAAAAACTGCGGAATTTTATGTGAGAGCTGTGATAGCCTCGAATCGTGACTACTGCGAAAGTCAACATTGACAATCAGAACCATGTACTCTCCTCTGTGACCTGTCGCAAAGTCAGTACAAAACAAAGATAAGCCCGGAACGGCTAAATCCAGTTACTCAATTTTTTAAGAAACAAAACTTCGGAACTTTGCGGAAACGCCGAATACGCCTCGGTATCGCGAAATAGCTAATCTGCAACACTCATGGTTGCTGGGCTGCATATTTCGAGAAAGGATCTTCTCAGACCATTCGTAGAAGCTAGGCTGGCGGTGATATCAGTTTACATAGATAGCTGCCAGGCCAAGTCATACTAACAGGGAATGCGGCAGGGTAATGATGTCGGCAGCCAGTATCGTTCGGCGATCTATTGCATGGATGCACAGCAGCGCAGCGAGGCGGAGACGAGTCGTGAACGTTTCCAGCAGCAACTGAGCGCAGCGGGTTTTCCGGCCATCACCACCGAGATCGACGACGCGCCGCCGTTCTTCTACGCAGAGGCCTACCACCAGCAGTATCTGGCAAAGAATCCTGGGGGATATTGCGGGTTGGGCGGCACCGGTGTGTGCCTGCCGAGTTGATGCCGGGACATCGGCCTAAGCCTAAGCGGTCGCAAGGCCGCTTGAATGGCTGACTACTGGCATAAGAACTAAGCAGAAAAGAAAAACCCCGCCGAAGCGGGGCTCTGCAGACTGAATCCTGACATCCATGATCGCGCGCCATCCTGGCGCCGCTCCCTGTGTGATCCTTTTTATTGATTTGCGCTTTCCATGCGCCACGTCCTTAAGCAGTAGATTACCGTCAGACCTTGTGAGCCTGTAGTAGCCATTGTGCATCACGCCTTGTAAGCCTTTTCCTACATCGCGTCATCCTTGATGCAGTGCTGTAAGTCCAGGCTTACATGGTGCGGTTTTTATGACCTGAAGGGCGGCTTAATCGTTCCGCGTCATGGCCAAATAATTTCATATTGCCTTTAGATTAAGCCGCGGCATCTCAGAATTGAGCAGCGTCGAGCAAGTACAGTGACTCGCTTCCGGCCTTGACCGAAGCGCTCAGCGAATGAATTCGCGGCAACAGGCGAGCAAAGTAGAAACGCGCGGTTCCCAGCTTGCTCTGGTAGAAGTCGCCTTCATCCTGTTTGGCGAATGCCGCTACCGCCATGCGTGCCCACATGTACGCATAAGCGGTGTAGCCGAACACGTGCAGGTACTCCACCGAGGCGGCGCCGATTTCGTTCGGATTCACCTTGGCCTGATCGATTACCCAGGCGGTCAGCTCATCCAGATTGTCCATGGCAGCCTTGAGGGGCTCGGCGAACTCCGCCAGCTCCGGACCGGCATCAGCGATGAATGCACGAATTTCATCGACGAAGGCCTGATACATGGTGCCACCACTGCCGACGATCTTGCGCCCAACCAGGTCCAGCGCTTGAATGCCGTTGGTGCCCTCGTATATCTGGGTAATGCGGCAGTCACGCACCAGCTGCTCCTGGCCCCACTCGCGGATGAAGCCATGGCCGCCGAAAATCTGCTGGCCATGTACCGTGGTTTCCAGCCCCATGTCAGTTAGGAAGGCCTTGGCTACCGGTGTCAGCAGCGCCACCTGCGCCTCAGCTCGCAGCCGCGCCTCGTCGTCGTCACTGAACTTGGCGATATCGAGCTGCAGCGCGACATAACTGGAGAACGCGCGACCACCCTCGTTCAGCGCCTTCATGGTCAGCAGCATGCGGCGCACATCCGGATGCACGATGATCGGATCGGCTGCCTTGTCCTGCGCAATCGGTCCGGTCGGTGCGCGGCTCTGGATACGCTCGCGGGCATACTCGATAGCGCTCTGATAGGAGCGCTCGCCAGTCGACAGGCCCTGAATACCGACGCCCAGACGCTCGTAGTTCATCATGGTGAACATCGCTGCGAGGCCCTTGTTCGGCTCGCCGACCATCCAGCCGGTGGCACCGTCGAAGTTCATCACGCAGGTCGCCGAGGCCTGGATACCCATCTTGTGCTCGATGGAACCGCAGGACAGCGAGTTGCGCTCACCCAGGGTGCCGTCCTCGTTGACCATCACCTTCGGCACCAGGAACAACGAGATGCCGCGGGAGCCAGCTGGCGCATCCGGCAGCTTGGCCAGCACCAGGTGGATGATGTTCTCGGTCAGGTCATGCTCGCCGCCGGTGATGAATATCTTGGTGCCGCTGATCTTGTAGGAGCCGTCTGCCTGCGGCTCGGCCTTGGTGCGGATGATGCCGAGGTCGGTACCGGCATGAGGTTCGGTCAGACACATGGAGCCGGACCAGACACCGGCATACATGTTCGGCAGGTACTTCTGCTTAAGCTCCTCGCTGGCGTGGGCGTAGATCGACAGGCAGGCGCCGGACGTCAGCATCGGATAGAGGCCGAAGGCCAGACTGGCGGAGTTCATCATCTCCTCAACCTGAGCCGAGATGACCTTGGGCATCCCCATGCCACCGAATGCCGGATCACCACCGACCCCCACCCAGCCGCCTTCGGCATACAGCTGGTAGGCCTCGCGGTAGCCGGCGGGCGTAGAAACCGCCCCGGCGTCCCAGCGGCAGCCTTCTTCGTCACCGCTGCGGTTGAGCGGCGCGATGCTGTTGGCGGTGATCTTGCCAGCTTCCTCGAGAATTGCATCGGCCGTCTCGGCATCGACCACCTCGGCCAGCGCTGGCAGCGACTGCCAGAGTTTCGGCGCGTCGAAGACTTCATTCAGGACAAAACGCATGTCGCGCAGCGGCGCTTGGTAGTCAGCCATGGCAAGGTTCCTCGCAAGACACTGGGTTGCGACCACTATGGGCCGTTTCCAGCGAGTCTAACCGAATAACCAGGACAGGATTAAGCGTCTTTTTATGACCAGATAGTTTTGATCAGTCACTATCAATACCGATGCAACCCTAACGCGAATGCTCGGCCATGCGCACCGCGCCGCGGCCACTGCCATGCACTCGCAAACAGTTTCTTCCTGCTTTTTTTGCACTGTACAGCGCTTGGTCGGCGGCCTTGATCACCTCTTCCGGACTGCGCTGCTCGCCTTGTCGCTCCGCCACTCCGATGCTGATGGTCACCGCGACCTGGTTCGCCGACGCCGCTCCCCGGGCCATACGGCCGCGACGATCATCCTTCGGCCGATTGTCTGCGTCACGCAGCTGCAGGGCATAAGCCTCCACCGACTGGCGTACCGCCTCGAGGTGCGGCAGGCACTCCTCGATACTGTGCCCAGGAAATACCAGAGTGAATTCCTCACCGCCATAACGATAGGCGCGCCCACCGCCGCCGATCTTGCGCAGGCGGCTGGCAACCATCTTCAGCACCTGATCACCGACGTCGTGACCATAGGTATCGTTGAAGCGCTTGAAGTGGTCCACATCAGCCATCGCCAGCACATACTGCCGCCCCAGGCGCTGCAGTCGCTCATTCAGAGCGCGACGCCCAGGCAGGCCGGTCAGCTCGTCACGAAAGGCCATGAGATAAGCCTCATGAGCGATTGCCGTCACCAGCATCAGCAGTACATGGCTGCTCAGAATGTTGAGGGCGGCATAGCGGCTGAACGTCTGCGGCAGCATCAGCAGAATGCCGAGCAGCGCGATGATCTGCGCCGCATGGGAGGGTCGCGGCTGGCGAAGGTACTGGACGATCAGCAACACCAACGCCACGAGGAACACCGGATACGCCAGCTGGATGAGCGGTAGCCAGTCGGCCTTGAGCGCGGGCCAGCGAATCACCACCAGCCAGGCATGTAACGCTTCCGGAAACCGCTTTGCCAGCGCCACGGCGACGACGCCGACGGCAAACAGCACGGCGGCACGGGCCAGGCCGTCCTGCGCCAGGTGACTGCGCTCTCGCCACACGCCATACAGGCCGTAAAGCAGCGGCAGCAGCAAGCTGCAGAGATGAAAGGTCAGTGCAGCATCGTCCAGCAGAGTGCCATGTGCCCGGTAGTGGTCGGCGTGGATATCGAGGAGGAAATAGGCAAGATAGACGCAGAGCAGCAGAAACAGCTCGCGGATGCGGCCGTACATCATGCAAAGCGCACCGCCGAGCAACAGCAGTACGGTCGGCAGGACGTTATAGAGCGACGTGAAGAACTCGTTCAGCGAAACCTGACGCGCGATGACCTCTCCGCCGAGCAACAGGGCCAATGGCGCGAGAAAATGGCTGAAGCGAGGCGGGACGGTACGCGACACGGCAACTCCGGCATGCTGCCGAGAAAAGCTAGCATTTTGCCTTCTTGCTCCCAGTTGTGCAGCCGAAATACCGGCGAAGATGCGGCAAAAGCAGTACAACGTCTGGATCGGGCACAAAAAAGCCGCTGCAAAGCAGCGGCTTTCCTTTACAACCTCAACCCGTCAGTAACCGAGAGCGAAGTCTTCCTCAGCCATCTGCATCAGGTTGTCGGCACCGGACAGCATGGCGTCGACATGCATGCGGGTACGCGGCAGGATGCGCTGGAAGTAGAACCGCGCAGTCTGCAGCTTCGCCTTGTAGAACGCCTCATCAGAGGTGCCTTCAGCCAGCTTCTCGGCAGCAACCCGCGCCATGTCAGCCCAGAAATAGGCGAGGCAGGCGTAGCCGGAATACATGCAGTAATCGACCGACGCCGCACCGACCATTTCGCGGTCCTTCATCGCGGCCATGCCGATCTTCATGGTCAGCTCGCCCCACTCCTTGTTCAGCTGATTCAGGGGGGTGACGAATTCCTTGATGGCTTCGTTGGCTTCCTGGTTCTGGCAGAACTTGTGCACGATCTTGGTGAAGGACTTCAGCGCCTCACCCTGGGTCATCAGCACCTTGCGGCCCAGCAGGTCCAGCGCCTGAATACCGGTGGTGCCCTCGTACAGCATGGAGATACGCGCGTCACGCACGTTCTGCTCCATGCCCCACTCGGCGATGAAGCCGTGACCGCCGTAGATCTGCACGCCATGGTTGGCCGCTTCGAAGCCCACCTCGGTCATGAACGCCTTGGCGATCGGCGTGAGGAAGGCCAGCAGCGTGTCGGCCTGCTTCTTCTGCTCTTCATCCTGGCTGTTCTTGACGATGTCGACCTGCTTGGCGGTGAAGTAGACCATCGCGCGGTTGCCCTCGGCGAACGCCTTCATGGTCAACAGCATGCGACGCACGTCCGGATGCACGATGATCGGGTCTGCTGGCTTTTCCGGCGCCTTGGGGCCGCTCAGCGCACGCATCTGCAGGCGCTCACGAGCGTACTTGACGCCGCCCTGGAAACCGATCTCGGCATGTGCCAGACCCTGCAGCGCGGTACCCAGACGTGCGGTGTTCATGAAGGTGAACATCGCGTTCAGGCCCTTGTTCGGCGGACCGATCAGAAAACCGGTGGCGCCGTCGAAGTTCATGACGCAGGTCGCGTTGCCGTGGATGCCCATCTTGTGTTCAAGCGATCCGCAGTTCACACCGTTGCGCTCGCCCTTCTCGCCTTCGGCGTTGGGCAGGAACTTGGGCACGATGAACAGGGAGATGCCCTTGGTGCCAGCCGGAGCATCGGGCAGGCGAGCCAGAACGATATGGACGATATTCTCGGCCATGTCGTGTTCACCGGAGGAGATGAAGATCTTGGTGCCGTTCAGCTTGTAGCTGCCGTCGGCCTGGGGCTCCGCCTTGGTGCGCAACATGCCCAAATCGGTACCGCAGTGCGGCTCGGTCAGGCACATGGTGCCGGTCCACTGGCCGGACACAAGCTTGCTCAGATAGGTGTGCTTCTGATCGTCGGTACCGTGGGTAGCGATGGTGTTCATACAGCCATGAGACAAGCCCGGGTACATGCCCCAGGACCAGTTGGCCTGACCGATCATTTCGCTGATCGCCAGACCGAGGGACTCGGGCAGACCCTGACCGCCGTGGTCGACGTCATGGGCCAGACTCGGCCAGCCACCTGCCACGTACTGCTCGTAAGCTTCCTTGAAACCGGTCGGCGTCTTCACGCCCGACTCGCTCCAGGTGCAGCCTTCGATGTCGCCGACGCGATTCAGCGGAGCGAGTACCTGCTCACAGAACTTCGCGCCCTCATCGAGAATCGCGTTGACCATGTCCGGGGTGGCGTCTTCACATCCCGGAAGGCTCTGATAGTGCGCTTCGTAGCCGAGCAGCTCGTCACGTACGAAACGGATATCGCGCAAGGGGGCCTTGTAGTCGGGCATAGCGTAAACCTCAGCGGTGAGTTCTTGTAACAAGCTGACCGGGCGACCCAGCCATCTGAATTCGATTTCGACCGTCGGACTACCAGCCCGAAGGGTCAAACAGGCGTTTGAAACATACGTTTCGACCTGAGCGATGTCAAGCGCAGAACAGGGCGCCACTTGTCGGCTGAATCAGCCAAATTCAGGTCGAGCGAAGGGCAGCCTGGCGAAATTCGTGAATAGGAAATCTGATGTTGCAAAGACGCAGCCAGCCCGGCACCTGCCGAGCTGGCTGGCGGGAACGAAGATGCTGGAAGGAGAAAAGCGAAGCTGGCCGAGCGCATGAATGACGACTCGAATCAGCAAGGAGAATCGATGAGCGCCGGAGTACGCGATCAGGCCTGGGTATCGATCAGCGTGCCGAGGACTTCGTCAGCGCTCTGGATCATACGGGCACCTGCCTTGGCACTGTGTTCACCGACCTTCAACTGGATCAGCTGCTCGGTGATTTCGGTGACCGCCTGGGAGTTGCCCAGCACTGGCGCGTTGGCGGAGGCGATGGAAGAAGCGGCCTGCTCGACGCGCTGCTGACCACCCTGGTAGGCACTGAGGCCCGCGCCCAGAAGGTTATTGGTGATTTGCATGGTGACTCCACGCGCTATCAGGTTGCCAGCATTCAAGCAGATGCCGACACGTACCGCAAGGCGCGAGTCGCCGCAATGCGCGTCCGCTCACACCGGCTGCAACGCGGGCAACGTCAGGTAGCGCGCGACCTGACGCGCCGTTGGCGCAGCGAGGCGAGGCACCTGGCCAAGGCAGGGTGCCGGTAGCAGCTCAGCGAGCGTGGCGAGGTTGTCATCCAGCCGCGATGTGGCAGGGTCGATGATATTCGCCACCCAGCCAGCCAGCGCCAGCCCGTCGCGGGCGATCGCTTCGGCACTGAGCAGCGCATGGTTGATACAACCCAAGCGCACCCCTACTACGAGAATGACCGGTAAACCCAGCGCCGCGGGCAATGCCGACAGATACTCACGCGCATTCAGCGGGACTCGCCAGCCTCCCGCGCCCTCGACCAGAGTGACGCCGGCCTGCCGGGCCATTACCGGTTGCACGGCCTCGATCAGACGAGCGGCGGTCAGTTCGACACCCGCTTCGCGGGCAGCTATGTGCGGGGCAATGGCCGGCTCGAACGCGAACGGGTTGACCGTCGCATAGTCCAGCGCAAGGCTGCACTCGGCCAGCAGAGCCAGCGCATCGCTGTTACGTAAACCCTGCTCGGTCCTTTCGCAGCCTGAGGCGACCGGCTTCACCGCCGCGGTGGACAACCCCGCCAGGCGCGCTGCATGCAGCAGGCCCGCGGCGATAGTGGTCTTGCCAACATCGGTATCGGTGCCGGCAATGAAGAAAGCGCGATGCATCATGGCTCCTTGTGCAGAATGCCGTAGATCACCTGATAGGTCGCCGGAAGCCCCTCGGGACGGCGGAACCCTTCGTAGGCCTCGACCAGCGCGCGGATGCGTGCACGCCCGGTCAGTCCATCCGGGCGACCCGGATTCAGGTTGTGCGCACCCAGCGCCTTGAGCTCATGGGTCAGCTGGCGCAGATCGGGGAAATGCAGCACTTCCGGGCGCACTTCGAGACTCGCCAATCCCAGACCGCAGCCCCTACACAGCGTCTGGTAGGCCTCCCGCGAGCGGAAGCGGTTGACGTGAGCGAAGCCGTCCACCGCCTGCCAGCTGTCCCGCAGCTCCTGCAGGGTACCGCTGCACAGACTGGTGAAGGCAAAGATGCCGCCCGGACGCAGCACCCGCCGCACTTCGCTCAGCACGCTGTCAAAATCCTCGCACCACTGCAGTGCCAGGCTCGAATAGATCAGGTCGACAGTGCCATCACGCAGCGGCAGCCGCTCGGCGTCACCGGTGACGAAATGCCGTGCGCCGCCCTGCGGCCGTGCATGGCGCAGCATGCCCTCGGCGATATCCAGTGCCAGGCCATCGGCCTCCGGAAAGGCCGCAGCCAGGACGCGGGAGAAGTAGCCGGTGCCGCTGCCAAGATCGAGCCAGCGGCCGGGTTGCCGAGTGGAGGGCAGTCGGGCCAGCAATTGATTGCCGACCTGTCGCTGCAGTGCGGCGACGCTGTCGTAACTGCCCGCAGCACGGGAAAACGATGCCGCGACTTGGCGCTTATCAGGCAACTGCGCCGGCGGACGCTCGCTGAGCGATGCTTCAGTCATCCTCGCCATCACCCATAAACGCCAGCATTGCCGTCGCCACGTCGTCGGCACGCTCCAGCGGCAGGCCGTGGCTGGCATTGGCCAGCACATCGACTTCTACATCCGGCAGACAGGCCAGCAGCGCATCTGCCGCTGACGCCGGCACCAGCGCATCACCATCGGCGAACAGATGCAGCTGTGGCCCCACATAACCTTGCAGCGCCTCGCGGCCGTCCAGCTCGGCGAGCAGGCGCAGACCCGCGGCCGACACCGCCTGCGGCTGCTCGAGCAGGCTAACCTGCAGTTGCCGCGCCAGCGTGCGCGGATCGTAGGCACTGCGACTGCACAGCAGGCTGAAGCGCTTTAGTGTGTCCTCTGGCCCCAGCTGGAACGCCGCTTCGAACGCATCGAACACTTCCGCAGGCATCGCCGTCGGCCAGTCGTGACGACTGCGAAAACAGGGGTTGCTGCACAGCGTAATCAACCCGGGGCAATTGTCGCCACGCAGCGCTGCCAGCTGGGTCGCCAGCATGCCCCCCAGTGACCAGCCGGCAAGCCAGCTGTCGTTCGGCAGCCGTGCGTCCAGCTCGTGAAGCCAGGCCTCCGGTTGCTCCATGGTCGGCAAAGGGGCGATGTCGACCTGCAGTCGCGGTTCGCGGTCGCGCAGCAACTCGGCCAGCGGCTCCAGCGCAGCCGAGCTGAACGCCCAGCCTGGCAGAAGAATCAGTCGATCACGCATCGTCCTCCTCCTTGGGCAACAGAGCCCAGCACTCGGCCAGCGTCTCCAGCAAGCGCTCCAGTTGCGCATCGCTGTGGCTCGCGGTGAAGGTGATTCGTAGCCGGGCACTACCGGCCGGAACGGTCGGCGGGCGAATGGCGCCGACCAGGATGCCGCGTTCGCGCAGCAATGCCGACAGCCTTAACGCCCGTTCACTGCTGCCCACCAGCACCGGCTGGATCGGCGTCGGGCTGTCCATCAGCGTCAGTCCGATCTGCTGCGCGCCCTCGCGGAAACGCGCGACCAGCCGGTTCAGATGCTCTCGGCGCCAGCCCTCGCTGCGCAACAGCTCCAGACTTTTGAGTGTGGCACAGGCTACCGCCGGCGGCTGGCTGGTGGTGTAGATGTAGGGCCGGGCGAACTGGATCAGCGTTTCGATCAGCTCCTCGCTGCCGGCGACGAATGCGCCTGCGGTGCCGAAGGCCTTGCCGAGGGTGCCGACCAGTACCGGGACATCATCGATGCCCTGGCCGAAATGCTCGACTATGCCGCCGCCCGTTGCGCCCAGCGGACCGAAGCCATGGGCATCGTCGACCATCACCCAGGCGCCGCGCTGCTTCGCCGTGGTGCAGATCGCCGGCAGGTCGGCGAGATCACCGTCCATGCTGAATACGCCATCGGTCACCACCAGGGTATTGCCGCTGGCCTTGTCCAGACGCTTGGCGAGACTCTCGGCGTCGTTGTGCAGGTAGCGCGAGAAGCGTGCGCCGGAGAGCAGGCCGGCATCGAGCAGGGAGGCGTGATTGAGACGATCTTCCAGCACCGTATCGCCCTGCCCTATCAACGCGGTCACCGCGGCCAGATTTGCCATATAGCCAGTGGAAAACAGCAACGCCCGTGGTCGCCCAGTGAATTCGGCAAGCGCTTCTTCGAGCTGGTGATGAGGGGTGCTGTGGCCGATCACCAGATGCGAAGCCCCGCCACCGACGCCCCATATCGCGGCGCCCTGCTGCATGGCTGCGACCACCTCGGGGTGATTGGCCAGGCCCAGATAGTCATTGGAACAGAACGCCAGCAGGCGCTCGCCATCAACCGTTGCCTCCGGCTGCTGTGGCGTCTGCAGCAATGGGCGCTGGCGATAGAGATGGGCAGCGCGGCGCTCGGCGAGACGGGCGGACAGATCGAAGCTCATGGGTGCACCGACAGAGGATGGAAAACCACAGGCGGGTTACCCACCCTACGAATGGCTTGGGCTGGCCGCGAAGGATGAACGCGCAGCTGACGCTTCATCCATCCACGACGAGCCGGTCAGGCCGAAGCAGCGTTGTAGAACAGTTTGGAATCGCGCTGCTCGATCAGTGCTTGCTCGATGGCGGCCTGATGCACTTCGTCGGCGTGCTCGTGGCGCTCTTCCGGCTTGATACCCAGGCGCGCGAACAACTGCATGTCCTTGTCCGCCTGCGGGTTGGCGGTGGTCAGCAGCTTCTCGCCGTAGAAGATCGAGTTGGCACCGGCGAGGAACGCCAGGGCCTGCATCTGCTCGTTCATCTGCTCGCGACCGGCGGATAGTCGCACATGGGATTTCGGCATCATGATCCGCGCCACGGCGAGCATGCGGATGAAGTCGAACGGATCGACGTCCTGTTCGTCGGCCAACGGCGTGCCCTTGACCTTGACCAGCATATTGATCGGCACCGATTCCGGGTGCTCCGGGAGGTTGGCCAGCTGGATCAGCAGGCCGGCGCGGTCGTCCAGCGACTCGCCCATGCCGAGAATGCCGCCGGAGCAGATCTTCATCCCCGCCTCGCGCACGTAGCTCAGCGTTTCCAGACGCTCGCCATAGGTGCGGGTGGTGATGATGTTGCCGTAGTACTCCGGCGAGGTGTCGAGGTTGTGGTTGTAGTAGTCCAGCCCCGCCGCCGCCAGCGCCTTGGTCTGCTCCTGATCGAGCTTGCCGAGGGTCATGCAGGTTTCCAGGCCCATCGCCTTGACCCCTTCGACCATCTTCAGCACGTAGGGCATGTCCTTGGCCGATGGGTGCTTCCAGGCGGCGCCCATGCAGAAACGCGTCGAGCCGATGGCCTTGGCTTCGGCCGCAGCCTCCAGCACCTTCTGCACTTCCATCAGCTTCTCTTTATCGAGGCCGGTGTTGTAGTGCCCGGACTGCGGGCAGTACTTGCAGTCTTCCGGGCAGGCGCCGGTCTTGATCGAGAGCAGCGTGGAGACCTGCACGCGGTTGGCGTCGAAGTGCTGGCGGTGCACGGTCTGCGCCTGGAACAGCAGATCGTTGAAGGGTTGCTCGAAGAGCGCCTTGACCTCGGCGAGGGTCCAATCATGACGCGTAATGGAGGCGGAGGTGGCGCTCATGGGCATTCCTTGTAATTAATAGCGGCTCGGCGGCCTGGCACGGATGCGGAATGTTTAGCCAAGCTCGATACGCTGTCAACCAGGAAAGGAATCATGGTTTACAACTGGTCAATTAATATACAAAACTGCCTGCTGTGCGATGAACCTTGCGACGGTCACCCACTGTGCGGCCCTTGCGAAGCCGAACTGCCCTGGCTCGATGGCCGGTGTGCAACCTGTGCCGTGCCACTGCCTACACACGGGCTGGTCTGCGGCGAATGCCAGAAAAGGCCGCCAAGCTATGACCACGTCGAGGTGCCCTGGCGCTTCGCCTTTCCCGTGGATGCGCTGATCACCCGTTTCAAGCATCAGGCGCGCTGGCCGTTTGGGCGATTGCTTGGCGAGCGGCTGGGGCTGCATCTGCAGCACGCCTTCACCGACGGGCTGCCGCAGCCTGATCTTCTCGTGCCGGTGCCGCTGGCCCGCCGACGCCTGCGCCAACGCGGCTTCAATCAGGCGCAGATGCTGGCCCAGTGGCTGGGCGGCGCGCTGACACTGCCGGTCGACGAGCATCTGCTGGAACGCGTCGTCGATACGCCCCCGCAGCAGCAACTGGACGCCGCCACGCGACGGCGAAATCTGCGCCAGGCGTTTTGCCTGGCGCCGGGTACCGACATCAAGGGCCGCCATCTGGCGCTGATCGACGACGTGCTGACCACCGGTGCGACCGCCGAGGCGCTGGCGCGACTGCTCAAGCGTGCGGGTGCGGTGCGAGTGGATGTCTACTGCCTGGCACGCACGCCCAAGCCAGGCGACTGATAGCGGCGGACGCGCGGTTGTTTAAAAGCCCCGGTGCAATACACTGATCGGTCTATTCTGCGGAGCCGGTCATGTCTCATCCCTTCGATACACTCACGCCGGACCTGGTCCTCGACGCTGTGGAAAGCATCGGTTATCTCAGCGATGCCCGCGTGCTGGCGCTCAACAGCTACGAGAACCGCGTCTATCAGGTGGGCATCGAAGACGAAACACCACTGATCGCCAAGTTCTACCGTCCCGGTCGCTGGAGCAACGAGGCGATTCTCGAGGAGCACCAGTTCAGCCTGGAACTGGTCGAGCACGAGGTGCCGGTGGTGGCGCCGCTGGAACGTGACGGCTCGACGCTGTTCGAGCATGCCGGCTTCCGCTTCGCCCTCTTCCCTCGCCGTGGCGGCCGCGCGCCGGAACCGGGCAACCTCGACCAGCTCTATCGCCTCGGCCAATTGTTGGGGCGCATGCATGCGGTGGGCACCAACCGCCCGTTCAAGCACCGAGAAACCCTGGGCGTGCAGAACTTCGGTCATGCCTCGCTGAATACCCTGCTGGAAGGCGGCTTCGTGCCCAAAAGCCTGCTGCCGGCCTATGAGTCGGTGGCGCGCGATCTGCTCACACGGGTCGAGGATGTCTTCGCCAGCACGGACTTCACCCCGATCCGCCTGCATGGCGATTGCCATCCGGGCAACATCCTTGCCCGCGACGATGCCTTTCATCTGGTCGATCTCGATGATTGCCGCATGGGCCCATCGGTGCAGGACCTGTGGATGATGCTCGCCGGCGAGCGCCATGAACGTCTTGGTCAGCTGGCCGAACTGGTGGACGGCTACAACGAATTCCATGATTTCGCCCCGCGCGAGCTGCCGCTGATCGAGGCGTTGCGCGCGCTGCGGCTGATGCACTACAGCGCCTGGCTCGCCCGCCGCTGGGACGATCCGGCCTTTCCGATGAGCTTTCCCTGGTTTGGCAGCGAGCGCTACTGGGGTGACCAGGTGCTGATCCTGCGCGAGCAGATGTCGGCGTTGCAGGAAGAGCCGCTCAGGCTGTTCTAGTGGCGAGCCGGTTTTGGCCGGCTGAAGCCCACCGAGCCGGCCAATGCCTACACGGGCGAAGGTCCTCTTCAGGCCTCTTCAATCAACCAGTCCAGCCGCCAGCTGCCCTGGCTCTGCGCCAGCTGCTCGGCCAGCCAGGGCAACAACTCGCGCAGCTCTTCCTCCAGCCCCCACGGCGGGTTGACGATGGCCAGGCCCGAACCGCTCAGGCGGCTGGCATCGTCGGCGGGGTGAACGAACAGTTCGGCACGCAGCAACTTGGGCGCCCCGCTGCGCGCCAAGTCCTGATAGAAGCGCTTGAGCTGGCGCTCGTCCTTGATCGGATACCAGATCACGCCGATGGTCTGGCGCATACGGCCGAGCGCTTCCTTCAGCGCCGTCACACAGCGGCTCAGCTCGTCGGCCTGTTCGAACGGTGGATCGATCAGCAGTACCACGCGCTTTTCCTGCGTCGGCATCAAGGCCCGCGGCACATGCCAGCCCTCACCGCGGTGCACGGCCACGCGGCGGTCGCCGGCCATGTTGTCCTTGAGCAGCGCGCCGTCCTCGGGATGCTTTTCGTTGAGCTGCAGACGATCCTGCTCGCGGGTCAGTTGTCGCGCCAGCTCCGGCGAGCCGGGGTAATAGCGCAGCGCCCCGTCCGGGTTGAGCTGGCGGATCACGCCGAGGTAGTCATCGAGCAGCGTCGGGAGCGCCTCGGCCTGCCAGATGCGGGCGATGCCCTGCAGCCACTCGCCGGTGCGGCTGGCCTGGTCGCCGGCCAGGTCGTAGAGGCCGACGCCGGCATGGCTGTCGAGGTAGGCGAAGGGCGCCTCCTTGCGCGACAGCAGGGCGAAGATCCGGCTCAACACCAGGTGTTTGAGCACATCGGCGTGGTTGCCGGCATGGAAGGCGTGGCGGTAGTTCATCTGATCCTCCTCGAGAGCCGCGCAGTTTACCCGTCCGCCTTGCGCCGCGCAGGTCCGGCATGACCAGCGTCGTTTTCCCCGGCCACCGACACGGGCTACAGTGGCGCCCCACGACGACTGAACGGAGCTGACCTCATGGACCTGCGCGATCTTTTCGGCATCGAGCACCCGATCATCCAGGCGCCCATGGCCGGTGCGCAGAATCATCTGCTGGCCGCGGCTGTCTGCGAGGCCGGCGGGCTGGGCTCGATCCCGGCCGGCATGCTCAACGCCGAGGCGCTGGACGCCGAGCTGACCGCCATCGAGGCGCTGAGCGACCGACCGTACAACGTCAATTTCTTCTGCCACCAGACACCGGCCGCCGACCCGACGGCCTTTGACGCCTGGCACCGGATGCTGGCGCCGTTGTTCGCCGAATTCGACATCGACCTTGCAAGCATTCCCACCGGCGCCACCCGCCAACCGTTCGATGCGGCGATGGCAGAGGTGCTGGAGCGGCACAAGCCGGCGCTGGTCAGCTTCCACTTCGGCCTGCCAGACGCCGAACTGTTGCAGCGCGCCCGCGCCACCGGGGCGAAGATCGCCTCCAGCGCGACAACGGTCGCCGAAGGCCTCTGGCTGCAACAGCACGACGTCGACCTGGTGATTGCCCAAGGCCTGGAAGCCGGCGGCCACCGCGGCATCTTTCTCAGCGAGGACCTGACCACCCAGCTCGGCACCTTTGCGCTGCTGCCGCAACTGGTCGCCGCGCTGGATGTGCCGGTGGTCGCTGCCGGCGGCATCGCCGACACCGGGGGCGTGGCCGCGGCGCAGAACCTCGGTGCCGCTGGCGTGCAACTGGGCACCGCCTACCTGTTGTGTCCGGAAAGCCGCACCAATGCGCTGCATCGCGCCGCGCTGAAGAGCCCGCAAGCAGCGCATACCGCGCTGACCACCCTGTTCAGCGGGCGCCCGGCGCGCGGCATCGTCAACCGCATCATGCGCGAACTGGGCCCGCTCCCCGAAGGCGTGCCCCCCTTCCCGCTGGCGGGTAACGCCATCGGCGCGCTGCGCGCCCAGACCGAGAAGCAGGGCCTGGATCACTGCACGCCGCTGTGGGCCGGGCAGAACGTCAGCGGCTGCCGGGAGATCCCGGCCGGCCAGCTGACCCGTGAACTTGCGGCCGGCTGGCGGGCCTGAGTCATTACGCAGTCCGTCGCGGCGAGCCCTGAGCCGCCGTGACGGAGCGTAGAATCGACCGCACGTCACACGGAACGCCGCCATGAGCCCACTGACCAATACGCTCGTCTTCCTGGCCACCCTGGCCGGCATGGAAGTCTTTGCCTGGTGGGCACACAAGTACGTGATGCACGGCTGGGGCTGGGGCTGGCACAAGTCGCACCACGAGCCACGCAGCGGCTGGTTCGAGAAGAACGACCTGTATGCGGTGGTGTTCGCTGGCGTGGCGATCCTGCTGATCGCCCTCGGCACGGCCGGTTATCACCCGCTGGAATGGATCGGCGCTGGCATGACGGCCTACGGCTTTCTCTACTTCGTCGCCCATGACGGGCTGGTCCATCATCGCTGGCCGCTGCGCTATGTGCCGCGCAACGGTTATCTCAAGCGGCTGTATCAGGCGCACCGCATGCACCATGCGGTGGAAGGCAAGGAGCGCTGCGTGTCCTTCGGCTTCCTCTACGCGCCGCCGCTGCCGGTGCTCAAGCGCCAGCTGCGCGAGCTGCACGACGGGCCGTTGCGCAAGCACCAGAGCGCATCTAGCGAGGACGTCTCCAGAGATCGACAGGACGCGGCCTGACCTGCATCCGCCGCGAGGCCAGCGCCAACACGCCCCCCCCCAGCAGGAACTGCAGCTTCTGTGCCTTGCTCGTCGACACCCGCGCATCCCAGGCCGCTGCGCCGCGCGCTTTCACCTCGACGCCGATCTGCCGATAGACGCCATGCGCCGTGGCGATCGACCAGGCCGAGCGTAACGGCAGGTCCCGCAAGCCCTGAGATGCCGATTGATAGTAGGGTTCGGCCAGATCCACCAGCCGCGCCGCCAGCGTCGCCAACGCGGCACGATGCCCAGGCAGCGCGACTTCATCTTCAGGAATGCCCGCTTCAGCCAGCCACTCGGCCGGCAGGTAGACGCGCCCGATCTGCGCATCCTCGACGATATCGCGGGCGATGTTGGTCAGCTGAAAGGCCAAGCCCAGATCACAGGCGCGATCCAGCGTCGGCTCCGCTTTGGCGCCCATCACTCGCGCCATCATCAGCCCCACCACGCCGGCAACCCGGTAGCAGTAGAGCAAGGTGTCGTCGAGGGTCCGGTACTGGTAATCCTGCACGTCCATGCGAAAGCCGGCCAGATGCTCCAGCGGGTATCGCTTGGGAATCTGGTGCCGCTGAACCACTTGCTGAAACGCAGCAAAGGCCGGATCGCTCATCGCCTCGCCGGCATAGGCGCGCTCAGTGAGATCGACCAGCTCGGCCAGGCGCGCCTCACCGCTGTTGCGATCGCCGGCGAGCTGACCATGCCCCAGCGTCTGCCCATCAATCACGTCATCACAGTGACGGCACCAGGCATAGAGCATCACGGCACCCTGGCGGGTGTGCTCGTCGAACAGTTTTGCCGCCGCCGCGAAGCTCTTGGAGCCGACGTTGATCGCCTGGGTCGAGTGATCGACGACCTTGTCGTTCATCCGGCCTGCTCCTTCAATAAGAAGTCCTCCAGCATCAGCCCGGCAGTGGCCTTGGCCGAACCTACGACGCCCGGAACTCCCGCGCCCGGATGGGTGCCGGCGCCGACGATATAGAGGTTGGGAATCACGTCATCACGGTTATGCGGGCGGAACCAGGCGCTCTGGGTAAGGATCGGCTCCAGCGAAAACGCCGAACCCAGATGAGCGTTGAGCTCGTCGTGGAAATCCTGCGGCGTGAAGATCCGGTGCGTGACCAGATCGCCGCGCAGACCGGGAATATAGTGCCGCTCCAGGTACTCGAAGATGCGGTCGCGGTATTTCGGCCCCTCCTCTGCCCAGTCGATATCCGCCGTGCCCAGGTGCGGCACCGGCGCCAGCACGTAGTGGCTGGCACAGCCTTCCGGCGCCAGCGATGGGTCGGTCACGCAGGGCGCGTGCAGATAGAGGGAGAAATCGTCAGCCAGGGTTTCGCGCTTGAAGATCTCATTGATCAACTCGCGGTAACGTGGCCCGAAGCAGACCGTGTGGTGCTGCAGGTGCTCATGGCGGCGCTTGAGGCCGAAATGGATGACGAACAGCGACATTGAGAAACGCTTGCCGGAGAGCCGTTTGGCCTCATCGCGACCTCGCTGTTCATGGCCGAGCAGCTGCTTGTAGGTGTTGACCACATCCGCGTTGGAGGCCACCGCATCGGTGTCGAAGCGACGACCATCACCCGTGATCACGGCCTTCGCGCGTCCACCCGCCAGTTCGATACGCGCGACCTCGGCGTTCAGCTCCAGCTTGCCGCCCAGGTCCTCGAACAACCGGACCATGCCTTGCACCAGCGCACCGGTGCCGCCGCGGGGAAACCAGACACCACCCTGGCGCTCCAGCGCATGGATCAGCGCGTAGATCGACGAGGTCTCGAACGGATTGCCGCCGACCAGCAGGGAATGAAAGGACAGCGCCTGGCGCAGCCGGTCGTTCTCCACGAATTTGGCCACCATGCTGTACACGTTGCGCCAGGCCTGCAGCTTGGCCAGCTGCGGCGCGACGCCGATCATGCTGCGAAACGACAGGAAGGGCACGGTGCCGAGCTTGACGTAGCCCTCCTCGTACACCGCCCGCGAATAGGCGAGAAAGCGCTGATAGCCGGCGACGTCACGAGGGTTGAGCGCGTGGATCTGCCGGTCCAACTCGGCCTGGTCGTTGACGTAGTCGAAACTGTAGCCGTCCTCCCAGCACAGCCGGTAGAAGGGGCTGACCGGTAGCAGCTCGACGTAATCGGCCATGCGCTTGCCGGCGCCGCTGAAGAGTTCTTCCAGTGCCGGCGGATCGGTGATCACCGTCGGACCGGCATCGAAGGTAAAACCCTGGTCGTGATAGACATAGGCGCGGCCGCCCGGCTTGTCGCGCTTCTCCAGCAGGGTGGTCTGGATGCCGGCGCGCTGCAGACGGATGGCCAGCGCCAGCCCGCCGAAGCCGGCGCCGATTACCACCGCTCGTTTAGCTTGGTTCATCGGTAATCCTTGCGATGCAGATCATGGGCGGCGATGGCGCGCAGCGCTTCGCCGAGCGGAACAGGAGGCTTGCCCGAGACGATGCGCAAGCGGTCGCGGGTGGTCAGATTGGCCGCGTAGAAACGCTGGATCAGCGGTTCGCGCAGGCGATAGAAACGCTGCATCACCGCCCAGCGGCGATCCGCCGGACCGGCCATGAACAGCATGCGATTGAGCAGGCGGAAAAAGCCGCGCTGGCGCCACTGCGCCAACGAGTAATCGCGGATCGCCTCGAACAGGCCGGCGGCATCCCAGCGATCCAGCGCGATCAGGTGATCGGCCAGACGTACCGCGTCGGGCAGCGAGTAGCCGGTGGTGGGATGGAACAAAGCCGCCGCCAACCCAGTCTGCGGTACGCCGTGCGCCTCATCCCAGAATGCCGGCAGGTCACCGGAGAGCACGATGGGCAGTACGCCCTGCTCCTCGCGCAACACGTCGGCGATAGCCCAGCCGCGCGTACTGGCGTAGCTGGCGATGTTGTCACGCAGCTTATCGAGCGCCACGGCATCGCCATCGGCGTAGTAGGTGTCTTCGATCAGCAGGGTGTCAGCGCTGAGCGGCAGCACGTAGACGAAGCGATAGCCGTCGTGCTGCGCGACGCTGGCGTCCATGATGATCGGCTCACGCAAGCCGTGCGGCCGTTGCAGGCGCAGTTCCTGGCCGAGAAATTTCTGAAAGCCTAGGGCCAGCTGATCGGTCCTGCGCACGCCACGACCGTCGATCACGGCGCCGGCCTGCAGGATGTCCCCCGAGGCCAGACGCACCCTTTGTGGCGCCATGCTGGCAACGGTGGTGCGCAAACGCACGCCGTCACTCAGTTCAGGCATCAGGTACTGGTGAAAGCGCTCCGAGAAGATGCTCGCGTAACCGCTGGCCAGCCTTCGCTGCAGTTCGGGAAAGATCACTTCATAGCCGGGCCAGCGCTTGCCTACCATGGGCTCCAGCCAACGCTGCTGAGCCGGCGTCAGGTCGTGCTCATGAAAGGACCAGGTGTGATTGCCACCCAGGGTGTCGCCCTGCTCCAACACCAGCAGGCGCAGATCAGGCCGCTGCTGACGCAGACGCAGGGCCAAAAGGCCGTTGGCCAGCCCGCCGCCAACCAGAATCAGGTCCGCATCAAGCGCCACTGGCCACCCCCGGTCGTTGTCCATCTGTCCCGAGCGCCGTCTCGATCAGCTGGACGGCGCGACCGACACCGCCAGCCTGCCGCACCTCCTTCCCCAGCTGCGCCCCGCGCCGGCGAAACGCTGGATCGCTCAGCAGCTGCTCCAGCGCACGACTGATCCGCGCCGGGCTCGCCAGTCGCGGCTGCAAGCGCAGGCCGACGCCGGCATGTTCGATACGCGCGGCGACACCCGGCTGATCAAAGGCAATCGGCAGCGCCAGCATCGGCACGCCGGCCTCCAGGGCATCGAGCACGGTATTCAGCCCGGCATGGGTGATGACCGCCGAGGCCCTGGCCAATGCCGCGCGCTGGGGCGCGAAGTCGGTGACCCAATACGCGCCCTCATCGCGCAGCTGCGCCGCTTGCGCGGCATTCAGCCCGCCGCAATGGGCAATCAACAGCTGTACGCCGAGCGGCTTGCGGGCGCGGGCGATATTGCGCAGCAGGGTGTAGCGATGGCCCTGCAGGGTGCCCAAAGACGCGAAGACGAAAGGTCGCGCCGAGTCGAACGGCAGGTTCCACTCGGCATCCGCCTGCAGCGAGCGACGCAGCGGCCCGACGCCATGAAAATTCGCCGGAAGATGGCGGCGCGGAAAGTCGAAGCCAGGTACCGTCTGGCTGATCTGCAGCAGCGGCGACAGGCAGTCGCTCAGAGTCGAACGCGGCGCCAGACCGAACGCCTGGCAGTAGCGCTCGATTACCTCGGCCTGCGGGCGCATCAGGCGGTCATAGACACGGCTGCTGTGCAGGTTGAGCTGCTCGCCCCAGTCTGTCGCCCGATAGCGCCAGGGCATCACGGGCAACGGCATCAGCGGTTCGCGGTTGAATGGCAAGGCGCAGGCGATGGAAACGAACGGCAGGCCGAGATGCTCGGCCACCAGCGCTCCCGCCGGCTCCATCTGATCGGCCAGCACGGCGTCGACCTGCAGCGAACGCAGCACGCCAGGCGCCTCGCGACAGAACAGCTCGGTGCTGGCTGCCATGTCGGCGATAACCCGGCGGATGCCGAACGGCCCCGGTTGCGCTGCGCGACGGACCACCGCAGCCAAGGTGCCCGGCGGATGGGAGTCAGCGCCAATACCAATGAACTCGGCCTCGGGCAGCGTCAGCAGAGCGCCGACATCGATCTGCTGAACGAAGGTGACGCGGTGGCCCCGCTGCGCCAGCTCACAGGCGATGGCTTCAAACGCGCGCAGATGGCTGAGAAAGGGCGGTGCAATTGCCGCAAAATGAGTCATCTGGCGGCTCCGCCCGGGCTTCAGAAGGTTGGTACTTGCAGCAGCCGCGCATGCCGGAGCTCGGCAAGGCTGGCCGAGCCCGTACAGAAACAGGCGATCCGTAGCTGCTCGATCAGCACCTCGAAGTGCTCCACCACTGCCTCGCTGTTCAGCATCGCGGCCTGCAGCACCCCGGCCGCCTGACCGACCAGATCGGCGCCCAGGCAGATCGCCTTGGCCGCCTCGACCCCATCGCGGATACCGCCGGAGGCGATCAACGGCGTGTTTGGGCAGGCCTCGCGCACAGCCAGCAGTGCCTGCGCCGTGGGTATGCCCCAGTCGGCGAAGGCCTGGGCGATCGCGCGCTGGCTGACATCGGTGGCGCGCTCGGCTTCCACCGCGGCCCAACTGGTCCCGCCGGAACCGGCGACATCGATGGCGGCGACGCCGGCGTCGACCAGCTGCCGGGCCACCGTCGCGGAGATGCCCGCGCCGACTTCCTTGATTACCACCGGCACCGCCAGGCGGCTGGCGAGCGACTCGATCGCCCCCAGCACGCCTCGCCAATCACGGTCGCCGCCCGGCTGCACCGCTTCCTGCAGCGGGTTCAGGTGCACGATCAGCGCATCGCCATCGATCATCTCCACCGCGCGGCGCGCTTCATCTACGCCGTAGCCACGTACCAGCTGTGCCGCGCCGAAGTTGGCCAGCAACAGGATGTCCGGCGCGAGCTGGCGCAACTGGCCGGTCAGGCCCTGATCACCGGCGGTCTCCAACGCGACCCTCTGCGAGCCCACCGCCATGGCGATACCGAGGTGTTGGGCCGCCTCTGCCAGATGGGCATTGATCGCGGCCGAACGCGCGGCGCCACCGGTCATCGAGCTAATCAGCAGCGGCGCCCGCAGGCTGCGTCCGAACAGCGTGCCGTGCAGGTCGATCTGGTCCAGGTGCAACTCGGGCAGCGCGCAGTGCTCAAAGCGGAAGGCGCCGAAACCGGTGCCCGTCGCACCGGCTGCCCGCGTCGGGTCCAGGACGATATCCAGATGATCGTTTTTGCGGCTGACCAACGATTGCTTGCTCATGGAAATCGGCTCCCGGGAAGACTTGTTTGGACGTGGCGCCCTGAAAAAAGTGCTATGCGATGGCACGACTTGTACAGCTTTCTGTCGAAACGTACCAATCGTTGTACAACATTGCGCAACCCGGCTGCTCGAACTGGGGCGCCAGCGAGGGCACCGCCATGCAAACGCAGAATTCCCCCGTCCCGCTTGCGCAATGCGACAGCCTGCTGCGCCTGCGCCGGCAAGTCGACGAGCGCCTGTCGATGCGGCTTCCCCATCCGGAGTCGGAGCTGGACAAGGTCACGCTGGCGTTACGCGAAGGAACCCTGGCACCCGGCAAACGACTCAGGCCGCTGTTGTTGCTGCTGGCGCTAGGCGACCTCGGCGTCGACCCGGATGTCGGCCTGGACCCGGCCTGTGCGCTGGAAATGATCCACGCCGCGTCACTATTTCTCGATGACATGCCATGCATGGACAACGCCAGCCTCCGTCGCGGCCAGCCGACCATTCATCTGCGTTTCGGCGAGGACGTCGCCGTGCTCGCCTCGGTCGCCCTGCTCAGCCATGCCTACGGCATCACCGCGACAGCGCCTCGGCTCACGCCACGGCAACGCAACGATGCGGTGGCCATCCTTGCGCGCTCGGTCGGTGCGCAAGGCCTGGTACGTGGGCAGTTCCGCGACCTGCATGGTGCACAGGAAGCACAGCAGCTCGACGCGGTGATCGCCACCAACCAGTTGAAGACCGGTTCGCTGTTCACCGCCGCGCTGGAAGTTGCCGCCCTGCTTGCCGGCGCGGAGCGGACGCGGACACGCCATCTGCAAGGCTTTGCCAACGAGCTGGGGCTGGCGTTTCAGCTGCTCGACGATATCGCCGATGGCCTGACGCCGGAGCAGACCGGCAAGGACTGTCAGCAGGACCGGGCCAAGGCGACCGTGGTCGCGCTGCTTGGCCAACAGGCGGCCGAGCAGCAACTGGCAATGCATCGAGCGGCCGCGCTCAGCCATCTCGATGCCGCCGGCCTGGGCGAGGGCGAACTAGCCGCACTCATGCGCCAGCTGTTCGGCTGAATAGACCGACCCCGTGTTGACGCTTCATCAGTGCAATGGATGAAGCTAGGCAATGGAAAAGCGCGGTCCTTAGACTCAAGCCGATAAAAACGGAGGTTGACCATGACCGAGACCCTGCTCTGCCCGCGTAATCTGGCGTTCGAACTCTATGAAGTGCTGGATGCCGAGGCCCTGACCCGCCGCGAGCACTTCGCCGATCACAGCCGCGAAACCTTCGACGCCGCCATCGGCACCGCGCGCACCATCGCCGAAAAGTACTTCGCGCCGCACAACCGTAAGTCAGACGAGCACGAACCGCAGTACGTCAACGGCGAAGCAGTGCTGATTCCTGAGGTCAAGCCAGCCGTGGACGCCTTCATTGAGGCGGGCTTTCACAACGCTCAACGCAGCTTCGACGATGGCGGCATGCAGTTGCCGAACCTGCTGTCGCGGGCCTGCTTCGCGCATTTCCAGTCGGCCAACATCGCCACCAGTTCCTATCCGATGCTGAGCATGGGCGCCTCGCACCTGATCGAAGCTTTCGGCTCGGAGGAGCAGAAGCAGCGCTTCCTGCAGCCGATGCTCGAGGGGCGCTTCTTCGGCACCATGGCGCTCACCGAGCCGCATGCCGGCTCCTCGCTGTCGGATATCCGCACCCGCGCCGAACCGGCCGGTGACGGCAGCTACCGGCTCAAGGGCAACAAGATCTTCATCTCCGGCGGCGACCATCCGCTGTCGGAAAACATCGTGCACATGGTGCTGGCCAAGCTGCCGGACGCGCCGCCCGGCGTGAAGGGCATCAGCCTGTTCATCGTGCCGAAGTTTCTGGTCAACGACGACGGCTCGCTGGGCGAGCGCAACGACGTGCTGCTGGCCGGCCTGTTCCACAAGATGGGTTGGCGCGGCACCACCAGCACCGCGCTGAACTTCGGTGACAACGGCAACTGCGTCGGCTACCTGGTAGGCGAGCCGCACAAGGGCCTGGCCTATATGTTCCAGATGATGAACGAGGCACGCATCGGCGTCGGCATGGGCGCGATCATGCTCGGCTATGCCGGCTACCTCTATTCGCTGAACTACGCCCGCGAGCGCCCGCAAGGCCGCCTGCCGGACGGCAAGGACCCCGCCTCGGCGCAGGTGCCGATCATCGAGCACACCGACGTCAAGCGCATGCTGCTGATGCAGAAGGCCTATGTCGAAGGCGCCTTCGATCTCGGCCTGTACTCGGCGCGCCTGGTGGACGACGAGCACACCGCCGAGAGCGAAGAGGAGCGGCGCAATGCCGGCGAGCTGCTCGACCTGCTGACGCCCATCGTCAAATCATGGCCCTCGGAGTTCTGCCTGAAGGCCAACGAGCTGGCTATCCAGATTCTCGGTGGTCATGGCTACACCCGCGAGTATCCGGTGGAGCAGTACTACCGCGACAATCGACTCAACCCGATTCACGAAGGCACCCACGGCATCCAGTCGCTGGACCTGCTCGGACGCAAGCTGATGCAGAACAAGGGTGCTGGTCTGCGCCGGCTGCTCGGGCTGATCCAGGCCAGCTGCGCACGCGCCGCCGAATACGACTCGCTGACCGCGCTGCGCCAGCCGCTGGAACAGCACATCGCCCGCCTCACCAGCGTGACCCAGGCGCTGCTCGGCGAGCTGGCAGCCGGCAAGGTCAACCAGGCTCTGGCCAATTCGGCGCTGTACCTGAAGGTTTTCGGTCATACCGTAATCGGCTGGCGCTGGCTGGAGCAGGCCCTGCGCGCCGAACGCGGGCTGGCCGAGGGCACGTCTGCCGATGCCGACTTCTATCGTGGCAAGTTGCAGGCAGCACGCTACTTCCTTACCTGGGAAATACCGGGCTGCGAGCACGAGTTGGCCATCCTCGAAGCGCGTGACGACACCTGCCTGGCGATGCAGGACGCCTGGTTCTAGCGCGTCGCGCATATGCCGTTACAGCGCCCCGCCCATGCGGGGCGCTTTTTTGACAGCCCGTCAAATCATCAGGTTAGAATCGCTGGCATATCCCGTGCATGAGCGCGAGACAGCTTTCTCTAACGGAGATCATCATTTGGACGTCGGCAACATCAACCACCTGTTCTTTATCGGTGCCTTGTTGGTGGCGGCGAGCATCCTGATGAGCTCCCTTTCGGCACGTCTCGGCGTGCCGATCCTGGTCATATTCCTCGCCGTAGGCATGCTCGCCGGTGTCGATGGCATCGGCGGTATCGTCTTCGAGGACTACCGGCTGGCGTTCATCATCAGCAACCTGGCGCTGGCGGTGATCCTGCTCGATGGCGGCATGCGCACCCGTACGGCAACCTTCCGCGTTGCGCTCAAACCCGCGTTTTCCCTTGCGACCATTGGCGTGGCCATCACCTCCGGCCTGACCGGGCTGGCGGCTGCCTGGCTGTTCGACCTGCCGCTGCTGCAAGGGCTACTCATCGGCGCCATCGTCGGCTCGACCGATGCTGCGGTGGTGTTCAACCTGCTCAACGGCAAAGGGCTCAACGAACGGGTCGGCTCGACCCTGGAAATCGAATCGGGCAGCAACGATCCGATGGCGATGTTTCTCACCGTTGCGCTGATCGACATGCTGCTCGCCGGCCGCAGCAGCTTCGGCTGGGACTTCCTGCTCACGCTGCTGCAGCAGTTCGGCATCGGCACCATACTTGGGCTGGTCGGCGGCTGGCTGCTGCTGCAGCTGATCAACCGACTTTCCGTGGCCGACGGGCTTTACCCTCTACTGGCGGTTGCCGGGGGCCTGATGATTTTCGCGCTGTCCGGTGCCATTGGCGGCAGCGGCATCCTGGCGATCTACGTCTGTGGCCTGCTGCTGGGCAACCGGCCGATTCGCAATCGGCACGGCATTCTGCACATGTTCGACGGCCTGGCCTGGCTAAGCCAGATCGGCATGTTCCTTGTGCTCGGGCTGCTGCTTACCCCCAGCGAATTGTTGCCCATCGCACTGCCGGCACTGGCTTTGTCGCTGTGGATGATTCTCTTCGCCCGGCCGCTGGCGGTGTTTCTCAGCCTGTTGCCGTTCCGCAGCTTTCATTTGCGTGAGCGCCTGTTCATCTCCTGGATCGGTCTGCGTGGTGCGGTACCCGTCATCCTCGCGGTATTCCCGCTGATGGCCGGTCTGGAAAATGCCCAGCTGTTCTTCAATGTCGCCTTCTTCATCGTGCTGGTGTCGCTACTGGTGCAGGGCACGACCCTGACTTGGGCCGCAAAGAAAGCCAAGGTCGAAGTACCGCCTTCACCGATGCCCGTCTCGCGCACCGGCCTGCAAGTACACACCACCAGCCAGTGGGAAATGTTCGTCTACCGCCTGAGCGCCAGCAAATGGTGCGTCGGCGCCGCCCTGCGTGAATTGAAGATGCCCCCTGGAACGCGCATCGCTGCGCTGTTTCGCGGCAAGGAACTGCTGCACCCGTCTGGCAGCACACGCCTGAAAGTCGATGACATTCTCTGCGTGATCGGCCACGACGAAGACCTACCGGCCCTTGGCAAGCTGTTCAGCCAGGCGCCCAAACGTGGTCAGGACCTGCGTTTCTTCGGTGACTTTATCCTGGAGGCCGACGCTCAACTGAGCGCGATCACAGCGCTTTACGGCCTCAAACTCGGTGATGTGAATGGCGAGCAGACCATCGGCGCCTTCATGGCCGAAGAGGTCGGCGGCAATCCAGTGGTGGGTGACCAGATCGAATGGAATGGTCTGACCTGGACCGTGGCAGCCATGGATGCCGGCGAAGTGCGCAAGGTCGGTCTCAAATTTCCCGAAAGTGACAAACCTGGCCCGCAGCTGATGTTCTGATGGCACGGACGCCGGCGAACTACGGCGGCTAACCGCCCGTCCGTCGGCCAGGTGCGCAGTACTCGCGCTGGACTGGCGCAGCCCGTAGACTTTCGCACTCTCTGGTCATTCGCCTACGTCACTGCCCCCATGTCACTTCTGCGCACCTTGCTGTTTTCGACGTTCTGCCTGTTCGTCGCCCCCCTGCATGCCCAATCGCTGGATAGCTTGACCGGTTCGCCGGCCGCCACCGAAGGCGAGGCAAAACCCGCGCAGCCATCGCTGGGCGAGCAGACCCAGCGCATGGTTCAACAGACTGAAGCCAGCAACAAGCGTGGGGAGGAACTGAAGGCTCTGCTGGCACAAGCGCCGAAGGAAATCGCCGAGGCTCAGCGCGAACTGGCGAAGCTCAAGGACAGTACGGTTGAGGACCCTGCTCAGCGCTATGCCAAGCAGTCGGTCGAAGCCCTGGAGCAGCTCCTGGGCGCGCGCGTCGAAGAGCTTTCCGAGTGGCAGAAGCAGTTCAGCGCGGCCAATAGCCTGATCATCACCGCGCAGACTCGCCCGGAACGGGCACAGGCGCAGATCAGCACGGCACAGACACGCATTCAGGAACTGAACAACCTGCTCAAGAGCGGCCGTGAATCGGGCAAGCCGCTGAGCGAAGAACGTCGCGCCCTTATGGAGGCGGAGATTGTCTCGCTCAGCGCGCAGATCGACTTGCGCCGCCAGGAGCTGGCCGGCAACAGCGTGCTGCAGGATCTGGGCAAGGCCCGCCGTGACCTGCTGGCCGAGCGCATCGCCCGCGCCGAGCAGGAAACCCAGGCGCTGCAGGGGTTGATCAACGAACGGCGGCGCGCCGAATCGGAACAAACCGTCGCCGAGTTCTCGGCTCGGGTGCAGCAGGCCGGCTCCGACAAGCTGCTCGCCGCCGAAAGCGCCGAGAACCTCAAGCTGTCCGACTACTTGCTGCGTGCGACCGAACGGCTGAATCGACTCAACCAGCAAAACCTCAAGACCCGCCAGCAGCTCGACACCCTCAACCAGTCCGACCAGGCGCTGGAGGAGCAGATTGCCGTGCTCGAGGGCAGCCTGTTGCTATCGCGCATTCTCTATCAGCAGAAACAGTCCCTGCCGAGCCTGCAGCTGGACAAGAACCTCGCCGACGAAATCGCCGATATCCGTCTCTATCAGTTCGAGCTCAACCAGCGCCGCGAGGCGTCCGGCAATGCGGCAGCCTATGTCGATCAATTGTTGGCGCGGCAGAGCGATGAGGAAGTGACACCCGAGCTGCGCCGTACCCTGCTGGAGCTGGCCACCACCCGCAGCGAGTTGCTTGACCGCCTCAATCGCGAACTGGATACGCTGCTCAATGCCTCTATCACCCTGCAGCTCAACCAGAAACAATTGCAGGACATGGCCCGCGCCCTCAGCGATACGCTCGACGAACAGATGTTCTGGATACCCAGCAACAGGCCGCTGGATTTCAGCTGGCTGCAGGACGCTCCGCGACGACTGAAAGTGCAGCTGGCAGCGATGCCCTGGCTGTCGGCGATACAGGAGCTGGGGGCGGGCCTCAAGGAGCGCCCGCTGTTTTTCCTGCCACTGCTACTGCTGATCGCAGCGCTACTCTGGTGGCGCAAGACGATCGACGCCAAGCTCAGTTCGCTGAGCAATCAGATCGGTCACTTCCGCAATGACAGCCAGTTGCACACGCCGCTGGCGCTGCTGCTCAACTTACTGCTAGCGCTGCCGGGCGCACTGTTTCTGACGCTTTGCGGCTACCTGTTGCAGATGGATGCACGCGGGCAGAACTACATCCTCGGCGCGGCCCTGTATGAGATGGCCCAGGCCTGGCTGGTGTTCTACAGCGCCTACCGCATGCTTTCACCAGGGCGCGTGGCCGAGCTGCATTTCGGCTGGTCGCGGCCACAGGTTGCCTTCTTGCGCGACGAGATCCGTCGTCTGGGCCTGATCGTCATGGCTCTGGTCGCCGTGGTCAGCGTCGCCGAACATCAGCCGGCGCGATTGGCCGACGATGTGCTGGGCATTCTCGTGGTACTGGCCTGCTTCGCGTTGATGAGCTGGCGCCTCAACCGACTGCTGCTCAAGGGACCATCGAGCCAGAACGCGCCGCCGCTGCGCCTGATGATCGGTCTGCTGTTCAGCATGCTGCCGATCGCGCTGATCGTCGCCGTGGGCTTCGGCTACTACTACACCGCGCTGAAACTGACCGACCGACTGATCGACACGCTTTATGTGCTGATGATCTGGATCGTCCTCGAAGCCGCCCTGACCCGTGGCCTGACCGTGGCCGCAAGACGCTTGGCCTATAAGCGCGCGCTGGCCAAACGTCAGGCTCAGGGTGACGAGAGCAGCGATACGGTGGAAACCCAGGGCGAGCCGGGGCTGGATATCGAACAGGTCAACCAGCAGTCGCTGCGCCTGACGCGCATGACCATGTTCGGCGTGTTCCTGGTTGCGCTGTACTGGGTCTGGTCGGACCTGATCTCGGTGGTCTCCTACCTGGACAACATCACCCTTTACGAATACACCAGCGGCAGTGGCGACACCCTGACCACAGCGGCAATCAGCCTGAACAACCTGCTCGGTGCGCTGCTGATCATTGCCATCACCGTGGCCCTGGCGCGCAACCTGCCCGGCCTGCTGGAAGTCACGGTGCTATCAAAGCTGCGCCTGGCCCAGGGCAGCGCCTATGCCACCACCACGCTGCTGTCCTATGCACTGGCCGGTATCGGCATCGTCTCCACGCTATCGACCCTTGGCGTCAGCTGGGACAAGCTGCAGTGGCTGGTCGCCGCACTGTCGGTGGGCCTGGGCTTTGGCATGCAGGAAATCTTCGCTAACTTCATCTCCGGCCTGATCATCCTGTTCGAGCGCCCAGTGCGCATCGGCGACGTCGTCACCATTGGCAACCTGTCGGGTACGGTCAGCCGCATCCGCATCCGCGCCACCACCATCACCGACTTCGACCGCAAGGACATCATCGTCCCCAACAAGACCTTCATCACTGGACAGCTGGTCAACTGGTCGCTGAGCGATACCGTGACGCGGGTAACCCTGAAAGTCGGTGTCGCCTACGGCTCGGATCTGGAAGCGGTGCGCAAGCTGCTGCTGCAGGCCGCACAGGAAAACCCGCGGGTTCTGAAAGAGCCGCCACCGCAGGTGTTGTTCCTCAACTTCGGCGAGAGCACCCTGGACCACGAACTGCGCATCCACGTGCGGGATCTGGGCGACCGTAACCCGGCAACCGATGAGATCAATCGCTTCATCGATCGCGAGTTCAACAAGGCGGGCATCAATATAGCCTTCCGCCAGGTCGACGTGTTCCTGAAGAACTTCGCCGGCCAGCAGCTGCAGCTCAGCGCCGCACCCAAGCCAGGCGACGATGAGCAGAAGCCAGCGACCGGCGATCGCAGCTGAGGAACGTCCAGGCGCGCACCCTCTCAAACGTCCTGAAACGCCCGGCACCGGCCGGGCTATTGTTGCCCGCATGCCGCGCCGGAGGCGTTGTGAAAACCCTGACTCAGTTGACCTTCGATAACCGCTTCGCACGCCTCGGCGATACCTTTTCCACCGAGGTATCGCCGCAGCCGTTGAGCGATCCGCGGCTGGTGGTTGCCAGCGAGGCGGCGATGGCGCTGCTGGATCTGGACCCTGCCGAAGCCGAGCAACCGCTGTTCGCCGAATTGTTCTCCGGGCACAAGATCTGGTCCACGGCCGAACCACGGGCGATGGTCTATTCCGGCCACCAGTTCGGCAGCTACAACCCGCAACTCGGTGACGGCCGCGGGCTACTGCTCGGTGAAGTGATCAACGAGGCGGGCGAATATTGGGATCTACATCTCAAGGGCGCCGGCAAGACGCCCTACTCGCGCATGGGCGACGGCCGCGCGGTGCTGCGCTCGTCGATCCGCGAATTCCTCGCCAGCGAACACCTGCACGCGCTGGGGATTCCCAGTACCCGTGCGCTGTGCGTTACCGGCTCGGACACGCCGGTCTACCGCGAGCGCCCGGAGCGTGGAGCCATGCTGCTGCGTCTGGCGCCCAGCCACGTGCGCTTCGGCCACTTCGAGTTCTTCTACTACACCCGCCAGCACGCCGAACTGAAGCAGCTGCTCGAACACGTCATCGAGGCGCATTTCCCCGAATTGCTCGAACACCCCGAGCCGTTCCATGCGTTCTTCCGCGAAGTACTCGAGCGCAACGCGGCGCTGATTGCCCGCTGGCAGGCCTATGGCTTCTGCCACGGCGTGATGAACACCGACAACATGTCGATCCTTGGCATCACCTTCGATTTCGGCCCCTATGCCTTCCTCGACGACTTCGATGCGCGCTTCATCTGCAACCATTCCGACGACACCGGTCGCTACTCCTTCGAGAACCAGGTGCCCATCGCCCACTGGAACCTGGCCGCGCTGGCCCAGGCGCTGACGCCTTTCGTTGACGTGAAGGTGCTGCGCGAGACCATGGAACTGTTCCTGCCGCTGTACGAAGCCGAGTGGTTGGACCTGATGCGCCGGCGCCTGGGGTTCAACCAGACCGAAGCGAATGACGACGAGCTCGTACGCCGCCTGCTGCAACTGATGCAGGCCAGCGCCGTCGACTACACCAGCTTCTTCCGCGAACTCAGCGAGGGCCTTGCCGAACAGGCCACACAGCGCCTGCGCGAGGACTTCGTCGATCTGCAGGGCTTCGATGCCTGGGCCGCGGATTATTGCGCGCGAACTGCGCGCGAGGGTGCCGACGCAACCGAACGCCAGGTTCGGATGCAGGCGGTCAATCCGAAATACATCCTGCGCAACTACCTAGCGCAACAGGTCATCGAGGCAGCGGAAAAAGGCGACTACGCCCCGGTACGCGAGCTTCACGCGGTGCTCAGCCGCCCATTCGAGCATCAGCCGGGCATGCAGCGTTACGCCGAGCGCCCGCCGCAATGGGGCAAGCATTTGGAAATCAGCTGTTCGTCCTGACAACGAGAACGAAAGATCAAAAGCTCGCGCCGAGCGCGGCCCTCCCACAAAAGCAACCAGCCACGCCGCACCGCTCTCGTGGGAGTCGCGCCCTCGCGACGAATGCAGGCCGCAGGCCCGCCAGAAGATCAAAAGCTCGCGCCGGGGGCGGCCCTCCCACAAAAGCCACCAGCCACGCCGACCCACTCCGTGGGAGGCGCGCCCTCGCGGCGAATGCAGGCCGCAGGCCCGCCAGAAGATCAAAAGCTCAAGCCGAGGGCGGCCCCCCACAAAAGCAACCAGCCACGCCGCCCCGCTCCCGTGGGAGGCGCGCCCTCGCGACGAATGCAGGCCGCAGGCCCGCCAGAAGATCAAAAGCTCGCACCGAACGCGGGCCACAGATCGGCGCGAAGCAACAAACACGAATGGAGGGAGGCGCTACTCGCCCAGCGGCAGCACGACGCGGAACAGCGAACCCTGGCCTTCCTGGCTCTGCACCTGAATGCGACCGTTATGGGCTCTGACGATCTGATCGGCGATAAACAGGCCCAGCCCCAGCCCGGCGCTGCCTTCGCTGCCCTCGGCGCGTTCGAATTGGCAGAAGATGCGTTCGAGGCTCTTCGGGCTGATGCCAATACCGTGGTCGCGCACCTCGATACAGGCGCCTTCTGCGCATGAGGTGACGCTGACCTGCACCGGCTTGCCGGCACCATAGCGCATGGCATTGGTCAACAGATTGGCCAGAACCTGCTCGATGCGGAAGGCATCCCAGACGCCGACGATCGACTCGGTTCGATCCAGTCGCAGCTCACAACCGCAGGCTTCCATCTGCGCCGCGAAACTCTCCACGACGTTGCCCACCAGCTGCGCGAGGTCGGTATGACTCGGGCGGATCGACAGCTTGCCGGTGCGGATGCGTGAAACATCGAGCATGTCGTCGATCAGGCGAATCAGGCTCTGAATCTGGCGCTCGTCCTTGTCCACCATTTTGCGCAGGCGCTCCTCGCTGACACCCGCAAGGTCGTTGCGACTCAGCTGCAACTTGCGCAGCTGCACTTCGAGGATCAGCGTGTTCAGCGGCGTTTTCAGCTCATGGGAAACGATCGACATGAAGTCGTCGCGCATGCGCACTGCGTCTTCCAGCTCGGCTTTGGTGCTACGCAACTCGTCGAGCAAGACTTCCTGTTCGCGGCGGCTCTTCTCAAGCGCCTCGAGTTGGCGCGCCAGGCGCTTGCGGCCCCGGTACAGGTCGACGAACACGCTGACTTTGCTGCGTACCTCATGGGCATCGAGCGGCTTCTGCATGAAGTCCACCGCGCCGCTTTCGTAGCCTTTGAAGGCATAGTTGAGCTCACGACCGGCCGCGCTGACGAAGACGATCGGAATCTGCTTGGTACGCTCGGTGCCGCGCATCAGCTCGGCCAGCTGGAAACCATCCATGCCTGGCATCTGCACATCGAGGATAGCCAGGGCGAACTCATGACGCAGCAATAGCTCCAGTGCCTGCTCAGCCGACTCGGCCTGGTGAATCCGTATGCCAGGTGCCTGCAACAGCGCATCCAGAGCCAGCAGGTTTTCCGGCAGGTCATCGACGATCAGCAGGTTCACCTCGTCGGTACGGTCGGGCATGGTCACTCCAGTTCTCGCAACAAGCGGTGGATGTCGCGTAGGGGCAAGATGTAATCCGGCGCGAAGCGCTGCAACGCGGCGCGAGGCATGGTGGGTACGGCCGCCTCGGCGGGGTCCTGAACCACGGTCAGCCCGCCGTTGAAATGAATCGCCTCGAGCCCGGCGGCACCATCTTCGTTGGCACCGGTCAGCAGAACGCCCGCGACCTGCGGCCCCCATACATCCGCCGCCGACTCGAACAATACGTCGATCGACGGACGGGAAAAATGCACAGCATTATCCTGGCTCAGCGACAGACTGCAGTCGTTCTCTACCAGCAAGTGATAGCCAGGCGGGGCAAAGTACAGCATTCCTGAGCGCAACTGGTCCTTGTCATCCGCTTCCTTGACCTGCAGCCGGGTTCTGCGCCCGAAGATTTCAGCCAGATGGGTGGGCCCGTTGGCCGGGACATGCTGGACCACCAGGATCGGCGGGCGATAACCGCTGGGCAGGCCTTCGAGCACCATGCCAAGTGCTTCCAGCCCTCCAGCGGAGGCGCCCATCACCACCGCCTCGATCGGCGGCTGGCGTCTGCCTTGCAGAAACGCCTGCACGGAGCTGCTCATAATTTGCGGAAGATCCTTTCCGATTTGTCGAACGGCTCGTAGTAGCCGGCATAGCCCGAAAATTCGACGGTCTCCTTGCTGCCGAGACCGAGAAAACCACGATGGCAGAGCGACTCGTGGAACAAACCGAAGGCACGATCCTGCAGCGGCTTGTTGAAATAGATCAGCACGTTGCGGCAGGAGATCAATTGCGTTTCGGAAAATACGCTATCGGTCGCCAGGCTATGGTCGGCAAACGTAACCTTTTCTTTCAGCGATTTATCCATGATCGCCGAGTCATAGGCGGCGGTGTAATAGTCGGAGAAGCTGCGCGTGCCGCCGGCCTGCTGGTAGTTGGCCGTGTACTGGCGCAGATGGTCGATGGCGAAGATGCCCTGCCGCGCCTGCTCCAGCGAGCGCGGGTTGATGTCGGTGGCATAGATGATCGAGCGCTCGAGCAGCCCCTCTTCCTTTAGCAGGATGGCCATCGAGTAGACCTCTTCACCGGTGCTGCAACCGGCAATCCAGATCTTCAGCGACGGGTAGGTGCGCAGCACTGGCACCACATGCTCGCGCAGCGAGCGGTAATAGCTCGGGTCGCGGAACATCTCGCTGACCGGGATGGTGAGGTACTGCAGCAGGTCCATGAAGGCCTGCGGGTCGTAGAGAATCTTGCGCTGCAGCGCCGAGATGCTGTCGCAGTTGAGCTGCTTCAACGCCAGCAACACCCGGCGCTTGAGCGAAGCGCCGGAATAGTCGCGGAAGTCGTAGCTGTACTTGAGGTAGATGGCCTCGATCAGCAGCTTGAGTTCGATCTCGACATTACGGTCGGGCATTTCACAGCAGCTCCACTTTCGGCAGCCAGACGCGGATCAGTGAGAACAGCCGGTCGAGGTCGATGGGTTTGGCCAGGTAATCGTTGGCGCCGGCCCGCAGACAGCGGTCCTGATCGTCCTTCATCGCCTTGGCGGTCACCGCGATGATCGGCAGCTTGGCGAAACGCATGTCCTTGCGAATTTCCTGCATGGCGGTGAAGCCATCCATCTCCGGCATCATGATGTCCATCAGCACCAGGTCGATGTCGGCATCGTGCTGCAGCTTGTCGATGGCCTCCAGGCCGTTGCGGGCGATTTCCACCAGCGCCCCCTTCTGCTCCAGCGCGCTGGTCAGTGCGAAGACGTTGCGCACGTCGTCGTCCACTACAAGGATCTTGCGCCCCTCGAAAGCCTTCTCGCGGCTGCGTGCGCTCTTGAGCATCTTCTGCCGTTCCGGCGGCATGTCCGACTCGACCTTGTGCAGGAACAGCGTGACCTCGTCCAGCAAGCGTTCCGGCGAGCGCGCGCCCTTGATGATGATCGAACGCGAATACTTGAGCAGTGCCGCCTCCTCGTCGCGGGTCAGGTTGCGCCCGGTGTAGACGATTACCGGCGGGAAGGAGCAGATGTCCTCCTTGGCCATGCGCTCGAGCAGCTCGCTGCCATCCATGTCCGGCAGCTTGAGATCGATGATCATGCAGTCGAACACCGTGTCACGCAGCAATTCGAGCGCCTTGGCGCCGAACTCGACAGCGGTAATCTCGATGTCGACGTCCTCGATCAGCCGCGACATGCTCTCACGCTGCAGGGCATCGTCCTCCACCAGCAGGATGCGTTTGACCTTCTGCGCCAGCTTGGCCTCCAGGCGGCTGAAAACGTCCTTGAGCTCCTCGCGGGTAGTCGGCTTCATCGCGTAGCCCACCGCCCCCATTTGCAGAGCTGCCTCTTTGCGATCCTCCACCGACACCACATGCACCGGGATATGCCGGGTCGCAGGGTTCTCCTTGAGGCGCTCGAGCACCGTCAGACCGGAGTGATCCGGCAGACGCATGTCGAGCAGAATGGCATCGGGCTTGTAGTGCACTGCGGTATCGAAACCGTCGTCGGCGTTTTGCGCCAGCAGGCAGCTGTACTTCAGTTCATGGGCAAGGTCGTGAAGGATCCGGGCGAATTGCGGTTCGTCCTCGATCACCAGCACACAACGTTCCTTGAACGGGAACCTGTCTCGGTCATCCGGCAGGCGTTCCTGGGGCGCAGCGGCACGATTGAGCAGTTCCCCCTCGTCGCGACGTGCCGATGCAATGATCGGCGTGGCGTTCTGCTCCGCAGCTGCCAGCGGCGTCGCGCGCGATGCCGCCTGTATCGGCTCGGCGGCACGCGCCTCGGTGTAGCTTTGCGGCACGACCAGGGTAAAGGTGCTACCGGCACCTGGCTGGCTCTGCACCTCGATCTCCCCGCCTAGCAGGCCGGCCAGCTCGCGGGAGATCGACAGCCCCAGACCGGTACCGCCATAGCGTCGATTGGTAGTGCCATCGGCCTGGCGGAACGCTTCGAAGATCGCGGCCTGCTGCTCCTCGGCGATACCGATCCCGGTGTCGCGCACAGCGAAGGCCAGCAGGTCGTCATCTCGCGGCTCGACACGCAGCGTCACCGATCCCTTTTCGGTGAACTTGAAGGCGTTGGCCAGCAGGTTCTTGAGAATCTGCTCCAGACGCTGACGATCGGTGAACAGGCTGGCCGGCAGGTCATCCGCGAGCTCAACGCTGAAGATCAGGGATTTCTCCATGGCCTGCGGCAGGAACAGGTTCTTCATCCCGTCCACCAGGCGGGTGAGGATGGTCAGCTCGGGATGCACCTCGAGCTTGCCCGCCTCGACCTTGGAAATATCGAGAATGTCGTTGATCAGCGTGAGCAGATCGTTGCCAGCCGAGTAGATGGAGCGGGCGAACTGCACCTGCTCATCGCTGAGGTTGCCAACGGGGTTGTCGGCCAGCAGCTTGGCGAGGATTAGCGAACTGTTCAGCGGCGTGCGCAGCTCATGGGACATGTTGGCGAGGAATTCCGACTTGTAGCGGCTGGCGCGCTGCAGCTCGTCAGCGCGCTGTTCAAGCATCGACTGGGCCTCGTTCAGACGCTGATTCTTCTCGTCCATCTGGTCGCGCTGACGGGCCAGGGCCTCGGTCTGCTCGGCCAATTGTTCGTTGGTCTGCTCCAGCTCCGCCTGCTGCTCTTCCATATGCGCCTGGGATTCACGCAGGGCGTTGGACTGCTCTTCCAGTTCCTCGTTGGCGGCGCGCAGCTCTTCCTGCTGCACCTGCAGTTCCTCGTTGAGCTGCTGGGTCTCGGCCAGCACCTTCTGCAGACGCTGACGGTAACGTGCGGCTTCGATGGCAGAAGCGATGCTGGGAGCGATGCGCCGCAGCAGTTCGCTGTCCTGCTCGCGTAGCGGCCGCAGGAAGCCCAACTCGATCACGCCGTTGAGCATGCCGCTGTCTTCCACCGGCACGATGAGTACCGAGCGCGGCGTCGTGTCACCCAGCGCCGAGGTGACCTTGAGATAGTCGGCCGGCAGGTCTTCGAGGGCCAGCACGCGCCGCTCCAGCGCTGCCTGGCCAACCAGACCGGAGCCAATCTCGAGGGTGCGTGCGCTCTGCAGGTGCTCGGGGTCGTAGGCATATTCGGCGACGCGCTGCAGTTTGCCGTCCTGCACGACGTAAAGCGCGCCCACCGCCGCATCGATATAGCGCGAGAGGAAGTTCAGCACGCCCTGTCCCAGCGCTGGCAGGGCCAGCTCGCCAATGATGGAATCGCCAAGCTGCGTCTGCCCGGTGCGGAACCAGGCTTGCTGCTCCAGCGCTTCGGCATGGGCCTGCTGCCTGCTCAGCGACGCCGAATAGCTATCGGAAAGTGAGGTCAGATCACGACGGCCGAAATAAACCAGCATGCCGCTGAAAACCAGGCTGAACAGCAAAAAGCCACCGATCAGCGCTGTAGTGATTATCTCCGATGCGTCGGTACGTTCGGCGCGCAACTGGCGTTCGGTGGCGACGAACTCATTGAGCAGGTTGCGTCGCTGATTGGTCAGATCAAGACCGCGCCTGCTGCGCACATAGTCGATCACCGATTCGTTAGCCATGCGCCGGGAAATGCCCTCCTCGGCGAAGTTCAACCAGAGATGGTGGGCCGCCTCGACTTTCTCGACGCGTGAAAGCTGCAATGGGTTGTTTTGGGCGTAATCCTTGAGCTCGTCCAGCTCGTATTCCATCCTCTCGAGGCCCTGGCGGTAGGGGTCGAGAAACGGCTGCTCGCCGGCGATCAGGTAGCCGCGCATGCCGGTTTCCAGATCGGCAACCAGACGCAGGGCCTCATGGGCATGGGCCACGCCCTTGACCGACTGATCGACCCAGTGGCTGACGCTCATCAGGTAATAGACGATGGCGCTGAAAAAGAAAGCGCTGAGAAAGCCGAAACCCAGCGGCACCGCCACATTGCGGTTGAGTATCCGCCTGAAATTGCTCTGATCGATGAAGGACTCGCTCATTTGGTTTCCATTCCCATAGCCGACGCGACGGTAAAACGCATTGATGCCAGAGGCGATCGCGCTCGGTTACCGGCGTGTTCTTGAGTGTTTCGCGCGTAATAGGTTCCGCGGCGCAGGAAGCGCGACTCTACACGGCCAGAGGAGGGAGTTCAAAAACGGCCCGGACGACGCCGGGCCGATTACGATCAACGGCGAGCGATGATCCAGACTGCATGGATGATGCCTGGGATGTAGCCCAGCAGCGTAAGCAGGATGTTCAGCCAGAAAGCACCAGCAAAACCCACCTGGAGGAATACGCCGAGCGGCGGTAGCAGAATCGCAATAATGATGCGGATGAGGTCCATCTTGGTCTCCGTCAGGTCAGGGTGGCCTTAGCAAGGCCTACCTGAATCGACCTGATCGGCGCAGACGGGTTCCGTTTGCAGCGTTGCGGCGACCGCCGCCCATGGGCGACGGACCAATAGTCCGAAGGCGACCGGATAAGCCGCCGAGGGCATCTGATCGATGCACAGAGGGGGAAGACGCAGCCACACCTGTTGCGATGGCACCGTTGCGTCATGCCGCTTCGCCTTTTGAGCCAAGGGGCGGCGCCAAGCGCATCGCTTAGCCTGCTAACCATCCCAGAAGCTCTCTTTTGCCACCATTGGCCATTGGTCGATAGCCGAACCACTCTGCAACGAACGCACCCTGCCCGGACCGGAACTCGCCACCGCCTATGCAGGTCGTCTTAGCAGACCTTGCGGGCGATCGAGTCGTGCCGCTTTCTTCTTCGATCAGAGGAGTTCCTATGTCTGAACCAACCGTAGTGATCTGTGGCGCGACCGCCGGAGTCGGCCGAGCGACCGCCGAGGCTTTCGCCAAAGCCGGCTACCGGGTCGCGCTGATCGCTCGGGGCGAACAGGGCCTGCGCGACACCCAGGAACAGCTCGAAGCGCTGGGCGCGACCGTGCTGGCGATTTCCGCCGATGTCGCCGATGCCGCTGCACTGGATGCGGCAGCTACGCGCATCGAGGCCGAACTGGGGCCAATCGATGTCTGGGTGAACGCGGCCATGGCCACGGTGTTCGGCCCATTCGGCGCGTTGACCGCCGAGGAAATCCGCCGCGTTACCGAGGTGACCTACCTGGGCAGCGTGCATGGCGCCCTCACCGCCCTGCGCCGCATGCGCCCGCGCAACAGCGGCACCATCGTCCAGGTCGGTTCAGCGCTGGCCTATCGGGCGATACCGCTGCAGTCGGCCTACTGCGGCGCCAAGTTCGCGATCCGCGGTTTCATCGACTCGCTGCGCTGCGAGCTGATCCACGACAACAGCGCCATACGCCTGACCATGGTTCAGCTGCCAGCGCATAACACGCCGCAATTCGACTGGGCGCGCAACAAGGTGGGCTGGCGCGCGCAACCAGTGCCGCCGATCCACACACCGGAGGTCGCGGCCCGCGCCATCTTGCGCGCAGCCCACGAAGCACCACGGGAGTTGTGGGTCGGCACGGCGAGCCTGAAAGCGATCATCGGCACGCTGTTCATGCCCGGTCTGCTCGATCGCATGCTCGCGCGGCAGGCCTGGGACGGACAGCTGGTGCCCGAACGTGTGGCGGAAGACCGGAAGGACAATCTGTTCGAACCAGTCGAGGGCCTACATGCCACCGACGGTCGCTTCAGCGACCAGGCACAGTCACGCGCACTGGCCATCAGCGCAGCGAGTGTCGGCAAGCTGGCCCTAGGTGCCGGAGCACTGCTGGCGCTGGGTGCGGGATGGGCATTGGGTCGACGCGGACGTTGACGCCGCTCAGGCGCGGGGCGGCCGTGGTCCGCGCTTGCGGCGGATATTGATCCAGGAAAGCACCGCCAACGCCAGCATCGCACCAGCCATGTTGTAGTTGCCGATGGCGGCATAGCCGACCGCCGCCAGCGAGCAGGCGCCGAAGCCGATCCAGCGCACGGCGCCCATCATCTTCTCGACGGTTTTACTGCGCGATGCGGGCATCAGTCAGCTCCATTCCTCAGTTGCTTCGGCTTGACCGTTGATCTTTGAACGGGCGGGTGAACGATCACCATCTCGGCTAACTCCTTCATTCTTCGCGGATACTGCCAAGCTGCAAGTGTGAGACGGAAACCTGCGCCAGAGTTCAGTGCCGGTGCGGCGCCGGCGTGGCATACCCGCGCAGCAACCGACGCAGCCGGACCGGTCGTCTACGCTCAGAGGGACAGGCAGTACCCCTGCGCTGCCCGAGGAGAATGCCATGCCCCGCTCCATGCGCCTATTGCGCCGGATGCTGGCCCTGCTGCTGTTAGTGGCGGGTCCGGTACTCGCCGCGGCACCGGTGACGCTGCTGCGGGTAGATGGCGCCATCGGCCCGGCCAGCGCCGACTACGTCCTGCGGGGCCTCGAACATGCCGGCAAAGAGGGCGCGCAGCTGGTGGTACTTGAGCTGGACACTCCTGGCGGGCTGGACGTGTCGATGCGCGCGATCATCAAGGCGATTCTCGCCAGCCCGATTCCGGTGGCCACCTATGTCACCCCCAGCGGCGCCCGTGCGGCCAGCGCCGGTACCTACATGCTCTATGCCAGCCATGTCGCGGCGATGGCGCCGGGCACCAATCTCGGCGCTGCGACACCGGTGCAGATCGGTGGCGGCATGCCCGGCGCTCCAGCCGAGCAGCCCAAGGGCGACAAGGATGAGGACACGCAAAAGCCCGGCGATGCCATGAGCCGCAAGCAGGTCAACGATGCCGCAGCCTATATCCGCGGTCTCGCCCAGCTGCGCGAACGCAACGTCGAATGGGCCGAGCAGGCGGTTCGCGAAGCGGTCAGTCTGTCGGCCAGCGAAGCACTGGAGCTCAAGGTGATCGACTACCTGGCGCGCGATGCAGCCGATCTGCTGCGCCAGCTGGACGGCAAGACGCTCGCCACCATCGATGGTGAAGTCAGCCTGAGCACCGCCGCTGCGCAGCTGATCGAACATGCACCGGACTGGCGGGTGCGCCTGCTGGCGGTGATCACCAATCCGAGTGTCGCGCTGATCCTGATGATGATCGGCATCTACGGGCTGATTCTCGAATTTTCCAATCCCGGGATAGGCGCCGGCGGCGTGCTCGGCGGCATCTGCCTGATCCTCGCCCTGTATGCGCTGCAGCTGCTGCCGGTGAACTACGCCGGGGTAGCGCTGATCCTGCTTGGCATCGCCTTCATGGTTGCCGAGGGCTTTCTGCCCAGTTTCGGCGTACTCGGCATCGGCGGGGTCGCGGCGTTCGTCGCTGGCGCGGTGATCCTGATCGACACCGAGGTACCCGGCTTTGGCATACCGCTCTCATTGATAGTGCCGCTGGGAGTCATCAGCGCCCTGCTGGTATTCGCCCTCGTCGCCATGGCGTTGAAGGCAAGGCGCCAGCGGCTGGTCAGCGGCGACAGCGCACTGATCGGCAGCCTGGTGCAGGTCGATGCAGTGCCGTCACAGAATTCGCACAGCGGCTGGGTGCACCTGCACGGCGAGAACTGGCAGGTGCGCAGCGCTACTGCACTGCAGGTCGGCCAGCAAGTGCAGGTGATCGCCCGCCACGGCCTGCAACTGGAAGTCGCGCCACCGTCGTCAACCAATCGAGAGGAGCTGAACCATGGGTTATGAAATGAGTTTTCTGGTGCTGTTGGTATTGCTGGTAGGTGCGCTCGCCTCGGCGTTTCGCATTTTGCGCGAGTACGAGCGCGGGGTGGTGTTCATGCTCGGACGCTTCTGGAAGGTCAAGGGGCCAGGGCTGATTCTGATCATCCCCGGCGTGCAGCAGATGGTGCGGGTCGACCTGCGCACACTGGTGCTGGACGTGCCGACGCAGGACGTAATCTCCCGCGATAACGTTTCGGTGAAGGTCAATGCGGTGGTGTATTACCGCGTCCTCGATGCGCAGAAAGCGATCATCGAGGTCGAGGACTACCACTCGGCGACCAGCCAGCTGGCGCAAACCACCTTGCGCGCGGTGCTCGGCAAGCACGAACTGGACGACATGCTGGCAGAACGCGAGCAGCTCAACACCGACATCCAGCAGGTACTGGACGCACAGACCGACGCCTGGGGCATCAAGGTGGCCAACGTCGAGATCAAGCACGTCGACCTCGACGAATCCATGGTTCGCGCCATTGCCCGCCAAGCCGAAGCGGAACGCGAGCGGCGCGCCAAGGTCATTCATGCAGAGGGCGAGCTGCAGGCTTCGGAGAAGCTGATGCAGGCCGCCGAGATGCTCGGCCGGCAATCGGGCGCCATGCAGCTGCGCTATATGCAGACGCTGAGCAACATCGCCAGCGACAAGAGCTCTACCATCGTCTTTCCGCTGCCCATAGAGCTGCTGCAGGGCATCAAGAACCTCGACAGGAAATCCTGAGTGCACATATTTGCCACGCTTCACCGACCGCTGCGCCTGCTGCTGATCGCCCTGCTTGCATCCGCACTGGGCGCCTGCGCCGCCTTCTCGCCACGCGACCCGCTGAACGTTCAGGTCGCCGGCATCCAGCCGCTGCAGGGCGAAGGTCTGGAGTTGCGCTTCATGGTCCGGCTGCGCCTGCAGAACCCCAACGAGGCCGCCATCGATTACAACGGCGTAGCGCTGGACCTGGAGGTCAACGGTCGCCGACTGGCCAGCGGCGTCAGCGACCAGCGCGGCACGGTGCCACGCTTCGGCGAGAGCGTACTCAGCGTACCGGTGACCATCTCGGCTTTCTCTGCCGCGCGCCAGGCACTGGGGTTGGCCGAGCATATAGGCCTCGACGAGGTGCCCTACGTATTGCGTGGCAAGCTCGCCGGCGGTCTGTTCGGCACCCAGCGCTTCGTCGAGAAAGGCACATTCGATCTTTCCCCAGCAGCAACCTCTCCCTATCGCCGCCCATGAGTCATACGATCACTCGTCTATCTGCGAGTGATCTCCCCCTTGGCAGCGAACACCAAGAGCACCAGGTGTTTGCGCTGCCGGCACCCATGGAATACAGCACGGACCTAACCAGAGGCCCGTCTTATTTGCCGTAGGCCATCCCTTCTTTCGACTTTAGGCGACATTGACAAGCGCGAAGCCGTGTCCATAATGCCTGCAGTCATATGACAACTGACGTCATTAGACTTGCCATCAGGCATAGACCACCGCCCCCACGGTGGCCACACCGGGGCGGCCCATCAAGCAAGGGAGCACAACAATAATGACCCCACGCACCCCCTCGTCCGTCGCGCTGTTCGCTGGCGGTTGTATGACCCTCGCATCACTCGGCTTCGTAAGCGGTGCGCAAGCCGAAGGTTTCGTCGACGACGCGAAGCTTTCACTGAACCTGCGCAACTTCTACATCAACCGTAACTTCGTCGACCCCGACTACGCCCAGAGCAAGGGTGAGGAATGGACACAGAGCTTCATCCTCAACTTCCAGTCCGGCTACACGCCCGGCCCGGTCGGTTTCGGCGTGGATGCGCTGGGCCTGTTGGCCGTCAAGCTCGATGGCGGCGGCGGTACCTACGGCACCGGTCTGCTGCCGGTACATGGCGCACCGGGCGATCGCCATCCGCCGGATGATTTCGCCCGCGTTGCAGTCGCGGCCAAGGCCAAGCTGTCCGAGACCGAAGTGCGTGTCGGTGAGTGGATGGTGGTATTGCCGATCCTGCGCTCGGATGACGGCCGCTCGCTGCCACAGACCTTCCAGGGCGGCATGATCACCTCCAAGGAGATCAATGGCCTGGCGCTCTATGGTGGCCAGATGCGGCAGAACAGCCCACGCGACGACGGCAGCATGGATGACATGTTTCTGCAGGGCTTTGGCGGTGTCACATCTGACCGCTTCAATTTCGTCGGTGGCGAGTACGACCTCGGCGCCAAAACCAAGGTCGGTGCCTGGCACGCGCGCCTGGAAGACATCTACCAGCAGAACTACTTCCAGCTCCTGCATACCCAGCCGCTAGGCGAAAACATGGCGCTGACCGCCAACCTCGGCTACTTCACCGGCAAGGAAGAAGGCAGCGCGCTGGTCGGCGACCTCGACAACAAGACCTACTCCGGTCTGTTCGGCTTGCAGGTAGGGGGCAACACCTTCTATGTCGGCCTGCAGAAAGTCAGCGGCGACAATGGTTGGATGCGCGTCAATGGCACCAGTGGCGGCACCCTGGCCAACGACTCGTTCAACTCCAGTTACGACAACCCCAACGAACGCTCCTGGCAGCTGCGCCATGACTACAACTTTGCCGGCATGGGTGTTCCGGGGCTGACCATCATGAACCGCTACATCAGCGGTGATCGCATCGAAGCCGGTGGCGTGGATGATGGCAAGGAATGGGGTCGCGAGTCGGAGCTTGCCTACACCGTGCAGAGCGGGCCGCTCAAGAACCTCAACGTCAAATGGCGCAACTCCAGCATCCGTCGCGACTTCAGCACCAACGAGTTCGATGAGAACCGCCTGATCTTCAACTACCCGCTGTCTCTGCTGTAAGCGGTAGCGCAGTACGCAACCCTCCTCGCTCCGGTTGCGATAAATCTTTGGCCCGTCTTCTGACGGGCCTTTTTTCGTCTGCCCTCAGCTGCGCGTAACACGCAAGCGGCAGTGACGCTGCAGCGACTCACCTGGCTGCAGATCAACCACACCGTGCTCGATGGGGTCGGCCTGATTCAGCGCATTGTTGAGGTGGGAAACCGGCTCCACGGCGAACAAGCCCTGCGCGGCCGGCGGCGTGTAGACCACCAGGTGCGTCATCGACGGGTCCGCCTCGATCTGCAGCGTGACGCCAGCGGTGGGCCACCGCAGTGTCGCCTTAGCATCCCAGCCACTGAAGCAGTGATCGAGCTCGGGCTCGGCCAGCTCCCGCGCCTGCCGAAAGTCCCAGCGTGGCGGCAGGTTGACGGCCTGGTGCGGCAGCTGCTGCTCATCACTCAACCAGACCTGCTTGGCGGTAAAGCCCAGCGTCACGCCATTATGCCGCGGGAAGTACGGGTGCCAGCCAAGGCCGGTCGGCATGACGCCATCGCTACGGTTAGTCAGCGTCAGGCGCAGCCAGGCGCCCTGCTCGTCAAGCCCGAGCTCGTGCTCGATATCGAAGGAAAACGGCCAATCCTGCAGGGCGTCGCCTTCGGCCCGATGCTGCAGTGTCAGCAGGAGGCGATCGGGCTCGTGCGCTGCCACGATCCACCGACGCTTCCAGCCCACGCCGTGAATTGGCAGGGCGTGCTCCGGTGAGTTCAGACGCAACCGGTACTGTTCACCGTGCATTTGGAACATCCCATCGGCAATGCGATTGGAGTACGGCGCCAACACGAAACAGCTCGCACGGCGCACTTGCTCGATGCCGTCCCAAGGCCGCAGCAGATCGAAATCACCCAGAGCGAAACGAGTGATGGCGCCGCCCAACGCCGGGCAGACCGATAGCCGGAATCCTGCGTGGTCGAGGTGAACCTGGTCAGAGGTAGCCATGCCTTCTCCCTATCTGGTGCGCCCCGCTGCGGAGCGATGCTGCTCGGGGATGAGGCAGCTCCACGCCTTCGGAGCTGCAGTGTTCGCACCCACAGCCCGCCACAGCCCGCCACAGCTTGCGGCTGCGGCCACGCTTAGACCGGCGTCAGCAGCCTTCCTTCACGTAGAAAGCAGTCCAGGTTGTCCAACAGCAGATCCTCCATGGCCCCGCGGGTTTCATGGGTGGCGCTACCGATATGCGGTAGCAGCACGACATTGGGCAGTTCACAGAGTGCAGCGGGCACCCTGGGCTCGTCGGCAAAGACATCCAGCCCGGCGCCACCGAGCCGCCCTTCCTGCAACGCGGCGACCAATGCCGGCTCGTCCACCACCGATCCTCGCGCCACGTTGATCAGAATGCCCGTTGCACCCAGCGCGTCGAGCACTGCACGGTCGATCAGATTGTGCGTCTGTGGCCCGCCCGGACAGGTAAGGACCAGGAAATCAGACCAGCGCGCGAGCGCGTGCAGATCTGCCTCGTATTGAAACGGGCTACCCGCAACCGGCCGGCGGTTGTGATAACGCACCGACATATCGAAGCCCGTCGAACGCTTGGCAACCGCCTCGCCGATGCGCCCCAGCCCAACGATGCCCAGGCGTTTGCCACTAACCCTACGGCCGAGGCCGAGATTGCCATCCGCCCAACGGCCCTCTCGAACGAAACGGTCGCCCTGAGCGAGCTGCCGGGCGCAGTCAATGATCAGACCGAAGGCCAGATCGGCCACGCAGTCGTTGAGTACGTCGGGAGTGTTGCTTACCGGGATGCCCCGCGCCCTGGCGGCCTCCACCGCAATGGAGTCATAGCCGACACCGAAGCTGCAGATGGCTTTCAACCTGGGCAGCCGTTCGAGCAGTGAGGCCGGGCAGCCAAATCGAGCAGAGGTAACCATGATCTCGATGCGCTCGGCATGCTTGGCGAGCAGCGCTTCGGCATCGCCTTGCCAGTACCTTAGTACTTCGTGGCCGTCCAGGCGCTGCTGAAATCGCTCGGTTAGCGGGCCCATCTGAAGAATGCAGGTCATCGATTTTCCTCTGCTAGTTGGCGAGCCGCACGACCGGTGCCGCCCGTTGGGTTGTTAGAGCACTCCCTGCAATACGCCGCACACTGCCAGAAGTGGCGCGGCCGGCAACACCCAACGCGAACGCCACGCCAGCAGCAGCACCAGCAACAAGCCGGAGAGCATCACCAGGCAAAGCCAGATCACCGTCCCGATCTCGCCGCCCTGAGTGTTGATGCACAGCCACAGGGCGAAGCCGAAGCAGCCCGCTGCCAGTGAACGAATGATCGCCGCGCCCGGAAGACGTGTACTGGCGCGAAGCAGCACGCCACGGTGGCGGTTCATGGCCAGGCAGAGCAGCGTCATACCCAGATAAGCCAGGGCCAAAGCCAATAACAACACGTTCACGCCTCCTGTGCTCGGGTTGCCCGGCTACGCACCGCGGCGGGGGCTGGCGCTGCGTTCAGGCGCCAGGCGCAGGCGGCACACACCAACCCTGCGACGATCATGAATAGATCAACCGATGCCAACACCCAGTCGCCACGGCCGAGGCTGGCGATCAGGTGCCCTTCGGAAGTCAGCCCGTTGATCAGTGGCAATCCAAGGGCGAGCACGGCACCGAGCAGCAGTTGTTCGCGCAGCAGGCGGCGGCTTTGCAGGCGACGCAACACAGCCCAGAGCACAGCTAGCAACCAGGCACCGACGAACACCCAGCCCTCGGCTACTGCGCGTTCGGCGAAGGTGCCTGGGATCAGGCGATTGCCCCACAGCAGCGCCAGGCTGGCCAGCGGCAGGCCGGCGAAAACCGAGGCGTTCAACGCGCGCACCCAGACCAGGCTCCTGTCCCCGCGCTGCTCACGCTTGGCCACCCAGACCTTCAGCCCGCCCACCAGCATGGCGCACCCGGCAAGCCCCATCAGCAGGTACAACAGACGCACCAGCGTGCCGCCAAACTGCGCCATATGCAGGCCGGCCAGCCAGAGGTAGGCGCGATAGCCGGTGGATGCATCCTGACGATTGAGCAGTTCGCCGCTGGCGGCGTCATAGGTCAGGGTGTCCTGCGGTGAGCCGATGCGCGAGCGGTCCCGGCGACGGATGTCCACAACTGCCGAGGCGTCATCGGGGTGATGCACGCTGACCCAGCCCACCTCGCCGCCGCCCCACTGCTGGCGCGATTCGGCAATCAACGCATCCAACGAGGTCGGTTTTGCAGCCGGCTGGTGCAGCTCATCACGGTGATAGCTGCCCATCACCTCACCGAAGTACTGCACGACGTTGCCGGAGTAGCTCACCTGGGCGGCAGCCGGCATATAGGACGCGACGAAGATCGCCACGCCGGTGTAGGCCAGCACCAGATGGAATGGAAATCCCACCACGCCGAACAGGTTGTGCGCATCAAGCCATGCACGCTGGCCGTTGGCCTTGGGCCTGAGGGTGAAGAAATCCTTGAATATCCGCCGATGAATAATCACCCCCGACACCAGCGCGACGAGCATGAACATGCCGGCCAGGCCAACGATATACATGCCGATGTCGCCCGCGTGCAGGTTGTAGTGCAACTTGAAGAAGAACTCGCCGCCCACGGTTTCCGGCATGGGCGTGGCCTGTGCACTACGCGGATCGAAGGCAACATTATGGATCGTCTCGGTGCCATCCACCTCCCAGCCGAGCCGCCAGTAAGGTTCACGTTCGGTGGGGCCGTGCATCCAGAAGGCATGCAGCTCATCGCTGACGTTCTGCTGCAACCAGCCGCGTACGTCGTCCGCTCCCAGGCTCGATACCACGCCGTCGTGCAGCGCGGGGCGCATCCAGCGTGTGAGTTCCTTGTCGAAGCAGGCAACGGTGCCGGCGAAGATGATCACAAAGAGCAGCCAGCTCGGCAGCAGCCCGCCCCATGTGTGTAACCCGGCCATACTTTGGCGCAGTTTCATGGACGAACCCTCCAGTCGCCGGAAAGGAATGCGGCCAGGCACAGCACTGCGGTCAGGCCGACAATCAGCAGCCATACCCGCGTGGCACTGCGGGCAGCGAACACGTAGATCACCACGGCCGTCCACACGGCGAAGCTCGCCAGGCTGGAAAACACCACACGATCAGGCCGTGTAAGCGGCAGATAGACCGCGAGAAAGGCGGTCACCGCGTAGGCGACCGCGTAACCGCCGACCAGCGCCGCGAGCACGCGCGACGCGATGTTCCAGCGGTTGATGGATAGGTAGCGACTCACCTTGAATCCTCCCTTGCAGGCCGGTACACGGCGCTTGGCTCAGCGGCGCTCAAAAGCTGTAGCTCGCGGTCGCGGTCAGCGTGCGGCGGTTGCCGGTGAAGCAGTCGCCGCGTGACAGACAGGTGGTGTAGTAGGTCTCGTCCTCCAGGTTGGTGGCATTGAGGGTGAGCGACCAGTCCTGGTAGGCGTAGCCGAGCATGGCGTCGAACAGCGTGGTCGACGGCGTCTTCAGGCTGTCCGTGCCATCCCAGCTGGCGCCGACGTAACGCACACCGGCGCCGGCACTGAAGCCGGGAATGCCGGCGATGCTGAAGCGGTGCTGCGACCATAGCGAGGCCATGTGTTCGGGCACGCTTTCGATCCGCTTACCCTCCTGTTCAGCCCCGCCCTTGATCGTTTCGCTGTCGAGGTAGGTGTAGTTGGCGATCAGATTCCAATCGGGCGTGAGCTCCACCAAGCCTTCAAGCTCTAAGCCTTTGACCTGAGTCTCACCGGCCTGAGCACTACCGCGGGCCGTCGCTCCGGCTATCTGACGATTTTTCTCACGCAGGTCGAACACCGCGGCAGTCAGCAAGGTGTTACTGCCAGCCGGCTGGTATTTCACGCCGAGCTCCCACTGCTCGCCCTCAACGGGTTTGTACGATTGCAGGGTGTCCGGGTTCAGGCCAATGATTGGCGAGAATGACTCGCTGTAGCTGATATACGGCGCAACTCCATTGTCGAACAGATAGGTCAGCCCCACTCTACCGGTGACTGCATCGTCTTCCTGCCGCGCGCCATTCTCGACGCGGGTGTCGGTCCAGTCCTTGCGCAGCCCGAGCGTCATCAACCAGTTCTGATAACGGACCTGATCCTGCACATACAGCCCCTTTTGCCCGACACGCTGTTGTGGCTCATCAGCGAGGCTAATCACCGAGGGGTCGAAGGTGCCGTAAACCGGCGAGTAGACATCCAACGGCGTCGCCAAACCGAATGCGCTCCGGCTGTCGGTGACGGAGTGCTGGTAGTCGATGCCCACCAGTGCGGTGTGCTGCAGTGCGCCGGTATCGAAGCGGGACTCTGCCTGGTGGTCAGCGTTCCAGATGGTCACTTCAGGCTTGCTAACCGAGTAAACGCGATTGATGGTGCGGTCATCCGTGTTCAACCCGAACGGCCAACCGTACATCGTCTGGTAGCTGACCTTGCTCTTCTGCCAGCGCAGGTTCTGCCGCAACGTCCAGGTATCGTCCAGGCGCCAGGTCATCTGCGAGGTCAACGCTTTCTGCTCGCTGTCGTACTCATCGAAGCCCGGCTCGCTAACGAAGCGCTCGCTACTGACCCGCCCATACGGCGCGCCAAGCACGGTGCCACGGTGCGGCAGGAAGGAGCTGGTGGTGCCGCCGTCGTCCTTCTGCACGTTGGCCATCAGCGTCCATTCGAACTGCTCGTTGGGCCGCCAGGTCAGCGACGGCATGAACAGCAGGCGGTTGTCCTTGGTGTGGTCGACCTGGGTCTGGCTGTCGCGCTGGATCGCCACCACGCGGTAGAGCAATGTGCCTTCATCATCCAGCGGACCGGTGCTGTCGAAGGCGATCTGCTTGCGGTCGAAGCTGCCGTATTGCAGCTGCAGCTCGCTTTTCTGCTCAGCTTGCGGACGCTTGCTGACGAAATTGAGCAGGCCGCCAACCGGGCTTTGCCCGTAGAGCATCGAGGAAGGCCCCTTCAATACCTCGACCCTCTCAAGGGTGTAAGGATCCGTGCGGGTATCGTTGTAGTAGCCCACACTCTTCTGCAAGCCGTCGAGAAAGATGCCCGGCGATGTGCCACGTATCAGTGCCGAATCGCCGCGGCTGTCCAAGCCATAAGCCTCGCCACGCATACCGGCAACGTAGCGCAGCGAATCCTGGATGGTCAGCGAGCCCTGGTCGCGGATGCGGTCGGCGGTGATCACGCTGATCGACTGCGGAGTCTCGATGATCGGCGTGTCGGTCTTGGTGGCGCTGACGCTACGCTTGGCGACATAGCCCTGGACCGGACCATTGCCGCGCTCGGTCTCGCGAGGTGCGGTGATCTGCTGCGCTTCGAGCTCGACCGCTTCCTGAGCCTCGACGGCAAAGCAGGCGACCAGCACTGGCAGGCCCAGCACCAGCGGGCGCAACGAAAACGGAGGCGGAGCGACAACGCGACTCATGGGGTTCTACCTTGTTGTTTGATGAGAACGCGCATGATATTGATAAATGTTTCTATTTAGAAGATATAACCTTGCCCATCTGCTGCAACCTGCCCGCTGGGGCCTGCAGAGGCACGGTTGCAGCAGATGGGGAGGCTTGTCCGACTCAGGTGATGGGTGCCGGGTTGAACAACACGATGTCGTTGTGCAGCTTGTGTCGTTCGGCCCAGGTCCGCTGGCGACCGCTGGCGACATCCAGGTAGTAATGGAACAGCTCCCAGCCGAGTTCTTCGATGCTGCTACGGCCGCTGGCGATGCGGCCGGCGTCGACATCGATCAGGTCCGGCCAGCGTTCGGCCAGTTCGGTGCGCGTGGACACCTTGACCACAGGTGCCATTGCCAGCCCATAAGGCGTGCCGCGACCGGTAGTGAACACATGCAGGTTCATCCCAGCGGCGAGCTGCAGCGTGCCGCAAACAAAGTCCGAGGCCGGCGTTGCGCAGAACAGCAGGCCCTTGCGCTCGACCCGCTCGCCTGGGCCGACCACACCGTTGATGGCGCTGCTACCGGACTTGACGATGGAACCGAGGGATTTCTCGACGATATTCGACAACCCGCCCTTCTTGTTACCGGGCGTGGTGTTGGCGCTGCGATCGGCGGCGCCGCGCTCCAGATAGCGGTCGTACCAGTCCATCTCGGCAATCAGCGCGTCGGCGACCTCCGGCGTTTCCGCGCGGGCAGTGAGCATGTAAACCGCGTCACGAACCTCGGTGTTCTCACTGAACATCACCGTGGCACCGGCACGCACCAAGAGGTCGGAGGCATAACCCAACATCGGGTTGGCGGTGATGCCCGAAAAGGCGTCACTGCCACCGCACTGCATGCCGAGGATCAGCTCGCAGGCCGGCACCGTTTCGCGACGGCGCTGGTCGAGCTTCTTCAGGCGGGTTTCGGCCAAGGCCATGATCTGTTCGATCATCTCGCCAAAACCGGTCTTCGACTCCTGCAGGCGGTATAGCCAGGGATCACGCAGGTCCACCGAGGGATCGCCCTCGTGCATCACCTGCTCGGCCTGCAGCTTTTCGCAGCCGAGGCTGATCACCAGTGCCTCGCCACCGAGATTGGGGTTGCGCGCCAGGTTGCGCACGGTGCGGATCGGGATGTAAGCGTCGCGCGCATTGATCGCCACACCGCAGCCGTAGCTGTGGGTCAGCGCGACCACGTCATCGACGTTCGGGTACTCGGGCAACAGCTCGTCGCGGATGCGCTTGACCCCGTGTTCCAGCACGCCGGTGACGCACTGCACGGTGGTGCTGATGCCGAGGATGTTGCGCGTGCCAACCGTGCCGTCGGCATTGCGATAGCCTTCGAAGGTATAGCCCTCCAGCGGCGCGAGCTTGTCCGGCACGGCGGTAGCGCGCGGCAGGCTGTCCAGCGGCGGTGCGCTGGGCATCTTCAGCTGAGTTTCCTTGACCCAACTGCCGCGGCGAATGGGTTCGAGGGCATAACCGATGATTTGCCCGTAACGGCGCACCGCCTCGCCTTCGCCGATATCGACGAGCGCCACCTTATGGCTCTGCGGCACCGCCTCGACGGTGATCAGGCCGTCCTCGAAACGGGCGCCAGCCGGCACGCCGCCGTCATTGACCACCACAGCCACATTGTCCGCCTCGTTCAAGCGGATGCAGCGCGGGGAATCCTGGTGGGGAATCAGTTGCACGGTTTCGCTCATGTTTCGCTCCGGGTCAGTCCGGTTGTTGTTCTGGCATCGTTCGTTCTTCGTAGCTCCGTAGGGTGGGCTTTAGCCCACCGCCATGTCGCCGACGACCAGCGCTATTTCGTAGCACCGCACCCGGTGGGCTGAAGCCCACCCTACGACGAGAAGGTCTGCCGAAATGCTGGGCGCCAGGGCCGCTATGAAAAAACGGCGCAAAGTCGTCCCTCAAAAAAGGCTTAGCGCACCATGCAGGGCTTCTTGTTGTTGAAGGTCCAGTTGGGGATCAGGTATTGCATGGCGATGGCGTCGTCACGGGCGCCCAGGCCTTTTTCCTTGTACATCGCATGCGCCTTGCGCAAGGCATCCCAGTCCAACTCGACGCCCAGCCCCGGCTTCTGCGGCACCGCGACCTTGCCGCCGACGATCTTCAGCGGGTCGAGGGTCAGGTGCTGCCCGTCCTGCCAGATCCAGTGGGTGTCGATGGCGGTGACGCGGCCCGGCGCGGCGGCGGCGACGTGGGTGAACATCGCCAGTGAAATATCGAAGTGGTTGTTCGAATGCGAACCCCAGGTCAGCCCGAAGTCGCTGCACATCTGCGCCACGCGCACGGAGCCGGCCATGGTCCAGAAATGCGGATCGGCCAGTGGGATGTCCACCGAGTTCAGCTGTACCGTGTGGCTCATCTGCCGCCAGTCGGTGGCGATCATGTTGGTCGCAGTCGGCAGGCCGGTGGCGCGACGGAATTCGGCCATCACCTCGCGGCCGGAATAGCCGTTCTCGGCTCCGCAGGGGTCCTCGGCATAGGCCAGCACGCCGTGCAGGTCGCGACACAGGCCGATGGCCTCGTCCAGCGACCAGGCGCCGTTGGGGTCCAGTGTTACGCGCGCATCAGTAAAGCGCGCTGCCAGGGCGCGGATCGCCTCGACTTCCTCTTCGCCGCGCAGCACGCCGCCCTTGAGCTTGAAGTCCTTGAAGCCGTAGCGCTCGTACGCTGCTTCGGCCTGGCGGACGATGCGCTCCGGCGTCATCGCCTCCTCGTTGCGCGCGCGGAACCAGGCGTCGTCGGCGCTGGTTTCGTCACGGTAGCCAAGGTCGGTCCTGTTGCGGTCGCCGATAAAGAACAGGTAGCCGAGCATCTCCACTTCGTCGCGCTGCTGGCCGTCACCGAGCAGTGCGGCGACCGGCACCTCAAGGTGCTGGCCAAGCAGGTCGAGCAGCGCCGACTCCAGCGCGGTAACGGCATGAATGGCGATGCGCAGGTCGAAGGTCTGCAGACCGCGGCCGCCGGAATCGCGGTCGGCGAAGGCGCGCCGGGCACGTTCGAGCAGCAGCTTGTACTGGCCGATCGGTTCACCAACCATCAGAGCTCGGGCGTCTTCCAGGGTCTGGCGAATGGCTTCGCCGCCCGGCACTTCGCCGACGCCGACGCGCCCTGCGCTGTCCTTGAGGATAAGAACGTTGCGGGTAAACCAGGGCCCGTGGGCGCCGCTGAGGTTCATCAGCATGCTGTCCTGCCCGGCGACGGGCACGACGGTGAGTTCGGTAATGCGGGGCGTGCCCGTTGCGGCAATGGTCATGGGTGTCCCTCTGTTGTTCTTGTCGGGGATGCGGCGCCCGCGCGGGGCGCCGTGACACAGTCTCGCAGCCTGGCCTTTCGGCCGGCTTTCACCTCAACCGATGTAGGTGGTCTTCACCGTGGTGTAGAACTCCTGGGCGTAGCGACCCTGTTCGCGCGGGCCATAGGAAGAGCCTTTGCGGCCGCCGAACGGCACGTGGTAATCCACTCCGGCGGTCGGCAGGTTGATCATCACCATGCCGGCCTGGGCGTGACGTTTGAAGTGGTTGGCGTACTTCAGCGAGGTGGTGCAGATGCCGGCGGACAGGCCGAACTCGGTGTCGTTGGCCATCGCCAGCGCTTCGTCGTAGTCCTTGACCTTCACCACGTTGGCCACCGGGCCGAAGATTTCCTCGCGGCTGATGCGCATGTTCGGGTTGCTGTCGACGAACAGCGTCGGCGCCAGGAAGTAGCCCTCGGTGCCGCAGGTCACCCGCTCGCCGCCGCAGGCCAGGCGTGCGCCTTCCTGCTTGCCGATCTCGATGTAGCGCAGGTCCTGCTCCAGCTGGGCCTCGGACACCACCGGACCGACGTCCACGCCCTGCTCCAGCGCCGAACCGACCTTGATCTTGCTGATACGCTCGACCATCGCCTCGACGAAGCGGTCGTAGATGCCTTCGGTGACGATGATGCGGCTCGAGGCCGTGCAGCGCTGGCCGGTGGAGTAGAAGGCGCTCTGGGTGCACAGCTCGACGGCAACGTTGAGGTCGGCGTCGTCCAGTACGATCTGCGGGTTCTTGCCGCCCATCTCCAGCTGCACCTTGGCGCCGCGCGCCACGCAGGCCTGGGCGATGCCGCGGCCGACGCCGACCGAACCGGTGAAACTCACGGCGTCGACATCCTTGGCATTGACGATGGCCTCGCCGACTTCACGGCCGCGGCCCATCACCAGGTTGAACACGCCGGCCGGGAAGCCCGCCCGGGAGATGATCTCGGCGATGGCCCAGGCGCAGCCCGGCACTAGGTCGGCCGGTTTGATCACCACGCAGTTGCCGAAGGCCAGCGCCGGAGCGATCTTCCAGGCGGGGATGGCGATGGGGAAGTTCCACGGTGTGATCAGGCCGATCACGCCGAGCGGTTCGCGAGTCACTTCCACACCGACCCCGGGGCGCACCGACTGCAGCGTCTCGCCGGCCTGGCGCAGGCATTCGCCGGCGAAGTACTTGAAGATGTTGCCGGCACGGGCGACTTCGCCGATGGCTTCCGGGAGGGTCTTGCCCTCTTCGCGGGCCAGCAGCGTGCCGAGCTCTTCACGGCGGGCGAGGATTTCCAGGCCGACCTTTTCCAGCGCATCGGCGCGCGCCTGGATGCCGAAGGTGGCCCAGGCCGGAAAGGCGCGGCGGGCGGCGGCGATGGCCTGCTCGACCTGCCCGGCATCGGCCTGGGCGTATTCGCCGATCACGTCAGAGAGGTCGGACGGATTGGTGTTGGCCTGGTAGCGATCCGAGCCGACCCACTGGCCGTCGATGTAGTTGTCGTAGCGTTGTACGTCAGCCATGCAAAGTGTCCTCTGATGATGCCCGGCGCGGCCATTCCGCAGGGCGGCGCCGGGGCGGTTCCGGAAAGGCTTACTGGGCGCCCTGCTTCTCGATCAGCACCGCCAGGCGCTCGTACTCGTCGGGCTTCAGCTCGGTCAGCGGCGCGCGCACCGGGCCGGCGTCGTAGCCGGAAATGCGTGCGCCGGCCTTGACGATGCTGACCGCGTAGCCCTTGCAGCGAATGCGGATGTCCAGGTACGGCAGGAAGAAATCGTCGATCAGCTTGCCAACGGTTTCGTGATCCTCGCGGGCAATGGCCTTGTAGAAGTCCATGGCGGTCTTCGGAATGAAGTTGAACACCGCCGAGGAATAAACCGGCACGCCCAGCGCCTTGTAGGCGGCGGCATAGACTTCCGCGGTCGGCAGGCCGCCGAGGTAGCTGAAGCGATCGCCGAGGCGGCGGCGGATCGACACCATCAGTTCGATGTCGCCCAGACCATCCTTGTAGCCGATCAGGTTCGGGCAGCGCTCGGCCAACTGCTCCAGGTGCGTCGCGGTCAGGCGGCAGACGTTGCGGTTGTAGACCACCACGCCGATGTTCACCGACTTGCAAACCTGCTCGACATGCAGGGCGACGCCTTCCTGGCTGGCCTCGGTGAGGTAGTGCGGCAGCAGCAGCAGACCCTTGGCACCCAGGCGCTCGGCTTCCTGCGCCATCTGAATGGCCAGGCGGGTCGGACCACCGACGCCGGCGAGAATCGGCACGGTGCCGGCGCAGGTATCAACGGCGGTCTTGATGATCTCGCTGTACTCGCGCGGCTCCAGCGAGAAGAACTCGCCGGTGCCACCGGCAGCGAACAGCGCCGAGGCACCGTAGGGGCCGAGCCATTCCAGGCGCTTGACGTAGCCGGCGCGATTGAAGTCGCCCTGCGCGTCGAAGTCGGTGACCGGGAATGACAGCAGGCCGGAAGAGAGGATGGCCTTCAATTCTTGTGGGTTCATTATTCGAGCATCCTGAATGCATGTTGAAGAGGTACAAGGGCATGAGCCTTGAGATACGTTATCGTACAACTACAAATAGTCCAATCGTTTTTTCTGCGCATTTTCTTCAACACTGAAAGCTGAATGAAAGCTTTCTGCCTTTCACTCGCCCGGCCAGGTCGATCACCATGAGTGCGGCAGCTTAAAAGGCATAAGCAGCTGCAGCCAACCCAGCTAAATGCACTGATGATTTCGTTTGACAGGTGACGTAGCGAACTGTAAAAAATCTTCCATAGTCGTACGACGACCTATGACCACAATAACAATAGCGAGGCCCCGGACATGTTCCGCAATTGCCCGTCCCCTGCGCAGCCGCTGGCTGCCAACAACGCCATCCGCCGCGCTGCCTCGGCAGATGCGCGCACAGCGCCCACCCCGGTCGCTCGCCTCGCCTGCAGCGGAGGCCGCGCACAATGAGCCAGTCGTTCAGTGCAACACCCCGCGTCCAGAGCATGCAGGTCATCCCGGTGGCCGGCCACGACAGCATGCTGCTCAACCTCTGCGGCGCCCACGCCCCCTACTTCACCCGCAACCTGGTGCTGCTCACCGACAATGCCGGCAACACCGGCGTCGGCGAAGTGCCGGGTGGCGAAGGCATCCTCCAGGCGCTGGAGCGCTGCCGGCCGCTGGTCATCGGCCAGCCGATCGGCCTTTACAACCGCACGCTCAACAGCCTGCGCAGCGCCATCGCCGGCAACGTCGCCGGTACGCCGCAAGCAACCCGCCACGAGGTGACCTCCGAAGCCGAGGCCGCCGTGCTGCGCCAGCCGCACGAGATCAACCTGCGCCTGGACAACGTGATCACCGCGGTCGAGGCCGCGCTGCTCGACCTCCTCGGCCAGCACCTCGACGTGCCGGTGGCCGAGCTGCTGGGTAGCGGCCAGCAGCGCGACGCGGTGCCGATGCTCGCCTACCTCTTCTATATCGGTGATCGCCAGCGCACCGACCTGCCCTACCTGGCCAGCACCGGTGAGGCCTGGTACCACCTGCGCCATCAGCAGGCGCTGACCCCGGACGCGGTCGCCCGCCTGGCCGAGGCCGCGCATGCGCGCTACGGCTTCGCCGACTTCAAGCTCAAGGGCGGGGTGATGCGCGGCGCGGAGGAGATGCAGGCGATCGCCGCGATCAAGGCGCGCTTCCCCGATGCCCGCGTCACCCTCGACCCCAACGGCGCCTGGTCGCTGGACGAGGCCATCGCCCTGTGCAAGGGCCAGGGTCACCTGCTGGCCTACGCCGAGGACCCCTGCGGCCCGGAGAGCGGCTATTCCGGCCGCGAGATCATGGCCGAGTTCAAGCGCGCCACCGGCATTCCCACCGCCACCAACATGGTCGCCACCGACTGGCGGCAGATGGGCCACTCGCTGCGCCTGGAGTCGGTCGACATCCCGCTCGCCGACCCGCATTTCTGGACCATGCAGGGCTCGGTGCGCCTGGCGCAGATGTGCGAGCAGTTCGGCCTGACCTGGGGCTCGCATTCGAACAACCATTTCGATGTCTCGCTGGCCATGTTCACCCATGCCGCGGCCGCTGCACCGGGGCGCATCACCGCCATCGACACCCACTGGATTTGGCAGGAAGGCCAGGAGCGCCTGACCCGCGAGCCACTGCAGATCGTCGGCGGCCAGGTCCGCGTGCCCGAGCGCCCGGGCCTGGGCATCGAGCCGGACATGGACCGGATCATGGCCGCCCACGAGTTGTACAAGAAGGTCGCCAGCGGCGCGCGCGACGACGCCATGGCGATGCGTTACCTGATGCCTGGCTGGACCTATGACCCGAAGAAACCCAGCCTCGGCCGCAATACCTGAACCCGCAGCCCAAACCCGGAGAACTCCAATGAAAACAATATTCCGCGCCTCCCTGCTTTCCGCCCTCGTCGGCATTGCCGGTCTCGCTGCCGCCTCCACCACGATGGCCGCCGATGTGAAATGGCCGACCCGCCCCGTGCAGGTGGTGGTGATCGCCAACCCCGGCGGCGACACCGACTTCAACGCCCGCACCATGGCCAAGTATTTCAATCAGATCACCGGCAAGAGCATGGTGGTGACCAACATCGCCGGCGGCGGCGGCACCCTGGCGGCCGAGCAGGTCAAGGGCGCAGCAGCGGACGGCAACACCATCCTCTTCACCCACCCGGGTCAGCTGATCGTCAACGAGGTGGCCGGCCTCACCGAGGACAGCTACGAGACCTTCGATGTGTCCTGCATCGCCGGTGTCGACAAGAGCACCGTGTTCGTCGCCTCCAAGCAGTCCGGCGTGACCAGCATGCAGGACCTGATCGACAAGTCGAAGGCCAAGCCGGGCAGCATCACCTACGGCACCGAGATGGGCAGCTTCTCCCATGTGCAGGGGCTGATGCTGGAGAAACTGACCGACACCAAGCTGAAGATGGTCGATGGCGGAACGGTCGCTGATCGCGTGGTGGGCATGCTCGGTGGTCGTCTCGACCTCGGTGCGATCACCTATGGATCGGTACAGGATTACGTCAGTGGTGGGCAGATGGTCGCCCTCGGCCAGCCCAACGACGAGCGCAACCCGTTGCTCGGCGACGTGCCGACACTCAAGGAGCAGGGCCTGGATATCACCATGGACAAGCCCTACGTGGTCGCCTTTCCGAAGGGCACCGACCCGGCAATCGTTAAGAAGATGGCCGACCTGATGAAGCAGATCACTGAGATCCCCGAATACGCCGAGGACCTGAAGAAGTTCAAGCAGCCGGTGGCCTACTTCGGTACCGAGGAGTCAAAGGCGATCCTGGCCAAGACCCGCGAGGATTTCATGCAGTTCAAGGACGAGCTGCGCAAAGCCAAGAAATAAACCCGACGCAGCGCCAGCCGACTGAACGGACCGGCTGGCCGCTCCTCTTCGCGTACGGAGGTTTGCCATGACCACTGCGAACAAGAAAGAACTGATCATCGGCGTGGCCATGCTCGGCGCCAGCATTGCCTATCTGGTGATGGCCTACCGCGTACCTGGCCACGACGGCATCGATGCCGCCACCGTGCCCACCCTGCTGGCCATCCTGCTATGCCTGCTGGGCCTGCTGCAGACCCTGAGCGCTTTTGCCCGCCACGCGCAGGCTGCAGAGAGCAGCAGCGATACGCCGGACCAGCCCAAGCCAACCGTTACCGAGCCGCTGACGGTGCTCAAGACCCTTGGCCTGATCCTGCTTTATGTCGTACTGCTGGGGCCGATTGGCTTCCCCATCATGACCACGCTCTACCTGTACCTGCAGTTCATCGTGCTGACGCCGGTGGATCGCAAGATCCGCCACCTGCCCTATGCGGGCATCGCGCTTGTCACCTCCATCGTCATCTACCTGCTGTTCCGCGAGGCCTTCGATCTGTTGCTGCCCGCTGGCCTGCTGAATTTCCTCTGAGGAATCGACCATGCTCGACTTACTGCAGCAAGGCTTCGGTGCCGTCTTCTCGCTCAACATCCTGCTGCTGATGCTCGGCGGCGTCGCGGTCGGCATCGTCTTCGGCGCCGTGCCCGGCCTGTCCGCGACCATGGCCGTGGCGCTGTGCCTGCCGCTGACCTTCACCATGGGTCCGCAGGCCGGCCTGTCGCTGCTGGTTGCGCTGTTCATCGGCGCTACGTCCGGCGGCCTGATCTCGGCGATCCTGCTGAAGATTCCCGGCACGCCGTCTTCCATCGCCACGGTGTTCGACGGCGGCCCGCTGATGGAGCAAGGCCAGGGCGTGAAGGCGCTCGGGGTCGGCATCGTGTTTTCCTTTCTCGGCACCATCTTCAGCATCATCGCGCTGATGTTCATCGCCCCGCAGCTGGCCAAGGTCGCGCTGAGTTTCGGCCCGCACGAGTACTTCGCCATCGCGGTGTTCTCGCTGACGCTGATCGCCACTCTGTCGGCCGGCTCGATGGTCAAGGGGCTGTTCGCCGGCACGCTGGGCATCGCCGTATCCACCGTCGGTATCGCACCGGTGGAAGCCGTACGCCGCTTCACCTTTGGCGTCAGCGAACTGAACGGCGGGTTCTCCATGCTCACGGTGATGATCGGCATGTTCGCCGTAGCCGAGGTCATCAAGCTTGCCGAAACCGGGCGCCATGCCGTGCGCAACAAAGCTGGCTCGGTGAGCATGAAGCAGATCAAGGGCTTCGGCTTTTCGCTCAAGGAATTCCGCCAGGAACTGCCCAATGCCAGCCGCTCGGGCCTGATCGGTCTGGCGGTGGGCATCCTGCCGGGCATCGGTGCCAGCACCTCCAACCTGCTGTCCTACATCGTCGCCAAGAAGCGCGCCAAACAGCCAGAAACCTACGGTAAGGGCAACATCGGCGGCGTGGTCGCCAGCGAGACCGCCAACAACGCCGGCATCGGCGGCGCCATGATGCCGCTGATGACGCTCGGCATTCCCGGCGACACCACCACCGCGATCCTGCTCGGCGGCTTTCTGATTCACGGCATCCAGCCTGGGCCGCTGCTGTTCATCAGCCAGGGGCCGCTGGTCTACACCATCTTCGCCGCGCTGTTGGTGGCCTCGGTGATGATGCTGTTCATGGAGTTCTACGGCCTGCGCCTGTTCATCAAGCTGCTCGACGTGCCCAAGCACATCCTGCTGCCGATCATTCTGGTGCTCTGTGTGGTCGGCGCCTTCGGCCTCTCCAGCCGGCTGTTCGATGTCTGGTCGATCCTGCTGTTCGGGCTGCTCGGCTACGGCTTTGTCAAGGCGGGCATGCCGGTCGCGCCCTTCATCATCGGCTTCATCCTCGGGCCGATGGCGGAGACCAATCTGCGCCGCGGCCTGATGCTCTCGGACGGCAACTTCGCCTCCTTCTTTACCAACCCCATCGCCGCGACCTTCCTCGGTCTCGCCCTGGCCTTCGTGCTCTGGCAGCTGTACAGCGCGATGCGACCGCGCAGCGGCGTGCTCGGTCAGGTCCTACGTACCTGAACCTGCGCCCCTCTGCGCCAGCGGAGGGGCTGCCGTCACGGCTTGCTGCCGAACGTCTCGCGGGCCAGCGTCCAGCCCGCCACCCGCTCGCTGAGGCTCAGGCCCAATCCGGGCCGGGTCGGCACCTGCATGCAGCCGTCGTGGATCTCGAGCCGCTCCTGGAACAGCGGCTCGAGCCATTCGAAATGCTCGACCCATGTGGCATGTTCGTAGGCCGCCGCGAGGTGGATATGCAATTCCATGACGAAATGCGGCGCCATCACGATGCCGCGCCGCCGCGCCGCCTCGGCCACCTGCAGGAACGGCGTGATGCCACCGATGCGCGGCGCGTCATGCATGATCACATCCACCGCCCCGCGCTCGACGAAGGCACAGGCTTCGGCCGCGCTGCCGAGCATCTCGCCAGTGCCGACCGGAGTGATCAGCTGAGCGGCCAGGGCGGCATGGCCTTCCAGATCGTGGGCGTCCAGCGGCTCCTCGATCCAGGTCAGGTCGAACTCCTCCAGTGCCCTGCCCATGCGCGCCGCGGTGGTGCGGTTCCACTGCTGGTTGACGTCCACCATCAGTGCCACCTCGTCGCCGAAGTGCCTGCGCAGCGCCTCGACCCGGCGCAGGTCGGCGTGCCGGTCGGGCTGACCGACCTTCAGCTTGATCCCTCCGATACCGCGCGCGCGGGAGGCCTCGGCCTTTTCGATGACCTCCTCGATGGGCGCCTGCAGGTAGCCGCCGGAGGTGTTGTAGCAGGGCACCGCGTCGCGATGGGCGCCAAGCAGCTTGGCCAGCGGCAAGCCGGCGCGGCGCGCCTTGAGGTCCCAGAGCGCGGTGTCGAAGGCGGCAATGCTCTGCACTGCCAGGCCGCTGCGCCCGATCGAGGCGCTGGCCCAGCTCAGCCGGCTCCACAGGCGGGCGATGTCGTTGGGATCTTCGCCCAGCAGCAACGGCGCCAGTTCCCGCGCGTGGGCATATTGCGCCGGGCCGCCGGTGCGCAGGCTGTAGCTGAAGCCCAGCCCCTTATGACCCTGCTGCGTCTGCAGTTCGACGAACAACAGGCTGACCGACGCCAGCGGCAGCTGTCGCCCGGTAAGCACCTTGGCGTCGCTGACGGGCCGCTGCAGTGGCAACTCCACAGCACGCAGGCCGATCCAGCTGATGCGGTCCGCTTCATAGAGGTCGCTCATTCGTGTGTCGCCGCCTCGCCAGTCTGGGGATGCGCTGGATAATCCGCCGGCTGATTGATACGGTCCAATTCATTAACGCACTCGATTGATACCAGGAACGGATCAATGTTCGAACTCGCCCAGCTGCGCTGCTTCACCACCCTGGCCAGCGAACTGAATTTCCGTCGTGCCGCCGAGCGCCTGAACATGACCCAGCCGCCGCTGAGCCGGCAGATCCAGTTGCTGGAGCATCAGCTCGGCGTCGCGCTGTTCACCCGCAGCACGCGCTCGGTGGCGCTCACTGCAGCCGGTCGTGCCTTCTTCGTCGAGGCCCAGGCACTGCTCGACCAGGCTCATCGCGCCGCCCAGCGGGCCCGCTCCGCCGCGCTAGGCGAAAGCGGCTCGCTGACCATCAGCTTCGTTGCCAGCGCGGTCTACGACTTCCTGCCACGTGCCATCACCCAGATACGGCGGGAGCGGCCAGGCGTGGCCATCAACCTGCTGGAAACACCACCTTCGAACAGCTGCAGGCACTGCGGGCACGACGGGTCGACCTGGCGGTGGTGCGCGAGCCATTGCAGCAGCCGGGGCTGGTCAGTGAATGCCTGCTGCGCGAGCCCTTCGTGCTAGCCACGCCGGCTGACCATCCGCTGGCGCAGCATCCGGCGCCGACCCTGGCGATGCTCCACGGCGAGCCGTTCATCCTCTATGCCCACGGCGCCTGGCAGCCGTTCAACGAGCTGCACACCGGGCTGTTCCGTGCCAACGGTATCCAGCCCGACTTCGTGCAGTCGCTGGGCTCGACGCTAACCATCCTCTCGCTGGTGAACGCTGGCCTCGGCCTGGCGCTGGTGCCACGCGGGGCCAGCGCGATCCGCTTCCAACAGGTGCGCTTTCGCGAGCTGCCGCTGCCGGCGGGCATCTGCGCCGAGCTGCACCTGGCCTGGCGCGACGACAACGACAACCCCGCGCTGGAGGCGGCGCGCAATGCCGTGCGCCAAGCGGCCAGCGACATTGCCCGGGACCTGCTGCCAATCCAGGGCCAACACCAAGGGACGGGCTGCTGACGACCATAAGTTGACGTTCGAATGGTCGACCAGAACTGGGCTATTCAGGCCTGTGACGAATGCGCTGCTCGACACTAAAGCAAGGACCAAGAGTGCAGGAGAAGCCTTCGCAGCCCGCCCTAAGCCAGCAGTCTGTCGCTGCTTGTTGCGTCCACCGCCGCATCCAGCTCAGCCCCAGCCAAATGCTTTGCATAGTGCTCCATCAGCTCCGACTCCCAAGAAGCGACCTCGTCCAATATGCCTGCCGCCTCATCTTTCGTCAGTGCAAAATGCTCATGCTGGCTAAGCAGGTTAGCTCGACTTAGGAGAGTACCGTTGATACCAACCTCCATCGCCAGCCCCTGCGCAGGCCCCTCATCCAGTACGGGAAGAACGTCATACATAGGCGAGAGGCGCCAAGCTCCTTCCTGCCAGATCACCGCGTGGTTGCGAGGATGATCGTCACTGTTCCCTACAAGAGCGTTGTAGGCCATTCGCCTGTAGAGCTCCTGCCTATCAGAATCTGGCGCGCCTCTGCGGTACAGCTCATCGGCGAGCGCCGCGTAGATCCATCCGTTGCTGCGCTGCACCTGCCATTCGGCATCGAGAAGAGTTAAGCCACTCATCATCGGAATGCGGCGAAACCTTGCATCATTCTCCGACCATTCTCGGTCAAATCGCTCCACCAGCAACGTGTTGCCTTTTTCACTTTGATGGAGTGCCGTCCGGGCAACATTCATCCCCTTGGTAGCCGCAAAAGTCATGCAGGCATACTCGAATTTCGGCAGGTCGTAGTGATCAAATTTGTCGCGTGGCTTGGCAAGAATCAGCTTGTGATCAAAGCGGTACGTGCGCTTGGGCCTCGCACCACCAACAGCTGAGCGCTGATCCCGTATTCTTAATGCCTCCAGCTGCTCAGCGCTCAGCTGGCTGTCATAAATCGCAGCGCAAACATCTATGAAATGATCGAGCCCTTTGGCTTCGAGCATTTTCACAGGCCTTTCGCCTATACCCGGCCGCGGTGTGCGATCTTCGCCAGCCATGATATTTCCGGCGCGATCTTCGTTAGGAGATAACAGCAGGAGCTGGATCGGAGTGAGCTCTCCCTTTCGGGTGCGGCGCAGTAGTTGTTCTCCCCAGCCATCTGGCATCGCATCATCAATGAAGCCGGGAACGCCGCCATTCTTATGAACCTGAATGGGTCGAGCGGAGAGCGGATACCGTATCGGATCAGGCACCCAACGCTTGGCTTCCACGATCTCCGGCGCATAGATGAAGGTTCCCGTGCGACCAGCAAGGGTCAGCCTGCCCAGCGTCACAGTCTCACCCGTTTCGGGACACTCCATGTAGATGTAAGCGCGCGACATTAGAAGTCCTCCGCGTTGCTGCGCGGCAGCCTGACGCGCTTGGTCGTATTGGTTTCCAAAGCGTCGAGATCAAGCGCAGGGTCATCGATCAACGCCTGGAAAACCCGGTCGGAAATCCCAACGGTGAACAGCGCGAGCATGAAGTCGCGCAGCGAAACACCTTCAGCCTTGCCCCCCTCAATGTGTCGAACAGCTCGGAGAGAAATCCCAGCCTGCTCTGCAAGGTCAGCCTGGCGCAGCCCCATGCGCAGACGCGCCTCCTTCACCAGAAGGCCTATACGGTAAAGCAGAGAGGTACTTTGAACAGGGAAAAAGCCTTTCATAAGGTGGCACCAAGCGACATCCTACAAAGGATAAGGTACTACCAATCGCGCACTAAGCAACCCTTTTCAGACACTTAATGAGGCTTCTTATAGCACCTTAAGGATCATAAGATATAATGAATCGATATCTTATTTAAGAAGAACAACCCCGGCACGGTAGATCAACTCTCGGATTCTGGGCGGTAGATCTATCCAGTTCGGCACAAGTCCAGCCAGATCAGCCTTCTGCTGCGACTGGCAGCTTCTGGCAGTCAGCAGCCCGTCACAGCTGCAATATCAGAAGCGGAAAACACCCTCTATAGCATTGGTGGTGGCTGGCGAGGCGCAGCGCCGATAGGTCGAAATCTTCATTGCCCTCCGCGCCATCGACCGCTCTAACGAATCTGTACCGCTCGATCAGAGGCCAACTGCGCTGTTCCGCCGCAGCAACAACCCCTAATCTGGTCGGCTGGACATTGAATGACGTCGTCGATACAGCGCTGCTGCCATCTGGAGGATTCGTGCATGACTGACGCAGAAAGCGAGCTGCATCATTTCGACCGGCGCATGGTCTGGGCCGGTTTTCGCCAGCTCGCGCCGATTTCCATCTTCGTCACCCTGTTCGGTGCCGCCTTCGGCCTCGCCGCGGTGCAGACCGGGCTGGACGATTCGGTGATTTTGGCGATGAGCGCGCTGGTGTTCGCCGGCGCCTCGCAGTTCGCCGCGCTGGAACTGTGGGGCACGCAGGTGCCGCTGTTCACCCTGATGGTCACGGTATTCGCCATCAACGCCCGCCACCTGCTGATGGGCGCCACGCTCTACCCCTGGTTGCGCCAGCTGCCGCCGGGCCGTCGCTATGGCGTAATGCTGATGGCCTCGGACGCCAACTGGGCGATGGCCATGCAGGCCTTCAACCGCAACCGCCCGGGCTTCGGCCTGCTGCTCGGTGGCGGCCTGGCGCTCTGGTCGTTCTGGGTGGTCGGCAGCTGGCTGGGCATCCATTTCGGCAGCGCCGTCAGCGATCCGAAGCGCCTGGGCCTGGACATGGTGATGGGCTGCTTTCTGCTGGCAATGGTGGTGGGCGGCGAAAAGAACCTGCGCATGCTGGTGATCTGGAGCGTTGCCGCCGGCGCCTCGCTGCTCGCCTTTCGTTACCTGCCGGAGAACAGCCACGTGGTGGTGGGCGCGCTGGCTGGTGGCGCAACCGGACTGCTGTGGAAGGAGAAAGCACGTGAATCTTGATGCGACGGGCGCCGGCGCGCTGATCGTGGTGCTGGTCATGGCGCTGGTGACGCTGGCTACGCGCTGGGGCGGCGTCTTCGTCATGACCTTCGTGCCCATCGGCGACCGAGCCAGGCAGTTCATCACCGCCATGTCCGGTTCGGTACTGGTGGCGATAGTCGCGCCGATGGCATGGCAGGGCGATAGCGGCGCCCAGCTGGCGCTGCTGGCCACGACGGTGACCATGCTGGTGCTGAAGAAGCCACTCCCGGCGATCGCCGCCGGTATCCTCGCCGCGGCGCTGGTCAGGCAGTTCTGAACAGCAGCGGCCAATCGCGGCCGCTCAGGGTGCCCGCCCGGCAGTATCCATAAGCAGTCATTACGGTGCGCGCCGGCAGCGCTTCGCCATCGAACTGGCCGCGCACCGCATCGCTGTGCACCGCCTCACCGGAAAGTCATCATACAACTACCGTTAACGTCGTTGACGCCTTCCCGTGCTCATCAGTCGGGGGCGCCGCTCCATTGGAGCCCTCTGTCGCAGCGCTTTCGCCAGGTCAACTCACAGCAAGTGGCGCTGACGAGCGATATATCTCATCAAATACGACTTTAAGCGTGTTGACATTCACACAACCAGATGCTGATATTTAGCACATGTCATATGACAACAGATGACTTCAAGAACAATAACGACAGGCACCCCGATGACTACCACTCCGACACCCCCATTCGGCCGTCTTCTGCTCACCGGAGCGGCAGGCGGCCTTGGCAAGGTCTTACGCGAAAAGCTGCAGCCCTACGCCCGCATCATCCGACTGTCCGATATCGCGCCGATGGCACCGGCAGCCGGTGAACATGAGGAAGTCGTGCCTTGCGACCTCGCCGATAAGGCAGCCGTGCATGCCCTGTGCGAAGGCGTCGATGCCATCGCCCATTTTGGCGGTGTCTCCGTCGAGCGGCCGTTCGAGGAAATCCTCGACGCCAATATCCGCGGCACTTTCCACATCTACGAAGCGGCGCGCCTGCATGGCATCAAGCGCGTGGTCTTCGCCAGTTCCAACCACGTGATCGGCTTCTACCCGCAGTCCGAGACCCTGGATGCCCACGCTCCACGCCGCCCGGATGGCTACTACGGCCTGTCCAAGTCCTACGGCGAGGACATGGCGAACTTCTACTACGACCGCTACGGCATAGAGACCGTCAGCATCCGCATCGGCTCCTCGTTCCCCGAGCCGGCCAACCGCCGGATGATGAGCACCTGGCTGAGTTTCCGCGACCTCACCGAGCTGATGCATTGCGCGCTGTTCACGCCTGCGGTCGGCCATACAGTGGTCTACGGCATGTCCGCCAACCGCGACGTCTGGTGGGACAACCACCTGGCAGCTCACCTGGGCTTCCATGCGCAGGACAGTTCCGAAGTGTTCCGCGACAAGGTCGAGCAGCAACCGCCGTACAGCGCCGAGGACCCGGCCGGCATCTACCAGGGCGGCGCCTTCGTCGCGGCCGGCCCCTTCGACTGATCGCCCCCCTTCGCCCGCGTACAACAACAAGAGAAACGCAATGGCCAGTGAAGTTGAACTCATCGCCGACCTGCGCTGCGCCACCGGTGAAAGCCCGGTCTGGGTCGCCGCCGAACAGGCGCTGTACTGGGTCGACATCCCCAACCGCGAGCTGCTGCGCTGGAACAACGCCGATGGCCAGGTTTCCCGCTGGCAGGGCGAGCAGATGCTGGCCTGCATCGCGCGCCACGGCGACGGCTGGGTGGCCGGCATGGAGAGCGGCTTCTTCACCCTGCAGACGCGCCCGGATGGCCGCATCGACAGCCGCCCACTGGCGACCATCGACCATCAGTTGCCCGAGATGCGCATGAACGACGGCCGCTGCGATCGTCAGGGCCGCTTCTGGGCCGGCAGCATGGCGCTGGACATGGCCGCCGGGCATCCGGTCGGCGCACTGTACCGGTTGGATGGCGATGTCGACGAGGTTCCACTGAGGCCACTGCTCGACGGTTTCATCGTGCCCAACGGCCTGGCCTTCAGCCCGGACGGGCGAACCATGTACCTGTCTGATTCGCACCCCAGCGTGCAGAAGATCTGGGCCTTCGATTACGACCCCGACAGCGGCACGCCGACTGGCCGACGCCTGTTCGTCGACATGCTCGACCACCCCGGCCGACCGGACGGCGCCGCGGTCGATACCGATGGCTGTTATTGGATCTGCGGCAACGATGCCGGACTGATCCACCGTTTCACGCCCGATGGTCGGCTGGACCGCTCGCTCGCCGTGCCGGTGAAGAAACCGACCATGTGTGCTTTCGGCGGCGCGCGCCTGGACACCCTGTTCGTCACCTCGATCCGCCCCGGTGGCGACCTCAGCGACCAGCCACTGGCCGGTGCCGTCTTTGCCCTGAATCCAGGCGTTACCGGACTGGAGGAACCCGCTTTCAACTGACTCACCAGGGAAGGGCAGCCGCTTGCCCAACCTCGCTTCTCGCAACGCTGCACACCAACAAAAACAAGATGGAGAGTGTCATGAACCTCAAACGCAAGTTGCTCGTTACCGCCCTTCCCTTCGCCTTCTGCATCAGCGGTCTGGCCCACGCCATGACGCTGAAGATCGCCGAGATTCACCCGGCGGGTTACCCGACCGTGGTCGCCATGGAAAACCTCGGCAAGAAGCTGGAAGCCGCCACCAACGGCGAGATCAAATCGCGCATGTTCGCCGGTGGCGTACTCGGTTCCGAAAAGGAAGTGATCGAGCAGACCCAGATCGGCGCGGTGCAGCTGACCCGCGTCAGCCTCGGCTCGGTGGGCCCGGTGGTGCCGGCTACCAACGTGTTCAACATGCCCTTCGTGTTCCGCGACATCGACCACATGCGCAAGGTGGTCGACGGTGAGATCGGTCAGGAAATCCTCGACGCCATCACCAACTCGGACTTCAACATGGTCGGTCTGGCCTGGATGGAGGCCGGCAGCCGCAGCCTCTACACCAAGAAACCGATCCGCCGCATCGAAGACCTCAAGGGCATGAAGATCCGTGTGATCGGCAACCCGCTGTTCATCGACACGCTCAACGCCATGGGCGCCAACGGCATCGCCATGGACACCGGCGAAATCTTCAGTGCGCTGCAGAGCGGTGTGATCGATGGCGCCGAAAACAACTCGCCGACCCTGCTCGAACACAACCACTTCCGCGTCGCCAAGCACTACACCCAGACCCACCACCTTATCCTCCCCGAACCGCTGCTGATGTCCAAGGACACCTGGAACAAGCTCAGCCCTGAGCAGCAGGAGACGGTGAAGAAACTGGCCAAGGAAGCCCAGCTGGAAGAGCGTGATCTGTGGGTAGCCAAGGAAACCGCCAGCAACGAGAAACTCAAGGCCGAAGGCGTCGAGTTCATCGAAGTCGACACCAAACCTTTCTACGACGCCACCGCCCCGGTCCGCGAGAAGTACGGCGCGCAGTTCGCCGAGCTGATCCAGCGCATCGAAGCCGTTCAGTAACCCTCGTGCAAGCGCATCGCGGCGGCCCGTGCCGCCGCGATGCAACCGGTGGAGTCTCATGAAAAACCTGGTTCTAGGCGTCAATGACGCCATCTACCGTGCCTGTGTGATCGTTGCCGCCACGGCGATCGTGATCATGGCGACGATCATTCCCTGGGGCGTGTTCAGCCGTTACGCCCTGGGCCAGGGCCTCGGCTGGCCCGAGCCAATCGCCATCCTGCTGATGGTGCTGTTCACCTTCGTTGGCGCAGCCGCCAGCTACCGTGCCGGCGCGCACATGGCCGTCCAGGTGCTCAGCGACCGCCTGCCACTCGCGGCTCAGCCGTTTCTCACCCTGTTCGTGCGCCTGGCCATGGCCGCCATCAGCCTGTTCATGCTGATCTGGGGCTACAAGCTGTGCCTGGCCACCTGGAACCAGTACCTCAGCACCCTGACCTGGATGCGCGTGGGCATCAGCTACGCGCCGATTCCCGTGGGCGGCTTCATCACCCTGCTGTTCGTCATCGAGCAGCTGCTGTACGGCGACCAGAGCAAACGCCGTGTCGTCGATTACGAGAACCGCGAAGAGTCCAAGGAGTCCGTGTAATGGATGCCGTCATCCTGTTGGGCAGCTTCATCGTCCTGATCCTGCTACGTGTCCCGGTGGCCTACTCCCTCGGCCTGGCCACTCTGGTTGGCGCCTGGTGGATCGATATTCCGCTGCATGCCGTGATGATCCAGATCGCTGGCGGCGTGAACAAATTTTCCCTGCTGGCCATCCCCTTCTTCGTCCTGGCCGGTGCCATCATGGCCGAAGGCGGCATGGCTCGCCGTCTGGTCGCCTTCGCCGGGGTGCTGGTCGGCTTCGTCCGCGGCGGGCTGTCGCTGGTCAATATCACCGCGTCGACGTTCTTTGGTGCCATCTCCGGTTCGTCGCTGGCCGACACCGCCTCGGTAGGCTCGGTGCTGATCCCCGAAATGGAAAAGAAGGGCTACCCACGAGAGTTCTCCACCGCCGTGACCATCTCCGGATCGGTGCAGGCGCTGCTGACTCCGCCCAGCCACAACTCGGTGATCTATTCGCTGGCCGCCGGCGGCACCGTATCCATTGCCGCGCTCTTCGTCGCCGGCATCGGGCCGGGTCTGCTGCTCAGTGCCGCCATGGCAACGCTGTGCCTGTTTTTCGCCCGCAAGCGCAACTACCCCAAGGGTGAAGTGGTGCCGCTGCGTCAGGCGCTGAAGATCTGTGTCGAGGCACTCTGGGGCCTGATGACCATGGTGATCATCCTCGGCGGCATTCTTTCCGGCGTATTCACCGCCACCGAGTCCGCCGCGGTAGCCGTGGTCTGGGCGTTCTTCGTCACGATGTTCATCTACCGCGACTACAAGTGGCTCGAGCTGCCGAAGATGCTGCACCGCACCGTGCGCACGCTGTCGATCGTGATGATCCTGATCGCTTTCGCCGCCAGCTTCGGCTACATCATGACCCTGATGCAGATCCCCTTGAAGATCACCACCGCGTTCCTGACGCTGTCAGACAATCGCTATGTGATCCTCATGTGCGTCAACGCCATGCTGCTGGTGCTGGGCACGCTGATGGACATGGCGCCGCTGATCCTGATCCTCACACCGATCCTGCTGCCGGTGGTCACCTCGTTCGGCGTCGACCCGGTGCATTTCGGCATGATCATGCTGGTCAACCTGGGGATTGGCCTGATTACCCCGCCCGTAGGTGCGGTACTCTTCGTCGGTGCCGCCATCGGCAAGGTCACCATCGAGGCCACCGTGAAGGCGCTGCTGCCGTTCTACGCCGCGTTGTTCGCCGTGCTGATGGCCGTGACCTATATTCCGATGATCTCGCTATGGTTGCCGAGCGTATTGCTCTGATAGCACCAGGATCATGAACGAGGACGCCGCCCATCCGGGCGGCGTTTTGCTTTGCAAGGCGACGAACTGAACGCAACGAATTCTGTACAGGGTCTTAGAGGACAGGTCTTTACCATGCAAACTGCCGCGCCATTTCCACGCCATATCGCTGTACTGGTCCTGGCCACCCTGGCCTGCTCATTCGCCGCGAACCATATCGCTGCGCGAATCGCCTTCGACCACGATACCGGCCTGCTACTGGCGATGCTCTGCCGCGCCGGGGTAACCCTGCTGGCATTGCTTGCGCTGGTGTTCTGGCGACGCGAATCGCTGCAACTGGGGCGCGCCACATGGGGCTGGCAGATTCTGCTTGGCCTGTTGATCACCGTGCAGAGTTTCTGCATCTATTCGGCGGTGGCGCGCATTCCCGTGGCGCTGGCGCTGCTGGTGGTGAACCTGTCGCCGATCCTGCTGGCGCTGCTTACCTGGCTACTCGGTGGGCCGCGGCCGACCCGCCAGGCGCTGGCGATCATGGGGCTGATCCTCATCGGGCTGGTGCTGGTACTGGACGTTCCCGCACGCCTGCTCAGCAACGCCGCGCCGGATGGACAATGGACCGCCGGCATCCTGTTCAGCCTGACCGCCGCGGGGGTATTCGCGGTGGCACTGTGGGTCACCGAGCACAAGCTGTCGCACATGGCCGGTTCGGTGCGCAGCATGCTGACAATGGCGGTGGTCTTTAGCGCATCCACCCTGCTGGGCGCGGGCGACCTCATACCCGGCGGGCTGAGCCTGCCCAGCGCAACGGTTGGCTGGATCGCATTGGGTTGTCTGGTCTTGCTCTACGGCGCAGCCTTCTCGACGCTGTTCATCTGCATGCCGCGCCTGAACATCGCCCGCAACGCGCCGGTGATGAACATGGAGCCTGTGGCAGGCATGGTGCTGGGCTGGCTGATCCTCGGTCAGGTACTCGGTGCCACGCAGGTGGCCGGCGGTCTGATCGTGGTTGGCGGTATCGTCCTGCTGGCGTACCGCCGCTAGTATCTATCGACATACCCGGCGCCAACCGCGCCGGGGTCGCCGATCAGCGTTGCTGCACTTCGGCTTCGGCGCTTTCGTGGGCCTGACGCAACCGCTCGCGGCTGTTGGTCAGGTGCAGGCGCATGGCCGCCCGTGCGGACTCCGGGTCCTGCCGCTCGATGGCCTCGTAGATCTGCTCGTGTTCGCGTCCCAGACGCGCCTGATAGTGCTGCTGATCATCATGCGCCAGCCGCGCGGAGTTGACCCGGCTGCGCGGGATCAGCGTGGTGCCGAGATGGCTCATGATGTCGGTGAAGTAGCGGTTGCCGGTGGCCTCGGCAATCTGCAGATGGAACTGGAAATCCGACGAGACCGCATCGCTGGAATGCGCCGCGCTCTGATTGAGCTGATCGAGAAAGGCCCGCATGGCCGATAGCTGCTCGGGCGAGCGCCGCTGCGCTGCCAGCCCAGCCGACTCGACTTCAAGGCTGATACGCAGCTCCAGAATCGCCAAAAGATCACGCAGCGTACCGATGGTCGCCGGGTCGATGCGCAGCCCGGTGGTGCTCGGCGTGTCCAGCACGAAGGTGCCGATGCCGTGCCGCGTCTCCACCAGGCCCGAGGCCTGCAGCCGCGAGATCGCCTCGCGCACCACCGTGCGACTCACACCCTGCGCCTGCATGATGGCGGACTCGGTCGGCAGCTTGTCGCCACGCTTCATCAGGCCGTCGCGGATCTGCTGCGACAGCTCGGCCACCAGCTCCTGAGCAAGGCTGCGGTGTTTGCGACGGGCGCGCGGCTGAACGCTCTGGTTATCCATGACGACGATCTCTGAGAAGCGGAAGCAACCGACATCATAGCCCAGCAGTTGTACGATAACTATTGATCCATTGCATTTGTAAGGAAATAGAGCCCTGCCCGATGCGTTGAAGACGCACTAGGAAGCAGTCCGGCAATGCCCAGCGCGGCAGCGGTTGGCTTCGTGGTTGGGGTCTTCCTGCATCAGCTTGCGGGTTACCCCGTTGGTCCAGCCGAAGCCATCCTGCAGTGGGTACTCGCCACCACCGGCGTGCTCGGTGCACGGTCGCAACACGTACTTTTCCATCAACTTGCTTTCGCGCTCGAACAGGTGGCTGACGATGGTCAGCCAGCGCTCCTCGATCTCCAGCGCCAGCTCATCGTGGCCGTAATGCTGCAGCCCGCGAATACCTATCCACTGCAGCGGCGCCCAGCCGTTGGGCCGGTCCCACTGCTCGCCGCTGCCGCTGATCTCGGTTGTCGACAACCCGCCCGGCGCCAACAGACGCGCATGCACCGTTGCGGCAACCGCCTCTGCCTGGGCGTCGCTGGCCATGTGCACGAACAGCGGCGCCAGGGTCGCAGCAGTGAGGTTGTCGCGCTGGCGGGCGCGCTGCCAGTCATAGTCGAAATAGGCACCGGCGCGCGGATTCCACAGGTACTGATCAATGGCCGCCAGGCGCGCCTCGGCACGGCGGGCGAACGCCTCGGCGCAGGCCTGCTGGCCCTTAACCGCCGACAGCTCGGCGATCTGCCGCTCGAGTTTGTAGAGCAGCGCGTTGAGGTCGATGGGCAAAATGCTGGTGGTGCGGATGGTGGCCAACCGGTGGGCATCGTCCAGCCAGCGTGAACTGAAATCCCAACCGGACTCAGCTCCGGCACGCAGGTCGCGATAGACCTCATGGCGTGGCCGGCAGCTGGCGCGCGCGGTCTCGATGTCCTCGAGATAGGACTCCTCGCGCGGCGTATCACGTTCGTCCCAATAGCGATTGAGCACCACGCCATCGGCCAGGCAAACGCAGCGCCGGTGCGCCTCGCCCGGACGTAGCGCATCGGCGCCCTCCATCCAGAAGGCATATTCCTTGTGCAACTGCGGCAGGTAATCGCTGGTACGGTACACGCCGGTTTCCTCGAACAACTCGGTCATCAGGGCGAACACCGGCGGCTGCGAGCGGCCAAGGTAATAGGTGCGATTGCCGTTGGGAACGTGGCCGTAGGTGTCGATCAGGTAGGCGAAATTGTCCGCCATGGCGCGCAGCAGGTCGCAATGCCCACTCTCATCCAGACCGAGCATGGTGAAATAGGAATCCCAGTAGTACAGCTCGGTGAAGCGCCCGCCCGGAACGACGTAATCATGGGGCAAGGGCAGCAGCGAGGAGTGCTCGGGATGGTCCTGCGGATGGCGGGTGAGGATCGGCCAGAGCCGGTCGATGTGCTCGGCCAGGCTGTCGTCAGGGTTGGCGACGAACTCTTTGGTCGGCATTTCATAAAGACTGAAATGCTCGCGGACAAAAGCCGCAAGGTCGAAGCCTGGCTCATCGCAACGGGCACGATAATCATCGAGGATGGCTTCAGGACGCTTCAAGGGCGCGCAGTCGACGAAGGTCTTGCTGTCGGGAAAGATGCGCTGCATCTGCACCGCGACGAACAACTCCTGATAGCGCTCGGCGGGGGTGAGGGTATCTGCCAGCGAGATGGCGCTGACATCATGGCTGAACGGCTGACACGGCGGGATATTGGTCATTGTTCGCTGTAATTCCATAGCAGGCCGCCATCGACCACCAGAGTAGTCCCGGTGATGTACTCGGCATCAGGTGAGGCAAGAAAGGCGACGACCCCAGCGACATCGTGTGGCCGGCCAAGACGGCCGGCAGGGATGTTCTGCAACAGACTGGCAAGCTTCTCCGGCTGGTTCATCAGTTCGCGGTTGATCGGCGTTTCCACCGCACCCGGCGCCACGTTGTTGACCGTAATGCCCAGCGGCGCGAGCTCGATGGCGATATTGCGCATGAGCATCTTCAGCCCGCCCTTGCTCGCGCAGTAGGCGGTGAAGTTGGGGTGCGGCAATTCCTCGTGCACCGAGCTGTTGTTGATGATCCGCCCGCCGCGGCCCTGCTCGCGTAGATAGCGGGCGAAGGCCTGGGAGAGGAAGAACGGCCCGCGCAGATTCACGTCGAGTACCCGGTCGTAGTCGCCTTCCTCGGCGTCGAGAAACGCGGCGTGCGTCTGCACCCCGGCGTTGTTCACCAGGATGTCCAGCCGGCCCATACGCTCGACGCTCTCGTGCACCAGCCGGCGGCATTGTTCGACCTGGCTGACATCCGCAGCAATAAAGCAGACCCGCCGCCCGACGGCGCGCACCTGTTCAAGACTCGCACGGGCCTCGTCATCTTCTTCGCGACCGTTGATGACCACGTCGGCCCCCTCCTCGGCCAGGCGCACGGCGATGCCGAGGCCGATGCCGTGGGTACTGCCGGTGACCAGAGCCACCTGATTCTGCAAGCGCATTGCCGTTCTCCAAACGCTCTGGCGAGCGCGATGCCGTTTCGATCAGTGATGCAGATGAGACGGAACGAGCTGCCGCGCGTTCCCTGCCGCGTCCGATCACGGCAGCTGGTCGCATCGTGGCGCTACGTTAGCTGCCTAATCTTTCTCTCCTGCAGGCAAAGGCGCAAAATGGCCGGCTCTCCGCTGCTCGTCGAAGGACGTCATGGCTACCGCCAATCTGCGCAAGGGTTATCTGCTGGGGCTGGCTACCTTCAGCATCTGGGGCATGTTTCCGCTCTACTTCAAGGCACTCGAACAATACGGCGCTCTCGAGATCGTCACCCAGCGGGTGATCTGGTCGGCGGTATTCGGCTCGCTGGTGCTGCTGGTCTGGCGCCACCCAGGCTGGTGGCGCGAACTGCTGATGCACCCGCGACGCCTCGGCGTGCTGGGCATCTCCAGCGTGCTGATCGCCGCCAACTGGCTGATCTACGTCTGGGCGGTGAACCACGATCGGATGGTCGAAGCGAGCCTGGGTTACTACATCAATCCGCTGGTCAACGTGCTGCTCGGCATGATCGTGCTGCGCGAGCGGCTGCGCCCGCTGCAGTGGCTGGCGGTGGCAATGGCCGGCGTAGGCGTCAGCCTGCAGTTGCTGATGCTTGGCGAATTTCCGTGGATTTCCATCGTGCTGGCGCTGAGCTTCGGCAGCTACGGTCTGTTGCGCAAGCTGGCGCCGGTGGCCGCATTACCTGGGCTGGTGGTGGAAACCTGGCTGTTGCTACCAATAGCACTGGTCTGGCTGTTCTGGTTCAGCAGCGGCACCAGCACCGAGCCGGCATTCTGGACCAGCAGCGATGCGCTCTGGTTGATGGCCGCCGGACCGGTGACGCTGATTCCGCTGCTCGGCTTCAACGCCGCGGCGCGTCATCTGCCGTATTCCACCCTGGGCTTCCTGCAGTACCTGACGCCGACGCTGCTGCTGATCCTCGCCGTACAGCTGTTCGGCGAGCCGTTCCCGGTCGACCGTCAGCTGGCCTTCTTCTGCATCTGGGCGGGGCTCGCCGTCTACAGCCTGGACGCCTGGCGAGTGATGCGCAAAAGCGCCGGCTGAAAATGCTGGAGACTGTCTAGGATTTCTCGGTGGGTTGCAGCTTGAGCTCGACCATCAGGTCGTCGGCCAGCGTTTCCAGGCGCTGCTGCAGCACCTCCAGCGACAGCTCGCTCGGCACTGCCAGCCTCACCTCAGCACGAAACAGCAGCTCGCTGCTCATCGGCGCCGGCAATACCTCGGTGTCCAGGCTTTCCAGATTGACGCCATGCTCGGCGAGCAGACGGGTGATGTCGCGCACGATACCCGGGCGGTCGTTGCCGACCAGCTCCAGCTGGATTTCCTGCCAGCTAGTCGTCGGCTCCGTGCCGCTATGCGCCAGCAGGACGCGAATGCCTTGCGCCTCGAGTCCCTGCAGCGCCGCGGTCAGTTCGGCATGAGCCTGCTGCGGCACGGCCACCCGCAGAATGCCAGCGAACTGTCCGGCCATGCGCGACATGCGGCTCTCCAGCCAGTTGCCGCCGTGATCGGCGATGCACTTGGCCAGCCGCTCGACCAGACCGGGCTGGTCTTCGGCGATGACGGTAAGAACGAAGTGGTCCATGAAATGCTCCTGTGCTGGGAAATCGCGCACGCGTTAGCGACGGCCCAATAGGTATAGCAGGCAGCGGCCACCGCGACAGGCTGCGACGCCCACGACCGGCGTGCGCAAGGTCGGAACGACAGGCTCTTTCGGCGGACTGATTTTCCCAGGCGCTTGATGTAGTATCCGGCGACTCGGACTACAAGAAACCAAATTGTCTGTCGAATTAGAAGAACCAAGTGAGGCGAGTAATGACTGAGCGCGTTCAAGTCGGTGGCCTGCAGGTCGCCAAAGTCCTGTACGACTTCGTGAACAACGAAGCGATTCCCGGTACCGGCGTCGATGCCGCCGCCTTCTGGGCCGGCGCCGACAGCGTCATCCACGACCTGGCGCCGAAGAACCGCGCGCTGCTGGCCAAGCGCGACGAGCTGCAGGCGCAGATCGATGCCTGGCACCAGGCTCGCGCTGGTCAGGCGCACGACGCTGTAGCGTACAAGAGCTTCCTGCAGCAAATTGGTTACCTGCTGCCGGAAGCCGAAGACTTCAAGGCCACCACCGAGAACGTCGACGAAGAAATCGCCCGCATGGCCGGCCCGCAGCTGGTGGTGCCGATCATGAACGCGCGCTTCGCTCTGAACGCCGCCAACGCTCGCTGGGGCTCGCTGTACGATGCCCTCTACGGCACCGATGCCATTTCCGAAGAAGACGGCGCCAGCAAAGGCCCGGGCTACAACGAGATTCGCGGCAACAAGGTCATCGCCTACGCGCGCAACTTCCTCAATGAAGCCGCACCGCTGGAAACCGGCTCCCACGTCGATTCCACCGGCTACCGCATCGAAGGCGGCAAGCTGGTCGTTTCGCTGAAGGACGGCACCACCACCGGCCTGAAGAACCCGGCCCAGCTGCAGGGCTTCCAGGGCGAAGCCAGCGCACCGATCGCTGTGCTGCTGAAGAACAATGGCATTCACTTCGAGATCCAGATCGACCCGACCAGCCCGATCGGCCAGACCGACGCGGCCGGCGTGAAGGACGTCCTGATGGAGTCGGCGCTGACCACCATCATGGACTGCGAAGACTCCATCGCCGCCGTCGACGCCGACGACAAGACCATCGTCTACCGCAACTGGCTCGGCCTGATGAAGGGCGACCTGGTCGAAGAGCTGGAGAAAGGCGGCAAGCGCATCACCCGCGCCATGAACCCGGACCGCGTCTACAGCAAGGCCGACGGCAACGGCGAGCTGACCCTGCACGGTCGCTCCCTTCTGTTCATCCGTAACGTCGGTCACCTGATGACCAACGATGCCATCCTCGACAAGGAAGGCAACGAGGTGCCGGAAGGCATCATGGACGGCCTGTTCACCAGCCTGATCGCGGTGCACAACCTCAACGGCAACACCAGCCGCAAGAACACCCGCACCGGCTCGATGTACATCGTCAAGCCGAAGATGCACGGTCCGGAAGAAGTGGCCTTCGCCACCGAGCTGTTCGGTCGCGTCGAGGACGTCCTCGGTCTGCCGCGCAACACCCTGAAGGTCGGCATCATGGACGAGGAGCGTCGTACCACGATCAACCTCAAGGCCTGCATCAAGGAAGCACGTGAGCGCGTGGTGTTCATCAACACCGGCTTCCTCGACCGCACCGGTGACGAAATCCACACCTCCATGGAAGCCGGCCCGATGGTGCGCAAAGCGGCCATGAAGGCCGAGAAGTGGATCAGCGCCTACGAGAACAACAACGTCGACGTGGGCCTGGCCTGCGGCCTGCAGGGCAAGGCACAGATCGGCAAGGGCATGTGGGCCATGCCTGACCTGATGGCCGCAATGCTCGAGCAGAAGGTCGGCCACCCCATGGCCGGCGCCAACACCGCCTGGGTACCGTCGCCGACTGCTGCAACCCTGCACGCCATGCACTACCACAAGATCGACGTGCAGGCGCGTCAGGTGGAACTGGCCAAGCGCGAAAAAGCTTCCATCGACGACATCCTCACCATCCCGCTGGCGCAAGACACCAACTGGAGCGAGGAAGAGAAGCAGAACGAGCTGGACAACAACTCGCAGGGCATCCTCGGCTACATGGTTCGCTGGGTCGAGCAGGGCGTCGGTTGCTCCAAGGTACCGGACATCAACGACATCGCACTGATGGAAGACCGCGCCACACTGCGCATCTCCAGCCAGCACGTGGCCAACTGGATGCGCCACGGCGTGGTGACCAAGGATCAGGTGCTCGCAAGCCTCAAGCGCATGGCGCCAGTGGTTGACCGCCAGAACCAGGGCGACCCGCTGTATCGCCCGATGGCGCCGGACTTCGACAACAGCGTGGCCTTCCAGGCTGCTCTGGAACTGGTCCTCGAGGGTACCAAGCAGCCCAACGGCTACACCGAGCCGGTACTGCACCGCCGCCGTCGTGAATTCAAGGCCAAGAACGGTCTGTAACCCACGAATCAGCTGCAAGAGAACCGCCCTACGGGGCGGTTTTTTTATGCCTCGAATCCGCCCAACGGTTCTCAAGTTCACTTGGTTACAACCGATAACGTGACCCGAAAGGCATTTCCAGTCACAATATCGTTGCGCGATAGCATTTAGCCATAACCGCAACTCCCGCAGTACCTGCAGCCCACCCTGGAGTCGATGCATGCTTAAAAACTTCTCGCTGACCGCCAAGCTATCCTTGGTACCAGCGGTGGCCCTGTTCGGGCTCGTTTTGTATGTTGCCTATACGTCGCTTCAGCTCTCGGCTACCGACTCGCGCCTGGTGTTTCTCGAAACCCGCGGCTACCCGACGCTGGAGAAGGCCGACGCGGTGATCTTCCAGTTTTCCCGGGTACCGGCTCTGCTGAACAACGCGGTTGCCGCGGGCGAGCCCGGCGTGCTCGACGAGGCGCGTGAAGTGCTGCAGCAGATCGATACGCAGCAGCAATCCTTGACGACATTGCTGAGCGATCAGCGCCAGCAGCACCAGGCGCTGGGCGACTGGCGCAAGGCCGTGCGCGACTACGCCGATAATGCGCTCGCCGCTTCGACCAAGCTGATCGACGGCAGCGCATCGTTCGACGATCTGCGCCCAAGCCTGGATCGCATGGCCAGTGATCTGGCCCAGGCACAGAAGCTCGGCAGCGATTTCCGTGCGCAAGCGTACGATGAATTTCAGCAGACTCTGGTCCAGACTCGCGAAGCCAACGCGGCCACCACGCAGCTCGGCATCATTCTGAGCCTGGTACTGGTGGTACTGGTCAGTCTCGGCGCCTGGCTGGTGATCCGCAGCGTGATGGTCAATATTCGCGGAGTGATCGCTTCGCTGCAGTCGATCGCCCGCGGCGACGGCGACCTGACCCAGCGGGTTAACGTCGAGTCCAACGACGAAATCGGCGCGATGATCGAGCTGTTCAACAGTTTTCTCGACAAGCTGCAACGCACCATTCGCCAGATCATCGATGCCGCCACTCCGCTGGGCCAGGTCTCCAAGGAGCTGTACAAGCTCACCCAGGGCTCGGAAGAGAACGCCAAGTCGCAGCAGCATCACACCGACTCGATCACCCGCGACATCCTCACCATGACCGGCAGCATTCAGGAAGTGGCGCAGCGCTCGCAGCAGGCTTCCGACGAGGCCAACTCCGCAGCACGCCAGGCCGCCACCGCACGTGAGCATGTCGGCAGCCTGTCGACCGGCATCAGCGACTTGGGTGACAGCGTGATGGGCGCGGTCAAGGCCATGGAGCAGCTGGAGGAAGAAACCCAGGAAGTCGGCTCGGTACTGACCGTCATCCGCAGCATCGCCGAACAGACCAACCTTCTGGCCTTGAACGCCGCCATCGAAGCCGCCCGTGCCGGCGAGCAGGGCCGTGGTTTTGCGGTGGTCGCCGATGAGGTGCGCAATCTGGCGCAGAAGACCGCGGCATCCACCGCTGAGATCCAGCAGATCATCCAGCGCCTGCAAAGCAGCGCTAATACCGTGCTCAATGTCATGACCAGCAACGGCGAGAAATCCCGAGCCAGCATCGAGCGTTCGGTCGAAGCCACGCAGCTGCTGGAAGCCATTGCAGGCACGGTCAACCAGATCGACGAACTCAACGCCGGCATCGCTCAGTTCACTCAAGAGCAGATCGGCCTGTCGAGTTCCATCCAACAAGAAACTCAAGTGTTGCAGCAGGACGCACAAGCAACCGCTAACGGCGCCGAAGCCACCGCCCGACTTGGCGAGCAACTGGTGAGTACCGGAGACCACCTGCGCGCGGCTACGGGCCAATTCCGTGTTTAACGATTATTTGGAGCATCAAATGACTGCACTTCGTGTCGCCGGTCTGGCAGCTGTCTGCCTGGCCGCCACCCCTGCCTTCGCCCTGGAACAGGGTGAACATCGCTTCAACGGTTTTGGTACCGTCGGCTTCACCCACCTCGGCGGTGAAGACGACGGTCGCAGCTACGGCGGTCAGGGCCAAACCACCGACTCCTGGCGCGGTGATCAGCTGTCCAAGTTCGGCGCTCAGCTGAGCTACGGCATCACCGACACCTTGGGCGTAACCGTCCAGGCGACCGCCAAAGCGCAGCAGGACGAGTGGAAAGCCAACCTGGAGTGGGCATACCTGTCGCTGCAGGCCAGCGACCAGCTGATGCTCCGTGCCGGCCGCCTGCGCAGCCCGGTGTACATGTATTCCGAAAGCCTCGACGTCGGCTACAGCTATCCGTGGCTGCGCCTGCCCGATGAGGTCTACAGCCAGGTACAGGTCACCAACTACGAAGGCGTCGATGCGGTCTACACCGTGCCGCTGTCGTACGGTTCGGTGACTTTCCAAGTCGCTGGCGGTCAGGCGAAGAACCGTGACTACTACGCCTACGACGAGCAGTTCGATATCGACTACGGCAACCTCTTCGGCGCCAGCATCAGCCTGGCCACCAACGATTTCGGCATGCTGCGCATCGGCTATGTCGAGGCGGATATCAAGACGGATATCACCGGCACGGTCGATGCGACCGCCATTGGCTTTGGCGCCAACGACCCCCTTTCCCTGCTCAACTTGAATAAAGAGAAGGGCAAGTTCACCTCGATCGGCTACCAGTACGACAACGGCACTTGGATCAGCAGCAACGAGTGGACCTCGCGCCTGATCGAGAACGACGGCATGGAAGCGATCGACTCTTTCTACCTGATGGGCGGCCGTCGCTTCGGCGATTTCCTGCCGCATGTCACTTACGCACAGCTGGATGACAACGGTGGCCGTCAGAGCTCCTGGACTCTTGGCCTGAACTACCAGGCCGCGCCGACCGTGGTGGTCAAAGGCGAGTACAAGCGCGTTGATACCAAGAATGGTTACGACGGTGTGTTCACCCGCAACGCTCAAGAAGTCTTCGACAACGCCGCATACGATCTGAGTGGCGGTGTCGCAGGCACCCCAGCCCGCAACTACGACGGCGACATCGTTTCCGTCGGCGTTGATTTCGTATTCTGAGGAGCGTCCCGATGAAAGCACCTATTCGCATCCTCTGTTCCGCCGCGCTGCTCGGCATGGTTTCCCTGGCTCAGGCCGAGGTTGCCGTGATCGTCAATCCCGGCGCAGCCAAGGCGCCCTCGCAATCCGAAGTTGCCAACATTTTCCTGGGCAAGGACAAGTCCATGAAAGGCGTCGACCAGGCTGGCTGGAATTCTACAAAGGAATCCTTCTACAAAGCCGTGACCAATAAGAACGAGTCGCAGCTCAAGTCCTACTGGTCCGGCCTGATCTTCACTGGCAAGGGTCAGCCGCTGCCCAGCGTCGCTGACGACGCCGCGGTGGTCGCCAAGATCGCTGCCGAAGCCGATGCCGTCGGTTATGTCGACAGCGCTGCCGTGAACGGCTCGGTCAAGGTACTGTTCACCCTGCCCTGAGTTGCATCACGCGTAAAACGAGCCGGCCGCCAGGCCGGCTTTTTATGTCCGCGCTCAGCAGCAACAGCCCGAAACATCAGCCTGACCCTGATCAGCTCCCCCAACCGTTGAGGTGACTAGACTTACGTCCAATTGGGTCCGAACGACCTGCAGCCCACCATTAACAAAAAATGGAAGCCGACCATGAGCACACCCGACGCCTTCTCCCAGGCTGGGAAGACGGCAGTACTGCAGAACATCCATGGCACCATGGAGTTTCTGCGCAAGTACGCCCCGTTCAACCAGATGGAGCCGGCCCACCTCGCTTATCTGGTGGAAAATTGTGAGTTGCGCTTCTATGCCGAAGGCGATTGCATCATTTCACCCGATGACGGGGTGGTGCAGCACTTCTATATCGTCAAGCAGGGGCGCGTTCATGGTCAGCGTCCGCATACCGCAAAACGCGGCACCGACACCACGTTCGAGGTCATCGTCGGCGAGTGCTTTCCAATGGCAGCCCTCATGGGTGAGCGAGCTACGCGCACCGCACACCTGGCCGCAGATGACACCTTTTGCTTCCTGTTGAACAAACCCGCTTTCGTCAAGCTAGTCTCCACCTCCGACGTGTTCCGCGACTTCGCCATTCGCGGCGTCAGCAGCCTGCTCGATCTGGTCAACCAGCAGGCACAGATGCGCGCGGTGGAGAGTCTCGGCGAGCAGTATTCCCTGGAAACCAGCATCGGCGAGCTGGCGCTGCATCATCCCGTTTCCTGCCTACCAAGCCGACCGCTCAACGAAGCCGTGTCGATGATGCAGCAGGAGAACGTCGGCAGCATCGTCATCGTCGACGAGGCTTTGCATCCGCAAGGCATCTTCACGCTGCGCGATTTGCGAAGGGCCATTGGCACCGGCACCACCGACCTGAGCCAGCCAATCTCGCAGTTCATGACCCATGATCCGTTCTACCTGCCCCCCGACGCCACCGCGTTCGATGCCGCCATCGCCATGACCGAACGGCATATCGCCCACGTCTGTGTAGTAGAAAATGGCCTGCTCCAGGGCGTGATTTCCGAGCGTGACCTGTTTTCTCTGCAGCGCGTGGATCTGGTGCATCTGGCGCAAACCATTCGCCACGCCAATCGTGTCGACGCGCTGGTGGTCATCCGCAGCCGCATCACTCAACTGGTCGACAACATGCTCGCCCACGGCGCCTCATCGACCCAGATCACCCGGATCGTAACCCTGCTAAACGACCACACCGTCTGCCGGGTGATCGAACTGGCCATCGAGCATCTGGGCGATCCGGGGGTGCCTTTCACCTGGCTATGCTTCGGCAGCGAAGGTCGCCAGGAGCAGACGCTGCACACCGACCAGGACAACGGCATTCTCTTCGAAGCCACTGACGCCGCCGACGCCGCGCATATCCGCGGCCGCCTGCTGCCCTTGGCCGAGCGCATCAACCGCGACCTCGACACCTGCGGCTTCACCCTGTGCAAGGGCAACATCATGGCCAGCAACCCGCAGCTGTGTCTGTCGCGCCAGGAGTGGAGTCGTCGCTTCAGCTCGTTCATCCGCGAGGCGACTCCCGAAAATCTGCTCGGCAGCACCATCTATTTCGATCTGCGCAGCATCTGGGGTCCATCGGAGGGCTGCGACCAGTTGCGTCGTGACCTGATCGGGGAAATCACCGATAACACCCTGTTCCAGCGCATGATGGCCGACAACGCGCTGCGTCATCGCCCACCTGTGGGCCGTTTCCGCGACTTTGTCGTGGCACGCAAAGGCGAAGGCAAGGACACGCTAGATCTAAAGGTGCAGGGCCTCACGCCCTTCGTCGATGGCGCTCGCTTGCTGGCGTTGAGCAACGGCATCGGTACCTGCAATACCCTTGAACGCCTGCGCAAGCTGGTTGAGAAAGGCGTCATCGAGGAGAAGGATGGAGCGGCCTACGAAGAGGCCTATCATTTCATCCAACAGACCCGCATGCAGCATCACCAACAGCAGGCACGCGATGGACTGCCCTATTCCAACCGCTTGGATCCGGATACGCTCAACATTCTCGACCGTCGCATCCTGCGCGAATCCTTCCGTCAGGCGCAGCGTTTGCAGGCCAGCCTCGCGGTGCGCTATCAACTATGAGCATGTTCTGGTTCAACCCTCGCGGACCGAAGCTTCCCCCGGAGCAGCAGCAACGCATCGACGAGCTGCCGAAGCCCGTCCTGCCGCAGGCCATCCCGCTGCGCCAGCAACGCATGGTGGTTCTGGATCTGGAAACCACCGGCCTGCACCTCAAGCGCGACCTGGTCATCGCCATTGGCGCAGTCACCATCGAAGATGGCGCCATCAGCTATTCCAAACAGTTCGAATGCACGCTTTGCCGCCAGGTCAAGGTCACCGAAAGCGTGCTGATCCATGGCATAGCACCCAGCGAATTGGCGACTGGACTCCCTCCGACCGAGGCGCTGCTCAGTTTCATGGAGTTCGCTTCCGACAGCATTATTCTGGCTTTTCATGCGCCCTTCGATCAGCGCATGCTGGCCCGCGCGCTGAAGAACGAGCTGGGTTACGCGCTGGAACACACCTTCCTCGACGTCGCCGACCTGGCTCCGATGCTGTTTCCGGAAGCGATGATTCATCGTGGCGGGCTGGATCACTGGCTCGAGTACTTCGATATCCACATACCGCAACGCCATAACGCATCCGCCGATGCGATGGCCACAGCAGAAATTGCCTTGATCCTGCTGAACCGAGCCCAACGCATGGGGCTCACCAGCATCGACGAGCTGGCTCAGCGGCTCAGATGCTGGCAACGCGCGCGCAAAGCCGCGTTCAACTCGATCTGAACGGCGCACAGCCTTTCTTCAAGCGTCGCCAAAGCCAAGGTGATAGCGGTAAGGAATATAGGTCGATCGGTATTACCAAGGCGGCTGACATCAGCTGCCGGCTCCGTTGCGGAACCTACTGGTGGGATATCCGCTGAGTAACGGCCGTCCGCAATTCTGGTAAGCGACACGCCATAACGGCGCGCATCAGTTGATACCGATGCGCGGAGTCCGCCTGGTGCGCAAGGAGCCTATTATCGGCCGGCGCCACAAATGGCCTGGTACAGCGGTGAATCTTCCGCCAGCTCGGTCGCTGTCTCGATCTTCGCCTGACCAGCTTCATTCAATCTGAACATCACGTTCTCTGTGCAGAGCATCTGATGAGGACTGTTCTTCACGGTGGATATCAGGTGATGCTTTTCGAAGCGATACAGAACGAAACGGGCAATTCGGCCCCTGTCCGTATCTTGAATTTGCGCACTCGCACCATCCAGCACGACATAGGCCAACGGCATTGGAAAGATCATCGTCCAAGGCCGCCACAACATCTCACCCTCCTCACTTGAAACGACCACGGATCCTTCTGGAAGGCGCAGTTTGGTGGTTTCAAACCAGGTGTATTCGTAATGGATGGTGTAAGCCAGCATACCCAGGCCGGCGAACACTGGAATGATCCACTTCGGCAGCCGCTTACGCGTCAGGGAGCGCAGCAGCAATCCAATACCCGCGCCCGCCACACCAGCGACGGCTGCCGCGATCAGATGCCAGAACATATATATCCCCCTCAAAAAAATCGGGCTTCCAAATGGAAGCCCGACTTCTACTTCAACCTCGTGTCAGAGCAAGTCTGACGTCTGGTTGCATTATCAGTTAGTGATCAAGCGCAGCGCCAGCACCTTTCGGGGTACGAACGCTTTCTACCAGATCCTGAATCTCCTGCGGCGGAGCCTCAGTCGACAGGGATACGGCGTAAGCCACTGCGAAGTTCAGCATCGCACCGACAGCACCGAAGGCCTGCGGGGAAATACCCATCCACCACTGATCAGGCGTGTTCGGGATGCTTGCAGTGCCAGGGATGAAGAACCAGCCCAGGTACAGGAAGATGTATACGGCGGTGCTCACCACACCAACCACCATCCCCGCGACGGCACCCTTGCTGTTCACGCGCTTGGAGAAGATCCCCATCATCAGCGCCGGGAACAGGCTTGCAGCTGCAAGACCGAACGCCAGTGCTACTACCTGAGCGGCGAAACCGGGAGGGTTGAGACCCAACCAGGTTGCCAGCAGGATAGCCGCCGTCATGGACAGACGAGCCGCCAACATCTCGTTCTTTTCACTGATCTTCGGATTGATGATCGTCTTGATCAAGTCGTGACTGATTGCAGACGAAATCGCCAGCAACAGACCCGCGGCTGTGGAAAGCGCAGCAGCGATAGCACCTGCAGCGATCAGACCGATGACCCAGCCTGGCAGATTGGCAATCTCCGGGTTGGCCAACACGATGATGTCGTTGTTAACAGTCAGCTCGTTGCCGTTCCAACCACGCTCTTGTGCGGTAGGAGCAAAGCCGGCATTGGCATCGTTGTACATCTGCACACGACCATCGCCGTTCTTGTCTTCCCACTTGATCAGGCCAGTGGTTTCCCAGGTCTGAATCCAGTCCGGACGCTCTTCATAGAGGATCGCCTCAGCCTGCGGACCTTCCGGATAGATGGTTTCAATCAGGTTCAGACGCGCCATGGAGGCAACAGCCGGAGCGGTCAGGTACAGCAGAGCGATGAAGACGAGGGTCCAGCCAGCGGACCAACGAGCGTCAGCTACCTTCGGTACGGTGAAGAAGCGAATGATTACGTGAGGCAGACCAGCAGTACCGATCATCAGCGACAGGGTGAACAGGAACATGTTCAGCTTGTTGTCGACATCAGCGGTATAAGCAGCGAAGCCGAGTTCCTGAACGACGGTATCCAGTTTATCCAGCAGTGGCATACCAGACTCGGTATGGGTGCCGAACATGCCGAACATCGGAATCGGGTTGCCAGTCAGCTGCATGGCGATGAACACGGCCGGAATGGTGTAGGCGATGATCAACACCACATACTGCGCCACCTGGGTGTAGGTGATGCCCTTCATGCCGCCAAATACCGCATAGGCAAACACGATGGCGGCAGCGAGCCAGATACCAACGTCGTTGCTCACTTCCAGGAAGCGAGAGAACGCCACACCAGCACCCGCCATCTGACCGATTACGTAGGTAACGGAGATGAGGATGAGGCAGACGACTGCAGTCAGGCGAGCGCCACGACTGTAGAAGCGGTCACCGATGAAGTCCGGCACGGTGAACTTGCCGAATTTGCGCAGGTAGGGTGCCAGCAGCATCGCCAGCAGCACATAGCCGCCAGTCCAGCCCATCAGGTAAACCGACGTAGCATAACCGCCGGAGGCGATCAGACCCGCCATGGAGATGAAGGAAGCCGCTGACATCCAGTCAGCCGCAGTCGCCATACCATTGGTTACGGGGTGAACGCCGCCGCCAGCGACATAAAATTCCTTAGTCGACCCAGCGCGGGCCCAGATCGCAATCCCTATATAAAGCAGGAAGGACGCGCCCACGAACATCATGTTGATCCAATATTGGCTCATTGTGGTTACTCCTCAACCCCGAATTCCTTGTCCAATTTGTTCAGCCGCCACGCGTAGTGGAAGATGATCGCAATGAACGTAATGATGGAACCCTGTTGAGCGAACCAGAAGCCTAAATCCGTTCCCCCAACCGGGATGCCGGCCACCAGCGGACGCAGGAGGATACCGAAACCATATGAGACCAGAGCCCAGACCACTAAGCTCCAAGTGATAAGGCGAACATTCGCCTTCCAGTACGCAGCAGCATTTTCTTTATCGTTGTCGGCCATTGACGTTCTCCGCCTTATTTTTATTACGTGTGAAGGGAACCCACATCCTGAATTTAACAGGGGTGGGTTAATGAATGAAAGCCCCGACTTTAGTCTGACAAACAACACGCAAAGACCCGTCCACGTACGGGAGAGGCCCTGAAAATGCGCCTGAACGTAGCCATAGGCCATCGCGCAAACCGCTCGCCGAAACCTTCATGGCAGACGCTTTTCGCGCTGAACAGTGCGGCGAGCTGACGCGGCGGTCGGCGGCTTGGTCCGGGCGTCCCCCAGGAGCACTCTCAATACTGGCCGGTTACAAGCTAATATTGGCTAGGCTTCAATTAAAAAAATACTAGCAAACAACATCGACAATATTTAAAAGCAATAAAATACGTAAAACAATACAACAAACAAAAGACCTTAAATATAAACAACTAACTTAAACTAACTTTCTTATATTGCCTTTTGATTGCAAACGAAACGGCCGGTCGTGTTTTTAGGGTCTGCTTATACGTAACGTATTTCCGTGAGACCAGAGCACGTTCTTCCGGCACGCCCCGCAGGGTCTGCTGGCTGGAAAGGAATTGTGTTGCACCGCGGTATCAACGCCACAGGTAAAGGCCCCGATCGGCCTGTCGGACCGAGGCGAACGATCACGCGCTGTTGGGAGCTATGAGCGAGCGCGAAGCAGCGCTGCCTTTCTTGGGCCTAAGCCAGGCCGGTGCGGCCTGGCGGGTGACGCGTGCCAATGGCGATTGCGCGTCAGCAGGTTGGCTGACCGGCCGTGTACTTCTCGGTCGGATAGATTGCGGCATTAAGGTCTCGGATGGTCTCGGCACCAATCAGCAAGGGGTAGCTGAAGTGGGTGCGGTCCGTGAGATTGACCTCGACCTCACGCAGCTGATCGCCGATGCACAGCTGCATGCCTACCACTGGGCGCTCTGCCCGTGGCGGCTCGCTGTCAGGGTCGACGTTGCCGGCCTCTTCGGCACGGGTCTTGATGCGGCTGATGCCGAGCAGGCGCTGCTCATAAAGCGTGTCATCCGCACCCTCGACTGCCAGGCGGAAGCGTACCCAGTCCTCTCCATCTCGCTGGAATTGCTCGATGTCACGTGCGGACAACGATGCGGTCATGGCACCGGTATCCATCTTGGCGGGTAGGGTCTTGCCGATCTGCTCGATTTTGATGTGTTCGTAACGTCCGTAAAGGGTGGGCTCGGCTGCAAACGCGGGTAGCGCCAACAACCCAGCAAGGAAAAGAACACGAGACAAAACAAACCTCCTGAGTACGGAACATGGATATTTTTCGATCGACCTCCCCCGTTGGGGTTCCATTCACTGGCCTTTCAAAACGTTTCGCCGTGCCAGCGGATGGCCACACCAGCACCTTGTCACCGGCGCATAGTGCGATGGCCTGATAGACTGCGGATCGCCCCCCAGCCGAAGATCCTTTCCGTGCCCAGTACCGTCTTTTCATCGCTGCCCCTTTCCGCCGCCATGCTCGCCAATCTCGATGCCCTCGGCTACACGGCGATGACGCCGATTCAGGCCCAGAGCCTGCCGGTCATGCTCAAGGGGCAAGACCTGATCGCCCAAGCCAAGACCGGCAGCGGCAAGACCGCTGCATTCGGTATCGCTCTGCTTGAGCCGCTCAATCCTCGCTATTTTGGCTGCCAGGCGCTGGTTCTGTGCCCAACCCGGGAGCTGGCCGATCAGGTGGCCAAGGAACTGCGTCGACTGGCGCGGGCGGCAGACAACATCAAAATCCTCACCCTCTGCGGCGGCATATCCATCGGCCCGCAGATCGCCTCGCTGGAACATGGCGCGCACGTCATCGTCGGCACGCCGGGACGCATACAGGAACACCTCAAGAAAGGCACGCTGAAGCTCGACGGCCTGAACACCTTGGTGCTCGATGAAGCGGACCGCATGCTGGACATGGGCTTCTACGACGCCATTGCCGAAATCATCGGCCAGACACCCGCCAAGCGGCAGACGCTACTGTTCTCCGCCACCTACCCGAGCGGTATCAAGCAGCTGTCGGCAAGCTTCATGCGCGACCCGCAACAGGTACGCGCCGAGGCCCTGCACGACGATACGCAGATCGAGCAGCGTTTCTACGAAATCGACCCCGAGCAACGCATGGAAGCAGTCGTGCGACTGCTGGCCAGTTTCCGCCCGGAAAGCTGCGTGGCCTTCTGCTTCACCAAGCAGCAATGCCAGGAGCTGGTCGAACACCTGACCGCTAAAGGCATTTCGGCCATGGCGCTCAACGGCGATCTGGAGCAGCGCGATCGCGACCAGGTGTTGGCCATGTTCGCCAACCGCAGCCTCTCGGTACTGGTGGCGACCGACGTCGCGGCCCGTGGACTGGACATTGATGCGCTGGACATGGTGATCAACGTCGAACTGGCGCGCGACTCGGAAATACACGTGCATCGCGTTGGTCGTACCGGACGCGCTGGCAATCAGGGCCTAGCCATGAGCCTGGTCGCACCGGCCGAAGCCCATCGTGCGCAGGCAATCGAGAAGCTGCAAAAGGCTCCGCTCAATTGGCACCCGCTCGATAGCCTGAAAGTCCAGGCAGGTGAGCCATTGCAGCCGCCAATGGTGACGCTGTGCATCGGTGCAGGCCGCAAGGACAAGCTGCGGCCGGGCGATATTCTCGGCGCACTGACTGGCGATGCCGGCATTCCCGGGACCCAGGTTGGCAAGATCGCCATTTTCGATTTCCAGGCCTTTGTGGCCGTCGAGCGTGGCGTGGCCAAGCAGGCGCTCAAACGCATGAATGAAGGTAAGATCAAGGGCCGCTCGCTGAAGGTGCGCGTGCTCTGACAACCCTCAGCGCCCGCTCCTGTGGATCGCGGGCGCAGGTGGCTGGCCGCTGAGATTGAATGCACGGGCTGGCCGTGACAGCGTTAGCGGTGGCGTCGTCAAACCCAGCCTACCCCCAACGGATCGATTCATGCCGCAACCCTCGCTCAGCCAGTTTTTACGCCGCCTCTGGGCGCTGGAGAAGTTCGGCTACAGCCTGCGCGTTCTGATCGCCATGACCGGCAGCATGGGCCTGAGCTGGCACCTCGGCCAACCGGAACTGATCATTCCGCTGTTTCTCGGCATCATCGCCAGCGCGCTGGCAGAAACCGATGACAGCTGGCTCGGCCGGCTGAACGCCCTGCTGGTTACATTGCTGTGCTTCAGCATCGCCGCAGTCGCGGTCGAATTGATGTTCCCCTACCCCTGGCTATTCGTCGCCGGCCTGGCGCTATCGACCTTCGCGCTGGTCATGCTCGGCGCGCTCGGTGAGCGTTACGGCGCGATTGCGCAGGCAACGTTGATCCTCGCGATCTACAGCATGATCGCCGCCGATCAGCGTTCCGGCGAACTGCAGCACTTCTGGCGTGATCCGTTGCTGCTGATCGCCGGCGCTGCCTGGTACGGTTTGCTTTCGGTGTGCTGGAACGCGCTGTTCGCCCACCAGCCGGTGCAGCAAAGCCTGGCACGTCTGTATCGCGAATTGGGTTTGTACTTCCGTTACAAGGCGGCGCTGTTCGAACCCGTGCGCCAGCTCGACGTGGAGCAGCGCCGGCTCGAGCTGGCGCAGCAGAACGGACGGGTGGTCAGCGCGCTCAACGCGGCCAAGGAAACCCTGTTGCACCGCCTGGGCAACGGCCGCGCCGGCGGCAAGATCAATCACTATTTGAAACTCTACTTTCTTGCTCAAGACCTGCATGAGCGGGTCAGCTCATCGCACTACCCTTATCAGGCGCTGGCCGAAGCCTTCTTCCATAGCGACGTGCTGTTTCGCTGTCAGCGCCTGCTGCGCCTGCAGGCCAGTGCGTGTGCCGAGCTCGGCGAAGCCATGCAGATGCGCCAGGCGTTTCGCTACAGCGACGCCAACGCGCAGGCGCTCGAAGACCTGCAGGCTTCCCTGGAGCACTTGCGCGGGCAGAACAATCCGGCCTGGCGCGGCCTGCTCCGTTCGCTGCGCGCGCTGTCGGGCAACCTTTCCACGTTGCAGCGCCAGCTCGCCAACGCCAGCGATCCCGGCACTCTGGAAGGCGAGCAAGACAGCAGTCTGCTCGACCGCCAACCGCAGACGCTGCGCGACGCGTTCAATCGTGTTCGCCAACAACTGACGCCAACCTCGCTGCTGTTCCGCCACGCGCTACGCATGACCATCGCCCTGGTCTGCGGCTACGCCGTGCTGCATGCCATCCATCCCGAGCAGGGCTATTGGGTATTGCTGACCACCGTGTTCGTCTGCCAGCCCAACTATGGCGCCACGCGGATAAAGCTGGTGCAGCGCATCAGCGGTACCTTGCTGGGGCTCATCGCCGGCTGGGCGCTTTTCGATCTGTTCCCCAGCCAGCCGATACAGGCACTTTTCGCGGTCATCGCCGGCGTGGTGTTCTTCGCCACCCGCAGTACTCGCTACACACTGGCCACTGCGGCAATCACCCTGATGGTGTTGTTCTGCTTCAATCAGGTCGGCGATGGCTACGGGCTGATCTTGCCGCGACTGTTCGATACCCTGCTAGGCAGCCTGATCGCCGCGGCCGCGGTGTTCCTCATCCTGCCGGACTGGCAAGGGCGGCGCCTCAACCAGGTGGTCGCCAATACCCTCAGCTGCAACAGCGACTATCTGCGCCAGATCATGCGTCAGTACGACAGCGGCAAACGCGACGACCTGGCCTATCGACTGGCCCGGCGCAACGCGCACAACGCCGATGCGGCGCTGTCCACCACGCTGTCGAATATGCTGCTGGAGCCCGGGCACTTTCGGAAGGACGCCGAAACCGGCTTTCGCTTTCTGATCCTCTCTCACACCCTGCTGAATTATCTGTCAGGGCTTGGCGCCCACCGAGAAAGCCTGCCCGATGACGCTCGTGATGAGATGCTGGAAAGCGCCGCACAGCATCTGGCGAGCAGCCTCGACGAGCTGGCCAAAAGCCTGCAGCAGAACCAGCCGGTAGCTGTATACGACGAGACGGAAGAGGCCTTGGCGCAACAGCTGGAGCAGGCTTCCGAAGACATAGATGACAGCCATCGTCTGCTACAGACGCAGTTGGGGCTGATCTGCCGTCAGCTGGCGCCGCTACGCAGCATGGCGGCGCACCTGGTCAAACGACAGCCGCCGAGCTAGGGCAACGCATCGGGTGCAGGCATCCCGTGACGCTGAAAGATCGCCGCATAGGTGCCGTCCTCGACCATCGCGGCGATTTCCGTATTGAACGTAGCGATGATGTCGGTCACACGAGGGTGGTCGCTACGAACCACCAGCGAAAGCCCGATACGCCTGAACTCACCCGGCACGAATGAGAGAGCATCCCTCTCATGTCCCAGTTCGCGCTCAAGGTGGTACCGCGCAGTGCGCTCGTCTTCCAGCGTGAGATCGACCCGCCCAACGATCAGCATCTTGGCTGCCTGCACAAAATTGGCGGCGTAGCCTTTCTGCAGGCGAGAGTCGTTGTCCAGCTCGTCGCTGTACATGTAGCCACGGCTCAGCGCGATCGGATAGCCAATAAGACTATCGAGTCCGTCATAACGGAAATCACTGCCACGTCGTTGTAACCAGCGTATTCGATTGACCAGAAACGGCCGGGAGCTACGCGAGTAGTCGACCCGCTTCTCTGTATCCCAGCCGTTGATCATGTCGAAGCTGCCGTTGCTGAGGCCCAACAGCGCGCGCTCCCAGGGCACCTCGACGTATTCCACCCGATAACCGCCACGACCGAGCGCAGTTCGAATGAGGTCGACGGACAAACCATCGTTTGGCAGGTCGCTATCGGTATAGGGCGGCCAGATGTTACCCGCCATGCGCAGCACCTCTGCGGGCAATGAAGCGCTTGCCAGCAGCAGTATCAAGCCGAGAAAACGTCCTTTACCCGTCACATCTATCTCGCTATTTCTGGCGAAGCGCCATCAAAGCACAAAGCGAGCGGATTGGCGCCCGCGTCTCGTCGGATGCATGGCTGCGCCGAGGCAGCAGCAGGAGTACCATCGCGCGTTTTCTGGACGAGGTATGCAGTGGTGCAGACTGACGTGGTGGTAATCGGCGCAGGTGCTGCCGGGCTGATGTGCGCCTTTATGGCAGCGGCACGAGGCCGCCAGGTACTGCTGCTCGATCACGCCAACAAGGCCGGCAAGAAGATCCTGATGTCGGGCGGCGGGCGCTGCAACTTCACCAATCTGTACACCGAGCCGGCGAACTTCCTCTCCAGCAACTCGCACTTTTGCAAGTCCGCGCTGGCGCGCTACACCCAATGGGACTTCATCGAGATGGTCAGCCGCCACGGGGTGCCCTATCACGAGAAAAAACTCGGTCAACTGTTCTGCGATAACAAGTCCAGCGACATCCTGGAGATGCTGCTGGACGAGTGCGTGCAGGCAGGCGTTGACCTGCGGTTGGATACCGCCGTCGAGTCGATCGAGAAGCGCGATGAGGGCTACGTGTTGCAAACCAGCCTCGGCCCGGTGCGCTGCCAATCGTTGGTGATTGCCACCGGCGGCCTATCGATCCCGACGCTGGGCGCCAGCGGCTTTGGCTACCAGATCGCTCGGCAGTTCGGCCACAACGTGCTGCCAACCAAGGCTGGGCTGGTGCCGTTCACCATTACCGAACCTCAGCTCAAAGCCATCTGCACCGAGCTATCCGGCACGTCCGTGGAAGATTGTCAGGTTAGCTGTGACGGCCAGAGCTTTCGCGAGAACATCCTATTCACCCATCGCGGGTTGTCCGGCCCCGCGATTCTGCAGATCTCGTCCTACTGGCACCCCGGCGCAGTGGTGCATATCAACCTGTTGCCGCATTTGGACCTAAGCGAGTGGTTGACGGTACAGAGGCAAGAACGCCCCAACACGGAGCTCAAGACACTGCTCGGGGAGGTTTTCACGCGCAAGATGGCGGGGTTGCTTTGCGAGCACTGGTTCGTTTCCAAACCGCTCAAGCAATACTCACCCAACGAGCTGGAGGCAATCGCGGACAAGCTTGGCGACTGGCAGCTGGTGCCGGCTGGCACCGAGGGGTATCGCACGGCAGAAGTCACACTGGGCGGCGTAGATACTCGGGAAGTATCTTCCAAGACCATGGAATCGCAGAAATCACCAGGCCTCTATTTCATCGGTGAGGTGCTCGATGTCACCGGCCACCTGGGCGGCTTCAACTTCCAGTGGGCTTGGGCTTCGGCCTACGCAGCCGGACAATTCGTCTAATCCGCGCAGTGCCGAGTGGTCCGGTTACTCGTTGGCCATATTCGAAGGCGGCGAGATTTGCCGCGGGCCAGCCGGATCGGTTGCAGTATTCTGATATTCCTGCTGATTGCGGGTGTTGTTGTCCAGTGCCGACTCTTCCTCGTCCGGCGAACAACCACCCAAGGCTAACGCGGTTAGCGCGCCGGCAATTACAAGTGTCCACTTCATGAGTTTCTCCTGTGAAAGCGCCCCACGCTATGCGCGAGGCGCCCGGATCAGGCGGTAGTGTCTCGCTTACTGCGAGGTGCCAGTACCGGTACCAGTGCCAGTGCTCGGCGCGGTGCCCGAGCCAGACTCGGTGCCCAGACCGCTACCGTTGTCGGCGGGCGGAGTCGCCATGTCACCGGAGGTGCCAGTCCCAGTGCTTGGTGCGGTACCGGTGCCAGTGCCTGCAGGCGGAGTAGTGGTATCTGTGGAAGGTGCAGCCGGCTGCTCAGTGGTCACCGGAGGCGGCGTCGGCTCGCGATCACGATCGTTATCAGGGCCGCAACCGACCAGCAGAAGTCCGAGTACGGGGGGCAGCAGATAGGTAAGACGCATGGTTAACCTCCTTCAGAGTGGGCTGGCTAATTGCCAGCTAATTCTTGAATCATCAGATTCACAGAAGGTTGACCCTGTATAGGCGCAAGAGTGCCCGCATGCCCGATTGGAGGTAGGCATACTCCTGAAAAATCAGCCCGAAACACACTGTGCCGTCACGCTGTACATAGCCGCTTTTGGCGTTCCGTCGAGCAGCCCCCAAAAGCCATCGACACACTGTTTCCTATCGAACAGCTTTTGCAACTCAGCCGCCGGCTTGGGTGGGCTGAACCAGTACCCCTGAACCATCTGACAGCCCTCCGCAACCAGAAACTCCACCTGATCGAATCGCTCGACGCCTTCCGCGACGACCGCCAGTCCAAGGCTCTCACCCAAGCCGATCACCGCGCGGCTGATCGCTACCGAGTCGGCATCATCCGGCGCGGCCGCGATAAAGCTGCGGTCCACCTTGAGCACGTGCAACGGATAGCGCTTCAAGTAGCCAAGGGAGCAATAGCCGGTACCGAAGTCGTCCAGCGCCAGGCGAACGCCTAGCGCAGCGATTTCGTGCAGGCTGCTCAGCAGCATCTCGCTGTCCTGCATCAGCAGGGTTTCAGTGATCTCAAGCAGCAGGCTTTGCGGTGGCAAACCCGTTTCGCGAAGAACACGCGCCACCAGGTCGACGAAGCCGGGCTGTTGCAACTGACGAATCGATAGGTTCACGGCGCAATAGAGGTGCACTTGCCCCGCCTGCTGCCAACGCCTGACCTGAGAGCAAGCCTCACGTAGCACCCATTCGCCGACCCGGACGATCTCGCGAGATTCCTCCAACACCGGTATGAACTCGTTCGGCGTCACCGGCTTGTCGCTGAAGCGCCAGCGCAGCAGCGCTTCGACACCCACCAGATACGGCTGTCCATGCTCGACACGGCAAACCGGTTGATAGTGCAGCGCAAACTCCCGGCGTGTTAGCGCCTGCGCCAACGCACTTTCGAGTTCCAACTGGCGGGTCGCCTTCAAAAGCAGACTATCGCAAAACAAGGCGAACTGATCCTTGCCGGCGCTCTTTGCTCGGTAAAGCGCAAGGTCCGCCGCCTGTAATGCATTCAACGCCTGCTCGCCTTGTCGTAATGGCGCGATCCCAATGCTGGCGCTGACCGACAGTGTGCGTTCGCCGAGCTGCAACGGTTCGCGCAATGCGACCAGCATCCGCTGCGCTACCCGTTCAGCATCTGCTTCGCACGCAAGATCACCGAGCAGGGCTACGAACTCGTCCCCGCCGAAGCGGGCCAGATGATCGCCGGGGCGCAGGCAACGCAATAGTCGCTGCGCTACTTGAACCAACACTTGATCACCGGCGCTGTGTCCCAAGCTGTCATTGATCAACTTGAAGCGATCAAGGTCCACGAAGAGCAGCGCGGCAGCCCGCCCACTGGGGCGCTGCTGCGCGTCCTTGAGCAGCTCCTCAAGGTGTAGACGGTTGGCTAGGCCAGTCAATGCATCGTGGCGCGCAGCATGGCGCAGGCACGCCTCGACTGCCTTGCGCGCGCTGATGTCTGTCTGCGAGCCCGACATGCGCAGCCGTCCTTGCTCGCAGCGTTCGGCCACGCCTCGCACCAGCACCCAGAGATAGTCTTCGTTGTCTGTGCGTATCCGATACTCGTGCACCAGTGACGGCTTGCGTCCGTTCAGATGATCGGCAATGGCTTCGCGCAGGCCAGGGAGATCGTCCGGGTAGACCCGGTCGAACCAACTGCGACTGCAGTAAACGGACTGAGCAGACATCATCAGCATGGCGGTCCAGCGCTCGGACAGATGAAGCTGATCTTGCTCCACGTCCCACTCCCAGATGCCGTCCTCAGAACCTCGCAATGCGCGATTCAAGCGTGCTTCACTGTCTTCCAGAGCCTGTCGTTGTGCAGCACTGTAGGTGTCGATGGCCAGAATCATGTCGAAGAAGACGATCTTCAACAGGCTGTCATATAGCGCCTGCTGCTCACCATTCCCGAGCAGACTGCGCAGCATTTCCGACAGGTAGAGACGATACGCACCCAAATACCACTCAAGGTCGACGCCGACGCGTTGGTGCACAAGACCAACCAGCAGGCGATTACGCACATAGCTACGCTCGTACGGACCGCTCCATAACCGGCGATAGTATTCCTGCTGGCGCTCCTTGATACGCGACAGCCCCGCTTGGTCACCCTGCATCGCCGACGGCTGGCCGAAGTCAGCGAGGTGCTTGTAGAGTTTATCGACGAAGATGCGATGTGCGGGCTCCAGCTGCTCCACCGCCACTCCCTTCAGGCGCAGGGCGTCGCCCGCCTGCCACTGCAGGAGCCGTTTTCGCGTAAGGATTTGGTCGGGACCCAGGCCGACTCGTTGCAGTAATGCTCCTAACTCGTCTTCCATGCCTGCCTCTGTACGGATGAGCGCGTCCCGCTGATACCTCCAAGCCAGGGCATTTTCGCCGGTCAGGGGTCCAGAGCAGAGGTAGCGTCAAGTGATGCCGTAAAGCCATCAAGGGTCGCAGCGGCGGCAAGAAACAGCATTGATACAGGTCAGCAAAGATGACTGTTTAGTCAGCAAACAAAGGCAAGCAACCGGGACGGGATGTCCCGGTAAGCGTTAGAGATCAGGCCGCCTGCTTGGCGGTCAGCTCCTTCTTGAGCTGCGCGCGAAGCTCGCTCATCTGCGCGCCCATCTCCTCGAGGCGCTTGGCGTCGAACAGCTCACGCGCCTGCGGGAACATCTCCGACTCTTCTTCCTCGATATGGTGTTCCAGCAACTCCTTGCACACCTTGGCGCGTCCGGAGAATTCAAGGCTGCCAGGGTCGGTGGCCTTCAGATCCGGCAATACAAGTGAATCCACGGCGCGGTGCTCTTCCTTGGCCTCGTGATACATCTTGATCTCTTCCTTGCCGCCAGCTTCCTTGTAGGCAGGGTAGAGAATCTGCTCTTCCAACTGGGTATGGATACTGACTTCCATTTCCAGCTTGGCTAGCAGCTCGGTGCGGGTTTTCACGGCACGCTCAGTGGAGTCTGTTAAACGCGTCAGCAGGTCCTTCACGCGCTCATGATCCTCAATCAACAGGTCGATGGCGTTCATGTGGCAATCCTCATCGGCTTCACGGTAAAAGGAACCGAGCGCACAGCCCGGTTCAAAACAGCTGCGGCGCATGCCGCAGCTAAATAGCTCAGGCGTACTCGTATGTGGGCAGTGCGGTACGGCTCTGGCTTTGCAGGTGAGCGATGGAAGGCGACATCCCAGCCTCCAGCGCCAGATCTCGGCGGACCGAGCTGACCACCCACTCGAGCTGAATTCTGGTCTGAGTCTGCCCTTTCGACAGCGCACGCTTGACCAGGGTGCGGTCGTCGTTGCGCAGGGTAAGCAGCAGTCCGCCATCCGGGCGGGGCTCGGTGAGCACTTCGAACTCAGGGAAAGCGGCAGTAAGGTATTGTTGTGCAGCGGTCATTGTTCTGTACTCCAATTAAGTTCCAGCGAACGTTAACGGAGCAGTGATCATGCCAACCCTGGCTTTTGTTTTTTATCCATTAAAAACAATGACTTAGCAAAAAACGCCAAAGACTTAAGCCGTGCAAAACGCAATACAGGGTGGAGGGTGGGTTGCATTCTGCGGGCAGAACTACATCTTCCTCCAGACACTTGCCAGCCAGCTTTGTTGCGCGCGGGGCAGCCCTGGGGGGCGGTAATAGTGCTCCAGTTCACTAAAACCGGCTTCCAATAACCGTTCGCGCCAAGTCGGCCAGTCGTACCACACACCGTAGCGGTCGCCACTCCAGCCTTCGTCGTTTTGACCGCGCGGATTGGAACAGAACAGCACCCCGCCCGATTTCAAAGTGTTGCGCAGCTGCGAGAGCACGCTGGGCAACCTCGCGCTCGGCACATGAAACAAAACCGCATTGGCGAAGATGCCGTCAAAAGCTTCAGCCGGCAGATTCAAGTGCAACAGATCCTGCTGCCAGACTTCACAGCCACTCTCCGCGCGTGCCATTTCGACAAACGCGTCGGCGCCATCCAGGCCGACCGCTATATGCCCGCGCGCCGTCAACACCTTGAGGTCGCGCCCCGGTCCGCAGCCGAGATCCAAAATACGCAGCGGCGCCTCTGCCTCTATGTGACGCAGAAGGGCATCAATGTTCTGGCTGACGTCATGATCACGGGTCCCCTCGCGAAAGGCTTGCGCATTCTGTCGGTAGTAGTCGAGGGTGCCCTGGGCCGCGCTGTCCGGATCTCTCATGATGTCCTCCTGCAAAAGCTGAATGGCCAGCGTACCGCGGGCTCTATCCGGACAGCCAGCGTGCAGCCTCACCAAAGGGCGCCGTTGAGCGCCGCCATCAAAGCAGCGAGGATAGCGGCCAGATGTGCGGCAGCGCACAGTGACGGGGCAAAAACGACGACCGTCCGACTGCAGGACTGAAACTTGCAGCGCGTAACCTGTCGAAACCCTGTCTGGCTCCGTCGCAACGACGGGCTCGGCACGCAGCACGTAACGCAACATCGAGACCGATCATGAACCACGCACTGCAAAAAATCGTTCTGCTCGTTGAAGATGAGCCGCATATCCTCAGCCTGCTTTCGGACTACCTGGCCAGCGAGGGCTATCAGGTGCTGGAAGCGGACAGTGCGCCCAAGGCCTTCGAAATCCTGGCGACCAAGCCGCACCTAGATCTACTGGTCACCGACTTCCGTTTGCCTGGCAATGTGTCGGGCGTGATGATTGCCGAGCCGGCGCTCAAACTGCGCCCCGATCTCAAGGTGATCTTCATCAGTGGCTACCCCATCGAGATCTTTGAGTCAGGCAGCCCCATCGCCCGCTCGGCCCCCGTGCTAGCCAAGCCCTTCGCCCTGGACACGCTGCGCAGCCAGATCCAGCAGTTGCTTGCCAGCTGATCAAGCCACGGCGCGGAAAAACGAAAAAGCCCGCATAGCGCGGGCTTTTTTACGTCTGGGTGAAGATCAGTTGATCTTCGGGTCCAGCTCACCGTTGGCGTAACGCTGGAACATGCCTTCCAGGGAGATCGGCTTGATCTTGGAGGCATTGCCGGCCGTACCGAAGGCTTCGTAGCGAGCGATGCAGACGTCGCGCATGGCTACGACGGTTTTCGCCAGATACTTGCGCGGGTCGAACTCGCCGGGATGCTTGGCGAGGAATTCGCGGATCGCACCGGTAGACGCCAGGCGCAGGTCAGTGTCGATGTTGACCTTGCGCACGCCGTACTTGATACCTTCGACGATTTCCTCGACCGGCACACCATAGGTTTCGCCAATCTCGCCGCCGTACTCGTTGATGATCTTCAACCAGTCCTGCGGTACCGAAGAGGAGCCGTGCATGACCAGGTGAGTTTCCGGAATGCGCGCGTGGATCGCCTTGATGCGGTCGATGGCCAGCACGTCGCCGGTCGGTGGCTTGGTGAACTTGTAGGCGCCGTGGCTGGTGCCGATGGCAATGGCCAATGCGTCGACCTTGGTCTTGGCGACGAAGTCGGCCGCCTCTTCAGGATCGGTCAGCAACTGGCTGTGATCCAGCTTTCCTTCGGCGCCGACGCCATCTTCTTCACCGGCCATGCCGGTCTCCAGGCTGCCCAGGCAACCCAGCTCGCCTTCCACGGAAACGCCACAGGCGTGAGCGAAGGCGACCGTCTGCTGGGTCACGCGCACGTTGTACTCGTAGTCAGCCGGGGTTTTGCCATCTTCCTTCAGCGAGCCGTCCATCATCACCGAGGAGAAGCCCAGCTGAATCGAGCGCTGGCAGATGTCCGGACTGGTGCCGTGGTCCTGGTGCATGCACACCGGGATGTGCGGGAATTCTTCGATCGCCGCCAGGATCAGATGACGCAGGAACGGCGCACCGGCGTATTTGCGCGCACCGGCGGAGGCCTGGACGATCACCGGGGAGTCGGTCTTGTCGGCCGCTTCCATGATGGCGCGCATCTGCTCTAGGTTGTTGACGTTGAAGGCCGGCACGCCGTAGCCGAACTCGGCGGCGTGGTCGAGCATCTGGCGCATGCTGATGAGTGCCATGTTTTCCTTTCTCCCGGTCTGGGTCGTTTGATCGTGTAGAGCCTGCCGCAGTGGCCGACGCTGTTCAAGCGCCGCACCTGGGCGCGGCATTGTAGAGGCGGGAGCGGCAATTGCCAGCGTCCCGCCAGCGCTTTCAATCCAATGCCCCGCGCTAGCAAGGCAAACTGTACTCGTTAACCGCTAGATACTGATGAGCGACGCGCTGCAGCCATGGGCCAGCACCTTGTCGTCGGCTACGCGGTATACCAGCGCCTCGTTGCCCTTGTCGTGGAAGGCGACTACGCCATCGCTATAGAAACTGCCACGCGTGGCAGGTTCCTTTCTGAGGGTGTGAATGCGCTCGCTATCGCCAACTTTCAGGTCGATAGCGGTTCGTTTGTCGTCGGCATAACGCCAGGCGATGTTCTGCTGACTCTGGCACTTCCAGCGCACGAATGGCGCGTCCGGACCGGACTGCCAGTGGCCACAACCGCCGAGCAGCAAAGCTGCGATCAGCATGGGCAGGCCTTTGTTCATTCCTTCTCCTTGGCTGACGGCGATCAGGGGCAATCCTGCAAGCCGCCTTGTGTGATGGTCGGATCGCCTGTGGCCTGCATTTCGACACGCTGGTCATGTTCGGCGGTCGGTCCGATCGCGGCAGGTGGGTCGAGCACCTGGCAGGCAGAATCCGACGCACTCCCGGCGCAACCGGCCAGGCCCAGGCAGCAAATAGCAACAACGGCATATCGCATGGTGCATCCCCTTTCCTTGTTCCAGATAGAACAAAGACCACGGCGAGACGTCTGGGTTGCCCCGCGCACTGCCGGCACCGCGGATCCGGCGCCGACAGGCAAATACGTCGAGGTCACCTCGACTGCCTAATTCAGCTCGCGCGCTGCTCCAGCACCTCGACCGCCGGCAGCACCTTGCCTTCGACGAACTCGAGGAACGCACCACCACCGGTGGAAATATAGGAAATCTGCTCGGCCACGCCGTACTTGTCGATGGCCGCCAAGGTGTCACCACCACCGGCGATCGAGAATGCCGGGCTCTGGGCAATGGCCTCTGCCAGCACCTTGGTGCCGTTACCGAACTGGTCGAACTCGAACACGCCTACTGGACCATTCCAGAGAATAGTCTGCGAGGCCTTGAGCATTTCGCCGAACATGGCGGCGGTCTTCGGGCCGATGTCCAGGATCATGTCATCATCGGCGACGTCGGCAATGGTCTTGACGGTGGCTTCGGCGGTTTCAGCGAACTCCTTGGCGACTACCACGTCCACCGGCAGCGGCACCGAGACCTTGGCGGCGATGGCCTTGGCGGTATCCAGCAGGTCCGCCTCATACAGCGACTTGCCGACGTTGTAGCCGGCAGCGGCGAGGAAGGTGTTGGCGATGCCACCACCGACGATCAGCTGGTCGCAGACGTCCGCCAGGGAGGTCAGCACGTCGAGCTTGGTGGACACCTTGGAACCAGCAACGATGGCGACCATTGGCTTGGCCGGGGTCTTCAGCGCTTTGCCCAGGGCGTCCAGCTCGGCTGCCAGCAGCGGGCCGGCGCAGGCCACCTTGGCAAACTTCGCAACACCATGGGTCGAGCCCTGAGCGCGGTGAGCGGTGCCAAAGGCATCCATGACGAAAATGTCACACAGAGCAGCGTACTTCTGCGCCAGCTCGTCGGTGTTCTTCTTCTCGCCCTTGTTGAAGCGCACGTTCTCCAGCAGCACCAGTTCACCAGGCTGGACGTCAACGCCTTCCAGGTAGTCCTTGACCAGCTGGACTTCGCGGCCAAGCGCCTTGGACAGGTAGTCGGCGACCGGCTTGAGGCTGTCTTCCTCGCTGTAGACACCCTCTTCCGGGCGGCCCAGGTGCGAGCAGACCAGCACCGCCGCACCCTTCTCCAGCGCCAGCTTGATGGTCGGCAACGAGGCCAGGATGCGCGCATCGCTCTTCACCGCGCCATCCTTCACCGGCACGTTGAGGTCCTCGCGGATCAGCACGCGCTTACCCTGGAGGTCGAGATCGATCATCTTCAAAACGGTCATGTTGGTCTTCCTTAAGGTCGAGAAGCAGCGATGTTCCAGGCGCGGGCTGCTAGATGCGATTGGCCACGCGCAAATAGTGGTCGGTGACGTCGAGCATGCGATTGGCAAAACCCCATTCGTTGTCGAACCAGGCCAGCAGATTTACCAGGCGCGGGCCCGACGCTCGCGTCAGACTGCCGTCGACGATCGCCGAATGCGGATCGTGATTGAAATCGCAGCTAGCGTGGGGCAGCTCGGTGTATGCCAGCAGCCCCTGCAAAGGCCCGCTTTCGGCAGCCTCGCGCAGCACCCGGTTGATCGTTCGCGCATCGGTATCACAGCCGGTCTGCAGTGTGATGTCCAGGCAGGACACGTTCACCGTGGGCACCCGCACCGCTTTGGCCTGAATCCGCCCCGAGAGTTCCGGAAGCAAACGTTCGATACCGCGCGCCAGGCCGGTGGACACCGGAATCACCGACTGGAATGCCGAACGCGTACGGCGCAGATCCTCGTGATGATAGGCGTCGATCACCGGCTGATCGTTCATCGCCGAATGGATGGTGGTGATCGAGGCGTACTCGATACCAACCGCATCGTTGAGCAGCTTGAGTAGCGGTACGCCGCAGTTGGTGGTGCAGGAAGCGTTGGAGACCAACCTCTCGGCGCCGGTCAGCTGGTGCTGATTGATGCCCATAACCACCGTAGCGTCGATGTCCGCCGCACTGGCCATAGGCTGGGAAAACAGCACTCGCGGCGCTCCAGCCGCAAGAAAGCGCTCACCGTCGGCGCGGCTGGTGTAAGCGCCGGAGCACTCCAGCACCAGGTCGACATCCAGCGCACGCCAGTCGATGGCTTCCGGCGTCGATTCACGCAGCACTTTTACGCAGTGCCCATTGAGATGCAGGCAGTCGCCGTCGACGCTCACCTCGCCTGGAAAGCGGCCATGAGTGGAGTCGAAACGAGTGAGGTACTCCAGGCTGGCCATGTCGGCCAGATCGTTGAGGGCAACGAATTGAAAATCGAAAGCTGCGCCGCGCTCGTAGAAAGCACGCAGCACGCAACGGCCGATGCGGCCGTAGCCGTTGAGGGCGACGCGATAGGGACGGGCGTTGGCCATGGGTTATTAGTCGGTCCTGCGGGTGGAAAACCGCTTGGTGGTTCTCCACCCTACGCGGATGGGGCTTCGTAGGGTGGATGACATGGTCATCCACCGCATCTTCGCAGTCAGTCCTCCAGCAGCTCTTCGGCGACGGCGAGGATGTTGTCGACGGTGAAGCCGAACTCCTCGAACAGCTGGTTGGCCGGGGCCGACTCGCCGTAGGTGGTCATGCCAATGATGCGACCGTCGAGGCCGACGTACTTGTACCAGTAGTCCGCGTGGGCCGCTTCAATCGCAATACGCGCGCCGACTTCGACCGGCAGCACGTGCTGCTTCCAGGAAGCATCCTGGGCATCGAACACGCTGGTGCAAGGCATCGAGACAACGCGCACCTTGCGGCCCTGCTCTGCCAGCTTGTCGGCAGCCTGCACCGCCAGGCTGACTTCCGAACCGGTGGAGATCAGGATCAGCTCCGGCTCGCCAGCGCAGTTCTTCAGGATGTAGCCGCCGCGGGCAATCGCCGCTTCAGTTTCGTTGTCACGAACGTGGAACGGCAGGTTCTGGCGCGAGAAGATCAGCGCGCTCGGCCCGTCCTTGCGCTCGACCGCATGCTTCCAGGCCACCGCGGATTCGACCGTGTCGGCCGGGCGCCAGGTGTCCAGGTTCGGCGTGGTGCGCAGGCTGGTCAGCTGCTCGATCGGCTGGTGCGTCGGGCCGTCTTCGCCCAGACCGATGGAGTCGTGGGTGAAGACGTAGAGCACACGCTGCTTCATCAGCGCAGACATGCGCACGGCATTGCGGGCGTACTCCATGAACATCAGGAAGGTCGCGCCGTAGGGGATCAGGCCGCCGTGCAGGGCGACGCCATTCATGATCGCGGCCATACCGAACTCGCGCACGCCGTAGTACATGTAGTTGCCCGAAGCATCTTCGGCGACCACCGGCTTGCAGCCCTTCCACAGGGTCAGGTTGGAGCCGGCGAGGTCGGCCGAGCCGCCGAGCAGTTCCGGCAACAGCGGGCCAAAGGCATTCAGGCAGTTCTGGCTAGCCTTGCGGCTGGCGATGGTTTCGCCCTTGGTGGCGACTTCACGAATGAACTCGGACGCCTTCTCGGCGAAGTCGGCCGGCAGTTCGCCAGCCATGCGGCGCTTGAACTCGGACGCCAGCGCCGGAAATTCGGTCTCATAGGCGGCGAAACGCTTGTTCCACTCGTTTTCCGCGTCGGCGCCCTTCTGCTTGGCGTCCCATTCGGCATAGATGTCGGCGGGAATCTCGAACGGGCCATGCTTCCAGCCCAGCGCTTCACGGGTCAGAGCGATCTCGGCGTCGCCGAGGGCGGCGCCGTGGGACTCTTCCTTGCCCTGCTTGTTCGGCGAGCCAAAGCCGATGATGGTCTTGCAGCAGATTAGCGTCGGACGGTCGCTCTTGTGCGCGGTTTGCAGAGCGATCTGGATTTCTTCTGCATCATGGCCGTCGACATTGCGAATCACCTGCCAGCCGTAGGCCTCGAAGCGACGCGGGGTGTCATCGGTAAACCAGCCGTGCACTTCACCGTCGATGGAGATGCCGTTGTCATCGTAAAAGGCGATCAGCTTGTTCAGCCCAAGGGTGCCAGCCAGCGAGCAGACTTCATGGCTGATGCCTTCCATTAGGCAGCCATCGCCCATGAACACGTAGGTGTTGTGGTCGACGATCTTGTGTCCGTCGCGGTTGAACTGCGCGGCCATGACCTTTTCCGCCAGCGCGAAACCGACGGCATTGGCCAGGCCCTGACCCAACGGGCCGGTGGTGGTCTCGACGCCCGCGGTATAGCCGAACTCCGGGTGACCCGGAGTCTTGCTGTGCAGCTGACGGAAGCTCTTCAGGTCTTCAATGGACAGGTCATAGCCGGTCAGGTGCAACAACGAGTAGATCAGCATCGAGCCGTGGCCGTTGGACAGCACGAAACGATCGCGGTCCGCCCATAGCGGGTTGGTCGGGCTGTGCTTCAGGTGATCGCGCCAGAGAACCTCGGCGATGTCCGCCATGCCCATGGGGGCACCCGGGTGGCCGCTGTTGGCTTTCTGCACGGCATCCATGCTGAGGGCGCGGATGGCATTGGCTCGCTCACGACGGCTGGGCATCGCTGAATCTCCTGCGGGGGTGTACGTAGAAAAAGGCGGCCATTTTCCCCTACCGAGGGCAGCCGGGGCAATGACTGAATGGCCTGGCCAGCGCCGTCAATCCAACAGCTCGACGCCTTGACTGGTCACATCCGGTAGGTGTTCGAGCAGGTAGTCGCGCATGCGCATCAGGGTCGCCGACTCATCACCGCCGCTCGGCCAGACCAGGTAATAGCTGTCGCCGGACTTCACCGCCTGATCAAAGGGCAACACCAAGCTGCCGCGCTGCAGCTCGGCACCGACCAATGCGAGGTCGCCGATCGAGACCCCGTGCCCCTGCGCCGCGGCAGAAATACCCAGCTCGAGGGTGTCGAAGAGTTTGCCTTGCTGCCAGGCGATCTGATCCGCCCGCCCGGTACGCTGCAACCAGCGCCGCCAGTCACGACAATCACGCGAGGGATGGATGAGTTCAGCCTCGGCCAGCTGCTGCGTGGTCCAGGGCATCGCACCCAGCAACTCCGGCGCACAGACCGGCACCAGCCACTCGTCGAATAGCTTTACCCGCCGCCAATCGGCGGGAAAACCACCATTGCCGAGCAGAATGGCGCAGTCGAACGGCTCGCTGTTGAAATCCACCGCATCCAGATCCATCCAGGCGCTGGTGAGCTGCACACGATTTTGCGGATTGGCTACCTGAAAGCCTTCCAGCGTGCCCAGTAGCCAACGCATGGTCAGCGTCGACGGCGCCTTGAGGCGCATCGCGCCCCGCTGACGGGTGACGGCCACGCAAGCGTTTTCGATGGTACGAAAACCGATCTTCAGCTCCTGCGCCAGCAGCCGTCCCGCATCGGTTAGCAGCAGCCGGGAGCCACGCCGCTCGAAAAGCTGGCAGCCAAGGTGCTCTTCAAGCGCTTTTACATGCCGACTGATCGCGCTCTGGGTGATGAACAGACTTTGCGCCGCCTGAGTGAATGAACCGAAGCGCGCGGCTGCCTCAAAGGCGCGGAGCGCATAAAGAGGCGGCATGCGCGGGTGTTCGACGGCAGATTCTGGCATGACTAAAACTCATCCTTATCGGGTGTTTTTTCCATTTTTCAATCCTTCGCTGCATCCCAATACTGCGCCAGCAAAGGCCCGAGTCCAAGCGCGCCCGAGGCCCTGCCATGCCAAAAGACTCAGGAAAGGATGCCATGCAAAGCAAATATTACGAGACGCTTCTAGCCAATGCGGTTGAGAAAGGCGCCCTGCAGCATGAGCAAATAGGCCGGCTCCTGAACTTCAGGTTGTTCGGCAACAAAAAAGGCTTCATGACACTCGAGAACCTGCCTATAGGCGACATCCCTCCCACACCACAGAGCCGCGACCATCTTTGCAAGCCCGACGACAGCAGCGAGCGACTGCTGCTGCAAGCCACCGCACTGCTTGGCGAGCCGGTCGGCTACCTGCAGGAGTCCGACGGCTGCATCGTCAACAACTTTTTCCCTCAGCAGGCCCATTCTCGCGGGGCAACCTCGGACAGCTTCGACACCGAACTGGACCTGCATACGGAAAACGCCTTTCACGCTGTGCTGCCTGACTATTTGGTCCTGCTCTGCCTGCGCCAGGATCCGGACGCGGAGGCTGTCACCTACATCGCTTCGATCGAACGCATTCTCGAACGCCTGACCTTCGAGGAACAGTCGTTCTTCCTCACCGAACCCTACAACTTCCTCTCCGACTACGGCCCCACTGAAAAGAACCAGCGCATCGACATCAACCGCCATCAGACCGTGCTTTACGGCGACCCGGATGCACCCTTCTTTCGCTTCGACCCGCAATTCATGCTGGCCTTCAGCAGCCGCGCACAACACCTGATGGACAAGCTGCGCGCCATTGCGTGGGAGGTGGTCGAGCCGGTGCGCCTGAACCGAGGCGACATGCTGATCATCGACAACCGCCGTACCGCCCATGCCCGCAGCCCATTCAGCGCGCGCTTCGACGGTAGTGATCGCTGGATCCAGCGCGCCTTCGCCATTACTAATCCGAATTTCTATGCAGAACGTCTGGGCAAACGCAGCCGGGTGTTCGGCCTGGTGACCGAATTATGAACGCCACCTATCTCGCCTTCGCCGCCGCAGTTGCCCTGCTGATCGCCTCCCCCGGCCCGGTGGTGGCCCTGGTGGTAGCCGACGCCCGCCGCCGTTGGCCGCTGTGGACGATTCTCGGCGGCGCGGTGTCTGCGCAGATACTGATGATCGCTGCACTGGTGATGATCTACCTGGCCCTGGACCTCGACCCGCTGGTGCTCGAAGCCGGACAGATACTGGGTGGCCTTTACCTGATTTGGCTGGGCTGTGACGGCCTGTGTGGCGGTCGCAGTGAAACCACCACGCCAACACGCAGCGAAGCACACTACTTCTGGCGTGCCATGGCGGTAGGCCTGTCCAACCCCAAGGACATCCTGTTCTTCCTCGCCTTTCTGCCTGGCTTCATCCTGCCCGCGCAGCCGTTCGCCCCGCAGGCGACGGTGCTGATCGTAATCTGGGCGGTGATCGATCTGAGCATTCTGCTGGCCTACAGCCTGCTCTCCCGGCGCCTGGCGGGCGAAGGATTGATCCAGCGCCTACTGGATATCCTGCCCAACTACTTCCTCATCGGGCTTGGCCTGGTGTCTTGCACGCTAGGGCTGTCTCGCCTGCTGCAGTAACCCTGCTCTCATCAGGGCAATATCAAAACTTTTTGATATTGCCCTTGCTGTACGAAAAGTGACCGACTAGACTGCGCCGCTTATGAGCCTGCGCATTCCCCAGATCCGTTTCGACGCCAGTGATTCGCTCGCCGCCCTGTGCAAGGCCGGTGGTGATGCGCTGCGTTTGAACGTACTACGTGCGCTGGCCAGCGATTCGTTCGGCGTTCTGGAGCTGGCACAGATCTTCGCCATCGGCCAATCGGGCATGAGCCATCACCTCAAGGTCATGACCCAGGCCGGCTTGCTGGCAACCCGCCGGGAAGGCAATGCGGTGTTCTATCGGCGTAGCCTGCCGCAGGCGGATAGCCTGGGCGGCAAGCTGCACGCGGCGCTGCTCGAGGAAGCCGACCGCCTGGAGCTACCGCGGGAGATCGAAGCACGCATCGCCGCTGTCCACGCCCAGCGTAGCGCGGCCAGCGAGGATTTTTTCGCACGCATGGCCGACAGCTTTCAGGCTCGTCAGGACCTGATCGCCGGCTTGCCGCAGTACCGCGACAGCGTGGTGGCGCTTCTCGATGCACTGCACTTCGACGTCAGCGCCACGGCACTGGAGGTCGGCCCCGGCGATGGCAGCTTCCTGCCGGAGCTGGCGCGCCGTTTCGCACGCGTGGTGGCGCTGGACAACAGCCCGGCCATGCTCGATCTGGCCCGCGCGCGTTGCGAAGAGGCGGGGCTGGAAAACGTCGAGCTGAAGCTCGCCGACGCCCTGCATGATGACTGCCCGCCGGCCGACTGCGTGGTGTTGAACATGGTACTGCATCACTTGGCGGCGCCAGGCGAGGCAATGAAACAACTGGCACGGCTGGTGAACGCAGGCGGCAGTCTGCTGGTCACCGAGCTGTGCAGCCACAACCAGAGTTGGGCCAGGGAGGCCTGCGGCGATCTATGGTTGGGGTTCGAACAGGACGATCTGGCCCGTTGGGCCGATGCCGCGGGGCTCACGCCCGGCGAGAGTCTCTACATTGGTTTGAAGAACGGTTTTCAGATCCAGGCCCGGTACTTTTCCCGGTCCGCCGCTGATGACCGCCTCACCCACCGGTAATAGGAAACCGATAGATGAGCGAATATTCGATTTTTACCTCTGAGTCCGTGTCCGAAGGGCATCCGGACAAGATCGCCGACCAGATCTCCGATGCGGTGCTCGACGCCATCATCGCCGAAGACAAGCACGCCCGTGTGGCCTGCGAAACGATGGTCAAGACCGGTGTGGCGATCGTTGCCGGCGAAGTCACCACCAGCGCCTGGGTCGACCTGGAGCAACTGGTGCGCGACGTCATCATCGACATCGGCTACAACAGCTCGGAAGTCGGCTTCGATGGTGCCACCTGCGGCATCATCAACATCATCGGCAAGCAGTCGGTGGACATTGCCCAGGGCGTTGATCGCAGCAAACCGGAAGACCAGGGCGCCGGCGACCAGGGCCTGATGTTCGGCTACGCCAGCAACGAAACCGACGTGCTGATGCCCGCGCCGATACGCTTCTCCCACGCACTGGTCGAGCGCCAGGCCGAAGCACGCAAGAACGGCCTGCTGCCGTGGCTGCGTCCGGATGCCAAGAGCCAGGTCACCTGCCGCTACGAAGGCGGCAAGGTCGTCGGCATCGACGCTATTGTGCTTTCCACTCAGCACAACCCGGAGGTCAAGCATTCCGACCTGCAGGAAGCGGTGATGGAGCTGATCGTCAAGCACGTGATTCCAGCCGAGCTGCTGCACAAGGACACCCAGTTCCACATCAACCCGACCGGCCAGTTCATCATCGGCGGGCCGGTGGGCGACTGCGGCCTGACCGGGCGCAAGATCATCGTCGACACCTACGGCGGCATGGCCCGTCACGGTGGCGGCGCCTTCTCCGGGAAGGACCCATCCAAGGTCGACCGTTCGGCCGCTTACGCTGGTCGCTACGTGGCGAAGAACATCGTGGCTGCCGGCCTGGCCGAGCGCTGCGAGATCCAGGTTTCCTACGCCATCGGCGTGGCGCAGCCGACTTCGATCTCGGTCAACACCTTTGGCACTGGCAAGCTCAGCGATGAAAAGATCGTCGCGCTGGTGCGCGAACACTTCGATCTGCGTCCTTACGCGATCACCACGATGCTCGACCTGCTACATCCAATGTACAAAGCGACTGCAGCCTATGGCCACTTCGGCCGCGAGCCCTATGAGATGACGGTTGGTGGCGACACCTTCACCGCCTTCACTTGGGAAAAGACCGACAAGGCGGACGCCCTGCGCGCTGCAGCTCGCCTGTAACAGCCCATGCGAAATGAAGAGCCCCGCCGGTGCAAGCCGAGCGGGGTTTTCTTTTAGCGCTATGGGCAGGCAAGGCAAGCGTTCAGCGAGCGTGCACACCAATTAGCCAACAACCAGGACCGCATCACGAAAACGCCCGCTGCAGAGCCTTCCCCAGCGAAAGGCCAAACGCTATCATCGCCGCCCTTTCGAATGGACTCGATCGATCACATGCCGTGATCGGCTCTTACAGGAGGTTTTCATGCGTATTTCCCATCTCTTCGGCTGCACCGCCCTTGTCCTCGCCAGCGCCTCGCTGCAGGCTGCCACCACTGACGTGCAGGCCAAGTGCGAACAGCAGCTGGCCGCCCAGCAAGGCAATCTGGAAACCGGCAAACTGCTTGGCCAGATGCTTGGCAACGAAAAGCTCAACAACGCGCTGAATCAGGTTGATGGCGGCTGCGCCCAGCTCAATGCTGACGGCCTGGCAGCCAACGCTGCTGGCGATGAAACCGCCGCGGTGAACGAGAAGGTCCAGGCCGTCACCCAAGCCAAGGACGCAGTTCTCGGCCTGGGCAAGATGTTCGGCAAGTAAGCGTCGACGCCGTCATTGAAAACGCCCGCATCTGCGGGCGTTTTTGTTTGCGGCCTAGTTCTTCAACCGATACCCGGTCTTGAATATCCACCAAACCGCCAGCAGGCAGGCGGCGAGGAAGCCAAGGATCATCGCCAGGCTGACGCCGACACTGATGTCCGAAACACCGTAGAAGCTCCAGCGGAATCCGCTTATCAGATACACCACCGGATTGAACAACGTAATCTTCTGCCATAGCGGCGGCAGCATTTCGATGGAATAGAAGCTGCCGCCAAGGAAGGCCAGCGGCGTGACGATCAGCGCCGGGACTATCTGCAGCTTCTCCCAGCCGTCGGCCCAGATGCCGATGATGAAGCCGAACAGGCAGAAGGTGATCGCCGTCAGCACCAGGAACAGCGCCATCATAAATGGGTGCTGGATCTGGTAGTCGACGAACAGGCGTGCCGTGAGGAGGATGATCACGCCGAGCACCAGCGACTTGGTCGCCGCTGCGCCGACATAACCGATAACGATCTCGACGTAAGAAACCGGCGCCGAGAGCACCTCGTAGATGGTCCCGGAATAGCGTGGCATGTATATGCCAAACGAGGCATTGGAGATGCTCTCGGTCAGCAGCGCCATCATGATCAGGCCAGGAATGATGAAAGCCCCGTAGGGAATGCCGTGCATCGCTTCCATGCGCGCGCCGATGGCCGATCCGAAGACCACGAAGTACAGCGAAGTGGAGATCACCGGTGTGGCGATGCTCTGCAACAGGGTGCGCCAGGTGCGCGCCAGTTCGAACAGGTAGATCGCGCGGATCGCGTAGAAATTCATGCAGGTTTTTCCCTCAGCGACCGTGAACTAGGTTGACGAAGATTTCCTCCAGCGAGCTCTGGCTCGACTGCAGGTCCTTGAAATCGATGCCGTGGGCAGCCAGGCGCTTGAGCAGCTCGGCGATGCCGGTGTCCTCATGCTGGGCGTCGAAGGTGAACACCAGCTGGTTGCCGGCATCGGTGAGTTCTAATGGATAGCTCGCCAGCTCTGCGGGAATCTCCGCCAAGGGACGCTGCAGATGCAGGGTCAGCTGCTTCTTGCCGAGCTTGTGCATAAGCTCGGCCTTGTCCTCGACAAGGATGATCTCGCCGCGGCTGATCACACCGATGCGGTCCGCCATTTCCTCGGCCTCCTCGATGTAATGGGTGGTGAGAATGATGGTCACACCGCGCTCGCGCAGACCGCGGACCATCTCCCACATGTCGCGGCGCAGCTCGACATCGACGCCGGCGGTGGGCTCGTCGAGAAACAGGATCGACGGTTCGTGGGACAACGCCTTGGCAATCATCACGCGACGCTTCATGCCGCCTGAGAGCTCCTGAATGCGTGCATTGCGCTTGTCCCAAAGGGACAGATCACGCAGCAGCCTCTCCAGAAAGGCATCGTCCGGCGCCTTGCCGAACAACCCGCGCGAAAAGCGCACCGTAGCCCAGACACTTTCGAAGCCTTCGTTGAACAACTCCTGCGGCACCAGCCCGATCTTCGAGCGTGCGGCGCGGTAGTCCTGGACGATGTCGTGACCGTCGACCAGCACGCGGCCAGTGCCCGGATTGACGATGCCGCAGATGATGCTGATCAGCGTGGTCTTGCCCGCGCCGTTAGGTCCGAGCAAGGCGAAGATTTCGCCCTTGCGGATGTCGAGGTCGATGCGTTTGAGCGCCGGATGGCCGGACGCGTAGGTCTTGGTGAGCTGCTCGATGGAGATCACTGGTTGCACGGGCTCGTCTCTTCGAGGAAATCAGGGGGCAGAATTGTAGACCGGCAGCGGCTATTTTCGCTCAGCCGTAGGCAGTAATGATCGCGATCATAGCGACTGCGCGGCTGGGCACTCATGCTCACGGAACGCTGACATACAGAACATCAGCGATGAGGCCCAAGATGAGACCGATAAAACTGACATACGTCGCCCTGTTCCTCGGACTGACCCTGCTGTGGCTGTTGGTCGACAGTTTTGTCATGACGCGCTATCAGTTCTGGCCGCTACGCAAGACGCTGGTCAACTACAGCGGCGTGCTCACCATGGGCGCCATGAGCGTTGCGATGGTATTGGCAGCCCGCCCAAGTAGGTTCGAGCATTTCTTCGATGGTCTGGACAAGACCTACCGACTGCACAAGTGGCTGGGCATCAGCGCGCTGGTGCTAGGGACATTGCACTGGGCGTGGGCGCAGATACCGAAATGGCTGGTCGGCTTTGGCTGGCTGGAAAAGCCGGCGCGACGCGGTGCGGCTCAGGTCAGCGAAGGTATAGCCGGAGTGCTACACGATTTTCACGGCATCGCCGAGGATATCGGTGAGTGGGCCTTCTATGCGGCGGCGGCGTTGCTCGTGCTGGCGCTGCTCAAGCGGTTTCCCTACCGCTGGTTCTTCAAAACGCACCGCTGGCTGGCGCTGGTCTATCTGGCGCTGGTGGTGCATTCGGCAGTGTTGACGCCTCCGGCGTACTGGGCGTCGCCGCTGGGTCTGGTACTCGGTGTGATGATGGCTGCCGGGTCGGCAGCAGCCTATATCTCCCTGCTGCGCCGCATTGGCCGCAAGCATCAGGTGGTGGGGCGCATCGACCACCTCACCCATCATCGGGGCAACCATGTATTGCGTGTCGACATCGCCCTCGACGGCGCCTGGCCGGGGCATGAGGCCGGGCAATTCGCCTTCGTGACCTTCGACGAAAATGAAGGCCCTCATCCTTTCAGCCTGTCATCGGCATGGTGCAACGATGGCAAGTTGGCCTTCTCGATCAAAGGCCTCGGTGATTACACCCGCACCCTGCCGGACACCCTGAAAGTGGGCGATCTGGTTAAGGTGGAAGGGCCCTATGGCTGCTTTGCCTTCCACAGCCATAAACCCCGACAAATCTGGATCGCCGGCGGCATCGGCATCGCACCGTTCATCGGCCGGCTGCAGGCGCTAGCCGAGCGCGGGGCGGGCAGCAACGTCGATCTTTTCTACTGCACCAGCGAACCGGATCAGGGCTTTATCGAGCGTGTCCGACAATTGGCGGAGCGCGCGCAGGTACACCTGCACATGCTGGTCGCCAGCGAAGGCGAGCGCCTGACCCCCGAGCGGTTGCGCCAGTTGGCGCCGCAATGGCGGGAGAGCGATGTCTGGTTCTGCGGCCCGGCCGCATTCGGCCAGGCTTTGCGCAAGGACCTGCAGCACCACGGTTTGCCAGCCACGGATTTCCATCAGGAACTGTTCAGTATGCGCTGACGCACGGCTTCGCTTCGCCGAGCCAGCGACAATAATAGGTAGGCCTTCAATGAACGACGGCTAGCCCCATTCCATCTGAGCAAGGACGCTCGCATGCAACGTTTGATTGCACTTTCGCTGTGCTTTTTCTCACCCTTTTGTCTTGCTGCCTGCCCGACCTGGGACGACAAACAAGCGCAACAGGAGATCCTCGGCCTTCAGCAGCAACTCAATCATTGGGACGAGGCCTATCACCGCAACGGCGTGTCGTTGGTAGATGACGAAATCTACGACCAGAGCCGCGCTCGCCTGCACGACTGGCAGCGCTGCTTCCCTGCCGCCGACCAGTCGCAGCCGGATCCGCTAGGCGCAGCCGGCGGCCCGCTAACGCATCCGGTCAGGCAGACCGGGCTGGTCAAGCTCGCTGATGAGCAAGCGGTTGGCGACTGGATCAAGCGGCGTAACGACCTCTGGATTCAGCCCAAGGTAGACGGCGTAGCGGTCACCCTGGTGTATCGCAACGGCCAGCTGCAACAAGCCATCAGTCGTGGCGACGGACGCACTGGTCAGGATTGGACGAGCAACGCCCGGCGGCTACCGGCGGTTCCAACACGACTAGCAGAGACAGGCGAGGTAATTCTGCAGGGCGAGCTCTACTGGCGCCTGGAGCAGCACGTGCAAGCGGCACATGGCAGCGCCGGCGCACGCAGTCGCGTAGCCGGAGCGATGGCAAGCAGACAGCTGCCGGGCGACACGGCCAAGCAGATCGGCCTGTTCGTCTGGGACTGGCCAAACGGCCCGGACTCGATGACCGCCCGCCTCGCTGGGCTGGCTGCAATGGGCTTTGCTGACAGCAAGCGTTTCAGCCTGCCGCTGCGGGATATCGAACAAGCGCGGCATTGGCGCGAGCATTGGTATAGCCAGCCCTTGCCGTTCGCCACTGACGGCGTGGTGTTGCGACAAAGCCAGCGCCCGCCGGCAGATCGCTGGCAGGCTGACCCGTACTGGGCGGCAGCGTGGAAGCATCCTTTGCGCAAGGCAGTGACCGAGGTTCGCGCCGTGGACTTTCGCATAGGTCGCACCGGGCGTATTACTCCAATGCTGCAGCTCGCGCCGGTCCATCTCAATGATCGCCACATCCGCACCCTCAGCCTGGGCTCGCTCGACCGCTGGGAGGCGCTGGATGTCCGACCCGGCGACCAGGTTGCAGTGGCGCTGGCGGGGCAGACCATTCCGCAACTCGACTCGGTGGTCTGGCGCAGCACTGAACGAACTGAGGTGGCGGCTCCAGACGCTACGCGCTATCACGCACACAGTTGCTGGCAGCCGACTCGCGGTTGTGAGCAGCAGTTCATCGCCCGCCTGGCGTGGCTAAGTGGCAAGCAGGGCCTCGGCCTTCCCGGGCTCGGTGCCGGCAACTGGCAAGCGCTTCTGGATGCTGGGCTGCTGCCCGACCTGCTCGCCTGGCTGGAACTGGATGCAGTAACGCTACAACAGGTGCCAGGCATCGGCAGAGCGCGCGCCAGCAAGCTGACCGCGAGCTTCGCCCTGGCTCGGCAAAGGTCGCCGGAACAATGGCTCAAGGCGCTAGGGATACCCGTCGCAGTGCCACTCGTTGAGGGAACCGATTGGGACGCACTGGCCGCACGCAGTATTGCGCAATGGCAGGCCGAGCCTGGCGTCGGACCTGCGCGCGCGCGACAGTTGCAGGCGTTCTTCCGGACGGCGGAGCTGCAGCCGCTGCGCGACAGATTGCGCGCGGTCGGCGTTTCAGGTTTCTAGGGGACTTTCGCCGCTCCGCGCGGTCGATAGGGGCTGGATAACAATTATGGAGGCGAGGCATGTCTTTGCGACATTGGCCCATTGCCCTGCTGATCGGCAGCACTGCCATCAGCCCGCTAGCCGCAGCGGCACCACAAGCCGAGACCCAATGCCACGAGCAACGCCAGTCCTTGCGTGCACAGCTGCAGCAGGCACGCCTGCTCGGCGACAAGCTGCGCCAGACGCAACTCAACGCCGAGCTGCAGTCTCTGACCGGAGAGTGCCAGGGCCTGGTAGCACTGCATCCACGACAGGTCGAATATGAGCACATCAACCGACAGGTGGAACGACGTGAGACGCTTTTACGTGAAGCACTGGGTACTGGCGACGCGCAACTGATCGAGCTGCGCCGCAATCAGTTGGCCAAGTCTCGAGAAAAACTCGACACGCTACGTCGCTGACCCGCCTCAATAAGCGCGGAATTCCTTGTGGCAGGCTTCGCAGGCATCCTCGACTTGCTGAAAGGCCGGCGCCACGCTTTGTGCGGTGACGGATGCCGCGCGGGTTACGTCGACCAGCTCAGCGGTAGTCGCCTCCAGTGCTCGGGCCATCTCGTTAAAGCGCTCCTGACGTTGCCAGACATCATCCCGCGCGTCGCTCTGCTTTTCCTTGACCTCGGGGTAGTGCTGCCAAGGCTGCCGCGAGAGCTCATCAAGTTTGACGGTGCCCGCGCTGAACGCCTCTACGTCGAAGGGAATGCGCCCGCGCAGCATGCCGCCAAGGTCTTCCTTGGTATCGAGCATCGCCTGATAGATCGCCTTGCGTTTGCCCAGCGGGGAATTGGGGTCGACCCGATCGCAGCCCGTCAGCGCCAGGACAGCAATCAGGGGCAGACTCAGCAGACTCAGCTTCATGGTTCAACCACTCATAGGTGCAAAGCGCGGGATTATCCCCGCCCATGCACGGTTGAACAAATCAGTCGGACATTGACTTCGTCAGCAAAGATTGCCCGAGCAGTCCGCTAGCGCGACCAGTTGCCCCCCGCGCTCTCGCAATCGATCTTGGCCTGGGCCCTATCACTGGCGTGGTAGTGATAGGTGATGATCGTCGCATCGTCATTCACCTGGGTCGGCAAGGTCCCGTTTTTCGCCTGGCTGCCGGTGGCGCGCTCGTTGGCCAGCGTCTCCGGGGTCATCGCTGCGGTACAGATACCGAAGTGACCCTCAGGGCAACTGTCGCGGATCTCACGGCTGGAGTTTTTCACCGCCTCGTTGTCCTGGCAGACCCAGTCGATGGCGTCCTCCTTGTCCAGACCGTGGAACTCGAAGCATTGCTCCGTCACTACCGGCGCCGGTACCGCGCCGGACGTTTCGCTATGCACATAGCAGGATTTGGCAGCTACAGGGAGGCTGAAGGCGCCGACAAGCAATACCGGCGCGAGGCGAAGCATGGGGTTCATGGCGGTCTCCTGAAACGGTTTCGCCCGGCAAAGGTCACCGAACCTGAAATTTCGACCCCCTGCCCCACCACGTAGTTCGCGCGGCATCGGGCTTGGGATTGGCGCACGGCGCAGCTATAATCGGCTGGTTTTCCCGGTCGACTCCGTTTCGACCGTGCCCGCCACCTGTCCGAGGGGCGCTGCAGCAGGTGAAATAAACCTGTCAGGCTCGGATGGGGCGTTTTCTAGAACGCATCAACGGCGCCCATTCGCATACATACGAATGGAGAACTCTTCGATGAGTGCTGTCATGACGCCTGCCGGTTTTACTGACTTCAAGGTCGCCGACATTTCCCTGGCTGCCTGGGGCCGCCGTGAAATCATCATTGCCGAATCCGAAATGCCTGCGCTGATGGGCCTGCGTAGCAAGTACGCCGCCGAGCAGCCGCTCAAGGGCGCGAAGATCCTCGGCTGCATCCACATGACCATCCAGACCGCGGTGCTGATCGAGACGCTGATCGCCCTCGGCGCCGAAGTACGCTGGTCCTCTTGCAACATCTTCTCCACCCAGGATCAGGCCGCTGCAGCCATCGCCGCCGCCGGCATCCCGGTGTTCGCCTGGAAGGGCGAGACCGAGGAAGAGTATGAGTGGTGCATCGAGCAGACCATCCTCAAGGACGGCCAGCCGTGGGATGCCAACATGGTGCTGGACGACGGCGGTGACCTGACCCAGATCCTCCACGACAAGTACCCGCAGGTGCTCGAGCGCGTCCACGGCGTCACCGAGGAAACCACCACTGGCGTGCATCGCCTGCTCGACATGCTCAAGGGCGGGACGCTGAAGATCCCGGCGATCAACGTCAACGACTCGGTCACCAAGAGCAAGAACGACAATAAGTACGGCTGCCGCCACAGCCTCAACGACGCCATCAAGCGCGCCACCGACCATCTGCTGTCGGGCAAGCAGGCGCTGGTCGTCGGTTACGGCGACGTCGGCAAGGGCTCGGCTCAGTCGTTGCGCCAGGAAGGCATGATCGTCAAGATTTCGGAAGTCGATCCGATCTGCGCCATGCAGGCTTGCATGGACGGCTTCGAGCTGGTCTCCCCCTACAAGGACGGCATCAACGATGGTACCGAAGCCAGCGTCGACGCCGCCCTGCTGGGCAAGATCGACCTGATCGTCACCACCACCGGTAACGTCAACGTCTGCGACGCCGGCATGCTCAAGGCCCTGAAGAAGCGCGCCGTGGTGTGCAACATCGGCCACTTCGACAACGAGATAGACACCGCCTTCATGCGCGCCAACTGGGGCTGGGAAGAGGTCAAGCCGCAGGTGCACAAGATCCACCGCACCGGCAAGACCGTCGACCCGACCAACGACGACTACCTGATCCTGCTGGCCGAAGGGCGCCTGGTGAACCTGGGCAACGCCACCGGCCACCCGAGCCGCATCATGGACGGCTCCTTCGCCAATCAGGTGCTGGCGCAGATCCATCTCTACAACGAGAAGTTTGCCGACCTGCCGGTTGCCGAGAAGAGCAAGAACGTCACCGTCATGGTGCTGCCGAAGAAGCTCGACGAGGAAGTAGCGCTGGAGATGGTCAAGGGCTTTGGTGGCGTGGTCACCCAGCTGACCACCAAGCAGGCGGAATACATCGGCGTGACCGTCGAAGGCCCGTTCAAGCCGGACAGCTACCGCTACTAAGAAGCAGCTCAAACTGCACGCTACAGGTCGCAAGCCGCTTCGTGCCCGCTTGAGGCCTGTAGCTTGCGGCTTGGCAGCTAAGGAATCTTTAGATGACGACTTCCCGCCCCTCCATCAGCTTCGAGTTCTTCCCTACAAAGACCGAAGCCGGGCATGAAAAACTGCTGAACGTGGCCCGCCAATTGGCAGGTTACCAACCTGATTTCTTTTCCTGCACCTACGGTGCCGGCGGGTCGACCCGTGACCGCACGCTAAACACCGTGCTGCAGCTCGACGGCGAAGTGAAAGTGCCGACCGCGCCGCATCTGTCCTGCGTCGGCGACACCAAGGCTGATCTGCGCGAGCTGCTGAACCTCTACAAGGAGGCAGGCATCCAGCGCATCGTTGCGCTGCGGGGCGATCTGCCCTCTGGTATGGGTATGGCCAGCGGCGAGCTGCGCTACGCCAATGAGCTGGTGGAATTCATCCGCAGCGAAACCGGGGATCACTTCCACATCGAAATCGCTGCCTACCCGGAGATGCATCCGCAGGCACGCAATTTCGAGGATGATCTGGCCAACTTCGTGCGCAAGGCCAAGGCTGGCGCCGACAGCGCTATTACCCAGTATTTCTTCAATGCCGACTGCTACTTCTACTTCGTCGAGCGCGTACGCAAGCTCGGCGTAGAAACGCCAGTGGTGCCAGGCATCATGCCAATCACCAACTACAGCAAGCTGGCACGGTTCTCCGACGCCTGCGGCGCGGAGATTCCGCGCTGGGTGCGCAAGCAGCTCGAAGCCTACGGCGACGACATCCAGAGCATCCAGGCCTTCGGCGAGCAGGTCATCAGCGAGATGTGCGAGAAGCTGCTGGCCGGCGGTGCGCCAGGCCTGCACTTCTACACACTGAACCAGGCCGAGCCGAGCCTGGCAGTCTGGAATAACCTCAAGCTGTCGCGCTGAGTCGGACTCAACCTGCTCCGCAGAAATGCGGGGCTGGCTAATGAACCCGTGACCTGCGACACTGTCAGAGCAATGCGGTGTTAACAGGCTCTGTTATACTCCGCGCTTCCGCCAGGCTTACGCCCGGATGCCGCTACCATATCTGCGGCAGGACCGGACGGGATCGCACGCCAGTCGCGATTCAAGCCAGGCATGATCATCCCAGGGCCTCGCCCTAACAAGACAGGATTACTCATGTCCTTTGCTTCCCTCGGTCTCTCCGAGGCTTTGGCCGGTGCCGTCGAGGCCGCCGGTTACACCCAGCCTACCCCCGTGCAACAGCGGGCAATTCCCGCCGTGTTGCAAGGCCGTGACCTGATGGTCGCCGCTCAGACCGGAACCGGAAAGACGGGCGGTTTCGCCCTGCCGGTACTTGAATTGCTGTTCCCGGGTGGTCACCCGGACCGTGACCATCGCTACGGTCCGAAACAGCCGCGCGTACTGGTCCTGACGCCGACCCGCGAGCTCGCCGCTCAGGTCCACGAGAGCTTCAAGGTCTATGCCCGTGACTTGCCCCTGAAGAGCACCTGCATCTTCGGTGGTGTTGGCATGAACCCGCAGATCCAGGCAGTAGCCAAGGGTCTCGACGTGCTTGTCGCCTGCCCCGGTCGCTTGCTCGACCTGACCAATCAGAAGGCAATCGACCTGTCGCATGTGGAAATCCTCGTCCTCGACGAAGCTGACCGCATGCTGGACATGGGCTTCATCCATGACGTCAAGAAGGTCCTGGCCAAGCTGCCAGCCAAGCGCCAGAACCTGCTGTTCTCGGCCACCTTCTCCAAGGACATCACCGATCTCGCCGGCAAGCTGCTGCACAACCCCGAGCGCATCGAGGTCACGCCGCCGAACACCACCGTCGAGCGAATCGAGCAGCGCATGTTCCGCGTGGCTGCCAGCCACAAGCGTGCCCTGCTCGCCCACCTGATTACCCAGGGTGCCTGGGAGCAGGTGCTGGTCTTCACCCGCACCAAGCACGGCGCCAACCGTCTGGCCGAATATCTGGAAAAGCACGGTCTGCCGGCTGCCGCGATTCATGGCAACAAGAGCCAGAACGCCCGTACCAAGGCTCTGGCCGACTTCAAGGCCAACCAGGTGCGCATCCTGGTCGCCACCGATATTGCCGCCCGTGGCCTGGATATCGATCAGCTGCCCCATGTGGTCAACTTCGAGCTGCCCAACGTCGAGGAAGACTACGTGCACCGCATCGGCCGTACCGGTCGTGCCGGACGCAGCGGTGAAGCCATCTCGCTGGTCGCGCCAGACGAGGAGAAGCTGCTCAAGGGCATCGAACGGATGACCAAGCAGCGCATTCCCGAAGGCGACCTGATGGGCTTTGACGCCAGTGCCATCGAGGCCGAAAAGCCCGAAGTGCGCGAACCGCGCCAGCCACGCCCCCAGCGCGGAGAGGGCAAGCCCCGCGGCGAACGTAGCAAGCCTGCCGAAAAAGGCGCCGAGCAAAAGGAGCGCAACCGTCGCAGCCAAAGCAAGGCCCGCAAGCCTACGCGCGAGGGCGCCAGCAGCGAAGCACAAGCTGTTGTCCGTCCGCCTCAGCTGCCGCCGGATCGCGCTCCTGACGAGTTCCGCGATGACGAAGTGGACAACTTCGGCAATCGGGTCGATTACGTCAGCCCATATCAGAACAAGCAGAACCGCGGCCGCCGCCCCGGCGCTCCTGCTCAGCCAGGCAGCGCTCCACGCGCAGCGGGTGCTGCACGAACAGGTACAGGCGGCACAAGCGGTGCCAGCGCGCCCGCAGCAGGCAAGGGCAAGCGCCCCGGCCAGGGTCCGGCAGCACGCAGTGGTCAGCCACGCAACGGCCAGCCGCGGCGCAAGAGTGAAAGCCGGCGGATCGACGAGCCAGTGGCGTCTCGTCAGGAAGCGGCCAAACCTCGCGAGAAGCAGCCGGTGATCATCCACAAGGAATCGAAGATCGATCGCCTGCCTAGCCTTGACCAGCTCGAGCAGTTACCGACTCGCCCGCGCGGCGAGAAGCCAGCACTGCTGACGCGTAACCGCGAAGCGTAAGCCACACACAAAAACGCCGCCCAATGGGCGGCGTTTTCGTTTCTGCGTTTCTGCGTTTCTGCGTTTCTGCGTTTCTGCGAAGATAGGCGTCAAGCAAGCCCCGCTTCATCACCCTGTTGCCACTCAGCCCTCCGCCGGCCGCACCTGAGCAGTTTCCTGCCAGCCACCACCTAGCGCCTTGAACAGATTGACCTCGCTGGCCATCTGCGCAAGCCGATCGCTGATCAGCTGTTGTTGCACGCTGAACAGCTGGCGCTGGGCATCGAGCAAGGTCAGATAGCTGTCTACGCCGGTGCGATAGCGTCGCTCGGCAAGGTTGTAGTAGTCCTCGCTGGTTTCCAGCAGGTCGCGTTGCGCCTGCACCTGGCGCGTATAAGTGGCTTGGGCCGCCAGCCCATCGGCCACTTCGCGGAAAGCCGTTTGGATCGCCTTTTCGTACTGCGCAACCTGGATGTTCTTGCTGATCTGCGCGTAATCCACATTCGCCCGCAGCTGGCCGGCGTTGAAGATCGGCACGCTGATGCTCGGCGAAAAACTCCAGTAGCCAGAGCCTCCATCGAACAGGCCGGACAGTTCTCTGCTCGCGGTGCCCGCCGCGCCGGTCAGGCTGATACGCGGGAAGAAGGCGGCGCGCGCAGCTCCGATGCTGGCATTGACAGCCCTGAGCTGAAACTCCGCCTGAAGGATGTCCGGCCGCTGCTGGAGCAGATCCGACGGCAAACCGACCGGCAGCGCTGCAAGCTGGGTGCGCTCCAGGCCGTCACCCGAGGGCAAGCCAGCCGGCAGATTCTGACCCAGCAGCAGCGTCAGTGCGTTACGATCCTGTGCAACCAGACGCGTGTACTGTTCAATGCTGACCCGTGCGCTGTCTACCGCGCTACGCGCCTGACGCAGCTCCAGTGCCGACGCGACTCCGACATCGAAGCTGCGCTGGGTCAGGCCGAAGCTCTCTTCATAGGTCTTGAGCGTATCGCGTGTGACCTGCAGCAATGCCTGATCAGCCTGTAGCGTAAGCCAGGCGTTGGCGACACTGGCGATAAGGCTGATCTGGGTACTGCGCTGCGCGGCCTCGCTGGCGAAGTACTCCTCCAATGCCTGGTCGCGAAGGCTGCGCAGCCGGCCGAACAGATCGAGCTCCCAGGAAACACCAAAGGTCGCGCTGTACTGGCTGCTGATCGCAGGCTCACCGCTCATGCTCAGGTCTCCCGGCGTGCGGCTACGCGTGCCGGCGCCATCGGCGCTCACTGCCGGCAGCAAATCTGCGCGCTGGATACGATAAAGCGCGCGATAGGCGTCGACGTTTAGCGCCGCAACGCGCATATCGCGGTTGTTCTCCAACGCAACCTCGATCAGTTGCTGCAGAGCCGGATCACGGAAGAACTCACGCCAGCCAAGCGCCTGGTCAGACGTTTGCACGGCAGCCTGCGGATAAGCCTCACCTTGCGGCCAGTCGCCGGCAACCGGCGCATCCGGGCGCTGGTAATCGGGTATCAGCGAGCAGCCGGTGAGCGCCGTCATGAGCGCCAGACTCAACAGAGACTTGTTCACAGCGAGTCCTCCTTCACACCTTCGTTGGCGGGCTTCGTGCGGTCGAAGATTGTGCAGATCATCACGTAGAACAACGGAATCCAGAAAATCGCCAGCACCGCAGCGGAGATCATCCCGCCGATCACGCCAGTACCGATGGCGTGCTTACTGCCCGCGCCAGCCCCGGAAGCAAGCGCCAGCGGCACCACCCCGAGAATGAACGCCAGCGACGTCATGATGATCGGCCGCAGACGCATGCGACATGCCTGCAATGCCGCATCGACATGGCTCATACCCTGCTCGTGCAGCGCCTTGGCGAACTCCACGATAAGGATCGCGTTACGCGCCGACAGACCAATGGTAGTGACCAGGCCCACCTGGAAGAACACCTCGTTGGAAAGGCCGCGCAGCAGCGTAAAGGCAAGCGCGCCGACGATGCCCAGCGGTACGACCAGCATGACCGAGAACGGTATCGACCAGCTCTCGTACAACGCCGCCAAACAGAGGAAAACCACCAGTAGCGACAGGGCATACAACGCAAGGGTCTGCGAGCCCGCCAGACGTTCCTCGTAGGACTGTCCAGTCCAGGAGTAACCCACCCCAGGCGGCAGCTGAGCGGCAATGCGCTCGACCTCGGCCATCGCATCACCCGAGCTGTAGCCGGGGGCCGGCTCGCCGAGCATTTCGATCGCGCTGACCCCGTTGTAGCGGGAAAGCTTGGGTGAGCCGTATGTCCACTCACCGGTCGCGAAGGCGCTGAAGGGCACCATTTCCCCAGCGTCGTTGCGCACGTACCACTTCTGCAGATCTTCGGGGCTCATACGGGCACTGGAGACGCCCTGCAGATACACCTTCTTGACTCGACCGCGGTCGATGAAGTCATTGACGTAACGGCCACCCCAGGCAATCGATAACGTACTGTTTATATCCGCTAGCGGAACGCCCAGCACGCGCGCCTTTTCGTCGTCGATCAACACCTGATACTGCGGCTCGTCACGCAGCGTGTTTGGCCGTACCCGGGTCAACACCGGGCTCTGACTGGCCAACTGCATGAACTGGTCACGCGCCTGCTGCAGCACCTCCTGGCCCACCCCGGCTCTATCCTGCAGGTACAGATTGAAACCGGTGGCGTTGCCCAGCTCCATGACCGCCGGCGGCGCGAAAGCGAATACCTGAGCATCACGGAAGCTGGCGAAGTGCTGCTGCGCCCGTTCGGCCAGCGCGAACACGCTGTCTTCCTTGTTGGTTCGCTCGCTCCAGGGCTTGAGACCAATGAAGGCGATACCCGAACTCTGACCACGACCGGCAAAGCTGAATCCAGTCACGGTAAATACCGAGCGCACGATGTCGCCCTCTTCCTCCAGCAGATAGCTACGCATGGCATCGATGCTCTGCTGAGTTCGCTCGGCCGTCGAGCCCGACGGGGTCATTACCTGAGCGAACAACACGCCCTGGTCCTCTTCCGGCAGGAACGCGCTGGGGATTCGGCCGAACAGGACGACCATGACACCGACGATCAGCACATAGAGCAGAAGGAACGGTGCCTTGCGCCTGAGGACGGCTTTTACACCACGCTCATATCCATTGACGCTGCGCTCGAAGGAGCGATTGAACCAGCCGAAGAAACCGCGTTTCTCGTGATGGTCGCCCTTGTCGATCGGCTTCAGCAATGTGGCGCACAGCGCTGGCGTGAAGATCAGTGCCATCAGTACCGAGAGCACCATCGCCGATACAATGGTGATGGAAAACTGCCTGTAGATGACCCCTGTCGAACCGCCGAAAAAGGCCATCGGCAGTAGCACCGCGGAGAGCACCACGCCGATGCCAATAAGCGCCCCTTGGATCTGGCCCATGGACTTGCGTGTCGCTTCCAGCGGCGAGAGGCCCTCTTCACGCATCACCCGCTCGACGTTTTCCACCACCACGATGGCATCGTCCACCAGCAGACCGATTGCCAGAATCATGGCGAACATGGTCAACGTGTTGATGCTGAAGCCGAACACCGCCAGCACGCCGAAGGTGCCCAGCAGGACGACCGGCACAGCGAGCGTCGGTATCAGCGTGGCGCGGAAGTTCTGCAGAAACAGGTACATCACCAGGAATACAAGCACGAACGCCTCGAACAGCGTGTGCATCACCCCAGTAATGGAAGCGGAGATGACCGGGGTGGTGTCGTATGGATAGACCACCTCGACACCCGGCGGGAAGAACGGCTTGAGCTCTTCGATAGTCTTGCGTACACCCTCAACGGTATCCAGCGCGTTGGCCCCGGTGGCCAGCTTCAGCGCGAGACCGGCCGCAGGCTTGCCATTGAAGTGGGCGCTGACGGCATAGCTTTCGCCGCCCAGCTCGACCCTGGCAACGTCGCCCAGGCGTACCTGAGATCCATCGCTGTTGACCTTGAGCAGGATGTTGCGGAACTGCTCCGGGGTCTGCAGGCGCGTCTTGCCAATCACAGTGGCGTTAAGCTGTTGCCCCGGAAGGGCCGGCAGACCGCCGAGCTGACCGGAGGATATCTGCACGTTCTGTGCCTGAATCGCCGAACTGACATCCACCGGCGTCAGGCTGAAGTTGTTCAGCTTCGCCGGATCGAGCCAGATGCGCATCGCATACTGGGCACCGAACACCTGGAAATCGCCCACGCCCTTGGTACGGGAGATCGGGTCCTGCATGTTGGCGACGATGTAGTTGGCGAGATCGCGCTGGTCCAGGCTACCGTCGGTAGATACCAGGCCGATAACGACGAGGAAGTTGCGTACGGCCTTGGTGACACGGATACCCTGCTGCTGAACCTCCTGCGGCAATAGAGGCGTCGCTAGCTGCAACTTGTTCTGTACCTGGACCTGCGCGATATCAGGGTTGGTGCCCTGATCGAAGGTCACGGTGATTTCCATGCTGCCGTCGGAGTTGCTCGACGAACTGATGTAGCGCAAGCCATCGATACCGTTGAGCTGTTGTTCGATGACCTGCACCACGGTGTCCTGCACGGTCTGTGCAGACGCGCCTGGGTAGCTCACTGAGATACCGACGGCGGGCGCGGCGATGCTCGGATACTGGTTGACCGGCAATTTGAGGATAGACAGGCCGCCGGCAAGCATGATCACCAGGGCGATCACCCAGGCGAAAATCGGCCGGTCGATAAAGAAGTTGGACATGGACTAAAAACCCCTCAGCCTTCTTGGCCTTGGGGCTGTGCAGACACCCCACCGCGATTATCGACATTTGTCGCCGAGGACACCTCGACCTCAATCCCCGGCTGGATGAACTGCAGCCCCTCGGTGATCACGCGGTCGCCCGGCTGCAGGCCGTCACCGACCAGCCAGCGATTGCCCACGGCACGCTCGGTCTTGATCTGACGCAGCTCCACTTTGTTCTCGGCATTGACCACCATCGCCGTCGGTTCGCCTTTGGCGTTTCGCGTCACGCCCTGCTGAGGCACCAGGATCGCCTCGCTTTTCATGCCTGCGACCAGTTGGGCATGCACAAACATGCCAGGCAGCAGAACCTTGTCAGGGTTGGGGAATACCGCTCGCAGCGTCACCGAGCCAGTGCCGGGATCCACCGTCACTTCGCTGAACTCGAGCTTGCCTTCATGACCGTAGTCGCTACCGTCTTCGAGCATCAGGGTCACCTTGGCAGCGTTCTCACCGGCCTTCTGCAGACGTCCTTCAGCCAGATCACGGCGCAGCGCAAGCAAATCGCGAGCGGGCTGTGTCACGTCCACATAGATCGGGTCGAGTTGCTGGATAGTTGCCAGCTCCTGCGCCTGACCATTGCTGACCAGCGCGCCCTCGGTTACAGCCGAGCGGCCGATGCGACCGGAAATGGGCGCCAGCACCTTGGTGTAACGCACATCGATACGCGCACGCTCCAACTCCGCCTCGGCCTGCAGGCTGGCGGCACGCGCCTCGTCGTAAGCCTGTTTGCTGACCGCCTGATCCTTGACCAGGTCGGCGTAGCGGTCTGCCAGCGACTTGCTCGAGGCAAGACTGGCCTGGGCACTCTTGAGCGTGGCTTCGTATACCGAGGCATCGATCTGGTACAGCTGCTGCCCGGCCTTGACGTCACTGCCCTCGGTGAAGAGGCGTTTCTGGATGATGCCGTTGACCTGCGGCCGCACTTCGGCGATGCGGTAGGCGCTCGTACGTCCCGGAAGATCGGTGGTCACCGCGAACGGCTCTGCCTGCAGGGTCACGACGCCCACCTGGGGTTTCTGCTGCGCAGGGGGCGCCGCTTCTTCCTGGCAACCAGCCAGGAAAACAGCCATGGCGAAAACGGACATCAGGGCAGCATTGGCTGACTTGATTGACATGGATAGACCTCTTGAAAACCTGGCAGGCGGGAATGAGCAACAGCGCACCGCAGAGACGGAGCGCAGAGTGGACCGAAATATACTTACATCCATGACTGTCTGTAAACCGCCAAGACTTGCCGCTTTCCTTTTAAGTGTTGCGAAACGTGCGCCATAGACGGGCTCGACACACCATCGCCTCACGAAAAGACTCCGGAAGCACCCTCGCAATGCAGAACGCCGGCAAGCTGCCGGCGTTCATCATTCGCTACGAAGCGCTTACTTACGCACACCTTCGACCGAGATGATCAGGTCGACCGTCTGCGAAGCTGGGCCCAGGTCCATCTTGATGTCGAAGTCCTTGAGGGTCAGAGTCGTGCTGCCTTCGAAACCGGCGCGGTAGCCGCCCCACGGGTCTTTGCCTTCGCCGATGAACTTGGCGGCGATCACCACCGGCTTGGTCACGCCGTTGAGGGTCAGGTTACCGCTGATGTCAGCAGTGCCGTCGCCGGTGGACTTCACCGAGGTCGACTCAAAGGTCGCGGTCGGGTGCTTGGCGACATTGAGGAAATCGTCACTACGCAAATGCTTGTCGCGCTCGGCGTGGTTAGTGTCAACGCTGGCAGTCTTCAGCGTAACGTTGACCTTGCTCTCTTCCGGCTTGGCTGCATCGAAGCTGAAGCCACCGTCAAAGTCCTTGAATGTCCCCCACAGCCAGCTGTAACCCAGATGGCTGATCTTGAAATTGACGAAGGCGTGCTGGCCTTGCTTGTCGATGGCGTAGTCGGCAGCGAATACCGGACTACTGGCCAGCGCAGAGCCGAGGACCAGTGCGGCGAGCGTTTTCTTGAGCATTGATGATTCTCCTATCGAGTGATGATTAACCGGCATTACGACCGAGCATGCGTTTGAGTGTCGCATCGCGGTCGATAAAATGGTGCTTGAGCGCAGCACAGGCGTGTACGACCGCGAAGATCACCAACGCCCAGGCTGCATATTCATGAATCAGTCCGGCGCGATCAGCCTGATCGGGTATGGTCGTGATCAGCGCAGGCACGTCGAACAAGCCGAATACGGTGATCGGCCGGCCATCGGCGGTGGAGATCAGATAGCCGGAGAGCATCACCACGAACAGGCCGAGATACAAAAAACCATGACCGAGCTTCGCCGCCCGCTGCGTCAGTCGCCCCTGGCTCGCCAATGGTGCCGGGGCAGGACTCACGAAACGCCAGAGAACGCGCAGCACCATGACCATGAACAGCATGACGCCGATACTCTTGTGCAAATCCGGCGCGGTGCGATACCAACTGCTGTAGTAGGTCAGCCCCACCATCCAGAAGCCCAGACCGAAAAGGCCGAACACGGCGAGGGCGACCAGCCAGTGCAACGCAATGCTGGTCAGACCGTAGTTGGTGGGGGAGTTACGCCACTGCATCGAATCTTCCTTCACTTTCCGAGGGCTAGAAGCCTAGCCGGTAACTTATCGCAATAGAGTGCATTTTTTCGCTGTGACTTATCGACCTATTCGATAGCTGCTCTCGTTTCCGCGCCATCAGGCCTGCATCTGCTAGGCTGCGCGACTCACCGCGGAGGACCAACGATGAGCCTGAACGACAGCTGGATGCAACGCGACCTTGCCGTACTCTGGCACCCCTGCACTCAGATGAAAGATCACGAACAGCTGCCGCTGATCCCCATTCGCCGAGGCGATGGCGTGTGGCTGGAAGACTTTGACGGCAAGCGCTACCTGGACGCCGTCAGCTCTTGGTGGGTCAACGTGTTTGGTCATGCCAATCCACGTATCAATCAACGCATCAAGGATCAGGTCGATCAGCTTGAGCACGTGATGCTCGCAGGCTTCAGTCACCAGCCAGTGATCGAGCTGTCCGAGCGGCTTGTCGCGCTGACGCCGGCCGGGCTGGACCGGGTGTTCTACACCGACAACGGTTCGACCGGTATCGAAGTGGCGCTGAAGATGAGCTTCCACTATTGGCGTAACAGCGGCCGTGGGCAGAAGCAGCGATTCGTCACCCTGACCAACAGCTATCACGGCGAAACCGTTGCTGCGATGTCGGTGGGCGATGTCGCACTCTTCACCGATACCTACAAGCCCATGCTGCTGGATACCTTCAAGGTACCGAGTCCGGATTGCTATCTGCGTCCTGAGGGTGTCAGCTGGGAGGAGCACTCCCGGCAGATGTTTGCGCACATGGAGCAGACGCTTGCCGAGCATCATCAGGACATCGCCGCGGTCATCGTCGAGCCTTTGATCCAGGGTGCCGGCGGCATGCGCATGTATCATCCGATCTACCTCAAGCTGCTGCGCGAAGCCAGCGACCGCTACGAGGTGCATCTCATCCATGACGAGATCGCCGTCGGCTTCGGCCGCACCGGCACAATGTTCGCCTGTGAGCAGGCGGGCATCACGCCTGACTTCCTCTGTCTGTCAAAAGCCCTGACCGGCGGCTATCTACCGATGGCTGCGGTGCTCACCACCAACCGGATGTACCAGGCGTTCTACGACGACTATTCCACACTGCGCGCATTCCTCCACTCGCACACCTACACCGGCAACCCGCTGGCATGTGCCGCGGCTCTGGCCACACTGGATATCTTCGCCGAAGACAATGTCATTGAGGCCAACAAGCCATTGGCCGCCCGCATGGCTAGCGCCACCGCACACCTGGCCGACCATCCGAACGTTGCCGAGGTCCGCCAGACCGGCATGGCGCTGGCCATAGAAATGGTTCAGGACAAGACCTCTCGCGCCCCATATCCATGGCAGGAGCGGCGTGGCCTGAAGGTCTACCAGCATGCCCTGGAGCGCGGCGCCCTGCTGCGGCCGCTCGGCAGCGTGGTGTATTTCTTGCCGCCGTATTGCATCACTGAAGAGCAGATCGACTTTCTCGCCGCAGTGGCCACCGAAGGCATCGATATCGCCACACGAGAGACCAGCCAGATATCCGTTCCGACCGGGCTTTATCCAGGGTTCAGAGATCCGGGCTGATGCCAGCCGCAGGCTCGAAGCGAGGCCGCCTGCGAGGTTGGCGGCCGATGCTTTAAACTTGCTGCTTCCACTTGCCGCCAGCAGCTGTCCCTATGCGCCTATCCCGCTTCTTCATCGACGCCCCTCTTTCCCTCGGCCATCACTCACTGCCGGAAGCCTCCGCACACTACATCAGTCGAGTATTGCGGCTTTCGCCCGGCAGTGCGGTTCAACTGTTCGATGGCAGCGGCGCGGAGTTTCGCGGTGCGCTGGCTGAAGTCGGAAAGAAAACCGTCACAGTCGAACTTCACGAACGGGTTATGGGGATACCGGAGTCTCCGCTGCAAATCCACCTCGGACAGGGTTTGTCCCGCGGCGAACGGATGGACTGGGCAATCCAGAAAGCCACTGAGCTCGGCGTAACGCAGATCACGCCTATCGTCAGCGAGCGTTGCGAGGTTCGCCTCAACGACGAGCGGGCCGATAAACGCCTGGCCCACTGGCGCCAGATCGCGATCAGCGCCTGCGAGCAATGCGGACGATCGGTGCTGCCGCTCATCCACGCACCGGTCAGCCTGCGTGACTGGCTGACCTTAGAAGCAGATCTGAAGCTGGTGCTGCACCCAGTGGCCGAGCCGCTGGTGAGCCACGCGAAGCCGCAGACGCTGGCCTTTCTAATCGGCCCTGAAGGAGGTTTGAGCGAAGGTGAAGTCGGGCAGGCCGCCGAACAGGGGTTCCAGCCTGCGAGACTCGGACCGCGAGTGCTGCGCACCGAGACCGCACCGGTGGTGGCCTTGAGCGTGGCGCAGCAGCTCTGGGGCGATTTCTAAAGGCGGGTCGGCAACAGGTTGGTCAGATCAGGCCAGCATCGGCGAGCTTCTGCTCCAGGCCGATCAGGTCGGGAATTCGGGCCTGCACATCACCCAGGTTGACTGCGTCCAGCTCCAAGGGAGCGAGCGCAACATCCGCGCGAGCGAGGCTTGCATCGACCTTGATCGAGTGCGGAATACCTTGTACGAGCAGCGCGATGAACTTGACGTGATCGCGCCCGCCGACCGCGTTGAGTACGGCCACCCGGGCCGTGCTGCTCACCGGCTGCGCCTGGCCACTGGAGGCCGCCTCGAACGACAGCAGCGGCAGGCTCAGATCACGCCACTGCACTTGCCCGAGAAACCACGCCGGCATCCCCTGCACCGCCTGTGGCGCGCGATAAGGTATCAGCTCGGCAACCGCGACGTTAGGCATCAACAACATGCGATCAGCAAGCGGCATCAGTAGCCCAGTGAGGCTGCTCTGTGCATCCTGAGAAACGACCATCTGACTCATGAGTTTTCCCGTAGAAACGACCTGGCAGAAGTGCCGGTCTGATTCACCAAATGATTGACCAGTGCCTGTGCCAGTTCGCGCGGATCACCGCTGTATGAGCTATAGCCACCTTCGCGAAGATTGTCCGGCATGCTGGAACATGCACAGGAATCGGCGCGCTGCGTCCAGACCTTACCGCCCTGGCGCAGCATGTAAGCAGCCGCGGCACTGCCATCGCTGCCCATTCCGCTGAAAGCGATCACGCCGCAACGCTCGCCAAACTGCTGAGCCAGATTCAGCATCATCTGGTCGATCGAAGGGCTGTAAGGCTCAGGCCAGCAGCGGCCATTGAGCCGCGTACTACCGTCGGCCTCAAACCCCAATTCCTCGCCGATCGGCGCGATAACCACTTCACCACAGCGCACCGGCTCCCCAGGTCGAACCTGCTGAACCTGCCACTGGCTATGTCGGCCAACGGCCTGGGATAACGCCGACTCGAAGCTGGCCTCGATGTGTTGCGCATAGATAAAACCAATCGGCAGGCCACCGGGCAGGGCATCCAGAAACGCCTTTACAGCCTCAGGGCCGCCCAGCGAAGCAGCCAGCAGCCACACCTGGGTTGCCGGCTCGCCGGCAACCAGCGCGCTGTCGGCCAGCACCGCCGGCAATGTCAGTCGCTCGGGACGCTGACCTTCACCCTGCAGCACCTGCAGGCGCGGCCCCACGGCGCGCGATGGATCGCCCACGAGGCGCTTGAGCTTGCTGAAGAGGCTACGTTCCCAGCGCGGGTAGAACTCCGAATGTCGCTCCGGCGCACGTCCTTCACCGAACAGTACCCGAGTAGTATCCCTTTCGAGCAAGGCATCCACGAGCGGCGAATCTTCGGTCTGGGCAAGATCGACCAGCCATAGATCGGCCTCGGTATTATCGAGATCAGCGGGCTCAAGGCGCGCCGGATCATTGTTCAACACCACCTGATAGCCACTGCCGGTCAGGGCTTGCTGCAGCACATGGCGCTGCAGCGAGGTATCGGCGAGAACCGCGATGCGTGCGGACAGGACTTCAGACATCGGCGTGAACCAGTCGCTGAATGGCCTCAAGCAGCACGGACTCCTGATACGGCTTGCCCAGGTACTCGTTGACGCCGATGGTCAGCGCGCGATCGCGGTGCTTCTCACCGGTCCGCGAGGTGATCATGATGATAGGCAGGTCCTTCAGGCGCTCGTCGTGTCGCACCAGCGTGGCCACCTCGAAGCCGTCCATGCGCGGCATCTCGATATCCAGCAGCATGATGTCTGGTTTGCGTTCCTGCAGCTGGGTAATGGCATCCACCCCGTCCTTCGCGGTGAGGACGTTCATACCGTTGCGCTCCAGCAGGCGGCTGGTGACCTTGCGTACGGTGACCGAATCGTCGACTACCATGACCAACTTCGGCCGATCGCTTTCCGCCTCCACAGGTTCCAGACCCTGATCGATCAGTCGCGGCTGCTGCAGCTGGGTGAGCTGATGCGCGTGCAGCACACGGATAGTCGCCAGCAGATCCAGAATCACCACCACCCGGCCATCGCCGAGAATGGTCGCGCCCGAAATGCCGTGCACACCCGCAAATTGCAGACCAAGGCTTTTCACCACGATTTCGCGCGAACCTGCAAGGCTGTCGACCTGCACCGCAACGCTATGCTCTTTCGAGCGCACCAGGATCACCGGCAAAGGCAGGCTCTGCCCCACCAGCTTTGGCTTCTGACCATTGCTCAGCAGGTCGCCCAGGTAACGTAGCTCGTAGGCTTGCCCCGCATACTCGAAACGAGGCGCATCCGGCTGGTAGTAAGCTTCCAGTTCGTACGGCGAAACCCGCACGATACCTTCGATGGTGTTCAACGGGATTGCGTACAGGTCCTCGCCGGAATAGACCATCAGTGCGCGGTTGACCGATACCGTGAACGGTAGGCGGATTAGAAAGCGTGTCCCCTGACCAAGCGTCGATTCGATGCTCATCGAACCACCAAGCTGCTTGACCTCCGAGTGCACCACATCCATCCCGACGCCACGCCCTGAGATCTGAGTAACGCGCTCGGCCGTGGAGAAGCCGGCTTCCAGGATGAACTGCAGGATTTCGTGCTCGGACAGATTGCTATCGGCCGACATCAAACCACGCTCTATCGCCTTGCGCCGAACCGCGTCCAGATTGATGCCGCCGCCGTCGTCCGCCAGCGTCAGCACGATGTCGCCACCTTCACGAGCCAGATCCAGGCGGATGTGCCCTTGCTCGGGCTTGCCAGCAGCCCGGCGCCGGTCACCAGACTCGATGCCATGGTCGACCGCGTTGCGCAGCATGTGCTCCAGCGGCGAGACGATTCGCTCGAGGACGCTACGATCCATCTCGCCAGTGGCATTACCGACCATGAACTCGACCTGCTTGCCCAGTTCGCCGGCGACCTGCCGAACGATACGACGCAGGCGTGGAACCAGGCGCTCGAAGGGAACCATGCGGGTGCGCATGAGGCCTTCCTGAAGCTCGGTATTCACCCGCGCCTGTTGCAACAACAGAGTTTCAGCATCACGGTTGCGCGCCGCCAGTGTTTCCTTCAGATCGAGCAAGTCGGAAGCCGACTCGAACAGTGCGCGGGAAAGCTGTTGCAGCTGGGAATGGCGGTCCATTTCCAACGGATCGAAATCGTCGTAACCGGCGCGCTCGGCCTCGGCCTGGTAGCGGCTGAGAATCTGCGCCTGAGTTTCGGTATCCAGCCGGCGTAGCTGGTCGCGAACACGCTCGATGGTCGCTTCCATCTCGCCCAGGGTGAAGCCCACATCACTGACCTGTTGCTCAACACGACCACGGAAGATCGATGTCTCACCGGCCAGGTTGACCAAGCCTTCCAGAAGCTCGGCCGGCACCTTGACCAACTCCTGCGGCGCTCGCCGCGAGGCTGCTTCCTGTGCGGCTAGCTGCGCACGCCGAATGAAAGGTAGTACCTTGGCCGGACTGGCACTTTGGGCTGGCTGGATACTGGCTGCGATAATCGGCTGCGCCAACGTCAGCGGCTCGCTCGCCGAGTTCTGCTCATGTTCTGCCGACGCCGATTGCGCCTCGCCGCCTCCATCCGCCGCCAGCCCCGCACGTAACTGCTCGATATCCTTTAGCAGCGCATCGTGGCCCTGCTGAACATCGAGAAACAGGCTTTCCGGCCATGGCGCACCCTGCTGCTGCGCTTCGCTGAGGCGCTGCTCAAGGTCATGCGCAAGGTTGCCCAATGCGCTCTGCCCGGCAAGCCGCGCCCCGCCCTTCAGTGTGTGCAGAACACGAAGCACGTCGGTCAATGGCGCAGCGTCTTCGCGCCCAGCATCCCAGCGGGTAAGGGCAGACTCCATTTCTTCCAGTAGCTCATCTGCTTCCTCAACGAAAATATCGAGGATTTCGTCTTCGGCCGCTTGTTGCGCATCTTCCTGGGCAGCCTTGAGCGAAACGCTGCTGGGAATGCTCAGCTGTTCGTCGGGGTTGCTACGAAATCGGCGAATCGTCTCGATGAGCGCATCGCCCGAAGGCACCGGGCGGCGAGCGCGAACAGCCTCGAGCATCTCGGCAAGGCGATCCTGGCATGCCTGCAGAAGTCCGAACAGCTCTGGACTTGCCCGGTAGTTACCGGCACACAGCCCTTCGTACAGATATTCAAGCTCATGAGCCAGATCACCGATCTCGCGAATGTCCGCCATCCGCGCACCGCCCTTGAGCGTGTGCAAATCTCGCTGCAGCGCTTCCAGTTCGAAGCTGTTGTCGACATCCGTCATCCACCGCTGTAGACCACCGGCGGCACTTTCGATGAGATCGAACCCCTCCTCGAGAAAGATCTCGACCAACTCCGGGTCGCGCTCTTCGATGACTTCATGCACGCCCGCCGGACTTTCATCTGCAGATACGATGCTTGCGTCGGCTTCAGGCAATTGAAGCTCGATTGCTTCCAGCTCCTGATCGTCGCTTAGCTGTTCGTCGTCCAAGACAACGTCTGCGTCGCTGATATCGTCGGTGACGTCTACAGGACTGCCGTCGCCCTCGATCGGCCGCAGCTCCAGAGGATCGGAGGCCAGCGGCAGATCGGCCACTTCATCAGTGTCGGTATCGATGCACGCGGCTTGCGTCTCGTCCTCGTCCGGTGCGTCGTCTTCCTGCGCGACGTGCTCAGCGGCCACCTCAGTCACTTCGAAGGTAGGTAGAACACCTTGGCGAAAGGCCCGCATCGCTTCGATCAACACGTCTGCGCAACTCATAGGCAGCTGGCGTTGCAGTTGCTCGAGCTGCAACGCCAGATGATCGTGGCTTCGATGCAACAGCGCAGCCAGTTCGGCCGAATGCACGTAGCGGCCGTCCGAAAGGCCTTCGTAAAGTGATTCCAGCTCATGCGCCAAGTCGCCGATCGGGCGAATGGCGGCCATCCGCGCACCACCCTTAAGGGTATGCAGATCGCGCAGCAGCGCCGAAAGAGCCATCTGATTGGCCGGATCCGCGAGCCAACGATCGAGCGCATGGCCGGCACTTTCCATCAGATCGACGGCTTCGTCGAGAAAGATCTCGACCATTTCATGATCGAGATCTTCCTGCTCTTCAGCTTGTACGACAGGGTCAACAGGCCAGGCTTCGGCTTCGGCTTCGGCTTCGGCTTCGGCTTCGGCTTCGGCTTCGGCTTCGGCTTCGGCTTCGGCTTCGGCTTCGGCTTCGGCTGGCAAGTCTGTCGCGGTCTCATTGTCCGTCAAGGCGAACTGCTGCGAATCGGCTATCTGCTGCAAAGCCAGCGGATCAATAGCTTCGGCCAGTAGTGCTTCCAGGCGCGCCACCAGCTCCGACTGCTCACTCACCTGCAACGCGGCAGCCACCTGATCCATCATGCCTACCAGCGCCTCGTGGCCCTGTTCGACATCGTCGAAGAAGCGCTCACTGACTGCCAATCGGCCTTCCTCAACCACCGCATACAACCGCAATAGCACTTGGCAAAGCGCATCCATTTGCGGCAGGTCGGCCATTTTGGCCCCTTGTCCGAGCGTCGTAAGCTCTTGTAGCAACGCTGAAAGTTCCTGGCGCTCGGCGGGATGCGCGCGCCAGCTGCGCAGCAGATCTTCCGCGTCCAGCAGGATATCCATGCCTTCAGAGAGGAACAGGGCGATCATGCTCGGGTCGCGAACCTCGCCGGCATCGTTATGCTGACGCGCACCGGCTTCGACTAATCTCGCCTGGTGCAACGCATGCACCTTCTCCAGGAACTCGGGAGCACCTTCGATCGGTGCGAGCGGCTCATGGTCGAGATTGGCCAGGCCCGTGCGCAACAGCATCTCGGCTTCATGCAGCAATTCGGCTTCAGCGAGATCCATCTGAACCAGATTGGCCTTGAATTCCTTGGCCATTTTTTCCAATGGCGTGGCGATTTCCGCAACAGGAAGGATGCCCGCCATGTGCGCACTGCCTTTCAACGTGTGCAGCGCTCGCTGCAACGCATCGGTGACTGGCTGCGGAAGACGTTGGGCGCAATCGGCGAGAAAGCTGACCAGAGTAGTCAGATGCGACTCGGCTTCGTTGCGAAAGATCTCCAGCAACTGGGGGTCCAGCACGTCGTCGTGCGCTTCCGTCGAATCAGCCGCCGGCACTACAGCCGGCACGGAGGGCACATCGTCCGGCTGGGTCAACGCCACGGCCTGTCCCTTGGCCAGGGCGTGCGCTGCGGCAGCTAGTCGATCAACGTCATCACGTTGACGCTGAGTCTTGGAGGCAAATTCATCGACCAGAGCCGGCATCAGTGCAACGACGTCGTTGACCAACTGCTTGACCTGATCGGTCGGTTCGATGCTGCGATCCAACACGCGATTAAGCAGGTTCTCGATGGACCAAGCCAGCTCACCGATAACCAGCGCGCGAACCATCCGGCCACTACCCTTGAGGGTGTGGAACGCGCGGCGGACTTCACCCAACGCGTGCTTGTCTTCCGTGTCGGCGCACCAAAGTGGCAGTTGCTCGCCAATGGCTTCCAGAACCTCTGCGGCTTCCTCGATGAAGACCTCCAGCAGATCCTCATCGACCGGCTCCTCATCAGCGGGCGGCGGCAATAGACTTGGAGGCACATCCTGAGCAGGCGGATTGATGGCAGCAACCGGAGCAGCCATTACCTGCTCCAGACTGACCACGGGTTCGGATTCCGGCGCCTGCGATGACTGCTCATCAGGCAAGGAAAAGTCAGGCAGGGTGACTTCAGGAAGACCGAGCTCGGCTACCTGCGCCTCGCTCCAATCAGCCAGGGAATCAGCTTCGTCGGCCGGGATAAAGGCAACACTGGAGTCCAGCTCTTCGTGCGGCACTTCCTCCGGCAAGCTGAAAACGATTTCGTCTTCGGTAGCTGGCTCGTCGGCGACGGATTCAGCGACAACTTCAACGCCACCATTTTCTGCTTCGAACAGCGGTTCGACAGGCAGATCGGCCTCCGGTGTAGCCGGCGCTTGCTGCTGTTCAACCGGGTAAAAATCGAAAGCACCGCTGTCCGCATCCGACTCTTCTGGCAGGACTTCGATCTCATCCAGTGAATCGACAGGATCGGCCTCGGAGACAGACTCCTCGTCCTGACGCTGTGCGCCCCCCGGTGCGTAGCCAAGGTTCTGCAAACTCTCCTCTGCGACGTCCAGAATCAGGTCGCCCTGGGTGCCGCAGTCCTCGGTCAGGCGCTCGAGGTAGTACTCGACGCTGGTAATCGCGTCGGCAAGCGTGTCCAGGCTTTGCCAGTCAGGTACGGCTTGGCGGGCCAGCAGCTGATCTTGAATATATCCATTGCAGGCCTGCAGCAACGCCGCGGCACGTTCCAACGGGATCATCGCCAGGCCACCGCGGACCTGGGTCAGCAGATCGGGAACACGGGCCAGATGCTCGTGATTCCACTGCGACGCGATGAATTCGATGATCGCGTCTTTCGCCTGTTCCAGGCCGTTCCGCGCTTCCCGAATGACAAGTTGATGAATCTGTGCAACGTCGGTGGTCGGCAGATGGCTCGCTTCGTTGCGCTCGTCCCCAGGCCCTCCCACCATGCCGGCCAGCGTGGCTTCGACGTAGAGCAAGGCACCGGCAATATCCATCAACACGGCGTCATCAGGTGACTGCCGCCCTTGAGCGATGGACTGTACCAAAGCGATCTGATCGAGAATGATCTTACGCGGTTGCGCGAATCCGAGAACCGCCAGTGTATCGGCGATCTGCTTCAGCGGAACTTCAAGGCTGGCAAGGTCGGCAATGACCTTACGATCACTACGAACGAACAAGTCAAGACTGTCTTTTACCCGGACCAGTTCTTCGCACAGCGCTGCAACCACCGAGCGCATGGCGCCCCGATCAGGGCCTGCCAACTGGGCGCGCTCCTGATCGACCACGGCGCTGTCCGGTAGCGCCTCATCAAGACGGTACTGCTGCTTGAGCGCCTGGATACGTGGCGTCTGCCCCGGTGCCTTGGCGACGTAGAACAGCAGGTTCTTGATTAGCTCATCAGGTGCGGCCTGGTTGAGGCCATCAGCTCCCTCTTCGACCAGCCGCTTGAGCTGCTTGTCCACTTGGCGCAACAGGGTACGCACCGACGTGCCATTGCTCACGTCCCCGCTGGCAAGCCCTTCAACCATGCCCGAAGCGATCTGCCACAACGCTGCAAGCGGGGCGTCCTTACAGAGCATTTCCAGCCGCGCGAAAACCCGAGCCATATAACCGAGGTTGGTAGGCAGGTCCTGATTGCGAATCACGCCAACCAATGCAACCTGCAACATTTGCCGCAGTTTGCGCAGCAGTGTTGGCAGCTCGTTCGTGCGCAGACGCTCGACCGTTTCCAAAGAAAGCGCGGGTGTGCGTCCGGAGAGGTCGGGCGAAAACAGGCTGGTTTCCGAAAGCAGCTTCTCGCCACGCGCGGCACGTAGGTCGTTGAGTAGCGGTAGCACCACCATGGGCAAGTCACGGCGGGCGCTCTGAATGCGATCCAGGTAGGCCGGCAACTGCAGGATAGCCTGCATCATGACTTCGAGCGCTTCACCCTGATTGGCAACGCGCTCGTCCAGCAGCGCTCGCGCCAGCTGCTCCATCTCCTCGGCGAGCAATGCAGCACCGAAGAACTCCACCATCTGCAGAGTGCCGTGAACCTGATGCACGTAGGTCAGGCAAAAGCGCATCCGAGTCGAGTCCTGTGGATTCTCGACGAACGCCTCAAGCGCCTGACGCGCCTGCTTAAGCGTTTCGGCAATCTCGCCCTTCACCCACTCCAGGGCGACATAATCGTGCCGATCACCCATAGCGACTCCGCTCATAAACTTTTCCGGGTAAATGCCAGAACCTGATCATTGGCCACCGGAAGCAATTCCGGATGCTGCCAACCAACCACTTCACCTACACCGATCACCAATAACCCCCCCGGCGCCAGGCATTCAGCCAAACGATTGAGGATTTCTCGGCGTCGCCAGCGACGGAAGTAGATCAGCAGGTTCTGACAGAAAATGACGTCCATGTCGGAGACAGGCGAGTTCGCCAGTTCCAACACATTGAGCCTCGCAAAGCACACTCGTGCAGCCAGGGCGGCCAGGACTTGAAAACGATCATCGGGCAACGGCAGGAAGTAGCGGTCTCGCATAAGCGGCTCGACCTGCTCCAACCTGCGAGCGCCATAGACAGCCGCTCGCGATTTGGCCAAGGCGCTCAGGCTGATATCAGTGCCGGTGACACCGAAGCAGCATTGCGCCTCACTACCCGCCAATACCTCTGCCGCAGTCATCGCCAGCGAATAGGTCTCCTCACCGCTTGCGCAACCCACGCTCCACAACGCCAAGGGCCGCTCAAGCGGCCCCTGTTCCAAACGATGGCGCAGATGCTCTTCAAGCAGTTCAAATGAGGCGGGGTGACGAAAGAAGCGCGTCTCCTGCACCGTAAGCCTGTCCATCAAGGTCGACCACTCGACCGCCCCACGCGGGCCAGACGTGACCTGCCGGTAGTAACTGGCATAGTCGGACGCGCCGACCTCTCGCATGCGGGCGCTCAGATTGGTCTGCAGGAAGCTGCGTCGGCGTTCGCTGACGACCATGCCGGAACGCTCCTCAAGGAGCGTCTGCCAGTCATGAAATTCCGCCGGCGACATATCGGCCAAGGGCTCCAATGCCCAGTCAAACCTCGGCTGCATGCCCTGCCCCTCGCTTGTGATCATCGGCGGCGGCCATCAAATGGCTGCCGCACTCGTCAAGTCAGGCCTGATCCGGAGCGTCCGGCAGGGTAAAGCCGGAAACGGAATGGCGCATCTCGTTGGCCATCTTGGCCAAGTTACCAATGCTCTTGGCCGTAGCGGTGGTACCCGACGAGGTCTGCGAGGTGATCTCCTGGATCACGTTCATGGTATTGGAGATGTGACCGGCCGAAGAAGCCTGCTGGCGTGCCGCATTGGAGATGTTCTGGATCAGCGCAGCGAGTGTCTTGGATACCTTCTCAATCTCTTCCAGTGCCACACCGGCGTCCTGAGCCAGACGCGCTCCGCGCACCACTTCAGAAGTGGTCTGTTCCATCGAGATGACCGCCTCGTTGGTGTCGGTCTGAATGGTCTTCACCAGTGCCTCGATCTGTTTGGTTGCCGCCGAAGAGCGCTCTGCCAGACGCTGAACTTCGTCCGCTACCACCGCGAAGCCTCGACCTGCGTCACCCGCCATGGAAGCCTGGATCGCCGCGTTGAGTGCAAGAATGTTGGTCTGGTCAGCAATGTCGTTAATCAGACTAACGATGTCCCCGATCTCCTGAGACGACTCACCGAGACGCTTGATCCGCTTGGACGTGTCCTGGATCTGTTCACGAATGTTGTCCATGCCGGTGATGGTGTTGTGCACCACCTCGTTACCCTTGTTGGCGATCGCTACAGAACGTTCCGCTACCGCCGAGGACTCCGCGGCGTTGGCCGATACCTGGTCAATGGACACGGCCATCTCGTTAATCGCCGCGGAGGCACCCGCAATCTCCTGAGCCTGATGCTCAGAGGCCTCGGCGAGGTGCATTGCAGTCGCCTGGGTTTCCTGCGCTGCACCCGACACCTGAACGGCGGTTTGGTTAATGGTCGCTACAAGTTCACGCAGCTGGTCGATGGAGTAGTTGATCGAGTCGGCAATCGCACCGGTGAAGTCCTCGGTAACAGTAGCGGCTACCGTAAGGTCACCGTCGGCGAGGTCGCCGATTTCATCGAGCAGTCGCAGAATCGCGGCCTGGTTACGTTCGTTCTTCTCGGCGGTTTCGCTCAAGCGACGACGCGCCTCCTGAACCATGACCAAACCGATCAAGATGATCGAGGCCAATGCCAGAGCGCCCAGCACATAGCCCAGAATGGTGTTGAGATAACGGGCATCGGCACGACTTTGCAGGCCTTGCGACAGCGCAGAAGTCTTATCGAGCAAGGTTTGCGAAACTTCGAAGATGCTGTTTGCCGATTCGCGCACTTGGAACAACTCAGGCGACGTTTCGAGAATTTCATCCACCGAACCGGATACGAACTGGAACAGTTCAGCAATTTCGGATAGTCGATCAAGCGCTTCTTCGTCGGTTACGGCGGTGATGCCCATCGCGACGTTGCCTTCGATCATGGCGTTCAGAACGCGGCCGAACAGACTGGCATCACGACCGAACATATCTGCTGCCTGGACGGAGTCCTGGTCGCCGGAGAGCACCTTGTTCACCGAGCCGAGAATACGCTCGGCCAGCAGTGATTGCCGCTGAGCTACCGAGACCTGAGCCGCCGGCGCACCACTTTCCAGCAGGATATCGACGACTTCCTCGTACTCTACCTGCAGCTGGGGAATGGTCTCAGCCAGAGTACTGGCTACCTGGTGCAGCGAAAGAACGGTTTGCTCGCTGGACACGATGGCGTCAGTGTCACGGCGCAACGTGGTCCAGTCCTGCTCTACCGCGTTGACTTCGTCGCGTAGCGACTCAGGCACCGCAGGCAAGCCAATGCTCTCGTTACCCTGCGAGAGGTAAGCCCAGCGCTGATCGAACTCGTTTCGGGCTTGTTTCAGAGACGCGAACGCCTCCTGCGTGCCCGTTGCCGCTTCCACGGCGTCCTTGGCGATCTGCTGGGACAGTACGCGCAGCTCTCCTGCGTGAGCGATGTACTCGTTATCGTAATCGGCCTGAGTGTTGACGTACGCGAAGTTCGCGAACAGCAACACGATCGAAACGATCAGTACGATAAACAGGCCGGTGGTCAGCGTATTGCTGCGCACCCCGCTCAACAAAGCATTAGCATTCATTTTGATCATTATCCGGCCCCCGCCTGGACCCCCGTGCGCTTCCATCCAAGAACCAAAAGGCCGACCTCGGTCGACCCACCTACAACTTATTTAAAACGCGACGTCCAAGAACGCCTGGTGCGTAGCCAATGCGTGCGGGCTGAAGACCAGCCAGGGCTGCTCGCGCTGAAACACACCATGAATAAACGGCTGGATCGATGCTTCGATCGGAGGTAACTCCTCCGAGAAGGTCTCTACCGGAAAATGCTGCATGCCGAAGACTTCATCGACGGTTAGCCCTGCAAACACGTCCTGATGGTCGACTACAAGCACCCTGCGCTGTTTGCGCAGAGCCGAAAGCTCCAACCCGAAATAGCCGCAAAGGTCCATCACCGGCAGCAACCTGCCTCGGACATTCGCCACACCCTTGACCCAGCTCTTGACGCCAGGAAGTAAGGTGTAGCGCGGCTCGTGCAGGATTTCGCCTACCTCTCCCATTGGAGCGACGAACAACCGTCCCCCCATGCGGAAACCGATCCCTCCCCAGGTTTGTACGGCTTCCTGTTGAGAAGGCAGGCCCGCCGCGAACATGCGGCATCGATTATCTAGCTCCAGCAACTGCTGAAACGGCGTTTGCATGTCAGCCATGCTGGCCACGTCCCTTTGTCCGAGTGTTGGCTACCCCGGCGTTAGCCCGCCAGAACGGCATTCAGGGTTTTCAGCAATGTCGCTTCATCCACCGGCTTGGTCAGGTAATCCTTGGCCCCTTGGCGTTTGCCCCAGACCTTATCGGTTTCCTGATCCTTGGTGGTGACGATGATCACCGGAATGTGACTGGTTTCAGAATCTTTGGTCAGTTGACGCGTGGCCTGAAAACCATTCAGCCCAGGCATGACGATATCCATCAGGACGACGTCCGGTTTTTCTTGGCGCGCCAATGCAACACCGTCAGCACCGTTTTCGGCTTTCAGCACTACATGCCCATGCTTTTCCAGCATGGCGGTGAGCTTGTACATTTCGGTCGGCGAATCATCAACAATCAGAACGCGAGCCATGATTTCTCCATAGGAAGGCTTCAGCGGCAAACAATGCCGAACTTCAGAATGCTTGCTCCACCGGTGCAAAATCAGGCACATGCGCCTTGATCGCACCGAGCAGCTCTTCTTTGCTGAACGGCTTGGTGAGGTATTGATCGGAACCGACGATACGCCCCTTGGCTTTGTCGAACAGGCCATCTTTCGAAGACAGCATGATGACCGGCGTCGACTTGAAGGAGCTGTTGTTCTTGATCAAGGCGCAGGTCTGATAGCCGTCCAGCCTGGGCATCATAATATCGACAAAGATGATGCGGGGATGAGTATCCGCAATCTTGGCGAGCGCATCGAAACCGTCCACTGCGGTGATGACATCGCATCCTACTTTCTTCAGCAGGGTTTCAGCGGTACGACGAATCGTTTTCGAATCGTCGATCACCATGACCTTCAAGCCCTCGGAGTGCTGTTCCATTTCGCCCTACCATCGCCTCGGTGAGTCGTAGTTTATCGTTATGTCAGTGCGCCGGAGGCCCTGCCACCGATGGGCTGCACCCAATCGCCGGACCTTTTTAGCACACTCCTCATGCGCACGCTATCAACCGGAAAAGCATCCGGATTTTCCTTGACCCAGTGCACAACCACAGCCAATCTGCAGCGACATTTTGAGCCACTGGCGGCATCTGCTGCCCACTGCCGGAGAAACACCTCATGACCGTTCGCGTCGGGATCATCATGGACCCTATCGCGCATATCGCCTTCAAAAAGGACAGCTCGCTGGCCATGCTGTTGGCTGCCCAGGCGCGAGGCTGGGCGCTGTTCTATATGGAGCAGCGTGACCTTTATCAGCTCGGCGACCAGGCCCGTGCACGCATGTGCCCACTACGGGTGTTCAATGATCCGCAACACTGGTTCGAGACGGACGAAGAGGTTGACACCGCCCTTAGCGACCTCGACGTGATCCTCATGCGCAAGGACCCGCCGTTCAACAGCGAATACATCTACGCAACCTATCTACTGGAATTGGCGGAGAAATCGGGAACGCTGGTGGTCAACCGCCCGCAAAGCCTGCGCGACTGCAACGAGAAGTTCTTCGCCACCCAGTTTCCACAATGCACGCCGCCGACGCTGGTCAGCCGACGCTCGGACATTCTCCGCGAGTTCGCCCGCGAGCACCGTGACATCATTCTCAAACCCCTTGACGAGATGGGTGGCGCCTCTATCTTTCGTCACCGCGAGGGCGACCCCAACCTTTCGGTCATCCTGGAGGTACTCACCGAGCATGGCAGCCGCCAGATAATGGCGCAGCGCTATGTCCCGGCTATCAAAGATGGCGACAAGCGCATCCTGATGATCGACGGCGAACCGGTTCCTTATTGCCTGGCGCGAATCCCCGCAGCGGGTGAAACACGTGGCAACCTGGCTGCCGGCGGTCGTGGTGTCGCGCAACCGCTATCCGATCACGATCGAGAGATCGCTGCGATCGTTGGCCCGGAATTGCGTAAACGCGGCCTGTTGTTTGTAGGCCTGGATGTGATCGGTGACTGCCTCACCGAAATCAACATAACCAGCCCTACCTGCATCCGCGAAATCGACAATGCTTTTGACACGCGCATCGGCGAGCGCCTCATGGATGCGATCGCGGCCAAGCTGCAAGGTTGAACCAGCTAACAGCTTTGAGTTTGGAGCTTGCGGCTCCAAGCTCAAAGCCGGCAGACTGCGCGGCACTTCGAGCCGACCCGAAACCTGATGAACGCCGCTACCCGCCAACCCATGCCTGAACCTACCCGCGTCCGCCCTGCGGACAGGCTCGGCTTCACGCTATTTCTGGCCGCTGCGTTGCATCTGGCCCTAATACTCGGCGTGGGCTTTACCCTGTCCGAGCCCAAGCAGATCAGCAAAACGCTGGAAATCACCCTCTCGACATTCAAGAGCGAGGAAAAGCCCAAGGAGGCCGACTTCCTCGCCCAAGACAATCAACAGGGCAGCGGTACGCTGGAACACAAAGCCTCGCCGAAAACCACCGAGCAGGCACAGTTCCAGGATACCGAGGTGCGCAAGGTCACCCCGCCTGCCGCACCGCCACGCAGCACTCGGCCGGAGCCGGCAAAGACGGTCGTCACCACTCGCAGCCCTCAGCCAGATAAAGCCCAGGTCAAGCAGCAGACCCAGCCACAGCCCGAACCGCAAGCTGCTCCTGCGTTCGACAGCTCGCAGCTGAGTGCCGAGATCGCCAGCCTGGAAGCCGAACTTGCGCAGGATGTCGAACGCTATGCCAAGCGCCCCAGAGTCAGCCGCCAGAACAGCGCCGCCACGATGCGCGATATCAGCGCCTGGTATCGCGACGAATGGCGCAAAAAGGTCGAGCGCATCGGCAATCTCAACTACCCGGACGAAGCACGCCGGCAGCAGATCTACGGCAGCCTGCGCATGCTGGTCACTATCAACCGCGACGGCACCATACAGGAGCTGCGCGTTATCGAGTCCTCCGGCCAGCCGGTGCTCGACGATGCAGCAATGCGCATCGTGCGCTTGGCAGCACCTTTCGCACCGTTCACCGGAGAGCTGGGGCAGAAGTTCGACCAGGTAGAGATAATCCGGACCTGGCGTTTCGAGCGCGGCGACAGGCTATCGAGCCGCTGAGGCGAACAGCTGGACGAACCGTCGCACCTGTAGCCGGAAAGCGGTGCAACGCTTAAGCTAATGCGCATGAAAAGCACCGCGCCCAGTTACCTCAAGCATCACTTTCTGATCGCCATGCCGCAGATGGCCGATCCGAACTTTGCCCAGACGCTGATCTACCTGATCGAGCACGGACCAGAAGGCGCCATGGGCCTGATAATCAATCGTCCGAGCGGCCTGAACCTTGCCGATGTGCTCGAGCAGTTGCGCCCGGATCAGCCGAGTTCCCTTCTCTGTCAGAACCTGCCGATATTCTCTGGCGGCCCGGTGCAGACCGACCGCGGTTTCGTCCTGCATTCGCCCGATCTGCAGTTCCAGGCCACCCTGTCGCTCGGCCCGCTGGGCATGTCCACCTCGCAGGACGTTCTGTTCGCTATCGCGGACGGCCAGGGTCCTGCTCGGCACTTCATCGCACTCGGCTACGCCGGCTGGGAAGCAGGCCAGCTTGAGGCCGAACTGGTCGACAATGCCTGGCTAAGCTGCCCCGCTGACACCGAGATATTGTACGACCTGCCGTATGACCAACGCCTGAACGCAGCTGCTGCGTCACTTGGTGTGGACCTCCGACTGCTCAGCACCCAGGTCGGGCACGCATGAGCGCGCCTCGACTGTTGCTCGGCTTCGACTATGGCACCAAGCAGATCGGCGTTGCCGTCGGCCAGGTTATTACGGGACAAGCGCGCGAGCTCTGCGTACTTAAGGCGCAGAACGGAATACCAGACTGGCAGCAGGTCGAGGCGCTGATGAGCGAATGGCAGCCCGATGCGCTGGTCGTCGGCCTACCGCTGAACATGGACGGCACGCCTAGCGACATGAGTGCGCGAGCGGAAAAGTTCGCCCGCAGGCTCAATGGCCGCTTCAACTTGCCGGTACACACTCACGACGAACGCCTTACCACGTTCGAAGCCAAAGGCGAGCGTCTGCGTCAGGGCCAGCACGGCAGCTATCGTGACCGTCCAGTGGACGCCCTGGCTGCCGCCCTATTACTGGAAGGCTGGCTGAGCGATCACCCCACCTGATCCGGACCTGAAGGAGATCCCATGATCCTGCCCAACCCTGAACAGCTGCTGTCCGAAATGGCCGCCGCGCTCAAGCAGCACCTGAGCGACCGTAGCATCCAGGAACCGCGCTTCATCGGAATTCGTACTGGCGGCGTCTGGGTTGCCCAGGCACTGCTCGCGGCGCGGGGACAGAACGAACCTCTCGGCATTCTCGATGTGTCGTTCTACCGCGACGATTTCACCCAGAAGGGCCTGCATCCCCAGGTGCAACCATCGGAGCTGCCTTTCGAGATCGAAGGCCAGCATCTGGTGCTGATCGATGACGTACTGATGACCGGCCGTACCATCCGCGCGGCCCTCAACGAGCTGTTCGACTACGGACGGCCGGCCAGCGTGACCCTGGTCTGCCTGCTCGACCTGAACGCGCGTGAGCTACCGATTCGCCCTGACGTGGTCGGCGCCACCCTGTCGCTGGCGCCGGAACAGCGCATCAAGCTGATCGGGCCGGAGCCGTTGGCCCTCGAGCAACAGATGGAAACCAGCCCCTCCTGAGGGGGTCGACAATCCCCTCAGCCCATCTCCAGCCGCTAACCGAGATCTTGCGATGACGCCCACCGACGCCAAGCGCCCGCTACAGCTTAACGACCAAGGACAGCTGCGCCATTTTCTCTCCCTCGACGGCTTGCCCCGCGAATTGCTCACCGAGATCCTGGATACCGCCGACTCATTCCTAGAGGTCGGCGCTCGGGCAGTGAAGAAGGTCCCGCTGCTGCGCGGCAAGACCGTCTGCAACGTCTTCTTCGAGAACTCCACGCGCACGCGCACCACCTTTGAGCTGGCGGCGCAGCGGTTGTCAGCGGATGTCATCACGCTGAACGTCTCGACCTCCTCCACCAGCAAGGGCGAAACCCTCACCGACACGCTACGCAATCTGGAAGCCATGGCGGCGGACATGTTCGTCGTGCGTCACGCCGATTCCGGTGCCGCACACTTCATCGCCGAGCACGTCAGCCCGGAGGTTGCGGTCATCAATGGTGGCGACGGGCGTCATGCACACCCGACTCAGGGCATGCTCGACATGCTCACCATCCGCCGCCATAAAGGCAGCTTCGAAAACCTTTCGGTCGCCATCGTCGGCGACATCCTGCACTCGCGGGTAGCGCGTTCGAACATGCTCGCCTTGAAGACGCTGGGCTGTCCGGATATCCGCGTCATCGCGCCGAAAACCCTGCTTCCCGAGGGCATCGAACAGTACGGCGTGCGTGTATTCACCGACATGAACGAAGGCCTACGTGACGTCGACGTGGTGATCATGCTGCGCCTGCAACGCGAGCGCATGCAAGGCGGCCTGCTCCCCAGCGAAGGCGAGTTCTACAAGCTCTACGGCCTGAACACCCAGCGCCTGGCGCTGGCCAAGTCCGACGCCATCGTCATGCACCCGGGCCCGATCAACCGCGGCGTGGAAATCGAGTCGGCGGTGGCCGACGGCCCACAATCGGTGATCCTCAACCAGGTCACCTACGGCATCGCCATACGCATGGCCGTATTGTCCATGGCGATGAGCGGCCAGGCTGCGCAGCGCCAGATCGATTCTGAATCCGTATCCGAGGAGCAGCAGTGATGGTGGCAATTCGAATCCTCGGCGCGCACGTGATCGACCCCGCCAGCGGGCGTGACGAAATCGCCGATATATTCCTGCAGCATGGCAAGATCGCGGCCATCGGCCAGCCGCCCGCCGGCTTCGAGGCGCAACAGACGATCGACGCCCAGGGGCTGATTGCGGCACCCGGCCTGGTCGATCTTGCGGTGGCACTACGCGAGCCGGGCTACAGCCGCAAAGGCAGCATTGCCAGTGAGACGCTGTCCGCAGCAGCAGGCGGCATCACCAGCCTATGCTGCCCGCCGCAGACCCGCCCGGTCCTGGACACCGCGGCAGTCACCGAACTGATCCTCGACCGCGCACGCGAGTCGGGGCACGCCAAGGTATTCCCCATCGGTGCACTGACACGCAACCTGGCCGGCGAACAGCTTTCCGAACTGGTGGCACTGCGCGAAGCCGGCTGCGTCGCCTTTGGTAATGGCCTGAACGAATTTGCCAGCAACCGGAACCTGCGCCGCGCGTTGGAATACGCAGCAACCTTCGACCTGACGGTGATCTTGCACTCGCAGGATAGCGACCTCGCCGAAGGCGGGCTCGCTCACGAGGGCGCAGCCGCCAGCTTCCTAGGTTTGTCCGGCATACCGGAAACCGCAGAGACCGTTGCGCTGACGCGCAACCTGCTGCTGGTGGAAAAGTCCGGCGTTCGCGCACACTTCACCCAGCTGACAAGCGCCCGTGGTGCGGAACTGATCGGCCAAGCTCAGGCGCGCGGCCTCCCGGTGACGGCGGATGTGGCGATGTATCAACTGATACTCACCGACGAAGCGCTACACGGCTTTTCCAGCCTGTATCACGTGCAGCCGCCACTGCGCAGCACAGCGGACCGCGACGGTCTGCGCGAGGCAGTGAAGACAGGCGTGATCTCGGCGATTTCCAGCCATCACCAGCCTCACGAAGCGGATGCCAAATTGGCACCATTCGGCGAAACCGAAGCGGGCATCAGCAGCGCGGATATCTTATTGCCATTGGCCCTGACGCTGGTGGAAGACGGCCTGCTGGATCTGCCGACCCTGCTGACGCGGCTGACCAGCGGTCCCGCTGCGGCGCTAACGCTCCCGGCAGGCAAGCTGCAACCCGGGTTGCCGGCCGACATAGTCCTATTCGACCGAAACAGCTCGACCCTGGTTGGCGAAAGTTGGTACTCCAAGGGCCGCAATTGCCCATTCATGGGCCACTGCCTGCCAGGTTCGGTGCGCTATACGATCGTCGACGGCCGCATCAGTTACCAGAACTGAAGCTGACCTTATGCGCATGGAGGAGGCTTCATCCATGCGCACAAGGCGCTGAAAAACGCCTCATTCGTCCTGAACCTGCTCAGCGCCGCGCTAGATTGCGCTCGGATATCTGCGAGTTCAGCGTCCAGAAGTCGTAAAGCACGCCGATGAAGAACAGGCCGCCGGTGAACAGGTAGAGAATCCCAGTGATCCACTTGCCCTGATACATGCGGTGCACACCGAATACACCGAGAAAGGTCAGCAGTATCCAGCCGACCGTGTAATCGATGGGCCCCGGCTGGAAGCGCATGTCCGCTTCGCGATCCATCGAGGGGATCAGGAACAGATCGATGATCCAACCGATGAAGAACAAGCCCAGAGTGAAAAACCAGATGGTGCCAGTGATGGGCTTGCCGTAATAGAAACGATGGGAGCCAAGAAAACCGAATATCCACAGGAGATAGCCGATCAGCGTGCTATGTGTGTTTTGCTGCATCCGAGCCTCGATGTGCAATTAATGAGTGGCGCCAGCTTATCCGATAACTCGTCTCGCGAACCACCAGACGGAGGCTCTCGGTAAGGGAAGCCGTGATACTGTATATGCAAACAGTATCACGGTGCCGCCATGCAATTGATCGAAAAACTCAGCGTGCTCGCCGACGCGGCCAAGTACGATGTTTCCTGCGCCAGCAGCGGGGCACCGAAGCGAAGCTCGAAAGGCAAGAGCGGACTCGGCGCCACCAATGGCATGGGCATCTGCCACAGCTTTACGCCGGATGGTCGTTGCGTAGCGTTGCTGAAAATCCTGCTGACCAACTTTTGTCTTTACGACTGCCAATACTGCGTCAATCGTCGCTCCAGCGATGTGCCGCGGGCACGCTTCACACCGGAAGAAGTGGTCAGCCTAACCCTCGACTTCTATCGGCGCAATTGCATCAGCGGCCTGTTCCTCAGCTCCGGCATCATCCGCTCAGCGGACTACACCATGGAGCAGCTGATTCGGGTCGCCAAGCTGCTACGTGAAGAGCACGAGTTTCGCGGCTACATCCACCTCAAGACCATTCCCGACGCTGACCCGCAGCTGATCGCCGAAGCCGGGCGCTATGCCGACCGGCTCAGCGTGAACATCGAGCTGCCCACCGAAGCCAGCCTGATCCGCTTGGCACCGGAAAAGCAGGTAGTGACCATCAAGCAGGCGATGCACACCATCCACCAAGGCGAAACCGAGGCCAGTGCGGAAAAGCGCGCACCCCGTTTTGCACCTGCCGGGCAGAGCACGCAAATGATCGTTGGCGCCGACAGTACCGACGACAGCACCATTCTGCACACTGCTCAATCGTTATACGGCAGCTACCGGCTGCGCCGGGTCTACTACTCGGCGTTCAGCCCGATCCCGCACAGCCCCAACACCGTGCCTTTCGCTGCGCCGCCGCTGATGCGCGAGCACCGCCTTTATCAGGCCGACTTCCTCATGCGTGGTTACGGCTTCAGGGCCAGCGAACTGCTCAGCGGGCCGGGCAACCTCGCGCTGGATATCGATCCGAAACTGGCCTGGGCTCTGGCCCATCGCGACCAGTTTCCGGTGGACCTTAATCGCGCCGAACCAACGATGATCGCCCGCATTCCCGGGATCGGCATGCTCAGCGCCAAACGCTTGGTGGATCTGCGCCGGCAGAAGCGCATCCGCTTTGAGGATCTGACTCGCCTACGCTGCTCCCTCGAGAAAGCCAAGCCCTTCATCATTACCCAGGATTACCGGCCAAGCCTGGCAGGGCACGAATCGGCGGTGCTGCGCCAGCATCTACGCGATACGCCTGCGCAACTGGCACTCTGGTAATGGTCACGGTGCGCTTCGACGGCAGCTTTCCGGAATGGCGAACTCGCGCCCGTGCGCTGCTGCAGAATCATGTCGCCCCACATGAGGTGAACTGGGCGAGCGGCAATGAATCGGCTGGGCTGTTCGACATCCCCTCGCCTGCCCCGTCAGCCGAGAGCGAACAGCGGGTTCGTGTACCCAGACAATTGCTGGACGAACTTGAGATGGCCGCACGCTATCGCGTAGAAAACCGCTGGGGCTTGCTTTATCGCGTGCTCTGGCGCGTTGCCCAGGGCGATTCGAGTGCACGAATGGTCGGCGATGTCGATGGCAGCGAACTGCACGGCCGAATCAAGGCGGTGCGCCGCGAGGCCCATCATCTGCATGCCTTTCTTCGTTTCAGCCCGGTGGACGCCGGCGATGGACCGCAGCACGTAGCCTGGTTCGAGCCCGCACACGATGTGCTGCCTTGGGCAGCCGGGCATTTTGCAGAGCGGATGGGTGAGAACACCTGGCTGATTGCAACACCGGAAGAAGGCGTTTGCTGGGATGGACGGCAGATGCACCACGCCCAACCCTGCCCGCCACAGTGGCGGCAGCTGGCGCAGAACGCAGCGGACCCTGGAGGTGAGCTATGGAAGGCGTATTACGAGAGCACGTTTAATCCAGCACGACTGAACCGAAGCGTCATGGAAAGCAATCTGCCCGTGCGCTTCTGGAAGAATCTGCCCGAGGGCATGCTGATACCCCAGCTGATGAGCCGCGCGAGGGCAGGCGCGCAGCGCGACGGCCAGGCCGAGCGCGTCGCCGCTAAAAGCGGAAAGCGCATCGGCCGGGCTGCTGAACAGGCCGATTAACGGAAACTGCGGCCTGGATCCTCTTCGCTGACCTCAAGGCTCAAGCCCTGGGACACACTGGTCAGATGCTCGCCATCGGTTTCCGAACCCAGCTTGATCAGCAGACGTAGGTCGTTGGCCGAATCCGCGTGCAACAGCGCGTCTTCGTATGTGATCTCGCCCTGCACATAGAGGTTGTACAGCGCCTGATCGAAGGTCTGCATGCCCAGCTCGGTGGAGCGTTTCATCAGCGATTTGAGTTCGTGCACCTCGCCCTTGCGGATCAGATCGGCCGCCAGCGGCGTATTGATCAGCACCTCGATCACCGCGCGGCGCCCCTTCCCATCCGGTGTCGGCACCAGCTGCTGGGCGACGATGGCCTTAAGGTTGAGCGACAGATCCATCCACACCTGGTTATGCCGATCGGGCGGGAAAAAGTTGATGATGCGGTCCAGCGCCTGGTTGGCGTTGTTGGCGTGCAGCGTCGCCAGGCACAGGTGGCCGGTTTCGGCGAAGGCCACGGCATGGTCCATGGTCTCGCGGGTGCGCACCTCGCCGATGAGGATCACGTCCGGCGCCTGGCGCAGGGTGTTCTTTAGTGCTACCTCGAACGAGCTGGTATCGATACCGACTTCGCGCTGGGTGACGATGCAATTCTGGTGCTGGTGGATGAATTCGATCGGGTCCTCGATAGAAATGATGTGCCCGCTGGAGTTCTTGTTGCGGTAGCCAATCATCGAAGCCAATGAAGTCGACTTGCCAGTACCAGTCGCACCTACGAACAGCACCAGCCCGCGCTTGGTCATCGACAGCTTTTTGAGGATGTCCGGCAGCTTGAGCTCGTCGATCGTGGGGATGTTGGTCTCGATGCGACGCAGCACCATCCCGGCCAGGTTGCGCTGGTAAAAGGCGCTGACACGGAAGCGGCCAATACCGCGGGCACTGATGGCGAAATTGCACTCGTGATTCTCGGTGAACTCGCGGCGCTGCTGCTCGTTCATCACGCCATGCACGGTTTCCCGGGTCATCTCCGGGGACATCGCTGTCTTGCTAACCGGCATGATCTTGCCGTTGACCTTCATTGAAGGTGGCACGCCGGCCGTAATGAACAGATCGGAGCCGCCCTTTTCAACCATCAGGCGCAGAAGTTTCTCGAATTCCATCGTCGTACTCGCAATCGTGGCAAGCGCCGCAACGAGCGGCGCCCGGGGTGTTTCAGAGCCTTTTCGCGATCTGCTGAGCAGGCTCTTAGAAGTTTTCCGGCTGCTTGGCCTTCTCCTTGGCGCTGTCCCTCGAGATCAGCCCCTTGGCGAGCAGACCCTTGAGGCACGAATCGAGCGTCTGCATGCCCAGCGAACCACCGGTCTGAATCGAGGAATACATCTGCGCTACCTTGTCCTCGCGAATCAGGTTACGGATCGCCGGAGTACCGATCATGATCTCGTGGGCTGCCACGCGACCACCGCCGACCTTCTTCAGCAGCGTCTGAGAGACTACCGCCTGCAGTGATTCGGAGAGCATCGAACGGACCATGGATTTCTCTTCGGCCGGGAACACGTCGACCACGCGGTCGATGGTTTTTGCGGCGGAAGTGGTGTGCAAGGTACCGAATACCAGGTGACCGGTTTCCGCAGCGGTCAGCGCCAGGCGAATGGTTTCCAAGTCACGCATTTCGCCCACCAGAATGATGTCCGGGTCTTCACGCAGTGCAGAACGCAACGCCTCGGAGAAGCCCAGGGTGTCACGATGGACCTCGCGTTGGTTGACCAGGCACTTCTTCGACTCGTGGACGAATTCGATAGGGTCTTCGATGGTGAGGATGTGGTGGTACTTGGTGTTGTTCAGGTAGTCGAGCATCGCTGCCAGGGTGGTCGACTTGCCCGAGCCAGTCGGTCCGGTAACTAGCACCAAGCCCCGGGGCACATCGGTAATCTTGCGAAAAACCTCGCCCATATTCAGATCTTCCATGGTCAGCACCTTGGAAGGAATCGTCCGGAATACCGCGCCTGCACCGCGGTTCTGGTTGAAGGCGTTGACCCGGAAGCGGGCGACGCCGGGCACTTCGAACGAGAAGTCGGTTTCCAGGAACTCCTCGAAGTCCTTGCGCTGCTTGTCGTTCATGATGTCGTAGATCAGCGCATGCACCTGCTTGTGGTCCATGGCCGGCAGGTTGATTCGCCGCACGTCGCCGTCGACGCGGATCATCGGCGGCAGGCCGGCGGAAAGGTGCAAATCCGACGCACCCTGCTTGGCGCTGAAGGCCAGCAGTTCTGTGATATCCATGGGACTCCCCAATTACAAGCAAGCAGGTAGAATGCCGCGCAGACCCTAAGGCGGCGGGCGCAAGTAATGTCCACGATAGAGAAGAATATTGCAAAGGTCGGAACACGCATCCGTGAGGCGGCGCAAGCTGTGGATCGTGATCCCGCCAAGGTCGGGCTTTTGGCGGTGAGCAAGACCCAGCCAGCCGCCGCCATTCGTGACGCTTTCGCTGCCGGAGCGCGCGATTTCGGCGAAAACTATCTACAGGAAGCGCTGGACAAGCAGGCCGACCTGACGGACCTGCCGCTGGTCTGGCACTTCATCGGTCCGATCCAGTCGAACAAGACCAAGCCCATCGCCGAGCACTTCGACTGGGTGCACTCGGTGGACCGCCTGAAGATTGCCCAACGCCTGTCCGATCAGCGTCCAGGCGAGCTGCCGCCACTGAACATCTGCCTGCAGGTGAATGTCAGTGGCGAAGCAAGCAAATCCGGCTGCGCGCCAGAGGAGCTGAATGACTTGGCGCAGGCTGTCGCCGCAATGCCTCGTCTGCACCTGCGTGGTCTGATGTGCATTCCCGCCCCCAGCGACGATGCTGCTGAACAGCACGCAGCATTTGCCCGCCTGCGGACATTGCGCGATGAGCTGCCTTTGAAACTCGATACCCTGTCCATGGGCATGAGCCAGGATCTCGAAGCTGCAATTGCCGAAGGCGCGACCTGGGTTCGCATCGGCACTGCACTATTCGGCGCCCGTGACTACGGGCGCCCTCAATAAAGGAAACGCTATGAACTCTCCCCGCATCGCCTTCATCGGTGCTGGCAACATGGCCGCCAGCCTGATCGGCGGGATGCGCGCCCAGGGCGTCCCAGCGGACGCCATCCGCGCCAGCGATCCAGGTGCCGAGCAGCGCGCAAAGATCAGCGCCGACCACGGTATCCAGACGTTCGCTCAGAATGCTGAAGCGCTGGCTGGCGCCGATGTCGTGGTGCTATCGGTCAAACCACAGGTCATGCAGGCCGTCTGTCGTGATCTGGTCGCGCATTTGGATCATGCCCCACTGATCGTATCGATCGCAGCCGGCATCAGCTGCGACAGCCTGCAGCGTTGGCTCGGCCCAGGCCCGCAGGCAATCGTGCGCTGCATGCCGAACACGCCGGCTTTGCTGCGCCAGGGTGTCAGCGGCCTGTACGCCAACTCGCACGTCAGCGACACGCAGAAGCGGCAGGCCGAACAACTGCTATCGGCGGTCGGTATGGCGTTGTGGCTCGAAGAGGAACACCTGATCGACGCGGTAACAGCCGTTTCCGGTAGCGGCCCAGCCTATTTCTTCCTCCTGATCGAAGCGATGACCGCCGCTGGCGAGCAGCTAGGCCTGCCGAGGGAAGCCGCAGCACAGCTGACGCTGCAGACTGCGCTCGGCGCAGCGCGTATGGCCTGTGAGGGCGATGTCGATGCAGCCGAATTGCGCCGCCGCGTAACCTCGCCGAACGGAACAACCGAAGCGGCGATCAAAGCCTTTCAGGCTGGCGGCTTCGAGCAACTGGTGCAGCAGGCGTTGAACGCCGCCGCACAACGCTCGGCCGAGCTGGCCGAACAACTGGGCCAATAAGGAGCATTCATGTCCCAACTCTCGCAAGCGCTGATTCTCGTCATCCAGACGCTGGGCAGCCTCTACCTGCTTATCGTGCTGCTGCGCTTCATCCTGCAACTGGTTCGCGCAGACTTCTACAACCCGCTCAGCCAGTTTATCGTCAAGGCGACCCACCCACTGCTGCGGCCGATGCGCCGCATCATCCCGAGCATGGGTACGCTGGACCTCTCCTCGCTGCTCCTTGCGCTGATCGTACAGACGGTGCTGATGGCGCTGATCCTGCTGATTGCCTACGGCACCATCGGCAATCCCTTGCTGCTATTGATCTGGGCGGTGATCGGCATCATTGGGCTGTTTCTGAACATTTTCTTCTGGGCACTGATAATCAGCGTCATCCTGTCCTGGGTGGCACCCGGCAGCCAGAACCCAGGGGCACAATTGGTCGGCCAGCTCTGCGAACCGGTGTTGGCTCCCTTGCGCCGCCTGCTCCCGAACCTCGGCGGGTTGGATATTTCGCCAATATTCGCCTTTCTCGCGATCAAGCTGCTGGACATGCTGGTGGTCAACAACCTCGCCACCATGACCCATATGCCCAACATCCTGCGCATGTTGATCTGAGACGTCGTTCACGGTTTCTTGCCATCGCGGCACCTTGGCGCGTAAAGCGCCTCGGCTTGCCGCTTGCCAGCACGTAGACTGCATTTTCTCGGCTGTTTCCATCCTACCCCGCACTTCGATCGCGGGATGTGAACGAGTAATAGACACGACTTCGAACCGGCGACAACCGTCCGTGCCCCTGGCTTGCCCGCTCGGTCACGCCAGGCTTCGAATGAATTGACCTCGTAACGGCGGATCCGATAATTCGCCGAATCACACTTCCAGGAGTTGGATGAGCATGGAACGACTCGATCGACAGGTAGACGCCTACGTCACCTGGAAGCGCGACCTGATTCGTGAGATCACCCGCTACCGCAGTTGGCTGGCGCACAACAGGCTCAGCAGCGAGGGCGTTGAGGCCCGCCTGGAAAGGGCGCTGCGGGTGCTGCGCACCGATCACATCACCCTCGCGTTCGTCGGCGAGTACTCGCGCGGCAAAACCGAGCTGATCAACAGTCTGTTCTTTTCCAACTACGGCCAGCGCATCCTGCCTTCACGCGCCGGGCGTACCACCATGTGCCCTACCGAGCTGCTGTTCGATCCGCGCTCGGAACGCTCCTATATCCGTCTGTTACCCATTGAATCGCGCCTGCAGGACACCAGCATTGCCCAGCTCAAGCGCACACCACGACTGTGGCTGAACCTGCCGCTCGACCCGAATGATGCCGATGGCATGGCCGAAGCATTCGCCCAAGTGGCGCTGACCAAAGCGCTGCCGGTGGAGCAGGCGATCCAGCTGGGCTTCGATCCCGCAAGCCTGGAAAGTGCCGGCAATGCCAATACCGTGCTGGTGCCTGCCTGGCGCCACGCCATGGTCAACTTCGACCACCCGCTGCTGCGTCAAGGCCTGCGCATCCTCGATACGCCAGGGCTGAACGCGCTGGGTAGCGAGCCGGAACTGACCCTGTCGATGCTGCCCAATGCGCAGGCGATCGTTTTCCTGCTGTCAGCCGACACTGGCGTGACCGCCAGCGACATGGAGATCTGGCAGCAGCACATCCGCCAGCTCGACGAGGACACCCAGGCCAGCCTGTTCGCCGTACTGAACAAGATCGACGTACTCTGGGACGATGTGGCCGGCGAAGTCTTCGTGCAGCGAGCGATCGATGAGATCCGCGCCACTACTGCGCAGCAGCTGGGCATCGACTGCGCAGACGTGTTGCCGCTGTCGGCAAAGCAGGCGCTGATGGCAAAGATTCGCGGCGACCACGCGCTGCTCGAACGCAGCCAGCTGGATCAGTTGGAACAGTTGCTCAGCCAGCGCATCCTGGCGCAGAAAGAACGCCTGCTCGAAGATCAAGTGGTGCACCAGGTGCTGGCAATGGTGCAGAACAGTCAGCATGCACTCAAGCTGCGCCAGGAAAAGGTCATCGAACAGCGTGACATGCTGGCCAACCATCAGCAGGGTAACGGGCAGATGCTGCTTGAGCTTACCGCTCGCACGCGTCACGACCATAACTGCCACCATAAGCGCCTGCTCGACCTGAAGACCAACCAGCGACTACTGCAACGCCAAGGCGAACTGTTGCGTGCAGCGATACGCGCCGAGCGCCTCGAAGAGCACCTGACCCGACTACGTCGCAGCCTTACCGGAAGCTTGACGACGCTGGGCATCAACCTGGCGATCCTGCACTTCTTCCGCTCGGTGGAACAGGATCTGGGTATCCTCGAGCAGGAGGCCGAACGCGCCAACAAGATGGTTGCGGCGATCTACCGCCGACACAACGAAGAGAACCCGTTGCACGGTATCGACCCACCGACGTTCCAACTGCAGCCTTATCAGCGTGAGCTGCGAGCGTTGCAGAGCAAGGCTGACCAATTTCGTCTGCAGCTCAAGACCTTGCTTACCGAACAACGCACGCTGACCCGGCGCTTCTTCTCCACGCTGGTGCAGGAAGTCATCGGCTTGCATCAGCGTCTGCGCCTGGAAGCCGAACAATGGGCGGGGGATGCGCTGACGCCACTGCTGCAGTACTCCCTGGAGCACAAGCAGCAGCTGGAGACGCACATCCTGCGGCTCAAGAGCCTGGCCACGGAAAGCCAGCAAAATAGCCAGCGCGGGCAACTGCTGACTCGCTACAGCGGCGAGCTGGAGCTGCAACTGGCACAGGCCGCGGAGATGCTGCGCGCTTTGCGACGGCCAGCGCCGATGCGGCGGCAGGAAAAAGTGGTCAGTTTGGCCAGCGCACAGATCAGCTAACGCCTGCGGCCAATCCTCTCGACGCTACCGACGAATTGGCAAGAGCCTTCCTCGCGTTGCATTTCAGGATGAATTGCAACGCGCATACCTTTAGACTTTGCCGCCTTCTTCAAGCAAGAGCCAGGGTCGATGCCCACTGCCATTCCCGCCGATTCCGTTGGCCTGGTGATTCCGCAGGTCGCGCATTTTGCCGAACCACTGACACTCGCCTGCGGCCGTACGCTAGCCGATTACCAGCTGATCTATGAAACCTATGGCGAGCTGAACGCCGCGCGCAGCAATGCCGTGCTCATCTGCCATGCACTTTCCGGCCATCATCATGCCGCCGGCTACCACAGCATGGATGACCGCAAACCCGGCTGGTGGGATTCCTGCATAGGCCCGGGCAAGGCCATCGATACCGATCATTTCTTCGTCGTCAGCCTGAACAACCTGGGCGGCTGCAATGGTTCGACCGGCCCGAGCAGCACCAACCCGGCCAGCGGCAAGCCCTATGGTGCAGACTTCCCGGTGGTGACAGTGGAGGACTGGGTGCACAGTCAGGCACTTCTGGCCGACCGCCTCGGCATTACCCAGTGGGCAGCGGTGATTGGCGGCAGCCTGGGCGGTATGCAGGCCTTGCAATGGACCATCAGCTACCCTGAGCGAGTGCGCCACTGCCTGGCCATCGCCTCGGCCCCCAAGCTGTCGGCACAGAACATCGCCTTCAACGAAGTGGCTCGCCAGGCGATACTCTCCGACCCCGAGTTCCATGGCGGGCACTTCCAGGAGATGGGCGTGATTCCCAAGCGCGGGCTGATGCTGGCGCGCATGGTCGGCCACATCACCTACCTGTCCGATGACGCCATGGGCACCAAGTTCGGGCGCGGATTGAAGAGCGAGAAGCTCAACTACGACTTCAACAGCGTGGAATTTCAGGTCGAGAGCTATCTGCGCTATCAGGGCGAGGAGTTTTCCGGGCGTTTCGACGCCAATACCTACCTGCTGATGACCAAGGCGCTGGACTATTTCGACCCGGCCGCGGCCAACGACGACGATCTGGCCAAGACCTTCGAGGTCGCCCAGGCGCGCTTTTGCGTCATGTCCTTCACCACCGACTGGCGCTTTTCACCAGAGCGCTCGCGGGAAATCGTCGACGCGTTGCTCGCCGCCCGTAAGGACGTCTGTTACCTGGAGATCGATGCGCCACAGGGCCACGACGCCTTCCTGATCCCCAACCCACGCTACCTGCAAGCCTTCCGCGGTTACATGAACCGCATAGCCGTATAAGGAACGAAGATGCGCGCCGATCTGGACATCATCCAAGAGTGGATTCCGGCCGGCAGCCGAGTCCTCGACCTCGGCTGCGGCAACGGCGAGCTGCTGGCCTGGCTACGCGACCACAAGCAGGTCAGCGGCTACGGCCTGGAAATCGATCCGGACAACATTGCCGCCTGCATAGACAAGGGCGTCAATGTCATCGAGCAGAATCTCGATCTGGGGCTGGGCAACTTCGCTAGCGACAGTTTTGACATGGTGGTGATGACACAAGCCCTGCAGGCCGTGCATTACCCCGACAAGCTGATGAAGGAAATGCTGCGCGTCGGTCGTCAGTGCATCATCACCTTCCCCAATTTCGGCCACTGGCGCTGCCGTTGGTACCTCGCAAGCAAAGGCCGCATGCCGGTATCGGAGTTCCTGCCCTACACTTGGTACAACACACCGAACATTCACTTCTGTACGTTCGAGGATTTCGAGCGGCTATGCCAAGAAAGCGGTGCCAGGGTGCTCGAGCGCCTTGCCGTCGACCGAGATCACAGGCACGGTTGGGCCAGTCGAATCTGGCCAAATCTGCTGGGCGAGATCGGCATCTACCGTGTCACGGGACCTACCCGCTGAGCGGTTCAACGCTGGAGGAAAACACATGAAGCGAGTTCTCATCGGCCTACTGGCCGCACTGCTTACGCTGCCGGCAGTGACCGAGCGCAAGCACAGCGTCGGCGGCTACGACATCCACTACATCGCTTTCAACTCCGGGTTCCTGCAGCCCGATATCGCTGCGGCAGCTGGTCTCACACGTAGTAAGACCCAGGGCGTGCTCAATGTCTCGGTGCTCAAGGACGGCAAGCCGGTGGCGGCACAGGTCAGCGGCCAGGTGAAGAACCTGCTCGGCCAGGATCGCTCTCTGTCCTTCAAGCAACTCAAGGAAGGCGAAGAGGCGCTCTATTACCTTGCACAGTACCCCTTCGATTCGCAGGAAACCCTGCGCTTCAGCCTCACCGTACAGCCGACCGGTGCACAGCCGATCAGCTTCGAGTTCACCCAGGAAGTCTTCCCCGACCGATGATGTCTTTTTCCGAACTGGTGCTGGCCAGTCATAACGCCGGCAAACTCAAGGAGCTCCAGGCCATGCTCGGCGACGCCGTACGCGTGCGCTCTGTGGCTGAGTTCAGCACCATCGAGCCGGAGGAAACCGGTCTTTCCTTCGTCGAGAACGCCATTCTCAAGGCGCGCAACGCCGCGCAATTATCCGGTCTGCCGGCGCTCGCCGACGATTCCGGCCTGGCCGTCGACGCCCTTGGCGGCGCACCGGGCATCTACTCGGCGCGCTATGCCGACGGCAGGGGCGATGCGGCCAATAATGCCAAGCTGTTGGATGTCCTGCGTGATGTTCCAGATGCCGAGCGCGGCGCGCAGTTCGTCTGCGCCCTGGTGCTGGTGCGCCACGCCGACGACCCACTGCCGATCATCTGCGAGGGTCTCTGGCACGGCAGCATCCTGCATGCAGCGCGCGGCGAGCACGGTTTCGGCTACGACCCATTGTTCTGGGTACCGGAATGCGAGTGCTCCAGCGCCGAACTGCCGGCCGCGCAAAAGAACCAGCTCAGCCACCGTGCACGCGCCATGGCCCTGCTCAAGCAGCGGCTGGGGATATGAAAGCGGCAGCATCGCGAACCGCTAACGACGGCATGAACGGCGGGGCACTGGTGGCAGGCTTCGAACTGCCGCCACTGGCGGCCTACGTCCATATTCCCTGGTGCGTGCGCAAGTGCCCGTACTGTGACTTCAATTCCCATACGGCCGGACCCGAGCTGCCCGAAGAAGCCTATGTCGCTGCGCTGCTGGCCGATCTTCACGCTGATATCGAGCACGTCCAGGGTCGCCGACTGAGTTCGATCTTCTTTGGTGGCGGCACACCGAGCCTGTTCTCCGCCAAGGCGCTGGCGGCGATTGTCGATGGTCTGGAGCGGCTGGTCGGTTTCGCCGAGGACATCGAGATCACCCTAGAGGCCAATCCCGGTACTTTCGAACAGGCCAAGTTTCGCGACTATCGCCAGCTCGGCATCAACCGGCTGTCGATCGGCGTGCAGAGTTTCCAGGCCGACAAGCTCAAGGCACTCGGTCGTATTCATGATGGCAGCGAAGCGATTCGCGCTGCGGATATGGCCCGCGCCGCCGGGTTCGACAATTTCAACCTCGATCTCATGCACGGCCTGCCGGATCAGAACCTGGACGATGCCCTAGGCGACCTGCGCATCGCCATCGCCCAACAGCCGACGCACCTGTCCTGGTACCAGCTGACGCTGGAGCCGAACACGGTGTTCTGGAGCCAGCCGCCGCAGCTGCCCGAAGACGACACCCTCTGGGACATCCAGGAAGCTGGCCAGGCGCTACTCGCCGAACACGGCTACCGCCAGTACGAGACCTCGGCCTATGCCCAGCCAGGTCGGCAGGCACGGCACAATCTGAACTACTGGGCCTTCGGCGATTTCCTCGGCATAGGTGCCGGCGCCCACGCCAAGCTCAGCCACGCCGACGGGCGCATCCTGCGCAGCTGGAAGACCCGCCTGCCCAAGGACTACCTCGACCCGGCCAAGGCCTTTCGCGCTGGTGAAAAGCAGCTAACTGCCGATGAATTACCCTTCGAATTCCTGATGAATGTGCTGCGCCTCACCGACGGCGTGCCGGCCATGCTGTTCACTCAGCGCACCGGGTTGGCGCTGGACGTACTCGCCGGCCCGCGGCGCGACGCCGAAGCTCGCGGTCTGCTGATGCCAGACCCTACACGTCTCGTCGCAACCGCCAAGGGCCAGCTTTTTCTCAACGACCTGCTACAAAGCTTCCTGCCTTAAGGACACCGCATGGATTTGCTACTCGACCTGATCGTCACGCTGTCGCGCTGGAGCCGCAGCCACCTTTCCGATATCTCACTGGCGCTGATGGCCACGCTTTTCGTACTGTTCGGCCCGGCGATCAACACATGGGTAAAGGGCGCTGTCAGCAGCCTCAACTTCTTTTTCCGCACACTGATCTTCGTACTGGTATGCGCGGTGGGCTATGGCTTGGCCATCGTGTTCCTGACACCGTGGATGACCCAGGGTCTTTCCCATCTGAACAACTACAGCCTGGCGCCTGTGCTGTTGCTGGTGTTCTTCCTGATCGGGGTGATCGCTGATCGCAACTAGCGCGGTCAGCCTTCACGCAAAAAGCGGTCAAGATCGATCGGCTCGCCAGGCACGCAATGCAGCTGCTGGCGCAGATCCTTGAACATAGGATCATAGTCGGCATGAAAGGCAAACAGGACGTCCGAGTGCAGAGCGGCACCCTGTTTGCGCAGGGATTGACGAACATGCTGTAGAAAATTGCAAGCGACGTCGCGATGCATGCGGAACACTTCGTCGATCGGCGTACGATCGACGGTCCCGTGCAAATGAAAGCACGCCCATTCTGGCTTCTGTTCCAACCCTTCCACGTGGTAATCGAGAACAAGGTGATAGCCGGAGAAAGCCTTCGATGAGGGCCGACTGACCACCGCATGACCGGATCTGAACACTGCATACCCCCCTTTCCAGGTCCATTCTGACGCACCCCGAGTCTGAGCGCCGAACTGTCTAGCTCACGCCCCAACAGACAGCACGATCGTTGCACCCCGCTACACTGGTTCTCTTGACGCTGGTCATCACACCGTCGCACTGCCAGGCATTTAATGGCTTTAGCTGCTTTGATTTGCAAAGGAGACAGAACCATGGCCACGGCTTCGAAACAACTGAAACTCAGCGCTCTTGTTGCACTAGTAGTGGGATCGATGATCGGTGGCGGAATCTTTTCCCTGCCACAGAACATGGCGGCTAGCGCCAGCGCCGGTGCCATTCTGATCGGCTGGGCAATTACCGCGGTCGGTATGCTCAGCCTGGCCTTCGTCTTCCAAACCCTGGCCAACCGCAAGCCGGAACTCGATGCCGGTGTCTATGCCTATGCCAAGGCCGGCTTTGGCGACTACATGGGCTTTTCCTCGGCCTGGGGTTACTGGATCAGTGCCTGGATCGGCAACGTCAGCTACTTTGTCCTCCTTTTCAGCACACTCGGCTATTTCTTCCCGATATTCGGAGAGGGCAATACCTTGCCGGCGGTGATCGGCGCCTCGCTGGTCCTGTGGGGCGTACACCTGCTGGTTCTACGCGGCATCCAGCAGGCGGCGTTCATCAACCTGATCAGCACCATCGCCAAGATCGTGCCTCTGTTGCTCTTTATCGTCATCACCGCCGTGGCGTTTCGTCTGGACGTGTTCACAGCCGACTTCTGGGGGCGCGGCAACATTGAGCTTGGCAGCGTCATGGAGCAGGTGCGCAACATGATGCTGGTGACGGTGTGGGTGTTCATCGGCATCGAGGGCGCCAGCGTCTATTCGGCACGTGCCGAGCGACGTAGCGACGTCGGTAAAGCCACGGTGATCGGATTCATCGGCGTGCTCGCACTGCTTGTGCTGGTGAACGTTCTGTCGATGGGCATCATGAGCCAGGCCGAGCTGGCCGGCCTGAAGAACCCCTCCATGGCTGGCGTTCTGGAACAGGTGGTAGGGCGCTGGGGGGCGATCCTGATCAGCGTCGGGCTCGTGGTCTCACTGGCCGGCGCTCTGCTGTCGTGGACCCTGCTCTGTGCCGAGATTCTCTTTGCCAGCGCGCGCGATGACACCATGCCCCGCTTCCTGCGCAAGGAGAATGCCAATCACGTTCCTGCAAACGCGCTATGGCTCTCCAACGGCCTGATCCAGCTATTTCTGATCATCACCCTGTTCAGCGCCTCGACCTATCTGAGCCTGCTGTACCTGGCTACCTCGATGATCCTGGTGCCCTATTTCTGGTCGGCCGCCTACGCGCTGCTGCTCGGTGTGCGTGGCGAAGGCTACGAGACTGCACCGGGTGAACGACGCAAGGACCTGCTCACAGCCGTGATCGCAACGCTATATGCGGTATGGCTGGTCTATGCCGGCGGTATCCAGTACGTATTGCTGTCCGCACTGCTCTACGCCCCGGGCGCCCTGTTGTTCGCCAAGGCCAAACGTGAACTCGGGCAGCCGGTGTTCACCTCGCTGGAGAAACTGATTTTCGCCGCGGTACTGATCGGTGCGGCGATCGCCGCCTACGGGCTGTACGACGGATTCCTCTCTCTCTGATCACCGGAAGCAAGTTCCGCCAATCCTCGACCACCGCCAAAAGCGGTGGCGAGCCACTAAGCACCCACAGGTGCGAAGACTGCAAGGAGTACAGACATGACCCCGCAAACACCAGAGCTGGGCGTCCATTCCGAAGCTGGAAAGCTGCGCAAGGTAATGGTCTGCTCGCCGGGCCTGGCCCATCAGCGATTGACCCCAAGCAACTGCGACGAGCTGCTGTTTGACGATGTGCTTTGGGTGAACCAGGCCAAGCGTGACCACTTCGACTTCGTCACCAAGATGCGAGAACGCGGCGTCGAAGTCCTGGAAATGCACAACCTGCTGACCGAAACAGTGGCCAATCCAGAAGCATTGAAGTGGATCCTCGACCGCAAGATCACGCCCAACCAAGTGGGCATCGGCCTGCAAAACGAGGTTCGCAGCTGGCTCGAGGAACAACAGCCGCGACGACTCGCTGAATACCTGATTGGCGGTGTATCTGGCAGCGACCTGCCCGGCACCCAGAGCGGCGAAATCGTCAGCATGTTCCGTGACTACCTCGGCCACTCAAGTTTCATTTTGCCACCGTTGCCCAACACGATTTTTACCCGCGACACCAGCTGCTGGATATACGGTGGCGTCTCGCTAAACCCCATGCATTGGACGGCACGGCGTCAGGAGACGCTGCTCACCACCGCGATCTATCGTTTCCACCCCGAGTTCGCCGGCAAGGACTTCAAGGTCTGGTACGGCGACCCCGAACTCGACCACGGCCTGGCCACCCTCGAAGGCGGCGACGTAATGCCGATCGGTAACGGAGTGGTGTTGATCGGGATGGGCGAGCGCACCTCTCGCCAGGCCATCGGCCAGTTGGCACAGTCGCTGTTCAATCATGGCGCCGCCCAGCGGGTGATCGTTGCAGGCCTTCCGCGGTCTCGCTCAGCGATGCACCTGGATACCGTGTTCAGCTTCTGCGACCGCGATCTGGTGACCATATATCCCGAGGTGGTGAGCGGCATCATTCCGTTCAGCCTGCGGCCCGACGAGAGCAAACCAGGCGGCATCGACCTGCGCCGCGAGAGCGCAAGCTTCCTCCAGGTGGTCGCCGAAGCACTCGGCCTGCCTGCACTACGGGTGGTGGAGACCGGCGGCGACAGCTACGAAGTCGAGCGCGAGCAGTGGGATGACGGCAACAACGTCGTGGCCCTCGAACCCGGCGTCGTGATCGGCTATGACCGTAACACCTTCACCAATACCCAGCTGCGCAAGGCCGGTGTCGAGGTGATCACCATCAGCGCCAGCGAGCTGGGCCGCGGCCGTGGCGGTGGCCACTGCATGACCTGCCCGATCATTCGCGACGCTCTCGACTATTGATCTCGGATCAACGTGCCGGTCTCCGGCCGGCACGCCCTGCGCAAAGAGGATCTTCACCATGGCTTTCAACATCCATAACCGCAGCCTGCTAAGCCTCATGCACCACAACGAGCGCGAGCTGCGCTATCTGCTCGACCTCTCCCGCGACCTCAAGCGCGCCAAATACACCGGCACTGAGCGCCAGCATCTCAAAGGCAAAAATATCGCGCTGATCTTCGAGAAAACCTCGACCCGCACCCGCTGCGCATTTGAGGTGGCCGCCTACGATCAGGGCGCCAACGTTACCTATATCGACCCCAACTCCTCGCAAATAGGCCACAAGGAGAGCATGAAGGACACCGCCCGGGTGCTCGGTCGCATGTATGACGCAATTGAATACCGCGGCTTCAAGCAGGAAATCGTCGAGGAGCTCGCCCGCTACGCTGGCGTGCCTGTCTACAACGGCCTGACCGACGAATACCACCCGACCCAGATGATCGCTGACGTCATGACCATGCGCGAGCACAGCGACAAGCCGCTGCACCAGATCAGCTACGCCTACCTCGGCGACGCGCGTAACAACATGGGTAACTCGCTGCTATTGATCGGTGCCAAGCTGGGTATGGATGTGCGCATCGCGGCTCCGCGGGCGCTGTGGCCAAGCGAAGAGCACGTCAAGGCGTGCAACGAGTTCGCCGAGCAAAGCGGCGCGAAGCTGCTGCTCACCGAAGACCCGCAGGTCGCAGTCCAGGGCGTCGATTTCGTCCACACCGACGTATGGGTATCGATGGGTGAGCCGGTCGAGGCCTGGGCCGAGCGTATCGAGCAGCTGCTGCCTTATCAGGTAAACCCTTCGCTAATGCAGGCAACCGGCAATCCAAGGGCAAAATTCATGCATTGCCTGCCAGCATTTCACAACAGCGAAACCAAGGTCGGAAAGGAGATCGCCGCGCGCTATCCGCACCTGGCCAACGGTATCGAGGCTACCGAAGAGGTATTCGAGTCGCCCGCGTGCATAGCCTTTGAACAGGCCGAGAACCGCATGCACACCATCAAGGCGATCCTGGTATCAACCCTCGCCGACATCTGATCCACCTGTCGCCCGCTCCGCGGGCGCACTTCGGAGGAACACACATGCGTATCGTAGTCGCATTGGGCGGTAATGCCCTGCTTCGCAGAGGGGAGCCTTTAAGCGCGGAAAACCAGCGCGAGAATGTCAGGATTGCGTGTACCCAGATCGCACGGATCGCGCCGGGCAACGAACTGGTGGTGGCCCACGGAAACGGTCCTCAGGTCGGGCTGCTGGCATTGCAAGGTGCCGCCTACAAGGACGTCCCTACCTATCCGCTGGATGTGCTTGGCGCAGAAACCGAAGGCATGATCGGCTACATAATCGAGCAGGAGCTGGGCAACCTCCTTCCGTTCGAGGTGCCCTTCGCAACCCTGTTGACACAGGTGGAGGTGGATGCCGACGACCCGGCATTCCAGAAGCCCACGAAACCCATCGGACCTGTCTACAGTCGTGAAGAAGCCGAACAACTAGCCAAGGAAAAAGGCTGGAGCATTGCTGCGGACGGTGACCGTTTTCGCCGCGTAGTCGCCAGTCCAAGACCGAAGCGCATTTTCGAGATTCGGCCGATCAGCTGGCTGCTGGAGAAAGGCAGCGTGGTGATCTGCGCCGGGGGAGGAGGAATCCCTACGGTGTATGACCAGAACGGACGGCTGCAAGGTGTGGAGGCAGTGATTGACAAGGATCTGTGCTCGGCGCTGCTGGCCGAACAGCTGAACGCCGACCTGCTGGTGATCGCCACCGACGTCGATGGCGCCTATCTGGACTGGGGAACACCACAGCAGCGGCGCATCCATGAAGCGCATCCCGACCAGCTGGAACGCCTGGGTTTCGCTGCAGGTTCTATGGGCCCGAAGGTGCAAGCAGCCTGCGAGTTCGCTCGCAACACAGGCAAGGTCGCGGTGATCGGCTCGCTTGGCGATATCGAAGCGATTGTCCAAGGCAGCGCCGGAACGCGCGTCAGCCTGGCGGCGAGCGAATCGTTATAAGCGACCCCGGCCGAAAACGAAAAAGCCGCCCTGCAGGGCGGCTTTTTTCATCCGTGGCCTAGGATCAGTTTCCGCCGCGGCGCAGCGCCTGGGGCGAGAAGTCGCGAGGGTTCAGCTTCACGTCGAAATCGTACATCTGCTCGTTGTTGTCCAGCCCATCGACGAAGTAGTTGCCGTCCTTGAGGTGGTACAGCGTTTCCAGCGTGCTGTTGAACATCGGCACATCGTAATAGCTGATCGGATGGCTCTCCTGCAGGCCGATCAGGGCACCCTTCTCGTCATACAAGTCGACTGCGAGGATCGCCCAGCTGTCCTCGTCGATATAGAACCGACGTTTGTCGTAGAGATGACCGAAGCCTTTGCGCAATGTCGCCTCGACCACCCAGACGCGATGCAGCTCGTAGCGCAGCAGCTCGGGATTCAGCGTTCGCGGCTGAACGATGGTGTCGTAGGGAATGCCCTTCTGGTGCACCGCATAGCTGTTGTAGGGCATCAGCATCTCGCGCTTGCCGAGCAGCTCCCAGTCATAACGGTCAGGCGCACCATTGAACGAGTCGACTACATCTGCCGTCGCCAGGCCGCTGGTGTCGGGCTGTAGTGAATCATAGGCCAGCGAAGGCAGCCGGCGAACACGGCGATCATCCGGGCTGTAGCGCCAAGCCTTGCGGGTGGTCAGCACCTGATCCAGCGGGTCCTGTACCACTAGCGCGGTACCGGAGAGCTTGGCGGGCGCCGTAACCCGATACTTGTAATACAGCACGGTATTGTCCAGATCCCCTTGAGTCATCCCCTCGCGGTTGTAGACGTAGTAAACATGCCGGTCGCGCTTGATGTAGTTGGCCCTGCCACCGATCACCACTGCCTGGTTGTTGACCATGTGGGTCTGGTCGCCCTTGTAATGCAGAATATGGTTCCAGATGACCTCGATGCCGCTCTGCGGAATCGGGAAGGGGATTCCGGCTGCAACCCCTAGAATGCCGTTGCCGTTGGCGATCAGCTCAGCGCTCACAGCGTTGAAGCGTGTGGCGTCATAGATGCGTTGCGGTACCGAAGCACTGCGACGAGTCGGGAAAACGCGTAGATGGTAATCCGGATAGCGCTCCAGCAAGGCTTTCAAACCTTCGGAGAGCTGACCGCCATACTGGTCGAGGTTGGTCCGATCAACGCGATACAGCATCGTATCCGACGCATACGGGTCGGGATGGTGCATTCCCGACTCGTAGCCGGCTGGCGGTGCAACGCCACCCGTCCAGGGCGGGATTGTGCCGGCCGCATTGCCAGCTCGTTCCGCCCCCAGCGGAGTAAGGTCCTGCCCCAGCCGGGCAGCCTCGGTACTGTCTACCTTTGCCTGAGCCTGCCAAGCGGCACAGGCCGCCAACAACAGAATTCCGATCTTTCCGTACATCGTCTACTCCCCCCCGATTGCGCACGACGCTGGGCACTGCTTGGTGTTCCCAGCCGTCGGCGTTGCATTGTTATACGGTGTGGCAGGCGTGCCTTCCTGGCAGGCACTTGTCCCTGGCCGCTGTTGCGGCTCTCGATTGAGTGTGGCAAGCGACGGCGCTGACCGGTTACCGCCTACAAGGCGGCCCGGCGGCGGTCCCGGATACTGCTTGTCGTGATTTCGCTCAGTCGATGCGCTGGAACTTCAGATCCCAGACACCATGGCCGAGCCGCTCGCCACGTCGTTCAAACTTGGTTACCGGCCGCTCCGCCGGTCGCGGCACGCAGCGCCCGTCTTCAGCCAGATTGCGATAGCCCGGAGCGACGCTCATTACCTCAAGCATGTATTCGGCATAGGGCTCCCAGTCGGTAGCCATATGCAGCACGCCGCCGATCTTCAGCTTGCTGCGTATCAGCTCGGCGAAAGCCGGCTGCACGATGCGGCGCTTGTGATGGCGGCTCTTGTGCCATGGGTCCGGAAAGAACAACAGTACGCGGTCCAGACTGGAATCGGCCACGCAATCGCGCAGCACCTCCAAGGCGTCGCAACTGTAGACCCTCACGTTGTTCAATTTCTGTGACATAAGTCCGCTCAGCAGCGCGCCGACACCGGGTTTATGCACTTCCACGCCGATGAAGTCCTGATCCGGCGCCGCTGCCGCCATTTCCAGCGTGGAATGGCCCATGCCGAAGCCGATTTCGAAAGTGCGCGGCGCGCTGCGGCCGAACACTTCGTCGAAATCGCGCAGGCCGTCTTCGAGCGCCAAGCCGAACTTCGGCCAGCCTTGTTCCAGACCGCGCTGCTGGCCTTCGGTCATGCGACCGGCACGCATCACGAAACTCTTGATGGTACGGCGGTGCTCGGTTTGCTGCTCTTCGGCCGCGGGGGTCTGCTCTGTCATGGTCTACCTGCGAGAAATAAAAAAGCCGACCTCGACACGACGTCGAGGTCGGCCATGAGCCGTTTTAGCGAATCAGCCCGTCCAGCGGCGACGAGGCGCTGGCGTAGAGCTTCTTCGGCATGCGCCCGGCGAGATAGGCCAGGCGGCCGGCCTCGATGGCGTACTTCATGGCTTCGGCCATCAGTACCGGATTCTGCGCATGGGCGATGGCGCTGTTCATCAACACCGCTTCGCAACCCAGCTCCATGGCGATGGTGGCGTCCGAGGCGGTGCCGACCCCGGCATCCACCAGTACGGGAACCGTGGCTTCCTCGAGAATGATGCGCAGATTGTACGGATTGCAGATGCCCAGGCCGGTGCCGATCAGTCCAGCCAGCGGCATTACCGCAATACAGCCCATCTCGGCCAGCTGGCGGGCGATGATCGGGTCGTCGCTGGTGTAGACCATCACGTCGAAACCGTCCTTGACCAGCACTTCGGCGGCCTTGAGGGTTTCAATCACATTGGGAAACAGCGTCTTCTGATCGGCCAGTACCTCCAGCTTGACCAGCTTGTGACCGTCGAGCAGTTCACGGGCCAGGCGGCAGGTGCGTACCGCGTCTTCGGAGGTGAAGCAGCCGGCGGTGTTCGGCAGGATGGTGTAATGCTCGGGACTGATCACATCGAGCAGGTTCGGCTCGCCTGGGTTCTGACCGATGTTGGTGCGGCGCACGGCGACGGTGACGATCTCGGCGCCCGAGGCTTCGATGGCTGCGCGCGTCTCCTCGAGGTCCTTGTACTTGCCGGTACCTACCAGCAGGCGCGATTGATAGGTGCGACCGGCCAGCGTAAAGGGCTTGTCGTTCGGAACTGGGCGCATGGGAAATCCTCGTTCGGACGTATTGCTGCGGACAGGGTGCCGCACAGGCGGCGTGATTCGGAGGAGCGCAAGCGGCTAGCCGCCACCGATGGCGTGGACCACCTCGATATGATCGCCTTCGCTGAGCTCGGTAGACGCGTGCGCGCTGCGCGGCACGATGTCCCGATTGAGCTCGACCGCCAGGCGGCGTCCGCTCAGCTCAAGACGCACCAGCAGGTCCGCCACCGTCTCGCCGGCTGGCAGCTCATAAGGTTCGCCGTTCAACTGAATCTGCATACTGTTCGCCGCCATTGCGAAAAGGGGACAGCATTCTAGCCCGAATCACCCATACCACCAACGCGAAGCCCGCGGCCGTTCGTCCCGCTCAAGCGCGCAGGCGCCATCCCGCCAGAGCGAGGCAGAGCCAGCCTGCGAGGAAGGCTGTGCCACCTATCGGTGTGATCATGCCCAGCCGCCCGACTCCGCTCAGCGTGAGCAGGTATAGGCTGCCGGAAAACAGCAGGATGCCGCCGACGAACAGTGCGCCAGCAGCTGTCAGTAGGCGACTGGGCCGTTGCAATGCAAGCAGCGCGACAGCGAGCAGGGCCAGCGCGTGAATCATCTGGTACTGCACGCCCGTCTGGAAAACCGCCAGATAGGCGGGGCTCAGCTGAGTCCTGAGACCGTGGGATGCGAAGGCGCCGAGCGCCACGCCAGTGAAACCGAACAGGGCGGCAAGCACGAGATAAGAACGAATCATTGCCTTTTCCAGTCGAGGACTTGAACGGTCGCTATAATGCCGGCTCTTTTCGCCCACGACCACGTGCCATGTTGCGAAACCTTCTACTGCGCCTGTCCAAACTGCTGCTCTGGCTGATCGGCCTATCGGTGCTGCTGGTCCTGTTGTTTCGCTGGGTCCCGCCGCCGTTCACCGCTTTGATGATCGAGCGCAAGATAGAGTCCTGGCGCACAGGCGAAACTATCGACCTGACCCGCGACTGGCGGCCCTGGCGCGAGCTGCCGGACGATCTGAAGATGGCGGTGATCGCTGCCGAGGACCAGAAGTTTGCCGACCACTGGGGCTTCGACGTCGCAGCAATTCGCGCGGCACTCAGCCACAATGAGAGCGGCGGCTCACTACGTGGCGCCAGTACGCTAAGCCAGCAGGTGGCGAAGAACCTGTTCCTCTGGTCCGGCCGCAGTTGGCCGCGCAAAGGCCTGGAAGCCTGGTTCACCGCACTGATCGAACTGCTGTGGCCCAAGCAGCGCATCCTCGAGGTTTATCTCAACAGCGTTGAGTGGGGTGATGGCATCTTCGGTGCGCAGGCGGCGGCACAGCTTCATTTCAGTATCGGCGCATCGTACTTATCTACCCGACAGGCCAGCCTTCTGGCTGCGGTGCTGCCCAATCCGCGGCAATGGCATGCAGGCCAGCCGAGCGGGTATGTGAACAATCGCGCCGCCTGGATTCGCCAACAGATGCGCCAGCTCGGGGGCGGGCACTACCTGCAGCGAATCAAACCCGACCGCCCGGACTGGTGGCCGAGCTGGCTTTAGGCCAGTATGTCGCACCGCGGGCGCAGCAGGATGCAGCACTACCTGTGTATACGATGTTCCTTCCGCTCGCCGTGTGCGATGAGGTTTGACTGTGCAGTATCTCGATCGGACCCAAGAGCAACGATGAACACGCACCTCGTCCGGCTGACCCTGGCCTACTTCCTCCTGGCCATGCTGTGGATTCTTCTCGGCGACACGCTCATCGGCAACCTGGTCAAAGGCGATGACAGCCAGGCCTGGCACATGGGCAAAGGCGCTCTGTTCGTGTCATTCACCAGCGCCCTGCTGTTCGTGCTCGGCCGGCAGCACTTTCGCCGCTTCGACGAGCAGCAGCTCGCTCAGCATGTGCAGGAAACCAGCCTGAAACAGGCTGCTGCGGTCTTCGACAGCACCCAAGAAGGCGTTCTGGTAACCGATCCAAGCCAGCACATCGTGCACGTCAATCCTGCATTCAGCCGCATTACCGGGTACAGCACCGCCGAGGTACTCGGGCAGACGCCCAAGCTCTTCGCCTCCGGCAAGCACGACGCGGCCTTCTACAAGCAGATGTGGCTGGCGCTGAAAGAACATGGGGAATGGAGCGGCGAGATCTGGAACCGACGCAAGAACGGCGAGGTTTACCCGCAATGGCAGAACCTGCGCTGTATCCACGACAACCAGGGTAATCTCAGCCATTACGTAGCGGTGTTCTCCGATCTTTCGGCGCTGAAACGCTCCCGCGAGGAACTTGACCAGCTCGCCCATTACGACCCGCTGGTCAATCTGCCGAATCGCCTGCTATTCACCGAGCGCGCCAAGCAAGACCTCGAGCGAGCACGAGCGAGCAAGCGTAGCGGTGCCCTGCTACTGATCGACCTCGATCATTTCAAGGACATCAACGAAAGCCTTGGTCATAGCCTGGGCGATGCCTTATTGCAAACCGTCAGCGCTCGGCTGACCAGCGGGCTGGAGGAAGGCATGACGCTCGGCCGACTTGGCGGCGACGAGTTCGCGCTGCTTTGCGAAGGCTACGGCGCCGAAAAAGCCACCGCCCTGGCATTGCGCATCCTTGATCGCCTGAACGAGCCCTTCAACCTCGGAGGGCAGGAGCTGTTCAGCAGCGCCAGCATCGGCATCGTGCTCTATCCGTATCCGACCGATGTGCAAAATGTCGAGCAGCTGATGCGCAACGCCGACTCAGCGCTGTTCAAGGCCAAGAGCAGTGGCCGCTCTACTTATGCGTTCTATTCCGAAGAGCTGACCAGCCAGGCACGCCAACGCGTCGAACTGGTCGCGGCGCTGCGTCAGGCCTTGGAGCAAGGGCAATTACGTCTACATTTTCAGCCGATCTACGATCTGCTCCAAGGCACGATCGCTGGTTTCGAAGCCCTGGTCCGCTGGCAGCATCCGCAAAAAGGCCTTGTAGCGCCAGACATCTTCATTCCCATCGCCGAAGAAACCGGCTTGATAGGAGCTATCGACCATTGGGTGCTGGAGCAAGCCTGTAACCAGGCCCGGGAATGGCTTGCCCAAGGTCGCACGCTTGGATTCATCGCGGTGAATATCTCCAGTCGGCTGTTCGGCAACGGTGACCTTGATCTGCAGGTAGCGACCATTCTGGCCAAGAGCGGGCTGGACGCCCGTTATCTGGAGCTGGAGATCACCGAAAGCGCTGTCATGCAGGACCCGGACGCAGCGCTGGAATTGTTGCAGCGCTTGCGCGCGCTCGGCGTTCAACTGGCAATCGACGACTTCGGTACCGGTTATTCATCGCTGCAACGACTAAAGCGCATGAATGTGCACAAGCTCAAGATCGACCAAGGGTTCGTCAGAGGGCTGCCGGCAGATCGTGAAGATGCTGCCATTACCCGCTCGGTCATCAGCCTGGCGCACAACTTGGGGCTGAAGGTCGTCGCTGAAGGCATCGAGGTTGCGGACCAGGCGGCATTCCTGCTGGCCCAGAATTGCGACTATGGGCAGGGCTACGGTTTTGCCCGGCCGCAGCCTGCGAGCGACATCGACTGGCGCCCGACAGCACTGGATTACGGCAACAGCAGCCATTCATCTCGACGCTGACGGCGCATTTATATCAATAGGCCATCATGGACGGTAGACTGACGATTGCTCAGCGTGCCCAGGCCGACCGCCAGTGCGCCCGAGGTCGCTTCGTTGCGGCATACTGGCCCGGAAAGCCAGCAGCGGGCAGCACAGTTTCTGACCGACCAGGCAACCAAATCGGTTCACGTACCGCCCACCACAGCGAAGATGATGAGCGATCCAGTAGAACACCACAGCCAATCCATGGGTTTGCAACAGCTCTTCACCTGGCGAAACGGTATCGCCTGGGGCGCTTTGGTGCTGACCCTGCTGGTACAGCTGGTGGTCTGGCAGAATCTACGTGCCAATGAAGATCGCGCGGCCGAAGAGCAATTCCGTATGCTCAGCGAGAAGGTCACCGAGGCCATTCGCAAACGTCTGCGTGACCACGAGCAGATCCTTCTTGGCGGCGCCGGTCTGTTCGATGCCGTCGAGCACGTCAGCCGCGAGCAGTGGGGCATGTATGTCAGCCGTCTGCTGCTGCCGGATCGCTACCCGGGCATTCAAGGCGTCGGCTTCGCACAGGCCGTCCCTCATGAAGAGCGCGATGCCCATATCGCGATGATCCGCGCGCAGGGCTTCCCGAATTACGACATTTCCCCTGCCGGGGATCGCGAGTTTTACACCTCGATCATCTTTCTAGAGCCATTTACCGGTCGCAATCTGGCCGCCTTTGGCTACGACATGTATTCCGAACCGACCCGCCAGCGGGCGATGCTGCGCGCTGCGCGGCTAGGTGAAACCAGCATTACCGGGAAAGTTACGCTGCTGCAGGAGACCCACGGCGAGGTCCAGGCCGGCGTATTGCTCTATGTACCGGTGTACCGACCAGAACTTCCGGCGACTACGCCCGAGCAACGCATGCAGGCGCTGCTAGGATTCGTCTACAGTCCCTATCGGGTCGACGACCTACTGCAAGGTATTCTTCGCGCTGCAGACTTGCCACTGGCTTTGCACATCTATGCCAGCACCAGCGAAGCACCGCAGCATTTGCTCTACGCTTCGCGCGAGGTACCAGAGCCTGGTAGCGCCCGCTACAGCCAGCTTCAGCAACTGGAACTCTACGGCCAGACCTGGTCGCTACGCATGGACAGCAGGCCAGAGTTCGATGAGCGCTTCCGCACCAACGAAGCGCTGGTAATTGGCCTGGGACTCGGGCTAAGTCTGCTGGTGTTCCTTCTAACGTCCTCGCTTGCGCTCCGCCATCGCCGTACCAAGGCTCTGGCTGAAGAGATGACCCGGCATATTCGACAGAGCAGGCACGACCTGAAGCTGAGCGAGGAACGTCTTTCGCTGGCCCTCAAGGGCAGCAACGACGGCCTTTGGGACCTCGATCTGGAAGCCGGCAGCATGTTTGCCTCACCCCGCGCCTGGGACATGCTCGGTTATCGCCCCAATGAACTGGCCTGCGATCTCAAATTGTGGGAACGGGTGACCGTTGCCGAAGAGCTTGCCCAGCAGAAGGCGCGATTGGCGCAAACCATGCTTTCCAACGTCGACCACTTCACCACCGAACTACGGCTGCAACACAAACATGGCCACATTGTGCCGGTACTGTTGCGCGGTTATATCCAGCGCGACCCACAGGGCATGGCGCAACGTATCAGCGGTACGCTGATGGACCTGACGGAGCACAAGCGCGTCGAACAGATGAAGAACGACTTCGTTTCCACCGTCAGCCACGAGTTGCGCACGCCACTTACCTCCATCAGCGGAGCGCTCGGGCTGATTGTCGGCGGCGCACTCGGCGCAGTACCTCCAACCATGTTGCAGATGCTCGAAATCGCCTACCGCAACAGCCTGCGCCTGGGCCACCTGATCAATGACCTGCTGGACATGGAGAAGATCGCCGCCGGCAAAATGTCCTTCGAGTTGCGCGAACACTCTCTGGGTGACCTGCTCGAGGAAGCACTGGCAAGCAATCGCGCGCTTTGCGATCAGCACGGGGTAACCTGCACGCTGGAACACACCGATGACGTGCTTGTGTGGGTAGACGGTATTCGTCTGCAGCAGGTGCTCGGCAACTTCCTGTCGAATGCCGTCAAGTTCACCCCTGAAGGGGGGCAGATTCGACTGCACAGCAGCCTACGCGGACCAAAGGTTCGCATCAGTGTCACGGACCAGGGTCCAGGCATCCCTGAGGCTTTCCGCTCCCGGGTGTTCGAAAAATTCGCCCAGGCCGACGCTTCCGACAGCCGTCAGAAATCCGGTACCGGGCTTGGGTTGGCCATCACCAAGGAGCTGATCGAGCGTATGGGCGGTACCGTCGGCTTTGACTGTCTACCCGATCAAGGCACGACCTTCTGGTGCGAACTGCCCATTCAGGTGCCCGCCAGCGACACGGACAGCCGCGACGATCTGCCGCGAATCCTGGTGGTCGAAGACGAGCCAGACACTGGGCGCCTGCTGCATATGATGCTGCGTGAAGGCGGATATGGGGCGGAGCGGGTACAAAGCCTGCACCAGGCCCGGGAAAAGCTTGCCAGCGGCCACTACGCGGCAATGACGCTCGATCTGCACCTGCCTGATGGCAGCGGTATGCAACTGATCGACGAGCTGCGCGCCAAGGCGGACATGCAGGATCTACCGATCATCGTCATCTCCGCTGCACATCAGTTCGATCAGGCCCAATTCCCGCCGTGGATCGTCTGGTTGCACAAGCCGATCACCAATGCCCAACTGCTGGTCGCGGTGGAGCAGGCGCGAGACAACATCCGACAGGCAAAGCGCGCCGACTGATCATCAATGGGTGTGCGGCAACAGCCGATTCGGGGCAAAAAAAAGCGGGAGCGCCGTAGCCTCCCGCTTTTTTTTGCCTATGAGAATCAAGCCTGGATCGACCCCTTGAGCTTGTTCATCGCATTCTTTTCCAGCTGTCGAATGCGCTCGGCTGACACGTTGTACTTGGCAGCCAGGTCGTGAAGGGTCGCCTTGTCCTCATTAAGCCAGCGCTGCTGAAGGATATCGCGACTGCGCTCATCAAGCCCTTCAAGTGCCGTATGCAGGCTGGATGTGGAGCTGTCGCTCCAGTCGGCATCTTCCAGCTGGCGGGCTGGGTCGTAACGGTGATCTTCCAGGTAGTGCGCCGGCGACTGATAGGCACTGTCGTCATCGGCATCAGTTGCCGGATCGAACGCCATATCGTGCCCGGTAAGACGGCTTTCCATCTCGCGCACTTCATGCGGCTCAACGCCCAAGCTGTCGGCCACGGCCGTCACTTCATCGTTGTTCAGCCAGGCCAGGCGCTTTTTCTGACTACGCAGATTGAAGAACAGCTTGCGCTGCGCCTTGGTCGTCGCGACCTTGACGATGCGCCAGTTACGCAGGATGAACTCGTGGATTTCGGCGCGAATCCAGTGCACGGCGAAGGACACCAATCGTACGCCCATCTCCGGATTGAAACGCTTGACCGCCTTCATCAGGCCGACGTTGCCTTCCTGGATCAGGTCGGCCTGAGCCAGACCGTAGCCGGAATAGCTGCGAGCGATGTGAACGACAAAACGCAGGTGCGCCAGCACCATTTGCCGAGCCGCTTCGAGATCCTGATGATAGAAGAGGCGCCCGGCCAGCTCGCGCTCCTGCTCGACGGTGAGCAGCGGGAGGCTGTTCACGGTCTGCACATAAGCCTCGAGATTGGCTCCCGGGACTAGCGCTTGAACAGGTTGCAGAGTAGTTGTCATGCAGTACCTCCAATGACGAAGCTGCAGCAGTTTAGCATTGCCGCATGAGACTGCAAGCCTGCGCAAAAGTTCCCCAGGCCATATACTAAGTCACTGTATATAAAGGATTTTATCTTGGAGCCAGCTCGCTCAGATGCCGCGCGACAGCCAGCCAGGCGCCAATGTAGCCGAGCAGCACTGCTCCGATCACCAGAGACAGCGCATCACCAGCCGGAACGCCTTCCAGACCAAAATCGCTGCCATAAAGACCGGCCAGACTCACTACCGCCTCGTTCAGCCAGCCCAGTCCGTAGGCCAGCAACAGCCACGCAATCAATCCGGCACCCAGGCCATAGATCGCGCCCATGTAGAGGAATGGACGACGGACGTAGCCATCAGTTCCACCGACCAGCTTGACCACCTCGATCTCGGTGCGACGGTTCTCGATGTGCAAGCGAATGGTGTTGCCGATCACCAGCAACAACGTTGCAATCAACAACAGTGTCAGACCAAAGACGAAACGATCACCAAGCTTGAGAATGGCCGTAAGCCGCTCCACCCAGAGCAGGTCCAGCTGCGCCATCTGCACCCCCGGCAGCTCGGACAGCTGCTGGCGCAGCGCTTCGAGTTTGTCCTTGTCCACCTCCTCGGGCGTCACCAGGACCACGCCAGGCAGCGGGTTCTCCGGCAGCTCCTTGAGCGCTTCACCAAGACCGGACAGTTGCTGGAACTCTTCCAGCGCCTGCTCGCGGCTGACCCAGTCCGCCGCCGCCACGTCTGGCATGGCTGCAACTTCATCACGCAAGCGTTCGCCAGCAGCGGCCTCCACATCCAGCTGCATGAACAGCGATATTTGCGCCGCGCGCTGCCAGGAGCCGCCTAAGCGCTCGACATTGTCCAGCAGCAGGGCAAGACCCATGGGCAAGCTCAGCGCCACTGCCATTACCAGACAGGTGAAGAAGCTGCCGATCGGCTGCTTGATCAGACGACCGACGCTGTCCACAAGGCTCGCCCGATGGCTTTCCAGCCAGGCGTGAAACAACGTCTTGAAGTCCGGCTCGTCGCCGCGCGGTTGCTCCGGCTTCTTCACCGAGCCACCAACGCGCTCGGCCGGGCTTGGGTTGGTTTTAGGATTGCGTTCGCCACTCATCAGCTGGCCTCCCCATCGCCGATCAGGCGACCACGTTGCAGGGTCAGCATGCGATGACGCATCCGCGCGATAAGCGCCAGATCGTGACTGGCGATCAATACGGTTGTACCCAGGCGGTTGATGTCTTCGAAAACGCCCATGATCTCCGCGGCAAGGCGCGGGTCGAGGTTGCCGGTGGGTTCATCGGCGAGCAGTAGCGCCGGCCGGTGCACCACCGCCCGAGCGATGCCGACACGCTGCTGCTGTCCGGTGGACAGATCCGCCGGGTACTGCAGCGCCTTGTCCTTGAGGCTGACACGCTCAAGCGCAGTCATTACCCTCTGGCCGATTTCGCGCTTGTTCAGACCGAGTATCTGCAACGGCAGGGCGACGTTGTCGAACACGGTGCGATCGAACAGCAGCTGGTGATTCTGGAACACCACGCCGATCTGTCGGCGCAGGAATGGGATCTGCGCATTAGTGATGCGCGAGAGGTCCTGCCCGGCCAGCAGCAACTTGCCGCTGGTGGGGCGTTCCATCGCCAACAGCAAACGCAGCAATGTGCTCTTACCGGCGCCGGAATGGCCGGTGACGAAGAGAAACTCGCCACGGCGGACCTGGAAGGAAAGCTCGTGCAGCCCGATGTGACCGTTGGGGTAGCGTTTGCCGACCTGTTCGAAGCGGATCATGTGCCGTCCTGTTGGGCGAAGAGCGCCTTGACGAAGGCATCGGCCTCGAAGGTGCGCAGGTCGTCGATGCTTTCGCCGACCCCGATGTAGCGGATTGGTGTGCCGAATTGCTTGGCCAGCGCAAAGATCACCCCGCCCTTGGCGGTTCCGTCGAGCTTGGTAAGCACCAGGCCGGTCAGCTCTACCGCCTGGTTGAACTGCTTGGTCTGGTTGATGGCGTTCTGGCCGGTGCCGGCGTCGAGAACCAGCAGGACCTCGTGCGGAGCCGACTCATCGAGCTTGCCCATTACCCGGCGGACCTTCTTCAGCTCCTCCATCAGGTTGTCCTTGGTGTGCAGCCGGCCAGCGGTGTCGGCGATCAGCACATCGATGCCCCTCGCCTTGGCCGCCTGCACCGCATCGAAGATCACCGAGGCAGAGTCGGCACCGGTGTGCTGAGCGATGACCGGAATGCTGTTGCGCTCGCCCCACACCTGCAATTGTTCAACCGCCGCGGCGCGGAAGGTGTCTCCGGCGGCAAGCATGACCTTCTTGCCTTCGAGCTGCAGCTTCTTGGCCAGCTTGCCGATCGTGGTCGTTTTGCCGACACCGTTCACGCCGACCACCAAGATCACGTAAGGGCGCTTGGCACTATCGACCACCATAGGCTGCTCGACGGGCTTGAGCAGACCGGTGAGTTCTTCCTGCAGCGCGGTATAGAGCGCCCCGCTATCGGCCAGTTCCTTGCGCGAAACGCGGCGCGTGAGGTTCTGCATGATCGCGGTGGTCGCCTCGACGCCGACGTCGGCTGTCAGCAGGCGGGTTTCCAGCTCGTCGAGCAGGTCGTCGTCGATCGCCTTCTTGCCGAGGAACAGGCTGGCCATGCCCTCGCCGATGCTGGAACTGGTCTTGGACAGTCCCTGCTTGAGACGGGCGAAAAAGCCTAACTTGCTCGGCGCCTCGGCGGGTGCAGCCGCGACGACCGGGGCCGGCACGATTTCCGGCTCCGGCTCTGGCTCTGGCTCTGGCTCTGGCTCTGGCTCTGGCTCTGGCTCTGGCTCTGGCTCTGGCAGTATTTCAGCTTCGGCGAGCCGCTCAGGCAATACCTCGGGAGCAGTGAGTGCCGACTGCTCGATCTCGGCCTCGACCTGTTCTTCCGCAAGCGGCAGGCTGTCGTCCTGCGGCTCGGCGGCAGGCTGCTCGGCCACCGGGGGCTGCGGCTTCTTGCGCAGCCAGCCGAACAGGCCTTTCTTCTCGCCGGGCTCGGCCGGCGTCTTCTTGTCGTCGTTGGAACCAAACATGGAGAAGGTATTCTCAAGGATGCGAAACACCGGCAGCCCACGCTGCCGGCCAAATGGGCTCTATCCTAGCACCTCGCAAAGCGGCTGCGCTAAGCACGGCTTCCTGCATCGGTGGCCGACGTCAGGTGCGGATATCCCGGCTTTGCCTGATCCGCGCACGCCAGTACCATGGCTGCCGTGTTGCCGCCCTGCCAGTCTGCCGTGGCGGACACCAACCTGGACGAGTCCTGAACTATGCCCCTGATGTTACGCCGCGCCGTCGCCCTGCTGCTCGGAGCTTTCTATTTGCCCTTATCGGCAGCAGCAGACAGCCAGCCAACCCACGAGTTCTTCCTTGATAACGGTCTGAAAGTGATCGTGCGTGAAGATCGTCGCGCCCCGGTAGTGGTATCCCAGCTCTGGTACAAGGTCGGCTCCAGCTACGAAACGCCCGGCCAGACCGGCCTTTCCCATGCCCTCGAACACATGATGTTCAAGGGCAGCCGCAAGCTCGACGCGGGGGAGGCTTCGCGCATCCTGCGTGAGCTTGGCGCCGAGGAAAACGCCTTTACCAGCAACGACTACACGGCCTACTACCAAGTGCTGGCACGTGATCGCCTGGCCGTGGCCTTTGAACTCGAAGCCGATCGCCTGGCCAGTCTCAAGCTCCCCCCTGAGGAGTTCGCACGGGAAATCGAAGTCATCAAGGAAGAGCGCCGCCTGCGCACCGACGACAAGCCCAGTTCACTGGCTTACGAGCGCTTCAAGACGATCGCCTATCCCGCGAGCGGCTACCGTAATCCGACCATTGGCTGGATGAACGATCTCGACCGTATGCAGGCCGACGAACTGCTCGCCTGGTATGAGCAGTGGTATGCACCGAACAACGCCACGCTGGTGGTCGTTGGCGATGTCTCGCTGGACGAGGTGCGCAGCCTAGCGGAGCATTTCTTTGGACCCATCGAAAAGCGCGCCGTGCCGACCGCCAAACTGCCGCTGGAGCTGGCCGAGCCAGGCGAGCGCAGACTGAAGCTGCACGTGAAAACCCAACTACCCACCCTGCTGATGGCATTCAACGTGCCGAGCCTGGCCACTGAGGACAATGCTCGTCAGGTGCATGCGCTGCGCTTGATCAGTGCGCTGCTCGACGGCGGCTACAGCGCCCGCCTGCCGGAGCGACTGGAGCGCGGTGAAGAGCTTGTGACCAGCGCGTCGGCCTGGTACGACGCCTACGCCCGCGGCGACAGCCTGTTCGTACTCAGCGCCGCACCGAACATGCAAAAGGATCGCACGCTCGAGGAAGTCGAAGCAGGCCTGTGGAAGGAACTGGAGGCACTCAAGCAAAGTGCGCCCTCGGCTGACGAACTCGAGCGCGTACGTGCCCAGGTCATCGCCGGCCTGGTCTATGAGCGCGACTCCATCACCCAGCAGGCCACTACGATCGGCACGCTGGAGACCGTCGGCCTTTCCTGGCGCCTGATGGACGAGGAGCTGAGCGCGCTGGAAGCCGTCACCCCCGAAGACATCCAGCAGGCCGCCCGCAGTTACTTCACCCGCTCCCGCCTGAGCGTCGCCCATGTTTTGCCCGAGGAAGCCCGTGATGAGTGAATCCAAAGCCCTGCGCAATGGCCTGATCGGCTTGTTGCTGGCGGCCAGCCTCGGCCTGGCGGGCTGCGATGAAGGCTCCACCGCTCTGCCACAACCTGGCGAACCGGTGAAGCAGGACGTTGCCCGCGAGGCTAGCCAGCCCGCCGTACCCACTGCAGCAACCGAAGCCAAAGAAAAACCTCGCCTGGAGTCACTGGCTGAACTCGGCGACCAGCCACTGGCTCGCCGCAAGCTGGACATCCAGAGCTGGCAGACCGCCGAGGGCGCCAAGGTATTGTTCGTCGAGGCCCGTGAGCTGCCGATGTTCGACCTGCGCCTGACCTTCTCCGCCGGCAGCAGCCAGGATGGCGACGTGCCGGGGCTCGCATTGCTGACCAACGCCATGCTCAACGAAGGCACCGACGGCAAGGACGTCAGCGCCATCGCGCGCGGTTTCGAAAGCCTCGGTGCAAACTTCGGCAATGGTTCCTACCGCGATATGGCGGTGGTCAGCCTGCGTAGCCTGAGCGCACTGGACAAGCGCCAACCGGCCCTGGAGCTGTTCAACCAGGTCATCGGTCAGCCAAGCTTTCCCGCCGACTCACTGCAACGGATCAAGAACCAGCTGTTGGCCGGCTTCGAGTTCCAGAAACAGAACCCCGGCAAGCTGGCCAGCCTCGAGCTGTTCGCCCAACTCTACGGTGAGCATCCTTACGCTCACCCGAGCGAAGGCACGCCCGAGTCGGTTCCAACGATTAGCGTCGAGCAATTGCGCGAATTCCATGCCCGCGCCTATGCGGCAGGCAACGCGGTGATCGCACTGGTCGGCGACCTGTCCCGCGAGGAGGCAGAGGCGCTCGCAGGCGAAGTTTCTGCCGCCTTACCGGAAGGCCCTGCGCTCCCGGCTACGCCGGCGCCCAAGGCGCCCACTGCCGGCAAGCACCATATCGATTTCCCCTCCAATCAGAGTCACCTGATGCTGGCACAGCTTGGCATCCCCCGCGGCGACAAAGATTACGCAGCGCTTTATCTGGGCAACCAGATCCTCGGCGGTGGCGGCTTTGGCACGCGACTGATGGAAGAGGTGCGCGAGAAGCGCGGCCTGACATACGGCATCTACTCTGGTTTCAGCCCGATGCGCGCAGAAGGCCCGTTCATGATCAGCATGCAGACTCGCGCCGAGCTCACCGACGGTTCACTCGAACTGGTGCAACAGCTGGTCAGCGACTATCTCGCCGAAGGCCCCACCGAGGCCGAGCTGGAACGTAGCAAGCGCGAGATCGCCGGAAGCTTCCCGCTGTCGACTGCGAGCAACGCCGATATCGTCGGTCAGCTTGGCAGCATCGGTTTCTACGGCCTGCCACTGACCTATCTGGAAGACTTCATGGGCGAAGTGCAGGCGCTGACGGTCGACCAGGTCAAGACAGCGATGAACAAGCATCTGCACAGCGATAGCTTTGTCATCGTCACCGCCGGTCCTAGCGTCGAGCAAAAACCGCTGCCGCCGCCCACCGACAAACCAATCGAACAGCCCAGCGGCGTTCCGGAGCACTGATGGCCAACCCACCCATTCGCCCTAACGCCCATGGCGGCCAGGGCCAGTTGCGAATCATCGGCGGCGAATGGCGCTCGCGCCGCTTCAGCTTCCCCGATGCCGAGGGTCTGCGGCCGACGCCGGACCGGGTTCGCGAAACGCTGTTCAACTGGCTGGCGCCCTATCTCTCCGGTGCGCGGGTGCTCGACCCGTTTACCGGCAGCGGTGCGATCTATCTCGAGGCGCTGTCACGCGGCGCCAGCATGGCCCTGGCGCTGGACGTGAATGCCAACGCCATCGCCAGCCTGCGCAAGCATCTGGATACGCTCAACTGCGGTCACGGTCAGTTGCTGCAAAGCGATGCCCTGCGCTACCTGGAGACTCAGTCGCCGACCGCCTTCGACCTGGTATTCCTCGACCCGCCGTTCAACAAGAACCTGCTGCTGCCGGCCTGCGAGTTGCTGGAGAGCAAGGGCTGGCTGGCCGAGCACGCCTGGATCTACACCGAAAGCGAAGCGCTGCCTTCCAGTCTCGGCCTGCCGGGGAACTGGCGGCTGCATCGGGAGAAGCAGGCTAGCAAGGTGCATTACGCACTGTGGGAGCGCCAGGCGCCCATCAGCTCCTCGCCGAGCTGACGCCAGCAGGCCTCAGTAGAAATCGACGGTCTGGCCATTGCAATCGAAGGCCAGAAAGCGGCCGACGTTGCCGGTCTCGATGGCGCCGACCATCATTTTCAGGGGCTGCTCGGCCTCGTCGGAGTTCGGCGTGATGCCGGCCTGCCCGGGCAACGCCGCGGCGAACAGCAGATCCCAGGCTACGCCGGTACGCTCGGACTCCTCACGCAGCGCTGCGAAATCGCGCAGCTCCTCGGGTAGCTTGTCCACGCAGAGCACCGGCTTGAGCGAGCCGCCGGCGTTTTCCTCGAAGCGCTGGCGCTCCGCCTCGGTGGCATCATCGGGCAGCTCGGCGCTGACGAAGACGAACAGCAGTCGCTGAGGTTCGCGCTCCTGGCGAGCAGCGGCCAGCAGTTGATCGAAAGGGGTAAGAGTCATGAGCTGGATTCCGGATGGGTATATCGACGTCCACTCTCCACTGCCTGTGCTGCGCTGACCATATCTCCAAAGGCATAAGTCGCCGAGCGGCGGACATCATTCAACGCCTGCATCATGCTTTTCTCCCTGGCGCCGAAACTCTAGCGTCGGACCGAACAGAGGAATCCAGCGACCGTGTCCGAACCCTTTCAATCCGCCTGGTGGCTACCCGGCCCGCACCTGCAAACCCTGTGGAACCCATTTTTCCGCAAGGCACCGCGCCTCGAGCGCCAGCGCGAACGGCTCTGGCTGAGCGACGGCGACTTCATCGACCTGGACTGGCACGGCCCCCATGAAGCCGGAGCCCCCTTGGTGCTGGTGCTGCACGGACTCACCGGCTCGTCGAACTCCCTTTACGTGCTTGGCCTGCAGCAGCAGCTCGCCGCCCAAGGCTGGGCCAGCGTGGCGATCAACTGGCGCGGCTGCTCGGGCGAGCCGAACTTGCTGCCGCGCGCCTATCACTCCGGCGCCAGCGATGATCTGGCCGAGGTCATCGCCCACCTGCAGACCTGCCGCCCCCTGGCGCCGCTGTATGCGGTGGGCTACTCACTGGGTGGCAACGTACTGCTCAAGTATCTGGGTGAAACCGCCACGGGCTGCCCGTTGCGCAAAGCAGTGGCGATTTCCGTGCCGTTTCGCCTGGACCAGTGCGCCGATCGCATCGGCCTCGGTTTTTCACGGATCTACCAGGCGCACTTCATGAAGGCGATGGTCGCGTACGTGAAGGACAAGCAGCAGCGCTTCCAGCATGAAGGCCTGATGGAGCACCTTGGCGCCCTGCAGCGCCTCGGCCCGTTGCAGGGCATGCGCACCTTCTGGGATTTCGACGGCCGCTTCACCGCGCCGCTGCACGGCTATCGTGATGCTCAGGATTACTACCGACGGGCCTCCAGCCGCTACTTCCTGCCCATGATCGAGATTCCCACACTGCTGATCCAGGCTGCCGACGATCCCTTCGTGTTCCGCCACAGCGTGCCCGAAACCACCGAACTGTCCCCAAGCACCACACTTGAACTGCATGCCCACGGCGGCCATGTCGGCTTTATCGAAGGCACACCACGATGCCCGCGCTACTACCTGGAGCGTCGTATTCCGAAGTGGCTGACGGAAACGCGCTGACGCCGGCAGTGCTGCTTCAGTCTCTCGGCGCTTGCAACAGCTTCTCCAGCGCAACGGCGTACTGCCGCTGCAATGCCTCCACCTCGCGTCGCGCCGCGGGTCCGACAAAGCCGCTCTCCAGCGCCAGCACCTGATAGATGCCGCGACGCAGGTGAAGCTGATCCAGCTGTCCCGCACCGGCGCCGACCGTACCGAGGAAACGCACCCAGGACGTGAGCACAATCCAGGCGTTGAGCGCCAAAGCCTCCGTCTGATCCTCGTCCATCACCAGAATGCCGGCCGCGACGAAGCCCCGGTAGATAGCCTGGGCATGCTGCAGGCAGCGAGTGGCAAAGGCCTGATAGCGCTGCGAAAGCTCCAGGTTGGCATCCAGCAGGCCTTCCAGATCGCGATGCAGAAAACGGTAATCCCACATCGCGCCGAGTAACGCTTCCAGATAGATCGCCTTGTCCTGAACCTGCATCGGTCGCTCCAGCGGCAGGCGCAAAAACTGATCGACCCGCGACTCGTAGCCGACGAACAACTCCGCCACGATCGCCTGTTTGTTGGGGAAGTGGTAGTAGAGGTTGCCTGGCGAAATACCGAGGTGCGCGGCGATATGGTTGGTCGTGACATTGCGCTCGCCCTGGCCGTTGAACAGCGCCAGGCTGGCGTCGATGATGCGGTCACGGGTCTTTGCTCGGGGTGCCATGGGTGGCTGGTCTCGGCGGCGAAGCGGAGGGCAACGGTACACGCCGGCAGGCTGGCAAGCACGTCTCGTTGACACTTTAGAGCAATTACTCTAGAAATCTTCCAGCACATCGCCATCGGAGTTCACATGTCAGCTGACACCCTGCACGCACCTGCCGACCTGGAGGTCTTGTTCGCAGGCCAGCGTTCGGCCTTTGCCGCCGCGCCGATGCCCTCGGAGGAAGACCGCGTACGTTGGCTGGATGCCCTGCGCGATGTGCTGGTCAGCAACCAGCCGGCACTGATAGAAGCGATCGCTGCGGATTTCGGCCAGCGATCGGCCGACGAAACGCTGCTGGCGGAAATCATGCCCAGCCTGCATGGCATCCGTTACGCCTGCCGTCATCTGCGGCGCTGGATGAAACCCTCACGCCGGCGTGTTGGCCTGGCCTTCCAGCCGGCCAGCGCTAGGGTGATCTACCAGCCGCTGGGTGTGGTTGGCATCATCGTGCCGTGGAACTACCCGTTGTACCTGGCCATTGGCCCACTGATCGGCGCGCTGGCCGCTGGCAACCGCGTGATGCTGAAGATGAGCGAGTCAACACCGGCCACCGGCCAGCTACTCAAGGCCCTGCTGACGCAGATCTTCCCCGAGAATCAGGTTGCGGTGGTACTGGGCGATGTGGAGGTCGGGCAGGCCTTCGCCCGGCTGCCGTTCGATCACCTGCTATTTACCGGATCGACGCTAATCGGCCGCGAAGTAATGCGCGCGGCCGCGGAGAACCTGACACCGGTGACGCTCGAACTCGGCGGCAAATCGCCGGCGATCGTCTCGGCGAGCGTCCCGCTGGCCGATGCAGCCGAGCGCATCGCATTCGGCAAGTGCATGAATGCCGGGCAGACCTGCGTCGCACCGGACTATGTGCTGGTGCCGCGCGAGCGTGTCGAGGGCTTCGTCGCCGCCTACCGGGAGGCGGTGCAGCGCCTGTACCCGACCCTTACCGACAATCCCGACTACACAGCGATCATCAACGCCCGCCAGCTGGCACGCCTGCAGGACTATCTGGACGATGCCGGGGCAAAAGGCGCGCGAGTCGTGCCGCTGTTCACCGAGACGCAGCAACGGCGTATGCCGCACTGTCTGCTGCTGAACACGAGTGACAACATGCACGTGATGCAGGAGGAAATCTTCGGCCCTCTGCTGCCGATCGTGCCCTACGGCGATCTGGACGAAGCGCTGGCTTACATCAACACACGCCCCCGGCCGCTGGCGCTGTACTACTTCGGCTACGACCGCAACGAGCAGCAGCACGTACTGCAGACGACCCACTCCGGCGGCGTGTGCCTGAACGACACCCTGCTGCACGTCGCCCAGGACGATCTCCCCTTCGGCGGCATCGGTCCCTCCGGCATGGGGCACTATCACGGTCACGAAGGCTTCCTGACTTTCAGCAAGGCCAAGGGCGTGTTCATCAAGCAGCGCTTCAATGCGGCCCGGCTGATCTATCCGCCCTATGGCAAGTGGTGGCAGAAGCTGATCTACGCGCTGTTCATCCGCTGATGCGAAGCTGAAAGCAATGCACGACCTTTCCCTGAATCGTCGCGGCCTGCTCAAGGTCGGACTGCTCGGTGGCGCCGTCCTGGCCGGCGGCGGCCTGCTCAGCCGGACCCTCTGCGCCTCGGCAGACGGCCCGGCGAGCGGCTTTTTCGTACTGCGTGATAGTGATCTGCCGATGCTGCGCCGCCTGACTCCATTGCTGCTGGAAGGCTCGGCGGCGCCCGACGCCATGCCCCAGGCCGTGCAGACCACCCTGGTCAGCCTGGATCGGGGTCTGCATCACCTTTCACCCGCGCTGTTGGGCCAGGTACGCCAGCTGTTCGATGTGCTTAGCCTGCCGCTGACTCGCGGCCCGTTGACGGGGATATGGTCCCATTGGGATGCAGCCTCCGATGACCAGTTGCGCGCGTTCCTGCTGCGCTGGCAGAACAGCTCGCTTGCCCTGCTCCGGCAGGGACACGCCTCGCTGCTGCAGATGACCTTCATGGCCTGGTACGCCAGCCCCGTCGCCTGGGCGCACTGCGGTTATCCCGGACCGCCGACGGTCTGACTGAAGGAGGTCCATGTGCCCGTCCCCGATCTTTTCACCGAAGGCCTCACCCATGGCTGGACTACCCACGATGGCTCGCGACTGCAGCACGACCTGGTACTGGAAGCCGATATCGCTATCGTCGGCAGCGGTGCGGGCGGTGCCACCAGTGCGGAAATCCTGAGTGCAGCGGGCTTCAAGGTACTGCTGATAGAAGAAGGACCGCTGCGCACCAGCAGTGACTTCGACATGCAAGAAGCCAGTGCCTACCGCTCGCTCTACCAGGAAGCCATCGGCCACACCAGCAAGGACGGCGCCATCACCATCCTGCAAGGTCGCGCAGTCGGCGGCACCACGCTGGTGAACTGGACGTCGAGCTTTCGCACACCGCCGCAGACGCTGCAACACTGGGCCAGCGAACACGACGTCAGCGGGCTTTCGGTCGAGTCGCTGCAACCTTGGTTCGAACGTATGGAGCAGCGCCTCGGCATCGCACCCTGGGCCGTGCCGCCGAATGCCAACAACGCGGTACTGCAACGCGGCTGCGAAAGCCTCGGCCAGCACTGGGCTGTGATTCCACGCAACGTCCGCGGCTGCTGGAACCTGGGCTACTGCGGCATGGGCTGCCCGACCAACGCCAAGCAGTCGATGCTTGTCACCAGCATCCCCGCGATGTTGGAAAAAGGCGGCGAGCTGCTCTACCTCGCCCGTGCCGAGCGCCTGCAGATTCAGGGCGAGCAGGTCGTCGGTCTGGAATGCCTGGGCATGGACGAACGCTGTGTGGAGCCGAACGGCCGCCGAATCCGCGTCGTCGCCAGGCATTACATCCTCGCCGGCGGCGGCATCAACACGCCGGCGCTGCTACTACGCTCGAACGCCCCGGACCCGCACCGGCGGGTCGGCAAACGTACCTTCCTGCACCTGACGAACTTCTCCGCGGCGCAGTTCGGCGAGCGTATCGATGCCTTTCAAGGCGCACCGCAATCGGTCTATTCCGATCACTTCCAGTGGCGAGACGGGGTTGTCGGGCCGGCAGGCTACAAGCTCGAAGTGCCGCCCATTCATCCGGCCCTGGCCGCGACGCTGCTCGGCGGCTTCGGCGCCGATAGTGCGCAGCGCATGGCCCAACTGCCACATACCCACGCGATGATCGCCCTGCAACGCGATGGCTTTCATCCGGACAGCGCCGAAGGCACCGTCGAACTGCGCAGCGATGGCAGCCCGGTGCTGGATTACCGCATGACCGACTACGCCTGGAACGGCATCCGCCGCGCCTTTCTCAGCATGGCGGAAATCCAGTTCGCCGCTGGCGCCCGCGCGGTGTTGCCATTGCACGCCGATGCCCGTTACGTGCGCGCGTTCCGCGCCGCTCGCGAGCTGATCGAGGGCCTGAACCTCGCGCCGTACCGCACCCGGCTCGGCAGCGCCCACGTGATGGGCGGGTGCGCCATGGGCGACGACCCAAGCCAGGCGGTCACAGACAGCCAGGGGCGGCACCATCAGCTGGATAACCTGTCGATACACGACGGCTCGCTGTTTCCCACCAGTATCGGCGCCAACCCCCAACTCTCGATCTATGCGTTGTGTGCGAAATTGGCAGCGGAATTGGACGATCGCCTGAAGAAGTCCTGAGATTGACTCCCATTCACGACAGATCGCTGCATGGTATTCAGGCTTTACGCTGTCGTTACCGAGCCGCTACCATCCACACCCCCACGCATGCGTCAGGACGCCGCGATGAATCGAGTGTTGTATCCGGGAACCTTCGATCCCATCACCATGGGCCACGCCGATCTGGTGGAACGCGCTTCGCGCCTGTTCGACGAGGTCATCATCGCCGTGGCGGCCAACCCCAAGAAGAACCCGCTGTTCCCGCTTGAGCAACGTGTGGCGCTGGCTCGCGAAGTCACCAAGCACCTGCCGAACGTGAAGGTCATGGGCTTTTCCACACTGCTGGCGCACTTCGTCAAGGAGCAGCAGGCCAATATCCTGCTACGCGGCCTGCGCGCGGTGTCGGACTTCGAGTACGAGTTCCAGCTGGCCAACATGAACCGCCAGTTGGCGCCCGATGTGGAAAGCCTGTTCCTTACGCCGTCGGAAAAGTATTCCTACATTTCCTCGACGCTGGTGCGGGAAATCGCTTCACTCAAGGGGGATGTATCCAAATTCGTCCACCCGGCGGTGATGAGCGCACTGAACGAGCGCTTCGGCCCGACCTGACGTTGCCCGCCGGCACTACGTCGAGTGCACGCAGGTCGGCGATGCGGCACAATTGCCCGGTCGTAATATTGCTGTGCCGTGGTTCGAGCCACGGCAGGAGTTCGCTGGATGTCCCTGAAAATCACCGATGACTGCATCAACTGCGATGTGTGCGAGCCGGAGTGCCCGAACAGCGCCATTTCCCAAGGCGAGGAAATCTACGTCATCGACCCCAACCTCTGCACCGAATGCGTCGGCCACTATGACGAACCGCAGTGCCAGCAGGTGTGCCCGGTTGACTGCATCCCCCTCGACGAAACCAATGTCGAGAGCAAGGACGAGCTGATGCAGAAGTACATGATCATCACCGGCAAGGCGTGATGCTTCTGCGGCGACAGACCCGACGAACCACCCTGCTCAAGGGTCTCCAAGGCTGGCTCGCCGCGCTCCTGTTACTGGCCTGCTCGGCCCACGGCAACCCCCTTGCCAACGGCGCAGTCGCCACGGCTCATCCGCTGGCCAGTGAAGTCGGCCGGCACATCCTCGAAGCCGGCGGCAATGCCTTCGATGCCACCGTCGCGGTCAGCGCCGCACTGGCGGTGGTCGAGCCATACGGTTCCGGGCTCGGCGGCGGCGGCTTCTTTCTGCTGCGCGAAGCCGGTGACTCCGTCCGCCACACCTTTCTCGACGCCCGTGAGCGAGCGCCCGCGGCTGCTACGCCGGACATGTACCTGCGCGATGGCAGGGTTAAACGCGAGCTTTCTTTGAACGGCCCGCTGGCCGCGGCGATTCCTGGCACACCGGCCGCGCTGGTCGAACTCGCCGAAAAGCGCGGCCGTCTACCGCTGAAGACCACTCTCGCCCCGGCCATTGCCCTGGCCCGCGAAGGCTTTGCAGTGGATGCGGTGTATCGCCAGCGTGCCGGCTGGCGCCTCGCCGCGCTGCGTGACGATCCCGAAAGCGCGCGCCTGTTCCTCGATGGCGGCGAGCTGCCGGCCGAAGGTCATCTGCTGCGCCAGCCGGAACTTGCCAAGACCCTGGAGCGCCTCGCCAGCCACGGCCATGACGGTTTCTACCGTGGCGAGCTTGCAGAAAAGCTGGTGCAAGGGGTGCGCGCAACCGGCGGTATCTGGTCCATGAAGGATCTGGCCGACTACCACACCGTGGAACGTGAGCCACTGCGCTTCGCTCTCGCCGATGGCCACGAGCTGATCGGCGCGCCGCCGCCCTCGGCTGGCGGCATGATTCTCGCGCAGAGCCTGGGCATTCTCGAACGTCTGTCCTGGCGCGATGCCGAACCGCTGCAACGCAGTCATCTGGTGGTCGAGGCGCTACGCCGCGCCTACCGCGACCGCGGGCTGCTGGGTGACCCGGATTTCGTTGCGTCGCCGCTCGCGCACCTGCTGTCCGACCAATATCTCAGCCAGCTAGCTGGCTCCATCGACCCCGAGCAGGCCACACCCAGCAGCGCGCTGCCGCCCGCGCCGCGCTGGCGCGAGGGCGAACACACCACCCACTTCGCGGTGATCGATGCCGAAGGCAATGCGGTGGCCGCGACGTTATCGCTGAACATGATGTTCGGCGCCGCCTTCACCGTGCCCGGCACCGGTGTGCTGCTCAACGACGAGATGGATGACTTCGCCGCCGACATCGACGGCAGTAATGCCTATGGCCTGGAAGGTAGCAGCGCCAATGCGATTTCCGGTGGCAAGCGCCCTCTGTCGAGCATGAGCCCGACCTTCATCGAAAGCCGTGAAGAGTTCGCCGCCTTCGGCACGCCCGGCGGTAGCCGCATCCCCAGCATGGTGCTGCTTTCGGCGCTGTCGTACCTGGATGGCGAGCCGGTTCAGGCCTGGCCGGCGGCGCCGCGCTACCACCACCAGTACCTGCCGGACGTGCTGCAGTACGAGGCCGAAGCATTCACCCCAGCGCAGCTCGCTGCCCTGCGCGAGCGTGGCCACCAGCCCAAGCTGATCGATCGCGATTATGGCAATCAGCAGGTGCTCTACTGGCACAAGCCAAGCGGGGCGGTCGAGGCGGCCAGCGATCCGCGTGGCATAGGCCAGGCATTGAAAGTGCCCGCGCCACGGGCTCCGGTTAGAGCTGCAGAATGACCGGCCCTTCATCCTCGGCGAGCTGACGCAGCTGCCGCGTCAGTTCATGGCCCTCGCCGAGCAGCAAGGCATTGCGCAGGCTCTGGATGATACGGCTGGCGTAGCCCAGATCATTCATCAGCGAGCTGCTCTGCAATCCGTCCAACTTGTGGTTGCGGATCGACTCGAACAGCCGGCGGCGGAAGTCGGCATCGAACTGCGCTGCGCGCTCGTCCAGCCAGTTCAAGCGCTCACGCCAGAGTTCATCGGGCAGCTCCGAATGGTTGAGCGCACGAATCTCCCGCAGTGACTCGAGCAGGTGACGACGCAGCTCCACATAGGCTTGGCGCGCGGCGGATTCGTCGGTGCGCAGGTAGTGCCCGAGGTTTTTCTGCAGGTGCTTGGCATCCTTGACTGCATCCACAAGCTGCAGCGCCGCGACCTGGCAGTTCAGCCAGAACGCCTGGTGGCTTTCATCCAGCGGCAGGTCCAGACGGCCCATAAAAGTCAGCAGATCGGAGTACACACCTTTGATGTGTCGCTGATACAGCCGCTCGGCATCGAGCGCCTGGGCGTCGGGCTTGGACCTGATCAGCGTCTCGTCGATAGTGCCCTGCTGGCGCAGCTGGTTCACCGGCAGATAGGTAGCATGGCAGATCACTTCCAGGCTCAGGCGCGCCAGATGCTGCAGCTCCTGCGCCACGGCGCTCGCGGCGGCATCAGCCGAGTCCAGCGCGCGATCGCTCAAGTAGCGTGCGTGAGTCAGTTCCTCCGGTCGCGCCGGCGCCAACTCGGTGATCAGCACCGCCGGCTCGATGCGCTCAGGCAGTACACGCAGCAGCAGATTCGCCAATTGCGTCTGCCATGGCCAGAACAGCAGCACGCCCATTCCGTTGAACAGCGTATGGAACAGCGCCAGCTGAATCAGCCGGTTTTCTCCCAGACCAAGCGGAGTCACCAACCACTGCACCAGCCAGGCCAACGGCACCAGCAGCGCAATAGCCAGTACTGCGGTGGTCACGTTGAACAGCACATGGGCCAATGCCAGGCGCTGGCCACTGCGGTTGCCGCCGAGCGAACCGACAAAGGCCGTGGTAACGCTCGTCCCGACATTCGCACCGATTGCAGTCGCCAAAGCCTGGGCAAGATCGAGCTGTCCGGAGGCCAAGGCGGTCAGTGTGAGCATCAACGTGGCATGGCTGGACTGCAGTACCACCGTGGCGAACAGCCCGATCGCCACGAACATCAACTGCCCCGCCAGGCCCCCGGCATGGTATTGCGACAAGTCCATGCCGCCGAAGCTGGAAAAGCCGGTCTTGATCTGATCGATGCCGAGGAAGATGAATGCGATGCCAAGCACGATTCTGCCGGCCGCCTTGCCCTTTTCACCGGTGAAGCTGGCCAGCACTCCGAATACCAGCAGCGGCAGGGCCAGCGGACTCAGGCTTACATTCTGCCCGGCCAGCGCCAGCAACCAAATACCCGTCGTGGAGCCCAGATTGGCACCGAACAAAATCGCAATGCCGCCAGCTAGCTTGATCAGGCCGGTACTGATGAAGGCAATCGTAAGCAACGAAACGAGTGTGCTGGATTGCAGCAGCATCGTGCCGCTCATGCCGAACAGCAGGCCCTTGAGCGGCGTTGCGGTACTGCGCGCCAGCAGTTGTTCGAGCTTGCTACCCGCCAGTTGGCGCAGCCCCTCTTCTAGGCACTGCATACCGAACAGGAACAGTGCAAGTCCTGCGCAGAGTTCGAGCCAGCCGTCACTGGCCCAGAACGACCAGGACAGCATCAGCACGCCCGCAATGGGCAGAACAATCTTGAAGTAGCGGCTGTTCAAGGAGAAAGGCTTCGCGGCGCGGGGAATGGGAGGCGAAGCCTACTGCAGCGGCACCGCGACCGGAAGGCTCAGGCCCGGTCAGCCGCGGTGCAGATGATGCCGATCAATGCTGCGCGCCGTAACCGCTGGTGGTGCAGCCCAGGCAGCGGACGAAGGCAGCCTTGCCCGGCTCGACGACCAATGCCTTGCCAGCTTCGCCGACGTTGCCGCCCAGCGCGGTGAAAGGCAGGCTGACGACAAATACGCCTGCGCCGATAGCAGTAGCGGCGATCAGTAGCGGCCGGGCAATCACTAGATCACCAACCATGGAGAAGGCCTTCGGCGCCTCGACGGTATACATCGGGTCGCCACTGACATTCTGCGGAACCGACTCCGCATACGCCGGCATTGCCAGCAGGCCGGTGGTCAGAGCCAAGACAACAGCGGTGGAGCGGAACAGTTTCATGGTGTGGTCCTTCAGCTGTGCGAAACGCGGCAATTTTAGTTGTAGCGGGCACTATAGCAGTGGCCGGGGCATGCTGGGCGTGAACGCCCGCGCAGTTGCGATGGCCTCAGCGCTGGCAACGGTGACAATAAACGCTGGCACGCTGACCGAGGCGGGTCTCGCGCAAGGTGGTGCCGCAATTTTTGCAGAACTCACCGCTGCGTCCATAAACGAACAATTCCTGCTGGAAGTAACCCGGCTTGCCGTCGCCACCCACGAAATCACGCAAAGTGGTGCCACCGCGCTCGATGGCCATCGCCAGTATCCGCCGGATTTCCTCGCCCAGCTTGAGGTAACGCGCTCGCGAGATGCTTCCGGCCGGCCGCCGCGGGTCGATTCCGGCGGCGAACAGCGCCTCGCTCGCATAAATATTGCCGACACCCACCACCACCGCGTTGTCCATGATGAACGGCTTGACCGCCATGCTGCGGCCGCGGGACAGCCGGTACAGCCGATCGCCGTCGAAATCCTCGCCCAGCGGCTCGGGGCCTAGGCTGGCGAGCAGCACATGGGCGAGCGGTTCGTCGCTCCAGAGCATCGCGCCGAAACGCCGCGGGTCGGTGTAGCGCAGCGCCTGGCCGGACTCCAGCAGGATATCGACGTGCTCATGCTTGGCCGCCGGCACCGTCGCCTCCACTAGCCGCAGGCTGCCGGACATGCCCAGGTGAACGATCAGCGTACCCGTCTCGGCCTTGATCAGCAGGTACTTGGCGCGCCGCTCGACCGCCTCGATGCGCTGGCCGGAGAGACGCACATCCAGATCCTCCGGAATCGGCCAGCGCAAGCGCCGGTCGCGCACCAGCACCCGGCTGACGCGCTGACCGAGCAGATGCGGTTCGATGCCACGGCGGGTAGTTTCAACTTCTGGAAGTTCGGGCATGGCAGGACATTGGAGACAGCGAAGGGATGCCGACCTTAACAGGCCAGTGGCGGAGCGTCAGCCCACGCCCAGCTCGCGGATGCTTTCCTTGAGGCAGACGAAATCATATTCCGAGAGCCCGACGTATTCGAGGACCAGCTGCGAAATGCCCTCCCACTCGTGATCGTCCGATTGCGCCCCGAGCACCCGATGGCAGGCGCAGATATGTTCTGCCATCTTCAGGATCGCCAGCAGCGTCTTGATCGGCGCATCGCGCCCGGAATCGTCGGAAAACAGTGACAGCGCGTTGTGATGATTGGCGATGGCGTCACACAGGTACAGCGGCAGATTCCACGACTTGGCGGTGAAGTAGCCGACCACCGCGTGGTTGGTGCTGAGCACGCGGTTCTCGATATCGACGATGCGCTGTTCGTCGCCAGCGCTGGCATAAGCTTCTTCCAGCACACCCATGTAACCGGGGAAGCGTTTGAGCATCAACGGAATGCCGCAGTTGTGGAACAACCCCAGGGTGTACGCCTCGTCCGGCGACTGGTAGCCGATGCGCTTGGCCAGCGTCAGGCAGGCCATGGCCACATCCTGCGCACTGTCCCAGAAGCGACTGAGGGTGACGATGGTCTCGTCACTCATCTCGCCTTTGATCGACTGCGCGTTGATCAGATTGATCACTGAGTTGCAGCCCAGCAGGTTCACTGCCTGCTGAATGGAGGCGATGCGATTGGCGAGGCCGAAATGCGGGGAGTTGACCAGCTTGAGCAACGCCCCGGATAGGCCTGGGTCCTGGCTGATCAGCCGGGCAATGGCCTTAAGATCGGGTATCGGCATGACCTGCTCCATCTGCAGGTCGACCATGATCTGGGGTTGCGGCGGTACGCTGATGCCTTGCAGTACCCGGCGGATCTGTTCGGCGGAAAGTTCGACAGCCATGAAAGGGGGAACTCGAAGAGAGGGCAAAGTGCCATCGGCACGAAAGGGCGAACTTTGGCTGAGATTCGGGTCCCATTTCAAGTGACTCGCATTCCGCGAGGCGACCAACTAGACAGACGGAGGCATGCCCATGACCCAATCCCTCAACGGCAAGCGCGTGGCAATCCTGGTCACCGACGGCTTCGAGCAAGTGGAGCTGACCGGCCCCAAGGACGCGCTGGAGAATGCGGGAGCAACCGTCGAAATCGTTTCCGCTAAAAACGGCGAAGTGACGGGCTGGAACCACACCACTCCGGCAGGGAAGTTCCATGTAGACAGGACATTCGCCGATCTGAACGTTAATGACTACGACGCCCTGCTGCTGCCTGGCGGGGTGGTCAATTCCGACACCATTCGCACCGACGAAACCGCGCAAAAGCTGGTCCGCGACGCCGCGGGCGCGAAAAAGCCGATCGCGGTGATCTGCCACGGTGGCTGGCTGCTGATATCCGCCGGCCTGGTCAAGGGCAAGCGCATGACCAGCTGGCCGTCGCTGACCGACGACCTGAAGAATGCCGGGGCCGAGTGGGTCGACGAACAGGTGGTGGTGGATGGCCAACTGATCAGCAGCCGCAAGCCCGATGACATTCCGGCATTCAGCCAAGCGCTGATCGAGGCGTTGTCCGCTTGATCCGACGACAGGCGCGACAGGCGTTGCGAGGATTTTCCAGCAGCGCCGGCGCGCGTGGCCTGCCGCTCGTTTAGAATGCCCGTCTTTTTCCCGGAGCCCCGCCGATGACCCTGCCCAGCCTGCGCCTCAAAGCCAACGCCGATCGCCGCCTGCGCGCTGGTCATCTGTGGGTCTACAGCAACGAAGTTGACACCGCGGCTACGCCGCTGGCCGGCTTCGTAGCCGGGGATCAGGCCGTGCTCGAAGCAGCCGGCGGCAAACCGCTGGGTATCGTCGGGGTGTCGCCAAACAACCTGATCTGCGCTCGCCTGCTGTCGCGCGATCTCAAGCACAGCCTGGACAAGTCGCTGCTGGTGCATCGCATCCAGGTCGCGCTATCGCTGCGTGATCGCCTGTTCGATCAGCCGTGCTACCGCCTGATATACGGTGATTCCGACCTGCTGCCGGGCCTGGTGGTGGACCGCTTCCACGACCATCTGGTGGTGCAGCTGGCTTCGGCCACCATGGAGCGCAACAAGGATGCCGTGCTCGAAGCCCTGGTGCAGGTGCTCAAGCCGCGCGGCGTGCTGTGGAAGAATGACTCCAGCGCCCGCGACGCGGAGGGCCTGGAGCGGTACGTCGATACTGCGTTCGGCGTGGTCCCGGAATGGGTCGCGCTGGAAGAGAACGGCGTGAAGTTCGAGGCTCCGGTGCTGCAAGGCCAAAAGACCGGCTGGTTCTACGACCACCGCATGAACCGCGCGCGCCTGGCGCCCTACGTGAAGGGCAAACGCGTGCTCGACCTGTTCAGCTACATCGGCGGCTGGGGCGTACAGGCCGCGGCCTTCGGCGCCAGTGAAGTGTTCTGCGTCGACGCTTCAGCCTTCGCCCTGGACGGCGTCGAGCGCAATGCCGCACTCAATGGCGTGGCCGAGAAGATGACCTGCGTGGAAGGCGATGCCTTCGAGGCGATGAAGGAACTGAAGAACGCCGAAGAACGCTTCGACGTGGTCATCACCGACCCGCCAGCGTTCATCAAGCGCAAGAAGGACATCAAGAACGGTGAAGGTGCTTACCGCCGCCTCAACGAAGCCGCCATGCGTCTACTGAACAAGGACGGCATTCTGGTCAGCGCCAGCTGCTCGATGCATCTGGAAGAAGACAACCTGCAGAACATCCTGCTCGGCAGCGCCCGGCATCTGGACCGCAACATCCAATTGCTCGAACGCGGCGCCCAGGGCCCGGATCATCCGGTGCACCCGGCGATTCCGGAGACCCGCTACATCAAGAGCCTGACCTGCCGCATCCTGCCCAATAGCTGATTCTCCATCCGCAGTGCGCAAGGCGGCGGACCGCCTTGCGCTCACCTGCCCTTACTCGATGCCCTTGCGCTCCACGCTCCAGAGCAGGCTGCTGCACAAGCGGCAGAGTCGCCCGTAGAAGGTGCTGCGCGCACTCTCGTCGTCCATCAGGTGATAACGGAACCAGGCGGTCGTCGGCCCGCGATACTCACCGCCATTACCCACCGGCTCAAAATGGCTGACATAGCGCCGTTCACCCCAGAAGATCGGCACATTGACGCGGGAATAGGCCGGCTGCGCATTCAGATAAGGAATGGCTATGGTGTCAGCACCGCCCGACATCAGGAACATTGGCCCGCGCTGATTGCGCTGTGAAGCCGGGTTGTGTCCGAGACCGATGGTATAGGGCTGGATCGGCGCGGTGACCCGCACACGGTCATCCTGCCCGGCCATGATCGACCCGCCGCCACCCTGGGAATGCCCTGAGGTCGCGACACGTCCGGTGTTCAGCACACCGACATAGGTACCGTAGGTGCGGTTGCTTTCCTGCACCAGGTAGTCAAGACAGGCGAGCATGTCTCGCCCGGTGCCGGCGTTGGAGGTTTCCGCGGCAGCGACCACAAAACCGTGACTGGCCCAGTGGGTCAGCAACCCGGAATAGGCCGTCGGCCCGGTGCCGGTGCCGTTACCCCAGAGGATGATCGGGTGCCTGACGCCGTTCTGACCGAGCGTGCGCGGCCGGTAGACGCGGCAGTTAGGCCCTTCGCTCTGGCTACTGACCGCATATGGGCCGGAGTTATCGAAGCTCGAAGCCGATGGGAATGGCGTCCCGGGCGTGTCCGGCAAGGGAGCGGCCATCGCGCTGGTGGATATAACCAGCAAAGCGGCAGCGCCGAGGTATCGAAGTGAGATCTTGTGCATCTGCGTTCCTCAATTCTTATCGTTGGTATAGAAGGACACCCACCGTCCGACCGCAGCCCGCTAATGCGTAAAACAGGCACGCATGGTGAGGCGACCGCTCGTTGGTCAACGGCACGAGAGAAAAGGTGCGCTTGCCAGCGCAACGGTCGGGGTTGGACTCTAGCGAGCAGATGCCTGCTCGCCAGGCGAGCGGACCAGCGGTCGATGCCCCTCGAGGGCACGCAACGGCGGGGTGAACGGCATCGCCAGCAGCGCCGGCCAGCTAGCACGCGGGGTAGCGCAGAACCGGCAATCGTCCCGCCTGGCCCGAGCACCGGAACGTGCGTAGAATCGGTGATATGTCGCCATTCACCACACGGCGAACACTGAGCCCAGGCCCTACGAGCGTCTACCCGCCTCGACCCGGCCCCTTCCGAACGCGCGGTCACCCTCCGTTGCATCCGGCACAGGCGTTGCTCACCATACGCATACCTTTGCTTACCTGATCAGCCGCAGGAACCGTCATGCCCGATTACCGCTCGAAAACATCCACGCACGGCCGCAACATGGCCGGTGCCCGCGCGCTGTGGCGTGCCACCGGCATGAAGGACGAAGACTTCAAGAAGCCGATCATCGCCATTTCCAACTCTTTCACCCAGTTCGTGCCCGGCCACGTGCACCTGAAAGACTTGGGCCAGCTGGTCGCCCGTGAGATCGAAAAGGCCGGCGGCGTCGCCAAGGAATTCAACACCATCGCGGTCGATGACGGCATCGCCATGGGCCACGATGGCATGCTCTATTCGCTGCCATCGCGCGAGATCATCGCCGACTCGGTGGAGTACATGGTCAACGCGCACTGCGCCGATGCCATCGTCTGCATCTCCAATTGCGACAAGATCACCCCCGGCATGCTGATGGCCGCCCTGCGCCTGAATATCCCGGTAGTGTTCGTCTCCGGCGGCCCGATGGAAGCCGGCAAGACCAAGCTGGCCAGCCACGGCCTGGATCTGGTCGACGCCATGGTCATCGCTGCCGATGAAAGCGCTTCCGACGAAAAAGTCGCCGAATACGAGCGCAGCGCCTGCCCGACGTGCGGCAGCTGCTCCGGCATGTTCACTGCGAACTCGATGAACTGCCTGGCCGAAGCCCTAGGGCTAGCCCTGCCCGGCAACGGTTCGACACTCGCCACGCACAGCGACCGCGAGCAGCTGTTCCTGCGCGCCGGCCGCACCATCGTCGAGCTCTGCCAGCGCTATTACGGCGAGGGCGACGAATCCGTTCTGCCGCGCAACATTGCCAGCCGTAAGGCGTTCGAGAACGCCATGACCCTGGATATCGCCATGGGTGGCTCGACCAACACCATTCTTCACCTGCTGGCCGCCGCTCAGGAAGCCGAGGTCGATTTCGACCTGCGCGCCATTGATGCCCTGTCACGCAAGGTGCCGCAGCTGTGCAAGGTTGCGCCGAACATCCAGAAGTACCACATGGAAGACGTGCACCGCGCCGGTGGTATCTTTTCCATTCTGGGTGAGCTGGCCCGTGGCGGCCTGTTGCACACCGACGTGCCCACCGTGCACAGCCGGACGCTTGCTGAAGGCATCGCCCAATGGGACATTACCCAGACCCAGGACGAAGCAGTACACACCTTCTTCAAGGCAGGCCCGGCCGGCATTCCGACGCAGACGGCATTCAGCCAGTCGACCCGCTGGGACACCCTGGACCTGGACCGCGCCGAAGGCTGCATCCGCAGCGTCGAGCATGCCTATTCCCAGGAAGGCGGCCTCGCCGTGCTCTACGGCAACATCGCCATCGATGGCTGCGTGGTGAAGACCGCTGGCGTGGACGAGTCCATCCACGTGTTCGAAGGGACCGCCAAGATCTTCGAAAGCCAGGACAGCGCCGTGAAGGGCATCCTCAACGACGAAGTGAAGGCTGGCGACATCGTCATCATTCGCTATGAAGGTCCGAAAGGCGGCCCAGGCATGCAGGAAATGCTCTATCCAACCTCGTACCTGAAGTCCAAGGGCCTGGGCAAGGATTGCGCCCTGCTCACCGACGGCCGCTTCTCCGGTGGAACCTCGGGCCTGTCCATCGGCCATGCTTCGCCGGAAGCGGCTGCGGGCGGCGCCATCGGTCTGGTACAGGACGGCGACAAGGTGCTGATCGACATCCCCAACCGCAGCATCCAGCTGCAGGTCAGCGATGAAGAGCTGTCCCACCGCCGTATCGAGCAGGACAAGAAAGGCTGGAAGCCCGCCCAGCCGCGCGCCCGTAAGGTGACTACGGCGCTCAAGGCCTACGCCCTGCTCGCCACCAGCGCCGACAAAGGCGCGGTGCGCAACAAGGCGATGCTGGACGGCTGATCGTTCGGTTTATTGCGACGTAGAAAGCCCGACCATCGCGTCGGGCTTTTTCATGGCTCGCCGATGGCCGGTTCCAGGCGAACGCCATCGATCTCGATCGCATTGAATCGTGGCGCGACCAACTCGAAGTCACTGCGCTGCAAAATCTCGCTGAGCACGTCGCTGTCCGGGAGCACGCCTGCAGTGACGCGTAGCTGACCAATCCTGTCCCAGCTCCCCGCAGCAGCCTGCCCGAACACCGGCACCACCCACGGCTCGGCGCGAAGTAGCAGCACCTCGGATTGGCCGTCCCGGTCCAGATCCACAGCGAACAATCGGCACTTGTCTACGCACCCCTGATAATTGACCGCACGCGCCAGTGATCCGTCGTCATCCGCCACTGGTTCCCCAATCCAGGGCACTGGCGGTGCGGCAGCCACTTCCTGCTCCCGCGTCCAGGCCCAGTAGTGCTCCGCGCCATCCAGTCGCTGCAGATCGGCCTGCAGTCGTATGCGCAGCGCTTCGTCCTCCCAAGGCTTGCCCAGCTCCTCACGCAGCACTTGCAGATATCGCCGCCCAGGCTCACCCAGCTGAAAGCGCAGCGCGCCGAGATCGGTTCGTTCGGCTGGCAGCGTGGTATCGAGCAGCCGCTGGTACTGATTCGCCGCGCTCAGTTGCAGCGGGCTCAGCATCGGCACATGCATCAGCACCAGCAGGCATGCGGCGAACAGCGCCAGAGGCGGGTTGCTCTGCCGAAGCCCGCTCAGCCAGGCGGGATCACGCCGGAGCACCGCCCTCACCAGTGCAAGGCCATGGACCAGCGCTACCAGCGCCAGGAGCGCAGCCAATACGCGATCCGGGGTCAGCCCGTACTGATCGATACGCAGCCACAGCGCATGCATCGCGAGCCCGGCCAGCAGCGGCAGGCACAGCGAGCTGGCGTCGGCTAGCAGGCGCAAGGGCCGTGGGTAATGGGCAGCCTGCAGCCCGTCCTGCACAACACCATTGAGCAGCGCGATATGCGCGAACACCAACGCCAGCAGGATCGGCGTCGCGTGGCGTGTCGCCCAGAGCGGAGCTAGGCCAGTGAACGGCAGGAAGACCACGAACAGCAGCAGGATCACCACCGTCAACGGCAGCAGAAAACGACACATGGCCTGCAGCACGTTGCGCAGCGCATCGATGACTTGGCCACGCTCCTGCCCGATGCGCAGCCCGGCGGCGATCACCGTAGCGCTGGCCACCCAGACGAAGCCGGACGAACTGAACAGCCGCTTGAACTGATCAACCCCGAGCATGCTGAACAGGCCCGCCCAGAGCCAGATCAGCAGCCAGAAGACCCCGAGCATTACGAACGCCATGAACAACAGCAAGCCGTTGTTCCAGGCGTTCCGATAAAGCGCGCTGTAGTCGAAGCGCCAGCTATGAGCAGAGTCCCGCGCCTGGATGAATGGCGTGAGGATGTAGGCGAGCGCCAGCTGGCTCCAAAGCAACAGCGTGCCGGTCGTTTCATCGAAGTAATACCAGCGGGGCTGATCGAACTGAACCGCGAGCCACGCCGCCAGCGCCGCGGGCAACAGAATCGCAGGAAGCAGCAGCTTCCACCGCTCCGCCTCGCGCAATTGTCCCCAGAGCATCTGCAGCTGCCAGCCCCCCACCACAACCAGCACGATCAAGGCCGAGCAGAGAGACCGCCAGATAATCCCATGCGGCCAGCTCTCGCTGGCCATCCATAACGTCAGGCCCTGCAGCAGACCCACCGCCAGATAAACCATCAGAGGTCGCTGTTCAATTGCTAGTTGCATGGTTGTTCCTTCAGGAATTCGTGACAGCGCGGTCAGGCGCGGGTGATGCGGTTGCAACATCGGAATATCAACACGCCGTGCTGTGCCGATGGGGGCACGACAGCGACCGAGTATGTAAGGCGCCTCCGGCCGCCGCAATGCGCTTCCCATCGGGCTGTGACCGGATACGAGACCGGGGCGCCCTGCTCCACGGATATCAGGCCCGCTGCATCATTCGACGGGTTCAGCTGTGCCCCATCGACGGCGCCACGTAGAATCGCGCTCTTTTTTGGAGCATGCCATGAGCGCGCTGAAGTCCTCCCCCGAAGAGCCTCGTAACGATCTGGTCTACGGCCTCGACGATCGGCCCCGCCCCTGGATCGCCTTTCTCGCCGCGCTGCAGCATCTGCTGGCGATCATCGTCCCGATCGTCACGCCTGGTCTGCTGATCTGTCAGGCGATCGGTGTATCGCCCCGTGACACCAACATCATCGTCTCCATGTCGCTGGTGATTTCCGGCATCGCCACCTTTGTTCAATGCAAGCGCTTCGGCCCGCTCGGCGCCGGGCTGCTGATCGTGCAGGGCACCAGCTTCAATTTCGTCGGCCCGCTGATCGCCGGCGGCGTACTGATGGTTAAGCAGGGCACGCCGGTCGAAGGCGTGATGGCGGCGATCTTCGGCGTGGTGATTGCCGGGTCCTTTATCGAGATGGGCGTCTCCCGCGTGCTGCCGTTCATCAAGCGGCTGATAACGCCGCTGGTGACCGGCATCGTCGTGCTGATGATCGGCCTGACGCTGATCAAGGTCGGCCTGATCAGCATGGGCGGCGGCTACGCGGCCATGGGCGACGGTACTTTTGCGAGCCGCGAAAACCTGCTGCTGTCTGGTGTGGTACTGGCGGCCATCGTCGTGCTCAACCGGCTGCCGGTGCAGTGGATGCGCAGCTGCGCCATCATCATCGCGCTGGGCATCGGTTATGCGCTGTCGGCCTGGCTGGGACGCCTGAATTTCACCGGCATGCACGAAGCCGAGCTGTTCGAGATCCCGATGCCGCTGCACTTTGGCCTCGGTTTCTCCTGGAGTCTGTTCATCCCCATGGTGGTGATCTATCTGGTCACGTCGCTCGAAGCCATCGGCGATATCACCGCCACCAGCAAGCTCTCGCGCCAACCGGTTGAAGGCCCACTGTGGATGCAGCGCATCAAGGGCGGCGTCTTGGTCAACGGCGCCAACTCGCTGCTGGCGGGTTTCTTCAATACCTTCCCCAGTTCGGTATTCGCCCAGAACAACGGCATCATCCAGCTCACCGGAATTGCCAGCCGCTACGTCGGCATGTGGATCGCGGTAATGCTGGTGATCCTTGGGCTTTTCCCGGCGGTTGCCGGCGTGCTGCAGGCGGTGCCCGAGCCGGTGCTCGGCGGCGCCGCGATCGTGATGTTCGGCGCGGTGGCGGCTGCGGGCATCAACATCCTCGCGGGCATCAGGCTGGACCGCCGCGCGCTGCTGATCATTTCGGTCTCGCTGGCGCTGGGCCTGGGCTTTTCTCAGGTGCCGGAGTTCCTTGCCAATCTGCCAGTAGCACTGCGCAACGTGCTGGAATCAGGCGTAGCCACCGGCGGCATCTGCGCCCTGGTGATGAACTGGTTCCTGCCTGAGTCGCCGGCAGTCTCGGAGCAGGACCCGGCCTGATCAACCGGCGCGAGCACCCTCAGCGAGGCGCCGGCAGACCTCATCGGCGATCGCCAGGGCCGCGGTAAGCCCTGGCGATTCGATGCCGAACAGGTTCACCAGCCCAGCGATGCCATGCTCCGCTGGCCCATCGATGCAGAAGTCCGCTGCCTGCTCGCCGGGGCCGCTGATCTTCGGGCGAATGCCGGTGTATGCCGGCTGCAGCGCACCATCGGGCAATCCCGGCCAGTAACGCCGAATCGCGGCGTAGAAACGCTCCGCGCGGCTCTCATCCATCGTGTAATCGAGGCCGTCGACCCACTCCACGTCCGGGCCGAAACGCGCCTGACCGCCGAGATCCAGCGTCAGGTGCACGCCCAGCCCGCCGGGCTCGGGAAGTGGATAGACCAGATGGCGGAAGGGCGTGCGCCCGGTCTGGCTGAAGTAACTGCCCTTGGCGAAGTATTGCCGCGGCCGCGCAGCTTCGCTCAGGTGTTGGGTGCGCGTCGCCAATGCCGGGGCACCATGGCCGGCACAGTTGATGACTGTTCGCGCCAGCAGCTCCAGCGGATCGGCGCCGCCGATATGAACATGCAAGCCTTCGGAAGTGACGGCAATGCCTTCTACCGGCGTATTCAGCGCCAGCACCGCGCCATGCCGCTCGGCATCTCCCAACAGCGCCAGCATCAGCGCGTGGCTATCGACGATCCCGGTACTTGGTGAGAATAGTCCGGCCACGGCTTGCACCTGCGGCTCCAAGGCCAGCACCTCGCTACGGTCGAGACGCTGCAGGTCATCAACACCATTGGCCTGCGCGTGCCGCTGCAGCTGCTCCAGTGCGCCCAGCTGGGCCTCGTCGGTGGCGACGATCAGCTTGCCGCAACGTCGATGGGCCACGCCGTGGCTCTCGCAGAAGTCGTACAGCAATCGCCGCCCGGCGACGCACAGCCGGCCCTTGAGCGAGCCCTGAGGGTAGTAGATGCCGGCATGGATGACCTCGCTGTTGCGTGCACTGGTGGCGGTGCCGAAGGCCGCCTCGGCTTCCAGCACCAGTACCTCACGCCCGGCCAGCGCCAACGCGCGCGCCACCGCCAGCCCAACCACGCCAGCGCCCACCACCACGCAATCCACTCGATCCATGCCAGACTCCTCGACCCGAACACGTCCAAGCCTGCCGCAACCTCGGATGCCGGCCAAGAGTCGGATGATCTATCAACGTTTTCTGAAGGAAACCCGACATGCGCATCGGTCTGATCTCCGACACCCACGGCCTGCTCCGCCCCGAGGCACTGTCGGCGCTGCAGGGTTGCGAGCAGATCATTCACGCCGGCGACATCGGCAAGCCGGAGGTGCTCGACGGACTGCGCGCCATCGCACCGCTGGAAGCCATTCGCGGCAATATCGATACGGCTGACTGGGCGCAGCCATTCCCAGAGCGGCTGGATCTGCGTCTTGGCGGCCTAACGCTGCACGTGCTGCACGACCTCAAGCAGCTGGATATCGACCCGCTTGCCGCCGGCATCGACGTGGTGATCGCCGGCCACTCGCACAAACCCAAGGTCGAGCGGCGCGATGGCGTGCTTTACATCAATCCGGGCAGCGCTGGTCCGCGGCGTTTCAGCCTGCCGATCAGCCTGGCGCTGCTGGAGTTGAACGACGGTGGTGCGCAGGTCGAGCTGATCACACTCAGCTGACGCCCATGTAGCGATCGGCGCGGTGGTTGATTGCCAGCACCAGGTTCAGCGCCACGGCGCCGAGCACCGACAGCATCACCTTGTCCGCAGGAACGACAAACACGGCAGCCAGCACGATCAGCGAGTCGATACCCATCTGAAAGGTGCCGGCGCGCACACCGAAGCGCTCCTGCAGGAACAGCGCAAGGATGTTCACGCCGCCAAGACTGGCGCGATGGCGGAACAGGATCAGCAGGCCGACGCCAATGGCGAAACCACCAAACACCGCAGCGTAGACCACGTTCAGTTCGGCGAAGCGCATCCATTGCGGGGTCAGCTCGGCAAACAGCGAGACCAGCCCCACCGCGCAGACGGTGCGCAGGGTGAACTGCCAGCCCATACGCCAGATCGCCAGCCCATAGAACGGCAGATTGAGCAGGAAAAATGCCGGACCGAACGACCAGTCGAGCAGGTACTTGAGCAGGAACGCCAACCCTACGGTGCCACCCGTGAGCAGTCCGGCATGGCTGTAGAAGGCAATGCCGAGGGCGACCAGGGCGGTGCCGGTGAGCAGGGCCAGGCCGTCCTCCCACAGCGGGTGACGGACGAAGATCGCGGCAACGCGCTCGGCTTCCGGGGCGTCGGATTTGTCAGGTTGCATGGGATTTCTCGTTACGACAGCGACGGGCCAGCATAGAAGCTGCGGCCCGTTAAGGATTTGGCGCCGATCAAGCGAAGAGGGTGCCGGTCAGCTATGTTTTTGCCAAGTCTCGAAACAGTAGGCGGGGGCATCGCCGTCGGCCGGATGCGGCTGGCTGTCAACGCACTGCCACTCGGCCTCGTCGAAGGCTGGAAAGAACGCATCGCCTTCGGGAGCGGCATCGATTCGCGTGAGGTACAGCCGCTGCGCCTGCCCCAACGCCTGGGCGTACAGCTGCGCGCCGCCGATCAGCATCAGCTCGTCGACGCCCTGCTCGCGCGCCCACTGCTCGGCACGCACTAGCGCGGCGTCCAGGTCGGTGAAGGTTTCCGCGCCGTCTAGCTGCAGATCCGCCTGGCGACTGACCACCAGGTTGAGCCGACCCGGCAGCGGGCGGCCGAGCGAATCCCAAGTCTTGCGGCCCATGATGATCGGTTTGCCGAGGGTCATGGCCTTGAAATGCTTGAGATCGGCGGGCAGGTGCCAGGGCATGCGGTTGTCGAGGCCGATCACGCGGTTCTGCGCGAGCGCGGCGATCATGGCGAGGGGAAGACGGGTCTGATTCATGGCCGCGAGAATATCAGAGCGCCGCATCTTCCTGCAGCGTCGTCGCCTTCATAGCCGCGCAATAACAATCGCCACGTCAGCCGTTCGTCACCTTCATCTAGCTGAAACGAACATGGTGGCGAAACGTCAAAGTCCGGTCATGCAACTGGCTCAGGCTGTGACCTTCCAACCCGAGGAGATGCCGAAATGGCCCGCAAGACCACCGCTTCCCTTCGCCGCTGGCTGACCGCCTGCAGCCTGCTGCTCCCACTGGCCGGCTTTGCCGCCCCGGATGAACACGCCGCGAAACACCAGGCCGCGCGTGGTGAGCCATCGCCGCTGGTGATCGCCCATCGCGGCGCCAGTGGTTATGTCCCGGAACACACCCTGGCCGCCTATGCGCTGGCAGTATTCCAGGGTGCCGACTACATCGAGCCGGACCTGGTGATGACTCGCGACGGGCAGATCGTCGCCCGCCACGACAATGAGCTGGGTCTGACCACCGACATCTCCCAGCGCCCCGAGTTCGCCGATCGCAAGCGCACCCAGCAGGTCGATGGGGTCACCCTCACCGGCTGGTTCAGCGAAGATTTCACCCTCGCCGAACTGAAGACCCTGCGCGCCATCGAGCGCATCCCGGATATCCGTCCGGGCAACGCCCGCCTCGACGGTAGCCTGGAAATTCCGACCCTGCAGGAGATCATCGACCTGGTGAAAACCCTGCAACTGAGCCAGGGTCGGCGCATCGGCCTGTATCCGGAAACCAAACACCCGACGCACTTCCAGCAGCTTGGCCTGGCGATGGAAAAGCCGCTGGTGCGCATCCTCACCCGCAACGGCTATGTCGGTCGGCAGGCGCCGGTGTATATCCAGTCGTTCGAGGTGGACAACCTCAAGACCCTCAGCCGGCTCACCCAGCTGCGCCTGGTGCAGCTGTTCAGCTCGGGGCAGCCGTATGATCAGCAGGTACGCGGCAGCAAGCTGACCTACGCGCAGATGGCAACGCCGGCAGGGCTCAAGGACATCTCCCGCTACGCCGCCGGAGTCGGCCCGGAGAAGAGCTACATCATCCCGCGTGATGCCAACGGCAATCTCGGCACGCCGACCGGCTTCGTCGCCGCCGCCCACGCCGTGGGCCTCAAGGTCCACCCCTACACCTTCCGCGCGGAAAACGCCTTCCTGCCAGCCAACCTGCGCAGCAGCGACAAGCGCTATGAGCGCGGTGACAGCGAAGCGGAGATTCGCGCCTTCCTCGACGCCGGTATCGATGGGCTGTTCATCGACCAGCCGGACATCGCCGTGCGCCTGCGCAACGCAGACTGACGGCCGGAAACGAAACGGGCGGTCGTGATGACCGCCCGTTCGATTACGCCTTGCTGGCGAGCTTCTGCAGGTTTTCGTGGATCTTGAATAGCACGATCAGCAGTTCGCACCATACGCGGGTGCCGATCGAGCCGAATATTAGGATGCCCAGTGCCTGCCAGATGGCACCGGAAAACAGCGCGACGACAAATCCGACGACAACCGAAGCCAGGCCGAGCCAGTAGATCAGCGTGATGATTTTCGGGGTGAGCATGGCGTCGAAGAAAAACAGGTCTTTCATGGAATTCCTTTTCGTTGGCAGGATGGCTGGCCGAGGTGACAGCGTCTTTTGCCTCGTCCATGGCAAATGAAACGGCTCTAGGCCGCCCGATAGTGATCGGGGCGCGGATTCTAGCCGTCTGCGCGGCGACATCCAACCCAGCGGTAGCGAGATCGAGCAGCAGCGCAATTCCCCCGCGCCTGTCTCGGCGGGTATGCTCAGGTCTTCGCCTTGCCACGAGATGACGCGTGACCGATCTTCAGTTACCCGCCCTCACCTCCCTTGATCGCCTTTGGCTGACCGAAGCCGTGCGCCTGCGCGAAGAGCATGCCGGGCCGCTGGAGGATGACGAAGCCAACCGCCAGGCCCGCGCCCAAGGCGGCGACCTGCCGGCACTGATCGAACAGCGCGCGCTCTGGCTGGCCCGCCGTGATGGCTTGGTCGAAGCGCTCCTGCACTGGCGCCAGGGCGCACGTCTGGGCGCGTTTGTGCTGGCGCTGCTCGCGGTTTTCACCGGCGCCGGCCTGGCCTTCGCCGCACTGGGTGACGGACAGCGGCCGGTCAATGTGTTCTGGGCGCTCGGCAGCCTGCTCGGGCTTAATCTGCTAACCCTGCTCGGCTGGCTGCTCGGCCTGCTCCTCGCTAGTGACAGCGGTGGTGCACTGGGGCGGCTATGGCTCTGGCTCAGCGAAAAGCTCGCTCGTGATGCCCGCGCGGCGCAACTGGCACCGGCCTTGCTGAGCATCCTGCACCGGCATCGACTAGGCCGCTGGCTGCTTGGCGTCGGCGTGCATGGCTTGTGGCTGCTGGCGATGGGCAGCGCGCTGCTGACACTACTGGCACTGCTGGCGACGCGGCGTTATGGCTTCGTCTGGGAGACCACAATTCTCGGCGAAAGCGCTTTCGTAGGCCTGACCCAGACCCTGGGTGCGCTGCCAGCGGCGCTCGGTTTCAGCGTGCCGGACATCGAGCAGATCCGAGCTAGTGGCGCGCTCGGTGGCGATCTGGAAGGTGCCCGGCAACGTTGGGCCGGCTGGCTGGTCGGCGTGCTGCTGATCTACGGTCTTCTGCCACGGCTGCTGCTCGCCGGGTTCAGTCTGTTGCGCTGGCGCCACGGTCGTGCAGCCTTGACGCTCGACTTGAGTCTGCCGACCTATCGCCTGCTGCGCGAGCGCCTGCAGCCACCGAGTGAACGCCTCGGCGTTCGCGATGCGGCTCCGGCCCAGCTGCACGCGCCCACCGCTGGTGCTCAGCTCGAAGGCAGCGCTGGCGCCGTGCTGGTGGCCATCGAGCTGGACGGCAGTCGCACTTGGCCACCGCCGTTGCCCAACACCGTCGCCGATGCCGGCATCCTCGACGACCGTGAGGGGCGCCGGCGCCTGCTCGATCAGCTCACCCGCTTTCCACCGGCGCGCCTGGCCATCGCCTGCGATCCCCGGCGCTCGCCGGACCGCGGCACCCTGGCGTTGATCGGCGAACTGTCGCGCTGTGCAGCGGCGACCCGTGTCTGGCTGCTGCAGGCACCACCAGGCGAGGCACTGGACAGCGCGCGTCTGGATGACTGGCATCAGGCTCTGGAGACCCTGGGCCTGCCCCACTCCAGTTGCGCACCGCTGAGCTGGCTGGAGAGCGGACATGACTGAAGCCCTTAAGCTCGCCGTGGTCGGCCACACCAATGTCGGCAAGACCTCGCTGCTGCGCACCCTGACCCGCGACAGTGGCTTTGGCGAGGTATCGCACCGCCCAAGTACCACCCGCCATGTCGAAGGTGCCCGACTGTCGGTGGACGGCGAGGCACTGCTGGAGCTGTACGACACACCAGGCCTGGAAGACGCCATCGCCTTGCTCGACTACCTCGAGCGCGTAGATCGACCCGGCGAACGCCTCGATGGCCCGGCGCGCACCGCCCGCTTTCTCGGCGGCAGCGAGGCGCGCCAGCGTTTCGAACAGGAAGCCAAGGTGCTGCGCCAGCTGCTGGCCAGCGATGCCGGACTCTACGTGATCGACGCCCGTGAGCCGGTACTGGCCAAGTACAAGGACGAGCTGGCGGTGCTCGCCGGCTGTGGCAAGCCGCTGTTGCCAGTGCTCAATTTCGTCGCCCAACCCGGGCACCGTGAGGAGGAATGGCGTCAGGCGCTGGCTCGTCTGGGCCTGCATGCGCTGGTGCGCTTCGATAGTGTGGCGCCGCCAGTCGACGGCGAGCGCCGGCTGTACGAAAGCCTGGCGCTGCTGCTGGAACAGGCGCGGCCCAAGCTGCAGCGGTTGATCGAGGACCATGAAGCCCAGGCCGCCGCGCGCCTGGTCAGCGGCCAGCGGCTGATTGCCGAACTGCTGGTGGACGTCGCCGCCTGCCGGCGCAGCGTGGCCGCACAACCCGAGCTGGAGCGCGGCGCCATACGTGAATTGCACGACGCCGTGCGCGGCCGCGAGCAGCGCGGCGTTGATGCGCTGCTGCGCCTGTACGCCTTCCGCAAGGAGCAGGCAGCGGCCAGTGATCTGCCTCTGCTCGATGGGCGCTGGGGCGACGACCTGTTCAACCCGGAAACCCTCAAGCAGCTGGGTGTGAAGATTGGCAGCGGCATGGCTGCGGGCGCGGCCGCCGGCGCCGGGGTCGATCTGATGGTCGGTGGCATCACCCTCGGCGCGGCAGCCCTGCTCGGCGCCATCGCTGGTGGTGGTGCGCAGACCGCCCGGCACTACGGCAATCGCCTGCTGGGCAAGCTCAAGGGCCAGCGTGAACTCACTGTCGATGATGCCGTGCTGCGCCTGCTCGCCTTGCGCCAGCGGCAACTGCTAGCCGTGCTCGCCAGCCGCGGGCACGCTGCGACCGAGGCCATCCGCCTGGCGACGCCGCAGGACCAGAGCTGGCGTGAAGGCAAGCTGCCAGAAGCGTTGCAACGCTGCCGTGCGCATCCCGAGTGGTCATCACTCAACCCCGGTGCCCGCCTGCAGGACGTCGAGCGCCAAGCGGCATTGGATGAGCTGCAGGCCGAACTGCGGCAGAGCTGACCAGCCTTCTGGCTTCGCCCGGGTACGCGCTAGGCGCGGACCGGCACGCCATCGCCCTGCATGGACGATGCCGACTGACGACCGATGCGCAACGAGCACAGCGTCGCCAGCATGATCAGCAAACCACCTGCCCAACCCATCGGCCCCAGCCGTTCACCCAGCCAGAGACCGGCGATGATCGCGCCGAACAGCGGTTCGGAACCCATCAGCAACGACACCCTCGTCGCGCTACTGCGCGCCAGCGCGCGGTTTTGCGCGAACATGGCGAACAGCGTGGCGAACAGCACCAGATACAGCGCCGCGAACCAAAACGCCGGTTCCGACGGCAACGCGGGTAGCTCGCCCGGTAGAGACAAGCCGAGCAGGATGCAGCCGCTTGCCACGACCCCGCTCTGCACCGCAGTCAGCGCCAACGCTGGAATCGCCTGGCCCGCCGTCAGTCGCCGGGTCAGGCAGACCAGTACGGCACGTAGCAATGCCGCTGCGAGCATCAGCGCATCGCCGAGATTGAGCGACAGCTGCGGGCCGCCGGTCAGCAGCCAGACGCCCGCCAGCGACAGCGCGCAGGCGATGAACAATGAGCTGTGCGGCCGCTGGCGCAGCAGCAGCCATTCCATGAATGGCGTGATCACCACGCACAGGCTGATCAGAAACGCCGCATTGCTGGCGCTGGTCAGCATCACGCCCCAGGTCTCGCAGAGAAAGATCGCCAGCATCACCAGCCCCAACGGCAGGCCGGGACGCAGCGCCCGGCGACCGGCGCCACGCAGTTGCGGCAGCAGCAGGACAAAGGTCAGGCCGAAGCGGATCGCCAGAAAACCCAGCACCGGATAGAACAGCAGCGCCTGCTTGGCCACCGCATAGCTGCTGCCCCAGATCAGCGCCACCGTCAGCAGCATCCCATCGGCCAGCCACAGCCCCTGTCTCAACGTACCTTTCATGCTCGAGCCCCGCACCAACGATCAGGCGCTGATTGTCGGGCCTGTCGCCGCGGTCGATAATCTAGCGAAACAGCACAGGACCTGTTCCGCATGGGAACGAATGACAGCGCAGCCCTGTTGCCCTATATGGCCGTGTTCGTGCGGGTGGTCGAGGCCGGCAGCTTCTCCGGCGCCGCGCGCCTGCTGGGCAGCACACCGTCGGCGGTGAGCCGCCAGGTGGCGCGGCTGGAGCAGGCCCTGGCGCTGCGCCTGCTGGAACGCACGACACGCCAGTTGCGGCTGAACGAGGCCGGGGCGGAGTTCTACCAGCACTGCCGGAGCATGCTCGATGCGGCCGATGCCGCCGTCGCCATTGGCGAACGGCTGATGCGCAGCCCGCGCGGGCTGGTGCGCCTGAGCGTGCCCAAGGCCTATGGCAAGTTCGTCGTCGGGCCGTTGATACCGGCCTTTCTGCAGCGCTATCCCGAAGTCGATGTACAGCTGCGGATCAGCGACCAGAGCCCGGACCTGATCGAGGACGGTTTCGATCTGCTGGTGCAAGTCACCGACAACCCGTCCGAAGGCCTGGCCGGCAAACCGCTCGGGCCGGTGCGCCAGCTGCTTTGCGCGAGCCCCGACTACCTGCAACGTCACGGCGAGCCGCAGCATCCGCAGGACCTGCTGCGCCACAGCTGTCTGCATCTTGGGGAAAGTGCCGGGGACAATCGCTGGCACCTGCGCCGCGGGGACCAGCAAGAAACAGTGACCGTGCGTGGCCGTTATATCAGCAACCATAGCGAAGCGCGGCGGCAGGTAGCGCTGGCGCATCTGGGCATCACGTGCCTGCCGCACTTCACCGCCGCCCAGGCACTGGCCGAGGAGCGACTGCGCGAAGTGCTGCCCGAGTGGCGCTACACCGGCTCCTACCAGGGCGCGGCCTGGCTGCTGTGGCGACAGAATCACCACCTGCCTCCGAAGACGCGGGCTCTCATCGACTATCTCAGCGAGGCGCTGATCCCCACTTGAGCTGCATCCAACCGAGCGCCGATGGGGGATACGCATCTGCTGGTCTTGGTAGCGCAGATCAGTGGCCTGAATGGCGGACAGCGGTGCCGCGCACGAATCAGAGCGCCCGCTCGGCGATACCACACCTGACCGATGCGTATCAGCAAACGAACGGCCCGCGTAGGGTGGGCTTCAGCCCCCCTACGGTTCTGCCCGGATCAGCGCTCTTTGGTGCCTTCCACTTCCTCGGCCATGCGCGCCAGGCCGAGGTGGCGCACGTCGGTGCCGCGCACCAGGTAGATCACCAGTTCGGCGATGTTGCGTGCGTGGTCGCCGATGCGCTCCAGCGAGCGCAGCGCCCAGATCACGCTAAGCACGCGGGAGATCGAGCGCGGGTCTTCCATCATGTAGGTGACCAGTTCGCGCAGGGCGGTCTTGTATTCCCGGTCGACGGTCTTGTCGTACTGCGCCACCGACAGCGCCAGATCGGCATCGAAACGGGCGAAGGCGTCGAGCGCCTCCTGCACCATCTTGCGCACCTGATCACCGATATGCCGCACTTCGACGTAGCCCTTGGGCGACTCGCCTTCCTCGCACAGCTGGATGGCGCGGCGGGCGATCTTGGTCGCCTCGTCACCGATGCGTTCTAGGTCGATCACCGACTTGGAAATACTGATGATCAACCGTAGGTCAGAGGCCGCCGGCTGGCGTCGAGCGAGAATGCGTACGCATTCCTCGTCGATATTGCGCTCCATCTGATTGATCTGGTCATCCACGTCGCGCACCTGCTGAGCGAGGCCAGAATCGGCCTGGATCAGTGCGGTTACCGCGTCGTTGACTTGCTTCTCTACCAGCCCGCCCATGGCCAGCAGGTGGCTACGCACCTCCTCGAGCTCGGCGTTGAACTGCTGGGAGATGTGTTGGGTATGGCTGTCTTTGCTGATCATGTGCGAACCCTTGCGAAACGGTTGTTCTCTCGCCGGACGGTCCGGCCTTTGGCAAATCGTGCTGCGCCAGGAGGCGGCGCGCAGGCAGTACAAACGAGGTCCGCGGGTGGCCTTACCCGCCTCGGGCGCGAATCCGGTGGGGCTGAAGCCCACCCTACGCCGCTGCCTCGTACCGACCGAACGGCATGACCAGACTAGCCGTAGCGGCCGGTGATGTAGTCTTCCGTCTGCTTCTTGGCCGGGTTGGTGAACAGCGTATCGGTGTCGCCGTACTCGATGAGTTTGCCCATATACATGAACGCCGTGTAGTCGGACACCCGCGCGGCCTGCTGCATGTTGTGGGTGACGATGACGATGGTGTACTTGGCCTTGAGTTCGTAGATCAGCTCTTCGACCTTGAGCGAGGAGATCGGATCGAGGGCCGAACTGGGCTCATCGAGCAGCAGCACTTCCGGCTGCACGGCAATGGTGCGGGCGATCACCAGGCGTTGCTGTTGACCACCGGAGAGGCCGAGTGCCGATTCGTGCAGACGATCCTTCACTTCTTCCCAAAGCGCGGCGCCCTTGAGTGCCCATTCGACGGTTTCGTCGAGCACGCGCTTCTGCTTGATGCCCTGGATACGCAGACCGTAGACGACGTTCTCGTAGATGCTCTTGGGGAACGGGTTGGGCTTCTGGAACACCATGCCGACGCGACGACGCAGGTCGGCCACGTCCTCGCCCTTGCGGTAGATGTTGTGGCCGTCGAGGTTGATTGCGCCTTCGATACGGCAGCCGTCCACCAGATCGTTCATGCGGTTGAAGCAACGCAGCAGGGTCGACTTGCCGCAGCCGGACGGACCGATGAAGGCGGTCACGCGCTGGCGCGGGATGTTCATGCTGACGTTGAACAGCGCCTGCTTCTGGCCGTAGTACAGGCTCAGATCAGGGACTTCGATGGCTACCGGCTCTTTGGCCAGGTTCAGGCTGCGCTTGTCGCGACCCAGGGCCGAGATGTCGATGGAATGCGTGTTGGTTTGCATGTGCTCGCTCCGTTCGCAGCTGCCAGCTGCAAGCTACAGGCTGCAAGTCCAGGCCGGCGCCTCATCCCTCTGGAGGCGTGGCTTGAAGCTTGCCGCTTCAATTAGTGATCCAGCGCCTTGTACTTCTCGCGCAGGTGGTTGCGAATGTAGATCGCGCTGAAATTGAGCGTGGCGATCACCAGTACCAGCAGCAGCGCCGTGGCGTATACCAGCGGTCGCGCCGCCTCGACGTTGGGGCTCTGGAAGCCGACGTCGTAGATATGGAACCCCAGGTGCATGATCTTCTGGTCCAGATGCAGGTAAGGGTAGTTGCCATTAAGCGGCAGGTTCGGTGCCAGCTTGACCACACCGACCAGCATCAGCGGCGCGACTTCACCGGCAGCGCGGGCCACTGCGAGAATCAGGCCAGTCATCATCGCCGGGCTGGCCATCGGCAGCACGACCTTCCACAGTGTCTCGGACTTCGTGGCACCGAGCGCCAGCGAGCCTTCACGGATCATCCGCGGGATGCGCGCCAGGCCTTCCTCGGTGGCTACGATCACCACTGGCAGGGTCAGGATGGCCAGGGTCAGCGAGGCCCACATCAGGCCCGGCGTACCAAATACCGGTGCCGGCGCGGCTTCTGGGTAGAACAGTCGGTCCAGCGAGCCACCCAGCACGTAGACGAAGAAACCCAGGCCGAATACGCCGTAGACGATCGACGGCACGCCGGCGAGGTTGTTCACCGCGATGCGAATGATGCGGGTGAGCAGGCCCTGCTTGGCGTATTCGCGCAGATAGACGGCCGCGATGACACCGAACGGGGTGACGATCACCGCCATGATCAATGTCATGAGCACCGTACCGAAGATCGCCGGGAACACGCCGCCCTCGGTATTGGCCTCACGTGGTTCGTCGCTGACGAACTCCCAAAGCTTGGCGAAGTAGAAAAACACCTTGTCCAGGGTCGACATGGCGTTGGGCTGGAAGGCGCGGACGACCTTACCCAAGGTAATTTCCTGCTCCCGGCCATCGGCAGTGCGCACGGTAATGCTGTCGCGGTTGAACGCCTGTTGCAGGGTAACCAGCTTCTCTTCCAGCACGCGATACTCGGCGTCCCAATAGGCGCGCTCAGCATCCAGCTCGGCCTGAGCAGCAGCGTCCAGCTTGTCGTTCAATTCAAGCTGACGGGCCTTCAGGCGCAGGCGCTCCATGCCGTGGTTGATACGGCCGATATCGACCTTCTCGATGCGCGCGATTCCGCCGTGCAGGTCGTCGACGCGGTCGATGCGGCGCTGCAGTTCACCCCAGGCGCCCTCGCCCTCGGCAACCAGCTGACCGGCTTCTTTTACATTGAGCAGATAGCCATAGAAATTGCCCCACTCACGACGCTCTAGCACCATCAGGTCGGCAGGCCGCCGCTGATTGCTCAGCCACTCACCGACGACCCAAGAGAAGTCCGCCCCATAGACGTCGCGGTTGCCCACCTTGAGCAACTCGCGAGTCATGAACTCGCCACCCTCGACGTTAACCGGCAGCCCACTGGCAGCCAGACGTGCGCGCGGCACTTCCTCGGCCTGCACCACCTCGCCGGCCAGCACACGCATCTCGGCGCCGGGCATGCTGTAGTCGGCAACGATCACGTCGGCTGGCCAGAAATGCGCCAGACCGCGTACGGCGATTATCGCCAGCAGACCCAGGGTCATGATCACTGCGATGGACACCGCGCCGGCGTTCATCCATATCCAGGGTGTGCCGCTCTTGACCCAGGTGTTCAGCGAATCCTTTTTCACGGATCGATACCTTTTCCGAAGTCTCGTCGCGGCCGCTAACGACCGCGTTATCGCCCGCCCGCAGGCGGACCTTGTTTACAGGCTGGCGTACTTGCCGCGCAGGCGCTGGCGAATCAGTTCGGCCAGGGTGTTCATCACGAACGTGAACATCAGCAGCACCAACGCGGCGAGGAACAGCACGCGGTAATGGGTGCCACCTACCTCGGACTCGGGCATTTCCACTGCAACGTTGGCCGCCAGGGTGCGCATGCCTTCGAAGATGTTCGCTTCCATGATCGGCGTGTTGCCGGTGGCCATCAGCACGATCATGGTTTCGCCTACGGCGCGGCCCATGCCGATCATCAGCGCCGAGAAAATGCCCGGACTGGCAGTCAGCAGCACGACGCGGGTCAGCGTCTGCCAGGGCGTTGCGCCAAGCGCCAGGGAGCCCAGGGTGAGGCTACGCGGTACGCTGAACACGGCATCTTCGGCGATCGAGTAGATCGTCGGGATCACCGCGAATCCCATCGCCAGGCCGATAACCAGGGCGTTGCGCTGATCGAACGGGATGCCCATGTCGTTGGACAGCCACATGCGCATGTCACCGCCGAAGAACCAGTTCTCCAGATGGCCGCTGATTTCCAGCGAGCCGTAGCCGATCAGCAGGATCACCGGGATCAGCAGTACAGCTTCCCAGCCATCCGGCACGGCCAGGCGTACACCCTGCGGCAGGCGGCTCCAGGTCCAGGCGGCGAAGAGAATGCCCACCGGCATCAGCAATAGCAGGCTGAAGATGCCCGGCAGGTGATTCTCCAGAAATGGGGCGAGGAACAGGCCGGCGAAGAAGCCGAGAATCACCGTCGGCAGGGCTTCCATCAACTCGATTATCGGCTTGACCTTGCTGCGCAGCCTGGGTGCCATGAAATAAGCGGTGTAGAACGCCGCGCAGATGGCCAGTGGTGCTGCCAGTAGCATCGCGTAGAAGGCTGCCTTGAGCGTACCGAAGGCCAGCGGCGCGAGGCTCAGCTTGGGCTCGAAGTCGCTGTTGGCCGAGGTGGACTGCCAGACGTAGTCAGGTTCCGGATAGCTCTCGTACCAGACCTTGCCCCACAGGGCGCTCCAGGAGATTTCCGGATGTGGATTGTCGATCACGAACCGCTGCAGGCCCTGGCTCGATTCGATCAGCAGACGAGTTGCCCGCGGCGACATGGCGGCCAGTGCGGCGCCGTCGGCGACCTGTTCCTTGACCAGCGTGCGATGTGCAGTGCTGTGGAAGATGCCTAGGGTGCCGCTGTCATCCAGCGCGAGGAATCCCTTGCGACGCTCCTCCGGCAAAAGCTGGCGAATCGGACTGCTGCCCAGCTTGAAGCTGCGCACGTTCTTCAGCTCGGCCTCTCCGTCGGCACCACGCACCATGAACCACTGGCCAATGGTGCCTTTGGAGTCGCCGATCAACAGCGAGATACCGCCCAGCAACGGGCTCACACTGGTGATCTCGCTGCCGTCGCCGACCAGCTTATAGCGGCCGTTTAGCTGCTTGCGGCGCAGATCGAAGACGTCCGCACTGGCCTTGCCACTGATCGCGTAGAGCCACATGTGGCGCGGGTCGATCAACAGCTGGCGAATCGGTTCAGCCATCTGCGGCAGGTTGAGGCGCTCCTGCTCGAGTGTCACTTCACCAGTCAGCAGGTTCTCGCTGCTGGCGATGCGCTGGGCATGCAGCGCAGTGCCGGTAGCGCCGGCAACGAGCAGGGTCTTGCCGTTCAGGCTGATCGCCGCACGGTCGATGGCACGCCCTTCCGGATCGAGCTGTAGCGGCTCCTCACCAAATGGGAAGGCCAGTTCAGGAGTGATGGTCTTCTTGTTATTCGGGTAGGTGAGCTTGTAGTTGTGCTCCACCACCAGCGCCTGGCCGTTGTCCAGGCCCAGCACCAACCGACGGGTACCAGGCGTGTCCTGGCCCACCGAGGCAATCTGGCTGCCTTCCGGCAGCGGCAGGACTTTGCTGGACAGCAGCGTGCCGTCGCGAAGTCCGAAGAAACGTACCTGGCCGTCTTTGCCCAGCCGAAGCACAACCTGGTTCTGCTCCTCTATGGCCAAGAGCAGAGGTTCACCCGCTTCGGCCAACCAGGCCGGCTGCTGAAGCGCACGGCTTTCCAGCTCGGCGCCTTGGAACATCGGCATTACGACTTGCGCCAGGTAGAAGAAAATAAGGGTGATAGCACCCAACACCGCCAGTCCACCGATGGACACGTACCAACGCGCCATATGGTCTTTCAGCGCTCGGATACGGCGCTTGCGCTGCAGTGCTGGCGTATTGAAGTCCAGCCGTTGCACATCGGAATTCGCGGTCATGTTTTCCATGTCGTTCATGCCAGAGCTCCTGGGCCTGAGCGGCCCTTCGGGGCGCCTAATCTAATGAAGCTGTGTGACAGAAAAATTACAGTCAGGTGACGCGCCGATGCCCACCAGCGCGAAACGCGTGGTGGGCATCGGCGCAGGGCCGGCGCTGAGGTCGCTAGCCCTTAACCGGGTCTTACAGACCCAGTTCCTGCATGGTCTTGTCGACTACCTTCTTCGGCAGCGGGATGTAACCATCCTTGACCACAACTTCCTGACCCTGCTTGGAAAGCACCTGCTTGAGGAACTCGGCATCCAGCGGGCTCAGCGGCTTGTTCGGCGCCTTGTTGACGTAGACATAGAAGAAGCGCGCCAGCGGGAACTTGCCGGCCAGGGCGTTATCTTCATTCGCCTCGAAGGCCTCGCCACCCTTGGACAGGGGCACGGCGCGGACGCTGGAGGTCTTGTAGCCGATACCTGAGTAGCCGATGGCGTTCAGGGTGCTGGAGATCGACTGCACAACCGAGGCCGAACCCGGCTGCTCGTTGACGTTGGACTTGAAGTCACCTTTACACAGGGCTTCTTCCTTGAAGTAGCCGTAGGTGCCGGATACCGAGTTACGGCCGAACAGCTGAATCGGCTTGCTTGCCCACTCGCCGGTCATGCCCAGATCACCCCAGGTCTTGATGTCTTTCTCGCCACCGCACAGGCGGGTGCTGGAGAAGATGGCGTCGACCTGTTCGATATCCAGCGATTTGATCGGGTTGTCCTTGTGCACGAACACCGCCAGGGCGTCGATGGCCACCGGCACGGCAGTCGGCTTGTAGCCATACTTCTCTTCGAAGGCCTGAATCTCGTTGTCCTTCATCGGGCGGCTCATCGGGCCCATGTTGGAGGTGCCTTCGGTCAGAGCGGGCGGCGCGGTGGAGGAACCGGCTGCCTGGATCTGAATGTTGACGTTCGGGTAGCTGCGCTTGAACTCTTCAGCCCACAGCGTCATCAGGTTGGCCAGGGAGTCGGAACCGACGCTGGACAGGTTGCCGGAAACGCCGGAGGTCTTCTGGTAGCTCGGCAGAGCCGGGTCTACAGCTGCGACCGCGCTTGCGGCGCCCACGCCAGCGGCTACAAAGGTCAGGGCCGCCATCAAACGATTCAGTTTCATACCTTGCTCCTAGCAGGTGTGTGCTCGAGTGTGTTGGAACGGGGGCCAGTATCTGCAGGCCGTGTGAACACTCTATGAAGCAAGTGTGACAATCTGATTACGAACCCACCCATTGACCTGCCGCGGTCGCTGCCGGCCTGTACAGCCGCTATACTCGGCGCCGTCGCCCGCACTAGCGCGGGCATTTCGCGCCAGAACAACAATCGAGCCGCGAGTCCGACCGATGAAAGAATACGAACAGGAAGATCCGATCCCACAGGGCGACCTGGCCCTGCAGCTCACCGCGCTGCCGCGGGAAACCAATGGTTTCGGTGATATATACGGCGGTTGGCTGGTTTCCCAGATGGATCTGGCCGGCACCGCGATGGCCAGCCGAGTGGCCGCCGGGCGAGTCGCTACGGTGTCCATCGATCGCATGGCATTCATGGTCCCGGTGGCAGTCGGCGCGCAGCTGTCGTTCTATACCCAGACGCTGGAGGTCGGCCGCAGCTCGATCCGCATGCTGGTCGAGGTGTGGAGTGACGACCCGCTGTCCAGCGAATGGCGCAAGGTGACCGAGGCCGTTTTCGTCTTCGTCGCCATCGACGGCAGCGGTCGCACGCGTACGGTCCCGCCACGCCGCTGAACCCTGCCGGCTAGTAGCGCGACAGATCGCGGCACGCGGGGCTGGGCGCAACAGCGAAGCGGTTCTTGCCGGTCGCCTTGGCCCGATACAGTGCAGTGTCGGCGCAATGATAGAGCTGCTCGGCCGGCTGAGCGTCCTGCAACGTCGCGATACCGATACTGACTCCGACCCGAGCCTCCGCATCATGGGGATGCTTGATACCCAGTGCTGCCAGCGCCGTGATCAGCTGTCGGGCAATCCGCTGCGCAGCGGCGTTGTCGCAGTTGTACAGCAGCAATGCAAACTCCTCACCACCGACCCGAGCCACGTGATCCAGCGGCCGCCGCGCGAATGTGCCGAGCAGCTCACTGAAAGTGCGGATCAACGCATCTCCGGCTGGATGACCGAAGGTGTCGTTATAGGCCTTGAAGTCATCCAGATCGAGCAACAGCAAGCTCAACGGCAAACGGTCTCGACGGGCCTGGGCAATACGCTGGGGCAGTGCGCGGTCATGACTGCGCCGATTGGCCAGCCCACTTAGCGCATCATGCTCGGCAACCCACCCCAGCAGCTGCCGCATCAGGAACTGGTCGCGCTGCGAGTACTCGTGAACGTAACGGCTGATGGCCCCGATGATCAGCAGCAGCAGGTAGTAGCTGACGGCGATCCAGTGCTCCGGCATCTGCTCGGCCGGCAAGATCAGGCTGGCAATGGACACATCCGCCAGTACGATCAACACGGCGCACAGCAGCGCCCACCAGAAGGTCACGCCGAGGAAGAAGAACGAACTGACGATCAGCAGGCCGGCGCCGTAGCGGAAGTTCAGCTCGGTCTCGAGTGCTTCGAAACGGATGTCGATCAGCGCGGCGAGAATACCAACCGTCACCAGCAATACCGGAAATACGCGATTGGCCTGGGCGCGAAACCTCCGGCTGTGGAACGTCAGCACCAGCACGACAACGCCCGGAAGAATCTGCAGCACGCGCAGCAGCGTCAGGGTCGTCAGCCAGCCGGTATCGACGAGATTGAAAAACCGATGCTCGCAATATAGGTAACCGGACACGGCGAGGATCAGTAGCAGCGCGGCAAGGCGTTGCGAGGTGCGTGCATGACGATCCAGATAGTGGCGGAACTCCCTCTCCAGTTCTGGCGCGAAGCGCAGCAGCCGGAAACCGCCATGCAGCTGCTGGCCATAGGGCGTATCGCGAAAGTCCTCGACGGAAGGGTTATCAGTCATGTGTCGCATTGGAGGCTCGCAGTATCGGCAGCCGAATGATATCACCGAGCCACTACCAAGTTGAGCGTGGTCCGACCGACGTATGCATCGACTCCGGATGTACCGGTTGGATGCAACACTTGCACTGAGCGTTTGCAGCATCGAATATCGCTGAACATGCACTGCTGGATGTATCCGTGACCGCCCTCCTGCTTGCCCTCTGGCCTTTGTTCGCCCTCATCGTCGCTGGCTATTTTCTGCGCCTGCGTGACTTCCCTAGCGCCGAATTCTGGCCTGGGGCCGAGCGCATCAACTACTTCATCCTCTTTCCTGCCTTGCTGTTCAGCAGTCTGGCCACGGCACCCCTGGATAACCCGGCGTTGCCCCGCCTGGCCGCTGCGGTGATGCTCGCGCTAGGGCTGGCCTGGATTGCCTTGCTGCTAATGAAGCGACTGCGCGGCTGGTCTGCCGGGCGCTTCGGGGCCATTACCCAGGGCGTGCTGCGTTTCAATACCTATCTCGGACTTGCGGCGGTGGGTAGCCTGTTCGGAAAGGAAGGATTGGCGCTGGCCGCGTTGATGCTGGCCTTGATGGTGCCAACGGTGAATGTCATGTCGGTCTGGGCACTGACCGCCGAGCGTGGCGTCAGCGCGCGCGGGCTGCTGCTACCCATCGCCAAGAATCCGCTGATCCTCGCCTGTGTTGCCGGTGCGCTGGTTAACTTTTCAGGCCTGGGTTTACCCGGCGGGACCGACAGGCTGCTGAGCCTGCTGGCCGCCGCCAGTCTGCCGCTGGGCCTGCTCTGTGTCGGCGCGGCGCTAAAACCGCAGGAATTGAGTGGAGAAATTCCGGCGCTGGGCTGGAACAGCGCGATACGCCTGCTGGCCGTCCCGCTGCTGGCTTATGGCGTGGCACGGGCACTTGGCTTGCCCGCCATGGAAACCACGATTCTGGTGCTGTTCTTCGCTCTGCCCACCGCGCCCACAGCGTATGTACTGACCCGCCAGCTCGGCGGTGACAGCCACCTGATGGCCGGCATCATTACCTTGCAGACGCTGCTCGCTGCTGCGAGCCTGCCGCTGGTGCTGACGCTGCTGAATGGATGATCAGCGTGCCACCTGCCCCCGCAGCAGACGCAGCAGCATCAACGCCATGCCGACACCCAGGGCACTGAGCACCAGCAACGGGCCGAGATAGCCGAGAGCATCCTGCAGCCAACCGAGCAGCTGGTGCAGCCATTCGGCACGCCGGGATATTTCGACCGCGACGTAGCCGCCCTGCTCCCAGATCTGATAGGCCGCGTGCAGGGGGATAAGCGTCAGCGGCAGCAGGATCAGGCACAGCCAGTAGCCGCTGCGCCGGTACGCCCCCATCAGCCCCCACGGCAGGTAGGCGGCACGAATCAGCTGGAAGAAGCAGACGATGTAATAGACCACCAGCAGCAGCGCGAAACCGCTTGCCGCGGAGGGCGCGAGCCAGAGTTCACGCAGGGCGGCAGTGCTGATCAGCAGACTGAGCAGGCCCCATAGCAGAAGGAAGAACGTTCTCATCGCAAGTCCCGGTGTCGGCTTTTGGCGAAAGCGCATCGGACCAGAATTCCGAGCGCCATACGCACAACCGCTTCACGAAACAGGCGGCGATGAGCAGCGATCGTGCCGGCTTCGAGCAGCCGCGCACGGTTTAGAACAGACTGAGCTGATCGCCTTTAGGCTCATCGGGCTTGGTCGCCGGCACTACCTCTGTGGCTCTGGTCGGGACGCAGGGGAGCGCCAGCCGCTCGGCCAATCCTGCGGCGCGCTCGGCGCGGGTGTTGACTGCCTCGGCCAGACGCGCCGGCAGTGCCCAGATATCCACCTTGCGTTTGGCCCGAGTGATGCCGGTGTAAAACAGCGAGCGCGTCAGCAATGGACTGGGCTGTTCTGGCAGCGCCAGCAGCACTTCGGTGAACTCCGAGCCCTGGCTCTTGTGCACGGTCATGGCGAAGGCGCTGTCGTGGCTCGGCAGGCGCGCCGGGGCGAAGCCGCGATAGCCCTCGTCGCCCTCGAAGAACACCCGCAGCCCCTGCTCGGTTCTCAGACACAGGCCGATATCGCCGTTGAACAGGCCCAGCGCGTAGTCGTTCTGCCGGACCATCACCGCGCGGCTGGGGTACCAGCGTTCGCGGGCCGGCACACCGAGGCGGCGTTTGAAGCGCGCTTCCAGCGCCTCGTTGATGCCGGTGACGCCAAAGGCGCCCTCGCGCTGGGCAGTCAGCGCGCGAAAGCCGTTGAAGGCCTCGAACGCGGCGGATGGATCGGCCTGGCGTGCGGCCTGCAGATAGGGCGAATAGCCCTGCTCCAGTCGCTCGATCAGCGCCGCGGGGCTGGGCGTCTCATTCCAGGCGAGATCGGCGCGGTTCTCCTGCAGCAGCGCGACCGTGCCCTTGGCGTCGCCGCCATTGATTCGCCGCGCCAGCTCGCCGATGCCGCTATCGCCGGCGAAGCGATGGCTGTGGGTGAGCAGGACCACCGCATCGCCGAGGCGTGAGCGCGGCGTCTCGACCGCTACATTCTGCCCGGTAATGTGTTGCAGATCGACCGCGGCCTGGGTATCGAAACCGCGACCCTCACAAAGCTCGGCGAAGACCGCGCCGGCTTCCACCGCCGCCAACTGGTCCTTGTCGCCTAGCAGAATCAACCTCGCCTTGGGCGGCAGAGCGGCGACCAGCTTGGCCATCAGCGCCAGGTCGACCATCGAGGCTTCGTCCACCACCAGCACGTCCAGCGCCAGCGGGTTGACCGCGTCATGGCGCACCTTCGGGCTATCACCGCGGCTGCCGAGCAGACGATGCAGGGTGCGCGCCTCGTCCGGCAGGGCGTCCTTGACGGCATCGCTGACCGGCAGCTCGGCCTTGGCGTTGCGGATCGCTTCGGCCATGCGCGCCGCCGCCTTGCCGGTGGGGGCCGCGAGGCCGATGGCCAGGCGTTCGCCGCCGGGCTGCTCCAGCAATGCCGCCAGTAAACGAACCACGGTGGTGGTCTTGCCGGTGCCGGGGCCGCCGGAGATCACTGCCAAGCGGCGACGTACCGCCTGGGCCGCGGCTAACCGCTGCCAGTCGGGGCTCTGTTGGTTGAAGGCGAACAAGCGCGCCAAGCTGTCGCTCAGCCGAGCTTCATCGACATCGGGTGCGTCCGCCGCGCGAGCCAACAGCTGTTCCGCCAGCTGCAGTTCATAAGCCTGGTAACGGGCGAGGTAAAGCCGATCGCCCACGAGCGTCAGCGGCGCGTAATCGTCCGGTCCGCCGATCAGTAGCGAGGCCTCAAGTTGCGCACGCCATTGCGCCAGCGAAGGCAAAGCTAGGTCGACTTCAGGCCAGGGTCGCTTGCCGGCTAATCGTTGGAGCGGCAGGCAGACATCCCCCGACGAAAGGGCTTCGCAACACAGCGCAGCGGCGAGCAGCACCGGCTCGGGCGCATCCGGTTCGAGGCGTTGCAGGCTGGCGACGAAGGCGCGCTCCAGGGGACCGAGGGGTAACTCTGAACGAAGCGTCATCGGGTAGGCCTCGATACAGAAGGTGCCAGACGACGGTCCCAACGGTGGGCAGGATCAGCGCGTTCAACGGACGCAAGCTGCCACCCGACAATTTCTACAAACTCCACGTGCATCACTTGCCCTCCTCGAACAACCGATCCAGCGCATCGAGCAGCGCATCGTCCGGCCGCGCGAAATAGACGCCGGCCTCGGGCATGCCGCGCAGGAACAGATAGAAGGCGCCACCGAGCTGTTCGCTGTGGAAATCAGCCAGGCGCTGACGGAGAAAGCGGCGCAGGGCGACCAGATAGATCAGGTATTGCAGGTAGTAGTGCTCGCCCGCCAGCGCCTGCAACAGCCGTTCGCCGCCATAGTAACTCGCGTCAGGTCCGAGCCAGTTGGACTTGTAGTCGGCGATGTACCAACGGCCGTCGTGCTCGAAAGTCAGGTCGATAAAGCCTTTGAGAAAGCCTTTGAGGCTGTCGAACTCCAGCCGCGCCGCCGCTTCGCGCAGTGGAGCAGCGAGGCCGTTGGCCGGATCGATCAATAGGCTGCGCAGCTGCGTCACATCCAGGTCCCGCACCGGAAAGGTGAAGCCTAGTTCAGGCAGGCGTCTGGCCGACTGCAACGCGGCGAGGGTCAGGCCGGCGCCATTCATATCGGTGTCGAGCACCTTTTGCAGATGGCTGATGGCGATTTCCTTCCACTCCAGCGGCAAACCGTAGGCTTGCAAGGCGGGTTCGACCAGCGTCTCCAGCTCGCCTTTGCCCCGCGCCCAGTCTTCGAGGATGGCGTGCAGACAGGTACCGGCCCGCGCACCGCGGGGAAAAGCGAAGAAGCCGCTGCCCGGCTCGCCGGCATCGGGGATGGCCAGGGCGTCGCGGTCGGGTGCTTCCATGTGCATGCCGGCCGCAAGGCCGGAAAAGCTGCCGATCCGCCAGGCGCTGTGCAGGCTGCGATTGAGCTGCGACAACTGCTGAGGCGCCGCCGCACGGCCGGGCCCTTGGGCACTGGCTTCACGCAGCTCCAGCGGCACGCAGGCCATATGACCGTCGCTCCCCTGTACCAGCCGCTCGATGGCCAGGCGCAGGCTGCCGTCGTTAAGGTCGGCCAGATGATTGCCCAGTTCGGTCAGCGGCTGCTCGCCAGGCAGTTCACGGCCGTGCAGCAGCCAGGCCAGGGCACTGCTGTGCAGGCCCTCTTCGGCCAGGCTGCCATCCTTCTTCGGCTTGCACAGGTTGACCGGCCCCCAATGCAGCCAGAGACGATCACGGGCACGGGTCAGGGCCACGTAGGCCAGGCGCAGCTGCTCGGCGAAGACTTCCTGACGGGCGCGTTCGAGATTTTCCTCCAGCTCGCCGCTGCCCAGATCGAGCAGCGGCTGGCCGCTGGCGTCGTGGCAGCGGGCGCTGTCGCGGTTCTTGCCCAGCAGCTTGCCGTCCCAGAGGAAGGGGCAGAACACCAGTGGGTATTCCAAGCCCTTGCTGGTGTGGATGGTGACGATCTGCACCCGCTCGGCATCGCTTTCAAGGCGCAGCAGCGCTTCTTCACCGGCGCCTTCGCTACCACGTTGCTGGTTGAACCAGGCGAGCAGCGGCTCCAACCCCGGACGCAAAAGACTTTCGGCCTGCAGCAATTCGCCAAGGTGCAGCAGATTGGTCAGCCGACGCTCCCCGTCGACACGCGCCAGCAGCCGCTCGGCTACGGCCTGCTCGTCTAGCCAGGCACGGAATACACGCATGAAGCCCTGCTGCTGCCAGAGCTGGTGATAACGCTCTGCGGCTTCGCGCTCGGCATCCCACTGCTGCTGATCGTCCTGACAGCGGGCAAGATCGGCGGCGCTGCGGCCCAGTAGGCGCGTGGCCAGTGCATAGCGCAGCAGCCCTTCGCGGCCGGGCTCGGCGTAGGCGGCCAGCACGGCAGCCAGCTCACCAGCCTCCTCGCTGCGCCAGACGCTGTCGCGCCCACGGCGCACGCTGGGCACACCGCGCGCCGCCAGCTCCTCGGCGATCATCCCGGCCTGTCGATGGTTGGCCACCAGCACGGCAATGTCACCACCCTTGAGCGGCGCGAACACGCCGTCCTTGTCGAAACCGGCGCGGCCCTCGGCGGCGCCCGCCAGTTGCAGGGCGATACGCCGTGCGGTGTCACTTGCCGCCAGCTGCGCGGCCTCGCCCTTGCCCAGCGGATCGTCGCCAAGCCAGACCAACGCCAGCGGCGCAGCTTCGCCCTCCTCCACCAGCCGCAAGCTCGCACGCGGCTTGTCGGCGGCACCCACCGGTGGGTAGCGCAGATCAGGTTGGGCGAACGGCTGCGGATGATCGAACAGCTGGTTCAACGCGGCGATCAGCTCGGGCGTCGAGCGATAATTGGTCGGCAGGTTGAAGGGCTCGCGATCGGCCTGCTGCTTGGCCGTCATATAGGTTGCAAGGTCCGCCCCGCGGAAGGCGTAGATCGCCTGCTTGGGATCGCCGACAAAACACAGCGACGCCTCGCTGGCCTTGGCATAGATGCGATTGAAGATGGCGTACTGGATCGGGTCGGTATCCTGGAACTCATCGATCAGCGCCAGCGGATAGGTGGCGCGCAGCGAGGCCGCCAGGTCCTCGCCGACAGGGCCTTGCAGGGCCAAATCCAAGCGATTGAGCAGATCATCGAAGGCCAACAGCCGCTGCGCCGCCTTGCGCTCCGGCAACTCGCGATTGAGCCGTTCCAGCAGCGCGACCTGCAATGCGATCAGCCTCTGCTTGCCCGCTGGCAGTGCCTCGGCCACCTGATCGGCCAGCTCGTCCAGCGCATGGGCCAGCTCGCACACCGGCGCGTCGAAGCCCTTCTTGCAGGCCTTGCTCAAGGCGCGCACGCCGAACTTGGCCGCGCCATCGGGTAGATCGAACATCACGGCCGGGTCGGCAAAATAGGCGTCGAGTTCGCTCCGCCATGGCGCGAACTTGATGCCCTTGTGAGTGCTCTGGTTCAGCCCGCCGTGGGCTAGCAGTTCGGCGACCCAGGCGGTGCCCGCTTCCTCCCACAGAGCAGCGGCGCGCTGCCAGGCGGCTTCAACCGGGCGCAGGTCGGCGGCAACCGGCGCCCCCTGCGGCTCGACCCGTAGATAGGGCTTGCCCAGATGACTACGCAGCCGCTGGCGCAACCACAGCGGGGTGATGCGGCTCTTCGCCAGGAAGCGCGCCCAGGCCGGATCGGCGGCGGCCAGCTCGCTGCGCCAGGCGTCGGCGAGCAGCGCGTCGATGATCTCGCGGTCATCGGCGGTCAGCTCGCTATCGAAATCGCCACCGGCCTCGAACGCGGCATCCTGCAGGGCGCGCTGGCAGAAGCCGTGGATGGTGAAGATAGCCGCCTCGTCAAAACCGTGTACGGCCAACAATAGGCGACGGCGCGAGGCTTCGTCCGGGTAGCGGGCGTGGAGGCGGTTGAGAAAGTCGTCGTCGCTGGGCGTGCCGTCGTAGACCGCCAGCAGGTCAGCCAGCCGCGCGCGGATGCGCTCGCGCAGCTCGGCGGTGGCCGCGGTGGTGTAGGTGACCACCAGAATCTGCCCCACCGACAGCTGTCGCTCCAGCAGCAGCCGGGCATACAGCGCGGTAAGCGTCCAGGTCTTGCCGGTGCCGGCACTGGCCTCGATCAGCGAGCGGCCGTCGAAGGGCGAATCGAGCAGGTCGAGTTTCATGCTTCCTCCTCGTCTTCAGCCAGCGCATCGAGCGCAGGGCCGATCAATTCCTGAGCCAGTGTTTCGAAGCGCTCGTCCAGCGGATCGCGGTCGCGGAAGGCCAAGGCGTTCCAGGGGTCTTCGGCTTCGGCGGCAATGGGGCTGAACTCGGCGCCGAGCCACGCTTCGCGGGCGCGCTTGCGAGCGCAGTCGATTGGTTCACTGCCGCGGGCCGGCTTGCGGTAGCCCTTGGCGAAGGCATGGCTGCTGCGGGGCAACAACGGCAGCGGTTCGCGGATGGCGCAGCGATAGGCGTCGAGCCAGGGTTCGAGCAGCTCGGCAGCGTTGGCCAGCGGCCCCAGCTGCCAATCACCGGCGGGCGACAGCATCAGGCTGTGGCGCTCGATACCGGGCGTGGCGGACAGGTTGAGCAGCAGATGGCGCAGCCAGAACGGCGGCAGATCCCACTCACCGAGGCGACCGAGCTTCCAGCCAAACAGCCCGGCCGGGGTTACGCCGTCGAGCCAACCATGTATGCGCACGCCAGCCAGGGTGATGTCCACCGGCAGCGGCTCGGGCACTGCTTCTGGGCGCAGTTCGAACAGGCGCGGCGCGAAGGCACGCACCGGCCCGCGCAGCTTGCCCCACAGCGCCTGGCCCAGCTCGCCCGTCGGCAGCCAGCCGGCCGCACAAGCCATGCGCCGTTCATCTTCGTCACTCCAGCCGTGCTCCATCGCCTGCAGTGACAGCCGCCGCAGGCCGTTCCAGGCCGGCATCTCCAGATCGAACGGCTCATCACTGGCGAGCGATTCCTGATCGTCAGCCAGGCGCAAACCGAGGCGCTGTTCGAGCAGGAAGCGCGCCGGATGGCGGAAACACTGCAACAGCTGCGACGGCTCGATAGTCAGCCAGGCGTCATCGGGCTCGGCGAGCAGACTGGCGAACGGCTGCGGCTGGGTCTGCGGTGGCTCGGCCAGACGCCCGGCGGCGCGAAACCAGGGCAGCGAGAAACCGGCGCAGAGCCCATCTCCGAAATTACGCGGTGAGAACGGCTGCAATGGATGGGCAACGAGGATCTTCTGGCTGGCCGTCTTGGGCGCGGACTGGCCGGCACACTCAGAAGCCTCAACAACGGGCAGCATCGCGGTCATGTCCACCGCTTCGAGCACTTCGCTGAGCAGCACCGAAGGCGGCAGCACGGCGTTGTCGCGCGGGTCGCGGCCGACATAGGACAGGTACAACGCTTCGCGCGCCGAAAGCAGGGTTTCCAGCAGCAGGTAGCGATCATCCAGCCGCCGGGCACGGTCGCCGCGGCGTGGATGCCGGCCGATCAAATCGAAGCCCGAGGGCGGCGTACGCCGGGGAAAGGCCCCATCGTCCAGCCCAAGCAGGCAGACCACGCGGAACGGCAAGCTGCGCATCGGCACCATGGTGCAGAAGGTCACCGCGCCGGTAAGAAAGCCCGAGGCGCCACCACCCTGCTGCAAGGCGGTGCTGAGCTGCTGGTGCACCAGTTCCAGCTCGATGGGGCGCGTCAGGTCCGCGGCCTGGGCCTGATCGCGCAACGCCGCGCAAGCTTGGGATAACAAGAGCAGTGTGTCGCCGGCTTCACGCTCGTCGAACAGGGTGTCGATCAGCACTTGCAGGTCATCGGCCCATTCGGCCAGCGGGCGCGGCCGGGCGAGCTGGTCGGCCAGCGTGCCGAGCCGATCGACGAATTCCACCAGCCGCCCCAGCAACTGCCCGCGTGCCCCTTCCAGGGCATCCAATGGCCAATGCTCGCCGAGCAGTGGCGCGTTGTCGCCGGCCAGTTGTGGGGGCGCGGCGAAGCCCAGCAGCAGCCGGTCGAGCCCCTGGCGCCAGGTAAAGGCTGATTCGTCGGGCAACCCCAGGCGAACACGCTGGCAGCCGTCGCGGCCCCAGCGCACACCGGCTTCCCGCAACCAGTCGCGCAGCAGCGGCAGGTCTTCGCTTTCGATCCCGGCGCGCCGGGCAACGGCCGGCTGCTCCAGCCAGGCGAGGATTTCCTCGGCGGCAAAACGACTCTGCGCCAGCATCAGCAATTCAAGGAACGCCTCGATCAGCGGCATCTCGGCGCGCAGGCTGCGGTCGGCCAGGCTGTAGGGAATTCGCGGGCTGCCCTCGCGTGGGGCGAACACGGCTTCGATAAAGGGTGCGTAGCGCTCGATATCCGGGGTCAGCACCACCACCTGATCGGGCGTCAGAGCAGGGTTGGCGGCGAAGCGCGCCAGCAGCTGGTCATGCAGGATTTCCACCTCGCGCAGCGGCGAATGGGCGATATGCACTTCCAGCGAGCGGTCGTTCTCGGCGAGCGTGATGCGCTCATCGGGCTGCCGGGTACGCAGGCGCAGGATGTCGTTCTGCAGCGCGTGCAGCAGGCTGTCGTCGCGCAGGTCTTCGTCCTCGGAATACAGGCCGAACTCCTGGCTGCCTTCGCTGGCGGTCAGGCTGAACAGGGAATCGAAGAAGTCCCGGCCCTGCTTGCCCAAGCTCGCTAACAACGGATGGCCGACATCGAGATACCAGTCATCAGCGCCGCTCTCGGGCTGGCGCGCCAGCTCGCGGATATCACGAATCTCGCCCCAGGCCTCGCGGCTAGGGTTGAGTGCGCACACCACCACATCGATATGCCGCGCCAGGCCGTCGAGCACGCGCAAATGGTGCGGCGGCAGGCTGCTGATGCCGAACACCAGCAAGCGCTCGGGCAGACCGGGCAATGCTTCGTCGCTGTAGAGGCGCTGCAGCAGATCGCCGAGCAGCCGCGCACGGTGCGGGTGGCCGTCCTTGGTCAGCTCGCGCCAGAGCAGCGCCTGCCAGGCTTCGTCAGGACCCAGTTCCTGCATTTCGCCCCGCTCCCACGCCGCCAGCCAGTCGTCGCGATAGAGCAGGTACTGGTCGAAGACGTCTGCGATCTTCGCGGCAAGCGACAACCGACGGCGCTCGTCGCCACCGTCAAGGTACTGCGCCAAGCGCGGCGCAAGTTCGAGATTGGCCGACTCGCAGAGCCAGCCGTAGAGGCGCCAGGTCAGCGTGGTCGGGGAGAACGCCGATTGCTCCGGTAGGCTGCCCAATACGGTACGGCTCAGGTCCCAGACGAACTTGGCCGGCAGCTGAATCTCCAGCTGCATGGCGATGCCCTGCTTGCGCGCCAGTTCCAACGTCAGCCAGCGACCCATGCCCTGGCTCGGTACCACCACCAGCGCCGGGGCGAAGGGATCGGCGAGTGGCTGGGCGAGCAGGCGCGTGGCCAGTTCGCCGAGGGTTTCCAGATCGGGAGCGTGGTAGAGGCTGAGCATGGGCGCACCGCTTGAACGAGAACCGCTAGGTTACAGCCCGTCCCCAACGGGAGCGAGCCGGCGATTTCAGCTTGCATCGGCCATGCGACAGCTCATGTCGTGGCGCATCTCCTCCTTTCGCCCTGCCCTTTTGCTTCTCTCGACCAATATCAATTGCGCCGCCGCTGCCTAGCATGGGACTACGGGGCGGCCGCTCAGTCGCCCGCCATCAGGTCAGGAGTCGTTCATGAACCGGAACCGCAATAAGCTGCTCGCCCTTTCTCTATCTGCCACGCTGGGCGCAGTGCCGCTGCTGCTGCACGCACAGGAGCCAGCCCAGCAGCGGACGCTCGGCTCGGTGGAGCGCAGCCACGCCAGCCAGGCCCGCGCCCTGCTCGACAATGCCGTGCTGACCTTCCAGGCCAAGGGCCCGGAGCAGGCACTGGCCGTCTTCAACGACCGTAACGGCGAATACGTGAACGGCCAGTACTACATCTTCGTGCTCGGCGAGGACGGCACCATGCAGGCCAGTAGTGGTCCTTCGGCCGCCCTAGTGGGGCTGAACGTCGGCGAGCTCAAGGATGCTGCCGGCAAGTCGTTCATCCGAGAAATCCTCGACAAATCGGCCAAGCAGGACAGTGGCGAGGTCGAGTACCAGTGGCTCAACCCGGCCGACAACAAGGTCGAGAACAAGATCAGCCAGTTCCGCAAGGTCGGCGACCATGTGCTCTGCGTCGGTTACTACATTCCGCGCGCCACCGCCGAGCACGCCAAGGCGCTGCTCGACCGCGCCGTGCAGCAGGTCAAGGACAAGGGTGCCGAGGCGGCCTTCCGCAACTTCAACGACCCGCGTGGCGGCTTCGTCTTCAACGACGAGTACGTCTTCGTCATCGGCCTCGACGATGGTCGCTACCGCGCCAGCGGCAGCTCGCCGAACCTGGTGGGTGTCGATGTGCGCAACGTCAACGACGCCGCCGGCAAGCCGCTGTTCAAGGAGATGATCGAACTGGCGCGCAAGCAGGGCTCCGGCAGCGTCGACTATGTCTGGCGCAACCCGGCGACCAATGCGGTCGAGCAGAAGCACACGCTGATCCGGCGGGTCGACGACGTGCTGCTCGGCGTGGGTTACTACACCCGTCCCTGAACGGCGCGCCAGACAGGCGCTTTATGACGTTTCGGTGAACGGGGCCGACGGGCCAGGGTCAATCGAGTATCCCCGGTGAAGATCTGCGTCCTTGTGACGCAGGCTTTCGTCGTTGCTGCTCGATGAGGCAGGAGCCCGACCGATGCTGACCCTGTTGCACCTGTTGTCGTCTATCGCCCTGCTGGTCTGGGGTACGCATATCGTGCGTACCGGGATCATGCGGGTGTATGGCTCGCACCTACGACGGGCGCTCGGCCAGAGCATGGGCAATGCGCCGCTGGCCTTCGGCGCCGGTATCGGCGTCACGGCGCTGGTACAGAGCAGCAACGCCACCGCGCTGCTGGCCATATCCTTCGTCGCCCAAGGCCTGATGGCGCTGCCCACGGCGCTGGCGATCATGCTCGGGGCGGATGTCGGCACGGCGCTGATGGCCCGCGTGCTGACCCTCGATCTTTCCTGGCTATCGCCGCTGCTGACGCTGCTTGGCGTCTGCCTGTTCCTCTCGCGCAAACAGACTCGCGCCGGCCAGATCGGCCGCGTGCTGATCGGCCTCGGCCTGATCATTCTTGCCCTGCAGCTGATCGTGCACGCCGCCGAGCCGATCACCGAGGCGCGCGGCATGCAGGTGCTCTTCTCTTCCCTGGCCGGCGACACCCTGCTCGCCGTGCTGGTGGGTGCGCTATTCGCCGTGCTTTCGTATTCCAGCCTCGCTGCCGTACTGCTGACCTCGACGCTGGCCGGCGCCGGCCTGATCAGCCTGCCGGTGGCGCTCGGCCTAGTGATCGGCGCCAACATCGGCAGCGGTCTGCTCGCCTGGTTCAACGCCAGCCTGCAGCCGGCCTCGGCGCGGCGGGTGGCGCTGGGCAACCTGCTGTACAAACTGGCCGGCCTCATCGTGCTGCCTTTCCTCGTCCCGCTTGTGGCCTGGATGGACGGCCTGGGCTACAGCGCGCAGACCCAGGTGATTGGTTTCCATCTGGTCTACAACAGCCTGCGTTGCCTGGTCCTGCTGCCGACCGTTAAACCGATGGCGAGCCTGTGCGAATACCTGTTACCGGAACGCGCGTTGGACAACGGCGTGGCGCAACCGCGACACCTCGACCCCGCCGCGCTGGACACACCGAGCTTGGCGTTGGCCAACGCCGTTCGTGAAACCCTGCGCATCGGCGACACGGTGGAGCTGATGCTGGCGCGATTGCTTGAGGTGCTGCGCGAAGACCGGCCCGACGCCGGCGAGGAGATCCGCCGGTTGGACGACGACGTCGATGCGCTCTATAGCGGCGTCAAGCTCTACCTGGCACAAATGCCCCGCGAAGACCTGGCCGACCAGGAAGGTCGACGCTGGGCAGAAATCATCGAGCTGGCGATCAACCTCGAACAGGCCGGCGATATCGTCGAACATATGGCGAGCAAGGTGCAGCACCTCAAGACGTCCAAGCGTCGCTCGTTCTCCGACAGTGGGCTGGAAGAACTCGGACAATTGCATGCGCTACTCAGCGCCAATCTGCGCTTGGGCCTTTCAGTGTTCATCTCCGGCGATTCCCACGGCGCTCGGCAGCTGCTGCAGCAGAAACGTCAGTTCCGCAAGCTGGAGCGCGAGCTGGCGCATTCCCATGTGCAACGCCTGCGTCAGCAGGTGGTGGAAAGCATCGAAACCAGCGCCGCACACCTGGAACTGATCGCCGACATGAAACGCCTGAACTCGTTGTTCTGCAGTGCGGCCTATCCAGCGCTGGAAGGCCCCGGTGGGAGCAAGGCACGCCACCCGAGCGAGCCCCGGGCTGCGCGCGACAGGCAAATAAAGGAGCAACCGCTGCCAGGGCGACCCGCTTAGTGGGCTGTCGGGGCGGCGAACGCCGCAACACTGAGTTAGACGAACGCCCGGCTCCTCACCACCAATAAAAAACCCCGGCCATGGATCCATGGCCGGGGTTTCCGATTGCTAGCGACTGCTGCCGATCAACGCTGCTTGCGTCGCCGCTGCAGCCAGACGATGAGCCCGAACAGCAGGAAGCCTGGAGCCCACATCAGCTCCTTCGGCCAGCGATCGACCGGTGCACGTACCGAGAGGATCTGCTGATCGAATTCCAGCCCCGCTTCAGCAGCCGGGCTGCCGAAGGTGACGCTGTCGACCAGCAACTTGCCATCATCCTCGTAGGTCATCAGGCCGATCTTCGCCAGCTTCTCCTCGCCGGAGGCGCCGTCCGGAATCGCCAGCAGCAAGACGAATTCGCGGGAATCACCAACAGCATCCTCGCCGCGTACGCGCATGCGTAGCTGGCTGTCTTCATCGACGCTGCCCAACGCCTCCACCAGCTGCGCCGGAGGGATTTCCTGATAGGGGTCGTGGATGATGTCCATCCAGAACCCCGGGCGGAACAGCGTAAAGGCAACCAGCAACAGCAGTACGCTTTCGTACCAGCGGCTGCGCACCAGGAAGTAGCCCTGCGTGCCTGCGGCGAATACAAGCATGGCGATGGTCGCCACGATGAAGATCAGCACGCCGTGCCAGAAATCCACGCCGATCAGCAGCAGATCGGTATTGAAGATGAACAGGAACGGCAGCGCTGCGGTGCGCAGGCTGTAGTAGAACGCCGTGATACCCGTTCTGATGGGGTCGCCCTTGGACACGGCCGCTGCCGCGAACGAGGCCAGCCCCACCGGCGGCGTGACGTCGGCCATGATGCCGAAGTAGAAGACGAACAGATGCACGGCAATCAGCGGCACGATCAGCCCGTTCTGCTGGCCTAGCGAAACGATTACCGGCGCCAGCAGGCTGGACACCACGATGTAGTTGGCGGTCGTCGGCAGGCCCATGCCGAGGATCAGGCTAAGGAAGGCGGTGAGCAGCAGCATCAGCAGCAGGTTGCCCATCGACAGCAGCTCGACCAGATCGGCCAGCACCAGCCCGACGCCCGTCTGCGAAACGGCCCCGACGATGATGCCCGCGGCCGCCGTGGCGATGCCGATACCGATCATGTTGCGCGCACCGGCAATCAGGCCTTCGCGCAGATCGACGACGCCATCGCTGAAGGTGCCGTGCTCATGGCCACCGTCCTTGCGCAGCAACGACAGCAGCGGGCGCTGGGTGAGCAAAATGAACACCAGCATCACCGAGCCCCAGAACGCCGATAGACCGGGTGACAGGCGCTCGATCATCAGGCACCAGACCAACACCACCACCGGCAGCAGGAAGTGCAGGCCCGAGAGCAGCACCGGCCGGGTTTCCGGCAACTTCTCCAACGGCATGTTCGGGTCTTCATGGGGCAGCGGTGGATTGCTCGCGGCAATCTTCAGCAGGCCGAGGTAAACCAGCGCCAGCAGCACGCCAATCACCCATAAAGCGGAATCGCCGAGCATCGGCTTGAGCCAGCCAAGGCCGTAATAAACACCCAGGGACAGGCCGGAAATCAGCGCGGCGCCAAAGGCGAAGCCGATCAGCCGCTGCATCCAGGGCTTGGCCACACTGGCTCGCGGCAGCGCTTGCAAACCCAGCTTGAGCGATTCCAGATGGACGATATAGATCAGCGCGATGTAGGAGATCAGTGCCGGCAGGAAGGCATGCTTGATCACCTCCACATAGGGGATGCCGACGTACTCCACCATCAGGAACGCCGCGGCACCCATCACCGGCGGCATGATCTGGCCGTTGACCGAAGAGGCCACCTCAACCGCGCCAGCCTTCTCTGCCGAGAAACCGGTGCGCTTCATCATCGGAATGGTGAAAGTACCAGTGGTCACCACGTTGGCAATGGACGAACCGGAGATCAGCCCGGTCATCCCGGAGGCGACGACCGCAGCCTTCGCCGGACCGCCACGGAAATGCCCAAGCATGCTGAAGGCCAGCTGGATGAAGTAATGCCCCGCCCCGGCCCGCTCGAGCAGGGCGCCGAACAGCACGAAAAGAAAGACAAAGCTGGTGGATACGCCCAGCGCAATGCCGAATACGCCTTCAGTGGTGATCCACTGGTGGTTGGCCAGCGCGGTGAAACTGACTCCGCGGTGGGCCAGCAGGCCGGGCATCCAGGGACCAGCGACGCTATAGACGAGAAACACAAGAGCGATGATCGCCAACGGTGGACCGAGGGCGCGGCGGGTGGCCTCCAGCAACAGCGGAATCCCGATGCAGGCGGTGACCAGATCCATGGTGGTCAGGTTGCCGGGACGCTGTGCCAGCTGCTCGTAAGCGATGAACAGGTAGGCAGCCGTGGAGGCGGCAACCAGGCCCAGGGCGATATCGACAAGAGGGACCCGATCTCTGGGCGACTTCTTGAATGCTGGGTAGGCCAGAAACGCCAGTAATAGTGCAAACGCCAGGTGGATGGAGCGTGTCTCGGTGTCGTTCAGTACGCCGAAACCAAGCACGAACGGCAATGGCGAGGCGATCCACAGCTGGAACAATGACCAGAGCAGCGCGAGCCCGGCGATCACCACGGCGATCGGCCCAATGGGCGTGCGCGCACCAACATCCTGGGCGATCAGTTCCTCGGTGGACAGTTGTTTGTCTTGCATGAATTGAGGCCTGTTTTTTCAGGTAACGGAACCGCGAAAACCCGTGGCCATCCGGCGCACGGGTTCTCAGCGAGGCATCGCAACGATCAGGGTCGCGCCAGTGACGCGGCCCTGGCGAGCCTTACAACCAGCCGCGTTCCTTGTAGTAACGCTCGGCGCCTTCATGCAGCGGTGCGCTCAGGCCGACTTCGATCATCTCTTCCGGCTTGAGGTCTTTGAACGCCGGATGCAGACGCTGGAAGCGCTCGATGTTCTCGAACACCGACTTGACCAGCTGATAGACCACTTCGGCATCGACCTTGGCGGTGGTGGACAGTACGGCCTTGCCACCGATGGACTGGGTCGCCTTGTCGTTGCCCTTGTACAGGCCGCCCGGGATCTCGGCCTTGGTGTAGTAGCTCTTCTCCTCCAGCAGCTTGTCGATCTCGGGACCCGTGATCGGTACCAGCACCGCGTCTGTAGTGGTGGTCGCTTCCTGGATCGCACCATTGGGGTGACCGACGAAGTAGGTCATGGCATCGATGTTGTTGTCGCCCAGAGCACTGGCCTGCTCGGCCGGCTTGAGCTCGGCAGCGAGGGAGAAGACCGACTTGTCCCAGCCTTTGACGGCCATGATTTCTTCGAGGGTATCGCGCTGCCCGGAACCGGGGTTACCGATGTTGACACGCTTGCCCTTGAGGTCATCGAGACCCTTGATGTTGGCGCTGCGGCGCGCGAGTACGGTGAATACTTCGCTCTGCAGAGAGAACACAGCCCGGATGTCGTCCATCTTCCCTTCTTTCTCGAAGGGGGTGACGCCTTCCATTGCCTTGTACTGGTGATCGGACTGCATGATGCCGAAGTTGAATTCGCCACTGCGCAGGCCGTTGACGTTAGCCACGCCGCCGCCGCTAGCCGGCGCGTTGCACTTGATGTTTTCCGCATTGCGATTGACGAAGCGGCAGATCGATTGCCCGGCAACGTAATAAACGCCGGTCTGACCGCCTGTGCCGATGGTAACGAACTTCTCTTGCGCCTGTGCCACTGCGCTCAGGCCGGTTCCCGCCAGAGCGGCGGTAAAGATCCATGCCAAGGATTTGCCTTTCATGGATGCACTCCTTTTTGGTTGTTTTCGGATTCCCGGGCATCCCTTGTGAGTCTGCGCGGAACTTGAGTCTAGCAGGCGGCCGCTTTGGGGACAGCCTACGAACCCCGCCATGCCGATCCAGCAATGCTCGTGACCATTGCTAGGACCGGATGGCGGAAAAAGGGTTGCGAGAGGCGGTGCATATTTTTCTGTACATCACCTATACATAACGTACTATCTGTACAAGATTGATGGCGCCTAGCCAGCTGCAGGCAAACCCGACCAGCGGAGTAGGACTTCAGTAGCATTGTGCGGCGCAACCAGCGATATCAATATGCCATCGGCCTCTAGATGAGGAGGCATGCTGATCGGACAGGACCGCGGGCCGCCGACTGAAGCGCCACAGGGACCATCCAGGGGATGGATCAATGCTGGCGCTTTTTTCGTGCCCGTTTTCGGCGAAACAAAACCGATACAAAACGACCCGTAGGGCCGTCCGAAGCAAGGAACCGATCACCACTGGGTGACAAAATCGCAGGAAGCGCGCGAAGCACCTTGAACGTGCATCGACCGAGACGTCCGTGGCGGAACAGAGCAACACGAATCACACGAGTTCACCACCATGCGCATGAACCTCCCGGTCACTGGCCGCGACGTTTCCATCAGCGACACCGCCAACATCCTGTCCACCACGGATCTCAATGGTGACATCACCTATGTAAATCCGGATTTCATCAAGATCAGCGGTTTTGAAGAAAGCGAGCTGATCGGTCAACACCACAACATCGTCCGCCATCCGGATATGCCCACCGAAGCATTCGGCGACCTGTGGGGCTGCGTACGCGCCGGCACGTCGTGGATGGGCATGGTGAAGAATCGATGCAAGAACGGCGATCACTACTGGGTCAGCGCGTTCGTCACGCCGATCAGCCGCAACGGTCGGGTCATGGAGTACCAGTCGGTACGGACCAAACCTCTGCCGGCTCAGGTTGCCGCAGCCGAGCAGCTATATGCGCAGCTGCGCGGCAAGCGCCCACCGGCGGCACTGCGCCGTGCACCGCTCAGCGCCCGAGGCCGTGTCACCATGCTCGCCGCATTGGGCGCTGCGCCATGTGTTGTCGTGGGCATGCTGTTGAGCGGCGTCGACCTTGCCGCCGCCTTAGCCACCGCAGCAGCAGCGGCGATTGGCGCGAGCGGCCTGGCCTATATGGCCCTGGCTCCGCTGCAGCGGCTCGCCGAGCAGGCCCGTCAGGTGGGCGACAACGCGGTGGGGCAGCTGATCTATGCCGGGCGCCGCGACGAGTACGGCCAGATCGCCTTCGCCATGAAGATGCTGGAAACCGAAGCTGGCGCAATGGTCGGCCGCATCGGCGACACCTCGCGTCAGCTAAGCGAACACGCCCAGGAACTGCTCGGTGCCATGGAGAGCAGCAGTAAGAGCGCTTCGCGCCAGCAGAGCGAAACCGACCAAGTGGCAACGGCGATCAACCAGATGGCAGCCAGCGTGCAGGAAGTGGCAAACAATGCCCAACGCACCGCGGAGGCGGCCAGCCGCGCCAACAGCGAAGCAGCAACCGGCACCGAGGTGGTCAACCGTACCGGCGCCGCCATTGGTCAGCTGGCTCAGGATATTCAGCGAGCCGGCGAGGTGATCCACGAGCTGGAGGGGCACAGCAATGACATCACCAAGGTGCTGGACGTCATTCGCGGTATCGCCGAGCAGACCAACCTGCTGGCGTTGAACGCGGCCATCGAGGCCGCCCGCGCTGGCGAACAGGGACGCGGATTCGCCGTGGTCGCCGATGAGGTGCGCAACCTGGCCTCGCGCACCCAGAAGTCAACGCAAGAGATCAACAGCATGATCAGCGCGCTACAAGGCGGCGCCCGCCAGGCGGTGGACGTCATGCAGCGCAGTCGCGAGCAGGCCATGCAGAGCGTCGAACAGGCCGCGCAGGCAGCTTGTTCGTTGCAGGGCATCAATAGCCGGGTCAACGAGATCAGCGAGATGAGCATTCAGATCGCCGCGGCAGTCGAGCAGCAAAGCGCGGTCAGCGAGCACATCAACCAGAACATCGTGAGCATTCGTAGCGGCTCCGACCAACACGTGGCGAGCGGCTTACGCAGCCGGCAGAGCGCGTCGGGCGTTGCTCAACTGGCAGACAGCATGGAAATGCTGGTCCAGCAATTCTGGACCCGCAGGCGCACCTGAACGTGCCGACGGCGACTCCGAATGGTGCATGAGAACCACAGCTGATGGGCGCCCGTTCAGCCGCATCGCAGACTTGTTACGGCACGCAGGTGAAGGCAAAATGCCATTAGTTTCGCCAGATGCGAAAGCTGCTTTACCGCTCAGGACAACCGGACCTGATAGCTAAGGCGCCAGCCGTGACATTCCACAGGGATGCACCACGACTGGCGCCTTTATTTTTGGGTTCGAACAAGCTGGCACGCGACGTACGCCCCGGCAGAACCGGCACCCAACCTGCATGTGATCGTATGAAGAAGAAGCAATGCTGACCGAAGAAACCCTGCGCACCGCGCTGGAAGAAACCATTGAGGTGCTGGAACGCACCCGCCGCTCGTTCAAGTCCCGCGAGCTCGGCCAGCTGCGCCAGCGCCTGATCGACCTGCTCGAACAGCTGGAAATGGATGCGGGGAGCAACAAAGAGGGCGATTGATCGCCGCCTGGTAACACACCCGATGTATACGGATGCACCGACCCATCCGATGAGAGCACCGCCAATAGAAGCGGCGCCGCCAACTGCCTTGCGTATTCAGACCCATACTCCAAGGAAGATCTGTCTATGCGCCTCAACATGCCCGTCAGCGGCCGCGAAGTAACGGTTGGTGAAACGGCGAACATACTGTCTACCACCGACCTGAAAGGCACCATCACCTACGCCAACCCGGATTTCGTCGCGATTTCCGGATTCGCCGAAGACGAACTGCTGGGTGAGCACCACAACACGGTGCGGCACCCGGACATGCCGGAGGCGGCATTTGCCGATCTCTGGCAGACGCTACAGGCGAACAAGTCGTGGATGGGCGTCGTGAAGAACCGCTGCAAGAACGGTGACCACTACTGGGTAAGCGCCTTCGCCACGCCAGTCTGCCGGGACGGCAAGGTGGTGGAATACCAGTCGGTGCGCACTCGCCCGCAGCCTGAGCAGATCCAGGCAGCTGAAGCGCTTTACGCCCAGCTGCGTGCCGGTCGCGGGGGTAAGTCGCTGAGCTGCGCGCTGGGGCTGCGCGAGCGCACGGCGCTGCTTGCCGCTGCCGGCGGGGCTTTCGGTGTTGCCCTCGGCAGCCTGCTCGTCGCAACCCCGGTGGCAGCAACGGTAGCCGGCCTCGCGCTTGGCGGGGCGATGGCTGTGGCAGTAACAATGTCGCTGGCACCGCTCTCACGCCTGGCGCAGCAAGCCCGGCGGATCGGCCACAATCCGGTCAGCCAGCTGATCTACACCGGACGTAAGGACGAAGTCGGCGAGATCGCCTTCGCCATGAAGATGCTGGAAACCGAAGCCGGAGCCATGGTTGGGCGCATCGCCGACTGCAGCCGGCAGCTCAGTGATCATGCGCGCGACCTGCTCGGCGCCATGCATGGCAGCACCCAGAGCGCCTCACGCCAGCAGCAGGAAACCGACCTGATCGCTACGGCGATCCAGCAAATGAGTGCCAGCGTGCAGGACGTCGCACTCAATGCACAACGCACCGCCGAAGTCGCGGCCCGGGCCGACAGCGAAGCAGCTAGCGGCCGGGAGATCGTCGGCCTGACCGGCAGCAGCATCACCCGGCTGGCCGGCGACATTCAGAAGGCCGCCGAGGTGATTCACCAGCTCGAGAGCCACAGCCAGGAAATCAGCCGGGTACTCGATGTCATTCATGGCATCGCCGAACAGACCAACCTGCTCGCGCTGAATGCAGCCATCGAAGCGGCGCGTGCAGGCGATCAGGGCCGCGGCTTCGCCGTAGTGGCCGACGAAGTGCGCCAGCTGGCATCGCGGACATCCAGCGCGACCACCGATATCCAGAGCATGATCGGGTCACTGCAGGCCGGTGCGCGGCAAGCCGTGGAGGTCATGCAGCGTAGCCGTGAGCAGGCGCAGCACAGTGTCAGCCATGCCGACCAGGCCGAACATTCGCTGGGTGGCATCAACAGACGGGTGAACGAAATCAGCGCGATGAGTACTCAGATTGCCGCCGCCGTCGACCAGCAGAGCGCAGCCAGCGAAGAAATCACCCAGAGCATCGTCAGCATCCGCGCCAGCTCGGAAGATCACGTCGCGACTGGACGGCACAGCCAGTGCAGTGCCTCAGGCGTGGCCCACCTGGCGGACGGCATGCTGGAACTGGTGCAGCAGTTCTGGGCGCGGCGCCGCGGCTGATGGTAAGGAGTGCGACGGGCGGCAGCGACCAGCCGCTCTGGCACGGGGTGAATGGAGCCGGCTGCTGTCAGTCGGCCCATTCGGTGTCGGCGGTGAATACAACGGTTATCCAGCGATCAGGCCCCGCGCCACCCACTGCGTTGCCGATCTCCTCGCGCAGGGCGTCCCATTGCCGGATCGTCCTGGCCTCGTCTGTCTCCGGCACGATGAAGTACAGTTCAACTTCGCGAGAGCGGCCCACCTTGGCGACATAAGCGCGGTAGGACAAGAAACCGTGTTTCTCGACGAACGCCTGGGCAACGCGGTCAACGTGCCTTTTGAAGTCGCCCGGCGTGACCAGGAATATGTCCGCCATAGCCTGACGTATCACCGCCATCGGCATAGGAATGATGACCAGGCAGACCAGTGCCAGCACGGCTGGATCGATATATGGCGATATCCACTCCCAAGTGGTGCCCTGCACGAAGAAGCCGATACAGAACGCCACCAGTAGGGCGGTGGTGATGCCCGCGGACATGATCCAGCCGTTTATGTCCATGCGCAGGAAATCCGAGCCGATTCTGCGGTTGGCGCGGTTTTCGACCGCGGCGATGGCGGCGCAGACCGATACGGTGAGCACGGCGTAGACCAGCGCCAAGTCGAAGGCCAGTGTGCGGCCGCCTTCCAGCAAACTGCTGACGGCGTTGATAAGCGCGTAGATCGCGACGCTCGTCAACAGGATACCGTTCAACGCCAAGACCATAGGTTCGAGGTGCCAGAACCCCATGGTGAAACGCTCGCGCATCTTGCGCGACACGTTGGTTGCGGTCGCGTAAGAGGTGATCAGTCGGACCACCATCAGCGACAGGCCGCTCATGCTGGCGTCGACTAGCGAATAGACGCCATCGAAGGCTATCGAGAATGACCCGGAGGCCAAACCGAAACCGATACCGATCGCAGCAATGAACAACGTGGCAGCGATGGACGTGCGCAGGACACCCTGTTCGCTCGTGAGGTTGAAGAAGGCATGCTGCTTGGCTTCTCCCATGTGGATACTCCTTACGCTGGCTGCGTGCAGCCAGCCTGTCGATGAGTTGCACTGAAAGGGTTGCCGGACGGCAGGTCTGGGCAGCCCGATAAGCCTGCTTCAGGGCCGGCCGCTGCCTGAGCGGCAGGGAGAGACGAAAAGTCGGAGGCTCGGCTGTGCTCGCGTGACGAGGGCTTGCCCCGATGCTGACGCAGGCGTGCAGCCTAACATCCTGCGACGCGCATGTTCGTTTTAATAGACGATCGTGTCGAATATCGTTCAGGCTCTCAGCAATCCTCCGCCGCGTTCAGCCCCCCTGCGGCATGAAACGCACCCTCACCAGAAGGCCACCGAGCTCGCCCTGATCCAGGCTGATCTCGGCCCGATGGGCGCGGACGATCTCGCCGACGATGGCCAATCCCAACCCGGCGCCATGCCCGCCAGTGTCACGGCGGTAGAAGCGCGCGAAAACGCGGTCATGCTCGGCAGCAGGAATGCCGGGGCCGTCGTCCTCCACCTCCAGCACGGCGCCGTCGAGCACCCGTAGCACCACGTTGCCGCCGGTCAGCGTGTGCGCCAGCGCATTGTCCAGCAGGTTGCTCAGCAGCTCGCTGATCAGCGTCGGCTCGCCGTCGATCCACACCGGCGCGTCGGCCTCCAGGGCCAGGGCGACACCGCGCTTGTGGGCCAATGCCGCCATTGCCAGCCCCAGCTCGCGGGCCAGCTGCGACAGATCAAGACGCTGCGCACCGCCCTCGGCAATGGATTGCGCGCCGCTTTCGATACGCGCCAGTGAGAGCAGCTGGTTGGCCAGATGGATGACCTTGTCGGTGCTCTGCCCGGCATCTTCCAGAGTGCTTCGCCAGACCGCAGGTTCCGCTTCGCGCAGGCCCAGTTCGATCCGCGCCTTCAGCGCCGCCAATGGCGTGCGCAGCTCATGGGAGGCATCGGCGATGAAGCGCGCCTGGCGCTCGAACTGTCCGCGCAGACGCTCGGTGAACCCATTGAGGGCCGCCACCAGTGGCTTCAATTCACGTTGCACGCTGACCAGCGGCAGCGGTCGCAGATCGTCCGGGGCGCGCTCCTGCACCGCCTCGCTGAGCCGGCCCAACGGCCGCAGTGCGGCGCTGACCGCCAGCCATACCAGCACCAGCGCGGCAATCGCCATCAAGCCGACCCGCCACAGGGTATCGGTGAGCAGGCCACGCGCCATACGCTCGCGTGCGCCAAGGGTCTCTGCCACGCGGATCTCGGCGATGCCGTTGAGCTCCGGTTCGCTGACCGGTTGCAGCAGGCTCACAAGACGCACGCCCTGGCCCTGGAACTCGCCGTCGTAGAAGCGCGCCAGCGCCGGGTAGTCATCGGTGCGCGGGACATCGGCACCGGGCGCCGGCAGGTGATCGTATCCGCTGACCAGACGGCCCTCGATATCCAGCACCTGGTAATAGATGCGTCCGGCACTGTCGTAGGCGAACGTGTCCAGCGCCACGTAGGGCACGTTCGCCCGCAGCTTGCCATCGTTCGCCACCAGACCATCGGCAATCGCCCTGGCCGAGGCCAATAGTGTGCGGTCGTAGGCGGTGTCGGCGGCGGCACGCCCGTTCCAGTAGGCGCTCCAGCCACTGAAGAGCAACAGCAGGGCGAGCAGGACTGCCAGACGGCGCAGCAGCCGCGCCCGCAGACTGCCGGCGACCACCGGCTCAGCCATCGAGCGCCTCGAGCAGATAGCCCAGGCCGCGGAAGGTGACGATGCGTACCGGCTGGCCTTCCAGCTTTTTGCGCAAACGGTGGATGTAGATTTCGATGGCATCGGCGCTGGCGTCCTCGTCCAGGCCGAACACCTGGGCGGCGAGCTGGTCCTTGCTCATCACCCGTCCGGGACGGGCGATCAGCGCCTCAAGCACACCCTGCTCGCGGGACGTCAGCGTTAACGGCTCGTCGGCCAGACTGAAGCGCCGTGCATCCAGGTCGTAGACCAGCGCGCCGCAGCGCTGCTGGCGTTCACCCCCACCGACGCTGCGCCGCAGCAGTGCCTTGACCCGCGCTTCCAGCTCGGACAGTTCGAACGGCTTGGCCAGGTAATCGTCGGCCCCAAGGTTCAGTCCGTGCACGCGGTCGCTGACCTCACCGCGGGCGGTGAGCATCAGCACCGGCAGCGTCTTGCCGCGCTCGCGCAGACGAGCCAGCACCTGAAAGCCATCCAGGCGCGGCAGGCCAACGTCGAGAATCGCCAGTGCGTAATCCTCGCTGGCCAGCGCCAGATCGGCGGCGACGCCGTCTTGCAACAGGTCCACGGTCCAGCCGGCGGCGCGCAATGCCTGCGCCACGCTTTCGGCGAGCTGGGGGTGGTCCTCGACCAGAAGAATTCGCATTGCCTGTCCTCTGCCATGGCGACGGGGCGCCAGTGTAGCGGTAGATCATCCACCCCGCCGCTGGCTTTGAGCACTGAAAGGCTGGCGAAAGCTTGACCATCTAGGATCGCTCATAGGTGGCTCGAACCACCCCGCGCGGCGCATATCGCCGTCACAACAAAAACAATAGTGGAGATACACGATGCTGACTGCCGTCAGACGCTCACCCGTTCCTGCACGTCTCGCTCTCGCCGTTGCCGCCGCCTCGCTGGCCCCAGCGACTCAGGCCGCCTTTATCGAAGACAGCAGTGCGACCCTGCACACGCAGAACATCTACCTGAACCGCGACTTTCGCGAAGGCTCCGGCCAGTCCAAGCGCGAAGAGTGGACCCAGGGCTTCATTCTCGATGTCCAGTCCGGTTTCACCGAAGGCACTGTAGGCCTCGGCCTCGACGCCATGGGCATGCTTGGCATCAAGCTGGATTCCGGTGGCGGCCGCGCCGGCACCGATCTCTTGCCGGTGCACGACGACGGCAGCACGCCGGACGAATTCAGCCGCCTGGGCCTGACCGCCAAGGCGAAGATCGCCGATACCGAGCTGCGCTATGGCTCGCACATTCCGGAGATGCCGGTGGTCAAGGCCAGCGACAGCCGCACGCTGCCGCAAGTGTTCGAGGGCGCCACCGTCACCTCGACGGACATCGAAGGCCTAACGCTGACCGGTGGCCGCCTGGACAAGGTGATCGACCGCGCCTCGACCAACTCCCAGGACCTGCAGCTGAACAACAAGAACAGCCGCTTCGCCAGTGCCGCCGAGGCCGACCACCTGACGTTCGCCGGGGCCGAGTACGCCTTCAACAAGAACCTCACCGGTCGTTACTACTATGGCGAACTGGACGATGTGTATCGCCAGCATTTCTTCGGCCTGCTGGCCGTCAAGCCGCTGACCGACAACTCGGCGCTGAGCGCGGATCTGCGCGTAATGATCAGCGATGACACCGGTGCAGCCAATGCCGGCAAGATCGACAACCAGGCCTGGAATGGCATGTTTGGCTACAGCCTGGGCGGGCACAAGGTCAGCCTCGGCTACCAGCAGATGCGCGGCGACACCGGCTACGCCTACCTCGATGGCAGCGATCCGTTTCTGGTCAACTTCGTGCAGATCAACGACTTCGCCAACGCCGACGAGCGCTCCTGGCAGGCACGCTACGACTATAACTTCGCTGCCATGGGTATTCCCGGCCTGAGCTTCCTGACCCGTTACGTTTCCGGCGACAACGCCGAATACAACGGTGGCAACAACGGCAGCGAGTGGGAACGCGACATTGAGCTGAAGTACGTGGTGCAGAGCGGCCCGCTGAAGAATGTCGCGGTCCGTATGCGCAACGCCATGTTCCGCTCCGACTTCGCCCGCGACGCCGATGAGAATCGCCTGATCGTCAGCTACAGCCTGCCAATCTGGTAAACCCGGGCCACAATAAGAACTCCAGGAGACTCCCATGAAAACCGCTCTCAGTCGTTTCGCCCTGCTCGGCTCCTGCCTGCTGCTCTCCAGCCAGTTGCTCGCCGAACCCAAGCGCCCCGAATGCATCGCTCCAGCCAAGCCCGGCGGCGGTTTCGACCTGACCTGCAAGCTCGCGCAAAGCGGCCTGAAGGACAGCGGCCTGCTCAAAGCGCCGATGCGCGTCACCTACATGCCAGGTGGGGTCGGCGCAGTGGCCTACAACGCGGTGGTCGCCCAGCGCGCGGCGGACCCCGCAACCATCACGGCTTTTTCCAGCGGTTCACTGCTCAACCTTGCCCAGGGCAAATTTGGTCGCTACGACGAGAATGCCGTGCGCTGGCTGGCGGGCGTGGGCACCGACTATGGCGCCATCACGGTACGCGCCGATGCGCCCTACCAGAACCTCGATGAGCTGATCGCCGCGGTGAAGAAGGACCCGACCAGTGTGGTGTTCGGCGCAGGCGCCACCATCGGCGGCCAGGACTGGATGCAGACCGCTCTGATCGCACGTCAAGCAGGCATCGAACCGCAGAAGCTGCGCTATGTAGCCTTCGAAGGCGGTGGCGAAACACTCACCGCCATGCTCGGCGGCCACGTCCAAGTCACCTCCAGCGGCCTGGGCGAGGTCACTCCACAACTGGCGGCCGGCAAGGTCCGGGTGCTCGCGGTGCTCTCCGATGAACGTCTGCCGGGTCGGCTAAACGACATTCCCACCGCCAAGGAACAGGGTTACGACATCAGCTGGCCAGTGATCCGCGGCTTCTACATGGGGCCGGAGGTGTCTGATGAGGACTTCAACTGGTGGAAGACCCAGTTCGACACCCTGCTCGCCGACGAGGACTTCGCCAAGCTGCGCGAGCAGCGCGACCTGTTCCCGCTGTCGATGACGGGCGATGAGCTCGAAGCGTTCGTCAGCAAGCAGGTGCAGGAGTACAAGGCCCTCGCCGGCGAGTTCGGCCTGATCAAGTAACCGAACGCCCGGCCCGCGTTCTGTCGGGCCGGGCAGTTGACGCTCGGGCGCTGCCGCGCCAGGCCGTCGAATCCTGAGGTATCCCTTCATGTACGTACGTGTCTTCGCCGCGGCGTGGCTGCTCGCCTGCGCCGGCCTCGCCCTGCTCGCCTGGGGCTTCGAGGCGCCCTTTGCCTACGACCCGGTTGGGCCGCGCGCCTACCCGCTGTTGCTGCTGTTTCTGATGACGTGCGGCGCACTGTGGCTGCTGCTCAAGCCGCACGGCGAGCCGACGCCCGCGTTCGACCGAGGCAGGGCCAAACGAGCCGTGCTGTGCGTGCTGGTTCTGCTGACCTACTCGCTGCTGTTCGAAATTCTCGGTTTCGTGATCAGCACCGCCCTGGCCGGTTTCGCCCTCGGTCTGCTGTTCAACGGTCGCCTGTGGCCCTGCGTGATCAGTGGTGCGCTGCTTGGCGCGCTGCTCTACGGGTTGTTCGATTACCTGCTGGACGTACCGCTGCCGCTTGGCCTGCTACGTCTGCTGGAGAGCTGAAATGGAAACACTGAATTTCTTGATGCAGGGCTTCGATGTCGCCACGCGACCGACCAACCTGCTGGTGGCGCTGTTCGGCGCCTTCGTCGGCACCGTCGTTGGGCTGCTGCCGGGCCTCGGCCCGATCAACGGCGTGGCGCTGCTATTGCCACTGGCCTTCGCCCTCGGTCTGCCACCGGAAACCGCGCTGATCCTGCTCGCCGCGGTGTACCTGGGCTGCGAATACGGCGGGCGCATCTCGGCGATCCTGCTCAACGTCCCCGGCGACGCCGCCGCGGTGATGACCACTCTCGACGGCTACCCGCTGGCACGTCAGGGCAAAGCAGGCATCGCGCTGTCACTGTCGGCAGTCAGCTCGTTCATCGGCAGCATCATCGCCACCTGTGGCGTGGTGCTGTTCGCCCCGCTACTGGCCAAGTGGGCAGTGGCCTTCGGCCCGGCCGAGTACTTCGTGCTGATGATCTTCGCCATCGCCTGCCTCGGCGGCATGGTGGGAGACAAGCCGGTGAAAACACTGATGGCCGCACTGATGGGCCTGGCCCTGGCGACGGTGGGCGTGGACTCGACCACCGGGGTGTACCGCTTCACCTTCGGCAGCGTCAGCCTGTCGGACGGCATCCAGTTCGTCATCGTGGTGATCGGCTTCTTCAGCGTCAGCGAAGTCCTGTTGATGCTGGAGAAAACCCACAGCGGGCAGAAGGCGGTCAAGGCCAGCGGCCGGCTGCTGTTCAACTTCAAGGAATTCTGCTTCACGTTCTGGACCATGGTGCGCAGCGCCGTGGCCGGCTTCGTCATCGGCACGCTGCCGGGGGCCGGGGCGACCATCGCTAGCGCCATGACCTACATGAGCGAGAAGCGTATGGCCGGCGACAAGGGCCGCTTCGGCGACGGCGACCTGCGCGGCCTGGCCGCCCCGGAAGCCGCCAACAACGCCTCGGCGTGCGGCTCACTGATCCCCATGCTGACCCTGGGCGTGCCCGGCTCCGGCACCACGGCGGTGATGATCGGCGCGCTGACGCTGTACAACATCACCCCGGGGCCTTTGCTGTTCGAACAGCAACCCGATGTGGTTTGGGGCCTGATCGCCTCGCTGTTCATCGGTAATGTGATCCTGCTGATCATGAACATCCCGCTGGTGGGTCTGTTCTCGCGCATGCTCAGCGTGCCGAACTGGGTACTGGTGCCGACCATCACGGTGATCAGCATGGTCGGCGTGTATTCGGTGCACAGCACGGTATTCGACCTGGTACTGATGGTCGGGCTGGGCGTGTTCGGCTATATCCTGCGCAAGCTGGACTTCCCCTTGTCGGCCGTGATTCTCGGCTTCGTTCTCGGTGAACTGATGGAGGACAACCTGCGCCGCGCTCTGTCGATCTCCGCTGGCGAACTGGGCATCCTCTGGGGCAGCCCGATTACCCTTGCGCTGTGGGGGCTGACCGTGGCGATGCTGGCCATGCCGGGGTTGCGCTGGTATCTCAAGCGTCGTCGCGGCAACGTCGTCGAGGCGCAGGCCTGAGATGCGGGGCACGTTGCCAGCCTGGTGGGCGACGCCACTGATCGGCGCGCTCGGCGGCTGGATGGCGACTCTGGCCAACTGGCCGCTGCCATGGATGGTCGGTTCGCTATTGGCAGTGATTGCGGTGCGCTGCAGTGGCTGGCTGGTGGGTGAAATTCCCCGCGGCCGCCAGACCGGCCAATGGATCGTCGCCAGTGCCATAGGCCTGCACTTCACCAGCGAGGTGATGCAACAGGTGCTTGCGCATTTCGGCGTTATCCTCGCCGGTGCGGTCGGGACCCTGCTGCTCGGCCTGATCGGCATTGCCATTCTGCTGCGCGCCGGCTGCGACCGCGCCACCGCGTTCTTCGCCAGCATGCCGGGCGGCGCCAGCGAGATGGTGGTATTGGCCAATCGGCACCAGGCCGAACCTGCGCGTGTCGCGGCGGCACACAGCCTGCGCTTGCTGCTGGTAGTACTGATCGTGCCGGCGCTGTTTACCTGGGGCTTGCCATCGATGGATGCCCCGCCGCCCGCACCGGTGAGCTGGGCCTGGCTGGCGCTGCTGCTTCCGGCTGGTGGCTTACTGGCGCTGCTCTGGCGTCGGCTAGGCCAACCCAACCCGTGGATGCTCGGGCCGCTGACTGCCTGCGCTGTGGCCAGCGTGGTGTTCGACCTGCACATCGGCCTGCCCGGCTGGGCCGGGGCCCTGGGCCAGTGGTTGATCGGCTGTTCGCTGGCCTGCCATTTCGACCGCCCGTTCTTTCGCAGTGCGCCAACGTTCCTCTTGCGCATTTTGCTATTCACGCTGCTGGCGATGCTCGTCGCCGCCGCGCTGGGTGGCGCTCTGGGATGGATGACCACACTGGATAAGGTATCGCTGATGCTCGGCATGATGCCCGGCGGGATCACCGAGTTGTGCCTGACGGCCGAGGCCTTGCAGCTCTCGGTAGCATTGGTCACAGCAGTGCAGGTGCTGAGGTTGTTTCTCGTGATGTTCCTGGCCGAGCCGCTGTTTCGATTCTGGCAACGCCGCTGGAGCTGAGCGGTTTGCGGAGCACCTGGCTTTCAAGCCGCTGATCAGCACTCTGCGCATCATCGGCAGCACGTGGCGCGCGGGGCACCTTGCCGAGCGCTCCGCTCTGTTCCAGCCGCCGCAGCAAACTCAGCCAAAGAACCAGTAGCACACGCCAATAGCTGCCACGATCCCGACAAAATCCGCCACCAGCGCACAGCCCACGGCGTGCCGCGCACGCTGAATGCCCACCGCTCCGAAGTACACCGCCAGCACATAGAAGGTAGTTTCGGTACTGCCCTGCACCGTCGCCGCCACCAGTGCCGGAAAGCTGTCCACGCCTTGGCTCTGCATGGTCTCGATCAGCATCGCCCTCGCGGCGCTACCGGAGAACGGCTTGACCAGCGCAGTCGGCAATGCATCGACGAAGCGCGTGTCCCAACCGAACGCCTCCACCAGCCAGCGAATGCCCTCCAGGCCGAAATCCAGCGCACCGGATGCACGCAACGCACCGATCGCACAGAGCATGGCGATCAGATAGGGCAGCAGGCTTTTCGCGACATCAAAGCCTTCCTTCGCCCCTTCGACGAAGGCTTCGTACACCGGCACTTTTCGCAGCGCACCAACGATCAGAAAGGCGATGATCAGCCCGAACAGCGTCAAGTTACCGAGCAGCGATGACAACGAGCCCAGCGCCGTGACCGATAACTCGGCCAGCAGCGCCATGAAGCCCCCGAGCAACAGGGCACCGGGAATGAAATAGGCGAGCACCACCGGATCCCACAGGCGCAAACGCTGCATCAGCGCCACCGCCAGCAAGCCAGCCAGGGACGAGGCGCTGGTCGCCAGCAGGATCGGCAGGAACACCAGCGTCGGATCTTCCGCGCCCTGCTGCACGCGATACATGAAGATCGACACCGGCAATAACGTCAGCGACGAAGTGTTGAGCACCAGAAAGAGGATCTGCGCATTGCTCGCCACACTCGGCAGCGGGTTGAGCTCCTGCAGGGCCCGCATGGCCTTAAGCCCGATGGGTGTGGCGGCATTGTCCAGCCCTAAACCATTGGCGGCGAAGTTCAACGTGATCAACCCCAGCGCCGGATGGCCGGCCGGCACTTCAGGCATCAGACGGCGGAACAACGGACCCAGCAGGCGCGCAAGCAGTTCGATCAGCCCGGCTTTTTCGGCGATGCGCAAAAAACCCAGCCACAACGTCAGCGTGCCGAATAGCACGATCATCACTTCCACGGCCAATTTGGCCATGGCAAAAAGGCTCTCCACCAGCGCGGCAAAAACCGCAGGGTCGCCACCGATCAGCCAGCGCGCGAGGGCGGCAATCGCGGCAATCAGAAAAAAGCCCAGCCAGAGGCCGTTGAGCATGTTGTTCTCCCGTCAAAGCTGGCGGCGATGATAGCGGTGCGAGCGCGCAGGGGTCATCCGCCGATCGGCATACGAGACAGAAGATGGGAGAAATGGGACATCGAGGCGGGAGGTTAGACAGTATTGCGCGTGTAGCGTTTATTGCTGCACGCCGGCGATGGCAGTTGCGCCACCACCGGCAGCAGCCTCGCAGAACCCGGTCCGATAAAGGAGGCACTCCATGTACCCCTAGGTCGCTCCGCGTGGCAGAACAACCCGACCCCCTGGTTCACCCCGCTGAGGGGTCGAGCGCGCAGAGCCGTTACACTCGACGCGCGCTTTGGATCATCTTCGAAGCCGAACATGATCCGGCAAATTTGGCTTCCTATGCCGCTGCAACTCCAAAATGCAGCCGCCCTTGCGGGCGGCTATGACGCATCAAACGCGCGGCCCGCGACCACGGCCGAAGATCAGCGATGCTACGAACAGCACCAGGAAAACCACGAACAGGATCTTGGCGATACCCGTAGCGGTACCTGCGATGCCACCGAAGCCCAGTACAGCAGCGATGATGGCGATGATCAGGAAAGTAATTGCCCAACTCAGCATGGTGTGACTCCTCTTTGGTTCAGGAACGGTTCTCAGCGGATCAGATCAGCCCGATCGGCATCGATGTTTTTTTCGCATCCTTGCTGGTTCGCTTGCACGTCCCCTTCGTTGCTCAAAACACCCAGCGCTGCTCAGCAGGCGCCTGGCGATAATCGATCGTTTGCGGTTTCTGACCGGTCCGCACAAGCTCAATAGGTTGAGCGTCATACATACCGATTCGTTCCGCTGAATTCTGTTGCACCTGGCTGAGCGGTTGCGACATGGGGCGTTCGGCGCCCATGATCAGTACAACAACCGCAGCAGAGAGGAATCCCTTGCTGGCCAATGACACGCGGGCTTGGCGATCCATTCTCAACTCCTTCTAAGCGTGGCAACTCGTTTCGTTGACCAAGTTATTGCAGGTGTCGTGCCAGGCGAGACGGCACAGCTAAACCGTTTTAAATCAATAACTTACGGATGCCAACTCGGGGTGCGTCAACTCAAATTGCATGAGCACCCCTTTTATGCCGGGCGTTTTGCACGACCGCTTAGTGACGCGCCTCCTTGAGCTGCCGAATCCGCCCATGGCACGCACGCAACTTTGGTAGCTCGATGGCGAGCAATGCCCTGACATCCGGTTCGGCATCGCCAATGGCATCCTCGAAAGCCCGCAAGATGTCCGCCTCGGTATGTTCAAGCTGGTCGACATAGGCGGTGTCGTGATCGCCGATGCGCGATCGGGCATCGGCGTAGAGTTCTCGCATGCGTCCAGTCAGCGTTCCGCCTTGTGAAGGCTGTTCGTGACTGGCGGCTACTTTCACGGTCAGTGCCTGGATGACCTGAGTCTTTGCCTGGGCAAGGTCGCGGAACAGATGCTGCAGCTCGACGTCCTTTACTTCGTCGGCAGCATGCTGGTAGAAACGCTGCCCGTCGCGCGTGATCTCGATCAGCTCGTTGAGCTGGTTCATGGACTGGTTCATACAACCTCCTGTGGATTTGCGACAGATCGCGCCGGATACCGCGTGCCGGGATGCGGCGCCTTCTGATAATCGTCGCAAGCCGCATGCCAGCAGGCCCGCCGAGGCTGCCCCTGGCAAATCAGCCACTTGGAAGAAGTCGTTGATCGCCATGGTGTGCAGCATGCAGGAAAGCCTTGTCTGCACCGTGCAACTTGCAAGACTTTTCATAGACTAAGCACTCGCCAGCAACGCAACGGCGCCGCCGGGCGCTCGACACGCCATAATCAAATATTTTTCAGCGACCGAATTCGCCTTTGACGGGGAGCATCCATGGACCAAACGACGGACAACGGCGGACGCATCCTCCTTGTGGATGATGAAGCGGCGATCCTGCGTACTTTCCGCTATTGCCTGGAGGACCGCGGCTATACGGTCATGACCGCAGCCAGTGCAGCGCAAGCAGAAGCGATACTGCAACGGCAGGTGTTCGATCTGTGCTTCCTCGATTTGCGTCTGGGCGAAGACAACGGCTTGGATGTGTTGCAGCAGATGCGCTTGCTCGCGCCCTGGATGCGGGTAGTGATCGTCACCGCGCATTCGGCAGTGGATACCGCCGTAGATGCCATGCAAGCCGGCGCGGCCGATTACCTGCTCAAACCGTGCAGCCCGGAACAGCTTCGTCTCTCCGCGGCCAAGCAGTTGGAAGTACGCCAGATGGCGGCGCGCCTGGAAGCGCTGGAAGGTGAAGTCAAGCAACGCAGTGATGCGTTGGGTTCGCACAGCCCGGCGATGATGGCTGTGCTGGAAACAGCGCGGCAAGTAGCAGACACCGACGCCAACATCCTTATTCTCGGTGAGTCCGGTACCGGCAAGGGTGAGCTGGCGCGCGCCATTCACACCTGGAGCCGCCGCTCTAAGAAGGCCTTCGTCACCATCAACTGTCCTTCGCTGTCATCCGATCTGATGGAAAGCGAACTGTTCGGTCATAACCGCGGCGCGTTCACTGGAGCGACCGAGAGCACCCTGGGCCGCGTCAATCAGGCCGACGGCGGCACGCTGTTTCTGGATGAGATCGGCGACTTCCCGCTGGCCCTGCAACCCAAGCTGCTGCGCTTCATTCAGGACAAGGAGTACGAGCGGGTAGGCGATCCGGTCACCCGCCGCGCTGACGTGCGTATCCTTGCAGCAACCAATCTGAACCTCGAGGAGATGGTTCGCGAGGGCAAGTTTCGCGAGGATCTGCTCTATCGTCTCAACGTCATCACCCTCAACCTGCCGCCGATGCGCGAGCGCCCCGAGGATGTCTTGACGCTGGCCGAACGCTTTCTGGCCTTCTTTGTGAAGAACTACGGCCGTCCGGCGCGCGGTTTCAGCGACGCGGCAACCGCTGCACTGAAAACCTACCGCTGGCCGGGCAACGTCCGTGAACTACGCAACGTGGTCGAGCGAGCGAGCATCATCTGCCCGCAGCAAATGATCGACGTCAGTCATCTCGGGCTTGGTGAGCAGGTCGGCAGCAACGCACCGCGCATTGGTGAACCGCTCAGCCTCGAAGCACTGGAAAAAGCCCATATCGCCGGGGTGCTGAGCACCAGTGACACTCTGGAACAAGCGGCGCGCATCCTCGGGATCGATGCCTCGACCCTCTACAGAAAGCGTAAGCAGTACGGCCTATGAAACTCCAGATGAAGCTGCGAACCCGGCTATTCCTCGGGTTTTCAGCACTGATGACGGTAGCCCTACTCGGCCTGCTCCTGGCGCTGGTCAGCGTGATGCAGATGGCCAAGAGCCAGGAACAGCTGATTCGCAATAACTTCGCCATCATTGAGGTCAACCAGCAATTGCGTCAGGCGCTGGGAAACCACCTGATCGTCATGCTGACCGATGATAGCCAAGGCGAAGCACTGGATTCACTGCGCCAGAGCTTCCAGCAAACCCTCGAACGTGGCATCGCCGAAGCCAAGGATGACGCCGATCGGCAAGCGTTCCAGGCCATCGCCAGCGCCTATGCCAACTTCCTTCAGCAGGCCGACGCGTCCAGGCATCAGCGCCTTTCGCTGCTGGAAGACAACCCCTTGAGCCAGGCCTTCAATCAAGTTCGCAGCCTGATGTCCGATATGCAGCGCACGGCATACGACAAGATCCGCGATACGGAGCTGCGCAGTCGCGATCGTGCTTCGCTGCTGGCGGGGCTGCTGGGCCTCACGGCAATCGCCGTGCTGTTGATCGGCTTCATCACCGCGCACAGTTTCGCGCGCCGCTTCGGCGAGCCGATCGAACGACTTTCCGCAGCGGCAGACCAGATCGGACGCGGCGACTTCAACATTTCCCTGCCAACTCCGCCGATTGCCGAACTGTCCTCCCTGAGCCGTCGCTTCGGGCTCATGGCCCAGGCGCTGCACGAGTTCAAGCAAACCAATGTCGAGGCCCTGGTCAACGGCCAGCAGCGTCTGCAGGCCCTGCTCGACAGCATCGACGACGGCCTGTTGATCATCGACCGTGACGGCCGCCTGGAGCACGCCAACCCGGTGGCGCAGCGCCAGCTTGCCTGGGAGAACGAACACCTCGGCTCGACGCTGGGCGAAGCACTGGGCTATCCGGACCTGGACAAAGCGGCGCGGCAGGTGCTTGACGACAAACCGCTGTCCGATCCACCCGAGGACCTGATCATCGAGGCCGACGGCGAACGCCGCCTGCTAGCCTGGCGCATCAGCCCCGTCAGCCACCACGACGGCAGCATCAGTGGAGCGGTCATGGTGCTGCACGATGTCACCGATCAACGCACCTTCGAGCGCGTACGCAACGAGTTCGTACTGCGCGCATCTCACGAGCTGCGCACACCCGTCACCGGTATGCAGATGGCATTCAGTCTGCTGCGCGAGCGCCTGCGCTACCCGCCGGATAGTCGCGAGTCGGACCTGTTCGACACCGTGCACGAAGAAATGCAACGTCTGGTCCGACTGATCAACGATCTGCTCAATTTCTCGCGCTACCAAAGTGGCCAGCAAAAGCTCGAGGTCGAGCAGTGCAGTATTCCCGAACTGCTCGAGGCCGCGCGCCAACGTTTCGAGGTGGCCGCCGCCGACCAGGATGTGCAGCTAAAACTGGAACTGCAGCAGCCGCTGCCGACCCTGATGCTTGACCGTCAGCAGATCGAACGGGTTATGGATAACCTGCTGAGCAATGCTTTGCGGCACACGCCCAAGGGTGGCGAAGTCCGTCTGCTGGCGCGTCACCATGGCGAGCGGATGATCCTCAGCGTGGAAGACAACGGCGAGGGCATTCCCTATAGCCAGCAGGCACGCATCTTCGAACCGTTCGTGCAGATCGGCCGTCGTCGCGGCGGTGCCGGACTGGGACTTGCCTTATGCAAGGAAATCGCTCAACTGCATGGTGGCCGCATTGGCGTGCATTCGCGGATCGGCCACGGCACCATCTTCTACGTTGCACTGCCGATCTGACGGCGCCACCTCGAGGAAGCCCCCGATGCCGAGCCTGAACCCAAGCCCAGAGCAGCTTGCCGATTATGTTGAGGCGATGCCTTCCGGCGTGCCGATTCTGATGCTCAATCTGCTGCGCTACAACGACCAGGCGACCTATCCACCCGGAAGCCATCACAGCCCGTGCAGCGGCCGTGAAGCCTACGCCCGTTACAGCCGCGTGGCGCTGGCCAAGGTTCAGGCAAGCGGCGGCGCCGTAGAGATTCGCGCCAAGGCCCATGCCGCGCTGATTGCGCCACCGGATGAGCATTGGGACGAGCTGCTGCTGGTCAGTTACTCATCCAAGGAAGCCTTCCTGGCAATGGTCAGCGACAGCGAATATCAGCTCGCTGCGGAACATCGCACCGCAGCCCTGGCTGACTCGAGGCTGATTGGTACCACCCGCTACTGACCTTTAGCGCTTGGCCTGGCTGGCGAGCACCTGCAGCATCGCAGCGGTCTCGGCATCGGGCTCCCCATCGAAACGGGCCGGGCGGTACTTCATCTGGAACGCAGCGATCACGTTGCGCGTCTCGTCGTCCAGATGGCCATGGCGCGGCACCCGATAGCCCTGCGCGGCCAACGCATCCTGGAACCAGGCGATGGTCGGCAGGCCAGCAGACGCATAGCGCATCCGCTGCGCGGTGACTGCATCGGCATCAGGCCAGGGCACCAGCCCCTCGTCGGCGAGGCGCTTCCACGGGAACAAAGGCCCCGGATCGACTTTGCGCTGTGGGGCGATATCGCTGTGGCCGATGATGGCGCCCGGTTTGAGGTCGTGCCGCGCCATGATGTCCTTGAGCAGCACCACCAACGCGTCGATCTGCGCATCGGAATAGGGGTACCAAAGCCTGCGCCCGTCCGCGCTTTCCACATAACCCCGGTTGACTAGTTCGATGCCGATCGAAGTGGCATTCAGCCAGGTACGGCCATTCCACTCGCTTTCCCCCGCGTGCCAGGCGCGGCGGTTCTCATCTACCAGCCTATAGATGGTCGCGGGCGATTCGCCGATCAGATAGTGACTGCTGACATCACGGCCACTGAGCAGCTCCAGTGAGCGCGGCAGGTCGGTCGAGGTGTAATGCAGCACGATGAACTGAGCACGGCTGTCATGGCCGATCGAGCTGTAGCTGGTATCGATGCGCGGACCGCTGGCGCAACCGGCCAGCAGTAGAAGCAGCAGGGTGGTGGTGATGAGTTTCATCAGGAAGACCTCTGTGTCGACGACGAAATGACGCAGATGGGCAATGCCATGCGAGCTCTGCCACGCCCGCGATGCAGCAGCACTCAGCGCAAATGAGACGGGATTATACCCGGCGAGCCGGCGTGATCCACGCCGCTCGGTCAGGCCAGCTCGACGCGGTTACGCCCCGCATCCTTGGCACGGTAAAGCGCTCCGTCGGCACGCTCGAAGGCACGCTCCGTGGTATCGCCATCGGTGAATGCAGTGAGCCCGGCGGATACGGTGATAGCGACGCGCTGCCCCTTGAAGTGGAAAGGACAGCTACCAATGGAATCACGCAAGGATTCCATCAACTGCCGCCCCGCGTCATAAGGAGTATTTGGCAGCAGCACAACGAATTCCTCGCCACCGAAGCGAGCAATGAAATCGGTCTTGCGCAGCCGCTTGTGCAACTCGGTGCCGATGATCTTGAGCACTCGATCGCCGGCCAGATGACCGTAGCCATCGTTGACCCGCTTGAAATGATCGACGTCCAGTACGGCCAGCAGCAGATCGCCACCGTAGCGTTGCCAACGGGCAAACTCGATATCCAGACGCTCGTTCCAGGCGGCGCGATTGGGTAGCCCGGTCAACGGATCCTGCAACGCCTTTTGCCGCTGCTCCTCGAGATGCCCGCGCAGTCCACGCGCCGCCTGTTCCAGACTGCCAACTCGACTGACCAGCTGCTGCAGTCGCTCGCCAAGCTTCTGTTCCTGCTCACTGCGCTGCTGTCGATAGGTGTCGACCGTACCCAACAGGCCGTCCAGACGCGCCTCGACCACTTGTTTCAGACTCTTGAGGTCGGTGGCCTGGCGCATGCTGTCTTGCAGACCACCGACCTGCTCACGCAGCTCGGCATCCAGCGCCTGGGCGGCATCACGGCCTTCGCTATGGCCCTGATGCGCTGCGAGCAGATTTTCCTGCATCGCAGTAAGGCGCTCGTTCAGCGACTGCAGGTAGCTCTCGAACTCCCGCTGCCCCTGGTCGCCGAACGCGACCATAAGCATGGAGAGGTCATCCAGCAAGGGCACCAGCTCGTACCAGTTCAAGCCCTGCTCAACACGTGCACGCAGAGTCTGCTGCTGAGCCTGATGCTGCTCGGGCAGGTGCAAGCTATCAAGTAGGTTGCCCAACGTTGCTTCAATGCGCTCGGCGACGACGCTGTACGCAGGCTCCGGAGAATCCGGCAAGGCGTAAGACTCGGTGCCCTGCAAATGCTCGGGCTCTGGCTCGGCTTCTGCCTCGATCTCTCGCCCGACCTCTTGCTCGATCAGATCGAATTGCGCAGGGATCAAAGGCACTACATTCGGCGGTGCAACCTCGGGATCAGCCGCTGCCGGCTCGATCCTCGCCAATTGCATCAGCGCGATATCCTCCCTGGCGGCTGGACTGACTGTCGGAATAGTCGCCAGCAGCGGCTCGCCCGCCACCGCCACCGCCGCCGTGTCGTCGCGGCCGCCGAAAAAGCGCTTAAGGAACCCACTCTGCTGAGGCGCGGTTGCGCTCTGCAGACTCAGCACTTGCTCCTGCAGAACTCCCAATTCGCCGAGCAGTACGGGCAGCTCGCGCAACCGGGCCGCACGTTGATTCAGCTCTTTGGCGAAGCGCTTGAGCGGCTTGCGTAGCTCTGCCGGAAGCGGCATTCCCAGCAACTGAGAAACCAGCCGATGCAACGCGTCGGTCAGATGAGCGGCTCTTTCCTGGCGATGACGTTCAGACTCCAGCACGGCCTTTTCCAGGCGCGGCACAAGCTGGCTGAGCCCCTCATCCAGATCCCCCTCTCGCAGAATTTCACGCATCTCGTGCAGACAGCGCTCGACCGCCGGGTCGGCGCCTTCCACCGCCAGACTGCTGCGTACCAGGCTGCGACGCAGCAGGTCGACGCGCTGCTCCCAGCGAACCTCCTGCTGCTCCTGCCGCTCAGCCAACTGAAGGTATTTTTCCTTCCAACGCTCGGCTTCTTCGCTCATTTGGTTTCCAGCACCTGTACCGGCAAGCAATCACCTTGAAGTGAATCGGGCAGTCTGATCTCAACGGCTACCGGCAGGTGGTCGGAAATCGGCAACGCCAACACATCGACGCGCTCAAGCGTCAGACTCGGACTCAGCAGGATGTGATCCAGGCAGCGCTGAGGCCGCCAGCTTGGAAAGGTTGCCTCGACTTGTGGCGCAAGCAGCCCGAGATCGCGTAGCGGCGAGTTTTCCAGCAGATCGTTGGCATGGGTATTCATATCGCCCATCAGCACTTGATGACGGTAGCCGCCGATCAGTTCGCGGATATAGGCCAGCTGACGCGCCCGGGCTCCACCACCCAAGGCCAGATGCATCATCACCACGACCAGTGCATCCGGACCTTCGCCAAAACGTAGCAGAATCGCACCGCGCCCCGAGGGGCCCGGCAGTGGATGATCCTCCAGGCCCTGCGGCTCCAGCCGGCTGAGCACACCATTGCTATGCTGAGCGAAACGCCCAAGATTGCGGTTGAGCTGCTGATACCAGTACGGGAATTCGCCCAGATGGGCCAGATGCTCGACCTGATTGACGTAGCCGGAGCGCATGCTGCCACCATCGGCTTCCTGCAACGCCACCAGGTCATAGTTGCCTAGCACCTCGCCGATGCGCTTCAGATTCCCAGCGCGCCCAGGGTGCGGCAGCAGGTGCTGCCAACTTCGCGTCAGGTAGTGGTGGTAGCGCTCGGTACTGATGCCCACCTGGATATTGAAACTGAGCAGTCGCAGCCGACCGTCCGCCGGCAGGCCGCTGCTGGCCAGGCAGTGCGGATTGACGCGAGCCTTCCCCGGCCCGGCAAGGCGAGGCGCGCTCCAACGCCGCAACATTTTCGCTTACCGCGCTGCGCGTTCTTTTTCGATGAGGAAGTCGGCAACTTGCAACGTACGCTCAGGACCACCGGACGAGCCGAGGTCGAAGCGGTACTTGCCATTGACGATCATCACCGGCACGCCGGTAATCTGATACGCCATGCCGAGCTTCTTCACCTGCTCCACGCGGCTGCGCACGCCGAAGGAGTTGTAGGCTTTGAGGAAGGTTTGCTTGTCGATGCCCTGCCCCGCGAGAAAATCACCCATTTCCTCAGGAGTAGCGAGCTTCTTGCGCTCCTGATGGTAGGCGGCGAACACGGCGTCATGCACCTTCGGTTCTACGCCCATCGACTCCAGCGTAATGAACAACTGCCCGTGAGCATTCCAGATACCGCCGAACATGGCAGGAAGCCGCTTGAACACAACATCGTCGGGGAGCTTCTCAGCCCACGGCTTGATGATCGGCTCGAACTGAAAGCAATGCGGGCAGCCGTACCAGAAAAGCTCGACCACCTCGATCTTGCTTGGCTCGGCAACCGGTACCGGGCTGCTCAGCTCGACATATTCCTTGCCGGCCTGGAACTCTGCTGCCTGGGCTGACAGGCCGAGCAGGCTCGCAGCGGTAAAAACGGCAGTGAGTAGGAAATTGCGCATGAAATACTCCTGTTGACGACGGACCAGTGGCGCAACAGGCTGCAGTAAAACGGCCGGACTCGCCAGCGTTTTTCATGCATCTGCGCCAGAGCCTGACGAAGATAGTGTAGCCAGCTGCAAAAACGCAAAAAGGCGTCGAGGCTTTGGCCCCGACGCCCTTGTGCTCAGACCGCCGACGGTGTCAGTGCAGGCCCTGGATGTAGCTGGACAGCGCTTCGATGTCCTTGTTGCTCAGCTTGGCGGCAACGCCACGCATGATCATTGAGTCGCCGTCGTTGGTGCGATCTCCTTCGCGGAAATCGGTCAACTGCTTGGCCGTGTAAGCGGCATGTTGACCACCCAGCTTGGGGAAACCGGCCAGATCATTGCCGACACCATCGGGAGCATGGCAACCGGTACAGGCAGGCATGCCCTGATCGAGCTTGCCGCCACGGAACAGCTTCTCGCCCTGGGCCGCCAGAGCAGGATCGGCGTAGCCGACGCTTCCCTTCTGGCTGGCATAATAAGCGGCGATATCTTGCAGATCCTGATCGCTCAGCGGATCGAGCATGCCGGTCATTTCAAGCACCTTGCGACCGACGCCTTCCGGCGCACCTGGGGTGCTTCCGGCTTTAATGTCCTGCAGTTGCTTGAGCAGATAACGCTCGCCCTGGCCAGCAAGTTTCGGGAAGTTCGGTGCAGGGCTGTTGCCGTCCGCACCATGGCAGGCGCCACACACTACAACTTTGCCCTGACCAGCTTCGGCGTCTCCAGCCGCGTGGGCCATACCGGTGATGCCAAGGGTCAACAGCAGACTCACGAGTACTTTGTTCATCAGCTAATCCAACTACGGCTAAGGGTTTTAAAGGGAAACTCATGGGCCGCGCACAGCCATCGGCCGGGGCGACGCTCGTTATAGTGGCACGCTGGGCACCCGCATCAGGCGGCGACCACCACCGCACAGCACCCGACTCAAGACTGGATACCACACGCGGCCCAATATCAGGCCAAAGCGCACATAAAAACTGCGGCATTATATACTCCCGTTTCTGAAACGGAAACGAACCATTGCCGCACCTGCGCGCACTCACCGGAACGACCATGCTACCGAAAAACCCGATTCTCGGCCTTTGCCAACAGGCCACCTTCTTGATCAGCGCCGCCAAGGTCGATCAGTGCCCGGCCGATGAAGGTCTCGAAGTAGCCTTCGCCGGCCGCTCTAACGCGGGCAAGTCCAGCGCACTGAATACCCTGACCCACGCCAACCTGGCGCGTACCTCCAAGACGCCGGGTCGTACGCAGTTGCTCAACTTCTTCCGGCTCGACGACGAGCGTCGGCTGGTCGACCTGCCCGGTTACGGCTACGCGAAAGTGCCTATTCCGCTCAAACAGCACTGGCAACGCCACCTGGAAGCCTATCTGGGCAGCCGCGAGAGCCTGGCCGGCGTGTTCCTGATGATGGACATTCGCCATCCGTTGACCGAGTTCGACCGCATGATGCTCGACTGGTCCAACGCCAGTCAGATGCCGTTACATATCCTTCTGACCAAGTCAGACAAATTGGCGTTTGGAGCAGCCAAGACTGCCCTGTTGACCATTCAGCGAGATATTCGCCAGAGATGGGGTGACGAGGTCAGCGTGCAACTGTTCTCCGCACCCAAGCGCCAGGGGATCGAGGAAGCCCAATTGGTGCTGGCGAGCTGGCTGGGGATGCTGGACGAGGCGGCCGAAGAAGAACAAGCGCCTGAGGCATAGGGTGGGTCAGGCGTCGCCGATCCGCCGCAACACTGCGCCGAACCTCCGGCGGATGTGAAAACGACATCCGCCCTACGATGAAAGTCAGAACCAACCGCTAGAGACACTCCGCATCACGCCCCATCGATCACCGACAGGAGCCGGGGACGCCGAGAACGGCGCCCACCTAGCCTCAACGCATTTTCAATCGCGATAGGCATCAACCGGTACGCAGGCGCAGAACAGGTTGCGGTCGCCGTAGACATTGTCCACGCGATTTACCGCCGGCCAATACTTGTGCGCGCGGGCATGCGCGCTCGGCGTCACCGCTTCGGCGATGCTGTACGGCCGATCCCACTCGCCGATCACGTCAGCCAGGGTATGCGGTGCGCGCACCAGTGGATTGTTGTCCGCCGGCCACTCACCACCCTGCACCTTGGCGATCTCCGCGCGGATGCTCAGCATCGCTTCGACGAAGCGATCCAGCTCGGCTTTCGACTCGCTCTCAGTGGGCTCGATCATCAGCGTACCGGGCACCGGGAAAGACATGGTCGGCGCGTGGAAGCCGTAATCCATCAGGCGCTTGGCAACGTCCTCCTCGCTTACACCCGTTTCGGCCTTAAGCGGGCGCAGGTCCAGGATGCACTCGTGGGCAACGCGGCCATTGCGCCCGGCGTAGAGCACCGGGAAGGCGTCGCCCAGGCGCTTGGCCAGGTAGTTGGCACCGAGAATCGCCACTTCGGTGGCGTCGCGCAGCTGCGGCCCCATCATGGCGATGTACATCCAGCTGATCGGCAGAATGCTGGCGCTGCCCCAAGGCGCGGCGCTGACGGCGCCGTTGCCAGGCTGCGGGCCTTCCAGCTCGACCACCGGGTGGTTGGCCACGAACGGCGCCAGGTGTGCCTTGACGCCGATCGGCCCCATGCCCGGACCGCCACCGCCGTGGGGGATGCAGAAAGTCTTGTGCAAGTTCATGTGCGAGACGTCGGCACCGATGTCCGCCGGCCGCGCCAGACCGACCTGGGCGTTGAGGTTGGCGCCATCCATGTACACCTGGCCACCTTGTGCGTGAATCGCAGCGCATATCTCACGCACGCCTTCCTCGTAGACGCCATGGGTCGACGGATAGGTGATCATCAGACAGGACAGTCGGTCACCGGCCTCGGCGGCCTTGCGCTTGAGGTCTTCCAAGTCGACGTTGCCGCCCTTGTCGCATTCGACGATGACCACACGCATGCTGACCATCTGCGCCGACGCCGGGTTGGTGCCATGCGCCGAGGACGGAATCAGGCAGATGTCGCGCTGCCCTTCGCCACGGCTCTCGTGGTACTTGCGGATTGCGACCAGGCCGGCGTACTCGCCCTGCGCCCCAGAGTTGGGCTGCATGCTGATCGCGTCGAAGCCGGTGATCGCGCAGAGCCAGGATTCCAGCTCTTCGATCATCAGCTTGTAGCCCAGCGCCTGACCGCGCGGAACGAACGGATGCAGATTGGCGAACTCGGCCCAGGTGATCGGGATCATCTCGCTGGTTGCGTTGAGCTTCATGGTGCAGGAGCCGAGCGGGATCATCGCCTGGTTCAGCGCCAGATCCTTGTTTTCCAGCTGCTTGAGGTAGCGCAGCATCTCGGTTTCGCTGTGGTGTGTGTTGAACACCGGATGGCTGAGGTAGTTGCTCTGGCGCAGCAACGCCTCGGGGATTCCACCCGGTACCTCGCTGGCATCCAGCGCGGCGATGTCGAGGCCGTGATCAGCGCCGAGGAAGATCGCCAGCAGCTGCTCAACGGTGCGCTCGTCGCAGGTCTCATCGAGGCTGACACCCAGCATGCCGCGACCGAGAATGCGCAGATTGATCTGCGCCGCTTCGGCGCTTTCGATGATCGCGGTCTGCGCGCCACCGACTTCGAGAGTCAGCGTGTCGAAGAAATGCTGATTGAGGCGAACGATGCCCTTCTGCTCCAGGCCGGCAGCGAGGATGGCGGTCAGCCGGTGCACACGCTGAGCAATGCGCTTGAGGCCCTGCGGGCCGTGGTACACGGCGTAGAAACCGGCGATATTGGCTAACAGCACCTGCGCGGTACAGATGTTGGAATTGGCCTTCTCGCGGCGAATGTGCTGTTCGCGGGTCTGCAGCGCCATGCGCAGTGCGGTGTTGCCGCGGGCGTCCTTGGAGACACCGATGATGCGTCCCGGCATGCCGCGCTTGAACTCGTCGCGACTGGCGAAATAGGCCGCATGCGGGCCACCGTAACCCATCGGCACGCCGAAGCGCTGGGTCGAGCCGAGTACCACGTCGGCTCCCAGCTCGCCCGGCGGGGTCAGCAGCAGAAGGCTGAGCAGATCGGCGGCGACGCAGGCCAGCGCCTGCTGGGCGTGCAGCTGTTCGATGGCCGGACGCAGATCGCGAATCTCGCCATGGGTGTCCGGGTACTGCAGCAGCGCGCCGAATACCTCGTGCCCGGCCAGCTCGTCCAGCGTGCCGACCACCAGCTCGAAGCCGAACGCTTCGGCGCGGGTCTGCACAACCGAAAGTGTCTGCGGGTGGCAATTCTCGTCGACGAAGAAGCGATTGCTCTTGCTCTTGGCCATGCGTCGGGCCAGGGTCATGGCCTCGGCCGCTGCGGTCGCCTCATCGAGCAACGAGGCGTTGGCCAGGTCAAGACCGGTGAGGTCGATGATCATCTGCTGATAGTTGAGCAGCGCTTCCAGTCGGCCCTGGGCGATTTCGGGCTGATAGGGGGTGTAGGCGGTGTACCAGCCTGGGTTCTCCAGCACGTTGCGCAGGATTACCGGCGGGGTGATGGTGCCGTGGTAGCCCATGCCGATCAGGCTGGTCCAGAGCTGATTCTGCTCCGCGTAGCCACGCAGCTTGCCCAGCGCGGCCTGCTCGTCCAGCGCAGGCGGCAGGCTCAGCTCGCCCTGCAGACGGATCGCCGGCGGCACGGTTTGCTCGACCAACTGCTCACGACTGGTCAGGCCCAGGGCGTCGAGCATGGCCTGCTGTTCACCCTGATCCGGCCCAAGGTGGCGGCGCAGGAAGGCATCGGATTGCTGGAGTTGGGAAAGGCTCGGCATATACGGCATGGTCGCTACTCTCGGAAAAAACAAAAGCCCCGACAGAGCGGGGCTTTTGCAGATGATGCTTAGGCGTCGGCGTCGCAGGCGGCCTGGTAACCGGCTGCGTCGAGCAGCTTGTCCAGTTCCGATTTGTCGCTCGGCTGCAGGCGGAAGAACCAACTGCCGTAGGGATCGCTATTGACCAGTTCGGGCGAATCGGCCAGCGCCTCGTTGATCGCGATCACCTCGCCGGACACCGGCGCATAGATGTCGGATGCGGCTTTCACCGATTCGACCACGCCGGCTTCCTGGCCGGCATTGAGCTGTCGCCCGACTTCGGGCAGCTCGACATAGACCACATCTCCCAGCGCCTCCTGGGCGTGATCGGAGATACCGACGGTGATGCTGCCGTCCGCTTCGAGACGGGCCCACTCGTGGCTGGCGGCGTAACGCAGATCGCTGGGGATATCGCTCATTATTGTGTCCTCAAGGCTGTTGACAGCAGTCGCGCAAAACAGTCGGTCGAATTTACACCAGTACCTTGCCGTGCCGCACGAATGTCGGCTGCACCACCCGCACCGGATACCACTTGCCACGAATCTCCACTTCCGCGCGCTCGGCGGTCCCGGCCGGCACGCGGGCCAACGCGATGGATTTGCCAAGCGTAGGAGAAAAACTGCCGCTGGTGATTTCGCCGTCACCGATGCCATTCACCCGCACCACTTGGTGGGCGCGCAACACACCGCGCTCTTCCAGCACCAGCCCGACCAGCTTCGGCAGGTCGTCACGCGCCCGCTCCTGCTCCAGAGCGGCACGACCAACGAAGCCGCGCTCGGCCGGTTCCCAGGCCACGGTCCAGCCCATGTTTGCGGCCAATGGCGACACCTCTTCGGTCATATCCTGGCCATACAGGTTCAGGCCGGCCTCCAGCCGCAGCGTGTCGCGTGCCCCGAGACCGATAGGCGAGATACCGGCGCCGACAAGCTCACTGAGAAAATCTGGCGCTTGGTCAGCGGGCAGGATAATTTCCAAACCATCCTCGCCGGTGTAACCGGTACGGCCGATGAACCAGTCGCCATCGGGCATGCCTTGGAACGGCTTGAGCTCACGGACCAATGCCGCACGGGTCTGGTTGAGCAATTCGGCCGTACGAGCCCGTGCGTGAGGACCCTGGATAGCCAGCATGGCCAGCTCTGGCCGCTCCCTCACTTCAACCGCGAACCCATCCGCCTGGGTTTGCATCCACGCCAGGTCTTTCTCCCGGGTGCTGGCATTGACCACCAGGCGATATCCCCAGTCGGTGAGGTAAACGATCAGATCATCGATGACGCCGCCGCGCTCGTTGAGCATCGCGCTATAGAGCGCCCGGCCCGTGCTCTTCAGGCGCGCCACATCGTTGGCCAGCAGGTGCTGCAGATAGGCGGTAGCTTGCTCGCCTGCCACATCGACGACAGTCATGTGTGAGACGTCGAACACTCCGCAGTCACGTCTCACCTGGTGATGTTCTTCTACCTGGGAGCCGTAATGAAGCGGCATGTCCCAGCCACCGAAATCGACCATTTTAGCGCCGAGCGCAAGGTGCTGATCGTATAGGGGAGTACGCTGACCCATGGGTGTCTCCTTCTGGGCAGGTCGCCGAATCGGCATTGGAAAAGCCAGTAAAACTGATCCACGTAGGACCAGCGACTTTCGAATGGCGCGCATTGTAGCCCCAAGGTGGCGACAGGTCACGGCGCATCAGGTGGGAGGAGACTGGAGGTTGCGCGGGCACCAACTGCCGCCAGCCCGCCTCGCTCAGAGCCCTGCCGGAATCGCCTGCGGTCGCTAGCCAAGCCGCCTTGCCGAGCGGCGAATCAGCAGCACGACGGGCAACAGCCCCACCAGCACCAGAGTCAGCGCCGGTAGCGAGGCGCGGGCCCATTCCCCCTCGCTCGTCATCTCGAAAATGCGCACCGCCAGGGTGTCCCAACCGAAAGGACGCATCAGCAGGGTAGCCGGCATCTCCTTGAGAACATCGACGAACACCAAAAGCGCGGCGCTCAAGGTGCCCGGCAGCAGCAACGGCAGGTAGACACGAAAGAACAGCGCCGGGCCACCGACACCCAGGCTGCGTGACGCCTGCGGTAGCGATGGGCGGATCCGCGCCAGAGCGTTCTCCAACGGGCCGAAAGCGACGGCCATGAAACGGATCAGATAAGCCAGCAGCAAGGCCCCGAGGCTACCGAGCAGGATCGGCTTGCCGGCACCGCCAAGCCAGCTGGACAGCGGCATCACCATGTGCCGATCGAGATAGCTGAACGCCAGCATGATCGACACTGCCAGCACTGACCCAGGCAGGGCGTAACCGACGTTGGCCAGGGCCACCGCACTGCGGATCGAACGGACCGGAGCCTGCCGTCGGGCGAATGCCAGCAACAGCGCTACCGTCACGGTGATCAGCGCAGCCATGCCGCCGAGATATAGGGTGTGCAGGATCAACCCTGCGTACCGATCGTCGAGGTCGAAGCGACCGCGTTGCCAGAGCCAGGCGAGCAACTGCAGTACCGGAATGACGAACGCGCAAATGAACACCAGTCCGCACCAGGCACTCGCCGCAAAGGCCTTCATACCCGTCAGCCGGTAGAGCGCTGCGGATCGTGCACGCTCGTTCGCGGGCCGCGCCGCACCGCGTGCACGGCGCTCGCCGTAGAGCACCAGCATCACGGCAAGCAGCAGCAGACTGGCCAGCTGGGTAGCACTGGTGAGACTGAAGAAGCCGTACCAGGTTTTGTAGATGGCGGTGGTGAAGGTATCGAAGTTGAACACCGACACCGCACCGAAATCAGCCAAGGTTTCCATCATCGCCAAGGCCAGGCCGGCGCCGATGGCCGGGCGAGCCATTGGCAACGCCACCCGCCAGAACGCCTGCCACGGCGACTGCCCGAGCACCCGCGCCGCCTCCATTAGCCCTTTGCCCTGAGCGAGAAACGCCGAGCGCGCCAGCAAATAGACATAGGGATAGAACACCAGCACCAGCACCGCGATGACGCCACCGGTCGAACGCACCCGTGGAAAGCGGACACCGCTGCCGAACCACTCGCGCGCCAGACTCTGCACCGGCCCCGAGAAATCCAGCAAACCGATGAAAACGAACGCCAGCACGTAGGCGGGAATTGCAAAAGGCAGCATCAGCGCCCAGTCCAGCCATCGACGGCCGGGAAACTCACACAGCGCCGTCAGCCAGGCAAGACTGACACCGAGCACGACCACTCCGGTGCCCACGCCCAGCACCAGCGTCAACGTATTGCCGAGCAGCCGAGGCATCTGCGTATCCCACAGATGTGCCCAGATTTCGTGGTCGATGGTGCCCCAGCTGAACAGCAGAATACTCAGCGGCAACAACACCAGTGCGGCAACAGCGAAGGTGATGGGATACCAGCGGCGCTCGACAGGATGGGACACTCAAGCCTCGACAGCAAAAAAGACAACGCCCCGGACCAGGCCGGGGCGCCGAGTATAACCGCAGCGGCGAACGTCCCGGCTGAGCCGTACGCTACCGCTGAAGCGCGCGCGGACGGATCAGTTCCAGCCGACGCGATCCATCATCTTGATGGCTTCGGCCTGGCGCTTGCCAGCCACTTCCACGGGAATGGTATCGGCCTTGAACTCGCCCCAGGTCGCCACTTCGGCAGAAGGCTTCACGCTCGGATTGGCCGGGAACTCCATGTTCGCATCAGCGAAGATGTTCTGCGCCTCGGCGCTGGTCATCCACTCCACTAGTTTGCGTGCGGCATCCGGGTTCGGCGCGTGCTTGGTCAAGCCGATACCGGACAGGTTCACATGCACGCCGCGGTCTTGCTGGTTCGGCCAGAACAGCTTGGGCTTGAGCTGCGGATTCTGCGCGTGCAGACGACCGTAGTAGTAGGTGTTGACGATGCCGACATCACACTGGCCGGCGTCGACTGCCATGACCACGGAATTGTCATCGGCAAACACATCGGTGGCGAGGTTGTTTACCCAGCCCTTGAGAATCTGCTCGGTCTTCTCGGCGCCATGGGTCTCGATCATCGTCGCAGTCAGCGACTGGTTGTAGACCTTCTTGCTGGTGCGCAGGCACAGGCGGCCTTCCCAGTTCTTGTCAGCCAGAGCCTCATAAGTAGTCAGCTCACCATCCTTGACCCGCTCCGGCGAATAGACGATGGTCCGGGCCCGCAGCGACAGGCCGGTCCAAGCGTCGCTGGAAGAGCGGTACTGCGCCGGGATGTTGTCCTTGACCAACTGGGAATTCAGCGGCTGCAGGATGCCCATTTCTTCAGCTTGCCAAAGATTGCCGCCATCGACCGTCAACAGCAGGTCCGCTGGGGTGTTCGCGCCCTCGGCCTTGATGCGGGCCATCAGCGGTGCTTCTTTATCGGTGATGAACTTGATCGCCACACCGGTTTTCTTGGTGTAGGCGTCGAATACCGGCTTGATCAGCTCGTCGATGCGCGAGGAGTAAACCACTACTTCGTTGGCAGCCTGGACAGCACCCGACAGCGCCGTGAGCGCCAGAGCGGCGAGTAAACCTTTGCTTGCCTGCATGGAACAGCCTCTTGGTGAGTTGAAACAGAGGCTGAATAGTAGTGAATGTTATTTACCTTCTCAATGCGACAATTCGTGCAGGTAACCTTTTGTAAATATCAAACTGATATCAGGGCTTGGCCAGCTCCGGCAAATCACCGCTCAAGCCCAAGGCCTGACGCACGAAAAGTGCCTTCGCTTCGGGCAGCGCCTGAACTGCCTTCAAGCCGGTGTTGCGCAACCAGCGCAGTGGCAGTGGGTCGGCCTGGAACAGCCGTTCGAAGCCTTCCATGGCAGCCATCATCGCCAGATTATGTGGCATACGCCGGCGCTCGAAGCGGCTCAGCACCTGCACATCGGCCACCCGCTCGCCGCGAGCGATCGCAGCCTTGAGCACTTCCGCGAGCACGGCGGCGTCCAGCAGCCCGAGGTTCACGCCCTGCCCCGCCAAAGGATGAATGGTGTGCGCCGCATCGCCAATCAGCGCCAGCCCTGGCTGTACGTAACGCTTGGCGTGGCGTTGCCGCAGCGGGATGCACAGTCGCGGATCGGCTTCGAGCACCTCGCCCAGGCGCTGCTCGAAGGCGCGCCCAAGCGCCGCACGGAACGCCGCGTCATCCAACGCCATTAGCCGCTTGGCTTCAGCCTCGGTGACCGACCAGACGATCGAGCACCAGTGTTGGTCGCCATCGCGCTCGAGCGGCAAGAACGCCAGCGGGCCATCATCGGTGAAGCGCTGCCAGGCTGTGCGCTGGTGCGGCTCGCTGCAACGCACGCTGGTGACGATGGCCTGGTGCAGATAATCCCACTCGCGGGTTTCACAGCCCGCCAGGCGGCGTATCGCTGAATTGGCGCCATCTGCCGCAATCAGCAAGGGCGTATGCAGCTCCCGGCCGTCGACCAGCGTTAGCTGCCAGCCCTCGGGCGTGTGGGCCAGCTGCTCGACGCGCGCCTCACCGATCAGCTGCAGCCCGCCACGGCGCTGCATCGCCTCCAGCAGCGCATCCTGCACCACGCGGTTTTCGACGATGTGCCCGAGCACCTCGGCATGCACCGTTTCAGCGGAAAAATGAATCTGCCCGGTGCCCGAGCCATCCCATACACGCATGTCGGTGTATGGGCTCGCGCGCCGCTCGGCAATGCCCGACCAGGCGCCGACACGTTGCAGGATTCGCTCGCTGGCAGCGGACAGTGCACTTACCCGCGGCTCGAAGCTGCCCTGTGGGTCAAAGGCAGCGACGTCGAGCGAGCTCGCATCGAGCACGACGATATTCAGTCCGCAACCTTCGAGGGCTAAGGCCAGCGTACTGCCAACCATACCGGCGCCAACGATGATCAGATCCGCTTGCATCACTTCTCTCCTGGCTGCCGCGCCCGCGGCTTGAGTCGTATATATAGAGTCTTCTGCACCCGAGCCACCAGCGTCCCTTCGCCGTCCCGCACTTCGACATGCATTCTGGGCAGATACTTGCCGCCGTCGGCCGTGCGCGCGCGGATCTCATCTAGCAGTTTGTCGCTGATGGTGAATTCGGCATAGACCGCGCCACGCCCAGGGCGGATGAATTCTATGTTGGCCGCTTTATCCCAGACGATGTAGTCGCGCCCAAGATTCTCCATCAGCATCAGTACGAAGAACGGGTCGACCATGGAATACAGCGAACCACCGAACTGAGTACCGACATAGTTGCGGTTGTACCAGCGCAACACCATCTTGACCCGAATCAGGCGCAGATCGGCGCTGAGGTGCCGCACCCGCACACCCGCGCCGATGTACGGCGGATAGAAATTCAACGCCCAGCGAAGAAACCACGCCTTGCGCGCCAATCGCGAGCCACTCATGCAGGGTCCTTTGGCGGCGGCCTTTCAGCCAGCACGAGTGCCAAGGCCCATGGCCTGGCGCGCGAACCAGCGCTTGGCGACGGGCGTCACGTCCAGGCCAAGCAATCCAAGATTGCGTCCGGCCGCGACTAGTCGACCGGAGTCACCAAACAGTCGGGTGACCTGATCGGAGAAGCCGACAGTCATGCGCTGATCAAAGCGCTGCCGGCGAGCGTACTCCTGCAACACCGCCAGGTCGCCCAGCATTGCATCGTTGCTCAGTAAGGCGACGCTAAGCGCATCCACATCGCGCAGCGACAGGTTGTAGCCCTGGCCAGCGATCGGGTGCAGGCTGTGCGCCGCGTTGCCCAGCACCACCAGACCGGAGCGGACTTGCTCCTCGGCCTCGATCAGCGTCAACGGATACAGATGGCGGGCACCAACCTGTTGCAAAGCGCCCAGGCGGTAGCCAAAGGCTTCCTGCAGCTCGGCAAGAAAGACCGCCTCATGCGCCTGCGCCAGATGTGCAGCGTCGGCCTGGGAGCGCGTCCAGACCAACGCACAACGATCATCCTTCAGCGGCAGCAGCGCCATCGGACCATCTTCGGTGAAGCGTTCGAAGGCCAGCCCGTTGTGCGGCTTACCCGGGGTGATATTGGCGATCAGCGCGGTTTGGTCATAGGGCCGTCGCGACACGTGGATTCCGAGTTGCTCACGCAAACCGGAGCGGCCACCATCGGCCAGCACGGTCAGGTCGCACTCCAGGCGCTGACCGTCAGTGAAGCTCAGCCGATAGCCGGTAGCGCAGGGTTCCAGTCGCTCGACCTCGGCTGGGCAGTGGCGAATCACCACCTCGTCATCCAGCGCCTGCCACAGGCAATGCCCGATCCAGGCGTTCTCTACGACATAGCCCAGCGCCTCGACGCCTTCGGCAGTGCAATCGAGCCGCGCAGCACCGAAGCGGCCACGCTCGGATACATGGATGCGCAGGATCGGCTCTGCACGCTCGGCAATCCGTTCCCACAAGCCAAGACGCTGATAGATCAGCCGGGTGCCGTAGGATAACGCCGTTGAGCGCGCATCATAGCTTGGCTGGTATTCGTGGCCCGGCTCAAACGGCTCGATCAGGTGAATCTGCCAGCCACGCGCACGCGCGCCATCCTGCAGGGCCAACGCAAGACTGGCGCCGACCAACCCACCACCGATGATCGCCAGGCTTTGCATGTCAGGCGACCTGCTCGCGAGTGGCGGCCATCAGGGCCTCGATCTCGGCGACGCTTTTCGGCACACCGCCGGTAAGAATTTCGCAACCGGTACGGGTGACCACTACATCGTCCTCGATGCGCACGCCAATGCCGCGCCACTTCTTCGCCACGTTCTGATTGTCCACGGCGATATAGATGCCCGGCTCGACGGTCATCGCCATGCCCGGCTCGAGCACGCGCCACTCGCCACCGATCTTGTAATCCCCGACGTCGTGCACATCCATGCCAAGCCAGTGGCCGGCGCGGTGCATGTAGAACGCCTTGTAGGCTTCGCTGGCGATCAGCTCGTCGACTTCACCTTGCAACAGCCCCAGCTCCACCAGCCCTGCGGTGATAACCCGGACCGTGGCCTCGTGCGCCTCGTTCCAGTGCCTGCCAGGTGCGATGTGCTTGAAGGCCTCTTCATTGGCGGCCAGCACCAGTTCGTAAATGGCCTTCTGCTCGGGTGAGAAGCGTCCGTTGACCGGGAAGGTGCGGGTGATGTCGCTGGCGTAGCAATCGATCTCGCAACCGGCATCGATCAGCACCAGATCGCCATCTTTCAACGGCGCATCGTTTTCACGGTAGTGCAGGATGCAGGCGTTGCGCCCCGCGGCGACGATCGAGCCGTAAGCCGGCATTTTCGCGCCGCCCTTGCGGAACTCGTAATCCAGTTCGGCTTCCAGGTGGTATTCGAACAGGCCGGAACGGCTGGCCTGCATGGCGCGAATGTGCGCACGGGCGGAAATCTCTGCCGCGTGCTTCATCACCTTCACCTCGTTGCCCGACTTGAACAGGCGCATGTCGTGCAGCAGGTGATCGAGCGCGACGAATTCGCTGGGCGGCTGTGCGCCCTGGCGGGCCTTGGCGCGGATGGTCTTGATCCACTCCATCAGTCGATGATCGAAAGCTTCGTTAGTACCAATGGCGTAGTACACACGATCCCGGCCCTCGATCAGCCCAGGGAGAATGTCGTCGATGTCTCCGATGGGAAACGCATCGTCGGCACCGTATTCCTTGATGGCGCCATCCTGCCCGGCGCGCAGGCCATCCCAAAGTTCGCGCTCAGGGTCACGCTCACGGCAGAACAGGACGTATTCGCCGTGCTCGCGACCGGGAATCAGCGCGATCACCGCCTCCGGCTCGGGAAAGCCGCAGAGGTACTGGAAGTCACTGTCCTGACGGTAGACATGCTCGACATCGCGGTTGCGGATGTACATCGGCGCGGCCGGCAGAATGGCGATGCTGTTGGGTTCCATCTGCTCCATCAGCGCCTTGCGCCGACGGGCGTATTCCGATTTCGGGATGCGAGTCATGGGCGGAGAGCTTTCCTCAATGCAGGGAGGGTTTAGGCGCGGCAGGTATCGGCTTGGCGCACTCGGTGAACAGCAACAGTGGCGCTACACGCAGATATTCCATCACCTCCATGTAATCGGTCTCGCCGTCCTCAGACTCTTCCAGCGAATCCTGAATCAGCGCGATGGCGGAGAGATCCTGCAACACTTCCATGGATTCGCTGCTCAGTGCGCGGTCACCGGCGGTCAGGCCGAAGCCGGCGAGAAAGCCCTGGCACCATTGGCCCAGCGCAATGGCGCGCTCGCTCAATGGCGCGTCGTCGCTGGGTAGCAACAGGACGACGGCAATGTCGTCCCCGGCGAGCTCGCCTTTGACCATCTCCTGCAGGCCAATCAATGCCTGACGTATATTGTCCTGCGGCGGTTCGCCGAGCAGGTCTGAAGCGTCGATCAGCCAAGGCTCAACATCGAAGCCGGCGCCGGCGCAACTGCGCCCGAGCAGCAGGCCGTGCAACTCGGCGGGGGAAACGGTTTGCGGGGTGCCTGCCAGAAGTGTGGCAAAAGCGGCATACGGGGAATTCTGAATGGACATGGCGGCTAGGCGCACGGTGGCGCAATGACTAGAATGAAGGCTTCGTATCCTAGCACCGGCGGCCGCGACAAGACCATCGAAGCCCCCGGGCATCGCCTCCGTCTTCACAGTGCCTCAACAGGAATCCCATGGAAGACGCCGATCTGAAAGCGCTGACCACCAAACTGGAGCAGCTGATTCAGCGTATCGAGCAGCTCAAGGCGCAGAACCATTTGCTGCTGGCCAACGAGCGAAGCTGGCGTGAAGAGCGCGCTCATCTGATCGAAAAGAACGAAATGGCCCGTTTGAAGGTCGAATCGATGATTTCGCGCCTGAAAGCCCTGGAGCAGGACTCATGACCCAGCCGAACACCGTTACCGTACACATCATGGACAAGGAATATTGCATCGCCTGTCCGTCAGAGGAACGCAGCAATCTGGAAGGCGCGGCCCGCTACCTGGACCGCAAGATGCGCGAGATCCGCAGCAGCGGAAAAGTCATCGGTGCCGATCGTGTTGCGGTGATGGCAGCGCTGAACATCACCCACGAACTGCTGCACAAGCATGATCGCCTGGATGCCGAGGCAAATAGCGCCCGCGAACACGTGCGCATGCTGCTTGAGCGAGTCGACAGTGCCCTGGCCACCGATCCAAACCCATCCAGCAACTGATGAACGGTTCGCATATTGAGGTATAATCCGCCCAACTCCCTGGCATGTTCGCCAGTCGGCGATGACCCTCTCCCGATAAGCAACACAATGGAGGCTACACGTGGTGCCGGTGTGCATGTCCGCCTGACGGAAAGCCTTAAGGTACTCTGTAGTCGCCACCTTGAACTCTCGGGTTCAAGGGCCTACGCTGGCAGCGGCATGCTGGGGAGCCATTTCAGATGATCGTAGCCGAGGGCCTGACACGGCCAGCGCTACGTCGCAAGCTGCGCCAAGCCAGGCGCCAGCTCACCCCCGCCCAGCAACGCCTGGCGGCGCGCCATCTTTATCGGCATCTGGCTCATCACCCCGTGTTTCGTCGTGCTCGGCATATCGCTCTGTATCTGCCCAACGATGGCGAAATAGATCCGCGCCCGCTCCTGCGTGCTGCTCAGCGCTGCGGTAAAGCGACTTATCTTCCAGTACTGAACCCCTGGCCGCGCACGCGCATGGTATTCCAGCGCATTGAGCCGGGAGAAAAACTGCGCCGAAACCGGTTCGGCATTTTCGAACCAGTCATCCGTAGCGCCCGGCAACGCCAGGTCTGGACGCTCGATCTGCTGCTGATGCCGCTGGTGGGCTTCGATGGCAATGGGGGGCGGCTGGGCATGGGCGGCGGCTTCTATGATCGCAGCCTGGCGTATCGCGCCATGCGCAAAAAAAGTCACAAACCGACACTATTGGGACTGGCTCACGAGTGTCAGAGAGTTGATCGACTGCCGCTGGAAAGCTGGGATGTACCGCTTCAGGGTACGGTTACGGACCGAGGCTGGAACATCGGATAATTGAAGGCCGCGTCCTTGCGGCACCTGCTCATCGTTGCTGGGCCTGCTGCACCTGAATGATCGGAGCCATGCCGGCGGCGCCGTCAGCTTGCTCCCACAGGCTCTGCGTATAGCCAGTAGTGACTACACCCAGACCAAAGATGAAGACCAAAATCCACAGAATATCGGGCTTACGTTTCATTTGTGTTCGCCTCCCCCTACCAGGCGAAATGCTTGCGTCGAGTCAGTGTGATTTATCGTTCTAGGACTCGATAGGCCACCTTACAGCCGCGGCATTTTCCGTGAAGCATCGGCACCGCGCAAACAGGTATTGCAGCCGACTGTCGGAGATTTTGCCATCATGGTCTGATCGAACCGCCTGACAGAGAGCAATGTTCATGCCTTACTGGCTTATGAAGTCTGAACCGGATGAATTTTCCATCCAGCATCTGAAAAAACTGGGGCAAGGACGCTGGGACGGCGTACGCAACTATCAGGCGCGAAACTTCATGCGACAGATGCAACAGGGCGATCATTTCTACTTCTATCACTCCAGTTGCGCCGAGCCCGGCATTGCCGGAATCGGTCGTATCATCCGTAGCGCCTATCCCGATTCAACTGCGCTCGACCCTGCCAGCCCTTATCACGATGCCAAGGCCAACAGCGAGGCCAATCCGTGGAGCGCGGTAGATGTCGAATTCGTGGAAGCCTTCCCGACGCCAGTGAAACTAGCACGCCTGAAAGCAGAACCAGCACTGGAAGGGCTGGCGCTGGTGAAGAAAGGCAGCCGCCTATCGGTAATGCCGGTGAGCGACGAGGAATGGCAGTCGATTCTGGCAATGCGGTGAGCTACTGGATAATCAGGTTGTTGAACAACAGATCATCGATCAGCGGCGCGCCTTCTTCCTGCTCGAGCACTTCGCGCACCTGCCTCAACGCTTCTTGGCGTAGCTGTTCCTTGGCTTCCGGGCCACCCAGCGTCTCATCGGTCTGTTCGGAAAAGAGCATCACCAGCTGATGGCGAATCAGCGGCTCGTGGTGCTTGACCCTGTCCTCCACTTCCTTGCTGGAGATGCGCAGCGCGACGTCGGCCTTGTAGTACTTCAGCCGCTCGCCGGAACCATAGTTACCGACCATGGCCGGGACCAAGGTGTAATAAAGCGCCTGAGGTACCGTCTCGCCGGGCGAGTCTTGCGCGACGGCCGGCCCAGCAACGACGAAGCCAAAAAACAGGGCGATCAAATACTTCACGGGCACTGCTCCAAGAGAAACCTGCGTCAGCATAACCAGTAGCTGCAGCGCACCCAAGCCAATCACGCAACCGCCCGCCACTTATACGCTGCCATTACAGCGAACGATGCTGATTGCCTCGCTGCGCAGCGCTTCTAGACTGGATAGTCCCGAGCAGTCGAGCCATCCATCGTCGGGCACCAAACGCCCGACCAGTCGAACAAGGAAAAGCGATGAAAGCCGTTCTGTGCAAAAGCTTCGGTCCGCCGGAAAGCCTGGTTATCGAAGATGCCCCTTCCCCGCAGCTCAAGCCGAGCGAAATCTTGCTCGATGTGCATGCCGCCGGGGTTAATTTCCCAGACACCCTAATGATCGAGGGAAAATATCAGTTCAAGCCACCGTTCCCATTTTCGCCCGGTGGCGAGGCGGCCGGCGTAGTCGCCGCAGTCGGCGAGAAGGTCAGCCACATCAAGGTGGGTGACCGAGTCATGGCACTGACTGGCTGGGGCAGCTTCGCCGAGCAGGTCGCCGTCGCCGGCAGCAATGCCCTGCCGATGCCACCGAGCATGGACTTCGACACTGCAGCAGCCTTCAGCATGACCTACGGCACCTCCATGCATGCACTGAAGCAGCGCGCCAACCTGCAGCCAGGAGAAACTCTGCTGGTGCTAGGTGCATCCGGCGGTGTCGGCCTGGCTGCGGTAGAGATCGGCAAGGCCATGGGCGCGCGCGTCATCGCCGCAGCCTCCAGCGCCGAGAAGCTGGATGTGGCGAGAAATGCCGGCGCTGACGAGCTGATCAACTACAACGAAGGCAGCCTGCGAGAGCGCCTGAAGGAACTCACCGGTGGCCAGGGCGTGGATGTGATCTACGATCCGGTAGGCGGCAAGTTTTTCGAAGAAGCCTTCCGCAGCATCGCCTGGAACGGCCGCATGCTGGTGGTGGGATTTGCCGCGGGCGGGGATATTCCGGCGCTGCCGGCAAATTTACCCCTGCTCAAGGGCGCCGCGCTGATAGGCGTGTTCTGGGGCGCCTTTGCTCAGCGCCAACCGCAGGACAACGCCGCGAACTTCCGCCAGCTGTTCGCCTGGCATGCCGAAGGCAAGCTCAAGCCGCTGGTTTCGCAACGTTTCGCTTTGCAAGACACAGGCAAAGCCATCGCTACGCTGGGACAGCGCAAGGCGGTAGGCAAGCTGGTCGTGCAGGTGCGCTGACGCACCGAAGGATGCGCAGGAAACGGTAGGCCGCTTCCTGTGCAGTCAGCAGCCGGATCAGTGAGCGGTGCTGGGTGCTTCGCCGGCGCTCTGCATACGCGTCATTTCCTGAGCGTAGAGTGCGTCGAAATTCACCGGAGCCAGCATCAGCGCCGGGAACGAGCCGCGGGTCACCAGGCTGTCCAGCGCTTCACGGGCGTAGGGGAAGAGGATGTTCGGGCAGAACGCGCCAAGGGTGTGGCTCATGGCGGCGGCTTCGAGGCCTTTGATCAAGAAGATCCCGGCTTGCTGGACTTCTGCGATGAAGGCAACTTCTTCGCCGGTCTTCACGGTAACTGACAAGGTCAGCACCACCTCGTGGAAGTCACCCTCCAGCGCCTTTTGCTTGGTATTCAGGTCCAGCGCGACACTCGGATTCCATTCCTGACGGAAAATTTCCGGGCTCTTCGGCGCTTCGAAGGACAGGTCGCGGACGTAGATGCGCTGCAGGGAGAATTGCGCGCCCTGCTCGGTCTGCGATGCTGCGCCGCCGTTGTTAGCTTGTTCGGTCATTTCTGCAACCTTCTTTGTGCGTGTCGTTTGATTTGTTAGCGGCCCCGCGCCGGCACTCAGGCCTGCAGCATCGGATCGAGACGTCCACTGCGCTCCAGAGCATGCAGCTCATCACAACCGCCGACGTGCTGATCGCCAATCCATATCTGGGGTACGGACGTGCGCCCGGCCTTGCTGGCCATCTCGGCGCGCAGGGATGAATTGCCATCCACGGGAATTTCCTCGTAGACGACGCCCTTGCGATCGAGCAGCGCCTTGGCGCGAATGCAGAAAGGACACCAGGCGGTGGTATAGATGACGACGTTGGGCATGATTACTTGACCACTGGCAGATTGTCGCCGCGCCAGCTGGAAATCCCTCCCGACAGCTTGGCGGCGGTGAAGCCTGCCTTCTGCAGCTCACGGCAGGCCGTTCCGGCGTGCTGCCCCATGGCATCGACCACGATAATGGTCTTGGCCTTGTGCTTTTCCAGCTCGCCTGTGCGGCTGACCAGCTTCTCGTAGGGAATGTTCAATGCATCAACGATATGACCGGCATCGAACTCCTTCTTGGCGCGCACGTCCAACACCACGCCCTCGTCACTGTTGACCAGTGCCGTCAGTTCGCGGTTGCTCAGGCTCTTACCACCCTTGCGTGTCTCGGTGATGAACAGAAGGATCAACAGCACCACGAACAGGCTGCTGAGTACATAGTGGTTAGAGACAAATTCAATCAGGTTAGCGAGCATCAACGGGTACCCGGACGATAAAATGCGGGCCAGTATACACACGCCCTCCTACCGGCTGAACCCTGATGAATCGTGACCTCGTCCTGGTCAGCCAGTAGACTGGCCGCCCTTTTCCGCCCTGCGCAAGGAGCCTGAAAGCATGCCCGTCGCACCTAATGCCGTGCCCAAACCCCTGGTACTGATCATTCTCGATGGCTTCGGGCACAGCGACAATCCCGAGTTCAACGCCATTCACGCCGCCCGCAAGCCGGTCTATGATCGTCTGCTGGCCAGCCAGCCGCACGGACTGATCTCCGGCAGCGGCATGGACGTCGGCCTGCCGGACGGGCAGATGGGCAACTCCGAGGTCGGCCACATGAACCTGGGTGCCGGCCGGGTGGTGTATCAGGACTTCACCCGTGTGACCAAGGCGATTCGCGACGGCGACTTCTTCGCCAACCCCACCATCTGCGCCGCCGTCGACAAGGCCGCAACTGCCGGCAAGGCAGTGCATATCCTCGGCCTGCTCTCCGATGGCGGCGTGCATAGCCATCAGGACCACCTGGTCGCCATGGCCGAACTGGCCGCCCAGCGCGGCGCCGAGAAAATCTACCTGCATGCCTTCCTCGATGGTCGCGACACCCCGCCGAAGAGCGCACAGCACTCTATCGAGCTGCTCCAGGCCACCTTCACCCGCCTTGGCAAGGGCCGTATCGCCAGCCTGATCGGCCGTTACTTCGCCATGGACCGTGACAATCGCTGGGACCGCGTGCAGCAGGCCTATGAGTTGATCGCCGAGGGCAAGGCCCAGTACCGCTCCGACTACGCCGTAGACGGCCTGATAGCAGCCTATGAGCGCGGTGAAAGCGACGAATTCGTCAAAGCCACCACCATCGGCGAGCCGGTGCGCGTCGAAGATGGCGATGCGGTGGTATTCATGAATTTCCGCGCCGACCGTGCTCGCGAGTTGACTCGTTGCTTCGTCGAACCCGGCTTCAGCGAGTTCCAGCGTGCCCGTGTACCGCAATTGGCTGAGTTCGTCATGCTCACTCAGTACGCAGCGAGCATTCCCGCACCAGCAGCCTTCGCCCCGGAAGCGCTGACCAACGTGCTTGGCGAATACCTGGCGAACAACGGCAAGACCCAGCTGCGTATCGCCGAAACGGAGAAGTATGCCCACGTCACCTTCTTCTTCTCCGGCGGTCGCGAAGAGCCCTTCCCCGGCGAGGAACGCATTCTGATTCCGTCTCCACAGGTCGCGACTTACGACCTGAAACCGGAGATGAGCGCTCCCGAGGTCACCGACCGCATCGTCGATGCCATCGAAAACCAGCGTTATGACGTCATCATCGTCAACTACGCCAACGGCGACATGGTCGGCCATACCGGTGTGTTCGATGCCGCGGTCAAGGCCGTGGAGTGCCTGGACAGCTGCGTCGGACGTATCGTCGAGGCATTGGACAAGGTCGGTGGCGAGGCGCTGCTGACCGCCGACCACGGCAACGTCGAGCAGATGGAAGACGCCATGACCGGTCAGGCGCACACCGCACATACCTGCGAGCCGGTGCCGTTCATCTATATCGGCAAGCGCCACGTCTCTATCCGCCAGGGCGGCGTGCTGGCGGATGTCGCACCGACCATGCTGACTCTGCTTGGCATGCCGGTGCCGGCAGAGATGACCGGCCGCTCGATCATCGAGCTGAACTGATTGCTCCAAGGGGGGAAGCGGATGGCGCCAGCCTCCGTTTCCCGCTACAGGCTTCAAGCTTCCAGCTTGCTTTTTAGGCATACTACGCCGGTCATAACGCTCGGTTGACGCCCTCCAATGCCTCGTACTTTTCTTGCCCTCGCCTTCCTCTGCCTGCTCGGTCCTGCAGTGGCGGACGATCGTGCCGCAACGCGGCAGCAGATCGAAGCTGCCCGCCAGGACATCAATGAACTACAGAAGCTGCTCAAGCAGATCGAGCAACAGAAATCCGGCGTTCAAAAGCAGCTGCAAACCACTGAAAGCGAGATGGGGCAGCTGGAGAAACAGGTCGACACCCTGCAGCAGGAAATCGACCGCAGCGAGGCGGAACTGGAACGCCTCAACGAGGAGAAGACCACCCTCGAAGGCGCACGCCTGGAACAGCAGCGCCTGATCGGCCTGCAGGCCAGAGCCGCCTACCAGAACGGTCGCCAGGAGTACCTCAAACTGCTGCTCAACCAGCAGAATCCAGAAAAATTCAGCCGCACCATCACCTATTACGACTACCTGAACAAGGCACGGCTCGAGCAGCTAGACAGCTTCAACGAAACGTTGCGGCAGCTGGCCAATGTCGAGGCCGATATCGAGACCGAGCAAACCGTTCTGGCAGAAAAGAAGAATGGCTTGCTCGAGCGTCGCGACCAGCTCGCCGAGGTGCGCAAGGAACGTCAACAGGCGCTCGCCAAGCTCAACAGCGACCTGTCCAGCCGCGAGCAGAAGCTGCAGGCACGCCGCCAGGAGCAGGCCCAGTTCGAGCGCGTGCTCAAAACCATCGAGGAAACCCTGGCCCGCCAGGCCCGTGAAGCCGAGGAAGCGCGACAACGCGCGCTGCTAGCCGAGCGCCAGCGAGAGCAGCAACGCCAGGCAGCGGGCGCAGCACCGGCACCAAGCGGACCTACGGTGTCCAGCGCCGGCGGCAACTTCGGCGGGCCGTTCTCCCAGGCCAAGGGCAAGTTGCCCTGGCCAGTCGACGGACGTCTCGTCGCCCGCTACGGCACTCCGCGCGGCGGCGACGCTCGAACCAAGTGGGACGGCGTTCTGATCGGCGCCAGCGTCGGCACTCAGGTCCGCGCCGTCCATGGTGGACGGGTAGTATTCGCCGACTGGCTACGTGGCGCCGGCCTGCTTGTGATTCTCGACCATGGCAATGGCTATCTGAGCCTGTATGGTCACAACCAGAGCTTGCTGCGTGACGCCGGCGACATCGTCAAGGCCGGCGACCCGATTGCCACGGTAGGCACCAGCGGCGGCCAGGAAACTGCCGCACTGTATTTCGCCATTCGGCAGCAGGGCCGCCCCAGCGACCCTGCCCAATGGTGTCGCGCGCAAGGCTAGCGAGCAGCGGCGTTCGGTCATACCGAGCCGCCCGTGTCGCCAAGCGCGCCCTCTCATAACTGGAGTTCGACATGTTGCACCTGCGCCGTTTTGCCCGCCCATCCATGCTCGCCCTGGCCGTCCTGCTAGGCATGCAAGGCGGCGCCTGGGCCCAGCAGCCACCGGCGGAGACGGCGGCGCCAAGCGCTAAGGCTCCCCTGCCACTGGAAGAGCTGCGCACCTTTGCCGAGGTACTGGATCGCATCAAGGCCGCCTATGTCGAGCCAGTGGATGACAAGACGCTGCTTGAGAATGCCATCAAGGGCATGCTCAGCAACCTCGATCCCCACTCCGCGTACCTGGAACCCGAGGCATTCGCCGAACTGCAGGAAAGCACCAGCGGCGAATTCGGCGGCCTGGGCATCGAGGTGGGTATGGAGGACGGCTTCATCAAGGTCGTCTCGCCGATCGACGATACCCCGGCCTCCAAGGCCGGCATCGAAGCCGGCGACCTGATCGTCAAAATCGACGGCCAGCCGACCAAGGGCCTGTCGATGATGGACGCCATCGCCAAGATGCGCGGCAAACCGGGCAGCAGCATCAATCTGACCCTGGTGCGCGAGGGCGGCCAGCCGTTCGACGTGAAGCTGACCCGCGCGATCATCAAGGTACGCAGCGTGCGCAGCCAACTGCTGGAGCCGGGTTACGGCTATCTGCGTGTCACCCAGTTTCAGGTCAACTCCGGCGAGGAAGTGGGCAAGGCCCTGGCCAAGCTGAAGAAGGATAACGAGGGCAAGAAGCTGAACGGCCTGGTCCTCGACCTGCGCAACAATCCCGGCGGGGTTCTGCAGGCCGCGGTGGAAATTTCCGACCACTTCCTCACCAAGGGCCTGATCGTTTACACCAAAGGGCGTATCGCCAATTCCGAGCTGCGCTTCAATGCCGACCCGGGCGATGCAAGCGAAGGCGTGCCACTGGTTGTGCTGATCAACGGCGGTAGCGCTTCGGCATCCGAGATCGTTGCCGGTGCACTGCAGGACCACAAACGCGGCGTGGTAATGGGCACCGACAGCTTCGGCAAAGGTTCGGTACAAACCGTGCTGCCGCTTAACAATGATCGCGCCCTCAAGCTCACCACCGCGCTCTATTACACCCCCAGTGGGCGTTCGATCCAGGCGCAGGGCATCGAGCCGGACATCAAGGTCGAGCGCGCCAAGCTGACCCGCGAACAGGCCGCCGATGGCTTTCGTGAAGCGGACCTGGCCGGGCACTTGGGCAACGGCAACGGTGGGCCGGACCGTCCCACCGCGACGCAGATCGCCAGCGACTCGCCTCGCCCGCAGGACGACGACTACCAACTCGGCCAGGCGCTGAACCTGCTCAAAGGGCTGAACCTCACCCGCGGCCAGTGAAAATGGCCGGCTGGGCGGCAGGCCTGGCGCTGCTGGTGATACTCGCCAGCCAGGCGCTTTATGCCGACGAGCCCGCAGCCACAGCGGAGCATGCGCCGCGGCCCAGGCTTACCCTAATCATCGATGACCTCGGGCAGAACCCGGCACGCGATCAACGCGTGCTGCAGCTGCCGGGCCCGGTGGCATTGGCGATCCTGCCGGACACCCGCCACGCAGCCGCGCTGGCCGAGCAGGCCCATCGCGCGGGCAAGACCGTCATGCTGCACATGCCGATGGCACCTGCCCAAGGGCGCTTCGCTTGGCATCCACAGCTTCCCCATGACGAACTGGCACGCCGCCTCGATGCAGCCTTGGCAGCCGTTCCGCATGTCAGCGGGCTGAACAACCACATGGGTAGTGCGATGACCGATCAGCCGCAGCCCATGACCTGGCTGATGGGTGAGCTGCAGCGCCGCCACCTGTTCTTCCTCGACAGCCGCACCAGCCCACGCACCGTAGCCGCCGCCAGTGCCCAGCGCACGGCGCTGGCCAGCCTGTCCCGGGATATCTTTCTGGATGACGACCCATCGCCAGCGGCCGTGGCGGAACGCTTCCGCGCCGCGATCGCGCTGGCCCGCAAGCAGGGCTCGGTCGTCATCATCGGCCATCCCCATGAAAGCACCCTTACCGTGCTGGAGCGTGAACTGCCACGCCTGGCAGCGCAGGGCATCGAATGGGTCGATATCGGGCAGATGATCGCCACGCGCAGCAACCGCGCAATGGCCGCACATGGGCGCGGCGGCATCTATCGATGAGTCAGAGATAGCGGCGCAACATCGCATCCACCGTGCCGTCAGCACGCATCGCATCCAACGCTCCCTGCAGGCGCTCGACCACTTCGTCCGGCGTCGCGCGGTTGAGCGCTAGGAACAATCGCGCTTCATTGAAACGCAGCACCGGCTTCAGGCCAGTCACGCCTTCCTGCTTGGCCAGATAGGGTCCCACCGGATCGGCTGTCGCCCAGACGTCGATCTGTCCCTTGAGCAGTTTGCCGACGTTCTCCTGGTCGCGCAGCGAGTTGATCGGCGCCAGGCCCTTGCTCTCCAGATGCTGGCTCACCGCATCGTTCTTGTAGGCACCGATGCGCAGGTTGCGCGCTTCGTCCAGTCCGGACAGGCGCAACGGGCTGTCAGCTGGCGCGAGCAGAACCCAGCTGATGCTCGCCAGCGGGCCGACCCACTTGAACTGGGGCTCACGCTCGGCGGTGAAGGTAGTGGAAAAGAGTCCCTGGTCAGGCTGCTCAAGTACCTGTTTATAGATGCGATCCCAGGGAAAACGCAGGCTCAGCTCATAACGGATCTTCGCGCGGCGAAACATCTCACGCACGATGTCGGCATTGATGCCGTGGATCTTCGCATCGGCTGCGTAGTTCTTGCCGTCCTCGGCCATGTTGAATGGTGGAAAGTTTTCGGTCAGCAGCACGACGCGGTAGTCGTCAGCCAGCTCGGCGTGCGCCTGGGCGCAAAGCAGCAGTGCGATGGTGGCAAGGATTCTTCTAAGCATGGCTCGTCCCTTCGTTCTGGATTCCTCGACCCGCCCTCCGCGGATCATGGCCGAACCGGTCGAAAGCAAGATGCGAACCAGCACAGCGCTGCAGCAGCGTAGCCCAGAAAGCGCGATACAGAGGGAACGATGGACGCGCCAGAACGGCGCGGGAGGGATGGCCGGCGCACCCTACTGGCGCGCCGCCATTACATTACGCTCAACGCAAGGCGCGCTGAGCGAAGGGGTCAGAGGTAGCGTGCGTTGATCGCGTCGATGACGCCTTCGCTGCGCATCTGGTCGAGCGCCTTTTGCAGCTTCTGCACGGTTTCGTCGGTGACCTGCTTGTTCAGCGCCAGATACAGCTCCGCATTGTCGAAGCGCAACACGCGCTTGAGCCCTGTTACGCCTTCCAGACGCGCCAGGTAACGGCCGGCGGGGTCGCCGGTGGCCCACAGGTCGATCTTGCCGTCGATCAGCTTCTTTACGTTCTCCTGATCGCGCAGGGCAAGCACCGGCTTCAGGCCCTGACCGTCCAGATGCTCAGCGATGGCGTCGCCCTTGTAGGCGCCCACGCTGTACTGGCTGGCCTGTTCCAGGCTGGTCAGGTTGATCGGGCTGTCGCCGCGAGCCAGCAATACCCAATCATCCGGACCGATCGGGCCAACCCACTTGAACAGCTCTTCACGCTCAGGCAGGCGTGCCGTGACGAATACACCGTAGTTGGCTTGCTCCAGCGCCATGCCGTAGATGCGCTCCCAGGGAAAGCGCAGCGTCAGGCTGTAATCGATGCCGGCGCGCTTGAACATCTCGCGCACGATATCCACCGCAATACCGGTGATGTGCTCGTCGCGGGCGAAGTTCTTGCCATCGTCCGCCATGTTGTAAGGCGGGAAGTTCTCTGTCAGCAGGTCGATCTTCACCGGCGCTTGCGCATGGGCCAGCGTGGCGCCGAACAGCAGCGCCGCAGCGGCGAGGGAAGCGATGGTCTTGAGCATGTGTGAAATCTCCTGATTGTTTGTCCGCAACAGCCGCGGACATGTCCTTATATGGGCATTAAGCCTTGTTCAGCTGCACGTTGAGATCAACGCATCACGATGCCGCGGGCGGCCAGGTAGGCCTTGGCTTCCGGAATGGTGTATTCGCCGAAGTGGAAGATGCTCGCGGCCAGCACTGCATCGGCCTTGCCTTCGAGGATGCCATCGGCCAGGTGCTGCAGATTGCCGACGCCACCGGAGGCGATCACCGGGATGCACAGCGCTTCGCTGATGGCGCGTGTGACGCCGAGATCGTAGCCGCTCTTCACGCCGTCCTGGTCCATGCTGGTCAGCAGGATCTCGCCAGCGCCCAGGTCTTCCATCTTCTTCGCCCAGGCCACCGCATCCAGCCCAGTGGGCTTGCGCCCGCCATGGGTGAATATTTCCCAGCGGTCCGGCTCGCCCGGAGCGGAAACCTTCTTCGCATCTATGGCGACGACGATGCATTGCGAGCCGAAGCGATCGGCGGCCTCGCCGACGAACTCCGGGTTGAACACCGCGGCGGTGTTGATCGAGACCTTGTCGGCGCCGGCATTGAGCAGGTTGCGGATGTCCTGCACGGTCCTGACCCCACCACCGACGGTCAGCGGGATGAATACCTGGCTGGCCATGCGCTCGACGGTGTGCAGCGTGGTATCGCGGTTGTCGACACTGGCGGTGATGTCTAGGAAGGTGATCTCGTCGGCGCCCTGCTCGTCGTAGCGGCGGGCGATTTCCACCGGGTCGCCGGCATCGCGGATGTTCTCGAACTGGACGCCCTTGACCACGCGGCCGTTGTCCACGTCGAGGCAGGGAATGATGCGTTTGGCCAGGGCCATGGCTTTCTCCGAAAGCAGCTTCTTCAAGCCGCAGGCTTCAAGCTGCAAGTAGCGTGTAGGGTGGATCACGCTGCACCGATCCACCGCAGATCAGCGAATCACTCGTCCTTGTACTTCAGGTCGCAGAGCGCCTGCGCCTCGGCCACATCCAGCGTGCCTTCGTAGATTGCCCGGCCGGTGATGGCGCCGACGATCCCGCGGGTGTTGGTGTCGAGCAACTTCTGGATATCGCCGATGTTGTGAATGCCACCAGAAGCGATCACCGGGATGCGGCTGGCATTGGCCAGGGCCACGGTGGCCTCGACGTTGCAGCCCTGCATCATGCCGTCCTTGGCGATGTCGGTGTAGACGATCGCCGAGACGCCATCGGCCTCGAAGCGGCGAGCCAGATCGACCGCCTGCACGCTGGAGACTTCCGCCCAGCCATCGGTGGCGACAAAGCCGTCCTTCGCATCCAGGCCGACGATGACCTTGCCCGGGAAGGCGCGGCAGGCCTCGGTAACGAACTCCGGCTCTTTGACCGCCTTGGTGCCGATGATCACGTAGCTGACGCCGGCGCGCACGTAGTGCTCGATGGTTTCCAGGGTGCGGATGCCGCCACCGATCTGGATCGGCAGGTCCGGGTAGCGCTTGGCGATGGCAGTGACCACCTCGCCGTTGACCGGCTGGCCTTCGAAGGCGCCGTTGAGGTCGACCAGGTGCAGACGACGGCAACCGGCCTCGACCCACTTGGCGGCCATGGCCACCGGGTCGTCGGAAAACACCGTAGCATCGTCCATCAGGCCCTGGCGCAGACGCACGCAGGCGCCGTCCTTGAGATCGATAGCGGGGATAATCAGCATGGCTTGAACCTGTTCAAATCAAGTGTCGGTTAAGGGTCAGCTCTTCTCGAGCGCCCACAAGTCGCTTTCGATGCTCTCGAACCGTTCCTTAAGGTGGCTCTGCACGTCGAAGATCGCCTTGTTGTAATACAGCGGTGCGATTTCCCGGGCGAACAGATCGAGCACTTCCTGCGCCTCGAACGAGCCCAGCTCGAGTTCGAACCGCTCTTCCAGAAAGCGCTTGATGATCTGTTGCGCCGCCTGCTCCTGAGCGGCATCCAGCGTCAGGACCGGCGGCTTGAACTTGGCCCTGCTCATTACCAGCGACCATCCCAGGCGGCGAAGTTCTGCAGCAGCTGCAGGCCGTGGGTGTGGCTCTTTTCCGGGTGGAACTGCACGGCGAAGCGCGAGCCATCGGCCAGCGCGGCGGCGAAGTCGTTGCCGTAATGGCCGCGACCGACCACCTGCCGCGGATTGCCGGCCTCGATGTAGTAGCTGTGCACGAAGTAGAAGCGCCCATTGTCCGGAATCGCGTGCCAGAGCGGGTGGTCGACCACCTGCTTGACCTCGTTCCAGCCCATGTGCGGCACCTTCAGGTGCTCGCCGTCCTCGTGCAGGTCCTTGCCGAAGAAGCGCACCTGGCCGGGGAACAGGCCGATGCAATCGACGCCATCGTTCTCCTCGCTGCGCTCCATCAGCGCCTGCATGCCGACGCAGATACCGAGGAACGGGCGATCCTGACTGACTTCGCGAACCAGCTCGTCGAAGCCCAGCCGGCGGATCTCGGCCATGCAGTCGCGAATCGCGCCGACGCCGGGAAACACCACGCGGTCGGCCTCACGGATGACCTGCGCATCGCTGGTGATCAGCACGCGGCCAGCGCCGACGTGCTCCAGCGCCTTGGCTACCGAATGCAGATTGCCCATGCCGTAGTCGATGACGGCAACGGTCTGCATTACAGGCACCCTTTGGTGGACGGCATCTGCCCGGCCATGCGCGGATCGAGTTCGACAGCCATGCGCAGCGCGCGGCCGAAGGCCTTGAACACGGTTTCGATCTGGTGGTGGGTGTTGATACCGCGCAGGTTGTCGATGTGCAGAGTCACCAGGGCGTGATTGACGAAGCCCTGGAAGAATTCCTGGAACAGGTCGACGTCGAACTTGCCGACCACCGCGCGAGTGTAGGGCACGTTCATGGTCAGTCCCGGGCGCCCGGAGAAGTCGATCACCACCCGCGACAGCGCCTCGTCCAGCGGCACGTAGGAATGCCCGTAGCGGGTCATGCCCTTCTTGTCGCCGATGGCTTTGGTGAAGGCCTGGCCGAGGGTGATGCCGACGTCCTCCACGGTGTGGTGGTCATCGATGTGCAGGTCGCCGTTGCACTCGATATCCAGGTCGATCAGCCCGTGACGGGCGATCTGGTCGAGCATGTGCTCCAGGAAGGGCACGCCGATGGCGAAGCGCGCCTTGCCGGTGCCATCCAGATTGATGGTGACCTTGACCTGGGTTTCCAGGGTGTTGCGCTCTACGTAAGCCGTACGTTCGGACATCAACAGCTCCGCTGATCGTGGGCGAAAAGGGGCACATTATAGGCGCAAACGCCGCAGCACGGATACGCGCCGGGCTTACTGGACTGCATCTTGCAGGAACCTGCGCGTCAACCCGCGGAGGTGCCGCCCATGCACGGACGGAAAATGCCTGCGACCCTGCGCTTCATGCTGGCGTCCCGGCGCAGCGAACTGCTCGGCCTGGAAGACTTGGCGCGCACCTGCGAACTGGTCACCCGCATCAGCCAGCTGGTGCACGCGCTGCAGAAAGAGCGCGGCTACTCGAACATCTACCTCAGCGGTAACGCGCCGCATCAGCGTCAGCAGCTGGACGTGCTCAGCCTTGAAGCCGAGGCGCTGGAGCGCGACGTACGCCTGGATCTGGACCGCATCGAACTGGATGCCGTCAGTACGGCGGACAAGACCCGGCTGTTCACCCGCATTGCCTACGCGCTGCACAGCCTCGATGAGCTGCCCGCGCTGCGCCGGCGCATCCGCGAGCACGCCATCAGCATGCAGGACGCCACCGCGACGCTGGTGCGGCTGATCGGTGGTTTGTTGGCTGTGGTGTTCGAGGCGGCCGACACCGCTGCCGATCCGGATATCACCCGTTGCCTGGTGGCGCTGTTCAATTTCATGCAGGGCAAGGAACTGGCCGGGCAGGAGCGCGCGCTCGGGGTGGTCGGCTTCGCAAGCGGCTATTTCCGTGCGGACATGCTGGAACGTCTGGAACATCTGCTCGAAGGCCAGGAGCGCTGCTTTGCGACCTTCGAGCGCTTCGCCAGCGCTGCCGCACAGGGACTATGGCGGTCGCTGTGTGCAAGCGAGGCCAACACCCAGGCTTGCCGACTACGCGACATCGCCCGCCGAACCAGCCCGGGCGCGGTGGTCGAACCGCCGCTGTGCGAACTCTGGTTCGAACTGCACACGCAGCGCATCGACGCGATGAAGCAGGTCGAGACGCGTCTTGAGCAGGATCTGCTGCTGCAGTGCCGATATAGCATCGAGCGCATCCGCAAGGGCCTGCAGAGCCACCGTAAATTGCTCGACGGCATCGCCGACATGCACGCCGCGGCCGAGCAGGCGAAGCTGTTCAGCGTGCAGACCAGTGATCTCGACACGCCACCGCCGGACGGCATGACCGCAATGGTGGCTCGCTCGACCCTGGAACTGCTGCTGACCCAGAGCGTGCGTCTGCAGGGCCTCAATGAAGAATTGCGCGAGGCACGCCAGGCGCTGGATGAGCGCAAGCAGGTGGAGCGCGCCAAGCAGCAGCTGATGCGCCAGCAGGGCTTCTCCGAGGGCGAGGCCTACAGCTGGCTGCGCCAGGCGGCAATGAACCAAGGCCTGCGCCTGGAAGAGGTCGCTCAGCGCTTGTTGGCACAGGCACAGCCTGCGGCCGAGCGCGCCCCGGCCGGCACCTTGGGCCAGCGTTGCAGGCACTGAAAACAGGCACGCTTCTCCATCTGAGCATCTGGCCTGCCCCGCAGATGTGCATCCGGCTTCACGATTGGCAGGTCGCCAACCGCTGTAAATATCGCCGAAGTCGGTCGCGATGATGCACGGGCGCTAATTGGATGCCCGATGCAAGTGCTTGATTTGACGGCAGCCTTCAACCAATTCGAAACCGCGGCACGCCACTCCACTGGTCGCACGAGCAGTTCTGGCACAGCTTTCGCAATGCTCAGGCAAGGCCGGATCTTTCGGCTTTCACAACTCCTCATCAGGACAACGGTGTCCACGCTCTCCGGCTCAAGCCGGGCGGTGTGGCGCCGTTTTTTTTCGCCCAAAGGAAAACCCGACCATGACCGACAAGCCGAACAACGACCAGCCCAGCAGCGTCACGCTGGCCTCGCGCCGCAGCTTTCTCAAGCATTCGATCATTGCCGCCAGCGGCGTTGCCTTGTTCGGCGGCATGTCCCTGGGCATGCGTTCGGCCGCCTGGGCGGCGGGCGGGGATGTGGAGACCAGCAAGGCCAAGCTCGGCTTCATTGCCCTGACCGACGCCGCACCGCTGTTCGTTGCCGCCGAGAAGGGCTTTTTCGCCAAGTACGGGATGACCGAAGTCGAGGTGCTCAAGCAATCCTCCTGGGGCACCACCCGCGACAACCTGGTGCTCGGTTCGGCGAAGAACGGCATCGACGGCGCGCATATCCTCACGCCCATGCCGTACCTGATCAGCGCCGGCACCGTCACGCCGAACAACCAGCCGGTGGCCATGTCGATCCTGGCGCGACTGAATCTGTCCGGGCAGTGCATTTCGGTCGGCGAGGAATATCGCGACCTGAAGATCGGCCTCGATAGCACACCGTTCAAGGCCGCACTGGAAGCGAAGAAGGCCAGCGGCAAGAAAGTCAGCGCAGCGATGACCTTCCCCGGCGGCACCCATGACCTGTGGATGCGCTACTGGCTGGCGGCAGGTGGCATCGACCCGAATGCCGATATCAACACCATCGTCGTGCCGCCGGCGCAGATGGTTGCCAACATGAAGGTCGGCAGCATGGACACCTTCTGCGTCTGCGAGCCGTGGAACGCCCAGCTGATCAACCAGAAGATCGGCTACACCGCCAACACCACCGGCGAGCTGTGGCACAACCACCCGGAAAAGGCCTTCGCCCTGCGCAGCGACTACGTGGCGGCCAACCCCAACGCGGCCAAGGCGCTGACCATGGCGATCATGGAAGCCCAGCAGTTCTGCGAGAAGGCCGAGAACAAGGAGGAAGTGGCAAAGATCTGCTCGCAACGCAAGTGGATCGGCGCGCCCTACAAGGACATCGTCGACCGCATGAAGGGCAATTTCGCCTACGGCACCGGCAAGGTCATCGAGAACCATCCCGAGCAGATGCGCTACTGGGACGACCACGCGTCCTACCCGTTCCAGAGCCACGACCTCTGGTTCCTCACCGAGAACAAGCGCTGGGGCTATCTGCCGGCCGACTTCGACAGCCAGGCGTTGATCGCCAAGGTCAACCGCGAAGACATCTGGCGTGCCGCCGCCGGCGAGCTGAACCTACCCGCCGAGCTGATCCCGACCTCCACCTCCCGCGGCGTGGAGAAGTTCTTCGACGGCAAGGTGTTCGACCCCGAGAACCCGCAAGCCTATCTGGACAGCCTGACCATCAAGGCCATGGCCTGAAGACCGCAACCCGCGAGGAAAAGCCCATGAATGCCAACGTCAAACTGCAGCCCGCCACCGCCGAGCCGGTATCCATCGTCCGCCCTTCCCGGCTCGCCGCACTGGCTCGGCGTAGCGGCCGCTATGCGGTGCAGCAGCTGGTGCCACCCCTGGTGATTTTGCTGGTACTCGGCGTTATCTGGGAAATGCTCTGCTCCGGCGCTGACGCCGCGCTGCCGCCGCCCTCGCAGGTGGTCGCCGAAACCTGGGAGCTGATCATCGATCCGTTCTACGACAACGGCGGTAATGACGTGGGCCTGGCCTGGCAACTGCTGGCCAGCCTGCAGCGGGTTGCGGTCGGCTACCTGCTAGCGGTGGTCGCCGGCGTCGGCCTCGGCGTGCTGATCGGCCAGTCGGACTGGGCCATGCGCGGTCTCGATCCGATCTTCCAGGTGCTGCGAACCGTGCCGCCGCTGGCCTGGCTGCCGCTATCGCTGGCGGGCTTTCAGGACAGCCACCCCTCAGCGCTGTTCGTCATCTTCATCACCGCCATCTGGCCGATTATCATCAATACCGCGGTGGGCATCCGCAACATTCCGCAGGACTACCGCAACGTCGCCCAGGTGCTGCAGCTCAACGGTTTCGAGTACTTCAAAACCATCATGCTGCCGGCCGCCGCGCCGTACATCTTCACCGGCCTACGCATCGGCGTCGGCCTGTCGTGGCTGGCGATCATCGCCGCGGAAATGCTCATCGGCGGCGTCGGCATCGGCTTCTTCATCTGGGATGCGTGGAACGCCTCGCGCATCAGCGACATCATCCTCGCGCTCGTCTACATCGGCGTGATCGGCTTCGTGCTCGATCGTCTGGTGGCCTTCGTTGGCCAGCGCATCACCCGCGGCATTCCGGCCAACTGAGGAGCAACGCCATGAGCTATCTCTCCATCGAACACCTGGACAAGAGTTTCGTGCGCGGCAACCTCGCCTCGCAGGTGCTCAAGGACATCAACCTGAACATCGCCAAGGGCGAGTTCATCTCCATCATCGGTCACTCCGGTTGCGGCAAGTCGACGGTGCTGAACATCGTCGCCGGCCTGCTCGACCCCAGCCTTGGCGGCGTGATCCTCGACGGGAAGGAAGTCCGCGGGCCGGGCCCGGATCGCAGCATGGTGTTCCAGAACCACTCGCTGCTGCCCTGGCTGACCGTCTACGAGAACGTCGAGGTGGCGGTGAACAAGCTGTTCAAGCGCAGTATGAACAAGCGCGAACGGCGCGAGTGGATCGAGCACAACCTGGCGCTGGTAAACATGAGCCACGCGCTGAACAAGTATCCGCAGGAAATTTCCGGCGGCATGAAGCAGCGCGTCGGCATCGCCCGTGCACTGGCGATGAAGCCCAAGGTGCTGCTGCTCGACGAGCCGTTCGGCGCCCTCGATGCGCTCACCCGTGCGCACCTGCAGGACGAGGTGATGAAGATCCAGAAAGACCTGGGCAACACCATGATGATGATCACCCACGACGTCGATGAAGCCGTGCTGCTCTCCGACCGTATCGTGATGATGACCAACGGCCCCTCGGCAACCATCGGCGAAATCCTCGAGGTGAAGCTGCCGCGCCCGCGCGGCCGCATCGCCCTGGCCGACGACCCGGAGTACAACCACTACCGCCGTGCAGTGCTGAGCTTTCTCCACGAACGCCATCGCCTGCACTAAGCGAACGCGCCAACCGCCGCCGTCTCGTGCGCTGGCGGCGGTTCGGCGTATCCTTGCCGGCACTTCTGCTCAGCCGTCGCAAGGTCGCCATGCCCGTCTACGTCGAATCCGTTACCCAGCCCAGCTCGCAGGACCTCAGCGACCTGGCGAAAATCTATGCTGATGCGCCCGAATGGCTGCTGGCGCCCTATGCCAGCGCCGAAGCGTTGATAGAGGCAGCGCTGGCCGATGGTCGCCTGATCGCCGGTCGCTTCAATGACCGCCTGCTCGGCGCCGCCCTGCTGCAGCGCAGCGACGATGCCTGGCGCCTGTCGCACCTGTGCGTACGCAAACTCACCCGCAAGCGCGGCGTCGGCCGCCGGCTGCTGGAGGAAACCCAGCGTCAGGCCAGCCAAGCCGGCAAGCCGCTGCGCCTGGCCGCCCCCGCAGGTCACCTGGAAGCCAGCGCCCTGGCGGCGCGAACCCATCTGCCGCTGGATCCACTGTAGATTTCGATTGTGGGCTAAAGCCCACTCCACTCAAGGTAACGCCTGATTCGCTGCAACAGGGCGTATATGTCCTGCGCTGCGGCCGGAACCAGCTCCCCCTGCTCCACTCCAAAGCCGACCGCGTTCCCGACAAGAGCAGGCACGGGGCTATACTCGGCACTTTTCAGATTGCTCATCTACAAGGACTCGTCCATGAAATCGCTCGGCAAAATCCTGGGTCTGGTCTTTCTCGGGCTGTTGCTGATCCTGGTGGCGGCAGGCTTCGCCCTGACCCACCTATTCGATCCCAACGACTACAAGGACGAAATCCGCGACCTGGCACGCAGCAAGGCCGGCCTTGAACTGGACATCAAAGGCGACATCGGCTGGAGCCTGTTTCCCTGGCTCGGTCTGGAGCTGCACGAAACCACCCTGGCCAGTGCACAGACCCCCGAGCAGCCATTCGCCGACCTGCGCATGCTCGGCCTGTCCGTGCGCGTCATGCCGCTGCTGAGCCGCGAAGTGCAGATGAGCGACATCAAGGTGAACGGCCTCAACCTGACGCTGAACCGTGATGACCAGGGACGCGGCAACTGGGAAGGCGTCGGCCAGCCGGCCAAGCAGCCCGAACGGCCTGCGCAAACCCCGAGCGCCAGCGAACCGCAGCCCGAACCTGAAGCAGCCACGGCATCGCGCAACAAGCCACTCACGCTGGATATCGACAGCCTCACCATCAGCGACGCCCGCGTCACTTATCACGACGCCAAGACCGGCCAGCAGTACAGCGCAGAGAGTATCGAGCTGACTACCGGCGCCATCCGCGAAGGCAGCTCGATCCCGGTCAAGCTCAATGCCTTCTTTGGCAGCAATCAACCGGTCATGCGTGCACGCACCGAACTGCAGGGCGCGCTGCGTTTCGACAACCAGCTCAAGCGCTACCAGTTCGAGGACATGCGCCTGTCGGGCGAGGCTTCCGGCGAACCGCTGCAAGGCCAGACGCTGACCTTCAGCGCCCAGGGCCAGCTGCTGGTCGACCTCGCCGCGCAGATCGCCGAATGGAACAGCCTCAAGTTCACCGCCAACCAGCTGCGCGGGCTTGGTGAGCTGAAGGCGCGCGATCTGGACAAGGAAGCGAAGATCAGCGGCGCACTTACCGTTGCGCAGTTCAACCTGCGCGAATTCCTCCAGGGCACCGGCCAGAAACTGCCGGCAATGGCAGATGGCGCAACGCTGAGCAAGGCCGAGCTGGTCAGCCGTCTGAGCGGCACGGCCAACAGCCTGGCGTTTGAAGAGCTGACCCTGAAGCTCGACGACAGCACCTTCACTGGCCGCCTCGCCATCAGCGACTTCACCCGCCAGGCACTGCGCGTCGACCTCAAAGGCGATCGCCTCAACCTCGACCGCTACCTGCCGCCACCGAGCAAGGAGCAGTCGGCCGAGGCGGCGCGCAAGAGCGAGGTCAAGAGCACCCAGGCCAGTGCAATCGGCAGCGGCACCACCCCCCTGCCCAACGCGCCGACCCAACAGGCCTGGAGCGATGCAGCAGTTTTGCCACTGGCTCAGCTGCGCAAGCTCGACACCGAGGTCAATCTCGCCATCGGCAGCCTGACCGCAATGAAAATCCCGCTGGAAGGATTCAACTTCAAGGCACGCACCCGCAATGGTCTACTGACGCTGCAGGAAATGCGCGCCGGGCTGTACGGCGGTCGCCTGGATGGCTCTGCCAGCCTTGACGTGCGCCCACCCCAACCCCTGTTGACGGTGCAGCACCGCTTCAATGGCGTGCCAGTCGAGCGTCTGCTGGAAAGCCAGGGCGAAGAAGTGGTGGTCAAGGGCCTGTTGAACCTGGATGCCGACCTGCGTACCCAGGGCAACAGTGAAAAGGCCTGGATCGACAACCTCAACGGCAAGGTCGGCTTCATCATCGATAACGGCATGCTGGTCGATGCCAACCTCGAGCAACAGCTGTGCCGGGCCATCGCCACCCTCAATCGCAAGCCGCTCGCCAGCGACCCACGCAGCAAGGACACGCCGTTCCGCGAACTCAAGGGCAACCTGACCCTGCGCAACGGCGTCGCCAGCAACCCGGACCTCAAGGCCAGCATCCCCGGGCTTACGGTCAACGGCAATGGCGATGTCGATCTGCGCGTGCTGGGCATGGACTATCGCGTCGGCATCGTCATCGAAGGCGACAAGGGTGCCATGCCGGACCCGGCCTGCCAGGTCAACGAGCGCTACGTCGGCATCGAATGGCCGTTGCGTTGCCGTGGCCCGCTGGAGCTGGGCGCCAAGGCCTGCCGCTTCGACAATGACGCCCTGGGCAAGGTCGCAGCGCGGCTGGCCGGTGAAAAGCTCAACGAAAAGATCGAAGAGAAGCTCGGCGACAAGGTCAGCCCGGAACTCAAGGACGCGCTCAAGGGCCTGTTCAAGCGATGAGCCCGGAGCAGTTTGGCGCGGCGGTCCTCGACTGGTTCGACCGCCACGGCCGCAAGGACCTGCCCTGGCAGCAGGACATCACCCCGTACCGGGTGTGGGTGTCCGAAATCATGCTGCAGCAAACCCAGGTCAGCACCGTGCTCGGCTACTTCGACCGCTTCATGGACGCGCTGCCCAGCGTCGAGGCACTCGCCAAGGCCGAGGAAGATGAAGTGCTGCACCTGTGGACCGGCCTGGGTTACTACAGTCGCGCACGCAATCTGCACAAGACTGCGAAAGTTATCGTCGCCGAATACGACGGCATATTTCCTGCGGACGTCGACCAGCTCGCCGAACTTCCGGGCATCGGCCGCTCCACGGCCGGCGCCATCGCCAGCATCAGCCTGGGCCTGCGCGCACCGATCCTCGACGGCAACGTCAAACGCGTGCTGGCCCGCTACGTCGCCCAGGACGGTTATCCCGGCGAGCCGAAGGTGGCCCGCCAGCTGTGGGAGGTGGCCGAGCGCTTCACCCCGCAGCAGCGGGTCAACCATTACACCCAGGCGATGATGGATCTCGGTGCCACGCTGTGCACCCGCAGCCGCCCGAGCTGCCTGCTCTGCCCGCTCAAGGACGGCTGCCGCGCCCACCTGCTCGGACGCGAAACCGACTTCCCGGTGCCCAAGCCACGCAAGGCGCTGCCGCAGAAGCGCACACTGATGCCGCTGCTGGCCAATCGCGACGGTGCCATCTTGCTCTACCGCCGCCCGTCGAGCGGGCTCTGGGGCGGGCTCTGGAGCCTGCCGGAGCTGGACGACCTCGCAGCTCTCGACCCTTTGGCCGAACGGCATGCCCTGCAACTGGAAGATCGCCGCGAGCTGCCGGGGCTGACCCACACATTCAGCCACTTCCAGCTGGCCATCGAGCCCTGGCTGATCAGGGTCAAGTCCGCACCTGACGCCGTGGCCGAGGCCGACTGGCTCTGGTATAACCTCGCCACCCCGCCGCGCCTCGGCCTTGCCGCGCCGGTAAAGACACTGCTCAAGCGCGCCGCCGCTGAATTGCATGCAGGAGAGAACCCATGACCCGCACCGTGAACTGCCGCAAGTACAACGAAGAACTCCCCGGCCTCGAGCGCCCGCCGTTTCCAGGGCCGAAAGGTGAGGATATCTATAACAACATCTCCAAGCAGGCCTGGGACGATTGGCAGAAGCACCAGACCATGCTGATCAACGAACGCCGACTGAACATGATGAACGCTGAGGACCGCAAGTTCCTCCAGGGCGAGATGGACAAGTTCTTCTCCGGCGAGGATTACGCCAAGGCCGAAGGCTACGTTCCGCCGAGCGAGTGACTCAGGATTGCGCTAAGCGCCCGTCCGGATTAAATATTTTTCCGGACCACGCTTGACAGGCAAAAGCCAAATCCGTCTAATAGCGCCCCGTTGCCCAGGTAGCTCAGTCGGTAGAGCAGGGGATTGAAAATCCCCGTGTCGGCGGTTCGATTCCGTCCCTGGGCACCATTATACCTAAGCCCCTGATTCCGCAAGGATTCGGGGGTTTTTCGTATGTGGACGACCTTCACCCCTTCCGTTTTGCGTACACCGGGAGGGTACACCTGATGGTTTTGGCAATGAGTAGACCCCACAAGGATTCTCGCGGCGTTTACTGGCTACGGCGGAAAGTACCTGCCGATCTTCGTCCCATTCTTGGGCGCACTGAGTACAAGCGCTCCCTGCGCACCCGCGACCCCGAAGAGGCCGCGCGGCGATTCCCAGCTGCATACCAAGAGTCAGCAGAGTGCTTTGCACTGGCGCGCGCTCAGCTGGCTGGCCATTCATTGCTCAACGCCGCTGACGTTCAACAACTCGCCGCTCGGTGGTTCAGCCAAGAGCACGCCAAGATGTTGAGCAGCGGTGACTGCAGCACCTACCTGCTTGCCGGCTCTCCGCAGATCGACCCGGAAACAGGCGAAGACCTTGGCCCTGTGTGGGACAGCCTTCGGCCCTTGCTTGATGACGTAAGCATTGAAACGTGGACGGACGTGGTGCATCCCTTTGTCGAGGAGACGCTAGCCACTCATCACTTGCCTATGCCCCCCGCCGGCTCGCCCCTCATGAGTCAGCTCATGGAAGCCTTTCGGGTGAAGCTACTGCTGCTCTCGGATTGGGCCTACTCACAGACCCACGCTAACGGGCGCTACGTAGCCCCTCCTCCCGTGGAGCCTCGCGCCCCGCTTTCGGTAGAAGCTGCGAGACAGGCAGAGCAGGACGCAGCCTCGCAGCTTCCCATCTCGAAGGCGCTGGAGGCTTGGGCCGAAGCCAAACGCCTCGACGACGGCGACGACCGCAGCACGCAGAAGACCATTGCCGAGTTCTCGACTGTGATAGCTCGCTTCGTCGAGCTGCATGGAGATATGCCTGTCGCCAGCATCAGCCGTGCTACCTGCCAAGCATTCCGGGCGTCCCTTGCCAAGATGCCAACCAGCGGCAAGGGTGTTCGCTCCCTCACAGCGCCTCAAGCAATCGCCAAGGCAGAGGCCGAAGGCCTGCCACTGGCCAGCCCTGCAACAGTTCGCAAGCAGCTCAAGGCGCTGTCCACGGTGTTGAACTTCGCCAGCCAGCGCCTAGGCCTGATACCCGAAGACCCGGTCTCAGCTTCTGGGCTGCTTCGCAGCCTTGCGAAGTCCGCAAGGAATGCCGAGACCCGAACTGCAGATGAAAAGGGCTACACACGCCGCGAGCTGGCTCTCATCTTCGGCAGTCCATTGTTTCGGGGTGAGTGGTCTCCGCCCAGGGCTGACTATGGGCAAGCCCTTTACTGGTTACCGCTGCTGATGGCATATACCGGAGCGCGTCGCGAGGAGCTAGCGCAGGCCTTGGTTGCCGACATCCGCCAAGATGCCGAAGCTGGCTGCTGGTTCATAGACATCTGTCCGGGCGAAGGGAAGACGCTCAAGACTCACAGCAGTCGCCGGAAGGTTCCGCTGCACCCTGACCTCATAGCCTTGGGCTTCATTGACTATCGCAACAGCCTGCCCGCCGATGGTCGACTCTTCCCACGACTGAAGTTCCATCGGATTGACGGATACAGCCATGCCGTTGGTAAAACCTGGGAAAAGTACCTCAGGGAGGAGCTGCGGCTGGAATCCAAAGCCTCGCCTTCCCACGGCTTCCGCCACGCCTTCAAAACACTGTGTCGGGATGTGGGCATTGAAACAGCGTTGACTGATTGGCTCGCGGGCCATGCAGCGCCGAACGTGGGGGCTACCTATGGGACCTACCCTATGCGCCGTCTGCATGAGGAGCTGAAGCGGTTCCCCAGCATCGCTAAAGACGCGGGACTGATTCGCTAGGCCGCTTCTACGGGCCGACGGCTGCGCTTGCTGAGCTTTTCCCCACGCGCCCCTAGGGACGCCAAGGCATCAGCCCGTTCGTTGCCAAGGATGCCGCTGTGGGCCTTAACCCAATGAGTGGTGACCTTCTTCCCTTGCAGTAGCTGGTCAATCCGCTGCCATAGGTCGAGGTGCTCTGGGGGCTTCCTGTCCGACTTCTTCCAGCCCTTAGCCTTCCAGCTCGCCAGCCAGCCCTGCAAGGCCTTTGCTATGTATTCGCTGTCCGTGTGCAGGATGATAGGCGCAGGCTGTTTGCATTGCTTCAGGGCTTCCGCAACTGCCATCAGCTCGGCCCTGCTGTTGGTCTGAGGCTGTCCCTCGGGAACTGGCCCAGCAATCTCCAGGGTGTCGCCTTGGGGGTTGGTGAGTACTGCTCCCCAGCCAGCCTGGGCAAAGGGGCTTCCGTTGTTGTGGCATGCGCCGTCGGTGTAGATGGTGTAGGTGTTCATTCTGTTTTGAGTTCGCTTGGCTGTAGGCCGCGCCGTTACTGGGCTGCGACCTCGTTTTGTTGCTTGCACTGTTAAAATTTAACAGCAGCGCCTAGAGACCCCGTCAGCCGTGGCTTTCAGGGTCTATCGCTAAGAAGTCTGGAGGCTCAGAAGTCGCTTTCCGGCTCCTGCCAGTCCTTCAGGAGTTCCCCGTGCAGCTCATGCAGAGCCTGCCGGATGGCTTCTCTTGCATCAGGACAGGAGGTGGTCTGAAAGACCTGCCTGACCTGGGCCAGTCGCTCAAGAGCTGGCATGGCGTCCGCAGGTGGGGAGGGTGTACGGGGGATGGCTTCATCGCCTAAGCCGTTGCCATGCTCTTGGCCGTACTCCTTGGCCAGCTTCGGGAAGTCCTGGGCCATCCAGTTCCTGATGGTGTTGTGAGACCGTCCAATCGCCTGGCCAATCTCTCTCAGGCTCTTCCGTTTCCCCCGCCCCTTCCGGTGCTGCCCGGTGCGGATGTAGACCCCGAAGGCTTGCCGCAGCTCCTTGGATTTCAGAGGCAGCCCGTGATGCATGTTGGCTTTGGCAGCCATCCACTGCGCATCCAGCTTACTGGTAGTGATGACTACTGCCTCTGCGGTGTCCTGCCCCAGCAGCTCCATAGCCGCTGCCCGGTGGTATCCGTCGATAAGGCAGGGGACGCCATCGACAAGAGCGACGCTCAGCGGTGGCAGTAGCTGACCCGCCTTCATTGCGGCGGCATAGCGGTGGATTGTGGACTGACAGAGCTTGCTCCTGACCTGGAACTCAGGGGAGCGACAGAGTTGCGCAAGGACGACGACGCTGGTGCTAGGGGCGCTCGGTAGGTGTTCCATGCGTCCCCCTTCAGCGGCTCATTTCAGCAGGAGTGAGAGCTTTCCCACCCATGCGATTGACCGGACCTAGCTGAAGCCAGTGAGGGGCGCTCCTGTCGTCCTGTGCGAGTACCAGGAGGTCGCCGAAAGGAGTGCTCAGACCAGCGACCAGCGCCAGCTCCAAGGCCTCTCCAAGCCGCGTGTCGCGCCCCTTCAGCTGGGCTAAAGCGTTGGCCAATTTGACCAACTCCGTGGCGTGGTCGCGCCGCATATGAATGTGGAAGCGCACAAGTGGCGCAGGAAGTTGATGGTGCTTCATTGGGTAGTGTTCCTTTTGGACGGGCGAACGCCAGAGTCCCGCAAGGAGTGACCTGCAGGGTGTTGGGAGGTATCGCCAAGGAGTAGTGGGAGGCAGTGAAAACGTAGCCTTCAGCCGTTTTGCTTGGGGCTAGTACTGGGGGTAAAGAGACAGAGAAGCCAGCCCTCTCGGACGGCGCATGTCACACCGCCCGGAGGACGCTTTAGCCTCTTCCGGTGCTTCCAGCCAGCACCTTACAGCGCGTCGTCAATCACACATACGCGGCTTGCTCCAGCTTTTCGGCGCCGACCGGTGCGGCCCCCTTCAGCATCTGGAACTGACCAGCCAGGTAAAGGCGGGAAACCAGTTCCATGCCGTTCACAGTCAGTGTGATGACCGACAAGCCGCTGCGGTCGAAGGCCTCGACGAAGTACTTCTTCGAGCGCGCGGGGACGCTCCAGGTGCCCTTGCGCTTACGTATGTACCCAAGCTCAGCCAGCTTTTTATGGACCTGCCTGGTGTTGACTCCAGGGAGCTTTCGGACGAACTCCATGACCGAAGTGCCCTTTCGAGCACCTACGGCAGCGCCGATGGTAGCCGCAGGCTTCAGGGCCTCGTTCTCGATCCGCAGCTGCTCTTTCTGCTCGACAAGATCTGCCGCGAGCCGCAAGGCTTCTGGGAGGTCAGTCGGGATGACTGGTACCGGAGTACCTTCGGCATGGGCTTCCAGCTCCAGCCAACGCTTGGTGATGGCGTATCGCATCTGAACGTTGTAACCAGAAACCAGAGTGATAGTCAGATCTTTGGGTAGGAAAGCAGCACGCTGTGGGCGATTGTATGCGTCGGGGAGATGTCCCCTAATCTGGGGAGATGTTTCACCCAACTCTTCCAGCATGTGCTCGATGTCGCGAATGACATGGTCGTGGCGCTTCCCGGTCAGCTCGGCAATCTCGCGGCTGCTCATGGTGATGCATTGGGCGCTGGAGTTGATGGTGCTCAGTGCCGTTTCAGTTTGGATCTTCTTCATTGTGTTTTCCTTCATGTACTTAGGGCATCGCACTGACTCAGCTCCTGAATCGATGCGACGGACTTGCGGCTCACCAGATTTGGTTTTGCCAAGTACTGGGGGAAAACATTCAGGAATTTATACAGCGCTGGTTATTCCATACGGGAATATAAGAGTGGCCAGACAAAACAGCAGGGGTGGAGTCAACACGGGGCAATGGTTGGGCTACGGATGGGGAATCCGTTGCACCAGACCATCCAATGGTTGTGAAGCGGACTGGTATTCCGTTGACCAACCACCAGATACGCCAAGCCCCGCTGGGTGACTGGGAGCTTCGTCTTCGTGAATGGTGAAGGCGTCAGGCGTTCGCCTGGACCGCCCTACAGGCACGCTTTACTGTGGCCGGGGAGACTTTCCAGTGTTCTGCAGTGGCAGCAATGCTGGCGCCTGACTCTCTGCGCCAAGCAGCAATGGCGACGTCGTCGTGTTGCTTCGGAGCGCCCAGCTTACGACCGTCTTCCTTGGCCTTAGCTATTCCCGCCATTTGCCGCGCCTTGATGTTCTCCCTCTCCAGCTCAGCGACCCCCGCCAAGAGGGTGAGCATCAGCTTTCCGGTCGGGCTTGAAAGGTCGAAACCTTCCCGCATGGATATGACGGTGACGCCCTTGGCCTTTAGCGCCTCAACGGTTTCCAAGACGTCGATTGTGTTGCGCCCCAAGCGGTCGATGGCTGCGACTACAACTGTGTCCCCCTTCCTGGAGTAGCTGTAGAGCGAGGCAAAGCCCTTGCGCTGCAGTGCTTTGGTGGTGCCGCTGGTGGCCTCGTCAGTGAACCATCCGTCTTCGCTGACGTTGTAGCGCTGGGCGATGGTGTGGCGTTGGGCTTCGATGCTCTGGCCGTCGGTGCTGACTCGGGTATAGGCGAGGATGGCGGACATGTTGGCGACTCCTGCTTGGCTCATAATCCTAGCGCAGAAATCTAGCGAATGGCTCGTATCTAGTCAACATTTGTGAGCCAACCTCAGGCCGCATTCTTTCGCTGCTGCGCTAAGCTCTCTTGCCTAGCTCACAAGGTGTAACTTATGAGCTAGCCGAAGGGGTAAACGCTTCCTCAAAACAGTTGAGGATCGTGAGTCCTCTGATGGCCTGTTCTAGCTCGCCACAGATGGAGCCACACTGCTGTGCCAGCCGGGCGAAATCAGTGGGCCTGTAAACGAATGTCTCCTGCTTGACAACACCGTAGTGGTTTTCCGCCAAGCCGACCGCGTGGGCCTTTGCCGGAGAGCCCCCACGTCGCCAAGCGAACTCATTTTCTCTGTCGGTAATGACGCCGAATACACCGTGCGCGAGCTTTGCTCTGTCCCTTCCGACCTGTACGTAGGAGTCCAGCAAAGCACTTGTCGTGACGACTAAGCCAGGCCCTCGGATTTCCGCCTGCTCCCGAACTAGCGCCAGCTTGCCCGCCGCATTGCGCAGGCGCGCCCATTGAGATATCACCTCGTCTGGGTTCTTCCATTGAATGTGCGCCAAGTACACACCCACAAGAGCTTCTACCTGGGCGTACGCAAGTATGCAGGCCCCTACGCCTGAGGACAGCACCGGATGATTGGCTACCACTCCAATACTCCAATCGATTGGCGCAGTCGCTCTGCGAAGAGGCTGAGGCATATGACGCTCCGGTAGACAGGCCCCACGGGGGGAAATCGTCTCGTATTCATTGATGAAAAGCCGCTCGAACTTTTCGTCGAATAAAGCCCGGGCTTTATTCGGCCGCCAATTTCTCATTGCTAGCATTGTCCCTGCACGCAGGTTCCCGTTCCGCTTCATTCCTAAGCAAAATCGGCCTCCGCGAAGAAATTGTCTCCACTCCACGACTAATGTAATCTTGCGCCGTGCCTTATCGCAATTTTGTCTTAAATCGACGGTCAGGGATTGAATAATGCTTTATGGCAGTTTGAAAGATTTTTCAAAAGATATAAAAACTGTCGAGCCGAAGGAGCTTATCGCTAAATGGCTAGAATCTGACTGGCCCCACGCATTTAGCGATCAAGAAACCTATAGCGAATTTTGGCAAGTGATTGCAGACGATTGGCCGGAAAGCGAGACTATTGCCTTGGCTGGAACGGGGAACTGGCGATATAGCTTAAATCCATTCAAGAACTTTCGCGAGTTTGACGCCCATAGTGACATCGATGTTATTGTTATAAGCCCCGCATATTTTGAGCGGACTTGGGTTGAGTTGCGGTCATATCATCGTGCAAATTGGTCTCAATGGAATAATGCGCAGCGCGATACTATTCTGCGATCGGGGCAGAACGTCTATTGTGGATTCGTTTCTCCTAAATTTATTTCTGACAAGAGCAACAAATACCGATTTGATTTTCTTAGAAAATGCAACTCTTACTCCAGTAGCTTGATCGACCATCGTGAAGTTAATTTGATGTTCTTCAAGTCCAGAGAAGAAACCGTCGATTACTATGAGCGGGGCGTTCGTCTTGCTAAAGGAAAACTTTAATGGAATATGAAGTCAGTTTGCAAACCATAGCTTGGATAAATTCTCAGCGGAATGAAGAGGCTTTGGAAATCAGTGCCGCCTTCCAACGACGGGCCGTGTGGCTTGAGCGTGAGCGCTCTGAATTGATTGCTACCGTCTTGTTGGGCTTGCCGTTTCCAGAAATATACATTCACGTCGTCACGGATGCAGATAGCGGAAAGCAAAGACATGTAGTCGTGGACGGCCAGCAAAGGACTACTTCGATTATCAAGTTTATTGATAACGAGTTTGCGCTTCCGGCTAGCCATTCGTTGTCGGGAAGCTACTTCAAGGATTTACCGGCTGAGGTGAAAGAGAAGTTTTGGGATTATAAAATAGTCGTCAGGAGCCTTCGAAAAACTAATGAGGCGGAAATCCGAGATATTTTCGCGAGGTTGAATACGAATAACATCATTTTGAACGATCAAGAGCTAAGAAATGCGCGGTATGCCGGAAGGTTCAAGCAAGCGGCTGAACGGCTCGCTGACAACCCTCTGTTCGAAGAAATGAATCTGTTTACAGCGCGAGATATGCGCCGGATGTTGGACGTAGAATTTGTCTCTGAGTTGCTATTGAGGCTTGTCGCTGGCATAACTAACAAGAAAGACTTGCTTGAGGAAGTCTATGCTGCCAACGAGGAAGAGTTTCCCAACGAGAGTTCGTATGAGGCAGAATTCACCACTGCGATGGCTCTGATTTGGAGCATCTATGATGAAAGCAACAAGGTTATTTTCAAGAGTCGCGGAAACTTCTCGAGCCTGTTCGGATGCTTTGTTGAGTACTACCGTAAGACCGGTAGAAGGACTTTCCAGAATCCTGAAAGAGTGAAGGGCATCTTAACTGAATTTCTGGCCGCCGTCAGGGAAAGAGCATTCACAGATGAGCAGCCAAAAATAGAAGAATACCAGGATGCTGTTGCTCGCGCTTCCTCAGATCGTGTCAGAAGGTATCGCCGCGAGCAGATTATTGGTGATTTACTCATTGAGGCTGGCGAAATCGAAAACAAGCTCTTTAGCTAGTTAGGGATATTGAAGCGTTGCCTATAAAAGTCTTCTCAGCGAGCTGAGTCGGGATAAATCCCGGCCCAGCCAGATGGGATATGCTAGGGCCTCAACGGCACATTTTATATCAGGCCCGAAGGCTGGCAGCCCTGCCGCTGTAACTAACGTGCGTATCTCTCCAGCTACGTATTGGAAGCTTCAACGGGCAGGGTGCTAGAACGTTGCGGTGCTGAGCTGTAGTCCCGCTGTATCCCTTACACTTCATGCTTCTGGCTAGACAGCTCGAATGGATGTGCTTGTCCTTCAGCTAGCCCACGACACTGTCGCATTTCTAATTCCTTTGAGCAGCCTGGACGACCGGTCCTTCCGAGCGACCGCCGCGAGCATGTCCAAGAGCTTGTCATTGATGGGCTCCGAATATTTTCAGGATGATTGTTTCTGCTACAACGTCGTCCTCTCTGCGCTATGAATTGGTGCGAGGTCAAGGAATCGAGGGAGGCCACCCGGCGCGGTGTGTCGGGTGTGGTCGCATGCCATCTTCAAGTGCGTCCACTTCCTGCGTACACTACATGCCTGAGCATGTGCATCAACATATTGATTCATAAGGGGTTGCGGGGTTGCCCTGTGTGTCGGCGGTTCGATTCCGTCCCTGGGCACCACTAATACCGAGAAACCCCAAGTGAAATTAACCTCCTTGGGGTTTTTTATTGACCGCGATTCTGTGGCAGGCACGCTGCCAACCTCATCGCGCACAAAGCAATCGCTCAAGCGTAGCGAGCTTCGTGCGTCACTCTGCCGACCTGCTCGACGAATGAATGCCGAATTTGGGTTAGCACCTGAGTTGCATACCTACGGCATGCCGCCCCGCACCTACGGCCACCATGGTCATGCCTCAGCCACTTTCATCGCTCTGACCTTGATTCTGGGCTAGGCTGTGATAGCGGATCGGGCCGGAACAAGGTTGCCGACTGCTACGAATTGCCAAGGAATGCCGCACACATAGCAAGGAACCACGCTGTGCACAGGATTCTCTCGATTCTGCTGATATGGCTATTGTCGACCGCCGCGCCAGCCAGCACTGTGCAGTGGCGCTTCGCAACCGAAGACTTCCCCCCGTTCACCTACCCTGCTGACACCCCAGTCAACGCCACCGCAGGCGTTCGCGCGGCTGGCCCGTTTGTCGAAGTGGTGACTGCGATCTGCGCGCGCTTGCAGCACCAGTGCACGATCACCCTGTACCCCTGGCAGCGAGCATTTCGACTGGCCGAGCAGGGCCAGGTAGATGGCATCTTCACGCTGGCACACTCGCCGCAGCGCGAGCAGATATTCCACATCAGCCGCATGCTGGTCACTTCCCGCTATAGCGTGTTCGCTCAGGCCGACAGCAGCTTTGTCTTCAACCATCCCGACGATATGACCGGCCGGCGGGTTGGTGTTTATGGGCCATCCGGGACCTCCTACGTGCTGTCCGAACGCCTCAAGTCGGTGCCTGACGTGCGTTTTCACCTGACGGCCGACAACCGCCGACTCCTGCGCATGCTGCAGTCGGGACGCTTTGGCGCGGAAGGCGTGGCGGTGATCAATCAGGATGTCGCCTGGCACTTGATCGACGACGAGCGTCTTGAGGATGTACGCGAAGCTGGTGAGATGGGCCCGATCAGCTACGGCATCGGCCTTTCCCGAAAGACAGTGAGCGCGGCGCAGTTCGAAGCCTTCGAACAGGCGCTGGACGCAGCCATAGCCGACGGCACGGTTCAGGCTATTCTGCGCCGCCATAAGCTTGAGGCCGCGTACTGAACAAACGCCCAGCCACTGGTTTTGCAACCCCATGGCGGGACGCCGGCTTCTGTCGATACCAGCCATGGCGCAGGCACTGCCCACTCTCCAAGCCGAAAACAGAACGGCAGATAAGCCGCGCTGCGGCTCGCTATGATCATCCAGCGCCTGTGATCAGCAGACAAATCGCCAAAGCAAGCCAGATCATCTGAGACTTGGCTCAGATTCGGTTCACGACCAGCCTGTTACCCTCGCCCGCCCCGAATCGCACGAATGCCACCATGCTGCGCTATCTACTTGCCGTCCTGCTCGTTACTGCCCTGCCTGCCTCTGCCGAAGCACTCGAGTGTCGGGTGATCGGCATCGCTGACGGCAACTCATTCAGCTGCCGGACCGTCGAAGGCGATCGGATCAGAGTCCGACTGGCCGAGGTCGACGCGCCAGAGCTCAAACAGCCTTACGGCGGCCAAGCTCGCCAAGCACTCTCCGGCTATATTTTCAGCAAGAATGTCGAGCTAACCGTGAAGGGCCGCGATGATCTTGGAAGGAGCCTGGCGCGGGTCAAAGTTGGCAATGTCGACGTGAACTCGGAGATGGTCAGAACGGGCGCAGCCTGGGCGTACCGCGGCAATCTGAAGGATCGCAAGCTGCTCGACCTGGAGGCAGTCGCGCGCGAGTTCAAGCGCGGCCTGTGGTCGTTACAAAAGTCCGAGCAACAACCGCCATGGGAGTGGCGTAAGGAAATGCGCAGCGGGCGCTAGTTGGTTGCACCACCGTCACCCGAACTCGGACCATCCATTCCAGATCGACCACAGGCAGTCCGCAGTTTCAAGCAGGGACCTTGTCTCCTTCCCAAACATTAATGAAAGTGATTTGTATTTAGTTTAGATTCACGCTCCCTATATAAATCCAATCAGGGAGCTCCACGTGCTTCGCAAAACCAGTCTGTGCCTATCCATCTCGGCTGCATCCCTCGCACTCCCCCTTTTGCCAGCCGCAGCGGCAGATGAGGCGGCAAAGCTCGAAACAGTCACCATCAGCGCAACGCGTGCCAGAAGCGAAGCGGGCAAGACTCCGCAGAAGATCACCGTTATCGACCGCAAGCAGATCGAACAGCAACTGGCTATCACAGCGGACCAAGGCGCGATCCTTAGCAATCTGATCCCATCCTATTCGCCGAGCAGGCAGAAGATGAGCAGCGCTGGCGAAACGTTCCGTGGTCGCTCCGCTCTGATTCTGATCGACGGCGTACCGCAGTCGACACCGCTGCGCGACAGCCAGCGCGACGGCTATGTGATCGACCTATCGATGGTCGAACGTATCGAGGTCATTCATGGCGCCAGTGCCGAGCATGGCCTGGGAGCGACCGGCGGCATTATCAACTACGTCACCCGCCGCCCCGAAAGCGGCGCGCTGCGCCAGCACGCCGGAGTCAGCTTCACCGCGCCCGGCAGGTACGAATCCGAAGGGCTGGGCTACAAGCTGGATTATCGCGTCGAGGGCACTCAGGGCGATCTCGACTACCTTGCCGCCGCAAGCTGGCAGACTCAGGGCATGTTCTACGACGCCAATGGTGATCTGATCGGCGTGGATGACACCCAGGGCGACGTAATGGACTCGACCAGTACCGACCTGCTGCTCAAGCTCGGGTATTGGCTAGACGATGATCAGAACATCGGCCTGATGGTCAATCGCTACCAGGTTGAGGGCGAGCACGAATACGTCAACGTTCCCGGTAATGCCGATGCCGAGATACCTGCGACATCGCGCAAAGGCAGCCCGCAGGGAAAGGCACCGCAGAACGAGGTTCTGGCCACCAGCCTGTCGTACAAGCACGCCGACCTGTACGGCAATGAGCTGGGGCTGCAACTGTACACGCAGCGATTTCGCGGGCGCTTCGGCGGCGGTACCAATGGCAGCTTCCAAGACCCCAGCATCGCGCCAGTGGGGACTCTTTTCGATCAATCGCAAAACGAGTCGGACAAGATTGGTGGCAAGCTGACGGTCAGCCGCGACGGCATGCTCGACAACCGCCTGATGCTCACAGGCGGCCTCGACGTGTTGCAGGACACCACCAGCCAACAGCTCATTCTCACCGACAGGGAATGGGTGCCGGAAACGGTATTTCGCAACTACGCCCCGTTTCTCCAGGCAGAGATCCGCGTGCTTGATCAACTTACGCTCCATGCCGGCGTGCGACACGAGTTCGCCGACCTTGATGTGGACAGCTTCAAGACCATCGCGTCCACCAACCCGGCGCTGGGCGGGGTAAGCGTGGAAGGTGGCAACCCGACATTCGAGGAAACGCTCTATAACGCCGGCGTGGTATGGCAGATGGCCGACTGGGTACAGCTTTTTGCCAACTATTCCGAAGGTTTCGGCATGCCGGATGTCGGTCGTGTGCTGCGCGGAATCAGCGAGCCAAACACCAGCGTCGACAGTTTTCTCGACCTGCAGCCGGTCGTAACCAAGAACCGCGAAATTGGCTTGCGCCTGAATCACGGACCATTCGATGCGGAGATCAGCTATTACGAATCCAACGCTGATCTCGGATCGCGCCTGGATAGCGTCGGCGGGGTCTATCAGGTTCGCCGCGAGCGCACCGAGATAGACGGTATCGAGCTCACCGGCGGCTGGCAGGTGAACAAGGCGCATCGCCTGAAGCTGATGTACGCCCAGGTCAACGGCCAGTCCGATACCAACGGCGACGGCAAGGTCGACACGGACCTCGATGGCGCGAATATCTCACCGGATCGTTACGGCATCAGCTGGCAGGCGAACTGGAGCGACAAGCTGCATAGCCTGCTGCAGGCCAATCACTACGCCAGTCGAGACTTCGACACACCAGGCCTGGAATTCGACGGCTATACCTTGGTCGATGCCTCTCTGGGCTATCGCCTTCCAGTCGGTGAGGCCAGTCTTGGGATCGAGAATCTGTTCAACGAAGACTATCTGACCTACTACTCACAGGCGGCCAATACCGGCACGCCAGAAACCCGCAACGGGCGAGTATTCAATGGTCGGGGAAGGACGTTCACACTCGGCTACCAAGTCAGCTTCTGACCTCGCGATCCGGGGCTTGAGCTGTGCCGAGACGTGACTAAGACGCTAGAGGTCAACCCGGGCTACGCGCGTGCTCAGCTGAACCTCAGCGTCGACTGAGCCAGCCTCGGTTCTGTGACGTCGCAGTCGCACCGCTGCCAATCACGCGCTAGCCTGCATGATACGGCCAGAGCGCGACTGCGATCGCCGAATGCCTGGAGCCATAGCCATGCCCCTACGCTTGATTGCGATGTCGATGCTGCTGAGCCTGGCCATGAGCGAAGGTCACGCCGGGGCGTTGCGCTTCGTGACTGAAGACTTTCCGCCCTTCACCTACGCGCAGACCGATACAGCGGGCAACGAAGCCCCTGCCGGCCCCTTCGTCGATATAGTCACGGCCGTTTGCGCGCGGCTGCACATCGACTGCCCTGTCCAACTGCATCCATGGCGGCGTGCGCTGGCGTTGGCCGAGGCCGGCGAAGCGCAAGGTATTTTCACGGTCATCCGTTCACCGGAACGGGAGCGCGCGTTCCACCTCACTCGCATGCTGGTGACCTCGCGCTACGGCGTATACGCACGCGCCGCTAGCCGCTTCGTATTCCACCGGCCGCAGGATCTTGCCGGCCGTACCGTCGCCGTATACGGCCCATCCGGCACCTCATTCGTGCTCGGCAACCACCTGACCAAGGTCGCTGACGTACAGCTGATCCTCAAAGCGGATAACCGGCGCCTGCTACGCATGCTGGAGGCCGGGCGTTTCGGCGAGTACGGCGTGGCCGTGGTCAATCAGGACGTCGCCTGGAATCTGATCGATCAGGAAGCGCTCACTGATATCCATCAGGCGGGTGAACTGCAGGCGGTTTCCTACGCCATCGGGCTTTCTCGTAACGCCGTGAGCGAAGCCGAGTTTCTGCGCTTTAACCAGGCGCTCGAGGCGTTGATCGCCGACGGCAGCGTCGCGCGCATTCTACGGCGCTACGGGTTGGACCCAGCTTTTTAGCTGCTACCGCGCAACCAATTGACCAATCAGGACAATTTTCTCTGAATCATTCGGTGCTCCGGGCCGTCTATCCAGAAGGCAGCGTTCGGCCACTCCGGAAGTTTCGCCGCGTACATCCGCTCATCATCCAGTCATCAGGGAGGCTGACCGCCCATGGACGCCGCTAAAAAATTGCCCAAAGCCGTCATTTTGTTCCCCGTGTTCATTCCCGCCGTGGTCGTTACCCTGCTGCTGGTAGTCGGAACGATCAGCAACCCGGAGCTCGCCGGGGAGGTGTTCAGCTCGACGCTGGCGTTCATCACGACCAACTTCGGCTGGTTCTACATGCTCTCGGTGGCCTTCTTTCTGGTATTCATCGTCGGTATCGCGATGACGCCTTGGGGCAACATCAAACTGGGGCCGGATCACGCCGAGCCGCAGTACAGCTTTCCTGCCTGGTTTGCCATGCTGTTCTCCGCCGGCTACGGCATCGCCCTGCTCTTCTTCGGTGTGGCCGAACCCGTGCTGCACTACGCCTCGCCGCCGGCCGGTGCCGGCGAAACCGTCGACGCCGCCAAGCAAGCCATGCAGATCGCTTTCTTCCACTGGGGCTTCCACATCTGGGCGATCTACGGTCTGACCGGGTTGGTGCTGGCCTACTTTTCGTTCCGCCATGGCCTGCCACTGTCGATGCGCTCGGCGTTGTACCCGATCATCGGCGAGCGCATTTACGGGCCGATCGGCCATGTGGTGGATGTCTTCGCGATTCTCGGCACGCTGTTCGGCATCGCCACCACACTGGGTCTATCCGTCACCCAGATCAATGCCGGAATCAATTATCTCTGGCCGTCGATACCGATCAGCATCAACGTGCAGATCATCGCCATTGCGATCATCACCGGCCTGGCGATCTGCTCGGTGGTCGCCGGTCTCGACAAGGGCGTGAAAAACCTTTCTCTGCTGAATATGATCCTGGCGATCGGCCTCATGCTGTTCGTCTTCGTGGTCGGTCCGACCATCTTCATCCTCGAGACCTTTCTGCAGAACACCGGCAGTTACCTGAACAACATCATCGAACGCACTTTCAACCTGCAGGCGTACAGCCGCAGCGACTGGATCGGCAACTGGACCCTGTTCATCTTTGGCTGGACCATCGCCTGGTCGCCTTTCGTCGGCCTGTTTATCGCCAAGATCAGCCGCGGCAGGACCATTCGCCAGTTCGTCTTCGGCGTGATGTTCGTGCCGACCATCTTCACCTTCCTCTGGTTCTCGGTGTTCGGCGATACCGCACTGCACATGATCATGGTCGAGGGCTATACATCACTGATTGGCGACGTGCAGGCGGACAACGCCATCGCGCTGTTCAAACTGTTCGAACTGCTGCCGATGACATCCATCGCCTCGTTCCTGGCGGTGGTGCTGATCATCACCTTCTTCGTCACGTCGTCGGACTCCGGCTCGCTGGTCATCGACTCGCTGGCCGCAGGCGGCGCGCTGCACACGCCGGTGTGGCAGCGGGTGTTTTGGGCCAGTATCGAGGGTGTGGTGGCATCCGCCCTGCTCCTCGCCGGCGGCCTCAGCGCGCTGCAAACCATGACCATCGCCAGCGCTTTGCCCTTCGCAATCATCATGATGATCGCCGCGCTGGGCATGTGGCGGGCACTGGTCATCGAGGGCCATCACGAGACCAGTCTGCAAAGCCACATGCAGGGCAGCCGGCTGGCGAGCAATGCCGGACCCGGGCTGTGGAAGAAGCGCCTGGCAGGCATGGTCAGCTTTCCCAGCCGGGAGGATGTCGACGGCTTCATGAACACCACCGTACTCAAGGCAATGCGCCGCGTGCAGCGCGAACTCAGTGGCCAGGAATGGGCCGCCGAAGTGCACACCGATGAAGCTCATTCGCGGCTCTACCTGGAGGTCATCAAGGACGATCAGGTGGATTTCATCTACGAGATACGCGCTGTCGGGTACGCCATGCCGGCCTTCGCCCTGACCGAAAGCCCGGAGGCTGACGAGCAGTACTACCGCGCCGAGGTGTTCCTGCGCCGCGGCGGCCAACATTACGACATCTACGGTTACGATCAGGCCGACATCATCAGCGACATACTCGACCAGTTCGAGAAGTACCTGCACTTCCTGCACATTTCACCGGGCAGCCTGCCGTGGAAGATGGCCGAGCATGACGAAATGCTGACTGACGATCCCGAACAACCCAAACCCGACCCGTCCTAGAGCCGGCGGCAGGACGGGCAGCAGAACGCCGTCGCTGTGCCGCCAACCCAGCCGCTGGGGCAGCTACGCGCGGGCGATGCCAATTTCATCTATATAGATAGGGGCAACGCGACGAGCCGGCAAAATATGACCAGCCGGTCACGTAGCCCAACGCCGCATCGCGCTTGGCGCATGCCGCATCGCATGCTAGGTTTGCGCCTCGCCAGGATGGCGAGCAGTTCGCGCGGAGCGCACCAACAGAATATCTAGACCATGGCGGCCTTCGCCGGTCTGTAAGAGGACCCCTCATGGCCGAGGCCATCCCTGCACTGGAAATCCGCAACCTGCACAAGCGCTACGGCGATCTGGAAGTTCTAAAAGGCATTTCGCTGACCGCCCGCGATGGCGATGTGATTTCCATCCTCGGCTCTTCAGGCTCTGGCAAATCCACGTTCCTGCGCTGCATCAACATGCTGGAAAACCCCAATGAGGGCGAGATTCTGGTGGCCGGCGAGCAGCTCAAGCTCAAGCGCGACAAGCAGGGAGACCTGGTTGCCGCGGACGGCAAGCAGCTCAACCGGATTCGCAGCGAACTGGGTTTCGTGTTCCAGAACTTCAACCTCTGGCCGCACATGACCATCCTCGACAACATCATCGAGGCACCGCGCCGCGTGCTCGGTCAGAGCAAGGCCGAAGCCACCGAGGTAGCCGAGGCATTGCTGGCCAAGGTCGGCATCGCCGACAAACGTCACGTCTATCCCAACCAGCTTTCCGGTGGTCAACAGCAACGCGCGGCGATCGCCCGTACGCTGGCAATGCAGCCCAAGGTGATTCTGTTCGACGAACCCACCTCGGCGCTGGACCCGGAAATGGTACAAGAAGTGCTTACAGTGATCCGGTCGCTCGCCGAAGAAGGCCGCACCATGCTGCTCGTCACCCATGAGATGAATTTCGCCAAGCAGGTATCCAGCGAAGTCGTATTCCTCCACCAGGGCCTGGTCGAGGAGCAAGGAACGCCCGAGCAGGTATTTGACAATCCTCAATCGGCGCGCTGTAAACAATTCATGTCCAGCCATCGCTAATGGAGCAACACCGCATGAAGAGCTATAAGAAGATCCTGCTGACCGCTGCTGCATCCCTGATCATCGGCAGCCAAGCATTTGCCGCGGAAAAACTACGGATCGGTACCGAAGGCGCCTACCCGCCCTTCAACCTGATTGACGCCAGTGGCCAGGTGGTTGGCTTCGATCTGGACGTCGCCCACGCTCTCTGCGCCAAGATGCAGACCGAGTGCGAAGTGGTCACTTCCGACTGGGACGGCATCATCCCGGCCCTGAACGCCGGCAAGTTCGACTTCCTCGCCGCATCGATGTCGGTCACCGAAGAGCGCAAGAACGCCGTCGACTTCACCGACCACTACTACACCAACAAGCTGCAGTTCGTGGCACCCAAGTCCACTGACTTCAAGACGGACAAGGGCTACCTGGACGGCAAGGTCATCGGCGCCCAGCGCGCAACCATTGCCGGCACCTGGCTGGAAGACAACCTCGACGGCGTAGTCGATATCAAGCTCTACGACACCCAGGAAAACGCTTACCTGGACCTGGCCTCCGGTCGTGTCGATGGCATCCTCGCTGACACCTTCGTGCAGTGGGAATGGCTCAAGAGCGATGCCGGCAAGAACTTCGAGTTCAAGGGCGAGCCGGTATTCGATGACGACAAGATCGCCATCGCCGTGCGCAAGGGCAACGACCAGCTACGCGAGAAGTTGAACAAGGCGCTGGCGGACATCATCGCTGACGGCACCTACAAGCAGATCAACGACAAGTACTTCCCGTTCAGCATTTACTGATCCAACCGAGCCGAAGCCCGGTCGCCAGCTTTCTGGCCGACCGGGCTTCGGTGTTTGAGCTCCTATGATTCCTGACCTTCACGGATTCGGTCCGGCCCTGATCGCCGGCACCTGGATGACCATCCAACTGGCCCTCGCCTCCCTGGCGCTGGGGCTGGTGCTCGGTCTGCTCGGCGCACTCGCCAAGACCTCACCCTACAGCGCGCTGCGCTGGCTCGGCGGCACCTATTCGACCATCGTGCGCGGCGTCCCCGAGTTGCTCTGGGTGCTGCTGATCTACTTCGGCACCATCAGCCTGATTCGCGGCATCGGCGAGCTGTTCGGCATCGCGAATCTGGCCCTCAGCCCATTCGTCGCCGGCACCATCGCCCTTGGCCTGTGCTTTGGCGCTTATGCCACCGAAGTCTTTCGCGGCGCACTGCTGGCCATTCCCAAGGGGCACCGCGAGGCTGGCCTGGCATTGGGGCTGGGCAAGCGGCGAATCTTCACGCGGCTGATCCTGCCGCAGATGTGGCGCCTGGCACTGCCAGGCCTGGGCAACCTGTTCATGATTCTGATGAAGGACACCGCGCTGGTCTCGGTGATCGGCCTTGAGGAAATCATGCGTCGCTCGCAGATTGCCGTCACCGCCAGCAAGGAGCCTTTCACTTTCTTCCTGGTAGCCGCCTTCATCTACCTGTGCCTGACCATCGTTGCCATGGTCGGCATGCACTTCCTTGAAAAACGTGCCGGCCGCGGCTTCGTGCGGAGCGCAGCATGACCTGGGAAACCTTAATCAAGTGGCTGCCGAGCTTTGCCGATGGCGCCTGGCTGACCCTGCAACTGGTTGGCGTCTCGGTAATCGCCGGCCTGATCCTCGCCGTCCCACTGGGTATTGCCCGTTCATCCAGGCATCTGGCCGTTCGCGTACTGCCCTACGGCTACATCTTTTTCTTCCGCGGCACGCCACTGCTGGTCCAGCTGTTTCTCGTCTACTACGGCATGGCGCAGTTCGAAATCGTGCGCCAGAGTGCGCTCTGGGTCTACCTGCGTGACCCTTACTGGTGCGCCATCATCACCATGACGCTGCACACCGCCGCCTATATCGCCGAGATCATCCGCGGCGCGATCCAGAACGTACCACCCGGCGAAATCGAAGCCGCGCGGGCGCTGGGCATGTCGCGTGCGCAGGCGCTGTTGCACATCATCCTGCCGCGCGCCACGCGCATCGGCCTGCCGGCATACAGCAACGAAGTGATCCTGATGCTCAAGGCCAGCGCGCTGGCCAGTACGATCACGCTGTTGGAGCTGACCGGCATGGCGCGCAAGATCGCTGCGCGCACCTATCAGCATGAGGAGATGTTCCTCACCGCCGGCCTAATCTATCTGCTGATCGCCTTCGTATTGATGCAGGGCTTCAAGCTGCTGGAACGCTGGCTGCGGGTCGACGCCTGCCAGGGCCGCTAACCGCCTGAAAGCCTTCTCGATCGCAGCGAGGAGGCTTTCAGTACACGCAGCGACATCATCCACTGCCGGCCATCTCGGCTGAATCCCGCCGCAGCCCCGCGGTCAGACGCAAACCCGACCCCACCATGAGATTGCCCATGTCAGTCGATATTCAACGCATCGAAATGGATCAACTCGCCTGCTGGCGAATCCGCCGCGGCGAAGATGAACTACTGATCACCGAGCAAGGCGCGCAGATCCTAAGCTACCGCCAGGGCGACGCGCCGCCGATCATCTGGCTCAGCGAAGAGGCCACCTTCCAGCAGGGCCAGTCGGTACGCGGCGGGGTGCCGATCTGCTGGCCCTGGTTCGGCGACCTGGCGCGCAACCCGCAGTCGGTGCAGGCAAGCTACCAGGGCGAACAGCCAGCGCCCTTCCACGGACTGGTGCGCACCCTGCCCTGGCAACTGCACGAACAGCGCAGCGAAGGCGACGTTGCCGTTCTCGAATTCCATTGCCCCCAAGCGCTCGGCGAACTACCCGGCTGGCCTCATCAGGTCGAACTGGCTCTGCATGTGCGCCTCGCCGACGATCTCCAACTGACACTCAGCAGCCGCAACAACGGCAGCGAAGATGTCAGCATCAGCCAAGCGCTGCACACCTACTTCGCCATCAGCGACATCCATCAGGTTCGGGTGGAAGGCCTCGCCGGTTGCCCCTACATCGATACCCTGCAGAACTGGGAAGAACACCAGCAACAGGGCGACCTGCACTTCGGCAGCGAGACCGACCGTATCTATCAAAACCTGCCCACGGTCCTCACGCTCGTCGACCCGGGCTGGAACCGGCGTATCCAGCTGACCACCCGCGGCTCGACGTCCGCCGTGCTGTGGAACCCCTGGATAGACAAGGCAAGACGTCTGTCCAGCTTTGCCGACGACGCCTGGCAGCGGATGCTGTGTATCGAAACGGCGAACGTGATGGAAGACGTTGTGGTGCTCGAACCGGGACAGCGGCACGAGACTGCACTGTTGATCCAAACTCGCGACACTGGCTTATAACAATTAGCCAGTTCGGTTCCATGAAGGGATAGCCATTTGCCTGTAAGTTATCTCCTACGGGCAAACATCTTATCTCCTACACGTTCAGTTACTTTTGGATAAAGGCTCTTCCCCCCTCTTTCCAATTAGTTCCGTAAAGCGCCACCTAATATTTCTCGTTGCAACACGGGTCACACTTATTGCCTTGAACGGCACATACCCCACGTCTAGGATGCCCATCCCATAAGGGCTTTGCGCAAGTAGTTGCGCAAAGCAAGTGTGCAAGAAGTTGCGCACCCCCTCTCGGAAACATGCTCTCTCCAACTATGGGAAACATGTTTCAAAGTTCACGGATCGAACTTGAGCGTCACGGAAGACCCAATGCACGCCAGCGCACTCAGCAAGCATTATCTGGAACTTGCCAGAAAGCCGGTCAATGACAGCAATTTCGCTGGCGACGATATTCGCTATAGCAGTGAATTCGAACTGCTGGAAACCGAACTGGCCAAAGCCGGAGCGCTGCACCAGACCACCGGTATCGACTGGCAGAAGGTCCGCGAGGGCAGCGAAATGCTGCTCGCCTCGCTGTCCAAGGACCTCCGAGCGGCAGCCTGGCTCACATGGAGCCTGTTCCAACGCGAATCCTTCGCTGGGCTACAGGCTGGCCTGAGCCTGCTGCAATACCTGTGCAGCAATCACTGGGACGAGCTGCACCCACGCAAGCCACGCACCCGCGCCGCCGCGATCAACTGGTTGCTGCCGCGCCTGGAACAGACCTTCTCCGAAGACGTGCCAGTCGGCGAACAACTGCCCCTGTTCCGCAGCCTCGCCGAGCAATTGCATGCACTGGAGCAGTGCTTTTCTAGCCATCTTGGTGAAGACGCGCCATTGCTGCTGCCGCTATGTCGCCAGCTCGACGGCATGGTCAAGCGCGCCAGCTCGGGACAACCACAACCCGGGACGGTCGGCGCAGCCATCGCCCAGGTGAAACAGGTCGCCAGCCAGGTCTTCGCCCCAGGCTCACCGATCGAGAACGACAAGGAAGCGCTCAAGGCGGTGCGCAACCTGCAGGAGCAGGCGCGCCCGCTGACCGCCTGGTGGCTCAAGCAGCGCACCAGCGATCTGCGCCCCCTGCGCCTGGCGCGCACCCTGCTCTGGCTGAGCATTGACAGCTTGCCGGAACACAACAGCGAGCAAATCACCGCGCTACGTGGCGTACCCGCCGACAAGCTGGCGAGCTATCGCGAACGCTTCGCTCAGGGGCAGTACGCTGACCTGCTGGTGGATCTGGAAAACAGCACCGCGCGCGCGCCGTTCTGGCTGGACGGTCAGCGCCTGGCCTGGGAGTGCCTGCAGGAGCTGGACGCCGCGCAGGCCATGCGCGAAGTGGAGATCCAGCTTGCACTGTTCCTGCAACGCGTACCGCGTCTGGAGGAACTGTGCTTTCACGACGGCACCCCGTTCGCCGATGCCGAAACCCGCGCCTGGATCAGCGGCCAGGTCATGCCCCATGTGCAGCCGGCCACGGCCGCCAGACAGGAAGAATCGCCTGCCGCCGGCACCGCGCTGCCAAGCTGGGAACTCGCTCTGCAAGAAGCCGTGCCGCTGCTGCGCAAAGAAGGCCTCAAGCCGGCCGTGCAGCAGCTCAAGCAGGGCTTGGCTCGCGCCCGTGGCGGCCGCGAGCGCTTCTTCTGGCAGCTGAGCCTCGCCCGCCTGTGCTACCAGGCCAAGAAATACGAGCTGGCCAAAACCCAGCTCGAAGCACTCGACCAGCAGCTCGAGGCCAGTGGCCTGGGCAGCTGGGAACCCGATCTCGCCCTCGAGGTACTGCGCCTGCTGCACAGCTGTTGCGAGCTGCTGCCGCAGAACCACGCCGTGCGTGAAAGCAAGGATGAGATTTACCGCAGGCTGTGCCACCTCGATCTCGAAGTGGTGCTGGATTAACCGCAAAGGAGAACACCATGGCCAAAGAAGGCTCGGTTGCACCCAAGGAACGCATCAACGTCACGTTCAAGCCGGCCACCGGCAATGCTCAGGAAGAGGTCGAGCTGCCCCTTAAGCTGATGGTGCTGGGCGATTTCACCCAGCGCGCCGACGATCGCAAGATCGAGGACCGCAAGCCCATCGCCATCGACAAGAACAGCTTCGACGAGGTCCTGGCCAAGCAGGAGCTGAACCTGACCTTCGGCGTGCCGAACCGTCTGCAGGACGAGCAGACCGATGACGAGCTGGCCGTACAGCTGCGCATCAACTCGATGAAGGACTTCAACCCGGCCAATCTGGTCGAGCAGGTCCCCGAATTGAAGAAACTGATGGAACTGCGCGACGCCCTGGTCGCCCTGAAGGGCCCGCTGGGCAATGCCCCGGCTTTCCGCAAGGCCATCGAAAGCGTGCTCGCCGACGACGATTCGCGTGACCGCGTACTCGGCGAGCTGGGCCTGGCGGCCAAAGAGAAGCTGGACGCCTGAAATCACCGACAAGGAAGCAGATTCATATGACCACTAGCGCAGCCGCCGTCGAGCACGGCAAACACCACGCCGAAGGCGGCATCCTCGACCGCATCATCGCCGAAACCCGCCTGACCCCGGACGACGAGGCCTACGACATCGCCAAGCGCGGCGTCTCGGCCTTCATCGAAGAACTGCTCAAGCCGCAGAACGAAAACGAGCCGGTGAAGAAGGCCATGGTCGACCGCATGATCGCGGAGATCGACGCCAAGCTCAGCCAGCAGATGGACGAGATCCTGCACCACCCGCAGTTTCAGGCCCTGGAATCCTCCTGGCGCGGCCTCAAGCTGCTGGTGGATCGCACCAACTTCCGCGAGAACATCAAGCTCGAGCTGCTCAACGCCTCCAAGCAGGACCTGCTCGACGACTTCGAGGACAGCCCGGAGATCGTTCAGTCCGGCCTGTACAAGCACATCTACACCGCCGAATACGGCCAGTTCGGTGGCCAACCGGTCGGTGCGCTGATCGCCAACTACTTCTTCGACCCCAGCGCGCCTGACGTGAAGACCATGCAGTACGTCGCCAGTGTCGCGAGCATGTCCCACGCGCCGTTCATCGCTGCTGCCGGCCCTAAATTCTTCGGCCTGGAGAGCTTCACCGGTCTGCCGGACCTGAAGGACCTGAAGGATCACTTCGAGGGCCCGCAGTTCACCAAGTGGCAGAGCTTCCGCGAACAGGAAGATGCCCGCTACGTCGGCCTGACCGTCCCGCGATTCCTGCTGCGCAACCCCTACGATCCAGAAGACAACCCGGTGAAGAGCTTCGTCTACAAGGAAAACGTCGCCGGCAGCCACGAGCACTACCTGTGGGGCAACACGGCCTACACCTTCGCCAGCCGCCTGACCGACAGCTTCGCCAAGTTCCGCTGGTGCCCGAACATCATCGGCCCGCAGAGCGGGGGCGCAGTGGAAGACCTGCCGCTGCACCACTTCGAAAGCATGGGCGAAATCGAAACCAAAATCCCGACCGAAGTGCTGGTTTCCGACCGTCGCGAGTACGAGCTGGCCGAAGAAGGCTTTATCGCACTGACCATGCGCAAAGGCAGCGACAACGCCGCGTTCTTCTCTGCCAATTCGGCGCAGAAGCCGAAGTTCTTCGGCAACAGCGAGGAAGGCAAGACCGCCGAGCTGAACTACAAGCTCGGTACCCAGCTGCCCTACCTGTTCATCGTCAACCGCCTGGCGCACTACCTGAAGGTGCTGCAGCGCGAGCAGATCGGTGCATGGAAGGAGCGCACCGACCTCGAACTGGAACTGAACAAGTGGATCCGCCAGTTCGTCGCCGACCAAGAGAACCCAAGCTCGGAAGTTCGCAGCCGCCGTCCGCTGCGCGCCGCCCAAGTCAACGTCAGCGACGTCGAGGGCGAGCCGGGCTGGTACCGCGTAAGCCTCAGCGTGCGTCCGCACTTCAAGTACATGGGCGCGGATTTCACCCTGTCACTGGTCGGCAAGCTGGACAAGGAGTAAGCACTTGAACGGATACGGCAGCCTCTTCGAACGCCTCGGCGGCGAAGCCGCACGGCGCTCTGGCTGGAGCGGCGAAGTCGCGGCGATGGCCTCGGTGGCTGCCCATCTGGCCAAGATGCTCAGCACCCGAGCGGGCAGCGTGCAGACGCTGCCCGACTACGGGTTGCCCGATTTGAACGATATGCGCCTGTCGCTGCACGACTCGCTGCAGCAGGCGCGTATCGCCATCGAACGCTTCATCGAAGCGTACGAACCCAGGCTGACCCAGGTTCGCGTGCTGTCGCTGCCGCGCACCCACGATCCACTGACCCTCGCCTTCATCATCGAAGGCCTGCTGGAAGTGGATGGCCTCAAGCGCCAAGTCAGCTTCTCCGCCAGCCTGGATGGCAGCGGACAGGTCAAGGTCCAGTAAGGAGACAACGGATGTCCGGCAAACCCGCAGCCCGCCTCGGCGACCCTACCGCCTGCCCGAAGACGGGCCACGGCACCAACCCCATCGCCGCCGGCTCGCCCGACGTGCTATTCGACGGCCTGCCGGCCGCACGCATGGGCGACGCCTCCGCCTGCGGCGGTGCGATGGCCAGCGCAGTGATCCCCAACGTGCTGATCGATGGCAAGCCGGCGGCGGTGGTAGGCAGTGTGGGGAGTCATGGCAATGTCGTGATCGCGGGTTCGGGGACGGTGATTATTGGCGCAAGTGGCGGCGGAATGCCGGCCAGCCCGGTTTCTTCGCTTTCCATTGCAGCAACCGCCGCAGCCACCCTCATCAATGCCATTGTTCCTGCTGCGCAAGCCTCAGAACAATCGGCGCTGAACTACAGCATCCGGCTTATGCATGGAGGCAACCGAGTGCTGACGCCCCTTATGATTTCAGACTTTGCAGAATTGCCTTCGGGCACCACGAAAAACCGGGAAACCATCGACTTCCTAGTACAGAACCGCAGTCAGAAGCCTGACAGTTTGGCTCTCGAAGTTTTCGATAGGGGAGCGTTGATATATAGCGAAACAGATACCTCTCGATTACTACCCGCAGGCAAGCACCTCTGGCAGTGGGACGGCTATGACCTGCACGGGGTTCTAGATACGCAGGTGCTCAAGAGTGAGCAGCTAGTAGTAAGGCTGACAGCCCGCATCGGCGCCGAAGAGCAGGTGACAGCGTTACGCCTGAGCAACTCTGCCGAGGAAGCCACCTGGGTCGATGCACGTGTTAATCGCAACGGGAATACGGTAGAGCTCACTGTCCGTCCGAGCTTTTCAAACGGCGGGATCAAGGGCCGTAATGAACAACTGACGGCCAGAAATTTCGAGGAACTCAAAGGTTTAGCGAAGAGCGGTATTGAACGCTACTGGTCGCGTGATGGGAGTCGTGGCGCCATTGGAGCGGCCGTCCAAACTGACAAGGGCGTCTTCCGAGTCAAGGTGTCGGCGCGGATAAACGAAAAGCCTAGCGCCAAAGACTTCCCCTTGATTGCGTCGATTAGTGATGACTTCGGACGTTCCACCAGCTTTGCGATATTCAAGAAGATCTACCACAACCAAGGCTGGTGGGCCGCGGCCAACTATCTGGGCGATTTCGCTGACCAGGAGTTCGAGCATACCGCGGCACATGAGCTGGGCCACCTCATACTGAACGAGTATGGGGATGGCGGGATGATTCCTGAGTATTCGTGGAGTCACAAGTCGACCTCCACAGTCCTGACCCAGAAGCCTTTGGACAACAACCCGGTCCCTGCCGGAGGGGAAATAGACCTTATGCACTACCACTCTGATGGTCCACGCAACATGTTGGACTATTGGGCGCGCACCGTAGCTTCGGAGAACGATGTAAAGGGGCTGCTCTGGTTAGCAAGGGTGAAATTCAATGCTTAAGCGAAGCCTACTGCTCTGCTCATTCTTTATCGCCGGCTGCAGTGCGCAACCGAAAATCGCTTTCGTAGCCAACTTCGAAAACACATGCGTCTATCCCGTCGAAATATCCGTTCACGAATATTCGAATGGCAAGGAACCCTTTAGCCCGGGTCAAAAACTCGATTCAGGCGAATCCATCGAAGTTCTGTCCCAAGTCACTTTCAGCGATAGCCTCGAGCAGAGTGTTCCGCCTGGGTACCGTTTGGACATCGTCGCTCAAGGCAAGTCGATCGTGCTCGATAAAGCGCGTTTTCTAGCGCAGTTAGCGCAGTCGCCAATCGAGCGTAAAGCCCGCGGCATAACGATTTGGCGGGTCCGTGACATGGCGCTATGCCCATGACTTCAAATGCTGAGGCGACCAACAGCGTGCCGCTTGAATGCTATGACCAAAGCGAGCTGAAAAAAATTTTCCTCGCTTGCGTGCTCGGTCTGCTCAGCGGCTGCGCTGCCAGCCAAGCCCAACCTAAGCTGCCTTTTGACGCGTGGTACGCCGGCACTTTCGCGCCGGACCATATGGAAGTATGGGTAGAAAGCGTGGACGTGATCGACCGCCGCGGTCTCGCATACGAAAGAGTTAACGGCGGAGTGCCATCCTATGCCAGCACGACCGCGGGCTGGCCTTCACACCCGGCAGGAGGAGCAGGAAAAGGCCTGCGCGGCATTGACCTGCCAGAAATTATCTTCGTGCGCTGGCAATCGCTAGTCGAGCCGCAGACCTATAACGTGCGCATCAACGTTCCCGAGTGGGTACGGGAGGAGACGCTCAAGCCAAAGGCGCCTTACTGCCGTGGCGAGAAGCGTGTCGTCGAAGGCATGTATCGCCGATTCATCACCATCGGCCTCGCTCCCGGCGGCATCGCCAAGGCCTGGTTAGGCGGACCTTGCCTGCAATCCATCGAGATTGGCCGCTTCGAGGCTGCAGTTAGCAAGCTAGGGCCGAGCCTTGGGCAGAACGAGGGGCGCTACGCCTACCCCCTTTCCGACAAAGCCAAGGCCTATATCGAGCAACATGGGGTGCCCTATGGCTCGTGGTAAACCCTCCTCACCCTGCGCCCGCCTGGCGCTGGTTGTCCTAGCGCTGACTTTGACCGCCTGCACCAACACTTCCCCGCCGCCGCGCGAACTGGCCGGGCGCTACGAACTGGTCGGCGTGATGGAAATGGGCTCACAGCTGCTGCTCCATGAACAGGGCACGTTCGAGGCAGCGCTCTACTACGGCAGCCTCGACATCCAGGGTCGAGGGCGCTGGGCGATGGTGGACGGGCAGATCGAGCTACGCGAGCGCGGGCTAAGGGCGCTCTTCGACAAGATGAGACTTGTGCCAAGCGGCAACTGCCTGCTCGTGGACATGGACACCACCACGGGATGCTACCGCCGACGCTAGGTGCAATCTGCACAGCGCCGGACACGGAACGACAAGGATGAATCGTTAGACATGTCTTTCAACCATTACTACCAGAGCGAGCTCACCGCCCTGCGCCAGCTGGGCAAGCGCTTCGCCGAGCGGAGTCCAGCACTGGCGCCATTCCTCGGGCAGGCCGGGCGGGATCCGGATGTCGAGCGGCTGCTCGAAGGCTTCGCCTTTCTCACCGGGCGGCTGCGGCAGAAGCTCGATGACGAGCTGCCGGAGCTGACTCACTCGCTGATGCATCTGCTGTGGCCGAACTACATGCGCCCGCTGCCTGCGTTCAGCATGCTGCAGTTCGATCCGCTGAAGCGCCCCGGCCCAGCGCTGACGGTGCCGCGCAACACCCCGGTGGAATCCAATCCTGTGCAGGGCGTCAGTTGCTGCTTTCGTACCGCCTACGCCACCGAGGTGCTGCCGCTGGCGTTGCAGGCGCTGGAGTATTCGGTCAAAGGCACTGGGGCGCTGCTCAGCCTGCGCCTGCAGATGAGCGCCGACGGCCATCTTGGTGAGATCGGCCTCAGTCATCTGCGCCTGCACCTGGCCGGCGAGCCCTATATCAGTCAGCTGCTCTACCTGAGCCTGTTGCGTCACCTGGGCGGCATCGAACTGGTGCTGCTGGACGATCAGGGCAAACCGCTGTCCGGCCACGATGGCAGGCCGCTGGCGCCCTTGCAGCTCAACGCCAAGCAAGTCGAACCGGTGGGTTTCGCTGAAGATGAGGCGCTGATCCCCTACCCGCTCAACACCTTCCGCGGTTATCGCTACCTGCAGGAATATTTCGCCTTCCCGGACAAGTTCCTCTTCGTCAATCTCAAGGGTCTGGAGATCATTCAGCGCATTCCCGAGGATCTGCTCAAACAGGCCCGTGGTCTGGAGCTGCGCTTCGATATCCACAAGGCCGGCGTGCAGCGCATCCGCCCGACGCTGGACAACGTGCGCCTGTATTGCACGCCCGTGGTCAACCTGTTCCCCCATGATGCCATCCCGATTCGCCTGGACGGCAAGCAGGACCAGTACCTGCTGCTGCCCGCCGAATACGATTCACAGCAGTGCGGCGTGTTCTCGGTAGACCGCGTGACCGGCTGGAAACCCGGCGGCATGGGCTACGAGGAATACGTGCCGTTCGAATCCTTCGAGCACGACGCCAGCTTCGATGTGCCGGTGGCGCGCCCCCACTACAGCGTGAGGCAGCAGCCTTCGATGCTCGGCGAAGGCCAGGAAACCTGGCTGGGATTCGGTTTGCGCAGCCTCGACCAGCACGAGACGCTGTCCATCGAGCTGACCTGCACCAACCAGAACCTGCCGCGCCAACTGAAGCTCGGCGACATCTGCAAGCCCAGCGAAGACACCCCGGAATTCCTCAGCTTCCGCAATATCTCGGCAGTCACCCCGAGCTATGCCCCGCCACTGCAGCGCGACTACCTGTGGAAACTGATCAGCAACATGTCGCTGAACTACCTGTCGCTGGTCAACGTCGAGGCGCTCAAGGTGATTCTCGAGACCTACGACCTGCCGCGCTATTACGACAAGCACGCCGAGAACGTCAGCCGGCGCCGTCTCGGCAGCCTGACTCACATCGCCCACCAGCACGTCGATCGCCTGCATCGCGGGCTGCCGGTGCGCGGCGTACGTACCGAACTGACCATGAACCAGGACGGCTTCATCGGTGAGGGCGATCTGTTCCTCTTCGCCTCGGTACTCAATGAATTCTTCGCCCTCTACGCCAGCCTCAACTCGTATCACGAGCTGCGCGTGCAGAGCACACAGGGAGAGGTGTACCAATGGACGCCGCGCATGGGTCAGCAACCGCTGCTCTGAAACCGCTCAACCGCGGCATCCGCGAGTACAGCCTGTTCCAGGGTGTACTGCTGGTGCTTGATCGCCTACGTCAACTCGACCCTGGCCTGGACGACGAGACGCTCTACGAGCGCCTGGAGTTCCAGGCAAACCCGAGCCTGGGCTTTCCCGGCAGCGATATGGAGCAGGTGCAGTTCTTCCAGGAGCATGGCGAGTGGCGCGCGCGCCTGCGCATCAATCTGGTCAGCCTGTTCGGCGCCGGCTCGCCGCTGCCGGCCTTCTATGGTGAACAGGCGCTTGGCGATAGCGAGGACGGCAATCCGACCCGCAACTTTCTCGACCTGTTCAACAACCGCCTGCAGCGCCTGCTGTTGCCGATCTGGCAGAAATACCGCTACCGCGCCCGCTTCACCAGCGGCGCCCATGACCCATTCTCGGAGCAGCTTTTTGCCCTGGTCGGGCTCAGCGGCGAGGCCATCCGCAGTGCGCCAGAACTGAACTGGAAGCGCCTGCTGCCTTATCTCGGTCTACTAAGCCTGCGCGCGCACTCGGCGGCATTGATCGAATCGGTGCTGCGCTACTACTTCAAGCACGCCGAGCTGAACATCGAGCAATGCCTGGAGCGCCAGGTGGAAATCCTCGACGAGCAACGCAACCGCCTCGGGCTAGCCAACAGCCAGCTGGGTGAAAGCCTGGTGCTCGGCGAGCGGGTCCGCGACCGCGGCGGCAAGTTCCGCATCCATATCCGCCAGCTGGACTGGAATCGCTTCCACGAATTCCTGCCCATCGGCAGCGGCTACCAGCCGCTCTGTGCACTGGTGCGTTTCACCCTGCGCGATCCGCTGGATTACGACTTGCGCCTGGAGCTTCGCCCAGACGAGATCCGTGAACTACGTATCGGCGCCGCCAACAACTGCCGCCTCGGCTGGACCAGCTGGCTCGGGCGCGAACGCGCCGACGGTCTGGTCACCTTGGGCAGCCAGACCCATTAAGGAAGATGAAAATGATCAATGTCGACTTGCAACAGCTGGTACTAGCACTAGACGCCGAAACCAAACGCGACTTGGAAAGCGCCGCTGAACGCTGCGTGGTGCGTGGTGGCAGCAAGATCCTCGTCGAGGATCTGCTGCTCGGCCTGCTCGAACGGCCCGAAGGACTGCTGGCGCGTGCGCTGCTGGATGCCGAGGTGGACGCCGGCGCACTGGCGCAGGCGCTGCAACCACGAGGCGAGCACAGCGAGTCGCGCAATCCGGTGTTTTCCACCGAACTGGTGCAGTGGTTTCAGGATGCCCTGCTGGTGGCCAACCTGGAGCTCGGCCAAAGCCAGATCGACCAGGCCGCGCTGATTCTCGCTCTACTGCGTAATCCGCTGCGCTATGCCGGCAGCCACTACCAGCCATTGCTGGCCCGGCTGGACGCCGAGCGCCTGCGCGACTTCGCCCTCAGCCAGCAGCCGCAGACTGCGAATGGCAAGCCGGCAGCCGGTGGCGAGTCGAACCTGTCGCGCTTTACCCACAACTTCACCCAGCAGGCCCGCGACGGTAAGCTCGATCCGGTGCTCTGCCGTGATGCGGCGATCCGTCAGATGATCGACATCCTCGCCCGGCGGCGGAAGAACAATCCGATCGTGGTCGGCGAGGCCGGGGTGGGCAAGACTGCCATCGTCGAAGGCCTGGCACTGCGCATCGCCGCAGGCGAAGTGCCTGCGGTACTCAAGGGCGTCGAGCTGCTCTGCCTCGACCTCGGTCTGCTCCAGGCCGGCGCCAGCGTGAAGGGCGAATTCGAACGCCGCCTGCAGGGCGTGATCGACGAGGTGAAGGGCTCACCCAAGCCGATCATCCTGTTTATCGATGAGGCGCACACGTTGATCGGCGCCGGCGGCCAGGCCGGCAGCGGCGATGCAGCCAACCTGCTCAAGCCCGCCTTGGCGCGCGGCGAGCTGCGCACCATCGCTGCGACGACCTGGAGCGAGTACAAGAAATACTTCGAGAAGGACCCGGCGCTGGCCCGTCGCTTCCAGCCGGTACAGCTGCACGAACCGAGCGTTCAGGAAGCCGTCATCATTCTGCGCGGGTTGGCGCCGGTTTATGAAAAGAGCCACGGCATCTACCTGCGCGACGATGCGGTCGCGGCCGCCGCCGAGCTATCGGCTCGCTACCTGGCTGGCCGACAGCTGCCGGACAAGGCAGTGGACGTACTGGATACCGCCTGCGCACGGGTGCGCATCAGTCTCGCCGCCGCGCCCGAGGCGCTGGAACGTCTGCGTGGCGAAATCGCCGAAGGCGAGCGCCAGCGTGAAGCCCTGCGCCGCGATCTGGCCGCCGGCCTGCCGGTCGATGCGGCTGCCCTCCAACGCCTGGAGCAGCGCCTGGTCACGGCGCTGACCGAGATTGAGCAACTGGAAACCCGCTGGGCCAAGCAACGGGAACTCGCTGAGCGCCTGCTCGACCTGCGCAAACGCACGGCCGAAGCCCGCAACGATGCGAACGAGGACGGCAAGCTCTCCTCGCTCGATGAGCTGGAGGCCGAGCTGCGCGCCGTGCAGACCGAACTTGCCGCGGCCCAGACCGAGCAGCGACTGGTCAGCCATGAGGTCTGCCCGCGCCTGGTGGCGGAGGTGATCAGCCACTGGACCGGCGTGCCGCTGTCGCAGCTGGCCCGTGAACACAGCTCGCAGGTCGCCAACTTCGCCGCCGATCTGCGCGCCCGGGTGCGCGGACAGGAACAGGCCGTCGAAGCGCTGGATCGCGCCATGCGCGCCGCTGCGGCCGGGCTGAACAAGCCCGACGCTCCCGTGGGCGTGTTTCTGCTGGTCGGCCCCAGCGGGGTCGGCAAGACCGAAACCGCCCTGGCCCTGGCCGACCTGCTGTACGGCGGCGAGCGCTTCCTTACCGTGATCAACATGTCCGAGTTCCAGGAGAAACACAGCGTTTCCCGCCTGATCGGCGCGCCTCCGGGTTACGTCGGCTACGGCGAAGGCGGCATGCTCACCGAAGCGGTGCGGCAGAAACCCTACTCGGTGATCCTGCTCGATGAGGTGGAGAAGGCCGATCCGGATGTGATGAACGTCTTCTATCAGATCTTCGACAAGGGCGTGGCGAATGACGGCGAAGGCCGCGAGATCAACTTCCGCAACACCCTGATCCTGATGACCAGCAACCTCGCCAGCGAGCGCATCGCCAGTTTCTGCACCGCCGGGCAGCGGCCGACTGTCGAGGACCTGGAACTGGCGATACGCCCACAGCTGTCGCAGCACTTCAAGCCGGCGCTGCTGGGGCGCATGCGGGTGGTGCCCTACTACCCTATCGCTGGCGCGGTGCTCGACGAATTGGTCGCGCTCAAGCTTGCGCGCTTCGGTGAGCGGTTGCAGCGGCGCCAGCTGCAGTTCAGCCACTGCTTGGCGCTGGTCACGCACCTCTCCGAGCGCTGCGGCGCCAGTGACAGCGGTGCGCGACTGATCGACCATCTGATCGAGCAGCACCTGCAACCGCTGGTTGTGGACCGCCTGCTTGATGCCATGGCCAGTGGTGAGCCGCTGCAGCGGGTGCATGCCACGCTGAATGGCGACGGCGCGCTGATCTGTGAGTTCGCCTGAGATGTCCGCGATGTTCAATCAGGTGCCGCAACCACTGCGCTATGCCGAGGCCCTACTGGGGTGCTTCGCCGGGCTGGCACGCGCGGCGAACGCCGACAGCCTGCTCGGCGGGCTGGTGGAAACCGCCGCGCAACTGAGCGATTGCCAGCTCAGCCAGCTCTATCTACTGGACGCCACCCACACTCGCCTGACGCTCTGCGCTGAATGGCACAACGGCCTGCTGCAGCCACGCGAAGCCACCAGCCTGCCGAGCGATTACGACGGCGAGCAGCTGCTCCAGTACTGCCTGTGCCAGAACCAGCCCCTCTGCCTCAGCGAACTGGACAGCAGCCTGCATGCTTCGGGTTTCCTGCCGGATAGTCCGAAACCGTGGCGCAGCCTGCTCTGCCTGCCGCTGCAGGACGAGCAGCAGCGCGTCGCCGGCCTGCTGCTCACGGCCAGTATCGAGTCACGCGAGTTACAAGGCTTCAGCGGCTCGCTGGCCCAGCTCGGTGCCTTCGGCCTCGCCCAGCTGCATCTGCTCCAGCGCCTGCGTGCACCCGGCAGCACCGCGCCGCCCGCCGCACCGGTCAGCCCCTGCTCCAGCGGTTACGGCCTGATCGGCGACAGCCCACGCATGCGCGCGGTCTACCAGTTGATCGGCAAGGTGCTGCACAGCCCGGTCAACGTGCTCCTCACGGGAGAAACCGGCACCGGCAAGGAACTGGTGGCGCGCGCCATCCATGACTGCGGTTTCCGCCGTAGCAAGCCCTTCGTCGTGCAGAACTGCGCCTCGCTGCCTGAGCAGCTCTTGGAAAGCGAACTGTTCGGCTATCGCAAGGGCGCCTTCACCGGCGCCGACCGCGACCGCTGCGGCCTGCTCGATGCGGCGAACGGCGGCACGCTGTTTCTTGACGAGATCGGTGACATGCCGCTGCTGCTGCAGGCCAAGCTGTTGCGCGTGCTGCAGGAAGGCGAAGTGCGCCCGCTGGGCTCCACCGAAACCCACAAGGTCGACGTGCGCATCGTTGCCGCCACCCATCGCGACCTGCGCAGTCAAGTCGAGAACGGCCTGTTTCGCGAGGACCTGTTCTACCGCCTCTCGCACTTCCCTATCGAACTGCCGCCGCTGCGCGAGCGTGACGAGGACGTCCTGCGTCTGGCCCGGCACTTCGCCGACAAGGCCTGCGCCTTCCTGCAGCGCGATCTGTGTCGCTGGTCCGACGCTGCGCTAGAACGTCTGGCAGGCTATGCGTTCCCCGGAAACGTGCGGGAATTGAAAGGTCTGGTGGAGCGCGCCGTGCTGCTTTGCGAGGGCGGTGAGCTGCTGCCGGAACACTTCAATTTGCATGTGGAAGCGAGCCTGGACAGCAGCCTGAACCTGCGCGAACGCATGGAGCGGGTCGAACGCAGCCTGCTCATGGATTGCCTGCGCAAGAACGGCGGCAACCAGAGCCAGGCCGCCCGCGAACTCGGCCTGCCGCGGCGCACCCTGCTGTATCGCATGGAACGGCTGAATATCAGCCCGGCCGATCTCTAAGGAAGGAAAGACGTCATGTTCAACCCAGCCAACCAGGCCCACTTCACACTGACCCTCGAAGGCATCGAGCACGACTTCAAGGTGCTCGAATTCCGGGGCCGCGAAGCCATCAGCCAACCCTATCGCTTCGACCTGGAGCTGGTCAGCGAA
>NZ_PPXG01000007.1 GCF_002909485.1 Stutzerimonas stutzeri
GAGGTGCTCGCGGCGGCTAAAAACACAGAAATAAGCGGGTGATCTGAGCGTTTTTGATCGATTTGCCGCTTTTAAAATCGGCAGGGGCTGAAGTCAGCCAGAAATACACAACTACTTCAGACCATCCTTAGTTTTTCAGCCAACCTCAACACACCAATTCCTCACTCCTGAACGGGCCATCTCGAATATAGAGACGCCCCAACGATTTCGACCCGAATATGGATCCGGCGGTTAACGCAAATACGGCTAAGTGGTCTGCAAAACAGTGCCCGGCGCCAGCACAACATCCTCGGCAACCTTGACGCCATAGCCAGCGCAGCACCCAGCCTGCAGCCAAGCACGCGCGCCAATGTGCACTCCGCCTGCCAACTGAACGCCCACGCCTAGGTGAGCGAAATCACCAAGAGCAGCATCGTGATCTACCGTTGCGCTCGCGTTGACGATAGCCGCTTTGCCAAGGCGCGCATCAGTGCCAACCATCGCACAAGCCATAATGGCAACCCCCGCGCCTAGAAACGCGCTGTCGCTGACATACGCCCGAGGGTGGATGATTGAAACCAATGGAAACCCGGCTGCATCAATAACCTGAACAAAACGGCTACGCAGCCCGTTGTTGCCTATGGCCGCAATGGCCCCCTGAACCGATGCCCGAAGATGAACAATGTCCGCGCCCTTAGCAACGACGGGCCAGCCAACCCACTCTTTCAGCTCCGGCCAGCGATCATCAGCAAAAACGATTCGTTGCCAATTGCCGCTCAGCAATGCGGCCTCTGCAACGGCCTTACCATGGCCGCCAGCGCCGATTATCAACAGCGTCCTCTTATTCATGCCGGTACTCCAATGCACCCGCATTATATTTCCAGGCAAGCAGCACCAACGGTGCATAAGCGATGAGCAGTCCCGATAGACCATCTACGCCACCTATCGCGATCCAGATAGCAACAGGTAGTAACCAAAGCACGTTGATAACGAGAACGGCCAACGTCACCGCCAAATGGCTGCTGAAGTGGCGTGAAGCATATTGGTAAGCATGACTGCGGTGCGCCTCGTAGACCCTGTCGCGGCGTAGCAGACGGCGCAACAAAGTAAACGTTGCGTCCACGATGAATACACCGAGCAGCACCAACCATGCCCAGAAAAGCTCCGGTGCTGCCCTAGCCGCCTGTAAAGAGAGCACTCCGAGCGAAATGCCAAGGAAACCACTACCAGCATCGCCCATGAATATGCGCGCTGGTGGAAAGTTCCAGAACAAAAATCCGGCTACAGCAGCAGCCAACAATAAAGGCACGGTGGTTTCGACGCTCACCCCACTGGTGAGGCCGTACAGCAAAGTACCTCCCAGACAAACACAGATCGCTTCGACACTGGCAATGCCATCGATTCCATCCATGAAGTTGTAGAGGTTAAGGAGCCACACCAGATAAACAGCGGCCAATGCGTGGCCGAACCAACCAAGTTCAATTGTGCTACCAAAAATCGGCAACGCAGGCAGGCCGCCAAGCCAAAACAGCACCCAGATAGCCGCAACGAAGTGCCCCAACAAACGCCAGCGTGCTGCAATATGCCCGTGATCATCCAGAAAACCCAAGATGGCAATCCCGGCGCCTGCCCCGAGCAACGACCACATCAATGGTGACTCGATGAAATCGCCGGTCCCGAGCAGCAGCAGCGCGAGCAAGAACGTCACGACAATCGCCACACCGCCGCCACGGGGAGTGGGTACGGAGTGCGAGCTTCTAGCATTAGGAACATCGATGATGCTGCGAGCAAGAGCATAACGGCGCAGCGCCCACGTTAGGCAAAATGAAACACCGATAAGTAACGGCAGCAACCAAATCAGCAACTTCGATCCCTCAAGTTTTTTTCCGTAGATGCCTCTAGAGACTCAACTAGAAGCGAGCCTATCCGCGTCACGTCAAATGGTATTCGGTAACGAGTATTCAGCCCTTATGCGCCAAGTAGTGATCTGCGGTCATACGCAGCGCTTGGTCTACGCTGACAGGCGGAACCCACCCCAACAGCTCACGGGTCTTGGAAATATCCACTTGCAACGAGCCACAAAGCCTTTGTGCAACGTTTTTCTTTCCGAGCATTGCGGCAGCACTTCCAAGCAATGCCGCTGGCACTGGCAACAGCCGTGCCGGCTTACCCAGAGCTAGGCTCATGCGCCGCAGCAGTTCAGTAGTGGACAAGTCCTCTCCGTCACTGACCAGAAAGGTCTGGTTGGCGGCAGCGGGGTGATCGATACACGTGACAATCAAATCGACAAGGTTGTCCAACGCAACCAGGCTCCGCTTGTTATGTATAGCGCCCAGCGGTAAAGGAACTCCCATGCAAAGCCAATTCATCATGCTCCGAAAGTTAGCTTTGACGCCGGGCCCATAGACCAGCACTGGGCGGATAATGACCACTTCCATTCCAGTCTCTGCCGCCAACGACCGAAGACCTGTCTCAGCTTCCATTTTAGAAATGCCATATGGATCGAGCGGTGCCGGAAAATCACCGATGGAGAATGGAACGTCTCTCTCCGTACTCTCCCCATTGACCTTGATTGAGCTGATGAAAATGAAACGCTTGGCACCTGCCTGAGCCGCCTGACGAGCCAACTGGAGTGTTCCTTCGACGTTCGCTTGGCGAAATTCCTTCAGCGGATCGGTAGCCCGCTCAGCCATGACATGCACCCTAGCCGCAGCGTGGATGACGACCTGAACGCCCTCAAGGGCCTCAGCCCAATTGGTACAAGGAAGGAGTTCTCCGATCGTTACAGAAGGTACCCGTAGGCACCCCATTTTCGAGGGACCACGCAGGGCGACACGAACAGGATAATCAGCCGCTGCTAGGCGACTAAGTACACCACCACCCACGAAGCCAGACGCACCAGTTAGCAAAGTCATTCGACGTGCGGCCGTCATGAAAACTTCTCCTTGTTGATACGCAAGAGCTCGACATACTCCTCAATCAACAATGTACTGATTCTTTCACTGGAAAACTCTCGCTCAACCCGAGATTGCGCACACCTACCCATCATCCGACGTTTATCTGGATCAACAAGCAGACCGTCGATAGCCGCAGCCAAACTCTTCTCATCTTTTACCGGAACCAGTACGCCGGTCTCACCATCGACTACTGCATCAGCAAGCCCATAAATATTGGTACAGACGGCGGGCAGGCCCACAGCTGCCGCCTCAATGACGACGGTGCCAAAGCCCTCGCGATAGCTGGGCAGTACCAGCAAATCTGCCGCAACCATGTACCGTTCGGGCTCAACCGAAAAGCCGGGCATGGAGATACGTTGCCGCGTGTCAGCGCTTAACCCGGACAATAGAACTTCAATATCCACCTCATGGGGGCCGAGTAGTATTAGGTACGTATCGCGCCCCCTACTCACGACCTCCTCAAAAGCAGCCAGCAGTTCTACTATTCCCTTATCTTTAGTCAAACGCCCAACAAACAATAACACTTGGGCGTTTGCCGGAATATTAAGTTCCACCTTCAGCTTGACACTATCAGCGTCACAGAACCGCTCAGAACGAAATCGCTGCAGGTCTATACCCGCTAAAGAACCAGAGCCGAGGACGTGAATCTGAACTGATTTGGCGACCCCGCTATTAACTATAAATTCCTTCTGAGATTTACTATCCGCATAGCATCGAGTATTCAATAATGCAATTAATTTATCACTTCCTTTAGAAAGAAACCGCTTCAGTCCGCGCATTTCAACCCATGCCTGACCGGTAAAGGTATGCAGTCGAACTGGCACACCAGCCACTAGAGCAGCAATTGAGCAAAGCAGGCCAGCCTTTGGCGTTGTAGAGTGAACGATCTGAAAATTTGACCGCCGAAAGAAAAGCCAAAGTCTTATAAGTGCAATTAAGTCTTTTAGTGGCTCAATCTTTCGCGGGATATGGATCGAAGCATAACTAACCCCTGGGCTTTCAAAGCCCAACGCCTTGTCACTTGCAACGACCATAACATCGCCGCCGTTCTGGGCAATGTCTCCTATCTGAGAGCGCAACTGGGTCTGAACGAAGAATGACACCGTAGACACTCTAGCGATACTTACCCCGCTCAATCCTCTATTGGTATTCAGCATTAGCGCCCATCATTATTACTCAGTATAACTTCGGAAATCGTGTCCTTTACAGGACGGTCATGGCTATACCCCAAAACCGTGGCCAACTTATCCACGGGATAAGTCGTGCGCGCCACAAGAGAGTCTATTCTAGTACTTGAAAGGGGGAATCCTGGCACGCGCGAAAAGATTCTGGAAGTCGCCCTAGCCAGTAACTCCGGCACCCGCAGCGCCGGAGCGCGCACTTTGAGAGCTTCCGCCATAGCCTCAACCAGCTCTTCCTGAGTGCAGTCGTTTGAGATATTGAATATCTCGCCCTTGGCATGTTCATTAAAGCCGCACAATAACAGAGCCCTTACCACATCATCCACATGCACGTATGTAGAAATAGCTCCATTAGGGCCTATATAAAAAAATTTATTAGCCTGCAAAACCCTGCCCCATTGACGCAGAGAGTCGTTAGGCATCCCTATCCCATAAACGTTAGAAGGCCGTAGGATAGAACAGCTAAATACCCCAGGCTCAGCGGCTGATAGCAGCAGCTCATCAGCCTGAGTTTTAGTAACCTCATACTCTCCTTTTGGATTAGTTAGAGTCTCTTCCGTAACAACCCTATTAAGATCTGCCCTACCACGTACCGCGCCGTAGGCACCAACACTGCTTAACTGCACCCAGTGAATACTACGCGAAGATGCTACAGCCGCTTTCTTACATGCATCAACCAGCATCCGCGTTGACTCAACATGAAGAGCACGCATGCAGCTATTATCAGAGAGCGCCCCCGCACAATTAAAGAATAACGAACAGTCAGCCAATAACTCATCCGGAACTGAGGTCGCACGAACCAGATCTAAATTTACAACATCAAAACAATCACCAGGAACATCAAGCTCTGTCTTTCGGGAGATAACGCGCACTTCATGACCCAAGCGACATAGCGACGAAACCAATCTCGAGCCGATAAATCCTGTACCCCCAGTCACTACAATACGCATAAATAAATCTCAAATAATTTCGAAAGGAAGAGATATAAATTCGTACGGCAAAAAAGGCGAACTTCCCAAACCAGACTCTAGCAAGAACCCTCGATAAACAGCAAAAACAGAAAGCATTCCAGCCAATAAAATCACAATTTTAATAGGTATATTAAAATTCAATCCTAAACGCGCAAAGCTAACAGCCATAGCCAGAGGACACACTAGGCAAAGAAGATCCAACATCCTTAAACCTGCATATGTATATTGCGTTAAAAGCCAGAACAGAAATAAAAATGAAAGGCCCAACACAGACAACCTAATTCGGTCGCCGCTAGGAAGGTTACTAATTGCAATCCCACACACAAAAACTAAAACCACCACCACCCTACTAACACCCGACAATGTGCCGGGAGCCTGCATCATCTGATAAGAAGAAAACTTATCAGCCACATACGATATATCCAACAAAAAAAACCCAGCGACACCAAAAAACAGGAGAGTCAACAAGCCAAACAATGAAGAAACTCGCAAAAATCCAACCTGAGAGACAATTAAATATGACAATGAAAAAAAAACAGAATAATGAAACATAATAGATGGAATTGCTACACGGATCCCCGCCAGCGAGCCATTAATTCGATACTGCTGGACGGCCAGCATTAGAATCGAGGATGCAAGCCCAAGGCGCAGGCCATTCATACTATATTGAAAAGCGAACGCGGGAATAATATAACCCACCAAGAGAAAGCGTTCGTTTCTATCTGAGCGGATCAGAAAAATTGCCAGCACTACAAAAAAAATAAAACTAAGTAGTCTAACCGCAATTTCAGCAGATGGCGCAATTAGGCTAAGCAGCCAAGCGACTGCCATGAAACCCGGCTCTCTACCATCCCAAATGTAGTTATTGGTCACAGACACTAGCATTTTTTCATAATTCGCCGTATCTGTACCTACAGATCCCCGTAACAATGAAACGATGCCAAAATAGCAAACCAACAAAAAAGCAAAGAAACGGCCCTTGTAGCCGGAGATAGCCTCTACTGCAATAAAGAAATAGCAAAGCAACCAGCCAAATAAATAGATCACCGGCTTATACCCGCACTGAATATACAATAATCCGCCTAGCGAACTTTAATAACGACCATACGCTCAAAACCATCATCAGAGGAAAGCTGATGAGATCAGCTCGTGCCAATCTCCGATATGCATCCAACTCTCCCTTTTCCATGCTCCATAAATTCCCGCTGAGTCCGCTTTTCCCGTAAGCGGCCTTAAACAACCAGGTAAGAGCTAAAGGGCTACGAGAGCACTTATTCCCGCCAAGCAAAATTTCGCACCATAATAAAAAATCTTCACACGCCCGCTTACCCTCAACAAATCGATATGGCAAACTACGCTTCAACATAACAGTCGGCGTTGCAAACTGATTCGCTAACAGCAACTTACGCTTAGATACATTGTTAAATCCAAACACATTATCTTGGATATTAGCATCAAGCAGCGCCCCATTAACTACTTGATAAGCATGCCCCGTAAGCACCACTTCAGGATGATCAACCATCCAACGCCATTGAATTTCAATTTTCTGCGGGTGCCACGCATCATCTGAATCGAGAAATGCTATATATGGCTGCGATGCCAACTCCCACCCAGCGTTACGTGCTGATCCTGGCCCCTTATTCGAAAACTGACGAACTATTTTGATCCAGCCTTCTGCATAACTCTGCTGAATTTCTTTTAACAAAAACTCCGTCCTATCCGCACTGTTATCATCGACCAATATCACCTCAGCCGGTCGTAAAGTCTGGCAGGCTATCGAAGCCACAGCGCGCTCTATGGTTTCACAACACCGGTAGCAGGGGACGATTACACTAACGCTAGCCTCCTCAGGCATAAACTCGCATCCTTTTATTTGTTTCAATCGCTGCCAGCTCAACACGCTCACGCCATAAAGGAAGCTTTATACTTAACGCCTCCTTAATTATCGATTCATTTGCGATAAGATACTCTAAATGCTCCATCAGAGATGCGGCGGTTAGGTCTGGAGTAGATAACACCACGCGCATGTCGCCCAATAAATCTTTGTTAATCCCTTGAGCCTTAACGCTGTAGGCAATAGACAGCGTAGGAACACCACTTGAGAGTGCAGCAATCGTGGCATGGGTACGCGCACCAATAAAATAACGAAGCTGGCTAATAACGTATTTTATTTGAGAAGCATTAAAGCGTTCCGGCATAATGCTTACAGCATTGCCCAACGCCTTTACTTCCTCTAGAATCCCCGTCATATACTTGGCGTCATTATTATTGTCGTTGCCGTCAAGCGGAACCACGTGCGGCACTAGCAATATGCCGTACCCTCTGCTCGCGACGTCACGGATAAAGTTTATGGTCTCCTTTCTGAGATCTTGCGAGCCGCGCTTATAGCGTTCAATCAACGGACTTATATTTAGCCCAATCACGCCTTTACTTTCTGACTGCGGCCAGAATGGCGCTATGTCAACAGGTTCTTTCGTTAACGTAAATGCTGGATCAGCCATTTGAATTACGTTATTCATTCCTAGAATTTTAGTTAAATATTCATAAGAAATACTTTCTCTTACAGCAATTAAAGCCATCCTTGCCAAATGGTTTCGAATAGCGGGCAAAAATTGTGGCTCGCGCTCAAACGGCCCCACTGAAGCACCCCAAAGTATTACGGGCTTCCCTAAATCCATCGCTAGGCGATCAATCCCCATCAGCAAAGACGGCAACCGATAATCCAATGAATAATTATCGCCGCCCACCGACAAGACAGCATCGCAGCTCTGTATTTCATCCCGCACTTTTTTGGGAAACGGGAAAGGCCAACCAGCTTGTTTTAGCACGGGCAGGGGCAAGCGTTGCAGGTGGGTCCACGGTCGAGTGTGAGCCGGGAGATAAGCATCAACAAAGCGAACGCCATGCTGCCCTGCTTCTGGCCACTGTTTTTCATCACGCGCGATATCGTCTGAGGGTACCAATACCTCAACGTCACTAAACTTTTTATTTAGCATCGCAACCGTACTTCTCACGATTGCCTCGCAACCCCGATTGCCAAAAGTACGTTGCCCAGAAAAATAAAATCGCATCACCTATTCCTTCGCGTCAAATATCGATAAAGTTGGTATAAAAATTTGGCCGATCCTCGAAAAAGCCTTCCATTGAGAAAGTAGTAATACAACTCCAAGGGCAACATCAAAAACATAAAATAAAGAAAGCTATTTTTATTTTTGGCTTTAATGAAAGCAAAATGAGAGCGTTCAGCTATAAGCGCACGCAGCATATAGATTCTTCTTCTGGAATTACCCACCATATAACTCGCAGCTTTAATCCTCTTTGGCGGCGTCCAGATCCCGCGACGTGCTGCGTCTTCAAGCCTTACAGCCAACCCCTCACGCCGATGTCGATAGTTTCCCGCTTGGGATTCATATATTTTTTCCACAGACACATCGGTGAGCGATAATAGCTTTTCGCTGCGCCCTTTTCTTAAAATATCATCGATCAACTTGTTGCGCGTTATCACTACATTCGTACCAAGAGGATCCTCTACTACCTCAGGCAACCACGCATCGCCACAAGCTAGATCCGCCGTCTCTCCAGCAATATCATCACACCAGTCGCAAGCCTTCGGCTTGAAGTACCCCAACCCCCAGTCCAGCCCATATAGATCTTGAGTTGGCACGGGTGGCAGCGACTTTATTTCTCCGCAGCTGTCCTTGAAAAACACCTGACTGCTATACCTATTAGCTGGCTGCTTAAGATTCTTTACCCTAAAGTCTACTGACGCTATGGCATTAGCTGGGACACCTTGCTGCATGGCAATCATTTCAGCAAAGCCTTTTGTTTTTAAGTGACCGCAAAAAATTGCAATGCAGTATTTTATGCTTTCATTAACACTTTTATTGTTTCTTGCCAAGAGCCTAATAGACTTAACATAACAAGGAACACCAACAAACGCGTACTTCTTACCATTCCCCAATACTTTATTTAAAGCATTTTCATAATGCACGGGATAATACCGCGACTTGGATTTTCTTGTGATCTCGCCAATTGTCTCGGACACTTGATATTCGAAGATATCATTTTGACCCTCAGCGACATGGATGACACCGTCTATCTCCCCGCGCCTGAATAGCTCAACTAACACCCAAGAGACTATACCGCCAGAGCTGGCGCTTTCTCTGTACGTTGACTCCGTAACGAACCCTACATAGTTACCCAGATAGAATCCGACCCTTTCATCAAAACAACCATTATCGGCATATAATGACTTAGATATTTCATTTTCTGAAACATCGGAGCCAAATGGACAAACGCTGTCAAGCTGTGAATTGTTAGTCAACTCTGCTTGTGGCATACCGATAGGACTTTGCATTAGGCTAATTGTGTTGTCCTGAACCGCACAACCACCACAACCTATACAGTAGCCACCCGTCACGACCTCTCGAATATTGGATGCGGATACTAGACTATCTGGCATTGAAGCTACCCTTAAAAAAAACATGATACTTTGCAGAATATACGTACAATATCAGCAGAGCGGCATCGCTGACGACGGTGGCAATGGCAGCCCCAATGACCCCATATTCTGGAATTAAAAAAGCATTAAGAGAAATATTTAATATAGCAGTGAAGGCCATATACCAGACTTTTTTCTTCATATGTTGTTGTGTTGCCAGGGTGGAACCTACACTGGTTGCCAAAAAGCGAATTGGTGCAGCAAGCGCGAGTATATTTAAAGGAATTATAGCGTCCATATAGCTGCTACTAAAAAACAGCGGTATTCCCCAAGGAGCGAAAACCCATATCACCAACATAGCTAGTATGCCTAGCAATAGCATGATTAAGTTACCAGTACGGTAAATTTGATAGAACTGTTGTCGATCATGGTTCGCCCATCGATGTATCTTTGGCAAAAGAAATTTTTGGTATATTACGCTGGGCAACAAATAGACAGCTGCCATAATTACGAATGCGACGTTGTATTGCCCTGCTGCCTCGTCCCCCGAAATGTACTTCAGAAGAATCACATCACTCTGAAAGTAGATTAGGTAAAATACGCCGGCCAAGCCAAATGGCCAGGATTGAGCGGCTACTGCCATGATGCTGGGAGAGGCGTTTTTTATGTTGGAACCAGCTAGCGCCTCACCATGTCCTTTCAGATCCAAATTGCCACAATACAACTGCCATAAAAATCTCATGCCATAGATAAAAACGCCGAAGGACATTATGGAATATGCGCATGCAACCCCCCAGGGCGTAACTGACTGGACTGTTATAAAGACCAGTATTAACACCACCAGCAATCGCAAAAAATGGGGGAAAAACTGCCAGATAGCCAACTCCACATAGCGTTCTTCTAGCTGTAACTTAGCGCTGACCATATCTACCGTAACTAATCCTAATAGATAACTTGATAGGACCAATAGCAGACTTCGAGTAGACGCATCGTGTGGCCCTACTCCCCCCCATATCCATAACGCTACAAGCACCAAAGATGTTGTTGCCAACGCGTACTTGAGTGAGGCACGTAGCCAGCGCCGGGCCTGCCATCCTTCCTGCCCGAACGACTTCAGCCAGAATCCGCCCACTCCAAAACTGGCCAGCGGCGCCACTAGCGTAACCATGCCAAGCGCAGCAGCAAGTGTTCCAAAATCCGCTGGATTGAGCTCGCGTGCCAAAATTACCTGGGTAACGAACGCGCAGCCAGCTCCCAGAATAGATCCGAGCCAAAGGTAAGAAATTATTTTTATTGATGCTAAGCGAATCAAGCTTTTTCCTCACTCAGTAATTCACAGCCCTTCATGTAGTTTTGCCTTAGCGCATTCACTAGCTGGTAAACTGGCGTAGATTTTAGGGTATGTAACTCTAATGATTAGGTAAAACTGCTCGTGTACTCTTTGCTATTTCTCACACACCACAAACGGGAAAATTTTATCAATCGGTTTCGTACTACGGCCGAAAAAATATTCTACCTTTATGCACGCAGGACGACGTCTTTACAATTCAGAGAAAACACGGCAGCTAGTTCTCGTTTGGCTGTTGGTTCTCCATGCACCAATTTTATTTCTGCTGGCCACTCCCGCATGCCCGTCACAAAATCCACCAATCCCTTTTGATCTGCATGAGCCGAGTAGCCACCAATGCTGGTCACCTTCGCGCGAATATCGAAACGCTCACCATCCAGTTCAACATAGCCACCCTTGGGCCCGAATTGCTGGATGGCATGGCCGGGTGTGCCCTTGGCTTGGTAGCCAACGAACAGAACGTCATGCCTTGGATCATGCAGCATAGCTTTCAGGTAGTTGACGATGCGCCCACCGGAGCACATGCCATTGCCGGCAATGACGATCGCGGGGCGTGCGGTTTGGGCAAGGCGGTTCAACACGGCGATATGGTCGGCGTGGTTATCGATCATGATCAGGTTGTCGAACGCCAGTGGGTTGCGGCCGGCTTCGACGCGCTCGCGCGCCTCCTGATTCCAGTAGGGCTGCAGGCTTCGGTAGGCCTCGGTGAAGCGTGTGGCTAAGGGGGAATCGAGGATGATTGGGAGTTGCGGCCAGTTTGTTCCAAAGCGAGCCTCGGCGTTGTCGTTATTTCCCCTCACCCTAGCCCTCTCCCCGAAGGGGAGAGGGGACTTTGAGTCGTGCGCGGCGCTAACGCTATTTGCAAAATCGCTACCACCCTCATCAGCGTTGAGAGGGCGCTTATCTGTATGGGCCTGCAGTTTGCTGTGAATGATTTCTTCCAGCTCGTATAGCAGTTCCTGGGTGCGGCCGATACTGAAGGCGGGGATCAGGACGGTGCCTTGATCCTGCAGGGCGTGCTCGATGACGGCATCCAGACGCTGACGGCGGCTGGCGCGGTCTTCATGCAGACGATCACCGTAGGTGCTTTCCAGTACGAGGATATCGGCGCGCTCGGGTGGTTCAGGCGGCATGAGCAACGGCGCATGGGGCGCGCCAAGATCACCAGAAAAGACGATGCGTTTGGTGTCACCCGTGCCGGGGTAGAGCACGTCGATTTCCACGTACGCCGAGCCGAGAATGTGGCCGGCACGCTGCAGGCGAATACGCACGCAAAGCTCATCGGTTTCGATGAGAGTGAACCATTGTTTGTAGGGCAGTGGCTGAAGGCGCTGCTCGACCAGCTTGATATAGCGTTCTACGTCTTTCTGGTCACGGCTGAAACCCAGTTTGAAGGCATCTTCCAGAACGATGGGTAGCAGTTTGGCCGAGGGCTCGCTGCACAGAATCGGCCCCTTGAAGCCGGCGGCCAGCAGGTAAGGAATTCGCCCTACGTGGTCGATATGCACGTGAGTAACGATTAGCGCCTTGATGGTGGCCAGCGAAAACTCGATGGCTAACCGCCCTGCCCCGGAACGTCCATCCACCGAGGCTTCGCTGCCCTGAAACAGGCCGCAATCAATCAGCAAGCTATTGGCCGCATCCATGCGCAGCTGATGACAGGAGCCGGTGACGCCATCCTGAGCGCCGTGGTGTTCGATATCGGGATAGCGCACGGTTATTCCTTTAACGATGTCAGCCAACGCACTCGCAACAGGCTAGGCACGAGTCCACTTAAAAATCAGCGGCAATACTACCGCCTTTCCACGCCGCTAAGTCCTCAGCGGCGTTCGGACGGATAGATGGTCATGCCGCAGTGGCAGGTCTGCGCAGATTTCGCACCAACGCGATGAACAAGCCAAGCATGCCGCCCAATACCAAGGCGAGCGCAACGATCAGCGCCTTCTTGGGCTTGATCGGACGGCGAGGCTCTACTGCGCGCTGATCGATGGAAACCAGCTTCAGCGCGCTGGCATCAAGCGCCAAGGCGCGCAAGCGCGCGGCCTCCTCACGCCAACCGGCAAGGTCTTTAAGGAACAGATCATCGTTCTCCCGGCTGATTAGGACCTCGATCTGGCGGTTGTGTTCCAGCAACTTGAGCTCACGGGCGATTTGCGCAACACGCGGCTCGGTAAAGTCATCGGAACGGCGAGCCAGTAAGGCCTTGCGCTCCGCTTGCAATGCCTCGCTGCCCATGAAGTAAAGGGGGATCTGCTGATTATTGACCTCGGTGCGGATCACACTACCCTGACCGGTGATTTCGGCAGCCCCAAGCGAGGATGGCGTTGTGGGCTTGCTGATACCCAGTGATGTGGCAATGCGAATTGCTTCGTTGAGCTGGTTGATGCGGTTGTCGCGACGGGTCTTGAGCTGCTGTCGCAGAGCCGCCAGCTCGTCGTTAAGCTGCGCTCGTTTGAGCGTGTCTTCTTCCGTGAGCTTGGCGATTTTGACTTCTTTGGTTGCCTCGTAATTAGCGCGGGCGGCAGCCATTTTCTTTTCCAGCTGGCTGAGTCGGTTGGCGATGAGCGTTTCGAGGTCCGCGCCAATTTCCTTCCGGACATTATCCAGCGAGTACTGCACGAAGCCGTTGACGATCTCTACACCGTTGAGCTTCTGGGGATAGGTTAGTTGTAGGCCAATGAAAGGCGTGGTGCCCTCTGCTTTCTTGGGGTCAGGCTGCAGCACTTTGAACGCTTGATCATTGAAGTCTTCGAAAGTCTGTTCAAGGCTGCGCCCGGGCTGCTCAAGATCGGCAAACAACTGCTGATTGTCGCGAAAGTAGGCAAGCCGGTTTTCATAGGAGTCGAGCGCAGCTCCAACTTGGGCTAGGGCTTGCTTGGGCGACAGCTTATAGATGCCGAGATGGTTCAGCTCATCGAGGTCCTTGATTGCGGCGGGCCGCAGGACGCTTTGAACTGTGTAATAGCGAGGTGCGAGCAGTGCGTATACGAGCCCGGTAAGGCCCACAATCAGCGTGACTGCAACGATGAGCGACTTTTGCTTCCATAGCGCACGCCCGAGCTGAACGAGATCAATCTCGTCATGCGGCTTTGGATTGAGGATTTGGGGGGGAGTGACAGCGTTCACGTTAGAGTTCCATCTCACTGGTTGCGGCGCGAATGGCCTGTACCGCAAGTGAAAATGAAAGTTCCGTTTTCTTGCGGACGGCCATTTTGCCAGCCAGTTCACAAAAAACAAGTGATTGCATCAGGTTTTCTGCGGCCGTGAGCGCCAGTCTAGAGCCTTCGCCCACCGCAACTTGGTCAGTTCGCGGGCGCGATAGGACTCCAGCTAAAATCAGGCGATAATCTGCCCAAACGCCGGCGAACCAGTCGAATAGATAGAAAAGAGGAATTCTGCGGCGCCTGCACTCAGCGCCGCAGACAGAGCTAAACTTGCTGCTCGGCCCCGCGACTTGCAAGGCTGCGCACGAGGGCAACAAAGATGCCGAGCATGCCACCGAGCACCAGCCCCAACGCAAGGATCATCGCCTTTTTAGGTTTTATCGGCTTGGACGAATCCAGGGCGGGTTGATCGAGTCGAACGAGTCGCAGCCGTTCAGTATCGAGCTTGATACCCTTAAGGCGAGCTGCCTCCTCGCGCAGCTGCGCCAGGTTGGTCAGGTAAAGATCTTCACCTTCGCGCCCTTTCAGTATTTCAACCTCACGATTATTTTTTAGCATCGCCAGCTCCGACTGAATCTCGGCAATACGGGGCTCGACGAAGTCATCCGACTTTCTGGCGGCAAGCGCGTCGCGTTCGGCGGTAAGCGCTTCGGTGCCCATGAAATACAGGGGAGTCTCCCGATTGGTCACCTCAGTGCGGATGACTTGCGTGCCTCCACGCGCCGACTCGGACATCCCTGATGGGCTGGTAGGTTTGCTGATGCCCAACGATTCAGCTATCGAGATCGCCTCGCTCAGCTGCTGAATCCGGTTGGTCCGCCGCGTCTTGAGTTCCTCGCGCAGACTGGAGAGCTCATCCTGTAGCTGGGCACGCTTAAGCGCGGCATCCTCAAGCAACTTCGCGATCTTTGCCTCTTTGGAAGCGTTGTAGTTTGCGCGCTGCGCATCGATATTCTTTTCCAGACTGGCCAGCCGGTTGTTGATCAGGCTTTCCACATCGTCCGAAATTGCCCGGCGCTCCAAATCCAGTACGTAGGCGACGAAGCCATTCACTACCGAAGCGCCGGCCACACCCTGCGGGTATATAAGTTTCAAGCCAACGAAAGCGCTGCGGTTATCCGTACGTTTTGGGTCCGGAAACAACATTTCGAAAGCTTCGTCATTAAACTCGGCGAAGGCCTGCTCCAACGAGCCGCCGTCCTTGGTGATGTTCGGAAACAGCTCCTGGTTGTTCATGAAGAATTCCAGGCGATTATCGTAGGACGACAGGCCGCCGGCGACGCGACTGATGGCTTCTTCCGGGGTGAGCTTGTAGATGCCCGTCTCATTGAGCTGATCAAGATTGCTCTGTGGCACGGGCCGAAGATAAGTGCGGGTTTGGAAGTACGGCGTAGCCGTGAAGGCGTAGATGGCCGCTAGTGCGGTGACCAACAATGCGATACCGGCGATCAAGACTTTCTGCCGCCAAAGCGCGCGGAATAACTCGACCAAATCGATCTCGTCATTAGGCGAAGTAGATTGCTGCACAGTCATGCGAAGTCCTTGTATGTATGCCCTTCACTGCAGGGCAAGCTAACCGGATTTTGTGCGCATGAGAGGCCGAAAGTTCAGTGGGGCTGATGCTTTGTGACAACTTTTTATATGCCAATAACGCAGGTATCGCGCCCAGCGGCCTAGTTACTCGTCCTCATTGACCCTGTCACGCAACTCCTTCCCCGGCTTGAAATGCGGAACGAATTTGCCATCAAGGCTGACGGATTGCCCGGTCTTCGGATTGCGGCCGACGCGGGGCGCGCGGTAGTGCAGAGAAAAGCTTCCGAAGCCACGGATCTCAATTCTGTCGCCGGTGGCCAAAGCCTGAGCCATTTGCTCAAGCATGGTCTTGATGGCCAGCTCGACATCCTTCGACGAAAGCAGCCCCTGCTGGGTGACGATTCGCTCGATCAACTCCGACTTGGTCATGGTTTTCCCTTCGTTTTCAAGCGGCTAGATCATTCGGGTTCGCTCGTTTGTAGCATGTTGTTCAGAGTTTGAACAGCCCGAGCGGGATTGACGAGCGGGTCCTACTTTGCATGGCGAGGGAATTGAAAGGTCTGAGCAGGTCGTTGACCTGTATTCGCCGCGGGGGCGCGCCTCCTACGGGTTTGGTATGCACGCTCTGCCATGTGGGAGGCCCGACCTCGGGGCGAAGCTTTTGCTTTGGTCAGGCTTGCAGCCTCCATTCGCCGCGGGGGCGCGCCTCCTACGGGGTTGGTGCGCACGCTCTGCTGTCGTGGGAGGCCCGACCTCGGGGCGAAGCTTCTGCTTTGGCCAGGCTTGCAGCCAGCCTTTCGCCGCGGGGGCGCGCCTCCTACGGGTTGGTGTGCACGCTTTGCCATTGTGGGAGGCCCGACCTCGGGGCGAAGCTATTGATTTGGTAGGTTTGCAGCCTGCCTTTCGCCGCGGGGGCGCGCCTCCTACGGGTTTGGTACGCACACTCTGCTGTCGTGGGAGGCCCGACCTCGGGGCGAGATCGACCTTAGATAAAGCCATTTTGAAAGGAGATGAAATGAGCAAGGAAGCTTATGCAGCATCCAGTCGATTACGGCGAGGTCGCAGTTCAGTCGTCAATCAGGTTTATCTGGTAACTGCGGTAACCCTGGGCAGGGCCAGGGTTTTCGATGATCTCTCGGCTGCTCGTACGTTGATACTTACCATGCGTGAGGATGCCCGGCGGGGGTCGCATGAGACGCTGGCGTTTGTGGTAATGCCCGACCATCTGCACTGGCTACTGCAACTTCATGAAGGATCGTTATCCGAACTGGTTGGCAGGGTAAAGTCGATATCAGCCCGGCGGTTGGGCACGCGCGTCTGGCAGGATGGTTTTCATGACAGGGCGCTACGCGTCGAGGAGGATTTAGTGACTGTTGCGCGGTACGTCGTCGCCAATCCCTTGCGCGCGAGGTTGGTAGAACGCGTTGGTGATTACCCTCACTGGGATGCGGTTTGGCTTTAAATCCCGACGCCAATTGCTTGCTGGCAGCTCTGCGATCTGCTTTCGCCGCGAGGGCGCGCCTCCTACGGGCTTGGCGCGCACTCTGCTGTTGTGGGCGGCCCGACCTCGGGGCGAAGTTTCTGTCTTTCGCAGTTTGCAGCCTGCTTTCGCCGCGAGGGCGTGCCTCCTATGGGCTTGGCGCGCACCCTCTGCTGTTGTGGGAGGCCCGACCTCGGGGCGAAGCTTGATAAGCACTGAGCATTTTTTGGATATAAAAAAGGCGGGCTATTAAGCCCGCCTCCTCATCTACCTAGGATGCACTCAATCTTCGCGATAACGACGCAGTTTGAGCTGCTTGCCGCCGACGCGGGTGTCCTTGAGTTTGCCAAGCAGGCGCTCAAGGCCGTCTTCCGGTAGCTCGACCAGGCTGAAGCTGTCGCGCACCTGGATACGGCCGATGGCTTCACGGGCCAGGCCGCCTTCGTTCAGGATGGCGCCGAGCAAATTGCGGGCGGCGATGCCATCACGGGCACCTAGCGGAGTACGGCAGCGGGCGCGGCCTTCGGCCAGCGGGACGGGAGCGCGACGCTCGCGGTCACCAGTACGCTCAGGACGATCCGAACGCTCGGTGCGCTCACGCGGGCTGCTGGTTGGAACCAGAGGCTGCTCTCTTTCCACCTCGGCCAAGGTCAGGGCCTGACCATTGGTGGCTTTGCGCAACAGCGCAGCGGCCAGCGCGCGCGGGCTGCAACCGATGTCGGCAACCAGCTTGTCGAGCAACTCACCGTGGGTGGCTTCAGCATCGGCTACCAGCGGCGCGAGACTGTTGGTGAGTTTCTTGATGCGCGCATCCAGCACCTGCTGAGCATTGGGCAGGCGAGCCTCGGCTACCTTCTGATTGGTCACGCGCTCGATGACCTGCAGCATGCGGCGCTCACGCGGGGTAACCAGCAGCAGAGCACGACCTTCGCGACCAGCACGGCCGGTACGGCCGATACGGTGCACATAGGACTCCGGATCGTAGGGCATGTCCACGTTGAATACGTGGGTGATGCGTGCCACGTCGAGGCCACGAGCCGCCACGTCGGTGGCTACAACGATATCCAGGCGCCCGTCCTTGAGCGATTCGATGACGCGCTCACGCTGGTTCTGGGCGATATCGCCATTCAGTGCAGCGGCCTTGTAGCCCTTGGCTTCCAGCGCGGCGGCCAGATCCAGGGTGGCTTGCTTGGTGCGCACGAATGCGATCAGCGCGTCGAATTCTTCGACTTCCAGCAAACGCAGTACAGCCTGGATCTTCTGATCGGCATGGACCATCAGGTGCGCCTGCTCGATACGAGCGACGGTCTGAGTCTTGGTGGCGATCTTGATGTGCTGCGGCTCACGCAGATGCTTTTCAGCAATCGCGCGAATGGAATGCGGCAGCGTGGCGGAGAACAGAACAGTCTGACGGCTTTCCGGCATGGCTTCGAAGATCACTTCGAGGTCATCCATGAAGCCCAGTTTGAGCATCTCGTCCGCTTCGTCGAGTACCAGGAAGCGAATGGTCGACAGCAGGCCACTGTTGCGGCTCAGGTGATCGACCAGACGGCCCGGAGTCGCAACGATGACCTGTGCGCCCTGGCGGATGGCCTTGAGCTGCGGGCCCATCGGTGCGCCACCATAGACCGCGACGACGGTCAGGCCAGGCATCTGCTTGGAATAAGTCTCGAATGCGGTTGCGACCTGCAACGCCAACTCGCGAGTCGGCGCAAGGATCAGTGCCTGCACTTCCTTACGAGCGGGATCGATTTTCGACAGGATTGGCAGTGCGAAGGCAGCGGTCTTGCCCGTGCCGGTCTGTGCCTGGCCGATCATGTCGTGGCCGCCAAGGATCACCGGGATCGCTTGGGACTGGATGGGAGATGGCTCTTCGTAGCCAACTGCACTGATGGCAGCCAGAACAGCGGAGTGAATACCGAGTGCGGCAAAGCCGCCGATTTCTTGGGTCATGGGTCTTGTCTCTGATGCTCCGCAAGACCCATTGTTCCGAAGCTGCGCATGCCGTGTAAAACCCGAGGGTCACCCTGGCAGCCTGGTCGGCGGGGTTGCGAAAACGAATGAATGATGAATCGTCAAGGATAGCCCGCTCGAAGCGGACAGCAGCCGAAGCAGCGCTTCGTGTGTTGCAGTACCTGAACGCAGGCTGGTTTGCAGCCGGCGCGTACTATACCGGATTAACGTGACGCTGTGCGTGTATTTTACAGGGGCGATTAGTGATCACCCCTGGCCCACTCTTGCAGGCTTGCAGCCTGCCTTTCGCCGCGGGGGCGCGCCTCCTACGGTTTGGCGTGCACTCTGGTGCTGTTGTGGGAGGCCCGGTGTCGGGGCGAAGCTTTTGCTTTGGTAGGCCTGCAGCCCGCCATCGCCGCGGGAGCGCGCCTCCCATGGTTTTGTGGGCACTCTGGCGCTGTTGTGGGAGGCCCGACCTCGGGGCGAGGCTCTTGCTATGGCAGGCTTGCAGCCTCCATTCGCCGCGGGGGCGCGCCTCCTACGGTTTGGCGTGCACTCTGGTGCTGTTGTGGGAGGCCCGGTGTCGGGGCGAAGCTTTTGCTTTGGTAGGCCTGCAGCCCGCCATCGCCGCGGGGGCGCGCCCCCCATGGTTTGGTGTGCACTCTGGTGCCGTTGTGGGAGGCCCGACCTCGGGGCGAAGCTCCTGCTTTGGCAGGCTTGCAGCCTCCATTCGCCGCGGGGGGCGCCTCCTGCGGTTTGGTGTGCACTCTGGCGTTGTTGTGGGAGGCCCGACCTCGGGGCGAAGCTTTTGCTTTGGCAGGCTTGCAGCCTGCCATCGCCGCGGGGGCGCGCCTCCTACGAGGTTGGTAAGCGCTCTCTGCTGTTGTGGGAGGCCCGACCTCGGGGCGAAGCTGTTGCTTTGATAGGCTTGCGGCCTGTCTTCATAACGGGGCGCGGCTCCTAAAGCTTTGGCGGCCCGCTGATGATGTCGAACATACTCGACCGCCTGGTGCAAACCTCGGCAACACGGGCGCTACGGCGATAGAAAGCGCATCGACACGTCATAGCAGCCGACGCGCCAGCTTGGCGCAGCGATCAGCTCGCAGGCCGTAGCGCCCCAATCAGTGATTCGAGCGAATAGCCAAGACGTGGCGCAAGCGCTTCGGCGCGCTGACGCAGCCCGACCATATCCAGTTGCTGATCGAGATCCGCCGGCACCAATAGCACCACGTTGCCCTCCTTCACCGAGCACTCCCAGTAGTGCCGGTGATAGAGGCCGCGCAGCAATGCCGCACCAAGGGGGCGGTCATCGTCGGTGCCCCACTGATTGATGATCAGCCAGCCGTCAGGGTTGAGCTTCTCCTGGCAGCGCTTGAGGAACGACCAGGCCAGATGCGCGGCATCCGGGCCCGCGTCGTTGTACAGGTCGACGAAAATCAGGTCGGAACTCTCGGCGGTATCCAGCAACTCGGTTGCATCGCCGATACGAATGTACAGGCGCGAGTCGTTCTGCAGGCCCAGATAGCGCATCGCAAGCTCTGGCACCGCCGGACGCAGCTCGATGACCTCGACGTCCTCCAGCGGCAGGAACTGCAGGCAAGCCTGAGTCAGATTGCCTCCGCCCAGCCCGAGAAATAGCGCCGTCTCCGGCTCCGCATGACAAAGCCCGCCCAGCAGCATGGCGCGGGTGTAGTCATACTCCAGCCAGGCGGGATCGGCTGTGAAGACGCAGCTCTGCTCGATCGCAGCACCAAACTCCAGGAAGCGATACTCCCCCACTTCCAGCACGCGAATGAGCCCGAACGCGTCATGCACCTCGGCGAGCAAACGCTCCTCTTTGTCCATCAATGTGCTCCACAGCTATCCGATCACCGGTGTTTCGGCGAAGCGCATCTTACGCAGGCCTATAGGCCATCGCTATCTCCGGGGGCCAAGCGCTTCAGGTAAAATCGCCGCACTTTTTAGGAATTGGAACGATCATGAACGACGCGTGGAGCCCCGAAAGCTGGAGAAGCAAGCCGATCCAGCAACAGCCCGTATACCCGGATGCCGACCATCTCAAGCGCGTCGAACATACTTTGGCCGGATTGCCACCCTTGGTATTCGCCGGCGAAGCGCGCGAGCTGAAGCGGCAGTTTGCCGAGGTGACCCAGGGCCGTGCGTTTCTGCTCCAGGGCGGCGATTGTGCCGAGAGCTTCGCCGAATTCTCCGCCACCAAGATTCGCGACACCTTCAAGGTGCTGTTGCAGATGGCCATCGTCATGACCTTTGCCGCCGGCTGCCCGGTAGTGAAGGTGGGACGCATGGCCGGTCAGTTTGCCAAGCCGCGTTCGGCCGGCGACGAGACCATCGATGGCGTGACCTTGCCGGCGTACCGTGGCGACATCGTCAATGGCATCGACTTCAATGAAAAAAGCCGCGTGCCGGACCCGGAGCGCCTGCTGCAGGCCTACCACCAGTCGACCTCCAGCCTGAACCTGCTGCGCGCCTTCGCCCAAGGCGGTTTTGCCGACCTGCACCAGGTGCATCAGTGGAACCTGGACTTCATCGCCAACTCGTTACTGGCCGAGAAGTACCACCAGCTCGGCGCACGCATCGACGAAACACTGAAATTCATGCGGGCATGCGGCCTTGATGGCGCACCGCAGTTGCGCGAAACCAGCTTCTTCACTGCCCATGAGGCGCTGCTGCTCAACTACGAGCAGGCATTCGTCCGCCAGGACAGCCTCAGCGGCGGTTGGTACGACTGCTCCGCACACATGCTGTGGATCGGTGACCGCACGCGTCAGCTGGACGGCGCGCATGTCGAGTTCCTACGCGGCGTGGGCAACCCCATCGGCGTGAAGGTCGGGCCGAGCATGGACAGCGATGAGCTGATCCGCCTGATCGACATCCTCAACCCACAGAACGATCCGGGCCGCCTGAATCTGATCGTACGCATGGGTGCCGACAAGGTCGAAGCTGGCCTGCCGCGACTGGTGCGTGCAGTGCAGAACGAAGGTCGCCATGTGCTGTGGAGTTCCGACCCAATGCACGGCAATACAATGAAGGCCTCCAGCGGCTACAAGACTCGGGACTTCGAGAAGGTGCTTGCCGAAGTCCGCCAGTTCTTCGATGTACACCGTGCCGAGGGCAGCTATCCCGGCGGCATACACATTGAGATGACCGGTCAGAACGTGACCGAGTGCATCGGTGGTTCGCGGCCGATCACCGAGGCCGGCCTCAGTGATCGCTACCACACCCATTGCGACCCGCGACTCAACGCCGATCAGTCGCTGGAAATGGCCTTCATGATCGCCGAGACACTGAAGCAGCTGCGCCCCAACTGACGGTTTTGGCAACAGCCGTCTTGGTGTCGGGAACTAAGGCATCGCAGCTGCGACGCTGTGAAGGTAGGCCCTGTCAGCTGCGTCACCGAGCGATCCTTGGTGGGCTGAAGCCCACCCTACGCACGAGCGGTTCGGCACAGAGGGCGGGCTATAACGCTGTAGGGTGGGCTTCAGCCCACCAGTTCGTGCACTCACCATCCACCCGATAGTGCGCACAAAAAAGCCCGGCGCTGGGCCGGGCTTTTTTCGAGCGGTCTGCGAGGCCTATCAGGCCTTGACGCGGGACTTATACTCGCCGGTACGGGTGTCGATTTCGATCGAGTCACCGATTTCGCAGAAAGCGGAAACCTGCAGCTCGGCACCGTTCTTCAGGCGAGCGGTCTTCATAACCTTGCCGGAGGTGTCGCCACGGACGGACGGCTCGGTGTAAACGATTTCGCGAACGATGGTGGTCGGCAGCTCGACGGAGATCACCTTGTCGTTGTAGAAAACGGCTTCGCAGACGTCGGTCATGCCGTCTTCGATGAAGGTCATTACGCCTTCGAGATCGTCTTTCTCGATTTCGTACTGGTTGAACTCGTCGTCCATGAACACATACAGCGGGTCGGCGAAGTAGGAATAGGTCACTTCCTTACGCTCGAGGATGACCGGCTCCAGCTTGTCGTCAGCCTTGTAAACGGTCTCGGTAGCCGAACCGTTGAGCAGGTTCTTCAGCTTCATCTTGACCACGGCACTGTTACGACCGGACTTGTTGAACTCGGCTTTCTGGATGACCCAGGGTGCGCCGTTGATGATGGCCACCTGGCCGGCACGGAACTCTTGTGCGGTTTTCATACGAAATATCCGAAGGGAATTAGAGACAAAAAAACAGGCCGCGTATCATAGCCAATCTGTGTAAAAAAACACCAGCTTTCCGGCCAGGTCGCCATTGGCTACCTGTTCGTGCGTCCAGCCCTGGGAGTGCGCGAGCAGCGCCGGATATTCCCGCATCAAAGCGTGCCAAGCCTCGCCCGCGCCCTCCCCCATGTTCCAAGCTCGCCAGAATCCTCGCAGCGCGACATCAGCAGCCGTCGGCAGTCCATGCGCGTACAGATCGAGGAAGGCATTGAGCTTGTCCCAGTGGGCGTCGTCTTCCTGAGGATAGATATGCCACACCAGCGGTCGGCCGGCCCACTGGGCGCGAATGAAAGACTCCTCGCCCCGCACCGCATTGAAGTCGCAGCTCCACAGCAGCAGGTCGTACTCGTCCTGGGTCATGAACGGCACGATATTCAGCTGAAGACTGCCGCGCTGGTGGTGCTCACCAACTTGCACCTTTGGTAAACCGAGCCAGGCGGCGACATCACCAAGTACCCGCCCCTCTGGAACCAACAGCTGATTGACGTGCGAATCAGCCGCTAGCGCGTCCAGCCAGCCCGCAACTGCAGGGTTCTCATAAGCGAACAGCGAAAGCAGGCGTGAGCCCGGCTTTCGCACCACCCCCAGCGTAGCGAGAAAATCAGCCTGCTGCGCCACATCACCCTGGAACTCCGCACGCCGCAGCATCAGATCAGCCTCACGGATGAGGCCGCCGGTCTGCGCTTCAAAGCCGGGGAAGAAAAAGTACTTTTGCAGTCCGTTCGCCTGAAGTGACGGCAGTGCATGGCAGCCGACGATCCAATCCTCGGCGCTCAGGTACTCTAGATTCAACCAGAGGATTCGCCGGCCGCTCGCAGCCATCGCATTGATGTACGGTTGAGGCAAGCTGCAGGCAAACGCTTCGATGACCACATCGACGGGATCAGCACCTGGCCACGTCTTGGGCCAGAGCCTGACATCAACGCCCTCATATGTTTGCTGCTCGGCGTTGGCATTGGCCGCAGGGCAGAGCCGAGCGAACGTGACCAGATCGTCTACCCAGAGCCGCACCTCCTGGCCATGCTCTGCCGCCAGCTGTCGGGCCAGGCGCCAGGTGACGCCGATGTCGCCAAAGTTATCCACGACAGCGCAAAAGATGTCCCACTTCGCTTTGACAGACAAACCCATGCTCCTCAAACAGATAAAGGCACTTCACGTCTTTTGAAAATGCTGCGCAGGATACAAGGTTGAGCCAGCCGCCGGGGGGGGGGGGCGAGGCATAGGTAAAGTCCTAGCATTCGCAGTGAGCGGCATGCCAAAGACAGAACGGCAGACGTACGAATGCACCCGAGCCCGTGTAGGCGTCAGCGTGTTTTAAACAAGGAGGGAGAGAAACCGGGAAGTCGTTATGGAGGTGAACCCTACCAGCCACACCCCGGCACACAATGTCACCGCTGCGGCTGCTCCCTTCCAGGCCTGACCGGGTTCACGGCTGATCGTTGCGAGGGGACCGGCAGGGCCCACCATAACAAAACTCGCCTGGCGGCGAGCGGCGCCATTGTACCGGCTTATCAGCAACTTACAACCATTGGCTGCAGGCGCGGTGCACGGCAGGCCGATTGCCTCATACGTCTGGGGAGAGCACCGACAGTCTGCAACACTGAAAACCGTCGGATGGTTGCCCCATTGCAGCAAAACCCTCTAGCCAAACACCGGCGTCTGTCCGAGGATGAGCAGGCTCAAGCGCTATCGAACGCTTGTCATGAAATCATGCTGCGCGGCGTTTCGTCAGTGCAGCTGATGGCACCAGCATACGAGGTAATCATGAGCAAGGCTCCAATCGCCATCATCGGAACCGGAATCGCAGGTCTGTCGGCAGCCCGCACCCTGTGCGATGCCGGGCACGCCGTACACCTCTTCGACAAAAGCCGCGGTAGCGGCGGCCGCATGGCCAGCAAGCGCAGCGACGCGGGCTCGCTGGATCTCGGGGCGCAGTACTTCACCACGCGCGATCGGCGCTTCACCGAAACCGTACACCAATGGCAGGCCGAAGGCTGGGTAGGTCAATGGACACCCACCCTCTTCCAGTCCCGCGACGGACAGCTGAAACCCTCGGCCGACGAGCAGCTGCGCTGGGTCGGCACGCCAACCATGAGCGCAATTACCCGCGGCCTGCTGGGCGAGATGCCGGTCACGTTCAGTTGCCGGATCACCGAGGTATTTCGCGGCGAGCAGTTCTGGACCCTGGTCGATGCTACCGGCACCAGTCACGGACCTTTCAGTCAGGTGGTGGTTGCGGTTCCGGCACCGCAGGCGGCCGCGCTGCTGTCGAGCGCGCCCAAGCTAGCCGCGGTCGCAGCCAGCGTGGCGATGGAGCCGACGTGGGCGGTCGCGCTGGGCTTTGCCACACCGTTGAGTACGACCCTGGAAGGCTGCTTCGTGCAGGACGATGCACTGGACTGGATCGCGCGCAACCGCAGCAAGCCCGGACGCAACGGCGACCTCGACACCTGGGTACTGCATGGCACCAGCAGCTGGAGCCGTCAGCATCTGGATCTGCCCAAAGAGCAAGTCATCGAGCGTCTGCATGGCGCTTTCGCGGAGCTGATCGACTGCGTGGTGCCGGCCCCGGAATTTACGCTGGCTCACCGCTGGTTGTATGCCCGGCCCGCGCAGGCCCATGAGTGGAACGCGCTGGCCGACGCTGGTTTAGGCCTGTACGCCTGCGGCGACTGGTGCCTGTCCGGTCGGGTGGAAGGTGCCTGGCTCAGTGGGCAGGAAGCCGCGCGGCGGCTGCTGGAAAATCTCTAAGCGCAAGCACCGCGGCTGATCCGGGCCTGACCCAGGTCAGCCGCGCATCCAGACCGGCTGCTATCATCGCGCGCTTTGTGCATTGCCCCCTTCAGCGGAGTCTCGATGAATCCCTCCACCCTGATCGGCATCCTCGCGAGCATCGGCCTGCTCGCTGTCGTCATGCTCTTTGCAGCCAAAGAACCTGCAATGTTCATCGACCTGCCCAGCCTTGGCATCGTCCTGGTCGGCACATTGGCGGCCACCTTTATCAGCTACCCATTACGCGAGGTCACGCGGGTATTCGGGCTGATATGGACCGTAATGCGTAACGAGCGGCTGTATACCCGTCAGGATCTGGATGAGCTGGTTCAGATATCCCGACTGTGGATCAGCGGAGATCTCGTCGCCGTGGAAAAGGCAGTCGAGCAGGTCAGTAATCCGTTTCTACGCACGGGCGTCCAGCTGGTGATCGACAATACGCCGGAAGAGGACATCCTGGACGTGCTGCAATGGCGGATCGCTCGTTTGCGTGCCCGTGAAAACGCCGAGGCGCAGCTGTTTCGCGCCATGGCCAGCTATGCGCCGGCATTCGGCATGATCGGCACGCTGGTGGGACTGATCAACCTGATGTTCATGCTCGGCAGTGGCGACATGGATCTGATCGGCCGCAGCCTCGCGGTCGCATTGATGACCACCTTCTATGGTGTGTTGCTGGCCAACCTGATTCTCAAGCCGGTCGCCGTGAAGCTGGAACGGCGCACCGAGCAGCGCGTGGCACTTATGAACCTGGTGATGCAGGGCATTTCGATGATGTGCAACCGCCGCAGCCCCGCTTACATGCGAGAAACGCTGAAGTCATTCATTGCCCACCATGACGACGAGATCCGCGACGGCACCCCCGTCGCGCCGCGCGTCAAACCGCAGGGTGATTGAGGGTGAGCGGGCCACAGGGCAGCCGGTTTGCCAGATGGCATATCGAGCCGCAACGGGAGGAGGAGCAGGAAGCCTGGCTGGTGACCTACCTGGACATGCTCACGCTGCTGCTGGTCATGCTGGTCATCATGCTGGCCATGGCGGGTAAAGGGGATGCCAAGCAGAACGAACAGACAGCGCTCGAGGCTGCGTCGCTGACTGCTGGCGAACAGGTCGTGGCACTGCAGTCTTCAGCCTCGCCCATCCCATCCATCGCCCCGGTACCGTCGCCGGCGACCGATGTGGAAACCGAAGCCGATGAGGTAGCCCGCTCGGTGGCGGACCTAGCGCTAGGCGAAGATATCGAGGTAATCGTCAACGATGGCAGCATCAGCTTTCGCATCAGCAGCGAGATACTGTTTGGCTCCGGTCGGGCAGAGCTGGAAGATGCGGGCCTGGACGTAATCGATCGCCTGGTGCCAACCCTCGCCGCAGGCCGCTATCGAATCATCGTCGAAGGCCACACCGATAACCTGCCAATCCAGACCGAACGCTTCCCTTCCAACTGGGAGCTCTCCGCCAGCCGCGCCAGCAGCGTGGTGCGCTACCTGCAGTTGGCCGATATCGAAGCGACGCGCTTGAGCGCGACCGGCTATGCCGACACTCGCCCGATTGCCGACAACGCCGATGAACGCGGCCGGGCCAGTAACCGGCGCGTCGAGCTGGTCATGCGCACCGAGCCCGATAAACCCTGACGACCATCGATCTCCAAGGCCGACGACACCGCCTGCATCACCCCAGCGCGGTATCCAGAAACATCATCACCGCGAAGCCCACCATCAATCCCAAGGTGGCGGGCGTCTGATGTCCGTTGCGATGGGTTTCCGGAATGACTTCATGGGAAACCACGAAGATCATCGCGCCCGCAGCCAAGCCAAGGCTGATGGGATAGGCAATGGCGAACCCGCTCGACATGCCGATACCCACCAACGCGCCAATTGGCTCCATCAGCCCGGAAGCCGCAGCGACCAGTACCGACCGCATTGCAGACAGCCCCGTCGTGCGCAATGCCAGCGCGACAGCCAGCCCCTCCGGAATGTCCTGAATGGAGATGGCAGTGGTCAGCGGCAGGCCAACACTAAGGTCGCCATTGGCGAAGCTGACACCAATGGCCATGCCTTCGGGAATGTTGTGCAGCGCGATGGCAAGGACGAACAGCCAGACTCGATTAAAGCGCTCGCACTCCGGCCCGCAAGGGCCCGTGCTCTCGTGCTCATGGGGTGTGAAGTAATCCAGCCCAAGCATCAACAGCACGCCGAAACCCAGGCCGACGACGACAGTCAGAGCCGCCGCCGAACCACTGCCGAACAATTCACGGCCGGCTGCCAAGCCCGGCAGGATCAACGAGAACGCGCTCGCCGCCAGCATCATTCCAGCTGCGAAACCAAGCATGCTGTCCTGTGTACGGGTAGAGATGTCGCGCAGACCGATCGCCAGGAACGCGCCAAAAGCCGTCGCGACAAAACCGGCAGTGCCGCCGAGCAGCGCGTAGCGAACGTTGTCCGTGTCATCGCTCTGAAATGCACTAACGCCGCCCGCCACCAGCAGAAGCAGCACCGCGGCTGCAGCAGCAGCGAGGCTGAAGGTGATCCAGGGGCTGGCCTGCGCTTGGGCGATCCAGGCGGCGCGTAAAGTGGCAGCAGGGCTTTGAATGGTCGAGGCCATGATCACGAAATCCTGGGGGCGGACCGCCAGTGTACTCCGCCCCTCTCGGAACCTGAGCCTATCGCCGCGATAGGACATCCCCATGGACCGCCATCGCAGCGCGAAAGCCATCTGCCCTTGATCAGCAATGCGACGCTATGCCTCGTAGCCATTGGCCTTGTACCAATTGCCGGAAGTTGTCCGTAAGCTTGAAACGATTTGATGGCCGTCACGGGCCGCATCAGGGAGTGGTCCGTCGTGCCAGCCGAAAAATCCACCCGCCGCGCATTTCCGCTGCTCGTTGCACTCGTGCTGCTTGGCGCCTGGCTGTTCTGGCGCCAACTGCAAGGCCCGCAATTGCCAGCCTATCGCGTTGAAGCACGACCGCTGGTGCAACGTGTAGTCGCCAGCGGCGAGGTGGATAGCCAATCGCTGGCACAGGTAGGCAGCGAGATAACCGGTGTCATTGCTGCGCGCCATGTGCGTGAGGGTGACGCGGTGAAGGCCGGCGATCTGTTGCTCGAGCTACGCGACGACGAGCAGCGAGCCCGCGTGCTTGAAGCCGAGGCCAGCCTGCAGCAACTGATCGATTCCACCCGCCCACAGGCGCAAGCCACATTGCGCGAGGCACAGCACAATCTGGAACAGGCGAGCCGAGAGCTGCAGCGCCGTGAGACGCTCTTCGAACGCAAAATCCTAGCCTCCGAACCGCTGGAGCAGGCCCGCCGTGCGGAGCTGACCGCACGGGTCATACGTGATCGCGCCCGTTTCGCCGCTGCCACCGTGGCCGCAGGGGGCAGCGAGGAGCAGGTATTGCGTCAGCGCCTGGAAGCGGCTCGCGCAGCGCTCGCAAAAACCCGTATTCACGCGCAGGTCGACGGCATCGTGCAGACGCGCGATGTCGAGCCCGGCGACCTGGTCCAACCGGGCCGCACGTTGTTGGCCATCGCCCGCTCAGGCAGCAGCGAAATTCTGTTGCCGCTGGACGAGAAGAATCTGGCCCCAATCGAACTGGGCCAAGCGGCGAAGATCATCGCCGATGCCTACCCCGACCGCGTGCTGACGGCGCGAGTCAGCTTTATCGCACCCAGCGTCGACACAGCCCGCGGGACCATCGATGTTCATCTGGACCTGCAAGAGCCGACCGACCTTCTCCGCCAGGGCATGACGGTTTCGGTGAACATCGAGACTGGCCGTCGCGAACAAGCACTGGTGCTGCCCAACGATGCACTGCGCGCGCGCGACGGCGCGCGTGCTCAGGTACTGCGGGTCAACGCTGGACGGGTCGAACGGGTCAACGTACGTCTGGGCCTGCTGGGCACCGCATTGAGCGAGGTCATCGATGGTCTGGAAGCCGGTGACCTGGTGCTGATCGCTGACGCCGAAGAGGGCAAGCGCGTGCGGGTAGTCGAGCAACAGATCCCCAGCGGCATTCAGGACTGATTGGCATGCGCCTCGCCGACTCGTTGTGGACCGAATGGACGATCGCCCTGCGCTTCCTGCTGGACAACCGTATGCAATCGCTGCTGATCATCTTCGGCATCGCCGTCGGCTCGGCGGTGATCGTTTTCATTACCGCATTGATCACCGGCCTGCAGGCCAACGTGGTCGAACGCACGCTCGGCACCCAGGCACATATCCGCATCCTGCCGCCGGATGAAGTCAACCGCACCTTGCCTGTAGATGACGGTAGCTGGTCACTGGTGCTGGAGAGCCCAAGGGCACAACGGCTGCGCTCGATCATCAATTGGCAGGATGTTCGCGATGTGCTCGATCAGGACTCGCAGATCCTCGCGGTGTCACCGGTAATCAGCGGCCCGGCCATCGCTCGACGCGGCGTGGCCCGTGCTTCGGTGGCCTTGCTCGGCATCGATCCGCAGCGTTACCAGCGCATCATCCCCCTCAGCCGCGACCTCATCGCAGGCCAGCTGGTGGTCGGCGCCGGCAACGCGGTGATCGGCAAGGAACTCGCCCGTGACCTGGGCCTGGGCATCGGTGACAAGCTGCGACTGGATGCGGGCGAAGGCCGGGAAACCGTAGTCGATATCGCAGGCATCTTCGAGTTGGGCGTGCGCGAACTGGACGCACGTTACGTTTACCTGGATTTGAAGCAGGCGCAGACGCTGCTCGACCTGCCGGGTGGAGTCACAGTAATCGATACCACAGTCGCGGAAATCTTCGAGGCCGACCAGGTCGCCACGCGCCTGGCTCGCCTCACCGGGCTGCGCGCCGAGAGCTGGATGGAAACCAACGGGCAACTGCTCAATGCCCTCAGTTCGCAAAGCATGACCACCGAAATGATCCGCGTATTCGTCGGTATCTCCGTGGCGTTCGGCATCGCCAGCGTGCTGGCCGTTAGTGTGGTTCAGCGTACCCGAGAGATCGGCATCCTGCGCGCCATGGGTAGTCCACGTGGGCAGATCCTGCGCGTGTTCCTGCTGCAGGGTGGGCTACTCGGACTGCTCGGCTCGGCCTGCGGCGGCGGCGTTGGATGGGGGCTGGTGCAGGTGTTCAATATAGCCGGCCCGCGCCTGTTCGATATCCCCGTCGACCCGACACTGGTACCGCTGGCCATGCTGATCGCCACGATCACCGGCGTGTTGGCGGCTGCCATGCCGGCGCGCCGCGCGGCACGTTACGACCCTGCGGTGGCAATTCGTTATGTCTGATCTGGCCACCAATGCAAACGAGGTCCTGCGCCTGGATCAGGTGCGCAAGGTTTTCAATCCTGGCACGCCACTGGAAACGCAAGTACTGCACGGTATCGACCTCCGCCTGTGCCGCGGCGAGCTCACAGCACTGATCGGGCCGTCCGGCTCAGGCAAAAGCACGCTGCTGAACCTGATCGGGCTGCTCGATGCGCCCAGTTCCGGCGAGCTGTACCTGCTGGGACAAGCGACACGCGACAGCGACGACGAAACCCGCACCCACCTGCGCAACCAGGCGATTGGCTTCGTGTTCCAGTTTCACCACCTGATCTCGGCCTTCAGCGTGCTGGAAAATGTGCTGATGCCGTTGATGATCCGCCACGGCAAGCCATCGAGCGCGGATATCGAACTGGCGCGCGGCCTACTCGACGAAGTCGGGCTGAGCCAGTTCGCCGACAAGAAGCCAACGCAGATCTCCGGTGGTCAGCAGCAACGGGTGGCCATCGCCCGAGCGCTGGTCACGCGCCCTCCTCTGCTGCTGGCCGACGAGCCGACCGGCAATCTGGACAGTCGCACCGCGCAAAGCGTGTTCGAACTGTTCCATCGCATCAATGCTCAATTTGGCTGCGCGGTGCTGGTGGTAACCCATGATCCGCGACTCGCTGCGGATTGTGAGCGGACCATCCAGCTGGTCGACGGACATATCGTCAGTGACGAAGCCCGAACCAGCACCCTCTGATCAGTCACTCTTTGGCTGGCCTAGCGCTCAGCCTGCGGCCAGCGTGCGTCATGCCCACACGCGAAACGACCCCGACCATTAATAACTATTAATTCTAAGCATATAACCAACTTCAGAGCTAAGATCAGGCATCACACGAATACCCCCGCCGGTATATGAATATAGAAGAGGCGCACCCCATGAATGCCCACATTGAAGCTTTCTTCGATCCCGCTACCTTCACTTACAGCTACGTGGTCAGCGACCCCGTTACGCGTCAATGCGCGCTGATCGATTCGGTGCTGGACTACGACGCGGCGTCGGGCCGCACCTCCCATACCAGCGCGGAGCGTTTAATCGCTTACGTACGTGAGCATGAGCTGAAGGTGCAATGGTTGCTTGAGACCCATGTGCATGCTGACCACCTGAGCGCCGCGCCTTATCTGAAGCAACAACTTGGCGGCCAGCTGGCAATCGGTGATCGGATCACCGTTGTGCAGGACACATTCGGCAAGTTGTTCAATGCCGGTACCGATTTTGCTACCGATGGCCGCCAGTTCGACCATCTGTTTCACGATGGCGACACCTTCCAGGTGGGCGACGTCCAGGCGCGCGCAATCCACACGCCCGGCCACACGCCCGCCTGCATGACATACGTCATCGGCGACGCGGCGTTCGTAGGCGATACGCTGTTCATGCCCGATTACGGCACTGCCCGCTGCGACTTCCCCGGCGGAGACGCGCGCATGCTGTATCAGTCGATCCAGAAACTGTTCGCCCTGCCGGGCGACACGCGGGTATTCATGTGCCACGACTACAAGGCGCCGGGCCGAGAAGAGTTCCTCTATGAGACGACTATCGCCGCCGAACGCGAAAGCAACGTGCACGTACACAGTGGCATCACTGAGGACCAGTTCGTCGCCATGCGCACCGAGCGGGACGCAACCTTGGGCATGCCTACGCTGATCCTGCCTTCGGTGCAGATCAACATGCGCGGCGGCGAGCTGCCCAGCCCCGAAAGCAACGGCACGCGCTATCTGAAGATCCCTCTGGACGTGCTGTAAGCCGAGCGTGGAGGCCGTCACATGCAAACTCTAAAACGCCTGACACCCTTCATCTCCGTCGCCGCCCAACTGCAACCGTCGGACATAGCACTGCTGGCCAGCAGCGGCTTTCGCTGCGTCATCAACAATCGTCCGGACAACGAGGGTGAAGCTCAGCCGTCGAGCGAGGCGATGCGCATCGCCGCCGAGGATTCGGGGCTCGAGTACCACTTCCTGCCGGTGGTATCCGGCCAGATCAGTGACGCCGATATCGCGGACTTTCGCGCACTGCTGGAGCGGATCAAGGGGCCGGCATTGGCGTTCTGCAGGACCGGGACCCGATCGGCCTCGCTCTGGGCGCTGGCCGAGGCACACCATCTGGATCCGCAGGTACTGCTGAAAACAGCGCAGCAGGCGGACTACGATCTGAGCGCCCTTTTGCCGCGGCTGCAGCAGCACTGGCAGTCCGAGGGCGATCAGCTGCTCCTCTCTGCGACACGATTCGCCGCTACACCGCGCTACGACGTGCTGGTGGTTGGCGGCGGTGCGGCCGGCTGCGCCGTGACTGCCAGCCTGCTCAAACGCAACCCTGATTTGCGCGTCGCCATAATCGAGCCGCGGGACCAGCACTACTATCAGCCCGGCTGGACGCTGGTAGGCGCCGGCGTGTTCGACCGCGCCGCGACCGAGCGCGCGATGAGTCGCTGCATTCCGTCCAAGGCGCAATGGATCCGCGCGGCTGCCGAAGCATTCGAGCCGGAGCATCAGCAAGTGGTGCTCGAAGACGGCAGCCGCATAGGCTATCGAGCACTGGTGGTATGCCCTGGATTGAGCCTCGATTGGGATGCTATCGAAGGCGCCCGCGACAGCCTTGGCAAGTTTGGCGTGACCTCTAACTACGCCTTCGAGCTGGCGCCCTATACCTGGCAATTGGTGCAGAGCCTGCGCGGTGGCAAGGCGCTGTTCACTCAGCCGCCGATGCCGATCAAGTGTGCCGGCGCACCGCAGAAGGCCATGTATCTGTCCTGCGATCACTGGCGCCAGCAAGGCGTGCTGCAGGACATCGAGGTCGACTTCTGTTCGGCCGGCGCGGTGCTGTTCGGCGTCGCCGACTTCGTGCCCGCGCTAATGCAGTACGTCGAACGCTACGGTGCCCGGCTGAACTTCAACCACAACCTGGTGGCAATCGACGGGCCGGCACAAAAGGCCTGGTTTAAAGCCACCGACGGCACCGGACAGAGCACTACGGTGGAGCGTGACTTCGATCTGCTGCATCTGGTGCCGCCGCAGCATGCGCCGGACTTCATCCGCCAGAGCGCTCTGGCTAACGCCGACGGCTGGTTCGAAGCAGAGCACGAAACCCTGCGTCACCCGCGCTTCGGCAACATATTCAGTCTTGGCGACGTCTGCTCCGCCCCCAACGCCAAGACCGCCGCAGCTGTGCGCAAGCAGGCACCAGTGGTAGCGGAAAACATCCTGAGCGTGCTCGACGGCAAGGGGCCTCGAGCGATCTATGACGGCTACGGTTTCTGCCCGCTGACGGTCGAGCGTGGCAAGGTGATCCTTGCCGAGTTCGGCTACGGCGGCAAACTGCTGCCGACCTTCCCGCTCGATCCACGTGTGCCAAGACGCCTGGCCTGGCGGCTGAAGACCCAATGGATGCCGTCGATCTACTACGACATGATGCTCAAAGGGCATGAGTGGCTGGCCGAGCCGAAACACCTGGATTTCGAGCCGCGTCCGGCTGAGGCGTCCAGCGCCTGCGACTTCACCCAGGAGAAAAAGTGATGCAGCAGCGGCTGGCCCGTTACCTGCCATGCCTGGGCTGGGCGAAAGACTACAACCGGGCAGCGGCAGCCAAGGACAGCCTCGCGGCGCTGATCGTGACCCTGATGCTGATACCGCAGAGCTTGGCTTACGCAATGCTCGCAGGTTTGCCGCCGGTAACCGGCCTTTACGCCAGCATCTTGCCGCTGATTGCCTATACCCTCTTTGGCACCAGCCGCACCCTGGCGGTTGGCCCGGTTGCAGTGGTATCGCTGATGACCGCCGCAGCCCTAGGGCCGCTGTTCGCTGCTGGAAGCGCGGAGTACGCAGGCGCGGCAATGCTGCTGGCGTTGCTCTCTGGTGCGATCATGCTGGTCATGGCCGCGTTGCGGCTGGGCTTCATTGCAAATTTTCTCAGCCATCCGGTGATTTCCGGATTCATCAGCGCCTCAGGCATTCTCATTGCCCTTGGCCAGCTCAAGCACATCCTCGGCATCTCGATCGTCGGTGAAAACGCGTTAGAGCTGGCCCAAGGCTTGGTCGCTGGCTTGCCGCAAACGCACCTGCCGACGCTAGGCGTCGGCGTCACCAGCCTGATATTTCTTTATCTGATACGCAGCCAGCTCGGCGACCGGCTGCAACGGCTCGGCATGAGTCCTCGGACTGCCGGAACGCTGTCGAAAATTGGGCCAGTCGCAGCCCTGCTCCTTGCGATAGCGGCCGTCAGTACCTTTCAGCTCGCCGACGCTGGAGTGCGGGTAGTCGGCGAGGTGCCCAGCGGACTGCCTTCGATGAACCTGCCGTCGCTGAACCTTGCCCTGGCCATGCAGCTGCTGCCGGCTGCAGTGCTGATCAGCCTGGTCGGCTTCGTCGAATCTGTCTCCGTGGCGCAGACCCTTGCAGCCAAAAGACGAGAACGCATCGAGCCCAACCAGGAACTGGTGGCCCTCGGCGGCGCCAATGTTGCCGCTGCCCTAAGCGGCGGCTTTCCAGTTACTGGTGGCTTTGCCCGCTCGGTGGTCAACTTCGACGCAGGCGCTCAAACACCGTTGGCCGGCGCCCTGACCGCAGCGGGCATCGCTCTGACTGTCGCGTTTTTCACGCCGCTATTTCACAACCTGCCACATGCCGTGCTGGCCGCGACGATCATTGTTGCGGTGCTCAGCCTGGTGGACCTCGCCGCGCTTCAGCGTACCTGGCGATACTCTCCCCAGGACGCCTCAGCGATGGCCGCGACAATGCTCGGCGTGCTGCTGATTGGCGTGGAGAGCGGCATCATCCTCGGGGTCGGTCTGTCATTGTTGCTCTTCCTCTGGCGCACCAGCCAACCGCATATCGCCGTGGTCGGGCAACTGCCTGGCAGTGAGCATTTCCGAAATATCGAACGCTTCGCCGTAGTGCAGAGCGACAAGGTCTTGTCGGTGCGCGTCGACGAGAGCCTGTACTTCCCCAATGCGCGCTTTCTGGAAGACCGCATCGCCGAGCTCATTGGCCGCCATCCACAGGCCGAGCATCTGGTACTCATGTGTCCCGGCGTAAACCTGATCGACGCCAGCGCCCTGGAAAGCCTCGAAGCCATAGCAGCACGCCTTCGTACCGCCGGCATTCAGCTGCATTTCTCCGAAGTGAAAGGCCCGGTGATGGATCGGCTACGGCGCACTGATTTTCTCGAACATTTCGGCGGCCAGGTGTTCATCAGCCAGTACGAAGCCCTGCTCAACCTGGACCCTCATACCACCCGTCACGCAGTGGAACGACAGCGCGACCACTTTTCCAGCATCAAGGAGAACGCAGAATGAAAACCGCACATGATCTCGTCGAGCAGGCTCGGGCCGGCATCCAGGAGATACCGCTGGCTGAGGCCGAGGCAGCGATCCAGGCGGCCGATGTGGTAATCGATGTACGTGAAGCAGACGAATTCCGGGAGGGCCATGTCAGCGGTGCGCTGAACATTCCGCGCGGCTTGCTGGAATTCAAGCTCAGCGGAACGCCTGAGCTGGGCGCACGCGATCTGAACATCGTGCTCTACTGCAAAACCAGCGGCCGTGCGGCGCTGGCAGCCGCTTCGCTGCGGCAAATGGGTTATTTGAACGTGAAATCTATCGCCGGCGGTTTCGACGCATGGACCGCAGCCGGAAAAGCGGCGGTCAAGCCGAGCCTGCCGAGCTTCGAATAACGACACAAAGGTAAATCTGCACCAGCGAAAAGGCCGACATCACCGTCGGCCTTTCGTGGTCTGCAGCACAGCAGCCGTTATGCCTTGGTGTTGCAGGCTTTGCAGGTCTTGATGCCAAGCAGCGTATAGGCCGGGCAGAAGCGAAAGATACCGGTGGCCAGCGGTAATAGGCCGATCCAGCCCCACACGCCGATTACTCCGGCCAGGCTCAGGCCGATCAGCGCAATGCCGATTACGATACGTAGTGTCCGATCGATGGTTCCAACGTTGGCTTTCATAATGACCTCCCGGTCAGCAAGTGCGCCGGCGTTCCAGCGCAGAGAACAACAGCATCCCGCCTAGCATGGCGAGAACGAAAAGCACGACCTGCCAATGCCCGCTCAGCAGTACGGCAATAGCTGGCCCCGGGCAGATGCCAGCGATACCCCAGCCCACTCCAAACAGCAGACTGCCGCCGATCAGCCGTCCATCGAGTTCGCGCTTGTTGGGTAACTGCATGGGAGCACCAAGCAGCGAGCGCTTACGCGCCTTGGCCCACGTAAACGGCAGGAGTGCCGTACCGATAGCGCCGGCCATAACCAGCGCAAGCGATGGGTCCCAGGCGCCAGTGATATCTAGAAAGCCGATAACCTTCGCCGGATTGGCCATTCCCGAAAGTAACAACCCCACCCCGAACAACAGCCCGGCAGCAAACGAAGCCAGCTTGCGCATGCTCATCCTCCAAGCTGATGACGCAGAACAAAGACGGTGGCAAAGCCAGCGGCCATGAAAGCCAATGTGGCGACGATGGAGCGCACAGACAGTCGCGAAATGCCGCACACCCCATGGCCACTGGTACATCCGGCGCCATAGCGGGTGCCCAGGCCGACCAGCAGACCAGCCACCACCAACCCGAGCCAGCCGGACTGAAACTCCAAGGCCGGCAACGTACCGAACAGCATCCACAGCAGCGGCGCGACCAGCACACCCAGCAGAAACAACAGCTTTTCACCTCTGCCCTCCGCGCCGCGCTGCAGCGCGCTGGCGAGCAGCCCACTGATACCTGCGATACGCCCGTTGAGCAGAACAAACAGGCTCGCTGCAGCACCAATCAATACGCCACCAGCGAGTGCAGACCACGGCGTGAAGCTGATCCAGTCGATGGTCATTGTCGATCTCCCTCGCAGAACAACTGATAAAGCGTGGTGATCACGGCCAAAGCTTCCGGGCTGCTTATTCGATAGTGGATCTGTTTGCCCTCGCGACGCGTAGCCACTAGGCCTTCTCGCCTGAGCACAGCCAGCTGCTGCGACAATGTCGGCTGCTGGATACCCAAAAGTTGTTCGAGCTCGGAGACATTGCGCTCACCCTGCGAGAGCTGACAAAGCAGCAACAGGCGATCAGGGTTGGCCAGAGCCTTTAGCAAGGCACCGGCGGAAGCCGCGTTGGCTCGCAGTTGCTCTATATCCAAATCGGGGCCCATGACGAAAACCAAAACGCTTAAGATGAAAACAATATATTTTTTTATATATTGTTATGCAAGCCCTGAGCGAAAGAAGTTGGCCATGACCGCTCGCGCCGCTAGCATGCCCATACCCGTATATGAGTCCCCGCTCCGGTACCCGGAACGTGGCAGACATACCATTCCACTGATTTCGAGGTAGCGGCATGAACGACCAGACTACTCTTGCCGAATCCGCAGACCTGCAGGCGCAACAGCAGGCCATGCTGAAACGGCTCGCGAGGGTCGAGGGACAAGTGCGGGGCATCCAGGCAATGATCAAACGTGGCGAGGATTGCGAATCCATCGCCCAGCAGTTTTCCGCTGCTCGCAGCGCGCTGGACAAGGCTTATCGGTTGATGCTGACCTGCCTGATCGAAGAGGCACTGCACGATCAAACCCAGGATACCGGCGAGACACTGGCGCGCGTACGCAGCATCTTCACCAAGTACACCTGAAGGTACGCTGGCCCTGAGCAGTCGTTCAGCGCCAACCGAGTCTAGGGGTCGCCAGGATAATCGGCGGCCTCGGCCAATGCTGTCACATCATCGATCACTGATTAGCGCGGGACGCGCCTGCAGACACCGGCTGAAAAGGCCTGATTCAGAAACGAAAAAAGCGACCCTAAGGTCGCTTTTTCAATCTTCAAGTTCTTCCAAGAAGCACTCGAAGAGAATTTGGAGCGGGAAACGAGACTCGAACTCGCGACCCCGACCTTGGCAAGGTCGTGCTCTACCAACTGAGCTATTCCCGCTTATCTACAACAAAAATGGCGTCCCCTAGGGGACTCGAACCCCTGTTACCGCCGTGAAAGGGCGGTGTCCTAGGCCACTAGACGAAGGGGACGCTGCCCGGAAACCACAAGTTTCATTCCGGCTTGCAGCGCTCTGTTTGGTGCTTCACGCTGCAAGTGGCGCGCATTCTATGGAGGCCTCCAAGAGTCGTCAAGCATAGTTTAGAAAAAAATTTCTCTACGTGGCTCAGCTGCAATAGAAGCTATCGGCCGCACCGCCGAGCCACTACACTCAGGCGAAAGACCAGCGGCGCGCGAGGTACAATCAAGTGTCCCCACTTATGATCACGGGCCTGGTCCTGGCCGGGGCCTTTCTACTGGTCGGCATCGTGTACACGATCCAGATCGTCGAAAAGGGCAATTTGGAAAAGGCCCGCAAGCGCGCAGACTTGACTGACCGCTGCCGCCGCTGTGCCAATCTGTCCGATAGCCTTCCAGGACAGATGATGACGCCGGCCCTCAAGTTACTGCTGTCGCGGCTCGAACTCGCCCTGAGCGAGCGTCTGCAGCCGCTGGACAAGGGTAACGAAAAACTCGCTTCGCGCATTCAGACGCTACGCGCTGACGTGGCGAAGGGCGATGGCATCGAGGTACGCAATCCACCACGGCAGATTCTGACCGAAGCGCAAGCCAAGGAAAGTCGCTTCATGCTCGAAGACCTTCATGCGCAGATCGTTCATGCGACCAAAGAAGGGCTGCTGCAGAAAGCTGAGGCCAAACGCTGGGTGCAGGACATCCAACGCATGTTGGCCATTTTGCATATCGAGTTCTTCACCAGCCTGGGCAAGCTTGCATTGCAGCAGGGCCAGCCACAGCGCGCGCGCCTGGCGTTCGAACGAGGCATTCAGCACATTCGCCGCCAGCCGGCACCGGCCCCTTACCAAGCCCAGCTGCAACAGCTGGAGGCGCTGCTCGAGCATTCAAACGCTCTGGTACTGAATAACGAGCAGCCCAAAGCAGAAATGCCCAACGAGCTGGAAGAAGGGTTGAAAGCGTTCGATGACGAAGATCTCTGGAAGAAGAACAACGTCTATTGATGGCTCACCATCCGGCGCCTTGAAAGAACCGATTAGCTGCGGAGAACAATAATGACTTTAACCCTTTACGGCGTGCCCCTCTCCCCCTTCGTACGCAAGGTGCGCCTGTGCCTGCAGGAAAAGGGACTCGACTATAAGCTCGAAACGGTCATGCCCTTTACACCGCCGCAGTGGTATCTGGAAATCAATCCCCTAGGCCGCATTCCAGCGCTCAAGGACGGCGACTGCACCCTCGCCGATTCCAGCGTCATCTGCCAGCACCTGGAAGAAGCCTATCCCGATACCGTCGCGCTTTACGGAGACACAGCCCAAGACCGTGGCCGAATCCGCTGGCTGGAAAAGTACGCAGACTATGAACTGGCGCCCCTGACTACCTTCACCGTCTTCCGCAACCGAATCCTCAAGCCAACCTCCGGCCATCCTTGCAACGAAGAGGCAGTGCAGGCAGCTCTGCAGCAGAAGCTACCACCGCACTTCGATTACCTGGAGCAGCAACTTGGCCAGCAGCACTTCTTCGTCGGAGATCGGCTCTCGATGGCCGATATTGCCATAGCCTGCCAGTTGATCAATATGGCGCACGGCGGCGAACAGCTCGACGCGCAACGCTGGCCAGGCCTGGCTGGTCATCATGCTCGTATGCTGGCGTTGCCTTCGGCCTCAGGCATGCTGCCGGACGAGCAGCGCATGAACGCCAAACTCAAGGAAATGGGCAAGGCCGCTACTGCCTGAACCACGCCGCCCGGGCAATGCCCGCTGCGATACGCGCAGCAGCCAGCGATGGCGGGTGGTTGCTGGCGATCCCTTCACGATCCCTTCAGCCCCGGGCCTCCAGCAAACGCTTGCCTACCCACTGACGGGCGTACTGGTAGGCACAGCGGCCATTGCGATTGCCGCGTCCGGTGGCCCAGCGAATTGCATCCTTCTCCAACGCTTCATCCCAGTCCCACTGCAACTTCGCGTTGCGCGCCAGCGAGTCGATCCAGTGACGCACCACGCTGAGGTAGTGTTGCTGGGTAAAGGGGTAGAACGACAGCCATAAACCAAAACGGTCGGACAACGCGATTTTGTCTTCCACCGCTTCGTTCGGGTGCAGTTCGCCGTCGACCATCTGCCAGTTTTCGTTGTCACTCTGCCGCTCCGGCACCAAATGCCGGCGGTTCGACGTCGCATATAGCAGGACATTTTCCGGTGCTCGTTCCAGAGAGCCGTCCAGCACGCTCTTGAGCACACGGTAATCGCCCTCTCCCGCCTCGAACGAAAGGTCGTCACAAAACAGAACGAATGCCTGACGCAATCCTGCGAGTTGCTCGACAACTCGCGGCAGATCCGCCAGATGATCACGTTCGATCTCGATCAAGCGCAGCCCGCTCGCGGCATATTCGGCCAGCAACGCGCGAATCAGCGAGGATTTGCCGGTCCCTCGGGCACCCCAGAGCAGCACATGATTGGCCGGCAGGCCATCGACGAACTGACGGGTATTGGCAGCCAGCAAGTCACGCTGGCGATCAACGCCGATCAAATCAGCCAGACTCAGATCCAGACTGACTTCCAGCGGCGCCAGGAAGCCGCTGCGGGCGTCACGCTGCCAGCGCGCCGCCAAGGTGCGATCCCAATCGATGACGGGAGGCTGAACCGGTAGCAGCGGCTCGATACGCGCCAGCAGGCCCTCTGCACGTTGCAGGAAGGCTTTCAATTCGACATCCATGGAGACTCCAGATACTAAAAGGCCCGGTTGAACCGGACCGAACAACTCGCGATGGGCTGGCCTAACAGCGCCCTTGCCTGAACCGCTAAAGCAGTGCTTCGATTTCTGCGGCCAGCGCTTGAGGGCTGGTGCGCGAGGAATATCGCTTCACCGTCCCGCCCTGATCGGCAACGAGAAATTTGGTGAAGTTCCACTTGATAGCCTTGCTGCCCAGCAGGCCAGGCGCTCGCTTTTTCAATTCGATAAATAGCGGATGGGCCTCCCCACCGTTGACCTCGACCTTGGCGAACAGCGGAAAGGAAACACCGAAGCGTCGCTCACAGAATGCGGCAATTTCCTGCTCGCCATCCGGCTCCTGCCCACCAAATTGATTGCATGGAAAACCAAGCACCACCAGCCCGCGCTCGCCATAACGCTGCCACAGCTCCTCCAACCCCTTGTACTGGGGCGTGAAACCACACTGACTGGCAGTATTCACAACCAGCAGCACCTTGGCGCCGAAATCAGCGAGCGTCTTCTGCTCACCCTCGATGGTGACGCAGGGGATGTCCAACAATGGATCGTGCATACATGGCTCCTTGCGGCCGGCGGAGCTCAAGCTTCGCGCGGTTCCAGATTGAGAGAAGCCGAATTGATGCAGTAACGCAATCCGGTTGGCTGTGGGCCATCAGGAAACACATGACCAAGATGAGCATCGCAGCGGGCGCATCTGACCTCGATCCGATGCATGCCGTGACTGAAATCGTCGATGCTGGCAATGGCAGTATCGCTCACGGGCTGGAAATAGCTGGGCCAACCGCAGCCAGAATCGAACTTGGCATCCGAGTCGAACAGCGGTGTACGGCAGCATGCACAGTGATAGATACCGGTTGTCTTGGTGTCGTTGTACTTGCCTGTGAACGGGCGCTCTGTGGCACCGAGCCGGCATATCTGGAACTGCTCGTCAGAGAGTTCTTCACGCCAGACCTCGAGCGGTTTTTCCAGCTTATCCATCGATACACTCCTCAGCTCAAAAAAGGCCGATCTGTACCTTTTCCGGTGGTCGGGGCGCACGTATCATGCGTCCCTCTTCGACGCCTAGTCTGGCAGCGGGGCTTCCTACTGCCAAGGCGCCCGGGTTCATGCCAAACGTGACCAGCCATTTCCGGAACTGGCGCGTTTTCACTTCGGGACACTCAGGATCATGCAGGTCAGCAAATCGAACAAGCTCGCCAATGTCTGCTACGACATCCGCGGGCCCGTGCTAAAGCACGCCAAGCGGCTGGAAGAGGAAGGCCATCGCATCCTCAAGCTGAATATCGGCAACCCAGCGCCGTTCGGTTTCGAAGCACCGGAGGAAATCCTCCAGGACGTGATCCGCAATCTGCCCACTGCGCAAGGCTACAGCGATTCGAAAGGCCTGTTCAGTGCGCGCAAGGCAATCATGCAGTACTACCAGCAGAAGCAGGTGGAGGGCGTCGGCATCGAGGATATCTACCTCGGTAACGGCGTATCCGAGCTGATTGTCATGTCCATGCAGGCCCTGCTCAACAATGGCGACGAGGTACTGATTCCCGCGCCGGACTACCCGCTGTGGACCGCCGCGGTCAGCCTGGCTGGCGGAAAGCCGGTGCATTACCTCTGCGATGAACAGGCCAACTGGTGGCCGGATCTGGCCGACATCAAAGCCAAGATCACGTCGAACACCAAGGCACTGGTCCTGATCAACCCGAACAACCCTACCGGCGCGGTCTATCCGAAGGAAGTGCTTGAGGGTATGGTCGAGCTGGCCCGTCAGCACAAGCTGGTGCTGTTCTCCGACGAGATCTACGACAAGATTCTGTATGACGATGCAGTGCACATTTCCACTGCATCGCTGGCACCGGACGTGCTGTGCCTGACCTTCAACGGCCTGTCCAAGTCGTACCGCGTTGCCGGCTTCCGCTCCGGCTGGGTAGCGATCTCCGGCCCCAAGCACAAGGCTCAGAGCTACATCGAAGGCCTGGATATCCTTGCCAACATGCGCCTGTGCGCCAACGTGCCGTCACAGCACGCCATCCAGACCGCACTGGGCGGCTACCAGAGCATCAACGATCTGGTACTGCCGCCGGGTCGCCTGCTCGAGCAGCGTAATCGCACCTGGGAGCTGCTCAACGATATTCCCGGCATCAGCTGCGTCAAGCCAATGGGGGCGCTGTACGCCTTCCCGCGCATCGACCCGAAGATCTGTCCGATTCACAACGACGAGAAGTTCGTGCTCGACCTGCTGCTGGCCGAAAAGCTGTTGATCGTCCAGGGCACGGCATTCAACTGGCCGTGGCCCGATCATTTCCGCGTGGTCACCCTCCCCCGCGTAGACGATCTGGAACAGGCCATTGGACGTATCGGCAACTTCCTCAAGACTTATCAGCAGTAAAACGATGGACCTGCAGATCGACGATTTCTACAAGGATGCAGCGAGCGGCCTGCTCATGCTCTATCAGGCCTTTCCGCGCAAGGTTGCGCTTTATGTCGAAGATCTGATCGGCCGGGAGGAGCCGGATGAGTTCGGCCTCCCCTCCAAACGCCACCAAAGCTGCTTGAGCGCACTGCTCTGGCTTGCCGAAGAAGGCTATCTGCGATTCGATAGCACCATTCATTTCCAGGCGCTTGACCAGGCGGTGCTTACCGAAAAAGGCTTCGTGCGCCTCACGCGCGGCGTCCCGGGACACATCACTGGGGACCACAGCCTGCCTCCGAGCGTGCTCCGCATTCAGGCGAGCCTCGCCCATCAGCTTCGCGATGCACTGAAGAACAGGCACGGCGAGCGTGTCGCTCAACTTGCCCGACTGCTGTTCGAAAACGAGCTGGGTGCACCTTTGCACCCGAGCCTGGCTGGGCAAGCGACATAGCTTGAAATAGTCGCTCGGTTGAATAGCTCAAGGCCGCACCTTATATAGCCTATCGTTCTTCAATTCCTACCCTGGAGTCTGCCGCAACATGATGCGCATTTTCTTGTTCCTGGCCACCAACCTTGCGGTACTGGTCATTGCCAGCATCACCCTGAAGCTGCTCGGGGTTGATCGCTACACCGGCCAGAACTACGGAAGCCTGCTGGTCTTCTGTGCGGTTTTTGGCTTCGCAGGGTCGCTGATCTCGCTGTTCATCTCCAAGTGGATGGCGAAGATGAGTACCCGCACCGAAATCATCAGCCAGCCACGTACCCGTCATGAGCAGTGGTTGCTGCAGACGGTTGAACAGCTGTCGCGCGACGCCGGTATTAAGATGCCCGAAGTCGGGATTTTCCCTGCCTACGAAGCCAACGCCTTCGCCACCGGCTGGAATCGTAACGACGCGCTGGTCGCAGTCAGTCAGGGCCTGCTCGAGCGCTTTTCTCCAGACGAGGTCAAGGCAGTGCTGGCCCATGAGATCGGCCACGTAGCCAACGGCGATATGGTTACGTTGGCGCTGATCCAGGGTGTGGTGAACACCTTCGTGATGTTCTTCGCGCGCATCTTCGGTAATTTCGTCGACAAGGCGATCCTGAAAAATGAGGATGGTCACGGCATTGGCTACTTCGTCGCAACCATCTTCGCCGAACTGGTTTTGGGCCTGCTCGCCAGCATTATCGTCATGTGGTTCTCGCGTAAGCGCGAGTACCGTGCCGACGAGGCCGGTGCCCAGCTGGCCGGCACCAGCGCCATGATCGGGGCACTGCAGCGCCTGCGCGCCGAACAAGGCATGCCGGTGCACATGCCTGACACACTCAAGGCATTCGGCATCAACGGCTCGCTGAAGCATGGTCTGGCCGGCCTGTTCATGACCCACCCACCGCTGGAAGAGCGCATCGAAGCGCTGCGCCAGCGCGGCTGACCTACGCGATATGTACCAAGGGCGACGTAAGTCGCCCTTTTCATTTGTCTATGCAGTGTCATCCCGCATACAAGGAATCACCATGCGTCGCTTCATATTCGCCTGCTGCGCCCTACTTGCCCTCACTGGCTGTCAGAGCGCCTACTACTCAGCCATGGAGAAGGCCGGCATCCATAAGCGCGACATTCTGGTCGATCGAGTGGAAGATGCCCGTGACTCCCAGCAGGAAGCCAAGCAGCAGTTCAAGGACGCCCTGGAGCGTTACCGCAGCGTCGTCGAGGTAAAGGGCGGTGATCTGGAAAAGCGCTATGACGCGCTCAACAGAGAGTACGAAGCCAGCGTGGCAAGCGCGCGCGATGTTCAACTTCGCATCGAGGCAGTCGAAGACGTGGCTGACGCGTTGTTCAAGGAGTGGGAAAGCGAGCTCAAGCAATACAGTAACGCCAGCTTGAAAGCCGCCAGCGCAAAGGAGCTCAGCCGCACCAGGGCTGAGTACCGGACATTGCTTCAGCGCATGAAGGCAGCAGAGAAGCGCATCGAGCCGGTGCTCAGCGTGTTACGGGACCAGGTGCTGTTTCTCAAGCACAACCTCAACGCCCGAGCGATCAGCGCTTTGCATGGGGAGTACCGCACACTGCAAGGCAATGTCGATCAGTTGATGGCAGATATGCAGCGCGCCATTGACGAGGCGGATACGTTCATTCGCCGGCTACAGGCCGCAAACTGATCGCCACACCGCTAACCTGCGGCGGGTCAGCCCCGCCGTTGCAGCCGATGAAAGTGCTCACCGAGGCGCGTTAGACCACGCTCCCGCATTCGCGGGTTACGCTCCAGAACCTCCTTGGCCTCCAACCGCTCCACATCCCATTCATCGGCATACAGGCCCATTACCTCGGCATCGCTGACAGCAAACGGTGGGCCGTCCATTTCAGCCTGGTCATAGTCCAGCGTAACCAATAGCTGCTGACAACCGCCTGGCAGGATGGCAGACAGCAGCGCCGCGTAGCGCTGCCGCATTGGCGGGGGCAGCGCAATCAGCGCGGCACGATCATAAACACCTCGGCATCCAGCAACATCGGCGGCGCCCAGCGCGAAAAAGTCACCACAACGAATCTCCAGTGCCCCGGATCGATAGACCCTGAACACTCCGACTTGAGTAATCTCGGCCTCAAGCTGCTGCTCGGCGAAGAATGCCTCAACGGCCTTCTCGCTCAGCTCGACTCCCAGCACCCGGTAGCCTTGCCCGGCGATCCACGTCATATCCAGGCTTTTTCCGCAGAGTGGCACCAACACCTGGGCGCCGGCAGGTAGGTCCAAGCGCGGCCAGTGGCGACGCAAGCCAGGATGAACAACGTCAAGGTGAAAACCGATCTCGTTGCGAGCCCAGCGCTCCTGCCAGAAGTCTTCGTGCACCTGGATATCTCCATCATGATGATGGCGGCAGCTTATCAGAGCATCGTTGAGGCCAGCGCACTCAGCCGGCGTAAAGCGACGCCTCGACATCCAATCCGGCATCGCGCATCTGCGCGAGTTTGTAGCGCAGGGTGCGTGCACTGATACCCAGCCGGTCAGCCGTTTCCTTACGCCGCCCGCGTTCGGCACGCAGGGTGTCGATGATCAGCTGAAACTCGCGACGACGCAGATCATCGCCCAGCGCGTTGCCGGGCTCGACCACGTCAACGGCAGGCTCGCCCAGCGACTGCCCGGGAGCGCCAACCACTGGCAAGCTCGCCTGGATGCCCGGCGCCACAAGACACAGGTCACTAGGCTGTATCAGGCCACCCTGCTGAAGAATCAGCGCGCGCTGGATGGCGTTATCCAGCTCTCGCACGTTTCCGGGCCACCCATACTGAACCAGGCAGCGCTGCGCCTCAGCCGAAAGGCGCGCCGGGACCTGACGCATCTTCCGGGCATGACTGGCCAATAAGCGTTCGGCCAACGGCAGAATGTCTGCGGGCCGTTGACGCAGGGGCGGCCATGCCAGAGGGAACACCGAGAGCCGATAGAACAAGTCTTCGCGAAAGCGGCCGGCAGCCACCTCGCCAGCCAGGTCCCGGTTGGTAGTGGCAAGCACTCGAATATCAAGCACGATTGGCCTGCGCCCGCCTACACGCTCGACTTCCCGCTCCTGCAAGACGCGTAGCAGCTTTGCCTGCAGCCCCAAAGGCATTTCGGAGATTTCGTCGAGTAATAGCGTGCCACCATCGGCCTGCTCGAACTTGCCAGGCTGACTCGCAATCGCCCCGGTGAACGCACCCTTCTCGTGACCAAACAGGGTCGCTTCGAGCATGTTGTCCGGGATCGCAGCGCAGTTAATTGCAATGAACGGCTTGTCCATCCGAGACGACTGCTGATGAATGTAACGCGCCAGTACCTCTTTGCCGGTGCCGGATTCGCCGGAAATCAATACTGTCGAATCGCTTTGCGCCACCCGCGCGGCAAGGCTCAGCAATTGCTGACTGGACAGCTCGCACGCCACCGGCCCCTCCGACTCGGCAGTATCGACGGTGCCGTTGACATGGCGAGCCAGCAACTCCAGCAGCGTGCCCGGTTCAAACGGTTTGACCAAGTAATCGACAGCGCCTTGGCGCATAGCATCAACCGCCCTCGCCACCGCGCCAAAAGCGGTCATCAGCAGTACTGGAATGTGGGGATAGCGCTGCCGAATCAGGCCCAGCAACTCATGCCCATCCATGCCTGGCATGTTCACATCGCTGATGACCAACCCGAACAGCTCTTCGCTCAGGGCAACCAGGGCTGCCTCGGCGCAGTCGACGGCACGGTATTCGTAACCACCCAACTGGAGCGTAATGCCCAAGGCTTCGCGTAAAGAGTGGTCATCTTCGACCAGAAGTATCTTGGCGGCCATGCAGGTCACTCCGATCTCTGTACAGCAGGAATCAGCGGAAGTGTCACCACCGCGCACGTGCCCTGCCCTGGCCGCGAGCGCAATTGCAATTGGCCCTGATGCGCTTTGGCGACAGCTTTGGCGACGGCCAAACCAAGCCCGGTACCGGCAGTTCTGGTCGTGAAGAACGGCTCACCTAAACGAGCCAGTGTGTCGGCTTCGATACCTGGGCCGTTGTCAGTGATACACAGCCGCAGCGCTCCATCCCGGCGATACAGGTGAACCTTCAGCCGGAGGTCTCCACCACTGGCCTGCAGGGCATTCTCGATAAGATTGAGCAACGCGCCGACCAGCGTATCGCGATTACACAGAATCTCTGCACCGTGAACATCACACTGCCAACGCACCGCCACATTCTGCAGTTGCGCCTCGGCAGCGGCACGCAATGCCAGCAGCAACGCCGCCGGACTAAGCCGATCATTCAGAGGCAGGTCACCACGGGCAAAAACCAGCATGTCGCGCACCTGGTGTTCCAGCTCGTGCAACCGCGACTTCAGATTGCCAGCAAAACGTTGCTGCTGCGCCTCCGTCAGCCCACCCTGCTCTAGGTGGCTGGCATACAGCAACGCCGTAGATAATGGCGTGCGAATCTGGTGGGCAAGCGAGGCAACCATCCGCCCAAGTGAGGACAATCGCTCGTGGCGCGCCAGCTGGTCCTGTAAGCGCCGTGTTTCGGTAAGATCCGTGAGCAGTACCAGCTGGCCTGGCTCCCCGCTGAGCGAGCGCGTGGCGATCGACAGACGGCGGCCATTGCGCAATGAGATTTCATGGCCATCGTCTTTGCGGGGCGCAAAGCAGCGAGCGATCACATCCCGCCAGTGCGCCCCCACCAACGGTTCGCCGAGCAGTTCAAGCCCAACGGGGTTGGCGTCACGTACCTGCCCATGCCCATCGATAACAATTACGCCGCCCGGCAGCAGATCCAGAACATTCTGCAATCGCTGCGCGAGCCTCTCCTTTTCTTCGAGCTCCTGGCGGCGTAGCTCGCCAGCCTCGGCAAGCTGGCCCTTCAACTCGGCAACCCGCGCCTGCAAAAAACCCTCGGACTCGCCCAGCTGTCCGGAGACCTGGCGAAACAGCTCGAGAGACCGCGTCAACGCAAGCGCGTCTGGGGAGTCATGCGGATCTATGGAAGGCCTGGTGACGGAATTCACTGTTTCACTCGCGCCTGTCAAAAGATAGTCAGTGCAGTGACGACAGCAAACTTCGTGCCCAGCGCTGCTGACGCGCTTAGTGCAAATCCATGACGAGCTTGAAGGACACTCGAAAAAAAGGCCACCTGATGAGGTGGCCTTTCGAAATACCGCTCAGCGCTTACTCGCCCATATCGTCATCACGCCGATTCATACCGTACTTGCGCATCTTTTCAACAAGCGTCGTGCGCCGAATGCGCAAGCGCTCTGCCGCGCGAGCCACCACCCCACCGGCATCTTCCAGCGCCTGATGGATGAGGCCCTGCTCCAGATTGCCAAGGTACTCTTTCAGATCCAGACCCTCGACCGGCAGCATCGCCTGGGCTTCGGGTATGACCATTGGTGCACTGATGGCCGCACGCTCTTCCATTTCATCATGCAGGTTGGTCGCGTACTGCTCATCGTCGTCATCTACATGCCGGAATTTCTTCGGCAGCTCCATTACGCCGATGACGCCGTAGGGATGCATGATCGCCATACGCTCGACCAGATTGGCCAGCTCGCGAACATTGCCCGGCCAGTCGTGCCGACACAGCGACATGATGGCAGCCGAGTTGAAGCGAATGGAGCCGCGCTTCTCGTGCTCCATGCGCGAAATCAGTTCGTTCATCAGCAGCGGGATGTCTTCGACGCGCTCACGCAGCGGCGCCATTTCGATTGGGAAGACGTTTAGGCGATAGTAGAGATCTTCGCGGAAGGTCCCCACCTCGATCATCTTCTCAAGATCCTTGTGCGTCGCCGCGATGATGCGCACATCAGCATTCTGAGTACGATTACTGCCGACGCGCTCGAATGTCCGCTCCTGCAGCACCCGCAACAGCTTGACCTGCATGGGCAGCGGCATGTCGCCTATTTCATCAAGGAATAGCGTGCCACCTTCAGCCAGCTCGAACCGCCCTGCCCTCGCAGTGATTGCGCCGGTAAACGCGCCTTTTTCATGGCCAAACAGCTCGCTCTCCAGCAGCTCCGCCGGAATCGCACCGCAGTTAACCGGAACGAATGGCCCCTGGCGCCGCTTGGAGTGATAGTGCAGATTCCGCGCTACAACCTCCTTTCCTGTGCCGGACTCGCCGAGGATCAGGACACTGGCTTCCGTATCGGCAACCTGTTCCATCATCTGCCGCACATGCTGGACGGCCCGACTGGTACCTACCAGGCTGCGAAAGAGGTTGGGTTCGCGCTGTCGGCCACGAGCCCTGGCTTGGTCGTACATCTCCCGATAGATCTGCGCACGATGCAGGGAGTCGAGCAGCTTGTTATAGCTGGGCGGCATCTCCAGGCTGGTGAGCACCCTCCGCCGCACTTCGTCCGGCCAATCGGCGTGAGCAGGCTCCCCTATCAACATCAGCGGGACGTTTTCATCCCACTTGCCCATCTGCTTGATCAGCTCGACAGCGCCGCCCTTGGCAGCCACGTAGCCCAGCATGACGCCATTAATGGCACGACTGGACTCCAGACCGGCAACGGCTTCATGCCATTCGTTGCTGGAGCAAGCCACGTGATCTTCACTGAGGAAATCCAGGATGACGGCCAGGTCTCGCCGGCGGTCCTGATCATCGTCTATCAACAAAATCTTGGTTTCACGCCACATCTTGTTTATAGGGCTCTAAATGGGCTGAAAGAAAGCGTGCGTCCGCCACCTCAGTAGAAAGGCGACCGCACTCATGGCAGATGAAGCTAGATTAATGAAAAAATGAACTGAGTCAAATTTATGACGTGAATTAGCGACCAAAGAACGAGAGAAAAATAACGGTCGCGTGACGCGACCTGAAATTGATCCAGCACGTTTTGCGCACAATGGCAGACATACGCATCAAATACTCAGCAGTACGCAGCGCACATGCCTAGGCCGGCAAAATAATGGCGACATAATGCCACATACTTTGTAATGATAAAAATTCGAGATTTTGACTTGGTGCCTACAGCCCGGCGCGTGGATGCGGTGGCAAAGTCGTTGCAAAGGAATGGAGGAGCGTACGGAGCGGCAGAAGACGCTAGCGGATCACGAGGGGGTTACCCGAAAAGCTGGTAGACCTTGGCACCTTGCTGAGACTGGTTCAGCTGGCGCAACTCGCCAACTACACGGGCCTGCTCGATTTGGCATGTCATGACTAGCTCACCATATAGGTCGAGCAACTCCTGCAGGCGCAGGCGAACAAGACCATTATCGCGTTCCTGTGCCTGCATGGCTTCGTCCACGGCATTGCGGCATTCGCGATCGAGCATGCTTATGGCCGCCCAGTCCTGCTGCGTCAGCGCATCGCGTAGTGCAGAACCGGTTTCTTCGAGGCGCTTTACGGAAGCATTCATGATTGACTCCGGGGCGTGAGCCCGATGCGACGGCTTTCGCCGAGCCAGCTGGAAACGTTGCAGAACAACGGTACAGAACCTTTATCGGCAACCAGTCAGCAGCCTTTAGGCCGGCTTGCCGAAAAGTCCTCTTGGCCGCCGCGCTCGACAAGGAGGCTGAATCAGTAGCGATTGCGCAAGCCTGGGGGCACGCTGGGCGGCGCGACAGGCTCCCAGGGGCCATCCGGCCGTCCAGCGCAGAGCCAATCCCCATCCCACCGGTAGTACAACCGCTCGCGATAGTAGAGGTCACGCCCTTCCACAACATACACACCCAAGCGGTTATCCCAATGCGCAGCCACGTGTGGCGGCGGGGCATACCGAGGATGGCTCTTCTGGGTTGTTGGGGCTCGTGGTGCGGAAGGTGCCTTGATTGGCGGCGGAGCAATCACTGGGCCAGTAGGCTCGGGCGTGCGGGGAGCAGGCTGCGCTGCCGGCTCCTGCGGGGTCGAGTCATAGGGATTTCCCGCACATGCACCGAGCAACAGCGTCAGGCCCAACAGCACGCCGCATTGCCCAAAGCGCTTGAACGACTGCAGGTTGGCTGACGCTCTCGTGTTCATCTTTTCCTCACTGACGGCTCAGGGCGCCTCAGCACGATTGATCGTCAGACGCACGGTGGATTTTCCGTCGGCCGTATTGACCGCCTCGCTCTGACCCATCCACTCGCCCTTGGTTGCATCGCCCGACTGCGAAATACGCGCCATCAGCAGGACCTGCTCGACGCTGGAGATTTTCATAGACGGCACCATCGCATCGGCATCGCCTAGCGTTATCGTCGCAGGCAGATCAGCAACCGTGAGGCGCTTCGCGGCGAGCGGAACAGGAGGCCCCGACACAGCACGCGCAAATACGAAAACCGTGTCCTGCGGTGAAACTGCCTGGGCCACCTCTGGAGCGAGGTCTACCTCGACCTGCAAAGTAACACCTACTGTCTCTGCCGCAGAATCCTCTTGCGCGCTGGCGGAACCTCCGTCGATCTGCTGGCGTGCACGCTCGATACCGCCGCGAATGGCCTCACGAGACGGATCTTCCTCGGGCAGCGCAGCGACCAGAAGCTCCCAGAAACGCACTGCATCCTGATAACGCTCCTCCTCGTAGGCGGCGATACCGAGCAGGCCAAGGCTGGTGAGCTCCTGCGGATCCCCCTGCAATGCCTCGTCGGTAAGTGTTTGCAATTCGTCGGACCATTGCCGATCCCTCGCGAAATACAACGCCTGGGCCAGCTGACCGAGCAACTCCGGCTGACGTCCGGCAATGTCCACGACGCGCTGGAAAGCCTTGGCCGCATCGGCCGGGCGCTCCTGATTCATGTAAGTGCGCCCCAGGAAGTACCAGGCTTCGGTGGAGTCCGGCTGCTCCTTTACAGCTTGCTCGAGGTGCGCCGTCATTTCTTCGACGGTGCGCGGCTGATCCGTGAACTGCCGGGCCATATGCACCTTGTCGATAGCCCCCCAATGCATATAGAGGCCATATCCGACGAGAGGAACCAGCAAGGCCGCGATTAGCGGCACGCTGCGCCCGAGCTTGGCCAGCCTTGGCGCATCACTGCCTTCAGTATCTTCCAGCAGCTCGCGTGCAGCGTCAGCCCGCCCAGCCTCCAGCTGTTCATCGCTCAACGTCCCGGCAACATTCTGCGCTGTCAGCTCAGCTAGGCGCTCTTCGTACAGCGCAACATTCAGCGCCGTGCGGTCTTCTTCAGTCTGCGCACGACGGCCGCGCAGAATGGGTAGCAGCAAAAAGGCCAGTGCCACCAGCAGCAGAGCGCCAGCGGCTATCCAGAAATCGGTCATGAGTCTTTTTTATCCAGAAGCTGGGCGAGACGTTCGCGCTCGGTCTCGGAAAGGGTGTTCGATGCAGGAGATTTCTCGACTCGACGGCGGCGCACCAGGATTGTGGTTAACACACCAAATCCCAATACGAGCAGCCCAGCCGGCCCATACCAAAGCAGTAACGTTTTTACGTTCACCGGCGGACTGTAGCGAACGAAGTCACCATATCGGTCTACCAGAAAGTCAACGATTTGGTCGTTGCTCTTTCCCTCTTCCAGCATGCGGAAGATCTCCTGACGCAAATCCATGGCAATCGGCGCGTTGGAGTCGGCAATGTTCTGATTCTGGCATTTCGGACAGCGCAGCTCTTCGGTGAGAGTGCGGTAGCGCTCTCGCTCCGCGTCGTCCCTGAATTCATAAGTATCGATTGCTGCATGGGCGGTCGTAGCGAGGAATAGACCAAGCAGCGCGCCCCTAATCAGTCGTTTCATTCGTCCACCAGTTGCTGATAGAGCGCGGCCAGCTGCCCTCGCCAGACATCGTCATTGATGGCACCCACGTATTTGTGGCGAATAATGCCGGCCTTGTCGATCAGGAAGGTTTCCGGCGCGCCGTAGACGCCAAGGTTAAGACCCAGGCTACCCTGCGGGTCCGCAACCGTGAGCCGATACGGATTCCCCAGCTCGCTCAGCCAACGGCCCGCATCCCCGGTTTCCTTGTAGTTGATGCCATAGATGGCCACGCCCCGCTCTGCCAGCTTGTTGAGCATTGCGTGCTCTGCGCGGCAGGTCGGGCACCAGGTTGCCCAGACGTTGACCAGCGCCGGCTCGCCGCGGACGAAATCGGCAGTGGTCAAGGTTCTCGCCGGATCCTCCACCGAAGGCAGGGAAAACGCGGGCAATGGCTTGCCAATCATGGTCGTGCCGATGTCACTCGGATCCAGGAACAGCCCCTTGTATAGGAACCCGGCGATAATAAGGAAGATCGCCAAGGGGATTAGCATCAATGCGCGTTTCATGCCGGCTGTGCTCCTGAGATGCCAAGTGTTTCGCGCACGCGGGTTTTCACCTTGACCCGATAACGGCGGTCGCATGCTGCCAGTACACCGCCAAGTCCCATCATGAGAGCGCCCAGCCAGATCCAGCGGACGAAGGGCTTGATATGCACGCGCACTGCCCAGGCTCCGTTATCCAGCGGCTCGCCCAGTGCAACGTAGAGGTCGCGAGTGAACCCAGCGTCGATACCGGCCTCGGTCATCGGCATCTGCTGCACGGTATACAGACGCTTCTCCGGGTGCAGCACGGCGACTTGCTTGTCGCCCTTCAGCACCCGAATGGTCCCCTTGTCCGAGGTGAAGTTAGGCCCCTCATGGTGCACGGCACCCTCAAAAACGAACTGATAGCCACCAAGCTCCAGTGACTGGCCTGGAGCCAGGCGCAGGTCGCGTTCCGAACTCTGGTGACTGGTAAGAACCACGCCAATCGCACAGACGGCGAGGCCCAGGTGCGCCAAGTGCATCCCCCAATAACTCAGCGTCATGCTGCGCATGCCTTTGAGCAGGCCCTTGTGGCGGGTCTTGTCGAACAGATCACGTAGGCTGGCCAGCAGCACCCAGGCGGCCAGCAGGCATACCGCAAGCACCGCCCAGTTGAAATCACCGAATATCAGCGAGCCGAGCCCGCCAAGAATCGCGCTGGCGATCAGTACCGGGGCAAGCATACTGACCAGCCACTTCACCGGGGTGTCCTTCCAGCGCACCATGATGCCAACGCCAAGCGCCACCATCAGCGCCCCGACCAACGGAACGAACATCGCGTTGAAGTAAGGAGGCCCTACCGACAGCTTGGCGCCGGATATGGCGTCTAGCAGCAGCGGATAGAGTGTGCCGAGCAGAATCATTGCAGTCGCGACGACCAACAACAGGTTATTGACCAGCAGCAGCGTCTCGCGAGACCACAACCCGAAGCCGACTTGGCTCTTGACCACTGGTGCGCGCAAAGCGAACAGCGTCAGCGAACCGCCAACCACCATCAGCAGGAAGATCAGGATGAACACGCCACGCTCGGGATCGGTAGCGAAAGCGTGTACGGAAGTCAGCACACCAGAACGAACCAGGAAGGTCCCGAGCAGGCTCAGCGAGAAGGCCGCGATGGCCAGCAACACGGTCCAGCTCTTGAATACGCCACGTTTCTCGGTCACGGCGAGCGAATGAATCAGGGCCGTCCCGACCAGCCACGGCATGAACGAGGCATTTTCCACCGGGTCCCAGAACCACCAGCCGCCCCAGCCAAGTTCGTAATATGCCCACCAGGAGCCCAGGGCGATACCTATACCGAGAAAGGCCCAAGCAACCAGCGTCCACGGACGGGACCAGCGGGCCCAGGCGGCGTCCAGTCGGCCGCCCAACAACGCGGCGATTGCAAAGGCGAATGCCACGGAGAATCCGACATATCCCATGTAGAGCATGGGTGGATGGACGATCAAGCCGAAATCCTGCAATAACGGATTGAGGTCACGACCATCCAGTGGAACCTGCGGAAGCAGACGCTCGAAGGGGTTGGACGTGACGATCAGGAACAACAGGAAACCAATACTGATCAAGCCCATTACGCCAAGCACCCGCGCCAGCATGTCTTCGGGAAGCTGACGAGAGAAAACTGCCACGGCAAAGGTCCAGCCGGCAAGAATCAAAGCCCACAGCAGCAACGAGCCCTCGTGTGCGCCCCAAACGGCGCTGAACTTGTAGTACCAAGGCAACGCGCTGTTGGAGTTGTGCGCAACATAAGCGACAGAGAAGTCGTCGACCATGAAGGCATAGGTCAAACAGGCGAAGGAAAATGCGAGAAAGGCAAACTGCCCCCACGCGGCAGGTTGCGCCAGTCCCATCCACTGCCTGTCACCGCGCCAGGCGCCGATCAGGGGTAGCGTGGCCTGAACGATTGCCAGGCACAGCGCAAGAATCATCGCCAGATGGCCGAGTTCCGGAATCATTTCGCGTACTCCTGCTTGCCACCCTCGTAATGCTTCATCATCCCGCTCTTCTCCAGCGCCTGGGTCACCTCGGGCGGCATGTAGTTCTCATCGTGTTTGGCCAGGACCTCGTCGGCGATCAGCACACCATCGGCGTTGACTCGGCCCAGCGCGACGATGCCCTGCCCTTCACGGAACAGGTCGGGGAGGATCCCTTGAAAGATGATAGTGATCGCCTTGGCTCCGTCCGTGACGCGGAAGGAAACCGTCAGCGAATCGTTGGTGCGCTCTACCGAACCTTCCTCAACCAGCCCACCTGCTCGAATACGGGTGCCTTCCGGCGCTTCCCCCGCGGCGATCTGAGTGGGCGTATAGAACAGGTTGATGTTCTGCTGCAGAGCGGACAACGCCAGCGCCACGGCGATACCGACGCCGGCGAGAATCGCCAGGACGATGAAAAGACGCTTCTTGCGCACCGGATTCACTTCGACTCCTCCCGGCGCAAACGACGCGCCTCATCTTGCAGGTAACGTCGCCGCGCCAGTACTGGCAACGCAACGTTGAGAATCAGAACAGCCAGGCTGATGCCATAGGATGTCCAGACATACACGCCATGATTGCCCATGGCGATGAATTCGGCGAAGGACGAAAAGTTCACGAGTTGTTTCCTACCAGAGCCTTGACCTCGTTCTTCACCCAACTGGCACGCGATTCGCGGCGCAGCACTTCCAGGCGCATGCGCATAAGCAGCACCACGGTGAAGAAGCAGTAGAAGCCGATGACCATCACCAGTAGCGGTAGCCACATCTCCATCGGCATGGCCGGCTTTTCGGTGACCTTGAAGGTCGCCGGCTGGTGCAGTGTGTTCCACCACTCCACCGAGTACTTGATGATTGGGATGTTCACTACGCCAACGATGGCAAGTACCGCGCAGGCCTTGGCAGCACTGTCCCGGTTGCTGATCGCCTGGCCCAGGGCAATGATGCCGAAGTAGAGAAACAGCAGGATCAGCATCGAAGTCAGCCGAGCGTCCCATACCCACCAGGCGCCCCAGGTCGGCTTGCCCCATACAGCGCCGGTCAGCAGCGCGATAAAGGTCATCCAGGCACCGATCGGCGCTGCCTGCTGCAAGGCTACATCAGCCAGCTTCATCTTCCAGACCAGGCCGACCACGCCCGCCACGGCGAGCATCACGTAGATGGATTGCGCAAGGAAGGCAGCCGGAACGTGGATGTAGATGATCCGGAAACTATTGCCCTGCTGGTAATCCTCAGGGGCGAACGCAAGGCCCCACACGACGCCAATGCTGACAAGCAGCACTGCCGCCCAAGCCAGCCAAGGCAGCCAGCGCCCACTGATCTCGTAGAACCATTTGGGAGAGCCCAGTTTGTGAAACCATGTCCAGTTCATCGAATGACTCATCGTCCAGCGAGAACCTGACAGACCAGGCCTCGACATTCGTACATCGACCGGGCGCGGGCGCCGGGCCATCAGGGTGTGTCGCTATTCGCCAACGCTGATCTTCAGGCCAGCTGCTATCGCAAAGGGTGTAAGAGTAACTGCCAGGGCCGTCAGACTGGCCAGCCAAAGCAGGTGTCCGACTGCCGGCAAGCCTTGCAAGGCTGCCTGCAGCGCGCCGCTGCCCAGAATAAGCACTGGGATGTAAAGCGGCAGTATCAGCAGCGCAAGCAACAAGCCGCCTCGTTTGAGCCCAACCGTCAGGGCCGCGCCAACCGCCCCTAGCAGGCTTAGTATCGGGGTCCCCAGCAGTAGTGAAATCAGCAGCACGGGGATGGTCCCAAGCGGCAAGCCCAGCATCAACCCCAGCAGCGGCGCCAGCAAAACTAACGCAAGGCCGGAAAAAACCCAGTGTGCCAGCACCTTGGCGAGCACCAGAAGCGCGAGCGGGTGCGGCGAAACGACCCACTGTTCGAGCGAGCCATCCTCAAAATCACTACGGAACAAGCCGTCCAGCGAGAGCAGCACGGCCAGCAGCGCCGCGACCCAGACCAGCCCAGGCGAAATGGTCTGCAACAGTTGTGTTTCCGGCCCGACCGCCAAGGGAAACAGAGCGATGACAATTGCGAAGAACACCAGCGGGTTGGCGAGCTCGGCGGGACGACGAAACAACAAGCGCGTCTCGCGCGCCAGCAGTAGGGTAAAAACGCTGCTCATGCGGCCTGCTGCCCCAGATCAAGTTCGCGATAGCCGGCTGGCTTCTCCGTCAGGCTGTGGTGAGTGGTCAGCACGACCAACCCGCCCTGCTCGCAATGTGTTGCCAGGTGACTCTCCAGCTGCGCCACGCCATGCTTGTCGAGCGCGGTAAAGGGCTCGTCGAGAATCCACAAAGGTGGCGGAGATAGATAAAGGCGCGCCAGGCCCACACGACGCTGCTGCCCCGCGGAAAGAGTGTGACAGGGCACGTCTTCGAACCCACGCAGTCCTACTTCAGCAAGGGCTTTCCATATTGATTCGCGGCTGGTCGGCTGATGCAGCGCACAGAGCCAGGTGAGGTTCTCTTCAGCTGTCAGCAAGCCCTTGATACCGGCAGCGTGGCCGATCCATAACAGGTTACGCGCAAGCTCACCACGCTGGGCCTCGAGCGGCTGCCCCTTGAGCAACACCTCACCAGCGGTAGGTTGCATCAGCCCGGCAAGCAGACGCAGCAGGCTGGTTTTGCCGCTGCCATTAGGGCCGGAAATCTGCAGCATCTCTCCACTGTCGAGGCGCAGATCCAGCTTGTCGAAAAGCAGACGCCAATCCCGCTCGCAAGCGAGCGCTACAGCTTCGAGAAAGGGAGTTGGCACGCTAGCGACACCTCAAGATGAAAAAGGCCTGGCCGCTATACTCATGCAATAGGGCCAGGCGTGCGGAATTATACATGGCAACCCTTAGTGCCGAAGGCCGCAAACGCGAAAGGTTGTAAGTGCATTTGAGGAAAGATGACCGAGATCAAGAGTACCGCCGCCCTGCCGCAGACCAGCGCGCCACGCCAAGCTATAGCGGCTAGCGACCTCGCGTTGAAAGTGCTGCAACCCATGCAGGGCCTGCTCGCGGCCGGCGAAAACGCCGAAGCCGAAGTCGTCAGCATCCGAGAGACCGCGCAGGCGTTCCGCCTGTTGCTGCGTCTGACCATGAGTAGCGGGCGCCAGGCGACTGTCGAGGTCAGCAGTAACAAGGCTCCACCACCTGGAGCTGCATTCGTGATCACGGCGCTATCCGACACCCGCCTGCTTGCGTCGCCACACATGGCAGGCCGCCAGCCCGCGTCCTCACTCGACCTTCAGCAACTGCCGGTCGGCAGCGTGATTCAGGGGCGAGTGGTTGCAACAAGCCAACAGCAATCCGACGACGGACAGAAGATATTCAAGGCGGTAATCAGCCTGCTCAATGCTCCCATGGCAGGACAAAAACTGAACATCGAATCGAGCAATCCGCTAGCTCTTGGCAGCCTGTTGACGGCCCAGGTCAAGGGCGACCAATCGCTCGCCTTCCTTCCGCTAGCAGGGCGCCTCGACCAGCTCAACGTCAGCGAGCAATTGGGCGCCCAGCAAAATCGCCAAGCCTCACTGGAAGGACTGTTCAAGGCATTGCAAGGCACGTCCGGCGGGCTACCGGAGGGGTTGCGCAGTGCCGCCGACAAGCTGCTCGGACTGATCCCCGACATGCAACAGCTGGGAGATGCCAAAGCGTTGGCTGCGGCGCTGGCCAAGAGCGGCGTGTTCCTTGAAGCGCGCTTGCTCGCCGGACAGACCGATGGTCTGCAGGGCGACCTCAAGGCCGGATTGCTGCGGCTACTCGCCCAGATGCCTAGCCTACCTGGCAGCACACCGTTGGCAGGCGCTCAAGCCGGCGCAGCCATGGGGCAGGCATTGCCCGCCTTCGCGCGCAATGCGCTCGGCTTACTGGCGCAAAGCAACTCACGGCAGTTCGCGACCGCATTTCCGCTACCCACCCGACTGCCGCCCGGCATGGAAGACGAAGCGGACCTGGAGATGCTGCTCAAGCTTGCCGCCGCAGCCGTATCGAGGCTGCAGACTCACCAGCTGTCCAGCCTGGCCCAGACGCAGATCGGCCCCGATGGCGCACTGCTTACCACATGGCAGCTGGAGCTGCCGATGCGGGACAATCGGGATATTGTGCCGTTGCAGATCAAGCTGCAGCGAGAGGATCAGCCAAAACGGCAAGAGAAGGAGCGCAGCGAAACGCTATGGAAGGTGGAGCTAGCCTTCGATGTCGCCCCACTCGGACCGCTGCAGGTGCAAGCGCAGCTGGTGCGCGGGACACTGTCCAGCCAGCTATGGGCGGAGCATAGCGCCACGGCTCAACTAGTCGCTGCCGAGCTGACCCATCTACGTGAACGGCTCCAAACTGCAGGCCTTAGCGTAGGCGAACTTACATGCCGACAAGGCACTCCGCCCCAAGGGCCGAACACTTCCCTCGAGCAACGCTTCGTGGATGAAACAGCATGACTGACAAGCTACCGCGCCAGGCCATCGCGCTCAGTTATGACGGCGTGAGCGCGCCAAGCTTGAGCGCCAAAGGTGATGATGAGCTGGCCGAAGCCATCCTCGCCATTGCTCGCGAGCACGAAGTACCGATTTACGAGAATGCTGATCTGGTGAGACTGCTTGCCCGACTGGAATTAGGGGATGAAATTCCAGAGGCGCTATATCGGACCATCGCCGAGATCATCGCGTTTGCCTGGTACCTGAAGGGTAAGTGCCCACCCGGCTTCCGCGAGTCAAACAACGACCCGCAGCCTCCATCCTGGCCATTGCTCAGTGGGCCTGAGCGTTGAGCGTGGAGAGCGCACGGTCTTCCCCACTCACCTGAGGAAAGTCGTGCAACAGCCAGGCAAAGTAGCCCGAGCGAAAATAGAAAACCTGCTGGTAACCCCACGCCACGGCCATGCGCGTCGCTTCCGCGCTGCGGGGGCAAATTTCGCTATCGCAGTAGATGACCAACGGAAGCTCACGCGGCCATTCAGGACTTGCAAGATTTACGAAATTGCTAGCGAGATCGAAATGCACGGCCCCCTCAACATGGCCCCATAACCACTCGCGATCAGCGCGAACATCGATGAATACCGCCCCCATGTCGTGCAGCCGCTTGGCCTGGAAGACATTCACAGTCAGCGCCCCATCGACGTCGTCCGGTGCCTCGCCTGCGTGCGCGCCAAGTGCAACCGCGAAAAGTAGTAGAACGAGTATGCGCCGCATCACTGCCCTCCTCGTCCCGGCCTAGGGACATGGACGCGCCTGGCAAAAGCCGGGCTGATACGGATTGGAATGAGGCGAACCTAGGAGGTTCCAGGCGTGGCGACGGGAGGACGTCTACGCCGTCACGGTACAACGATCAGGGTTTCTGCCGCGACTGATGCAGTTTGCTCATCAGCTCAGCCTCGGACTGCGAAAGTCCACAGGACTGGGTTAAATCATCGACGCTGGCACCCATACCCACCAATTTGGCGGCCTGGGAGAAGGAGAAGTTGTTCGGGTCTCGCTGTTCCAGCTGAGTAAGTTTGTCAGGCAGAGGCGCGACCACACGGCTCAGCTCGCGCAACTCATCACCCATGCGCAAGCTGCCTTCGAGATAGGCATCCAGACGGCTGCTTAACTCCTTTATTCGCCTGTCCCTGCTCGCATCACGCTGCTGTTGTTGTTCCACCAGCAGCCGCTGCCGCCTGAGCAGCCACAGGCAGAAACCCAGCAGCCCCAGACAGCAGAATGCCAGCGCAACCAGCGATGCGACCAGCGACGCAATCAGCATGTATCAGATGCTCTCAAGATCGGCCCATTCTTCTTCACTCATCATCTTGTCGAGTTCGACCAGAATCAGCAGCTCGCCGTTCTTGTTGCAGACGCCCTGAATGAACTTGGCCGACTCGTCATTACCAACGTTGGGTGCTGTTTCGATCTCGGACTGGCGAAGATAGACCACCTCGGCCACGCTATCGACCATGATGCCAATGACCTGACGGTCCGCCTCGATGATCACGATACGGGTGTTGTCCGACACGGAGGCAGTTTCCAGGCCGAAACGCTGGCGCGTGTCGATCACCGTCACCACGTTGCCACGCAGGTTGATGATCCCGAGCACGTAGCTGGGCGCACCCGGCACCGGCGCGATCTCGGTGTAACGCAACACCTCTTGAACCTGCATTACATTGATGCCGTACGTCTCGTTGTCCAGACGGAAAGTCACCCATTGCAGTACAGGATCTTCGGAACCCTGCGCAGACGTCATCTTCATAGTCCCACCTTCTTCAGTTACCGCAATGGCGGTCGATTCTATCGCTGGGCCGCGCAACGGGCGCGACCGTCATTTGATTGCGTTCAGTGCGCCCGTGGCTTCGCAGCGCCCTGCATTTGCTTGACCGCACCACTGGCAATCAGCTCGGCCAGCGCGGTCACGTCGACCAACGCGCACATGTGCTCGATTACCGTACCGGCTAGCCAGGGACGCTGGCTACGCTGCGTGCGCCACTTGACCTCGCTTGGGTCAAGGCGAATCGAGCGACTGACCTGATGCACCGCCAGCCCCCACTCATAGCCTTGAACCGATATCACGTACTGCAAGCCCTCGCGGAAATCGTCACGATAACGATCAGGCATCACCCAGCGCGCCGTGTCCAGCACCTTCAGATTGCCAGCCTGGCTCGGCAGTATGCCAAGAAACCAATCAGGCTGACCGAACAGCGGTGTCAGCTCCTGACCAGCCAGCGGATAGATTGAGCCAAGACACACCAGCGGTACCGCAAGCGTCAATCCGGCCACATCGAACAACAGGCATTCGAATGGCTCCTCACCCCAACCCGGCTGCCCGTCAGAGTCAATCTGGACGGGCCCACTCAAAGGCTGCGGCACCATTTCCAGCTCAGTGGCTGGCTCAAGAGTAATCTCTTGCGGCTGCAACACTTCAGGCGCAACGATCGGCGGTGGCGTGGGCTGCACGATCTCCAGTCGCGGCGGCTGGCTCTTTCGAGTATCGCGCAGTTGCTCCTCGAGCACGGCAGCCTGAAACTCGTCCTGGCTGACCGAGTCAGCCAGCTCGATGGCGGCGTCCTGCAATAGCCCATCGAGATAGGATTGCAGCGCCTGTTGGGAGCGAGTTTCTGTTAGGACAGTGCGGCTCATGGAACGAACTCGTGAAGAGAATCTGAACAGGCTATCGGCAGTGTGTACGACAAACTTGAGTCGCTGCACGCCGAGCGGTACGGTGATTTCACGCGACCTGCGGTGCCACTTGCGAGGCCAATAGGTGTTTGAGCAAGGCTCGATAAGCGAGCACCGCGCGGCTAGTCGGATCGAACTGGGACGGGGTCAATCCGGCGCGGCTGGCATCACGCAGACGGGTATCTACCGGGATGAAAGCCGGCCAGAGATTCTCCACATAGCCGGCGCGCAACACTTTGAGCGTGTTCATCGAGGCCTGGGTTCGACGGTCGAACATCGTGGGCACGATGGTGTACGGGAGCGCCTGTTTGCGTGATCGGTTGATCATCGCCAACGTGCTGACCATCCGCTCAAGGCCCTTCATTGCCAGAAATTCGGTTTGCACCGGAATGACCAGCTGCTGGCTGGCAGCCAATGCATTGACCATTAGCACGCCAAGCAACGGCGGGCTATCAATGATGGCGTAGTCGAAATCCTGCCAAAGCTGCGACAGGCTCTTGGCAATGACCAGGCCCAGGCCGCTCTGACCGGGGGATTGACGCTCCAGCGTCGCTAGCACCGTGCTCGACGGCATCAGCGAAATACGCTCGTGACTGGTGGCGAGCAGCAACTGCCAGGGCAGACCGTCAGGCACGGTCCCCTGGTGCTGAAACAGGTCGAAAACGCTGTGGTCGAGATTGTCAGGGTCGTGACCGAAATAGCTGGTCATCGAGCCATGCGGATCCAGATCCAGCACCACCACGCGCTTGCCGGCGTCGGCCAGCAACCCCGCTAGCGCGATCGACGTAGTGGTCTTGCCCACCCCACCCTTTTGATTGGCTACTGCCCAGACTCTCATGCTCTTCCACCCGGCTCGATGCTGACCGGCACTGCATCACCCAAAACAGGTAATGCGACGGTGTTTTGACGATTGCGCCCTAAAGCGCTACATAGCTCGGGGTGGTGCAGATTGTGTGCCAGCCCGACGCAGCGCATCGTCAGGGCGTGCGTTGCTGCTGCCCACCCCAGAGACACTGCGGCGCACATCGAGATTACGCGACACCACCAGAATTACCCGACGATTGCGCGCGCGTCCCTCGGCAGTCGAATTATCGGCCACCGGCTGAAACTCACCGTAGCCAACCGCAGCCAGCCTGGAAGGATTTACGCCCTGTGCCGCCAGCATCCGCACGACACTGCCAGCGCGAGCTGCGGAAAGCTCCCAGTTGGTCGGAAACTTGTCGGTACTGATCGGCAAATTGTCGGTAAACCCTTCAACGTGGATGGGGTTATCAAAAGGAGCCAGGATTCCGGCGACCTTGTCTATCAGCAGGAACGCCTGGTCATTGGGCAACGCATCGCCGCTGGGGAAAAGCAAACTGGAGTTGAGTTCGATCTCAATCCACAACTCGTTGCCCCGAACTGTCAGCTGCTCGTTGGCGATAAGCTCGCCAAAGGTTTCGCGCATGCTCTGGGCGATAAGCTCAAGCGGGTCGAGGGTCGGATTTCCTGGCGTTGACTGGCCTGACGGATCATCGACCAGCGAAACGTCCGGCTCGGTGGTCCGCGGTCGCTCTTCCCCAATAGGAATGGGCTTGACCGAGCGATCCGCTTGACTGAAGACACCGACCAACGAGTCGGACAGGATCTTGTACTTGCCTTCGTTGACCGAGGATATCGAGTACATCACCACGAAGAACGCGAACAGCAACGTAATGAAATCGGCGTACGACACCAGCCAACGCTCGTGATTCTCGTGCTCTTCCGGCGGTCTGCGTCTGGCCATGGGGTCAGTCCATGAAGCCTTGCAGCTTCATCTCGATGGAGCGCGGATTCTCACCTTCAGCAATCGACAGCACGCCCTCCAGCAGCATTTCACGGTAAGCCGTCTGCCGCTGTACGACGCTCTTGAGCTTGTTGCCGACCGGCAACACCAACAGGTTAGCCAGAGCAACACCATAGATCGTGGCAACGAATGCAACGGCGATGCCGCTACCGAGTTGGCTCGGGTCGGCCAAATTGCCCATCACGTGAATCAACCCCATCACCGCCCCGATGATGCCGATCGTCGGCGAATAGCCCCCCATGGCGTCGTACACCTTGGCGGCACGCAGATCACGACTTTCCTGGGTATAGAGATCGACCTCGAGAATGCTGCGAATAACCTCAGGCTCGGCGCCATCGACCAACAGCTGCAAACCCTTACGCGCGTAGGGGTCAGGCTCCGTCTCGGCGACCGGCTCGAGGCCGAGCAGACCCTCCTTACGGGCCGTGTTGCTCCACGCGGTGACCAGGAGGATGCCACGACCAAGATCGATGCGCGGCGGAAAGAAGATCCAGCGACCGATACTCATGGCACGCATGAATACGGCAATGGGCGTCTGCAACAATACGGCGCCCATGGTACCGCCAAGCACGATAAGTGCGGCCGGCCCGTTGAGCAATGCCGAGATATGGCCACCCTCGAGAAAGTTACCCCCGACGATGGCAACGAACGCCAGCAACAGCCCGATAAGGCTGAGCACATCCATCAGATACATGCCTCGGCAATATGGCGACCGATATCGTCAAGGCCGTAGACCGCGTCGCTGAGATTGGCCTTGACTATGGCCATCGGCATTCCGTAAATCACGCAGCTGGCTTCATCCTGGGCCCACACCTGGCTACCGCTCTGCTTGAGCAAGCGTGCGCCTTCGCGCCCGTCTGCGCCCATGCCGGTGAGGACAACCGCAAGCACCTTGTCCTGGAAGGACTTGGCCGCCGAGCCAAACGTGACATCAACACAAGGCTTGTAGTTGAGGCGATCGTCACCCGGCAGAATGCGCACTGCGCCGCGGCCATCGATCATCATCTGCTTGCCGCCTGGAGCCAGCAATGCGAGCCCTGGACGCAGCACGTCACCGTCTTCGGCCTCCTTGACGCGGATACGGCAGAGTTTATCCAGGCGGTCAGCGAATGCCTTGGTAAAAGCCGCAGGCATGTGCTGAATGAGCACGATCGGTGCAGGAAAGTTTGCCGGCAGTTGAGTGAGCACCCGCTGCAGGGCAACCGGCCCACCAGTGGATGTCCCTATGGCCACCAGTTTATAGGCCTTGCGCTTGGGCGCGGGCGAGCGAGCGGCAGGTGCAGCCGGGGCCGGCGACGCAGTGCCGGTCCGACCTGTAGTCGTAGACGGCGTAGCGGTAGTGCCACGGGGCGAGACAGGCGGTGCGCTGGTTGTCGAAGTGGAGAACGTGCTGTAGCGCCGGTTGCTGCGCGACACGGTATGCACCTTTTCGCACAGCAGCTGCTTGACCTTGTCCGGATTACGCGAGATGTCTTCGAAGTTCTTCGGCAGATAATCCACCGCGCCTGCATCCAACGCATCAAGGGTAACCCGCGCGCCCTCATGGGTCAGCGAGGAGAACATCAGTACCGGCGTCGGGCAGCGCTGCATGATCTGCCGCACCGCGGTAATGCCATCCATCATGGGCATCTCATAGTCCATGGTGATGACGTCAGGTTTCAGCGCCAATACCTGATCAATGGCCTCGCGCCCGTTGGTGGCGGTACCGACAACCTGGATATTGGAATCAGAGGAAAGAATTTCCGAGACGCGCCGGCGGAAAAAACCGGAATCGTCGACGACCAGGACCTTGACTGCCATACATCACTCCTAGCGGTAGCGCGCCCATCCACGGGCAGCGCTACCTGACTGAATCAAATCCTGCGTGCGTACCGCTTTAGCATGCTAGGGACATCGAGAATCAGAGCGATACGGCCATCACCGGTGATGGTCGCGCCGGACATTCCAGGCGTGCCTTGCAGCATTTTGCCCAGCGGCTTGATAACCACTTCTTCCTGCCCGACCAACTGGTCGACGACAAAACCGATGCTCTGGTTGCCGACACTGAGGATCACGACGTGGCCCTCTCGCTGCTCATCCTGAGCCGCATCCTGAATCAGCCATCGCTTGAGATAGAAAAGTGGCAGCGCCTTGTCGCGGACGATCACCACTTCCTGCCCATCAACCACGTTAGTACGCGAAAGATCGAGATGGAAGATCTCGTTGACGTTAACCAGCGGAAACGCGAACGCCTGGTTGCCGAGCATGACCATCAGGGTCGGCATGATCGCCAGCGTCAGCGGCACCTTGATCACCACCCTCGAACCCTGCCCCTTGGTCGAGAACACGTTGACCGTGCCGTTGAGCTGGGAAATCTTGGTCTTGACCACGTCCATGCCGACACCGCGGCCAGACACATCGGAAATCTCGGTCTTGGTCGAAAAACCGGGTGCGAAGATCAGGTTGTAGCATTCCAGATCACTCAGCCGGTCTGCCGCATCCTTCTCCAGCATGCCTTTTTCGACGGCTTTGGCACGCAGGACATTCGCATCCATACCCTTGCCGTCATCGCTGATGATCAACAGGATATGGTCGCCTTCCTGCTCGGCAGACAAAACCACTCGCCCGGTGCGGGACTTGCCAGCCGCCTCGCGCTCTTCCGGCATCTCGATTCCGTGGTCAACCGCATTGCGCACCAAGTGCACCAACGGGTCGGCCAACGCTTCGACGAGGTTCTTGTCCAGATCGGTCTCTTCACCGACCAGCTCAAGATTGATCTCTTTCTTCAGGCTGCGCGCCAGATCGCGCACTAGCCGCGGGAACCGGCCGAATACTTTCTTGATCGGCTGCATGCGGGTTTTCATCACCGCGCTCTGCAGGTCGGCCGTCACTACGTCGAGGTTGGAAACGGCCTTGGCCATCGCTTCATCACCACTGTTGGAGCCCAAGCGCACTAGGCGATTGCGCACCAGCACCAGCTCGCCAACCATGTTCATGATTTCGTCGAGGCGCGCGGTATCAACTCGTACCGTAGTTTCAGCCTCCGACGGAGGCTTCTCGGCCGGCGCAGGCGCAACTGGCTTGCTCACCGCCGCAGCAGCAGCGGGTTTGGCTGGGGCGACGGGTTTAGCGGGTGCAGCCTTGGCCGGCACCGCCTTGATGGGCTCGACGACAGGTGGCGTGTCGGCGGCGCTAGCAGCTTCGAACTTGCCCTTGCCGTGCAGTTGGTCAAGCAGCGCTTCGAATTCATCGTCGGTAATTTCATCGCTGGCGCTGGTGCCAGCCTTCGCTGCAGCTGGCTGAGCGACCGTCTCGGCTGGAGCCGAAGAGGTTTCTGTCGTGGCTGGTTCGAATTTGCCTTTGCCATGCAGCTGGTCCAGCAATGCTTCGAACTCGTCGTCGGTAATTTCGTCACCGACGGGGGCAGCGGCCACTTCGGCCTCGGGGGTCGGCGCCGCGCCTGCAGCGATGGCGAACTGGCCTTTGCCATGCAATTGATCGAGCAGCGACTCAAATTCGTCGTCAGTGATCTCATCGGACGCAGCAGTTGCCTCGACTTTGTCTGCAGGCGAATCGATGGCCTCGAGAAACTGTTCGAAATCCGCTTCAGCGGCATCCGCTTCCACGTCGGCGGCGGACTGCGGCTCGGCTGTAGCTACAACTTCGTCAGCCGAAGCGGGCTCTGCCAGACGCGCCAGTGCTGCCAGCAGCTCTGGGGTTGCCGGCGTCACCACGGTCCGCTCGCGAACCTGGCTGAACATCGCGTTCACCGAATCGAGCGCCTGCAGAACGACGTCCATCAATTCGGAATCGACGCGACGCTCACCCTTGCGAAGAATGTCGAAGACGTTTTCGGCGATATGGCAGCACTCAACCAGCTCATGAAGCTGAAGGAATCCTGCGCCGCCCTTGACCGTATGGAACCCGCGAAAAATCGCATTGAGCAACGCTGTATCATCGGGGCTGCTTTCCAGCTCCACGAGTTGCTCGGACAATAGTTCGAGAATCTCGCCGGCCTCTACCAGGAAGTCCTGGAGGATTTCTTCATCGGCGTCGAAGCTCATATTCACATCCCCTAAAAGCCCAGGCTCGAAAGCAGATCGTCGACATCGTCCTGCCCGGATACGACATCCTCACGTATATCGGCATGCATCTGCGGACCTTCACCTTTGGAAGGCTCTTTTTCTTGTTTTTTCTGTTCCTGCTCGGCGCGCATCGCGTCGCGGTCGTGCTGAATGCCGGCCACGCGATCGACCTGCCCCGCCATCAGGACGAGATTGAGCAGGTTGCTTTCGAGTTCGGTGACAAGCCGAGTCACGCGCTTGATCACCTGCCCGGTCAGGTCTTGGAAGTCCTGAGCCAACATGATCTCACTGAGATTTTGCGATAGTTGGCTGCCATCGTTCATGCTGCGCTGGAGATACACATCGATGCGCTTGACCAGATCGCGGAACTGCTCAGCACTCATTTCGCGACGCATGAAGCGCTGCCAATCGGCCGTGAGGCTCTGAGCTTCATAACTCACGTAATTCACCAATGGCGCCGACTCTTCCACCAGGTCCATGGTGCGGTTGGCCGCTTTCTCGGTCATCTCCACCACATAGGACAGACGATCGGTCGCGTCGGTAATCGGTGACGGATCGCCGCCGGTAGCGCAGGTATCCATCTCGAGCTTGACGATGGCGTTGTGCAGCTCGCGGGTGAGCTTGCCAACTTCTAGGTAGAGCCCATGATTGCGGGCCTGATTAAGCTCATTGAACATCTGCGTCGCTTCATCGAAGCGACCTTGCTGCAGGCTTTCAATCAGTTGGGGTGCATGCGCCTTCAGAGTCGCTTCGAACTCTGCCAGGGTTTGGTCTGCTTGCGTCATAGTGCCCTCGCGGCGTTGCTGCTTCAGCCGTTGACGCGCTCGAAGATCTTTTCGATCTTCTCCTTGAGCACCTGGGCAGTGAAAGGCTTGACCACATAGCCATTAACCCCGGCCTGTGCCGCTTCGATGATCTGATCGCGTTTCGCTTCGGCAGTCACCATCAGCACCGGCAGGTTCTTGAGGCGCTCATCGGCGCGCACGGTGCGCAGCAGATCGATACCGCTCATGCCAGGCATGTTCCAGTCGGTGACGAGGAAGTCGAAGCTGCCACTCTTGAGCATTGGCAGCGCAGTAGTACCGTCATCCGCCTCGGCGGTGTTGGTGAACCCCAAGTCACGCAGGAGGTTCTTGATGATTCGTCTCATCGTCGAGAAGTCATCGACGATGAGGATTTTCATGTTCTTGTCCAAGTCGACCTCCGTAAGTCCCAAAATGCCTCAGCAACCGAGCACGTCATACCGCAAACAATCGTCAATTGGCACGCCATTCGCCGAGACGTGCGCGCAAGCGCGCAGCACACTGGCTATGCAACTGGCTCACACGCGACTCGCTGACTCCCAGCACCTGACCAATTTCCTTCAAGTTCAATTCTTCGTCGTAGTACAGCGACAGCACCAGCTTCTCGCGCTCGGGCAGGTTGGAAATGGCATCGGCCAAAGCCTGCTGGAAGCGATCATCCTCGAGGTCACGAAAGGGCTCCGGATGGGTACTGGCAGCGTCGTCCTCAAACTCGCCGTGCTCACCCTCCTGCAGCAGATCGTCAAAGCTGAACAGACGGCTGCCCAGTGTGTCCCCGAGAATGCCGTAATACTCATCGAGACTTAGCTTAAGTTCGGCCGCAACCTCGTGATCTTTAGCGTCACGTCCAGTTTTCGCCTCAATAGCACGGATAGCTTCGCTGACCATGCGCGAATTTCGGTGTACCGAGCGCGGCGCCCAGTCCCCCTTTCGTACTTCGTCGAGCATGGTGCCGCGAATGCGAATGCCCGCATACGTTTCAAAACTGGCACCTTTGCCGGCGTCGTATTTCTTCGCTGCCTCCAGCAGTCCGATCATTCCGGCCTGAATGAGATCATCCACTTGCACGCTGGCAGGCAGACGCGCCAATAGGTGGTAGGCGATTCGCTTGACCAATGGGGCGTATTGATCAATTAGGCGGTACTGAGCATCCTTTGCCTGAGCCTTGCTGTAATACATAGCGGTTCCGGCACCTGTCATTCGTGGCTCTGTGAAGCGGGCGTGATGAGACGCTCTACGAAGAATTCGAGGTGGCCGCGCGGTGTCGCGGGCAGCGGCCAGGTGTCGACCTTCTGCGCGATGGCCTTGAAGGCCAGCGCACATTTCGAACGTGGGTAAGCCTCATAAACAGCTCGCTGCTTCTGTACCGCCTTGCGCACGGTCTCGTCATACGGCACGGCGCCTACATACTGCAGCGCCACATCGAGAAACCGCTCGGTAACCTTAGTCAGTTTAGCGAACAGGTTGCGGCCTTCCTGTGGCGCGTGCGCCATGTTGGCTAGCACGCGGAAACGGCTGATGCCGTAGTCGCGGTTCAGCAATTTGATAAGAGCATAGGCGTCAGTGATGGAAGTGGGCTCATCGGTAACGACCAGCAACACCTCCTGCGCTGCGCGTACGAAGCTGACCACCGAATCGCCTATGCCAGCCGCGGTATCGATGATCAATACGTCGAGTTCGTCGCCGAGATCGCTGAATGCCTGGATCAGGCCGGCGTGCTGCAGAGACGAGAGCTGGACCATGCTCTGCGTGCCGGACGCTGCCGGCACGACGCGAATGCCACCGGGCCCCTGGATCAGCACGTCGCGCAGATCGCACTCACCAGCAATCACGTCGGCAAGGGTGCGCTTGGTGGTAAGACCCAGCAGCACGTCAACGTTGGCCAATCCCAAGTCGGCATCGAGCAACACTACACGCCGACCGAGATCGGCCAGTGCCAGAGACAGATTGACCGACACGTTGGTCTTGCCGACGCCACCCTTGCCGCCGGTCACCGCAATCACCTGTACGGGATGCTTACCCATGTTCACACGCCTATATCTTGCTGGGGCCATACGGCCGGCGATGCGCCCGCATGGCGCGCATCTGATTCATTCAGGAACCGCTGTCGCATCATCATCCGGCCCGCCGTGAGGAGCCGTTGTACAAACCGGCGAACATATCGGCCATGGTTTCCTCGCTCGGTTCCTCACCGGTTTGCAAACTCACGGCGCGACTGACCAGTTGATGATTGCGCGGCAGGTGCAGATCGTCCGGGATCCGAGGCCCATCCGCGAGGTAGGCTATCGGCAAGTGCTGGCTGATTGTGAGGCCAAGCACATCACCAAGGCTGCCCGCCTCGTCCAGTTTGGTCAGGATACAACCAGCCAAGCCGCAGCGACGATAGTTGTGCCACGCCGCCTTCAACACCTGACTCTGACTGGTTGCCGCCAGCACCAGATAGTTCTTCGATTTCACCCCCCGATCAGACAACGCATCGAGCTGCATACGCAGGGTCGGGTCGTTTGCCGGAAGGCCCGCCGTATCGATAAGGATCACGCGCTTTCGCGCCAATGGCGCCAGCGTCTTGACCAGCGACTGGCTTGGATCGATCTGCAGTACCGGCACATCAAGGATGCGCCCGAGAGTCTTGAGCTGCTCCTGCGCGCCGATGCGATAATTGTCCATGCTTACCAGCGCGATGTTCTGCGCACCGTACTTCAACACGTAGCGGGCCGCCAGCTTGGCCAGGGTCGTGGTCTTGCCGACGCCGGCCGGACCAACAAGCGCAATTACGCCACCCTCTTCCAGCGGTTCGTTCTTCGTGACCTTGATCGCCTGAGCCAGGTGCGCCAGCACCATGCGCCAAGCCTGGCGGGGCTCGTTGATCCCTGCAACCTTTTCCAGAAGGCTACGCGAGAGTTCAGCCGGCAGCCCCATGCGCTGCAGACGGCGCCAAAGGCCAGCCTGCTGCGGACGGCGACTCTGCTCCTGCCCCCAGGCAATCGAACCGAGCTGTACTTCGATCAGCTCGCGCAGGCCGTGCAACTCAGAATACATGGCCTCGATTGCACGTGCGTCGACCGAAGCAGTAGGCGCGGCGACAGGTTCGGCTTGTGGCTTGCTTGTCACCGCGGCCGGCTTCTCGTCAACCAGTTGACGATCCTGCATTTTCGCGCGAGGTGCTGTACTCAGCTCTGCATGCGCATTGGCAAGGCGCGCCTGCGTCTTGCGCAACTCGGCTTCCAGCGCCGGATTGGGCTTGGTCGCTGCGGGAGCGGACTGCATCGGGTAGTCGAGCACTGCGGTCAGCTCGACGCCACCGGCCACCCGGCGATTGCCGATGATCACGGCATCGGCGCCCAGCTCGTCACGCACCATTTTCATGGCGATGCGCATATCGGCAGCGAAGAAACGTTTGACCTGCATGGCCTTCTACCCTCGGTTAATTCTGACCCACCGTCGAGACGATGGTGACTTGCTTGTTGTCCGGTATTTCCTGGTAGGCCAGAACATGAATGTTCGGTACCGCCAGCCGCGCGAACCTCGACAGCATCGCCCGAACCGGGCCGGCTACCAGCAGCACTGCCGGTTTACCGAGCATTTCTTGACGCTGTGCTGCATCTACCAAAGACCTTTGCAACTTTTCGGCCATTCCTGGCTCCAGCAGAATTCCGTCTTCGGAGCCCTGACCAGCCTTCTGCAAGCTATTGAGCAAGATCTGTTCCAACCTAGGTTCCAGCGTGATCACAGGCAGCTCCGGCTCTAGTCCCACAACGTTTTGCACGATTGCCCGGGACAGCGCGACCCGCACAGCTGCGACCATTGCGGCGGGATCTTGACTCTTGGCAGCCGCATTCGCGATGGCTTCAGCGATGGTGCGGATGTCGCGCACTGGAACCTGCTCCTGCAGCAACGCCTGAAGCACCTTGAGCAGGGTCGAGAGCGAGACCATACCCGGCACCAGCTCCTCGGCCAGCTTCGGCGAGCTCTTGGCCAGCAACTGCAGCAGTTGCTGTACCTCCTCATGGCCTAGCAACTCGTGCGCATGCTTGTGCAGCACCTGATTGAGATGCGTGGCGACCACCGTACTGGCGTCTACCACTGTGTAACCCAGTGACTGCGCCTGATCGCGCTGGCTTGCCTCTATCCAGACAGCTTCCAGGCCAAAGGCCGGGTCCCTGGCGGCTATGCCGTTTAGGGGGCCGAACACCTGCCCCGGATTGATCGCCAACTCGCGATCCGGATAGACCTCGGCCTCGGCCAGGCTCACTCCCATCAGCGTCAATCGATAGGCGTTGGGTAGCAGATCGAGATTGTCGCGAATGTGCACCGAGGGCATGAGGAAACCCAGATCCTGGGATAGTTTCTTGCGTACGCCCTTGATTCGCGCCAGCAGCTGGCCGCCCTGGTTACGATCCACCAGCGGAATCAGGCGATAGCCGACTTCAAGACCCACCATATCGACGGGCGTCACATCATCCCAGCCCAACTCCTTGGTTTCCGCTGTCCGCTGAGCAGGAAGCAGTTCCTGCTGTTTCTGCACTTCCTGCTCGGCCTTCTTCACGACCTGCTTCTGCCGATGCCAGATCCAGTAGGCACCTGCTGCGGCTACAACGCCAAGGCCGAGAAAGGAGGTATGCGGCATGCCAGGCACGAGGCCCATGGCGATCATGATGCCAGCCGCTACGGCCAACGCCTTGGGCGATGCGAACATCTGCCGGTTGACCTGCTGGCCCATATCTTCGGAGCTGGTGACACGGGTCACCATGATCGCTGCAGCAGTCGATAGCAGCAGCGACGGGATCTGCGCGACGAGACCGTCACCGATGGTCAGCAGCGCATACACCTGGCCGGCTTCACTGAAGCTCATGCCGTGTTGCGCCATGCCAATGCCGACGCCACCAATGAGGTTGATGAAAAGGATCAGCAAGCCGGCAATGGCGTCACCGCGAACGAACTTACTCGCACCGTCCATCGAACCGTAGAAGTCTGCCTCGGAGGCGACTTCAACGCGCCGCAGCTTGGCTTCGGACTGGTCGATCAGACCTGCGTTAAGATCGGCATCGATCGCCATCTGCTTGCCGGGCATGGCGTCGAGCGTGAAGCGAGCGCTGACTTCCGAGATTCGCCCGGCACCCTTGGTTACCACGACGAAGTTGATGATCATCAGGATCGCGAACACGACGATACCGACGACGTAGTTGCCGCCAATCACCACATTACCGAAGGCCTCGATCACATGGCCGGCAGCAGAGCCGCCTTCGTGACCATTGATCAGCACCACGCGCGTCGACGCAACGTTCAGCGCCAGACGCATCAGTGTGGCGACCAGCAGAATCGTCGGAAAAACCGCGAAATCAAGCGGTCGCAGCGCGTAGACGCTGACCAGCAGCACGACGATCGACAAGGCAATGTTGAAGGTAAACAGCAGATCCAGAAGGAACGGCGGTACCGACAGCATCATCATGCCCATCATCACGAGCAAAAGCAGCGGCACGCCGAGGTTGCCGCGACCGGCGCCCGTCAGGCCATTGCGAATATTGATGAGTTGCGTGCGATCCACATAGACCCCGGGAATACAGAACGAAATCTTGACGCGAAATGCGCCCTGACCGAGCTATAGCAAGAAGGGGTCCAACTTTTTCAGCCCACGGCAGCGCTGGTCGAACGGAATACCACCACCATCCGGAAGCACAGCAAGGCCGAGCCGTCGAACGCGACCGGATACAGACAGTCACAACTGCTATCGGCAACACTCCGTTGCCGTTTTGTGCGAAAGGAGCATCAGATGAAACTGTGGATCATCGCCGCGCTTGCAGGCTGCACCGCCCTCGCCGCCCAGGCCGAAACCTTGAGCGTCAAGGTAAACACCGTCACCGCTCAAGGCATTGGCGAATCGGTGGGCAACGTGAAGGTTGAGAGCAACGAGTACGGCCTGGTATTCCGCCCCGAACTGACCGGCCTGCAACCCGGCGTTCACGGATTCCACATTCACGCCAAGGGCAGCTGCCAGCCGGCGGATATAGATGGAAAAACAACCGCGGCAGGCGCTGCTGGCGGCCACTGGGACCCCAAAAACACCGGCAAGCATGGCGAGCCTTGGGGCGACGGACATCTGGGTGATCTGCCCGCCCTGTACGTCGACAGCGAAGGCAAAGCCAGCCAGCCGGTATTGGCGCCTCGCTTGAAGAGCCTAGGGGATATCAAGGGCCTGGCATTGATGATTCACCAGGGTGGCGACAACCACTCGGATCATCCGCAGCCTTTGGGTGGTGGCGGTGCGCGCGTAGCCTGCGGCGTCATCGAGTAACGGAACGGGGACGCGGCGGCGGCCGCACGATCGCCGCCCGACTTTGCTACTCGTCTCTGCGCAGATCCGGCGGGATAGGCAGATTGGCCAGCGGGTCTGGCCTTCTTCCCTTACCGCCGCGGTATTGACGCAGTTGATAGACGTACGCCAGCACCTGGGCGACGGCCAAGTACAAACCTGCGGGAATCTCCTGATCGATCTCGGTCGAGTAGTACACCGACCGCGCCAACGCGGGCGATTCCAATACCGTAACCTTGTGCTCTTGTGCGATCTCGCGAATCTTCAGCGCCACGAAGTCACCGCCCTTGGCGACCAGCATCGGCGCCCCGCCCCTGGCCGCATCGTATTTGAGCGCGACGGCAAAGTGCGTCGGGTTGGTGATAACCACGTCCGCCTCAGGTACGGCCTGCATCATGCGCCGCTGCGCAGCATCGCGCTGCAACTGGCGAATACGCGATTTGACCTCCGGCTTGCCTTCGGAGTCTTTGTATTCGTCCCTGACCTCCTGCTTGGTCATCATCAGCTTCTGCTTGTTATCCCAAAGCTGGAACGGCACATCCACCGCGGCGATCAGGATCAGTCCGCAAGCCATCCACAAAGCACACCAGCCAACGATTTCGGCGCTGTGCATGATGGCCAAATCCAGCGGCTGCTTGGCAATCGACAGCAGATCGTCCTGATACGCCGAGAGCACCAGTAGCGCAACACTGAGCACGACCAGAAACTTTCCCAGCGCTTTGAGCAGTTCGACCAGAGCCTTGGTGGAGAACATGCGCTTGAGTCCGGCCGCCGGGTTCATTCGGCTGACCTTCGGCGCCATGGCTTTGCCCGAGAACAGCCAGCCACCCAACGAAACAGGACCGACGATCGAGGCAATCAGCAGCGCAATGAGCAGCGGCATGATTGCTTCCAATGCCATCAGGCCATTACTCATGAGCAACCGCACCATGGACCCTTCATCGAGCACGGTTTCCCGACTCAGCTCAAAGGTGCCTTGCATCATCGCCATCAGGGTCTGCGCCAAACTCCCACCGGACGCCAGCAAGCCACCGATGCCGCCCAGCGTGACGGCTACCGTGCTGAGCTCACGCGAGCGCGCCAGCTGCCCTTTTTCACGGGATTCGCGCAGGCGTTTATCTGTGGGTTCCTCGCTTTTGTCCGCACCGCTTTCGCTTTCAGCCACTGCGGGCCTCCTGCTTGATCAAGGACATCAACGTGCGCCGGCCAACTCGCGCAGCATCATCAACGCTTCGCTGACGAATATCTGATATTGCGCAAAGATATCGGCCATGCCGACCCAGACGATGATCAAGCCGAGCACCAGCGTCAGCGGGAAGCCGATCGAAAAAATATTGAGCTGCGGTGCAGCGCGAGTCATCAAGCCGAATGCCAGATTCACCACCAGCAGCGCGGTGATAGCAGGCAGTACCAATAGCAGGCCGGCGCCGAGGACCCAACCAAGTTTACCGGCCACATCCCACATATGGTTGGTCGACAGTCCGCCGCCCACCGGCAAGGTAACGAAACTCTCGGCGAGAATTTCCAGCACCACCAGATGGCCATTGACCGAAAGGAACAACAGAACCACTAGCATATTGAAGAACTGGCCGATCACCGGCACGGAGACGCCATTGGCCGGATCGACCATCGAGGCGAAACCAAGCCCCATTTGCATCGCCAGCATCTGCCCTGAAACGATGAAAACGTGAAAAAACAGTTGCAGGACGAACCCGAGCATCACGCCGATCAACAATTGTTCAGCGATCAACAGCAACGATGCCAGGCTCAGTGACTCAACCACCGGCATTGCCGGCAGCGTCGGCACCAACACCACCGTAATGGCCAGCGCCAGATAAAGGCGAACACGCATCGGCACCAACTGGGTGCCGATAATCGGCATGCTCATCAGTAAGGCGGCGATGCGAAACAGCGGGAGCAGGAACTGCCCTACCCACCCGCCGATCTGCGCATTGCTCAGCTCAAGCACGCCGGCTACCCGATCAACAGCGGAATGTTTTGCACCAGGTTCTGCATGTACTCCATCAGCTCGCGCACCAGCCAAGGCCCGGCCCAGATCAGTGTCATCAGCATGACTAGCAGGCGCGGCAGAAAACTCAGGGTTTGCTCATTGATCTGTGTGGCCGCCTGAAACATCGCCACCACCAAGCCGACCAGCAGGCTGGGTACAACCAGCACACCGACTATCATCGCCGTCATCCACAGCGCTTCGCGAAACAGGTCCACCGCTACTTCTGGCGTCATCTGCGTGTTTCCTAAAGGGTGCCGAAGCTACCGGCCAGAGTGCCGATGATCAGCCCCCAACCGTCCACCAGCACAAACAGCATGATCTTGAACGGTAACGAGATGATCAGCGGCGAGAGCATCATCATGCCCATCGCCATCAGCACGCTGGCCACCACCATGTCGATGATCAGGAACGGAATGAATATCATGAAGCCGATCTGGAACGCGGTCTTCAGCTCCGAAGTGACGAAGGCCGGCACCAGAATAATCATCGGGGCCGCCTCCGGCGAAGCGATGTCGGTGCGCCGCGACAGTCGCACGAACAGCTCCAGATCGCTTTCGCGGGTCTGCGCGAGCATGAAGTTCTTCAGTGGCACTTCGGCCCGCGAGATGGCCTCCTGCGCCGGTATCTGCTCGCTCAGGTAGGGTTGTAGCGCATCCTGATTAATCCGTTCGAACACCGGTGCCATGATGAACAACGTAAGAAACAGGGTCAGGCCAACGAGGATCTGATTCGAAGGCGTCTGCTGCAGCCCCAGCGCCTGACGCAGGATGGAAAAGACGATGATGATCCGGGTGAAGCTGGTCATCAGCATGACGAATGCAGGGATGAAGCTCAGCGCCGTCATGATCAGCAGGATCTGCAGGCTGACTGAGTACTCCTGCTGCCCTTCGGCATCCGTGGTCAGGGTAATTGCGGGAATCGATAGCGGATTGTTTCCCTGAGCCAGGATGCCCGAAGGCTCCTGTGCCATGGCAAGAGGGCTGAGCAGCACCAGCATGGCCACAAGCAAAATGCGCAACATCAAGGTCTGTCCTTGTGGTCCTTGCCAAGCAGCTCCATCAGACGCTGGGCGAATTCGGGGTTGGCTGGCTCGGCATCCGGTAGGTGCACTGGCTCCTGCATGACGTGCAATGGCGTGATACGCCCGCCACTCAGGCCGATGAGGATCTGCTCACCACCGACCTGGACCAGCACCAATCGCTCACGAGGGCCAAGCGCCTGACTGGAAATCAGCTTGATAACCTGGGTGCCACGCGGATTCATCTGCTGCACTCGGCGCAACAGCCATGCCAGCAGGAAGATGAACCCGATCACCAGCAAAAGGCCGAACAGCAGCTTGCCCAGCTGCGCGCCCATGCCGGTACTGCTCATGCTCGCCGCCGGTTCCGCTGCCATGGCAGGCAGAACCAGCAGCGCGATCAGAAACGCAAGGGCCCGCATGTCAACGCAACTTCTTGATGCGTTCGGTCGGGCTGATGACATCAGTCAGCCGGATACCGAACTTCTCGTTTACCACCACCACTTCGCCATGGGCGATCAGCGTGCCATTGACCAGCACATCCAGCGGCTCGCCGGCTAGGCGATCAAGCTCCACCACCGACCCCTGATTGAGCTGCAGCAGGTTGCGGATGCTGATCTCGGTACTGCCGACCTCCATGGAAATGGACACGGGAATATCGAGAATCACGTCCAGGTTCGGACCATCGAGCCCCATCTGCACGCCAGTAGATTTCGGCGCGCTGGCAAAATCTTCCAGTGGTGCACGCGGCGGCGCCGGTGGCGCTGCCGCGGGCCCCTGACTCAGCAATGCGTCGATGTCGTCCTGGCTGGCATCACCCGCCTCGGCCAGGGCTGCTGCCCATTCATCGGCAAGCGCCTGTTCCTCGGGAGATGAGTTGTCTTGTTCGTCTGCCATCGCTAGTCCTCGAACGGCTCGAATTGAGTAAAGGGCTGGTTCAACGTGAACGAACCAAGGGTTCCAGCACCTGTAATGCCAGGTTGCCCTTGTGGGCACCCAGCTTGACCTTGAAGGCCGGCATGCCATTGGCACGCATGATCATGTCTTCGGGCATTTCCACCGGAATCACATCGCCGGGCTGCATGTTCAAGATGTCGCGAAGCTTCAGCTGTCGTCGCACGACCGTGGCGCCCAGCGGTACGCTGACGTCGAGCATGTCCTCGCGCAGCGCCTTGACCCATCGTTCATCCTGGTCGCCAACATCGGATTGGAATCCGGCGTCGAGCATCTCGCGGATCGGCTCGATCATCGAATAGGGCATGGTCACGTGCAGATCCCCACCGCCACTCTCCAGCTCGATATGGAAGGTGGAAACCACCACCACCTCGCTGGGGCTGACGATGTTGGCCAGCGCCGGATTCACCTCCGAGTTGACGTACTCGAAGTTGACGTCCAGCACTGCATGCCACGCTTCCTTGAGATCGACGAACGCCTGTTCCAGCACCATACGCACTACACGCAGTTCGGTCGGGGTAAATTCCCGACCTTCGATCTTGGCGTGTCGCCCGTCGCCACCAAAGAAATTGTCCACCAGTTTGAACACCAGCTTGGCATCGAGGATGAACAACGCGGTGCCGCGTAGCGGCTTCATTTTCACAAGGTTGAGGCTGGTCGGCACATACAGGGAATGCACGTACTCGCCGAACTTCATCACCTGAACGCCACCCACCGACACATCAGCCGAACGGCGCAGCAGGTTGAACATGCTGATACGGGTGTAACGGGCGAAGCGCTCGTTGATCATTTCCAGCGTGGGCATGCGCCCACGCACGATGCGGTCCTGACTGGTCAGGTCGTAGCTTTTGATGGACCCCGGCTCGGAATCGCTCTCGGTATCCACCAGACCGTCGTCGACCCCGTGCAGGAGCGCATCGATCTCGTCTTGCGAGAGCAGGTCTTGAACAGCCATCTGGGCAGCCTTCTATTGCAATACGAAGTTGGTGAAAAGCACTTGCTCGACGGCAAGCTTGCCAATTTCCTTCTGCGCCAGCTCTTGCACGCTGGCAGTCGCCTGCTGACGCAGCATCTCCTTGCCAACAGGCGTTTTCAACGCCTCGAAATCCTGACTGGACAGCAGCATTACCAGCCGGTTGCGCAGTAACGGCATGTGGACTTTAAGCGCGTCCAACGCTGCCTGATCACGAGTCATCAACGCAATGCTGACCTGCATGTAACGCTGCCGACCCTTGTGGTTGAAATTGACCACGAATGCCGGCATCAGCACTTCATAGATCGCAGGCTGCTTGCCTGACACGACCGCCGCAGCTTCTTCCGACTTGCTGCCGCCAAGATCGTCTCCCTTGCCCATGAAGTACAGCGTGCCGCCAACGGAAAGCGCTACAGCCACCAACATGGCGACCACGATGACGATGATGAGTTTCAGTCGGCCTTTACCTGCCGACACCGCTTCCGGGCCGGTTGGCGGCACTGCCGCTGGAGCCTGTTTCTTAGCCATGCCAAATATCCGTCATCAACCGCGATTCGGTCGGGTTCTGCGAGTTAAGAGCAACTGCTGTGCCAACGTATCAGGCAGCCGCCAGTGACGGCGGCAAGCCATTGACCCAGGTGCCGACAAGGTATCAGGAAATGAACTCTGCGACGTCGGCGCGGCGAAACCTATGCGCGCTGCCGCGACCGGCGGCGGAAAACCGGCGCGACCCCGTCGGATCAGGTGCCGGCTATCAGCAAATAATGGCGGATGCCTCAGGCGTAGTAATCGACCAAGCCGCGGTCACCCGAGGTACGGTTGCCGGAAATATCCGTGATGCCCTGCAATTCTTCAGCGGGCGCATCATCCTCAGCTGAAGAGCCTCGCGACGATCCCCCTTCAGCACCGCCTTGCCAGCCGCGCGCCAGCGACTGATCGGAGACGTTGACATCCATCAGGTTCATGCCCTGCTGGGCGAACATCTCACGTAGACGCTGCATTTGCCCTTCCAGCGCGTCTCGCACCCCGGCATGCGGACTGAGGAATGTTACTTGCGCCTGGTCCTTGCTCAGATCAATACGCACTTCCATGCGCCCAAGCTCTGCGGGATCGAGCTGTATCTCGGCCGACTTCAGGTTCTGGCTGGAGAGCCACATCACGCGATCCACAACAGCCTCGCTCCAGCCAGTCTGCTGCATCTGTACCGGCTGGCCTGGCACCAGCGCCGGCCGTTGCGCCTGTTGAACCTGCTGGGTGATCGCCTGGCTCAGCGGATTGAGTCGCGCAGCAGCCAATTCAGTGGCGCTCGCCGGGCGGCTTTCCTTGGGCCCGTCCACGCTGTCCAGCAACTCCTTGGTCGCCAGTTCCAGATCGAACTCGCCATCGGCCGGCTCATTTTCGGCCAGCAGCAGGCTAGCGAAACCGTCATCTACGTCTGCCTTTGCTTGCGCATCTGCCAACGGGTTGCCCAGCTGCTGAGCAGCCTTCTGCATACCGAAAGGTGTTTCACCCACCGCGCGCATGCTCGCAAGGGATGTTTCTTCGGCAGCCAAGCCCTCGTCACCGGCGGCAAGCTCCTGCGCAACCGATAAACCTGCCAGTAGCGACTCCCCCTGAAGTTCGCTACCCGGCACGTTTTCGGCCTGCGGCACCAGTTGGCCTCCGAGGCCCAGCAACAACAGCGGGTCGAGCTCAGCGTCAGGTACTTCCTCCGCCGGCGCGTCGGGAGGCAAGGGGTTGCCGCTTTCGGCAACCGCCGGCTTTTCGTCACTGGCCACGCCAGCTGACTCTTGCCGGGCCTTATCATCGACGGGCTTGTCCCGACCGGTCTCGTTGCGCACCGGACGGTCGACCGGCTTCGGCTGACGCTCCTTGGCGTACACGTCAGAAAAGCTGGCGCTATCCCGGGCCTCGCGCGGGGCTTCGGGAGCCTTGGACGAAGCTTTCGCTCGTGCGTCTACAGAAGGAGATTTGAGCAGCAGGTCAGGGGAAACAGCCATTGGGTCATTCCGCTACGGATGGATCGTGGCGATAGCGGAGCAAGTTCCGGGCCAGCCTCTGCGGCCACATGAAAAGGTCGCGCAAAAGCGCGTGATTCCGGCTACCAGCGCCCAGAATTCCCGAAGCGCCGCGACCACCCCCGAGCAGCCGGGCGACGTGTGCGTCAGAGATTTGTCCGCTTAACCATAGCGCTGTCGTTCGGCGCGAAACAGGATGCCTACGATGGCGAATTCACGTTCGATGGATTCGATGAGCCGCGGCGCCACGGCAAGTTGCTCTTCTCTTGCGGCACTCTCCAGCTCCTGGCAGAGCTCAGCCAGCAGCGTTGCGCCCATGTTGCTGCAGCTGCCTTTGAAGCTGTGGGCAGCCCGACGCAGGGTCTCGGCCTGATCAGCCTGACAGGCCTGCCGGAGGAGGCGAACCCGCTCCTCGGAATCGGCGAGGAAGGTATCCAGCAGTGCCGGATACTCACTCTCCATCACGTCCTGCAGCGTAGCCAGCACGGCGCTGTCGAGATGAGTGTTGGACACCGGTACACTCCTGTTTCAAAGCGCTGAATTATGCCTCAGCCTGCCAGACGAACTCCACGCTCAACCCCCGCCCATCCGGTTGCCAGTCGAGCCCGTCGCTTAACTGGCGGACCAGGTGCAAACCTCGGCCACTGAACTGATCACTACCCAGTTGAACCTGCAGCGCGCTCGCCACATCGAAACCCGAGCCGCTGTCGCTGATGGCGATGCGCAGCTGACCGCCCTGTGAGTCCGCCTTTATACCCAGCTCAAGATGAATATGGCCGTCAGCAAGCGTCTGCAGACGCTGCTGCCGCAAATCGTAGTACTGCTTAAAACCGTCGGCATCACACTTGAGTGCCGAATCCAACCCGAGCACGCCATGTTCCAATGCATTGGAATAAAGCTCGCCCAATACGGTATAGATCGCGCCCACTCTTGGTCGTATCTGGTTGATCTGCAGCAGCACTTGCAGCAGCTGCGGCAATGGGTTGCCGTTGCGCAAGCTATCGGCACGCAGATCGAAGTGGGCCGACCAATCCATGGGGCGAATGCGATGTGCCGTTGCGGAACTGGTCAGCGGCATAAACCCCGCATCCTCTGTAACCACAACTTCGACGAGACTCAGGTCATCCTGCTGCTGCCCGTGGAAGTCGAGTAACGCCTGCTCGATCTCGTCAAACAGGTGGGCCGGCTCGCGGTTGGCAGTGAGTGCAGCCAACAGCCGTTGCTCGCCGAACAGCTCGTCCTCTGCATTGCGGCTTTCCACGACGCCGTCGGAGAGCAACAACAGGCGATCGCCAGGTGCCAGCGGGTAGTACTGCAACTTATCGTCAAATGCCGCGGCGGAAACTACGCCCAACGGCAGGTGCTGGGAAACCAATGCAGTGCGTCGGCCATCAGCGGAAATGAGATAACCATCTGGAAGCCCGCCACTCCAGACGCGCAGGGTTCCCTGCTTGGCATTGATGTCCAGTAGCGTTGCGCAACAGAACATCTCCACGGGGAGGATCTGCTTGAGCTTGGCATTCATCTCGCGAAGGATGTCGGAGCTGGAGTACCCCTTGGCCGCCATGCCGTAGAAGGTCTCTGCCAGCGGCATGGCACCGATGGCCGCCGGAAGGCCATGGCCGGTGAAATCCCCAAGCAGCACGAACATCTGCCCTGCCGGCGCCTGCGCAGCCAGCAGCAGATCGCCATTGAACAGCGCCCGGGGCGATTGCCGATAACGGATGTTGGGTGCACTCAAGCAACCGGCGTGGGCGACCTTATCGAATATTGCCTTTGCCGCACGATGCTCATCGAGCAACTGCCGATTGCGCCTGGCGATCAGATCGCGCTGCTCCAGCACTGTTGCCTGTAGCCGCCGCAGACGGTGCATGGCCTGAATCTTGGCTTCGAGAATGATCGGGTTGTAAGGCTTGGCGATGAAGTCGTCACCGCCGGCTTCAAGGCAACTGACCAGTGCTTCGTTCTCGGTCAGCGAAGTGAGGAAGATGATAGGAACCAGCTCATCGCCGGCAAGCTGCTTGATCCGGCGGGCTGCCTCGAAACCATCCATGACCGGCATCAGAGCGTCCATCAGCACCAGCTGAGGCCGTTCCCGCTGGAAAAGCTCGACTGCCTCCTGACCATTGGCCGCCGTGAGCACGCGATGTCCCTGCCGAGCAACAATGGTGGAGAGCAGCATGCGATCGACAGGACTGTCCTCGGCGATCAGGATCGACAGCCAGGTAGGCATCTCAGGCGATCACGAACAGCTGTTCGAAGTTGGAAACCGAGAGGATCTTGCGGACGTCGGCATTGCAGTTGAGCAGACGAATGTCCGCCTCATCGCCGCCCGCATGGTCGCGAAGCAAAAGCAGCATGCCGAGGGCGGAGCTGTCCATGTAGGTAGTGCCCTGCAGGTTCACCACATAACGTCGCGGACTCACGTCCTGGCGCTGATAGGCATCACGGAAAGCCTGATGCGCATTGAAGTCGAAGCGTCCGCTGATGGTAATGGTCAGCTCTTGCCCATCCACCGAAGGCTGCGAAGTAATGGTCATGTGGCACTCCCTGATCCGGAACGTCTTGAAGACTGCCGGTGTTGGCAGCCGTCGCTGATGCGAATTGGACAGCCGTATCCGGCTGAAAAAAAGCAATTCGGGGTCTGTAACCAGACCGAGGGGGACCGAACGCGAATTCGCAACCCTACCGAATTAATCACTGCGTAAAAACCGGTGAAGATTTATCACTCAAGCTGCGGCGCGGCAAGCACGAATCCGGTTCGTTTGCGCTAGCACGCAAACAATGACCGACATGAGTGCTCAACGCTCCCGCGGTCGACCGGCAAGCCGCTGGGCGAACTCGTCGAGCAGCTTCTGCTCGCGCTTGTCTGCCGCTACCCGCGCTTCACGCTGATAACCTTCGATCAGCTTGCTCAGTCCTTCCACGCGCGCGTGCTTTTGATGCCACTGCTGACGAAGTTTGAGCAGATTGTCACGGTGCCAATTGACGCTACGCTGCTGCTGGCCGATAGCCGATTCGAGCTGAGAAAGAAAACGTTGGTAATTCATCAGCCATTGGCCGGAAACGCCCTGACTGCCTTGCTGCATCCACTGCTGCTGGTAATCGCCAAAATACTGTTCAAGCTCCGATAGCTTGGCCTCGGCCTGCGATAATTGCGCCTGCGCCTGGCCCAGCAACCGCGCAGCGTCGCGCTCGGCACGCTCGGCCATCTCGATGACCGGCGCTAGGCGCGCAGCTCGGCTGACCACCACCGGTTAGCCGCCTTGCCGGGGACTGAAAATCGCGGCCAACTGTGCAGCGCTGCGGTTGAGGTCTTCACTCTCGTCGAGCCCCTGGCGCAAATAGCTGACCATATCCGCCTGCCGGGCGATGGCCATATCCGTTTCCGGGTCGCCGCCCGGCACGTATGCGCCGACACTGATTAGATCGCGACTCTGCTGATAGCGCGACCACAGCTGTTTGAAGCGCTGCGAGGCACGGACGTGCTCGGCGCTTACTACCTGCGGCATGACCCGGCTGATGGAGGCCTCGATGTCGATGGCAGGATAGTGCCCCTCTTCGGCCAAGCGGCGCGATAGCACGATGTGGCCGTCGAGCACACCACGGGCGGCGTCGGCAATCGGGTCCTGCTGGTCGTCGCCCTCGGACAGTACGGTATAGAAAGCGGTGATGGATCCACCGCCCTGCTCAGCGTTACCGGCTCGCTCGACCAGGCTGGGCAACTTGGCGAACACCGATGGCGGGTAGCCCTTGGTTGCCGGCGGCTCGCCAATGGCCAAGGCAATCTCGCGCTGCGCCTGGGCATAGCGAGTCAGGGAATCCATTAACAACAGCACGTTCTTGCCTTGATCACGGAAGTACTCCGCAATACGCGTGCAGTACTGCGCGGCCCGCAGGCGCATAAGCGGCGCCTCGTCGGCGGGCGATGCGACCACCACCGAACGCTTGATGCTCTCTTCGCCGAGGATGTTCTCGATGAACTCCTTGACCTCGCGACCACGTTCGCCGATCAGGCCGACGACGATGATGTCGGCCTCGGTGAAGCGGGTCATCATGCCCAGGAGCACCGACTTACCGACGCCGGTGCCGGCGAATAGCCCAAGACGCTGACCGCGCCCTACCGTGAGCAACCCATTGATGCTGCGAATACCCACGTCCAGTGGCTCACTGATCGGGTGACGCTTGAGCGGATTGATCACTGGACCGTCCATCGGCACCCAGTCTTCGGCCTTCATGCCGCCTTTTCCGTCCAGTGCCCGCCCTGCCCCGTCGAGCACGCGGCCGAGCATGGACATACCCATAGGCAACCGACCGGTATTGACCAGCGGCACCACCCGCGCGCCAGGCGCGATGCCGGCCAGACTGCCAACGGGCATCAGATACAGCTTGCCGCTGGAAAAACCCATCACCTCGGCCTCGACCTCGGTGGGGTGATAGCTATCGTCATTGATGACCAGGCAGCGACTGCCGACGGCTGCACGCAGGCCTTCTGCCTCCAGCGTCAGGCCGACCATGCGCAGCAGACGCCCCTCCAGCATGGGCTGGCTGGGCAGTTTGATCGCTTCGCTGTAGGCCTCGAAACGCTTGGCGAAGCTGACTCGCTCAAGGCGCATCGGTCACATCCAGATCGATGGTCAAATCCGCTACGGGAGGACGGGTGGCATTCTCGCGCTGCTGTTCGAACAGTTGCTTGATGGCCTGGGTGAGGCGCGTCTCGATGCTGGCATCGATTCGACTGTGCTCAGTTTCGATATGGCAGCCGCCAGGTAGCAAGCTGCTGTCCTCGAGAATTCGCCAGGTTTCCTCATGTCGCTCACGCAGTGCCTTGATTAGCTCGAAATCCTGCGGATTGACGTGGATTCGCACGTTGGTCGCGCCCATGGGCAACAGCTTCAGTGCCTCGCGCAATACCTGGCGAATCTGGGTGGAATCGATCAGCAGGTCGCGCTGAATAACTTCACGCGCCACATGGCTGACAAGCGTCGCCATGGCGTGCTCGAGATTACGATCCTGATCGGCGATGGGATCGAGCAATTGGCCCATCAGCCGCTCAAGACCCTCCACTCGCGGGGCCAGAGCGGCCTCGGCATCTTGCCGCGCCTTGAGCTGACCGGCATGAAAGCCATCTTTCTCTCCGGTGGCGAAACCTTCGTTGTAGGCCTGCTGACGGATCGCTTCGAGTTCGTCGAGCGTCAGCGGTTTGACTTCCTCGACGGGGACGTCCTCGCTGCGCGCCAACTCTTCGACCGGCGCTTCCACGACCTTAGCCGAGGGCAGCACCTGGTCCTCACCTTGCGGATCGAAACTGGGCAAAGACCAGCGATCGAACAGGCTGACATCTTTCGCACGAATGACGTCGCTGGGGTTGTCCTTGGCCATGTTTGGGGTTCGTACCTACTTAGATCATCTCTTCGCCGCCCTTGGAGCCCAGAACGATTTCTCCGGCCTCGGCCATGCGGCGAGCGATGGTAAGGATTTCCTTCTGCGCGTTCTCGACATCGCTGACGCGCACAGGACCTTTGGCCTCCAAATCGTCGCGCAACAGCTCGCCGGCACGCTTGGACATGTTCTTGAAGACCTTCTCTTTGATGCCGTCGTCGGCGCCCTTGAGCGCCATCACCAACACATCGGAGGATACCTCACGTAGCAGCACCTGGATGCCACGGTCGTCGACTTCGGCGAGGTTGTCGAAGACGAACATAAGATCTTCGATCTGGCTGGACAGGTCTTCGTCCACGTCGCGGATCGCATCCATCAGCTGGCCTTCGATGGAGCTGTCCAGGTAGTTCATGATGTCCGCCGCTCGCTTCACGCCACCCAGGCTGGCGCGGCTGGTGTTTGTGCTGCCAGAGAACTGCTTCTCCAGAATCAGGTTCAGCTCCTTCAAGGCCGCAGGCTGGACGGTATTGAGCGAGGACACGCGCAGGACGATATCCAGCCGCACCTTGTGGTCGAAATGCGACAACACCTCGCCAGCCTGGTCCGGATCGAGATAGGCCACCACGATGGCCTGAATCTGCGGGTGCTCGTAGCGGATCACGTCCGCGACGGCGCGCGGCTCCATCCATTTCAGACTGTCCAGACCGCTGGTATTGCCGCCCAGCAGGATGCGATCGATCAGGCCACCGGCCTTGTCTTCGCCCAGCGCCTGGGTGAGCATCTTGCGGATATAGCCATCAGAGCCGACGCCCAGACTGGTCTGGTCGCCAACGATTTCGACGAACTCGCTCATCACCTGTTCGATCTGCGCCTTCTGCACGTTACGCATCTGCGCCATGGCGGTACCGACACGCTGTACCTCCTTCGGCCCCAGGTGACGCAGCACCTGCGCAGCGTCGGTTTCCCCCAGCGAGAGCAACAGAATGGCGGCCTTGTCGACCTTGCTGAGCTTGGCTTGAACTCGATTGTCACTCATCGTCGTTGATCCACTCTTTCACGACCTGGGCTACCCGTCCCGGGTCATCGGCCACCAGGTTCTTGATCGCGTTCAGCTGGGCTTCATATCCCTCGCTGGGGCTTGGTAGCAGGATGTTCTGCGGACCACTCAGGCTAACCCGATCACTGGCCAGTCCCGACTCCAACCCGTCATCGTCGCCCAGCTCGCCGGAGCCATTGGCGACCTGCAGCTCCTTGCCGCTGGATGGGTTGGTGAGATTCTTGAGCACTGGGCGCAGCACGCCGAACACCAGCACCAGAATGAACAGCACACCGAGCACCTGTTTGACGACATCCCAGAACCACGGCTGCGAATAGAACGGGATCTCCTCGAACGTCTCGCTAAAGCTGTCGGCAACGAACGCCGTGTTGATCACGCTGACGCTGTCTCCGCGACTGGCGTCGAAGCCCACCGAGTCCTGCACCAGGCGGGTGAAGCGTGCCAGATCATCGGCATTCCACGGCACACGCACCACTTCGCCAGCAGCATTGAGCGTCACCTGATCGTCGACCACCACCGCTACCGACAACCGGCGAAGGCGACCTTGCTGTTGTTTGGTATAGCTGATGGAACGATCGAGCTCGTAGTTACGTGTGGCCTGCTCACGCTTGTCGGCCGGGAAAGGGGCAAGCATCGGCTGGCCGGTCGCCGGGTCCATGACCTGTTGACCGTTGGCGTCCAGCAGCGGTTGACCAGGCGCCACGGCACCAGCAGCAGCGGCAGCCTGATTGGCCTGCTCAGGCGCAGCGGCCGGCCCAGGTGGCTGATTGCTCAGCGCGCCAGGCACGCCCTGCGGCGATACGCTGCTCTGGCGCTGCTCATTGACGCTCTGCTCGCTGCGTAGCGCAGGCTGGTCAGGATTGAAGGTTTCCGAGGTGGACTCCACCGCGCTGAAATCCACATCCGCCGAAACTTCGGCCTTGTAGCGGCCACTACCGAGCACCGGCTGCAGGATGTTGTGCACGCGCTGGGTATAGAGGCTTTCCATGCGACGGCTGTAGTCGAACTGCTTGCCGGCCATGCTCAGCTCGGTGAGCTCCTGCTGGTCGGATAGCAGATTGCCCTTCTGGTCCACCACGGTGATCTGCGATTTGCCCAGCTCCGGGACGCTGGTTGCGACCAAATTGATGATCGCCATCACCTGACTCGGCTCCAGCGCACGGCCTGGGTAAAGCTCCACCAGAACCGAAGCGCTAGGCTTGCGTTCGTCACGCACGAATACCGAACTCTTCGGGATCGCCAGGTGCACACGGGCGCCCTTGACGTTGTTGAGGCTGGAGATGGTGCGACCCAATTCGCCTTCGAGGCCACGGCGGTAGCGGGTCGCCTCCATGAACTGGCTTGTGCCGAGCCCTTGATCTTTGTCGAGAATTTCAAAACCGATATTGCTGTCGGCCGGGCCGATACCGGCGCTGGCAAGCTTCAAGCGAGCGCGCGCAAGATCATTGGCCTTCACCAACAGTGCGCCGGAGTTGGGTTCGACGGTGTAGGTGATATCTGCGGACGCGAGGGTTTCCATTACCTGGTTGGCATCCATCCCCGCCAGACTGCCCAGCAGCGGGCGGTAATCTGGCTGCTGTGACCAGAGCACCACGGCAAAACCGATCGCCACACTTGCTGCCAGACCGACCAACAGGCCGACCTGCCGCAGCATGGACATATCAGACAGGTTTTCCAGGAAGGACAGGCCCAGGAAGGGCTTCTTCGCACCCTCGGAGGTAGCCGGCACCGGAACGTTGCTCAACGCTTCAGCCATGATTCAATCCGCCTCAAACCGGCATCTGCATGATGTCTTGATAAGCTTGAACCAGTTTGTTGCGAACCTGGGTCATGGCTTGAAAGGAAACGCTAGCCTTCTGGGAAGCGATCATCACTTCGGTCAGGTCAATGCCGCCTTGCCCCATTTCGAAGGCAGATGACAGCTGGTTCGAAACTTGCTGGGTTTCGTGCACCTTGTTCACCGCCTGGCCAAGCATGTCGGAGAAGCTCGGAGCGCCGACCTCTTGGGTCTTTACCTCCGGCTTGACGCGCGCCATTGCATCGGTCTGCATGGCCCGCATTTCCAGCATCAAGCGATTGAATTGAACACCCTGACTCATCTAATCCTCCAACAGCCGCGGTTTTTTTGACGCATCGCGGCAGGCAATAACTAGATAGCAACAAGGGTGCCAGAACGGGATTCAACGATCGCGCATGGCGATGATCTGCATTTCGTGTCCGGCTCGACTGTTATGTTTAATGCGTGTGCTGCTGTACCGGGACGCATCGCCATGCGAGGCAATAGGCTTGTACGGGGCCCGGCACCAGCAGCCCGCCACACATTTCAATAAGTAGAAAGCAAGAATGAATGAGATCGGCCGTACCGCCCTGCGCCCACTGAGCGACAGCTCGCCCTCAACCGTCGTGGCCGGCTTCATCGCCATGCTCACCGGCTATACCAGCTCGCTGGTGCTGATGTTTCAGGCCGGTCAGGCGGCAGGTCTGAGCGCGGCGCAGATTTCGTCCTGGATCTGGGCGCTGTCGATCGGCATGGCGATCTGCAGTATCGGTTTGTCGCTGCGTTACCGCACCCCGGTAGTGGTGGCTTGGTCGACCCCGGGCGCGGCCCTGCTGATCACCAGCTTGCCTGGCGTGCCGTACGCCGAAGCAATCGGTGCCTTCATATTCGCGTCCGCGCTGATTGCCCTGTGCGGCCTGACAGGCAGCTTCGATCGCCTGATGCGGCGAGTGCCGGCATCGCTGGCCGCCGCGCTGTTGGCCGGCGTGCTGTTCAATATAGGAATCGAGATCTTTCGCGCCGTTGAGGTCCAGCCGGTGCTGGTACTCGGTATGTTCTTCAGCTATCTGCTGGCCAAGCGGCTGCAGCCTCGCTACGCCGTATTCGCCGCGTTGCTGGTCGGATGCCTGATCGCCGGCGTTTCCGGGTTGCTGGATTTCCAACGCTTCAGCCTACAGGTGGCAGTACCGGTATGGACGACGCCTGCACTCTCTTTCGCGGCGATTTTCAGCATCGGCATTCCGCTATTCGTCATCGCCATGGCCTCGCAGAACATGCCAGGCCTCGCGGTGCTGCGCGCCGAGGGTTACCAGGTGCCGGCTTCGCCATTGATCTCGACCACAGGCATCGCCTCGGTGCTGCTGGCGCCGTTCGGGTCCCACGGCATCCACTTGGCGGCAATAACCATGGCCATCTGCGCGGGGCCCGAAGCCCATCCCGACCCGCAAAAACGATATACCGCTGCGGCGTGGTGCGGAGTCTTCTACGGCATCGCCGGCATCTTCGGCGCGACTCTGGCGGCGCTGTTTGCCGCCTTTCCGGCGGCGCTGGTGTTATCCGTTGCGGCACTGGCACTGCTTGGCTCCATAGGCTCGGGGCTAACCCAGGCCATGCAGCAACCCAACGAACGTGAGGCGGCGCTGATCACCTTCATGGTCACGGCGTCGGGGTTGACGCTGTTCGGCATCGGAGCAGCGCTCTGGGGATTGATCGCAGGCGTTATCACGTTGGTCATTCTGCGCAGCCGCACCTGAGCGACGCAGCAAATAGTGCCCGGCTAGACAGCGCCGGGCTCGCCGTTAGATCGCCGTTGCCCCGCCATCCACCGCCAGCGCTTGGCCGGTGGTAAACGCGGCGCCATCGCAGCACAGATACAACACCGCTGTTGCGATCTCCCCAACCTTCCCAATCCGGCCCACCGGGTGCATCGCCGCGGCAAACTCAGCCTTGCGCGGATCGGCCTCGTAGGCGCGACGGAACATGTCGGTGTCGATCACCGCCGGACACACCGCATTCACACGGATCTTCTTTTTCGCGTACTCGATCGCCGCCGACTTGGTCAGGCCGATCACTGCATGCTTGGACGCCGCATAAATGCTCATCTTCGGCGCGGCGCCCAGGCCCGCGACCGAGGCGGTGTTGACGATGGCGCCACCACCTTGCGCCAACATGACCGGCAGCTGGTGCTTCATGCACAACCAGACGCCCTTGACGTTGACGCCCATGATCGCGTCGAACTCGGCCTCGCTACCCTCGGCTAGCCTTCCCTGCTCGATCTCGATGCCCGCATTGTTGAACGCGTAATCGAGCCGACCGTAGTGCGCCAACGTCTGTTCGATCAGCGCCTTGACCTCTTCGTCTCGCGTCACGTCGCAGCGCACGGCGATCGCCTCACCGCCAGCGGCACGAATGCTTTCAGCGCCGTCACGGATACCCGCTTCGTCGATGTCGGCTAGCACGACCTTGAGACCCTGCTCGGCGAATGCCTGTGCCGTGGCGCGGCCGATTCCTGCTGCTGCACCGGTAACCAGAGCGACCTGCCCGGAGAATGTCATGCTCATAAGTGTTCTTCCTGAAGAATTCGACTCACCTTGTGCTTGCGAAATGACCGCATAAGGCATCCCGGTCGAACTTATACCGCTATGTGCCCGCGCATTTAACCGCCGCTGCTGTCATATCACCGAACTGGATGCCCATTCATTCCAGCCCCCTGACGTACCTTGCGGCGCGGCGCTGGTCGGGCTAAACCAAACCTTTCGCAAACACGAGGCTTATTTCATGACCCTGCTCAACCAGCAATTCCTGCTAGCCCAGCGGCCAATCGGTGCGCCGACCCGGGAAACCTTCGACTATGTCGAGAAGCCGGTGAGCGAGCCTGGCCCTAATCAGATTTTGGTCAAAGTCGAGTACCTCTCCATTGACCCTGCGATGCGCGGTTGGATGAACGACGCCAAGTCCTATATTCCGCCGGTGGGTATCGGCGAGGTGATGCGCGCGCTAGGCGTCGGTAAAGTGATCGCCTCGCAGCACCCGAACTTCAAGGAAGGCGACTATGTGAACGGTGCGCTCGGCGTGCAGGCCTACTATCTCGGCGAGCCGAAGGGCTTCTACAAGGTCGACCCGCAGCAGGCGCCGCTGCCCCGCTACCTCTCGGCGCTGGGGATGACCGGCATGACCGCCTACTTCGCCCTGCTCGCAGTGGGCCAGCCCAAGGCCGGCGAGACGGTGGTGATTTCCGGCGCAGCAGGCGCGGTCGGCAGCATCGCCGGGCAGATCGCCAAGATCAAAGGCTGTCGCGTAGTAGGTATCGCCGGTGGCGCGGACAAGTGTCGCTTCCTGACCGAGAAGCTCGGCTTCGATGGCGCAATCGACTACAAGAATGAAGACCTGGCCGCCGGCCTGAAGCGCGAATGCCCAAAAGGTGTGGATGTGTTCTTCGACAACGTCGGCGGGGACATTCTGGATACGGTGCTGCCGCGCATCAGCGTCGGAGCACGGGTGGTGATCTGCGGCGCCATCAGCCAGTACAACAACAAAGAGGCGGTGAAGGGCCCATCCAACTACCTGTCGCTGCTGGTCAATCGTGCACGAATGGAGGGCATGGTGGTGACCGACTATGTCTCGCGCTACCCCGAGGCGATGAGCGACATGGCCGAGTGGCTCTCCAGCGGACAGCTGAAGAGCAAGGAAGACATCATCGAGGGACTGCAGACCTTTCCCGACACGCTGATGAAGCTGTTCACTGGCGGCAACTTCGGCAAGCTGGTGCTCAAGGTCAGCTAATCAGCTGCGCGCTTCAGTAAAAAGGGCTGCGCCGTTAGGCCCAGCCTTTTTTCGTCATGCCAGCTCGGCCACCACGGCTGCCAGCGCTTGCGCCGGATCGGCGGCCTGAGCGATCGGGCGACCGATCACCAGATAGTCGGAGCCCGCAGCCATGGCCTGGGCCGGAGTCAGAATACGGCGCTGGTCATCCAGAGCACTGCCAGCAGGCCGAATACCCGGGGTCACCAGCTGCAACGCGGGGAACTGCGTCTTGAGCGGCACCGCTTCCTGAGCCGAACACACCAGGCCATCGAGGCCTGCTTGCGCAGCCAGCCCGGCCAATCGGAGCACCTGCTCCTGCGGTGCGATATCCAGACCGATACCGGCGAGGTCGCCTTGCTCCATGCTGGTAAGCACGGTCACACCGATCAGCAGCGGCGCAGGACCGGCAATGCTATCGAGCACCTCGCGGCATGCTGACATCATCCGGAGCCCACCGGAGCAGTGCACGTTGACCATCCACACGCCCAGCTCCGCAGCTGCCTTAACCGCCATTGCGGTGGTGTTGGGAATGTCGTGAAACTTGAGGTCGAGAAATACCTCGAAACCCATCCCGTGCAACGCCTCAACCACCGCCGGACCACAGCGCGTGAACAGCTCCTTGCCGACCTTGACGCGGCAAAGCGAGGGATCGAGCTGCTTCGCCAAAGCCAACGCGGCATCGCGGGATGGGAAGTCGAGCGCTACGATGATCGGAGTCTGGCAGGTCATGACACGTCCTCGGAAAAGTCGGCGCGCATTGTCGCAGAAAATTTGGCCAGGGACGAAAGCCCGCCAGCATGGTCAAAAACTGGGGACTGTCATGACCGAACCAGGTGACCGGTGAGATGCAACCCACGTACAGTGCAGTCTGTCGGCTCTGGTCACTTAACTGCCCGTTTGGAGGAAGAAAATGCCTTGGTATTTCTGGCTGATTCTGGTCGTCGCACTAGGCTCGATCGTCAGCAGCCTGCTGCTGTTACGCTCCACAGCCCGCAAAATTCCTTTGACCGAGGAACAGAAACAGCGCATCGCACAGCGTAACGCTGAGGCTGACGCCCAAGATGCCAAGGAGCGTGACAGGCGCTAACGCCGAGTTCCGACGCTGGCTCTCGAGATGCTTTCGCTGATCGGCAGTGGCACCATGCCGCGCCGCCGTTCTGGTCAGGATTCTCCTCATGCACACCCTCTCCTCTGAAGATGGCCCGGCAAAGCCGGAGGCCAAAATCATCTTTGCTCGTCGCATCCTGCCCGGAATGGTCGCGCTACTGGTACTCGCACTCGTCGTGGCTGCCTTGGCGGTAGTGCACATCGCCCGGCGAATCGATCAAAACGCTTTGCAGCAGAGCCATTTTCTTACCAGCAAGGCACTGCAGGCACAGCACGACTGGATAAAACGATCCATCGCCGATTACGCCTTCTGGGGCGATGCCTACGCTCATCTCAACACACGGATCGATGTCGACTGGGCCTTCAGCCAAGCCAATCTCGGCCCATCGCTCTACAAGGACTTCGGCTACGACGCGGTGCTGGTAGTTACCCCCACAGGCGACATCAGCTACTCGGTAATTCGCGGAAAACTGCAGGCGGTCGACGCCTCTCGGTACGTGCAACATGGCCTGCCTGAGCTGCTGGAGCGCGCGCGCGCCGTGGCAGAAGAAGAAGCAGGCGTTTCCTCTCTGCTATGGGTCGAGGATATGCCTGCGTTGGTCGCCGCTGCCGTGCTGACTACCGGGGGCACCAATCTGGAAGAAGATGAAGGACCGGCATCCACGCTCTTGTTCGTCGATCTGCTGGATGCCCAGCGACTGGAAGACCTCGGCGAACAGTACGCAATCGACCAGCTGCGTCTGGCCCCCAAGTCTGTTGAAATCGATGGTCCGATTCTTCAGCTGGCCATGGAGGATGGTTCGCCCGTTCAACTCACTTGGACCGCAGCACAGCCTGGCCGCCTGCTGTTGTGGGTTACGCTGCCTGTGCTGGCAGCCGTGGCGCTTGGCTTGGGGCTGCTCGCCTGGCTGCTTATCCGCCACGCCCTGCGCTTGATGCAACTACTGGATGTCAGCTATGCACGGCTTGCTGCCAGCCGGGGAGCGCTGGCTGCGAGCGAAGAGCGTTTTCGCGACGTCGCGGAAGCCTCTTCCGACTGGATCTGGGAGACCGATGAGCAGGCTCGGCTGACCTTCCTGTCCAATCGCTTCCGGCAAATAACCGGGCATGAACCTGGGCAGTGGCTGGGGCGGCCATTGTTGGAGCTGCTGATTTCCGACAGCGCCGCGCTAAAGAACTGGCTGGAAGCACCGCAGCTCATGCCCTTACGCAGCAGTTACCGAGCAGCTGACGGCTGTGAGCGCTACTGCCGCCTGGCTGCGCGTGCCATCCATCACGACGGCAAGCTGCTCGGCTTTCGCGGAACCGCCAGCGACATTACCGAAGAAACGAAGGCCCAAGCCCGAGTTCAATACCTCTCCCAGCATGACGCACTGACAGGGTTGCCCAACCGCAGCCGCCTGCGCGACTACCTCGAACAGAACCTGACGTCACCGCGTAGCGGCTCGACTCTGACATTGCTCTACATTGATCTCGACCGTTTCAAGCCGGTGAACGACACCCTTGGCCATGCGGCCGGCGATGAGGTCTTGATCGGTGTAGCGTCACGCCTGCGCCAGCACACCCGCGACGGCGACCTCGTGGCGCGGCTGGGCGGCGACGAATTTGTCGTCGCGCTTCATCGGATCAGCGGAACCACTGATATTGACCACCTTTGCAAACGCATCATCGAGGCGATCAGCGAACCTTTCATCTACGAGGACCAGCAAATCAGCATCGGCGCCAGCATCGGTGTGGCGCTAGCACCTGACGATGCCTCTCAGGCCAACGAGCTGCTGCGATGCGCAGACATTGCGCTGTATCAGGCCAAGGACGCCGGACGAGGAACCTGGCGCGCCTACGGCGAGGAAATGGACCAGCGCCTGCACGAGCGCCTGCGACGCGAAGACGAACTGCGTATCGCAATAGCCGAACAACAGTTGGAAGTTCACTACCAGCCACGCTACCTGAGCCAGGGCATGCAGATCGTGGGCGCTGAAGCCCTTTTACGCTGGCATCATCCAGAGCGCGGCATGCTGCTCCCGGAACATTTCATTCCGTTGGCAGAGGAAACCGGGATGATCATTCCGCTCGGGCGCTGGGTGCTGCATCAGGCCTGTAGGCAGGCGGCAATGTGGCCAAGCCATTTGGTCGTATCGGTGAACCTGTCGCCGCTGCAGTTGCATGACGACCGGTTGCTCGACGAAATAGCCCGTGCGCTCGACGAGAACGCCTTGACGGGCGAAAGGCTCGAACTGGAAATCACCGAAAGCGCGCTATTGCGCGAAACCCAGAGCACGCTGGAGCTGCTCGACCGTATCAAGGCACTCGGCGTGCGCCTGGCGGTGGATGATTTCGGCACCGGTTACTCCTCGCTGACGAACCTGCGCCACTACCCTTTCGACGTGATCAAGATCGACAACAGCTTTGTTGCCGGTATTGGGCAGTCGTCGGAAGATCATTCGATCGTGCGCGCGCTGATCGAGCTAGGTCGCGGCCTGCGGATGTGCGTTACGGCCGAGGGCGTGGAGACGGAAGAACAGCTGCGCCTGCTGACCGATGATGGCTGCACGGAAGTGCAGGGGTTCCATATGAGCTACCCCTTGCCCGCCCACGAGCTGCATGGATTGTTCTGCGCTGCGATGGGCCAGCGCTAAGCGCCAGATGCCAACTGCGCCGGGGCCGGCCGGGGCTTAGCGCTTGAATTCGAAGCGAATTTCTGCACCGTCGATCAGCCCTTCGTCATTGTCTTCACTGGGAATCAGACGGCCGTCGACCTGCATGGATTTTGATGATCTGGTTGGATCGAAAAGCGGCGGCAACAGCCGAACAGGCTCGCCGCCGGGGGCTGGCATCAGCTCTGCAGCCAGTTCCTCCGGCAGGCGAAGGTCAAGTTCCGGGGCGGAAAGCTCAACCTCAGCCGCCTTCTTTTCGGCAGGCCGTTTGACTGGAGCAGGTTTAACCGCCGGCTTGGGCTCAGGCTCGGGAATACTGATCTGCAGCTCCGGCGGCTCGCCATCCACGTCTTCCTCGATTGGTGCCAGCTCGATCTCGAGATCCGGGGGCTCCTCGGCAGGCTCAGCCTCGACCGGAGGCAATGATGGTTCCTCGATCAGCACAGGTGGGTGCTCGGACTCCGAGGTCACCTCATCATCCTCCCCGCATCCGCCTAACGTGGCCAACGACAGCAACACCAACAACAGCAGCAGCGGCCTTCGCATCTAGATCATTCCTCACGGCGACTTCGTGTCGGGAGCCCTACTGGGCAGCTCCACAAAGCTCCGACGCCAGCTGTCCGAGCGTACGCAGCGCTCGTTCGGTCTCATGATTCCAGGGCAGCCCACAATTGAGTCGGATGCAATGGTTGAACTGTTCGGTGTTACTGAATATCAGCCCTGGCGCAATGCTGATTCCCTGCTCCAGCGCACGCACGTGCAGATCCTGAGTATTGACCCGTACTGGCAGGCTGACCCAGAGAATGAAATTTCCTTTCGGCCTCGTCATTTGAGTGCCTTCGGGGAAGTAACGTTGTACCGCCAGCTGAAAGGCACTGAGGTTCTTACGATACTCCTGCCGAATAGCACGCAGATGTCGGTCGTAGCCTCCGTTCTCCAGATAGGCTGCAACACCCATCTGGGTAACACTACATGCTGAATGGGTACTGAACGTCTGCAAACGTTCGATCTCCGGCTGGTGGCGCCCCGCAATGATCCAGCCGATGCGCACGCCAGGCGACAGCGTTTTGGAGAAGCTGGAACAGTAAATGACGCGCCCGTCCCGATCATTGGACTTGAGCGCCTTGTACTGGTCCTGATCGAACACCAGCTCCCCGTATATATCGTCCTCAATAATTTGGATATCGAACCGCGCCGCCAGGTTCAACAGCTGCTTCTGCCGATAATCGGGCATGCTCACGCCCAAGGGATTGCTTAGGCGGGCAGTTAGCACCAGCGCCTTGATCGGCCATTGCCCCGCGGCCAACTGCAGCGCCTCAAGGCTCATGCCGGTATCAGGATCGCTCGGTATTTCGATGACTTTAAGCCCGAGCAGATCTGCAAGCTGCAGTAGCCCGTAGTAAGTCGGCGACTCAGCGGCAATCAGATCGCCCGGCTTGGTCAACACGCGCAAGGCCATCTGCAGCGCATCGACACAACCATGGGTGATAACGATCTCACCGGGGTCAACCACCACTCCGGCATCGCGCATGCGAATTGCAACCTGACGCCGAAGTGGTTCATAGCCTGGGCTGAACATGTAGCTGAACGCCCGCGGGCTCTGGAAGCGAGTGACCTTCGCAAGCTGTTGATGCAGGGCCCGAACGGGCAGGTAATCGACATGGGGAACAGCGGCGCCCAAGGGGATCAGCCCGTCGCGCCGGGACTCACTGAGCACCTGATTGATGATGCTGCTGCGGGTAACCAGCGTCGGTCGTTCAACCTGAGCGATATCCGGTGTAGGCGCGGTAAGCACAGGTGTCTGGTGGACATAGAAACCGGACTGCGGCCGTGCGCGGATCATCCCCTGGTCTTCGAGATTGGCATACGCCTGCAACACCGTGGCGTGGCTAACGCTAAGCTGCCGGCTCATCTTGCGTACCGAGGGCACGCGCTCACCAGGTCGATATACACCGCGCCGAATATCCTCGGCGAGCTGTTGGGCAATGCGCTGATAGAGCAACAGATTGGTCATCTCGCCGGTCTCCTGCCAACTGAACCGTAACAGTAGCGTACTGACGGAGAAGCCAACCAATACAGTTATGCTGCGTGTCGCCGAAACAGTCTATTCAAGGTTCCGCATCTAACGGTCAGGCCCGAGATTTCCGTCAGCATCGGAAAACAGGATCTCTACCCGCCGATTCTGAGCGCGACCGCGCGCCGAGGCGTTTTCAGCGACAGCGAAGCGCTCGCCGTAGCCGCGCACCTCCACCCGCTCAGCGCCAATACCGAGATTTACCAACAGATCGGCAACCGTCTGCGCCCGCGCTCGGGACAGCGCGAGATTTGCCTGCGGATCACCGCGACTATCGCTGTAGCCCTCGATACGCACCTTGCGCTGCGGATTGAGCTGAAGAAAATGCACGAGCTTGAGCAAGGTACGATTGGCGGAACTGCTGAGGTTGGCGCTGCCAGCGTGAAACAGGACATCGCCCAGCGTCATGACCAAGCCACGATCGGTCTCACTCGCGGCCAGGCTCATCATCTGATCCTCCAGCCAGCGGCCCTGCTGCTCGGCGGTCATCAGTCTGGCGTCCTGCAGCATGCGCCGAGCCCTGTCACGCTCCATCTCCAGACGCGCTACTTGCTCCTGATGCTGCGACAACTCACCCTGTTGCGCGGCAATCTCGCTGTAGCGCCGGCTTAGGTAAGCGTAATGGCGCGCGTCGGCGCCGCCGCCCCAGTATTCGTTGAAGCGTTCGGCCCGCTGCAGCGTTTCAATGGCCCGCTGCAGATCCTTCGGCGCGCTGCGCTGAACGGCACTATCGGCCTGGATGCGCTGCAGTGCAGCAGACGCTTCGCCAAGCTCACGCTCGGTTTCAGGCGTGGAGCAGCCGGCCAACAGCAGCCCAACCATGGTTATAGCGAATCCGCCTCTCACCGCTGCTCTCCCAACTGTTGTCGCAGGCGCTGAATGCGCAGATTGAGATCATCGATCTGCGCCTGACGCTTATCCTTCAGAACCCTGGCCTCGGCCAGACGCGCATCGAGCTCAGCCTGTTCGGCGAGCATGCGGGCCTGACGATTATCGCCGGCATCCAGCGCGGCACGGGCCTCGCTCAGCTTGCTCTCGGCCAGCAACAACTCCTCGTAAGCTGGTGACGCATCCATAGAACGCGCCTGAGCCACGGCCTGCTCGCTCAGACGCAACTGCTCTATCGGCGCGGGATCACTGGCACAGCCGCTGGTAACAAGCAGCATCAGTACAGGGACGGGAAGAAATCGCATCAACACGGAAAATCCTACTTTTTCGAGACGCTTGCTCGCTCTGACTGCTGGTTCTTCCAGACCGTCAGGTTATGCGCCACCAGTTGCTCCGGCACGCCGGCGGCGCGCAATTCTGTCATTTTTCGCGCTAACTGTCCGCGCAGCCAGGGGTCGTTGCATGCCGAATTATGAGAGATGGCCAGGTGCATATCCCTCGCGACCACCGGCGGATCGAGACGCTGGACCTTGTCCAACAACCCAAGCGCATCCACTTCAGCAACAGTGCGGTAGCGCTCGCTCAGGAGATAGTCGCCATTACCTGCCACGAGTTTTTGCAACCCCTGTTTGAAGCCGGTGACCTGCTGCAACTGGAGATTGGCCTTGGCAAAGGCGTCGAACTCACTACCGAAACGGCTGGCGGAGACGATCATGCCGCGCTGACCGCGCAGATCTTCGCGGCTGGAATAGAAAAAACCTGGCTCGTTGCGCACCCAGGCCACCGTCTGCAATTGCAAGATGGCCGGATGCACAAAATCCAGTTCTTCGAGCCGCTGCACCGTCAGAGTTGCATCAGCAAGTACGTCGACCCGACCACTGCGAACTTCCTCGATCGCCTTGGACCGATCGCCCGTGTAGAGCAGATCCAGCTTCAGATCGAGTGAATCGGCAATCTGGGCAAGCAGATCGGCATTGGCACCGACAAGACGCTTGGGGTTCTGCGGATCACGCCACAGAAACGGGGGGTTATCCGACGCACCAGTGGCGACTAGGCGATCGCATTTTCCCGCCGCCATTGCGGTGAATGGCGTGGCCAACACCAGCGCAATCAACGCCGACCTTAACGGAAAAGCAAAACGCATGAATATCCCCTTTATTGCGCCACGGTGAAGAAATGCCGATTCTGGCCCACCGATCTTACACCGGCGACCCTAACGGTCGCCCATGAAAAAACCCGCTACATGAGCGGGTTCCTTCAACAGCAGACGACCTCAGACGAGCTTTTCAAGCTCCGGCACGATCTCGAACAGATCGCCTACCAGGCCGTAATCGGCAACCTGGAAGATCGGCGCTTCCTCGTCCTTGTTGATCGCGACGATCACCTTGGAGTCCTTCATGCCCGCCAGATGCTGGATGGCACCGGAGATACCGACGGCGATGTACAGCTGCGGCGCTACGATCTTGCCGGTCTGGCCGACCTGCATGTCGTTCGGCACAAAGCCGGCATCGACTGCGGCACGGGACGCGCCCACTGCCGCGCCGAGCTTGTCGGCCAGCGAGTACAGATGCTTGAAGTTGTCACCGTTCTGCATGCCACGGCCGCCGGAAACGACGATCTTGGCAGCGGTCAGCTCAGGGCGATCCGACTTGGCCAGCTCTTCGCCAACGAAGGCGGATTTGCCGGCATCACCGGTACCGGAGATCTGCTCGACCGCAGCCGAACCGCCGGTACCATTAACAGCATCGAAGCCGGTGGCGCGTACGGTGATGACCTTGATCGCGGCGCTGGACTGCACGGTAGCGATGGCGTTACCAGCGTAGATCGGGCGCTTGAAGGTATCAGGGCTTTCGACAGCGATGATCTCGGAGATCTGGTCGACGTCCAACTGGGCGGCAACGCGCGGCAGGAAGTTCTTGCCATTGGTGGTGGCAGCCGCCAGCACGTGGCTGTAGTTCTTCGCCAGGTCAGCGATCAGCGGCGCGACGTTTTCCGGCAACTGATTGGCGTAAGCCGCATCGTCGGCGACCAGTACCTTGGCCACGCCTTCGATCTGCGCGGCTGCTTCGCCGATGGCACCACAGCCGCTGCCGGCTACCAGCACGTGGATGTCGCCACCGATAGCTTTCGCCGCGGCGACGGTGTTCAGGGTAGCTGCCGCGAGGACGGCATTGTTGTGTTCAGCGATAACCAGGATAGTCATTTAGATTACCTTCGCCTCGTTCTTCAGTTTCTCGACCAGTTCAGCCACGGACTTGACCTTGATACCGGCGCTACGGGCTGCCGGCGCTTCGACTTTCAGGGTCTTTACGGTAGAAGTGGTGGTAACGCCCAGTGCATCGGGAGTCAGCACTTCCAGCGGCTTCTTCTTGGCCTTCATGATGTTCGGCAACGACGCATAGCGCGGCTCGTTCAGACGCAGGTCTGTGGTGACGATCGCCGGCAGGCTCAGCGCAACAGTCTGCAGGCCGCCATCGATTTCGCGGGTCACGTTGACTTTGTCGCCAGTCACTTCCACCTTGGAGGCGAAGGTGCCCTGGGCGTAACCAGTCAATGCGCCGAGCATTTGCCCGGTCTGATTGTTATCGCTGTCGATGGCCTGCTTGCCGAGGATGACCAACTGCGGCTGCTCCTTGTCGACCACGGCCTTCAGAAGCTTGGCGACGGCCAGGGAGTTAAGCTCATCAGTGGACTCGACCAGCACGGCGCGATCGGCGCCCAGCGCCAGCGCGGTGCGCAGCTGCTCCTGGGCAGCGGTCGGGCCGATGGAGACGACAACGATTTCGCTCGCCACGCCCTTCTCTTTCAGGCGAACAGCTTCTTCCACGGCAATTTCGCAGAAGGGATTCATCGACATCTTGACGTTGGCGAGGTCAACGCCTGAGTTGTCCGCCTTGACGCGAACCTTGACGTTGTAATCGACCACTCGTTTGACAGCTACAAGAACCTTCATGGATTCCTCGTTACTCTCCGGTGAATAGAATTCCGCCGAGGCGAACCGAGCCTTGCTCGTGGCTTGGGTTTCATAGCCGCTGCCCTGTTCGGCGAGTGCAAACCGTCCGTATCTTGACCGCAGGCCGCGGACGGGGTCAACAACGCATATGACCCGTCATAACGGCGCGGTTCGGCCGATTCTAACAGGCTTCCAGAAAATTCAAACAAACGTTTGTATTGGACCGATTCGAGCGTCTATATATAATGCGCCGGCCCGGCTCGGTCAGGGACCGATCACAGCCCTCCATCACTTATATAACAACCAAGCCCTGAGTAGGAGAAAGCCCAATGGAACGCGAATACATGGAATTCGACGTTGTCATCGTCGGCGCCGGCCCTGCAGGCCTATCCGCAGCCTGCCGACTGAAGCAGAGAGCCGCCGACGCTGGTCAGGAAATCAGTGTATGCGTCGTTGAGAAAGGCTCCGAAGTAGGTGCCCACATTCTATCCGGCGCAGTTTTCGAGCCGCGCGCGCTCAACGAATTGTTCCCCGACTGGAAGGAGCTCGGCGCCCCACTCAACACGCCGGTCAAGCGTGACGACATCTACCTGCTCAAGAGCGCCGATGCCGCCTCCAAGCTGCCCAATGCCTTGGTCCCCAAGACCATGCACAACGAAGGCAACTACATCATTTCTCTGGGTAATCTGTGCCGCTGGCTCGCCCAGCAGGCCGAGAACCTGGGTGTCGAGATCTACCCGGGATTCGCCGCCCAGGAAGCGCTGATCGACGAGAACGGTATCGTCCGCGGCATCCTGACCGGCGACCTCGGTGTCGACCGCGAAGGCAATCCGAAGGAAGGCATGTACACGCCGGGCATGGAATTGCGCGCCAAGTACACCCTGTTTGCCGAAGGCTGCCGCGGCCACATCGGCAAGCAGCTGATCAACCGTTTCCAGCTCAATGCCAATGTCGACCCGCAGCACTACGCCATCGGCATCAAGGAACTGTGGGACATCGATCCGGCCAAGCATGAGCAGGGCCTGGTCGTACACACCGCCGGCTGGCCGCTGAACGACGAGAACACCGGCGGTTCGTTCCTCTATCACCTGGAGAACAATCAGGTGGTCGTTGGCCTTATCGTTGACCTGTCCTATAGCAACCCGTACCTGTCGCCGTTCGACGAATTCCAGCGCTACAAGCATCACCCGGTAGTGAAGCAGTACCTGGAAGGCGGCAAGCGCGTTTCCTACGGTGCGCGAGCCATCGCCAAAGGCGGCATCAACTGTCTGCCGAAAATGGTATTCAACGGCGGTGCACTGATCGGTTGCGACGCCGGAACACTGAATTTCGCGAAAATCAAGGGCAGCCACACTGCAATGAAGTCCGGCATGCTGGCTGCCGAAGCCGCGGCCGATGCGCTGCTGGCCGGGCGTGAAGGCGGCGACGAACTGAGCGCTTACGAAGAAGGCTTCAAGTCCAGCTGGCTGTACGACGAGCTTTACAAGAGCCGCAACTTCGGCGCAGCCATTCACAAGTGGGGAACCATCAAAGGCGGCGCCTTTAACTTCATCGACCAGAACATCTTCGGCGGCAAGATTCCGTTCACGCTGCACGACACCAAACCGGACTATGCCTGCCTCAAGACAGCCGCCGAGTCGAAGAAGATCGAGTACCCCAAGCCGGACGGCAAGCTGAGCTTCGACAAACTCTCCTCGGTATTCCTCTCCAACACCAACCACGAGGAAGAGCAGCCGGTTCACCTGAAGCTGGCTGATCCGAGCATTCCGATCGAGAAGAACCTACCGATGTACGACGAGCCGGCACAGCGTTACTGCCCGGCTGGCGTCTACGAAGTCGTGAGCAACGACGATGGCAGCAAGCGCTTCCAGATCAACGCGCAGAACTGCGTGCACTGTAAGACCTGCGACATCAAGGACCCGGCGCAGAACATCACCTGGGTGGCGCCCGAAGGTACCGGCGGGCCGAACTACCCCAACATGTAAGACCAACAAAAAAGGCTCCCTCGGGAGCCTTTTTCAATCATGCCGAGATGAAACCGTCGAAGCCTATTCGGCACGACCTATAGGGAAGAACACACCACCACTCCAAACACCCAGCCAACTCTGGCCGTTTACCTCGCCAGGCACCGCCAGTTCCACAAGCTCATAGAATACATTGCGGTGGATCAGCGCTTCGAGGTTGGCGCGCACATGAACATACGGCGCCGGCTCCTGGGTCTGTGGATCGGTGACCACCCGCAACGGGTGCTCTTCGCCCGCCTCGACCTCATCCTCAACGTTGGTGATGAAGCGCAGGAGCTGTGCTTCACCCTGCCCGCTCACCTCCACGCGAACTGCAACGAAGGGCGCGTCCTCGACTTGTATGCCAACCTTCTCGACCGGCGTCACCAGAAAGTAATCCTCGCCATCGCGACGAATTACCGTGGAGAACAAGCGCACCATCGCCGTCCGCGTGATCGGCGATCCCTGATAATGCCAGGTGCCATCGCGTGCAATGCGCATGTCCAGATCCCCGCAGAATGGGGGGTTCCACAGATGCACCGGTGGTAAGCCCTTCTTCGTTTCGCCGGCTGAAAGCTGCGCCAGCAGGTCTCCAGCCTTGCCTGTATCGGTCATTCGGTCCTCCTCAGATGGCAGCGTTACTCGCCTGCCCCGATACTGCCACATCGATCAGCGCGGCAGGCCCAACAACCGACGAGCATAGTCCTGCAATGGCGGGCGCAAGAGCTGCTCCGGCTTGGCGTCGTAGATACCGAGCACCCCGCCGCGATTACGAATGCGAGCCGTATCGACCAAATAACGCGTCCCCGTTTCAACCAGCATCAGCTGCACCACACCGGTATCCACCCCAAGCCGGTCCAGCGCGCGCTGATCGTTCAGCTCGTCAAAACTACCGATACGGTCATCCGCCGCCGCAAAACGCAGATACAACAGATAGTGGGCCCCAATCGCAGAAGCCTCGCCCATGGCCTCCTCCAGCCCAAGCGGATCTCGAGCGCGACGAACCATGGGGAAGTACTCGACAAAACCGTTGAAGGCCTCTTCAGCCACGACGTTCGGCCGTGGGTACACATCGCCGGGCGGTACGAAATGGCCCTGCGCGATGTAAATAAAAGAGTCCGGCTGAAGACGCCAGGAGCTGGTGCGGCGGGTTTCGCTATGATCGAGAACGCCGGCGTCGCGAAGGTGATAGCGAGTACCCTCGGCCATGTCGCTGACTTTCATGCATCCGGCCAGCATGAGTACTGCCAGCAAGGACGGCATTCCTAACAGAAAACGCATGGAACTCACCTCCAGGGGCCGGCGACGAAAAACCGGCGACCCGATAGGCAATGCAGCATCCACGCCACATCGAGCTTTCTGCCCATCGCCGAGCTCGAATTGGCGGGTTAAAGCCCGCGCTGCCATTCCTCGCGCAGTGGGGCATTGCGCGGATCCTCGATGGCTTCTCGCACACGACGCAGCAGGCCCGGCTTATCAGCGCCTAACACCCCCTTGAGCACTAGGTAGTTGGACGCGTGATCGCTGCGGAAAACCGTGTCGTTCAATTCGAGATCCTCCAGCAGCCATTCCAACTCGCGAAACAGGTCCGCCGGAAGCAGTGGCTCAAAATCCTCATACCCGTGCCGGAAGCGCGCCTCGCCTTGCGGAAAGCTGACCACCAGCGTGGACAGAAACTCAGGCTGTGCCGCATTCATCAATCGAGCAGAATTGCGTGCGTGCTGGCGGCTGAGCCGAAGGCCACCTAGGCCGTTGAGAATCATCACCGAACGCGCGATCCCCGCCTGTCCGAGCTTATCCAACGCACTGAGGGTCGATTCATATGTCTCGCCCTTGTTGACCAGTGCCAGCACCTCATCATCCCCAGACTCGGCGCCGACATAGGCCATACCGAGCCCCGCATCAGCCAGTTCCCGCAACTCTGCGACGGATTTCTTGCGCAGGTTGCGAGGCAGGCAATAGCTGGAGACTCGCTGTACCTCCGGCAGACACTGGCGAATCTGCTGGAGGATCGTCAACAGCCGTCGGGTCGGCAGTACCAACGCATCGCCGTCGGCGAGGAACACGCGCTGAACGATCATCTGCTCGCCACAACGGCGGATCTCCTCGAGCACCTCAGCCTCGTTGCGGGCACGAAACCGCTTCTGCTCGGCGGTATACATTTCGCAGAAGGTACAGTTGTTCCAGGAGCAACCATTGGTCACAGGCAGGATCAACGAATGCGCTTCGCTGGGCGGGCGGAACACCGGTTCTATGTAACGGATGGGAAACTCGCTTGCTCTCATTGCTGCCCTGCTTTTGCTTCGTCATTCGGCCTTGGGATCAGTCGCGCTTGCGCTTGTTGCCCATGCGCACGCCAATGTCCATCAGAAACTGGAAGAAGCCGTCCTGATCCTCCAGCACGTTGCTCCAGAAAGGCGAGTGGTACAGCGCCACGGCTCCGTGCACCAGCGCCCAGGCGGCGCAATAGTGGAAGTAAGGCGGCACATCCTCCAGTTTGCCTTCGGCGATGCGTCCTTTGATTAGCTGAGTCAGGTGTTCGAAATTGGAGGCGCGGATGCTGTGTAGCTGCTCGACCATCTCCGGCACCTGATTGCCTTTGACTACTTTCTCTTCGAGACGGTCGAACAAGCGATAGCGCTGTGGGTCACCCATGCGGAACTCGAAGTAAGCACGCGAAAGCGCTTCCTTGTCGCGATCCAGATCAGGCGAGTGCAACAACTTGTTCAGATCGCGCTCGTAATCGAGCATCAGCCGCAGATAGATTTCGGCCTTGGACTTGAAGTGCTTGTAGATGGTGCCTTTGCCGATACCAACCGCATCGGCAATCATCTCGACGGTAACGCTGTCCTCTCCTTGATCGAGAAAGAGCTGCAACGCAGTGTCGAGGATTTCCTGTTCGCGGCGACGAAATTCGCGGACCTTACGAGGTTCATTCTGCATAAGAGGCTGCTTAGGTGAATATCAAGGCAGCCATTATGCCTAACCGGTCATGAAATGCACGGAACATCCATCCATGATTCAAATCAATGACGAATTTCCTCAAATAGTCGGATTGCGATATCTGAACCACGCAGCCGTCGCGCCCTGGCCTCTCCGAGCCGCACAGGCGGTAAGTGCTTTCGCTGAACAGAACGCGACCCTCGGTGCGCGCGACTATCCACAATGGCTCAAGGTGGAACACAGCTTGCGTCAGCGGCTGACGCGGCTGCTCAATGCGCCGACCAGCGCGGATGTCGCACTGGTAAAGAACACCTCCGAAGCCCTGTCATTTGTGGCGTTCGGACTGGACTGGAAAAGCGGGGATCAAATCGTTATCAGCGATGAAGAGTTTCCGTCCAACCGCGTCGTTTGGGAGGCGCTGCGGCCACAAGGCGTCGAAGTCATTCAGGTCAGTCTCAAGGGGAAGGATCCCGAGGGTGACCTTCTGGCCGCGTGTGGTCCACGGGTGCGACTTATGGCGATCAGCGCCGTGCAATACGCCAGCGGCATGCGTCTGGATCTGGCGCGTCTGGGCGAAGGCTGCGAGCAACACGGGGTACTCCTGTGCATCGATGCGATTCAGCAGTTGGGCGCCCTGCCCTTCGATGTACAGCAAAGCCGCTGCGCCTTCGCCATGGCGGACGGTCACAAATGGATGCTCGGCCCTGAGGGGCTCGGTGTTTTCTATTGTCGTAGCGACCTGCGCGATCAGCTGAAACTGCACGAATACGGCTGGCACATGCTGGAACACGCTGGCGACTACGACCGCATGGATTGGGAGCCAGCGCGCAGCGCCAGACGCTTCGAGTGCGGCAGCCCGAACCTGCTGGGTGCAATGGCACTGGAAGCCAGTCTATCCCTGCTTGAGGAAGTCGGAATGGTGCAGGTAGCCAAAGCGCTGGATGAGCGTATCGAATGGCTGACTCAAGGGCTCAATGGCCTGAACGGAATCGAAATCCTGTCGTCAGGCCAGACGCAACGCCGCTCCGGCATTATCGCGTTCCGCCTCGAGGGGTGGGCGAATGCGGCACTGTTCGAACGCCTCAAGGCTGCACAGGTAGTTTGCGCATTGCGCGGCGGCGGCATCCGCTTCTCGCCGCATTTCTACACGCCAGAACGGGTGATCGAAGAAACGCTTGCCCTGTTACGGGACACAGCTGCGCACTGACGGCGATCAACCAGCGAGACATGTATTCCAAATGCGTTTAAAAATCGCGCAAATCCGCCTGCACAGTGGAGATACAGCGCTAATACTTGAGTAACTGGCCGGGCAATCCCCCCACTGCCCAGCCAGATGAGGTCGCTAGGATTGCGATTTCATACTCCTAATGGTCTTGGCCCGGTTTCTCAGGAAACCGGGTTTTTTTTGCCTCATGACCGCTAGAGAAGCACTACATCGCCTTCGCAAGCAGACGAGCCCGAAGCTGATAGCACAGCCAAAGGAAGCCAACCCATACGGGAATGGCGAAAACCGACATGCGAATGCCCGGCAGCCACAGCATGATGACCAGTATTCCACCCACGAAGGCTAGGCACAGGTAATTGCTCAGCGGGAACCAAAACGCCTTGAAGCTTGGCTCAACCCCTTGGCGCTGCATTGCACGACGGAACTTGAGGTGCGCAAGACTGATCATCGCCCAGTTGATCACCAACGCAGCCACAGCGAGGGACATAAGCACTTCGAGAGCGCCTTGCGGAAACAGGTAGTTCACTGCCACGCAGAGCAGCGTTACCAACGCCGACACACCCACCGCGAGGACTGGCACCCCACGGGCGTTGATCTTCATCAGACTGCGCGGCGCATCGCCCTGCTCTGCCAGGCCGTACAGCATACGGCTGTTGCAATACACGCCACTGTTATAGACCGACAGCGCCGCGGTGAGCACGACGAAGTTGAGCAGGTGCGCAGCCGTGTCGCTGCCGATCAGCGAAAATATCTGCACGAAAGGACTGCCACTGTAGGGATCGCCCGCCGAACCCAACGTCTGCAGCAGCGCGTCCCAGGGATAAAGCGCCAATAGCACCGTCAAGGCGCCTATGTAAAAGATCAGAATACGATAGACGACCTGATTGATTGCCTTGGGGATAACCGTTTTCGGGTCCGCCGCTTCCGCCGCTGTGATGCCAACCAGCTCAAGGCCGCCAAAGGAAAACATGATGATCGCCAAGGCTAGCAACATGCCACTGAAGCCATTGGGAAAAAACCCACCATGCGCCCAAAGATTGCTGATGCTCGCCTGCTCGCCCCCCTGGCCACTGACCAGCAGGAAAAGCCCGAGCAGAATCATGCCGACGATCGCGGCGACCTTGACGATGGCGAACCAGAACTCGGCTTCACCAAAGGCTTTGACGTTACTGAGGTTGATCAGATTGATCAGAACAAAGAACGCAGTGGCTGTCGCCCAAGTCGGAATCTCGGGCCACCAGAACTGCACGTACTTGCCCACCGCCGTCAGCTCGGCCATGCCTACCAGAACGTAGAGCACCCAGTAATTCCAGCCGGAAAGAAATCCCGCATACCCGCCGCCGTACTTGTGTGCGAAGTGGCTGAAGGAACCTGCAACCGGCTCCTCGACGATCATCTCGCCGAGCTGGCGCATGATCAGAAAAGCGATGAAGCCACCAATCGCGTAGCCAAGAATCATCGACGGCCCAGCGCTTCTCAATACCCCTGCCGAGCCCAGAAATAACCCGGTGCCAATCGCGCCGCCGAGCGCAATCAGCTGGATATGGCGATTCTTCAGCCCACGTTGGAGCGATCCGGTGTGTAGCGTCTCAGCGGTCATGCGCCACCTTGGGGTCAATAGAGCGGTACAGCGCGATACGCAAAGCGTCCGATGCGAGCTGGCAAACGGGAAACAATCGATACACGCCCTAAGATGCAGTCAGCGAGTGCTCGACTGCCACGTCAGCCGCCAACCCTTGCCTGCGGAAACAGCGTTTTGAAATTCGCTGTGGTCTGTTCGGCCAGCGCATCGAAGGAAACGCCGCGCAGCTCGGCGAGAAACTCAGCCACTTCGCGCACGTACTGCGGCAGGTTCGGTTTGCCGCGATACGGTATCGGCGCCAGATAAGGTGCATCTGTTTCGACCAGCAAACGATCAGCGGGGACCTGCCGAGCCACGTCTCGCAGCGCATCGGCGTTGCGGAAAGTGACGATTCCAGAGAGCGAGATATAGAACCCCAGATCAAGCGCCGCCTTGGCCATTTCCCAGTCCTCGGTGAAACAATGCAGCACGCCCGCTTGGGGTAGCGACGCCTCCCGCAGCAATGCCAGCGTATCGGCGCGCGCCGCACGGGTATGAACGATCACCGGCTTGCCCGTGAGCCGAGCAGCTTCGAGGTGCAGGCGGAACGACTGCTGCTGCATCTGCGCCGCACCCGGCTCGTAGTGATAGTCCAGCCCCGTTTCACCGATGGCGACAGCATGCGGATGCTGCAACTCGCTCAGCAACCAATCCAGCACCGGCTGGCTCGTCGATTCCAGATCCAGAGGGTGGACGCCGATCGAGCAATCGACATCAGCATAACGTTCGGCCAAAGCCTTTACCGCTGCGGTGTTATCGGCGCTTACACCGATACAGAGGAAGTGCCCGACCCCGCGTGATCGAGCAGCGTCCAGCGCTGCATCGAGTGAGCCGTCGTGGGCGGTCAGGTCGAGTCGGTCAAGGTGACAGTGGGAATCTACCAACATGAAAGGCACTACTTGCTATCGCGAAAAAGGGGCGATTGTAGAGCAAATAGCAGACGATCAGGAAAGACGAACAGACTTGCGGCTAGCTGCAGGCATCGAGCAAGCGCCAGTCGCCTGGGCGCTACATCGTGTGGGTTGGACGGTCCGATTTGAGTGCACCGGCCAAATAGGTTTCGATTTTGTTGCGCGCCGTACTGTCGCCTTCATTGAACTGCACGCCAATACCGGCAGCGCGACTGCCTTGGGCGCCTTTAGGCGTAATCCAGACCACCTTGCCTGCAACCGGAATCTTCTCCGGCTCATCCATCAGGTTGAGGAGCATGAATACCTCATCGCCAAGCTTGTAGCTCTTGTTGGTCGGAATGAACAATCCGCCATGTTTGATGAAGGGCATGAACGCCGCGTAGAGCACCGACTTGTCCTTGATGGTCAAGGACAGAATGCCATTACGTGGTCCAAGATTTGCTGGCAGGCTCATGCGGTGTTCCTAACGAAAATTCCAGTCGATTCTAGCCCGTGCCGGGCAGCGTTGCCCACTGCACCAGTAGCGCTTCGAGAAGCAACACACGGTTGAGGTTAGCTTTGCCCAGCACTTTCTGACGATGTTCGAGTAGCCAGTCCTGCAGCGCCATCACTTTGGACTGCGGTGATTTCTGCGCAAGGTACTGCAACACCTTCTGCATATCGGCAGCACCGAGCTCCGCTGCATCACCGGCCATCTGATAACGCAGGATCAAATGCGCCCACTCGCAGAACCAATCGAACAGCAGAATCAGCGGCAGCGCATTCCAGCCCTCGGCCAGCTGGCTAGGTGACTGTTGTTGCTTGAGCAGCTTCTTCACCCCCTCGACCACCAAAGCTCGCAGCTCCAGCACTTTCTGGTCGTGAAGTTTCAGCGCCGCCAAAGGCGAGCCAGCCGCCAAGGTCAGTAGCTGCTCCCGAAGATCCGATGCCAGCTCCGGTAGCTGTCCCGCAAGCCAGTCAAGACTCTGCTGGCGCCCCGGCAGTGGGCAGGCCTGCTGCACGCAGCGGCTTTTGATCGTCGGCAGCAGACGGCTGGGCTGATGGCTGATGAGCAGCAGCACGGTATCGCCGGAAGGCTCCTCGAGACTTTTCAACAATGCATTGGCCGCATTCAGGTTCATCGCCTCGGCTGGCTCCAGCAATATCACCTTGCGTCCGCCCAACTGCGCCGTCTGAGTGACGAAGCCGACCAGGTCGCGCACCTGATCGACCCGGATGGCCTTATCGACCTCCTCCGGTTCGAGAATGTAATGGTCTGGATGCGTATGCGCTGCCAGCAACTGGCAGCCTTTGCACTTACCGCACGCACTCGCACTGACGGGGCGCTGACACAGCAGCAGCGCCATCAATTGCTCAGCCAGTAAGCGCTTACCGATACCGCCCGGACCATGCAGCAGGTAGGCATGAGCATGCTGAGTGCGCCCTGCCAGCTGCCGCCAGAGCTCGGCCTGCCAGGGAAGAACGTCAGCCACCGAGGCGCTCCATCAGGTCAGGAATCAGTGCTTCAACATCCTGCTGCACGGCAGCAAGCGCCTGACCGGCGTCGATAATCCGGTACCGTGAAGGTGCAGCCTCAGCACGTGCCAAATAAGCGCGTCGCACCGACTCGAAAAAGCGAACGCCCTCCTGCTCAAAGCGATCAAGGCGGCCCCGCGCCACCGCGCGGGCAAGCCCTACCTCGATTGGAAGATCGAAGATTAAAGTCAAATCAGGACGCAGATCGCCTTGCACGAACGTTTCCAGCTGCGCTATTCGTTCGAGCGAGAGCCCGCGGCCGCCCCCTTGGTAAGCGTAGGTGGCATCGGTAAAACGATCACACAAAACGACCGCACCACGTTCCAAGGCAGGCCTTATGACGCGCGCCACATGCTGAGCACGTGCGGCAAACACCAGCAGGAGCTCGGTATCCGCCGCCATCGGCTCGTCTGCGGGAGTCAGCAGCAGCTCACGAATGCGCTCAGCCAGCGGCGTACCGCCAGGCTCGCGCGTCAGCTCTACATCCAGGCCGCGAGCTCGCAAGCGTTCCGCGAGGTACTCTCGATTAGTGCTCTTGCCAGCGCCTTCCGGGCCTTCAAGGGTGATGAATAGTCCGTTCATTGGGCGCTTTCACTGGTAGCCGGTGCCTGCCGAGGCGCCGGGCTGGAGCGGTAGTCGGCACGGCGCTTGAGCTGGTACTCGCGGACCGCACGGTTATGCTGATCGAGCGTATCGCTGAAGACGTGGCTGCCATCGCCTCGGGCTACAAAGAAGAGGCTGGTGCCGTCGGCCGGATGCAATGCCGCGTGGATCGCCTCTCGCCCGACCATGGCGATGGGCGTTGGCGGCAATCCGGGTGTGGTGTAAGTGTTGTAAGGCGTCGGAGTACGCAGATCGTTCCGGGTGATACGGCCACGGTAAGCCTCGCCCATGCCGTAGATCACCGTCGGGTCTGTTTGTAATAGCATGCCGCGCGCCAACCGACGCATGAACACCCCGGATATTTCACCACGCTCGTGCGGTACACCAGTTTCCTTCTCAATGATCGAAGCCATGATCAGCGCTTGGTAAGCATCTTTGTAGGGAAGGCCTTCTGTGCGTTGCTGCCATTCCTCCTCGAGCACCTGCTCCAGCCGCGCATAAGCACGCCGCAGCAGCTCGATATCGGAAGTGCCTCGGGTGAAACGGTAGGTATCCGGGAAGAATCGGCCTTCCGGATGCAGGTCTGGCGCACCGATGCGCGCCATGATGTCAGCATCCGACAGACCATCCAGTGTCTGCTCGATCTTGGGCTGATTCTGCAGCGCGGCACGCAGCTGACGGAAGTTCCAACCCTCGACCAGGGTGAGGCTGTATTGCACCACCTCGCCGCGCTTCCAGAGCCCGACCATGTCGCGCGCGGTCATGCCTGGCGTCAGACGATATTCACCACTGTGCAGGCTCTGGCCAGACAGGTTCAGGCGCCAGTACAGCCGTAGCCAAAAAGCATCTTCCAACAGGCCCTCGGCCTCAAGCCGTTGAAATACGCCACTAGGTGTGTCGCCCGGCCGCACATCAAGCAGATGGGCATCGGTGCCCACGGACAGCGGCTGCTCCAAGGCAGCATGCTGCTTCCAGGCAAACAGCCCGAGCGCAATCACTGCCAACAGCACCACGGTCAGCAGCAGAACAAGAAATTTACGGATCACGAATCACTCAGCAGGTCGGCAACATCGGACTGCAGTTTACGGGTCAGCGGGCCGACGGGCCAGACGCGCTCGGCCAAACCTGTCACGGGCCAGACACCATAGAGGCTGTTGCAAAGAAAAACCTCGTCGGCCTGCAGCAGCTCGGCATAGCTGATATCGCGCTCGTCGACGGTAATCGCCAACCGTGACGCCCGCGCCATGATTTCGGCCCGCATGACACCGGCCACGCCGCAGCGGCTGAGCGACGCAGTAACCAGCTCGCCGTCTACGATGAGAAATAGATTGCTGAACACGCCCTCGATTACCCTTCCGGACATGTCGCGCATCAGACCTTCGGCATAGTCAGGATCGCACCATTCGGCGCGCGCCAGAACCTGCTCAAGGCGGTTCAGGTGCTTGACGCCGGCAAGCAAAGGTTGCTCGGCGAGACGTGTGGCACAGGGAAAAAGCCGTACACCAGCTTCAGCGTGCTGCTGCGGGTACGCGGGAAGCGGCGAACCTAGCAACAAGCGTTGCGGTTGACAGGGTTGCGGCGCTGCATAACCGCGCTGTCCGACACCGCGGGTGACGATTAGCTTGGCAACACCCTGCCCCAGCGCCAGGCAAAACTGCAACAGCTCATTGCGCAGGCTATCGGCATCAACGGGAATACCGAGGCGCTGGCAACCACCACTCAGACGCTGCAGATGTCGCTCGACCAGCCGCGCCTGGCCGCCTACGACGCGGATCGTCTCGAACAACCCATCGCCGTAGGCCAGACCGCGATCATGAACGGACAGGCCATCACTGGGCTGTCCGTTCAGCCAACTCAATCTCACTCGGCAAACCGGCGGAACACCAGCGAACCATTGGTCCCACCGAAACCGAAGGAGTTGGACACAGCGACTTCGATCGGCCTCGGCTTGGCATGATGCGGCACGAAGTCGAGGTCACAGCCCTCGTCTGGCTCGTGCAGATTGATGGTTGGCGGCGCCACCTGATCGCGAATCGCCAACACGCTGAAGATTGCCTCCACGGCGCCGGCCGCGCCGAGTAGATGGCCGACCATGGACTTGGTCGAACTCACCGACAACTCGTAGGCGTGATCACCGAATACGCTGCGAATCGCCGCAGCCTCGGCTTTATCACCAGCGGGAGTCGATGTGCCGTGTGCATTGATGTACTGCACCTGATCGCCATTGAGCTGAGCATCCTTCAGCGCATTGCGAATACACCGCGCCGCACCGGCCCCGTCCTCGGGCGGCGAGGTCATGTGAAACGCATCGGCGCTCATTCCGAAACCAATCAGCTCGGCATAGATGTGTGCACCGCGAGCCTTGGCATGCTCCAGCTCTTCAAGCACTAGCGCGCCCGCGCCATCGGACAGTACGAAGCCATCGCGCTCCTTGTCCCACGGGCGACTCGCTGCGGCTGGATCATCGTTACGCGTGGACAATGCCCGCGCTGCAGCAAAACCACCTATACCGAGTCCACTGGCTGCCATCTCGGAGCCGCCGGCGACCATGACATCGGCCTCGCCATAGGCGATGTTGCGCGCGGCCATGCCAATGCAATGGGTACCCGTAGTGCAGGCGGTGGCGATCGCATAGTTGGGGCCCTGCAACCCGAGGTGAATCGACAGGAAGCCAGACACCATATTGATGATGGAGCCCGGCACGAAGAATGGCGAAATACGCCGCGGGCCTTGCTCGATCAGCGCTTTGCAGCTGTTTTCGATATTGGTCAGGCCGCCGATACCCGAACCCATCGCGACTCCGATGCGCTCTCGGTTGGCGTCAGTGACCTCCAGCCCGGAATCACGCACGGCCTGAAAGCTTGCAGCAAGGCCGTATTGAATGAAGAGGTCGAGCTTGCGCGCTTCTTTTGCCGGCAGATACTGCTCGACATCGAAGCCCTTGACCGACCCGCCAAAACGAGTGGAATAGGCAGAAAGATCCATATGCTCGATCAGGCCGATGCCACTGCGGCCGGCGAGAATTCCCTGCCAGCTGCTCGGCACATCGTTACCCAGTGGCGATAGCATGCCCATCCCGGTGACTACGACGCGTCTACGCGACACAGCGATTACTCCTATTACCTAACGTACTTGGCTCGACTCCCGCCAAGACAGGACCGATCCCCCTGCTCTGGTGCGCATAGCACCCGCAACCTGGGTGAATCCTTCTCAAAGAAAAGCCGCACTACCTCGATCAAGGCAGTGCGGCTTTCCTGTTTCCGAAGCGGATTACAACTTACTGCGCGTGCGCATTGATGTAATCGATGGCTTCCTGAACGGTGGTGATTTTCTCAGCCTGCTCGTCCGGGATTTCGGTCTCGAATTCCTCTTCCAGAGCCATCACCAGCTCAACGGTGTCAAGAGAGTCGGCACCCAGGTCTTCGACGAAGGAAGCGCTGTTGGTTACTTCCTCTTCTTTAACGCCAAGTTGCTCGGCAACGATTTTCTTGACGCGTTCTTCGATGGTGCTCATACCTTGTTTTCACTCCTATGGAAAAATCAGGCAGCTGGTCTGCGCGGTAGTGTATAGAAAGCGTTTTCCGCATTTCAAGCTGGAAGCAGGCAAGCATGACGCCGCCTTCAACCATCTGTCTATAACGCAGCTGCAGTTTATAGCTAATTTAAAGACAGCCCTTATGACTGTCCTCCTGCGTTGGCCGTCACACTCAGCTCATGTACATGCCGCCATTCACCGGAACCGTAGCACCAGTTACATAAGCAGCGCCGTCCGAAGCGAGAAACGCGACGACCTTGGCAATTTCTTCGGCCTGACCGAGACGCCCCAGGGGAATTTGCCCCAGGAGCGCATCGCGCTGGGCTTCCGGCAACTCGCGAGTCATATCGGTATCAATGAAACCGGGCGCCACGGAGTTCACCGTGATGCCACGCGACCCAACCTCACGAGCCAATGCACGACTGAAACCCTCCAGACCGGCTTTGGCTGCCGCGTAGTTTACCTGTCCGGCGTTGCCCATGGCACCAACCACCGAACCGATATTGATGATTCGTCCCCAGCGCGCCTTCGTCATGCCACGCAGTACGCCCTTTGTGAGGCGATACAGGCTGCTCAAATTGGTATTGATGACATCATGCCATTCGTCATCTTTCATACGCAGCATGAGGTTATCGCGGGTGATACCGGCATTATTGACCAGAATTGCCGGCTGCCCAAGATGCTGCTGGATGTGCTCGAGGGTGGTGCTGACCGACTCGTCATTGCCAACATCAAGTACCAGCCCGGCACCTTCGATACCGTTGCTCTTCAGTGTCTCGGCAATGCGCTCGGCACCGGACGGCGTAGTTGCAGTACCGATAACGATTGCGCCCTGGCGGCCCAACTCAAGGGCAATGGCCTGGCCAATACCACGGCTTGCGCCGGTTACCAACGCCACCTTACCTTGCAGATTCATAGCATTCTCCTTGTTCAAGCCAATGCGGCACGAGTTGCCGCGAAGGCCTCGGGGGTATCCAGATTGTAGGTGCTGACGCCCTTGACGCAGCGCTTGTTGAGGCCAGATAGAACCTTGCCGGGGCCGCACTCGACCAACGAGGTAACGCCCCGTTCGCCCAGGGCCACCATCGATTCGACCCAACGCACCGGACTGTAAAGCTGAGCCAGCAGATCGCGCTTGAGTGCATCCATATCTGCAACGACTGCGGCGCTGACGTTCTGCACCAGCGGAATCTGCGGCGACTGCCATTCGATCGCCGCTACCGACGCAGCAAAACGCTCCGCCGCTGGGCGCATCAGGTCGCAATGGGACGGCACGCTCACCGGCAATCCCATCGCACGCTTGGCGCCTCTGGCCTTGCATGCCTCGATGGCGCGTTCCACCGCCGCAGCACCACCTGCAATCACCACCTGACCGGGTGCGTTGAAGTTGACCGCGCTGACTACCTCCCCCTGTGCGGCCTCCGCACAAGCGGCCAATACGTCGGCATCCTCCAGCCCGAGAATAGCCGCCATGCCACCCTGCCCAGCCGGTACGGCCTGCTGCATCAACTGCCCACGCAACTCGACCAGCTTGACTGCATCGGCAAAGGCCAGGCACCCAGCGGCCACTAGGGCGGAATACTCACCCAAACTGTGCCCGGCAACGAAGGCAGGCCGTGCGCCGCCCTCGGCCTGCCACAAACGCCAGATAGCAATGGACGCACAGAGAATGGCCGGCTGGGTCTTGTCGGTCTGATTCAACTGCTCTTCCGGACCATTCTGGGTCAGCGCCCAGAGGTCATAACCTAGCGCTGAAGACGCCTCGGCAAAGGTATCGAGAATCACGCGCTGCTGAGCACCAAGCTCAGCCAGCATGCCAAGGGATTGGGAACCTTGACCGGGGAAGACGAAAGCAAGTGATGCGGACATGAAACGACTCTCTTGTGGTTCTGTTCGTCTGAAGAATACGCCAGTGACCGGCGCCGCGAATTTCAGTTGGATGGCTGGCCATTCTCTGCAGTCACATCACCTGACTCATCAGGCGTGCGATCGGCACCCAAAAAACACCCCAACCTGCGACCCAGGAGCTCGGGAAGATCATGCTCAACATCCTGCGCAGCACGCTGTATGGCCGCCTTGAAGCCCTCCGCGCCTGCACTGCCGTGACTCTTGACCACAATACCCTGCAGGCCTAGAAAACTAGCGCCGTTATACTGCGCCGGATTGAGCTCGGCACGCAGCCTGCGCAAGAGTGGCAATGCCGCAACGCCCACAATGCGCGCGCCAAGCGAACGCCTGAACAGCGCCTCGACCCTGGCAACCAGCATCCCAGCCAACCCTTCGCTGGACTTGAGCAACACGTTACCGGCGAAGCCATCGCACACGACTACATCGGCCTCACCACGATAAAGCCCATCGCCCTCGATAAAGCCCTGGTAATTGAGCCCAGCAGCCCGCTGCAACAGCAGAGCAGCCTGTTTGACCTGCTGATTGCCCTTGATTTCCTCAGTGCCCACATTCAGCAGCGCGACCCTAGGCTGGTACCTCCCAAGGGATTCAGCCGCCACAGAACCCATCACTGCAAACTGAAAAAGTTGCTCGGGCGGGCAATCGACATTTGCGCCAAGGTCCAGCAACAGACACGGATCACCCTCCGTAGGAAGCGCCGTCACCATAGCCGGCCGATCAATACCTGGAAGGGTTTTCAAAATCAGGCGCGCCAGGGCCATTAGCGCGCCGGTGTTCCCGGCACTCACGCAGGCTTTAGCGCCACCATCACGAACCTGCTCGAGCGCAATGCGCATGGAGGAGCGCGGCTTGCCACGCAATGCCTGGGCCGGACGCTCGTCCATTCCGATCATTTCAGGTGCATCGACGATTTTCAGGCGCGCGTGATCGACCCCAGAATGCTGGGCAATGATTTGTTCAAGCAATGAAGTTTGGCCGACAAGGACCAGGTGCAGCGAGGGGTTTTCAGCCAGACAGGAAAGACTGGCAGGAACAATGCAGTGGGGACCGAAGTCCCCACCCATTGCATCGATCGCGATGACCGGAGCGGACAAGGATTACTCGTCAGCGCCCTTGTCGATCACCTTACGACCACGGTAGAAACCATCCGGGGAAACATGGTGACGCAGGTGAACTTCACCAGTGCTCTTTTCCACGGACAGAGCGTTCGGCACGAGAGCGTCATGCGAACGACGCATGTCACGGGCGGAACGGGATTTTTTGTTCTGCTGAACAGCCATTTGGATCAACTCCTAAACGTTTGGGTCACGCTTTAACTGCGCCAGTACGCTGAACGGGTTGGACCGCGTTACCTCGTCCTCACTCGGCTCGGGCTCATCTGGCCCAACCGGCGGCTGGCAAATTTCAGGGTCATGGAGTGGAACAATCGGCAGAGCAAGCAACAGCTCATCTTCGACCAGCGCCAGCAGATCCAGAGGATCCTCTCCCACTTCCAGCACGTCATACCCTTTGGGTAGGTGCTGGCTGTTCGCCCCTTCATTCACAACCGCATAATCGCACTCGCTGTGAATCGGCAGAACAACCGGCTCCAGACAACGCTGGCAAATCAGTTTGACTTCAACGTCGAGCTGACTGTGAACAACCACAGTACGCTGCTCGTCGCGCCCAAAAGAAAAACTAGCGCGCACCACACCCTGATCATCCTCAAGAGGATCTGCGAGCCGCTTTAGCTGCGACAATTGCAACTCACCAGTTAGGGTGGCCGCTCGGTCAGCAAGCTTGCGCGGATCAACGTGCGGAGGTATCGGTCCTTTCAACATAAGCGCGGCATTCTAGGGATGCGTCCTCGCCCTGTCAAAGGAATTTCCGCATGGTCTTACAACGCAGCGCATACAATTTCGTACCTATATATAAAGGAGGAATTATGCGCCACCTGCTGCTTGCTTCCAGCTCACGTTATCGCCAGCAACTACTCTCTCGCCTGCAGCTACCGTTCGACAGCTGTGCACCGGATATCGACGAAACCCGCCTTCCCGGAGAAAACGCGGAGCGCCTTGTACGCAGACTTGCCGAGCACAAGGCTAGAGCGCTGGCCGAACGATACCCGAACCATCTGATCATCGGTTCTGATCAAGTTGCCGTGCTGGGCCAGGAAATTCTCGGAAAGCCCCACACGTTCGAACGCGCAAAACGGCAACTGCAACTTGCCAGCGGCAGCAGCGTCAGCTTCCTCACCGGCGTAGCTCTGCTCGATAGCGGTAGCAACCGCATCCAAGTGGATTGCGTACCTTTTACCGTGCACTTTCGAAAACTGGATGAGGCACAGATCGAGCGCTATCTGAAGATTGAGCAACCCTTCGACTGTGCAGGCAGCTTCAAAGCCGAAGGGCTTGGCATCTGCCTTTTCCGCACCACCGAGGGCGAGGACGTCACCAGCCTTGTCGGCCTGCCGCTGATACGCCTGGTGGACATGCTGCTGAACGAAGGCGTAGAGCTTCCCTAATCACGCAAGCCGGCGCCCCGCTATCGCAGCGCCGGCCCCTGCAGCCCGACCAGTATCGCTAGACGCTCAGCCACACCAGCCCCAAGCTTCTTGGTGAAACGATCGAGCGGCGACTCCTTGACCGTAAAATCAACGAGCTCAGGCTCACCGATTACTTCACGCGCCACATGAGCTGTACTGCCCAGACCATCGATCAAACCCAGCTCCAGCGCCTGCTCACCTGACCAGACCAACCCGGAAAACAACTCTGGATGCTGCGAATCCTGGAGGCGATCTCCGCGACCTCGCTTGACGCTATCGATGAACTGCTGATGGGTCGTCGCAAGAACGCTACGCCAGAACTGGGTTTCCTCAGGCTTTTCCGGCTGAAACGGATCAAGAAACGCCTTGTGCTCGCCGGAGGTGTAAACACGTCGCTCAACACCGAGCTTTTCCATGGTGTCGACAAAACCGAAAGTGGCTGCAGTTACACCGATTGAGCCGACCAGACTGGATTTGTCGGCATAAATCTCGTCTGCAGCACTGGCGATGTAGTACGCACCCGACGCACCGAGATCAGTAATCACCGCGTACACCTTGATCGACGGGTACTCGCCACGCAAACGCCGGATCTCGTCATAGATGTAACCCGATTGCACCGGACTGCCGCCAGGGCTGTTGATGCGCAGGACGATTCCTTTGGTGTTCGCATCCTCGAAGGCAGCGCGCAAGGCGCCCACTATGTTATCCGCGCTGGCGGATTCCTCATCGGCGATCATCCCGCGCACATTGATCACTGCCGTGTGGCTCTCCTGAGCACCTCTGCTCTTGCCAAACTGCAGTGCCGGCGAAAATAAAGCCAGCGCACCGAACAGATATACGAAGGTCAACAGCTTGAAAAATATGCCCCAGCGCCTAGCGCGGCGCTGCTCCTGAACCCCGGCAAGCAGCGTTTTCTCCAGCAGCTTCCAGCTGTTGCGCTCTTCCTTGGCTTCCCCAACCGGAGCTTTCCACTCATCCGACATAGTCACCCACCTCAGTACCAGCTACGGAGCGCAACCAGGTGCCGAGCTCCGAAAAATGATTGATCGTCATGCGAGGCTCAAACCGCCGCAGGACATCCAGCGGCTGCGCACCATAAGCGACAGCCACGCTGTCCACCCCGGCGCGATGAGCCATCTGCAGATCGAACACAGAATCACCGACCATCAGAGCCCGCTCCGGCTGCGCATCACAATGAGCGAGGATCTGGCGAATCATCAGCGGGTCAGGCTTGCTGGCCGTCTCATCCGCACAGCGCGTAATATCGAAGAAACCTACCAAGTCCTGCCCCGCCAGAACACGGTCGAGACCGCGCCGCCCCTTGCCAGTAGCAACAGCAAGCAGATATCCAGCATCACGAAAAGCTGACAGAGCCTCGGCAACGCCGGGATACAGCGGCGAAGGCTGAGCCTCCAAAGCCAAGTAGTGCTCGCCGTAGCGAAGGCGAAACTCATGGATCAGCGCGTCATCAGCGCGATCCGGGTACAGCACGCCAATCGCCTCGGGCAGAGCCAGCCCGATGATGCCTTTTACATCAGCATCATCAAGCCTCGGCAGGCCGCAGCTTTGCGCAGCAACATGTATCGACTCGACAATACGGCCAATCGAGTCAGCCAAGGTGCCGTCCCAGTCGAATATCAGAACCCGGTAGCTACTCACCAAGACGCTCCAACGTCCGCGCCCACATCTCGTCGACCGGCGCCTCGAATGACAACTCGCCGCCGTCGGGAAGCGGCACCTTCAACGCGTAGGCATGCAAAAACAAACGCTTGCCGCCCAGCTCGCGAATCACCCGTGTGAACTCCTCATCACCGTACTTGCTGTCCCCAGCAATGCTATGCCCAGCGTGACGCGCGTGAACACGAATCTGATGGGTGCGCCCGGTCACTGGCTTTGCCTCAACCAGGGTTGCGAACTCACCAAATCGGCGAAGCACACGAAACAGCGTCAGCGCCTCCTTACCGTCCTCGGTCACCTCAACCATCCGCTCGCCAGAGCGCAGCGTATTCTTCAGCAGAGGCGCATTGACCTGCTTCTTTGAGGTCTCCCATCGGCCGCGCACCAGCGCCATGTAACGCTTGTCAACACCGTCACTTCGAAGAGCCTGATGCAAGTGACGCAACATGCTGCGCTTCTTGGCGATCATCAACAGCCCCGAGGTATCCCGATCCAGACGATGCACCAGCTCAAGCTCCTTGGCATCTGGGCGCAGCTGGCGCAGCGCTTCGATTACGCCATAGCTGAGCCCGCTGCCGCCATGCACCGCTATACCGGCAGGCTTGTTCAGCACGATAAGCGCCTTGTCCTCGTAAACGATGGCTTTTTCCAGCCTTTCAAGCAGCCCCTGAGCAAGAGGCTCAGGTTCGTCGCGCTCAGCCAGCCGCAGCGGAGGTACGCGTACTAAGTCGCCAGCCTGCAGCTTGTACTCAGGCTTGATCCGTCCCTTGTTCACCCGCACCTCGCCCTTACGCAAGATGCGGTAAATCAAGGTCTTGGGTACGCCTTTTAGCTGGTTGCGAAGAAAGTTGTCGATGCGCTGGCCGGCAAGTTCCGGCGCTACCTCGAGTATTTGCACACCGGAGGTCTGGGAGGGGGTATTGGTCATCGGGGCATCATATCAATTTTCATGGATTTGAAGCACTTAAACATTGCTGTTATAGTCCCGAACGCCGCCAAAAGCGGCCAGGCTCAGGGATGCCAGCGTTACCGCCAACCCTGACCGGCAAAAAGTGTTCTAGGACGTGAGGCCGTCCGACGGAGCTTCCCTCAATAGTGGTGAAGTTGCGAAACAAGCCTTGAAGACATGATGCGTGCCCCCACTGGGGAATCGCGATAATCGATAACCCGCTCTCTGGATTCTGCGAGCGGCACCCGATTTTCAAAGTATGCGTGTTGGGTGGAGATGCACAGCATCGGATTGCGTAGCAAAGGCTTTCACAGACGCTTCATTCCGTCCGCTACCGATGCCTGATTCCTCCTCCCGAACCATTGCTTCTGTTCCGACAGCAGCAGGAGATGTCGTCGCGACGCCGGCCCATTTGGCCGCACATCGCTGGACACTGGAGTGCCTTACAACCATTCCTGACTCACCTGACACCGACCGCGAGAGTCGTGTGTGCCGAACGCCGTTTCCGGATGCCTCGGAAACCGACGGTACTACATGAAAAGAATGCTAATTAACGCAACTCAGCCTGAAGAGTTGCGTGTCGCACTGGTCGACGGCCAACGTTTGTTCGATCTCGACATCGAATCGGGTGCCCGCGAGCAGAAGAAAGCCAACATCTACAAGGGCAAGATCACCCGCGTAGAACCCAGCCTAGAAGCCGCGTTCGTCGACTTCGGCGCCGAGCGTCACGGCTTCCTCCCCCTTAAAGAAATCTCCCGCGAGTACTTCAGCAAATCCCCTGAAGGCCGCGTAAACATCAAGGACGTCCTGCGCGAAGGCCAGGAAGTGATCGTCCAGGTCGAGAAGGAAGAGCGCGGCAACAAGGGCGCAGCTCTGACCACATTTATCAGCCTCGCCGGCCGCTACCTGGTACTGATGCCCAACAATCCCCGCGCGGGCGGCATCTCTCGCCGTATCGAAGGCGAAGAACGCAATGAGCTGCGCGAAGCCTTGAACGGTCTGGACGTACCTGCAGACATGGGCCTCATCGTCCGTACGGCCGGCCTGGGCCGCTCCAGCGAAGAGCTGCAATGCGACCTGGACTACTTGCTGCAGCTCTGGACCGCGGTCAAGGATGCCTCGCAGGATCGCGTCGCTCCGTTCCTGATCTATCAGGAATCCAACGTCATCATTCGCGCGATCCGTGATTACTTGCGTCAGGACATCGGCGAAGTGCTCATCGACAGCGTCGAAGCACAGGATGAGGCATTGAGCTTCATTCAGCAGGTGATGCCGCAGTACGCCAGCAAGATCAAGCTGTACGAAGACTCGGTGCCGCTGTTCAATCGCTTCCAGATCGAGAGCCAGATCGAGACAGCCTTCCAGCGTGAAGTGAAACTCCCTTCGGGCGGCTCCATCGTCATCGATCCAACCGAAGCACTGGTGTCTATCGACATCAACTCGGCCCGCGCCACAAAAGGCGGCGACATCGAAGAAACCGCGCTGCAGACAAATCTGGAGGCAGCCGAAGAAATCGCTCGTCAACTGCGCCTGCGCGACATCGGCGGCCTGATCGTCATCGACTTCATCGACATGACGCCAGCCAAAAACCAACGTGCCGTCGAAGAAAAAATGCGCGAAGCACTGGAAGCCGACCGAGCACGCATCCAGGTTGGCCGCATCTCGCGCTTCGGCCTTCTGGAAATGTCCCGTCAGCGTCTGCGCCCATCCCTTGGCGAGACTAGCGGCATCGTCTGCCCGCGCTGTAATGGCCAGGGCATCATCCGCGATGTGGAGTCCCTGTCGCTGGCAATTCTGCGCCTGATCGAAGAAGAGGCCCTGAAGGACCGTACCGCCGAGGTTCGCGCCCGAGTGCCGTTCCAGGTCGCCGCATTCCTGTTAAACGAAAAGCGCAACGCGATCACCAAGATCGAACTACGCACCCGCGCTCGCATCTTCATCCTGCCGGACGACCATCTGGAAACGCCGCACTTCGAAGTACAACGCCTGCGCGACGACAGCCCCGAGATATTGGCCGGCCAGGCAAGCTACGAGATGAGCCAGACCGAAGCCGAGGAAGCTCAGCCCGTCAGCTCCACTCGCACCCTGGTTCGCCAGGAAGCCGCAGTCAAGACCGCACCACAGCGCACCGCGCCGGCCCCTGCCGCCGCAGCGCCGGTCGAAACCCCCGCCGCCACACAGGCGCCAGCACCGGAGCCAAGCCTGTTCAAGGGCCTGATCAAGTCCCTGGTCGGCCTGTTCGCAGGCGAGGCGAAAGAGCCGCAAGCCACCGTAGAAGTAGAGAAGAAGCCCGCTTCGCCGCGCCCACAGCGCAACGATGAGCGTCGCAGTGGACGTCAGCAGAACCGCCGCCGTGATTCGCGCGCCGGCCGTGACGAAGAGCGCAAACCACGCGAGGAACGCCAACCCCGCGAAGAACGTCAGCCACGCGAAGAGCGTCAGCCACGTCCGCCGCGTGAAGAGCGCAAGCCACGCGAGCAGACGGAAACCGCAGAGGCGCAGCCGCGGCGCGAACGAGCACCACGCGAAGAACGCAAGCCGCGCGAGGAGCGTAAGCGCGAACTGCGCGCACCGATCGACGAGGCACCTGTAGTCGCTGAAGAAGAGCAGGTGGAACGTCAGCCACGCGCACCGCGCGAGGAGCGCAAACCACGTGTCGAGCAGCAGGCCCCGGCCATCGCTGATGAGATGCTGCAGCAAGCCGAAGATGCAGCTGAGGCTGAAGAGTCTCAGGATGCTAACGACGGCACTGAAGGCAACGAAGGCGACCGCCCACGTCGCCGCTCCCGCGGGCAGCGCCGCCGCAGCAACCGTCGCGAGCGTCAGCGTGATGCCAATGGCAACGAGATCGAGGAAGTCGACGAAAACAACGCTCCGGTCAAAACCGAGGAGATCGCGATAGCTGCAACGGCCGCTGCGCTGGCTGCGAACACCGCTGACACCGAAGCTGCTCCGCAGAAAAAGCTCGCCGATGACGCTGTGATCCAAACCAGCACCGAAGGCGTTGCTACCATTGTCGAACACGCGCAGGTTGCTCAGGACGTGAACGAGGCTGCGATTGCCGAAGCGCCGCTGGTAGCCGAGACGGAGACCGCGGAGATCCTGGTACAACCGATTGAAGCCGCGCAGGAGGAAGCTCCACGGACTGCCAACACCGAGGCAGCTCCACAGCCTGTCTCCGAGCCAGTGGTCGAAAAAACCGAAGCGGCACCGGTCGCCACAGTAGCAGCGACCCCTACCGGTCGAGCACCCAACGATCCGCGCGAAGTCCGTCGTCGCCAGCGCGAAGCCGAGCGCCAGGCCAAGGAGGCAGCCGAAGCTGTCGCCAAGCCTGTTGCAGAGCAGCCGCTTGCCAGCCCGGAAATCGTCGCCAGTGCGCCAGAGGCCGAAGTGCAACCTGAGCAGCCTGCAGCGCACGTAGTACCGGAAACGCAGTCAGAGCAGCTCGCTGATCCCGTAGTCACGCAAGAGCAGCCTACCGCTGTGGAGCAGCCGGCCTTGGTCGTCGAGCCCACTCGGCAAGCGCAGGAGCCAGCCGTCGAGCACAGCGAACAGAAGACGGAAGTACCGGTACACGAGGAGGCTTCTCAGCCAACATCTCAGAAGCCGGAAAACCCTGCAGAAGACGATGAGCCAGACAACCGTGAGAAGCCGCAAGGCTAAACACTACTGGCGAAAAAAAGGGATGCTTCGGCATCCCTTTTTATTTGTGTGCGCTTCTGAAAATGGTGCGCTTTCCTCTTGGCAAGAGGGCAAGCAAACACACCGCGATTGTTCACCACCGCTTGCCGCCGGCCAATAGCCCGGAAAGACCCACCCGATTACAAAGATAATATCCTTGATGCGCGTAGCGCCGAGCCATTGCACTCAGAGCACGTTTGGCTCGATTTCCAGCTCAACACCGAACCGCTCGACCACGTCGGCCTGAATTTGGCGCGCCAGGCCAAGCAGCTGCTTGCCCGTGGCCCTACCATGATTGACCAGCACCAGCGCCTGCAGCCGATGCACGCCGGCGTCGCCGTCACGATAACCTTTCCAGCCAGCTTTCTCGATCAGCCAACCAGCAGCCAGCTTCACCCGACCATCGACCTGCGGGTAGGCCACCAGATCAGGATGACTATCACGAAGCATCTGAGCAACCGCAGCCGATACCAACGGATTCTTGAAGAAGCTGCCGGCGTTGCCCAGCTGTCGCGGGTCAGGCAGCTTCTCACTACGGATGGCACAGACGGCTCGACTCACATCCTGCGCGGTTGGGGTGAGGATCCCCTGCTCCGCAAGCCGCTGACGGATCGGCCCGTACTCGAGATGCAGCATCGCCTGCCGCCGCAGCAGGAAACGCACACGCAGGATCAAATAACGTCCTGGCTGCTGTTTGAACAGACTGTCGCGGTAACTGAAGGCGCAGTCATCGAGGGCGAACTCGCAGAGCGCTCCGGTCTGGCTATCCATTGCGGTGAGCCCGGCGAACACGTCCTTGATCTCGACACCGTAGGCGCCGATGTTCTGGATCGGTGAGGCGCCGACAGTACCCGGTATCAGGCTCAGGTTCTCAAGCCCGACCAAGCCTTGCTCCAGCGTCCATAGCACGAACGGGTGCCATTGCTCCCCGGCCTCCGCTTCGACCAGCACGTGCTTGGCAGACTCGTCGATAATGCGTTTTCCACGACTGGCCATATGCAGCACCAGCGCGGGGACATCACCCGTCAGCAGCAGGTTGCTCCCCCCACCGATTGGCAGCAACGGCACGTCGAGCTGTCGCGCCTGGTCGAGCGCATCGCGCACATCTTCGTCACTATGCGCAGAAGCGAAGAAACGTGCACGCTGGTCGACTGCAAAGGTGTTGAATGACCTAAGCGACCGGTTCGACTCAAGGATCAGACTCACAGTCGCCCCTTTACTTCCACGAGCAACGCATCACAGGCCTTTTCGATAAGGTCCAGGACCTCTTCGAACCCGTCGGCTCCACCGTAGTAAGGATCAGGCACCACCTCAGTTTCCAGACCATAGCGACGCAGCAACAGGTCGAGATCGGCCCTAGCACGATCCGGACGCAGCGACTGCAGACGGGCCATATTGTCGTGATCCATCGCAAGGATCAGATCGAAACGCTCGAAGTCCTCGAGCTGTACCTGGCGCGCGCGCAACGAGGCGATCTGATAACCGCGTCGTCCAGCCGCCTCGCAAGCGCGCGAATCTGGCACCTTGCCAACATGCCAGTCACCGGTCCCGGCCGAATCGATCTCGATTCGATCATCGAGCCCGGATTGCTCAACGCGCTGTCGAAACACACCCTCGGCTGTGGGCGAACGGCAAATGTTGCCCATACATACGAACAGCACTTTCATCTCAGCCACCCAGCAGACGGCGAACCCGCTCCAGATCTTCAGCCGTATCGACGCCAGCGGGCGGCGCCTCCACCGCGTCCGCAACGTGAATACGCTGGCCGTGCCAAAGCGCGCGCAGCTGCTCCAGGCACTCGGTATCCTCGAGCCAGCAGGGGCCCCAGGAAACGAAGTTGGCAAGGAAGTCAGCTCGATAAGCGTAGATCCCGATATGCCGACGGTATGGCACCCCGACAGGCAACTGGTTGCGATCGGCCGCAAACGAATCGCGCGCCCAAGGCAATGGTGCACGGCTGAAGGTCAGCGCCAGGCCGTTGGTATCCGAGAGAACCTTTACCACATTGGGATTGAACAGGGCCTGCACGTCTGTCAACGGTTCGGCGAGCGTCGCGATGGCAGCCTCAGGATGTGCAGCCAGATTCGCTGCAACCTGATCAATCACCACCGGAGGGATCAGCGGCTCGTCACCCTGTACGTTGACCACGATGGCGTCGTGTGACAGCCCGAGCAGCTCAGCCACCTCGGCGAGCCGGTCCGTGCCGGAGTTATGGTCGGGACGGGTCAGCACAACTTGCGCACCGAACGCCGTACAAGCCTCTACGATACGCGGGTCATCGGTAGCGACGACCACGCGCTGCGCCGTGCTTTTGCATGCCTGCTCCCACACATGTCGAATCATCGGTTTGCCGGCAATATCCTGCAGCGGCTTTCCGGGCAGACGAGTCGACGCATAGCGGGCGGGAATCACTACCGTGTAAGCGGTGCTCATTTCTCTAGGCGCTCGTCCACGTCCAGGGTACGGGCTTCGCTCTCGAGCATCACCGGGATGCCGTCACGCACTGGAAAGGCCAGGGCATCGGCCTTGCAGATCAATTCCGACTTATCATCGGTGAGCTTCAGCGGCCCCTTGCATAGCGGGCAGGCCAGAATGTCGAGCAGTTTGGTATCCATGCGCAGTCCTTGGAAGCAGTCGACTGCGATGGCAGATCGAGCCGCTTAAGAGTGATCGGGCAACAATCGCGTCAACTGTCCATCGAACCAGGTGATAAAGGCCGCTGACGGCACAGCCTGCACCTGCAGATACGACCAACCTGGCGGCGCGAATGCCCGGCATTTCACCGCATCCTTCTCGGTCATCACCAGCGGCAGGTCGGGGCTGAATTTCAGCTGCTCCTGACTGTAGGCGGCGTGATCGGCGAAGGGGTGCGGAATCGGTCGCCAGTGTAGCGTTTCGAGCGTGGTGAAGAAACGCCGTGGGTTGCCGATGCCCGCCACCGCGTGCAGCTGTTGCCCGTAGGGAAAGTGATCGAGGGGCCAGCGCTCGCCAGAACACAGCTCGACCAATGCGACCGGCTCAAGGCTGAACGCGTAACCGTTGGCGGTATCTGCCTCGGCACCGTTGAGCAGCACCGCATCCACACTATCCAGGCGCTTGGCCGGCTCACGCAGTGGACCCACCGGCAGGCAGCGACCATTGCCCAGCCCCCGAGCTGCGTCAATCAAGACCAGCTCAAGATCTCGCGCCAAACGATAGTGTTGCAGGCCGTCGTCGGAAAGGATCAGGTCCAGCGACTCTGTTTCCAGCAACTGGCGAACGGCGCGTGATCGATCAGGATCGATCATCAATGGCACACCGGTGCGCTGGACTATCAATAAAGGTTCGTCACCAGATTGCTCAGCGGACTGCTCGGGGCGAACACGCCACGGCAGTGTCGGCGGCTTCGCACCGTAGCCGCGGCTGACGACACCGACACGCAACCCGCGGCGGCGGCAATGCTCGATCAACCAGAGAATCAGGGGTGTCTTGCCGGTTCCGCCCACCGTGATATTGCCCACCACGATGACCGGTATGGGCGCACGATAGGCATTACTCTGGTCGATAAAGCGCTGCCGCCTGGCCTCGACCACGCGCCGGTACAACAGCTCCAGCGGCGTCAACAAGCACAGTGCCGGATGCCCCTCATACCAGGCGCGTTGCAGGCGATCGGCGAATGACATCAGGGCGACGCCTGCGCCTCGACCGTGGTGATCCGCAGCTGACCGAAGCCCAGCTTGCCAGCGGCGTCCATCGCGGTGATCACCGCCTGATGCGGCGTCTTACCGTCGGCGCTAATGATCATCGGAAGACGGTTATCGCCACCGGACTCCTTGCTCAGAGCTGCCATCAGCGAGTTGAGGTCATTCTTCAACAGCGCCTTGCCGTTAAGAGAATAATTGCCAGCCACGTCGATCAATACTTCCAGCTGACGAGTCTCGGAGGACTCTGGGGGCGTGCCGCTTGCCGCTTCCGGCAGATCGACCTTGAGCTGCGTTTCACGAGTGAAAGTGGTGGTGACCACGAAGAACAACAGCAGGATGAACACCACATCGATCAGAGGGGCCAGTCCTATCTCGACGTTCTCGCGGGGTTTGCGACGGAATTTCACGCCTTTTCCTCACCGAGATCGACATCGCGGTCGCCCTGCACCACTTCCACCAGCTTGATCGCTTCCTGCTCCATGCCCACAACCAGCTCGTCAACACGACGCTGCAGGAAACGATGGAAGAATAACGCAGGGATACCGACCATCAGACCAGCAGCAGTGGTGATCAACGCCTTGGCAATACCACCGGCCAGCAGCGGCGCGTTGGCCATGCCCGAATCCATGAAGGCGCTGAATATCTGGATCATGCCCAGCACCGTTCCCAGCAGACCCAGCAGGGGCGCGATGCCAGCAATCGTTCCCAACGCATTGAGGTAGCGCTCAAGGTCATGGACCACCCTGGCCGCTGCTTCCTCGATGCACTCCTTCATGATCTCGCGACCACGCTTGGAATTGCTGAGGCCGGCGGCAAGGATCTCACCCAAGGGAGAGTCTGCGCGAAGCTCTTTAAGCTTCTGGTTGCTGAGTTTCTTATCCTTGATCCATTTCCATACCTGCCCCAGCAGATGGGGCGGTGTAACGCGGCTTGGACGCAGCGTCCACAAGCGTTCAGCGACGATGCCAGCAGCCGCGATGGAACACAGAATGATTGGCAGCATTATCCAGCCGCCTGCTTTGACCAGCTCCCACACGAGATGAATCCCCCTCGAAAAAGTGGCGCCACTCTAGCACAGGGTCGAGGGGGCGCCGACGGCCGCCGTTCTCATTTTTCCCGCCAGAATCGACGTTGTGACCGCTGCACGTCAGCCGGGGAGAAGCGACCAAGATCGATGCGGACGGCGCCATGCACGGCGGTGTCATAAGACTCGATACCGAGAGCCTCCAGGCGGGCGGCGACCTCCGGGTGAGGATGTCCGAACGCATTGTGCAGGCTCCGGGAGATTAGTGCAGCTCTAGGCCCAACGGTGCGCAAAAACGGCTCCGAAGAGGAACTTCGGCTGCCATGATGCGGTAGCAGCAGCCAATGCGCCTGCACCGTTTGCCCGCTCAGGAGCAATGCGCGCTCTGCCGCGTGATCGATATCTCCGGTAAGCAGCATCCGCTCACCATCCGCCTCTACGATCAGAACGCATGAGCGCTGGTTGCTATCGCGTGCCGCCTGCCACTGCCATAAGCGAAAGTGCACGCTATCCCACTGCCACTCGGTACCGTCTTCGCACGTCTCTGCGCCGAGATCAGTGGGATGTCGTTGGGGCTCGCCACTGACGATCCGATCAACCGGCATCAAGCGCCTGATTGCCTGCGCACCACCGGCGTGATCGTTATCCGCGTGGCTGAGCAGCAGCATGTTCAGCCCATCGACTCCCAGGGTCCGCAACGAAGGAAAGACGACGCGCTCGCCCATATCGAAGTCGCCTTGACTCGGCCCGGCGTCGTAGAGAAGCGCGTGCGTGCGTGTCAGCACCAACACCGACAGCCCCTGCCCTACATCCAGCATCCATACCTGCGCGTGCCCCTCAGGCACTGACGCCCGTGGAGGAAAGGCCAGAGGCAGCAACATCACAAGCCCTAGCGCACGCAGCGGTAGCCCAGCGGGTAGCAGCAGCAGAAAAACGCCCAATACGACCGCCGGCCAGGCCCACAATGAAAGGCCGCTAGCAAGCCACGCGGGCTGCCAGTTCGAGATGATCGTCAACAGATCGAACAGCATCGCCAGCGACCAGCCAACCGCCAGCAGCAACGACTCACCAATGCCCCATAGCGGCAGCAACATAGTGCCCAGCAACGCAAAAGGCACCGTCAGGCTCACCCAGGGTACGGCAATAAGATTGGCCAACGGGCCGCTGGCGCTGATCGGCAGCCCCAGCGCCAATAGAAGCGGCAATAGACCAATAGAGGCCGCCCACTGGGCCCGCACCAACGCTTTCCACCAAACCCAATGACCAAGCCGCCCGGAGAACACCAGCGCCAGCACCGCGACAGCACCGAAAGAAAGCCAAAAGCCAGGCTGCAGCGTAACCAGCGGATCGATTAGCAAAACACCGTTGAGCGCCAGTAATAGGGGCTGCCAGACGCCCAGATGGCGAAAGCGCAAACGCCAGATCAGAATTACGGCCACCATGAGGCAGGCACGCCGTACCGGAACATCGAAGCCAGCCAACCAGCCATACGCCAGCGCGCCGGCAAGGGCAAGACCGCACGCCCAGGGTAACCAGGGCACCCGCCGCGGCCAGAGTCCTGAGCGCGCCAATAGCGCAATCAATCCATACAGCATTCCGGCCAGAATGCCGATGTGCTGCCCGGAAATGACCATCAGGTGCACCGTGCCCGTGTCCTGCAAGACCCTCCAGTCGCTTCGACTCAGTCCGGAATCGTCGCCTACTACCAGTGCGGCCACTGCACCTTGCCGGCCAGAAGCTGGAATAGCCATCAGACGGGCTCTCAGCCGGTCACGCCAACCATCGGTCGCTGCGGGGCTCGACAAGCGCTCGCCAGCCTTGACGCTGCCAGTCGCACCTATTCGCCGCGCCAGCAGCCAGGCTTCGTAATCGAAGGATTGCGGATTGACCAGACCGCGGGGACGCTTCAGTCGCGCGGCCAACCGCCAGCGCTCACCGGCCTGCATAGTCGGGCCGCCATACCAGGACAGCCGTACTTTGGATGGCAGCCCGGCATGGCGCGACTCGATATCCACCAGTTCAAAACGGACAACGTTGCCAGCGCTACTGGGCAACCCGGTCACCGTTCCTTCGATCCAGAACGTCCGACCATCCTTCGATGCGGGCAGGCGATCATCGATAGCGGCCTGGCTCTGATAGCACGCCCAGGATAATCCGAGAAGAAACAGCCCCAGCGGCACCCATCGCCTTCGCAGGAGGAGTAAACAGCCCAAAGCGGCAAGCGCCAACCAGCCCCAAACGGCGGGAAGCGCCGGCAAGAAACGTGGCAGCACCAAACCAGCGGCGAGCGCCAGCATCCATGTGCGCATACTTTCTGACTCCCAGGAATCCTTTCCAGGACCGCAATTCGCGGATGGTCAATTTGTCGCAGGCGTAGACGTAATGTCACAAAACTACTGTCAGCGTCGCCCCCCGATTCAAGGCATAATCGCCGGGCTGCAACCTGCCAGAGAACCTTCATGCCGCGTCGTTTTTTCAAACGCTACATGCCACACCCAGATCGCATCAAGACTAACAAGTCGCTGCGTTTTCTTGGCGCGCTGATTCACGATCCTAACCTCTGGCATCTCAATCGGCATTCGGTAGCCCGCGCGATGGCGACCGGACTGTTCTGGGCCATGATCCCAATACCGATGCAGATGGTCGCTGCAGCCCTCTGTGCTTTGCCTTCGCGGGCGAACCTGCCGATCGCAGTAGGACTCGTCTGGCTGACCAACCCGCTGACCATGCCGCCAGTGTTCTACTGCAACTACAAGATTGGCACCTGGCTGCTGGATACTCCGGCGTCCAGCATGCCCGCGGAGCTGAGCCTGGCCTGGGTGCGGTACATGCTGCAGCACAATTGGCAACCGCTGTATCTGGGCTCGCTGGTCAGCGGAGTGGTTCTTGCGATACTTGGTTACGTACTCACCCAGGCCTACTGGCGCTGGTGGGTTGGCCGCAGCTGGCGCAAGCGCCAGAACGACCGCCGCTAAAGCGGATCACTCGTAGCGCAGCGCCTCGGCCGGCTGAGTCTGCGCTGCCCGCCAGGCCGGATAAAGAGTCGCCAGGAAGCTCAAGCTCAACGCAGCCACGGAAACCAGCACAACATCCTCCAGACGCAGCTCCGATGGCAGGGTGCTGATGAAGTAAACGTCCGAACTGAAGATATGCTGGCCAGAAACCCTTTCCAGCCAAGCCACCAAGGCGCTCACGTTCAGCGCTCCAAGCACGCCCAGAATTACCCCGATCACCGTGCCGCTGAAGCCGATGATGCTGCCCTGCACCATGAAGATCGCCATGACCTGCCGGGGTGTAGCTCCCAGAGTGCGCAGAATGGCGATGTCAGCACGCTTGTCGGCGACGACCATGATCAGGGTCGCGATGATGTTGAATGCCGCAACAGCGACGATAAGCATCAGCAACAGACCAATCATGGTCTTTTCCATCTTCATTGCGCTGAACAAACTGCCCTGCGTGTACGACCAGTCCTCCACATGGAAGCCATCACCGAGCGAGGCACTAACCTGAGCAGCCACCTCCGGCGCGCGATACAGATCGCTTAGCTTGAGTCGTACGCCCTGAACCTGCTGCGGACCCCAGCGGTGGATTTGCGCGGCATCAGTACGATGAATCATGCCTAGACTGCCATCCAGGTCAGCACCAACCTTAAACACCCCCACCACATTCAACCGCTGCATACGCGGCGTGATGCCACCTGGCGAGGAGCTGACCTCTGGCACGATCAACGTCAACTTGTCACCCAGCTTCAGACCGAAACGCCTGGCGGTCATCAGCCCGATGATGACGCCGAACTCCCCCGGCTTCAGGTCATTCAGACTACCGCCGACCAGGTGTGAGCCTACGATGGACACATCCGCTTCCGCCTGCGGATCGATACCACTGATCTGGATCGGCTGCATGCTGCCCTTGAACGACAGCATGCCCTCGAGCTGTGTAACCGGCGCCAGGCCTACAACTTGCGGATGTGCCGCCAGACGCGCCGCAACGGCCTGCCAATCATCAAGCGGCTGATCGCCAATGACCGTCGCGTGCGGCACCATGCCAAGAATTCGCGAGCTCATTTCACGCTGAAAACCGTTCATCACCGATAACACCATGATCATCGCCAGCACTCCGAGCGCCAGGCCGATCAATGAAGTCAGGGAAATGAACGAGATGAAGTGATTGCGGCGCTTCGCACGCGTATAGCGACTGCCGATGAAAACACTGAGGGGCCTGAACATTATTCGACCACCAAACGCCCGTCTTCCAGCCGCAGGATCTGATCCATCTGCGCGGCGAGTTGACGATCATGAGTGACGACCAGAAAAGCCGTCTGCAGCGAGGTACTAAGCTCGAGCATCAGGTCCTGAATGCCCTGAGCGGTGTGATGATCGAGGTTGCCGGTGGGCTCATCGAGCAATACCAGGGCTGGTTCGTTGACCAGCGCCCGAGCGATGGCAACTCGCTGCCGCTCGCCGCCCGACAGCTCCGATGGCTTGTGCTCCAGACGATGGCCGAGCCCCACCCGCTGCAGCAGAGCAGCGGCCCGCTGACGCGCCTCCGGGATGGGAGTCCGGCCGATCAGCAGCGGCATGCAGACATTTTCCAGCGCGGTGAACTCGGCGAGCAGATGATGAAACTGATAGACGAAGCCCAGCGCCCGATTGCGCAACAGCCCCCGATCTTTTTCGTTGAGCGCCGATAGCTCTTCACCGGCCAACCAGACGCTACCCTCGCTCGGCGTGTCCAGGCCGCCAAGCAGATTTAGCAAGGTGCTCTTGCCCGAGCCCGAGCTGCCGACAATGGCTACGCGCTGCCCTGGGAAAAGCTCTAGTTGCAGCCCAGCCAATACCTCGACCGATTCGGGGCCCTGCTCGTAGCGCTTGCCCAGATTGCGGCAGCTCAGTACCGCCTGCGTTTGCGAAGACTGCTCGTTCATAACCCGCTCACTCATAACGAAGCGCCTCTGCCGGCTGGGTGCGTGCGGCACGCCAAGCTGGATACAGGGTCGCGAGAAAACTCAAAACCAAAGCTGCGACACAGACCTGGATGACATCGGCAGCCATCAACCGCGACGGCAGATAGTCGATGAAATACACATCGGCACTTAGAAACTTATGGCCGATCAGGCGCTCCAGACCGGCGATCCAGCTGCTCACATTGACCGCAGCGAACATGCCAAGCAACGCGCCTACCAGCGTGCCGACGACACCGATCACTGTCCCCTGCACCATGAAGATTGCCATGATCTGCTTCGGCGTCGCGCCAAGGGTGCGCAGGATGGCGATATCGCCTCGCTTGTCGGTCACGACCATGACCAATGTCGAAATGATGTTGAACGCCGCGACCGCGACGATCAGCAACAGCAGCAGACCAATCATCGCCTTTTCCATACGGATCGCCTGATAGAGGTTGCCGTGAGTGCGGGTCCAATCACGAGAAAAGAAGTCGTCGCCAAGCTGCCCAGCGAGTTCCCAAGCAATGCGCGGTGCCTGGAACAAGTCGTCGAAACGTAGACGCAACCCTTGCACTTGATCCGGCTGCCAACGCTGCAAACGGGCGATGTCGGCGATGTTGGCCAGGGCGACGTAGCCGTCGATCTCGCCCGCTCCCACGTGGAAGATACCGGTCACCGTAAAGCGCTTCATGCGCGGGAACATTCCCGCTGGCGTCACGGTTACCTCGGGCGCCACGAAGGTGATCTTGTCGCCAACGCCTGCACCAAGCTTGGCGGCAGCCTTATCGCCGATGATGATGCCGAAATCCCCGGGTGCCAGATCGTCCAGCGAACCTTCACGAAAGAACTGATCGATGATCGACACCTGCCGTTCGGCCTGGGGATCCACAGCATTTATCAGGATTTTGGTGACCTGTCCCTGATGGGTTAGAAGTCCCTGACTCTGAATAAAGGGCGCGGTGGCCACGACCTGAGAATGGTGCTCGAGACGCGACCCCAGTGCCTGCCAGCCACTGATCGGCGTCGGGCTTTCAATGGTCGCGTGCGGAACCATACCAAGCACGCGAGTGCGCATTTCGTGGTCGAAACCGTTCATCACCGATAGCACGACAATCATCACCAGGACGCCGAGGGCTAGCCCGATCATCGAGGTCAAGGAGATGAAGGAAACGAAAAGACTACGACGTCTGGCGCGGGTGTAACGCGCTCCGATGTATACGGACAGCGGTCTGAACATAAATCGACGGGTTCGCTGGCGGGAAGAAACTAACATGCAGCTGACGCAACCGCGGGGCCTGATACACTCTGGCCACTGCTGCTAACCGGGTATGGTCATGCCGACACAAGACACTGAAGAACGCCGCGAATACTACCGTATCGAAGATCACGTGGCACTGGAAATCATCCCGGCGAACCAGAACGAAGGCTCATGTAGCGAGCCTCTGCCGCCGCTATTCAGCCTGCTTGGCGAGCTGCACCAGCTCGATTTCGAGGCGCAGCATTTGTTGCGCCAGATTGCCGAGAGCAACCGCACGCTGGCCAACTACCTGAAGGTCCAGAACAAGCGAATCGAGCTTCTAGGCCAGGCGTTGGCTCAGGACCTGCTGAAAGATCAGGGCGCGCCACAGCCTGTGGTGTTATCCGAGGGAGGCATCAGCTTCGCCAGTGACAAGCCGCTAAGCAACGGTGAGGTCCTCACCCTGAAGCTGATACTGCTGCCGCAAGGGCTTGGGCTGCTGCTGGAAGCACGGGTCATTTATTGCACAAGCATGGACGATGGACGCTATGACATCGGCACGGAGTTTGAAGCGTTGACTGATGCACAGCGGCAGCTGCTCGCACGGCATATCCTGCAGAAACAGGCGCTGGAGCGGCGCCTGGCCCTGGAAAGCCTGCAAGGAGATTGAACCATGCGCCGCCTGGCGACCCTGTTGTTCGTACTGACACTCAGCCCCAACCTATTTGCCGAAGACATCCGCATATCTGTTGGTCAGCAAGGCCTGCCGGAAATGACAATGCCGACGCGGGGCGATTCAAAAAACCAAGTACTGGATCGCTTCGGCCTTGCCGATGAAGAGCGGCCGACGGTAGGCCGACCGCCCATCACTCGCTGGGACTATCGAGAGTTCTCTGTTTATTTCGAAGGCGACCGTGTCATCAACAGCGTCCGCCATCACCAGCGCCCCCAATTAACGCCAAAGGAAGATCTGCAACCGTGACCCTCATCTACGGCCACCGCGGCGCAAAAGGCGAAGCGCCAGAAAATACCCTGGCGAGCTTCGAGCAATGCCTGCAGCATGGCGTGCGTCGCTGCGAGCTGGATCTGCATCTGTCCCGCGACGGTGAACTGGTGGTCATTCATGATCCAACGCTCAAGCGCACCACCGGGCGCCGCGGAAAGGTCACACAACATGATGCCGAAGATCTGATCAGATACGACGCACGCCTGGGCGGCCCCGGATGGAAAGAGCCATGCCCCATTCCGCGACTGAGCGAGCTATTCGAGAAATGCGATTTCGAACATTGGCAGCTTGAGGTGAAAAGCGCCTCGCGGGTTCGAGCTGCACGCACGGTGACAGCGGTCAGGGAACTCGCAGAGCGCCATCAATTGCTTGATCGCATCACCGTAACGTCCAGTTCGCGAGAGGTACTCCGCGCCCTGAACCGGCTGGCACCGGAGATCTCGCGGGGGCTGGTTGCCGAATACAACTGGCTGGACCCGCTGAAAGTCGCCCGTCAGTATGGCTGTGAGCTACTTGCACTGAAGTGGACCCTATGCTCGCCGGAACGACTGGAAAAAGCGCGTAAACAGGGTCTGCATGTTTCGGTATGGACGGTGAACGAGCCAGCACTGATGCGCCGCCTTGCGGACTTCGGAGTCGACAGCCTGATCACGGACTATCCGGGCCTAGCCGTCGCAACCCTTGCGCAAGCCCGATAGAGTTTAAAACCAACGAACTGCAGCGCAGATCCGACAGCGCATGTCGCTGTCGGATTGCCTTCACCTGATCAAAAGCTCTCCCGGTTAGGCCAGTGCCAATTCCGGGAATCGCTCCCCTCTCCAGCCGTTTCAGGCCACCGGCTGGAGCCGCTCAAAAAAGCCGGTTAAGCCCGTCGAACGCAGCGACCCTGTAGGCTTCAGCCATCGTCGGGTAGTTGAACGTGGTGTTGACGAAGTACTTGATACTGTTCGCCTCACCCTTCTGATTCATGATCGCCTGGCCGATGTGCACGATCTCCGAGGCCTGATAACCGAAGCAGTGCACGCCGAGGACTTCCAGCGTTTCGCGGTGGAAGAGGATCTTCAACATGCCGACCGGCTCGAAGGAAATCTGCGCCCGGGCCATGCTCTTGAAGAATGCCTTGCCTACTTCGTAAGGAATCTTGGCCTGGGTCAGTTCACGCTCGTTCTTGCCGATAGAACTGATCTCGGGAATGGTATAGATGCCAGTCGGCACGTCGTCGACGAATCGCCACGAATCGTTGTTCACAATGCTGCCGGCCGCCGAACGGCCCTGGTCATAGGCAGCACTGGCCAACGATGGCCAGCCGATCACGTCGCCTGCAGCATAAATATTGCCGATTTCGGTGCGGTAATGCTCGTCAACCTGAACCTGACCGCGGCCGTTTGCTTTAAGCCCGATGTTCTCCAGCCCAAGCTTGTCAGTGTTGCCGGTACGCCCGTTGCTCCAGAGGAAAGCGTCAGCCTTGATCTTCTTGCCCGACTTGAGGTGCAGGATCACACCATTTTCCAGCCCTTCGACCCGCTCGTATTCCTCGTTGTGACGAATCAGCACGTTGTTGTTGCGCAGGTGATACCCGAGCGCATCGGAAATCTCGTCATCCAGGAAGCTAAGCAGCTGTTCACGGTTGTCAATCAAATCGACCAGCACGCCAAGCCCGCTGAAAATCGACGCGTATTCACAACCGATGACACCGGCTCCGTAGATGATCATCCGGCGCGGTGTGTGGCTCAGCGTGAGAATGGTGTCACTGTCGTAGATTCGCGGATGACTGAAGTCGACGTCTGCAGGGCGGTAGGGACGCGAACCGGTGGCGATCACAAACTGGTTGGCGACAAGTTTTTCCACCATACCGTTGAGACAGACTACTTCCACGCTCTGCTCATCGGAGAAGCTGGCGGTACCGAAGAAGGTATCGATGCGGTTGCGTGCGTAGTAGGACGTGCGCGATGTGACTTGCTTGCTGATGACCTTCTCGGCGCTTTTCAGCACATCGGGGAAGGAGAACCAGCGCGGCTCGCCGATCTGCCGGAACAGCGGGTTGGTGTTGTACTGCATGATCTGCCGCACCGAGTGCCGCAGGGCCTTGGACGGAATGGTGCCCAAGTGGGTGCAGTTACCACCAACCAGCGGACGGTTGTCTACCACGGCGACCTTGCGTCCTGCCTTGACGGCGTTAATCGCCGCGCCTTCCCCGGCCGGACCGGAACCCAGTACCACCACATCGTAGTTATAGACCGCCATATACACTCCTGAAAACGCAACGGCATACGCCGCTGCTGTCAACGAATTCACCGATACTCAACAACGCCGTCCGACGTAAGCCTTCGAGCAAAGCGCGCCACTTCTTCACCGTGATACGAGACCGCTATCCCCTTGATTCGAAGGCGTGACGCAGCGCATCAACGCTTGGTGGCATCGTAGGCGAGATCGGTGTTGCCCGCGTTCTTCGCCTCGTTCACTTCCTCACACTTCTCACGGCTTCCACCGCAGATGGAGCATTCCTTTTCAATACCTAGATTGGCGATACCACCACAGGACCCCGCGATAGGCTTGCGCCCCATGATTACGCCAATGGCCATACCAAAGACGACGAGCAGCATTACCAAAAAAACCAGTAACCAAGTCATTGCTCTACTCCCGCACCGAACAGCTCATCGAAAGCCTTGGTGCTTGTTGTGACGAAACCCTGCCCTTCACGGACGACGAAGAACGCAGCAATGCCATCACGCTCGGCAAGCGCCAGCCCCTTCTCGGGGCCAAGCACCATCAACGCAGTGGACAGCCCATCAGCCCGCAAGGTCGATTTGTCTATTACCGTAACCGCGGCCAGCTGATGCTCGATCGGCTGCCCGCTCTGCGGATCGAGCGTATGCGAATAACGCCGCCCGTCGCGCTCGAAATAATTGCGATAATCACCCGAGGTGGATACTCCCATGCCATCGAGCTCGACGATTTTTTGCGCAACACGCTGGTCGTCACGAGGCGCTTCGATCGCGATACGCCATGGTGAACCATCCGGCTTGCGTCCTTCGGCTTTCAGCTCGCCGGTGATTTCCACCAGATAGCTCTGTACCCCGAGCGCCTTCAATCGGTCGATTACCAGATCCACGGCATACCCGGCAGCAATACTGTTGAAATCCAGCTGCAGCGCAACCGCCTTGCACAGGCGATCGCCATCGATCCTCAAATACTGATGACCGGTGAGCGCTCGCGCCGCACTGATCTCCTCGACCGAGGGCACACGTTCGCCGCGCCCCTGCGGGCCGAAGCCCCAAAGGTTGAGCAGCGGCTCGAGTGTAAGGTCGAATGCGCCATCGCTGTCGGCCGATAGCTGGCCGCCCGCTGCGACCAATTCGCGCACCATATTTGGCATCGGTTCGCAGCTGCCGGCCGGCAGCGCATTGAATCGCTCGACATCCGAATCGCTACGGTAGGTAGACAGTTGCTTGTCGAGCTGACTGAGGATGGCCTCGACCTCGCCGTGCAGCACTTCTTTGGCGGGGCCGTCGCCGCTACGCACATATTTGACCGTATAGGTACTGCCCATGGTAGGGCCAGTAAAGGCTTCCACCTTGTCCTGAAACAGACAGCCCGTCAGGGCTGTCGCGAGAGCGACAGCGATGACGGGCTGGAGGTACACGACAGCGAAGAAGGGCCGTAGTGACGCTCGGATCATACTAGCCGCCGAAGTCGTCGAGCAGAATGTTCTCTGGCTCGACACCCAGATCGGTGAGCATTTTGATCACCGAGGCATTCATCATCGGCGGGCCACACATATAGAACTCGCAATCTTCCGGGGCCGGATGATCTTTCAGATAGTTCTCGTATAGCACGTTGTGAATGAACCCGGTCGGACCTTCCCAGTTGTCTTCCGGCAGCGGATCGGACAGCGCCAAGTGCCACTTGAAGTTGGGATTCTCAGCCTGCAGCTGGTCATACTCTTCTACGTAGAACGCTTCACGCATGGAACGAGCGCCGTACCAGAAGCTCATCTTGCGCGTGGATTTCAGGCGTTTGAGCTGGTCGAAGATGTGCGAGCGCATCGGTGCCATACCGGCACCACCGCCGATGAAGACCATCTCAGCATCGGTCTCCTTGGCAAAGAACTCACCAAAGGGTCCGTAGACCGTGATTTTGTCACCCGGCTTCAGGCTGAACACGAAAGAGGACATCTTGCCCGGCGGGATATCGTCACGGCCCGGCGGCGGAGAGGCGATACGGATGTTGAACTTCACCAGGCCACGCTCTTCCGGATAGTTGGCCATGGAGTAGGCACGGATCACCGTCTCATCGCACTTGGATACGTACTTCCACTGGTCGAACTTATCCCAGTCGCCGCGATACTCTTCCTGAATGTCGAAGTCCTTGTAACGCACTTCGTGCGGCGGGCATTCCAGCTGCACGTAACCACCGGCGCGGAAATCGACGTTCTCGCCTTCCGGCAGTTTCAGCGTCAGCTCCTTGATGAAGGTTGCAACGTTGGGATTGGAAACGACAGTGCATTCCCACTTCTTCACGCCGAACACTTCTTCCGGCACTTCGATCTTCATGTCCGCCTTGACCGGGGTCTGGCAAGACAGACGCCAGCCCTCGCCCGCTTCGCGGCGGGTGAAGTGCGACTCCTCGGTAGGCAGCATCTCGCCGCCACCGCTCTCGACGATGCACTTGCACTGCGCGCAGGTGCCGCCGCCGCCACAGGCGGATGAGAGGAAGATGTTGTTGGAAGCGAGCGTCTGCAGCAGCTTGCCACCAGCGGGGACGGTAATGGTCCGCTCGCCGTTGATTTCGATGGACACGTCGCCGCTGGAAACCAGCTTGGCGCGTGCAGCCAGGATGATCACCACCAGCGCAAGCACGATGGCGGTGAACATACCGATGGCGAGGAAAATTTCGTAACTCATCAGTTCGTTCCGTCCTTACAGCTGTACGCCAGAGAAAGACATGAAGCCCAGCGACATCAGTCCGATGGTGATGAAGGTGATACCCAACCCCTGCAGCCCATCTGGAACGTCGCTGTATTTCAGCTTTTCGCGAATACCGGCCAGCAAAGCGATGGCCAGCGCCCAGGACAGGCCGGAGCCCATGCCATACACCACGCTTTCACTCAGGTTGTAATCACGCTCGACCATGAACAGCGTGCCACCCATAATGGCGCAGTTCACGGTGATCAGCGGCAGGAACACACCCAGCGCGTTGTAGAGGCTAGGCACATACTTGTCGAGGGTCATCTCGAGAATCTGCACGATAGCCGCGATCACACCGATGTAGCTCAGCAGGCCGAGGAAGCTCAGATCCACCTCGGGTAGACCGGCCCAGGCCAGCGCACCGCTCTTGAGCAGGTAGGTGTAAATCAGGTTGTTGGCCGGCACGGTGATGGTCTGTACCACGATTACCGCGATACCCAGACCAATCGCGGTTTCCACCTTTTTGGAAATCGCGATGAAGGTACACATGCCCAGGAAGAACGCCAGTGCCATGTTCTCGATGAACACGGCGCGGACGAACAGGCTGATGTAGTGCTCCATTAGTAAGCCTCCTTATTCGAGACTTGCGGCGCCATCTTGAAGGCAGGCTTCTCGACCTGCTCTTTCTTCCACGCGCGAATACCCCAGATGAACAGGCCGATCAGGAAGAACGCCGAAGGTGGCAGCAGCATCATGCCGTTGGGAAGGTACCAGCCACCGTCATTGATGGTCGGCAGGATGGTATAGCCCATCAGCTTGCCCGCACCGGTCAACTCGCGAATGAAGCCGAGCGCGATCAACATGGCGCTATAGCCAAGCCCGTTACCGATACCGTCGAAGAACGACAGCACTGGCGGGTTCTGCATGGCAAAGGCTTCCGCGCGCCCCATCACGATACAGTTGGTAATGATCAGGCCGACGAACACCGACAGCTGCTTGGACAGGGAGAAGGCGTACGCCTTGAGCACCTGATCAACAAGGATTACCAGCGAGGCGATGATCACCATCTGCACGATCATACGAATCGAGTTCGGGATCTGGCTGCGAATCATCGAGATGAACAGGTTGGAGAAGGCGCAGACCAGGGTCAGCGCCACCGACATCACCAACGCGGTGTTCAGGTTGGAAGTAACCGCCAGCGCCGAGCAGATTCCGAGAATCTGTAGGCCGATGGGATTGTTGTTGAAGACCGGATTGAGCAGTACTTCTTTCACAGTGGGTTGCGACATGATCAAGCCTCCCCAGCGCGCAGATTAGCGATAAATGGACCGAAGCCGTTCTCGCCCAGCCAGAACTGCAACAGCGAGTTGACGCCATTACTGGTCAGCGTCGCGCCCGCCAGGCCATCGACCTGATGAGTGGCACGAGGGCTTTGCGGATCGACGCCGCCCTTGACGACCTGAACAGCCAATTTGCCGTTGTCATCGAAAAGCTCTTTGCCAGGCCACTGGCCGCGCCATTTCGGGTTGTCCACTTCGCCGCCCAGACCCGGGGTTTCCCCGTGCTGGTAGAAACCGAAGCCGGCCACGGTGTCCAGGTCGCCCTGCACTGCCATAAAGCCATAGAGAGTGGACCACAAGCCGTAACCACGGACCGGCAGGATCAGGGTGTCGATATCACCCTCGCCTTGGCCTTCAACGATATAAACGGTGCTGTAACGCTCACGTCGCTTGATCGAGGCGATGTCCTGATCGGCAGGTAGCCGCTTGGACAGGGCCGTGTCCTTCGCCGCTGCCAACGGATCGAAGGTCTTGGCGTCGAACTCGTCGCTGAACTTGCCGGTTTCCAGGTCGACAAGACGGGCAACGATACGGTCGTTGAACAGCTGCTTGACCTGATTGCCGGACATGCCAGCGTCACCAAGGCCAGCGATGGCCAGGATGCTGCGCTGCTTGTCCAGCAGACGGTTTTCCTGCTGAGTCGGGCGAAGCGCCACAGCGGCGCCAGCCACGAAGATGGAGCACACCAGGCAGACCAACAGGGCTACCGTCAGCGTGCGAACGGTGGATTCTTTCTGACTAGACATTACGTGCCAGCCTCCGCTTGATATTGGCCTGAATGACGAAATGGTCAATCAGCGGCGCACACAGGTTGGCGAACAGGATCGCCAGCATCATGCCTTCCGGGAAGGCAGGGTTGACCACACGGATCAGTACGACCATCACACCGATCAGGATGCCGAACACCCACTTGCCGGTATTAGTCATCGACGCCGAAACCGGATCGGTCGCCATGAAGATCATGCCGAAGGCGAAACCACCGACAACCATATGCCAGTACCAGGGCATACCGAATAGCGGGTTGGTCTCTGAACCGATCAGGTTGAACAGGAAGCTCAGAGCGATCATGCCGATCATCACGCCGGAGACTATGCGCCACGAAGCGATCTTGCTGCCGACCAGAATTGCGCCGCCAATGAAGATTGCCAGGGTGCTGGTTTCACCAATCGAGCCATGAATGGTGCCGACGAAAGCGTCCATCCAAGTAATGCCGTTATTGATGACATTTTCGATACCACCGGCAAAGCCCAGGCTCAGCGCGGTCGCACCGGCGTAGCCATCGACCGCAGTCCAAACCGCATCGCCGGACATCTGCGCCGGGTAGGCGAAGAACAGGAACGCGCGTGCCGTTAGCGCCGGGTTCAGGAAGTTCTTGCCAGTGCCACCGAAGATTTCCTTGCCGATTACCACGCCGAAGCTGATGCCCAGTGCGACCTGCCACAGCGGGATGCTCGGCGGCAGGATCAGGGCAAACAGTACGGAAGTGACGAAGAAGCCTTCGTTGACCTCGTGCTTGCGGATGGAAGCGAACAGCACTTCCCAGAAACCGCCGACGATGAAGGTCACCGCGTAGATCGGCAGGAAGTAGGCAGCACCCTGGATGAAGTTATCCCAGAGACTGTTCGGGTCGAAGCCGGCAAGCGCGCCGATCAGACCAAAGCGCCAGCCTTCCTGAGCTGCAAGCAGATCAGGGCTCTGCGCGAAGATCAGGTTGGCCTGGTAGCCGGTGTTCCACATGCCGAAGAACATCGCCGGAAATGTACACATCCAGACGGTGATCATCATGCGCTTGAGGTCGATGCCGTCGCGCACGTGAGCGGTGGTTTTGGTCACACTACCGGGACGATAGAGGAAGGTGTCGGCCGCTTCGTACAGTGCGTACCACTTTTCGTACTTGCCGCCTTTTTCGAAATGATGCTCGATCTTGTCGAGGAATGCGCGAATGCCCATGCCCTTAACCCTCCTTCTCGATGCGGGTCAGATTGTCCCGCAGGATCGGGCCGTATTCGTATTTCCCGGCACAGACATAGCTGCACAGCGCCAGATCTTCTTCGTCCAGCTCCAGGCAACCGAGCTTCTGCGCCACCTCGGTGTCGCCCACGATCAACGCGCGCAGCAGCTGGGTCGGCAGAATGTCCAGCGGCATTACCTTCTCGTAATTGCCAACCGGAACCATCGCACGGGGACTGCCATTGGTGGAGGTTGAGAAGGCGAACTTCTTGCCTGCCATCAGCGTGGAGATATAGATGTTGAGGATCGAATGCTTCTCGACGCCTGGGCGCATGTAATGGAGCATTTCGCGCTCCTTGCCCTCACGCAGGCAGGAAACCTGCTGGTGGTAGCGACCAAGATAGGCGAAAGCGCCATGAGCGGTACGACCGCCGAGCAGCGAACCGGAAACGACACGGTTGCCGCCGGGCTGCAGTTCGCCAGCAGTCAGTTCGTCCAGATTGGCACCTAGACGGGCCCGAACCAGACGCGGCTGTTCGACCACCGGCCCAGCGAGAGAGACGATGCGCTCAACCGAAAGACGACCGCTGGTGAACAGCTTGCCCACGGCGATAACGTCCTGGTAGCCGATGGTCCAGACACTCTTGCTGGCGCTAACCGGGTCGAGGAAATGGATATGGGTGCCAGCCAGACCCGCGGGGTGCGGACCGCTGAAGGTCTCGACCTGCACTTTTGGCAGAGCCTCGCCCGGCAGCGATGCAGTCGGCGCCTTGCAGACGAACAGCTTGGCCAGATTGCCGAGCACCTTAAGGCCAGCCTCGAAAGCTTCTGACTGTTCGGCAATGATGACGGCCGGATCGGCCGCCAGTGGATGAGTGTCGATTGCTGTCACGAAAATCGAGCTAGGCACCGCGTCGACCGCCGGAACCTTGCTGAATGGACGCGTGCGAAACGCGGTCCATAGACCGGACTGCTGCAGGTTTTCACGAACCTGCTCGTTGCTCAAGCCATCCAGCTGGGCGGGCGAATAAGTTGCGAAAGTGACTTCTTCGTCGCCATCGAGGTCGATGACCACCGACTGCAGCACGCGCTTTTCACCACGATGCACCGCACTGACGACGCCGGCACCAGGCGCGGTGTAATGCACGCCCGGTGACTTCTTGTCGGAAAAAAGAATCTGCCCCAGCTTAACCCGATCACCGACCTGAACAGCCATCGTGGGCTTCATGGTCGGATAGTCGAAGCCAACCACGGCGACGCTGCGAACGGGCCTTCCGGCCTCGATACGCTGCGCCGGCGCACCGGCTATGGGCAAATCAAGCCCTCGTTTTATATTGATCATCGGTTTGCCTAACCACTGATTTTAGAAAGCTTTTTTTGCAGGCCCAGCGGCATGGCGCAAAGTAGGATTGCGCTGCGCGCGTCGATAGGTTAACGACGCGACACCATGTCGCGGACCCAGGTAAAAAATCCGCCCGATTATAGAGGTCGTAGCCCGTGACTGACCACCCAAGCATTGCGGATTTTTGACTCGAGACAAGAGAGGCGAAATAACCTCGCAGGATGCAGCTTCGCTTTTCACCCATCGAACGCCAGCGCAATCTCGCCTGGGCTCGGTGCCAACTGAAAGACTAAAAAGCGAAACGGGAGCCTAGGCTCCCGTTTCTGCACTACGACCCGCTGACGCTTAGCGCGGGAAGGCTGGCGGGTTAACTCCTGCCATGTCTTCCATCACGCGCACCACCTGACAGCTGTAACCGAACTCGTTGTCATACCAGACGTAAAGCACGACGCGATTGTCGTTGCAGATGGTTGCCTCTGCATCCACCACACCGGCGTGGCGAGACCCTACGAAATCAGTGGATACAACTTCCTGCGAGTTGACGAAATCGATCTGCTTCTGCAGATCCGAATGCATGGCCATCTGGCGCAGGTACTCATTGATTTCTTCGCGACCGGTGGCCTTCTCCAGGTTCAGGTTGAGAATGGCCATGGAAACGTTCGGTGTCGGCACGCGGATCGCGTTGCCAGTCAGCTTACCTTTGAGCACCGGCAGCGCCTTGGCTGCGGCGGTGGCTGCACCGGTCTCAGTGATCACCATGTTCAGCGCAGCACTGCGACCACGACGACTGCCCTTGTGGAAGTTGTCGATCAGGTTCTGGTCGTTGGTATAGGAGTGCACGGTTTCAACGTGACCGTTGACGATGCCGTACTGATCGTTCACCGCCTTGAGCACCGGCACGATGGCGTTGGTGGTGCAGGATGCGGCAGAGATGATCTTGTCGTCAGCGGTGATATCGCCATGGTTGATGCCATGCACGATGTTCTTCAGTTCGCCCTTGCCCGGAGCGGTCAGAACGACGCGCGCAACACCCGGGCACTTGAGGTGCTGACCCAGGCCTTCGGCATCACGCCACTTACCGGTGTTATCGACCAGCAATGCGTTCTCGATGCCGTACTGGGTGTAATCCACCGAGGCCGGATCGTTGGAGTAGATCACCTGAATCAGGTTGCCGTTGGCGGTGATGGTGTTGTTTTCTTCATCGATGGTGATGGTGCCATCGAAAGGACCATGCACCGAATCACGCCGCAGCAGACTGGCGCGCTTGACCAGGTCGTTGTCAGCGCCCTTGCGCACGACGATGGCACGCAGGCGCAAGCCATCGCCGCCACCGGTTTTCTCTACCAGGATGCGAGCCAGCAGACGGCCGATGCGACCGAAACCGTACAGCACGACGTCGGTGCCTTTGTGGCCGGAGGCAGCCAGACGCTTGTCGGCCACTTCGGCCAGCTCTTCCCGTACGAACTGCTCCAGGTTGCGGCCGTTGCCCGCTTCCTTGTACTTGGCCACCAGCTTGCCCAGATCCACCGAAGCGGCACCCAGGTTCATTTCACTCATGGTCTTGAGAATCTGGAAGGTGTCGTGCACCGACAGCTCGGTTTCGTCGGCAATGCGGTGACGAGCGAAACGATGTGCCTTTAGGATGGCAATCACCGAACGATTGATCAGGCCACGGCCGTAGATCGAAGTCACCACGTTGTTGTTGCGATAAAGCTGACCAATCAGCGGAATCATCGCTTCGGCGAGGGCTTCGCGGTCAATCCATTCACCAAGACACTGGTCGGGCTTCTGAGTCACGGGCAGTTCCTTCCAACATGTAGGGGCTGAGAAAAGGGGCTACATTATGACGGCGCACCCTAGCGCCGGCAATCTGCAGCGGACGAAACACTGACAGCCAAGCGCCTCGATAGTTACAATCCCGGCGGCCTATTTTTCCATCGGAGCCACGCCCTCTCGTGTCCGTCTTGCGCCTTCCCCCTTTGCCTGCCGCCAGCGGCAGGCAACACTGGGGCAATCTTCCAGGAGCTGCGCTGAGCCTTGCGATTGCCGAAGCAGCCAGCAACGCCAAACGCTTCACGCTCCTCGTCACTGCCGACAGCCAGAGCGCCGAACGCCTTCAGGAAGAACTCGCCTTCTTTGCACCCGAGCTGCCGGTGCTGCATTTCCCCGACTGGGAAACGCTGCCCTACGACCTGTTCTCGCCGCACCAGGACATCGTCTCCCAGCGGATCGCCGCCCTCTACCAGCTGCCGGAGCTAAGCCACGGCGTGCTGGTAGTGCCGATCACCACAGCCCTACACAGACTGGCGCCGAAGCGTTTTCTGCTCGGCTCGAGCCTGGTCCTGGACGTCGGGCAGAAGCTCGATGTCGAACAGATGCGCCTACGTCTGGAGGCTGCGGGCTATCGCTGCGTGGACACGGTGTACGAACACGGCGAGTTCGCCGTACGTGGCGCTTTGATCGACCTATTTCCCATGGGTAGCCCCCTGCCCTATCGCATCGACCTGTTCGATGACGAAATTGAAACGCTGCGCACCTTCGATCCGGAGAACCAGCGTTCGATAGACAAGGTCGAGTCGATCCGACTGCTACCGGCGCGCGAATTTCCTCTGAAGAAGGAAGCGGTCACCGGCTTCCGTGCGCGCTTCCGCGAACGTTTCGATGTGGACTTCCGGCGCTGCCCGATCTATCAGGATCTTTCAACCGGCATTACGCCGGCAGGTATCGAGTACTACCTGCCGTTGTTCTATGAAGAAACCGCAACGCTTTTCGATTACCTGCCCGAAGATACTCAGGTCTTTTCGCTACCCGGCATCGAGCAGGCCGCCGAGCAGTTCTGGAGCGACGTGCGCAATCGCTACGAAGAACGGCGCGTAGATCCGGAGCGGCCACTGCTACCCCCGGCGGAGCTGTTCATGCCGGTGGAGGACTGCTTCGCCCGTCTCAAGCTGTGGCCGCGGGTTGTCGCCAGCCAACAGGACGTGGAGCCCGGCATCGGCCGCGAGCGCTTCAGCGCACAGGCATTGCCGGAACTGGCCATTGAGTCCAAGGCCAGCGAGCCGTTGGGCAAGCTGCGTCACTTCCTCGAGGACTACGCGGGACGCGTGCTATTTACAGCTGAGTCCGCAGGGCGCCGCGAGGTGCTGCTGGAACTGCTCGCACGCCTGAAGCTGCGCCCGCAGGAAGTTGAGGGCTGGGGAGGATTTCTCGCCAGCAAGGAGCGTCTTGCGATCACCATCGCCCCGCTCGACGAAGGCCTGCTGCTGGACCACGTCGCCCTCATCGCGGAAAGCCCGCTGTTCGGCCAGCGCGTCATGCAACGCCGGCGGCGGGAAAAGAGCCGTGATGGCGGCGAGAACGTCATCAAGAACCTCACCGAGCTGCGTGAAGGCTCGCCGGTGGTGCATATCGATCACGGCGTCGGCCGTTACCAGGGCCTGGTCACCCTGGAGATCGAAGACCAGGCGCAAGAGTTTCTGCTGCTGCAGTACGCCGACGAAGCCAAGCTGTACGTGCCGGTCGCCAGCCTGCACCTGATCGCCCGTTACACAGGCAGCGATGACGCACTGGCACCGCTGCATCGACTCGGCTCGGAAACCTGGCAGAAGGCCAAGCGCAAGGCCGCCGAGCAGGTCCGCGACGTCGCAGCCGAACTGCTGGACATCTATGCCCGCCGCGCAGCGCGTCAGGGTTATGCCTTCAAGGACCCGCAGGTCGATTACGAGACTTTCGCCAGCGGCTTCCCGTTCGAAGAGACGCCGGATCAACAGGCCGCCATCGACGCGGTGCGCGAAGACTTGCTCTCTGCCAAGCCAATGGACCGCCTGGTCTGTGGCGACGTCGGCTTCGGTAAAACCGAAGTAGCCATGCGCGCCGCTTTCATCGCAGTCCATGGCGGCCGGCAGGTCGGGGTACTCGTACCCACTACCCTGCTTGCTCAACAGCACTACAACAGCTTCCGCGACCGTTTCGCCGACTGGCCGGTGCGAGTGGAGGTAATGAGCCGCTTCAAGTCTGCCAAGGAAGTGCAAAGCGCAATCACCGAGCTGGCCGAAGGCAAGATCGACATCCTCATCGGCACCCATAAGCTGCTGCAGGATGACGTCAAATTCAGCAACCTGGGCCTGGTCATCATAGACGAAGAGCACCGCTTCGGCGTACGCCAGAAGGAGCAGCTCAAGGCCCTGCGTAGCGAAGTGGACATCCTCACACTCACCGCCACGCCGATTCCGCGCACATTGAACATGTCCATCGCCGGCATGCGCGACCTGTCGATCATTGCCACGCCACCGGCACGCAGACTTTCGGTACGCACCTTCGTCATGGAACAGCAGAACACCGTGATCAAGGAGGCACTGCTGCGCGAGCTGCTGCGTGGCGGCCAGGTCTATTACCTGCACAACGACGTCAAGACCATCGAGAAGTGCGCCGCCGACCTGCAGGCACTGGTGCCGGAGGCGCGTATTTCCATCGGCCACGGGCAGATGCGCGAACGTGATCTTGAACAGGTGATGAGCGACTTCTACCACAAGCGCTTCAACGTCCTGGTGGCTTCGACCATCATCGAGACCGGTATCGACGTGCCCAGCGCCAACACCATCATCATCGAACGCGCCGACAAGTTCGGCCTGGCACAACTGCACCAATTGCGCGGCCGCGTCGGCCGCAGTCACCACCAGGCCTACGCATACCTCCTTACCCCACCACGCAAAGGCATGACCGATGACGCGCAAAAGCGTCTGGAAGCCATTGCCAACGCCCAGGACCTCGGCGCCGGCTTCGTCCTGGCCACCCATGATCTGGAGATCCGCGGCGCGGGTGAACTGCTCGGCGAAGGTCAGAGCGGGCAGATCCAGGCGGTTGGCTTCACCCTGTACATGGAAATGCTCGAGCGCGCGGTCAAGGCGATCCGCAAGGGCGAACAGCCAAATCTGGAGCAGCCGCTCGGCGGTGGCCCGGAGATCAACCTGCGCCTGCCGGCACTGATACCGGAGGATTATCTGCCGGACGTGCATGCCCGTCTGATCCTCTACAAGCGCATCGCCAATGCCGCCGACGAGGATGGCCTGAAAGAGCTGCAGGTGGAAATGATCGACCGCTTCGGCCTGCTGCCCGAGCCGACCAAGAATTTGGTACGTCTGACGCTGCTCAAGTTGCAGTCGGAAAAGCTGGGCATCACCAAGATCGACGCCGGGCCACAAGGCGGACGCATCGAATTTTCTGCCGACACCTCGGTTGATCCGATGGTGCTGATCAAGCTGATCCAGAGCCAACCGAACCGCTACAAGTTCGAAGGCGCCACCTTGTTCAAGTTCCAGATCCCGATGGAACGTCCGGAGGAGCGCTTCAATACCCTCGAAGCACTACTCGAACGGCTCGCACCAAGTGAATAAAGGATCCTAGATGCGACTTCGCCGCTTGGCTGTTTTGCTGGCACTCCGTGCGTCGCCCGCATTCGCCGGGCGGCAGCCGGCGCTGGAACACATTGCAGAAAGACTCATAGCAGAGCAGGGTTGTCGGGTGCCGGACCAGGCCTGGCAACAATCGATCACCGACGATGACGAGGCAATTACCATCCACCGAGGCGAACGTCAGTTTGAGCACTATCCCACCCAGAACACGTTGCCGTTGCGACCTGGCCGCTTTATACAGAGTGAGATGATGCTTTTGGTAAACAGGCAACTACGGCCAGCTGCTTGCCAGCGAGCGTCTGAAACAGCGGGTTCGCCTGGTGCCCGGCAGGCCGACATATCTCGACCACGACGGCGGCGGGCTGCTGATCGAACTGAAGCAGCCATGAGCCTATTGCGCCGGCTCCCTCCCCGTTCTGCAGGCGGCATGCTGCTGCGCGCTCCTTCTGCAACGAGGACCTGAGCGATGGTTCCTCCGCTGGCACCACGCAACGAGCGACTGATCAAGGATCTGTCGCCCATCCCCCTGCTCAGCCTGGGTAGCCACATGGCGACCAGCTACCAGCCCGGCAACCGGCGTATGGTCAGCGAATACCAGCACCGGGCCGGGCTCTCGTTTCTCTACGGCGAGGCGCGCATACACGGCAAGCGTGAAGGCGAACGTATTCGCCATCCGCAGGGCGACGAGCTTTACCTGATCACCCGTGACTCAAAGGCAGAGCAGGCGCTACGCAGACAACTGGAGCAACTGGGCTTTCGGCCGGCTTTGCGCCAGAGCCAGGCGCTGCCGAAGGACTCGGCCGAGATGTTCCAGCTACCCGGCGAAGAACCCTGGCTTAGATTCGTCCAGGAACAACTGCCAGAGCTGCGCCGCCAAGGTTGGCAGATCGATATTCATCCAGGCTTCGCCTATGCCCTGACGACCATCGACAGCTGGTACGCCCAGATCGACGAATCCTCGGGGGACGACTGGTTTGATCTCGACCTTGGTATCGTCGTGGAGGGCCAGCGCATCGGCATGTTGCCGGTTCTGCTACGCCTGGTCCGGCAGAACCCACAAGTCTTGAGCCCGCGCGCCGTCGCCCAACGCGACGACGAAGACCAACTGCGGGTGCAGCTTGACCGGCCAAGCCAGCACGACGGACAGCCACTGCAAATCGCGCTGCCCTTCGCGCGGCTCAAGCCGATACTTGCGACGCTGGGTGAACTCTACCTGCAAGAGCCGATGGACGGATCGTCACTGCGTCTGAGCAAGGCGGACGGTGCTCGCCTGGCAGGGCTCGATAGCCTGGCACCGCAATGGAAAGGGGGTGAACGACTACGCAAATTCGCCACACGCCTGCAGAACCCCGACTTAGCGGCAAGCCCGGCACCCGTTGCGCTGAATGGCAAACTTCGCCCTTATCAGCTGCAAGGACTGACGTGGATGCAGACGCTGCGCGAACTGGGCGCAGGCGGCATCCTCGGCGACGACATGGGGCTCGGTAAGACCCTGCAGAGCCTTGCCCATATCCTTGTCGAAAAGCAGGCAGGACGCCTAGACCGCCCTGCCCTGGTGGTAATGCCTACCAGCCTGATCCCCAACTGGCAGGACGAGGCCAGCCGTTTCGCCCCGCAACTACGGGTGCTAACGCTCAAGGGCACCAGTCGGCAGAAGCACTTCGACGAGCTCGGCGAGCACGACCTGCTGCTGACCAGCTATGCACTGTTGACCCGAGACATCGCTGTCCTGCGCGAACAGCCGCTACATGTGCTGATTCTCGACGAAGCCCAGCACATCAAGAATCCGTCTGGCAAAGCGGCCCAGGCGGTGCGTGAACTACAGACCCGACAGCGGCTTTGTCTAACGGGTACGCCGCTGGAAAACCACCTCGGTGAACTGTGGTCGCTGTTCCACTTCCTCATGCCAGGTTGGCTCGGCGACGCCAAGCGCTTCACCCAGGACTACCGCACCCCCATCGAGAAACACGGCGATGACGCGCGGCTGAGCCATCTGCGCGCCCGTATTCGCCCCTTTCTGTTACGCCGCACCAAGGAACAGGTGGCCACCGAGTTGCCAGCCAAGAATGAGTTCGTCCACTGGGTCGAACTGAACGACGCCCAACGCGAGCTCTACGAGACACTGCGCCAGGCGATGGATCGCAAGGTACGTGAGGAAATCGAACGCAAGGGCCTCGCGCGCAGCCAGATGGTCGTCCTCGAAGCCCTGCTCAAGCTGCGCCAGGTTTGTTGCGACCTGCGTCTGGTCAAAGGCGAAACCGTGGGAGGTCCTCGCCGCAGCACCTCGGGCAAACTCGATAGCCTGCTGGACATGCTCGATGAGCTGATGAGCGAAGGACGCCGGGTGCTGCTGTTTTCCCAATTCACCTCGATGCTCGCGCTGATCGAGCAGGCGTTACAAAAGCGCGGCATCGCCTACGTCAAGCTTACCGGCGCCACCGAAGACAGGCGCACACCCGTCGAGCGCTTCCAGGCTGGCGAGGTGCCGCTGTTTCTTATCAGCCTGAAGGCGGGCGGAACAGGACTGAACCTGACGGCTGCCGACACGGTGATCCACTACGACCCCTGGTGGAACCCTGCCGCGGAGAACCAGGCGACCGACCGGGCCTATCGTATCGGCCAGGACAAGCCGGTATTCGTCTATCGTCTAATTACCCGCGGCACCGTCGAGGAGCGCATCCGTGAGCTGCAGTCGCGCAAGGCCGAGTTGGCCGCCGGCGTGCTCGAAGGGGCCGGCGATGGGAGTTGGCAGCTGGGCGAGCAGGATATCGACGCCCTGTTCGCGCCTCTGCCTTAACGCAGCTGGCATCACGCAAACTTGTGACGCCGGCAAGTGCAGCACTTGGCGCTTTGCCAGATCATCGCCATCTCGACTAAGTTTCCACCCAGCAACGTCTCCACGAACACTGGCAACGGCCACACAAGGAGCAGTACCCCATGAGCCTCTACGAGATCGCCTTTTCCGGCCAACTGCTCCCCGGCGCCCGGCTCGAGCAGGTAGAAGCCAACCTGACCAGGCTCTTCCAGGCCGACGCCCAGCGCATCGCGCTGTTGTTCTCCGGAAGACGCATCGTCATCAAGCAGAACCTGGACTACGACGCTGTGGAGAAATACCGCCTGGCGATGGAACGGGCCGGGGCGCAGGTCGAAGTCAAGCCGATGCCAGTCGATGTCGAGGAAATCGAACTTGCACCGCCGCCGCCGACACCGCCCGCTGCTAGCACTGCAGCCGCACCGAGCGCTTCGAATGCCTCCCCCGCAGCGCTCAAGGTGACTCCCCGCGACGAGTACATGGCAGCCTTCGCCGACGTCGAAGCACCGGATTTCGGCATCGCGCCTGTCGGCGTCGACCTGCAGGATGCTCATCCCGAGCCTGAGGCGCCGCGTGTCGACCTCTCCCAGTTCAGTCTCGCCCCGGTGGGCAGTGACATGGGCGAAGTCCCGCGGGACACAACGGCGGTGGTTCCAGACACCTCGCATCTCAAACTGCAGGACTGACGGTCTGCGTTGCGTGACACTGCCCGACAGGCTTCAAGCCACAGCCTCATATACAGGCTGAGACGCATGAGAACGGTGGCCTGAAGCCGACCATACCCACTTCCTCGAAAACCGTACGGTGGGCTTCAGCCCACCCACACCGCACGCCCTACAACTACCCCCTGGTCAAACCTGCGCTGAGCACCAAACCCGTTTGCCGGAACTCGACAGGCGAACTCGAAGCGCCTCGCTGGGCTCCAACCCTACAAGCCCCTCGAGCCGCCTGTATTCAATGGACCTTGTCGTTGCCCGCCCCGAAGGCCTGTATTGCCCACCAGGGGATTTCTACATCGATCCCTGGCGCCCGGTGGATCGCGCCGTCATAACTCACGCCCATGGCGACCATGCACGCTGGGGAATGGGTCATTACCTGGCATCCAGCGACAGTGAGGGCATCTTGCGTTCACGGATCGCCGTCGATATGCCGCTGCAGACGCTGGCCTACGGCGAGTCTCTCGATCACCACGGCGTAAAGCTCAGCTTTCACCCTGCTGGCCACGTGCTCGGCTCGGCCCAGGTTCGACTGGAGTACAAGGGCGAGATCTGGGTTGCCTCCGGTGACTACAAAGTCGAACCAGACGGCACCTGCGCCCCTTTCGAGCCGGTGCGTTGCCACACCTTTATCACCGAATCGACTTTTGGCCTGCCGATCTACAAATGGCCTTCCCAAACCGAAGTGTTCAATGGCATCAATGACTGGTGGCGTGCCAACGCTGCCGCAGGCCGTGCCAGTGTGTTGTTCTGCTACGCCTTTGGCAAAGCGCAGCGCATCCTGCATGGGCTGGATGAAAGCATCGGGACCATCGTGGTCCACGGCGCTGTCGAGCCGCTGAACAAGATCTATCGCGAGGCCGGTGTCTATCTGCCCCCCACCGTCTATGCCGGCGACCTGAAGAAGGGCGATCCGCGCTTGAAACACGCCATCATTCTTGCCCCTCCTTCTGCCGGAGGCAGTACCTGGATGCGCCGGTTTGGCGACTACGCGGACGCCTTTGCCAGCGGCTGGATGATGCTGCGTGGCACCCGCCGTAGGCGTGGTGTCGACCGTGGGTTCGTGCTCTCCGATCACGCCGACTGGCCGGGCCTGCTCTGGGCGATCGCGCAAACCGGTGCCGAACGGGTCATGGTCACCCACGGCTCGGTTCCGATCCTGGTTCGCTACCTGCGCGAAATGCGCGGGCTTGACGCGCAGGCATTCGAGACTGAATACGGCGATGAAGATGACGCAGCGACGCAGGGGGCTGAATGATCCAACGCCCCTATAGCGGCGCATTTGCTCACCGCGGACTACGCGGACGCGTGACGGTGTAGCGCAATGAAAGCCTTCGCCACCCTTTACAGCCGTCTCGACGCCACCACCTCGAGCAACGCCAAGCTCGCCGCGATGCGCGACTACTTCCGCGAAGCCGATCCCGCCGATGCTGCCTGGGCGGTGTACTTTCTCTCCGGCGGTCGACCCCGCCAACTGGTCCCGACCCGCGTGCTGCGCGAAACCGCCATGCAAGCCTCCGGGTTGCCGGAGTGGCTATTCGAAGAAAGCTATCAGGCCGTCGGCGACATGGCCGAAACCATTTCGCTGTTGATGCCCGAGGCCGAGCACAGCTCCGACGATGGCCTTGCCGTTTGGATGCAGGACAAGCTGCTGCCGTTACGCGGCCTGCCGCCTGAGGAGCTGGCCGAGCGTTTACCCGTGCTGTGGGCGCAACTGGACCGGCTCAGCCTGATGGTCTGCATCAAGTTGATCACCGGCGCCTTTCGTGTGGGCGTCTCGAAATTGCTGGTTACCCGCGCACTGGCCTCGCTGGTCGATCTTGATCCGAAACGGGTCGCGCAGCGTTTGGTCGGCTACACAGATCTGTCCCACCGGCCCAGCGCCGAAGGCTACCTTGCGCTGATCGCCGACGAGTCCGAGCACGAACATGCGCAGCGCGGCGGCCAACCCTACCCCTTCTTCCTTGCGCACCCTTTGCAAGCACCGGTCGAAGAATTCGACACCTTGCTGGGCGCACCGGAGAACTGGTTCGTCGAATGGAAGTGGGATGGCATCCGCGCGCAATTGGTCAAGCGTGACGGACAGATCTGGGTCTGGTCCCGCGGAGAGGAGCTGATCAGCGAACGCTTCCCCGAGCTATGCGAGCTAGCCGCCAGCCTGCCAGACGGCACCGTGATCGACGGTGAGATCCTGGTCTGGAAGCACGCGCCGGGCGAGCCGACGACTGAGCTCTTCGGACAACCTGACGGCAGTGCTCCCGAAACGTCCGAACGCTTCGGCGTGCAATCCTTCGCGCTGCTGCAGCAGCGAATCGGGCGCAAGAACCTAACGGCCAAGGTGCTGCAGGATGCTCCCGTCGCCGTGTTGGCCTACGATCTGCTGGAGTGGCAAGGCAACGACTGGCGACAGCTTGAGCATCGCGAGCGGCGGCATCAGCTCGAAATGGTGGTGCAACAGTGTTCCAGTCCGCGCTTGCTGCTCTCGCCGCTGGTGACCAGCAACGACTGGGCCGAGCTGGCCCGGCAGCGCGAGGCCTCTCGCGAACGCGGCGTCGAGGGCATGATGATCAAGGCGCGCGCAGCACAGTACGGGGTCGGTCGCACGAAGGACGTTGGCGTCTGGTGGAAGTGGAAGATCGACCCGTATTCGATCGATGCCGTGCTGATCTACGCCCAGCGCGGTCATGGGCGCCGCGCCAGCCTATATACCGACTACACCTTCGCCGTCTGGGACGGCGAGCCAGGCGATCCGGAGCGCAAACTGGTGCCCTTTGCCAAAGCATATTCCGGTCTCACTGACGAGGAGATGCGCAAGGTTGATGCAATCGTGCGCAAGACCACCGTGGAAAAATTCGGCCCCGTGCGCAGCGTGACGCCGACGCTGGTGTTCGAACTCGGCTTCGAAGGCATTGCTGCCAGCAGCCGACACAAAAGCGGCATCGCTGTGCGCTTCCCGCGCATGCTGCGCTGGCGTCTCGACAAGCCGGTGGAGGAAGCCGATACCCTGGGAACGCTAAAGGAATTGCTGGGATGAAGTCGACGTGCCTGGCGAGCACCGTGCCCAGCCCGCCCTCTCCCAAAGGGAGAGAGGGCTACAGCGGTGCGGGTGCGAGCCGTTGCGTTAGACGGCTGGGCGATATGTCCTCTGCCCCAACAACGGGGCAGCGAGTGTGGGAAGGCACTGGCGACTCCGTATTCAGCTCGCCCTCACCCCAGCCCTCTCCCCAGGGGAGAGGGGGCTACAGCGGCGCGGCCGTGCATGAAACATCAGGCCTTCTGAGTAATCGCCCCCCTCTCCCTGAGGGAGAGGGGCTGGGGGTGAGGGGGAAGACAGGCCACTGGGAGCCAACGGGTTCACGCCGCCCTTCGTGGGCGCACTACACGGAGGGCTTCTTGACTCTGCCAATATCTCCTCCTGGCCGTACTGGCAATGAGTAATACGACCGATATCTTGGGTGAACACTGGTTCACCAGCCGGGGCTGGGAGCCCTTCCCCTTTCAGCGCGAGGTCTGGCAAGCCGTAAAGAAAGGCGAGTCGGGCCTGCTACATGCAACCACCGGTTCGGGCAAGACCTACGCCGTCTGGCTGGGCGCGTTGAATCGGTTCGCGCCTGTCGCCGAGGGCTGGCGCACGGGCGACCAGCAGGCACCTGCCAGGACATCTGACAAACCAGCCCCGCTTACAATCCTCTGGATCACCCCGATGCGCGCCCTGGCCGCCGATACTGCCCGCGCGCTGCAAGCCCCGCTGGACGATCTTGGCATCAACTGGACCATCGGCCTGCGCACCGGCGACACCAGCGGTGCCGAGCGCGCGCGTCAGGGCCGGCGTTTACCCAGCGCACTGGTCACCACGCCCGAGAGCCTCACCCTGCTGCTGACGCGCGCCGACGCCCAGCAGGCATTCGCCGGCCTGCGCATGCTGGTGGTGGACGAGTGGCACGAACTGCTGGGCAACAAGCGCGGTGTGCAGTTGCAACTTGCGCTGGCTCGACTACGGCGGTGGATGCCGGATCTGGTTGTCTGGGGGCTGTCGGCCACACTCGGAAATCAGCCACATGCGCTGGAGGTACTGCTGCACCCAGGCACCGGCAAGCTCGTGCAAGGCAGGGTGGACAAGGACCTGCGCGTCGATACCTTGCTGCCACCGAGCATAGAGCGCTTCCCCTGGGCCGGCCATCTCGGGCTGCGCATGCTGGCGCAGGTAGTGGAACAGCTCGATTCGGCCGCCACCACACTGGTATTCACCAACACCCGCTCACAATCCGAAATCTGGTACCAGGCCCTGCTCGACGCCCGTCCGGACTGGGCTGGTCTCATCGCGTTGCATCACGGATCGTTAGCCCGCGAGGTACGCGATTGGGTTGAACTGGGCCTCAAGCAAGGAGCACTCAAGGCGGTGGTCTGCACCTCAAGCCTGGATCTCGGGGTAGACTTTCTGCCAGTTGAGCGGGTGCTCCAAATCGGTTCACCAAAGGGCGTAGCTCGACTGATGCAACGTGCCGGTCGCTCCGGCCATGCACCGGGACGGACCTCCCGAGTCACGCTAGTGCCGACTCACAGCATGGAAGTGGTGGAAGCCGCTGCCGCGCAGATCGCAATTGCAGAACGCCGCATCGAGGCTCGCGCTGCACCCTATCGCCCCCTCGACGTTCTGGTTCAGCATCTGGTGAGCATGGCGCTGGGTGGCGGTTTCCGGCCAGACGAACTCTTCGCCGAGGTGCGACAGGCCTGGTCATATCGAGAGCTGACCGACGAGCACTGGCAATGGGCGCTGGCCTTCGTCCGTCACGGCGGGCATTCGCTGACGGCCTATCCGGACTACCAACGGGTCGAACCGGACGAGACGGGACTTTGGAAAGTCCCCAGCCGCCGCGTGGCCATGCGCCACCGTATGAGCATCGGCACCATCGTCAGCGACGCCAACCTTACCGTGAAGTTTTGGGCCAGGGGTGGCAGCGGCCGAACGCTGGGCAGCATCGAAGAAGGCTTCATCGCACGCCTGCGACCGGGCGACAACTTCCTCTTTGGCGGACGCCTACTGGAGTTGGTACGGGTCGAGAACATGACGGCCTACGTCAGCCGTGCTACCGGCAAGAAGGCCGCGGTGCCACGCTGGAACGGCGGACGCATGCCGCTTTCCAGCGAACTGGCCGATGCGGTGGTAGAGCAACTGGGCGCCGCCTCCCGAGAACAGTTCACCAGCCCGGAAATGCGATTGCTCGAGCCCTTGCTTCGCGTACAGATGGACTGGTCGGCGCTGCCCACCGAAACCACGCTGCTGGCCGAGGTGATGAAGTCACGCGAGGGCTGGCACCTGTTCCTCTATCCCTTCGCAGGCCGCCACGTCCATCTCGGGCTTGCTAGCCTGCTGGCATGGCGTATGGGCCAACGGCAGCCGCTGACGTTTTCCATCGCGGTCAACGATTACGGGTTGGAACTGCTCTCGGCGACCGAGGTGGATTGGCTGCAATGGCTGACGCCGGCCCTTTTCAGCGAAGACAACCTGTTGCATGACGTACTTGCCAGCCTCAATGCAGGTGAACTGGCACGACGACGCTTTCGAGAGATCGCGCGCATTGCCGGGCTGGTGTTCTCCGGCTACCCCGGCGCGCAAAAGAGCGCACGCCAGCTGCAGGCTTCCAGCGGACTGTTCTTCGACGTTTTTCGCCAATACGACCCGGCCAACCTGCTGCTCACCCAGGCCGAGGAAGAAGTGCTGCGCCAGGAACTGGACGTCGAGCGGCTGCAGCAGACGCTGAGGCGGCTGCAACAACGGACACTGGATATCCACCAGGTCAAACGCACCACGCCCTTGGCATTTCCGCTGATGGTCGAGCGCTTCCGCGAGAGCATGACGTCGGAAAAACTGGCTGATCGCATCCGCCGAATGGTGGCAGAACTGGACAAGGCAGCTGGCCCCGGCGGCTACCAGCCGGCAGCGAATGCCAGCATCGCCATCGAACGCGAGACCAGCCTCAAGCGCAAACCGCGCCTGACCAAGGACGGTACGCCGCGTATCAAGAAGGCAAAACGCACCACATGACGATAGCTCCTTCACCAGCAGACCGCCGATGACCTCCTATCAGCCCATCGAACTGGCCGGCAGCACACTCTGGCTGCTGGCAGAAAAAGCCATCTACTGGCCGGAGCAGCATGCACTTCTGGTAGCGGACATTCATTTTGGCAAGGCGGCAGCCTACCGGCGCCTGGGCCAACCCGTGCCGCACGGCACTACCGACGCCAATCTGCGGCAACTGGACAATCTGCTGGAGCGGTACGCCTGTCATCAGCTGATCTTTCTGGGCGACTTCCTGCACGCACCGGAGTCCCGTGCGCCAGCCACGCTGGCGCGCTTGGCCGTGTGGCGCACGCAGTACCCGCAATTGGAAATCACACTGATACGCGGCAACCACGACCGCCGCGCTGGCGACCCACCGCACGAACTCGACATCAAAGTTGTCAGCGAGCCGTTATTGCTTGGCCCCTACGCGCTGCAGCACGAGCCAAAACCGCACCCGACCCATCATGTCCTCGCAGGCCACGTGCACCCGGCCTTTCAACTGCACGGCCGTGGTCGTCAGCGATTGCGCTTGCCGTGCTTCTGCATCGGCGAGCAACTCAGCCTGCTACCGGCCTTCGGCAGCTTTACCGGCGCAATGACGGTGGCAGCCGAAGACAACTGGCAGATTTACGTAATCGGGGATGGAGAGGTCTGGCCGCTGGCGCGCCCTGCACCCATCAGGACTGGGAAATGCCCGTGATGGTGATCCCATAACGCTCGGCCAGGCGTGTGGCCGGGGTGTCCTCCAGATCGGGCTCGTGCTCGTGCTCGATTTCCTGGTCCGGATAAAGCTCTTCTGCTTTGCGAGTTACCAACTCGACTGCCTCATCGATATCAGGCTGGTGTTCTGAGTCAATTTTCAGCGTCGACGTGTTGCCGTCTTTGTTGTACGCAATAATCCAAGTCGTCATGTAAGTGCCCCTCGCCTTAAAGAAACCTGTGAGCGTAATAACGCTCATTTTGGTTTTTGTAAGTTTTTAGACCCATCCGGCGCCGGCAGTTCGCTCCCTCACATCAAAGTTAGCAGCTTTGCCTGCAAAGCGACGTGCGTCGACTACACCGCCGTCCGGACATGCGCCGGCCGCAACTGCTGATGTAAAGGAGAGGGAGCTGTGAACCAGGTGCGGATAGATGCATTCAAACCAGCGACGGCGCGGTGCTCTGCGCAACGCGCGGTGACGCCACGGCGGGCCGAGATGCCGATGCAAACCCTGCAGAAGCCATAACGCGGAGCATGCTGCATTTAGCCGTTGGTGCAGGCTACCAGGGCAACCTGGCAGCCATGTCTAGAGGCCTTGCGCGGCGGTCAGGCTACCGGTGCAGGTGGTGGTTGATCCGGTACGGTGGGTTCGCCAGGCTCGGTCGGCTGGGTGGGTACGCCGGGCTCTTCCGGATCGCCCGGAACGCCAGCGGCGCGCCAACCATTGTTGTCGGCATAAGGGGAATATCGGTTCGATTGAGCGTCCATATCGTCCTCCACTACATCCGCCCGCGGTTGCGGGCGTCTGTAGTAGAGGTCGGGGCAGGCTATTTCTATCCGACCTTCCGTCGGGCAAAGGGCCTGCCCCATCGAATCACCACATCAGGTCATCAGGTACCTGGTAAGCGGCGTAAGGATCGTCGGCATCAGGCTCTTCGGTGCGAGTGTTGAGCTGAACCACCCGCTGTGGATCGCGCTCCTGAATTTTCAGCGCAGCATCTCGCGGGATCACTTCGTATCCGCCACCGTGACGAACGATAGCCAGCGAACCACTGGCCAGCTTGTCACGCATCAGCTTGTTGACCGACAGGCGCTTGACCTTCTTATCGTCGACGAAGTTGTAGTAATCCTCGGTGGTCAGCTTTGGCAGACGACTGGTTTCGATCAACTGCTTGACCTGCGCGGTGCGGGCCTTTTGTTCGGCCTTTTCCTGCTGCTGGCGATTGAGTTCCTGGTCGCGGGCGATTTTCTCGGCTTGGGCTTTTAGCGCGGCCTCGCGCTGCGAGTCATCCTTCTCGACCTGGCCTTTCTTCTCCAGGCGCTGCTGTTTCTGCTTCTGCTTGACGGCCTGCTTGGCCTGCTTTTCGTTGACCAGCCCGGCTTTGAGCAGCTGATCACGGAGGGAAAGACTCATGTTTCGGCTCGTCTCGTCATGAATTCAAATTGGACGCAGGTGGACGACGCGTCATCGATCTACCAAGCGGCATTGTGGTGGATGTGAAAAGCGACATCCACCCCGCAAACGCCATTAGCCGCAGGACGGCGACCGCTCGGCTTTCTTGGCCTCGCCCCAGAGCGCGTCGAGCGTCTCGAGATCGCACTCCTCAATGGGCCGCCCCGCTTCGCGCAACGTCTGTTCGATGAAGCGGAAGCGCCGCTCGAACTTCCCGTTGGCAGCACGCAAAGCATTTTCCGGATCGACCTTGAGGTGGCGTGCCAGGTTGACCACGACGAACAAAAGGTCGCCCACCTCCTCTGCTATAGCTTGCGGGTCATTCTCACTCATCGCCTCCAATACCTCACCCAGCTCCTCGCGCACCTTGTCGACTACCGGCAGGGCTTCGGGCCAATCGAAGCCGACCTGAGCGGCGCGCTTCTGCAATTTGGCAGCGCGGCTGAGCGCCGGCAATGCACTGGGAACATCGTCGAGCAGCGACAGCTGCTCGGGCGCGGCAGCCCTCTCTGCACGTTCCTCGGCCTTGATCGCTTCCCAGCGCTGCTTGATAGCTGCCTCGTCGAGACGCGGCAGCTCCGGTGAGCCATACAGGTCACCGTCGGGAAAGACGTGCGGATGCCGACGGATCAGCTTGCGGGTGATTGCATCAACCACGGTGGCGAACTCGAAGCGACCTTCTTCCCTGGCCAGCTGGCTGTAGTACACGACCTGGAACAGCAGATCACCCAGCTCACCGGGCAGATGGTCAAAGTCACCATTCTCGATGGCGTCGGCGACCTCGTAGGCCTCTTCCAGCGTATGCGGCACGATGCTCGCGTAGTCCTGCTGCAGATCCCAGGGGCAGCCATGCTGCGGATCGCGCAGCCGGGCCATCAAATGCAGAAGGTCGGGGAGTTGGTACATAGGATTCCTCAGCGAATCGACGGCTGGTGAGGGGCGCTGATGGCATCATGGTGGATGTAAAAAGCGACATCCACCCTACGGTTCGGTCCGGGCCAAACGCCCCAAAACCGTATTGCATCGTAGGGTGGATGACGCTTCACCCATCCACCACGGCGCGGTAGGCGCCGCCGCAGTGCTGCGCCTTACGTTGCTCTTTGGCGCTTGGCTTCGATGATGTTCGGCAGCTGCGAAATGCGGCTAAGCAAGCGACCCAGGGCGCTCAACCCGGGGATCTCGATGGTCAGCGTCATTTGCGCGGTGCTGTCTTCCTTGTTCGAACGGGTGTTCATCGAAAGCACGTTGATACGCTCGTTGAGCAGCATCTGCGAGATGTCACGCAGCAAGCCAGCACGGTCGTAGGCGCGGATCATAATTTCCACCGGATAGGTCTTCTCCGGCACCGGACCCCAGCTGACCTGGATGATCCGCTCCGGCTCACGCCCGGCCAGTTGCAGAACCGACGGGCAATCCTGGCGGTGGATGCTGACGCCACGTCCTTGAGTGATGTAACCGACGATCGGATCGCCCGGCAACGGCTGGCAGCAGCCAGCCATCTGAGTCAGCAGGTTGCCGACGCCTTGGATCTGCACGTCGCCGCGTTTGCCCGGTTTGTAAGGCGCGGAGCGCCGCGGAATCAACTCCAGCTGGTCGTAGCCACGCTCCGGTTCGACCAGTTGCTGCGCCATGTTGACCAGATGCGCCAAGCGCAGGTCGCCGGCGCCCAGCGCGGCAAACATGTCCTCGGCACCTTTCAGGTTGGCTTTCTCGGCCAGCTTGTCGAAGTCGACCGGGGGTAGATCCAGACGCCCCAGTTCGCGCTCCAACAGCGTCTTGCCGGCAGCAACGTTCTGGTCTCGCGCCTGCAGCTTGAACCAGTGAACGATCTTCGCCCGCGAGCGCGACGTAGTGATGTAACCCAGGTTCGGGTTCAACCAGTCGCGGCTCGGCGAACCGTGCTTGCTGGTGATGATTTCCACCTGCTCGCCGGTCTGCAGGCTGTAGTTGAGCGGCACGATGCGGCCATTGATCTTGGCGCCACGGCAGTTGTGGCCGATCTCGGTATGCACGCGATAGGCGAAGTCCAGCGGCGTCGCGCCCTTGGGCAGGTCGATGGCATGGCCGTCCGGAGTGAACACGTAAACCCGATCAGGCTCGATATCCACTCGCAACTGATCGGCCAAGCCGCCAATGTCACCCAGTTCTTCGTGCCATTCGAGCACCTGACGCAGCCAGGCGATCTTTTCCTCGTAATGGTTGGAGCCGGAATTGACATCGGTGCCCTTGTAGCGCCAGTGCGCGCAGACGCCCAGCTCGGCCTCTTCGTGCATGGCATGGGTACGTATCTGCACCTCCAGCACCTTGCCCTCCGGGCCGATCACCGCAGTGTGTAGCGACCGGTAGCCGTTCTCCTTCGGGTTGGCGATGTAGTCGTCGAACTCCTTCGGAATGTGCCGCCACAAGGTGTGCACGATCCCCAGTGCGGTGTAGCAGTCGCGGACTTCCGGCACCAGCACGCGAACGGCGCGAACGTCGTAGATCTGGCTGAACTGCAGGCCTTTCTTCTGCATTTTCCGCCAGATCGAATAGATGTGCTTGGCGCGCCCGTCGATATCGGGCTGGATGCCGGTTGCGGTCAGCTCGTCCTTGAGCTGCTGCACGACATTCTGGATGTAATGCTCGCGGTCGAGCCGGCGCTCATGCAGCAGCTGCGCGATCTGCTTGTATTGCTCGGGCTCAAGGTAGCGGAAGGACAAATCCTCCAACTCCCACTTGATATGGCCGATGCCCAAGCGATGGGCCAGCGGTGCGTAGATATCGAAGACTTCGCGAGCGACGCGCTGACGCTTTTCTTCATCGGTCAGTTTGACCGCACGAATGGCACAGGTGCGCTCGGCAAGCTTGATCAGCGCAACGCGCACGTCGTCGACCATGGCCACCAGCATCTTGCGCAGGTTTTCCACCTGCGCCTGGGAGCCGAGCACCAGGGATTCGCGTGGGTTGAGACTGGCGCTGATCGCCGCCATTCGCAGCACGCCTTCGATCAGCTTGGCCACTACCGAGCCGAAACGCTGATGCACGTCAGGCAGCTGAATCTTGCCTTCACGCACGCCGCGATAGATGACTGCGGCAACCAGGCTGTCCTGATCCAGCTTGAGGTCGGCGAGAATTTCCGCGATCTCGAGGCCGATCTGGTAGCTGGACGTGCCCTCGCTCCAGAGATTCTGCGCCGCATTGGCCTGCTGCTCCGCCTCACGGGCGAACTCACAGGCTTCCTTCAGGGCCGCGCGGTCGAGTGCCGGGTCCATCCCCAACACATGATCGAGCCAGCCATCCAGGTTGATACTGCCGTCCGTATTGATCGGCTGAAGCGCTCTGACCTGTACCATCTAACCTTCCCTTCTGCGCAGCAGCTGCGCCATAAACGCCGGCATTCTGTGTGCCGGTCGGTTGAACCACAGGCAATTCGCCTGTCAAGAATGCAGCATCGAGCGCTAACTTCGCTCGAACAACGCCATGGCTTCGACGTGGGCGGTTTGCGGGAACATATCCAGCACCCCGGCGCGCTTCAGGCGAAATCCCTGGTTGGCCAGCTCGCGCGCATCGCGCGCAAGGGTAGCCGGATTGCATGAAACATAGACCACGCGCTGAGCCTTCAGCTGCGACATTTGTCGAACGATTTCCAGCGCGCCGTCGCGTGGCGGATCGAGCAGCACCATGGGGAACCCGCTGCGCGCCCAAGGTGCATCGGCAAGCGGCTTCGACAAGTCGGCCCGATAAAAGTGCGCGTGTTCCAACCCGTTGCGCTGCGCGTTTTCCTGAGCCCGCACCACCATCGCCTCCACGCCTTCGACACCGACCACTCGAGCGCCCGTGCGAGCCAGTGGCAAGCTGAAGTTGCCCAGCCCAGAGAACAGGTCGAGCACCATCTCGTCCTTGCCTGCTCCGAGCCATTCCAGAGCCTGAGCGACCATCGCATCGTTGACCGGCGCGTTGACCTGTACGAAATCCCCTGGGCGCCAGGCCAACTCCAGATCCCACGCCTCTAGCCGGTAACCCAACCGCAGCTGGGTATCATCTGCCTGCGGCTCGCCGTCACCCTGCCACCAGAGCTGCACACGATTCACGGCGGCGAAGCTGCGCAGCCGCGCCATGTCGCTTTCCGGCAGCGTTGCGGTGTGGCGAATCAGCACGGCCTCGGCTGTGCCGCTGAAGAGTTCGACGTGACCGATTGCCTGGGGCTTGCCCAGATCGCGCAGTGCCGTCAGCAATGCCGGCAGCAGCGACTGCAAGGGCTGTACCAGAACCGGGCACTGCTCGATTGAGACGATCTCCTGGCTGGCACTGGCGCGAAACCCGATGTCCAGATGCTTGTTCTTGACGTCCCAGCGCACCGCCAGTCGCGCCCGGCGTCGGTAGCCAAACTCCGGCCCGACCAGCGGCTCGGCCCAGCTTTCCGGCTGCAGACCGGCCACACGGCTCAGCTGTTCGCTTAGCGTGTGCCGTTTGAGGGCGAGTTGATCTGCAATAGGGGCATGCTGCAGGTTGCAGCCGCCGCACAGGCGGGCATGCGGGCATGGTTCTACCTGGCGCTGTGCGCTGGCCTGGAGCACCCGTTCGCAACGCGCCTCGACGATCTGGCTGCGCGCAGCCAGCACGCGCACCTCAACCTCTTCGCCAGGCAGTGCGCCCTCAACGAACCAGGTGCGACCATCGACGAAGGCAATGCCGCGTCCGTCATTGGCCAGCCGCTCGATGTTCAAGCGCTGCTTCTTGCCGACCGGCACCTGAGGCTTGCGCTCGCCGCCGCTGGGTTGAAAGCGCAAAGCGCCGCTACGTTTGGCCATCAGCTGGAACCTGCGCTGTGCTGTTCGTTGAAAATGTAATGGGCGACGCAATGCGACGCGTGGGAGCGCGCCGCTGATGAGCAGTCAATTGGGTGCGTCATACACGCCAGTCGATAGATAACGATCGCCGCGATCACAGATGATCGCCACGATCACCGCATTCTCCAGCTCCTGCGAAAGGCGCAAGGCGGCCGCTACGGAACCGCCGGAGGAAACGCCGCAGAAAATGCCTTCTTCACGGGCCAGACGGCGCATCACCTGCTCGGCTTCGAGCTGCGACATGTCGATGACGCGGTCGACGCGCTCGGCCTGGTAGATCTTCGGCAGGTATTCCTGGGGCCAGCGACGGATGCCCGGGATGGCGGCACCTTCCATCGGCTGCAGACCGACGATCTGCACAGCAGCGTTCTGCTCCTTTAGGTAGCGCGAAACGCCCATGATGGTCCCGGTGGTTCCCATGGAGCTGACGAAATGCGTAATGCTGCCCTGGGTCTGCCGCCAGAGCTCCGGGCCGGTGCTGTTGTAGTGCGCTTCGGGGTTGTCGCCATTGGCGAATTGGTCGAGGACCTTGCCGCGGCCATCGGCCTGCATCTTCAGCGCCAGGTCGCGGGCTCCTTCCATGCCCTGTTCCTTGGTCACCAGAATCAGTTCGGCGCCGTAGGCGGTCATGGCCGCCTTGCGTTCGGCGCTGGAGTTGTCCGGCATGATCAGAATCATCCGATAACCCTTGATCGCCGCCGCCATGGCCAGGGCGATGCCGGTGTTACCGGAAGTCGCCTCGATCAGTGTGTCGCCGGGCTGGATGTCGCCGCGCAACTCGGCGCGATTGATCATCGACAGCGCCGGGCGATCCTTGACCGAACCGGCCGGGTTGTTTCCCTCGAGCTTGACCAGAATGGTATTGCTGGTCTTACCCGGCATCCGCTGCAGACGAACCAGCGGGGTGTTGCCGATGCAATCGGCAATGGTCGGATAGTGTGTAGTCATGGCGTCGTACGGCATCTGAAGAGGTCGCCATGATACCGGCAACGCTCGACGACGGGCAGACCGTCTCAACTGACCGGCATTAGTTCGGATGCACCCGCGCTCATCCCCAGCCTGCCTAAGGCCGTGCGAGTATCTTCGGCGCCGCATCGATGATCTGTCGCGAAAGGTGCTCCATGCGTGGTGACTGCACCTTCCAGGTATGCCAGTAAAGGGCAATTTCGAGCGGTTCGTCGGCTGCCAGGTCGACCACCTCGCCGGCACTCAGCGCATCATGCAGCAACAGTTCGGGCACCATGCCGTAGCCCAGGCCGTAGCGAATCGCGCTGAAATGCGGTTCGGCACCCGGGACGAAATGGCAGGGATAAGCTCCCTCCGGCAACCCGAAACGGCGCAACAGAAAGGATGACTGCAACGTGTCCTTGCGCGTGTAGGCGACCACCGGCGCCTTGCGCGCCGCGTTGCGGGTCAGGCCGGTGGCGAAGTGCTTCTGGCGAAAGTCACGGGATGCCACCAGGCGGTAGCGCATGCTGCCCAGGGGGCTGGCCGTGCAGCCACGCATGGGCTTGGGTTCGGTGCTGATGCAACCGATTGCCAGGCCCGTTTCAAGCAGGCTGTAGGTGTGATCCTGATCCTCAACGGTGAGATCCAGCAGCACCCGTTCGCGGATCAGCACCTCAGCCAGCGCCGGAAAGAACCAGGTCCCCAGACTATCCGCATTCAGCGCCGCGACCACTACCAGTGGCGCATCACTGCGCTCGGCGAGGTCTGCCAGAAGGTCGGCTTCGAGCAAGGTGGCGCGCTTGAGATATTGCAGCAGCCGCTGCCCGGTTTCGGTGGCCCGGCAGGGCCGACTACGGACCACAAGTGCGCTGCCTAACGTGCTTTCCAGAGCACGAACGCGCTGGGAGATTGCCGGCGGCGTCAGGTGCAGGCGCTGCGCAGCCTGTTCGAAGCTACCAGTACGGATCACCGTTCGAAATGCTTCGGTCTGCTTCGGATCGAGGTTCATGCGGCCTTCCGATTAAGAAAATGTTTGCATGGCCTAAAAATACTTAGCTACGACAAATTTAGCCAACATTGCTCCATAATCGCGCATCCCTTGCTGCAGCGCCCCATAGGCGTGCAGCACACCCGCCCGGAGAGTCGTCGTGGAATTGCTGCACACCATCTATCTGATTGCTATCACGGCCGAAGCCATGTCCGGCGCCATCATGGGTATGCGCCGCGGCATGGATCTGTTCGGCATCTGCTTGCTGGGCACTGTGACGGCGCTGGGTGGCGGTACTGCACGCGATGTGCTGCTCGGTCATTACCCCGTCGGCTGGATCGCCCATCCTGAATACCTCACCTTCACCATCGGTGCGGCAATAGTCACCGGCTTCATCGCCCGCCACATGCATCACCTGCGCATGGTGTTCCTGCTGGTGGACGGCCTCGGCCTGGTGGCGTTTACCGTGATCGGCTGCGACGTGGCGATGGGCATGGGCGCGCACCCGTCTATCGTGGTCCTGGCCGGCGTGATCACTGGCATCTTCGGCGGGTTGATGCGCGACGTGCTGTGCAATCAGGTGCCAATGGTGCTGCAACGCGAGCTGTACGCTACCGTGGCGCTGTTCACTGGAGTGTTCTACGTGGGCATGCTGTGGCTGGAGATCAATACCACGCTGGCCACTTTGGCGGCGCTAGGTAGCGGCTTCCTGTTCCGCGTGCTGGCGATGACCTTCCACTGGAAGCTGCCCGACTTCAACGGCAAGGAAATTCGCGGCCTCGACTGAGGGATGCGCGTCAGGCCTTGATCTGGCGTGCAGATTCCACCGAGCCGAGCCGCTACACTAGCGCGCTGCAACTCAGGATCGGTGGACGGACTGTGCTGAAAGACCTAGGAATTCGTGGCCGCGTGCTGATGCTGACGTTGCTGCCCAGCACCTTGCTGGCAGTGGTGCTCGGCGCCTATTTCACCTGGATGCAGCTGTCCGAGATGCGCCACCAGCTCGACGAGCGCGGCCAGCTTATAGCCGAGCAGCTCGCACCGCTGGCCGCCCCCGCCATGAATCTGGGCTATGACAAGCGCCTACAACGCATTCTGACCCAGGTCCTGGATCAGGCCGACGTCCGCGCCGTGACCATTCTTGACCCCGAGCGCACCCAGCGCGTGCATGCTGGCCCGCGCATGCTGACCCCGCCGCCACCAGGCGATCCTGAGGGCCTGACCCGCGTCAGCAGCATGGACCACACGCGCATTCTGATGCCGGTCCTCAGCCGCCACCTGAACCTTGCCGATGAAGTCCGCGGCCCGAGTGAAAAGCTGATTGGCTGGCTGGAATTGGAGCTCTCGCACCACAACACGCTGCTGCGTGGCTACCGTAGCCTGCTCACCAGCCTGTTTCTAGTCAGTGCCGGCCTGATCATTACAGCGCTACTGGCGCTGCGCATGAGCCGAGCGATCAGCCTGCCGTTGCAGCGAGTCAAAGGCGCCGTTGCGCAGCTCAAGGACGGCCATCTAGAAACCCGTCTGCCGCCGTTGGGCAGCCATGAGATGGATGAGCTGGCGTCTGGCATCAACCGCATGGCCGAAGCGTTGCTCAGCGCCCGTGAAGAGCTGCAACAGAGTATCGATCAGGCCACCGAGGACGTGCAGCAGAACCTGGAGACCATCGAGATCCAGAATATCGAGCTCGATCTGGCGCGCAAAGAAGCCCTGGAGGCCAGCCGGATCAAATCCGAGTTCCTCGCCAATATGAGCCACGAGATTCGCACACCGCTCAACGGCATCCTCGGTTTCACCCAGCTGCTGCAGAAAAGCGATCTCACCCCGCGCCAGCAGGACTATCTGGGTACCATTGAACAATCCGCCGACAGTCTGCTCGGCATCATCAACGAGATCCTCGACTTCTCGAAGATCGAGGCCGGCAAGCTGGTACTCGACAGCATCCCATTCAACCTGCGGGATCTGATCGAGGACACCCTTACCATCCTTGCTCCGGCCGCACACACCAAGCAGCTGGAGCTGGTCAGCCTGGTCTACCGCGACACGCCGCTGTCGCTGGTGGGCGATCCGCTGCGTCTCAAACAGGTGCTGACCAACCTGATCAGCAATGCCATCAAATTCACCAATGAAGGCACCATCGCGGTGCGTGCCATGGTCGAGGATGACAACTCCGATCGCGCCCAGCTGCGCATCAGCGTCCAAGACACCGGCATCGGTCTGACCGATCAAGATCTGCGCGCCCTGTTCCAGGCCTTCAGCCAGGCAGACAACTCCATGTCACGCCAGCCCGGTGGTACCGGGCTCGGGTTGGTGATTTCCAAGCGCCTGATCGAGCAGATGGGCGGTGAGATCGGCGTCGACAGTATTCCCGATGAAGGCTCGGAATTCTGGATCAGCCTCAGCCTGCCCAAGGCCCGTGATGACATCGAAGACCTGCCCCACCCCGCCCTGCAGGGACGGCGCATCGCTCTGCTGGAACAGCATCCGCTGGCCCGTCAGGCATTGCAGCATCAGCTGGAAAGCCTTGGGCTCGAAGTACACACCTTCGACTCGCTCGGCCAGATGCAGGACGCCATATCCGCAAAGCGCCAGGGCAGCCAGCTGATCGATCTGGCCATCCTCGGCGTCACCAATCGCGAAATCACGCCAGAGGCCCTCAGCGACCGGTTGATGGAAATCGAAGCGCTCGGCTGCAAATGCGTGGTGCTTTGCCCAACCACCGAACAGGCGCACTACCACGACACCCTGCCGGAAGCTCACAGCTATACGCAGCTGCAAGGCAAGCCTGCGTGCACCCGCAAATTGCAGCGGGTGCTTCTGGAGCTGGTGCGACCGAACCAGGCGTATACCGAGCCCGTTGCAGCGGCGCCCAGTCGGGCGGCACGCGTGCTCTGTGTGGATGACAACCCAGCCAACCTGCTGCTGGTAAAAACGCTGCTCGGCGACATGGGCGCCGAGGTCGTCGCAGTGGACAACGGGCTCGCTGCGCTGGAGGCCGTCAAGCAGCACACCTTCGACTTGGTACTGATGGATGTGCAGATGCCTGGCATGGACGGGAGGCAAACCACCGAGGCCATCCGCCGTTGGGAACACGTCGAGGGCAGTACGCCACTGCCGATCATCGCGCTCACAGCCCATGCCCTGGCAAACGAGAAACGCTCGTTACTGCAAAGTGGCATGGACGACTACCTCACCAAACCCATCAGCGACCGTCAGCTCGCCCAGGTGGTGCTGAAGTGGACCGGCCTGGCACTGCGCAGCCAGCCGCAACGCCCCACCGAACCTGCGTCGCAACCCGAGCCGGGGCTGAAAGTGCTCGACGAAGAAGAAGGTCTACGCCTGGCCGCAGGCAAGGCTGACCTCGCCGACGACATGCTCGGCATGCTGCTGCAGTCGCTGGAGGGCGACCGCCGTACGATCCGTGAAGCACGCAAGGCAGGCGATCGCCTGGCGCTGATTGAGCGTGTGCACCGCCTGCACGGCGCCACCCGCTACTGCGGCGTGCCGCAATTGCGCAACGCCTGCCAGCAGAGCGAGACGCTGCTCAAGCAGAACCACCCGGCTAGCGAGGCCGCATTGGACGAGCTGGATGCCGCCATCGACCGGCTGGAACAGCACGCCCAAGCCGACAGCTGACCGACAGTGCCGGGCGGTCATGCCACGCCCGGCCGATTGCCTCGCGCAGCCCCATTCAGGAATCACGATGACCGATCGACTTGCCTCTGACGCTTTCCAGCATGCCGAACTCGACTGGGACGAGAACGGCGTACCGCAGTCCCGTTTGTATGGCGACGTGTATTTTTCACGCGCCAGCGGGTTGGCCGAAACCGAGCACGTGTTCCTGGCGCAGAACGACCTTGCGCAACGCTTCGCCGCACTTCAAGGCAATCAGCACCTGGTGATAGGCGAAACAGGATTTGGTACGGGCCTGAACTTCCTGTGCGCTTGGCACCTGTTCGAGCGTACCGCCAATACCCAGGCGCGACTGCACTTCGTCAGCGTCGAAAAGCACCCACTGACCCGTGACGACCTACAGCGCGCGCTGGCGCTGTGGCCGGAGCTCCAGGAACAGGCAGCACAGCTGCTGCAGCAATACGTTGCGCTGCATCCGGGTTATCAGCGCTTGGTCTTTGCCGGCGGGCGTGTGGTATTGACCCTGCTGGTTGGCGATGTACTCGAATGCCTACCCAGCCTGGATGCACGTGTCGACGCCTGGTTCCTCGATGGATTCGCCCCAGCAAAGAACCCGCAGATGTGGCAGCCAGCGCTGTTCGCCGAGCTGGCCAGGCTATCCGCACCTGGGGCTACCCTGGGCACCTTCACCAGCGCAGGCTTCGTGCGCCGCGGTTTGACCGATGCCGGCTTCGACATGCAACGGGTGCCGGGACATGGGCACAAGCGCGAGATTCTGCGCGGGTATCTGCGGACAGCCGAGACCACCGCATCGGACAAACCCTGGTTCGCTCGCCCCGCCTGCGAGGCTGCCGAGCGTCACGCGGTAATCATTGGCGCCGGGCTTGCTGGCTGCGCAACGGCGGCATCATTGGCCGCCCGGGGCTGGCGGGTGACCGTGCTCGAGCGCCACGCCGAGGCGGCGCAGGAAGGCTCAGGCAATCCCCAAGGCGTGCTCTATCTAAAACTTTCCGCCCACGGCACCGCGCTATCGCGGCTGGTGGTCAGCGGCTTCAGCTACACCCGCAGATTGCTTGGCAACCTGCAAGCCGGCCAGGACTGGCAAGCCTGTGGCGTGCTGCAGCTGATCTACGACGAAAAGGAGCGCGAACGCCAGGCAGAGCTGGCGGCGGCGTTCCCTTTCGCGCTGGTCCATCCGCTGTCGCGGGAACACGCTCAGGACCTTGCCGGAGTCGCGCTGTCTGAAGGCGGACTGTTCTACCCGGACGCCGGCTGGGCCAACCCGCCCGCGCTGTGTCGCTGGCTTCTGCAGCAGCCGGGCATCGAACTGCAAACATACGCTGAAGCGCTGGAACTGCGCCGTGACGGCGCTAACTGGAAAGTGCTTAGCAATGAGACGGTATTAGCCGAGGCGCCAGTGGTAGTACTGGCAAATGCGGCCGACGCAGCGCGTTTCAGCCAGAGCGCCTGGTTACCGCTCAAACGCATTCGCGGGCAGATTTCCTGCCTGCCGGCGACCACCCAGAGCAACCAGCTACGTACCGTGCTTTGCGCCAAAGGCTACGTCGCGCCGCCTCGGGAAGGTACGCACACACTGGGAGCGAGCTTCAACTTCCAGCAAATCGACGATGCGCCAAGCGTCGTCGAGCATCAGTCGAACCTGGAGATGCTCGAGCAGATATCGAAGGATTTGTACGACCGCCTCCAAGCCGATCCGCAACAAACTGAATCGCTCCAGGGACGCGTAGCGTTCCGCTGCACGAGTCCGGACTACCTGCCGATGATCGGGCCAATGGCTGAGCCACAGGCGTTCGCAGAAACTTATGCGGCGCTCGGCAGGAACGCCCGCCAGCCTCAACACGCCAGCTGCCCCTGGCTGAGCGGGCTCTACGTCAACACCGCCCATGGCTCACGCGGCATGATCAGTGCGCCGCTGTCCGGCGAGCTGTTGGCCGCCTGGCTGAATGACGAACCGCTGCCGCTGCCACGGGAGGTGGCCGAAGCATGCCATCCCAACCGCTTCCTGTTGCGTAAACTGATCCGCGGCAGCTAAACCCGGAGGACTCCATGAAACCGCAGTTTTTGTTCGCACTGGGCTTGCTCACGCTCAGTGTTCAAGCAGCACCCGTGCCCGACGCCGAACAACTACGCAACGAGGCAGCCAGCCTGATCCCGGCGTTTCAACAGCAGCTACTCGCTACGGTCAAGCAGGCCATGGCTGACGGCGGCCCGAGCCAGGCGGTCGAGGCGTGTCAGCTGCTCGCACCCGAAATCGCCCAACAGCATAGCCAGGCCCCTTGGAAAGTCGGACGCACCGCGCTCAAACTGCGCAACCCCGACAACGCGCCGGACACCTGGGAGCAATCCGTACTCGAGCAATTTGCCCAACGATCCGCCGCCGGCGAACCGCTTGCGCAACTCAGCCATGACGAGGTGGTTGATGGCGAATACCGCTACATGCAGGCCATCGGCACCGGCGAAGCCTGCCTGAGCTGTCACGGCGCGAACATCAGCCCGGAACTACTGAGCCTGCTTGAGCAGCGCTATCCACAGGATCAGGCAAGAGGTTTCCGCGAAGGCGAGCTACGTGGCGCTTTCAGCCTGCGCCGCGCGTTGTCGCCCTGACCATCCATACAGGCCACAGCGGGGGCGTGATGCAGTCGGGTGCCCGGCCCGTTGACCGGAACGCTCGCAGTTGCAGGCGTACAAATGACATGGGCGACTGAGCGCTGAAATGGAGCACGCAATGCAAATCACGAAGGCTTCCACAATGACGCTACCGCACACCGGCGCCGCCTGATGGATATCCTGCTCCTCGAAGCACTGGGCATCGGCCTGATTCTCGGGCTGCTGCTGGGGCTCACCGGGGCGGGCGGCTCACTGGTCGCCCTACCCCTGCTGCTCAGCCTGCACCTGCCATTACGCGACGCCATCGGTGTCAGCCTCGGCGCGGTGGCAATGTCAGCGCTGATCGGCGCCATTCCTCGTGCGCGCCTGGGCCAGGTCGCCTGGCGTCCTGTGCTGTTGCTGGCCATATGCGGCCTGCCGGGCAACGCCGCAGGCCAATGGCTGGGCCAGTTCATTCCCGAGCGCTGGCTGATCATCGGCTTTTGCCTGCTGGTGCTGTGGTCGGCCTGGCGCATGTGGCGCGGCGCCAACCTGCCAGCCAAGGAAAATGCCGAGGACCGTCACCTGGCACTGTTGGGCATCGGGGTAGGTGTCGGCCTGCTATCGGGACTGATGGGTGTCGGCGGGGGCTTCCTCATCGTCCCGGCGCTACTCTGGTTCACCTCGCTGTCGCTGCTAAGCGCCATGGCAACCTCGATGGCAGTGATCGCAGTGGTTAGCGGCGGCGGCTTTCTGCTCTACCTCACCGATGCCGAACCCCCATTTCCTCTGCTCGGCGGCTTGGCGCTAGGAGGCGCATTCGGGGTACTGGCAGGCAATCGCCTGGCGCAGTACCTCAACAGTAGCCTGCTGCAGCGTCTGTTCGCCCTCATGCTGGTCACCGTCAGTCTTTCGCTAGGCATTCAAAAGCTGGTTCTGGGTCATTGATCAGCGGCAGTCCGGATCATCCCAGAACGGTCTGCTAGCTTCCCATTCGGCGTCGGCACGACTGCGGCCAATGTCCTTGAGCATGGCGTCACTAAGACCCGCCAGCTGATGCCGTTGGCGCGCCAGCTGGTTCCAACGCCGCAGGATTCGCCAGGCGTGCAACAACAATTGCGATGCAGAGGCCCTCGCCCCCTTCGTCTGCGGGAATGTTTGCGAAGCGATTTTATGCGTGTTCATCGCGGCACCCTCCTGTTGGATTGGCGCCAGTGTTGCGCTGCGATTAACATCAATCCAACGAATGTTCCTGATGCCTTGCATCTCGAGGATTGATGAATGGCGAACTATCCCAATATCGACACCGAACTACTGCGCAGCTTCGTCGCCATCGCCGATCACGGCGGATTCACGCGCGCAGCCGCGGCAGTCAACCGCACCCAGTCAGCGGTGAGCATGCAGATGAAACGCCTTGAGGAGGACGTGTTGCAGCGCCCACTATTCGAGCGCAATGGCCGACAAGTCAGGCTTACGGCCGAGGGACAGATACTGCTGGGTTTTGCACGCCGAATACTCAAGCTGCATGGGGAAGTCATGACCACCCTACGTCAGCCGCATATGGTCGGCGCTGTACGAATCGGCACGCCGGACGACTATGTCATGCGCTTTCTACCCGGCATTCTCGCGCGATTCGCCCAGGCGTTTCCGCTGGTGCAGGTCGAGGTGCATTGCGAGCCTTCAAGCCAGTTGCTGCAGCGGCGCGATCTCGACCTGAGCATCGTCACCCGCGAGCCGGGCAACGAGATCGGCCAGCTGCTGCGTCAGGAGCACATCGTCTGGGCAGCTGCTCCCGGCTTCAGCCTGCAAGAGCACCGACCTCTACCGCTGGCCACCTTCAACACGGACTGCTTTTGTCGCGCCTGGGTTTGCAATGCGCTGGACGCACGGGAAATCGAGTATCGAATCGCCTATACCAGCCCAAGTCTGTCGGCGATCATGGCGGTGGTGGGGGCCGGGCTGGCACTAACTGCTCAGTTGCAGAGCCTGATCCCCGCCGAATTGCAGATACTTGGCGAAGCAGAAGGACTACCCCGACTGCCGCAAAGCAGCATCGTGCTACTGCGCAATCCGCAGCAGCAGTCGCCGGTCAGCGAAACGCTGGCGGGCTACATTGTCGATGGCTTTCGCCTGTAGCGCGGGTCAGGGACGATCGACTGCCAACTCGTCAAACACTTCCGGTACCAGGGCCGCTTCACCCTTGTCCGCCAGGCGCTGACGCTGCCCCACATCCTGCGGGTTATCCAGCATTGCCAGCAGGCGTGAGCCACGCTCGGTCAGAACGAAGTTTTCGCCGTTGCCGCCCTCTTCTTCCGGCCGGGTGACGATAAACCCACCTTCGAACAACAGGCTCTCATAGTCGGCGGCCTCGGCTCGCAGGCTATCCAGATTGGGCATCGGTTGGCCGTCAGTTTCCAGCTGCGCAGCATGTTCCTCGGCATAGCGGCGCGGCTTGAAGCTGTCGTTGGCACCCGTCTGGACTTCATGCAGCAGACGCTGGATCAGATCCCAGTTGTAGCTCATGGCCGTTCTCCCCTAACAAGTACTCGCCTCTGAAACGAGGCGCTTGTACATACCGACCGTCTCTGGTGCCACAGGGTTCGCGCTGAACTAAAGAGACCCAGATGCGATCCACCGTTCAGAACGATTAATTGAGGACTGAGCCATGAAAACCCTGACGATTGCCCTGACTGCCGCCCTGCTGGCGAGCCCTGCTGTACATGCGGCTTGCACGACAGACGAGGTGAATGCCAAGGCGGAGCAGCTGGCCGAGCGCGTCAATCAGCTCACCCAAAGCAATCCGGAGCGCGCCAAGGAGATCAACGAAGAAATTCAACAGATGCAGGCCAAGCGCACCGCCGACCAGTTGGGCGACGAGTGCGAAGCTTATGACAAGCGCTTGAAGCAGATCGAGGAAGCGGAACGCGAAGCCGATATTCCGCCAGCTGACGCTCGATAAGGGCTGACTAGCCGCCGGCTATTCCGCCGCCGGCTTCTTGCGCTTGAGCGGGGCCATTCCGTCCTGGCTCACCACCGGTGACGGAGCTTCCCGCTTGGCGCCGTTCGGCCGTCGGCCTGCCGGCTTGGATTTCTTTTCCACGCCCTTCTTCTTCTCGACCTTTTTCTTCTTGGTGCCCGCAGCCTTGCCCGAGGCTTTCAGATTCTTCGGCCCCTGGTAACTGCCTTTGAGTCCTTTGACCACCCGGCGCTCGAAGCGCTGTTTGAGATAGCGCTCAATGCTCGACATCAGATTCCAGTCGTTATGGCAGATCAATGAGATCGCCAGCCCCTCGCCACCAGCGCGCCCGGTACGTCCGATACGATGTACGTACTCATCGCCCGATCGCGGCATATCGAAGTTGATCACCAGATCCAGGCCTTCAATATCCAGTCCACGTGCCGCCACATCAGTGGCGACCAGCACCTTGACCCCTCCTTCCTTGACCCGGTCAATGGCCTGCTTGCGATCTTTCTGGTCCTTGTCGCCATGCAGCACGTAGGCCTTTACGCCTTCTGCGACCAACCTTCCATAGAGCCGATCAGCCTGCACCCGCGTATTGGTGAAAATCACCGCCTTCTTGTAGGTCTCGTTGGCCAGCAGCCAGTGCACCAGCTTTTCCTTATGCTCGGTGTTTTCGGCGGTGATGATCTGCTGACGGGTGCCTTCGTTGAGTTCGCTGACCCGATTGAGCTGCAAGTGCAGCGGATCACGCAATACGCTAGCAGTCATCTCACGCAGCGCCGCGCCGCCGCTGGTGGCAGAGAACAACAGCGTCTGTTGACGTTTTGCGCACTCGTTTACCAGGCGCTGCACATCGTCGGCAAAACCCATGTCGAGCATGCGATCGGCTTCGTCGAGAATGAGCAGCTCCACGTCCCTGAGAATCAACGTACCAGCGTTCAGGTGCTCGATCATCCGCCCCGGGGTGCCGATGAGGATGTCCGGTACCTTGCGCATGATGGCCGCCTGAACCTTGAAATCCTCACCACCGGTGATCATCGCTGACTTGATGAAGGTGAACTGAGAGAAGCGCTCTACTTCCTTGAGCGTCTGCTGGGCCAGCTCGCGAGTCGGCAGCAGAATCAACGCCCGAACATCGGTGCGCACCACAGCATCACCGATGAGTCGATTGAGCATCGGCAACACGAATGCGGCGGTCTTGCCGCTGCCTGTCTGCGCGGTCACTCGCAGGTCGCGCCCTTCCAGCGCCGGAGGGATCGCCGCCACCTGCACCGGGGTCGGCTCGACGAATTTAAGTTCGGCGACGGCCTTGAGCAGGCGTTCGTGCAGGGCGAATTGGTCAAACAAGGGAGCTACCTCGGAGAAAAATAACGATGGCATAGGTTAACCCGTCTGCCGAGCAAAGGCGCGTTCTGTAACGGCCGGCATGTTTTGCCTTCGAAACTCAGGCTAAGCTGACAAAAGCGTAGCGGCTTAATGCCCAGGAGGTACGCATGATCTCGACCAAGCGGATAGCACTGTTGACCGGCGCGCTTTCGTTAGCGCTGCATGCCACTATCGGCCTTGCACAGCCGGACAGGGAACACCCCGGCAAGGGCAAGCCGGATCGCAACAATGGGAATCGGCCAGGGATACAGCAGGATTACCGCCATCATGGACCCTCGATAGATCTCGGCGCCGTTCGCGGCACACTGCGTAATCATCGCGATTTGCTGGCGCCGGCGTCTGCCCTGCCTCCGGGTATCCAGAAGAATCTGGCGCGAGGTAAACCGCTGCCGCCAGGTATCGCCAAGCAAATGGATAGCCGCCTGCTCGGGCATCTGCCTCGGTACGAGGGCTATGAATGGCAACAGGCTGGCCGCGACGTCATTCTGGTCGCTATTGCCACCGGGATCGTCTACGAGATTCTGGACAACGTGCTGGATTGACCGCACGGCGCACCGCTCAGCAGTTACTCCGACGGCGGCATGGCTGTGCGCTTATTGTGGCTCGCAGGTCAGCTTGACGCGCAGGCGGATCACGTCGCGTTTGAACTTCGACGTCAGCGCCTTTCGCTCACCCGGCTGCACCTCGGTGCGCCGAGTACGGGGCGCTTCCGGACCATTCTGGAATACCGCCGTGCACACCGCGGTCGTTTCCCCGTAATTGAGCAACAGCAACGCCGCCAGGTCGCGGTCGATGGCCTGCGGAGTGACATTGATATCCGCGCCGTTGAGCTGCTGATCGACATCTATTGGATAAGTCGCCGCGCTGGCGGTAAGCGGTAACAGGGCAAAGAGCAGGTAACCGATTGTTTTCATTTGACTGGGCTCCTCGATGGAGCGGCCAGCGTAACAGACCCTAAAGGAAGCGAAGGAATGAAAGTGCCCCGTGTGACCCTCGATCAGTGGCGCACTCTGCAGGCAGTCATCGATCACGGCGGCTTTGCTCAGGCGGCCGAAGCACTGCATCGGTCGCAGTCCTCGGTCAGCTATACCGTGGCGCGCATGCAGGAGCAGCTCGGGGTGCCGCTGCTGCGTATCGATGGCCGCAAGGCGGTGTTGACCGATGCAGGAGAAGTGCTGCTACGCCGCTCCCGGCAATTGGTTACCCAGGCCAGCCAGCTGGAGGAACTGGCGCATCACATGGAACAGGGCTGGGAAGCCGAAGTGCGGCTAGTGGTCGATGCCGCCTACCCGAGCGCCAAACTGATCCAGGCTCTCAGCGAATTCATGCCTAAAAGCCGTGGCTGCAGGATTCGCCTGCGCGAGGAAGTGCTCTCCGGCGTCGAGGAGGTATTGAAAGACGGTACCGCGGACCTGGCGATCAGCGGCCTGGACATTACCGGTTATCTGGGCAGCGAGCTCAGCACCGTGGAATTCGTCGCCGTCGCCCATGCTGACCACGCTCTCCATCAGCTGGGGCGCAAACTAAGCGTCCAGGATCTGCAGAGCCAGATGCAGATCGTGGTGCGCGACACCGGCCTGCGCCAACCCCGCGATGCCGGATGGCTGGGCGCCGAGCAGCGCTGGACAGTTGGCAGCCTGGCCACTTCCGTGGCCTTCGTCAGCAGCGGCCTTGGGTTCGCCTGGCTGCCGAAACACCTGATCGAGCGCGAGCTGGCAGAAGGCGTGCTCAAGCCGCTACCGCTCGTGCAAGGCGGCATCCGTCGACCGTTGTTCTATCTCTACACTAACCATGATCGACCACTTGGTCCGGCTACCCGGATTCTCATCGAGCTGATCAAGACGTACGATGCCGGGCAGGCCACTACACTGGCCGGCTGACCGCACCCACAACATCAGGAAAGAAATCATGTTGAAACGCATCGCCCTCGCCGCCTGTTCCCTACTGCTGGCCGGCAATCTGTTTGCCGCCGAAAACCCTCGTGTACTGCTGAACACCACCCTGGGTGAAATTGAACTGGAGCTGGAAGCGGAAAAGGCGCCGATCAGCGTCGAGAACTTCCTCGGTTACGTGGACAGCGGTTTCTACGATGGCACCGTCTTCCATCGTGTTATTCCGGGCTTCATGGTCCAGGGCGGCGGCTTTGGCGAAGGACTGAATCAGAAGCCCACCAAAGCGCCAATCAAGAACGAGGCGGATAACGGTCTGCATAATGTGCGTGGCACAGTGGCCATGGCACGCACCCAGAACGTCAACTCGGCTACCAGCCAGTTCTTCATCAACCATCGTGACAACGATTTCCTCGATCACGGTGGCCGCGACTTCGGCTACGCGGTGTTCGCCAAGGTCGTGCGCGGCATGGACGTGGTCGATCAGATTGCGCAGGTCCCCACGGGCAACCGCACCACCATGCAGAACGTCCCGCTGACGCCGGTGAAGATCATTACCGCCAAGAAGCTCTGATCCCCGAGGGGCCGGTTCGCCGGCCCTTTTCGTATACGACGGCACGCACTTGGCGCCGCTATTTTGCGAAACCCTCAACCAAAAGGAGATCGCGACATGACTACCCCGCAAAGCCCGCTGAATACCCCTGAAGGCGAAGCCCAACTGCTGCAGGACCTGCTCAGCGCAGAGCGCGCTGGTGCAAAGGTTGCCGGCGAGTCGCTTCAACAGCCGTGCACGCCGGAGCAACGGCAGCTGCTCGAACAAGTCCGCCAGGGGGAAATCGAAAGCTGCAAGCTGCTGCTCAACTGCCTGAAGCATCTTGGCCTGGAACCCAACAAGGACACCGGCGCGTTCTACGGCAAGGCGATGGCTATCGAATCCATGGACGCTCGCCTGCCCTTCGTCGACAAGGGCCAGCAGTGGGTAATCCGCAAGCTGCGTGAGTACCTCCCAGGCTGCCAGGACCCACTATTGCGCGGTGAACTGGAACGGATGCTGCAGATTCACGAGGAAAACAGCGCAGCGTCCCACGAGTGATCCGCGACGCCCCGTGCCATGTCAGAAACACAGGCGAAACAGCCGGGGCCCGGCAGGACAACGGAAAAATCGGCGCTTACCAGTAGCAGATCAGCGGCTCGCTACTCACCTGCCTGCCGATACGGCAGCGCCTGTCGTGCATCCTCGGCGTAAGCCAGTATCCCTGCACGTTCCTGCAGCAGAAAATCCGCCACCGCCGCACGCAAGCCCGGATGCTGCAGGTAATGCCACGACCGCGTAATGACTGGCTCGAAGCCCCGAATGAGCTTGTGTTCGCCCTGCGCTCCTGCGTCGAAGCGCTGCAACCCGTCGGCGATGGCCTGGTCGATACCCTGGTAGAAGCAGGTTTCGAAGTGCAACCGGTCGAACTCCGCCAGACAACCCCAGTAGCGGCCATACAGGCCTTGTTCGTTGCACAGACTGAAGGCCATCGCCACCGGCCGCGAACCCTGCAGGGCCAGCACCACGCGAATCGCCTGCGGCATGCGCTCGGCCAGCAGGCTGAAAAACTGGCGGGTCAGGTACGGCGTCTGCCCGCGGACCTGATAAGTGTTGGCGTAGCAGGCATAGACGAAATCCCATTCCGCTTCGCAGAGCTGATGGCCTTCGCGCCAATCGAACGTGATGCCCTGTCCTGCGACCTGTTCGCGTTCCTTGCGCAGCTGCTTGCGCTTGCGCGAGGTCAGCGCGTCGAGAAAATCCTGAAAGTCGCGATAGCCGCGGTTATGCCAATGAAACTGACAGCCGATGCGCTCCAACCAGCCGTCCCGGCCCGCCAGTAGCTGGTCAGCCTCGGGCTCGGTGAAATTCACGTGCAGCCCGGAGAGCTCGTGCCGCTCCAGCCCATCGGTCAGCACATCGAGCAGTGCCCCTGCGCTTTCCACATCACCCAGCAATCGGCCGCCAGTGACCGGAGTAAAGGGCACTGCGCAGAGCAGCTTGGGGTAATAGCCGATACCGGCTCGCTGGCAGGCATCCGCCCAGGCCCAGTCGAACACGTACTCGCCGTACGAATGGCTCTTGCGATACAACGGCAACGCCGCCTGCAACTCACCCAGTTCGTTACGCAACAGGACATGGGCGGGCTGCCAGCCACTGCGCCCGCCCACACTGCCGCTGTCTTCCAGCGATGAGAGGAAGGCATGGCGCAGGAAGGGCTGGGTATCGGCCAGCAAGGCATCCCATTCGGCGGGATCGAGTTCGGCGAGACGGTGTACGGTCTGGATAGGCATGCGCGCAGTCTGGCCTGTCACGCGGACGAAAAAAAGCCCCGCCTAAGCGGGGCCCAATGGAGCATCACGGATGAGGGTGATGTTTAGAACGCGTACTGGGCACGCAGCACAATGCCGTCACCAGAGTCATCGCCATCGGCATTCTCCTGGTTGTCGACCTTGGCCTTCACATAGGCGCCAGTCAGGCGAACGTTGTCGTTGGCGTACCAGTTCAGACCAACGTTGTGCACCTTGCCTTCGACGGTGCTGCCCGCGTTGATGCCAACAGAGTCGTCGTCGCCTTCGATGTAATCGTAGCGGTAGAAGACTTCCCAGGCGCCGGTCTGCTTGTTGCTCGGCTTGATGGCATCGAAACGACCCAGTTTGTAGTCACGCGCTTCACCGGTCAGGGTGTACGCGATCTGGGCGTAGTAGCCCTTGGCTTCGATGTCTTCATTGGCACTGGAATCGGCATCCAGCTCACGCTTGATGTATTCACCCTGGATCGACAGCGGGCCCATAGCCCATGCCGCTTCCAGACCCCAGGCGGTGTCGTCGCCGTAGGAACCGGCAAGTTGGTTGTTGGCGCCGCCCAGCAACAGACGGTTGCCGTTGGTACCCGCGTCGTTGCCACCGGAGGTGGATACGCCGCGCATGCCCAGACGGCTGCGGATACGGGTGTCCAGGCCGCCGACGTCATCGAGGTCACGCTGGGCGAAGTTCACGCCCAAGTGCAGCACGTTACCGGCTTCGTGCATCGGGGCGAAAACGCCACGCACGTTGAATTGCTTGACGCTGTCGCCGTCGACGTCGTTCTGATCCTTGGCATGCAGGCCGAGGGAACCGTACAGGGATGGACCGGCAGTACCGTTGACCTGAATACCCAGACCGTTCTGGTGGCCGTTGGTCCAGTCGACCAGATCGTAAGCGGCGTTACGCTCGGGAGCGGTTACCCACTTGGAGCTGGTGGCTTTTTCCAGACCGAAGTCGGGGTCGAAGCGACCGACCTTGATATTGACCGGATTGAAACCGGAGTACTGGATCGAAGCCTCATCCCAGTAGCCGTCTTCGCTGCTGCCGGCGTTGTGCGACAGGTCGTAGTTGAACTGATATTTCCAGTCGGTGAACGCAACGCCACCGATCTCGATGAAGGCACGGCGGAAGTAGGCAGCATCGGCGCTGTCGCCGTTAACTGTGTAAAAGCCGTCGAACTGGCTGTAGTCGGCCTGCAGGCGGCCGCCTACCTTGAAGCTGAACTGTTTGTCCGTCGTGGCGACTTCCAGGCCACCCTTGGTCTTGACAACGATATCGGCGCCGTCAGTGGTGACGGTGCCGGCGAAAGCCTGGGCGGAAACGGCCAGAGCCAGGGCGCTGGCGGCGAAACCGGCGAAGTGCTTACGGATCATCAAAATTCCCCTTTATGTTTAGCGTCGGAAACACACGAGATGGGCTCTTTGTGTTCGGGGGAATCTTGGCGACGGTGTATTTCAGCCAAGTGGCTGAGATGTAAAGCTTTTGTGACAGCGGAACTTTCTTTTGAAGCACGTCATGGAGCGATCGAGCGGCCTTGGCTCATTCGACGGCCTTGCGTTCACTCGGGCGTCTCGCTCCGGCTACGAGTTTGTCTACAGCCTTTGCCGCAGCGACCATGCCGAAACTGGCGGTCACCATGGTCACCGCACCGAAGCCGCCGGCGCAGTCCAACTTGACCCCCTCCCCGACGAAACTCTTGCTCTGGCAAACACCACCGTCCGGCTTCGGATAACGCAACTGCTCGGTAGAGAACACACATGGCACGCTGTAGGTACGCCCTGGAGTGCGGGAAAAGTTGTATTCGCGGCGCAGCAACGAGCGCACCTTCGCAGCCAGCGGATCGTTGAAGGTCTTGTTCAGATCAGTGACCTGAATCTGCGTCGGATCGACTTGCCCGCCAGCACCGCCGGTGGTGATGATCTGGATCTTGCGCCGCTTGCACCAGGCGATCAGCGCAGCCTTGGCCGACACGCTGTCGATGCAGTCGATGACGCAATCCATGTTTTCGGTGATGTACTCGGCCATGGTTTCGCGAGTAACAAAGTCAGCCACGGCATGGACTTGGCAGGCCGGGTTGATCGCGCGAATGCGCGCGGCCATCTCATCGACCTTGGCTTTACCTACCGCGCCATCGAGGGCATGGATCTGCCGGTTGGTGTTGGTGATGCATACGTCGTCCAGGTCAAACAGGCTGATCTCGCCAACCCCGCTGCGCGCCAGCGCCTCGGCCGCCCACGAGCCGACGCCGCCGATGCCGACCACAGCCACATGCGCAGCGGTAAGCCGTTCGAGGCCGAGTCGGCCGTACAGACGGGCAATGCCGCCGAAACGCTGATCATCGATAGACATGCCGACTCCCCGGAGAAAACCGGGCAATTATAAGACCTCATGACGCCATGACCACTGCATCCGGCCGTCACCGCTGCCACGGCTTTGCTTTAATATGGCGCCCTTTCCCCGCCGCACCGGAGCCGTGATGACCGCCCCAGCCCTTTCCCCGACGCTCGAACTCGCCTGCGAGCTGATCAACCGCCCCTCGGTCACACCGCTGGACGAAGGCTGCCAGCAGCTGATGAGTCAGCGCCTGGCGGCCTGCGGCTTCGCCATCGAGCCGATGCATATCGAGGACGTGGAGAATTTCTGGGCCATTCGCGGTACCGAAGGCCCGGTGTTGTGCTTCGCCGGCCACACCGATGTGGTCCCTACCGGCCCGCTGCAGGCCTGGCAGAATCCGCCGTTCAGTGCGCGCATCGACGAGCAGGGCATGCTCCACGGCCGCGGCGCGGCAGATATGAAAGGCAGCCTTGCGGCGATGGTCGTGGCAGTGGAGCGCTTCACCGCCGATCACCCGAATCACAAGGGGCAGATCGCCTTTCTCATCACCAGTGATGAAGAAGGCCCTGCGCACCACGGCACCAAGGCCGTCGTCGAGCGCCTGCGCGAGCGTGGCCAGCGCCTGGACTGGTGCATCGTCGGCGAGCCTTCGAGCACCTCGCTGGTGGGTGACGTAGTGAAAAATGGTCGGCGCGGTTCGCTGGGCGGCACGCTGACCGTACGCGGCCAGCAAGGCCACGTCGCCTATCCGCATCTGGCAAAGAACCCGATCCACCTGGCCGCGCCAGCCCTGGCAGAACTGGCCGCCGAGCACTGGGACGACGGCAATGCCTTCTTCCCGCCGACCAGCTTCCAGATATCCAATCTTAATGCCGGCACCGGCGCGACCAACGTGATTCCCGGTACGCTGGAGGCGGTGTTCAATTTTCGTTTCTCCACCGAATCCACCGTCGAGCAGCTCAAGCAGCGCACCGCCGCGATTCTCGACAAGCACGGTCTGGACTGGAGTGTCGATTGGGCGCTGTCCGGCCTGCCCTTCCTCACCGAGCCCGGCGCCCTGCTTGACGGCGTCGCCAAGGCGATTCGCAGCGTCACCGGCCGCGAGACCAAGCCGTCCACCAGCGGCGGCACCTCGGATGGGCGCTTCATAGCCACTCTCGGTACCCAGGTGGTCGAGCTCGGCCCGGTCAATGCCACGATCCATCAGGTCGACGAGCACATCCTCGCCAGCGATCTCGATCTGCTGACCGAGATCTACTACCAGACACTGGTGAACCTGCTCGCATGCTGATCTGCCCAATCTGCCAGGCGCCACTGAGCGCGGTCGACAACGGCGTGGCCTGTCCGGCCAATCACCGTTTCGACCGTGCGCGCCAGGGCTACCTGAACCTGCTTCCGGTGCAACACAAGAACAGCCGCGACCCCGGCGACAACCAGGCCATGGTCGAGGCGCGCCGGCGTTTTCTCGACGGTGGCCATTACGCGCCGCTGGCCCGACGCCTGGCCGAATTGGCCGCCGAGCGCACACCGCAGCGCTGGCTCGACATTGGCTGTGGCGAGGGCTACTACACCGCGCAGCTGGCCGAGGAGCTGCCAGACGCCGAAGGCTATGCGTTGGACATATCCCGCGAGGCGATCAAACGCGCTTGCAAGCGAGCCCCGCAGCTGGAGTGGCTGGTGGCGAGCATGGCCCGCGTGCCGCTGGCCGATGCCAGCTGCAACCTGCTGGCCAGCGTGTTCAGCCCACTCGACTGGCAGGAAGCGAAGCGTTTGCTGCCCCCAGGCGGCGGACTGCTGCGCATGGGGCCGACCCGCGAACATCTGTGGGAGCTGCGCGCGCGGCTCTACGATGAAGTGCGCGACTACGACGACGAGAAGCACCTGTCGCTGATTCCCGAAGGCATGCGCCTGGCCCATAGCGAAACCCTCAGCTACGAGCTGCAACTGGACAATGCCCAAGCCCGTGCCGACCTACTGGCGATGACGCCGCATGGCTGGCGCGCCAGCGCTGATCGCCGCACAGCGGTGATCGACAGTCACCTCAGCGTGCGGGTTGCGATACGCTACGACTGGATCGAACGCACACCCTAGCGTTCGTATGTTTTGCCGATGCTCGAAGACCCCGCTCCACCACATAAGGCAGTCGCCCATGCGTCAACCCGATATCGAGATCTACCTCAGGGATGCCAGCCAGCAAGCCGTCGGCGAGTGGCTGGCCCAGGCCATTGGCTCCTGCTCCGCCTGGCAACAGAAAGGCCAGACTTTCAAATGCAGCGCCGGCGGCATTCCGGTGACCTGGCTGCCGAAAGCGGTGGGCAAATGGCATTGCCTGCTGCTGGAAAGCGACGCCACGCCTTGGGCGGACGACCTCGCTTGCGCCCGCGCCGCTCACGCCGCCTTGGGCGTTGAAATCCGTTGCGCGCCGGGCGGCTGGCAGGAAGAGGAAGCCGTTGAAGTGGCTGACCGCTGGATCCGCATCAGCGATGACGGCGAAGAGGAGATCGTCTGGCACACGGGCTGACCGCCAGCGTTCTTCATCGCTTATCGGTGGCGGGCTAGAACTCCCCGGCGCGTAAAAAACAAAGCCCGTCACTTGGACGAGCTTTGTCATTGTGCAACCGAGGTCAGACGCCGGCGACGTCTTCGGCCTGCAGGCCCTTCTGGCCCTGAGTCACCGAAAACTCCACCTGCTGCCCTTCGGCCAGCGAGCGGTGGCCGTCGCCACGGATGGCGCGGTAATGCACGAACACGTCGGCGCCATTACCCCGCTGAATGAATCCGTAGCCTTTTGCATCGTTGAACCATTTGACGGTTCCTGTCTCGCGCTCAGCCATTACCACTTCTCCAACTCGCTTTTTGTTATTCCTCGGAAGAGGGGTCGACGACCACGTCTCGTGCAGTAGCTTCAGCGCAAATGCGACTCGAACGCAGCCGTTGCCGGAGTATAAAACAACGATTTTGGCTGTCAGCCTCTTTTTTCCACAGCCACTCTTACCTCTGCGCCTGCCCCGATCAGCGCCGGGGGCAGGCGCTTGGATCAGGCACTGCGCCGGCGCCGCCACAGCCACAACGCCAGCACGCCCAGCGTCAGCGCCAATGGCACCAGCGCGATATTGGCAAACTTGAGCGTACGCCCCAGCGCCTCGATGTCGGCGTTGAGCTGGTAGCGCACCTCGCGCAGTTCCTTGCGGATACGGACCTTTTCCTGCATGAACTGACGCAGCGCCTGCTCCTGATCGCTGGTCAGCTCCAGAGCCTTTTCGGGGTCCGGGTTCTGCAGCTCGGCCAGCTGCTGCTCGGTATCGGCCAGGCGCTGCTGCAGCACTTCTTCCTTCTCGCGGAAGCGATTTTCGGCCTGACGCTGCAAGGCTTCCACCACCACGAACGGGCGGGTGAAGCGGCCGCGGGAGCGCACACTGATCAGCGCATCGGTGCCGGATAGATTGTCCAGCGCATTGATCACGAACGCCCCGTTGTCCGCCCAGGGCTGCGGGATGCGCTGGCCGAAGAAGTCCTGCACCTGCACCCACATCCGATCACTGAGCAGGTCGGTATCGGCGATGGCAATGACGTTGATGTTCTGGCTTTCCTGAATGCCCTTCTCGCGCCCTTCGATGCCATCCGGGAACGCGGTTTTAGCTGCCCCCTGGATTCGCGCAGCCAGCGTATAGCGTTCACCGGTCGGTTTGAGGTCGAGCAGCAGCGTTTCCGGATTGTCCAGGGTTGCAAAGCGCTCGGCATCCACCGGCATGGCGTATTCGGAGCTGGTGAGCAGCGGTGTGAAGCGCGTCGTCGCACCCTCCAGCGACTCGAGCATGCCAGCGCTGGCAATGGTGATATTTTCCAGCCCGGCTGTGGTCACGTCGTCCTGATCCAGCGCCACACGCGGCAGGCTCAACCAGCCCGCGTGGCGAACCGGGCGACGCTCGGCGCCGACACCCACCGACATGGCGTAGGCCGCATCGACCAGCGCACGCTGCGGGACCATGCGCACGCCCCAGGCCTTGAACAGCGGCTCGAGATCAGAGGCGCGCTCCTCCCCGAACTCGCCAGGGCCAATGCCCATGCCCGGGTCGACCTCGCTATGGGGATCGACGAACGCGAGCAGCTTGCCGCCACGCAGGACGAACTGGTCGATGGCATACAGCGTCTGCTCCGGCAGATCCTTCGGGTGGATCAGCAGCAGCACCGACACATTGGTCGGGATCATGTCCACATCACGACGCAAGCTCTCGATATGGAACAGCTGGCGGACCTCCTCCAGCACCATCCACGGTGGCGTCGCCTGTTGGGTACGCATGTCGAAGCCGCCGGTGAGCTGCAATCCGGACAGCACTCCGACCACCGGCAGCTCGCCGGCCGCCAGGCCCTGTACCAACCGGCTTATTTCGTACTCGAGAAACTCTTCCTGATCCAACGGAAAGAACGGAATGATCTGCGTGCTGCCCTCGGAGTTGGTGCCAGCCAGGCCGAAGTAGACTTTGTCGCCGCTTTGGTTGAGCGGCACCGCTTGCAGGCCGAATTCGGCTGCGCGGTCCTCTTCCTCGGAGAACGGCTGCGGGTCGATCACATGCAGCTTGAGCTTGCCGCCGGAGGCTCGCTGATAGGCCCGGAGCATCTCCTCGACGCGGCGCGCGTAGTTACGCAACGCCACCAGCTCCTTGGCGGTACCGTCCGAATAGAAAAAGTGCAGTTCGATGGGCGTCTGCAAACCGTCGAGAATGCGCTCGGTGCCTTCGGAGATCGTATAGAGCTTCTGCTCGGTCAGGTCGAGCCGCGCATTGGTGAACAGCATGCCTGAAAGACCGTTGAACACCAGGAAGGCCAGCGCAATCAGTAGCAGCCCGGCACCGGAATAGATGACTCGTTTCATGTCTGTTCCCTCAGGCGGCTTTCTTCAGATCGACGACCACGGCGGTAGCCGCCAGCCAGGCGATGATCAGCGTGACGAAATACAGCAGGTCACGCAGGTCGATCACACCCTTGCTGATGGAATCGAAACGGATCAGGAAGCTCAGCGAAGCCACCGCATCGACCAGCCACTGCGGCGCCCAGGCCAGGGCATCAAGCACCATCGGCAAGCCGCTGACGATGAACAGGAAGCACACCGCCACCGAGAGGATGAAGGCAATTACCTGATTCTTCGCCAGCGCCGACATGCACGAACCGATCGCCAGAAAGGCACCGGCCAGCAGCCAGCTGCCAAGATAGCCTGCGGCGATCACGCCATTGTCCGGCTCGCCCAGGTAGTTGACGGTGATGACCATCGGGAAGGTCAACAGCAGGGCGATTCCGGCGAACACCCAAGCGGCGAGGAACTTGCCGCCAACCGCTTCTAAACGGGTGATCGGCAGGGTCATCAGCAACTCGATCGAACCCGATTTGCGCTCCTCCGCCCATAGGCGCATGGCGATTGCCGGCACCAGGAACAGATAGAGCCAGGTATGGAAGCTGAAGAACGGAGTCAGATCGGCCTGGCCACGCTCGTAGAAGCCGCCCAGGTAGAAGGTGAACACCCCGGACAGCACCAGAAAGATCACGATGAAGACATAGGCGAGCGGCGTGGCGAAGTAGCTGCCTAGCTCACGCTTGAAGATAACCGGCAACTGGGTCATAGCGACTCCCCACGGGTCAGGTTACGGAACACCTCATCCAACCGGCCGCGCTCCACGTCCAGCTCCTTTATCACCCAGCCCTGCTGACTGATCAGCGCGTTGACCTGCGGGAAGATCACCTGCCCAGGCTGCGCCAACACGGTCACGCTGTGCTCTCGCTCGTTGGCCTCGACCCCTGAGACACCTGGTAGCGCCGCCAGCGCCACGTCATCCAACGGAGCATCGCTGACCAGGGTGACTGCCTGGTGATACTTCGAACGACTTTCCAGCTCCAACGGCGTGCCGTCCGCCACCAGCCTGCCATGGGCGATCACCACCGCCCGCGTGCACACCGCGCTCACCTCTTCGAGAATGTGCGTGGAAATGATGACGATCTTGTCCTGCGCCAGGCCCTGGATCAGCTGACGCACCTGATGCTTCTGGTTCGGATCGAGGCCGTCGGTGGGCTCGTCGAGAATCAGCACCTTGGGGTCGTGAAGGATCGCCTGTGCCAGACCGACGCGACGCTTGAAACCCTTGGATAGGGTCTCGATGGATTGCCCCAGCACATGCTCCAGTTCAACCTGCGCTACCGCAGCCTCGACCCGCTGGCGCTTGCCCGCGCTGCGAAAGCCGCGCACCTCGGCGATGAAGTCGAGAAAGCCGCGCACCGTCATGTCGCCATAGCACGGCGCGCCCTCGGGCAGATAGCCGATCTGTCGCTGGGCCTGCAGCCGCTGAGACTGGATATCGTGACCGAGAATGCTCGCAGTGCCGGAAGTCGGCGTGAGAAAGCCGGTCAACATCTTCATGGTGGTGGATTTTCCCGCACCATTCGGGCCGAGAAACCCCAGCACCTCTCCGCGGCGAACCTGGAATGACAGGTCATCTACGGCGGTGTGCTGGGCAAAACGCTTGGTCAGGTTGCTTATTTCGATCATGGGCTCTCACCAGTGCGCTGAAGGTCTGGCACGCCGCCCGCGCGGCACGGACCAGGCCCTGCAAAAATGCCGGCGGAACTATAAGAACAGCTACCGGACGAATGCAACTGCGCGGCTTGGCGGCAACGATTGCCAAACGTTGCCTCGACGCCCCCAAGGGAAGCAATGGACCCCGCACGCCGCTTCGAGTACGTTTTCGAATCCATCGAAAACAGCCGCCCTGATCGCGGCGCGTCTCAAGGTAAACGGCACATGTCCCTGCACATAGGCGAGATTCCCGCCTCACAGGCGCCAATGGACCTATTGCTGCTAGCCGATCCCTCGCCAGACAAGGTTTGCTCGTATATGGCGAACTCGACGTGCTTCGCGGCATCGTTCGACGGAACGGTCGTCGGTATCGGCGTTGTGCAGCCCATCGACGGGAGTGCGTATGAGCTAATGAATATCGCGGTACGGCCAACCCGGCAGAACGCGGGCTACGGTTCAGCGCTGCTGAAATGGATCATTGACCACTACCGCAGGCTGGGCGCCAGCCGGCTCGAAGTGGGCACGGGTTCGTTCGGCTATCAACTGGCGTTCTATCAACGCCAAGGCTTTCGGGTTACACGAATAGAGCGGGACTTCTTCATCGAGCACTATTGCGAACCGATCATCGAGGACGGCATTCAGCACATGGACATGCTGCGCCTTACGCTCAGCTATGTGAGCGATCCTGGTTAGGCCACGACCAAGCCACCGCCACCGTTCTCGAAAACGGAGTCACTGAAAACAAACAACCTTCATCCGACCCGAGCCACCTCAGCCATGCCGGACCCGATCGAATTCGAAACCGAACGCCTGCTCATGCGGCAATGGAAGCCGGCCGACTACGCGCCATTCGCGGCATTGAATGCGGACCCCAGCGTAATGGAGTACTTCCCCGCGCTGCTCAGCCGTGCCGAAAGCGACACGATGGCTGACCGCTGCCGGGCCTTGATCAGTCAACGTGGCTGGGGTTTCTGGGCTGCAGAGCTAAAGGCGTCTGGTGAGTTCATCGGTTTCGTAGGACTTCATACGCCGTCCCTGGAACTGCCCTTCTCCCCATGCGTGGAGATCGGCTGGCGCCTGGCCGCTGCACATTGGGGCAAAGGGCTAGCAACGGAGGCCGCGCGTGCGGCGCTTTGCGTGGGATTCGATACGCTCGATCTTTCGGAAATCGTATCGTTTACCGCTGTCGAAAACCGCCGGTCGCGCGCCGTCATGGGGCGTCTTGGGATGCGCGAATCCGACAGATTCGAGCACCCTCACGTGCCTCCTGACAATCCGCTGCGCTGGCACTGCCTTTATCGCCTGTCCCGCCCAGCGTTATGAGGCGCGCAGCAGATGCCTGACCGTTCATTCACGATTGGCTGGACTTCGCTGGAAACCCTGCTAGAACGGCACGCGCATAGCCAGACTCTCATCTCTACCCTACGGATCTTCTTCAATGCCCCAGCTGTTCCTCGCGCTTCTGCTCCTCGGCCTTTCCGGCGTCACTCATGCGGAAGATGCCGATATCGCCCGGCTGTTCGACAAGGCCGGCGTCGAGGGGACGCTCGTGATCGAATCGGCTGAAACCGGGCAGCGCTACCTTCACAACAACGCCCGAGCGAAGCAGCCGTTCACCGCCGCATCCACCTTCAAGGTGCTGAACACGCTGATCGCGCTGGAGGAAGGTGCCATCGCCGGGGCTGACGAGATCATCCCGTGGGATAACACCCGTTACGAGATCGAGGATTGGAACCGCGACCAGACGTTGAAAAGCGCATTCAGGGTCAGCTGTGTCTGGTGCTATCAATGGCTGGCGCAGCGAGTGGGGGCGGCTAGCTATCCTGGCCATATTCATCGGGCCCGCTATGGGCAGTTGCAACAACCCTTCAACGGCACCGAGTTCTGGCTCGATGGCTCGCTGACCATCAGCGCCGAGCAACAGATAGACCTGCTCAAACGTATCGTCGAGCGCAGCCTGCCCTACCGGGCGAGCAGCTATGACACATTGAAAGCCGTAATGCTCGCCGACACGACGAAGGATTATCGGCTGTATGCCAAAACCGGCTGGGCCAACCGCAGCACGCCCGGAGTCGGCTGGTATATCGGTTACGTTGAGGGTGGCGAGAATATCTGGCTGTTCGCCTTGAACCTCGATACCCGCGACGCCGCGGACCTGCCACTGCGCCAGCAGATTGCACTGGATGCACTGCGGGCCAAAGGCATTCTGCCCGCACATTGATTACGCTCGACGAGGTCAGGTTCTCTTCTCGCTTCACGCACTTGCGGCGGCGAAGCACCGATCGAACACCAGCTCACTCGGGAAGCCGCCATGCGCAGCGATGAGATAAAAGACATCTTCGATCAACAGGCGTCCAGCTACGACGAGCGCTGGGCCAGAACCGCGCCGATTCGCGACGCGCTGCATTTCCTTCTCGAGGCGGTGTTTGCAGAGCTCCCAGCCAACGCTCGGGTTCTGTGCATTGGCGCAGGCACCGGCGAGGAAATCGCCTATCTGGCCCAGCGCTTCCCTGGCTGGACCTTTACCGCCGTCGAGCCTTCCGGGCCGATGCTAGCGGTGTGTCGCGACAAAGCGATCAAAGGCGGCTACGCCGAGCGCTGCCATTTCCACGAAGGGTATCTGCAATCGTTGCCCGAGCAAGCCGCCTTCGATGCAGCGACGTGCTTTCTGGTGTCCCAGTTCATTCTGGAGCACGACGCTCGTGCTGACTTCTTTTGCACCATTGCTGCCCGGCTTCGTCCTGGCGCTTTACTGGCGAGCTCGGATTTGGCATCAGACGTTTCCTCACCACACTACGATGCCCTGCTCGAAACCTGGCTAAACATGATGACAGTGGCCGGCATTCCGGCGGCGGGCCTGGAGCAGATGCGCGCCGCCTATGCGCGCGACGTGGCGATACTGCCTCGCGAGCAAGTCGCGGCCATTATAGAAGCCGGCGGCTTTGCCAATCCCGTGCCCTTCTACCAGGCCGGCCTTATCCATGCGTGGTACTCCAGGCGGGCCGCGCCCGATGCGCCATAGCCTCCTACCGGTGCTGCAAGCGCTGCTGATCGCCACGCTTGCGGGCGCCGGCATCTGGGCTCTGTCGCCCTGGCTCAGCGGTCAGGCTGAACCATGGGATGCGGGCGGTCTGTACTACAGTGGAACCTTGTTTGTGGCGGGCGTGCTGTCGGGCTTCATCGTGCCAAGACCACTCTGGGCGCTGTATCTGGGTGTCGTCTTCGGACAGGCGTTGTACTTAATTGTGTTCTTGCCGCCCAGTCCGCTGCTGGCGGTGGGCGTGGGGTCCTGCTGATCTGGTCGCTGCTGTTTCTGGCCGGGGCCTACGGCGGCGCTCGACTTCGCACACGCTGAAGCCTCCGCCATAGCTGACCCGAGATAAACGATGCGAGCCTGCTCACTGACAAACAGGACGGCCGCTCGACTCATGCAAAGGAGGATTCATCCATGACGCCGCCAGAACTGTCCGGTATCTATCGAGCCTACATCGACTGCCTCAATGCCAGGGACTGGTCGAATCTCGGGCGCTTCGTGCATGACGAAGTACGTCACAACGGCAGCCGCATTGGCTTGGCCGGCTATCGGCGGATGCTGGAAAACGATTACGCAACCATTCCCGACCTGCACTTCAACATCGAGTTGCTGATCAGCGAGCCACCGCGAGTCGCGTGTCGGCTGCGATTCAACTGCTCGCCAGCAGCCCGCTTTCTCGACCTGGACGTCGATGGGCGGAAGGTCTCGTTCGCGGAGAACGTCTTCTACGAGTTCAGCGGACCGAAGATCGTCGAGGTCCATTCAGTCATAGACAAACCCGCCATCGAGACTCAACTGTCGACTCCAGTAGATCCGAACGGGCGCTGATATCCCTAGAACGCTCTGCCGGTAACCGGGGCTTCAGCCGAACTGCCACTCTGCTCCGGAGCCAGCCAAACAGCAGAGATTTTGCCCGCCCTCCTCGCTTGCGGCACACTTGCCGCCTTCGAGGGCACCGCCCCCTTTCCATAGCCGAATCTGCCGTATGACCCGCTCCCCCATCCGCCGTCTGCTTTTCTCCATGTTGCGCCGCGTGCTGTACTTCTGGGTACGTTCGGAGACCATCAACCAGTCCGCCTTCACCCTCAAGCTGGACCGCAGCAAGCCGGTCTTCTATGTACTGCAGCAGCCTTCTCTGAGCGATCTGGCGGTGCTGGACGCCGAATGCAGCAAGGCCGGGCTGCCACGCCCGGTGGCCGATGTGGCGGTGGGTGAACATGTGGAGCCGGCTGCATTCTTCTTTCTGAATCCGCCAAGCAGCTGGTTCGGCCGCCGTACGCGGCTGGTAGCCCCGCCTGCACTGGTGCGACTGGTCGATGCACTGGAGCAGAACGCTGTGGAGAATGCGCAGATCATTCCGGTCAGTGTGTTCTGGGGGCAGTCGCCCAATCGTGAGACCAGCGCCTGGAAGCTGTTGTTTGCCGACAGTTGGGCGGTCACCGGGCGCCTGCGCAAGTTGCTCAGCATTCTGGTGCTGGGCCGCAAGACCCGCGTGCAGTTTTCCGCCCCGATCCAGCTGAGCGAGCTGATCGCCCTGAACAAAGGCCACGAGCGCACCCTGCGCATGGTTCATCGCATGCTGCGAGTGCATTTCCGCAACCAGAAGACCGCGGTGATCGGCCCCGACCTGTCGCACCGACGCAATCTGGTGAAGGGCCTGGTGCACGCACCGCAGGTCCGTCAGGCGATTCGCGACGAAGCCGAACGCGAGAACATTTCCATCGAAAAGGCCGAAGCCAGGGCGCTGCGCTACGGCAACGAGGTGGCCTCGGACTACGCCTATACGGCGGTGCGCTTCCTCGAAGTGGTGCTGTCCTGGTTCTGGAACAAGATCTACGACGGCATCCGCGTCAACCATATCGAGCCGCTGCAGGACGCCGTGCGCGGCTATGAGGTGATCTACGTCCCCTGCCACCGCAGCCATATCGACTACCTGTTGCTCTCCTATCTGCTTTTCCGCAACGGCCTGACGCCACCCCACATCGCCGCCGGTATCAACCTCAACATGCCGGTCATCGGAAGCCTGCTGCGCCGCGGCGGTGCTTTCTTCATGCGTCGCTCGTTCAAGGGCAACCCGCTGTACACCTCGGTATTCAACGAATACCTGCACAATCTGTTCACCCGCGGCTTTCCGGTGGAGTACTTCGTCGAGGGTGGCCGCTCGCGTACCGGCCGTATGCTGCAGCCAAAGACCGGCATGCTGGCACTGACCCTGCGCAGCTACCTGCGCTCGTCGCGTCTGCCGATCCTCTTCGTACCGGTCTACATCGGCTACGAGCGTGTACTGGAGGGCCGTACCTACCTCGGCGAACTGCGTGGAGCGGCGAAGAAGAAAGAGTCGATCTTCGACATTTTCAAGGTCATCGGCGCGCTCAAGCAGCGCTTCGGCCAGGTCTGGGTCAACTTCGGCGAGCCGCTCAAGCTCAACGAATTTCTCGAACAGCAACAACCCGGCTGGCGCCAGCAAACCCATGCGCCGGACTTCCGCCCCGAATGGCTGAACGACGCGACCAATCAGCTGGCCGACCGTATAGCCCAGCGCCTGAACGAGGCAGCGGCGATCAATCCAGTCAACCTGGTCGCGCTGGCGATGCTCTCCACCAGCCGCCAGGCGCTGGACCAACAATCGCTGGCGCGGATTCTGGATCTCTACCAGGCGCTTCTGCGTGCGGTGCCCTACTCGCCCCACACCACACTACCGGAGGGCGACGGAAATGCACTGATCGCCTACGTGAAGAGCCTCGACCTGCTTGCCGAGCAGAAGGACGCGCTGGGCAACATCCTCTACCTGGACGAGCACAACGCCGTTCTGATGACCTACTACCGCAACAACGTGATGCACATCTTCGCGTTGCCAGCCTTGCTTGCCAGCTTCTTCCAGAACAGCTCACGCATCAGTCGCGAGCAGATCCAGCGCTTCACCGAGGCGCTGTATCCCTACCTGCGTGCCGAGCTGTTCATGCGTTGGGAGGTCGAGGAACTGCAAACGGTGATCGACCAGTGGCTCGCCGCATTCGTCGAGCACGGGTTGCTCAGGGTGGATGGCAGCCATTACGTGCGCCCGGCGCCCAGTTCGCGACAGTTCGTGCTGTTGACGCTGCTCGCACGAGTGGTGGTGCAGACGCTGCAGCGCTTCTACATGGCTACCTCATTGCTGCTCAAAAGTGGCCAGCACAGCCTGAGCGCCGAAGAGCTGGAAAATCTCTGCACGGTCATGGCCCAGCGCCTGTCGATCCTGCATGGGCTGAACGCACCGGAGTTCTTCGACAAAACGCTGTTCCGCCATTTCATCCAGAGCATGCAGGAACAGGGCGTGGTCAGCGCTGACGAGCAAGGCCGGTTGGGCTATCACGACAAGCTGGCCGAACTGGCCGAAGGTGCTGCCAAGCGCGTGCTGCCTGCCGAGATTCGCCTGTCGATTCGCCAGGTCGCACTCGAGCGGCAGGACGATGACACCAACTCAGTGCCGCCCGAAACGACTCCATGACTACCCGCTATCGATGATGCCAGGCCATTGCCAGCTCCGGATGGCCGGTGTGTTCGTCCATTCGTTCGCCAAGCACTTCGAACCCGTGGCGGTGATAGAACGCAACGCTGGCAGTGTTGCCGCTGTAGACCGTGAGATCGAGCCGCTCACGCATCGCCTTGGCGTGCTCGATCAGTGCTGAGCCGATACCGCTGCCTTGGGCATCCGGCGCCACGAAGATGGCCGCCAACACCTCATCGAGCAGAGAGAGGAATCCCTGCACTTGCCCTCCTTGCTCGTAGACCCAGGTCTGCGACGCAGGCAGATAGATATTGCGCATGTCATCCAGCTTCGACTCCCAGAAAGCTTGGTCGACGAAATCGTGAGCGCGAATGGATGCACTCAGCCAGATTGCCAGAATTGGCTCAAGGTCATCGGGGTGAAAGAGGCGAATCATGCAGGTTGGCTCCGTAACAACGAGCGCGCAACGGTAGCGCATCGACGCCAGAATGTTCCAGGCGCGCTTGGCACATACTGCAGGCGGACGCCTGCGCTTTAGTCCGTAATCCTTTAGCATCGGCGGCAGGCCATGCACTCGGCGCCATCACACGGTCCCCGAGCAATCCCACCGAACATGAGGCAAACGCCATGTTTCGCATCACGACACTCGTTGCAGGCCTGGCACTTTCCGCCAGTGCTTTCGCCCTTTCACTCTCCGACCTTACCCAGAGCGACGCCAGCGGCGGCCTGAAGGATGCTTTGAGCCAAGGGGCCAAGGTTGCCGTGCAGCAGCTGGGACGCCCCGGCGGCTTCAGCAGCGATCCAGACGTGCGTATCGAGCTGCCGGGCAACATCGGCAAAGCCTCGCGGATGCTCAAGATGCTGGGCATGGGCGCGCAGGTCGAACAGCTGGAGAACAGCATGAACCTGGCTGCCGAAAAGGCCGTGCCGGAAGCGCAGCAACTGCTGCTGGACGCCGTGCGCAAGATGACCGTGCAAGACGCCAAGGCCATCCTCGCCGGCGGCGATGACTCGGCCACCCAGTATTTGAACAAATCCAGCCGCGACCAGATTCGCGCGAAATTCCTGCCCATCGTCAAGCAGGCTACCGACCAGGTCGGCCTGGCGCAGCAATACAATGCCGTTGCGGCCAAGGTGCCGTCGGGGCTGAACGGCAGCTACGCCAATATCGAAAGCTATGTCACCGAGCAGGCGCTCGATGGCCTGTTCACCGTGATCGCCGAGCAGGAAGCCGGCATCCGCAAAAACCCAGCTGCTGCAGCGACTAGCTTGGCGAAGAAGGTTTTCGGGGTGCTCTAAGCCGCGCAGGTAGGGGAACCTGAGGCAAGGTGTAGGCCGCTGCTCTAGTGATTTACACCCAGGCAATGGCGTTCCGTTTGCTTCGCCTTAGCGGCGGGCTAAAGCCCACCGATTCACAGCCCATGTTCGACCAAACACCTTGACGCCATCCCAGGGCGACACCATCAGCGCGGGCCCATGATCGCCGCCAGGGCATCCGGCTGCGGTGCGCCCTGGTGCTGTTGCAGACGACCGTTGTCGTCGAGGTAGAAGATCGCCGGAGTCGCCTGGGCGCCCAGTTCGCTCATCAGCATCAGGTTATCGGTGAGCTGCTTTTCCAGCGCTGCCGGGATCTTCTCCAGCGCCTTCAGCTTGCTCGCCTTGCCGGCCGCCTCGTGCTCATTGAGCGCTGCCTGAGGATCCTTGGCGCTGAGCAGCGCGGCGGATTTGCCAGCGCTGTCGGCGCGCAGCATGCCGACCATGATGTGCCGCAACTGCACCTTGCCGGACTCGACCCAGGGCCGTGCCTGCTTCCAGAACATGTTGCAGTACGGACAGTTCGGGTCGCTGAACATGTAGATGATGCGCGGTGCGTCGGCCTTACCGTCAGCGATCCAGCTGCTGTCTTGCATGCGGGTCCACATTTCCTTGCCCAGCGGTTCGTACACCAGCTTCTCCAGGTGCGCGCGGGTCAGGTCCTCGCCTTTTGCATCGAGCAGGCTACCGATCAGCACATGCTCGCCATCCGGGGTGAGATACAGGGCCATGCCCTGCCCGTTGTAGCGCGCGGCATAGCCCTTGAGCCCGCCGGGTGCCTCGAAGCTGCCGACGACCTCGGCGCCACGGGCCTCGACGGCCTTGATCGCCTGCGGCAACTCCTCGGCCTGCGCCATGGGCAGGGCCAGCAGGCTGACGCCGGCCAGCAGGTAGGGTAATGGCTTGAATCGAATCACGGCGCAGCTTCCTCTTTCAGTTTTTCCAGCGCGCGCGCCAGGCTGGCGTGCGAGAGTTCGCCAAGATGGCTGCTGACCTGGCGGCCATCGGCGTTGTAGAACAGCGTGGTCGGCAGCGCTGTGGAACCGACGTGCTGCCCGAGGCGCCCGCCACTGTCGAGCAGGACGTTTTCGAGACTCAACCCCGCGGTTTCCAGAAAGCGGTTGATCTCCCCCTCCCCCTCGCCCTGGTTGATAAACAGGAACAAGGTATCGCTTTCCCGTGCCTGGGCGTCGGCAAGTACCGGCATCTCGCGCCGGCACGGCGGGCACCAGGTCGCCCAGAGATTGATCACCAGTGGCTGACCGGAATAATCCTCCAGCGCCACCGGACGGCCCTGGTTGTCACGCAGCGCCATTTCCGGCAGCCGAGTGCCCTGCTCGAAGGAATGCCAGGCGAGGTTACTGAAACCCCAGCTGAGGATTCCCACCGTCAGGGCGATGCCCAGTGGCTTGCGCAATTCGCGGTCACGCCAGCCCCACCAGATACCCAACGCCAGCGCGGCGAACAACCCAGGCCAGGCGATGAAGCCGCCGTCGCGGATATCGATAACGCTCAGCCAGTCGTCTCGGTAGTACGCCCAGTACATTGCGACGAAGGCCAGACGTGCCACCAGCAACGCCACCAGCAGCAAGCGAAACAGCTGCCGCTCCGGATTGCGTTCGCTGCGCCGGCCTACCCACCAACCAGTCAGAGTGGCCAGCAGCAGGCTGCCCAGCAAGATCACATGAGGCACCGCCAGTGCCAGCGGCCCGATATTCACAGTCAGCATCAACCTCGCTCCCAGGTTTGGTTCCAGTTCTGAAGAAAGCTCTTGGCGCCGACCTCGCCAGTGATACGGCGTTCGCGGCGCTCCTCACCATCCGGGCCGATCCACACCAATGTCGGCGGGCCGAGCACCTGATAGCGCGTCAGCAACTCGCGGGTGGCAGCGTCGCTGCGGGTCACGTCGGGGCGCAGCACGCGCACACCGTCCAGGCTCGCCTGCACCTCGGCGTTGCCGAATACCTCCTTCTCCATGACCTTACAGGAGACGCACCAGTCGGCGTAGTAATCGATCAGAACCCACTGGCCCTGGGCCTTGGCCGCCGCCAGCTCACGATCCAGCACCGCCGGATCGCTGAAACCGAGCGCGTGAGCTTCGGCGGAGATGGCACCCGCCCCACCGCCGGCATAGATCGCCAGCGGCCGACGCGGATCATCCGCGCCGCCGGCCGCACCCAGCAGCATTGCTGCGCCCCACAGCCCCAGCAAAACGCCGCTGGCCTGACAGAGCACGCCCTGGCGTTGCACTGCCTGCGCCACATGCAGCAAGGCGGTGGCAAGCACCACCAGCAGCGCCCCCCACAGGCCCAGCCACAGCCAGTCGGCCAGCAACGGACGCGCAACGAACAGCGCTGCCGCCAGGAAGAGGAAACCGAACACCACCTTGACCCGATCCATCCAGGCGCCTGGCGTGGGCAGAAAGCGCTGGCCAACGGTCACCAGCAACAGCAACGGCGTGCCGATGCCCAGGCCCAGCGCAAAGAGCACCAGGCCACCCTGTAGCGCACTGCCGCTCTGTGCGATGAACAACAGCGCGGCGGCCAGTGGCGCGGTCATACAGGGGCCGACCAGCAGACCGGAGAGAATGCCCAGCGCACCGGCACCGGCCAGACTGCCACCGCGCTGCTGGCGTCCGGCACGCTCCAGACGATCACGCAGCGCTACCGGCAATTGCAGTTCGAACAAACCGAACATCGGCAGCGCCAGCAGCACGAACAGCACGGCGAAACTGGTCAGCAACCAGGGCTGCTGCAGCGCCGCCTGCAGGTTGGCGCCGAGCAGCGCCGCCAGCACACCGAGCACGGCGTAAACCAGCGCCATGCTGACAACATAGGTCGAAGCCAGGGCCACACCACGGCGTGAAGTGGCGCCGCTGCCCACCACGATGCCTGCCAGGATCGGCAGCATCGGCAACGAACAGGGGGTGAAGGCCAGCAACAGCCCGAGGCCGAAGAACACCAGCAGGCTCCAGGCCAGTGCCTGATTTTCGAGGCCGCTGACCAGCGCCTGATCTTCGGCCTGCCCGGAGGCTGTCGAGGCGGTGCCGTCACCGCTCAGAGAAACTTCACGGGTCTGCGGTGGATAGCAGAGCCCGGCATCGGCGCAGCCCTGCCATCCGAGGCGCACGTTGTTCTCCACGTCCGCCGGGATCAGCAATTCGAGGCTGTCGCGGTATATCTGCGAGTCGCCGAAGAACTCGTCGCTGTAGGGCTCGCCCTCGGGCAGCGGCGGCTGGCGCTCCGGCGGCAGGCCATCGAACTGCAGGCGCTGCTGATAGAGGTAATAGCCCGGCGCGATCCGCCAGTGCAGCAGCGTGGCGCCGTTCTCCTGTGGACTGACCGTCAGCGCAAACGCCTCTTCCACCGGCAGAAAATCAATCTGCGAGCCGCCGCCAAACAGCCCGCCGGCCGGCAACGCTATTCCGGGCGCCAACAGAAACAGCAGAAGAACCAATGTGCGCATGAGAATCCTGGCAGTGAAATGACTGCCGCGCAGCATGCCGGGGCGGGATTAACGCGCCATTAACACCGTGGTACGGGCTGCATAACGCTGCCTTAATCGCTAAGGTCCACCCTTGAGCTTTTTCTGCGGACCCTACCCATGCACGTGCTGCTTGCCGAAGACGACGCACTGATCGCCAGCGGCATCGTCGCCGGGCTCAATGCCCAGGGCTTGATCGTCGACCATGCTGCGACCGCGGCGGATGCCGAAGCCCTGCTGCGCGCGGCGCACTTCGATGTGCTGATCCTCGACCTCGGCCTGCCCGACGAGGACGGCATCGCCCTGCTGCGACGCCTGCGCCAACAGGGGCTGGAGCTACCGGTGCTGGTGCTCACCGCGCGCGATGCGGTCAGCGACCGCGTCATCGGCCTGCAGGCGGGTGCCGACGACTACCTGCTCAAGCCCTTCGACCTGCGCGAGCTGGCCGCGCGTCTGCACACGCTGATGCGGCGCATGTCCGGGCGCAGCATCAACCTCATCGCGCATGGCCGGTTGAGCTACGACCCGAGCCGCTGCGAGGCGCGCCTGGACGGCCAGCCGGTCGACCTGTCGCGCCGTGAACAGGCACTGCTGCAGGCACTGCTCAACAATCAGGGCCGGGTGCTCAGCAGCGAGCAGCTCAAGGACGCGGTTTACGGTTTTGCCGATGATGTCGAGAGCAACGCGCTGAACGTGCATATCCACCATCTGCGCCGCAAACTTGGCAACGGCATCGTCGAGACCGTGCGCGGCCTGGGCTACCGCCTCGGCCCGGCAGGCGACGAGGACGCGTCATGAGCCTGCGTCTGCGCCTGACCCTGATGCTCGGCTCGGCCTTCGTGCTGCTCTGGGCATTGGCTGCGACCTGGATGCTGGTTGATCTGCGCAGCCAGATGATGCTTTCGCTCGACCAGCGCCTGGCCTCCTCGGCGCGCATGGTCGCCGGCCTGCTGGTGCAGTTGCCGCAACCACTGCCCGGTGACAGTCCGGCGAAACGCCTGAGCGCCGAGCAGCTAGGTATTCCCAACGGCCTGGCCTGCCAGGTCAGCTCGCTGCGTGGCGAGGTACTCGCGCGCAGCCACAGTGCGCCCGACCAGCAGCTGGATGCCGAGCAGAACGGCTATCGCGACCAGCTGATCGACGGCGTGCCCTGGCGCAGTTTCACTCTGGTGCAAGGCGAGCTGCGCATCACCACGGCCGACCGTCTGGATGAGCGTGCCGCGCTGAAGCGCTCGGTTTTGCTGGCGGCGGCGCTGCCGGTGGCGGTCGCCCTGCTTGGCAGCCTGGGTCTGCTCTGGCTTGGCCTGGGCCGTGGGCTGGCGCCGTTGCGCAGGATTCGCGAGGCACTGACCCAACGCAGCGCCGACTCCCTCGAACCATTGCCGGTCGATGGCCTGCCGCCGGAATTGCTGCCGCTGGTGCAGACGCAGAACCAGCTGTTCCAGCGCATCGCTCAGGCCATCGAACGCGAACGCCGGCTGACCGGCGACGCCGCCCACGAACTGCGCAGCCCGCTGACGGCGATCAAAACCCACCTGCAGGTGGCGCGCATGACCGAAGGCGCCGCCGCCGAACAGGCACTGGCGAACGCCGAGGCCGGTGCCGATCGCCTGCAGCGCACGCTCGAGCAGCTGTTGTTGCTGGCCCGGGTGGAAGGCAGTCTGGATTTCGACGATGGCTTGCAGTGCTCGGCCGCCGAGGTCGCGCGGCTGGCGATTCAGGACGCCAGTGGCGGTGACGGCGCACCAATCCTGTTGCAGGTCCCGGCGGAATTACCCGACACGCCACTGGCCATGCCTCCGGTGCTGGCCATCGCCGCGCTGCGCAACCTGCTGGAGAATGCCCAGCGCCACACCGCGCCGGGCAGCGCTGTCACGCTGACGCTGCAGCCTGAAGCTGAGCGAGTACGATTCGAGGTGCGTGACCTGGGACCGGGCATCGCCGCTGAGCATCTCGAACACCTGACCCGGCGCTTCTGGCGACACGCCGCCAGCAGTGGCAGCGGCCTAGGCCTGGCCATTGTCCAAGCTATAGCGCAGCGCTGCGATTGCACCCTCACCTTCGACAGTCAGGCCGACGGCCTGCGCGTATCGCTGACGGTGCCGTTGCAGCGCTGAGCACGCACTTAGCCAGGGAATTCCAGGCGGAAGATCGTCCAGCCCTGCTCGGAACTGCACTGGATACCGCCCCGATGTGCCTGAACAATCGAGCGCGTGATCGCCAGGCCCAGCCCGGCATTGCTCGGGCTGCCTTCACGCCGCGCCGGGTCGACTCGATAGAAGCGGTCGAACAAGCGCTCCAGATGCTCAGGTGCGATGGCCGCGCCGGGATTGGCGACGCTGAGCGCTACACCATCGGCGCTTGGCTCGATATCCAGGCGGATCAGCTCGCCATCGGGCGTGTAACGCAGCGCATTGGACAGCAGGTTCGATAGCGCCCGGCGCAGCATCAGCAGATCGCCCTGAATCGTGCCGGCACCAGACAGCTCGAAGCGAACCCCGCGTTCGTCAGCCGAAAGCTGGTAGTAGTCCAGCAGCTGCGCGCACAACGCCTCCAGCGCGACGGGCTTGGCGTCCGGCACGATCAGCCCGTTGTCGGCCTTGGCCAGGAACAACATGTCGTCGATCATCCGCGACATGCGCTGCAGTTCCTCAAGGTTGGAATGCAGGTTGTCCTGGTACTGATCCAGCGTGCGCGCGCGGGTCAGCGCCACCTCGGTGTGGGTCATCAGGTTGCTCAGCGGCGTGCGCAGCTCGTGGGCGATATCGGCGGAGAAGTTCGACAGCCGCACGAAGGCATCCTCCAGTCGCGCCAGCATGGCGTTGAAGGCCTGCACCAACTGCTGCAGTTCCGCCGGTGTCGACTCATCGGGGATGCGCTCGCGCAGCGACTTGGCCGATACCGAAGCCGCCACCTGCGTCACCTCGCGCAAGGGTCGCAAGCCGCTGCGCACCAGCAACCAGCCGAGCAGCCCGCTGAGCAGCGCACAAAGCACCAGTGCCGCCCACAGCCAGCCGCTGAAGGTGTGAAAGAAGGCTTTGTGCGCGGTGACATCCAGGAGGATCAACAACGTTAGGCGCCTCTCGCCGACCTGCACATGCCCGGCTTCACCGCGCCAGACGCGCCCGTCCAGTTCCAGTTCGCCCTCCTGCTCGGCGAGCAGACCGAGCAGCGGCGGCTCCGCTTCATCAACGCCCGGCTGAGGAAACAGCTGTGCACCGCGTTCATCGAAAATGAAACCGCGCATCTCGCTGTGCCCGCCGAGCAGCGCCTGCAGCTGTGGGCGAACACGCTCGAAGTTCTGCAGGTCGTCCAGCTCCCCCAGCAGGCGTCGGCTTGCCTCGAGCTTTTCGTGCAGCGTATGGCGGTCCAGTTCGTCGAAGTGGTGCTCGCTGAGCTGGCTGAAGAAATAACCGGCCGCCGCCAGCACGCCGGTCACCGCCAGCATGAACATCAGGCTCAGCCTTGCGGTCAGCGACAGCCGCTTCATGGCGCGTCCGGCTCGTCGAGCATGTAACCCATGCCCCGTGCGGTATGGATCAGTTTGGGCTCGAAGCCATCGTCGATCTTTGCCCGCAAGCGGCGGATCGCCACCTCGATGACATTGGTGTCGCTGTCGAAATTCATATCCCACACCTGGGAAGCGATCAGCGACTTGGGCAGCACCTCGCCGCGCCGACGCAGGAGCAGTTCCAGCAGGGCGAATTCCTTGGCAGTCAGGTCGATACGCTGGCCAGCCCGCACCGCGCGGCGCTTGAGCAGATCGACCTCCAGATCGGCGATCTTCAACTGAGTCTGCAATGCTGCTGCGTTGCCACGCCGGAGCAGGGTGCGCACACGCGCCAGCAGCTCGGAAAAAGCGAACGGCTTGACCAGATAGTCGTCGGCGCCAAGCTCCAGTCCTTTCACGCGATCTTCGACACGATCACGCGCGGTGAGAAACAGCACCGGCACCTCGTTGCCGGACGCCCGCACCAGGCGCAGCACTTCCCAGCCATCCAGGCCGGGCATCATCACGTCGAGAATCAGCAGGTCATAAGGCGCACTCAGCACATGCTGCAGCGCGTCAGTGCCGCTGGTGACGCGGTCGACGGTGAAGCCAGCCTCGCTCAGGCCCTGCTGCAAGTACATGCCGGTTTTCGGTTCGTCTTCTGCGACCAACAGTTTCATGGCGGCAAGTTCCTTCGGTGGCGACCACGTAAGTGTGGCAGCGCCAGCTGCCGGGACGCCACGAAGCTGACAAAAAAGTAATCTTCCCATCAGCCTCTTGTCAGCCCGCCGACGTTAGCTTGGTACTCAGAAAAATGAAGGCTTGACCTTACCATCGCGTCAAGGTTGAGCATCGGGTCAGCTTCATTGAAATGGCTAACCGAGGATCACCCAATGACCAGCATCGAACTCAAGGTTTCCGGCATGACTTGCGGGGCATGCGTCAGGCATGTAACCGCTGCACTGCAACCCTTGACTGGCGTCGAGCGAGTCGAGGTAGACCTAGCCGCAGGGCTAGCCCGGATAGACGGCACGGCCGATAGCGCCATGCTCATCGCAACCCTCGACAAAGCCGGTTACCCTGCCCAAATCGCCACCGGCTCGCCTGCCCCGGCGGCGCGCAAAACAGGATGCGGCTGCGGCTGCAACTGAACATCGCTCTGGAGAAACCCATGAAACCTTACCTCACCGCACTCGCCGCCCTGCTGATGTCGGGCATGGCCCATGCCGCGGACGTCATCGATGTGCACCGCGATGCCAACTGCGGCTGCTGCAAGGACTGGATCACGTACCTTGAGGCGAACGGCTTCGAAGTGCGCGATCACGTCGAAACCAACATGTCGGCGGTCAAGCAGAAGCTGGGCGTCGCACCGCGCCTGGGCTCGTGCCACACCGGCGTGATCGGCGGCAAGTTCATCGAGGGGCACGTGCCGGTCGCAGCGATTCATGAGCTGCAGAAGCGTGATGATCTGGCCGGCGTTGCCGTACCGGGTATGCCTGCGGGCTCCCCAGGCATGGATTACGGTCAGCCGCACCAGCAGTATCAGGTGATCGGCCTGACCACCAAGGGCAAGGATCTGGTACTCGGCGATTACCTCGGCGCGCAGCCGGTTCGCTAAGGCGCGCTGCACATCTGGGCGGTGCCAAAACCGCCCGGCATCGGTATTGAGCACGGCCAGCCCGGTTGCGGCTGGCCACGCTGCTAGCTGACAAAATCGTAATTTTCGCTTCAGGTCGCTGACAGATACGTCGCGCTATGGTGCTTGCCATAGCGTTGCAGCGTCGCGCCTGCGCGGCGGCCAAACCAACAATTCGATCGACCGAACAGGACCCGCATGCAATTGACCAGTTCTCGGCGCACCTTCGTCAAAAGCCTGGCTGCCGGCGGCGCCGTCGCAGGCCTCGGGCTGTGGCAACAGCCCGTCTGGGCGCTGACCAGCGCGGGGCAGCCGACGGTGCTCAGCGGCACCGAGTTCGACCTCACCATTGATTCCATGACGGTGGATTTTACCGGCAAGCGCCGCACTGCCATGGCCATCAACGGCAGCATTCCCGGCCCGCTGCTGCGCTGGCGCGAGGGTGAAACCGTGACCCTTCGCGTGCGCAACCGGCTGCCCCACGACACCTCGATCCACTGGCACGGCATTCTGTTGCCGGCCAACATGGACGGCGTGCCCGGCTTCAGTTTCGCCGGCATCGCGCCGGACGGCATGTACGAGTATCGCTTCAAGGCCATCCAGAGCGGCACTTACTGGTACCACAGTCATTCCGGCTTCCAGGAACAGCTGGGCGTTTATGGCGCGCTGATCATCGATCCCAAGGAACCCGACCCATTCAGCTACGACCGCGACTACGTGGTGTTTCTCTCCGACTGGACCGATGAAAGCCCGGCACGGGTGCTGGCGAAATTGAAGAAGCACTCGGACTACTACAACCAGGGCCGGCGCACGCTTGGCGATTTCATCAATGACGTCGCCGACAAAGGCTGGAGCGACACCGTCAGTGATCGCTGGGCCTGGGCAAAGATGAACATGTCGCCGACCGACCTCGCCGATATCAGCGGCGCCACCTACACCTACCTGCTCAATGGCCAGGCGCCTGATGGCAACTGGACCGGGCTGTTCCAGCCGGGCGAGCGCATCCGCCTGCGACTGATCAACGGCTCGGCGATGAGTTATTTCGACTTTCGCATCCCCGGCCTCAAGCTCACCGTGGTCGCCGCTGACGGGCAGAACGTCGAACCGGTGCAGGTGGACGAAGTGCGCCTGGCCGTGGCGGAAACCCTCGATGTCTTCGTCGAGCCGGACGGCAGCCAGAACGCCTACACCCTGTTCGCCCAGGCCATGGACCGTAGCGGCTATGCCCGCGGCACGCTGGCCGTGCGCGATGGCTTGCAGGCGCCGGTGCCCGAGCCCGATCCGCGCCCCGAACTGACTATGGAGGACATGGGCCACGGCGATCATTCAGCCCATGGTCAGGCTGCAGCGGCACCCGCGCAGGGTCATGACGCCCATGCCGGGCATGGCGCGATGGACCATGGCCAGCTGGACCACGCCGCCATGGGCCACGGCTCGCACGGCGCTGGCATGCAAGCGCATCCGGCCAGCGAAACCGGCAATCCACTGGTGGACATGCAGACCATGATGCCGGTGCCCAAGCTGGACGACCCGGGTATCGGCCTGCGTAATAACGGCCGACGCGTACTGACCTACGCCGACCTGCGCAGCACCTTCGCCGACCCGGACGGCCGCGAGCCGATGCGCACCATCGAACTGCACCTGACCGGACATATGGAACGCTTCGCCTGGTCGTTCGACGGCATCCCCTTCGCCGACGCTGAGCCAATCCGCCTGAAATATGGCGAGCGGGTGCGCTTCGTGCTGGTCAACGACACCATGATGCACCACCCCATCCACCTGCACGGGCTGTGGAGCGACCTTGAGGACGAACACGGCAATTTCCAGGTGCGCAAGCACACCATCGACATGCCACCGGGTTCGAAACGCAGCTATCGCGTCACCGCCGACGCCCTCGGGCGCTGGGCCTATCACTGCCACATGCTGATGCACATGGACCTCGGGATGTTCCGCGAAGTCCGCGTAGAAGAATGACGGAGAAGCCTATGAACAAGATCAAACAGCACGCCCTGCTCGCCTTCGGCCTGACTGCCGCTCTCAGCCTCAACGCCGCCCACGCGCAGAGCGAGCACGACGGTCATCATCCCGCCGATGCGCCAACCGAACAGGCCGCGCCGCAGGCCAGCCAACCCCAGTCCGGGCAACAACAGGGCGGCATGATGCAGGGCATGGATCACGACAAGATGCAGGACATGCACGACCAGCACATGGGTTCCGGCCATATGGACCACGGCAGCATGGGCAACGGAAAGATGCAGAAGGACATGCCAAAGGGCTCCGAGCAAGGCAAGCCGCATGATCACTAAGACACTGCCCGTTGCCATCGCCCTCGCCATGGCTGCGACAGCGAGCCAGGCGCAGCAGACGATGGATCATTCCGGACACGGCGGGCACGCTGCGCCAGCGGACCACAGCCAGATGAACCATGGCGACATGGATCACGGCGATCACGGCAGCATGGATCACAGTTCAATGGCTCACCCACCGGCTACCAGCGTTGCCCCCGGACAGGAGCCTCGCACGCCAATCCCTGCGATCAGCGATGCAGACCGCGTCGCGGCATTTCCAAATCTGCCGCCCCACCATATGCATCAGGGCGGCAGCAACTTCTTCTTCCTCGCCGATCAGCTGGAATGGCAGGACGCCGATGAAGGCAGCACCCTGGCCTGGGATATTTCCGGCTGGTATGGCGGCGATATCGACCGTCTGGCCTTCCGCTCCGAAGGCGAGCGCACCAACGGCCATACCGAGGAGGCCGAGCTGCAGCTGCTCTGGAGCCACGCCATCGGTCCGTGGTGGGAAACCGTCGCTGGCGTGCGCCAGGACTTCAAGCCTGGCTCACCGCAGACCTGGGCAGCCTTTGGCGTGCAAGGCATGCCGCTGTTCGGTCTGGAAACCGAAGCCACGGCATTCCTTGGCGAGGGCGGCCAGACTGCGCTGCGCCTGGAGGCCGAATACGACATCCTGCTGACCCAGCGCTGGGTGCTACAGCCAACCGCGGAGCTGAACCTGCACGGGCGCAACGACGAGGCCCGCGGCGTCGGCTCCGGTCTCAGCGACGCCAGCGTAGGGTTGCGCCTGCGTTACGAGATCAACCGCCAGCTTGCACCTTACGTCGGCGTCAGCTGGGGGCGTGCCTACGGCAACACCGCCGATCTGCTGCGTGCCGATGACGAAGACGTCAGCGAGGCGAAGCTGGTAGCCGGTATTCGCTTCTGGTTCTGAGCCTATGAAAACAACACTCAAGACCCTCGTCCTGAGCGGCGTGGTAATCGCCGTAGCCGGTGCAGGGGTGCTGTACTCCGGCGTGATCAGTGTCGCCGCCGACGAGCCGCATTCGCGGGTGATCGAGGCCCTTCTCGAATTCACCCGCGAGCGCTCGATTGCGGTGCGTGCCCGTGAAATCAAGGTGCCGAGCCTCGACGATGAGGCACTGATCCGTTCGGGCGCAGGCAACTACCACGCCATGTGCATTGGCTGTCACCTGGCACCGGAGATGAACGCCACTGAACTGAGCGAAAGCCTCTACCCCGCTCCGCCGAACCTGGCAAAGCAAGGTATCGGCGGTGATCCGGGCGCAACGTTCTGGGTCATCAAGCACGGCATCAAAGCGACCGGCATGCCGGCCTGGGGCAAGAGCATGGGCGACGACTACATCTGGGGCATGGTCGCCTTCATCGAGCAGATGCCGCAGCTTGATAGGGCGCAGTATCGGTCGCTGGTCGCCGCAAGTGACGGCCACCAGCACGGCGGCGGTGAATCGGACATGCACGATCACAGCGGCCAGCACTCCAGTCCTGCCGCTGCCCAGCCGCCCGCATCAGCCGAAGGCGATCACCACGGTACGCTCGACCACCACCGGCCAGCAACGCCAGAAGCTGACGTACACCACCACCCCGACGGCAGCCGCCACGTGCATTGAGCCTTGGCGCCGTCTGAACGCTGGCGTGCGATCAAAAGGGCTCGCCTCAGCGCTTCGCCTCGATCCGCCCGACGCGCTCCAGCCACTCGGACTCAAGCCGGTTCTGATCGATATCCATATGCAGCGCCTCCATCGCCTCCCGATGACGGTCGATCTCCGCGATCGAATCGTTGATGCCGCTGGAGTTGCCATCGAGCTGGTGCATCTGCGTCAGCCCAAGATGATAAAAGCGCAACATCTTCATCGCATCTGGATTGCCAGCGCTTACGCCTGCCTTGACCTGATGCATCATGTTGGTCACGCGCATCAGGCTGCGCTTGAGCTGCCAGCCGTAAACCGCCGACGCCATCCAGGCCTGTTGCCAGTAGAGCGATCGGACGAGCCCGATGGTCAGCACCAGCCCAGCAATCACCCCGCCTATATTCAGCCTCAGGTTGTTGCCGCCCGGCTCGCCAAACAACGCTACGGCCAGCGTCGCCAATCCCATGGCGAGTGCCGCAAAGGTGGCAACGACGATCAGCGTACTGCGACGGGTCTCGCGACGATAGGTTTCGGGGCTGCGCGGAACGATCTCGAATAGCACCACGGGGCGATGTCCTCAGTGAATGGTAAGCGACGCGCATTATCACCCCATTGGCCCACGCGCGGCTGACGCAGCGCAGCCTTCACTCTGTCTCGCGGATCACCGTCGGCTGGGCTTCAGGCCACCACAGCACCCGACTCTATGGCTGAATCCCCCCCTACGGGTTGGAATAAGCGTCGCATCTGTCATTGGCTCAGCGGCTATGCTGCCGCCACCACCATATTGGAGATGCCCATGCGCCGCCTCGCCATTCCCGCCGATCAGCAGCGGGTCTACGACATCTACATGCACCCGGACGTGGTGCCGTATCTGGGTTACGACCCCATGCCGCGCGAGGCTTTCGGCAAGGTCTTCGAGCCGCTGTTCGAAAGCGCCAGCTTCTATGTCTTCGAAGAGCACGGCGTGGTCCAGGGCTTCTACAAGGTGCAGCGCCATCTGGGCCGCGCTGCCCATGTGGCGTACCTCGGCACGCTGGCAGTCGCGCCCGAGGTCAAGGGCAGCGGCCTGGCACGGCGGATGATGCAGGAAGCCATCGACAAGCTGGCGGCCAGCGGCATTCGGCGTGTGGAGTTGACTGTGGAAGCGGACAACCCGCGAGCGATCGCCTTCTACGAGCGCTTCGGCTTCGCTTACGAAGGCACGCAGCGCGCCGCCTACAAACGCAGCAGCGACGAAGGCTTCGTCGACGAACTGATGTATGGCCTGCTGCTGGGGCCCGAGCGGGCCCCAGCGTAGGTACTGCGTCGTTCGTCAGCCCTTGAGCTTGCTGGTGATCTTCGCCACGTGCTCGCCCTGGTAGCGCGCGATGGCCAGTTCCTTTTCCGAAGGCTGACGCGAGCCGTCGCCACCGGCGATGGTCGTGGCGCCATAGGGCGTGCCACCGTTGGTTTCGGAGATGTCGAAGAACTCGCTGATGCCATAACCGGTCGGCACGATGACCATGCCGTGGTGCGCCAGGGTGGTCCAGGTCGAGGTGATGGTCATCTCCTGACCGCCGCCGGTGCCGGTCGAGGCGAACACGCTGGCGACCTTGCCATGCAGCGCGCCCTTGGCCCACAGGCCGCCGGTGCGGTCGAGGAAGTTGCGCATCTGCCCGGACATGTTGCCGAAGCGGGTCGGGGTGCCAAAGATGATTCCGTCGTAGTCCGACAGCTCGTTCGGATCGGCGATGTCGGCTGGCTGATCGACCTTGCCGCCGGCGTTGCGGAAGGCGTCTTCGGGCATGGTTTCCGATACGCGCTTGATCGTCACCTCGACGCCCGGCACGAGCCGCGCGCCTTCGGCGACAGCATTGGCCATCGTTTCAATATGGCCGTACATGGAGTGATACAGCACGAGAATCTTCGCCATCTTGCTTTCCTCTTTCGGTGGGTGAGTCTGAATAATGTTCTGGATGCGACATGGCCAAGGCCGGGACATCCCGGCGCGATACGTCAGCGCGACTCGACCAGGACGACCTCGCTGTTTTCCACTGCTCTGACGCTCAGCCGCGCCTCATCGCGCACGGCCACACCATCGCCTGCGGCAACTTCGAGCCCGTTGACCTCGATACGGCCACTGGCGGGCACCAGATAGACACGGCGCCCATCGGCGATCTCATAGCCGGCACTCTGCCCCGCAGCAAGCGTAGCCGCTGCCAGCCTGGCTTCAGCACGAATCGGCAGTGCCTCGTCGTCGCCGGGCAGACCACTGGCGAGCGTGACGAAGGCACCGGCGCGCTCCCCACTTGGGAAGGCCCGCGTACCCCAGCTCGGTGGCAGGCCGGTCTGCTGCGGGTGAATCCATATCTGGAAAATTCGCGCTTCCACATCCTCCAGGTTGTACTCGCTGTGCACGATGCCGGTGCCGGCGCTCATCACCTGCACATCGCCGGCGACGGTACGGCCGCGGTTGCCCAGGCTGTCTTCGTGCGTGATGGCGCCCTGACGGACGTAGGTGATGATCTCCATGTCCCGGTGCGAGTGCGGCTCGAAGCCCGACTGCGGCGCGATGCTGTCGTCGTTCCATACGCGCAGACGGCCCCAGCGCATGCGCTCTACGTCGTGATAACCGGCGAAGGAAAAGTGGTGGCGCGCGTTCAGCCAGCCGTGCTGCGCATGACCAAGCTGGGCATATGGACGTAGTTCGATCATCTCGCTCTCCGCAAACAGGTTCCGGGCGGCCCCGGCCAATGAGGGAGATGATCCATTCAATCAGATCTAAAATGTTTGCAATTTTCAGTCAGTAAATATCGATCTATCCGATATAAATTAGGCGAGCGGCCTTCGATTTATCTGAAGCGGTGGCCAATCTCTTGCCCGCGACGACTTTCCCTGCCACAAAGCGCTTCCTCTTTCAGCTTTCAGGAAGCGCATGAATGAACGATGAATTGCTGGTCGAAGACATTCAGCTCGGCGACGGCAAAGCGGTGGTCAAAGGCGCTCTGATCACCACCCAGTACCGCGGCACGCTGAGCGACGGCACGCCGTTCGACAGTTCCTACGAGCGCGGCAAACCCTTCCAATGCGTGATCGGCACGGGACGAGTAATAAAGGGCTGGGACATCGGGCTGATGGGCATGAAGGTCGGCGGCAAACGCAGGCTTTTCGTCCCGGCGCATCTCGGTTACGGCGAGCGCCAGGTCGGCGCGCATATCCCGCCCAATTCGGATCTGCACTTCGAGATCGAACTGCTCGAAGTGCTTACGCGCGACGACTGAAAACAAGGCCAATGCGGCTCGGGCGAGCCGCATTGGGCAGGTGACTCAGACAGCGCCCGTCAAATCAGGTCGCGCCACGCGATGCGGGTACTCTTCCTGATAACGCGCGAGCCAGGCTGCGCCTGCCGGGTCTTCCCAGGCGTGCCGATGCAACAGGGCCATGCCGTCCGGGTCGTTGAGCAACCGCCAGCGCGCCGCCTCGGCATTCTCACCAGCGGGCCCGGCAGCAATGACTTCCTCCAGGCGCTGCTCACGCAGGAGTTCCGCGGCAGGCACCACCTTGGCATGGCGAGCACGTGCCATAGCGCAGACCAGCGCGTTGTAAAGCGGATCGACCACCGCCACGATGAAGCCATGGCGCAAGGCTTCGGCCTGATTCTGCTGCTGGTAAAGATCGGTATTTGCCAGTTCGGTGGGCGGTGCATATTCCTCCGGAATCAGAAATAGCTTGCAGCGCCGCGCGGCCAGACCGAGCCCTGTACGGCTGGTGATCACCGACACCGGCGCCGACAGGATCAGCGACACCACGATCGGCGCCAACCACCAGAGAAAGGCCGCATCCAGCCAGGCGACCAGCGCCGTCCAGAGCACGCCGATGACGATCTGCGAGCCGTGTCGACGCAGAGCTTCGCTCCACGGGGTCGCATTATCGCCCCGCTGCGGTGAGTTCCACTGCACCGACCAGCCGAGAAAGGCGGAGGTGACGAACACGCTGTGGAACAGCATGCGCACCGGCGCCAGCAGCACGGAAAACAGCGTCTCGATCAGCATCGAGGCCACCACACGCAGCCGCCCACCGTAAGCCTCCGCACCTTGAATGCACACCAGCAGTACGCTGAGCAGCTTGGGCAGGAACAGCAGCGTCATGGTTGCCGAGAACAGCGCGATCGCTTCTTCCGGTTGCCAGCGCGGCCATAACGGATAGAGCTGGTTAGGCTGCAGGAAGTACTCGGGCACCATCAGCGTATGGATCGCCAGCAGGCCGGTAGATAGCAGCAGGAAGAGGAACCACAGCGGCGCCGACAGGTAGGACATCACGCCGGTGAGAAACACCAGGCGGTGAACCGTGTGCACGCCACGCACCATGAACAGACGGAAGTTCATCAGGTTGCCGTGACACCAGCGACGGTCCCGCTTGAGTTCGTCGAGCAGGTTGGGCGGCAGTTCCTCGTAACTGCCCGGCAGGTCATAGGCGATCCAGACGCCCCAGCCGGCACGACGCATCAGCGCTGCCTCGACGAAGTCGTGGGAAAGGATTGCCCCGGCGAACGACCCTGTTCCCGGTAGCGGCGCCAGTGCGCAATGCTCAATGAAAGGTTTGACCCGAATGATCGCGTTGTGACCCCAGTAGTGCGACTCACCCAGCTGCCAGAAATTGAGCCCGGCGGTGAACAATGGACCGTAAACACGCGTTGCGAACTGCTGCAGCCGGGCGTAGAGCGTGTCCATGCCCGAGGCCTTGGGCGCAGTCTGGATGATGCCAGCGTTGGGGTTGGCTTCCATCAGCCGGACCAGACTGGTCAGACATTCGCCGCTCATCACGCTATCGGCATCCAGCACCACCATGTAGCGGTAGCTGCTACCCCAGCGGCGGCAGAAATCATCGATGTTGCCGCTCTTGCGCTTTACCCGACGCCGGCGGCGTCGGTAGAAGATATGGCCAAAGCCATCAACCGCGCGGCACAGCTCGACCCAGGCCTTCTGCTCGGCAACGCAGGTGTCCGGGTCGTTGCTATCACTGAGCACGAAAATGTCGAAATGCTCCAGCTCGCCAGTCGCCTTGAGTGATTCGTAGGTTGCCCGCAAGCCGGCGAACACTCGTGGCACATCTTCGTTGGCAATCGGCATCACCAGCGCGGTACGCGCCTCGGCGGGTATCGGTTCGGTACCGGGGCTGCTGGCCGAGATGCTGTAGCGATCCTTGCCACGCAGCAGCTGGAAAAAGCCCATCAGTGCGGTCCAGAACCCCACCGAAACCCAGCAGAACAGCAGCGCAAAGAGCAGCAGAATGCTGGTCTGCACCACATAGGGAAGGATTTGCCGGGCCGATTCTGACAGCGGCTGGACGAAGACCTCCTGCATGTCGACCAGAAACCAGCCTTGGTAAGGCAGCACTGCCTTCATCTGCCAGGTGGCGAATGCCGTCTGACCAAGCATCAGCAACAGCAGCGCGGCGCGGCGCAACGCCGCGACCCGCCGCCAGCGTGCTTCGTCGAGCGGCTGCGGGCTGGGCTCGAACTGCCGGCGCGGCGGCGTACGCCCCAGCATACGACGCCAGCCGCGGCGCAGGATGTTGGTGTGCCAGGGTTCGGGCACCATGCGCGTACGTACGATCGGCGGGGTCGATTGCACGTACGCACGACCCTGGTAATCCTCGGCGATCACCCCAGCCCGATCGAACAGATCGCCCCATCCCATTCGCAGCCGAGCCACGACCGAATCGAGCAGACGGCGTGACGGGACACGGTCTCCAGATGCATCGCCGGACAGCTCGTCATGCAGCGCCAGCAGGTCGCCCTGCTCTGCCGCCTGCCGGTATCTGGCCGGCTCCTCGGCGTCGGGCAAGGCCAGACTGTCGCAATAGGTTTGCGCCACTTCGTTTACCGAATGTTGCTCATTCATGGGGAGGAATCTGGTAGGTCCAGGTTTCGGAAAGGGTGTTTTCACCATCCACCAGCGCCGCGCGCATCTCTACCGGCCGCGCTGGATCATGCACCTTGAGCCGCAGCGTCAGGCGCCAGCCTTTGGTGACTGGGTTGTAACGCAGATTGTTTTCCACCAGCTCGGCATTGTTATCGATGCTGACGCGGGTGGTCACCGGTGCATCCTCGGCGAGCTGCTCCAGCACTGGGCCGACGAAATCCACTATCAATGCAGTCGTGCCGTCCGGCTGACGGATCAGATTGCTTTGTTTGACGTCGCCAGCGGAGATACGCGTCTGCTGTACCCAGGCCAGCTTAGGGTCGTGCAGGCCAGGTTCATCCATGGAGAAATGCAGGCGATACTCCAGATCCAGCGATTGGCCGGGTTCGGGCTGCTTTTCCGGAGACCAGAAGGCCACGATGTTGTCATTGGTCTCGTCAGGCGTCGGGATCTCCACCAGCTCGACGTGGCCCTTGCCCCAGTCGCCGCGGGTCTCTACCCAGCCACTGGGGCGCAATTCGTAACGGTCGTCCAAATCCTCGTAACGGCCAAAGTCGCGGGTGCGCTGCATCAGGCCGAAGCCTCGTGGGTTCTCTACGTTGAACGCGCTGACGGCAAGGCGCTGCGGATTGTTCAGCGGACGCCAGAGCCACTCTCCATTGCCTGCATGAATCGCCAGACCTTCGGAGTCGTGCAACTGCGGACGATAGTTCAGCGAAGTGCTGGGCTGGTTGGCGCCAAACAGGAACATGCTGGTCAGTGGAGCAATACCGAGCTTGCCGACCGGATCGCGGAGAAACACCTTTGCCTGCACATCCAGGGTACTGTCCTTGCCAGGCGTCAGCACCATGCGATAGGCACCGGTGGCACGCGGCGAATCGAGCAGCGCATAGATCACCAGGTTGCGCCGATCAGGTTGCGGCCGCTCCACCCAGAATTCGCGAAAACGCGGAAACTCCTCCCCTCCCGGCAGTGCCGTGTCGATGGCCAGTCCCCGCGCCGAAAGCCCGTACCACTGGCCCTTGCCGACAATGCGGAAATAACTGGCACCGAGCAGCGTCATCACCTCGTCCTGCTTGTCCGCCTTGTTCAGCGGATAGAGCACTTTGAAACCGGCGAAACCGAGACCTTCCAGCGCGGCAGGGTCGATCTCGACGCCATCGAACTGGAACATGGCCGGGTCGTAGCGAATCTCACGCACTTTCGTCGCGGTGATTTCGTTGATGCGTACCGGCGTGTCGAAATGCATGCCCTGATGGTAGAACTGCAGGTGGAACGGTGTTTCGGCGTCCTTCCAGTAGGCGTGCTCCGGGTTGAAACGCACGCGTTGGTAGTCGGCGAATGCCATCTTGCGGAATTCATCTGGAAGATTGCTGGCCGGCTCTTCGTAACCGCTAGCAGCCAGCGCCTTCGCACGCTCGGCCACATCATCGAGGCCGAACGCCAGCGCGCTGCCGGCCATCAGCATGCACAATCCGCCTACCAAGCCCGCCAACATGCGCGCCGGCTGGGTTCTCGTATTCCATTGAAAAATGCGTAACACACCGCCTCCGAATTACACGTTTGAACAGAGTTCGCTCTGCGTCGCTGAGGTTTGGTTGCATGCAGCCTACTCGTCCAGCCGCCGTGCCATCAGCACCACGGCGGACGCATGTGCCGCATGCAAAGCGCCTATAGAAAAATGCCTTACAACAACTCGAATCGCTCGCTGATTACTGCCCGCGAATCTAATCCCAACTGAACTTCGAACTCACCTGGCTCAGCCACGTAGTCGAGTTTCGCGTCATGGAACTTCAAATCGCTCTCGCCCAGCTCGAAGCGTATCAATCGCGTCTCGCCGGGCTCTAACATGAGCTTTTCAAAGCGCTTGAGTTCCTTGACCGGGCGCACGCTGGAGCCGACCAGATCCTGCAGATACAGCTGCACCACCGTCGCTCCGGCGCGCTCGCCAGTGTTCTTCACCGTTACGCTGACCTCCAGATTCTGGCCGCGTTTCAGTTTGTGTCCTGAAAGCTGCGGCTTGGACAGCTCAAACTTTGTGTAGCTCAGGCCGTAACCGAACGGGTAAAGCGCACCGTTGGATTCGTCGAAGTACTGCGAGGTGTAGTTGCCGGGACGTCCCTCGACATAGGGACGCCCCAGCCGCGGGTGGTTGTAATAGGTCGGTATCTGGCCGACCGAGCGCGGAAAGGAGATCGGCAACTTGCCGGACGGGTTGTGCTCGCCGAGCAGTACATCGGCAATCGCATGCCCACCCTCGGTGCCGGAGAACCAGGTTTCCAGCACCGCATCGGCGTGCTCCTTGACCCAGCCAAGTTGCAACGGCCGCCCGTTCATCAGCACCACCACCAACGGTTTTCCGGTGGCGACCAGTGCTTCGAGCAGCGCCTGCTGGCTGGCCGGCAAAGCGAGGCTGGTGCGGCTGGAAGACTCATGCGACATACCGCGTGACTCGCCTACAGCGGCAACGATCACGTCGGCTTCCCGCGCGGCACGTACCGCCTCATCGATCATCGCCTGGGGCGGGCGCGGGTCCTGTGTCACTTCGGGGCGGTCCCAGTTGAGAAAATTCAGATACTCGATCAACCGCGGATCATCGGTGACATTTGCACCACGGGCATGAATGACCTGTCCGGTGGCGCCAACCGCGGCTTCGAGTCCCTGGCGCAGGGTCACCGTCTGTGCAGCCACGCCAGCGGCCGACCAGCTGCCGAGCATGTCAACGTGGGAATCGGCAAGCGGACCGACCAAGGCAATGGTCGCCTCCTTGCGCAGCGGCAATGTCTGCTGGCGGTTCTCCAGCAAGACCAGTGAATCGCGCGCAACCTGTCTTGCCGCGTCGCGGTGCAGCCGGCTTTCGGCATTGACCTCGACAGGATCGTCCGCCGCCTTGCCGATGCGCAGGTAGGGGTCATGGAACAGACCGAGGTCGTACTTGGCGCCCAGCACACGGCCCACAGCCTGGTCGATCAGCTCGATCGGCACCTCACCGCGCTCGACCAGCCCCGGCAGCTCTTGGAGATAAAGCGAGTCATGCATGCTCAGGTCGATGCCCGCCTCGATTGCCAGGCGTGCTGCCGTACGGCCATCCGGGGCGACCCCGTGCCGCAGCAGTTCATCGATGGCGCCATGGTCGCTGATGTTCAACCCGCGAAAACCCCAGTCGTCGCGCAGCAGGTCGCGCAACAGCCAGCGGTTGGCGCTGGCTGGCATGCCGTTGACGGTGTTTAGGGCCACCATCACCCCGCCGGCTCCTGCGTCAACGGCGGCACGGTAAGGCGGCAGATAGTCCTGGTGCATGCGTTGCGGGCTCATATCGACCACGTTGTAGTCGCGCCCACCCTCCACCGCACCGTAAAGAGCGAAGTGCTTGACGCTGGCCATCACGCTGTCCGACGCAGAGAGACGCTGGCCCTGGTAAGTGCGCACCAGCGTGCCGGCGATCTGCGAGACCAGGTAGGGATCTTCACCGAAACCTTCGGAGGTGCGGCCCCAGCGTGGATCACGGGTGATGTCGACCATCGGCGCAAAGGTCAGGTCCAGCCCATCGGCGCTGGCTTCGATGGCCGACACGCGGCCGCTCAGGGCAATGGCCTCAAGATCCCAGCTGGAGGCCAGCGCCAGGCTGATCGGGAAGATGGTGCGGTGGCCATGAATGACGTCGTAGGCGAAGAAGATCGGGATACCCAGACGGCTGCGCAACGCGGCGTCCTGCATGGGGCGGTTGTCGGTACGCGTGACCGAATTGAATGTCGCACCGATGCGCCCGGCAGCAATCTCCTCGGCAATCCGCTCGCGCGGCATGTCGCTGCCAATGCTGATGAGGCGCAATTGGCCGATCTTCTCCGCCAGGGTCATGCGCTCGAGCAACGTTTCGATCAGCGCCTGGCGGTCGTCCAGCGGCAATGCCGGCGGCGCCGCAAAAGCGTATGGGCTCATCGCACTGGCAAGCAGCACAAACGGCAACAGCCTTTTTATCATCATGCTCCGCAATCCCATTCGTTGAACCGATCAGCCACACACAGCCCCCCATCGCGCCGGCCGAGAGGTCCGCTCGCAATGGGTTAGCGTCTAGTTTTTAAAGCTCGATGGTGCCGTCGAGATAAAGCACGGCCTGCCCGGCCACCATTACCCGATCCGCCTCGACGCGGCAGTGCAGCATGCCGCTACGCACCGACGCCTGCAGGGCCACCAGCTCGTTACGCCCCAGCCGCCCGGCCCAGTACGGCGCAAGCCCGGCATGGATGGAACCAGTTACCGGGTCCTCAGCACCGCCGTTCGCTGGCCAGAAATAGCGTGAGACGAAATCCTGCTCGCGTCCTGGCGCGGTCACCACTACATCCAGCGGTGCCAACGTGCGCAGCGGCTCGAGGTCGGGTGTCAACATGCGCACCTGCTGCTCGTCGCGGTAGACGGCGAACCAGGCCTGCTCATTGCGCAGCACCGCTTCCGGCTCGCACCCAAGCCCCTGTAACAATACCGCCGGCGGCTCGGCAACCGGCTCCGGTGCGCGGTTGGGGAAGCTCATTTCCAGCAGGCCGTCGGCCCGACGCTGCACGCTCAGATCGCCCACGGCGGCAGCGCGGAAAACCAGCGGAGCCTGCGCCAGCCCCGCTTCCAGCAGTACAAAGGCACTGGCCAGCGTCGCATGCCCGCAGAAATCGATTTCGGTAAGCGGCGAAAACCAACGGATGTGAAACGCCCCGTCCGCTTCGCGCACGAAGAAGGCGGTTTCGGAAAGGTTGTTTTCGGCGGCAATGGCCTGCATCAGCTCATCTGGTAGCCAGGTTTGCAGAGGGATCACTGCCGCGGGATTGCCCCTGAAGCGTTCGGCGGTAAAAGCATCGACCTGGAACATCCGCAATTTCATGTTTGCACCCTGTGCACGGTCAAGCGACCGCCGCCTACTCTAACCGGGCTGACGGGGTGCTAGCCAGTGGTGCGTGAAGGCTGAAGGGCCCGCAACTCACTGGCTCAGCCGACGCCTGTCGGCGGGACCATTCAGCCCAGGGCAAAGGGCAGCAGCAGCGCGATCAGGATGCCCAGCAGACTCATCCCCAGCGCCGCGAAAGCACCGCATTCGTCACCCTCCTCCAGAGCCCTTGCCGTACCGATGGCATGCGCATTGATGCCGTAGCTCAGGCCTCGCGCGGCAGGATGATCGACGCCCGCCCAACGCAGCAAAAGCGGCCCCAGTGCCGTACCAATGACACCGGTAAGCATGACGAACACCGCGGCCAACGAGGCCAACCCACCAAGCTGCTCGGCCACCAGCATGGCGATCGGCATGGTCGCCGACTTCGGCGCCAGACTCATCAACACCGGCAGCTGCGCACCGAGCGCCCAGGCGATCGCCAGCGTCAGCACCACGCTGAGCACGCCGCCGATGGCCAGGGTGATGACGATCGGCCAGAACAACTGCTGAATCCGCTTGAGATGACGATGAAGCGGCACTGCCAGCGCCACGGTAGCCGGGCCTAGCAGCATGGCGATCAGCGAGGCGCCCTCGCGGTAGCGTGCATAATCCAGGCCAACCAGAGTCAGGGTGCCGACCACCAGCAGCATGCCCACCATCACCGGCTGCAACACCAGCCAGCCGCTGCGCCGGTAGAGCATCAACGCCAGTTGGAAAGCGATCAGGGTCAGCGCCACGGCGAACAACGGATGCACCACAACGGCGGCCCAGGCCGTCGGCCAATTCAGGACGTTCATGACTGATCCTCCTGTTGCCGATCCAGCCGGCGAATCAGCCGCTGCATCAGCCAGCCGCAGAACGGCACGGTGATCAGCAACGACAGTACCAGTCCGGCGGCGATGGCCGGCAAGTCATCCAGCAGTGCGGTACCACTGGTCATGATCCCGGCGGCCGGCACGATGAGCAGCAGCGGCAGGTACTGCAGCAATAGCGCGGCGGTCTTCTCCAACGATTCGGGAATGCTGCGGCGCAGCAGCAACATACCGAACAGCAACAGCATGCCGATGATCGGCCCAGGCAGTGCCGGCAGCAGCACCAGATTGATCAGGTTGCCGAGCAGTTGCAGCAGCACCAGCCAGGTCAGGCCCTTGAGAATCATCGGTAGCTCTCCATCGGTGGCAGGTCATGAGTCATGACAGTAGCTCCTCGTTGCTTGGCAAAAGGCCTCGACTATGGCGGGCCTCATCGAGATAAAACAGGATCAGATGAGCACGAAAAAAGCGGATCAGCCACTACCAGAGCGATCCTCTGACACAGATCAACGCATGACAGCGTGCGGCCGCGAACGTCACTCCCAGTGCACATCTGATCCGTATTTTAGTGATTCATCTGAGTCTGTTATGCATGGTCCTTGGCGCGGATCATCCGCCTCGCCTGAAAAGCCTATGGGGCGAAGCCTAATGACTGACCGCATACCCGCAAAGATCATCGAAACCGTTGATCCCAGCCAACCGATCCGCCTGACACCCGCACAGAGTGGCGGACCCATTCATACGCGCAGCTTCAGCGGCCGTTTCCGCAACCTGCGCCTGCTGGGTGGCGGTCTGCTGATGCTGCTCTACTTCGGCACCGTGTGGCTGAATTGGGACGGACGCCAGGCGGTGTTGTGGGATCTGGACCGGCAGCAATTCCATATCTTCGGCGCCACTTTCTGGCCGCAGGATTTCATCCTGCTATCGGCAATCCTCATCATCGCTGCCTTCGGCCTGTTCTTCATCACCGTACTGGCCGGACGCATCTGGTGTGGCTACGCCTGCCCGCAGAGCAGTTGGACCTGGATGTTCATGTGGGTAGAAAAGGTTACCGAGGGCGACCGCCTGCAGCGCATCAAGCTCGACGCCGCACCCTGGTCGGTCGGCAAGTTGCTGCGTCGCAGCGCCAAACATGCGCTGTGGCTGGCGATCAGCCTTGCCACGGCGCTGGCCTTCGTCGGCTACTTCACGCCAGTGCGCGAGCTGGTGGGCGACCTGGCCCGCTTCGAACTCGGTGCGACAACCGCCTTCTGGTTGTTGTTCTTTACCGCCGCGACCTACATCAATGCGGGCTGGCTGCGCGAGCAGGTATGCCTGCACATGTGCCCCTACTCGCGCTTCCAGAGCGTGATGTTCGACGCCGACACGCTTCTGGTTTCCTATGACGCCGCACGTGGCGAGAGCCGCGGCGCCCGGCGCAAGGGCAGCGATCCGCGGGCACAGGGTCTCGGCGACTGCGTCGATTGCACACTGTGCGTGCAGGTCTGCCCCACTGGCATCGACATCCGCGACGGTCTGCAGCTGGACTGCATCAGTTGCGGCGCCTGCATCGATGTATGCGATAGCGTCATGGAAAAAATGGGTTACGCCCACGGTCTGCTGCGCTATACCTCCGAACGCGCCATGCAGGGTGGCGCCACGCGCCTCTTCCGTCCGCGCCTGATCGGCTACGCACTGGCAATGACGGCGATGATCGCTGCCTTCCTCTGGGCCCTGGAGACACGGCCGCAGCTGCAATTGGACGTTACCCGTGACCGCACGCTGTACCGCGAGAACATGCAGGGGCAGATCGAAAACATGTACCGCCTCAAACTGATCAATAAAACCCAGCAATCGCGCCACTATGCGCTGGCTCTGGAAGATGGCCCTTTCGAGCTGCAGGGCCCACGCGAGATCAGCCTCGCAGCAGGCGAGATCGCTGACCTGCCGGTCAGCGTCGCGCTGCTCGACAACACCGGGGGCTTCAGCCGCGAGGTGCGTTTCGAGATCAGCGACCTGGCCGACCCAAGCAGCCGAGTGAGTACGCCGAGCACCTTCGTCGCCCCCATCGCGGCGCTACGCCAGTAGACTGGCCGTGCCCAACCGCCATGGCCCGGACACGATGAAGCGCTACGAGAAATTCGCCGACGAAATAGCCGAACTGATCCGCAGCGGCGTACTTGCACCGGGGGAAAAGGTGCCCTCGGTGCGCCACGCCAGCCGCACCTATGGCGTTAGCCCCTCCACCGTGTTCCAGGCCTATTACCTGCTGGAAGACCGCGGACTGATACAGGCGCGCGCACGCTCGGGTTACTTCGTCCGCGAACATGCCAAACGACCGCTGCACGAGCCGGATATCAGTACCCGGCCGGCGGAGACCACCGACGTTGGCGTCAGCGAGCTGGTGTTCTCGGTACTCGCCTCGCTCCGCGACCCAGCTACCGTGCCATTCGGCTCGGCGTTCCCAAGTCCCGAATTGTTTCCGCTGCAGCGCCTGGCCCGCTCCATGGCGCAAAGCGTACGTGCCATGCCAGCGCGGGAAGTGATTGCCGAGATGACCGCAGGCAACCCCGATCTGCGTCGGCAGATCGCCTTGCGCTACATGGTCAGCGGCGTGATGTTGCCGATGGAGGAGCTGGTGATCACCACTGGCGCGATGGAGGCACTGAATCTCTGCCTGCAGGTGGTGACCGAACCGGGCGATCTGGTGGCCATCGAAGCACCGGCGTTCTACGCCACGCTGCAGGTACTGGAACGGCTCAAGCTCAAGGCGGTGGAGATTCCGGTCCACCCGCGCGAAGGCATCGACCTGGACATCCTCGCCGACCGCCTCGCGCATTTGCCGATCAAGGCCTGCTGGTTCATGAGCAGCCTGCAGAATCCGCTGGGTGCCAGTATGGGAGACGCGAAGAAGCAGCAGCTCTACGAGTTGCTGCAGCGCCATCAGGTGCCGATGATCGAGGATGACGTCTACGCCGAGCTGTACTTCACCCGCGAGCCGCCCAAGCCGGTCAAGAGCCATGACCGTGAGGGGCTGGTGATGCATTGCGGTTCGTTTTCCAAGAGCCTCGCACCTGGCTACCGAGTCGGCTGGGTAGCCGGTGGCCGCTATGCCGAACAGATCGCCCGCCTCAAGTTGATGACCACCATCTCGCCGTCAGTGCCGGCACAGGCCGCCATCGCCGACTACCTGCAGCACGGCGGCTACGACCGTCACTTGCGCAAGCTGCGCCATGCGCTGGAGATGCAGCAGGGCGCGATGCTCGCCTCCGCAGCCCGCCACTTCCCGGCCAGTACGCGGGTCACGCGACCCAGTGGCGGCTACTTTCTCTGGTTTGAATTTCCCGAGCAGGTCGATTCACTACAGCTACTACAATTAGCGTTGGCACAGGGCATCAGCCTGGCCCCAGGGCCGATCTTCTCGGCGACCCAGCGCTTTCGAAACTGCGCGCGACTCAACCACGGGCTCCCGTGGGACGCGCGCAGCGAACAGGCGATGGAGTTGCTGGGCAGGATGCTGAAATCGTTCTGAGGCACTGTGTGCCGAGATGTTTCGGAACCTTCAGTCCTGCGGTTGCCTGCGACGAGCCTTCATCAGGTACATGCGCTCATCCGCCTGCTTGAGCAACTGCGCCTCCGCGTCGCCGTCCTCTGGATAGAGGGCGGTGCCGATGCTCACGCCGATCTCGAGACTGTGCTCAGCGATGAGCATCGGCTGGGTGAAGGCGCTGCGGACTTTGTCGACTACAAGGTGGGCATCCTCCGGCTTGGCGATGCTGTCCAGCAGTACCACGAACTCATCCCCCCCCAGCCGTGCCACGGTATCGGTGTCGCGCACGCAGTGTGTTAGGCGATCTGCCACTGCGCGCAGCAGCTGATCACCACCGCCGTGCCCATAGGCGTCGTTGACCTGCTTGAAACGATCCAGATCCACGTAGAGCAAGGCAACCCGCCCACCATTGCGCCGCACCCGAGCCAGGGCCGTGTCCAGCCGGTCGCTGAAGCAGGCGCGATTCGGCAAACCGGTGAGCTCGTCGTATTGCGCCATACGCTGCAGACGCGCGTACAGGCGCGTGCGTTCGATGGCCGTGACCACCTGCGTCGAGACGAACTGCAGCAGTTCCTGATCCTTCTCGGTGTAAGGTGCCGCGCCGCTCTTCAACAGTAACGCGCCAATCACGCCCTCATTCGAACCAAGCGGCACACCCAGCCACCACGCACCGGCATCGGCGGCATTCAGCGGAAGCGTCAAAGCGGGCAGCGACTCGGCGTTGAAGCGCACCGGATGTGCGCCATGCAGAACGGAGAAACACAACGACGCCGCCGGCTCCGGTGGCGGTGCAGAGGAATCGACCGCCAGCGCCTGGTACGGATAGGTCAGCTCGCCGCTGGCGGTGTTTCTGATGGCAACGATGAAATCGTCTACCGGCAACAACTGGGCGATGGTCAGATGGATCTGCTGATACAGCGCGGCGAGATCTTTCGCCCCATGGGCCGCTTCGGAAATGGAATAGAGCGCGGCCTGCATGGCTTCGGATTGCTTGCGCTGGGTAATATCCCGAGCCACACCGATGCGCAGCTTGTTATCGGTCGACCAGCAGGCCGACCACATGATGTGCACGATGCCGCCGTCCTTTCGCACATAGCGGTTCTCGAAGTGCAGCAGCGGCTGGTCGGCCATGACCTCACCGGCGGCAGCCATGGTTCGGGCGCGGTCTTCGGGATAGACCATCTCGATCATCCGCTTGCCCACCATCTCCTCCGGCTTGTAGCCGAAGATGCGCTCGCAGGCGGCGCTGACATAAACCAGATGGCCTTGCGCATCGACCACGCAGATGGCATCCAGCAGCAGATCGATGACACTCGCCAGGGGCGCGCAGCTATCCGTCTTCACAGCGGCAGACCTACTTAGGCCATAGGGCACAGGTAGGACAGTCGCAGCGTGAGTAGCCCCGCTGCTGCATTGCCACCCTGCCATCTAAGCATCGCCCATAACCAACAAGACTGCGCTGTATTTTTCACCTGTCCCAACCTCACTGGACCCAGCGTGGATAGAAGCCGAGCGCAACCTGCTTGTCGGCATCCTGCAGCGTCAGAATACCTTCCGCCGACGCTCCGTCTTCCTCCCCCAACCTGTCACCACGAAAAAAGAAGCGGCGACCATCGGCCAGATTCAGGAACAGGCCTACTGCACCATGTGTATTCAACGGCACCAGCACAACCTGACCGTCATCGAACATGTCCAGGCTCTGGGCGTATTGCAGGTAACGCTTGGGCTGGAATTGCAGCGAATGCCAGTCAATCGAGTGCTGGAACTGGCTGTGCAGCACCGCTGGTGGCGTCGCGGCACTCAGGTAGCTAAGGCTCTGCGCACTGACCAACACGGGTACTTCCGGGAAGTCGGCGAGTCCCGACGCATGTTCCCAGCGCACACAGCCGAGCACGATCCGGTCGATCTTCAGCCCATCCCCTTCCAACTGATCGCGCACCGGTCGCACCGTGCCGTAACGCTTGATACGCCACGGCAGTTCGGCATCCAGCTGCGCATCGATATGCCGCCCCAAGCCGGTGCCAAACAACAGCCGACTGCCACGGTGCTCGATGAGGACCGCTACGTGGTGGGCCGGTGGCTGCTGCTGCCAACCGCCTCGACGCCAGGCGAAATCACCGCGGCTGTCAGTCTGAGCCGTTTTCACCAGACTGAAGCGCAACGGTTCCGCAGCCGCCGCATTCTCGACGAAGCCGAGTATCGATGCGGCCAGGCCAATGGCCAGCAACAGGGGTATTCCAATCAACCTGGTGGACAACCGAACGTGCTCGGCCAGCATTCGGCTCATCTGCGAGATCATGGTTACAACCCCGGCATGCCGACATAGCCCGGCAGCGCGCGGATGCGGCAGAACCAGGCTTGCAGCGCCGGATAGGCAGCCAGATCGAGCCCGCCGTCACCGCCCAGCGCGACGTTGGGGTAGACGGCGATGTCGGCAATGGTCGGCTCGCTGGTCTGCGCCAGCCAGGCATGCTGCGCGAGATGCCGCTCCAGCGTACGCAGGGCGCTGGCGGCTCGTGCCTGGGCCAGCGGCTCGTCGATGGGTCGGCCGAACAGCTTGCCCAGCCGCACCGTGGCCGGACCATGTTGCACCTCGTTGGCGGCGAAGCTCAGCCAGTTGGCGATATGGCCCTGGGTCTGGGCGTCGTGCGGGTACCACGCACTGGCATAGCGCTGGGCCAGATAAACAAGGATCGCATGGGAATCGCCAAGTCGAAAGTCGCCGTCCTCAAGCACCGGAATCTGCCCCCGCGGGTTGATTTCCCGAAACGCAGGCTGCCTGTGCTCGCCCGCCAGTAGATTCACCGGCACCAGCTCGACTGGCTGGCCGATCAGGCTGAGGAACAGGCGAACCTTGTGGCAATTGCCGGATAGCGTCAGGTCGTAAAGCTTCATGGTATTGCCCTCGTGATTGGCTGTGACTGGATAATAGACAGACCTGTCTGTACACTGCAAGCACCAGCGCAACTCCGCCCAACTGGAGCAAGCCGCGAGCGCTCCCGCATAATGTCGAACCACAGGAGGTATCCATGGCATCGAACAAGCGCGACCAGTTGCTCAACACCGCAGAGAATCTGTTCTATCGCGAGGGTTATCACGCCACCGGCATCGACCGCATTCTGGCCGAATCCGGCGTGGCCAAGATGACCCTGTACAAGCACTTCAAGTCCAAGGACGAGCTGATCCTCGCCGTGCTGGAAGCGCGCCACGAACTGATGCTGACGCGCCTGCGCGAACGCGCCACCAGGCTGCCGCCGCGCGAAGCGCTACTTGGAATTTTCGATGGGTTGCACGGGATGATTCACGGCAAAGACGCGTTCTGCGGCTGTCTGTTCATCAATGCAGCGGCCGAATATCACGACCGTGACCATCCGATTCACCGTCGTTCGTCCGCCTACAAGGCAGAGTTGCTGGCCTACTTGCGCGAGCTGCTGGAACGCCTGGATGCACCCAATCCAGCGCAGCTGGCGCGCCAACTGCAATATCTGCTCGAAGGCGCACTGAGCATGGCGCATATCGAAGGGCCGGGCGAGCAGGCGCGGGACGCCAAGGTCGCCGCCGAACGACTGCTCGAAGCCGCCGGTATCTAGGCGCGCCGCAGCGGACACGCCCTTTTGCCGTTCAGAGGGTGCTAGCTTCGTCTTCCCGGACCTTGAACCAGGCGGCATACAGGGCTGGCAGGAACAGCAGCGTCAGCGCCGTGGCGACGATCAGACCACCCATGATTGCCACCGCCATCGGCCCGAAGAAGATGCTGCGCGACAACGGAATCATCGCCAGCACCGACGCCAGCGCAGTCAGCACGATGGGCCGGAAGCGCCGTACCGTGGCTTCGACGATGGCAGTGAAACGTGCATGACCGACACCGATGTCCTGCTCGATCTGATCCACCAGAATCACCGAGTTGCGCATGATCATCCCGGACAGCGCGATGGTGCCGAGCATAGCGACGAAGCCGAACGGCTGGCCGAACAGCAACAGGAACAGTGCGACACCGATGATGCCCAGCGGCGCGGTGAGGAACACCATGGCCGAGCGTGAGAAGCTTTTGAGCTGGACCATCAGCAGCGTCACCACCACGATGATGAACAGCGGCATGCCGGCGTTCACCGAGCGCTGACCACGTTCGGAATCCTCTACCGTGCCGCCGACCTCGAGCAGGTAGCCGCCGGGCAACTGATCGCGAATGTCCGCCAGGGTCGGCTCGATCTCGCGCACCAACGCGGCTGGCTGCTGTTCTCCGTACACGTCGGCGCGCACGGTGACCGTCGGGAGGCGATTGCGATGCCAGATCACACCCTCCTCGAAGCCGTACTCCAGCGTTGCCACCTGCGACAGCGGCACGCTGCGACCGCTCTCGGTGGGAATCGCCAGGCTCGGCAGCATCGACAGTTCAAGACGTTCACGCTCTGTTCCGCGCAGGAGGATCTCGATCAGCTCATTGTCCTCGCGGAACTGGCTGACGCTGGCACCAATGAAAGTGCGCCGCAGGAAGCCGGACAATTCGGCGGTGGTCACACCCAGCGCACGGGCGCGGTCCTGGTCGACGTTGAGCCGGACCATCTTGCTCGGCTCCTGCCAATCCAGATGAACGTTGGCCACGTGCGGGTTCTCGTTGACCTTGGCTGCAACCTGGCGGGCCAGCCCGCGCACCACATCGATGTGCTCGCCAGTGACACGGAACTGCACGGGATAGCCCACCGGCGGGCCGTTCTCCAACCGAGTGACGCGGCCGCGCAGGTTCGGGAAGTCTTCGCGCATACGCTCGATTAGCCAGTCGCGCAGAGACTCGCGGGATTCGATGCTGTCGGCCAGCACGACGAACTGGGCAAAGCTCGATGCCGGCAACTGCTGATCGAGCGGCAGGTAGAAGCGCGGCGAACCGGTGCCGACATAGGCCACATAGTTATCGACGCCAGCGCGCTCCTTGAGCAATTGTTCCAGACGCCGCACCTCGGCCTCGGTCGCCTTGAGCGAGGCACCCTCGGCCAGCTTGATGTCCACCATGAGTTCCAGGCGGCCAGAGGCCGGGAAGAACTGCTGCGGAACCATACGGAACAGCACCACCGCGGCAACGAACAGTGCCAAGGTAAGCAGGATCACGGTCTTGCGGCGGCGCACGCAGAACGTCACGACGCGGCGCACGCGCTGGTAGAAAGGTGTCGAGTAGGGATCGTGGTCGTCGCCAGCAGTGCCGTGCTTGTTTGCGGCATGCTTGGCCAGATCGGGCAGCAGTTTCTCGCCGAGCAAGGGTACGAAGACGACCGCTGCAATCCAGGAAGCAATCAGGGAGATGGCGACCACCTGAAAGATCGAACGGGTGTATTCGCCCGTACTTGAGTCGGCTGTGGCAATCGGCAGAAAACCCGCCGCGGTGATCAGCGTACCGGTCAGCATCGGGAAAGCCGTGCTATTCCAGGCGAAGCTGGCGGCCTTGAGACGGTCGTAGCCCTGCTCCATCTTGATCGCCATCATCTCGACCGCAATGATCGCGTCGTCCACCATCAGCCCGAGGGCCAGTACCAGAGCGCCGAGGGAAATCTTGTGCAGGCCGATGTCCAGATAGTTCATCGCAGCGAAGGTCATCGCCAGCACCAGCGGAATCGACAACGCCACCACCAGCCCGGTACGCACGCCGAGCGAGAAGAAGCTCACCAGCAACACGATCACCAGCGCTTCGATCAGCACTTTGACGAACTCGCCGACGCTGGTTTTCACCGCCGCGGGCTGATCCGACACCTTGCGCAGCTGCATCCCCGCCGGCAGCTCCTCCTGCAGGCGGGCGAACTCCTGTTCCAGTGCCTCGCCCAGCACCAGGATGTCTCCACCACTTTTCATCGAAACCGCCAGCCCCAACGCCGGCTCGCCCATGAAGCGCATGCGCGGCGCAGGCGGGTCGTTGAAACCGCGATGCACCTCGGCCACGTCGCCAATACGGAAGGTGCGACCGGCAACGCGGATGGGGAAATCACGAATCTCCTTGACCGTCTCGAAGCTACCGGTGACGCGCAGCTGCACCCGATCGCTGATCGTCTCGACGAAACCGGCGGCGGTCAACGCGTTCTGCGCTTCCAGCGCCTGGCGCACGGCTTCCAGCGGGACGCCGAGCGTGGCCAGCTTGACGTTAGAGAGTTCGATCCAGATCTTCTCGTCCTGCAGGCCGATCAGCTCGACCTTGCCGACGCTCTTCACCCGCTGCAGTTGCAGCTGGATGCGGTCGGCGTAGTCCTTGAGAATCGCGTAGTCGAAACCGTCGCCGGTCAGCGCGTAGATGTTGCCGAAGGTGGTGCCGAACTCGTCATTGAAGAAAGGCCCCTGCACACCCGGCGGAAAGGTGTGCTGGATGTCGCCGATCTTCTTGCGAATCTGGTACCAGAGGTCGGGAATATCCTTCGAGCGCATCGAGTCGCGCGCCATGAAGGTGACGTTGGATTCACCCGGCCGGGAGAACGAGACGATGCGCTCGTACTCGCCGGTTTCCATCAGCTTCTTCTCGATGCGCTCGGTGACCTGGCGCGACATCTCTTCGGCGGTAGCGCCCGGCCACTGCGTCTGGATGACCATGGCCTTGAAGGTGAACGGTGGATCCTCGCTCTGGCCGAGCTTGCTGTACGACAGCGCGCCGACAATCGCCAACAACAGCATCAGATAGACGACGATCTGCCGATTCTGCAGCGCCCAGGCGGAAAGATTGAAGCGCATCGCAGTTACTCCTGGGCAGCCAGCTCGACGGGGCGATTGTGGCGGTCCACCGGGCGAACCAGCTGGTTCTCGCTGAGCATCTGCACGCCAGCCAGCACGATCCAGTCATCGGCATTCAGGCCTTCGAGTACCGGCACCAGCTGCTCACCGAACGCCCCGGCACGCACTTCGACCCGCTCTACCGTGGAATCGGCCTTCAGTCGCCACACGTGTGCCCTTCCCTGTTCGGCGCTGAGCGCGGACAACGGCACCGCCAGCGACACCTCGCCATCGCGGCGGATGCTCACCAGTGCACTTTGGCCGAGGTCTGCGGGCACTTCCTGTTCGCTAAAGGCGACGCGCGCGGAATAGGTCCGCGACTGCGCATCGGCGGCAGGCGAGAGCTCGCGAATCTTGCCGAGATAGTGGCGCCCAGGCTGCGACCAGAGTTCGACCTCGACTTCCTGGCCAATTCGATAGCGCTCCAGCGACTGTTCCGGTAGATCGATGGCCACTTCCCGCTCCCCATCAGCGGCCAGCACGAATGCGGTCTGCCCTGCGGCGACCACCTGGCCGACCTCGATTCGGCGCTGCGCGATCAAGCCGTCGCGGTTTGCACGCAACACGGCGTAATCGACCTGATTGCTCGCGACATCGAACTCGGCCCGCGCCTGTTGCAGACGGGCCGCCGCGGCGCGGTAGGCATTGTCGGCGTTGTCGAATTGAGACTGGCTGACCAGCTGGCGGCCGAGCAGCGCCTGATAGCGATCATGTTCCGCCTTGGCCACTCGCAGATTGGCTTCCGCCGCCGCCACCTGGGCGCGCATGCCGTCCAGTTGCAGTCGCACGTCCTGCGGATCAAGACGCGCCAGGGGCTGATCCTTGCGCACGCGGTCACCCGCCTCGACCAGGCGTTCGACGACTTTGCCGCCGATGCGGAAGGCCAGCTCAGGCTCATAACGTGCGTGCACCTCGCCGGGATAGCTCTCGCGCGCTTCGCTGGCAGGCTGCGGCTGGACCACCATGACCGGGCGAGGCAGCTGCGGCGGCGGCTCGCCATTGCCACAGGCGACCAGAACAAGTGCACAACCAAGCGTAGAGGCAAGGGACAAGGCATGTCGGAACACGATGAAGTCTCTCTGTCGCGAAGCGGATTGGAATACTTATACTGCGCGGTATAGTAAAAATACCGTACCAGCCAGTCCACTATTAAAATGCCCATGACTGAAAACCATTCCGTATCGCCTGGCCCCGGCCGCCCGAAGGACCCCGCAAAGCGCGAGGCAATCCTCGCTGCAGCACAGGTACTGTTTCTCGGCAACGGCTACGAAGGCAGCAGCATGGAGGCCATCGCCGCCGAAGCCGGCGTTTCCAAGCTCACGCTGTACAGCCACTTCAAGGACAAGGAGGCGCTATTCAGCGCAGCCGTGAAAACCACCTGCGAAACCCGCCTGCCAAGGCGGTTGTTTCAGGTGGAGGAAGATTGCGACATCGAAGAGCTGCTGCTGGCGATCGGCGGCGCCTTCAATGAGTTGGTCAATAGCCCCGAGTCCATCGGCCTGCATCGGGTGATGGTGGCGATGGCGACGCAGAATCCGGGGCTGGTGAAGATGTTCTTCGATGCCGGCCCCCAGCAGCTTCTGTGCGATCTGCAACAGCTGTTCACCAGGGCAAACGCACTGGGCCTGCTGGATATCGACGACCCACTGCGAGCGGCCGAGCATTTCTGTTCGCTGATCAAAGGAGCCCAGCACTTTCGATTGCTGGTCGGCTATACCGAGGCGCCAACCAATGAGGAAGGCAACCTGCACGTACGGGATGCAGTGAGCGTATTTCTGCGCGCCTATCGCCGCTGACCTGAGCAAGCGAGAGGTTGCGGACTGGTGAATCAGCCCTGCAGCTTCTTCTTCGGATAGATATCGTAGCGGCTGGATTTGCCTTCCAGGCTGTAACCGGGCTTGCTGCCGTCGATCGCCGGCGCTTTGCGCGGGCGTTTGACCACCACGCGGTGAGTGGCCAGTTCCAGCGCGGCGGCCAGCAGCGCGGGCGCATCCATATCGTCGCCGACGAAGGGCCGGAACAGCCGCATCTCCTTCTTCACCAGCGCGCTCTTGTCGCGATGGGGGAACATCGGGTCGAGATAGATGACCTGTGGCGCCTCGAGCTGCCACTGCGTCATCAGCTCGATGGCATTGCCTTTGAGCAGGGTCATCCGCGCGGCGATCGCGCCAACTTCGAAATCCACCGCGGCCCTGCTCAGGCCGTCCTCGAGCAGGGCGGCAATCAGCGGCTGGCGTTCAATAAGGCTTACTTCGCAGCCCAGCGTTGCCAGCACGAAAGCATCGCGCCCCAGCCCGGCGGTAGCATCCAGCACCCGAGGGCGAATACCCGGCTGGATGCCTACGGCCTTGGCGATCATCTGCCCACTGCCACCGCCGAACTGACGCCGGTGCGCAGCGGCACCCTCAACGAAGTCCACCCTTACCGGGCCCGGCGCCTGCGCCTCGAGCACCTGCAGCTGCAAGCCGTCCGCGCCAATCTGCAAAGCGAATTCGGCGGCGTCCGCCGTTACCGGCAATCCAAGACGCTGCGCCCAATCATGGGCTGCAGCCGTGAACTGCGGGGCGAGAGGCTCGACTCGAACCAGGGGGTTGCGTGCGGACATGGGGCATCCAGCGGTCATGGAAAACGGCGCATTGTGCCAGAGCAATCCTCACTGCGCCTGGAGAGCGGTACTTAGCGACACATGCCGAAGCCACCCATGTCGACATGAAAGTGGTCGTGGTGGGCCGCGTTGTATTCAGGCCCGAGCGTGACATTGAACGCATCGCAGGCCGCGTCGCGAACTAGCCGCAGAAAACGCGCTTTATCTCCGTCACCCTGCCAATCCCGCGCCACGGTGATGCGAGTGCCGTCCTGCAAGTGAAAGCCGGCCAGATCCAGTGCATTGGCGCTGGCGTGCTGGCTGCGGCGATTGCTGCGTGCAATGTTACGGCAGGCGAAGCTGCCGAAATGATCGATGCGTACCACCCGCTGGCCGAACACCGCCTGGGCCGCCGGCTGAAGCCCGTGCAACTCGAACATTGCATAAGCGGCCGCCAGCGGACAGGTGGCAAGAAACGGTCCACTGAAGCGCACGTCGGAGCCCTGCACGCGCACGCTGTTCTCAACCGGGCAACCTGGCTCCGGCGTGCTGTCCGGTACGGCTGTATAGCGCAATGGTGCAGTAGCAAGCGCCTGTTCGCAGAGCGTTCGATCCTGCTGCAGGCGGCGCAGCTTGAGCGACGTCAGCAGGTTCGGTGGTTCACGAATGTCCAGCGGCGCCCAGGGGTTCCAACGCGGCGGGACCTCGATCAGCTCCTGCCGCACCGCCAGGGCGAAGCCGGCAAGCAGCACCAACAAAAGAAGAAAAAATCTGCCAAAGGTCATTTCTTATGGGCAACACAGAGCGCCCGAAGTTGAGCGCGATGTTTTACAAAACTGGTCGAACGGCAGCGCTTGCTCAATCGGCAAGCAGCGACAGCTGAGGCGCCGGTTGAAATGAAGGCAAAGGTGGCAGGCCTGGCAAACGCTCACTCAGCTGAGCGTGAAAACGCATCGCCAGCTCGGGCGCACGGTGGTTGTCCGGCGTGTGCAGATACACGTGCGGTGCCTTGCCTGCCTCAATCCAGGTCGCCACCTTATCCAGCCACGGCGTCATGAATGCGTCATTTGCTTCCAGCTGCGGATGTCCGACGAAGCGCAACTGAGGCGAGTCGCTGAATGCCACCGGGCGCACCGGCAGCCGCGGCTTTTTGCTTTGCGCATGCAGCAGAGCCGGATCACGGGACTGGCAGCTGAACAGTGCACGGGTATCGAGGCAAATACGTTCGATGCTGCGATCACGCAGCAGGCGATTCAACGCGCGCTCGCCGTCGCCCTTGTCGAAGAAAGCCGGATGGCGCACCTCGATAGCCAGCTTTGCAGCGAAGCCGTCGATGAAGGCGGCAAGCTCGCCCAGCCTGGATGGGCCTACGCTGGCGGGCAGCTGCAGCCAAAATGGCGTAACCCTCTGCCCCAGCGGCGCGAGCAACCGCTGAAAGGCGTGCGCCAAGCCCAGCGCCGCGTGCAGATCATCAGCTTGACTGACATCTCGCGGAAACTTGGCGCAAAAGCGGAAAGCTTCAGGCATCTGGCTAGCCCAGCGCAGGACCTTCTCCTCAGAGGGCCAGGCATAGAGCGTGGTATTGCCCTCCACTGTGTTGAAGATCGCGCAGTAGCTGGCGAGAAAATCCGGTGCGGGCATCCCCTTTGGATACAAAGAGCCCAGCCAGGCACTCTCATTCCAGGAGGGACAACCGAGGTAATAGGGAAGCTGCAACAGGCTAGACGACCTCAGGCGTAGAGGTCGAGCCCAAGCACCTCGGTGCCATCGAGGTCGGCGCTGAAGCTGGCCGTGCTGGCGTAGCTGGCCAGTGCCTGAGCGACGCGACCGGACAATGGGCGCTCCGGCTGAGGTTCGTCATAACGGAATGCGGCGTAGCGTTCGACCAATGCACTCGAATTGACCCGCTGTTGCGGACGCTCGGCCTGGGGTTGGTAATCCTGCCCGGCACGGCTGTCGACAACGCGCTGAGCCTGCGCGACTCGCTGCGTTTCCCCATAGCTATCCGCCGCTCTACCGGTACGGGTAGAACGATCTGTTGAATAGGGGACAGGAAAGGAACTTTCGACGCGCATCATTCGACTCGATCAAAGGCCCAGCGACTCTAACGGGCAGCCAAGGCTTTGGCAACGCCCGTCGTCATTTGATCCCTTTGGGCGTTGCAACATTGTCACGCAGGTAGACCGGCTGGGCCTGATCGGCCTCCAGCGCCTCGCCGCGCTGCCAGGCGAATGTCGCCAGTTGCAGCAGATCCTCGGCATGGGGCAGCATGCCGGCATCATGCCCACGTACGGCCGCGGTTATCCGCTCGGCGTAGCCCCAGCCGGTGCCGGCACCAAACCAGTCGCCGCCCGCATCTCTAGGCAGGGCAGCGCGCTCGGGTGGCAGAACGGCCTCGCTACCGACCAGTTGCATCTCCCCGCCTTGCTCGCGGTAGCAGCCCCAGTAGACCTCGTCCATGCGTGCATCAATCGCCGTTGCAACCTGCACCGCGCCATGCTCGCGCCAGGTGCGCTGAGCGATGGTCGCAAGCGTGGAAATCGGTAGCACCGGCCGCTGCAACGCGAATGCCAGTCCCTGCACCACACCGATAGCGATCCGCACGCCCGTAAAGGCCCCCGGCCCCCGCCCGAAGGCGATGGCATCCACCGCGGACAGCGCGACTCCGGCCTCGCCGAGCAGCGCCTGCACCATCGGTAGTAAGCGCTGGGCATGCAGACGCGGAATCACCTCGTAGTGGCTCAACACCTTGTCGTCATGCAGCAAGGCGACCGAGCAGGCTTCGGTGGCGGTATCCAGGGCCAGCAGAGTGGTCATCGGGTCAGTCCGGTCGGTGAAAAGGCGCAGATTCTAGCGTATTCGAGGTCTGGGTTCTTTCGCCGTTGACCCGGCCTTCGGGACAAAAAAATGCCCGTATCCTTGGATACGGGCAATTCGTAGGCCTTCAACCGCTGCTTGGATCAGCTCAGCGCAGCGAATACCTTGGCAGTAATTTCGTCAACCGAACCGACACCTTCGATACAGCTGTACTTCGGCGTGCCTTCCGCAGCCGCCAGGCTCTGGTAGAAATCCACCAGCGGCTTGGTTTGAGCATGGTAGACAGACAGGCGATGACGGACGGTTTCTTCCTTGTCGTCCTCACGCTGGATCAGCTCGTCGCCGGTCTCGTCGTCCTTGCCAGCAACCTTCGGCGGGTTGTGTTCGGTGTGGTAGACACGACCCGAAGCCGGATGCACACGACGACCCGCGATACGGCCGACGATTTCTTCGTCGTCCACGGCAATTTCAATGACGTTATCGATGCGCACGCCGGCTTCTTTCAGAGCTTCGGCCTGTGGAATGGTGCGCGGGAAGCCATCGAACAGGAAACCATTGGCGCAGTCGGGCTGAGCGATACGCTCCTTGACCAGATTGATGATCAGATCATCGGATACCAGGCCACCGGCATCCATCACACTCTTGGCTTTCAGACCCAGCTCGGTGCCAGCCTTGACGGCAGCACGCAGCATGTCGCCCGTGGAGATCTGCGGAATACCGAATTTTTTGGTAATGAAGCCAGCCTGAGTACCTTTTCCGGCACCGGGCGCTCCAAGCAGAATCACACGCATGATGAGTCCTCGAGTTTCTTAGATAAGGGGTGACTCTGCCAGCGGGCCGGTGCGGTCATCGCTGACGAATCAAAAATTCTGGTTTGCCGCCATGCGACAAAAGGTTGAACACGATACACAGCGCACCGGGACGGCACAAGCCGTCCCGAAAACGCCTATCGACCCTCATAAATGTCACGATTCGACGCGAGCTCCGGCTAACAGGGCGGGCACGCCCTGAGGTTGGCCGGACATGACGAGTTGTCAGCCGGTGTTGCGCAGACCCGCGGCGATACCCGCCACGCTGACCAGCAAGGCCTGCTCGAGCGGGCTCTCAGCCGGACTCTGACATTGCCTCGATCGGGCCAGCAGTTCGATTTGCAGCAGGTGCAACGGGTCGAGGTAGGTGTTGCGCAAGCTGAACGCTTCCTGGGTCTTCGGACTGTGATCAAGTAGGTCTACCTGGCCGGTCACCCTCAGCACAGCGCTGATGACCTGCGACAATCGGTCACGCAAATCGCTACCCAGCGAGAGCAGCTCCGGTTGCACCAGGCGCTCGTCATAGCGCCCGGCAATATCGGCGTCGGCCTTGGCCAGGACCATTTCCAGCATATCGATTCGCGTGCTGAAGAATGGCCAGTGCGCACGCATCTCTGCCAGCCGCTCACCCTCCCCGCGCTCCAGCGCGCCATGCAGCGCCTGTTCCCAGCCAAGCCAGGCAGGCAACATCAGCCGAGTCTGGGTCCAGGCAAAGATCCACGGAATGGCTCGCAAGCTCTCCACCCCGCCCTCTCGGCGCTTGGACGGACGACTGCCCAACGGCAGACGGCCCAGTTCGAGCTCGGGTGTCGCCTGGCGGAAATAGTCGACGAACAGCGGGTGTTCTCGCACCACGCCGCGATAGGCCGCCACGCCCTCGGCGGCGAGCCGCTCCATTGTTTCGCGCCAGCCCGGCTCGGGCATTGGCGGCGGCAGCAGAGTCGCCTCGAGCACGGCGGCGAGGTACAGATTGAGATTGTGCTCGGCGATATCCGGCAGGCCGAACTTGAAGCGAATCATCTCGCCCTGCTCCGTGGTACGGAAGCGCCCCGCGACCGAGCCCGGCGGCTGCGAGAGAATCGCCGCATGCGCTGGGCCGCCGCCCCGACCGACAGTGCCGCCGCGGCCATGGAACAGCAGCAGTTCGACACCATGCTCGCGACACACGTCCACCAGCTGCTCCTGAGCGCGGTACTGAGCCCAGGCCGCGGCGGTGGTGCCAGCATCCTTGGCCGAATCGGAGTACCCGATCATCACTTCCTGCGGCCCATGTAAACGTTGGCGATAGCCAGGCAGCGCGAGCAGCCGGTCGATGGTCGGCGCGGCGTTATTGAGATCATCAAGGGTTTCGAACAGTGGCACCACGCGCATTGGCCGCTGCAGACCAGCTTCCTTGAGCAGCAGCTGCACGGCGAGCACGTCGGACGCGGCGTGCGCCATGGAGATAACGTAAGAACCCAGCGAGGATGCCGGCGCCTCGGCAATCACCGCACACGTGGCCAATACCTCGGCGGTTTCGGCCGATGGGTGATAATGCGACGGCAACAAGGGGCGGCGATTACCCAGCTCATGCTGGAGCCAGTCCAGCCGCCGCTGCTCATCCCACTGCTGATAGTCACCCAGGCCAAGATAATCGGTAATTTCGGCGAGCGCCGCAGCATGTCGGGCGGCGTCCTGGCGAATATCCAGACGCACCAGAAACAACCCGAACACCGCCAGGCGTCGCAGGCAATCGAGCAGTGCGCCATCGGCTATCACGCCCATGCCGCAAGCATGCAAGGAGCGATAACAAAGCTCCAACGGCCGCCGCAGCTCTGCGCAGTCCTGCAGCACATCCACCGGCGCCGGCTGGCCATGCTCAATGGCAGCCCGCGCCCACTCGCGTGTCGCTCGCAGCCGCTGGCGCAGGGGTTTGAGCAGCACCCGATACGGCTCGGCTGATTCACCCGTCTGGCGTAGCAGCTCTTCACTGGCTTCGCTCATGGACAATGCGGTAATCAGCCCCTCGATCTCGCGCAAATACAGGTCTGCCGCCACCCAACGCGCGGTCAGCAAGACTTCCCGGGACACCATCGCGGTTACGTTCGGATTGCCATCGCGGTCGCCGCCCATCCAGGACGCGAAACGGATCGGTGCGGCCTCCAACGGCAGGTGCAAGCCGGTTAGGCGTCGCAGCGTTGCGTCCGTCTGGCGCAGCACGTTGGGCACAGCCTTCCACAGCGAATTCTCAATCGCAGCAAAGCCCCATTTGGCCTCCTCCACCGGCGTCGGCCGGTTGCGACGAATCTCCTCGGTGTGCCACACCTCGGCGATCAGTCGCTGCAGCTGCAGCTCGATCCCCGCGTGCTCGGCTTCGGATAGATCGGTGTGGTCTCGTGCCGCCAACTGCTCGGCAATGGCGTCGTATTTCTGGATCAGCGTGCGCCGAGACACCTCGGTGGGGTGAGCGGTGAGTACCAGCTCGATATCCAGACGACTCACTTGCCGCGCCAGGAACTCGTCGTCGTGCCCGGCGGCTTTCAAACGTTCGAGCAAGTCGGGGAATACGCCGATTTCGAACGGTGCCTGATCGTCCGCACTACGCCGCCGTACCTGGTGGTATTGCTCGGCGATATTGGCCAGGTTGAGAAATTGATTGAACGCCCGCGTCATGGGCAACAGTTCGTTCTCGTCGAGACTATCCAACGTCTCGGCCAGCAATTGCGCGCCCTCGGCCGAACCTTTGCGAGCAGCCTTGGCGCCCTTGCGAATGCGCTCGATCTTGTCGAAGAACTGATCTCCATGCTGCGCACGGATGGTGTTGCCGAGCAGTTCGCCGAGCAGGTGTACGTTGTCGCGCAAGCGCGCGTCGATAATTTTCGCCATGACCTATTTGCTCCTCCCGCCAATGCAGCCGACCCGGACTTGCCGCATCCGCGCGGCATCGCACGAATGAACTCGCCGCTCTTCTTCAGACGCACCGCGGAGAAAACGATCCTGAACGGCTACGCTGAAAATACCTCCAATCAGAGTGCCCACCGCGCCCGGCCCTGACAAGGCATCAATGCGGGAGCATTTAGGGCGCAGGCAAGATTGCACATGTCATAACCGCTCGTCAGCGCGGGCAAAAGGAGTAGTCATGAAAATTTCCGAGCTTGTCAGCCATTGGGAACGGGACGCCAAGGGCCGCATGAGCCAGACCAGCTACAACATTGCGCTGGATATCGAGAGCGCAGCAAGGCTGGCAGCCCTGGCCGAGATGTACCCCAAGCGCAGCACCGAAGCACTGCTCGGCGAGCTGGTCGGCGCAGCACTCGAAGCCGTCGAAACCAGTTTGCCTTACGTGCGCGGCACTCAGGTGATTGCTACCGATGAGCAGGGTGATCCTGTCTACGAAGATATCGGCCCCACCCCACGCTTCCTCGAACTGTCGCGCAGGCACCTGCAGCAAATGCTCGACAAGGAATCGTCCTCCTGACCTGGTAGGCCGGTAAAGCCGACCAGCCAAAAGGTACAAGCCGGGCGCCTGGCACCGGTACACATACTGCCCAGGGTAAAGCCGACGTGAGGCTTCTCCTTGGCCACTGACTATGCGCACTGCAGAGCGGCAGCGGCCTCCCGACGCCCGACCGTTTCGTTTACAACCGCTCTAGTTCGCCAATTTTGCGGAACGATTGGCGCAATTTGACCTCACAAAACTATGTCCCGAAATCGGTAGTGCCCTAATCAGCCCACTGCATGACCAGGGACGGTAGCGATCCGTTATGCAATTCGCACTGGAGACTGACCATGAACAAAGCTGTCGCAACCCACGCTTCAAGATTTCAGCTACCCAAGCTGGCAGCCATTGCGCTTGGCGGCCTGCTATTGACGGCATGTGCCGGTAATCCGCCGACCGAACAGTTCGCCGTGACTGAATCAGCCGTACGCAGCGCTGTCAGCGCCGGCGGCACTGAGTTTGCCGCCGTGGAAATGCGCGCCGCACAGGAAAAATGGAAAGAGGCCGAAATGGCCATGCAGAAAGAGGACTACGAGCGTGCCCGCAAGCTGGCCGAACAGGCTGAGTGGGATGCCCGAGTCGCTCAACGTAAAGCCGAAGCAGCCAAGGCTCAAAAGGCCGTCGACGACGCGCAGCAGGGTATCCGCGAGCTACGCGAAGAAGGCATGCGCAACGTTCGCTGATGCGCGCCCCGGTTCGACATTCCATTTACAGCAGCAAAGGATGAACTCGTCATGCATAAGCTCGTAACTCTACCCACCATGCTAGCTCTGAGCATCGGCTTGGTGGCCTGCGCAAGTCAGCCCAACGAAAACCTGGAAGAAGCGCGTAGCAGCTTCTCCGCCCTGCAGAGTGACGCACGCGCCAGCAAGGTCGCGGCCCTGGAAACCCAGGACGCCAGCAACATGCTGGATAAGGCGAACAAGGCCTACCTGGACGATGCAAAAAAAGAGAAGGTAGATCAGCTCGCTTACCTGACCAAGCGCCGCATTGAACTAGCGGAACAGACCATTGCTCTACGCGCCGCCGAAGCGGATCTGGGCAAGGCTTCGGCACAGCGTGCCGAAGCGCGGCTCGAATCCCGGGATGCACAGATCCGCAAGCTGCAGGAAGACATGCAGGCCAAGCAGACCGAGCGCGGCACGCTGGTGACATTCGGTGACGTGCTGTTCGATTTGGACCGAGCCGAACTCAAGCCCAGCGGCATGCACAGCGTGCAGAAGCTCGCTGAGTTCCTGAACGACAATCCAGAGCGCAAGGTAATCGTCGAGGGTTACACCGACAGCACCGGCTCTGCTGAATACAACCAGCGACTGTCAGAGCGTCGTGCCAACTCGGTACGCATGGCTCTGGTGAAGATGGGCGTCGATTCGCAACGTATCGTGTCGCAGGGCTACGGCAAGGAATACCCTGTCGCCAGCAACAGTGACTCGTCCGGTCGCGCCATGAATCGTCGTGTGGAAGTGACGATTTCCGACGACAACAAGCCAGTGGCACCGCGCTCTTCGATGCGCTGATCCATCACGCCACCTCGGCAAACGAACGCTCCCGACGCCATCAACGCGTCGGGAGCGTTTTCGTTTCGGCCCATGGATCAAAGACGACTCGCGGTAGCGGCTCAGCGCAGCAAGCCGGCCGGAACCTGCTCTTCCACGCAGCGCACTGCACGCTTCTTGTTGTCCACCAGCACGCCGGTCAAACCTTTCTGTTCGGTATCGAACAGCACCAGTACGCCATTGATGCACTGCGCCACCTGCGAGGCCGGCTTCAGCGATACCCGGTAGTCTTCGCCGGGCACGGTCTTGAGCATGGTGTAGTCGGCCAGTAACAACGCATCCTCAGGTTTGGCTATATGCACATAGCCGTAATAGGTCAGTACTGCGACCGTGGCAAACACGCTGCCGATAGCAGTGAGGATCAGGGGAATAGGATTGCGTTCGGACATGGACGATCTCATCGAGGCAAAGAGGCGTATTGTGGCAAATTCAGACGCGACACAGGCCGATCATTTACCGCCGGCACGTGTTTCTCCGCGGGCCTGATAGGTCGCTTCGTAGACCCGCTCTGCCAGGCGCGAGAACGGCAGGCTCTGGATCCATACGCTACCAGTGCCCTTAAGGGTGGTGAGCAGCAGCCCTTCGCCGCCAAACAGCATGCTTCTGAGCCCGCCGGCGAGCTGGATGTCGTAGTCAATGCCCGGAGTGAAGGCGACCAGGCAGCCGGTATCCAACCGCAGAGTTTCGTTGTTCAGCTCCTTGCGGATCACCGTACCGCCCGCGTGTACGAAGGCCAGCCCATCGCCATCCAGACGCTGCAGGATGAATCCCTCACCTCCGAAAAAGCCGGCGCCGATGCGTTTACTGAAGCTGATGCCGATACGCGTGCCATAGGCCGCACAGAGAAAGGCGTCCTTCTGGCAGATCAGCTGCCCACCGATTGCCGCGAGGTCCACCGGCACTACCGTACCGGGATATGGCGCAGCAAAGGCCACGCGGGCCTTGCTCTTGCCCTGATTGGTGAAATGCGTGAGGAACAGCGACTCGCCGGTGATCATCCGCTTGCCCATGCCCCACAGCTTGCCGAGTACGCCGCTGCTGGAGCCATCACCCATGCGCGCCTCGAAACGCACACCATCGGTCATGTAGTTCATTGCGCCGGCCTCGGCGATCACCGTCTCACCGGGATCGAGGATGATTTCCACGCTCTGCGCGGACTGGCCAAGGATTTCGTATTCGAGTGCGTGACTGGACACGGGGAGCTCCTGATCCTGTGATTGCAGCGCGGCGAGAGCGGCCTCGGCCTGCCCTCGCCTATTTGCGCCCGAGAATGCGCAGGATACGCAGGAACAGGTTGATGATGTCCATATAGAGCGCCGCGGCGCTGTCGATGGCGTTGTCCAGGGTTTTGGGAATCTGGTTTGCCCGCCCCCAGTCGACGCCGACATAGCCGCAGAAGATCAGCACGACGATCCAGTCGATCACGCCATGGTGGATGCCGAGGATGAACAGCTCGACCAGTTCGACGACGATTACCAGCAGCAACGCCACCGTCAGTGCACTGGCGATGCTCGCGAAGAACCTCGGAAACAGCGTACCCAGCACCATCATGCCCAGAGTGACCAACGCAGTGATGCGGATGGCCTTATGCACCAGCGCCGCGTCGTAGCGGCTGACCACCAGGTTGACGATGAGTCCGAACGGCACCACCACCAGGTTGTAACCGAGGAAACTCACCCAGGGCTTGTTCGAGCTATGAAATAACCAAGCGCCGGTCAGGCAGCTGGCGAAATAGCCACCGAAAAACAGCCATGGGTGAATGCTGCGAATGGACTCGACGGGGATGTTGCCGACCATCCACCAGTTGACCCAGAAGCCCCAGCAAAGCGTGAGGCCGATGACGAGGTTGTAGGCGGCGGGCGAGAGCGTGCGATCCATAGGGCTCGCACGTCGGGCAAAGACGGGGTTTTCCATATCGTTACGCTTCCTTGCGTGAGAGGTGTCGGTTATCCAGGATCAGAGAATGTTCGCGTAGTCGGCTTCGATGCGATCCAGGCTCAGGTGATTCAAGAAGTTGGAGAAGCACATCCAGGCTGACAGCGCATTGAGATCCTGAAACTGCTGCGGCAGGTACTTGGGCGGTACCACCATGCCTTCGTCCACCAGCTGGCGCAGGGTGCGCATGTCCTCCAGCGTGGTCTTGCCGCAGAACAGCAACGGGATCTGCTCAAGCTGACCCTTGCGTACGGCGAGCTGGATGTAGTTGTAGATCATGATGAAGCCCTTCAGGTAGGACAGATCCTTGGTGAAGGGCAGGCCATCGGGTGTCGAGCCGCGGAACACTCGACTGGCGTTGCTGTAGCAGTCATCGTCGCCGTAGCCCTGCTCGCGGAAGAAGGCGAATACGTCGAGAAAATCCGCGCCCTCCTCGGCCATGTGAATGGCGCGGGTGCGGTTGGTCAATTTGCGCAAGCGCGTCGGGTAGGAGGCGAAGGCGATCACTTCCATCAGAATCGCCAGGCCCTCCTGAGTCACCGTGGACGATGGTGGCCCCTTGGCCAGGAAGGTGCAGATCGGCTGGTTCTGGCCGTTGAGCGTGGTGCCAACATGCACCAGGCCTTCATGGACTTCCAGTGCACGCACGTCGCGCTCGTTGAACATCGCATCGCTGCGGATCTTGATGTAGTCGGCGCCGGCCGCTGCATCGGCGAGGATGCCGTCGGATTCGAATACGCGGATCACGCCCTCGCCTTCGCCGAACACAATATCGAGGCGCTTCTGCAGCAGCTCGACGGCCTGCGGCGCAGAGAGGTTCTTCGGTTCGTCGCGCAGGTCGCCACGGTCAGCGATGTTGTTCAGATAGTCGGAGAGCATCAGGCCGAGATCGGCCAGGGTCGGGTCGCCCGCGTGAAAGGCATCGGATGCCGCGCCGTAGAGCTCCTGGGAGATCATGCCGAAGTCCGGCGTGCCACGCGCCTCGAGCATGCGAATCACCATGCGGTATTCCTTGCACATACGCCGCATGATCTGCCCGACCGGGTTGAACTGGCCGAGCTGGCGGGTGATGTCGCGCTCGATGTCCTGGAATTCCTGTTTCTTCGCGCTGGAATCGAAGGCCAGTGGCCGGCCCTCGTAATAACCGCGATCGATCTTCGGCAATTCGCGCCCTTGGGCGGCGAAGAAGCCTTGGCGGGTGTTTTCGTCCCACTTGACCGCATCCAGCACGCGCACCGGGGTTTGTGCCTCGACGATGCGGTCGGACAGCGTACGCACGATGCTCTGGTATTCGTCCAGGTTGTTACGGGTATTCATCGCTACCTCTTCACGGATGATCCGTACCGTTGAGGTTATACCCGCAGATGCCTGCGCCAGCACACTGCGGGTTGGTGACCTTCACAGCCAGTGGATCAGACTTCCGGTCGCATGTGCGGGAAGAGGATCACGTCGCGGATCGACGGCGAGTTGGTCAGCAGCATCACCAGACGGTCGATACCGATACCCTCGCCAGCGGTCGGCGGCATGCCGTACTCCAAAGCGCGGACGAAATCGGCGTCAAAATGCATGGCTTCGTCGTCGCCGGCGTCCTTGTCCGCCACCTGCGCGTGGAAACGCTCGGCCTGATCCTCGGCATCGTTGAGCTCGGAATAGGCGTTGGCGATTTCACGACCACCGATGAACAGCTCGAAGCGATCGGTGACATTGGGGTTGCGGTCGTTACGGCGCGCCAGCGGCGAGACTTCGAACGGGTATTCGGTGATGAAGGTTGGCTGTTCCAGCTTGTGCTCGACCAGCTCCTCGAAAATCAGCACTTGCAGCTTGCCCAGGCCTTCGTGGCCGAACAACTTGGCGCCGGCCTTCTTGGCCAGGGCGCGGGCCTTTTCCAGGTCGTTGAGATCATCGGCGGAGATTTCGGGGTTGAACTTGAGGATCGAGTCGAACACCGAAAGCCGCACGAACGGTTCGCCGAAATGGAACACCTTGTCGCCATACGGCACGTCGGTGCTGCCGAGTACCGCCAGGGCCAGCTCGCGGAACAGCTCCTCGGTCAGGTCCATGTTGTCTTCGTAATCGGCGTAGGCCTGGTAGAACTCGAGCATGGTGAACTCAGGGTTATGCCGGGTCGAAACGCCTTCGTTACGGAAGTTGCGGTTGATCTCGAATACGCGCTCGAAGCCACCGACGACCAGACGCTTGAGATACAACTCCGGCGCGATACGCAGGAACATCGGCATGTCCAGCGCGTTGTGGTGGGTCTCGAACGGCTTGGCCGCGGCGCCGCCGGGAATGGTCTGCAGCATTGGCGTTTCCACTTCGAGGAAGTCACGCTCAGCGAGGAACTTGCGGATATGCGCGATGACTTGGGAACGCACGCGGAATGTCTCGCGGACTTCCTCGTTGACCATCAGGTCGACATAGCGCTGGCGGTAGCGCTGCTCGGTGTCGGTCAGGCCGTGAAACTTGTCCGGCAGCGGACGCAGCGACTTGGTCAGCAGACGCACGCTGCTCATGTAGACGTAAAGGTCACCCTTGCCGGAACGCGCCAGCGTGCCCTCAGCGGCGATGATGTCGCCCAGATCGAAGTGCTTTACCGCCTCGACCTGATCGGCTGGCAGCGTCTTGCGATCGACGTAGACCTGGATGCGCCCACTCATGTCCTGCAGCACCATGAACGGACCGCGGTTGAGCATGATGCGCCCGGCGACCTTGACCGGGATGGCATCCGCTTCCAGCTCTTCCTTGGTCTTCTCGGCGTACTGTTTCTGCAGGTCGCCTGCATAGCGGTCGCGGCGGAAGTCATTGGGGAAGGCATTGCCCTGCTCACGCACGGCAGCAAGCTTTTCCTTGCGCTGGGCAATCAGCTTGTTTTCTTCCTCTTGGACGGCGTGCTGGTTCAGCGGTTGTTCGCTCATGGTTTCAAATGCCTGGAATCGAAATGAATGAATCCTGGGTAGGGTGCGCCGGAAGGCGTTTCGCTTCAGCCCACCAGGGACCTGCCCTATTTTGGTGGGTTGAAGCCCACCCTACATCTGACACGTGGAACTCAAGCAGGGCGGGCTTCAGCCCACCGCCGCATTGCCCTGTCACGGCGGGCCAAAGCCCAGTCTACGGTCATTCCACCACTGTGCCCGGCAAGGCTTACAGGCCTTGCTTCAGACTGGCTTCCAAGTACTGGTCGAGGTCACCGTCCAGCACCTTGTTGCAGTCGCTACGTTCCACGCCAGTGCGCAGATCCTTGATGCGCGAGTCATCAAGCACATACGAGCGGATCTGATGGCCCCAGCCGATATCGGACTTGGTGTCTTCCAGCGCCTGGGACGCCGCATTGCGCTTTTGCATTTCCTGCTCGTACAACCGGGCCCGCAGCATTTTCATGGCGGTGTCCTTGTTGGCGTGCTGGGAACGCTCGTTCTGACAGGCCACTACGGTGTTGGTCGGTACGTGGGTGATACGCACTGCCGAGTCGGTGGTGTTGACGTGCTGACCACCGGCACCGGAGGAGCGGTAGGTATCGATGCGCAGGTCGGCCGGGTTGATCTCGATCTCGACCCTGTCGTCGATCTCGGGCGAGACGAACACTGCCGAGAACGAGGTGTGGCGACGCGCGCCAGAGTCGAACGGGCTCTTGCGCACCAGGCGGTGCACACCGATCTCGGTACGCAACCAGCCAAAAGCGTACTCACCCTTGATATGAACGGTAGCGCCCTTAATACCAGCGACTTCGCCCTCGGACAGTTCGACGATCTCGGCACTGAAACCGCGTTTGTCGGCCCAGCGCAGGTACATGCGCAGCAGGATGTTGGCCCAGTCCTGCGCCTCGGTGCCGCCGGAACCGGCCTGGATGTCCAGATAGCAGTTGTTCGGGTCCATCTCGTGGCTGAACATGCGGCGGAATTCCAGCTTTTCGAGGATTCCGCGCAGACGGTCCAACTCGGCGGCCACATCATCAACGGCGCCTTGATCATCTTCTTCGACCGCCATGTCGAGCAGGTCGCGGGAATCGGCCAGACCGCCGTCGAGGTCGTCGATGGTTTCGACGATCTGCGCCAGGGTGGCGCGCTCGCGGCCCAGGTTTTGGGCGTATTCGGGATTGTTCCAGACGTTAGGGTCTTCGAGTTCGCGGTTTACTTCGACGAGGCGATCATGCTTCTGATCGTAGTCAAAGATACCCCCGAATTGACAGGGTGCGCTCGGACAGGTCCTTGATGCTGTTGAGGATCGGGTTGATTTCCATAAGTAGGCAGCTCTCAATCGGACGGTGCGAAAAGCCGGCGATTATAGCGCAGCTGACCGCGGCTGACAGCCCACGCGGGACCGTCGGCACGGCGAATGTCAAGCAAATTGACCAGCATGAAACGAAAGCGCGAGGTGCAGACCACAACCTCTGATATCAGCCGGAAACGCCGCGAACCTGGCTTTCCAGCTCGGCCTTCAGCTGAGGATCAAGCTTTAGCTGGCGGCCAAGTTCATCCAGATAGGCGCGCTCCATGAACTGCTCCTCGTCGACCATCAACACGCTGGCCAGATACATTTCCGATGCCATCTCAGGGGTGGTGGCAGCAGCCGCCACGTCGACCGGGTCCAGTGGTTTGTTCAGCTCGGCCTCAAGCCAATGCTGCAACTCTGGATCTTCAGTCAGCTGGGCCAGTTCGGCTTCGATCATTTTGCGTTCCTGATCGTCGACGTGACCGTCCGCCTTGGCCGCCGCGACCAGCGCCTTGAGGATGCCTCGGCTGTGTTCCTCGACCTGATCGGGCGGCAGCCGATCCACAGTCTTGGGTTCAGGCTGAGACGCGTCAGGCTGCGCCGCAACTCCTTGCTGTGCCTGCCAGTTGCCATAGGCTTTATAGGCAAGTACGCCAAGCGCTGCGAGACCACCATAGGTGACTGCCTTGGCACCCATCCGGCGCCCACTCCGACTCGCCAGCAGCATGCCGAGCGCCCCGGTCGCCAACGCACCTTTTCCGGCACCGCCGCCACCAAGAATGCTGCCAAGCGGACCGCCGACGCCTGAGAGCATATCGCCGAGCGAGCCACCGCTTTTCGAGGGTGTCGAACGCGACACCGAAGCTTGCTGCTTCTGCAACAGGTCCTGACCGGACCTTAGCAGTTGATCGAGAAGGTCACTGGTTTTCATCGAAGTCCCCAAACGGATTGAATCAGGATTGGACCGAGTGCTCAGTCAACCGACTCAGGCACTTGGCGAATCGGCGTATCGCGATGCGCGGCACGCACATATTGCGCCGGCCAGGCCACGGAGTTGTCGCGCAGGTCTTCGGCGGCATGCAGCGGCCAGTACGGATCGCGCAGCAGTTCGCGGGCGAGCAGAATCAGATCGGCCTGACCGGTGCGCAGGATGTGCTCGGCCTGCACCGCTTCGGTGATCATGCCGACCGTTCCGGTGGCGATACCCGCTTCCTTGCGCACGCGCTCGGCGAACTGGGTCTGGTAGCCGGGCCCAACCGGGATATCGGCGTTGGCCGCGGTGCCGCCGGATGACACATCGATCAGGTCGACACCGACATTCTTGAGCCGCCGCGCAAGCTCGACGGTTTCGTCGGCGTTCCAACCATCGTCGACCCAGTCGGTCGCCGAGAGGCGGACGAACAGCGGCAATTCCTCAGGCCAGACCTGGCGCACGGCAGCCGTAACCTCCAGCAGCAGGCGGATACGGTTGTCGAACGAGCCGCCGTATTGGTCCTGGCGCTGATTGGACAGCGGCGAAAGGAACTGATGCAGCAGGTAGCCATGTGCCGCATGCACTTCGGCGACCTTGAACCCGGCCGCAAGCGAACGCTCCGCCGCATCGACGAACGCCTGCACAATGCCTGCAATTTCGGCCTCATCCAAAGCCGTGGGCACGGCATGCTCCGGTGAGAAGGCGATGGTCGAAGGGCTGACCGGAGTCCAGCCACCCGCGGCAATCGGTACGCTGCCATGCTTGCCGAGCCAGGGCCGCCAGGTGCTCGCCTTGCGCCCGGCATGGGCTAACTGCACGCCAGCGAACGCGCCCTGCGCCTCGATAAAGCGGGTGATACGGCGCAGTGGCTCGACATGCTCGTCGGACCAGATACCCAGGTCGTCCGGCGAAATACGTCCCTCAGGGCTGACAGCCGTCGCCTCGATGATCACCAGTCCGGCGCCACCGACGGCTCGACTGCCCAGATGCACCAGATGCCAGTCGTTGGCCATTCCGGCCTTCGCCGAATACTGGCACATGGGCGATACGGCAATCCGGTTGGGCAGTTTGAGCTGGCGAAGGGTAAGCGGCTGGAAAAGCTGGGACATGACGGCCTCTTCTGTCGTGGATGCAAATTGGACATCCATGAGTAGAGACCGTTTCGCCGCTCATGCCCAGCGCGACATTGGTGGAGCTGTCAACCTCAGGCGGCGCTGACCTGCACCGACACACCATTGAGCGCCGCGTTGCCGGAGACGTCCAGCTCACGCTCATCGGTCAGGTCATTGCTGCTGACGCCCGGCTGCTGCCGCGCGATATCCATTTGCACGCCAGGACGGGCGTGCCCCCAGCCATGGGGCAGGCTGACCACGCCGGGCATCATTTCCTCGCTGGCCAGCGCCTCCACCTCGACCACGCCGACCCGCGAATGCACGCGCACCCGCTGACCATCCTGCAAAGTCCGAGCAGCCATGTCCGCAGGATTCATCAGCAGCTGATGACGCGGCTTGCCCTTCACCAGTCGCTGGTAGTTGTGCATCCAGGAATTGTTGCTGCGTACATGGCGGCGGCCGATCAGCAACAGCTCGTCGGCACCCGCCTGAGGCTGTGCGGCGAAGCGCTGCAGGTCGTCTAGCATTAGCGTCGGCGCGGCCTGGATACGCTTGTTCGGCGTTTTCAAGCGCCGCGCCAAGTTTGGCTTGAGCGGCCCGAGATCCAGCCCGTGGGGATAATCCTCCAGGGCGGCCAGGCTTAGCTTGCGCTCGGACTTGTCGCCGTATGGCCCATGGCGCAGCGCCAGGTCCATCATCTGCTGCGGCGGCATGGTCGGCTTCAGCTCGACACCCACCCGCACCGCGTAGGCCTTGGCCAGTCCGATGAAGATTTCCCAGTCGTGCAGCGCGCCATCGGGCTTGGGCAGCACCGGCTGGTTGAAGCGGGTAACGTTGCGCACGGCAAGCAGATTGAATGTCGCGTCGTAATGATCGTGCTCCAGCGGTGCGGTCGGCGGCAGGATGAGGTCGGCGTAGCGGGTCGTCTCGTTGATGTAGAAGTCGACGCTGAGCATGAACTCCAGCCCATCCAGCGCCTGCTCCAACTTGCGTCCGTTGGGCGTGGAGAGCACCGGATTGCCGGCCACGGTAATCAATGCACGCACCTGCCCTTCCCCGGGCTCAAGCATCTCCTCGGCCAGTGCCGCTACCGGCAGTTCGCCGCCGTACTCGGGCAGCTGCGAAATCCGGCTGCGCCAGGCGGCGAAATGCCCGCCCGTGGTGGTTTCCACCAGATCCACCGCAGGCTCGGTGCACAGCGCGCCGCCGACGCGATCGAGATTGCCGGTGACCAGGTTGATCAGCTGCACCAGCCACTGACAGAGCGTACCGAAGGCCTGGGTCGAAACGCCCATGCGTCCATAACAGACCGCCTTGTCCGCCGCAGCGAAATCCCGCCCCAGCTGGCGGATCTGCTCGGCCGGAATACCGCAACGGGCGCTCATCGCCTCGGCGGTAAACGCGGCGATCGCCGTGCGCACCTCCTCGATGCCGTCCAGCGGGAGTTCGGTGCTACGCGTGAGCCCTTCCTCGAACAGGGTGTTGAGCAGGCCGAACAACAGTGCGGCATCCTGCCCCGGACGTACGAACAGGTGCTGATCGGCGATGGCCGCAGTCTCGCTGCGGCGCGGGTCGACCACCACCAGCTTGCCGCCCCGGGCACGGATCGCCTTCAGCCGCTTCTCCACGTCGGGCACGGTCATGATGCTGCCGTTGGAGGCCAGTGGGTTGCCGCCCAGGATCAGCATGAAATCGGTGTGGTCGATATCCGGCACGGGCAATAGCAGGCCGTGGCCGTACATCAGATGGCTGGTCAGGTGATGCGGCAGCTGATCGACCGAGGTCGCGGAAAAGCGGTTGCGCGTCTTCAACAAGCCGAGGAAGTAATTGCTGTGGGTCATCAGCCCGTAGTTGTGCACGCTCGGGTTGCCCTGGTAGATGGCCACGGCATTGGCGCCGTGGCGCTCGCGGATCTCAGCCAGGCGATCGGCGACCAGTTCGTAGGCTTCCTCCCAGCTGATTGCCTGCCACTCATCGCCGCAGCGACGCATCGGGTGGCGCAGCCGGTCAGGGTCGTTCTGGATGTCTTGCAGTGCGACAGCCTTCGGACAGATATGGCCGCGACTGAAGCTGTCGAGGGGGTCGCCCTTGATCGAGAGGATTCGTTCGCCTTCGGTCTGGATGGTCAGACCACAGATGGCTTCGCACAGATGACAGGCACGGTGATGGACGGTCGTGTCGCTCATTTCGGATTCCCGCATGGCGCTGTTGTTGTCCAGCCACTCTAGGCTCCATGGCCGCGGGCAACAATCAGACGTCTTGACGGGGAATGGCGCTGGATTCAGCCGGCCTATCATCGACCGGCGAAGGGGCAGTCAGCGCGGGGCGATATGCGCCACCATCAGCTGCACGCTTTCCTGGCCACGGTACTCGTTGACGTCCAGCTTGTAGGCCAGTTCGGCCCAGCGCACCGTCGGGTTCGGCCAGATTTCGCGGTCGATATTGAAGGCGATGCCATCAAGGGTCAGCGAGCCACATTCACTCTTGAGTACCAGCTTCAAATGGCGCTCGCCAACCAGGCGCTGCTGCACCAGCTGGAACACACCATGGAACATCGGCTCGGGGAAGTGCTGCCCCCAGGGCCCGGCGTTGCGCAGCGCGCGGGCCAGTTCCAGGTGGAACTCCTCAACGCTGAGTTGGCCATCGGTGAGCAGCCGGCCGGTGAGATCGTCCTCGCACAGCTGGCGGCGCACTTCGGCGTCGAACGCAGCGGCAAAGGCGCCAAAATTGGCTTGCGGCAACGATAGCCCGGCCGCCATGGCATGCCCGCCGAACTTGCTGATCAAGCCGGGATGCTTGGCGGCAACCGCATCCAGCGCATCGCGGATGTGAAAGCCCGGCACCGAACGCGCCGAGCCTTTGAGCAGCCCGTCGCCAGCATCGGCGAAGGCGATGGTCGGACGGTGATAGCGCTCCTTCAGGCGCGACGCCAGGATGCCGATCACGCCCTGGTGCCAGTCTGCCTCGAACAGGCACAGGCCGAACGGCAGGTCCTCCAGCGGCAAATCCTTGAGCTGCGCCAGCGCCTCGCGCTGCATGCCCTGCTCGATGCTCTTGCGGTCCTTGTTCAGCTCATCGAGCTGGACCGCCATATCGCGCGCCAGTGCCTCGTCCTCGCAGAGCAGGCATTCGATGCCCAGCGACATGTCATCCAGCCGCCCGGCCGCGTTGAGCCGCGGTCCGAGAATGAAGCCAAGGTCGGTAGAGGTGATGCGCCGATGGTCGCGCCCGGCGACCTCCAGAATCGCCCGCAGGCCCGCCCTCGCGCGCCCCGCGCGAATCCGCGCCAATCCCTGATGGACCAGGATGCGATTGTTGGCATCCAGCGGTACCACGTCGGCGACACTGCCTAGCGCCACCAGATCCAATAGCTCAGCCAGGTTCGGCTCGGCCCAGCCCTGACGGATGAACCAGTCCAGCTCACGCAGGCGCGCGCGCAGGGCCAGCAGCACGTAGAAGATGACCCCGACACCGGCGATGCACTTGCTGGGAAAGGCACACTCAGGCTGATTGGGGTTGACGATGGCATCCGCCGCCGGCAGTTCGTGGCCCGGCAGGTGATGGTCGGTCACCAGCACCTTCAAACCAGCCGCCTTTGCCGCCGCCACGCCGTCGACACTGGAAATGCCGTTATCCACGGTCACCAACAGATCGGGCTCGCGCTGCAGCGCGACGGCGACGATTTCCGGCGTCAGACCGTAGCCATAGTCGAAGCGATTGGGCACCAGGTAATCGACATGGGCGGCACCCAGCTGGCGCAGCCCGAGCACGCCGACAGTGCTGGCCGTGGCGCCGTCGGCATCGAAGTCGCCGACGAACAGGATGCGCTGGCGCTTCTCCAGCGCCTCGACCAGCAGTTCCACCGCCGCATCGATACCCTTGAGCTGCTTATAAGGGATCAGCCGTGCCAGTCCCTTGTCCAGCTCCGCCGCGCTGGCCACGCCCCGGGCAGCATAGAGCCGCTGCAGCAACGGCGGCAGGTCGCCAAGGTCGGGCATCTGCTCGGGCAAGGGGCGGGGTTCGATACGCATCGTCGGATTCCAGACTCGGTGAAACGGATTACAGGGAGGTGGCCGCTCGTGCGGCCTGATCGTACAAGCCGGACATGGCGCGCAGCATGCCTGCCAGGCGGTGGATCTCGTCAGGGTCGATATTGAGGTTCTCGAACGAGGCAATCAGGCATTCGCGGCGGATGTCGGCGTATTCCTGGCAGAGCGCGCGGCCCTTGTCGGTAGTTCGATAGAACATCTCTTTGCCCTGCTTCGCGCCTTCCACCAGGCCGAGTTTGCCGAGCTTCTTCAGCGCGTAGGTCACGGTGTGCGTGTCTTCCACGTTGAGCAGCAGGCAGATGTCCGCCTGTCGCTTGGCGCGCCCTCGACTGGTGAGGTTGTGCAGCACCATGACGTCCAGCGCGTTCATCTCCACCGTGCCGCAGGCCTGCATGCAACGCTCCATCCAGCGCATCAACGCGGCGCTGGCGACAATGATGCCGTACTCGAGCTCGGACAGTTCCTGGGACTGCTCGGCGAGGTGCGCCGAAGCGACGATCGAAGATCGCAACGGACGGGGGCTTTTGGCGTCAACCATCTTGAGTTCCTGATTGATGAAGCGGCAGCGCCGTTCGTATCGATGTGGCGGGCAAGGATACAGCAATGTCCGCTCAGGCACTTCAGACGGCCGACGGAAGAAATACGTTGATAATTTATCGATACTTTATCAGTGTATCGACCCTCAACGCTGCCGCAAACGCACCAGTCCATTTCGAAAGGAGCAGCCATCGTGAGTCGTCTCTTACTCAATTGCGATATAGGGGAAAGCTTCGGCGCCTGGACCATGGGCCTGGATGCCGAGGTGATGCCGTTCATCGACTGCGCCAACATAGCCTGTGGCTTCCACGCCTCTGACCCGCAGATCATGCGGCGCACGGTCGCGTTGGCCAAACAGCATGATGTGCGCATTGGCGCCCATCCAGCCTATCCGGATCTGGTCGGCTTCGGCCGCCGCTCCATGGCCTGCAGCCCCGCCGAAGTGGAGGACATGTTGCTCTATCAGATCGGCGCGCTCGACGGCATCTGTCGCGCCGAAGGCACGCAGGTTCGCTACGTCAAACCGCACGGTGCGCTGTACAACGACATGATGCGCCAGCCCGAACTGCTGCGCGCGGTCATGAGCGCCATCAAGGCCTACAGCACCAATCTGCCGCTGATGCTGATGTCCACCCGCGACAACAGCACGAGCCAGGCGCTGGCGGAAGAAATGGGCATCACCCTGTGGTTTGAAGTGTTCGCCGACCGTGCCTACGACGCCGCCGGCATGCTTGTTTCGCGCAGCCTGCCAGGCGCCGTCCACCACGATGCAGACACCGTTGCCGACCAGGCCCTGCGCTTGGCCAAGGGCGAACCCCTGACAGCGAGCGATGGCAGCACGCTGATTCTGCAGGCCGACACCCTCTGCGTGCATGGCGACAATGCCGGCTCCGTTGCCGCCGTACAGCGCATCCGCCAGGCGCTGCAGGCACTTCCCGCATGAAGCCGCGGATCGAAGTGGTCGGCGTCGACAGCTTGGTGCTGCGCCTGTTCGAGCATATCGACGAGGACAATATGCCGTGGATGCTCGCCGCCAGTCAGCGGGTGCACGACGCCTTCGGCACGGCACTGATCGATCTGGTGCCTTCCTACACCACCCTGCTGGTGCATTACGACCTGACCCGACTGAACGATCAGCAGGCCCGCCAGCATCTTCATCAGGCACTTGAAGGTCTGCAGCCGGCCGCTGCCGAAAGTGCTCGCCAGCACGATATACCGGTGTGGTACGACGCCAGCGTCGGTCCAGAGCTTGAGTCATTGGGCAAACGCAGCGGGCTCGGTGTAGCCGGCGTGATCGAGCAACACAGCGCGCATATCTATCAGGTATTCGCCCTGGGCTTCGCACCGGGCTTCGCCTTTCTCGGACTGGTGGACGAACGTCTGGCCAGCCCGCGCCTGGCCACACCGCGCAAGCAGGTGCCGGCGGGAAGTCTGGGCATCGCCGATCGGCAGACGGCGATCTATCCACTGGTTTCACCGGGCGGCTGGAATCTGATCGGGCGCAGCCCGGTTCGTCTGTTCGACCGCGAGCTCGACGGCTACAGCCTCTGGCAACCAGGGGACCGGGTGCGTTTTGTGCCCATCGAGCGCGCCGAATTCGTCCGCCTGGGCGGTGACGACAGGCCCTTCGAGGAGACCACTGCATGAGCCTGCTTATCGAACGCGCCGGTGCATTGGCCAGCCTGCAGGACGGCGGCCGTATGGGCGTCCGCCACCTCGGCGTTACCCAGGGCGGCCCGGTGGACTGGATTTCCCACAGCTGGGCCAACTGGCTGCTTGGCAATCCGGTGCAGGCCGCGACGGTGGAAATCACGCTGGGGAATTTCAGCCTTCGCGCGCAAACCGATACCTGCCTGGCGATCTGCGGTGCCGATCTCGGCGCCGCGCTCGATGACGAGGCCATCGCGCCGGGACGCAGCTTCGAGGTCCGTAAGGGTCAGCTGCTTACCTTCACGCATCCGAAGCGAGGCGTTCGCGCCTATCTCGCTGCGCCAGGCGGCTTTCAGGCGACACCGGTGCTGGGGAGCTGCGCCACGGTGCGGCGCGAGCAGCTTGGCGGCTTGACCGGTGACGGCCAAGCGTTGACCGAGGGTAACCGCTTGCACTGGCTCGGCGGTGCTTCTGACACTTCCCGGGAGCTGCCCGCGCAAACCGTCACCCCGCTTTCGAGGCCGAGCCTCGCGGTCGTGCTCGGTGCGCAGTTTGGCGATTTCAGCGGCCAGAGCCTGTTCGATGCCTTCAACAGCGACTGGACGGTCGATCAACGAGCCGATCGCATGGGCGTGCGCTTGCGCGGCCCCGTACTGCACAGCGCACGCTCATCAATGATTTCCGAGGGCGTCCCGCTCGGCGCGATCCAGGTTCCGGCCGATGGACAGCCGATCATCCTGCTCAACGACCGCCAGACGATCGGCGGCTATCCACGTCTCGGCGCGCTGACACCTGCAGCTGTGGCCCAGCTGGCGCAGTGCCTGCCCGGCACCTCGCTAAGGCTCAAACCGATCGCACTGGAGGCCGCGCAACGGGCGCATCGCGAACTGCTCGCACAGTGGCGGTAGTCGCTCATAAGAAACCGCTGACCAGCAGCCAGTTATTCCTACAAGAACAACATTGCCGGGTATGACCCGGGCGCATTTCTACCTGCCCCAACGCCAAGAAAAAGAAGGTATCCAATGCAAGCCACACAAGCCGAACGCGGCACTCCCGCTCAGCGCAACGTCCTACGCGGCGCCATTTTCATCATGGCCACCTCGTCCATCGGACCCGCGTTTCTAACCCAAACGTCGCTGTTCACCGAGAAGTATCTGGCGAGTTTCGCCTTCGCAATCCTGATCTCTTTGCTCATCGACATCGGTGCCCAGCTCAATATCTGGCGGGTGATCACCGTTGCCAACCTGCGCGGCCAAGACGTCGCCAACCGGGTGATACCCGGCGTCGGCCATCTGATATCCGCCTTCATCGTGCTAGGCGGCATAGCCTTCAACATCGGCAACATCGGTGGCGCCGGCCTGGCAATGAACGTCATCTTCGGCATCCCACCGATAATCGGCTCGTTGATCGCCGCCGTGCTGATCATCGGCATATTCCTGCTACGCAACGCCAAGGGCGTAATGGACTCGGTGATGCAGGTGCTCGGGCTGGTGATGCTGTGCATGATCGGCTACGCCATGCTGCAATCGAACCCGCCGTTGCTGGAGGCCATGAGTCGCAGCTTCAACCCGGACGACCCGCTGATCCTGCTACTGCCGATCGTGACATTGGTAGGCGGCACGGTCGGAGGCTATATCTCGTTCTCCGGTGGCCATCGACTGGTCGAGGCCGGCATCACCGGTGTAGAGAATGTCAGACTGGTAACCCGCGCGGCCGTGATCGGTATCGCCACCACCGGCGTCGTGCGCATCTGCCTGTTCCTCGCAGCCCTCGGTGTCGTCACCCAGGGCCTGACTCTCGACCCGAGCAACCCCGCTGCGTCGGTGTTCTCCCACTCGATGGGCACCATCGGCTACAAGATCTTTGGTGTAGTGCTGCTGGCCGCCTCGGTGTCATCGGTGATCGGCGCCGCTTATACCAGCGTGACCTTCATGTACTCGTTGCATGAAAGCATCCAGCGCCACAACCAGCGGATGGTCATCGCCTTCATCGCCTGCTCGACGCTGATCTACAGTCTGGTGGGGCAACCGGTGAAGGTGCTTGTCGTGGCCGGAACGCTCAATGCCCTGGTACTGCCATTGGCACTGGCCTGCATTCTCTGGGCGGCGAAGAAGCCGAGCATCGTCGGTAACGAGTACCGTCATCCGACCTGGATGCTGGTGTTCGGCCTGCTGGCCATGGTGGCCACGGCGGTTGGGGTGGTGATGTCGTTTAACGCCTTCGTGCAGTTCTGGCAGTCCTGACGCCAACATAGGAGGGCCGTCGCGCCCTCCTCTATCATCGCTGGCGCCTAGCCGCGCTCGCCGATCAGCCACTCCAGCGGCACTTCGTGCTGGCCGCGCTCATCGGTAATGAACATCGAGCCTTCGCTGACCATTACGCTCCAGCTAATCGACCGAGGCAAATCACGCGAAACGGACTCCAGCGCCTCCTGCCCCACCGCCACGACGTTGATTTTCTTCAGGGTACGTACGCTATCGAGCACTTTGGTCTGCCAGACCCGCAGGTTGCCATAGGCCACTAGGCTGAAACGCTCGGCGCGGCGCGAACACCAGGTAATCCGCTCAGCGTCAGGCTGACCCACTTCGATCCAGTGCAGCACGCGATCGTCCAGACTCTTTTCCCACAACGCGGGTTCATCAACATCCGACAGCCCGCGGCCAAAGGCCAACTGCTCGCCGTACCAGAGCACATAAGCAATCAGCCGCGCGACCATCCGCTCTTCAGTCTCCGATGGATGACGAGCCACGGTGAAGCGCAGATCTTGATAAACATGACGATCGAGATCGGTGAGATTGATTTCAACTTTGTAAGGGGTGGCTTGCAGCGCCATGGCGGGCATCCGGCGAACGAAAGGCGAAGAGTCTACAGAATTATTTGGCCGTGAGCCTGTGGGAGGATCGGGTTGGCAATTGAAATCACCGACCCTTACTTGATTCCACAAGAATCCATTCGCCCTTCTTCTGATAGGCCCTGACAGGCCCAAGCGGAGCTTTGTAAATATCCGGCCGGGGCGATCATGAAAGCCTCGCGCTCACGCGACAAAAAGTGTTCAGCGAAGATTTTATGGCGGCTGCACCAGGCAACTTGACGGATTTCGCCGTTAACGATTGTCCGCATAACGCGCCCAAAGGTTCTCGAATTCGCGCGCGTAATCGGCCAGCAATTGTGGATGATCGATCACCAGCAGATTTTCCTCATTGCTGGTGGTCGCGCTACGGGTCCAGTTGAAACTGCCGTTGAGGAGCAGGCGCCCGTCAAATAGCGCGAACTTGTGATGCATGTGGTATGGGCCAGAGTCGATACGCAACGGCACGCCCTTATCGCGCAACCACTGGATGTCGCTGCCCGCGTCATACTGTTTCTCGTTGTCGCTGATTACCCGCACCGTTACGCCCCGTAGGTGGCAGGCCAGAATCTCCTCACTGAGCTGATCATCGGAAATTGTGTAAACACAGATATCCACGCTCTTGCGCGCCTGCCGGCAGAGGTCGCGAATCTTGCGACGGCAGCTCTCGCCCGGACTGAAATGTGCGCTGGCCTGCTCTACCCTGACTGGAGTGGAGCAGGAGTCGAGCGTCTTGATCACCTGCTCCAGCCATTTAAGCGCAGGCTCAACGTTCGCCGGCTCACGGCTAAGCTCGCGCACCAAGGCGAAAGCCCGATTACGCAGGAAGCGTATCTGGTCAACTGTCAGCTCGCGGCCCAGCTGACGCAACTCGTCGCGCTCTTCGTTGCTCAGGCGCAGATCGGCCAAGCTGTCGCGCAATTGTTGGTCAAGTCGATTGGAATCCACACAAAGTCCTTTTTGTCAGAGGCGCCGGTTACGCGACAGCACAGCGTAAAGCACGCCGCACGACGCACCGGCCAGATGGTATTCGAAGGAAACTCCGTCACGCGGCAATAGCCCGAACAGCCAACCGCCATAAAAAATGAACACGAGCCCCGCAAGCAACAGGTCAAGCAGGCTACGGTCGATCCAGGCACGGGCGAGCAATAGCCCCCAGAAACCAAAAAGCCAGCCACTAGCGCCGATGTGCACGCCGGTTCGACCAAAGCACCACACCAACCCGCCGCTGCCGACGATGATGAAAATGCTTGCCAGAACGAAATCACGTCGGGAGCGCAGCAACACCAGTGACCCAAGAATCATGAGGCCGCTGAGGTTGCTCAGCAGGTGCGCCCAGCCGCCGTGCAGCCAGGGCGCGATCAGAATGCCAGGCAGCGCCTGCACCTGACGCGGCACCAACCCCCATACATTCAGCGCACCGCCGGTAAAGCTGTTGGCGAGCTGCACAAGCACCATGCCTCCAGCCAATACGGCCAGAAAGCGCAGCTCACCGAGCGCTCGCTTCACGGCACTCCATCGTGGGGTTCGACGTTGCGTTGCTCCTGGCCGAGATGTTCGCCAAGCTCACGCAGTTGAGCGGATATCTCCAGCATCCGATGGTGGGTACGCAAGTCGATATCGATCTTCTTATCCATGGTTTTGATCAGCGGCAGAAAACTGTTCTGCAGGCTGTCGGCCAGATTCTCCAGCAGCTTCTGTACGGCTGGCTGAGGCGGTGCGACAACTTCTACCTGCGGTCTTAGCCGACCAAGATTATCCAGCCCGCTAATCAGTTGCTCCCAGGGAATACGCGCCTCATCACGGTCGGACTTGCCCGTGCTCAGCCCGCGCACGCTTTCGACCAGATCGTTGAGCTGCGCGACTACGCGGCCCCCGACATCGGTGTCACTGCCGCCCATGGCCTTGTTGCGCATGAAGTCACGCTTGATCTGCGCCCAGCGCTCGGCCTGAGTGTCCGTCATATTGCCGCGCAGCTCAGCGAGCTTGAGCAGGTTTTCCTCGGCACCAGTGGTGAGCAACTGCGATTCACCCTGGTAATGGTCGGCGATCAGCTGCAACAGCTCTGCCTGGTTCATCACCGAACTGATCTTCTCAGCCATCTTGTTCATGTTGCGGTAACTGCCCTGCAACTTGAACGGCGGCTCGCTACGGTACTGGTCGGCCTGCGCGGCACTGACGATGTACTGCTGGTTGACCCTGCCTACGACATCGCGCACCTGCATCAAGCGTTCGAGCGTAGCGGTGATCTCGTTGATCTCGGCGGCGCTGTAGCTGTACGACAGCTCATTGGCGGAGAACGGCTTGCCCTGGGCCTTGTCGACCAGCCGGTAGACATCGGCCATGTCGCGGGTAGCCAGCGGCGCCAGGATCGGATTGGAGGTCAACGCATTCTCGATATAGCTGAGGCTGAATGCTTCCTGCATGCCTCCGAGCGTATCGCCGAGGTTGTAGATATCCGCACGGTTGGCAAGCATGTCAGGGATTTTGAAGACGTCACCGGATTCGGTATAGGGGTTGCCGGACATGATCACGCAGAATTTCTTGCCACGCATGTCATAGGTTTTGGTCTTGCCCTTCCAGACGCCTTCGATACGCCGCGTACCGTCGCAAAGCGAGATGAATTTCTGCAGGAATTCTGGATGGGTGTGCTGGATGTCATCGACATACAGCATCACGTTGTTTCCCATCTCCAGAGCCAGATTGAGCTTCTCCAGCTCCTGGCGCGAAGTGGCATCGGGCGCTTGCGCAGGGTCCACCGAACGAACCTCGTGGCCCAACGCCGGGCCATTGATCTTCATGAAGATCAGCCCCAATCGATGGGCTACATATTCCATCAGGGTTGTCTTGCCGTAGCCAGGCGGCGAGATGAGCATCAAAAGCCCCATCAAATCGGTGCGCTTGTTCTCTCCTGCAGTGCCCATCTGCTTGGCGAGGTTGTCGCCAATGAACCCCAGATAAACGTCGTTTATCAGCTTGTTGCGCACGAAAGAACTCAGCGGCCGTGGCTTGAACTCGCTAAGGCGCAGCGCCTCACGCTCACGACCGATCACGTCCTGACGCAAGGCCTGATAACGCCGAAGTTGTGGCAGGAAGCGTCGGCGATGGTTCTCGAGCCGCTCGAAATAGTCATCCAGCGACAGCATCAGTCGCTGGTCTTCAATGCGTGGGTGGTTGCCCATCAGCTCTTCTACAGCAAAACGCAGATCCACTTCAGTGACCCGCCTGCTCTGCCCCTCCGGCAAAAGAGCCAGCGCCACTGCTTCGGGGATGTAACGAGCAAGGTCGGACAGCTCGCCCTGATCGCAGAGTCCTTGCAACCAGTTGTCCACCAGCGCCCACCGCGCCGCTGGGCGCGCCTGCAGGCGCTCCAATGTCTGCACATAGCCATCCCAGACACGTGCCGCTTCCAGCTTTGCCTGCAGCGAGACAAGCAGCTGGCGCGCGTATTTGCTGAAGACGAATTCGATGCGTTCGCCAGCCAGCTCCTGTACGAGATAGCGCGCTGCGTCTATTGGCAGCCCGGACGGCAGCGTCATCCCTTCGTCGGCCGCGAACCGCTCAATCGCCGAAGCGATTTCCGCCTCAAGCTGATCGAGTCCATCACGGCGACCAAAGAGCTGCTGAATATGCCGACTGGTGCGGGCGCGCTCTGGCCACTCCAACGCAATGGCCTCACCCTGGACGCTGTTCCAGAAAAAACAGCCAGTGCCTCGCGCCATCGGCGTATGGCTAAGCAGCCCTGCGCTGTCGCGAAGCGGTAGCAGGCGCGCCAGGATCAGCGCCGCATCGTGATCGTGGATACCCTTTTCGTAACCTTCCCGGTAACGAGGGGCGGCAAAATCTCGAATGCGCCTGGTCAGCGCCTCACGGTCGGCGAGTAGCTGCTTTAGGCTATTGATATCCAGGCCGTCGTGTCCGCCATCTGCGGCGGCGAGCACTTCGCCGGCCAGGTACTCGGCGCGGTACAACGCTTCCGATTCCGACTCCAGCGACACCTGCCAGAATTCGCGTAACGCTTCGAGCTCGGGATCACGCAACGGCTCGAGAAAATCGGTCCCGGTCAGGTGCAGATAGAGCTGATCACCACGGGGCAGCAGGGTCAGATCCAACTCCTGCGTGTTGACGTTAAAGCGGTGGCGCGGGCCCAGCCGGATGACATTGCCACCGGCCTCGAACAGCTCACTCTTGTCGCGCATCGCCCGCACCGCCTGGTCGCGGGCGCTCTTCAGGCGCGCCTCCACATCGTCTGCCTTGACGCTGTCCTTGAGGTCGCGCAGGCGTCCCACCATCTCACGCAGTTTGAGAATTAGCGGGTCGGCGGCAAAGAAGGCGTTGAGCTCCTCGGTCTGGTTCAGCCGGGCAGTACGGCGACCGAGGCTGTCGAGAATGCGCGACGCAGCATCGAGAACGCCCTGGGCGCGGCGCTGGCGGTCATCAAGCAGGCTCTGCTTGTGCGCCTCGAAGGTCTCCAGCAACTCCTCACGCTTGCTCAGGATGTCGCCGAGGAACTGTTCGTGATCACCGAACTGGCTTTCCAGCTCCTCGAGCTGCACCAGCAGACGTGAGAGCTGCTCGTCGCAGCGCTCCGGGTCCGATGCCTGGGCCAAAGCGTTGGTGATGCCCTGGCTGAACAATTTGAACTGAGCACCGAACTGGGCGACTGTTTCCGCCGAACCGAGCCCCTTGCGGCGCTGCTCCGCTCGCGCCTTGGCCTGGTTGAGACGTGCGTACACTTCCGAAATCGATTCAACGATGCGGGTGCGCTCGGTGGCATCATCAATCGACAACGACGCCATCAGGCCCGAAAGCATGTCCAGCCCTGCAGCCATCTCCTGCATGCCGGCCAAGGGCTCATTGAGCTGGGTGACGGTTTCCGCCTTCTGCGCCACCGCATCGAGGTCACTGAGTTCCAGCAGGTAAGGCTCGAGCGCCGCATCGCTGGCCAGGAACCTCGAAGTCGCCAAGCTGGCCCGTTCCTGCGCCTCGAGCAGTTCGGCCTCCATGGCATCGATGCGCGAGACATCGATATAGCGGTAGTCACGAATGGTCAGCAGCTGGCCACGATGTGAGTTGATTGCGTTTAACGCTTCGACGAACTGCTGCACCCTGTCCCAGCTGTCGGTCAGCAGCCCGGAGAGCAGCGCCTTCTGGCGAGTTTGAGCTTCGGCCATCGCGCGGGTCGATTGCTGACGAATGCTCTCGACCTTCTCGAATTCATCGAGCACCAGCTCGCCGGTCGCTGCAATCTCGCGCAGCAGCAGGGCAAGCCCCTGGCACTGGGCATCGCCCAGCCAGTGGTAAGCATCGAACAGACGGCGGGTGTTCTGGCAGAGTTGGGTATAACGCTGCACCGATATCTGCGGCGCATCGATCTCGCGACTCAGGTTGAAAAGGTCGGATACGCCGCGCACCAACTCGGCGTTGCCGATGCGCCCAAAAAACCCGCTGCGCGCAGGCTGCCGAGCGGCGAAGTCATCGGTACAGAACGGCGTCTGCCAGATTTGCATCGGGTGAATGCGTGTGGGCTCACTGCCTTCGGCGGAAAAGATCACCATGCGCCCGTCTTCGAGCCGGGCATAGCCATGACCGAAGATCGGATTCTGCAGTTGGCGGTCGATCATGTTGTAGGTAAATAACGCCGATCGCCCTTCTTCCGGATGGTAGAAGATGTACTGCACATCTTCACCGTTAGGTGAGCGCACCGCGCGCTTGAAGCGCATGCCGTCCATCGACTGCTCGAATGCCTTCGACTCTCCGTTCTGCAGGTAGTAGCCGCCAGGGAAGATGATTCCATGGTCTTCTGGCAACTGAACGCAGGCGAGCCCAATTGCATCAAGGCGCTCAACCGTGCGCGTCAGGCTGTTGAAGACCAGATAGCGCCACTGCTCTTCCCGATACGGCAGCACCTTGAGCAGGATCAGGCTACCGAGCCTGGCGTATTCGATCTGGGCATCGTCGAGGGACTGGGTCTTGTCCAGCACCGCCTCACGGTAGATGCCTAGGCCGTCGTCAGTATTGTTTTCGACCTTGACGGTCAGGTCGCCGCCAATGGTCTCGACGAACAATGTGTCGAGGATATTCAGATGCGGATGGCGGCCGTTGACCGCCATCTCACGAGAAGTCTTCTGCCATTCGAAATCGAATGGTGCCGGCAACGCGATATCGCGCTCGCCACGGTTGTCGATGTATCGGACATCCTTGCCGTCATTGGAGATTGACCAGCGGAATACCCGGATGTCCGTGACCCGCTCGCCGATCTGGAAGCTGGCCAGCAGCTTGCCGTCACGCACTATCAGCTGCAGCAAGCGGGTGTTTTTGTAGTAGGTGTACAGCTCGTTGAAGTCGTTTACGAAGCTGCTCTGGGCAAGAAAGCTGCCCTCAAGCGACACGGCTTGGGCTTCGTAGCCCTCGGCCTGCTCGCTCAATCGATAGATCGAAAATACGTCCTCGACACGGGTTTCTTTCTTGAGCCCGAGAAAAACGTTGTAGCCAAACAGCAAGCTGTCGCCGACCTGGGCGATGTCACGTGCAGTGCAGTTATTCTCGGTACGGATACGGACGCGTCCCACCACCTCCATTCGGCTACTGCCGAAGGCCTCCAGGCGCTCTTCGTTCAAGCTCTCGGTGATATGCCGAAGACGTAATCCCTGCTCCTGCAGTCGCTTGTGCAGCACCTCGTAAGCACCGCCTTGCGCGACGGCTTTATCGAGAATGTCCTGGGTATTTTCGGCTTGGACGTCCGACATCATGGGTCTTCCTTGAATCTATGCGGTCTGCAAGCAACGAGCCCCGGTCGCACAGGGCTGCACTAAGTAGCGGGGAACGCCGAATGGCTGGTGATCTGGAGGATGCCTCAAGCTCCGATTTTCTTGGCCACCTCGGCGAGCTTGTCGCGCATTGGCTGGTCGATTTCCTCGGGCCGGATACGTTCGATGATCTTTTTCAGCACGCGCGCTTCGTTTTCATCGATATCACCGTCGCGCTCGGCGATGCCCAGCAGTGCGCCCAGCTCGCTCACGTCCAGGCGGCCATCATTGGCAAAGCACTGAATCGAGCGGAAGGACATTTCCAGATAATCCCTGGGTTCAGACATAAACACTCCTTGCTGCAGCGGCTCAATAGGTGAGCCAGAACGGGCGCTCTGCTTTTTAGATGCAGGCGCCCTGGGATCATCAAACTTCGCTGGTGTCAGCGCGCACCGGTTTGGCTTCGGCAGCGCGGCCGTTGAGGAGGCGCGCCAGCACGTCCTGAACTACTGGACTCTTGCCAACCACTCCTTCGATCGCCTTGCCCACCGACAACGACTTGGCGAACGAATTGAAGAAGTCGCCTTCGCCACCGACGATCTCGATCTTGGCCTTCGACAGCGCTGCCGACAGCACTTCCGCCTGGTCCTTGGCGATGTCCTTGTTCGCCGCGATCGAGGCCATCGCCTCTTCGAAGCTCTTCTCCAGCTGCATGCGGAACTCTTCGTGCTGACGGGCGCCATCGCTGAGCGAGTCCAGTGCACCGAACTTTTTGCCCAAGCCTTCGGCCTCGGCGTTCAAGCGTTCCAAGAGCACGTGCGCCTCGGCCATACCCAGATCCTGGGCCGCCTTGGCCTTGGCACTGCCCAACTGCTCCTCGCCGCGGGCCTGAGCAGTGAGTTTTTCTTCCAGCACCTTGGCCTCGGCCAAGCCATCCTTTTCCTTGGCGCCTGCTTTGGCCTCAATCACCCGTGCCTCGGCCAAACCCTTCTCCTGCTCGCCTTTGGCAGCTGCGATCAGTTGCTCTGCCTGCACGCGTGCTTCGGCCAGCCCTTCCTTCTCCTTCGCTGCCGCGGTGACTTCACGCACGCGCGCATCAGCCAGGCCAGGTGCCGCACGCTCGGCTTCGACGCCCTCGGCAAGCTTCTTCTTGGCTTCTGCCTGCTTGGCAGCTGCCTCCAGTTCGGCCTGAGCCAGCGTATTGATTTCCACAGCCTTGTGCTTGGAGCGCGTTTCGTCCGCCTCGGCCTGCTTGACCTGACGTACCAGCTCCTGCTCTGCCTCGGCCTGGGCATTGAGCACCACGACCTGTTTCATTCGCTCGGCCTCGGAAACCTCGCGGACTTCCTTGATGCGTTCTTCTTCCTGGGCAACGGTTTTCTCGACCGCAACGCGCTCACGAATGACTGAAGCGATATTCTTGCGCTCTTCTTCCAGCGCCTTTTCCTTTTCGATTCGCTGCAATTCGACTTCACGCTCGCGGGCCACGATCTCCAGATCCTTGGCACGCGTCACTTTCTCGACTTCGATGACCACGGCACGCTGGCGGTTCTGCTGCGCCACCTCGACTTCACGCTGGTGGTTCTCGGCGCGGATATCCAGCTCCTGCTGGGTTTGAATGCGGGCCTGCTCGGCTTTCAGCCGCTCCTCTTCCTGCACCTTGAGCGTTTCAGCATGCTCGCGCGCACGAATGGTCTCGATCTCCCGCTTCTGCCTAGCCACCGCATCAGCCTCCTGACGCTCTAGCGCCAGAGTCGCCTCACGGGTTTCTACGTTCTTTTTCTTGATCGCCAACTCTTCGTTGCGCTCGAAGTCGTTGGTGATGATGTTCTGCGCAGCCGTCAGCTGAGTGATCTTGCGAATACCTTCGGCATCTAGAATGTTGTTTGGGTCCAGGGAGCTTTTGGGCGTTTGCTCCAGGTAATCGATCGCGACGTCTTCAAGCACATAGCCATTGAGATCGTTGCCGATCACTTCAACGATACGGTCACGAAAGCTCTGGCGTTCTTCGAACAGCTGGACGAAATCGAAGCGCTTGCCCACGGTCTTCAGCGCTTCGGAGAACTTGGCATTGAACAGCTCATTCACCGCTGCACGATCGGAGGCACGATCCACTCCGATCGCCTTGGCGACCTTCAGCACGTCCTGCTGGGTCTCGTTTACCCGTAGATAAAAGGCGACGGTGATATCGGCGCGCAGGTTGTCCTGGCAGATCAGACCATCCTTGCCGCGGCGATCGACTTCCAGCGTCAACAAGGAGATCTTCATGAACTCCTTTTTGTAGATCACCGGATAGACCAGAGCGCCTGTGAAGTGGACCTTGGGCATCGACGACATGTCGTTGACGATCAGTGCCGTGCCTTGCGGGACCTTGATATAGAAGGCTTTGAACAGGACAAAGAAGCCCATGATCAAGAGGAAGAACACGCCCAATCCGATCAGGAAAGGCATCACCAGTTCGAGGCTCATTACATCAACTCCTTTTAAAAGCGGGCTTAGACGCCCTTGAATTCACTTTCGGTAATGACCCGATAGGCATTCTCAGCCTCCAGGTACTCCAGCAGAACCACGCGATCACCGCGCTTGAACCCGACCTGCTCATCCGCTCTGACTCGCAGGATCAGCCCAGCACCGCCATCCTCCAGAGTGGCCTCGCCAAAACTCGACGTAACCGTACCGCTGCGCACGACAGCTACCTGGCCGAGCAACGAGCGATGAGTGGGCGCATGAAGCTTCAGAAACAGCGGGCGAAGTGGACGGACAAGCGCGCCGCAGATCGGCACTGCCAGCAGCAGCGCAACCACGGTCAGCACCAGGCCTAGTGGGTAACGCAAAATGCCGAGCGGCAGGAAGCGCAGCACCAACAGCTGGGCGAAGTAACAGAACAACCAGGAAAAGAAGAACAGCAGCGTCAGCACCAGCGTGACTGGAACCCCGGACAGACCGAATTTGAGCAACAGCCCAGCCAGGCCTTCCGGCTGAAACGACGTATCTTCCAGAGAAGACTCCATCTCGACGTCGAGTACGTCCACGTCGACCATACCGAGGGCCGCCACACACCAGTACAGAATGGCGATACCCAGCACGAAGCTGAGTAGCACCACCGGAAAGCTCAAAGCAGTCTGTATGAACAAATCCATCGATCACATCCTTGTGTTGTGCCGCGACTCTCGCCAATTCCGCGCGACCAAGCTCTCATAGTCGCTGATGGCGGGATCAGCCCTTGGCTTTGTCCTTCAAGCGTGCGAGCACGCTGTCTGCACTGGCGTTGTCGGCAACGATCCCCGCGGCGCGCAATTTGGCGTCAAGTGATTCGTCGACGCTAGACGCTTGCGCCAGCTCGGCCGTTGCCTCCATCTTCGCTGCGCGCTCGGCCTGTTGCTGCTTGATCCGCTCTAGCGACTCAACCGCGGTGTGCAACTTGGCCTGGGAGCCGCCGTAGCGTTGCGCGACGGCCATTTGGGCCTTCTGCACACTCTCCGTGGCCTTGACCGTATCAACCTGCTGTTTGAGCCGCTTGATATGCGCTTCCGACTGACTGACGGCCTTGCGCAGTTGCGCCACGCTCTCAGCGTAATTATCGGCCTGCTCGCGCTCGGCGATCTGCTCAGCCTCAAGATTGGCAATCTTTGCGGCCACTTCCTTGGCCAACGGCTCGTCACCGGACTCGAGCGCTTTCAACGCATACTGCTCGTATTCGCTGATTGCTTTAGCTGCCTTGTTGACACGTTCAGCAGCCAACTTCTGCTTGGCCATTATTTCAGCCAATGCCTCCTTGGCTTTGCGCAATTCGGAATCGGCATCGCGAATTTCCTGATCAAGAATGCGCAGCGCTTGGCTATCCACTACCGCCTCGCCCGCCTCATTGACGCCACCGCGCAGGGCGGTGAGCAGCTTGCTCCATACATTCATCTCAGATCTCCTTTAGAGCTCAAGCGCGGCCTTGAGAAAGCCTTCGTACGCCTCGGTAGCCTTGATCACGTTATCGCCAAGCAATTCGATCTCCAGCACCACATCCGAAAGCGTGGACGCCGAACTCAATGCACCGAACATGGTGTAGCAAGGCTGACCATCTGGAAGCGACTCGATGCCGATGCACGAAAGCGGAAACAACTTGTGGGTGCGCAATATCTGTTCATTGAATGCGGTCGGATCCTGCACATCAGAAACCGGCCAAAGCAGCGCTTCGACGATGATTTGCTCGCCGATCACCGCCACATAGATCGGCAGGTCACCATACTCGCGCATCGTGACGCGCAGGCTGGCGTCAGCCCCTTGGATCAGCTCGATTGCAATCTGACCGTTCTTACACAGTTCCGTGGTTTCAATAGCGTCATGCAACGCTTGGGCGGTCCATAGCTGCGGCATATTCATACCTTCTTCCATCTCACATGAAGCCAGCCCCTGAAGCGGCTGGCGCATTCTCTTCTCCATGGCCGCAAGCCGTACTGAATGCTCGGGCAAAATCCAGACTTCCTTTTTCACCAACCCCTGATCACGCAGGCGCTGCCGAAAAAGGCGCTGATAATGTGCGGACGATTTCGTTTCCATGCCGCCAGAATATCAGCACATGTGATAAGCGCAATAAGCTCACATGTAATTTTCCAAAACGTGAAGCGGAGCCGAGTCACGGCACACAGAGAAGCGCGACGAAAGCTTTCGAACATTGTCGCCTAAGCCGTTGCGCGCCGCCGCCAACCACAGCACGCGACTGAAATTCGTCAAGGCGACGAACGAGCTTTGACAATTATTCTCATTCTGATTAGCATCGCTACCAACAACGAACTTAACGGGTAGTTCTTATGTACGTCTGCCTCTGCCAGGGTGTAACCGACGGTCAGATTCGCGATGCAATTTACGAAGGCTGCTGCAGCTATCGCGAAGTGCGCGAGTCGACAGGCGTCGCCAGCCAGTGCGGCAAATGCGCCTGCGTTGCCAAGCAGGTCGTTCGCGAGACGCTTAGCAACGTACAGAACGCCCAGGCATCGCTCGCCTACCCTGCGAGTTTCGTTCAGGCCTAACAGACCGAAGTCGTATAGCCGGGCCCTGCCCGGCTTTTTTATGCCTGCAAATCAGTCAGTTGCCATTAAGGATGCGGAACGCAACCATTCTCGCTAGGTTTTAGCTTTTGCATTCAACGACTTAGGTTTGACAGGTCGCCCCTCCGTGGCCAGACTGCTTTCATTCCCACCGCTCCAGGCAGGCTAATTCCATGAAAGGCGACAAGCTGGTCATTCAGCACCTCAACAAGATCCTCGGCAACGAACTGGTAGCCATCAACCAGTACTTCCTGCACGCGCGCATGTATGAGGACTGGGGTCTCGGCAAGCTCGGCAAGCATGAATACGAAGAATCCATCGACGAGATGAAGCATGCGGACAAGCTGATCAAGCGCATCCTGTTTCTGGAGGGCCTGCCAAACCTGCAGGACCTAAGCAAACTGCTGATCGGAGAGAACACCCGCGAGATGCTCGAGTGCGACCTCAAGCTGGAACAGGGCGGCATACAGGACCTGAAAGTTGCCATCGCCTATTGCGAGAGCGTCGGCGACTACGGCAGCCGGGAGCTGCTGGAAGACATCCTCGAATCCGAGGAAGAGCACATCGACTGGCTGGAGACGCAGCTAAGCCTGATCGACAAGGTTGGAATGGAAAACTATCTGCAATCGCAGATGGACGACTGACTCAGTCGAACACCCCCGATAAAAAAAGCCCCGATCCAGTCGGGGCTTTTTTGTTCTAGCAGCGAAAACGCTTACTGCTCTACCGCCTCGGCTGGCTGCTCGGCTGCGGGCTGTTCAGCTCCGTCACCCTTGATATCCAGCAGCTCGAGGTCGAAGACCAGCACCGAGTTGGCCGGAATCAGCGGGCTCGGACTTTGCTCACCATAGGCCAGCTCGCTCGGAATGTAGAGTTTGTACTTCTCACCCACATGCATCAACTGCAGACCTTCAACCCAGCCAGGAATCACGCCTCCGACCGGCAGGTCGATCGGACTACCGCGCTTGATCGAGCTATCGAAGACAGTGCCGTCGGTCAGGCTGCCCTCGTAGTGCACGGTAACCACGTCGCTCTCGGTCGGCTGGCGGCCTTCGGCCGATTTGACGACCTCGTACTGCAGCCCTGACTCGGTGGTCTTCACGCCGTCACGCTTGGCGTTGTCTTCCAGAAACTTCTTGCCCGACTCGACCGCTTTGGCGTTCATCTCGACCATGCGCTCCTCGGCGCGCGTCTGCAGGAAGGTGAACGCTTCCATCAGCTGCTCATCGGTAAGCTTTTGCTCCTTGTTACCGATGGCATCTTCAATGCCCTGCGCCACAGCCTGGGAATCGAGATCATCCATACCCTCCTGCGCAAGGCTCTTGCCCATGTTCAGGCCGATGCCGTAAGACGCTTTTTGCGCCGGAGTGTCGAGCTTGACACTGGTCTGCGAGTCGCAGCCGGCCAGTACCAGGCCAACCAGAGCAACTGCAGGTGCCAAACGATGATGTCTCAGTCTCATGCTGTTTCCTTAATTACGCTGTATGGGCATATCGAAAAACGGATGACCGAGCTTAGCAGCGCATCCATGCACTGGCTACCGCACGCCCCGACCTCGGACCGTAAAGAGATTGCAAAGAAAGACGCGCATAACATTTCGCAACCGAGAGGCGTCGAACAGCAACGCGCAATACCGCCACATAAGATAAAAATCGCAGGCAAAAAAAAACGGCCTAATGGCCGTTTCTTTTTTTGCTCCAGGGTGTTCAGCGGACCCATGAAGCGAATATGGCGCAGCGGACGGGACTCGAACCCGCGACCCCCGGCGTGACAGGCCGGTATTCTAACCGACTGAACTACCGCTGCGCTAAACCTCGAGTGGTGGGTGATGACGGGATCGAACCGCCGACCCTCTGCTTGTAAGGCAGATGCTCTCCCAGCTGAGCTAATCACCCGTTTGCTCTCGAAGTGGGGCGCATTCTAGAGAGGGTTCCCTACCTTGGCAACCCCCTTTCGAAAAAAAAATTGCAGAAGTTCCAAAGACTTAGGAAAACCCCGGTTTAACAGCCATTTTTTCGTGTCAGTAGTGCATTAACCTCCCGCAGGGTTGGCCTGGGCTAGCCAGGCAGGAATAATGCACCCCTTTGCTTTCCGGAGATCTACCTCGCCATGTGGTTTCGTAACCTGCTCGTTTACCGTCTCACCCAAAATGTTGCTCTAGATGCCGAGACACTCGAAGCTGCACTGGCCGCCAAACCCGCCCGCCCCTGCGCCAGCCAGGAGCTGAGCACCTACGGCTTCGTCGCGCCGTTCGGTAAAGGCGAAGACGCCCCGCTGGTGCATGTCAGCCAGGGCTTCCTGCTGATCGCTACGCGCAAGGAAGAACGCATCCTGCCAGGCAGCGTTGTGAAGGACGCCGTGAAGGACAAGATCGACGAGATCGAAGCGGAGCAGATGCGCAAGGTCTACAAAAAGGAGCGCGACCAGATCAAGGACGAGATCATCCAGGCCTTCCTGCCCCGCGCCTTCATACGCAAATCCGGCACGTTCGCGGCAATCGACGCCGAACGCGGACTTATTCTGGTGAACTCGGCCAGCGCGAAGAAAGCCGAGGATCTGCTGTCCACCCTGCGCGAAGCCATCGGTTCGCTGCCAGTTCGACCGCTGACGGTAAAAATCGCGCCAAGCGCCACGCTCACTGACTGGGTGAAGACGCAGAAAGCTGCGGACGACTTCTTCGTGCTCGACGAATGCGAGCTGCGTGACACCCACGAAGATGGTGGCGTGGTGCGCTGTAAGCGCCAGGACCTGACCAGCGACGAAATCCAGCAGCACATGGAGGCGGGCAAACAGGTCACCCAGCTGTCGCTGGCTTGGCAGGACAAGCTGTCCTTCGTGCTGGACGACAAGCTGATCATCAAGCGCCTGCGCTTCGAGGAGTTGCTACAGGAGCAGGCCGAACAGGACGGCGGTGAAGACGCCCTCGCCCAACAAGACGCCAGTTTCCTGCTAATGATGATGACCTTCCGCGAGTTCCTACCGGCGCTGTTCGAAGCGTTCGGTGGCGAAGAAGTCCCCCAGGGCCTCTGAGACCCGCGCGGGGCGCTAATCAGCGCCCCGCTCCTCTCAACGCACCTTCAGTTGCACCGCCAACGCCCCGCCCAACCGCTCCCCCAGCGACCAGACCAGAAAACGCTCGATGAACTCTGGCGCATCGATGAACAGCGCACCGCACACCAGTAAGCTGAGCAGCGAGACCACGAGAAAAAGCTGCGGTATCGATAGTTTGAGCAACACCAGCAGAACGATTGCGATGATCGCCGACGCGACCATGAAAAGCGCATTGAGAATGTTGTTCGCGGCCACCACTCGCGAGCGCTCGTGAACCACGCTGCGCGACTGGATCAATGCATACAGCGGCACGATGTACAGGCCGCCGAAAATACCCAGCCCGAGGATATCCGCCAGCACCCACCAGGCCGATGGCTCGCCGATCAGTGTCAGCCAGTCAACCGTCTGCGCCGGCGTGACATGCCCGCTCGCATGCCACCACAGAAGCGCGCCGCACAGGCTCAGACCGATAGCCCCGAAGGGCACCAACCCGATCTCCACATGATGCCGCGACAGTCGTTCGCAAAGCAGCGACCCCAGCGCGATGCCAACTGAGAACAGCGTCAGGATCAGCGTCACTACGCTTTCGTCACCCCCCAGATAGTCTTTGGCAAATGCCGGGATCTGCGTCAGATAGGTCGCCCCGAGAAACCAGAACCAGGAGTTGCCCAGCATTGCGCGCGACACGGCCCGCTGCTGGCCAAGACCTAGCCGCAGGATTCGCCAGGATTGGCGCAACACCTGCCAATCCATGTGCAAGGTCGGCAAGGCGGCCGTCCCACCCGGAATGGCCAAACTCGCCAAGTAGCCGGCCAACGCAATCAGCACGACGCTGATCGCCACCAGTTCGGCGTACCCCTCATTCGCCATCAGTACACCGGCGCCGATGGTGCCGCCGAGAATTGCCAGGAAAGTGCCCATTTCCACCAGGGCATTACCACCCACGAGCTCATCCTCGGCGAGCTGCTGCGGCAGGATCGAGTATTTGACCGGCCCGAACAGCGCCGACTGCGTACCCATGCAGAACAGCACAACGAGCAATATCGGCAAATTGCCGAGCAGCATGCCGAGGGCACCGACGAGCATGATCAGGATTTCGGCGAACTTGATCCGACGAATCAACCAAGCCTTCTCGAAACGCTCGCCGAATTGCCCGCCCAGCGCGGAGAACAGAAAGAACGGCAGAATGAACAGCAGCGCACAGAGATTGATCAAAAGACTCTTGTCCGCAGTGGTGCCAATCTTGAACAGAATCGCCAGGATCAATGCCTGCTTGAACACGTTGTCGTTGAACGCGCCGAGTAGCTGGGTGCAGAAGAATGGCAGGAAGCGGCGCTTGCCGAGCAAGCGAAACTGCGAATGCGTGGCGACCGCCCCACCATCCGACACTGGCCCAGCCGCCCCCGGCCTAGCTGATTTGTGATTCATATCGGCAACTGCCCGAACGCCCAGCGAAGCAGAAAGAAACTCAGCAGTCCGCCGGCGATGGTGGCCAGCAGATTGCGGGTGAAAGCAGCGATCGCCATCGCCAGCAACCCCGCCAGCAGATAAGCATTATCCCACTGCAACGCCCACTGCCCTTCCGGCATCAACATTCCCGGCACCACGATGGCAGTCAGCACGGCAACTGGCACGTAATGCAAGGCCTGCTCGACGGCGCGAGGGAAGCTCAGATTGGGCCAAGCGAAGAAGCTGTAGCGAATCACGAAGGTGATTGCGAGCATGCCGAAGATCAGCAGCCAGGTACTCATAGCGCCCCCTGCAAGCGAGCCGCAGCCTCGGCTCGGCGCTCGAGCCATACGCCAACGACGATACCGGCCATGGCCGCGGCGATCAGACCGAGCTTGTAGGGAAACTCCCATGTCATCAGGGCCACTGCACCCGCGACCAGCGCAGAGGCCACCTGCGGGTAGGTGCGCATCATCGGCACGGCGATACCAATGAACGTGGCAATCATGGCGAAGTCCAGACCCCAGCTGGCGATATCCGGAACGGCCTGGCCGAAGGCCACCCCCACCAACGTCGATAGCTGCCAGTTGATGTACATGGTTAGTGAGGCTCCCAGAAAGAACCAATGCTTGTACGGCGAATCATCACCGCGAGCGTAGCGATTCTGCACGACAGCGAAGGCTTCGTCCGTTAGCAAGAAGGCCAGCGGCGCACGCCAGCACCCAGGCAAGTGGCGAACGAAGGGCTGTAGCGCGGCGCTGTACAACGCATGCCGGAGGTTGACCACAAAGGTAGTCAGCAGCACCACGGCGGCCCCTACCCCTCCAGTGATCAGCGTCACAGCAATGAACTGCGCGGAGCCGGCGAAGACCAAGGTGGACATACCCATCGCTTGCCAGCTGGATAGCCCCGCGCCAACCGCCAACGTGCCGAAGATGATTCCAAAAGGAATCGCGCCGAGGATCAACGGAAGAATGTCACGGCAACCGTGGATGAACTCTTGCGAGCGAGACATCGGAACTCCTGATAACCATAATCGCGACGAGCCATCTCCCGCACCACGCAAAGAGCGGCAGCGTAGCGACGAGCAGGCGTCAGATAAAACGAACGGGATGTGCGGCAAAGCACCACACGATAACCGAAGTTAGGCCTTCAGGCGATGTAGCGCGGACCGCGCCGACATTCACTCGGCGGCGAGCAGCTGCCTGACCTGTGGCCAGTCTTGATCGGTGATGCTGTAGAGCACCGTGTCGTCGAGACGGCCGTCCGCCAAGCGGCGGTGATTGCGCAGCACACCTTCACGCAGCGCACCGAGCTTTTCAATTGCCCGTTGTGAGCGCAGATTGCTGGCCGCTGTCTTGAGCTGCAGCCGCACCAGTCGCCACTCTTCGAATGCATGCCGCAACAGCAGAAATTTCATCGAAGCGTTCAGGCCCGTGCCATGCTCCGCTTGATCCAGCCAGGTCCAGCCCAGCTCGGCGGCCGGAAGGCTGGTAACGAAATCAGAAAAACGCGTGGTACCGATCACCCGCTCAGCCATTCGCACGGTGAAGACTACCGCCCGGCCCTCGCGCTGGTCTGCCAGGGCATGGCGATACCAGTCGGGGCGCAATGGCCCGTTCATATATGTGAGCTCACCGCGGTTCCGCTCCGCCAACGCAGCCAGCTCCGGAATATCCGCTTCCATCAGCGGCTCCAGGCGCAGCGCTCCGCGTTGCAGGGTTACCGGATGCGGGGTCAGCATGACATTCTCCTGTTGTTGCCTACGAGCGTGCGGGCGGTTCCCCCGACAGTAACCCATGGCGTAAAAAGCGCGGCATTACACGGACGGCCGGCGCTCTGCTGCCAGGCCCGAGCTAGACACATGCGACCTTGGTCGCAACCGCACACACGGGGCGCACCATTACTGCGAAACTTCGCGAATTCAGCATATTAACGAGTTGCCAGGGCTGATTAAATTCGACACCCCTTCCCGGCCAGTCGAAGCCGACCAGGCACTTCTTCTTCGCTTTATGGAGTTTGCATGACGCTGTCAGGCGGGCTGATCGCTGCGGTCGCCCTCGTCTATATGGCTATTCTGTTCGCCATCGCCTTCTATGGTGACCGCAACCGCGACTCCATGTCGCCGCGCTTGCGGTCGTGGGTCTACAGCCTGTCACTGGCGGTGTATTGCACCAGCTGGACCTTCTTCGGTGCCGTCGGACAGTCCGCCGAGCAGCTGTGGGCGTTCTTGCCGATCTATCTGGGCCCGATCCTGCTGATGCTGTTTGCGCCGCATGTGATCCAGAAGATGATCATGATCAGCAAGCAGGAGAACATCACCTCAATCGCCGACTTCATCGCGGCGCGGTACGGCAAGTCGCAGACGCTGGCGGTAGTGGTCACCCTGATCTGCCTGGTGGGGGTGCTGCCGTACATCGCTCTGCAGCTTAAGGGCATCGTACTCGGCGTGAACATACTGAGCGGCGTCAACATCGAAACGGCCGGTACCGGCACGCGCGATACGGCACTGATCGTATCGATCATGCTGGCGCTGTTCACCATCCTGTTCGGCACGCGCAACCTCGATGTCACCGAACATCACCGCGGCATGGTTCTGGCCATCGCTTTCGAGTCACTGGTCAAGCTACTGGCATTCATGGCGGTAGGCGCATTCGTGACCTTCGGCCTGTTCAACGGCTTTGGCGATCTGTTCAACCAGGCCCATGACTCCCCCGACCTCACTGAGTTCTGGAGCGTGAACGTCAACTGGTCTGCCATGTTGGTGCAGACCACCGTGGCAATGATGGCTATCGTTTGTCTGCCTCGACAGTTCCACGTTTCGGTGGTGGAGAACATCGAACCTCGCGATTTCCGCCTGGCTCGCTGGGTGTTTCCGCTCTATCTCGTGCTCGCGGCGGTGTTCGTCATTCCGATCGCGCTGGCCGGCCAGATGCTGCTGCCAGCAGGGGTTACACCGGATTCGTTCGTCATCAGCCTGCCGCTGGCCGAGCTACATCCATGGCTTGCCCTGCTCGCCTTTATCGGCGGCGCCTCGGCGGCGACTGGCATGGTGATCGTCGCCAGCGTCGCGCTTTCCACCATGGTTTCCAATGACATGCTGCTGCCCTGGCTGCTGCGCCGCCAGGAAACCGAACGCCCATTCGAGGCGTTCCGCCACTGGATGCTGTCGGTGCGCCGTATCAGCATCGTGGTCATATTGTTGCTGGCTTACGTGAGCTACCGCCTGCTTGGCTCGACCGCATCGCTGGCCACCATCGGCCAGATCGCCTTCGCCGCCATCACCCAGTTGGCACCAGCAATGGTCGGCGCGCTGTACTGGAAACAGGCCAATCGCCGCGGTGTATTCGCCGGCCTGACCGCCGGCGCGGCGATCTGGTTCTACACGCTGATCCTGCCACTGCTGGGCTGGCCGCTGGACATGTTCCCGGGGCTGAGCTGGATGTACAACGGCGGCCTAGGGTTCGGCCTCAGTGGACTGACCCTGGGTGTGACGCTTTCGCTGGTTGGTAACGCAACACTGTTCTTCTGGGTGTCTATCCTGACCCAGACCCATGTGGCTGAACACTGGCAGGCAAGTCGCTTTATCGGTCAGGAGATCACCTCACCGACCGGCGCTCGCCGCCTGCTCGCCGTAAGGGTCGAAGACCTGCTGACACTGGCTTCCCGCTTCGTCGGTGCAGAGCGCGCCGAGCAGAGCTTCCAGCGTTTCGCGCGACGTCACGGCCAGGATTTCTCACCCAAGCTACAGGCGGATGGCCAGTGGATTGCACATACCGAGCGCCTGCTTGCCGGCGTTCTCGGTGCATCTTCCACTCGCGCAGTGGTCAAGGCAGCACTTGAAGGGCGCGACATGCAGGTCGACGATGTGGTGCGCATCGTCGGCGAAGCCTCGGAAGTGCTGCAGTTCAATCGGGCGCTGCTGCAAGGCGCGATCGAGAACATCACTCAAGGCATCAGCGTGGTCGACCAATCGCTGCGGCTGGTGGCCTGGAACCATCGTTACCTCGAGCTGTTCGAGTACCCCGACGGCCTGGTCTATATCGGCCGACCGATCGCCGACATCATCCGTTTCAACGCCGAGCGCGGCCTGTGCGGCCCCGGCGATCCCGACACCCATGTAGCCAAGCGTCTGTACTGGATGCGCCAGGGCCGCGCGCACACCTCCGAGCGCCTGTTCCCCAACGGCCGCGTAGTCGAACTGATCGGCAATCCGATGCCCGGCGGCGGTTTCGTCATGAGCTTCAGTGATATCACCGCCTATCGTGAGGCCGAGCGCGCATTGAAAGACGCCAACGAAGGTCTCGAGCAGCGCGTCAGCGAGCGAACCCAGGAGCTGTCGCAACTCAATCAGGCCCTGATCGAAGCGAAAAGCACCGCGGAAGCGGCCAACCAGTCGAAGACGCGCTTCCTCGCCGCGGTCAGCCACGACTTGATGCAGCCGCTCAACGCCGCCCGGCTGTTCTCCGCCGCGCTGTCGCACCAGCAAAGCGCGCTGCCCAAGGAAGCTCAGGAGCTTGTGCAGCATCTGGACAGCTCGCTGCGTTCAGCAGAAGACCTGATCACCGATCTGCTGGATATTTCGCGCCTGGAAAGCGGTCGGGTTACACCGGATCGCAATCCCTTCCCACTGGCCACGCTGTTCGACACTCTGAACACCGAGTTCACCGCACTGGCCCGCGAGCAGGGCGTAACCTTCCGCGTGCATGGCAGCAAGCTACGCATCGATAGCGACATACGCCTGCTCCGCCGCGTGTTGCAGAATTTCCTCACCAACGCCTTCCGCTACGCCAAGGGCCACGTAGTGCTTGGGGTACGTCGGCAAGGCGCATCGCTGCGCCTGGAGGTGTGGGATCGCGGGCCGGGTATTCCCCACGACAAGCTGAAGGTGATCTTCGAGGAGTTCAAGCGCCTGGACAGTCACCAGACCCGAGCAGAGAAAGGCTTGGGCTTGGGCCTGGCCATCGCCGACGGCCTGTGCCACGTCCTGGAGCACCCACTGGAAGTGCGTTCATGGCCGGGCAAGGGCAGCGTTTTCAGCGTCACCGTGCCCGTCGCGCGCGCGCTCAGCCAACCTCGCCCGACGGCCAAGCGCAACGAGCCACAGCACACCGCACTGACCGGCACCCAGGTGCTCTGCATCGATAATGAAGACAGCATTCTGGTCGGCATGCAGAGCCTGCTCACCCGCTGGGGCTGCCAGGTCTGGACCGCCAGCAATCGCGCCGACTGCGAAGACTTGCTGGCCGAAGACATCCGCCCGCAACTGGTCCTCGTCGACTATCACCTGGATGAAGGTCAGACCGGCACCGAACTGATGGCCTGGTTGCGCACCCGACTGGGCGAGCCGGTACCCGGCGTGGTAATCAGCGCCGATGGCCGGCCAGAGCTGGTGGCGGCCATTCATGCGAGCGGTTTGGATTTCCTCGCCAAACCGGTCAAACCCGCCGCGCTGCGGGCACTGATGAGCCGCCACCTGGCTCTGAGATAAAGCGCTAACGTAGTGGGCATCCGAACTGGCGGATGCCCTACGCTGCCGGTCTACCGCAGATTCCGCGGCCGGTTACACTCATAGCCACCCACATCCAAGCGACAAGGTAGTCAATGACGCTCGAGTTCTTTCTCAACCTCGCCACTGCACTCGCCGTCGGACTGCTGATCGGCACTGAGCGCACCTGGAGCGGCAGGGAAAATGCCGGCCAGGAACTGGTCGCCGGCATCCGCACCTTTGGCCTTGCGGGTCTGTTTGGCGGGCTTGCCGCGGTAAGCGTCACCCATCTGGGTGCACTCGCCTGGGTCGCGATGTTCGCCATGCTCGCGCTGCTGGTGATCGCAGGTTACGTAATCGATGCTCGCCGCAGCGGCGACCATGGCATGACTACCGAGGTTGCTCTGCTGCTCACCTTCGTTCTCGGCAGTCTGGCAGTGGCGGAAAGCCGACAGCTAGCCGCAGCCAGCGCTATCGTGGTTGCCTTGCTACTGAGCCTGAAGGCGCGGCTGCATCAGGCACTCACTCGCCTGAGCGAAGCAGAACTCGGCGGCGTACTGAAGATGCTCTTTATCTCAGTCGTACTGCTGCCCGCTTTGCCGAACCAGGGATATGGCCCCTGGCAGGCGCTCAACCCCTATACCACCTGGATGATGGTGGTATTGATTGCCGGGATCGGGTTCGCCGCTTACGTGGCGATTCGCATCCTGGGTACCCGCCACGGCTTGCTGGTAACCGCGCTGCTCGGCGGCATCGTCTCGTCCACCGCGATGACGATCACCCTGGCTCGGCTGAACGCGCCAAACCTGCGTGCGGCCCTAGCAGCCGGCCTGCTGGCGACATCGGCACTGATGTTCCCACGTGTGCTGCTGGAAGTTAGCCTGGTCAACCCTGCGCTGCTTCCTGGCCTGACTCTGCCGTTGGCATGCGCCGGAGCAATCTACGCCGCGGGCGCGATTTTTTATTACCTGCTCGCCGCAAAGGCACCCAAGGACACAGCCGAACCCCTGCTGAAGAATCCATTCGAGCTGGGGCCGGCGCTGCGCTTCGCCGCGTTGCTCGTGCTGATTCTGCTTCTGGTCGAAGGGGCCCGACGTTGGCTGGGCGATGCCGGCATCTATATGGTGTCACTGGTGGCGGGCTTGACCGATGTCGACGCAATCACCCTGACGCTGGCCAGCAATGCCCGCGACGGCTTAAGTCATGAGGTAGCGACACGCGGCATCGTTTTCGCGGCGCTAAGCAACAGTCTGGTCAAGGCCATGCTGATTGCCTTTATTGGCGGCCGCGAGCTTGCAATCCGTACCCTGCCAATCATGTTCGCCGGCTTGCTGACAGGCCTTGCAGTGCTGCTGTTGCGCTAACGCGGCCTAGTCGCCTGCCTCACTGAGCTCCTCGGCACCAGCACGCTCCAGCCAGTCACCAGGCAACCGCTTGCTGGCTCGTGCGCCAAGCGACTTCAATTGCTCGGCCCGCCCAACCAGATTGCCGCGCCCATCACTAAGCTTGTTGCGCGCCGACAGATACGCGCGATCCACCTGCTGCAACCTGCTGCCGATTTCATCCAGATCCTGAATAAAAGCGACAAACTTGTCATAAAGCCCACCGGCCTTTTCAGCGATCTCCCGGGCATTTTGGCTTTGTCGCTCCTGCCGCCACAGGCTGTCGATGACCCGCAACGTAGCCAACAATGTGGTGGGGCTGACGATGACGATATGCCGGCCATATGCCTCCTGAAACAGGTCGGGGTCAGCCTGCAGCGCTGCCGCGAAGGCAGCCTCGATAGGGACGAACAGCAACACGAAGTCGAGACTTTGCAGCCCCTCTAGGCGCTGATAGTCCTTGAGCGAAAGCCCCTTCAGGTGACTGCGCAGCGAAAGCACGTGCTGCTTGAGCGCCATTGCCCGACTGCCTTCGTCCTCGGCACAAGTGAACGCCTGATAGGCCGTTAGACTGACCTTGGCATCCACCACCACCTGCTTATCGCCCGGCAGATGGATCAGCACATCGGGCTGAAAGCGTTCGCCATCGGCACTTTTGAGGCTGACCTGAGTGTGGTATTCGCGGCCCTTTTCCAGGCCGGCGTGCTCCAGAACCTTCTCCAGGACTAGCTCACCCCAATTACCCTGCGTCTTCTGCCCCTGCAAAGCGCGGGTAAGGTTGGTTGCTTCGTCGCCCAGGCGCTGGTTCAGCTGCTGCAACCGCTCGAGCTCTCGCGCCAGAGAGAACCGCTCGCGCGCCTCATTCTGATAAGTCTCCTCGACACGCTTCTCGAACGACTGAATGCGCTCTTTCAGCGGCTCGAGCAACTGCCCCAGTCGCTCGTGGCTAGACTCGCTGAAACGCTGCTCCCGCTCATCGAATATCTTGCCGGCGAGTTCGGCGAACTGCGCTCGTAACTCATCACGTGCAGCCTGCAGGTCCGCCAGGCGCTGCTGATGTGCACTGTGCTGTTCGCGCAATTCGGCTTCGAGCGCAGCATGCGCAGCACTCAATCGGCGCAACTCACCCTGCTGGGCGTCACGCTCGGCCTGCAAGTCAGCGATGGCTTCGACATTTTCATCGCGCCGTGAACGTAGCAATTCGGTTTCGCGGCGCAGGGCTGCAAGTTCGGCCTGCTGCTCGGCCTTGATGCCACTCAACTCAGCAACTTCGATCCGGCATCCATCCAACTGGGCCGCGAGCCCCTCCTTAGCCAACGCTGCCTGCCTGAGCCGCTCATCGAGCATGGCCCGTTCAGCCTCACTGGCGGACAGACGGCGCTGCAGATAGATGCTCAGCCCAGCCACTGCAACTACGCAGAGCGCCAGGCCGATCAATAAATGGAGAGGATCAAAGGACATGAAGGGCTCCGGCGAAATTGCCGGGCAGTATAGCGACCCGCGGGTGGCCGGTCAGGCCGGTCAGCGCTTGACCCGCTGAAGGACGCGCGCAGCTTCCTGAGAACCTTGTGCGGCCGCCTGCTCAAGCCAGAGACGCGCCTTGGCGGGCTCGGCATGGTCAGGCTGGCAGTACAGGCGACCGAGCTCCAGCTGCGCCTCACAGTCACCGGCACGCGCCGCCTGACGCAATAGTTCGAACCCGATGCGGCGATCTCGCTGACTCTCGCATTCGCAGCACAGCAAACGGCCGAGCCGGCTCTGAGCTTCCACTACACCCTCACGCGCCGGCTGTTTGAGAAGGCGGCCGGCGATCCGCTTGACGCCCTGACGATTGCCCAGGTGCTGGCTGTCGAGCAGCCACAGCGCCATGCGCAGCGGCAGACGCGCCGATGGCGGGGACGTAGTAAAGGAGGCGGAAGCCGAAGTTCGAGTTCTCATGCACATCAGGGGGCTGGATGGATAAGGTCGCGCACTCTACTCCTTTTTCCCGAGAGTTAAAGTCTTGTCAAAGGCAAAAAAATTAGATCCGAATCACACCGGCCAGTAATCCACAGAAGCTGTGGATAAGTCAGTGGACAAACAGCAAACAAGTCCTCGAACGCCAGGCGTCATGGGGGCTGCGCTTAAACTGGCGCTTTTTTCGCCAATGAAAAAATGTCTTATTTTTCAATTGGTTATTAAAGATCTATGAAAACTAGCGGGTTGCGACTGTTTGTCATAAGCGCTTGACAGGGCCATATCAAAAATGTGCACAAGTTCAGCGCACCCCGTTTGAGACGGCCTGCCGCAAGGGCTACATCGGTGTCAATATGAACTTTTAAGCAATGCAGCTGTCCTGGGCTGCACCGCAGCGGAGCACGTTATCGATGGCAGTTCTGCAGCTATGCTATAGCCCTCGTTTTCCTGGAAACGGCTATGACAAAAGCGCCACGTATCCTGCTCCGACTGTCCCTTGGGCTGCTTGCTATGGTGCTCCTGGCAGGCGGCTTCGCCTGGTATCAATGGAACACATTCAAGCGCGAGCAAGGCATTGTCGAACTCGACTGGCAAGGCATGCGCATTTCCCCCCAAGGAGTTTCGATACAACGGCTGACGTATGAGCAGCTCGCTGAAAATGGCCTACATCTGGCGCTGGAAGCTAGAGCGATCAGCCTGGATTTTTCCGGCTTTTTGCAGCCATTGCCGCCGCGATCTCTGGAGATCGACCAGCTTAAATTGGCACTAAAAACCCTGCCAGCGGGGCAGGAAAGCCAATCCGACCCGCCAGATCTGCAGCAGTACCGGCAATGGGCTGCTTGGCTGCCACAGCGATTGAACATAGTCGACCTGCAGCTGGATCTTCCCTGCAACAAAGGACGATGCAACGAGCGGGGTTCGTTACAGCTACAACATGCAGGCGCTCCAATACTGCCTCTTGAAGGCCGCCTGAGTGTGCAGCGCAACGCGCACGAACTTTCCTTGGTTATCAGTGCGCAGCTCCTCGATGTCGAGGGAAGCCTGGTCGAGCTGCATCTGTTGATCGATGAACAGGCGCGGCTGGAGTCCCGCAATCAGCTGAGCCATACCGACCAAGGCACCCTTCGGTGGAGCGGCACAATGGCCATGGGCAGTCTGCCCGAGGCGCCCTGGTTGCTGGATTGGCTGGGCGAATGGACAAGCTATGAGCCTACCCCACTGCCAGAGCTGCCGGCCGACATGCGGATTGGCGCAGGCTGGGCGCTCTCATTGCCGAAATCGGCCAGCGACTCGCTCGACTGGCCTAATGCAGCGGGCGATCTGCGTTTATCTGGGCACCTGCCGGCACCCTGGCCAGTGATTGGTCTTGGTGAGCTGCAAGGCGACATAGACTTGGCGGCTCATGGGCAGAATGGTCTGTGGCTGCCCACCGAGCTGAGTGCTGATCTCAAGCTGCGCCCTGCTCCCGCGCTGGTCGCCGACCTGCCGCAACAGCTTCGACCCACGCAGCTGAGCATCAAAATCGTGCCCATCGACACTGACTCGGCCTCGGGCCAGCTGCCGGTGCAGCTGCGGCTGGATGCTCAGGGCGGCGCGCCGGCCAGCCTGCAGGCACGTGTGCAACTGGCGACCACGCCTCCTTATGCCCTAGCCATCGAACAGGCGCGCCTGCAGCTGCGCAGCGCCAGTCTGCAGCTGGAGGCGTTATCCCTGCGCGGCCTTGACGCCGGACTGGATTTCTCCGGCCATGCAGAGCTGGAGCGAGTAGATCTACAACTGCTTAAAACCTCGCGAGTGACCCTGGCCAATCTGGCGATCGACGAGCTCGCCGCCAGCCAACTGCAGGCCAACCTTTCCCAGCCGCTACACCTGCGGATCGAACGCAACGACGTAGACCCAATCACATGGCGCGCTCAGGGGCCGCTGGACCTACGTCTGGGGCGACTGGAGCACCCACAGCTGATCGCCCAGGGCTGGCGCTGGAACAGCCAGCTGGACATAGACACAGCGCGCCTGAGCGGAACCGGGCCGTTGAGCAACGACGCCGGGCTAACCGTGACGACCAACCTGAACAAGCCCTGGAACGGCGCGCTGCAGGTAAGCGGCAAGCTGCAGGAGATTTTCCTGCGTGCCGGTAACCCCATTGCCCGCAGCCTCACCGCCTGGCCGGCAGCCCTTGAGCTAAACAGCGGACGTCTGCTGGCTGACGGCAGGTTTTCACTGCCGACTGGTAATGGCAGGCCGTCCGCCAGCTTCACGCTTGAGGCCAGGGGGCTGGCGGGCATCGCCGACCGTACCGAGATCACCGGACTCGATGCGCGGCTTGCCGCCAGCCTGCAGCGCGATCGTCTTCAGCTGGACATCACCGAGCTACGCCTGGCGCAGCTCAACCCTGGTTTCACGTTCGGCCCGCTGTTGCTGCGTGGCAAATACAGCGCCCCCATCGACCAGCCGGAGCAAGGCCAGCTGAACTGGCAGACCGCCGAAACCCAGATATTGGGCGGCCGGTTCTGGCTGGAGCCCGCCACCCTCGATTTGGCCGCGGCGCAACAGCAACTCGAGGCCCAGCTACAAGGCGTGCAGCTGGGTGATGTGCTGGCAGCCTATCCCACCGAGGGGCTCACCGGCAGCGGCATCATCGATGGCAGTTTCCAGGTTCATCGCAGCCCAACGGGACTCAGCATTGACCAAGGGAAACTCTCCGCGCGCGCGCCAGGCGGCGTTCTGCGTTTCCGCTCACCCAAAATCGAGGCACTCAGCCAGGCTAACCCAGCCATGAGAATCGTCGCGGAGGCGTTGCACGATTTTCATTATGATCTGCTAAGCAGTGACGTCCGCTATGATGAGAGCGGCAAGCTGAACCTCGGGCTACGACTCAATGGCCGCAACCCGGCTTTGGAGGGCGGTCGACCGATCAACTTCGCGATCAACCTTGAAGAGGATATTCCGGCGCTACTGACCAGCTTGCAGCTGAGCGACCGGGTGAGCGAAACCATTCAACGGCGGGTGCAGGAACGCCTTCAATAAGGCCCTGCAACCGCAAGCCGACACAGGAGAGACCGCCATGCGGTTGCGCCAATCGCTGACCATTCTGCTGCTGGCATTGTTCGCCAGCGCCTGTACGCCGCGGGTGGAACTGGCCGTGCCGAACGAGCCGATCAACATCAACCTGAACGTGAAGATCGAACACGAGATTTACATCCGCGTAGACAAGCAGCTCGACTCGATCATCAACCAAGACAGCGGCCTGTTCTGAGGAAGACGATGAAAACCTATCTGAAATTGGCAAGCGTGCTGCTTGCACTCACCCTTGCCCTACCTGCCGCAGCCATGACGCTCAACGAAGCCATGTCCGCATTGGGCGATGCCAAGGCCAGCGGCCTGCTTGGGGAAAGGCCCGACGGCTATCTCGGCGTAGTTCGCTCGAGCCAAAACGCCGAAGACATCGCCAGCCAGATCAACCAGGCGCGCCGCGCGGAATACCATCGTGTTGCCAAGCAGAACGGCATCAGCGTCAGCGACGTGGAAGCCATCGCAGGCAAGAAAGCCATCGAGAAAACACCGTCCGGCCAGATCATCCAGCTCAACGGTACCTGGGTCCGCAAGTGACCAAACGCAATGGCCGGCCAAGCCGGCCATTGCGCTCAGGTAACCACGGGCGAAGGCGCTTATAGCAACGTCACGGCGTGCGCCCGGATCACCAAGGCCTCCTGTCGAAACCTCTGCTCCAGCTCGGCGCGATAACCGCCCCACCATTCCCTGTCCAGCTCATCGGCCATGACCTCGTAGACCACCGATTCGTCGTGGACGGTATTGTCACCATCCTCCAGCCAATACCCGCTCGCCGGAGCTCGCGAATAGGTGGTCAAACCGCCGAAGCGCTTGATGAGCTCATCGCTCACAGCGCGGAACAGTAATTTCGGCAGTGCCTGCCGATCATTGTCGTAGAGCGGTAGTAGCAGCTGTATCAGATACATGTCGGGGCTCCATCGAATGCCTCTGCATACGACCGGGCCGACACGCCATTAATGCCACGCGCCAACGAAATCAGAACAACCCGAGCTGACCGTCGACCAGTGAAGCGAAATCATCACCCACGAACGGCAGTATCGCGTCCGCCACCGGTAGCAGCTGCCGCGACACATAGTGGTCGTAGTCGATGGCCGATGACCGCGTCTCCAGCGGCTCAGGCCCTGCAACCGTGATCAGGTAGCTGATCCAGCCGCCGTTCTGATACTGCCGCGGCCGCCGCTGCTGATCGTTGTACTCGTCAGCCAGGCGCGCCGCCCGCACATGCGGCGGCACGTTGCGCTGGTAGTCATCGAGCCGCCGGCGCAGGCGCTTGCGATAGATCAGCAGCTCATCCAGCTCTCCGGCCAACGTGCGCCGTACGTAGTCGCGCACATAGTCCCGGTGCGGCTGGCGGTGGAAGATGCGCTGATACAACTCCTGCTGAAAGCGCTGCGCCAATGGCGACCAGTCGGTGCGCACAGTTTCCAGCCCCTTGAAGACCATGCCATCGCTGCCATCCGGCCGCGTGACCAATCCGGCATAACGCTTCTTGCTCCCCTCCTCCGCGCCACGAATGGTGGGCATCAGAAAGCGCCGGAAATGGGTTTCGTACTGCAGCTCCAGGGCGCTAGTCAGGCCGTACTCGGCCCGCAGATGCGCTCGCCACCATTGGTTGATGCGCTGTACCAGTTCATGACCGATCCGCGCAGCCTCATCGTCCGAATGCGCTTTACGCAGCCAGACGAAGGTGGAATCGGTATCGCCATAGATGACGGCATGCCCCTGCGCTTCGATCAACTCCCGCGTGCGCCGCATGATCTCGTGACCACGCAAGGTGATGGACGACGCCAGCCGCGTATCGAAGAAACGACAGCCACTGGAGCCGAGCACCCCGTAGAACGCATTCATGATGATCTTCAGCGCCTGTGACAGCGGCTTGTTGTGCTCACGCTTCGCCGTCTCGCGCCCCTCCCAGACGCGCTCTACGATTGCTGGCAGGCAGTGCCGAGTCCGCGAGAAACGCGCCCCGCGAAAGCCTGAGATCGACTCTTCGTCTGTCGGGTGCCGCAGCCCCTCGACCAACCCCACCGGGTCGATGAGAAAGGTGCGAATGATCGAGGGATACAGGCTCTTGTAATCGAGCACCAACACCGACTCATACAATCCCGGCTGTGAATTCATCACAAAACCACCTGGGCTGGCCTCGGGCTGGCGCTCGCCGAGGTTCGGTGCAACGAACCCCTGACGATGCATCAACGGCATATACAGATGCTCGAATGCCGCCACCGACCCACCACTGCGATCAACTGCAAGACCGGTCACAGTGGCGCGTTCGAGAAGAAAGGTCAGCAGTTCGGTGTGGGCAAAGATGCGCGTCACCAGCTCGCAGTCCTTGAGGTTGTAGCGCGCCAGGGCCGGCTTGTCCTCGGCGAACATGCGATCGATTTCCGCCATGCGCTGGTAAGGATTGTCGATCGCCTTGCCTTCGCCCAAAAGCGTCTGCGCCACGTTCTCCAGGCTGAACGAGGGGAAGCTCCAAGTCGCGGAGCGAAGCGCCTCGATGCCATCGATGATCAGCCGTCCCGCTGCCGCCGCGAAATAATGATTGCCGCGACCGCCATGCTCGCGCCACTCCATCTCCTCGCCGCCACGCCCCAGGCGCAGCGGCACCTTGAGCCGCTGCGAATGCTCGTGCAGCACGCGCAGATCGAACTGCACCAGATTCCAGCCGATGACAGCATCCGGATCGTGTTCGACGAACCAGCCGTTCAGCCGCTCCAGCAACTGCGCACGCGTTTGGCAATATTCGAGCGGAAAACCCAGTGTGTCAGATTGTCCATTTTCCGGGCCGAGCATATAGACCTGGCGCTGGCCGCAGCCCTCCAGGGCAATGGAATAGAGATCGCCACGGGCGGTCGTTTCAATATCCAGCGAGACCAGCTTCAGCGCGGGCCGGTAGTCCGGCGCCGGCTTGAGCTGGGTATCGACCGCCGCCACGCCGTCGACAGCGCCCGCGAAACACACCGGTGCAGTGATGAAGCGCTCCATCAAATAGCGCTCGGGCGGACGAATATCCGACTCATACACATCGACCCCGGCATCACGCAACAGCCTCGCGCAGTCGAGCAAGCGTCGATACGAACGACAGTACAACCCCATCACCGGCCGATGACGGAAGTCACACAACGCCAACGGCCGCAACTCAGCATCCCGCTCGCGGCGCAACACGGCCTTAGCGAGCGAGCGCTGTTCTTCGGGGATAAAAGCGACCGAGTGCTGATGCGGCACCCGGACCTGCCGGGGCCCCACATCGGTGGCCAGCCAGAAACTGACTTCCGTGCCCTCATGCGTATCCCGCCAGTGCCGAGTCAGGATAAAGCCTTGCTGTAGCTGCGACATCACCCTCCCCTTCGCTTTGCACTCTGCGGCGACGCCATGATCACCTGTAGACCAGCTGCACTGCAGCTTCTCAAGCGTATCCACCACTGGACGAGCTCGACCATTGCCCAGCTATTAACGCCCCTAAACGCAAAAACCCCCGAACTCTAGCGAGCTCGGGGGTTTAGGTACATGTAATGGCGGAGAGAAAGGCATTTGAACCCCACTTTTTGCTCCGCGTTGCCCTGCAAAGCCCCCCATTACTGGGCCCGCCGCCCCGTTTCGCCCGCATTATACCGCGTTGATCGGCAGTGATTTCGACACAAGGCGGGCCTATCAATTTCGAGCAGCGCAGCAACCGGTTAAGCTGCTCGCTTCGCTCACTCGGGCGTCCGCCAGCCATGCTCGTGGCCGCTCTTCACCAAACGTTATGTTAGGGAAACTCTGAAGAAGACTTCCAGATTTTGGCAAAATACCCGGATTCCACCCGCTGAGTTTCCCCATGAAGCAGATGACCTTCGCTGACGCCGAGTACGCCGGCAAGCGCAAGCAGACCCGCAAAGAGTTGTTCTTGATCGAAATGGATCGGGTGGTGCCGTGGAAGGGTTTGATTGCCTTGATCGAGCCGCATTATCCCAAGGGTGAAGGCGGTCGTCCGGCCTATCCGCTGATGGCGATGCTGCGCGTGCACCTGATGCAAAACTGGT
>NZ_PPXG01000008.1 GCF_002909485.1 Stutzerimonas stutzeri
ACGAGTACGGCCGCGTGCGCGTTCAATTCCACTGGGACCGCGAAGGCCAGGCCGACGACAAGACCAGCTGCTGGCTACGCGTCAGCTCGAGCTGGGCCGGCGACCGCTATGGCGGCATCGCCATCCCCCGCGTTGGGATGGAAGTGCTGGTCACCTTCCTCGAAGGCGATCCCGATCAGCCACTGGTGACCGGCTGCCTGTACCACAAGGAACACCAGGTCCCTTACGACCTTCCGGCGAACAAGAGCCGCACAGTGTTCAAGACCCTGAGCAGCCCTGGCGGTGGCGGCTACAACGAGCTACGCATCGAAGACCGCAAGGGCGCCGAGCAAATCTACATTCACGCCCAGCGCGACTGGGACGAGAACATCGAGCACGACCAGAAGATCCGCGTCGGCCACGAGCGCCACGACACCGTCGAAGCCAACAGCTACGCCGAATTCCGCGCCGAAGAGCACCGCACCACCCACGCCGACCGCAAGGCCGAAGTCCGCGCCAACGACCACCTCACCGTCGGCAACAGCCAGCACCTGAAGATCGGCACCGGGCAGTTCGTCGAAGCCGGCAACGAAATCCACTACTACGCCGGCAACAAAGTGGTCATCGACGCCGGCATGGAACTCACCGCCAACGGCGGCGGCAGCTTCCTCAAGCTCGACCCCAGCGGCGTGACCCTGAGTGGGGCGAACATCAAGATCAACTCTGGCGGCTCGGCTGGCACAGGTTCAGGCGTGAACGTCATCTCTCCTCGGATTCCTTGGGCAGCCGACCAAGACAAGGCCGGCGCCAAGCCCAAGCTCGCGCTGGCCAATACCCAACTGCAGCTGGCGCGCAAGGCCCGACAAATTGCCGCCAGCCGTTGCCCGATCTGCGAAGCGTGCCGGGCGGGGATGTGTGAAGTTGGAGGCGGCCGATGAACGACAGGGTCGAACACTGGCTCAGCGAGCAACAAATCCAGAGCCGACAGCTGCTGCTCGTTATCGACAGCCTTGCAGAACCGACTCCGCTGCTTAGCCTGTTCTCAACGGATCTGGTGCACAGCTACGCCAATCTATATCAGGGCACCGAGGTCGAGGAGATGGCTGGCGTCGGCCCCTGGCTGATATTGCTGAACGAGCGGAATCTCACGCAGCTACGTTCGCTGACCGATGCACCGGAGCAGAACTGGGGCTGGCTCGCCAGCGTCGACCCCGCCGACATGGCTGCGCTCACTCAGCACTGGCAAGCTCGCATCTTTGCCGACGAACAAGGGCAGCGTTCGCTTTATCGTTTCCAAGACAACCGCATCATCGCGCGTCACCTCGGCGAACTGAACGCGTCACAACGTCCGCTGCTGCTTGGCCCAATGACCAGCGCGCTCTGCTGGGATGGTCAGGACTGGCAATGGTTCGATAACGAGCTGCCAGGGGAGTACCGCGAGCCCTTCGAAAAACCTTGGTTGTCCATCCCAGAGCCAGAGCAGGTACAACGTGCTGTGGCACACCACAACCTCGAGTTGTGGCTATGGCAGAACCACACGGAGGCGACCACGCGGCTCGCCGAAACCCAAGTGGTAAGTGACTGGCTCGACCATCAACTCGACAAAGCGAAGGAATGGCACTGGCACAGCGAGCCGCAACTGCACTTCCTGCTCCGCTACCAGCTCGACCCCGAACTGGCCGATCACCCGGCCTGGCGACCGACCGCGAAGGAAACACCGGAAGCCCACTATTCGCGAGTCAGTTCAGCGCTGACTTCAAGCCTTTCCGCACGAGATCGAACAGATGACTGCTCACACCTTTTTCCGTAGCCGCTTCCCGCGCGCTCACGCATGGCCTGCGCTGTTGGGCCTACTGCTCAGCGGTTGCAGCACGGTTGGCTCGGTCGGCGCCGACACCTTCACATTGCAAGGCGAGCTACCTGCCGATTTCGCACTGAAGGCCCAGGCGCATTACGGCGGGTCCGAGAGTTGTAGTGGCCGCGGTCATGTGGAGACCTTCAAGGAGGACTATGAAAAGGCGCCGCATGGGTATCGGTTCGAAATTCCGGTTAATTATCGCGACGGTCTGTGTGATCTGCAGCTGGTTAGGGTCGGGCTTTTTATTCATGCAAAGTACGGAGAGGCAGATTGGCAAAAAAGTTACGACAATGGGGGGTTGGTGGTTGTTGATGAGCTTCCGCCGAACACTACACCCTATCAAGCAGATGGAACTTTATCTAAAACGGCTCGATGTTCATGGCTATTCCAAATCAGCAAGCTGGAGCTAGGAATAGCCAAAATGTTGGACTGCAAAGACGCGGGTTCTTATTTGTTACGCAGCGCTCTTTCTCAAAGCAATATAAAGCTCAGCTTTGAATTAGGCGGCGATGACAGGCCCTACATGAGGAATTATTGGACAAAAACAGCTACAGGCTGGAAGCCATGTACGGGCCGCTGGGGAACAAAATTCGAAGAGCTTTGTACAGCCCCGCCACAATTTCGTACATTCACAATGGATGGCCGTACTTGCACGGTCTATCCGAACTGCACAGAGTGACTAACGGATGAGTAACTCGACCTCGCAGACCTTATTACAATGCCCGATTCGCCAGGCATGGATAAGCTTTCGTTTGGTAGACGAGCACGGAAATGGCAAGCCCTACGCGGGACTGCCCTACAAGGTAACTGACAGTCATGGATTTGATTACACCGCAATGCTAGATGGAGACGGCTATGCACATGTTGATAATGTCCATGGCGGGCCCTTGGTTCTGTCTTTTCCAAACGATTATGTCGGCAACGACCAATGGTATACGGGTTTACTCAACAGAGAGCATTTCCCGATCCCTCTTTCGGCCCTTCAAGTTGCGGCTGAACTTTCACCAACAGGCCATCGATGCACTGATGGGGGGCTCGCCGAAAGCCAAGTGGTGAGTGACTGGCTGGCTGGCTGGCTGGACCATCAACTCGACAAAGCGAAGGAATGGTACTGCCACAGTGAGCCGCAACTGCACTTTCTGCTCCGCTACCAGCTCGACCCTACACTTGCCAAGCATCCTGCCTGGCTGCCAACCGACCAGGAAACACCGGAAGCTCATTATTCGCGAGTCAGCTCAGCGCTGGCTTCAAACTCTTCTGCACAGGATTGATGAGATGACGTCTCACTCCTTTTTCCGTAGCCGCTACCTACGTGCTCACCTATGGCCTGCGATGTTGGGCCTACTGCTCAGCGGCTGCAGCACGCTCGGCTCGGTCGGCGCCGACACCTTTACATTGCAAGGCGAGCTGCCGGCCGATTTCGCGTTAGAGGCTCAGGCGCACTATGGTGTCGCCAACGGCTGCAACGGCCGCGCCCGCACGCGCTCCTTTGAGAGTGACTTCGAAGACAGCCCTCACGCGTATCGATTCAGGATACCGGTCAACTACCGCGACGGTCTTTGCGAGATGCGCCTGGCTCGCGTAGGCCTGTTCATTAATGGCCGCTACGGCGACAAGGATTGGCAACGCACCTACGACAATGGAGGGCTGGAGCTGGTCGACGCGCTGCCGGAAGGCGCGCCGCGATTCGATGGCAACGGAAGATTGAGCAAGACAGCTGAATGTATATGGCTGTTTCAGCTTAGCAAAGCATATTCCCGTAAAGGTGAGGTCAGTAGGCTGCTGAGCTGTAACGGGGCTGGAGCTCACCTTGCAATTAGCGAACTAATAAATAAAACCGTAGAACTTGATATCAGTATCAGTACCGCATACAAACCATACCTACGAGGGTATTGGTTAAAAACACAACATGGTTGGAAACCTTGCACAGGGCGGTGGGGCACTGATTACGAAGAACACTGCACAGAACCACCTCAATTTCGCACCTTTAAGATGAACGGCCGCGTGTGCTCAGTTTTCCCAAATTGCACGGAGTAATAACGGATGGACTTTACGCCAAGCACCGTCAGTCTAAAATGCCCTAACCGTCAAAAAGGAATTAGTTTTCGGTTGGTAGATGAGCACGGAACTGGGAAACCATATGCTGGGCTTGCTTATCAGCTGCACGATAGCCAAGGGCAAACATACGTAGGCCACCTAGATGAGGATGGATACGCTGAAGTATCACAGCTCTATCTTGGGGTGTCGGTACTCCAGCTATCGGAGGGCTACTCAGGAAACGATGCATGGTACACGGCGATATCAAGCCGCGAAGACTTCAGGCTCCCTTTAACGGCACTGCAAATAGCGGCAGAACAGACGCCTTCCGGCCCGCGTCGCTCCGATGGGAAAACTTTCTTAGCGGAAGCTCGGGCTAAAAGGGAATGCGCTCGATTCCTCAGGGTGGAGGTCAGCGATTTTGCCGAAGCCACGGGCCATCTGCCGGAGCGCGACTTCACCTGGGAGCCTCGCCCAACGGCCCAGCTCAAGTGCAACGCCGGCATTGCACAATGCCACCCAGGGATCGCTCTGGCACCGGATACTCACCACTTGCTGGAAGTCAAAGCACTTCGCGCATACAGTCCGCTGCTCTCGAGAGACAAAACATTCTGCGCCTTGAACGCCTATCATCTGGCGGTGATGGGTGCCTTCGCTTACGCCCCGTTCAGTACGCATCAGGAACCAGGAAGACCTTACGTTTCAAACCCACCTCCTTACTCCAATCCGGGCTCGATAGGGCATGTCTTGCGCGAACAGCTGGCCCGCCTAGAAAAGTCCCAGCTCTTTGGTGAAGCGAGCTATCACCTTCTGTACGAGGAAGTACCTTATTCCAAGCGTTTGGAAGTAATGCCGTACGACCCGGAGCGTTATCAAAAAGAAGCCTCGAAGGGGTGGCGCAATCCGGAAGATGTGCACTTTCTGCATCACGAGCAATCCGACACTCAGGCTTTCATCACCCATAACGATAAGATCATGTTGATTTCCGTGCGTGGCACCCTTGGGCTAAAGGATTTTCTGCTAGACGCCGACGCACGACAGGTTCCGTTCAAAGAAGGTACTGGCCAAGCGCATCGAGGCTTCTACAACGCTTTCAGCGCAGCCAAAAAGTTCGTCGAGCGCTATATGGAAGCCTTTTACATAGGGCAGACTATTATCGTCTGCGGACACAGTCTAGGCGGTGCGGTCGCGCTGCTTCTGTCTGCATGGATAAACTCGAACTGGTCTAAAGATACACAGCTTTATACGTATGGTGCCCCCCGCGCTGCCGATCAAGCGTTCGTCCAGAGCGCCAACGAACTTACACATCATCGCCTGGTAAACCACAACGATCCAATTCCCGGGGTTCCGTTTATATGGATGGACGCAGAATGGAAGCTCGCCGCGGCAGGAGTCGTCGCGTTATTTAACTCCCCAGCGATAGGCATTTCTTTACTTCTGGGGGGCTTGCTCAACCTGCAAGGCGACCCTTATCAACATCATGGCGAACAACGCCATTTCGCGACACGAAAACCGGGCAGTGGCAGTGCAAGTGCCGTTATGTGGCAACCCAACTGCGCGCTGATCGACGAACAAGCCTGCGCCCGTTATGCAGGTGCTCTGAACCTGAAAGACGATATGCCTGAGCGCACCGCGTTCATTAGTCAGCTAGCCTCGTTTTCCGAGCACTCAAGCGACAGCGGCTATAGTCGGGCCATGCTGACCACCATGTTGCGCTGGTATAGCAGCGTTACGGAGCGCGGTGGTGCACTGTTCACGCGTGCGGAAATTACGGACATCGATGGGCTTATACGAAACGCCGAAGAGGAGCTGGCAAGCTGGCGGCCACGCAGTTTTGTCGAATTCCGACACGTGATCAGATTGCGCCACGATAGCCGCTTCTACAACAAAACAGACTCTGAGCTGATGCAACTCTACAGCGATGGAATTACTGCCGTTCGCCAGCTAAGTGCCCAGCAACGCGATGCGCTGAACCGTGCCCGACAACGGCTGTTGAACGAAGCAGATCGGAAGCTGATCGCTCAAGATATTTTTGGCGATCTCTGGCAGCGGGACGATATCTCGAGTCTGATTGAGCAGTGGCTGGCCATGGATTTAAATCGCAAGGCAGCACAGCTAGCGCAACTCCAGAGCTCGCCTAAGCCTACGTTCGCTTAAATGTCGGCTGACTCGCCGCCTTGGAGACTGATACTCGGTGAGCGTTCTGCTGCTTTAGCGTCGCACGGTAGCTGATCTAGGATCCTGTTGAAAACAAAACAGCATAAACATATATGGCCAAAATCAAGGTAGGCGACCTTATGTGGCCTGCCTGCACGCCGCTCGGCCTGCTCGGCCTTTTACGCTCGAAGGCGCATTGCCCGCCGACTTTGACAAAACCCCACAGCAGTACCGTTTCAAAATTCACCTCGCACACAGCAGCGCCTGCTTGCCCAGGCGGAGCGGGTGGTGTCACTGCGCAGCGTCTTTGGCGAACACGCAGAGCGGCCGGACCTGCCAGAGCTGGTCGCAGAATGGCGTGCCATCGAGGACAACCAGAATGCGGAACGGCTGGCGGCCAGCACACCACGAAGCGCCGGTGCCATTGCCTAACGCAAGGCACCGAGTGTGCTAACCCAGCTCTGGCTTTCCAGCCAGGCGACCAAACCGTTCGGCAGGCAAAACCGCTCGGGCGATGAACGGACAGGGATTAAGTCGCGTGAAGTGACAAAATGACATCACAGCTGAGCCCGCAGCATTCCGATGAATCAGAGTCACTTACATGTCCGCCAATCGACGCTATTCCATCATTCTCGACCACACCGGCCAGGTCCTGCTCGAGCATGCCTCACTTGAGCAGATCGAGGCGTTCTGGGACGCCAACGACGAGCTCTACTTCGGCCTGCGCATCGAAGACGCGCAAGGCGATCACGCCCGGGTGTTCGTCACCGACGTGATTCCGGAAGACGAGGAAGCGATCTTCTCCTGAGTCGGCAAAACCCGCGCCTTTCCCGCCCGACCCGCTGTGAGTTCGGCATAATCGTCGACCCGCCCGCGGAGCCAAAGCCATGCAGATCGACGAAGAACTGACCCTGAAGAAGCTGGAAGTGTTTCTGGCCTTCATGCGCAGCGGCAATCTGGGCAAGGCCGCGGTGGAGCTGAACACCAGCAACGTCAGTGTGCATCGTGCCATCCATTCGCTGGAAAGCGCCCTGCGCTGCCCGCTGTTCAAGCACGAGGGGCGCAACCTGATCCCGCTGGAAAGCGCCTACGTGCTGGAAGAGCGCGCCCAGCAGCTGGTCAAGGATGTGCTCGAGACAGTGCGCCAGACCCGCGAGGCCGCTGGCTTTTCGGCCGAGCGCTTCAAGCTCGGCGCGCTGTATTCGCTGACGGTGAAAACCGTGCCACAGCTGATCATGGGTCTGAAACTGCGCCGCAGCGAACTCAACATCGACCTCATCCTCGGCTCCAACGTCGACCTGCTCTACAAGCTGAAGAACATGGAGCTGGACGCGATCCTGGTGTCGCTCAACGAGAGCGTCGCCGACGCAGACTGTGCCCAGGTGCAGCTGTTTTCCGACGACATCTTCCTCGCCGCACCTGCCGACTCTCCCTTCGCCAATCAGCCAGAGGTGGATCTGAAGGAGCTGCGTGATGCCACCTTCATCACGCTGTCGCAAGGCTTCGCCACCCATCAGGATGGCAATCGAGTGTTTCAGCAAGCAGGCTTCGAGCCGAAGGTGGCGATGCAGGTGAACGACATCTTCACCCTGCTCAGCATGGTCAATTCCGGCGTCGGTTACGCGCTGCTGCCAGGGCGTGTGGGGATGGTTTACGAATCGCGGGTGCGGCTGATCCCACTAGAGGCGCGCTATCGCCTGCAGCAGCATATCGGCGTGGTGTTCCTCAAGGCGAAGGAGCGTGATCCCAACCTGCTAGCGCTCCTGGCCGAATGCAGGATGTATAGCCTGAAACACCCGAGCTGAAGCAGCTCAGGGCGCAAACCCCGGGAAGCGGTTTTCCATGTATCGGCATATAGCCAGTCAGAGCGGGATGCTCGTCGCAGCAGTGGTGGAAGAGGCTTCGCCGTCTTCCACCCTACGACCACTGTGTTTGGCGCAACGTAGGGTGGATAACGCGAAGCTTATCCACACAGTCTTTTTCCACGCCGCAGAATCGCGATACGCCGGAGCCTCACGCGGACACTCAACGGCACGCCGGAACACAGATGCCTGCGCCTCGCGTGAAGCCGGCCATGGCACAGCGCCGATCTGGCACGCAGCGGTGGAAGAGGCTTCGCCGTCTTCCACCCTACGGCCGACTGCGTCAAGCGACGGCTGTCTGCTCGGACGCGACCGGAGCCGCCCGGCCCAGGCTCTGCGCCACCACGTCACCGACCATGTCCGCGGTGATCGCGCTCAGCGTCCAGCCCAGGTGCCCGTGGCCGGTGTTGTAGAACACGCACGGCGAGCTGCCGCGGCCGACCTTGGGCATCATGTTCGGCATCATCGGGCGCAGACCGGCCCAGGGCACCACGCTGCGGGTGTTCACACCGGGGAAGCACTGGTTTACCCAGTCCACCAGCGGTCGGATGCGATCGGCACGGATGTCTCGGTTGTAGCCGTTGAATTCGGCGGTGCCGGCGACACGGAAGCGATCGTCGCCCAAGCGGCTGCTGACCAGCTTGGTCTCGTCGTCGAGCAGGCTGACGATGGGTGCCGAGGCGCGACTGATCTCGTCGGTCAGGTTGACCGTGATCGAGTAGCCCTTGACCGGATAGATGTTCACCCGGTCGCCGAGCTGCGCTGCCAGGGCGCGGCTAGCGGTGCCGGCGCAGATCACCAGTCCATCGAACTCCAGGCGCTCGCCACCGGCAACGCCACCTAGCGTCACGGTCGCGCGTTTGCCATCGGTGGCCACCGCCTGCACGTCCTCGCCATAGAGGCAGCGCACGCCGAGTCGCTCGATCGCGGTGGCCAGGCCATGGGTGAACTTGTGGATGTCGCCAGTGGAGTCGCACTCGGTGAAATAGCCGCCGTAGTAGGTGCCGGCCAGAGTCGGCTCAATGGCGCGCATCTCTTCTGGCGTCACGCTACGCCGCGGCAGACCGCCTTCGGCAAGCAGACGCGAGACCAGCCCGGCATGCTCGAAGCCAGCCTTGTCACGGTAGATGTGCAGGATGCCTTTCTTTTTCAGGTCGAAGTCGATGCCTTCCTCGTCAGCCCAGGCGAACAGATGCTCGCGCGCAGCCATGGCCAAGCGTGCGGTCTCAACGGTGTTCTGCCGGTAGTTGGGAATCGAGCCGATGAACTCGGCAAACCAGGACAGCTTGTGCCAGCTAGGCTTGGGATTGACCAGCAGCGGCGCGTCGCTCTTGAGCATCCACTTGATGCCCTTGACGATGGTCGACCAGTGGTTCCAGACCTCGGCATTGGAGGCCGATAGTTGGCCACCGTTGGCGAACGAGGTTTCCATCGCCGCGTAGCGATGCTTTTCCAGCAAGGTAACCGAGAAGCCGCGCTTGGCCAGGGCATAGGCGGTGGTGACGCCGGTGATGCCGCCACCGATGACTGCGATTGTTTTCATTGTTGTCGCTCCAGAACGTCAGGGGGGTTATAGCCCGTGCGCCCAACGCGCGGCGGGCGCCCCCTCTGTTCTGGACCTGAGAGATTCACGAGCGCGTGACGGCTCGCTTGCTCCTTCGGTGCGCCCGGCGACGAAAACCGGGCGGCTCTTCAGAGTGTCAGCAGTGATAGCGGTCCTTTTGCCTGAGAGTTTCCGGGGCGGTTGCTCCTTCGGCGCTGCCATGTGGCAGTCTCTCCCGCAATCACATTGATTCGCGTCGATTGCCAGCTGTGGCAAATCGTCACGCAATCGCAGAAACACCCTGCCAGAAAATTACGCCGCTGTAACCCCCGACCTTGTGCCAACGGACGAGAGGCCACGCCCGCTTTCAGCCACCCCGCAGCCGCAGGGAGAGAGAAAACCGCATGCCGCTCCATGCTGCTGAACAAGTGACCTCAGATCCGGAAGCGTCCGGCCAAGGTCTGCAATTCGTTGCCCAGCCTTGCCAACTGGACCGTCGAAGCGGCGGTCTGCTCCGCAGCGAACGCCGACTGGTCAGCCACGTCACGAACGTTGAGCACGCTGCGGTTGATATCTTCAGCCACTGAACTCTGCTCTTCCGAAGCCGTGGCGATCTGCAGATTCATCGCCTGGATGGTCGATATCATGCGGGTGATCGCCTGCAGCTCATCGCCGACATCACGCGCCAAGCTGACCGTCTCGTCGGCCAGACCACGGCTACTGTCCATCAGCGACGAGGCATGCAGCGCGCCCTTCTGCAGATTGCCGATCAACTCCTCTATCTGCGCCGTCGATTGCTGCGTGCGTTGCGCCAGGCCACGCACCTCATCGGCGACGACGGCAAAGCCACGGCCAGCTTCGCCGGCGCGGGCCGCCTCGATAGCTGCATTAAGTGCCAGCAGATTGGTCTGTTCAGCGATGCCGTTGATCACGGTAAGCACCGTACTGATACCGGCCGCTTCCCGGTTGAGCTGATCCATGGCTTCGGCAGAAAGGCCAACTTGCGAGGAAAGACGGTCGATCTGGGTCAGTGCGCGCTGCACCACGGTATTGCCCTGCGCAGCTTGGCGATCAGCCTGCTGGGCGGCGCCCGAGGCCTCATCGGCGTTGCGCGCCACCTCTTGCACGGTTGCCGCCATCTCGTGCATGGCCGTGGCGACCTGGTCGGTTTCCAGACGCTGGCTCTGGATGCCGGCACTGGCCTGCTCGGACACCGCAGAAAGCTCCTGGGCGGCAGCGGCCAGCCGGCTGGTAATGCCGCTCATTTGTCCCAGCAAGTCACGCAGGTTGCCGCGCGTAAGGTCCAGTGCATCGAGCAACTGGCCAAATTCGTCGCTACGCCGCTGGCGCGGTTGGTCGGTCATATCGCCCGCACCGATGCGCTCGGCAATCATTACCGCCTGGGCCAGCGGTTGGGTGAGCTGTCTTACGATAAGCCAGCTGATCACCAAACCGAGCATCACTGCCAGCAAGGTAATGCCTAGCAACAGCGCCTTTTTCTCGTCTGCTTCGACGCTGCGCTTGTCGGTCTGCGCCTGCACGATTTCATTCGTATTGCGGTAGATGCTGTCGAAGATGGCCTGCATCTCGGCGCGCGCCTGCACCTGGGCCGCGACGATGGGCGGCAGCTGGCCGAACTGGCGAATGTAGGTTGCCACCGACTCCCGCAATGGCTGCAGGTCCGCCCCCGGAACTCCAGCTAGTTGCGTATCAAGCCTGTCCACCGCAGCCTGCAGGGTTTCGAACTGCTGCTGCAATTGCTGCAGGGACTGCTCGGTTTCGGTCATCAGATAACCACGCACCATGAAGCGCACCATTCGGTTGTGCTTGGACACTTCACCGGCCTGCAGGCCGATGGCCGCGGTGCGCGGGCCCTCGTGCATGACCGGATTATCCGGGGTACCGGCCCAGCGCGATTCAAGCTCGGCGATCAGGGCGTCGGAGGTATTGCCGGCGTCCACCCAACTGCTACGCGTCTTCACCTTTCGTTCCCAGAGCGCAGCCAGCTCAAGAAATCGTTCGCGGTAATGCTGTGCATCACTGGCGATCGTTTCCAGACGCTGCAGGTCCTGCGGATCGCTAAACTCGGCCCTTTGCTGCTGCACGAGTTCGGTAATGCGAGCTACCGACTGCTCGACCGCTTCCACATGACGGGGATCGCCGCGTGTTTCGAAGCTGACCTGCGCATAGCGAATCCGATTGGCTTCATCGAGCAATCGGGCTGCGCTCTGCGCTTTCTCGCTGCGTGACACCAGTGCATCCATGCCGTAGATGCCAATCAGGGCAACGGCCAGGGTTAGCGCCAGCACGGCAGCAAAGCCAAGAATCAGCTTATGACTGACCTTAAGAGTGCTCATCTTTCTACCTTCCTTGTTGAACGCAAGCGCGCTCCGAAGAGCGCGTTGCGGGTGACGATGGGGTGAGTATCGGCGCGCTAGCCAAGCAACCCGCGCATGACGAAGAACAGCAGCGACGGGCCAAGCAGGCAGCCCAGTGCGGTATAGAACGCGGCCGTCAGGCAGCCGTAGGGCACCAACTTCGGGTCGGTTGCAGCCAGGCCACCGGCGACGCCGCTGGAGGTGCCGATCAGGCCGCCGAAGATCACCGCCGAGCGCGGGTTGTTCAGCCCGATGTAGGGCGCGACAAAGGGCGTCGCGACCATCACCACGATCGCCTTGACCAGGCCAGCAGCGATGGACAGCGCCATCACTTCAGAGCTGGCACCGATGGCCGCGCCGGTGACGGGGCCGACGATGTAGGTCACAGCGCCCGTGCCGATGGTGGTCAGGCTGACCGCATCGGTGTAGCCGAACGCGAACGCAACTGCCACGCCAGCGACAAAGGAGGCGAGCACACCGATGAACAGCGCCAGCACGCCGACCATGCCAGCCCGCTTGAGCTCGTCGACGCTGACGCCAAAACCGGTGGCGACGATGGCGAAGTCACGCAGCATGGCCCCGCCGAGCAGGCCGATGCCGGAGAACAGCGCGATATCCACCAAACCCTTCTGTCCACCGGTGACGACGCCACCGATGTACGACAGCAGCAGACCGATGAGGATGGCCACCGCCGAGCCATGCAGGCGGCCCTTGGTGAGCTTGTCCGACAGCCAGTAGGAGATCCACATGGTTGCGCCGATAATGGCGAAGCCGCTGATCAGGCCGTAGCCAGTGATCACTTTCATGAGAGATTCGTACATGGCCGTTACCCCCGTCCACTGCTGGTGAGCGGCTTGACTGGATCAGCCGGCAGTGTCGGGTCGGCCTCAAGCTTTTTTCGACCGATCCGATCGAGCACCGGGACCAGCATGAAGGCCAGCGCGACCGCAGCGACGCCGGCAAGAATCGCCATTGGTCCGCCGGCAAGTGCGCCGTAAACGTTCTGTTGCGCGGCCATGGCGACCACGATCGGGATGTACACGGCGCTCCAGAACTTGATGCCCTGTTCCGACTCCGGATTGAACAGGCCGCGTTTCTTCAGATAGCTGCCGATGAGGATCAGCAGCACCATGGCGATGCCCACGCCGCCGACATTGGCCGGCACGCCGATCGCCTTGCCGAGCAGCTCACCGACAAAGATGCCGGTGAGGGTACACAAGGCCAGAAAGGCCACACCAAAGATGATCATTGTTCTTGTCCTTTTGGTTGCGCTGCAGCTTGCAGAGGGCTGAGCGCGTGTTGTCGAGGTAGTTGTTTTTATCCATCGATCAGTCGGCGAGTTAAGGCTGGCTCGCGCTGAATGTGCACGCGGTCTATCGGCTCTGGCTGCCCTCCTGACGCAGCAAGGCGTCCAGTGTGTCGAGCCGGGCGCCGTCGAATGCGATCAGCGTACCCTGTTCAAAAACCCGCCGCGCCAGCCCGGTCAGTACCGAGCCGGGGGGCAGTTCGATATGCAAGCGCACGCCGCGCTCGTAGGCGGTGCGCAGGGTGCCGTGCCAGTCGACGACGCGGCACATGTTGAAGGCCAGGTCGTCGCGCAGGCGCTCGGTATCGAATATCGGGCGCGCAGACGAGCTGCTCAGATAGCGAATTTGCGGAGCGCGCAGGCTGACGTTGGCGAAGGCCTCGGCGAGCTGCGTTGCCGGCGCTTGTAGCAACGCGCAATGCGACGGCACGCTCATCGCCAGGCGCCGCGCGCAGGATGCACCGAGCGCTTTGGCCTGGGCAGCGACTGCAGTCATGGCGGCATCGCTGCCGGCGATGACGAGCTGGTTGTCGGCGTTGATATTGGCCAGGTAGGCGGGCTCCTTGGCTTCCGCCAGCAGGCCTTCGACCGCGCTCAACGATAGCCCGAGGATCGCGGTCATACCGAAGCCTTCGGGATAGGCTTGCTGCATCAGCTCGCCGCGCAGCGCGACCAGACGCAGTGCATCGGCGTAATCCAGCGACTCGGCGACCACCGCCGCGGCATAGGCGCCAATGGACAGCCCGGCGACGTAATCCGGCCGCTGGTCACCACGCATCAGCAGCCGCGCGCCGGCGACCCCGGCGATCAGCAGGCAGAGCTGCACGGCACGGGTCGAACGCAGCGCCTCGGCCGAATCGAGCAGCAGCGCATCCTCGCCGAGCACGGCACCGGCCTCGGCCAGAGTAGCGGCGACTTCCGGCGCCTCGGGCAGCCGCTGCAACATTCCGGGCTTCTGCGCGCCCTGCCCGGGAAAAGCGAATAGGCTGCTCATGCTGCCAACTCCGCTTGATCCCAAGGATCGCCGACCAGCCGCGGGCCATCTGTTGTCTTGACCAGAACCCGTGATGCGCTGCTCGCCCACTCGCGCAGCGCGATGCCACCTAATGGGGCTTCAAGCTGCAGGTCAACGCGGCAGGCGTGGCCTTCGAGCAGCTGCAGCAACATACGTGCTTCGCTACGCGGCAGCGGATGATCGGTTCTGAGCAGCAGATCGAGATCGCTGTCCGGATGCGCCGTCGGGAGTCCGGTGGCGAGCTGAAAGCCCGCCGAGCCGGTGACGCCCCAGACATACCCCAGCGCATCGAGCAACGGGCGGATCTCGGCCAGCACACGGAACACCGGCAGATCCTCGCTGGCCTGACGAGCGAGCAGTGCTTCCGGCGCGAGCCGATGACTGATCGCCTCGATCGGCATCAGCGCGGCCAGGCGTTGATCGCGCGTCGCACCCCGCAGACCGACCGCGACCAGACCGGCGGCCACACGCGCACGCCGCACCACCACCGGCTGGCCAGCCGCGAGCACGGCGACCGCCCAGACGGGCGCATCGTCCGGCAGCTGCTCGGGACGCATGCCCCAGAGCAGGTCGTGGGGGCGTGGTGTGTCGTGCATCTACAGCCTCCTCGCGATTGTTGTTGTCGAGTCGCTGACGGGTTCGGCGGATACGCCGCTCAGGTGTTCGCTACCACTGCGCGCGCAACAGCTCGCGCACCCGTGACGACGCCTCGCGATTCGGCGCGCCAAGACGGCCGCGCAGATCGCTGCTGCCGCCGATGTCCGCGACGGCCTTGGCGAGACAGTCGCGCACACGCTGCAGGTCGTCCGCCGAGGGCTGCTCGATGCTGTCCACCGAGAGGGTTTCCCAGAGCAGGCCGAGGGTCGCGTAGTTGTCGATGTCGTAGGCCATCGGCGGCACCGATTCGGCCAGGGCTTCCAGCTCCTCGACGCTGCGCAGGGTGATGCGCGCCGCGGCGGCCTTGCCCATGGCATGCACCATCACGCCCGGATCGCGCAGGGCGATGATCCGCTGGGCCTGATAGCCATGAGCGAGAAAGGCGCCGGACATGGCCTTGCCCACCAGCAGCGCGATCACCGGGTGCCCGGCCAGCCGCGCACGGGCATAGCCGTCCACCGCACCGGCCAGCGCCTGGTGAATGCCCAGCGCCTCCTCGCGGCGGCCATAGGCCTGGCTCGGCACGTCGACCACGGCGACCACCACACGCTTGTCGGCCTTGTCGCGATCGGCTTCGATGACTTCATCCAGCGCCTGGCCCAGCGCCCAGCCTTCGAGCAGGCCGACCTCGCCATTGCGCGCGCGCGGGAATGGATTCTCGGCGTCTGGCACCACGGCGATATAGCGGGCGGCGCGCTCACCCAGGGTGCCGTCGACCACCTTCACCGAGGCCGGATAGCCCGCCAGTACCTGACCGCCGGCCAGGGCTTGCAACCAGTTCAGTCCACGGCTCATTGGGCATCTCCTTCGTAGAGGGCACGCACGGCGGCGGCATCGAGCTGCGTGCGGGTGTCGACGTCGGCCAAGCGCTGGAGGAACCAGGCGTGGCGGCGGCTGCGCGGCTGCAGCGGCTTGCCGAGGGCGAACAGTTCGTGCAGTTGCGCGCGGATGGCGTCGGTGTCGTCGGCCACGTAGGCGTCCACCAGACCCGAGGCGTAGCGCTGCTCGCCGCCGGTCAGGCTCCAGATGAACGGGCGGTCACGTGAGTCGTACTCGTCGAGACCGGCTTCCTGCTCGATCACCTGCGGGCCGTTGAGGCCGACGCGCGCTTCACGGGTGACGACCAGATAGCTGCACAGCCCGGCGGCGATGGACATGCCGCCGAAGCAGCCGACGGAGCCGGCGACCACACCGATCACCGGCTGGTATTGGCGCAGCTCGACGATCGACGCCTGAATTTCGGCGATGGCGGCGAGGCCCAGGTTGGCTTCCTGCAGGCGCACGCCGCCGGTTTCCAGCAAGAGCACGGCGCGGGTCGGGATACCGTTGCGGTTGTCCTCGGCAGCGAGTTCCAGCGCGCCGGCAATCTTTGCGCCGCCGACTTCGCCCATACTGCCGCCCTGGAAGGCGCCTTCGATGGCGGCGATCACCGCCGGCTGGCCGTCAATGGTGCCCTTGGCGACCACCACGCCGTCGTCGGCCTGGGTGACGATGCCCTGCTTCGGCAGCCAGGGCGAGGTGACGCGATCGAACGGATCGAGCAATTCGCGGAAGCTGCCGTCGTCCAGCAGCGCACGTGCTCGCTGGCGGGCACCGAGTTCGACGAAGCTGCGCGACTCGAGTAAACGGGCCACGGTGTTAGCGGACACATCAGTCATGGCCGACCTCCTCCAGTCCCTGCTCCAGGCGCAGACGCACTACGCCGGGTGTGGCCCCAAAATCGTGAATATCGATGTTCAATGCCGGTGGCGTCTGCTCGCGGAACATCCGCTCGAACAGGCTCTTCCAGCGTTGCTCGGCACCATTGACCGAGGTGACTACCTGGATCGCCAGCTTGCCGGCCTGGCCGGGCTCCAGCAGCACTTCCAGATCGCCCGAGCCGACCACGCCGACCAGGGCCTTCCCACGGGCGGGTTGCCCGGCGGCGAATTCGAAAGACAGGGTTTCCATGTTCAGTTGCTCCCAGTCGGCGCCGGCGCATGCGGCGCCAGACGGTCGAGGAAAAGGGTGGCGGCCAGGAGGTCGGCGGCGCCGCCCGGCGAGGCGTTGAGGGCGAGCATGTCGCGATCGAGCAGGCGCAGCTGGCGACGACCGGCGAGGCTGGCGGCACCACCGGCTTCGAGCACGGCGCGGGCTCCGGCCTGCATGCGGGTGAGCCCTTCCAGACCGGCGCGATGCAGCACGCAGGTGTCGGTCAGGCTGCTCATGATCGCCAGCAGTGCATCGAGCCTGGCGTTCTGCTCGCCGGCGCCGGCGCGGCGACTGGCCAGCAGCTGCGGCAAGCCGTGCTCGATGACTGCGGGAAAGCCGTATTGGGCCTGTTCGCGGGCGCCGAGCACGCCGTAGCGGCGGCAGACCCGCGCGCCATGGCTGTCCGGGTTATGCGGCGCAGCCGGATCGTTCAGCCGCGCCAGGGCGGCCGCGCCGGCGGCAATCTCGCCAGCCGAAGCGCCGCTTTCCAGCATCGCCGCCGCGCTGAGCAGCCCCAGCGCCCAGATCGCGCCGCGATGGGTATTGACCCCGGCGGTGACGCGCAGCATCTCCGCTTCACCGTCGCGGCCCAGTTGGCCGAGGGTTTCACGCAGCGCCTGGCTGACCCGACCTTCGATCCGCGCCGCATCGGCCATAGCGGCGAAGGCCGGCCACAGCGACTGCGCCGAGGCGTGCATCAGCCCCAGATGCAGGTCCTGATGGGCGCCACTGCCGCGCCGGTCGACCAGCCCCGGCTTGGGCGACAGATCGGCCTCGTCGACCAGTGCCTGCACCGCCAGATCGGCCAGGCGCTCGGCCGCGGACGGCGCCTGTCGTGCAATGAGTGCGCTCATCACCAGCTCCTGAACTTGGCAGGCGGGTTGTAGAGGCCGCCGGACCAGTCGACCAGTTCGGCGATGCTCTTGGCAGCGAGCAATTCACGAGACGCGTCGTTTCGACGGATGCCGAGGTCTTCCGGCAGCGCAATCAGCCCTTCGCGGCGCATGCGCTCGGTGTCTTTCGGGTTGTGCCGCAGGCCGATGCTGGTGACGCCGGCCACCGCGGCGATCATCGCCTGGCGTTCCTCCAGCGAGCGCGCCTTGTACAGGTAGGCGATGCCTTCCTCGGTGAGCAGATGGGTGACGTCGTCGCCGTAGATCATGATCGGCGCCAGCGGCATGCCGCTCTTCTTCGCCACCTCGACCGCATCGAGCTGCTCGACGAAGGTGGGTTTGCCGCCCTCCTGGAAGGTCTCGACCATCTGCACCACGAGCTTCTTGCCGCGTTCGAGCATGGTCACCGGGGCTTCGCCGCCGGGCATGGCCATATCAAGCCAGGCCGGCGTGGGATGGCGACGACCGCGCGGATCGTGGCCCATGTTCGGCGCGCCGCCGAAACCGGCCAGGCGCCCGCGGGTGACGGTGGAGGAATGGCCGTCGCCATCCACCTGCAGGGTCGCGCCGATGAACAGGTCCACCGCGTACTGCCCGGCCAGCTGGCACATCATGCGATTCGAACGCATGGAGCCGTCGCGGCCGGTGAAGAACACGTCCGGGCGCTGGGCGATGTAATTCTCCATGCCTAGCTCCGTGCCGAAGCAGTGCACGCTCTGGACCCAGCCGGTCTCGATCGCAGGAATCAGCGTCGGGTGCGGGTTGAGCGTCCAGTTGCGGCAGATCTTGCCTTTCAGGCCGAGGGATTCGCCATAGCTCGGCAGGATCAGCTCGATGGCGGCGGTGTTGAAACCGATGCCGTGGTTGAGCGACTGCACGTTGTGTTTTTCGTAGATGCCGCGGATCGCCATCATCGCCATCAAGACGTGCACTGGCTTGATATGGCGAGGGTCGCGGGTGAACAACGGCTCGATATAGAACGGCTTGTCGGCCACCACGACGAAGTCGACCCAGCTGGCCGGGATATCTACCCGCGGCAGCTCGTCGACGATCTCGTTGACCTGGAAGATGACGATGCCGTCGCTGAAGGCGGTCGGCTCGACCAGCGCCGGGGTGTCCTCGGTGCTCGGCCCGGTGTAGATATTGCCGTGGCGGTCGGCCTGAAAGCCGGCCACCAGCGCGACATTGGGGATCAGGTCCACCAAGAGGCGCGAATAGAGTTCGATGTAGGTGTGGATGGCGCCGACTTCCAGCAGGCCGTCTTCGAGCAGCTGGCTGATGCGCAGGCTTTGCGGGCCGGCGAAGGAGAAGTCGAGCTTGCGCGCGATCTGCCGCTCGAACAGATCCAGGTGCTCGGCGCGGCTGACGCTGGGCATGATCATGTGCAGGTCGTGCAGCTTGCCGGGGTCGACCTGGGCCAGGGAGCGAGAGAGAAAATCCGCCTGCTTCTGGTTGTTGCCCTCGAGCACCACCCGATCACCGGGGGCGATCAGCGCTTCGAGCGCCGCGACGATCTTGTCGCTCGGCAACACCACGCCATTGGCGAGGTTGCGCACCTGATCGAGACGCCGGGCTTTTTCAGCGCGACGACGCGACCACTGCGGCGGTGGGGATATTGTTGTTGTCATGCTGACTCCACAGTTTTCCGCTTTGTGGAGCGCACAGTAGGGACGTGACCGAAGAGTCATCAATCAAGCAGCGGGCACAATCGTTACGCCTAGGTTAACGATGCGTCTGAACGGCCGGTTTGCGGGGATGCAGCAGGCGCGGCGCGTTGCACGCCGCGCCTCTTGGAGCCGATTACTTGTCGCGATTGATGTTGAACGGCGACCAGGCCTGACGGGTGGGCATCACTTCCAGGCGGTTGATGTTGATGTGATCCGGCAAGGTGGCGACGTAGAAGATCTGCTCGGCGATGTCCTCGGCGGTCAGCGGCGTGGTGCCGCGGTACAGCCGGTCGCTGGCGTCCTGATCGCCCTTGGTGCGGACCAGGGTGAATTCGGTTTCGGCCATACCCGGGGCGATGTCGGTGACGCGCACGCCGGTGCCGAGCAGATCGCAGCGCAGGTTGTAACCGAACTGCTCGACGAAGGCCTTGGTCGCGCCATAGACGTGGCCGCCCGGATAAGGCCAATGGCCGGCCACCGAGCCGATATTGACGATGCTGGCGCCCTTGCCCGTTTCGATCAGCGTCGGCAGCAGCGTGTGGGTGACGTTGACCAGGCCGGTAATGTTGGTATCGATCATGGTGTGCCAATCGGCGAGATCGACCTGCTGCGCAGGCTGTGGCGCCAGGGCCAGGCCGGCATTGTTGACCAGGCAATCGATCTGGCGGAATTCGGCGGGCAGCTGTTCAACCACATCCTTGACCGCGCCGGCGTGGCGCACGTCGAGGGTAGCGATGTGCACCGGCACCTTGCTCGACAGCTCGGCCTGCAGCTCTTCCAGGCGCTCGCTGCGACGGCCAGTGAGCACCAGTGCCCAGCCAGCCTCGGCGAAACGGCGGGCGGTGGCGCGGCCAAAGCCGGAGGTGGCGCCGGTGATGAATACGATCTTCTGTTTCATGCTCTTCCTCTTTCTCTTCAATGCCTGGCCGTCGTGTAGGCGACGCGGCAGCACGGGGCGCGGTAATGCCGTCAGCTTAGGGGCCCGATCCGTCGGGGCAAAGAGCCGCGTGCATGGATCGATGCTGAATGTTCCGCCATACGGGCACCCGTTACGACACCGGACATCCCAGGCTCGCCTTATACTGGCAGCCCCTCGCTACCTACCAAAACTCTGGAGCCCCCATGCAAGGCCGCTTGATCTATCTGATCGGGCCATCCGGCGCCGGCAAAGACAGCCTGCTCGACGCCGCACGCCCGGCTTTAGCCGAGCGCCGCGTCCGCGTTGCGCGACGGGTGATCACCCGTTCTGCAGAGGCCACCGGCGAAGCCGCACAGGCGGTCACGCCGGCGGAGTTCGAACGTCTCGAAGCGCAACACGCCTTTGCCCTCAGCTGGCGCGCCAACGGTCTGGCCTATGGCATACCAGTGCAGATCGACGACTGGCTGGCGGCCGGCGAGCATGTGCTGGTCAACGGCTCGCGCGGTTATCTACCACAGGCGCGGCAGCGTTACCCGGACCTGCTCGCGGTATTGCTCAGCGTCGAGCAGGACGTGCTGCGCCGGCGCCTGCAAGCGCGCGGGCGGGAAACCGACCAACAGATCGAATCGCGACTGGCGCGCAACGCACTGTTCGCTGGCGAGCTGGACGACTACATCCGCCTGGATAACTCCACACCGATCGAGGAGAGCGTGGGGCACCTGCTGGCCTTGATCGATGAACACCTGCGATCACGCTGAGCTGGCGCACATTGGTGGGCTGAAGCCCACCCTACGGGCGGAAGCGCGCAGCGCCGCCCGGCCAGCCTGGAAGACGATGGTGGGTGCGTTGTAGGGTGGGCTTCAGCCCGCCGATTTACAGTGCCAAGGACGCAATCGCCGGCAGACATCTATGTGAGGCGGCTTCAGCGTTCGATATGCAGGCCCGGAAAATGTCGGCCAACTCACCGCCCCGGCTGCGGACGGAACCCCGGCACGCTACTTGGGCGTTCGACCCGAGCGGCAGGCATGGTGCAATTGAGGTCGCGGAAGGGGCGGCCATCCAGTTGCTCCCAGCCGTCACCCGGGGAGGTCTGGCGGCAGATGATGGTGCCGTCGAGCTTGCTCTGCCACTGATAATAGGGTGCCGGCGCGGCGCTGGCCGCGATGGGCAGGAACAGGCTGAGAACGAGCAGAAAGATGCGCATGGCGGACTTCGACGTAGCGATGGCGTCACTGTAACCGTTCGGTTGGCCATGGCAAGCGCCGTCCGGCGCGCTCAGTACCAGACCTTCACCGCCTCGCGCATGAAGATTTCCACGGTCTTCGGCCCGACACCTTCGAACGATTGCAGGCGCTTTTCCACGTCGACGCGTGTCTCGCCAAGTTCACGCAGGCGGCCCAGCCTGCCGTCGTACTCCGTTTCGAGCTTCTCGCAGAGCTTGAGCAGACGCGCAGCGGTGGATTCGTCATAGCGCACGTAGCGGGCCTGGCCAAGCAGTTGTACCAGCCGGCGCTGGCCGGCACCTCCGAGCCTGCGCGGCGTATCAAGGCCATGGCGCTCGACCAGCATCCGGTAAGCCTCAGCAGCAATGTCGCGCTGGATGCGCTTGCCGAACAGAAAGCTAGCAATGAGCCACTTGAACAGCTCACCCTCGCCCCGCGCCACATCGATGCCCAAGTCCTTCGCGCTTATCGGCTCAGCCATCCAGCTCTCCTCTTTCTGCCTGCTCATTCGAAGGCTGCCATCACCCAAGGTTCGCGCCGGCATGAGCGAGATACCGCCGATTATCTTGAGGCGATAGGCGGATTATTGCCGATCAGCGTTTTCAGGACGCCATAGAGGCCTGATATAGAGCCTCCGCACGGCATGGCACGGCTTCTGCTAATGGCAATGTGCTCGATGCCATTCCAACGACAAGAAGAGCTGCCAGCGATATCCACCTGCCGGGATGCCTTTCCCGCCGTCATCGCCCCTCCGCTTGTTCGTTTGGCGCGTTCCTCGAACGCGGCATCGTCTATCGTCATCCATGCTGCGTAAGCCAATAACAACGAAACGGAGATCCACCCATGAGACTGACCAAACGCCTGGGCCTGCTTGCTGCCGCTGCGGCTTTCACCGCCAGCACTGCAGCCGTCGCTGCGCCGACCTTCATCAATATCCTCACCGGCGGCACCAGCGGTGTGTACTACCCGATCGGCGTCGCCCTGTCGCAGCAGTACAACAAGATCGACGGCGCCAAGACCTCGGTACAGGCGACCAAGGCTTCGGTGGAAAACCTCAACCTGCTGCAGGCCGGTCGTGGTGAGCTGGCCTTCTCGCTGGGTGACTCGGTGGAAGATGCCTGGAACGGTGTCGAGGACGCCGGTTTCAAAGCCCCGCTCAAGCGCCTGCGCGCCATTGCCGGCACCTACAACAACTACATTCAGATCGTCGCCAGCCAGGAATCGGGCATCAAGACCCTGGAAGACCTGAAGGGCAAGCGCATCTCCGTCGGCGCGCCGAAATCCGGCACCGAGCTGAACGCCCGCGCGATCTTCAAGGCCGCCGGTCTGGACTACAAGGACATGGGCCGCGTCGAGTTCCTGCCCTACGCCGAGTCGGTCGAGCTGATCAAGAACCGTCAGCTGGACGCCACCCTACAGTCCTCGGGCCTGGGCATGGCCGCTATCCGCGACCTGGCCAGCACCATGCCGGTGACCTTCGTCGAGATCCCGGCCGAAGTGGTCGAGAAGATCGCCAGTGACGCCTACCTGGCTGGCGTGATTCCGGCCGGCACCTACGACGGCCAGGACGCCGACGTACCGACCGTGGCCATCACCAACATCCTGGTGACCCACGAGAAGGTCTCCGATGAAGTGGCTTACCAGATGACCAAGCTGATGTTCGACAACCTGTCGGCTCTGGGCAACGCTCACTCCGCGGCCAAGGACATCAAGCTGGAAAACGCCACCCAGAACCTGCCGATTCCGCTGCACCCGGGTGCAGAGCGCTTCTACAAGGAAGCCGGGGTTATCAAGTAACCCAGCGCTGACCGACGAGCTGGATCAGGCCCTGGCGCCTGCTCCAGCCCGCTCCTTGTACAAGCAGGCTTGCCTGCGCTGCCTCGTCGGCAAGCCTGCTTCTACAGGCATCCCCTTGCAGTGAGAGAGTGATTCCCATGAGCGAAAGCCAAGGGCTGCACGCCAGCCCCAGCGAATGGCCGAGGGCGCTGTTCTACGTCGCCCTGCTGTTCTCCATCTACCAGATCGTCACCGCCGCCTTTCACCCGGTATCCAGCCAGGTGCTGCGGGCCGGTCACGTCGGCTTCCTGTTGCTGCTGGTGTTCCTCTGCTACCCGGCGCGTGGCAACGGCAAGCCGTTTCAGCCAGTGGCCTGGGTGCTCGGCCTGGCCGGTTTCGCCACCTTCTTCTACCAGTGGTATTTCGAAGCCGATCTGATCCAGCGCTCCGGCGACATGACCACTGCCGACATGGTGGTGGGCCTGACGCTGATCGTGCTGGTGTTCGAGGCGGCACGCAGGGTCATGGGCATCGCCCTGCCGATCATCTGCGGACTGTTCCTGGCCTACGGACTGTTCGGCGAGTACCTGCCGGGCGAGCTGGCGCACCGCGGCTACTACCTGGACCAGATCGTCAACCAGCTGTCGTTCGGTACCGAAGGCCTGTACGGCACGCCAACCTATGTCTCGGCGACCTACATCTTCCTGTTCATCCTGTTCGGCTCGTTCCTTGAGCAGGCGGGGATGATCAAGCTGTTCACCGACTTCGCCATGGGCCTGTTTGGCCACAAGCTCGGCGGCCCGGCCAAGGTGTCGGTGGTGTCCTCGGCATTGATGGGCACCATCACCGGCTCCGGCGTGGCCAACGTGGTCACCACCGGCCAGTTCACCATTCCGCTGATGAAGCGCTTCGGCTATCGCCCGGCCTTCGCCGGCGGCGTCGAGGCCACGTCCTCGATGGGCAGCCAGATCATGCCGCCGGTGATGGGCGCGGTGGCCTTTATCATGGCCGAGACCATCAACGTGCCCTTCGTCGAGATCGCCAAGGCCGCGCTGATTCCGGCGCTGCTCTACTTCGGCTCGGTGTTCTGGATGGTCCATCTTGAAGCCAAGCGGGCCGGTCTCAGGGGGCTGCCAAAGGACGAATGTCCGAGTGCCTGGGCCGCAGTGAAGGAGCGCTGGTACCTGCTGATCCCGCTGGTGGTGCTGGTCTGGCTGCTGTTCTCCGGGCGCACGCCAATGTTCGCCGGTACCATTGGTCTGGCGCTGACGGCAATCGTCATCCTCGGTTCGGCGATCATCCTCAAGGTCTCCAGCTTCGCCTTGCGCATAGCCTTCTGGATCGCGCTCGGACTGCTCTGCGCCGGTTTCTTCCAGCTCGGTATCGGGGTGATCTTCGCGGTCATCGCGGCGCTGGTAGCGGTGTGCTGGTTCATCAAGGGCGGGCGCGACACCCTGGTCATTTGCCTGCATGCGCTGGTCGAAGGCGCACGCCATGCGGTGCCGGTGGGTATCGCCTGCGCCCTGGTCGGCGTGATCATCGGCGTGGTCTCGCTGACCGGCGTGGCCTCAACCTTTGCCGGCTACATCCTGGCCGTCGGCGAGAACAACCTGTTCCTCTCGCTGATCCTGACCATGCTGACCTGCCTGATACTAGGCATGGGCATCCCGACCATCCCCAACTACATCATCACCAGCTCGATCGCCGCACCAGCGCTGCTGGACCTGGGCGTGCCGCTGATCGTCTCGCACATGTTCGTCTTCTACTTCGGCATCATGGCCGACCTCACGCCGCCGGTGGCGCTGGCCTGCTTTGCTGCCGCACCGATCGCCAAGGAAAAGGGCCTGAAGATCAGCATGTGGGCCATCCGTATCGCCATTGCCGGATTCATCGTGCCGTTCATGGCGGTGTACAACCCGGCGCTGATGATGCAGGGCGGCGACTGGGGCGCAACGCTGTACATGCTGTTCAAGGCAGCCTTCGCCGTCGGCCTGTGGGGCGCGGTGTTCACCGGTTATCTGCAGCGACCCATGGCCCTGTGGGAGAAGGTACTGGCCTTCGCCGCGGCCGCCTCGATGGTACTGGCGATGCCGATCAGCGATGAAATCGGCTTCGGGCTGGGCGCGCTGTTTCTTATCCAGCATTTCTGGCGCGCCCGTCGTGCCGAGCCGGCGGCGGCGTGATCGGTCTGTGCCTGGGGCTGGCCGGCGTGGTGTGGGCCGAAGTGCCCACGCCCGCCTTCACCCTGGCGTGGAACCACACCATCGAGAAGATCCGCTGGGAAGAGGATTACCGCGTGACGCCGGACGGGCTGCTGCTCGGCGAAGCGCGGGTCAAGGGTTCTGGTGCCGGGATGGAAATCCCGGATGACGCCGAACTGCGCGACGGGGCCTGGCACTACCAGCGCCAGATGCCTGCGTTGCCACTCCTGCGCCTGGGGCGAACCCCCGAAGCAGGAGATTACCAACTGTGTTTTGACCAGCGTTGCCACGCGATGAGCGAATGGCTCGGCCCGCCAAAAGCGGACCAGCCGGCGCTGGAAGTCTGGGGCTGTACCGTGCAAACGGCGAGTGTCGGCAACGATTGACCGGCTCACCGGTGTTCGTTGAAGAGGGGTGTTCGCGCAGGCGGCACCCCTTTTTCTTTGGTCCTTCGATTGGTTCGAGGAAGTAACTGCAGCGATGGCTGGACTGGATGGATGCACGCTCAGATCGCATAACTATTTCCGAGCTGCTTGGAAGCTTAGTTTCGCCCTGCTGGGCGACCCACTTTTTCCAGTCGCGGAAAAAGTAGGCAAAAACGCTTGCCCCTCCATGCGGGTCTCGCTGCGCTCGACTTCCCTCATTCCATCGCCGCTCCGGGGGCCGGCGTACAAGGGCCATCCATGGCCCTTTACGCCTCTCGCGGCATCCATGCCGCTCACTCCCCTACGCAACGATTGCACTCGGCCTCCTGAAAGGGGCGAATGGTGTCGCCTGATGACTTGTGCGCAATAAAGCAAAGCAGATGATCGTACCGACTGTGCTGTGCGGGCGCGCCGTAGGGATTTTTCATGCCCGCAATGGAGAGCGCGAGGGTAAGCCCACGCGCAGAACTTGGAGCTTTGAAGCCATCAGCAACCGCCTAAACGCCGAACATCTGTTCTGTTTGTACGATCCACCAGGCGACTCCAAACGCCCCTTCAGGAGGGTGAACGAAGCCGTCGTGGAGAGGGGCGAGCCGCAGGGATGCGGCGAGAGCCGTAAAGGGCCATGGATGGCCCTTGTACGGCGACCCTCGGAGCGGCGGCGTAGTGAACGAACCCGGAGCGAAGCGCAGGGCCGGATGCAGGGGCAAGCGTTTTTGCTTACTTTTTTCGCGACTGAAAAAAGTGAGTCGCCCAGCAGGGCGAAACCATGTTTCCAGGCGACTCGCTAAGCGCCATGAAGCAAAGCCTGCCAGTCCGCCGCCAATATATTCGCCTTCACAAGACGACGAGGTAGCCATTCCCACCCATAAAAAAGACGCACCCCCCTTTCGGAATGTGCGCCAAAGCTACCCGCTTGCACGCGATTACTTGGTCTGCATGATCAGATCCCGTCGCATCAACGTCTTGATCTTCACCAGATGGTCATCTTCCTGGGTCTTCGCCTTGACGAAGCTGTCGGCGATGTTCGGATGGCCCGCCGCCTGCGCCAGCTCGATCAGCAACTCCCAGGCGGCGTTATCCGCCAGCTCCACCGTCAACAGTGCGTTGAGGCATTGATCGACATTGGTTCGCGGATCGGTCAGTACGTTGACGATGCCCAGCGCCATGGCCCCAACCACATCGGCGCAAGGCGTCTGCGACGTCGGGTCGGCGCCGAGGGTTTCGATGGCCTGATGCACCAGCATCATGTGCTCGTGCTCCTCGTCGCGGATATGCATCAGCATGTCGATCAGCGCCGAATCCGGCGTATCGAGGCCCTTGACCTTGGCGATCATCGCCTCATACAACCGCACGCCATTACGTTCGTAGGCCAGGCGCTCGCCGAGCTTGTCGAGGAACACCTCAGGGCTCTTGCCTCGCATCATATCGAAGCCGGTCTTGAGCATGCCCTTCGCCGAACCTGGTACCGGCACCGAGCCGATACGGTCGGCCTCGGCGGCGCGCTCGGCGCGTTCGACCAACATGCCGCGCTCATCGCCCGGCACATCCGGATGAATCTCATTGACGGCATCGAGCAGGCGTTTGGTGTCCTTCGGGGACATCTGTACGCCAGTAAAATTGGTACCCACTTTCGCTGCAGTAGCCATGGTCGTCTCCTCAGGAAGCCTTGCGCATCAGTTCGCCACCCGGCGCCCACTGGTAACCCGCCGAAACGATGTCCGAGGCGAGCCCTTCCGAGGCGAGGTGGTTGCGGTAATCAAGGGAAGATTGCGGTTCCTTGGCCTTGTCCACGTAGACCGGCCCGGCCGTACGCAGGTTGACCTCGGCGGCCAGCACCTGGCGAACGAACTCACGCTGGCTCTTGAACTCGACCATTTTTGGCAGCGGCCCGGCGAGAATCTCCGCCGGGTCGCGGCCTTCAAGCTTCTTGAACCATTCGCAGGCGACGTTGAGGTGGCCCAGTTCGTAATCGAGGAAGCGCTCCCAGATCGCCTTGATCCGCGGGTTGGTTTCCTGCTCGGCGCAGCTGGCGTACATGTAGACCTCCATCGCCTCATGCACCAGCCACTTCTCGATGTGGCTCTCGCTGGGATCGGAGAGTGAGCCGTACTGGGTCACGTGCTGCTCTTCCACCGAGGCGATCTCGGCATACAGCTGACGCGCCAGCGGGTCGGCGAACAGCGGGCCGATGTTCATGTAGTAGTCATGGGTCTGGTATTCCGCGCCGGTGATCAGCGCCGCGTGGATCTTGGTGATCAGCGCAGCGCTGTCCTTTTCGTAGTTGTCGCGGATGTCGTTTTCCGGGTGCCGGTGATGCTCGGATGTCTTGCGACCCGGGACGATGTCGGTATAGCCCTGCAGGATGTTGTTGGCATCCTTGCCCTCGAGGCGGTCGAGCATCGCCGAGTAGCGGTAAAGGTGGTCGAAATCCTCCAGCAGGCCGAAACGATAAGTCTGCGCCTGATAGGGATCGGGCTCGTTCTGTGCGACGGCGGCGGTCACCTCGATAGCGACCTGCTCGTAGGCCACAGTGGTTTCCAGGGGCGAGTGGTCGGCGCCGATCAGCCAGTTGATCATGGTGGCCTGGTGCTGCTCTGTGCGACGAATCTGAGCCAGCGGCAGACGCAGGTCCTTGTTGAAACGGGCGATGCCGTGGCTCAGACGAAGGGCGTCGGTCTCGACACCGTTCATGAGGATGATGCGCACACGGGTAAACGCATCGTCATCGAGCTTGCTGATCGGCTTGCCGGCCATCTCCTTCCATGTGAACTTCTGCTTCTCCAGTGGCGTGCCTTTGTTGTCGAAAATTCCGGAAATGGTCTCCATGGAGCCTCCGTTGTTATGCGTGGGTATCAGGCATAGGGGATCGCCGCCGGTTAAATCGGCGACCTGGTAAAAATGACCGGAGAGCTCAAAAAACGATTCGCACCGTTCAGCGGACAGGCGTATCGCTGCCGATGAACGGTATATCGGTGATTTTCGGCGCAAGAGCCATAACGGCGCGTAACGCCCACGGCAACAGGGCGCGCCGTTTCGCTTGTTCAGTCAGCCAGTTTCGAAAGCCTGGCTTCCCGCTCGTCGGCAGGCAGTTCCGAGAGTGTCGCGACCGCTTGGTGAAAGCGCACCCAGTCCCCCTCGCACTGCTCGAACAGCGCGGCGAAAGCCGGCACCCAGCGGTCGTACAGGCCGAACGGCAGCAGCGTGGCGTTGTTCAGCGGCTGGGCGAACCAGCGATCAAAGCGCGCATCGCCACCCCACTGCTCGTCACGCAGCGCCCGATAGCGCTGGCGCAGCGCGGTGAGCTCAGCCTGTTTGAGTGCACGCAACTCGGGTGCTGGCCGACTCGAGCCATACAGTCTGTCCAGGCGCTCGCGCGTGTCGAGCAGCAGCTGCACCAATTGCCGGTAGCGCGTCCGGCCCTGCTCATCCTGTTCCGGCAGCCCCTGGCTGGCACGCCACTGCCGCAGCCCCTCGCGCTCGACGAAGGTGGCGTAAGACTCGTTGAAGGCCGTGTCGCCGGGCAGATAAAGCTGCTGATGGGCCAGCTCGTGGAAGATCAATGCCGCCAGCTGCTCGTCGTTGCGCCGCAACATGGAGCTGAGCAGTGGATCGGCGAACCAGCCGAGGGTGGAATAGGCCTCGACCCCGGCGACGTGGGTATCCAGCCCGGCCTTGCGCAGCCGCGCCGCCTCGCCGCGTGCTGCACCCTGGCGAAAGTAGCCGCGATAGGCGACGCAGCCGGCGATGGGGAAGCAGTGCTCCAGCGGCTTTACCGAAAACTCCTCGGTGGCGAACAGATTCCACACAACATACGGCCGACCAAGCTCGGCGTAGAACCGATAGCTGCGATTGTCCGGCAGCCCCAGCGCCTGGCTGGCGAAGCTCCGAGCGGCGAGCACTCCGACCAGCCGCTCGCGCAGCACGGCATCACGCGACTCATCGGAGAGCAGCGCCTCGATCGGCTCACGCTGGCGTAACAGCTCGAACTGGCCCGCGGCGAGTTGGCCATAGTAGCTGCACCCATTCAGACAAACGGCAAGCAGCAAGGGAACCCAGCGCAAGTAGCGGTTGTCGATCAAGGCGGCGTTGGGCTTGGGCATCGGATGAACCGGTCAGTGGTCGGAGCTGGCGTCAGCGCGCGTAGCGCACCCTACAAAGGCCGTGCTGCCGATTGCAACCTGCGGCAGCCAATGGCTTCCTGAATCGATCCCTCGCCGGGCCCTGTGGTCGCCGGCTGGAGCTTTGTACATGCGCGGTCTCCTTCTTGTCCCCCTCCTCGCCAGCCTGACCGGCTGCGCGGCCATGATGCCTAAACCCGACCCCGAGCAGGCCTGGATCGACCTCAATCCGAACGGCGAAACCGAGCTGCAGGCCGTAGCCGTCGACGGTCGGACGCTGGAGGATCCACGCTATTTCCAGGTAACGCCCGGCAGTCGCAAGCTGGAGATGCGCTACCGCTTCGACGTCGACGGCGCCAACATCGGGCCGGGCAGCAACGCCCTCGCGCGAGACTGCAAACTGACCCTGGAATACGACAAGTTCACCGCTGGCGCGCGCTACCGCCTGGTGGCCGGCGGCTATGGCTTCCGCCCGTGGGCCAAGCTCTACGACCAGCATCAGTACGTCCTGGCGCGTGCCGAGGAAAAGGGCTGCGGCGACCTCGCCGGACGCTGAACCTGCGTTGAAATGCGCCGTCATTCGGCGCACCCTCGGTTGCATCGGTGAGGCGCCAGCGTGCCTCACCCAGCCATTCGCCGAGGATTCAATCATGCTTCATCGACTCACCCTCGCCCTGTTGGTCCTGGTGCTGGCCGGCTGTGCGGGGCCACTGCCGCAACCCGACCCAGCCATGGCCTGGGTCGACATGACCGCGCAGACCAGCGACATCTTCATGTCCGATCGCTTGGACAAGAAACGTACGCCCGACGGTCGCTACTTCCAGGTGCCGCCAGGCGCCCATGAACTCGAAGCGCGCTATGAATTCGAAGTCACAGGGGGCGCCTTTGGCCTGTTCGGCGAAACCCATACCATTCGCTGCACCCTGGTGATCCGCTACGACGATTTCCAGCCCGGCCAGCGCTACCTGTTCCAGGCCCGCTCGCTGGGCTTCACACCGCAAGGCTGGCTGCGCGATGAACAGCGCCACGTAGTGGCTGAGGCCCAGGCCGAACACTGCCGCTGAGCCCGCTCGCGCATAGCCGCTTTACGCCATGAGGTAAACGATGTCCCGCATTGCAAACACCCGTTTTTCCGCCCTCGACCTGGCCCCTATCCGCGATGACGGCACGCCCGCGGAGGCGCTGCACAACGCCCTGGCCCTGGCCCGGCACGTGGAAGCGCTCGATTTCGAGCGCTTCTGGGTCGCCGAACACCACAATATGGACGGCATCGCCAGCGCCGCCACCGCCGTGCTGATCGGCTACCTGGCCGCCAACACCACGCGCATCCGCCTCGGCGCCGGCGGCGTGATGCTGCCCAATCACGCACCGCTGGTCATCGCCGAACAGTTCGGCACGCTGGAAGCGCTCTACCCCGGCCGCATCGACCTCGGTCTTGGCCGTGCACCCGGTGCCGATCAGTTCACCGCCCACGCCCTGCGCCGCGACCGCATGGGCAGCGCCGACGACTTTCCCAAAGACGTCGAAGAGCTGGAGCTGCTCCTCGGCCCGCGCCAGCCCAATCAGCGCGTCATCGCCATGCCCGGTGTCGACAGCAACCTGCCGATCTGGCTGCTCGGCTCCAGCCTGTTCAGCGCCCAGCTGGCCGCGGCCAAGGGTTTGCCTTATGCCTTCGCCTCGCATTTCGCGCCGCGCTACATGCATCAGGCGATCAAGCTCTACCGCGATAACTTCAAGCCATCGGCGGTGCTCGACAAACCCTACGTGATGCTCGGCGTACCGCTGATCGCCGCGGACAGCGACGAGCGCGCCGAACATCTGGTGACCAGCGTCTACCTGCGCATCCTCTCACTGATCCGCGGCCAGAGCCTGGTGCTACGCCCACCCGTGGAGAGCATGCAGGGCCTGTGGTTGCCGCACGAACAGCAGGCGGTGGGAGACTTCCTCGGGCTGGCGCTGATTGGCGGGCCGGAAAAAGTTCGCGCACGCCTCGACGTGCTGCTGGAACAGACCCAAGCCGACGAGCTGATCTTCACCTGCGACCTGTACGAAACCGCCGACCGCCACCGCGCCTTCGAGATCGTCGCTGGGCTGCGTCAGTGATGCCCATGCCGCCACTCTGACCGGTGGCGGCCTTCCTCGGCCCCGGCGGCGAACCCTGCCGCCGGCTGCCGATCCAATGGCGCAACCCAAGGGTGCACCCCGCGCCTCGCCATCGGACAACCTGATGAATTTTCTCGAATGGATGGCCGTTCTCGGCGTCCTGTTGCTCATTCTCGCCCTGGCCTCGGCCTACCTGCGCTGGCTGCCGGTGACCACCTCGCTGATCTACCTCGGCTTCGGTCTGCTCATCGGTCAGCTCGGCGTGGGCCTGTGGGAGATGGAGTTCCTCCACATCGCCGGCTGGATGGAACACCTCACGGAGATCGCCGTGCTGGTGTCGCTGTTCGTCAGTGGGCTGAAACTGCGCATGCCGATGCGCCACCCGGCCTGGAAAAGCGCCTACATTCTCGCTGGCCCGGTGATGCTCGCCTGTATCGCGGGCGTGGCAGCGTTCTGTCATTACGCATTGGGGTTGCATTGGGGTATCGCCGTGTTGATCGGCGCGATCCTCGCCCCTACCGACCCGGTGCTGGCCAGCCTGGTGCAGGTCAACAACTCACGGGACAGCGATCACGTGCGCTACGGGCTGTCCGGCGAAGCCGGCTTTAACGACGGCACGGCCTTCCCTTTCGTGGTGTTCGGCCTGCTGCTGATCGAACAAGGCAGCATTACCTCCGGCTGGGTCGGCGAGTGGGCCTTACACCGTGTGCTCTGGGCCATACCGGCCGGGCTGGCACTGGGTTATCTGCTGGGACGGTTGATCGGCAAGCTGGCGATTTTCCTGCGGGCGCGGCATGCCGATACGTCCATGTCGCCCAACGACTCACTGGCGCTGGCGCTGATTGCGCTGGCCTATGTCGGCGCTGAACTGATCGGCGCCTGGGGCTTTCTTGCGGTGTTCGCCGCCGGGCTCGGCCTGCGCCATGCGGAAAAGGACGCCGCCAACGAATCGGAAACGCCCTCCGAAGAGCTGATCGCCCATGCTGTCCCGCACCTGGCCGAAGGCGGGCTGACGCCACGGGATTTGCCGCTGCAGGGGCAGAAGGTCGGCGAACCGAAAGTCGCCGCCGGCGTGATGATGGGCGACATCCTGACCTTTGGCGGCCAGCTGGAGCGCAGCCTGGAAGTGCTGCTGGTGACCATGCTCGGCGTGTTGGTCTCGGTGCACTGGGATTGGCGTGCAGTGCCATTGGCGCTGGCGCTGTTCGTGGTTATCCGGCCGCTCAGCGTATGGCTGCTGATGCCACGGCGCTATCTGGATCGCACCCAGTGCCTGACGGTGGGCTGGTTCGGCATTCGCGGCATCGGCAGCCTCTACTACCTGAGCTACGCGGTGACCCACGGCCTGCTGCCTTCCGAGACGGAAGCGCTTATTTCCCTGGTGATATCGGTGGTGGTGTTGAGCATCGTTGTGCACGGCCTAAGTACTCAGCCGCTGTTGCGACGCTACGAACGCAGCCGTGGCCATGCGCCCACCAGCCACCTTTGAAGCGGGCATCCCGGGCAGCCGACCAAACAGTCGCTGCCGGGTGACCTGAAACGCAGATCAGCTATTGGTAAGGCGGAAGCCGACCTTCATGGTGACCTGGAAATGCCCGACCTTGCCGTCTTCGACATGGCCGCGGATCTCGCCGACTTCGAACCACTCGACGTTCTGCAGTGAACTGCTGGCTTCGGCGATGCCGTTCTGAATCGCCTCGTCGACGCTGTTGCGCGAGGAACCGACGATTTCAACCTTCTTGTAGGTGTGATGATCCGACATTGAAACAATCCCCTTCTGGTCTGGAGAGCCTCCGCTCGGTGATGACGCATCCTGTTCATTGAGGCCCGCAGATCGCCCCGGAAGTTCAGCGCAACGGTCGATCCAACGATGGCGGGCAGCCGATCGCCCCGGTGGAAAATGCTGCGCAGTTTTCCACCCTACGCATCTACGTTGTGGTCCGTAGGGTGGATGTCGCTTTTTTACATCCACCGCACTCCGCTCGGTGGATGGCCCGCCCCGTGGATCGGTGGATCGGGATCCACCCTACGGCCGCAGCGGCACACGTAGGGTGGATAACGCGCAGCTTATCCACTCGGTTCCCGGCGCGATCACTCCACGCGCCGATAACGGTAATGCTGCGGCTTGAACACCTGATTGAAATGCCGGCCCAGGGAGTCGGCCTCCAGCAGGGCCTGCACCTCTTCGGGTGGCACCTGTTCATAGCGGTACAGCGCACCGCTATTGAATTCCACCTCTAGCACCTGCTGGTCCGGGTCATAGCCTAGCGAGCGCAGGCTGCGCGAATTCACCGCGGCGCGTTTCATGCTGCTGGGTCGGGTTCCTGATTGAAGCCTTCGGCCTGCATCCGCCACAGCGCGTCAAACTCACCGCCACGGCGGCGCAGTTCCTGGGGCGGGCCATCTTCGACGATGCGCCCGGCACGCAGCACGATGATGCGGTCGAAGCTCGCCAGCGTCGACAGCCGATGCGCCACCGCCACCACGGTGCGGTTATGCACCAGGTTGTTCAGCGCCGCCTGGATTTCACCTTCGGACTGGGTATCCAGCGCCGAGGTGGCCTCGTCGAGAATCAGAATCGGCGCATCCTTGAGGAACGCGCGGGCGATCCCCAGGCGCTGGCGCTGGCCGCCGGAGAGCATCACGCCACGCTCGCCGACCAGGGTGTCGTAACCCTGAGGCAGCTCGCGGATGAAACCGTCGCAGAAGGCCCTGCGCGCCGCCTCGACCACCTCCTCATCGCTGGCATCCGGGCGGCCGTAGCGAATGTTCTCGAGGATGCTGCGGTTGAACAGCGCGGTCTCCTGCGGCACCACCGCGATCTTCTCGCGCAGGCTGTCCTGGCTGACACTGCGAATGTCCTGCCCATCGACCAGAACACGGCCACTCTGCACATCATCGAGGCGTTGGATCAGGTTGATCAGCGTCGACTTGCCGGCGCCGGACGAACCCACCACACCAACCTTCTGCCCCGCCGGAATGTGCAGGTCGAGGCCCTCGAACACCGCACCACGGTCCGGGTAGCTGAAGCTGATCCGCTCGAAGGTGATGTCGCCCTCGGCGATCATCAGCCGATTGTCGGTGTCATCCAGCCCATGAGGCTGGACGATGATGCGCAGCGTGTCGTCGATGGCGCCGATCTGCTGGGTAGCATCCACCAGCGCCAGCGCCAGATCCCGTGAGCCATGCAGGATGCGGAAGGTCAGCGCGCTGACCAGCACCACGTCGCCTGCCGTTACCTCGCCGCCTACCCACAATTGGATCGCCCAGATCAGCATGCCGCCGGCCATCACCGACAGGCAGATATCGTGCATTACCCGGGCCTTTTCCAGGTACATCCAGCTGCGCCGCTGAGCGCGGGCCTCGAAGCCAATCTCGTGGGCCAGGCGCTCGGCCTCGCGGTCACGGGCCGAAAAGGCCTTGATGGTCCAGACGTTGGAGACGGCATCCACCAGTTCGCCGCCAACCCGCGCCGACTGCGCGGCGAAGCGCTGGTGCTTGTAGCGGCCGCGGATACCGAAACCGGTGATCAGCGCCGCAACGATGGCGACGAAGATGATCAGCGCTACGGCCATGCGCACGTCCACGGTGAACAGCACTATCACCGCACCAATGAAGTCGACGATGGGCGGCACGATCTTCCACGCCAAGCCGCCGTAGATGGCGCCAGCCGCCTGCCCCACGGCGGAAATCCGATTGCCCAGCGATCCGGCGAAATGCTCGGTGAAGTAGCGCATCGGGTGGCCGGTCAGATGCTTGAACAGGTCGACGCGGATGTCCACCACACTGGCCACCACCGTGCGGCAACCGAGCCAGCCGCCCAAACGCCAGAACACGTTTTCAGTGACGATCAGCCCGATGAACAGGCCTAGCGGCCACCAGACATTGGCCGAGCCGCGATCGGCGGTGTCCTCTGCCATCGCATCGACCAGCAGCTTCATGCCGTACTGCACGGCCACCGCGCAGCTGGCCGCGCCGATGATCAGCGCCAGCAGCCCACCGAAGTGCCAGGGCCGTGCGCAGATGTAATGCCAGAGAAATGCGACCGGGCGGGTCGGCAACGGCAACTCGTCCGGCTTCGCCTGGGGCGCTCCGGCCGCCTGGTTCATGACATGGCTGCAGCGAGTTGCGGCGCGGAGCTGCAATGCCCGAAGCGGGTCTGCTGCAGGCGCAACTCATCGGCCAGCCCTTCATGCACGCAGCGCTTGCCGTTTTCGTCGGGGAAGCCGAGCAACCCGACCGGGCAATGGCGCTCGTCAGCCCAGCCTGGGTAATCGAGCACCGGATACAGACAGATCCCCTCTACCGGCACCCCGGTCTGCATGGCCAGGCCCGCCTGCTCGCTGACATAACGCAGCCAGTCCCCGCGCACATCACCTTCGGCACCTGTCTCGGCGATCAGCAGTGGACGTTGGTAGCGCTGCCAGATCTCCCGGAGGATGCCCTTGAAAGGCCGGTAGTCCGGGTTGTCCCGCTCGATGGTACGGCCGTCGCCGTGGTACCACTGGTTATCGGAGTAGTAGTTGACGCCAATGATGTCGAGGAACTCCGGGGCACCACCCAGGCCCGGCCATTGCTCGCCGCAGAGCATGTCCCAGGCCTCGAATTGCGACTGACGAAAACGTTCGGCATCACGCTGTGGCCCGGGCCGATCATTGGCAGCCATTACATGAATCGCCGGATCGACCTGGACGAAGCGCGCCCGTGGCTCGACAGCGCGGATTGCCTGCATCGCGGCGATGGTGGCGCGCACCAGCTGGTGCTTGAGTTCGAAACCGCGGCCGCGTGCCATCGGATTGAAATAGGCCTCGTCGCCACCGGCCCAGGCCCAGAAGGAAATCTCGTTGAGCGGCGCATAGAACGGTACCTCGCCGGTCTCGTCCTTGATCAGCTGCGCTGCCGCCGCGGCGTAGCGGGCGAAGCGCTCGACGAACTGCGGGCGCCAGATGTCAATGTCGTCCGGCCAGCCGTAATGGCACAGATCCCAGATTACCTGGGTGCCCTGGCGCTGCGCCGCCTGCAGCATGGGCAGGAAGCTGGACCAGTCGTACTGCCCCGGCGCGCGCTCGATCAGGTGCCAGCGCAAGCCATCGCGCACGCTGTGCAGGCCGTAGCGGTGCAGCTCGGCGTAGTCGTGGGCCGCCCAGCGGTCGTGCCCCGTCGCGGCAATCAGATCGAGACGTCGGCCGTCGCTGCGCCGGTGGTTCGAACACTCGAAACCACCAAGGAAGAAACTCTTGAACAGACTGGGGTGGTGCATCGTTTACCTCATGGATGACTCGCTACGGCCGGGCAGCAACCGAGCGGCACGGGCCTGCCGCGTGGCGACAGGCTCATGCATAACGACCGTCTAGTTTCAGCCGAGTTGCTCGGGCACCGCTTGCGGCTGCGTTGCCAGCTCGGCTTCCTCGATGCGCTTGTACAGCGCCAGCGCCTGGCCGACCACCTGATCCATGTTGTAGTACTTGTAGGTGCCGAGGCGGCCGACGAAGGTCACACCCGGCGTCTCGTCCGCCAGCTGCTGGTAGCGCTTGTACAGCTCAGCGTTTTCGGGACGCGGGATCGGATAGTAGGGGTCGCCCTCGGCCGAGGGGTACTCGTAAGTGATGCTGGTTTTCGGATGGACCTGCCCGGTGAGATGCTTGTACTCGCTGATGCGCGTGTAGGGCACATCCTCGCTCGGGTAGTTGACCGTGCCCACGGCCTGGAACTGCTCCCGATCGAGCTGCTTGTGCTCGAACTTCAGCGACCGATACGGCAGCTTGCCGAAGCGATAGTCGAAGTACTCGTCGATGGGCCCGCAGAAGATCAGGTGGTCGTACTGCACCTCGTCGCAGATTTCGCGGTAATCGGTGTTGATCATCACCTTGATGTTCGGGTGCGCGAGCATCTTCTCGAACATCTTGGTGTAGCCGTACTTGGGCATCTGCTGGAAGGTATCGGTGAAGTAGCGGTCGTCGGTATTGGTGCGCGTCGGGATGCGCGAGGTCACCGACTTGTCCAGCTGCGACGGGTCCAGGCCCCACTGCTTGCGGGTGTAGCCGCGGAAGAACTTCTGGTACAGCTCGCGGCCGATGCCGTTGATCACCACGTCTTCGCTGGTCTGGATGTCTTCCACCGGCTCGGCGCGGCTGGCGAGAAAATCCGCCGTTTCCTCTTCGCTGGTCATGTTCAAACCGTAGAGCTTGTTCAGCGTGGTCATGTTGATCGGGATCGGCACTTCCTGCCCGTCTACCTGTGCCAGCACGCGATGCTCGTAAGGCCGCCACTCAGTGAACTGCGAGAGGTAGTCGACGATGCGCTGGGCATTGGTGTGGAAGATGTGCGGACCATAGCGATGGATCAGCACTCCCGCTTCATCGTAATGGTCATAGGCGTTGCCGCCGATATGCGGCCGGCGGTCGACCACCAGCACGCGCTTGTTCAAGCCGGCTGCCAGGCGCTCGGCCAGCACGCTGCCGGCAAAACCGGCGCCGACGATGAGGTAGTCGAAGCCACGCCTGCGCGCCTGCGGCTCTTCACCGGCACCACCGCCGAGACGTTCCGGGTTGCTGTCCTGCGGGGTCATATCGCGCATTGCATCTTCTCCTTCATCAGGCTCCAGGTGTGATCCCAGGACATGTCGCCAAGGATCTCGTCGGCCTTGGCCAGCAGCGCATCGCGGTCCTCGGCATCCGCCAGCGCCGCTTCGGTAGCGGCGACGAGCGCCTCGGCACTGTCGGCGATGCGCACGATGCCGGTGTCGCCATAGGTGCGCACCACATCGGTGATTGGCGTGGACACCACCGGGCAACCGCCGGCGAGGTATTCGGGGGTCTTCGTCGGGCTGATGAAACGGGTCGACTCGTTCAGCGCGAACGGCATGATCGCCACGTCCCAGCCCGACAGGTATTGCGGCAGCTCGTCGTAGGTCTTACCGCCGAGGTAATGGATGTTGTCACGCTGCGGCAGGTCGGCTGGGTCGATCTTGGCCACCGGGCCAATCAGCACGATTTGCCAGTCCGGCTTCATCCGCGCGACCTGCTCGATCAACTCGAGGTCCAGGCGCTCATCGATCACGCCGTAGAAGCCCAGGCGCGGATGCGCGATCTCAGCCTGGTCGTCCGGGTCGTGCTGCGGCCGGCGCGCAGCAGCGAAGTGCTCGACATCGACGCTGCTGGGGAACGGATGGGCGTTGTCGTGACGCTGGCGCTTGGCCTCGTAGAGGCTGTAGCCACCGGTAAAGACCAGATTGGCGCGGCACATTAGCTCCACCTCGCGCTCGATCAGCTGCGGTGGCGCGCCGCGGAATGCCGAGAGCTCGTCCATGCAGTCGTAGACGATCAGGCTCGGTGCCAGATGATCCGAAAACGTCAGGCTCATCGGCGTGTAGTACCAGAGCAGCAGATCGCTGACCCCGAGCTTGGCCAGGTAGCCATCGAGCAACTGACGCTGCACGCGGTTCGCATCCTCACCCTCGCAGCCCGCCGGCAGCCGCGGAATCAGCACCTGCACGCCGTTTTCCTCGGGGCGTACTTCCAGCCAGGGCTGGGCGTCCTCTGTGGGAATCGGCTCTTCATGAAAGAGCACGTTGTAGTCGCGGGCAAAGCGCGACATCAGGTGTTGCGGTCGCTGATAGACGAAGCTCCAGCGCAGGTGCGACAGGCACAACAGGGTTGGGACCTGATCGTCGAAGACAACCTCGGCCGGTGCCTGCTGCGCGTTGCGGGATTTACCGATGTCGTATTGGAACGGGCCGGCCCAACTCATTTAGCACCTCATTTCGGTAGCGGTGCCCAAGCGTTCCTGCTTGCTCACGTTGCCACTTCGATGCCAGCGCTGCCCTGCGTAAGGCGTGTCATCTCGCGGTAGCGGCGGGCCGTTGTCACGTCCTGCAGCCCGCGCCACCTGCCGGTAGTGGACGGCAATCAGCGGTACGGGTTCCCGCCAATCATCCGATAGCGCAGCCCGTCGACCGGCCAGCGGGTAGATGGAACTCGCTCGGACCTCGTCCCGTCCCTATCTGCAGGACGCCTGATTTAAACCGGCATCGGAACCCCCCGCGCGCAGCTTGTCGTCGCCGTCCCGTTCCGCTTCGCCGACCCCAATTACGGAGACTCATGCAGCGCCAGCTATGGCCAGCCGCAGTGTCGCGAGCGTGTCGAAAAGACAGCGAATTCGGAGGTAGACAGATGATTCTGGTGACAGGAGGAGCTGGATACATTGGCTCACACGCGGTACTCGAACTGCTACAGGCCGGCCACGACGTGCTGGTGCTCGACAACCTGTGCAACAGCTCGAAGCTGGCCCTGGACCGAGTCGAGCAATTGGCTGATCGGCCGCTGCACTTCGTCAAAGGGGACGTGCGCAACCGCTCGCTGCTCAAGGCGCTGTTCGCTGCCTATCCAATCAGTGCGGTGATGCACTTCGCCGGTCTCAAGGCGGTTGGCGAAAGCGTGCGCGAGCCGCTGCGTTACTACGAAACCAACGTTGGCGGCAGCATCGCGCTGTGCCAGGCGATGGCTGAAGCTGGCATCTTCAAGCTGGTATTCAGCTCATCGGCCACCGTCTATGGCGAGTCGCCGGTGATGCCCATCACCGAGGCCCGCCCGACTGGCGTGCCGACCAACCCCTACGGCCAGTCGAAGCTGATGGCCGAAAATGTGCTCAAGGGCCTGGCCGATTCCGATCCGCGCTGGTCGATCGGCTTGCTGCGCTACTTCAACCCTATCGGCGCGCATGAATCCGGGCTGATCGGCGAAGATCCCAACGGAGTGCCGAACAATTTGCTGCCCTATATGCTGCAGGTGGCGGTTGGTCGTCGAAAGCAGCTGAGCGTGTACGGCAACGACTACCCGACACCGGACGGCACGGGTGTTCGCGACTACATCCATGTGGTCGATCTGGCCAAAGGTCACCTGAAAGCACTGGAACGGCTGCAGCTGATTCATGGTGTTTCCACGTGGAACCTCGGCACCGGCAAGGGCCATTCGGTACGCGAGATGATCACCGCCTTCGAGGAAGTCACTGGGCGCCCCCTGGCTCACGTAATCAAGCCGCGCCGCAGCGGCGACATTGCCCAGTGCTGGTCGGACCCGACCAAGGCAGAGTTGGAACTCGGCTGGCGCGCCGAGAAAGACCTGACCACCATGCTCGCCGATGCCTGGCGCTGGCAGAGCCGCAATCCGCGCGGTTATGCGGTGGACAAGGTCGCCGCTGCGGAGTCAGTTTCGCCGCAGACCGCACTGGCCAGCTGAGGCCGCTCGCACGGGCGAGTCGGGTCCCACAACCACGGGACCAAAGGCGACCGCAGCAGGTCTGCGTTTCCTTCCGCGCGTCGACGATGCTGCGAGCCGCCAGCTGCGCCACAGCGGCGCGTGGCACAAGTGTTACTGACGGTCGATCCGATGGCCGATGCCAGAGGACGACATCGCCGGCTCGTCACCGCTCCACTTCAAGCGGTTGTCGATGCCGTCCAGGATAAGCTGCGCCGGGCCGTCGAACACCAGCTCCAGCTCATGCTCGCCACCCGACACTTCGACGATCGCCGTCTGGCCGCGACCTAGGATGGCGGTACGTACATGGTTCTTGCTGGTGTCCACGGTCAGACGATCAACGGATTTGGCCGACACGGTGTTCTCGATGCCCGACACCTCAAGCGCGGACGCCGTTTCCAGGCTGACCTCATGATCCGTCCCGTAGACCTGCACCACGCCGCATTCGCCGGTGAGGTTGATCTTGTTGGCATTGCCAGAGATGTTCACGTCCTTGCCGAGACAGGGCACGTCCCGCGACAGTTCGATGCCGTCAATTTCGATCGGTTGAGCATGGGCAGCACCCGCCAGCAGCAAGCCGGCCACGAGCACCGCAACAGAAGCGCAAGCATTCATTCGCAAAGTCCTTTCGAGGCAGAAGAAGGCATCGGAAAAGCCGCTGCGATACGCCGATCGCTCCGTTGCCGTGCGGCGTAGGACTCGATGGCCTCATGCGAGTTCAAGCCGCCACAGCGCTTACGTGAATGACTCAGCATTGCACGACGGAGAAGTCGCAGCCGGGACTCGGCGCCCCCAGCCCGCCTAAAAAGGCCTGCTTGACCGACCTTGTGCGAGTTGCGGTCGCGAACGAGCTCTGGTGGTCCAGCATTCCATTCCCCTACTGCTTCATTTCGGCGCCACCCAACTCGACACGCAGCCAGTCGGCCAGGCGCTCGGCGCGGCGATCAAGCCGCCGCGCCGGCACCCACAACGCCAGCCGGGCGCTGGTTTCGACGAAGCCCCAGGGCGCGAGCAGCCGCCCCGATTTCAGATCGTCGGCGACCAGCTGCTGCGGCGCGATGGCCACCCCAAGCCCGGCCAGCGCCGCCTCGAGCAGGAAGTACAGGTGCTCGAAACTCTGGCCCGGACGCAACTGCGCCGGGTCCAACTGTTGCTGACGCGCCCAGGTGGGCCAGGCTTGCGGGCGCGAGGCAGTGTGTAGCAGCGCTTCGTCGAGCAACGCCGCGGGAGGTGCGCTGCGCAGCTCGGCACAGCGCGGATGGTAGGGGCTGAGCACCGGGCCGATGCGCTCGGCGGCCAGCTCGAAGACCTGCATGTCCGCCGGCCATGGCGGTTCGGCGTACCAAAGCGTGGCATCCATTCCCGGCTTGCGCGGGTCTAGATCGCCTTCACTGGCGGACAGCTGCAGGCGCAGCTCCGGCAGATCACGATTGAGCCGATCCAGCCGCGGAATGAACCAGCGCGCCAGCAGACTGCCGGGGCAACCAAGGACGAACGGCGCTTCAGCAGTCTGCCGCTTCAGCTCGGCACAGGTGCTGCGCAGGCGTTCGAAGGCCTCGCTGGCAGCATCACGCAGGCGTACCCCGGCATCCGTGAGTTTTACGCCACGACCGTCCTTGACGAAGAGGCCGATGCCCAGCTGCTCCTCGAGCTGCTTGACCTGCCGGCTGACGGCCCCGTGGGTGACATGCAGCTCGCGCGCCGCTTCGCTGACGCTACCCAGACGGGCGGTCGATTCGAAGGCACGCAGGGCATTGAGAGGGGGGAGATCCTGAGCCATAAGCGTGAGTTTTCCTGACAGGTCGTGGCGATCTTATCGCTTTTAACCCGGCGCCCATAGCCGTACCCTGAATCCATCGCATCATCCGATCGCCTGCGGGAGCGGCCTTGACCGCGAATGCGCCAGCCGCGTTCAAGACAAGCACCCAGGCCCGGCAACCGTTACAGGAGCCTCACATGACTTCATACCGCACCGGTCCTGACGACCGCGGCCTGTTCGGCCGCTTCGGCGGCCAGTTCGTCGCCGAAACCCTGATGCCGCTGATCAACCAGCTGGCTGCCGAGTACGAAAAGGCCAAGACCGATCCGGCCTTCCTTGAGGAGCTGGCCTATTTCCAGCGTGACTATATCGGCCGCGCCAGCCCGCTGTACTACGCCGAGCGCCTGACCGAGCAGTTCGGCGGAGCGAAGATCTACCTCAAGCGCGAAGACCTGAACCACACCGGCGCGCACAAGATCAACAACTGCATCGGCCAGATCCTGCTGGCCAAGCGCATGGGCAAGCAGCGCATCATCGCCGAGACCGGCGCCGGCATGCACGGCGTGGCTACCGCCACCGTGGCCGCGCGCTTCGGCATGCAGTGCGTGGTCTACATGGGCACCACCGACATCGAGCGTCAGCAGGCCAACGTCTTCCGCATGAAGCTCCTGGGCGCCGAAGTGATCCCGGTCATCGCCGGCACCGGCACGCTGAAGGACGCGATGAACGAGGCCCTGCGCGACTGGGTGACCAACGTCCACAACACCTTCTACCTGATCGGCACCGCCGCCGGCCCGCACCCCTACCCGGCCATGGTGCGCGACTTCCAGTCGGTGATCGGCAACGAAGTACGCGAGCAGATCATGCAGAAGGAAGGCCGCCTGCCCGACTCGCTGGTCGCCTGCATCGGTGGCGGTTCCAACGCCATCGGCCTATTCCACCCGTTCCTCGATGATGAGGGCGTGCAGATCGTCGGCGTCGAAGCGGCCGGTCACGGTATCGATACAGGCAAGCACGCTGCCAGTATGGCCGGCGGTGCGCCGGGCGTGCTGCACGGCAACCGCACCTTCCTCTTGCAGGATGCCGACGGCCAGATCACCGATGCGCATTCCATCTCTGCCGGCCTCGACTACCCAGGCGTCGGCCCTGAGCACGCCTGGTTGCATGAGATCAAGCGCGTCGAATACGTACCTTGCACCGATGACGAAGCCCTGGCCGCGTTCCACCAGTGCTGCCGCCTGGAAGGCATCATCCCCGCGCTGGAATCGGCCCACGCCCTGGCCGAAGCCTTCAAGCGTGCGGCGAAGCTGCCCAAGGAGCACCTGATGGTGGTCAACCTCTCCGGCCGCGGCGACAAGGACATGCAAACCGTCATGCACCACTACGACGAACAGGAAGAACACATATGAGCTCGGTGAACACCCGTTTGCAGTCGCGCTTCGCACAGCTGAAGCAGGAAAACCGCGCCGCGCTGGTGACCTTCGTGACCGCCGGTGACCCGGACTACGCCACCTCGCTCGCCATCCTCAAGGGCCTGCCGGATGCCGGCGCCGACGTCATCGAGCTGGGCATGCCGTTCACCGACCCGATGGCCGACGGCCCGGCGATCCAGCTGGCCAACATCCGCGCCCTGGCGGCTAAGCAGAACCTGCCGAAGACGCTGCAGATGGTCCGCGAATTCCGCGAAACCAACAGCAGCACCCCGTTGGTATTGATGGGCTACTACAACCCGATCTTCGCCTATGGCGTCGAGCGCTTCGTCAGCGATGCGAAAGAAGCCGGGGTCGATGGCCTGATCGTCGTCGACCTGCCGCCGGAGCATAACGACGAGCTCTGCGACCCGGCTCAGAACGCTGGTATCGACTTTATCCGTCTGACCACTCCGACCACCGACGATCAGCGCCTGCCCACCGTTCTCAACGGCAGCTCGGGCTTCGTCTACTACGTCTCGGTGGCCGGCGTGACCGGTGCAGGTTCCGCCACCCTGGAACACCTCGAGGAGGCGGTGGCGCGTCTCAAGCGCCACACCGACCTGCCGGTGTGCGTTGGCTTCGGCATCCGCACGCCGGAACAGGCCGCCGCCATCGCACGACTGACCGAAGGCGTGGTGGTGGGCTCGGCACTGATCGATCAGATCGCCAGTGCCAAGAGCCCGGAAGACGCGGTGGAAGGTGTGCTCGGCCTGTGCCGCGAGCTCAGCGCCGGAGTGCGTGGCGCCCGCGGCTGAGGCCTGGTTGTTGTAACCGAAAAGCCGCTGCACCTGTGAGAGGGCAGCGGCTTTTTCGTTCGTGTACCGGCGTACGCTGCCTCAGAGTGGCGTTTCTGGTGGGCTGAAGCCCACCCTACGGAAAGCGCCGGCTCTGGGCTTTGTAGGGTGGGCTTCAGCCCACTGCCCCCTTTCCCACGACTTTCCAAAGATCACCCACTTCTTACCGACAGGAGTCACCCATGGACATAACCGACGTTCCCTTCGGCACCACCGATTGGGCAACCATCGAACCCACCCTACATCCCGGCGACACCGGCAGCGCTTACTGGCGCACCCGCCAGTTCGGCCCCATCCGCGTGCGCATGGTCGAGTACACCCCGGGTTACCTGGCCGACCATTGGTGCAGCAAGGGCCATATCCTGCTGTGCCTGGAAGGTGAACTGCACACCGAACTTCCTGATGGTCGCCGCTTCATCCTCACACCGGGTATGAGCTATCAGGTTGCAGATGGCGCCGAACCACATCGCTCATTTACCGAGATCGGGGCGAAGCTGTTCGTGGTGGATTGATTGCGTCGCCTCTGCAACCTGAGGCGCACGACGCGGGATCAGCGCCTGCGATGCAGATGCGCGGCTATGCTCACGTCGCCATCGGCAGCGGATAAGCCCCATCGCTCAGCCATCACTTCTTTTTCTTCTTTTTCAGTGCCTTCATCCGCTGCGCCGCGCGCTCTACCGTGGCCTTCTTGTCCGGGCGCTTCATGCGCTTCCATTTGCGGATCTCGTCCTTGGTGCGACCACAGCTGGTACACAGCTCGTCACTGAGCTTGCAGACGGAAATGCACGGATTCTCGACGTCCTTGCTCACAGTCAGTGCCGTGTCGTGGCGTTGCGGGCCAGGCGACGTTGCCAGTCACCGCCATCGCTGCGCGTGCAGGCTTCCTCACTGTCGAAGCGCACCGGTGCAATCAGGGCGCTCATGTCGATACCCGCCTCAGCGAGCGCCGCTTGGGTGAGCGCCTGCATGCGTGCGGCCTGCCCTTCTTCAATCGCTTGAGCCTTCTGCGCCTCTGTGACGAATATCCAGGTGACCTGCAGGCTCTCGGGGAAGCGCGCGTAATCGACCTCATGGGTGAGCCAGCTGAATCCGACGATCTCCGCCTTGGCCGCCTCGCAGGCCTCCCGCAGGCAGCTGGAAAGTTGTCGCTCCATGCGGGTCTGGTCGCGTTTGCTGAGGGGCATCGGGTCGCCTGCTGATTGATCCCGAATCGATGGGACGGTACGGCGGAGTCTAACGCGACCGAGTGGCCGGGCTGCTCCGCTTTCCGATGCGGTGCGGTGAAACCGCTAAACGGCGCTCGAAGCGCTGATTGAAACCATCGATTAAATGAGAATTATTGCTAATATCTCCGATCCGCTGTTCGGCTGGACCCTCCTTTGCCTGCCCGCCACACAAGCCAAATCCGATATTCGCTTGAAGACTTCCACCAACTGGGGCAGCGCTATGCCGTGCGCTATAGCCTGACCAGCGCGCAGCAGGACGATAACCCCTGCCTGGTGCAGGGTCGCATCGACGAGCATGAGGTCGGTCGCGGAATAACCCTGATCAGTTCCAATCTACAGACCTTTCATGGCTACCAGGCGCAGTCGCTGACCCCGCCCTGCCTGTCCATTGTGGTGCTGCTGCAGGGCCAGGCTCAGCTCAACGGCCATCGCTCGATAGCCCTGAGCAGCGGCGACAGCGCCCTGCTGCTCTGCCAGAACGGGCGCAGCCAATCAGCTTTGCATGAGGCGCAGCCCCACTTGCGTGGCGTGAACCTCTCGATCAGCGACCCCAACTGCCTGGCAGACGAACACTTGGCCGAACAGCTCCGCCAGACACTAAGCACCCAAGGTTCAAAAACGCAGCGCTGGACGGCACCCGATCACCTGCTGCATGGCCTGGAAGCGATGGTTTCCGGCGCGTGGCAAGGCAGCTTGCAGCGATTGCTATGCGAAGGCCTGGCCCTGCAGTTGCTGGCCTACGGCCTGGGTACGCTGGAGACCCCGGAGCCTCGCTCCGGCACGCTGACCCCGCGCGACCGAGCACTGCTGGCCCGCGTACGCGATCAACTGCACCAACAGCCCGGCGCCGATCACAGCCTGCAGCAACTGGCGCAACTGGCCTGCATGAGCACCAGCGCACTGCGCCATAAATTCCAGCAAACCTACGGTGTCAGCGTTATGGGCTTTCTGCGCCAGCGGCGCATGGCGGTGGCCAAGCAGTGCCTGGAGCAGGGCTGGCGCGTGCAGGACGCCGCTCACTACGTCGGCTATCGCCATGCCAGCAATTTCGCCACGGCCTACCGACAGCACTTCGGCGTATCACCGCGCGGCGACGCCTGAGCGGGTAAGACCAGAACCGGTGCGATCGCCTCGTCACCACGCATAGATTTCCCGGCATTGGGCAAAGGTCCTGCCAGCAGCAAACAGGAATAATTCTCGACTGATAATTATTCTCTGGAGCAACACCCCATGCCGCTTGCATCATCAGCATCCCTTAAACCCCTGGCCTGGATGATGCGCGCTGCGCTGATGGGCAGTGCATTGGTTCCGCTGACGGCCAGTGCCGAAGCTGAGCCTGGAGTGGCCGGCGATGCCGTCGACACCAGCCTGACGCTGCCGGTCATGGACGTGGTCGGGCAACGCGCGCCGCACTCGACCACCGAGGGCACGGGCAGCTACACCACCGGCGCGATGTCCACCGCCATCGGCCTACCGCTGTCGATTCGCGAGACACCGCAATCGGTCAGCGTAATCACCCGCCAGCAGATCGAGGACCGTGGCCTGAGCGACACCGCCGCCATTCTCAATACCGCGCCAGGCGTATCCATGACCCGCAACGACAGCAACCGCCTGTCCTTCTCCGCGCGCGGCTTCACCATCGACAACTTTCAGTTCGATGGCCTGCTGTCGCCGATCAGCACCTTCTGGAACTTCGGTGCTACCGATTTCGACTCGGCGATCTACGACCGCGTCGAAGTGGTTCGCGGCTCCACCGGCTTGCTGACCGGCGCCGGCAACCCATCGGCAGCGGTCAACTTCGTGCGCAAACGCCCCCTGCCGGAATTCGCCATCGGCGGCTCGATAGGTGCCGGGCGCTGGAACAAATACCGCGGCGACATCGACATTTCCACGCCGCTGAGCGCCGATGGCCGCGTTGCCGCCCGCGTGGTGGCGGCCTACTCCGAACGCGACAGCTTCATGGACAACCTGAGCCGCGACAGCGAAACCCTGTACGGCGTGATCAGTGCCGAACTGACCCCCAGGACACAAATGACCGTGAGCCTGGAGCACCAGAAGAACAACACCGATGGCATGGGCTCCGGCATCCCCATGTTCTACGCCGATGGCTCACGCACGGACTTCGGCCGCTCCACCTCCAACAACACCAAGTGGGCGTACTTCGGCACAGAGTCGAATACCGCCTTCGTCGATCTCGAGCACCGCCTGGATAACGACTGGAAGTTGCGCGCCGCCTACAGCCGTACCGAAGCCGACTACGCCATGCGCTACCTGTACCGCGGCGGCTATCCGGATCGTAACAATGCCGGCATGAGCGCCGGCTTTTTCAAGTACGAAGGCGAGCGCACGCGTGACGCCTGGCACCTGACCGCCAGCGGCCCGTTCCAGTTGCTGGGGCGCACCCACGAACTCGCGTTCGGCGGCATGAGTGTCGAAGATGAATTCAACGTCGATCAGTACCTGCCGATTGCCGGCACAGCCCCGACAGCCGAATCCAGGCTCGACTGGACCAACGCCGCCATCGCCGAGCCGCGTTGGTCGAGCACCCGTGCCACCGGTGACGCCGCCGATATCCGCCAGACCGGCGGCTATGCGGTAACACGCCTATCGCTGGCCGACCCGCTGCACCTGATCCTCGGCGCACGCATCAGCACCTGGGAGATGCAGCAGAACTACTACGGTACCCAGCGCGACTATCGCTATAGCGACGAGATCACCCCTTATGCCGGGCTGGTCTACGACCTCGACGACATCTACAGCCTGTATACGAGCTACACCAGCATCTTCAACAACCAGACGCAAAGGGCGCCAGACGGCAGCTTCCTCGATCCGGTGACGGGCGACAGCTACGAGGCGGGGATAAAAGCGAGCTATCTGCAAGGTCAACTCAACGCTGCGCTGGCGGTGTACCGCACCAAGCAGGAAGGCCTGGCCGAAGCGATACCTGGCGCTTCCGTCGAAGGCACACCTGACCAGCAGGCTTACAAGGCGGGTAAGGGCGCGGTGGTGGATGGCTTCGACCTCGAGCTGAGCGGCGCTTTGAGCGACGCTTGGAATCTCTCGACCAGCTATACCCACTTCATCGCCCGCAACGCACAGAATCAGGCGATCAACACAACCCACCCACGCAGCCAGTTCAAGCTGTTCACCACCTACCGTCTCAGCGGCGCGCTGAACGACCTGACCCTGGGCGGTGGCGCCACCTGGCGCAGCGGCATCTCACGCGACAACACACCAAGCCCCAACGGCCCTGTCAACGTACAGGAGGGCAGCTACACCCTGGTCGACATGATGGCCCGCTACCAGATCAGCGAAAACCTCTCGGCCACCGCCAACCTGAACAACGTTTTCGACAAGAAGTACCTGGAGCAGATCGGCTTCTACAGCCAGCTCTGGTACGGCGAACCACGCAACCTGAACCTGACCCTCACCGCCAGGTTCTGACTTGACCGCTTGCGGGACCGTTAGGGCCCACCCGACAAGGGCGGTGCGGTAGCAGGCGCATCGGCGCCTGATCTACCCTCGCTCCCGAGTAAAAACACCCCACCCAACCCCCGCACCCCAATCCAAAGGTGGGCTTCAGCCCACCGTTCAGACTCCGCAACCACCGCTCGTTTCGCGCGCGCCCGAACGAACCATGAGCGGTCGATGACCAATATCGACAGGCTTGATTTCGACAGCGCCGGCGCGGCGCGTAGCATGTCCCGCTCATCCCCAGTACCCACTCGAGGAGCCCCCATGTCTGATACCCCCTACATCCCGCCGAAGGTCTGGACCCACGACGCGCCTTCGGGCGGAAAATTCGCCAGTATCAATGCCCCCACCGCCGGTGCACGGGAGGAGAAGGCGTTGCCGGTGGGCAAGCATCCGTTGCAGCTCTATTCGCTGGCCACACCCAACGGTGTGAAGGTGAGCATCATGCTCGAAGAACTGCTCGCCGCCGGCCACGCGGGCGCCGAATACGACGCCTGGCTGATCAACATTGGTGAGGGCGACCAGTTCGGCAGCGGCTTCGTCAAAATCAACCCGAACTCCAAGATTCCTGCGCTGGCCGATCACAGCATCGCGGGCGAGCCGCTGCGGGTGTTCGAATCCGGTTCGATCCTGGTTTACCTGGCGGAGAAATTCGGCGCCTTCCTGCCCACGGAAATCCGCGCACGCGCCGAAACGCTGAACTGGTTGTTCTGGCAGATGGGCTCGGCACCCTTCCTCGGTGGCGGCTTCGGGCATTTCTATGCCTACGCGCCGGAGAAATTCGAATACCCGATCAACCGCTACGCAATGGAGGTCAAACGCCAGCTCGACGTGCTCGACCGCCAGCTGGCCGACAACCGCTTCGTCGCTGGCAACGAATACACCATCGCCGACATGGCCATTTGGCCCTGGTATGGCGGACTGGTGCTCGGCGAGCTTTACGATGCGGCGGAATTCCTTTCGGTGCAGGACTACAAACACGTGCAGCGCTGGGCCGCGGCAGTGGCCGAACGCCCCGGCGTGATTCGCGGACGCAAGGTCAACCGCACCTGGGGCGAAGAATCCGAACAGGCCCCCGAGCGCCACAGCGCGGCGGATCTGGACTGAGTCATCCGGCAGGGTGGAAAACGGCGAAGCCTTTTCCACCAACTGCCAGCATCCCTCCTGCGTTGCACTCGTCTCGCCTCAAGACCTTTTCGCCTCCCGCTGCGCCTGGGAGAACCGCGCAGTGGATGCGCTGCGTCCCGATATTCACGAGATTGCCATACCGCAGAAGCTGCAGTGCCCAGGTGGATAACGGTCGGTTTGACCGTCTCCACTCCCGTCCTTCGCGTAGGCCCAGCTCAGCAACCCGCCTTCAGCAACACCCAAGGGCTCAACTTCAAAGGCGCCGCCGACCGCTATCTCAACCACCGCACTGACCGCTGATCCTCCACGCTGAACTATGCCGGTGCGCTCCGACCCAATACTTCATGAGCGCCGCTTTATCCGCGGCAGGCGCACCCAGCGTCGGTCCCAAGAACGGCCGCCATCCGGGCATGCGCAGCGCTCGGCAACCCAGTTGTTCAACGCAACGTGAGGTGAACCATGAGACATACACTGGTAGCAGCGTTCGCAACGCTGACCGACGCCAACCGCACCCGCGGCGATCTGATGGCGCGGGGCATTCCGCGGGAACAAATTCACGCCGTGGGCGCCGAGAGCGCCGACATCCACGCCTATGACGCGCCCTACACCACCACCCCCGATACACCCGTGGACCGCACGCACCACGAGTCCAAGATCGCGCATTTCTTCAAGTCTCTGTTCGGCCATGAGACCCATGAGCAGCACCGTTCCTACGCCCACGCTTATCCGGATGCGGTACGCCGAGGTGCTCTGGTGATCGCCGTGGATGTCGACGACGAAGATCAGCTGGCCCAGGCACGCGATGCGCTTGAGTACAACGGCGCCATCGACATCGATGAGCGTGGCGGCACCGGCACCGCCGACGGTTATCCCGGCCCTACCAGCCCGTACGCCGGTGCGACCGGCGGTGATAGCCACCTCGACAAACACTTCACTGCACCGGCAACGGGCACGGCTGGGGCCGGGATGCAATCGGCTAACGAGCGTTTCGGTGAAGGCGCCGGAACCAGCGCAATACCCGGCACAGGCCATACTACCGACCCTACCGACTACAACGACCGAAGCTCGGCCGATACCGGTCGCTACGACATTGGCAGCGCGGCCAAACGGGCCGGTACCGACTACCCGGACACCACAGCCACCACCGTCCCGACCGGTGCCGGCACGACCGGCCACGGCGCCAGCACCGAAGCGCCCGAAGTGATACCTGGTGTCGAAGCCCCCGACGCGAACCCACCGCGCGACCGTATCTATGTGATCCAGCGACCGAGCTGACTTCGACCCTGCAATGACCCACGGGCCGCACAATGCGGCCCGTTTTTTTGCACAGCCGCGAACCAGGGCCAGGCTGGGACGGCACCCGCCGGGTGGACTTCAACCCAGCAAAACGCGCCGAAAACCTCTGGTGGGCTGAAGCCGACCCTACGGATACGCGCTGCACCAGAGATCCGCGGCGCAGCGCCAGCTCTGCGGCGATTGGCGCAGGACCGAAGTGGTGAGCCTTGGAGGCGCCTGGCGTATTCTGGCGTTCCGGGCGGCCTGAACGCTGCCAAGTACGCCGAGGGCCACGCCATGGCAATCCTGAGAACCGCCTCGTCCTGCCTGACGCTTTGTCTTGTTGCTTCGAACGCCTGGGCGGCACAACCCGCCATGGAGCAGACAGAGGGCGCATCGAAGAGCGCCTTCGTCCTGCATGAAGGCGGCAATATGCACACCGATCAGGCAGCGCTGCGTGAACGTCGCGCCAGGGCCTATGAAATGGAGCTACGCGAAGCCGAAGACGAACTGATGGCGACCAAATACGCGATCACCCAGAAATACCTGGCCAAGCTGCCCGCCCATGACCGCGAGGCCATGCAGGCCGAGGTCGGCGCACAACACGCGACCTTCGCCTACCGTTACCCCGAAGCCCATGCGCGGCTGCTCCTCAGTAATCCGCACAAAAGCAAAACCAACGGGCAGGGCGCAATCCCGTAAGCGCCACCAACCAGTTGGCCTGTCGGTGGGCTAAAGCCCACCCTACAGCGGCCCCACGCGAGCCCCGGGGCAGCCTGGAAGCCAAGCAAACCAGCGCGTGCTCCAAGCCACACACGTAGGGTGGGCTTCAGCCCACCATCAATCCGCGAACCGCGAGCCTTGCGCTAGCCCGCCCTAAGTCCTTACCGCCGGCCGCGATCCGAAGCCAGTGCCCGCCGCAACCCCGCTCGACCAACCGTCAATGCCAGCCCCTCCTCGACCGCACCCAGCGCCGCATTGACCATCGGCCTCGGCTGATACGGTTTGCGTAAGCTCAGCCCGATCTTGGATGCGATCAGCGCCGCCGTCGCGCCGAGTAACGCCGGCACCAGCATCGGCTCGCGCCGCACACCCGCCAGCGCCGCTGCACTCACACCGCCGGACAGGGCACGGAACATCATCGACGGCACGATGGTGCGATCCGGTGCGAAGGGCATTTTGTCGCCGATCATCTCGCTGGCCGCGAGCACGGGCAGAAAGGTCTGCGCCGTATCCGACGTCAGCAGCTGCGCCGCCTCGCCCGCGCCGTCCAGATCATTCCGTTCACTCAACGCCCGGCTGACCAGCGCCGGCGCCAGCATGCTGCGCATGCCGGTCACGGCTCCGATTGCCAGGGCAGCCCAAAACAGATTGCTCGAAGTCGTCATCGTCAAATCCCCCTGTGGTTGCTAATACCGACCGAGCTCCTGCCGTAAGCGTTCGACGCTGCCGCGCAGTCGTCGACGGCTGACACGCTTGCAGCACGGACGTGGCGTTTTGCTACGCAACCGCACGTCGGCTCTCACCAGATCACCAACAGGCGGTCATCAACCTGCCACCTGCGCTTCCTAGTTTCGGAGCGACCCCACCGCCCCCGAGGAAAACAACAATGCGTAAGCGCGCACTGGATTGGCTGATCGCTGCTGGCCTGATCGGCCTCGCCACCCCCGCCCTGGCACAGGCTCAGCAACCGCTTCAGAAGCAGCCCGAGCACGGCTCCATCGAGCAGGACTACCGGGAAGAACGGCTCGAAGGTCTGCAGGCCAGGCAGCAGGCCAGTGAACGGCGCAGCTGGCGCGCTCCGGACTGGCGCCCCGAGCCGGTGGTGTCGGTAAACATCCTCGGCATCAACGATTTCCACGGCCAGCTGTCCCCGCGCACCGTCGCCGGGCGCCCCGCAGGCGGCGCGGCAGTGCTGGCGTCTTACCTGAAGTCGGCCAGTCGCGAATACACGCTCATCGTCCATGACGGCGACCAGGTCGGCGCATCGCCGCCCAATTCCGCGCTGTTGCGCGACGAACCGGCGATCAGCCTGCTCAACCTGCTGGCCAATCAATTCTGCCGTCCGTTCAGCTGGCAGATGGAACTATCCCGTCGTGCGCAGACCCTCGCCCAGCAGCGCTGCAACGTCATCGGCACGCTCGGCAACCACGAGTTCGACTACGGCAAGCAGGAGCTGCTGCGCCAACTCACCGGTGGCAACCACGCCAACGGGCCGTACCTCGAAGACATCTGGCAAGGTGCGCGCTACCCCACCGTGTCGAGCAACGTCATCGACCAAAGCACCGGCCAATCCCTGCTGCCGCCCTACTCCATCTACAACGCCGGCGGCGTGCGCATTGGCGTGATCGGTGCGGCGCTAAAGGAAACCCCCTCCATCGTCTCGCCCAGCGGCGTCGCCGGGCTGAGCTTCATCGACGAAGCGGCGGCGATCAACCGGTCGGTAGCCGAACTGCGCAGCCAAGGCGTGCGCGCTATCGTCGTCGCGTTGCACCAGGGCGGCCAACAGACCAGCTACAACGGCCCGACCAATGCCGAGGCGGACACCGTGGTCGGCCCGGTGGTCGACATCATCGAGCATCTGGATGACGAGGTGGACGTGGTTCTCTCCGGCCATGCCCATGGCTTCACCAATGCACTGCTGCCCAATGCCAATGGCAAGCCGATCCTGGTGACCCAGGCCTTCTCGGCCGGCACCGCCTATGCCGACATCGAACTGCTGGTCAGCCGCCGTAGCCGCGACATCGTCGAGAAATCCGCGGCCATCCTCACCACCTGGGGCGACCAGGGCGCCGGGCTCACGCCGGACCCGCAAGTCGCCGCGCTGGTGGCCCAGGCAGACGCACGGGTCGAGCCGCTGGTGGCGCGGGTGGTTGGCCTGGCGCAAACCGCCCTCACCCGCAGCGAAACGCCGGCCGGCGAATCCGCGCTGGGTAATCTGATCGCCGATGCCCAGCGCGTCGCCACCGAAGCGCAGATCAGCTTCATGAACCCGGGCGGTATCCGCGCCGATCTCGACAGCGGTGAAGTGACCTGGGGCGAGCTGTTCGCCATCCAGCCGTTCGCCAACGACCTGGTGTCCATGGACCTCACCGGCGCGCAGATAAAAACCATGCTGGAACAGCAGTGGATCGGCCAGAGCTATCCGCGCCTGCTCAAGCCATCCGGCATCCAATACAGCTGGTCCGCGAGCCGCCCCGAAGGCAATCGCGTGATCGAAATGCGTGACGCCAGCGGAGCGCCGATCAACCCGGCGGCGACCTACCGCGTCACGGTCAACTCCTTCCTGGCCGGTGGTGGCGACAACTTCAGCGTTCTCACCGAAGGCCAGAACCGCGTCGTCGGCCCGGTCGATCTGGACGCGCTAGTGGGCTACATCGAAACGCTGCCGCAGCCGTTCACTGCAAACATCGAGGGGCGTATTCAACGGGCGGACTGATTGAACTAGCCGCGGACATAGGGGCCAGATAGTTCTATCTGCCCCTTTTTTGTACCCCTTTTTGCTCGCAGCGGCAGGATCAGCCGCTGCGAAGCAGACTACGCGCAGAGCCTGAAACCGGCGGGTGCACATTGGGACGTTTACAGGCCATCGCCTTGGCCGCAGCTGCAACGGCGCTGAGATGCAAGAAGGCTCTCAGGTATTGGTTACGTTGACGCGGCACCCAACCTTTTGCGGAGCAGCCTCATGCGCCTAGCGGACTTCATCCTCGACAACCTCGAGCCCATTCTCCAGTCGTGGGAAGATTTCGCCAGAACCATCCCCGGCGCCTCTCGCACGATGGACGTGGATGCCCTGCGAGATCATGCCGAGCAGATGCTGCGGACCATTGCCGATGACTTGCGCACCAGCCAGTCGACAACCGAACAGATCGATAAGTCCATCGGTAAGGCAGACGGAAGCGCTGACGAAACGGCGGCGGAAACCCACGCGATACTGCGTCATGACGCCGGCTTCAGCATCAACGAGGTGGTTTCTGAGTACCGCGCCCTGCGCTCCAGCGTGCTTCGTAAGTGGCTGCAGGAAATAAAGAGCGGCACGGATTTCGAGGTCGAGGACATGACGCGTTTCAACGAGGCCATCGACCAGGCGCTCGCCGAATCCGTCAACAGCTACTCCCGAACCGTGACCAGCACGCGCAACATCTTCCTCGGCATTCTCGGACACGATCTGCGTACCCCGTTGGGCGCCATTCAGCTCGGCGCCGAGGTGCTGCTCCTGGATGACAATCTAGCGGCCAAACCGACCATGCTCGCCTCGCGCATCTACACCAGCGCCAAACGAGCCAACAAGATCGTCACCGACCTGCTCGACTTCACGCGCTCACAGAGCGGCTCGGGTATTCCGGTGCACCGCATAGAGATCAACCTGGCGGAGGTGTGCGAGGGCATGGTGGAGGAAGTACGGGCGTACAACCCCGAACGCCAGATCATCTACGAGACCAGCGGACGGCTGATCGGCCGGTTCGACGCACCGCGCATGGAGCAGGTGTTTTCCAACATGATCAGCAACGCCGTGCAGCATGGCAGCAAGACCGCACCCGTCAGAGTAGGCATGCATGTCGACCAGGCGCATGCCGTGTTCACGGTGCACAACCAGGGGGAACCGATCGCCAAAGACGCATTGGCGGACATCTTCAACCCCATGAGCCGCCACTCCCAGTACGCCGAAGGTGAGCACGGTCCGCACTCCGGGCTGGGCCTGGGACTCTACATCGCCAGCGAGATCATATCGGCCCACAAGGGCACCATCGGCGTTAAATCAAGCGCCGAGGCGGGCACCACCTTTACCGTAAGGCTGCCACTGGCGGAGCATGCGTCGAGGCGCGCGACAGACCACGAATGACCACCGCCCGGTTACTGATACGGTCATGCGTAAGCAGTAAAAGGCCGGAGGAACTCATCCCCGGGCTATTGCAATCAACTACCGGCCGTTTGCGTTTCGACATGGCTGCCCGTTATCGCGATCGCCTGATTATTGCTGAATGGGCGGAGGTCTAGAGTGTCTCCGTATTCACGCAGAACCTGCTCGACAGCATCGGCAAATGGCGCGTTTGTGTAATGGGGAAGCGGGTAGAAATCGACCAATCCCAGGGCAGTAAAGGAATCGAGATCAGGCGCCGCCGCGGCGTCATCCAGCGCCTGTAGATACTCAATGCCAGGGGCAAGCACAGCAGATCCGGCGGATTCGCCTACATAGCACTTGCCTGCCTTAACGTGTTCAACGATCAGACTGTCGGCGCCTGTCCGCTTGAGTTCCTGCAGCAAAAAGAACGTGTTCCCGCCTGACACATAGATGTAATCGCCACATTCAAGTTTGCGGACGACCTCTTCCTGGCTTGCGGTCGAAACTTCCAGCTCGTCAATGACCAGCCCGGCTTTGACGAGCGCGTCCTTGGCCGCAATAAGATAAGAATTCACTTCCTCGGCAAGGCTCGCCGTAGGGATTAACGTAACCGTCTTACCTTTGCATTCGCCCCGGGTAAAGGAGACGAATAAATCCACGACCTCGGCAAATGATGATGTTAGGAAAATATTCATCTCTACTTCTCCGCTCAATTGGATTAGCGCTGACCAAAGCTGTTTAGGCATAGAGAACCGTGCCGGCAAGGCCGCAGCGCTACCTGCTCGTAATCAGAACCGTGTTGGCAGGCGCGCTGAGGCCGTCCGTGACATTCACGCCCTGCAGCCTGGCCAAGCAGGTCGGTTGCGCAGCGCGGCCGACGTAACCGCTGCGCCTCCTCAATCAACACCAACGAAACCGCCCGTCTGGTGCTGCCACAGCCGCGCATAGAGGCCGCCGCGCTCGATCAGCTCGGCATGGGTGCCAGTCTCGATCACCTGGCCTTCATCGATCACCACCAGCCGATCCATACGGGCGATGGTCGACAGTCGGTGGGCGATGGCGATCACCGTCTTGCCTTCCATCAGGGTATCCAGACTCTCCTGAATGGCTGCCTCGACCTCCGAATCCAGGGCCGAGGTGGCTTCATCGAGCACCAGAATCGGTGCGTCCTTGAGCAGCACTCGCGCGATGGCGATGCGCTGGCGCTGCCCGCCGGACAGCTTGACCCCACGCTCACCGACCATGGCCTCGAAGCCAAGCCCGCCCTGGCCGTCGTCCAGCGTGGCGACGAAGCCATCCGCGCGGGCCTTGCGCGCCGCAGCCCACAGTTGTTCATCGCTGGCGTCAGGCTTGCCGTAGCGCAGGTTGTCGCGAATCGAACGGTGCAGCAGCGAGGTGTCCTGCGTGACCACGCCGATATTGGCGCGCAGGCTTTCCTGGCTGACCTCGGCGACGTTCTGCCCATCGATCAGGATGCGACCGCTTTCCAGGTCATAAAGGCGCAGCAGCAGATTGACCAGTGTCGATTTGCCCGCGCCCGACGGCCCGACCAGACCAATCTTCTCGCCCGGGCGGATGTCGATGCTCAGGCCACTGATCACGCCGCCCTTCTTGCCGTAGTGGAAATGCACGTCGTCGAAGCGCACGCCGCCCTGCTCCACCTGCAGCGGCTTGGCGTCCTCGGGGTCGAGCACATCGCGGGGTCGGACGATACTTTTCATGCCGTCCTGCACGGTGCCAACGTTCTCGAAAATGCCGTTGACCACCCACATGATCCACTCGGCCATGTTGTTGATGCGGATCACCAGGCCCAGCGCCAGGGCGATGGCGCCGGTGCTTATCAGCGCTTCGCTCCACAGCCACAGCGCTAGCGCGCCGGTGCCGACGATCAACAGGCCGTTCATGCAGGTGATCAGGAAGTCCAGGCTGGTGATGACGCGCGACTGCAGGCGGAATTTATCCAGCAGCTCCTGCATCGCCTCACGGGCGTAGCTTTCCTCTTCCTTCGAATGGGCGAACAGCTTGAGCGTGGCGACGTTGCTGTAGCCGTCGACCACGCGCCCCATGACCTTGGAGCGCGCCGAAGACGCGGCCGCCGAGCGCGCCCGAATACGCGGCACGAAATACCAGAGCGCCGCGCTATAGCCAATGATCCACAGCACCAACGGCACGATCAGGCGCACATCGGCAGCGGCGAACAGGTACAGCGCGCTGCCCGCGTAAACCACCACATGCCACAGCGCATCGATCACCTGCATCGCCGAATCGCGCAACGACGGCCCGGTCTGCATCACGCGCTGGGCGATGCGCCCGGCGAAGTCGTTCTGGAAGAAGTTCAGGCTCTGCTTGAGCACGTAGCGGTGGTTCTGCCAGCGGATCAGGTTGGTCAGCCCGGGGGTGATCGCCTGGTGCGTCAGCAGGTTTTGCAGACCCCACACTAGAGGCCGGATGATCAGCGCCACCAACGCCATCCACAGCAGATCGTTGCGGTGTTCAGTGAAGAAGGTGCGCGCATCACTGGTCGCCTGCGCCATATCGATCAACTGGCCGAGAAAGCTGAACAGCGCCACTTCGATCAACGCCGCGAAAAAGCCGATCACCAGCACGGCAGTCATCAATGGCCAGACCTGCTTCAGGTAATGCACATAGAACCGCAACATGCCGGCGGGCGGCGCAACGTCGGGGCTGGGTTTGAAGACATCGATCAGGTTTTCGAAACGGCTGAACAACATGGGGAACGGTCTGCTCTGGCGAGTGGGCGGGCGTTTGGCGTGTAGCGGTCGACGGACGAAGCCCGCCGATGAAATAGCGCCCTGTGGGGCAGTTGCTGTGCTCGAAGGCGAACCCACATGCTCTGGCATGCGGGTTACAGGATGAGGTTAGCAGTATGAGAGGCACTTGGCGCCCTTAACAACCTTGCCGAACGCTGTAACCGCAAGGGCTGCAGTCGTTGAGGCCCAGGGTAAAAAGGTCTAAACAGCGCACCGATGAACCCCGTGGCGAGAGACACGGGCATGTTTAGCTTGATAGCGTATTGCCCTGTGATGATCTCTGCCGCCTGCGCCGGCGAGGCGACTGTCTCTTGTTCAGTAACCTGTTGGTCATTGTTCTTGTGAGCAAAGCTCTACCGAAAACCTCGAATTGGAATCGACGATGACCGAGGACGCTGTAAAAAGCCCAGCTACCACAGGGCTCATCCTCTCGGGCGGGGGCGCGAGAGGGGCCTATCAGGTTGGCGTGCTGGCGGCCATTGCCGATCTGCTACCCGATTCTTCAGGCAATCCGTTCCCGGTGATCGTCGGTACCTCGGCGGGCGCGATCAATGCCGTCAGCCTCGCGTGCGGCGCCCTGCATTTTCACGAGGCAGTGCAGCGGCTAAGCAACGTTTGGCGCAGCTTCCATACCGATCAGGTGTACCGCAGTGACTGGCCTGGCGTATTGCGCCAAGCCAGTCGATTTCTCGGCCACAGCGTGCTCGGTATCGGCAAGCAGCTGCCCGTTGCGCTGCTCGACAGTTCGCCGCTGGCCAAGCTGCTCGAGCGCGAGCTGGACTTTTCCGGCATCGCCGCGGCAATACGCCATCGGCGTTTACGCGCGGTAGCCGTGACGGCATTCGGCTATGAGTCGGCCCAAGCGGTGACCTTCTACCAGGGACATGCTGCCATTGACCCATGGCTGCGCCATCGTCGGGTGGGCGTGCCGACCCGCCTGGCAATACCCCATTTGCTGGCCAGCACTGCCATTCCGCTGATCTTCGAGCCGGTAAAGATCAACCGCGAGTATTTTGGCGATGGCGCGGTACGCCAGACCGCACCGATCAGCCCCGCGCTGCACCTGGGCGCCACGCGAGTGCTGGTGGTCGGGGTCAGTGGCAACCCGGTGGATGACCAGAGCAAGACCGCTCCAACACCAAGGCCGACAGGCGCTATCCCGAGCCTGGCGCAAATCTCCGGGCACATGCTCAACAGCACCTTCATCGACAACGTCGAGACAGATATCGAGCTGCTGGAGCGCCTCAACCTGCTGGGGCAACTGGTGCCTGTCGAACAGCGCAAGCGCGCCTACGGCTTGACGCCCGTCGAAGTGCTGGTGATTTCCCCCAGCCAACCGCTGGACAAGATCGCCGCCCGCCACCGGCAAGAGTTGCCTGCGGCGATGCGGCTGTTCCTGCGCGGCCCTGGCGGCACGCGCGAAGGCGGCGGTGGGCTGCTGAGCTATCTGTTGTTCGAACCCGGCTACTGCAGTGACCTGATCGAACTCGGTTACCAGGATGCCATGGCCAAGCAAGCCGAGCTCAAGGCATTCCTGAGGCTCGACTGCCCAGAACACGCGTAGCCCCGCTGTTTCCGCCAAGTGATTGCAGAGCTTTAGCGGTGAGTGAGTTGCGGATCTCACGTGGACAAACGAAGCGTTGTCCTCCCTACATAGTTGCACTGCCTGCACCTCAGCACTTGCGTAGGGTTGAAAACGGCAGAGCCTTTTCCGCGCGCCAGGCCCAGCCGTCCTAGCAGATAGATCAAGCATGGAGATGGCAATGCGGTTTCGGCGCGCCGGTCAGGCCGGGTCGACCAGGTCCTGCCACTCCTCGTGCCGCTCGATGTACTTGGCGATAAATTCGCACTGCGGCACCACCCGTTTGCTGCGCCGCCGCGCATCCTCCAACGCGCCCTTGGCCAGCACACTACCCAACCCCTGCCCGGACAGGCTGGGGTCGACCTCGGTATGGGTGAAGACCATTTGCTCGCCCTGCTCGCTGTACTCGGCAACGCCGAGCGGCTTGTCATCTACAAGCAACTCGTAGCGGTGTTGCTCAGCATCGTGGCGGACGGTGGCTTGTCTATCGGTCATGGTGACTCTCCCCTGCTGGATGGATGACTGCAGCTAGAGGTACGAGTGGGCGCGGCGTACGAGGGTTCATGTGGCCTGACGCTTGGCCCGCCGCGCGAACTACAGAATGGGCAGGACGATGCCCATTAGAGACCGGAATACGAATTCAACCTGCGCTGACGACAGGATTGAAAAGCTATTCCACGCTGCTTATGGAGCAAGGACATACACAATCGTTATGCGGAATTTTTCAATCTACAAATCATTGGCTGAGCCATGAGCGCTGAGCCCACCCTTAGGTCTTCAGGCTGCCCAGCAGCGACAAAACCGAATGATCTGTAAAAACTAACTGCCGCCTCGTTGCTTGTTGTGACCGCAAGCGCCATAAGCCCACACCCTCTGCTGATAGCCCATGCTTCAATTTCACCTAGAAGTGACTTCGCTATACCTTTTCCCCTCAGCTCGGGCGGAACCCACATCTGATAAATGTGTGCGGTTCGCAGATCTTCTTTATCTATCAAGCCCCAGGGCGACGCCTGCGGGCTGGCCATCCAGCTCTGCGACTAGTGGCAGAGCATCAATATCCCGAAGTTTAAGATCCAATCGTGACTGCCATTGGGCGTCCGATAAGCCAACTTCGTGATCGTAAGTTGAGCCAAAAGAGTCAGGTGAATCCCTAAGCGAATTCAATCTGACAAATTTATATAACCTCCATTTTTCCGGGGTTAATACTTTTATTTCGAATTCACTCATGAGCAGGGTCCCTGTAGCGTGACTCTTTAGCGGTCGCAGGGCGGACTATCGGGACTCTCATCGACCCACGGCCTGGGCGCCGCCGATGCTCGGAGCCGCGGCATGCTGACGTGGGGTCAAATCTCCCTACTGCACAGCCTTGTGGCAAACAGCTTCGATGTTGTGCCCGTCAGGACCGACGATGAAGGCTCCGTAGTAATTCGGATGATAGTGGGGCCTCAAGCCAGGAGCGCCGTTATCTTTGCCACCCGCGGCGAGCGCGGCCTTATAGAACGCATCAACCTCGGCGCGCGAGTCGGCGGCTATGGCGATATGGAGGTGGGCCGGCACGTCCTTCGTTTCATACAGCCACATTGACGGCTTACCGTTGCGTCCTAACCCAATGCCGTTTGGTCCTTCCATAGCTGCCGTTACACCGAGCGGCGCAAGCGAGCTGAGATAGAACGCCTTGCTCTCCGCGAGGTTAGTGACTCCGAAACCGACGTGGTCAAACATTATTTATCTCCGATGATGGAACGCCGCAAACAAGTGATAAGAATGGCTACGAACCTAATGCCGCCATCACCAGCTACTTACCATAGCGAAGTATAGTTTTGGCAGCAGGCAGATGAAATTATTACGATCTTTCCTTTTTCATCAACCACTTACTTAATAGCACGATGAATGCAGGCCAGAACACCGTGTTAATCAAATCATGAAAGCTTGCTGACCAGCGCATATAGCCTAACGATTTCAAATCATCTCGCAGGTCCAAAACCTCCATCCCTCCTGCGATCAGGAACACCGGAAACAAAGCCAAAATATCAATTTTCCCACGACGCCAAATGAATACCGCCAAGAAGAAGACCAGCAAACCTATATGTATATGAATCGCATCTTTGGAAAGCGTCAAAACGTCCAGAATAATTAGCTTAAAACTCTGATATCCGGAACTTTCCATAATTTTCATCTACTTGTAGGTGGCAATGGACTCTCCCTGCTCCACGTTTCTTCTATAACACCGTGGTAACTGTTCGCTTGGAGAGGTGCGATGACGCGCATAGCGGTTGATTTGGCCAAGTCCGTTTATCAGGTAGTCTGGATACGGCCAAACCACGTCAAACTCCCCTAGAAAACGTGATCTGTCCCCTATTACACCTATTACACCTATTACACCTATTACATTACAACTCGTATAGGTTGGGGCGAGGACCATTGTTAGCTGCATAGTTCTAGCCTTGTGGAGGGCTACGCCGGAGAAAGTGACAGGGGGGGAGCTATGTAGCTAGCCACCTTAAAATAAATCTGTCCGCTGTCCGATTAGCGCTAGGGAAATGTTTCCATACGAGTATTCATAATGCTATTTGCGAAAACTCTGATTAGAAGCGCTTCGACTCGATTAATCATGTCATCATGAGCTTCGTAGGCCGAAAAATAGGCCGCTAAGTCGGACAACCGAAGATGCATCCATTCAATTTTTCGTGGCGATTCATACGCAGGACTAAAACCAGTTCCAGTATATGGATGCGAGACGGTCCGAATCTTCTGAGTCTGTCGATCTCGATTGAACGCGCTTTTCATTTCATCCCACAGACTCTGGTCTTTCGCCTTTCCTACGTAAAGAGGAGTACCGCGTGAGTCATAAAAAATGTAAACGCCATTGGAGGACCGGAGTAATTCCTTTAGCTTTTCTTGCCGCCTGTTTCCTGACTGCTTCGAGTCAAAAAGCTCCCATGCTACACCCTGCTTGGATTCGCTAGCCTCGATTGGATAATACTCCACAATCGGTCTAATGGACGTGGCGTGAGCATCTCGTATTCCGGCCCGCTTAGCTTTATCCAACAAATTGCAAACCTGCTTAGCTGTTAACTCTACAGGTGAGCTATGCCACTTATTTAAGGTTTCGTACGATATCCCTAAATGCTCTGACAAGAGGCGATTGTTGGGGTCACCATTGCGCCGCCTAAGCTCATTTACTAGATCCCTAGAATTCAAATCAATATCTACTCATAGCTTTTTATAACGATCATTTATATGCGGAAGCGATCGGCTATATGACTGGTAAAGGCTCGGCATCTACTCCAGCAATAGATACAGCAAAACCCCGCTGAGACAGACTCTCATACGCTTTGGATAAGTTAACCTTACTAAAAAAAGGTAAATTCTCTTTTACGGTTGTCGAGTCTTCGCCCAAGATTAAAAAAACTATTTCGATCTCATCGCTTTGAAGTTGCTAAGAGAGATTGACTTCTCTAAGCCTAATTTTACTTTTTTTAATACTGCACGAGCTTTTTTTCTAAAATCCCCATCCCCTAGCAAAATTTCTGCCGCTACAGTTCCCTGAGCAAACAAATGACTTAAGCCAGCCGAACCTCCTTTTCTGTGCTTTACATGCACCAACTTATTATCATCAGTCATTAAATCGCACAGCTCTATCGGACTGGTCGTTCTATTGCTCTTTATCAATTTTTTATCAAGCAGATTGTAATTAAAAGTTTTGGATGCTCTTTCGTTATAGTCACCCTCGGCCTCAATTCTCGGCTTGCTTTTTCCATTTTTAGTTTCGAGCCAAGTGTATACCTTTGGGAACTTTAAAGAAGAAATTCTGATCCCGCTAAGAATTGTATTAATCCGAGATATAAAACTATTATCTATCTCATACCAGACTCCAGAAAATAAAATAGACGTCTTATCGTCTTCTTTATGCTCGAAATAAATACACTTATAAACGTGATACTCTGTCTCTCCCTCATATACATCATGAACAAACAACCGATCCCTTTTTAAACCTTCTATACTCGCCGAGCCAACATCAAAATTATCGAGATATTCTTTTGCATCTATAGTAGGCTTTACATTGCCTTTGGCTCTGGTAAAACTAAAACCCCAAACTTTGTCCCACTGTACAATTTCTGGAAGTGTTATCATAACCTCGGTGCTTTTAACCTTAATTTTCTCTAGTAATTTTTCATCCAAATCATCGATCTCTGACCGCTCCTTAACTTTTCTAATATTATCGACCCACGAGAAGTCCGACTTGTAAGAATCATTATCATAATACTTCGACAGCATTACTACTAAACCTGCTAGCTCCTCGACGTCGAGATAGACACCGAACGAAAAAACTGAGTCACCACCAGATATATTGTGCAATTCTACTCCGTCTTTAGGTGACCCCGTAACGGCACGCAGCACATCTTTAGATATGTCGATACCAAAAACTCCAACTCCTGAATTTCTTGATGCTTGAGACTTCTTTTGCACTGCTTGGTCATCTAAGGTAAATAGATCAACACTACGTAAACTATCGTGATCTAAAGTATTTAAAGCAGTTTTTATGCCAAAGTCCGGCACGAAATAAGCTGTATCAATCAAAAATCTGCCATATTCCAAAAGTGAATGCCATAGTTTTGTTGCTAGCTTTCAGGATAAGCACGGCAGAACTTGACCGATTAGAAAGCTCTTCCAAAGAAGAGCCTGTAAGCGTTTCAGTAAAAGCACTCCATTTTGGTTTCTTTTCGGTTGGGGTCTTAACGTATAACTTACCTTCAAGTTCGTATTTTCCTTCTAAATCATATGCCTTAACCTGCGCCGGGTTTTTGATGAACGCTATAGGCTCTTGAGTCGCATAGTGCTCTTTCGCCAAGAACGCATTCAAATAAAGATACGGTTTAGTGTTTTCCATAAGAACTCGCTTCGTCCGTTGATAAAAACTACCTGTCCTTCGCTTGCTGACGCCGAAGCTGAACCGCGATAAAGCGCGCAATTGCGGGACGTGATGGCACATTAGCCACTGCTTCCGTATGGGTAAAGCAGACGATGGATTAATCCCTGCTTCTCACGCCCGCTCCGGATGCGCGGTCATTCGCGCTGGCTGCACTTCCCCCCACCTACCCTGTCCACCCCTGCATGGCTCAGTTATGGAGGTGTGAGCGTGGAAGGCATGTTTTTCAGTAGCGGAACGACGCTGATACGCACACTGGTTGTGGGCGTGCTGGCCTATATCAGCTTGGTGCTGCTGTTGCGCCTTTCGGGGCGGCGGACGTTGTCGAAGATGAATGCCTTCGATCTGGTGGTAACGGTGGCCCTGGGCTCGACCTTCGCGACGATTCTGCTGAATCGCGATGTGTCATTGGCCGAGGGGGTGTTGGCGCTTGCGCTGTTGATCGGGCTGCAGTACGCGGTCACTTGGTCCAGCGTGCGCGCCGCCTGGATTCGCAAGCTGGTCACCGGCGAGCCGGCGTTGCTGTTCTATCGCGGACGCTTTCTCGATGACGCGCTGCGTGCAGCGCGGGTGACCGAGGATGAAGTGCGCGCCGCCGTGCGCAGCCAGGGCCTGGCCGCGCTGGATGACATCGAGGCAGTGGTGCTGGAAACCGATGGCAGTTTCAGCGTGATCACCGATGGCGCAGGCGACAGCCGTTCCACGCTGGCCGTGGTGCACGTGCCGGAGGCAGGCGAAAGCGGCGTCTGAGCGTGCCGCGCAGCGGCGCCGGTTGGCAGCGTGGCTGTGCGCGTCCGGTTGATGATTTGCGGCTTCCCCGCCAGACTCATGCGCAGCACCACCGTATCCGCCGAAGAGCAGCGCGGCTGATTTCGGGCAGGCCTGCGGCCTGCAATCGCCGCGAGGGCGCGCCTCCCACGGGTCCGGCGTGCACCTGCTTTCGTGGGCGCGCACCCACCTTTGATGCGATTCAACAATGAAAACCAACCTCGACGAAATGCTCGCCTTTGTCAGCGTGGTCGACAGTGGCTCGATCAGCGCTGCCGCCGTGCAGCTGGAACAGACGGCATCGGGCGTCAGCCGAGCGTTGAGTCGCCTGGAAGACAAGCTGGCGGTGACGCTGTTGCGGCGCACCACGCGACGCCTTGAGCTAACCGAGGAGGGAGAGGTGTTCCTGGCGCAGGCGCGGCGCATTCTGGCTAGCGTCGAGGAGGCCGAGGAGCAGATGACGCTGCGGCGCCAGACACCGGCCGGTCGCCTGCGGGTCAACACGGCCTCGCCGTTCATGCTGCACGTGATCGCCCCGCTGATCGGTGAGTTTCGCGCGCGCTACCCGCAGATCGAGCTGGAGCTGCACAGCGACGACCGCATCATCGATCTGCTGGAGCGGCGCATCGATCTGGCCATCCGCATCGGCCCGCTGCCCGACTCCAGCCTGCATGCGCGGCCGCTCTGCCACACCATGCGCCGGGTGCTGGCGAGCCCGGCTTATTTGCAACGGAATGGCGTGCCGGAGAGCGTCGAAGCGCTGGCCGGGCATAGTCTGATCGGCTTTACCGAGCCGGACCGCCTCAACGACTGGCCGCTGCGCCATGCGCTCGGTGAAAGCTGGCGGATCACCCCGGCGCTGCGTGCCTCCAGCGGTGATACGGTGCGTGAGCTGGCGCTGGCCGGCGAGGGGCTGGTGTGCCTGTCCGATTTCATGACTGACAGGGATCGCCAGCGCGGCGATCTGATGGAGGTGCTGAGCGCTCAGCGCGTCGACGTGCGCCAGCCAATCAACGCGGTGTATTACCGCAACACAGCGCTGGCCTCGCGTATCGCCTGCTTTATCGACTTTCTTAGCGAGCGGCTGAGCGTACATTGATCAAGCCAACACCTGCTCAGCCACGCTTCGTGCCGAGCATTTCCCCAACCTTCATGGCAAATGCGTCGATGGCGAACGGCTTGGTGATCACACCCATGTCCGGACCGAGAAAGTCATTGGCGGCGAAGCTCTCGGCATAGCCGGTAGCGAATAGCACCTTCAGGCCCGGACGCTGCTGGCGAGCGATGTCCGCCATCTGTCGACCGTTCATGCCCGGCAGACCGACATCGGAGATCAGCAGGTCGATTCGCCGATCGCTTTCGGTGATGGCAAGCGCTTCGCTGGCCTCACCCGCTTCCAGGGTTTCGTAACCGAGCTCGTTGAGCACTTCGACCACCAGCGAGCGAACCACTGGCTCGTCTTCGACCACCAGGATGGTTTCGCCAGCCCCAACCGGCGCGCGCTCTTGCTCATGCGCGACAACGGTATTCTCGCCTTGGTGAACCGGCAGGTAGAGACGCACACTGGTGCCGGCACCGGGTGCGGATTCGATCTGGATGTAGCCCTTGGCCTGCTTGATATAGCCATACACCATCGACAGCCCGAGCCCGGTGCCCTGGCCGATGGGTTTGGTGGTGAAGAACGGCTCGAACGCGCGCGCCATGACATTCGGCTCCATGCCGGTGCCGGTGTCGCTAACGCTGAGCAGTACGTACTCCCCTTCGGTCAAGCCGCGGCGCTTCGGATCGGGCGTCTTGCCCATGGTGAAGCTAGCCGTGGACAGGGTGATCCGCCCGCCATAGGGCATGGCATCGCGCGCATTGATGACGAGGTTGACCAGCGCGCTCTCGAGCTGGTTTACGTCCATGCAGGCGGGCAACAGCCCGGCACTGAGGCGCGTCTCGATCCGGACGTTCTCACCTGTGGTGCGATGGAACAGATCCTCCAGCGAGGCCACCAGCTGATTGACGTCGACCGGCTTGAGGTTGAGCGTTTGCCGCCGCGAGAAGGCCAGCAGGCGCTGCGTCAGCGCGGCGGCGCGTTGCGCAGAGGTGACGGCGGCGCCGATGTAGCGCTCCAGCTCCAGCGGCTCGCCACGCTGATGGCGACGCTGCATCAGGTCGAGGCTGCCGATGATGCCGGTCAGCAGGTTGTTGAAGTCATGGGCGATGCCACCGGTGAGCTGGCCCACGGCTTCCATCTTCTGCGCCTGACGCAGTGCTTCTTCGGCGCGGCTGCGTTCGGCGACCTCGGTGGCCACCCGCGCCTCGAGCGTCTCGTTGAGCTGGCGGAGACGGTTCTCGCTGATGCGCAGTGCATCTTCGGCATGCCGGCGTGCGCTGATGTCGGTGCAGGCGCCAGCGACATACGCGAGCCTGCCATTGGCATCGCGAAACGCTTTGGCCTTGCAGGCCAGCCAGCACTCCGCGCCGGCACGCACCAGGCGAAACTCCACGGTGAAATCTTCCCCCCTGGCGTAGTGATCGAAGGCCAGACGCACGTCGGCCCGGTCTTCGGGATGAACCTGCCCGACGAAGGCATCGACGCTGGTTACCTTCAGCCCGAGCGGCAGGCGGAAGATCTGCTCCAGCGCACTGTCCAGGGTGAGGCTGCCATCGCTGAAGAGCCAGGTGAAAGTGCCAATACCAGAGCCAAGCTGCGCAGCGCGAAAGCGCTCCTCGAAGTGACTGAGACTGGCGCCGTCCTGACGCAGGACGTCCTCGGTCACGTCTTCTACCTGATGGATGATGTAGAGCACCGCGCCGTGCTCATCGAGCACCGGGACATTCAGCGGCCGCCAGTAGCGCAACTCGAAACCGCCACCCGCTGCCGCAGGCCGCGGGATGTCATAGCGGGTGATCGCCATTCGATCCGGCATGCGGGTCCGCAGCACGCGCTCGAGCGAGTCGCGCAATACGCTGGTGCCAAACTCGGTCGGGTCGTCCGGGTTCTTGCGGAACACCTCGAATACCGGTCTGCCGACGCTTTCTTCCCTGCGCGTGTGGGTGGCGCACAATTGCGCATCGCTCGCGGCGAGGATGGTGAAATCCTGATCAGGCGCGAGGATTAGATGCAGGTTCGGAACGGCTTCGAATATCGCCTGATAATTAAGCGTCTGCGTCATCGGACAAACAAAACCTTTCAATGGGACTCTGGCAGGGCGGCAACCCACCCGACAGAGGCCGCATGGTGTAAATGAGCGTGTGCGTTTCCTCGGTGCGACAGGCCGGAACCAGCGACGTCCTGGTTCAACCTGACGCATTTGTCATATTCAGCAGAGACGGCGGAGACGACGATGGTTCCAGCAACCGGACGGAGCGCAGGCGAATACCGGAATAGACCGACGCGCGGGCACTGGCAGGCACAGCGAGCGGCTGTGAGAGGATCTGGGTCAGCGGCGGCGCAGCTGGCACCGGTTTGGCGGGGATGAGGCAGGTTTCGACGTAGCGAGGCGCGACCGGAAGGGCCGACACCAGCCCGAGTTGATGCGGACCTGACCAGGGTAGTACTGGCGCAGGTCCGTTATAGCGGATGCAGCGGCAGGCTGAGGGTTACTGCCCGAGCAGCCCGGCGTTCTGCACCGAGCCGAAGGCGAAGCCCATGAACTCCTGCACGCTCATTTCGCGGCCGTTGAAGGTCACCCGGTTGTCGGCGTAATGCAGCGAGCTGACCAGACGTTCACCTTCCAGGCGCGACCAGCCGGTGTCCAGCGCCATGCCGCTGAACAGCTCGGTGGCGGCTTCGGTTTCCTGCTGCAGTGCCGCCGGGTCGAGCTGACCGTCGCGCGATTCGTTCTGCGCAACCAGCCCGGCAATGTCACGCACCAGGCCCTTGTCGACAGCGGCTTCGGCTTTGAGCGAGGCGAGCATGCTGGTGATCATCGCATCCGGGGTGAAAGCCTCTGCGCTCGGGGACTGCAGGTCGAGCACGATGGACAGGCTGGCGGCGCCGTGGGCGGTTTCGAAGCCGAACTCGTCAAGGGCCAGGGTGGGTTTGTGTTCGAGCAGCTCCAAGGCATGCGCCTGCAGTTCCTGCTGCTGGGCGTCGGTCATGCCGGCGAAGGATTCCTGCGGGGTGGCGCTGCTGTCGAGGATTTCCTTGTAGCTCGCGACCAGCGCGTTGAGGCTGCTTTCCTCGAGGTTGCGCAGGCTGAAAGCGAGGGCAAGGTTGCGGAACGTCTGGCCTTTGGCGCTGACCTCGCCGATGCGGTAGGCGATGGACTGGTCAAGACCACGGCTGCCGCGGCTCAGCACTTCGTCGACGGAGGCGTTCTGGATGACCACGGCCGGATCGTCGCCAATGCGAATTTCCATGCGTTCGAGGGTGAGCGCGGAGGGACCAAAGCCGATGCCATTGGCATAGTCATGCTTGTCGGCGGTCAGGCCGATGCCGCTCAGTTTCGTGCGCACTGGCCTGCCGTCGCGTTGCAGGTCGAAATCAATTTCCGGCACCTGGCCGTCCATCCGTACGGCAGTGGCATCCTTATCCGCCTCGAAATTGACCGTGCCGGCCGCCGTCGTAGCCAATGGTGACGTCACCCACCAGCGGCGTCTCACCAGCGGCGGCATCGAACAGCTTCTGCGTCAGCGGTGTGCGTTCGAGCTCGAAGCGGCTCTGCGCGGCGACCGGCATCAATTGGCCGCGAGCCAGACGCGAGATGGGAAACGGGCCATGTTCGAGGTGATCGTTAAACAGCAGCGTGTACTGGCGGTCGTTGCCTTCGTCATCCGGCACGTTGATGTCGACTTGGTAGCGCGCAGCGCTGGACAGCAGGCCGCGCTCGAAGCTGAGCAGGGTGACGCTGGTGTCGGCACCGGCGCCGATCCCCATCTCGCGCAACTTGAGGTTGGCCTGATCGACGGCATCACGGGCGGTCGATTCGACCTGGGTGCTGGTGTAGAAGGTGGCGGCCCCGAAAATGGCCAGGGGTACGGCAACGGCGAGTGCGAGCTTTTTCATTGAAGCATCCTGTGCGGCGGCTGGGCAGACGTCCTGTCAGCCGGTGGTTGGCAAGCGGCGGCACTCTAACAGCGAGCACTGGCGGGCTCCAGTGCGCCCGGCAACGGAATAGGAAGGGTGAGAACGTGGCAACAGAATCGGGCGGGACGACGCGTGCTGCGCCTTCGCCGCCCTGCCTGCATTGTTACTGCGCGCTATTCGACTTGGGCATGGGCATGGCCACGCTGCTTTCTACGCTGCCGGCCTCGGCATTGCCTTCCTTGTAGAAAGGCTCCATTTCCTCCCGGGCCTGTTGCCAGTGTTCGGTTTCCTTGCCTTCCGGCTGGCCTTCAGCTTCCCAGATCTCATACGCGCGCTGGCGAATTCGTTCGTCGACGTTCATGTGTCAACCTCCTGGTGAGGGGCTCGCGGACGCGGGCCGCTAGGCAGTGGAAAGGGTGGCGCAGAGGAGGTTCCGGCGCGGCGACGAGTGCCCTAGGGTAAAACGTCGCAGGGTAGAAAAAGCCATCCATGGAACCGCCGCCGCTGAAGCGGTCGAAGCTCTGGATAAATGGCGCCGACTGGCGTTTCATTCGCTTCGCGCTGCGCCCGGCTGGGCCGGCGTACCGCCTTCTCGCACAGGACTGACCGATGAGTATCGCCGCCAACGCAGGACGCCTGCCCGACCCGCACACCCTGACCCACCTGCCGCGCCTGGTGGCGCGCTACTACAGCGACCGGCCGGACCCATCCGACCCGGCGCAGCAGGTGGCGTTCGGCACCTCCGGGCACCGCGGCTCCTCGCTAAAGGGCAGCTTCAACGAATGGCACATCCTCGCCACCACCCAGGCGATCTGCGATTACCGCCGCCAGGAAGGCATCGACGGCCCGCTGTTCATGGGCATGGATACCCACGCCCTGTCCGAGCCGGCATTCATCTCGGCGTTGGAAGTGCTGGCGGCCAATGGCATCGAGACGCGCATCGACGCCGGCTGCCCGGAAACCAGCGGCGAGCCGGGCTACACGCCAACCCCGGCGATCTCCAACGCGATCCTCAGCTACAACCGCGGCCGCAGTAGCGGGCTGGCCGATGGCATCGTCATCACGCCGTCGCACAACCCGCCAGGTGATGGCGGCTTCAAGTACAACCCCACCAATGGCGGCCCGGCCGATACCGGCGTGACCAAGTGGATTCAGGAACGCGCCAACGCGCTGCTGGTTGCCGGGCTCGATGGCGTCAAGCGCATGGATTACCGCCAGGCGCTGAAGGCCTCGACCACCCAGCGCTTCGATTTCATCGACGCCTATGTCGGCGGGCTGGAGCGGGTGATCGACCTCGACGCCATCCGCGGCTCGGGCCTGAAGTTCGCCGTCGACCCGCTGGGCGGCGCCGGTGTGCACTACTGGCCGCGCATCGCCGAACGCTTCGGCCTGCCGCTGGAGGTGCTGTCCACGGTGGTCGACCCAACCTTCCGCTTCATGCGCCTGGACTGGGACGGCAAGATCCGCATGGACTGCAGCTCGCCGCATGCCATGGCCGGGCTGATCGAAAACAAGGACCGCTTCGACGTGGCCATCGCCTGCGACACCGACCACGACCGCCATGGCATCGTCACCCGCTCCGGCGGACTGATGAACCCCAACCATTACCTGGCGGTGGCCATCGAATACCTGTTCACCCATCGTCCGGGCTGGAGCGCCGAGGCCGGCATCGGCAAAACGCTGGTGTCCTCCTCGATGATCGACCGCGTCGCCGCCGGCATCGACCGCCGCCTGGTGGAAGTACCGGTGGGCTTCAAGTGGTTCGTCGACGGCCTGATGGATGGCAGCCTGGGCTTCGGCGGCGAGGAATCAGCCGGCGCTTCGTTCCTCGACAAGCAGGGCGGCGCCTGGTCCACCGACAAGGACGGGCTGATCCTCGGCCTGCTCGCCGCGGAGATCACGGCGGTGACAGGCAAGGACCCGAGCGAGCGCTACAAGGCACTGACCGACCGCTTCGGCGCGCCGGTGTACCAGCGCATCGACGCCGCGGCCACCCGAGAGCAGAAGGCGCGTCTGGGCAAGCTCTCCGCGTCGCAGGTCAGCGCCAAGGAGCTGGCCGGCCAGCCGATCACGCGCATCCTCACCGAAGCACCGGGCAACGGCGCGGCCATCGGCGGACTGAAGGTGGAGACCGAAAACGGCTGGTTCGCCGCACGGCCGTCCGGCACCGAGGACGTCTACAAGATCTACGCCGAAAGCTTCGAAGGCGAGGCGCACCTGGCGCGCATCCAGGCCGAGGCGAAGGCGCTGGTGGATTCGGTGCTGGCGGGCTGAAGGCAAGCCAATCCGCGTCCGCATTATTGGTGGGCTAAAGCCCACCCTACGGGTCGGTGCGGCGCTGTAGGGTGGGCTTCAGCCCACCGCTAAAAACTCGCAAGAGGTGAAATCCGCCACTTACCACGTAAGCGCAATTCGGTACGGTTTCGTATGTGACCGTTACAACAAGGCAAGGAGGCCTTATGCCCAACTACCGACGCAGCCGGGCGGCAGGTGGTACCTGGTTTTTTACCGTGACGTTGGCCGATAGGCGCTCGACCCTGCTGGTCGATGAGATCGACCGATTGCGCGCTGTTTATCGCGAGGCGCAGGTGCGACGGCCGTTTCGTACCGTCGCCATTTGCGTGCTTCCGGATCATGTGCATGCGATCTGGACACTGCCGGACGGCGACATCGATTACGCCGGGCGCTGGAGCCTGATCAAAAGCCAATTTTCCCGCCAAATGCCAAGCAGCACTCCACGGCCGAGCCAGTCGCGCAAGCGCGAAAAAGGCATCTGGCAAAGGCGCTATTGGGAGCACCAGATCCGCGACGAGGTGGACCTGCAACGGCATGTCGATTACCTGCACTACAACCCAGTCAAACACGGCTTGAGCACCAGCGTCGCGGGCTGGCCGTATTCGAGCTTCCACCGTTTCGTTCGCGGGGGTCTGTTGCCAGTGAATTGGGAAGCGACCACCCAGATCGGCTGGGCATGCTTGCTGGCGAGCGAAACTGAGACTGGTGCTGTGCTGGTGGGCTAAAGCCCACCCTACGGGTCCCGATGCATCGCCTAGCCACGCGGGTTAGCACGACCTTGTAGGGTGGGCTTCAGCCCACCGATGACGCTACCAGGCCGGACCTCTGGAAAACGCTCTACACTCGAAGCGTCCTGTCATTCCGGAGTAAAGCCGTGACACTTGCGCCCTTTCATCTCGCCATTCCCGTTTACGATCTGGCCGCCGCCCGCGCCTTCTATGGCGAGCTGTTCGGTTGCCCTGAGGGGCGCAGCAGCGAGCATTGGGTGGATTTCGATTTCTTCGGCCATCAGCTGGTGATCCACGAAGCACCGAAGATGGCGCATCAGGAAGCGGCACACAGCAACCCGGTGGACGGCCATGACGTACCGGTACCCCATTTCGGCGTGATCCTCGGTTGGGATACCTGGGAGGCGCTGGCCGAACGGCTTAAGGCGCGCAATACGCGTTTCGTCATCGAGCCATACGTGCGCTTTCAGGGCCAGGTCGGCGAGCAGGCCACGATGTTCCTGCTCGACCCCTGCGGCAACGCGCTGGAGTTCAAGGCGTTCAAGGACATCGGCCAGCTGTTCGCCAAGTGAGCGGGATCAGCCGCGCTCGGCGATGTGCTGATCCTTGAGCTTCACGTAGTTGCCGGCGGTGTAGCTGAAGAAGCTGAGCTCCTTGTCGGTCAGTGGCCGGGCCTGCTTTACCGGGCTGCCAACGTAGAGATAGCCGCTTTCCAACGTCTTGCCCGGCGGCACCAGGCTGCCGGCGCCGATAATCACTTCATCCTCGACCACCGCGCCGTCCATCACGATCGAGCCCATGCCGACCAGGATGCGGCTGCCCAGGGTGCAGCCGTGCAGCGTGACCTTGTGCCCGACGGTGACTTCGTCGCCGATGGTCAGCGGGAAGCCGTCGGGGTTGTAAGGGCCAGCGTGGGTGATGTGCAGGACGCTGCCGTCCTGGATGCTGCTGCGCGCACCGATGCGGATGCGGTGCATGTCGCCGCGGATCACGGTGAGCGGCCACACCGAGCTGTCTTCACCAATCTCGATATCGCCAATCAGAACGGCGCTGGGATCGACGAATACGCGCTGGCCGAGCCTTGGGGTGTGGTTCTGGTAGGTACGGATGCTCATCGGGTCTCCTGACGTGGTGGTGAATGGTGGTTCGCTTTGGCCGCCCCTATGGATTGTCCATGCCTGGCGAGCCCGAGCGGAAGAACTCGCCCGGCGTTGCGCCAAACTGTTCGCGGAAGGCCGCAATAAAAGCTGAAAGTGATTCGTAACCGCAGCCCAGCGCCACGTCAGTAACGCGCTCGCCGCGCTCCAATGCCGGCAAGGCGCTGAGCAGGCGCAGGCGTTGCCGCCAGGCGCGGAAGGTCAGCCCGGTTTCGCGCATGAACAGCCGGCTCAGGGTGCGTTCGGAAAGCCCCAGCGTCTGGCTCCAGTCCACCAGTCGCTCGCGTGAATCGGGACGCGCCTGCAGCCTGCGGCACAACTGGCGCAGGCGTGGCTCGGCCGGCAATGGCAGCACCAGTTCGACCTCCGGTGCGCTGCCGAGCTGATCCAGCAGAACCTGCACCAGGCGGCCTTCCGGGCCTCTCTCCGCGTAGGCTTCGGGCAGTGTACTGAATTGCTGGATCAATTCGCGCAGCAGCGGGCTGACCTGCAGCACGCGGCAGCGCTCGGGTGCATCGCCAGCCACGCTGCGGTCGATGTACAGGCTGCGGATGCAGGTATCCGGGGCGCAGAACACCTGATGGGTAATTCCCGCGGGAATCCACACGGCGCGCAGCGGCGGCGCAATGAAACGCCCGCGGTCGGTACGCACCTCGAGTACACCTGCCACAGCGTGGGACAGCTGTATCCAGGGATGACTGTGGCGATAGCCGAGCTTGAGATTGGGCGGCGAGTCGAGCTGGCCATAGACGGGCCTTGGCAGCTGCCGGAGCTCGTTGAGGCGCGCAAGCAATACAGCTTCTTGTCCGGTTGGCGACATTTCATGCCTGCTTGGCGTTAGTCGGAAGATGCTGGTCACGATAAGGTCGCCGCCTGTTGCCCGCAAGTACAAGGATTTCCCGCCATGGCCCATCTGCGCCTGTTGTTCGATAACTTTACTCTCGCCCTGCTGGCGGTCATCGCCATTGCCACTTTCCTGCCCTGCGAAGGTCAGGGCGCGGTGATCTTCGGCTGGGCCACGACGCTGGCCATCGCCCTGCTGTTCTTCATGCACGGCGCCAAGCTGTCGCGCGAAGCCATCCTGACCGGAGCCGGCCACTGGCGCCTGCATCTGCTGGTGTTCGGCTGCACCTTCGTGATGTTTCCGCTGCTGGGGCTGGCACTCAAGCCGCTGCTGACACCCATGGTGGGTAACGAGCTTTACCTGGGCATTCTCTACCTTTGTGCCCTGCCCGCCACTGTGCAGTCGGCCATCGCCTTCACCTCGCTGGCGCGTGGCAACATCCCGGCTGCGATCTGCAGTGCGGCGGCGTCCAGCCTGCTCGGCATCTTCCTCACGCCGGTACTGGTGATGTTGCTGCTGGGTGTGGAAGGTGAAGCCGGATCGACGCTGGATTCCATCGGCAAGATCGTGCTGCAACTGCTGGTGCCCTTCATCGCCGGGCAGTTTGCGCGGCGATGGATCGGCGCCTGGGTGACGCGCAACAAGGGCTGGCTGAAATCCGTCGACCAAGGTTCCATCCTGCTGGTGGTCTATACCGCCTTCAGCGACGCGGTGGTCGAGGGGCTGTGGCAGCTCATCCCACTGTCGCGACTGGTTGCACTGACGCTGGTCTGCTGTGCCCTGCTGGCACTCGTGCTCTGGCTGACGCACTGGCTTGCCAGCCGGCTGGGCTTCAACCTCGAAGACCGCATCACCATTCTCTTCGCCGGCTCGAAGAAGAGCCTGGCCACCGGCGTGCCTATGGCCCAGGTGCTTTTCGCCAGCAGTGCCGTGGGGATGATCATCCTGCCGCTGATGATCTTCCACCAGATTCAGCTGATGGTCTGCGCGGTGCTCGCCCAGCGTTATGCACAGCGTGATGAGGAACCGAAGCAGGTTTCCGAAGCCGCTGCGTCATAGGTATAGGGAAGCGCTATCGGTCCGATTCCAAGCTGCGCGGTCAGGCATTTGTCTTTAACATGCCGGGGGTATCCATCAGAAAGGGCCAATGCCGTGACCGCCAACAATCCGCTGCTTCGCGATTTCGACCTGCCGCCCTATTCCGAGATCCGCCCGGAGCATGTCGAGCCGGCCATCGATACCATCCTCGGTGATAACCGCGTGGCGATCCAGGAGCTGCTCAGCCGCCCGGCCGAGAGCCTCGATTGGCAGACTCTGGTGGTTGGTCTGGATGAGCTGAACGATCGCCTGGGCCGCGCCTGGGGCCCGGTCGGCCATCTGAACTCGGTGTGCAACAGCCCGGAGCTGCGTACCGCCTATGAGGCCTGCCTGCCCAAGCTGTCGGCGTACTACACCGAACTGGGGCAGAACCGCGCGCTGTTCGAGGCCTATCAAGCGCTGGCCAATAACCCGCAGGCAGGCACCTACGAGGTCGCGCAGAAGACCATCCTCGAGCATTCGCTGCGTGACTTCCGCCTGTCCGGCATCGACTTGCCGCCGGTCGAGCAGCAGCGCTTCGGTGCCATCCAGATGAAGCTCGCCGAACTCGGCAGCAAGTTCTCCAACCAGCTGCTGGATGCCACCCAGGGCTGGACCCGTCACGTCACTGACGAAGCGGTATTGGCCGGCATCACCGATTCAGCCAAGGCCCAGATGGCTGAGGCGGCCAAGGCCAAAGGCCTCGACGGTTGGCTGATCACCCTGGAATTCCCCAGCTACTACGCAGTGATGACCTATGCCGACAACCGCGACCTGCGCGAGGATGTCTACACCGCCTACTGCACCCGCGCGTCGGACCAGGGCCCGAATGCCGGACAGTTCGACAACGGCCCGGTGATGGCCGAGATCCTCGATCTGCGCCACGAGCTGGCCGCGCTGCTCGGCTACGGCAACTTCGCCGAGCTGTCGCTGGCGACCAAGATGGCCGAATCCACCGAGCAGGTGCTGAGCTTCCTGCGCGACCTGGCCGTGCGCAGCAAACCGTTCGCCGAGCGCGATCTGGCCGAGCTGCGCGCGTTCGCTGCGGAGCAGGGCCTGAACGATCTGCAGAGCTGGGACCTCGGCTACTACGCCGAGAAGCTACGCCAGCAGCGCTACAGCCTGAACCAGGAAGAGCTGCGCGCCTACTTCCCGATCGACAAGGTGCTGTCCGGGCTGTTCAGCATCGTCCAGCGCCTGTACGGCATCGAGATTCACGAGCTGGAAGGCTTCGATGGCTGGCATCCTGAGGTACGCCTGTTCGAGATCACCGAGAACGGTCAGCACGTCGGGCGCTTCTTCTTCGATCTCTATGCGCGGCCGAACAAGCGTGGCGGCGCGTGGATGGACGGCGCCCGCGACAAGCGCCGCACTGCCCTCGGCACGCTGCAGACGCCGGTGGCCAACCTGGTCTGCAACTTCACCCCGCCGGTGGGCGAGCGCCCGGCACTGCTGACTCACGATGAAGTCACCACGCTGTTCCACGAGTTCGGCCATGGCCTGCATCACCTGCTGACCCAGGTCGAGCACGCCGGTGCCTCGGGCATCAATGGCGTGGCCTGGGACGCGGTGGAGCTGCCGAGCCAGTTCATGGAAAACTGGTGCTGGGACCCCGAGGGCCTGGCGCTGATCTCCGGCCACTACCAGACCGGCGAGCGCCTGCCGCAGGACAAGCTGGACATGATGCTGGCGGCGAAGAACTTCCAGTCCGGCATGGTGATGGCGCGCCAACTGGAGTTCTCGCTGTTCGACTTCGAACTGCACGCCACCCACGGCGATGGCCGCGGCGTACTGGAAGTACTCGAACACATTCGCGACGAGGTTTCGGTTATGCGGCCGCCGGCCTACAACCGCTTCCCCAACAGTTTTGCGCACATCTTCTCTGGCGGGTACGCAGCCGGTTACTACAGCTACAAGTGGGCCGAGGTGCTGTCGTCCGACGCCTTCTCGCGCTTCGAGGAAGAAGGCGTGTTCAACTCCGAGACCGGTCGTGCCTTCCGCAACGCCATCCTGGCCCGTGGCGGCTCCCAGGAGCCGATGGTACTGTTTGTCGATTTTCGAGGCCGCGAGCCGTCCATTGACGCCCTGCTGCGCCACCTCGGACTGGTAGCGGAGGCCGCGGCATGAACGACGAAGTAACCCCTGTCATCACCAAACGCTTCATTGCCGGGGCCGTGTGCCCCGCGTGCAGTGGCACGGACTGCATCAAGATGTGGGACGTCGACGGCGTGCCGCATCGCGAGTGCATCGACTGCGGCTACGCCGACACCCTCAATGCTCAGGGCCAGTCGGTGCCGATGGAGTTGGGCACGCGGGTCAACAAGGTCCAGCCCAAACCGGCCAATCCACAGGTGCAGTCGGTGCAATTCTTCCCCAACCCCAAGCTGAAAAAGCCGGAGTAACCGCCGTGCTGCACCTGACCTGCGGCGACCTGGCTGGCGACAGTGTCCGAGCGCTGCTGGCCGAGCATGAGCACCATGCGCAGGTGCGGGTGTTACGCGATGACCTGGCCGTGGGACTGCTGATTGACGTGGACCATGCGCCTTGCGCTGCTCGCGCAGCGTTCTGGGCGCAGGTCTGGCCGGACGAGGTGACGCCGCGCCCGGCGTTCGCCAGTGATCTGGCGGCTGATGCACTCTGGCTGGCCGAGCTATCCAACCACGTCCAGGCCGTGACCGTCTGGCACGGCGACAGCGCATCCGAGCAGCTACTGCTGGCACGGCTTGCGGCAGCGCTGCAGGGCTCAAGCTGCACGTTATACGAAGTTGTCTGCGGTACCGGTGATAGTAGCGTACGGCGGCGCAAGGCGGTGTCCATGCATTCGCCTGAAGCGTTGGCCGCGCTGTACAGGCCGCAGGACGTTTCAGCATCGCGCCAAACCGAGCTCACCGCGGCCTGGCATCAGCAATGCGCCGACCCACATGTCATTCGCCGCTGGCACGATGGGATCTTTCAGGGTGAAGACTATCGGAAAATTGATGCGGCGCTCGTCGCTGCCAGCCCCGCCGATTTCGGTCCGCTGGCGCGTGCAATGGCCGAGGTCATGCGCCATTGCGATGGTTTCTTCGCCACCGATTTCTTTCTCTACTGGCGCGCTCGCGAGCTGGCCGTTGCCGGGCAGCTGGATTTACAGGGCGATCCCGTAGCCGGCTATCGTGACCTGCAGGCGCGCCGCCTCGGCTAGAGGCGCTTGCTGTTAGAGAGAGCAGGCATGCGGCCCGCATCGCCGCGAGGGCGCGCCTCCCACAGATTGTGGTGTGCACACGCTGCTTTGGTGGGAAGAGTGATCCGCAGGCGCGCCGCCTCGGCTAAAAGCTTGCTGTTCGAGGAGTGGGCAGGCCTACGGCCCGCTTCGTCGCAAGAGCGCGCCTCCCACAGGTTGTGGTGCACACACGCTGCTTTGGTGGGAGGCCCGCCCCCGGGGCGATGCTTTTGAGCTTCTCGCTGCTGCGGCGCCGATACGGCCTTTCAGCCCTCTACCTTCGGCGTCGCCCGTCCCGGCTGCGGCGGCGAGGCGAACAGGCGCTTTAGCTTCATCGCCGGCGCTTCGATCAGATGCCAGGACATGGCGGCAAGGATCAGCGTCGGCACGAAGGCGATCAGCGTCAGGCCAAGCACGCCGACTTGCGGGCCGAACAGATAGATCGTCAGCTGCTGGAAGGGGAAGGCGTAGATATACAGGCCATAGGAGAAATCGCCGTACTTGCCGAAGCGCGATACGAAGGGCAGCGGCGCATAGGCCAGGTAGAGCACCAGATACGGCAACGCGATGAAGTACACCAACGGCCCGATCGAGGTGCGGAAAGTCGCCACCAGCGCAACGAACAGAAGCGCCGCGATCCAGCCACGCCACGGGATGTCGTCGCGATAGAGGAACAGCGCCGAGCCGCTGTAGTAGAGCAAGCCCAGCTTGAAGATGTTCTTGATGAAGTAGGACTCGATGCCGAGTTTGCCGAGCAACCAGAAATGCCCGATGGCGAGCACGGCGATCGGCAGGAAGATCAACCGGCGCTTGAAGAAACCGGTCAAGCCGAGAATCATCACCCCGATGTACATCAGCACTTCCAGCGGCAGCGTCCACAGCGAGCCGTTGACCACCTCGGGATAGACGTTACCGGTGAACACGCCGGGCAACTCGTAGCGCGTCACCAGCAGGATGTTCTGCAGGTAGGTCCAGGTACCGTCGGCCTCCAGATAACGGCTGAGGCTGAGCTGCGTCACCATCGGGCCAAGGACGAAGACCGTCAGCAGAACCGCGGCGATCAGCGCCGGGAAGATGCGTAGCGCGCGCTTGAGCAGAAAGCTGCGCGGAGTGCTGCTGGCCAGCCACGAAGAGGCGATCAGGTAGCCGCTCATGACGAAAAAGATGCCGACGGCAATCGAGCCGCCTTTCTCATAGCCGGTAAGCAAGGTCAGAGGCTCGTCTTCACGACGGCCGACCAGCGGATAGCTGTGGGCGAATAGCACCAGAGCAGCGGCGAAGAACCGCAGGAAATCGAAATTGTTTTCCCGGGTGTGGAAGGAACCGGTGGGGTGCATGGTCTGCTCCTGACTGACGGCAGTGACGTGAACGCTGGAGAGCACGGGAGCGTGCATGCCGGTACTGCCGGATCGGATGCAAATAGCGCTCCGATCATCCTTGTTATCTGCCGGCCGGCTCCATATCTGGCATCGCTGGCCAAAGCAGCGCTGCCCAATAGCCCCCTTTTGTCCGAAGTGCGGGGCAAATGTTCCCCAGCGAACCGACAGGCGGTAGTGAGTGCCACCGATCGGCTTGGCTGGCATACAGTCAAAGAGGCGTTTACTGTATATCCAAACAGTATCCGAATTGAACGCGACCATGCCCTCTCCTGTCACGCCGCGCGGCCGCGGCACTGCAATCAACCCCGATAACCGCTTCGCACCTACCCGTAGCGAGGCGTTCGACGACGGATGGGAGCAGGACGTGCCGCCAACTCGTGCCACCGAGGTGCGGCATGAGATCGTCAAATCGGTACTGACTCGCAACCAGTCACCGGATGTCGGTTTCGACCGCTCGGTAAACCCCTATCGAGGTTGCGAACATGGTTGTATCTACTGCTTTGCACGTCCGACTCACGCCTACTGGGACCTTTCCCCCGGCATCGATTTCGAAACGAAGCTGATCGCCAAGACGAACCTTGCCGAACGCCTGGAGGCCGAGTTGAGCAAACCCGGCTACGTGCCGCAGCCGATCGCACTGGGCGTGAACACCGATGCCTATCAGCCACTCGAGCGCGAGCAGCGGCTGACACGCCAGGCGCTGGAAATCCTGCTGCGCTTCAAACATCCGGTGCACATCATCACCAAAGGCTCACTGGTGCTGCGCGACCTCGATCTGCTGGTGCCGTTGGCCGAGCAGCGGCTGGTCAGCGTCTCGGTCAGCCTGACCACACTGGACGACGAGCTGAAACGGATCATGGAGCCGCGCGCTGCCTCGCCCTCGGCACGCCTGCGGGTGTTGCGCACGCTGCACGAGGCTGGCGTGCCGGTCAGCGTGATGTGCGCGCCTATGATTCCAATGATCAACGACATGGAGCTGGAGCGCCTGCTCGAAGCCGCCCGTGAAGCCGGCGCCCGTTCGGCCGGCTATGTGCTGCTGCGCCTGCCGCACGAGGTAGCGACGCTATTCGATGAGTGGCTGCAGGAGCATTTCCCGCAGCGCGCGGCCCATGTCATGAGCCTGGTCCGGCAATCGCGTGGCGGCAAGGATTACGACAGCCGCTTCGGCAGCCGCATGCGTGGCGAGGGTCAGTTTGCGCAGCTGCTGGCCCAGCGCTTCCAGCTGGCATGCAAGCGTTTGGGCTACAACCGTCGGGATCAGAACTACGGCCTGGATTGCAGCATTTTCGCGCCGCCCGGTCAGCAGCTGAGCCTGATCTGACGGTTTTACCCGGCGGGAGAAGCCGTAGGGTGGATGACGCCCTACCCATCCACCGCAATGCGCGCTGCCACGCATCGCTCTGGGAACCGCCCGGGCTGGGCGCGGGTGCTTGCAGACGCGTGGAAAACGCTTCGCGGTTTTCCACCCTACGTCACGAGCTTGTGTCGCGAGGATTCGTCGCATTCGGTGCGCGGCCCCTCGGGTGGGCTGACGCGGAGCGCAGCTCGCCCCCGCTGAGGCGACGCTAGCCTCCTGCTGTCTGCCGGGCAGGTCCGCGAGGAACTATCCCCCGCCGCCGCCGCACCAATCCCTGTATTCCCGCACCGGAGGCATCGTGGACTGGATCGACCTGCTGCAATGGCCAGCCATGGTGGTGACCGTAATCGCCGCCTGGCTGATCGGCTCGCTGCAACCCGGCCGACGCTTCGTCGGCTTCTGCTGTTTTCTGCTGAGCAACCTGCTCTGGGTGATCTGGGGCTGGCACGCCGAGGCCTGGGCACTGATCACTCTGCAGGTCTGCCTGGCGCTGATGAACCTGCGCGGGGTGAAGAAGAACGATACCCCCACACAGCCCGAGCCAGACGCACCTCGCGCTTAAATTGCCAGAGTGGAAACGCTGTCTATACTCCGATTCGTAGGCGTACCTGATGAGTTCCGACTGCGCGTGCAAGCGTCCATGTCACGACCGAGCGTTTCGGTGGTGGCGTTGGGCAGAATCGGACTGATCGAAAACGTAGCTGGCATGACGGGAATGGTTTCCCCGGCCAGCCGATTTTCGGCGGTGTGATGGCGGTCGGCGGGAAAACAAGAATCATAAGGGGAACCCGCAATGTCTCGACATCCACGCATCTGGATGGGGCTTGGGCTATCGGCATTATTTGGCCAGGCTCAGGCGGCCTGGGACGTGAACATGCGCGCCGGCGCTACCGACGTCAGCCGTTCGGTATTCGACCTGCACATGACGATCTTCTGGATCTGCGTTGTCATCGGCGTGCTGGTATTCGGCGTGATGATCTATTCGATGGTCGCTCACCGCCGCTCCAAGCGTCAGCATTCAGCCAACTTCCATGAAAACACCCGCGTCGAGGTGCTCTGGACGGTCATCCCGCTGCTGATTCTGGTGGGCATGGCGATTCCGGCGACACGCACGCTGATCCATATCTACGACTCCAGCGAATCGGACGTGGACGTGCAGATCACTGGCTACCAGTGGAAGTGGCACTACAAGTACCTGGGCGAGGATGTGGAGTTCTTCAGCAACCTCACTACGCCACGCGAGCAGATCAACAACCAGGCGCCCAAAGGCGAGAACTATTTGCTGGAAGTCGATGAACCACTGGTGATTCCAGTTGGTGCCAAGGTGCGCTTTCTGATCACCGCCGCGGACGTCATCCACTCCTGGTGGGTGCCGGAACTGGCGGTCAAGAAGGATGCCATTCCCGGCTTCATCAACGAGTCATGGACTCGCGTCGAGCAGCCCGGCATCTACCGCGGCCAGTGCACCGAGCTGTGCGGCAAGGACCACGGTTTCATGCCGGTGGTGGTGGAGGTCAAGTCCGCCGAGGACTACGCCACCTGGCTTGGCGAGAAAAAAGCCCAAGCCGCCAAGGTTGCAGAGCTGACCAGCAAGGAGTGGACGCTGGCGGAGCTTTCCGAGCACGGCCAGAAGGTTTACCAAACCGCCTGCGCGTCATGCCACCAGGCGGGCGGCGAAGGCATTCCGCCAATGTTCCCGGCACTCAAGGGCTCGCCCATCGCCACCGGCGACATCGAGGCGCACATCGACATCGTCGTGAACGGCAAGCCGGGCACCTCCATGGCGGCCTTCGGCAAACAGCTGTCGGAAGTCGATCTGGCAGCGGTCATCACCTACGAGCGCAACGCCTGGGGCAACAAGACCGACGACATGGTCACGCCGAAAGACGTGCTCGACTTCAAACAGGCCGAAGAAGCCACCCAGTAAGAGGATCAGGTGATGAGTGCAGTGATCGACGACCATGGTCATGTCGGGCATGACCACCACCACGGGCCGGCGAAGGGGCTTTCGCGCTGGCTGCTGACCACCAATCACAAGGACATCGGCTCGATGTACCTGTGGTTCAGCTTCGCGGCGTTCCTGCTAGGCGGCTCGATGGCGATGGTGATCCGCGCCGAGCTGTTCCAGCCGGGTCTGCAGATCGTGCAGCCGGAATTCTTCAACCAGATGACCACCATGCACGGTCTGATCATGGTGTTCGGCGCGGTGATGCCAGCGTTTGTCGGCCTGGCCAACTGGATGATTCCGCTGATGATCGGCGCGCCGGACATGGCGCTGCCGCGGATGAACAACTTCAGCTTCTGGTTGCTGCCGGCGGCCTTCGGGCTACTGGTCTCGACGTTGTTCATGGAGGGTGGCGGGCCTAACTTCGGCTGGACCTTCTATGCGCCGCTATCGACGACCTATGCGCCGGAGTCGGTGACCTTTTTCATCTTCGCCGTACACCTGATGGGTATCAGCTCGATCATGGGCGCGATCAACGTGATCGCCACCATCCTCAACCTGCGCGCGCCGGGCATGACGCTAATGAAGATGCCGCTGTTCGTCTGGACCTGGCTGATCACCGCCTTCCTCTTGATCGCGGTGATGCCTGTGCTGGCAGGCGTGGTAACCATGATGCTGATGGACATCCACTTCGGCACCAGCTTCTTCAGCGCAGCCGGCGGCGGTGACCCGGTGCTGTTCCAGCACGTGTTCTGGTTCTTCGGCCACCCCGAGGTGTACATCATGATCCTGCCGGCGTTCGGCGCGGTCAGCTCGATCATCCCGGCGTTCAGTCGCAAGCCGCTGTTCGGCTACACCTCGATGGTCTATGCCACCGGCGCCATCGCTTTCCTCTCGTTTATCGTCTGGGCGCATCACATGTTCACCGTCGGCATCCCGCTGACCGGCGAGCTGTTCTTCATGTACGCGACCATGCTCATCGCGGTGCCAACCGGGGTGAAGGTGTTCAACTGGGTGTCGACCATGTGGCGCGGCTCGCTGACCTTCGAGGCGCCGATGCTGTTCGCCGTGGCCTTCGTCATCCTCTTCACCATCGGCGGCTTCTCCGGGCTGATGCTGGCCATCGCACCCGCGGACTTCCAGTACCACGACACCTACTTCGTGGTGGCGCACTTCCACTACGTGCTGGTGCCCGGGGCGATCTTCGGCATCTTCGCCTCGGCCTACTACTGGCTGCCGAAGTGGACCGGGCACATGTACGACGAAACCCTGGCCAAGCTGCATTTCTGGATGAGCTTCGTCGGCATGAACCTGGCGTTCTTTCCGATGCACTTCGTCGGCCTGGCCGGCATGCCGCGGCGTATCCCCGACTACAACATGATGTTCGCCAACTTCAACATGGTCTCCAGCGTTGGAGCCTTCATGTTCGGCGCCACCCAGCTATTGTTCCTGTTCATCGTCATCAAGTGCATCCGCGGTGGCGTGCCGGCCCCGGCCAAGCCCTGGGACGGTGCCGAAGGCCTGGAATGGAGCGTGCCGTCGCCGGCGCCGTACCACACCTTCCAGACGCCGCCGGACATGAGCGATGTGCACGAACACCGCAAGGGCACCGGCGGGGAGCTGACGCCGTGAGCATCTGGCCTATCCGGCAAGTGCCACTCCTGAGGCTCGCACCGGTGTCAGCTGGCAGCCTGGGCCAGGCAGGATTTAGCTTGAGCCGATCAGCATGTCTGAACCTTGGTGGCGGTGGGCTGAAGCGCACCTACGGGGGGGTTGTGCCTGCTTGTAGGGTGGGCCGCGCGGCGTTCCGCTTCAGCCGACCACCAAATCGCGGTAATTGGGTACCAAACGACAGGCGCCCCGTTCGCCTGCCGAGGAGCCTGCTATGAGCACTGAGCTTCCCCTCCGCCGGCTGGTACTGCGGCTGACGCTGGTGGTATTCGCCATGTTCGGTTTCGGCTTTCTGCTGGTGCCAATCTACGATGTCATGTGCCAGGCCTTCGGCATCAACGGCAAGACCGCCGGGGCCTATACCGGCGTACAGAGCGCCGATGAAGCGCGTGCGGTAAGGGTGCAGTTTCTCGCGACCAACGCCGCAGGCATGCTCTGGGAATTCGGCCCGCAAGCCGATCAGATCAGCGTGCATCCGGGCGCCAGCCAGGAAATCCGCTTCGTCGCCTACAACCCGACGGACAAGCCGATGACTGCCCAAGCGATTCCCAGCGTCTCGCCCTCCCGAGCTGCCGCTTACTTCCACAAGACCGAGTGCTTCTGCTTTACCCAGCAGGTGTTGCAGCCGGGCGAACGCATCGAAATGCCAGTGCGCTTCATCGTCGATCGCGATCTGCCCGCCGACGTGCACAACCTGACCCTTGCCTACACGCTGTTCGACATCACGTCCCGCCAGCCCCCCGTCGCCGCCCTGCCGGCGACCGCGGCGAAGGAGAGTCTGCAATGAGCCAACAGACCACGCATCAGGAGTACTACGTTCCCGATCAAAGCAAATGGCCGATCATCGCCACCTTTGCCCTGCTGATCACTTTCTATGGCCTGGGTAGCTGGTTCAACGACCTCAAGGCCGGACGCGACGAGTCCAGTGGCCCAATGATCTTCTTTGTCGGTGCGCTACTGATCGCCTACATGATGTTCGGCTGGTTCGGTGCAGTGGTGAAGGAAAGTCGCGCCGGGCTGTACAGCCCGCAGATGGATCGCTCATTCCGCTGGGGCATGACATGGTTCATCTTCTCGGAAGTCATGTTCTTTCTCGCCTTCTTCGGCGCGCTGTTCTACATCCGCTACTGGGCCGGCCCCTGGCTCGCCGGCGAAGGCGACAAGGGCGTAAGCAACATGCTGTGGCCCGGTTTTGAGTACACCTGGCCGCTGCTGAACAACCCCGATCCAAAACTCTACCCGGCACCGGAAGGCACCATCAGCGCCTGGGGCCTGCCGCTGATCAATACCATTCTGCTGGTGACCTCCAGCTTCACCCTGACCTGGGCGCACCACGCGTTGCGCAAGAACAACCGCCAGCATTTGAAGATCGGCCTGGCGCTGACTGTACTGCTCGGCGTGGCGTTCCTGATCCTGCAGATCGAGGAGTACGTGCATGCCTACACAGAGCTAGGCCTGACACTGGGCTCGGGCATCTACGGCGCGACGTTCTTCATGCTCACGGGCTTCCACGGTGCTCACGTGACCATGGGCGCGATCATCCTTACGGTGATGCTGGTGCGCGTCCTGCGCGGACATTTCACCCCAGAGCAGCATTTTGGTTTCGAGGCCGCGGCCTGGTACTGGCATTTCGTCGACGTAGTGTGGATCGCACTCTTCGTCTTCATCTACGTGATCTAGCGAGCAGCTGAGGGGCGTTGCTAGAAACCGAACGACGGCCGCAGCTGCCCCGTATAGAAACCCCAGGCAATCAGCGCAACGGTCAGTGCGCTGAGACTGACCCGAATGAACAGGGCCGTGACGACACGGGAGGCGCGGCCCTCGTCTTTGACCAGAAAAAACATCCCACTGAACAGACTGACCAGCGTGGCCACTAACAACAGAACGATCGCCGCCTTGAGCATGAGCGATTCCACGACAGGGGTATTGGGGGTGGAGTATAGCCAGCCGTATCAACACATCAGGGCGCCGGCCATGAACGGCTTCAGGCCGGGGTGGCTGCCTACCCTGCTGGTGCTGGCGATGCTGCCGGTACTGGTCTGGCTGGGCTTCTGGCAGCTGGAGCGCGGCGAGCAGAAACGCGAGCTGCTGGCACGTCAGGAAGCACGCCTGCAGGCCGCGCCGCTATCGCCGGATCAGATCGAACGGATGGCCGATCCGGCCTTCGCCCGCGTGCACCTGCAGGGTCGCTTCGATGCCGAGCACAGTTTCCTGCTCGACAGCCGCACCCGCGACGGCCAGGTTGGCATCGAACTGTTGCAGCCTTTCCGTGACGAACTCAGTGGTCGCTGGGTGATGGTCAACCGCGGCTGGATTCCCTGGCCGGACCGCCGCGTGCCACCTGCCTTCGATACCCCGAGACAGCCGCTAAAGCTGGCGGCCTGGGTCTACGTGCCGCCCGGCAAGCCCTTCATCTTCAGCCATCGCACGGCCGAAGGCTGGCCGCGACTGATCAACCATGTCGACATCCAGGCAATGTGGCAGCAGGCCGGCCGCGAAGGCGTAATCCACGAACTGCGTGTCGAGCCCGGCCCAAGCGCCTACCGCGCCGACTGGGCGATCACCAGCATGAGCCCATCGCAGCATCTGGGTTATGCGGTGCAGTGGTTCGCCCTGGCGGCAGCGCTGCTGGCGCTGTTCATCTACTTCGGCGTGCATCAGGCACGGGAGAAGCACAGTGGAAACGATGAATCCAACCCTTGCCAGCCATGAGCCAAAACGTGGCCGCGGCCGGCTGCAGCTGCTGCTGATCATCGGCGTGGTATTGGGGCCGATGCTGTTGGCCTCGGCGATGTACCGCTTCGGCTTCTGGGTACCGCAGACCCGCAGCTATGACGGCGTACTGATCGCCAATGGCCAGGACCGTGCCGCCATCGGCGTGACTGCGGCCGATCCCGAACGGCGCTGGGAGCTGCTGGTCACCGCCCCGCAAGGCTGCGAAGCGCAATGTCAGGAACTGGTCTACCTGGCCCGCCAGATCAATATCGGCCTGGCACGGGAAGCCGCCCGCGCCAGTCACGCCCTGGCCAGCTCAACGGCCCTGGATGAGGCCTACGAGCAGCGCCTGAGTCGCGAATATCCGCAGCTGCAGCGTCATGGACTCGACGCCAGCGTGTATGCACGTAACCCCGACGCACCAGCAACGCCGCAGCTGTGGATCGTCGACCCGCACGGCAACCTGGTGCTGCGCTACGACGCCGAAGCCGACGGAAAGGCGATTCTCGATGACCTGAAATACCTGCTGAAGATCTCGCAGATCGGCTGACGCACTCTGCCGCTTCGCTGAGGTCCCAACCTGGCCGCCCAAGGAGACGCCGATGGCCAAACCCGGATACCGCCTCGCCCTGATCGCCACCGCGTTGGCCGTCGTGGTCGTGCTGCTCGGCGCTTATACACGGTTGACGCACGCCGGCCTTGGTTGCCCGGACTGGCCCGGTTGTTACGGGTTTCTCGCCGTACCGATGAGCGAGCACAAGCAGAACCTCGCCGCACTGCGCTTTCCCGAGGCACCGTTGGAAGTCGCCAAGGGCTGGAACGAAATGATCCATCGCTACTTCGCCGGCGCGCTGGGGCTGGTAATTCTGGCCATGGCAGCGCAGGCCTTGCGCCGCCGCAGCGACCCCGGCCAGCCGCTGAAACTGCCGCTGCTGCTGCTCGTGGTAGTGATCGCCCAGGCCATATTCGGCATGTGGACGGTGACCTTGCAGCTCTGGCCGCAGGTGGTCACCGCGCACCTTCTAGGCGGTTTCACGACCCTGAGCCTGCTGTTCCTGATGTGCCTGCGCCTGTCCGGCGCTTTTGCACCGCTGCCGGTTGTCGATACCAGGCTGCTCACTTTTGCTGGTTTCGCCATGCTGGCGGTAATCATCCAGATTGCCCTCGGTGGCTGGGTCAGCAGCAACTATGCGGCGGTGGCCTGCACGGATTTCCCCACCTGCCACGGCGAATGGTGGCCGCAGATGGACTTCGCCAACGCCTTCAACCTGACCCATCACGACATCGGCCCCAATTACCTCGGCGGCCTGCTCTATGGCGAGGCACGCACCGCAATCCACCTCACCCACCGAATCGGCGCGCTATGCGTAACGTTGGTGCTGCTGCTGCTCGCGGCCATGCTCTGGCGCCGCGGCCTCGGCTGGCTCGCCGGCCTGCTGCTCGCGGCACTGGCGCTGCAAGTCGGCCTCGGTATCAGCAACGTGCTGCTCAATCTGCCACTGGCGGTCGCGGTGGCGCACAACGGCGGTGGCGCCGCACTGCTACTGGTACTGGTACTGGTCAATTACCAACTACGCCTGCCCGTGCAACACGCGGCGCATTCGGCACCCATTTCGAACGAGACGGGCCGGCTCGACCTGCCCCGCGCATGACCATAAGGAGAACCCCCATGGCGACTCTACTCAGCGAACGCGGCGCCCAGGCCACTTGGCGCGACTATCTGGAGCTGACCAAGCCAAAGGTGGTGCTGCTGATGCTCATCACCTCACTGGTGGGCATGTTCCTAGCGACTCGAGCCGGCGTGCCCTGGACGGTGCTGCTGTTCGGCAACCTGGGCATCGCGCTGTGCGCCGGCGGCGCGGCGGCAGTGAATCATGTAGTCGATCGGCAGATCGATTCGGTGATGGCCCGTACCCACAAACGGCCATTGGCAGAAGGCCGCGTCTCGCCGGCGGCGGCACTGACCTTCGCGTTCATCCTCGGCGTCAGCGGGCTGGCTCTGCTGCTGGCGTTCACCAATGCCCTCGCCGCCTGGCTGACCCTGGCCTCGCTGATCGGCTATGCGGTGATCTACACCGGCTTTCTCAAGCGAGCCACGCCACAGAACATCGTCATTGGCGGCCTCGCCGGCGCCGCACCGCCGCTACTGGGCTGGGTTGCGGTGACCGGACAGGTGACAGCCGAACCACTGCTGCTGGTGCTGATCATCTTCGCCTGGACGCCGCCGCACTTCTGGGCGCTGGCCATCCATCGCAAGGACGAGTACGCCAAGGTCAACGTGCCGATGCTGCCGGTGACCCACGGAGTGCACTACACCAAGGTGCACATCCTGCTGTACACGGTGATGCTGCTGGCGGTCAGCTTCATGCCGTTCGCCATTCACATGAGCGGGCCGCTGTACCTCGCCGCCGCGGCGTTGCTGGGTGCGCGCTTCCTCTACTGGGCTATCGCGCTGTACCGCGACAGCCGGCCACATGCGGCAATCAAGACGTTCAAATTCAGCATCTGGTACCTGTTCGCGCTGTTCATCGCGCTGCTGGTTGATCATTATCTGCTGCTCGATTTCTAAGCAGCTGCACTAAGGACATCCATGACCCGCATCCAGAAAACCGTCTTCATCCTCGTTGCGCTGATCGCGCTGGTCGTCGGACTGACGGTTTCCAAGGTGCTCAACAGCCAGCGCCAGCTTGACCCCACCCAATTGCTGGATGCCGGGATCGTCCTGCTGCCGCAGAGCCGCACGGTGCCTGCGCTGAGCCTGACCAATCAGGATGGCGAAACGGTGAAGCTGGATGAACTCCAAGGGCAGTGGACGCTGCTGTTCTTCGGCTACACCTTCTGCCCGGACATCTGCCCCACCACCCTGGCCGAACTGCGCCAGCTCAATGGCATGTTGCCGGACGCGGCACGCGAACAGCTGCGCATCATCCTGGTCAGCGTCGATCCGAACCGCGACACGCCGCAGCAGCTCAAGGAATATCTCGGCTACTTCAACGCAGGCTTCCAGGGCCTGACCGGTCCGCTGGACGATATTCAGACCCTGGCCAACGGCGTCGGCATTCCCTTCATCCCCGGCGACACCAGCAAGGAGAACTACACCGTCGACCACAGCGGCAATCTGGTCCTCATCGGTCCGGACGGTCGTCAGCGAGGATTTATCCGCTCGCCGCTGCGGGTGCAGAAGCTGGCGGAACAGGTGCCGGAGCTGATCAATCGGGCACCCTAGGTGCGTTCGGCGGCAGTGATCGTTACCGAAGCCGGGTGCAGGCCGCTCAGCGTCACACGATCGGCGATGACAGCGAAAGCTTCGCCCCGAGGGCGGGCCTCCCACGAACAGCGGATCGTGCACACTGAGCCGGGTGGAGCACCCTCAGCACCGCAATCACCACACCCAGCGCCCGCACCTAACCAGTGGGAGGCCCGCCCTCGCGGCGAAGGGCCTGCCAGTTACCACAGCCTTGATACAACCTCTCAGCCCGCCTCTGCTACTGCACCTCGTCTAGCCGCCGCCTGCCGCCGCGCCGACAGCTTGCGCCACCAGATCACCACCCCAGTGACTGACAGCACTGCAATTGCCACACCCAACACTGCAATCAGAATTCCTACTGGCAACCCTGGCATGCTGTGCCCGCACCTAACCGGTGGGAGGCGCGCCCTCGCGGCGAATGCAGGCCACAGGCCTGCCAGTTACCACAGCCTTGATACAACCTCTCAGCCCGCCTCTGCTACTGCACCTCGTCTAGCCGCCGTCTGCCGACGCGCCGACAGCTTGCGCCACCAGATCACCACCCCAGTGACTGATAGCACGGCAATCGCCACACCCAACACTGCAATCAGGATGCGCCCTGGCAAGCCGAGGATGCGGCCGCCATGGATCGCCGGTTGCAGCAGGTGGAACTGCTGGCCCAGCGTTCCCTGACCGGGTATTTCCTGCCCAAGCAAACGTCCATCAGTGCCGTGGAAGAACAGCCATGCATTGCCCTGATTGCTGTCGTGCTCGCCGAAACCGGCGCCGTAGAAGTTGTACTCAAAGCTGTAGTACAGCTCGGTAATCGTTTCGGTCAGGCCCAGATCGGCAGCGTGCTGCATGGCGTAGTCATAGGCCTGGTGGAAGTCATAGGCGGTGGTCCCCAGCTGCTCGGCCGGCATACGCCCGCGGGCTTCATAGACGCTTGGCTCAACCGGTGAAAACAGTGAAACCACAGGCTTGAACACCTGCTCCGGTAGATTCATCGCCACACTGCTGACCGCCACCGGCACCAGCAGCAACCATAACCACAGGCCGCCGGCACGGTGCACATCGTGATTCATCCGCTGGCGCTTGATCTTCCAGGCCGTCCACCACTTGGAAAGGAACGGCCGGCCGCGGGGGAAGGTCAGCAGCAGCGAGACGAAGCAATCGATCACCCAGGCGATAGCCACGATGCCCATTAACCACAGCCCCCAGTTGCCCGGGAGCGACAGGTTGTAGTGGAACTCGAGAATGAAGGGCACGAAGTTCTTGCGCGAGAAGCAGCATTCGCCCCAGTACCGCGTACCCACCGGCTCGCCGGTCACCGCGTCGAGGTAATGCACCACGGGCCGTTCGTCATAGGGCTTGCCGGTCGCCGGATCGTTGCGGGGCACCAGCGCCATCAGCGCGGCATGACCCGGCTCGCTGGGGAACTCCATGTACCAGACCTGCATGCGCGGGTTGGCTTGTTCAAGACGATCGACCAACGTCCCAGGCGCCAGCACCGGACCCTCACTGGTCGTGTGGTAGAACTCCGGGTTGAGCCATTCGTCCAGCTCGTGGTGGAAGGCCAGGATGCTGCCGGTAATGCCGGCGAGGAACAGGAATACCGCGGTGGCCAGGCCGATGTAGCGGTGCACAAGCACGAGAATTGAACGCATCGTCGGTTGTCCGTATTTCAGAAAGCACAAAGCCGCCGGCCTGTCGGGGCCGGCGGCTGGTTTATCGATGAACAGAAGTCGTAGGTCACGGTAGCCATGACATTGCGCGACTCGCCGTAATAGCACTGGCTCAGGCTGTTGCACGCCGCAACGTACTTCTCGTCAGTGAGGTTGTTGAGGTTCAAACGCACGCCTACCCCTTCCAAGCCTACGCGCGACAGGTCATAGCCGAGCATGGCGTCGTACAGCGTGTAGGACGGAATGCGCTGGGTATTCTCCGCATCAGCCCAGCTCTTGCCGAAGTAGCGCGCGCCACCTCCCACCTGCAAACCGGCCAACGGCCCTAGGTCGAAGGTGTAATCGGTCCACAGCGAGGCCATGTTGCGCGCCACCGCGTTGGGCGTGTTGCCGCGATTGTTGACGCCGGCAGCACCGGTGAAGTCCTTGGAATACTCGACGTCCATGTAGGTATAGCTGGCGATGACATTGACCTGTTCCAGCGGCCGCAGACGAGCTTCGACTTCCACGCCTTTGGAGGTAAGTTCGCCCACCGCGCGATAGAAGTTCTCGTTGGAATCCTTGTTCGCCAGGTTCGATTGCTTCAAGTCGAAGTAGGAGATGGTGTAGAGATCGTCGGTGCCCAGCGGCTGATACTTCAGGCCCACCTCGTACTGTTCGCCTTCAGTCGGATCAAGCAGTGTGATGTCGAAGCCGCCGCTGCCATTCGCGTTGTAGGCCGCAGTGGCGTTGGGGTTGAATGATTCGGAATAGCTGACGTAGGGCGACAGGCCGTTATCGAAGGCGTAAAGCACACCTACTCGTCCGGTGAACTGCTCCAGCTTGGCACTATCGGATTGATCGCCGTAGCTCGCATCGTTGGTATGGTCGAACGAGACGTCCACCCAATCCTGGCGAACGCCCAGCGAGAAGCGCCAGTTGCCGAGGCTGATCAGGTCTTGCACATAGAGGCCTGTCTGCTCCAGCTCACGGGTTTCGTCGTACTGGTAATAGAACACCGGATTCCCAGCGCTAACGGCACCGGTGTAGGGATTGATCGATGGCAAACCAGCGCCGGCGTCGTAATTGACCCTTGCCTTGCGCCTTTGGTAATCGAGCCCGGTCACAAGGGTGTGGCTGAGCGCACCGGTATCGAAGAGAAACTGCAGCTGGTTGTCGATGGTCCAGGCGTGCAACGCTTCGTCGGCGCCGGTGTAGTAACGCACGAGCTCGTCGGAACCTGGGGCCACATAGCCGTACTGGTAGACCTGTCCCGACTCCACGGTCGAGTCGAGATACTGGAAGTTCTGCCGTGCAGAAACGACTTCGTTGAAGCGATGTTCCAGCTGATAGCCAACCATCTGCTGATCACGCTCGAACTTCTCGTAGTCCCTGTCACCTTCGAAGAAGCTACGCGAGATGCGCTGGCCATTACGTGAGGTCACCGTGCCGTCTGCTGGCAAGCCGCCGTGGTATCCGCTTTCCGGGTCACGCTGCAGCATCGCCAGCAGTGTCAGCCGAGTGTCTTCGGTGAAGTCGATGCTCACCGACGGCATCACTGCATAGCGCTGCTCCTCGATGCCATCGACCTGGGTATCGGCATCCTTGGCCACACCCACCAGCCGGTAGCTGATGCGTTCGTCATCCAGCGGGCCGGTGAAGTCGAATGCGGCCTGTTTGTAGTCATTGTTGCCGTAGGAGAACTGCAGCTGACGGCTAGCCTCCTTCTGTGGCTTTTTGCTGGTCATCGCAACCAGTCCGCCAGGCAGACTGCGGCCGTAGAGCACCGAGGACGGCCCTTTGAGAATATCGATGCGCTCGATGAAGTAAGGGTCGACCTGAAGGCTACTGTAAGTACCGCTATCGCCGAGCAGCTTCTGCCCGTCGAGGTAGAGGTTGTCCACCGAGCCATCGGTAATGCCGCGCATGGCGACGTAGTCGTAACGCGTGGTAGCACCGTAGGGCGTACTCATCAGGCCGGGCGTATAGCGCACCGCCTGGGCAATCGAGCGTGAGCCCTGATCCTCGATCTGCTGGCGAGTGACCACTGAAACGGTCTGCGAAGTTTCCACCAGCGGCATACTCGTCTTAGTCGCCACGCTGCTATGGGTCGCATTGTAGCCCTCCATCGAGCCCAGCGCGTTGCCGAGGGCGAAGCCTTCGACCGTCATCGGCTGCAGCTCGACGGCATCGCTCTGTGCGGTGCGGCGCGCCAGCGAGTAGTTGCCCTGGCCATCGCGCACGACCTGCAGGCCACTTCCCTGCAATAGAGCAGCGAAACCTTCGTCTACGCCGTACTGCCCCTGTAACCCGTTCGATTGCAGGCCTTGCAGCAGGCTGCCGTCCACCGAGAGCAACACCCCCGCCTCGCCGGCGAAACGGCTAAGCGTGCTGGACAGTGGGCCAGCGGGAATGTCGTAGCTGCGTACCGTCTGCTGGGTCGCAGACTGAGCCAGAGCAATGCCGGGCACGACGCTAGCCATCGGCAAACACAGCAGCGCGGCACGAATGCCGAGCGCCAGGGCACGAGAGCGATTGGGAATGAACGGCAAGACGGTCGAGCGCATGGGAATTCCTGTTCAGAGGTGACGGGGTTCGTCCTATGCCCAACCAGATTCGAAAAGGGGAACTGCGGATGCGAATATTTTTTATTCGCGTCCGTATTTGGTTATGCGCCCGCGTGCTTTGCTGCGGGTTCGAGGCTGACCCACCAGGCCATGCGCCGCTCAACGCGCACCGGCAGCGTGGCCGCAAGGGCATCCAGAACACGCTCGGTGTCGCCCAGAGGAAAGGCGCCGACGACACGCAGATCGGCAATCCGTGGGTCACAGCCGAGGTAGCCGTGGCGATAACGCGAAAGCTCGGCGAGAAAATCCTCCAAGCGCTGGTTGTCAGCCAGCAAGATGCCGGTTGCCCAGGCTTGATGCTCGGCACGCGCAGGCGCCAGCGGCGCTATGTGACGGCGGTCGAACTCGGTTTGCTGGCCTGCCTCCACGCTGGTGGTGGCGAAGCCATCAAGCTGAATATCCACAACGCCTGCAAACACGCTCAACCGTGTACGCCCGTCTTCCTGGCGGATGGAAAAACGCGCTGCCTGCTCGCTGCGCACGCGCCCTTCCTGACTGGTCAGCAACAACGGTCGCCCACGTCGGCTGGTCGGAGCATCGATTAGCAATTCGCCACGGTAGAGCGCCAACGATCGGGCGTTCGCGTCAAAGGCAATATCAACTGCCGTATCCGTGTTGAGCCAAAGCTGCGAGCCATCGGCCAGACGCAGGTCGCGTACTTCACCAACAGCGGTGCGTTCATCGGCAGCCCACTGCCGCCATGGCAGCGAGCCACCTGCCAGACTCAGCGCGGCACCGCCACAAAGCACGGATAGCACCTTCAGCGCATGGCGCCGGTTCGGCTGGCGGTTGTGCAGCATCGCCCCGGCGGTGCGCCCGACCGCATCCTCGGCCAGCGGTTGGAACTGACCACTGATGCGCTCGACCCTGGCCCAGGCCTGGGCATGTTCCGGCCGCTCCAGCCATGCCGCCCAGGCCTGACGCTCGCCAGCACTGGCCGAGCCGGACTGCAAAACAGCAAACCATTTCGCCGCTTCCTGCAGCACGCGGTAATCGATGCCCATTAGTCCTCCGCCACCAGCATCAGGCAATGCAGCATGGCCTGGGCCATGTACTTCTTCACCATCCGCTCGGAAACGTCGAGCTCGATGGCGATTGCGGCGTAGGTCATACCCTGCAGCTGAGACATGAGAAACGCGCTGCGGACCTTTGCCGGCAGCTGAGTCAGCATGGCGTCGATCTGCAGCAGGGTTTCGATGATCAACGTCTGCGATTCGGGCGATGGCGCCACGGCCTCGGGTTGCAGTGCCAGCGCATCAAGATAGGCCTGCTCGATCTGTCGGCGCCGCCAGTGGTTGATCAACAGACCCTTGGCGATGGTATGCAAGTACGCTCTGGGCTCACGAATCGCGCTCATGTCGCCGTCCTTGGTCATCACCCGCACGAAGGTATCCTGCGCAAGGTCGGCGGCCCGCTGATTGCAGCCCAGCTGACGTCGCAGCCAGCCGTTTAGCCAACCGTGATGATCGGCGTAGAGCCGATGCAGCATCTGCTGTCGAACCATACCTTCAGTTGCCATGCGGCCTCCCATGAGCGCTGCAGGCGTTAATGCTAACGCTTCTCAACAACATAAATCCATGGCTAATCGCTGCACCTGATGAATCAGCGGGCAATTCCCATCCGCGCGTTCTGGACTAGGCTAAAGAAACACTCGAACTCGGGAGCCCGACCATGACTAACCTGCTGCCACCGCTGGCCGCTTTCGCCATCTTGTCGCTGCCGCTGTTGCCGGCCCATGCGCAACAGATCCTGCCTGGCCTGTGGGAGTTCAGCAGTGGCGATATCCAGGTGGATGGCCAGCAGATGCCGGGCATGGACGAGATGCTGTCGCAGATGCAGAACCTGCCGGCCGAGCAGCGACGGATGATGGAGGAGATGCTGGCTGCGCAGGGCGTGAAGCTTGGTGGCAAGGGTGTGCAGATCTGTCTGAGCAAGGCCCAGGTCGAGTCAGGCGAGCTGCCGTTTCAGGATGACCCGGCCTGTACCCAGGAAGTCACTGAGCGCAGCGACAAGCTTTGGAAATTTCGCTTCGAATGCCCCGACGCCAAAGGTAAGGGCGAAACGCGTTTTCTAAGCGACAAGGAATTCGTCAGCACCGTCGACAGTGAGTATCGCCAGGGCGCCGAAACCGGCACGTCGCGAATCGAGTCGCACGCGCAATGGATAGGCGAAGATTGCGGCACCCTGAAGCCGACGCGCTAGCCGAGTCACAAGCCGAGGTTCCACGTGAAACCCCCATGGCTGCTGAGCCTCGGCTATTCTTTGTCCCAGGCACCCTGGCTGTTCTGCTCGCAGGCAGGCTGAAGAAAGCGCGCGTCGCTGGCGACGCCGTAATAGTGAATATCCTGTCGGTAAGGCATGTTGGACACCTGAGCATTCCGACAGATGCCGAACGCACCATCCGGACACTGCTCGACGAACTCCACTTCGACCTCATGATCCTTCAATTGCGGCTGACAGAAGCCACTACGAAACAGCTCCGCTGGAATATTGATGTTCGCCTGGCAAAGAGTCACGGCTACTCGGTCGTCATGGCTGTGAATGACACAGGCCTCGGCCATGGCGTCGCCCACAAAGAGCGCGCCCCATAGAACAGTCAGCAAGAACGGTAACCGCACGATTTCACCTCACTCCGGAACGCCGGCGACTTTAGCATGCGCCACTATTTCCCTTTCAGACCCAGCGCAAAATGCGCACCATAGCCGCCATGCTCGAACATATCCCGACCCATCTCATCGGTGGCCCGCTCGGTGCCGGTAAAACCAGCTTGATCCGCCATCTGCTCGAACAAAAGCCTGCCCACGAACGCTGGGCCGTGCTGATCAATGAGTTCGGCCAGATCGGCCTGGATGCCGCGCTGCTGAGTACCGGCGAAGACGGCGTTACGCTGGCCGAAATCCCCGGTGGCTGCCTGTGCTGCGTCAACGGCGTGCCGTTCCAGGTTGGTCTTGGCCGGCTGCTGCGCCAGGCAAAACCGGATCGATTACTGATCGAACCCTCCGGCCTGGGGCATCCGGCCGAGCTGCTGCGCCAGCTTGCGCAGGCCCCATGGTCCACGGTGCTGGCCGTTCAGCCGACCGTGCTGGTGCTGGATGCCGCTGCCCTGAGCCGCGGCCAGGCGCTACCGGATAGCCAAAAACATGCATTGGCTGACGCCGGTCTGTTGCTGATGAACAAGAGCGAATCACTCGACGGTACATCGCGCAAAGAACTGGCCGAAAAACTGCCGCAACGCCCGCTGTTCTGGACCAGCCAAGGCCGGCTGCCTATCGACAGGCTGCCGGGAGTCGACGCGCGAGCCAGCGAGCAATCGCAGGTAGTCACGCTGCCGGCGGGCCCAGTAACGCTGCCGCAGGTCTGGCTCGACCACACCAAGCCAATCTGTCAGGTTCAGGCTGCACCGGAAGGCTGGAGCATTGGCTGGCGTTGGCACCCCAGCCAGCGCTTCGATGTCGACAAGCTAGGGCAATGGTTGGGTCAATGGCCGTGGCGACGCGCCAAGCTGGTCGTCCATAGCGACGCAGGCTGGCGGTCAGCCAATGCGCTGGACGGGCAGCCGCTGGTCTTCAGCCCCAGCGAGTGGCGACGCGATTCGCGACTGGAGCTGATCTTCAGCGAAGCTCAGCCGCAGGCCGAGCTGGATCAGGGTATGCAAGGCTGCCTCATTGCAGATTGACGATCAGTCGCGCGGACTGCGCCAGTCGTCCAGCTGGATCACCCGTCCCGGCTCCTCCGTGGGCTGGAATGGATGGGCGGCCAGTTCGATACGACCGACCTGAGCGCCGTACATGACGATGGTGCCAGGGTGACGCTGTTCACCGGTAACGGTGAACTCGAATCCATAGATACGCGCCAATCTGCGCCGGCCACGGGCATCGTGCAGCACCGTCAGCTTGCGAAAGGCGACGTTGCCGTCGAGCAGCTCGACGTCCAGCTTCTTGCAGTGGCGCCGCACCGCCAGCAAGGCGCGCTCGCGAATGCCGTGGGAATGCCAGACCCAGGCTCCCGCGGCAGCCAGCAGCATGAACAGAAATAGATTACTCAGCGTCAGCATGAGTCATCGGAACCTTGCCGGCGGACGCACTGCTCAGCGGGCAGTCGTCCGGCTACCGAGCCGTCATACATACCACTCAGCTCTCCAGCCAGACGTCGCGGGCCCAATGCCAGACCGACTCCCAGGTTTCCTCGGTAAGCTCGCACTCATCGCCGCTCCACAGGGTCACCTCGCCGTCCAGATCGACTACGTAGTAGCCGCGGCCGTCCTGGCAGATCGGGATAAGATCGCGCGGCACGCCAGCGTCCCAGGCATTCGCGGCGACCTCAGGCAGGTAGGTATGCGACTGCGGGTCGGTGGCGGTGACAGGCTCCAGACGCCCATAAATCACATCGCTGACCTCAAGCAGGAACTCACGCAAGCCGAACGGCAGATTGATCAACAGCTGCTCTTCGATCTCCACCAGCAAATCGTCGGTTGGCAGCTCCAGCGGCACCGGCACCGGCTCGTTAAGTTCACGCAGCTGTTCAATGACTTCTTCCACACTCACCTCCTGTCGTATGCCCCCAGGCAAGGCCCCGTTTATACAGCCCACCGGATTGGCGAGCCAGTTCTGTCGCGTTAAAGTGCATGGCCAAGCGAAACACTCGGTTAAGACATTCACGGCAATACGCCCGACACAACCTGCGCAATCGCAGACATTAGGTAGCAACTTGCATTGGTGCCTGCCAGTCACCTCCGGTCCGCTCGGACCTGAACCAAGGACACACAATGACCACTACCGAATCCCAGGAATTGCTCCAGGCCATCGACCGATGCGCCGACGAGCCAATTCATATACCCGGTAGCATCCAGCCCCACGGTTTCCTGCTGGTGGTCAGCGAACCCGATCTACGCGTCCAGCAGGCCAGCGAGAACGTCCAGCACTGGCTCGGAATCAACGCCCAGGCGCTGCTCGATCAGCCACTCTCGACTCTGCTGCCCACAACGCGTATCGAGGCGGGTCTGGCGTCGCTGACTGAAGGCGACCAGAACCCCTTTCACCTGAGCGATGTGAGCATCGGGCTGCAAGGTGCGCCTGAGCGAACCTTCGCCTTGTTGGGGCATCGCCATCGCGGCCAGCTGATTCTCGAATTCGAGCGCGCTGCGAACTCGGGCCAAGCCTACGACACGCTGTACCCACTGATGCGCACCTTCGTCGCTCAGCTGCAGGACAGCCGCGACCTCGAAGCGCTCTGTCAGCTAGCGGTTCGAGAGGTCAAACGCATTACCGGGTTTGGCCGGGTCAAAGCCTACCGCTTCGATACCGAGGATAACGGCCTGGTGCTGGCCGAAGTGGCGGACCCTGGCTATCCGAGCTATCTGGGTCTTTGCTTTCCTGCAGCCGACATCCCGCAACAGGCGCGGAGGCTGTATCGCGAGAACCTGATTCGGGTGATTCAGGATGCCAACTATCAACCCTCGCCACTGGTGCCGGCGCTCAATCCGGTCTCCGGCACGCCGTTGGACCTGAGCTTCGCCGCATTGCGCAGCGTTTCCCCGGTACACCTGCAGTACATGCGCAACATGGGCACGCTGGCGTCGATGTCGATCTCCATCGTCATTCGTGACCGGCTCTGGGGGCTGATCTCCTGCCATAACGCCGAACCACACCCCGTCAGCTACCAGACCCGCACCGCCTGCGAACTGCTCGGCCGTATCCTCTCGTTGCAGATCGAGGCGCGGGAAAGCGAGACCCTGGCCCAACGCAAGCTAGAGCTACGCCACCAGATCGTGCATCTGCTTTCGGCCATGGCCGATCGCGACAGCGTGGTCGAGGGCTTTCGCCACCTTCCCGAAGTCGTCCTCGGCTTCGCCGGTGCCGATGGCGCGGCGATCATTTCCGCAGACAAGTGCGAGACCGTCGGACATACGCCCGGCCATGAACAGATCCTGCAGCTGGCTCGGTGGCTAGGCGAGCGGCGCGACGAGCTGGTGTTTCATAGCGACTGCATCAGCCGGGATACACCGGACATGCCGAGGCTTGCCGAGCACTGTGCCGGGGTCATGGCCATCTCAATATCTCGTCTGCATGCGCACTACCTGATCTGGTTCCGCCACGAGCAGATCAAGACCGTCAACTGGGCCGGCCAGCCGGAGAAGCGCATAGACAGTGAAAGCGGTGCACTCAGCCCGCGCCACAGCTTCGAACAATGGCAGGAAACCCTGCGCGGTTTCGCCCAGCCCTGGGACACCGTGGTGATCGAGGGCGCTCTGGAACTGCGCAACGCGGTGCTCGGTATCGTCTTGCGCAAGGCCGAAGAAATGGCTCAGCTGGCTGGCGAACTGCGCGCCAGTAACAAAGAGCTGGAGGCCTTCTCCTATAGCGTGTCCCACGACCTGCGTGCACCGTTGCGACATATCGCCGGATACACCGAACTGCTCAGCGAGATGGAAAGCAGCCAGCTGAGCGAACGCGGAATGCGCTTTCTCGACAACATCGCCGATGCCGCACGCTTCGCCGGTACGTTGGTGGACAACCTGCTGAGCTTTTCGCAAATGGGCCGTTCGGCGTTGCGCCTGTCTGATGTCGATCTCGCTGCGCTGGTCGCCTCGATCCGCGAAGAGCTGGCGCCCGATTGCGAAGGCCGAAAGATCGAATGGCACTTGCTGCCGATGCCGATCGTCGTCGCCGACGCCGCCTTCATCCACATGGTGTTGCGCAACCTCATTGACAATTCGGTCAAGTACAGCCGCACCCGTGAGGTGGCCGTGATCGAAGTGGGCGCCGAAGAGCGCGCGGGCGAGGTGGTGGTATACGTGCGCGACAACGGCGTGGGCTTCGACATGCAGTACTCGGACAAGCTGTTCGGCGTGTTCCAGCGCTTGCACCGCATGGAAGAATTCGAAGGCACCGGCATCGGCCTTGCGAGCGTGCGGCGCATCATCGAGCGCCACGACGGCCAGGTGTGGGCCGAGGGCCAGCTGGACAAGGGCGCCACGTTCTACTTTTCACTCCCCAAATTGACCTATACATCGCCCCTTCCGGACCGAGACATCTGATGCTGAAACCGATACTGCTGGTCGAAGATAATCCCCACGACCTAGAACTCACGCTGATCGCCCTGGAACGCAGCCAGCTGGCCAACGAAGTGGTGATCATGCGTGACGGCGCCGAGGCGCTGAACTATCTGCAGCGCACCGGCACCTATGCCGAGCGTGCCGATGGCAACCCGGCAGTGCTGTTGCTGGACCTCAAGCTGCCCAAGGTCGACGGCCTGGAAGTGCTCAAGACCGTGCGTGAAACCGCCGAGCTGCGCAGTATTCCGGTGGTCATGCTGACCTCTTCGCGGGAAGAACCCGACCTGATGAAAGCCTATGAGCTCGGGGTGAACGCTTACGTCGTCAAACCGGTCGAATTCAAAGATTTTGTCGCCGCAATCTCCGACCTCGGCATCTTCTGGGCCGTGCTCAACGAGCCGCCACCAGGCTCGCTGCGACTCAAGCGCGTGCGCAACAAAGACGAAAAAAACTGAACGACCCCTGCCGGCCCGTCTGGCGGGTCGTTTCGATGATTCCTGCTTCCTCGACAGGTTGGATATGCCAGCGTCAAAGAACATCAGCGTCCTGTTCATCGAGGACAGCTCGCACGACGCCGAACTGGCCCAATTGGCGCTGGAGCGCAGTGGCTACACCCTGCACACCGAACTGGTTTACAGCCATGCGGGCGTCCTGGAAGCGCTCCAGCGACGCACCTTCGATCTGATTCTCGCGGACTTCATCCTGCCGGGATTCTCCGGTAGCCAGGCGTTGCAGGAAGCGCAGCGACTGGCGCCGCAGACGCCCTTCATCTTTCTCTCCGGGGTATTCGGCGAGGAGCATGCGGTCAATATGATGCGCTCTGGCGCCGTCGACTACGTGCTCAAGCAGAACCTCGGTTTTCTACCCAAGGCGGTGGAACGGGCCCTGGCCGAAGTCAACGAGCGGCGCAGGCGCCTGCAGGCCGAGCAGGCATTGCGCGAGGTCGAAGTGCGTGCACGGCTTGCGATCGATGCGGCGCGGCTGGGTATGTGGGATTACGAGCCGCAGAACGGCACGCTGATCTGGGACCAACGCTGCCGCGCCATGCTCGGCGTCGGGGAACAGGACCCGGTGGACATGCCGCTGTTCGAACGGCTCTGCCACCCGGAAGACCGCGAGCGGATACGCGAGGAAATCGCCCGAGCCATCGGCGGCGAAGACGGCGGCGAATTCTGCACAACCTATCGCGTGCTTTTCGATGACGGCAGCCTGCGCTGGATGGAAACCCGCGGCCAGGCATTCTTCGAAGGCAGTCAGTGCACGCGCTTCGTTGGCGTAGTGATGGACATCACCGAGCAGCAGCTGGCGACTCAGACCCTCAAGCGGATGAACGAAACCCTGGGCGAGCGGGTGCAGGAGCGCACCCGAGAACGCGACCGCACCTGGGAGCTATCCCGCGACCTCCTGGCCGTTACTCATCTGGACATGATGCCGGTAGCGCTCAATCCGATCTGGGAGCAAGCCTTCGGCTGGCCGCTCGAGCAGCTCATGCAGCACCCGCTGACCTGGCTGGTGCATCCGGCCGACCTGCAAGCAACTCTCGAAGAAAACGCCCGCGTGGGCCAAGGCAAGATCACCAACCGCTTCGTCAATCGTATGCGTCATCGCGATGGCAGCTATCGTTGGCTATCGTGGTCGGTGGTCGCCGATGACGGGCGCATCTATTGTGCAGCGCGGGACATCACCAGCGAGATCGCTGCGGTCGATAAGCTGGCCGAAGCCAACCGCGAGCTACGTGCCCAGATCCAGGAGCGAGAGCGCGTCGAGGCCACACTGCAGCAGATGCAGCGCCTCGAAGCCGTCGGCCAGCTGACCGCTGGCGTTGCGCACGACTTCAACAATCTGCTGACGGTCATCCTAACCAGCGCCAGCTTTCTGCAGAACGATCTGGAGCAAGGTGCTCCGGCAGAGCGCAGCTTGCGGCGCCTGCAGTACATCCGCGAATCCGGCGAGCGCGGCGCGACGCTGACCAGCCAGTTGCTCGCCTTCGCCCGGCGCCAGCAGCTCACGCCAGCAGCGATCGATCTCAACGACACGCTGGTCAACCTGCTTAGCCTGCTCAAAAGCACCCTGGGCGGCAGTGTTAGCATCGAGACCGACACCCAGGCCAATATCTGGCACGCGCTGGTAGACCCTACCCAGATCGAGATGATCATTCTCAACTTGGCGATCAACGCCCGTGACGCCATGGGCGATAGCGGCCGCCTGACTCTGGGTACGCGCAACGTGGTGGTCACCGAACCGGCACTGCGCGCCGAAGATCCGGGTCCAGGCGAGTACGTCGTGCTATCGGTGGCCGATACAGGTACCGGGATGAGCGAGGAGGTGCTGAGCAAGGCGTTCGAGCCCTTTTTCACCACAAAGGAAGTCGGCAAGGGCTCCGGGCTGGGCCTGGCGCAGGTTTTCGGTTTCGCCAAACAATCCGGTGGCGGCGCCCGAATCGAAAGCCGCGAGGGCGTCGGTACGACGGTCAAGGTGTTCCTGCCGCGTACCTCGGCACCGCAGCAGGCGGAACCAACCTTGGTGGTGAGCGCTGGCACGCGGGAAGAAAACGCGCAGCACAGTATCCTGCTGGTGGATGACGATCCAAGTGTGCGGGAGGTTACCGCGCTGATGCTGCAGGATCTCGGCTTCGCGGTGATTGAAGCAGACAGCGGCGCCGATGCCTTGCAGCTGCTGGCGACCGATATCAAGGTCGATCTTCTGCTGGCCGATTTCGCCATGCCAGGCATGAACGGCGGTGAACTGGCCCGCGCCGTGCGCGGGCGCCATCCCCGGTTGCCAGTGATCTTCGTGACTGGCTACGCCGAGTTGTGCGAACTGGGATTGGCTGGCTATTCGATCATCCAGAAGCCCTTTCGCGAAGAGCAGCTGGCAAGCAAGATTCATCTGGCGCTCAGAGAAAGCAGCCTGACCGATGGCTGAATTGCGCGCACGGCTGAGGCAGGCCACGGCGCCGCTGCACGAGCAAGTCGATGCCGCGTTCTCAGGGTTTACCCTTGAGCGCCCGGATGACTACCTGCACTTCCTGCGTGCTCACAGCAGGGTACTGAGCGCCGCGGAAATCGCGCTGGAGCGAGCGGGTATCGCCGACCTGCTCGACGACTGGCCAATGCGAGTGCGCCGCCATGCCTTAACGGCAGATCTGGCCGAGCTGCATTGCCCTCCCCCTGCAGCGCTGCCTATACGGCCGTTGAACGATATCGCCAGCTGCTGGGGTGTCGCCTATGTGCTGGAAGGATCGCGCCTGGGCGGACGCGTACTCGCACGGCGAATACGTGAGATCAACCCGACATCTCCTGTTCGCTACCTCAAGCATGGAGACGTCGCCAGGCTCTGGCCAACCTTCCTCGCCCGCCTCGAACACGCTGCTGCGTCCGGCTGTGCCTGGGAGCCGATGCTGGAGGCAGCTGAAGCCACCTTCAGCCTTTTCGCCGATGCCGCTGCAATGGAGCGCGACGACGAGTGCAGCTGAATGCAGAAAGGCCCCGAAGGGCCTTTCCATCACCAACGCAGTTTCTTCTTTTTTGGCGCAATCGCCGGTCATTCCACCGTTACGGATTTAGCCAAATTGCGTGGCTGGTCGACGTCCGTCCCGCGCAGTACGGCAACGTAGTACGACAGCAGCTGCAGCGGCAGCGTGTAGAGGATCGGGGCCAGCACATCGTGAATATGCGGCATGCTGACGATAAAGGTGCCCTCGCCATTTTCGATGCCTGCCTCGCGATCGGCAAAGACGATCAACTCACCGCCTCGGGCGCGCACTTCCTGCAGGTTGGACTTGAGCTTTTCGAGCAGCTCGTTGTTCGGCGCCACTGTGACCACCGGCATATCCGCATCCACAAGCGCCAGCGGGCCATGCTTGAGTTCACCAGCCGGATAAGCCTCGGCATGGATATAGGATATCTCCTTGAGCTTGAGCGCTCCCTCCATCGCCACCGGGTACTGCGCGCCGCGGCCGAGGAACAGGGTGTGATGCTTTTCGGCGAAGTGCTCGGCGATCTTTTCTACCGTGGTGTCCATCGCCAGCGCCTCGCCCAGGCGCGTCGGCAAGCGACGCAGTTCGTCTACCAGCTCCGCTTCCAGCGCAGGGGACAAGGTGCCGCGCACCTGCCCCAGCGACAGCGTAAGCAGCAGCAGACCTACCAGCTGTGTGGTGAACGCCTTGGTCGATGCCACGCCGATTTCCGGCCCAGCCTGGGTCAGCAACGTCAGGTCAGATTCACGTACCAGAGAGCTGATGCCGACGTTGCAGATCGCCAGGCTGGCCAGATAGCGCCCTTCCTGCTCGGTACGCGCCTTCGCATTTCGCAGCGCAGCGAGCGAATCAGCAGTTTCTCCGGACTGGGAGATGGTGACGAACAGGGTATCGGGCTGCACCACAACCTTGCGGTAGCGAAACTCGCTGGCGACCTCGACCTGGCAGGGAATGCCGGCCAGCTCTTCCAACCAGTAACGCGCCACCATACCGGCGTGATAGCTGGTACCACAGGCGACGATTTGCACATTGCGAACCCTGGCGAACAGTTCAGCTGCCTGCGGTCCGAATGCCTGTACCAATACCTGATGATCCCCAAGGCGGCCCTCCAGGGTGCGCTGCACGACCTTGGGCTGCTCGTGGATCTCCTTGAGCATGAAGTGACGATACTCGCCCTTGTCGGCGGCTTCAGCGCCCTCGTGGTACTGCACGCTTTCACGCTGAACAGCCCGGCCGGTGACATCCCATATCTGAACGTTGTCGCGACGGATCTCGGCAATGTCGCCTTCTTCCAGATACATGAAACGATCAGTCACCTGACGCAGCGCCAGCTGGTCCGAAGCGAGGAAGTTCTCGCCCAGACCAAGGCCGATCACCAGCGGGCTTCCGCTACGTGCAGCCAGCAGGCGATCCGGTTGCTTGGCGCTGATCACCGCCAAACCGTAAGCACCGTGCAGCTCTTTTACAGCCTCCTTGAGCGCCAGCGCGAGGTCGCCGAGGGAATCTAGCTTGTGATGCAACAGGTGCACGATGACTTCGGTGTCGGTATCGGACAGGAACACGTAGCCCAGGCCCTTGAGCTGCGCTCGCAGCGCCTCGTGATTCTCGATGATGCCGTTGTGCACGACGGCCAGATCATCACCGGAAAAGTGCGGGTGAGCGTTACGCTCGCACGGTGCGCCATGGGTCGCCCATCGCGTGTGCGCGATACCCAGGCGGCCGGTCATCTGAGCCTGCTGCTGCGCCTGCTCCAGTTCGGCGACCTTGCCGTTGCGACGTAGGCGTTCCAGAGTACCGCTGTCATCCAGCACAGCGAAGCCAGCGCTGTCATAGCCACGGTATTCGAGGCGTTTGAGGCCCTCAAGAAGGATCGCGGTGATGTTGCGTTCGGCGACAGCGCCAACAATGCCACACATGCTCAAGTCTCCAGATTGGTTTCGACTGCCACGCAGATCAGCTTGACGCCGCGGGCCAGAATGCAGCTACGCGCCTCGTCGCTGAGGCGCTCATCGGTAATCAGGGTATGCACGCTGCCCCATGGCAGCTCGAGATTGGGGATGCGACGTCCGATCTTGTCGGCTTCGACCAGCACGATGACTTCACGGGCAACGTCGGCCATCACCCGGGACAACCCTAGCAGTTCGTTGAAAGTGGTGGTTCCACGTTCGAGATCGATGCCGTCGGCACCGATGAACAGCTGATCGAAGTCATAGGAGCGCAACACCTGCTCGGCGACCTGCCCCTGAAAGGACTCGGAATGCGGATCCCAGGTGCCGCCGGTCATCAATAGAACCGGTTCATGCTCCAGTTCGCGCAGGGCGTTAACTACGCTCAGCGAATTGGTCATCACCACCAGCCCATGCTTGTGACCCAACTGCGGAATCATTGCGGCCGTAGTCGTGCCGCTATCGATGATGATTCGCGCGTGCTCTCGAATGCAGCCAACCGCTGCGCCGGCGATCGCCTGCTTCCAGGGTGAAACAGGTTGCACGTTGTCGCCAATGAGCTCTTGCGGCAACGGCACCGCACCGCCGTAGCGGCGCAGCAGCAGACCGTTCTTTTCCAGGGCAGTGAGGTCTTTGCGAATGGTGACTTCGGACGTCTCGAAGCGCCGCGACAGCTCGTCCACGCTCACCTCCCCACGCTCGGTGAGCAGGGCGAGAATGGCGTGACGACGCTGCGGCGTGTTGCGCTTCGACATTTATATGTTTCGATCCGAAAGATAATGGCGCGAATCAAAACATATGTCGGTGGTGGGTGCAAGCCGAGAACGGTGGGCAACGACTGCCGTACTACTGCGCCGCGTTCGGTCTGTCTATGGACTAAAGACCACCCTACGGCGCTGGAGCCTCTTTGCGCCTATGACTTCTTCACCGGCCGCTGCCAACCCTCGATATTGCGCTGACGACCGCGACCCAAACCAAGGGTATTCGCCGGCACATCATCGGTTATGGTCGAACCAGCCCCGGTCGTAGCGCCATCACCCAGATTCAGCGGTGCAACCAGCGAGCTGTTGGAGCCAATGAAGACATCTTCGCCCATCACCGTCTTGAACTTGTTGGCGCCATCGTAGTTGCAGGTGATGGTGCCGGCGCCGATGTTGGTCCGTGCGCCGATCTCGGCGTCACCCAGATAGCTGAGGTGGCCGGCCTTTGCGCCATCGCCCAGCGTTGCGTTCTTCAACTCGACGAAGTTACCCACATGCGCCTTGGCACCGAGCACGCTACCGGGACGCAGGCGGGCAAACGGACCGCAATCGGCGCACTCGCCGACCAGCGCTCCCTCGAGGTGAGAGTTAGCCTTGACGATCGCGCCGCGGCGTAGCGTGCTGTCCTTGATCACGCAGTTCGGTCCGATCTGCACATCATCTTCGATGACCACACTGCCTTCGAGCACCACGTTGATGTCGATCAGCACGTCCCGCCCGATACACACCTCGCCGCGTAGATCGAAACGAGCCGGATCGCGCAGTGTTACTCCCTGTGACATCAGCCTGCGGGCGGCGCGCTGCTGGTAATGACGCTCAAGCTCGGCAAGCTGAATACGGTCGTTGGCGCCCTGCACTTCCATGGCGTGCAGCGGCTGCTCTGTGGCCACGCGCAGACCATCGGATACGGCCATGGCAATCACGTCGGTCAGGTAATACTCACCCTGCGCATTGCTGTTGGACAGACGCCCCAGCCATTCGCCGATACGGCTTCCCGGCACAGCCAGAATTCCGGTGTTGCCTTCACGAATCGCGCGCTGCTCATCGCTGGCATCCTTGTGCTCGACGATTGCCTGCACCTCACCGCTGTGGTCCCGAACGATCCGCCCATAGCCACTGGGGTCATCCAGCACCACGGTCAGCAAAGCCAACTGTTCAGGCCCGACCTTCTGCAACAGACGCTGCAGGGTGTCGGCTTCGATTAGCGGAACATCGCCATAGAGAATCAGCACGCGCTCGGCCGACAAATTTGGCAGGGCCTGAGCCACAGCATGTCCGGTGCCCAATTGCTCGGCCTGAACCACGTAGCTGAGGTCATCACCAGCCAAACGCTGACGGACCTGTTCGGCGCCATGCCCGATCACGACCTGAATGCTTCGCGGCTGCAACGCGCGGGCGGTATCGATGACATGGCCGAGCATGGATTTGCCGGCAACGGGATGCAGCACCTTGGGCAGCGCCGAGCGCATACGTGTGCCCTGGCCTGCCGCGAGAATGACGATATCGAGAGACATGAAACGATTCCTGAACGGTATCGGCCCGACAGTCCCCCACGCGGTACGCCCTGGGTTTCTGTTCGTCGGCACCGGCAAATGGCAGAAAAAGAAAAAGGGTAGCCAAGGCTACCCTTTTACTCGTGCGCGATGAAGTCGCTGATCGATCAGTGCCGACCGTACTTCTTGCGCAGCTGCTCGACGGTACGCAGCTGTGCTGCGGCCTCGGCCAGACGAGCGGCCGCGGAGCCGTAGTCGAAATCCGCGCCCTTCTCGTGCAACGCTTTTTCAGCAGCCTTGACGGCAGCCTGAGCAGCAGCCTCGTCGATGTCCTTGGCGCGCGTAGCGGTATCGGCGAGAACCTTCACCATGTCCGGCTGAACTTCGATGAAGCCACCGGAAATGTAAAAGATTTCTTCTCCGCCACCCTGCTTGATCACCCGCACCGGACCGGGCTTGAGATCAGTCAGCAAAGGCGCGTGACCCGGCAGGATACCGATGTCACCAAGGTTCCCGTGGGCGATGACCATTTCCACCAGCCCCGAGAACAGCTCCCCTTCCGCACTGACGATGTCGCAATGGACTGTCATAGCCATGTTCATGCCTCGGTAATCAGCCCGGCCGGCAATCGCCGGTCAGGCTGGATTGGCGCCCGCAAGCGGGCGCGCCAGTTACAGTTTCTTGGCTTTCTCGATGGCTTCGTCGATGCTGCCGACCATGTAGAACGCCTGTTCCGGCAGATGGTCGTAGTCGCCATTGAGGATGCCGGAGAAACCACGGATGGTCTCTTTCAGCGGAACGTACTTGCCTGGCGAGCCAGTGAAGACTTCGGCCACGAAGAACGGCTGGGACAGGAAGCGCTGGATCTTACGAGCGCGGGATACCAGCTGCTTGTCGGTCTCGGACAGTTCGTCCATACCGAGGATCGCAATGATGTCCTTCAGCTCTTTGTAACGCTGCAGCACGTACTGGACGCCGCGAGCGGTGTCGTAGTGTTCCTGACCGATCACCAGCGGATCCAGCTGACGCGAAGTCGAGTCGAGCGGATCGACCGCCGGGTAGATACCCAGGGAGGCGATGTCACGCGACAGTACGACGGTGGCGTCGAGGTGGGCGAAGGTGGTCGCCGGGCTCGGGTCAGTCAAGTCATCCGCAGGTACGTATACGGCCTGTACCGAGGTGATCGAACCGTTCTTGGTGGAAGTGATGCGCTCCTGCAAAACGCCCATCTCTTCGGCCAGAGTCGGCTGATAACCTACCGCGGACGGCATACGACCCAGCAGCGCGGACACTTCGGTACCGGCCAGGGTGTAACGGTAGATGTTGTCGACGAACAACAGAACGTCGCGGCCTTCGTCACGGAACTTCTCGGCCATGGTCAGACCGGTCAGAGCAACGCGCAGACGGTTTCCCGGCGGCTCGTTCATCTGGCCATAAACCAGGGCAACCTTGTCCAGAACGTTGGAGTCCTTCATCTCGTGATAGAAGTCGTTACCTTCACGAGTACGCTCACCCACACCAGCGAACACGGAGTAACCGCTGTGCTCCATGGCGATGTTACGGATCAGCTCCATCATGTTTACGGTCTTGCCTACACCGGCACCACCGAACAGACCGACCTTACCGCCCTTGGCGAACGGGCAAACCAGGTCGATGACCTTGATGCCGGTTTCCAGCAGCTCGTTGCCACCCGCCTGGTCCGCGTAGGACGGAGCGGCACGGTGGATGGTCCAACGCTCTTCTTCGCCGATCGGGCCAGCTTCGTCGATGGGGTTGCCCAGGACGTCCATGATGCGGCCCAGGGTCTGCTTGCCAACTGGTACGGAGATGCCGGTACCAGTGTTGAGTACGTCCAGGCCACGCTTGAGGCCTTCGGTCGAACCCATGGCAATGGTACGGACAATGCCGTCACCCAGCTGCTGCTGGACTTCCAGGGTGGTCTCGGCGCCTTGAACTTTCAGGGCGTCATAGACGTTCGGTACCAGATCGCGCGGAAATTCCACGTCGATAACGGCGCCGATGATTTGAACGATACGTCCGCTACTCATGTTTGGTTCCTCTGAATATTTGAACCGTTCTTAAACCGCGGCAGCGCCGCCGACGATTTCCGAAATTTCCTGAGTGATCGCAGCCTGACGGGCCTTGTTGTAGACCAGTTGCAGGTCGCCAATCAGCTCACCGGCGTTGTCGGTTGCGTTCTTCATGGCAATCATCCGCGCGGCCTGTTCGGCTGCGCCGTTCTCAACCACTGCCTGATAGGCTTGGGACTCGATATAACGCACCAGCAGGGCATCCAGCAGCTGCTGGGCATCCGGCTCGTAGAGGTAGTCCCACTGACCTTTCTTGACCTGCTCGGCGTTCTCTTCTGCGGCCAGTGGCAGCAGCTGATCGACCGTAGGTTTCTGGGTCATGGTGTTGATGAACTTGTTGGATACCAGGTACAAGCGATCAATACGGCCCTCGTGGAAACCGTCCAGCATGACCTTGACGCTACCAATCAGATCAGTGATCGATGGCTCTTCGCCGAGGTTGCCGATCGCCGCGACGACGTTACCGCCGAAGCTGCGGAAAAAGCTCGCGCCCTTGTTGCCGATCACGCAGAGGTCGACTTCGACCTTCTGATCGTGCCATTCCTTCATGTTCTTGATCAGCGCCTTGAACAGGTTGGTGTTCAAACCACCACAAAGACCACGATCAGTAGACACGATGATGTAGCCGACACGCTTGACCGGACGCTCCACCATGAACGGATGACGGTATTCCGGGTTGGCACCGGCCAGATGGCCGATGACCTGCCGGATGCGCTCCGCATATGGGCGGCTGGCAGCCATGCGCATTTGTGCCCTGCGCATCTTGCTGACCGCCACCTTTTCCATGGCGCTGGTGATCTTCTGCGTGCTTTTGATGCTCGCAATCTTGCTGCGAATCTCTTTTGCGCCTGCCATTTGACACCTATCGGGTTAGCAGGCGGGAGCCTTTCGGCCCCCGCTGCGGCTTACCAGCTTTGAGTGGCCTTGAACTTCTCGATACCAGCCTTGAGGCCAGCGTCGATTTCGTCATTGAAGTCACCCTTCACGTTGATCTTCGCCATCAGATCGGCGAACTCGCGGTTGAAGAAGGCGATCAGGGCCTGCTCGAAGGCGCCAACCTTGGCCACTTCCACGTCCGTCAGGAAACCACGCTCGGCGGCGTACAGGGAAAGGGACATGTCGGCGATGGACATCGGCGCGTACTGCTTCTGCTTCATCAGCTCGGTGACGCGCTGACCATGCTCCAGCTGCTTACGGGTCGCTTCGTCTAGGTCGGAAGCAAACTGCGCGAACGCAGCCAGTTCACGGTACTGAGCCAGAGCGGTACGAATACCACCGGACAGCTTCTTGACGATCTTGGTCTGAGCGGCGCCACCCACACGGGATACCGAGATACCGGCGTTAACGGCCGGACGGATACCAGCGTTGAACATGGCCGATTCCAGGAAGATCTGACCATCGGTGATGGAAATCACGTTGGTCGGAACGAACGCAGAAACGTCGCCAGCCTGGGTTTCGATGATTGGCAGAGCGGTCAGGGAACCGGTCTTGCCAGTCACCGCACCCTTGGTGAACTTCTCGACATACTCTTCGGACACGCGCGATGCACGCTCCAGCAGACGGCTGTGGAGATAGAACACGTCGCCCGGGTAGGCTTCACGTCCCGGCGGACGACGCAGCAGCAGGGAGATCTGGCGATAAGCCACAGCCTGCTTGGACAGATCGTCATAAACGATCAGTGCATCTTCACCGCGATCACGGAAGTACTCGCCCATGGTGCAACCGGCATACGGAGCCAGGAATTGCAGCGCAGCGGATTCGGAGGCCGACGCAGCCACAACGATGGTGTTGTGCATGGCGCCATGCTCTTCCAGCTTGCGAACAACGTTGGCGATGGTCGACTGCTTCTGACCGATGGCAACGTAGACGCAGCGGATGCCGCTGTTCTTCTGGTTGATGATGGCGTCGATGGCCAGGGCGGTCTTGCCGATCTGACGGTCACCGATGATCAGCTCACGCTGGCCACGGCCTACCGGGATCATGGCGTCGACTGACTTGTAACCGGTCTGAACCGGCTGGTCTACCGACTTACGCCAGATGACGCCCGGCGCGACCTTCTCGACCGCATCAGTTGCCTGAGCGTTGATCGGGCCCTTGCCATCGATCGGGTTGCCCAGTGCGTCGACCACGCGGCCCAGCAGTTCCGGACCAACCGGAACTTCGAGGATGCGGCCGGTGCACTTGGCGCTCATGCCTTCGGTCAGGCCCAGGTAGTTACCCAGAACCACAGCACCTACGGAGTCTTGCTCCAGGTTCAGTGCCATACCGAAGACGCCGCCAGGGAACTCGATCATTTCGCCGTACATGACGTCGGCAAGACCGTAGATGCGTACGATACCGTCAGAAACGCTGACGACGGTGCCCTCATTACGGGCTTGAGCAGCGACATCCGATTTCTCGATGCGCTGCTTGATGATTTCACTTATCTCGGAAGGATTCAGTTGCTGCATGCCATGACCCTCAAATCAGGATTTCAACGATTCGGCCAACTGGCTCAGTTTGCCGCGGATCGAACCGTCGACAACCACATCACCGGCGCGAATCAACACGCCGCCGATCAGCGCAGGATTAACGGCCTGCTGGAGGTTGACGGTGCGATCTAGCCGCTTCGACAAGGCGGCAGCCAAAGTTTGGAGTTGCTCGTTGCTGAGCTCGAAAGCGGTTTCAACTTCTGCTTCAAGCGTTTTCTCGGCTTGCGCCTTGATGTCCTCGTACAGCTCCCACACGGTCGGCAGGACCGACAGGCGATTGTTCTCGCCAAGGGTCTGGACGTAGTTGCGGAAAGCTTCATCCACATCGTCACCGAGTAGACGCACCAGCCCCTGAAGCTTGCTTTCGCTAGACAGGCGGGGGTCGTTCAGCAACGCTGCGACTTCTGGGACTTCAACAGCGATGGCGGCCAGGTTCAGCATTTTGGACCAGGAGTCGGTCTTTCCTGCGGCGCTGGCGAACTCGAAAGCGGCTTTCGCGTAAGGCCGAGCAAGCGTCTGGGTATTGATCATCGCTTGCCTCGCTTAGAGTTGGGAGGCCAGTTTTTCGACCAGCTCGTTGTGCACCTTGGCGTCCACATGGGACTCCAGGATCTTCTCCGCACCAGCAACGGCAAGAGCCGCAACCTGAGTGCGCAGTTCGTCCCGGGCGCGGTTCACTTCCTGTTCGATCTCGGCGCGGGCACCGGCGATCAGGCGCTCACCCTCAGAGCGAGCCTGCTGCTTGGCTTCCTCGATAATCAGATTGGCGTGCTTATTCGCCTGCTCGAGGATCTGGGCAACCTGCTCCTTGGTTTCACGGAGCGAGTGGGAAGCTTTTTCCTGGGCCAGTTGCAGATCGCGCTGAGCGCGGCCGGCAGCATCCAGACCTTCGGCAATTTTCTTCTGGCGAGCTTGCATGGCGCTGGTGATAGGCGGCCAAACAAACTTCATGCAGAACCAGACGAAAATAGCGAAGGCAATCGTTTGACCGAACAGCGTCAGATTAATGTTCACTGATCTACCTCATGCTATCTCGTTGTTTCCCGGGTGCTGAAGCCTAACCGGCAGGGCAACGCCCTGCCGCTCGGACGGGTCAGCGAATTAAGCAGCCATACCAGGGGCAACAACGAAGATCAGGTACATCGCGATACCAACGCCGATCATCGGCACGGCGTCGAGCAGACCAGCCATGATGAAGGTCTTAGTCTGCAGCTGCGGAGCCAGTTCCGGTTGACGAGCAGTGGATTCCAGCAGCTTGCCGCCCAGCAGGGAGAAGCCAATACCGGTGGCCAGAGCGCCCAGACCAATGATGATGGCGGCAGCGATGATTACGAGTTCCATGATTACTCCTAGGTTTTCAGAGGTTAGAGTTGCAGTTCAAGTTTGCTACGGGTTTACGGTCGCTTTCGCGTCTCAATGGTCCTCGTGGGCCGCGCTCAGGTACACGATCGACAGCACCATGAAGATGAAGGCCTGCAGCGGGATCACCAGGAGGTGGAAGATCGCCCACGGCACATTCAGGGTCCACTGTACGTAGAACGGCAGCAGCGCAATGAGGATGAACACCACCTCACCGGCATACATGTTGCCGAACAGACGCAGCGCAAGGCTCAGCGGCTTGGTCAGCAGACCGAGAATCTCGAGGAACAGGTTGAAAGGCACCAGCGACCAGTGGTTGAAGGGCGTGAATGCCAGCTCCTTGCTGAAACCACTGAAGCCCTTGACCTTGACGCTATAGAAAAGAATCAGGAAGAACACGCCGATGGACACACCGAAAGTGCCATTCGGATCAGCCGTCGGGACGATCTTGAACGCCGGCAGGCCGAGCAGGTGGGCGATGCCCGGTATGTAATCGACCGGGATCCACTTCAGGCTGTTCATCAGCAGGATCCACATGAAGATGGTCAGAGCCAGCGGCGCGATCAGCGGATTGCGACCGTGGAAGGTGTCCTTGACCATGCCTTCGACGAACTCGACAACCATCTCTACCATGTTCTGCAGCTTGCCTGGCACACCCGAAGTTGCCGAGCGACCAGCCATGGCGAAGATGCCGATGAAGAGAAAGCCCGCGAACAGCGACCAGCCCAGGGTATCCAGATGGACTGCCATGAAGCCCATTGCCTGTGCTTCAGCCGAAGTTTGCGCGATGGTCCAGGTAGCCTGGTCAATCACGGTTCCGTCAACGCGTTCGTAGCCAGCCGGCAGCTTGCCGTAGGTCAGGTTTTGCAGGTGATGCTGAATATATTCCGCCGGGGTACTCGCCATATGCGCGCCTCAATGCTCAATGCTTCGGATTATTTTTCATCAGCAGGAGCGCGCTCGCGGAGGTGCCTAGTACCAGCACGTAACCGACGAACAGGGCAACCGGCTCCAGCGGTCGCACTCCCACGAACACCAGCGCAAAAAGCGCTGCTGCCAGAATTTGTTTCCCCATCTGCCCAGACCATAAGGACTGAATGATCGCCCTGGCCGAGCGTGCGCCAAAGTAACGAAAAGCCTTGTACGCGAAATACACGTTCGCCGACAGCGCAATCAGACCGCCGAGCAGCGCGGAGTAGCCGGCGACAATACCAAAAACCAACCCACATGAGACAGCGGTCACTACTACGACCATTGCCTGAATCAGCAAAACGCGAAAAGCCGGGAGACGATGGAAGGGTGTTCTGTTGTGTATGTTCACCTGAATTCCATCGTCGCAGCAGGCTGCGTAAATAATTGTCCGCAGTCAAAAAAGCGCGGCGAGTATAGGAGCAGGCCAGCCAGGGTTCAACACTCAGGTAGTAATTTCCGACTGGCACTACAAAAATTTTGTATCAACGAATGTGAGCCAGTACACCCTGCAGTTCATCCAGCGAACTGTAGCGGATCACCAGCTGCCCTTTGCCCTTCTGGCCGTGCTTGATCTGTACCGGCGAGCCCAGGCGTTCGGCCAGACGCTGTTCCAGACGGCTGATGTCAGGATCCACCTTGACCTCGGCCTTGGGCGCTTCTTTGCTAGTCAGCCACTGGCGCACGAAGGCCTCGGTCTGCCGAACGGTGAGTCCACGTGCGACAACATGCCGCGCACCCTCTACCTGCTGGTCCGCCGGCAAACCAAGCAGGGCACGCGCGTGGCCCATCTCCAGGTCACCATGGGACAGCAGCGTTTTAATCTCTTCGGGCAGGGCGATCAGGCGCAGCAAGTTGCTCACGGAAACCCGCGACTTGCCAACGGCGTCGGCCACCTGCTGCTGGGTAAGCTGGAATTCCTGCTGCAGACGCTGAAGCGCCACAGCCTCTTCGATCGGATTGAGATCTTCGCGCTGGATGTTCTCGATCAACGCCATGGCGATGGCGGTTTCGTCCGGCACCTCACGGACCAGTGACGGTACGCGTTCCAGTCCAGCCTGCTGGCAGGCGCGCCAGCGGCGTTCGCCGGCGATGATCTCGTAACGGCCACCGCTGATCGGGCGCACGACGATAGGCTGCATCACACCGTGATTCTTGATCGACTGGGCCAGCTCTTCCAGGGCTTGGGGATCCATATCGCGGCGCGGCTGATATTTACCGCGCTGGATCAGCTCCAGCGGCAGATGCTGGAGTTCACGAGTATCGACCTTCGCAGCCTCTTCCTGCATCGCCGTAACACTGGCGCCGCCGAGCAGGGCGTCGAGTCCCCGTCCTAGACCTCTTTTCTTGGTCGCCATGAATAGTCCTTATGCGGGGGCACCACGGGCCGACCGCCGCTGGCGTCGCGACAGTTCGCCCGCCAGGGCCAGATAGGCCAGAGCGCCCTTGGATTGCTTGTCGTAGACCAGCGCCGGCATACCGTGGCTCGGGGCCTCGGCGAGCCGGACGTTGCGCGGAATGACGGTGTCGTAGAGTTTGTCGCCGAAATGCGCTTTGAGCTGTTCGGAAACGTCGTTGGTCAGGCTGCTGCGCGGGTCGTACATGGTGCGCAACAGACCCTCGATCTTCAGGCTCGGATTGAGCGCCTGTGCGATGCGCTGGATCGAATTGACCAGATCGGTAAGCCCCTCGAGGGCGTAGTACTCGCACTGCATGGGAATGATCACGCTATCGGCAGCAGTCAATGCGTTGATAGTCAGCATTGACAGCGATGGCGGGCAATCGATGAGGATGTAGTCGTAGTTCTCACGTACCGGAGCCAGCGCTTCGCGCAAGCGCTTTTCCTTGGCCGGCAGATTCAGCAACGCCACCTCGGCCGCGGTTAGATCGCGGTTCGCCGGCAGCAATTGGTAGCCGCCATGCTCGGAAAACTGCATGGCATCCACCAGGCTGCATGCACCGATCAGCACGTCGTAGATCGAATATTCGAGGCCGAGCTTGTCTACACCACTACCCGTGGTGGCATTGCCCTGAGGATCGAGGTCGATCAGCAGCACGCGCCGGCGGGTAGCAACCAGAGAAGCCGCCAGGTTGATGCAGGTGGTGGTCTTGGCGACACCGCCTTTCTGGTTGGCAATGGCGAAAACTTTAGCCATGGTCAGTGTCTGTCCGGGTCATGAAGTGCGGCGCAGTATCAACAGATGGCGCTGGCCTTGGCAACCGGGAACCTTGAGTACGTGACAGGCATCGAGGCGAAAATCAGCGGGCAGCCGTTGCAGCTCGTCGTCCGGCTGTACGCCCTTCATGGCCAACCAGCGAGTGCTGACATTGCCAAGGTGGCGCGTCCAATTGGCGAAGTCCTCTAGCGAGCTGAAGGCGCGCGAGGTGATGCCGTCAAAGGCCGCCAGTGGCTGGAATTGCTCGACTCGGCTGTGCACGACCTCAAGGTTGGTCAGTTTCAGTTCCAGCTTGACCTGTGTCAGAAAGCGCGTCTTCTTGCCGTTGGAGTCCAGCAGCGTGAAGTCCCGGTCAGGAAAGAGGATCGCCAGTGGTACGCCAGGCATGCCGCCACCGCTGCCGACGTCCAGCCAGGTCCGGCCCGCCTCGGCGACGAAGGGCACCACACTCAGGCTGTCGAGCAGGTGACGTGACACCATTTCGTCAGGGTCACGTACCGCAGTGAGGTTGTAGGCCTTGTTCCACTTGATCAGCAGAGCCAGATAGGCAAGCAGCTGCTGCTGTTGTCCTTCACTCAACTCGATGCCGAGTTCCCCGGCGCCACGAACGAGCTCGGCAGCATGGGCGTCACTGACCAGATTCATCAGGCGCTTTGCTCCAGCTGCTGACCGGCGCTGCGCTTCTTCAGGTGAATCATCAACAACGACACCGCCGCTGGTGTGACGCCTGGAATACGCGAGGCTTGTCCAAGCGTCTCGGGCCGAGCCAGACCGAGCTTGTGCTGAATCTCCTTGGACAGCCCGGGAATGGTCGTGTAGTCGAGATTTTCTGGCAGCACGACGTTTTCGCTGGCCCGCAGCCGCTGGATATCTTCCTGCTGGCGTTCGATGTAGCCGGCGTACTTGGTCTTGATCTCCACCTGCTCGGCGACCTGGGGATCCTGAGCGCCGGAGCCGGTCAGTTCGATCAGGCTCTGGTAGTCGATTTCCGGCCGCGCCAGCAGATTGAGCAGGTTGTACTCACGGGTCAGAGGACTGCCGAAGCGTTCAGCAATAGCATCGCCCTGTACCGTGCCTGGACGTACCCAACTGCTCTTCAACCGTTGCTCCTCGAGTTCGATCCCCTCGCGCTTGGCACAGAACGCTGCCCAACGGGCGTCGTCAACCAGCCCGAGCTCGCGGCCCTTTTCGGTAAGGCGCAGGTCGGCATTGTCTTCGCGCAGAATCAGCCGGTACTCCGCACGCGAGGTGAACATGCGATAGGGCTCTTGAGTGCCTAGGGTGATCAGGTCATCGACCAGCACGCCGAGGTAGGCCTCATCGCGTCGTGGGCACCAACTGTCCTTGCCCTGGGCGCGCAATGCGGCATTGGCGCCGGCGAGGAGTCCTTGCGCACCTGCCTCCTCGTAGCCGGTAGTGCCATTGATCTGGCCAGCGAAGAACAAGCCAGCGATCACTTTGGTTTCAAGGCTGTACTTGAGGTCGCGCGGGTCGAAATAGTCGTACTCGATGGCATAGCCCGGACGCACGATATGCGCATTTTCCATCCCGCGAATGCTCTGCACGATCTGCAGCTGCACATCGAAAGGCAGCGAAGTAGAAATGCCGTTGGGGTACAGCTCGTTGGTGGTCAGGCCTTCCGGCTCAAGGAACACCTGATGGCTGTCCTTATCGGCAAAACGATGGATCTTGTCTTCGATAGACGGGCAATAGCGCGGACCCACACCTTCGATCACGCCGGAATACATCGGCGAACGGTCGAGGTTGGCAGCAATGATCTCGTGGGTATGCGCGTTGGTGTGGGTAATCCAGCAGCTGACCTGACGCGGATGCTGCTCGCGGTTTCCCATGAATGACATTACCGGCAACGGCATATCGCCTGGCTGCTCGGTCATCAGTGAGAAATCCACCGAACGTCCGTCGATACGTGGAGGTGTACCGGTTTTCAGACGGCCCACCCGGAGCGGCAGCTCACGCAGGCGCTTGGCCAAGGCGATTGAGGGCGGATCGCCCGCTCGACCGCCGGAATAGTTTTGCAGACCAATGTGGATAAGTCCGCCGAGGAAGGTTCCGGTGGTCAGTACTACGGAGCTGGCAAGGAAGCGCAATCCCATCTGCGTGACTACACCACGTACCTGATCCTGTTCGACGATCAGGTCATCCGCGGCCTGCTGAAATATCCACAGGTTGGGCTGATTTTCCAAGACTTCACGAATAGCGGCCTTGTAGAGCACTCGGTCGGCCTGCGCTCGGGTAGCTCGAACCGCTGGGCCTTTGCGGCTGTTGAGCACCCGAAACTGGATACCGCCTTTGTCGGTAGCGGTAGCCATGGCGCCGCCTAACGCATCGATTTCCTTGACCAGGTGGCTCTTGCCAATGCCGCCAATAGCAGGATTGCAGCTCATCTGCCCTAGGGTTTCGACATTGTGGCTGAGCAGCAGGGTCTTCACGCCCATGCGTGCCGCTGCAAGCGCAGCTTCGGTGCCGGCATGGCCGCCGCCGATAACGATCACGTCAAAACGGGAAGGGAAGTCCACCACGCACCTCGTGCCTGTTTCAGATGGGAATTCGGGAAGCCGCGAAGTATAGGGGCTTAGGCGGCGCTAAAGAAGGGCTTTGAGCAAAAAATGACCAACCATCGAGCTGTTGATCCCACGTCCGCATAAATAAAAATAAAGAAGAAATATATAAAGAGCTTGTTTATATGATTATTAATGGTGAGCGACATATCTGTGGATAAGTCGCTAGAGGCCTTGCATCACTAAGCGCGCAGGATTTAGAAAGGCTGTGCTGCGCCTGGTAGGTACCGGTGCGGTTCTAGTGGAAGGCCTGTTGATAAAAACGATTGTTATGCACAGGGGAGTTATCCAGAGGGTTTAGCTCCATGTTATCTACCTAGCTGGAGGGTGGTTATCAACAGGCCTTATTTCGGTTGTTTGACAATGCTTGGGCGTGAGGAGAAGCACATAGGCGAGGTTAACGGTGGTCCGTTGGGTGTTGCTGGTCGTTGTGCTCCAGACATTCGTCGAGGGTCAGCGGGCTACGCTCGAGGACCCCTTCAAGGGCATCCTCGCCATGCAGGCCGTCGAGTCGAGCACCGGATACGTAGGCGGCACGGCCAAGCAGGTGGCCGGCAATAGGGATGGTCAGCATCAGAAAGATCACTGTTGCTGTGCCAATGAAGGTGGCTTGGCCATCACCCATATGGATCATCACCCCCACCAGAATCAGCCCCGCGCCGACCGTACCGGACTTGGTAGTGGCATGTATTCGCTGCAGCGGATCGGCGAAGCGCAGCAGGCCAAAAATGGCGGCGAACAGAAAGACCACCCCAGCCAGCATGAAGACCACAGCCAGAAAATCGATCATTGCTGACTCCTCCCTTTGCGCATGATGAAGACAGCGAACGCACAGGTGCCAACAAAGCCGATCAGCCCGAGACCGAAGCCCACGTCGAGGAACTCTCTACGCCCCGTCATGGCGGCGACTAGCGCGGCTATGGCCACACCTACGCCGGTCAGCATGTCCAGCGCCACCACTCGATCGACCAGCGTACGTGCGACGATCATTCGCCAGAGGGTTAGGCCCAACGGAACCATGACCAAGGTAAGCAGTATTCCAATCATGCTCACCACCTCTCGATGCGCGCGATACGGCGTTCGAATACATGGCGGATCGACGCGATGATCTGCTCTGGCGCCCTACCGTCCAGCGCGTGAACGTAAAGAAGACGACGATCGGCGCTGGCATGCAGCGCGCAGTTGCCGGGCGTCAGCGAGACCAGACTGGCCAGTACCGCAACGCCCAAGTCGGTACGCAACTCGATCGGCACGGCGATGATCGAGCTTTGCATGTTGGGGCTGCGTGCGAAGGCTGCACGGGCCACTACAACGGAGGAGACGATTAGCTCGTAAAGATAGATGCCAAGCAGTTCGATCACATCGCGCACTCGGCGCAGCAGGCCTGTCTTCATGGGAGAGCCTCTTGGATCGGATTGGGCGGCAATACCGCCGAAAGGTATGCGCTGGGGTCCAGCAGCGCGGCGGCCGCGGTCTGAGAAAACAGGATCAGTGCTTGCGGCATGAGGCCGATTGCCAGGGTGAGCGCACCAAGCGACGCGATCGCCAGCAACATCGGCAGCGGTACCCGGCGTGCCTCGGCGCGGGGCAATACCGGCTTTTTCCAGAAGGCTTCCATCCAGATCTTGGTCATCGAATAGAGGGTCAACAGGCCGACGAACAGTGCCAGGCCCGCCAGCCAGTGTTCGCCCTCGCGGAAGCTGGCGTCGATGACCAGGAACTTCGCCCAGAAACCGGACAAGGGTGGAAGCCCGGCCAGTGACAGCGCCGGAATCAGAAACAGCGCCGCCAGCAGAGGATTGCGGTACATCAAACCGCCGCTCTTGCGCAGGTCGAAGGTGCCTGAAGCTCTGTGGATGGCCCCAGCGAGGAGAAACAGATTCGCCTTCACGATGATGTGGTGAATGATGTAGAAGATCGCGCCGGCCAGCGCCGCCTGGGTGGAAATCGCCAGGCCGAGCAGCATGTAACCGATCTGGCTGACGATGTGGAACGAAAGGATCCGCCGAACATCCCACTGAACCGCCGCGCCGAATACTCCGAACAGCATGGTGCCAGCGGCCAACACCGCGACGATTTCGCGAATGCCGCTGTCTTCAACGCTGAAGATCAGGGTGAAGACCCGGAAGCAGGCATACACGCCGACTTTGGTAAGCAGGCCAGCGAAAATTGCCGAGACGGTGATTGATGCCGTGTGATACGACGCGGGCAGCCAGAAAAAAAGTGGGAAATAACCGGCCTTGATACCGAAGCCGCAGAGCAGCAGCAGTGCCGAAAGGGTCAGATTGATCGACGGCTCAGTCTCGGGCAGTACTCTTGCGAGGTCCGCCATGTTCAGCGTTCCAGTTGCCCCGTAGAGCAGCGCTACCCCGGTCAGAAAGAGTAAGGTGGAGAACAGATTAAGCACCGCATAGCGGATCGTTGCATCGAGCCGCGCACGGTTGCGACCGATCGACAGCAAGCCCATTGCGGTGATCAGCATCACCTCGAACCAGACATACAGGTTGAAGATGTCGCCGGTGAGAAAGGCGCCGTTGACACCGGCCAGCATGCCCAGCAGCAACGGGTAAAAGCCCGCCTGTTCCTCGCGGCGACGGATGTCGGCCATACCAAACGTCATTACTGCCGCGGCGAGGATGCCGGTGATCGCCACCATCGCTGCGGCCAGTGGATCAGCGACGAAGACCACACCGAAGGGAGCCTCCCACCCGCCAAAGCGGATGGCTAGCACGCCCTGCTGGTAAACCGCAGCAAGAAGCAGCACCGAGGCGACCAGTAGCAAAGTTATGCACAGACCGGTTACAAAGCGCTGGGCGCGACGTTGTTTCCACAGGCAAGTCGCCAGGCCGGCGCCGAGAATCGGCAGCAGAACCGGCCAGAGGGGCGCATGAAGGGTAAAGAATCCGCTCACGGACGATCCTTAGTTGCGTGGAACGGCGAACCCAAGCGCTCGGCTGCGCCGATTTGGCGCGTATCGACGCTGCCGAAGCTGCGATAAGTCTGCAAAGCCAGCGCAGCAAAAAAAGCGGTCAGCGAAAATCCGATGACGATTGCAGTGAGTACCAGGGCCTGGGGTAACGGATTGGCGGCGTCGGTCTGCAAGCTGGTCTCTCCGGCGCGGATCACCGCCGGTACGTTCGAGACAATCCGACCCGACAGGAATATCACCAGGTTAATCGCCGCTGACAGCATCGTTACGCCCAGGAGGATCCGTACGATGTGTCGCGACAGGATCAGGTAGAGGCTGCAACCGGCGATCACGGCAATGGCAAATGCGAAGAGCAGATACATGTCAGAGGCCCTCGTAGAAACGCAGGATCAGGGAAAGGATGCCGCCCAACACCACCAGGTAGACGCCGATATCGAACAGCAACGTCGTGCCGATGTGAAAGCTGCCGAGGATCGCCCACTGGTGGGCCAGGAAAGAATCATCCAGCCACAGGCCAGGCAACCCGCCGAGCAGAGCGGCGAGGATGCCAAATCCGATTACCGTCATTGGCTCGAAGCGCAATGTAGCGCGTGCGACTTCTACACCCCGAGCCAGTGCCAGCGTGGCGAACCCAGCCGCTGCGATCAGTCCGCCGACGAAACCGCCGCCGGGCTCGTTGTGCCCGCGGTAGAGCACGTACAACGAAACGATCAGCATCAGTCCGAAGAGAATCCGCGAGAAGGCGGCAAAGATGAGTGAGTTCATGGAGCGCTCCTCCTGCGCGACGCCGCGCCTCTCAGAAGCCCCCACACGCTCATCGCGGCGAAGGCAACCACTATGACCTCGCCAAGGGTATCGATGGCCCGGAAGTCCACCAGCACCACGTTGACCACATTGCGGCCGTGGGCCTCCAGATAGCTGGTCGCGGCATAGAAATCAGAGATCCGTCCGTCCAGCGGCAATGCCACCGTGGCGGCCAGTGCAATGAATATGACTAGGGCAAAACCTACAGAGAGCAGGATATCCAGGCGTTTTTCCCGTGGTTGGCGGGTCGAGGCTGCGCGCTCCGGGATGCGCAGCAGCAGTGCTACCAGAATCAGCACCATCAGCACCTCAACCGAGAACTGGGTGAGCGCCACGTCTGGTGCTCCGTTGAGCAGGAAAATAAGTGCCGAGCCAAAACCCACCACGCCGACCGCGATCATCGCGCGCAGCAGTGAGGGGGTACGGGTGGCAGCGAAGGCGCCTAGGCACATCAGCAGCAAGACGATGACCGAGGGTAGGTCGAAACGTCCGCCAGTCAGGGTGAACACCGGGCGGGTACCGCTGGCCAGTACGCCGTAGCCGATAATCAACAGCACCGCCGCAGCGACGGTGGACGTGTAGCGATGCTGGTCTCCGTTCTGCAAGAACCTCGTGCAGCGCTCAGCCAGCCGCAGGGTGCCGGCAAACAGCGCATTGAAGCCGAAATCGCCGAGCACCCGCGCCAGCGCTTTCTTCAGCGACAGCGCGTAGTGAATGCGGTGCCAGTAGGCGATCAGCCCGCCGGCAAATGCGACCACGGTGGCGCTCAGTGCGAGCATCGGCGTGAAACCATGCCAAAGCGAAAAGGACAGGTCCACGGTATGCCCGACCAGCACATCGTTGGCCGGCTGTATCAGCCCGCGCACGAGGAAATCCGGGGCCAGGCCGAATAGGAAGCCCAGACCGCCCAGAACCAGCGGCCCAAGGTACAGGCCCAGCGTCTCCGGATGCTTCACCTCGCTGCGGGTCTTGCCGAGGTAGTAGGGACGGATTGCCGCGACCCCGGCGATTGCCGCAAATACCGCGTTGACGAGCACCGCCACGGCCACCACGACCCAACCCGAAGACGCATTGAGCTGGCTCTCGAACAGGTATTCCTTGGTGATGAAGCCCAATGTCGGCGGCAATCCGGCCATCGAGATCGCTGCCATTCCGGCTGCCAGCGTTGTCATCGGCAGGCGTCTGGCAAGCCCGCCGATCTTGCTCAGGCGCCCCTCGCCTACTGCATGGATGGTGGTACCGGCGCAGAAGAACAGCGCCGCCTTGTACAGCGCATGGGCAATGATGAAGGCGATCAGCGCGGTGACCGAATAATCGCCGTCCAGCCCTATCAGCATCACCAGCACCCCCAGTGAACCCACCGTGGAATGCGCCAGGACTTCCTTGAACCCATCGGTGGACAGCGCCCGAACCGCCGCCACCAACATGGTCAGACTACCGACGATGACCAGGGTTGAGCCGAAAGCCGGGATGCCCTCGAATATGAGGTCGAAGCGGGCCAGCAGGTACACGCCCAACTTGACCATGGTTGCCGAATGCAGGTACGCCGATGCCGGAGCCGGAGCCTCCATTGCCTGCGGCAGCCAGAAATGAAAAGGCAGCTGTGCGGATTTGGTGAAGGCTCCGAGCATGATCAGGATCATCGCTGGCACCGCCAGAGGGCTGGCCAGCAGCTCAGGTGCACGCTGCGCAACCTCGGACAGCGAAAAAGTGCCCAGCGCGATGCCGATCAGCAAGATGCCGCCGAACAAAGCCAATCCGCCGCCGCCGGTCACAATCAGCGATTGCAGGGCGGCCTTGCGCGCTTGAGCGCGGTGGGAGTTGAAGCCGATCAGCAAGAACGACAACAGGCTGGTCGCCTCCCAGAACACGAACATCACAATGAGGTTATCCGATAGGACGGTTCCCAGCATTGCGGTCATGAACAGCAGTATCAGGGTCAGAAAGCGCGCGCCCTCTTCCCTTGGTGAATGCGAGAAATAAGCGCCTGCGTAGATCGTCACCAGCGTGCCTATGCCGGTAATCAGAAGGACGAACAGCAGTGCAAAGCCGTCGAGACGAAAGCTCAGCGAAATGCCCAGCGCCGGTACCCACTCCAGCGTTTCGATGATGACCCCGGTTTCCGGGAGGCTGGCGCCCTTCGCCAGAAAGAACACGAATAGCCCGGCGGGCAATAGCGAAGCCACCCAACCCCCATGGGGAAAGGTACGGCCTACGATGAACCTGGCGAGGATCGCGCCCAGGAATGAAATAAGCACTGCAGCAAGCACTGCGCCATCCTTCTGTAGTGGATTGCTGGAAACGGCTGAACTGTTAGCGTCTGGTTTGATATCAAAAGTAGTTCAAAAGATGCGCCAACGGCTGTTACCAGCTATGTCAGCTACTGCTGGCGGCCAGGTTGCAAAGGCCTGGCGGACGCCGGCAAGGAAGGGGATAAATACGAGTCGAGTTCGGCGAGATCGCCGTATGCAGCGGGTTTCAGCGGACGGGGCTAGTCGGGAGGAAAGCGTTCGGGTGTCCGTCCGGACAGAGCAGTCCGGACGGCAGCGCAATTGTTACTTGCCTATGCAAAAGCTCGAGAAAATGCGCCCGAGCAGATCGTCCGAGCTGAACGCCCCAGTAATTTCACCAAGCGCCTGTTGAGCCAGGCGCAGGTCTTCCGCTAGCAGCTCACCTGCTCCGGCTAGGGTCAACTGTGCATGTCCGTGCTGCAGGTATTGATCAGCCAGGCGCAGCGCATCCAGATGACGACGACGAGCGCTAAAGCTGCTTTCGGCTGTCTGCTCGTAACCCATGCACTGCTTGAGGTGCTCACGCAGCAAGTCGACACCTTCACCCGAACGCGCGCAAAGGCTGAGCGTTACCTGCCCATCGGCAGCAACCCGCAGTGCAACGGCCTCTCCGCTGAGATCCGCTTTGTTGCGGATCAGGGTCACCCTACCGGGTTCCGGGCTGAAATCGAGAAATTCTGGCCAGAGTGCCGAAGGGTCGCTAGCTTCCGGCGAACTGGCGTCGACCATCAGCAGGATTCGATCAGCTTCGCCGATTGCGCTCAGGGCGCGCTGCACGCCTATGCGCTCGACCTGATCTTCGGTGTCGCGCAGACCGGCAGTATCGACCACATGCAGCGGCATGCCATCGATAAGAATGTGTTCGCGCAGTACATCACGTGTGGTTCCGGCGATATCCGTAACGATGGCCGCTTCACGACCAGCCAGAGCATTGAGCAAACTGGACTTGCCCGCGTTGGGGCGGCCGGCGATCACCACCGTCATGCCATCACGCAGCAGCGCGCCCTGACTGGCCCCGCGCAGGACTGTGGATAACTCAGCACGGACGTCTTGCAACTGCGCCAGAACGTGTCCATCGGCAAGGAAGTCGATTTCCTCTTCGGGAAAATCGATAGCCGCTTCGACATAGATACGCAGTTGAATCAGCTTCTCGGTCAACTGATGCACGTGCCGGGAAAACTCACCCTGCAATGATCGCACTGCGTTGCGCGCAGCCTGGGCGGAACTGGCTTCGATTAGATCGGCGATGGCTTCGGCTTGAGCCAGGTCGAGCTTGTCATTGAGGAAAGCCCGCTCGCTGAATTCGCCCGGCCGTGCCAAACGAACGCCCAGCTCGACGCAACGCTGCAGCAGCATGTCCAATACCACTGGGCCGCCATGCCCTTGAAGCTCAAGCACATCCTCGCCGGTAAACGAGTGGGGGCCGGGGAAGAACAGCAGCAGACCTTCATCGATCACCTCACCATCATCGGCGTGAAACGCGCAGTAATGGGCGTGGCGTGGCGTCGGCTCGCGACCAGTCAAGGTAATTGCGATGGCCCTGGCGCGTGGGCCCGAAACGCGAACGATACCTACGCCTCCACGTCCGGGAGCGGTGGCGACGGCGGCAATGGTGTCCCCAGTTGGGCTCATGGGGCCTCCTGTCTGGTTGGCAGATAGCAAAACGCCCCAATCAAGGGGCGTTCTGTATTGGCGTTGGAGGCGTCAGGCTAGCTTCGCCGCGGCCTCAATCTTGCGGGTAATGTACCACTGCTGAGCGATGGACAGGACGTTGTTGACGACCCAGTACAGCACCAGACCAGCCGGGAACCACAAGAAGAAGAAGGTGAAGATGATCGGCAACAGCTTCATCACCCGCGCCTGCATGGGATCCGGCGGCGTCGGGTTCAACTGCTGCTGGATGAACATGGTTATGCCCATGATGATCGGCAGGATGAAGAACGGATCCTTGATCGACAGATCGGTTATCCAGAACATCCACGGCGCCTGGCGCATCTCAACGCTTTCCAGAAGCACCCAGTACAGCGCCAGGAACACTGGCATCTGAACCAGGATCGGCAGACAGCCGCCCAACGGATTGATCTTCTCCTTCTTGTACAGCTCCATCATCGCCTGGGACATCTTCTGGCGATCATCCCCGAACTGTTCCTTCAACGCCTGCATCTTCGGCGAGACGGCGCGCATGCGCGCCATGGACCGGTAGCTGGCTGCCGAAAGTGGGAAGAAAGCCAGCTTGATGACGATGGTCAGAACGATGATCGACCAACCCCAGTTGCCGAGCAGCGCATGAATGTTCCCCAGCAGCCAGAAGATCGGCTGGGCAATAAACCAGAGAATGCCGTAGTCGACCGTCAGACGCAGACCTGGCGACAGTTCTTCCAGCTTGTCCTGACTTTTCGGACCGGCATAGAGCGTGGCGCCGGTTTCGCCTTGACCACCGGCTGGCACAGTGACTGCCGGGCCGGTGAAGCCGATGATGTAGTTGCCCTGGCTATCCTTACGGGTTTGCACCTGATTGGTGTCACCAGCCTGGGGGACCCAGGCAGTGACGAAATAGTGCTGCAGCCAGGCGATCCAGCCGCCCTGTACGGTCTCGCGCACATTCTTGTCATCCATGTCGCCCATGGAGACTTTGCGATACGGCTCATCCTTGGTCCACAACGCAGCACCGAGGTAGGTTGCGGTGCCGGTGGCGGTGCTCGATGAAGGATCGCCGCTCTTGTCACGTTTGAGTTGACCGAACAGGTATCCGGTCCACGGTTGCTCGCTCTGATTATCGATCAGGTAATTCACCTTCAGCGCGTAGTTGCCACGCTCGAGGGTGAAACGCTTGATGTAGTTGACGCCGTCGGCACTGTAAGTCAGGTCGACGACCACCTGATCCTGCCCCTCGGGCAGCTGGTACTCGGTCTTCTCGCTGCTGTACTGAGGACGACCGCTGGCCTTGTCCGGACCGTCGCCGATCAGGCCGCTTTGCGCCTCATAGGTACGCTCGCTGCTACGTTCGAATAGCTGAAACGGCACATCTGGGCGGTCCTGACGGCGGGGATACTGTGGCAGACGCAGCTCGACGATGTCGCCACCACGAGGATCGATGGCCAGATCAAGCACGTCACTGCGCACGCGTATCAGCTGGCTGCTCGGCGCCGTGGTGGACGGCACTGCACTGGCCTGCTGCTGCCCGGCTACTGCCGGCACATCCTCGACATTGGCGTCGCTAGTGGTGCTAGGGGCATCCGGCAGGGTCGGAACGCCAGGCTGGCTTTGTGCTGTTTCGGTGGGCAGGGCTGCCTGACCGTAGTCCTGATTCCATTGAAGAACCATCAGGTAGGCAACGACTGCTAGTGCTACGAGCAGTATCGAGCGTTTGATATCCATGGTTACTCGGCCATCGGAGATGAATTGGAAGTGTTTTGGGAAGGCACGGGGTCATAGCCACCGGGATTCCAAGGGTGGCAGCGCCCCAGCCTGCGCAGACTCAGCCAGCCGCCACGCAACAGGCCATGGGTTTCGATGGCCTCGAGTGCGTAGCAAGAGCAGCTTGGATAGAAACGACAGTGACTAGCCATCATTGGGCTGATGGCGTACTGGTAGACCTTGATCGAAGCAACGGCCAATTTACGCATGGGTGCTGTTGGCTGCTCCAGGTTCGACGGCGGTCTTGGATGGGCTGCGAGACAGTCGTTTCCAGAGCTTGGCAAATTGCTTTGCCAGTTCCGGGTTGTCCAGATCAGCCAATCCCTTGCGGGCGATGATCACGATGTCCCAGCCCGTCAGTTCCAGCTGGTGATGGCGGAAGGTCTCGCGTATCTGCCGCTTGATGCGGTTGCGTTCGACCGAAAGCTTGACGCTTTTCTTACCGATTACCAGCCCGAGACGGGGGTGTTGCAGATCGTTCTCACGTGCCAACAGCAAGACATTCCTGCCAGGCACCTTACCGGAAGGGGAGTCGAAGACTGCCTTGAATTGGCTGGGAGTAAGCAGTCGCTTTTCCCGACCGAAGCCCCGACTCACTACCTGTTCCGATGTCAGACGGTCAGACGCTTACGGCCTTTGGCACGGCGACGCGAAATGACTTGGCGGCCGTTCTTGGTAGCCATACGGGCACGAAAGCCATGGGTACGAGCGCGCTTGATGGTGCTGGGTTGGAAAGTGCGTTTCATGGTGCGTTTACCTGGTGATCCATTGCGGGCCGGAATGGCCCCCTTTTAAGAGACCGGCGATTGTAGAGAAGCTACCGGGCCAGGTCAATTTCCAACCAACCTCATCTGCTTGAAATAAATATAAGGAAAAGAAATATAAGCTCTTAAGATGTAATGCTTATGTATGTAGGCGCTATTTTCTGTGGATAAACCTCTAGGCGCCCCTGACACCAAGGCATTCAGAGAAGCTAAGGTCGGTGAGCAAACGGTGCTCTCACGGTGCAAAGCATCTGCGCAACCTGGGGATTAAATGCATAGATATCCACAGGCAAGGTTGACTAACGCTTGTTCACAGGCTTTCCCACCGGGCTTAAAGGCGCTTATCAACAGGGCTCAGTAGACGGGATTCGTGTCTAACATGAACTTTTTCGCGCAATGAGTTAGCCGCGGCGTAGGTCGGGTTGTTGTGGATAACCGCTGGATGCCCGGCTACAATGCCCGCCGTCTTACCTCGACAGAGTCGATAGGAGTTTCCGTGTCGGTGGAACTTTGGCAGCAGTGTGTTGAGCTTTTGCGCGATGAACTGCCTGCTCAGCAATTCAACACATGGATTCGTCCGCTTCAGGTGGAAGCCAACGGTGATGAACTGCGCGTCTATGCGCCTAATCGGTTCGTGCTCGACTGGGTCAATGAAAAGTATCTGTCGCGCTTGTTGGAGCTGCTGTCCGAGCGCTCCTCCGGGCATGCCCCCGCGCTTTCCCTGCTTATAGGTAGTAAGCGGACCTCTGCAGCCGCGCTGCCTTCTGCCGCTGCAGCCGCTCGCGCTCAGCCACAATCGCAGCCCGCCGCCAGTGCTCCTGCTCCCGCTCAGTCGACGCAGCAGCAAGCCGCGCGTTTCGAGCCATTGTCTGCGGACACCAGCGAGCCGGTCCAGCCACGGGTGGAGCGCAATGTGCAGGTTGAGGGTGGCCTCAAGCACACCAGCTATCTGAACCGCACCTTTACCTTTGAGAATTTTGTCGAAGGTAAGTCCAACCAGCTAGCGCGCGCGGCAGCCTGGCAGGTGGCCGATAACCCCAAGCATGGCTATAACCCGCTCTTCCTTTACGGAGGGGTCGGTCTCGGTAAGACTCACCTGATGCATGCAGTGGGTAATCACCTGCTGAAGAAGAATCCGAACGCCAAAGTGGTTTACCTGCACTCCGAGCGTTTCGTAGCCGACATGGTCAAGGCGCTGCAGCTCAACGCCATCAATGAGTTCAAGCGCTTCTATCGTTCCGTTGACGCGCTGCTAATCGACGATATCCAGTTTTTCGCCAAGAAAGAGCGGTCGCAGGAGGAGTTCTTCCACACCTTTAACGCGCTGCTCGAAGGTGGACAGCAGGTCATTCTCACCAGTGACCGTTATCCCAAGGAAATCGACGGGCTCGAAGAACGGCTGAAGTCGCGTTTTGGCTGGGGACTTACGGTCGCGGTCGAACCCCCCGAGCTGGAAACCCGTGTCGCGATTCTGATGAAGAAGGCCGATCAAGCTAAGGTGGACCTTCCCCACGACGCGGCGTTCTTCATTGCTCAGCGCATCCGGTCCAACGTTCGTGAGCTCGAAGGCGCTCTGAAGCGAGTGATTGCCCATGCGCACTTCATGGGACGTGACATCACTATTGAGTTGATTCGCGAATCGCTGAAGGATCTGCTGGCGTTGCAGGATAAGCTCGTGAGCGTTGACAATATCCAGCGCACTGTTGCCGAGTACTACAAGATCAAGATTTCTGATCTGCTTTCGAAACGGCGTTCGCGTTCCGTCGCTCGCCCACGACAAGTAGCGATGGCGCTGTCGAAGGAGCTGACTAACCACAGCCTGCCGGAAATTGGCGACGCGTTCGGAGGTCGGGATCACACCACGGTTTTGCATGCGTGTCGTAAGATCGCCGAACTGCGGGAAATAGACGCGGATATCCGCGAAGATTACAAGAATTTGCTGCGAACTTTGACAACCTGAGTGCGACCTAATCTATAGGCAAGGGACCAGACCATGCATTTCTCCATTCAGCGCGAAGCCCTGTTGAAACCCCTGCAGCTGGTTGCTGGCGTCGTCGAGCGCCGTCAGACCTTGCCGGTGCTTTCCAACGTACTTCTAGTGGTTCAGGAACAGCAGCTTTCGCTGACCGGTACTGATCTTGAGGTCGAGCTGGTCGGCCGCGTTGCGCTCGAAGACGCGGCCGAGCCAGGTGAGATCACCGTACCGGCGCGCAAGCTGATGGATATCTGCAAAAGCTTGCCGAGCGACGCTCTGATCAATATCCGTCTGGATGATCAGAAGGTGATAATCAAGTCCGGGCGTAGCCGCTTCACACTGTCCACTCTGCCGGCCAACGACTTTCCTACCGTGGAGGAAGGCCCGGGCTCGCTGTCCTTCAGCGTTCCCCAGGGGAAACTGCGTAAGTTGATTGAGCGCAGTAGTTTCGCAATGGCGCAGCAGGACGTCCGCTATTACCTCAACGGCATGCTCATCGAGGTGTCCAGCGGCATGTTGCGCGCGGTAGCCACCGACGGTCATCGCCTTGCGATGTGCTCGATGCAGGCTGGCATCGAGCAACCTGATCGTCATCAGGTCATCGTGCCCCGCAAGGGTATTCTGGAGCTCGCACGCCTGCTTAACGATCAGGATGCGGAAGTCAGCATCGTCCTTGGCCAGCATCATATTCGTGCTAACACCGGGGAATTCACCTTTACCTCCAAGCTGGTCGACGGCAAATTTCCTGACTACGAGCGCGTTCTGCCGCGTGGTGGAGACAAGCTAGTGGTCGGTGATCGACAGTTGTTGCGCGAGGCCTTTAGCCGCACGGCGATTTTGTCGAACGAGAAATACCGTGGTATTCGACTGCAGCTGGAAAGTGGTTTGCTAAAGATTCAAGCCAACAACCCTGAGCAGGAAGAGGCTGAAGAGGAAGTCGCGGTCGACTATAACGGCGGCTCGCTGGAAATTGGCTTCAACGTCAGCTATCTACTTGATGTGCTTGGAGTAATGACTACCGATCAAGTGCGTCTAATTCTGTCCGATGCGAACAGCAGCGCATTGGTCCAGGAGTTCGATAACGACGATTCTGCGTACGTCGTGATGCCGATGCGTCTGTAAACCAGCTTAATGTCCCTCAGCCGTCTCTCCGTCACCGGGGTCCGCAATCTGCACCCGGTGGCGATGTCTCCCTCCCCCCGTATCAACATTCTCTTTGGCGACAATGGCAGCGGAAAGACCAGCCTGCTGGAAGCCATTCACTTGCTGGGGCTCGCTCGCTCATTTCGCAGCGTTCGCTTGAATCCCGTGATCACATACGAACAATCAGCTTGCACGGTGTTTGGTCAGGTCCAGCTGCCTGATCAGCACAGCCGTGCGCTTGGCGTTTCGCGTGATCGAAGCGGTGAGGTGAAAATTCGAATCGACGGGAAAAGTGTCAGATCGGCTGCGGAGCTCGCTGACACGTTGCCTTTGCAGCTTATAAATCCCGATAGCTTTCGCCTGCTCGAGGGTGCACCAAAGCTCAGAAGACAGTTTCTCGACTGGGGTGTGTTCCACGTGGAACGTCGTTTTTTGCCTGCCTGGCAGCGCCTCCAGCAGGCCCTCAGGCAACGGAACTCCTGGCTGCGGCATGGTACACTGGACGGCGCTTCGGACGCAGCCTGGAGCCGTGAGCTGACGCTGGCCAGCGACGAGATTGATGGTTATCGCAGAGCCTATATTCAAGCACTCAAGCCAGTGTTCGAGACGACGCTACAAGCGCTTGTCGATTTGGATGGGTTGAAGCTGAGTTACTACCGAGGGTGGGATAAAGATAGGCCCTTGGCTGAGGTACTCGCATCATCCCTGGAGCGCGACAGGTCGCTGGGGCACACCCAGTCTGGTCCTCAGCGTGCTGATTTGCGGCTCAAAGTTGGACACCATAATGCGGCCGAGGTGTTGTCTCGTGGCCAGCAGAAGTTGGTGGTGTGTGCATTGCGTATAGCTCAAGGCCATTTGGTTAGCGAGGCCAAGCGTGGGCAGTGCATTTATCTGGTCGACGATCTGCCATCCGAGTTGGATGCGCAGCACCGACTAGCGTTGTGCAAGTTGCTTGAGCAACTGAACTGTCAGGTGTTTATCACCTGCGTTGATTCAACCGTTTTGCAAGAAGGCTGGTGTGAGCAAACGCCAGTCTCAATGTTTCACGTGGAACATGGGCAAATCACCCATGTCCACGGCCCCTCGGGAGTGAAGGCATGAGCGAAAACCATACGTACGATTCGTCGAGCATCAAGGTTCTTAAAGGTCTCGATGCAGTACGCAAGCGCCCCGGCATGTATATCGGCGATACCGATGACGGCACCGGTCTGCACCACATGGTCTTCGAGGTCGTCGACAACTCGATCGACGAAGCGCTGGCTGGCCACTGTAGTGACATTTCCATCACCATTCATACCGATGAGTCCATCAGCGTTCGCGACAATGGCCGCGGCATTCCGGTGGATATTCATGAGGAGGGCGTTTCTGCAGCCGAGGTCATCATGACCGTGTTGCACGCCGGCGGTAAGTTTGATGACAATTCCTACAAGGTATCCGGTGGTCTGCACGGCGTAGGTGTTTCGGTGGTCAACGCATTGTCTGAAGAGCTGATGCTGACCATTCGCCGCGAAGGCAAGGTCTGGGAACAGCTTTATCGTCATGGCGTGCCACAGGCACCCCTCTCCCCGGTCGGTGAAACCGATACTTCGGGCACGCAGATCCATTTCAAGCCTTCGGCCCAGACCTTCCAGAATATCCACTTCAGCTGGGACATCCTGGCCAAGCGCTTGCGCGAACTGTCATTCCTGAACTCCGGCGTCGGTATCGTGCTGCGCGACGAGCGCACCGCGAAGGAAGAGTTGTTCAAATATGAGGGCGGCCTCAGTGCCTTCGTTGCTTATCTGAACACCAACAAGACACCGGTCAACCAGGTGTTTCACTTCGATATGCAGCGAGAAGATGGCGTTGGTGTTGAGGTGGCGTTGCAGTGGAACGACAGCTTCAATGAGAACATTCTCTGTTTCACCAACAACATTCCGCAGCGCGACGGCGGCACCCATTTGGCTGGCTTCCGTTCGGCGCTGACGCGCAACCTGAATTCCTACATAGAGCAGGAAGGTCTGGCCAAGAAGCACAAGATCGCCACCACCGGCGACGACGCCCGCGAAGGTCTGACCGCGATCATTTCGGTGAAAGTTCCGGATCCCAAGTTCAGCTCGCAGACCAAGGACAAGCTGGTCTCCTCCGAGGTAAAAACCGCGGTTGAACAGGAAATGGGCAAGCACTTCTCCGATTTCCTTCTGGAAAATCCGGGTGAAGCCAGGGCAGTGGTCGGCAAGATGATCGACGCTGCACGGGCTCGTGAGGCTGCTCGCAAGGCTCGGGAAATGACCCGTCGCAAGGGCGCTCTGGATATCGCCGGCCTGCCTGGAAAGCTTGCTGACTGCCAGGAGAAAGATCCCGCGCTTTCCGAACTCTACATAGTGGAGGGTGATTCCGCAGGCGGATCGGCCAAGCAGGGCCGTAACCGCAAGACCCAGGCTATCCTGCCGCTCAAGGGCAAGATCCTCAACGTCGAAAAAGCACGTTTCGACAAGATGATCTCCTCGCAAGAAGTAGGCACTCTGATTACCGCTCTGGGCTGTGGTATCGGCCGCGATGAGTACAACATCGACAAGCTGCGTTACCACAACATCATCATCATGACCGACGCCGACGTCGACGGTTCGCACATCCGGACTCTGTTGCTGACCTTCTTCTTCCGCCAGCTGCCTGAACTGATCGAGCGCGGTTACGTGTATATCGCTCAGCCGCCGCTATATAAGGTCAAACGCGGTAAGCAGGAGCAGTACATCAAGGACGATGAGGCGATGGAGGAATACCTCACTCAGTCGGCTCTGGAAGACGCCAGCCTGCACGTTAACGAACACGCCCCGGGGCTCTCTGGTGGAGCGCTGGAAAAGCTGGTCAACGATTACCGTACGGTGATGAAGACTTTGCAGCGCCTGTCGCGCCTTTACCCGCTGGAGCTGACCGAACACTTCATCTACTTGCCGCGTGTACCGGTAGAACAATTGGCCGATCACTCTGCGATGCAGGCTTGGCTCGATCAGTACAGCGCGCAGCTCAAGGTCGGTGAGCGCTCCGGTCTGATCTACAACGTCAGCCTGCGTGAAGATAAGGAACGCCATCTGTGGCTGCCTGAGGTGGAAATCAGCTCCCACGGTCTGGCTAGCTACATTACGTTCAACCGTGATTTCTTCGGCAGCAACGATTACCGAACCGTAACGGCTCTGGGTGAGAAGCTGAATAGCCTGCTCGAAGAGGGTGCCTATGTTCAGCGGGGCGAGCGCAAGAAGCAGGTATCAACCTTCAAGCAAGCGCTTGAGTGGTTGATGACCGAGGGCACCCGCCGCCATAGCGTGCAGCGATACAAGGGGTTGGGTGAAATGAACCCGGATCAGCTGTGGGAGACCACGATGGACCCGAACGTGCGACGCATGCTCAAGGTTACTATCGAGGACGCGATAGGTGCGGATCAGATCTTCAATACGCTGATGGGTGACGCCGTCGAGCCGCGCCGCGACTTCATTGAGACAAACGCGTTGGCTGTGTCGAACCTGGACTTCTGATTGCCGCCTGTACCCCTTGGTGATCAGAACCAAAAACAAAACCCCGGCCCGAAGGTCGGGGTTTTGTTTTTCAGGAATAGGCAAAGTGAATCGTGGCGACTGGTTTAATCAATTTCGGATGCAGCCCTGCTCGGCGTATGGTTACTCCATCAAGTTACTCACCTTAATGCGTTTAAGCGCCAAACCTATTTGATGGGGTAAATGACTCATGTTGGACACCAATCTCAAAACCCAGTTGAAAGCCTACCTGGAGAAGGTCACCCAGCCCTTCGAGATCGTCGCGTCCCTCGATGACGGCGAGAAATCCCAGGAGATGCTGAGCCTGCTGCAGGACATTGCCAGCCTCAGCGACAAGATCACCCTGAAGACTGACGGCGGCGACGCGCGCAAACCTTCGTTCTCGCTCAACCGCATCGGCGGCAACATCAGCCTGCGCTTTGCCGGTATCCCCATGGGCCACGAATTCACCTCGCTGGTGCTGGCCCTGCTGCAGGTCGGTGGCCACCCGTCGAAGACCGCCCCCGAGGTAATCGAGCAGATCAAGGCCCTCGACGGCGACTACTGCTTCGAAACCTACTTCTCGCTGTCGTGCCAGAACTGCCCGGACGTGGTCCAGGCACTGAACCTGATGGCCGTGCTCAACCCGAACATCAAGCACGTCGCCATCGACGGCGCGCTGTTCCAGGATGAAGTCGAAGCACGCCAGATAATGTCGGTGCCGAGCATCTACCTCAATGGCGAACTGTTCACCCAGGGCCGCATGAGCGAAGAAGAGATCCTCGCCAAGCTTGATACCGGCTCCAGCGCCCGTGATGCCGAGAAGCTCAAGGCCAAGGACGCCTTCGACGTGCTGGTGGTCGGCGGTGGTCCCGCTGGCGCCGCAGCGGCCATCTACGCCGCGCGCAAGGGCATCCGCACCGGTGTCGCAGCCGAGCGCTTCGGCGGTCAGGTGCTGGACACCATGGCCATCGAGAACTTCATCTCGGTGAAGGAAACCGAAGGTCCGAAGCTGGCCCGTGCGCTGGAAGAACACGTGCGTGAATACGACGTCGACATCATGAACCTGCAGCGCGCCAGCCAGCTGATCCCGGCCGGCGAAGATGGTCTGCACCGCGTGCAGTTCGAGAACGGCGGCGAGCTCAAGGCCAAGACCCTGATCCTCGCCACCGGCGCCCGCTGGCGCGAAATGAACGTGCCCGGCGAGCAGGAATACCGCGGTCGTGGCGTCGCCTACTGCCCGCACTGCGACGGCCCGCTGTTCAAGGGCAAGCGCGTGGCGGTGATCGGCGGTGGTAACTCCGGTGTGGAAGCGGCCATCGACCTGGCCGGCATCGTCGCCCACGTGACCCTGCTGGAATTCGGCGAAGAGCTGCGGGCCGACGCCGTGCTGCAGCGCAAGCTCAACAGCCTGCCCAACGTCCGCGTGCTGAAGATGGCGCAGACCACCGAGGTCAAGGGCGACGGCCAGAAGGTCACTGGTCTGGTCTACAAGGACCGCACCAACGACGAGGTGCACAACGTCGAGCTGGAAGGCATCTTCGTGCAGATCGGCCTGCTGCCCAACAGCGAATGGCTCAAGGGCACCCTGGAGCTGTCGCGTTTCGGTGAGATCATCGTCGATGCCAAGGGCCAGACCAGCATCCCCGGCGTGTTCGCTGCTGGTGACGTGACCACGGTGCCGTACAAGCAGATCGTGATCGCCGTGGGTGAAGGCGCCAAGGCCTCGCTGAGCGCTTTCGATCACCTGATTCGGTCATCCGCGCCAGCCTGATCAGGGCGCTAAAAAAGAAAAGGGGAGCAACCGCGAGGTGCTCCCCTTTTTCTTTGTCGCGACAGCGTGTTCCGATCAGACCTGATGCAGCACGCAGCGATTGCGCCCTTCGTGCTTTGCCTGATACAGCGCCTGATCGGCCTGTTGCAGCAGACGTTCGTAATCCGGGTGCCCGTCGTGCACAGCCATGCCGATACTGACCGTGACCTGCAGAACTGCCCCACTGGACAGGCGGAATTGTTCACGGGCGATACGCTCGCGCAGCTTCTCTGCCGCAGCAAACGCCTTGGTGGTATCAATGTCCACCAGCACCAGAAGAAACTCCTCGCCGCCTAAGCGAAAGGCATAGTCGCCCCCGCGGGTATTGCTGGCCAGCAGTGCGCCAACCTGCTGCAACACCTGGTCACCGCCGTCATGTCCATGGGTGTCGTTGATGCGTTTGAAGTGGTCGACATCAATGGCAAGTACACCGAAGGTGTTATTCGACTGACGCGCGTAGAGCACCTCCTTGGCCATCACCACCGGTAGGAATTTGCGGTTGAGCAGTCGGGTCAGAACATCGCGACCAGCTTCCAGATCGTTGGCCTGTTCGAACAGACTGTCGAGCAGGAACTTGATCGAGCGGGTCTGCTCGCGGATCTGATGCAGCTTCGCCAGCCGCCCGCTGGCATCCTGCAGTGCCGCGATGAATTTGAGCTCCTGATCGATGCCGTCGATGTAATCAAGGATGCTTGCGCTCTCCGGCGAGCCTTGAAAAGCGTGGGATGCCTTGTGGCGGAACCACAGACCGAACTCGGAGCCCGCCAGCTGTGGCAGAGTGCCGGTCAGGTTGCCGATAGCCAGGTCGAACATCAGTTGGTTCTCCCAATCCAGCAGCGCGGCACGCTGACGTTCCTTTTCGACACCAATGTTCTGAGAGACCGAGAACAGCCGGTAGGCTTCCTCCGCGCGGGAATTGCGGTCGTGCGACTGGGAATAGGCGAAGCAGATGATCTCCACGGCCAGGTCGATCAGATCGGCGCCCATGCGTGCCGCCTTGCGCCGCACCGGCTCGTCGAGATCCCTGAGTTCAAGCAGCTGACGCAGGCGCCCCTTGAGCGATCGAGCCCCGCGCAACACCAGACTTACCGGAATCTCGATACGCGCATGCACGTCGCCGACCTTGCGTTGCAGGTCGACTACCGCGTCGAGGTCGCTGCGGGATGTCGAGCAACAGACCGTGACAATCCACTTCTGCATGGATTTGCCGAGGCGGTTTTTCACCTGATCGTGGGACAAAAAACTGGCCGAGTGCGGATCGGCGAGCATCTGTGAATAGAAATGCTCGGCTAACTCAGCGCTTTTCTGTTCGGCAACGGACTGCAGCGCGGCAGCTGCTTCGGCAGGATAGCCGTCCAGCAGGCGCAGCCATTCGGCGACCAGCTGATGGTTGGGTATGTGCTGCATAGGGAGGGGACTCGCAAAGATGGGCGGACGTCCCTGCCCTGCCCCGGCATGTTGATCAGAGGGTCGGACGACCCTGTGCTTCGAGTTGGGCGACCTGGGTGTTGATCCAGTCTTCGGCGCGTTGATTGAGTTCTGCAATGGCCCGTGGACTTTCGCTATCAGCGAACATGGCTGGGCCAATGACTACCTGGATGGTGCCCGGCCGCTTACCCCAGCCTGCTTTTGGCCAGAACATGCCAGCGTTGTGGGCAATGGGCAGCACCGGTAGCCCGGCGTTGACCGCCAACGCTGCACCACTGCGTGAGAACTTGCCCTGCTCGCCAACCGGCACGCGCGTGCCTTCCGGGAAGATCAGCACCCAGGCGCCCTGCTCCAGCCGCTCGTGGCCCTGCTTGGCGACCTGGCGCAGCGCTGCCTTGGGATTGTCGCGATCGATGGCGATGGGCTTGAGCAGCATGATCGCCCAGCCGAAGAACGGCACCCGCAGCAACTCGCGCTTGAGCACCTGGGTCAGGGGCTCGAAGTAGGCCGAGAGGAAGAAGGTTTCCCAAGTGCTCTGGTGCTTGGCCAGGATCACGCAGGGACGCGCCGGGACATTCTCCGCGCCGTGAACCTCGTAGCGCAGGCCGATCAGTGCCTTGGCCAGCCAGACGGCGCAGCGGCACCAGTTCTGCACCACGAAGCGATAGCGCGTGCGAAACGCCATGAACGGTGCACAGACCAGGCTGACCAGGCACCAGGCGAACGCGGTGAAGGCCAGCAGGAAATAGAACAGGACGATGCGCAGGGGTAGCAGCAGGCTCATCGAGACGTCTCGAGTAGATGGTTGGCAACGGCAGCGAGGTCGTCGAAGACCTGCGTACCCGGCGGCAAGGTCCCTTCCAGGGTGCGCAACCCCTTGCCGGTCCTGACCAGGTAGGGAACGCCACCGAGCAGCAGGCCGGCATGCAGGTCGCGATGACTGTCGCCGACCACTGGCACCCCCTTGAGATCCGCCAGGCCGAAATGCTCGGCGATGGTGCGGAACAGTCCAGCTTTGGGCTTGCGGCATTCGCAGCCATCGTCCGGGCCGTGCGGGCAGTGCACGATCAGGTCGATACGCCCGCCCTGCTCCATCGCCAGTTGCTGCATCTTGAAATGCATGTCGCCGAGGGTGCTCAGATCGAACTTGCCGCGTGCGACACCGGACTGGTTGGTGGCCACCGCCACCGTCCAGCCGGCCTTGCACAGGCGGGCGATGGCTTCCAGCGAGCCGGGAATGGGGATCCACTCCTCCGGCGACTTCACGTACTCGTCGGAGTCCTCGTTGATCACGCCATCGCGGTCCAGCACGATCAGCTTCACGGGCTTAGCCAAGTGCGGAAATATCGGCAACGCCAAGGAACAGTCCTCTCAGCCGGGCCAGCAGGGCGTAGCGGTTGGCGCGTACCGAAGCATCTTCGGCATTCACCAGCACCGCTTCGAAGAAGGCATCCACCGGGCCACGCAGGTGCGCCAGGCGTTCCAGCGCTTCGCGATACTGGCGCGCCGCGGCCAGCGGTTGTACCGCCTGTTCGGCTTGCTGGATCGCCGAGTACAGCGAGAACTCGGTGGCATTGTCGAACCAGCGCGGCTCGACCGCTTCCGGCAGCTTCGCATCGAACTTGCTCAGCAGGTTGGAGACGCGCTTGTTCGCCGCGGCCAGTGCCTCGGCTTCCGGCAGTGTGCGGAACGCCTGCACCGCCTGCACGCGCTGGTCGAAGTCCAGCGCCGAAGCGGGCTGCACGGCACGCACCGAGAGGTAGGCGGCGACGTCGACGCCCTCGTCCTCGTAGCGCGCCCGCAGGCGATCGAAGATGAATTCCAGCACCTGATCGGCGAGTCCGGCCGTCTTGACCTGCGTACCGAACTGGCCGATGGCGAAGTTCACCGCCTCGACCAGATTTAGATCCAGTTGCTTCTCGATGAGGATGCGCAGCACCCCGAGTGCGGCACGGCGCAGGGCGTAGGGGTCCTTGCTGCCGGTGGGCAGCATGCCGATGCCGAAGATGCCGACCAGGGTGTCGAGCTTGTCCGCCACCGCCACGGCCGCACCGGTGAGGGTACTCGGCAGCTCGCCGCCGGCGCCGCGCGGCATGTACTGCTCGTTCAGCGCCAGCGCCACATCCTCTGGCTCGCCATCGTTGAGCGCGTAGTAGTAGCCGGCGATGCCCTGCATTTCCGGGAACTCGCCAACCATCTCGGTGGCCAGGTCGCACTTGCACAGCAGGCCGGCGCGCGCGGCGCGCTGCGCGTCGCCACCGGTGCGTTCGGCGATCAGCCCGGCCAGGCGCGACACCCGTTCGGCCTTGTCGAATACGGTGCCGAGCTGGGCCTGGAAGACCACGTTCTTCAGGCGCTCGTTGAAGCTGTCGAGCTTCTGCTTCTTGTCCTGCTTGAAGAAGAACTCGGCGTCGGTCAGGCGCGGGCGCACCACCTTCTCGTTGCCGGCGACGATCTGTGCCGGGTCCTTGGACTCGATGTTGGCCACGGTGATGAAGCGCGGCAGCAGCTTGCCGTTGGCATCCAGCAGGCAGAAGTACTTCTGGTTGTCCTGCATGGTGGTGATCAGTGCTTCCTGCGGCACCTCGAGGAAGCGTTCCTCGAAGGAGCAGACCAGCGGCACCGGCCACTCGACCAGCGCGGTCACCTCATCGAGCAGCGCCGGCGGCACGATGGCCGTGCCGTTCTGCTCGCTGGCCAGCTGCTCGACGCGCCGGGCGATCAGCTCGCGGCGCTCGGCGAAGTCGGCGATCACATAAGCGCTGCGCAGATCCTCCAGGTAGCTGGAGGGCTTGGAAATGCGCACCTGGCCCGGGCTGTGGAAACGGTGGCCGCGGGATTCGCGACCGGCACGCTGGGCGAGGATCTCGCAGTCGATCACCTGCTCACCGAAGAGCATCACCAGCCACTGGGTCGGACGCACGAACTCTTCCTTGCGCGCGGCCCAGCGCATGCGCTTGGGGATCGGCAGGTCGTTCAGCGAGGCCTCGACGATGCCCGGCAGCAACTGGGCGGCGGGCTGGCCTTCGATGGTACGGCTGAACTTCAGTTTCGGGCCGCTGCGATCGATCTCGGCCAGATCCACCCCACACTTGCGGGCGAAGCCCAGGGCGGCCTGGGTCGGCTCGCCTTCGGCGTCGAAGGCGGCCTGCATCGGCGGGCCGTCGAGGTTGATGCTGCGATCGGGCTGCTGGGTCGCCAGCTGCTCGACCAGCACCGCCAGGCGGCGCGGCGCGGCGTAGGCCTGCGCCTTGGCGAAGCCCAGGCCGGCATCCTTCAGGCCCTTCTCGATACCGGCGCAGAAGGCTTCGGCCAGTTTGCCCAGCGCCTTGGGTGGCAGCTCTTCGGTACCCAGTTCGACGAGGAAATCCAGTGCACTCATTCTGCAGCCTCCAGCTTGGCCAGCACTTCGTCACGCAGTTCGGGGGTGGCCATCGGGAAGCCGAGGCGGGCGCGGGCCAGCAGGTAGCTCTGGGCGATCGAGCGCGCCAGGCTGCGCACGCGCAGGATGTACTGCTGGCGCGCGGTGACCGAGATGGCGCGGCGGGCATCGAGCAGGTTGAAGGTGTGCGAGGCCTTGACCACCATTTCGTAGGCCGGCAGCGGCAGCTCGGCGGCCATCAGGCGGTTGGCTTCGCTCTCATAGAAATCGAAGAGTTCGAACAGCTTCGGTACGTTGGCGTGCTCGAAGTTGTAGGTCGACTGCTCCACCTCGTTCTGGTGGAACACGTCGCCGTAGGTCACGGTGCCGAACGGGCCGTCGGCCCAGATCAGGTCGTACACCGAGTCGACGCCCTGCAGGTACATGGCCAGGCGCTCGAGACCGTAGGTGATCTCGCCGGTGACCGGGTAGCACTCGACGCCGCCGACCTGCTGGAAGTAGGTGAACTGGGTGACTTCCATGCCGTTGAGCCAGACTTCCCAGCCCAGACCCCAGGCGCCGAGGGTCGGCGATTCCCAGTTGTCCTCGACGAAGCGCACGTCGTGCACCGAGGTGTCGACGCCAATGCGGCGCAGCGACTCCAGGTACAGATCCTGGATGTTGTCCGGGTTGGGCTTGAGGACCACCTGGAACTGGTAGTAATGCTGCAGGCGGTTGGGGTTCTCGCCATAGCGGCCGTCGGCCGGGCGGCGCGAGGGCTGGACGTAGGCGGCGTTCCAGGTCTCGGGACCGATGGCGCGCAGGAAGGTGGCGGTGTGGAAGGTACCGGCGCCCATTTCCATGTCATAGGGCTGCAGGACCACGCAGCCCTGCTCGGCCCAGTAGCTTTGCAGGGCGAGGATCAGGTCTTGGAAGGTGCGCACGGCAGGCGTAGTCTGGCTCAAAATTTCACCTGTGCTGGGCTTCGACAGAAAGCCTCGAAGTATACCCCCCGCACGGCTGCGGTTGCGATGCTTTCGGGCCCGCGGCGGCGCGGCGGACGGCACGCAAGAGCGAGGATGGATATGCCACGTTGTACCTGGTGCGGCACGGATCCGCTGTACATCGACTACCACGATCGCGAATGGGGCGTGCCGGCCCGCGATCCGCAGGTGCTGTTCGAATTTCTCCTGCTCGAAGCCTTCCAGGCCGGGCTGTCGTGGATCACTGTGCTGAAGAAGCGCGAGCGTTATCGCCAGGTGCTGCACGGCTTCGATCCGGAACGTCTGGCCCGCTTGAGCGACGAGGAAATCGAGGTGCTGATGCAGGATGCCGGGATCATCCGCAACCGTCTCAAGCTCAAGGCGGCACGGCAGAACGCCCGCGCCTGGCTACAGCTGGAAGATCCGGTGGGCTTCGTCTGGTCCTTCGTCGGAGGCGAGCCGAAGATCAACCGCTTCGAGCGCATCGATCAAGTGCCTGCCGTTTCGCCCGAGGCGGAGGCCATGAGCAAGGGGTTGAAGAAAGCGGGTTTCAGCTTTGTCGGGCCAACCATCTGTTACGCCTACATGCAGGCCTGCGGCATGGTCATGGACCACCTTACCGACTGCGAGCGTTATGCCGAGCTGGCCGGCGCCGATTGATCCGGCAGCAGCGCTGCACTGCCAGGATGCAATCCATGGCGACGGCTGCGCCTGAAAGCTGAGCGCAGTTGCAGGTAGACTAGGCGACCTGAATATTTCGGAGTTCGGCGTGGAAAAGTTCAAAGGTGCGGTGGTAGTCGGCTCCCTGCGACTCTTCGCTCGGCTGCCCTGGCGCACGGTCCAGGGTCTGGGTTCGATGATTGGCTGGTTGATGTGGAAGCTGCCGAACCGCTCGCGTGACGTGGCGCGAATCAATTTGCAAAAGTGCTTTCCCGATCTGAGCTCCGCCGAACTCGATTCATTGCTTGGTCGCACGCTGCGTCAGACCGGCATGACGTTCACCGAAAGTGCCTGTGCCTGGATCTGGCCGGCGGAGAAAACACTGGCCCTGGTCAGGCAGGTCGAAGGGCTCGAGGTACTCCAAGAAGCGCTGGCTTCCGGCAAGGGCGTGGTTGGCATCACCAGCCACCTCGGCAACTGGGAAGTGTTGAATCACTTCTATTGCGATCAATGCAAGCCGATCATCTTCTATCGGCCGCCGAAGCTGAAGGCGGTGGACGAGTTACTGCAGCGCCAGCGTGTGCAACTGGGCAATCGCGTCGCGCCGTCGACCCGTGAAGGCATTCTCAGCGTCATCAAGGAAGTGCGCCGCGGCGGTGCCGTGGGCATCCCGGCCGATCCCGAGCCCAGTGAAGGCAGCGGCATCTTCGTGCCCTTTTTCGCCACCCAGGCGCTGACCAGCAAGTTCGTGCCCGGCATGCTGGCTGGAGGCAAAGCCGTTGGCGTATTCCTTCATGCGTTGCGCCTGGAGGATGGATCCGGCTACAAAGTGATCCTTGAGGCCGCGCCGGATGGGATGTACAGCGAAGATACCGAAACCGGCGTAGCGGCAATGAGCGCAATGATCGAGAAGTACGTTCGCGCCTACCCCAGCCAATACATGTGGACCATGAAGCGCTTCAAGAAACGCCCGCCGGGCGAGAAGCGCTGGTACTGATCAGACTCAGAACAAGAACGATAAAGGGACAAGGACGATCGCATGCGTAATCAGAGACAGCATCCACGTACCAATATGAAGTGCCGTATCCGAATCGCGCATCCGGCCTTTGGCGAGGTATTCGCCCACACTCGGGACCTTTCTGATGGAGGAGTCTATGTCCGCCATCCGGAGCTGGTAGTACTACATCCCGGTGACAAGGTGACGGGCCAGGTGCAGGACCTTCCCATTCCAGCACCAGAGTTGCAGATGGTGGTGATGCGGGTCGATGCCGAAGGCGTTGGCCTGCGGTTCTTGCGCGAGGAGTGACTGAACCCGTTGCCGTGCAGGCTCAGTCGGGCGTCAGGCGGTCGAGTCGGCGCAGAAATACGCTCATTTCCTTTTCCGCCTGCTTGTCGCCTTGGGCGCTTGCCGCTGCAATGCCGCGTTCCCAGGCTTGATGGGCGCCCGGCTTGTCGCCATTAGCCTGCAGGGCTTTGCCCAACAGCTTCCAGGCGGCCGAATACTTAGGGTCGAGTTCGACACAGCGGCGCAGGTGTTCAGCCGCCCTACCCGGCTGTCCGGCATCCAGATAGCCTTTGCCGAGACCCAGACGCAGCATCGGATTGTCCATTCCCTGGGAAAGCATCTTTTCCAACGATTCAAGCATCTTCGGACCTTTTTGGTGCAGGGTGCCCGGTAACTCTCCTCACTTTAGTGCAAAGCACCGGCCGGGCAATACCTGCAGCATACGCCTTTGGTCTTAGGTTCGGCGGCCGTTTGTGGTCTTTGCCGGGGCGGTCGGGCGTGCTTAATGGGCCTCGTTGACTGCGCTGAGAAACTCGCGGGTGCGCTCTTCCCTGGGATCGTTGAACAGCTCGTCCGGGCTGCCCTGCTCGTGTATTCGGCCCTGATGGAAAAAACACACGCGATCGGCGAATTCGCGGGCAAAACCCATCTGATGGGTAACCATCAGCATGGTCAGGTTATGCGCTTCGCCGAGGCGGCGGATGACGTTCAATACTTCACCGCAGAGTTCCGGGTCCAGTGCCGAGGTCACTTCGTCGAACAGCATTACCTTCGGCCGCATCGCCAGCGCGCGGGCAATCGCCACGCGCTGTTGCTGGCCGCCGGACAGTTGCGCCGGGAAGTGCTCAAGCTTGTCCTCCAGGCCGACCATGGCCAACAACTCTTCCGCCCGCTCCCGCGCTTCGACCTTGCTCAGCCCGAGCACTTGCACCGGTGCTTCCATGACGTTCTGCAGGGCATTCATGTGCGGAAACAGGTTGAAGCTCTGGAACACCATGCCGACCTTGCCGCGCACTCGTCGCAAGTGACGGGCATTGGCTGGGACCAACTGGCCACTGGCGTCGGGCATGTGCGTCAGCGGCTCGCCGTCGACCTCGATCACGCCCTCGTCGATTCCTTCCAGGGTCATCAGCACCCGCAGCAGTGTGGATTTGCCCGAGCCGCTGGGGCCGATGATCGCGACTTTTTCGCCTTCCTCTATTTGCAGATCGAGCCCGTCGAGCACGGTCAGTTCACCGTAGCGCTTGGTCACGCCGGCGAAGCGCACCAAAGGTTGCGCGTGCTCTGGCTGTTGCGGCGTCGGGTTCAGGGTGTCCGTGGACTGCATCGGCGTATTCATCGGGCCAGCTCCATGCGGTTTTCCAGGCGGCGCACGCACCAGGCGAGGCCGAGGCTGAGAATGAGGAAGAAGACACCGACCATGGTGATCGGCTCCAGGTAGCGGAAACTCTCCGAGCCGATGTTCTTGGCCCGCTGCATGATTTCCACCACGGTGATCGCCGACAGCACCGGCGTGTCCTTGAGAATGGAGATCAGGTAGTTGCCCAGCGCCGGCAGCACCGGACGCAGCGCCTGCGGCAGAATCACATCGCGGTAGGCGGTCCAGGGCTTCATGTTCAACGCGGTGACGGCTTCCCACTGCGAACGCGGCACCGCATCCAGACCGGCGCGGTAGACCTCGGCGGTGTAGCAGGCGTAGTGCAGGGCGATACCGATGATGCCCGCCTGCATAGCGCTGAGGTTGAGGCCGTAGTTGGGGAACACATAGAACAGGAAGTAGACCTGGATCAGTAGCGGTGTGCTGCGGATGAACTCGATCAGCCCGGTGATCGGCCAAGACAGCCAGCGCAGGCGGCTGCGACGGCCGATGGCGAGGAACAGGCCGAGCACCACGGCAATGGCGAAACCGGCCAGGGCGATGCCGATGGTGGTCAGCGAGGCATCCAGCAGGCGCGGCAGGATTTCACGAGCGAACTGCCAGTCAAAGAAACTCATGACAGGCCTCCGCGCATCCGTCCGCGGGCCAGCCGGCGTTCCAGCTGGCGCATGCCGAAGTTGATTGCCTGGGCCAGGACGAAATAGATGATCAGCGCAAGGCCGAAGATCTCCATGGTCATCAGTGTCGCCTGATCCAGCTGACGGGCGCGGAAGGCCAGATCCGAAAGCGTGATCAGCGACACCAGCGAGGTGTTCTTCAGCAACTCGATCAGCAGGTTGGTGCCCGGCGGAATCGCCGCCAGCAGCGCCTGCGGCAGAATGATCCGCCGCATGCGGGTTGCGGCTGTCATGTTCAGTGCCTGGCAGGCCTCATGCTGGCCCTGGTGCACCGAGCGGATCGCGCCGCGTAGCACCTCGGCCCCATAGGCGCCGATGTTCAGACCCAGACCGACCACGGCCACGGAAAAGGCGCTCATTTCGATATTGAACGGCGGCATCGGCAGCACGAAGTACAGCCAGAACAGCTGAACCAGCAGCGACGAGCCGCGGAAGACTTCGATATAGGTAATGGCCAGCCAGCGCAATGGCGCCACTGGCGAAAGCCGGGCCAGCGCGGCGATCAGAGCGCAGGCGATGGCCAGCAGGGAGCCGAAGAACGTCACCTTCACGGTGACCCAGGCACCCTGTAGGAGCAGAGGAAGCAGTTCGATCATGATGGCGCTATCCGGATTTCCGGAGCGCTGACCGAGGCTGCGCAGCGGGCCACGAAGCCTTGGTCAGCGTTCACAGCCGGGACAGCGGGTCGGCCGTACCGACCCGCCGCCCGACGGGGTTCAGGCGCCGCAGAGCTCCGCGGCCGTCTTGTCGGTGATGTTGGAGCGATCGAAGCCAAACGGCTCGATGGTCTTCAGATGCTCCTCGCTACCCAGCCACTGCTTGAGTTCGGCATTGACCGCATCGCGCAACGCCTTGTCCTGCGGACGGAAGGCCAGCGCGCCATAACCGGCACGGGCTGGATCGTCCTTGAAGTCGGCGATGGCCTCGACATCGTCACCGGCCTTGTCCGCCAGCCCTTTCATGGTCAGCTGGGTGCCGATGGCGGCATCGGCGCGACCACTGCGCACGGCCTGCAGCTGCGAGGTGGTATCCGGGACTTGCAGAATCTGCGAATCCTTGATGCCCGCCTTACGCGCGTAACCAAGGTTAACCGTGCCGGACATGATGGCGATCTTTACGTCGGGGTTGCCGGCTATGTCCTCGTAGCTGCGCAGATTCTTCGGGTTGCCTTCGGCCACCAGCAGGGTGTCGAGCAGGCGGTAGTGCGGATCGGTGAACAGCACTTGCTTGCAGCGTTCGGGGGTGATGTACATGCCGGCCGCGATGAGATCGAAGCGCCCGGCGCGCAGGCCAGGGATCAGCGAGCCCCACTCGGTCAGGACCGGTTTGATGGTGTCGATTTCCATGCGCTCGAAAACTTTGCGCACGATCTCTGGCGACTCGCCGGTGACGCTGCCGTCGAGGGCGGTATAGGCGAAGGGAGTCTCATTGGCGTAGCCGATGCGGACGCTACTGCTGTCCTTGATCTTTTCCAGGGTATCGGCCTGGGTAATGCTGGCGAAACCTATGCTGGCCAGGGCGGCGCAGCTGATCAGCAGCCGGCGGGAGCGTGTCGGGATGGTGCTGTTCCTCATGGGAGTTTCTCCTGTTCCTTGTAGAGACCCGAGGAATCGGATCGTTATTTGTCTAGGAGGGGCAATAGCGTTGAGCCGTACCGCGAACGCCTTAGAACGAAGCAACGGCCTGCCGGAAAACTGGGGTCGATAGCTTGGCTCAATCGATCACGCAAGCGGACGGCAAGCCAGGAGGGTACAAAAGCTGACCATAAAATGGAAATCGGAGGGCATCTGGATCGAATGGATGCGATCAGAATGGATGAACAGATCAGTGCTGGATTGACCGAACGGCCGAGATCGATTGATAAAACAAAACGGCCCGCCAAATGGGCGGGCCGTTCACAAGCGTGCAGCGACTCAGAAAAAGGTCAGACCGGCCTGAAACAGACGCTCCACATCGCGGATGTGTCGCTTATCGACCAGAAACAGAATCACGTGATCACCAGACTCGATCACCGTGATGTCGTGGGCAATTAGCACCTGATCGTCACGTATCACCGCTCCGATGGTGGTGCCTGGTGGCAGGGAGATTTGCGCAATGGCGCGCCCGACGACCTTGCTCGAACGCGAATCGCCGTGGGCGATCACCTCGATCGCTTCTGCAGCACCGCGGCGCAGCGAATGGGCGCTGACGATGTCGCCGCGGCGCACATGGGTCAGCAGGGTGCCGATGGTGGCGAGCTGCGGGCTGATGGCAATGTCGATCTCGCCACCCTGAACCAGGTCGACATAGGCCGGGTTGTTGATGATGCACATTACCTTGCGCGCGCCCAGCCGCTTGGCCAGGAGCGAGGACATGATGTTGGCTTCGTCGTCATTGGTCAGCGCCAGGAACACGTCCGCCTCGTTGATGTTTTCCTCTACCAGCAGGTCGCGGTCCGAAGCGCTGCCCTGGAGGATGATGGTGCTGTCCAGCGTATCGGACAGGTAGCGGCAGCGCGCCGGATTCATCTCGATGATCTTGACCTGATAACGGCTTTCGATGGCCTCGGCCAGCCGCTCGCCAATATGGCCGCCACCAGCGATGACGATGCGCTTGTAGTTCTCGTCGAGCCGGCGCATCTCGCTCATCACCGCGCGAATATGGCCCTTGGCAGCGATGAAGAACACCTCGTCATCGGCCTCGATCACTGTATCGCCCTGGGGCAGGATCGCCTGGTTGCGGCGGAAGATAGCGGCTACGCGGGTGTCGACATTGGGCATGTGACGCCGCAACTGGCGCAGCTCCTGGCCAACCAGTGGCCCGCCGTAATAGGCGCGCACCGCCACGAGCTGGGCCTTGCCCTCGGCAAAATCGATCACCTGCAGAGAGCCTGGATGCTCGATCAGGCGTTTGATGTAGTTGGTGACCACCTGCTCCGGGCTGATCAGGACGTCGACCGGAATCGCTTCGTTGTTGAACAGGCCCGAACGGGTCAGATAGACCGACTCACGCACCCGGGCGATCTTGGTAGGCGTATGGAACAGGGTGTAGGCGACCTGGCAGGCGACCATGTTGGTCTCGTCGCTGTTGGTCACCGCCACCAGCATGTCGGCATCGTCTGCGCCGGCCTGGCGCAGCACCGTGGGAAAGGAGCCGCGTCCCTGGACGGTGCGGATGTCCAGGCGATCGCCGAGATCGCGCAGGCGGTCGCCGTCGGTGTCCACTACGGTGATGTCGTTGGCTTCGCTGGCGAGGTGTTCGGCAAGGGTGCCACCGACCTGGCCGGCACCGAGAATGATGATCTTCACGCGATCACTCCTGAGAGGCGGACTACAGCCGCCGCTTCCATGTTGGGCCCAAGCGCGGGGCGCTAGGGATCGGCTTACGCATTAAAGATCACGTGGTTGCGCCGCGATCTTGATCAGCTTGGCATAGTAAAAGCCATCGTGGCCGTTCTCCTGCGGAAGCAGCTGCCGGCCATGCGGCTGCGTCAGGCCGAAGCTGCCTGGTAGGGCCAGTTCGCGGGCTCCTAACGTACGTTCGAGGAAGGCAGCGATCACCTCGCGGTTCTCGGTCGGCAGCACCGAACAGGTGGCATAGAGCAGCACCCCACCGACCTCCAGCGTCGGCCACAGCGCGTCGAGCATTTCGCCCTGCAGCACGGCAAGGGGAGCGATGTCATCGGCCTGGCGGGTCAGCTTGATGTCCGGATGCCGGCGGATCACGCCCGTAGCGGAGCAGGGCGCATCAAGCAGGATGCGCTGGAACGGCTTGCCGTCCCACCAGCGCTCGGTGGCGCGGGCATCGTCAGCGACCAGTTGCGCACTCAGTTGCAGGCGATCGAGGTTTTCGCGTACTCGGACCAGGCGCTTGGGCTCCAGGTCCAATGCGATCAGCTCGGCCAGCTGAGGTTCACGTTCAAGCAGGTGGCAGGTCTTGCCTCCCGGTGCGCAGCAGGCGTCCAACACACGCTGACCTGGCGCGAGGTCGAGCAGCGAGGCGGCGAGTTGGGCGGCTTCGTCCTGCACGCTGACCTGCCCGTCGGTAAAGCCTGGCAGCTGATGCACATCGCAGGGGGTAGCGAGACGGATCCCGTCTTCGCTGAACTCGCAGGGGTAGGCTTCGATGCCGGCGTTTTGCAGTTCGGCCAGATATTCGTCACGCTTGATCTGGCGACGATTGACCCGCAGCACCATCGGAGGATGCGCGTTGTTAGCCGCACAGATGGCTTCCCAATGCTCTGGCCAGTGGGACTTGAGCGCCTTCTGCAGCCAGCGCGGATGGGCAACGCGGATCACCGGGTCGTGTTCGAGTTCGGCCAGCAGGGCTTCGCCTTCGCGCTGGGCACGCCGCAGCACGGCGTTGAGCAGGCCCTTGGCCCAGGGCTTCTTCAGTTTGTCGACGCAACCGACCGTTTCGCCGATGGCCGCATGGGCCGGAATGCGGGTGTAGTACAGCTGGTACAGGCCCACCAGCAGCAGCGCTTCGACATCGCGATCGGCGGCCTTGAATGGCTTTTGTAGCAGCTTGTCGGCCAACCCTGCCAAGCGCGGATACCAGCGTGCAGTGCCGAAGGCCAGGTCCTGGGTCAGGCCGCGGTCGCGGGCGTCCACTTTGCCCAGCACTTCGGGCAGGCTGCTGCCCAGCGAGGCCTTGCCGGAGAGCACGACGCTCAGCGCCCGGGCGGCGGCCAGGCGCGGGTTCATTGACCAAGTACCAGGCCGGGCGCGAACTGCTCGCGGCGACTGTTGTACAGGTCGCCGAAGCCAAGCGGCTTGCCTCCGGGCAGCTGCAGACGATTCAGCGACAAGGCGCCTTCGCCACAGGCAACGGTCAGCCCGTCCTTGCTCGCTTCGAGGATTCGGCCCGGCTCGCCCTGTCCTTCAGCTAGACGAGCGGCATGGATCTTCAAAGCCTCGCCAGCGAGCGTGCTATGGCAGATTGGCCATGGGTTGAACGCACGGATAAGCCGCTCCAGATCGACGGCCGGGCGGGTCCAATCGACGCGCGCCTCGTCCTTGCTCAGCTTGTGCGCATAGGTGGCCAGGCTGTCGTCCTGGGCTTCGGGCACCAGCGAACTGGCAGCCAGTGCGTCGACGGCCTGCACCACCGCCTGCGCGCCGAGCTCGGCGAGACGGTCGTGCAGCGTGCCGCCGGTGTCCTCGGAGGATATTGGCGTATGTACCTTGAGTAGCATCGGTCCGGTATCCAGACCGGCTTCCATTTGCATCACGGTGACACCGGATTCGCTGTCGCCGGCTTCAATCGCACGCTGGATCGGTGCGGCACCGCGCCAGCGTGGCAACAGCGAGGCATGGCTGTTGATGCAGCCCAGGCGCGGCATGTCGAGCACCGCCTGCGGCAGGATCAACCCATAGGCGACCACGACCATCAGATCTGCCTGCAGCGCCGCCAGCTCCGTCTGTGCGGCCGGATCGCGCAGGGTCTGCGGTTGAAATATGGGAATGCCGTACTGCACGGCGAGTTGCTTGACCGGGCTGGGCATCAGCTTCTGGCCGCGTCCGGCGGGGCGATCCGGCTGGGTGTAGACGGCAACGATCGATTTGCCCGCATCGAGCAGGGCCTGCAGATGCTGAGCGGCGAATTCCGGGGTGCCGGCGAAAACGATGCGCAAGGGCTGAGTCATGGGGGCTCGCTGAGAAGAAGGCCTGCGGCACAGGCGACTGAAAACTGCTGCGCTCGGTTAATGCAGCGTTAAAACCAGGCTCGGAATGCTCATTTACAACCCGTAAACTCCGCTTCCTCGCCTGTTTTTGCGGGGACGCCTAGTCCTTGCCTAACCTTCGCTCGCGACGTTTTCACTCAGCCTGTTATAGCAAGCCTTTGAGGTTCGGAAATCAAGCCTGCTGACGGTGGATCTTTTCCAGCTTCTTCTTGATCCGGTCGCGCTTGAGGCTGGAGAGATAATCGACGAACAGCTTGCCGTTGAGGTGATCGCATTCGTGCTGGATGCACACCGCGAGCAGACCCTCGGCGACCATCTCGTAAGGCTTGCCATCACGATCCAGCGCCTTGATCCGCACTTTCTGCGGGCGATCGACGTTTTCGTAAAAGCCCGGTACCGACAGGCAGCCTTCCTGGTACTGGTCCATCTCGTCGGTCAGCGATTCGAATTCTGGGTTGATGAAAACTCGCGGCTCGGACCTGTCTTCGGACAGGTCCATCACCACCACGCGCTTGTGCACATTGACCTGTGTCGCGGCCAGGCCGATGCCTGGAGCCTCGTACATGGTCTCGAACATGTCGTCGATCAACTGACGGATACCGTCATCGACCACATCCACCGGTTTGGCGATGGTGCGCAGCCGCGGATCGGGAAATTCAAGGATGTTCAGAATGGCCATATGCGTTTGTGATGCACTTATGGAATAAAGTCAAAAGCCGCTGCTAAGATGCCGAGCAGCATGGAAAACGGCTTAATGCCGCGATCCAAAAGGGTTCCGCGGCGCTAGGGCGCTTTACGTGAAGGCACATAATAAAGGGATTCACCACATGAGGAAATCACTACTCGCCCTGCTGCTGGTGGCCGTCGGCGGGCTCGCCCAGGCCGCGGTGCAGCTCAAGGACAATCACCCGGAGCGGTATACCGTGGTGAAGGGCGACACACTCTGGGACATTTCCGGCCGCTTTCTACGTGAGCCGTGGAAATGGCCTGAGCTGTGGCATGCCAATCCGCAAATCTCCAATCCTCATCTGATCTACCCCGGTGACACCCTGAGTCTGGTCTACGTCGACGGCCAGCCGCGACTGGTACTCGACCGCGGCGCTTCGCGGGGCACCATCAAGCTGTCTCCGACCGTGCGTACCACGCCGATGGCCGAAGCCATTCCGACCATTCCGCTGGAGGCGATCAACAGCTTCCTGCTGAGCAACCGCATCATCGATAGCGCAGAGCAGTTCCAGGGCGCGCCTTATATCGTCGCCGGAAACGCCGAGCGAGTGATCAGCGGCGCCGGTGATCGCATCTACGGCCGCGGCAGTTTCGAGGCCAACATGCCGGCTTATGGCATCTTCCGCCAGGGCAAGACCTACGTCGATCCGGACAGCGGCGAGTTCCTCGGCATCAACGCCGATGACGTTGGCACCGTCGAGATCGTCGAGATCGAAGGCGATATCGCCACCATGCAGCTGACCCGTACCACCCAGGAAGCGCGCATCGGTGATCGCCTGTTCCCGGGCGAAGAGCGTGCAGTCAACTCCACCTTCATGCCCAGCGCGCCAGCCACCGATGTTGAAGGCGTGATCCTCGACGTGCCGCGCGGAGTTACCCAGATCGGCCAGTTCGATGTGGTCACGCTGAACAAGGGGGCTCGCGACGGCCTGAAGGATGGCAACGTGTTGGCGGTTTACAAGACCGGCGAGACCGTTCGTGACCGCGTGACTGGCGAAAATGTGAAGATTCCGGATGAACGCTCCGGCCTGTTGATGGTATTCCGCACCTACGACAAGCTCAGCTACGGCCTGGTACTGCAGGCGACTCGTTCTCTGGCGGTGAAGGACAAGGTTCGTAATCCCTGAAACAACTAGCCCCGCGAATGCGGGGCTTTTTCATGCTGTGATCAGCCATCGCAAGGATGCGGTGTAACGAGACAAGGAGTGCTCGCCCATGCCTGCCATTTCCCCAGCCGAACTCGATGCTCGGTTGCGTCTGCATTTGCTGCCCGATCTTGGCCCGCGCCGTCTGCGCAAGCTGGTCAGTGCCTTTCCCGATGCTGCTTCGGCGCTGAGTGCGCCAGCCAGCGCCTGGCGCTCCCTGGGGCTGCCGGCGACCTGTGCCGAGCCGCGGCGAAGTGCCGAAATCCGTGAACGTGCCAGCGCTGCTCTTGCCTGGCTCGAGCAGCCGGACCGGCACCTGCTTTGCTGGGATGATCCGAATTACCCGGCCTTGCTGGCTGAGCTGCCGGACGCCCCGCCGTTACTGTTTATCGCCGGCGACCCGTCATTGCTAGAGCGGCCGCAGCTGGCAATGGTCGGCAGCCGTCGCGCATCGCGTAACGGCCTCGACAATGCCCGGGCCTTTTCCCGCAGCCTGGCCGGCGCAGGCTTCGTCATCACCAGTGGGCTTGCCTTGGGCATTGACGGCGCCGCGCATCAGGGCGCGCTGGATGTCGGCGGCAAGACCGTCGCGGTGCTCGGTACCGGAATCGCACGGTTGTATCCGCAGCGTCATGTCGGCCTTGCCCAGCAGATCGTCGAAGGAGGTGGGGCGCTGGTGTCCGAGTTGCCATTGGACTGCCCGCCGCAGGCAAGCAACTTTCCGCGGCGCAATCGCATCATCAGTGGCCTGTCGCTGGGCGTGCTGGTGGTCGAGGCGAGCCCCTCCAGTGGTTCGCTGATCACCGCGCGACTCGCTGCCGAGCAGGGCCGCGAGGTCTATGCGATCCCCGGCTCGATCCATCATCCCGGCGCCCGAGGTTGCCATCAGCTCATTCGCCAGGGCGCGGCGCTGGTTGAATCGGTCGAGGATGTGCTCGAAGCCCTGCGTGGCTGGCAGCGCATCGAGCCGCTGGCTGGCGAAACGCCGCCGCCGTCGCAGGCGGACAATCCGCTGCTGCGTGAGCTGCTGGCGGCGTCACGCAGCAGCGAAGCATTGGCAATGGCGCTCGACCAGCCGCTCGGGCAGGTGCTGGCGCAGTTGACCGAGCTGGAAGTCGATGGGTTGGTCGCCTGCGATAACGGGCTTTGGTCGGTCATTACCTGCTAGGCGGCTTCATAGCTACGGCTCAGCGTGATCTCATCACCGTCGCCCGGCAAAACCGCTCGCCCGCTGCGTACTTCCCGTATGCGAAAAGGAATTTCCTGTTGCAGCCTGTTGCGAATCAGCCGGTCAGCCCCCCTGCTCGGCGACATATGGCTTGGGTACACTGCCGGCTTTTCATCCAGGCAGAGGTCGGCATGATCGGCGATTGGCGTGTGCAGCAGGTGGCGCGGGTGGTCCGTGCTGGCGGAGTGATCGCCTACCCGACCGAAGCAGTCTGGGGTGTGGGTTGTGACCCTTGGGACGAAGATGCGGTGATGCGACTGCTGGCGCTCAAGGAACGGCCGGTGGAGAAGGGCTTGATCCTCATTGCTGACGCCATCGAGCAGTTCGATTTCCTGCTGGATGATCTGCCCGAGCGCTGGCTCGATCGACTGGCCGGCACCTGGCCGGGGCCGAACACCTGGCTGGTGCCGCACCGCGGCCGCCTGCCGGAGTGGATCACCGGGCGCCATGATAGCGTCGCCTTGCGGGTCACGGACCACCCGCTAGTTGCGCGCTTGTGCGCGCTGACTGGGCCGCTGGTGTCAACCTCGGCCAATCCAGCGGGCCGTCCCGCAGCGCGTTCGCGGCTGCGGGTGGAGCAATACTTCCCACAGCAGCTCGACGCGGTGTTTACCGGGCCGTTGGGTGGGCGACGCAATCCCAGCGTCATCCGTGATCTGCGTAGCGGCGACGTCATTCGTCCTGCCTGACGGCCAGCTTTTCTGCACGGCTGCTCCAGTCCGCATCATAGTGGAGCAGTCGGCAACCCATCAGGGCAGCAGAATGGTCGATCCGGTGGTTTCCCCTGCCGCCAGCTTGCGCTGCGCTTCGGCGGCATCGCTGAGTGCGTAGCGCTGGCCGATCTCGACCTGGATCTTGCCGCTGCCGATCATCTCGAACAGTTCGTCGGCCATGGCCTGCAGACGCTCCGGTGTGTCGGCGTAACCGGCCAGCGTCGGCCGGGTGACGAACAGCGAGCCTTTCTGCGCCAGCACGCCCAGATTCACCCCGGTGACGGCGCCGGACGCGTTGCCGAAGCTGACCAGCAGGCCGCGCGGGGCGACGCAGTCCAGCGATGTTTCCCAGCTGTCCTTTCCCACCGAGTCATAGACCACCGGACACTTCTTGCCGTCGGTGAGCTCCAGAACGCGCTGCACCACGTCTTCACCGGTGCGATCGATCGTGGCCCAGGCACCCAGGGCCTTTGCCCGCTCGGCTTTCTCCGCGGAACCGACCACGCCGATCAGTTGAGCGCCCAGGGCTCGCGCCCACTGGCAGGCGATGGACCCGACGCCGCCTGCCGCGGCATGGAACAGCACGATCTCGCCGGTCTGCAACGGATGGACCTGGCGCAGCAGGTACTGGCAGGTCAGGCCTTTGAGCATCACCGCGGCGGCCTGCTCGAAGCTGATCGAATCCGGCAGTTTGACCAGATGCCGTGCCGGCAGCGTGTGATGCTCGCCATAGGCGCCCAGCGGGCCGGTGGCGTAGGCGACCCGGTCACCCGGCTGCAGGTTCTGCACGCCCTCGCCCACTGCTTCGACCACGCCGGCACCCTCGGTGCCCAGCCCGGATGGCAGGCTCGGCGGTTGATACAGACCGCCGCGGAAATAGGTGTCGATGAAGTTCAGGCCGATGGCATGGTTGCGCACTCGCACTTCACCCGCAGCCGGCGCGCTGAGCGGCACATCGACCTGTTCCAGAACTTCCGGACCGCCGTGCCGGCTGAATTGAATGCGCTGGGACATGTCTGGCTCCTGGTCATTGAAAGAGCGCCTATCCAACCCGTCGGGGCTGCGTTCGTCAATCGGCTGGATGCTATGCTTGCCGGCCGACCCCGTTTCAAGCACCGCTCAGCCTTGCCTCAAGGCTGCGTGCGGTCATTCGCAAGGTGATTTCGTGAACCACAGGACCGAAGCCGTCAAAGCCTATCTGCTCGATCTGCAGGACCGTATCTGCGCTGCGCTGGAGGCCGAAGACGGCGGCGCGCGCTTCGCCGAAGATGCCTGGACGCGACCCGGCGGCGGCGGTGGCCGGACCCGGGTGATCGAGAACGGTGCGCTGATCGAGAAAGGCGGGGTGAACTTCTCCCACGTGCATGGCGACAGCCTCCCGCCGTCGGCCAGCGCGCATCGGCCGGAGTTGGCCGGGCGCGGCTTCGAGGCACTCGGTGTGTCGCTGGTGATCCACCCGCACAATCCCTACGTGCCGACTTCCCACGCCAACGTGCGGTTTTTCATCGCCGAGAAGGAAGGCGAGGAACCAGTCTGGTGGTTCGGCGGCGGCTTCGACCTGACTCCGTACTACGGCGCCGAAGAAGATTGCGTGCACTGGCACCGGGTCGCGCGGGATGCCTGCGCGCCGTTCGGTGCGGATGTCTATCCGCGCTACAAGGAATGGTGCGATCGCTACTTCCACATCAAGCACCGCAACGAACCGCGTGGTGTCGGCGGCCTGTTCTTCGACGACCTGAACCAGTGGGATTTCGACACCAGTTTCGCCTTCATGCGCGCAGTCGGCGACGCCTACCTCGACGCCTACCTGCCCATCGTTCAGCGGCGTAAGGCCACGCCGTTCGGCGAGCGCGAGCGGCAGTTTCAGCTGCTGCGCCGCGGCCGCTACGTTGAGTACAACCTGGTCTACGACCGCGGCACCCTGTTCGGCCTGCAGTCGGGCGGGCGTACCGAATCCATCCTGATGTCGCTGCCGCCGCAAGTGGCCTGGGGCTACGACAAGCATCCCGAACCGGGCTCGCCGGAAGCGCGGCTGACCGAGTACTTCCTGCAGGACCGCGACTGGCTTGCCGAGCAGGCCTAGTTCGGCGCGCCTTGCCTGCCCGCAACGCCCTCAGAACAGATTGATGCAGAGGTATTGGATGGACCGCTACGGCGTCTTCGGCAACCCCATCGGCCACAGCAAGTCACCGCAGATTCACGCGTTGTTCGCGGTGCAGACCGGCCAAGTGCTCAGCTATGAGGCGCTGCTGGCGCCCCTGGATGACTTCCCTGCGTTCGCGCGTGCATTCTTTCATGACGGCCTGGGGGCCAATGTCACCGTACCGTTCAAGGAACAGGCCTACCGGATGGCCGATCAGCTGACCGAGCGCGCGCGCCGTGCCGGCGCGGTGAATACCCTGAAGAAGCTCGATGGCGGGCGCCTGCTCGGTGACAACACCGACGGTGCCGGGCTGGTGAGCGATCTACTGAATGCCGGCGTGACGTTGGCCGGTCGGCGCATTCTGCTGCTGGGCGCCGGCGGTGCGGTACGGGGCGTTCTCGAGCCGTTACTGGCGCAGAAGCCCGCCGCGCTGATCATCGCCAACCGCACACCGAGCAAGGCTGAACAGCTGGTACAGGAGTTCGCTGAACTGGGCTCGCTGTCCGCCAGTACATTCGCCGATCTCGCCGCGCCGGTGGACCTGATCATCAATGGCACCTCGGCCAGCCTCGGCGGCGAACTGCCACCGCTGGCCGACAGCCTGATCCAGCCAGGTCATACCTTCTGCTACGACATGATGTACGCGGCCAAGCCCACGGCGTTCTGCCATTGGGCCGCCGCGCTGGGTGCGACCACCCGTGATGGTCTGGGTATGCTGGTGGAGCAGGCGGCGGAAGCCTTCGAACTCTGGCGCGGCGTGCGCCCAGACACTGGGCCAGTGCTGAGTGAGCTGCGCCGTCAGTTGCGCTAGCCGCTGAAGTGGATGCGCTGACGGATGTGCTGGGGGCGTTCCAGTTCGTCGACGATGCCGGCGGCGATGCGCTGCAATTCCCGATATGGGTTGGCTTCGCCCTTGCCAGCGGCTTCGGCCAACGCTTCGACGCTCAATTGATTGCCCGCTGAAGGGGCATCCACCAACGTCCAGTGCAGCGGATGGTTAACGAGCCGCTGCAGCGCCGCTTCGACCTCTGGCTGCAGCTCGATCGCCGGAAAGTCGGCAATCAGAACCAGGCACTTTACTTTGGCGCGCTCCAGCCCGATTAACAGCGACTCTACGGCCTGGTAGAAATCCCGTCTGGGCGACTCGCCAGTAACAGCGTCGGCAGCCGGCAGACGAGGTGTCTGGAACAGGCAGATAACCGCGTCCATTCCGGCCACGCTCTCGCTGACGCGCATTGCATCGAACGGATCGCCCGGCTTGGTCCGCAGACCTGGCCGGGCCGATATCGAATTGAGATCCTCGAGCAGCGCCACGGCCTCATGCTGGCGGCTGAGTAGCTCCACCAGCAGCGCGTTCCCCAGGTCGTCATGCGCGCCATAGAGAGCGAACTTCAACCGTGACGTTTCTGCGTTGAGCATGACGGTCGCGGATTAGCGTCGAGTGATGAAATAACCGATCACGGCAAAGGCGCCGGCGGCCAAGGCCAAGGTGCCCAGCGGATGCTCCTTGGCGCATTCGCGTGCGGCGCGGCTGGCCTCACGGGTGCGCTTGGACAGGTCGGCGTAATGCTCGTCCCAGTCGTTGTCGTGCCAGAGCGACTCGGCACGCGAACGCAGTGCACTCAGGCGTTTGCGCGAATCGTGGGCGGCATCGTGCTTGAGCTCATCGAGCGCACGCATCAGGCTGTCGATCTCGTGTTGGACTTCTTCGCGGGTGGTGGATTTGCGGCTGAAACGGGACATGGTATGACCTCCCCTCGGTAAGTGTGGTTGTTTGACTCCGAAAACAGGCAGAGGTGCGGTCCGATTTTCGAGTGCGACGCCGGCCGGATCGGCGCACGGCTGCTCCGGCCCTGCTACTTCCGACGAACCGTTCATCGGGAAGAGGCGAGTCTGCGGGCGATTCCCTATACTGGCGTAACGTCTACCACGTCGCATTCAGCGCATTTCGCCCTACCATCGCGGGGAAAAACCCATCGTGAACTTTCGTCGTACCCTCGCCAGCGTGTTGTTCGCCTGCCTGGCCTCGTTGCCGGCTATCCATGCCCAGGCCGCCAAGCCGACCGTCCAGGAACTCGCTTCCGGCAGTGCGCTGCTGGTCGATCTGAATACCAATGAGATCCTTTATTCCAGCAATCCCGACATGGTCGTGCCAATCGCCTCGGTGACCAAGCTGATGACCGCTATCGTGGCTCTGGACGCCAAGCTGCCGCTGGATCAGGCGTTGCCGATTACCATCCGCGATGCCAAGGAAATGCAGGGCGTGTTCTCCCGCGTGCGCATCGGTAGCGAGATCAGCCGCCGCGAGATGCTGCTGCTGACCCTGATGTCTTCCGAGAACCGCGCAGCCGCGAGCCTCGCCCACCACTATCCGGGCGGTTACCCGGCGTTCATCCAGGCGATGAACGCCAAGGCGCGGGCGTTGGGCATGACCCGCACGCACTACGTCGAGCCGACCGGCCTCTCGGAGCGCAACGTCTCCAGCGCCAATGATCTGGTCAAGTTGATCCGCGCCAGCCGTCAGTACTCGCTGATCCAACAGTTCAGCACCACCGACGAGAAGACAGTGGCCTTCCGCAAGCCGAACTACACCCTGGGTTTTCGCAATACCAACGCGCTGGTGCGCAAGAACAACTGGGACATTCAGCTGAGCAAGACCGGCTTTACCAACGCCGCCGGTCATTGCCTGGTGATGAGCACCACCATGAAGCAACGCCCCGTGGCATTCGTGGTCCTCGACGCGTTCGGCAAATACACTCATATGGCCGACGCCAACCGCCTGAAGAAGTGGCTGGAAACCGGCACCGTGACACCGGTGCCCGCCGCTGCACTGGCCTACAAGCAACAGAAACAGACCCAGCGCCAGCTGGCCGGCCAGCCCGCCGACGCGGCCCAGGCCCTGCTCGAAGCCCGCTGATTCTGCTGCCCTCGCTGCCTGGCGTGTTGCGCCGGCAGCGAGTAGCGACGCGACTGACGAACAATCTTGAGTTTGCGCAACTCTTTTTGCTGATAGTCGTTCCTACCATGAACGCCATTCGCAACTGCGCCCTATCGGACTGCCGATGAACTGCCGCCGACTCCCCGCCTGGCTCGCCAGCCTCGCCCTGCTGATCCATCTGCTGAGCATGCCGCTGTCGGGCATGTTGCCAGCGGAGAGCAAACGCCTGCTCGGCTGGAGCGGCCATTGTCCGCTGATGCAGGCGCAGGTCCAGCAGTCACACGCGCTGCACGGGTCAGCAGCCCATGGCGAGCATGAGCCGGGCACGCATGGCGGGATGCCCCCATGCTGCTGCTGCGCCGGCTCGATTGGCCTGGCAGTGTTGCCCGGTGCATCACCGCTGTTGCCGCAAGAAATTCGCGGGCGTCTGGTGCTCGTTGTCGAAGCTCGCGCCCATCGACCGTCGCCACGGCAACAGTGGCCGGCCCTCAATCCTCGCGCCTCTCCCCTCGCCTGACGCCGCTGGCGTCACCCCTCGTTGCCACGCCTGAACTGCCTGCACCAGCCGATGGTTGCGTGTTGGCGTCTGCCTGCGGCTACGCGCCGTATGGCCATGCCTGTTGCACAAGGAACATGCGAGATGCTCGACCATTCTGCGCGCCCTCGGAGGCGCTTTGCGCTGCCCCGTCTGTTTATCGCGGCCCTGTCCGCTGTTCATCTGCCGGCAAGTCTTGCCGATAGCGCCGCCTCCGCTTTGTCGCTGGGCAGCAGCACCGTCACCGCCACCCAGTCGGGTGGCGGCCTGCCGACCAGCAGCGTGATCAGTTCGGTCGATCTGCTCGGCGGTGACATCCTCGAACAACAACCGGTGCTCTACAGCTGGGAGCTGTTTCGTCGCGCGCCGGGGGTGATGCTCACCGAATTCGGCCAGGGCACCAGCTCCGGAAAGCTGTCCTTTCGTGGCTTCAATGGCGAAGGTGAGGTCAACGCGGTCAAGCTGCTGATCGATGGCATCCCGAGCAATAGCAACGACGGCAACATGCCTTACCTGGACATGCTGTTCCCGTTGGAAATCGATGGTATCGAGGTGGTGCGTGGCACCAACGATCCGCGCTACGGCATGTACAACATCGCCGGCAATGTCGCGGTGCAGTCGCGTATTGGCGGCGACTACGGCAAGGCGCGGCTGCGCTACGGCAGCTACGACACCCAGGAGCTGCAGCTGGCCAAGGGCATCGAAATCGGCAACTGGACGCAGAACTACTTCATCGGCCAGCAGAAAAGCGACGGCTACCGCGACCACGCCGGCAGCGAGCGCACCAGCCTGTCCGGCAAATGGTTCTACACGCCGGATGCCGGTAGCTGGCGCCTCGGCCTGATCGCCAGACACTACGAGGCCGAGGCGGACGAGCCCGGCTATCTGTCCCGCGAGGATGCGCGGCATTCCCCAAGGCAGTCCTACGCGCTGTCGGCCAGCGACATGGGTGAACGGCGCATGAACCAGCTCAGCCTGCATCTGGACAGCGAGCTGACGGGCGATCTGTCGTGGGCAACCAAGGTCTGGCTCAACACCCTGGACGATGACCGCTGGGTGCGTTTTTCCCAGGCACAGCCGCAACAGCGCCGCACCACCGAGGAGAAGCACTATGGTGCGCGCACCTCGCTGACCTACCGTCCGGACGTGTCCTGGCTTTACGATCTGGCCCTCGAAGGTGGCCTGGACACCGAACAGCAGCGCAACCGCAGCGAACGCTACACCACCATCGAGCGCCAAGTCGTGACACAGACCCGCGACCAGCGCTTCGACTACAACAGCTACGGTGCCTACCTGCAGGCGGTCATCCAGCCGGTCGAATCGCTGAAGCTGATCCCGGCGTTTCGGGTCGATCGCATCCGCGGCGACTACACCGACGAGTTGAGCGGAAACGATTACGCGATCAATGACTACGGCAGCATCGAGCAGCCGAAGATCAGTCTGATCTACACCCCCATTGAGCAGCTTAGCCTTTACGGCAACTGGGGCCGGACCTTCCAGATCGGCACCGGCGCGGCTGCCTACAAGGTGCCGCCACGCACCAGCGATCTGGCGCCGTCGATCAACGATGGCTGGGAGACCGGTATCAAGTTCAGCCCGGCCCACTGGATCGACGGCCGCATCGCTTACTGGGAGCAGGTGGCCTCGGACGAGGTAAGGCGCCGGCTCAACGACCCCAGCGGCGAGTCGGAGAACCTCGGGCAAACACGCCGCTGGGGCTACGACGCCCAGCTGAACCTCTATCCCAATACCGACTTGAGCCTGTGGTTGGCCCACTCCTGGCAGTTCTCGGAAATCGAGAAGGCTGACCCTAGCCTGCCGGCCAGCCAGGGCCAGGAGATCGACCACGTGCCGCAGCGGCTTTACTCGGCCGGAGCCACCTACCAGGCAACGCCTGCGCTGCAGTTCAGCGGGTGGCTCAACGGCCAGACCGACTACTACCTGGAGCGGGAAAACACCGAGGGCAAGTACGGCGGCTACGTGCTGTTTAACCTGGGCGCCAGCTATCAGCTGACCGACCAGCTGGGGCTCGACCTGCAGCTGAAAAACCTCACCGATCGCTACTACGAGTACGTCTGGTACGACGGCGCAGAGACCTTGCATGCGCCGGGTGCCGGCCGGGCGCTATACGCAGCCGTGACTCTGGACTTCTGACCGGCATGAAACGCTATCTTTACCTGGCGCATCGCTGGCTGGGCATTGGGCTGGGCCTCTTCGTCCTGCTCTGGATCGTCAGCGGCGTGGTGATGCTCTTTGTCGCTTATCCCAAGCTGACACCAGAAGAGCATCTGTCACGCCTGAAGCCGCTGAGTGCTGGCTGCTGCATCGCACCAGGCGTGGCACTCGCGGCCAGCGATGACCCGCGTACACCGCTCAGCCTGCGCCTGACGGGCGCCGGCGGCGGGCCACGCTATCTGCTGGATTACGGCGACGGCCCGCTGCTGGCGGTCGATGCGCGCAGTGGCAAGCGCATCGAGCACATAGCCGCCGCCGAGGCACTGGCCAGTGCGCGGCAGTTCGCTGGTGGCGCCGAGGTGCGACTGCTCGATCGGGTCGAGGAAGACGCCTGGACGCGTAACCACGCTCTGGCCCGCGAGCGGCCGCTGTATCGTCTGCAGGCGGACGATAACGAAGGCCGACTGCTGTACGTCTCCAGCCATACCGGGCTGGTGGTTCGCGACGCCACTGCCCACGAGCGTACCTGGAACCTGCTGGGCGCGTGGCTGCACTGGCTCTATCCGTTGCGTGAGGCGCTACCCAAGGCGGTCTGGTCAGTGGCGCTGGTCTACGGTGCGCTGCTCGCCGCGGTGCTGGTGCTGCTGGGCATGCTGATCGGGCTGCTGCGCTGGCGCTTCGCCGGGCGTTACCGCAGCGGCTCGCGGTCGCCCTACCCGGTCGGCGCTGGCCGCGTGCACCACGTCGGCGGGCTGCTGGTCGGCGTCGTGCTGCTGGTCTGGCTGGTCAGCGGCATGCTGTCGATGGAGCCCTGGGGTCTGTTCGAGAAACGTTCGACCATCGATGCCGTCGCGCTACGGCAAGCGCCGCTAAATGCCGAAGCGCTGGATACGGATCTTGCCTCCGTACTGCCGCGATTCCGCGCGGCTGGTATCGAAGCGGTGGAGCTGCAGTGGCAGATGCTCGGCGAGCAGCCCTATCTGGTCGGCCTCGATGCCAGGGGCAAGACGCGCATTCTGCCCGCAGCATCCGCCGGGCCGGCGCAGGAACGCCTTGAGCGCGCCCTGCTGGAGCGCGAGGTCCGCCAGGCCTGGCCCAAACAGCAACTGCGCTTCGAATGGATCGAGCAGGAAGACTTCCACTACTACGCCCGCGGCGAACCCAGCCTCTACAGCCATCTGCCGCGACGGCTGCCGATGCTGCGGGTACGCTTCGACGACCCGGCTGCGACCTGGCTGCATATCGACCCCTACAGCGGCACCGTGATCGAGCGGTTGGACCAGCGTCGGCGTGCCGTGCGCTGGGTGTTCAAGCTGCTGCACAGTTGGGACTGGTTGCCCTTGCTGCAACGGCCGCTGCTGCGCGACGGCCTGCTGCTGGCGTTCAGCGGCGGCATGCTGGTGATCGCCATCAGCGGCGTGCTGCTGGGTTGGCGTCGGCTGCGGGGTCGACCACGGCGTGCCGGGGCACGAACTGCGCGTGCAGCTCAGCCACCGCGGTTGCCGTAGGCGGCTTCTTCGCTGTCCTCCCCGGCGGCGCTGGCCAGCTCATGGGCCAGATGCTGCTTCAGTCGCTGCAGCGCGGTTTCGCTCCAGCCTGTCGGGGCACTGACGATCCACCAGGCATCGACATAATCGGCCGGCGCGTACACGTGCCCATAGCCGGGCGGCGTCGGTGTGGTCACCGCCATGTCCACGGCGAGCTGCAGCATCGTCACCAGCGGAAACCAGCGCAGCGACGGCGACACGTCCGGCCCGCGCGGCTCGGCCAGCCAATCCGGCCGGCGCCAGGCATAGCGGTGGTCGAAGAAGGTGATGGGGTCGCTGGCATACTGCAGATAGAGCAGGCGCATCGGCCCCCAGGGTGCATCGGCGGGCTCTGGTGTGCCCTGCTGGTTCATGAAGCGCACGAAGCGGCCATCGCGGAACTGCGGGCGCCACTCCGGGCTGCCTTCGTTGCGACTGTCGGTGAGGCTGCGCCACAGGTCGCTGCGAAACGGCGGTCCGCTCCACAGTGCACCATGGATGGGGTCGCCGAGCAGCTCGTGCAGTTCCCACGAGCGTTGCGAATGCAGGGCGCCGAGGCTCAGCCCGTGCAGATACAGACGCGGTCGGCGCTCGGGTGGCAGCTGCGTCCAGTAGGCATAGATTTCGGCGAACAATGCGCGGGCAACATCACGGCCGTAGTCGGCCTCTACCAGCAACGCCAGTGGGCTGTTCAGGTAGGAATACTGCAACGCCACGCTGGCGATGTCGCCGTGGTGCAGATACTCGACGGCGTTCATTGCCGCGGGATCGATCCAGCCGGTACCGGTCGGTGTCACCACCACCAGCACCGAGCGCTCGAAGGCGCCGCTGCGCTGCAGTTCGCTAAGCGCCAGACGGGCGCGCTGGCGCGGCGTTTCGGCCGCACGCAGGCCGACGTAGACGCGGATCGGCTCCAGCGCGGGCTGGCCGCTGATAGCTGAGATATCTGCCGCAGAAGGACCGGAGCCGATGAATCCGCGACCGGTGCGGCCCAGCTCTTCCCAGCGCAGCGCGGAGGCGGCACTGCCGCTTTTCAGTGGCGAATCGGGCGGCGCCGTTTCCGGCTCGATCAGTGCGTCGTACTGGGCGAACGAGGCATCCAGCACCCGCAGCGTCTGTGCCACCAGAACATCGGTTGCCAGTGACCAGAACAGCGCCAGCGCCACCAGCACGCCGATGACATTGGCCACCCGGCGCGGCAGGATGCGGTCGGCATGGCGCGAAACGAAACGCGACACCAACCGATACAGACGTGCCAGCGTCAGCAGAATGAGAAAGGTCGCCAGCGCGGTGAGGACGACCTCGATCAGGTGCGCGCTGCTCACCGGAGGCATACCCATCAGAGCGCGAACCGCGTTCTGCCAGCCGGCGACCTGGCTGAGAAAGTAGCCCGCCAGAAGCACGCAGACGCCGGCAATCACCAGATTGACCCGTTCGCGCAGGTGCTCCGGCCGCTCCGGTAGGTCCAGATAGCGCCACAGCCAGCGCCAGAGCACACCGAGGCCATAGCCGACCGCCAGTGCCGCGCCGGCCAGCACGCCCTGGCTGAGGGTCGAGCGTGGCACCAGCGAAGGCGTCAGCGCCGCGCAAAAGAACAGCGTGCCCAGCAGCAGGCCGAAACCGGACAACGATCGCCACGCGGAAAGCAGGGGAAGACGCACTATCGAAACTCCACGATTGGCTGGCAGTAGGGTAGCGGATGCTATCGCCTGGGCATTTCGAGGCGCCAGCTGTGGCTCGGTTCCCAGGCAGCGGCAGTCTCGGTTCGGGCAAATTCGATGCAACGATGCCGAGACGCTCGACTCAAACGACTACATTTATTCCCTTAGCGCAGCGGGAACCGACGTCGAATGACTACTCCAGACAATAGCTATATCCAGTGGCTGGTCGACCAGTCCATGTTGCACGCGGCCCGCGAGCGGTCGCGCCTTTACGCCGGCCAGGCGCGGCTCTGGCAGCGGCCTTATGCCCAATCTCGCCCGCGTGATGCCAGCGCCATCGGCTCGGTGTGGTTCACCGCCTACCCGGCGGCGATCATCACTCCCGAGGGCTGCTCGGTGCTCGAGACGTTGGGAAATGATCGCCTGTGGAGCGCGCTTTCCGAGCTCGGCGTGCAGGGTATCCACAACGGCCCGATGAAGCGCTCCGGCGGCCTGAGCGGACGCGAGTTCACGCCAACCATCGATGGCAACTTCGACCGCATCAGTTTCGACATCGACCCGAAGCTGGGTACCGAAGAGCAAATGCTGCAGCTCAGCCGCGTCGCCGCCGCGCACAACGCCATCGTCATCGATGACATCGTTCCGGCGCATACCGGCAAGGGTGCCGACTTCCGACTCGCGGAAATGGCCTATGGCGACTACCCGGGGCTCTACCACATGGTGGAGATCCGCGAGGAGGACTGGGAAATGCTGCCCGATGTCCCGGCGGGGCGCGATTCGGTCAACCTGGAGCCGCCGGTGGTAGACCGGCTACACGAAAAGCACTACATCGTCGGCCAGCTGCAGCGGGTGATTTTCTTCGAGCCTGGCATCAAGGACACCGACTGGAGCGTCACCGGCGAGGTCACCGGGGTCGACGGCAAGGTGCGGCGCTGGGTCTACCTGCATTACTTCAAGGAAGGCCAGCCGTCGCTCAACTGGTTGGACCCGACTTTTGCTGCTCAGCAGCTGATCATCGGCGATGCCCTGCATGCCATCGACGTGGCCGGGGCGCGCATGCTGCGCCTGGACGCCAACGGCTTTCTCGGTGTCGAACGGCGCGCCGAAGGCACTGCCTGGTCCGAGGGCCATCCGCTGTCGGTCACCGGCAACCAGCTGCTCGCGGGGGCGATCCGCAAGGCCGGCGGTTTCAGCTTCCAGGAACTGAACCTGACCATCGACGATATTGCTGCCATGTCCCACGGTGGCGCCGACCTGTCCTACGATTTCATCACCCGCCCGGCCTACCACCATGCGCTGGTGACCGGCGACACCGAGTTCCTGCGCATGATGCTGCGCGAGGTGCACGCCTTCGGCATCGATCCGGCATCGCTGATCCACGCACTGCAGAACCACGATGAACTGACCCTGGAACTGGTGCATTTCTGGACGCTGCATGCCTACGACCATTACCACTACAAGGGCCAGACGCTTCCTGGCGGGCATCTGCGTGAGCTGATCCGCGAGGAGCTGTACGAACGGCTGACCGGCGAGCATGCACCCTACAACCTCAAGTTCGTCACCAATGGGGTTGCCTGCACGACTGCGAGCGTGATCACGGCGGCGCTGAACATCCGTGATCTGGACGCCATCGGGCCGGCGGAAGTGGAACAGGTCCAGCGCCTGCATATCCTGCTGGTGATGTTCAATGCCATGCAGCCCGGCGTGTTCGCTCTCTCCGGTTGGGATCTGGTCGGCGCCCTGCCGCTGGCCGCTGAAGAGGTCGAGCACCTGATGGGCGATGGCGACACCCGCTGGATCAACCGCGGCGGCTATGACCTGGCTGATCTTGCACCGGAGACGGCCGTCTCTGCAGAAGGGCTGCCGAAGGCGCGTTCGCTATACGGCAGCCTGGCCGAGCAGCTGCAGACCACGGGCTCGTTCGCCTGCCAGCTCAAGCGCATCCTCAGCGTGCGCCAGGCCTACGACATCGCCGCGAGCAAGCAGATCCTGATACCCGATGTGCAGGCGCCGGGACTGCTGATCATGGTTCACGAGCTGCCGGCCGGCAAAGGCGTGCAGATAACCGCGCTGAACTTCAGCGCCGAGACCATCAGCGAAACCGTCTGCCTGCCCGGCGTCGCGCCCGGCCCGGTGGTGGACATCATCCACGAGCGCGTCGAAGGCGACCTCACCGAGAACTGCGAGCTGACCTTCAACCTCGACCCCTATGAGGGGCTGGCTCTGCGCGTGGTGAGCGCTGCATCGCCGGTGATCTGAAGGTCCTCTTCGCGAGCTCCGGGCATACGGCTATAGTGCGCACCGGCCCGGGGCTCGCCCTCGCCTTCGAGGACTTCGCGTGTCGTGCATCCTGCTTCTTCGCCGTATGGCCATGTTGCTCGCGCTCGTGGCACTGGTCAGTACACCCGCTTCGGCACAGATCGTCTGTCCGCCGGGCCAGCAACCGATCTGCTTCAGCGGCACCTGCCTGTGCGTACCCGGTTCGGCGACCGACACCAAGGCCGTATACGACCGCATGCAGCGCATGACCACGCTGGCGCTGCAGAACTGGATCCAGCAGTCGCGGGACCGCCTGATCGCCGGCGGCGTCGAGCCGATGCCGCTGCACATCCGCTCGCAACTCGAGCCCTTCTTCGATCTGGCTGTGCTGGAAACCGCTCACTACCGCGTCGGTGACGAGATGGCGTTGAACGCCGGCAATACCTTGCTGCGTAATCCGGATGTCAACGCCGTTACGTTGATCGACGTGATCGTCTTCCGCCACGAGCGCGACGCACAGGACAACGTCGCCCTCTGGGCCCATGAGCTCAAGCACGTCGAACAGTATCTGGAATGGGGCGTCGCCGAGTTCGCGCGGCGCTACACGCTGGACTATCGCGCCGTTGAGCGCCCAGCCTATGCCCTGGAACGCGAGGTGGAAGAAGCTTTGCGGGAGGAGCAAGCGCAGCGCTGAGCCAGCCCCTGATCACTGGACCAGGGCCAGGAGCGGCTCGTGCTGCGCTTCAGATCGGCCCCGGCCCGGCAGGGCGTTTGGGCAACTTCAAAGGCCTCCAGCAGAGGGTTGAAGTTGCCAGCGGCGCGGCCTTCAGACGGAGCATCGCCGCTCGAAAGGAGCGAAACTCCGCATCAGCCCCGGCACTCGCAGGTTGCCTTACCGGGCCTGTCCCTGCCGTCAGCTATGCGCGGACGGCGGTACCAGCGCCTTGCGGCTATCGATCACCTGACGCCAGGTGGGATTGCCAGCGGTTTCATCCATCGCCTGCTGCATCGCGCGGATACGGCGCTTCTCGGCGCGACGGGTGAGGTACCAGGCGAGGAACGTCGCCAGCGACACGCTGAGCAGAATCAGGCTGGCCACCGCGTTGATCTCCGGCTTCACGCCCATGCGCACGGCGGAAAATATCTCCATCGGCAAGGTGGTCGAGCCGGGGCCGGAGACGAAGCTGGCAAGTACCAGATCATCCAGCGACAGCGCGAAGGACAGCATGCCGCCAGCGGCCAGCGAGGGTGCGATCATCGGCATGGTGATCAGGAAGAACACCTTCCACGGCCGCGCGCCGAGGTCCATCGCCGCTTCCTCGATGGACAGGTCCAGCTCACGCAGGCGAGCCATCACCACTACTGCGACGTAGGCCGAGCAGAACGTGGTATGCGCGATCCAGATGGTCATCAGGCCACGTTGTGCCGGCCAGCCGACCAATTGCGCCATAGCCACGAAGAGCAGCAGCAGCGACAGACCGGTGATTACCTCCGGCATCACCAACGGCGCGGTGACCAGGCCACCGAACAGCGTGCGGCCACGGAACACCGGGATGCGCGTGAGGACGAAGGCGGCCATGGTGCCCAGGGCAACCGCGGCAACCGCGGTATAGGCCGCGACCTCCAGCGAGCGCATCACCGCGCCCATCAGCTGGGAGTTGTCCAGCAGACCGGCGTACCACTTCAGTGACCAGCCGCCCCACACCGTCACCAGCCGCGAGGCATTGAACGAGTAGATGACCAGAATCACCATCGGCAGGTAGATGAATAGCAACCCGAGCACCAGAATCAGGTTGGAAAAGCTCCAGCGCCTCATAGCTTGCCCTCCAGTTCCTTGGCTTGGTTCCGGTTGAACAAGATGATCGGCACCAGCAGGATCGCCAGCATCACTACCGCCAGCGCCGAGGCCACCGGCCAGTCGCGGTTGTTGAAGAACTCCTGCCACAGCACCTTGCCGATCATCAGCGTCTCAGGGCCGCCGAGCAGTTCGGGAATGACGAATTCGCCCACCACCGGAATGAACACCAGCATGCAGCCGGCAATGATGCCGTTCTTTGACAGCGGCACGGTGATCTTCCAAAAGCTGGTGATATTGCGCGCGCCAAGATCCGAGGCGGCCTCGAGCAGGCTCGGGTCGTGCTTCACCAGATTGGCGTAGAGCGGCAGGATCATGAACGGCAGGTAGGAATAGACCACGCCGATGTACACGGCGATGTCCGTATTTAGAATCTGCAGCGGTCGGTCGATCAACCCCACGCCGAGCAGCAGGCTGTTGAGCAGACCATTGCTGCTGAGAATGCCCATCCAGGCGTAGACGCGGATCAGGATGGCGGTCCAGGTCGGCATCATGATCAGCAGCAGCAGGACGGTCTGCAGATCCTTGCGCGCGCGGGCGATGGCGTAGGCCATCGGATAGCCGATGAGCAGGCAGAGCAGCGTGCTGAAGAAAGCTATCTTCAGCGAGCCCAGATAAGCTGCCAGATACAGTTCGTCTTCACTTAGGAAGATGTAGTTGCCCAGGTTGATCAGCACCTGAAGCTGCTGGTCGGCATAGGCGAAGATGTCGGTATACGGCGGTATCGCGACATCGGCTTCGGCAAAGCTGATCTTCAGTACGATGGCAAACGGCAGCAGGAAAAACAGCATCAGCCAGATGAAGGGCACGCCAATGACTAGCCGGCGCCCGGTATTCAGGGGCGAGCGCCTCATGCTTGCAGCACCACGCCGCTGTCATCCCACCAGTAGACGAACACCTCTTCCTCCCAGGTCGGCAGCTTCACGTGGCGCTCGGTGTTTGCCATGAAGGCCTGCAACACGCCGCCGGACGGCAGCTTGATGTAATACACCGAGTGACCGCCGAGGTAGGCGATGTCGTGTACCACACCCTTTGCCCAGTTATAGCCGGGGCGCTCCAGCTCGGGCAGTTCAGTGCCGATCAGCAACTTTTCCGGACGGATCGCATAGGTGATCTGTTTGTCCTGGGCGCGTGTACTGATGCCGTGGCCGACATAAATCGGGTTCTCAAGGCCTGGGCTGGCGATGACGGCGTGGTCGCCCATGTCCTCGATCAGCTCGCCATCGAACAGGTTGACGTTGCCGATGAACTCGCAGACCAGGCGGCTCGCCGGCGTCTCGTAGATGTCCATCGGGCTGCCGACCTGGGCGATCCAGCCCAGATGCATGATGGCGATGCGCTCGGCCATGGTCATGGCCTCTTCCTGGTCGTGGGTGACCATTACGCAGGTCACGCCGACACGTTCGATGATCTGCACCAACTCCAGCTGCATCTGCGAGCGCAGCTTCTTGTCCAGCGCGCCCATCGGTTCGTCGAGCAGCAGCAGCTTGGGACGCTTGGCCAGCGAACGCGCCAGGGCGACACGCTGGCGCTGGCCACCGGACAGCTGGTGCGGCTTGCGCTTGGCGTACTGGGTCATCTGCACCAAGCCGAGCATTTCCTTCACCCGCGCCTCGACTTCCTCCTTCGGCAAGCCATCCTGCTTGAGGCCGAAGGCGATGTTCTGCTCCACCGACATGTGCGGGAACAGCGCGTAGGACTGGAACATCATGTTGATCGGCCGCTCGTAGGGCGGCATGTCGGTGATGTCCTGACCGTCGAGGAAGATGCGCCCCTCGGTGGGGCGTTCGAAGCCGGCGAGCATGCGCAGCAGGGTCGACTTGCCCGAACCCGAGCCACCCAGCAGTGCGAAGATTTCGCCCTGATGAATGCTCAGCGAGACATCATCGACCGCCACCGTTTCGTCGAACTTCTTGGTGACACGGTCGATCTTGAGCAGCACCTGCTTGTTCTTGCTCTGGCCACTGAGGGCCTTTTTGTAGGCGCTGGAGGCAACGGCCATGCGCGAACTCCCGAAATGAAAAAGGTTGACCGGCCTGGGCCGGGTATCTATTGGTCGTTGCAACGAACGCGCCGTCTGGCGCGTCCTCGTTCGGTCCGCTCCGATCCGCCATCGGCGATGCCATAGACGAAACGGGACGGACTTGGGGGTTCACTTACCGGACTTTACCTTGGTCCAGGAACGGGTCGTCAGCCGCTGGATCTTCGGCGGCAGCTCGGCCATGACATAAAGGCGGTCGAGCACTTCCTGCGGCGGATACACCGAAACGTCCTCGCGTACCTCCTGGTCCATCAGCTCGCCAGCCTTAAGGTTGGGGTTGGCGTAACCGACATAGTCGCTCACCGCGGCAATCACCTCGGGACGCAGCAGGTAGTCGATGAACGCATGGGCTTGCTCGACGTTGCTGGCATCGGCAGGGATGGCGAGCATGTCGAACCAGAGGTTGGCACCCTCCTTCGGAATGGCGTAGGCGATCTCGACGCCCTTGCCGGCTTCCTCGGCGCGCGCTGCAGCCTGGAACACGTCACCGGAGAATCCGGCGGCGACGCAGATATTGCCATTGGCGAGGTCGGAAATGTACTTGGACGAGTGGAAATAGCGCACATGCGGACGCACGGCCAGGAGCTTCTCCTCGGCCTTCTGGTAGTCGGCTGCGTTCTCGCTGTTGGGGTCCAGGCCCAGATAGTTGAGCATGGCCGGGACCATCTCGTCGGCCGAGTCGAGGAAAGCGATACCGCAGCTGGCCAATTTTGCGGCGTTTTCCGGCTCGAAGATCACCGACCAGGAGTCGATCTTATCGACCCCCAACGCCGCCTTGACCTTCTCGACGTTGTAGCCGATGCCGTTGGTGCCCCACAGATAGGGCGCGGCGTGCGCGTTGCCGGGGTCGTTCTTCTGCAGCTGCTTGAGCAGCGACGGGTCGAGGTTTTCCCAGTTTGGCAGCTTGCTCTTGTCCAGTGCCTGGAAAGCGCCGGCACGGATCTGCTTGCCGAGGAAATGGTTGGAAGGCACCACCACGTCATAGCCACTGCGGCCGGCCAGCAGTTTGCCTTCCAGGGTTTCATTGGAGTCGAAGACGTCGTAGACGGGCTTGATGCCGGTCTCTTTCTCGAACTCTTCCAGCGTCGTTTCGCCGATATAGTCCGACCAGTTGTAGATATGCACAGAGGCGGCCTGGGCGGTAGCCGCACCGGTAACGGCGGCGGCGACGATCAGCGACTTGAGTGTCGAACGCATGGATGAGTCCCTCTTGTTACAGGCCGCGCGTGATCCCGGCGGGAAAGGCGGGCTGTTTATTGGAAAAACCTCTGAAAATCAACAGATTTGCAGCAATTGCCGTGCAATCGCAAGGTAAAGGAATAGGTGCGAGGGCAAGGAGCCGCGGGGAAAGGTACCTGCATTATCGTCCCTCGCAGCGCAGCTCCAGTAGGTAGCTGGAGCTGCGTCAGGTAGACCGACCTCCATGGCCGGGTACGCACGGATCATGTGTCCCGGCACCGGAGCTGTTTATCAGCGGCCGGACTTGATCTTGGTCCAGCTGCGGGTCATCGCACGCTGAGTCTTCGGATCCAGATCCGGGAAGGTGTAGAGCTTTTGCAGCACAGCCTTGCTCGGATAGATGCCTTCGTCGGTACGAATCGCCTCATCCAGCAGCGGAGTGGCGGCGGCATTGCCGTTGGGGAACTGGACGTAGTCGGTGATCGACGCCATCACTTCCGGCTTCATCAGGTAATTGAGGAAGACGTGGGCGTTCGCAACGTTCTTCGCATCAGCCGGCACGGCCAGCATGTCGAAGAAGCTGCCGGCGCCCTGCTGCGGAATCTTGTAGCCGACATTTACGCCGTTGGCTGCTTCCTCGGCGCGGGATTTGCCCTGGTAGATATCGCCGGAATAACCGATCGCCACGCAAATGTTGCCGTTGGCCAAGTCCGAAATGTACTTGGAGGAGTGGAAGTAGGCGACATGCGGGCGGATCTGCATGAACAGCTCTTCGGCCTTCTTCAGCTCGTCAGCCTTGCCACTGTCCGGTGCATAACCCAGATAGTGCAGCGCAGCCGGCAGCATCTCGGTCGGCGAGTCGAGGAAGGCGACGCCACAGGACTTCAGCTTCTCGATGTTCTCGGGCTTGAACACCAGGTCCCAGGAGTCCACCGGCGCGTTGTCGCCCAGCACTGCCTTGACCTTGTCGACGTTGTAGCCGATGCCGATGGTGCCCCACATGTACGGGATCGAGTACTGGTTGCCCGGGTCGCTTGGTTCCAGCGCCTTGAGCAGGTCCTTGTCGAGGTTTTCCCAATTCGGCAGCTTGGACTTGTCCAGTTTCTGGAACACGCCGGCCTTGATCTGCTTGGCCAGGAACGGGTTGGACGGCACCACCACGTCATAACCGGAACTGCCGGCCAGCAGCTTGGCCTCCAGCACCTCGTTACTGTCGAAGACGTCATAGACGACCTTGATACCGGTTTCCTTGGTGAAGTTCTCCAGAGTGTCTTCGGCGATGTAGTCGGACCAGTTGTAGACGTGCAGTACCTTTTCCTGAGCCTGAGCAGCCCCGGCAACGGTGCCGGCCAGCGTCATGGCAAGTAGGGTCTTGGCGAAGGGTTTCATCCGTGCAGCTCCTGTTGTCATCATTAATTGTCGGGGCAGTGGAACTGGCCATGAACAGCGCCGTGGCCTGGTGGTGTGCGGGCATCGACGCACCCCTCGGCAAGTCTGGCCTCCAGCACGCGCGCAGTCTGGCAAGGTCAGGGGCTTTTTTTCAACACCGAACGCGCGTGGTGGCAATCGACAACCTTAGCTCAGCTGGCGTCGACTGCCGCATGGCTCAACCCAGCGCATCCTTGGCCGTCGCATCCAGACACAGACGCACTTTGCCGACCAACTCGTCAATCTGCTCTTCGCTGATCACCAGCGGCGGCGAGATGATCATGGTGTCGCCGACCGCGCGCATCACCAGACCATTGCGGAAGCAGTGCTCACGACAGAGCATGCCTACGCCTGGGTCGGCAAAGCGTTCGCGGGTCTTCTTGTTCTTGACCAGCTCGAGCGCACCGAGCAGGCCCACGCCACGGGCCTCGCCCACCAGCGGATGATCGAGCAGTTCCTGCCAGCGGGACTGCAAATAGGGTGCCGTTTTCGTCTTCACCCGCTCGACGATCTTCTCTTCGCGCAGGATGCGGATGTTCTCCAGCGCCACCGCCGCGGCCACCGGGTGCCCCGAGTAGGTAAAGCCGTGGTAGAACTCACCGCCTTCGTTGAGCGTCTGCACCACTTCGTCGCGCACCACCACGCCACCCATTGGGATGTAGCCGGAGGTCAGCCCCTTGGCGATGGGCATCAGATCCGGCTCGAGGCCGTAGTAATCGCTGCCGAACCACTCGCCGGTGCGGCCGAAGCCGCAGATGACCTCGTCGGCGATGAAAAGGATGTCGTAGCGCGCGAGGATCTCCTTGACCCGCGGCCAGTAGCTCTCGGGCGGGATGATCACGCCGCCGGCACCCTGGATAGGTTCGGCGATGAAGGCGGCGACCTTGTCCTCGCCGACCTCGAGAATCTTCTGCTCCAGCTGGTCGGCGATGCGAACGCCAAACTCTTCCGGGCTCATGTCGCCACCCTCGCCGAACCAGTAGGGCTGGTCGATATGTTCGATGCCGGGGATCGGGCCGTCGCCCTGATCGTGCATGGCCTTCATCCCGCCCAGGCTGGCGCCGGCAATGGTCGAGCCGTGATAGCCATTCCAGCGACCGATGACCACCTTCTTCGCCGGTTGGCCCTTGATCGCCCAGTAATGGCGCACCATACGTAGCACGGTGTCGTTGGCCTCCGAGCCCGAACCGGTGAAGAACACGTGGTTCATGCCGGCCGGCGCGATGTCGGCAATCGCCTTGGCCAGCGCCACGGCCGGTGGGTGTGCGGTCTGGAAGAACAGGTTGTAGTAAGGCAGCTCGCGCATCTGCTTGGTCGCCGCCTCGACCAGCTCTTCACGGCCGTAGCCGAGATTGACGCACCAGAGTCCGGCCATGGCGTCGAGGATCTTGTGCCCCTCGCTGTCCCACAGATAGACGCCGGAAGCCTTGGTGATAATGCGCGTGCCTTTGGCGTTCAGCGCCTTGTAATCGGTGAACGGCGGCAGATGGTGGTCGCGGCTCAGCGCTTGCCAGTGCAGGGTTTGCGAATCGCTCATCAGTCACCTCTCGATAAAGTGCGTGCATGTTTGGTGGAGGAGAAAAGCGCCATCCACCCGATGGGTGCGTGCTCTCGCTTGCAGCGGCTTTAAACCGACAGCATGAGAAACTCACGCTCCCAGGAGCTGATCACCCGGTGGTAGTTCTCCTGCTCGGCGCGTTTGACCGCTACATAGCCGGTGATGAATTTCGGGCTCAGGTATTTTTCCAGTTCGCGACAGGTCTCCATCCGCTCAAGCGCCGCTTCCAGCGTCAGCGGCAGGCGCAGGTTGCGCCGCTCGTAACCACGGCCCTTGACCGGTTGGCTTGGCGGTAGCTGTTCGGCCATGCCGATGTAGCCGCACAGCAGACTCGCCGCGATAGCCAGGTAAGGGTTGGCATCGGCGCCGGCCAGGCGGTTCTCGACGCGGCGGTTCTGCGGGTCGGAATCCGGCACGCGCAGGCCGACGGTGCGGTTTTCCTCACCCCACTCGACGTTCACCGGCGCCGAGGTATCGGGCAGGAAGCGGCGGAACGAATTGACGTTCGGCGCGAACATCGGCAGCAGCTCGGGGATGTACTTCTGCAGGCCACCGACGTGGTGCAGGAACAGCTGGCTCATGGAGCCGTCTTCATTGGAGAAGATGTTGCGCCCGGTCTTGAGGTCGATGACGCTCTGGTGCAAGTGCATGGCGCTGCCCGGCTCGCCGGTCATCGGCTTGGCCATGAAGGTGGCGGCGACGTTGTGCTTGAGCGCCGCCTCGCGCATGGTCCGCTTGAACACCAGGATCTGGTCGGCCAGATGCAGCGCCTCGCCATGACGGAAGTTGATCTCCATCTGCGCGGTGCCTTCCTCGTGGATCAGCGTATCCAGATCCAGGCCCTGCGCCTCGCACCAGTCATACATGTCTTCGAACAGCGGATCGAATTCGTTGGCCGCATCGATGGAGAACGACTGCCGGCCGGTCTCCTGACGGCCCGAGCGACCGATTGGTGGCTGGAACGGCAGGTCCGGATCTTCGCAGCGCTTGGTCAGGTAGAACTCCATCTCCGGCGCGACGATGGGTTGCCAGCCGCGGTCGGCGTACATCTTCAGCACGCGCTTCAAGATGTTGCGCGGCGACAGCTCGATGGGGTTGCCCATCTTGTCGTAGGTGTCGTGGATCACCTGGGCGGTGGGCTCGATGGCCCAGGGCACGAGGAACACGGCGTTAGGGTCAGGGCGGCAGAACATGTCGATGTCCGCCGGATCGAGCAGTTCGTAGTAGATCTCGTCCTCGACGTAATCGCCGGTCACCGTCTGCAGCAGCACGCTCTCCGGCAGGCGCATGCCTTTCTCGCCGAGGAACTTGTTGGTCGGTGAAATCTTGCCACGGGCGATCCCGGTCAGGTCGCTGATCAGGCATTCCACTTCGGTGATCTTGTGTTCTTTCAGCCAGCCTGTGAGCTGGTCGAGTTGGATACTCATGTTGACCTCGGAGTTGCTGGGGAGGGCCGCCTGGGTCGGCCGTCAGCGTTGTCGGGCGCGCGCCTGGCAGGCTTCTGCGAAGCCTTGGAACAGCGTCAGATAGTGCGGATGCTCATGAACCTGCCATTCCGGGTGCCACTGCACGCCCAGAGCGAAGCTGGGTGCCTGCTCGACGGAAAACGCTTCGATCAGCCCGTCCGGCGCCAGCGCCTCGATGCGCAAACCGCCACCGAGCCGTTCGACACCCTGGCCGTGTACCGAGTTGACCTGGATCTGCGCGGGTAGCCCCAGCCTCTCGAGCAGCCCGCCAGGTTGTACATGCAATGCGTGGCTGAGGCCGTATTGCACCTCCAGCGGATCATCCGAACGTTCACGGTGATCCTGGTAAGGTCCGGCTTCGTGAACCTTCTGGTGCAGAGTGCCGCCAAAGGCCACGTTCATTTCCTGAAAGCCCCGGCAGATGCCGAACACCGGGATGCCTGCCTCGACAGCTGCACGAATTAGCGGCAGGGTAAGGTGGTCGCGCAAGGGGTCGTGATGGGTGCCTGCCTCGCTTGGCGGGCCGCCATAATGATGGGGCTCGACATTCGACGGAGAGCCGGTGAACAACAGACCGTCGAAGCTATCTAGAAGTGTCGCCGGGTCCATCAGCTCGTCCAGCGCCGGGATCACCAGCGGCACACCGGCGATCGCCGCAGCACGCAGGTACTTGTCACCGGCGATATGAAAGCTGTGGTGTCCGATCTGCTTGGTACAGGCGGAAACGCCGATCAGGGGCTTGCGCGACATGGGATACTCGTCGTTCGAATGGGGCATACCGGAGAGTAGTCTTGTTCATTTTTATAGACAATAGCCCGAGCATTGGCCCGGCGCGCAACACCTTCAGCGCGTTCGAGATGCCCCAAAAAAGGCCCATTGTGGGCACTCATGGGGCGCTGGCGGGCTACTATTGACAGTGAACTGGCTTTTCGATTGACTCCCAGACAAGCATCTGATGATTGAAATTTTTAACAATTAAGGTAATTCATCATGGCCCCGCCGCGTGCCGTTCAGCTCAACGAAGCTAACGCATTTCTCAAGGAACATCCGGAGATCCAGTACGTCGATCTGCTGATCACCGACATGAATGGAGTCGTGCGCGGCAAGCGCATCGAGCGTGCCAGCCTGCACAAGGTCTACGAAAAAGGTATCAACCTGCCCGCTTCGCTGTTCGCCCTCGACATCAACGGCATCACTGTTGAAAGCAGCGGGCTGGGCATGGACATTGGCGACTCCGACCGCACCTGTTTCCCGATCCCCAATACCCTGTGCAAGGAGCCTTGGCAGAAGCGTCCCACCGCGCAGCTGCTGATGACGATGCACGAGCGTGACGGCGACCCCTTCTTTGCCGACCCACGGGAAGTGCTGCGTCAGGTGGTAAGCAAGTTCGACGAACTGGGCCTGACCATCTGCGCCGCCTTTGAACTCGAGTTCTATCTGATCGATCAGGAAAACATCAACGGCCGGCCGCAACCGCCGCGCTCGCCGATTTCCGGCAAGCGCCCGCACTCTACCCAGGTCTACCTGATCGATGATCTCGACGAATACGTCGACTGCCTGCAGGACATTCTCGAAGGCGCCAAGGAGCAAGGCATTCCGGCTGACGCCATCGTCAAGGAAAGCGCCCCGGCGCAGTTCGAAGTCAACCTGCATCACGTCGCAGACCCGATCAAGGCGTGCGACTACGCAGTGCTGCTCAAGCGACTGATCAAGAACATCGCCTACGACCATGAGATGGACACAACCTTCATGGCCAAACCCTACCCGGGCCAGGCCGGCAATGGGTTGCACGTGCATATCTCGCTGCTCGACAAGAATGGCAACAATATATTCGCCACCGACAACCCGCTGGAAAGCCAGACACTGCGCCATGCCATCGGCGGGTTGCAGGAGACCATGGCGGCGTCGATGGCCTTCCTCTGCCCGAACGTGAACTCCTACCGCCGCTTCGGTGCGCAGTTCTACGTACCCAATGCGCCCTGTTGGGGCATGGACAACCGTACCGTGGCGCTGCGCGTGCCGACCGACAGCCCGGATGCGGTTCGTATCGAGCACCGCGTTGCGGGCGCCGACGCCAACCCCTATCTGCTACTGGCAGGGATTCTCGCCGGGGTGCATCACGGCCTGACCAACAAGATCGAGCCGGACGCCCCCATCGAAGGCAACTCCTACGAGCAGGTCGAGCAGAGCCTGCCGACCAACCTGCGCGACGCCCTGCGCGAGCTGGACGACAGCGAGATCATGGCGCGTTACATCAGTCCCGATTACATCGACATTTTCGTCGCCTGCAAGGAGAGCGAGCTGGCCGAGTTCGAACACTCGATCTCGGACCTTGAGTACAACTGGTATCTGCATACCGTCTAGCGCTGCGGCAGCGGGCACGGCGGTTTGCATCCGCCGCCGTGCTGGCATCAAATAGGCCGATGACCAAACCCAGCCCCGCGACGCCCAGTCGCCGCCCGCGCGCCAGCAGCCAGGCGCGCATCCGCCAGATTCTTTCCAGCGCCCGCGAACTGCTCGCCGAGCAGGGCGCTGCGACGCTTTCGGTGTACGCGGTGGCCGAGCGCGCCGGCATTCCGCCTTCGTCCGTCTACCACTTCTTCTCCGGCGTGCCGGCGCTGCTCGCTGCGCTAACGGCGGATGTGCACGCGACGTTCAGAGCCAGCCTCGAGCAACCCATCGATCACCAGACACTGACCAGCTGGCGAGACCTGTCGCGGCTGATCGAACAGCGCATGCTGGCGATCTACGAGCAGGATAGCGCCGCCCGCCAGCTGATCCTCGTGCAGCACGGCCTCGGCGAGGTGACGCAGACCGATCAACGTCTGGACCTGGAACTCGGCCAGGCCATGCAGGCCGTGTTCGAACGCCATTTCGCCCTGCCGCCGCTACCGCATGACATCGATGTGTTTGCCATGGCCGTGGAACTTGGCGACCGCGTCTATGCTCGATCCATACAGCTTTACGGCAGCCTCACGCCACGCATGGCCGAAGAGGGCATGCGAGTGTTCGATGCGTATCTTGGTCTGTATCTGCCGCCGTGCCTACCGAAACGGGAATTGCCGGCGTTCTGATCGATAGTTATCGATAAACGGTTTGGTTATCTTCTTTCTAACATGGAGTTTCCACTATCAATCCGGATAACTATCGAATAAATTTGCGCTTCGATAGCCGTCGCCCTTTCCACCGCAGCCGCGAGGTTTCCATGTCCCGAGTCGTTACCGTAGCCGCCACCCAGATGGCCTGTTCCTGGGATAGCCAGGCCAACATCGCCAATGCTGACAAGCTGGTGCGCGAGGCCGCCGCCAAGGGCGCGCAGATCATCCTCATTCAGGAGCTGTTCGAGACGCCCTACTTTTGCCAGAAGCCCAATGCCGAGTACCTGCAGCTGGCGACGCCGGTCGAGGAAAACCCGGCCATCCAGTATTTCCAGAAGGTCGCCGCCGAGCTGCAGGTGGTGCTGCCGATCAGCTTCTTCGAGCTGGCCGGGCGGGCACGCTTCAACTCCATCGCCATCATCGATGCCGACGGCAAGCTGCTCGGCGTCTACCGCAAGAGCCACATCCCGGACGGCCCCGGGTATCACGAGAAGTACTACTTCAACCCGGGCGACACCGGCTTCAAGGTTTGGAATACCCGCTACGCCAAGATCGGCGTGGCCATCTGCTGGGATCAGTGGTTCCCCGAAACCGCGCGCAGCATGGCGCTGATGGGCGCGGAACTGTTGTTCTACCCGACCGCCATCGGCAGCGAGCCGCATGACCCGAACATCACTTCGCGCGACCACTGGCAGCGCGTGCAGCAGGGCCATGCCGGCGCCAACCTGATGCCGCTGATCGCCAGCAACCGCATCGGCCGCGAAGAACAGGACGGCTACGACATCACCTTCTACGGCTCCTCGTTCATCGCCGACCAGTTCGGTGCCAAGGTCGAGGAAATGGACGAAACCAGCGAAGGCGTGCTGGTGCACCAGTTCGATCTCGACCAGCTGGAACACATCCGCAGCGCCTGGGGCGTGTTCCGCGATCGCCGGCCGAATCTCTACGGCTCGATCCGGACTCTGGACGGCTCGCAGCCGTCAGAGTGAGTCGCGCGCCCGCCGCTACGAACCACGGGAAAGGCCTGCCCTTTCCCGCTTCATGAGAGATACAGATGACCACGCTGACCACCACGCCGCGTACCGATGGCTACTTCATGCCCGCGGAATGGGCACCGCACAGCCAGACCTGGATGGTCTGGCCGCAACGCCCGGACAACTGGCGTGACAACGGCGCGCCTGCGCAGGCCGCTTTCACAGCCGTCGCCAAGGCCACCGCCCGCTTCGAGCCGGTCACCGTGTGTGCCAGTGCTGAGCAATACCTGGCAGCCCGTGCGGCTCTGGATGACCCGCGCATCCGCGTGGTGGAACTGAGCACCGACGACGCCTGGGTGCGCGACACCGGGCCGACGTTCGTCATCGACGACCACGGCGGCCTGCGCGGCGTCGACTGGACCTTCAATGCCTGGGGTGGCGAAGACGGCGGGCTCTATGCCGACTGGCGGCGCGACGACGAAGTGGCGCGCAAGATCCTCGAAATCGAGTACTGCGACCGCTACCGCACCGAGGGCTTCGTGCTTGAAGGCGGCTCGATCCATGTCGACGGCGAAGGCACGCTGATCACCACCGAGGAATGCCTGCTCAATCGCAACCGCAACCCCCACTTATCGCGCGAACAGATCGAGGCGGTGCTGCGGGAACAGCTGGCGGTCGACAGCATCATCTGGCTGCCCCACGGCCTGTTCAACGACGAGACCGACGGCCACGTCGACAACTTCTGCTGTTTCGTGCGCCCAGGTGAAGTGCTGCTGGCCTGGACCGACGACCCGACCAATCCCAACTTCGAGCGCTGCCAGTCCGCCATGGCCGTGCTGGAGAACACCCGCGACGCCAAGGGCCGCGCGCTGACCGTACACAAGATGCCGATTCCCGGCCCGCTGCATGCGACTGCCGAGGAATGCGCCGGGGTGCTCGCGCTGGACGGCAGCCAGCCGCGCGACCCGTCGATCCGCCTGGCCGGCAGCTACGTGAACTTTCTCATCGTCAACGGCGGGATCATCGCGCCGGCCTTCGGCGACCCGCTGGATGCCGAAGCCGAGCGCATCCTGGCGCAGGTCTTTCCGGAGCATCAAGTCGTCATGGTGCCTGGCCGCGAGATCCTGCTCGGCGGGGGCAACATCCACTGCATCACCCAGCAGCAACCGGCGCCGCTGGCGCGCTGATCCACGCTGCATCGAAACCCGATGCCTGCTTCAGGCACGAGGAGGTCCGATGGAGTTTCTGGTAAATCTGGATGTCGACGACCTCGAGCAGGCCGTCGATTTTTACGGGTCGGTTTTCGGTCTACAGGTTGGGCGCCGCCTTGGCACGTTCGCTGTGGAGATGCTGGGCGGACCGACACCGATCTATCTTCTGCTCAAGGAAGCCGGTAGCGCAGCTACGCCGGGCGCGGTCCAATCGCGAGACTACGGGCGGCACTGGACACCGATCCATCTGGATTTCGTCGTCGAGAACATCGAGGCCGCGACGGCAAGGGCTGTAGCCCACGGCGCGCGGTTGGAGCAGCCGATAGTGGCCAAGGCTGGGCACAAGCTGGCGCTGATGGCCGATCCGTTCGGCCATGGCTTCTGCCTGCTGCAGTTCGTTGGTCAGGGTTACGACGAGTTGGCGATCTAAGGCGCAGACCGGGCAGCCTTCAGCCCGGTCTGTTCAGTCGTAGCTCAGCCGATAATTACCTGGTTCTTGCCCAAGCGTTTGGCGGTGTACATCGCCGCGTCGGCACGGGCGAATACCGAGCTCAGGTCGGCATCGCTGGCCTTGAGATAGGTCAGACCAAGACTGGCCGTGACCCGGAAGCGCTCGCCATTTTCGGCGGTGAACACCACGCGCTCGATCTCGCGCTGCAGGCGCTCGGCGATCTGCTCGGCCAGGTCCGGTTGGCAGCCTGGCAGCACGGCGGCGAATTCCTCACCGCCAATGCGCCCGAACAAGTCGCTCTGCCGCAGTACGGAGGCCCCGCAACGGGCCACTTTCTGTAGCACCTGATCGCCCATCTGGTGGCCGTGGGTGTCGTTGATGCGCTTGAAGTCATCGATGTCCAGCAGCAGGAAGCCCAGTGGTGAAGCGAACTGCCGGGCGCGCTCGAACTCGGCACGGGCGCACTCGAAGAAGTGCCGGCGGTTGCTGCTCTGGGTCAGCACATCGGTCGTTGCCAGGCGTTGCAGTTCGCCTTCGAGCTGCTTCTTCTCGGTGATGTCCTCGGCGATGCCGACGATGATCGGGCCCTGACCATGCTCGGCCTTGCGCCCGATGAAGCACTTGTCGCTCAGCCAGCGCAGTTGTCCGTCGCCACGAATGATGCGGTACTCGCGGGTTTCCACCGCGCCTTCATCGAGTACGGCGAGCATGCTCTTTTGTGCATATTCCACGTCATCGGGGTAGATCGCATTTCGCCACTCGCCGTAGTCGGCCAGCAGCAGCGCCGGTGAGCGGCCGAAGATGCGTTCGTAGGCGGGGCTGACATAGATCATCCGCTGCGCCTGCCAGTCGAAGGCCCAGAGCACTGCATTGACGCCGCCCAGCAGCGTGCTGAAGAGTTGTTCCCGCTCGCCAAGACGCGCCGCTTCTGCCCGTGCATGCATCAGCGCAAGCAGTGTCTGCGCGTCCCCGCCGCCCGGCAGCATTCTCATTCCCGAGTCACCCTGATTGGTTGCCAGCTGCATAGCCTTCTTCCTGAAACGACCGCCGCGCATGGCAGCGGTACTGCATAGAATAAAGAATGCTGTTCAGAGCGGCGCCAGGGCGCAAAGTTCCGGGCGCAGCGGCGCCCGATACTTGCGCTGATCGAAGGTCAGGCGGGGGCGACGGACGGCCGCAGGGAGTAGGTCCGCAGGTGTCCGGCAAATTCACGCAGCGACTGGATGCCGCTGGCTTCGGCCTCCTGAATCCATTGCTTGATGGCTGCCAGCATGTCGTGGCCGTTGGAGCTGGTTCGCGTCCAGATCTGCTGCAGTGCCAGGCGCTTTTCGTAGATCACCTTGAGCGCCTGGCTCTGCGCCAGCATGACGTCTATATGCGCCTGTTGCTCTTCCTGCAGCAAACTCGGCTCGCGCGACAAAAGGCGCTTGGCCCGGCGCAGTTGGTGGCGCAAGGTTTCGTCGGCACGCCCGAGCTCCTGGCGTACCAGCGGCACGATGACCAACTTGCGGTACTGCGCCATGATCTGGAAGCGGTTGTTGAGGATTGCCATGGCGCTGTCCATGTCCAGCTGCTGCTTGCCCTCGATACGATGAGCGATGGGTGCGGTGCGGTTGACCTTGGCCAGCCCGAGGAGGCTGAACAAGCGAATCCAGGCCCAGCCCATGTCGAACTCCCACTTGCGTACCGACAGCTTGGCCGAGTTCGGATAGGTATGGTGGTTGTTGTGCAGCTCTTCACCACCGATGATGATGCCCCAGGGCATCAGGTTGGTCGCCGCATCGCGACATTCGAAGTTGCGATAACCGACCGCATGGCCGAGGCCATTGACCACCCCGGCAGCCCAGAACGGAATCCAGATCATCTGCACCGCCCAGATGCTCAGGCCGACGACGCCGAACAGTGCCAGATCGATCAGCAGCATCAGCACGATGCCGGCATTGGGAAAGCGCGAATACAGGTTGCGCTCGATCCAGTCGTCCGGACAGTTCTTGCCGTAGATACGCAGCGTCTCTTCGTTCTTCGCCTCCTCCATGTACAGCTCGGCGCCTTTGCGTACGACCGTGGCAAGGCCCTTGTGCACGGGGCTATGCGGGTCATCGGGGGTTTCGCATTTGGCGTGGTGCTTGCGGTGGATGGCGGTCCACTCGCGAGTGTTCATCGCCGTGGTCAGCCACAGCCAGAAGCGGAAGAAGTGCTTGAGCGCCGGATGCAGCTCCAGCGAGCGATGCGCCGAATAACGGTGCAGGTAGACCGTGACGCTGACGATGGTGACGTGAGTCAGCAACAGCGTGGTCGCGATGAGCTGCCAGACGGACAGGTCGAGTAAACCGGTATGCCACATAGTTACGGGTGCCTCTTGAATAGATGTGCGGCAGCGAAGCTTGCGCCAGCGCCAGCCTTCTTGCAGCCTAACATTACCCTGTTGCGAGTCTAGAAAACCGGCCGACCGACCGTCGCAAAGCTGGTGATTTTTTAGCCAGCGCCCGCTGCAATCTCTACGCTATTTAGGATGGAGTCCGCTTCGAATTCATATCCTGTAAGCAGGACTCGCTACCGGCTGTGCTGGCATAGCGCTATCATTGCTTTCTTTCGTTCTGGAAAGTTGCGGCTCATGCAAATGTCGTACGTCGGGTCCCGCTCTACGCAGCTTGAATGCCGCGTAATCCCAGGCGTCGTCGAGCGCAGCATTTCCTGTCTTCGGCCGGCCCGCCGATGAGTAACGCCGGCATATCGCCCCCCCACTGGATTTTCGTACTGGGTAGCCTGCTGCTGCTGCTGCTGTTCGGTGGCCTGGCGTTCAATGACTTTCGCGCCCGCGATGCAGCCTGGCATCTGGAAATCGAAACCCATGGCGAACTGCAGAGCATGGCGCTGCAGAGTGCGCAACTCAGCCAGCGCCGGCAGGCCGATATGGTCGCTACCGCGTTGGCCGGGAATGCCGAACTTCTGCGGCAGATGCGTCGGATCGACACCGCCCTGCGCGATGGCGCACCGCTGGACGATCCGCGAGTCGACCTGCTGCGTCAGCGCCTTCGTGCGGCGTTGACGCCGGCCTGGCGTTCGATGCAGCGCCATCAGGCCCTGCAGCTTCAGGTTTTCTGGGGCAACGCGGGGGTGGCTCTGCTGCGCATGCAGCAACCCGAGCGCTTCGGGGACGCGGTCGCAGCACAGCGCCCGTTGCTGCAGCGCGCACTCAGCGATGGTGTCGGTCAGTTCGGCCTGGAGGTCGACGCCCTCGGCGCCAGTAGCCGCGCCATCATTCCGCTGCGGGCGGCGGATGATCCGTCCAGCGACGTCATAGGTGCGCTGGAGGTTGGCTACAACGTGCTGCCGGAGCTGCCCGACCTCAGCGATCAACTGGCTGCAGGGCTGGCTTTGATCGTCAATCGGGATGCCCTTCAAGCCGCCCAGCGCACGCCACCCAGTGGCGTCCAGCTGGGCGGTGACGGTCACTGGTTGCTCATCGGCCACTCGGCGACGCAGATCCTGCACTGGGCACAGACAGGCATGCTGCCCGAACCGGAAAGTGGTCTGGCCTCACGCCTGCTTAGTGCTGACGGTCGAACCTACATGCTCAACCAGATCCCGCTTCACGATGAACGCCAGGCCCAGCCGTCGCATCCATTGCTGGCGGCAGCGCTGGTCTGGCGGGATATCAGCACCATGCAGCATGAACATCATCAGGCCGAGCGTCGCCTGCTGATCAAATGGGGCCTGGCTTGGCTGATCGCCGAAGCGCTGCTGTTGATGCTGGCGTTTATGCTGCAGCGGCGGGCCAGCGTGCGGCAGCAGCATCAGTTTGCCCAGCAGCAGCAGGGTCGCCGGCGCCAGCGGTTGTTGGACCGGGCGCAGAAGATTGCCAGCCTGCTACCAGGCGTGGTGTTTCAGCTCAAACGTTTCCCCAGCGGTCGCTACGCTTTCCTCTATGCCAGCGAAGGCGCGCGCGAGCTTTATGGAATCGACCCGCAGCAGTTGCTCGAAGACGCTCCTCAGGCGCTGGCCCATGTCCATCCCGATGACCTGCCTCGCCTGAAAGCCACTTTGTTGCGCCTGGCGGCAGACCCCGGTACTGGCGCAGTCGAATTTCGCATCCAGCATCCGCAGCGTGGTTTGCTTTGGGCTGAAGGGCGTGCGACGGCCGAACGGCTTCCCGACGGAACGGTGCTGTGGCATGGCTTCGTCACCGAAATTACTGAGTTGATGGAAGCTACTCGTGCTCTGCAGAAGAGCGAAAGTCGTTTCCGCGCCATGGTCGGCAACCTGCCCGGTGTGGTTTATCGCTGTCGTAACGACGGCCACCGTCGCATGGTTTACCTCAGCGATGGGGTCGAGCGTTTGACCGGTTACCCAGCCAGCGACTTCGTCGGCACCGGCGGGCGCAGCTTCGCCAGCCTGATTCACCCCGACGACCTGCCGCTGGCCCAGCAGCACCCGCAAAAGGACACTTTCGAGAGCATCTACCGGCTCACCAACGCCGAGGGCCGCACCGTCTACGTGCGCGAGAAGGCCCGCGTGCTGCATGAGCGCGACGACCCGGTCGGCTGGTGCGACGGCTTTATCTGGGATGTCACCGACCAGGCTCTGGCCAAGGAAGAAATGCTGCAGCGCGAGCGCTACCTGAGCATGCTGATCGACAACGTGATCGACGCCATCATCATCATCGACGCCCGCGGCATCATCGAAACCTTCAACCATGCCGCCGAACAGATCTTCGGCTACAGCGCCGCGGAGGTCATCGGCCGCAACCTGTCGATGCTCATGCCCGAACCGGACCGCTCCGCCCACGACGGCTATCTGGAAACCTACGAGCGACGCGGCATTCCTCGCGCGCTGGAGCAGAACCGCGAACTCACCGCCCTGCGCCGGACCGGCGAAACCTTCACCATCGAACTGCGCGTCTCGCAGATCAACCACCACGGCGAGCGCCGATTCATCGGCCTGGTGCGCGACATCACCGAGCGCAAGCGCATCGAGCGGATGAAGAGTGAGCTGGTGTCCATCGTCAGCCACGAGCTGCGTACGCCACTGACCTCGATCTCCGGTGCCCTCGGCCTGATCGTCGGCGGTGCCTTGGGCGAACCCTCGCCAAACATGGGCCAGATGATCAGCATCGCCCACCAGAACAGCCTGCGCCTGGGGCGCCTGGTGGACGACCTGCTGGACATGGACAAGCTGGTCGCCGGCAAGATGACCCTCGACCTGCGCGCGCATGCGCTGCCGACGCAGCTGCAACAGGCAATCGCCGCCAATCAGGGCTATGCCGCCAAGCACGGTGTCACGCTGGAGCTGCTGCCCGCGCCGGACGTGCAGCTGATGACAGACGACGACCGGTTGCAGCAGGTACTGGCCAATCTCATCTCCAATGCGGTCAAATTCTCGCCGCAGGGTGGCACCGTTACGCTCGGCAGCGAGCGACGCGATGACTGGGTGCGAATCTCGGTACGCGATCAGGGACCGGGCATCGCCGCCGAATTCCACACACGAATCTTCCAGAAGTTCTCCCAGGCCGATTCCTCCGACAGCCGCCAGAAGGAAGGCACCGGCCTGGGCCTGGCCATCAGCAAGGAACTGATCGAACACATGCACGGCCGGATCGGTTTCGATTCCGAGCCCGGCGAAGGCGCCTGTTTCTGGTGCGAATTACCAGTCGCGCCGCTGGCGCAAGATCGATCCTGATGCTTCCGTTAAGCGGACGCGCACGCAAACGACCCCCGGAGGCACAATGGCCGAGCTAAGGCGCATCCTGCACGTTGAAGACGATCCGTCGATTCAGGCGGTGACCAAACTGGCCCTGGAGGCCGTTGGCGGATACGAGGTGCTGTCCTGCTCCTCTGGTGCACAGGCGCTGGAGGAAGTGGAAGCCTTCGCCCCCGACTTCATCCTGCTGGACGTGATGATGCCGGGCATGGACGGCCCGCAGACGCTGCTCAGGCTGCGCGAGCGCATCGACCTGGAACGGATTCCGGTAACATTCATGACCGCCAAGGTGCAGCCGAGCGAGATCGAGCACCTGCGCAAGCTGGGCGCGCGCGACGTGATCGTCAAGCCGTTCGACCCAATGCAGCTGGCCGAGCAGATTCGCAGCATCTGGCTGAGTGGCCGATACTAGGCAGAACTGCTTAAGCCCCGGTCGTGTCACGCTACCCGACCCGGACGCCCCTCACCGAACCAGCAAGGCGCCGACGATGGAGTCACCGCAACACAGCACGACGCCGATGCCATCCACCGTCCAGCCGCGCGAGCTGTCACGCCTGGCGGCGTTACTGCGCTACGAAATCCTCGACACCCCCGAAGACAGTGCATTCGATGACTTCACCGCGCTGGCCGCGCAGATGTGCGATACGCCCATCGCGCTGATCTCGCTGGTCGACGATCATCGTCAGTGGTTCAAGAGCCGCGTCGGCCTCGACGTCAGCGAGACTCCGCGGGAAATCTCCTTCTGCACCTACACCATCGCCGGCGAGGAGATCTTCGAGGTACCGGATACGCTGCAGGACCCGCGTTTTAGCAATAACCCGCTGGTGCTCGGCGACCCGCATATCCGCTTCTACGCCGGCACGCCACTGACCTCGCCGGATGGCTACAACCTCGGCACCCTGTGCGTGATCGACCGCCAGCCGCGGCGGCTCAGCGCGGAACAGCGCGAGACCCTGGAGCGCCTCGGCCGCCAGGTGATCCGCCTGTTCGAACAGCAGCTGCTGGCGCACCGCCACGCCGAACAGGCGGCACTGCAACAGGCCATCCTCGACAGCGCCTCCAGCGCCGTGCTGGTGACCCGCCCCGACGGTGTCGTCACCAGCGTCAACCCGACCGCCGAACGGCTGCTCGGCTACAGCGAACAGGCGCTGGTCGGCCATCCGCTGACCGCCGCGCTGTTCCGTCCGGAAGCGCTGCAGCGCCGGGCGCTGTTGCTTTCCAGCGAATTGCAGATGCCGCTCGAGGCCGATTTCTCGGTACTGACCGCGCCGCTGCACCGCGGCCGGCGCGACATGTCCGAATGGCGCCTGCGTCACCAGAACGGCAACGAGGTACCGGTGCTGCTGGGTGTGAGCGCGATCCATGACGAGCAGGAGCACCTGCGCGGCTACCTGGTCAACGCCTACGACCTGGCCTATCAGGAGCAGCTGCAACTGCGCCTGCAGCAGATCGCCGCGCAGGTCCCGGGCATGCTCTTCCAGTTCCATTGGCGCGCCGATGGACCGTCGTGCTTTCCCTACGTCAGCGAGGGCGTCGAGCAGATCTACGGGCTCAGCCCCGGGCAGCTGGCCAGCAGCTTTGCGCCGATCGTCGGCCGGGTCCACGGCCCCGACCGCAGCGCCCTGCTGCTCAGCATCCGCCAGGCGGCTCGTGAACTCACGCCCTGGCACAGCGAGCACCGTGTCGAGCACCCGCACAAGGGGCTGATCTGGGTCGAGGCGCGGGCAACCCCGCTGCAGCAGGTCGACGGCTCGGTGCTCTGGCACGGCTTCGTTACCGATATCACCGCGCGCAAGGCCGAGCAGCTGGAGCTGGACAAACAGCAGGAGATGAACCGGCGCCTGCTCGAGGCGCTGAGCGAAGCGGTGATCGCCTGCGATGCCGAGGGCAATCTGACCCTGTTCAACGAGAAGGCCAAGCAGTGGCATGGCGCCGATGTCGCCCCGTTGTCGCCGAGCGAATGGGCCAGCCACTACCGGCTGTACCGCGCCGATGGCGTCACCCCGCTGGAACCCGAAGAGATTCCGCTGCGCCGCGCCCTCAATGGCGAGCACGTCATCGACCACGAGATGGTGCTGCTGAGCAATGGCGCACCGCGGCACGTACTGTCCAACGCCGACCCGCTGTACACCTCCGATGGCCAGCGCATGGGCGCGGTCGTCGTGCTGCACGACATCACCGAACGCAAGCGCATCGAACGCCTGCAGCGCGAGTTCATCTCCACCGTCAGTCATGAGCTGCGCACGCCGCTGACGTCCATCACCGGCGCGCTGGCGCTGATCTGCTCGAACGTCATGGGCGAAGTGCCCGAGTCGATGCACGAACTGCTGGAGATCGCCCAGCAGAACAGCCAGCGCCTGAGCGCGCTGATCGACGACCTGCTGGACATGGACAAGCTGCACGCCGGCAAGATGCGCTTCGACATGCTCGAACAAGCGCTGCAACCCCAGCTGGAGCTGGCCCTGCGCAGCAACGGCAGCTACGCCGAACGGCATGGCGTGCAGCTGCACCTCGGCGCCTGCCCGGCAGTGAGCGTGACGGTCGATGCCATGCGCCTGCAGCAGGTATTGAGCAACCTGCTGTCCAATGCAGCGAAGTTTTCCCCGGCCGGTGAACGGGTCGAGCTGTCGGCGCGGGTCAGTGACGGCCGGGTACGGGTCAGCGTCCGAGACCAAGGCCCGGGCATTTCCGACGAATTTCGCGCGCGGGTATTCCAGAAGTTCGCCCAGGCAGACTCGTCCGACAGCCGCCAGCAAGGCGGAACCGGGCTGGGCCTGGCGATCAGCAAAGAGCTGATCGAGCACATGGGCGGGCAGATCGGCTTCGAATCCGAGCCCGGCCAGGGCGCCTGCTTCTGGTTCGAACTACCCGCACAAGACCAGGCCAAGGAGAGCCCGTGATGAAACAGCTCAAGCGCATCCTGCACGTCGAAGACGTACCGTCCATCCAGGTGGTGACGCGTATCGCCCTGGAAAAGCTCGGCGGCTTCGAAGTGCTCAGCTGTCAGTCCGGCCAGGCCGCGCTCGACCAGGTACAGGCCTTCGCCCCCGACCTGATCCTGCTCGATGTGATGCTGCCGCAGATGGACGGCATCGAGCTGGTTCGCCAACTGGCCGATCTGGTCGATTTGCAGCAGACGCCCGTGGTGTTTCTCACCGGCCACCTGCAGCCCGAACGGCTGCAGGAGCTGCGCCAGCTCGGCGTGCGCCAGGTGTTGGGCAAGCCCTTCGACCCGCTGCAACTTGCCACCCAGTTGCGGCAGATCTGGGAGGCCGAGCATGGATGATCGCACCCGCCTGGCGCTGCAGGCGCAACTGGCGCAGCTGGAACAGCAGTTCGGCGAGCGCCTGCAGGCCGACCTGACCGACCTCGCCACGCTCGCCCAGGATCTGCAGCAGACCCGTGCCACCGCCAGCCGCCGGCTAGTGATGCTGAGTATCCGCGAGCGCCTGCATCGGCTGGCCGGCGCCGCCGGTACCTTCGGCTTCGCCAAGCTCGGGGAGCGCGCCAGGCAGCTGGAGCAGCGGGCTGATCGCTGGCTGGATTCGGCCAAGCCGGGCAGCCGCGCCGCCGAGGCCTTCGCCCGCGCGGTGCTGCAGTTGGCCGGCGAAACCCCTGGCCAGGAACGCGACGGCGCGGCGGAACTGCCGGAGCACCACGAGGAGCCTGCACCCGGCTGTCGCATCTACCTGATGAAGGCCGATCCGGTCGCGGGCGCCAGCATGGCGGTGACCCTGCGCAACTTCGGTTATCTGGTCAGCCAGTGGCCCAACTTCGCCGCACTGCAAGCGGCCGTGGCCGATGAACTGCCCGACGCGCTGATCGTCAGCGTGCAGCAGGACAGCGATTTCGACGCGCTCGCCGCTCTGCAGCAAGGCCTCGAGCAGCCACTGCCGCTGCTGGTCATCCACGACCGGGCCGATTTCGCCAGCCAGCTGGCCGCGGTGCGTGCCGGCGCCCAGGGCTTCTTCGTCCGTCCGCTGGATATCACCCAGCTGGAGAACAGCCTGGAGCGCTGCCTCGATCGCCAGCAGGGCGAACCGTTCCGCGTGCTGATCGTCGATGACGACGCCGAGCTGGCAACACGCTACAGCCTGGTGCTGCGCAACGCGCAGATGCAGGTGCAGATCCTTACCGAACCGACCCGCGTGCTGGAGACCATGCGCAGCTTCAACCCCGAGGTGTTGCTGCTGGACGTCAACATGCCGGACTGCTCCGGGCCGGAACTGGCGCAGATGATCCGCCTGCATGACGAATGGCTGCGGGTGACCATCATCTACCTTTCCGCCGAGACCGATACCCACCGGCAGATGGCGGCGCTGCTCAAGGCCGGCGACGATTTCATCACCAAGCCGATCAGCGATACCGCGCTGGTGGCCGCGGTGTATTCCCACGCCCAGCGTGCGCGCTCGCTGAGTACGGCGCTGGCCCGCGACAGCCTGACCGGCCTGCTCAAGCACGCCGATATCAAGGAACAGCTGGCGCTGGAAGTGCAGCGCACCACCCGCACCGGCAAACCCGCCAGCATGGTGATGCTCGACCTCGATCATTTCAAGCAGATCAACGACACCTACGGGCACGCCGCCGGCGACAATGTGATCCGCGCCCTGGCCAACCTGCTGCGCCAGCGTCTGCGGCGTATCGACAGCCTCGGCCGCTACGGGGGCGAGGAGTTCGTCGCCGTGTTGCCCGAATGCTCGGCCCTGCAGGCCCGACGCATTTTCGACGAAATCCGCGTGCGCTTCGCTGCGCTGAGCTTCCATGCCGGCGACCAGGAATTCCGCGTGACCTTCAGTGCCGGCATCTGCGAGACCGACGGCCACAGCGCCTCCGGCCTGCTGCTCGAGCATGCCGACCAGGCGCTGTACGTGGCCAAGCACAATGGCCGCAACCAGGTGCAGATCGCCCAGCGCTGAGCGTCTGGCCCTTTCGGCGGCGAACCGCTGTGGTCCGTGCAGGTCTGACTACACTGAGTTCATCCCGGTGACCACGCTGAAGCGAGGCAACTGGGGATTCTGTGCAGTCGTCCCCGACGGAAGGAGTCCGGTTTGCCCGCAAGGCTCGCGATCGGTTGGCATTCAGTCGCCTTTCTCGCTGCGTTCCTGTTGCTCGCCGCGCTTGGCTGGCAAGGCAAGCGCACGCAGGAAGCGCTGCTACAGACCAATCGCTCGGTCAGTCACAGCCTGGAGATCATCACCTCGGTCCAGGCGATCTTTTCTTCCCTGCAGGACATCGAAACCGGTTCGCGCGGTTTTATCCTCACCGGCGACCCCACCTATCTCGAACCCTACGAGCGCGGTCTCAGGCAGCTGGAAGGCAACCGGCGCAGCCTGCAGCGCCAGGTCGAGGGTCGTGACTTTCCCGACCGGCGCTGGTTCCAGACCCTCGATGCGACCATCGCCGACCGCCTCGAAGTTGCCGCCCGCAACATGCAGACCCGCCGCGAGGCCGGGCTGCAGGCTGCCGTGGAGCGTCTGCGCGAGGCCGGCGGGCACCTGCTGATGGACCGCCTGCGCGCGCTGCTCAACGCCGTCGAACAGCATGAACGCAGCCAGCTGGCTGCTGCCAGCGAAGCGGTAGCACACACCACCGAACGCGCTCAGTGGCTGGCACTGATCGGCACACTGGTGGTGATCGGGCTGTTCCTGGCCGCCTTCTGGGTCTTGCAGAGGAACCTGCAGATTCGTCAGCAGCTCGCCCGCGGCGCCCAGGCCGGCGAAGCGCGCCTTGGGGCGCTGCTGCAGGCCATCCCGGACCATCTCTACGCCGTCGATGAGCGGCAGCAGGTGTCCAGCATTTCACGAGGCACCCCGCGCCGGGCGCCGTTGCCGGAAGCAATCGAGCCCCTGCTCATCGAGCTACTCAATCAGACCGACGAAGGAACGTTGCGCCAGAAGACCTGGTGCGAGCTGCAGACCCAGCGCACCTTCGAGGTCCGTCTGATGCCCACCGGGCTGGGCGATCATCTGGCCATCGCGCGCGACGTCAGCGAACTGCAGCGCAATCGCGACACCTTGCACGACCAGCAGGTCTTTCTCCGCCGCGTGGTCGACACCGACGAGAACCTGATCTTTGTTCGCGACGCCCAGGGCCGTTTCCTGCTCTGCAATTCGGCGCTCGCGGCCCTGCTGGACGTGCGCCCGCAGGACATCGAGCAGCGCCGCCCCGACGAGGTGCCGTCTGCCGTGCGGCTGCAACCGCTGCTGCTGGGTGACGAAGAGCTGGCCGAACTGGAGGGAGGCAGCGGCGATCTGCGCAGCACCGAGGTCGCGCTGACCGATGCCCATAGCGCGGAGCACTGGTTCCAGGTGGTCAAGCGCCCGCTGCGGATCTCGACACGTACCTGTCATGTGGTCACGGTGGCGGTGGACATCTCCCTGCGCCGACGCATGGAGCAGATGAAAACGGAATTCATCTCGACGGTCAGCCACGAACTGCGCACGCCGCTGACCGCCATCCGCGGGGCGCTCGGCATGCTGATCGGCGGCATCGCCGGACATGTCGGCAACGACGCCCGCCCGCTGCTGGATATCGCTCACAAGAACAGCGAACGCCTGGTGCGCCTGATCAACGACATCCTCGACATCGAAAAACTCGAAGCCGGACGCCTGGCCTTCAACTTCGGCCACCATGACGTGCGCGCGCTGGTGCAGCAGGCGCTGTCGGATATCCAGCCGTACGCCCGCGACTACGACGTCAATCTCACGCTGGTGGGCGCCGATGAGTCGCTGTCGAGCGAAGCGATGGTCGACCCCGACCGCTTCGCCCAGGTAATGGCCAACCTGCTGTCCAACGCGATCAAGCATTCCCCCGCCGGCGGCAGCGTGACGGTCGATCTACGTCATCATGACAACGTGCTGGAACTCGGCGTACAGGATCAGGGGCCGGGGATTCCCGAGGCTTTCCGTGGGCGCATCTTCGAGCGCTTCGCCCAGGCCGATTCCTCCGACGCCCGCCAGCGCGGCGGCACCGGGCTGGGACTGGCGATCACCCGCTCGCTGGTGCAGCAGATGCACGGACAGATCGGTTTCGACTCCCAGGAAGGTCACGGCTCGCGCTTCTGGCTGCAGCTGCCGCTGGCGGAGCAACCAGCGACGCCGCTGCAGCGACCCGCCGCAGCGCCAGCCAGCGCCGCTCAGCGTGACGACGCGCCATTGATCCTCATCCTCGAGCCGGATGCGCGGGCCGCCGAGCAGTTGGCCAGAGCGCTGCAACAACATGGCTACGCCACCCTGATCAGCGGGAGCGCAGCCGAGGCGCGTCAGCTGTTGCAGCGGTTCGACGTCGAGGCACTGACCCTCAGCCCGGCGCTGGATGACGAAAACAGCGCGGCCTTCCTGCAGAGCCTGCGCAGCCAGCACAACTACCGCAACCTGCCGGTGCTGATCGTCAGCCTGCAGCCGCAGCGCCGCGATGATGACGACGGCACGCTGCGCGGCGGCGCGGTAGGCGTGATCGACTGGCTGCACAAACCGATCGACCCCTCGCGGGTCATGGACGTGATCCGCGCCTGTCTGCAGCTCGGCGGGCACAAACCGCGCATCCTGCACGTCGAGGACGACGACGACCTGCGGGTGCTGCTGGCCAGGCAGATCGCCGCGCTCGATGTCGATCTTTCCGGCGCCGCGACGCTGCACGACGCGCGCGAGCTGATCGCGGCACAAACCTTCGACCTGGCGATCATCGACCTGATGCTGCCGGACGGCCAGGGCACCGAGCTGTTCGACCAGCTGGCGCAGAGCGTCCCACCGCCGCCGGTGATCATCTTTTCCGCGCTCGACACCCCGATTCAGGACAACCGCCTGGCGCTGCGCCAACTGGTGAAATCCCGTCACGACGGCGACGAGCTGGCCAGGCTGATCCAGCACCTGCTGCAACACTGGCCGCCGGGGCACACACACGAAACCGACGAGGCTCACCCATGAGCGAATCCGCCAGCAAACGCATTCTCATGGTGGAAGACGAAGAGGACATCGCCTTTCTCATCCGCTACATGCTCGAACGTCACGGCTTCGTGGTCGACCACGCCGCCGATGGCCGCCAGGCCCTGGAGCACTTCGCCCGGGCCGAACCGCCGGACCTGACGCTGATGGACATCATGCTGCCCTACCACGACGGCCTCGAGCTGATCGAACGGCTGCGGGCCCAGCCCGGCTGGGACAGCGTGCCGGTGCTGATGCTGACGGCCAAGGCCCGTGAAGTGGACATCGTCCGAGCGCTGGAACTCGGCGCCGACGACTACGTGACCAAGCCGTTCCAGCCGGAAGAACTGCTGGCGCGCATTCGACGACTGCTGAGGGGGCGTCGATGAAGCGAATGGTCATGTTGCTCGCCCTGGCGATGCCATGCGCTGCGGCAGTTGCAGATGTCGCCACCGCCGAACGGCAGGTCCGGGATCAGCAGCTGGACGCGGCTGAAATGACACTGCAAGCCCAGCTGGCGCAACAGCCAGACGACCAGGAAGCACAGTTTCTGCTAGCCCGCGTATTGAGCTGGCAGGGCCGCCCGGAACAGGCGCTACCGATCTATGAGCGTCTGCTGGAACGGCAACCGGACAACGCGGATTATCTTCTCGGACACGGCCAGGCATTGCTCTGGGCTGGCCGCCCGCAACGTGCACTGAGATCACTCGAGCGTGCAGCACAGCTGGCACCTGACTATGCCGAAGTGCAGCAGGTGATTCAGCAGGCGCGCGCGGCGCTGACCGTGCCCGCCAGCACAAGCGCTAGCGCGCCCGTGCCTGTCGCTGGTGCAGCGACCAAGCGGCGGCATGAGCTGGAAATTTCCGCACGCCAGGACTGGCTGGACAGCGGCTTCGACAACTGGCGCAGCCAGCGCCTGGACTACGCCTCGACGAAACCCGAAAGTTTCGGCTGGTATGGCGCACTGTCACGCGAGCAACGCTTCGGTGAGTGGGATGAAGGTGTCGAAGCGGGCGTGGTCGTTCCACTGGACGAGAACTGGACGCTGCAACCGGAGGTCGGCTATCAACCCTCACCTTACTTTCTGCCGGAGTGGCATGCCGACCTGCGCCTGCAGCGGCGGCTGCCTGACGGTTATCTCGGCGCGGTCAGTGTCCGTCGCACCGAGTACGAAAGCACCCGTGTCGATCGTCTCGCGCTGAGTGCCGAACGCTACTGGAACGCCTGGCGCGCCGGTTACACGCTGAACGTCACCGATGTGGCCAACGCCGGTACGCCGATTGGCCACGACCTTGCGCTGGATTACTACTATCAGGGGCTGAGCTATGCCGGTCTGCGCCTGACTGTGGGCGAGGAAGAGGCGGTGGAAGAGCAGCAGTTGATCACCAGTGATGTGCGCGCCATTAGCCTGCAGGGTCGTCACTGGTTCGACACCCGCTGGGCGCTGAGCTGGGAGATCGGCCATCAGCAGCAGGGCAGTTATTACGATCGACAATGGCTGCAGATCGGCCTGCGCCATGCTTTCTGATTGGCTGGCGCACTGTCCTCCCTGGCTGTGCGAAGCGCCGGGCCGGGCTTGGGCGAACCTCTGGCCGGAAGACCGCATGCTGCAACTGGCGCTGTACTGCGCCTTGGGCCTGGGCGCACTGACCTTGCTGGTGCTGATGCAGGTGCTCGTGCTCGGCGAAATATTCAGGCGCCGAGCCGTGCGTCGGCAGCAGTTCAATGAGCAATGGCGGCCTTTCTTCGCGCTGTGCAGCCTGAGTGACGAGATGCCGCCAACCCATGCACCGCTGCCGCGCCGTCGCCAGCTCTGGTTTCTGCTGCAGTGGAACCGCACCCAGTTGCAGCTGCGCGGTGCGGCGCGTGAACGGATGAACCGCGCCCTCATCGCCCTGGGAATGGACCACCACGCCTTGAGCCTGCTACGTGGCCAGGTGCGGGGCAAGCTGATCGGTCTGACCTGTCTGCGTCATCTGGCTGACCCGGCGCACTGGAACGCGGTGCAGTCGCTATTGCTCAGCCGCAATTCCATCGTGGCGCTGGCTGCCGCACAAACCCTCGTCGCGATGGATGCAGCCAAGGCCATGCAGCTGATTCTGCCAGCCGCAGTCGATCGTCCCGATTGGGCTCTGCCGCGGCTGACCAGTCTCTGCCAGCAGGCTGGAGAGCAGGCGGTGACCACGCCGCTGCTGATCGTTCTGTCCTCGTCGGATGACCCGCGCCGAGAGCGCCTGGTCCCGCTGCTCGTGCAGGGCGACCCCCGCCACGCCGCGCCTTGGGCCCGTGCCCGGCTGAATGAAGCTGCGTCAGCTGAGCAGCTGCAGGTGGCTTTGCGCTGCCTTAGCGAACTCGGTGACCCTCGTGGTCGACCTCGGCTGCTGCGTGCCCTGCAGCATGACCAGCCCGATGTGCGCCTGGCCGCCCTGCAGGCATTACACAAACAGGCGAGAAGTGATGATGGCGAAGTATTCCTTCCTCTCTTGTCCGACAGCAGTTGGTGGGTACGCCAGGCTGCAGCCGACAGCCTGGCAACAATGCCGGGGGCGACGCTGGACGGACTACAGCGGCTGCTCGATCAGGTGCATGACCGTTACGGAAAGGATGCGCTGCGCCGCGCCATGGCGGAGGTGCGCCGGTGACCGCTGATTGGCTGTGGTGGTTGCAGGTCGCATTCATTCTCTACTTCCTGTTGCTCAACGGCATGTACCTGCTGCTCAACGTGCTGTCCATGGCGAGCCTAATGAGCTATATCCGGCAACGGGCGGAAACCGGCGAGCTGGCACCCTATCTGGGCGTCGAGCCGCCGGTATCGGTGCTCATGCCGGCCTTCAACGAAGAGGCGACCATCCGCACCTCGGTGCGCTCGATGTTGCAGCTGCAGTATCCCGAGTTCGAAATCGTGGTGATTAACGATGGCTCGAAGGACAACACCCTTGCTGTACTGATCGAAGAATTCGACCTGGTCCCGCACCCTGAACCGCTGCGACAGGCAGTAGCGCATCAACCGGTGACGGCGATCTATCGCTCGCGTCGCTACGCCAATCTGCGTGTGGTCGACAAGGCCAACGGTGGCAAAGCCGATGCGCTGAACGCCGGCATCAATGCCGCTCGCCATGGCCTGTACTGCGGCGTTGATGCCGATTCCATCCTGCAGCGCGACAGCCTGCTGCGCGTAGTGCAGCCCTTCCTTGAGGACGAACGCACCATCGCCGCCGGCGGCACCGTGCGCATCGCCAACGGCTCGCAGGTACGCGGTGGCTTCCTCATCCAGGCCGGCCTGCCGCGCAGCTGGCTGGCGCGTTTCCAGATCGTCGAATACCTGCGCGCCTTTCTCTTTGGCCGCCTTGGATGGTCTCCGTTGAACGCCGTGCTGATCATCTCCGGCGCTTTCGGCCTGTTCGATCGTGAGCGGGTCATGGCGGTTGGAGGCTATCGCACCGATACCGTCGGCGAAGATATGGAGCTGGTGGTTCGGCTGCATCGCTATCACCGCGAGAAACGCATTCCCTACCGCATCCGTTACCTGCCCGACCCCATCTGCTGGACCGAATGCCCGGAAGATCTTGGCACCTTGGGCCGGCAGCGCAGCCGCTGGCAGCGAGGACTGGCAGAAAGCCTGGGGCGGCACGCGCGCCTGGCGTTCAGCTTGCGTGGTGGCACGCCGGGATGGCTGGCTTGGCCGTTCATGGCCCTGTTCGAATGGATCGGGCCGCTGATCGAGCTGGCGGGGTACGCCTTCATGTTCGCCGGGTTCGCCTTTGGTGCGGTCTCCTATGCGGCGCTGGCGGCCTTTCTGCTGGTGGCCATCGGCATGGGCATCCTGCTGTCAGTCAACGGCCTACTGCTGGAAACCATGTCGTTCCGCGTCTACAGCCGGCGGCGCGACATGCTTCAGCTGTTCCTGATGGCTGTACTGGAGAACTTCGGCTACCGCCAGCTGAATACCGTCTGGCGCTGTCGCGGGCTCTGGCAGTGGTTCTCGCGACGCAAGCACCACTGGGGCGCGATGCGCCGCAGCGGGCAGTGGGGGCAAAGCTAGCTGAACGCTCAAAAAACCGTAGGGTGGATCACGCTTCATCGATCCACCATGGCTGTGCAACAAGGTGGATGTAAAAAGCGACATCCACCCTACGGATGTCGTCAGAGCTTGATCCAGGTCGCCTTCAGTTCGGTGTACTTGTCGAAGGCATGCAGCGACTTGTCACGGCCATTGCCGGACTGCTTGAAGCCGCCGAACGGCGCGGTCATGTCGCCGCCGTCGTACTGGTTGACCCACACGCTGCCGGCCCGTAGCGCCCGCGCGGTGCGGTGTGCCTTGGACAGGTCGGCGGTCCACACGGCCGCGGCCAGGCCGTAGGGCGTGTCGTTGGCAATCGCGATCGCTTCCTCGGCGCTGTCGAAGGTGATCACCGAAAGCACCGGACCGAAGATCTCCTCCTGCGCGATTTTCATCGCATTGTCGACGCCATCGAAGATGGTCGGCTCGACATACAGCCCGCCGGTTTCCTCCAGCGTACGCTGGCCGCCGATCAGCACCTGCGCACCCGCTTCGCGGCCAGCATCGATGTAGCCGAGCACGGTGTTCAGCTGTTGAGTATCGACCAGCGCGCCGACGTTGGTCGCCGGGTCCAGCGGATTGCCCGGCTTCCAGCCCTTGAGCGCCTCGACCACCATTGGCAGGAAGCGCTCCCTGATCGAACGCTCTACCAGCAGGCGCGAGCCGGCGGTGCACACCTCGCCCTGGTTGAAGGCGATGGCGCCAGCAGCAGCCTGTGCCGCTGCCTCGAGATCAGGTGCGTCGGCGAAGACGATGTTCGGGCTCTTGCCGCCCGCCTCCAGCCAGACTCGCTTCATGTTCGATTCGCCGGCATAGATCATCAGCTGCTTGGCGATCCGGGTGGAGCCGGTGAAAACCAGGGTATCGACGTCCATGTGCAGTGCCAGCGCCTTGCCGACGGTATGGCCGTAGCCCGGCAGCACGTTGAGCACGCCGGCCGGGATGCCCGCCTCGATCGCCAACTGGGCGATGCGGATGGCGGTCAGCGGCGACTTCTCGGACGGCTTGAGCACCACTGAGTTGCCGGTGGCCAGCGCCGGGCCGAGCTTCCAGCAGGCCATCATCAGCGGGAAATTCCACGGCACGATGGCCGCCACCACGCCAACCGGCTCGCGGGTGACCAGGCCTAGCTGGTCATGGGGCGTGGCGGCCACCTCGTCGTAAATCTTGTCGATGGCCTCGCCGCTCCAGCGCAGTGCCCGCGCAGCGCCGGGGATGTCGACCGCCAGCGAGTCGCCTATCGGTTTGCCCATGTCGAGGGTTTCCAGCAGGGCCAGCTCTTCGCCGTTGGCTTCCAGCAGATCGGCAAATCGGATCATTACCGCCTTGCGCTTGGCCGGTGCCAGCCGCGACCAGCTGCCTCCATCGAATGCTGCACGAGCGCTGGCCACTGCACGGTCGGCATCGGCCTGGTCGCAGCTGGCGACTTGCGCCAGCACCCGCCCGTCCACCGGGCTGATGCAGTCGAAGCGATCACCGCCCTGCGCCTCGGTGTATTCACCCTGAATGAAGGCGCGACCTTCGATATGCAAGTCGCGGGCACGCTGTTGCCAGTCGGCGAGGGTCAGGGTGGGCATGGTGAATCCTCTCTCTCAGGTCTTCGGGCTGTGAACAGGCACCCTAAACCAGCGGTGCGGACCCTATCAATATTTTTTACGAACGGCCCGTTCAGCGCCTTGTTTTGTTCGTTTTATTAAACATAGACTCGATGAAAACGCTGCGGCTCGCCGTCGCAGCATAGCCGCTCGCCACCCGGAGCCAGCCCCATGTCCCAGGATTTCCATCCACATAACTCGTCCGATCACTTCTGGATGCCCTTCACCGCCAACCGCCAGTTCAAGGCCACCCCGCGCCTGCTGGAGAGTGCCGAGGGCATGTATTACACGGCGAGCGACGGGCGCAAGGTGCTCGACGGCACGGCTGGACTCTGGTGCTGTAACGCCGGCCATGGACGCCGCGAAATCAGCGAGGCGGTAAGCAAGCAGATTGCCAAGATGGACTTTGCCCCGACCTTTCAGATGGGCCACCCGTTGCCCTTCGAGCTGGCGGAAAAACTCGCCGCCATCAGCCCCGAAGGTCTGAACCGGGTGTTCTTCACCAACTCCGGGTCGGAGTCGGCGGACACCGCGCTGAAGATCGCCCTGGCCTATCAACGCGCCATCGGCCAGGGCAGCCGTACCCGACTGATCGGCCGCGAGCTGGCCTACCACGGCGTTGGCTTCGGCGGCATGTCGGTGGGCGGCATGGCCAATAACCGCCGTGCCTTCGGCCCGATGCTGCCGGGCGTCGATCATCTGCCGCACACCCTCGATCTGCAGCGCAACGCCTTCAGCAAGGGCCTGCCGCAGCATGGCGTGGAGCGGGCCGACGAACTGGAGCGGCTGGTGACATTGCATGGCGCGGAGAACATCGCCGCGGTGATCGTCGAGCCGATGTCCGGCTCTGCCGGGGTCATCCTGCCGCCGGTGGGCTATCTGCAGCGCCTGCGCGAGATCACCGCCAAGCACGGCATCCTGCTGATCTTCGACGAAGTGATCACTGGCTTCGGCCGCGTCGGCGAGGCCTTCGCCGCTCAGCGCTGGGGCGTGACGCCGGACATTCTTACCTGCGCCAAGGGCCTCACCAACGGCGCAATTCCCATGGGCGCGGTGCTGGTTGCCGACCATCTGTTCGAAGCCTTCATGAACGGCCCGGAAAGCGTCATTGAATTCTTTCACGGCTACACCTACTCCGGGCACCCGGTGGCCTGCGCAGCGGCACTGGCAACCCAGCAGATCTACCAGCAGGAGAATCTGTTCCAGAAGGCGATCGACCTGGAACCGTACTGGCAGGAGGCGCTGTTCAGCCTCAGGGACCTGCCCAACGTGATCGACATCCGCACCGTCGGTCTGGTCGCGGGAATCCAGTTCGCCGCCCATGCCGATGGCGTCGGCAAGCGTGGGTACGAGGTGTTCCGAGAGTGTTTCGAGCAAGGCCTGCTGGCGCGCGCCAGCGGCGACACCATCGCGCTGTCGCCGGCGCTGATAGTCGAGAAGGCGGAAATCGACCAGATGGTGGAGCTGCTCACCGACGGCATTCGCAAGGCGGGCTGAGCCCGCTTGTGAGGAGGCCGCCCTCCCGCAGCGATGGCCTGCTGTAGTTTGTACAAAGGCGAAAGGCGCGCGCCGGGAGCGACCTCTTCCGCACAATCAATAGCCTGCACCAACCACTCATCGTGGGGAGGCGCGCCCCCGCGGCGATGCAGGCCGCAGGCCTGCCCGTAAACCGAGGGTCAGCCGACGCGGCCGCAAATCGTCACAGCGACTCCAGGCAGCCGGCGAGGGTGTCGCCAAGGCGTTCGAGCAACCGCTCGTAGCCCTTGGCATCAGTCGGCAGGCCGACACCCAAAACGTCCAGTTCAGCCATCTTAACCGGCAACCCGGCAGTCAACGTCTCGGCCAGGCGCGGGCGCGCCGGCGGTTCGCTGAACACGCAGCTCGGCCCGGCCTGCTGCAAGCGCTCGCGCATCGCCGCCACGTGGCGCGCACCCGGCTGCGCCTCGCCGCCGGCAGTGAACACGCCGGCATGGCGCAGGCCGTAGGCGGCCTCGAAGTAGTCGTAAGCCTCGTGGAAGACGAAGAACGGCTTGTTCTGGACTCCGGCGAAACGTTGCTTCAGGTGTGCATCGACTGCCTCTATGCGTTGGGCGAAGATCGCCGTGTTGGCGTGATACTGCTGGGCGTTCGCCGGGTCGGCTGCAGCCAGATCCGCCGCCATACGCTCGGCGATCACCAGGGCATTGGCCGGTAGCAGCCACAGGTGTGCATCCAGTGAGCCGGGGCGATGGTCGTGATCGTGTTCGTCGGTGTGCGCGGTCTCAGAATGCTCGGCATGGTGCTCGTGCTCGTCGTGGTCGTGCTCCGCGTGAGCATGCCCGGCATGATCGTCGTGGTCATGATGCTCATCTTCGGCATGCGTGTGGGCATCGCCGAAGCGGCGCAGCGTCAGCTTCGGCAGGTCCTGCACCGCCACGGTCGCCCCTTCGCGGGCACTCAGCGCGCGCGGCAGAAAGCTCTCCAGGTCTGGACCGATCCAGTAGAACAGCTCGGCGTCACGAATGCGCCGTACGTCGGACGGGCGTAGGGAGTAATGGTGGGCCGAGGCGCTGGCTGGCAGCAGTACGTCCGGTTCGCCGACGCCATCCTGTACCGCTGCGGCGATCAGCTGCAGCGGCTTGATGCTGGTCAGTACACGAACTTCAGCCTGGGCGGATGCGGCGCCGGCGAGCAGCGCAGCCAGCAAAGGAACGGAGCAAAGACGATTCACGGGCATCACTCGAATGGATGGAATTGGTACATAATAACGTCTCTCCACTATCACGTCGCTGCCCATGTCCAAAACTCCGCTGGCCTGCACGCCTCACGACCACGACCATTGCGTCAGCCATGCGCTGGCCGAAGCCGACAGCCTTTGCGCGCGCCAGGGCGTGCGCCTGACCGCCTTGCGCAAGCGTGTGCTGGAACTGGTCTGGCAGAGCCACAAGCCCCTCGGCGCCTACGACATTCTCGCGTCGTTAAGCGAGCAGGACGGTCGTCGTGCCGCACCGCCCACCGTCTATCGGGCGCTGGATTTCCTGCTGGAGAACGGTCTGGTGCATCGCATCGCATCGCTCAACGCCTTCATGGGCTGCAACCGTCCCGAGCACCCGCATCAGGGCCAGTTCCTCATCTGTCGCAGCTGCCACACCGCCATCGAACTGGAGCAGCGGGCGATTGCCGAGGCCATCGATGCCGCCGCACGCACCGTAGACTTTGTCGTCGAAGGCCAGACTGTTGAAGTGGTCGGCCTCTGCGCACCATGCCGGAGCGCCGCATGAGCGAGGTGCTGCTGCGGCTGGATGACATCCACGTGCGCTTCGCCAACCAGAACGTGCTGGAAGGCGCGCAACTGCAGGTGCATCGTGGCGAAATCGTCACGCTGATCGGTCCCAACGGTGCCGGCAAGACCACGCTGGTGCGTGCGGTGCTGGGCCTGCTCAAGCCCGATCGTGGCCAGGTCTGGCGCAAGCCGAAGCTGCGCGTCGGCTACATGCCGCAGAAACTGCATGTCGACGCCACCCTACCCTTGTCGGTGCTGCGCTTTCTGCGCCTGGTGCCCGGCGTCGACCGCGCCCGCGCACTGGCGGCGCTGGGTGAGGTGGGCGCCGAACACGTCATCGACAGCCCGCTGCAGAGGATTTCCGGCGGCGAGATGCAGCGCGTGCTGCTCGCCCGCGCCCTGCTGCGCGAACCGGAACTGCTGGTGCTGGATGAACCTGTGCAAGGCGTGGACGTGGCTGGCCAGGCCGAACTGTACCGGCTGATCGGCGTGCTGCGCGACCGCTACGGCTGCGGCGTGCTGATGGTCTCTCACGATTTACACCTGGTGATGAGCGCAACCGATCAAGTGGTCTGCCTGAACCGTCACGTCTGCTGCTCGGGGCATCCGGAACAGGTCAGCAGCGACCCGGCCTTCATCGAGCTGTTCGGCCAGGACGCCCGCAGCCTGGCGATCTATCACCACCAGCACGACCATAGCCACGACCTGCACGGCAGCGTGGTGACCGGCAAACCCCACGTCCACGGCCCGAACTGCAAGCACTAGACAGAGCCTCCGATGCCCGATTTCCTACTCAACGCCCTGCTCGCCGGCCTCGCCCTGGCGCTGGTCGCCGGCCCGCTCGGCTCGTTCGTCGTCTGGCGGCGCATGGCCTATTTCGGCGACACCCTGTCCCACGCCGCGCTGTTCGGCGTCGCCCTCGGGCTGATGCTCGACGTCAACCTGACCCTGGCAGTGACAGTCGGCTGCGTGCTGCTCGCCTTGCTGCTGGTGACCCTGCAACAGCGCCAGCCGCTGGCCTCGGACACCCTGCTCGGCATCCTCGCCCACAGCACACTGTCGCTGGGGCTGGTGTCGCTGAGCTTCATGAAGGACGTGCGGGTCGATCTGATGGGCTACCTGTTCGGCGACCTGCTTGCCGTCGGGCCGTCCGATCTGGCCTGGATCGTCGGCGGCAGCGCGCTGGTGCTGCTGATGCTGATTCCGCTCTGGCGGCCTCTGCTGGCAATCACCGTGCACGAGGAACTGGCCAAGGTCGAAGGCCTGCCGGTGGCCGGCATTCGCCTGGCGCTGATGTTGCTGATCGCGGTGGTGATCGCCGTGGCGATGAAGATCGTCGGCGTGCTGCTGATCACCTCACTGCTGATCATTCCCGCCGCCGCCGCGCAACGCCATGCGCGCACCCCGGAGCAGATGGCCTTTGGCGCCAGCGTGCTGGGTATCGTCGCGGTATGCCTGGGGCTGACGCTGTCCTGGTACGAAGACACCCCGGCGGGGCCGTCCATCGTGGTCAGCGCCGCCGCACTGTTTCTGCTCAGCTTCGCCTGGCCTCGCAGGGCCTGAGCTATGACCGATCTCAAGTACCTGCGCGGCTACCCGGAGCCGCTGCTGGCGCAGGTGCGCCAGCTGATTGCCGAGAACCGTCTGGGCGGCTATCTGCAGCGGCGTTACCCGGCACGGCACGAAGTGCAGAGTGACAAGGCGCTGTACGGCTACGTGCAGAAGCTCAAGCAGGACTATCTGAAAAGCACACCGCCGATCGACAAGGTGCTCTATGACAATCGCCTGGACCTGACTCATCGCGCGCTGGGCCTGCATACCGCGGTGTCACGGGTGCAGGGCGGCAAGCTCAAGGCAAAGAAGGAGATTCGCGTCGCCGCGCTGTTTCGCGAAGCGGCGCCGGAATTCCTGCAGATGATCGTGGTGCACGAACTCGCCCATCTGCGTGAGAGCGAGCACAACCGCGCGTTCTACAAGCTGTGCGAACACATGCTGCCAGGCTACGGGCAGATCGAGTTCGACCTGCGGCTGTTCCTGCATTGGCGCGAGCTGCGGGCCCAGGATGCCGAACCCGGCGGCTACGCCTGACGCCCAATGGCGCCGGGCGTGCGGTCGCATGCCGGTAGCGTTCAGATCCAGCCCAGCCAGCGCCACCAGGTTGCCGCGAACAACAACATGGTCAAATAACCGATCAGCGTCACCAGCACGCCGACCTTGGCGAACTGCCGGGCGCTGAAGGTTTCAGTGCCCAGGCAGACCATGTTCTGCGGTGCGTTGATTGGCAGGATGAATCCGTAACTGACGACGAAACCGAGCAGCATGGTCATCCCCAGCCGGCTGAAGTCCCCTGGCAGGCTCAGCAACACCGAAATCAGGATGGGCAGCATCGCCGAGGTCAGCGCCGTGGCACTGGCAAAGCCCAGGTGGATCACGATGAGAAAGGCGCCAAGGATGGCGAAGATGCCCAGCGGCCCCACCACGCCAAGCCCGGTGTGCGCCACCACCTGCGCGCCGAGCCACTGTCCGGCCTGGGTCGTGAGCAATACCGTGCCGAGGCTAATCCCGACACCAAAGACGATCACCGTGCCCCATGGCACCCGCGTCTGGACCTCCTTCCAGTTCATCACGCCGATGCGCGGCAGCATCAGGATCACCAGGCCGGCATAGGTGGTGCTGGTGGTGTCGAAGCTGTGCAGCTTGCCCTCGGTGGCCCAGCACAGCAGTAGACCGATGGACACGGCAAGCAGGCGCTTCTGCGCCGAGGTCATCGGTCCGAGTTCGGCGAGCGACCGTGCCACGGCTTCCTTGCCGCCGGCTATCCGCTCGGTTTCCGGCGGCAGTAGCTTGAGCACGATGAACAGCAGGACGAAGGACATCAGCACGGCCCAGGGTGCGCCGGCGATGAGCCAGTCGATCCAGCTGACTCGCTCACCCAGCAGTTTGTCCATGAAGCCCACCAGCAGCAGGTTCTGTGCCGCGGCGGTCTGGATGCCGATGTTCCAGATGCTGGTGCCCTGGGCGACGATGATCATCATGCCCGCGGCAAAGTTGGAACGTTTGTCGATCCCAAAAGCGTTGATGATGCCGAGCATGATCGGCACCACGCAGGCGGCGCGCGCCGTGGCGCTGGGCACCACCAGGCTGAGCAGGACGATGACCACCAGCGTGCCGCCGAGGATATGCCGAGAACTGGTGCCGACTCTGGAGAGGGTCATCAGCGCAATGCGTCGGTCGAGCCCGGTAAGCGTCATCGCAGCAGCGATGAACAGCGCGCCTGCTACCAGCGCCAATGCCGGATTGGCGAAGCCGGAAAGGCCCATGCTGATTGCTTTGGAGGTGCCATAGACGACCTCGGGATTTTCCAGCGTAGGCGCCGTGCCGACGAGGAACGCCAGCAACGCCGTGATCATGATCGCGCTGACCTCGTAGGACACCGCCTCGGTGATCCACACCACCACTGCAAACACAAGGATTGCCAGCACCCGCTGGCCAGCCACAGGAAGATCGGCAGGCAACGGCATCAGCAGCACGCCAATCAATGCCAGTACCGCCACCAGCAGGCCGATCGGGATGCCGAACAGGCCCTGACGGCCTGCGTTTTGGGTATCGCTCATGGTAAGGCTCCATCCGCTGCCAGATATGCCTACAGCATGGGCAAGCCAGCCAGCCGCAACCATGACCTGCGTCTATTGCGGCCCTTTGCGGGCGAATTAACCAAGTAAAAAAAGCAGAACGCCGGCGAGCGCCGGCGTTTTTCGACCGTTGAATCACGCCAGGTTCGAGCGGACAGACGCCCCATACGAACCTGGCACAAGCGTCAGGCCGGGATTGCTTCCGCCGCGGCCTCACGTGCCCATACCCGATGCTGACCGAGCGCCTGGGCGAAGTTGCCGAACACTCCGTCGATATCGTCGCCTTCCAGCAGACCGGCGTCGGGCTGCAGCCCGAGGGTTGCCAGCAACGGACGCGCCGCGCCAAGCATGACGATAGGTTTCAGGTGCTTGTAGGCCTCCAGCACGTAGTGCTTGGCCTCGCCGGATTTGGCCATTGCCGCAGCCGCATCGGCGCCGCCGGGGACGAAGACGGCATCGAACATCACCGAGGGCATGCCGTCCATTGCGGCATCGACCGGCAGCATCTTGCCGTCCGCCGTTTTCACCGGAGCTGGTGACGGACCGATGATCTTGGCTAGCGCCCCTTCAGAGGCCAGTTTGGCCTTGAAGGCGTCAATCGCCGCACCATCGACGCCGTTGGTTACCAGGATGGCCACCTTGCGCGACTTGATATTGCCCGGTGCATGGTTCATCAGGCTCAGTGCCGGCGAGCTTTGCACGCTGGACGCCTTGGTGGTGACGGTCGGTGCGCTAGGCGCCGGCAGACCCAGGTTTTCGGCGACACGGCGGGCCAGCTCCAGGTCGATATTGGCGAGAATCTCGTTGACCTGGCGCTCACGGATGAAGATCCGCTCGACCTTGCCCAGCTCGAAGGTATAGGCGCCGACGATGTGTTCCTTTTCCGGCTCGCTCATGCTGTTCCAGAACAGCGTGGCCTGGGAAAAGTGATCGCCGAAGGATTCGCTGCGGTTGCGGATCTTGTGGCCTTCGACCCGCTCCGGATAGCTCTCGAAACCGCCGCCTTGAGCTGCCGGCGGGGTTTCCTTGGGCCAGCCGCTGTCGATGGAGTTGGGCTCGTAGTTGGCGCGGCCCTTGTGAATCGTCTGGCGATGGAAGGCGTCGCGCTGGTTGTTGTGGAACGGACACAGCGGACGGTTGATCGGGATCTCGTGGAAGTTCGGCCCTCCGAGACGCAGCAGCTGGGTGTCGGTGTAGGAGAACAACCGGCCCTGCAGCAGCGGATCGTTGGTGAAGTCGATGCCCGGCACGATATGGCCGATGTGGAAGGCGGCCTGCTCGGTCTCGGCGAAGAAGTTGTCCGGGTTGCGGTTGAGGGTCATCTTGCCGAGCTTCTGCACCGGCACCAGCTCCTCGGGGATAATCTTGGTCGGGTCGAGCAGGTCGAAATCGAACTTGTGCTCGTCGGCCTCCTCGACCACCTGCACGCCTAGCTCCCACTCGAAGTAGTCGCCCATCTCGATGGACTCCCACATGTCACGGCGGTTGAAGTCCGGGTCCTTGCCGGCAATCTTCAGCGTTTCGTCCCAGACCAGCGAGAAGGCGCCTGCGACCGGCTTCCAGTGGAACTTGACGAAGCGGCTGACGCCATCGGCATTGATCAGACGGAAGGTGTGTACGCCGAAGCCTTCCATCGCACGATAGCTGCGTGGCAAAGCGCGGTCGGACATGGTCCAGAGCACCATGTGGGCCGATTCGGGAGTCAGCGAGACGAAGTCCCAGAAGCTGTCGTGGGCCGACTGAGCCTGCGGGATCTCGTTGTGCGGCTCGGGTTTGACCGCATGGACGAAGTCGGGAAACTTGATCGCGTCCTGAATGAAGAACACCGGCATGTTGTTGCCGACCAGGTCGAAGTTGCCTTCGTCGGTGTAGAACTTGGTGGCGAAGCCGCGCACGTCACGCACGGTGTCCGCCGAGCCACGCGAACCCTGCACGGTGGAGAAGCGCGTGAAGACCGGGGTTTCCTTGCCTTCGGCGGAAAGGAACGAGGCCTTGGTCAGCCAGCTGTGATCGGCGTAGCTCTGGAACACACCGTGCGCCGCGGCACCGCGGGCATGCACGATGCGCTCGGGGATGCGCTCATGGTCGAAGTGGGTGATCTTCTCGCGCATGATGAAATCTTCGAGCAGCGAGGGCCCACGGTCGCCGGCCTTGAGGGTGTTCTGGTTGTCGGCGATCTTCACGCCCTGATTGGTGCGGAGCGCCTCGCCGGTGGCGTCGCTGCGAAACTCTTCCAGCTGATCGAGCTTGGCGTTGTGATTGGCGCGGTCGACGGTATCGGTGCCGGCCAGCTCGCTCTGTTTAGGGGTCTTGTCGGTCATGATGGGCCTCCATTAGCGGTGAGCTGAACCGCGAGCGATCGGGCCACAATCGAGGCCAATTACACGATCTTTTCACGGCGTACCCGGTTAATGACCCCAACATCGCCTGCATGGTTGCCCAAATATTCGATTTGCTTTGACTATCAGCGCCATGCACTTAGTCAATGGCAGCGGGTCAGGCAAGCGACCTCGCCGCCAAACGGGTAGAATGCCCGGCTTTCGCCGAATATCCCGGCAACGAACGCCGCACCCACAAGGTTCGCCCGTGATCGAATTCCATCAAGTCCACAAAACCTATCGGACCGGCGGCAGAGACGTCCCTGCCCTGCAGTCGACGCAGCTGGAGATCGCCGCCGGTGAAGTCTTCGGCCTGATCGGCCACTCTGGCGCCGGCAAGAGCACGCTGCTGCGTCTGATCAACCGCCTCGAGGAACCCTCCGGCGGGCGCATCCTGGTCAACGGTGAAGATGTCACCGCGCTCGATGCCGACGGTCTGCGGCGCTTCCGCCAGCGCGTCGGGATGATCTTCCAGCACTTCAACCTGCTGATGTCCAAGACCGTGGCCGACAACGTCGCCATGCCGCTGCGCCTGGCCGGCATCCGCTCGCGCAGCGAGATCGACGCCCGCGTCGCCGCCCTGCTTGACCGCGTCGGCCTCAAGGACCACGCACGCAAATATCCGGCGCAGCTCTCCGGTGGCCAGAAGCAGCGCGTCGGTATCGCTCGCGCGCTGGCCACCGAGCCGAGCATCCTGCTCTGCGACGAGGCCACCAGCGCCCTCGACCCGCAGACCACCGCATCGGTGCTGCAACTGCTGGCCGAGATCAACCGCGAGTTGAAGCTGACCATCGTGCTGATCACCCACGAGATGGACGTGATCCGCCGCGTCTGCGACCGGGTCGCGGTGATGGATGCCGGTGCCATCGTCGAACAGGGCCCGGTGACCGAGGTATTCCTGCACCCCAAGCATCCAACCACCCAGCGCTTCGTGCTGGAAGACGAGGCGATGGACGAAGGCGAGATGCACGATGACTTCGCCCATGTGCCGGGCCGCATCCTGCGCCTGACCTTCCAGGGCGACTCCACCTACAAGCCGCTGCTGGGCACCGTCGCCCGCGAAACCGGCGTCGACTACAGCATCCTTTCCGGGCGCATCGACCGCATCAAGGATACCCCCTACGGCCAGCTCACCCTGGCGCTGATCGGCGGTGACATGACCGCGGCAATGGCGCGACTGCAGGCCGCTGATGTGCATGTGGAGGTGCTGCGCTGATGGAAGCCCTTTTCAGCTCTTTGTTGGGGAATGTCGACTGGTACGAGATCTGGCTGGCCACGCTGGACACCCTGCTGATGCTCGGCGGCTCGCTGCTGTTCACCATCCTGCTCGGCCTGCCGCTGGGCGTGCTGCTGTTTCTCTGCGGCCCGCGCCAGCTGTTCGAGAATGGTCCGCTGTATGCCGCGCTGTCCTTCGTGGTCAACGTGCTGCGCTCGCTGCCGTTTATCATTCTCTTGATCGTGATGATTCCCTTCACCGTGCTGATTACCGGCACCTCGCTGGGTGTCGCTGGGGCGATTCCGCCGTTGGTGGTGGGCGCTGCGCCGTTCTTCGCCCGGCTGGTGGAAACCGCGCTGCGCGAAGTGGACCGCGGCATCATCGAGGCCACCCAGGCCATGGGCGCCACCACGCGGCAGATCATCTTCAGCGCATTGCTGCCGGAAGCGCGTCCGGGCATCATCGCCGCCATTACCGTCACTGCCATCACCCTGGTGTCCTACACCGCGATGGCCGGTGTGGTGGGGGCCGGCGGCCTCGGTGACCTGGCCATCCGCTTCGGCTACCAGCGTTTCCAGACCGACGTGATGGTGGTCACCGTGGTCCTGCTGCTGGTGCTGGTGCAGGTGTTGCAAAGCGTCGGCGACAGACTGGTCACCCACTTTTCACGCAAATGAACCGCAACCAGGGCGAGCGAACCTTCGCACCCCGCTCAACTTACGAAGGAACCGAACGATGAAGAAACTGATTGTCGCCCTGGCCGCCGTTGCCGCATTTTCCGCGCAGGCCGAAACCTTGAACGTGGCTGCCACCGCCGTACCGCACGCCGAGCTGCTGGAGTTCGTCAAGCCGCAACTGGCCGAGCAGGGCGTGACGCTGAACGTGAAGGTCTTCACCGACTACGTGCAGCCGAATATCCAGGTCGCCGAGAAGCGTCTGGACGCCAACTTCTTCCAGCATCAGCCGTACCTGGATGAGTTCAACAAGGGCAAGGGTACCGATCTGGTCAGCGTCGCCGGTGTGCATATCGAGCCCTTCGGCGCCTATTCCAGCAAGCACAAGTCGCTTGATGCGCTGCCCAATGGCGCCAACGTGGTGATCCCCAACGACGCCACCAACGGCGGTCGCGCGCTGCTGCTGCTGGCCAAGGCCGGCGTGATCAGCCTCAAGGATGGCGCCGGCATCACTGCCACGCCAAAGGACATTGCCGACAACCCCAAGCGCATCAAGGTGCGTGAGCTGGAAGCGGCGACCCTGCCGCGCGTGCTGACCCAGGTCGACCTGGCGCTGATCAACACCAACTATGCGCTGGAAGCCAAGCTCAACCCCACCGAAGACGCCCTGGTCATCGAAGGTAGCGACTCGCCCTACGTGAACATTCTCGTCGCCCGTCCGGACAACAAGGACAGCGACGCCATGCAGAAACTGGCCGCCGCGCTGCACAGCGAGGAAGTGCGTCAGTTCATCCAGGAAAAATACAAAGGCGCCGTCGTTCCGGCCTTCTGACCACGACAGCATTGCCCAGTGACAGAAAACCCCGCCTCGGCGGGGTTTTTTTATATCCAGCGGGTCGCCGTCGCGAAGCCGGGCTGACCGAGCCGTGGGTGCCGTGCTTGGCGGGGCAAGCCGCAACGCCAATACCAAGCTGCGTTTCGCTCCAGATCATCATGCGAGACCGGGACAAGACCGTCAGACGCGGCAGCCACCTCCTGCATCCGCTCCCACCGGCTCGTCACAACCCTGCCCACCATCAGGCCGACCTTTCAGCCAGATCGGCGCCAAGTAGCCCATGGTCAGGGCAAAGGCTGTCAGCCAACCAAGCCCGGCGAGCATGTTCAGCAGGGGGACGGGAGTGCCGGGCAGCCCGGCGAGGGCGCGCAGCAGTGCGGCGAATACCAGCAGGCAGGCCGCGATCGGTACCCAGCGCCGCTGATCCAGTGCGTAACCGCTGTGAGTACGCCCCGCGATGCACAGCACGGCCAGAATTGATACCCCCATGGCCCCCAGTGTCAGCAGATGGCGCCCGGCGCTGCTGGCATAACCCTCGGCGAGCAGCGAGACACCGAGTGCCCCATAACCCAAGGCCATCAGCCAGTAGACGCTGTAGAGCATCAGCGACCAGCGTTCCAGCAGCGCTCGGCCGATGTGCCAGTCGTTGAGCAGATTGAGCATGGCGGCGGCTGTGGCTAAGGCCAGCCAGCCGTTCAGCGGCGCCGGGAGGGCCAGCCATTCGGCGAGGGTGAACAGGCTGATGCAGAAGATCGCCAGGTTGCGTCGTGGCGGGCGGGCGCGGTAGTCCTCGACCACATCGTGCCCGGCATCCCGGCGTACCTGAATGGCGTCGTTGAGGATGCGCATGGAGATTCGGCTCATGGCCACCACGATCAGCACCATCATCACGCCGATGCCAGCATACAGCCAGCGCATCGGGTACTGGCCGGCGACGGCGTCGACATGAAAGCCCACAGTCACCAGCGCCAGCGCGCCGAGTCCACCGAAAAAGCCGTACTGCCGGCGTAGCGGGTCGCCCAGCAGGCGCGGTGCGAGCAGCACAACCAGGGCGATGGCGAAGGCACTGTTGAACAGCGCCGCCGGCCACGGCCCGATGACGCCGGAAAGCCAGAAGCTGAGCCGAGCCGCTAGCCACAGCAGTAGAAAGCCGAAACCTACCTGCCGACCGAATGCCGCGGTGGAGGTAAATTCCGGCACCGCAGTGAGGACGAAGCCGGCGACTGCCGCAAGGCCGAAGCCGAGCAGCATTTCGTGGGCATGCCAGACCAGCGGACCGCCCGGCACGCCCGGCAGCGGTACCCCGAACCCGAGAAAGCCCAGCCAGAGTGTGATGCCGGCCACGGCCAGCAGTACGGTGGCGAGAAACAGCGGACGGAAGCTGCACAGCAGCAACGGCCAGGCGGTGAGTCGCGGTGATAAGGACTTCAGCATCGTGAGCGCGCTCTGCTGGCGGTGGGTGAGGGGGCTGCCTCGCGAATGGCGAACTTGGCGCCGGTGGGCAAGGCCTGCGGCGCGCGGCTGGCCAGGCCGAAGCTCTCTCGCACCGCCGGCAACTGCAGCAGTTCGGCGGTGTGTTGGTAGATCCAGGCATCGCTGCGCTGCACGGGTGGCAGATCCAGCTCCAGGTGGCTGACGATGCGCCCCGGCTTCGCCGCCATGACCAGGATGCGGTCGGCCAGCCGCACGGCTTCCATCAGGTCGTGGGTAATCATCAGCACGCCCATGCCGCGCGCGGCCTGCTCGGCCAGCAGCAGGGCATAGAGGTCTTCCTTGAGGCCGATATCCAGTGCGGCGAAGGGTTCGTCGAGTAGCAGCAGATCCGGCTGCAGCACCAGTGCGCGCGCCAGGGACACGCGGCTCTGCATGCCGCCGGAAAGCTGGTGTGGAAATTTGCCGAGATCGCCCGCGGCTAGGCCCAGGCGCAGCGCGAGGGAACTGGCCTGCTGCAGGCGTTGCTGCCGCGCCATGCCGGCCGCCTTGAGGCCCAGGGCGATGTTGTCGACCGTGGTTTTCCACGGCAGCAGCCGCGGTTGCTGGAACATGCTGGCGGGGTTGCCGAAGCCGTTGTCGATTCGACCTTCCTGCACGTCCAGCAGTCCGGCACAGAGGTGCAGCAGGGTGGTCTTGCCGCAGCCCGAAGGGCCGACCAGGGCGACCACTTCGCCTGCCGCCAGGTTGAAGTCGATGCCGCTGAAGATTTCGTCGCGACCAAAGGCGTGGGCCAGGCCGTGGATGTGCAATTGCGTCATGAAGACACCTCGCGCCAGCGCTCGACTTCGCGCTTGATCGGTTCCAGCAGCAGGTACTCCACCGCCAGCAGCAGGCCGACCACCGCGGTGATCCAGGCCATGGTCGCGCTGGTATCCAGGTGCGAGCGCGACACCGCGAGCGCGGCGCCGACGCCGTCCTGGGTGGCGAGCAACTCGGCCATCACCACGATCTTCCAGGCCATGGCGAGTGCGGTGATCCAGGCCGGAAACAGGTAGGAGACGACATGCGGCAGATAGACATCGAGCAACAGCATCCGCCGCGGCAGGCGAAATGCCAGGGCCATGTCCTTGAGCTGGTTGTCCAGCGTACGGGTGCCTTGCAGTGCACCGACGAACACCAGCGGAAAGCTGGCGATGAACACGGTGAACACCGGAGTGCCGTCGCTGGCGCCGAACCAGAGCATCGCCAGTACCAGCCAGGCGATTGGCGGCATGCCCATGAGCACGGTAACCAGTGGCCGCGCCATCATCGAGGCGGTCATGGAGACACCGGCGGCGAGCCCGAGCACGCTGCCGACCACCACGGAAAGAGCGAAGCCGAGCAGCGCCCGGCGACTGGTGGCCAGCAGCTCCGGCCAGGCGGCCCCTTCATCGATCAGCTGGAGCAGACGGGCAAAGGTGTCCAGCGGCGTAGGCAGCACCAGTGCGCCATAGTGACTGGCCACTGCCTCCCAGCCCGCCAGCAGCAGAAACAGGCTGGCTAGCGCGCCCCAGCCGCTCCACAGATAGCCGGGCAAGCTGGTTAGCCAGCTGCGCAGGAGGCTCATGGCTGATCGCTGACCGGCGAGTAGAAGTCATCGGACGGCAGCTTGCCGCCGATCAGCGCCGGATTCCTCTGCAGCAACAGTTCGAACAGATACTCGACTTCCGCCCGCGCCTCGGCGGCGGGCACGGCGTCCATCTGCGCCACTGCCAACGAATCGGTTACCGATGCAGCGCTGAGCATCGGCAGGTGTTTGGCGACCAGCTGGCCACAGCGCTCGGCGTTGGCGCTGCACCATTGCAGCGAGTCGGCGTAGGCCTGGGCGATCCGTGCGGCGATATGCGGCCGGTCCTTCACGCTGGCCATCAGCGCGATGCCAGCCTGCGGGATGCGTGCTTCGCGTTGCAGCAGGCGGCCCCACTCCTGTTGCAGGTCGACACTGCGATACAGATCCGGCGCGATCAATCCCAACGGCCCTTCGCTGGCCTTGCGCAGGGCCATGGAGATTGCCGGCTCGGCCAGCAGCGCGTGGTCGGTACGGCGCATCAGCAACAGCTGCATCGCGTCGATTGGGGTGGCGACGTAGCGTAAACGCAGGTCCTTGCGTACATCGATGCCGGCACGCTCGGCCAGCAGGCCAAAGAGGATGTCCGGCATGTCGCCACGGAACGGCATGGTGATCTCCTTGCCGCGAAGATCGTCCAGGGTGCTCAGGCCCTGTTCGCGGGACACCAGCCAGAGCAAGCCCCAGGTCGAAACGTTGAGCATGCGCAGCTTGGCGCCGCGGTTGTACAGGTTGGCGGCGACGTTAACCGGCATGGCCAGCACGTCTGCCTGCTCGTTCAGCGCCAGCAGGCGCAGCTGGTCGGGATCGCGCCAGCTGACGAACTCCACCTTGTCCGCCAGATCGTCCAGCGCACCGGATTCGACCATGTGAATCAACGGATTCGATACCGACGAGGAAGGGCCGGCCAGGCCCAGGCGTGGCAGCTTGTCCGCCAGCGCTGGTGCTCCAGCCACCAGCAGAACAGCCATCAGCAGGTGGCGGAGCATCAGAAGCTACCGCTCAGCGCGACGGTGACGCCGCGCCCGGGTGCTTCCAGCTCGTTGCCGCTGATGCCGTCAGCCAGATGCTCATGGTAGGCCTTGTCGAACAGGTTGCTCAGGCGCGCATCGAGGTTGGCGGTCTGCAGTACACCGATCTTGCCGAAGCCCCAGCCGAGGCTGGCATCGGCGGTAACGAAGCCTGCGGTACGGTCCTCGCCACCGCGTGTGAACTCGGTCGCTACACGATCCTGTTCGGCGACCGCACGCAGCTGGGCATGCCAGTAGAGGCCGCGCTCGGCCGGCTGGCCAATGCCCAGGGTAAGCTCGTGGGCCGGCATCTGGTTCAGTGGTTCGTCGTCCTGTTTGTTCTCACCGCGCAGCCAGGTGAAGCTGCCGTCCACCACGAAGGCGCCAACGCCCTTGCTGGCGCTGCCTTCGAGGCCGTAAATCACGACTTTGTCGAGGTTCTCGGTGCGCTTGATCGGCAGCCCGTTGGGCGCGTTGGTGCCGGTCACGCGGCCGGCGATGTAGTCGTCGATGCGTGTGTGGAAGGCAGCCAGCTGATAGGTGAAATCGCCATCGTTACCCTTGAGACCGAGCTCGAAACTGGTGGAGCGCTCGGCGTCCAGCTGCGGGTTGCCGACGTGAAAATAGCCGTCGCCGCGCGGCGCATCGTCATAGCGCTCGCGCATGTCGGCGGCGCGGTAGGCCTGGCCAACGTTGGCGTAGAGGTTGAGGGTGTCAGTCAGCGGTTGCAGCGCACCCAGCGACCACGACAGGTTGTGGTCAGTGCTGTCCAGGCCGCTGGTTGTAAATGAAGGACCGGTGCCCTTGGCTTGGGCATCGGCGCTGACGCGGTCGTAACGGGCTCCGGCGGTGAGGCGCGTCTGGCCGAGGTCGAATTCGTCCTGCACGAACAGCCCGTAGGACTCGATCTCGGCATCCTTGAAGGGGTCGTTGCGCTGGTTGTTGTTGAAGGTCGGCGGGCCATCCACGTAGCGCTCCGGATCGCCGGTCATCTTCCAGCCGTCGACGCCTACCGTCAGCAGGTGATCGGCGACCGGCACCACCCAGCTCGAGCGCAGCCCGTGAGTAATGAAGCTGACGTTGTTGCGTACGTAGTCGCGGTCGAGGCGCTCGGAGTAGGCACGGATCTCCCGGTAGACCTCCTGACGATAGAGTTCGGTGGTCAGGGTGCCTTCCCCGAGGCCGTTTTCCAGACCGATCTGGAACAGCTCGCGCTGCTGTTCCGGCGAATGGATGGTCGCGGTGCCGAGTGGTACCGGGATGCCGGCACCGCCCGGCTGGCCACCAGTACGCGCCGAGCCCGGGTACCAGACGTCGCGGTCGGTGTGGCGCTGGACGTTCAGGTTGACGCTGACATCCTCGGCCAGGCGCTGCTTGTACTTGAGCAGCAGGGTATCGGAGCTGTAGCCGGTGTTCTCTTCGGTACCGTTGGGGCTCTTGTAATCGTTGACCTTGCGCCCGGCAACGCCCAGCACCAGGGCATGATCGGAGCTGGAGTCGCGCAGCAGCGTGGCGCCGGTGAAGCCCTTGTCGACGCTGCTGGCGCTGGTGGAGAAACGTCCGCTGCGCTCGTCCTGCTCGGTGAAGCGTGCCTGCGGCGTGATCAGGTTGACCACCCCGCCCATGGCCCCGCTGCCGTACAGCACCGAGCCCGGCCCCTTGACCACCTCGGCGCGTTCCAGCAGGCCGAGATCGAGCATTGAGGCCAGCGAGCCCTGCGGCTGGCCGGAGTTGACCCGCACGCCGTCGACCATCAGCACCACGCTTTCCTTCTTCATACCGCGTAGCACCGGGTTCTGGCCCCAAGCGCCGTCGCTGTGCACGGCCAGGCCCGGCTTTCCGCGGAACAGGCTGCCGGCCGGCGCTGCCGTTTCAGTTGGCTGTGCTTGCAGGACCTCGATGGCTTGCGGAATGTCCTGCGTCGCGGCCTCGTAGCCCTTGGCGGTGACGACCGTTTCCTGCAACTCCAGGGGCGCGGCGAGTACGGAAGAGGTGCTGACGGCCAGGCAGGCCAGGGCGAGCGGGTGAAGGCGGAGAATCATTGAGCTGCTCCCAGGTGGTTCGTCGGCTGCGAAACCGACTGGATGGGAGCGATTCTCGTTTAGTTGATAATAATTATCATTTGATCGGAATCAAGTTTATCGGTAATGCCGTCGCCGCTCGCTTATTGCTGCCAGTCGCAGAAACAGGCGACGGCCAGCGAATGCGTGGCGCGCACCTTACGGCCGGCGAGTACCGCGTCGAGGATTGGCTCGACGAAGCTGTTGTCCGAGCTGCACACAGCGCCCTCGCTGTAAGGCCCGATATAGACAAGCTCGCCGCTCTGGTCCCAGATGCCCACAGCAGGACTGGCCGGCAGTTGCTCGGAGCCGGGCAGGGCGCTGAGGGATTTGAGCGATAACAGCGGTTGCGGCAAGCGGCCCTTGCTGCCCGGCTTGCGGACTTCGTAGAAATCGACGGGTTGCCCGGCGAAGCGTTTCAGCAGTTCTTCCAAGTGCTGCTGATTGCCGACATTGCAGGGACAGCTTGGGTCCCAGAAATGCACGAAGCGCACTGACCCCGGGCCCTGTAGCTCTGCAGGCAGGCGCAGTGCATCGCCGGAGAACAGCTCGGCACGCTCACCGTCGAAGGTGCGCAGATAGCGCGCCTCGAACCACCAGAAGGCGGCCAGCATGGCGCCGCCCCAGAGCAGAGCGACCAGTGCAGCAATCAGGTATTTGCGACAAGCACTCATGGTGGGCTCCGATGTGGGTGCGCAAGCTTGCCATGGCACGACGCAGAGCAGAATATTCCGAGTCCTTGCCAACCGAAGAAAGTCCATGCCCGCGCGTATCCAGCCCGATCGCCTGCGTAACAGCCTGCCCGCCCTGTGCGAAGCAGCTGACGCATCCGCCGAAACGTTGCACTACCAGGCCTATTACGGCCTGGACATGCCGCATCGGGGAAATGTGCAGCGGCGGCTGGGGCGTTTTCGCGTGCACGATTACGACGTGGTTGCCCAGGCCTGGTGGCCTGAACAGCCCCACGCCAGCCTGCTTATTCTGCACGGCTACTACGACCACATGGGCCTGTACCGGCATGTGGTCGACTGGGGGCTGGAGATGGGTTTCGCCGTGCTCGCCTGCGACCTGCCGGGCCACGGGCTGTCCAGCGGTCCGCGCGCCAGTATCAACGAATTCGACGAGTATCAGGCCGTGCTGAGCGGGTTGTTCGAACAGGCGCGTCAGCTTGATCTGCCGCGGCCCTGGCATCTGCTTGGCCAGAGTACTGGCGGTGCGATCGCGCTGGATCACCTGCTGCATCAGGCCGACAACCATGACCTGGGCCGCACCATCCTGCTTGCCCCGCTGGTGCGTCCGCGCGCCTGGCTGCGCTCACGCGTCAGCTACGAACTGTTGCGGCGTTTCGTGCAGCAGATTCCGCGAACCTTCAGCGAGAACTCCGGCGACCCAGCCTTTCTCGAGTTCGTCCAGCGCCAGGACCCGCTGCAGCCGGACGTCCTGCCAACAGCCTGGGTCGGTGCGCTGTCACGCTGGATTCCGCGTATCGAGGGCGCGGCTGACAGTGCGCATTCGCCGCTGATCATCCAGGGGGAGGCGGACATGACGGTGGACTGGCAGTACAACCTGCCGATCCTCGAACGCAAGTTCGCCGGCGCGGAGGTTCTGCGTCTGCCCGGTGCTCGTCACCATCTGGTGAACGAGCGTGAAGAGTTGCGCCAGGCGTATTTCGACTTTCTGCGCGAGCGCCTGAACTAGCGCCGCGCAAGCAGTCAGTCAGATGCCTTGCTGCGGTTCCAGCTCGGTTCCGCTCATACCCACCGCGAGTCCGGCCCGCAGCGCCTTCAGCGCCGCCTGGTAATAGGACTTGCCCTCGTCGGACTGGGCGAACTGTACGTATTCCTCCAGCTCGGCGTCGGACAGGTCTCGATAGACATACAGCAGGGTATTGTCGAGGTCGGCTTCGGCCTGCTCGATCAAACGCTGGCGCTGGCTGCTCAGCAGACCCTGCGCCTGATTGCCGCCGAGCAGGCCGGGAATCATCTGGCTGAGGCTGTCGGCGGCCACACCGGCCAGCGCCAGGCTGACCTCCGCGCCCGCTTCGCTGGCCGGAATGGCGGTAGCCAGATGGCGGATGAGCAGTTGCCGGTTGCTTCCGGCCTCCACCCGCGGCAGGCCGTTGACGTGCTGCGCCAGTTGCTCGCGACGTGCGGCGAGCACTTCGGCAGAAACGATCTTGCGTCCCAGCGGGCTCTGGAAGAACTCCAGCGGCGGTTGCGGCTCGGCCAGGTTGTCACGCAATGCCTGCTGTGCGCGCTGATCGATGGCATGGGAGGCGAAACGGCGATTGCTGTTGGTCACCAGAGCCTGAAATACCGCCGGCGGCAGGGTGTCCTTATAGCGCTGCTGGGCTGCGGTCAGCGCATCGGCGAAATTGGCTCGCTGTTCGGTCCAGCCAGCGGTTTCATAGAGCTCGTTGTAGGTGTCGGCGAGGCTGTTGATGCTCAATGTCAGCAGTACACAGGCTAAGAGGGCGCGCATGGAAGCTCCTGTATGGCGGGCGGTTCATTTTCCGTGCCCCGGCGCATGCTTGTCGAGGCGTACAAGTGCTGCAGACATCTGGCGCAGCGACGGTGCTTGTGGCGGAGTCTCAACAGACCCTAGACTCCTGCGGTATCCCTTCGGAGTCACTTCCTTGCAGTTCTCTTCGATCATCGACGACCTGGCCGAGCGCGGCTGGTCGCTAAAGAGTTCTTTCCTTCCCAGTGATGTGACCCACAAGCTGGCCGACGAGTGCCGCAAGCGTGAGGCCGAAGGGGCGCTGGCGCCTGCGGGAGTTGGCCGTGGCGAAGCGCAGGCAGTGCGCGAGGGCATTCGCAGCGATCATATTCAGTGGCTGGAGCCGGGCCAGGCTGTGGTGTGCGATCACTACCTCACGGTGATGGATGAGCTGCGTCAGACGCTCAATCGCGAGCTGTTCCTCGGTCTGGAGGAGTTCGAGTGCCATTTTGCCTTCTACCCGCCAGGCGCCTTCTACCAGACGCATCTGGACCGTTTTCGCGATGACGACAGTCGTGCCGTCACCGCGGTGCTGTACCTGAACCCGGACTGGCAGCCCAGCCACGCCGGTGAGCTGCGCATGCATTTCCCCGACGGCAGGCAAATGGATGTGCCGCCGCTGGCCGGCAACCTGGTGGTCTTCCTCTCCGGTGAATTCCCCCATGAGGTGCTGGTCACCCAGGCCGATCGTCTGTCGTTGACCGGCTGGTTCCGGCGGCGCCCGGCGGATGTGCTTGCGATCTGACGAAGCTTTCTCCAGCCGAAAAAAAGCCCGGCATACGCCGGGCTAAAGGGAAGTAAGCGTTGAGGGTTACATGCCCAGCCAGTTCGGCAGTGCCAAGGAAATCGATGGCACGTAGGTGATGACCACCAGGAAGCTCAGCATCAGCGCCAGCCACGGCATCACTGCGCGGATGACCTGGGTAACCGGCATACCCGTCACCGCCGAGGCGACGAACAGGTTTAGCCCCACGGGTGGTGTTATCAATCCGATCTCCATGTTCACCACCATGATGATGCCCAAGTGAATCGGATCGATGCCCAGCTGAATGGCGATCGGGAACAGAATCGGCGCCAGGATCAGAATGATTGCCGACGGCTCCATGAAAGCACCGGCCACTAGAAGGACGATATTCACCACCAGCAAGAACATCCAGGGTTGCAGGCCTGCTTCGATCACCCAAGCGGTGATTGCCTGCGGAATCTGTTCGGTGGTCAGCACGTGGGCGAAGAGCATGGCGTTGGCGATGATGAACATCAGCATGATGCTCAGCTTGCCCGACTCCAGAATCACCTTCGGGCATTCGCGCAGCGTCATGTCTTTATAGACGAACAGCGCGATGAAGGCCGAATACACCGCCGCCACGGCTGCAGCCTCGGTGGGTGTGAACATGCCGGAGTAGATGCCGCCGAGGATGATCACCATCAGCAGCAGGCCCCAGAGCGCCTTGCGTGCAGCCGAGAGCCACTCGCGGAAAGATGCGCGCGGCAGCGCCGGCAGGTTCTTTTTCACCGCGATAATGTAGATCGCCACCATCAGTGCCAGGCCGAGCAGAACGCCCGGTATCACGCCGGCCATGAACAGCTTGCCCACGGACTGCTCGGTAGCAGCGGCGTAGACCACCATCACCACCGATGGTGGGATGAGGATACCCAGGGTGCCGGCGTTACAGACGATGCCGGCGCCGAAAGCCTGCGGGTAGCCGGAGCGCACCATGCCCGCAATGGCAATGGAACCGACTGCGGCCACGGTTGCCGGTGACGAACCGGACAGCGCGGCGAACAGCATACACGCCAGTACTGCGCCAATTGCCAGGCCGCCACGAATGTGGCCGACGCAGGCGTTGGCGAAATCGATCAGGCGACGTGCTACGCCGCCCGTCGTCATGAATGAGCCAGCCAGCAGGAAGAACGGGATCGCCAGCAGCGTGTAGTGTTCGGAGGTCTCGAACAGCTTGATCGCCAGCGAGCGCACCGAGTCCTGGCTGAAGATCATGATCGTCAGCGAACCGGCCAGGCCCAGGGAAACGGCCACCGGCACACCGATGAACATCAGTGCGAAGAGGGCGACGAACAGGAACAGAATGGTCATTACTTGGGCTCCTCTTCGCCGAGCTTGATGGCATCGGCCGCTTCATCGGCGAGGCCGAGGCCGGTCTGCTCGTTGCGCAGGATACGCACGAAGATCTCGGCGAAACGGATGAACACCATGGCGAAGCCGAATGGCACGATCATGCCTATGTGCCATTGCTTGATGCCGACATGACCGAGGTCTTCCGCACCGATGTTGGCGATGAACAGTGCCTGGATCCATTCGAAGCTGGCGACGGTCAGCAGGCCCGCGTAACCCAGGCAGAACAGGCAGGCAACGATGCCGATGACGCGCTGAATGTGGCGCGGCGCCAGCTTGACTAGGGCGTCGACACCGATGTGGCCAGCGGTGCGCACGCCGTAGGCAAGGCCGGAAAAGATCAGCCAGGCGAACAGTGCTTTGGTCAGCGCGGTACTCCAGGTCATGGCCTGAGCCAGGCCGATGATGAAGTCGCCGATGCCGAACCAGAAGTCGGCGCTTCCTTCGAACCGGTCGCCCAGATCGTAGAAGAGCGTGTAGAGATTGTTGAGGATCACGTAGACGAAGGTCACCAATGTCATGGCGGCCAGCAGAAAGGCGATGAAACCTTCCTCGAAGCGATCCCAGACGCGCCAGAGGGCGTTCATGGATGACATCTCCCGATGGACTGCTGTTATGCGAAGGCAGCACGGAGGTGCGCCGTGGACCAGCCGGGGTAGGCTGGGAGACAGAGCAATGAAAAACTCTTGTTGTCGCCATCGAAGGGGCGTGGCCCGGGATCACCTCGGCCTGGCCTTTCTGCCCTTGGGTGCGGGCATGATCTTCGCTAGCTGCTTTGTTTTTTCACTGAGCTGTCGGGTTTCGCTGGTGGTGCAGCAAAGGGGCGGGGTACCGCCCCTCGGCAAAGGCTTATTGAGCCTTGTTGGCAGCTTCGGCAGCCTGAATCAGGTTGGCTCCGATTTCGCCTTCGAACTTCTTCCAGACCGGCTTCATGGCTTCGCGCCACATTTCGCGCTGCTCTGGGGTCAGATCGATGATTTCAGTAGTGCCTGCATCGACGATGCGCTGCTTGTCGCCCTGGTTCAGCTCTTCGGCCTGCTTGTTCACCGCTACAGTCACTTCGTCCAGAATGGTCTCCAGTTCGCTGCGAATGTCAGCCGGCAGACCGTTCCAGAACTTGGTGTTGGTGATCACCATGTAGTCCAGCAGACCATGGTTGGACTCGGTGATGTACTTCTGCACTTCGTGCATTTTCTGCGAGTAGATGTTCGAGTAGGGGTTCTCGGCACCGTTTACCACGCCAGTCTGCAGGCCTTGGTAAACCTCAGCGAAGCTCATCTTGCGCGGGTTGGCGCGCACGGCCTTGAACTGCTCGTCCAGTACGGCGGAAGCCTGTACGCGGAACTTCAGACCACGGGCGTCCTTGGGCTCGCGCAGCGGCTTGTTGGCCGACAGCTGCTTCATGCCGTTGTGCCAGTAGCCCAGACCGGTGATGTTCTTGTCTTCCATCGAACGCAGCAGACTCTGGCCGGCTTCGCCTTTCTGGAAGCGGTCGACTGCCGCGATGTCATCGAACAGGAACGGCAGGTCGAAGACCTGAATGCCCTTGGAGTAATGCTCGAACTTGGCCAGCGACGGAGCGATCAGCTGAACGTCGCCCAGCAGCAGGGCTTCCATTTCCTTGCCATCACCGAACAGCGAGGAGTTCGCGTAAACCTGAACCTCGACCTTGCCGGCCAGACGCTCTTCCACCAGCTTCTTGAACATCAGGGCGCCCTGGCCTTTCGGCGTGTTTTCGGCGACCACATGGGAGAACTTGATGGAGATCGGGTCGGCCGCGTGGGCCAGACCAGCGATGCTAAGCGACAGGGCGCATGCCAGCGCCTTGGCAGTCAGTTTGAACATGGGTGTTTCCTCTTGTTGTGGATGGGTCGCCACGGGGCGTCCCGGCAGTAACCAGCTGGGCAAGTCTAGGCGTTCTAGCCATGGGGCGACGCTCGATCGCCACTCGTTCCGTCCGGTTCATTGAGTTTCAGGAGCAATGCCTGTGCCAATAGCGAGCAGAGCAGCCTGAGGGCATGGAGTTTACCCAGCAACAGATGAAGGTTTGAATGGCCAATCGCCAACAAGTGCGTCTAAGTCGCACCTTTGCGCCGGGCAGATGCTATTTGCGGGGCTCGCTGGCGCGGCGTTGTCAGGTGCGGCGATCGCTTCGGTCAAAACAAGCTGCATGGCGGTTTCCCGCCATCTACTCGCTTTCATCAGGCGAGCTTCCGCCAGTGTCGGTTGCGCTCAGGCCATGCTTGCGCAGCTTGTCGTGCAGCGTCTTGCGGGGCAGGCCCAGGGCCTCGGCAACGCTGCGCAGTGAACCGTGGGGACGGTTCAGCTCAGCGGCGATCAGAGCCTTTTCGAAGGCCTCCACCTGCTCGCCCAGGCTGCCGCTACCGGCAAGGCCCCCGGCCGGTTCGTCGCCCGGTAGCTCAAGCCCCAAACCCAATCCCAGGGCGAAGCGCTCGGCGGTGTTCTGCAGTTCACGCACGTTGCCTGGCCAGGCGTGACGTAGCAAGGCCGCGCGCTGCTCCGGCTGCAGCTCATGTATTGGCAGGCCGTGGCGCTGCGCGGCGGTCTCGGCAAAGTGCTGAAACAGCAGGAGGATGTCCTCGCTGCGCTCGCGCAGCGACGGAATTCGCAGCGGTGCCACATTGAGTCGGTAATACAGGTCGGCGCGGAATCGGCCCTGATCGGCAGCAATCCGCAGATCCTCCTTGGTTGCCGCGATGACACGGATATCCAGCGGTATCGACTGATTGCCGCCGAGGCGTTCGACGACCCGCTCCTGCAGCAGGCGCAGCAGCTTGACCTGCACGTCCAGGCTCATGCTCTCGATCTCGTCGAGAAACAGTGTGCCGCCATTGGCGAACTCGAATTTGCCTATCCGACGCTTCTGCGCGCCAGTGAACGCCCCCGGCTCATGCCCGAACAGTTCGCTTTCCACCACCGATTCGGCCAGCGCGCCGGCATTGATCGCCACGAACGGACCGCTGCGCCGGCTGGACAGGTCATGCAGGGCCCGAGCCACCACCTCCTTGCCGGCACCGGTCTCGCCGAGAATCAGCACGTCGGCCTGGGTGCTGGCCAGCGCGCCGATCTGTTCGCGCAGGCGCAACATCGCCTTCGACTGTCCGAGCAGGCGCGCCGAAAGCTGCTGACGGTCGGCCAGGGCCAGGCGCAGGGAGCGGTTGTCCAGCACCAGCTGACGTAGCGCCAGGGCGCGGCGCACGCTGTCCAGCAGCGCTTCGCTGGGGAACGGCTTTTCCAGAAAATCGTAAGCCCCGGCGCGCATCGCCTGCACCGCCAGCTGGATGTCGCCGTGGCCCGTGATCAGGATCACCGGCAGTTCGCTGTCGCGTGTGCGCAGCTGCTGCTGCAGTTCCAGTCCATCGATCCCAGGCATGCGGATGTCGCTGACCACTACGCCCGGCCAGTCCACCGGCAGCCGTGCGGCCAGGTCGCGGGCGTCGCCCAGGCTGACCACCTTGAGGCCGGCCAGATCGAGGGTTTGGCTCAGGGCCTGGCGCAGGTGTGGATCATCATCGATCAGCAGCACCTGCGCCTGGGCGCTGATCGGGTTGTCGCTGCTCATTGGAAGTGGTCCTCGGTGGGGAAGGCGACGCCGGGCTCGGCGCTGCGCAGAAACAGCCCAAGCTGCGCGCCACCCTCGGGGTGATTGCTCATGCGCAGCTCGCCGCCCAGGGCGCGAGTAAGCGTATCGCAGATCGCCAGGCCGAGCCCCAGGCCTTGAGCGCTGGTCTTGGTGGTGAAGAATGGCTCGCGGGCGCGCTGCAGGGCTTCAGCGCTGAAACCCGGGCCGTTGTCGCGCAGGCTGAGCAGCACGCCGTCGCCCTGCAGTTCTGCGCGCAGCCAGATGCGCCGCGGCGGTGGTCGCTCGGCCAGCGCGTCGAGCGCATTGGCCAGCAGGTTGGCGAGGATCTGCCGCAGCCGCGTTTCGCCTGCCTGCACCCATAGCGTGGCCTCCGGGAGATCGCGAATGAGTTCCACGCCCATGCCCTGGCGACGCTTGGCGAGCAGCGCCAGGGCATCGTCCAGAGCAGGCTGCAGCGCAACCCGCTCCGGCGCATGCTGGTCGCGGCGAGCGAAGGCACGCAGGTGGGCAATGATCGAAGCCATGCGTGCGGTCAATTCGCTGATCAGCCGCAGGTTGTCGCGGGCTTCGGCGTTGCGCTGTTGATCGAGCAAAACGCCGGCGTTGTCGGCGTAGCTGCGGATGGCCGCCAGCGGTTGGTTGAGTTCGTGGCTGATGCTCGCCGACATGGTGCCCAGGGCTGACAGCTTGCCAGCCTGCAGCAGTTCGTCCTGGGCGCGCACCAGCTCCTGCTGCGCCTGTTCGCGCTCCAGCACTTCGACCTTGAGCCGGCTGTTCAGCGCTTCCAGGTCATGGGTGCGTTCGAGCACACGCTGTTCCAGCTGCTGGCGTGCCTTGGTATCCAGCGCCATGCGTTCGATGAAGTGACGGCGGCGCTGCATCAGCAGGCCGAGCCAGAGCAGCAGTGCCAGCAGCATGGCTGCGCCGATGGCGACCACGGTGCGCACCGGGCGCTCGATCAGGTTGATCGGCGCGAGGATACGCACCGTCCAGCCGGTTTCCTTCAGCTCCCGGCTCTGGATCAGCCAAGCATCGATGTTCAGCGTCAGGTCCTGCGGATACAGAGTCGTATAGGGCTGATCGACAGCGATCTGTTCGCGTTCGTCGACACCTAGGCCACGGGTAGCGCGAAAGCGCCATTCCGGGCGGGAGGTGAGAATAACCACGCCGAAGTTATCGGTCACCAGCAGTTGTTCCGGGGTGTTGCCCCAGAGTGTCTCGGTGTGGTCCAGGTCGACCTTGACCACCAGCACGCCGAGGATGCCATCGTCGTCGCGTACGGCGGCGCCGAAGTAGTAGCCGCGCTTGCCGGACGTGGTTCCAAGGCCGAAGAAGCGTCCCAGGTGACCTTCCATGGCCTGGCGGAAATAGGGGCGGAAGGCGAAATTGCGGTCGACGAAGCTGTCTTCCTCATCCCAGTTCGAGGCCGCCAGGGTGGTGCCGTCCGTACCCATGAGATAGATCACGTCAGCGCCGGTCTGGTTGCGCAGGCGTTTGAGCAGGCGATTGGCATTGTCCCGCACAGCCGGTGCCTCGGCCTGCTGCAGAACGGCGCGTAGCGCCGGCAGATCGCCGAGGATGCGCGGCAGCACCTCGTAGCGGTTCAGCGTACCGAGCAGATTGGCCACGTACAGGTCGAGGGTCTGCCGGTTCTGTTCGGTCAGCTCATTGCGGTAATAGCGCTCGGCAAGCTGCTGCAACGGCCAGAGCAGTGGCGCGAGCAGCAAGGCCAGGAGGGCGAGGTTGCGCCAGCGAGGGCGGCGAGGAGGATGCAGTGCGGTCATGCGTGGGCGCCTGGGTGTCGGGCGCATTATGCATGCAGAGAGCTCCGGCGTTCAGTACCGGTGTGCGGGCCGGGCCCGGAGGGCGGGCTGGAAAAGCCGTCGCGGCAGCTTTTTGTACCGCGCCAGCCGCTCCCTGCTCAGCGGCCGGTAGCGGCGGTTTGGGGAGTGTTGGTGACGCCGAAGTGATGGGATTGAGCAATGCATTCGTGCAGTGCGGTTTCCCAGTCCGGCAGTCGGACGCCCCAGTCGCTTTGCAGGCGTGCGCAGTTAAGCCGGGAGTTGAGTGGGCGTTGTGCCGCAGTCGGATAGTCCTTCGACTGGATGGGCGTGATCTCGGCGCGCAAGCGGCCCTGTTGGCGAAGCTGCTCGGCGATGCTGCAAGCAAAGCCGTACCAGGATGTCTCGCCGCTAGCGGTAAGGTGATACAGACCGCTAGGGCCCGCGTCGCCTGCACTGCGCTTGCGCACCATCTCGGCGGTGGTACGGGCGATGGTGGCCGCCCAGGTCGGCGCACCGACCTCATCACTGACGATCGACAGCGAGTCACGCTCCTGCAGCAGCCGCTGCATGGTCAGCAGGAAGTTCTTGCCGTGCTGCGAATAGACCCAGCTGGTCCGCAGGATCAGGTATTCGCCACCGACCGCCTGTATGGCCTGCTCCCCGGCCAGCTTGCTGGCACCGTAGACGCTCAGTGGCTGCGGGACGTCGGCTTCGCTGTAGGGTTCGGTCTTGCGGCCGTCGAACACGTAGTCGGTGGAATAGTGGATCAGCGGTACACCAAGGCGCGCAGCTTCTTCGGCGAGCACCTGCGGCCCTCGCGCGTTGACCGCGAAGGCCAGCTCGCGATGGCTTTCCGCCGGGTCGACGGCGGTGTAGGCCGCCGCATTGATGATCAGGTCCGGCCGCAACAGGCGCACCTGTTCGCGAATCTGTTCCGGATCAGCCAGGTCCAGTGCGTTGTGCCCAAGCGCCAGCAGCTTGCCGGCACCCGCCAGCTCCAACTGCAGCTCACGGGCAAGTTGCCCCTTGCTGCCGGTGATCAGGATTTTCATGGAAACAGCTCCGCATCGCTGAGGCGCTTGCCAGCCTGGTCCTTTGCGGACAGCTGTGGCGGTTCGTCGAACGGCCATTCGATGCCGAGCTCCGGATCGTTCCACAACAGGCTGCGCTCGTGCTCTGGCGCGTAGTAGTCGGTGGTCTTGTAGAGGAACTCGGCGCTTTCGCTGAGTACCACGAAACCATGCGCGAAGCCCTCTGGGATCCACAGCTGACGCTGGTTCTGCGCGCTCAGGTGAGTCCCGACCCAACGGCCGAAGCTCGGCGAGCTCTTGCGCAGATCGACGGCGACGTCGAAGACTTCGCCGGCCACCACGCGCACCAGTTTCCCCTGCGGTTGCTGAATCTGGTAATGCAGCCCGCGCAGCACGCCGCGCTGGGACTTGGAGTGGTTGTCCTGGACGAACTGCCGCTGGAGCCCCGTGGCCGCCTCGAAGGCGGCCGCATTGAAGCTCTCGTAGAAGAAACCGCGTTCGTCGCCGAAGACCTTGGGCTCGATGATCAGTACGTCGGGAATGCTGGTTTCGATGATTTTCATGCGTCTTCACCCGCCAGTTTGAACAGATACTGGCCGTAGCCGGTCTTGCCCAGAGCGTCGGCGCGGCGCAGCAGCTGCTCGCGATCGATCCACTTGTTCTGGTAGGCGATTTCTTCCAGGCAGGCGACCTTCAGGCCCTGACGGTGCTCGATGGTCTGCACGTATTGCGAAGCTTCCAGCAGGCTGTCGTGGGTACCGGTATCGAGCCAGGCGAAGCCGCGGCCGAAGCGCTCGACATTGAGGTCTCCGCGCTCGAGGTAGGCCATGTTGACGTCGGTAATCTCAAGCTCGCCGCGTGGCGACGGCTTGATCGACTTGGCAATCTCGATCACGTCGTTGTCGTAGAAATACAGGCCGGTCACCGCATAGCTGGACTTGGGCTTCTTCGGCTTCTCTTCGATGGACAGCGCTTTGCCGGTCTCGTCGAAGTCGATCACCCCGAAACGCTCCGGGTCCTTGACCCAGTAACCGAATACGGTGGCGCCGGTCGGCTGGGCCGCGGCACGTTGCAGCTTCTCGGTGAAGTGCTGGCCGTGGAAGATGTTGTCGCCGAGGATCAGGCAAACTGAGTCATCACCGATGAATTCTTCACCGATCAGAAACGCCTGCGCCAGGCCATCCGGCGAAGGCTGCTCGGCATAGGTGAAATTGACGCCGAACTGGCTGCCATCACCCAGCAGGTTCTTGTACTGCGGCAAGTCCTGCGGGGTGGAGATCAGCAGGATGTCGCGGATGCCAGCGAGCATCAGCACCGAAATCGGGTAATAGGCCATCGGCTTGTCGTAGATCGGCAGCAGCTGCTTGGATACGCCAAGGGTGATGGGGTGCAGACGAGTGCCGGAGCCTCCGGCGAGGATGATTCCTTTCATGCGTTCTCCAGTGCGCCAAGGCGCTCGCGTTGATAGCTGCCGTCCTGAACGCGACGGCACCATTCGAGGTTGTTCAGATACCACTGCACGGTCTTGCGCAGCCCGGTCTGGAAGGTCTCTTCCGGCACCCAGCCCAGTTCACGCTCGATCTTGCTGGCATCGATCGCATAGCGCAGGTCGTGGCCAGGACGATCCTTGACGAAGGTGATCAGATCTTCATAGCGCGCAAGCCCGGCAGGCTTGCTCGGCGCCAGCTCTTCCAGCAGTGCGCAGATGCCGCGCACCACCTCGATGTTCTTCTGCTCGTTATGGCCGCCGATGTTGTAGGTCTCACCGACCTTGCCTTCGCTGACCACCTTGAACAGTGCACGGGCATGGTCCTCGACGAATAGCCAGTCGCGAATCTGCGAGCCATCGCCGTAAACAGGCAGCGGCTTGCCATCCAGAGCATTGAGGATGACCAGCGGGATCAGCTTCTCGGGGAAGTGATAAGGACCGTAATTGTTCGAGCAGTTGGTGATCAGCACCGGCAGGCCGTAAGTACGCTGCCAGGCGCGAACCAGGTGATCCGATGAGGCCTTGCTTGCCGAGTAGGGCGAGCTGGGCGCGTACGGCGTGGTTTCGGTGAACAGATCGTCGACACCGTGCAGGTCGCCATACACCTCGTCAGTGGAGATGTGGTGGAAACGAAACGCCTCGCGCCGTTCGGCCGACAAGCTCTGCCAATAGGCGCGGGTGGCCTCCAGCAACTGATAGGTGCCAACGATGTTGGTCTGGATGAACTCGGCCGGGCCGTCGATGGAGCGGTCGACGTGGGACTCGGCGGCCAGATGCATGATGGCGTCCGGCTGAAACTCCAGCAGCGCCTCGCTGACCCGCTCACGATCGGCGATGTCGGCCTGGAGGAACTGATAGCGTGGGTTGTCTTCCACAGTTACCAGCGACTCCAAGTTGCCGGCATAGGTCAGTTTGTCCAGGTTGAGCACGCTGTGCTCGGTATCGAGAATGAGGTGGCGGATCAGTGCGGAGCCGATGAACCCGGCTCCACCGGTAACGAGAATGCGCATAGTGATGTGGCTTCCTTGGCGCGCTGTCGAGCGTCAGGCTCTTAGCATGTCGGCACGATAGACCGGCCACTGATACAAAAATTCCCGAGCGCCTCGGGGTGTTGGGTAACCGACTGGTTACTAAGGTAACCATAGGGTGCTGGCGTAATGCCAGAAAGGCGCAGAATAGAGAGGTCGAGCAGCTGTCGGACGGCCCGATGCGGCTATCGCAAGGACTTGCGCAGTCGCGACAGCGCACCAAGAAAAAACACCGTGCCTATGAACGCCAACGCCAGCAGTTGCGGCCAGATCACCGATGCGCCAGCACCGCGGAACAGGATCGCCTGGGCCAGTTCAATGAAGTGCGTGGTGGGGGCTGCCAGCATGATGTTCTGCACCAGCTGGGGCATGCTCTCGCGTGGGGTCATGCCGCCGGAGAGAATCTGCAGCGGCATCAGCACCAAAATGATCAGCAGGCCCAGTTGCGGCATCGAGCGTGCGACGGTGCCGAAGAAGATGCCCATGGATGTGGTGGCGAACAGATGCAGCGCTGCGCCAGCCACGAATAGCATCAGCGACCCCTGGATCGGAATCTGCAACCAACCCTCGACGATAAAGCGCAGAGCGAACGCCGACGCGAGCAGTACCACCAGTCCCATCGCCCAGACTTTAGCCAGCATGATCTCGAACGGTGTGACCGGCATGACCAGCAGGTGCTCGATGGTGCCGTGTTCGCGCTCGCGGATAAGCGCCGCGCCCGTGAGAATGATCGAAAGCATGGTGATCTGGTTGATCACTTCGTTGACGGCACCGAACCAGGAACGCGTGAGATTGGGGTTGAACGCGGTGCGTACCACGGCTTCGACCGGCAGGGCGGTGTTGGCGCGATAGCGCTTAACGAAAGCGGTGACTTCGTCGTTGATGATCTGCTGGATGTGCCCGGCGCCAGTAAAGGCCTGGCTGACCTGGGTCGCATCGACGTTGAGCTGAATGGTCGGATTGCGTCCGGCCAGCAGGTCCTCCTGAAACCCTGGCGGAATGTTCAGCGTGAAGGTGTACAGGCCCGCGTCCATACCACTGTCCATCTGCCGCAGGTCGATGGGCACCGGTGGCAGGAAATAGGGCAGCTGGAAGGCATTGAGTATGCGCCGCGAGGCCTGGGACTGATCATCGTCGACCACCCCGAGCGTGGCGCGGTGGGGCGCTTCGGGCAACGCAGTGGCCGCAGTGTAAATGGCTAGGGTGAAGGCGTAGACGATCAGTACCAGCAACGCCGGGTCGCGGTACAGGCTGCGTAGCTCCTTGAGCCCCAGCTGGAAGACGTTGCCGAGTGTACGCATGTCATTTTTCCTGCTTGCGCAGGCCGGCGACGCTGAGCAGGGTCAGCAGCGGAATCGCCAGCAGCAAGGGGATGAAGTACCAATAGAGATCGGCCATGCCCAGCGCCTTGGAGAACACCCCGCGGCTGATTACCAGGAAGTGGCTGGTCGGGTAGATCTGGCCGAGAAAAGCGCTGAAGCCTTCCAGCGCGGACACCGGGTGGGTCAGTCCGGAGAACTGCACGGCTGGCAGCAGGGTGGCGATGGCGGTGCCGAAGATCGCCGCAATCTGGCTGTTCAGCACCGACGACATCAACAGGCCCAGACCTGTGGCGCAGGTCACGTAGAGCAGCGCGCCCAGCACCAGGGTGAACAGGCTGCCCTTGATCGGGATGCCAAAGACGAATACCGCCAGCAGTACCAACGTGACGAAATTGATCATGCCCAGGGCGATATAGGGCAGCTGCTTGCCAATCAGGAATTCCAGGCGGGTGACTGGCGTGACGTAGAAATTGGTGATCGAACCCAGCTCCTTCTCGCGTACCACCCCGAGTGCCGTCAGCATTGCCGGAATCATCATCAGCAGGATCGGGATCATCGCCGGCACCATCGCCGGCAGGCTCTGCACATCCGGGTTGTAGCGATAACGGATGGCCACGTTGGCCGCCGCCCTGCTGTCCACGCCGGCACTGCGCGCCAGGTCTTGCAGGTAGCTCATGTGCAGACCCTGTACGTAGCCCTTGATGGTGTCTGCGCGCATCGGCATGGCGCCGTCGATCCAGAACGCGATCTGCGGCACGGCACCGCGTTTGAGGTCACGGCCGAAGTTGGGCGGGATCTCGATGGCCAGAGCGATATCGCCGCTGCGCATGCGCTGGTCGAGATCCGAAGGGCTCGTCAGCGGAGCCTTTTCGATGAAATAGCGCGAGCCGGCGATGTTCAGTGCGTAGGCCTGGCTGGCTGTGGTCTGGTCGCGGTCGAGTACCGCGTAGGTCAGATCCTCTACGTCCAGGCTGATGCCGTAGCCCATGATGAACATCAACACCACCGTGCCGAGCATGGCCAGCGTTGCGCGGATCGGGTCACGGCGCAGCTCCATGGATTCACGGCGGGTATAGCTGAGCAGGCGACGCATGCTGAAGCGCGCCTGCAGCTCCCCGCTGCTAGCGACCTTAGCCGGACGTGGGCTGTCGGGGGTGGTGACGGCACTCGGTGGCGCGTTTGCTGCACTTTCGGCCATGGCATCTTCGAGATAAGCGATGAATGTTGCCTCGAGGGTTGGCAGGCCACGCTTGTCCATCAGACCCTGTGGTGTATCGCTGTCGAGCACACGGCCGGCGTGCATCAGCGACATGCGGTCACAACGCAGTGCCTCATTCATGAAGTGAGTGGAAATGAAGATGGTCACGCCGTCTTCGCGCGACAGCTGCACCAGCAGCTCCCAGAAACCGTCGCGAGCGACCGGGTCGACGCCAGAAGTGGGTTCGTCGAGGATCAGCATTTCTGGCGCGTGAATCACCGCCACTGCCAGCGACAGACGCTGGCGCACGCCCAGCGGTAAGGCTTCGGGCAGGCTGTCGGCTTCCTCGACGAGCTCGAAGCGTTCGAGCATTTCCTGAATGCGCGGCTCGCGGCGGTCGGGCGGCAGATGAAACAGCCGTGCATGCAGGTCGAGGTTCTGCCGTACCGTCAATTCGCTGTACAGCGAGAAGGCCTGGGACATGTAGCCAACCCGCTGACGGGTCTGCATATCGTGCGGGTCCACCGGCTTGCCAAACAGCAGCGCCTGCCCGTCGGTGGCCGGCAGCAGGCCGGTAAGCATCTTCATGGTGGTGGTTTTGCCGCAGCCGTTGGAGCCGAGAAAGCCGAAGATCTCCCCGCGCTCGATGCGCAGATTCACGCGATCCACCGCAACGAAGTCGCCGAAGCGCATGGTCAGGTCATGGGCTTCGATGGCGATGCTGTCGCTGGCCTGACGTGGCGGGATTTCCAGCGCACGATGTCGCCGACTTTTTTCTTCCGGCAGCAGGCGAATGAAGGCCTCTTCCAGACTGTCGCTGTCCGTACGGGTCAGCAGTTCCGCCGGGGTGCCGGTGGCAAGGATGCGCCCGGCATCCATCGCCACCAGGTGATCGAAGCGCTGCGCCTCATCCATGTAGGCGGTGGCCACCAGCACGCTCATCTGTGGCCGCTCGGTTCGGATGCGATCGATCAGCTCCCAGAATTGTGCGCGCGACAGTGGGTCGACGCCGGTGGTTGGCTCGTCGAGTATCAGCAGGTCGGGGTCGTGGATCAGTGCGCAGCAGAGGCCGAGCTTCTGCTTCATGCCGCCCGAAAGCTTGCCTGCGGGGCGGTCGACGAAGGGGCCAAGACCGGTGCTGCGGGTCAGCTCGGCGATGCGCCAGTGGCGTTCCTCGGCGTCTTGGCCGAACAGCCGGCCGAAGAACTCCAGGTTCTCGAATACCGTAAGTGTCGGGTACAGGTTCTTGCCCAGCCCCTGCGGCATATAGGCAATACGCGGACACACGGCCCGGCGATGACTGGCATCACCCATGTCACCGTCGAGCACCTGCACCCGGCCCTTTTGCAGTTGTCGCGCACCGGCGATCAGTGCCAGCAGGCTCGACTTACCGACTCCGTCCGGGCCGATCAAGCCGACCATGCAGCGGGCTGGCAGCGACAGGCTGAGGTCGTCCAGCGCGCAGGTCTTGCCGTACTGCAGGCTGACCCCTTCCACCTGCGCCACTGGCGCGAGCGACTGGTTCATGAGCCGACATTGATCTGCAGATGCGCCGGCCATTCGACGTCAGCGTCCAGCTTCAGATAGGCCATACCCGGCAAGCCGGTCTTGACCTGCTCCATGTGTTTCTTCAGCAGTTCCGGATCGATTCGCGCCTTGACCCGGAACATCAACTTCTCGCGCTCGCTCTCGGTTTCCACGGTTTTCGGGGTGAACTGCGCGACGCTGGCGACATAGGTGACTTTGGCCGGGATCACATACTGCGGCGCGGCGTCGATCACCAGGCGCACGTCTGAACCCAGCGCCACCCGCCCGGCCTGCCGTTCAGGGAGAAAGAAGGTCATGTAGACATCGGCCAAATCGACCAGATTGAGTAGCTTGCCGCCGGCACCGAGCACTTCACCCGGTTGCGCGACACGGTATTGCACCCGGGCGACGCGATCGGTCTTCAATTCGCTATCAGTGATGTCTGCCTGCAGACGCACGACGCTGGCCTGTGCCGCCTCCAGAGCCGATTGCGCTTCGATGACCTGGGATTTTGCGGCCGCAATGCCGGCATCGGCCGACAGCACCTGCGAACGCGAAGCGGCCAGTGCCGCCTGCGCGCTTTGCATGGCGGCGAGGTCGTCGTCCAGCTGTTGCCGCGGCAGGGCATTGCGGCCGACCAGGGTTTCGGTGCGTTGGTAACGCTTCTGTGCAGCGGTCAGCTCGGCACGTCGCTGCAGCACCACCGCCTCGGCCGTTGCTTTTTCGCTCTCGCGTTGGGTGACCAGCGCCTGGGCAGTGAGGATGGCGTTTTCCGCCTGGCGTACCTGCGCCCGGGCCTGGTTGAGCTGAGCATCCAGCACCTCGGTGTCCATACGCGCGATAACCTGGCCCGGCTGCACGAAATCACCTTCGTCGACGGTGATTTCGCGAATGCGCCCGCCGAGCTTGGTCGCCACGTCGATCTCGGTGGCCTCGATACGACCATTGCCGCTGGCGAAGCCTTCACCCAGGCCGTCCGTGCGCAGCTCCGACCAGGCGAGCAGAGCGATGACCACGACCACGACAAGACCTAACAGTACGCGGCGAAGATTTTTCTGGGCTGGCGCTTTCATGAGCATTCCTTTCGTGAAGCAATAGTTCGCATGCTAAGCGATTGTCATGAAGGTTGCGTTTAGCCTGAGTCAATAAAAGCGCACTTATTGCGTTATCTGACCATTTCGCGGCAATTCACTGCACAGGCTGGCTTTTTGCTACCTGTAACACCCAGTTTTGCAGTTGCAGGCTGAGCTGGTCGCTGGCTTGGCCGAACGCTTCGACCACGCTTTCCAACCGCGGGCTGCCGCTCGGTTGGAGGATTTCAAAGCGACGGCTGGCGAGGATGTGTTGATCTGCGGCCGATGCCAGCTGCGCGTCCAGACGAATCCGCACGTGGGGTTTGCCGTCGACGTACTCGCTTTGGAATGCCCGCAAATCGCTGAACAGCTCCAGTTCGGCGAACAGATTGCTTTCCTCATTGCTCACTGGGGTCGGTTGCCCGCTTTGTCTGAACTGCTCGATTAGCCGATCACGCAGCAGGGTTGGCGCCGTGTCGCCCCAGCGTGCACCCTGATAGCTGCTGATCTGATTGCCATCGGGCATCACGGCAATACGGGGCCCGGCGAGAATCCTGCTGGCATGTGGCGTATGAATGCGCAGTGCCTGGCGCAACGTACCGGCGGCCTGGTTCGCTGGGGCCTCGCTGGCCGGCAGCAAAAACACCCGGATCGACTCGGCCTCGGGCAGCAGCGTGCAGGCAGGGAGCGTGCCGAGCAGTGCTGCGACGGCGAACGAGCGAATCAGCGCAAGACGGCTCATGGGGTGAACTCCTTGATTTTTTCGCGACCGAGCAGGAAACCGCTCGGATTGTCTTCGAGGCGCTGGGTGACGCGACGCAGTGCACCAAGGGTTCCGCGCAACTCGTTGATTGCCGGGCCCAGCTCGCTGAAGCCTTGCAGGCCGTTATTCAAGGCGCCCTGATTGCTTGCCAGCAGCTCGTCCAGGCGCGAAGTGGCCCGCTCCAGGGCGGCCATCGACTCGCTGGCGCTGGTCAACACTTGACGACCTTCTCCGTCCAACAGGCCGTTGGCATTTCGCGTTAGAAGGCTGATTTCCTCCAGCGCTTTGTTGGTCTGCTGGCCTAGCTGGCCGAGTTGGGTTAGCGCCTGGCTAAGATCACCACGTTGCTCGGCAAGTACGCTGGTGGCCTGCTCTAGGTTGGCCAGCGTGCGGCTGATGTGTCCGGCATTGTCTTCTGAGAGCATCAGGTTAGCGCTGCGCAGCAGATTGTTGATGTTGGTCATCAGGTCTTCGCCGTTCTCCAGCAGCGCGCTCAGCGGCGACGGGTCCGCGACGATCAGCGGTGGCTCGCCGCGCTTGCCTTCCAGTGGCGGACTCTGCGGCGTGCCGCTGTGCAGCTGGATGATCATGCTGCCGGTGATGTTGGCCAGAGCCAGGCGGGCGCGGGTGTCCTGCTTGATCGGCGTTCCGGAATAGATACGGATGCGCGCGCGCACCTTGCGTGGGTCGTCCGGTTCCAGCCATAGCGCCTCGACGTCGCCAACCTTAATGCCGCTGTACTCCACCGAGCTACCGTTGGACAGGCCGCTGACTGCACGATTGAAGCTGATCTCGTAGTAGCTGTACTCGCGATCCATGCTCGACTTGCCCAGCCAGAGAGCGAACAGCAAGGCGCCGCCGACTGCCAGTACAGTGAAAAGGCCGATCAGCACATGATGGGCACGGGTTTCCATTTCAGTTCTCCAACAAATCGGCGGCCTGTTGCGCCGCCCGGCCGCGCGGGCCGTGGAAGTAGTCGCGGATCCAGGCGTCGTCGGTGGCTTCCACCACCTCCAGACGGTCGGCTACCAGCACCCGCTTGCGTGACAGCACGGCGACCCGATCGCAGATGGTGTAGAGCGTATCGAGATCGTGCGTTACCAAAAACACGCTCAGGCCCAAGGCATCGCGCAGCGTCAGAATCAGCTGATCGAAGGCTGCTGCGCCAATGGGATCGAGGCCTGCAGTGGGTTCGTCGAGAAACAGTACTTCAGGGTCCAGTGCCAGTGCACGGGCCAGGGCGGCACGCTTGACCATGCCGCCGGAGAGCTCGTCGGGGTACTTGCAGGCGGCATCTGGCGGCAATCCGGCCAGCGCCAGCTTCAGGCGGGCCAGGTGCTCGGCATCCTTGCGCTCGAGGCCGGCGTGCTCGATTAGGGACAGGGCAACGTTCTCCTGCAGGTTCAGCGAGGTGAACAGCGCGCCGCGCTGAAACAGTACACCGAAGCGTCGCTCCACCTGTGAGCGGCGCTCGGCCGGCAGTTCCAGCAGGTTCTCGCCAAACACCGTCACGCTGCCGGCATTCGGCCGCCGCAGGCCGACAATACTGCGCAGCAGCACTGATTTACCGGTCCCCGAGCCGCCGACGACGCCGAGGATCTCGCCGCAACGGATGTCCAGGTCGAGGTTCTCGTGCACGGTCTGGCTGCCAAAGCGATTGACCAGTCCACGTACCTGTATCAGAGCGTCGTTGCCCGTCACCAGCCCATCTCCATGAAGAACAGCGCGGCGATAGCGTCCAGCAGTATCACCATAAAGATCGCCTGGACCACGCTTGATGTGGTGTGTTCGCCTACCGATTGCGCGCTGCCGGTGACCTTGAAACCTTCCAGGCAGCCGATGACCGCGATGACGAAGGCGAACACCGGCGCCTTGACCAGCCCGACGAGGAAGTGGCTGACGGCGATGTCGCGCGCCATGATGTTGAAGAACATGGTCGCCGAAATATCCAGCGCCAGCACGCATACCACCAGCCCGCCGGCAATGCCGCTGAGCATGCCGACGAAGGTCAGGATCGGTAGCGTGATCAGCATCGCCAGCACCCGCGGCAGCACTAAAAGTTCGATGGGGCTTAGGCCAAGGGTGCGGATTGCGTCGATTTCTTCATTGGACTTCATCGAGCCGATCTGCGCGGCGAAGGCGCTGGCGCTGCGCCCGGCAAGCAGAATCGCCGCCAGCAGCACACCAAACTCGCGCAGGAAGGAAAAGCCCACCAGGTTGACGGTGTAGATGGTCGCACCGAAATCGGCGAGCACTGTGGCGCCAAGAAACGCCACCACTGCGCCGACCAGAAAGGTCAGTAACGCAACGATTGGCACGGCGTCCAGACCGGTCTGCTCGACATGCACGGCCAGCGACGTCATTCGCCAGCGCCGCGGCCGCGGCAGGGTCACTAGCAGGGTTTGCAGCGTCAGGCCGATAAAGCCCAGCAGCATGCGCTGTTGCTTCCATACGGCGGCAACCGTACGGCCGATGTGAGCCAGAATGTCGCCGAAGGCGTAGCCACGGGTGGGTTCGGCAGCTTCCGGCTGATCCAGCGCCGCCGCAACAGTGCGTAGCAGCGCCAGACGCTCAGCGGGTAGCTGTGGCGCCCAGGTTTCGATAGCGGCGATGCGCTCACCGCCCAGCAGCTCCACCAACAGGCCAGCGCCAGCCGTATCGAGTGCGCCCAGCCCGCTCAGTTCGACCTGACTGCGCTCGTCGATCCTCTCCCTGAGTCGTTTAACCTCACGCCGCAACGTCGCGTAATGAGCGAGCGTCCAGTCACCAGCGATGCGCGCGCGCAACGGCGAAGCGCCCTGTTCGATGGTCACTGAACCGGGAGACGAGGACATGGTGGCGCTCATCTTCTGCAAATGGGTGCCTATTGTGGCTAATGGAGTCCGGATTGATGCTAGCAGGGCTCCGCCTGGCAAGACAGAAGAAGGTCACCTGCGCGTCGCAGCCGGCCTACCGGCAACAGGCGACGGTGCCCAGGGCCGGGCCGTGGGCCGCATTAGTAAAAGGCTGCCTCGTCAAAGCGCGCCGTTGCGCTCGAGCCGGTACGTGCTGATCGCCTCGTACACAGCCTTGCGCAGGCGGTTGATGCCGCCAATGGGGCGGTGCTCCGGCAACGCGTGCCAGGGGTTGAAGCTGAGGTTGTCGCAGGCGAGGTTCTGCTCGGGGCTGTCGAAGTCCTGCGGCGGCAGGCGGATGTCGGCGACTGTCTCGAACGGCGCTATGGCTTCGTCCCACTCGATGCTGGTGTCCTCGATAGGCATGTAGTGCTCGGCATTCTGTCGCTGCACCTGCAGGGCGAAACAGGCGGGCGCGCGGTCGAGAGACAGCTGCTGGTAGAGCGCACTGCGCAGAAAGTTCGGCAGGTCGCGATTCTGTTCCGGCAACTGATAGGACGGGCAGTTTTCCGGTGTCGGGATAACCCGGTACTTGATGTTGTGCGGACCGAGCTTGTACGGCGCGACCGAGCTGTAGGTGGTCGCGACCGGGCTTTCCGGCGCCGGCGCGAGCGTCTGCAGCGCGATGAACAGGTGGCGCAGTTCCCAGCTACGTGGGTCAGCGCTCGGGAAGAACGCCAGTGCCTTCTTGCCCTGCGCCTGGGCGGCGAAATTGCTGCGATATTCAGCGACGTCGCGGACGAAGAAAACCGGGTGGTTGAACATCACGAAATCTTGCTCGCCGGCGTGGCGCGGATCGACCGTGAGTTTGTCACCGGGCACGTCGAGCAGCTTGATCGCCATGCCACGGGCATCCCTGATGCGATCGAACTGCGGATAGGCGTTGCCGTTGGACAGCCGCACCCAGCCCCGCCAGGTCTTGCCAGGCTCGCTGAACACACCCTGACGCAGCGTCGGCTCCAGGTCAGCGCGCACACTGACCTCGGCTCGCACACAGCCATGGGCCTTGGCATGGGCGTCGCGCAGCACGCGGGTGTTCTCGCTGTGCTGTTCGACCACGGCGATGGCGTCGGCGATGATCGCCTGGGTATCGGCCGCCTCGCTCGGCGCAATCTCCTCTTCGGTCGAAACGGGGCCGCGGTAGGTGAAGTGATAATGCAGCGCTGCGATGGCCCAGCCGATCAGACCGATGCAGAGCGTGGCCAGTAGCAGTCGGCCCAGCAGGCGACCGATCCAGAGCCAGAGTGTCGTGAGCATGTAGCAGATCCTTGTGCGATGGTCGGGTCAGGGGCAGCTTGGACCAGGGTTGTGGGGCCGATCCGGCAGTTCCTCGAGGCGCGGTTCGAAGCGGGGGTCGCCTAGCACCTTGAGGTACTCGACCAGTGCCCAGCGCTCGTGCGGCGCCAGGGCCCGGCCGATCACGCCGTTGCCGCGGCAGCCGGCGCGGAATTCATGGCCGCGGTTGCTATTACCGGTGATCGTGGTGTCCAGCAGAAAGCCGCCAGCGAAGCGCTCGGTGCGGATACCGACATGCAGCGGATCGTATTCGCGACTGCCGACCCAGAACTGTTTCTGTCGTTCGGCCACTGGTGACAGCAGCTGGAACAGGGTGGGGACCGAGCCGTTATGCAGGAACGGCGCCGTCGCCCAGATGCCGTCCAGCGGTCGGGCCTTGTAGCCGCGCAGCTCCTGCACGCCGATCGGCAGGCCGAAGCCGTCGAACTCCGCGCGTTCGGCCTCGCCGATGCCGGCGTCGCGATAGGCGTGCTCTTCGACATACGCGGTGATGTAGGCCAACCCCTTGGCGCTGGACACCTCGTTCAGATCCAGCGGACCCGACGACTTTCCGTACAGACGCACGTCCAGACGATCCAACTCATCCTGCGTCCAGCCCAGGCGAGTAAGGTCGAAGCGGTGGTCGGCAATATTGTCAGCCGTGGTCGGATCGGTACCGACGAAGGAGGTGGGGATCACCTTCATGCGCCACTCGGGGTCGCGCTCGGCAGCGTAGCGCTTGTCGACCGGCGTGGGCCTGGCGTCGTGGCAATTCGCACAGTTTTCCCGATAAAGCGCGCGGCCGAGGCTGGCCTGCTCTAGACCGACTGCGCCCAGGATCTGTTCTGGCCAGCGGGGCGGGGCCAGCTGCATGAGAGTGGTTTCCAGCTTATGTAGATCGCGCACGCGGACGCCCGATGCGTAGCGCTCGGCCTCGGCAACGGGCTGGCCGTTTTCGTGCAGCAGCTGCAGCGTGGCGCCGACACCCAGCGCCTCGCCGATATTGCGCGCCATCGGCTGCATGGCCGAGCCATTCCACTGCACCCAGTCAAACTTCCAGATATCCCACAGATGCGGGTAGCTCACCGGCGCGTTGGCCACGCGGTAGTTCACCGGATCGATGGCGTCGCCGAACACGCTGTTGGCAATGCGGCCGAACGCATCGGTGCGGCCGAAGCCTTCTTCGGTGGGGTAGAGCCCACGGTGCCAGTCGTTGTAAGCGGTGCCGAGCAGGCGGTCGAGCACCTGCTTGAAGTCATGACGCAGCTGCGCTCGATCCTGTTCGTAGCGCTCGCCCAGCACCTCATGGGCGAACCGACGGAACTTGAGCGGGTTGTAATAGGTGAAGGCCATGCTCATGCCGAGTGCCTGGCCGAACGAGCCACCGCGCAGGGTCGGCACGGTTGAGGCCAGCGAATGCATCGCCGCACCGCCGTCGATGCGGATGGCCTGACCCCCGTAGCGCAGCTCGCCGGTGTGGCAGGCCGCACAGGTCACATCCAGATAGGCGCGACCGGTCTCATCATCCTCGTGGCGGGCAAAGCCGACCGGCAAGTTGCCGGGGTTTGCCACCGTGGCTTGCTGTGCGGGATCGACCAGAAAGCCGAAGCGCGCGAGGTAGTCGGGCGTGGCGAACTTGTCCTCACTGAAGGGCAGCTCCAGCGCACGGAACCAGTCGTACTCCAGTCCCTTAACCTGGGTGCCTTGCGGCGTGTAGTAATAGGTCTGCCGCTGCGTGGCGTCCCACTGCTCCAGATAATGCAGCGCCTCTGGCGCTTCGTATTCTGGAAGGTTCGGGTAGGCCACAAAATACAGCCCAAACCCCACGGCCAGCACGGCCAACAACAAGACAGCCCTCAGGGCTCGGCGCAGCAATCGCATCGGTACATCCTTGTAGCGTTATGGCGAGTGCGCGTTTATGGCAGGGTTGTGGGGTGATGGCAATACGATGCCCAGCTGTCTTTGATGCGCTTCGCTGTTTGGCTTTAGATGATGGACTTAAAGAAATTCTCCTTTTCTTTATTTCTTTTTACCATGCAGGTAAGTTTTTTTGTTGACTCTGCTTGAGTCATAATGCTTTCAAAGGTCTCTGCCCGGCAGATCTTTTCGATAAACTAGTCCCATATTTTATATGTGCCTTCCAATGTTTCTAATTGCTTGTCGCGATGAAGTGATGAGCTCGAAACTTCTGTTGGACAATTTTCGCCTCTAGATCAGCGTGGGCCGATGTGATAAAAAATAATTGACAAGTAGTAACTTGCCAATCATTCACGTATTCCTTTCGCTTGTTGAGGTCGTAGGAGACCTGATGTCCCTTGTGATACAGGCAGCCGGTCACCAGCGGCTGGTCGGGATCGCCTTGGAGGAAGGTCACCAGCACTTCCATGCCGGCCCACGGGATGGTAATGGCGCCGTAGCAATTACCGTCCCAGCTAATGACTTACTCACAGCATTCTAATTGCCTGTGACAGCGGCTAGTCCATACCGCCCTCATACTTACCAGAGCCCGGATTGAAACTCCAAACATGCGATCTGGTAAGTGCTTGACCTTCTGCATTTATTACTTCGTCCGACTTATCTCGCTGATAAGAGAGAAATATCACATCATTGTAGCCATTATTTTTCGATCCGATTTCCTCCACGCCCGCGAAATAATCCCCCCCCAGAAATTGGAGAAAGCCCCTGCATTGGATGAAAATCCCAAAAGTTCTATCTTTGGCAGACCCCTGACTATCAAATGACTCAAATATGTAGTCCTGATTACCATCACCATTAAGGTCCGCTTGATAGGCGATACGTCCTCGCTCCCGTAAAATCTCAGCACCCTGAATGGTAGTCAAAATATTACTAATCCTGCCACCCTCCCACCACTCGGAAAGGAAACTTCTAGCACCCTTGTTTCCCTTGCAAACTTCAGCTTCGCCAGCAGCCGCATTGAAGCTAGCAAGAATCAATATGACTATCGAAAGTTTCATAATCAGGTATCCATTAAGAATGTGCCTCTGCCGGTACGTACCGATCCTTGCGGCTGGCCAGCACCAAACAGAATACTCGTCGACACAGTATTGTTCACAGCTGACGCTGCAGTAAGTAGACGCGCCGTCAACGCAGACTCATGAGCATCCACCCAGTTCGAAACTTGCAATTGCCAATTAATTGAGGGATTGCTATTTATCGCACCTTGAATTGCTGCAGTAACCCGATCATAGGCCGGGTTCACGACATGGGACGGCCTAAACACATGCCAGCGCAAAAGTATAGCGACAGCCTTCTCAGAGGTAAAAACCTCTCCCAAAGTGCTATTTATTGTATTTGTACCAACTTGAAAGCGAACACTTCTGCCTCGAATATCCCGAATTCTCTGTTTGGCCAGTTCCCACATCGCCTGTTGATATTCAGGAATAGTTCTTCCAGCCATGCTAATTCTGTAGATCCAGTGCCAGTTCTTTAAGTAGGCGGCCTCTGTCTTTGCCTTCAAGAGGGCGCTGAATTCAGTTCCTGCGTGAGTTGATTGCGAGGGCACATGAGTTTCGTTACTCAACTTTAGCCATGAGTTATATGTCCTAGTGCTGGACGAATAAATGTCTTCGTCACCCCATTCATACTCAGGGAAAAGACCAAAATTGCCGAATGCCCTGCTAAAAGCAACCTCGCTACGGCCAGCCAAATATGCGATGAATGCCGGAAATTCTGCCTTATCGTATTCGTTTCCGTTAGAAGCCCCCATTGTCCAATGACATGGCCCAGCAGAAAGCAAGGAATTATCCCAGGCGTTGATTACATCAAACCTCCCATAGCATTCAGCCTCGGCAACGGCTCTTACTACGCGATATGTAGAGAGTGGCGCCGTATTCAACTGCTGTGGATTTGCTGGAGCGCCGAGCATGTTCTCGACTGTCATTTCCGCTTCTGGAGCCCAACTATGTTTTTGGGTCGCATTGGGACCGCCTTGAGTATCATAGTAACCTATAGCGTGATACTGGGATGCGGGCCTCGTGGCAGGGTGGGTGTAATATTGGGTAAAATCACGAACGAAAATGCGTGGAGCACTACTTGTAAAGCTATTATGCTTCCATAAATTTGAACCGCCGACGGACAAAGCAGTCCGCGCGCCTGACTGGTTGACCGACCAAGCCTCAATCACGACTGGACATCTGTAATGATTCTCTAGCCAGAACTCAATAGCCGCCCTAGTACCTGAATCAACCACTCCACTTACTGGACCAGTATAAAAATGGCCATTGGCTATTTGCTCTAGAGAATCCACATAATATGATTTCAGCTCATCAGTTGACCCAGGAGTGTTAGGCGCCTGCCCGGCCTGAACAACAACGTGAGCAGAGCTATCATGGTAGATCTCACGGTGATTTACTAATTTCGAGGTCCCAGTAGACGTCAGTAACAACTGGCCAATTTTGTTTTCTTTAACTCGTGCCACATGGGCCATTCTGGCGTAGATCTGAAATTCCCTGACCGCCCACTCACTCGATTTACCAAAACTCCCATCGGGGGTTCCAATAATAGTGAACCCGAGTGTTTGCAAGTCTTCTTGCAGATGCCTTACATGCTCTGGAATCGTGAGTGATACGGTACTGCTGGAAGTGCCGACAGGACCTGTTTCTGCAGTCTCCTGCTGTATAGCGGGGTTGTCTACACCCCCCCAACGTGGAGGCGTATTCTGCTGTGAATTCCCGTCGTGGTCCCCTCGACGAAGATCGAAATTTCCGTATTTCATACTGCTGCTTTCCTACACATTGTGTTGCCTAATTAAAAGGTCCTGCTCAGATGTGGTTATGTGATCCTTATCAGTTAATTGACACGCCCGCTGAAAACAACGTGTTGCATACTGAGTCTTTGGGCCATCGATTCCATCTAATGCACCACTGTAGAATCCCAAGTTCTTCAACCGAGACTGCCGGCCAAGAACGTCATTAGCAGGAGCTTGCTTATTAATGTCTAGCTCCCATGTCCATGCCTGATGCTCTTGCCCGAACGGATAGAACGTCAGAGTGGCTTTTTTGGCTCCATTCGGAAGCGGTTGATCAACATGTCCGCCCTCGGCAGTGGTTCCTCTGTGTTCAATTCCGTCCACATTCAATACGTATGGCTGACCAGCTATGCCTTCATTTTCAAATGGCCGCTTGAGCTGTAATCGCAATCGGTTGCCTAGCTCCCTGGTAGGTTGGGAGGCAGCCACGTTGCCGGATGCCTGCTTGAGCACGTCCCCCGCCTCGTCCTTGTCCGCCTCGCCCGGCAGCACCGGCGGCTTGATCTTGATCCCCGAACTCTTGCCCGGCGCGCCGCCGGCGTTGATTCGCGCTAGCGGGCCAGAGACGGTGATGCCGCCTGGGTCGAGCTTGATGAAGCTGCCGCCTGCTTTGAGCGTGAGTTCGATGCCGGCTTCGATGACCATTTTCTGCCCGGCCTTGAGGTGGATCTCGCGGCCAGCCTTGGTCAGCTGGGCGGTGCCGAGCTTGATGTGTTGGGTCTGGCCGATGGTGAGGTGGTCGTCTGGTTTGACTTCGACCTTGCGATTGCTGGCAATGGTCAGGTGTTCCTCGGCCCGGAGCTCCGTGAAACTTGCGGCCTTGACGGTGTCGTGGCGCTCGTGGCCGACGCGGATCTTCTGGTCATGCTCGATGTTCTCGTCCCAGTCGCGCTGGGCGTGGAGGTAGATCTGCTCGGCGCCCTTGCGGTCTTCGATGCGCAGTTCGTTGTAGCCGCCACCGCCCGGGCTGCTCAGGGTCTTGAACACCGTGCGGGTCTTGTTCGCTGGCAGGTCGTAGGGGACCTGGTGTTCCTTGTGGTACAGGCAACCGGTCACCAGGGGTTGATCAGGATCGCCTTCGAGAAAGGTGACCAGTACCTCCATCCCGACTCGCGGAATGGCGATGCCGCCATAGCGGTCGCCGGCCCAGCTGGAGCTGACGCGCAGCCAGCAGCTGGTCTTGTCGTCGGCCTGGCCTTCGCGGTCCCAGTGGAACTGAACGCGCACGCGACCGTATTCGTCGCAGTGGATTGCTTCGCCAGCGGGGCCGGTGACCACGGCGGTCTGGCTGCCGAGCACCTTCGGTTTCGGATGGCTCAGAGGCGGGCGGAAGGGGATGTCCCAGGGCGTGGCGCTGAAGTGGTTGCGGTAGCCTTGTTGGAAGTCGGAGCTGGTAAGAGCCCCCTCACCCCAGCCCTCTCCCCACAGGGGAGAGGGAGTCAGCGCGGAGCCGCCTGATAGGTCGGTGACGGATTCCTCCAGCACCTGCGGTTGTTTGCCTTCATGCAGCACTTCGGTGAGCAGCCAGAGGTCGTTCCATTCCCGGCGCGGGTGGTCGGAGATTTCCAGTAGATGGCCGCTGGCCAACCGCGGCTGGTCGCTGTTGCCCTCGGCCAGGCGGTAGTCGTGACGGTGGCGTTCCAGGGCGCGTTGCGAGATGTGCTTGCCGCGGGCGCGTTCGGTGAAGCGACCGGGGTAGTCGTAGTCCTCCAGGTCGGGCTGCGGCATGGCGTTCGCCGCCAGCTCGCCGCGGTGGGCTGCTTCCATCAGCAGCCTGGGTTGTTCGAAGTCGTAATCACGCCGGCTGACCCGGCTGGTGCGTGTCGCGATGCGCACGGCGAAGCGCTTGATCACCGGCTCGTCAGCCGTCATGCCGTTGTCCTGCAGATAGGCGGTCGGCTGGCCGAGTCGGGCGAAGCTGGTCTGGTCGTCGCCGAAGACCAGGACGTGGCCTTCCGTGCTGTGCTCGAAGTGATAGTGGATGCCCTCTTCCTCGCACAAGCGTTGAATGAAGTGCAGGTCGGTTTCGTCGTACTGCACGCAATACTTGCGTGGCGGGTAGACCACCGGGCCGAGCTGGAAGCGGTAGGCGTTGGCCTGGATGCCGTGTTCCTCGAGTACCCGGGCAACGATCTGCGGCACGCTCAGGTGCTGGAAGATGCGCTGGTTGGTCCGGTGTGCGAGATAGGCCAGCTGCGGCACGAGCGTTAGCCGGTAGCGGGTCAGGCGTTTGCCCGATTCACCCTGGGCGATGCGGTGGACCAGGCCGTGGATACCCGTGCCGGCGGGGTCGAAAGCGAGAAAGGCGGGTTTATGCAGCAGCGCCTGCATATCTAGGTCGGGGCGCTCGCTGACCAGTTCCAGGTCGAAGCGATAGGGCTGACTGATGGCCTCGCGGCCCTGGAATTCAAGCACCTTGAAGTCGTGCTCGACGCCTTCCAAGATCAAGCTGAAGTGGGTTTCATTGGCCGCGTTGAACATTGGGCTGTCCTTGTCCTGATCTCATCCGTGGGAGTGGCCGAACCAGCGCTGCCAACGGCTCGGCGCGGGGCGGCTGAAGGCTTGCCACAGACCCGCCGCATCGATGCTGCGCTGCGCTTCGTCGAATGCCAACGCCAGACGCAGCGACGGCCAGCAGTGCGCGGGCAGCTGAGGCGGCCGCTGCAGCGCGCGGTCCAGTTCCATTGCCTTGGCCTGGCGGGCGCTGAGCCGACGATATGGGTGGCTGCCGCTGGCCAGCTCGTAGAGCACGCAAGCCAGCGCATAGATATCGGCGCTGGCGGTCAGCTCGCCGCCATCAAGCAACTCCAGTGCGGCATAACGCGGCGTCCAGGCTGCAAAACGCGTGCGGCACAGGCGCGGCAGACCGGGCAACAGGCCTTCCAGCGGTTGACCGAGGCCGTAGTCGAACAGGCGCAGGCCGTCATCGGCGAGCATCACGTTGCTCGGTTTCAGGTCGCCATGCAGCACGCCCAGGCTGTGGGAGTAGGTCAGCGCTTCCAGCAGCGGTAGCGCGATGCCCTGCAGTTCGCTCCAGGCCATGCCCTGCGGGCGTTCGCACAGCAGCTGATCGAGGGTTGGCCCCTTGAGCAGCTCCAAGGTGATAAAGGCGCGCTGGCTGGCCGGGTCAATGTCGAAGTTATATAGGCGCACCACATGCCGATGGCTGAGGCGTGTGGTCAGCGCGTACTCGCTGTAGAGCAGGGCGCTGGCATCGGGATATTCGGCGAAATCCTCGCTGAGCGTCTTCAGCGCCACGTAGGGTTCCGGATCGCCGAACTGTTCGCGCAGCAGGTCACGGGCGCGATAGACCGCGCCCATACCGCCGACGCCGAGCAGGCGCTCGATCCGGTAGCGGCCGCCGAGCACTTCCGGAAGCTCGCCGGCGATGGCCTTCGGCTCGACCGTTGCCGGCGTCGCCGCGGTGGACGCCAGGGCAAAGTAGGTGAGGTCGCTGGCCTGCAGTTGCGGTGCATTCATCGGCGGATCACCACGGCGCTGATGTTGTCCCGTGCCGGCCCCTTCAATGCCTGGCGAAACAGCCGCTCCAGTGCCAGGTGTGTGGATGGGAGGCTAAGTGCCGCACCGAGGGCGTCGGCGGACATGCTCTGGTAGAGGCCATCGCTGCATAGCAGCAGCGTGTCGCCCGGGAACACGGCGAATTCGAGGATATCCAGCTCCAGTTTCTCGCTGGCCCCGATGGCGCGGGTCAACGCGTGGGCGGCTGGGTGTTTGGCGGCTAGCTCGGGGCTGAGCTGCTGCTCGTCGATCAGTTGCTGCAACAGCGAGTGGTCGCGTGACAGCTGATAGAGACGGCCGCTGCGCCACAGGTAGCAGCGGCTGTCGCCGGCCCAGATGCAGGCGGCGTGGTCACCCTCCATGAGCAGGGCGACCACGGTGCTGCCGATCACCGGATCGGGGCGTTCGGCGGTGACCGTCAGTTCCTGGCTGAGCCGGCGATTCAGCTCGTGCAGGCAGCGCCGCAGCGCCAGTACCCGCTCCGGCAGGTCGCCCGTAGTGGATAGATCGGCCAGCTGCTCGACGATCAGGCGACTCGCCAGGGCGCCGTTCTGGTGCCCGCCCATGCCGTCGGCCACAGCCCAGAGGCCGGCCTGCGGCAAGTCGAGAAAGGCATCCTCGTTGCGCGCCCGCACCTTGCCAGTGTCGGTGCGCGCGGCGCTGCGCCAGCTGCATGCCGTTGCGTTCATCACAGCGTCGCCGGCAGCTTGAAGCCGCGCAGCAGCGCGAGGTCGAACGGATTCGGCGAGCGCTGCGCGTGCAGCAGGTAGTTGGCACGCAGACCGCCGAGATCGGCTTTGAGCATCAGCACGTCGCGGCCGCTGTGGTAGTCGACCTGCATCAGGTCGATCAGGCGGAACAGCGACCAGGGGCCGGTGTTCTTCTCGATGCCGACGCGACGCCCGCCCAATTCTTCCACCACCAGGCTGGTGCGTCCGTCATCGGCTTCGGCCGGCCAGCGGAACGCGGTCTGCACGATTGGGCCGTGGCGATACTCCATCTGCTGGTTGCCGAAGCGGAAATCGGCACGACCGAGGCTCGAATCCAGCGAATAGGGCTCGAGCTTGAACAGTATCTGCGGCTCGTTGGGGTTCTCGGCGAAGAAGCTGCGGCGAATCGTCTGCGCCCGGCTCATCTGCGCGAGGAACTGCTCGGACAGCGGCAGACCGCGACCGTCGACCCGGCGCAGCTGGTACTGGCCAGCGCTGCCGCTGACGAAGGGCTTGAGGTAGCGCTCGAAGAAGCTGTCCGCTAGACCCTGGGCCTTGAAGAACTCGCGGAAGTCGGCGAGGGCGACGTCGCTGGCGCTGTGGGCGCTGAACGGATAACGCTCGCGCAGCGAACCGCGGTAGCTGGCGTAGAGCTCGTTGCGATAGCGTTGGTTGAGGTAGTGGTAGGCATCGGTGAGCACCAGCGACCAGCTGTCTTCGGCCAGCAGCCCCAGCCACTTGCCGACCGGTTGCGGCAGCCGTGCTGCGCTGCTGCGCAGTTGGTTGATGGCGTCGCGCTGGCCGCCCATGCGTGCCTTGGCCATCTCGAATGCGGCCTGTTCCGGTGCGCTGGCATGGGCCAGGGAGGCCAGCTGCAGTTGCAGGGCGTCAAGTGCCTGCAGGCTGGCGCTCAGCTCGGGGCCGGCTGCGCCGTTTTCGTCGAGCAATTGATGCAGCGGTGCAAAGCGGCGCTCCAGGGCCTTGCGCGCGGTGTCCGGCAGGTTCTTCAGCAGGGCGGCCTGGGCCTGCTCCGCTGCGGCGGTGGCCAGCTTGGCCGCCTTGCCAAGCTTGCCGCCAGCGTTCTGGGCGGCATCGGCCAGTTCGCCGGCCTCCGCAGTCGCTTCCGCGAGACCGGCGAAGCGGGTGTTCTCGCGTACTTCCAGCAGCAGTTGCAGCAGCGGCGAATTGGCAGCGGTGAGCCCGGCGAGTTGCGCGGCACCCTGCGCCGCACTACCGGCGGGGAGAATGTTCAACTGGGCGATCGCTTCGCTCCAGTGCGCGGCGTAGTCGCGGAAGTACAGCTGTTCCATTTCCACCAGCAGGCGGCCGAGGTCCTTGGCGCTGAGGCTGTCACCTTCGCCCAGCACCCAGTTGTCACGCAGGATTTCGCTGACCAGCTCGGCGCCCTGGGCGACGAACAGCTTCTGATAGCCGCGCTGGGTGTAGAAGCCGGGAATCGCATAGTCGCCGCCGACGAACAGGGACGCCTGCGCGCCGAGCTGGGTGTTCAGTCGATAGTCGGGAAGGTTGCGCGCCTGATCGCGCAGCATGCGGTAGACCACTGCCGCCAGCGATTCGCTGCGCAACTGGGCACGGGCCTTGGCCACCAGATTGTCGTTCAGCTGATACGGCGCGAACGACTCCTCCAGCAGGCGGGCAAAATGGGTGTTCAGGCCTTGCTGGGCAACCGCGTTGCCGCTATGACGCAGCGACCAGTCGGCGGCCAGCCAGTCCTTGAGGAAGGCCGCATCCCGGCGTTCGGCAAGGTTCAGCATGAGGTATGCGCGCAGGCTACCGAGCAGCTGTTCGCGATCATTCAGGTTGGCGCGGATCTGCGCTTCCAGCTGCCGACCGACCCGTGGCAGCAGTAGCTTTTCCAGATTGCGGCGGTAGGCGTCGTGCAATGTCGGGTCGACCGCTTCGCCCTGGTACAGCCCTCCCCGGCGCAGCCAGGACACCTCGTCCCGCGGTGGGAAAACCTGGGTCGCCGCGTAGCTCGCGTCCAGCGCCTTGAGGGTGCGCAGTGCCTCGTCTTCCGCTTCGATGGCCTTGCGTTCGCCACCAAGCGTCTGGGCGATGTCACGCAGTTGTTCGAGGCGCTCGTGGTTGCTGGAGAAGTTCAGTGCCCAGGCGCCGCCGAACAGCACCAGGCAACCGAAGGCGCCTGCATAAAGCGCGCGCTGGCCCCAGTCGATGCGGCGGACCTCGCGCTGATCGAGGCCCGCCAGTTCGGCTTCGGGAAAGATCACCCGGCTGAGCAGTTGATTGATGAAGCGTGCACGACCGCTGCGGAAGGTCGGCAGTGCGCTGCTGGCCAGGCCGAGCTGGCGGCCGATGCCGGCAGTGAGCGGGTCGAGACCTTCGCGTAGCTGCGGCGCGCTGGTCAGGTAGAAACCACGCAACTGGCTGGCACGCTGGTAGCGGTTGCCGGCAAACGCGAGTTCGATGAACAGGCTCAGGCGCTCGCCGATCTGCCCCAGCTGATGCGGAAAGTCGAGGATGCGTCCGCGGCGCTGGGTGTCACGTTCCTGGTGCATGCGCATGATTACCTGGCTGTTCAGCCGGCGCAGCAGCTCCTCGAACTCCTCGCGTACCACCTGCGCATCGCTGCCGTTCTGCTCCTTACGGAAGCTGGCGCCGAGCACCTGATCGCTTTCCTCGCGGGACAGCTGATCGAAGAACTCGTCGAAACCGAGAATCCGATCGGCCTTGCTCAGCACCAGATAGACGGGGACATCGACGCCCAGGCGCTGGTGGATCTCATGCAGGCGCTGGCGAGCCTGACGCGCAAGATTCTCCAGCTCCAGTTCATTGCCGCCTAGCAGCTGATCCACTGGCAGGTTGACCAGTACGCCGTTGAGCGGTCGGGCACGGCGCTTGCGCAGCAGGCCGAGCAGAGTGTCCCAGGCGCTACCGTCGACGGCGGCGTCGGGCTGGGTCAGGTAACGGCCGGCAGTATCGATCAGCACGGCATGATCGGCGAAGTACCAATCGGCGTAGCGGGTGCCGGAGACGTCCTTGGTCAGGCGCTGCTGCTCGCTGCGGTTGAGCGGGAAATCCAGCCCGGAGAAATCCAGCAGGCTGGTCTTGCCGCTGCCCTGGGGGCCAATCAGCAGGTACCAGGGCAGCTCGCTGCGCCATTTCTCGCTGCGCCCGCGGTAGAGGCTGGAGGTTTTCAGGGTGCGCAGCGCCTGCCTGAAGCGATGGCGCAACTCCTGTTGCTCTTCGCCGATCAGGCCGTCGCGGCGTAGCTGCTCCTGAATGTCCTGGTCCTGGTCCTCGGCATCGCGCTTCTTGCGCGCGCTGGCGCGCCAGCTGGCGAAGACCATGGCCAGGCCCCAGCCGAGGAACAGGACGCTGATGCTCAGCAGACGACTGCTGGATGACTCCCAGAAGCGGTGGTCATTCACCGCCAGCAGCGGCCCGATGAACCACACCAGAACCGCCAGCAGCAGGACCAGCAGCAGGCTCCAGACCCAGGTTCGGCGCAGCACGGCGCCAAGTTTGCCGAAGAACGTCTTCATCTCATTTCATCCCTGAAAAGGTGGAGTCGCCGGCATCCATGTCCAGCGAGCGATAGGGCTGCAGCACGCTCTCGCGTTGTTCGCCGAGGACCCAGGCGAAGCCGCCGTAGATCACCCCGAGGCACATCAGGGTGAACAGCGCGACCATCCACCAGGGCACGATGCGCACCAGGCGCCGGCGGGTGTCCTTGAGGCCCTCCCAGTGCGGCGACAGCTCGCGCGGTATGTCGCCACGCATCTGCCTGATCTGCCGGTAGAGGCTGTCGCGCACCGCTTCCAGCTCAAGCATGCCGCGCGGCAACACGCGGTACTTGCCCTCGAAGCCGAGGGACAGGCACAGGTACATCAGTTCGAGCATCGGCAGGTGCTTGACCGGGTTGCGCGATAGCCGCTCGAGCAGCTGGAAGAACTTCTCGCCGCCGAAGGTCTCGTTGTGGAAGGAGGACAGCAGGCTCATCTGCGACCATTCGCTCTCGTTGCCCCAGGGCGTGGTCACTACGGCCTCGTCGAGAATGGTGCAGAGCACGTAGCGCGCCGCCATCACCTGACTGCTCTCGGCGCCGTCGTGCAGGGCGCGGTGCTCGAACAGCTTGATCGCGCTGCTCAATTGCCGGTGCAGTGCCTGCAGGTCTTCGCTGTCCAGGCTGTGCTTGAGCCGTACCACTTCCGAGAGCAGCGGCGAGGCGGCGGCCACCAGCGGATTGAGACTGATGTTGAAGGTTTCCGCCGGGCGCAGGCGGGCGGCGTAGATCATCCGCTCCTCCAGCTGCTCGAAGCGCGGCGGGGTGTCGAAGTCGGTCAACGGGCTCTGTGCCGGGGCCTCGCCGGCGCGGTTGACGATGACCGTGTGGTCGTTCTGTCCGTAATCCATTTCCTTGATCATGTCGCTCAGTCCCTGACCGCCCAGAATTTCAGTTCGAGCCCGGTGAAGTCACCGGACACATGGAAGGCAAAGCCGCCGGAGCGCTCCAGCTGCGCCTGGTCCTCGGCGCTGAGCTCCAGGGCGAAATAGGTCTTGCCGGCATGGAAGGGGATCTGCCGCGGCGCCACCGGCAGCGGATTGAGACGGATACCCGGCAGGTGCAGGTTGACCAGCTGGCGGATGCGCTCCACCGGACCGATCTTCAGATGCGCCGGCAGGCGGGTGCGCAGGGTTTCCGAATCGCATTGCGCGCTGGCGGCGAGCACGAAGGAGGCCGAGGCGAGCAGCTTGTGGTCGTGCAGCGGCGATACCTGGATGCCGTACTGGCGCTGCTGCAGCAGCAGTTCGATGGCGTGCTGCTCCAAGACCATCGACAGCACCTGACGGATCGCGTCCATCAGCTTGCGGAAGCTGGCGCCCTGGTCGCTGTGCTGGTAACGGCCATCCAGCCGTGAGCGCTTGCTCTCGCTGGAAAAGGTCGCCAGCTCGCCGAGCAGGCCGAGCAGGTCGCGATAGATCTGCTCCGGATGCACCTGCTCCACGCCTAGGTAGTGGCGCAGCACCGGCTCGTGACGGTTGATCAGCTGCAGCATCATGAAGTCGCCGACCTCGGCGCCACCCACCTTGCCGGTGGCGCTGATGCGTTCGGCGAGAGTGTCGCCGCGGTGGGCGAGCATGCTGATCACTTCCTTCAGGCAGGACAGCAGATAGCCGGAAGCCTGGAAATTGACGTAGGTAGGGATGAACTCGGGGTCCAGGCTGACGACCGCGTCGGGGGTGGTATCCATCACCTCGCACAGCTGCAGCTTCACATAGGCTTGGTCGCTCTGCTGCTCGCCCAAGAGCAGGCGGAAATCCGGCAGTCCGGTGCTGACCTGGCTGGTACTGCTGTCGCCGGCATTGGAATCGGCGACGTCCAGCTCATGGGCGGTATAACGCGCCAGCACGTCCTTCTGTTCGGGACGGCGGGTCTCGATGTGGTTGCCGGTGACCAGTGGCAGCGCGAGATAGACCGGTGTGCTGCCGGTGTTCGGCGGGATGTCCAGGGCCAGCGGCTCGCGCTCGCTGCCCAGCTCGAATAGGGTGCCGTCAGGGAGGATGCCGCTGGCCTGGCTGAGCACCAGCTTGCCCATGTTGAGGAACTGGCGGTCGATCTCCAGGTTGAAGAAACCCCAGGCGTAGCTGCCCAGCTTCTGGGTGCGCGCCTTGAGTTGGTGATCGTAGTAGCGATCGCTCTGCTGGAAGTGCTGCGGACGCAGCAGCATGCCTTCCTGCCAGACAACCTTGTGCAGGCTCATGCTTATTTTCCTTCTTCGGCAAGCGGATCGAACAGCGCGATGCCGCGCTCATCCAGGCTCAGGGCGACATGGGTGCGCGCCTGCGGCGGCAGCGAGATGACGTAGCGCCAGCTGGCTTCCGGCAGGTCGCGGTAGGCGGCCAGCACGCCGATGTAGCGGCTGCCGTCCTGTACCGAAAGCTTCAGTTCACGGCTTTCGCCCGGGCGTAGTTCCAGTTCCTCGGAGGTCACCAAATCAGGCACCAGGGCTTCCTTGGGCCGCTGATAGAGGGCGAAGAAATCGCCGTTCTCGAACGCCACTGGATGCTTGAGCTCCAGCAGGCGCAGCACGATCGGCGAGGGCCGGCCGTTGAGGTCGGGGTTGAGACGGTCGCTGCCGTGCAGCTCGAGATCCAGCTTGGTCAGCTTGGAGTAGGGCGAAAGCGCCGAGCAGCCGCCCAGCACGAGCAGCGAGGCCAGCATGGCCAGCATGGCCAGGGTAATGCGACGAGGCATGGGATCATCCTTGATGGGTGGAATCGAGGGTGGCGATCAGGCGCACCTGCTCCTCATAGGTCTTGGCGAAGTCACGGGCGAACAGCCGCTCGCTCCAGTCGGCGTCCTGGCCGAGGCTGTGATGCAAACGGCGATAGGCGCGCCAGCGGCTGCCGGCGGTAGCGATCAGCGGCTTGCGGCCCTCGCGCTCGAAACGCAGCGCCAGCTGTTCTGGCGCCAGTTGCTCGAACATTGCGTGGACGGCTGCGCGGCTGGCAGCCAGCAGTGCCACCTGATGCGCCTGCAGGTCGCGAAAGGCACGGCCGATGGCCTGTTCAGCCGGCAGCTGGCCAGGCTTGCCGCCGCGCAGCAGGGCGGACATTGCCTCGCCCGCATCGGGGCTGTGCTTGAGCGGGTTGTTGCCGGCGCTCTGCACGGTGGTCAGTGACAGGCGTAGTTCATTCTTTAGCTCGCTGCGGGTGCGCAGGCTCTGCTGCAGGCCGCCGATGCTCTGCTTGAGCAGGCGTGCGGCGTTCAGTGCCAGCGCCAGACGCTGGTCCTCGTCCAGATCCTCGAGATCGAAACCCAGCGCGTCGCCGAAACGCTCCCAGAAGCCGGGCGGCAGGTGTTCGGGCTCTGGCTCGCGCTTGGGTTCGGTCGCGGCCGGTGGCATGACCAGCTCCGGCAGCGGCAGGCTTTCGGTGTCGATGCGAGCGTAGTCGCGCTGCTGGGCCTGGCGCTGCGGCGCCACCAGTGCAAGGTCAAGGTCGTCGACTTCGGCATAGATGCGCTCCTGCTGATCCATGGCAACCAGCGGATCGAGGTCGAGGAAGGCATCGTCGGGGATGATGGTGCCAGCCGGCTGCGGGCGCCCGACGTCTCCTTCGAACAGTGCCGGGTCCTGGATCAGCCGTGCGCGGATCTCGAAGTCGCCCAGGCAATAGACGCTGCCATGCTCGATGCGCTGCGGCTGGCCCTTGACCAGGCTGGCGCCACTGTCCTTGAGCTGGATGCCGTTGCTGCTGGTGTCGGTGAGGAAGAACGCCCCGTCGCGATAACTGATCACGGCGTGGCGCCCGGAAAGTACACGTTTGCGATCCGGGATCACCCAGTCGCAGCCTTCTGCCCGGCCGATCACGCCGCCGGCCTGCTTGAAGGTTTTGGCGGTCAGCAGACCCGGCACGAATTGCTGGGCGCCCACCATATCGAAGACCAGTTCCATGGTCGTGTCGCTCCTTGCGGTTACTTGCCGCGATTCAAAGCCTGCGGGTCGCCCAGCGGACGATATTGGTCATCGTTGAATTTGTAGTTGCCGGTGCAGCCTGTGAGCAGCGCGGCGGCGATGAGCGAAACGAGGGCGTAATGGCGCATTGGCACGCGATTTCCTCCTTGAAGTCGTGTGTGGGGGCGAGGTGCGCGCGGCGCGACCTGGTGCCGACATTGAAGTTCACTTATCTCGCCGACTCGGTGATCGGGTTCACATAAAGTCGGATGGATGCGTCTAAAACGAGCGTGAGATCAGGTTGAGGCAGGCTAGGCAGCCGAATGGATAACGTAATGGCTGGCGAAAGCGCTGAGCACGGATGCGCGCCGAGAGGAACGTATGGGGTAGGTCATGCCCGCACGGGTTGCAACGGCTCTTTCGGAGTCGGAACAGCACGGCGGCGTGGCCTGGGGCACTGAGCGGGCTAGTAAGCAGAAACAAAAAAGCCCGCATGGGTGCGGGCTTCTTGGGGTGTTTCGTAGCCTGGCGGAGGCAGGTAGAAACAGATATTTGGCGCACCAGGCGGGATTCGAACCCACGACCCCTGCCTTCGGAGGGCAGTACTCTATCCAGCTGAGCTACTGGTGCGTTGCGGGGCGCAATCATACGCATGTCGCCGGCAGGCGTCCATGCCGGTTCGGACGGGCTTGTGCATGGCGCCGGTGGTGGTTGGTGCGACTTTATCACTGCTGCTCCGGGGCCGATTCGGCTGGTACCCTTGCGTGTCGCGGCCGGGGGCCGTGGTTGTTCGGTTTTTCGGGGGTTGGGGATGTCGGGCCATATCAAACTCTGGGACGTGCCGCTTCGGCTGTTCCACTGGTTGTTCGCTGCTGCGGTGATCGCGGCCATCATCACGGGATGGTTGGGTGGCAACCTGATGCCCTGGCACGGGCGTCTCGGTTTGCTGGTGCTGGGGCTGCTGGTGTTCCGTCTGGTGTGGGGCTTCGTTGGGTCGACCTACGCACGCTGGTCGCGGATATTTGCTGCCACCGTTGGCGTGAAGGACTATCTACAGGGCAATTGGCGCGAGGCGGGACACAATCCGCTCGGCGCGTTCTCGGTGCTGGCGATGCTGCTGCTGGTGAGTTTTCAGGTGACCAGCGGGCTGATGGCGACCGACGATATTGCGTTTCAAGGGCCGCTCCATGCGCTGGTCAGCAGTGAAATCGGCAGCTCGCTGAGTGGCCTGCACCGTCAGGCGAAGTGGCTGTTACTGGTATTGATCGGTATGCATATCGCGGCGATCGGTTATTACACGCTGGTGATGCGTCGGCCCCTTGTGCGGGCGATGATCGCAGGACGGGCAATCCGAGAGCACCCGACACAGCAAGACGCCAGGGGTGGGTCGCTGGTGGCGGCCGCTCTAGCTATCGCTTTGGCGGCCGGTGGCGTTTGGGGCATACAGTCGATCGCCGACTGGGCCAGGCCGGAGCCTGCTGCCGTGGCGCCTAGCCTCGACTGGTAAGTACAGCCGGCGGACGCCGGCCGTGCTTGAGCGCCAGCCCATCGTGCGTTTGCCTGACTGGACCCCCTGATTGGTGGGCTAAAGCCCACCCTACGCCAGACTGCGGATGGTCAGTCTTCGCGGAACTTGTCGTGGCAGGACTTGCAGCTGCCGCCGACATCGCCGAAGGCCTTCTTGATCGCGGCTTGATCGCCTTCTGCGGCGACCTTGGCGAGCTGGTTGGCGGCGGCCGTGAAGTTGCGGCCGATCTGCCCGGCTTCGTCGAGGTTCTGGAAGAACTCGGGCTTCAGGCGAGTCGCCTTGCTCAGTTGTGCCGTGGTGGTGTCCGGGCTGTACAGGCTGCCCATGCCGGAATTGGCAATGGCGGCGATGGCATTGGCGGCGGCAGCCACTTTGGCCTGGTCGTAGGGCTCCTTGCCGTCGATTACCTGGGCCTTGATCTTGCCCATGTTCCATGACATGAACTGGTAGCCGGCCTGGCGGGTTTCGACCATCTCTTCCGGCTTCATTTGCGCCTGGACGGCAGTGCTGGCCAGCAGGGCGGCGGCCACGGCGCCTGTCATCAATGCTTTCACGGTAACTCCTTATCGATCCTTGGTTGTCGGCGGCCTAGGCCGCTTGCGCGGAACTATACCCTGACCAGTAGTAGGGTTTGGGTAACAAGTCGTGACAGACCGTGCGATGCATCAGGCTGGTCAATGGCGCGACAACGTCATGCGTCATGAGCTTGCCGGGCCGGTGGCTGCGGTCCTAGCATGGCCTTTCGCAGTGCAATACGGCGACAAGAACCGGGCGGCGAAGGACGGTTCAGATGATCGTCGTGTTAGCCAAACTTTCCGCAGCGGGCCTGCCGCTACGATGCCCGAGGAGACTGCCATGCAACTCAAAGACACCGCTCTGTTCCGTCAGCAGGCTTATATAGATGGCGCCTGGGTCGACGCCGACAGCGGCCAGACCATCAGCGTGAACAACCCGGCCACCGGCGAGACGCTCGGTACGGTGCCGAAGATGGGCGCCGCGGAAACCCGCCGTGCCGTCGATGCAGCCGAGCGTGCGCTGCCGGCCTGGCGTGAACTGACCGCCAAGGAGCGTTCGCAGAAGCTGCGCCGCTGGTTCGAGTTGCTGATGGAGAATCAGGACGACCTGGGCCGCCTGATGACGCTGGAGCAAGGCAAGCCGTTGGCCGAATCCAAGGGCGAGATCGCCTACGCCGCCTCCTTCATCGAGTGGTTCGCCGAGGAAGCCAAGCGCATCTACGGCGATACGATTCCTGGCCACCAGAAAGACAAACGCATCATCGTCATCAAGCAGCCGATCGGTGTGACCGCGGCGATCACCCCGTGGAATTTCCCGGCGGCGATGATCACCCGCAAGGCTGGCCCGGCACTGGCGGCCGGCTGCACCATGGTGATCAAGCCCGCCTCGCAAACGCCGTTCTCGGCGCTGGCGATGGTCGAGCTGGCCGAGCGTGCCGGGATCCCCAAGGGTGTGCTCAGCGTGGTCACCGGCTCGGCCGGCGACATCGGCAACGAGCTGACCGCCAACCCCAAGGTACGCAAGATCTCCTTCACCGGCTCCACCGAGGTCGGCGCCAAGCTGATGGAGCAGTGCGCGCCGGGGATCAAGAAGGTCTCCCTCGAGCTGGGCGGCAACGCGCCGTTCATTGTCTTCGACGACGCCGACCTGGACGAGGCGGTGAAGGGCGCCGTGCAGTCCAAGTACCGCAATGCCGGGCAGACCTGCGTCTGCGTCAACCGCATCTATGTGCAAGATGGCGTCTACGACGCCTTCGCCGAGAAGTTCCAGGCGGCGGTGGCCAAGCTGCGGGTCGGCAATGGCCTGGAGGAGGGTACCGATCTCGGTCCGCTGATCGACGATCGCGCTGCCGCCAAGGTCCGCGAGCATATCGAAGACGCTGTGGCCCAGGGCGCGCGGCTGGTCGCCGGCGGTCAGGCGCACCAGCTGGGCGGCAGTTATTTCGAGCCGACCGTGTTGGTCGACGTGCCGGACAGCGCCAAGGTGGCCAAGGAAGAAACCTTCGGCCCGCTGGCGCCGCTGTTCCGCTTCAAGGACGAGGCCGATGCGATCGCCAAGGCCAACGACACCGAATTCGGCCTGGCCTCCTACTTCTATGCGCGCGATCTGGGTCGTGTGTTTCGCGTCGCCGAGGCACTGGAGTACGGGATGGTCGGCATCAACACCGGCATGATCTCCACCGAAGTGGCGCCGTTTGGCGGGGTGAAGTCCTCGGGTCTTGGGCGTGAAGGCTCCAAGTACGGCATTGAGGATTACCTGGAGATCAAGTACCTCTGCATGGGCATCTGAGCCCCTGAGACAGCCAGCCTCAATGTGTGAGGCTGGCTGCTTACCATGGACGCTCTCGTTGTTCAGCTACTCTGTTCTTGGCAGCGTCGAGCTAAAGAGCTGAAGCTCAACCTGACACGGCCGCTGATTGAGCTCCTCAAGGCATTGAGCCGACTTCGCTGGCCGGCGAACGGACGGTAGCGCTTGCTGCGTATCGATCCCGACCTGCTCGCTCGTGCCCCGCGGCAGCCGTTTCCGGCTGAAGCCGCCGCGTCCGCTTTGGCGGCGACATTCCTCTGACTGATAGTGCTGTGCAACGCCCGGTCCGGCTGCCGGCAATATCAAGCACTGACGCGCGTTGTGCCCATTTGCCTCGCTTGATTGCTGTCCGATGCCGGCCTATCGACATGCGTAACGTGACTCCTTTATTCTGCTGTGCGAAACATGATTCCGTGAAATTACAATTCCAATCAGCATTTCACACAGCGGAGGCCAGTCATGACAGATGTCGTACGGCTCGAAGTTCAGGGCGATATCGCGCTGATCACGGTCAACAATCCACCGGTCAACGCCCTCGGCCAGGTGGTGCGCGAGGGGCTGCTGAAGGCCTTTCAGCATGCCGAAGCGGACCAGCAGGTCCGCGCCGTGGCGTTGGTCTGCGAGGGCAACACCTTTATCGCCGGAGCCGACATCAAGGAATTCGGCAAGCCGCCGCAGGCGCCGAGCCTGCCCGAGGTGATCGAAATCATCGAAAGCTGCAGCAAACCGAGCGTCGCCGTCATTCATGGCACCGCGCTCGGTGGGGGCCTGGAAGTCGCGTTGGGCTGTCATTACCGCATCGCCCGCAAGGACGCCAAGGTCGGCCTCCCGGAAGTGAGGTTGGGTTTGTTGCCCGGCGCCGGTGGCACTCAGCGCTTGCCGCGTCTGGCAGGCGTCGAGAAGGCGCTGGACATGATTGTCAGCGGCACGCCGATCAGCGCCGCCGAGGCGGTCGCGCACAATATCGTCGACGAGCTGTTCGAGGGTGATCTGGTGGAAGCCGGCCTCGCCTACGCCCGTCGCATGGTCGAGGATGGCCGCACACCGCGACGTACTGGCGAGCAGACCCAAGGCCTTGAGGGCGCCGATAACGAGGCGCTGATCCGCACCAAGCATGCTGAAGTCGCCAAGCGCATGCCTGGGCTGTTCTCGCCGCTGCGTTGCATCGCTGCGGTAGAGGCAGCAACCAAGCTGCCGCTGGCCGAAGGTCTAAAGCGTGAGCGTGAGCTGTTTGCCGAATGTCTGAACTCGCCACAACGCGGCGCTCTGGTTCATTCATTTTTCGCCGAGCGCCAGGCCGGCAAGATCAACGGTCTGCCATCCGATGTGAAACCGCGGCCGATCAACACAGCCGCGGTGATCGGCGGCGGCACCATGGGTGTCGGTATTGCGCTGAGCTTCGCCAATGCCGGTGTTCCGGTGAAGCTGCTCGAAATCAACGACGAAGCCCTGCAGCGCGGTCTGCAGCGAGCCCGCGACACCTATGCGGCGAGCGTCAAGCGCGGCAGCCTGACCGAGGAGGCGATGGAGAAGCGCCTCGCGCTGGTCGAAGGCGTGACCGAGTACGCCGCGTTGGCCGATGCCGATGTGGTGGTTGAAGCGGTATTCGAGGAAATGGGCGTCAAGCAGCAGGTGTTCGAGCAGCTGGATGCGGCGTGCAAGCCGGGCGCGATCCTCGCTTCCAACACGTCATCGCTTGATCTGGACGCCATCGCGGCTTTCACCAAGCGTCCGGAAGACGTAGTCGGCCTGCATTTCTTCAGCCCGGCCAACGTCATGCGCTTGCTGGAAGTGGTGCGTGGCGAGCGGACCAGCGATGAAGTGCTCGCCACCGCCATGGCCATCGGCAAGCAACTGAAGAAGGTTTCGGTGGTAGTGGGCGTTTGTGACGGCTTCGTCGGCAACCGCATGGTCTTCCAGTACGGCCGCGAGGCGGAATTCCTCTTGGAGGAAGGCGCCACGCCGCAGCAGGTCGATAGTGCGCTGCGCAACTTCGGCATGGCCATGGGACCGTTCGCCATGCGTGACCTGTCGGGCCTCGACATCGGCCAGGCGATTCGCAAGCGCCAGCGCGCGACGCTGCCGGCGCACCTGGATTTCCCCACTGTCTCGGACAAGCTCTGCGCCGCCGGCATGCTCGGGCAGAAGACCGGCGCCGGCTACTACCGCTACGAACCCGGCAACCGCACCCCGCAGGAGAACACCGAGCTCGCGCCCATGCTGGAAGCCGCGTCGAGGGAAAAAGGCATCGAGCGGCAGGCGCTGGACGAGCAGTACATCGTCGAGCGCTGCATCTTCGCGCTGGTCAACGAGGGCGCGAAGATTCTCGAAGAGGGCATCGCCCAGCGCTCCAGTGATATCGACGTCATCTACCTCAACGGCTACGGCTTCCCGGCCTTCCGCGGCGGGCCGATGTTCTATGCCGACAGCGTTGGCCTGGACACCGTGCTGGCGCGGGTCAAGGAACTGCACGCACGTTGCGGCGGCTGGTGGAAACCGGCACCACTGCTGGAAAAACTGGCCGCCGAAGGCCGCACCTTCACCGAATGGCAGGCCGGGCAATGAGTACCGCCCGCCTGCACTCTGCCGATCGGATATCGAGGATTCATCCATGAACGTCAACTACACGGCCGAAGAGCTCGCCTTCCGCGATGAAGTACGCGCCTTTCTGAAAAGCGAGCTGCCGGCGGACATCGCCGCCAAGGCCAAGCTCGGCAAGCACATGTCCAAACAGGATCACGAGCGCTGGCAGCAGATCCTGGTCAAGCGCGGCTGGTATGCGCTGGGCTGGCCGGTGGAGCTGGGCGGCACCACCTGGGGCCCGGTGGAAAAGCACATCTTCGACGAGGAGTGCTCCGCCTTCGGCGCGCCGCGTACCGTGCCCTTCGGCGTCAACATGGTCGCGCCGGTGATCATCAAGTTCGGCACCCAGCAGCAGATCGACCATTACCTGCCGCGCATCCTCTCCGGTGAGGACTGGTGGTGCCAGGGCTATTCCGAGCCCGGCGCCGGCTCCGACCTCGCCAGCCTCAAGACCCGCGCCGTGCGTGATGGCGACCACTACGTGGTCAACGGCCAGAAGACCTGGACCACCCTCGGCCAGCACGCCAACATGATCTTCTGCCTGGTGCGCACCGACCCTGAAGCCCAGCAGCAGCGCGGCATCAGCTTTCTCCTGATCGACATGAAGAGCCCCGGCATCAGCGTGCGGCCGATCATCACCCTGGACGGCGATCACGAGGTCAACGAAGTCTTCTTCGACAACGTCCGCGTGCCGGTGGAGAACCTCGTCGGCGAGGAAAACCAGGGCTGGACCTGCGCCAAGTACCTGCTAACCCACGAGCGCACGGGCCTTGCCGGCATCGGCTCTTCGAAGGCGGTGTTGGCGCATCTGAAGCGCATCGCGATGAAGGAAGTTTGCGACGGCAAGCCGATGCTTGAAGACCCGCTGTTCCGCGCCCAGGTCGCGGAAGTGGAAATGCAGCTAATGGCCATCGAGATGAGCACCCTGCGCATCCTCGCCGCGGCGAAGGAGGGCGGCGTGCCCGGTGCGGAGTCCTCGATCCTCAAGGTCAAGGGCACCGAGATCCGCCAGGCCATCACTCACCTCTTGCGCAAGGTCATCGGCCCGTACGCGCTGCCGTTCCTCGAGGAGGAGCTGCAACTGGACTACGACGGCGAGCTGTTGCACGCGGATTACAGCGCATCGCTGGCCGGTGACTACTTCAACATGCGCAAGCTGTCGATCTTCGGCGGCTCCAACGAAATCCAAAAGAACATCGTCTCGAAGATGATTCTCGAGCTGTAAGGGGGCACCGCAATGGACTTCAAACTGACTGAAGAGCAGCAAATGCTGCAAGACACCGCGGCGCGCCTGGTGCGCGACGCCTACCCGTTTGAGCAGCGCGAGAAATTCAGCGAGTCGGAGCTGGGTTTTTCCTCCGAGTTCTGGGGCCAACTGGGCGAGCTGGGCCTGACCGCCGTACCCTTTGCCGAGGAGATCGGCGGCTTTGGCGGCGGCGGTGTGGAAATCATGCTGGTGATGACCGAACTGGGTCGCGGGCTGACGCTGGAGCCCTACCTGCAATCGGTAATCTTCGCTGGCGGCTTGCTCAATCAGCTGGGCAGCGAAGCGCAAATAGCGGACTTGCTGCCGCAGGTCGCGGCCGGTTCGCTGCAACTGGCGGTGGCTTTCGACGAGCCGCAGAGCCACTACAACCTCCACGATGTGCAGACCAAAGCTGAAGCGGCCGACGGCGGTTATCGGCTGTCCGGGCGCAAGGCCGTGGTGATTGGCGGACACAGCGCCGGGCAGATCATCGTGTCGGCGCGCACTTCCGGTGACAGCCGCGATGAAACGGGCATCAGCCTGTTCCTCGTCGATCCGAGCGCTCAGGGCGTCAGTCGCCGCGTCTATCCCACCATCGACGGGCGCAAGGGCTGCGAGCTGTTCCTCGACAACGTGCATGTCGGAGCCGATGCGGTGCTTGGCGAGATTGGCAATGCCTTACCCGCGATGCGCTACCAGCAAGGCCGCGCCATCGCCGCGCAATGCGCCGACGCGCTGGGCAGTATGGACGAAGCCTGCAAGCTGACCCTCGACTACCTGAAGACGCGCAAGCAGTTCGGCGTGCCGATTGGCAAGTTCCAGGTCCTGCAGCACCGCATGGTGGATATGCAGACCGAGCTGGAGCAGGCCACCAGCATGGCGATCCTCGCCGCGACCTTTGCCGATGGCGAAGACAACGACGAGCGCAGCCGAATCATCGCCGCCGCCAAATACATCTGCGCCCGCGCCGCGCGCAAGGTGGCCGAGGAAGCCATCCAGCTGCACGGCGGCATCGGCATGACCTGGGAATACAACCTCGCCCACCATGCCAAGCGCCTGGTTATGATTGCCCACCAGTTCGGTGACGATGATCACCACCTGAAGGCCTATGCCAAGCTGATGCAGGTGGCGTAACGCGCCACTCGCGACACCACGACCGGGCCCCTTTGCCCGGTTTTGCTTTGCGGAGATAGGGTCAGGTGCTTAGCCGACTACGGGCAGGTGTGGCGAGGCATCGTCTTCATTTCCGTTGTGCGGCGTTCCGCTTCAGCTCGCCGCCAGCACACAAACGGTGGGCTGAAGCCCACCCTACGGCGCTGCGCGCAAGATGGCAGCCCGGTAGGGTGGACGTCGCCTTTCTATCCACGCGAAGCAACTTGGGTCGCGTCTCGGTGGTTTATCCAGTGGGCGGTGATCGTACCGGCTGTGAGTCATTTGATCCGGATATAAAAAAGCCGGGCAAATGCCCGGCCTTTCTGCCACGCGATCAGCTAGCGATCAGATGCTGTCGAGTTGCGGGTTCAGGCGGTCCAGCAGGCGCTTGCTGCGGCGGCCGTCCTGCAGGTCACCCAGATCCGTCAGGCGCACGCGATCCTTCGGCTCGACCTTCAACTCTACGCCGCTGACCTTGCCGAGCAGAGCTTTCCTGAGCAGTTCGCAACCGTCTTTCATGCCCTTCGGCAGGTCCTTGAATTCGCGGCTGCAGTCCTTTTCGGTTTGTTCAACGACCTTCTCGTAATGCGCCTTGCGCTGTTTCTCGGCGCTGCCTTCGGTGGGGTTCAGCGGGGTGTTGTAGCGCTGATACAGGGCAATGCTGCGCTCGGCCATGCCGCGATCCTTGACGCTGAACGAGGCGCTCTGCAATTCGGCGCGCTCGACGCTCGATGCCAACTCGCCCAGCTCGCTCATGAATGCCCGCTGCCCCCGGTCGTCGCCACCGAAGCTCTCGCTCAGGCGCTGCAGCTTGCGATTAAAATCGCGCAGGTTACTCAGGCGGTAGCTGACACGCGAATCGAACAGTTCTGGCAGGTCGACTGCCAGCTCTGTTTCCAGGGTGCCGGCATCGTCATCGATATCCACATAGATCTCGACATCGTAGGGCTTGAGCTCGGCCAGACCGCTGATCAACGCGGGTTCGAAGCCGCGAGCGGTAGCCATGCCTCGGCCGAAGCCGCCGCCGGCCATCGCGCCGAGGCTGCTCAGGCCGCCGAGGGCACGGTTATCGGCCTCGACGCCATTGAAGCGCAGGCGCAAGCGGGTCCGTTCGTCGTTGATGGAGCGGTCGCTGATGATCACTTCAGCCACCTGCAGGCTTGGCTCGCGTCCACCGGCTTCCACTTGCAGCTCGGAGATCGTCACGCGGCCGCCGAATGGGCTGGACGATACCGACTTCCAACGCAGGGTGTCCTCAAGCTCGTGCTCGTAAACCCAGTCTTCGATCAGCTTTTCTGCCTGGCTGCTGCTGTAGGCGCTCAGGCCGAAGTAGCCGGCCACCAGTACGGCAACGGCAGCGCCGGCGATCAGGGGTAGGCGCTTGCTCATTCGTCATCTCCTTGGAGCTCGGCACGTTCGGGCCAGGCTTGTTGTATCAGCGATTTGGCCTCTTCCGGCGTCCAGTCCGGGTCACCGATTTCATGTCGTGCAAGTTTCAGCGGGTCGCGCAGATCGGCGCAGCCCTTTTCGCTGCAGGCTTGCAGCGTGGTGGCGCTGATCAGCGTCAGCGGTAGGTTTTGCTCATCCTTGCGCGACGCGTCCAGCCTCGCCTCGCCCTTGACCAGGAACCAGCCCTTGTCGGCGCTTTGCTCGCTGTCTTTGGTATCCAGAACAGCGGCGTACGGATAGTCGACCTCCCAGCCACCATCGGTCTTGCCATCGATATGCACGATCTGGCTGTAGCCCTGCGCGCGGCCTTGCATCATCGCGGCATAGCCGCCGCCACTGAACGGCGAGTAGCTGGCATCGCTGAGGATGCGTCCGTAGAGCTCTTCGGGCTTGCGGGTTTCACGGCGCAGCTGACGATACAACTGCAGCTGTTGCTCTGCCTGGCGAGCCAGCAGCTCGCGCTGACGCTGGGCTTCACGCTCGCGCTCCAGCTCGGCTCGGCGCTGCAGTTCAGCTTCCTTGCGCTCGTACGCGAACAGGTGATTGTTGGCCCGAGCGGGGTCGTATTCCCACTTCTGCGTACGGTAGTGGCGCGACAGCGATAGGTCGTAAAGCCAGAAATCTCGATCGCCTTCGTGCAGCCCTTTTTCCAGATCCCGCATGCCGTAGAAATGGATTGCCCTGATCTTCGGTGCGCTCTTGTCCAAGTGCGCGGTGGCGAGGTCGATGGTCCGGCGAATGCTTTCCAGATCGCGGAACAACTCACGGTTTTCGGTCAGTGCGATCAGCGTGACGCTGCCGGCATTCCAGTGGCCGTTATAGCTATGGCCCATGCGCAGCAGGTAATGCACCTTGCTGGCAGGTTCGCTATGCAACAGCAGCAGCAGATTCTTGCGCTGGTCGATGCCCACTACCGGAAGTTGCGGCGCGTCGCCGTAGATTTCCAGGCCATCGAGGAAGCTGCCTTTGAACTGATGCAGACGCACGCCATCGCGGCGGTTGAGCATCAGCGAGCCGGTGCCCTGCGCGTAGCCGTCCGGGCCGCATGTCACGCCGCTGGATGTCGCGGAGATGTTCGCTATGTCGTCCTCCGGCTTGAACCCCAGGCGGAAGCGGCAGCCGTTCTGATCGGCGACCTCTGTGATGAAGTCGGCCTTGGCAAAAACATCCCGGGCCAGCGGTGGTTGCCAGCCGCCAACGCTGAACTCTTTGGCGGCAACGGGGGTGGTGGCTACGGCCTGTTCAGCCGGAACTGGCGCTTCTGCCCGCTCAGCGGGTTTGGCATCGGCGACAGGCGCTACCGGCACTGCGGCTTGGGGTTGTGGTGCTTCAGTCTGGGCTTGCGTCGGTTTGTCCGGTTCCGGCTCTGCGGTGGCCGGAGCGGTCTCGCGCGCAGCAGGTGCAGCGGAAGCGGGGGCTTCAGCATGCGCTTGGGCGACGGTTGGCGCAGGTGCTTGCTCGGCTGCAGGCTGCGGAGCTGCCGGGGCAGTATCTGCTGCTTGCGCCAACCAGCCAGCGGCCTGGCTGGCGTTACCGCTGGCCTGGGTCTTGCCCGTGCTGTCTACACTGGTCCAGCTCAGTTGCGCGGCGCTCGAGCACTGAGTGGCGAACAGGCCGCCAAGTTTTGGCAACAAGCGGTTGATGGAGTCCTGATCTGCTGGGCCGGCAAATGCGAAACGCAGCTTCAGGTTGTCGCTGCACCAAGGCTGACCATCGGCATGGTCAACGAACACCTCGACGTTTTCCGCCTTCGAATAAGCCAGTCGGTGGCTGGCTGCCTGGGCCGAAGCCGCTACGGCCAGGCTGAGGGCCAGTAGGGAAATGTGGCGTACGTTCATCAGATCAGCTCCCAGGCACCGTCGGCCGCCTGACAGGCCTTGGCAGTCTGCTGCTCATTGCTGCCCTGTGCGGTGACGTCATATTTGATCGTCCGGCAGGTGGTCTGGGCGGTCATGGCCTGCTCGACCGGAACGGCATCCAGATCGATGGCGTCCAGATCGATGCCCTTGGAGGCTGCGCTGGCGATATCGAGGCTGTCGAGATCGGTCGCCGTTTCGGCTGCGGCGGTCTGGGTCGACTGGGCAGGCTTTTTAACCTGAGCCACCAACGGCGCGTAAACATAGCCGATGGTTACGCCGCGACGGCCGACCATGATCCAGTCGTTGTCCGTGCGGCCAATCGCGGTAAAGGTGGTGCCGGTTGGCAACCCTGCAACCTTTTCGGCTTTGAGGTCAGGCGCATTGCGTACGTTCGCCGATTTAACCGCCTGGTAGGGCTGGTTGATCAGCGTCATGTTCGCTACCGGCTGCACTTTGGGCGTGCGCTTGACTGCGACTTCACGCTGCACGGTTTCGGTCTTGATCGGGGTAATGGTGGCTTTGGCATCGCTGTGGCTCGACGACCACTGAGTGGCCTGGCCATCCTGAGTGTGCTGCAGCGCCTGTTGAGTCTGCAGTGCCAGCGCCTCGCGATCTCGCACGTCAAGCTTCGCGCCGATGGTCTTGCCCAGGTAACCGCCGGCCAGTGCGCCTGCGATCATCGCTGCGGTGCGACCGCTACCGTTTCCAACCTGGCTACCGATGAGAATGCCTGCTGCGGTGCCGACCAGGGTGCCGATGTTCTCTTTGTTCGCCCACTCGTTTTCGGCCATGTTGGCGCAACCGGCGCTGAACACGATGGCGCTGCTGAGCAACAGCACACTGGTTTTTTTCGCGAAGCCCATGAGGTAGTCCTTGTCTGAATGGCTGGCAGGTAGCATTCAGGACTGACTCGACGGCCAATGCCGTACCAACGGGGCTGCCGTTTCAATCCATGAAATGGCCGGCAATTACACACAAATATGGCCTGCATCACAAACCTAAATCGGTCTAGATCGGCAACTTCAGGGCGAACGGTGCTGCCCGAGGCATGTATGCCTACACGGCACCGCAGGCTGCACTTCGAAGGTCTGAAGCGCCACGGTAGCGAGATGTCGCTAAAAATGGCTCACCGTGTGAACGAGATCAGGAACAGGCAGGCGGCCAGTGCATGGTTTAGATGCACCGGCCGCTATGCGGCGATCCGTCACGCAGGGGTTGGCGTGGCAGCACCCTGCGGTTTCCATTCCTGCAGCCGATCCAGGCTGCCGCGGTAATGCTTGAGCCCCATGCCTAGCAGGATAATTGCGCCGACCAGCGCAACGCCGGTGACGATCAGCAGCGAGTACCGCAGGGCGTTGTCGTCGCCGAAGACGAAGTCGGTGCCCAGCGCCACCGCAGTCGGGCCGATGCCGAGGCCGACCATAGTGATGACGAACAGGTACACCGCCGAGGCCTGGCCGCGCATGGAGTTGGGCATGATCTCCTGAATCGCCGCCGGGCCGACGCCGAAGGGCATGGCGATGGTGAAGACGTGAAGGGCGATCAGCGCCAGCGCCAGTTCGCCGGTGCCGGCCAGGTAGGCGAGGTTGAGTGGCAGGGTCAGCGCGGCAGAGATGATGCCGACCCGCAACGGTGCATCGCGATAGCCGCGGCGGTGCAGCAGGTCCGACAGCCGCCCGCCAGCGATGATGCCGATCGAGCCGGCCACCGCCACCACCGAGCCGTAGAGCACGCCGACGTCGCTGGCCGACCAGCCGTAGGTGCGGATGAAGAACGTCGGAATCCACGCCGAACTGCCGTAGGCGGCGAAAGCCAGGCAGGCGAAGCCGAAGTTGTGGCACAGCACGGTGCGGCGGTTCTGCCGAATGTATCCGGCTACCTCGCTCAATGGCACCTCGACGCCGGCGCCGACGCCTTTGCGCGACGGCTCGCGGATCAGCAAGAGCACGGCGGTGAATAGCACGCCGGCCGCGCCGAGTACGAGGAAGATCAGCTGCCAGGGGCGGACCATGCCGAGCACCGGTAGCTCCACATCGCCTTGGGCCGAGGCGAACTTGACCACCAGCCCGCCGAGCAGAAAGGCCAGACCTGAGCCGATGTAGATGCCCATCGAATAGACGCTCATCGCGGTGCCGCGCAGCTTGGGCGGGAAACTGTCGGCGATCAGCGAATAGGCCGAGGGCGACAGCGCGGCCTCGCCGACACCGACGCCGATGCGGAACACGAGGAATTGCCAGAAGGTCCGCGCGGTGCCGCACAGTGCGGTCATCAGGCTCCACACCAGCACGCCGATGGCGATGATGCCGCGGCGGCTCTTGCGGTCGGCCAAGCGCCCGATGGGTACGCCGCAGATGGTGTAGAACACCGCGAAGGAGAAGCCCATCAGCAGGCTCATGTGGGTGTCGGTGATGTCCAGATCGCGGCGGATCGGCTCTACCAGCAGGTTGAGGATCTGCCGATCGACGAAGGACAGCACGTAGGCGAGCATGAGGATGGCGACCGTGACCCAGGCGCGGGTGCTCGAGGGGTAGCCGTTATTGTTGTTGTGCATGGCAAGGCTCCATTGGCGAGGAGGGCTGTAACCAGCCCATTCTCACTTTTGTCGGAGATTAGCCATCCGGCAAGTTGAATAACCCTCGCATATGTTTCGAAATATGCTAGCAGTGTTCCGCTCTGCGAAACTATTTGCCTTCTGAAGCCCTACGCCACTGTGCGTTGTTGGCTCGGCATCAGTTCGGGCAACAAATGCGGCGCCCAGAGATTGTCGGCAAAACCGCGGCGGAAAAAGCCGAAGTGGCCGATGCGCGTGGCGCCGATTTCGGCGGGCGCGATGCGCTGCATGGTCTTCGGTGCCGAGCTGTAGAAGCCATGCAGGGATTCGGTGTTGCGCGCTGACATCATTTCGTCATCACTGAAGGACAGCGACGTCAGCGGTGTGCGCACCGCGGCAAAGGCCTGACGCATGGGCTCGCCTTCGACACCGACCAGGTACTGCGGATGCAGGCACCAGCGCCGCCACTGGCGAATCACCCCGGCAGGAAGGTCGCCTACCGCCCCGATACGAGCGCCTGGGAAGTAACCCGCCACCGCAGTCAGCACGGGCGCCAGGCCATGCCAGAGCAGCCACGCCTTGTTGCGGATCTGCGGGCTGTTCTCGCGCCAGTAGCCGCTGCCGGCGGCGATGGTGACGATGCGGGTCAGGCGCTCATGGCCTTTGACCAGCGGCAGAATCTGCGCGCCTACGCTGTGGCCGATCCAGTACAGCGGCAATTCGCCGGCGGCATCGGCTGCCACGGCCAACATCGCACTGCAGTCATGGCGAGCCCAGTCGAGGATGTCGACATTCAACTGGCGAAGCGGCATTCGCCGCGAGCGGCCCATGCCCAGGTAATCGAAGGTCGCCACTTGGTAGCCGCGCTCGGCAAGCCATGTGGCGAAGTCGGTATAGAAGCGCTGCGGCACGCCCATCGCCGGCGCGATCAGCACGACCCCGCATGGCGCGCCGCTCGGCTGATACCAATGGCTGGACAAGACATGGCCGTTGCCATTGTCGATGGAGCGTTCTTCAACCTGTATCGTCGCCATCTTGTTGTTCTCCGCGCTTCTGCGATTGCTGCGATCGGTGCAGTATACGAAGGGTAGAAGATAATTCTAGAAAAATATTCTAGTTCAGACTGGAGGCCGGATGGCCCGTAGTAGCCGCAAGCAGGAAATCCTTCAGGGCGCACTCGCCTGTTTCACCGAGTTCGGCGTGGAGGCGACCACCATCGAGATGATTCGTGATCGTTCCGGCGCCAGCATCGGCAGCCTTTATCACCACTTCGGTAATCGTGAGCGGATCATCGCCGCGCTGTATCTGGAAGGGATCGGCGAGTACGCCGCGCTGCTGGAAGCCGGGCTGATCGAAACGCTGGACGCGGAAGCCTGCGTCCGGCTTTTCGTCACCAGCTACATCGACTGGGTGGTGGCGAATCCGGATTGGGCGCGCTTCGTTCTGCATAACCGCGGGCGGGTCGAGGCCGGGGAGATGGGCGAGCAGCTGCGCGAGGTCAATCGCACCCACGGTGAGCGGGTCGGGGCGATCCTTCGCCGTCACCGGGAAAGCGGAGCCTTTCGGCGGATGCCCGGCGACTGCTTTCTCGCAGTGGTGATCGGACCCTGCCATGACATGGCGCGTAACTGGCTGGCGGGACGTTCCCGCACCGCGCTGGCCGACTGCCGCGAGCTGCTCGCGGACATCGCCTGGGCCAGCGTCAGGGCCTGACGATCAGACGCCGAGGCTTTCGATATCGCGGGCGAGCATTTCCAGCTGGTGGGCCAGCGAGTTCTTCAGGGTGTCCTCGCTGAGCTGGAATGACGGCGCACCGCAGGTCAGCGCCATGATGCTGCCGTCGGCCAGGTGAAGCGGCACACCGGCAGCCATCACGTTGCGGTCCCAGTCGCCGAGCGACAGGCAGAAGCCGTGCTGTACGAACTCCTCGAACGAGGCGTGCAGCGAAGCCTCGATGGCGGTCCAGCCATCACCGTACTTGCTGGCCAGAGCGGCCATCAGATGCTCGCGTTCCTTCTCCGGGGTGGCGGCGAGAAAGGCGCGACCGGCGGCGGTGGTGGCCAGCGGCAGGCGCACGCCAGCGTCCATGCGCAGGGTGGTGACCTCGGCCGGGCGGCAGTTTTCCACGTAGATCATCGACAGTCGGTCACGGCACGTCAGGCCCACGGTGGTGTTGGTGCGGCGGGCGAATTCATCCATGTACGGCTTGGCCAGCTGGCGCACGCGCAGGTTGGAGACGTAGGCATAACCGAGCGCCAGCACGCCGGAATCGAGCTGGTATTTCTCCAACTGCTGCGAATAGCTGAGGTAGCCGAGCTTGGTCAGGGTGTAGGTCATGCGCGACACGGTGGGCTTGGGCAGCCCGGTGATGCGTGCGATGTCCTGGTTGCCCATTACCACCGAGCCATGGGTGAAGGCACGCAGCACGTCCAGCCCGCGGGCCAGCGCTTCGACGAACTTGCGATCTTTGGGAGTGCCGGTGTCTTCGATGTCGTCGCTCATGGTCTCGGTCTTTCTAGCTAGTGGGCAGCGGTGGCGAACGATAGCAGATCGCCCGGCGTCGAGCAGTGCGGCCATTAGCGATCATTGCGATGGGAAAACTGATCTACTACTATCGAATTCGACATCAAGTTTCGCACAGTAAAACAATAATTCATTTTGGAGAATGTCGATGTCCGCTTCCGCGCAAGGCTACGTGGCTGCTGAACTCGCCCGTGGTGGTTACCAGAACGTTCATGACCTGCTTGCCCAGGCCTGCGCGAATCATCCGCAGCGCACGGCATTTTCCTGTGGCGACGACCGCCTCAACTACGCCGAGCTGGCCACATGGGCTGACGCCTTCGCCCGCTACCTGCGGCATCACGCTGGTCTGCAACCCGGTGATCGGCTGGCGCTGCAGCTGCCCAATTCGTTGCAGTATCCCATCGCCGTATTCGGGGCGCTCAAGGCCGGGCTGGTGATCGTCAACACCAATCCGCAGTACACCGCTGCCGAAGCCGGACATCAGTTCCGTGATTCCGGCGCCAAGGCGATCCTTGTGCTCGATCGGCTGCTGCCACTGGTGCGCGCGGTGCTGGCGGACAGCGGTCTGCAGCAGATCATCCTGACCAGCGTTGACGATCTGCAGGAGCCTGCCTACGAAAGCGGGGAGCCTGAAACGCAGCGCTTTATGCAGGCGCTGCGGCTGGGTGCGGAAAGTCCGCCGCTGGAAGGCGAGGCAGGCCTCGACCGGCTGGCGCTGCTGCAATACACCGGCGGCACGACCGGTGTGTCCAAGGGCGCGATGCTCACGCACCGCAACCTGCTGGCCAACGTATTGCAGACCATCGAACTGTTTGACCGGCCGGGCCTGCTGGAGCCGGAAAAAGACGTGCGCATCGCGCCGCTGCCGCTGTATCACATCATGGCCTTTGCCACGAACTGTCTGAGCTCGGTGGGCATGGGCCTGCACACCGTGTTCATCCGCGACGGGCGCAATCTGGACGAGACCATCGGCGCCATGCGTCGCTATCCCTTCAGCCTGCTCAGCGGCATCAACACGCTGTTTGTCGGGCTGATGAATCATCCGGAATTTCGCAGCATCGATTTCTCCCATCTGAAGTGGGCGACCTCAGGCGGTGCGCCGCTGAACAGCGAAGTAGGGCGCCGTTGGCAGGCACTGACCGGCGCGCCGATCCGCGAAGGTTTCGGCCTGACCGAGGCCTCGCCGGTGGTGGCGACCGGGACGCAGCTGAGCCCCTACCGCGAAGGCTACATCGGTCAGGCGCTGATCGAGACCGAGCTGCGCACCGTGGATGACGAGGGCAACGACGTAGCGCCGGAAACTCCGGGCGAATTGTGGCTGCGCGGCCCGCAGGTGATGCAGGGCTATTGGCAGCGGCCGGATGAGACAGCCAAGGTGCTCACCGCCGATGGCTGGTTGAAGACCGGCGACATCGCCTTGCTGGATGTCGAGGGCTTCGTGAAGATCGTTGATCGCAAGAAGGACATGATCCTGGTGTCCGGCTTCAACGTCTTTCCCAACGAGATCGAGGATGTGCTGATGCAGCATCCATCCGTGCGTGAATGCGTGGCGGTGGGCGTGCCGGATGCGCGCAAGGGCGAGGCGGTGAAGGTCTTTGTCAGCCTCAAGGACGATGCGGTTGACGACCAGGCGTTGCTCGAGCATTGCCGGCAGTACCTCACCGGCTACAAGATGCCGAGCTTTCTCGAGATACGTGATGAATTGCCCAAGACGGCGGTGGGCAAGTTGCTGCGTCGGCAGCTGCGTGACGAAGCGCGCGCCGCTTTGGGCTGATCGCTACCTATATATATGTTGGCGGGGCGACGGGCGGACCGGCAGGGGCCACAGCCCGCCACGGCAGCAGGGCTAGGCGCAGCAAGCCTTCGGCAGTCGGGCGGAAATATCAATCCGCGCTTGTTGCCCTAGGGGGTTTCTGATATAAAGCAGCGCTCTTTTCTAGGGGCCCGGTATCTTCGTTTGCAACGTGACCGGTAAGACCCCCATGAAACGTGGCGCTGAGCGCCGAACTGACAAGTGAATTCAAGCGGCCAACCCATGCCGGGTTGGGCATGTGGTTTTAGAGGGCTGAGCCATGTCGAGAGTCTGTCAAGTTACCGGTAAGGGTCCGGTAACCGGAAACAACGTTTCCCACGCAAACAACAAAACCCGTCGTCGTTTCCTGCCGAACCTGCAGCATCACCGCTTCTGGGTCGAGTCGGAGAACCGCTTCGTCCGTCTGCGCCTGACTGCCAAAGGCATGCGCATCATCGACAAGCGCGGCATTGACGTCGTTCTGTCCGAGCTGCGCGCCCGCGGCGAAAAGGTTTAAGGAGAACTATCATGCGTGACCTGATCCGTTTGGTGTCCAGCGCCGGTACCGGCCATTTCTACACCACCGACAAGAACAAGCGCACCACCCCCGACAAGCTCGAAATCAAGAAATTCGATCCGGTCGTACGCAAGCACGTGATGTACAAGGAAGCCAAGATCAAGTAATTGGTCGGCCCTTGAAGAAAGAACCCGCCTCTCGGCGGGTTTTTTCGTTTCTGGCTATGGGCAAAGTTGCCGAGGCTTGCAATCACTCGCCGGTCGTCGTTCGCTCTGCCTACTTTGATATGCATCATGTACGGCGCCTGTCGAATTCGCCTATCGTGCGAGCTCTTTTTTCTCCCACTTTCGGCACGAGGATGCGCAGCGCATGGCGAAGACGGACGGGCCCATTGCGGCAGACACCAAGAGCACTTCCAGCATCGCCCTGCAGGCGGCTTCCGAAGATATCTGGGCACAGAAATATCGCCTGACCAGCAAGGACGGCACGCCCATCGACGAGAGTGTCGACGACACCTGGCAGCGGGTCGCCCGCGCCCTGGCCGACGTCGAGCCGGCCAAGCGGCGCGAGCACTGGCACGAGCGCTTCCTCTGGGCGCTGCGCAATGGCGCCATTCCGGCCGGGCGGATCATTTCCAACGCCGGCGCGCAGGATTACAAGCCGGCCACCTCGACCATCAACTGCACCGTCTCGGGGTCGATCACCGACTCGATGGACGACATCCTGGGCAAGGTCCACGAGGCCGGCCTGACGCTCAAGGCCGGCTGCGGTATCGGCTACGAGTTCAGCACTCTACGTCCGCGTGGCTCCTTCGTCTCCGGGGCTGGCGCACATACCAGCGGCCCGCTGTCGTTCATGGATATCTTCGACAAGATGTGCTTCACCGTCAGTTCAGCCGGTGGTCGCCGTGGCGCGCAGATGGGCACTTTCGATGTCGGTCATCCGGACGTGCGCGAGTTTATCCGCGCCAAGCGTGAAGACGGCCGGCTGCGCCAGTTCAACCTCAGCCTGCTGATTACCGATGAGTTCATGCAGGCGGTGGATGCCGACGGTGAATGGCCGCTGATCTTCCCGGTGCATGCCAAGGAAGCCGGCGAGCTCGACCTGGCAGACGCCGAGCACGTGCTGTGGCGCGAGTGGCCGGTGCATGACGGCTACATCGTTCGCGACGACGGCCTGGTGGCCTGCAAGATATACGGGCGGGTCAAGGCGCGGCATCTGTGGGACATGATCATGGTCTCCACCTATGACTATGCCGAGCCCGGCTTCATCCTGATCGACCGCGTCAACCAGCTGAACAACAACTGGTGGTGCGAAGCGATCCGCGCCACCAACCCCTGCGGCGAGCAGCCACTGCCGCCTTACGGGTCGTGCCTGCTGGGCTCGATCAACCTGACCAACTTCGTCATCGACCCGTTCGGCGTCGATGCCCGCTTCGACTGGGACAAGTACCGAGAAGTGGTGCGCGTCTTCACCCGCATGCTCGATAACGTAGTGGAGATCAACGGCTTGCCGCTGGAGCAGCAGCGCCACGAGATCGAAAGCAAGCGCCGCCACGGCATGGGCTTCCTTGGCCTCGGCTCGACGCTGACGCTGCTCAAACTGCGCTATGGCAGCCCGGAAGCCTGCGTGTTCACCGAAGAAGTTGCCCGTGAAATGGCACTGGTCGGCTGGGAGCAGGCGCTGGAACTGTCCAAGGAGAAGGGTCCGGCACCGCTGCTGAGCCAGACCTTCGAGGTCACCGCCGAAATGTTGCGCAAGCGTCCTGAGATGGCCAAGGACGGCTACAAGGTCGGTGATCAGGTCGCCGGCCGCGTGCTGCACGCCAAGTATTCGCGGTACATGCAGAAGATCGCCGAGTACGCGCCGGAGCTGATCGAGTCGCTGGCCGAGCAGGGCGCGCGCTTCACCCACCACAGCTCCATCGCGCCCACCGGCACCATCAGCCTGAGCCTGGCCAACAACGCCTCCAACGGCATCGAGCCGAGCTTCGCTCATCACTACTCGCGCAACCTGATCCGTCCGGGCCGCAAGGCCAAGGAGAAGATCGAGGTGTTCAGCTACGAGCTGCTGGCCTATCGCACGCTGATCAACGAGCGCGCCAAGCCGGGCTCCGACGAGCCGGGCGAGAAGCTGCCGGACTACTTCATCACCGCCGATGATGTCAGTCCGACCCAGCACGTGGATATCCAGGCCGCCGCGCAGAAGTGGGTCGATTCGTCGATCTCCAAGACTGCCAATGTGCCCACCGATTATCCGTTCGAAGCGTTCAAGGATATTTACCGCTACGCCTGGCGTCAGGGGCTCAAGGGTTGCACCACCTTCCGCTTCAATCCGGCGGCGTTCCAGGGCGTGTTGGTCAAGGAATCGGACTTGGAGAAGACGCTTTACCGCTTCACCCTCGAGGACGGCAGTGTGGTCGAGCTCAAGGGCAACCAGGAGGTCGAGTACGACGGTGAGGTGAATACCGCCGCCAACCTGTTCGATGCCCTGAAAGAAGGCTACTACGGCAAGTACTGAACCTGCCTGCCCAAACCGTTTGCACGCTGGGCTGCGGACGCCGCCCGGCAGGAGAGATTGCACAATGACCGTAAAGATTACCCAGCGCATTAAGGGCTTCAAGGTCGTCGACGAGACCCTCGAACGCCCCGCAGCTGCTGCGAGCAATGACAGCAAGGCGAGCAAGACCGTTAATGTCGTGGAAATGGACGAGAGCCTGCAGCGTCCGGAAACCCTGATCGGCATGACCTACAAGATCAAGTCGCCGCTGTTCGAGCATGCCCTGTACGTCACCGTGAACGACATCGTGCTCAACGCCGGCACGCCGCATGAACAGCGTCGGCCGTTCGAGATCTTCATCAATTCGAAGAACATGGACCATTTCCAGTGGATCGTGGCGCTGACCCGCATCATGTCTGCGGTGTTCCGCAAGGGTGGCGACTGCACCTTCCTCGTCGAGGAGCTCAAGGCGGTGTTCGATCCGCGCGGCGGCTACCTGAAGAAGGGCGGCGTCTACATGCCATCGATCGTGGCCGAGATCGGTGCGGTGCTGGAGCGTCATCTGATCGCCATCGGCATGCTCGAAGGCCATGCGCTGGACGAAACGCAGCTCAAGTACCTGGCCGAAAAGCGCGCGGCTTACGAGGCCAGCCAGGGCGCGGTGGCGGTCGAGCCGGGCGAAGGCTTTCCGGCCGGCGCGCAGCTGTGCAACAAGTGCAACACCCAGGCCGTAGTGCAGATGGATGGCTGCGCCACCTGCCTGAACTGCGGCAATTCCAAGTGCGGATGAACCTTGCGCGCTGATTTCTTTGTGACGTCTGTCAGGCCCGCTTTACCGGGCGGGTCTGGCTCTGCTAGCTTTCAGTACATCGTCATCAATACAACACTGGCCTCCAATCCCATGTCCCCCGTTGTCCACAGCCTGTTTCCCGTTAAGTCAGCCGATCTCGGCGCGGCGCGGCTGTGCGCAATCGCTCCACCTCCATCTGTCGTTGCCGACCTGGCAATCGCGCCACCACCTCCACAGGCGGTTGCGCTGGGCTGATCCGCCCACACTTCGCAGCTCCAGTTTTCGCTTCCGATCCTTCTGAGTCGGTGCGCGCACGTTTCGGCGTTCGCTGGAGCCTGTTTGGCTTCGACAGGTAATCACTGATGACTTTCAACAAATCGTTGTGGACGTCCTACGGCGTCATGACCGTGTTCGTGCTGCTGTGGGGCAGTGCGGCAATCTTCACCCGCTGGGGGCTGGACCACGGCACCCCCTTCGCCCTGCTGATCGTGCGTTTCGCTCTGGCGCTGGGGGCTGTTCTGCTGATCGGCCTTTACCGGCGGCGCTGGCGGCCGGCCCCTGGTACTGGTCGGCAGACTGCGACCGCCGGGCTGCTGATGATCGGCTGTTACTCGATCTGCTATTTCCAGGCCATGGCCCATGGTGTGACGCCGGGTGTGATCGCGACGCTGCTCGGTGTGCAGCCGATCCTCACCCTCTTGCTTCTTGAACGGCGCTTCTCGCCGTTGCGTCTGCTGGGACTGTTGGTGGCACTGGCCGGGTTGGCTGCGGTGGTCTTCCAGAGTCTGGTGCTGGCACGTTTCTCTCTCGCCGGGATGCTTTTCGCCCTTGGCGCGATGTTGTGCATGACCGTGGGCGCGATCCTGCAGCAGCGTGTTCGGCAGAGCCCGGTGGAGGTGCTGCCGATGCAGTACGGAGTAAGCCTGCTGCTGTGCCTGGCGTTCGTGCCGTTCCAGCCAATTCAGCTCGAAGCTGTAACTGGCTTCATCGTTCCGGTGCTCTGGCTGGGGCTGGTGATTTCGGTGGCCGCGCAGCTGTTGCTGTATCGCATGATCCAGACCGGCAATCTGGTCAACGTCACCAGCCTGTTCTATCTGGTACCGGTGGTCACCGTGGGAATGGATTACCTGTTCCTCGGCAACCAGCTGTCGCGCCTCGGATTGCTGGGCATGGGGGCGATTCTGCTGGGGTTGGCGTTGGTGTTCAGGGCGGCGCCGCAGCCGCATCGCGGATGAACAAAGACCGGGCGGTTGCCGCCCGGCCTTTCGGCAGCTTCAGCTGACCACGCGGTAGCACGGCGTGTAGGGCACGCCGCCGGGCAGCTTCATGCGGTGCTGTTCGACGAAGGCCTGCAGCAGCTTGTCCAGCGGCTGCATGATTGCCGCATCGCCGTGGATTTCGTAACGACCGTACTGCTCGATGCGGCGGATGCCCTTGTCCTTGACGTTGCCGGCGACGATGCCGGAGAACGCACGGCGCAGATTGGCAGCCAGCTCGTGTGGCGGCAGGTCCCGGCGCAGCGGCAGGCTCGCCATGGCCTCGTGAGTCGGATCGAACGGCCGCTGGAAGCCTTCCTCGATCTTCAGCAGCCAGTTGAAGTGGAAGGCATCGTTGCGCTCGCGGCGGAAGCGACGGACTTCGCGCAGGCCCTCGGTCATCTGCCGGGCCACTTCGGTAGGGTCGTTGAACACGATCTGGTAGCGCTTCTGGGCTTCCTCGCCAAGGGTCGCGCCGACGAAATCGTGCAGCTGCTGCAGATAATCTGCCGCATCGCTCGGGCCGGTGAGAATGACCGGGAAGGGCACGTCACGATTGGCCGGGTGCAACAGAATGCCGAGCAGGTAGAGGAACTCCTCAGCCGTGCCGACGCCGCCGGGGAAGATGATGATGCCGTGACCGACGCGGACGAAGGCCTCCAGACGTTTCTCGATGTCGGGCAGGATCACCAACTCATTGACGATCGGGTTCGGTGCCTCGGCGGCGATGATGCCGGGCTCGGTCAAGCCCAGGTACCGGCTGCCGTTGCGGCGCTGCTTGGCATGGGCGATGGTGGCGCCCTTCATCGGCCCTTTCATTACGCCTGGGCCGCAACCGGTGCAGACATCCAGGCTGCGCAGGCCCAGCTCATGGCCGACGCGCTTGCTGTATTTGTACTCCTCGGTGCTGATGGAGTGGCCGCCCCAGCACACCACCATGTTCGGCTCGATTCCGGGGCGCAGGGTGCGGGCGTTGCGCAACAGGTGGAATACGTAGTCGGTGATGCCCTGTGAGGTGCTCAGGTCGATGCGCGCGCTGCTCAGCTCGCTTTCGGTGTAGACGATGTCGCGCAGGGCGCTGAAGAGCATCTCGCGGGTGCTGGCAATCATCTCGCCATCCACAAAGGCATCGGCCGGAGCGTTGAACAGCTCCAGGCGTACACCGCGATCCTGCTGCAGGATGCGCACTTCGAAGTCTTCATAGGCTTCGAGGATGGTCTTGGCGTTGTCGATGCGCGTGCCGGTGTTGAGAATGGCCAAAGCACACTGGCGGAACAGCTTGTGGGTGCTGCCCGAGCCGACTTCGCTCAGTTGCTGTACTTCGCGTTGCGAGAGGGTTTCGAGGCTACCCTTGGGGCTAACCGAGGCGTTGATTACATAGCGTTGGGTCATTGATGATTCCTGAGTTCGATGGCAACACCATCGAGGAGGCTGGTGCACCGAGACGACGGCCGACAGTTGCCGTCTGCGGTGTGGCTCGGGCCAGGCTCCGCCGGCGGCTGCGTGTAGCGTGCCGCCATCTTAACGCGCTGGCGAAGCAGCGGAAGCGATCCTGCGTTCGCTCGGCGAAAAAGCGCTGCAGCGCTCAGCGGCTGGGTGCCTGTAGGTCATGGAGTTCAGCTTCGACCTCAAGGCCAATAGGCGGTTCGCTCTGGGCCGCCTCGCTTCCGCTCAGGCTGCAAGTGCTCACGTCCAGCCGTAGCGCACCAGATGGAAGAAGATGGGCGCGGCGAAGCAGACCGAATCGAGCCGATCGAGCATGCCGCCGTGGCCTTCGATCATGTGTCCCCAGTCCTTGACGCCACGGTCGCGCTTGATCGCCGACATCACCAGGCCGCCGAAGAAGCCCAGCAGGTTCAGCAGCAGCGCCATCAGCGCCGCCTGCCACCAGGCGAACGGAGTGATCCAGAACAGCGCCGCGCCGATCAGCGTCGCAAGGAAGATACCGCCAACGAAGCCTTCGACGGTCTTGGACGGCGACAGCCGTGGGGCGATCTTGCGTTTGCCGGCCAGCTTGCCGCAGACGTACTGCAACACGTCGGAGAGCTGCACGACGATAATCAGCCAGGCGATCAGCAGCAGGTTGCGGCCTTCGTAGCCTGCAATCTCCAGCGTGAGCAGGGCAGGGACGTGGGAGACGCAGAACACCGCGATCATCAGGCCCCACTGCACCTTGGACGCGCGCTCGAGAAAGCGCGTGGTATCGCCGCCCAGCGACGCCAGGATGGGTAGCAGCAGAAAGACGTAGACCGGAATGAAGATGGCGAAAAGGCCGTACCAACCAATGCCTACCAGTAGATATTGCAGTGGCAGGACGAGATAGAAGGCCGCGACCAGCGCCGGGTAATCACTGCCCCGCGTCGGGGTCAGCGTCATGAACTCGCGCAGGGCGAAGAAGGACACCAGGTAGAAGAGGATCACCACCGCGGTGTGGCCGAGCCAGAAGGCGATGCCGATCACCGCGACCATCACCCACCAAGCGTTGATGCGCGCGTTGAGGTTGTCGATAACCGGGCTGGCTTCGGCGCCACTGCGACGTTTGAGCACGAAGCCGATCAGTGAGGCGAGGGCGAGCAGGGCGCCGATACCGGCGAACAGCAGCAGGGTATTGCGATCCATGTCAGTCTTCCTTTGGGGCCAGTTCCAGCAGAGCCTGGCGGGCGCGCTGGAGAAACGCGTCCTTGCCTTCGTCATTCTCGATGCTCATCGGCACGCCAAAGCTCACGCTGCAGAGTAGAGGCAGCGGCAGGCTGCGACCCTTTGGCATCACCCGATTGAGGTTGGCGATCCATACCGGCACCAGCTCCACGTCTGGGCACGCCAGGCCCAGGCGGTACAGCCCGCTCTTGAACGGCAGCAGCCCCTCTTCCAGATTGCGTGTGCCCTCGGGGAAGAGGATCAGCGAATCGCCGCCAGCCAGGGCGTCGAGCATCGGTTGCAGCGGATTCGATTCCGGGCCGCTGCGCTCGCGATCCACCAGCACACCATTGAACAGACGGTGAATGACGAAGCGGCGCAGCGCACTGCTCTGCCAGTAATCGGCGCCCGCTACGGGTCGAGTTCTGCGCCGCAGAGCGGGCGGCAGCGATGCCCAGAGCAGCACGAAATCACCATGGCTGCTGTGGTTGGCGAAGTAGATGCGTTGCGTGCTGAGCGGCGCGCAACCGATCCAGAGGCTGCGCGTACCGGTCAGCAATCGTGCGACGGAAGTGATCGCAAAGGCGAGCAGGGAGCCGAGCATGGAAGTTGTTCCTCGGTGTTCTGACGGAAGAGGTATGCGGGCAGATGGGCAGATTCAGTTCGCTTCGGCTGGCGCCGCCGCGGTTTCCGCCAGGCCTTGCCTGACCCGGTTGCTCAACGTGATAACCGACAGTACGGCGATCAGTAGCAGAAGGCCGTTGACCCAGGCAGAGGGCAACAGGCCCAGGGCGATTCCAGTGGCCAGCACGCCAAAGGCGAACGCCCTGTCGCTCTTGCCCATTGGGCCGTCGTAGCGGCGAGAGGCGCCCACCATCGGGCCGAGCACGCCGGCGTATTCGGTCAGTGCGGCCAGCACTACCACCAGCACCACGGCAGCAGGCCAGACGCCAAGCACCAGCGCGAGGGGAAGATAAAGCGCTGCGTCGGCGGCTACGTCGCAGAGTTCGTTGAGGTAGGCGCCAAGCTTCGATTGTTGACCGAACTCGCGGGCCAGCATGCCGTCGATGGCGTTCAGCGCCATGCGCAGCAGCATCCACATTGGGATCAGAAGAAATACCCAGCGGTGCTCGACAAGCAGCGCGACGGCTATGGCCACACCCAGCGACACGACCAGTGCCGCCACTGTGACCTGATTGGCCGTGATGCCTCGGTCATAGAGACGCTGAACCAGCGGACGCAGTAGCGCCTGGAAGCGGGGTTTGAGCTGATAGATGGATGGCACGCACCGATTCCTTTCGATGTTTTGGGGGGCTGCCGCACGTTCCGGGCTGTTGCCAGTGCGCGTCTTATGCGCCGGCACTTTGGGGTAAAGCCGGATCAGTCGCAAGTTGCGCTGGAAAATTTGCGAGGCGTTGAACGCTTTCGCGGCGGGTCTGTGCTTGGCGCCGATCTAGAACGCAAAAGGCAGCGCGCTGGATGGACGCTGGCGCGCCTTGAGCAGACGATGAAACTCGGCCGGGTCCTTCACCTGCACATCCATCTTGCCTTCGTGACGCTGCGCCGCGATCAGCCGCGACAGCCAGAAGCGCACGCAGGCCACGCGCAGCATCGGTTGCCAGAGCTCGGCTTCGGCCGGGGTGAAACGACGCAGGGCAGAGTAGGCCGCCAGCAACGGCTCACTGCGCTCGCCGTCGATCTCGCCGGTGGGGTGCGAGCACCAATCGTTCACGGCGATGGCCAGGTCATAGAGCATCGGACCGGAGCAGGCGTTGTAGAAGTCGATCACGCCGGTCAGGTGGCTGCCTTCGAACAGCACGTTATCGCGGAATAAATCGGCATGCAGGTTGGCCCGTGGCAGGGCGAGCAGTTTCGGCCGCAGCTCGGCGATTTCCGCCAGGCCATCGCGCAACAACGGCAGCTGATCGTCAGGCAGGCTCAGCGCTAAGCTTGGCCCCTGTTCCTGCATCCAGTCCAGACCACGGTCGCTGGCGCGCTCGAGGATGTGCTCGCGGGTGGCCAGATGCAGACGCGCCAGCAGCCGGCCGACCTCGGAGCAGTGGTGCGGGTTGGGCGCCATCACATGCTTGCCTGGCAGGCGCGGCTGCAGCAGCGCAGGCTTTTCCGCCAGCTTGCGCAGCGCCTCGCCCTGCTCGCTGCGCAGCGCATAGGGCACCGGTAGGCCGGCGCGGTGCAGCACGTCGAGCAGCTCGATGAAGAACGGCAAATCCTGGGTCGGACCACGCTCGATCAGCGTCAGTACGTATTCGCCTTGTTCGAGGCTGACGAAGAAATTGCTGTTCTCGCTGCCTGCGACGATGCCCTGGAAGTCGTGCAGCCGGCCGAGTCTGTACGGCGCCAGAAAGGCCTCCAGTTCATCGCGTTGCAGGGGCGTGAATACCGACATGCTGTGCTCCTAGCGACTAATGGGTTACCAGCTGAAGATCTTCCAGGAAGGAATCAGCATGTCTGGCTGGTCGGCACGGACGAAGTTGCCGTCGTTGCCATCGGCGCGCACCAGAAAGTAAGGCTTGCCGCGTTTGGGCGTGACCTTCACGGCATAGAGGAAGCCATTGACGCGATATTCCTCGACGGTGCGGTCGCCTTCCTGACGGATGGTTACGTCAGGCTCGCCGTCGACCGATTCCTGGGCGAAGCCGGCCAGGGGAGCGCACGCCAGCAGGCTGGCCAGCATCAGGTGTTTGAGAGCGCGCATGGTAACCTTGTCCCTTTGTCGATAAGTGGTCCTTGGCATTCTAGCTCCGGGCCCGCCGAAAAGGTTGATTCCGCTCATGAGCCAAGCTCCCCTCATCCTGGTGGACGGTTCGTCCTACCTCTATCGCGCCTTCCATGCCCTGCCTCCTTTGACCACCTCCACCGGCAAACCGACCGGCGCGGTCAAGGGCGTGCTGAACATGCTGCTCAGCCTGCGCCGGCAATACCCGGACAGCCCGTTCGCGGTGGTTTTCGATGCCAAGGGGCCAACCTTCCGCGACGCGCTGTTCGAGAACTACAAGTCTCATCGTCCGCCGATGCCGGATGACCTGCGCTCCCAGGTCGAGCCGCTGCATGCCAGCGTTCGCGCGCTCGGTATGCCGCTCCTGTGCGTGGAAGGCGTCGAGGCCGACGACGTCATTGGCACCCTGGCCCGGCAGTGCGCAGCGCTGGGCCGCGATGTGGTGATTTCCACCGGCGACAAGGACATGGCCCAGCTTGTCTGTCCCCACGTCACTCTGGTCAATACCATGACCGGCAGCGTTTATGACATCGAAGGGGTGAAGAACAAGTTCGGCGTTGGCCCTGAGCTGATCATCGATTTTCTCGCGCTGATGGGTGACAAGGTCGACAACATTCCCGGTGTGCCTGGCGTCGGTGAAAAGACCGCTTGCGGCCTGCTCAATGGTATTCCCGGCGGGCTCAAGGGTTTGTACGAGAGCCTCGATCAGGTCGCCGGCCTGCCGATCCGGGGAGCCAAGACGCTGGGCGCAAAACTCGCCGAGCATCGTGACGCCGCTTTCATGTCCTACGAGCTGGCGACCATCAAGCTCGATGTGGCGCTGGATGTCGAAGTTACCGATCTGATGCCCGGCGAGCCGCATCGAGAGGCATTGATCGCGCTGTACCGCGAGCTGGAATTCAAGAACTGGCTGGACGACCTGCTGCGCGAGGCCAAAGCGGCGGGCGAGAACTGCGAGGTGCAGCCCGAAGGCTGCTCCATTCAAGCCGAAGCCGAGTACACCACCATCCTCGAGCAGGCCGAGTTCGATGACTGGCTTGAGCACCTGAAAGCCGCCGAGTGTTTTGCCTTCGACACAGAGACCACCAGCATTGACGCGCAGAAGGCGCAACTGGTCGGTGTGTCCTTTGCCATTGAGGTCGGCAAAGCCGCCTACGTGCCGCTCGGTCACAGCTATATGGGCGTACCGCAACAGCTCGATCTCGAGGCCGTGCTCGCCGCACTCAAGCCGCTGCTGGAAGATCCGGCGAAAACCAAGGTCTGCCAGCACGGCAAGTACGACATGAACGTACTGATGCGCTACGGCATCGAGATGCGCGGCATGACCTTCGACACCATGCTCGAATCCTACGTGCTCGACGCCACCGCCACGCGCCACGACATGGACAGTCTTGCGCTCAAGTACCTCGGCCGCGGCACCATCCGCTTCGAGGACATCGCCGGCAAGGGCGCCAAGCAGCTGACGTTCGACCAGATCGCCATCGAGCAGGCCGGCCCCTACGCAGCCGAGGACGCCGACGTGACCCTGCGCCTGCACCAGACCCTGCTCGGCAAGCTGGAGCAAACGCCGTCGCTGCTCAAGGTGTTGACCGAGATCGAGATGCCGCTGGTGCCGGTGCTGGCGCGCATCGAACGCAGCGGCGCGTTGGTCGATGCCAATCTGCTTGGCCTGCAGAGCGTCGAAATTGGCAACAAGCTCGTCGAACTCGAGCGTGAAGCTTTTGAGATAGCCGGTGAGGAATTCAACCTTGGCTCGCCCAAGCAGCTCGGCGCGATTCTCTATGAAAAGCTGGGTTGTCCGGTGCTGTCCAAGACTGCCGGCGGGCAGCCGTCCACTGCCGAGAACGTGCTGGCCGACCTGGCCGAGCAAAACTACCCATTGCCCAAGGTGATCATGCAGCACCGATCCCTGAGCAAGCTCAAGGGCACCTATACCGACAAGCTGCCGCAGCAGATCAATCCGCGCACCGGGCGTATTCATACCAGCTACCACCAGGCAGTGACTGCCACCGGCCGGCTTTCTTCCTCGGATCCGAACCTGCAGAACATCCCGATCCGCACCGCCGAGGGGCGGCGCATTCGTCAGGCCTTTGTCGCCGCGCCGGGCTACAAGCTGCTGGCAGCCGACTATTCGCAGATCGAGCTGCGCATCATGGCCCATCTGGCGCAGGACGCGGGTCTGCTGCACGCCTTTCAGAACGATCTCGACGTGCATCGAGCCACCGCCGCCGAAGTCTTCGGCGTGCCACTGGAACAGGTCAGCAACGATCAGCGGCGCAGCGCCAAAGCGATCAACTTCGGCCTGATCTACGGCATGAGCGCGTTTGGCCTGGCCAAGCAGATCGACGTCGGCCGCAAGGAAGCGCAGGAATACATCGACCGTTATTTCGCCCGCTATCCCGGCGTGCTCGCCTACATGGAGCGCACGCGTACCCAGGCGGCGGAGCAGGGCTATGTCGAGACGCTGTTCGGCCGTCGGCTGTATCTGCCGGAGATCAATTCGAAGAACGGCGCCATGCGCAAGGGTGCCGAGCGCACCGCGATCAACGCGCCGATGCAGGGCACTGCGGCGGACATCATCAAGCGCGCCATGATCGCCGTGGACGGCTGGCTGCAGCAGAGTGGGCTGGATGCTCGGGTGATCCTGCAGGTTCACGATGAATTGGTGCTGGAAGTACGCGAAGACTTGATCGAGCAGGTCCGTGCGCAGATCTGCCCGTTGATGAGCGAGGCCGCCCAGCTGGATGTGCCGCTGCTGGTGGAAGCGGGCGTTGGCAACAACTGGGACGAAGCACACTGACCGAACTGCCGAAAAATGTCGTTAGCCGACAATTTTTTTTGAACGCGATGAACTTCCATTGCAACTCTTTGGTCAGAGCATGCGAAGGGTGTAAAAGCCCTTCGATGCTCCTTGTTGTGTTAAGTGTTGGCAGATCTCTGGACCCCGCCCTAGCGGTCCGGATTTGGACCTCGAACTTCCCCCTCCCCCAATGAAGTTCGAGGTTTTTTTTGCCTGCAGGAAAGCCACGGCAACAATCGGTGTAGTGCCGGCGGCAGCAGATATCTGTTGTCCAGCTGCGCAGCATCTTGCCAACGTTTCTGTGGATAACTCTGTGGGTAGTTCCCTGGCAGGCTCATGCCTAAAAGCTCTAAGTGCTCCTGCGCAGCTTTTTGCTCAGGCCTGTGCCAAGAGTTGCGCAGCTTTCTGTGACCAGCCGCTCAACAGGTCCGGCGCTCTTTCGATTTTTTGTGTAAGTGATTGAAATATATAGGGTTAAATTTTATGGCATGTGCCTTGTAACTGGAGAGTTGCCATATAGGCATTTTCGATTCCAGCAAGGAGAGCTCTCATGCCAACACCCGCATACCTGTCCCTCGAAGGCACTAAGCAAGGCCTGATTACCGCCGGTACCTTCACCGAGGACTCGGTGGGTAACATTTTCCAGGAAGGTCACGAGGACCAGATTCTGGTGCAGGCTTTCCAGCACCAGGTCATCATCCCGCGTGATCCGCAGTCCGGCCAACCGACCGGCCAGCGCGTACACAAGCCGCTGATGATTACCAAGGTATTCGACAAGTCGTCGCCGCTGATCTTCAACGCCCTGACTTCTGGCGAGCGCCTGAACAAGTGCCGTCTGGAGTGGTACCGAACTTCCTCGACTGGCACTCAGGAGCACTACTACACCATCGAGTTGGAAGATGCGGTGATCGTCGACGTGCAGTCGCGCATGCCCAACTGCCAGGACCCGAACATGTCCCACTTCACCCATCTGGAAGACGTTTACTTCACCTATCGCAAGATCGTCTGGACTCATGAAGTCTCCGGCACGTCGGGCTCCGACGACTGGCGCACCCCGATCGCTGGCTGATCAGCCGCGGTCCCGCTTCGGCCAGGCGAGCCTGGCCGAAGTCTTTTGCGAGGCATTGTGCAAAACCTTGTACTGCCGTTGCGGAATGCGGAAACAGCGCATTCCAGAGCGGCTGGCCTGTGTTACATCGAGGCTCCGCAAGCGCCCATGCGCTGATACATGGACTGAACAGGAGGAACATGGATGTTCGCCCCAGCCAACCAGGCCCACTTCACACTGACCCTCGAAGGCATCGAGCACGACTTCAAGGTGCTCGAATTCCGGGGCCGCGAAGCCATCAGCCAACCCTATCGCTTCGACCTGGAGCTGGTCAGCGAA
>NZ_PPXG01000009.1 GCF_002909485.1 Stutzerimonas stutzeri
ACCATCGGTTACGGAATGCTAGACTTCGCAGAGGAACTCAACTACGGGGTCGATCTATCAACCATCTGAGGGTGGCATCAGGTTGGTGGGGTGAAGATGCCCCATCAACCATTAAATCCGTATACCCGATTTTTGAAAGGGTTCATGGTCAAAATCCAAATAGGTGAATGGTCTGGGTCAAAGAGTCCGGCCTGCCGGTCGGCACCTTTGGGTTGTTACGGCTGCGCGGGAGAGGTGTCCCGCCGCAAGCCCGCCACCAGTACAAGAAATCCCTGCACGGCTTTTTCGGAAGCGGCGCGTGGGTCGTCTGCGCTGGCGATCCACAGCGATGCGCCCAGCAGCGCCCCGCTTATCAGGCGGGCCGTCGCCAGGGGATCGACGGGGCGTATGACTGCCTCCTCGATCAACTTCTGGAGGCTGCGGCGCGTATTCACGATGCACACGTTCTGGCTGGGCCACTGGGAGGGATCGCCCAGAACCGCTGGCCCGTCCAGCAGGACGATCCGCTGGACTTCGGGCTCGACGGCCATCTTGATGTAGCCAATGCACTCCTGAACGAAGCCGTCCCAGGTGGACTCCGCCTCCTCGACGATGACGGCCAGTCGGCCAGATATCTCTGCATCAATCTGGGCGATGACCGCCTCCAGCAGCCCTTTCTTTCCACCGAAGTGGTGATAGAGCGCTCCGCGCGTCAGTCCGGCTTGGGCCGTCAGCTCATCCATTGAACTGTCCGCATATCCCACGGTTGCGAACGCAGCGCGGGCGGCACTGATGAGCTTGGCCCGCGTTTCCTCAATCATCTCTGCACGCTTTTGTGCTATTAGGTCGTCCTCCGATTTTTCACATACGAAGTGTATGTAAATGATTGACATACGTTGCGTATGAGTGGATGATAAATGGCATACGTCACGTATGTCAAATTTTATCAACCGGGTTTCGCCATCCCTTCGAGACTGAAAACAATGAGCACATTGCCTTACCTTGCGGTCCTGCCTTCCTGGCGCCGCGCCTTGCCGTTAGCTGCGGCGAGCTTGCTGGCGCTGTCCCTAGCTGGCTGCAATAGCGACGCCGCCGACGCGGTCGCCGCCCCTCCACCCACGGTCAGCGTGGCACCTGTGTCGGTGCGCAAGATCGTCCTATGGGATGAGTTCAATGGCCGCGTCGAGGCGGTGGAAAGCGTTGCGCTGCGGCCACGTGTGAGTGGCTACATCGACAGGGTCAATTACGAAGAGGGCCAGATCGTCAAACGTGGCGACGTGCTGTTCGAGATTGACGCTCGCAGTTACCGTGCTGCTCTGGCTCGCGCGGAAGCAGACTTGGCCCGCGCCCGCACGCAGGCCGCACTGGCACGTAGCGAAGCGGCCCGTGCTCAAAAGCTGGCTTCGTTGCAAGCAGCCTCCACCGAGGAGTTGGAGCAGCGCCACGCCGCCGCCGATCAGGCCCAAGCCAACGTGCAGTTCGCCCAAGCCGCAGTCGAGACCGCCAAGTTGGATCTGTCGTTCACCCAGGTACGTTCGCCCATCACAGGCCGCGCCGGACGTGCACTGGTCACGGCAGGCAACTTGGTGAGTGCTGACGGCCAGGCCAGCATCCTGACCACCGTAGTCTCGCTGAACCCGGTGCACGTGCATTTTGATAGCGACGAGCGTACCTATCTGCGCTACGCCCACATGGCTCGCAACGGAGAGCGCCCCGACCAGCGCAGCGAAAGTATCCCGGTGCAGGTGGGCCTGGTCGGCGAGAACGGCTATCCACACGCCGGAAACGTGGACTTCGTGGACAACCGTGTCGATGCGGCCACCGGCACCATCCGCGCACGCGCCACCCTGGTCAATCCCGACGGCCTGCTTACGCCGGGCCTCTATGCCCGAGTGCGCCTGCCGGGTAGCGGCAGTTTCGAGGCCATGCTGATCGACGACAAGGCCATCCTGACCGACCAGAGCCGCAAGTACGTGTATGTGATCGATGAGAACAACACCGCCCAGCGCCGCGACATCACGCTGGGACGCAAGGCCGAAGGCCTGCGCATCGTCGAGGAAGGTCTAAATCCCGGCGACCGCGTGATCGTCAACGGCATCCAGAAGGTTTCTGTCGGCATGCCAGTGACGGCCCAGGACATTGAAATGGCGCCTGCAGGCCGACAAAACGCCCAGGCGAGCGAATGAGCGCGGAGAGCCAGCCATCATGAACTTTGCCCGCTTTTTCGTGGACAGGCCGATTTTTGCGGCCGTGCTGTCCATCATCATTTTCGTGGTTGGGTTGATCGCGATCCCGCTCTTGCCCGTCAGCGAGTACCCGGAAGTCGTGCCACCCACCGTACAGGTTCGCGCCACGTATCCTGGCGCAAATCCGCGCGAAATCGCCGACACGGTAGCCGCACCACTGGAGGCATCCATCACCGGCGTGGAAAACATGCTCTACATGAAGTCCGTGGCCGGTAGTGATGGCGTGTTGGTGCTGACCGTCACCTTCCGTCCTGGCACCGATCCCGACGACGCCCAGGTCAAGGTACAGAACCGTGTCGCCCAGGCAGAGCCGCGTCTTCCCGAAGCGGTGCGCCAGCAAGGTGTGGTGACCGTCAAACAGTTCCCCAACGAAACGCTGGTCGTGCAGTTGCGCTCGCCGGGCGATCGCTATGACGCGCTGTACCTGCGCAACTATGCCGTGCTCCATGTACGCGACGAGTTGGCACGCATCCAGGGGGTGGGCGATGCCACGATCAACGGCTCTGGCGACTACGCCATGCGCTTATGGCTGGACCCCGACAAAATTGCGGCGCTGGGTATGACCGCCGGCGATGTGGTCGAAGCCGTGCGCGAACAGAACGTCCAGGTCTCGGCCGGTCAACTAGGTGCGCCGCCCAACCCCTCGGGAAGCGACTTCCTCCTGTCCATCAATGCGCAGGGCCGGCTGGTGACGGAAGAAGAGTTCGGCGACGTCATCGTCAAGACCGGATCGCAGGGTCAGGTCACCCGGCTGCGAGATGTGGCGCGCGTGGAAATGGACGCATCCAGCTACTCGCTGATGTCGTTGCTCAACAACAAGCCTGCTGTCGCGATCTCTGTCTTTGAAGCCCCGGGCGCCAATGCCATCGAAATCTCGGATCAAGTCCGCGCGAAGATGGACGAGTTGGCCAAGCGCTTTCCCGAGGGAGTGGAATGGTCGGTGGAGTATGACTCAACTGTCTTCGTGCGTCAGTCGATCAAGGCGGTCGTCAACACTCTGCTGGAAGCCATCGGACTGGTGGTGCTGGTGGTGATCTTGTTCCTTCAGACTTGGCGTGCCTCCATCATCCCACTGCTAGCCGTGCCGGTGTCGGTGGTAGGCACCTTCGCCGTGCTGCTGATGCTGGGCTTTTCCATCAATACGCTCACGCTTTTTGGACTCGTGCTTGCCATCGGGATCGTGGTGGACGACGCGATCGTGGTGGTGGAAAACGTCGAGCGCAACATCGCCGAAGGGCTGGCGCCGCTGGCTGCGGCCCATCAGGCCATGCGCGAAGTCAGTGGCCCCATCGTCGCCATCTCGCTGGTGCTGTGCTCGGTATTCGTGCCTATGGCATTCCTGTCCGGCGTGACAGGGCAGTTCTACAAACAGTTCGCCGTCACCATTGCGATCTCCACGGTAATTTCGGCCATCAACTCGCTGACGCTGTCGCCTGCGCTGGCCGCGCGCCTGCTTCGCCCGCATGGTGCCGCGCCAGACCTGCCCACGCGGGTGCTGGATCGCAGTCTGGGCTGGATATTCCGGCCGTTCAACCGTTTCTTCCTGCGCAGCGCGGATGGCTATGGAAACAGCGTGTCGCGCATCCTCGGGCGGCGTGGTGCGGTGTTTCTCGTCTACATCGCGCTACTGGTGGCGACGGGAGCTGTGTTCAAGGCCGTCCCTGGCGGATTCATCCCCATGCAGGACAAGCTGTATCTCCTCGGTGTCATCCAGCTACCCGAGGGTGCATCCCTGGAGCGCACGGAAGCGCTGGTCCGCCGTGTGAGCGACATCGCGCTCAAGACCGATGGCGTCTACAACGCCGTGCAGTTCCCGGGCATGAACGGCTTGCAGTTGACCAACACGTCCAATAGCGGCCTAGTGTATTTCATACTCAAGCCCATCAATGAGCGCAAGCACACTGCAACCGAGATTGCGGAACAGTTGAACGAGCGCTTCGCTCAGGAGCAGGACGGTCTGGCCTTTGCCATCATGCCGCCCCCTGTCATGGGGCTGGGCGCGGGTTCCGGGTTCTCTCTTTACGTGCAGGATCGCAACCGTGAGGGCTATGCCGCATTGCAGACGGCGACCACCGAGCTGGCGACGGCCATCTCGCAAGAACCGGGATTCCAATATCCGATCAGTTCCTATCAGGCCAATGTGCCGCAGCTTGACGCCGTAGTGGACCGCACCAAGGCGAAGGCACAGGGCGTGGCCGTGACCGATCTTTTCGATACGCTGCAAGTGTACCTGGGTTCGGCGTATGTCAACGACTTCACGCGCTTTGGCCGCACCTTCCGGGTGATGGCTCAGGCGGACGCACCGTTCCGCAGTTCTGTCGAGGACGTGGTCAAACTGCGCACCCGCAACGCCAATGGCGACATGGTGCCCATCGGCAGCATGGTGGACGTGCGCAAGACATTCGGCCCCGATCCCGTCATCCGCTTCAACGGCTATCCATCTGCCGACCTGATTGGTGAGTCAGATCCGCGTCTGGTGTCGTCATCGCAGGCATTGCAGCAAGTGCAATCCATTGCAGACAAGGTGCTGCCGCCAGGCATGCAACTGGAGTGGACCGACCTCAGCTACCAGCAGGTCACGCAAAGCAATACCGCGCTGGTGGTGTTCCCGCTGGCGGTACTGTTGGTCTTCCTGGTGCTGGCGGCACTGTACGAAAGCTGGACGTTGCCGCTGGCCGTCATCCTGATCGTGCCCATGAGCCTGTTGTCGGCCATGACGGGCGTGTGGCTCGCGGGTGGTGACAGCAACATTTTCGTGCAGATTGGCTTGATAGTGCTGATTGGTCTGGCCTCCAAGAATGCCATTCTGATCGTGGAGTTCGCCCGTGAACTTGAGCGCAAGGGGCACAGCATCCTCGATGCCGCGCTGGAGGCATCACGCCTTCGTCTGCGCCCGATCATCATGACTTCCATCGCCTTCATCGCTGGCGTGGTGCCGCTGATGGTCGGTTCCGGCGCAGGCGCGGAGATTCGCCAGGTTATGGGAGTGACTGTGTTCGCCGGCATGCTCGGCGTGACCTTGTTCGGTTTATTCCTGACTCCTGTTTTCTACGTCGCGTTACGCAGGCTCGCGACGCGCAAGCCACGTCGCCAGGCAAATGTCGCCATGGAGGCCACCCATGACTGACTCCACAAGGACTGATTCCGTCATGCTTCAAACGCCATCCCGCATCCGACCATGCCTACGTCGGATGCCACATCTGGTACTGCTCCCTTTGGTGGCGTTGACGCTGGCAGCTTGCGCAGTAGGGCCGAATTACAAGGCACCTGCCGCGCCCCAGGCAGTGACGTATGCCCGCCAAGACCCCGTTGCCGTGTCCCAGCTTGTACCGGAGGCCGATGCGCAATTCTGGCGGGAACTGGATGACCCGGTGCTGCACTCTTTGGTGGAGAATGCTCTTCACGCCAATCACGACATCCGCATAGCACTGTCGCGCTACGAGCAAGCCAGCGCACTGTCGCGCGAACGTCGCCAAGACTACTATCCGACGCTGGGCGCGTCCGGTGAAATCAGTACCCAGCGCGCCAGTGCTGCACAAGCACCGGATGCGTCCCGCTCCGACCGGGATAACGATCTGCATTCGGCTGGCCTATCCGTGATCTGGGAATTGGACTTCTTTGGCCGAGTGCGGCGCAGCGTGGAATCGCAGCGCGCCGAGACCGAGGCCAGCGCAGCCGACCTGGCGGGCGTACAAGTGGCTATGGTGGCCGAGTTGACCGACGCCTATTTCCGCTTGCGCGGCTTGCAAGTGCAATTACAGGTCGCGCGGGACAACGAAATCAACCAAGCCGATACGCTGCGGCTGATCGAGGTCTTGTTCGAGAACGGCCGGGGCACGTCGTTCGATGCCGACCGCGCCCGCACGCAATTGGCGCTGACACGCTCGCGCATTCCGCCGCTTGAAGCTGAGGCTGCTGTGGCCGCCCACCGCATTGCCGTGCTCACTGGCCGCACGCCTGCGGCGATGGCCGAAGTGCTGGATCACCCCGCAGCCTTGCCTGAGCTGCCCGCCCAGATCAACGCCGGTGCACCGGGCGATCTACTGCGTCGCCGTCCCGATGTGGCTGCGGCAGAACGTAGGCTGGCTGCGGCCACTGCGCGTATCGGCGTAGCCATGGCAGACCTGTTCCCTCGCTTTACGTTGGGAGGGCTGATCGGCACGCAGGCGTTGGGCTTTGGTTCGTTGTTCGAGCGTGATAGTGAAACGCGAATGATCTCGCTCGGTGTGGGTGGTTCCTTCCTAGACGTGGGCCGGGTGCGGTCGCGCATCGCGGCGGCCAATTCAGCCACTGCCGAAAACTTGGCGGTATACGAGCGCACGGTGCTGCGCGCCATGGAAGAAACCGAGAACGCGCTGGTACGCCTATCGCGCGCGCAGACCGAGAACGCCATGCTGGTACAGGCGACCGAGGCCAGCCGCCGGGCAGCCAAGACGGCTCGCCTGCAATTTGAGGGCGGCGCCATCCATGTTTTGGATGTGCTGGAGGCCGAACGTTCACGCTTGGAGTCCGAAGACTTGCTGGCACAAAGCGCCACCCGCAGGGCGACGGCGTTGGTGGCGGTCTACAAGACGCTGGCCGGCGGCTGGTCACACGCCTTGCCCGGACCGCAGGGCGAGGCAGTCGCGCAGCGCCACAAAAGCGGCGACAGGCCTGAACTGGATGAACTCGGTGAGATGAGCGGCTACAACGCTGCGACTCTCAAACGGCCTTTGTACTGACAACAGGAGGCGAAATGGAGATTCGACACTTACGCTGCTTTCTCGCTGTCGCCGAAGAACTACATTTCGCCCGCGCGGCGGAGAGGCTGCACATCGAGCAGTCACCGCTGTCGCGCACTATCAAGGAGCTGGAGGAGAGCCTGGGCGAACAGTTGTTCATTCGTACCAGCCGCAGCACGCGGCTGACACGGGCGGGCAAGCTGTTTCTGGAGCATGTGCCGCGCATCTTCACCGCCTTGCAGCAGGCGCGCGATAGCGTGAATGCAGCCACCAACGGCTTCCACGGTCAGTTGCGTATCGCACTGTCCGACGGCATCACGCCCTCGCGCCTGCCGTCCTTGCTGGCGCTGTGTCGGCAGGAAGAACCCGAAGTCGAGATTCGCCTGTTCGAGGTACCCTTGTCGCAGCAGATCAAGGGACTGCATGACGACCTTTACGACGTGGGCTTTGCCCAGTCCGATGAAGTTGGAGAAGGCATCACTGCCGAAGCCGTTTGGAGCGATGCGCTGATGGTGGCGGTTCCTGCACGTCATCCGCTTTTGAAGCACAAGCGCATCCCGCTGGAAGAAGTGCTGCGCTATCCGCTGGTGTTGTGCGATCCGCACGTATGCGAAGGCCATGCTCGCCAAGTCGAGCGCGTACTGCGCCGGATAGATATGGAGCCGCTGATTGCCGAACGTGTGGCTTCGTGCGATTTGATGATGGCGTTAGTGTCGGCGGGCTTTGCGCTGGGCCTAGCCGGAGCGCCGCATATCGCAGGCAGCCGTGAGCCTGGGATTGTGGCTCGGCCGCTGGCGGGTCGCTCACCCATGCTGACCACTTATGTGCTGCACCGGGAAGGTGGATCCTCGGACGTGCTGTCACGCTTTATCGAGCGTGTGCAGGCCATCGAATCGCCGGACGGCATCAGAGCCACGCCCCCCCTTGAACCCGATTCCCAAGAGGAAGTCGAGTCATGACCATGAAGCAGATCGCCCCATTCCTGTTGGTCGCCGCGCTGTCCGCTTGCGGCCAGTCCGAAACACCGAAACAGGCAACCAATGTACCGACCGTGGAAGAGCTGGTCGCAGATCCTGCGCGCCTGAGGGAGCTGCGCCGCCAGTGCAAGACCGAACGCCCGACGATGGGAGACGTGCTGTGCAACCGGGTGGCCGAGGCGACGAACAAGCGCTTCTTTGGCTATGGAAACACGCCCTACACGCCGCCGAAGTTCTGATTGTTGGCTTTCTGCCGCGAATCTTGATTTTTCTTTCTCGACACGCCGCCGCGCGCTCACGCCTGCGGCGTTTTTACTGGTTTCGCCTCTGCATGACACCATGCTTTTTGCATCACCTTGCTGCCGATAACGGTCTTTGACCGGCACTGAACCGGCACCGATCCTGACGCCTGCGGCACGCCTTTGTGCCGCGTTTTCCACGGGGAATCAGCGCAGGAGAAATCGGAGGCCAGGGTATGCAAGCTCAGGGCGTGTTGTTCGGGCAGATCGCCGCCGTCTTCGGCATCGTGATCGCCGGTGTGTGGGGTGCCACGCAATGGACCGCCGCCGCCTTGGGCTACCAGCTACGCCTGGGCGCGCCCTGGTTCGACTTCCACGGCACGCCGGTCTATTACCCGTGGAAGCTGTTCGAGTGGTGGTTCTTCTTCGACGCCTACGCGCCGCAGGTGTTCGACACCGGCGGCATGATCGCGGCGAGCAGCGGCCTGCTGGCCGTGGTGGTCGCCATCGCCATGTCGGTGTGGCGCTCGCGCCAGGCGCGCAAAGTGACGACCTATGGCTCGGCCCGCTGGGCCGATGTCGCCGACATTCGCAAGGCCGGGCTGACGCAGCCCGCCGGCGTCTTTCTCGGCCAGCATGACGGCCACTACCTGCGGCACGAAGGGCCGGAACACGTCCTGACCTTTGCGCCCACGCGCTCGGGCAAGGGTGTGGGCCTGGTGGTGCCGACGCTGCTGTCCTGGCCGGCATCCGCCGTCATCCACGACATCAAGGGCGAGAACTGGCAGATCACCGCTGGCTGGCGCAGTCGATTTAGCCACTGCCTGCTGTTCAACCCGACCGATGCCAGTTCGGCGGCCTACAACCCGTTGCTGGAAGTGAGGCGCGGCGCGCACGAGGTGCGCGACGTGCAGAACATCGCCGATATCCTGGTCGATCCCGAAGGGGCGCTGGAGAAGCGCAACCACTGGGAGAAGACCAGTCATGCGCTGCTGGTCGGCGCGATCCTGCATGTGCTCTACGCGGGAGAGGACAAGACGCTGCGCGGCGTGGCGAACTTCCTCAGTGACCCGGCTTGCCCGTTCGAGCTGACGCTGCATCGGATGATGACCACGCGGCATCTTGGAGATGTACCGCATCCCGTTGTCGCGTCCGCCGCCCGCGAAGTGCTCAACAAGTCGGACAACGAGCGTTCCGGCGTGTTGAGCACCGCCATGTCGTTCCTCGGCCTGTACCGTGATCCGACCGTGGCCGCAGTCACGTCGCGCTGCGACTGGCGCATCGCCGATCTGATCGCGTCTGCATCCCCTGTGTCGTTGTATCTGGTGGTGCCGCCTTCGGACATCAGCCGCACCAAGCCGCTGATCCGGTTGATCCTCAACCAGATCGGGCGACGGCTCACCGAGTCGCTCGATGGCAGCGACGGCATTGAGCGCCGCCACAAGCTGTTGCTGATGCTCGACGAGTTCTCGGCTCTGGGGCGCCTGGACTTCTTCGAGACGGCGCTGGCCTTCATGGCCGGCTACGGCATCCGCAGTTTCCTGATCGCGCAGTCGCTCAACCAGATCGACAAGGCGTATGGGCAGAACCATTCGATTCTGGACAACTGCCATGTGCGCGTGACCTTCGCCACGAATGACGAACGCACGGCGAAACGGATCTCCGAAACGCTGGGCACGGCTACCGAACTGCGTGCGCAGCGGAACTACGCAGGCCATCGACTTGCGCCGTGGCTCGGCCACCTGATGGTGTCCCGCCAAGAGACGGCGCGGCCGCTACTGACGCCCGGCGAAGTCATGCAGCTTGCGCCAGACGAATCAGTGGTGATGGTGTCCAGCGTCGCGCCGATCAAGGCCAAGAAGTTGCGCTACTACGCTGATGCCAATTTCAAGCAGCGGGTACTGCCGCCGCCTGCGCTAACGGCAGGCCGCTATGCCGATGTGCCGCCTGCACGTCCCGATGACTGGAGCGGTTTGGCGATCCCGGCCGTGCCTGCGGCACAGGCCACGGCATCTGCCGATGACCTGGGTGGCTCCGACGACGGCGGCCCCCGCCGTCAGCCCGAGCTGTCCGAAACCGTCGCCTACGACCCCGAACCCGATTACACGCCCAGCGACTTGGCGCTGCTCGATGACGACGACATGCCCCCGCTGCTTCCCGGCCAGTTCGACCCCGCCCTGCAACGCACGGCGCGGCTGGCATCTCTCGACCCCAACGACGGAATCGACATATGAGCCAATACCGATTGAACCTGTTCATCCAGCACGAGCACGCCAAGCGTCTGGACGAGCTGGCCGCGAAGAAAGGCGTGTCAAAGTCCAGCATCGTCGCCGCTGCCTTGGCGTCCTGGCTGTCACCCGATGCCGGCGACCAGCGTGAGGCCGCCATCGCCAAACGACTGGATCGCCTGTCGCGGCAGGCCGAGCGCCTGGAGCGTGACCAGAACATCCAGATCGAGACGCTGGCGCTATTCGTCCGCTACTACCTGACCGTCAGCACGCCGGTGCCGGAGGCCCATCAGGATGCGGCTCGCGCGCAGGGCAAGGCGCGCTTCGAGCAGTTCGTCGAACAGTTAGGCCGCCACCTGCTGCGTGGCCGCAGCCTGGTACGGGACGTGGTGGAAGAACTGCATCCCCAGGATCGTGAGTTCGAGATGCGCATGGATGACGCGGCCGCGATGGCCGCCGCCCATGAACGCACTGCGGAGCGTGCGTCATGAGTGCCGTTCCTCAAATCCCGCCCGAACCGCGCTCATCCGCTGCAGCATCCCAGGATCGCCGCATCCAGATGCTGCGCACGGCGATGGGGCCGGTGATCGCCGCTGCGCTGGAAGACCCGGACGTGGTGGAAGTGATGCTCAACCCCGACCGGACATTGTGGGTGGATCGGCTGTCGTCTGGCCGTGCGCCGCTCGGCGTCGAACTGCCCGAAGCCGATGGCGAACGCATCATCCGCCTGGTCGCCGCCCATGTCGGTGCGGAGGTGCATCGCGGCCAACCGCTCTTGACCGCCGAACTGCCTGAAACCGGCGAACGCTTCGAGGGCATCCTGCCGCCCGCCGCACCCGGCCCGGCCTTTGCGCTGCGCAAGCGTGCCGTGAGCATCATCGGTCTGGATCGCTATGTGGCTGATGGCATCCTGACCACTGGGCAGGCCGAGTTTCTGCGTCATGCCGTGCGCGAGCGGCACAACATCCTGATCGCCGGAGGCACCAGCACCGGCAAGACCACGCTGGCCAATGCCTTGCTGGCCGAGATCGCCGCCACCGGCGACCGCGTGCTGGTGCTCGAAGACACCATCGAACTGCAATGCGCGGCCCGCGACCATGTGCCGCTGCGCACCCGCGCCGGCGTCGTGTCCATGACCGAGCTGGTGCGGGCCACGATGCGCCTGCGGCCCGACCGCGTGATCGTCGGCGAAGTGCGCGGCGGCGAAGCGCTGGATCTGGTGAAGGTCTGGGGCACCGGCCACCCCGGCGGCATCGCCACCATTCATGCCGGCTCCGCGTTGGGCGCGCTGCTGCGCCTGGAGCAACTGATCCTCGAAGTGGCGGTGAATCCGCCCCGCGCCCTGATCGCCGAGGCGGTCAATGTCGTGATCCACATCGCAGGCCGCGGCCGCAAGCGCCACGTCGAAACCATTTCCCGCGTCGTCGGTTTCGACGGCGCGGGCTACCGCCTGGCGGATGCGCTGGAAGCGACGCTTCCCGAGCTGCCGCCGGTTCCTCTTACAGCCGCTGCCGCTACGCCTTCCTCGATCCCTGAACAACCTGGAGAACTGCCATGACGCACGTTGATGCTTTCCGTCTTTCTGTAAACCCGCTTTCCCCGCTGCCCATGCTGGCGCGTTTGCATCGCCTGGCCCGACCCGCAGGACAAGGGTTGCTGCTCGCGGTGTTGATGCTGTTGCTGGCGGGCACGGCGCAGGCCGCCGGTTCCTCAATGCCGTGGGAAGGCCCGCTGCAATCCATTCTCGAATCCATCCAGGGGCCGGTAGCCCGCATCGTCGCGGTGATCATCATCATCGCCACCGGCCTGGCGTTGGCCTTCGGCGATACCAGTGGCGGCTTTCGCAAGCTGATCCAGATCGTCTTCGGCCTGTCCATCGCCTTCGCGGCTTCGAGCTTCTTCCTGTCGTTCTTCAGCTTCTCCGGCGGGGCCGTCGTATGAGCACGGCCACCGATCTTCCGGGCTTTGAAGTGCCGCTGCATCGCTCGCTGACCGAGCCGATCCTGCTGGGCGGTGCGCCGCGCACCGTGGCGATTGCCAACGGCACGCTGGCCGCCGCCGTCGGGCTGGGCCTGCAACTGTGGATTCCCGGCGTGGTGCTCTGGATCGCCGGCCATTCGCTGGCGGTCTGGGGCGCGCGCGTCGATCCGCAGTTCATGCAGGTCTTCGCCCGGCACATCAAGCACAAGCCGCTGCTGGACGCATAGGGGAGTGCCGACATGCTGAACCTTGCCGAATACCGCCAGCGGCCCGCACTGCTGGCCGACTGGCTGCCCTGGGCCGGGCTGATCGGGCCGGGCGTCGTCTTGAACAAGGATGGCTCGTTCCAGCGCACGGCACATTTTCGCGGGCCGGATCTGAACAGCGCCACGCAAGGCGAGCTGATCGCCACGTCGGCACGCTTGAACAACGCACTGCGCCGCCTGGGGTCGGGCTGGGCCTTGTTCATCGAAGCCGAGCGCTGCGCAGCGGCGGGCTATCCACGTTCCGATTTCCCCGAGCCGTTGTCCTGGCTGGTGGAGGAAGAACGCCGTGCAGCCTTCGAGGAATCCGGCCACCACTACGAGAGCGCCTATCACCTGACGCTGGCCTACCTGCCACCAGAAGAATCCCGCGCCCGTGCCGCCAAGATGCTCTATGAGAATGCGCCGGGCGATGGCGTGGACTGGCAGGGTCGGCTGGAAGCCTTCGTGGCGGAAACGGATCGCGTGTTCGACCTGCTCGACGGCGTGATGCCGGAGATTGCCTGGCTCGATGACAGCCAGACACTGACTTACCTGCACGCCACGGTGTCCACGCGGCGCTACCGCGTCGGCGTACCCGAGGTGCCATTCCACATCGACGCATTGCTGGCCGACTCCGCGCTGGTCGGTGGTCTGGCACCCATGCTGGGCGATCAGCACCTGCGCGTGGTGTCGGTGCGAGGCTTTCCGACCTCGACTTGGCCGGGGATTTTGGACGACCTCAACCGCTTGGGCTTCGGCTATCGTTGGGCAACCCGGTTCCTTTGCCTCGACAAAGCCGAAGCGGAAAAAGAGCTTGGACGCCTGCGTCGCCAGTGGTTCGCCAAGCGCAAGAATGTCGTCGCGCTGTTGCGTGAAACGATCTTCCAGCAGGAAAGCCCGCTGGTCGATACCGACGCCAACAACAAGGCCGCCGATGCAGACGCCGCCTTGCAAGAACTGGGCAGCGATCAGGTGGCCTTCGGCTACCTGACGGCTACCGTGACAGTGCTCGACACCGACCCTGCCGTGGCCGACGAGAAGCTGCGCATGGTAGAGCGCGTCATTCAGGGGCGCGGCTTCGTCACCATCCCCGAAACCTTGAACGCGGTGGATGCCTGGCTGTCGTCCATTCCCGGTAACGCCTACGCGAATGTGCGCCAGCCCATCGTCTCGACGCTGAACCTGACGCACATGATGCCGCTGTCCGCCGTGTGGGCCGGGCCGGAGAAGAACGCGCATCTGGATGGCCCGCCGCTGATCGTCACCCGCACCGATGGCGCGACGCCGTTCCGGCTGGTGACGCACATCGGCGATGTGGGCCACACGCTGGTCGCCGGGCCAACCGGCATGGGCAAGTCGGTGCTGCTCGCCACGCTGGCAATGCAGTTTCGCCGCTATCCCGGCTCGCGCATCTTCGCCTTCGACATGGGCCGCTCGATGCGCGCCACCATCCTCGGGCTGGGCGGCGAGCATTACGACCTCGGCAATGACGGGGCGATTGCTTTTCAGCCATTGGCCCGCATCGACCAGGAGGGCTACCGCACCTGGGCCGCCGAATGGGTGGAAGGCCGCCTGTTGCATGAAGGTGTCGTCATTGGCCCGGACGAGAAGGCTGCGATCTGGTCGGCACTAGGCAGCTTGGCCGGTGCGCCAGCGGAGCAACGCACGCTGACGGGCCTGTCGGTACTGCTGCAATCAAACGCACTGCGCCAGGCGCTCGCACCCTATGTGCTGGGTGGTGCCCACGGCAAGCTGCTGGACGCCGATGCCGACCGACTGGGCTCCGGCAGCGTGCAGGGCTTCGAGATGGAAGAGCTGATGCACAGCAAGGCGGCGGTGCTGGCCGTGCTGGGCTACCTGTTCGCCCGCTTCGATGAACGCTTCGACGGCGCACCCACGCTGCTGATACTCGATGAAGCCTGGCTGTTCCTCGATGACCCGGTGTTTGCCGCCCGCATCCGGCAATGGTTGAAGACGCTGCGAAAGAAGAACGTGAGCGTCATCTTTGCCACCCAGTCGCTGGCCGACATCAAGGATTCGAGCATTGCCCCGGCAGTGATCGAAAGCTGCGCCAGTCGGATTTTTCTCCCTAACCCGCAGGCCACCGAGCCGCAGATTCGCACGATCTACGAAGGCTTTGGGCTGAACGCGCGCCAGATCGAGATCGTGGCGACCGCGCAGCCCAAGCGTGACTACTACTACCAATCGCGCCTGGGCAATCGCCTGTTCGACCTCGACCTGGGGCCAGCCACGCTGGCCTTTGCCGGGGCTTCCATCCCGCAAGACCAACGCGACATGGATCGCGTGCTGACGCAGGCCGGCGCTCCCGGCTTCGCCGGCGCGTGGCTGCGCCATCGCGGCCTCGATTGGGCCGCCGACCTGCTGCCGTCCTCACCGGCGGCGGCTTCTTTCCTCAACTCCCCACCACTGGAGGTTTCACCATGAATACCAAGCACCGTTTGCTGTCTGCCTCGCTCGCCACCGTGCTGTCGGTGTCGCTGTTGGCCTCACAGCCTGCATCCGCACTGACGGTGTTCGACCCGTCCAACTTCGTGCAGAACACGCTGACCGCCGTGCGCACACTGGAGCAGATCAACAACCAGATTAATCAGCTCCAGAACGAAGCGCAGATGTTGATGAACCAAGCGCGCAACTTAGCGAATCTCGACTTCAACATCGTCAATCGCCTGCGCTCGACACTGGCGACTACCGAGCGCCTGATCACCGAGGCACGCGGCCTGGCCTACGACGTGCAGAGCATGGATGCCACCTTCGCCCGGCTGTACCCGGAGCAGTACGCAGCGACGGTGAGCGGCGACCAGATGCTACGCGACGCGCAAGAGCGTTGGAAGAACACCTTGAACGGCCTGCACACCGCGATGCGGATGCAGGCGCAGGTGTCGCAGAACCTGGCCCAAGACGAAAGCGCACTGGCCGACCTCGTGAGCCAGAGCCAGTCGGCCACCGGCGCGCTGCAAGCCATGCAGGCGACGAACCAGCTTCTCGCCTTGCAGGCCAAGCAGTCCATCCAGGCCCAGCAGCTCCAGATCACGCAAGACCGGGCGGCCTCGCTGGAACTGGCGCGGCAGGCGGCGGCCACCGAGCGCGCCCGCGAAGTGCGGCGGCGCTTCCTCGGCACCGGCACGCCGTACACGCCGCAGTCCGTCAACTTCTACAACAACTGACAGGAGGCGGCCATGCGATGCGTTCACGTCCTGCCGGTTTCGTTGCTGGCCGTGCTGCTGACCGCGTGCGGCCAGCAACCGGCCGAACACCTGGCCGCGACCTTGGCCGCCGATGCCGTGCGGCTCAAGGCGCTACGCGCGCAATGCGCGGCCGACCGGCAGGCCGTGGGCGAAGACGCTTGCCGCGCCGCCGCCGACGCCTTCCGGCGGCGCTTCTTCGCCGGCCACACCGGGCCGGACGAATACGGCTCGCTGGCCGACCTGCCACCGATCCCGGCGAGCTTCGACACGCCCACCGATGACGCTGGTGATGCGCCGCTCGCCGCTACGGAGGACACGCCATGAATGACGTGACCATCATCGACAAGTTCCTCGATACATTCTCGCGCTACATCGACTCCGGTTTCGGACTGCTGCAAGGCGAGGTGGCGTTCCTGACGGCCACGCTCATCGTCATCGACATGACCATCGCGGGACTGTACTGGGCCATGAGCCATGCGACTGGCCAAGGCGAGGACGTGATCGCCAAACTGGTTCGCAAGGTGCTCTACGTCGGCGCCTTCGCCTACATCATCGGCAACTTCAACTGGCTGGCAAGCATCGTGTTCCGCTCGTTCGCCGGTTTGGGCATCACTGCCACCGGCTCGGCCATCACGATGGAGAACTTTCTTCAGCCGGGGCGACTGGCAAAGACCGGCATCGACGCGGGTGCGCCGATCTTGGAACAGATCGGCGACATGGCGGGCTTCCCCGAGGTGTTCGTGAACATCGACCCCATCGTGGTGATGTTCCTCGCCTGGCTGGTGGTGATCCTGTGCTTCTTCGTGCTCGCGGTACAGCTTTTCATCACGCTGATCGAGTTCAAGCTGACGACGCTGGCCGGCTTCGTCCTGATCCCGTTTGCGCTTTGGAACAAGACGAGCTTCCTGGCGGAAAAGGTACTCGGCAACGTGGTGTCGTCAGGCATCAAGGTCTTGGTGCTGGCCGTCATCGTCGGCATCGGATCGGGCCTGTTCACGGAGTTCCAGGTTCACCCCGACGAGCCATCCATCGACCACGCGCTGGTCGTGATGCTGGCCTCGCTCGCCTTGCTGGCGCTCGGCATCTTCGGCCCCGGCATCGCCACGGGCCTCGTGTCCGGTGCGCCGCAACTCGGCGCGGGCGCGATGGCCGGCGCGGCGGTTGGTGCTGTCGGCACGGGTGTTGCCATCGGCGCCGCCGCTACTGGCGTGGGCGGCGCGGTCATGGCTGGAGCGCGCATGGCCCCGGCCGCCGCCAAGCTGGCCGGCGCGGGTGCGCGTGCCGCGACCTCGGCGGCTGGTAGCGCCCGCTCGGCGTTCCAGGCCGGTTCCGCCGCTGCTGGCGGCGGGGCCAGGGGTGCAGCGGCTGGCCTAGGCAATGTCGCCAAGACGGGCGCACAGGCGGCGGGCCGCCGCGCCGCGTCTGGCGCTTCCGCTGCCGGGCAGAAGGTGGCCGATTCATTCCGCGCCGGCTGGAACGGCACAGGCGCTGGCGCTGCTGGCGCAGGCCAGGCCGCCGCTGGCGAAGCAGCAGACGGTGCTGCCGGCTCGCCCAAGCAGGAACAACCCGCCTGGGCCAAGCGGATGCACCGCCGCCAGCAAATCACCCATGCCGCGACCACCGCCGCCCACACGCTTCGCGGGGGCGACGGCGGCGGCTCCGGGCAAGGCCCGAGCCTGCGCGATTCCGATACCTGACCTTCAAGGAGAAACCCATGCGATTCAAGCGACCGCAGGTGCGCTATGCCGACACGCCGCAGCCTGCCACCCCATACCAATCCGCCGCCCAAGTTTGGGACGACCGTATCGGCTCGGCCCGCGTACAGGCGAAGAACTGGCGTCTCATGGCGTTCGGTTGTCTAGTGCTGGCACTGCTGATGGCCGGTGGCCTGGTGTGGCGCTCGGCGCAGTCCATCGTCACGCCCTATGTCATCGAGGTGGATGAAGCCGGCCAGGTGCGCGCCGTAGGCGAAGCCGCCACGCCGTACCGGCCAGGCGATGCGCAGATCGCACACCACTTGGCGCGCTTTGTGACGATGGTTCGCTCGCTGTCCGTCGATCCCATCGTCGTGCGGCAGAACTGGCTCGACGCCTACGACTACACGACCGACAAAGGCGCGGCCGCGCTCAACGATTACGCCCGCACCAATGACCCGTTCGCGCGCATCGGCAAGGAGTCGGTGACGGTGCAGATCACCAGTGTCGTCCGCGCAAGCGACACGTCATTCAACGTGCGCTGGACGGAACGCCGCTATGTCAACGGCGCGGCCGCCGGGCTGGAGCGGTGGACGGCCGTGGTGTCCATCGTCCTGCAAACCCCGCGCACCGAAGAACGCCTGCGCCGCAATCCCTTGGGCATCTACGTCAATGGCCTGGCGTGGAGCCGCGAACTGGATTCTTCCGAAGGAGCCAAGCCATGAACCTGCCTTTCCGCTTTTACGCTTTGCCGTCGATCCTGCTTGCCCTTGCGGGCTGCGCCTCGCAGGGCAAGCCGCCTCCGGTCATTTCGCTCGATGGGCCGGTGCAGGCGCAACCGCTGCCCGAGCCGCCCAAGCCGGTCGAAGTCGTGGCCGTCCCCGAGCCGCTGGCGCTGCCCGCGCAGTTGAAGCCGCTGCCGGAGGTCGATATGGCCCCGGCTGCGCCGGAGCCAGCCGACGAGAAGGTGCGCGTTTCGCGCGCCAACGCCGAGGCGCGCATCGCGCCGACCCGCGAGGGCTACGTCAATGCGATTCAGGTGTGGCCCTTCACGGACGGCGCGCTCTATCAGGTCTATGCCGCGCCGGGGCGCGTGACCGTGGTTTCCTTGCAGCCCGGCGAGGAACTGATGACGGTCGCCGCTGGCGATACCGTGCGCTGGATCGTGGGCGATACGTCCAGCGGCAGCGGCGAAGCGCTGCGCGTCAATGTGCTGGTCAAGCCCATCCGCTCGGGCCTGAAAACCAATCTGGTCATCACCACCAGCCGACGCACCTACCTGCTGGAACTGACCTCGACGGAAAAGGCGTGGATGGCCTCGGTGTCCTGGGACTATCCGAAAGACCGGATGCTGGCCTTGCAGCGCCAGTCGCAGGCGGCCAGCGCCGCCGCGCCGGTCGATACTGGCTTGTCGCTGGAGAAGATCCGTTTCCGCTACGCGGTCAGCGGTAGCAATCCGCCGTGGAAGCCGCTGCGCGCCTTCGACGACGGCGAGAAGGTCTATATCCAGTTCCCGCCCGGCATCGCGCAAGGCGAATTGCCGCCCTTATTCGTCATTGGTGCGCAGGGCGACGGGCAACTGGTGAACTACCGCTTCCGCTCGCCGTACTACATCGTGGATCGGCTGTTCGGCGCGGCTGAACTGCGCCTGGGCGGCGATGGCGGCGACGTGGTACGCATCGAGCGCACCGATGGCGTGGCGCGGAGGAACTGACCATGAGCCAGGACGACACTCCCGACCTCGCCACGCCGCAGGCGGCGGACAAGATCGCGCCCGAGGCGGTGGCGCTGCGCGCGCAGCCGCGCCCGGTCACGCGCCTGAACCGGCGCACCCTGGCCATCCTTGCCGGCGGCCTCGCGGTCGCCGTGCTCGGCGCGCTGATGTGGTCGCTGCAACCGCAGAGGCGCGGAGCCAGCGAGCAGGCCGAGCTTTACAACGTCGATCGCGTCTCGAAGTCGGAAGGGCTGGATGCGCTGCCGGCGGATTACTCGAAGCTGCCGCCCGCCGTTCCCGAATTGGGGCCGCCGCTGCCGGGCGATCTCGGCCCGGCCATCGTGAAGTCGCAGCAGCCGGTGACGGCCGCCTATGCGGCCCCCGGCCACGATCCGAACGACGCGCTGCGCAAGGAAGCCGAAGCGGCCGCGGCTTCGTCCGTGTTCTTCCGTTCGGGTGCGCAGGCGGCTGCGCCGGTCGCGCAGTCGCAGGTCGCCGCCGCGCCGGGCTTCGCCGCCAATGCGGCCTTCGACCCGATGGCCGCAGGGCCGGCTTCGACGGCGGCCCTGCCTGCCGACCCGACCGCCGTGCAGAACCGGCAAGACCAGAAAGAGGCTTTTCTGAAAGGTGGTTCTACGGAAACCCGCAATTCCGGCAACCTGACCCTGCCGGCTTCGCCGTACCAGGTCATGGCCGGAACGGTGATCGCAGGTGCCTTGGTAACCGGCATCAAGTCGGACTTGCCGGGCGACGTGATCGCCACGGTGACGGAGCCGGTCTATGACACGGCGACCGGGCGCTTCCTGCTGATCCCGCAGGGTTCGCGCATTTTGGGCCGCTACAACAGCCAGGTCAGCTACGGGCAGAGCCGGGTGCAGGTGGTGTGGAACCGGATCATCCTGCCGGACACGTCATCGCTCACGCTCGACAACCTGGCCGGCACCGACCCGGCCGGCTATGCCGGCCTGGAAGACGATGTGGATTGGCATTGGGATCGCATCTTTGCCGGCGCGGCGCTGACCACGCTGCTAGGCATCGGCGCCGAGCTGGCCGCGCCGGAGAACCGGCAGGACGGCGATCGCATCATCATCGCCGGGCGCGACAGCGCGCAGGACAGCATCAATCAGGTCGGCCAGGAGATGACCCGGCGCAACCTCAACATCCAGCCGACCTTGACCAGCCGGCCCGGCTTGCCGGTGCGGATCATCGTGGCGCGCGATCTGGTGTTGCGTGCCTATCAGCCGCTCTTTTTCAACAAGGGAACTTCACGATGAGCACGACCAGGAAATTGCGGCTTGGCCCTCTGCCTCGCCATGAAGTCATGAAGCTGACCTTCTCCTGCCCGGCCAGCCTGAAAGCCGACCTCGATGCCTACGCCGCGCTGCACGCGCAGGCGTATGGCGAAGCGGTTGATGCGGCCACGCTGATCCCGCACATGCTCGAAGCCTTTATGGCGGGGGATCGAGGATTCAGGAAGGGAAGTGTGGGCAAGGCCGCAGCCCCTAAGCCTGGTTGACGATGCAGACGCATCCGCCATACGCGCACGATGAAAGCGCAGCCCGAGGGCTGCGCTTTCGCTTTGAGAGGTGGTTTGTGACACGCTAGGGCTATGATGACGATGCGACCTTGCCCGCTGTGCCGCCCCTGGGTTTGCCGCCGCGAAGCGCCTATCCGGCACCTAGCTCGAAAAGAGACAAGCGTACGCGATGGCCGAAATCTGGCCTAACCTGTTGCCCCATAAGACCTTTCGCGCCGATGCATCCCTGCGCCAAAGACTTGACAGCGGACATTTTTTATGTCCGGCGGGCGGGGGCTGAAATCAGCTTTGCCTTGCACTCCGATTGACTGCGCTGCCTGCCGAGGATCGTTGAGCACCTGCTGCGGTCTACTCCGGTATACCGCGCTACGGCTCAGACCGGGGGCGAGCGCTCGATAGCCGTGGGGCACGAGCGTGCATCTTGAGCAGTCCATGGAGCTATCCACCAATATGATGAATGCGGAAACGCTGCAGCGCTCACGTAGGGTCGTCGTGACCTATGCCAACCGCTTACGTGAGCCACAGCATGAGAAAGTCGTGCATGCGGCCCTGGCCGAGCGCCTCGCTGCATTGCTGGGTTTGAGTTATGGCGGTGAGTACGACCCGGCGGGGCGCTATGAGGCCCAGCCTTATCTGGTGCCCTCAGGCACCGTAATCGGCCTACGCGAAGCCCAGGCGCTGGGGCTGAACGAAGAGGGTGATCTGTTTGGCGGTGTCGTGCCGCAGGCTTTTGTCGAGACCAAGGCGATCACCCATCCGCTGGTGCGCCCGGATGCCGTTGCTCCGGTGGGTTGGTCGCGGGAGTTCAGCAGCCAGGTCAAGGGCAGCGTACTGGCGGGATACAGCGCCTTCAGCATCGAGGATGCGCGTGATGCTGGTCGGCGCTTGCTGCGCGAGGGGGCGGTGCGGATCAAGCCGGTGCGCGCCACGGGCGGGCGTGGGCAGCAGCGCGTCAATGACAGTGATTCCCTGGATCAGGCTTTGTTTGCCCTCGATGAGAAGGAGTTGGCCGAGTACGGCCTGGTCCTGGAGGCGCATCTGGATCGTGTTACCACTTTCAGTGTCGGTCAGGTGCGGGTCGGCGGACGGCTGGCGAGTTACTACGGCACGCAACGTCTGACTCAGGACAACGCGGGCAACGAGGTCTATGGCGGCTCCGATCTGGTGGTCGTCGACGGTGATTTCGATGCGCTGCTGGCGCTGGATCTGCCGGAGACGACACGTCTGGCGGTCAGTCAGGCCCAGGTCTATGACGAAGCGGCGTCGGCCTGTTATCGGCAGTTCTTTGCTTCTCGCCGCAATTACGATATCGCGCAGGGCATCGATGGCCGTGGTCAGCCACGTTCCGGCGTTCTTGAGCAGTCATGGCGTATAGGTGGTGCAAGCAGCGCGGAGATAGCCGCGCTGGAAATATTCAAGCAGGGCGCCTCCGCGCGGGCCGTGCGGGCCTCTTCGCTTGAGTTCTATGGGCAACAGCAGAGCGTGCCGGCCGGGGCGAGCGTGCTGTATCGGGACGAAGACGCAGATGTTGGATTCATTACCAAGTGCGTGATGGTGGAGGAATATGGCGACGCATAGCGAGATGGTCGACATTCTGGTGGGCGATGAACATATCGCTGGGACCTTTCTATCCCCTCCGGAAAAAATGCCAGGGGTGCTCTTCGTGCACGGCTGGGGCGGCAGTCAACAGCGCGATCTGAGCCGCGCGCGGGGCATTGCCGGGCTTGGCTGTATTTGTCTGTCGTTCGATCTGCGTGGGCACGCGCAGACTCGCGCACAGCAGGAGACGGTGACCCGCGAGCAGAATCTCGATGACTTGTTGGCGGCCTATGATCTGCTCGCCCAGCATCCGCATATCGACCCAGCAGCAATCGCCGTGGTGGGCACCAGCTACGGTGGCTACCTCGCGGCGATCCTCACTTCGCTGCGATCGGTGAAGTGGCTGGCCCTGCGCGTGCCGGCGCTGTACCTCGACGATGAATGGCAAGTACCCAAGCGGCAGCTCGATCGTGACGTGCTCAACCAGTTGCGAAGCAGGCGGGTATTGCCGAAGGAGAATCGCGCACTGGCGGCATGTGCCGATTTTCGCGGCGACGTACTGATCGTCGAGTCCGAGCACGACACATTCGTGCCTCACGAAACGATCATGAGTTACCGCGCCGCCTTTCACAGCACCCATTCACTGACTCACCGCATCATCGATGGTGCAGACCACGCCTTGAGCAACGAGCGCTGTCAGGAGGCCTACACCTCGATTCTGGTGAATTGGGCGACCGAGATGATCATCGGCGCGCGTCTCGACGAGAAATCCGCTGAGGGCTTCAAGGCAGTCGAAGAGTCCTGACCTTGGGCGGCAGAGAGTGTTGTCGGAAGAGGCCAGCGCTGAGTGCCGGCAAGGGTGGATTTCAGCCCGCCGGCAATGAGTCCGGCTGCCGAGGCGGCGTTATTCGAGCGAGCCTATCGATGGTTGCTGAGTGGGGTGAGCGTTCTCGGGCTGCTGATTCCGTTCATTGCGGATGTGTCGGCGGCGGTGTTGGGCCGACGAAACGGCTCCAGCGCCGGTCGAGCACCTGTTGCTTGAGCACCTCGATGACGTCGACCAGCAGTTCTTCCAGCGCCAGGTCGGTCTGCTCATCCTGATACACCCAGGCATCAAAGAACTCGTCAGCCAGATTGCCCGCCAGTGCCTGGAACTGCGGGCCGCGCATGCCTTCCACGGCCCCCTGCAACAGCCGCGCAGCGATGTCCCCCAGCGCATCGTCGAGTGTTGCAGCCAACCGATTACCCAGGGGCAGCCGGCGCAGGTTGTTCATCTCCGGATTGCTTGCCAGCGCCTGATGAATCAGCTGATTGACGTAACCCTCGATGGCGCCACGATTGTCGCGGTAGCCGGTTTCCAGCATATCCTGCAGGCGTCGCGAAATATCGTTCAGCACACGCTGCTTGCGAGGACGAACCACCTCCTGCAACAGACGACGCGACAGGTCGTCGCTGGCGCCGATCTCCTGCTGCAGGCGGCCGAACAGCCGCACCATCACCCGGTCGGAGAGCTCTTCGATCAGCATGTAGTAGTAGCGGCTGAACACGCCGTAGACGGCCCAGCCGCGCATGTCGATCAGGCCCAGACGCTGCAGGCGAATCAGCAGCGTACCCACGCGTAGCACCCGTAGCCAGCGCAGTCCTGCCAAGGGGATGCAACCAAGCACGTCATACCAGTGGGCGAAGGGGTAGTAATACCAGCGTGCGTAACGGCGCTCGAAAAGCGCCACGGTCCAGCCGAGCAGCACATCAAGGACGAAGATCGCCACGAATCCCAGATCGATGTACTGGAAGTTCGCATGGATGGTGTGCTGGTAACGCTCATGCAGCTGCGGCATGAGGCTCGCTAGGGCGGCATTGACCGGTTGCAGGGCGAACAGGCTGTCGAACAGGATCAACACCAAGTTTATACAGACCAGCAAGACGATGAATGCTTCCCAGGCCGCATGCAGCCCGTCGCGGCGCCTTGCCTGTTGTGCAGCGCTCTGCTCAGCCATTCGCTTCGGTCGCAGTCGCCGGCTGCCAGAGTATCTCACCGCAACCCTGACGCCTGGCAATCAACCGGGCGGCGACGAACAGCGCGTCGGAGAGCCGGTTCAGATAGGCCAGCAACACCGGGCGTATGGTTTCGCTGGTATTCAGCTGCTGGCAGCGGCGCTCGGCGGTGCGCGTCATGCTGCGGCAGAGGTGGGCGAGGGCGATCAATCTGGAGCCGCCCGGCAGAATGAATTCCTTGAGCGGTCCGAGCTCCTGGTTCCAGTTGTCGATGGCCTGTTCCAGTCGCTCGATTTCCGTGTCCTGCAGTGCCTGGTAGTCAGGCATCGCCAGTTCACCGCCGAGATCGAACAAACGGTGCTGGCAGGGGGCGAACACGCTGATCAGCTCGTCGAGAGCTGGCCATTGCACCTGCGCCTCGGCCAGTTCAGCGAGCAGCAGGCCGAGCTGGCTGTTGAGCGTATCGACCTCGCCCATGGCCTCCACTCGCGGGTGATCCTTGGCTACCCGGCGGCCGTCGCCGAGCCCGGTTTCACCGCTGTCGCCAGTGCGTGTGTAGATCTTCGACAGTCGATTGCCCATGCGCTTTTATTCCTTGTTCAGGCCGTGGCCGGCTCGCTGGGCGAGCTCAGCGGTAGACGCAGGGTGAAGGTAGAGCCGTGGCCGGGTTGGCACTGCACTTCCATCTGACCCTGATGATTGTTGGTGATGATGAAATACGAGACGGAAAGGCCCAGTCCGGTTCCCTGGCCGACTTCCTTGGTGGTGAAGAATGGTTCGAAGATGCGTTTGCGCACATTTTCCGGAATCCCGCCGCCGTTGTCCTCCACCTGGATTTCGGCCCACGGTGGATTCAGGCGAGTACGCAGAATGATTTGTCCCGATTCGCCTCCTTGATGGGTATGGATAGCCTGAGCGGCATTCTTCAGCAGATTGAGCAGCACCTGCTCTAGCTCGTTACCGATGCAGGGCACGCGATCTATTCGCGGGTCGAAATCGCGGACGATATCGATGGCCTTGAAATCGAATCCCTCCATCAGCGCAAAGTCGTTGCCGGCAATCTCCAGCGCCTGATCGATCAGCACCGGCAGGTGGCACTCGGCCAGTTGACGGTTGCTCATGCGACTGAAGCTGAGCATATGGCTGACGATCTTCGCTGCGCGTGAACCTGCCTGCTGGATACCATCGAGCAGCTGCGGGACTTCGCGGCGCTGCAGGTATTGGTTGACTGCCTCAAGGCGCACGCCGGTTTCCTCGGCCGCCTCTCGGTTGCGCTCAAGTTCAGGCGAAAGCCGGCGACGGATGTTCTGTGCGTTGTGCAGGATGGCGCCGAGAGGGTTGTTGATCTCATGAGCCATGCCGGCCGCCAGGCTGCCGACCGAAAGCATCTTCTCCGACTGCACCATCATTTCTTCCATGTTGATCCGCTGCGTGATGTCGTCGATGCGGATCACCACGCCTCGGCCGCCGGCGCCTGTCAACGGATAGCAGGTCAGCGCATAGTGGCGCGGCTCGTCGTTACGCAGCCAGGTCACGCGCTCGATCTTCGCCACCACGTGTTGTTCCGAGGTGCGCCGAATCTGTGCGAGAAACGGTTTGAGCGGCTCGAAGGCAACGAAGACCGGCTGGTTCAATGCATCGTCCAGTGACGTACCGGAAAGTGCGCTCGCCTCCTGGTTCCATTGAGTGACGTAGAGCTGCTCGTCGAGGGCAATCAGTGCCGATGGCATCGAGTCGATGATGCTGTTGAGGTACTTCTGAAAGCCGGTGAGCTTCTGCTCGATCTTGCTGCGTACCTGAACCTCCAGCTCCAGCTTGCGATTGGAGTGGCGTGTCTCTTCGGCCAGCCCTTGGGCATGGTCGAAAGCATCCTGGGCATCGTCGCGGGCGCGTTTGAGCTGCTGCTCGCGCGCCTCCATGCGCGACAACATGGTGTTGAAGGCATCGGCCAGCCTACCGATCTCATCCTGATTGCCCGGCTTGGCCCGCAGCGAGTAATCCTCTTCGCGGGTGACCTGGCGCGACAGTGCTTCAAGATCGCGAATCGGTCGGGTGATGAGCTGGCGGATCTGCCGCGCGACCAAGACCCAAAGCAGCAGGCTGGCGACGAGGATCGCAAGGCTCGCGGTCAGCGTACCGGTATAGAACGCGCCGGGCAGCTCGCTGCTGGCGACCATCAGCAGGTGGCCGGTGCTGCCATCCGCTTGCGGCAGCCGGACCAGCAGGTTGGCGCGAATCTCGCTGGCTCTCCAGTGCGCAACCTCGCTCAGTTGCTCTGGCAGACGCAGACGCTCCCCTTGCTGCAGCTGGGCGAGGCTGTTGCCGTCACGGTCATAGATCATTGCTGCCCGTAAAGGCGCGTAACCTTCCATGCGCTTAAGCAACGCACTGGCAGCCTCTGGTGACGACAGCGCACGAGCGCTCAGCTCTTCGGTGGCGAACAGTTCACCGAGGGTGTGCATCGCCTGTGGCGCTACGCTTTGCCGCGAGATCCAGTAGGCCGCGCTGATGAAGGCGAGATTGGATACCAGCAGAACGGCTGCAAGCAGAACGAGCAGGGCGAGCAGCAGCTTGCGGCCGACGGGAAGGTTTTCGAGGCGCTGACGCAGGATCATTGGCGGGCACGAAGCGGTAGAGTGATTCTGCAGGGTAGCCGCGGCTCAGTCCGTGGGCAATCCGCGCAGGCTCAGGTGTTCGCGCAGCTGACGGTGCAGGTCGTGCAGCAGTGGCACCACCAGCCCCAGCGAGTACGCGCTGCGGCAGGCGTAGCCCAGCAGATAGTCGATTTCGGTGCGCCTGCCGAGCCGCACATCCTGGTACATGGACGAGTAGTTGACGGCGGTAGCTTCGATCACCCGCAACACTTCGCCGTGCAGATCGATGGCTGCGGTTGCTTGTCCATTTGCCTCGAGCAATGTGCTGAGCTCTTCGCAAAGCGCTGCGAGCTGTTCGCGATGCTGCAGCAGTTCGCCGTTGCGGCAGTCGTGAAGTACGGTCAGCGGGTTGATGGCGCAGTTCAGCGCCAGCTTGCGCCACAGTCGTGTGAGGATGTCGCTGCTCCATATTTGCGGAATGCCGGCCTGGTCCAGGTCGCCCAGCCAGCTCGGCACACTACCGCCGTTCGGGTCACCCAGCCAGTTCTGGCCGCGCCCGGCGAACACGACCTGCATGGGGCCGTCGCGGTAGGCACCTTCGGTGCTCGACACGAAAATACAGCGTACCTGCGGCCAGCGTTCAGCAATGGCTTGTTGGCTGCCGAGGCCGTTTTGCAGCAGGAGGATTTCGCAGCTGTTGGCGAGGCGCGGCGACAATTGGGCAATCGCTGCTTCGGCGTCGTAAGCCTTGCAGGCGACCAGCAGGCGCTGGATCGGCGTTGTCGCGTCGGGCAACTCGGCCGCAATGGAGTGGAAGCTGGACTGGCCTGCTTCGCTCAGCGTCAGCCCTCCGGCATGTTGATAGTCGATGAGGCGCTGTGCGGAACGCAGGATGATTCGCACCGGCACGCCGGATCGAGCCAGGCGCGTTGCCCAGAGGCTGCCGAGGGCGCCGGCGCCAAGGATGTGCCAGCTCAAGGCGTCACGCCGATTGCTTCAGGCGTAAAGGGACGATGCGGCCGGTGCTGTAGGCGCTCGGCAACAATGACGCTGCGCGTTCGATGATTGCCTCCGGTGTGATGGGTAGAGCATCTGTATCCAGACTGATCAGGCTGATGCCAGCTTTGATCGAAACGAAGCCCTCGCTAATCTTCAATGCTCTCAGATTCAAACCTTCGTGCAGGCGCTTGAAGCTGCTCGGCGAGCATCCCTTGAGATCGTCGACCAGGGCGAGCAGGCCGAACTGAGCCTCACCGATGCGACACACTACATCCAGCGGGCGGACGAGCTGTTGCAGGCGGGCTGCGACAGCACAGAGAATTTCAGCGTATACCGCTTCGCCGTAACGCTCGCGCAGCGTCTCGGCTTCCGGTAGGCCAATCTGCAGGTAGTACAGCGCCGTGCCGCGGTTTTCCATCTGCCGCAGGCTGGCGGCCAGCCGCTGGTGCAGGTAGCGATCATTGCCCAGACCCGTCAGTGGGTCTTGCAGGCTGTGTTGTTCAAGGTTGGCGACGTTTTCCGCCAGCTGATGGTTTTCCTGCTTGAGTTTCTGTAGGGACCCGCACAGTCGGTCAGCGGCAAATATTCGCGGCAGGAGCTGCTCGTTCATTGCCGACTTGCTGATGAAGTCGTCGACGCCATGGTCGAACGCGTGGCCGAGGGCATTTTCGCTGTCGCGCCCGGTAAGCAGGATGACGTAGCTGTAATGGCCGCCCACGGCGTCACGTTGGCGTATCAGTCCGGTGAGTTCGAGGCCATCCATTTCCGGCATCAGCCAATCTGCGAGTAACACGTGAGCGGGCCGCTGAGCGTGCTGTGCCAGTGCATCAGCTGCGCTGCTGGCAAAGCGGATGTCTTGGTAGCCGGCTTTGCTCAGCGCTCGTCCGATCATTACGCTGGAGAACTTGGCATCATCGACTACGAGGATGCTCAGGTGGGGGTTGGGCATGGCAAGCTCAATCAATTGAAGGGGGACGTCCTGTCACTTGCCGTAGGGGCGGGCGCTGACACGTCGAATCGTTATAATGACCGCGCATTCTCAACCGTCAAGACACGCGCGCTCGGCTCATGCGGCCCGTCGCGCTACATAGTGGAGGAATCCCATGCCCTCGTTCGACGTGGTGTCCGAATTGGACAAGCACGAAGTCACCAACGCGATCGACAACGCCATGAAGGAACTGGATCGACGTTACGATCTGCGCGGTAAAGGCAGCTTCGAGCAAAAGGATCTGACCGTGCAGCTGACGGCGGATGCCGAGTTCCAATTGGAGCAGATGCTCGAGATCCTGAAGTTGAGCTTGGTCAAACGCAAGATCGATATCCAGTGTCTGGAAATCAAGGATGCCTATGCATCCGGTAAGAGCACGAAGCAAGAAGTAGTGCTGCGTGAAGGGATCGAAAAGGAGCTGGCGAAAAAGATCGTCGCACACATCAAGGACGCCAAGCTCAAGGTGCAGGCTGCCATTCAGGGTGAACAGGTACGCGTGACCGGCAAGAAACGTGACGACCTGCAGGAAGCCATTGCCGCGCTGCGCGGCCATGAATTCGGCATGCCGCTGCAATTCAACAACTTCCGCGACTGATTTCTTCCGCGCCCAGGCGCGCATCCATCCCTCGCTTCAAACGGTGCCCGTCGCTCACGGGCACCGCCCTCTCTAAGGAGTATCTCCATGGACCTGAGCGTCGACTATCTGGTCGGTCTTTCCGAATCCTGGCTTCCGGTCGTTCTGCAATACGGTGCGCAGGTGACGCTTGCGCTGCTGACATTCCTGTTCGGCTGGTGGCTTATCAACACCCTGACCGGCAAGGTCAGCAGCCTGTTGCAGCGCCGCAAGGTTGACCCGACATTGCATGGCTTTATCGGCAGCCTCGCCAGCGTAGTGCTCAAGGTGCTACTGCTGGTCAGCGTAGCGTCGATGATCGGCGTGGAAACCACGTCCTTCATTGCCGTAATCGGTGCTGCCGGCCTTGCGATAGGCCTGGCCTTGCAGGGCAGTCTGGCGAACTTCGCCGGTGGCGTGCTGATCCTGCTTTTCCGGCCGTTCCGTGTCGGTGAGTGGATCGAGGCGCAGGGTATCGCGGGTACGGTGAATTCCATCCAGATTTTCCATACCGTGCTCAAGACCGGGGATAACAAGACCGTGGTAGTGCCCAACGGCGCGCTCTCCAACGGGCATATCACCAACTTCTCCCGCGAGCCGCGGCGCCGTGCGGATATCAATGTCGGCATCGACTACAGCAGCGATATCAAGCTGGCACGGCAAGTCCTGCTGGAAATTGCCGAGGATCCGCGTGTCCTGCGCGAGCCAGAGCCGGTCGTGTTTGTCACCGGGCTTGGCGACAGTTCGGTAAATCTGTCGCTACGCGTATGGGTGGCGACTGGTGACTTCTGGCCGGTGACCTTCAGCTTCACTGAGCAGGCCAAGGAGCGGCTCACTGCGGCGGGTGTCGGTATCCCATTCCCGCAGCGAGTGGTGCATCTGGTACAGAGCTGACGCGATCGTGTCGTGCGGACAGAAAGAAGCCGGCATTTGCCGGCTTCTTGGTTTTCTCTCAGGGCTGTTCTGAGGTGGCTTCGCGCTGCGGCTCGTCTGGCTGCTGCCTGGTTCTCGACCACTGCCAGGCGATCAGCACCAGCGTCGGAATGCCGAGCAGCGCGGTGACCAGGAAAAAATCACTGTAGCCAAGCTTTTCCACCATCACGCCGGAGTAGCCGCCGAGCAGGCGCGGCAGCAATAGCATCAGTGAGCTGAGCAACGCATATTGAGTGGCAGAAAACTTGAGATTGGTCAGGCTGGAGAGGTAGGCGACGAATGCGGTCGACGCCAGGCCGCCGCTGAAGTTGTCGCAGGAGATGGTGACGATCAGCATCTGCAGGTTCGCGCCCATTTCCACCAGCAGCATGAACATCAGATTGGTCGCCGCCGATGCAACGCCGCCGATGAAGAGGATTGGCAGAATGCTGAAGCGCACGATCAGCAAGCCACCAAATGCTGCCCCAAGCAGCGTCATGACAAGCCCGAAGAGCTTGCTGACACTGGCAATCTCATCCTTGGAAAAGCCCTGGTCGATGTAGAACACGTTGGCCATCACGCCCATTACCGTGTCCGACATTCGATAGGTGGCGATCAGCCCGAGTAAAAGCAATGCCTGCCAGCGGTAGCGGACGATGAAGTCGGTGATTGGCGTCAGCACTGGTCCCATCAGGATGCGCCCAGGTGCCGACAGGCAGCCCCAGCAGATCAACAGATACATGGTCCCGCGTGGCCAGTAACCGCCCCAGTAGGACTGGAACATGCCGGTGGTGGACACCATCAGGATGATCAGCACGATCACTGATACCGCCTGATGCGCGAAGTCGAAACGTAGCGGGCGCTGCCGCTGGCTAGCCTGGCCGAAGATATGGCGCACCGGAACGAGCAGCGCACGGCCTACCGGAGACGCGGTGCCAAGAATGAACAGCGCATACAGCATTGCCCGCGGCCATGCCTCGGCAATCAGCGCGTTGATCATTGCCGGCACCGAGATGAGTAGAACCAGCATCAGGCCGACTGCGGCGAGTTGGTGGTTGAAACTGTAGCGAGAGGGCTCGTTGGGCAGCGGTGTGCCTGCGTCTGGCTCGCGGATCACCAGGCTGGTGATCAAGCCGGGGATGATCAGCACGGCGAACGCTAGGTAGGTCGTGGTCCAGGCTGCCTGGTTGTAGTCGACGCTGCTCGAGCCCAGCCATTCGGCGAGGAACAGGGCGCCGGCGCTGGCGAGGAGCATGGCGACCCGATAACCGGTCATGTAGCTGGCAGCCAGTGTTGCCTGAAGTTTGTCCTCGGCAATTTCCAGGCGATACGCGTCGATGGCGATGTCCTGCGTTGCTGAGGAGAACGCCACTACTACTGCCAGCGCGATAAGCACAGTGAGGTTGTGCTGAGGGTTGCATAGCGCCATGCCAATCAGGCCGGCCGCGATCAGGGCCTGGGACAGCACCAGCCAGGAGCGCCTGCGCCCTAGCGCGCCGATCCAGGGCAGGCGCCATTGGTCGAGCATCGGCGACCAGACCCACTTGAAGGCATACGCCAGGCTGATCCAGCTGGCAAAGCCAATGGTTTCCCGGGAGACGCCGGCCTCGCGTAGCCACACCGAAAGCGTGGAGAACACCAGGACAGCGGGTAGACCGGCAGCGAAACCCAGCAACAGCAGGGCCAGCGTGGCGGGACTGGCGTAGGCGGCTAGCGCATCGCGCCAGGTTTCACGGGACATACATCGATATTCTGTACAGTTTGGACGAAGGGCGCACTCTAACCGCTGTGCTCCGTCGAATGCCAGCCGTGCCGACGCATGTCCACCCGGTCATTGACAATGGTCAGCCCCTCGGCGCGCAGACGCATACGCTGCTCGTGCCCAGCTGCCGTTCCGGCAGGCAAGCTGAGCCTGCCGCCGGCGGCGATTACCCGATGCCAAGGCAGGGTGGTCTCATCAGGCAGTTGCGACATCAGGCGGCCAACCCAGCGGGCAGCGCGGCCGAGGCCGGCCATGGCTGCCAGCTCGCCGTAGCTCACAACTTTGCCGGGCGGAATTTGCGACATCACCAGATAGACAGCAGCCCGACGCGTTTCGACGTCGGCTGAGGGCGGCAGCAGTGGCGAATGATCGATCATGAGGGGTTCCGGTAGGGAGAATGGCAGGTTGCTATCGAACTCGTGCTCCATTCGGCGGTCTTTGCTTGCTGTAGCTGAACGCATAGGGATAATGCCAGCCTTTCCACTGCCTACGATCAGATTTCCAGCACATATATGCTCACCAGAACCCTGCTTTGCGCGACCCTTTCCGCTGTTGCCCTGCCATCGTTCGCCGACACTGTGTGGCTGAAGAACGGTGATCGCCTGACAGGCAAGATCAGTGTGCTCGACGGCGGCAAGCTGCTTATCGAAACTGAATACGGCGGCTCGATTCCACTGAAATGGAACCAGATCGCTACTCTGGAAAGTGATCAGCAGTTGCTGGTCAAACAGGATGACGTGACCGGCGAGGTGGCTCAGTCGTTGCAGGCCGCCGACCATGGCAAGGTCACGCTGGTCAACGGTGCCGCGCCGCGTACCGTAGAGCTGGCGAGCATCTCGCAGATCATCCACCCCAAGCCGCTGATCCAGGATTTTACCTGGAAGGGCAACATCGACGTGGCGATGGATTACAAGCGCGCCGAAACCGATACCGACGACTACGACGTCTCTTTCGATACCAAGGCCCGCCACGGCCTGTGGCGCCACAACGGTACCGGTAACTACAACCGCGAGTACCGCGATGGTGTGACCGTCACCGACAACTGGGACGCCGAATACGCGCTGGACCGTTTCCTCGACGAGCACTGGTTCTGGCAGGGGCGCCTCAGCTACAAGCGTGACCAGATCGAGGACGTTCGCCGCCAGCGCACCATCGGTACCGGTCCGGGTTATCAGTTCTGGGATAACGAACTGGGCGCGTTCTCGCTGGCCGCGTTGATCAACCGCAGCGACTATGAATTCGCCGATGGTGACAAAGAGAACTTCTACCTGGCCGCGATGAAGTGGGACTACAACCGCTACCTGGTGGGCAAGACGTTCGAGTTGTTCAGCACCGGAGAGCTCGGCAAGCCGCTGGAAAATGTTGCCGACTACGCGCTCGATGCCGAGATCGGCCTGCGCTACAAGGTGACCGACTGGGCCTCATTGAATATGAAAGCCCAGAAGGACATCATCAGCGGCGCAGACAATGACCTCGACGAAACCCGCTACAGCATCGGTTTCGGGGTGGGCTGGTAAGCAATTTCCGCCTGTGTGCATATATAAAGAAAGGCAGCCGATGGCTGCCTTTCTTTTTGCGCGAGGGATGCAATCAGAGACGTAGGCCACCATCGAGTTCGAGAATGCGCCCGGTGTAATAGTCGTTCTCGAAGATATACGCCACCGAGTGGGCAATCTCGGCCGGCTTGCCCATGCGCTTGAGCGGAATGCCGGCAGTCATCTTCTCCAGTGCTTCAGGTTTCATGCTGGCGACCATCTCCGTCTCGATGAAGCCTGGGGCCACACCGGCGACACGAATGCCGTAGCGTGCCAGTTCCTTGGCCCATACCACCGTGGCCGAGGCCACTCCGGCCTTGGCAGCGGAGTAGTTGGTCTGGCCCATGTTGCCGGCGCGGGAGATCGAGGAGATGTTGATGATCGCGCCCTCGCTCTTCAGCTCGACCATCTTTGCCGCGACCTCGCGGGTGCACAGGAACACGCCGGTCAGGTTGACGTCGATCACCGCCTGCCACTGCGCCAGGCTCATCTTGCTGATCTCGCCGTCCTTGACCTTGAGCAGCAGGCCGTCGCGCAGGATGCCGGCGTTGTTCACCAGACCATGCAGGCCGCCGAAGTCCTCGGCGACGCGCGCAACCATGTCGCTCACCTGTTCCTCGTTGGCGACGTTGCACAAGTAGGCGCGGGCGTCGCCGCCGGCCGCCTTGCAGGCCGTTACCGCTTCATCCAGGCGGTCCTGGTTGAGATCCACCAATGCCAGCCGCGCGCCCTTGCTCGCCAGGTATTCGCCCATTGCCCGGCCGAGGCCCTGGCCGCCACCAGTGACGATGATGACTTTGTCTTGAAGCTGCATGCCTATCTCCATGTGGTCGTTCTGCTGCGGGAACGACGCCCGCGGGGGAAACCGTTATGCTGAGCGCCCGTCGACCCGGACCCGTATCGAGGAGCCTCAGGTGAGCGCCGAAGCCAGCAAGCATGCCCGACAACTCCTGCTCAAGGAATACCGCGGCGTGCTCTCCACCCATTCCCAGGCCATGCCCGGCTTTCCGTTCGGTTCGGTAGTGCCTTACTGCCTGGACGCCAATGGCTGGCCGCTGATCCTGATCAGCCGCATCGCCCAGCACACGCGCAACCTCAAGGCCGATGGTCACTGCTCGCTGCTGGTGGGCGAACGCGCCGCCGAGGACGTGCAGGCGGCTGGTCGACTCACGCTGCTTGCCGAAGCGCGCCAGATCGACGAGCCCGCGGCGATCGAGCTGGCTGCGCAGCGCTACTATCGCTACTTTCCCGAGTCGCGCGACTACCATCGCGTGCATGACTTCGATTTCTGGGTGCTGGAGCCGGTGCGCTGGCGCTATATCGGTGGCTTTGGCGCGATTCACTGGCTGGATCATGTCGCACTGGCCAATCCCTTTGCGGTCGAAAATGGTGAGATGGAGCAGGGCATGGTCGAACACATGAACGACGACCACGCTGCGGCCATCGCCCGTTACGTCGAGCAGGCCGGACTGCCGCAGAACCAGGCGGCGAGAATGGCCGGAATCGACGGCGAGGGTTTCCATTTGCGTATTGGCCACGCGTTGCATTGGCTGGCTTTCCCAGAGCCATGCGAAACGCCGCTGGCGGTGCGCCAGGCGCTGGTCGCCATGGCGCGCGGCTGAAGCGAATTCAGCTTCGATTCAGCCGCGTTGCGCATAATTCGGTTACAGGCTGTTTTATTACCTGGGTTGAATTAGACCCGTTATGGCGCCATCTACAGAGGACTGGAAGCTGATCTTCCGTCAAGGACCATCGATGCGAATCTTCTTTGTGCTGTTCCTGTTGTTTCCGCTGGCCGAGCTGTATGTGCTGATCAAGGTCGGTGGCTCCATTGGTGCGCTAGCGACCATTCTGCTGCTGGTGCTCAGTGGCATCGCCGGCATACTGCTGCTAAGGCTGGCCGGTTTCGCCACGGCTTGGCGCGCGCGTGAGCGGCTGGCGCGTGGCGAGCTGCCCGAGCGCGAGATGCTGCAGGGCTTGATGATGGCCATTGGCGGCGGTCTGCTGTTCCTGCCCGGTTTCATCAGCGATGTGCTGGCGCTGATTGTGCTCTTCCCGCCGACCCGCAACTTCCTGTTCCGTCAGATCAATCGACGGATCGAAGCTCAGATGCAGCGTCAGCGTGCTTTCGCCGACGATCTGCAGGCGCGCTCCAACCCACAGCGACCGAATGTGATAGAGGGTGAATGGGAGCGCGATGACCGCGACCGGTAGGTCGATCATTGCTATTTCGGCATGCCATCAGGCATGCCGTTTTTCGTTTTCATCCATGAAAATTTCATGCGCGCCCCTTGAAATGCTCTTGAACGCCCGCATGTAGCGGACACCGCAAGGTCGCTGTCGTATTCGACAGTCCGTTTTCTGCGGCTCGCGTTGCGGGCCGCAACCGGCACCGCCGGATTTGCCAACCCGCCGATGAAGGTCATCGGCATGGAACAACTCTATTAGGAGAGATCGACAATGAAGCTTCGTCCTCTGCATGACCGCGTCGTGATTCGTCGCAGCGAAGAAGAAACCAAGACCGCAGGCGGCATCGTTCTGCCGGGTTCCGCTGCCGAGAAGCCTAACCGTGGCGAAATCGTCGCTGTAGGCACTGGTCGCGTTCTGGACAACGGCGAAGTCCGTCAACTGGCCGTCAAGGTTGGCGACCAGGTTGTATTCGGCCCTTACTCCGGCAGCAACACCGTCAAGGTCGACGGTGAAGATCTGCTGGTGATGAGCGAGAACGAAATTCTCGCCGTCGTCGAAGCCTGATCAGCGTTCGCCTCTAGCGAACTGCGCTCCATCAACAGAATTTGAGGAAGAATCAACATGGCTGCTAAAGAAGTTAAGTTCGGCGACTCCGCTCGCAAGAAAATGCTGGTAGGCGTCAACGTCCTGGCTGACGCGGTAAAAGCGACCCTCGGCCCGAAAGGCCGTAACGTCGTCATCGAGAAGAGCTTTGGCGCTCCGACCATCACCAAGGATGGCGTTTCCGTTGCCAAGGAAATCGAGCTTAAGGACCGTTTCGAGAACATGGGCGCGCAGCTGGTTAAGGACGTTGCTTCCCGTGCCAACGATGACGCTGGCGACGGCACCACCACTGCTACCGTTCTGGCTCAGTCGATCGTCAACGAAGGCCTCAAGGCCGTTGCGGCCGGCATGAACCCGATGGACCTCAAGCGCGGCATCGACAAGGCGACCATCGCCATCGTTGCTGAGCTGAAGAGCCAATCCAAGCCTTGCGCTGACTTCAAAGCCATCGCTCAGGTTGGCACCATCTCCGCCAACTCCGACAGCTCCATCGGCGCCATCATCGCCGAAGCCATGGAAAAGGTCGGTAAAGAAGGCGTAATCACCGTTGAAGAAGGCTCGGGCCTGGAAAACGAACTGTCCGTCGTAGAAGGCATGCAGTTCGACCGTGGTTACCTGTCCCCTTACTTCATCAACAAGCCGGACACCATGGTTGCCGAGCTGGACAGCCCGCTGATCCTGCTGGTCGACAAGAAGATCTCCAACATCCGCGAAATGCTGCCGGTACTGGAAGCTGTTGCCAAAGCCGGCCGCCCGCTGCTGATCGTTGCTGAAGACGTCGAGGGCGAAGCCCTGGCGACTCTGGTCGTGAACAACATGCGTGGCATCGTCAAGGTTGCTGCGGTCAAGGCACCTGGCTTTGGCGATCGTCGCAAGGCCATGCTGCAGGATCTCGCAATCCTGACTGGCGGTACCGTGATTTCCGAAGAAGTCGGCCTGAGCCTGGAAACCGCTACCCTGGAGCACCTGGGTAACGCCAAGCGCGTCGTACTGAACAAGGAAAACACCACCATCATCGATGGTGCTGGTCAGCAGGTCGACATCGAAGCTCGCGTTGCTCAGATCCGCAAGCAGGTCGAAGACACCACTTCCGACTACGACAAAGAGAAGCTGCAAGAGCGTCTGGCCAAGCTGGCTGGCGGTGTTGCTGTGATCAAGGTCGGTGCTGGCACCGAAGTCGAGATGAAAGAGAAGAAAGCCCGTGTCGAAGACGCGCTGCACGCAACCCGTGCTGCCGTTGAAGAAGGCGTGGTACCTGGCGGCGGTGTCGCCCTGGTCCGTGCACTGCAGGCGATCTCCGAGCTGAAGGGCGAAAACGCCGATCAGGACGTGGGCATTACTCTGCTGCGTCGCGCTGTCGAAGCACCGCTGCGCCAGATCGTCGCCAACTCCGGTGGCGAGCCAAGCGTTGTGGTCGATAAGGTCAAGCAGGGCAGCGGTAACTACGGTTACAACGCTGCGACCGACGAGTACGGCGACATGATCGAGATGGGTATTCTCGATCCGGCCAAGGTAACCCGCTCTGCTCTGCAGGCCGCAGCTTCCATTGCCAGCCTGATGATCACCACCGAAGCGATGATCGCTGAAGTGGCTGACGACAAGGCCGGTGGCGGCATGCCGGATATGGGTGGCATGGGCGGTATGGGTGGTATGGGCGGCATGATGTAAGCCAGCCACTTCGGCCCTCGGGTCGAGTACAAATGCCTAACGGGTAACGGTGAAAACCGTGCTCGCAAGGCACGCTGAAAACAATGCCCGTATCGTTCGATACGGGCATTGTCGTTTATGGCAAAGCGAATAATGCCCGACTGAGCAGCTGTGACATCAAGCCACGCTACGCTTAATTGCAAATAAGAACTATTCATATTAAAGTCCGCGCCCTGAACCAATATTGCCGGCCGTTCGGCCGGCATCCCCCTAGCCAGCCAGGGTGTTTCACCCAAGCCAGCCACGACCATCTAGCCCGAGGTTGGATATGCGTAAGCCGGCGTTAACCCTTGCCTGTCTGATGGCATCCATGGCTCAAGCCGCCCCTGTTACCGAACTCAACCCCACTGTGGTGACCGCTTCGCGTAGCGAGCACAGCGTGGCCGACGCGCCTGCGTCGGTGAGTGTGATCACCGCCGAGCAGATCAAGGCGCGCGGTGCCAGCAATCTCCTCGAAGCGTTGCGTGGCATCCCCGGCCTTACCCTCAACGGGCGGCAGGTCGGCGGTCGCAAGACACTGAGCATCCGTGGTGCGGAAGACCGCCACACCCTGGTGCTGGTGGACGGCCGGCGTATTTCATCGACCGACGACACCATTGGCCATTCGGACTATCAGTACGGCTGGGTGGCCATGGACCAGATTGAGCGCATCGAGGTGGTTCGTGGGCCCATGTCTGCGCTGTATGGTTCCGAGGCGGTGGGTGGTGTCATCAACATAATCACGCGCAAAGGTGGTCAACAATGGCATGGCGCAGCCAGCATGCGCGGCGACGTAGGCGAGGGACCAGCCGGCGATGGCCACCAGCTTTCGGCCAGTGTCAGCGGGCCGCTGGGCCAGTGGTTCGACTTGGCGTTGGGTGTCGAGGATATGCGCCGTGCTCCGACCCCGCGCCCGGAAAACAAGGCCACCAGCGATATCGAGGGGCAGGATCGACAGAGCGGAAATCTGCGCCTGGGGTTCAATCCCTTAGCAGGCCAGCGTCTGCAGTTGGACATGTTGCGCAGCGATGAAAAGCGCCGCCGCCATGAACAGAACACGCGCTTGCCGACACAGCCGTACTACCTGGATACCTACGATCTGGACCGTCGCCAGGATGCCGTGACCTGGCAGGCCGACTGGTCAAGGCTGCGTAGCGAGCTGCGCTATAGCGAGGCCGAATTCGAGGTCAACAACAAGCGCAGCAACAATATTGCGCCGACGCGGGCGCAGCGGCTCCAGGACAAAGTCTGGGATGGTAATCTGGCTTTCGAGGTGGGAGAGGGTCACAGCCTGACAGTGGGAGCCGAGCGTCGTGAGGAGCTTCTCGAAAATGCCGGGCTCACGGGTGGTTCGGATAGTGCCGTTCACAAGGCCTTGTATGTGCAGGATGAGATTGCGCTGGCCGAGGACTGGGCGCTGACCCTTGGCGCACGCCTGGATCGGCACGAGATATTCGGCAGTGAGACCAGCCCTCGGGCCTACCTGGTGTGGCGCGCCAGCCCGGAATTGACTTTCAAGGGTGGCTACGGCGAAGCGTTCCGCGCGCCGACGCTGAAGCAAATATCGCCCAACTATGTCGGTGCGGAAGGGCCCCATACGTTTCTCGGCAATGCCAACGTCAAGCCCGAAACCAGCCGCTCCTGGGAGCTGGGCGCCGACTGGCGTGACGCCCGCAGCGCATACAGCGCAACGCTGTTTCGTAACGAGATCGAGGACCTGATCTATTACAACCTGCTGCAGAGGGTCGGCCCTCGCAGCATCTATCAGTACGACAACATCTCACGCGCGCGTATCGACGGTCTGGAGGTGTCGCTGCGTCGTGAGTTGACTGCCGGTTTCAGCCTGGCCAGCAGCCTGACGTGGCTGGATGCGCGGGACCGCGACAGCGACGACAAGTTAACCGGGCGTCCGGAATTCAGCGCTACGCCGAGCCTGCAATGGCATCAGGGAGCCTGGGGCGCGCAGCTGGAGTGGCAATACATCGGTCACCAGACGCTCATGAATAGCGCCGGACAGCTCAAGCGCGCACCTGCATACAGCCTGCTCAACCTTGGCGGTAGCTATCGTGTCGACGATCACCTGACCCTGCGTGCCGGGTTGAACAACCTCAGCGACGTTCGTCTGGAGGACAAGTCGGAGCTGTTTGGCTACGTCGAAGAAGGTCGAACGGCCTGGCTCGCGCTGGAGGCCGGCTTCTGATGAGCACCCGTCACAGGCTCTTTCTGCTTTTGCGTACGTGGCACTTGCGACTCTTGCGGGCGCTGCACGGCGGGTTATGGCTAGCGGTCCTGCTGCTGACTTGCACAACGGCTTCAGCCGAGCAACGCCTGCTGTTCCTCGCTGCGGCGCCGGTACAGGCTGGCAAGTTCGAGAAGCTCAAGCCCGTAGCGGCCGAGGCCGGGTTCATTCTCGACTACCGCATGCTCGACCATGCCGATCAGGTGCCGACCCGTGAGCAGCTCGGCGGTTATGACCTACTGATCATTGATGCCCCATACGGCGCGGCTCAGGGAATGGCGCAACAGCGCGCTGCGCCGCTATTGGAAGGGCAGCAAATGCCGTGGCTCTGGTTGCGACGCGATGGCAGCCGTAGCAATGGGCTGCCTGCGGAACTGGTCAAGGCACTCGATAGCCACTACACCAATGGCGGCGTGGCCAACTTCTCCGGCTTCTTCTGCCGGCTGGGCGCGCATACCGCAGGTGGTTCAGGGGATGGTTGCGCAGTGCCGCAGATTCACCCGCCGTTCGGTATCTACCACCCCCAGGCTCAGGGTCGGATATTCAATGGGCTGGACGATTTCGTAGCCTGGAAGGGCGTTGGCTTGGGCGACGATCAGCCAGTGATAGGCCTGCTATTTCACAAGGCGTACATGGATTCGGGGCTGACTGGGTTCATCGACGCCAGTGTCGCCCGGATCGAGGCGGCTGGCGCGCTTGCGGTGCCGATGTTCACCAGTGCCATGGGAAACGGCGAGATCACCCGATTACTGAGTGCCGGGGGCAAGCAGTGGGGGGATGTGCTGATCAATATGCAAATCATGCTTAACGCCAATGGCCGCAAGGCCGAGTTCGAAGCGTTGGGCATCCCGGTGCTGCAAGCCATGCCTTATAGAGCCGGCGAGCAGGCTGATTGGGAAGCAGACGCGCAGGGGCTCGCTGCGCAGGACATCCCCTTTTACCTGGCGCAGCCGGAGTTCGCAGGGCTGGTCGATCCCCTTTTCGCCGCCAGCACGCGGCAGGTTGATGGCGATATCGTCCCCATCGAGCGCCAGCTGCAGGCCGTGGTGGCCAAGGCCATGCGGCTGGTGCGATTGCGCCATCTGCCAGTGGCGGATATCAAGAGCGCCATCCTGTTCTACAACTATCCGCCGGGCGAAAAGAACCTCGGCGCCTCGTTCCTCAACGTGCCACGAAGCCTGGAGCGGCTGCTCGCAGCCTATGCCGAGCGCGGTTACGACGTTGAAGTGCGTAGCGAAGCGCAACTGATCGAAGAGCTTACCGGGCTGTTGGCTCCGTTCCACCGTGATGCCGCACTCGCCGAGCTAGTAGCCCGGGACCGCGCCGCGCGGCTTCCTTTGGACGATTACCTGGCCTGGTTCAGTGCGCTGCCAGAGAGGTTGCAAACCGATATCCGTGAGCGTTGGGGCGAACCTGAGCAGGCCGGTTTGTTATTTCGCGAAAACGGGCAGGCCTTTTTCGCCATCCCACGACTGCAATTGGGCAAACAGCTGCTGATGCCACAGCCACCTCGTGGCGAACGCCTGGACGACCGTGAAAAGGCGCTCTATCACGATACCAAGGCGCCTCCGTCGCATAGCTACCTGGCGGCGTACCTGTGGCTGCGCCAACAACAGAATGTGGATGCTCTGGTGCATTTCGGAACGCATGGCAGCGCCGAATGGCAGCCCGGCAAAGAGCGCGGACTGGACGTGCTGGACTACCCCTATTTGGTGCTCGGCGACCTACCGGCGATCTACCCATACATCGTCGACAACATCGGCGAAGCCCTGCAGGCCAAACGCCGTGGGCGTGCATTGATCCTCAGCCACAACACCCCTTCGTTCGGCCCGGCAGGTCTGCATGGTTCACTCAACGAATTGCATGATCTGCTGCATGAGTGGCTGAACATGACCGAGGGCGAGGTACGCAGTGCTACCGCCCAGCGCATCCGTAGCCTGGCTGGCGAGCTCAATCTGAACAAGGACTTGGCTATCGATCTGGACGACTCGGCTCTGAACATGGCGCTCCTGGTCGATGAGCTGCACCTGCATCTGCATGACCTGGCGCTGCAGCAGCAGCCGCTGGGGTTGGCGCGGTTCGGTGTGCCGGCCGAGTCCGATCTGCGTCTGCTTACGGTGCAGCAGATGCTCGGCAAGCCGTTGCTCGAAGCGTTGGCTCCGGAGGATCCAGAGGAATTACTGCTGGTGGACTACGAGCAGCTGCGGCAAACCCCGGTATGGCAACTGCTCGACCAGCACGTACGCGAAGGGCAGCCATGGGCGGGGGATGAAGTCATTGCCGAACTGCTACAGCGCGCCCGTCAATACTGGCGACAGCTGGAGAACGATAACGAACTGAGCAGTTTCTTCGACGCCTTGCAGGGCAAGCATGGAGCGACCTCCTACGGTGGCGATCCGATCAAGAATCCGGACAGCTTACCTACCGGGCGTAACCTGTATGGCTTCGATCCCTCGCGCATCCCCACTCGAGAGGCGTGGGAGGCAGGAAAGCTCGCAGCCGAGCGTCTGCTTGAGCAGCACCGCCAGAGCCATGGCGAGTACCCACGCAAGCTCGCGTTCACTCTCTGGTCGGTGGAAACCATGCGTCACTTCGGCCTGCTCGAGGCTCAGGTTCTGGCATTGATGGGCTTTCGTCCCTTGTGGGATGAAGGCGGGCGGGTAACGGGGATCGAGGAAATTGCAGCCGGTGAATTGCAACGCCCTCGCGTGGACACGGTGGTATCTGCCACCGGGTTGTATCGCGATCAGTTTCCGCAGGTCATGCACTGGTTGGCGCAGGCTGCCAATCAGGCGAGCGAGCTCGAGGAGCCGAATAACCCGGTGGCCGCCAATAGCCAGGCCATAGAGCTGCAGCTGCGCGCTGCCGGCATGCCCGTGGAGGACGCGCGACTGGCGGCACGCACGCGCATCTTCTCTTCGGAGTCAGGTGCCTACGGCACGGGCCTTGAGGATGCGACCCTCGCCAGCGACAGCTTTGGTGAAGGCGAGGAGGGCGGGCAAGACCGCGCGAGCGGTGAGAAAAAACTGGCGCGGATGTACCTGGACCGCATGCAGTTCGCATACGGACCGGACGCCTCGCGCTGGGGCGAGAAATCCGAAGTCAACCTCTATGCCGAGCAATTGCGCGGTGTGGAAGGCGCGGTGCTTTCACGCTCGTCCAATCTGTACGGCATGCTCACCACTGATGATCCCTTCCAGTATCTCGGTGGCATCGGTCTGGCTGTACGGCATCTCGATGGTCGCGCCCCGACCCTTTACATCAGCAACCTGCGCGATGCTGGCAATCCACGCAGCGAGACGGCCTCTGGCTTTCTCGCACGCGATTTGCGCACACGTTATCTGCATCCAGGGTGGATAAAGCAGGTCCAGCAGGAGGGCTACAGCGGCACGCTGGAAGTACTGGGCAGCGCCAACAATCTATGGGGCTGGCAGGTAACTGCGCCGGAAACCGTGCGTGATGATCAATGGCAGGAATACAAGGCCGTCTACCTGGATGACAAGTACAACCTGCAGATCAACGAGTGGTTCGAGCAGCACAATCCGCATGCCCAGGCCCAGCTGATCGAGCGGATGCTCGAAGCCGCGCGCAAGGAGTATTGGCACACCGACGCGCAGACCTTGCAGCAACTGGCCGAGCGCTATCAGCAGCTGGCTGAGCGTTTCGACGTGCGCAGCGACAACCAGCGCTTCAACGACTACGTCGCCGGTGCTGCCGCGGGTTTTGGTCTGCTGGCGCCCGGCAACGCGGCCGGGCAGCCGGTGAGTGAGGACCTGCCGTCGCCGTCCGCGGAGCTGCAGCCGGTACAGGGCCAGCGGCTGGATAAACAAGCCGAGGCTGAGCCAGTTGAGCCCGCTCCGTTTGAATACACCGCTCTGATCGGCCTGCTGTTGATCCTGTTGGCCGCCGCTGGCGGGGCGCTAAGCCAGGCGCGCCGCCGTTCCCCTTAACACCGACTCGGAGACTCGACCATGTCATTGCAATTGATCGTCGAAACCGCGCTGTACAGCGCGAGCCAGTTATTCATGCTGCCCGTGCTGCTTGCTGTGTTGATTCTGTTCTTTTATGCCTTTTACGCGGTCGGGGCCTTTCTCTGGCAGAGCCGGCAACGTCGGCAGGGTGAGGCTGTCGCTTTCGACCTGTTGCAAAGCTGGCGTGCGCAACCGCAAATGAGTGCGGTGGAGCTGGAAACCATCGCTTTCAAGCGCTTGGAAGCCCCACGCATCGTGACCCGTGTTACCCCGATGCTTGGTCTGGTCGCGACCATGATCCCCATGGGCCCCGCGCTCAAGTCGCTTGCTGGCGGGCAGCTGGCGCAGGTAAGCGACAACCTGACCGTGGCTTTTTCTGCGGTGATCCTGTCGTTAGTGGCGGCATCGCTCACCTATTGGGTGGTCAATGTGCGACGTCGCTGGTATGCCGAGGAACTCGTACTGATCGAACAGGCGCAGCGGGAAGAAGGGCGAGGCCTCAACGCACCGCTGACGGCGACGGCCCATGAGCTGGCTTCGGAGGCTGTCTGATGAGCCTGCGACTGCTGGAAGAGGCCGAAGATGATGACCCCATTCTCTCGGTGGTAAATCTCATTGATGTGTTTCTGGTGATCATTGCTGCGCTGCTGCTGTCGGTGGCCAACAACCCGCTCAATCCGTTCACCGAGGACGATTTCACTCTTATCAAGAACCCTGGCGAGGCTCATATGGAAGTCTTGATCAAGCAAGGCGAGACGCTGGAGCACTACAAGTCCAGTGGCCAGATAGGCCAGGGCGAGGGAGCCAAGGCGGGGATCGCCTATCGACTGAAGGATGGCTCGATGATCTATGTACCGGAATGAGCTCAGGGAGCACGCGATGTCCGCAACGCAACTAGCACAACCAACACCTTCCGTACGCAAGGCTGGCGGATCGGTATTGCGGCGCAGCCTGACGAGCCGCGAACTGCTTGGCGATCAGCAGGAGCTGTTGATCGAGCACAACGGCTGTCAGTATTGCCTACGGCTGACACGCCAGAACAAACTGATTTTGACGAAGTAGGCGGTTTTGCCTGTTCGGTAAACTCTATGCCGGCTTCGCTGCCCGTGCAGCACTGCGCTGCTGCTTGTGTCCAGGGGCAGTTCCGGCGGTGCCGCTCGTCGCAATTTTCCCGCTGCCCCCTGGTCTAGGCTACGGTCAGTGAATCTCGCTGTTACTCAAAGGGTTACGCCATGAAGCTGGAAATTGCTCGAGGATTGTTTCTAGTCGGTGCACTTGGAGTGACCACGTTGTGCATGGCGGCCTGGAATGAGCCTAACGCTAGGCTTGTGCAGAGCAGTGAAAGCCGCGCGCTGTGCGTGCTGCCGGCCAATGCCAGGAACAGGTATGAGGTGGTTCGCCCTGATCAGGACCTGCTGCTTTTCCTTTACGGCCTGTCCCAAGGTGTCGCTGCACGCTGAGCCGAGAGGTGCGCGGCTCGAGCGGGCAGCAGTCAGCCCGCGCTTGCCGGGACCACGTCGGCAACCGTCCGGTCCGGTTGCGCCAGCAGGTCGTAGACCGCCGGTAGAACGAACAGGGTGAACAGCGTGCCCACCGACATGCCGGTGGCAATCACCAGGCCGATGTCGAACCGGCTGACCGCGCCGGCCCCACTGGCGATGATCAGCGGCACCATGCCGAACACCGTCGCCGCTGTGGTCATCAGCACCGGCCGCAGGCGGATCGCCGCCGCTTCTTCCACCGCTTCGCGTCGACTCAGGCCCTGTTCGCGGCGTAGCTGATTGGCGAACTCGACGATCATGATGCCGTGCTTGCTGATCAAGCCGATCAGCGTCACGAGGCCCACCTGGGTATAGATGTTCATGCTCGACAGGCCAAGGAACAGCGGCACCAGCGCGCCGCAGACCGACAGCGGCACGGTGACCAGGATCACCAGAGGATCGCGGAAGCTCTCGAACTGCGCGGCCAGGACCAGGAAGATCACCGCCAATGCCAGCGCGAAGGTCAGGTACAGCGCGTTGCCTTCCTGGATGTACTGGCGCGAGGCGCCGGCGTAATCGAAGCTGAAACCTTCGGGCGCTTCTTCGCGGGCGATGGTCTGCAGCGTTTCGATCGCCTCGCCCATGCTGACGATCGGAAAGCCCTGGATCATCGCGGCGTTGAGTTGCTGGAACTGCTTGAGCTGAGTCGGTCGAGCGCGATCGTGCACCTGGATCAGCGTCGACAGCGGCAGCATCTGGCCTTGCCCATTGCGCACGTAGTAGTTGCTCAGCCAGTCCGGGTTGTCGCGGTAGGCGCGCTCGACCTGGGCGATGACCTTGTAGCTGCGGCCTTCGATGGTGAAACGGTTGATCTCCCCTTCGCCGAGCAGGGTGCTCAGGGTCAGGCCGAGGTCTTCCATGGAGACGCTCATTTGTGCCGCCTTCTCGCGATCGATCTCGACCACGATCTCCGGCTTGTCGAAGGCCAGGTCCACATCGAGGAAGGCGAACTTGCCGGACTCCTCGGCGCGCTTGCGGATGCGCTCGGTCACCTGCAGCAGCGTCTCGTAGTCGTTGGCGGTGTTGATCACGAACTGGAACGGCAGGCCTTCGCCGGTGCCGGGCAGTGAAGGCAGGTTGAAGCCGAAGATCTGCAGGCCCGGCAGGCGATCGAGCTTGGCCTGTACCTCGGGAAGGATCTCCATCTGCGAGCGCTCGCGCTCGTCCCAGGGTTTGAGCAGGAAGCCGCCGATGCCGCTCTGCACGCCGTCAAAGCCGTTGATCTGGAACCAGGAGTAGTACTCTGGAAAGCTCTTGAAGATCTCCAGGAACTGATCGGTGTAGGCGTTCAGGTAGTCCAGGTTGGCGGTCTTCGGTGCGCTGGCCATCATGAAGACGATGCCCTGGTCCTCCTCCGGTGCCAGCTCGCTCTCGGTGAACATCAGCAGGGCGGGAATCAGCGCCAGCACGAGCACGGCGAACACCAGCACCACCGGCCGGGTATTCAGCGTGCCGTGCAATGACCGTTGATAGCGCTGCTTGAGCCGCTCGAACAGCTCGTCCAGGCGATGGGCGAAGCCACTCGGATTTTCTTCGTGACGCAAGAGTTTCGAACACATCATCGGCGATAGCGTCAGCGCCACCACGCCTGAGATCAGTACCGCCCCGGCCAGGGTCAGGGCGAACTCCTGAAACAGTGCCCCGGTCAGCCCTTGCAGGAATCCGATGGGCGCATAGACCGCCGCCAGGGTGATGGTCATCGTTACCACCGGCATGGCGATTTCCCGTGCGCCGTCGATGGCCGCCTGAAACGGTGACTTGCCTTGCTCGATATGCCGGTGGATGTTCTCCACCACGACGATGGCGTCGTCCACCACCAGGCCGATCGCCAGCACCATGGCCAGTAGCGTCAGCAGATTGATCGAGTAGCCCATCGCCTGCATGAAGAACAGCACGCCGATCATCGACAGCGGAATGGTCACCACCGGAATCAGCACGGTGCGCAGCGAGCCGAGGAAGAGAAACACCACGACGATGACGATCACTGCGGCTTCGGCCAGGGTCTTCACCACCTCGTCGATGGAGGCCTGGATGAACTCGGTGGCGTCGTAGGCGATGGTCGCCTTCAGGCCCGGCGGCAACTGTGCCTCGATCTGCGGCATGATCGCGCGCACTTCCTTGATCACGTCCAGCGGGTTGGCGCTGGGTGTGCCCTTGATGCCGATATAGACCGAGGGGATACCGTCGAACGAGCTGATCGAGTTGTAGCTTTCGGCGCCCATCTCCACCCGCGCCACATCACCCAGCAGAACGCGACTGTCGCCCTGCGTGCGCAGCGGGATGGCGGCGAACGCTTCCGGCGTCTTCAGTTCGGTGTCGGCGTTGATGCTGGTGACCACATACTGGCCCTTCACTTCGCCGGCCGCCGAGAGGAAGTTGTACTTGCGCACCGCCTCGTTCACGTCGCTGGCGGAAACCCCGTAGGCCGCGAGCTTCACCGGGTCCAGCCAGAGGCGCATGGCGAACACCTGGTTGCTGAGAATTTCCGCTTCGGCCATGCCCGGCAGCGTCGCCAGCTTGGGCTGGATGACCCGCGACAGGTAGTCGGTGATCTGCGGGTTGCTCAGCTGGTCGCTGTAGAAGCTGATGTACATCAGCGCGGTGGAGTCGGCCGCCTGCTTGTTCAGCACCGGGTCCTCGGCATCCTGCGGCAGCTGGTTCTTCACCGAGTTGGCCTGGCTCAGCAGCTCGGTGTAGAGGCGATCGGTGTCGGCACCGATGCGCGCATAGACGGAGATCACCGAGGCGTTCTGCTGGCTGACCGAGGTCATGTAGTCGACGCCTTCGGCGCTGGCCAGACTCTGCTGCAACGGCTGGGTGATGTAGCCCTGGATGGTCTCGGCGTTGGCGCCGGGGTAGGCGGTGGTCACCGTGATCAGCGCACTTTCCATTTGCGGGTACTGACGGATGGTCAGGCTGTTGAAGGCCTGGATGCCGAGCAGCACGATCAGCAGGCTGATGACGCTCGCCAGCACGGGGCGGCGGATGAAGGGGTCGGTGAACGCCATGGGAAGTCCCTGGAACCTTGTCTGAGTCTGCTGTGCGTCGGCCTGCCGCGTGAGGAACAGGCTTTTTCTATTCGGTCGCCGGCTGCTGAGAGCCTTCCAGCTTGAGCGTGCGGCTTTCGGCGATGGCGACATGGGTGCCGCTGTCCAGCTTGAGCTGGCCGGCGGTGATCACCTGTTCGCCGCCCTCCAGGCCGTCGAGGACGACCGTCAGTCCGTCGCGCCGCTCGCCGGTGGTGACGAAGCGGCGCTCAACCACCAGGTAGGGCTCGTCGCTGCTGACGCCTTCCGGCGGCGTGCCCTCGGTCACCAGCAGCACCGAGTTGCCATACAGGGTGTAGGTGATGGCGGTTTCCGGGACCACCACCTGGGCGGTCTCGGTCGGCAGCAGCACCTGCAGGTCGGCAAACATGCCGGGCAGCAGACGTCCGTCCGGATTGCCCAGTTCGGCGCGCACCTGAACGTTGCGGGTAGTGGTTTCCACCTTCGGGTTCAGCGCGCTGATCACGCCTTCGAAGCGTTCGCCGGGATAGGCGGCGACCTTTAGCTGCACTCGCTGGCCGAGCTTCAGCAGCGGCACATGCTGCTCGGCGAGGAAGAAGTCGACATACAGCGTGGACAGGTCCTGAAGCGTCGCGATTGGCGTGCCGGCGGCAATATAGTCGCCGACATCCACCTGACGGATGCCGATGGTGCCGGAGAAGGGCGCCAGGATGCGCTTCTTCGACAGACTGGCGCGCAGCTGCGCGACGCTGGCCGCGGCCTTCTGCGATTCGGCATTGAGCCGGTCGTACTCACTGCGCGAAATGGCCTGGCGATCCAGCAGGCTACGCGCGCGCTGGAATTCCAGGCGCGACAGGTTGAGGTCGGCTTCGGCGCTGGTCAGGCTGGCCTGCTCCATCTCGCTGTCGAGCAGCACGATGGCCTGGCCCTTGCTGACCTTCTCGCCGGACTGGAACTGCACGTCGGTAATCGTTCCGGCGATCTCGACGCTGAGGTCGATGCCCTGCGACGCCTTGAGCGTGCCGATGGCTGGCAGGCGGCTTTGCCAGTCCATGCGGCGGGCGAGCTCGGTTTCGACGTCGATCGCAGGCTTGGGCGCCTGGAACTGTTGAATCTGCTGATAGATCGAGTTGAATTTGAGCGAGGCAAGAATCGCAACGACGACGACAACCGCGCCCAGCATGAACAGCATGCGGCGCAACATTTTCCGATTTCCTTGGAGATGTGAGCCGGCTGTCTACTGCCGTGATCGAGGCAGCCGTTCGAACGGTCCGGTCGCCAGCTTCGGCGACCTGCTGGCACCTGACTCAGCAGGACCGGAGAGCGAGGAACTTAGCCCCGAAACGAGGCCAAGTAAAGGGGGAGCGGGGCGGAAAGCAGCGCAGGTGTGGGGCGGGCGACAGACTGTCGGCCCGCCCGCAGATCATCAGCCGGCAAGGCGTTGGGTGACTTCGGTAAGTTGCGCCGACAGCCCGTGCAGGTTCTGGCTGGCGGTTTCGGTGCGCTCGACGTTCTGCTGGTTGATGGTGGCGATGGAGGTGATCTCGGTGATGTTGCGCGAAATGTCTTCGGCCACCGCGGTCTGCTCCTCGGCGGCCGTGGCGATCTGGCGGTTCATGTCGCGGATCGCCTCGACCGCTTCGGTGATGCGCTGCAGCATCTGACCGGCCTCGGTCACCTGGCCGACGCCCTGTTCGCTGCGCGCCTGACCGCTCTCGATGGCGCGTACGGCATTGCTCGCGCCGGTCTGCACGGTATCGATGATCTGGTGAATCTCGGCGGTGGATTCGGCGGTGCGCTGGGCCAGGGTGCGCACCTCGTCGGCGACCACGGCAAAGCCACGGCCGGCGTCACCCGCTCGGGCCGCCTCGATGGCGGCATTGAGCGCGAGCAGGTTGGTCTGATCGGCGATCCCGCGGATCACCTCCAAGACCTTGCCGATGCGCCCGCTATCACCCTCCAGGCGGCGGATGACGTCTGCCGTGCTGGCGATCTCGTTGCTCATGTCGGTGATGGTGGCGATGGTGCCGCGCATCACCGCTTCGCCCTGCTGGGCGGAATGGTCGGCGGCGTCGGCGGCCTGCGCGGCTTCGGCGGCATGCCGCGAGACTTCCTGAGCGGTCGCGGACATCTCGTGCATCGCCGTGGCGACCTGATCGGTACGCGAGAACTGCTCGCGGGCGCCGTCGGCCATCAGCCTGGCGATGGCGTTCAACTCGCCGCTGGCACTGTCCAGATTCGAGGTGCTCTGCTGCAGGCGGGTGAAGGTGTCGGCGAGGAAGTCGCGCAGCACGTTGGCGGCAGCGGCAAGGCGGCCCAGTTCGTCGCTGCGGCTGGCATCCACGCGGTCGGCGAACTTGCCCTGGCTGAGGCGGGCGATGTGCTCGATCAGGTTGCGAATCGGTTCGATGATCCGGCGATTGACCAGCCACAGGCTGAACAGCGCCACCACCACACTGGCGAGGATCATGATGATCGGGCCGAAGGACGCGGTGCTCTGAGCGTCGGCACGGATGGTCTCCGAGCGCTGCGCGGCGGCGTCGCCCAGCTGTTTGACCAGCTCGCTCAGCTGAGCGCTGGTCGCCCGGTCGATACCGGCTACCGCGGCGTCCCCGGCGAGCGGGTCGCTGTCGGCGGCAATGTAGGCATCCAGGCCCTTGCGATAGGCAACGCCGAGAGTGCGGTGCTCGCTACGCAGGCTCTCGATCTGCTTGGCCAGCTGCGGTTCGTCGGCGGTCAGTACCAGTAGATCGCCCAGAATCTTCTGCACCTTGGCTTCCTGGGCCTCGAACTGGCTCCAGTAGCGGTTGCGAGAGTCCGGCTGTTTGCCACGCAGCAGCACGTTCTTCCATTCCTGGACCTGCACCTTGAACTCGAGGTTGGCCTCGTCGATCAGTTGTACTTCGGCCAGCGGGCCGTCGAGCAGCGCCTGGAAGTGGTCGATGTTGTTGCTGAGCAGGCGAATGCAGGCGAGGGCGATGAGCAGCGTCAGCAGCAGGCTGCCGCCGATCAGCGCGAGGATCTGCGCGCGCAGGGATTTCTGGAGCATGGGCAAAGTCTCGGCATTTGAGAAAACGTAAATGAGCATCCCTGCCGTTGCCCAGCATCATCGGCCGGGGGACGTTTTTCTTGAGCTAGACGATGCGCAGATGGTTGTCCCAGAGCCCCGCCGGCAGGTCCAGCGGTGTGCTGGCGATACGTTCGCCACGGCAGTCGAACAGGCGGCAGCGGCCCTGCCCGGAGCTGACCACGAAGCCCTCGGTGACTGCCGCGACGCCCGCGCAATCGGGCACATGGGCTGCCTGCCGCAGCTCGGTACTGTCCAGGTCCCAGATGAACACCTTGTTGCCGCGCGGCGCGGTGACAGCCAGCAGCCGCAGCTCGTCGTGGATGGCGAGGCTGGCGGTGTACTGGTTCATGATCTGCCGCTGTGCCTCGCCCAGCGGAAAGTGCTGGAAGGCCTGCCCTGGCCGCTTGATCGCCAGCAACGGGATGCGGTCCATGGCATCCCCTTCGTACTGCTGGCCGCTGACCACGGTACCGTCGGCGGCCACGGCGAGGTGACGCACGCTGTTCATCTGCTCCGGCAGCTGTTCCTTGCTGACCAGCGTACCGTCGCGGCGTAGCAGCACCAGGCTCGGCTCCATCGCATCGAGATTCATCATCTCGCGGCTGTCGGCTTCGGTGCGGATCCCGCCATTGGCGATGACCAGGGTTTCGTTGTCCGGCATCCACAGCAGCTGGTGCGGGCCGATGCCATGGGTCGCGTGCTCGCCGACGCGCACCAGCTGTCGGCCTTCCAGTCGATAGACGCCGAGCACGCCACGGCCGGCATCGGCGGTGTCGTTTTCGGTGGTGTAGAACCACTCGCCGTCCTTGTGAAACACCCCGTGCCCGTAAAAGTGGCGGTCGGCCGGCGAGGCCATGACCTGCAGCAGACGCCCGTCACGCGCATCTATCAGGTAGCTCTCGCGGCTCGGGCGACGGCCGACGAACACCGCCAACGGCAGGTACGGGTGCGGGTAGACGTCATGGCAGCGCTCGGCGACCGGTGTGGCAAATACCTGGCTGCCATCGAGGCGGTAGCCGACGGCGTAGTGTTGCCCGTCGGCGCCATCACGTGCGGAGAGCAAAACCTGTTGCCCGTCGTGACGCGTCAGTGACCAGCCAGCGATGCCGCTGGCGGCAAGCATGGCGCCGGTCAGGCCAAGCAGGGTGCGGCGCTTCATGATCAGTCCCCGTCGTGCGCGTTGAAGCCGATCTGTACGCCGAGGGCGCGCGCCAGCTCGAGCTGGTGCAGGCGATGCAGTTGGTCGATCCGCTGGTACAGCGCATCGAGCTGCGCCCGACTCTCCTCGTTGGCGAGCATTTTTCCGAACGGCTCGGACATGGCTTTCAATTGTTGCAGCAGATCGGCGTAACCGGCGTCGATGCGCTTGGCCAGATCGGCCTGCTCAGCGCCGAGCAGCGCGCGCAGACCGTCCTGGTCGGAACCCAGCCAGAGGCTTTCGGCGCCTTTGACAGTGGCAGCGATATTGCTCAGGGTCGTGTCGCTGCGCCAGCCGTCGGCCTGGTACGGCTGCGGATGGCCCTTGGTCTGGCGGCCGAGCGGCGCGCCGAGCTTCTTCTTCAGGCCGTCGAGGGCCGTGACCTGAACCCGCAGCAGTTCGGCGATGGCTTCGCTCGGTTCGGCATAACGCTCGTTGGGAAAGCTGCGCAGCTGATCGGCCATGCCGTCCTTGTCCTGCCATTGCTGCAGGACGCTGGCTGCAAGCTGCTGCTGGTGCTCGCCTATGGCCGTCAGCAAGGGGCAGTAGCGCGTCCTGGTGGCGGGGTCGGCGAGGTCGATGCTGCTGTCGAAAAGGACGTACTCGTAGGCGCTCAGGCCCTGCACCACGACGCTGGCGTTATCCAGATCGGCCTGGGTCAGCTCGGGCTTGGTCTTGAGCAGTGCCGTGACCTGGCGTGCAACGAGGTTCTTCTTGTCCGGCCAGAACTGGACCTGCCAGGCCAGATTGCCTTCGCCCATTGGGCCGATCAGCAGCGGCTGCAGGCCGGCCCAGGCGGTTTGCGCATGCACGAAGGCAGCATGCGCTTCGTCCAGGGTCTGGTTGTCGGCACAGAAGGCGATCGCACTGGCCGCCAGGCGGCGGTCGGCTTCCGACCACTGAGTGTAGGTCGGCAGCAATACACCATCGGCCAAGGCTTTGCTGGTCTCGGCCTGCGGGTCGGCGGGCGTGCAGGCGCTCAGCAACAAGGCGGTGAGCAGAGCGCCGCTGGCGATGCGCAGGGTGTTCGAACGGATCATGGTGTCCTCATCGGCAAGGCCGGTTGCAGCGCTTTCGCGCCGGGAAAGCATGGTGAATAGCATGGGTATTCAGAGCGACTCGAGGAAGCTCAGCAGCGCGGTACGTTCGTTCTGGTCGTAGCCGAGCACGATCTGGCGCGCCTTTTCGGCCTCGCCGCCGTGCCAGAGTATGGCTTCGAGCAGGTTGCGGGCGCGGCCGTCGTGCAGGAACTGGGTATGCCCGCTGACTGCCTGGGTCAGGCCAATGCCCCACAGCGGTGGCGTGCGCCATTCCCGGCCGTTGGCCTCGAACTCGGCGCGGTCATCCGCGAGGCCTTCGCCCATGTCATGCAGCAGCAGGTCGGTGTAGGGGCGAATCAGCTGATTGGCCAGCTCCGGTTCCGCGGCGTCGGCAGCGGTGGTCAACTGTGGCACGTGGCAGCTCTGGCAGCCGGCGCGGTGAAATAGCGTCTTGCCGGCGAGTACCTGTGGGTCGTCGACGTTCCGTCGCGCAGGTACGCCGAGATTGCGGGTGTAAAACAGCACCTGGGCGAGGATGTCGTCGCTGACTTCCGGCTCGCCACCGTCCCGCATCGCGCGACACTCGGTCTGCCGGTCGGTGCAGCTGCTGCCACTGAGCAGACTGGTGGACAGGCCCATATCGTTGAAGAAGGCGTCGGCATTCTGCTGGTTGAGGCTTGGCTGCCCGGCCTTCCAGCCGAAGCGGCCGATCACGGTCTGCCGGCTGGTCTGGTCGAAGACCCGGTTGGGGCGGCCGGAGATGCCGTCGCCGTTGCGGTCATCGGGGTCGGCATTGGCCAGCAGCGCTTCTTCGGGAATGGCTTCGAGCAGGCCCAGGCCGATCATCGGTGGCGCGATGCGCAGGGACATCCGGGTTTCCGGATGCATGTCACCATAGGCCAGGTCGTTCAGTTCGATTTCCGGCCTACGCAGCTCGACCTCGGTGCCATCGGCGAAGCGCACCTGCTCGGACGAATAGCGCAGCCGTACCTTGCCTTCCGGGGCGACGCCGGGAATCGCCATGTCCTGCAGCTGGCCGCCGTAGCTTGGCTCCGGTGCGATGCCACGTTCTCGGACGACTTCGGCATGCTCGGGCCCGGCTGGAATGGAAAGCCGTACCAGCATCGACACGGCGCTGGTCGCATCGGGTGCCGGCGGATGGCCGCGGCCGTCCTTGATATGGCAGTTCTGGCAGGCGTTGGTATTCAGCAGTGGGCCAAGACCATCGCGAGCGGTGGTGGATGCCGGGGCGATGACCCAGGGATTTCGGAAGAAGCTGTTGCCGACGCTGAAGTCGAGTCGACGCATCGGTGCCAGATTGGCCGAAGGCATGGAGTAGGCGTTCTGGTCGAACTTCATCACCGTGGTGCTGCCGCCGGAGAGCGCCTCACCAGGTTCGGGCTGGGAGAAAGTCGGTGTTTCAGCGTTATCGCAGGCGACCAGGGCCAGAGCCAGCAGCGGGAAGAGGCGGCGAAACAGCGGGCGCATCGGAAGTACCTGCGGGGCGGTGAATTAAGCCGCGCAATCTTAGCAGGCTAATCGTAATGGAATAAGAGGGATTTGCATTTGCGCGAGAGGAGCGCGCGCTCTGGGACCAGGCAGGGGTACAGCGAAAAGCCCGACACGGGCGCAACAGCTGCGCCCGTGTCGGCGCCGATCAGAACTCGTGATCGGCGGTGTCAGGGTTGAGGTCGCTGATGCCGAGGGCACCGGCGGCCTGCTCGATTGCGGCGGTCTGCTTGACCAGTGCGCCGATGGCATCGCGTACTTTCTGCTGGCCTTCGGTGTTGTCCGAGGCGATCAGCTGATCGAACGCTTCGCCGTTCTCAGCACTTTCCACCAGAACCTGCAGCTTGGCTTCGGTAGTTTCCAGGTCGGTCTTCAGCGTGCTGTCCACCTCCGGGCTGACGCCCTGAACCAGCGATGCCAGGCTCGGGCCGGTCAGTGTGGTGCCGTCGACGCGCTTGTACTCGCCAAGATAGACGTTACGAACGCCACGGGCATTGAAGAAGTGCGAGTTGTGGGTGTTGTCGCTGAAGCAGTCGTGCTCGTCTTCGGTGGAGTTGGCTTCCAGAGCGACTTTCATGCGCTCGCCAGCCAGTTCGCCGAGGGACAGGCTGCCCATGCCGAAGAACATCTTGCGCAGGCCGTTTTCCGCGGTATCGGCTTCGAGGCTGGCGCGGTAGTTCTCGGCATTCGGCTGCCACTGCTCGACCATTTCCTGCAGGTCGCTGACCAGTAGTTCGGTCGCGACTTTCAGATAGGTGCGGCGGCGGTCGCAATTGTCGCCGGTGCAGCTTTCGCCTTCCACGTAGTCGGTGTAGGGCCGCTCGCCGGCACCTGGGCCTGTGCCATTGAGGTCCTGGCCCCAGAGCAGGAACTCGATCGCGTGGTAGCCAGTGGCGACGTTCGCTTCGGAGCCGGCCAGTTCGTTGAGGCTGGCCAGCAGCTCGGCGTTGATTTCGCTGGTGTCGACCTTGTCTTCGCCAATCTGCAGTTCGCTGTTGGCGATGATATTGGCTGTGGCGCCCGGGTTGCCGAGAGCGTGCTGGTAGTCGCCCTCGATGTAATCGATCAGGCCCTCATCGAGCGGCCAGGCATTGAGCTGACCTTCCCAGTCATCCACCACGGCGTTGCCGAAGCGGAATACCTCGGTCTGCATGTAGGGAACGCGGGCCGCCAGCCAGGCCTGACGCGCGGCCTGCAGGGCCTCTTCGCTGGGGTTGGCGAGGAGGGCGTCGACAGCTTCCTGCAGTTTCACGCCGGTGGCGTGGGCATCGCTGAATACCGCCAGCGCCAGATCGGCGTAGTGGCTGACGACTGCCTTGGCCGGTTTCTCATCGGGCGCCTGCGCCTTTTCGGCTGGCACGCTTTCGGTAGTGCTTTGCGGGGCAGCGGTCTGGTTCGCGGGGGGCTTGTCCTCACCGCAACCGGCGAGTGAGATGGCCACAGCGAGGAGGCTGGCGGTTGCCCAGATGGGGGTGCGTAGCATGTGCGGGTTCCTTTGCGTGCGAGTGAACGAAGCCGAGGGCTGCTCGGAAGCTATCAATAATGCGAAAGATTTTCATTTTGTGCAAAGCCAATGCGTGCACAGGCTCTCTCTTCCGTTTCGGTGCAGCCGGTAGAATGCTGGCGTTCTGACGGCCTTTGTCCCTGGAGATGCTATGAGCCTGAGCGCTGTGGTTGTGCTGGTTGTGCTGTTTCTCGTCGCCGCTTACGCGGTGATTCTCTACAACGGGCTGGTGCGTCTGAAGCATGGCGTCGGCAAGGTCTGGGCCAATATCGACGTGCTGCTGCGTCAGCGTCATGAAGAGTTGCCCAAGCTGGTGGAGACCTGCCGGCAGTACATGCAGCATGAACGCAATACGCTGGAGCAGGTGATCAGCGCGCGCAATGCCGTGTCCAGCGCGCGCGAGCAGGGCGATGTGAGCGCGCTGGGGCAAGCCGAAACCGGTCTGCGTGCCGGCCTCGGGCGGCTGTTTGCGCTAGCCGAGAACTACCCCGAGCTCAAGGCCAACGAGAGTTTCCGCCATCTGCAGCAGCGCATCAGCGGACTGGAAAGCGGAATCGCCGATCGCCGTGAGCTGTACAACGAGGCGGTCAACCTGAACAACGTGCGCATCGAGCAATTCCCCGATGTACTGCTGGCGCGGACGTTCGGTTTCAAGGAGGCTGCCCTGCTGCAGTTCAGCGAGGCGGAGAAGGCCGACGTCGATCTCAAGGCGCTGTTCGGCTGAAATGCATCCGGGCCAGGTTTTCACACTCATTCTCGCCGCCCCGCTTTGCGTCGGCGGGGCGTGGATCTGCATCGGTCGCTGGTCGCGTGCCCGTCATTTGCTCGATACCCCGACTTCTCGCATTCGCTCGGCAGCCCAGGGGTATGTCGAGCTGGTTGGCGTGCTACGCGAGCTGATGGTGCCGCAACCGATGGCGCCGCTGACCGGCGAGCGCTGCCTGTGGTGGCGCTACCGTATCGAGGAGTACCGTTCCAACGGCAAGCGCAGCAGCTGGAGTGTGGTCGAACGCGGCGTCAGTGAAGCCTGGCTGCGCCTGGCCGATGCCACCGGCGAATGCCTGATCGACCCGCGTGGCGCGGAGGTCCATCCCGCCTTCCGCAAGGTCTGGACCGGCGATCTGCGCCACCCGCGCGGTGTCGCTCCGAGTGGCTGGGTCGGCCTGTTCAGCATCGGCAAGCGCTATCGCTACACCGAGGAACGTCTGCACGAGGGTGAACCGCTTTACGCACTCGGTGATTTCCGCACGAGCGGCGGCGGGCGACAGGGCCTCGACCTGCAATCCGCCAAGCGCGACGTGATCCGTCAGTGGAAGGGGGATTTCGCCGGCCTGCTGCAGCGTTTCGACAGCAACGCCGACGGTCAGCTCGACGAGCAGGAGTGGAGTCGCGTACGCCTGGCGGCGCGCCTCGAGGCGGAAGATCGGCATCGCGAGAGCAGCGCCGCGCCGGCATTGCACCAGCTGGGGCAGCCCGGGGAGGCGCTGCCTTTCGTACTGTCCAGCCACGGTGAAGAAGTGCTCACGCAGCGCTTCTACTGGCAGGCCGCCGGTGGTGCACTGATGTGCCTGGCTGGCGCCGTCTGGCTGGCGTCGCAGCTGGGTGTGACGGCCTGGTAAACCGGCCGGCTCAGCGCTTGCGTTTTTCGGCGATCCAGATGGTATGCCGGGTGCCGCGGTTGCCGTGGGCGAACACCTGCACTTCTTCGGCCTTGAAGCCGGCCTTGGCGAGCTTGTCGGAAAAGGCGCGGTCGGCGCTGGCCGACCAGACCGCGAGGATGCCGGACGGGCGCAACGCGCGGGCGCAGGCGTTGAGGCCGTCAGCAGAGTACAGCCAACTGTTGCTCTTCTGCGTCAGTCCCTCGGGACCGTTGTCGACGTCCAGCATGATCGCATCGAAGCCCTGGGCTAACTCGGCGACGTCCTGGTTCAGCACCCGTGCGCGGGCATCGCGCAGCGGATTGCCGGACTTCTCGCCGAGTGCACCGCGGTTCCACTCGATCACCCCTGGCACCAGTTCGGCGACCAGCACCTCGGCGTCCGGCCCGAGATGGCGCAACGCAGAAGCGAGGGTAAAGCCCATCCCCAGCCCACCGATCAGCACGCGGGCCTGCGACCGTGCGGCGATCCGTTTGCAGGGAATCTCCGCCAGCGCGTCCTCTGAGCCATGGGTGCGAGTGTTCATCAGCTGATTGCCGTTTCCGCCCTGGATCTTGATGACGAAGTCATCGCCATATTCGAACAGGCACAAGGCGCCGCCAGTGGGAATGGCGGCGGTATCCAGGAGTACGAAGCGTTTCATCGGGGACTCGTTGTAGGCGCGGGCGATAAAAGGCTGGAAGTGTGGCCCATGTGCTCATGACTGGCCAGCGCCAGGGGGTAAGTGCGGGTGGCGATTCGAGGCGGCGATGCGCGCCAGCCGCGCGCTGTCGGGCTAGCGCAGCTCGGAATTGACTGCCCGATCGAATGGCGTCGACTGGCGCAGCAGCAGGTCGAGATCGCGGGCGGGCAGCGGCTTGCTGTAATAGTAGCCCTGGCCTTCCTGGCAACCTTCGGCGATCAGATAGGCTTCCTGCTCCGGTGTTTCGACCCCCTCGGCGATCACCGTCATGCCAAGGCTTTTGCCCAGCTGGATGACCGCGCGCACGATGGTCGCGCCCTCGTCCTGGCCGATGTCCTGGACAAAGCTCTTGTCGATCTTGATCTTGTCCAGCGGCAGGCTCTTGAGATAACTCAGCGAGGAGTAACCGGTACCGAAATCGTCGATCGCGATCAGCGCGCCGGAGCGCCGCAGGCTGTGCAGGTTGTGCGCTGCCGCGTCGATGTCTTCCATCAGCCCTGTCTCGGTCACCTCCAGTTCGAGGGTTTCGGCCGGCAACTGGTGCTTCTGCAGCAGCTCGCCGATCATCTGCGGTAGCTGCGGGTGGCGCAGTTGTACCGTGGAAAGATTCACCGCAACGCGCAGACCGGTGTAGCCCTCGGCATGCCACTGCCGCAGCTGGCTGCAGGCCTGATCGAGCACCCATTTGCCGATCTCGATGATGCTGCCGTTCTGCTCCGCCAGCGGGATGAACAGATCCGGTGGGACCAGCTTACCCTGGGGGTGTTTCCAGCGGATGAGTGCCTCGACGCCGGTGATGCGGTTCTGGCGGTAGTCGACCTGGGGCTGGTAGACCAGATGGAACTCGTTGCGCTTGAGCGCTTCGCTGAGGTCCTTTTCCAGCTCCCGACGGGCGCGCATCTCGCTGTCGATGCTGGCGACATAGAACTGGTAGCGGTTGCGCGAGCGGCTCTTTGCCAGCGTCATGGTCTGCTCGGCCTTTTGCAGCAGCTTCTCGGTATTGTCGCCATCTTCCGGGTACAGCGTGATGCCGATGGTGGCGCGCAACCGAATCGGGTCGCCGTCGAATTCGATGGGGTTTTCCAGATCGTCCAGCAGCGCCTGAGCGAGCTCGGCGGCCTCGTAGGGCTGCTCGATGCCGCTGAGTACGAGGACGAACTGATCGCCGCCCAGTCGTGCCAGCGCACCGAGACGGCCAGCGGAGCCGCGCAGGCGGTCTGCCAGGGCCTTGAGCAGGCAGTCGCCGGCCTGATAGCTGTACTGCTCGTTTACACCCTTGAAGTCGTCAAGCCCCAGACAAAGCACTGCGACGCGCCGCTGCATGCGTCGAGCCTCGTCGAGAATGTGGTCGAGCTGACTTTGCAGCTGCTGCCGGTTCGGCAGACCGGTCAGGGAGTCGTACTGGGTCATGCGATACAGGCTGCCTTCAGCCTCCTGACGCAGGTGCATGTTGTGTTCGATGGAGGCGAGCAAGCCGTTGGCCGTTTCCACCCACAGGCCTAGCTCGTTGCGCTCATGCCCACGGATCATCGGCAACTTGTGCTCGCCGGGCCGGTCGGGGTTGATCCGCGCCAGATGCTCGATGAGCTTGGTCAACGGACGGGTCAGCAGCCACTGGTAGATCAGGAAGAGCACGAAGCCCAGCGTAAGCGCACGGAGGATGCCGACGATGAAGATCACGATGGAGTCGTTGATGAATTCCTGGCCGTATTTGGCGGTGTCCAGGGTTATGCGCAGCTCGCCGTAATATTCGTTGTAAGGCGGCTTGCCGATCAGCGGAATCGAGAACTGTCGATCGCGATGGAGAATCGGATCGGTCAGCCAGCGTGTCGGTAGGTCGATAGGTGGTCTGATCTTCAGCGCCAGCATGCCTTCGTCCGGATGGCCGATGGATGCCATTCGAATCGATTCGTGCTGGAAGAGCCCCTCCATCACCTGGGCGCCCATCTCGCGGTCGAGGCTGTAGATCGCCTGAGTGGATGGGTCGCGGGTCATGCGCAGGATGCGTTGGGCATCGGCTTCGATCAACTGGCGTGTCTTGTAGGCGCCGAAGATGATCTGTGCGCAGCTGAGTACCAGCCCTACCGTAAGCGCCGATAGCAGGACTACACGCAGGAGCTTACGCGACAGGCTATTGCGCATTTCCAGCTTCAAATGAAGGTCCTTTTCCGTGCCGACGCTCGGTTGCGGAAGTATTGTTAGTCATTCGGCAATCGTCAAAGGCAATTAAACCAGTAAGTCAGCAAGCTCCGACTGTGCCGGCAGTACGTCTTAGGATGCAAGCCCAAAGGCGTAATCCTAAGGAAACATTGCGCGTCGATTACCGATACCGTAAGGCGACTTTTTTCCGGGCTGCAAATGTATAGCGGCAGGCGACACCTAACCCTTAAATGAAAATGCCCGCAACAAGTGCGGGCATTTTCGTTAGCGCTGGGTGGCTCAGCCGGCGAAGTTCTTCGCGACGAAGTCCCAGTTGACCAGGTTCCAGAACGCTTCGACGAACTTCGGACGAGCGTTGCGGTAGTCGATGTAGTAGGCGTGTTCCCAGACGTCACAGGTCAGCAGTGGCTTGTCACCTGCAGTCATCGGGTTGCCGGCACCGATGGTGCTTGCCAGGCCGAGGCTGCCGTCGGACTTCTTCACCAGCCAGGCCCAGCCGGAGCCGAAGGTGCCGATGGCGGTCTTGGTGAACTCTTCCTTGAACTTGTCGAACGAGCCGAAGGATGCGTTGATGGCATCGGCCAGCGCGCCAGTCGGCTGACCACCGGCGTTCGGCGCCAGGCAGTTCCAGAAGAAGGTGTGGTTCCAGACCTGAGCGGCGTTGTTGAAGATGCCACCGGAAGAGGTCTTGATGATGCTTTCCAGATCCTTGCCTTCGAACTCGGTGCCCTGGATCAGGTTGTTCAGATTGGTCACGTAAGCAGCGTGGTGCTTGTCGTGGTGAAACTCAAGCGTCTCGGCGGACATGTGCGGCTCGAGAGCGTTCTTTTCGTACGGCAGCGGCGGCAATTCGAAAGCCATGATGTATCTCCTACTCAGGTGTCGAGGATTGATGCGGCCAGCTGGAAGGAGCGTGTGAGGCGTGCCGGCGATACCGGTGAGCAGGAGCGAATGTGCGTCCCGCCCTGACCTCTGTCGTTCCCTTCGCTCGCTACATGCTTGCGCAATCTCTGGCCGTTCACGGTCGGCCGAACAGACAGACTGAAGCCTTCCGCTTCATGTCTGCGAGCCAGCGATCATAGCACCCGACCTGCGGCAAAACCACGCGGCAACTGTATGGAATATAGGTTCCAGAGGGGTTGGCGAGGCGAGGCAGCGGATGCAAACAACTGGCTGCGCCTTGCGTGGACCGCGCCGTCGGGCTGGGCGTTCCTTGCGACCTGCAAAAATGGCGCGCGGCCGGTTGTCGCGCGCCAGGGCGTCAGCTGGCGAATGCGAGCTGTGCGGCAATCGCGAACATCATGGCGGCGACGCCGAGGTCGATCAGATGCCAGGTCAGCGGGCGGGCCAGCCAGGGCGCAAGCCAGGCGCCACCGAGCGCCAGGGTCATGAACCACAGTGTCGATGCACTGGCAGCGCCCAGTGTGTAGGCGCCTGGCTCGGGCTGTTGTGCGCCGAGTGAGCCGATCAGTACCACTGTATCGAGATAGACGTGCGGATTGAGCAACGTCACCGCCAGCGCGGCCAACAGCACCGCCCGCAGCGGTCGCGGCTGCGCATCAGTGCTGCGCAGGCTCTGTGGCTTGAACGCGCGACGCAGCGCCAGGGTACCGTACCAGAGCAGGAAGGCGACGCCGCCCCAGCGGGTGATCTCCAGCAGTAGCGGGTTGTCCGCCAGCACCGCTGCCAGTCCGAATACACCGACGCTGACCAACAGTACGTCACAGACGATGCACAGCGCCGCCACTGGCAGATGGTGCTCCCGGCGCAGGCTTTGCGCGAGCACGAACGCATTCTGCGCGCCGATCGCCATGATCAGCCCCGCCGCGACCAGAAGGCCGTTGATATAGCTTTGCCAGATTGCATTCATGCCGCACGCCTCGTCCGATTTACTGGCGAGTCTGGGCAGTGGGGCGTTATAAGAGAAACAAATTCTCTTCAGGGTGCATTAGGAATACTGATGTTCGATTACAAATTACTCGCGGCGCTTGCGGCCGTTGTCGAGCAGGCGGGTTTCGAACGAGCCGCGCAGGCGTTGGGGCTTTCGCAATCGGCCATATCCCAGCGGATCAAATTACTTGAGGCGCGCGTCGGCCAGCCGGTGCTGCTGCGCGATACGCCGCCCCGGCCGACCGAGTTGGGTCAACGATTGCTCAACCATGTGCAGCAGGTGCGCTTGCTCGAGCGGGACCTGCAAGGGCAGGTCCCGGCGCTGGACGAAAATCGCCTGCCCGAGCGATTGCGTATTGCCCTGAATGCCGACAGCCTGGCGACCTGGTGGGCGGGCGCGGTGGCGTCGTTCTGCGCCGAGCATCGGGTGCTGCTCGATCATGTGGTGGAAGACCAGGCGGTCGGGCTCAAGCGCATGCGCGCTGGCGAGGTCGCAGCCTGCGTGTGCGCGGCGGAACGGCCGCTGGCAGGTGCGCGCAGTCAGTTTCTTGGGGCGATGCGCTATCGCGCGCTGGCCAGTCCGGTCTTTGTCAGTCGGCATTTCCAGCGACCGGCAGCCGCTGCGGATCTGGCTCGGGTGCCTGCCGTGGTCTTCGGCCCGGATGACCAGCTGCAACACCGCTACATGGCAGCAGTCGGCGGGGGAGAGGCGTTCGTCCATCACCTCTGCCCGTCGTCCGAAGGTTTCGTACGCCTGCTGCAGAGCGGGCTTGGCTGGGGGTTGGTGCCGGAGTTACAGGTGCGCGGCGAACTTGCGCGCGGGGAATTGGTCGATGTGCTGTCCGGACCGCCGATCGACGTGCCTTTGTATTGGCATCACTGGCGTAATGGCGGGCAATTGCTCGACGAGCTGACCCGGCATCTGGTGCGTTGCGCCAGCGACTGGTTACTGGTTGATTGAGCGCTCAGGCGAGTACGCGCTGGCCTCGGTAAATGCGTACCGTGGCGCCGCTGCTGGCCGCGCGTGGTGGAGGTGGTGCCGGCAACCGATCACTGAACGCGGCGAGCTGGCGTCCGAGTTCGCGGGTCAGCTCATCGTTGGAGTTCATGCACCCGGCAAGCATTGCCGTAACCGCATCCGGTTGGTCGAGATGGATGTCGAGTTGCTGCTCATCGCGAAGTCTGCGTCGCAGGCTGCGCATGCAGTCGATAACCGCCTTGTTCAGCTCCATGCTGTGTTCCTCGTGAATTGCCCTAAGGCCCAACATCCCTGTCGGAAGTGTCTATCCGCTGGCAAGAGAGACAGAGCAAGTGGCGTACCAATTTCCGGCGTTGCTGCGCGGTTTTTGCATCTGGCAGGCGAAGCGCCCGGCTGGCGAGGCCTGCAGACTGCCCGTAGGCGATGGTCACCGCTGTGGTGCCTGTTCGCGGGGCTGCCGAGTGCGCCATTCGATGCACCGTGATGCGTATCACAAGCGGCGCACTGCTCTACCACGGTGCATCTGCTCCACCGGCGCGCCGTCACTGATGGGCACGCCCTGAATCGTTATACTGCGCGCTGTATTTCGCACCGCGCCATTGAAGGTACCCCATGCGCAACGATGCTCACGACGAACTGGACAACATTCCCAGCCTGACCGCAGGCCGTGACCGCGTGGAGCCCTATCCGGCGCCGGATCTCGAGCCGATCCGCAGAACCGCCGATGAGCCTGTGGATGACGGGCGCTCCCGCCAGAAACGTCGCCCTGCAAGCACTGCTGGCAAGGTGAGTACGGCGCCGCTGTGGGTCATGGTGCTGGCCTTGCTCCTCAGCCTTGGCGCGCTCGGTTGGTGGAGTTATCAGAAGATCGCCATGCTGGAAATGCAGCTGGTCGCCACCCAGGAAAGCTTCGCGCGTATCAGTGAGGATGCCGCCGGACGACTGCAGGACATCAGCGGGAAAGTCGTTGCGACCGAGTCCAATGTGACTACGGAAAGCGAGGCGGTGAAACTGCGCATCAAGCAGCTTGAGCAACAGGCCATCGATCTTGACCGCAAGCAGCAGGCCTTTGCTACCGAACAGCAGAGTCTGACTGGCAAACAGGGCAATCAGGATCGACGCATGGACGAGCAGGGCAAGCGCCTCGAGCAGCTGGGTGCCGACCTGCAGGCTCAGCAGGGGAGTACTGCGACACTGGCAGAGAGCGTCAAGGCGTTGGGCAGCGAGCAGGCGTCACTCAAAACGACCCTGGACGAGCAGGGCAAGCTGGCCGGACGGGTCGACAGCTTGAGCAAGGACATCGCGGCGCTGAAGCAGGGCGGTAACCAGAGTCAGGCGATCAGCCGGCTGGAGCAGGACATCCTGGTGCTGCGCAGTGAGCTGGACAATCGGCCGGCGCCCGCGCCAAACGCGATCAACACCGCCGAGTTCGACTCCTTCCGGGCTCAGGTCACCCGCACCATCAATTCCATGCAGGGGCAGATCGCCAATCTGCAAGGTCAGCTCGACGGACGTTAACCGCGTAAGAGCCGCCGCGCGTATTCGCGACGGCGGCCTTTGCGCTCTACGAACCTTACAGGTCCCAGGCCAGTGACAACCCCACTCCGTGGTCGCGGTTATCGTTGCCGCGGTAATGGTAGTTGGCGCGCAGCGCCAGACCGGGCGTCAGGCGGTGCGTCAGGCCCACGCTGAAGCGCGTCTGGTCGCCGGTCGGTACCGCGCCCGGCAGCTCGAAGCTGTTGCCCGACACGCTGTTCAGCGACATGCGCAGGTCACGCCGATCCTCGTCCTCGCGCTCCACCTCCCGCGCCACCTCGCCGAATAGCCGCGTGCGTTCGCTCAGCGCATAGTCGCCGAACAGGCCGAGTGAGAGGCGCAGCGAATCCAGTTCCTGATCGTCATAGCTCAATGCAGTGGAGCGCTCGCCCTGCTCGCTGTAACCATCGACTTCGACCTTCTGATAGCTGGCACCGACGAATGGGCCGAACTGGAGTTGATCGCCTGGCTGCATCAGGTTGAAGCCAGCCTTCGCCGCCGCACCCCATAGCGTGCCTTCGGTGTCACCCTTTTCCGTGCGCTCGCTGATGCCAAGGGCGAACGTACGCTTGAGGTCGTGGTAGTCCAGATACCCGGCGCTGAGGCTGAAGTCGGCGAACAGACGCTGGTATTCGTAACGGGCGAAGGCCGTGGCCAGGTAGCTGCGCATGTCGTACTCGGAGTCGTTTCTGCCCAGTTCCAGCGAGTTTTCCGCCAGGCCCAGGCTGACGCCGGCCAGCCACGTCTCACTCAAACGCTGGGTAACACCAAGCGACAGACTCAGGCCGCTACCGTCACCGCCACCGTAACCGTCGTACTCAGGCCGGTTGTAACCACCCTGGACGAAGGTGCGCCAGGCGCCGACCGCCTGCCAGTCGCCGCGCCGCGCAGACAGTTCGTTGTCCAGTTGCTGCAGGTGAGCGCGCAGTGCCGAGCGGCCCATTTCCGGTAGCAGGGATACTTCCCACGGAGCGGAAATGATCGAGTACAGGTAGTCGGCGCTGATCTGATGAACAGCGGTGGTTGGATGGACGGCGTCGTTGAACAGCAGGCGGCTAGGATCAGGTGCTGTGCCGCCTAGGCTGTAGGTCGGGTCCGGCAGGCAGGTGCCGCCCGACGCATCGAAACACACGGCTGTCTGTGCCACGTTGGGGTCGAAGCCGAAGGCAGCCAGGTCAGCACGTACCTCGGCCAGCAACAGGCGGTTGTTCACCAGCACGTAGTTGCCACCCTGGGCTTGCAGCTGGCTCGCCAGCTCGGTGTTGAACTGGTCGCTCAGAAAGTTGAATGTGGCGGCCTGGCCAGTGATGAAGCCCAGTGGCGTGGTGCCGACGTCCGGCAGATCGGAGACGATGATGTAGCGCGCGCCCGCGGCCTGTAGTGCAGCGACGCCAGCCACCAGATTACCGGCGGCGTCAGCCATCGTGACCGGGTTGGTGCCGAGCTGGAAGATGTCGTTACCGCCGCCGTTCAGGTAGTACAGAGCATTGCTGTCGACGCGCGGGTTCTCGACCAGATAGCCGGGCCGGGTCCGGGTAGAGCCGCCCGCGGAAACGGTCGAGTCGAGGGTGATCGAATCGAGAATCTGGTCGGTGCGGTAACCGCCGACGGCATAGTTGGTGCCGTCCGGATTGCCTGTGAGGACTGCCGGTAACAGCGGCGTGGAGGGTAACGATTGAAGGCCCAGCATGCTCGCCAGGCGTTGCGTGCCGACCTCGCCGATATATTCGCCGGCACCGTAGGTAGGGCCGGTGCGGTTGGTGAAGCGCAGACCTCCTGTAGGGTTGCCCCCGAGGGTCGGGCTTTGCAGGTCGGGAAAGTTGCCAGCATCGCTCAGCGAGTCGCCGAACACGACGAACTGACTGAACGGGCCATCATCGGCGATGGCCGCGTCTGTCGCGCAGGTGAGTAGAACGGCTGCCGCAAGCGGTTTGAGGGCGCTCTGCACGGGTAACTCCTTATTGTTCTTTTTGTTTGGATGCATCGCTCGCACATGCGCGGGCGATCCGGCCACGCTATTGGGAGCCGCCAGCGGGTATAAGCGCCCGAAAGGGCGATTTTTCCGAACGGTAGATCGTTCTTAGGAGTTACTGGCAGCTTTGATTTCATTGTCCTGGCTCAAGGGTTTTTGATGGCCAACTGATACCATTCGCCGCGCTTGCGCTTCTGTGGACGCCCAATGCGCCGCCGAACGGTGATGCGTTGAGACGGATATTGAAAAGCAGCGAGCGGCAACCGGAGCCGTCCGCTGTGTAAAGAACCTTCCCTGCCTGGGAGCACAATAATAAATGCCATCGATTCTCGACCTGCTGCGCAGTCGCCTGAGCTCGTTGCTGCCCAGCGAACTCAAGCCCAGCGAGCTTCGCCATCTGCTGAGCCCGCGACGCCATCCACTGCTGCTCTGCCAGCGCCGCGCGACCTTGATCGTCAACCGCGTTCGCCTGTTCGCCTTTCTGTTCGCAGTGCTCACCCCGCTGTGGAGTCTGATCGATCTGATGGTGTTCGAGCCCAGGCTGTGGGCGGCGCTAGCCGGTTTTCGGATGATGGCGTGCCTGGCGTTCACTTGCCTGCTGTTGTTCTACCGCCCGAGCGGCAATCTGCTGGACGCCTATCGGGCGATCGCAATCCTGTTCGCCATTCCGACCATCTTCTACATCGCCTCACATACCTTGCTCGGCAGCTATCAACTGGCGCAGTTCTCCGCCGTGGTCGGCGCCGGCTACGCCTTTCTGCCGTTCGTGCTGATGGCCGGGCTTACCATTTTCCCGCTGACCCTGGTGGAGAATCTGGTGCTCTCCAGCCTGTTGCTGCTGGCCCAGGCGCTGGCCGGCTATCTCAGCTGGGCGACGCTGAACTGGCCGTCGTTCGCCGGTGCCTTCTGGCTGTTGATCCTGATCGCCGGCGTCGCCAGCCTGGCCAGCATGAGCCAGCTGGCGTTCATGTTCGCGCTGGTGCGCCAGGCCATCCGTGATCCGCTCACCGGGGTTTTCTCCCGCGGCAGCGGCGAGGAGATCCTCCGGTTGCAGTGGGACAGCGCACAGCGCAAGGATGGTCCGCTGGCGCTTGCATTCATCGACCTCGACCACTTCAAGTCGATCAACGACAACCATGGCCATGAGTCCGGCGATCAGGTCCTGCGCGAGGCGGCCAGGCGTCTGGTTGCGACGCTGCGAGGCTCCGACAGCCTGCTGCGCTGGGGCGGCGAAGAGTTCCTGCTGATCATGCCGGAGACCGACATGCAGCAGGCGCACCTGGCGCTCGAGCGCATCGTTGGCCAGGGCCTCGGCGTGCGGCCGGACGGTGCGCCGCTAACGGCGAGCATCGGGTTGGCCGAGCGCCGTTGCGATCAGGTGGCGGACTACCGGGACCTGCTGGAGCTGGCAGACAAGCGCATGTACTACGCCAAGACGAGCGGGCGTAATCGCCTCTGCGCCATGGAGCCGGAGGCTGTCCAGCCGCCGCAGGCATTGGCCATGGGCGGCTAGCCGTCAGCCATTGGCCAGGCCGAAGACGTGCCGCATGTAGCTGACGAATGCCTCGTCGCGGCACATGGTCTTGCCTGGCGAGTCGGAGATCTTCGCCACCGGCTGACCATTGCAGGCGGTCATCTTGATGACCATGTTGGTCGGCTCGACGCCCGGGATGTCGCAGGTCAGGCCGGTGCCGATGCCGAAACTCGGATTGCTGCGCCCGATCAGCGCGCGATGGAGTTCCAGCGCTCTGGCCAGGTCCAGGCCATCGGAGAAGATCAGCTGGCGGGTTTTCGGATCGATACCCAGGCGCTGGTAATGCGCGATGGCCTTCTCTGCCCACAGCAGAGGGTCGCCAGAGTCATGACGCAGGCCGTCGAACAGCTTGGCGAAGTACAGATCGAAATCGCGCAGGAAAGCATCCATGGTGATGCAGTCGGTGAGCGCGATGCCCAATGCCCCACGATATTCGCGAACCCAGCAGTCCAGCGCCGCAACCTGGCTGTCGATCAGCCGCGGGCCGAGTTGCTGGTGCGCCATGATCCACTCATGGGCCATGGTGCCCATCGGCTTCACATTCCGCGTGCGTGCCAGATGCACATTGCTGGTGCCGGCGAACCGGCCGGGAAAATCGCATTGCAGTCGGTCCACCACCATCGCCTGCACGGCAAAGGAGAAACGACGGCGTGTGCCGAAATCCGCCAGGGTGAAGCTGGCCAGTTCGTCGCTGCTGGCCTGGCTGCGTAGCCAGTGCAGCTTCTCATCCAGCCGGTCGCGCGCCTGGCCCAGCGTCACCGCCGGGTAGCGCGCGCGGTTGCGCACCTCGCTGACGATGGCCAGCAGCGGCACTTCGAACAGGATCACATGGAGCCAGGGGCCGCGCAGGTGCATCACCAGCTCGCCGTCCTCGATGCTCACCTGCAGATAACGCAGATCGAAACGGAACAAACCGAGGAAGCGGATGAAGTCGGGCTGCATGTAGGGGATGCGCTCGAGGTAGGCCAGCTCCTCGGTTGTCATCTGCAGCTCGGCAAGCGCCTCGATCTGCTGGCGGATCTCGTCGAGGTAGGGCGTCAGGTCCTCACCGGAGCGGCTGCGGAATGCCCACTCCACCTCTGCGTTCGGATAGTGATGCAGCACTGCCTGCATCATGGTGAGCTTGTAGAAATCGGTATCCAGCAGGCTCTGGACGATTCGTTCGGAAAAGGCGCTGCTGTTCATCGACCGCTCCAGCTTGAAATGCCTGTCGATGATATCGACAAACGGCAAGGGATGCAGGTCATCGTTATAAGTTGGGAATGAATAAAATAACGGCAGATATCAGCTTCTGCCTGGCCGTCGCTTTGCGCAAACGGCTTAAAAATATAATTCCGCCGGCTATACATCGTTCGGATAGCAATATCGCATTACTTTGCAATTTCGTTTTTTGATTATTCGCTTAAAAGATTGAATGGAGAAATGAAGAAGGGCAGGGCCGTACGGCGCCTGCCCCTCTTCATTTCTTCAGCTTTTAGCTGCTGCGGCCACCGCCGTGGCTGTTCTGGCCACCCTTGCGTCCGGCCTCGGAGGCCTTCTCGCGGTCGTTGGCGAAGTTGCCGCCGCTGTTGTGGCCACCCTTGCGGCCGGCCTCGGAAGCTTTCTCTCGATCGTTGGCGAAGTTGCCAGGATTACTATTTGCCATGTGTTTTTCTCCTCAATTGGATAGACACGTTCACAAACGGCTGAAAGAGAGAGATCAATCAGCCTCACTGTGTCAGAGGAAGACTTCAGGCAAGAGTTTCGGTGAATTCAAAAGTGTAGACGAATGGTTTTCCCCATGTTGCGTATGACTATGGCGGACTGAAATTACAGGCGAAGCGGCAAAGTTGCAGGAACGAATTACGATTATCCGAGCGCGGACTTATCCAGCCGCGCCTCAGGCCGCAAGTTTCGTCTTGCGCTCGGCCAGAAGGCGCATCACGTAGCCGATTTTCAGCGCCGTGGGGCCGAGGATGACCAGCGCATGGGCCGCGATGATGCTGCCCATCGCCAGATGTCGATCGAACAGGTAGGCGCCGCTGATGCCCAGCAGCAGGAGCAGTATGCCTGCGACCATCAGCGCATTTGCGGCGCCCATCAAGCGTTGTGGAGAAGCTGAGTGATAAAGCATGACTGAATCTCCTTCGGGGAGAGGCTCGCGCCGGGCGAGCCTCCGAATGGATCAATCGAGTGCCGAAGCGGGACCGAAGAACTCGTAGCGGGTTTGCTGTTCCGGCACACCGAGTGACTTCAGCTGACGGCGGACGGCAGCCATGAAGGGTTTCGGCCCGAGGAAATAGGCGTCCACGTCGCGGTCTTCCGGTAGCCACCTGCCAAGCTGTTGCTCGGTCAGGCGGCCAACGGCATCCGGCGCGGCATCTGCGCCGTCGTGCTCCTCATAGCAGTAGAAACGCTTGAGCTGGGCGTGACGCTCGGCCAGCGCGTCCACGCTGCGGCGGAACGCATGCACGCCGGCATTGCGCGCGCAGTGGATGAAGTGCACCGGTCGTGCGCTGGCCAGAGCCTGTTCCAGCATCGCCAGGGTAGGCGTGATACCGACGCCGCCGCTGATCAGCACCAGGGGCTTGTCGCCCGGTTCGAGGGTGAACTCGCCAGCCGGCGCGAACAGCTCCAGCACGGCACCTTCGGGCATGGCATGCAGCGCGTTCGAGGCGACGCCGCCGGGCTCGCGCTTGACGCTGATGCGGTATTCGCTGCCATTGCTGGCGGCGGACAGCGAGTAGTTGCGGCGCACCTCCTGGCCGTCGACCTCCAGGCGCAGGCCGATGTACTGGCCGGGCAGAAAGTCCATCAGCGCGCCGCCATCTTCCGGCTGCAGGTGAAAGGAGGTGATCTCTGCGCTTTCGACGATCTTGCGCGCAATGCGAAAACGCCGCGCCCCCCGCCAGCCACCATCCGCCTCGGCCTTGGTCTGGTAGAGATTCTCCTCCTGACCGATAAGGATGTTGGCGAGTTGCTGGTAGGCGGCGCCCCAGGCGTCGATCACGGCGTCGGTAGCGATCTCGTCACCGAGCACTTCGCGGATCGCCCGCAGCAGGCAGGAGCCAACCAGCGGGTAATGCTCTGGCAGTACCTGCAGCGCGACATGCTTGTTGATGATCTGAGCGACCAGCGGGCCGAGGGCGTCGAGCCGGTCGATGTGTTTGGCATACATCAGCACGCCGTTGGCCAGTGCACGCGGCTGTTCACCGCTGGCCTGGTGGGCCTGATTGAACAGCGGGCGCACTTCGGGATGCTCACTGAGCAGCAGGTTGTAGAAATGGGTGGTCAAGGCCTCGCCGCCGCTTTCCAGCAGCGGCACGGTGGCTTTGATAAGGGCAGCCTGTTCAGCGCAAAGCATTGCTAACTCCTCTGATGGGAAAGTCGTCCTGTATTCGCGGGGCGAACACGAAACGTTCTGCCATAGAGGCTTTCAACAATCGTTCCAGGTCGAAAATTGACTTGAATCAAGGTTTGCAGGATGTGCGAGGTAAAAAGAACCTTGGCTTTCCATGGTGATATGGACCTTATAGGGTCGAAATTACCTTGACGGTGACGATCGAACCTCGCCCGCTGACAGCTTTCTTACCAGGGGCGATCCGCGATATTTCATTCAACAGCAGGAGAGAGGGCCATGGAGATCTACCACATCACCCACGAAGATGACCGCTGGGTGCTACGCGAAGAAGGCGATCAGCGCGCGTTGCTCGAAGCCGGGAATCGACAGGACATTCTCGATGAGACGCGCGACTACATGAAGCTGCGTACTGCGCTGGTGAACGTCCACGGCGACGACGGCAGCATCGAGGAGGAGCATCGCTACCCGCAGGAGCAGAACCCGCTGGAGACCAAGGGCTGACCGCTTGGCCATTGTGCGCTGGGTGGGTTGCCGACCTAGTCGAGGACTTCGATGCGCAGCGTGTTGGTGGTGCCAGGTTGGCCGAGCGGCACGCCAGCGGTGATCAGCACCGTGTCACCACTGCCGGCCATGCCCTGGGCGCGCGCCAGCTCGAGGGCGTGGCTGCTGACCTGCTCCATATCGCGCATCGGTGCATCCACCACCGAATACACGCCCCAGGCCACCGTGAGCTTGCGCGCGGTGGCGGTGCTCGGCGTCAGGCTGAGGATCGGCGTGGCCGGGCGCTCGCGCGAGGCGCGCAGGCTGGAGCGGCCTGATTCCGTGTAATTGACCAGCACCGCAATCGGCAGGATGCCACTGATGCGGCGGATTGCGCAGCTGATGGCATCCGGCAGCGTTGCCTCGGCATTCGGTCGGTGCACATCGAGCTGGGCCTGGAAATCCGGGCCGCTTTCCACCTGACGGATGATCTTGCTCATCATGCTCACCGCTTCCAGCGGGTAGTCGCCCGAAGCGGTTTCCGCCGACAGCATCACCGCGTCCGCACCCTCGGCAACCGCGTTGGCCACGTCGGTGACCTCGGCGCGCGTCGGCGCCGGGGCGAAGCGCATGGATTCGAGCATCTGCGTGGCCACCACCACCGGGCGGCCGAGCTGGCGGCAGATGCGCACGATGTTCTTCTGAATGCGTGGCACATTCTCCGGCGGCACCTCCACGCCGAGGTCGCCACGCGCGACCATGATCGCGTCGGACAGCCGCGCGATCTCGCGCAGGTGCTGCACCGCCGAAGGTTTCTCGATCTTCGCCATGAGGAAGGCGCGCTCACCGATCAGCTTGCGCGCTTCGTGGATGTCCTGTGGGCGCTGGACGAAGGACAGGGCCACCCAATCCACGCCCAGCTCAAGGCCGAACGTCAGGTCGCGGCGATCCTTCTCGGTCAGCGGACTAAGCTCCAGCACTGCTTCCGGCACGTTGACGCCCTTGCGGTCGGACAGCTCGCCGCCGGCGACCACGCGGGTGTCGATGGCATCGCTGTGGCGCGCGGTGACCGTCAGACGCAGGCGGCCATCGTCGATCAGCAGCTGCATGCCCGGCTCCAGCGCGGCGATGATCTCCGGGTGCGGCAGGTTCACGCGTCGGTTGTCGCCCGGCGTCGGGTCCAGATCCAGACGGAAGGCCTGATCGCGATCCAGCCGCACCTTGCCCTCGGCGAAGCGGCCGATCCGGAGCTTGGGCCCTTGCAGGTCCATGAGGATGCCGATCGGTTGGTTCAGCTCACGTTCCACCTCGCGAATCCAGGCGAAGCGTTCGGCATGGTCGGCGTGCTCGCCATGGCTGAAGTTCAAGCGGAACAGGTTGACCCCGGCGGCGACCAGCGCCCGTACATCATCGATGCTGCGGGTGGTGGGGCCGAGGGTGGCAAGTATCTTGACCTTCTTGTCGGGTTTCATGGCGGGCTCGCTGGCAGGTGAGCGCCCTCGGTCTAGGCCGAGGGCGGCAGAATCAGGATGGCGCGGAAATCGTTGACGTTGGTGCGTGTCGGACCGGTGACGATCAGGTCGTCCAGCGCGGCGAAATAGCCATAACCGTCGTTATCGGCCAGCGCATCGGCGGCGCGCAGGCCCAGGGTTTCGGCGCGGGCATAGCTGTCCGGCATCATCAGCGCCCCGGCGTTGTCTTCCGAGCCGTCGATGCCGTCGGTGTCGCCGGCCAGCGCATAGACGTTCGGCAGGCCTTGCAGGTTTTCGGTGAGGGCGAGCAGGAATTCGGCGTTACGCCCGCCACGGCCATTACCGCGCACGGTCACCGTGGTCTCGCCGCCGGAGAGGATCACGCAGGGCGCGGCGATCGGCTGGCCGTGCAGCACCACCTGGCGGGCAATGCCGGCATGCACCTTGGCCACCTCACGCGCTTCGCCTTCCAGGTCGCCGAGGATCAGCGGGGTGATACCGGCGGAGCGGGCCACCTCGGCCGCGGCGTCGAGCGACTGCTGCGGCGTGGCGATCAGCTGGAAGTGGCTGCGCGAGAGCATCGGATCGCCCGGTTTCAGCGTTTCCGAGCGTGGGTCTTCGAGCCAGGCGCGCACGTTGGCCGGCACCTCGATGTGGTAGCGCTCGAGGATCGCCAGCGCCTCGGCGGAGGTAGTCGGGTCGGCCACGGTGGGGCCGGAGGCGATCACCGTGGCCTCGTCGCCGGGCACGTCGGAAATCGCGTAGGTGTACACGCTGGCCGGCCAGCAGGCCCTGGCCAGGCGGCCGCCCTTGATCGCCGAGAGATGCTTGCGCACGCAGTTCATCTCGCCGATGTGCGCGCCGGAACGCAGCAGCGCCTTGTTGATCGCCTGCTTGTCCGCCAGCGAGATGCCCTCGGCTGGCAGTGCCAACAGCGAGGAACCGCCGCCGGAAAGCAGGAAGATCACCCGGTCGCTTTCCTCAAGGTTGCTGACCAGTTCCAGCACGCGGCGGGCGACGCGCTCGCCGGCATCGTCCGGGACCGGGTGTGCGGCCTCCACCACCTCGATGCGGCGGCAGTCGGCGTGATGTTCATAGCGGGTCACCACCAGGCCGGACAGCTCGCCTTCCCAGACCTTCTCGATGGCTTCGGCCATGGCCGCAGCCGCCTTGCCGGCGCCGATGACGATGGCTCGGCCGCTGCGGTCTTCGGGCAGATGGTCGGCGAGCACATGGCGCGGATGGGCGGCCTCGATGGCGCTATCGAACAGCTGGCGCAGCAGGGCTTGGGGATCGATGGGCATCTCTGGCTCCTTGGGTCTTTTTGCAGAGGACGATTGCAGACCTTAGGGCTCGGCAATGCAAGCGCTAAGGGTTGAAATCGACCCGCCCGGCAGTAGGGCCGTGACTCCTTGTGCCGGGCGAATCGAAAAGGTGCCGTCCGCAGACGGCGATTGGTGTGCAGGCGCGCGGGGCCCTGGTCGTGGGGGAGATGCGATGATTCCGACCCCGCGTACCTGCACACCAACCCTTTGAGCATCACTGGTGCCGAGCGTTGCGCTGATCCCACCACCTGGTCTGTCTGTCCCTGAAGGTGGGGGCGCAGGCCGACTCAGTGCGCTCGAAGGCTTTACTCCTTGCGGATCGAGAAATTGGCCATGTGCTCCAGGCCCTTGATCAGTGCCGAGTGGTCCCAGCCGCTGCCGCCGATGGCTGTGCAGGTGCTGAACACCTGCTGGGCGCTGGCGGTGTTGGGCAGGTTGAGGCCCAGCTCGCGGGCACCGGCCAGGGCGAGGCTGAGGTCCTTCTGGTGCAGGCTGATGCGGAAGCCCGGATCGAAGGTGCCCTTGATCATGCGCTCGCCGTGCACCTCGAGGATCTTCGAACCGGCGAAACCTCCCATCAGCGCCTCGCGCACCTTGGCCGGGTCGGCGCCGTTCTTCGCGGCGAACAGCAGGGCCTCAGCGACCGCTTGAATGTTCAGCGCGACGATGATCTGGTTGGCCACCTTGGCGGTCTGGCCGTCGCCGTTGCCGCCGACCAGTGTGATGTTCTTGCCCATTGCCTGGAACAGCGGCAGGGCGCGCTCGAAAGCCGCTTCGCTGCCGCCGACCATGATCGACAGGGTGCCTGCCTTGGCGCCGACTTCACCGCCGGATACCGGGGCGTCGAGGTACTCGGCGCCGGTGGCCTTGATCTTCTCGGCGAACTGCTTGGTGGCGCTGGGGGAGATCGAGCTCATGTCGATCACCACCTTGCCCGGGCTGACGCCAGCGGCGATGCCCTGGTCGCGGAACAGCACGTCCTCGACCTGCGGGGTATCCGGCACCATGACGATGATGAACTCGGCCTCCTGCGCGACTTCCTGCGGGGTGGCCAGGGCGATGGCGCCGGCCTGCACCAGGTCGGCGGGTGCCTTGTCATGATGTTCGGAAAGGAATATCTGGTGGCCTGCGTTCTGCAGGTTGCTTGCCATGGGTTTGCCCATGATTCCGGTGCCGATAAATCCGATCTTAGCCATGGTCGTTTCTCCTCAAATTCTGTTCGGGTCAGATGGCGTTGTGTGTCTTCAGCCAGGCGAGGCCTTCGGCGGTGCTGGTGGCCGGCTTGTACTCGCAGCCGACCCAGCCCTGGTAGCCGATGCGATCCAGATGCTCGAACAGGAAGCGATAGTTGATCTCGCCGGTGCCCGGCTCGTTGCGACCGGGGTTGTCCGCCAGCTGGATATGGTTGATGGCCGCCAGGTTGTTCTCGATGGTCCGCGCCAGGTCTCCCTCCATGATCTGCATGTGGTAGATGTCGTACTGCAGGAACAGGTTGGCGTGACCGACCTTGCCGCGAATCTCCTGCGCCTGGGAGGTGTTGTTGAGGAAAAAGCGCGGGATGTCGCGGGTGTTGATCATCTCCATCACCAGGCGAATGCCGGCTTCCTCGAGCTTCTGCGCGGCGTAGCGCAGGTTTTCGATAAAGGTGATTTCCAGCTGGCCGAGGTCGGCGCCACGCGGGGCAATGCCGGCCAGGCAGTTGACCTGGGTGTTGCCCAGCACCTTGGCGTAGGCGATGGCCTGGTCCACGCCGGCGCGAAATTCCTCGACCCGCTCCGGCAGGATGGCGATGCCGCGCTCGCCACCAGCCCAGTCGCCGGCCGGCAGGTTGAACAGCACCTGGGTCAGCTGGTTGGCGTCCAGCCGGGCCTTGATCTCCTCGGCCGGGTGGTCGTAGGGGAACAGGTATTCGACGCCGGTAAAGCCGGCTTCGGCAGCGGCGGCAAAGCGGTCAAGGAAATCGACCTCGGTGAACAGCATGGACAGATTGGCGGCAAAGCGGGGCATGGTTCTCTCTCCTGATCTGTAGGGATCAAACTCGGTTCTGCATTACGGCGGTGTGGTGACCACCCTGGGTGTTGCGTTGCGGTGGATATGCTTCGCGATATCCACCCTATGGTTGCTTCGGTGCCCGTCGCTGATAACTGCGGCGGCCGGTAGGACGGGTGGCCGCCCCGTGGAAGAGCGCGAAGCGTCTTCCACGCGGTTGTGGTTACGGGCGAATCAGTCCAACAGCCCAACCGCCGTCGGCGCGTCTTCCCGGCCTTCGGCCAGCGCCTCGAACTCGTTGATGGCGTCGATCTCGGTGCCCATGGCGATGTTGGTCACCCGTTCGAGGATCACCTCGATCACCACCGGCACCTGATGCTCGGCCATCCAGGCCTGGGCCTGTTCGATGGCCGGGCGCAGGTCTTCCTGCTTGAACACGCGCAGTGCTTTGCAACCGAGGCCCTCGACCACCGCAACGTGATCGACGCCGTAACCTTCCATGCCGCTCTGGTCGGCATTGATGTTCTCGAAGCCGAGCTGCACGCAGTAATCCATCTCGAAACCGCGCTGCGACTGGCGGATCAGCCCGAGGTAGGCGTTGTTCACCAGGATGTGGATGTACGGCAGCTTGAACTGCGCGCCCACCGCCAACTCCTCGATCATGAACTGGAAGTCATAGTCGCCCGAAAGCGCCACCACCTTGCGCGCCGGGTCCGCGGCAACCACACCGAGCGCTGCCGGAATGGTCCAGCCGAGCGGGCCGGCCTGGCCGCAGTTGATCCAATGGCGCGGCTGGTAGACGTGCAGGAACTGCGCGGCAGCGATCTGCGACAGGCCGATGGTGCTGACGTAGCAGGTGTCCTTGCCGAAGGCGTTGTTCATGCACTGGTACACACGCTGCGGCTTCATCGGCACGCTGTCGAAGTTGGTCTTGCGCAGCATGGTGCGCTTGCGCTCCAGGCAGTCGGCGGCCCAGGCGCGACGATCCGGCAGACGACCTGCGGCCTTGCGCTCCTTGGCTACCTCGACAAACAGCTCGAGCGCGGCGCGGGCGTCGGAGACGATGCCGTAGTCCGGCGCGAACACCCGGCCTATCTGGGTCGGCTCGATGTCGACGTGAACGAAGGTGCGGCCCTTGGTATAGGTTTCCACCGAGCCGGTGTGGCGGTTGGCCCAGCGGTTGCCGATGCCGAGCACGAAGTCGGATTCCAGCATGGTCGCGTTGCCGTAGCGGTGGCTGGTCTGCAGGCCGCACATGCCAGCCATCAGCGGATGGTCGTCGGGGATCGAGCCCCAGCCCATCAGCGTCGGGATCACCGGCACGCCGACGGTCTCGGCGAACTCCACCAGCAAGGTTTCGGCCGCGGCGTTGTAGATGCCGCCGCCGGCGACGATCAGCGGACGCTCGGCGGCGCAGAGCATGTCGATGGCCTTCTCGATCTGCTTGCGGGTCGCCGCCGGCTTGTACACGGCGAGCGGCTCGTAGGTGTCGATGTCGAATTCGATCTCGCCCATCTGCACATCGAACGGCAGGTCGATCAGCACCGGTCCGGGACGCCCCGAGCGCATCACATGGAAGGCCTGCTGGAACACCCGCGGCACCAACGCCGGTTCGCGAACGGTAACCGCCCATTTGGTCACCGGCTTGGCGATAGATTCGATATCGACGGCCTGGAAATCTTCCTTGTGCAACTTGGCGCGCGGCGCCTGGCCGGTGATGCAGAGGATCGGGATCGAGTCGGCCGAGGCGGAATACAGGCCGGTGATCATGTCGGTGCCGGCCGGGCCAGAGGTGCCGATGCACACGCCGATGTTGCCCGGCTTGGCACGGGTATAGCCCTCGGCCATGTGCGAGGCACCCTCGACGTGGCGGGCGAGGATGTGGCGGATGCTGCCGTCGGCCCGCAGGGCGGAATACAGCGGGTTGATCGCGGCACCGGGGATGCCGAAGGCGGTGTCGATGCCTTCCTTGCGCAATACCGCGACGGCGGCGTCGATTGCTCTCATGCGGGCCATGGATCACACCTCTTATTCGATAGTTTTTCTACGTGGCTCAAGCATGCCGCCCTGGATTCGCTGGCGGAATTGGTCGAGACTTCAATTCTGTCGATATCAGGAGTATCGAATGGATCGCTATACGACCCTGCGCAGCTTCGTGCTGGTGGCCGACTGCGGCAGCTTCGCCGCGGCTGCGCACAAGGAGAACGTCACCCCGGTGGTGATGGGCCGGCGGCTGGATGCGCTGGAGCGGCATCTGGGTGTGAAGCTGATGCACCGCTCGACGCGCGGGCTGTCATTGACCGATCTGGGTGAGCAGTATCTGGAGCGCGCCCGCGGGCTGCTGAAGGATTTCGATGAGGTGGATGCCAGCATCAGCCACGACCGCACCTCGGTACGTGGCCATCTGGTGGTGTCGGCGCCGGCGGCATTCGGGCGTCGGCATATCGGCCCGCACGCACCGGCGTTCCAGGCGCGCTATCCGGACCTGCAACTGTCGTTCAACTTCACCGACAGCGTGGTCGACCTGGTGCGCCACGGTTACGACATGGGCATTCGCATCGGCGAGGTGACCGACCCCAACTATGTGGCGGTGCGGCTGTTTCCGAACAGGCGGGTGGTATGCGGCTCGCCGGAGTACTTCGCCCGCCATGGCACGCCGACGGCATTGGAAGAGCTGACGCAGCACAACTGCCTGGCCTTCAACCTGCAGGGCGGGCAGCAGCGGGGCTGGACTTTCCTGCGCGACGGCAGGCAGGTGGCGATCCGCGTGGCTGGCAATCTGGACTGCAATGACGGTGAGCTGCTGTTCGACTGGGTCAAGCAGGGCCTGGGCATCGGCTGGCGCTCGACTTGGGAGATCCAGGCCGAGCTCAAGCGTGGCGAGCTGGTCACGGTACTCGACGAGTACGCGCTGCCGGCCTACGACATCCAGGCGGTGTACCCGCAGCAGCGCTATCTGCCGGCCAAGGTGCGTTTCTTCATCGACTACCTGAAGGACATCTACAACGCACCGGGCTATTGGGAAGTGCGCTGAGCAGCTCAGTTGCCGCGGTAGGTGGAGAAGCCGTAGGGGCTCAGCAGCAGCGGGATGTGGTAGTGCTCGACGCTGCCATCGGCTTCGAAGATCACCGGAACTTCGGGGAAAAAGGTGCTGGCCTTCTGCGTGGCGAACCAGTCGCCGGTCATGAAGGTGACGCGGTAGGTGCCCTTCTCCAGCGCCTTGCCTTCGGGATACAGCGCCGTGATCCGACCCTGCGCGTTGGTCTCGCCACTGTTGAGTGATTTCCAGGTGTCGCCCTGGCGCTGTTCCAGGGTGACGCGCACATCCGGTGACGGCAGGCCGCTTTCCAGATTGAGCACATGCACGCTGAGCGGATTGCCGGCGGCCAGGGTGAGACCGGACAGGCCGCTGAGCATCAAGCCGGCGGCGATTGAACGTAGTGCTTTCATGGGGTTTTCCTTTTCTTCAGTGGGAGGAGGGCAGCAGTTTTTCGATGGCGGCCATGGCGCAGGCCTCGTCGTTCTTGGCACCGCCGGCACCGGCCACGCCGATGGCACCAATCACCTCGTCGCCGACCTTCAGCGGCACGCCACCGCCGAGCAGCAACAATTCATCCAGCGTGTTGAGGTTGGCGGCATCCGGCGTAGCGGCGGCGCGTTCGGCGAACAGGCGGGTCGGGGTCTTGCTCGACAGCGCGGTGTAGGCCTTGCGCTGCGCCGCGAGGGTGTTGTGCGGGCCGACGTTGTCGTCGCGGCGCAGGGCCACGAGGTTGCCGCCGCGATCCACCACCGCGACCACCGCCGTGCGGTTTTCCGCGTGGCACTGGTCCAGCGTGGCCTGGATCAGGCCGTCGGCCAGGGCCAGCGAGACGTTCTGCTGGGTGATCGGTGCTGGCGTGGCGGCGTTGGCGCTTAGGGCCGGGGTAAGTAATGCCAGCGTCAGCAATGACAGTGTGGCTGCGATACGCATATCGGTTTCCTTGGGTGGCTGAGCTTCGGGGCGCATGGTGCCGATGCCTGCCCGTCAGAACCGTTGCCTGCGCATTACGCTTTTGTAATGGCTCGCAGTGCGCCGACTCCCTAACCTAGCAGGCAGTTGAAGAACTACCTGCGTTGCCATCGCTGCGTTGAAAACAGGCTCAAAATGCTCATTTACCACTTGTAAACTGCGCTTTTTCGCCTCTTTTCGCCTTGCGCTGGCTGCCTCGCTGACGTTCTTCAACGACCTGCGGCGCACATTCAGCGAGGTGATCCGATGCGAATTCTGGTGGTGGAGGACGAGGCCAAGACGGCCGACTACCTCAAGCGTGGTTTGGAGGAGTCCGGCTACCGTGTGGAGGTCGCGCGCAACGGCGTCGACGGCAAACATCTGATCGAGGAGGAGCCGTTCGACCTGGTGATCCTCGACGTCATGCTGCCGGGGCTCGATGGCTGGCAGCTGGTGCAGGTGGTGCGCAAGCGTTCGACGCATACACCGGTGCTGTTCCTCACCGCGCGCGATGCGGTGGAAGACCGTGTGCGCGGGTTGGAGCTGGGCGCCGACGACTATCTGGTCAAACCGTTCTCCTACGCCGAGCTGCTGGCGCGGGTACGCACCCTGCTGCGCCGCGGGCCGCCGCGCGAGGTCGAACGCTTCCACGTCGCCGATCTGGAGCTGGACCTGCTGCGCCGCCGCGTTACTCGCCAGGGCGAGCGCATCAGCCTGACCAACAAGGAGTTCGCCTTGCTGCATCTGTTGCTCAGTCGCCAGGGCGAGGTGCTGTCTCGCGCGCAGATCGCTTCGCAGGTCTGGCAGATGAATTTCGACAGCGACACCAACGTGGTCGACGTCGCGATCCGGCGCCTGCGCGCAAAGGTCGACGATCCCTATCCGCTCAAGCTCATCCACACCGTGCGCGGTATGGGTTACGTGCTGGAGACGGCATCGTGAGGCTGTTGCCGCGCTCGCTCAGCCTGCGCCTGGCCATCGCTTTCGCCCTGGTGGCGGTGGTGCTGCTCGGTGCCATCGGCCTCTATCTGTACCGCTCGCTGGACCGGGAAATCAGTTGGCGTGACGATCAGGCGCTGCTCGGCCGGCTGGAGCGCATGCAGGCCCTACTCGAGGACAGCGCCAGCGTCGAGGCGCTTCGGCAGCGTCCCCAGCTTTACGAAAACATGCTGGGCAATCGCGACAGCCTGCTCTGGTTGCTCGACGCTCAGGGACGCGCGCTGATCGAGATCAACCCGGCGCGGCTGGCGATACCACCACTGCCGGCCGGCGATGCTGCGGAGCTGACCGATACTGATGGAGCGCGGCTGGCCTGGCGGCGGCTGCCGGGCGAGGCGGGGTTGACGCTGGTCGCCGGGCGCATGCTCGTCGAGCGCGAACAGATGCTCGCCGCCTACCGTGTGAAGCTGTGGTGGGCGTTGAGCCTCGGTGCGCTGCTGGCGTCAGTGCTTGGCTGGCTGATCAGCCGGCGCGCCTTGCGCCCGGTGCGGCACCTGACGCGTCAGGCGCTGGCCATCGATGTGCAGCATCTGCACCTGCGCATCAATGACTCGACGATGCCCAGCGAACTGGAGCCGCTGCGTGGGGCGCTGAACCAGATGCTCAATCGCTTGGAACAGGGCTTCGCGCGGCTGTCACGCTTCAGCGAAGACCTTGCCCACGAGATGCGTACGCCGCTCGGCAATCTCATGGGGCAGACCCAGCAACTGTTGCACAAGGACCGCGATGCCGAGGCCTATCACGCACTGCTGGTGTCCAACCAGGAAGAGTACGAGCGTCTGGCGCGGATGATCGACAGCATGCTGTTCCTCGCCCGTGCCGAGCAGCCGGCTGCGGCCATCGAGCGGCAGCGCTTTGCATTGCCGGCACTGGTCGAGCAGCTGTGCGACTACTTCGAAGGCGTCGCCGAAGAGCGCGGCATTCAGCTGCTCGACGAAACCGAGGGTGAGCTGGTCGGTGACCCTGAGATGATCCGCCGGGCGCTGGCGAACCTGCTGGCCAATGCGTTGCGCTACGGCGCCAGTGACAGCCCGGTGCGCATCGTCAGTGGCTCAGGAGTAGGTTGGCGGTCGGTCAGCGTGATCAATCTGGGACCTCCGATCCCGCCCGAGCATCTGCCGCGGCTGTTCGATCGCTTCTACCGCTGCGACCCATCGCGCGCCGAGCCGGGCGATACCGGCGGCCTGGGGTTGGCCATCGTGCGCTCGATCATGCAGCTGCATGGCAGCGAGGTGAGTGTTCGCAGCGACGCCGGGGTGACCGAATTCACCCTGCGTTTCGCCGAAACGCCGGCCTGATTCCGATCATTGGCACCGGATCGGGACGCCGCACTGCGCTGTCACAGCTAAGGTGGATATAACCGCCTGTGAGAGACGCGCTTGTGGATAGTCTGAAAATCGCTACCTACAACATCAATGGCATCCGTGCACGTCGGGCCAATCTGCTCGAATGGCTGGCGCGCGAGCAGCCCGATGTGGTCTGCCTGCAGGAGCTCAAGGCGCAGGACGCCGATTTTCCCATCGATGACATCCGCGCGGCCGGCTATAGCGCCATCTGGCATGGGCAGAAGTCCTGGAACGGGGTGGCGATTCTGGCCCGCGATTGCGAGCCGCTGGAGATCCGCCGCGGGCTACCGGGCGATCCCGATGACAGCCACAGCCGCTATCTGGAAGCGGCCGTGCAAGGCGTGATCGTTGCCTGCCTCTACCTGCCCAATGGCAACCCGCAGCCGGGGCCGAAATTCGATTACAAGCTGGCCTGGTTCGAGCGCTTCATTGAGCACGCCGCCGGCCTGCTCGCCAGCGGCCACCCGGTGGTGCTGGCCGGCGACTACAACGTGGTGCCGACCGACGAGGACATCTACAACCCGCGCTCCTGGAAGAAGGACGCGCTGCTGCAGCCGGAAAGCCGCGAATGTTTCGAGCGCCTGCTGGCGCAGGGCTGGACCGACGCGTTGCGCGCCAGGTACCCCGACGAGCGCATCTACACCTTCTGGGACTACTTTCGCCAGCACTGGCAGAAGAACTCCGGGCTGCGCATCGACCATCTGCTGCTCAGCCCGGACCTTGGGCCGCGGCTGCAGGATGCCGGCGTCGATCGCTGGGTACGCGACCAGGAGCATGCCAGTGACCATGCGCCTACCTGGATAACCCTGAAAGGTGGCGCGGGCGCGGCGGCCGAGCCGGCGAAGTCGAGCAAGCGTGGCAAGACGGGGGCGAGCAGCTAGAGGCCGGCGGTGCGAGGCGGGGCTCGAACGATGCGGCAACGTGCGACGCGGCCGGTTCTGCAAGGCCTTGTGCCAATCGTCGCTGAGACATCGGCAGATCGACGGTCGCGACTAGTATCCGGGCAACTGGTCGGCAAACGACATCGCCGGCTCCAGCGGCTCGCTGTCGACGGTATTCATACGGCAGCAATGGCAGCCAGCAAACGGGGAGGGACTCCATGTCTGATGACATACAGCAGGATCAGGTCGATCGATTCGGGGTGGCCGATGATCCGCTCTCCATTCTGCGTCGCCTGGAGAGCGCCAACCTTTCATTGAGCGAGATGCTCGTCGAAACCCTGCATGCCGTGCGCACGCATCTGGGGATGGATGTCGCGTTCATCAGCGAGTTTCGCGGCGGCAGCCGGATTTTTCGCTACCTGGACGGCAATTTCGTACCCCTGCAGCTCGAGGTCGGGGCGTGCGATCCTCTGGACGACAGTTACTGTCAACGCGTGCTCGACGGGCGCTTGCCCGAGCTGATTCAGGACGCGGCGACTCTACCGGAGGCGTTGGCCATGCCGGTGACCAAAGCCTTGCCGGTCGGCGCGCACCTCAGTGTTCCGCTGCGCTTCAGCGATGGCCGGCTCTACGGCACCTTCTGTTGCTTCAGCACCACGCCGGACAACAGCCTCAACGAGCGAGATCTGAATACGCTGCGGCTGTTCGCCGACTTCGCCGGCAGATTGCTGGAACGCCATGCGCTCAATGAGATTCGCTATGCCGAGACGCTCACGCGCATCCGCTCGGTGCTCGAGCAGCGCGCGTATTCGGTGGTGTACCAACCCATCGTGCACCTGGTGGAAAACCGCATCGTTGGCCACGAGGCGCTTGCGCGGTTCACCGACGAGCCTGTGCGCAGCCCGGACAAGTGGTTCGCCGAGGCCGGGCTGGTCGGCTTGCAGCAGGAGCTGGAGGTCGCCCTGATCGAGGCGGCCCTGCACGACTTCGATCAGCTGCCGGCAGATAGCTACCTTTCGCTCAATGTTTCGCCGGAAACCATCCTCGCTGGCGCGCTTGGCACGGTGCTCGCCGATCAACCGCTGGCGCGGCTGATGCTCGAGGTGACCGAACACGCATCGGTACAGGACTACTCGCAGCTGGCCGAGGCGCTCGAACCACTGCGCAGCAAGGGGCTACGGCTGGCGGTTGACGATGCCGGCGCCGGCTACGCGAGTTTCCGCCATATCCTCAAACTCAAGCCGGACGTGATCAAGCTCGACAGCAGCCTGATCCGCAATGTCGACAGCGACACCGGCTGCCGCGCGCTGGCCGCCGCGTTGATCCGCTTCGCCGAGGAAACCGGCTGCAAGGTCGTCGCCGAAGGGGTTGAGACCCAGGAGGAACTGGCCATGTTGCGGCGGCTTGAAGTGAACAAGGCGCAGGGCCACCTGATCGGTCGCCCGATGCCATTGCATCACGGGCTCGCCATGAGCCGACAGGCATAGCCGGCGTTGCCGGGGGATGAGCCAGGAGGGTGCCTTCGGGCGGTTTCGCTGAACCTTTATGGTGCGTGGGCAGTCGACTTTATAACGCGGGCGGCAGCGATGCAGCCCTTTCCGAGTCGACTTGTCAGGAGGTACAAGATGGATACGAAAGACACGATTTCAGTGCTCAACGACCTGATTGAAACCAGCAAGGATGGCGAAAAGGGCTTCCTCGAATGCGCCGAAGACCTGCGCGATCCGCAGCTCAAGAGCACCATGAATCAGCGTTCGCGCGACTGCGCCACGGCCGCCGCCGAGCTGCAGCAACTGGTTCGCTCCATGGGCGGCGATCCGGAGACCAGCACCAGTGTGGCTGCCGACATGCACCGTCGCTGGGTCGACCTCAAGTCGATGATCACCGGCAAGGACGACGAGGCCATTCTCAACGAGTGTGAGCGTGGTGAGGATGTCGCGGTTAAGAGCTACCGTAAGGCGCTGGAAAAAGACCTGCCAGCCGAAGTGCGGATCGTGGTCGAACGTCAGTACCAGGGCGTACAACGCAACCATGATCAGGTGAAGGCTTTGCGCGACGCGGCTCGCGCCCGGAGCTGATGCTTCGCCAGCCGGTCAGGGTTTGAAGAACGCCAGCGCATGCTGGCGTTTTTCGTTTCCGCCGGTCAGTCGGCCTGTGTGGGCTCGGCGATTTCGCAACCCTTGAGTACCAAGCGAATGATGGTGTCGGCCGCCGCATCGTAGTCGGCGTCGTCGAGGCGGTTCTTGCCGGTGACGGTGCTGATCTGCCAGTCGAAATCGGCGTAGGTCTGGGTCGCCGCCCAGATGCTGAACAGCAGGTGATTGGCATCGACCTTCGCCATCAGGCCGTCGTCGATCCAGCGCTGGATGCAGGCGATGTTGTGTGCGGCCTGGGCGTTGAGTTGCGCAGTGCGTTCCGGGGACAGGTGCGGAGCACCGTGCATGATCTCGTTGGCGAACACCTTCGAGGCGCAGGCGTGGTCGCGGGAAATCCTGATCTTGGTGCGGATATAGGCGCGCAGGACCTCGGCCGGATGGCCTGGCTGGTTGAACGGCGCCGAGGCTTCGAGCAAGGGTTCGACGATGCTCTCCAGCACCTCGCGGTAGAGATTTTCCTTGGACTTGAAGTAGTAGTAGACGTTGGGCTTGGGCAGTCCGGCGCGGGCGGCGATGTCACTGGTCTTGGTCGCGGCGAAGCCCTTTTCGGCGAATTCTTCGCTGGCGGCTTTGAGGATCAGCTCTTTGTTGCGCTCACGGATACTGGACATGGGGGCCTTTCGCTGGCTGCCGGCGATACGAACAAGCGCCCGCATGCTAGCACCCTGGTCGCAAGCCCCTCAACCGAAGCGCCGGAGGAGAGGCGAAGGGGCGAGGAGCCCCTTCGCGACAGCACTCAGAAATGCGCTTTGACGATAGCGCTGAAGGTGTTCTGGTCGGTTTTGCCAACGAAGTTTTCGCTGACGAAGCCGCCATTCTCGATGCCGTACTTGTCCGACCAGTAGTCGTACTCGATACCGACGTAGAGCTGCTTCTCGCCCCAGTTCATCGCCTTGCCTAGGTCGTACTTGATCTGCGGGTTGATGTGCAGGTTGGCGTGATATTCCTCACCGCGGGAGTTGCTGTCGTTGTCGACCACCCAGTCGATGAAGCCGTCGAAGAGGATGTCGGAGTTGCCCACCGGCAGGGTGTAGCCCCACACCGGGGTGACCTGCCAGGTGCCGTCGCCTACGCGGTCACCGTCAGTGTCGCGGTGGTAGACGTTCACCGAGACATAGTCGAAGCCGGGCACGTCCAGATCGAAGCCCGGGCCGATCATGTAGGTTTCCACATCGCCTTCGCCGAACTCGTAGGTCATTGCGACCAGCACATCCTTGATCGGGCCGAAGCTCAGGTCGCGCTGGAAGATCTTGCCGAACGACAGGCGCGGCGAGAATTCGCCGTAGAAGGTGCTGTCGTCGTTGCCGTTGTCGTTACCCTTGCCGTTGAAGTGGATCGAGTCGAGAAACAGGAACGTATCGCCATACTTCCAGCCGTTGACGTGCTCGAAGGTGACAGTCTGCTGGATCGGCGCATCGATCTTGTAATCCTTGCCGTACAGGTAGGTCAGGCTGTTGCTGTGCCAGTGGAGCAGACCTTCGGCCATCGCCGGGGCGGTCAGCAGGCTGCCGGCGAGCGCGACGGCGAGGGGAGCGGTCTTCAGTTGCATGTGGATTTCCTTGAAGTGGGTGACGGCTTTTTTTGGGCGCCATTGTCTTTCAAGACTGGCGTGGCGAGAAGCGCACGATGGCGTGATTCTGACCATCAGACGGATCGCCCCGCACAGGAAGTCGTGGCGTTATCCCTGCGTGCCGAATAGTCAGGAATATTCACCGACAGCGTATTCGTGCCGACGGCATCCTCGACCAGCTCCTCGGGGTCGAATACATCGACTTCGCTCGGTTCGCGCGGCAGGAACAGGTTGAGCAGGATGGCGCTGAAGGCGCCGATGGTGATCGGCGAGCCGAAGATGTTCTTCAACACCTCGGGCATCGCGCTCAGCACTTCCGGCACGCCGGCGACACCCAGGCCGAGACCCAGGGAAATCGACACGATGAGCATGTTGCGGCGATGCAGGCCGGCTTCGGCGAGGATCTTGATGCCGGCGATGGCCACGGTGCCGAACATGATCAGTGTGGCGCCGCCGAGCACCGGCTTGGGCATCAGCTGCAGCACACCGCCGACGAAGGGGAACAGACCCAGCAGTACCAGGACCGCGGCGATGTAGTAGCCAACGTAGCGGCTGGCGACGCCGGTGAGCTGGATGACGCCGTTGTTCTGGCTGAAGGTGGTCATCGGCAGGCTGTTGAACACCGCGGCGACCGCCGAGCTGCAGCCATCGGCGAGGATTCCCGATTTGATCCGCCGCAGATACACCGGCCCACGCACCGGCTGACGCGAGATCATCGAGTTGGCGGTCAGGTCGCCGGCGGTTTCCAGCGGGGTGATGAGGAAGATCACCGCGATCGGAATGAAGGCCATCCAGTCGAATGCGAAACCGAAGCGGAACGGTTGCGGCACGCTGAGCAGCGGCAGTTCGCCCAGCTCGGCGAAGTCCACCTTGCCCATGGACCAGGCCACCAGATAGCCCGCGGTCAGCGCGATGATCACCGCCGACAGCCGCAGGATCGCCCAGGGAAAGCGGTTGAGCACCACGATGATGCCGATCACCAGGCCGGCCAGCGCCAGGTTGGGCAGGGCGCCGAGGTCATCGGCGCCGTAGCCGCCGGCGATATCGGTCATCGCCACCTTGATCAGCGAAAGGCCCATCAGGCAGATGATGGTGCCGGTGACCACCGGCGTGATCACCCGGCGCAGCTTGTTGATGCACTGACTGAAGGCGATCTCGACGAACGCGGCGCAGAAACTCACGCCGAACAGCGTGGCGAGGATCTCCTCCGGCGTGCCGCCACGCGCCTTGACGATGAAGCCGGCGCTGAGGATGGCGCTGAGAAAGCCGAAGCTGGTGCCCTGCAGGCACAGCAGTCCAGAGCCGATGGGACCGAAGCGCCGGGCCTGGACGAAGGTACCGAGACCGGAGACGAACAGCGCCATGCTGACGAGGTAGGGAACGTACTGATCGAGGCCAAGCGCGCTGCCGACGATCAGGGTGGGGGTGATGATACCGACGAAGCTGGCCAGCACGTGCTGCAAGGCGGCGAAGGTCGCGGGTAGCGGGCCGGGGCGATCATCGAGTTGATAGATGAGGTCCTGGTTCGCCTGCGGAGCGGTGCCGCTCCTGTTTTCGGTTGCGGTCATTGTTAAGCCTGCCATTTGTTGTTTTACGGTCATGGGCTTGCGAGGCTTCACGGCACCTCTATCGCTGTCCGTCGAAAGCTGTTCGATCGGTCAGGACGCCTGGACTATAACAACCTGTAGACAGGCTGATAAACAATAAATCAGAAAATTGTGCACAATTGGATCGGCGGCAGTTGGCCAAGATCGCGCGAACGCGTCTGGACCAGGCCTCAGCGCGGTGCCTGCAATTCCCGCGAGACATTCTCCGCAAGGCCCGCACCGGCCTCGCTCATGGTCAGGTAGGTGCGGTCGGCGCCGGCTTCCTGGATGCGCTGGGCGATATCCTCGTACATCGCGTGGGACACGATGAGCCCGCCGAAACCGCTTTCACGCAGCTTGCGGGTGGAGATGATCTTGGCCTCGGGATCGTTCATCGCTAGGATCACCGCCTCGACCTCGTTCATCTCCAGGCTCTGCCAGAACATCTGGTCCTCGGCATCGGCGAAGAGGATGTGCCGGCCCTCGGCGGTGTTCTTTTCCACCATGACCGGGTCGGAATCGAGGCTGACCAGGGCGAAACCCTTCTCCGCCAGGTAGTCGTAGGCGGCGCGCCCGGTACGGCCCATGCCCATGATCAGAATGCGCGCATCGCCCAGGGACACCGGTTGTTCGTCGGGGTGGCGAATGTTGCGCTCGTAGCGGAGCAGACGCGGCGCCAGGCGTTCGTACAGCGGGTGGGCGAAACGGTTGATCTGCGCCGAAACGATGAACGAAAACGCGACGGTGATCGCCAGCGGCATCAGCCACTGCGGCAGCACCACGCTGACGACGATCAGGCCGAACTCGCTGTAGTTGGTCAGGCTGGCAGCGCTGAGAAAGGCGCTGCGGGCGCGCAGACGGAAGGCGACGAACAGGCCGAAGAACAGCACCGCCTTGAGCGGCAGCAGCAGCGACATGGCGAAGGCGAACCAGAGGGCGTCGGCGTCTGGCAGCCCACCGATGCCGATCTTCAGGAAGAAGCCAACCAGAAACACTTCCTTGATCGCCCACAGCGAATTCGACAGCTCGCTGGCACGCTTGTGTTTGGCGAGCATGGCGCCGAAGGCCAGCGCCCCCAGTTCGGAACTCAGGCCGACGTATTCGAAGCCGAGACCGCCGGCCACCAGCGCCAGCATCAGGCCCAACAGCACCATCAGCTCTTCGTGGCCGCTGTGGTCGAGCAGGCGGAACAGCACGGGGCGCAGCAGCGGCAGCAGGAACACCAGCAATGCCCAGGCGGAGGGGACCTTGCCCGCGGCGAGGCTCATGACCACCAGAGCGATGAGGTCCTGGATGATCAGCACGCCGATGGCGACGCGGCCGTGAAAGGCGCGCAGCTCGCGCTTGCTTTCCAGCACCTTGGCCGCCAGCACGGTGCTGGAGAACGACAGCGCGATGGCCAGCAGCATGGCCTCGCGCCAGCTGTTATCGAGGATCAGCATGATCGCCGGCATCACCAGCACGCTGGAGATGAAGAAGTGCAGCAGGCTGCCGCCGATGACTTCGCGGCGAACCAGATTGCCGAGCTTGAGCTTGAGCCCCACGGTGAACAGCAGCAGGAGCACGCCCAGATGCGACAGGTGATCGAGAATGATGCTGTCGTCACGGGTCACGCCCACGTAGTCGCCCGCCGCGGCCAGCGCGAAGCCGGCACCGAGGTAACCGATCAGCGGCGGCAGGCCGATGAAGCGGGCAAGCAGCCCGAGGGCGAAAGCGAAGGCAATCCAGCTGGCTTCAATCACGGGGCGGCGTCCGGCGTCGAGGGAGGGCGCGGCATTTTAACGGGGCGTCGGCGATTGGGTAGCGTTGGCAGCGATATTCCTTGCGGGAATCTGCTCGTTCGTCGTCGTGGAAGGGGAGTTGCCGTACCGCAGCGCTAGCTGGCCAATGCCGCCTGGGGCGCGGAGGAGGGGATGGCGGTCAGTGCGCCAATGGGCACGGTGCGGAAGGGGAAACGCCGCGCGGATGGCGCGCGGCGTCTTTGCTCAGTCGATGGACGCGCCCTTGGCGATCCAGTCACCCAGCAGGTCACGCTCGTCCTGGGTCATCTGGGTAATGTTGCCCAGCGGCATGATCTGGCTAGCCACGGTCTGCGCATGGATCTTCGCCGCCTGCTCGCGTATCTGCTCGGCGGTATCGAACATCACGCCCGCAGGGGCCGCGCTGAACAGCGGGCTGCTCGGCTGCGCTGAGTGGCAGACGGTGCAACGCTCGTGAATCACCTCGCTGACCTGGTCGAACTGGCTGGCACTGGCGCCGCTCTGCTGTGCACTCGTGCTGGCCTGCTCCGGCGAGGTCGCCGCCAGGTTTGGTGCTGTCGGCTGACGATTCGGCGCGGTGACGTAGGCCAGGCAGATCATGCCCAGTGCCGCGGCCGGTAGCGCCCAGGCAAAGCGATTACTGTTGTGGCGGGTGTTGAAGTAGTGGCGCGCCAGCACCGAAAGCGCGCCGAGCGCGGCGAGGATCAGCCAGTTGTATTCGCTGCCGTAGGTGCTCGGGAAGTGGTTGCTGATCATGATGAACAGCACCGGCAGGGTGAAATAGTTGTTGTGCCGCGAACGCAGCAGGCCCTTGGCCGGCAGCACCGGATCGGGCGTGCGGTTCTGTTCGATGGCGGCGACCAGCGCACGCTGGGCCGGCATGATGATGCGGAACACGTTGCCGACCATGATGGTGCCGATCAGCGCGCCGGTATGAATGTAGGCTGCGCGGCCGCTGAATATCTGCGAATAGCCCCAGCACGCGGCGATCACCAGCACGAACAGCACCAGGCCGAGCAGGGTGGGGGTCTTGCCCAGCGGCGAATCGCAGAGCAGGTCGTAGACGAACCAGCCGACGATCAGCGAGCCGAAGCCGATGGCGATGGCCGCCGCAGGGGACAGTTCGCTGCCCGGTGCGATCAGGTACAGGCTGGGGTTGAGGTAGTACACCACCATCAGCAGCGCCACGCCCGATAGCCAGGTGGTGTAGGCCTCCCACTTGAACCAGTGCAGGTTTTCCGGCATCTGCGGCGGCGCCAGCTTGTATTTCTCCAGGTGGTAGATACCGCCACCGTGGATGGCCCAGAGATCGCCCGACAGGCCCTCACGCGGGTTGGCGCGGTTGAGGTTGTTCTCCAGCCAGACGAAATAGAAGGAAGCACCGATCCAGGCGACGCCAACGATCATGTGAATCCAGCGGATACTCAGGTTCAACCATTCGGTCAGATGGGCGTCCATTTGTCATGCACCTCTTGCGGCCTGCAGGCGGCCGTATTTCTTCTTATTGGAATCGGCTTGAGCGCGGCGCGAACGCAGGCAAGGCAACGCCGAATGAGCCAGCGCAGTAGCGGTCATGTCGATTCCGGTTGGGGGTCGAGGAGGAGTTGCTGATCCTCCGTGAAGAAGTACTCGTCGCAGTTGTTGCCAGAACCGCTGCGATCGACCACCAGGAATTCATCCCGCTTTTCGATCGTCAGCACCGGGTGGTGCCAGACGCCGCGGTGGTAATTGACGCCCTGCCTGCCGTTGCTGCGGAAGGCGCGGGCGTGGCCCGGTACAGGTGCATCGCCAAGTGGCGCGACCACGACCAGAAAAGGGTTGCCGAGCAGCGGGATGAAGGCCTGGCTGCCCAGCGGATGACGTTCGAGCATGCGGATGACCAGCGGCATCTCCAGCGCCTCGGCGGCGAAGATGCTGATGATCGCCTGGTCCTCGGGCGCGGCGGTCTCGACCGTGGCCAGCTTGTGATAGCGACGGGTCGAGCCGTTGTTGATCATGAAGTAGTCGCTGCCTTCGGTCTCGATGACGTCGCCGAAGGGGGCGAAGGCTTTCTTGGTCAATGGCTCGATGGTCAGGGTGCGCATGGTGTGCTCGTTCTTTGTTGAAGGATCGTTATTCGCGTGGGGCTGCTCCCCCTCACCCTAACCCTCTCCCCGGAGGGGAGAGGGAACTGGCGCGGAGAAACGGCTGACCTCGTTCCTCCCTCTCCTCTCGGGGAGAGGGGAAACCGCTTCCTACTTCGCCACCTTGCCAAACAACCGCAGCCGGCTCACACCGCCGTCTGGGAAGATGTTCAGGCGCACGTGGGTGATCGGGCCGAGCTTGGCGATCTGCTCGCTGAACTCGTGTTCGGCGTGCATCGACAGCTTCTGGCTCGGCAGCAGTTCGCGCCAGAACAGGCTCTGGGTCTCGATCTGGCTGTCGGTGCCGCCTTTGACGTAAGCCGCCTGGATCGAGCAGCTGTCCGGGTAGTTGCCCTTGAAGTGCAGGGTATCGACGACGATGCGCTCGATCTCGCCCGAATGGCCGAGGGCGACGATGACCCAGTCATTGCCGGGCGTGCGACGGCGGGCGGTTTCCCAGCCGTCGCCCATGTTCTCGCCACGGTTCGGGTTGAGGATGTTGCTCATGCGGCCGAAATGCTCGTCCGAGCAGGCCAGCGCACGACCGCCATTCAGTGCGGCAGCCAGGTCGATCTGCTCGTTATCGCCGACGCTGCTCCAGTCGCGGAACGGGATGCCGTGCACGCGCAGACGCGCCACGCCGCCGTCCGGGTAGATGTTGAAGCGCAGGTGGCTGACCGGCTTGTCGAAGGCGATCTCGTGGTAGTGGTGGCTGTTGCCCTGGAGCTCGACCGCCGGGAGGATTTCCGTCCAGACGGTGTCGTCGCTCGGATCGCCGTCGGCGACGAAGCAGGCTTCCAGCGAGGCGGACGGCGGGTAGTTGCCGGTGAAGTGGCTGGTGTCGATATCCACGCCCTTGATCTGACCCGGCACGCCCAGGCGGATCACCGCATGGTCGTAACCTTCGAAACGCTTGCGGCGCGACTCCCAGCCGTCCATCCACTTGCCGTTGTCATCGAAAACGCCCTCCTTCCATACGGCCGGTGTTGGCTGGAACAACCGGTTGACGTCGGCGAACCAATCGTCGGTGACGGAGATGGCGCGGGTGCCCAGGCGGGCATCGGCCAGGTTGACGTATTTTTCGAAGGGTACGGCGTAAGCTTTCATGGACTCGTCTGCCTTGGATGAGAAGCGGTTTCTGTCATTACTGCCTTTGTTGCGGTTGGTGCTCGTTACATCGCCTGCAGGCGGAACAGGGCGATCTTGTTGATTTCCGCCAGCGCCCGGGCGAATTCCTGTTCGGGATCGTTGTGGATGCGTTCTTCGAATGCGGCGAGGATCTGGTGCCGGTTGCTGCCCTTGACCGCCATGATGAAGGGGAAGCCGAACTTGGCCTTGTAGGCCTCGTTGAGTTCGGTGAAGCGGGCGAACTCCTCCGGCGTGCATTCGTGGATGCCGGCGCCGGCCTGCTCCGAGGTGCTGGAGGCGGTCAGCTCGCCACGCACGGCGGCCTTGCCGGCCAGGTCGGGGTGAGCATTGACCAGTGCCAGCTGAGTGTCATGGTCGGCGGCGAGCATCGCCTGGGACAGGCGGGTATGCAGCACCTCGATGTCGTCCAGCGTCTCGTCGACGCCCGCCTGGTAGACGGTTTCGGCAACCCAAGGCGAGTGCTCGTAGACGTCGGCAAAGGCGGCGACGAAGGCGTCGCGATCCAGCGTCGAGGGTTTGATCGTCTTGAACGGGGTCATCAATTGCGCTCCGCGGTAAAAGGGTGGGTGGCGTGCCAGTGGCGGGCGATGTCGACACGACGGGTGCACCAGACCTTCTCATGACCCTTCACGTACTCGATGAAGCGGGCCAGCGATGCCAGGCGCGCCGGGCGCCCGAGCAGCCGGCAGTGCATGCCGATGGACAACATTTTCGGCGCGCCTTCGCAGCCTTCGGCGTAGAGCACGTCGAAGGCATCCTTCAGGTAGGTGAAGAAGTCATCGCCGCTGTTGAAGCCCTGCACCTGGGTGAAGCGCATGTCGTTGGTGTCCAGCGTGTAGGGGATCACCAGATGCGGCTTTTCCGGCGTCGACTCGGGGTCCCAGTAGGGCAGGTCGTCGTCGTAGGTGTCGGAGTCGTAGAGAAAGCCGCCTTCCTCGCGTACCAGGCGCCGGGTGTTCGGGCCGGTGCGGCCGGTGTACCAGCCCAGCGGGCGCTCGCCGGTGATCTCGCCGAGGATGCGGATGGCTTCCTGCATATGCTCGCGCTCCTGCGCCTCATCCATGTACTGGTAGTCGATCCAGCGGTAACCGTGGCTGCAGATTTCGTGTCCGGCGCCGGCCATCGCCTTGATCAGTTCGGGGTGACGCTGGGCGGCCATGGCGACGGCGAAGATGGTCAGCGGGATGTCGTGCTTGTCGAACAGCTTGAGCAGGCGCCATACGCCAGCACGGCTGCCGTATTCGTAGAGCGACTCCATGCTCATGTGGCGCACGCCTTGCAACGGTTGCGCGGCGACCATCTCGGAGAGAAAGGCCTCGGATTCCTTGTCGCCGTGCAGCACGCAGCGTTCGCCACCTTCCTCGTAATTCAGCACGAAGGACAACGCGATACGCGCATCGCCCGGCCAGTGCGGGTGCGGTGGGTTGCTGGCGTAACCGATCAGGTCGCGTGGGTAGTCGGCGCTCACTGGGGTGCTTCCTGTATGGCAGGTCGTCATGGCACGACCGGATGGCTGGATTGTATACAAATTGAATGAGGCTTTGTAAATAGCAATTTTCATCCTTTCGCTATAGCTGGTATCTGCCGTGTCGCGATCAACCATGCTCAGAGGCATCTGCAGCTTGCAGGTAACGGGCCAACCGATGCTTGAAAAACTGTATACAAAAATATCTGCAGATTGTCTTGAGCGATGTGGGGAGGATGGTTATGCTCGGGGCAGTTTCCATTCAACAGAGCGGAGGTGCCCGTGGGCCGATTGACCACACACGTACTCGACGCCGCCCACGGTTGCCCGGGCAGCGGAATCAAGGTGGAGCTGTATCGCGTCGAGGATCAGGCGCTGACCCTGGTCGCAACCCGTGAGACCAATGCCGACGGGCGCTGCGACAGTCCGTTACTGGAAGGTGCGGATTACCTCTCCGGTGTCTATCAGCTGCAGTTCAGTGCCGGCGACTATTACCGCCGTCGCGGCGTGGTCCTGGCGGATCCTGCGTTTCTCGATGTGGTGGTGCTGCGCTTTGGAATCGATTCGGCGCAGGAGCATTACCACGTGCCGTTGTTGGTATCGCCGTATAGCTATTCGACGTATCGGGGTAGCTAGTCGCTTTTCCCTTCAGTGCTGACTCTTGTGGAGTCCCTTTGCCCGCCGTAATGGCGGGTTAATGAGATGGTCACCCCCACACCCTGTCAGGGCTAGGCTTTGACAGGGTGTTTTATTTTCGGAGGCCATCATCATGAGCACTGCAACGCTGGTCGGCATCGACCTCGGCAAGCACAGTTTCCACCTGCATGGGCAGGACAAGGCCGGACGAGAAGTCTTTCGCAAGAAGACGACACGCCAGCAGATGATGCGATTGCTAGGCAACCTGCCGAGTTGCACGGTAGTGATGGAGGCTTGTGCGGGATCGCACTTCCTGGCCCGGCAACTGATGGCGTTCGGGCATGAGGTGAAGCTGATCTCGCCTCAGTTCGTGCGGCCCTTCGTCAAGGGCAACAAGAACGACTTCATCGATGCCGAGGCGATCTGTGAAGCCGCTTCCCGGCCCACCATGCGCTTCGTGACACCGAAGACCGAAGCCCAGCAGACGTTGTCGGTATTGCACCGGATGCGCGAGTCCCTGGTGCGTGACCGGACGAAGACGGCCAATCAGGCCCATGGTTTCCTGCTGGAGTTTGGCATCAGCTTTCCCAAGGGGCTGTCGCTGGTCAGGCGGCTGCCATGCACGCTGGGCGAGCACGAGCTGCCACCTCGCCTGGCCACACTGCTGAAGCGCTTGCACGAGCACTTCTGCTATCTGGACGAGCAGATCAGGGCCCTGGACAAGGAAATGGACAACCAGCTTGCCGCTGACGATCTGGGTAGCCGCCTGCTGAGCATCCCCTGCGTGGGGCCGATCACGGCCAGCCTGCTGTGTGCCGAGATGGGCGATGGCAAACAATATGGCGGAAGTCGTGATTTCGCGGCATCGGTGGGGCTGGTGCCACGCCAGTACAGCACGGGCGGCCGGGCCAATCTGCTGGGGATCAGCAAACGCGGCGACAAGAACCTGCGCCGGTTGCTGGTGCAGTGCGCCAGGGTTTACCTGCAGCGCCTGGCGTTCCAGCAAGGGGCTCTGGCCGACTGGGTTCGCTCGCTGCGTGAGCGGCGCCACTCGAATGTAGTCGTGTGCGCCTTGGCCAACAAGTTCGCCCGGATCGCCTGGGCCATCGCGGCTAATCACTCAGAATTTGAAGCAGGGCCAAGCGCGCTCGCCGCCTGACCCCGCGTCTACCGCTGTACCACGAAACACCCTTTCAGGTTTTGCGATGCTGAACATCCGATGACGTGAACGGCCCACCGGCCTGGCGAAGAACCTGTCCATAAAATCGGCTTCAGAAGCCGCCGGGTTTTTCAGGATCGCCAGGCGCGACTCTCATCGTGGCGCGGGGCATGCCCCATATGGACGCCGGATAGATTTAGGCAAGCCAACCACTCATCGCTGATCGGTGTTGCAGAAACGGGGGTGACCATAGATTTTTATGGGTTGAATTTGGTTAGCGTGAGGCGCTCGGCGCTGGTTTTTAGCCTGAGTGACCTAGGCACCTGTGGCGTGAGGTTCGTGCAATGGCGCGGCGCTTTTCTCGGCCCGACCGGTAGGTTGCGCCTCTCACGGCGCGTCACTTTTTCTTGCTTGGCCAAGAAAAAGTAACCAAAAAGAAGGCCACCCCGGCATCCGGCCATTCGCTGCGCGAAGGGTTCCCTCACTCCATCGCCATTGCAGGGACACGCTGCGAAGGGCCATCCATGGCCCATCACAGCTCTCGTGGCATCCATGCCGCTCAACCCCTGCCATGACGATTACGCTCGGCCTACTGACGGGGCCCAGTGTCCGAGTCGCCTATGACTTCTAAGCGACGAAGGAAAACGCGCATTGCTTGCTCCTACTTGCACGGCCTAGCAGGCAACGTTCATCTTCCGCGACTGGAAAAAGTGAATTGCCCAGCAGCGCGGAACCAATGCCTCAGCCAGGAGCCTGGCTAAGGGGCGAGCTGCAGAGCGCTACCGACTCATCAAGGACGCTGCCCCCGCGCCCCCAAACAGCGCTGCACTTGTCCGGTTGAACCACACATGCCCCTTCCCGGTGCGCAGGTAACGTGCCGCCCCCTGCGCGCCCAACCCGTAGGCCAGCTTGCAGAGCAGATCGAGCACGGCCCAGGTAAGGATCATCACCAACAGCTGCGACAGCAACGGCTGCCCGGCGCTGAGAAACTGTGGCAGAAAGGCGGCGAAGAAGAGGATGTCCTTCGGATTGCTGCCGCCCAGCAGAAATGCCCGGCCGAACAGCCGGCTGAAGCGCGGGGCGAGGGTAGGGCTTTCGATCTCGCGCGCGGCGGGGGTGCGACGTGCCTCCTGCCAGCTCTGCCATGCCAGGTAGAACAGATACAGCGCGCCGACGAGCTTGAGCGCGCTGAACAGCCGCTCAGATGCCATCAGTAGCGCACCGAGCCCCAGCGCCGAGGCGCTAAGCAGCGCCAGCGAAGCCAGTACGCCACCGAGAAACGCCGGCCAGGAGCGGCGAACTCCATAGTTCAGGCTGTTGCTGATCATCAGCAATGACAGCGGCCCGGGGATCAGGATTACCACCAGCGCCGCACCGGCGAACAACGACCATATCTCCAGAGTCATGACGGCCTCCTACAGCCAATGCAAAAGCCCCACTGCGAAGCAGGCTATCAGTGAGCCGGACGCTGCCGGCCCGGTTTAGAGAAACGCGAACTTGGCGATGAAGATCACGCACAGCACATACAGGCTGATCGAGACCTTGTCACGCTGACCGGTCAGCAGCTTGAGCGTGGCGTAGGTCAGGAAGCCCAGCGCGATGCCGTTGGCGATGGAAAAGGTCAGCGGCATCATCACTACCGTAACGATCGCGGGAATGGTGTCGGTATGGTCCTTCCAGTCGATGTTGGCCAGCCCGCTCATCATCAGCATCGCCACGTAGATCAGTGCGCCGGCAGTGGCATAGGCTGGGATCATGCCAGCCAGCGGGGCAAAGAACATGGCGATCAAAAACAGCACGCCGACGGTGACTGCGGTCAGCCCCGTGCGCCCGCCAGCGGCTACACCCGCAGCGCTTTCCACGTAGCTGGTAACCGGTGGGCAACCGACGAAGGCGCCGACCACGCTGGAGCTGCTGTCGGCCTTCAATGCGCGGGAGAGGTTTTCGATCTTGCCTTCGTCGTTCACCAGGTTGGCGCGGTGGGCGACGCCCATCAGGGTGCCGGCGGTGTCGAACATGTTCACGAAGAGAAAGGCTAGGATCACGCTGATCATCGCCACGTTTAGTGCGCCGGCGATGTCCATGGCCAGCCAGGTCGGCGCCAGGCTAGGCGGCATCGAAACCAGGCCGTTGTACTCGACCAGACCGAAGGCCCAGCCGATAGCGGTCACCGCTAGCATGCTGACGAGAATGGCGCCGAATACGTTGCGGTGGCTGAGCACGGCGATCATCAGGAAGCAGACAGCTGCCAGCAGCGCCGGTGGTTCGGCGAATGAGCCCATCGTCAGCAGTGTGGCGGGGCTCGCAACGACGATCCCGGCCGTCTTCAGGCCGATCAAACCGAGGAACAGGCCGACGCCCGCGCCCATGGCGAAGCGCAGGCTCATGGGGATGCTGTTGAGCAGCCATTCGCGAATGCGCGACAGACTCATGATCATGAACAGTACGCCGGAGATGAACACCGCGCCGAGGGCGATCTCCCAGCTGTAGCCCATCTCGCCGACCACCGTGTAGGTGAAGAAGGCGTTGAGGCCCATGCCCGGTGCCAGGCCTACCGGCCAGTTGGCGTACAGGCCCATCAGCAGGCAGCCGAGCGCCGCCCCGATGCAGGTGGCGACGAAAGCCGCGCCGTGGTCGATGCCGGCGTCGGCCATTATGTTTGGATTGACGAAGATGATGTAAGCCATGGTGACGAAGGTCGTCAGGCCGGCGAGTAGTTCGGTACGGATACTGGTGCGGTGTTCTGTGAGTTTGAACAGGCGGTCCAGCCATACGGGGGCGGTGCGCTGCAAGGGTGCTGCCTGGGGCTTGCGCTTGATACTTTCCACTGGGCGTTCCTCATCGTTCTTGTTGTCGATCACCCGGAGCGTGAGTACTCCCGAGGGGCGGGTGATGGTGGGCCTTCTGTATCGGTAGTTGACTGAAAGGTCAGAAAGGCTTTCCGGATTATGATTTTGTATACAAGAATTGCAAGCGGTAAATGGATGATGCGGCCTGAATCGCGTGGGCTTATGCGTTAATCAAGGCTCGTTAGGTGGAGTGGAGCACGCACAAAATTGTGCACAAGGTAAATGACGTGTCGGCGTATTTATTTGTCCACCGAACTGCCTGTAGCGGCGTGAACCCAGTAAAGTTCGGCCTTGCCGACACCTAATTTGCGAGCCATCGATGAACGAACAGTTGCAGCCCCTGAAGAAGCCTACGAAGTCCGGCAAGCCTCGTACCGGGACACAGGACGATATTGTTTATGCGCATATCTTCGATGCCATCCTTGAGCAGCGCCTTGCTCCGGGGACCAAGCTCAGCGAAGAGGCGCTAGGCGAGATATTTGGCGTCAGCCGCACCATCATCCGCCGCGCGCTGTCACGCCTGGCGCATGAAGGGGTCGTGCTGCTGCGACCTAATCGGGGGGCGGTGGTAGCTAGTCCGAGCGTCGAGGAGGCGCGGCAGATCTTCTTCGCCCGCCGCTTGGTGGAGCGCGCCATTATCGAATTGGCCGTACAGCATGCCAGCGAGGCGCAGCTCGCCGAATTGCGGCAGATGGTGACCGATGAACGTGATTGCTTCGACCGTGGTGATCGCGGAGCGGGCATCCGCCTCTCCGGTGAGTTCCACCTCAAGCTCGCCGAGGCGGCGAAGAACGCTCCGCTGGTGAGCTTCCAGCGCAGCCTGGTTTCGCAGACGTCACTGATCATCGCCCAGTATGAAAGCGGCAATCGCTCGCACTGTTCCTATGACGAACACAACGAACTGATCGACGCCATCGCTGCCCGCGATAGCGACAAGGCGGTGCGCCTGATGATGCACCACATGGACCATATCGACAGCAAGCTCAATCTCGAGGAAGACAGTGCCTCGGGCGACCTGCACGCGGTGTTCTCGCATCTGGCCCTAGCGAAGAAAAAGCCTCGCACCGCTCGCTAGACTCCCGTCGGTTCGCGCTGACGCGCATTGCGTCAGCGCCGGGCAGTGGCCCGCCGCCGACCGTGGCGCAGTCTGGCTGCCGGCGTTCAGCATCACTCTGCGGAAGCCCTCTGTCTCGATACTGCTGAAGTGCGGACGCTGCTCGATCCTGCGCTTTGGCGCGTTCTGCTTTTCACCCCCCAACATCTCACACGCGTTTCTACCCCGTTTGGGTCAACGCAACTCGGTTGCGGCACTCCGAGCTGATGCGCATAATGTTATGTTATAACTAATACATATGTATATTAGTGGCGCTCTCGTACGCTTTTCTGGACAAGCTTTTTGCGGTGCCGAGGGCGAATAACGGGTGGCCGAAGCTACTCAATTACCGAGGTAACAATGATCGAATGCCATGGCTTGCAATGGGGCGCCGGTGGCCGCGCCCTCACGCCCCCGCTGGATTTGCAGCTCACCGCAGGCAGCCTGACCGCAGTCATCGGCAGCAATGGATCGGGGAAAAGCAGCCTGCTCAAGGTGATCGCGGGATTGGACCGGCCCCTGGCAGGGCGAGTCGACGTCAACGTATCGCTCTTGGGTGGGGTGTCCTATCTGCCGCAACAACAGCATGTAGATCGGCAGTTCCCCATCCGCCTTGCCGAACTGGTCAGTGCCGGTTTCTGGCGCAGCCGATTGGGGCGTAGCGAGCGTCAGGCGCGGCTGCGTCAGACGCTAATGGATTGGGGATTGCTCGACCTTCAAACCCAGGGCTTGCATGCGCTGTCCGGCGGCGAATTGCAGCGTGCCCTGCTGGCGCGTCTGAGCTTGACCGATGCTCAGGTGCTGTTGCTCGACGAACCCGAGGCGGCATTGGACGACGTAGGGCTGCGTTTGCTCTGGCAGCACGTCGAGCGCTGGCAGGAGGAGGGGAGGACGCTGCTATTGGTCAGCCATAACCTTGCCGGGTTGGAGCAGAACAATTGCGAGGGATTGCTGATCGCGCGCAGCGGTTGCATCAGGGCGCCGATCCGCCAGTTCATGGCCGAGCGGCAACGGCTCGGTCAGGTCGCGTGACGCCGGATATTCTCTGGGCGCCTTTCAGCGAGTTCGCCTTCATGCGCCGAGCGCTTTTTGGCGGCGTGGCGCTGGCCTGCAGTGCCGCGCCGCTGGGCGTGTTCCTGATCCTGCGTCGAATGAGTCTGATCGGTGATGCCATCGCCCACGGCATTCTGCCCGGTGCAGCATTGGCATTCTGGCTGTTCGGCATGAGCCTGCCAGCATTGACCGCGGGTGGGCTGGTGGCAGGGCTCGGTATGGCGGGCGCAGCAGCCTGGGTCACGCGGCGTACCGGGCTGCGCGAGGATGCCAGCCTGGCTGCGCTTTATCCGATTTCGCTGGCCAGCGGCGTGCTCCTGCTTGGACTGGCCGGACGCAAGCTGGATCTGTTGCACCTTCTGTTCGGCTCGGCGCTGGCGGTCGATACGACCACGCTGTACGGCATGCTCGGCACCGCGGTGTTCAGTCTGGTGGTGCTCGCGCTGAGCTATCGCGCCCTGGCGCTGGACAGTCTCGATCCGTTGTTCCTGCGCAGCATCAGTCGCTTCGGGCCGTTGGCGCATGCCGCTTTCCTGACGCTGGTCGTGCTCAATCTGGTGATCGGCTTCCAGGCGATCGGCGCGCTGATGGTGGTGGGGCTGATGATGCTGCCCGCCGCAGCGGCGCGCTTCTGGAGCCGCCGACTGCTGGTCCTGCTGCCGCTTGCTGCGCTGATCGGTGCGGTGTGCGTGTGGCTTGGGCTACTGCTTTCCTTCTACGCCAGCCTGCCCAGCGGGCCAAGCATCGTGCTGTTGGCCGGCATTTTCTATTTGTTCTCAGTCGTAGCCGGCCCGGTTCACGGTCTGCTGCGCTCGTCTCCATTTCCCATGACTGTTTGAGGTGCTCATCATGCGTTACCTGCTTTTTGCCCTGGCCTTGTGGCTGCCTATGTCGTTGCAAGCGGCGGAAAAACTGAATGTGGTGACGAGCTTCAGCATCCTGGCTGATCTGACCCGCGAAGTCGGCGGCGACCAGATTGATCTGATCAATCTCGTGGATGCCGATGCCGACGCGCATCTTTACGAGCCCAGCCCGGATGATGCCAAGGCTTTGCTGCGTGCAGACCTGATCATCGCCAACGGCCTCGGCTTCGAACCATGGCTGGAGCGCGTGCTTGCCAGCAGCGAGCCCACCGGCAAACGCATCAATGCCAGTGCGGGTGTCGTTCCGTTGATGCTGGATGAGGACGGTGAGCGAGTGCCGGATCCGCATGCCTGGCAGAGCCTCACCAATGCCGAGATCTACGTGCGCAACATCGCCAAGGCGCTTGGCGAGCTGGACCCAGCCCACCGCGATGCTTACGCCGAGCGGCGCGATGCCTACCTGACCCGCCTGCATGCGTTGCTGAAGAAAGCCGATGCCCAGATTGCGAGCTTGCCGCCCAGTCAGCGCAAAGTGGTGACGAGCCACGACGCATTTGGCTACCTGGGGCAGGCCTGGCAGCTGGAATTCATCGCGCCGCAGGGACTATCCACCCATGACGAGCCCTCGGCGGCTGACGTTGCCGCGCTGATCCGGCAGATACGCAGCGAAGGTGTGCGGGCCGTGTTCGTCGAGAATATCCGTGATCCGCGGCTGATAGAGCAGATCGCTGACGAGGCCGGAGCCACCGTCGGCGGCACCCTGTATTCGGATGCACTGGCCAGCGAGGGGCCAGCCAGCACGTACCTTGGCATGTTCGAGCACAACCTCGATACGTTGATGGCCGCGCTGAAGCCGTAGGGTGGTTCCCGCTTCACGGATCCACGCGTTTATTGAGCTCCGTGCGAACCGGTGGTGGATGTGAAAAGCGACATCCACCCTACGGGCCGCGGTTTTGGCTCCGATCCGTAGGATGGATCCCGCTTTACCGATCGACGTGTTCAATGGGTTCGGTGCGATCTGGTGGTGCATGTAACGACGACATACGACCTACGAGCGGCGGTTGTGCCTCCGAGCCGTAGGGATCACGCTTCACCGATCCACGCGTCCAACAAAACACGCATCAACGGCTGTTGATGATTAAGTCCGCGACCTGCTGCTCACGAATCCTTTCGGTGCACCGAAACCCCTGCGGCGTAGGTTTCTTTCACCGCGCGGTCGTCACCCAGAATCATCAGGGCGAAGAGTTTTTCCTGCAGCGTCGTGGCCTGGCTCAGGCGGTAGTCGATCAGCGGCGTCGCCTTGTAGTCGAGCACGACGAAGTCAGCGTCTTTGCCCGGCTGCAGATTGCCGATCTTGTCGTCCAGATAGAGCGCGCGTGCGCCGCCGAGTGTGGCGAGGTACAGCGCCTTGAACGCATCGAGCTTCTGGCCCTGCAGCTGCAACACCTTGTAGGCCTCGTTGAGGCTGGCGAGCTGCGAGAAGCTGGTGCCGCCGCCGACATCCGTACCCAGGCCTACCCGTACGCCGTAGCCTTCCAGCTTGGCCAGATCGAACAGGCCGCTACCGAGGAACAGGTTGGATGTGGGGCAGAAGGCGACTGCCGAACCCGTTTCGCCGAGGCGTTTGCACTCGTCATCGCACAGGTGGACCCCATGGGCGAACACCGAGCGCGCGCCGATCAGGCCGTGGTGGTCGTAGACGTCCAGATAGCCCTTACGATCCGGGAACAGCTCCTTGACCCACTCGACCTCCTGCTTGTTCTCGGAGATATGCGTGTGCATGTACAGATCCGGGAATTCGGCGAACAGTTTGCCGGCGAGGGTCAGCTGTTCTGGCGTGCTGGTCGGTGCGAAGCGCGGAGTGACGGCGTAATGCAGGCGACCCTTGCCGTGCCAGCGCTCGATCAACTCTTTGCTGTCGGCATAGCCTGATTCGGCGGTATCGGTGAGGAAATCCGGCGCATTGCGATCCATCAGCACCTTGCCGGCGATCATTCGCAGGTTGAGCTTTTCCGCCGCTTCGAAGAAGGCATCCACCGATTGCTTGTGCACCGTGCCAAACACCAGCGCCGTGGTGGTGCCGTTGCGCAGCAGCTCACCGAGGAACAGGTTGGCTTGCTCGCGGGCATGCGCCATGTCGCTGAAACGGCCTTCGTTGGGAAAGGTGTAGGTTTCCAGCCAGTCTAGTAGTTGCGTGCCGTAGGAGCCGATCACGCCAACTTGCGGGTAATGGATGTGTGTGTCGATAAAGCCGGGGGTGATCAACGCGTCTTGATACTCGACGACTTCGGTGCCCGCGGCTAGCGCCGGCAACAGGTCGGCAGCGGCGCCGATGCGCGCGATCTTGCCGTCTTCGACGACCAGCAGGCCGTCTTCGAAATATTCGTGTGATTGCTCGATGCCCACCTCGCGCGGATCGGCGATGCAGTGGAGCAGGGCGGAACGGTAGGCTTTGGCGCTGGACATGGTGAGTCTCGGAATCGTTGTAATGAGTACGTTGCTTTGCGTTGTGGGAGGCCCGCCCTCGGGGCGAAGCGCTTGGCGCGGCCGCGGTCCATTTCGCCGCGAGGGCGCGCGCCTCCCACAGGCTTTATCTGATCAGTTGGCCTGGGAGCGGCGTGAGGCGGGCACGAGCATTGGCACTGGCTTTTCGCCGCTGGCCGTTTTCTCTCCGCTCTTTTCACCGAAATGGGCGTTGTAGGTCGCGATCACTTCGCCAGCGATGGACACGGCAATCTCGATCGGCAATTTGCCCTTCACCTCGGCGATGCCCATCGGGCAGCGCATGCGCTGTACGGTTTCCGGCTGGAAGCCGCGGTCACGCAGGCGATGCTCGAACCGGGCGCGTTTGCTCTTCGAGCCGATCAGGCCGTAGTAGGTGAAGTCATTGCGCGCGAGGATTGCGGCGGTCAGTTCCAGGTCGAGTTGGTGATTGTGGGTCATGACGATGAAGTAACTGCCGGCGGGCATGTTTTCCACCTCGTCCACCACCTCGTCGTTAAGCACTTTCTCGACACCCTGAGGAATCTGCTCAGGAAATTCGCTCTCGCGGGAATCGATCCAGCGCACCTTGCACGGCAGGCTGGCAAGCAACGGAACGAGGGCGCGCCCCACGTGACCGGCGCCGAACACGGCGATATGCGCCTGGGGCTGGCCCATGGGTTCGAACAGCAGCACGGTGGCGCCGCCGCAGCATTGGCCCAAGCTCGCGCCAAGGGAGAAGCGCTCCAGGCGGGTGTCGCGGCTGCGCTTTTCCAGCATCTCGCGGGCGATCTCTTGCGCCTTGTATTCCAGATGGCCGCCGCCGATCGTGTCATACAGGCGCTCACGGCTGACCACCATCTTCGAGCCGGCATTGCGCGGCGTGGAGCCGCGCTCCTCGATGATGGTTACCAGCACGCAGGGTTCGCCTTGGTGTTGCAGGTCGGCGAGTGCTTCGATCCAGGCCGTATTGCTCATGTAAATGTCCTTCGTAGTGCGGGTGGCCGCCCCGTGGAAGACCGCGAAGCGTCTTCCACCATAACGATCAAGTTGTGTCGATGGTGGACAAGCACAGCGTTGTCCACCCTACGTCAGGCCAGCGTCGTCTCCGTTGCCGCAGACTTGCTCGCCGCCTGCTTCAACTTGCGCATCTGCTCCACGCCCCAGAGCACGCGCTCGGGCGTCGCCGGTGCATCGATCTGCGGCTGGGCCCGGTAGTCGGCCAGGCTGGCGACGGCATCCTTGATCGCGCACCAGACCGAGATGCCGAGCATGAACGGCGGCTCGCCGACGGCCTTGGAGTGGAACACGGTGTCTTCGGGATTCTTGCGGTTCTCCACCAGCTTGACCCGCAGATCCAGCGGCATGTCAGCCACCGCCGGGATCTTGTAGCTGGCTGGGCCGCTGGTCATCAGCTTGCCCTTGTCGTTCCAGACCAGCTCTTCCATGGTCAGCCAGCCCAGGCCCTGAACGAAGCCGCCCTCGACCTGGCCGATGTCGATGGCCGGGTTCAGCGAGGCGCCGACGTCATGCAGGATGTCGCTGCGTAGCATCTTGTATTCGCCGGTCAGGGTATCGACGATCACTTCCGAACAGGCCGCGCCGTAGGCGAAGTAGTAGAACGGCCGTCCGCGCGCCTGGCTGCGGTCGTAATAGATCTTCGGTGTGCGGTAAAAGCCGGTGGACGACAGCGAAACCTGGCCGAAATAGGCCTGCTGGATCAGTTCATCGAAGCTGATGTACTGGTCGCGCAGGCGCACCTGGCCGTTCTTGAACTCGATGTCTTCCTCGAAGATCTGCCACTTGCGCGCGGCAAACTCGGTCAGCCGCTGCTTGATGGTCTGCGCCGCGTTCTGCGCTGCCTTGCCGTTGAGGTCGGTGCCGCTGCTAGCTGCGGTCGGCGAGGTGTTCGGCACCTTGTCGGTGTTGGTCGCGGTGATCTGGATGCGTTCGATGTCGACCTGGAACACCTCGGCCACCACCTGGGCCACCTTGGTGTTCAGACCCTGACCCATCTCGGTGCCACCATGGTTCAGATGGATGCTGCCGTCGGTGTAGACGTGCACCAGTGCACCACCCTGGTTGAGGAAGCTTGCCGTGAAGCTGATGCCGAACTTCACTGGCGTCAGCGCCAGGCCTTTCTTCAGGATCGGGCTGTTGGCATTGAACGCGCGGATTTCCTCGCGGCGGCGTACGTATTCGCTGCTGGCCTCGAGCTCGGCGGTCATCTCCTCGAGCATGTTGTGCTCGACGGTCTGGTAGTAGTGGGTGACGTTGCGCTCGGTCTTGCCGTAGTAGTTGCGCTTGCGCACCTCGAGCGGGTCCTTGCCCAGCTCGCGTGCCACGGCATCCATGATCTCCTCGATGGCGACCATGCCTTGTGGGCCACCGAAGCCGCGGTAGGCGGTGTTCGAGGCCAGGTTGGTCTTGCAGCGATGGCCATTGATGGTGGCGTCGCCCAGGTAGTAGGCGTTGTCGGAGTGGAACATGGCGCGGTCGACGATGGAGCCGGAAAGATCCGGTGAATAGCCGCAGTTGCCGGCCAGGTCGATCTCGATACCGTGCAGCAGGCCGTCGTCATCGAAGCCGACGTCGTATTCGACATAGAACGGGTGGCGTTTGCCGGTCATGGTCATGTCTTCCATGCGTGGCAGACGCATCTTGGTCGGGCGGCCGGTGAGGTGCGCGATCACCGCGCACATGCACGCCGGGCCGGCGGCCTGGGTTTCCTTGCCGCCGAAGCCGCCGCCCATGCGACGCATGTCGATGACGATCTTGTTCATCGAGACGCCGAGCACTTCTGCAACCAGCTTCTGAACCTCGGTGGGGTTCTGCGTCGAGGTGTAGACGATCATGCCGCCGTCTTCTGTGGGCATGACCGAGGAAACCTGAGTCTCCAGATAGAAATGCTCCTGGCCACCGATGTGCAGCGAGCCCTGCAGGCGCCGCGGCGCGCTGGCCAGGGCGGTGGCCGAATCGCCGCGCTGGTGGGTATGACTGTCGAGCACGAAGTGCTTCTTGTGCAGCGCATCGACCACGTCGAGCACTGGCTCCAGATCCTCATATTCGATGACTGCGGCCATGGCCGCCTTGCGCGCGGTTTCCAGGCTGTCGGCGGCGACGGCAATCACCGGCTGGCCGATGTATTCGACCTTGCCGTCGGCGAGCAGCGGATCACCCGGCAATACAGCGCCGATATCCAGCTGCCCAGGTACATCCTGAGCGGTGATGGCAATGGCGACGCCAGGCACTTCATAGCAGGGCGCGGTGTCGATGCGGACGATGCGTGCGTGGGCCCGGTCGCTCATGCGCGCATAGATATGCAGCTGGTTGGGAAACTCCAGGCGGTCGTCGACGTACACCGCTTCTCCGGAGACGTGCTTGGGCGCGCTGTCGTGCTTGACGCTCTTGCCGACGCCGGTGACCAGATCCTCGGTAAACAGCGCCGCGATTTCTTCCTGAGTGCGGGTGGTTACGTGGTTAGACATAAGCGATCACCCTCGTTTCGGTTTTCGGTGCGTGTTGTTCGAGGAAGCATTTGCGCAGCAGGTTCTGTGCGACCAGCAGGCGATATTCGCGGCTGGCGCGGAAATCGGTCAGCGGCGTGAAATCCTCAGCCAGTGCATCGCAGGCCGCCTCCACGGTTTGCTGGTTCCACGGCGCGCCGTTCAGCGTCGCCTCGCAGGCCGCGGCACGCTTGGGGATTGCCGCCATGCCGCCGAAGGCGACGCGGGCATCGGCGATCATGCCATCAGTGATTTTGAGATCGAACGCGCCGCAGACCGCCGAGATGTCGTCGTCCAGTCGTTTGGAAACCTTGTAGGCACGGAACAGGCGATCCGGCGAGGCGTGCGGCACGCTGATCTTCTCGATGAACTCGCCGGGTTGTCGTACGGTGACCTTGTAGTCAAGGAAGTAATCTTCCAGCGGCAGGGTACGGCTGGCGTCGCCCTTGCGCAGCATGACCTCGGCGCCCAGGGCGATCAGCAGTGGCGGCGCATCGCCGATGGGTGAGGCATTGCCGATGTTGCCGCCCAGCGTGCCCTGGTTGCGGATCTGCAGCGAGGCGAAGCGCTGCAGCAGCTCGCCGAAGTCCGGGTAGTCGGCGGCCAGCGAGGCGTAGCAGTCGGTCAACGGTGTGGCGGCGCCGATCTCGATGTGCGTGTCAGTGACTACGACCTGCTTCAGTTCGGCAATCTGCCCGACATGGATCATTACCGGCAGTTCGCGATGGAACTGGGTGACCTCCAGCGCCAGGTCGGTGCCACCGGCGAGCAGCCGGGCTTCCGGGTTGGCGGCATACAGCTCGGCCAACTCAGCGACGGTCAGCGGTGACAGGCTGCGCTTGCTGCCGTCGTTCAGTTCGGCCGTTTCACGCGGCGCGATGCGTTGCAGCTGGGCAATGGTCTCCGCCTCACGGGCGTCGAACTGGTCCGGTGCGGTCTTCCCGCAAGCCTGTTCGGCAGCGGCGAGGATCGGCCGGTAGCCGGTGCAGCGGCAGAGGTTGCCGGCCAGGGCTTCGTGGGTCTGGTGTGGATCGTAGGTCTGCACGCCGTCGCCGCAATTCTTCTGCAAGGCGAACAGGCTCATGACGAAGCCGGGGGTGCAGAAGCCGCACTGCGAGCCGTGGCAATCGACCATCGCCTGCTGGACGCTGTGCAGCTGGCCTTGGTGCTTGAGGTCTTCGACGGTGATCAGCTGCTTGCCGTGCAGGGCACAGACGAAGGTCAGGCAGGAGTTGAGGGTACGATAGCGCAGGCGCTCGCCCACCAACTCGCCGACCACCACGGTACAGGCGCCACAGTCGCCGGAGGCACAGCCTTCCTTGGTGCCCGTCTTGCCGCGGTGTTCGCGCAGGTACTGCAGCACCGTGGTGTTGGGGTCGAGAGTCTGCTCGCTGCGCAGCTCACGATTGAGGAGAAACTGGATCAAGGCGGTGCCTCCGACTGTTGTTGTTCTGTCGCGCAAATTATCGCTATCTGACTTCTCGGTCAACTTATTCTTGACCCAAAAGTCAATGCGGCATGCGCGCGCAGGTCGGGCGAGGGCTCGGTGGCCATCGCCCGGTTTTTCCTACTGCAAGTAAAGCCCGCTCAGGCCGATTCGGCCGCGCCCTGCCGTCGGTAGGCGTAGGTATCGGCAAAGCGCGAGAGCATGTACCGGCTGCAGGTGGTGCTGGGATATTTCGGCGGATTGTCGTCGCTGTAGCAGCCGGCCAGGCAGCTGATTTCGGTGTCCGGATGCGGCTCGGCGAAGAACGGCATCGAATAACGATCCACCCCCAGCGGGCTGACCACGCGATGCGGCGTCGACTTGTAACGATCATTGCTCCAGCGCGCCATCATGTCGCCGATGTTGACCACGTAGGTGCCTTCGATCGGCGGTGCATCGATCCATTCGCCCTTGACGTTCTGCACCTGCAGACCACCGGCCTGATCCTGATAGAGCAGGGTGACGCAGCCGTAGTCGGTGTGGGCGCCGGCACCCTTTTGCTCGGCGCTGGTGGCCGTCTGCCGGGGCGGGTAGTGGATCATGCGGAACACGCTGATGGGCTCGACAAAGCGCTTGTCGAAGAAATCCCGGCCGATGCCCAGCGCCAGGGCGATGGCGCGTAGCAGGGTGCAGGCGAGATCCTGCATGTCGCGGTAATGGCCCTCCATCAGCTCGGTCCAGCCTTCGATCTGGAGCGGATGACGGTTGGGCCCGCGCAGCGGCTTTTCGGCCAGCACTTCCGGGTGATCTGCAGGCATATGGAAACCCATGTCGAAGGTTTCCTTCAGGTCGCACGGCTGGCTCGGGTCGAGCTGCTCGGTGGCGACAGCGCCGTAGCCGCGGTGGTGGCCGCTCTTGGTGATGTCGATCTTCAGCTTTTCTTCGGCGGGTAGCGCAAAGAACCGCTGGGCATGGTCGGTGAGGGTGGCGATGCGCTCGGCGCTGATCGGATGACCCTTGATATAGAAGAAACCCCACTCGCGGCAGGCGCGATCAATCGCCTCGGCTACCGCCAGATGGCCGGCTTCGTCGGCGCGGTAGAGTGGGGAAATGTCGATGATCGGCAGTGCATTCATGGCTGACTCCGGTACGGCGCCGCCGGTCTTCTCGTACCGGCGGCTTTCGAGGGCAAAGCCCCCTGCGTGCGGTTCGCCTATGGGCGGGACGGCACGCAGATTCCGCAGTACGCCGGCACACAGCCGGCGCGGGTGATGCTTACTTCGGTATTTCAGCCTTGAGGCCTTCGACGTAGTAATTCATCGAGGCGAGGTCCTTGATGCTGGCGGTCTCGCCCTCGGCGATGCGCACTTCCCCTGCCTGATCCTTGATCGGGCCGGTGAACGGATGGAATTCACCGCTCTTGATGCTGGCGATGATTGCCTCGGCTTCTGCTTTCACGTCGGCCGGTACCAGGTCGCTGATCGGCAGGCTGATGCTTTCTTCTGCCAGGCCACCCCAGAAATCCTCGGATTTCCAGTTGCCGGCCATCACCGCTTCGGCGGACTTGGCGTAATGCGGGCCCCAGTCGTTGACGATGGAGGTCAGTACGGCCTTGGGCCCGAAGTGTTGCATGTCCGAGGCGTAGCCTACGGAGTAGGCGCCACGGCGCTCGGCGGCCTGGATCGGTGCTGGGCTATCGGTGTGCTGGAAGACCACGTCAACGCCCTGATCGATCAGTGCATTGGCTGCGTCAGCTTCCTTGCCCGGATCGAACCAGGTGTTGACCCACACCACCTTGATTTCGGTGCCCGGGTTGTATTTGTCCAGCGCCAGTTGGATGGCGTTGATGTCGCGGATCACTTCCGGAATAGGGAAGGAGGCGATGTAGCCGACCTTTTTGGTCTTGGTCATCTTGGCAGCGAGGAAGCCGCCAACGTAGCGGCCCTCATAAGAGCGGGTCAGATAGGTGCCGACATTATTTGCCTGCTTGTAGCCGGTGGCGTGCTCGAAGGTGACCTTGGGGAACTGCTTGGCGACTTTCAGCGTGGGGTTCATGTAACCGAAGGAGGTGGTGAAGATCAGGTCGTAGTCGCTCTTGGCCATATTGCGGATCACCCGCTCGGCATCGGCGCCTTCCGGAACGTTCTCGACGAAGCTGGTTTTCACCTTGTCGCCCAGCTTTTCTTCCATGTACTTGCGGCCCTGCTCGTGCTGGTAGGTCCAGCCGTGGTCGCCGATCGGGCCAATGTAGACGAAGCCGACCTTCAACGGGTCAGCGGCCGAAGCGGCGGCGGTGGTGAGGGCGGCGCTGAAGCCGATCGCTGCGGCGAGGGCGCGCAGCAGGGTTTTCCGTGAGTTGTTCTGCATGGCGGGTGACGCTCCTGTTTGTCTAGCTACAGAGCCTTGTTGGCTGATAGCTGGTTAGCAAAAAGCTGACCAACTGGACAGATACCTTGATCGAGCCGGAATGCGGCGCCTTTGAATCGTTGGGCACAGCTGGCCGAGGCTTGCACTGGTGCGTCGGTAATTCGTGCTGCCCAGCTTTGGTGCAAGCCTGGCGCGTAGTCGATCAGCCGTTTACCAGCTGCCGGGCCGCTTGCTGGTGATCGGCGATCAGCTTCTGCACGTCGAGGCCATCGATCTGGCCATCGACGACTCGCCATCTGCCGCTGATCATCACTCGGTCGGCACGGTCGGCGGCGCAAAGCAGCAGCGCGGCGATGGGATCGTGGCTACCTGAGAAGCGCAGTTCGTCCAGCTTGAAAAGGGCAAGATCAGCCTGCTTGCCGACTGCCAGCTCACCAATGTCGCTACGCCCAAGCAAACGTGCCGAGCCGCGGGTCGCCCAACCCAGTACCTTCTCCGGCGTGACTTTCTCGGCGCCGTAGCGCAGGCGCTGGATGAACAGCGCCTGGCGCGCTTCGAGCATCATGTTGGAAGCATCATTTGACGCCGAGCCGTCGACGCCCAGGCCGATGGTGGCGCCCTTTTCCTCAAGTTCCAGCGTGTGACAGATGCCGGACGCCAGACGCATGTTGGAGCTCGGGCAGTGGCAGATGCCGACTCCGGCCGCGCCCAGGCGATGAATCTCTGCCTGATTGAAGTGGATGCCGTGGGCCAGCCACGTACGCGGGCCCAGCCAGCCGACACTCTGCAGGTAGTCCACGGTGCGCATACCGAAGCGTTTCGCGCAGAACTCCTGCTCGTCGAGCGTCTCGGCCAGGTGCGTGTGCAGCCGCACGTCGCGTGCTTCGGCTATCTCGGCACAGGCGCGCATGATGTCGGAGGTGACCGAGAAGGGCGAGCATGGCGCCAGGGCGATCTGAATCTGCGCACCGTTGCCGCGCTCATGGTAGCGATCGATCAGCCGCTCGCTGTCGGCAAGGATGGTCTCGGCGTCCTGCACCACGCTCTTGCAGGGAAGGCCGCCGTCGGCCTTGGACAGATTCATCGAGCCGCGGGTGAGCATGGCGCGCATGCCCAGCTCACGTACGGCCTCGGCTTGAATGTCGATGGCGTCTTCGAGCCCGCCGGGAAACAGGTAGTGATGATCCGCCGCGGTGGTGCAGCCGGACAGCAACAGCTCGGCCAGCGCCACCTTGCTTGCCAGCTCCAGCGCCTGCGGCGTCAGTCGAGCCCAGACCGGATAGAGGGTCAGCAGCCAGTTGAACAGCGGCTCGTTGACCACCGGGCCCCAGGCGCGCGTAAGGGTCTGATAGAAGTGGTGATGGGTATTGACCAGCCCCGGCAGCACGACGTGTTCGCGGGCGTCGAATGTCTCGTCCACAGGCTGCCCTGGCGAGGCACCGGCGGCGAGCATTTCGGTGATGACGCCGTCTTCGATCACCAGTCCGCCAGGGGCCTTGTTGTCATTGGCGGAGAAGAGGGCGAGGGGATTCTTGATCCAGATACGATGAGCAGCCATGGCTGGCTTTCTCCTGAATGGTTGAGTTCAGAGTAGCCAGCTCAGTTATGCCCTGTCTGCTGATCCAGGGGGGGGCGCCCGCCGGAAGCGGTGCGCCGCTGCAGAAAGATAAGGGTTTGGCGTGGGTTTGTCACAGGGGCCTTGCCAAAGGCTTATCGGTGGAGCGGTCTTGGCCGCGGATGGATCTGCACCGAGTGCGTCCTTTCACCGCCAGCCGACTCCCAAGATAAACCTGGGCGCCTATCACCAGGGCAGCGCCTCCCCTTGGTAATCGACATACCGATGTCCACCCTGCCCAATGGCCCGGGTAACCTGTTCGACCATGCCACGTGTGCTGGTCTCCACATCCAGCGGCGCCTGGTCGCCGCCCATGTCGGTCTTGACCCAGCCGGGATGCATCGACAGCACGGTCAGCCTGTTCTCGCCCAGACTGGCGACGAAGGTACGGGTCATGTGATTCAACGCAGCTTTGCTTGCGCCATACAAATCCATACCCATGCCAGGACCGATCTCGACGCTGCCGAGGATGGAGCTCATGAACACGACAACGCCCTGTTCGGAATCAACCATTGGTAGCAGACGCTCGGCCAGGCGCACCGGAGCAACCGCATTTGTGAAAAACAGGTGACCGACTTCGGCTTCGTTTGCCTGCGTGGCGGGTATGTCCTGCGGGCCAGCGACACCGGCGTTGATGAACAGAACGTCCAGCCTGGTTCCAGCCAGGCGCTTGACCAGCTCTTCGACGCTGGTCGCATCGGCCATGTCGAGCGTTTCGAGACGCAGCTGGGGAATCTGATTGAGCGCTTCCGCCTGATGTGGGTTGCGTACAGTGGCGATCACCTGCCAGCCTTCGCTGGAGAACTGTTTGGCCAGGCCGAGGCCCAGGCCACGGGAAGCACCGATGATGAGAACGGTCTTTTGCATGGGAAATCCTCGAGTTCAAGACTGGCAAATAAGGATAGCGTGCCTGGCGTGCTCACGGACGTCGGGCGCAGAGTGCGTCATTCTACCGCTGGATGAGTGTTGCAATCCGTTTCGCTGCGATGGCGGCGGAGGCTCTATTTCGGGTCTTATGGACTAGCTTCGTCGGTGCGCCCGGCATCACCAAACCAATATCAGGGGAATTCAATGCCCGAACAGCAGACTCAATCGAATCGCTGGCACGCCAGCCAGGCGGAAGAGGCCTTGCTTGAGCTGGAGTCTTCGAGCGCCGGCCTGACGCACGCACAGGCCCAGGAGCGGTTGCTCAGGTATGGCCCCAACCGGCTCGATGAGGCCAAGCCTGCAAGCATCTGGCAGCGCCTGCTGCGACACGTCAACAACGTGCTGCTGTATGTGCTGATCGCCGCAGCATTGGTCACCGCATTGATGGGGCACTGGGTCGACACCTTCGTGATCATGGCGGTGGTGGTGCTCAACGTCGTGATCGGTTTCGTGCAGGAAGGCAAGGCGGAGAAGGCATTGCAGGCCATCCGTCATCTGCTGGCGCCCCACGCCGTGGTGCTGCGCGATGGCCGCCAGCAGGAGATCGATGCCGCCGAGCTGGTGCCTGGCGACGTGGTGCTGCTGGCCTCGGGTGACAGCCTGCCGGCGGATGTGAGGCTGCTACAAGCACGCAATCTGCGCATTGACGAGGCGGCGCTGACCGGTGAATCGGTGCCAGTGGACAAACAGGTCGACGCTGTCGACGGCGAAGCCGGCATTGGTGATCGCCTGTGCATGGGATACGCCGGAACGCTGGTAACCCAGGGTCAGGCGCGTGCGGTAGTTGTCGCCACCGGTGCAGCGACGGAAATCGGCCGCATCGGCCGCATGCTGGAGTCGGTGGAGCAGGGCACAACGCCATTGCTACGCAAGATGGAGGACTTCGGTCGCATCCTCACGATGGTCATTCTGGCTGCCGGCGCGTTGTTGTTTCTGTTCGGAACGCTGGTGCGCGGCATGGGTGCTGGCGAGATGTTCATGGCAGCGGTGGGGCTATCAGTGGCGGCGATTCCGGAAGGACTGCCGGCCATCATGACCATCACCCTGGCCATCGGTGTGCAGCGCATGGCGACCCGTAATGCGGTGATCCGACGCCTGCCTGCGGTGGAAACCCTGGGTTCGGTGACCGTGATCTGTTCGGACAAGACCGGCACGCTGACACGTAACGAGATGACGGTGCAGCAGGTGATCTGCGCCGGCCAATCGCTGGAAGTCGAAGGTGCCGGATACGCTCCGCAAGGCGCGTTACTTTCCGAGGGTATGGCAGTCGAGCCGACCGCGCTGCGCACGCGCTCTCTGGCGGCCCATTCTCTGGTCGAAGCTGCGGCGCTGTGCAATGACGCCAGCCTGCACGAGAAGGATCAGGTCTGGGTTCTGGCCGGCGATCCCACCGAGGGTGCGTTGCTGACCCTGGCCATGAAGGCAGGGTTGACCCCAGGGACGCTGCAGGCCGACCGCCCAAGGTTGGATGTAATCCCCTTTGAATCCGAACATCGCTTCATGGCGACGCTGCACGCCTGCGATGGAGGCACCGAGGTCCTGGTCAAAGGGGCGCCCGAACGGATCCTGGCGATGTGCTCGCGCCAACTCGAGGCTGATGGCGAAGAGCGGCCGCTGGAGGAGTCGCACTGGCACGGGCAAATCGAAGCGCAGGCGCGTGCCGGTCGCCGCGTGCTGGGCTTGGCTCGGCGCCGGTTGCCGGCCGACAAAACAGCGCTTGAACATGCTGACGTCGCCAGCGAGCTGACGCTGCTGGGCCTGGTCGGCATCATCGATCCGCCGCGAGACGAGGCCATACGCGCCGTCGCGCAATGCCGCGCGGCCGGCATCCGGGTGGTGATGATTACCGGTGACCACGGCGTGACAGCCAGTGCGATTGCCAGGCAGCTCGGTATGGGGGACGACATCAAGGCGATTACCGGACCGGAACTGGAGCAGATGGACGAAGCGGCCATGCGCCAGGCCGTCTCCGAGGCCCGGGTATTCGCCCGTGCCAGCCCTGAGCACAAATTGCGCCTGGTGCGGGCGTTGCAGGCCAATGGCGAGGTGGTTGCCATGACCGGCGATGGGGTCAACGACGCCCCGGCGCTGAAGCAGGCCGATGTCGGCGTGGCGATGGGCATGAAGGGCACCGAGGCGGCCAAGCAGGCCGGCGCCATCGTGCTGGCAGACGACAATTTCGCGTCGATCGCCCATGCGGTAGAGGAAGGGCGAACCGTCTACGACAATCTGCGCAAGACTGTGATCTTCCTGTTGCCGATCAATGGCGGTGAGTCGCTCTCGCTGCTGCTTGCGGTGCTGCTGGGCATTGCGCTGCCGATCACGCCGGTTCAGGTGCTCTGGGTCAACATGGTCAGCTCGGTAGCGCTGGCACTGGTCCTGGCCTTCGAGCCGACGGAGGCGGATGTGATGCAGCGTCCACCACGGCGCCCGGACGAACCGATGCTGTCACGTTTCGTCATCTGGCGGATTTTCTTCGTGTCTGCGCTTTTCCTGGCCGGCATCTTCGGCATGTATCAGTGGATGCTCTCTCAGGGCGCGACGGTCGAGGCGGCACGCACGGTCGCCGTCAATACGCTGGTCTGCATGGAAGTGTTCTATCTGTTCAGCGTGCGTTACCTGAAGGCGCCTTCCTTTACCGTGCAAGGCGTGAAAGGCACGCCACGGGTGCTGATGGCGGTGTTCGGGGTGTTCGCGTTGCAGCTCTTGTTCACCTATGCGCCATTCATGCAGTCGCTGTTCGCCTCCGAGGCGCTGCCGCTGGCTACTGGCGTGGTGGTGGTTTTGGTCGGAGTTGCAGTGCTGGTGATTCTGGAAATCGAGAAGGCGCTGTTGCGCCGTATGGGAGCAGGCCTGTCCTGATGCATAGCCGCCGCTATAGGCAAGCTCGGCTTAGAGCGGCGGTAGCTCCTCCATCAGGTCGGTGGCGTAGATGCCAGGGATGTGGAGCTCGCTTTTAGCCAGCTGCTGACCTTCCATCTGTGGTTGAGTCACCCACGTGAGAATGTCGTAGTAGCGCCGAACGTTCGCCACGAAGTGCACCGGCTCGCCACCGCGGGCGTAGCCGTAGCGGGTTTTGCTGTACCACTGCTTCTGCGACAGGCGCGGCAGCATCTGCTTTACGTCCAGCCACTTGTTGGGATCCAGCCCTTCGGCTTCGGCCAGCTTGCGCGCGTCCTCAAGGTGGCCGCCGCCGACGTTGTAGGCGGCTAAGGCGAACCAGGTCCGGTCGGGTTCGAGAATGCTTTCCGGCAGACTCGCGTGCACTTTTACCACGTATTTGCCGCCACCCTGGATGCTCTGCACCGGGTCCAGGCGGTTAGTCACACCCATGGCGTTGGCGGTGCGCAGGGTCAGCATCATCAGGCCGCGCACGCCAGTCTTGGACGTAGCCTCGGGCTGCCAGTGGGATTCCTGATAGCCGATCGCTGCCAGCAGTCTCCAGTCGATGCCGTGCTCCTTGGCGGTCTCGCGGAAGGCCTTTTCGTAGCGCGGCAGGCGCTGCTGCAGGTGTTTGGCGAAGGCGTACGCGCCGACGTAGCCGAGCACGTCGACATGGCCGTAATAGCGTTCACGCAGGCGCTGCAAGGTGCCGTTCTGCTGAGCCTGTTCGAGGAAGGCATCGGCAGCCTTGAGCAGGCTGTCATCCTCGCCCTTGGCGACGACCCAGGCCAGGCTGTTCTGTTCGCCAACATCGAAACCGGCACGGATGTTGGTGAAATACACCTGGTTCATGGACATCTCATTGGATTCCACCAGGGTCAGGTCGATCTGTCCTTCATCGACCATGCGCAGCAGGTCGACCACTTCCACCGCGTCGGATTCTTCGTAGCGCAACTCCGGCAGTTCGGCTTGCAGCGCCGCGAGTTTCTCCGCCTGGCTACTGCCCTTGAGCACGAGGATACGTTTGCCGATCAAGTCCCGGGGGTTGGTCGGCCGCCGCTGGCCGCTGCGATAGACGACCTGAGTGGTGACGTCCAGGTAGGAGCGGGTGAAGCGCGCCAGTTCCTGCCGACCTTCGCTGGCCACCAGACCCGCTGCAGCCAGCGCCGGACCGCCAGGGCGGTTGAGCCGAGTGAAGATATCGTCGATGTTGTCGGCGGTTTCGATCTGTAGTTCGACGCCGAGATTGCTCGCAAAACGCTTGACCAGCTCGTACTCGAAGCCGGCTTCACCATTACGATCCTGGAAATAGGTGGACGGGCTGTTGCGGGTGATCACGCGCAGTACGCCTTCCTCCTGTATGCGCTCGAGCTCGCTGGGCTTTTCAGCGCAGCTGCCGAGCATCAGGAAGATTCCGATCGCCAACAGCCAGATGGCGCAGCGCTTGCGGAACACGGTATGGGCAAACATCGGCGCAGTATACGCAAAGGCGAACCGCCACCATATCTGGACAGCGAGCCGGCTCTCTGCTAAGCGGAGGCGCGAATTGCCGCCGTGGCGGCTGGATGTACCGCACGAGTTCGGCATAATGCCGGCCCGATTGTCGTCGCCCATCGAGGCTTTTTCATTCCATGACCGAGGTCCCGACAAAGCAGTGGTTCGTTTATCTGGTGCGTGCTGTCAATGGTGCTCTTTATTGCGGCATCAGCGACGATGCACAGCGGCGCTTTGCCGAACATCAGCGTGGGCGTGGGGCGCGGTTCTTTCACTCCAGCCCGGCGCAAGCGCTGGTGTATGTCGAGGCTTGCGCCAGCAAGGGTGACGCGCTGCGCCGTGAGATCGCCATCAAAAGGCTGGACAAGCGCGCCAAGGAGCGGCTGGTAAGCCTGGCCGGCTCCGTCGCGTGAATGACGTACTAATCAGCCGGTAGGCTCGATCGAGCGGAGCGTCTAAGCTGAAGCCCTTTCCATGGGGCGACGCCCCGATCTCGATACCCTCTGGCGGAGCCTGTCATGCACGAGCTGATCCTGCACCACTATCCCACCTCGCCCTTCGCCGAGAAGGCGCGCCTGATGCTGGGGTTCAAGCAGTTGTCCTGGCGCTCGGTGATGATCCCCCCGGTCATGCCCAAGCCCGATCTGACGGCGCTCACCGGGGGTTATCGGCGCACGCCAGTGCTGCAGGTCGGCGCCGATGTCTATTGCGATACCGCACTGATTGCCCGGCGGCTCGAGGCCGAGAAAGCCACGCCGGCGCTGTTTCCTGAAGGCCAGGAGTTCACTGCCGCGACACTCGCCCAATGGGCCGACTCTGTGCTCTTCCTGAACGCCGTCAGCCTGGTTTTCCAACCTGAATCCATGGCTCTGCGCTTCGCTCAGGTGCCCAAGGAATTCGTTCAGGTTTTCAGCAAGGATCGCGCACAGCTGTTTGCCAACGGCTCGGTGAGTCGCATCCCGCTGGAGCAGGCGAAGAGTGCCTGGCCTGCATTCATGACGCGCCTGCAACAGCAGCTGGCCCGAGAGGAGGGCGAGTTTCTGCTTGGGGCGGCGCCATCGATTGCCGATTTCGCGGTCGCGCATTGCCTGTGGTTTTTGCGTGCGACGCCGGTCACCGCGCCACTGGTGGATGACTATCCAGAGGTTCATGCCTGGCTCGGCAAGGTGCTCGGCGTGGGGCATGGTTCGAGCAGCGAACTCTCCGCCGAAGATGCGCTGCGTATGGCGCTCGAAGCCGAGCCCGCAGCGCTGCCGGGCGAGGCTTTCAGCGAGCCAAACGGTTTCCAGGAAGGGCAGCAGGTGGCCATTGCCGCAGTGGATTACGGCGCGGACCCGGTCGAGGGTGAATTGGTCTTTGCCGGCGCCGAGCAGCTGATTCTACGCCGTAGCGACGATCGTACCGGTGTCGTGCATGTGCATTTCCCGCGCATCGGCTATCAAATCGAAGCGCGTTGACCGCCGCTTTCAGTGCGGTGCGGGTAATGCCGAGCTGCGTAGCCTGGGTTGTTCTGCGGCGAGATCGCGGAAGTACGCGATGCGTTCGTAGCAGAGGGTGAGCTCGCCGCTTACTCGATTGAACCAGGCATCTGGCGCGCCGCAGGTGCTCATGCGTAGAACCAGGTCGCGGGGCAGATCGAAGGCATCGCTGGCCTTGGCCGCGACCGCTTCGAGCTCCCCGCTGGCGCGAATCTTCTCGAGCAATTCGGCACCACCCGGTAGATGACCAGGTGGTGTGTCGTAGATGACGTGAATGCGGTGTCGCGCCGGTTGCTCATCGCTACGGCCGAAGTGCTCACGAAACCACCGTACGGCATGGGCGACCTGTTCGTACTCCTCCGGGCAGTACAGCGCCCGCTCTACCGGCAACCCGCTGACCTCCAATACCCAGTCCAGCCGGTCTGGATCGCTGCCGTAGGCCAGGCAGGCGATGTTGTAGAAGCGCTGGGCATCCAGTGCATGGGCGTCCCACACGGGAACTTGTGCTCCGCTGCGTTCCGCGTTTTGCCATTCCAGCCGCCAGTAATCGGCGACATCCATCAGCTTGGCGTAGAAATCGTCACGGTGCTGTTCCTCTTGCAGCAGGAACAGCCCCATGAAGCCGAGGTGGTCGGCAGCATCTTCTTCGCGGCCCAGCACTGGCAGTTGCAACTCGCTGATCAGCAGATGCCCCATTTCGTGCATCAGGGTGAACTCGGCATTGGCCACGGTGAAGCGCACCTCGTCGACCGACAGCTTAGCCGCCGTGTCGCCTTGTTGCGCCTCGGCCAGCAGGGGTAGAAGCAGCAGTAGTAGCGCCAGACCAATGCGCGTCACGAGGTGCTGTCCAGATCGGCATGGCTGAATGGCGCCGGGCGTGCGGGCCAGTCGAGTGCCAGGCGCTCGAACTCGCGGGCGAGCAGGCTGGCCACGATCAGGTCGCGCAACCAACGGTGGTCGGCCGGGATCACGTACCAGGGCGCTTCGCGGCTGTGACTTTTACTCAGCACATCAGCCCATTGCGCCTGTTGCTGGGCAAAGAGGCGGTGGTCCTGCAGATCGCCAAGGGTCAGCTTCCAGCGCTTTTCCGGCTGTTCCAGGCGTCGATGCAGGCGCTGTTTCTGCTCATCGGCGGACAGTTGCAGGTAGCACTTGAGCGTGTGGATTCCGCGGGTTGGCAGCTGGCGTTCGAAAGATTCGATCGCGGCCTGACGCAGCGGGATATCGGCGGGTGCACACAGGCCGTCGCGCAGATCGCTGACCAGTGCCTCGTAATAGCTGCGATTGAATACGCCGAGCATGCCGGGGCTGGGCAGGCGCGTTCGATAGCGCCAGAGGAAATCATGCTGACGTTCGTCCTCGCTTGGCGCCTGGAAGCTGAGCGGCGAAAGACCCAGCGGGTCGAGGCCACCCAGCACACGGCGGATCACTCCATTCTTGCCGGAGCAGTCCGGCCCCTGCAGTACCAGCAGCAACGCATCGCGGCGGTTGGCCCAGAGCATGGTCTGCTGCACGCGCAGCCAGTCTTTCAGGCTTGCCAGCTGCGTCTGTGCCTGCAGCTTGTCGAAGCCATGGCAGCGCGCCGGATCGCGCGCCAGCGGTGCAGCTGGATCGCACAGACACTCATCGAGAATGGCGTCCGACAGGCGCATGGCGATGTCACTCCTTGCGCCGTTTCAACTGATCCTTCAGTTGGGTCGGCAGCTGGCGGATGATCAGCATGTCCCGCGCCTCGTCGTATTCGACCTTCGAGCCCAGCAGATGCGATTCGAAGCTGATCGACAGGCCCTCGGCGCGCCCGGTGAAACGCTGGAACTGGTTGAGCGTGCGCTTGTCGGCGGGTATCTCCGGCGACAAGCCGTAGTCCTTATTGCGGATGTGCTCGTAGAAGGCGCGCGGACGTTCCTCGTCGATGACCCCGGACAACTCTTCCAGCGACATGGGTTCGCCGATCTTGGCCTGACTGCTGGCATAGCCGACCAGAGCGCTGGTCTTCTCCCGTGCCTTTTCCTCTGGCAGGTCCTCGCTCTCGACGTAATCGCTGAAGGCCTTGAGCAGGGTGCGCGTTTCGCCTGGGCCGTCGACACCTTCCTGACAACCGATGAAGTCGCGGAAGTACTCGGACACCTTCTTACCGTTCTTGCCCTTGATGAAGGAGATGTACTGCTTCGACTGCTTGTTGTTCTGCCACTCGGAGATGTTGATTCGCGTCGCCAGGTGCAACTGGCCGAGGTCGAGGTGCCTGGCTTCGGTCACGTCCAGCGAGTCCGTAACGGTGACGCCGTTGCTGTGATGCAGCAAGGCGATGGCCAGATAGTCGGTCATCCCCTGCTGATAATGAGCGAACAGCACGTGGCCGCCGGTGGACAGATTGGATTCTTCCATCAGCTTCTGCAGGTGCTCGACCGCCTGGCGGCTGAATGCGGTGAAATCCAGATTGCCTTCCATGTATTGCGCAAGCCAGCCGCTGAACGGATAAGCGCCGGACTCCTCGTGGAATAAGCCCCAGGCCTTGCCCTGCTTGGCGTTGTAGCTTTCGTTAAGATCAGCCAGCAGGTTCTCGATGGCCTGGGATGTGCCCAGCTCCGAATCACGGGCGTGGAGCACGGCGGGGGTGCCGTCCGGCTTTTTCTCGATCAGATGGACGATACAGTGGCGGATGGGCATGGTGATCTCACGGCTGGAATGCAACAGGTGGGGCAGTTTACCCGAGAGCAGGCATCGCGTGGTCCGTGTGCCGAAGCTGTTGCCTGGTCGAGAGAGCGGTGCGGCTACCGCAAGCGCCTGCTCGGCAATGGACACGGATCTGTGTCAAGGACCGCTGGCAGCGTTGGCGTTAGCCTGCCGTACGCAAGGTGCATCGTTGGGGCGGAAAGATGAGCGGAACCTGGGACTGGCTTGGCGTGGTGCGTGGTCGTTTCCTGCTGCTCACGTTGAGCTGCGTAGCGCTCGGGCTGGCTTTGGCCGCGCGCGGGCGATCGGATGCGATTCCCGCCGTAGACGCCGTGCTGGTGCTACTTGGCGCTCTGGCTGCCCATGTCGCTGTCAACGCGCTGAACGAATGGAGCGATTACCGTAGCGGTCTCGACCTGCGTACCCGCCATACCGCCTTCAGCGGCGGCAGTGGCACCTTGCCGGCGCATCCGCACTTGCTTGGCCGCACGCTGCTGCTCGGTCTCGGCAGCCTGCTGACCTGTGCGCTGATCGGTCTGTTTTTTCTGCTGCGCCAGCCTCAGCTTTTGCTCAGTCTGGCGCCACTTGGCCTGACGGGCGTGCTGCTGGTGCTGGCCTATACCCCCTGGCTGACTCGTCATCCCTGGCTGTGCCTGTTTGCGCCGGGCCTGGGTTTCGCGCTCATGGTGCTGGGTACGCGCATCGTTATCGGCGGTGCGCCGGACCTGGGTGATCTGGTCCTGACTCTCGCGCCTCTGCTGCTGTGCAACAACCTGCTGTTGCTCGGCCAGTTTCCGGACATCGAGGCTGATCGAGCCGCCGGCCGGTGTACCCTGCCGATGCACATTGGCTGCGACAAGGCCGTGTGCGTGATGCTCGCGCAGTGGCTGCTGGCCTACGGCGTGCTGCTGGCCGTGCTGCCCCAGCCCGGCCTGTCCGGGGCCGCTCTAGGGCTGTTGAGTCTGCCCCTTGCCCTGCGGGCGGCGTGGCTGCTGCGTCGAGAACCTTCGCGGCCGCAACATCTGCTGCCGGCGCTGGGGCTGAACGCGGTAGTCAGCGTGGCGACCCCTCTGCTGATGGCAGTAGGGCTGATGACGCTATAGCGGTCCACCAGCGCGGCGCGTCCGCCCGTGGGTAGCTCGGGCGGACACATGGGGTGACGAAAGAAAGGCTTAACTGAGTAAACTGGTCGCCTTTTTTCCAAGGAACGTCGCTCATGAGCTCTGTCTGGCGCAACTCAGCCTGGATTCTCGCGGGTGGTTCGCTGATCCTCGCCATCTCCCTGGGGGTACGTCACGGCTTCGGCCTGTTCCTGCCGCCGATGAGCGCCGAGTTCGGCTGGGGCAGGGAGGTCTTCGCCTTCGCCATTGCCATACAGAACCTGATCTGGGGCCTGGTACAGCCGGTCACCGGCGCGCTTGCCGATCGCTTCGGCGTCGCACGGGCGGTGCTGATCGGCGGCATTCTCTATGCGGTCGGACTGGCGCTGATGGCGGTATCCGATTCGCCGACAACCCTGACGCTGAGTGCCGGTCTGCTGATCGGGCTGGGGCTTTCCGGCACCTCGTTTTCGGTGATCCTCGGTGCGGTCGGGCGTGCCGTGCCGCCGGAAAAACGCAGCATGGCGATGGGTATCGCCAGCGCCGCCGGCTCCTTTGGCCAGTTCATCATGCTGCCGGGCAGCCTCGGCCTCATCGAGTGGCTTGGATGGTCCTCAGCGCTTATGGCGCTCGGTTTGCTGGTGGCGCTGATCGTGCCGCTTGCCGGGATGATGCGCAGCCCAGCGCAGCCCCCAGCGGCGCCCGGTGCGCAGCAGTCGCTGGGCGAGGCGCTGCGCGAGGCTGTCGGGCATTCAGGGTTCCGGTTGCTGGCGCTAGGCTTCTTCGTGTGTGGTTTTCAGGTGGTCTTCATCGGTCTGCATCTGCCAGCCTATCTGGTCGATCAGCACCTTCCGGCTCAGGTCGGTACCACGGTGCTGGCGCTGGTCGGACTGTTCAATGTCGTTGGCACCTATACCGCAGGTTGGTTGGGCAGTTGTTACTCCAAGCCGAAGCTGCTGGCCGCGCTGTACTTGATCCGTGGTGTGGTGATCAGTGTCTTCCTGCTGGCGCCGTTGAGTGTCTGGAGCGCCTACGCGTTCGGCATCGCCATGGGTTTGCTGTGGCTGTCCACGGTACCGCTAACCAACGGAACGGTGGCGACCATGTTCGGCGTACGCAACCTGTCGATGCTCGGCGGCATCGCCTTTCTCTTTCACCAGCTGGGCTCATTCTTCGGTGGCTGGCTGGGCGGCTGGCTTTATGACCGCACTGGCAGTTATGACTTGGTCTGGCAGATCGCAATCGCGCTGAGCTTGATGGCGGCGGTGCTTAACTGGCCGATTCGTGAGCAGCCGGTCGAGCGGCTGCGTACGGCGCAGGCCGACTGATGCGGCTGCTCTGGCGTGCTGTGGCGGGGGGCGTGCTGTTTAGCCTGCTGGCGCTGGCCTGGTGGGGCTGGCAGCGAGGCGGCCTGGCGCTGTTGCAGATGGGGCTGGGCACCTGCTGATTCCAGCTGGCCTGCGATCTCGTAATTCCTTCTTTTCCGCGTGGCCGGTTTATCCGGTCGCGCCGAAGCTGTCATGCCCGCAATACCGATCTCATGGCCTCGCTCTGCAGTTCGAAAGCGGCGACGAACGTGACGGAATCAATTCGGTATTCATCGCTCCAAAGCGAAGCGGCGTAGAAGACGTTAAGAACAAATCGCCGGTTCTTAGCAGCAACCTATCGGCTTTTGTGCGTACGCCCGCGATCGAGTGGCAGCCTGGAAATCCCGTCCTAAGCTCGGCTGTCGCATAACCGTCATCAACAGTTGGTAAATACCTGCGGCACGCAGTCAATGGAGCAACAAGCAATGTCCACCCTTACCGAACTCGCCCAACAAATCGCCAAGCTCTATCCGTTGAAGGACAAGCGTGTAGGCAAGCGTTATCGCGTGGTAGGCGAGCTGGCCGGGATGACCGAACTGGAAGAGATCAACGGCGAACCGCGCTACATCCAGACCATGGCGCTGAAGAACAAGCAACTTTGGGATGTCGCGATCTGAGACGCGTTTGGTGGCCCTGTTTGCCGCCGCGCTTTACCTGTGCTGCCAGCGCTCGGCCCGCCAGTTCGCCTGGTCGGCTTCGCTTAGAAAGGTCCAGGCGACGAAGCGGCTCTTCTTTTGCCCTTGGGCCATGTCCAGGGTATGTACCTGGCGGGCGCCCAGGCGCTTGAGTCGCGCCACCAGCGGCGCCACGTTAGCGCCCTTCGATACCAGTGTGCTGAACCAGTAGACCTGACCGGCGAACTGCGCGCTTTCCTCCGCCATGCGGGAGATGAAGGCTACCTCTCCACCGTCGCACCATAGCTCTGCCGCTTGACCGCCGAAGTTGAGCGCAGGCAGCTTGCGGCTTGGATCGAGCTTGCCGAGGTTGCGCCACTTGCGCTGACTACCGCTGTTGGCTTCTGCCTGCGAGGCATGAAAAGGGGGATTGCACAGCGTCAGGTCGAAGCGCTCCTCCGGTAGTACAACGCCCTTGAAGATCAGCCTCGGCGCTGCCTGCTGTCTTAACTCGATCGCCTTGGCGAGGCCATTGGCCGAGACGATGGTGCGCGCCGAGGCCAGGGCAGTGGCATCGATATCGCTGCCGGTGAAGTGCCAGCCATATTCCCGGTTGCCAATCAGGGGGTAGATGCAGTTGGCCCCGGTACCGATATCCAGCGCTCGTATGGCGCCTCCTTGAGGGATGGCGCCGTTCTGTTCCTTGCCGAGCAGGTCTGCCAGGCCGTGCAGATAGTCGGCGCGTCCGGGCACTGGCGGGCAGAGGTAGCCCGGCGGGATATCCCAGTGCTTGATACCGTAGAACTGCCGCAGCAGCGCGCGATTGAATACCCGCACCGCGTCCGGATTGGCGAAGTCGATGCTCTGCTTGCCGTAGGGGTTGACGATGACATGCTCGGCCAATTCCGGACAGCTGGCGATCAGGGCCGGGAAGTCGTAGCGGCCGGTGTGGCGGTTGCGCGGGTGCAGAACAGCCTTGCGGGGTTCAGCCCGGGCAGGTTGCGAGGATGAGGGCAAAGGTGGGGATTTGCGCGGCATTTGATCGGCGGGACATTGGCGGCTGGGGCGCGCATTGTCCCACAACCGCCGTGCGCGGATAGCTCGAAGTGCTAGCGCCTGCGCGGCACCATCAGCATCCACAATAAACCCCAGAGCAAGGCTGCGGCGCCGAGCCAGAAGGCGCTATGCAGACTGCCGCCCATGCCCATCCAGATACTTGTCAGCCAGGGTGCTGCCAGTTGGGTCAGACCATAAAGCGCAATCAGCGCCGCCGACAGCCGTGGCCCCTGGTGCGGATGCAGTGCCCGCGCCAGGCGCTGAGTCAGCAGCACGGTGCCAAGAAAAGTGCCGCCGACCAGCACCGCGCAGATCAGGATACCAACGGCTCCAGGCAGCAGCAGTGCAGCCAGTACGCCAAGCAGTTGGGTCAGATAGCTCAGGCGTAGGGCGATATCGTCACCCATGCGCACACCAAGACGATTCCACAGCCAGGGCGATGGCAGCGTCGCCAGTGCCACTACCAGCCAGCTACCTCCGATCAGGAAGTCGCCAGGTTCGACTTGTAGACGCGCGACCATGGGCAGGAAGGTCATTGGCAGGATGTAGCCCATTCCCGCGCCGGCGTAGGAGAGAAACAGCGGGGTGCTGGAGCGATCGAGCAGCTTGCCGCTAGGCGGCGTAGCCGACGGGTGGGCCATTTCCTCGGGGGGCATGTCCAGCCGCGACAGCTGGCGCCAGCCCCACCAGGCCAGCGGTATCGACAGCAGTGCTGCTGGCCACCAGCGCTCGGCACCCACAAGCAAGCCATCGCTAAGGCTCACCAGCAGGCTAGAGATGATCAGGCCAACGCAGACGCCGAGATAGACGAGACCGCTGGATGAAACGCGCTGGTGTCGCGCCAGCCATTCGAGGACCAGTGAGGGGGCCTGGACGAACACCAGGCCGTTGCTGATGCCATTGACCAGTCGCAGCGCCGCGAGGGCATCAGCCGATTCCGCCTGGGTCTGTAGCAGGCTGCTCAACACGTGTAGCGCGAGCGCCCAGGGTAGAGTGCGGCGAATCTGCGCGACGCGATGCCAACGTACCGCTAGCAGCGCTCCGATCAGATAGCCCAGGTAGTTCCAGCTGGCGATACTGGCACCCTGCTGCACGCTTAGCAGGCCGTCTTCTACCAGCCAGGGTAGCAAAGGGGTATAGACGAAGCGGCCCAGGCCATGGACGACCAACAACAGAACGGCACCGGCCAGCAGGACCGGAAACAGGGCGACACGCTGAGGCATGGGCTTGTTCTTTTTCGAGTGAGAGCACGAGCTTAACGGCTGGACCTGTTAGCCGCTATGCCACTTTTCGACAGCAGCCTGTAAACAGACGATCCACCGCTGGACGCACTCAAAGTGGAAACAGCAACGGCACCAGCAACACGGACACGACCATTACCAGCGCGGTGAAGGGCACGCCAACACGCACGAAGTCGGAGAAGCGGTATTGCCCAGGGCCAAGCACCAGCGTGTTTACTGGCGAGGAGATCGGCGTCATGAACGCTGCAGAGGCAGCCAGTGCAACGATCATGGCGAACGGGTAGGGCGAAGCGCCCAATTGCTCGGCGGTGGAAAGCGCGACCGGAGCCATCAGCACGGCCGTCGCCGTATTGGAGATGAACAGGCCAATCAGCGCAGTCAGCAGGAACAGACAGGCGAGCAGGGCGTGCGGCCCAGCGTCGCCGAGCAGGCCGACCAGTCCTGCGGTGGCCAGGGCTATGCCGCCGGTTTTCTGCAGCGCCAACGCAAACGGCAGCATGCCGACGATGAGTACCAGGCTTTGCCAGTGGATCGCTTTATAGGCGCTGTCCATGTCGATACAGCGGAACATTCCCATGACCAGGCAACCGATCAACGCGGCGAGTACGTTGGGCACCAGGCCGCTGACCATCAGCACCACCATTACCGCCAAGCCGAGCAGCGCGAACGGTGCCTGGTTGGCCGCTGGCGCGACATCATCCACTTCCGCCGGCAGGCTGAGCACCAGGAAGTCGCGGTTCATGCCCTGCAGGCGGTGGATGTGTTTCCAGCTGCCAGCAACCAGCAGGGTATCGGCTGGCTTGAGCTTCTCGTCGACCAACAAGCCCTGTAGCGCCTCGCGGTTGCGTCGCAGACCAACTACGTTCAGCTTGTGTCGGCTGCGAAAGCCCAATTGTTGGATGGTCTTGCCCGGCAGGCGCGAATCCGGTGGCAGCGCCACTTCCGCCAGCCCCAGCTCGCGGCCGTGAACCGAGTAATAGGAGGTGCTGAGTTGCAGGGGCTCTAGGCCCAGCTCCTGATAGGCGCCGAGCAGGCCGATGGCCGGGCTGGCGAGGTCTACCAACAGCACATCGCCGACGAACAGTTCGGTATTGCCCGTTGCGATCAGCAGGAGGTTGCGAAAGCGGTCATGGCGCTCCACGGCAATGACGTTGATGCCGTACTGAGTGCGCAGTTGTAGTTCGTCCAGCGCCTGGTTGGCGAGAATCGATCCCGGCAGTACTCGCAGCCGTCGCTCGCGTTCTTCCAGCCGGTAGTTTCGGGCCAGATCAGCCAGGGTGTGACGATGCTCCACCGCCTCGCTGTGTTGGTCGTTGCCCAGCCAACGGCGTGCCAGCAGCATGTAGCCGATACCGAGCAGGAGAACGGCCAGGCCGATCGGCGTGAAGTCGAAGAAGGCGAAACCGTCGAGGCCGGCGCGACGCAGCTCGCTGTTGACCACCAGGTTCGGCGGCGTTGCCACCAGGGTGAGCATGCCGCTGATCAGACCGGCGAATGCCAGCGGCATCATCAGCCGCCGCGGAGATACCTTCATGCGATTGGCAATACCTAGCACCACGGGAATGAAGATTGCCACCACACCGGTCGAGCTCATGACCGACCCGAGACCCGCGACCGCCAACATCAGCAGGATCAGCAGGCGGGTTTCGCTGCTGCCAGCGGCACGCATCAGCCAGTCGCCCAGGCGATAGGCGATGCCGGTACGCACCAGGCCGTCGCCGATGACGAACAGGGTGGCGATCAGCACCACGCTCGGGTCGCTGAAGCCGGCCAGCGCTTCCTGCACGCTGAGGACGCCGGTGAGCGGCAGGGCGACCATGGCCAAAACCGCTACCACGTCCATGCGCGGCTTGTTCAGTGCAAACAGGCCGACGCAGCCCGCCAGCAATGCGAGTACCAGCAGCAGATCGCCACTCATGGGTGATCAGGGGTATTCAAGAATGGATTTGATGCGGGGCAGGTTGCGCTCGATCCAGCGCTTGTCGATGGCACCCCAGTCGCGGATGGCATAGCTGCCGGCGTTGTGCCGCTCGCCATCGTCCTGCAAGAACGTGCATTCGATATCCAGGTCTGCGAGGGCTGCAAGGGTGTCCTGGGCGGTGCGCCGCGGCATACCGGTCGCTGACATCAGTGCCGGAACGCTGCTGGCAGTGCCGCTGTCGATCAGCCAGGCGACGTAGAGTCGGCGGTAGAAACTGGTTTTGGTCTTGCTGACGGTCATGCGGGGTCCCTGGCCAGGTCGTTGGTGGCGTCTCTCGACATCAACGACCTGACCGGGCGGTAGGCTCAACGCAGGGCGAGCATGCCGACGTAGGTCGCTGCACCAGCAGTGTAACCGAGGAACGCCAGCAGGCTGACGCGCTTGATGTACCAGGTGAAACTGATCTTTTCCATGCCCATGGCTGCAACGCCGGCAGCCGAGCCGATGATCAGCGTGCTACCGCCGGTACCCGCGCAATAGGCAAGCATTTCCCAGAAGTTGCCGTCGACGACGAACTGCGACATCCAGCCGAGTTCTTCTGCGGCGGTGCCAGCGAGCATCTTCTCGCTGACTAGCGGATACATCTTCATCGCACCTGCAACCAGCGGCACGTTATCGACCACCGCGGACAACAGCCCAATGGCGTAGTTGATCGCATAGATATGACCGAGCGATTCGCGCAGTGCGGTGGCTACCTGAGTCAGATGGCCCGCTGTGGCTAGGCTGGATACGGCCAGCAGGATACCGAGGAAGAACAGAACGCTGGGTGTATCCACCTTGCGCAGAACGCCGACCACTGAAAGCGGGTGCTTGTCCTCGTCATTCTTGTTGCGATGGATGATCTCTGTGGCCACCCAAAGTATGCCGAGGCCGAAAAGGATGCCCATATAGGGGGGCAGGTGAGTCACGGTCTTGAATATAGGAACGAACAGCAGGGCGGCAAGACCGAGACCGAGCACCAGATTGCGCTCGAAAACGCTGGTCGACGGCGGATGCTTCTCGGCCAGGTGAGCACGTGGCCGAGGCCGTGGAGCTTCGCCATGCAGTGTGAAGCTGAGGATGATCAGCGGCACCAGCAGGCAAACCAGACTAGGGATGAACAAGTTGACGATCACGCCAGATGCAGTGATCTGGTTACCGATCCAGAGCATGGTGGTGGTCACATCGCCGATCGGCGACCAGGCGCCGCCAGCGTTGGCGGCAATCACCACGACGCCAACGTACAACCAGCGCTCGGGACGTCCGCGAATCAACTTGCGCAGCAACGAAACCATGACGATGGTGGTAGTCAGGTTGTCCAGCGCGGCAGAGAGGAAGAAGGTCAGAAAACCGATGATCCATAGCAGATGCACACGCTTGCGTGTCTGGATGCGGTCGGTAATGGCCTTGAAGCCTTCGTGGGAGTCGATCAGCTCGACGATGGTCATCGCTCCGAGCAGGAAGAAGAGAATCTCCGACACCTCGCCCAGATGATGGCGCAGCGCCTCGACCACTACGGCTGATGAGTCTGCCGGGTCATGCGTGCCGGGTTGAAGCAGCGGGAGGATCTGGTCGGCGCCTAGCACCAGAATGGTCCAGGTCAACACCGCGGTCAGGATCGCCGCGGCTGCCTTGTCGATTTTCAGCGGATGTTCAAAGGCTATGCATAGATAGCCTAAGACGAACACTACAGCCATGAGTGCATACATCGGAGGGACTCCATCTTGGGGAACCTTGCCGGGCATGCGGACGTGCGACGCAGCCTCAGCGGCTGGCAGAGATACGATCGGCTGTCGAAGGTGAAACAAGTCGGGAACCGCGGGTGCAAGGCAACTGCCTGCCCCTAAATTACGGTCGCGCGTTCGGCGAAATGCGTACTACGCATCACGCTTCGCAGCTGGGGGCTCATTTCATTTCGAGCTGTTCGTCTTGGCTTTAACGGCCTGCCAGTTTGTAAAGGGGTATTTCATGTGCGACATAGTGTATCAGCGTTACCGGTAATAACTTGTCATCAATCAAGATGACCTCCTTAAGCAAAAAGGCCAGCACCTTTCGGGCTGGCCTTTTTTGGTTTTCCCCGTCGAACGTCAGAGCGTAGCGATGCGATCGCGTTGCTCTTGCAGCTGGGCCTTGGCCTGTTCGGCCTCAGCCAGCTTGGCTCGCTCCTTGTCGATCACCTCGGCCGGCGCCTTGTCGACGAAGCCGGCATTGGACAGCTTGCCGCCGACGCGCTTGACCTCGCCATCGAGTCTGGCAATTTCCTTGTCGAGGCGAGCGAGTTCGGCACCTTTATCGATCAGGCCAGCCATCGGCACCAGTACCTGCATGTCGCCGACCAGCGCCGTAGCAGACAGCGGGGCCTCTTCGCTGGCGGCAAGAACGCGAACGGTTTCCAGCTTGGCCAGCTTTTTCAGTAGCGGCTCGTTCTCGGAAAGCCGACGCTGGTCAGAATCACCGGCGTTGCCCAGCACCACGTCGATGCGCTTGGCCATGGATATGTTCATCTCGCCACGGATCTGGCGGATGCCCAGCATGAAGGCCTTCACCCACTCGATATCGCCTTCGGCGGCTTCGTCGATGCGCTCGGGGTTGAACTCCGGCCACGGCTGCAGCATCAGGGTCGGTCCGGACTTGCCTGCGAGCGGTGCAACGCGCTGCCAGATTTCCTCGGTGATGAACGGCATGAACGGATGCGCCAGGCGCAGTGCCGTTTCCAGCACGCGCACGAGCGTTCGACGGGTGCCACGCTGGCGCTCGACGCTGGCAGTCTCGTCCCACAGCAGCGGCTTGACCAGCTCCAGGTACCAGGCGCAGTACTCGTCCCAGATGAACTCGTAGAGTGCCTGGGCGGCCAGGTCGAAGCGGAAGGCTTCCAGCTGGCGGGTTACCTCGGACTCGGTGCGCTGCAGTGCGGAAATGATCCAGCGATCAACCGACGACAGCTCGACCGGCTCGTCATTGGCGCCGGTGTCCTTGCCTTCGGTGTTCTCGAAGACGAAATTGGCGGCGTTCCAGATCTTGTTGCAGAAGTTGCGGTAACCCTCGACGCGGCCCATGTCGAACTTGATGTCACGGCCGGTGGAAGCCAGTGAGCAGAAGGTGAAGCGCAGGGCGTCGGTGCCGTAGCTGGCGATGCCTTCGGGGAACTCGGCGCGGGTCTGCTTGGCGATCTTCTCGGCCAGCTTGGGCTGCATCATGCCGCTGGTGCGCTTGGTCAGCAGCTCGTCAAGCTTGATGCCATCGACGATGTCCAGCGGGTCGAGCACGTTGCCTTTGGACTTGGACATCTTCTGCCCCTGGCCATCGCGGACCAGGCCGTGCACGTAGACGGTCTTGAACGGAATCTGCCCGGTCAGGTGCGTCGACAGCATGATCATCCGGGCGACCCAGAAGAAGATGATGTCAAAGCCGGTGACCAGAACGTCGGTGGGGTGGAACGTCTTGAGGAACTCGGTCTGCTGCGGCCAGCCGAGAGTGGAGAAGGTCCACAGCCCGGAGCTGAACCAGGTGTCCAGCACGTCCTCGTCCTGACGCAGTTCGACGTTGTTGCAGAGGTTGTACTTGCTGCGCACCTCCACTTCGTCGCGGCCGACGTAGACGTTGCCGGCTTCGTCGTACCAGGCCGGAATGCGGTGCCCCCACCACAGCTGACGGCTGATGCACCAGTCCTGAATGTCGCGCATCCAGCTGAAGTACATGTTCTCGTACTGCTTGGGCACGAACTGGATCTCGCCACTTTCAACGGCGGCAATGGCTTTTTCGGCCAGCGGCTTCGTTGAGACGTACCACTGGTCGGTCAGCCAGGGCTCGATGATGGTGCCCGAGCGATCGCCGCGCGGCACTTTCAGCGCGTGGTCATCGATCTTTTCCAGCAGGCTCATCGCCTCGAACTCGGCGACGATGGCCTTGCGCGCATCGAAACGGTCCATGTGCGCATAGCCGTCCGGCAGGCTGCCGTCGAGCTTGTCGTTCACTGAGCCATCGATGTTGAACACCTGGGCACGTGCCAGCACGCAGGCGTTCTGGTCGAAGATGTTGATCAGCGGCAGATGATGGCGCTTGCCCACTTCGTAGTCGTTGAAGTCGTGTGCCGGGGTGATCTTCACGCAGCCGGTGCCGAACTCGAGGTCGACATAGTCGTCTGCAACGATCGGGATCAGGCGGTTGACCAGCGGCAGCATGACGTGACGGCCGATCAGGCTCTTGTAGCGCTCGTCTTCGGGGTGCACGGCTACTGCCGCATCACCGAGCATGGTTTCCGGGCGGGTGGTGGCGACTACCAGGTAATCCAGGCCATCGGCGGTCTTGCAGCCATCGGCCAGCGGATAGCGCAGGTGCCAGAGGTGGCCCTTCTCATCGTGGTTCTCCACTTCCAGGTCGGAAATGGCGGTATGCAGTTTGGTATCCCAGTTGACCAGACGCTTGCCGCGGTAGATCAGACCGTCTTCATGCAGCCGTACGAAGGCTTCCTTGACCGCTTCGGACAGACCTTCGTCCATGGTGAAGCGTTCGCGCGACCAGTCCACCGATGAGCCCAGGCGACGGATCTGCCGGGTGATGGTGCCGCCGGATTCTTCTTTCCACTGCCAGACCTTGTCGAGGAATTTCTCACGACCCAGGTCATGACGGCTGGCGCCCTGGGCGGCCAGCTGGCGCTCGACCACCATTTGCGTGGCGATACCGGCATGGTCGGTGCCCGGCTGCCAGAGGGTATTGCGGCCCTGCATGCGGCGCCAGCGAATCAGCGCATCCATGATGGCGTTGTTGAAGCCGTGACCCATGTGCAGGCTGCCGGTAACGTTCGGCGGCGGGATCATGATGGTGTAGGGCTCGCCGGAACCTTGCGGGGCGAAATAGTTGTTCGATTCCCAGGTTTGGTACCAGGAAGTCTCGATGGCGTGCGGCTGGTAGGTCTTGTCCATGCGGCGGGACCCTTAAAACGGCTGGTCGGAAAAACGGACAAGTATAAAGGCAAACGGCCGCGAGGTTTCGCAGCCGTGCTGGATTAACTGCCGATAGGCGCGAGTAGCGGGCCGGTCAGGGGCGCGGCGTGCGGACCAGCCGTTCGATGCGGCTTTCCAAGCGGCGCTTTAGCTCCGCCTCGATCTGCGGCACGAAGTCGTCGATTACTTCCTGCAGGATCAGGTTGGCCGCAGTGCGCAGCTCATGGTCGATGTGCCGTTCGGCCAGGGTGCGAAAGGCGGCGCGTACGCTGGGCTCACGTGGCCCTTCGTCGTTATCGACACTGGCGTTCTCGACAGGCTGCTGTTCGACGATGTCGGAGAGCAGTGGAATGCTGTCCGGGTCAAGCGCGTTGCTGGCTGGCGGGCTATCGGGAAAATCGTCGCCGAGCAGTGCGCGGATGGACTCGAGGTCGCTCAGCAGCTCGGTGGGTTTGGTTGGTGTTTTCGGCGTCATCTCAGAATTCCGGGGCTTGCGCATCCAGGCGGCCGCAGGGTGTGTCCCTGGCTGTCGAAAAGAAAGGTCCTAGAGCTCGACCCTTTGTGGATCATAGCCTTGGCGGCGATACAGGCGGAAATTCTCCCGGCAGGCGGTCAGCAGTTGCGGCTCCTGATTGACGATCTCGATGACCCGGCTGAACTGATCGATGTGAGCAGAAAGCGTGGGCGCGAGGTTGATCAACAAGCCCTGCAGCGAATGAGGGGCCTGTTCAAGCCCAATAACCACCGGGGCTTGAGGATCGTCGGCATGCTGCTCATGGGGTATGAAGCGCTCGGCGCGAAAGCTCCAGAGCAGCTCGTCGAGTTGACTCGATTGTGTTTCATCGACGCAGCGAATGAACACCTGCATGCCGTGCTGCCAACCTTTGGCTGCCAGCTGGCAGGCCGCCCGAAGGCGGCCGAGCGGGTTGGCATCCGGGAGTACATAGAACTCGATCCGCTTCATAGCCGCGCCTCACGACGGCCGGGCAGCCGAAAGCTGCTCCGGTCGAGGTGTGCATGTGAGGCGACTGCGCGCATCTCAGTTGGCCCGGTCCAGCAGGTACTGCGTCAGAAGGGGCACGGGGCGGCCAGTGGCACCTTTTTCCTTGCCGCCGCTGGTCCAGGCCGTACCGGCGATATCCAGATGCGCCCAGGCGTACTTCTTGGCGAAGCGCGAGAGGAAGCAGGCTGCGGTGATGGTGCCTGCCTTGGGCCCGCCGATGTTGGCGATATCGGCGAAGGGGCTGTCCAGCTGCTCCTGATATTCGTCGAACAGCGGCAGTTGCCAGGCGCGGTCGGCGGCTTTTTCCCCTGCGGTCAGTAGTTGTTGCACCAGTTCATCATCGTTGCCGAGCAGCCCTGAGGTGTTGCTACCCAGAGCGACGATGCAGGCGCCGGTCAGGGTAGCCACGTCGATTACCGTACGCGGCTCGAAGCGTTCGGCGTAAGTCAGCGTGTCGCACAGCACCAGACGGCCTTCGGCATCGGTATTGAGGATTTCCACGGTCTGGCCACTCATGGTGGTGACGATGTCTCCCGGGCGTGTCGCACCGCCGCTGGGCATGTTTTCGGCGCAGGCCAGCAGGCAGACCAGGTTGATCGGCAGCTGCAGCTCGAGTACGGCCTTGAGGGTGCCGAATACGCTAGCAGCACCACCCATGTCGTACTTCATTTCGTCCATACCCTGGCCGGGCTTGAGACTAATGCCACCGGTGTCGAAGGTGATGCCTTTACCCACCAGGGCATAGGGCTTGTCGCCCTTCTTGCCGCCGTTGTACTGCATGACGATGATGCAGCCCGGCTGGTCGCTGCCCTGGGAGACGGCCAGAAATGCGCCGGCGCCCAAGTCACGCAGTTTCTTCTCGTCGAGCACCTCGACCTTCAGACCCTTGTACGCTTTGCCCAGCTGCTTGGCCTGATCGGCCAGGAAGTTGGGGTGGCAGATATTCGGTGGCAGGTTGCCCAGGTCGCGAGTGAAGGCCATTCCCGTGGCGATTGCAGAGGCTTCTCGTACCGCGCGCTCCACGCCTGGCTGTTCGGCTTTTTCGCACAGCACAATGATCTTCTGCAGCGCTCGTGGATCGGCCTTCTTGCTTTTGAACCGGTCGAACACGTACTGGCCGTCGGCGAGGATCTCCACCAGCAGGCGCGTGCGGGCATAGCTGTCGCGGTTTTTGACCTGAACATCCTGCATGGCGAAGGTCGCGTCCACTCCGCCGAGGTGCTTGATCGCGACCTGCGCGGCATTGACGACCTTGCGCCACTGCCGGGTGTCGAGCTCTTCGGCCTTGCCGATTCCGACCAGCAGCACGCGTTCTGCCTTTAGATTAGGCAGGCTGTGCAGCAGCAGCGTCTGCCCCGGCTTGCCCTGGATGTCTCCACGCTTGAGTGCACCGCTGAGCGCACCACCGCTGGCGCTGTCTACGCTCTGGGCAACGCTGCCGAGGATGCAGCCCTCGGCAAGTGGAAGAATCAGGGTGGCGGTCTTCTGGATGGAGGCTTTGGCGCTTTTGACAACAAATTCCATGACGTGGTGTCCCCAAGACAAAGAGTCGGGTTTGCAGGATAATGCCGGGCTTATTTTTCCGGTGGTTCGCCTGTACGGTCGTTGCTAACGACTGCGCTAGGCTAGAAACGTTGCAATCGACCGTGTTTCTGCGATTGCCTCGGCGCGGTGGTCCGCGTCCGGCCGGCGTCATTATCTATTTCCAACGGTCTGCTACGGCGGGCCGGCAACTGGCGGCTAGTTTGAGCGTTGCCGCCAGAGCCTGACAACCCTGGAGTGTCTGGTTTGATCGTCTTTCGTTACCTGTCCCGAGAGCTGCTTGTCACCATGAGCGCCGTCAGCGCCGTGCTATTGGTGATCATCATGAGCGGCCGCTTCATCAAATATCTGGCCCAGGCCGCTCAGGGGGTGCTCGATCCCGGTGTGCTGTTGTTGATCATGGGTTTCCGTCTGCCAGGCTTTCTACAGTTGATCCTGCCGCTCGGCTTGTTTCTCGGCATTCTGCTGGCCTACGGCCGTCTCTACCTTGAAAGCGAGATGACCGTGCTGTCGGCGACCGGCATGAGCCAGCGTCGTTTGCTGGTGTACAGCTTGGCGCCGGCTGCACTGGTTGCAGCAATCGTCGGCTGGTTAAGCCTTGGGCTGGCCCCGCAAGGCATTGCCGAGGTGGATCGCATCCTCAATCAGCAGGACTCCCTGACCGAATTCGACACGCTGGTTCCGGGGCGTTTCCAGACACTGCGTGGGGGCTCACGTGTCACCTACACCCGTGAACTCTCTGCAGATCGCAGCGAGCTCGGCGGTGTGTTCATCTCCGAAACCAACGTCTCGCGTCAAACCGGGAAGGAGAGCGGGCTGTCAGTGCTGGTAGCTGAAAGTGGTCGTCAGGAGATCCAACCTGACGGTAGTCGTTACCTGATACTGGAAAACGGCTATCGCTACGATGGCAGCCCGGGGCAGGCGGATTATCGAGCGATTCAATACGACACCTATGGTGTGCTGCTGCCCAAGCCGGAAGTGAGCATGGAGCTAAGCGAACGTGAGGCGCTGCCGACCCGAGAGTTGATGGGTAGCGATAACGTTCGTCACCAGACCGAACTGCAATGGCGGCTTTCGTTGCCGCTGCTGGTTTTTGTCGTCACGGTACTTGCAGTGCCGCTAGCCAAAGTGAATCCGCGGCAGGGGCGCTTTCTCAAGCTGTTACCAGCGGTGCTGCTGTACATGACGTATCTCGCGCTGCTGATCGCGGTTCGAGGCGCTATGGATAAGGGGCGCATCCCCTTGACCTTGGGACTTTGGTGGGTGCACGGGCTGTTCCTCGCTATCGGTTTGCTGATGCTTTTCTGGGAGCCGATCAGGTTGCGAATGAAGAAGCGTCGCTCGCAGCTGGAGGTGGCTCGTGGTTAAGCTCGATCGTTACATTGGTGTACAGGTCTTTCTCGCCATTCTCAGTGTGCTGGGCATCATTGTCGGATTGGCCCTGCTGTTTGCCTTCATCGACGAGCTTGGTGATGTCGAGGGCAGCTATGGGCTGGGCGATGCGCTGCAATACGTGCTGTTCACATCGCCGCGGCGACTGTACGAAATGCTCCCAATGGCCGCGTTGATAGGGTGCCTGATCGGCCTGGGCACGCTGGCCAGTAGCAGCGAGTTGACCATCATGCGCGCGGCCGGGGTCTCCCTGGGGCGCATCGTGTTGGCGGTGATGAAGCCCATGCTGGTGCTGCTTGTCGCGGGCATTCTGATCGGTGAATACGTAGCGCCCTGGAGCGAGGACATTGCCCAGGCTCGGCGGTCACTGGCGCAGGGCGCGGGCGAGGCGCAAAGCAGCAAGCGCGGTCTGTGGCATAGGCAAGAAAACGAGTTCGTGCACGTCAACGCGGTACAGCCAGGCGGAGTGCTGGTGGGGGTGACGCGTTATCGCTTCGATGAAGAACGGCGCTTGTTATCCTCCAGCTTTGCCCGTCGCGCCAGCTACGAGGGTAATTACTGGCAACTGCAGAACATATCGACCACGCATTTTCGTGGTGACCACACCGAGGTGCTGCGTGCTGCCGAAGAGCGCTGGGACGTCCAGTTAACGCCGCAGCTGCTTGGCACTGTAGTGATGGAGCCGGAAGCGCTGTCGATCACCGGCCTGTGGCGTTACATCCACTATCTCGGAGAGCAGGGGCTGAATAACGGGCGCTATTGGCTGGCGTTCTGGAACAAGGTCCTGCAGCCGGCGGTTACCGTGGCGCTGGTTCTGCTGGCGATCTCGTTTATCTTCGGGCCGCTGCGCTCGGTTACGCTCGGGCAGCGGATATTCACTGGGGTGGTAGTCGGTTTCGTGTTTCGCATCATCCAGGACCTGCTAGGTCCGGCAAGTCAGGTGTTCGGCTTTTCACCGTTGCTTGCTGTAGTGCTGCCGGCGGCGGTCTGTGCGTTGATCGGTGTGTGGCTGCTGCGTCGAGCGGGGTGACGCAGCGCGGGACGCTGGCTATGCCCGCTCGGGCGTGATGGTTAGCGGCACCGGTGCTGGAGTGGCACCGGTAGCGCCGGCTATTTTTTGTGGATGTTCTTCGGTAGCTGAACGGCTTGGCTTTCAGAGTAGATGTCATGCCAGGTGCGTTTTTGCTTGTCCACTAGCATCCACCAGTAGCCCAGTCCCAGGCAAACCAAGGACACGAGTGCGATCAGAAAGCGCAGCAGTGCTTGCCACAGGTCGACGGCGGTCCCGTCAGCATTCTGGATTCGAATCCCCCATACCTGCATTCCCAGTGTTTGGCCGGTGTGGGTCCAAAACTTGGCGAAAAAGGCGAAAAGGCTGAACAGCAGTAAGGTCGAGAGCAGGGGGTCGATGTCCAGGCGGCCTGCTTCGGCAAGTGCCTGTAATTGGTCGCTGCCGTAGAGCAGGCGCAACAGCACTTGTTGGTAGAGCAGTGTCACCACCATCATCAGGGCGATGCACAGTAGGCTGTCGTAGAACATCGCGGCGAGTCGGCGAACCAGTCCGGCGGCGGGAAATTGGCCTTGCGGGCTCAGCAGGTGTCTACGCATGGCATGTCTCGATCATTGTGCGGGTGGCGCATTCTACGGAATTGCGTGCATAAAAAAGCCCCTGATGTTGCCATCAGGGGCTTTTAGGAGCGGGGGCTTATTCCTGGATTTGAACCTGGTCAGCCTGCATGCCCTTTTGACCTTGCACTGCGACGAAGCTGACTTTCTGGCCTTCTTTCAGGCTCTTGAAGCCATTACCTTCGATTGCGCGGAAGTGCACAAACAGATCCGGACCGCTTTCGGGAGTGATGAAACCAAAACCTTTTTCGTCGTTAAACCACTTGACGGTACCGTTCTGACGATTCGACATGTCTTTGTATCCTTGAAACTCAAAAGTAGAATTGCCCCTGCGTTGCAGGAAGCTGTAACTGGTTGCAAGGAGTAAGAGAGTCGAGCGGAGTAGCGGATCTGAAGATCTACTGCACCAGGTCACGATTCAACAGCGACCCATGCAAACACAGTGGGCACACTCTACGATAACTCGCCGGGGAATGCCAACCCCTCGGAGCCATAGAATTTGCCTGTCCAGGCGACGCCATTTTAGGCGCTTTTTGAAGTGGTCTGACTGGCTAAGTCCGCTGCCGCGGAACCGTCGATGCCACAGCGCTGCTGTACTTGTCGGATGTACGCCGGCGCGGGAAACGATGAAAACAGATGTATTGCTGTCTGTGCTGCTGGCCCACGCTGTATCGGTGGGTGCGCACAGCTTTTCGCTGTTTGAAGCTTCGCTACAGTTTGGACTCTCGCAGGTGGTCCGGGCTTCCGGGCGACTGAGCGTGCAGTTTGGCTGCCTTGTAGCGATTCACTGATGGTGCCTCGAGAGAGACTCGAACTCTCACGTTGTTACCAACGGCGGATTTTGAATCCGCTGCGTCTACCGATTCCGCCATCGAGGCACAGTGGCGGCGCAGTATAGAGATGCAACGCCGGGTGGTCAATCGTTTGGCGTGGCCACATCGACGTCTTTCGGATAAGATTTGCGCCCTTTCCGTATCCTGACTTCGGACCATGCAAGTCGCTGACTTTTCTTTCCAGCTTCCCGACTCCCTGATCGCAAGACATCCTTTGGTGGAGCGGCGCGCAAGTCGTCTGCTGGTGCTTGATGGGGAAACTGGAACGCTCTCGCACCGCAATTTCGCCGATCTGTTGGATTACGTTCGTCCTGGCGATCTCATGGTGTTCAACGATACCCGGGTAATTCCTGCGCGGCTATTTGGCCAGAAGGCAACGGGCGGCAAGCTGGAAATTCTTGTCGAGCGTGTGCTTGGCATCCGCAGCGTTCTGGCACATGTGCGTTCGAGCAAGTCGCCCAAGGTCGGGTCGAAAATCTCGCTCGATGGTGGAGGCGAGGCCGAAATGGTCGCTCGGCATGACGCCCTGTTCGAGCTCGAGTTCGACGAGGATATTCTTCCGCTACTCGATCGTATCGGGCATATGCCATTACCTCCTTATATAGACAGGCCTGACGATACCGCCGATCGCGAGCGTTACCAGACCGTCTATGCTCAGCGCGCTGGAGCCGTTGCTGCTCCCACCGCGGGGCTGCATTTTGATCAGGCTCTGCTGGATGCGCTGCGCGAAGCGGGGATAGAAACGGCGTACGTCACCCTTCATGTCGGCGCCGGTACTTTTCAGCCAGTACGTGTAGAGCGTATTGAAGAGCATCACATGCATCGCGAATGGCTGGAGGTGAGTCAGGATGTGGTCGATGCGGTGACCGCCTGCCGTGTGCGTGGCGGGCGGGTGATCGCCGTTGGCACCACCAGCGTGCGGTCGTTGGAAACGGCAGCGCGTGACGGTGAGCTCAAGGCATTCAGCGGCGATACCGACATCTTCATCTACCCGGGCAAGAGTTTCCATGTGGTAGATGCCCTGGTGACTAATTTCCATCTGCCGGAGTCCACGCTGCTGATGCTGGTTTCCGCCTTTGCCGGCTACCCGGAAACCATGGCGGCCTACTCCGAGGCCGTGGCCCAGCGCTATCGCTTCTTTAGTTACGGCGATGCCATGTTTATCACCCGCAATCCCGCCCCCCGTGGCCCCGAGGAAACCCAATGACCCGCTCCTGCCATATGTCCTTCGAGCTGCTGGCTACCGACGGCAAGGCCCGCCGCGGGCGTCTGACCTTTCCGCGTGGCACCGTCGAGACGCCAGCGTTCATGCCAGTAGGCACCTACGGTACCGTCAAGGGCATGCTGCCGCGCGACGTCGAGGCCATTGGTGCGCAGATTATTCTCGGCAACACCTTCCACCTGTGGCTACGTCCTGGGACGGAAGTGATCAAGCGCCACGGTGATTTGCATGACTTCATGCAGTGGCAGGGGCCGATTCTGACCGACTCAGGTGGCTTTCAGGTGTTCAGCCTTGGGGCGATGCGCAAGATCAAGGAGGAGGGTGTCTATTTCGCCTCTCCGGTAGATGGTGCCAAGGTGTTCATGGGGCCGGAAGAATCGATGCAGGTTCAGCGTGACCTGGGTTCGGATATCGTAATGATCTTCGATGAGTGCACGCCTTATCCTGCCGACGAAGACGTGGCGCGGCGCTCGATGGAGCTGTCGCTGCGCTGGGCGAAACGCTCGAAGGTCGCCCACGGCGACAGCCCCGCAGCGTTGTTCGGAATTGTTCAAGGTGGGATGCATGAATCGCTGCGCATGCGTTCGCTGGAGGGGTTGTGCGATATCGGCTTTGACGGTCTGGCGATCGGCGGGTTGTCGGTCGGTGAACCCAAGGAAGAAATGATCCGCGTGCTGGATTTTCTGCCGCAGCAGATGCCTGCCGAGAAGCCGCGCTATTTGATGGGGGTGGGCAAGCCTGAGGATCTGGTCGAGGGTGTGCGCCGTGGCGTCGACATGTTCGATTGTGTGATGCCGACACGCAATGCCCGCAACGGCCACCTTTTTACCGACACCGGCGTAGTGAAGATCCGCAATGCCGTGCACAGGCACGACGATGCTCCGCTGGATCCGAGTTGTGATTGTTACACCTGCAAACACTTCTCTCGTGCCTATCTTCACCATCTGGATAAGTGCGGCGAAATGCTGGGTAGCATGTTGAATACCATACATAACCTGCGGCACTACCAGCGGGTGATGGCTGGTTTACGCGACGCCATCCAACAAGGTACATTGGCGGCCTTTGTCGACGCCTTTTATGCCAAGCGCGGTCTGCCAACCCCGCCGCTTGCGTGACGTGCCAGAGCAAAACAATCCTTTCTGCAACAGGAGTGCTACATGAGCTTTCTGATTCCCGCCGCCTATGCTCAGGAGGCTGCCGCTGGTCCTGCTGGTACTGGTTTTGAGTGGGTCTTTCTGGTCGGTTTTCTGGTCATTTTCTACCTGATGATCTGGCGCCCGCAGTCCAAGCGTGCCAAAGAGCACAAGAACCTGATCGGCGGCCTGCAGAAGGGCGATGAAGTGGTTACTTCCGGCGGCATCGCTGGCAAGATCACCAAGGTCGCCGATGACTTCGTAGTGATCGAAGTTTCCGACAACGTTGAGCTGAAGTTTCAGAAAGTGGCGATTGCCGCAACATTGCCCAAGGGCACACTGAAAGCCATCTGAGCTGACTTCATTCAACACCGACGGGGCGCGCAAGGCGCCCCGCGTTCATTAAACGGGCTGCGTCATGCTCAATAGATTCCCTCTCTGGAAATACCTGCTGATTCTGGCAGTGCTCGCGATTGCCTTTGTTTATTCGGCGCCCAACCTCTATCCGGACGATCCGGCGATTCAGGTTACCGGTGCCAGTACGGCCCAGGAAATCGGCGATGCGGACCTTGAGCGCATCAGCAAGGCGCTTGTAGATGGCGGTATTGCTGTCAAGTCCGCCTCTCTGGATGAACAGGGACGCGGCGGCCTGGTGCGCCTGGAACGTCAGGACGATCAGTTGCCGGCCAAAGATATCGTCCGCCGTACGCTAGGCGATGCCTATGTCGTTGCGCTCAATCTGGCGCCTACTACGCCCGACTGGCTGCGCAGCCTTGGCGCCAGCCCGATGAAGCTTGGTCTGGATCTTTCCGGTGGTGTGCACTTCCTGTTGGAAGTCGACATGGAGAAGGCGATCGAAACACGATTGAACGTCTCCGAAGGTGAGGTCAAGAGTCTGCTTCGCAAGGAGCGCGTGCGCTATCGCAGCCTGCCGAACCTGAAAGATGCCGTGCAGTTGGGCTTCGCCGATCAGGAAACTCTAAGCACTGCTCAGTCAGTCATTCGCAAGAACTTCACCGATTTTGAATTGACCACCAGCGAGCGTAACGGTCAGTTCGTGCTGCGGCTGACGCTTACCGAAGCCAAGCTGGCGGAAATTCGCGAATACTCGATCAAGCAGAACCTGACTACGGTGCGTAACCGTGTCAACGAGCTGGGTGTGGCTGAGCCATTGGTGCAGCGCCAGGGCGCCAACCGGATCGTGGTGGAACTGCCTGGCGTGCAGGATACCGCCGAGGCCAAGCGTATTCTTGGCAAGACTGCGAATCTGGAGTTCCGTCTCGCGGCCGACTCCGACGCGTCGCGGGCTTCCACAGAAACCTTCGGCTTCCGCGAGGAGGGCCGCCCGCCGGTCCAGCTGGAGCGTACGCTGATCATCACGGGCGATCAGGTTACCGACGCTCAGGCTAGTTACGACGAGAACGGCCGCCCGCAAGTCAATATCCGTCTCGATGGTCACGGCGGCGACCTTATGAACCGCGCCACGCGGAACAATGTAGGGCGCAGCATGGCGGTGATCTTCATCGAGCAGCGGCCGATGACCCGGTACGTTCGCCAGATGGTCGACGGTGTCGAGCAGGAAGTGCGTGTCGAAACCTTCCAGGAAGAGAAGAAGATCATCAGTTTGGCAACCATCCAGTCGCCGCTCGGTAGTCAGTTCCGTATTACGGGCCTCGATGGCCAGGGTGAGTCGTCCGAGCTGGCGTTGCTGTTGCGCGCAGGTGGCCTGGCCGCCCCCATGTACTTCGCTGAAGAGCGCACCATCGGCCCGAGTCTTGGCGCAGAGAACATCAAGCTGGGCGTCCAGGCTGCGATGTGGGGTTTCCTCTTCGTCGCCATTTTCATGGTGCTGATCTACAAGTTCTTCGGCGTGCTGGCGACGATCGCACTGCTCTTCAATATGGTGGTGCTGACTGCTCTGATGTCAATGCTCAATGCCACGCTGACCTTGCCTGGTATCGCTGGCATCGTGCTGACCATGGGTATGGCAGTGGATGCCAACGTGCTCATCTTCTCGCGCATTCGCGAAGAGATCGCAAATGGCATGTCCATCCAGCGTGCCATCCACGAGGGCTTTGATAGGGCCTTTTCGGCGATCGTCGACGGTAACCTGACGACTCTGTTGGTCGGCGGCATTCTGTTCGCCATGGGGACGGGTCCGATCAAGGGCTTTGCGGTCACCCTGTCGATCGGCATCCTGACGTCGATGTTTACCGCAATCATCGTGACGCGAGCCATGGTCAATCTGATCTACGGTGGCCGCGATCTCAAGAAGCTGTGGATTTAAGGGGCTAGCACGATGAAACGCGTAATCAATTTCATGGGCGTTCGCCACTTGGCCTTTGCCCTGACTGTGCTGTTGACGGTCGCTTCGCTGGCAAGTCTGGTCGTCAAAGGGCTCAACTTCGGGCTGGACTTCACTGGGGGTACGTTGATCGAGCTGGGCTACGAACGCCCGGTAGAGCTTGAGCAGGTGCGTGGGCAGCTTGCGAGCTCGGGTTTTTCCGATGCAGTTGTGCAGAGCTTCGGTGCGACCACCGATGTGCTGGTGCGAATGCCCGGCGATGATCCGCAGCTAGGCGAGCGCGTTGCCGAAGCGTTGCGCAGTGCCGATAGCGGTAACTCCGTTAGTGTCAAGCGAGTCGAGTTCGTCGGTCCGGCGGTAGGTGAGGAGCTGCGCGATCAGGGTGGGCTCGGAATGTTGCTCGCGTTGGGTGGCATCCTGGTTTACGTGGCGTTCCGCTTTCAGTGGAAGTTCGGCTTCGGTGCGGTGCTTTCGCTGTTTCACGATGTGATTCTGGTTCTGGGGGTGTTTTCCTTCTTCCAGATATCGTTCGATCTCACCGTGCTGGCGGCGGTGCTCGCGGTTATCGGCTATTCGCTGAACGATACCATCGTCATTTTCGACCGGATACGGGAGAACTTTCGCCTGCTGCGCAAGGCTGAGTTGCTGGAAAATATAAACATTTCCACTACGCAGACGCTGTTGCGTACCGTGGCGACATCGGTATCCACGCTGCTCGCTGTCGGTTCGCTAATGGTGTTCGGTGGCGAGAATCTGTGGGGCTTTTCACTGGCGCTGCTGATAGGCGTTGGCGCAGGCACCTACTCGTCGGTCTATGTCGCGGGCATGCTGCTTGTCTGGCTCAAGCTGACGCGTGATGATCTGATTCCGCCGGTGGTGGAAGAAGAGGTTGATGAGCGTCCCTGAGATATCTTGCGAACTTCCGCAGCCATATGCTGTCCAAGGCTGCGGAACGGGTTAATCCCTTAGGAAGAGGATGTCGCAGTGAATAAGTCCATGTTGGTCGGTACGGCACTTGGCGTGGTAGTCGCCACGGCCGGCGGCGCTTTCGCTACCTACAGTCTCGTTGATCGCGGGCCAAAATTCGCCGAGGTGCTGGCGGTCGAGCTAATCAAGGAAACCATCAAAACGCCTCGTGAGGTCTGTAAGGACGTCACGGTCACTCGCCAGAAGCCAGTGCAGGACCAGCATCGTATCGCCGGGACCGCTGTAGGTGCGGTAGTCGGCGGTCTGCTTGGCAATCAGGTGGGCGGGGGGAGTGGCAAGAAGATCGCGACTGTCGCCGGCGCTGTTGGCGGTGGTTATGCCGGCAATCAGGTGCAGGGACAGATGCAGGCGAACAGCACCTACGCCACCACCGAAACGCGCTGCAGTACGGTGACCGACACGCATGACAAGATAGTCGGCTACGACGTGAAGTATGATCTTGCTGGCAAGGTTGGCCGCGTACAAATGGACCGTGATCCGGGTAGCCAGATTCCCGTGCGGGACGGGCAGCTAGTGCTTTCTCAGCAATAAGCTGGACCCTGGATCAAAGCGCAGACGAAAAAAACGCCCCATTGGGGCGTTTTTTTTGATCCATTTTTAGCGTTTGAGCGACGGCGTCAAATGCGGCTGGATTGTGGTGAGTACGGCCTTGAAGCACTTGGTATTGCCGGCAACGATCTGTCCTTTCTCAAGGAAGTCGTGTCCGCCGCTGAAATCGCTCACCAGGCCGCCAGCTTCCTGGATCAGCAGGGCGCCTGCTGCCATATCCCATTCGCAGAGACCGAACTCCCAGAATGCATCGAAGCGGCCTGCAGCAACATAGGCCAGGTCGAGGCTGGCGGCACCGGCGCGGCGCAGGCCGGAGGTTTGACCCACCAAGCTGCGGAACATATTCAGATAGCTTTCCAGGTTGTCCATCTGGCCGTCTTTGAACGGAAAGCCAGTGCCAAGCAGGGCGCCGTCCAGGCTCTTGCGTGCGCTGACTCGCAGGCGTCGACCGTTTAGGGCGGCGCCGCGGCCGCGACTTGCGGTAAATTCTTCCTGGCGCACTGGATCAAGAACGACAGCATGCTCAAGACGACCGCGATATTTGCAGGCGATGCTGACGGCATAATGAGGGATGCCGCGAACGAAGTTGGTGGTGCCATCAAGTGGGTCAATGATCCACAAGTAATCAGCGCCGTCACCGGTTCCTTCGAGCAGCCCACCTTCTTCGCCGAGGATGCCGTGATTCGGATAGGCTTTGCGCAGCGTATTGATGATGTTCTGCTCGGCAGCCCTGTCGATTTCAGTGACGTAATCCTTCGCTTCTTTCTCGTTGACCGAGATTGCATCCAGGCGATCGGTGGAGCGGACAATCAGTTCCCCGGCGCTGCGGGCGGCGCGCAGCGCGATATTCAGCATGGGCTGCATGGATCTATTACCTGGTCGTTAAAGAAAGCGCGAAATTCTATCAGGAAAGCATCGGCGCATGTAGCGTCAGCGGTGCGTTTGCAGGGTGCGGTAGATGGCGAATCGGGACGTGCTTCCTGTAAGCTTTCCGCTCGCTTTCAAGCCGAGAATCAATGTGTCGCTGCAAAATATTCGTGTGGTATTGGTCAATACCAGTCATGCCGGCAATATCGGTGGCGCGGCTCGGGCCATGAAGAACATGGGGTTGTCGCGTCTGGTTCTGGTGGATCCAGAGGACTTCCCGAGTCCTAACGCTATCGCCAGAGCATCTGGCGCGACCGATATTCTCGACGCCGCGCAGGTCGTTTCCACGTTGGAAGAGGCTCTGGTTGGTTGCAGTCTAGTGCTGGGGACCAGTGCGCGTGACAGGCGCATTCCATGGCCGTTGCTGGATCCTCGAGAGTGCGCGTCGGTATCGGTGGAGCAGGCTGCCTCGGGAGGTGAGGTTGCGCTGGTGTTCGGTCGCGAGTATGCGGGGCTGACGAACGAAGAGCTGCAGCGATGCCAATACCATGTGCATATCCCGTCTGATCCGCAGTTCAGCTCGTTGAACCTTGCTGCCGCCGTACAGGTGCTCACCTACGAGGTACGCATGGCCTGGCTGGCTACCGAGGGGCGTCCAACCAAGGTTGAGAAGCTGGAAACTACTGCGATGCTGGATGCTCAGCCAGTCACCGTCGATGAGTTGGAGCATTACTTCGGCCATCTCGAGCAAACCCTGGTGGATATTGGCTTTCTGGATCCGGCCAAGCCTAGGCATCTGATGCCTAGGCTGCGACGCCTCTACGGGCGCAGCAGTATCAGCAAGCTAGAGATGAATATCCTGCGCGGCATTCTCACCGAGACACAGAAGGCGGCCCGCGGCGAGCCTCATAAGCGGAGAAGTGAATGATGTTCGAACGCATGCGCGAAGACATTCAGAGTGTTTTTCATCGCGATCCGGCGGCCCGCAATGCGTTCGAAATCCTGACCTGCTACCCAGGGCTGCACGCCATTTGGATGCATCGACTTTCCCATTGGCTGTGGGTGCACGAGTGGAAGTGGCTCGCGCGCATGTCATCGAATCTAGGGCGCTGGCTGACGGGGGTTGAAATACACCCGGGAGCCAAGATCGGGCGACGTTTCTTCATTGATCACGGGATGGGTATCGTGATCGGTGAAACTGCCGAAATTGGGGATGACGTGACGCTTTATCATGGCGTGACGCTTGGCGGCACCAGCTGGAATAAAGGCAAGCGCCATCCAACGCTCGAAGATGGCGTCATTGTGGGGGCGGGCGCCAAGATTCTGGGCCCGTTCACGGTCGGCGCAGGCGCCAAGATCGGCTCCAATGCCGTGGTTACTCGCGAAGTGCCGCCGGGCGCTACCGCTGTGGGGATTCCGGGGCGGGTCATCGTCAAATCCAGCGACGAGCAGGAAGCCAAGCGCAAAGCCATCGCTGAGAAGATCGGTTTCGATGCTTATGGGGTCAGCGAGGATATGCCGGACCCGGTCGCGCGTGCCATCGGCCAACTACTCGATCATGTGCAGGCCGTCGAGGAGCGTCTGGAAGGGATGTGCGGAGCCCTCAAGGCGCTAGGTAGTGACTACTGTGCCAAGGACCTGCCGGAGCTGCGAGAAGAGGACTTCGTCGAGGTGAAGTCTGACGCCGGTGAGGCGCGCTCCTGAAGTGCGGTGGCTGGCCGCAGCTGGTATCATGCTGACCTGCGGCGTTGCTCTTCTGCTCGTGCTGCGCAATGTTAAATCCGGCTAAAGACCTACTGGATTAATAGGTCTTATAGTTGACTTAAATACTCGGGAATTGCATAATTGCGCCAAACCGTAAAGCTTGGTGCAGACCGATGCGATTAACCACCAAAGGCCGTTATGCCGTTACCGCCATGCTCGACTTGGCGCTACATGCGCAGCATGGGCCGGTCTCCCTGGCCGACATTTCCGAGCGGCAGGGGATTTCCCTTTCCTATCTCGAACAGCTGTTCGCAAAGCTGCGCCGTGGCAGTTTGGTGACCAGTGTGCGTGGTCCAGGCGGGGGCTACCAGCTGTCGCGCGACATGGCAGGCATTCAGGTTGCCCAGGTCATCGACGCTGTTAACGAGTCTGTCGATGCCACGCGCTGCCAGGGTTTGGGAGGCTGTCACTCCGGCGATACCTGTCTGACCCATCATCTGTGGTGCGATCTCAGCCAGCAGATTCACGAGTTTCTCAGTGGTATCAGTCTGGCCGATTTGGTCAAGCGCCAGGATGTACAGCAGGTCGCGCTGCGCCAGGATATGCGTAAGTCTGGCGGCACCTCGCCGCAGATGGACAAGATAGAAACGTCCGCCGTCGAATGAGCAGGGCGACTGCCTGATAGGAGATATCTGAATGAAATTGCCGATTTATCTGGACTACTCCGCGACCACACCAGTGGATGCGCGTGTTGCCGCGAAAATGATTGAGTGTTTGTCTGTCGAAGGCAATTTCGGAAATCCGGCGTCGCGCTCGCATGCTTTTGGATGGAAAGCTGAAGAGGCGGTTGAAAATGCTCGTCGTCAGGTGGCTGAGCTGGTTAACGCAGATCCACGGGAAATCGTCTGGACATCCGGCGCGACCGAATCCGATAACCTGGCCATCAAGGGCGTAGCGCATTTCTACGCCTCCAAGGGCAAGCACATCGTTACCACTAAGATTGAGCACAAAGCGGTGCTGGATACCACCCGCCAGCTCGAGCGAGAAGGTTTCGAGGTTACCTACATCGAGCCAGGCGAGGATGGCATCGTGACCCCGGCGATGGTCGAAGCCGCGCTTCGCGATGACACCATTCTGGTTTCGGTAATACACGTCAATAACGAGATCGGCACGATCAACGATATTACTGCGATCGGCGAGCTGACTCGGTCTCGCGGCATCCTGCTGCATGTCGACGCGGCACAGTCCACCGGCAAGGTAGAGATTGATCTAGAGAAAATGAAGGTCGATCTGATGTCCTTCTCTGCCCACAAGACTTACGGGCCAAAGGGCGTTGGTGCGTTGTATGTTCGCCGTAAGCCGCGCGTACGTCTTGAGGCGCAAATGCATGGCGGTGGGCACGAGCGCGGCATGCGCTCCGGCACCTTGGCGACTCATCAGCTCGTCGGTATGGGTGAAGCCTTCCGTATTGCGAAGGAAGAGATGGCCCAAGAGAACGAGCGCATCCGTGCGCTGCGTGATCGCTTCTACAAGCAGGTCGAGCATCTTGAAGAGCTCTATGTGAACGGCAGCATGACCGTTCGCGTCCCGCACAACCTCAATCTCAGCTTCAACTACGTTGAGGGCGAGTCGTTAATTATGGCGCTCAAGGATCTGGCGGTCTCTTCTGGTTCCGCCTGTACGTCCGCCTCGCTGGAGCCGTCTTACGTTCTGCGTGCGCTCGGTCGTAACGACGAGTTGGCGCACAGCTCCATTCGCTTCACCTTTGGCCGTTTCACGACTGAAGAAGAGATCGACTACGCAGCGCAGAAGGTTTGCGACGCTGTGACCAAGCTGCGTGAGCTCTCGCCCCTGTGGGATATGTTCAAAGACGGTGTCGACATTTCCAAGGTCGAGTGGCAAGCCCACTGACCGGCGTCAAGCGCCGCATAGCCTGATCTAAGAGGATTGCACCATGGCATATAGCGATAAGGTCATTGACCACTACGAAAATCCGCGCAACGTCGGCAAGTTCGACGCTGAAGATCCGAACATCGGTACCGGCATGGTTGGCGCGCCGGCCTGCGGCGACGTGATGCGCCTGCAGATCAAAGTTAATGAGCAGGGTGTCATCGAAGACGCCAAGTTCAAGACGTACGGCTGTGGTTCTGCCATTGCCTCCAGTTCGCTCGCCACTGAGTGGATGAAGGGTAAGACTCTGGAGGAGGCTGAAACCATCAAGAATACTCAGCTGGCCGAGGAGCTGGCGCTGCCGCCGGTGAAGATTCACTGCTCCGTGCTCGCCGAAGATGCGATCAAGGCCGCGGTGCGCGACTATCGCGAGAAAAAAGGTCTGCTCTAAAGGAGGTTGCGATGGCTATCACCATGACGCCTGCTGCAGCTCAGCATGTTCGCCGCTCGTTGGACGGGCGGGGCAAGGGTGTGGGTGTAAGGCTTGGGGTGCGTACTACCGGCTGCTCCGGACTGGCTTATGTTCTTGAGTTCGTCGATGAGACGGCGGATGAAGACTCAGTGTTCGAAAGTCACGGGGTGAATGTGATCATTGATCCGAAGAGCCTTGTGTATCTCGATGGCACTGAGCTCGATTTCGTTCGTGAAGGCCTCAATGAGGGCTTCAAGTTCAACAATCCGAACGTTCGTGGCGAATGCGGCTGCGGCGAGAGCTTCAATATCTGAGGACGCCGTGGGTACTCCCTGTCATTTTGCACTGTTTGAGCTGAAGCCCGATTTCGAATTGGATCTCGCGCATCTTGCTGATCGTTATCGAGACCTTGCTCGCCAGGTTCACCCGGACCGTTTTGCGGATGCGGGTGAAAGCGAGCAGCGTCACGCGCTGGAAAGTTCTGCCAATCTCAATGAGGCGTACCAGACGCTGAAGAGCCCAAGCCGGCGTGCGCGTTATCTGCTCGCGATCGGGGGGCATGAAGTGCCGCTGGAGGCTACGGTTCAAGACCCTGCTTTCCTTATGCAGCAAATGCACTGGCGCGAAGAGCTCGAAGAGCTGCAGGAGCAGGCAGATCTTGATGGCGTTGCTGCATTCAAGTCTCGCTTGAGGCAAGCGCAGCAGGAACTTAACAGCGATTTTGCCCAGATCTGGCGAGATCCGGCGCGCCGTGCAGATGCGGAGCGCTTGGTTCGACGCATGCAGTTTCTCGACAAGCTGACCCAGGAAGTGCGCCAACTCGAAGAGCGCCTCGACGATTAACCCCGCGTAGCGCTCGGCGCTGCGCCCGATATCAGACAGACATGGCCTTACTTCAGATTGCCGAGCCCGGACAAACCCCTCAGCCCCATCAGCGGCGCCTGGCTGTCGGTATAGACCTGGGTACCACCAATTCCCTCGTTGCTGCTCTGCGCAGCGGCATTACTGCGCCGCTGGCTGACGCCGATGGGCAGGTAATCCTGCCGTCCGTGGTGCGTTACCACGCTGATCATGTGGAGGTCGGTGCGCAAGCCAAGCTTGCCGCAGCTACTGATCCCTTCAATACCATCAGTTCCGTCAAGCGTCTGATGGGGCGTGGTCTCGCCGACGTCAAGCAGCTTGGCGAGCAGCTGCCTTACCGCTTTCGCCAAGCTGAATCGCAGATGCCCTTCATCGAGACGGTACAGGGCGCCAAGAGCCCCGTGGAAATCTCCGCCGAGATTCTTCGTGCGCTTCGTCAGCGCGCTGAGGCGAGTCTGGGCGGCGAGTTGGTTGGGGCGGTGATCACTGTACCGGCTTACTTCGATGATGCGCAGCGCCAGGCGACCAAGGATGCTGCCAGGCTTGCCGGACTCAGTGTTCTGCGCCTGCTCAATGAGCCAACTGCGGCCGCCGTGGCGTATGGCCTGGACCGCCAGGCGGAGGGCGTCGTCGCCATTTACGATCTGGGTGGCGGTACGTTCGATATTTCGATTCTGCGCCTGACCAAGGGTGTGTTCGAGGTGCTGGCTACCGGCGGCGACACCGCTCTGGGTGGCGATGATTTCGACCACGCCGTGGCCGACTGGATTCTTGAGCGCGCCGGTGTTTCCGGCGATCTCGAGCCGGGTGCGCAACGTGAACTGCTAAAGATTGCCTGTGACGCCAAGGAGCGTCTCAGTGATGTCGCGGCGGTGGACGTTGCTTATGCTGGCTGGACGGGTGAGCTGCATCGAGAGGTGTTCGATGCTCTGATCGAGCCGATGGTGGCGCGCAGTCTCAAATCCTGCCGTCGCGCAATTCGCGACTCGGGTGTGGAGTTGGAAGAAATCACAGCTGTGGTCATGGTCGGTGGCTCTACCCGCGTGCCGAGGGTGCGTTCTGCGGTGGGCCAGTTGTTCGGTCGAGAGCCGCTGACCGATATCGATCCCGATGAGGTCGTGGCAATCGGCGCGGCAATTCAGGCCGAAACGCTGGCTGGAAACAATCGTGATGGTGACGAACTGCTGTTGCTCGATGTGATCCCGCTGTCGCTTGGGCTGGAGACCATGGGCGGGCTGATGGAGAAGATCATTCCGCGCAATACCACGATCCCGGTCGCCCGCGCTCAGGATTTCACAACTTACAAAGATGGCCAGTCGGCCATGATGATTCATGTGTTGCAGGGCGAGCGTGAGCTTATTTCCGACTGCCGTTCGCTGGCTCGATTCGAGTTGCGCGGCATCCCGCCGATGGTTGCCGGGGCGGCAAAGATTCGCGTCACCTTTCAGGTCGATGCTGACGGCTTGCTAAGTGTGTCGGCGCGTGAGCTGGCGTCCGGCGTCGAAGCCAGCATTCAGGTCAAGCCTTCCTATGGTCTCACCGATGGCGAAATCGCCAGAATGCTGGAGGATTCTTTCCGCAAGGCGGATGCGGATCGAGATGCTCGCGCACTGCGTGAACAGTTGGTAGATGCCCAGCGCCTGCTAGAGGCTGTCGAGGCAGCGCTGGCTGTCGACGGTGAGCGCCTCTTGTCCGCCGAAGAGCGCACGGCGATCGACTTGCAGGCGGCTGAATTGCGCGGACTGCTGGACAGTCAGGACGTGGTCGCCATTGAGCGCCAGACCAAGCGCCTAAGCCAGATTACCGACGCCTTTGCTGCGCGCCGGCTGGACTCCACCGTCAAGGCCGCACTGGCCGGGCGGCGGCTAAACGATATTGAGGATTGACCCTGATGCCGCAGATTATTTTCCTGCCCAACGCCGACCATTGCCCCGAAGGTGCCGTTATCGAGGCGCAGACAGGCGAGACGGTACTGGACGCCGCGCTGCGTAATGGCATCGACATTGAGCATGCCTGCGAAAAATCCTGCGCCTGCACCACCTGCCACGTGGTGGTGCGCGAAGGGTTTCAGTCGCTCGAAGCCTCCGATGAGCTGGAGGACGATATGCTCGATAAGGCGTGGGGTTTGGAGCCTAATTCGCGGTTGTCCTGCCAGGTGGTCGTCGCTGACGCCGATCTGGTGGTAGAGATACCCAAGTACACCATCAATCAGGTTTCCGAAGGGCATTGAGGGCATCGTCATGCAGCTTAAATGGAGTGACGTGCAGGAAATCGCCATCGAGCTGGCCGAGCGCAAAGCTGATGTCGATCCTCGCTATGTGAATTTCGTCAATCTGCATCGCTGGGTTTTGGAGCTGCCGGACTTCGCCGATGAGCCCAGTAGAGGTGGCGAAAAAGTACTCGAGGCCATCCAGGCGGCCTGGATCGAAGAGGCTGAGTAGGCCTGCTTAAGGCCTCGACTGCTCTTTTAAGCACGAATGGCAGGCTGTCCGACGGTCTGCTTCATCGTCCCGAGTCCAGCCCTCTACCCTTATGTTTTGACATGAACCCGCGTATAATCCGCGGGTTTACTCGTTCGCTTTAACCCATCAGTTTTGGAGTCCTACATGGCCCTGCAACGCACCTTCTCCATCATCAAGCCCGACGCTGTCGCCAAGAACGTGATCGGCGAAATCACCACCCGTTTCGAGAAGGCCGGCCTGCGCGTCGTCGCTTCCAAGATGGTTCAGCTGTCCGAGCGCGAAGCGGCTGGCTTTTACGCCGAGCACAGCGAGCGTGGCTTCTTCAAGGACTTGGTTGCTTTCATGACTTCCGGTCCGGTAATTGTTCAGGTTCTGGAAGGCGAAGATGCCATCGCCAAGAACCGTGAGCTGATGGGCGCTACCAATCCGAAAGAAGCTGCTGCCGGCACCATTCGCGCTGATTTCGCCGTTTCCATCGACGAAAACGCCGTGCATGGCTCCGACTCGGAAGCATCCGCTGCCCGTGAAATCGCTTACTTCTTTGCTGCCACCGAAGTGTGTGCACGCATTCGCTGATTGAGCGAAGGTGAATTCAATGATTGCCACGACCGGTAAAGTGAATCTGCTCGGGCTTACCCAGTCGCAACTGGAGAGCTTCTTCGAGTCCGTCGGGGAAAAGCGTTTTCGCGCCGGTCAGGTGATGAAATGGATTCACCACTTTGGCGTCGATGATTTCGATGCCATGAGCAATCTCGGCAAGGCCTTGCGTGAAAAGCTCAAGGCCTGCGCCGAGATTCGCGGCCCGGAGGTCGTCAGTGAAGACATCTCCAGCGACGGCACCCGCAAGTGGGTCGTGCGTGTCGCCTCGGGCAGCTGTGTGGAAACCGTATATATCCCGCAGGGCGGGCGCGGAACGCTTTGCGTCTCGTCGCAGGCTGGTTGTGCGCTGGATTGCAGCTTCTGCTCCACCGGCAAGCAAGGATTCAATAGCAATCTCACTGCGGCCGAGGTTATCGGTCAGGTCTGGATTGCCAACAAATCATTCGGTTCCATTCCGGCGAAAATCGATCGCGCGATCACCAATGTGGTGATGATGGGGATGGGTGAGCCGTTGCTGAATTTCGACAACGTTGTCGCCGCCATGCACATCATGATGGACGACCTCGGTTACGGTATCTCCAAGCGCAAGGTGACGCTCTCGACCTCCGGCGTTGTGCCAATGATCGATGAACTGGCCAAGGTCATCGACGTCTCCCTGGCTTTGTCATTGCACGCGCCTAACGATGCGTTGCGCGACCAGTTGGTGCCGATCAACAAGAAGTATCCGTTGGATATGTTGCTCGCGGCGTGCAAGCGCTACATATCTCTGCTTGGCGAAAAACGCGTGCTGACTATCGAGTACACGCTGCTCAAAGGCATCAACGATCAGCCCGAGCATGCCGAGCAGATGATCCCGCTGCTGGCAAACATTCCCTGCAAGATCAACCTGATTCCGTTTAATCCATTCCCTCATTCCGGATATGAGCGGCCGAGCAACAATGCCATCCGCCGTTTTCAGGACATCCTGCACAAAGGTGGGCACAATGTGACGGTGCGTACCACCCGCGGCGAAGACATCGACGCGGCTTGCGGTCAGCTCGTCGGCCAGGTTCTGGACCGGACGCGTCGAAGCGAGAGATACATCGCTGTGCGTGAGCTACAGAGCGAGCCAGGTACGGCGCAAATTGCTTCGAACCGATCCTGAGGGGGATGCTGATGATTCTGCGCGCTGCGCTGCTGCTTCTAATGACCGGCCTAATGGCCGGTTGTGTGTCTTCTGGATCCGTTGATCCGTTGAAAACCGACCAAGGCAGGCAGCAGGCGCGTGACGCCTATATTCAGCTGGGTATCGGTTACCTGCAGCAGGGTGCCGCGGCTCGTGCCAAAACACCGTTGCGCAAAGCGCTTGAGATGGACCCGCGCAGTGCGGATGCGCATGCGGCGCTGGCTCTGGTATTTCAGACGGAAATGGAAAACGATCTGGCTGACAAGCATTACCGTGAGGCGCTATCCAGCCGAAAGGATGCTCGCATCCTGAACAACTACGGTAGTTTTCTGTTCGAACAGAAGCGCTATCCTGAGGCCATGGAGCGTTTTCGGCAGGCGGCCGAGGATAATCTGTACGCTGAGCGTGCACGTGTCTTTCAGAATCTTGGAATGACTGCCCTGCAGCTGGGCCAGCGTGAGGAGGCCGAGCGTCACTTCACCCGCTCGCTGCGGCTCGATGGGCGTCAGCCACGTGCCTTGCTTGAACTGGCGCTGATGTCCTTCGATGACAAGCAATACGTCCCTGCAAAGCGTTACTACGATAGTTTCAGCCAGCTTGCGGAGCAGAACGCACGCAGCTTGCTACTCGGTATCCGTCTGGCCAACATCCATCAGGACCGCGATACCGCTGCGAGCCTTGGATTGCAGCTGAGACGGTTGTATCCCGGTACGGATGAGTACAAGCAATATCTTTCGGAGCAACGATGACCGCGCCGCACCAAGAATCCGCTGCACCGATGGGCAACAATCCAGGCGATACCCTGCGTAATGCGCGCGAAGAAAAGGGCTGGACCCTGGCAGCGGTCGCGCAGCAGCTGAATCTCACTGAGCGCTCTCTGGCCCGCATAGAGGCTGGAGACTTCAGTCAGCTCCCCGGACACACCTTCGCCCGGGGCTATGTCCGTGCCTATGCCAAGTTGCTGGGCCTGGATCAGACTCGTCTGGTCCAGGAGTTCGACCAGCACACCGGTACCAATGCATCGGGTAGCAGTGTCCACAGCCTGGGGCGTATTGAAGAGCCGGGCCGTTTATCGCGCAGTTTCATGCGTTTCTTTGGCTTCGCACTGCTGCTGGTCCTTGCTGCGGCGGCCTGGTTCTGGTGGCAGGAACATTCTGCCCAAGAGGCCACTACGCGACCTGTTTCAGCTCTGGAACGAATCGAAGTTGAGGGCGCTGACGGGACGACGCAAATTCACCTGCTCGATCGGGCTGACGAAGTTGCCGAACAACAGGCGGAGCAACAAGCTGAGGAGGCAGCGCAACTGCGCTCAGGTGAAGTGTCCGAGCCTTCCGAGGCAACGGAAGCTCCTGCTGATCCGAACGCCGGTGCAGGTGACGTCGAAGCGCAGTCACTTCCGCTGACGCTGCCGGAAACGGTTTCCGAGAACACCGCCGCTCAAACGCCGCAGCCAGTGGCGACGAGCGACTCTGCCAGGGCCGTGGCGCCAGTACCCGGCGAGTCGCAGCTGGAGTTGAGCTTTACCGCCGATTGCTGGACGCGCGTTAGCGATGCCGATGGTCGGGTGCTGTTCAGTGCGCTGGCCAAGGCCGGAACCAGCAGGACGGTAAGCGGCAAGCCGCCGCTGGATGTGCACCTGGGGTACGCCCGCGGCGCCAAACTCAGTTACAACGGCGAGGCTGTGAACCTTGCCTCTCACATGCGCGGCGAGACTGCGCGCCTCAAGCTCGGACAGTAACCTGACCATGCATTCCGAATCTCCTATCAAGCGCCGCCAATCTCGCAAGATCTGGGTGGGTAGCGTTCCGGTCGGTGGCGATGCGCCGATTTCCGTACAGAGCATGACCAATACCGAAACCTGCGATGTCGAGGCGACGGTTGCGCAGATCCAGCGCCTGGCCAATGCTGGCGCCGATATCGTCAGGGTTTCGGTTCCATCGATGGAGGCAGCTGAAGCGTTTGGCCGCATCAAACGGCTCGTTCAGTTGCCTCTGGTGGCCGACATCCACTTCGATTATCAGATCGCGTTGCGCGTGGCCGAGCTTGGCGTCGATTGCCTGCGTATCAACCCGGGCAACATCGGGCGTGAGGATCGAGTGCGCGCCGTGGTCGACGCGGCACGCGACAAGGGAATCCCGATCCGAATCGGCGTGAATGCCGGTTCGCTGGAAAAGGATCTGCAGAAGAAGTATGGCGAGCCGACGCCGCAAGCGTTGGTGGAGTCCGCATTGCGCCACGTCGATCATCTTGATCGGCTGGACTTCCAGGATTTCAAGGTCAGCGTCAAAGCGTCCGACGTGTTCATGGCGGTGGAGGCCTATCGCTTACTGGCCGGGCAGATCGAGCAACCGCTGCATCTCGGCATTACCGAGGCGGGCGGATTGCGCTCCGGCACGGTGAAGTCTGCGGTGGGCTTGGGCATGTTGCTGGCCGAAGGCATCGGCGACACCATTCGCGTGTCGCTGGCGGCTGATCCCGTCGAGGAAATCAAGGTTGGCTTCGATATCCTCAAGTCTCTGCGTCTGCGTTCGCGTGGTATCAACTTCATCGCCTGCCCGAGCTGTTCACGGCAGAATTTCGATGTGGTCAAGACCATGAACGAGCTGGAAGTCCGCGTGGAAGACCTGCTGGTGCCGCTGGACGTCGCGGTGATCGGCTGTGTGGTCAATGGCCCGGGCGAGGCCAAGGAGGCGCACGTGGGCCTGACCGGTGGCAGCCCGAACAACCTTGTCTACATCGATGGCAAGCCGGCACAGAAACTGAACAACGAAAACCTCGTCGATGAGCTGGAGCGGCTCATCCGGCGCAAGGCCGCCGAGAAGCTCGCGGCCGACGCGGCGGTCATCGCGCGCAGCTGATCTTTAAGGAATCCCATTGAGCAAGTCCCTGCAAGCCATTCGTGGCATGAACGATATTCTGCCCGCGCAGACCCCGATCTGGCGTTACCTGGAAAGCACTTTCGCGCAGCTGCTTGATAGCTACGGTTACAGCGAGATTCGTCTGCCAATCCTGGAGTTCACCGACCTGTTCGCCAGAGGTATCGGTGAAGGTACCGATGTGGTGGACAAGGAGATGTATACCTTTCTCGATCGCAATGAAGAATCCCTGACCCTGCGCCCCGAAGGAACAGCCGGTTGTGTGCGCGCTGTGCTCGAGCATGGGCTAACCGGTGGTGGCCAGGTGCAGAAACTCTGGTACACCGGCCCGATGTTTCGCTACGAAAAGCCGCAGAAGGGGCGCTATCGCCAGTTTCACCAGATCGGCGTGGAGGTTTTCAACCAGCCGGGGCCGGATGTCGACGCCGAGCTGATCGTGCTGACGGCGCGCCTTTGGAAGCAACTCGGCCTCGCCGATGCCGTAACGCTGCAGCTCAACAGTCTTGGCTCCAGCGAAGCCCGTGCAAGCTATCGCGATGCTTTGGTTGTCTACCTGCAGCAGCGCTTCGACCAGCTCGATGAGGACAGCCAGCGGCGTCTGACGACCAATCCGCTGCGTATTCTCGACAGCAAGAACGCCCAGACTCAGGCCCTGTTGGCCGATGCGCCGACGCTGCATGATTACCTCGATGACGAGTCGAGGGTGCATTTCGACGGTCTGAAGGCACGCCTCGATGCCGTGGGTATTGCCTACGAAATCAATCCCAAGCTGGTGCGGGGACTGGACTATTACGGCCGTACCGTTTTCGAGTGGGTCACAGACAAGCTTGGTGCTCAGGGTACGGTCTGTGCTGGCGGCCGCTACGACGGCCTGATTAGCCAGTTCGGTGGTAAGCCGACACCGGGCGTTGGGTTCGCCATGGGCGTCGAGCGCCTTGTGCTGCTGCTGGAAACCCTCGAACTGGTGCCGGAAGCGTTGAGCCCGGTGCCGCATGCCTATATCTGCGCCTTTGGCGAGGCTGCCGGGCTGGCTGCCCTTGCCCTGGCCGAACGCTTGCGTGACGCGTTGCCAGGCCTTCGCCTGCTGGTCAACGGCGGTGGTGGCAGTTTCAAGAGCCAGTTCAAGAAGGCTGACAAGAGCGGCGCGCGCTTTGCGCTGATTCTGGGTGAGGACGAATTGGCTGGGCGCGTGGTAGGTTGCAAACCGCTACGCGACGACACTGAACAACAAAGCATTGCCTGGGATGCTCTACCCGAGCGTCTGGCTGCCTGCCTCGAGCAGGTCTGAGACTAAGCGAATGAAAGGAGTGACAGCGTGACCTCGGGTACCGAAGAAGAAACACTGGCGCAGATCAAAGACTGGTGGCAGCGCAACGGCAAGCCTCTGCTGCTAGGGGCTGTGCTGGCCCTGGTATTGGTATTTGGCTGGCAGTTCTGGCAGAAGCATCAGATCAACCAGGCGCAAAGCGCCTCGCTCGTTTACCAGCAGTTGCTGGTCGCTGCGCTGGAATCCGGTGAGGCCGACGCCGCCGAGGTCTCGCGACTGGGCAACCTGTTGAAGAAGGACTTTGCCAGCACGCACTACGCGCAGTACGGCAGTCTGTTCATGGCCAAGGTGGCGGTCGAGTCCGGTCGACTGGATGAGGCTGCTAGCGAGCTCCGCTCCGTCGTCGACAAACCTGCCGACAAAACGCTGGATGAACTGGCACGTCAGCGACTGGCGCGTGTTCTGGCTGCGCAGGACAAGGCTGATGAGGCGCTCAAGCTGTTGGATGGCAAGGTCGATCAGGCATTCGTCGCCAGCCGCGAAGAGCTTCGCGGCGATCTGCTCGTGCAGCTGGGCCGCAGCGACGACGCTCATGCCGCTTACACCAAGGCCAAGGAGTCGCTGTCTCAGGATGCCGCCATTGGTGGCCTGCAAATGAAGCTGGATGATCTGGCCCGAGGGGAGGCATAAACGATGCGCTGGAAGACTGCAGCGTTGCTGACCTTGGCCGTACTGGCCGCGGGTTGCAGCAGCAAAGATACTAAAGAACTGGAGCCGGCCGAACTCACCAAGTTCAAGGCGGAGATCTCCCTGAAGAAAGAGTGGAGCCGCTCGATCGGTGAGGGGCAGGGCAAAACCTATAACCTGCTGACCCCGGTGGTATACGGCGATCAGATCTACGCCGCCGATGTCGAAGGGCTGGTGGTGTCCATGGATCGGTTGACCGGCAAGGTCAATTGGAAGAAGAAGCTCGACAAGCCGGTTTCCGGCGCGGTGGGTGCCGGCTACGGCCTCGTGCTGGTCGGCACCCTGCGTGGCGAAGTGATTGCGCTGGACGTTAGCACTGGCGAGGAGCGGTGGCGCAGTCAGGTCAGCAGCGAAGTGCTTGCTGCCCCGGCCGTCAACGGCGATATCGTTCTGGTGCAAACCCAGGATGATCGCCTGATCGCTCTGGAGATCGATACCGGCGCCCAGCGTTGGAGCTACGAAAGCTCGCCTGCGGTGCTCACCCTGCGTGGTACCGGCGCGCCGTTGTTGACCAATCAGCTGGCCGTCGCTGGCCTGTCGAGTGGCAAGGTCATTGCGCTTGATACCCGTCGCGGACTCCCGGTATGGGAGCAGCGCGTGGCTATTCCGCAGGGGCGTTCGGAGCTTGAGCGGGTTGTAGATATCGACGGCGGCTTGCTGTTGTCCGGCGGCACGTTGTACGTGGCGAGCTACCAGGGCCGTGCTGCGGCGCTGGAGCTGGAAAGTGGCCGTGTGCTTTGGCAGCGCGATGCCTCCAGCTATTCCGGTGCGGCGCTTGGCTATGGCAGCGTCTACCTGAGCCTTGCCGACGGTACGGTTGAAGGCATCGATGAGCGTTCGACGACTGCCCTGTGGCGCAACGAATCCCTGGCCCGTCGCCAGCTTTCAGCCCCAGCGGTGTTTTCCAGCTATGTTGTTGTGGGTGACATCGAGGGCTATCTGCATCTGCTAAGCCAGGTCGATGGTCGTTTTGTCGCCCGCGAGCGTATCGATAGCTCCGGCGTCCGCGTTCGTCCGGTAGTCGAGGGCGACTGGCTATATGCCTTTGGCAACGACGGCAAGCTGGTTGCACTGACAATCCGTCAGGCTGACTGACCGCACGTTGCGCCCACGGCTCCGCTCGCGGAGCCCTGTATATTCGGCCGCTGCCTTGCAGCGGCCTTCGTGTTTTCTGAAATATCGCAGTGGAGAGCCGCATGGTTCCCGTAATCGCCCTGGTGGGCCGCCCGAACGTCGGCAAGTCCACCCTGTTCAACCGCCTGACCAAGAGCCGCGACGCCATCGTGGCCGAATACGCCGGTCTGACTCGAGATCGCCAGTACGGCGAGGCCAAATGGCAGGGCCGCACCTACATTGTCATTGACACTGGCGGTCTGACCGGCGACGAGGAGGGCATCGACGCCAAGATGGCCGAGCAGTCCCTGCAAGCCATGCAAGAGGCTGATGCAGTGATGTTCATGGTCGATGCGCGTGCAGGCATGACGCCTGGCGATCAGATGATCGCCGAGCACCTGCGCAAGATGAACAAGCGCCACTTCCTGGTGGCAAACAAGGTCGACAGCATCGATCCGGATATCGCCCGAGCAGAATTCAGCCCGTTGGGCCTGGGCGACGCCCTGCCGATCGCCGCCGCCCATGGCCGTGGTATCACCCATATGCTCGAGCAGGCGCTCGGCATGTTCCCCAAGGACAACGCCGAAGTTGCCGAAGGCGAGGGTGAAGAGGGCGAGGCGGTTGCTGAAGGTGAAGAGCTCAAACGCATCCCTGGACCGAGCGAAAAGGATGGCATCAAGATCGCCATCATCGGTCGGCCCAATGTGGGCAAGTCGACGCTGGTCAACCGCATGCTCGGCGAGGAACGGGTCATCGTTTATGACCAGGCCGGTACAACCCGCGACAGCATCTACATTCCCTTCGAACGTGACGACGCGAAGTACACACTGATCGACACGGCCGGTGTGCGCCGCCGTGGCAAGATCTTCGAGGCCGTAGAAAAGTTCTCGGTGGTCAAGACACTGCAGGCGATCCAGGACTCCAACGTCGTGATTTTCGTCATGGATGCCCGCGAGGGCGTGGTCGAACACGATCTGAACCTGCTTGGTTTCGTGCTGGAAAGCGGTCGGGCGCTGGTCATCGCACTGAACAAGTGGGACGGCATGGAACCGAGTGAGCGCGACTACGTGAAGACCGAGCTGGAGCGCCGGTTGTTCTTCGTCGAGTTCGCCGACATCCATTTCATCTCCGCCAAGCATGGCACCGGCGTCGGCAATCTGTACAAGTCGGTACAGGCCTCGTTCACCTCAGCTGTTACGCGATGGCCCACCAGCCGTCTGACGCAGATCCTTGAAGATGCGGTTCGCGAGCATGCGCCGCCGATGGTTGCCAGCCGCCGGATCAAGCTTCGTTACGCGCACTTGGGCGGCGCCAACCCACCGCTGATCGTGATCCACGGCAATCAGGTCGACTCGATTCCCAAGTCCTACACCCGTTATCTGGAAAATACTTACCGGCGCGTTCTGAAGCTGGTTGGTACGCCCATCCGTATCGAGTACAAGGGCGGGGAAAACCCTTACGAGGGCAAGAAGAACACGCTTACCGACCGCCAGGTCAACAAGAAGCGCCGCCTCATGTCTCACCACAAGAAGGCTGAGAAGAAGCGCCGCGACAAGCGCTGACTGCTCAGCGATCTCCGTCGAACGACTGGTCCATATCCAGGGCCGGTCGTGCGTGGCGCGGCGTGCCGACTTGGCGTGCCGGATTGCCGACCACTGTGGTGTGCGGCGCAACGGCATGCAGCACGATGCTGCCGGCGCCGACCTTCGCCCCCTCGCCAATCTCGATATTTCCCAGAATCTTCGCGCCAGCGCCGATCATCACGCCGCTACGCACCTTCGGGTGACGATCACCGCCTTCCTTGCCGGTACCGCCCAGGGTAACGCCCTGCAGGATCGACACGTCATCGCCCACCACGGCGGTTTCGCCAATGACGATGCCGGTACCGTGGTCGAGCATGATGCCACTGCCAATCCGGCTGGCCGGATTGATGTCGATACCCAGACGTTCGTTGCTGCGTGCCTGAATGAACATCGCCAGCAGGCGTTCCCCCCGTCCATGCAAAAAGTGCCCGACGCGATAGGCCTGTAGTGCCAGGTAACCTTTCGAGAACAGGAATACTTCGAGCGCCGTGTCGAACGCCGGATCGCGACTGACGATTGCCTGCAGGTCGCAACATGCCGCCTCAGCGAGCCGCGCGTTCTGGTGGTGGATGCCGGCGAAGCGATCGGCAAGCGTGTGGCTCTGCTCGGTGCTTTCCGCCAGTGCATTGCCGATACGGTAGGCAAGCGCGGAGCCGAAGTCGGGGTGGTCGAGGATGGCCTGGCGGAAAACAGCGGCCAGGGTCGGCTCCGTATCCAGCGCGTGTTGCGCCTGGGCGCGCAGGTCGCTCCACAGCGTGCTGACAGGATGACTAGGCATGGAAGGTTCCTTATGGTCGATACGAGTGGATGCCCGTTCGCTGCAACTGTAGCAGCCCCACGGCGGGTGCTGCGTACCCTCGTATCGTGCATCGGTCATCGGCTATCCTGTTGCCTTCCTGCTGAACCCCCACGCGGCAGGCCTGTCGGAAGGCTGACATGCTTATCAGTAAACTGCCCAACGTTGGCACCACTATTTTCACCACGATGTCCCAGTTGGCGGCGGACACCGGTGCGTTGAATCTTTCTCAGGGCTTCCCCGATTTTGACGGCCCCGACGCGCTGCGCGAGGCGCTGGCCCGTCATGTCATGGCGGGACACAACCAGTACGCACCGATGACCGGCCTGCCGGCGCTTCGCGAGCAGGTCGCGGCGAAGGTTGCCGTTCTGTATGGACGGAAGGTAGATGCCTCCAGCGAGGTCACCATCACGCCCGGTGCTACCCAGGCGATCTTCTGCGCGATCCAGTCGGTGATCCAGCCGGGCGACGAGGTCATCGTCTTCGACCCTTGCTATGACAGCTACGAGCCATCGGTACAGCTTGCCGGTGGCATCTGCATCCATCAGCCGCTGACTCTGCCGGATTTTCACATCGACTGGCAGCGCTTGGCCGACGCCATTACCCCGCGCACGCGGATGATCGTGCTCAATACGCCGCATAACCCCAGCGGGGCGCTGATCGACGGTGATGATCTCGATCGCCTGGCAGCGCTGATTCGCGAGCGCGATATATACCTGCTCAGTGACGAGGTCTATGAGCATCTGGTATTCGACGGCCGCGAGCATGCCAGCGTGTTACGCCATGATGAGCTCTACCAGCGAGCCTTCGTCATCAGTTCCTTCGGCAAGACTTACCACGTCACTGGCTGGAAGACTGGCTATGTAGTGGCGCCGCCTATGCTCAGCAGTGAGCTGCGCAAAGTGCACCAGTACGTCAGCTTCACTGGGGTGACGCCGCTGCAGTGGGCCCTGGCCGATTTCATGGCTGAACATCCCGAGCACGTCACCGAGCTGCCGGCCTTCTACCAGGCCAAGCGCGATCTGTTCTGCGATCTGCTGGCTGGGTCTCGCTTCAGCTTCACTCGGGCTGCGGGCACCTACTTCCAGCTTGCCGACTATTCAGCGATCCGCCCTGATCTTGATGATGTCGCAATGGCCGAGTGGCTGACCCGCGAACACGGCGTTGCAAGTATTCCGATTTCGGTGTTCTACCAGAACGCCCCGACCGATTTGCGGCTGGTGCGTTTCTGCTTTGCCAAACGAGAGGAGACGCTGCGTGAAGCGGCGGAACGACTATGCGCGATTTGAACGATCTGCCCGACCTCGAACTGGCGCTGGTACAGACCAGCCTGATCTGGCAGGACGCTGCCGCCAATCACGAACGATTCATCACGCTGCTGGATCAGGCCAGCGGCGCCGACCTGATCCTCCTGCCGGAGATGTTCACCACCGGTTTCTCCATGGATTCGGCTGCACTGGCCGAGCCGGAAGAGGGGCCGACCTATGTATGGCTGCGAGCGCAAGCTGCCCGGCTGGATGCCGTAATCACTGGCAGTGTGATCATCGAGGCTGCCGACGGCAGTCATCGCAATCGTTTGCTCTGGGCGCGCCCGGATGGTGAGGTGCTGCATTATGACAAGCGCCACCTGTTCCGTATGGCTGGCGAGCACAAGCATTACACGCCAGGGCAGCAGCAGGCGTTGTTCGAGCTGAACGGCTGGCGGGTGCGCCCGCTGATTTGTTATGACCTACGTTTCCCGGTATGGAGCCGCGATCCACATGGCACCGACCTGCTGCTTTACACGGCGAACTGGCCGGCCGCACGCCGTGATGCTTGGAATCGCCTGCTGCCGGCGCGTGCCATCGAGAATCTATGCTATGTCGCGGCGGTCAACCGGGTCGGCGAAGATGGTAAGGGTTATCCCTACAGCGGCGACAGCCAGGTGCTCGACTTCAAGGGCGATACGCTGATGAATGCCGAAGATCGCGATGCTGTTTTGCGCTGCACGTTGCGCGCGCGTGACCTGGCGGCATTCCGCGAGCGCTTCCCGGCCTATCACGATGGAGACGAGTTCGAGCTGAAGCTGTAGCGGTCATCGCTCGAGCGTTTCCGACGCGGGCGCCGTGCGACGCATCAGCAGAAGCGGCAATCCGAACGCGAGCACTGCTAGCCCTAGCAGTGCTCCCGGGCCCGCGTACAGCGTGCTCGAAACGAACAGGCCCAGGCAGCTGCTGGCGAAAATCAGCGGCAGCAGCGGGTACAGCGGAACCCTGAATGGTCGATGCACCTGCGGCTGAAGATTGCGCAAGCGCATCAGCGCCAATGCCGTCATGCACATGAAAAACCAGAAAACCGGCGCGGTGTAAGCGACCATGGCCTGCACACCGCTCTGGCTCAATGTGCCGAACAGAATCAGTAGCAGAGTGATTGCCGCCTGGACCAGCAGCGCGCGGACAGGCGTGGAGCCGCGTTCGTTCCATGCGCCAAGCAGCCTCAGCTGAGGGACGTCCCGGCCCAGTGCGTAGTACACGCGAGCACCGGTCAGAATCGTCGCATTTATGGTGCTCAAGGCGGTAAAGCAGATCAGCAGGCTCAAACCCAGTGCAGCCCAGTTGCCGACGACCACTTCCATCAGGTCGGCGCCGACCGCATCCGACTGGCGCAGGGCCTGTAGACCGAAGACCTGCAGCAGCGCGACGTTGGTCAGCAGGTAGAGCGCAGTCACTACCAGGGTGCCGATCAGTAGTACCCGACTCATATTGCGTCCCGGATCGCGCAGCTCGCCAGACAGGTAAGCGGTCTCGTTCCAGCCCCCGTAGGTCAGCAGAACGAACACCATGCCCATCCCCAGCATGCCAATCCCTCCGTCGGAGGGTTCGACCGCCAGATCTGCCTTGGCCTGGTCAGGCGAAAGCAGGCCGGCCAGCGTTACCGTGGTCAGAGTGAGAATCGTCAGGCCGCTTAGCACCACTTGGATGCGTTTGGATTGGTCGGTGCCGAGCACGTTCAGCGTAGTCAGCAGGACAACGGAGAAGGCCGCATGTAGTGCGTTTCCGTAGTCGCCAAGTGGCATCAGCCGTTGTGCGTAGTCACCGTAGATGAATGCCACGGCCGCAATGGCGCCGGTCTGGATGACGGTGCCACGGGCCCAGGCAAACATCAGCCCCAGCCTGCTGCCCCAGGCCTGGCATAAGTAGTGGTACTCACCACCTTCATCCGGGAAGCTGGCACCCAGCTCCGCATAACACAGCGCGCCGATCAGCATCAGCACGCCGCCGGCCAGCCACAAGACGATGTAAGTCGCTGAGCTGTCGGCATGCTGGGCAACCAGTGGTGGAAAGCCGAAGATTCCCACGCCGACTACGACGCCCACCAGCACGGCGACGCCGTCGACAACGGAGAGGCCGGTGGCGTGCCGGCTATGTGCTTGAGCGTCCATGCTCAGTTACGCCGTGCGCTCCAGCGGGTAGTTGATTCCTCGCCTGTGATCGCACTGATGCGATCACCCTCGACTTTTCCAACGTAAGGCGTGCCGCCAACCTCGAAGTGGAAAATATCCCCTTCGAGGTTGCCAATCACACTGTTCTGCAGTCCGCCGGAGCGTGCAGTCCCTAGCACCTGCTGGTACTGCTGCTGCAACTCGAGGGTGAATCGACCGTCTGGCATCTCGACTTCCCATCTACCCTCGACCTTGGCCGGGACGATCCACAGATAGACGTAGCTGCCACCGACATAATCGGTGCGATCGGCAGGCCAGTCGTCCATGCCGAACGCGTGGGATACCACCCGCGTACCTGGTTTTAGCGTATCGAGGATGACCGGGCGCAGGCGCATGTTCAGCCGCGGTAGCAAATACATGGTCAGCACCGTCGCCTCGGAAATATCTTTCTTGAACAGGTCGCCCTGCTCGAAGCTGACCTTGTCGGATACGCCAGCCGATTTCGCGTTGGCTTCGGCTTCCTCGATGCGTTCGGGGTCGAGGTCGATACCCAGTGCCGAGTCGGCGCCGCGGTCGCGAACGGCGGCGATAGCGATGCGTCCGTCGCCGGAGCCGAGATCGATGACGGTATCGCCGGCTTTCACATCGGCCATCTCAAGCATCCGCGCGACAACACGGTCCGGTGTAGGAACATAAGGCACGTCGAGTTCTGGCGCGTCCTGCGCATGGGCAGGAAACAGCGTAGCGAGTAACAACGGAAGGGCGATGAGTAAAGCGGGACGGCGAACGAACGCGAACGACATGAATGATCCCCTTGGCGAGTTCTAGCCCCGTTCGGCTTGGGGCGTTAATGACCGGACCCGGGGGGCGGCGCAAGGTTCTCGGCGCGCCGCGATGAACGCTGCGCGAGATGCCGAAGAGCCTCCGCAAAGCCGCGTCGGGCGGCAGTTCGAAGGGCTATTGGCAGCTTGTAACCCGATGTGAGCATGAGGTGCCGAGCGGCGCCATGGTTAGTCTCGGCGCAGCTTGCGGTCGGCGCGCCGCTGGCGCCACAGCACCCAGCCATAGATCAGCAGATTGACCAGTACCACCACCGCCGCCAGCGCGTACTGCACTGGCGTGCTCAGCCAGGCGGGGTAGATCAACGGCAGCAGATAGTGCTCGATGAAGCCCGCTTCGTATCCCGCGCCGCCCGCCAAGCGCCGCAGCAGGTTCTCCCAGTGGGTCAGCGGGCACGGCCGACCGGTCAGCTCAACGAACACGCCCCAGACGATCGCCGGAACATGTATCAGCACGAAACCACGCTTCCATGCGACAAGCAGACCGCCGAGCAGCACGAACAGAATGAAGCCGAGGTGCAACAGCAGTACGGCATCCGCCCCCATGCGATAGAGCATTGCGCTATGCCGCCGCGCCCGTGCGGCTCATCTCTGCGATCTGGCGATCCTGCACCCTCGCCAGCAGAGTGACCGACAGAAGCGCGCCAACCAGCGCCATGAACATGTCCGATTGGGTATCCCATGGATCGCCCTGGGTGCCGAGAAAATCCTCCGCGCCCTGCCCGGCGATAAGCGCCACCCACCACTCGATCAGTTCATAGAAGGCGCTGAAGGCCAGCGCGACGCAAAGTGCGAGAAATCCCAGCATCTTTCCTGGCGCGACTAGGCGCAGCCGTAGCAGGATCTCCCGGGCGAGCAGGGCGGGCGTTATGCCCTGAATGAAATGACCTAGTTTGTCGTATGGATTGCGGCTGAGATCGAGCCATTCCTGCACCCAGAACCCAGGCGGGACGCGCGCATAGGTATAGGTCCCGCCAAGAATCAGGATCAGCGCATGGATCGCGATGACCACGTAAAGCAGGCGCGTCAGCGGCAGGCGCTGGTGGCTCCACAGCAGCAGGGGCGCGGCGATCAGCACCGGGGCGACTTCCAGCAGCCAGGTTGCACGGTCAAAGGGCGCGATGGCAGAGCAGACCAGCGCCAGCAGCACGACCGATCCGAGCGTTGCGTAAAGTGTTCTGTCCTGCATGGAAGCTGCCATGGTGATCGATCCAGCCGGCAGCATGCAGCGGCGCCAGGCAGCGTGCAACTGATGGGCTCTCGTATGCAGCAAGTCGCAGCGGCCCTCTAGCCCCGGCGACCGGCCGGAGCAGCTGAGCGGGAAATCGAGCGGTCACAGCGTCGCATGTCGACTTTGCCGACATAGGCGTTGGCATTGCCCTGCACGCAGGCAATGCGCTGGTTGCGTGTGCGCTCCCATTCGCTGACCGGATGCTGGCGATTCCAGATGTCGTACAGGCGTTGGTCCTGTTTCGATAGGCGCAGCTTGTAGCGCTCGCTCATGTACAGATAGGTACGTGCAATAGCCCCGCGGCTATATTCGGCCGGCATGGCCGTGCGCTGCTTGAAGTTCACCACGAAGGGGCAGGCGCCGTATTGGCTGGGTTTTTCACTGAGCATGCCGAAGCCGAAGTTGCTGCGATCGCCGTTGACTTCGCCGACTACCGGGACCAGGTTGTGCAGATCAGCCTCGGCCAGGCTGAAGACCGGGTCCTTGGCGGTGCACTGCTTGCGCCCGCCCTGTTGCCAGCACTGGCGCTGGTGGCCGATGACCCAGGCCGGCACGATGTGCTCCCATTCCACCCGTTCGGCTCGCTTGGGCTGTTTGCGTGGAATGTAGCCGCAGCTACTGAGGTCGATACGATTGCCCTTGAAACTGCAACCGCAGTAGAAGTCCACCGGGCGGTCGGCATAGATGGACCAGGCGACCTTCTTCGCTTCGCGGAAGGTGCGAGGCGCATCGGCATAGGCGTTGCAACAGCAGAACAGGGCAAGCAGGAAAAGACTGAGGCGGCGCATGGATATCTCGACGACTGAACGAGTGTCGCATCCATGCGCGGGCCGGCATATTACCTGTCGGTTAGTTAAAAGTCATAAAAAACAAAGGCTTGCGTAATATCATTGGGCCTTCATCTGGACCTCATCTGGCCCAGGCGATTGATCTGCAGGGAAGCGAGAATGATCGCACCGCCAACTGCGAGCAGGATCAGATTGGTCGTGGTGCCCCAGAACAACAGGTTGAGCACCAGACCCACCGGCACCGCCATGTTGTTCATTACCGCCAGGGTGCCGGCATCCACCAGCGTCGCGCCCTTGTTCCAACAGAACTGGCCCAACGCGGTTGCCAGCACGCCCATCCAGATCAGTACCGTCCATTGCGTCGTGGTGGTCGGCAGTTTCTCGGCGTTGCCGAACAGTAGCCAGGCGGGCAGCACGATCAACAGCGCGCCGAGGAAGAAGTAGCCGAAGCGTCGATGTAACGGCACGTCGGAGGGGTAGCGCTGCGCCAGATGCTTGTAGAACACCTGGCCGGCAGCGAAGGTGAAGTTGGCCAGCTGCATCAGCAGGAAGCCGCCGAGAAAATCGCTGGAAACACCGTCGTAGCGAATGAGTCCTGCGCCGAACACCGCCACGGCTGCCGCGACCAGTGCCCAAGGGTTGAAGCGGCGGTTGAGTGCATCGTCGATCAACGTCACGTGCAGAGGCGTGAGCACGGTGAACAGCAGCACTTCGGCGACCGTCAGCACGTTGAAGCTCATGTACAGGCACAGGTAGGTGACGCCGAACTGAAGTGCGCCGACCAGGGTGACGCCGACGATGAAGCCGGGCGCTACGCCGCGCCAGCGGGTCAGCGGCAGGAAAACCAGCCCGGCGAGGATTACCCGCGTGAGGACGGCGAAATAGCTGTCCACCTGGCCGGCCAGATAAACGCCGATCAGATTGAAGGAAAATGCCCAGAGCAGGGTGACGAAGATCAGATAGCGCATGCCGCCTCCTCGACGAAGGTCGGCGACCTTAGCGGCTGCGCTTCAAAGAGGGAAGGGCTGGCGAGCCTGCAGGCCCGCCAGCCGAACGATCAGGCCGCCTTCAGGGTGGCCATGTCGATGACGAAGCGATACTTCACGTCGCTCTTGAGCATGCGTTCATAGGCTTCGTTGATGTCCTGCATGCGGATCATCTCGATGTCCGAGACGATGCCGTGCTCGGCGCAGAAATCGAGCATCTCCTGGGTCTCGGCGATGCCGCCGATCAGCGAGCCGGCAATGCGGCGGCGCTTGAAGATCAGGCCGAACACGCTCGGCGAGGGGTGCGGCGAAGCCGGTGCGCCGACCAGGGTCATGGTGGCGTCGCGTTTGAGCAGATTGACGAACGCGTCGAGGTTATGTGGTGCGGCGACGGTGTTGAGGATGAAGTCGAAGCTGTTGACGTGCGCAGCCATCTCCTCCTTGTTCTTCGATACCACCACTTCCGACGCGCCGAGGCGCAGGGCATCTTCCCGCTTGTCCGGGGAGGTGGTGAACAGCACGACCTTGGCACCCATGGCATTGGCGATCTTCACCGCCATGTGGCCGAGACCACCGAGGCCGACCACGCCGACCTTCTGACCTGGGCCGACCTTCCACTGGCGCAGCGGCGAGTAGGTGGTGATGCCCGCACAAAGCAGCGGCGCGACGGCGGCCAGGTTGTCGGTGTGGTTGATGCGCAGAACGTACTTTTCGTCCACCACGATATTGTCGGAATAGCCACCGAGGGTGTTCTCGCCACCGCCGAAGGCGGGGCCGTTGTAGGTGCCGACGAAACCGTTCTCGCAATACTGCTCCAGGCCCTCGCCGCAGGACGAGCAAGTGCGGCAGCTGTCGACCAGGCAGCCGACGCCGGCGATATCGCCCGCCTTGAACGTGCTGACGTTCGCGCCGACCGCGCTCACGCGGCCGACGATCTCGTGGCCGGGCACCGAGGGATACAGGGTGTTGTTCCACTCGTTGCGTGCGGTGTGCAGGTCCGAATGGCAGACGCCGCAGAAGAGAATCTCGATCTGCACATCGTTCGGTCCTACTTCTCGACGCGAAAACGAGTAGGGGGCGAGCGGGGCGCTCGGGTCGAGGGCGGCGTAACCGATGCTGTTGCTCATGACGGCTCCTTATTTTGATCGGGGTTGCAAAGGCCAAGCCTAATGGCGACGGAGTCAGGAGCGTTTGCACAATCCTGCCGATGGCTGATGTGTTTCTGCCGATTTACCAAGGCTTGGCTGACTGAGTTGGGAGGGTGTTCGGGGATGAACAGTTCAGTCGATCACCACTCACGGTAGCGACTGGCGACGCGCGGAGAGGGCTGCAGCGATGTGCAGGCGCCATCAATGGCGCCTGCCGGAGGAATAGATGATCGTCGTAAGCCGATACCATGGCGGACCCAGCGGCCCGCCGTTCAGGTTCAGGCGGCCTGTTCCTGCGCTTCGCGCAAGGCGCGGTTCATGGCGCTGAACAGCGCACGGATGCTGGCGGTGGTGATGTTTTCGTCGATGCCGATACCGTGTAGCGGCCGCTCGCCATCCAGACGCACCTCGATGTAGGCCGCAGCCTTGGCGTTGCTGCCAGCGCCGATGGAGTGCTCGTGGTAGTCCATGATCTCCAGTTTGACCGGCAGCGCGGCGACCAGGGCCTCCAGCGGACCCTTGCCGATGCCGCGCCAGTGGGCGGTCTCGCCATCGGTTGCCACTTCCACGTCCACTGCGCTGGTACCGTTCTCTTCCTGCAAGCGATGGCCCTTGAGCGTATAGGGCGCGGTCGCCTGCAGATACTCGGCCTCCAGCAGCGCGTAGATCTGCTTGGCACTCATCTCAAGGCCAAGGCGGTCGGTTTCCTTCTGCACCACCTGGCTGAACTCGATCTGCATGCGTCGCGGCAGGCTGATGCCGTATTCCTGCTCAAGCAGGAAAGTGATGCCGCCCTTGCCGGACTGGCTGTTGACGCGAATCACCGCCTCGTAGCTGCGGCCAATGTCGGCTGGATCGATCGGCAGATAGGGCACTTCCCAGATACCGTTCGGGTCCTGCTGAGAGAAGCCCTTGCGGATCGCATCCTGGTGCGAACCGGAGAACGCGGTATGCACAAGGTCGCCGACATAGGGGTGGCGCGGGTGTACCGGCAGCTGGTTGCATTCCTCGACCACCTTGCGCACTGCATCGATATCGGAGAAGTCCAACTGTGGGTCGACGCCCTGGGTGTAGAGGTTCAGCGCCACGGTGACCAAGTCGACGTTGCCCGTGCGCTCGCCATTGCCGAACAAGCAGCCTTCGACGCGATCGGCGCCGGCCATCAGGCCCAGCTCGGTGGCGGCTACGCCGGTGCCGCGGTCGTTATGGGTGTGCAGGCTGACCAGCACGCTGTCGCGACGGTTGACGTGGCGGCAGAACCACTCGATCTGGTCGGCATAGATGTTCGGCGTGGCGGCTTCTACGGTGGCCGGCAGATTGAGGATCAGCTTCTGCTCGGGCGTCGGCTGGAACACCTCGACCACCGCGTTGCACACCTCGACGGCGAACTCCGGCTCGGTGGAGCTGAAGATTTCCGGCGAATACTCGAAACGCCAGGCGGTTTCCGGATTCTGTGCGGCCAGGCGCTTGATGATCTGCGCCGCGCTGACTGCGATATTCACCACACCAGCCTTGTCCTGATTGAAGACGATGCGGCGGAAGCTCGGTGCGGTGGCGTTGTAGTAGTGGACGATGGCCTGCTTGGCGCCTTTCAGCGATTCGAACGTGCGGGTAATCAAGTCCTCACGGGCCTGGGTCAACACCTGGATGGTGACGTCGTCGGGGATGTGCCCGCCTTCGATCAGCTCGCGGACGAAGTCGAAGTCGGTCTGCGAGGCGGAGGGGAAGCCGACCTCGATCTCTTTGATGCCAACCTGCACCAGCGTCTTGAAGAAACGCATCTTCTTCGCGGCGTCCATCGGCTCGATCAGCGACTGGTTGCCGTCGCGCAGATCCGAACTCAGCCAGATCGGTGCCTGGGTAATGGTCTTCGACGGCCAGGTACGATCAGGGATGTCGATGGCCGGAAAGGCGCGATATTTTTTCGATGGATTCTTGAGCATGGTCATGGTCTTTTCCCAGGCGTAGCTTGAGCAAGCAACTTGTTTGCCCATCATGGGCAGCGGTTTATGGTGCAAAGCTATTGCGTATAGGCTATGGCTTGCAAGGCTCGATAAAAAATTGGTGTATTATTGCTGTTTAAATCCTGGCTGGGTGTTTTCTGCTGATTTGGACGCAAAAAGCCAGGCTTGATTGCTCAGCTGAATTGCGGCCTCATGTCGCAGCGGCCGAGGCGAAACGGCTGTGCGATCATCCAGGCACTCCCGCAGGGTCATGTCACCAAGGACACGCCAGTGACACGCAAACGGCTATCGACAACGAGCATCTGGCTTGGCCTGTTCGCCATGCTGATGATCCACGTCGGCCCGTTGTACTCCGCAGTGCAGGCCGCTCAGGCCGCCCAGGTCAGCGAACATCATCATCACGCCGAGCATGAATCCTCCGCTCACGGTCATCATGGCCGTGCCCGCGCGGGCGAACCCGCCTGGCTGACGGCGCTCGAACTCTGTGGCTATTGCGAGCTGCTGACGGTTAATCCGCCGCTCAGCCTGGCCGTTCACCTGATCCTGCCGCGCCACCAGCCGGGCTATTTCCAGTCTCTTCCCGAGCAACCTCTGCCGCCATCGCTGCGCCGCAGCAGCGGTCATCCTCGCGCTCCCCCGCATTTCCACTGCTGATCACCACCAGCCGCCTCGTTGCGGCCAAAATCACATGCAGAAGTGGAAGTTCTTATGTCCAGCTTTACTCATGGCTGTACGGCGCGTGCGCGCCTGTCTGAGCGTTTTTCGATTCAACCGTCCCGTCTTCGTTGGCAATTTGCCCATGCCGCTCTGCTGGGGATGCTCGCCGGCGGCGCGCTGGCGGCCGAAGGCGGCCACGCCGCTCACGCGGAGCCTGTCGACGCCGTCGAGCTGGCGCCGATGGTCATCACCGGTGTCGGTCAGCAATCCCCACTGACCGTAGTGACCGACCCCAAGATTCCACGCCAGCCGATGCCGGCCAGCGATGGTGCCGACTACCTGAAGACCATCCCCGGCTTCTCCGCTGTGCGTAATGGTGGGGTGAACGGCGATCCGGTGTTCCGTGGCATGTTCGGCTCGCGGCTCAAGCTGCTCTCCAACGGCGGCGAAATGCTCGGCGCCTGCCCCAACCGCATGGATTCGCCCAGCTCGTACATCAGTCCGGATACCTTCGACAAGCTGACGGTCATCAAAGGCCCGCAGAGCGTACTCTGGGGGCCTGGCGCGTCGGCTGCTACCGTGCTCTTCGAGCGCGAGCCGGAGCAATTCAGCGAGCCTGATTACCGCATCAACGGCAGTCTGCTGACCGCATCCAACGGTCGCTTCGACCGCAATCTGGATGCCGCCGCTGGCAACGCTCAGGGCTACGCACGGCTCATGGCCAACAGCTCCCAGGCCGATGATTACGCCGACGGCAATGGCAACACCGTGCCGTCGCGCTACGACAAGTGGAACACTGACGTGGCGCTGGGCTGGACGCCCGACGAGGACACTCTGGTCGAACTCACCGCAGGTCGTGGTGACGGCTTCGCACGCTATGCCGGGCGCGGCATGGACGGCAGCCAGTTCCAGCGCGAAAGCCTGGGCCTGCGTTTCAAGAAGACCAATATCGGCGAGACGTTCTATGGGCTGGAGGCGCAGGTCTACTACAACTACGCCGACCACATCATGGACAACTACAGCCTGCGTGATTTTGTGCCGACATCGATGATGACCCAGCGGACCTTGTCGCGCGTCGATCGTCGAACGCTCGGCGGCCGGCTGGTCGGCACCTGGCAGTGGACGGACGCCGAACTCAAGGCTGGCGTCGATGCGCAGCGCAGCGAGCACCGCAAGGTCATGGACCCGAACCTGCACGTCAACCAGATGGTCGCTGCGGCAGGAAGCGACGCGCTGCCCTGGGTGCCGGACGCCATGCTGCACAGTTATGGCATCTTCGGCGAACTGACCTGGCAGCTCAGCGAGCGCGAGAAGCTCATCGGCGGCCTGCGCCTGGATCTGCACGAAGCCACCGACGAGCGCGATTTCTTCCGCAGCCATCACCCGACTCTGAAAAACATGATGGGCATGCCCATCAGTCAGGACTGGGACAACCCGACCCAGGGCGAAACCCGTCGCGACACGCTCTACAGCGGCTTCGTGCGCTATGAGGAGGAACTCGTCAGCCTGCCGGCAACCTGGTATGCCGGCCTCGGCCATGCCGAGCGCTTCCCCGACTACTGGGAGCTGTTCGTTTCCAATCCGGGACCTGTCGGCACCGTGCAGCCATTCGACTCGGTGCGGCCAGAGAAGACCACGCAGCTGGACGTCGGCCTGCAATACGCCAAGGGACCACTGGAGGCCTGGGTTTCGGCCTATGCCGGGCTGGTCGAAGACTACATCCTGTTCAGCTATGTGCCCGGGGTAATGCCCGGCATGCTCCGTGCTGATGTCAGCAACACCGACGCCACCATTGCCGGTGCCGAAATGGGTGCAAGTTATCGGTTCAGCGGCAACTGGAAGGGCGATGCGAGCCTGGCCTATGCCTGGGGCAAGAACCGCAGCGACGATCGCGCCATGCCGCAGATCCCGCCGCTGGAAGGGCGCCTTGGTCTGACTTACGAGCGTGACAACTGGAGCACCAGTGGTCTCTGGCGCGTTGTCGCCTCGCAGGGACGTGTTGCCGAGAACCAGGGCACCGTGGTGGGCAAGGACTTCGACGAGAGTGCGGGCTTCGGCGTGCTGGCGGTCAACGGTGCCTACCGGCTGAACAAGAACTTCAAGCTCAGCACGGGCGTCGACAACCTGCTGGACAAGGCCTACAGCGAGCACCTCAATCTAGCCGGCAGCGCGGGCTTCGCCGATTACGGCCTCGAGCCCACCAGTCGCGTAAACGAACCGGGCCGTACCTACTGGGCGCGGGTTGACATGAGCTTCTGAACGAAACAATGGCGGTATAGGAGCGAGGATTTCCTCGCTCCGGACGTAGGTTGGCGCTGAGGCGCGGGGCGCGGTGGTGTGGCTCGCGGTGCTGGCGTCAGGGACGACGCATGGGCAGTGCTCAAAGCTGCACCAGCTGCTTCGTGCCTCAGCGCCAACCTACGATTAGGCTTCTGCGATAGCCGTCATTGGCGACGAGTTGCGACGGCTTGAATCGTTAGCCCGCACAACTTCGCTTCCGCGCCAATCTTCCACTACCTCCGCTCGACTGCGCCCGAGCTCTCGCCATCGCCTTGCGCTGGATGTTCTTCCGCGGGTGCAAGTGCCGGTGCGCCGCGCTGGCCCAGCGACTCACCCCAATTACGCATGTCAGCGCCGCTTGGGTGTTGGAACACGCGCAGACCAAACTCAGGCAGGATCGCCAGCAGATGGTCGAAAATATCCGACTGAATCGCCTCGTACTGTGTCCAGGCCACCGTGTTAGTGAAACAGTAGATCTCCAATGGCAGGCCATCGGCGGTCGGGCTCATCTGCCTTACGATCAGCGTCATGTGCTGGTGCACGCCGGGGTGTGCGCGCAGGTAGCGTTCAACATATGCCCTAAAACTGCCGATGTTGGTAATGCGCCGCGTGTTGACCGGCTCCTTGCCACGTTCTTCGAGTTTGGCATTCCACTCGTCGATTTCGTGGCGCTTATTGGTGAGGTATTCATCCAGCAGATTGAAACGGTGCAGATGCTTGCACTCATCCTCGCTTAGAAAATGCACGCTCTGCTGATCCAGATACAGACTGCGCTTGATGCGACGCCCGCCAGATTCCTGCATGCCGCGCCAGTTCTTGAACGAGTCGGAAATGAAGCGCTTGGTCGGGATGCTGGTGATCGTCTTGTCCCAGTTCTGAATCTTGACGGTATGCAGGGCGATGTCGATCACGTCGCCGTCGGCGTTGAGCTGCGGCATCTCTACCCAGTCACCGACGCGGATCAGGTCGTTGGAAGTGATCTGCACGCTGGCCACCAGCGAGAGCAGGGTGTCCTGGAAGATCAACATCAGCACAGCCGCCATGGCGCCGAGGCCCGAGAGCAGGATCAGCGGCGAACGGTCGATCAGGGTGGCGATGATGAGGATGGTGGCGATCGCGTAGATGACGATCTTCACCACCTGCAGATAGCCCTTGATCGGGTGCAGGCGCGCGTCCGGTCGGCGTTGGTAGACCACGTTGATGATGTCCAGCACCGCGCCGAGGGCCAGCGCGATGGTCAGCACGATAAAGCCGCCGCAGACGTTCTGCACCACGGTCACCGCGGCTTCCGGCAGGCCCGGTACGGTCGTCACGCCAAGCGACAGCACCAGTGCGGGCACGATGTTCGACAACCGCTTGATGATGCCGAAGTCCTGCAGTTTGTTCTCGCGGGTGTGTTGCAGCAGACGGTAAAGGCCGCGCACCAGGATGCGCTTGACGATCCAGTTGGACAGCCAGGCGGCGAAGATCAGCGTGGCGCTGGCGAGCAGCGTTTGCAGTTCAGGGTGGGCTCTGAGCCAGTCCAGCCAGCCGGCCAGATCGTCAGACATGTGCATCTCCATTGAAAGGTGAGGGCGCGGCCTTGGCAGACCGCCTCGGCCGCAGCCCGGCGTGTCAGTGTGGCTTGGTCAGCGGATAAATTCGCGGCTGATGCTCTTGAACAGCTCGGTGCCGGCGCGTTCCATCCATTCAAAGGCGACCATCTCCCGCGAGACGATGACCGCACCAGCCTGGCGCATGCGTTCCAGGGCCAGCGCCTTGTCGCTGGCCCGGCGCGAGCTGACGCCTTCTTCCACGACGAACACCTCGTTGCCGCGGATCAACAGGTCCAGCACTGTCTGCAGCACGCACACATGAGTCTCGCAGCCGCAGATGACGAACTGCCGGCGCTCGCCGCCGGGGCGCTTGAACAGCTCGCCGTCGCCCGCTGCGGAGAAATGCAGCTTCTCGACAATGGCCGACTCTTCCACGCCGTCGCGCAGGGCAGCAATCGTATGGCCGAGCCCTTTGCTGTACTGCTCTGTCAGCAGCACCGGCACGCCGACTCGCTGGGCCACTTGCTGCAGCCAGGCGGTGTGCTCGGCCATGGCTTCACTTTCGAGAATTACCGGGAACAGGCGTTCCTGAATATCGATGATAAGCAGGGTGGAATCCGTCGCTTTGATGCGCATCGCTGTCGTTCCTCTTGATGTGTTCAAGGCTTGTACGCGCCAATGAAAATGGCCGGGTCGACTCGCGCGTCATTCAGGCTCACGTTCCAATGCAGATGCGGGCCGGTGGCACGCCCGGTCGCACCGACCTTGCCGAGCACCTGGCCGCGCGCCAGCTGATCGCCGACTTTTACGCCGATTTCGGATAGATGGCAGAACATGCTGATCAGTCCTTGGCCGTGGTCGACGAAAACCGTTTTGCCATTGAAGAAATAGTCACCGGTGAGTATGACCTTGCCTGCCGCCGGTGCCTTGATCGGCGTGCCGGTCTTGGCTGCGAAATCCAGGCCTGAGTGCGGGTTGCGTTCTTCGCCGTTGAAGAAGCGGCGCAGCCCGAATGGCGAAGACAACGGACCGTTGACCGGGCGATCAAACAGCAGGTTGCTCGGCTGATTGGCGCTGAACTGGCGATAGGCGCGGTTCTGCTCATCCAGTTCGCGCTCGATGCGCTTGAGGTCTGCCGGATTCGGATTGACCTGGCGCTGGTTCTTCAGCGTGATGTGCTGCGCTCGATAGTCGCGGCTCTCGACCTGGAAGGTTTGGGGACGACCATCGATCTCCAGCTGCTGCGCGCCCGGCTTCACCGACAGCGGGATGCCGACGATGGCGATCCAGCGTTTGCCATCCTCGCGCACCACCAGTGTTGGCTTGCCCTGGTAGTGCGTCTGTGGCGCGGCAGGGCCATCGCCTACTTCGATCACGGCGACGCCACCGGGCACGGGTTTGTTGAGCAGGCGGGTGATGAAGCCTTCGGCATGGGCGGGAAGGGCAAGTGCGAGGCAGAGCAGCAGGGTGAGGAGGCGTGGCATGGATGGGTCCGCTGAGAGAAACGGCCCATCCTCGCGTAAACATCGGCGAAGAGAAAGAGGCGGTGCCTTGCGGGTTGTATAGCGGGCGTCGACGTTTGCCTCTTGCTGGTCGGTGTGCCGGCGGCCGCGGGTAGCATTTGAGATCAGGTAGTCGGGCTGCATTTTCCGCCCTTACGTGGGAGGCGCGCCCTCGCGGCGAAGCTTTCAAGCAGCCATGGATCGGCGGCAGTACGTGCAGGCTTGTGTCACCAAGCACCAAGCACCAAGCACCAAGCACCAAGCACCAAGCACCAAGCACCAAGCACCCAGCTATACGGCTTTACAGCAGCGGCAGCGTGATCGGCGCCAGATGATTGTCTTCCACCCGCACCTCAAGTTCCCCTTCGCCGAGCCTGGCCTTCAGGCGCTGGCCGGGTTGTGTCTGACTGGCGCTGCGGATCGCCTGGCCGCGCTCGTCGAGCAGGATGCTGTAGCCGCGGCTGAGGGTGGCCAGCGGACTGACCACGTTCAGCGTTTGGGCGAGGCCTTGTAGCTGCTGACGTCGCCCCTTAACGGTTGCTTGCATCGCCCGTGGCAAGCGCGAGGACAGGTGCTCGAGGCGCTGACGCAGAAGATTTAGCGTGCGCCCCGGATGTTGCGCAGCCAGTCGAGTTTCCAGACGGGCCAGGCGCTCCTGGCCACTGCACAGACGGCGGTCGACGGCGCGCAGCAGGCGCTGTTCGAGATCATCGATTCGCTGGGCCTGCTGCTGCAGGCGTTCCCTGGGATGGCGCAGGCGCCGGGCCAGGCTTTCCAGGCGCATGGCGTCACGGTGCAGGCGGTCGCGCATGCGCAGCACCAGGCGCTGCTGCAGCCCGCTGAGCCTGTGCTGCAGGTCCGCGCTGCTCGGCGCCAGCAGCTCGGCAGCAGCGGACGGAGTTGGTGCGCGCACGTCGGCGACGAAATCGGCGATCGATACGTCGGTCTCGTGGCCCACGGCGCTGACGATCGGCGTCACGCAGGCATCCACGGCGCGCGCCACGGCTTCTTCGTTGAAGCACCAGAGATCCTCCAGCGAGCCACCGCCACGGGCCAGGATCAGCGCATCGAAGCCTTGGGCGTCGGCCAACTGCAGCGCGCGAACGATCTGTCCGGTGGCTTCGCGCCCTTGTACCGCGGTTGGGATCAATGTCAGCTCGACCTGCGGCGCCCGGCGTTTGAAAACCGAAATGATGTCGCGGATCACCGCGCCGGTCGGTGAGCTGACGATGCCAATGCGCCGCGGGTGGGCGGGCAAAGCAGCCTTGCGTTCGGCAGCGAACAGGCCTTCGGCGCTGAGCTTTTCCTTCAGCGCCTCGAAAGCCAGGCGCAGCGCGCCGTCGCCGGCTGGCTCCAGCGTGTCGAGAATCAGCTGATAGTCGCCACGTCCCTCGAACAACGACACCTTGCCGCGCACGCGCACCGCCAGGCCGTCGCGCAGTGCCTGACGGACCCGCGCCGCGTTCTGACGGAACAGCGCACAGCGCACCTGGGCGTTCTTGTCCTTGAGGGTGAAATAGATATGGCCAGACGCCGGGCGGGCGAGGTTGGAAATCTCGCCTTCGACCCAGACCTGGGCGAACACGTCTTCGAGCAGCAGGCGGGCACGGCCGTTGAGCTGACTGACGGTCAGCACTTCGCGATCGAGGTTGAGACGCTGGAAGGGATCTTTGAACATGGCGGCGATGATAAGCCGGGCGCGGCCGGGCGGAAACCGAAACCGCTTCGCGCCCGTCCAGATGGCCTTGACCGACCAAGGCGCGGCGCTAAGCTGCGCGACTTTCCTTCATCTTCTGTTCCGAGTCCTCATGAGCCATAGCCAAGCCATCATCGTACCGCGCATCTCCACGTTCCCAGGGCACGAAGCCAGGGCGCGGATGATCCTGCGCTGGCTTGCCGAGCGACGTATCGTCGAGCCGCTCCCGACCACCTGCGGCCGCGGCGTTGGCGGCATGGGCTACGCGATTGCGTCGGGCGCGCGTAACGTCGTGCTGCACCCGGAGCGATTGCCCTTTGGCGAGCCTATCAATGGCCTTGAAGTGGTGACCAAGCGCTGCATCTACACCCCGACGCGGGATTTCGCCGAAGAAGCGGGCTGCCCCGAGTGCCGCCGAGAGATCGGCGAGGCGCTGTTCGAGAGCCTGGACGAATGGATGCCCCGCCAGTCGGATAATTTCACCTGTCCGGAATGCGGCTTCGAAGATGACATCAACGGTTTTTTGTTCATCCCTGCCTGCGGTTTTTCCAATCTGGGCTTCATCTTCAATGGCTGGAGCGAGGCGGGTTTCCGTAAGGTATTTCTCGACGAGTTCGCCGAGCGCCTGGGCTTCAAGGTAGCGCTGGTGATCGATAACCCGTGACCGCCCAGTCATTTCGGCTGGCGTGCGCCTTTCGGTGCGCGCGATCTACCTCACAACCGCATTGAGCGTGAAGGGGTGCGTGGGTATAATGCCGCGCTTCCTTTTTCCCGCCTGGGAGCCCCCGCCATGCTGCGTATCAGCCAAGAAGCCTTGACTTTCGATGATGTTCTCCTGATCCCGGGATATTCCGAGGTTTTGCCGAAGGATGTCAGCCTGAAGACCCGTCTGACCCGCGAAATCGAGCTGAACATTCCGCTGGTTTCCGCGGCCATGGACACCGTCACCGAAGCTCGCCTGGCCATCGCCATGGCACAGGAGGGCGGCATCGGCATCATCCACAAAAACATGAGCATCGAGCAGCAGGCTGCCGAGGTGCGCAAGGTCAAGCGGCACGAGACTGCCATCGTTCACGATCCGGTCACCGTCACGCCGGAAACAAAGATCAGCGAACTGCTGCGCAAGGCGCATGAGCTGGGCTTCTCCGGATTTCCAGTGGTCTCCGGCAAGGAGCTGGTCGGCATCGTTACCGGCCGTGACCTGCGTTTCACGCCCAATGCCGGCGATTCCGTCGCGGCGATCATGACGCCCAAGGACAAGCTGGTCACCGTGCTCGAAGGCACTGGCCTGGAAGAAATCAAAACTGAACTCTACAAGCACCGGATCGAGAAGATGCTGGTGGTCGACGGCAATTTCCACCTGCGCGGTCTGGTCACTTTCCGCGACATCGAGAAGGCCAAGACATACCCGCTGGCATCCAAGGATAGCCAGGGTCGTCTTCGCGTCGGTGCAGCAGTGGGTACCGGTGCCGATACCGGTGATCGCGTCGAAGCGCTGGCCGCTGCCGGTGTCGACGTGGTGGTGGTGGATACCGCCCATGGTCATTCCCGTGGCGTGATCGACCGCGTGCGCTGGGTGAAGGACAACTTCCCGCAGGTGCAGGTGATCGGCGGCAACATCGCCACCGCCGAAGCGGCGCTGGATCTGGTCAAGGCCGGTGCAGACGCTGTCAAGGTCGGTATCGGCCCGGGTTCGATCTGCACTACACGCATCGTCGCCGGTGTCGGCGTGCCGCAGATCTCAGCCATCGCCAACGTGTCCGCTGCGCTCGAAGGTACGGGCGTGCCAATGATCGCTGATGGTGGCATCCGCTTCTCGGGCGACCTGTCCAAGGCCATCGTCGCCGGCGCCAACGCCGTGATGATGGGGTCGATGTTCGCCGGTACCGAAGAAGCGCCGGGCGAGATCGAGCTGTTCCAGGGCCGCTCCTACAAGGCCTACCGCGGCATGGGCTCGCTGGGTGCCATGTCCCAGGCGCAGGGCTCCTCGGATCGCTACTTCCAGGATTCCGCCGCTGGCGCCGAGAAGCTGGTGCCGGAAGGTATCGAGGGCCGTGTGCCTTACAAAGGCTCGCTGGCAGCGATCATCCATCAGTTGATGGGCGGTCTGCGTGCTTCCATGGGTTACACCGGCAGCGCCACGGTTGACGAGATGCGCAGCAAGCCGCAGTTCGTGCGCATCACTGGCGCCGGCATGGCCGAGTCGCACGTACATGACGTGCAGATCACCAAGGAAGCGCCGAACTACCGCGTCGGCTGAAAATCGATTTGACGCTGCTGCGCTAGGGCATGCTGCGTTGCCTGCCCGTTGCTCGCGGCGCGGCAAATCGATTTTTAAAAGTATGAAGAACGGGGCTGTTCGATCAGCCCCGTGTCATTTGCGACTACCACGAGAGATGCCCACATGGCTCATCCTGACATTCACGCCCACCGAATCCTGATTCTGGACTTCGGTTCCCAGTACACCCAGCTGATCGCTCGTCGTGTGCGCGAGATCGGCGTCTACTGTGAGTTGCATCCGTGGGATATGAGCGAGGACGACATTCGTGCCTTCGCGCCGCGCGGCATCATTCTCGCCGGTGGTCCGGAATCGGTTCACGAGGTAGGCAGCCCACGCGCGCCACAGGCTGTGTTCGATCTTGGTGTACCGCTGTTCGGCATCTGCTACGGCATGCAGACAATGTCCGAACAGCTGGGCGGCAAGGTGCAGGGCTCGGACGTTCGCGAGTTCGGCTATGCCCGTGTCGACCTGGTTGGCAAATCGCGTCTGTTCGACGGTATCGAAGACCACATGGACGACGATGGCGTGTTCGGACTGGACGTATGGATGAGCCACGGTGACAAGGTTACCGAGATCCCGGTCGGCTTCCACCTCTTGGCCAGCACCCCCAGCTGCCCGATTGCCGCGATGGGCGACGACTCCCGTGGCTACTACGGCGTGCAATTCCACCCGGAAGTGACTCACACCCGCCAGGGCGGTCGCATCCTGTCGCGCTTCATTCTGGAAATCTGTGGCTGCGAAGCGCTATGGACGCCGTCGAACATCGTCGAAGATGCCATCGCGCAGGTCCGCGCCCAAGTTGGCGATGCCAACGTGCTGCTAGGCCTTTCCGGTGGCGTCGATTCGTCGGTCGTCGCGGCGCTGCTACACAAGGCCATCGGCGAACAGCTGACCTGTGTGTTCGTCGATAACGGCCTGCTGCGCATGCATGAAGGCGATCAGGTAATGGCCATGTTCGCCGAAAACATGGGCGTGAAGGTGATCCGAGCCGACGCCGAAGCACAATTCCTAGGGAACCTCGAAGGCGAGGCGGACCCGGAGAAGAAGCGCAAGATCATCGGGCGCACTTTTATCGATGTGTTCGATGCCGAAGCCAGCAAGCTGGACAATATCCAGTTCCTCGCCCAGGGCACCATCTACCCGGACGTGATCGAGTCTGCCGGTGCCAAGAGCGGCAAGGCCCACGTGATCAAGTCGCACCATAACGTCGGCGGCCTGCCGGAGGAAATGAACCTCAAGCTGGTCGAGCCGCTGCGTGAGCTGTTCAAGGACGAGGTCCGCAAGATCGGCCTCGAGCTCGGCCTGCCCTACGATATGGTCTACCGCCACCCATTCCCGGGGCCGGGCCTGGGCGTGCGCATCCTTGGCGAAGTGAAGAAGGAATACGCCGACCTGCTGCGTCGTGCCGACCACATCTTCATCGAAGAGCTGCGCAACTTCGACTGGTACCACAAGACCAGCCAAGCCTTCGTGGTATTCCAGCCGGTGAAGTCGGTCGGTGTGGTTGGCGACGGTCGTCGCTACGCCTGGGTCGTTGCGTTGCGCGCCGTGGAAACCATCGACTTCATGACTGCACGTTGGGCGCACCTGCCTTACGAGCTGCTGGAGAAGGTCTCCAACCGCATCATCAACGAAATCGAAGGCATCTCCCGTGTCACCTATGATGTGTCGAGCAAGCCGCCTGCGACCATCGAGTGGGAGTGATAGAGGCACTTACGTCCACGTGCTGATGATGAACCCCGGTATGCCCGGGGTTCTTCGTTTAGAGCCGAACCTCAGTGAATGATCTTCGATAGGAACTGCCTCGCTCGCTCGCTCTGTGCGTGGGCAAAGAAGTCTTCGGGTACGGCGGTTTCAACAATCGCTCCGGCATCCATGAACACCACGCGATCGGCGACCTGGCGGGCGAAGCCCATTTCGTGGGTGACCACCAGCATGGTCATGCCCGATTCGGCCAGCGCTACCATCGAGTCGAGCACTTCGCCGACCATCTCGGGGTCCAGCGCCGAGGTAGGTTCGTCGAACAGCATGATTCTTGGCTCAAGGCACAACGCCCGGGCTATGGCGGCGCGCTGCTGCTGGCCGCCCGAAAGTTGCGCCGGATAGCAGTCGGCCTTGTCGGCGATGCGCAGTTTCTCCAGTTGCTGCATGGCCCGTTCGCGGGCCTTGCGCTTGTCCATACCAAGCACGTGAATGGGAGCCAGGGCGCAGTTGGCGGCGATACTCAGGTGTGGAAACAGGTGAAAATTCTGGAACACCATGCCCACGTGCTCTCTAACTCTGGTGATGCTCGCAGGGGATGTATCGAGCGCAATGCCCGCCACGCCGAGGCGGCCATTCTGGAAGGGCTCCAGCGCGTTGATGCAGCGAATCAGCGTCGATTTACCCGAGCCACTGGGTCCGCAGATAACCAGCCGTTCGCCGGCAGCCACCTGAAGATCCACATCATTCAGGGCATGGAAGGAGTCGTACCACTTGTTCAGACCGTCGATCTGGATGATGGGGGTATCAGGCATGGGAAGGCTCACTTCAATACGTGGGTGAGAAACTGGCGAGTGCGGTCTTCTCTCGGGGAGGCGAACAGTTGAGCGGGCGGTGAGCATTCGACGATCCTGCCGCCGTCGAAGAAAATCACCCGATCGGCCACTTCTCGAGCGAAGCCCATCTCGTGGGTGACGACCACCATGGTCATGCCCTCGGCGGCCAGTTCCTTCATCACCAGCAGCACCTCATTGACCGTTTCCGGATCGAGCGCCGAGGTCGGCTCATCGAACAGCATGAGCCTTGGCTGCATGGCGAGCGCCCTGACGATCGCCACCCGTTGCTGCTGGCCACCCGAAAGTTCGGCAGGCATGGCTTGCGCCTTGTGCGCTAGCCCGACCCGTTCGAGCAGCTTCATCGCCTGGACTTCTGCAGCAATGCGGCTCAGGCCGCGCAACTTCATTGGCGCCAGAGTCATGTTGCGCAAGATGCTCAGGTGTGGGAACAAGGTGTAGTCCTGGAACACCATGCCGACTTCGTCACGTAGCCGGGCCGTGGATTCGTGGCTACTGGCCGAACCGGTCAGCATGATGTCGCCTGCTGTTGCCGGCTCCAGGTTGTTCAGGCAGCGGATCAGGGTGGATTTCCCTGATCCACTGGGACCGATCACCACCACCACTTCGCCCTCGGATATGTCGAGATCGACGCCCTGGATAACCTCGGTGTCGCCAAAGCGTTTGCGCAGGCCGCGTACCGTCATCAGGGTGGTCATGATTGTGCGAGCCTCTCGGTGGCGGCCTGCAATGCCTGACGAGCCTCCGCCTGGCGCTGGCGGCGATTGGCGTGGGCGGCGCGCTCCTGCTCCAGGCGCTGGCGTGCGGCACCGATGTGCACGTCTTGTGCACTGGCCGCCGGACCGCCAGGCAGGCTGCGCGAACTGACGTTCGTCACCGGGTCCAGCGCCTGGCGCACCTGCTGCTCGTTCAGTCCGAGAGAGCGGCCGAGCTGCTGCTGGGCTGCACGTTCGACCATCGAGCTGTCGATGCGACTGGCCGGCAGACCGTCGTCCATGGCCTGGCGGACCACCGCGCCGACAACATGGTGGGCTTCGCGGAAGGACAGGTTGGCCTCGCTGACCATCAGGTCCGCCAGGCCGGTGGCCGTGGAGAAGTCTTCTGCGGCCTTGCGCAGGCCGGCCTCCAGGTTGGGCCGTGCGGTGCGCAACACCAGGTCCAGCAGGGTCAAGCATTGCTGGCATTCCTGCGCAGACTCCCAGAAGCCGCGCATGCTCTCGCGGTTGCCGTCGCCGGTATGGGTGAAATTAGTACCTTTGATAGTGACGGCTGAGGCGACCAGCGAGCCGAGCACCTGGCCGGTACGGCCCTTGAGGTATTCGAGAACGACCGGATTCTTCTTCTGCGGCATGATGCTGGAGGTGCCCGCAACGCTGTCCGGAAAGTCGATGAGGGCGAACTCGTGGGTCGACCAGACGAAGAAGTCCTGCGCCACACGGCTCCAGAACACCGCTAGCAAGGTCATTTGCGCCATGCTTTCCAGAGCGAAGTCCCGTGAGCCGACGGCATCCAGCGTGTTTTCCAGGAAACCATCAAAGCCCAGCAGCTCAGCGGTGCGTGCGCGGTCGATGGCGAACGGTGTGCCGGCGAACGCGGCGGCGCCCATGGGGCTGCGGTTCATGCTGTCGAGCGTGGCGGCCAGACGTTTGCAGTCGCGCTCCAGGGCCTGAGCTACACCGGACAGGTAGAAACCGTAGGTGATCGGCTGGGCGGGCTGCAGGTGGGTATATCCTGGCATGATCGCAGCGGTATGTTGCGCCGCGCCATCGAGGGCGCTCTGGCGTACTTGGTACAGCGCATCGAGCAGGTCCATCAGCACATCGCGACCGCGTAGGCGATCGAGTGTCGCCAGCAGGTCGTTGCGGCTGCGACCGATATGCAGGCGCCCACCGATGTCGGTGCCGACCTTGTCGATCAAGTGCGCCTCGTAATTGAAATAGGCATCTTCGCGCAGTGGATCTAGAGTCACGGCTTGCGGGCCGACCTGCTCCATTTCGAGCACGCCGCGAGCCAGAGCGACGGCCACTGGCGCGTCGATCAGGTCGCACTCGGCAAGCATGACGATATGGGCCTTGTTGACGTCGCCGAGATAGCCGAAGCCGTCGGCGAACCCAGCGAGGCGCGGCGCGTAGATGAGGTCGCAGACTTCCGCTGCGGTGGGTTCCTTTAGTCGACGGCTGACTTTGGATTCGAGCATGGGAGTAGGCCTTCTGGACATCAGGGCTGAGGTTGGGTAAGCCGGGACGCATTGCGGCCCAGGCGACGTTCGAGGTAACGGCTGAGCCAGGTCAGCGCGCTGCAGATAACGAAATAGACGAGCAATACGACGCTGTAGACGGTAAAGGCAGGGTTCACGCCGCCCATCATCGTGCTGCGCTCGACGATGATCTGGCCGACCTTGAGGAATTCGCTGACACCGACCAAAGCGCCCAGTGAGGTGGCCTGTACTAGCAGGGTCAGCAGGCCGGTATAGGCCGGCAGGATCGCCTTGAGCGACTGCGGCACGACGATGTACACATAGATGTGCCAGGGCCGCAGACCGAGCGCCCAGGCGCTCTTCCACTGATGCCGGGGCACCGAGAGCAGGCCACCGCGGACGATTTCGATGCCGTTGGCGCTGCCCCACAGGGTCAGGCCGAGCGTCACCGCGGCGAAGGGGCTGAGATTGACGCCCAACAGTGGCGCGCCAAAGAAGATGAAGAACACGTTGACGATCAGCGGGATCGAGCGGAACAGTTCGACATAGGCGTGGATCAGCCAGCGTAACGTGCGGTTCTTCACTGTCGCGAGGGTGCCGAGCACCACCGAAATGAGCGTGGTGAACAGTAGGATCACCAGCGCGAGCTTCAGGGTCATGAGCAGGCCCTTGGAGATGAATCCCCAATTCTCGATCACGAATTCCATGACGGCCTCATTGTTGGAAGGGGCGCTGCAGACGCGCTTCGAGGCGTCCCGCAAGCAGGGCCAGAATCGCCACCAGGGCGAGGTAGATCACACAGATGGCAGCGAACATCTCGATGGCACGGAAATCCGTGGCGATCCGGTCCACTGCGACGAAGGTCAGCTCGGCCAGCCCGATGGTTTGCAGGTATGCCGAGTTCTTCAGCAGCGAGATGGCCGTGTTGAGCATGGCCGGCAGGCTGATGCGAAAGGCGATCGGGATGGCAATCAGACGGAAGAACTGCCGCGACTGCAGGTTGAGCGCCATACCGGCTTCACGCAGGCCTTTGTCGATTGTTGCCAGGCCCCCGCGCAGATTCTCGATCTGGTAGGCGCCGGCCCATAGCGACAGGCACAGCACGCCCGACCAGTACAGCGACAGCTTCATACCGACGGCGGGTAGGCCGTAAAAGATGAAGAACAGCTGTACCAGAATCGGCGTGTTGCGGATCAGCTCGACATAGAGCGCGACCAGCTGCGACATCACTGGCAGCTTGAACAGTCTGATGCCTGCGCCCAGCACGCCAATCAGCAGGGACAACACGATACTCAATGCCGAAACCTGCAGGGTCATCCATAACCCGTCGAGCAGAGCCGGCCACTGCGTGAGCAGGTAGTCGAAATCGAAACTCATGACAGGGCTCCGATCAGTGAGATTCTTCGGGCTTTGGCTGCTCGAATACGCTCAGGTAATAGTCGCGGACGGCTTCCGGCACGTACTGCTCGATCCACGGCCGAAAGCGCTTTTCCTCATGCATGCGCTCGACCGCAGCGGAGAGGTAGGTTTGCCACTCGTCCTCACCCTTGCGTAGGCCGATGGCGGCGTCGGAGATCTGAAACGGTTCCTGGATCAGGCGCAGCGACGCATCGTTGCCGGTTACCACCACCAGCGTTGCTGCGTCGTGGGTATAGGCGTCGGCACGGCCCTGGCGAAAGCTCTGCAACGCATCAGCGGCGCTATTCAGGCGTAGGGTCTTGACCTCGGGCATGCGCTCCTCGAACCACTTGGCCTGTACCGAGCCCTTGAGTGTTGCCAGGGTCTTGCCTTTGAGGTCGTCGATCTTTTCGATGCCGCTGTCCTTGCGCACCAGTACGTCGCTGGCGCCCCAGCGGTAGGGCTGGGTGAACGCGATCACACGCTCGCGCTCGGGGGTGACGCCAAGGGTGGCGATGAGCAGGTCGACCTTGCGGCCGAGCAATTGAGGCACTCGGTTTTCTGCGGTTACGCAGGTGAAGGTCACCTTGTCCTTGGAGCCGAGGGCCCATTCGGCGATCTGCCGGGACATTTCGACCTCTACGCCAGCGAAGTCACCATTATGGTCCTGGTAGCCGTAAGGCGGCTGGTCGCAGCGCACTCCAGCGCGCAGCTTGTCCTGCTCGCTGATAGCCGAAGGCACGGGAGGCATGGTGTTATCTGCCACCGCGTAGGCGGCGAAACCGAACGACGCAGCGACGATCAGGGTGAGCGGAAGCTTGGTGGACAATGGCATTGGTGTCTCCTGTTTGTTGTTATTGCAATGGGGGAGCGTGAGCTCGAGTGGAACCATGGCAGTTAGGAGTATCGGAGCGTTGGTGCTGGCCTCGCAGTGCGTTCCGATCACATTGGCGCGGGCCTTGGGTGAAGTTTTAAAGCTACTGGCTCATACTGACAAATGCCAATACGCCACGTGTCCATGTGTAAATGATATGGGGATGTCATGAACTTCAAGCAGGTGGAAGCCTTCCGAGCCGTGATGCTGTCCGGTTCGATGACCGCTGCGGCCGAGGCGCTGCATACCTCGCAGCCCAATATCAGCCGGCTGATCGCGCAGCTGGAGCGGCTCAACGGTTTTGCTCTGTTCGAGCGAATCGGCAGCCGCCTGATACCTACCGATGAGGGCGCGGCATTCTTCAACGAGGTGGACAGGGCTTTTATCGGACTGCGCAACCTTGAGCACTCGGCACGGCACATACTTCAGCTCGGTACCGGACGGGTGCGCATTGGTGCTGTGCCATCACTTTCCCTGACGCTTTTGCCGCGTGCCATTCGGCGCTTCCATGAAGGCCATGAGCAGGTCGCAATCTCGCTACACACCAGCGACTCGACAACGGTTGCCCGCTGGGTTGCATCGCAGTTTTGCGACTTCGGCCTGGTGTCGTTTGTCGGCGAGGAAACCCCGGGGGTGCAGGCACGGCTGATTGGCGATCTGCCTGCAGTGTGCATCTTTCCCAAGGGCCATCGCCTGGCGGCGCTGGAGCGAGTCGGTGTCGATGACCTGGCGGGCGAGGAGTTCGTTTCACTGGCCCACGACGATGGGACTCGTCGTCGCATCGATCGCCTGTTCCTGCAGCATGGAGATCGACGCAAGCTGAATCTGGAAGCGCCTTACGCCGCGATCATCTGCGCCATGGTCGGCACCGGGCTCGGCGTTAGTATCGTCAGCCCCCTGGTGGCCAGGGACTACCTGCATACGGGTATCGAGATACGGCCATTCGCGGCCGATTTCAGGTTTACCAGCTACCTGCTTTATGCCGATCACAGGCCGCAGAACAACCTGGGGTCACGCTTCGCTACTTTGTTACAGGCGATGTTTGTCGAGGGGATAGAGGCATAGCGAGATGGGTGGGTGGGATTGGGGCAAGGCTGGGGCTATGGCCGCTGTAGGTGTATTCCGTTAATCTCTCGCGCCATTGAGCCGGGCGACGCTATCAGTCATCGCTGCGGTCCATGCTCGCGACTTCGCGCAGACGAGGCGCTCAAATCCCGATGCCCTGATGAGCCCATCTTTGTCGTGAAGGAGCAGGCTTCATGCGTTTCACCCGTAGACAGATTCTCACCGGCCTGGCCGGGCTCGGTGTCGTCGGCCTGGCCGGCAGTGGCGCACGCTACTGGCTCGGCCGTCCGGCCAACGTCACCACTCACGACTATGAACTGATCGCCGCGCCGCTGGATGTCGAGCTGGTGCCGGGCCATACGACGCCCGCCTGGGCTTATGGCGGGCAGGCGCCCGGGCTTGAGTTGCGCGGGCGACAGGGCGACTGGCTGCGCGTACGCTTCATCAATAACTTGCCGGAGCCTACCACCATTCATTGGCATGGCATTCGTCTGCCTCTGGAAATGGACGGTGTGCCTTACGTGTCGCAGTTGCCGGTATTGCCCGGCGAGTTCTTCGACTATCGCTTCCAGCTGCACGATGCCGGCAGCTTCTGGTATCACCCGCACACCAGCAGTGCAGCACAGCTGGGTCGTGGGCTGGTCGGGCCGCTGATCGTCGAGGAGCGCGAACCGAGCGGTTTCAGGCACGAGCGCACACTCAATCTGAAAAGCTGGCACATCGACAAGCAGGGCGCATTCACCGAATTCAGCGTGCCTCGAGAGGCCGCTCGAGGTGGCACACCGGGCGTGCTGTCGACGGTGAACGGTATGCATGCTCCCACGCTAGATCTGCCGGCCGGGCAGGTCGTGCGGCTGCGGCTACTGAATCTCGACAACACCCTGACCTATCGGCTGAACCTGCCAGAGGGTGAGGCTCGCATTTATGCGCTCGATGGACATCCAATCGCGCCGCGCCCACTGAGCAAGGAGTACTGGCTCGGCCCTGGCATGCGTATCGATCTGGCGTTGAGGGTGCCGGAGATCGGCGCCGAGCTGTCCTTGCGCAACGGTCCTCTAAGGCTGGCGACGCTGCGTTCGGTTGCCCATGACGAAACCGCTGGCGACTGGCCGCCGGCGTTGCCGGCCAACCCCGTGGCGGAGCCGAACCTTCAGCGCGCGGAAACCCTGCGCTTCAATTTCGAGTGGGCAGGGACCTTGTCCACCGATGTCGAGCAAGGCGGCGCCTATACGTTCTGGCAGATCAACGGCCAGGCCTGGGATATCAATGACAAGACCTGTGCCGATCGCCCGATTGCGACGCTGAAGAAGGGTGCGCATTACATCTTCGAGTTGCGCAATCTCAGTCAGTACCAGCATCCGATACACCTGCACGGCATGGTCTTCAAGGTGATCTCATCCAATCGCCGCAATATTGACCCCTGGTTCACTGATACCTACCTGCTGGGCAAGAACGAAACGGCCCGCATTGCGCTGGTCGCCGATAATCCAGGTGTCTGGATGTTCCATTGCCACGTCATCGATCATATGGAAACCGGCCTGATGGCGGCGATCGAGGTGGTATGAGACAGGGCAGGGCGCAGTAGTGAGAAAGCCACTGATCATCGACCGCAGTCGGGACGAGCACTTCATGCGCGAAGCTCTGGTGCTGGCGGCGCAGGGTGCAGCGCTGGGCGAGGTGCCTGTGGGTGCCGTGCTGGTGCAAGACGGCCAGATCATCGGGCGCGGCTACAACTGTCCCATCTCCCAGCGCGACCCCAGCGCCCATGCGGAGATGGTTGCGGTGCGCGATGCGGCGCAGGCGCTGCAGAACTATCGACTACCCGGCGTTACGCTCTATGTGACGCTGGAGCCATGCAGCATGTGTGCGGGCTTGATCGTGCATTCGCGTATTCAGCGTGTCGTTTACGGCGCTACCGAGCCAAAGGCCGGCGTAGTGGCTAGTCGCGGTCGGTTCTTCGAGCAGGACTTTCTCAATCACCGGGTGCTGGTCGAAGGTGGCGTGCTGGCTGAGGAGTGCGGGGCGGTGCTGAGTGAGTTTTTCCGTCTGCGTCGGCAGAAAGGCTAGCGAGCTACGCCGGCTAGCGGCAGGGTTTCATGGGCGGCAATGCTGCCCTGGGCCGGGAACACCACCAGATGGTCGGCTGCGATGGCGATACCCACTTCCTGCCCCGTCGGGTAATCGGCGTGACTGGTGAATATCGCCACCAGTTGGTTGCCGGTGGGCAGCTGCAGCCGGTACAGCGTCGACGCGCCGAGAAAGGTCTTGCCGACGATCAGTGCGCGTAGCGGGCTTTCCGGTTTATAGATGATGTCGTCCGGGCGTAGCAGCACGTCCACCGAGCTGCCGGCAGGCCAGGTATAGGCTCGATTACCGCGAATCGTGCCGAGCTCAGTCTGCACGGTTTCAGGGTCCAGCAGTTGCCCGCGAATGAAGTAACCCTGGCCGATAAAGCTCGCAACGAAAGGCGTCAGCGGCTCGTGATAGAGGTTGAACGGCGTGTCCCACTGCTCCAGGCGACCATCCTTGAACACACCGACCTGATCGCTGACGGCGAAGGCTTCTTCCTGATCGTGAGTGACCAGAATCGCGCTGGTGTTGCGTGCCTTGAGGATCTCGCGCACCTCATGGCTGAGGCGCCGACGCAGTTCGACGTCGAGGTTGGAGAAGGGCTCGTCTAGGAGCAGCAACGCGGGCTCCGGGGCCAAGGCGCGGGCCAGGGCTACACGTTGCTGTTGACCGCCTGAGAGTTCGTGCGGATAGCGTCTGCCGAGCGCGGACAGGTGCACCAGTTCGAGCATTTCGGAGACGATGCGCGAGCAGTCGGGCTGCTTGCGGATACCGAAGGCGATGTTCTCCGCCACGGTCAGATGGGGGAACAGCGCGTAGTCCTGAAAGACCATGCCGATACGGCGTTTCTCCGGCGCCAGGGTGTAGCCTGACTGGGAGATGATCGTATCCGCCAACTGGATCTCGCCCTGGTGCACCGGCTCGAACCCGGCGATGGCTCGCAAGGTAGTGGTCTTGCCGCAGCCGGACGGACCGAGCAGGCAACCGATATCGCCGCGATTGAGGTGCAGATTGAGGTGCTGAACGATACTCTGCTCGCCGTAGCCGCAGGCCAGATCGCGCAATTGCAGCAGCGGCGGATCATTCTTCATGCGTGGTGATATGCCGGCTCGACGAGAAACTCGAGCAGCGCTTTCTGCACATGCAGGCGATTCTCCGCCTGATCCCAGGCTACGGACCGGGGGTCATCGAGCAGGTCGTGGCTGATCTCTTCGCCGCGATGGGCCGGCAGACAGTGCATGAACAGCACGTCCTCGGCGGCGCAATCGAGCAGGGCGCGATCCACCTGGTAGGGGCGGAAGGTGGCGAGGCGCGCGGCAGCTTCGTCTTCCTGGCCCATCGAAGCCCAGACATCGGTGCTGATCAGGTGAGCGCCTGCTGCCGCTTCGCGCGGATCACGCAGCACCTGCACGCGATCGCCGGCGCGAGCCATCAGCTCGGCGTCGGGCTCGTAGCCTTCGGGGCAGGCAACCTTGAGCTGGAATTGGAACTGGATGGCGGCTTCTATATAGGTGTTGCACATGTTGTTGCCATCACCGATCCACGCCACCGTCTTGCCGGCGATGCTGCCGCGGTGTTCATGGAAAGTCTGCATGTCGGCCATCAATTGGCAGGGGTGCAGGTCATCGGACAGGCCGTTGATGACCGGTACGCTCGAATTTGCGGCGAAATCGGTGAGAGTGGAATGGGCGAAGGTGCGGATCATCACTGCATCGAGCATGCGCGACATGACGATGGCCGAATCGCTGATCGGCTCGCCACGCCCCAGCTGGGTGTCGCGTGGCGAGAGGAAGATCGCCTGGCCACCGAGCTGAATCATGCCGGCTTCGAACGACAGTCGGGTGCGGGTCGAGGCTTTCTCGAAAATCATGCCCAGTACACGGTTCTTCAAAGGCTCGAATAGGACGCCGCGCTCGCGCAGATCCTTCAGCTCGATGCCGCGGCGAACCAGGCTGTTCAGCTCCTGGGGCGTGCAGTCCATCAGTGAGAGAAAATGCCTTGCGCTCATATCAACTACCTTTATTGCCGCAGCGCGCGATCCAATGGTTTTCGGGAGAAAAGGGGACCGACGACTGGGGGTCGCACGGGGAGCGACGAAACGGAAAGGCGCGATCTTATCCAGAAAGCGAGCGCAGGCGCAAATCCTCGACCCGTGGCCTTCGGCGGCCTGAATCGCAGCAGTGACGGCCTTTGCATCGCAACAAAGCCGAGTCCCGCGCTCGGCTTTCCCAGGTGAATTCCGGTACAATGCGCGGCAACCGTGTCTAGCCGAGGTACTCCATGGATATCATCGAAACCATCAAAGAACAGATCGCCAGCAACCCGGTGCTGTTGTACATGAAGGGCTCGCCCAATGCCCCGCAGTGCGGCTTTTCCGCCCGTGCGACCCAGGCGCTGATGGGTTGTGGCGAGAAGTTCGCTTACGTCGACATCCTGCAGAATCCCGAGATTCGCGCCAGCCTGCCGACCTACGCCAACTGGCCGACCTTTCCCCAGCTGTGGGTCAGTGGTGAGCTGGTCGGCGGCAGCGATATCATCCTTGAGATGTTCGAGAAGGGCGAGCTGCAGACCCTTATCAAGTCGGCCGTCGGTAAGACCGAAGCGTAAGCACCAGCTTCTATCGTAGGTTGCTTCGCTAAATGCCCGCATCAAGTGATGCGGGCATTTTTTTGTGATCGAGATATGAAGTAAAGAAAGCAAAAGCGCTACCGGCGATCTTTACCGCTTTTCGTGGGTCATAGGTCGCGTTGAGGGCGTCGTCCTCTTTATACGCATCACGCCTTTGAGTGAGAGACCCTGTCCTTATGCGCTATCTGCGAGTATTGCCTTTTCTGATCGTGCTGGCGGTCGTGCTCTTCAATGGCTTGAAGCCGGAGCCGGTGCCGCAGCTGTTTGATCAGCAGGACAAACTGCATCACTTGCTGGGCTTTGCGGCATTGGTGTTCACCCTGCGCCTGGGCTTTCCGCGCATACCCTTCACTTGGGGGCTTTGCCTGACCGTCGCCGCGGCGCTGATGATCGAGTTGGCGCAAGGCTTGCTGCCACATCGCACCGCTTCTCGCTGGGACATGTTGGCCAATGTGCTGGGTGTATTGCTGGGTTGGAGCTGTTCGGTGCTGGCTCAGGGCTGGTGGCGCCAGCGTTTGGGCGAGCCGCTGGCGGAGTGACTCCGCGACCTGGACTCGACTGCACCAGCAGAACCGCTTCAGCGCGGCCCCGAAGGGGGTGAGCGAAGCGAATAACCTGGGACGTCGTCGCTGGTGAGAGTCCAGCGGCAAAAAAAGCCCCGGTATCTAACCGAGGCTTTCGAATTTGGCTCCGCGACCTGGATTCGACTGCGTCAGCAGAACGCGCTTCAGCGCGGCCCCGAAGGGGTGAGCGAAGCGAATAACCTGGGACGCTGTCCCTGGTGAGAGTCCAACGGCAAAAAAAAAGCCCCGGTATCTAACCGAGGCTTTCGAATTTGGCTCCGCGACCTGGACTCGACTGCGCTAGCAGAACGCGCTTCAGCGCGGCCCCGAAGGGGTGAGCGAAGCGAATAACCTGGGACGTAGTCCCTGGTGAGAGTCCGGTGGCAATAAAAAAGCCCCGGTATTAACCGAGGCTTTCGAATTTGGCTCCGCGACCTGGACTCGAACCAGGGACCCAATGATTAACAGTCATTTGCTCTACCGACTGAGCTATCGCGGAACAACGGTGCGTATCCTACTGTTTGCAAAGGAGAAGTCAACCCCTTGCCCAGGTTGGCCGGGCCCGCGTCTGGGGGCTCGAAGGGGGCCCCCGACAGGGCTAATCAGAGCACTTGAACGATGGCGTCGGTAACGTGGCCGATGTTGTTTCGGTTCAGTGCGGCGGCGCAGATTCGACCGGTGTTGATGGCGTAAACACCGAACTCGATACGCAGCCGCTCGACCTGTTCAGCCGTGAGGCCGGAGTAGGAGAACATGCCGCGCTGGGCTGCAACGAAACTGAAATCCGTCTTCGCACCTTTGGCCGCCAGTTGCTCGACCATGCTCAGTCGCAGTTCGCGAATGCGACTGCGCATCTCACCGAGCTCGGCTTCCCACATGGCGCGCAATTCCGGGCTGTTGAGTACCGAGGCGACGATGGTGGCGCCGTGGGTTGGCGGGTTGGAATAGTTGGTGCGGATCACGCGCTTGACCTGTGACAGCACTCGCGCGGACTCCTCGCGGCTCTGGGTAACCATCGACAGCGCGCCGACGCGCTCGCCGTACAGCGAGAACGACTTGGAGAACGAGCTGGAAACGAAGAAGGACATGCCAGATTCGGCGAACAAGCGCACGGCTGCGGCGTCTTCCTCGATGCTGTCGCCAAAGCCTTGATAGGCGATGTCGATGAACGGGACGTGATCCTCGGCGCGCAATACGTCGAGAATCTGCTTCCAGTCATCCAGGTTCAGGTCGACCCCGGTCGGGTTGTGGCAACAGGCGTGCAGCACGACGATGGAGCGGGGCGGCAGGTTCTTGAGATCCTGCAGCAAGCCGGCACGGTCGATACCGTGGTTGGCTGCGTCGTAGTAGCTATAGTTCTGCACTGGAAAACCGGCCGACTCGAACAATGCCCGATGGTTTTCCCAGCTCGGATTACTGATGGCGACCACGGCGTCCGGCAGCAGGCGCTTGAGGAAGTCTGCGCCAACCTTGAGTGCGCCGGTTCCGCCGAGCGCCTGGGTAGTTACGACTCGGCCTTCGGCGATCAGTGGGGCACTCTCACCGAACAACAGTTTCTGGACGGCAGCGTCGTAGGCAGCGATGCCTTCGATGGGCAGGTAGCCGCGCGGCGCGTTTGCGGCGATGCGGGCATGCTCGGCCTTGACCACGGCGCGCAACAGCGGAATGCGGCCTTCCTCGTTGTAATAGACACCGACACCGAGGTTGACCTTGTTCGGCCGCGTGTCGGCGTTGAAGGCTTCATTGAGGCCGAGAATAGGATCGCGCGGCGCCATTTCGACAGCAGAGAACAAACTCATGGTGAGGGGGCTCGAAAGAGTAGGGTGACTGATTTCACCACCCTCGCGTCGGCGCGCAGGGTGATGCGCAAACGGGGCGGTAGTATAGCGGCCATGCCTGCCGCCTGCGATATGCTACCGAGGTTTTCTGAGTGCTTTCGGCGCGTTTTTTGAGCAGAAGATGGGCGGTTGCGCAGCTTTTTCGCGGGTGCCGTCGATGGCCGATTTTCAACAGCTGGCCGCTGTCGTCGGTGCCGTTGTGCGGTCCTCGTCAATCCGGCTTCATGCTCGCGCACGTTTACTAGAGAGGCGAAATGTCCAAGTTCGAACTGGTTACGCGTTTCCAGCCGGCCGGCGATCAGCCGGAGGCCATTCGGCAGCTGATCGAAGGCATCGAGGCGGGGCTGTCGCATCAGACGCTGCTGGGTGTGACCGGCTCCGGCAAGACCTTCAGTATCGCCAATGTCATCGCCCATGTGCAGCGCCCGACATTGGTGCTGGCGCCGAACAAGACCCTTGCAGCGCAGCTGTATGGCGAGTTCAAGGCGTTTTTTCCGAACAATGCGGTTGAGTATTTCGTCTCCTACTACGACTACTATCAGCCGGAAGCCTACGTGCCGTCTTCGGACACCTTCATCGAGAAGGACGCATCGATCAACGATCACATCGAGCAGATGCGCCTGTCCGCGACGAAAGCACTGCTGGAACGTTCAGACGCGATCATCGTTACGACGGTATCTTGCATCTACGGTCTGGGTAGCCCCGAAACCTACCTGAAAATGGTGCTCCATGTGGATCGCGGCGACCGTCTCGATCAGCGCGAGTTGTTGCGCCGCCTGACAGGGCTGCAGTACACCCGTAACGACATGGATTTCGCCCGCGCGACCTTCCGTGTACGCGGCGATGTAATTGACATCTATCCTGCTGAATCGGACCTGGAAGCGGTGCGCATCGAGCTGTTCGATGATGAGGTGGAGAGCCTTTCCGCCTTCGATCCGCTGACCGGAGAGGTGATCCGCAAGCTTCCGCGCTTCACCTTCTACCCCAAGAGCCACTACGTGACTCCGCGGGAAACCCTGCTCGATGCCATCGAGGGGATAAAGGCGGAGTTGCGAGAGCGGCTCGACTATCTGCGTAGCCAGAACAAGCTGGTGGAGGCGCAGCGTCTGGAGCAGCGCACCCGTTTCGATCTCGAGATGATCATGGAGCTTGGCTACTGCAATGGCATCGAAAACTACTCGCGCTACCTGTCCGGGCGCGATCCGGGCGAGCCGCCGCCAACGCTGTTCGACTATCTGCCTGCCGATGCGCTGCTGGTGATCGACGAGTCCCACGTTTCGGTGCCGCAGGTTGGCGCGATGTACAAAGGCGACCGGTCACGCAAGGAAACGCTTGTGGAGTACGGTTTCCGCCTGCCGTCGGCCCTGGATAACCGACCGATGCGCTTTGACGAGTGGGAGGCGATCAGCCCGCAGACAATCTTTGTTTCCGCCACGCCTGGACCTTACGAAGCCGAACACGCCGGTCGTGTTGTCGAGCAGGTGGTTCGCCCGACCGGCCTGGTCGATCCGCAGATCGAGGTGCGCCCGGCGCTGACTCAGGTCGACGATCTGCTATCGGAGATCGGTAAATGCGTGGTCAAGGACGAGCGGGTGCTGGTCACCACGCTGACCAAGCGCATGTCCGAGGACCTCACCGACTACCTCAGTGACCACGGCGTACGGGTGCGTTATCTGCACTCGGACATTGATACCGTGGAACGAGTCGAGATCATTCGAGATCTGCGCTTGGGTACTTTCGACGTGCTGGTCGGCATCAACCTGCTGCGTGAGGGGCTGGATATGCCCGAGGTGTCGCTGGTGGCGATACTCGATGCGGACAAGGAAGGCTTCTTGCGCTCAGAGCGGTCGCTGATTCAGACCATCGGTCGCGCCGCGCGCAATCTCAATGGTCGCGCGATTCTCTATGGCGACAACATCACTGGCTCCATGCAGCGTGCCATTGATGAAACTGAGCGGCGGCGTAACAAGCAGATCGCGTTCAACGAGGCCAACGGCATTGTGCCGAGGGGCGTTAAGAAGGACGTGCAAGACATTCTTGAGGGCGCCACCGTGCCCGGCTCGCGCAGCAAGAAGCGTCGTGGTGAGGCCAAGGCAGCGGAGGAGAGCGCGCGCTACGAGAACGAACTGCGTTCGCCCAGCGAAATCACCAAGCGGATTCGTCAATTGGAAGAAAAAATGCTGACTCTGGCGCGCGATCTGGAGTTCGAGGCGGCTGCCGAGGCGCGCGACGAAATCCACAAACTGCGCGAGCGGCTGTTGCTCGTTTGAGGCGTTCGTAGCGGGCACTCGATGCACGACGCCCCGCTGGAGCCTGCAGGTCTAGGGTGGGCGCTTCTGGCAGGCCTGCGGCCTGCATCGCCGCGGGGCGCGCCTCCTACAGGTAAGGTCTGCTGGTTGCTTTTGTGGAAGGTCCCCGCTGAGGTGCTTTGCGCTTCTGGCAGGCCAGCGACCTGCATCGCTGCCAGGGCGCACCTTTTCCAGGGTGGATGGTGTGTGCTGTTTTGCGGGACGCCTGCCTCGGGGCTAGGCTAAAGCCGAATTTCCGCCTGGTGTTCGGGTGGAGCCCGTCATCGCCTGCCTGCTAACATTCGTCCCTTCGATTTCATATGTCCTTTTCCGTCCGAGAGCATCCATGACCACGGTCCGCACCCGCATCGCGCCTTCTCCGACCGGCGATCCCCACGTCGGTACCGCCTATATCGCGCTGTTCAACCTGTGCTTCGCCCGTCAGCATGGCGGTCAGTTCATTCTGCGCATCGAGGATACCGACCAGGTGCGCTCGACTCGTGAATCCGAGCAGCAGATCTATGATGCGCTGCGCTGGCTGGGCATCGAATGGGATGAGGGCCCCGACGTCGGCGGGCCGCATGGCCCCTACCGGCAGAGCGAGCGCGGCGAAATCTACAAGAAGTATTCGGACGAGCTGGTCAGCAAGGGCTACGCCTTTCCGTGCTTCTGCAGCAGTGAACGCCTGGATCAGGTGCGTGCCGAGCAGATGGCCAACAAGGAAACACCGCGCTACGACGGCCATTGCATGCACCTTGATCCGCTTGAGGCGCAGCGCCGCATCGGTGCTGGCGAATCCCACGTGATTCGCATGAAGGTGCCGAGCGAGGGCGTGTGTCAGGTGCAGGATATGCTGCGCGGTACCGTCGAGATCGGCTGGGACCGCATGGATATGCAGGTGCTGATGAAGGCCGATGGTCTGCCGACCTACTTTCTCGCCAACGTGGTCGACGATCACCTGATGGGTATCACTCACGTGCTGCGCGGTGAAGAGTGGCTACCGTCGGCGCCCAAGCTAATCAAGCTCTACGAGTACTTCGGCTGGGAGCAGCCGCAGCTCTGCTACATGCCGCTGCTGCGCAATCCGGACAAGAGCAAGCTGTCCAAGCGCAAGAACCCAACCTCGGTGACCTTCTACGAGCGCATGGGCTTTATGCCGCAGGCGATGCTCAACTACCTCGGGCGCATGGGTTGGTCGATGCCCGATGAGCGCGAGAAATTCACGCTGGACGAGATGATCGAGCATTTCGACATCAATCGGGTGTCCCTGGGCGGTCCGATCTTCGATCTGGAGAAGCTGTCCTGGCTGAATGGCCAATGGCTGCGCGAGTTGCCGGTCGAGGAATTCGCTGCGCAAGTGCAGAAATGGGCGTTCAATCCGCAGTACATGATGCAGATCGCGCCGCACGTGCAGCAGCGCGTGGAAACCTTCAGTCAGATCGCGCCGTTGGCGGGCTTCTTCTTCTCCGGTCCGCTGCAACTCGATTCTGCTCTGTTCGTCCACAAGAAGCTGGACGCTACTAAGGTGCGTCAGGTAATGCAGTTGATCCTGTGGAAGCTGGAAGCATTGCGGCAGTGGGAAAAGGATCGCATCACGGCATGTATCACTCAGGTGGCAGAACACCTGGGATTCAAACTGCGCGACGTGATGCCGCTGATGTTTGCCGCGATCACTGGGCAAGCCAGCTCGGTTTCAGTACTCGATGCCATGGAGATTCTTGGCCCGGACCTGACGCGTTTCCGCTTGCGCAACGCGCTCGAACTGCTCGGTGGCGCGTCCAAGAAGGAAGTCAAGGAGTGGGAGAAGATGCTCGCGACGATCGCTTAAGTGGGCGAACAGGGGCAATGCTGAGAGGCACGCGTTGCCGCCAGACGCCTTTCTACCGCTCGTCGGCGGTAAGTAGTTGTTCCTAATGCCAAAAAATCTTCGGCCCGTTCGAAATTGTTGTTGACACTGCATGGGGGCGCACCTAATATGCGCCCCGTCCTCGAGATGGGGCTATAGCTCAGCTGGGAGAGCGCTTGCATGGCATGCAAGAGGTCGACGGTTCGATCCCGTCTAGCTCCACCAATCTCGAAGAGCAGAATTGCCACCAACCTGTATTTGCGTAAATAAAGGAATACAGGTTGCGCTTGAAGGGTTTGCGTCCCCTTCGTCTAGTGGCCTAGGACACCGCCCTTTCACGGCGGTAACAGGGGTTCGAGTCCCCTAGGGGACGCCATTATTTCGCAATGTTTAACATTGCGCGTCGAGAGACGATAAATCTGGGGCTATAGCTCAGCTGGGAGAGCGCTTGCATGGCATGCAAGAGGTCGACGGTTCGATCCCGTCTAGCTCCACCAATCACGGCCTGTCGATAGGTTTTCGGTAGGTTTGCGAAGGTTTCGTCCCCTTCGTCTAGTGGCCTAGGACACCGCCCTTTCACGGCGGTAACAGGGGTTCGAGTCCCCTAGGGGACGCCATTTTTATTGCCCGTTTTGGGCTTCAAGGGGTCATCTTTCATGAGATGACCCTTTTTGTTTTGTCCGGTCGAAAAGTGGTCACCTGTTGGTACGTATGCTGAATGCCAGGCTATAGTGCGGCGCAACGGACGTGACTCATCCCGCTCGCTGCGGTTTCATAGGCCACCGCAATCAGCCATCGAGGCATCTACAGAATGAGCTGCTGGGATCAAGCGCAAACGTTCATCATCGACTTGCAGGTGCAGTCGGATGATATCGACGAACTCGGTCACGCCAATAATGCCGTTTACGTGACATGGCTCGAGCAGTGTGCATGGCAGCACTCGCAAAGCCTGGGACTGGATATCGGCGACTACCGTCGCCTGGATCGCGCCATGGCCGTACTGCGGCATGAAATAGACTATCTCGCTGCAGCTTACGAAGGTGATCTGTTGCAGCTCGGTACCTGGATTTCGGAATCGGATCAGCGTCTGAAGATGAAGCGTAATTTTCAGCTGATCAGGCCAGCAGACGGCGCTACGTTGCTGCGCGCGCAGACCACCTTTGTCTGTATCGAGCTCTCAAGCGGGAAACCCAAACGCATGCCGCCGGAGTTCATCGACGGCTACGGCAAGGCGCTGGTGCCGCCATTCCCGCTGGAGCTTTAAAGCGTGAGGTAAATCAGCCGCGTTGCTCGGGCTTCATCACATCGCTCTCGCGGCGCTTTTTCGCATCTTCGCGCCAATCGTCCTGTACTTCTTTTTTCATTTTCGGATTGAACTAGCCCCGGTTTCACGGACACCGGCCTAAGAGACAGCGTGTAGGCGCTCATACTCAAACGGCGTCATGTACGCCAGGTATGAATGCCGTCGCTGCCGGTTGTAAAAAACCTCAATG